>NZ_AUIK01000059.1 GCF_000423665.1 Solirubrobacter soli DSM 22325 | reverse complement strand
CGCGACTCGGAAGCGGTGAGGTTCTCCTGGTAGGTCGCCAGGTTGTTCAGGCGATGCTCGAGGCGGTTCTGGATCGCGCCGTAGTTGGCGCGCGCCGTCGAGATGTTCTTGATCGCGTTGTCGATCGTGGAGATGTTCGCCAGCACGCCGGTGTCGAGCGCGGTCTTGACGGCGGCGGCGCTCGAGAGGCCGGTGAGGTCGGACACGCCGCCCGTGCCGGCGGAGCCGATCGACGCGCTCAGCGTGGTGGCCGACGTGGTGATCGTCTCGGAGTCGTTGGCGCCGACCTGGAACGCGAACGTGCTGCCATCGAACAGCGCGTTGCCGTTGAACTTGGTCTGCGTCGTGATGTCGCCGATCTCCTTGCCGATCTGGAAGACCTCGGCGGCGATGGCGTCCTGGTCGTCCGAGCTGTTGGTGCCGTTCTCGAACTGCACCTTCAGGTCACGGACGCGCTGGAGCATGGAGTGCACCTCGTTGAGGGCACCTTCCGCCGTCTGGACGAGCGAGATGCCGTCCTGGGCGTTGCGCTGGGCCTGGGCGAGACCGCCGATCTGGCCGCGCATCTTCTCGGAGATCGCGAGACCGGCGGCGTCGTCGGCCGCGCGGTTGATGCGATAGCCGGAGGAGAGCTTCTCCATCGACTTCGCCGCCTGCGTCGACGTGGTGGTCAGCTGCCGATGCGTGTTGAACGCCTCGACGTTGTTCTGGATACGAAGGCCCATGATTCAACACTCCTTGTTGATCGAGGAATTGGGCGGTGCGGCGAGGCGACTCCGTGTCGTCTCAGACAGCAAGATCGGCCCCGAAGGACCGATCTTGAGTCCGTTGTGCGTTTAGCCCTTCAGCAGCGAGAGGACGCCCTGCGGCGCCTGGTTGGCCTGCGCGAGCATGCTCGTGCCGGCCTGCTGCAGGATGTTGAGCTTGGTGAAGGTGGTCATCTCCTTCGCCATGTCCACGTCGCGGATCCGCGACTCGGAGGCGGTCAGGTTCTCCTGGTAGGTCGCCAGGTTGTTCAGGCGATGCTCGAGGCGGTTCTGGA
>NZ_AUIK01000058.1 GCF_000423665.1 Solirubrobacter soli DSM 22325 | reverse complement strand
GCCGCCATGTCCACGTCGCGGATCCGCGACTCGGAAGCGGTGAGGTTCTCCTGGTAGGTCGCCAGGTTGTTCAGGCGATGCTCGAGGCGATTCTGAACGGCGCCGAAGTCCGCACGGACCTTGGAGACGTTCTTGATCGCGTCGTCGATGCTCGAGATGTTCGCCAGCGCGCCACCGGACTCGAGCGCCGCGGACGCGCCGGACGCGCTCGTGATGTTCGTGATGCCGCTGAGGCCGCCGCTGGCGATCGTGCCGCTGAACTGCGCGGCCGTCGTCGAGACGGTCTCGGAATCGTTCGCGCCGACCTGGAACGAGAAGCCGCTGGTCGTGTTGAACACGGCGGTCCCGTTGAACTTGGTCTGCGTGACGATGTCATTGATCTCCTGCGAGATCTGCGACACCTCGGCAGCGATGGCGCCCTTGTCGTCAGAGCTGTTGGTGCCGTTCTGATACTGCACCTTCAGGTCACGCACGCGCTGCAGCATCGAGTGCACCTCGGTGAGGGCACCTTCTGCGGTCTGGACGAGCGAGATGCCGTCCTGCGCGTTGCGCTGGGCGACGGCGAGGCCACCGATCTGACCGCGCATCTTCTCGGAGATGGCGAGGCCCGCGGCGTCGTCCGCGGCACGGTTGATGCGGTAGCCAGAGGAGAGCTTCTCCATGGACTTGGCCGCAGCCGTGCTCGTGGTGTTCAGCTGCCGGTGGGTGTTGAACGCCTCGACGTTGTTCTGGATGCGAAGGCCCATGATCTAACACTCCTTGTTGATCGAATTCATACGGGCTGGCGAGGAGACTCCATGTCGCCTCAAACGAAAAGATCGGCCCCGAGGGACCGATCTTTAGGCACTACATGAGAACTCGACGAGCGACTTAGCGCAGCAGCGAGAGGACGCCCTGCGGCGCCTGGTTGGCCTGAGCCAGCATCGACGTGCCGGCCTGCTGGAGGATGTTCAACTTCGTGAACTTCGTCATCTCCGCCGCCATGTCCACGTCGCGGATCCGCGACTCGGAGGCGGTCAGGTTCTCCTGGTAGGTCGCCAGGTTGTTCAGGCGATGCTCGAGGCGGTTCTGGA
>NZ_AUIK01000057.1 GCF_000423665.1 Solirubrobacter soli DSM 22325 | reverse complement strand
CCGTGCTGCGCCGCCTCGCGTCGCGCCGCCCCCCGGCCGTGCTGCGCCGCCTCGCGTCGCGCCGCCCCCCGTCGCGCTGCGCCGCCTCGCCGCGCTGTCGCCTCGCCGCGGCGTCGCCTCGCCGCGCCCCCTCGCGACGCGCCCACACACGGCTGTGTCTCTTTCGTGCGCCTTTTGGCACACTTTTGTTACAAAGCGGTCTAGATCCGTTCAGCGAGCGCGGCGAGGCTCCCGGCGATGCCCACGCCCGCCGTCCCATCGCGCCTTCACGCCACCGCGTCAAGCCTCACGGCATCGCGGCCCCCCGCCGTCACGGCGCCGTGCACCTCAGCCCCGCTCCGCGCCGCGAGGTCACGCCGCGCATCTCGCCCGGCCGCCGGCCGAAGTCCCCGGATGTCTCGCGGTGTCGTCTCGCGTGGCGGCGGCGCGGAGCAGGTCACGGGTGAGGTCACTAGCCGTCCTCACCGGCAGCTGAGCGACCTCACCAGTCACGGGCGCTCGGTTCGCGTCGTCTCTGCTCGCGGGCAGGCGTCGGTCGAGCTCGTGGTGCTGCTCCCGGTGATCCTCGTGGTCCTCGCCGCGGGCTATCAGGCGGTGCTCGCGGGGCAGGCGATCTGGGACGCGCGGGTCGCGGCGCGGGCTGCCGCGCGGGCCAACTCGCTCGGCGCTGATGCGTCTGCGGCCGCGCGGGCGCATCTCCCGCCAGGCCTCGAGCGCGGGCTTCGCGTCGAAGCCGGCGACGACGGCGACGTCGAGGTCTCGGTGCGCGTTCCGACCGTGATTCCGTCGATCCGGCTCGGGCGCGTCTCCGCCACGTCCCACTTCCGGCCCCAGAGCGGATGACCGGCGCGCGTGGACAGGCGTCGGTCGAGTTGCTCGGCCTGCTCCCGCTCATCGGGTTGGTCGCGCTCGTCGCGATGACGGTGATCGCGTCGCACACGGCGGGCGAACAGGCGGGCGAGGCGGCGGAGGCGGGCGCGCTCGTGCTTCTCCAGGGCGGCGCCGACGACCCGCGCGACGCCGCGCGCGACGCCCTCGGCGAGACCGCGCGCAAGCGGGCGACGGTCACGGTCTCGGGCCGCACCGTCCGCGTGCGCGTCAAACCCGCCCTCGCGGTGCCGATCCCGGGCCTGGCCGACCGCCTCGCCGCCACCGCCGAAGCGCACGCGGGCCGATGAGCGTCCGCAACTGGTTCATCGCGCCACCGCCTGACCCGCCCTCCGCCGGCTGGTCGGCCCCACCGCGCCCGGCCGAGCCGCCGCGCCCCCGCCACCGCAAACGCCCACCCAGACCGCCGGCCCTGGGGGGTGGCCAGGAAAACCGTCCTCTGAGTCAAGAAATCCTGGCCACCCCCACCCCGGACGCCGCCGTGAGGGACGTCCCCGCGGCCCCGCCCGCGCCGACAGCGCCGCGTGACCCGTCCGCGCTCTCGCCGGGCCCGCGGCGCGGTTCGTCGGGCGCGCTCGCGCCCGCGGCGCCGCGCGGTTCGTCCGGTGCG
>NZ_AUIK01000056.1 GCF_000423665.1 Solirubrobacter soli DSM 22325 | reverse complement strand
CGCCATGTCCACGTCGCGGATCCGCGACTCGGAAGCGGTGAGGTTCTCCTGGTAGGTCGCCAGGTTGTTCAGGCGATGCTCGAGGCGGTTCTGGACCGCGCCGAAGTCCGCGCGGGCCTTGGAGACCGTCTTGATGGCGTTGTCGATGTTCGAGATCGTCGACAGGCCGCCCGAGCTCAGCGCCGCGGCGGCGCCGGAGGCGCTCGTGATCGCGGTCAGCTCGGCGAGGCCGGCGGAGACCGACACGCCCATGTTGCCCGAGAAGTTCGCCGCCGTGGTGGTGATCGTCTCGGAGTCGTTGGCGCCGACCTGGAAGGCGAACGTGACCGCGCCGAAGACGGCGGTCCCGTTGAACTTCGTGTCGGTGACGATGCTCTTGACTTCCTGGCCGATCTGGGCGACCTCGGCCGCGATGGCGTCCTTGTCGTCCGAGCTGTTGGTGCCGTTGTTGTACTGCACCTTCAGGTCACGCACGCGCTGCAGCATCGAGTGCACCTCGGTCAGCGCGCCTTCAGCGGTCTGAACGAGCGAGATGCCGTCCTGCGCGTTGCGCTGCGCCTGGGCGAGGCCGCCGATCTGGCCGCGCATCTTCTCGGAGATGGCGAGGCCGGCAGCGTCGTCGGCGGCACGGTTGATGCGATAGCCGGACGAGAGCTTCTCCATCGACTTCGCAGCCGCGGTGGAGGTCGTGGTCAGCTGCCGGTGCGTGTTGAACGCCTCGACGTTGTTCTGGATACGAAGGCCCATGATTCAACACTCCTTGTTGATCGGGTGGTTGGGCGAACGAAGCGACTCCTTGTCGCCTCGAACTGGAAGATCGGCCCCGGAGGGCCGATCTTGAGTACTACGGTGGTCTTTCAGACAGCTGCTCAGCGCAGCAGCGAGAGGACGCCCTGCGGCGCCTGGTTGGCCTGCGCGAGCATGCTCGTGCCGGCCTGCTGGAGGATGTTCAACTTCGTGAACTTGGTCATCTCCGCGGCCATGTCCACGTCGCGGATCCGGCTCTCCGACGCCGTCAGGTTCTCCTGGTAGGTCGCCAGGTTGTTCAGACGGTGCTCGAGGCGGTTCTGGACCGCGCCGAAGTTGGCGCGAGCCGTCGACACGTTCTTGATCGCGTTGTCGATCGTCGAGAGGCCGCCGAGCGCGCCGCCCGAGTCGAGCGCCGTCTTGGTGCCCGAGAGGCTGGCGAGCGAGGTGATCTGCGACAGGCCGCCGTTGCCGGCCGTCCCGATGCCGCTGGCGAAGTTCGCCGCCGTGGTCGTGATCGACTCGCCGTCATTGGCGCCCACCTGGAAGGTGAAGCCCGACGAGCCGAAGACGGCCGTGCCGTTGAACTTCGTCTGGGTCGTGATGTTGCCGATCTCCTGCGCGATCTGCGTGACCTCGGCGGCGATCGCGTCCTTGTCGTCGGAGCTGTTGGTGCCGTTGTTGTACTGCACCTTCAGGTCACGCACGCGCTGCAGCATCGAGTGCACCTCGGTGAGGGCGCCTTCCGCGGTCTGGAC
>NZ_AUIK01000055.1 GCF_000423665.1 Solirubrobacter soli DSM 22325 | reverse complement strand
TCGACAGTAGTTGATTGCTTGATGTATTCACGTATAGCGACATTGACCAAAGCACTCTTTGTAAGAGCGGACTTTCTCGATTCTGCCTCAAGCCAATCGTTGGAATCAGCAGAAATTTTAACATTGATCCTGACAGGCTCTCTCTCTTTCTCAGTCATGAGATCACTCCCAATATTTTGTATAAAAAATAGAAGAGGCCGGGCATGACCTCTTCACTATGAAGTTGTAACATCATTATAACATACTTTTGATGTTTTTTGTGTGCGTAAATAGAAAAGGACGCTGGCTCTAAGTGTGCGAGGGAACCCCCCGTACCGGGTCCCCCCTTGCACCTTATAGAACCAACGTCCTAGTATAAATACATCATGGTGTACAGTCACGGTGTACCGTAATTAACGCCGTGTGTTAAACTGAACGTATTGATGAGTTACGGAGAAATCATCATCGTTCAAGGTGATAGATTTCTGGTAAGTCGGTGTTCCAGCACCGGCTTTTTCTTTTGCCTTTTTATAAGTCATTTCCTCTACAACAGGTGGAGATATCCCCTTTGATTTTCTGTATATATTCAGACCTGGGGGATACATCGCAAGCCTTCCCCCTTTTATATATTTTTTATCCTCACCGGACACCTGTTTATCTATAATCTCAGTATGATCGCCAACGCAATCAACATAAGTTTCTTCAGTCAATTCAACATCTGTTAAATATGCTGAAAGGTAGGCTCCTATGTTGTCTATATTCTTTAACGCTTGAACTCTGACATATCCTTTCCCCCACATACTGGCCACATCAGAATTTGATACATAAATGTTCGATACGTCATTGAACCTCAGTAGAAGATGACAATGCCAGGCACCTCTTTTTTGTGGCTCTATAACGTTCAGATAATCAATTGTTGTGATTCCCTTATATTTATACCTGAGCTTATCAATCATCCTTTGAAAGTCATTGTATAAACGTGTGGTATCTGTCTGGTTCTCTTTGTATGTCAAAGTGATATGTAACTCATTAGGGTCACCTACAAAGTTATTATTGATCAGATCCCTTAGACGATTGAAAGTTTTCCTTAATGAATTGTAGTTTTGACCTCTGTTATCAGTATGAGCATACTCCTTGATTTCACCAGTGGAAATATCAACATACTCATCTGAATTTATCTTCTGAGTATGAACCTTTGAATTTCTCCGGCTAGAGTGAGAAACATCTATGACGTGGTTCATATGCTTCACTTTGACGATAGCATCATCTTTTATATCTACATGACTTTGAGACATTTTGTGCAAGGCATGAACCCCCTCTGTTGAGCGTTTTTCTGTAATGTTGAATCTAAATCAAGTTAATTAAGGGAAGTGGTTTGCACACCGCTTCCAGTCGCCATTGACACGGAGCCTCTACCCCCTCTGACACCCCAGGCTTTGCAGGCAAGAAAAAGCACCTTGCCTACATCCCTTCGCTACGCTACGGGTCAGCCTATCAGAGGGGGTATCTCCGCGTAAATGGACCGCTTCGCTCTCCTTCTCGCTGGCATGCTGCTTATTCATTTATTTTGTGCTGCTTCTCAGGATCAACGTACTCCTGAAGTTGAGACATCATTTTCATCATTTCCGGCATGTTATCGACAGTAGTTGATTGCTTGATGTATTCACGTATAGCGACATTGACCAAAGCACTCTTTGTAAGAGCGGACTTTCTCGATTCTGCCTCAAGCCA
>NZ_AUIK01000054.1 GCF_000423665.1 Solirubrobacter soli DSM 22325 | reverse complement strand
CCAGCTCGGGATCCTCGCGCAGGCTCGCGGAGACCTGGCCGAGGCCGAAACGCTCTACCGCCGCTCACTCGAAATCAACGAGCGGCTCGGCAACCCGGCCAGGATCGCCACCGGCTATCACCAGCTCGGAATGCTCGCACAAGCTCGCGGCGACGTGGACGCTGAGATGGTGGAGATTGCGAGACTCGTGGCCATGTTCGTATCGGCTGACATTGAAGCGCCAGCCGGGGTCCGGACCCGGCTGACTCAGATACGAGACGAAGTTGGACAACAGCGCATGACGGCGACGCTGACGGGCACACTTGGCGCTGAAGTCACGCACGCCGTGATGGACCTGCTAGGCAAGGACCCGGCAAGTCCCGGAACAGACTGAGGCTTTAGTTACGCCGCTCACTGCGGGGCGGGGCGTCCGTGGGCCTCACGACAATGATGCGCGTGAAGGCGGGTTATGCAAAGCCGCGTTTGCCGCACGGATGAAGACTTCCGCGCCCGGGCAGCCGTGCACGGCTATGCGAATGACTAGCCGAGCGGGACTGGAGGCCGATTACGATCGCGCAGTCACGGAGGAAGCGAAAGGGTGTCTTGAGATCAGCATGGGTTGCGGCGGCGCTTGGTCTGGCCGCGTGGTCGTCGGCTCCTGCTGCGCTGGCGTGGTCGCCGCCTGCCTTTTCTTCGCTGCAACGCGTTTCGCTGCCGGCCAATGCGAACTCGCTTCGCTTCGGCCAGCTCGACATTGACGGGCGGCCGGACTTCGTCTCGATCCAGTTCGCCTCAGGCGGCAAGAGTTCCCTCGTTGTTGGGCGCAGCGTCGCGAACGCCTTCGACACTCAGACGATCGCCTATCCCACGTTGCTCAATGACGCAGTGATTGCGGACGTCAACGGGGACGGTCGCGGTGATCTGGTCTCGGCAGGGAACGACGGTTGGATCCGTTGGCAGCTGCAGACGGCCGCCGGAGCCTTCGATTCCATCCAACAGACACTTGCGCCGGGCGGCTATTCCGTCTACGACCTTGCGCCCGCGCGTCTCAACGATGATGCACGCAGAGATTTGGTGGCCCGCACGTCTTCCGG
This sequence comes from Solirubrobacter soli DSM 22325, assembly GCF_000423665.1. GTDB lineage: Bacteria > Actinomycetota > Thermoleophilia > Solirubrobacterales > Solirubrobacteraceae > Solirubrobacter > Solirubrobacter soli. The sequence continues at coordinate 1,979 of NZ_AUIK01000054.1, read as the reverse complement.
CCTCATCCGGGCGCTCGGTACAGCTGCTGGTCTGAGCATGGCTCAGACGGTCTCAACGGGCGGCCCTTTCGTCGCGGCGGACGTCAACGCTGATGGTTATGACGATCTGGCGTACCTCTCGGGTGGGACGCAGACCGGGTGGAGCAGCCTGGCGATTCGGCTCAATGACACGATCGGCGGATTTGGAGACCCGCAGACCTTCGACTTCGGCCAAGAGGGCGGCTGGCTACGCGCCGCCGATGTCGACGGTGACCGCCGGCTCGATCTGATCGCCGCCAGCAACCGCGGCGCCGCGGTCTCGCTGCAAACTACGCCTGGCTGGTTCGCTCGTCCGATCCTGTTCACGCCGCGCGACCAGGGGCTCTCGGAGCTCGCCGACATCGACGACGACGGCGTGCCAGACCTCTTGGCCGTCGTGTCGCCGGGTCCGGGCAGCCTGATTGCCGGCTACTACCCCGGCGACGGAAGCGGTGGGTTTCTGGCGCGCCGAACGATCGCTAGCGGACTGCTCGGAACCCAAGCCTTCGCCGAAGACTTCAACGGCGATGGTCACGCGGACGTCGCCGTGCTCGAGCCCGGCGATCAAGCCAGTTCGCTCGCCATCGCGCGCCAACAGACCGCGACGTACCAAAGCTCACGCACCAGTGTGGAGTTCCCTGACCAGCTCGTCGGCACGATTGGCTACCCCCAACGGGTCGTGATCACCAACACCGGCGCCGGCCCGCTCGACCTCGGCGCTGTGAGCATCAGTGGAACCGACGCCGACGCGTTCCTGGTCAGCACAGATAACTGCGCGGCAACAACGCTGGCACCGCAAGCGACATGCGCGATCGCCGTGCGCTTCGCACCAACGGCCTTTGGACCGCTCACCGGCACGCTGTCGATTCGCGACGAGAGCGGACGCACTGATCGCCACGTCGCCCTGACGGGAACCGGAACGACCAGCGCAGGCCCGTCCGGGCCAGCTGGACCCGCGGGAGCCGCCGGAACTCCCGGCACCAACGGCAGCGATGGCGCTTCAGGACCGCAGGGCGCCCCCGGTCCGGCTGGAGCTTCTGGGCCAGCTGGGTCCCCGGGCGCGACTGGCCCCGCAGGCTCGCGCGGCGTGGCCGGACGCGACGCGAAGGTGACCTGCCGCATCGCGCGGAACACCCGCAAGCCCAAGATCACATGCAAGGTCACCTACGCCGGCGCGAATTCGCGCGTCCTCGTGCATCTCCGCGTAAACGGACGAATCGTGGCCACTCGCGAGCTGCGCCTGCGTCGCGGCCATGGAGTGATCAGCTTCGGTAAGCCCCGGGCGGCCCGGTACAAGGTGACGGCAGAGCTCAAGTAGAGCGTCGACGAGCAGTCGATTGACACCGCGCGGCGGCGACCCACGCGGGCTCGCGAATGGGGCTTATGCCTATCCGCGCGTCGCTCGGCCTCTCGCCGGTGCCTGGCGCCTGCAGGCCGCGCCTCGCGTAGGATCGGGCGAACAACCCGCGCTGCCGCGCGTGTGTCTTAGATCGACGCGATGACCCAGTTCGATCCACTGAGTGAGTTTCTTGCGTTGCCCTACGAGCAGCGCAAGTTCATCGTCCCGGAGCCCGACAAGACGGTGTCCCAGGCGCAAGGCAGACTCCTGGAGATTGCCGAACTTAGCGGAGCAGCGGGCGCCGCCACGAGCGGTGGGTTGGTATGGGCCGGCGGAGCAAGGGCAAGCCGGGCCGCGCCTGTACTGTTGGCGCGCGCTAAGGAGGTCGCCCCGCCAGTCTGGATGGCGGGTGGGGCAGTGATTGGTATCGCCGCCGGTCTCGCTTGGATGTGGCGACGGATCCGAACGCCCGACGACGCGTTTCCGGCAACCGCCATCGCCATGAGCCTGGCCGAGAGACTCGACTTCTGGCGTGGACCCCGTTGGTGTTGTCAGTTAGGCCGCGGGGGTTAGGTGGTCGTCGTGATCTTTCCAGGTCTGGGCGACCTCGCTCGGGGTGCGG
>NZ_AUIK01000053.1 GCF_000423665.1 Solirubrobacter soli DSM 22325 | reverse complement strand
GCGGCGGGGAGGTCGACGATCCCGTCGACGGTGACCCGCGCGGTTCCGCGGGCGCCTCCGATCGTCACGGTGTCGCCCGGGCGGGCGTGGAGGTTCGCGGCGGTCTGCTGCGCGAGCAGCACGCCGGTGTCACTGCCCGAGAGGGTGCGCAGCGCGCCGGGGAACGCCTGCGTGTAGCCGTTCGGGAGTCCGAGCACCTTGCCCGGGCCGGTGCTCTGCACGGTCGCGCCGGTCCGGGCTTGGAGCCCGCTGGTGTCGGCGTAGCCGACCGGGAGGGCGCGCCGGACGCCGGGGAAGCGCTCGACCTGCCGGAGGAGCCGGCGCGGGTCGGCGCCGGGCTGGGCCTCGATCTGCCAGTCGACCGGCACGCGGGCGCTCGCGCGCGTGGTCATCTTCGAGGTCGTCGCCGACAGGAACGCGCCGATCGACGCGATCAGCGCGACGGCGACGGCGACGCCCGCGGCGGTTGCGAGCAGGCGTCCGGGGCGGTGGCGAAGGAGCCCGCCCAACCAGGTCAGTGCGACCATGTGGGCCTCTGGCTCTCGAGCCGGCCGCTGTGCATGTGCCAGTGTTCGTGCAGCCGTTCGGCGACGTGTTGGTCGTGTGTGGCGACGACGAGGGCGGCGTCGGCGTCTGCGGTGGCCGACAGCAGGACATCGACGATCGCCGTGGCGTTGGCGCGGTCGACCTGGCTGGTCGGTTCGTCGGCGAGGATCAGCCGAGGGCGCCCGGCGAGCGCGCGGGCGACGGCGACCCGCTGCGCCTGACCGCCCGAGATCTCCTCGGGCAGCTTCTCCGCGAGCTCGTCGAGCCCGAGCGATGCCAGTGCCTCGTCCGCGGCGCCGCGGGCATCCACGTCGCGGGCTCCGCCCAGCACGAGCCCGAGCGCGACGTTCTCGCGCACGGTCAGCGCCGGGAGCAGGCTCGGGCCCTGGAAGATGACGGCGACGGGTCCGGGGCGCAGCGCGTTGCGGTCGCCGAGCAAGGGCCACGCGACGGTCCCGACGGTCGGAGCGTCGAGGCCCGCGAGCAGGTGAAGCAGGGTCGACTTGCCCGAGCCCGACGGCCCGCTGATCGCGATCCGTGCGCGCTCGTCCACGCGACAGTCGGTCGGCTGCAGCGCGACGACCGTCGCCGCCCCACGCCCGAAGGTTCGTCCGGCGCCGGTGCAGATGGCCAGCGCGGTCATGACTCGAGCCGCCCGTCGCGCAGTCGCAGCTCGCGGTGGGCGACGGCGGCGACATCGGCGGCGTGCGTGACGATCACGACCGCCGCGCCGGCGTACGCGCGATCGTGCAGCAGCGCCAGCACCGTGGCCGCGGTGTCCTCGTCGAGCTCACCGGTGGGCTCGTCAGCGAGCAGCACCGCGGGGTCGTTGGCGAGCGCCACGGCGAGTCCCGCGCGCACGAGCTCACCCCCGGAGAGCTGGGTCGGCCGGGCGTGCGCGCGCTTGCCGATCGCGCACTGCTCGAGCACGGCACGCCGCGAGGCCGGGGAGGTGCTGCGCGCGAGCCGCTGAGCGAGCCCCACGTTGGCCTCGACGGACAGGTGGCCGACGAGGTTGGCCTGCTGGTAGAGGATCCCGAGCATGCGCCCGCGGAGCCGCGCGCGGTCCTCCTCGGGCCGGCGTGAGAGTCGCTTGCCGTCGATCCGGACCTCGCCGCCGTCAGGCTCGTCGAGCCCGGCGAGGACGTTGAGCAACGTCGATTTGCCGGACCCGGACGGGCCGGTCACGGCGACGACCTCGCCGCGATCGACCGTCAGCGAGACCCCTTGCAGCGCAAGCGTCTCGTCGTCGCCCGCGTGGTAGAAGCGATACAGCGAGCGGGCCTCGAGGACGGCGGTCATGGTGTCCAGCGCAGGGAGTCGGTGATGATCCGCCAGGGGTCGACGTTGTCGGCGCCCTTCGGCCCGCTCAGCGTGACGATGGCCTCGCGGCCGGCACGGAAGAACAGATAGCTCTCCACCGCGTCGGTCCGTGCCTTCCCGGTCACCGGGTCCGGTTGGCTCTGTGCGAGATAGGTGATCCGGATGGCCGGACCTGAGGTGCGCTTGACCACGCTCACGCGCGCCTTGGCCGGCGCGGTTCGCTTGACGTCGGCGACCGTCGGCGCGGCGGTGGCGTTGCTCGTCTCGAGCTTGACGGTGTTGAGCTTGTCGGTGAAGGAGGTGGCGCCGTTGGCCGTGGTACGGGACCAGCCTTCGGGCACCTTGACCGAGTAGCCGGCGTGGGGCGGGGCATAGGCGACGAACGCCTGGTTGTCCGGGATGTCGCCGGGCGGGCTGTTGTCTGAGGCGGCGGGCGTCGGGGTTGCCGCGCCGCCGGCTGAACCGCAGCCGGCGACGACGATGACAAGAGCAGCGGTCGCTGCCGCTTTGCGCATGCTGGGCATCGCCGCCGACGGTGGCAGCCACCGGTCAGCGCCCCGCCCGCGCCAGGTCAACGCCAGGTCAAAGTTCTCAAAGCGGTGTCGATCCCGGGCGCTACCGTCGGGGATGTGAGCGGCTCCGGGATCCTGCTCGTCGAGGACGATGACGCGATCTCGTCGAGCCTTGTGCGCGTATTGGAGAGCCAGGGCTATGCCGTCCGGCATCTTGCGCGCGGCACAGGAGCGCTCGCGGCGGCCGACGCGGACACGAGCCTGGTGATCCTGGACCTCGGGCTGCCCGACACCGACGGCCTCGACGTGTGCCGACGGCTGCGTCACGCGCGTCCCGAGCTCGCGATCCTGATCCTCACCGCGCGTGACCAGGAGCTCGACGTCGTCGCCGGACTCGATGCCGGCGCGGACGACTACCTCGTCAAGCCCTTCCGCCTGGCCGAACTGCTCGCCCGCGTCCGAGCGCATCTTCGCCGTGCGGTGACCGCCTCCGTGGACGAGCCCGACGGAGCGCTGCGCGCCGGGTCGGTGAGCGTCGACCGCGCTGCGCGGCGTGCCTGGCGCGATGAGCAGGAGCTCGATCTACGACCCAAGGAGTTCGATCTGCTCGCCCTGCTCGTCGCGGAGGCCGGGCGCGCCGTGACGCGCGAGCGGATCATGCGAGACGTGTGGGACACGGACTGGCTCGGTTCGACCAAGACGCTGGACACGCACATCCTGATGTTGCGTCACAAGCTCGGCAGCGAGTCGATCACGACCCTGCGCGGCGTCGGCTACCGGCTCGAGGCCTGATGCGGCGCCGCCTGATGCTGGCGATCGCCGCTGTCGCAGCGGCCGCCGTCGTGCTCTTCGCGCTGCCGCTCGCCTTCGTCGTCGCCCGCAACTACCGCGACGACGAGCTACTCCGGCTGCAGCGCGACACGATTGCAGCCACGCGCGCGATCGACGTGGATCCCCGTAGGCACGATCCAATCGAACTTCCCTCCAGCACGGATCGGCTCGCCGTCTACGAAGCCTCGGGGCGCCGCGTCGCGGGCACCGGGGGGCCGGTACACGCTGACACGCTCGTCGATGCTGCACTGCGCGCGAGCGCACCCGTGAGCGAAAGCGACAGCCAATTGGTGGTGGTCGTTCCGCTCCTCAGTGGAGAACGGGTCACCGGCGCGCTGCGCGCCCAGCGCAGCGGCGATGCAACCGCGGACGCCGTTCGGCGGGCGTGGCTCGCGCTGGCCGGGCTCGCGTTGCTGGTGGTGCTCCTGGCCGTGTTGGCGGCGTTCGTGCTCGGCCGGCGGCTGGCGCGGCCGCTGGAGCGGCTCGCCGTGGCGGCGAGGAGGCTCGGACAGGGCGATTTCGCCACGCGTGCGCCGCGCGGCGGAGTCCCTGAGGCCGATCAGATCGCGATCGCCCTGGACGAGACCGCACAGCGACTGGCCGATCTCGTCGCCCGTGAACGGGCGTTCAGCGCGGACGCGTCGCATCAGCTGCGCACACCGCTCGCCGCGCTGCGCATCGAACTGGAGGCGCTCGAGATGAGCCCCGACGCACCGGCGGAACTCCCCCGCGCACTGGCACAAGTGGAACGGCTGCAGAGCACGATCGACACGCTCCTGGCGGTCGCTCGCGATATTCCTCGCCCGGCCGCCGATACGGACGTGGCCGACGTGGTCGACGAACTACAGGCACGGTGGCGCGATCCGCTGGCCGCCGAGGCCCGGCCGTTGCGCATCGGGCTCTCGCCCGAGGCCGGCACATCGTCCGCGTCGGGAGCCGTGGTCAGCGAGATCCTCGACGTCCTACTCGAGAACGCCCAGCGCCACGGCGCGGGAGCCGTGAGCATCAGCACCCGCTCCAGCGGACGCTGGATCGCCCTCGATGTCGCTGACGAGGGTCCGGGGTTCTCGGGTACGAGCGAGGAAGTGTTCACTCGGCGAGCTCCGTCGCCTGATGGTCACGGCATCGGTCTCTCGCTGGCCCAGTCGCTCGCGCACGCCGAGGGCGGCAGGCTGGCGGTCACGCAGTTGTCGCCGCCGGTCATCACGCTTTGGCTGCCCGCCGCCGCGGACGGAGTCGCCGCCGGCACATGAGTGTTCAGGAAACGGTCAGGACTTCGTGGCGACCCTACCCGGATGCCATTGTCAGTGTTGGTCGTCAGCGACCGGATCGCCGCGTCCCCCGATCTGATCGCCGCGATTCGCGCGCGCGCTGAGCGCGACGACATCCAGGTCCGCCTGCTGGTGCCCAACCCGGCGCCCGCCGAGTGGCACCCGACCCATCCCGAACGTCACGTCAAGGCCGAAGAAGCGCGGCGCGTGCTGCAGGAGACGCTGCCTGCGCTGCGCGAGGCCTCCGGGGTGACCGTCGATGGATTTGTCTCCACCCGCCATGATCCGATGGACGCGATCGAGGAGCAGCTGCACGACTTGCCGATCGACGAGCTCATCCTCGCTGTGACGCCCCATCACATCGACGGATGGCTGCATGCCGACCTGCCGCACCGCGCCGCCCACCTCGGCCTGCCGCTGACGTGCATCGAGGGTCACAAGACGGTGGAGCTGACCAACCCGCATGCGCATCGCCGGATCGGTCCTTCGCTGGGACGCCGGATGCTGAACAAGGTGCCCGAGGTCACGTTCTACTTCTGGCTGATCAAGATCATGTGCACGACCGTCGGGGAGACGGCCGCGGACTATCTCAACGACAACCTCGGCTTCGGCCTGACGAACACGACGATCGTGGCCGGTGTGCTCCTCGCGGTGCTGCTGGTCGTCCAGTTCCGCGCGCGGCGCTACGTGCCCGGGATCTACTGGTCGGCGGTCGTGGTGATCTCGGTGTTCGGCACGTTGATCACCGACAATATGACCGACCGCTACAACGTGCCGCTGACCACGAGCACACCGATATTCGCGGTCGTGCTGGCAATCGTCTTCGCGGTCTGGTGGTCGGTCGAGCGCACGTTGTCGATCCACACGATCTTCACCACGCGCCGGGAGAGCTTCTACTGGCTCGCGATCCTCTTCACCTTCGCCCTCGGCACCGCCGCCGGCGACCTGGTGGCCGAGAAGGCCAGCCTCGGCTATGGCATCTCGATCGCGATCTTCGGCGGCGTCATCGTGCTGATCGCGATCGCCCACTACGTCTTCCACGCCAACGCGGTGCTGACGTTCTGGCTCGCCTACATCATGACCCGGCCGCTCGGCGCGTCGATCGGCGACTTCATGTCCCAGCACAGCAAGAAGTACGGCGGGCTCGGGCTCGGCACGACCGGGACGAGCTACATCTTCCTGGGCTGCATCCTCGCGCTCGTGATCTGGCTCTCGATCACGCGCCGCGACGCCACCGAGGCACAGGAGCCCGCGCCCGCATAGCATTCGCTCTGCGTGTCGATCTCCGAGGTGCTCGGCGAGCTCGGCTACGTCGGGCTCGCGCTGCTGATGATCGCGGAGACGGTGTTTCCGCCGATCCCGTCGGAGGTCGTGCTGCCGTTCGCCGGCTACCTCGTCCAACAGGGCGACTTCGAGTTCCTCCCGGCGCTGGTCGCGAGCACCATCGGCTCGCTGGTCGGCGCCGTGGTCCTCGAGGAGGCGGCACGCTACGGGGGACGGCCGTTCGCGGAGCGCTTCGTGCGTTTCGCGCACATCGACCCCGGCAGGCTCGACGACGCGGAGCGTTGGTTCGTGCGCCGCGGTTGGCTGATGGTCCTCGTCGGCCGCTGCGTGCCCGGCGTCAGGAGCCTGGTCGCGCTTCCCGCCGG
>NZ_AUIK01000052.1 GCF_000423665.1 Solirubrobacter soli DSM 22325 | reverse complement strand
GTGAACATGCCGGGCGGGCAGACGGGCCAGTGGATGGGCCTGTTCTGGCAGGCGGGGGCGCGGCCCTTCACGTCTGATCCCAACAACATGACGGTCAACCTGACCGATCCGAAGATCAAGCAGGTCACGGAGTTCTGGGACAAGCTGTACGCCAACGGCTCGATCTCGCACGACGCCGACTTCAACGACGCCTGGTATCAGGGCTTCTCGAAGGGCAAGTACGCGGGCTGGCTGTCGGCCGCGTGGGGCCCGATCTTCCTGCAGGACTACACCAAGTCCTCCAAGGGCGAATGGGTCGCGCAGCAGCTGCCGCAGTGGGAAGAGGGCAAGACCGTGTCCGGCAACTGGGGCGGCTCGACCCTCGCGGTCCTGAAGGACTCGCCGAACAAGGCCGCCGCGGTCGAGTTCGCACGCTGGATCTTGACCGAGAAGCAGCCGGTCGAGATGTTCTCCTATGACCGGTTCCTGTTCCCGCCGCAGAACTTCATGCTGTGCAACGACACGTGGCTGACGAAGAAGTATCCGTTCTACGGCGGCCAGGCGGTCAACAAGACGTACGCGTTGATGGCGAACTCCGTCGACAAGGGCTGGCAGTGGCCGCCGATCCTCGAGTACGTCGCCACCCAGGGCGACGACATCAAGGGCAAGTCGGTCGATCAGGGCAAGGGCGCCACCGCGGCACTGCAGCCCTGGCAGGACGCCGTCGTCAACTACGCCAAGCAACAAGGCATCACGGTCGCAGGCCAATAGGGCGCAGGAGGCTTCCGCCCGCCGCCGACCGGCGGCGGGCGGGCGCTCCGCCGATTCCAGGGAAACGACATGGCTCAAGCAACTATCACCAGCTCGGCGCGCGTGCCGAGCGGGCGCCGGAAGCGCAAGGCGCCGAACCAACACGGGTTCGCGGGTTTTCTGTTCACGCTGCCGTTCATGGTGCTGTTCGTGGCGCTCTTCATCGCGCCGTTGATCTACGCGCTGTATCTCAGCCTGTATCGCGAACAGCTCGTCGGCGGTAGCTCCTTCGTCGGGCTGGACAACTACACCGAGGGCCTGAAGGACAAGGCGTTCACGTCCGGCGTCGGACGCGTGGCGCTGTTCATGGTCGTCCAGGTGCCGATCATGCTGTTTCTGGCGCTCGTGTTCGCGCTCATCATCGACTCGGGCAAGGTGTTGCTGCCCAAGCTCTACCGCGTCGGGTTCTTCGTGCCGTACGCGGTGCCGACGGTGATCGCCGCGCTGATGTGGGGCTTCCTGTACGGCAAGGACTTCGGCCCGTTCGCCGACCTGGCCGACAAGCTCGGGACCTCACCGCCGAACTTCCTCGATGAGGGCACGATGTTGTGGTCGATCGCCAACGTCTCCACCTGGACGTTCACGGGCTACAACATGATCATCTTCTACGCCGCGCTGCGCGCGATCCCGGCTGAGCTCTACGAAGCCGCCGCGGTCGATGGCGCGGGAGCGGTGCGCACGGCGATCCACATCAAGCTGCCGTTGCTGCGGCCGGCGATCCTGCTCTGCACGATCTTCTCGGTAATCGGCTCCTTCCAGCTGTTCGCCGAGCCGCGCGTGTTCTACGACCTCGCGCCACAGGTGATCGGCAAGTCCTACACGCCGAACCTCTACGTCTACAACCTCGCGTTCGCCGACCAGCGACTCAACTACGCGGCCGCGCTGTCCTTCATGCTCGGCGCGATCGTGTTCATCGTGTCGTTCGTGGTCATGCGAGTCTCGTCGCGTCAGGAGGCCCGCTCATGAGCGTCCCGACCGTCGCGCCCGACGTCGGCGCGCCCGCCATTCCCGACAAGCGCAAGGCACGGGCACAGCGCAAGCCCGGGGCAAGCGGCGGATACGTGTTCCCCACCATCTTCATGCTCGCGTTCCTGGTGTACTTCCTGATCCCGCTGTTCTGGCTGCTGGTGGCATCGACGAAGTCGCTGGATGACCTGTTCGACTCCTTCGGGCTGTGGTTCGCGAACTTCAACCTGATCGACAACATCAAGGACACGTTCAACCAGGACAACGGCATCTACCTGGACTGGCTGCGCAACACCGTGATGTACTCGGTCATCAGCGCGGTCGGCGCCGCGCTGCTCTCGGCGATCGCCGGCTACGGATTCGCCAAGTTCGATTTCCGGGGCAAGAACCTGATGTTCTGGTTCGTGCTGGGCTCGGTGATGGTGCCCACCACCGCGCTGGCGATCCCGACCTACCTGATGTTCTCCAAGCTCGGGTTCACCAACAACCCGCTGGCGGTGATCCTGCCCTCGCTGGTCTCGCCATTCGGCATCTACCTGATGCGCATCTACGCCGAGGCCTCGGTGCCGACCGACCTGCTCGAAGCCGCCCGCATCGATGGTGCCAGCGAGTTCCGGACCTTCCGCCAGATCGCCTTCCGGCTGCTCACCCCCGGCTTCGTGACCGTCCTGCTGTTCAACTTCGTCGCCACCTGGAACAACTACTTCCTGCCGCTGGTGATGCTGTCGGAGCCGAAGTGGTATCCGCTCACCGTCGGCCTGCAGCAGTGGAACAGCCAGGCCACCGCGGGGGGCGGCGCGACGTCGGCGTTCAACATCGTGATCACCGGGTCGCTGCTGTCGATCGTCCCGCTGATCCTCGCTTTCATCTTCCTGCAGCGCTACTGGCAGAGCGGCCTCGGCAGCGGCGGCGTCAAGGGCTAGGAGTCAAACATGGCTGAGATCACATTCGAGAACGTGTGGAAGCGCTATCCCGACGGCTTCGAGGCCGTCAAGGACATGAGCCTCCAGATCACCGACGGGGAGTTCATGATCCTCGTCGGCCCGTCGGGCTGCGGGAAGTCCACGGCGCTGCGGATGGTCGCGGGTCTGGAGGACATCACCGACGGTGAGTTGGTCATCGGCGGCGAGCGGGTCAACGAGCTCGCCCCGCGCGACCGCGACATCGCGATGGTCTTTCAAAACTACGCGCTGTACCCGCACATGACCGTGCGCGAGAACATGGGCTTCGCGCTCAAGCTGGCCAAGGTCAACAAGTCAGAGATCGACAAGAAAGTCGACGAGGCCGCCGAGATCCTCGAGCTCGGCTCACACCTGGACCGCAAGCCCGCCAACCTCTCCGGCGGCCAGCGCCAGCGCGTCGCCATGGGCCGCGCGATCGTGCGCGACCCCAAGGCCTTCCTGATGGACGAGCCGCTCTCCAACCTCGACGCCAAACTCAGAGTCCAGATGCGCACCCAGGTCGCGCGCATCCAGCAACAACTCGGCACCACGATGCTCTACGTCACCCACGACCAGACCGAGGCGATGACCCTCGGCGACCGCGTCGCCGTCATGCGCGCCGGCATCATCCAACAAGTCGACACCCCCAAGGTCCTCTACGAAGACCCGATCAACCTCTTCGTCGCCGGCTTCATCGGCTCACCCGCGATGAACTTCATCCCGGCCCGGCTGGAGGAGAACAAGGTCCGCCTTCCCTTCGGCGATGCGCCGATCCCGGCGGGCGTGACCACCGACAAGCGCGAAGTGATCGCCGGCATCCGCCCCGAGCACCTCGAGGACGCCGCCTACGGCGACGACATCGTCGACGGCCTGCGCTTCACAACCACCGTCGACGTCCTCGAGTCCATGGGCTCCGAGCTCTACGCCTACTTCGACATCAAAGGCACCGAGGAGGTGCACAACCAACAGCTGGACGAGCTCGCCGCAGACGCCGGCCTGGACGACGTCCCCGGCGGCGGCGCCACGCACATGGTCGCCCGCCTCGACGCCCGCAGCAACGCCGACCACGGCCGCGACATCGAGCTCATCCTCGACGCGAGCCAGATCATGCTCTTCGACCCCGACGGCGGCCGCTCTCTGACCACCGCGCACTGACCTCCACCCCGGACTGCACGCAGTCCGGGAACGAGGGCGACGACCATTTCCTCCCGTCGCCGCCTAACTGGCGCGGCTCATCTCCCCTACCGCGCCGACAGGCAGGGTGACGCCCGCCGCCGCACACCAGTGCGACGGCGGGCGACCCGCAAACGTCCCTACCTGATCGCGAACGTCGTGGCGAGGTCCGCCGTCGAGTCGCTGCCGACCCAGAGGTCGAACGACGCCTCGTCGATGACCCAGTCGCGCGTCGTCGCATTCCAGTAGCGAAGCTCTCTCGGGCCGAGCCCGAACACAACGGTCCGCGTCTCGCCTGGCTCGAGCGTCACGCGCTGGAAGCCCTTGAGCTCACGGACCGGGCGCGACGCCGAGCCATGACGCTGGTGGATGTAGAGCTGCACCACCTCATCGGCGGTTCGCCGCCCAGTGTTCGTGACTTCGACCGATGTCATCAACGTGTCGGTCGCGGCGATCGTGTCGCGATCGAGGGCGAGCTCGCCGTACTCGAAGCGCGTGTAGCTCAGTCCGTGCCCGAATCCGAACAGCGGCGTGCTCGCCTCGTCCCAGTAGCGCCGGGTCTGGTTCTCGGGTTCGTGCGAGCGGGTGTGGGAGTAGACCATCGGCACCTGACCTACGGTGCGCGGCCAGGTGAAGGGCAGCTTGCCGCCCGGAGCGACATCGCCGAACAGGAGGTTGGCCGTCGCGGTGCCACCCTGCGTTCCCGGATACCAGATGTCGAGGATCGCCGGCACGTGCTCCGCGGCCCAGCGCAGGTCGAGCGGGCGGCCGTTCAGCAGCAGGAGCACGACGGGCGTGCCCGTCCCCGCCACTGCTTGCAAGAGTGCGAGCTGACGGCCGGGCAGCTCGAGCGATGAGCGCGATGCCGCCTCGCCGATCATGTGCTGCCATTCGCCGACGACCACGACCGCGACGTCGGCCTCTCGCGCGAGGTCGACCGCGCGTGCGAGCTCGGCGTCGTCGTCGAACTCTTCCGGGTCCTCGGGCGCGTTGCCTTCGAACATGTCGAACATGGACGGGAAGACGCGCTGTGCGGGCCGCACGCCCGGCGCGTAGTCGACGCGCACGGACTCGCCGACCCTGCGGCGGATGCCGTCGAGCACCGTGACCGTCTCTTCAAGATCGAAGTCGAAGCACCATGGGCCGAGCGTGTCGCGCTTGGAGTCGGCGAGCGGGCCGATCACCGCGATCGCCTCGAGCGTCGAAGCGTCGAGTGGCAGCAGGTCGCCTTCGTTGCGCAACAACACGGCGGACCGTTCGGCCGCGACGCGGGCCGCTTCGCGAGACGCCGGATCGCCGAGCACCTCGTGGGCGCGGTCCTCGTCCACGTACGGGTCGTCGAGCAGACCGAGTCGGACCTTGGCCTCGAGCACTCGCCCCACGGCCGCGTCCAGCGTCGCCTCGCTCAGCGCGCCGCTTTCGATCGCCTCCGGCAGGCGGCTGAAGGCGGCGTCCGCCATCGCCATCTCCATGTCCACGCCGGCGTTGACTGCGCGCATGCCGGCCTCGGTCAAGTCGGCGGCGAATCCGTGCGTGACCAGATTGCGCACCGCGTTGGCGTCGCTGACGACGAACCCCTCGAAGCCCAAGGCCCCCCGCAACACCTCGGTGAACAGCCAGCGGTTCCCGGTCGCCGGAACGCCGTTGAGGGTCATGTACGCGGTCATCACGTTCCCGGCGCCCGCCTCGACCGCCGCGGCGAACGGCGGCGCATAGACGTTCCAGAACTCCGATTCGGAAAGGTTCACCTCGTCGTAGTCGCGCCCGCCCAGCGCCGCCCCATAGCCGGCGAAATGCTTCGGACCGGCGATCGTCCGCTCCGGGGTGCCGACGGCCTCGCCCTGAAACCCCCGCACCTGCGCCGCGGCGACCGCGGCGCCGAGGAACGGATCCTCACCCGCCCCTTCGACCATGCGCCCCCATCGCGGATCGCGGGCGATGTCGACCATCGGCGCGAAGGCCCAGTGGATGCCGACCGCTCGCGCCTCGCGCGCGGCCACCGATTGCCCCTGCTCGATCACCTCCGGATCCCACGACGCCGCCATCGCGATCGGAACCGGGAAGATCGTGCGCAAGCCATGGATCACGTCGTAGCCGAAGAGCACCGGGATGCCGAACCGGTTGCCATCGACCGCCAACCGCTGCAGGCGATTGATCTCCGCCGGGTCGGTGACGAACAACAGCGAGCCGACCTCCCCCCGGCCCAGCGCGGCCTCGACGCCCTCCGGAGACGCGCTGACCCCTCCGATCTCGGGCGCTTCGTCCGCTCCGCGGAGATGCCCGAAATAGAAGTACTGCGTGAGCTGCCCGGCCTTCTCGGCCGGCGTCATCGCGTCGAGCAACCCATCGACGCGCGATCTGATCGTCTGCGCCTTCGCCATCTCGATCTCCTTCTCCTCACCCGGCTACAGGCTCCCTACCCGCGGCACGCCGTTTCGAGCACCGTCGGTGACTTGGCGGTACTGCGTCGCGGCCAAAAGTAAGCGCTTGCTTAAGCGCTGTCGAACCGCCGTCGCGCGTGTCAACATCGAAGCCCGATGGCGACCACCGACACCGCAGCGGACCTCTGGGCCGACGTCGAGCCCGGAAATGCACGCCGACTCCTGCTCGCCGCCCTGGACGCCTTCGCCCAGAAGGGGTACTTCGCGACGACGACACGGGAGATCTCGGTGGAGGCCGGCCTGAGCCCCGCGGCGGTCTACGTCCACTACCCCTCCAAGAACGAGATGCTGGCCGAGATCTGCCGGCGCGGCCACGCGGAGATCCTCAGCGACCTGGAGAGCGCCCTCGAGCAGCCCGGTACGCCGAGCGAGCGGGTCCGCCGGTTCGTGGCCGTCTTCGCCCGCTTCCACGCCCAACGGCGGACGCTCGGCCGCGTGATCCAGTACGAACTGCGCGGCCTGACACCCGAGCAGTTCAAGGAGGTCGCCGCGACCCGCCAGCGCTTCGAGGAGCTCATCCAGCACGAGCTCCGCGCCGGCGTCGTCGCGGGCGAGTTCGTCGTCGATGACATCGTCGCGACCGGGGTCGCGATCCTGTCCTTGTGCATCGACGTCGCTCGCTGGCACGGCGCCATGAGCGACCGCCTCACGCCCGACGCACTGGGCGCCTTCTACGCCGACCTGGCGTGGAAGATGGTCCGCGCCTGAGCACTGGCGGGGCTTGACAAGCCCTACCGATCGCCATACCTTCATGGCTAAGCAAGCGCTTAGTCAGGACGTCAATGAGCACGATTACAGGACTCACTGAGAAGACGGACGAGCAGGTCGCGATCCTCGAGATGGTGCGTCAGTTCGTGGACGAGCAGATTCTGCCGCGGGCTGAGCATTACGACGCGGTGGACGAGTTTCCGGAGCCGATCGTGGCGCAGATGCGTGAGTTGGGCTTGTTCGGCGTAACCATCCCCGAGGAGCACGGTGGGATGGGGTTGGATCTGACGACGTACGCGATGATCGTGGAGGAGCTCTCGCGTGGCTGGATCTCGATCAGTGGGATCGTGAACACGCACT
>NZ_AUIK01000051.1 GCF_000423665.1 Solirubrobacter soli DSM 22325 | reverse complement strand
CGCGTGTTGCAGTTCTTCACCGGCAACATCGGGCTGCACCACGTGCACCATCTGAACGCCCGGATCCCGAACTACAACCTGCAGCGCGCGCACGACGAGAACCCGGTGTTCCACGACGCCCGCGAACTCGACCTGCGCGGCGCCGTGCTCGCGTTGCGCCTCAAGCTCTACGACGAGCGACGCCGACGCCTGGTCAGCTTCAGCGAGGCGCACCGCGCGCTTCGGTGACTTCGTCGCCGACTACGTCGGCGAGCCAACTGCCGCGCCGACCAGCCGGACCCCGCGAACGAGTTCAGGCCAGTAACTTGCTCGCTTCCCGCGCCAGCAGGAGACCGTCCATACGAATGCTGAGCGCGCGATGATCGTGCGGGCATCGTTCGCGGCGCTGGACGCCGGAGCCCCGCAGAGCGAACACGACGACAAGTCGATCGAGAGACGCTCGCCGTGTACGCGCCGAGCGGCCGTGAACGCAACCTGACCATCGATCCATCCAGGTTGTGTTCAGGGCCGTCTGCGACGGTGGCGGTGTGAGGCGTTCACTCGTCCTCGTGTCCGTGTCGATCGTCGTGGCGGCCTGTGGCGGTAGCCGCCCGCACGTGACGCGGGCGCCGGCACGGCGGGCATCGCCCGCCGTGCCGGCAACGCATCCCACCACCCCTCGACGGCTCGTGCTCGTCTCGACGCGCAGGCTTCCGTTCCCTGTGCAGCTTCCGGCCGCTGCGGTCCGCGGGTCGCTGGTGTTTGCGGCGGGCGGCCTGGACGCGGCCGACGCGTCGCTCGCGACGATTGTCCGGGTTGCGCCGGGGCGACCTCGAACGGCGTTGCATTTGCCGCAGGCAATCCATGACGCCGGCGCGGCGACGTTGGGCTCGACCCTCTATGTGTTCGGCGGCGGTACCGCCGCCGGGCCGACCGACGCGATCGTGGCGGTACGGGGCGGGAAGGCGCGCGCGATCGGCCAGCTGCCGCACCCCGTGTCAGACCTCGAGGCGGTCCGCGTGGGCCGGCAGATCATCGTGATCGGTGGGTACACGGCCACGACGCCGGTGCGCGACGTGCTCGCCTTCTCCCCTGGCAAGCGCCTGCGGCGGATCGCTACGTTGCCGCACCCGCTGCGGTACGCGGCGGCCGCCGCGGTTGACGGGCGCGTCGTGATTGCGGGCGGGACCGACGGTACCCAAGCGCGCGACGAGATCCTCGTCGTCGACCCCGGCACCGGCGCCGTCAGAGGGATCGGACGGCTTCCCGCGCCGTTGGCGCACGCGGCGGGAGCCGCGCTCGGTGGCACTATCTACGTGTTCGGTGGGCGCGGCGACGGTCTCGCGAGCCAACGCCGGACGATCTTCGCGATCGACCCGTCCAGCGGACGCGTGCGTCGCGCCGGCCGTCTTCCCCTTGCCTTGTCGGATCTGACCGCGGTCGCGCGGGCCGGTCGTGTGCTCGTGATCGGTGGCCGTGACCAGGCTGCTCGCGTCCACGACAGCGTTCTGGAGTACGCGCCCCGATGAGCCGGCGCGTCGTTTGCGCTGTCGCCTCAGCGCTCGTCATCACCGGCTGTGGAAGCAGCACGGCCCACCCGCCGCCGCCGCGCGAGTCCGCGACACCACGTCCTGTGACACCGCTCCCTCCGACACCGAAGCGGCTGGCACCGAAACACGTCCTGACGGTTCGGCCGGGCGCGATCCCGCCATTGCTGGACCGTCGCAACGTGTACGCCGCCGAACGTCCCGGCGCACTCGCGCCGCAGGTCCGCGGCGACCCCGCGCGCGTGTACGTGCCGAACTCGAAGTCTGACACGGTCGACGTCATCTCGCAGCGCAGCGGCCGCGTGATCGAGCGGTTCGCGACCGGTGGGCTGCCACAGCACGTGACGCCCTCGTGGGACCTGCGGACGTTGTGGGTGACCAACGACACGGGCAACAGCCTCACCCCCGTCGACCCGCGGACGAGCCGGCCCGGCCGTCGTGTCCGGGTGCGCGACCCGTACAACCTGTACTTCACGGCGGACGGGCGTCGCGCGATCGTGGTCGCGGAGGCTCGACGTGAGCTTGACTTTCGCGAGCCGCACACGATGCGCCTCAGGCACACCCTGCATGTCCCGAACTGCGCCGGCGTCGACCACATGGATTTCACCGCCGACGGACGCTACGCGCTCGTCTCGTGTGAGTTCGCGGGGCGGGTGATCGTCGTGGACCTCACGCGCGAGCGGGAGATGCGGACGATCGCGCTCAAGCGCGGGGCGATGCCTCAGGACGTCAAGCTGGCACCGGACGGGAGGACGTTCTATGTCGCCGACATGGCGACCAACGGCGTCTGGCTGATCGATCCGCGCGACTGGCGCAAAGTCCGCTTCCAGCCGACCGGCAAGGGCGCGCACGGCCTGTATCCGAGCCGCGACGCGCGTCGCCTGTTCGTCACCAACCGGGGCGAGGGCACGATCACCGTGCTGTCGTTCAAGACCCGCCGGCCGCTGCGCAAGTGGCGGATCCCGGGCGGTGGGTCGCCTGACATGGGCGGCGTCAGCGCCGACGGCCGCTCGCTCTGGCTGAGCGGTCGCTACAACGCTGAGGTGTACGCGCTCAGCACGCGCACCGGGCGGTTGCTGCACCGCGTCAAGGTGGGCAGCGGGCCGCACGGTCTGTGCGTGTGGCCGCAGCCGGGCCGTTACTCGATCGGTCACACCGGCATCCTCCGCTGATCACAGGTCGCGCAGCTCCTCGATCGCGGGTCGGCGTAGCGACCGCAACGCTCGCGTCGTAGCGATCAGCGCGGCGCCGATGACGAGGCCGCCGACGCGGTGACGAAGGCCGCTTCGCTCCACGCGAAACCGCCGGGTTGGCGTCCTGGCGCCGAGCGCGGCGGCGATCACGAAAGCGCGCCGGCGTTCCGGGGTCGGAGGGCAAGCCTGAGCCCGCTGCTGCGCACGGCGCTGGCAGCCTTGTGGGTTGAGGTCCAACTCCAGGACCTGCGGTTGCCCTCCGGCGCTCTCTCCCCGACCGCACCGTTAGGAGCCGAGTTCGATCTCCGTCCACACTGCGCCGCCGCCCACGGTCTTGAGCGAGGCCTCTTCGACCTGGCGGCCCGCCGCTAGCGCAGCGCTGACGCAGCCGTCATCTCCGTCGTTGTGTTCTCCGTCGTTGTGTTCTCCGTCGTTGTGTTCTCCGTCGTTGTGTTCTCCATCGCCTTGCTCGCCGTCGTCGTCGCCACCGCGGCTGGCCATCGAAGCGCCCACGTCGTCACACTTGATCTCGGTCTCCGGCGTGACCGTTGCGGTCAGTGTGCCGCCGCCCGCGAGCTTGAGCGTCAGGACGCCGTCGGTGAATGACGCGATCGACCCGGCATTCTCGTCGCCGTCGTCGACGCCGTCGTTGTCCGAGTCGTCGTCGCGGGGGTCCAGTCCGGCCTTGTACTCGCCCCGGTTGTTCAGGCCGTCGTGATCCTGGTCACGTCGGGCCTGATTCACTGCCAGGCTGAGGTGGTGCCGTTTCTCCCAGCGGTCCGGGATGTGGTCATGGTTGCGATCGCTGCTCCCAGCACCGGCCGCGGCCGAGAACAGCAGCGATGTGGCGATCGCCAGCACACCGGCGGCGACCGCGAAGAACCTGCTCTTTGCGTCCATACCGACTAGACGCCGCCGTGTGCCGCGGGGTTACGGGCGTTCGCCGGATTCGCCGTCGCCATTGCCGCCGTCACCGCCGTCCGCTTGGCTCTCGCCGGCGTCGCCGCCCGTGGACTGCCCGCCCTGATCGCTGTTCTGCGCAGCGCCGGGCTGACCGTGGCTGTCGTCGTCCGGCTCCGTGCGGTTCTCGTTGTCGTTGGCCTCGTCGGCGTCGTTCGTGCCGCCTCCGCCGCCGCGGCGCGCGGTGTTGCGGTCGCTGGATTCGCCGCGCGAGCCCTCCCGGCTGCGTTGATGCTGCTCGCCAGTCGTCTCGTCCCGCTGGACCTCGCCGTCGTCGTGGTTACCGGCCGTGCGCGTTGGCGTCGCCCTGTGAACGCGGCGCGCAGCGCGCTTCGAGCTGTCGTGACGCTCGCTGACCGATGGCTGTGCGGTTGGTGTAGCCGTCGTCGTCGCTGTGGTCGCCACAGTCAACCCGGTCGGTGGGCGCGTCGCGGCCGGAGTGGCTGTCGGGCTGCGCAGCGCGGTCGCAACCGGAACGGTGCGTGGAGCCCGCGCTTGTTGATGTTCGAACACCAGCGGCGTCGAGGCGGCGGTGACAGCGACGCCCGCGACCACGCTGGCCTTGGCGAACGTCGCCGCTCCGCCCGCGCCTGCAAGGAGGCCGGCGATTCGCGCCGCCATCGGTTCGCTCGTCTCGGCGCCCGCGGCCCAAGTGACCAGTGGCAGTGGCACGAGCGCCGAGGCCGCGGAGCGCAGCGCGGTCCGCGCGCGATGCACGAGCTGGCGGACGGCGAGCGGAGTCACGCCGAGCTCATCCGCCACTTCCTCTTGTGAGCGCCCCTGGATCGCTATGCGCAGCAACGCCGCGCGCTGACGTTCAGGCAGCCGGGCGATTCCCAAGAGCGTCTCCGAGATCACCGCTCGGCGCTCGGCCTCGTCCTCCGAGCTGGGTGCGCCGCTCGCGACCTCGAAGAGCTCCGCGGCGTCGCGTCCGTCCCGGCGCCGGTCGCTCACAGCCGCGTGGTGCACGACGGTGAACAGCCACGCGCGCAGATCACGCACGTCGTCTCCGCGCCGCAACGCTCCCCATGCCGCCAGCAGCGCCTGCTGGAGTACGTCCTCCGCGCGGCCGTCGACGGCCGTCCTCCGGGCCATGCCGACCAACTGCCGGCGGTAGCGGCGCACGATCGTCTCAAACGCTCGCGGGTTGCCGTCGCGCACGAGCGCCGCAAGGCGCTCGTCGGACTGGGTATGCAGCAACACCGCGGACGTACGACTCATATCCATCAGACGTCTCCGGGACAGCAAGGTTACGCCTCGCGGAATTCGCGGTGCTTTGGTGGAGACGCCGGAGCGTTGGTGATCAGAGGTCGCGCAGCTCCTCGATCGCTGGTCGGCGCAGCGAGCGGAGCGCCCGGGTGGTCGCGATCACCGCGGCGCCGATGACGAGCGCCCCGACACCGAGCAGATAGAACCAGGGGACCGCGAGCACGTCCGGGGGCGGATCGAAGACGCCGGTGAGCACCTTGACGAGCAGGCGCGAGATGACGATCGCGATCAGTCCGCCGAGCACGAGGCCGCCGCCGGTGACGAAGGCCGCTTCGCTCCACGCGAAGCCGCCGAGCTGGCGTGTCTTCGCGCCGAGCGCGGCGGCGATCGCGAACGCGCGCCGGCGTTCCCGGAGCCCGAGCCCCAGCGTGAGCCCGCTGGCCGCCACCGCGAGTACCAGAGCGAAGGCGAGCTCGACCCGTGTCAGTCCCGAGAGCTCGACGGCGGTCAGGTTCGAGCCGACGACGCGGCGCGAGCTCTCGATGTCGGTCACCTGTACGGAGGGCCCGACAGCTGCGCGTACGCGGTTCGCGACGGTGTGCGGCGCGGTGCCGTCTGTCTGGACGAGGAAGGAGCCGACGGCGTCGCTGCCGGTCTTCTGGGCGACGTAGGCTGCGTTGGCGACGAGGAACGAGTCGGTGGGGGCGGTCGGGAACTCGTTCGCGACGCCGGCGTAGCGGAACGGCACGGTGATGAACTGTTTCGTGCGGCCGTTCTGCAGGCGTAGGCGGAGCGGGTCGCCGGGCTGGAGCTGGAAGTCCTTGACGGTCTCGGCGGCGACGAGGATCGAGTCCGGCCGCTGCGTGAGCTTGGACATCAGCGCCGAGGCGGTGCCGCCGTTGAACCATGCGTTCTGGAGGTCGCCGGCGGCGCCGATCGTCGTGGGGCGCACGCCGTAGAGGTCTTGGAGGTCGGCGCCGACGTAGGCGAAGCGGTGCTGCATCGGTTCGACGCTGCGGACGCCGGGGAGCTTGGCGAGACGCGATCCGTCGGCGGCGCCGACGTTGGCGCCGGGTGATTCGGTGACGGTGACATCGGCGCCGTTGGTGAGGCGCGCGTCGACCTCGGCCTGTTGTTTGTAGGTCGAGTTGAAGACGGCGGTCGAGGCCGCGAACGCGACGGTCAACGCGACCAGGGCAACGGACGTCGCCAGCAGCCGGTGCTGGCGGCCCATGGTGGCCGCGACGGTGGGGGCCAGTTCGCCGGCCACGGGACGCGTGAGCCGCGAGAGGGCGGTGCGTCCGTGGAGGAGCGCGAGGTCGGCGAGGCGGTAGGCGAGCAGGCCGGTGCCGATCCAGCACAGCACCGGGGCGAGCAACGCGTACCAGTTGACCGAGATCTGCGGGACCCCTTCCGGGGCGAGCACGAGGTTGTAGCCGTTGCGCGACGCCTGCCAATAGACCATGCCGCCGGCCACCAGGCAGATGACATCGAGCCCAGAGCGAGCCCACCATGCGCTGCGGACGTTGCGTCCCAGTTGTTGGCGCTGGACGGCGACGGTGAGCGCTCGCGCGTCGCGGCGCGCGGGCAACGCGATCGACGCGGCGGCGATGGTCAGGCCGACGAGCGCCGCGCCTGCGGCCCACAGAGCCGCGGCTTGCGTTCCCGCTCCGAAGCTCGTGGTGCCGAATTGCGACGCGCCGACCGTCAGGGCGATGGCCAGACCGGTGACGATGCCCACGCCGGCGGCGAGCAGTGTTTCCGCCAATGCCAGCCGTACGAGTGTGCCCGTGGAGGCTCCGCGGGTGCGCAGGAGCGCCGCGTCGTTGCGGCGACGTTGCGCGCCGGCGGAGGCGATGGTGGCGGTCACGAGGCCGGCGACGACGGCTCCGGGGACGCCGAGGAAGAGGAACAGCAGGTCCGCGTACAGTGCGTCCTTGCGGGCCTGGTCGAGCGCGGTCCCGAGGTTGTCGCCGACGAGTCCGGCTCCGCTCAACCGGGTCTCGAGGTTGAGCTTTCGGCCGTTGACCGTCGTGTAGGCCGCCGATGGGCTCGTGGGCAGATGCCGGTCGAGCGCGGCGTGCACCTGCGTCGTGCCGTGCGGCTCGAACTGGGCAAAGAGCGCGGCGGGAAGCAGGATGACATTGTCAGGCGGCGCCTGGGGCTGCGCGCCGGGCGGTGCGCCGACCTGTTGGAAGAGGGAGTCCGCGGCGGGGAGGTCGACGATCCCGTCGACGGTGACCCGCGCGGTTCCGCGGGCGCCTCCGATCGTCACGGTGTCGCCCGGGCGGGCGTGGAGGTTCGCGGCGGTCTGCTGCGCGAGCAGCACGCCGGTGTCACTGCCCGAGAGGGTGCGCAGCGCGCCGGGGAACGCCTGCGTGTAGCCGTTCGGGAGTCCGAGCACCTTGCCCGGGCCGGTGCTCTGCACGGTCGCGCCGGTCCGGGCTTGGAGCCCGCTGGTGTCGGCGTAGCCGACCGGGAGGGCGCGCCGGACGCCGGGGAAGCGCTCGACCTGCCGGAGGAGCCGGCGCGGGTCGGCGCCGGGCTGGGCCTCGATCTGCCAGTCGACCGG
>NZ_AUIK01000050.1 GCF_000423665.1 Solirubrobacter soli DSM 22325 | reverse complement strand
GCGGCGGGGAGGTCGACGATCCCGTCGACGGTGACCCGCGCGGTTCCGCGGGCGCCTCCGATCGTCACGGTGTCGCCCGGGCGGGCGTGGAGGTTCGCGGCGGTCTGCTGCGCGAGCAGCACGCCGGTGTCACTGCCCGAGAGGGTGCGCAGCGCGCCGGGGAACGCCTGCGTGTAGCCGTTCGGGAGTCCGAGCACCTTGCCCGGGCCGGTGCTCTGCACGGTCGCGCCGGTCCGGGCTTGGAGCCCGCTGGTGTCGGCGTAGCCGACCGGGAGGGCGCGCCGGACGCCGGGGAAGCGCTCGACCTGCCGGAGGAGCCGGCGCGGGTCGGCGCCGGGCTGGGCCTCGATCTGCCAGTCGACCGGCACGCGGGCGCTCGCGCGCGTGGTCATCTTCGAGGTCGTCGCCGACAGGAACGCGCCGATCGACGCGATCAGCGCGACGGCGACGGCGACGCCCGCGGCGGTTGCGAGCAGGCGTCCGGGGCGGTGGCGAAGGAGCCCGCCCAACCAGGTCAGTGCGACCATGTGGGCCTCTGGCTCTCGAGCCGGCCGCTGTGCATGTGCCAGTGTTCGTGCAGCCGTTCGGCGACGTGTTGGTCGTGTGTGGCGACGACGAGGGCGGCGTCGGCGTCTGCGGTGGCCGACAGCAGGACATCGACGATCGCCGTGGCGTTGGCGCGGTCGACCTGGCTGGTCGGTTCGTCGGCGAGGATCAGCCGAGGGCGCCCGGCGAGGGCGCGGGCGACGGCGACGCGCTGCGCCTGACCGCCCGAGATCTCCTCCGGGAGCTTGGAAGCGAGCTCGTCGAGCGCCAGCGATGCCAGGGCCCGGTCCGCGGCGCCGCGCGCGTCCGCGTCGCGGGCGCCGGCGAGCACGAGCGGAAGGGCAACGTTCTCGAGCACGGTCAGCGGCGGGAGCAGGCTCGGGCCTTGGAAGATGACGGCGACGGGGCCGGGACGCAGGGCGGCGCGGTCGCCGAGCAGCGGCCATTCGACAGTTCCGACCGTCGGGTCGTCGAGGCCCGCGAGCAGGTGCAGCAGGGTCGACTTGCCCGAGCCCGAGGGGCCGGTGATGGCGATTCGCGCCCGCTCGTCCACGCGACAGTCGGTCGGCTGCAGGGCGACGACCGTCGCGGGTCCGCGCCCGAAGGTTCGTCCGGCGCCGGTGCAGGTGGCCAGCGCGGTCATGACTCGAGCCTTCCGTCGCGCAGCCGGAGCTCGCGGTGGGCGACGGCGGCGACATCGGCGGCGTGCGTGACGATCACCACCGCCGCGCCGGCGTACGCGCGATCGTGCAGCAGCGCCAGCACCGTGGCCGCGGTGTCCTCGTCGAGCTCACCGGTGGGCTCGTCGGCGAGCAGCACCGCGGGGTCGTTGGCGAGCGCCACGGCGAGTCCCGCGCGCACGAGCTCACCCCCGGAGAGCTGGGTCGGCCGGGCGTGCGCGCGCTTGCCGATCGCGCACTGCTCGAGCACGGCACGCCGCGAGGCCGGGGAGGTGCTGCGCGCGAGCCGCTGAGCGAGCCCCACGTTGGCCTCGACGGACAGGTGGCCGACGAGGTTGGCCTGCTGGTAGAGGATCCCGAGCGTGCGCCCGCGGAGCCGTGCGCGGTCCTCCTCGGGCCGGCGTGAGAGTCGCTCGCCGTCGATCCGGACCTCGCCGCCGTCAGGCTCGTCGAGCCCGGCGAGGACGTTGAGCAACGTCGATTTGCCGGACCCGGACGGGCCGGTCACGGCGACGACCTCGCCGCGATCGACCGTCAGCGAGACCCCTTGCAGCGCAAGCGTCTCGTCGTCGCCCGCGTGGTAGAAGCGATACAGCGAGCGGGCCTCGAGGACGGCGGTCATGGTGTCCAGCGCAGGGAGTCGGTGATGATCCGCCAGGGGTCGACGTTGTCGGCTCCTTTGGGTCCGCTGAGCGTCAGGATGGCCTCGCGACCGGCGTGGAAGAACAGGTAGCGCTCGACCGCGTTGGTCCGTGCCTTCCCGGTCACGGGGTCCGGCCGGCTCTGTGCGAGATAGGTGATCCGGACGGCCGGCCCTGAGGTGCGCTTGACCAGGCTGACCCGCGCCTTCGCCGGCGCCGTTCGCTTCGCGTCGGCGACCGTCGGGGCGGACGTGGCATCGCCCGCCTCCAGTGTGACGGTGTTGAGCTTGTCGGTGAAGGAGGTGGCGCCGTCGGCCGTGGTGCGTGCCCAGCCTTCGGGCACCTTGACCGAGTAGCCGGCGTGGGGCGGGGCGTAGGCGACGAACGCCTGGTTGTCCGGGATGTCGCCGGGCGGGCTGTTCTCGGAGGCGGCGGGTGTCGGCGTCGCCGTGCCGCCGTTTCCGCCACAGCCGGCGGCGACGAGGACGAGGGCGGCCGTCGCGGCCGCCGTGCGCATGCTGGGCATCGCCGCTGACGCTCGCAGCCACCGGTCAGCGCGCCGCCCGCGGCAGGTCAACGCCAGGTCAAAGTTCTCAAACGGTGTCGATCCCGGCGCTACCGTCGAGGCTGTGAGCGGCTCCGCGATCCTGCTCGTCGAGGACGATGACGCGATCTCGTCGAGCCTGGTGCGCGTGTTGGAGAGCCAGGGCCACACCGTGCGGCATCTCGCGCGCGGCGGTCCGGCGCTCGCGGCGGCCGACGCTGACACGAGCCTGGTGATCCTGGACCTCGGGCTCCCCGACACCGACGGCCTCGACGTGTGCCGGCGCCTGCGTCAGGCGCGGCCCGATCTCGCGATCCTGATCCTCACCGCGCGCGACCAGGAGCTCGATGTCGTCGCCGGGCTCGACGCGGGCGCGGACGACTATCTCGTAAAGCCGTTCCGCCTGGCCGAGCTGCTCGCGCGCGTCCGGGCGCATCTCCGGCGCGCGACGATCGCGTCCGCGGACGAGCCCGACGCGGCCCTGCGCGCCGGGTCGCTGAGCGTCGACCGCGCCGCGCGGCGGGCCTGGCGCGACGAGCACGAGCTCGACCTGCGGCCCAAGGAGTTCGATCTGCTCGCCCTGCTCGTCGCGGAGGCCGGGCGCGCCGTGACGCGCGAGCGGATCATGCGGGACGTGTGGGACACGGACTGGCTCGGTTCGACCAAGACGCTCGACACGCACATCCTCACGTTGCGCCAGAAGCTCGGCGGCGCGTCGATCACGACCCTGCGCGGCGTCGGCTACCGGCTGGAGGCCTGATGCGGCGACGCCTGATGCTGGCGATCGCCGGTGTCGCCACGGCCGCCGTCGTGCTCTTCGCCCTGCCGCTCGCGTTCGTCCTCGAGCGCAACTACCGCGACGACGCGCTACTTCGGCTCCAGCGCGACACGATCGCGGCGACGCGCGCCGTCGACGTCGACCCTCGGGGCGGCGATCCCGTCGAGCTTCCGCCCAGCGCGGACCGGCTCGCCGTCTACGACGCTGCGGGGCGTCGTGTCGCGGGCGATGGGGGAGCAGCACGCGACGACGCGCTCGTCGATGCCGCGCTGCGTACCGCGGCACCCGTGAGCGACAGCGGGAGCAGTCGGTTGGTGGCGGTCGTCCCGTTGCTGACGGGCGAACGGGTGACGGGCGCGCTGCGCGCCCAGCGCAGCGGCGATGCCACCGCGGACGCCATTCGACGGGCGTGGCTGGCGCTGGCCGGGCTGGCGCTGCTGGTGGTGCTCCTCGCCGTGTTCGCGGCGCTGGTGCTCGGCCGGCGCCTCGCGCTGCCGCTGGAACGGCTCGCCGCGGCTGCGAGGAGGCTCGGGCAGGGCGATTTCGCGACGCGCGCGCCGCGCGGCGGCGTCCCGGAGGCCGACGAGATCGCGGTCGCGCTGGATGAGACCGCGCAGCGGCTGGCCGATCTCGTGGCCCGGGAGCGGGCGTTCAGCGCGGACGCGTCGCACCAGCTGCGCACGCCGCTCGCCGCGCTGCGCATCGAGCTCGAGGCGCTCGAGCTGCGCGGCGACGCGCCGGCGGAACTGTCCCGCGCACTCGCGCAGGTGGAGCGGCTGCAGAGCACGATCGACACGCTCTTGGCGGTCGCCCGCGACGTCCCTCGGCCGGACGCGGAGACGGACGTCGCCGACGTGGTCGACGAGGTGCAGGCGCGCTGGCGCGATCCGTTGGCTGCCGAGGCCCGGCCGTTGCGCATCGGGCTCTCGCCGGAGGCCGGCGCGTTGTCCGCGTCAGGAGCCGTGGTCGGCGAGATCCTCGACGTGCTGCTCGAGAACGCCCAGCGGCACGGCGCGGGAGCGGTGAGCATCAGCACGCGCTCCAGCGGGCGTTGGATCGCGCTCGACGTCGCTGACGAGGGTGCGGGGTTCACCGGCACGGGCGAGGACGTGTTCGCCCGACGCGCGTCCTCGCGCGACGGTCACGGCATCGGCCTCTCCCTCGCCCAGGCTCTCGCCCACGCCGAGGGTGGCAGGCTCGCCGTCACGCGTTCGTCGCCGCCGATCATGACGCTGTGGCTCCCGGCCGCCGCGGATGGGGTCGCCGCCGGTGGGTAGTGATCTCGGCCTAGGTCACCGCGCCGGCGCCGGACGCACGTCTGCGTCCGGCGCTGACATCGACCATCCGTCAGTCCTGGTGTCCGTGATCGGCGTCGGCCTGCTCGGTGCCGAGCACCGCGAAGGCCTTGTCGAGGCACGGCATCGCCGCCGTTGTCGCGGACTCGCAGGGGCTCACCGGAGGGCGTAGCCGACGCCGCGCGCCGTCTCGATCCGTTCGTCGACCTCCAGGCGCCGGAGCTTGCGGCGCAGGCGAACCATGTACGCGTCGAGCGTGTTCGCGTTGACCATGGCGCCATCGGGCCACGCCGCGGCGATCAGTTCGGCGCGTCGCAGCACGATGCCGCGACGCGCGACGAGCGCCGCCAGCAACCGGAACTCCGTCGGCGTGAGCGACTCGGTCCGCTCGCCCGCGCTCACGCCGTGCCGACCCGGGTCCAGCCGCAGGGCTCCTGGCGGCGGGGCGCTCTCCGCGCGTCGCTTGAGCAGCGCGCGCACGCGCACGATCAATTCGGCGAGCGCGAACGGCTTGGTCAGGAAGTCGTCGCCGCCCGCGTTGAACGCGGCGAGCTTGTCGGTCAGGTTCCCGCGGGCGGTGAGGAACAGCACCGGAGCGTCGACGCCATGCGCGCGCAACGCCTGGCAGACGTCGCGGCCGTCGGCGTCGGGAAGCCCGATGTCGAGCACCAGGAGGTCCGGGACATGCTCGCTGAACACGCGCACCGCCTCACCGCCGCTGGCGGTCACGCGCACCGAGAAGTCCTCGGCGGCGAGCGCGCGGGCCAGGACCGACTGCAGGTGCTGGTCGTCCTCGCAGATCCCGATCAGCACAACGGCCAGCATCGCGTGCGCCGCCTGACCGAAACCTGAACGGGACACAAGCGCCGGATGAGCGGCTCGTACCGGCCGGTGGCGTTCAGGATCTGTTCGGGATCGCCCGCCTAGAACACCGGCATGCCGCCCGATGTCGGTGTCGTGCTCGCGTTCATCCTGGTGACGATCATCCTCGACCGGTGGCGCGAGTCCAACCGCCGATGACGCCCTCGACCACTGCTCCCGCCCGGGTCCGCCCATCCATTGCTCGACAGTGAAACGGTCGCGGCCTCGGATCACGGTCGTCCGGCCGGCGAAGACGCACGGATGCACCGTGCTGTGGCGCGTGACGGCACGGACGCGGTCAGGACAGGTCGCGTTGACGACTCGAGGGGGTCGGCGCCGCCTCGGGCGTCGGTCAGCTGCCGCGCTTGAAGTGCAGCGTCGCGAGTTCGGTGGCGATCCGCTCGCTCCCTGCGCGCTGCGCGCTCTCGGCCGCGATCGCGGCGGCCTGCTCGCGCGTCTTGGCCAGCAGACGATTGAGCTTCTTGATGCCCTTCTCGTCGAGCTCGAGCGGCCGGCGGACGATCGTGACCTGCGGGTCTTCGAGCCCGCCCGCGTCAGCGGCGTCCGCGAGCGCCGACACGATCGCCTGGATCGTCTCGCCCATCAGCTCGCCGCGCAGGCTCGTCGGCAGGCCGCGCCACGCCGTGTCGCCGATGCTCGCTCGCGCGGTCGCGCGGTAGAAGTGCTGCAGCGCGCCGCGCACCGGTGCGGTGCGCACGAGCTCGACGCACTCGTACTCGCGCAGCATCCGCACGTGATAGGCGACGAGCCCGAGCGGCTCGCCGAGCTCCACCGCGAGCTCGCCCGGGCTCGACTCGCGCTCTCCGAGTCGCTTGAGGATGCGGGCGCGAAGCGGATGGGCGAGGGCCTTGGCGATCCGGGCCTCGGACGTCTCGTCCGGAGGCCGTCGTGACGGCGTCGGTGTGGGGGAGGAGGCGGGCGGCATCGACGTGAAGCGTACGTGAGGCAGGCGTGTGAGTGTCTTGACAGTCAAACTGACAGTCGCGACGATCGCGATCCAACCGCGGCTCCGTGCGCGCCGTCGCGCCATCCGCATGCGCCTTCACAGCGGGCTCATCGCGCGGGCGGGAGCATCGGTCATGGCCCTCGGGGCGCGGCAGCTGCGCTACTTCGCGACGCTCGCTGAAGAGCTCCAGTTCTCACGCGCGGCACGGCGGCTGGAGATCTCCCAGCCGTCGTTGAGCCAGGCGATGCGCAGGCTCGAGTCAGAGCTCGGCGTGACCCTCCTGCAGCGGTCGACGCGCAGCGTCGTGCTCACGCCGGCCGGGGAGCGGCTGGCGCGCGCCGCCGGCCCGGCGTTGGCCGGCCTCGACGAGGCCTGGACGGCGGTGCGGGCGGCACCGTCCATGCCACCGCTGCGCATCGGGATCTCGCCGGCGGCGCGGGGCCCGCTCGGCGACGCCATCCTCGATGCCCATGCGCAGCAGGACCCGGCGGCGCGGGTGTCGCTGTGCGAGCTGGCATCCGAACGGCTGTTGGATGACCTGTCCGCCTACCGGCTCGACGCATGCCTGACGTGTTGCGCCGCGGTCAGGACCGACCAGCAGAGCCAGCGTCTCGCCGATGCGCCCGTCGTGGTCGCGCTCGCGAGCGACGATCCACGCGCCCGCGCCCCACGGGTGCGCCTCACCGAACTCGCCGACCTGCCGTTGATCGTCGCGGCCGGGCAGGAGTCCGGCGGCTACACGGCAGCGATCCTCGCCGCGTGCCGGGCGGCGGGGCTCGACCCGGCGATGGTGCCGATCCCCTACCTCGCCGTCCCGGCGACGTTCCTGCGGGCGCGCGGGTTCGCGCTCGTGCCCGCCGTCGCGTCGTCGATCGCGCCCGTCGGCGTGTCCTACGTGCCGCTCGCCCACGCGGTGACGGTGCCGATCGACCTCATCTGGCGCCGTGAGCCCGAGTCCGGCGATCTGCTCGCGTTCCTGCGCGGTGCCCGCGCCGTCGCGGGAGCTTTCCCCGACACCATGAGAAGTTTGTGACACCCGGCGACAAGGTCACGGTGAGCATCTGCTAACAGTCACTGCACTTATAGGCTGGTCCACTGAATCGAGTCGCCCGAGTGTCCGTCCTGACCGAGCTGCATCGCGTCGAGCGCGATCTCGTCGAGCGCATGCGCGCGCTGCGGCCGTCGGTTGAGGAGTACCTGGAGCTCGAGCGCACCGCGATCCGGCTCGGCCTGGACCTCCCGGCCGAGGCGTTGTCGGGCCCCAACGGCGTGCCGCATTCGACGCCGGTCGCGCGCCCAGCGGCGCGGAGCAGGCGCTCGCGCCGGGCCCAGGCGCGTCCCGGGGAGCGCCATGCGCAGCTGCTGGCGCTGGTGCGCGAGCGGCCGGGCATCACCGTGCGCGAGATCGCGGACGAGCTCGGCGTCGATCCCACGTCGCTGTACCGGTTCGTCCGCGAGCTCACCGGTGATCGCCGGTTGATCAAGGACGGCCGCCGGCTTCACGTGCCGTCAGATTGACTGTCAGCACGAAGTCACTATTGACACTGGTGCTCAAGGATGTCCCCGGACGGACGATGCATGGGCCATGTCGATCCGCAACCTGCCCCTGGCCGTCCGGCTGGGCGGCGCCTTCGGCGCCCTGTGCGTCGCGCTGACGGTGATCGCCGTCACGGGCGTGACCTCGATGTCAGGGCTGCGCGCCAAGACCGACGAGCTGGCCACCCGCCACCTGCGCGCGAGCGAGCTGCTCGGCAACCTGCAGGCGCGGGTCAAGGACGACGTGTCGCTCGTCGCCGAGCACCTCTACGTCTTCGACGGTGATCTGCGCGCCGAGGACGAGCGGGCGCGTGCGCTGGCGGCGAGCTGGGCGGACGGCGCGACCGACGAGCGCGCGCTGAAGCCACTGTGGGCGGGAACGTCCGTGGAGGGCGCGCTCGACGACTACGCCGCGGCCCGTGCGCGCCTGGTCGCCGCCGAGCGCCTCGCGGTCGGCCGGTCACGAGCGGAGACCGTCCGGGCCGCGACCGACCGATCCGGTTCACGCGGAGTGTTCAGCGCGACGATCGTCAAGCTCGACGCCCAACTCGAGGTCGCCGGGAAGCGTCTCCAGGCCGCCGCGAACCGCGACGCCCAGGCCGGCGTCCACGCCGAGCACGCGAGCGCGGTGCGCGGCACGCGCCTGATCATCGCCATCGCCATCCTCGCGACGCTGGCCGCGATCGCCCTCGCCACGTGGGTGACGCGCTCGGTGGTGCGCCCGGTCAAGGCCCTCGGGGAGCGGATGACGAGCCTCGACCGGCACGACCTGACGGTGGTCGCAGAGGCGATGGACGCGGTTGCGGGCGGCGACCTGACGCACGTGGCGCGTTCGGTCACCGCGCCCGTCGATGTCACCAGCCGCGACGAACTGGGTCGCCTCTCCGAGACCTTCAACGGGATGCTGGCCAAGGCCGAGCATTCGATCGACGCCTACAACGAGATGCGACAGCGTCTGACCGCCGCGCTCTCCGAGGTGGCCGAGGGGGCGGGGACGGTGGCGTCGGCGTCGCAGCAGATGGCGTCGACGTCTGAGGAGGCTGGTCGGGCCGTGGGTGAGATCGCGTCTGCGGTCTCTGATGTTGCGCAGGGTGCTGAGCGGCAGGTGCGGATGGTCGAGTCCACGCGTGAGGCCGTGCAGGAGGCCGCTCGCGCCGCGGGCGCCTCGGCCGAGACTGCTACGGCGACGGCGGGTGCGGCCGAGGAGGCGCGCGGTGCGGCCGAGGATGGCGTGCGGGCGGCTACGCAGGCGACGGAGGCGATCCGTGAGGTCGAGCGCTCCAGCGCCCAGGTCGGGACGGCGATGTTGGGGCTGGCGACCAAGTCTGAGCAGATCGGCGGGATCGTGGACACGATCACCGGTCTGGCCGAGCAGACCAACCTGCTCGCGCTCAATGCCGCGATCGAGGCCGCGCGGGCGGGTGAGCAGGGCAAGGGCTTTGCCGTCGTGGCCGAGGAGGTGCGCAAGCTCGCCGAGGAGTCCCAGTCGGCGGCCAGTCAGATCTCGTCGCTGATCGGCGAGATCCAGGCCGAGACCCAGAACGTCGTCACCGTCGTCGAGGAAGGCAATCAGCGCACCGCCGACGGTGTCGCCACCGTCGAGCAGACCCGGGAGGCCTTTGAGGCCATCGGCACCGCGGTCGCCGACGTCACCGACCGCGTCAGCGCGATCGCGACGGCCGTGCACCAGATCAGCGCCGAGGCCACCCGCGCCGAGTCCGACATCACCGAGGTCGCGGCGGTCGCCGAGCAGTCCTCCGCCTCGGCCGAGGA
>NZ_AUIK01000049.1 GCF_000423665.1 Solirubrobacter soli DSM 22325 | reverse complement strand
CGCGTGTTGCAGTTCTTCACCGGCAACATCGGGCTGCACCACGTGCACCATCTGAACGCCCGGATCCCGAACTACAACCTGCAGCGCGCGCACGACGAGAACCCGGTCTTCCACGACGCCCGCGAACTCGACCTGCGCGCCGCCGTGCTCGCGTTGCGCCTCAAGCTGTACGACGAGCGGCGCCGGCGCCTGGTCAGCTTCAGTGAGGCGCGACGCGCCTAGGCGGGCGGCTCCACACCGCTTCGAGGTCCCGAGCAACAAGCAGTGCCCGGTCCGAGCCGTGTCGAGATCCTCCGCTACGT
The DNA here is from genome assembly GCF_000423665.1 of Solirubrobacter soli DSM 22325. Lineage (GTDB taxonomy): Bacteria > Actinomycetota > Thermoleophilia > Solirubrobacterales > Solirubrobacteraceae > Solirubrobacter > Solirubrobacter soli. Next base: position 16,767 of record NZ_AUIK01000049.1, on the reverse strand, counting down.
GCTCGCTGGTCCGATACGTCAGCTGGAGATAAGCCCGCGGGAGGTCCTTGATCTGCCCTTGAGCCGATGGTCGAGAACCCTTGAGCTTCGGCTCACATTCTCGCGGTTCATGAACGATGACGGCTTCGCTCTCTTTCTCCAGCGCATCGCCCGTACCCCGCTGCTGACCCCGGCCGAGGAGCGCGCGCTGGCGTACCGGTGCGAGCGAGGGGATCTGGCCGCCAAGGAGCGGATGGTCGAAGCCAACCTGCGCCTGGTCGTCCACGTCGCCAAGCGTTACCAGCGCGAGCACAGCCCGCTGACCCTGCCCGATCTCGTCCAGGAGGGCTCGCTCGGCTTGATCCGGGCCGTCGAGAAGTTCGATCCACGCACGGGCAACCGCTTCTCGACCTACGCGACGATCTGGATCCGGCAGGCGATCGGCAAGGCCGTTGCCGACAAGAGCGCGGCGATCCGCGTCCCGGTGCCGATGCATCACCGGCTGCGCGCGCTGGAGAAGCTCACGCAGCAACTCGGGCGCGACCCTGACCACGAGGAGGCCGCGCGCCACCTCGGCTGGACCGTCGACGAGGTCAAGACCGTCCGCGGCGCGCGCCATCTCGTGCTCTCGCTCGACGCGCCCGTGGGCGAAGGTGGGGTCGAGCTCGGCGGGCTGATCCCGGCGGTCACCGGCGAGCCGCTGGCGGAGATCGACGACGGCGTGCTCGCCTCCCTGCTCCGCGGGCTCACGCCGAGCGAGCAGCGCGTGCTGACGATGCGTTTCGGCCTCGACGGCGGCGATCCCCAGACACAGAACGGGATCGCACGGGTCCTGCGCGCCCGCCGCAGCGAGATCCGCCGGCTCGAGGAATACGCGCTCGAGAAGCTTCGCCACTCGCCGGACACGCTCTCCCTGGCGGCCTGAGACAGACGACCGAGCCATTCGTCGTCGGTTGAGCGCAGCCGCACGCCGGCGGTAGTCCCCCGCTCTCATAAGTCGCGAGTAGCTTCCGCGGCATGTCTGGTCGCGTCGCAGTGCTCGTCACCGTCGTTCTGCTTGCCCTTCCCAGTGGCGCGAGCGCGGCGCCCACCGCTGTATTCGGGACATGTCCCGAGGGCACGGCGGCCAATGCGAAGTGCGGGACGGTCGCCGTCCCGCTCGATCGCTCCAACGCGAGCAGCGCGACGATCCCGATCGCATTCGTGTTCACCCCGCACACCGGATCAGGGCCGGCGGTGAGCGCGATCGTGATGTCCAATGGCGGGCCGGGCGTCTCCAACATCGGCTCCGATCCGCTCTGGCGGGCGCGGCTCGCGCCAGCGCTCAAGGACCATGACATGCTGGCGATCGACCATCGCGGGATCGGTGCGTCGGCCGCGATCGACTGCCCGGCGCTGCAGCACGTGCAGGGCAATCAGCTCGACGCGGCCCGCGCGTGTGGCGAGAGCCTCGGCACCGCCTCGGACCGCTACGGCTCCGGCGACGTAGCCGACGATGTCGACGACGTCCGTGCCGCGCTCGGCATCGACAAGATCGATTACTACGGCGTGTCCTACGGCCCGGTCGACGTGCGGGCCTACGCGTACCGCCATCCCGATCACCTGCGGGCCGCGGTGCTCGACTCGCCGGACTTCAACTCCGACGACGCGTTCTTCCGCACCCTCCCGGGCGCGATGGCCAAGATCACCGTACGGGTGTGCCAGCGGTCGCCCGCGTGCTCGGCGGGCGAGAAGCACCCCGGCAAGACGCTGGCCGCGCTCGTCGCGAGCGTGCGCTCGCATCCGGTCACCGGCACCGGCTTCGACGCCGCCGGCAAGGCCCATCGCGTCAAGATCGACGAAGTCGGCCTGCTCAACATCCTCTACGACGACTACTTCGGGGACCCCGCGTTCCTCAACCAGGGCGAACTGTTCGCCGCCGCGCACGCGCTCAAGGCGGGCGACAAGACGCCGTTGCTGCGCTTGGCGGCGGAGAGCAACGCGCCCAGCGACTTCGGGCCGAGCGACGGCGGGTCGTCGGTCGGCGCCGACTACGCCGTGTTCTGCTCGGACTCGATCTTCCCGTGGGACAAGTCCGCGCCGGAGGCGACGCGCCGCGCGCAATACGAGGCGGCCGCCAACACGGTGCCGGACTCGGCGACCGCGCCATTCACCGTCGCCGCCTGGACGGGCTTCGTCGCTTCCCAGCCGGTCTTGCTGATCCCCGGCGCAGACGCCTGTACACCTTGGCCGGCCCCGCTCCGGCCAGAGCCGCCGTTCCCGCCTAGGCAGCCATGGCCCGCCGGGATTCCGGCGCTGCTCATGGGCGGCGAGTTGGACTATCTCGACGTCGCCGCCGAGCGCACGCTGCTGCCGCTCTTCCCCGCCGGGACGCCATTCGTGACGATCGCCAACGGCGGTCATGTGACTTCGCTGTGGAGCAACTGCGCGGCTGGAATCGCGTCCCATTTCCTCGAGACAGGCCAGCCCGGTGACACCACGTGCGCGTCGGACACACGCGGGCAGACCGGGATGCCGTTCGGAGGCGCGCTGGGCAAGTTGCAGATCCAGGGCGTGTCGGGCTTCCCACGCCGCGTGGGCAAAGATCCTCGGCGTGTCGCCACCGCGGCCTGGAACGCGGTCGAGGACGCGGTCTACCAGTCGTTCCGTCTGTCCGGCAAGCAGGGCCGCGGCCTGCGCGGCGGGACGTTCACCGTGCGCAAGGACAAGATCGTCCTGCACGGCGCGCGCTTCGCCGAAGACGTGCGGGTCACCGGCCAGGTCACCTTCGCCCGCGGCACGTCGCGTGTGACGGGCAACATCGCGGTCACCGGCGCGCTTCCCGGCGCCCTGCGCGTCAGCGCGACCCTCTGGGACGCGAAGCACCCCACGGCGTCCGTGAAAGGCACGGTGGGCAGCGCGAGGCTCTCGATCAGACCGGCGGCCCGCTGATCGAGAGCGACGCCGGCGGATGGCAGACCGTCGTCGGTCGGCCGGTGCCCGTCCCGTCAGGCTTCAGCGTCTTCCTCGTGCTCTGCGACACGGTCGGCGACCTGCTTGCGGTGGCGCGCGACGGCAACCTCCTCCGCTCGCACCGAGCGCGCATCCACGTCCTCGACATCCCGGCGAACGCGTTCGATGTCGCTGCCTTTCGCCGCCCCGCGGGCCATGGCGCTCGCGGGCTTGTCTCGATGGTCGGGCATGCGCCCGCTCCTCTCTTGGTGAGCATCACGCGACGCTCGCAGACGGTCTAGCAGGTCGCTTCGCGACGACTGCAACTCAGGCGAGGGACACGACGCCAGGCTGGTATCATTTCGCACAATCGAGGTCTCTCCTCGTTCGCTGATGCGAAGGCCGTTGCGGTCACGCAGGCCGCGTCCGTGACGTGGTGAGCGCTCCGCTCAGCCGGATTACGCGTGGCGCTCTCGTGCCACCGGAGGACGCACTATGCCGCCACAAGCAGACGCCGCCACCTTGAATGTCCAGCCGCGGCAACGACGAGACGTCTACGAGGGCCTCGCCATGCTCGCCACGGCCACGTCGTTCAAGGACCTGCGTGGCGAGTTCGACATGCCGGAGAGCGAGCTCCGGGACGCCCTGCGCAAGCTCGATGCCGCGGGTCTGGCGCGACGCACCAAGGGCAGCTGGTCGGCCGTCCCGCTGGAGACCGCCGACCTGGAGTCCCGCGGTGCGCGAGAGGCGGAGACGCCCGGCCGGTCGCAGGACTGACCTCTCGCTTCGCGCGACGAGCGAACGCTGCGGGCGCCGCCCCCGCGATGCTCGTGTGGCATGGAACGCGGAAGCACTCGCGCGGCCAGAACGCCGTGCGCGGAAGGTGGACGTGAACGCACACCCTTTCGGGGTTGTGTGTGGATCGGCGAATTCGAGTATGTAGGCCATGCGGATGGTGTGGAGATCGCTCGTCCTGTTCTTCGTGTTGGCCGCGCCGGCCTGGGGGGCGCGCGCCGAGGTGGCGTTCGTCACGCCGGCCGGGATCTCGACGATGCGCTCGGACGGGAGCGCGCGCCAGGTTCTCGTGTCGGACGGCGCGGCCACCCGTCCTGCGTGGTCAGCTGACGGGTCGCGGCTCGCGTATGTCAGCGGCGGACGGATCGTCGTCGACGGGCAGCCGATATCCGACCCGCCAGAGCACGCCGAAGACGGCTATCCGGCCTGGTCTCCCGACGGCCGGACGGTCGCGTTCAGCCGCTCGGTCGACGATCCCAGGGGCGACGCTCTCAGCCAGATCCGGCTCTACGACACCGTGACGGGGACGGAACGAGTGCTGCTCGAGCAGCGCCTGGACGACCGCTGGAGCGCGATCGAGGCTCCGCACTTCTCGCCCGATGGGTTGGCGGTGGCATATACGCGCGACCGGCGCGACAGCGACGAGGTGCGAGTGCTGGTGGCGACCCGAGCTGTACGTGGCGCGCGCGGACGGCAGCGGGGCACGGCGGCTGACCGACGACGAAGGCTCAGACCACGCCCCGACCTGGGCGCCGGACGGCTCGCGCATCCTGTTTGCGTCCGACCAGAACCTGCCCGGTGGGGACGCGACCGAGGTCTACTCGGTCGCGCCGGACGGCAGCTGCCTCACCTGGATCAGCAATGGCACGCCTTACAGCACGCTCCCGAGCTTCCGGCCGGACAGCGGCGACCGGTTCGATCCCGGCAGCTGCAACCCGGCCGACCACCATCTCCGACCGGAGTTCCCGACGCCCAAGCCGTTCGCCGGCGGGCTCTGGCTCGGTCCACGCTTCCAGGGCCTGCTGATCTCGCAGGCGTACAGCCCGGACGAGCTCGACTACGGGGACTGCTACCGCTTCGACGCCAGGCGCTGCCCAGCCCCGGTCACGCTGCGCGCAGAGACGACGTGTGACATCAGCCGCTGGAGCGCCTGGAACGAGGCGACGAACCTCGGCTACACGTTCAGCCGGATCGACGGGGCCGTCCTCGCACATGTCGACCGCGTCGACGCCGCGATGCTGTTCAGCCGAGCCGCGGTCACGTGGATCGACATCGGCATCGACCGTACCGAGACCACGCTGGCTCGTGTCAAGCACGTCGTGCGCGCGCTGCGGCCCTACGGGGCCGAGCGTCCGCGGAGACTCGCCGCCCCGCGCGTACCGAGCACACTCGCCCGCCGCCTCGACCGCACAGCTAGGGTCGTGACCGACGTCGGGGAGTCCAAGGCGGCGAAGCGACTGAAGCTCTCACACCGGACGGTCAAGGCCCACCTGCGGCTGCGAGCCCTGCTGCGCCCGTACCGTCTCTGCGCTCGATAGCCGCTGAGAACCCACTGGTGGCGATGAACTGCCCCTGCACGTGCTTGCACGTCACCTCCCGGACGCCGGCCGACCCGATGCGTCTCACGCTGCCTACGGTGCTCGCATGGGTCTTCTGAAGCGCGCCGCGTATGCCGTGGCGCTCCTGGCCGCTGCCCCGTTGGTGCTCGGGCCGCTGCTGAACCCGGCCACCGGACGCGACTACGGCGTTGGGGTGACATCGGCGTCTGCCGCTTCCACGCCGGCTTCTTCGACGAGACGATGCCCCGGTTCGCCACGCCGTGCGCGCTCGCCTTCATCGACGTCGACCTGCGCCGGTCGGCCCGGCCGGGACCCGGAGGCTACGTCAGCGAGTTGGGCTATACGATCAAGAGGAGCTGATCGGCCCCCGCGCGACGCGTGGTTCCGAACGCCGTTCGAGCGGGGTGGTCGAGCGCACTACCCAGTGGCGCCGTGACGAACACGATCCTCGCCGAGCAACTCGCCTACTATCGGGCTCGCGCTCGCGAGTACGACACGTGGTTCCGTCGCGAGGGGCTCCACGACCTGGGCGAAGAGGACAACGCCAGATGGCGTGTCGAGCTCGATCGTGTGTTTTCCGCACTCGATGCGTTTGCGCCTCGTGGAGACGTCCTCGAGCTTGCCTACGGCACGGGGGAATGGACGATCCGTCTCGCGGAGTCGGCGACCAGAGTGGTCGGAGTCGATGCAGCGCCGGAGATGCGCGACCTCGCTCTGGCGAAGCTGCAGGCTGCCGGCAAGAGCGACGTCGAGCTCAAGGTCGACGATCTCTTCCGCTGGCAGCCGGATCAGGACTATGACGTCGTCTTCTTCGCGTTCTGGCTTACGCACGTTCCCGAGAGCCATGCCGACCGGTTCTGGCGCAGCGTGCACGACGCGCTTCGCCCCGGAGGTCGCTTCTTCCTCGTGGACGCCGCACGTGCGGTCCCCGAGAGGAACGTCATCCACGGTCCGCAACCGCCCGATCGCGACGGCGCGATCGAGCTCAGGCGACTCGAGGACGGTCGGCCGTTTCGCATCATCAAGCGCTCGTTCGATCCCGACCGGCTCGCGCGAGAGCTTCGTGAACACGGGCTTGACGCGAGCTTTGTCGAGACAGGCGAGTTCTTCGTCTACGGACTCGGCCGACGTGCCGAGCCCGACCTGGGACCCAGCGCGGTTGGCGTCTAGGTGACCGCGACCGCCTGCGGCTCGAGGAGGCTCGCGAGCTTGGCGGCCGTGTCGTGCTCGGGAGCCGCGATGTAGAGGACGAGCCGCTGCTCGAGCGCCTCGCTGGGGTGGAAGACCGCGTGCTCGAACACGAGCGGACCCAGCTCCGGATGGTTGAGCTCCTTGCGCCCGCCGCCGGCGCGGGCGACCTCGTGTCGCGTCCAGGCCTCCGCGAACTCGGGGCTCGACCGGCGCAGCGCGCCGATCAGCTCCTCGAACTCCGGGTCGCCGAGGTGGTGCGCGCTGTCGGCGCGGAACTTGGCCACGAGCAGCGGGTAGGTGCGCTTCCAGTCCGTGAACAGGGTCCGCCGGGACGGGTCCATGAACGTCTGCCACACGTGGTTGCGCGCGCCGCGGGGCAGCGCGCCGAAGTCGCCCAGCAGCGCGGTCGCGGCATCGTTCCATGCGAGGTAGTCCCAGCGGCGCCCGATGATGTACGCCGGGTTGGTGCCGAGGTTGGCGATCAGCCGGCGCAGCGAGGCCGAGGCGCGCTCGACCGGCGCCTTGCAGGGCGGGGCCTCCTCGCCGCGGCCCAGCAGGATCAGATGCGCGCGCTCGGCGCGCGTCAGCCGCAGCGCGCTCGAGATCGCATCGAGCACCTCGAGCGAGGCCCGCACGTCGCGGCCCTGCTCGAGCCACGTGTACCAGGTGGCACCGACGCCGGACAACAGGGCGACCTCCTCGCGGCGCAGCCCGGGCGTGCGCCGGCGGCCGCCGTTGGGCAGCCCGACGTCCTCTGGCTGGAGGCTCGCGCGCCGCGTGCGCAGGAAGTCCGCGAGTTCCTCGCGCCGCCGCTCGTCACCGTTGCCTGTTACCTCTACTACCAGGATAACTCCCTCTCTTGTACCTGGATAGGAGTGTCGCACACTTGGCTGCGTGACTACGACTTCCGCCTCAAAGACCGCTCTGCTGGTGGTCGTGTGCCTGGCTCAGTTCATGGTCATCCTCGACGTAGCGATCGTCAACGTGGCGCTGCCCTCGATCGATGACGGACTGCACTTCTCCAACGCGGGGCTCCAGTGGGTCGTGAACGCCTACACGCTCACGTTCGCGGGGTTCCTGATGCTCGGCGGCCGCGCCGCCGACCTGCTCGGCCGGCGACGGGTGTTCCTCGTCGGCACCGCTTTGTTCGCGCTTTCGTCGCTGGCCTGCGCGCTCGCGAACACGCGCGGGCTGCTGATCGGCGCGCGGGCGCTGCAGGGCTTCGGCGGCGCCATCCTCTCGCCGGCGACGCTCTCGATCGTCACCTCCTCGTTCGCCGAGGGACGCGAGCGCAACCGGGCGCTCGGCGTTTGGGGCGCGGCCGGCGCACTCGGCGCCTCGTCCGGCGCGCTCGTCGGCGGACTGCTGACGCAGACGCTCGGCTGGGAGGCGATCTTCGCCATCAACGTGCCGCTCGGGCTCGCGATCATCGTGTCCGGCCTGCGCGTGCTGCCGGTCTCGCCCGCCCATGAGGGCGCGCGCCACTTCGACGTCTCGGGTGCCGTGTTCATCACCGGCGGACTGGTCGCGCTCGCGTACGGGATCGTGCGCAGCGACACGCTCGGCTGGGCGGCGGCCGGCGTGATCGGGCCGATCGCGTCCGCGGTCGTGCTGCTCGCCGCGTTCCTGTACGTCGAGGCCCGCGTCGCGAGGGCGCCGCTCGTGCCGCTCTCGATCTTCCGCCACGGCCAGTTGCGGACGGCGAACGTCGTCGTCGTGCTGTTGTACGCGGCGTTCTTCCCCGTCTGGTTCTTCCTGACGATCTACCTGCAGCAGGTTCTGGGCTACGACGCGCTGCAAGCCGGCATCGCGTTCCTGCCGATGACGCTCTCGATCTTCGCCGCATCAACGCTCGCGCCGCGCGTCGTCGCGCGCGTCGGGACCCGGCGCGTGATCGCCTCCGGGATGGCCACCGCCGCCGTCGGGATGCTGTTGCTGACCGCGCTGCACCCGGACGCGGGTTACTTCGGAGTCGTCCTCGTGGGCGCCGTGCTCACCGCGCTCGGCATGGGTTTCTCGCTCGTGCCCGCGACGATCGTCGCGATGGAGGGCGTCCCCGGCTCCCAGTCCGGGCTCGCCTCGGGCCTGCTGAACACCTCGCGCCTGATGGGCGGCGCGCTCGGTCTCGCGGTGCTGAGCACGATCGCCGACTCGCGCACGCACGGCGCAGCCACCGCCGGAGCGCACGCGCTGACCGACGGGTTCGACCTCGCGTTCGCCGTCGGCGCTCTGCTGTGCATCGCCGGCGCCGCGCTCGCGGCGACGATGCTGCGCTCGCGCCCGCGCGTCGCGCTCGCCGAGGCGGAGACGCAGACGGCGTGACGATAGCCTTGCGGTCGTGGAGCTTCGGCGTCGAATCGCCTCCCGCCGGGGAGAGTTCCTGTTGTTCGCCCTGACGCCACCACGGTTGTCGACCAGTTCGGAGCAGGCCCAGGAGATCGCCGATGTCACCCGCGAGCGCTTGGAACCGCTCGGGGTGGACGGCCTGATCCTCTACGACATCGACGACGAGTCCGATCGCAACCCCGACGAGCGACCGTTCCCGTTCTTGCCGACGATGGACCCGGCCGACTATCTGGATCGACACCTCCAGGCCTGGGACACACCGGTCGTCGTCTATCGCGCGACGGCGAAGTACACCGAGCAACACCTTCGCGACTGGATGCGGACCCAGGACACCGCCGGGCGGATGGCCGTCTTCGTCGGCGCCTCCTCGCAAGAGAGGCCCGTGGCGACGACGCTGCGCACGGCCCAGCAGTTGCGCGCCGAAGTGAACCCGGATCTGCTGCTGGGCGGCGTGGCCATCCCTGAACGGCACACGCGCAAAGGTGCCGAGCACCTGCGTCTCCTCGCCAAGCAGGAGGCCGGGTGCTCGTACTTCGTCACCCAGATCGTCTACGACGTCAACGCCGCCAAGAACCTGGTGTCCGACTACGCCTACGAGTGTCGCGACCGCGGTATCGACCCGGTCCCGATCGTGTTCACCCTGTCGGTGTGTGGATCGATGAAGACCTTGGAGTTCCTCCGATGGCTCGGCATCGACGTGCCGCGCTGGATCGAGAACGACCTGCGCCACGCCAACGACACGCTCGACGCGTCCGTCGAGCACGCCGAGGCCACCGCGCTTGAGCTGATGTCCTTCTGCCGTCGCCTGGGCGTACCGTTCGGCATCAGCATCGAATCCGTTTCGATCCGCAAGCTGGAGATCGAGGCCAGCGTGCGGCTGGCAGGCCGGCTCGCCACCGCGCTCGTGCGCTGAGCCGATCACCGCCCTCAGGCGACGAGGAGCTCCTCACCGTACGCCTTCGCCACCAGGTGTGCGCGCGACCGGGCGCCGAGCTTGTCCATCGCGTTGCGGACGTGGGTGCGGACAGTGTCGTGGGCGATCCCGAGCTCGTCCGCGATCTCCGGTCCGGTCTGTCCCTGCGCGACCAGGCGAACCACCTCGCGCTCGCGCGCCGAGAGTACCCGAGGGCCGTCCCGCGAATCGGGCGCGCGGCGGAACCGCGGTCCCCAGCGCGATGTGTGCAGCGCCACGACCAGGACGAGCCGGCGGCCGGTCGCGACCTCGGTCGTCGCGCCCCACTGCACCGTCACGCCCCTGCCGTCCGCGTGCAGCATCGTCACTTCGCCCTCGAAGCGGCCGGCGGCGAGCCACTCCTGCCACTCGGCCTCGGTCACGAGCGGGCCTCCGACGACGAGCTCGGCGATCGGTCGCCCGGTAAGCGCGCGATGCGGGTGGCCGAGCAACACGACCATGGCTGCGTTGGCGTCCACGATCCGGCGTCGATCGTCGAGCAGCACCATCGCGTTGCGCGACTGCCGGAACGCACTCGCGAACAACGCGGACCATCCGTTGGTGTGCGACATCCCCCTGCGGTCTAGCTGCCGGCCGAAGGAACCCGCGGGTGCCCGGCCACGGCCTGTTCCAGCGCCAGCGCCGCTTCGGGAGTCAGGTGATGGCGGACGAGGCGGCCGCCGTGCCCTTCGAGTGCGGCGACCATCGCGTCGACGTGCTCCGGAGCGGCCAGGAGGAGCAGCGCCGAGGACTTCTGCGGCACCTCGGACCGCAGCTCGTCGAGGAACGCGTCGTGCAGGTGCGGTGCGCGTCCGGCTTCGCTCAACCCGCCCGCGGACGCGCCGGCGACCAGTCCGACCGCCAGCCCGGGCGGACCGAACACGAGGCCGACGAGCGCCCCGGTGAGCGCGCCTTCCCCGGTCCGCTTCCCGATGACGTCGCCGCGTTCGTCGATGTCGACGTAGCTGCCGGCGAACGTGCCCCGGACGACGACACGATCGTGCCGGTGGTGCTCGACGAATGAGACTTCGTGCACCCAGGGCGGAGTGCCGGCGGTCTCCAGCAACGAGGCATACGCCCGCTCGGCGCCCTCGATGTGGTGGAAGACCAGCAGTGCGAGGTCGAGGCTCATGACTAGAACTCACCCCCGCCGCCCGTGATCGGCGCGATGACCGTGCCATCCGGCAAGGCGTCGCTGACGGCACCGGGGATCAAGGCGTCGCGCTCTGGCGGGATCACCGTCAACGGCAAGCCGAGGTGCTGCAGACGATGGGGGAGGTCGTGATGCACCCAGCGGGCGAGATGCGGCGGCGTGGTGCAGACGATCAACTCGTCGAACTCGCCGTCGCCGACGGCGCGGTGGACGGTGTCGAGCGGGTCGTCCCCGGGCGCCAGGCTCGCGACGTCCGCGCGCGCGGCGCCCTGCATCAGCTTCAACGCCGCCTCCTGACTCCAGTCCTCGTGGTGTCCGTGATCGGGCGGGATCATCAGCGTGAAACGCGCACCGGCCTCAGCACGACGCTCGACCTCGTGCAGCAGGGTTGGCGTCGAGCTGGTGCGATTGGCGATCACGAGGATGCGTCGCGTGTCCACGCCGGACATGCTCCGCGCGCCGGAACCCGCGCTCATCATCCGATTCGTATGAAGGCGCGAATCGCGCAACCGTGGGATGGAAGGGCGCCGCGGCCCTCGCCACCATGCTCGGCGTGCTGCGGATGAGCGGCGGTCGAGGCGCCGACGGGCACGCAGGTCATCACCGGGGTGAGGCTCTCCTCAGATCGAGCCACCCGGTGGCGCGAGCGGTGCGGGGCCGGTCAGGAGGGGGACCGGCCCCAGGGCGCCCCGCGAGGCGCGACCGGCGTTCGAGTTCAGGTCAGGAACTCGATCGCCGCCCGAACCAGCAGTGCGAGGCCGATCACCAGGGCCGCGCGGGCGATGATCGCGCGGGCGTTGGAGCTGACCCAGTCGGTGAAGCGCGTCACCCCCCGTCGCGTGACGTCGGGCGCGACGACGAAGCCGAGCAGCGGGATCTCGATCAGCAGGAGCATGATCACGCAGAAGGCGATGACGGCGAGTGCCGTCGCGATCGTCGTGGCGTTGGCCTGACTGATCCGCGTCATGCCCACGAGGTAGGAGGCGCCGGGCAGCGTGAGCAGGATCCCGACGAGGAACGCGGTCCGGGGCGACCCCGTGTCGAGCGCTCGGCGCCACCGCGGCGCGTCCCGCGGCTCGCTCCGGGAACGGGCGCGCCGTTCGCGGTGGCGGGTGTCGCGATCGCTCCTGACCACCACGGCGACGAGCACGAAGAGCAGGCCGAGCACGACGTCGGCCGCCGGGCCGATCGTGTGCTGGGTCGTTTGGACCGCCCCAGAGTCCTGCAGGGCGAACACGATGACCAGACCGATGGAGATGCTGGCCGTGTAGGCGCCCAGCAGATAGCCGGTCATCAGCCGCCTGGGCTCGGCGGCGAAGAGCATCACCATCGTCGCGGCGAGCAGCGTGGGGTTCAGCGCCGCAGTGAACGCGAAGGCCAGCGCATCCGCCATCCCCGAACGATCGCGGCGAGTGGATGAACGCAACCTGACCGGCTTGCACCCAGGTTGTGTTCAGGGCCGTCTGCGACGGTGGATGTGTGAGGCGCTCGTTCGTCCTCCTGGTGGCGGTGTCGGTCGTCGTGGCGTCCTGCGGCGGTAAGGACCGCCCGCACGTGGCGCGAACGCCGGCGCCGCACAGGTCGTCCGTCATGCCCGCGAGCCACCCGACGGCTCCGGCTCGTCTCGCGCTGGTGGCGACGAGCCGGCTTCCGTTCGCGATGCAGCTTCCGGCCGCCGCGGTCCGCGGCTCGCGGGTCTTCGCGGCGGGCGGGCTGGATGCGGCGGACGCGTCGCTCGCGACGCTGGTGAACGTCGCGCCGGGCCGGCCACGGACGGTGTTGCAGCTGCCGCAGGCGATCCACGACGCGGGCGCCGCGACCCTCGGCTCGACGCTGTACGTCTTCGGCGGTGGGACCGCGAACGGCCCGACCGACGCGATCCTCGCCATCCGCAACGGACGGGCGCGCACGATCGGACAGCTCCCGCGACCGGCATCGGATCTCGAGGCGGTGCGTGTGGGCCGGCGGATCGTCGTGATCGGCGGGTACACGGCCGCCACGCCGCTCCGTGACGTGCTCGCGTTCACCCCTGGAACGAGGCCGCGGCGGATCGCCACGCTGCCGCACCCGCTGCGATACGCCGCGGCGGCCGCGGTGGGCGACCGTGTCGTGATCGCGGGTGGCACCGACGGAGTGCGCGCGCGCGACGAGGTCCTCGAGGTGGATCCCGGCACGGGCGCGGTCAAGCGGATCGGACGTCTGCCGGCGCGGCTCGCACACGCGGCCGGGGCAGCGCTCGGGGGCACGGTCTACGTGTTCGGTGGGCGCGGCGACGGTCTCGCGAGCCAACGCCGGTCGATCCTCGCGATCGACCCGTCCACCGGCCGCATCCGTCGCGCCGGCCGGCTCCCGGCCGCGCTGTCGGACCTGTCCGCCGTCACGCACGACGGTCACGTCCTCGTCATCGGCGGCCGTGACCGCTCGGGGCGCGTCCACGACCGCGTGCTGGAGTACGCGCCGCGATGAGCCGGCGAGCCGCGTGCGCCCTCGCCGCGGGACTCGTCGTCGCGGGCTGCGGCGGCGCGGCTCGCCCGCGCCCGCCGCGCGTCACCGCAACGCCGCGGCCGCACGCCCGTGCGACGCCAACCGCAACGGTGACGGCGGCGAGCCGGGAGCGGGTGCTGCGGCCCGGCGCGATCCCCGTCCTGCTGGACCGTCGCAACGTGTACGCCGCCGACCGACCCAACGCGCTCGCCCCGCAGGTCCGCGCCGACCCCGCGCGCGTGTACGTGCCGAACTCGAAGTCGGACACGGTCGACGTGATCTCGCAACGCAGCGGCCACGTGATCGAGCGGTTCAGGACCGGCGGGCTGCCGCAGCACGTCACGCCCTCGTGGGACCTGCGGACGTTGTGGGTGACCAACGACACGGGGAACAGCCTCACGCCGATCGATCCGCGGACGAGCCGGCCCGGCCCGCGCGTGCGGGTGCGCGACCCGTACAACCTGTACTTCACCGCCGACGGGCGGCGCGCGATCGTGGTCGCCGAGGGGCGTCGCGAGCTCGACTTCCGCGAGCCGCACACGATGCGGCTCAGACACACGTTGCATGTCCCGAGCTGCGACGGCGCCGACCACATGGACTTCACCGCCGACGGACGCTTCGCGCTCGTCTCGTGCGAGTTCGCGGCACGGTTGATCGTCGTCGACCTCACGCGCGAGCGCGTGGTCCGGACGATCGCCCTCAAGCGCGGCGCGATGCCGCAGGACGTCAAGCTGGCACCGAACGGGAGGACGTTCTATGTCGCGGACATGGCGTCCGACGGCGTCTGGCTGATCGATCCACGCCGCTGGCGGACGATCCGCTTCCAGCCGACCGGCAAGGGCGCGCACGGCCTCTACCCGAGCCGCGACGCGCGCCGCTTGTTCGTCACCAACCGAGACGAGGGCACGATCACCGTGCTCTCGTTCAAAACGCGCCGGCCGCTGCGCAAGTGGCACATCCCCGGCGGCGGCTCGCCGGACATGGGCGGCGTCAGCGCCGACGGCCGCGTGCTCTGGCTCAGCGGACGCTACGACGGCGTCGTGTACGCGCTCAGCACCAGGACCGGCCGGCTGCTGCACCGCGTGCAGGTGGGCAGCGGCCCGCACGGGCTCTGCGTGTGGCCGCAGCCCGGCCGCTACTCGATCGGTCACACCGGCATCCTTCGCTGATCACAGGTCGCGGAGCTCCTCGATCGCGGGCCGGCGGAGCGAGCGCAGCGCCTGGGTCGTCGCGATCAGCGCGGCGCCGACGACGAGCGCGCCGACGCCGAGCAGGTACGTCCAGGGGATCGAGAACGCATCAGGCGGCGGATCGAAGACGCCGGTGAGCACCTTGACGAGCAGGCGCGAGATCACGATCGCGATCAGCCCGCCGAGGACGAGGCCCCCGCCGGTGACGAACGCGGCCTCGCTCCACGCGAATCCGCCGAGCTGGCGGGTCCTCGCGCCGAGGGCGGCGGCGATCGCGAACGCGCGCCGCCGCTCCCGGAGTCCGAGCGCCAGCGTCAGCCCGCTGGCCGCCAGGGCGAGCACCAGCGCGAAGGCGAGCTCGACCCGCGTCAGCCCCGTCAGCTCGACCGCGGTCAGGTTGGAACCGACCACCCGGCGCGAGCGCTCGATGTCGGTCACCTGGACCGACGGGCCGACGGCCGCGCGCACGCGGTCCGCGACGGTGTGCGGGGACGTCCCGTCGGTCTGCAGGAGGAACGCGCCGACGGCGTCGCTGCCGGTCTTGTGGGCGACGTAGGCCGCGTTCGCCACCAGGAACGAGTCGGTGGGGGCGGTGGGGAACTCGTTGGCGACCCCGGCGTAGCGGAAGGGGACGGTGACGAACTGCTTCGTGCGACCGTCCTGCAGGCGCAGGCGAAGCGTGTCGCCGGGCTGCAGCTGGAAGTCCTTGACCGTCTCGGCGGCCACGAGGATCGAGTCGGGACGCCGCGCGAGCGTCGACATCAGCGCCGAGGCGGTGCCGCCGCTGAACCACGCGTTCTGGAGGTCCCCGGCGGTGCCGATCGTCGTCGGGCGCACGCCGTAGAGGTCTTGGAGGTCGGCGCCGACGTAGGCGAAGCGGTGCTGCATCGGCTCGACACTGCGCACGCCGGGCAGCCGGTCCAGTCGCGCGGCGCCGGCGGGCGCGACGTCGGCGCCGGGCGACTCGGTGACGGTGACATCGGCACCGTTGGTGAGGCGCGCGTCGACCTCGGCCTGCTGCTTGTAGGTCGAGTTGAAGGTCGCCGTCGAGGCCGCGAAGGCGACGGTCAAGGCGACGAGGGCCACCGAGGTCGCGAGCAGCCGGCGTTGGCGACCCATCGTCGCCGCCACGGTGGGGGCCAGCTCGCCGGCCAGGGGACGCGTGAGCTTCGACAGCACTGCGCGGCCGTGGATCAGCATGAGGTCGGCGAGGCGGTAGGCGAGCAGGCCGGTGCCGATCCAGCACAGCACCGGGGCGAGCAGCGCGTACCAGTTGACCGAGATCTGCGGGACACCTTCGGGGGCGAGCACGAGGCTGTAGCCGTTGCGGGAGGCCTGCCAGTAGACGGCGGCGCCGCCCGCCAGGCAGATGCCGTCGAGCCCGGCGCGAGCCCACCACGCGCTGCGAGCGTCGCGCCCGAGCTGGAGGCGCTGGGCGGCGACGGTCAGCGCGCGCGCGTCGCGTCGCGCCGGCAACGCGATCGAGGCGGCGGCGATGATCAGTCCGGCGAGCGTCGCGCCGACGCCCCACAGCGCCGCGGCCTGCGGTCCCGCACCGAAGCTCGCGGTGCCGAACTGCGACGCGCCGACGGCCAGCGCGATGCCCAGGCCCGCGGCGATGCCCACGCCCGCCGCGAGCAGGGTCTCGGCGAGGGCCAGCCGGACGATCCTGCCGGTGGAGGCGCCACGCGTGCGCAACAGCGCGGCGTCGCGCCGCCGGCGCTGCGCCCCGGCGGAGGCGACGGCCGCGGTCACCAGACCGGCGACGACCGCTCCCGGCACGCCGAGGAACAGGAACAACAGCTCCGCGTACAGCGCGTCCTGGCGCGCCTGGTCGAGTGCGGATCCGAGGTTGTCGCCGACGAGCCCGGTGCCGCTCAGCCGGGTCTCGAGGTTGAGCTTGCGGCCGTTGACCGTGGTGTAGGCCGCCGACGGGCTCGCCGGTAGGCGCGGGTCCAGCGTCGCATGCACCTGCGTCGTGCCCTGCGGCTCGAGGCGGGCGAAGAGCGCGGCGGGGAGCAGGATGACGTTGTCGGGCGGCGCTTGCGGCTGCGCGCCCGGGGGCGCGCCGACCTGTTGGAAGAGGGAGTCGGCGGCGGGGAGGTCGACGATCCCGTCGACGGTGACCCGCGCGGTTCCGCGGGCGCCTCCGATCGTCACGGTGTCGCCCGGGCGGGCGTGGAGGTT
>NZ_AUIK01000048.1 GCF_000423665.1 Solirubrobacter soli DSM 22325 | reverse complement strand
GCCTAGTTGTCCTGCCCGCGGTCTTGCTGGACAGTGATCAATTGATCTAGGGGAGAGTTGTCCGGTCCCTGCCGGACGCTGAGAGGTGCGAGCCAGCTCAGCGAGTGGAAAGGGACCGGACAGTGCAAGACCGTAGATGCAGGTTCGGACTGGCGGCGCGGATCGAGATGGTCCGTCGTCGCGAGGCCGGGGAGTCGTTGCGTTCGATCGCGCGGTCGATGGCGTGTTCGCCGACGACGGTGAAGGTGCAGGCTGATCGGTGGGCGCAGGCCGACGAGGCCGGGCGGGCGGACTTCAGCTGTCTGGCGCCGCGGCGTCCGGTGCCTGCGTCGTGTCCGTGGCAGCTGAGCGGTGAGGAGCAAGCGCTGATCGTGCGAGCGCGGGAGCGCACCAATTGGGGCCCGATGCGGCTGGCGGCGTTGACGGGTCGGCACCGCTCAACGATCTGGAAGGTGCTCTGGCGCCACGGCGTGTCGCGTCGCCGGCGCGGCCGGCGGCAGACTTTTCGGCGCTTTGAGTGGAGCCAGCCCGGCGCGCTGTTGCACATCGATGCCTACAGCGCCCCGAAATTCCTGACGCCCGGGCATCGCGTGACCGGCGATCGTGACAAGCACGACCGGGCGCGCAACCTCGGCAAGACCGTCGTGATCGCCGTCCAAGACGATCACACGCGCCTGGTCTATGCCGAGTTGCACAGCGCCGAGAACGGCGCGAACGTCTCGATCGTGCTGCGCCGCGCCGCGCGCTGGTTTCTCGAGCAGGGCTGCGGCCCCGTGGAGGCGGTCATGAGCGACAACGCCAAGTGCTACTCGCGCAGCCACGCCTTTGGCGACACGCTCAGCGAGCTCGGCGCCCGTCACATCCTCATCCCGCCCTACACGCCGCGCTGGAACGGGAAGATCGAGCGCTTCTTCGGCACCCTCGAAGACGAATGGGCCCACGGCCGCCTCTGGCCCGACAGCGCCACCCGCGACCGCGCCCTGAGCTCATTCATCCGATACTTCAACCGCTACCGACCTCACAGCGCCGCAGGCGGCCGAGCACCCATCACCCGCGTCCACTAACTCCGCGGGCAGGACACCTAGTCGACGCCGGGGAACCAGAGGCCGAAGCGCTCGCAGAGCTCGCCGACGCTCTCCGGCTGCATGTCGAGGGCGTAGCGGGCGCACAGCTCGCCCATCGCCTCAGGGTCAGGGGCGCCGCCGGCGGCGATCGGGCCGAGCTCGGCGAAGAACTGCTCGAAGCCCGCGGGGGAGATGATCTCGAGGATGCGGGCGGGCTCGTCGCCGGCGTTCCAGAACGTGTGCCACTGGCCGCGGGGCTTGTAGACGAGATCGCCTGGGCCGGCCTCGACGACGTCGTCGCCGAGCAGGGCGCCCATGCGGCCCTCGAGCACGAAGCTGTACTCGTCCTCGCGGTTGTGGCGGTGCAGTGGGGCGGCGAGGCCGCGCGGGGGCATCGGGTGCTCGACGAGCGAGAAGCGGGTCTCGGTGTCGGCGCCCGGGATCATGAAGCGGACGCCGATCGTCTGCAGCGTCACGGAGCCGCCGTCGGCCGGGCCGACGATCTTCGGGGTGAGGGTCGTGGTCATCTGCGTCTCCATTTGAGTGAACATCCGTGTACGCCGAAAAGCGTAGAGATGTCCTGCGGCTGTGTCAAGATTCAGCGAACATCGATGTCTACTGAAAAGCGCCGATACGAGAAGAAGGCCCGCGCGGCGTCCGAGGAGGCGACCCGCCAGCGCGTGATCGACGCCGCGATCGCGCTGCACGGCACGGTCGGCCCGGCGCGCACGACGATCTCCGCGATCGCCGAGCGGGCGGGCGTCCGGCGCGCGACCGTCTACCGGCACTTCCCCGACGAGCGCACGCTGATGCTCGGCTGCTCGGGCACGTGGGCGGAGCGCAACCCGGTGCCGGATCTCGCCAGGTGGGCGAACATCGCCGACCCGTCAGCACGCGTCGAGGCCGCGCTCGACGCCCTGTACGCCTGGTACGAGCAGGTCGAGCCGATGCTGAGCTCGGTCCTGCGCGACATCGAGGCGATGCCGATCATCGCCGAGATCCAGCAGGGCCGCCACGCCTACCTCGCAGCGGTCGAGGAGACCCTGCTCGGAGTCGATGCGACCACGCGGCAGCGGGCGACGATCGGCCTCGCGCTGGACTTCTACGCCTGGCGGACGCTGCACGAGCGCGGCCTCGACCGCGCCGATGCGGTCGCGGTGATGGCTTCAGTCGTCAGCGCGCCAACTGCGTGAACCCCAGATCCCCCGTCCACGGTATGGGCGGCATGGCCGACGTGGTGCAGGCTGATGGGATGCCCGCTGCGCGTCCCCGTGTCGTGATCGTCGACGATCACGCGAGCTTCCGCGGCGCCGCGCGTGACCTGTTCACCGTGCGCGGCTGGGACGTGGTCGCGGAGGCTTCCTGCGGGGCGACGGCCCTGATGCTGGTCAGCGCGTCGGAGCCCGACCTCGTGGTGGTCGACGTGGCGCTCGGCGTCGAGAGCGGGTTCGACGTCGCGCGCACGCTCACCCAGGC
Organism: Solirubrobacter soli DSM 22325; assembly: GCF_000423665.1. Lineage (GTDB taxonomy): Bacteria > Actinomycetota > Thermoleophilia > Solirubrobacterales > Solirubrobacteraceae > Solirubrobacter > Solirubrobacter soli. The sequence continues at coordinate 17,771 of NZ_AUIK01000048.1, read as the reverse complement.
GTTCCCGAAGCTGCCCGTCCTGCTGGTGTCGGCGGAGGAGCACTACGCGGACGCCGCGGACCGGATCGCGGGGAGCGGCGCACGCGGCTTCGTCGCCAAGCGGCGGCTGCCGCAGATCGACCTCAGGCCGTTCCTGCGGCCGCTGCGGGTCCGCGAAATCACCTGAACGGGGCGATGCCGGGCGCCGCGGCGCCTGAAACGCTCAGGCCATGCCCGCCGATGGATGGTCGGCGTTGTTCGCGAGCGCGTTCAGCCAGTCGCGGAACCCGATGGTGCTGGTCGACGGGGAGCGCCGCATCGTCGACGCCAACGCGGCCTTCGTGCACCTGCTGGGCCGGACGCGCGACGCCCTGCGCGGCCACACGCTCTACACCTTCGTCGTCGGCGGGGCGCTCGTCACGTTCGACGAATGGCAGCAGGCGCTCGCCGAAGGGCGATTCACGGGTGAGGCGGCGTTGGTGCACGCCGACGGACGCGAGATCGGCGTGCAGTTCGCGGGCAGCACCGAGATCGCGACGGGCCGGCGGCTGGTGCTGTTCGTCGCGCTGACCACGTCGCGCTGGGGCGCCCACTTCCGGAGGACCGGCGAGGAGCAGGGCGGCACGCTGTCGCGGCGCGAGCGAGAGGTCGTCCGCCGCGTGGCGCTCGGCGAGACGAGCGCCGAGATCGCGGCGGAGCTCGTGATCTCCGAGGAGACGGTCAAGACGCACGTCCGCAAGGCCATGTTGAAGCTCGGCGCACGCTCGCGTGCGCACCTCGTGGCCAAGGCGCTCACCGGCGGACTGGTCGAGCTGTGAAGTCACCCTGCGGTAGGGTTGGGGTTCGCTGTCGATTCCTCGCAGCGTCCTAGACGACCTCCGCCCAGCCGTAGCGACGCGCGGCGCCGGCCGTCGCCCCGATCAGGAGGGCACATGCCCGCCAGCAAGTCCCCCGACACACGTCATTCCGAGGCGGGGATCGTCGCTGCCGTGACCCGCTTGTCGAGGCCGCATGGTGACGGCGACGCGATCATCGAGCGCGCCGCGATCCTCGCCGAAGGGACGCCGTCCGCGGCGATCGAGGCGTGGGTCATCGATCACGGCGGCCGACCCGAGACCCGCACGACCACCAGTCGTGGAAGGGGGCAGTATCGAGTCGGGCACGACGCGCCTTCCGGCCACGGACGCGTCCCGCAGCGGTACGTCTTCCCCGCGGCCGCGCTGTCGGAGGACTCATGACCCGGTATGACCAGCTGAGCGTGGAGCAGGTGCGCGGACACCTTCGCACGCTCTCACCCACTGCCCTCGCGACGCTCGGCGACTATGAGCGCGGCCACCAGAACCGCGGCCCGATCGTCGCGGACATCGATGCGCTGCTCGGCAAAGAGCCGTGGCCGGGCTACGACGCGCTCGACGTCGACGGAGTGCGGTTCGGCCTCGACGGCGCCGGACCGGAGCGGCTCGAGGCGGTGCTCGCCTACGAGCAGGTCCACCAGAACCGCGCCGGGGTGCTACTGGCCACCCAGCAACACGGCTAGATGTCAGCCGCGCCTGCGCGGCCCGCGGACGGGCGCCTTGGGAGGCTGGCTGTCGGCGCGCTCAGCCGCCACGACTCGCCGGTCGGCGGCTTCCTGCTTGAGGCGACGCTGAACGTCGGCCAGTTCCGCGCTGCGTTCCGCGGGTGACGCGGATCGCGGACGAGTTGCCTGACCCGCGGGATTCTTTGGTGGCGTCATGAACGACGCTCCTCTCGCTCCTGGGGGCGCCCATACGAGGTAGGAGCGCGAACGCTCGCGGGACGTGCTGCACTTGACATTATCACCGCCGACGCCGCCCTCCAGGGAGTTCAGGTGCCGACGGGGTGCCAGGCGGTCTTGAGCTCCATGACCGCTTCCAGCCGCGACAGCGGGTCGGCGTCCGGCGCCGGACGCGAGACGCGCTTGACCGTCTCCGCCGCCAGCTCGTCGATCTGCAACGCCAACGAGGCATCGCCGGTCGCGTCGACGATCGCGTTGACGTCGCGATGGCCGCACAGCGGCGTCAGCAACTCCTCCATGCGCCCCGCCAACAGGTTCAGGACGCCGCCGGGCACATCCGACACGCCCGCGATCTCGCCGAGGTCCAACGCCCGCAGCGGCGACGTCCGCGAGACGAGCACGACCGCGGAGTTGCCCGCGGCGAGCACCGGGGCGACCTCACGGATGACGCCCAGCACGTCGGGCGAATCGGGCGCCAGCACGGCGACGACACCCGTCGGCTCGGGGGTCGAGAACGAGAGGTGCGGGCCGGCGACCGGGTTGATCCCGCCCATCACGACCGCGAGCTTGTCGGTCCAGCCCGCGTAGTGGACGAGCAGGTCGACCGCCTGGTCGATCTCGTCGGTCCCGCCCGACAGCTCGGCGGACCGGGACTCCAGCGCCTCCGCGAACCGATACAGCACCTGGCCGCGGTTGTACGCCGTCTTCTTGGCCCACCCGCCGAAGCCGGCGCGGGCGGCCTTGACCGCGTCGCGCACGTCCTTGCGCGACCCGCGCGGCACGTTGACGCCCTCGATCGGGTCGGTCCGGCCGGACTCAGAGCGCACGAACGCGCCTCCCACGTAGAGCTTGTACGTCTTGGCGACGGCGCGACGTTGGCTCACGACGCGACCCCCGGAATGCCTGAAACCGTACGGCTGGTGCCTTGGGGGCGGTTGCCAGGCTCGCTCACGACGACACCTTCAGGTACGGCAGCAGCCCCGACGGGCCGCCCTCGCGCCCGAACCCGCTCTCCTTGTAGCCGCCGAACGCGGCCGTCGGATCGAACTTGTTGTACGTGTTCTGCCAGACGACGCCCGCCCGTAGCTTGCCCGCGACCTCGAACGCCTTGGAGCCGTTGTCGGTCCACACGCCCGCGGCCAACCCGTAGGCGCTGTTGTTCGCGCGCTCGACCGCCTCGGCCGGCGTGCGGAACGTCGTCACCGACACGACCGGGCCGAAGATCTCCTCGACCGCGATCCGGTTGGCCGGGGCGACGTTCAGGAACATGGTCGGCGGGAACCAGTAGCCCTGCTCGGGCAGCGCACACGAGATCGAGCGGCGCGTCGCGCCCTCGCGCTCGCCCTCGGCGACCAGCGAAGCGATCCGTTCCAGCTGCGCCGCGGAGTTGATCGCGCCCACGTCGGTGTTCTTGTCGAGCGGGTCGCCGACCCGCAGGCGCTCCATCCGCGCCCACAGCCGCCGCACGACCTCCTCGGCGACGCTCTCCTGCAGCAGCAGCCGCGACCCCGCGCAACACACGTGGCCCTGGTTGAAGAAGATCCCCTCGATGATGCCCTCGACCGCCTGGTCGAGCGCGGCGTCCTCGAACACGATGTTCGCCGACTTGCCGCCGAGCTCCAGGGTCAAGCCTCGTCCCGTGCCCGCCAGTGCCCGCTGGATCTCCTTGCCGACCGCGGTCGAGCCGGTGAACGCGACCTTGTCGACCTCCGACCGCACCAGCGCGGCGCCCGCCGACCCGTCGCCCGTGACGATGTTCACCACGCCCGGCGGGAGGTCGGCCTCCAAGCAGATCTCGGCGAGCAGCAACGCCGTCAGCGGCGTCGTCTCGGCCGGCTTGAGCACGGCGGTGTTCCCGCACGCCAACGCGGGCGCGAGCTTCCACGCCGCCATCAGCAGCGGGAAGTTCCACGGGACGACCTGACCGACGACGCCGCGCGGGGCATACGACCGCCCGCTGACGGCGTACGACAGCTTGTCCGCCCAGCCCGCGTAGGAGAAGAAGTGCGCGGCGGCGAGCGGGATGTCCACGTCGCGCGACTCGCGGATCGGCTTGCCGCCGTCGAGCGACTCGACGATCGCCAGCTCCCGCGAGCGCTCCTGGATCAGCCGGGCGATGCGGAACAGGTACTTGCCGCGCTCGAGCGGGGGCAGCGCCGCCCACTTCGGCGCCGCGGCGCGGGCGGCGGCGACGGCCCGCGCCACGTCCTCCTCGCCCGCGAACGCCACCGACGCCAACGGTTCCTCGGTCGCCGGGTTGATCGTCTCGACGCGCGTGCCGTCGGTCGGCGCCACGAACGCGCCGTCGATGAACAGGTCGTAGGACTCCTTCAGCGGTGCCGCGTCGCGCGACTCCGGCGCCGGCGCGTAGTCCCACTGCAGGGTGGTGCGCTCCAGGGTCGCCATCACTACTCCTTCGAGAAGTCCTCGGCGCGCCCGTAGTGGCCGCCGTCCAGCTTGGCGTACTGCATCAGCAGGTCGTTGAGCAGCGACGAGGCGCCGATCCGGAAGCGGTCCGGCGTCAGCCAGTCGTCGCCGAGCGTCTCCTTGACCAGCACGAGCATGTGCAGCGCGGACTTGGTGTTGGACACGCCGCCCGCGGCCTTCACGCCGACGACGCGACCCGTCTTCCACAGGTGGTCGCGCACCACCTCGAGCATCACCAGGACGACGCCCGGCGTGGCGCCGGAGGTCGATTTGCCGGTCGAGGTCTTGATCACGTCGGCGCCCGCGGAGATCGCCAGCTCGGACGCGTGCCGGACATGCGCGTAGGTCGGCAGCTCGGCCGTCTCGAGGATCACCTTCAGGTGCGCGTCGCCGCACGCCTCCTTGACGGCCTCGATCTCGCGCGCGACACGGGCGTCGTCTCCCGCCAGGTACGCCTCGCGGGAGATGACCATGTCGATCTCGGTGGCGCCCGCGGCGACCGCCTCGCGGGTCTCCTCGACCTTGATGGCAAGCGACGTCTGGCCGGCGGGGAAGCCGGTCGACACGGACGCGACCTGCACGCCGGTGCCGCGCAGCGCCTCGGCGGCGACGCCGACCAGCGCGGGATAGACGCAGACGGCGGCGCAGGAGGGGATCTCGGGCCGGGAGGGGTCCGGGCAGACGGCCTTCGCGCACAGGTGGCGGACCTTGCCCGGCGTGTCCGCGCCCTCGAGCGTCGTCAGGTCGATCATCGACGTCGCGATCCGGATGCCTTCGCGCTTCGCGGTGGTCTTGATCGAGCGGCGCCCGAGCGCTGCGGCACGTTCGTCGACCCCGACCCGGTTGACGGGGGTGAGGGAACGGCTCATGTGTCGCAGTGTCGCACGCGACCCGTAGGCTCACTACAGATGGCCGCCAAGAGCGAGTACACGATGCTCGAGGTCGCCGGGCGCGAGGTCCGGCTCTCGAACCCGGGCAAGGTCTACTTCCCCAAGCCCGGCTGGACCAAGCTCGACCTGGTCGAGTACTACCTGACCGCCGCCGACGCCGTGCTGATCCACCTGCGCGAGCGCCCGGGGGTGCTCAAGCGCTTCGTCAACGGCATCGAGGAGGAGCCGATCTGGCAGAAGCGGGTGCCGAAGAACATCCCGGAGTGGCTGCAGACCGCGACGGTGGCGTTCCCGTCCGGCCGCACGGCGGAGGAGCTCGTCGCCAACGACGAGGCGCACCTCGCGTGGGCGGTCAACCTCGGCAACATCGACTTCAACCCGCATCCGGTGCGCCGTTCCGACCTCGACCACCCGGACGAGCTCCGGGTCGACCTCGACCCGACGCCCGGCGTCGGCTGGACCGAGGTCCGCAGGACCGCGATGGTCGTCAACGAGGTGCTGACCGAGCACGGCCTGCGCGGCTACCCGAAGGTCTCGGGCTCGAAGGGCATCCACGTCAACGTGCGGATCGAACCGGTCCACGAGTACATCGAGGTCCGCCGCGCGGCCCTGGCGCTCGCGCGGGAGGTCGAGCGGCGCGCGCCCGACCTCGCGACCAGCAAGTGGTGGAAAGAGGAACGCCACGGCGTCTTCGTCGACTACAACCAGAACGCGCGCGACCGCACCGTCGCCTCCGGCTACTCGGTGCGCCCCACTCCCGACGCGCGGGTGTCGTGCGCGCTCGCGTGGGACGAGGTCCCGGACGCTGAGCCGGGCGACCTGCGCATCGACACCGTCCCGGAGCGCCTCAGGACGGTCGGCGATCCCGCCGCGGACATCGACGTCGAGCCCGGCTCGCTCGACCAGCTGCTCGACCTCGCCCGCCGCGACGAGGAGGGCGGGCTCGGCGACGCGCCGTGGCCGCCGCACTTCCCCAAGCAGCGCGGCGAGCCCAAGCGCGTGCAGCCGTCCCGCGACGCGGCCCAGCGCGGGCGGATCGGTGACCCGCAGCCCGGCGGGCCGCCGCCCGGCATCACGCTCAGCCAGTCCCAGGGCCAGCGCGGGTTCGGCTCAAAGCCCCGCACGGGCCAGGGTTACGAGGAGGACTGGGAGGAGAGCTGAGTTCCGCCAGGCGGCGGGTCAGGAACTGGCGCTCGGGGTCGGTGCGGGCCAGCGGCAGAGCCAGCGCGTAGGCCGAGCGCGCCTCCTCGACGCGTCCCAGCCGACGGAGGAGGTCGGCCCGGGTCGAGTGCAGGTAGCGGTAGCCGCCGAGTTCGAGGCCGTCGACGAGCTCGAGCGCGGCCTGCGGGTCGCCCGCCTCCGCGATGGCGACCGCGCGGTTGAGCTCGACCACGGGCGAACGCGTGAGCTGAGCCAGCTGTGCGTACAGCGCCGCGATCTGGGGCCAATCGATCTCGGGCTCGAGCTGGAGCGACGCGATCGCCGCCTGGAGCACATAGGACCCGCGCCCGAGCATGGCGATGGCGCGGTCCAGCTCGGCACGGCCGGCGGCGATCTCGGCCTCGTCGTAGAGCGAGCGGTCCTGGTCGCGGAGCCGCACGAGCTCCCCACCGGCGTAGCGGGCGGCGCGTCGGCTGTGGTGCAGGTGCATGAGGGCGAGCAGTCCGCGGGCCTCCGGCTCGTCGGGCATCAGCTCGCACAGGATGCGCCCGAGCCGGATCGCCTCGACCGCGAGGTCGATCCGGCCGCCGTAGCCCTCGTTGTAGATGAGGTAGACGATCGCCAGGACGGACTTCAGGCGGTCCGGCAGGAGGTGATCGGCCGGGACGACGAACGGGATGCGGGTGTCGCGGATCTTGGCCTTGGCGCGCGTCAGGCGGCGTTTCATCGTCTCCTCGGAGACGAGGAACGCGGCGGCGATCTCCTCGGTCGTGAGCCCGAGCAGGGCACGCAGCGTGAGCGCGACCTGCGCCTCGGCGGCCAGCGCCGGGTGACAACAGGTGAAGATCAGCTCCAGGCGCTCATCCGGGATGGTGGCGTCGAACGACATGTCGAGCTCCGTGGTGGGCTCCGGATCGAGCCGGCGGACCTTGGCGGCGAGGGTTCGTTCGCGGCGTATCCGGGCGAGGGCGTGGTTGCGGGCCGTGGTGATCAGCCACGCCCGCGGATTGCTCGGCACCCCGTCGCGCGGCCAGCGGGCAGCCGCGGTCGCGAACGCCTCCTGAGCGGCTTCCTCGGCGGCGTCGACGTCGCCGAGGAACCCGGTCAGATGCGCCAGGACACGAGCCCATTCCGTGCGGAAGATGTGCTCGATCACGCCGCCTGCGACCTCGGCTAGTACTCCACCAGGGGCCGGACCTCGACCGCGCCGCCGAGGCGGACGGCGGGGATGCGCGCCGCCAGTTCGAGCGCGCTGTCGAGGTTGTCGGCTTCGAAGATGTAGTAGCCGCCGATGACCTCGCGGGTGTCGGCGAACGGCCCGTCGGTCATCAGCGTCTCGCCGTCCTGCATCCGCACGGTGGTCGCGGTGTGGACGGGCTGGAGATGGCCGCCGTCGATGACCCCGGCCTCGTCGCGCACCGCGAAGTACTCGCGGTTCACGGACGCGTACTCCGCTTCGGAGAGGGCCTCGTGCGAGCCGGGTTCGGGATAGATGAGCAGGGCGTACTTCACGGTGCTGGCCTCCTTGGCCTCGATGTCCACCTCTAGATGCACGGCGACGTCCCGAGGGGACAGCTCACAGCAGATCGGCGAGGGTGCGGACGCCGTCGTCGATCGCGCGTTCGTCGAGCGTCGCGTACCCGAACAGCAGGCCCGGCCGGCCGTCGTGGGCGATCCGGTAGGGCGCGAGGCCGTGGAGCGCGACACCGTGGCGCGCGGCCGCCTCGACCACCGCCCGCTCGTCGACGCCGTCCGGGAGGTAGGCGACCAGGTGCAGGCCCGCCGCGATGCCCGCCGGCTCGAGCTGCGGGGCGTGCGTGCGCAGGGCGGCCAGCAGCGCGTCGCGGCGCCGCCGGTAGAGCGGGCGCATGCGGCGCAGGTGGCGGTCGAACTCGCCGCGGGCGACGAAGTCCGCGAACGCCAGCTGGTCGAGCACCGGCGAGCCGCGGTCGGCGAGCTTCTTGGCCTCGGTGACCGCGTCGACCAGCCGCGGCGGCAGGACGAGCCAGCCGAGTCGCAGGCCGGGCGCCAGCGTCTTGCTCGCGGTCCCGGCGTAGGCGACGAGGTCGGGAGCGAGCCCCTGCATCGCGCCGATCGGCGCGCGGTCGTAGCGGTACTCGGCGTCGTAGTCGTCCTCGATCACGAGCGCCCCCGTCTCCCGCGCCCAGCGCAGCACCGCGGCGCGCCGCTCCGGGGAGAGGACCGCGCCGGTCGGCCACTGGTGCGAGGGCGTGAGGACGAGCGCGTCGGCGCCCGGCAGGGCGTCGACCCGGATGCCGTCCTCGTCCACCGGCACGCCGACGACCTCCAGTCCGGCGGCGCGTGCGAGCGGCAGCGCGTCGTCGTCCGCCGACGGGTCCTCGAGCGCGATCCGCTTCGCCCCGGACGCGACGAGCGCTCCGATCAACAGCCCGATGCCCTGCGCATACCCGTTGCAGACGAGGATCTGCCCAGGCTGCGCGGACGTTCCGCGGACGCGGTTCAGATACGCCGCGAGCGCGTCGTGCAGCGCCGGCGCGCCGCGGCCGTCGACGTAGCCGAACTCCTCGTCGGACACGGTCGTGAGCACGCGCCGCAGCGAGCGCAACCACGCCGCGCGGGGGAACTGGGAGCCGTCGGCGCGGCAGGGGCAGAAGTCGATCCGTGCCGCCGTCTGCGGGACCGGCGAGGGCGAGATCGCGGCTTCCTCGCGGCCGATCGCCACCCGCGTGTACCCGCCGGACCGGCTCGCCAGATAGCCCTCGGCGATCAGCTGCTGGTAGGCCTCGACGACCACGCCGCGGGACACGCCGAGCTCGTCCGCCAGCCCGCGGGTGGGCGGGAGCGAGCTGCCGCGCGGCAGCCGGCCGCTGCGGATCGCGTCGCGGATCGACGCCTCGATCTGCCGGTGCAACGCGACGCCGGAGTCGCGCGTCAGCTGGACCAGCAGCGAATTGGTCCTCTCCAACAGCACTGGATCGGATCTTATCCCGAGGTCCAATCCGTGGAACCCTCGGTTCCCATGCGGAAGATCATCAACTCGACCTACATCAGCCTCGACGGTGTCGTGGAGGGTCCGCACCTGTGGCCGTCGCTTGGCCGCCCGAGCGACCCGCGCGGCGACGAGATCCAGACGAAGCTGGGGCTCTCGTGCGACGCGTTCCTGATGGGCCGCCGCACCTACGACGGCTTCGCCCCGGTCTGGCCGACGCGGTCCGGCGACCCGTTCTCCGACCACATCAACACGGCGCCGAAGTACGTCGTCTCGACGACGCTCAAAGACCCGGAGTGGGCCAACACGCACGTGATCGGCGGCGACGTCGTGGGTGAGATCCGGCGGCTCAAGGAGGCGCCCGGCAAGGACATCGTCCAGTACGGCTACGGCGTCGTCTCGCGCCTGCTGCTCGAGCACGGCATGCTCGACGAGCTGCGGCTCTGGTTCCACCCGCTGATCGTCGGCTCGGCCGCGCCCGGCGACCTGCTGTTCGGCCCTTCGCCCGCGACGCACTTCGACCTGGTCGACACGACCGCGCTCAGCAACGGGATCGTGATCCTCAGCTACGAGACCGTGAAGAGGTGAGCGCCCCAGGGCGGCAGGCCGACGATCAGCTCGGGGCCTGAGCGCTCGTAGGTGAGGCCCGTGAGGACGTCCGTGAGCGCTGCGTCGAGGTCGACGCGGATCCGGCTCCAGAGCTCGGTGGGGCCGAAGTTGACCGCGACCACGTGGTCGGAGAACGCCCAGGCGAGCAGCTGCGGGTGATCGGTGTCGAGCAGTCGCCAGTCCGTGACCCGCAGGCCGACGATGCGCGAGTAGAACTCGTGCAGCGCGTCGTCCGGCGCCTCGACCGGCCCGCGGGCGAGGAAGACCGGGACCTTCACGCGCGCGCCGTCGAACTGCCCGTGGTGGTAGAGCTTGCCGCCGGGCACGGTGGCGAGGATCACCGCCGCGGCCCGCGCCCGCTCGCCGAACACGGCGGCGGCGCGCGGCTCGTCGTGGTTCTCGATGAAGCGCAGCAGGTAGGACGCGTCGGCGGCGAGGTGGGCGCGCACCGACGCGGCGTCCTCGTGCGCGAGGCGATCGTAGAGCCGCTTGTCGTACGCGTAGTCGAAGCCCTGCTGGTGCAGCGCCCACTCCATGTCCCAGTAGGCCTCGGCGATGAAGGTCAGCCGGTCGTCGAACACGTCGGGCCAGAACTCTGTGGGCGGCGGCTCGCGGTGCCAGGTGCGGGCGAAGACCTCGTTGGTCATCAGCATCGCCATGTCGCAGCGCACGCCGTCGCACAGCGTCGCCAGGTGCGCGAGCAGCTCCCGCGCCGCGGCGCGCAGGCCGGGCGAGAACGCGTCGAGCTGGACGACGTCCGGCCACGCCGGGAAGTACGGGTCGCGGCCACGGGCGACGATCGCGTCGCCGACCCGCAGCCACGAGACGGGGTCGCGCGCCAGATCCTCCTCCGTCCCGCGGATGCAGTGCTCGGGAACCCACGGGTGATCGGGCGCGACGTGGTTGGGGACGTAGTCGAGGATCAGCTTCAGGCCGCGTTCGGCGAGCTTGGCGCGGGCGGCCGCGAGGTCGCCGAAGCGGGGGTCGACGACGTAGTCGCGCACGCAGTACGGCGAGCCGATCACGTCGTCCGCGCGCAGGTCCGGCACGGCGGCGCGCATCCCCGCCATCAGCCCCGGGTCGTCGAGCGCGATCGCCATCCCCGCGGGCGAGCGCTCCCACACGCCCATCAGCCAGACCGCGTCGACGTCGGGCACGAAGGACCAGTCGACGTCCTCGAGCGGCGTACGGAGGAGCGCGGTGTTGACCTCGTAGATCCTCATCCGGAGATCCGCAGCACGGTCGCCACCGCGCCCGTCCAGCCGGTCTGGTGCGAGGCGCCCAGCCCGGCGCCGTTGTCGCCGTGGAAGTACTCGTGGAACAGGATCAGGTCGCGCCAGTGCGGGTCCGTCTGGAACGTCTCGATGCCGCCGTACACGGGCCGCTTGCCGTCCTCCCCGCGCAGGAACGTCCGCGACAGCCGGCGGCTGATCGCCAGCGCGACCTCGCGCAGGTTCATCAGCTCGCCCGACCCGGTCGGGAACTCGATCTTGAAGTCGTCGCCGTAGTAGCGGTTGAGGTTGAACAGCGCCCGCAGGATCACGAGGTTCATCGGGAACCAGACCGGGCCGCGCCAGTTCGAGTTGCCGCCGAACATGCCGCTGTCGGACTCGGCCGGGAGGTATTTGACCTCGTAGTGGTTGCCGTCCCAGTCGAACGTGTACGGGTGCTCCTCGTGGACCTTGGAGATCGCGCGGATGCCGTGTGGGGAGAGGAACTCGTCCTCGTCGAGCATCACGGTCAGGATCTGACGCAGCTGCTGCTCGTTCACGAGCGCCAGCAGGCGGCGGCCGATCGGGTTCGGGCCGGGGAGGTGGGCGAGCGCGGGGACGCTGTCGCCGAAGTGCTCGGCGAACTGCAGCGCGCGCTCGACCAGACCGGGCTGGCCGTCGAGGATCTCGGGCTCGAACACGGTCGCCGCGCACATCGGCAGCAGGCCGACGAGCGAGCGGACGCGCAGCGGGATCGTCGTTCCGTCGGGCATCCGCATGATGTCGTAGAAGAAGCCGTCCTCCTCGTCCCACAGCGGCGTGTCGGCGCCGGGTGGATTGAGCGCGATGGCGATCCAGGCGAAGTGGGTGACGAACTTCAGCGCGATGTCGGCGTAGCTCTGATCGTCGCGTCCGAGCTCGACCGCGATCTGCAGCATCCACTGGCAGTAGAGCGCCATCCACGCGGTGCCGTCGGCCTGACGCAGCGTCCCGCCGCCGGGCAGCGGGGCGGAGCGGTCGAAGATGCCGATGTTGTCGAGGCCGAGGAAGCCGCCCTGGAAGAGGTTGCGCCCGTCGGGGTCCTTGCGGTTCACCCACCAGGTGAAGTTCGTCAGCAGGCGCTGGAAGATGCGGGCGAGCCACGTGCGATCGCCCTCGCCGCGGATCTCCGCCTCGCGCTGGAAGACCCACAGCGCGGCCCACGCCGTCACCGGCGGGTTGACGTCGGAGAAGTTCCACTCGTAGGCGGGGATCTGCCCGTTGGGGTGGATGTAGCGGGTGTGCAGGAGCAGCTCGACCTGCTCCTTGGCGAAGTCGACGTCGACCAGCGAGAGCGGCGCGCAGTGGAACGCCAGGTCCCACGCCGCGAACCACGGGTACTCCCACTTGTCCGGCATCGAGATGACGTCGCCGGCCACCATGTGGAACCAGCCGACGTTGCGCACGTCCGGCGCGTTCGGGCTCCACGGGTTCACGCCGTGCCGGCTCAGCCACTGGTGGACGTCGTACTCGTAGTACTGCTTCCCCCACAGCAGGCCGGCGAGCGCCTGGCGCATGACGTTGGTGCGGTCGGTGTCGAGCGTCTGCGGGATCAGCGTCGCGTAGTACGCGTCCGCCTCCTCGATGCGGGCGGCGAAGACCGTGTCGAAGTCGACGTCCTCCGTGCGGGCGGTGAGGCGCACGCGGATCTCGCGCGACTCGCCGGCGGGGATGTCGAGGGCGTGGTGCGCCGCGCACTTGGTCCCCTGCTGCTGCACGGGCCCGCCGTGCAGCAGGTGGTCGTTGATCGCGGCCTTGTCGCCGTCCTCGTTCTCGCAGTACCAGAGCTCGCCGTCGGTGATGAAGCGCCAGTCGCCGAGCTCGGCGTGGGTCGCCACCCCTCGCGCGATCGAGGGCTTCTCGCCGCCGTTCCACCACGTGTTGCGAAACCACAGCGTCGGCAGGAGATGCAACGGCGCGGCGTCCGGCCCGCGATTGTGGGCGGTGACGCGCATCAGGATGTCGTCGTGCGCGGCCTTCGCGTACTCGACGACCACGTCGAAGTAGCGGTCGTCGTCGAAGATCCCGGTGTCGAGCAGCTCGTACTCGAAGTCCTGCTTGCCGCGGCGGCCGTTCTCGGCCACCAGGTCCGCGTACGGGAACGCCCGCTGCGGGTACTTGTAGAGGCACTTCAGGTAGGAGTGCGTCGGCGTCGAGTCGAGGTAGAACCAGTACTCCTTGGCGTCCTCGCCGTGGTTGCCCTCGCTGTTGGTGAGGCCGAACATGCGCTCCTTGAGGATCGGGTCCTGCCCGTTCCAGAGCGCGAGCGCCAGGCACAGCCGCTGGCGGTCGTCGCAGATGCCGGCGAGCCCGTCCTCGCCCCACTTGTAGGCGCGAGAACGGGCTTGGTCATGCGTGAGGAAGTTCCAGGCATCGCCGGACGCGCTGTCGTCCTCGCGGACGGTTCCCCACTGGCGCTCGGACAGGTACGGCCCCCATGCCTTCCAGGGGACCGCGCCTGTCCGAGACTCGTCCAGGCGCGTGTGCTCCGGGGTCATGCGGCGGAGCCTACGCCGCGAGCACCTCCGCCAGTCGGTCGGGCATCGACGCGAAGGGCGAATGGCTGGAGGGCAGCGAATGCACCTCGAACCGGTTGTGAGGCGTGTACGCGTCGGCCTCGGCGATCATCCGGTCCTGCAGCGCCAGCGGCACCGTCCGGTCCTGGGTCGTGCGGATGAACGTGCGCGGGACGTTGCCCCAGCGCTCGGGGGTGCCGCGGGCGTCGTCGAAGGCGACCGCCATCGGCAGGTCCGGGTTCAGGTAGGTCGCGAACCGCTGGTACTCCTCGGTCGAGACGTCCCCGTAGAGCGCGAGCCGGCCCTTCTCGACGTACTCGGGGTCGGCGTTGCGCGGGTTGATCCGCATCGCGCCGGTGGCCATCGGGTCGCCGACGAGGATCGCGCCGGAGATGCTCGAGGCGCCCTCCGGCAGCCCCGCCAGCGCGGCGCCGTTGGGCTGCAGCGCGGGAACGTAGGCGGTGAGGTAGACCAGCCGCTCGATCAGCTCGGGGACGACCTCGGCCGCCTGCGTGATCGCGAGGCCGCCGAAGCTGTGCCCGACGAGCGTGACGCGGCCCAGGCGCCGGACCTCGGCGACGATCGCGTCGCGGTAGTCGCTCAGCTTGACGCCGCCGATCGGCGACGGCTCGGACTCGAGCGCGTCGAAGTCGTTGCGCAGGTAGGACGCGGGGACGTCGGCGTCGAGGCCGGAGCCGGGCAGGTCGAGCGCGTGGACGCGATGGCCGCGGCGCGTGAGCTCCTCGGCGACCTTGTTCCAATGCGCCGCGGAGTGCCAGGCGCCGTGGACGAACAGGAACGTGCTCACGCCGTCACCGCCTCGCCGCGCGGGGTCATCGCGGCCGCGACCATCAGCAGGACGCCGTAGATCGCGAGGTACAGGCCGAAGACGACGGCCAGCGTGACCGCGCCGATGCCCGGCCACACGATCAACGTGACGCCGGTCATGATCGCCAGCACAGCACCCGCGGCCTCCCAGCCGAGGCCGTCGATGCCGAGGCGGCGGATGATCGCGAGCTCGCCGCCGCCGAGCGTGATCGCGTAGATGCCGATGACCACGGTCATGATCGCCGCGGTGGCGCCGGGGTAGAACACGGCGACGCCGGCGGCGACGAGCTCGATCGCCGCGCGCAGCCAGAGCAGGCCGCGGCCTTCGTCGACCTTGAACGACTGGTAGATCGACACGCCGGCGTCGAACACGGTGTAGATCGCGAACAGCGCGATGACGGTGCCGATGGTGATGCCCGGCCAGACCGCGAAGGTCAGGCCGAGGGCGGTGGCGGCCAGGCCGCGCACGGCGGCATGGCCCCGGGAGAGAGCGTGCATGGGAACTCCTTGTGGGTTGAGGGACTTGCGGGGAGGAAGGTCAGACGCGCACGGGCGCGGGGGCGAGCGCGGCGATCGCGGTCGCGACGCCGTGCTCGCGGCGCAGGACGCGGCCGAGGTCGGCGGCGATGGGTGCGCGGATCAGGGCGTCGCGGATCGCCTCGGCGAGATCGTCGAGGCGCCCCACGGGCGCGGGTGCGGCGCCGGTCGCGTGGACCGCGCGCGCCCAGAAGGGCTGGTCGGCGGCCTGCGGGACGATCACCGCGGGCTTGCCGGCGCGCAGGCCGGCGCCGACGGTTCCCGCCCCGCCGTGGTGGACGGTCGCCGCGACGCGCTCGAACAGCCACTCGTGCGGGACGTCGCCGATCGCGAGCATGTCGTCGGCGGGCTCGATCTCGAGGCCGGCGATCAGACCGCGCACGCCGGCCGTGCGGAGGGCGTCGACGACGCGCGGGCCGGTCTTGCGGTCGGTCGGCATGCTGCCGAAGCCGACGTAGACCGGCGGCGCGCCGGTGCCGAGGAAGCGCCGCAGCTTGGGGTCGGGCGTCCAGTCCGGCGCGGGCCCGAGGAACCAGTAGCCGGTGACGGTCGTGTCGCTGTTCCAGTCGCTCGGTCGCGGGAGGACGGTCTCGCTGTAGGCGTAGAGCGTCGGCGCTTCGACTCCGTGCGGAGCGTGTGGGAGGTCGAGTGTTTCCTCGCGCCACGAAGCGACGGTGCCCTTGAAGGTGCGCTCTGAGGCCTTGGCCAGGCGGTAGCTGGCCTTGTTGAGCGTGGGGCCGAGCGTCGGCGCCTTGACGAGGCCGGGCACGGGGAAGACGCGGGTGGGGGTGAGCATCGGGACGGGCGCGGCGGCGAAGGAGGGCACGCCGAGGCGCTCGGCGAGGTGCGGGCCGGCGAGCGTCTTGGGGTGGGCGACGATCGCGTCGGTGTCCTGCGCGGCGACCCACGCGTCGTCGAGCATCCGGCGCACACCCTCGCTCCCTGTGGGTGTGGCGAGCGGGCTGAACGGGACGTCGTAGGCCGTGATGAACGCTTCCAACTCGGCGTTCGCGGCCAGCGTGACGTCGTGTCCCGCGTCGAGCAGCCCGAGCGCCAGGGCGACGGAGGGCTGCACGTCGCCGCGCGTCCCGGCGGCGAGGATCGTGACGTGTGAACTCATGGTGCGAAGCGTCCCGGCGAACGGGTTTGCTCGCACCGGCGAAATCACCAGTCGAGCGCCGCCAGTTGCGTGCGCGAGGTGACGCTCAGCTTCTGGAAGACCTTGCGCAGGTGGTAGTCGACGGTGCGCGGGCTGAGGAACAGACGGCCCGCGATGTCGCGGTTCGTCGCGCCCTCGGCGACCATCCGCGCGATCTGCAGCTCCTGTGGGGTGAGGTCGTCGAGCGTGCTCGCGTCGCGCTTGCGGGCGGTCTCGCCGGTGGCTCTGAGCTCGTTGGCGGCCCGCTGCTCCCAGGGCTTCGCGCCGAGCTGGGCGAAGAGGTCGAGCGCGGCGCGGAGGTGGTGGCGGCTGTCGGTGCGCCGGCGCCGGCGGCGCAACAGCTCGCCCATGCGCAGCTCGAGTCGCCCGCGTTCGAACGGGAGCGAGATGCGCGCGTGCGCTTCCAACGCGTGCTCGTAGGCGTCCTCGCCTTCGAGTTGGACGCGCGCGTTCGCGGCGAGCGCGCTCCACCACGGCGAGTCCGCCGCCGTCGCCCAGGTGGAGAGCTCGTCATAGGCGTCTCGCGCCAGGCGCTGCGCGCCGACCGCGGCCTCGACCAGATCGCCGGCGAACCACAGGCGTCGCGCCGGGTGGGAGGTGGGTGCGGTGAACTGCGCGTGCAGACGCTCGTACGCGCTGTCGAACCGCCCGCTCGCGAGGTCGAGCAGCGCGAGCGCGCGCTGCGCCGACTCCTGCGCGGTGCGCACCGGGTAACGCGTCGCCTCGGTCGCGAGCCGCTCGGCCTCGTCCGGGTCGCCGCGGATCGCGGCCAGGCAGGCGGTCAGCGCTCGGCAGTGGGCGGCGGCACCGTCCTCCCCGCTCTCGAGCGCGAGGTTCAGCCCGTCGTCGGCGTCGGTCGCCGCGACCGCGAAGCGTCCCTCGAGCAGCTCGGTGGTCGTCAGCGCCTGCAGAGCGAACGCCACGTCGCCGATCGCCCCGCGCTCGCGAGCGAGCGCGACGGCCCGCGACACCGTCTGCCGCGACCCGGCCAGGTCGCCCGCGTAGGCGAGGCCGACCCCGGCCCACGTCAGCAGCTGCGAGTCGCCGCGGCCCCGCGCCAGCGCGTCGTGGAAGTACGGTCGCGCGCCGGCCGGGTCATGGTCGAGCGTCCGCGCGATTCCGCTGATGAACGCCACGACCGACCGGTCCTCATCGCTCGCGGCCGGCAGCGCCGCGGTCCAACGCGCGGTCGCGATCGCCGTGTCGAGCCGACCGGCGAGGGCGGCCGTCTCGGACGCGAGCGCTCCGACCCGCAACGCCATCCGCGGCCGCGTCGCCGCCAGCGCCCGCGCGGCCTCGACCAGGTCCCGCTCCCCCGCGTCGAGCTCCCCCCGATGCGCCCGGATCGCCCCGCGAATCGCCGTGGCGTGCGCGACGACCACGTCGAGCGAGTCGGCGCGCCCGCTCGCGTCGCCCGCGCCGGCCGCGTCGCTCGGGCTCTCGCCGCCGCTGGCGCCGCCCACGCCGGCGGGGCCGCTCGCGCCGGCGGGGCCGCCCACGCCGGCGGGGCCGCCCACGCCGGCGGGGCCGCCCACGCCGGCGGGGCCGCCCACGCCGGCGGGGCCGCCCACGCCGGCCGCTCCGCTCGCGCCGCCCACGCCGCTCGCGCCCGGCCCGCGCGTCATCGCTCCCGCCAACCGCAGCGCCTCGCCGGCGAGCTCCTCGGCGTGGGTGACGTCGCCGGCGTA
>NZ_AUIK01000047.1 GCF_000423665.1 Solirubrobacter soli DSM 22325 | reverse complement strand
GGAGTAGATGTCGCGCGCCCACGCAGCTCCGCCGTCCACGGGGTCGCAGGCGTTCGGCATCGACTGTTCGTAGTCGCGCCAGCTGCGCCCGGTCGCCGTGAGCTGGGAGAAGAGGTTCTCGACGTGCTGGTGGCAGTGGTCGGGCAGGTCGTTGTTGGCCTCGCACGCGGTGTATTGCCCGGAGAGCATGGCGATGTACTGGCCCAGCGAGCTGGACTTCACGAAGGAGTGCGTGTCCGTGAGCCACGCACCTTGAGCCTTCACGGTGCCGGAGAGAAACGGGGCGTGCGCGGGCGTGATCTGCTCATAGCTCGTGTTCTCTCCCACAATCAAGAACACGTGGCCGAACGGCGGAACACCATCAGCACCCGCCGCGTGAGCCGGCGACGCTGAGGCGATCCCGACGGCGAGCAGCGCTACTCCGACCCGGACGCTGCGGACGCGCATCCCGCGAGACTAGGATCACCAACCTGACCTGCTCCTGAACGCTTCAGGCGCGTCACCCCGGGTCCGGCAAGCTTCTGCTCGCGCTGCGCCGGCGCGAGCTCGAGGACGCTCCGCCCGCATGGTTCATCGAGGCTGTGGGGCGGCCGTCGGCGAGAGACGAGAACGCCAGCGCGTCGATTCTGGCTTGGCGTCGATCGGCACTCACGATCGACGACTACCGTCACGACCACGATTGCACCTCACCTTGCGGAGGGCTCGGACCGAAGCCGACCGATGCCCTGGTGGCCGGCCACGCGCACGAGCGGCGGCAGCAGGCGGTCGAGCGCGTCAGCACTGAGCGCGAGGCCGCCGCCGAGGCATCACGCTCGAAACGGTGACGGCTTTCAGAACGGGTAGCTCTTGTGACATCACACCCCTGGGCGTCACTTGGCGGCCGCTCTGCGATCAGCTGAACCCCTCGACTTGGATTGCCGAGTTTGGCATCCCGAGACGGCGAACGGCCTCGCCAAGCTCGGTGACCATCGCGGGCGGCCCGCACAGCAGCGAGCTCCAGTCCATCACGTCACTCGGCGCGTGCCGGCGCAGGAGCGGTTCACTGGGCCGTCCTCGTTCGCCGATCCATCCACGCGTTGGACGCGACAGGACGTGCACGACGCACAGGTTCGGGAGACGACGCTGCAACTCGCGCAGTTCGTCCCAGAAGGTCACGTCGGCTTGGCGGCGGCTCCCATAGAGCAAGAGGAGTGGCCGGGTGTCGCCCTGTTCGGCGGCGGTGCGGATGACGCTCAAGGCCGGGGTTATCCCGATGCCGGCGGCGATCAGCGACGTGCGTGAAGACCAGGACGAGCACGGCGACGCCCGCAGCCGGTGGAGAGCGAGAATGCGGCGCAATCCGAAGGCTCGGGTCGTCGCCGACCCCTTCCCGGAGCTGATGACCTGCAGGGCGATCAGCGAGGTCGCGGCGAAGCCGAGCGCGTCGGCGAAGACCACAGTCGACCGTTGTCGCCGGGTTTGACGATGCCGGCGATCAGCGCCAGCGGTACGAGGATCGTCGCAGCGACGGGGACGCCCAATGCCGCCCGCAGGACGGCGCGGTTCACCGCTCGTCACGGAAGCCGACGAATCGGCCGCCGTGATGACCGTCGCCGTCGCCACTGTCCGACTGTGATGTGACGCTGGTGGCAGCCGGGATGGTGGAGGTCGGCGCGTGGGTGGCCATGGCCACGGCGCCGGCGGCGAAGACGATGAGCGCGAGCAGTCCGGCAAGCAGACCTCGATGAGGCGATGACATGGCGGCGAGGCTCACACGTCGTCCGTCAAGTTTGGGTCAACCGCGGTTAAATCGCCACAGGCCGAGGAGTTGTCCGAGCGTCACGAAACACGCGACGACGGCGAGCGCTTCGATCCCTGCGGTGAGCGCGGCGTTCGACGGACTTGCGTGCTCAGCAGTGTCACGCAGGAACGCCGCAGCGGCCGCAACCAACGCTGTCGGGGCGAGCATCAGCAGCGCCGTCGGCGGCTCGTTCTCGCTGTGCAGGAGGAGCACTACATCCTCGAGCGGGGACCGAACCGTCCGCCCCAGTGCGCCGTCGAGACGGCGAATGAACCCCCGAGCATGTAGAACCGCGACGAGCGCGACGATGACGAGCACCGGACCAGCAAGGATGGCGATCGGGGAGCCATGACCTGGTAGGCCCGCGCCGGCGGCGAACATCGTCGCTCCGGCAGCCATGAGGGCGCACAGATCGCGACGGATGAGCAGCGCGAGCTCGTCCGGTCGCATGCTCGCCTGTCGCAGCGCGAGCGTCTGCAGCACTGCCAAGAGGGTGGTGACGCCTGCCAGCTGAGCGGAGACGAAGAACGCCACCGCCCAGACGGCGGGAGCCGTCACGGCCGGGTCCGCTCCATGGATCACGTCCAGGGTCGCGGCACCGGTGGCGAGCACCCCAGCTGCTGTCAGCGCGGTGCAGCGGATTGCTCGTCGGCGGGCGATCTCCATCTCGAGCTTGTCGGTCATCAACGGCAACTATACATCGGCAACTAAGGTATTAGCTGGCTATGTATGGCGCGCGTTCAGGAAGCTGTCAGGCGAGTCCGGCGAATCTGAGAGCAACATGTCGACCGTTCTCGTCACCGGGGGCTCAGGTTTCATCGGGTCGCACGTCGTCGACCGACTGATCGAAGCCGGCCACGAGCCCCGCATCTACGACCTGAGGCGATCCCCGTGGCATCCGTCGGTCCCCGCGATACTCGGCGACCTCTGCGACCTCAAAGGCCTCGCAGTGGCCATGAGTGGCTGTAGTGCGGTCATCCATCTCGCCGCCTCGGCAGACGTCAACGAGGTGGTGGCCGACCCGGTGGAGGCCGAGCGGCGAAACGCGTCGGGCACGCTGCGGGTGCTCGAGGCGGCGCGCCACGCCGGCGTGGCACGGGTCGTGTACGCGTCGACGATCTGGGCCTACTCCGACACGCCGGCCGAGGTGCACGAGGAGTCGCTTCCGCTCCATCCGCCGGCGCACCTGTACACGGCGACAAAGCTGGCGGGCGAGCTGTACTGCCACGCCTACCGCGAGCTGTACGGGCTGGATTCGACGATCCTGCGCTTCGGCATCCCATATGGCCCACGAGCCCGCGCGGCAGCGGTCGTGCCGACGTTCACCGCGAAGGCGCTGGCGGGGGAGCCGTTGACGATCGCGGGAGACGGCTCGCAGTCCCGGCGGTTCGTGTATGTCGAGGATCTCGCCGAGGGCGTCGTGCTCGCGTTGACCTCCCCAGACGCGAATCGCACCTACAACCTCGTGGGAGAGGAGGACACGAGCGTTCGCGAGATCGCTGAGGCGGTTCGCGATCAACTCGGGGACGTGGAGATCGAGACCGGCCCCGGCCGGACGGCGGACTTTGCCGGCGCGCCGGTCAGCGGCGCTCGCGCGGCGGCAGAACTGGGTTGGACGCCGACAACCACGTTTGCCGAGGGGATGCGGCGGTACGTCGAGTGGCATCGCACGCAGCAGCCACTCACGACGTCCGCGCCTGCGCGGCGGTCGCGTCCGCTCGTGGGGGCGGCGATCGCCGCGATCCTCATCGCAAGCTTGCTCTCGCCCTGGCCTCCCGAACTCGCTGAGTTGCGCCACGGCCACAATCTGGTGTTGATCGTGTTGCTCCTGGCGGCGGTCGTAGCCGTTCGGCTCTCGGCCCCGATCCGGACGCCGGCGTGGCGCAGCGAGTGACCCCAGAGTTGGGTCGGTTCGCGATCGGCTTCGACGAGCGCGATCGCACTCGTCTGCACTCGCTGTGGGACGAGGTGATCACCTCGCAACGCTGGGCCGAAGGTCCGATGACCGACCGTTTCGAAGCGGCATGGGGAGCTTGGAATCGCATGCCCGGCATCGCGTTCTCGGGCTGGACGGGCGCGATGCTGGCGGCGTTGGAGTTCGCTCGGGTGCGAGACGAGACGGTGCTATTGCCGTCGAACACGTTCATGGCGACGCCGCTGGCGGCAGTGCACGCGGGAGCTCGCGTCGAGTTCGTCGACTGTAACCGCGAGGATCTCTGTCTGTCAGCCGATGCGCTGGAGGTGGCAATCGCGCGCCACCGCCCGCGAGCCGTGATCCTGGTGCACATCGGCGGGCATCTCGCGTTCGACACCCACCGCATCGCGGACATGTGCCGCGCGGCGGGCGTGTTCCTGATCGAGGACTGCGCGCACGCGCACGGGGCGTCGTGGCATGGGCGTCGCGCCGGGACGTTCGGAGACGCCGGTGCGTGGTCGTTCTATGCCACGAAGACGATCAGCACGGGGGAGGGTGGCATGCTCGTGACCCGCCATCAGGACCTGCTCGATTTCGCGCGCGCCTTTCGCAACTACGGCAAGCCGACGCATCAGGTCGACGGCTGGAACTTTCGTCCGAGCGAATTCACCTCAGCTCTAGGCCTCGTGCAGACCGAGCGGCTCGAGGAGATCGTGGAGTGGAAGAACGCAGCGGCCCGCGAGCATCTGGACCCGTTGCATCCTGGGCGCCTGCAGTTGCCGGACGGGATGGTCTCAGGCCTCTACAAGTACATCGTCTTCGACCCGATCCGTAACTCGACGGGCAAGGTCTACGACTCGCCGTGCCACCGGGTGATGGGGCATCACGACGACCTGCCCAACACCGACTGGGTCGCCCGCAACCACTGGTGCGTGCCGCTGTACTACCGCCCCTGAACGGCGGTGAGTATCGCGGACTGGGCGGTCTCATCTGACCGCAACCTGAACGCGCGCTTGTAACCGCATGCGATCTTCTTAGGTTCGCCTTATTAGGTGTCCCTTAGGCACGTCGGGAGGCGTGCCGGGCTGATGCTCGCCAATTTTCTCATCGGCCTTCGCGAAGGTCAGGCATGAAGCTGTCACGCCGCAACCTGTTGGGATGGGCCGGCGTGTCGGCGGCCGCCGGCTTCGGTGCGGCGGTCGGTATCGACGCGGCGTCGCGGTCAGACGACGATGTCTCGGCTGCCGCGATCGGCGATCAGACGGTGCGGTTTCACGGCGAGCACCAAGCCGGCATCGCCACGCCGGTACAGGACCGGCTCCGCTTCGCTGCCTTCGACCTGATCGAGGGCGCGACCCGGCGGGACTTGACCGATCTTCTGCGGGGCTGGTCGGCGGCTGCCGTTCGCGATGTGCGGCGGCGACCCGGTCGGCGGCGCCGCGGCAAGCGAGATCGCCCAGGGGCCGCCGTCTGACACCGGCGAGGCGCGCGACCTCGCGACGGCACGGCTGACGATGACGATCGGCTTCGGCCCGACGCTGTTCGACCAGCGCTTCGGCCTGGCGGGGCACCGCCCGGCGGCGTTGCGCCCCTTGCCTCGCTTCGCCGGTGACGACCTCGATCCCGCGCGAAGCGGCGGGGAGATCGCGATCCAAGCGTGCGCGGATGATCCGCAGGTCGCCGTCCACGCCGTGCGAAATCTCGCTCGGCTGGCCCACGGGGTGGCGATCGTCCGCTACTCCCAGCTCGGCTTCGGCAGGACCTCGACCACATCGGACGCCCGGTCGACGCCGCGCAACCTCCTCGGCTTCAAGGACGGCACGGCGAACATCAAGGCCGAGGACGCGTCGGCGCTTCGCGAGCACGCGTGGGTTCAGCCGGGCGATGAACGCGCGTCGGGAGCGTGGATGACCGGCGGGACCT
Source organism: Solirubrobacter soli DSM 22325 (assembly GCF_000423665.1). Lineage (GTDB taxonomy): Bacteria > Actinomycetota > Thermoleophilia > Solirubrobacterales > Solirubrobacteraceae > Solirubrobacter > Solirubrobacter soli. Next base: position 14,769 of record NZ_AUIK01000047.1, on the reverse strand, counting down.
TCATGGTCGCCCGCCGGATCCGCATGACGATCAAGACGTGGGACCGCGACATCCTCGACGACCAGCAACAGATCATCGGCCGCCACAAGCTCAGCGGCGCGCCGCTGGGCCGACAGCTCGAACACGACACGATCGATCTCACGGCCCGTCTTCGCGACGGCATGCCGCAGATCCCGGAGCAAGCGCACGTGCGGCTGGCACACCCCGACAGCAACGAGGGTGTTCGGCTGCTGCGTCGTTGGCTACTCGTTCGTCGATGGCACCGACGACCTCGGGCGCTTGGACGCCGGGCTCTGCTTCATCGCGTATCAGCGTGACCCACAGCGGCAGTTCGTTCGCGTGCAGGAACGCCTCGCAGGCAAACACAACGACGCGCTCAACGAGTACATCACCCATGTCGGCAGCGCAGTGTTCGCGTGTCCGCCGGGTGTGCGCGACGCCCGCGACTGGTGGGGTAGGGGACTCCTCGGCGCATGAGCACGCTGCGCGTACCCGACCACGACCAGGACCTGAGCCCTGGACTCGAGCGGTACCTGCTGGCGGTACTCACCGCCCGGCAGCGTGACGCGGTCGTGACATCGACGAGCGTCGCTCGCGTGCTCAGCTGCTCGGCGCCGACGAGCTTGGAGATGCTCAGGCGCCTCGAACGCGCCGGCTATCTCGTTCGCGACCCGAGCCGGCGTGCCGGGTGGCAGCTGACGGCCGACGGACAGCGCGAGCTCGCAGCGCTTCGGCGCCGTCAGAGCGTGGTCGAGCAATACCTGCGGGCCGTCTTGGCACTCCCGGGGAAGCCGCCGAAGAGGCGGCCAGGCGGTGTCCAGCGGCATCGAGGCTCGGCTGCGGGATGCGATCTGGCCGGCAAGTCGCCCCTGCCGGACGCCTGCCTAGCGGCACTGGCCCGGGCGGGGCCATCGCTACGGCGCGTCGGCCGCCTCGAGCCAGAGGACGAAGCGCGCTCCCGGCGCGTGGGTGTCGAGCACGAGGTCGCCGCCCATGCGACGTGCGAGCTCACGGGCGATCGCGAGACCGAGGCCAAAACCGCCTGTCGTCGCCTCGGCGCCGCGTGCGAAGCGTTCGAAGATACGGTCGCGGTCGCTTTCGGCTACGCCGGGTCCTGCGTCGGTGACCGCAATGCCGAGGCGGTCCCCCTCGCGCTGGACCGTGGTGTCGATGGCGGTTCCCCTGGGGGTGTGGCGGAGGGCGTTGTCGAGGAGGATGCGAGTGATACCGGCAACGTGGCCCGGGTCGGCGAGTGCCCAGTCGCCACCTTGCTCGGCGACGTGCAGGACGCGTTCCTGGTCTGCCGCGCGCACGTCGAACTCGGCGGCGACAGATCGCAGGACCTCGGCGACGTCGACGGGTTCGCGGCGCACGGGAACGCCGGCGTCGATGCGGCTGAGGTCGAGGAGTTCGTTGGCGAGCTGTGAGAGGCGGCCGGCCTGCTCGTCGGCGCTGTAGGCCTGGCGTCGGGCGTCGTCGACGTCGAGCGGCTCATCGTCGAGGTCGGAGATCAGGAGGTCGAGCATGATCTGCAGCGACGCGATCGGGGTGCGCAGTTCATGTGAGGCCGTCGCGACGAACGCGCGTCTGGCCTGCTCCTGCTCACGCAGCTGGGTTTGCATGTACGCGAAGGTCCGGCTCAGGTCGCCGATCTCGTCTCGGCCGGACTCCGGCCGGAACTCCGCGACGGGACCGACGTGTGCGACCCGTTCGGCGGTGTCGCGCAGACGGCGGATCCGTCGCGCCGTGCGCCCTGCGATGAGGACGCCGGCCCCGACCGCGACGAGCAGCCCTGCGAGCGCGGCGAGCAGGAACGCGCGCCGCACGACGCCGGTTGCGCCCTGGACGTCATCCAACGGCCGACGCGCGGCGATCACGAAATGCGTGTCGCCGACGTGCGCCGGGACGGCCGAATGTGCTTCCGCCTCCGAGCCCTCGCCGGTGATCAGGTCAGCGCGCTTGCCCGTTCGCAGAGCCGTGCGGACCGCGGCGTATGGCTCGTTCGCGTCAGGGTCGGTGCTCACAAGCAGTCGGGCGCTGGAATCGAACACGGCGACGTCGGCGCCGGTCCGGCGCAGCGGACGTGTCGCCTTCAACAGACGCGCATTCCCGGGCACGAAGTCCGATTCGTGCAGGGATGTGAAAGTGCCGATCTCGCCGGCGACTGTCCGGGTCAAGGATTCGCGCGTGGCGTTGCGCAAGCGATGGTCCAGGGGCGAGAACAGCGCGATGGCCGCGACCGCGAGCGTGAGGGCGCTCACGAGCGCGAGGATCGCGACGACGCGCTCGCGCAGCCCGAAGCGCACGTCAGGGCTCGCCGATGCGATATCCCGCGCCGCGCACGGTGACGATCAGCTCCGGCTCCTCCGGGTGCGTCTCGAGCTTCTCGCGCAGGTGGCGGACGTGGACGTCGACCGACCGCGGGTCCCGGTAGGCGCTGTCGCCCCAGACCGCGCGCAACAGCTCCTGCCGCGAGTGCACACGATGGCGCTGTGCGATCAACGCGTGCAGGATCTCGAACTCCGAGAAGGTCAGGTCGACCGGCTGTCCGTCGCGGAGCACCTCGCGGCGGCCTGGGTCCAGGGAGAGCGGCCCGACGGTGAGCGCCATCGACGCGCGTCCGTCGCCGACTCCGGTTCCCGTTCGGCGCAGAACGGCGCGGATGCGGCTGCGCAGCTCGGCAGGGCGGAAGGGTTTGACGACGTAGTCGTCCGCACCGGCCTCCAGGCCGAGTACGGCGTCGGCTTCGCTGTCGAGTGCGGTCAGCATGATCACCGCGACGCCGTTGCGGCGGCTGCGGAGTTCACGGCAGACCTCGTATCCGTCGGGACTGCCGGGGCCGAGCGATACGTCGAGCAGGACGACGTCGAAGGACTGGGTGCTCGCGCGGTCGATCGCGGAGCGTCCGTCAGCGACCGCCATCACGCGATGGCCGGCGCGCTCGAACGACTGCCGCAGGGCTTCGCGAAGCGAGGAGTCGTCGTCGCAGACAAGGATCTCCAGGACCTGAGCCGTCATCCGTGCAAACGTATCGCGGTCACACTCCGACGCGAGGCACCGCGCGGCGGCCGCCGTGGGCGGTGTTCCAGCGGCGCAGATGGACGATCTCTCGCGCCGTGCCGGCGCTCCAGCGGGTGCCGGTCCCGTCGTGGTGCCCGGCGACGCGCGTGCGGTGGTGCACCGGCACCTCGGCGATACGCGCTCCGGCCGCTTGGCTCTTGACCAGCAGCTCCGCCCCTGCGAGGGCACCCACGGCGCGCAGGTCGAGGGCTTGGAGCAAGGCGCGGCGCGCGAGCCGGTAGCCGCAGTCGATGTCGCCGTACGGGAGCCGCAGCGCACGGTGCAACACCCCGCGCCAGACCGCCCCTGAGAGACGCTGGCCGATCGGGCCCCGCAGCATGATCCGTCGGCCGATCACGACATCTGCGGACTGTGCCGGCCCCAGGAAGTCCTCGAGCTCGCAGGCGTCCAGTTGAAGATCGGCATCGATCATCAGGACCCAGTCCGCCTTGGCGGCGGCAATCCCCGAGCGCACCGCCTCGCCGTAGCCACGATTGCCCGCGTGCACGACGAGCTGCACGCGGCGGTCACGGGACGCGAGCTGCCCGGCGATCGCGATCGTGTCGTCGGTGCTGCCGTCGTCGACGATGACGATCTCATGCCGATAGGCGCACCGCTCGGCGGCCTCCGTGACCGAGCCGACGACGTCGCGGAGGTTCTCAGCCTCGTTCAGGCAAGGGAGTACAACGGTCAAGCTGCTGAGGGGCGGGGACATCGATGATCCTGTCGGGTCGAGGTGAAGGCGGGGTGCGCCGACGCAGGCGTTGGCGGACCGTCGCGATAGCGGCGGTCACGACCGCGGCGCCGAAGCTGACGGCCATCCAGGTGGCGGCGCCGGCGACACCGAAGCGCGCGGCCAGGCCGGCGACGCTCGCCGACCAGAGAAGCGCGCCGGTCGCGTTGTAGAGCAGGAACGTGCGCCATCGCATCGCGCTGGCACCCGCGAGCACGGCGCCGACGACGCGCACCCCCGGGACCCATCGGCCGAGGAAGACGGTCTTGGCGCCGTGGCGCGCGAAGAACGCATCGCCCTTCGCGACGGCCTTGCGGCGGTGAAAGGCAAAGCGGCCATCGCGAAGCAGGACGGCGCGTCCACCTCGGCGACCGATCCAGTAGCCGAGATTGTCGCCGAGGATGGCAGCGGCGGTACCGACCGCGATCACCGCCACGAGCAGCAGGTGACCTGTGTGTGTCAGCGCGCCAGCGGCGAGCAGCGCGGTCTCCCCCGGAACGGGAACGCCGGCCGACTCCGCCAAGACGAGGCCGAAGAGGGCGCCGTAGCCGACTTGTGCGGGGATCGCGAACAACATGCTCCTAGCGTCGGCGCAAGGCGTTTGACCGCCGGTAGGCGCGATGTTGGCATTGCGTTGCGATCGGCCCTAACACGATCCCAATACGGCGCGAATCTCCGGCGAGTCACACGCCGACGACGCTCCGCCGTCGTGACGCTCTCCTCTCTCGCGTACCCGTCCACGTCGCGCGCAACCGCTTGGGCGGTCCCGACTCGCGCCGCGTTGCTCATGTTGACCGCGCTCGCTCTGGTGCTTCGCTTCTGGGGGTTCGGATGGATTCCGAGCGACCCGTTTTATGACGCCGCTGTGCGGTCGATGGGGCTGTCGTGGAGCAACTTCTTCTACGGCGCCTTCGATCCCGGCGGGACGCTCTCGATCGACAAACCGCCGATCGACCTGTGGTTGCAGGTCGCATCGACGAAGCTCTTCGGGTTCTCGTCGACCAGCGTGCGGCTTCCCGAGGCTGTCGCGGGCGCCGTGGCGGTGCCACTGCTGTACGACCTCGTCCGCCGACGCTGCGGGCACATCGCCGGCCTGAGCGCGGCGGCGGCGCTGGCAGTGTTGCCCGCAGCGGTCCTGACGAGCCGCTCGGACACGATGGATACGCTCTGCGGTACGGTCCTGATCGCCGCCGCCTGGGCAATCGTCGCGCTCAAGCCTGGCCGCGGCGTGCTGGTCGCCGCTGCCTTGGCCGGGCTGGCGTTCGAGATCAAGCTGTTCCAGGCGGCTGTGGCATTTCCGGCGCTGATCGTCCTCGCCTGGTACGAGCTCGAGGCCGACCGGCGACGATGGTTGATCCGCGCCGGCCTCGTGTTCGTTGCTGTTGCCGCGTTGTGGCCCGTTGCCGCATCGCTGGTGCCGGGTGCGCACCCTTGGGCGCTCGGCGCCACTGACGGCAAGGTCTGGAACGTGATCCTGGTCTACAATGGCCTGTACCGACTGGGGGCGGCAACCGGACCGGCGGCGCCGACTGGGCCGAGCCCGTGGCGGCTGTTCACCAGCGGGTACATGGAGCTGGTCGGGTTCTACCTCCTGGTCACGTTCGCGGCCGCGCTCGTCGCCTCACGCGGCCGGCTGTCGCGCAATCCGCTCGTGCTCGGTGTCACCGTGTGGATTGCCTGCGGATTCGTGCTCTTCAGCGTCCAGGGGTGGGTGCGCTTCCGGTACTTCGAGGCGTTCACGCCCGCGTTGGCCGCGGGCCTCGGGATTGCCGTGGCGAGGGTCGCACGCGAGCGAGCGCTCGTCACCGCGGTGCTACTCGCAGCTGCCCTCGCATGGCCGCTGACGACCTCGCTTCAGGTCGTCCGGACCGGCCGTTACGACTCGCAGACGCTGGGCGCGATGGCGCCGAGCCTCGTGGATCGCCTCAGTCCTTACGCCCGCACCGGCCGCCTCGCCGTCTCCAGCGCCGTGTTGGCCGCGCCGCTGATCGCTCACGACGGCAAACCCATGACGATCCTGACCTCCTGGAAGGGACAGCCGTTCACGACCGACCGCGACTTGCGCGCAAAGGTCGCACACGGCGACGTCCGGTTCGCGTTGCTGGATCCGACCAAGACGGCGCCGTCAGTGCAGTGGGCGTTGACCCACGGCCAGGACATGACCTCGGAGGTCGGCGTCGGCGTCGGCCCCGGGCTGCGGTTCGTGCGGCTGGGCCCCTGACACGATCCACACATTCCGCCCACGTGCCGCCCATCGCCTGCGCCCGACAACTGTGGACATGACCGCAACGATCGCACCGCCCTCGCTCGGCCGCACCCTCCTGAACAAGGTTCCCGAAGTCACGATCTTCTTCTGGATGATCAAGATCCTCGCGACGACCGTCGGCGAGACCGCCGCCGACTTCCTGCCAGCGCGACGCACTTCGCGTACTCCTTCCGGCGTATCCGACTGAACGGAACCTGAACGGTTTCGCCGTGTTTTCAGGCTGTAAACACGGCCCGGCGGGCGGCGCTCATAGCGTCGCTCGCCATGAGACATTCCCTGCTCGCCGCGGGTCTGGCCGCGGCGCTGCTCATGCCCGCCGTCGCCGGCGCGACCCCGCGTGATCACGACCGCGCGACGACGCTCGCGGTGATCGGCGACGTCCCGTACGGCGACCCGCTGATCGCCGAGTTCCCGGAGGACATCACGGAGATCAACGCCGATCCCGACGTCTCGCGGGTGATCCACCTCGGTGACATCAAGAACGGCTCGAGCCGCTGCGACACCAGCTACTTGACCGCCCGGCTGGCGGACTTCCAGACGTTCGCAGACCCGCTGGTGTACACCCCGGGTGACAACGAGTGGACCGACTGCCACCGCGCGAACAACGGCGGCTACAACCCCGTCGAGCGGCTGAGCGTGATCCGCCAGCTGTTCTTCCCGCGGCCGGGCCGGACGCTCGGACACGACAAGGAGGATGTCGCCTTCCAGTCGCGCGCGTACCCGGAGAACGTCGCCTGGTCCGAGCGCGGCGTGGTCTATGGCACCGTGCACGTCGTCGGCTCCAACGACGACCGCGCGGCCTGGTTTACCGACCGCAAGGACGCCCCCGGCAACCCGCTGCCCGAGACCCGCAAGGAGACCGGCCAGCGCACGCGCGAGTACACCAAGCGCGAGGCCGCCAACCTGGACTGGCTGGACGCGCTGTTCGACGCGGCTGAGCGCACGCACGCTCCCGCGCTGGTGATCGGCATGCAGGCCGACATGTGGGACCCGACCGCCGAGCAAAGCGCGTTCGAGCCGGTCAAGGCCGTCATCGCCGAGCGGGCCGAGGAGTTCGGCAAGCCGGTCCTGCTGATGGAGGGCGACTCCCACCTGTTCCTCGTCGACCGGCCCGTCGGCATGCCGGCCAACCTCACCCGCATCGTCGTCCAGGGCTCGACCAACCTCCCGCACGAGTGGACCAAGCTCAAGGTCGACCCGTCGCGCCCGAGCGTGTTCTCCTGCCACGAGGTGGAATTCGTGACCAAGAAGGTCACGCCCTGCCCGGGACCGCTGGCACCGTAGCCGTCGATCACGCGTCGCGGCGGACGAGCAGGACGGCCGCCGCCGCGACGACGATCGCCGTGTAACCGCAGAACACGGCGAACCCCGTCCACGGCGACAGATGGTGGAGCGGGTCCTCGAACACCGCGGTCGCGACCGCGCTCCCCGCATTCCAGGGCAGATAGGGGTTGATCGCGTCACTGGTCGAGGCCGGCAGCAGCGCGGTAATACCCGGGAGGACGAACAGCAGGCCGACGAACGAGCCGATGCCACCGGCGGTGCTACGCGTCAGCGCTCCGAGTCCGCAGGCGAAGAGGCCCAGCACGGTCAAAAACAGCGCCGTGCCGACAACGACCCGCAGCGCCGGCGCGCTCGTCAGTGGATGGTCGAGCTGATGGCCCGCCACGATCGACTGCACCACCAGGTAGGACACGACGCTCGCCGCGAGCATCAAGACGAAGGTCACAGCGGCGAAGACCCCGAGCTTGGCGAACAGCACCGGAAGGCGCCGCGGCACGGCCATCAGGCTCGAGCGGATCATGCCGGTCGAGTATTCGCCGCTAATGACGAGCACGCCGAGCACTGCGATCGCGAGCTGCGCGAGGTGAAACCCGCCGACGCCGGTGTCGATCGCCGAGAAGCGAGCGCGCTCGTCGGCTCCGATCGTGTTCCAGCGGTTCATCTGGACGGCCGCGATGATGATCCCCGGCGCGATCATCCCGACAAATGCCGCGAGCAGCGTCCAACGTGTTGAACGCAGTGACCACAGCTTGGTCCACTCAGACTGGGCGACCCGTGCTTGCGTGACGCGGCCTGTGATAGCGGCAGTGCTCACGCGACCAGCTCCATCGGCTCGGGGGTAGTCGGGCGGTATTCAACCGAGTCGCGTGTGAGTGCGAGGTACGCGTCCTCGAGCGACGCCCGCTGCGGTGTCAGCTCGTACAGCGTGAGCGCGTGCTCGGAGGCGAGCTCACCGACGCGCTCGGTAGCCATCCCGTGCACGTTCAACGTGTCGATGCCGGTGCGGTCGATCTGTGCACCATCCGCACGAAGGACTTCCGCGAACGTCGTCGCGCTCGGTGACCGGACGTGGACTGCCGAGTCGGCCGACGCGCGCGCGACGAACTCGGCGACGGTCGTGTCGGCGATCAGGCGACCCCGGCCCACGATCACCAGGTGCTCCGCCGTCAAGGCCATCTCGCTCATCAAATGCGAAGAGACGAACACCGTGCGACCCTCGGCGGCCAGCCGCTTGAGCAGCGTCCGAATCCAGAGGATTCCCTCGGGGTCCAGACCGTTGGCGGGCTCGTCGAGGATGATCGTTCGCGGGTCACCGAGCAGCGCCGTAGCGATTCCCAGGCGCTGCCCCATACCGAGCGAAAAGGTGCCGGCTCGCCTGCGGGCGACCGATGCGATCCCGACCAGGTCGATCACCTCTTGCACGCGGGCGCGCGAGATGCCGTGCGTCTGCGCCATCGCGAGCAGATGGTGGTACGCGGAGCGCCCGGTGTGGATCGCTCGCGCCTCGAGGAGCGCCCCGACCTCGTTCAGCGGCGCCGTGAAGGTCCGATATGACCGGTCATTGACCCGCACGGAGCCCGCCGTCGGGGCGTCGAGGCCGACGATCATTCGCATCGTCGTGGACTTGCCGGCGCCATTTGGTCCGAGGAAGCCGGTGACGACGCCAGGCTGCACCACGAAGCTCACATCGTCCACGGCGCGCTTGTCGCCATAGACCTTGGTCACATGGTCGAGTTCGATCATCGACCCCCATCGTCGCCGCGATTGTGGGAAAACGACGAAACCATTCAGGTTCGCGTCAGGCGTTCACCGAGCACCAGGAGGCCGGACGCGGCGGTGAGTGCCAGCGCGGCGAGCTGGACCGCCCGGGCGATCGGGTTCGCTGCGAGCGGGTCGCCCAGCACGAGGACGCCACAGCCCATGGCGACGGCATTCATTGAGGCCATCATCGCCGTGACCACCGCAAGAGGACGCCCGTCTTGCAACGCTCGCTGGAAGCACAGGAAGGCCGCCGCGGTCAGCGGGACGCCGAGTATCACGGCGGCGGCGATCACGCCGAGTGGTGGGGGCGTCCCTACCAATGCCGGTGCGAGCACCGCCTCGGCCACGCTCGTCGCCCCATAGAGCACCCCCGAAGAGAGGGCGAGGCCGATGGGACCCCGCACGACACAAATGATTCCGGCCCCCAGCGCCGCAATCAACATGCACGCGAGCGAGACGGTCCACGCCGCCGGCGCGACACGTGCGTGAGCCGCCCGCGGCATCACGACGGTCAACGCGATCAGCGCGACGATCGCGAGCGCGGCTGCCGGCGGCGCGAAGCGTCCGCGCGAGCTGTCGCTGCTCGCCGCCACGACGACCAAGCCGGCGCCGATCGCCGCCTGGACGGCGGACAATGGCAGTGCGGTCAGCGCGAGGAACTCGAGAACGATGCCGGCGTAGCCGAGCGCCGCGCCTGCGAGCCAGCGCGGCGCGCTCAACAGGGAGAGCACGACCGCGACGGGTCGTCGCAGGTCCAGTGACGGTGCACGAACGAGGCCACGATGTTGCAGGACGTAGCCCGCATTGATGCTGATCGCGGCACCGACTGTCGCTGCGACGGCGAGCATCAGCGCACCCTTGCCGTCGTGAGCTCGGACACGGTTCCGCGTGGCAGTCCGGCAGCCGAGCTGACATCACGCGCGTGGGCGTGCGCCCAGCGGATGACTGGTGGACATGTTCCTGTTGCCGGGCAGGCCCCGCGGCCGAGCAGGTACCGGACCTCGTGGCGGACGATCATCTCGCGCAGTTGGCCGGCGGTGAGCAGTGGGCGCCCGTAGAGACTGGTGAGCATCAGCACGGGTTGGGCGTCGCGGATGATCAGGGTCGATGCGCGCGCGACAGTGGGGCTCGCCACCTCATACCGAGCTTCGGGATGGTGCGAGAGCAGGAACGCGCTCAATGCCGGGCTCGGGGGAGGGACACGGAGGCCCGCGTCGGATCGGTGCTCGCGGGCGACTGACACGGCGGTGGCGCCCGGAATGATCAACACCGCGATCAGCGCCAAGGTCACGAGCGCGGACCGGTGGTCGATCACGGTCCAGCAGAACGCTGCGGCGATCCCCGCTGCGGCTGGAACCCAGGCAGGCGGCCAGGCGATCGCCACCTGCGCGGCGATCACGCACGCGACCGCGACCGCCAGCGTCCGCCGTCCCGCGCTGGCGGCGCCGATCCCGATCGCGGCAGCGATCGCGGGGGTGAGCGTCTCGAGGTAGCGTGGCTGCAGCCGCCCCATCAGGCTCAGCGAGATCACGCCGACGACGATCCACACCCCGATGAGCGCCACGGTGCCGAGCCGGCGACGATCGAGAGGCCGGCGCACCCTGACCAGCGCGGCGGCACCGAGGATCACCGCCGCGACCACCAGGGTCCCGATCCGCGCCGCGTGTTGCGGGTCGCCGTTGGAGAACAATCGCAGCAACCCGGGCGGGTCGGCGGCCAGCGCTCGGGCGCTGGCGCTGCCGGTCAGCCGGTCGATGCCGTTGAACCCGAAGATGACGTTCCAGATGCTGCCGTCGGTCGAGCCGATCGGCCATGGCCGCGCATCCAGCGGGGTGAGTGACGCGACGGCTGGCCACGCGAGGGCGGTGACCAGGAACGTGGCCGTGCTCCCCGCGAGCGCGAGCGTTCGACGACGCCACGGCAAGTCCAACGCGACCAGCGCGAACGCCGCGAGTGCAGGCGCGACGATCAACGCCTCGAAGAGCTTGACCTCGAAGGCGAGGCCGAGCACCGCGCCGGCGGCGATCACCGGCGCGATCCGCCGCTGTTGGACGCCTTGGACGAGCAGCCAGGCGGCCGCGACGTCGAGCAGCATCATCGCGGAGTCCATCGTGTCGCTGTGGGCGGTCAGGATCGCGGCTGGGCATACGGCGAGCGCGGCGGCCGCGGCGAGCCCGGCACGCGAGCCGGCCAACCGGCGCACGAGGTCGTAGATCAGCGGGATCGCGAGGATCGCGGCCAACACCTCGGGAAGCCGGAGCGCCACCGAGTTGAACCCGAAGACCTCGACGCTCGCGACCTGCAACCACAGATCGGCGGGCATCTTGTCGACGGCGACGCCGGCGCCAGGCTCGAACGCGCCGTAGAAGAAGTTGTGCCATGACAGGGTCATGCTGCGCACGGCGGCGTCGTAGAACGGGTTGGTGGGCACCGACGCGAAGGCCCACAGCCGCAGCGTCGCGGCCAGGATCGTGATCGCGGCCAAGGTCAGCCCGGACGCGATCGCCGGCATCCGGACGGCACCGGCACGCCGCAACTCGACGGGTACGGCGTTCATTGCGTCACGCCCTCCTCAGCAGCCAGACGGTGACCGGCTCGCCGTTCCACGCCCGCTCGTGGATCGTCCGCACCGCGTAGCGGCGCCCGGCGACCACGGTTGTGCCGCTCGCCGGGAGCGGTTGTCGCGTCGCCGCCGGCAGGGAGCTTCGAACGTGACCGGCGGTCTGTCCGCGTACGACCACCTCCACATGGTGATTGCGGTGCATGAGCCGCACGAACCCGATCTCGTCCTGGAGTGAGATCTGCACGATGCCGAGACCGCGAACCGTGATCGACGGCCCCGCGACGACGAACGGCACGCCGCGTTCGGCGATCACGTGTCCACCCATGCTGACCCGCACGCGTGAGACGTGCCAGTGGTACCAGGTGGTGGCGAACCGCGTGGCGACGTACGCGCGCGCCGCGGCGCGGTCTCCGCTGTGTAGGACTCGGAGCAGGCCGGCATCGGCCGCGACACGACGCGCGAGCGAATGCGCCTTCGCTCCATTGACTTCGCGGTCGTACTGGCGGCGGGCGATCGCCGCCACGGCGTCGACCGGTGATGAGGGCGCCGTCGGCGTGGCTGCCGGCGCCGCGAGAGCGGCGGGTGCGGTGACGGTGGCTCCCGCGGCCGAGACCGCGGCAGGAGCGGGGGAGGCGACCGATCCGCATCCGGCTGCCGCACAGCCGACCAGCGTCAGCGCCGCGGTAGCGCCGAGCAGCCGCCGACTCATGCGACCGGATGTCCGACCCGCTGCCGCGGGGCGGGTGTCGCGGTCGACGTCGCGAGCTCGCGCCGCAGCTGCGACAGCTCGCGGAACGCTCGCACGATCACCAGCGGGTTGGCGCCGCTCGAGCGCCCCGCGATCCGTGGGCGGTGCGTGACCTCGAGCTCGCGTACCGAGGCGCCGCCGGCGACCGCGCGGACGAGCAACTCTGTCGAGATCAGCGCTCCGGTCGATCGCAACGGCATGCGGACCAGGAGGTCGCGGTTGACGAGCTTGAACGCACAGTCGATGTCACGGACGTCGACACCGAACGCCGCGCGCACCAGCCGGTTCCATCCCGCGGCGTTCAGGCGCCGGTACAGCGGGTCACGGCGCTGCACGCGTCGGCCGACGATGACGTCCGCCTCGTCAGCCAGCGCAACGAACGACGAGAGCTCGTCGAGGTCGAACTGCAGATCGGCGTCCGTCAGCAGGACCCAGGGTTGCGTGGTCGCGCGGATACCGGAGTTGACGGCGGCACCGTATCCACGGTTGCGCTCGTGCTCGACGAGCCGGATCGTCGGAATCGATCGAGCAAGGTCAGTGACGATTTGTCGTGTCCCGTCGGTTGAGCCATCATCGACGACGACGATCTGATGGTCGGCGGCGTTGGCGCTCGCGGCGCGTCTGGCGGCGTGGATTGCGCGGGCGATGTTCGGCGCCTCGTTGAAGGCCGGGAGCACCACGGATACGCCGGGGAGGCGCAATTGAGCATGCGGGGTTGGCACGGCGGCGTCCTCTGGTTGGGAGCGAGGGGACACGCAGCGTGCGTCCGAAGCGCTTCGGGTGGCGTTGGCCGAGTGTTGGCATCACGTTAACCGGGCGCCGTAACACGATCACAACGTCATGCCAGCGAGAGCTTCGTCGTGTGCGACCGACGCTGTCGTCATGACGCACAACGAGCTCCTGGCGATGCTGCGTAGCGACGACGATCATTGGTGGTATCGGGGGCGGCGTCGAGTGGTGCGCGCTGAGCTGGAACAACTCCCTATCCCGTGTCATGCGCGGCTGCTCGATGCCGGCTGCGGGTCCGGAAGAACACTCGACGTGCTCGCGGACTTCGGTCATGCGAGCGGCATCGACCTCTCCGAAGACGCGGTTGACGTCGCCCGCTCTCGCGGCCACACAGACGTGCACGTGGCGCCGGTGGAGGCGATCCCGTATGCCGACGGGACGTTCGACCTGGTGACCTGCCTCGACGTCATCGAGCACACGCGTGATGACGACGTCGCGCTTCGCGAGCTGCGCCGCGTGAGCCGTCCCGGAGGACTCCTGCTCGTGACGGTGCCCGCCTATCAGGCGCTGTGGTCACACCACGACGAGGCGAACATGCACTACCGCCGCTACGAGCGCCGATCATTGCGGTGCGCAGCGGAGGCCAGTGGTTGGACGATCGTTCGCGAGACCAGTTTCAACGGGCTCCTCCTCGCACCGGCTGCAGCGGTGCGGTTGGCGACCCGACGGTACGGCTTCGCTCGCTCGGATCTGGCTCTGACCCCTGCGTCCCTGAACCGAGTGCTGGAGCTGCCGCTGCGTCTCGAGTCCTGTGTGCTCGGCGCCGGCGCGCGGATTCCCGTCGGCCTTTCGCTCCTGGCCGTACTTCGTCGCCCCGCCGAGGGTATCGAATGATCCGGTTGCGGCGACACGCACTCGGCCCGCGCTGCTACGTCCTCGGTCGTCGCCTGCACGAGTGGCATGTCGGCCTAGCCGTCTTGCTAGGGGCCATCCGCAACCAGACTGCGTGGAGCCTCGGCGTGCATCTGAGGCCATTGGCGCTGCGCACCAGCAGACGTGGCGCTTCGCTGCCGGTCGTGTTTGCGGCGCTGACCGGCGCCGTCGGAGCCGTGAACATCGGTGCCGCCCTCCGGCCGGGGTACGGGCAGAGCGAGTTCGTCCTGGCCAGCCACGCGCTCCTCATGCCCGCCGGGATCGCGCTGATCGCACTCGCTACCTATCTTGCGCGCCGCCGACGTCGCGCGTGGTGGCTGTCGGTCGGCGTGCTAGCCGTGACCAGCGTCCTCGCACTCGTTCGAGGACCCGACATCGCGTCGTGCGTTGGGCCAACCCGTACTTTCAGATCGAGAGCCTCTACACGTTCAACGCGAAGTTCTTCCCGCGCTGGGCACCGCGCTACCTGCTGCACGACGGCGTGACATCGCTGCCACGCACGGCCCTGGCGGCCATGTGGGTCGAGGGCCAACTTCCAGACGTCGTGTTCAGGCGCGGTTCAGGGTCGTCCTGAGAGCGTGTCCAGCGGTGAGCCGTGGCATGAGCGACGAAGTGACAGCAACCCGGCTCGATCCGTCGTTCTGGCGCGAGACGCTGGCGCCCTACGCGATCCCGGACGCGCGCCGCGGCGT
>NZ_AUIK01000046.1 GCF_000423665.1 Solirubrobacter soli DSM 22325 | reverse complement strand
CGTTGCGCAGGTGATGCGCGTTGAGCAGCCAGCACTCGAAGCGGTCTTCCAGCGCCTGAAAGACGGTCTTCCAATACACGCCGGTCGCCTCCATCCCGACCAGCGTGACCCCGAACTGCGCCAGCCACTCGGCGAGCGCCGCTAGGCCGGTCAGCGTCGCGCTGAACGTCTGCGTCTGCTGGTCGACTCGCCGCCGCCCTGTGCCGGGCACGCGCACGGTCGCCACGACATTGTCACGGTGCACATCAAGACCCGCGCACCGCTGTACCACCACATCCATCGCCCGCTCCTTTCAGGACGCCGGATACCGATCGCCCGGAGGAGACCTCCCAGCATGAGTCTGGCCTACGCGCTCGAAGCAGCAATCAACACTTCCACAGGTCCCCACGCCACGCTGTCGCACGGGCTCTCCGCGCACCAAGCCTCGACGGCGTCAACCCGGGCACAGGGATTCTCACTCCTCAACACCGGCCGCGCGCGGCCACGACAGCTGTCGCGTAAGTCGGTCGCGTTGACACGCAGGCCGCGGTGGGTCTCGCGGCGATACCTTGGGTCGCCGTGTCGTTCGCCTGGATCAGGGAGAACTCCAAGCGTGAGTTGGCCGACATCTATGAAGTCGTGGGGCTGTTGGCGATGATTGCGGGTCACCCGGGGAGAAACCTGGTTCGAGTAGAAGGGCCGGCGCCCGTCGGCGATTGGCCGCTTCCTGGGGATGACCGCATCGACGGCCGGCTGACTATCAACGTGTCAGCCGGGCCGGGCGGGATGATCGTCGAGTGCCTGATCGATGCGGTTCCCCGGTTCGATCTGCGGCAGGGCGAGTTCTCGGCCGGCGGGTATGAGTTCTATGACTGGGGCCAGTATTTCGGTGTTGTGATCGAGACAGCTGGGCATCGCGTTCGGATCACGGATGCCTACAACCACTAACCGGTAGCGCGAGAACGTCCAGCGGCAGTGTCCAGACGATGGATTCGTTCTCGGTCGGCCGGGAACGTCCGGCGCGTTTAAGACGATTCCGGGCATGGGGCAGCGGTTTATCGCGTGTGATCGCGAGCAGTCGTTCTTGATGCCACCGGACGTGCGTGAGTGGTTGCCGGAGGATCACTTCGCGTGGTTCGTGCTCGAGGCCGTCGAGTCGATGGATCTGGACGCGTTCTACGGCGTCTATCGGGCTGACGGGCGCAGTCGGCCGGCGTTTGATCCGGCGATGATGGTCGGGTTGATCCTGTACGCCTATGCGCGCGGGATGCGGTCCTCGAGGGCGATCGAGCGGGCGTGTGTGGAGGACATCGCCTATCGGGTGATCGCGGCGCAGCGCAAGCCCGATCACGCGACCATCGCGCGGTTCGTTGAGCGCCACCAGACCGCGCTGGCCGATGTCTTCGGCGCGGTGCTCGGGCTGTGCGCGCAGGCCGGTCTGGTCGGCGTGAACGTGGTCGCCGTCGACGGCAGCAAGGTGGCCGCCAATGCCAGCCGCTCGGCCAACGTCGACTACGAGCGCCTCGCCCGTGAGGTCATCGAGCACGCGCGCGAGGTCGATGCCGAAGAGGACGCGCGCTTCGGTGATCGCCGCGGCGACGAGCTGCCGCAGGAGGTCTCCACGCGCAACGGGCGCCGGCAGTGGTTCAAGGAGGCCAAGCGCCGGCTGGATGACCTGCGCGCCGCCGAGGGCGCGCCGATCCCGCGCGACCGGCCCGAGCGCCTGCGCGAGGCCAAGCGGCGCATGGACGAACAGCTCTTCACCGAGGCACGCGCCAACGAGGCCTACGAACGCTTCCGCGCCGGCGGCAAGGACCATCGCGGATGGCGCCTCAGCCCCGGCACGACACCGAAGCCCTACACGCCGCCCGAAGTGCCTGAGGGCGAGATCAACCTCACCGATCTGGACTCCAGGATGGTCAAAGGCCAGCACGGCTTCCTGCAGGGCTACAACGCTCAAGCCGCGGCCAACGAGCACCAGATCGTCATCGCCGCCGAGATCGAAGTCGTCTCACCCGACTTCGGGCACCTCGAACGCACCGTCACCGCCGCCCGCCGCGAACTCATCAACGCCGGCGTCAGCGAGCTCCCTCGCGTCATCGTCGCCGACTCCGGCTACTGGCACACCCAGCAGATCCAGCGCCTCACCGGCGACGGCATCCCGGTCCTGATCCGGCCCGAGTCCGGTCTGCGAACCACACCCAGGCCCGGCTGGAAAGGCGGCATCTTCGACTTCATGCGCGCGGTTCTGGCCACCGAGCACGGGAAGGCGCTCTACAAGCAGCGCCAGCACATCATCGAGTCCGTGTTCGGCCACACCAAACACAACCGCGGCATCACCCGGTTCCAGCGCCGCGGCAGAGCCGCCGTCCGCACCGAATGGCGGCTCTGCATGGCCACCCACAACCTCCTCAAGCTCCACAACCACCAACTCGCCACCGCGGCGGCCTGACGGCCACCCCGCCGCGGCGGCTTCGCCGCCGCCCGTTGCCGATGCCGCCACGGATCAACTGCAAGCCCTCAGTCGGACTTACGCGACAGCCCCCGACGATCTCGAGATCGTCGAGAAGTCGGCCGGCCATCTCCTGCTCGCGGATCCGTCCACGAAAGCAGCAATCGCCGCGTCGTGGCACGCTGACGGCCCATGAGTCTCCGGAACCCAGAAGTGAGGAAGGCGCTCGTCCGCGAGGTGGCGACGTTGCGCGGCGCCCTCGGAGAGGTCGACGAGGTCGCGCTCGGGGAGGCCGTCGAGGAGGTCTCGCATCTGCTTGATCCCACGCATGAAGGGGAGCCAGGCGATGTCCTTCTAAGCGATACGGAAGTGGCTCTCGGTACCGCATTGTGGCGGGCGCTCGAGCGAGCACCTTGGCCGGCTGAACCCAAGACGAGGGCATCGGAACCTGCCTGGACGGACGTGGTGCGCGAGGCCGACGCCTTTCTGCAGCAAGTGGCGTAGGAGAACGATCACTGCCGCTCCGAGCCAGGAGCAGCAACGCTCGCGGTTTCGTTTACCTGTCGTGGAGGGGTCGCCGGCGACACCCGCCAGCCTGCCGAATCGTGCGCCCAGGGCCCCGAGGTCTGCGGACTGGTTGGATTCCTGCGATGCACTTCGGCGATGTGGAACGACGGCTGGACGACAATTTGATCGCTGGAGCTCCACTGACAGGCTAGGGTGGCGCGCCGTGCTGCGCGTCCTCTCAGCTTTCCTACTGCTGCTCATCGCGGCGCCCTCCGCCCGTGCCGACGGCTTCCGCGAGCGTGAGGTCCGCGACGCGATGACCGCGGCGGGCTTCGGGAAGATCGCGTCCCAGGTCGCCGATGCTGCCCGGCCCGTCGTGACGGTCGATCTCGCCCAGCGGAAGCGCGAGCCCGCCGCGCTCGGGACCTCGCGCTTCGGCGGCCGGCCCGATCTCCCCACGAGCGCCGCCTGGCCAATGTGCAAGGGCAAGCACCAGACCTTCCTGGCCCAGATCCGCGTGCGCGAGCTACCCGGCGCCGCGCGCGAGCTGCGCCGGCTCGGCGGGACGCTGCTGTTCTTCACACACGTCGAGTTCGAGGAGGGCGAGCGCGACTACGGACTCTACGGCGGCGAATGCACGACTGTCCTCCACGCCCGCGCCGGGACAGCGCTGCGGCGGACCGCACTGCCGGACGACACGCTGCGGATGCGCCCCTCACGGCCGCGCTTCACGGCGCAGCCCGACGTCCCGGACTTCGCGCTGGACCAGGACACGCTCATGGCCCCGCTCCACGAGGTGAAGGTCGCCGACTGGGAACGCTGGTTCGAGATCCGTGACCTGCTCCGTGGCAAGCCGAGGCTGGAGCACGTGCTCCTGGGCTACAGCCGTGCGCCCAACGGCGGCGACGACTGCTCGGAGCGCGCGGAGCGCACGCGGGACACGTGGCGCCATCTGTTCACGATCGGCCCGGATGACGACCTCGGCTTCAACGTCGCGGACGCCGGTGCCCTACAGATCCTGATCGCGCCCGCGGACCTGCGCGCCGGGCGCTTTGATCGCGTCTGCGGCGTCTTCGACAGCGCATGATCCGACTCGTCACGACCATGGCCGCGTTCGCCCTGCTCGCGTCCGCGCCCGCGGCGTCCGCGCAGGGCTTCCGCGAGCCGGAGGTGCGTGCCGCACTCGCGGCGCGCGAGCTCGGCGCACTGGCCGACACGATCGCGCCGGCGGCGCGCCCCGCAGCGATCGTCGACCGCACGCTGCTCTCGCGTGAGCCCGACGAGCTCGGTACGTCACGTCTCGGCGGGCGGCCGGATCTCCCGGCGGGCACCAAATGGCCGCGTTGCCGCGGCTACGCCCAGACCTTCCTCGGCCAGCTGCGGCCGCGCGACCTCCCGCCCGAGCTCGCGGAGCTCGGTGCGCATGACGGCACGATCCTATTCTTCGCCCACATCGAGCGCGCGAACGGGAGCTGGTATCAGCCGTTCAACGGCGAATGCGCGACGGTCATGCACACGCGCCCCGGCACGCCGCTCCGTCGCGCCGCCTTCCCGCGGCACGCACTGCGGCTGCGTCCGGCCGCCCCGCGCTTCGACGTGCGGCCCGACCTCCCGGATCGCGACTCGAGCGGCCGCCTGATGGCGCCACTGCAAGCGGTCAAGGTCGACTCCTTCGCCTGGAGCGACGTCCGGAACCTCCTCGAGGGCGAGAAGTACCGCCCGCACCGCGTGCTCGGGTACAGCGCGCCCCCGGCGGGCGGCAGCCCGTGCTCGCTGCGCGCCGAGCGTCCGAACGACACCTGGCGCCATCTGTTCACGCTCGGCTACGACAAGCCGCTGGGCTTTGCGATCAAGAGCTTCGGACGCGTCCAGTTCCTGATCTCACCGGCCGACCTGCAGGCGGGCCGCTTCGAGCGCGCATGCGGCGTCTTCGATCGCTACTAGATCCTACGGACCGTCGGCTGTCCGCCCGGTGTTGACGTGAGGGGTAGGCACCCCACGGATGAGGTGCGCGGGTTGAGGTCTCAGGGATGGCCTGGACCCGACCGGTTCATTGGGGTGCCGACATCGGGTGACGGGTACGGCCTAAGTCCCGAAGGCGACCATTAGGTCTCGGCCGGCTCAGACCGAGTACTTCCCCCTTTGAGGCAATCGCAGCGGTGCGTCGCGGCGCCAGCAGAGTCGTGCTTCTCGACGAACTGGCCACAATCCGCGGTTTCGGTGCGCCGCCCCCCTTTTCAGGCGCAAACGGCAGTAGCCGTGCTGCGCGACGGGACACCCGCGGCCGGTCTGCCAGGTCTGGATTTGCGGCCAAACTCCTCGACGTGCGGTTGTCGGAGTCGCGCGCTATGGCGGCCGCCGACGAGCGGCCAGCCAATGTACAGCGAGTGCGATCAGCACAAGACGGAGGCTCCGGCGGTGAGCCGGTCCCCGCGCGGGGTTCGATCGATGTGCCGGCGGCGCTGTGACTGGTTCCTGACGGGTTGGCGCTGCGAGGTCCGAAACGGCGGAGGCGCGCCACCTGCGAGCCTGCGCGCGGAGCAGCTCGACCGTGAGTGTGACGCCGATCCCGAGCAAGACGAGCAGAGCGGAGGCGACTTGGTCCGCTGCTGGCGCCTTGACCACAAGGAAGCCTTCGCAAGCGTACGGCGACGCCAGCGGGGACGATGAGGGTGGGTTGAACGCGTACGTCTTGCGGTCCGGACTTCGCACTCCAACGCCCGCGTGTATGGCGTCCGCGCTAGCCGACGTACAGCTCAGCGTGGCCTCCTTGGCATTGAAGAACGCTGGCCGGGGAGCGCTGTCATTTGGCTGGACCTCGCCTTGCGTCCGCAGCGCGAAGCTCGCGTATCCCGGGGGCGCTTGAAGAGGCCGCCGAGGTCGGTTCAACGCGACTTGCTCAGACGCTTGGGCCATCGCGCCAGCGGCTGCCCCCGGCGCAGTTGAAGTGAGCGCCGGAATGGGCACATAGCAGGTGCCTAGACCACGTCGGCGTGCCCAGGGAGCGTCGAACGTCAGGACGATATGACGCCACGTACGATTCCAGGAGCGGGTAACCCCGGCGACGC
The DNA here is from genome assembly GCF_000423665.1 of Solirubrobacter soli DSM 22325. Taxonomy (GTDB): domain Bacteria; phylum Actinomycetota; class Thermoleophilia; order Solirubrobacterales; family Solirubrobacteraceae; genus Solirubrobacter; species Solirubrobacter soli. Next base: position 14,387 of record NZ_AUIK01000046.1, on the reverse strand, counting down.
CGCCGTAGAACGGCCCTGAGAAGTGATGGAGCATGCTGACGTCATGCGGCACAAACCGATTGGGGTAGCGAACATCGCTGCCGGCAAGTTCTGGTTTGAGCGGGGCGTCTTCCCACATCGATGCGCCCAGGCGGACGTGCTGCACTGGATCGAAGTGATGGAAGATGACCGCGGTAATCGACGTCGTACTCGTGAGTCGTGCCGAGAAGCGCTTCCAGAAGCGAGGCGTTCCGGACAGGACGAACGAGTACTGAACAGGATTTCGGCAACTTAGGCCGTCGGTTTCTACAAAGGCGGCGCCATCTATGCGCAGTTGGGAGCCGGCAGTCGGCGGTATCCCTCCAACCGCGAACGCGATCGCCGCGTTGCCGCTGATGAAACGTCCTGGCGGTTTCGCCGGTGAGCTGACCCAGACCTGCGCGCCGACTGCGATGGCGAGTGGAACCAGCGCTGCCATCAGCCACAGCGACTGTTGGGCAATCGGCCAAGCACGACCACGCACGAGAACGCGCACCTCCGCGACCGGACTTCTCACGCGTACTCTACGGGACTGACCACGCTGGCCAGGCAGGCGGGGCGCTCGTTACTGGATCGGACGCAAAGGCAGCAGCGACACCGGAGTCGGCAGAGTGGTGTTTGTCGACGCTCTCGCCACTCTCACTCGTCGCGATGCGGCAGCGCCCGAAATTCTCCACATTCCGCAGTTGCGAGACTCGACCGATTTGCGGACTGAGCAGGCCGGGAACGCGGATCGGGTGCGCGGTTACTGGACTTGGAAGTTGGCCATCATTGCCATGTCCTCGTGTTCGAGGTTGTGGCAGTGCAGGACGTAGCGGCCGGGGTAGTCGGAGAAGTGGGCGATCACGGCGGCCTGCTCGGCGGGGCGCAGGTCGATGACGTCCTTCCAGCCGGCATCGAAGGGCCCTGGCGGGCGGCCGTTGCGGCTGAGGACTTTGAAGTGGGTGTGGTGGAGATGGATCGGGTGGTGAAAGTCGGAGGTAAAGCGCCAGGTCTCAGTCGTGCCGAGGGCCACCCCGGCGCTGATGCGCGCGGGGTCGAAGGGCTTGCGGTTGATGGTCCACAAGCCGTTGTCGTTGCTGCGGAACACGAAGTCGCGTGTCAGTGCGCTGGGAGCAATGGCGAGCGGTGCGATGAGCCGGCCGGGGATGTGGGAGTCATCGCGCGCGGCGCGGACGATGTGGAACTGCATGACGCGCGTGGTCGGGCCGTGGCCGAGTTCGTTGACGAGGGTCACGCGCTCGCCGACGCGGAAGCGCGAGAAGTCGATCACGACCTCGAAGCGCTCGGCGGGCGCGATCTCGATTGCGTCGTGGGCGATGGGGTGCTCGAGCAGCCCACCGTCGGAGCCGATCTGCACCAACTCACGCCCGCCTGATGCCCTTGGCCGCAGGGCGAGCCGGTAACGGCGGGCGTTGGAGGCGTTGAGCAACCGCAGGCGGTAGCGGGCGGCTTCGACCTCGAGCGCCGGCCAGGCGATGCCGTTGACCAGGATCACGTCGCCCAGCACGCCGCCCATGAAGGCCTGGGTTACGCCCGGAGTGTGCGCGGCCGACGGGTCCAGCGCCGGGTAGCGGAGCGCGCCGTCGGCCGCGAAGGCGCGGTCGGCGAGCATCAGCGGCACGTCGCGCTCACCCGCGGGCAATGGCAAGCTCTGTTCGTGCTCGTCGTGGACGACATGGAAGCCGGCCAGCCCGCGCCACATGGCGGGCCCGGTGAAGTCCATGCGGTGATCGTGGTACCAGAGGGTGGCCGCGGGTTGGCGCAGCGGGTATTCGTACTGGCGCAGCTCGCCACGGCGCACGTAGTCGGTCGGATAGCCGTCGCTTCTGGCGGGTGTGTGGCCGCCGTGCAGGTGCACGACGGTCGGGACCGGTAGCGCGTTGCGGTGGCGCACGACCGTGCGGCGCCCGCTGCGCGAGATCATCGTCGGGCCTGGGTAGCGGCCGTCATAACCCCAGATCTCGGTCGGCACGCCGGGCAGCAACTCTTGGCGGGCGACGCGCTGGGTCAGCTCGTAGACGTCTGTCGCGCCTTCCGGGCGTGGGCGCAGCACCGGTGGCACGTGCAGGGGACGGGTGAAGGGCTCTGGCAGCGGCAGGTCGCTGCTCAGAACCTTGCCGGTCTCGGCGGGCTTCGCCAGCCAACGAAGGGCCTCGGCGCCCGCTGCGAGCCCGACGGCGGCGCCCGCTGCGGCGCCTAGGAAGCGCCGGCGCGAGATTCGTCGCGCAGGATTCATCGCAGCCCCAGGCGGTCACGCCACGCCCACAGTGCCAGCAGCAGGTTGCCCGTGATGATGCTGACGCCGAGCGGGATGTGCAGGCCGATCACCCGTCCCAGCCCGAGCATCACCTCGACGCTGTTGGCCACCGCGAGGCCGACGCTGACCGTCACCACCCACCGCGGCAGCCCGCTCCGGCGCCAGTAGACCAGCGCCAGCAACACCTGCACGTAGCTCACTCCGACCACGCCGTAGTAGGCGTTGAGCCGGTGCAGATGCAGGAACCCAAAATGACCGTCAAGGAACGCGCCGGCGAGCACCGACTGCATGAAGGCGGCCACGGCCTGCGCCGTGATCACGGCGCGCAACGGCCGACGCAGACCTTCGACGCCAACTCGAGGAGAGCCGGCTTCAGCGGTCGCCATAGGCGCGGAATTCAACAGCGCGGCGAAGAAGTCGAACGTCGATGCTCATGGTCGAATCGTCGGCCACGTGGCGGCCCACGGCGTCCGATCATGCTGGCAGACGTCTTCAACTTCCGCGGACTGCATTCATGCCACGATCAGGTACCTGTCGGGCGCGCGCGATTTCATCGCTGCGATCGAGTGCGTGACCGGCTCCCTTCAGGCGGAAGCACTCGCGCCGCCCGCAGACTGGCAGTCCGTCGGCGTCGCTCAGATGCATCGGAAGGCTGGCGGCGTCGGGAACGCTTAGGTGGCTCGCGCGTCACGGTGATGCGGATTGGTTCGCAGTCAGGACGAGTAGGGCCACGGCCATCAGCGTCGCCGCGACCGTGAAGGCCGCCGCCGGGGACACGAGCGTGTAGATCAACCCCGCACCGGCTGAGGCGATGAGGTTGCCCAGGCTCTGCACCGCGGCCAGCACGCCGAACGCGGAGCCGCGGACGCTCTCGGGAGCGAGGGTGGCGACGGCGGCGTGTTCGGCGGTCTCGACGCAGCCAATGCCGATGCCCGCAAGGGCGAATGTGCCGGCCAGGAGGGGGATGCTCGCGCCGGTCGCGGCGAAGCCGGCGTAAGCGAACCCGAAGGCGGCCACGCCGGCGGCGAGCACGCGGACCATCCCGCGACGGTCGCCGAGCCGGCCAGCAGGGATGCTGGTGAGCGTGGCGGCGACGTTGTAGACGACGTAGAGCGCGATCGCGAGTTGCGTCGCGTCGTCGGCGCCGTGGCCCGGCGTGAGGAGGTCGGTGGCCCGCAGGATCAGGAGGGTTGCGGCGACGTTGCCCAGTTCGAACACCGAGATCCCGATCAGGAGGCGCCTGAGCCGGCCGTGCAAGACCGGGCGCACCTGCAGACGGACCGGCTGGTGCTCGCGCTCGCGGGCGGCCGTCGTGTGCCGAATGACGTACATGATCGCGGCTGCGGCCAGCAGGCCCGGAATGATCGAGAGCAGGATCGCGGTGCGCACGCCGACGAGCGCGACGAGCGCGAGCGCGAGCAGTGGGCCGCCGATCGCGCCGAGGTTGTCCATCGCGCGCTCGAACCCGTACGCGCGGCCGTACGCGCCTGCCGGCACGACGTCGGCCAGCAGTGCGTTGCGGGCGGGAACGCGCAGCCCGCGTGCCGTCCACGCCCCCGCCCGCAGCAGCGCGACCTGCCACACGCTCGTCGCGACGCCGATCAATCCCGACAGGACGGCTGTGGTCGCGTAGCCGCCGACCGCGACGGATCGCCGGCGGTGCGGGTCGTCGGCGAGCGCGCCGCCCGCGAGCCGCGCCGCCCCGGCGAGCCCGTCGGAGACGCCCTCGATCAGGCCCAGCGCGGACGCGGGGGCTCCCAACGTCGCGGTCAGGAACGATGGCAGCAGCGCGGTTGGGATCTCATGTCCGAGATCGGCGAGCAGCGACGCCGTGCCGATCCCGCGCACGCCCGGCGTGAGCCATCGCTCGGCCCCGTCTTTCTGGGCTTGGGCTACATCCACCGCCGCCACGCTACGTGAGCGCTCGGCGCCATAGCGGCAGGCGGCCGGCCTTGACGAGAAACCACCATCGTTGCGACCCCGCAACGGTGCGGGTCACCCTGTTCAGCGCGCGTACATGATCACAGCGACGCCGACGAGGCAGATCGTCGCGCCGAGCAGGTCGGCGCGGTCGGGCTGGAAACCGTCGACGGCGACGCCCCAGAGCAGCGAGCCGATGATGAACACGCCCCCGTAGGCGGCCAACACACGCCCGAACACTTGGCTGGGCTGGAGGGCGGCGATGACCCCGTAGGCGGTGAGCGCCATCGCACCGAGCGCGACGAACGTGATGCCCTTGTCGTCCTTGATGCCGACCCACACCAGGTAGGCGCCGCCGATCTCGGCGATGGCGGCGGCGATGAAGAGGGCGATCGAGCGGGCGGTCACGCGGGGAGCGTGCCCGGACGGGCTGGCGATCCGCCGTCGAGCTGTCGCGCGCGCATGGCCATCACGCCCGCGAGCAGCGCGACCGCGAGATGCAGGACAGCGACGACGATCGCGATGCCGGCGATGCCGGTGCGCGATTCGTCGAGTTGGTGCACGACCTCGCGCACGTCAAGCGCCGCCCACGCGAGTGCGGTCACGGCGACCGCCAGCAGGACGCCGGGTCGGCGCCCGAACCTGGTAGCGGTCAGCGCTGCGAGACCGAGGCCGACGAGCGCGGCAAGCACGATCAGCGGCGTGGACTCGATGTTCACGCCGAGCACGGCCTCGCTCGTGTTCGTGTCGCTGTCGCCGGCCGGTGTCTCGGCATGGCCCGCCTCGCCGGCGCTCGATCCCTCGCCTTCCTCGTGGGCGCCTCCGGGTTCGCCGGCCGGCTCGCGGGTCTCGCCGACGCGGACGCCCGCGGGCTCGGTGTGGGTGTCCGTGGTGGAGCGCTCGGCGATCACGCCGACGACGAACAGGGCGGTCGAGGCGATCAGCAGCGCGACCAGCGTCCAGCGCAGCGGGCTCACCGCGGTCCGGCCGTCTCGGACGCGAAGAACAGCTCGATCACGGGGCGCGCCTCTTCAGGGCCGGAGATGTCGAGCACCAGGTCGCCGCCGTCGCGGCCGAGGTCGAAGTCAAGGAACGCGCAGCAGCGGGACTCGGCCGCGACGAGCTCGCGGATGCGTTGCTCGATGTGCGGGGTGTCGCGCAAGCGCACGCGCAGGCCACGCTCGGTCGCGGTGCGGTCGAGCAGGCCGTCGGCGGAGAGCGCTTCGATCAGCGCGAGCCGGGCGGTCATGCCATCGGGGGTCAGGGTGCAGGCAATCGGTAGGTCGGCCATCGGCGGTCCTTGGACTGAAAACGTGGGGCACCCTCTACCGTGCACCTTCAACACGGCTTCAAGTCAAGGACATTCGCGCCGATGGCATCACCGCACACCAGCGACGACCCGCGGCTGACGATCGGCCAGGTCGCCGAGCGCGCCGGGCTGAACACCTCGCACATCCGCTTCTACGAACGCGTCGGCGTGCTGCCCGAGCCCGACCGCGTCGCCGGCCAGCGCCGCTACCGCGACGACGTGCTGCACCGCTTGTCGATCATCGACGTCGCCCAGCGCGCCGGCCTGACGCTGGAGGAGATCGCGCCACTCACCGGACCCGGCAACCGCAGCGCCGATGCGAGTCGCCACATCCGCGAGCTCGCTCACGACAAGTTGCCGCACATCGACGCGCTGATCGCTCGCGCGCAGGCGGTCAAGCATTGGCTAGAGGTCGCGCAGTCCTGCGATTGCGCGAGCGTGGACGTCTGCGGGTTGTTCGTCGATCCGACGCTGATGCCGCCCGCCGGTGACATCGAGCTCGACGTGCGCCACGTCAAGGCACGCCAACGCCGCTGACGCGTCGCTTGACTTCAACCCGAGTTCACGGTGCAGGCTGCGTCCGACCAGCCTGCACCGACTCAAGGAGACGCCGCATCCGATGTGCCTGCCGACCAAGACCGACCAGTCCGACTCGTCCGGTTCGCCCGCCCGCTCGATGCTCGGCATGGGCGCGCTCATGCTGCTCGGCTGCCTCGGCGGGCCTGCGCTTGCCGGCGCCATAGGCGGCCTGGGCGTCGGCGTGCTGCTCGGCGCCGGCGGCGTCGTCTTCGCTCTCGTGTTGTGTGCCGCCGTGCCCGCCGCCCTGGGCGCGCTGCGCCGCCGGTCCGCGCGACGGACCCCGACGCCCGAGCCGTAACCAATCGAGGCCGAGCCTGACGATCACGCAGAGAAGAGCTCCGCGGGCGATCTCGACGCGGTGGTGCGACGGCTGATCGAGCAGGTCATCTCCGCCGACCGGCTCGACCTGATCGACGAGCTCTACGCGCCCGCGATGGCCGCCGGCGCGCACCGGTGGACGACCTCGTTCCTCGAGAGCTTCCCCGACGTGCCGATCGACATCGTCGAGCTGATCGCCAGCATGGATTTTCACCCCGTTGAGCGGACCTCGAACCCATCCTCGACCGCAACCACGTCGACACCGGCGTCGGCGAGCTGTTCGAGGAAGCCGTCGATGTCCGAGCCCGTGTGCTCCGGGAGCGCGTAGAGCGCGTCCAGGAACACGTCGACGCTGCCGCGCTCGCTCCCCGTGAGATGGTTGCTGGTCGTCCAGATCACCTCGTCGCCGATCGCCTCGACGCGGTAATCCAGGAACGGGCAGCAGGCGGCCTCGCGTCGCGCAAGGTCATGAAGCGCCTCGCGCGTCCCTCCGTCGGCGCGGAACGTGAAGACGACGCCGTCCTCGCGGCGCTCGCGCGACACCAGTGCGCGCTCGAACTGGCGGTGGTAGTCGGCGAGCCGCTCCTCAGCGGTGTCATCGGCGGTGCTCAAGTCGCACGCGATGGGCGCGTCGAGCCGGGCTGGGATGTGCAGAACGTCGGTCATGGAGTGAGCGTAAACTCTTGACTATGGTCCAGAGTCAAGGCCTGAGCGGATGAAGATCGGGGAGATCGCGACCGGGGCGGGCGTCACCGTCGACACGGTCCGCTTCTACGAGCGCGTCGGCGTCCTGCCACCGCCGGCGCGGACGGAGTCCGGGTACCGCGACTACGGGCGTGACACCATCGAGCGCATCAAGCTCACGCGCGAGCTTCAGGCGATCGGCTTCACACTCACCGACGCTGTCGACGCGCTCGCCGCCCACGACGCCGGCGGAGCCACCTGCGAGTCCGAGCAATGGCGCCTCCAAGCCGTGCTCGATCGCGTCGACGCCAAACTCGCCGAGCTCAACGCGCTACGCCGCAGGATCGTGGAAACACAGGACGCCTGCGCCGACGGGCACTGCAGATTCAAGACGCACGCAACAACCGGGTGAGTCGGCGGCATCCGAGCGCGGCAACACGAAGGACCACTGCCCTGGACAACTTCGGACCAGCGCGACGCGACGGGTGTGGCTTCGCAACCGCGCTGTCGCAATGAGACAAAGTCATCAGTGGCTCGGCCGCCGGCAGAGTGGTGCTTCTCGACGCCGGCAGCACTCTTATCCGGCGCCGTCGCGTCGGAACCGCTTGGGGTTTCCGCTGGCGGCCTTGTCTCGTGCGGTCAGTCCAGCGAGCGTCGGGGCCCGTCCAGGAGCGCCGTGAGCGCCGTGACCGCGGCCTTATAGAGAGCCCTGCCTGACGCGTTGTCCAAGTAGTAGTCGATGTCGTGAGCCTCGGCGGCGCTCTCGACGAACCCTTCAGCGCGAGCGCTGGTTCCGGTCGTGACGCCCGGGATGGTGGTGCTTAGGGTCGTGCACCCAGGTAGCGCGTCCACCGCGGCCGCTAGGGCGTCAAACGGCGTGCCGGCACTCGCGTCGAGTTCGATCAGCATGTGGGCATAGCGACGAAGCGGACGATTCGCGCCTTTGGCGAGCTCGAGTGCTTCGTCACTGGCCCGCCAGTGCGCCACGCCGTTGGCTTCTCCGCAAAACTCGACGAGGCCCTCGTACTGCAGCGACAGGAGAACATCCTCGTCCTCGCCAGTGGAGTACCGGTCGATGATGTCGTACCAGGCGACGCCGCTCTGGTCACCCGACACCCTCAGCGCGATCAGACCGCGAAGCACAGCGCTATCGCTATAGGGATGGGGCGACATGCGCGGCGATCCTGCCACAAACCGTCGGTTGCAGATCGGACGAGACGACAGTGGTGCTTCTCGACGCTTGGGGCATGATCGCGCGCTCCGTCGTCGCCACGGTTAGGGGCAGCCGCGGGGTCCACCGGCCTGGGCCGCCCTTGGCAAGCGAATGCGAGAGCGCCTCGGTCGCCTGCGACGATGCAGGCGTGAAGGTCGAGTGGGCGTGTGCATGGGCTTCCCCTCAGGCGCTCGACATCGAGTCACCCGGGGCCCTGGAGCGACTTCTCGCGGACGTGCAGCACCGCGCCGTAGGCAGCGGCATCGCGACGGCCGCGGTCATTCATCGGGGTGACGCGACGTTCAGTGTCGTGCTGGGGTTGGGCGAGGTCGCGTTCGTTCAATGGATGGGCGGCGGAGAAGGTGCATATCTCACGGTCGAGACCGGCGCCGACGACGATGACCTGAGCGACCTCGTGGCGTTCTCATATCTCGGCCATCACACCGAAGTGCCACGGAGGCAATGCGTCCGCCGTCAGGACGCGATCGAAGAGGCCAAGCACTTCCTCGCTCGGGGCCGGCTGAGCCAACGTTGGGAGTGGTCCGGCTACCTAGGCGACACTCCAGCGCCGCCGGGTGCCCGAATCCGACACAGCTAGACACACCGACGGCGTCGCGCTCCGAGACGAGGAGCAAGAGTGCTCCAACTCGACGAAGGCGCCACCGCGGAGCAGCGCTCAATCAGTCGGCTGGCGCGCGACCCGAAGGGTGCGGGCCTGCTCGATCGGCGTCAGCGTGAGGAACTCACGCTGCCACGGCTCGCCGATCAGCCTCGCGGCTTCGTCCGGAAGGCGTCCGACGACCCGGCGGTAGAGCGAGCCGAGTTGCGCTGGGAAGCCGCCGGGATAAGCGGCCGCGGCCGCACGACAATCGACCATGCTCGTCGCGAAGCGATGACGCAGGTCCACACTTCATTTGCGTTGGGCACGGCCGCTTCAGATCAGACGTCGAGGAGGTAGTTCAGTCTTCCGTGCTCGTCGGGTTGCGAGTGACGACGCTGAGGTAGATTCGGCCGTTCGGCATACCACACGCCCGAGTCCCAACAGCGAGTCCACATCAAGATCATCTCGCCCATCGATGCCGCACGTGGAGTGGCCCAATCCGGGTCAAGCTCGTGCTCGAGCACTCGGATGGGAGTCGCCGCGCCTTCGGGCACCGAACAGTCGCAGACGACCAGCGCGTGCGATTCGACGATCGGAAACCATTCCGCGTTGGCGTAGCCGATCTCGACAGCGGTCTGCATGCTTGCGTGCCGTTGGATGGCGTCCTCGAGCGACAGCAGAGCGAACCCCGGCGCGATCTGTTCGTCGAAGCCAGTCGGTCGGTAGCCGTTGCGCCAGCCAAACCAGGTTCTCGCTTCAGCCGGCAAACGCAACCCGAGCGGGCGCGTCGCAGCGTCGATCTCAGCCTCGGAGAGCCCGGGCTGCATGTGCTCCACGATCTCGAGGCCCGCCCGGACCAGGCGCTGCGCGTAGTCATCGAGCAGCACCTGGTCGAGAAGCCGCGGCTGCTCTATCTCCGGTTGCACAAACCCAGAGTAGGCACGCCCAACGACGGCGGCGTCGGCACGACGATGTACGGGTCTCCGGAGACCATCCCACACCGGTCGTAGACCCTCGCCTTCAGGTAGACGCCTTCGCTTCTGTTGTCGTCGCTGTCGATCAGCCTCAGGCTCGGCCCGTGGAGCTCGCCGCCTTCCTGCGCAGAGGCGAACGGATACTCGTCGCACTCCTGACCGGTCGGACGCGGCGACGGGCACTCCGGCATCGCCCGGGAAGTCGACAGCCAGCCGCGATCGTTGCCGGGAGTCATGTAGTGCAACGTGAACGGTTGCGGCGGCGCTCCGAAAAGCGCGTCGAGGTCGTGTTTGGTCGCTTCCTCGACGTCCGCACCGGGAGCAAAGATCGGCGCGTCGACGCATTCCTCCTGAGGAATGAGCCCTGCGCGGCCGGCGAGCCGCTCGCACTGTCGTGCGATCGTGTCGGCTCGCGTCTGGGTGAGCTCGGGGTTGTCGACGTTTCGGCGCATCAACTCGGCTGCGATGTCTTCGGCGCCCCATTCTTCTCCCATCCACGGCAACGGAAGCGGTGGGGCAGGCGGATCGGTGGGATCCACGGGTGGCTCCGGCGGCGGATACGGCCCGGTCGGCGGTGCCGGCGTATCGGTTTCAATCTGCGAGATGACGTACCAGGCCGCTCCCGCGCCGGCGACTCCGCCCGTTCCCGCGATCGCCAACAACGTCTGCAACGGCGTCATTCCCGCCGTGGCCGCGCCATCGCACGCGAGCCACTGATCGGAGACCGTCGACTGGCCTGCGTGGCTCCCCTTCGGGTACGTCAACAGGATGTCGCAGATCTGCCGGGCCGTGAGGAAACGACTGGCAAGGATCGCGAGGTCCAGGCCGCCGACATCGAGACGCTTCGCCTCGGTCGCGGTGACCTGGTAGTAGGGCGACCTGCCGTACACACGGCCGTGAACGTCTTCCATCGTTGCGCGGACGACCGTTCCTGCGCTCATCGAGCCGGCGCACTCGAGTCCAAGACCGAACGGACTCATGCACGCGGCGACGACCCAGCCGTCGAGCTGTCGGATGATCAGCCGATACGGGGTCCCGTTGAACGAGTAGTCCGTCGTTGCGGTGGCCGTCCACTGCGCTGGCACCTGACCGGGAATCTCGTCGCTGTTCTTCTGCAAGTTGAGGTCGATCTTGAAACGTCGACGAGCGATGGGGATCGTCACATGCGCCTCGGCGCGCTGGCCGTTGATCAGGCTGACCATTCGCGCGAGGAGGCGAACCGGCTGGGGTGCGTTGTTGGCTTCCCAGCCGCCGCCCGCCGACCCATCACAAGTGGTCATGAATCCCTCGCAGGAACCGGTGAACGCACCGGTGTCCTCGTCGAAGAACTCGATTCGTATCGAGCCGTCTTGGTGCTCGTCTCGCGCAATCCGCAGTGTCGCGGTTCCTGCAGCAGGAACCGTCGCGGTACTCGGCGGATCAAAGAAGATCTCGGCGCCAAACGCACGAGAGGGCAGGAGAAGCGCACAACCGACCAGCACCGCGGCTATGCACAACCGCCTGACTCTCCCGCGTCGTGTCGCCGCTTCCCGAGCTGTATTGGCCTTCACACGCATTTCTTTCCCGGGCAGCCATTCGGAGGCGCACCAAGCCGATTCCCAATTCACGAGCGAAGATCGATGAAGATCAGGTCATCACTAAACGATCACACCGTATAGACCGGACCTCGAGCCAAGCAGCGAACGGCCTGGGCACGGAGTTGGCACGGCCAGCTCGTCGGTGGACTGCCGCGGGTGACTGTCCGCGTATCGCCCGCTCGCGGCAGAAGCTAGGTGCGGATCCCGACGCGCCACATCCCCTATTTGGGGTAAGTGAGGGTTTGTCGAACGATCTGTCAGCGGAACAACATCGTGTGTGAATCAGCACGCAGTTGCGCGCGTGGACGCGCGGGCTACGAGGACTCGGGGACTCGCCTCCCGGCGGTCAGGCCGGATGCGATCGTGGCGCGCGCCTAACGTTCGCTCTGTCCGACTGAGAGTGCTGTGTAGGTTCGCGGTCTTCTCGAACGCGGTGTTGTCCGGTCGTGTCGAGAGGGTGCGGCTGGCGGCGGGATGACTCTCGAGAGTGCCGGCCAGGGTGCCCTGAAGCAGACTCGTCTCCCGCCGCCGGCCGTACCGGAGCCGCCGTGACTTCATAGAAGCCTGACGTTGCTCGACACAGCCCTGTCCAGCGGCCTCCGCAGCATCGATGTCGACGGTGAGGAGAGCGCGATGATCGCGGTCGGGGTGGACACCCACAAACATGAGCACGTTGCTCGCGCAGTTGATCATTTGGGGCAGGTGCTAGGCCAGTACGCGGTGCCCGCGAGTCTCGCCGGGTACCGAGCCTTCGCCGATTGGCTGGATGAGCTTGGCGGTCCGCTACGTGTCGGGATCGAAGGCGCCGGCAGCTATGGGGCCGGACTGTGCGAGTTCCTGTTGGCCGCCGGCGTTGACGTCGTCGAGGTCGAGCGGCCGCGCCGCCAGGACCGCCGGCGCGGCAAGTCCGACGAGATCGATGCACTGCTGGCCGCGCGCAAGGTCTTGAGCGGCGAAGGCGTCGCCACTCCGCGAGCTGGAGGCAACCGCCAAGCGCTGGCCGCTTTGCTGGCCGTCTATCGCTCCGCGGTCGCCGAACGTGTCCGCGTGTTCAACCAGCTGCAATCGCTGCACACGACCGCGCCGGTTGCGTTGCGCGAACGCATTGGCCCGGGCGACGGCGCCGCGCTCACTGCCCGTCTGCGCCGGATGCGCGCACGCGCGGCTGACACCGGTCCCGAGCGCGTGATCTTCGGGCTGCTGCGCGAGCTCGCCGACCGCGGCCACGCCCTCAGCCAACAGGCTGAGCGCTACCGCTTCCAGCTCGCCGAATTGACCGCGGCACTCGCGCCGGCGCTCCTCGAGCAACCCGGCGTCGGACCCGTCTCAGCCGCCAGGCTGCTGGCGTGCGACGCCCGCCGCTTTCGCAACGAGGCCGCCTTCGAGCGCTGCAACGGCACGGCACCCAAACCCGCGTCCTCAGGACAAACCACGCGGCATCGACTTGACCGCGGCGGCGACCGCCAAGCCAATCAAGCCCTGCACACGATCGCGATGATCCGCGCCACTCACGACCCCGAAACCCGCGCCTACATCCAACGCCGGACCGGTGAGGGCAAGACCCGTCGCGAGGCGATGCGCGCGCTCAAACGACACCTCTCCCGGCAGCTCTACTGGCGTGGACCCCGTTGGTGTTGTCAGTTAGGCCGCGGGGGTTAGGTGGTCGTCGTGATCTTTCCAGGTCTGGGCGACCTCGCTCGGGGTGCGGTAGGCGAGGCTGCTGTGGGGTCGGTGGTGGTAGCGATCGATGTAGGCGCCGATCGCTGAGCGGGCCTGCTCGAGGGTCTCGAATTCTTCCCGCCAGATGCAGCGCAGCTTGAGCTTGGAAAACCAGGACTCGATGAAGGCCTGGCTCTCGGGGTCGCGGTAGCCGCCACGGCGGTGCGTGATCGCGAGCTCGCTCAGGCGGGCGCGGAAACGGCGTGCGGTGTAGGCGCTGCCGTTGTCGGTCCCGAGCGTGAGCCGGCCGGGCTCGATGCCGCGCTGGAAGGCTGCGGCGTCGATGACGGCGATCGCCTCCGGAGCGCGGCAGCGGACATCCAAGGCCCAGCCGGTGATCTCTCGGGTGCAGCAGTCGATCGCGGCGTTCAGATACGTCCAGCCGTGATCGGCGACCCAGATGCTGGTCATGTCCAGATGCCAGAGCTCGTCGGGCCGGGTGACGTGGAAGTAGCCGGGGCGCCGGCGGCGGCCCTCGCTGCGGACGGGCTGCAGCAGCCGGTGCTCGCGCATCAGCCGCTGACAGCGCTTGCGATTGATCGGGCGGCCGGCGCGCCGCGACGCGATCGCGGCGATCATCCGCGTGCCGTCGGTGGCGTGCTCGTCCTCACGCGCGACCGCCAAGACCACGCGGTCAAGCTCGTCCAGCGGCCGACGCTGCCCGCGGGGCGGGCGTCGTGGGCGGCGGTAGATGGCCTGCCGGCTGATGCCCGCGACCCTGGCGACTAGGGCGGCGGGGCGGCCTTGCGCAACCAGTTCGCGGGATCGGGCGACGCGCACACTCACTCCCAACCCCGCAAGAGTTCCCCCGCGATCTCCACCTCCATCGTCTTGCGCCCCAGCGCGCGCTCGAGCTTGGCCACCTGGCCGCGCAGCTCGTCGAGCTCGGTGCGCTCGTTCTTGCCCTGCAGGCGCTCAGCGCCGGCGGCGAGGAACTGGTCGCGCCACTTTCTGAGCAGGCTGTCAGAGATGTCGTGCTCGCGGCAGAGCTCGGCGACCGACTTCGGGCCCCGTAGCGAGGCGAGCACGATCTCGGTCTTCTGCTGCGCGGTGAACTTCCGATACTTGCGGGTCTCGCTCAACGGATCCTCTCGATCAACAGAGCAGCCCATCCTCTGATGCCTCCCGGACAGAGCTTCGCCGGCTACGCCGGCTCAGAGCCCTCCCCAACAGAGATCAAAGAACTGTCAACACCCCGACGGGGTCCTCGCCACT
>NZ_AUIK01000045.1 GCF_000423665.1 Solirubrobacter soli DSM 22325 | reverse complement strand
GCTGTGGACCTACAACCATCGCCGCCGACACTCAGCCATCGGCCACCAACCACCGATCAACCGGCTGAACAACCTGCTCGGGACTTACACCTAGGCGCTCACCGGCTGGACCGGCATGTGTGCGGTGTCTCTCGGCAGCGATGTCATTTTGGTGCGCTCGGGGTGCTGGCGAGCAACGTCGGTTTCACTGTCTGCCCGATGTCACTCGGGATCTCGACAACGTCGCCGGGACAGGCGGAGGTCCTTCCGCACCCGGCCGCTTCGGATGCCGAACGCCCCGAATCGCCTATCAACGTGGCGCGTGAGCGGTTGGAGCGAGTCGACGGACTCGCACCCCGTGACGATGCTCAGGTGCACGGCCCGCGAGAGACAGGCTCGCGGCGGTTCACTTTCATACATCCGCTCGCCGCGCTGACCGTCTGCGCTCGCCGGGGGAGGGGTAGCATCGAGGTCGGAGGGCACGCGCGCCGCGGTCGTCCGGCAACGGCAGCTGACTTCCTTCGCTTCGCAAATCCGCGCGATCGGAGGACGCTCGAACATGCCCGACCTTCAGGCCAACGTCCGTGGCTGAACGCGGCACCCGGCCGGACGTATCGCGAACCCACCGGCGGCTTCTGCGTGCCGCCGGCGTGCTCTTCACGCCGCTGCTGCCGGACGACTACGTCGAGCTGATCAACCCGCTGTGGTCCACACGGGAGCTGCGCGGGCGGGTCGAGGCCGTCGAGCCCGAGACCGAGGATTCCGTGACCGTGGTGATCCGGCCGGGATGGGTCTGGCCGGGACACGTGCCGGGGCAGTATCTGCGGGTCGGCGTCGTGGTCGAGGGTGTGCATCACTGGCGCGCCTACTCGCTGACCTCCGATCCCGGCCGCCCCGACGGCTGCATCTCGATCACGCCGCAACTGCTGCCCGCCGGCAAGGTGTCGCCGTACCTGGTGCGTGCCGTGCGCCCGGGAACGATCGTGCGCCTGGGTGGCGTCGAGGGTGATTTCACCCTTCCGGACCCACTGCCACGCTCGCTGTTGTTCATCAGCGCGGGCAGCGGGGTCACCCCGATCATGAGCATGCTCCGCGACCTCGACCGCCGCGACGGGCTGCTGGATGTCGTGCACCTGCATTCTGCGCGGACCGCCGGCCGTTTCGTGTTCGGCTCCCAATTGCTCGCGCTCGCCGACCGCCGACCCGGGTATCGCCTCCATCTCCAGCTCACCGAGGCCGACGGACGCCTGTCGCCGATCGATCTCGATCACCTCTGCCCGGACTGGCGGACGCGGACCACGCTCGCAAGTGGCCCGGGGGCGATGCTCGACGACCTCGCGGCGTCCTGGAAACGGGCCGGGGTCGGCGACCGGCTGCGGATGGAGCGCTTCCAACCGGTGATCGACGGCCACGCCGCGGGCGCCGGCGGCGCGATCAGCTTCTCCAAGAGCCGCGCGCGAACGTCGTCCGACGGCTCCGTGCCGATCCTGGTCGCCGGCGAGCGAGCAGGCCTGGACCTCGACTACGGCTGCCGCATGGGCATCTGCCGCACGTGCGTCGGGCGCCTGTCCTCAGGCCGGGTGCGAGACCTGCGCACCGGCAAGGTCTCGGGGCAGCCCGGGGAGATCGTCCGCACCTGCATCAACGCCCCTGAGGGGCCGATCGAGATCGCACTTTGACCAAGGGACGGGAACCCGGATGACGACCATGATCGAAAGCCCGCTGGCGCACCTGACCGACGACGAGATCGACGAGCTCGCGCGCGAGTTCGATGCGATCCACGAACAGGTCTTCGCCGAGCTCGGCACTCGCGACCGCCGATACATCACGCGCATGATCCAGACCCACCGCGGACTGGCGGTCCTGGGGCGCGTCCTGCTGTTCGGCGCGCGCTACAAGCCCGCTTGGGTCGTCGGGACCGCCACGCTCTCGGTGGCCAAGGTCCTGGAGAACATGGAGATCGGCCACAACGTCATGCACGGCCAGTGGGATTGGATGCACGACCCGTCGATCCACTCCTCGAACTGGGACTGGGACTCCGCCTCGACCCCGGAGGCCTGGAAGCACTCGCACAACTACATCCACCACACCTACACGAACATCCGTGGCAAGGACAAGGACCTCGGCTACAAGATCATGCGGATCGATCCGCACCAGCGGTGGCTGCCGATCTATCTGCTCCAGCCGATCTACAACCTCGCGTTGATGGCGTTCTTCGAATGGGGTGTCGCGTTCCACGATCTCGACCTGGACGCGATTCGCAAGCGCGAGAAGTCGATCGCCGCGCTGAAGGCCGAGTTGCTCGGGATGGCTCGCAAGGCCGGCCGGCAGATCGCCAAGGACTACGTCGCCTACCCGGCCTTGGCGGGACCGAAGGGGTTCAAGAGCACGTTGGCTGCGAACGTCACCGCGAACATCCTGCGCAACGTCTGGGCGCATTCGATCATCTTCTGCGGCCACTTCCCCGATCAGACCTACACGTTCAGCGAGGCCGAGGTCGCCGACGAGAACCGTGGCCGCTTCTACGTCCGGCAACTGCTCGGTGCGGCCAACATCGAGGGCAGCCCGCTGTTTCACATCCTGAGCGGCAACCTCGGCTACCAGGTCGAGCACCACCTCTTTCCCGACATGCCGAGCACCCGGTACTCCGAGATCGCGCCGCGGGTCAAGGAGATCTGCGAGCGCTACCGCCTGCCGTACAACACCGGGCCTTTCCTCAAGCAACTCGGGATGGTGCAACGCACGATCCTGCGCCTGGCGTTCCCCGGCGGACGACCGCGGCCGAAGCCCGGCCCGTACGCACGGGGCAGCGCCAGGTGAGTGCCTACCGGGTCGCGGCGTCGACGACGCCTTTGCGGTCCTTGTGGTTGCGCTCGTAGTCGAGCACCTGTCGCGCGGTCGCGTCGTCCGCCTTGGAGAGCGTGCGCGTGATCGTCTCGACGCTCGCCTCGTCGTAGCCCGCCCAGGGCTCGTCGCCCGAGAGCTTGGCGATCCGGTCAGTGATCGTCGCGCGGTTCGCGTGCTTGGTCTCGTAGGCGCCGATCATCCGCAGCTCGCGCTGGCTGAAGCCCTTGAGCTTGGACACGATCTCGTCGGCGGTCTGCTGGTCGTAGTGGGCGATCGGCAGGTCCTCCTCGGTCGCCACGGCGCCGGTGATGGCGCCTTCGGCGGCTGCCACTCCGGGGATCTTGCGGGCCTTGTCGGCAATGCTCATGTACGGCTCCTGATGTCAGAGAATGGCCGGGACCCAGCCTGGGCTGGGCCTCGGGACGGCTAGGCGTTGGCGAGCTCGCGCTCGGCGGCGTTGAGGACGCCGGTGCGGTTCTTGTGGGCGCGTTCGTAGCTGCGGACCTGCTCGGCGCGATCGCTGTCGCCCTCCGAGAGGACGGCCTGGACGTCGGTCGCTGTCAGTTCGTCGTATCCGGGCCACGGCTCGTCGCCGCGCAGCGAGTCGATGCGTCTCAGGATCGTGGTGCGGTCCTGGTTCTTGCGCTCGTACGCATCGATCTTTGCCAGGTCGATCTGCGAGAGCTCGGTGAGCCGGTCGACGATCTCCTGCGCGGTGAGCGAGTCGTAGCGGGCGATCGCGAGGTCGCTCTCGGACGCGACGGCGCCCTTGATCTCGCCTTCGGCGCGGGCGACGCCCGGCACCTTGCGGGCCTGACGCGCGGTGCGCTTGGCCGCCTTGGCCGTCGTCTTGGTGGCGTCCTTGGCGGCCTCGCCGACACCGCGGGCCGCGTCCGCGGCGCCGGTGGTGGTGACGTCGTAGGACGGCTGGCCCTTGGTCTCGGCCCGCACAACCGCGTCGGTCAGCTTCGGGATCTCGCGCAGGACGCGCGCCTGCATCTTCTCCTCGTCGGCGCGGATCGAGGCGGCCATTCGGGCGGTCTGCGTGTCCCCGACCGATTCCGCGAGCCGCTCGAGCGCCGTGTAGGTGGCGATCTCCAGGGCCTCGCTGGCGTAGGCGTCCTTGGCGTTCTTGAGCACCTTCTCCTCGCCGCCGGAGCCGCGCAGGAGGTCGAACGGCGTCTTGCCCAGCGCCAGCACCTGGCCGGCGGCCGTCTCGAGCAGCCCGACCACGGCCATCAGCGGGTTCGAGCCCTGGCTGAGCGCCTTCCGCCGCTCGCCGACGCGCTGCGCGTGGTCGTGCGTCTGGCCCAGGTGGGACTCCAGTGCGCTGCGATAGGCGCCGCGCGGCGTCATCGCGATCTGCGACTGCAGCACGCGAACCAGCGCGTGCTCCATCGCATGCGCCTCGTTGAGGTACTGCACGATCTTCTGTTGCTCGGACTCTCTCATGAGTCGTCCTCCAAGGTGTTGGGGCGGGGGCGGGGAATGGCCGGGATGGCGCCGCAGCCGGCAAACGCGCGACCGGTCTCAGCTGTGGCCCTCCGTCGTCGTGAACGACGGCTTCGTCTCGATCGACAGGCAGCCGACCGTCAACGGAGAAGAGGGAGCGCGGCGAGATGCTCGTGCGATCCCTTACTCATGTCCTGCCCGAGACGCTCGATCGTCAAACAGGTGTTCGCTCTCTGTGACCTCCGTCACAGCGAACGCGCGTTCCCACTTCGAGACGCTCGCGGTTCCGCCGCGGTCCAGGGAGCCAGCCAGAACAGCTCGACCGCGAGATCCGGGCCGACGTGAAAGTTCGACACGGAGGCCAGGACGGCCCTGCCGGAGAGTCGCTGGACGGCGTCGACGTAGGTGTGGCGCGTGCTGGCTTGAAAGATCCTGCGCGTGTCGTGCACGTCGTCGGCGCGCTCAAGTTCGATCATCGTCTTCTCTACGTCGGTGTAGATGCCGCCCAGCGTGCACGCCAGCAGGTCATCGCCCAATCGGGTCGTCTTGGCCGTCGCCGGCGCCCGCCCGTAGTAGCGCAGATGAAGCGCGACGATGGCATCGGTGACGGCGTCCAGGAGCGCGGGGCCCGACAGCGGGGCTGTGGGGTCAGAGGAGGGCAAGGTCACCAGCGCAGGTGAGGCAGTGCTCGTCGTGATCGAGCAGTTCCGCGGCGGCCGGGGCCCGCCACACCAGCCCGCACGGCCCCTGGCAGGCGAGCCCGGCCGCCGACTCCGGGTCTGCGTCGGCCGCGAGCCGGCGCTGATTGATCGCCAAACCGGAGTCTCGGTGCCACCAGCCATTGATCGCGCCGCGGCGATCGAGATAGACCTCGACCGCCGTGCCGGCCGGGACGCGCACCGCTGCCGCCGCGGGCGCCCACGCGCGCCGGATCGAGCCGTCGCGGCTGTGCGTCCACAGTGCGCGATCCGCGATGTCCATCACTCGGGCGGTGACGATCCCGGCGTTGACGGGGTTCTTGAGTGGATCTCGCCGGCCGTCGGTCACCGGTGAGGGGGTCCTCGGGACCGCATCCTGGAGCACCGGTTTCGCCGCGGGCGCGCCGGCGAGCATGTCGACCAGACCGCGCGTTCCGGTCAGGACGAACACCCGCTCCAGCTCGGCGGACGCGCCGACCAGCACCAGCCGCGCCCCGGCGTCGCGCGCTTGGCGCGTAGCGTCGAGGAACACGTGCACCCCGCAGCTGTCCACGAACGACAGCTCATGCACGTCGATCACGACGAGTCGCGCATGCTCGAGCGCCTCCCGCAAGACCAGCGTCACCTGCGGAGCCGTGATCACGTCCAGCTCGCCTCCCAGCCGCACTGCGGCCGCGTCGACCCCGGTCGCGGACCACACGCAGCCAAAGGCCGGCGACACGCCGTCGGGACCTTCAGAACCGCTGTGAGAAGACATGTACAGACTCCAGGTCGCGTCGCACACCCGAAGTCCGATCACGCTGCTCCCGGCCGCGCCGGGAACCCAGTGCTCAAGCCCTCTCGACAGACGATACCGCCAAGCGGTCGCGATGGCGACGATGATCACCGCGGCTCAGATGCCGGCGGGGAACCGCGGATCGCAGGTACGCGAGCGGCACGTCACGCAAGTGACCCGTCGCCCGGCATCTTGGGCACGGCGTGGGTAGCGCCTGGCCATGATTCTTCGTATCGATCGCCTCGGCGTGGAGCTTCCTCCGCCGTCCACGCCCGATCCCGCGGGCGCCGCCGCCGTCCAGGAGCTGATGGGCGGCAAGTTCGGCGAGATGTCGACGCTGATGAACTACACGTTCCAGTCGTTCAACTTTCGCTACCGCCAGGGCGCGCGTCCCTTCTATGACCTGATCGCCAACATCGCGGCCGAGGAGTTCGGGCACATCGAGCTCGTGGCGGCGACGATCAACACGATGCTCACCGGCGCCAGGATCGACGACGCCAAGGACGAGCCGTACAAGCAACACTTCCTCTTCGGGGGCAAAGGCGCGCTGCCGGCCGATTCGCACGGCAAGCCATGGACCGGCGACTACGTGCACTCCTCGGGCGATCTGGTGGAGGACCTCACACACAACTACTTCCTCGAATCCGGTGCCCGCAGCGGCAAGCTGCGCGTCTATGAGATGTGCGACCACCCCTCGGCCCGCGCGCTGACCGGCTACCTGCTCGTGCGTGGCGGCGTCCACCAGGTGGCGTACGCCCGTGCGCTGGAGAACTTGACCGGCGCGGACATGACCAAGCTGTTCCCGACACCGCGGATCGCGACCGAGAAGATCCCCGAATGCCAGCCGCACATCAAGGAAGGGCTGCACCTGAAGCTCTATCGGTTCTCGCCGAACGATTACCTGGAGATGGGGGCGGTCTTCAACGGCACCCACCCGGAGACGGGCGAGCCGCTCGAGGTCGTCGACGAGGCGCCTGAGGGCTTTCCGCCCAACGACCTCCCTCCGCAGAGGGATGTGTTCGCGCCCGACTACGCCCCGGAGGAGATCGCCGAGATCGCCCAGAAGCTGCGCAAGGCCGCCGGCCTCCCGGACAAGGTGACCGGGATCGTGGCCAACAACGGTGGCGCGACGGCCAAGGGGCACACCAAGGCGCAGATCTAGACCGGGCAACCGCAGCTCTCGGCGCCGCCAACGCACTGATCGGCTGACGACACAGGCGGCGTCGCACGGCGGCGGCGCTACGGCCCACCCGCTTCGTCAGGTCCCGGCGTGGGCTTCGGTGCTCACCGCGACGCGATCCTTGCCGCAGCGCTTGGCAGCCAGGAGTTGTTCGTCGGCGCGTCTGAAGAGCTCGTCGGCGCCTTCGGAACCGTCTGGAGCCGTGGCGACTCCCGCAGAGGCGGTCACCGGTCGCGGCCCGAGCGCGGAGACGCGGGTGACACCGAGGGCACGCCTGGCGTATTCCGCGGCCTGCTCGGCATCCGCCCCGGCGAGGATCGCGGCGAACTCCTCGCCCCCGACCCGGCACACCACGTCGGACGCACGGGCCTGCCCGCTGAGGACCTGGGCGAACCCGCGCAGGGCAGCGTCGCCGGCCGGATGCCCATAGTTGTCGTTGATCGACTTGAAGTCGTCGACGTCGAACAGCGCGAGCGAGACCGGCCGGCCTTCGCGGCGGCCGCGCGCGAGCTCGGCGGCCAGCCGCTCGTGGAACACGCGACGGTTGGCCAGGCCGGTCAGAGCGTCGGTCGCGGCCTGCTCGAGCAGTTGCTCGCGTTGGCGGGCGTTCGCGTAGGCGAGCGCCGCGAGCGTGGCGAAGCGGCGGAACAGCTGTGCTTCCTCCGGGCTGAAGGAGACCGGCCCGCCGGGTTCCTCCCGCCAGACGACCAGGGTGCCGATGACGGTCTCGCCCACGGTCAGCGGCGCGATCACGATCGCCTCGTGCTCGTCGACCGGTGTCCCGGGGATCGTGTAGCGCTTGAGCCGCGTGTCCCAGGAGTCGAGGTGGGCGAGCTCCCCCGATTGCACGACGCCGCCGGCGTGGCTGGTATCGAACCCGGGACGGTTGGCGAGCGTCTCCTCCACCCACCTTCCGACGGCGTAGACCGGTACGAGCACGCGAGCGTCGTGGTCGGCTTCGTACACCGCGAGGCTGGTGAAGGGCACGATCGGCTGCAGCTCGCGGACCATGCCGTCCAGCGTGGCGGTAAGCGACTTCTGCGACAGAACGCCCGCGGCCGCGTCGATGATCGCCTCGAGTCCGTGGACGACGCGTGTCGCTGAATCTACCTGCATAGCCTTCGCCCCGTGTAGTCGGCAGCAGGACGCAGAACCCGCACACGACTCGACGATCGTTCGAGGGAGCGCCGTGGGGGGAGATGTCACACCGTATTGCCGACCGACGGCCGGGGTTGGCTCAAGATGCCGGTGCCACAAGCATCGCCGCCGAGCGCCCGCCGCGGGCCTCACCCTCCGAAGGCCGCGCAACGGGCGCCGCGCCGGTGCGAACCCGGTGCGACCCGATACCCCTCCGCAGGGATCGCACTCCATGCGAGGCGATGTGGCCTCGCCCCGCCGTTGCGTGACCGACCGTAGCCCTAGCCGCCTATGACCGCAGTGGATTTGACATCACGCGGACACGCGCGGCTCGGCCGCGTCCCGGACCTGACGGGACCGTCAACGGCTGTTGCGCCTGCCCGGGATACCGCCGCGATCGCCCAAGGGCGTCAGCGTGTCACGTGCGCTCGCCCCGCCGCGCTCGGCGCGAGCGTCGCCAGCGCGCCGGGCCGACCCAGGTGGTAGCCCTGGGCGTACTGCGCGCCGAACGCGATCAGGCGGTCGAGCTGCTCGTGTGTTTCGACGCCCTCGACGACGGTCGGAAGCGCGACCCGGTGCGCCATTGACAGCACACCGGCGAGCAGCGCCTCATGGGCGGGGGACTCGTCCATCGCCGCCACGAAGGAACGATCGAGCTTGAGGACGTCCACCGGCAGCGCCGCGAGCGTGGCCAGGGAGGAGTAGCCGGTGCCGAAGTCGTCGATGGCGATGCGGACGCCCAGCGCGCGCACGGCCGCGATCGTCGCCTGCACCCCCGGCATGTCGTCCAGGGTCGCGGACTCGGTGAGCTCGAGCACGAGCGAATACGGCTCGAGCCCTGAGCGTTCGAGCGCCGACGCGACGACGCCGACGAACCCCGGCGACCGCAGCTGTACGGCGGACACGTTGACCGAGACGTTGAGCGGCCGGTCGGCGCTGCGCGAGAACTCCGCCACCTCCACGCAGGCCCGCTCGAGCACGCGGGCTCCGAGCGCGACGATCAGGCCGCTGGCCTCGGCGACGGGGATGAAGTCGGCGGGCGACACGGGTTGTCCGTCGAGCGTCCAGCGCAGGAGGGTCTCGACCGCCGTCGTCTCCCCGCGCTCGAGGTCGACGATCGGCTGGTAGGCGAGCGTGAGCTCGTCGCGCTCGACGGCCAGTGCCAGCGCCGAGCGCAGGTTCAAGCGCCGCCGCGCTCGCGCGTGCATCGCGGGGGAGAAGAGCTCGATGTGTCCGACGCCGCGGCGGGTCGCGGCGTGCACGGCCGTGTCCGCGGCGCGGATCAGGTCGGCCGGGCTGCCGCCGGCGGCGGCGAGCGCCACACCGGCGCTGGCGGTCAGGGGCACATCACCCTCGGGCAGGACGACGGGCGCCGCGAGCGTGTCCAGCAGGCGGCGTGCCCAGCGCTCGGCGATCTCGGGGACGGTCACGTCGTCGACCAGGAGCGCGAACTCGTCGCCTGCCAGTCGCGCGAGCCGGCCCCCCGTGCCCGCGACGTCGCGCAGCCGGCGCGCGCACTCCGCGAGGCAGTGGTCGCCGGCGGCGTAGCCGAGCGACTCGTTGACCGCCTGCAGGTCGGTGAGGTCGAGCACGATCGCGGCCAACCTGGGAGTGTCCCCGGCGGCATTCAGCGCGTCGCGGACCCACTGCTCGAACTGGATGCGATTCGGCAGCCCGGTGCCCGGATCGCGAAGCTCGGTCGCACGCAGCTGTCGTTCGAGCCGGTGACGTTCGGAGACGTCGCGGACGGTGATGATCAGCCCGCCGACGTCCCGGTCCTCGAGCCGGTCGGCGACTCGCAGCTCGACGGGAATCAGCGCGCCGGCGTTCGCGCGGAGCACGGTCTCGGCGCTCACGACACTGGTCCCGACGGCAGAGGACACGACGCGGCGCAGGTGGGCGGGCACGGTGCTCTCGAGGACGGCGTCGACCGGGCGGCCGAGCGCATCCGCCGACGTGCACCCGGTCAGGGTCTGCAGCGAGTCGGTCGCGTAGCGGATCACGTGGTCGGCGTCGACGACGAGCATGCAGTCGGAGGCATGCTCGACGAGCGCGCGGACCCGGCGGCCGGACAGGGCCAGCGCCTCCCGCTCTCCCTCGGCACGCGCGGCACGGTCACGGAGCCGCGCCGCGGCTCGCGTCGCACGGCGGTACGCGCGCAGCAACCCACCGACCAGCAGCAGCGCGATCACGCCCCCGCCCAGGGTGTGCAGCCGCGCCAGGCGATCGTTGCGTGTTGCCCGCGCTTCGGCGCGGTCGCGGGCGGCTTCGATCACACGCTCCAGCCGCGCCAGGCGATCGGCGAGCGCACTCCCGGACGAGCCCAGTACCGCGCGCGGTCGCGTGGCGATCGCGGCCGTCTGATTCGCGACGTCGCGCTCGGTCTGCTCGAAGATGCGCAATGTGGCGGGTGACTCCGCGCGCTCCAGGTCGGCGTGCATCGCGATCCAGCGACGCGATCCCTCCCTGACCAGCGTCGCGCCGTCGAGCGCCCCGGACGAGGCGCGCCAGCCGAGCGCGTCGATCTCGTGCAGGGATTCCGAGGCCTCGGCCAGCGCCAGCACCCGCGTCCGCTCGGCTCCGACGCGGGCGTGCAACAGTGCGGCCACTGCGGCCCAGCCGACAACGACGACGACGATCGCGGCCAGAAGCCACGACCTGGTGCGTCGAGGGGCTGACGTCTGAACGTCGGGATGCCGTGGCGTTAACGAGCCCACACTGCAGGTATCGGCCGCAACGGTGCCGACACGCAATTGCGGGCCTCGCGAGCTGACGCGGGCGTCAGGGGCATGACGTTGCGTGCTTCAGCTCCCGTCGACCGCCCGCGGGGGAGTTGCCTAAGCGTCACACGGCGGCGCCGTTGCGTCTCGGAGTGTGGGGCCGGCGCGTCACGCCGCCAGCGTCTGTTCGAGGGTCGCGGTCGCGATGACCGGCGTGTCGATGCCGGTCGTCGACGCGGTGCTGGGGAGCAGCCACGAGCCGTCGGACTGACGGATCACGCGCCGCTCCGCCGCGAGGGTGGCCAACGCTGTCGAGACGGTCGGGCGGCGGGCGCCGACGAGCGAGCCGAGAATCCGGTGCGAGAGCGGGAGGCCGACGGTCACGCCGTGGGTTCCCACTCGTCCCCAGCGCTGGGACAGGTGGCGCAGCATCGCTTCGATCCGGGTGTCGACGCCGGTGACCTGCGAGATCGCCTGCGTCACGGTGAGGCGCTCGGCGCGTGCGTGCAACCGGTCGAGCACCATCGACATGACCTCGGGATAGTGGCGCAACGCCAGCGCGGTGGAACTGTCCAGGATCGCGAGGTGCACCTGCGAAAGCGCGTGCCACTCGACGCCGTCGGTCAGCGTGTCCGCGGTTGCGTCGGCGTGCCAGGTGCGAATGATGTCACCCGGACCGAACAGCTCCGCGCTGGATGTATCGAGCAAACGGACGTTGCAGAGGATGGCGCCGGCGAGGACGAGCAGGCCGATGCTGGAGGCGTGGTTCGCGCGGCCCAGCGCGTCGGGCCGCCACCGCCCCGGCCGCAACGACACAACGCTGACCCGCAGCGTTCGCGTCGCCGCCGCTCGGCGCTCGGCGCTCATCAGCTCGCCGAGGTCAGGATCCAACCTGAGGAGCGACTGCGCGGTCTGTACTTCGAACATCTCGGGGCCTGCCTTACGACTCGATGACGGCGAGGCTCTACCCGCCGGTCGTGGCTCATGGGGGCGGCGGCGCCGATTTCCTGACTGGCACCGTGCCGATCGGTCACATCCGGCACCGGCTCCGACTGCAATGACGACTCGACGGCGAGTGCATCGCCATGACTGCACAAGGGACGACCACGACGGCCGAACGGCCGGGCTCGACGACCGAGCAGGCCAAGGAGAAGGCCCACGAAGGTGCGCAGCAGGCCAAGCGCACGGTTCGCGACCAGGTCGACCAGCGCTCGACCGAGGCCGGCGAGCGCGTCGGCTCGGCGGCCGAGGACATCCGCTCGGTCGGGGCCGAACTGCGGCGCCAGGGCAAGGACCAGCCCGCGAAGTTGGCCGAGCAGGCGGCGCACCGGGCAGAGTCCCTCGGCGCCTACCTTCGGCGTTCTGACGGCGACACGATCCTGCGTGACCTCGAGGACTTCGGGCGCCGGCAGCCATGGGCCGTGATCGCGGGCGGGCTCGCCGTCGGCGTTGCCGCCTCGCGCTTCCTGAAGGCGTCCAGCGAACGGCGGTCGAGCTCCGCAGCGGCGCGCGACACGACACGTGACCTGCCCGCAGGCACGTCGACGAGCCCCGCCGGCTCGCCGGCGCACGCCTCCTCGACTGCCAATGGCGGCACGCTGGACGCGCGGGGCGGCCGCGCTCCCCTCGCCCCCGACCAGGGCCTCTACACGCAGCCCGGCGAGCGGGGCGCCTAGCCCATGGCCACACACGACCCGATCGATGCGCGCGAGCGCAGCATCGGTGAGCTGGTCAAGGATCTCGCCGACCAGACCTCGACGCTGGTCCGGCAGGAGCTCCAGTTGGCCCAAGCCGAGGTCACGCAGAAGGGCAAGCTGGCCGGAAAGGGCGCGGGCTTGCTGGTCGGCGGCGGAGTCGCCGGCCTGCTCGGCCTCGGCGCGTTGACCGCGCTGCTGATCGTCGCCCTCGACGGCGCGATGGCGCTCTGGCTCGCGGCGCTGATCGTGACCGCGCTCTGGCTTGCCCTCGCCGGCGCCCTGGCCATGGCCGGCAAGAACGCGCTCCAAAGGGCCACACCCCCTGTTCCGCAGACCGTTGAAACCGTGAAGGAGGACATCCAATGGGCGAAGACCCGGACCGGATCCGCGAAGAGATAGTGCAGACGCGTCTAGAGATGGGCGAGACCGTCGATGCGCTCGGCTATAAGGCCGACGTCAAGGAACGCGCCAAGGACCGCGTGGTCGGCATCAAAGACCGTGTCGTCGGCGCGACCCCCGACACCGGTGACGTCCACCAGCAGGCGCGCCGCGCTCGCAGTGTGGCTCAGGACAACCCGCTCGGCCTCGCGGTCGGCGCGGTCGCCGTCGGATTCCTGGCCGGGATGCTGATCCCGTCCACGCGCATCGAGGACGACAAGCTCGGCACGATGTCCGACGACGTCATCGAGCGCGCAAAAGAGACCGGCCAAGAGGCGCTCGAGCGCGGCAAGCAGGTCGCGCAGGATGCGGCCGAGACCGCCAAGGAGAGCGGCCGAGAGCACGCCGAGGAGCTCAAGACGACCGCGCAGGAGCACGCGCAGGCAGCAGCGAGCTAGGCCCGGCCCGCTCGCGCGCAGAGCCGTGTTGGCTCTGCGCCGCGGCTCGCCGCGCGCCGAGCGATGCCACGGATCGACCCAAGGCCGAGCGGCTGCGGTCAGGCGTTCGCGACGACGGTTCCGGCATGCGCCGAGAACTGGCGGCGCACGTACGGTGGGGCCGGATGCGCTTGATGCCACGCGTGGCGCAGGAGGCGCTCGTCGTCGCGGCTGAGCACGCGGCGTACCTGGATGTCGTCGAGCAGCCGGCAGAGGACCTCGCCCGCCACGGCACTGGCGACGAGCTGCGTCGTGCCGGCCGAGCGCGCGGTGAGGAGCGCGCCAAGGCGGTTGCATGCGCCCCAAGCCTGGCCGAACGCGACCAGGCGCCCGTGGTGCCGCGCGTCTTCGCGCAGGCAACCGAACGCCGCCCGCAGTTGTTCGTCGAAGGTTCCGGTGACGGCGCCCCTGCGAACGATCACGTGTGGCCGTTGGGCGCGGATGAGCGATTGCAGCTGCGGCGGTTCGAGCCACGTCGCCGCCTGCAGGCCGGCCATGACGACCGGGCGGCGGGGAGCGAACAGGTCCGGGTCGTCCAGCCCCAGCTGCGCGCAGACGCGCCCGAACCGTGTGACGGGGGAGCCCTCCGGGCTCGGTATTCCGGTGATTCGCCGGCGCGCGCGAGGCCCGCTCTCTCCGCCGATCAATTCGTCCACCCGCTCGGCCGCCGCCCGATGCCCACAGTCGTGCTCGCGCTGCCTTCCGCCGCCGGCAGGCGGTCACGCCTCCTGCTCCGGCTCCTGAACGTCCGGAGCCACGCGGGGGCTCGTAGGCGCCGCGGTCGTGGGGTGTGAGACACGGGTCCGGGCATGGACGTCACCTCCGAAACGCTCGCTGAGCTGGGTCTCGGAAGTCAGCCGGTGATGCCAGGTCCCCTGACCTCGCCTGCATGCCCTCCACGGGTGATTGTATGGCCCATGTCGTCCTCACGTGGCCAACGGCTGCACCGGCGGTCAGCGATCGACCTGCTCGCCGCGAGCACGACCTGCGTCGAGCTCGGGTGCCTTGGGGGGGTCGGGACGGGTCGTAGGAGATTCGTCGCGGAGTGCGAACGGAAGGCGGATGTACATCGTTCGCGTGATGCGCGAGGCGGGGAGCGAGCTGCGCGATGTCGCGCGCGCCGGAACGCCGACGCATGGGCACCTCAGGGACCGGATCGTCGCGATCGCGGTCGCGACGCTCATCGTGGACCTGGTGTGCGCTGGGCTGGGCCTTCTGCTCGAGCACGGCGCCGCGCAGACGCATCACGACCTTCGGGAGCGCGCTGTTCTGGACCTCCACGCAGCTGCTCACCGTGTCCTCGTCGCTTCAGAACCCGATCTCGGCGGGCGGCCGCATCCTCGACGTCGCGATGGAGGCCTACGCGATCACGGTCGTCGCCACGCTGGCCGGGTCGATCGGCGCGTTCATGGTCAAACGCGCACGCGAGCTCGAGCACGATGCCGCACGCCAAGCGACGCAGAAGTGAGGACGACCGCGACGCGGTCCGGTCGCAGCCGGCGTCACATTCCCGACCCCCGCACCTGGTCAAGTGTCCAGCTCGATCAGGATCCGCTGAGCGAAGCAGATAGCGTCCGCTGTGGCGGTGAGCAGCCGGACCCCTGCGGCCCCGCTACCGACGGATGGACGGACCCACCCTCGGCCGTGCTGGGCCCTGGCCACGACCCCTCCGGCCAGGGCCCAGCCGACAATCCTCACCGCGGTCTGAGCAGCGACGGCCGCGGCGCAGGCTCTCCGGCAAGTTGCTCACCGCCCGCCGCGAAGCCAACCGCGCCCTCAAACGCCACCTCTCTCGCCACCTGCGAACCGGCGGGCTGGCAGACCAACACCACGGCCTGCGTTCAGCTGAACCCTTCGGCTTGAATGCTCGAGGGGGGCACGCCGAGCCGGCGAACCGCCTCGCTGAGCTCGTCCACCATCGACGGCGGCCCGCACAGCAGCGCGCTCCAGTCGCTGACATCGGTCGGAGCGTGGCGCCGTAGGACCGTCTCGCTCAACCGCCCGCGTTCGCCGATCCACCCCTGGGTCGGGCGAGAGAGGACGTGCACGACGCGCAGACTGGGGAGGCGGCGCTGCAACTCGCGCAGTTCGTCCCAGAACGTCACGTCCGCTTGCCGCCGGCTCCCGTAGAGCAGGAGCAGCGGGCGAGCATCGCCTTGCTCGGCGGCGGTGCGGATCACGCTCAGGGCCGGCGTGATGCCGATCCCGGCCGCGATCAGCAGCCGCCCGCGCACCGGTGGTGCGTCGTGTACCGGCTCGCCGTGAGGCCCGTCGAGGAGGATGCGATCTCCGACTCGCAGGTCACGCACTGCCTTGCTGAAGTCGCCGAGCGCCTTGACCGTGAACTGTGGGCAGGCCGATGTTCCGGCGCTGGAGCTCAGCGAGAACGGGTGATCGTCGATTGCGTAGGACGCGTGCCGCAGTCGAGCGAACTGACCGGGCGCGAACCGCACGCCTCGATGCTGCTCCGGGCGCAGTTCCAAGGTCAACGCGTCGCCGCGCTCCGGCGTGATCGCCTGAACCAGGTACGGCCGTGTGGCGCTCGTGTACGGACGCGCGATCCGCGACCAGAAGAGCGCCGCCGCGGCGAGCACCACGATCGCGACCGTCGTCCAGCGGACAGCGGGGAACGACATGTAGGAGTCGACCCAGACGAGGTGCGCGAACGCGGCGGCGAGGACGACGACGGTGAGCGCGAGGTGCAGCGCCTTCCAGCGCTCGTAGCTGAGCCGCAGCCGTCGCCGCCACGCCGACGTCGCCGCCAGCGCACCGAGGCCGACGAGACCCGCCATGCCGGCGCGCGCTCGTGGCGGCGCGGTCGCCGAGTCGAGCAAGGCGAGGCGGGAGGGATCGTCGGCGACGAGCACGGCGATGTGCGCGACGACCAGGACGAGCACGGCGATTCCCGCGTGTCGGTGAAGGGCGAGGACACGACGGAGTCCGAAGGCGCGCGTCGTCGCCGCCCACTTCCCGGAGCTCACGATCTGCAGGGCGATCAGCGAGACCGCGGCGAAGCCGAGTGCGTCGGCGAACACCACGAGACGCCCATTCGCCCCGGGTTTGACGATGCCGGCGATCAGCGCCAGCGGCACGAGGATCGTCGCCGCGTACGCGCCGGCCAAGGCAGCCCGAAGAGCGGTGCGGCTCACCGCTCGTCTCGGAAGCCGACGAACCCCCGTCCACGACGACCGTCTTCGCCGCCGTCGGCTCGGGCTCCGTCCGTCTGGGACGTCGCGCTGATGGACGTGGGAACGGCGGCGGTCGGCGCGTGGGCGGCCATCGCCACGGCGCCGGCCGCGAAGACGATGAGCGCGAGCAGTCCGGCGAGCAGGCCACGATGAGGCGAAGACATGGCGCCGAGGCTCACACCGCGTCTGTCAAGTTCGCGTCAACTTCGCGCGTGGGTGGCCGGCCCGACGCCGCAGTCATGGTGTGGCATCGCGTGCCGATGCGGCACCGCGTTCACGAAGCGGTCAGGCGCGCACGTCGTCGACCATCCGATCGAAGCGGGGGCCCGAGCCGGATCTATGACTTGAGGCGATCTCCGTGGTGAATATGGCGGTGACCCGCGAGCGCGACATCGCCGCGACTCGCCGAACGCGCGATCGGGTCCAGGCGCAGATCGCCGGGCTGCAACACGGTCGGCCGCTCGATCGGCCCGCGCCTCCCCAGCGCCCACAGGCGAGCGGCCAACTGGACGAACTCGAACGGCTTGGCCGGGTAGTCGTCGGCGCCGGCGTTGAGCGCGTGGACCCGATCCTCGACGCGGTCGCGCGCGGCCGGCATCGACACCGGCGTCGAGACCTTGCGCCGGCGCAGCTCGGCGCACACCTCGAATCCGCGCCCCCGGCAGCATCACGTCCAGCACGAGCGCGTCGCAGATGTTCTCGGTCGCTTTGCGGATCGCTTCCAGTCCGTCATGCGCGAGCGCGACCCCGGCACGTTGCCGCAGAGCGCGCCCGACAAGCGTCGCTCGACGCGCTCGAGTTCGCTAGGTCGAACGGAACGCACGTCCTGATCACCTGGTCGTAGCCGCTTCGCCCACTTTCAGTCCCGAACGTGGCTCGTTCGTCGAAGACAGGACACCTCAACTCGAGAGAGACGGCGGCGGCGGGCCGTGGTCACCGCGCGGACCTTCAATATGGCGAGTCCGGGCCCATGCGGATCAGCGCGCCGCGGGCGAAAGCGCGGCGCTCAGAGCACCCTCTGTGCCGTCATGGTGCTCGTCCCCGTTCTCGACCACCGCACGCTCGGGCGAGACTGTGGACCATGGATCGGCCTGCGAAACGGAGCCTCAGAGGCGATCGGCAGGGCTCCGGGAACTCGCCCGCGAAGAAGGCGGCCGCGCGCCAGGATCTCCCCGTTGGACCGCTGAGCGGGACGCTTCTGGACGTGCCGATGACCGCGGCCGCAGCGGCGGCACAGTTGCCCCTTTCCGCCGACGCGTCTCAGGCTGCGGTGGCCGGCGTCCCGACATTTCCTCCGCCATCGCCCGACGGCCGGCCACCACCTGGCTTCAACGGCGCCGCCGAAGTCGTCGCTCAATACCTTCCCTACGCGGATCTGGCGAACTTCATGGCCGTGTCGAAGGCCACGCGGGGCGGCGTCGACAAGGCGATCCAGTCGCGCTTCGTCGTTTCCGGCGGGCTGTCGCCGAAGCTCGCGAAGCAGACGCCGCAGGTGGCTCACGCCTTGGCATCGGGCGCACCGGATCGACGGCTTCTGGACGAGCCGTCGGCACCCAACTGGGACCCGCCGAAGCGCGGGTCACCGCCTTCGGACGAGCAGAAGACCTTGGACGCGGCCTTGGGCGAGGTTCCCGACGTCCTGACGGCGATTCGCTGGCGAGAACTTCGCCACAAGAAGCCGGCGAGCCTCGCTCAGCTCGGGGACCAGGTGCGACGTCATGCGGTGGCCACCGCGCTGCTCCGGGCGGCCCCGCCCCAGTCCACCGGGCGAGATCTCTCCCCTCCCAGCGCGCAGATGAAAGAGCGAATGGCCGCCGTCGGGAAGCACTGGCAAGGGTTGTACGAGGCTCGTCGCGGCGCTCGCGTTCCTGACGCGGGGAGTGGCTGGCAGACAAAGAACGTGACCGATGGCGCGGCGGAGGACGCGACGGCCAAACGCGTCGGGGAGAAGCTCAACGGCCAGGGCCACAACTTCACCGTGGTCCGGCCGCCCGAGGACTCCCAGGAACCGCCACAGCCGTATTCGAACCGCATCCTCGAGAGGAAGGAACTCGAAGAGGCGCAGAAGGTGACGGGCCCGATCACCCCCGTCCTGACCACCGCGGACGAGCGACGGAACTGGAGTCAGGCCTTCGGCAATAGTCGCCCCTCTGCGGACATCCGGCTGCACAGCGAGATGCAGCCCACACTGACGCAGCAGCCGTGGGAGATGCGCTACGCGGGCAACAACTACTACAGCTGCGCCCAGTGCACCGCGGCCTACCACGCCCTGGACCGGACGAACCTGAACCGCGGCTCGCACGGCGCCAAGGCACCGTCGATCATCCCTCCGCGCATTCGCACCAACAGCGTCTATCTGAGCCACTACCTCGGCGCGGAGCAACTCGACCCGCTGCTGACGCAGAGCGCGCTCCTGACCAGGTCGCCGACTGCCGCGCCTGCCTCACAACCAAGCCCACCGCCGCCCGCGATCGGCTCGCGGCCCCAGCTGAGCCCGCATCAAGTCGCGGCTCGGCACGCGCGGGACCTGGTTCGCCTGATGGAGCGGCTCGAGCGCGAGGATTCAAGCTTCTACAAGACGGCCGGGCTCGAAGGGGACCAGTACCCGACCAAGACCTATGGCTGAGCCCGATACCCACTGCTCAGCCGGCTGCGCCGGGAGCGCTTGGTCGAGACGATCTGGCGAGAGTCGCCATCCGGTCCGCCGCGCCGTTACTACACGCTGACCGCCGAGGGCGAAGCGGTCTTGGACGCCTTCGCCGCTGATTGGCGTCGGTTCTCGCGTTCCGTCGATGGCCTTCTGGCCGCTGGATCATCCCATGAGCACACAGACACCGCATCCGCTCGTTGAGGACTATCTCGACCGGCTCGAGCGAGCCGCGAGCCATCTGCCCGGCGCGCGACGTCGCGAACTGGTCGCCGACATCGATGCGCACCTGGCCGAGGCGCTCAGCCGGTCGCCCACCGACGCCGAAGTCGCCGTCGAGCTCGCGCGGCTGGGGGATCCCCGCGAGATCGCCGAGGCCGAGGCGCCGCGACCGGTGCCTCGTCTGAAGACGCTGCTCGACTGGCGTCCCACGCCGCTCCTGGCAGTCGCCGTCTTGATCGTCGGAAACGCCCTGGGTCCTGCCGGCATGCTGCTCGGGTTGATGGCAGTGGTCGTGTCTCACTTCGGGCGGAGGCGCGAGAAGGCGATCGCGTTGGCGCTATGGGCGATCACAGTGGTCGCGGTGGTCACGATCGTCGAGCCGATCGTCGGTCGCGGGTCGGAGTGGTGCGGTCTGCGCCACTGCGAACCCAACAGCGGCGCCGAGATGACCCTCGCTCTCGCGTCAGCCCTGATCCCACTCGCGGCGATGGTGTACCTGGCCTTCCGAGCGACACGTCGCCAAGGCGGATCGTGGCTCGGGACGAACTCCCGATCTCGCACTGCGGCCGCGGCGCGGTGAACCCGGGCACCCGCGGCGAACCGTCGAGTCCGTCGAGAAGGGCACTTTCGCGCCCGTTAGGCAGCGCGATACGGAAGTCCCATTGACCACGATCACGGATGACGTCACCTGCGATCGGTGTTTCCAACCGCCGCGGTTTCCCTCGATCCTGGAACGCATGCCATTCGCCAACCTGAAAGTCCCGGCCGGCCTGCTCAGCGAAGAGCAGAAGGCCGAGCTCGTCACCGCCGTCACCGACCTCTACGCCGTCGTATTCGGCGTCGAGGCGCGTGCGAACACGATGGTCCTCGTCGACGAGGTCGCCGACGGCGGCTGGGGCATCGGCGGGACCGTGCTGACTTTTTGATCGAAAGTCTCTTTACGTTCAGTGCGAAGTGCCTCCTGTGTTTTGGGCGCCGCGCCTGCGCTCGGCCTTGTCGGTCGAGGGCCGACTCCCGGACCCCGTGTTCAGGCGCGGTTCAGGGTCGCCCTGAGAGCGTGTCCAGCGGTGAGCCGCGGCATGAGCGACGAAGTGACAGCAACCCGGCTCGATCCGTCGTTCTGGCGCGAGACGCTGGCGCCCTACGCGATCCCGGACGCGCGCCGCGGCGT
>NZ_AUIK01000044.1 GCF_000423665.1 Solirubrobacter soli DSM 22325 | reverse complement strand
CGCCCGCGCACGCCCCGTTTCTCTCCGGCACCGTGAAGGCTCAAGGTGCGTGGCTCACGGACACGCACTCCTTCGTGAAGTCCAGCTCGCTGGGCCAGTACATCGCCATGCTCTCCGGGCAATACACCGCGTGCGAGGCCAACAACGACCTGCCCGACCACTGCCACCAGCACGTCGAGAACCTCTTCTCCCAGCTCACGGCGACCGGGCGCAGCTGGCGCGACTACGAACAGTCGATGCCGAACGCCTGCGACCCCGTGGACGGCGGAGCTGCGTGGGCGCGCGACATCTACTCCGCCCACCACAACCCAGCGCTGTACTTCACACAGATCCAGGGCGCCCGCGTCGACGAGGCGATCACGCCCTCCGCACCCTGCCGCAACTTCGACCTGCCGATGGGGACCACCGCGCCAGACGACACCTCCTTCCTTGACCGCGACCTCGCCTCGGGCGACGTCGGCAGCCTCAACGTGATCGTCCCCAACGACTGCGCCAACGGCCACGACCTCTGCGGCACACGCGACCGCATCCGCCAATTCGACGACTTCCTGGCAAGCGAGATCCCGAAGATCCAGGACTCCCCCGCGTTCGGACCCGACGGCGTCATCTTCATCACATGGGACGAAGGCTCCGACCCGCCCTACCACCCCGCCCACATCCTGACCGCGATCCTCGGACCCCACGTACAAGCCGGCGCCATCGACCGCCAACGCCACGATCACTACGGACTCGAGCGCACCCTGGCGACCGGCCTGGGCCTCGCCCCGCTGGCCCACGGCCGCGCAGCCACGCCAATCACCACGATCTGGCGCTAACCCGCTTGCACTGGCGAGGGGCACTCGCGGCCGAGACGGATCGCGCGCCACTGCTCCTCCCTCGCACAACTTGCCGCAGCTCGGCAGGACCGACTCGGTATCGCATTCGCCAGAATTCTCGAGCGAGCGCGTCGCCGCCTATCTCGAGATCGTCGACGAGCAGCACTCTCGTGCGGGCCAGGGACCACTCCTGGCCGTGGGCGCCCAGCCGAGGCGCTGAGCTCCGCAGCTACGCGCGTACAGTCTCGCCATGGGCGACGAGCGAGTGGACGGGGTCGCGTTGCAAGCGGCCGCGCAACTTGGCGACGTCGACGCCATGGCCGCGTATTCGGAGTACGCCGAGGAGTGGGCGGAGCGACTGCTCCAGGAAGCTTGGCGGTTCGGCCGTCGTTCTGAGCGGGCCGGCAGCCTGGATGGGTTGCGGGCAACCGTGCGTCTGGCCGTGATGCGGGGGCAATATGACGTTGCACGGGTCCTGCTCGAAAATGCCCCGGCGCGCTTCCCGGACGAGCCTGCACACCGCTTTGTGACCGTGTCCAGCAACGTCCTCGGGCCAGTGCTCCGGCTCGACGGCGATGACTACGACAGCGAGGCCGCCGGCAACGGGGTATTTACGATCCTCACGCGCGACGCGAGAGGCGCGGCAGCCTCACGCGCGACGCGAGAGGCGCGGCAGCCGCCCTCGCGCCCGCCGAGGACGTCCTGATGCGTGTGGACGAGATCGGCAAGATCTGGCCGCCTGAAGACAAGTCCGAGGATCGGGACGAGGTGTACACCCCGAACTTCGTGTTCGCGCCGCGAGCGTCCGGCGACGCCGTCCAGCTGGCCATGGACACCAAGGGCTTCATGTCCGCGGCGATGGGACGAACGATCGTGGGCGTGATGATCGACGCGCTCGCCTCAGCCCGGATCCCGGCGCACATCGGCGGCTGGATGTCCGACCTGATCGCGCTCGGCACCTTCCCGGACTAGCGTGACTCAGTGTCGCCGCCGTGCGACCGAGGCGCACGAGACCGATTCGCGAGAAGGCTGCCTTCGTCGACCGGCTCATTGATCGAGTACGGGTATTCACCTCGCGTATTGGTGAAGCCGAACGAGCGTCGGCGGACAGCCGGGTTACGCTCGTTGAATGGCGAACGCGCCGCGCTATCCGTTCAGGCCGAGATCGAACAGGCATCTTCAGGCCGGCCAGTTCTGGGCTGTGCCGCTTGGGGACCAGCGCTACGGCTGCGGCCGCGTGATGGTCCCGAAGTCCATCGCTGGGCCGCGGGTCATGTTCATCGCGGGCCTGATGGATTGGATCGGCGACGCGCCGCCCAACGAGCGTTCCATCGCGGGCCGTCAGATCCTCGAGCAAGGCAGCGCTCACGTCAGGACGATCACCGAAACCGGCGGCGAGATCCTCGGGTTTCGGCCGCTAGCGACCGATCGTCTCGCCGCACGAGTCGAAGACGACGACCTTTCGACCTGGGGCAGCTCGTACATCGTGGAACTGGCGAGGCGACGGCTCGACGAACCGCGCTGAGTCCGACGTGTTCCAGTGGGTCGACGACTCGCGGCGCCTTGCCCAACCGTGCTCAGTTCGTCGAAACGGAGCACTTTGGCCGCCGTCGATTCGGTAGCCGCTCACACGCGTTACGGCCAGAATGGTTGAAGCACATGTGGGTTTTCAGCATGCCGATCCGGCATGTGTCAGCGGCGGCGTTTGAGTGTCAGCTCTCGGAGCTTGGCGAGGTTCGCGGGCGTTGGGTCGAGGAACTTGATCGTGTCGATGGTCTCCACGCTGGTGGTCCGGTTCCCCGCACCCATGTCCAACGTGCCCGTAAAGCCGAGCGGCTCACCCGTGGTGCGGTCCAGGTAGTAGCTCTGGTCGGGGTCGCGCGGTAGTGCGACCTGACCTTCAGGCAACTGGCCAGGGGCCGGTGCGATGTGGTAGCGGAAGGCCGGCTTGCCGTTGAACGTCGATGACCTTGAGACGAGCCGGCCCTTGAGCATCTTCTGGCGGAAGTTCTCGAGGAAGCCGAGCTGACGGTCGGCGATCACGTTGGCGGCGTCTCGGCCGGCGTCGTCGCGCGTGTTGCCGCGGATCACGCGGTAGCCTCCCTCCTCATCGATCTGGCGGATCACGCCGTCGACGGTGGTGATCTGATCGAAGGCGTAGGGCGGCTGGCCGTCCTCTTTCCAGCGTTGGATCTGATGGGTCTCGCGACCGCGGTGCCACTCCTCGAGGACCGTGGACGTGTGATGGTCGCCGCCGCTGGTGTGATTGGTGACGTTGATCGTCGCGCGGACGTAGACGATCTTGTCGGGGTCGACGGACACGAAGGCCGGCGCCGCGACCGGCGGGGTCGCTTCGCGCTCGTCGTTTCGGCGGTCGCCCGGGCGCACGAGCAGCAGCGCGAGCGCGACCGCAGCGGCCACTGGGACCAACAGCAGTGCGGGGTGGCGTTTGCGGCGGCGCTCGGCGGCATCGTGGAGTTGGCGTTCGAGCGTGTTGAAGGCGCTCATGTGCGCTCCTCAAGATGGGTTCGGAGGGTCCGGAGGCCGCGCGAGACGCGCTGGCGGACAACTTGGGCCGAGCAGTCGAGCTCGGTGGCGATCTCGTCGTAGTCGCGATCGTCGACGACACGCGCCAGGACGGCCCGGCGCTGCTCGTCGGGCAGCGCGGCCAGTAGCTCGGTCAGCCGCGAGGCGCCAGCCGCAGCGCGCTCCTCGACGGCGATGAGGTCGAGGTCGTCGACGACGATCGGCTCGACCGCAGCTTGCGACGCGCGGCGGCCTCGACTCGGCCGCGACGTAGACTCTCGAGCAGCTTGTTGTGGGCGATCCCGAGCAGCCACGCGGTCGCGGGACCCTCGGAGCCCCGATAACGCCCCGCGCTCAGCAGGGCCGCCGCAAACGTCTCGGCAGCCAGATCGAACGCGAGCTCAGGTTCGCCGACGCGCCGGCGCAGATAGCCAAGCACGAGCGATTCATGGCGGCGGTAGAACGCCGCGAAGGCGTCTCCGTCGCGTCGCGCGGCGGCCGAGAGCAGGTCGGCATCGTCCATTCACCAACACTTTGCGCGACGGCGCACGGATGTGACGAACGCTGGTCGTTCCACTCCTCGATCGGCTGATCTGCGCTGCCGAGTCCTGGAAGGTTCGCTTGTTCGCGGGCTGCGTTCCGTCGACGTTTAGGGGTCCGCCGGCTCGAAGACGAGCGCCCGCACGCCGGAGAGCCCGGGTGAGCGCGGATTCGATCCGCGGACGCACATCGAC
This sequence comes from Solirubrobacter soli DSM 22325, assembly GCF_000423665.1. Classification (GTDB taxonomy): domain Bacteria; phylum Actinomycetota; class Thermoleophilia; order Solirubrobacterales; family Solirubrobacteraceae; genus Solirubrobacter; species Solirubrobacter soli. The sequence goes on along the minus strand of NZ_AUIK01000044.1, from coordinate 19,753 downwards.
CCAGTCGAGCCCGCCATTGCCGCATCCGAGTGGCGGGACGTCCGAGCTCGTCCGTCGAGCTATCGCTGATGGCCGCCCTCGGCGGATCGATCCGTATGCGCGACGGAATTGCCGCGGCGATGCTGATCGGCTTCTCGCATCATGCCTCCGACGAGGGGTCCTTCGCCGGTGTAGCAGCCCAGCGTCCCGCGCTTTCGTCCGTGGAGGGTTCGGGAACCGGGCATGTCGCATGGCGGAAACGATCGCCCTGAGCCTGCGCGCGAACGCCATATCGCCATAGTGCCTGACGCGGACGCCCGTACTCGCGAGCGACCGAATTCGCCGATCGTGCTCGATCCGTCGAATAGGAGCACTATCGCTTGTCGTCCGTAGCACTAGTGCAGCTGCGGCTGCCGGCGCGGCTGGATCTGCCTCGTTGCTATAGCGACGATGCACGAGCGGGCGCTCGCGCGCGCCCGACGTCGTGCCCTGGGCACCGGATGCCATGGGTCTGGCGAAGCGGCGCTTCTGGTGGTCGTCCAACGCAGTCACCTGCTGCCTCACAGCGGCGTGGTCGCTTTGCGCCGTGAGCGATCGCAGCGGCCGTCAGAAGCGATAGCCACCGGGAGATTGTCCATGAGGCTTGTCTTGACGACGAACACGGCCGTCGCAGGTTTCATCAGCGGCAGCCTTCCAAGCGGCGACCGGACCGCCATCAACAGGCCAGGCCGGTGTTTAGCGCGCGAGCGCGGAGAGCCGCTCAGCCCCGACGACGAGGTTCCACGGCTCGATGCTCTTGAACACCAGCCGGTCCGAGTGGACCCAGGGGTCGTCAGCCAGGCGGTTGCGGATCTCGTCCTCGCTGTCCGCGTTCACGATTAGCAGTGCGCGCACGCGACCGCTTTCGGTGCCGGCGAGCGGTCCGGCGAAGGCAGTAAGCCCTCGTCGGCGAGGTTCTTCATGAACGCGGCGTGATCGGCTACGGCGGGCTGGTCGGCGATCCCCCCGTCGGTCCAGCCGGGGCCTGCTTCGCGGATGACGGCGTAGGCGTTCATCGTGCTCGGGCGATCAGGGAGCGGTAGGTGTTCTGGAGGCGGTAGCTGCCGTCGGGACCACGGAAGCTGGCGAGCCCGCGCACGATCGCGTCCTTGACCTCCTGCTCGCGGTTCGGACCGATGAGAACGGCGATCCCGGCCGGAGCGATGAGCGCGCGGCCAAGGGTCTCTCCGTCGGGGTACACGTTCGGCCAGGTGCTGTCGAAGGTGCTCTCGGGGTCGAGACCGGCCGTAGTCGCAAGGTCCTCGAGCACGCCGGGCTTGGCGTAGTCGGGCTCGGGCGGCGCGCCCGCCGGCCGCGGGGGGAAGAACGGCCGCACGATCTCTTTCATCGCCTCGAGGTCGTTGTGCTCGTGCGGACCCCAGACCTGGATCACAACCGCGGCGCCGGGCTTGGCGACCCGGCCCGCCTCGCGCAGGGCGGCGACGATGTCGTTGGCGAAGAAGAAAGCGCTAAAGCCGGTGACGAGGTCGAACGAGTCGTCGTCGTAGGGCAGCGCCTCCATGTCGCCGACCCGCAGGTCGGCATCCGGCACGCGGGTGCGGGCGAGGTCGAGCAGCGCCTCGGATGCGTCCAGACCGAACGCGCGTGCGCCGCGGCCGGCGACCAGGCGCAGGAACGCCCCGGCGCCGCATCCGATGTCGAGCACGAGCTGGCCCGGCTCAAGCCCGACGCGGGCGAGCGCGTCCTCGTAGGTCGGGACCTGCTGGTCCTCGCTCAGCGCCCAGTCGGCAGGACGTGCGCCCCACAACGGTCCCCAGCGTTCGGCGCTCCCGGTCACGGCGGTCGATGGCATCGTCACTGCCCTCACTAGACTATGAAACATAGCAACCGTAAGCTATGGCATATAGCGTTGTCAAGCGGGGGGAGCCGATCTGTTCCATGGCCACGACCGAGCTCAGCCTTTTTTCGATCGAGATCCTCGGCCTCGTGGGGCACGAGGGTGCGGGTCCGCACGATCTGCTGCGCATGGCGCAGCGCGGCCGCATGCTCGCCTGGGCCGGCGAGAGCCAGTACTACACCGAGCCCAAGCGGCTGGCGAAGCTCGGCTACCTCGAGGCCCGCAAGGAACCCGGCAAGACCCGCGAACGGACCGTGTATACGCTCACCGACAAGGGCCGCGAGGCGCTGCGCGAGTACGCGCTCACGCCGGTGTCGTTCACGCCGCTCAAAAGCGAGGCGCTCCTGCGGCTGCTCATCTGCGACCTCGTCGGCGACGAGGTCACGCGCAAGAGCCTGGCCACGCTGCGCGACGACCTCGCCGACATCGCCGCGCGGCTCGACGAGGCTGAATCGCGCGCCGCGCAGCTCGTCCACCGCGAGAAGTACCTCCTCCTCGTCACCGGCTTCCTACGCCGGTACCTCGAGCTACATCAAGAACTGATCGACGACGTCGAACGTGAACTCGCCCCAGAAGCAAAGGCCAGCCCTCGCCAACCCGCGTAAGCAGCTCGACATCCCAAGATCGCGCAACAGTTTCGGCCGTTTCTTCAGTCCGAATTGCACTCGGCAAGGGCGGCGTCGATCGCTCTCGCGGCACGCCCGGGCTATCGGCTACGGCGCAAAGCGATCACGCTCGCTCATGAACGTCGTGCGACTGCCCTGGATGACGAGCAGTCCCGCCGTCAGCCCGTCCTGTCCCAGCGTCGTGCATAGGCGCAGCATGGGCGCGCCGAACCCAGCCGCGCCGAACTTCCAATCAGGCCTCCGCTCGCAATCGCCTCAGGGAGAACCGAACCGGCGCGCGCCGCCACTGCTCCTACCCATGCAACGCGATAGCCGGTTCGACGCCGACCAGCGTGCCGGAGTCGTCGAATAGCGGTACGGTCGCGCGGCGCTCAGGCTCGCGATTCGCATCCGGCTGCGAGGCTGTGCGGCATGAGTCGCAACGGGTGTACCGATACGTCGGACCCGAGGACTTGCTCGGCCTCTTCCGCGATCGTCCCGCAGGCGCGCGTATCGATTCGTCCGCGGATCTCGCCAGATGGCTCGAGCACGGTCAGCACACTCCGATCCGGCAACGTTTGGTGTCCGAGCACGTGGCCTGCGCGGGTGGCCACCCGGTGCTTGCTGCCGGCGAACTGTTCTTTGAGGGACTCGACGTGGTCGAGGCCAGCAATCAATCGACGGGCTACTGTCCCGAGCCCGCTTCTTGGCCGGTCGTCGAGCTAGCACTCGATGGCGTCGGCGTCGGTCACCCCGGCGCGTATACCGCGACGTTCGTCTTTCGCCGCTGCGCCAACTGCGGACGACTCAACTTCGTCAAGGACGGATGGTACGTATGCGCGGTGTGCAACGGCCCGCTGCCCGAGGCGTGGAACTGCGACTTGACGTCCTGAGACGACAGAACCGCTCCAGACGCGAATTCGGGGTATGAAAATGCGGCTCAAGGGCGCCGTCCGAGTCTCGGATTACGGTCCGGGCACACGGTTCTAGGGGCCTTCGGAGAAACGCCGCGGGGTTCCATCGAGCTCATTCGCGAAATACACGCTCGCCGCCCGCAGAATCTCGTTGGCCTGCTTGAGCTCGCGGACCTCCTTGCGCAACCGCTTGAGCTCCTCACGCTCAGCGCTGGACACGACGCTCGGCGTCGCCGGCAGCGTCAGCTTTGGCCTGACGCACCCACGTCCGCAGCGCTTCCTTGTGCACACCCAGATCGGCCGCGACATGCGCGATCGGCCGGCTGGACTCAAGCGCGAGCCGCGTGGCGCGCTCACGCAACTCGTCGCTGTACTTCTTCGCGGCAGCCATTGGCCTGGAACCCGTCCTCTCCGCCAGGACAGAACCCGGCTTGGAGGTGTCTGTCGAACCCAGCCTGCCTCAGTGACCAAGCGCCGTGCACGCGTTGCTCGGCGCTGACCGTGATGGCGTCGGCCGACGCTCAGCTACCGCCCTCGGCGCGCGCGGCCTGGCCGCCGTCGGCGGACATCTGCAGTTGCTCGGCCTGGGCGACGAGTTCCGCGAGGATGTCGCGCAGCCGCTGCGCGGACTCGGGCTCGGCCAGCCTGCCCTCCGCGTCGAAGGCATCGTGGGCGTGCCCGACCGGCAATTCCTGATCGAGCACTTTCGCGCCCGACGCCGCCAGCGCCTTGCGGAGTTCCGCCTGCGCCCAGACGGCGCCGAACATGCCGGTGGACGCGCCGACGACCGCCACGGGCTTGCCGCGCAGGACGTTGTTCGGGAACGGCCGCGAGGCCCAGTCGAGCGCGTTCTTCAGCGCCCCCGGCACCGACGAGTTGTACTCGGGGGTCGCGAACAGCAGAGCGTCGGCGTGCTCGATGGCGTCCAGGAACGCCTTTGCTGCAGGCGGCGGGTCGAGTTCTCGGTCCTCGTTGAACGGCGGGATGTCTTCGAGGCCGTCGAACAGCTCCAAGGTCACGCCCGGTGGCAGTTCGCCCGCCGCCGCCTCCAGCAGCTGCTTGTTGTGTGAGCCGTCGCGCAGGCTGCCGGAGATGCCGAGCACCTTCACCGCTAGGACTCCTTGACCAGCACCAGGTCGATGTTCAGCGTGACCTCGTCGGCCAGCGCGTTGCCGCCGGTCGGCAGCGGCGCGTTCCAGTTCAGGCCGAGCTGGGTCCGGTCGACGTTGGCTTTCAGCTGAAGCGCCGCGCGTTCGCCGCCGAACGCGTGCGGGCTGTCGCCCTGCCACGTGCCCGTCGCGGTCACGTGCACGGTGTTGCCCTTGACGGTCAGGTCGCCCTCGACCTCGACGGTTGCGTCGTCGCTGAGCTGAACCCGCGTGGACTTGAACTCGATGTAGGGGTACTTGTCGGCGTCGAAAAACTCTTCCGACAGCACATGCGCGCGGAACTGCTCGGGCGTGGTGATGCTGATGCTCTCGACCTTGGCGCGACCTTCGAGCTTGATGTCGTCGCCGTCGGCGGTCAGGCGCGCCTCGACGTCGGAGAAGTTCGCCCGGAACATCGACACGCCCATGTAGCGCACCGAGAAGGCGAAGCTGGAGTGCACCGGGTCGGCGACGTAGGCGCCGGAGATACGCCCTGGCGTCGATGTGTCTTGCGCGGTCTCGCTCATTCCGATGTCTCCTAGGCCGCGCGAGGGGAGCAACAACCCGCCGCCCCCCCGTCGGCGCGCTGGCGCCACTGGCCGTGCAAGGCGAGTCCGGTCCGCGCCGCGCTCCTCGGCGTTCAGACGCTCCACGGGGTGGTCGGGTTCAGGCCCGCTTCAGCGCGGCTGAGCCCCGGCGCCGCGTCACCGAGGGTCGGCGACGCGGCCAACATTCGACCAGCCGCCTCGAAGAAGCGACATCCGCGACGGCGAGCCGCAGATGCAGGACGTCGTCGTCCACAGCGAAGCGTGAGAGGTCCCGGAACCCGATGGTCCTGAGAGCAGTCGCATGGCAAGTCGCAAGCGCCGATGGCAGATTGCCGAAGGGTCCGTCGGCTGCGTCTTGAGGGAGGCTCATGCGTAAGCACACCGCCAAGCTTTCCGGGGCGTCGACTCGAAGCGCGGCGGTGCGTCGCGAGGTACCAGTTCGTCGAGGAGCGACACTCTCGCACTGCCGGCGGCTCTTCGACGATCGGCCGTGTCGGCGGTTGTCCGATTGCCTGCGGTACGTGATCGCGCGAGAATCCGCATCATGCGAACGCGAACCGTCCTCGAGCGCAACCGATCTGCGAAGTGGGCTTGGCGTGCGGCATCGTGGCTTCCCATCGTCGGCTTGTTCGCGATCCTTGCGGCGATCCGGTTTGACGCTGCGGACGGGGTAGTCACCGCCCTTCTCATTGCCACGTTTCTCGCGCTGGTGATCGACGCGATCGTTTTCCTTCTGGCATTCAGCCGCACCACTTAGCCTTGCCGGCCGAACACGGGGTTTAGGGCGGCCGCGGCGACGACCGGTCCACGGACTCATTGGCAGCCCGCCGGGACACGCTTCCGTCGATAAGGAGCACTGTCGCTGCCGTGGGTTCGATCGACGCGCCCGTGTTCTGAAATGTGGGTAGCGGATTCGAACCCGTGTTGCCCGGGCGTTCTTTCAGCGTCTACGGTTCCGTCGTGAGTCAGGACCGGATCGCGCGATATCGGCATGTGCCTGGCGACCTTCTGGAGATCGAGGGTTGGTGGTTCATCGAGGACGGAAGCATCTGCGCCGACTTTCTCGTCACGTGGTGGCACCCCCAGGAAGGGATCGGTGGCGTGTATCGATGCGGCGGCGCGGGCTATGACCCGTCAGATGAGTTGGGTCCCGAGCAGCTTGCGGGCGTCGTAGAGCACACCGTGCTTGGGGAGGCGACGGTCGACTTCGCTCACCACAGTGCGTACTTTGCGCGTGATCTGCGTATCGCCCCGGTGCGCGACACGACGGACCCGCGGACGTACGAGGCCTTGCGCGCCGGCCCACCGTATCCACGCCGGTCCGGCCGAGGCTTCCTGGACCGGATTGCTGAGCAGGGTGTTGACGCTGAGGTCCCTGAATAGGCAGGCGGCAGCAGATCGCCGCGTGCTGACTTCGTCGCGAGAAGCGGCCCTCTCGCCGTGAGGCGAGACGTCGCCATGGTCTCGGTGCTGCCTCAGTAGGCGCGATGGGTGATGCGCAACCGGACGCGTTTGGGGTCGATGTCGATCGCGTGGACGAATACCGAGAACGTACGCCAGGTGCCGAGTCCGACCCAGCGTCGCGCCGCGGCTCCGTATGCCTCGAACGGGACGTGTTCGCCCTCGATCTCGATTGAGGTGCGGAAGCTTGGCGGCGGTTCCGCGCTAGGCGGGCGGGTCAGCAGCGTCTCGCGATCGGGCACGAGGTAGAGCGCAGCATGAACGCCGTGTGCTTCGTGAATGGCATCGCGAGGATGTCGTCGCCGACGGTGACGGCCAGTCGTGGCTCGGACACGAACGGGTCCCATGGGCCGAAGATCAACCCGAGCGAGTTGGTCACAGAGCCCGGCTGGCTGACGCCGTAGCCGCCGCGATGGCGTTCGCCGGGCCATTCGAGTGGCTCGAGCAGCGGGAAGGCACGTTCGGCAAAGCGCCGATCCGCGTCCGGGTTCGACGAGTCGCGGGGCACTAGCGTGTGGCCGTCCATCAGGCGCAGGCTAGTTGGAACACGAACGTTGGGCGGGACTTCGTATGGTCTGCGGCGTGCCCGGGTTTCCGGACACCCGGCGCTATGTGGTTCTTACTGGGCTCTATGTGCGGTACGGGTTCTGCACGAGTCTTCGTGACGAGGACTTGAGCCGCGCGGCCTCGGCCACCGAAGTCGTCGATCTCATCATCGAGACCGAAGGCCTCGATCCGCAGATGTCGGACACCCAGATGCGCCGAGAGATGATCGCGATCGCTGACGACTGGCTCTTTGCGCCACGTGGTTGCGGTGCGGCCTCCGGGAAGCCGTGGTAACCCGACGCGGCGTGCCGGAATCGTCGACAAGCATCACTTTGCCGACGAGCCCTTCAGGGCGTCATTGCCGCCGCTCCCAACGTCGACGAATGGCAATGGGCCGAGAGCGTCTCGCAATAGCGGCCTCGGGGGAGTAGCGTGTTGCTGACTGGCCCTGTGGCCATGATCCTGGCCTCGGAGCGGTGGTACGCCGACTCGCATCCATGCGCCAAGGCAAAGCACCCCGAGGCGTACGGGATCGACTGCGGGGCCAGCCGCTCGCTCCAGGGCGTGATTCGTCCGTGCGACTGGCGACGCGATAGCGGGCGCGCGAACAGCGGTGGCACGCGCGGCGGTCCCGCGGACAGCATGCCGTGACGCTTCCCGGCGCTAGTGCTGGGCGGTACGCTGGTCGCGTAGCAAACGAGGAGGTTCCCATGACCTTCGAGGTCGGAGATCGCGTGGTTGCCGAGGCGGAATCGACTGGAGCGCGTCGCACGCTCCGGCACTGTCCGTGAAGTGCTGCGCGCGGCTCCCACGGCGCGCTATCGCATCGACTGGGACGACGGCCACTCAACGCTCTACACGCCTGCAGCCGGGGCCCTTCACGCGGCTCGCGAAGACGCGGAACCGGCACCCTGACGCCGACCTCAGGTCGGGGGTACGTCGTGTGCCGGCGGCGACGTCGTCGAGAAACGAGACTTCCCGTCTCGTCCGAGAATGGGGCTGAGCGCGACGCTGCATGGCGCTGTTGGTGTGGCTTATTGCGATGGAGCGTGGCCGCCAACCCGTACTGCCCCTTCTGTCTCGTTGCTGTAGCGAGCGCGGGTCGCCTCAGCCGCACGGATCGTGAGGAGCACGGGCGCCTGGTGGGCCCTCGGTGACTGGGCGTCGCGCGTCTAGTAGCGGCGGATGGGGCGCCGCTGGTGTGCCGCGGTGGTGGTTTGCAGTGTCGTGATCGCTTGCCGCATGAGGCGGGAGACGTGCATCTGGGAGATCCCGAGGCGAGCTCCGATCTCGACCTGCGTGAGATCCTCCGCGAAGCGCAGTCGGAGGATCACACGCTCGCGATCGGAGAGTGTGTTGAGCAGTCCGTCGACCAACGCGGCGTCATCGACGCGCTCGAAGCCGGGCTCTGTGGCCCCGAGGAAGTCGATCGCCTCCTCGCCTTCCTCGGTGAGCGGCCGATCGAGCGAGTCGGGGCGGTGGGCGGTGGCGGCGGCGAGGGCCTCGAGGATCTGTTCGGTCGTCGCGTCCGCGCGCTCCGCGAGTTCGATCGCGGTGGGCGAGCGTCCGAGTTCGCCGGTCAGTGTTTGGCTGATGGTGTCGACGCGCAGCTTGAGCTCTTGCAGCTCGCGAGGAACCCGCAACGTCCAGCCGTGGTCGCGGAAGTAGCGCTTGAGCTCTCCGAGGATGGTGGGGACGGCGAAGCTGCTGAACGCTATGCCGCGCTCGGGGTCGAAGCGGTCGATCGCCTTGAGCAGGCCGAGTGAGGCGACCTGTTGGAGATCGTCGGCCTCGGCGCGGCCGTGATAGCGGCGAGCGAGGTGAGCGGCCAGGGGAAGAAAACGGGCGACGAGTGCGTCGCGTGTCCCCGGATCATGATCGCGGCGATAGCGTGCGAAGAGCCGGGCGACATCGTGTCGTGCGGTCCGCTCCGGGGCGCTGGATGCTGTGCTCGACATGCGGTTAGCCGGCCGGCACCAGCGCCGCGGCCGCTTCCGCCGACGATCTGTAGAGAAACAGCAGGTCCGCGATGCCGGTCTCATCGAACAACCGTCGCACGGGTCCGGGCGGGCAGACGATGGCAAGTGCGCGGTCCTCGCGAGCCAAGAGGGCTCGAGCGCGCAGTATCAGACGTAGGCCGCTGGAATCCAGGAACTCGACCTCGCAGAGGTCAAGGACGAACGCTCCGAAGCTGCTGCGGATGGCGCCGTCGAGGGCCAACTCCAGCGCGGGCACCGCCGCGATGTCCACTTCACCGCGGACGGCGACGGACGGCGCTTTGTGAAGCGGGCCATCGACGACCTCGAAACGTAGCGTCGCGCGCGGACTCGTCATCGAAGGCCAGGGCTGTCGGGGGATTCGCTTGGGTCGCGATCGAGGGCGTCATCTGCCGCCACGAACGGCAGCGCCCGGTCGAGTCCACTGACCCGAATCGCTTTGCCCGCCGGAGCCGCGGGCGCAACGAGCCTCAGCGGGAATCCGTCGCGCTGCGCGCGACGGTCGAGCGCGACCAGCAGGTGCAGACCCGAGGAATCGATGAAGGACAGGCCGCGCAGATCGAGCACCAGGCGCCCGCCCCTCTCGACTCCGTCCAGCGCGGCTTGCAGCGTCTCAACGGTGGCAATGTCGAGCTCGCCGTGCGGCAGCACGATCGCGACATCGTTGCGCCACTGCACCTCGACCAGGAACGGCCGCGGGCGGGCCACCACCGCAGCTGAGCCGGTGCGACTCGCGCCGTTGGAAGACGAGATCGCTTCCACGCCGGTCGGCTCAGAAGGACGGCCGGACTCGGCGCTCTTGCGACGATCAAAGCCCAACATAGGTCAAACCGTACCACGCCGTGACGAACTTGTGAATAGCTTGGGCAGTCAAAACCTCGTCAAATACTGAGCGCTAGCTCGCTACTCCGCATGCGATCGGTTAGAATCCACGGTGTGTCTGGTGTACCTGGCGGTAGTCGCGGCGTCTACAGCATCGGTGCGGTGGCTCGGATGCTCGACATTCCGGTCGCGACGATCCGTAACTGGGAGGAGCGCTACGCGTCAATCGTCCCGGAGCGCAGTTCGGGTGGGCAGCGCCTGTATGCGCGCGATCACGTGGAGCAACTGCGCTTCATCGCGGCGGAGATGTCACGCGGGCTCTCGGCGGCCGATGCGCATCGACTGCTCGCCGAACGCATCGCGAGTGGCCAGCCGGTGATCGATGACGGCCCAGTCGCTGGTACGCGGCTGCTCGTGCTGCTCGCCGAACGCGATCCTGTGGCGGCGGACCTCGCGCAGTTCTTCCTGCGCACCGAGGGGTACGACGTGCACCTGGCGTTGGCCGCCGATGAAGCCGAGGAGCAGTGGGTCGAGAGCCGGCCCCAGCTCGCGATCGTGGAACTGATGATCTCCGGCGGCCGAGGCGTGGAACTGTGCCGACGCCTGAAGCAGCACGAGGCCGGAGCCGTGCTGGCCATCTCGGTCCTTGAGGCTCGGGATGAGGCGCTAGCCGCGGGCGCTGACGCCTTTCTGCAGAAGCCGCTCGACCCGCTCGAACTGGTCTCGACCGTCAAGGACCTGCTCGGAGCCAGCGCGCTGGTCGCCCGCCGCGAGCAGGAGATCGCCTAGTGGACGAGCGCGGTTCATGCGGCGACGAAGGCCTTGACCAGATCCTCGACGGCGGTCTGCCGCTGAACGGCATCAACCTCATCATGGGGCGACCGGGCTCGGGCAAGACGATCCTCTGCCAGCAATTCATGTTCGCCCGCGCCACCGAAGAGCGCCCCGCGGTCTACCTGTCGACGGTCTCGGAACCGTTCGAGAAGATCCTCCGCTACGCCCAATCGCTCAGCTTCTTCGACCGCGACGCGATCGGCCGGTCGATCTTCTACGAGGACCTCGGCCCGGCCGTCGCCGGCGACGGCGGCCTCACCGCCGTCACCGAACGCATCAGCGCGCTCATCAAGGAGCACCGGCCGGGGATCATCGCCATCGACAGCTTCAAGGCACTGGCCGCGTTCGCCGATGACGCGCGCGAGTTCCGGCGCTTCCTCCACGACCTCGCCGCACTGCTGACGGCCTTCCCCGCCACGTCGTTCTGGGTCGGGGAATACAGCGATGACGAGTCGCGCACGGCGCCGGAGTTCGCCGTGGCCGATGGCATCATCTCGCTCGCGACCGAGCGCGTGAGCGAGCGCACGCTGCGGCTGATCGAGGTGACCAAGCTGCGCGGCAGCGACTTCTCCTCGGGACGCCACACGTATCGTCTCTCCACGGACGGGATCACGGTCTTCCCCCGGCTCGCCGATCCCCTTCGCGAGGAGGGCTACCAGCTCAGCGAAGGCCGGATTTCGACCGGGATCGCGCCGCTGGACACGATGCTCGCCGACGGCTACGGGCCCGGCACCTCCACACTGGTGGCCGGACCGTCGGGGGCCGGCAAGACCTTGATGGGTCTGCACTTCATCTTCAGCGGCGCCGCAAGCGGCGATCCCGGAGTGATCGCGAGCCTGCAGGAGAATCCGAGCCAAATGGAGAAGGTCGCCCGCGGCTTCGGATGGTCGCTGGACAACGACCGTGTGGCGGTCATGTACCGGTCCCCGAACGACGTCTACATCGACGAATGGGTGTACGAACTACTCGACCTCATCGAGACCACCGGCGCCAAGCGCGTCATGATCGACAGCCTCAGCGACCTGCAGTACGCAACCCCCGACGCCACCCGTTTCCGCGAGTTCATCTACTCGCTCACACAACGCCTCTCACGCGCCGGCATCAGCCCGATCATGACCAGCGAGATACCGGACCTCTTCCACGCCGGCCGTCTCGCCGAATACGGGATCTCGCACCTCTGCGACAACGTAATCCTGCTCCAATACCTACGCGCCGAATCACGCCTCCTACGCAGCGTGACAATCCTCAAGTCACGCGCAAGCGCGCACGACCCCGCGATCCGCGAGTTCGAGATCACCCCGGACGGAATAATCCTCAGCGATCCGATCGCCAGCGAGCACATCTAGCCCACGTGCCCACGCACGCGGTGAACGGCTGGCGAAAGTGCCGCTGATGTGGAATCTGAAGACTCTGGCGCTTGGCGGCAGGGCGCTCAGTCGGCGAGGTCTTCGAGAGCGGCGCGACGTTGCTCGAGGTCTGACTGCGCGTACCGGCGGGTGGTCTTGATGTCGGCGTGCCCGAGGATGTCGGCGACCAGGACCAGGTCGTGGGCGTGATCGCGCACGAGCCGGGTGGCGACGGTGTGGCGTAGCGCGTGTGCGGACTCCTGGATGCCCGCCCGGGCCATCACGGCGGTGACGATCTTGCTGATCGAGCGCACCGAGAGCTGCTCGCCGGTCCGGGAGATCCATACCGGCCCGCTCGCGATGCTCGGTTCGCTGTGGTGGCCGGCGCGGTCGGCCAGCCATTCGCGCAGCGCGGCGCGCGCCGGGCGGCTGAGCGGGACGACGCGCCGGCGGTCGCCCTTGCCGTGGCGGATCACCAGCTCGCCGGTGCGCTGGGTCAGGCGCACATCGTCGACCTCGAGATCGGCGAGCTCGCCGATCCGCACGCCGGTGAGCATCAGCAGCTGCAGGATCGCGCGATCGCGGCTTGAGCTGAGCCGGTCGCTCTCGCGCTGCAGCGCGCGCAGTTGCTCGCGCGAGAGCGCCCTCGCCTCCGTCGGATCAAGCTCCACCCGCCGCACCGCCGGCGCGGGCAATGCGCGCGAGTCCAACAGCGACGTCGCGGCCGCCAACGCCAGATTGACCGTCGACGGCGCGAGCCGGCGGTCGACCAGCCGGCGGCGCCAGTCCGCCACCACGGCCCGGCGATCGTCATCACCCGACGGCGCAAGGCACGCGTCGAGCTCGTCGCCGGCGACCATGTGCTCGACCAGCTCGAGCACCCAGCGCCGGTAGGCCGAGCGCGTCCGCGGCGCCAACGCCTGGCGCCCGAGCCAGGCGTCGTGGGCATCGAGCACCTCAGCGGCGGACGACATGCCCGGATCTTGTCGGAACCGCCGGGCAGCCCACTCACGCGAGCCCGGAAGCCATTGTCAGCCGTCCACGGTCGATCAGGTTCCGCTAAGGGCGCCTTCTCGGAACCACCTCGGCATTGCTCCCTTCACGCGAAAGCAGCAGCGCGTGGAGTCCGCGTTCCCCAGCGACTCGACGTGGGACGGCGGCGAAGTGGGCGGCGTCAGTCACCCCGACAACAACGCGAAGGCGGTCAGGATGACCGCCGCGGCTAACGCCATCAAAGCAACGGCGGCGGCCCGATCCTTGTGAACGGCGGCGCGGTGCGCATCGTCTGCGCGTGCGCGGGATAGGTCAAGGATTCGATCACCGGCGTCGATCGGGTCACTTCTCCCGACGGACCGGAACTCCGATAGGGCGCGGTCGAACTTCGTTGAGCCGGTCGACACCCAGAACGCTCGGGTGTGGTGCAATCCCGAGAAGAAGCGCACAACTAGAGCCGCGAGGCACGTCACGATAAGCATCCCGACGGTGATCCACGCGAAGGTCTTGTCGACCTTGCTGTTCGAGCTGGCAACCGTGGCCGTCAAAGCCGCGAGGGCGATCACACCGGTCACCGCGGCAGCTGCCACGGCATCCGCACTAGCCTGCCGGGCCTCGTAGTAGGTGATCAGACGGCGTTCCTGCTCGATGAGTCGATCAAGCGCATCGAGCTGTGCGTCGTGTTTGCTGGGACCTTCTCGCGGACCCACGAAGCAGATCCAACCGCGTTGCACCGAGCGAGTCAACACGGTTGCCCCGTGGAGCGCAAACTCATCGTCATGGCCGAAGCGGCCACGCGGTCTGAGTCCGCATCGTGCCGCCGGAATCGCGCAGCCGGGGCGTTGGCGAAGCTCGATGGAACCGATGGGGCAATGCCGTCGGCACCCGGGCGCCCTCGCGGCCGATTTCGGAGCGCCCCGGGTTATGCTGGCGTGGCGTGAGGAGCGCCGACGAGCAGCAACGCGACACCGGCGGCCGCCGCGGGTGGTGGCTCGTCGGAGTGCTCGCGCTGAGCGGCGCGGCGATCGGCGCGTACGCAGGCAATCGCATCGATCCCGACGTCAGCGGGCTGGTGCCCAGCCTGGCTGCTGCCGGCTTCGGCCTCGGCGGGCTGATCGGCCTGTTGCTGCTCGCACCGGTCGGCCTGTGGCGCGCCTGGCGCCGGTGGGCTCGTCGCCGGGCGGCCGAGTCCCAGCACGCCGAGTCACCGGAGAACGTGGCCCTGTGGCACTCGGACGGCCCCGAGCGCGAGGTCGCTTCGTCAGAGCAGCCAGAGCGCGGCGGCATCGAAGCGCCCGCGGTGATGCAGAGCGACCCGGAGCCGACGCTCGCGGCGGAAGCGAAGGCGCCTGCCGCGCAGGGGCAGCCGGCGTCGGAAGCCGGGGAGCCGCTGGAACCTGCGACGACGAACCCGGGGCTCGAGTCGGAGCGGCCGGCCCCGCCGGCGGGACGGGAGCCCGGCTGGTACCCCGACCCGGCCCTTGACGGCGAGCGTCGCTACTGGGACGGGGAGTCTTGGAGTGAGCACGTGTGGCGCGGCCGCGCGCGGGAGCGCACCCGCAAGGCCCGCAACCGTCGCTGACGCTGATGTCACTTTCGCCGCGGCACACGCGAGCGCCGCAACGCGTTCGACTCGCCACGCCCGAAGCTCGAGACTCCTGAGGAATCCAGGCGAAGAGGCGCGCCCGCGCAAAGGTCTGAAGGGCAGGCGGGAGGAGAGAGTTCGCCTGCTACTTCGGGGGAGCTTCACGCGGGCGCATCGCCGAGGCTACCCGCCGGGGAGCGGGGGAGCCCTGGACCGCTGGTTGGGACACGCCCCTTTCACATCCGACGTCGTGGCCAGACCGGAATCTGGGCGTTGATTCCTGGAGCGGCGAGCGGCGCGTGCCGGTGCGATCTGAACGCAGGTTGGGTCGGGCGTGCGCCCGAACTGCCGCGCTCGTCTGCAGCGTCTCGAGTCTTGTCACGGGCTAGGCGATGAAGCCGCGTCGCCGCGGCTGTTGTCAGCGTCGCAACGCCGCGGGGGCGCCGCCGGTCCCGGGCGGGCGGACGGCGCGTGTGGTCAGCCAGGAGCGACCGCTGGGCGTTCTCGTCGGGCAATGCGTTGACCGACTCGAGGGCGCCGGCGAATTCGTCCAGCTTGAGGTCGCGGACCTCGAGCGCGAGCCGGCCGGCCGGCCCAGCGCACCGCGGCCTGATCGAAGCGGTCCTCGTCTCGCGCGTCGATGACGAGGAGGATCGGGAGGGCGTCACGCAGCGGGACCCAACCGAGCTCGGCGGCGGTGGCGTGGATGAGGGGGAGGTTGCCCGCGGTGAGCAGTCGGTAGCCGGTGGACTGCCGGCAGCTGCTCCTCGGAGATCTCGTCACTCTCCTCTAGCGTCGCTCCAGCTGCCATACACCCCCAAGGATCAGGATGTAGATCGCGATCAACGTCGCGATCGCGGGCCCTGCAACTTCTAGGTCTCAACCAGCCGATCACGTGGGGCTCGATCTATTGTCGTGCCGTCGCGTGACACCGGAGCCACAGGTCCAGACTCAGCATCGAGATCCGGGCGGTTATGCGATGGCAGTCGTTCCGCGATGTCGTAGGCGCCGCTCGCCAGCGTCGCTACGCCTCCGAACGGGACTTATGACCCCAGCGCGCGAGGCCGACGAACGCTGCCACGCCCGTGCCGCGCTGATCGGCGAAGGCGCTGTTGCGGAGGTGTCATCGCTCTGACTCGCGCTCGGGCACAGAGGAAGCCGGTCAGGGTTCGGCGATCGTTCAGGCGTGACGCGTCTTTGACAGTGCCGTGCCTTCTAGGCGAGGATCGGTCGGTTGGCCGGCGCCCCCGCCGGGTGCGACGATCGGGCCCTACGAACAAGGAGGCGTGGTGCCTGGTCGGGCGTTACCGATGCGTTTGGGCGATATCGAGGTGCTGGTGGAGACGGTTCCGGTCGCTGGGTCGGAGGCGACGACATCCTTGTCGGAAGCAGCGGGCCGAGTAGCGGAGGCGTTTGAGGGTGCGCGCCAGGCGATCGTGGAGGTGGCGGCGTCCACGGTTGGGGCGATCGATGACGCGGCGAAGCGCGGGGTACGGCCTGACCAGCTTGAGGTGCAGTTCGGATTGAAGTTCGCCGTCAGTGGCAAAGTGATCGTGGCCAGCGCGTCGGCTGAAGCGACATTGCAGATCAAGCTTGTCTACAACCGCCCGAATCAGGCTCAAGCGGTTCCATGAGCGACTGGCGGGTTCCGGGGCACCTCGGGCGCATCCTCGACTTGGACGGAGCGCCGGCAGGCACGTGCTTTCAGCTGGTCACGGGCGTGGTCGCGACGGCGTGGCACGTGCTTGCTGCCGTCGGCGCAGGCGAGGTTGGCGCTTCGGTGGTCGTCGACCCGCTGCGGGGTGGGCCGGAACGCGTAGGCGAGGTCGTGGCCGTGGACCCGGTTGCCGATCTCGCGGTCGTGCGTCTGGATGTGCCGCTTGAGGGGTCGGTCTCCCGGATCGCTGCCACGGACGAGGCGCGCATGACGGAGGCCGTCGTGATCACAGGGGTGTCGCGCGTGGAGGACCCGGGTCATGAGCACCGCTATCTGGACGCCGCGGGAACGTGGGCTGGTGGGACGTTACGCGACGAACAACTCCCGCTGGGTCGAGTCCGCTCCCAAGACGTGTTGCCAGGAATGAGTGGCGCGCCAGTGCGGCGTGCGGATGGCGACGCGGTCCTCGGTGTGGTCTCGGGGCGCTACAACAGCACCGACGGGTGGCTCCGTGACTCGGTGTGGGTTGCCCGGTGCGAGCGTCTCGCGGCGCTCTGCACCGGAGTTGCCGAGGTAGATGTCGAGCGTGCCGCAGCCAAAGGACCGGTCGACGTCGTGTTGGAGGTCGACGATCGGCGCGTCCGACTGGTAAGCGGCGGCATCGACGTCACGGCGGAGCATCGCGGTGTCGGGTTCGGGCTCTCGGACGCTGTCGATGAGATCCGCAGAGCACGGGTGCGGGCCGGACTCGCGCGCGAGCCGATACCGGCCGTGGCAGACGCACCCGGGTCGGTGGCCCTCGATCGTGCAAGCGAGTTGCTTGGGAAGTCATTTCTGCCGGGTGAGGTCTCGAGTGCGCTCACGCGACGGCTTGAGGAATCCGAAGCAGCCCACGAGGCGCTGCGGATCGGGGTGCGTTGCACCGGTGTGCTCGCGAGATTGCCGTGGGAAGCGCTGCCAGATCGGCGGAGCCAAGAGCCGCTGGCGTTGCGCCCGCTGGTTAACGTGCACCGCCGTGCGGCCGCGGCAACGCCCGGCTCGGTTCCCGGCCCGCTTCGAATCTTGATCGCGATCTCTTCACCCGAGCGCGGCGGTGGCGCTGTCCTTGACTACGAACGCGAGCTGCGCAACGTGCTCAAAGCGGTGCGCGCGGCGCGTCAGGGCAACGCACACGTGCGTGTGCTGCCGTTTGCTACGACGACTGAGATCCACGCGGCGCTGTCACGCGAGCCGGTGCACGTGCTGCACCTGTCCGGGCATGGATCGCCGGGGAGCTTCGTGTTCGAGGACGACACGGGCGCGGCGCTTGAGCTTGACGCCGACACGTTCGTGGACAGGGCGATCCCAGCGGGCGCAATGCCAGCGGTGTTCGCGCTGGCGGCCTGTTACACGAACGTCGCGACCGCGACCGACCTGCCGTCATTCGCGGGTCGACTGCTGCAACGCGGCGCAGCGGTAGTGATCGCGAGCGAGACTGCCGTGACCGATCTGTACGCGACGCGTGTATTCGCGCGCATCTATGGCCAGCTCGCTGACGCCGCTGTCCCGGACATTGTTGCGGCGGTGTGCGACGCGCGCCGGCTGGTCCAGCGAGAGCTGGAAGCGGCCGATGACCCTCGTGACCGTGCGCTAGCGGTATTGTCGGAGTGGGCATCGTTGAGCGTCCTCGCCGCGCAAGGCTCGGTGAGCGTGTTCGATCCGGACGTGTCGGTCGCTCCCGCGCCACCTCCGCCCCGTTTCGCGATCGGCAGGGTCGCCGCGCGGGGCGTGGGCGAGTTCGTAGGCCGCCGCCACGAGCAACGCCGCTGGCCGATCGAACTGCTAGCTGAGGCACACGGTGGCTTGGTGTTGCACGGGATCGGCGGGATCGGCAAGACGACGCTGGCAGCAGAGCTGGCCAGCCGCGTCATGGCCCGTGATCCCGAGGCACTGATCGTGGCCGTGGACGGCGAGTTGAGCGTCGAGCAGGTACTAGCGGCTCTGATCGGAGCGCTGAGACGGCGGTTGATATTGACCGAGCGGCTTACCGGCTACGCCGCGCAAGCGATCACGCACGCGAGCCGCAGCGACCTGGGATGGGCTGACCGTCTCGGGCTGTTGCGCGATGCCGAGCTGACCCGGCTCCCACTCGTGCTGGTGCTAGACAACTTCGAGGACAACCTCTCGCGCGAAGCGCAACGGGCGGCGGTGCGCGAACCGACGCTCGCTGCTTTGTTGGCTGCCATCGTGCACGACCCCGGCGCTTGGCGGCTGTTGATCACGTCGCGCTACGAGTTCGAGCTACCCGCCAGCGCAGATCGCGCGTTGGAGTTCCGAGGGCTAGGGCCGCTATCGGCAGCCGAGACCCGCAAGCTCGTCTGGTCACTGCCAGCCCTCGATGCTCTCGAGGACGCCGAGGTCGACCGAGTCTGGCGCATGGTCGGCGGACACCCGCGCGCGCTCGAGTATCTCGACGCGCTCCTCTCCCACGGCGCCGGACGCTACGCCGACATCACCACGCGCCTGACCAACGCACTGCGAGACCAGCTCGGCGAGGCCGAGACGACCGCGCTGCTCGCCGCCGAATGGGAACTCGACGACGCATTGGCGCAGGTCGCGACGATCGCTGCGGACGACGTCCTGCTCGACGAGCTCCTAGATACCCTCGCCACGGTCCCCGGCGCAGAAGAGCTCCTAATTGGAGCCTCCGTCTACCGGGAGCCAATCGACATCAATGCTCTCCTGTTTCAAGCTGGCACGCCCGACCCGAGCGCCGAGCACGTGCCGGACTCGCAAGCCGCCGAACGCGCGATCCTCGCGATCCTACAAGCCAGCGGAATAGCGACCGACGCCCCCGTCGACCCCAGCACACTCTCTAGCGACATCCAGGACGCCCTCAAGCCGCATCTCGACGAGATCCAGCGTCTACCGATTCCTCCGCTCCGGACCCCGGATCGGTTCGGCGAGCTGATGCACGCTTGCCATACGTCAACGCTGCTCTCGATACAGACCGACGACGGCAGTCCGGTGGCGTTCGTGCACCGTTGGACCGCGAGTGAGCTCGAACGACGTCTCGCCGAGACCGGACGCGATGAAGTGGTCCTCGGTGCCCATCGGCGCGCCGCTGAGTACTGGCGATGGCGCGTCAAAGTTTGGCCTCAGGACCTGCGCGCCGATGTTCACGACCTGCTCGAGGGCCGTCACCACCTGTTGGCCGCTGGACAGGCCGATGCGGCCGCCGCTCTGACCGAAGACGTCTGCCTTAGACTCGACACCTGGGGAGCGTGGGACGAGGAGGCCGCGCTCATCCGCGACACCCTCGCGCGAATCGATCCGAGCAGCGAACGAGCAGCGGCGTGGACACATCAGCTCGGGCTCGTCGCGCAGGCTCGCGGAGACCTGGCCGAGGCCGAAACGCTCTACCGCCGCTCACTCGAAATCA
>NZ_KE384075.1:828-26419 GCF_000423665.1 Solirubrobacter soli DSM 22325 | reverse complement strand
GGTGTTCGTGTTGTGCCGGACCGATCGTGAGGCGTCGCCGCCGCATCGTGGCCTGACCTGCTTCATCGCCGAGAAGGAGCCGGGCGCGCCGGAGAACCCGGGGCTGATCGTGCCGCCCAAGATCAAGAAGCTCGGCTATAAGGGCGTGGAGTCCACCGAGCTGGTCTTCGACGGCTACCGCTGCCCGGCGGAGATGATCCTCGGCGGCGAGCAGGCGGGCCTGAACAAGGGCTTTGCGCAGATGATGGACGCGCTGGAGGTGGGGCGTGTCAACGTCGCCGCGCGTGGGGTCGGGATCGCGCAGCGCGCGTTGGAGCTGGGCTTGAGGTACGCGCAACAGCGGCGGGCGTTCGGCAAGCCGATCGCCGAGCATCAGGCGATCCAGTTCAAGCTCGCCGACATGGCGACCAAGGTCGAGGCCGCGCGCTTGTTGATGCTCAAGGCCGCGCGGATGAAAGACGCCGGCCAGCGCTCAGACGTCGAGGCCGGGATGGCCAAGCTGTTCGCCTCAGAGACCGGCAAGGAAGTCGTCGAGGACGCCTTCCGCATCCACGGCGGCTACGGCTACTCCAAGGAATACGAGATCGAACGCCTCTACCGCGACGCGCCACTGCTACTGATCGGCGAAGGCACCTCAGAGATCCAACGCATGGTCATCGGCCGCAAACTGATCGAGCGGAACAAGGTCTAACAGGCCTGCGGCCGGGTGGCGCCCGGCGGCAGGCAGCGCGCCGTGACCGACGGGCGCTTGCGGGCACGGATCGTCAGCACCTTGTGGCTGCCGATCGTGCCCGGCTTGGTCGTCACCACGGTGATCTTCGTCCCGACCTTCAGCGGGCGCTTGATGAACGCCTTCAGCGAGACCGTTCCGGCCTTCTTCTTGGTCACGGTGTAGGTCTTGGCCGAACAGCCCTTCGGGCACGTCGCCTTGACCGTGGCGCCCGCGGGCACCGCGGTGACGTTGAGGGCGGTCAGGCGCGTCGTGCGGCGGCCGGAGCTGAACTGGTAGGAGATCGTCGGCGCGAGCGTCACGAGCGTGGCGGCGGGTTGTGGCGTCGGGACCGGTGTCGGTTGCGGGAGCGGCTGCGGTTGCTCGGGCAGCGCGATCGGGCCGAGCGAGCTCCACGACCCGAAGCTGGGCGCGCCGTTGGCGGGGACGTTCGCCGACATGACCGCCAGCTCGTTGTTGATGCGGGCGAAGATCAGCTCGTGGCCGGGCGCGTCCGAGGTGGCCGTGGGGGCGGAGCTCAGCGGCGTCGCGTCGACCTTCGACCACACCGTCCCCGACGAGCGGTGCTCGTGGTAGTAGAGGCCGTTGTCGACGCCGCGCACGTAGATGTCCAGCCGGTCCGGGTGCGCGAACGTGGACGCAGGTGCGCCGACGGAGATCCCGCCGGCGTTGCCCCAGTCGTGCCAGGTGCCGTCGAGCCAGTAGCGCTGGACGACCTGGCCGACGTTGTCGCGCACGAAGATGTCGATCGAGCCGAGCGTGCTGAAGCCGACGACGGTCGGCGCCGAGCCGATGTTCCCGCCCAGCGACTCCCACGCCGACCAGTCCTGACCGGCCACGAGCGAGCGGTGGTAGAGCTGGTTGTCGGTGCCGCGCGCGGCGAGGTCGATCGTGGTCGTCCCGTACCGGAACCCGGCCCCGGGCGCCGACGTCACCTGCCCGCCGAGCGAGCGCCAGCCGAACCAGTTGCCGGTCGGCAGCAACACGTTCCACCAGACCGCTCCGTCCTGTCCGCGCGCGAACAGGTACAGGGACGTCCCGAACGCCAGCACCGCCGGACCGGAGCCCGCGGAGAGGCCGTCGACCGGCGCCCACGCGCTCCACGTGCCGTTGTCCATCACGCGCCCGATGATGCGGTCGTCCGCGGCGTGGGCGAACACGTAGACCTTGCCGTTGAGCGTCGCCGCGGCCGGGTTGTCGTCGAAGACGTCGGCGCGGGCGGGGGAGGCGAGTGCGGCGAGCGCGAGGAGCGCGACCAAACAGATCCGGCGGACCACGTCGAGGACCCTAATCCGTTCCGGTCCGAACCCGCAATGCTGACGCTCCGTCAATTTGGCGCAAGGTTCTCTGAACGCGAGCGTTGTTGTCGGCGTGAACACCGTCTGGGCGGGCCTCGAGATCCGCATGTGCCCCGCACTCAAGCGAACGCATCTGACCGTCTACGGGGCCGTCGACGACCAGCGACTCACCGAGATCAAGCGCGCGGTCGCCGACGCGCTCGCCCGTGGCCACAAGGTCACGTTCGACTTCGACAGCCTCACGCTCGTCGTCCGCGCGGCGCTCGGCGACCTGCTCGCGCTCGCCGAGGAGTCCACGCAACCGTGACCCCCGTCGATCGCGCGCGCGGACGGCGCGCTCGCGCGTCAACGCGCCACGACCCGCATCGGTCAGCACGGAGTACTTGCATCCGGACCCACCACTGCCCGCATCCGGCTCCGGACCCGCCGTTTCTCTCGTCTTGCCAGTTCGTGGCAAAACGCCCGATCACGGGCGGCGTGGACGATCCGCTGACTTGACTGACCGCCAGATGCGATAGACCATGTCCCATGGCGTCGTCCCCGGCCGACCAAGCGCTCACGCTCATCGCCTTCCGGCAGGCGCGGCGGCGCACGTTCAACGAGCGGCTGGCCGAGATCGACTTCGCCCCCGAGGCGATGCTGTATCGGTGCGAGTGCGGTCTCGTCGCGTGCGAGACCGCGATCAAGCTGACCGGCCTCGACTACATGGGCCTGCGCGCCAACCCGCGCCGCTTCGCCGTCTGGAGCGAGCACGCGATCCCGGAGGCCGAGGAGATCATCGCCAGCCGCGGCGGCTGGTCGATCATCGAGAAGACCCCGGGGCCCGCCGCCGACTTCGCCGCCGCGACGCACGTCCCCTCCGCGGCGGTCGAGCGGTGGATCGGCTCCACCACATAGCGATCTTCACCGCCGACTACGCGGCGACGGCCGCCTTCTACCGGGAGGTGTTCGGCGCGACCGCCTCCGACGAGTGCACCCAGCCCTCGGCGATCACGTTCGGCGGGGTGACCCTGCACGTGTTCGAGCACGAGGTCTCGGCCTCCTGGGCGCCGGCGCACCTGCATCACTTCGCCGTCGAGGCGCGCGACCTCGACGACTTCATCGCGGTGCGCGACCGGTTGCTGGCGCGCGGCGCGTGCGGCGAGGACGTGATCGACTTCGGCCTGCACGTCTCGCTCCTCGCCACGGACCCGGACGGCGGCATGGTCGAGGTGCTGGTTCCGGCGGGCGCGCGTGAGCGGCTGCCGTTCCCGGTGACGCCGCACTGATGGACCCGCTGCGGCGCTTCTACGCGCAGGAGTACGTCGAGGACGTCCGGCTCACGCGCAGCCCGCACGGGCGGCTGGAGTTCGCCCGGACGGTCGAGCTGCTGGCGCGGGTGCTCCCACCGCCGCCCGCGCGGGTGCTCGACGTCGGCGGCGGGACGGGCATCCACGCGCGCTGGCTGGCCGAGGCCGGGTACGAGGTGACGCTCGTCGACCTGATGCCCGAGCACGTGGAGCAGGCGGCGCGGATCGCGGGTGTCAGGGCGATCGTCGGCGACGCCCGCGCGCTCGACGTCGGCGGCGCTTATGACGTGGTGCTCCTGCTGGGACCGCTCTATCACCTGGTCGACGCCGCGGATCGCCTGCAAGCCCTGCGCGAGGCGGTGCGGGTCGCACGGCCGGACGGTGTCGTCGCGGCGGCCGCGATCGGCCGCTACGCCGGGCTGCTGGACTTCGGCGCGCACGCGGGTCTGGACGAGGTGACGGAGCCGCTCGTGCGCGCCACCCTCGAGACCGGGCGCCACGATCCCGCGCTCGGGTTCACGACGGCCTACCTGCATCGGCCGGAGGAGTTGCGGGAGGAGCTGATCGCCGCAGGGTTGCGCGACGTCGAGGTGTTCGGCGTCGAGGGACCGTCGGGGCCGGCGCTCGACGCCCACGGCATCGACCGGATCGACGAGTTCCTGGATGCCGCGCTGCGCTGCGCGCGGATCGCCGAGCGCGACCCGGCCTTGATGGCGGCCAGCGCGCACCTGCTCGGCCTCGCCCGGGTGTAGCCTTACCTGCCAACCGTTTGGTGGGAGGCGTGGATGAGGTTCGAAGGCAAGGTCCTGCCGGCCACGGGCGCGGGGTCGGGGATCGCGGCGGCGACCGCGCGCCGCTTCGCGGGTGAGGGCGGCCGGGTGGCCGTGCTCGACCTGTCCGAGGAGCGGGCGCACGCGGTGGCCGCGGAGCTCGAGGGGTCGGTGGCGATCGCGTGCGACGTCGCCGACGAGGACGCGGTCGCGGCGGCGGTCGTGCGCGCGCACGAGCACCTGGGGCGGATCGATTGCGTGCTCAGTGCGGCCGGGATCGCGGACTTCGGCCCGCTCGCGGACTGGTCGCTCGAGCGTTTCAACCGGATGCTGCAGATCCACGTCGGCGGCACGTTCCTCGTGTGCCGCAGCGCCGTGCCGCTGATGGGCGCCGGAGCGATCGTCAACGTCGCGTCGATCGCCGCCATCACGGCGCAGCCATTCAACGCTCCCTACGGCGCCGCCAAGTCGGCGATCGCGGGCTACACCCGCCAGCTCGCCCTCGAGGTCGGGCCGGAGATCCGCGTCAACGCGGTCGCGCCGGGTCGCATCCGCACGGGCATGACCGAGCCGCTCTACGTCCAGCGTGGCGGCGGGGACTACGAGGCGGGCGCCCGCCTGGCCGGCGCGACGGCGGCGAGACGATCGTCTAGGGCACAGTGAGGCGCAGCGAGCCGACCTTGACGGTCGTCGCGTTGCCGGTGCTGAGCGACCACAGGTTGCGGACGACCGGGAGGCGGCGGGTGCCGTCGTCCACCTCGACCCCGTCGATCCAGTCCGGCACCATCCCGAGGGCGCCGCGCAGGCGGCCGTTCCTGGCGCGATCGGCGATCACGAGCTTGCCCGCGAGCGCGTCGGTCACGTCGGCGCAGGTCGCGGTCCGGCCGGCGCCGGCGTGGACCTGGAGGCACAGGCCGGCGCGGGTCGCGATCACGCGTACCCGGCCCGAGGTCGTGAAGATCTGCTCGTTGGGCGACTCGCGCAGGAACGCGAACGCGGACAGCAGCTTCGGTGCCGGCTTGGCGTAGTCGTCGCCGAGCAGGACGGTGACGTCGTAGATCGTCCCGCCCGGCAGCTCGCGCGCGGTGCCGAAGCGCTCGATGCCGAGGGCGCGCGCGACCTTGCGCGCCTGCGCGGCGTGCGCGCTGTCCGCGAGGACGATCGAGGCGCGGCGCGACGCGGGCAGGTTGCCGACGTCCGCGGACGGCCCGAGCCTGCGGATCGCCTGCGCCGCGGTCGTCGCCATCCCTTCGAAGCCCGCCGTGTTGTAGATCCCGATGCTCGTGCCCCGCAGCGAGACGAACGGCTGCTTCGCCGGCGGGGCCGTCCCGTTCCGTTCGGGCAGGAGGAACATCGCGCCGATCGCGACCGCGGCGGTGGCCACGAGGGCGACGGTCGGCCACAGCCGCACCCGCGGCCGCGCGCGCTCCGCGACCGCACGGTGGGCGGCCTCGGTCATCTGCTGCTCGAGCTCGGCGAGGAAGTCGGTCACGGCGTGTGCTCCAGTCCGGCGCGCAGGCGGGCGAGCGCGCGCGAGACGCGCTTGCGGATGACGGTCTCCGAGGTGGCGTGGGTGTCGGCGATGTCCGCGTACTCGCGCTCGTGGACGACCCGCGCGGTCACGGCGTGCCGCTGCTCGTCGGGCAGCTGCTCGAAGAGCCGGCCGATCAGCCGCCCGGTCGACTCGGACGCGGCGAACGCCTCGATGCGCTCGATCGCCTCGTCGTCGACGACGATCCGCGGCAGCTTGAGCTTGCGCCGCGCCGCGTCCTCCACGCGCCCGCGCTCCAACGCCCGCGCGAGCTTGTGCCGCGCGATCCCGTACAGCCACGCGCTCGCGGGGCCGAGCGCGGGCTTGAAGCGGGGAAGCCCCTCGAGCGCCGCGGCGAACGTCTCGGCGGTCAGGTCGGCCGCGACCTCGCCGTCGCCGGTCCGCCGTGTCAGGTAGCCGAGGAGCGTCGGCGCGTGCCGCCGGTAGAACTCGCCGAACGCCTCGCCGTCCGCGAGCGCGTCGACGAGCAGTTGCTCATCGGACCGTTCCATCCAGAGAGGTATTGCGGCCGGCGGCGAAGCTGTGACCGCTACGCGGTCCAGATGCCGGCGGGTGGGCCGGCGTCCTCGAGTGGGGCGAGGGCTCGGGCGACGTCGGCGACCGGCGGGCCGCCGTGGAGGGAGACGTAGGCGGCGCCGAGCAGCGCCGAGGCGTGTGCCTCCGGGAGCGCGACGGCGCGCCGGATCCGGTCCAGCGCACCGCCCGTCACGAGCAGCAGGCGCAGGCCTTCGCGCGGGTGCTCGTCCAGCGCCCGGGCGACATCGGAGACCCGCGCCGCGCCGTCCAGGCGCTCGAGCAGGCGCTCGGCCTCCGCGTCCACGGCGAGCGCGAACAGCTCCTCCTTGGAGCCGCCGCGCGCGTACAGCGTCGGCTTCGCCAGACCCGCCGCGGCGGCGACCGCGTCGATCGACGTTCCCTGCAGTCCACCGTGCGCGAACGCACGGGCGAGGGCGATCGTGTCGAGCTGTGCGCGTGGCCGCGGCATCGTTTCTTGACTGTACAGTTCAGATTCGACCGGGGGGAGCCAAGCGGTTGCGAGTCTCCGACCGACGGGACAAAGAACCTGGCTCGGACCCGACTTACGGTCCTGGGCATGGACTTCAACGCCCTCCGTCGCACCGGGCACGCACCCTCGCTCGTGGCCGCGCTGCTGCATTTCGACGTCTCCTTCATGGCCTGGGTGCTGCTCGGCGCGCTCGGCGCGTACATCGGCGACGACCTCGGCCTGTCCGCTTCAGCCAAGGGCCTGATGGTCGCCGTGCCGTTGCTCTCGGCGGCGTTCTTCCGGGTGCTGCTCGGGCTGCTCGGCGACCGCTACGGCCCGCGTCGCGTCGGCCTCATCTCGATGAGCGTCGTCGTCCTCGCACTCCTGCTCGGCTGGCTCGCGGCGGAGACGTACGGCGCGTTGCTCGGCGTCGGCGTCCTGCTCGGCGTCGCGGGGTCGAGCTTCGCGATCTCGCTCCCGCTCGCGAGCCGCCACTACCCGCCGCGCCACCAGGGGCTCGCGATGGGGATCGCGGGCGCGGGCAACTCCGGCACGGTGCTGACGACGCTCGCGGCGCCGCGCCTGGCCGAGCACGTCGGCTGGCACGCGGTCTTCGGGCTCGCGCTGATCCCGGTGCTGCTCGTGTGGGGCGCGTTCGCGCTGCTGGCCAAGGAGCCGCCGGCGCCGGCGAAGCCGGTGCGGGTCGCCGACCTGCGGGCGATCGCCGGCGAGCGGGACGCGTGGCGCCTGTGTGGCCTCTACGCGGTCACGTTCGGCTCCTTCGTCGGCCTCGCGAGCTTCCTGCCGATCTTCTTCCACGACCAGTACGGGCTCTCGAAGGTCGACGCGGCGACGATCGTCGCCGTCGGCGGCGCACTCGGGTCGCTGCTGCGGCCGTTGGGCGGCGCGCTCGCCGACCGCCACGGCGGGACGACGGTGCTGACCGCGGTCTTCGGGATCGGCGCGGCACTGCTGCTCTTCTCCTCCGCGCTGCCGGCCCTGGGCGCTGCGGCGGTCGCCTTCCCGCTGGTGATGGGGACGTTCGGCGTCGGGAACGGCGCGGTCTTCCAGCTCGTTGGTATGCGCTACCGCGAGCGGATCGGCGTGCTCACCGGCCTGGTGGGCGCGGCGGGCGGGCTCGGCGGGTTCTTCCTGCCGACGATCCTCGGCACCGCGCGGGACGCGTTCGGCTCCTACGGGCCTGGCATCGGCGCAATCGCGGCGGTCGCGGCCGTCGCCCTGTGCGGGACGCTGGTCGTGCGCGGGACCTGGATCGCCCCGGCCGGAGCGCAGGCATGAGCCTGGCCAGCGGTCACGTCGGGCCCGGCCGTGCGGTTTCAGGCGTCCCGGTTTTGCCGCGGCGCACGACGTTGGTCGTCGGCGGTGGCATCGCGGGGCAGGCGGTGCTCGAGGCGATCCGCGAGCGCTCCGACGAGGCGCTCACGCTCGTCACCGCGGAGCCGCGCCTGCCCTACGACCGAGTCGCGCTCTCGACGCTGCTGGCCAACGGTGCCGACCCGGACACGCTCACGCTGCGACCGGCCTCCTGGTACGAGGACCAGCGGATCGAGGTGCGCCTCGGTGAATGGCTGCACACGGTCGACACCGACGCCTACGACCGCGTCGTCCTGTGCACCGGCTCGGACGCGCTCGTGCCGCCGATCCCGGGCGCCGAGCACGCCCAGGTCTTCCGCGGTCCGGAGGACTGCGCGGCGATCGCCGCCCACGCGGGCGGCCGGGCGGTCGTCATCGGCGGCGGCCTGTTGGGGTTGGAGGCCGCGTACGGGCTCGCCTCGCTCGGCTGCTCGGTGACCGTCATACACCTGATGGACCGCCTGATGGAGCGCCAGCTCGACGGCGGCGCCGCGGCGCTGCTCGCACCCGCGATGGAGGCGCTCGGCGTCGAGGTCCTGCTCGAGCGCAACACGAAGCGGATCACGCCGCACGGCGTGCAACTGGAGGACGAGTTCGTCGAAGCCGACCTGGTCGTGATCAGCGTCGGCATCCGCCCGCAGATCTCGCTCGCCCGCGCGATGGGCCTCGATGTCAATCGCGGGATCGTCGTCGACGACCAGCTGCGGACCTCGCACCCGAAGGTCTTCGCCGTCGGCGAGTGCGCCGAACATCGCGGGATCGTGCACGGGATCGTCGCGCCGATCCACGAGCAGGCGCGCGCGCTGGCCGCAAATGAGCCCTACACGGGCACGATCCCGACGGCCAAGCTGAAGGTGATGGGGGTGGACCTCGTCTGCGCCGGGAACCCCGAGGGGGCGCGAGCCGTGGTGGTCAACGACCAGCGCACCTACCGCAAGCTCGCGGTCGACGGCGACGGCCGCACCGTGGGCACGATCCTGCTCGGCGACACCCGCGGCGCCGAGCTCCTGATGGACGCGGTCCGCACCGCGCGCGAGGCGAGCGACCCGCTCGCGCTGCTGGCCGAGGCCTCACAGGCGACCGCCGCCGACCTCCCCGACAGCGCCCGCGTGTGCAACTGCCACGGCGTCTGCAAGGGCGAGATCGTCGATGCCATCCGCACGCGCGGGCTCGGCTCGACGCTCGAGGTCGTCAACGTCACCCGCGCCGGCGCCGGGTGCGGCTCCTGCAAGCCGCTGGTGGGCGAGCTGCTGGCGATCGAGCGCGGCGGCGCGGCCGAGGAGGCGACGTACCTGTGCCCGTGCCGGCGCCAGACGCGCGAGGAGCTGGCGGCGGTCGTGCGGGAGCGGGGGCTCGAATCGGTGTCGGAGTTGAGCGCGGCCTGCGGCGCGGGCCGCGACTGCGGCGCCTGCAAGCCGGGGCTCGCGTACCTGGTGAGCGAGGTCTGCGGCAACCGCCACCGCGAGGAGCGCCACGCGCGCTTCATCAACGACCGCGTCCACGCGAACATCCAGAACGACGGCACGTTCTCCGTCGTCCCGCGTATCCGCGGCGGTGTCACCACGGCGGAGGAGCTGCGGCGGATCGCCGACGTGGCGGAGAAGCACGAGGTGCCGCTGATCAAGATCACCGGCGGCCAGCGGATCGACCTGCTGGGCATTCGCAAGGAGCAGCTCCCGGCGATCTGGGAGGAGCTCGACATGCCGTCCGGGCACGCGTACGCGAAGGCGGTGCGGACGGTCAAGACGTGCGTCGGGACCGACTTCTGCCGCTTCGGCCTCGGCGACGCGATGGGTGTCGGCATCGAGCTCGAGCGGGCGATGGAGGGGCTCTACACGCCGCACAAGGTCAAGTCCGCCGTCACGGGCTGCCCGCGCAACTGCGCCGAGGCGTACGTGAAGGACATCGGGCTGGTCGCGGTCGAGGGCGGGTGGGAGCTCTACGTGGGCGGCGCCGCGGGCGCGACCGTGCGCAAGGGCGACCTGCTGGCCACGGTGCCCAGCTCCGACGAGGCGATCCGGCTCTCGCTCGCCTTCCTCCAGCACTACCGCGAGAACGCGGAGTACCTCGAGCGCACCTACGGCTATCTGGAGCGCGTGGGGATCGACGTGGTCCGCGACGCCGTCGTGGGTGACATCGACGGGCTGCTCGAGCGCTACCGGATCGCCAAGGCCGCCGCCGATCCCGACCCGTGGCGCGAGCGTCACGCCCCCGTCCATCCCCGTCAGTTCGCGGAGCTCGACTCATGACCGCACTCGCCTCAGAGACCTGGACCCTCGTCGGCCGCGTCGACGACATCCCGCTGCTGGAAGGCCGCAGCACGTCCGTGGATGGGCGCCGGATCGCGGTCTTCCGGCTGCTCGACGGGTTCCGCGCGGTGGATGCGGCTTGTCCCCACGCTGCCGGTCCGCTGGCCGACGGGATCGTCGCCGACTCCTGCGTGACCTGCCCGTTGCACGGCCGCCGGTTCGACCTCTCGACGGGCTTCGCGTTGAACGGGGACGAGGCCGTGGCCGTCCATGACGTGCGGGTGGATGGCGACGAGCTCTGGGTGCGGCTTGCCCTCTGACACAAAGACCACCTGCCCGTACTGCGGGGTCGGCTGTGGGCTCGTCGCCTCCGTCGAGGAAGGCCGGCTCGTGGCGGTGCGGGGCGACGCGTCGCATCCCGTCAACCGCGGTGCCACGTGTCGCAAGCCGACACGGCTCCCCGAGGCCGTGCACGCGCCGGACCGCGCGACGACGCCGATGTGGCGGGCGAGCACCGACGAGCGCTGGCGCGAGGGGTCGTGGCGGACGGTCATCGGCGCGCTGGCGGACAAGCTGCGCTCGGTGAAGCCCGAGGAGATCGCGTTCTACATCTCCGGCCAGCTGCTGACCGAGGACTACTACGTCGTCAACAAGCTGGCCAAGGGCTTCCTCGGCACCAACAACGTCGACTCCAACTCGCGGCTGTGCATGTCTTCGGCCGTGGCCGGCTACGCAGGCGCTCTCGGTTCCGACGGCCCGCCGCCGTCCTACGCCGACATCGACGAGGCCGACGTGCTGTTCCTCCTCGGTTCCAACGCGGCGTCATGCCACCCGATCGTGTGGAACCGGATGCGCAGCCGCGGCGCGTATCTGATCGTCGCCGACCCGCGGGTGACGCCGACCGCCGAGCACGCCGACCTGCACCTGCCGGTCCGGCCCGGCACCGACCTGCCGCTGCTGAACGCGATGCTGCACGTGCTCGAGCGCGACGGCCTGCTCGACCGGACCTTCTTGGAGCGCCACACGCGCGGTGCGGACGACGCACTGACGATCGCGGCCGAGTGGACGCCTTCACGCGCCGCCGAGGTCTGCGGGGTCCCGGCGGAGGACATCGTCGCCGCGGCGCGCCGGTTCGGCTCGACGAAGCGGGCGATGGCGCTGTGGTCGATGGGCGTCAACCAGTCGACGGTGGGCGTCTTGAAGAACCGCGCCATTCTCAACCTCTGCCTGGCGACCGGGAACATCGGGCGGCCGGGCTCCGGACCGCTGTCGCTGACCGGCCAGCCCAACGCGATGGGCGGGCGCGAGACGGGCGGGCTCTCGACGCTGCTGCCGGGCTACCGGAAGGTCGCCGACGCCGAGGATCGCGCGTGGATGCGGCGCTTCTGGGGCTCGCCCGGGATCGCTCCCGACGCGGGGCTCGCGGCCACCGAGCTGGTGGAGGCGCTTGAGGACGGGCGAGTGAAGGTGCTGTGGATCGTCGCCACCAACCCGGTGGTGTCACAGCCCGACGCGGGACGCTTCGCCGCGGCTCTGCGGCGTGCCGATCTCGTCGTGTGCCAGGACGCGTACTTCCCGACCGAGACGGGCGCGACGGCGCACGTGCTCCTCCCGGCCGCGCAATGGCCGGAGAAGGACGGGACGATGACGAACTCCGAGCGCCGCGTTTCCCTGGTCTCGCGCGCTCTGGACCCGCCGGGCGACGCGCTGCCGGACTGGGAGATCTTCGCCCGCGTCGGCCGGGCGCTGGGGTTCAAGGAGGAGTTCGCGTGGCGCAGCGCCGCGGCCGTGCACGCCGAGTACGTACGCGCGACCGAGGGGCGCCTCTGCGATCAGTCGGGGATCTCGCACGCCCGGCTACGTCGCGACGGGCCGCTGCAGTGGCCCGTGCCGTCGGCCTCGCATCCCGGGACCGAGCGGTTGTATGCCGCGCGGCGCTTCGGCTTCCCCGACGGGCGCGCGCGGCTGGCGCCGACGCCGCACACGGCGCCGGCCGATCCGGTGTCGCCCGACTTCCCGTTGGTGCTGACGACCGGCCGCGTCGCCCAGCAGTGGCACACGATGACGCGGACGGGGAAGTCGCCGTCGCTCTTGGAGGCCGAGCCGCACCCGTTCGTCGAGTTGAACCCGGTCGACGCGACCGGCCTTCCGGATCGCGTGCGGGTGCGGTCGCGGCGCGGGTCGGTGGTGCTGCGGCTGCGGGTGTCAGAGCGGGTCCCGCCGGGCGTCGCCTTCGCGCCGTTCCACTGGGGCGCGCTGCACGCCGAGCCGGGCGCGGGGACGGTCAACAACGTCACCGCGCGCGACGTCGATCCCGTGTCGTTGCAGCCCGAGCTGAAGGCGTGCGCGGTGCGGGTGGAGCCGGTGAGCGTGGCGGTCGCGCCGGATGCGCCGGGACGGCGGCTCGTGATCGTCGGCGCCGGGATGGCGGGGATGGCGGTCGCGGAGTCGGTGCTGGCGCACGATCCGGACTGGCAGATCACGGTCGTCGGGCGCGAGGACGACGAGCCGTACAACCGCGTGCTGCTCTCGCAGGCGCTGGCGGGTGACATCGAGGACTCGCGGCTGGCGTTGCGGCGGCCGGAAGCAGTCTCTTTGCGGCTGGGCGCGGCGGTGCGGTCCGTGGACACACGCTCGCGGTGCGTCGAGCTCGAGGACGGCGCCGTCCTGGAGTACGACGCGCTGGTGCTGGCGACCGGCTCGGCGCCCTGGCTGCCGCCGGTGGCGGGGCTCTCGCGGGCGCACGTGTTCCGTTCCATCGCGGACATGCGGGCGATCCGGGAGGCGGCGGCTTCCGCCTCCACCGCCGTCGTGGTCGGCGGCGGGCTGCTCGGCCTGGAGGCCGCGCGTGGGCTGCGTGAGCTCGGTGTGGCGGTGACGGTGGTGCATCTCGCCGATCGTCTGATGGAGCTGCAGCTCGATGGCTTGGCCGCGCGGCTGCTGGAGCGGCGGATCCGGGCGCTCGGGATCGACGTCCTCTGCGGGCGGAGGACCGAGGCGGTGACCCCGGAGGGCGTGGTGCTCGACGACGGCGTCGTCGTGCCGGGCGAGCTGGTCGTGTTCGCCACGGGCATTCGGCCCGAGGTGGCGCTGGCGCGTGACGCGGGGCTCGAGGTCGAGCGCGGCGTCCTCGTCGACGACAACCTGCGGGCGAGCGCGCCGGGCGTGTGGGCCGTGGGGGAGTGCGCGGAGCACCGCGGGACCGTCTACGGGCTGTGGGCGCCGGTGCTCGAGCAGGCGCGGGCGGCGGGCGCGGCGATCGCGGGCCGGCCGGCGGCGTTCCTCGGCGCGGTGCCGGCGACCACGTTGAAGGTGGCCGGCATCGATCTCTTCTGCGCGGGCCGCGCGGCCGAGCCCGACGACGGGGCCGACGAGGTGATCGCCCTGGACTCTCGCCGCGAGCGCTACCGCAAGCTCGTGGTGCGCGACGGGCGGCTCAGCGGGGCGACGTTGCTTGGGGATCTCTCGGACGCGCGGACGCTGCGCGGGTTGATCGCGTCCGGTGGCGTGGTGCCGGACGCGCTGCTCGAAGCCGGCGCTCCCGCGGCCGCTGCCGAGCCCGACCACCTCGTGTGCTCGTGCCAGGTCGTCTCCTCGGGCGAGATCCGCGCCGCGATCGCCGAGTTCTCCCTGACGACGGTCGAGGGCGTCTCGGAACGGACGGGCGCGTCAACCGGCTGCGGCGGCTGCCGCCCCGACGTGGAGAAACTCCTGCTCACCCCGTAGTCTTCCGCGCTTCGGGAGGTCCTACCAGAAGGGGGAAGAATGAGGGGACGCAATCTCGTTACCGGCGTGGCGGCAGCCGCGCTGGCCGTCGGCGCGTACGCGGTGGGGTCGAGCCAGAACGCGGCGCCGGCGATCGCCCAGAAGGGCTCGCAGGTCAACCTGTGGCAGACCTACCAGGACGTGTTCACCAAGGCGCGCTACATCAGCCTCAGCCACGTCCTGACGCCGACGCAGCCCGTGTGGAAGGGCTTCGGGCCGTCGACCTTCTCGCCCACGCTCAACCCGGACACGGGTCAGCCGTACACGTACGACAAGGACGGGTTCGAGGCGACGCACTACGACATCTCGACCGACCAGTTCGGCACCCAGCTCGACCCGCCCGCCCACTGGGCGCCGGAGTATCCGGCGATCGACGAGCTGCCGGCGACGTTCGCCGCTCCGCGCCCGCTCGTCGTCATCTCGATCGTGCCGCAGGTCAAGAAGAAGGCCGACTACCACCTGCAGGTGAGTGACATCACCGCGTGGGAGAAGAAGAACGGCCGCATCCCCGAGGGCTCGGTCGTCATGGTCCGCTCTGACTGGTCGAAGAAGTGGACGTCGGACCCGGAGAAGGCGAAGGCGCTCGCCGCCGACCCGGTCTTCCCGGGCGTCTCGCTGGACGCGATCAAGTTCCTCCAACTCAAGCGCCACATCCTGTTCCACGGCCATGAGCCGCTGGACACCGACACCACGCCCACCCTGGAGGGCGAGGCGTGGCTGATGCACCACGGCTACGCGCAGGGCGAGGGCATCGCCAACCTCGACAAGGTGCCCGAGACCGGCTGCCTGATCTCGACCGGCTTCCCGCGCTTCAAGGGTGGCACCGGCGGCCTCGTCAGCTACACCGCGATCTGCCCGCCCGGCGTCAAGGGCGACAAGATCTCACGCGCCGACGCGCCGCTGAAGAAGCTCAGCCCTCCGCTGCACTGGGACGCGACCACCGGGACCCGCGTCCGCTGAGTCCGCTCGTCGTTCCGCGTCCCCGGGCTACGGCTCGGGGACCGGGACGGCGCCCCGCTCCGCGGCGACCTTCTGCAGCACCTGCGTGAACGTCGCCGCGTCCTGCGCGCCGGACACGCCGTACTTGCCTTCGATGACGAAGAACGGCACGCCGTTGATGCCATAGGCGCGCGCCTGCGCGATGTCCTGCCGGACGTCGTTCTCGTACGTGGTGTCGGCGAGCGCCTGGAGCGCCTCGTCGCGGTCCAGACCCACCTCTTGGGCCAGGTCGGCGAGGTCGCTGTCGCGCCCGACGTGCTTCCCCTCGACGAAGTACGCCTTCAGCAGCCGCTCCTTGAGCTCGAGCTGCTTCCCGTGCTGCTTGGCGAAGTGCAGCAACTGGTGCGCCTTGAGCGTGTTCGTGTGCTGGAGCGCGTCGAAGTCGTAGTCGAGGCCCACGTCCTTCGCGATCCCGGCCACCCGGTCGAGCATCG
Organism: Solirubrobacter soli DSM 22325; assembly: GCF_000423665.1. GTDB lineage: Bacteria > Actinomycetota > Thermoleophilia > Solirubrobacterales > Solirubrobacteraceae > Solirubrobacter > Solirubrobacter soli. The sequence goes on along the minus strand of NZ_KE384075.1, from coordinate 10,974 downwards.
GCCTGACCTGCGCGGCGCTCATCCCCTTGTGCTTGGTCAGGAAGTCGATCTCGGAGCCGTCGAAGTCGACCGGTGTGTCCGGCGCGAGCTCGAACGAGTGATAGGTCACCTCGACGTCGCCGTCGAACGCTCGCGCACCGGCCTCGAACTTCCGCTTGCCGATGTAGCACCACGGACACGCGATGTCCGACCACACGTCTACTTTGATTGGCACTTCAAAAAGTATAGTGCCGCGGTGCGGGTACCGTCCGGCGATGAGCTGGGGACGCGAACGGCAGGCGAAGATCTATCGCGACGGGGCGCTCGGCCGCCGGCCGGCGATCCCCGCGGACTTTGCGACGCTCGAGGAGCGCGCGTCGCGGCGGGCGTCGGTGCGCGCGTGGGCCTACTGCGCGGGCGGGGCGGGCGAGGGCGCGACCATGCGCGCCAACCGCGCCGCGTTCGAGCGGTGGGCGATCGTCCCGCGGATGCTGCGCGACGTGTCCTCGCGCGATCTCTCGGTGACCCTGTTCGGGCGCACGATCCCCGCCCCGGTGCTGTTCGCTCCCGTGGGTGCGTCGGAGCTGCTGCACCCGGAGGGCGACCGCGCGATCGCCCGCGCCGCAGCCGAGCTCGGGCTGCCGTACGTGTTCTCCAACCAGGCGTCGTGGTCGATGGAGGACTGCGCCGCGGTGATGGGCGACTCGCCGCGCTGGTTCCAGCTGTACTGGAGCACCGACGAGGACCTGGTCGACTCGTTCCTCGCGCGGGCGGCGGCGGTGGGGTGCGAGGCGGTCGTGGTGACGCTCGACACCACGATGCTCGGCTGGCGCCCGCAGGACCTCAACCTCGGGTCGCTGCCGTTCGCGCGCGCCGAGGGGATCGCGCAGTACCTGTCGGACACCCGGTTCTGGGAGCTCGTGCGCAGCCGCAAACCGGGCGCGGCGGCGGAGGTCGAGGTCACGCTCGGGGCGATCCGGACGCTCTTCGCGATCAGCCGCAACGTGCCCGGCTCGTTCTTGGCCAACCTGCGCTCGCCCGAGCCCCGGGCGGCGGTCGACACCTTCCTGAATACGTACTCGCGGCCCTCGCTCACCTGGGCCGACGTCGAGGGCCTGCGCGAGCGCACTTCGCTTCCGATCCTCCTGAAGGGCGTCCTGCACCCCGACGACGCGCGCCGCGCGGCCGCGGCGGGCGTCGACGGCATCGTCGTCTCCAACCACGGCGGGCGGCAGGTCGACGGGGCGATCGCCTCGCTCGACGCGCTCGTCGACATCGTCCCGGCCGCGTCGGGCCTCACGGTCCTGCTGGATTCCGGCGTGCGCACCGGCTCAGACGTCTTCAAGGCGCTCGCGCTCGGCGCCGACGCGGTCCTGATCGGCCGCCCGCACATCTACGGCCTCGCGTTGAACGGGGCGGACGGCGCCCGCGACGCCGTCTCGAACATCGTCGCCGAGCTCGACCTCACCCTCGGCCTCTCCGGCCACACCTCGGTGCGCGATCTCGACGCAAACGCGTTGCAGATCCGGCGCTGATTCGTAACGAGCGCGTCTTGTTCCGTTCACCGCACGCCCCGAGGCTTGGGGGGTGGCAAGGAAAACCGTCCTCAGAGTTAGGAAATCCTTGCCACCCCATGCCCGACTCGGGCTGGTCACGACGACCGAGCTGCTCGGACAGGGGCTCACGAGCGCCGCGATCACCAAGCGCGTGGCGCGGGGTGCCCTGCGGCGCTGGTACCCCGGCGTGTACTCCTACGGCCCGGGCGAGCTCTCGCGGGAGGCGGAATGGATGGCCGCGGTGCTCGCGGCGGGTGACGGAGCGGTGCTGAGCCATCGGTCGGCGGCGGCGTTGTGGGAGGTGCGGCGCGACTGGCGGGTGATCAGCGACGTGCTCGCGCCCCGCGGGCGGCGGCCGAAAGGGCCTGTTCTGGTGCACGGCTATCGGCGGCTCGACCCGCGCGATGTCACGGTCCACAAAGGCATCCCGGTCACGACCGTCGCGCGCACCCTCGTCGACCTCGCCGACGTGCTCACCGCGCACCAGTTGGCCAAGGTGATCGACGAGGCCGCGCACTGGAACCGGTTCGACCTCAAGGAGACCTACGCGTCGATGCGACGCGCGAACGGGCGCCGCAACCTGGGCGTGCTCGACCGGGCGATCGGCCTGTACATCGCCGGCAGCGCGGGCACCAAGAGCCGTAACGAGGACGCGTTCCTGACGCTCCTGCAGCTCGCCGGGTTCCCCGAGCCGCTCGTCAACGTCGAACTGGCCGGCGAGGAGGCCGACTGCCACTGGCCGGAGCACAAGCTCGTCGTCGAGGTCGATGGACCGGGCCATAGGCGCCCGACCGCCCGCCGCACCGACCGGCGCAAGGACGAGGCCTGGCACGCCGCCGGCTACACCGTCCTGCGCTTCACCGACACCGACATCAACGAGCGGCCGAGCGACGTGCTCAGCCGCCTGCCGTTCTAGCCCGCCGTCTCCGCCGCCTCGAGCCAGTCGCTCTCGAGCTGCTCGCGCTCGGCGGCGACCGTGGCCAGCTCCTCCTGCAGCTCGCGCAGGCGCACGTGATCGGTCGCCGCGGCGGCCATCGACTCGTGCAACTGCTCCTCGCGCTCACCGAGCTTCTCCAGCGCGCGCTCGAGCCTCGCGACCTCCTTGCGCGCCGCGCGCACGACCGCCTGGTTCGGGGTGGAGCGGACGGCCGCGGGCTTGGAAGCGACCAGCTCCTCCTCCGCGCGTCGCTGCTCGAGGTACTGCTCGATCCCGCCGGGCAGGTGGCGGATCGAGCCGTCGCCCGGGAGCGCGTAGACGTTGTCGCACACCCGCTCGACGAAGTAGCGGTCGTGGGAGACGACCACGAGCGTCCCGGGCCAGCCGTCCAGCAGGTCCTCCAACGCGGTCAACGTGTCGATGTCGAGGTCGTTGGTGGGCTCGTCGAGCAGCAGGACGTTCGGCTCGCCCATCAGCAGCCGCATGAGCTGGAGCCGGCGCCGCTCGCCGCCGGACAGGTCCCGGACCAGCGTGCGGCCCTTCTCGCCCCCGAACCCGAAGCGCTCGCAGAGCATCCCCGCGGTGAGCTCGGACCCGTCGCCGAGGCGGGCGCGACCCTTGATCGCCTCGACCGACTCCAGGACCCGCAGGTGCCCCGGGATCTCCGCCGTGTCCTGCGACAGGAAGGCGAGCTTGACCGTCGCACCGCGTGTGACCTCCCCGGCGTCGGGCGCCTGCGAGCCCGCGATCACCCGCATCAGCGACGTCTTGCCGGACCCGTTCACGCCCACCAGCGCGAAGCGGTCGCCCGGACCCAAGCGCCAGGTGGCATCGCGGAGGATCCGGCGGTCGCCATAGGCAAGCGAGACACCCTCCGCGTCGAGCACCTTGTTGCCCAGCCGCGAGGTCGAGAACCGGAGGAGCTCGGCGCGATCGCGGGGCTCGGGCTCGTCGGCGATCAGCGCGTTGGCCGCCTCGATCCGGAACTTCGGCTTGGACGTGCGCGCCGGCGGGCCGCGCCGCAACCACGCGAGCTCCTTGCGGATCAGCTGCTGGCGGCGTTCCTCACGCGCGGCCGCCTGCCGCGCCCGCTCCGCCCGCGCCAGCGTGTAGGCCGAGTAGCCGCCCTCGTACTGATAGACGTCCGTCTCGGCGACCTCCCACGTGAGCGTGCAGACGGCGTCCAGGAACCAGCGATCGTGGGTGATGACGAGCATCGAGCCGCGCCGCGCGGCCAGATGCCTCGCCAGCCAGTCCACGCCCTCGACGTCGAGGTGGTTCGTGGGCTCGTCGAGGAGCAGCAGCTCGGGGTGGTCCAGCAGCACCTTCGCCAACGCGATCCGCCGGCGCTCGCCGCCGCTCAAGGGCGCGATGAGCGTGTCGAGCCCCTGCGGGAACCGCGCGATCTCGACGCCCCCCAGCAGCCCGTCGAGCACGTTGCGGTAGGCGGCGTCGGCCATCCACTCGTGGTCCGGCCGCCCGCCCACCAGCTCCGATCGGATCGTGCGGCCGGGGTCGAGATCGTCCCCCTGCCCGAGCATCGCCATGTGCAGCCCGCCGGAGCGGGTCACGGCGCCCGCGTCCGGTTCCTCGACCCCCGCGATCAGGCGCAGCAGCGTCGACTTGCCGTCGCCGTTGCGGCCGACGATCCCGATCCGGTCACCTGCCGAGACGCCCAGTGTGACGTCCGCCAGCACGGTCCGCGCGGCGTAGCCCTTGGTGGCGTCCTTGAGGTTGACGAGGTTGCGGGGAGAGGTCATAACCGGCCATCAGCCTACGATCAACGCGTGGAATCGTTGGAGGAGGAGCAGAAACACCTGGACGAGACGGGTGCGGCGTATGACCTCGCGTTCGCCGCGCTCGTCGGCCGGAGGCGTTCGCAGGGCATCGACGAGTTCGCCAACGAGGCGCTCGAGCAGATGCGCCGCGAACGCATCCGCGTGTACACCGAAGCGAGCGGCCCGCTGTACTTCGGCCGCATCGACGGCACCGACGGCGAGACGCTCTACGTCGGCCGCCACGCCGTCTGGAGCGGCGACAACGAGCTGCTGTCGGTCAACTGGCGCGCGCCCGCCGCGGAGCCCTTCTACGCCGCGACGGCGCACGAGCCGCGGGGCGTGCGCAGGCGGCGGCGCCTGGACATCGAGGACCGGAAGGTCCTGGGCTTCGTCGACGAGACGCTGACCCAAGAGGGCGACGACCACCTCACCGACGCGATCGTCGAGGACATCACCCGCCAGCGCGTGGGTGAGATGCGCCAGATCATCTCGACGATCACGCCCGACCAGTACGAGCTGATCAGCCGCGAGGCCGATGGCGCGCTCGTCATCCAGGGCGGCCCGGGCACGGGCAAGACCGCCGTCGGCCTGCACCGCGCGGCCTGGCTGCTCTACGCCGACCCGGATCTGGGCCGCGCGGGCGTGCTCGTCGTCGGCCCGAACGAGACGTTCATCCGCTACATCGAGCAGGTGCTGCCGGCGCTCGGCGAGGGTGGCGTCGAGCAGCGGCCGATCGGCTCACTGATCGCCGAGCCGCACGGCGAGGTCGACGAGACGCGCGAGCTCGCGGCGCTGAAGGGCAGCGCGCGGATCGCCGTGGTGATGGAGCGCCTGCTGTGGAACCGGCTCAGCCTCGAGGGCGGGGAGATCCCCTTCGGTCGGCGCAAGGTCGTGACGGTGACGCGCGAGGATCTGGTCGAGATCGTGGACGCCGTCCGCGAGCGCACGTTCAGCTACGAGGCCGGGCGCGAGCGCTTCCGCGAGCGGCTCGCCGGCCTGATCGCCTCGCGCGTGCTCGACCGCGACTCGCTGGCCGGCCAGGAGGAGGCGATCAGCGCCGTGCGCAAGACCAAGGAGTACCAGCGCATGGCGACCAAGTCGTGGCCGAAGGAGACGCCCGAGGCGCTCGTCGGGCGGCTGTACAAGAACCGCGCTCGCCTCGCGGAGGCCGCCGGGGGGCTGCTCTCGGACGACGAGCTCGCGCTGCTGCTGAAGTCGAGCGCCGCGACCAAGCGCAAGGACATGACGCCTACTGACGTCGCTCTGCTCGACGAGGCGCACTGGCTGATCGACCCGACCCTCCGGCGCTTCGGCCACGTGGTCGTCGACGAGGCGCAGAACCTGACGCCGATGGAGCTGCGGATGGCCGTCCGCCGAGCGCGTGGGCAGTCGCTGACGATCCTCGGCGACCTGTCGCAGCGCACCGCCGACGCGGGCGTCTCGAGCTGGGACGCCGTGCTCGACGAGGCCGGCGTGAGCACCCACGAGGTCAGTGAGCTGCGGATCTCCTATCGCGTGCCGAGCGACTTCCTCGTGCTGGCCGGCGCGCTGCTGCCCGAGGGCGCGCCCGCCCCGCGCGGCGTGCGCGACGCGCCGTTCCCGGCTGTGGCGATCGACACCGACGACGTCGGCGCCTCGGCGGCACGTGTCGCGGCGAGGTTCGCCGGCGAGGTCGGCTCCGTCGGCGTCTGCGTCCCGCACGTCCACATGGACGCGGTGCGCGCCGCGTTGACGGATTTCGTCGATGCCACCGACGGCTCCCCACTCGGCGCGGGCGTGAACCTGATCGACCTGCACGTGGCCAAGGGCCTCGAGTTCGACGCGGTCGTGGTGGTCGAGCCCGAGGCGATCCTGCGCGAGCGTCCCGACGGCGGCGTCGGCGGCCTCTACACGGCGCTCACCCGGTCCACACGGGCGCTCGCGATCGTCCATTCCGAGCCGCTTCCCGATGCCCTTTCGGGCACCGCTGTGTTGCGGACAGAAACTGACCGCAACCGTCCGTAATCTGCTTCTCATGGACTTCAAGCTCGAGCTGATCTCGGTTCCCGTCTCCGACGTCGACCGCGCCAAGGCGTTCTATGTCGACCAGGCCGGCTTCAACGCCGATCACGATCACCGGGTCGACGAGAACCTCCGGTTCGTGCAGCTCACGCCGCCCGGCTCGGCGTGCTCGATCGCGATCGGGCAGGGGCTGACCGAGTCGGAGCCCGGGTCGGTCAAGGGCCTCCAGCTGGTGGTCGATGACATCGAGGCCGCGCGGGCCGAGCTGGCCGGCCGCGGCGTCGAGGTCTCGGACGTCCAACGCTTCCCGTGGGGCGCGTTCGTGTTTTTCTCGGACCCGGACGGGAATGCTTGGGCCGTGCAGGATCTGACCGGCACCCGTCCGGAGTAGCCCTGGCTTCCTACGGCATCAACCCGAAGGCCGTGGCGCGCGCCGAGCAGTTGATCGACGCGCGCCAGTACGTGCTCGAGAGCGAGTGGAACCGCGTCCAGCCCCGAGCCGCCGACGAGAACGCGTACCTCGAGAAGCACTCGTGGGAGGACTACGAGCTGTGGCATCTCGGGTTGACGGACGGCGCCGCGGATCGGACGAAGGCGCGCTACGCCTTCGTCTACGGGGACTTCCGCCGCGTGCACCGCATGGGGCTGATCGCGTGCGTCTACCGGGCGTCGGAGTGGCGCCACAAGGAGATCGAGCTGGCGGCGCACGATCTCCTGCAGCGCCTCGACGCGCTCATCTCTTGACGGACACCGTCTTCTTCGCGCTCGCGCCCGCCGCGCTCACGGTGACCGACAGCTTCGACGCCTTCTTCGCGTCGGCGGCGGAGAGCTTGAGCGTGCCGCTGAACTTGCCGTTCTTGATCGTCAGGCTCAGGGTCTTCGACCGCGCCTTCTTGCCGAGGGTGTAGGCGAGCTTGACCGTGACCTTGCCGGTCGCGGTCGTCGTGCCCGAGATCGTGACGGTGCGCTTGGAGCGCTTGAACGTCGCGGTGGCGATCTTGGGGGCGACCGGCGTGGCGGTGGGGCTCGGCGTCGGCAGGACGGTCGGCGCCGGGGTGGGTGAGGACGTGGCCTGCGGTGGAGCGGTCGCGGTCTCTGTGGCGGTCGCGGTCGCGGTTGCCGTCTGCGTCGCGGTTGCCGTCTGCGTCGCCGTTGCGGTCGCCGTCTGCGTCGCGGTCGCGGTCGCCGTCTGCGTAGCCGTCGCCGTTGCAGTTGCGGTCGCCGTCTGCGTCGCGGTCGCGGTGGGCGTCGGCGTCGCGTCCGCTTGGACGATCACCGTCCCGGTCATCTCCGCGTGCGCTCCGCACACGAACGTGTACGTCCCCGCGTTGGCGAATGTGCAGTAGCCCTCCCAGCCCGGCGGATTGACGAACGCGGGCATCGGCGGCGCGTCGTTGGCGTCGATCGTGAACCCGGGCGAGGCCTTGGTCTGCGGACAGGATGCGGGCGCGGGACCGGTCTTGAACTCGACGTCGTGGTAGGTCGCACCCGCCGGATACGCGAACGCGACCCGCTCGCCGGGCTTGATCGTGACGCTGTTGTCGGTGCTCCCCGACCCGCGCTCCTGGAACCAGTTGAGCGCGCCCGAGTCGTGGGCGTCGACGCGCGCCGCCGCCGCGGGAGGCGTCGGCGTGGCGGTCGCCGTCGCGGTGGGCGTGGCGGTTGCCGTCGCCGTCTGCGTCGGCGTCGCCGTGGCGGTCCCGGTCACCTCGATCGTGCCTTCCATCCCGCCGTGCACCTGGCAGTAGAACGAGTACGTCCCGGGCGCGTTGAACGTGCAGTACGCCGACCAGACCGGCGGTTGCGGACTGTCCGGGACCGGCGGGACGGTGTCGGGGTCGATGTCCGAGCCGGCGGTCTGCGTGCAGCTGCTCGGCTGCGGGCCGTCCCGGAACGCGACGTTGTGCGAGGCGGTGCTCGCCCCGTCGTCGCCGTAGGTGAACGTCACCTTCCCGCCGGTCGTGATCGACACGTCGTGGTCGGCGCTGCCGGCGGTCGCGGCGTCCTGGAAGTAGTTGTCGTGGACGGTCATCGCCGCGTCGAGCGGCACCGGCCCGGGCTCCTCGCCGGACGCGAGCGCAGGTACTCCGATCACGAACATCGCCGCGCACGCGAACCACGGCAGGCACTGCTTTCTCACCCTCACGAGGACCCCCCTCAGTACAACGAACCGACGCCCACCTTACCCCGCCGTCCTACGGTTGAGACCATGGTTCGCGCGATCGTCATCACCGGCGCGCCCGGCGCGGGCAAGTCGACCGTCCTCGAAGCGTTCACCGGCCTGCTCGACAACGACCGGGTGCCGTTCGCCGCGTTCGAGACCGAGCAGTTCGCGTGGGGGTACCCCTGGCTCGAGGAGGAGACCGCGTACGCGGTGGTCGCCGTCGCCGTCGAGGCGCTCAAGGCCCGCGGCCGCGACCTCTTCGTCGTCTCCGCGACGACCGAGACCGACGCCCACATCGACGCCCTGCGCGCCGCGCTCGCCGCCGACGAGACGACCGTCGTGTGCCTCACCGCCACGCCCGAGACCACGTCCCGCCGCGTCTTCGAGCGCGAGCCGCCCGAGTGGCTCGGCCGCGACGAGCTCGTCGCCCAGTCGGCCGTGCTGGCGAGGCAGATCCCGGCACTGCGCGGCATCGATCTGCACGTCTCCACCGACGGCCGCCACGCCAACGACGTCGCGGCCGAGATCCGCCGTGTCTGGGGGGTGGCAAGGATTTCCTAACCCAGAGGACGGTTTTCCTTGCCACCCCTGGGCGCAACTTCGCTCAGGAGCCCTTGTTGGAGCCGATCGGTGGGGTGAACTGGCCGATCAGGATCGCGATGATGCCGTTGGCGCTCGGGGCGGGCGCGGGGCTGGGCGGTTCGGCGGCGGAGGCGACGGTCGGCACGACAGCGAGGGCGGTGATGGCCGTGAGGGTGGCGATGAGCTTGGTCATGCGGGTGAGGACCCGAGGTGCGCGGCGAAGGTTGGCCACTTGCGTCGCGGTCGCAGGCGCGCTCGCCACGGGCGCCCCCGCCGCACGCGCCGAGACGACGCCGATCGGGTTCGTCGACGGGGCGTTCGGGCGCTTCGACCGGGACACGCTCGCGCCGGTCGCTCCGAGCCTGCCGCTGCCCGAGCCGCACGCCCGCCCGATCTACTCGGCCGACGGCAAGCGGGTGGCGCTCGGGCTCTCCGCGGCAGGACCCGGTGGGGCGGGCCGGATCGGCGTCTGGATCGCGGACCCGGCGAACGTCACGGTGTTGCACGCGGTCGCGACCGGGATCGCCGCCGAGGCCGTGGTCTTCCCGGGCGTCGTCGCGGCGCTGCTGCAAGACGGGCGGCTCGTGGTGATCGATCCCGACACGGGAAGGATCGAACGCACCCGCCGCGTCGGCTACGCGCACTGCGCGCCCGCGGCGCTGCACGCGGCGGGCCGCGGCGTGCTCGTCAACGCGATCGGACGCTCGTCCGTGGAGGTCACGATCGTCGAGGCCCGCGGTGCGCTGCACCGGGTGCGGCTGCCGCTCGCCGTCGCGGGTGACTCGTGCCGCAAGGTCGGGCTCGCGGCGGGCGGGGACCGCGTCTTCGTCACCGGCCGCGACGCCGTCGCCGAGCTCGACCCGCGCACCCGCCGGGTCACGCTGCACCGCGGCGCGGGCGGCACCACGGCGGCGTCGGTCCCGGGCGGCCTCGCCGTCGCGGGCCCGGCCGGCCTGCGCGTCCTCGACACGACCACCTGGCGCACCCGTTGGCGCGACCCCGCCGCCAGCGAGGTGACCGCAACCGACGACATCGTGGTCACCACCACAGGGGGAGGGGGCGCGGGCCGCTCCACGCGGCGCGAGGAGGGCGGCGGCCGAGCGGCGCGGCGGGACGAGAACGCGGGCCGCGCCACGCGGCGCGACGAGG
>NZ_KE384075.1:0-603 GCF_000423665.1 Solirubrobacter soli DSM 22325 | reverse complement strand
GCGGCGCGGCGGGACGAGAACGCGGGCCGCGCCACGCGGCGCGACGAGGGCGGCGGCCGCGCGGCGCGGCGCGGCGACGCGGCCGGCGCGCGGGTCGTCGCCCGCGACGCGCGTACCGGGCGGCTGCTCTGGCGTGCTCCCGGTGGGGTGTTCGGCGTGGCGGCGGGGCGCGTCTATACGCAGGACGTGACGCGCGACCTCGCGACCGGCGAGCAGGTCGGCACGCACGCGCCGCTGTACGGCGGGATCGGGTTCGCCGAAGCGCCCTAGGTGTAAGTCCCGAGCAGGTTGTTCAGCCGGTTGATCGGTGGTTGGTGGCCGATGGCTGAGTGTCGGCGGCGATGGTTGTAGGTCCACAGCCAGCCGTCAAGGGCGGCGGTGCGTTCTCGGCTTGAGCTGTAGATCGCGCCGTAGGCCCAGCCGCCGAGCATTGTGCGGATGAAGCGTTCTGCTTTGCCATTGGTCTGGGGCCGGCGTGGGCGGGTCCGCAGGTGGCGGATGTTCAGCGCGCGGCACGCCAGCGCGTGCACGGCCGAGCGATACGGCGAGCCGTTGTCGGTCATGACGCGTTCGACGTGGATACCGTGACGGGCGTAGAAGGCG
>NZ_AUIK01000041.1 GCF_000423665.1 Solirubrobacter soli DSM 22325 | reverse complement strand
TGCGCTTCGTCTTCAGCGCCGAGCCGGTCGAGCGCCTGGCCACCCTCGGCGAGCGGCTCGCGCGCACGCCGCTCGCCGCGGCGCTCTGACGCCGCGCCGGCGCGCCCCGCGCGGGTCCGCGCCCCCCCGCGCGCCCGCGCCGCGCCACGCCGCTCGCCCCGCTCCGCGCGCCCGCGCCGCTCGGCGGGGCCGCGCCGCTCGGCGGGGCCGCGCCGCTCCGCGCGCCCGCGCCGCTCCGCGGGGCCGCGCCGCTCCGCGCGCCCGCGCCGCTCCGCGCGCCCGCGCCGCTCCGCGGGGCCGCGCCGCGGCGCTCTCCCCGCGGCCCCCCGCCGCTCGCCCCGCGCCGCCGGGTAGCCTGGCCGGCATGTCCGAGCTCACGCCGAACGGTCTCTACGCGGCCGAGCATCGCGCGTACCGCGAGCTCCACGCCACGACGCGGCAGCTTCAGAGCCATTGGGGGAAGCTCGCGCGGCGGCTCGATGACGTCGAGGTGCTGGCCGAGGGGGCGTCGCAGGCCGGCGCGCTGCTGGCCGGGCTCGAGCAGCGCGTAGGCGACGCGCACGATCTCCACGGCCAGCCGGCGGCGCAGGCCGTCGGGGCACGGCTGGCGGGCGCGCGCGGCGTGAGTGACCTGCTGCTCGAACGCAATCAGGCCTTCCGGACCGCCCTGCTCGACCTGCAGCACGTGACGACGCTGCTCGGCTATGTCGCGGAGCTGGCGCGCACGCGCGGGGATGCGGACACCGCCGAGTGGTTCGCCGCGTGGGAGCGACAGCTCGCCGTGCTCGAGGAGCGCGGGCGGGCCGCCGCGGCGGCGATGGGGCGCGACCCGGAGGCGGCGATCGCGCCCGCCGACGACGGCCGGGCGGGGCGAGCGGGCGCGCGCCTCGGTGTCGCATTCGGGACCGTTGGCGAGGCGATCGACAATTCACCAATCGGTCGTCTGGCCCGACGCCGCGCAACCTGACAGAGTTCCGGTCGATGAGCGTCGATGTGGTCGTGGCGGTCCCCGTCTTCATGGACATGACCTTCGTGGGTCTCGAAGGCCTGCCGCGGCTTGGCGAGGAGCGCTTCGCCGGGGATCTCGTGCGCACGCCGGGCGGCGGCGCGATCACCGCGTTCGGCACCGCGCGGCTCGGGCTCTCGACCGCGCTCGCCGCGCCGCTCGGCGAGGACGCGGCCGGCGACCTGATCGCCCCGATGCTCGAGGCCGAGGGCATCCAGCTCGCCGGCGCCCGCAGCGCCCGCACGCCGATCACGGTCGTGATGCCACTCGGTCCCGAGCGCGCGATGGTCACCTACGACCCGGGCGTCCGGGCGCGCGCGTCGGACGTCGCCGCGCTCTCCCCGCGCGCGGTCATCACCGGCCTCAGCCAGCTCGACGTCGTCCCCGCCGGGACCCGGGCGTACGTGACCGTCGGCGACGACGACGCCCGCGCGTTCGCCGGCCGCCTCCCCGGCGCCGCTTCCCGCGCGACAGGCCTGTTCATCGAGCAGCGCGAGGCGCTCGTGCTGACCGGCGCCGCCACCCCGCAGGAGGCGGCGGAGATGATCGGCGCGCGCGTGAAGATCGCGGTCGTGTCGCTGGGCGCCGACGGCGCCGTCGCGGCGATCGACGGCCGCGTGGTCACCGTCTCCGGCTACGACGTGGGCCCGTCGATCGACACGACCGGCGCGGGCGACCTGTTCGTCGCCGCCTGGGCGTGGGGCGACGCCTCCGGCCTCAGCGTCGACGACTCGCTCCGCTGGGCGGCGTTGTACGCCGCGCTCTCGGTCCGCGTCCCCACCGGCGCGGCCGGCGCGACCCACCTCGGCGAGTTCATGGAGGAGGGCGTCCAGCGCGGCCTCCCGCACCCGCCCGGCCACGAACGCGTCGCCTGACCCGCACGGAGCGCGGCATGGCGCGACGGGTCGGGCCGGCGCGGCGAGACCGCGCAGGCAGCGCGGCCGCGCGAGGTGGCGCGGCGGCGCGAGGTGGCGCGGCGGCGCGAGGTGGCGCGGCGGCGCGAGGTGGCGCGGCGGCGCGTGGTGGCGCGGCGGCGCGTGGTGGCGCGGCGGCGCGAGGTGGCGCGGCGGCGCGAGGTGGCGCGGCGGCGCCCGGTGGCGGGACGTGGGTGCGCGCGAGTGTCGAGTTTCTCGCGCTCTACGCGCGTATGTCGACGCTCGCGTGCGTCTCGCTCGCCGTCGCGGCGTGCGGCGGCGGGGACGCACCCTCGCCACCGCCCGCGGACACGCCCGCGACGACCGCGACCCCACGCGCCACGCCCGCTCCGCCCGCGCTCTGTGCGCAGCTCGACGTGCGCAAGGTCGGCAGGGTCGACGCACTCGGAGCGACCGAGCTCTCCGGGCTCGCGCTGTCGGGGTCGGGCACGTTCTGGACGCACAACGACTCCGGCGACACGCCGCGGTTGTTCGCGCTCGACCGGCGCGGGCGTCTCGAACGCGAGGTCACGGTCACGGGCGCCGAGGCGATCGACTGGGAGGACATCGCCATCCGCAACCGGACGCTCTATGTGGGCGATATCGGCGACAACCTCGCGCAGCGATCGAACGTGACCGTCTACCGGTTCCCCGAGCCGCAGGGGCCGAGCGTTCAGGCCGAACGGATCGACCTGCGCTACGCGGACGGCGCGCACGACGCCGAGACGCTGCTCGTCGACCCCAGGTCCGGCGCGATCGTCGTCGTCACGAAGGACGCCGGCGGCGTCGCGGGCGTGTACGTCGCGACCAAGGGCGTGCTGAAGAAGCGCGCGACACTGAAGCTCGGCATCGGCCAGCCGCTCACCGCCGGCGACGTCTCCGGCGACGGTCGCACGATCGTCCTGCGCAGCTACGACCGCGCGTTCGTCTACACGCGCCGCACCGGCGAGTCACTCGCCCGGGCGCTCAAGCGCAAGCCGTGCACAGCAGGCGCGGACCTGCTCCGCGACGGCCAGGGCGAGTCGCTAGCCCTCACTCGCGACGGGCGTGCGTTCTACACGGTGCCCGAAGGAGCGAACGCGGTCCTGCGCCGGTACGGCGCGCCGTAGGAAGAGCCAGACGCCGAACACGAGACCGGCGGCGGTCGCGGCGCTCCAGAACACGCCCTGACCGAGCTGCGCGGCGATCGGGCCCGGGCACGCGTCGGCGATCGCCCACCCGGCGCCGAACATCACGGAGCCGACGACGTGCCGGCGCTCGGGCGCGACCGCGGTCCAGGAGACCGGCTCGCCGGTCAGCACCGCGCGTGCCTGCAGCACCTTCAAGACCCGCAGCCCGACGAACGCGGTCAGCAGCGCGGAGATGAAGAACAGGAACAGATAGGAGTCACGGAACAGCAGCCCGTCGCGGAGCACGTTCGGGTCCGTCATCCCCGACCACGACAACGTCAGGCCGAACACGAAGCCGACCGCCAATGCGGCAGCGCGCCTCACGTCAACGCCTCGATCACGAAGCTGACGACGATCGCGGTCCCGAAGAACGTCGCGGTCGCGACCAGCGAGGCGGGGGAGAGGATCGCGTTGCCCGAGAGCCCGTTGCCCGACGTGCACCCGCCCGCGGTCTTGGCGCCATACCCGATCAGCGCGCCCGCGACGACCAGCACGGGCACGATCACCCACCGCGCGCCGCCCGTGAACGTCTCCGTCAACCAGCCGTAGCCGTCGAAGCCCGCGCCGAAGATCCCGAACACCAGACCGCCGAGCACGAGCCCGATCAGCAACCACCCGCCGGTGTCGAGCCGCCGCTCGACGGCGCTCGTCCACGCGCCGGTCGCCGCGAGCCGCTCATTCAAGAGCCACCGCATCGCGACCACGCAGAGCCCGAGCACGGGCCCGCCCACGTACCACGCCAGTTGCTGGTGCACAGCAAGGCAGGATACCTGATCGGGTTACGGGTTAATCAATCTCGCGCGGACCGTCGAAGCGGGGCAGCCCGTCGTCCGGGATCGGCGCCCAGTCGACCGACGAGGACATCCATTGGCGCCACCGCGGCGCGATTCCCGGTGAGCCATGCAGCGCCCCGAACCGCACACCGACCACGCCGTCGCCTCCCGGCTCGCCGGACCAGACGTGGCCACCGCACACGCCGCAGAAGGACTTCGGCAGCCCCGTTTCCGGTCGCCAGGTGCGCAGCACACCCTCGCCTGTGAGCAAGCTCACACCCGCCGCCGGCAAGATCGCGTTCGTCGACCACGGCGTCCCGGCGCGGCGCTGACAGCGGGTGCAATGGCAGTAGCCGGCGGTCGTGAAATCCGCCGTGACCTCGAATTCGACGGCCCCGCATGCGCAGGACCCGTGAAGCGGTGCCTCGGGCGATGGCATACGCGGCAGCTTACGCTTGGTACGTAGACTTAACTAACGGGTAGCAAGCGATCAACCTGAACTCCAAGCCGGCCGATACCGTAGTTACAAGATGCACAACGCTCGAATCGACACCACGCAGGGCCTGGACGGCGAAGCCGTCGTCCTCGCGGTGTTCGACCTCCCGGATGAGGAGATCGCGGCGTCGGCGCACGCCGTGAAGGCCTTCAGCGGCGAGCGCTTCCGCAACGCCGAGCTGTCGATCGACGACGTGCTCGAGCTGCGCGAGCTGACCGCGCTGGCCGACGAGCTCTCAGACCTCCTGCTGCGCCCCGGCGTGAGCACGCTGGTGATGCGCCCCGCCCGCCTGAACGCGTGGCGCGACGCACTGACCTACTTCGTCGAGTCGCGCGACGAGGCCGAGTGGATGCGCGAGGAGGACCGCGAGCCGCTCGCGCTCACCCGCGGGCTGCTGTGGCCGCTGGGCGACCTCTGCGCCGACGCGATGCGCGTCGCGCTCACCCCGCCGGCGCCTAAGACCTCAGCCTGAAGGCCGCGACCGCCTCGGCGGCCGCCTTCATCATGAACGTGCCGTCGGAGCCGAGCGCGATCATGCGAAACCCGTCCGCGAGCGCGGCCGGGATCTGATCCACCGCGGTCAGGAAGATCCCCGCCGCTTTCCCCGCCGCGGAAGCCGCGCCGACGACCCGCTCGATCGCGGAGCGGAACTCCGGGTGGTCGAACTCGCGGAAGATCCCCATCGAGTACGACAGGTCCGACGGCCCGACGAAGAGCACGTCGACCCCGTCGACGGCCGCGATGCCCTCGACCGCCTCGACCGCCTCCGGCGACTCGATCTGCGCGATCCCCAGCGTCCGCTCCCGCGCCGCGGCAACCGGGTCCGGCTCGGTGCCGAACCGCGCGCCGCGGTGGAAGAACGCGATCCCGCGCGAGCCCGCCGGGCCGTAGTGCAGCGCCGAGACCCACGCCTCGGCCTGCTCGACCGAGTTGATCTGCGGGCACATCACGCCCTCGACGCCGAGGTCGAGCGTGCGGGCGGTACGCCCGCGCACGTCGGACTCGACCCGCACGAGCGCGTGCACCCCGGCGGCGCGCGCGCCCAGCAGCTGGCCGAGCAGCTGCGACTCGTCGCCGCCGCCGTGCTCGAGGTCGACCAGCAGCCAGTCGAAGCCGACCAGGCCGAGCGACTCGGCGGCCAACGGGGACCCGAGCGTCAGGAACGTCCCGAACAGGGTCTCGCCGGCCGCCAGGCGCGCCTTCATCGTCGTGTCGTGCGGGGTCATAGACCCCGCACGGTACTCGCCGGGACTACCCCGCCAACACCCACAACTTCGTCCGGGCGCTCACGCCGCCGGACTCGATGATCAGCAGGTACGTGCCCGGGGCCAGGCGCCTGCCCTTCTTGCCCGTCGCGGCCACGGTGACCGTGTTCGCGCCCTTGCCGACGTTCACGCTCTTGTTCGTGAACGGGCGGTAGACGCCCGGGACGCGCTTGCCGTCCGGGTGCTTGACGCCGCGGGCGGGCGGGCACTTGGACGCGCCGCCCTTGCCCGACAGGCGCTGGAGCGTGAACTTCACCGGCGCGGCCGTGGCGAGCGAGAAGCGCACCTTCATCGTCTGCTGCTTGGCGATCTTCGCCCGCAGGTCGTCCGCCCGCAGGCAGCGCGGCGTGATCTTGACGCCGGTGATCGCCTGCTTGGCCGACTCCGGCGTGACCGTCGTGGGCGGCGCGGGGGCGGCGGGCGCGGCGGCGACGGACACCGTGTGGGTGGCCACGGCGCTCTTGGCGCCGTCGGAGTCCGTCGCGACGAGCGTGATCGTCTTCTCGCCCGCCGACGCGTACTTGTGATCCGCCGACTTCGTGTCGGTGCCGGTGATCGTCTGCGTCGTCCCGTCGCCCCAGTCGAGCACCGACGTCAGCG
Source organism: Solirubrobacter soli DSM 22325 (assembly GCF_000423665.1). Taxonomy (GTDB): domain Bacteria; phylum Actinomycetota; class Thermoleophilia; order Solirubrobacterales; family Solirubrobacteraceae; genus Solirubrobacter; species Solirubrobacter soli. The sequence goes on along the minus strand of NZ_AUIK01000041.1, from coordinate 24,593 downwards.
TGTCGGCGCCGACGTCGGCGACCTCGATCCCGACCGTGACGTCACCTGCGGAGCCGACCGCGTCCGGCCCGGTGAGCTTGGCCGTGGGCGCGGCGTTGGTGACGGTCAGCTTCGCCGTGTAGGCATGCCGGCCGCCGTCCTTGTCGATGATCGCGCCCGCGATCGTCTTGCTGTCCGGCCCGTCGGGCGCGGGCACGACGACGCTGCCCGTCCCGGGGGTGAACTTCCCGTCGCCGTCGACGTCCCACTCGAACGTGAACCCGGCTGCCTTGTCGGCGGCGGAGACGTCGTCGGCGCCGGTGAAGGCGACCGTGGCGTCCGTGCCCTCGACCGTCGTGACGTCGGCGAGCGTCGCGGTCGGGATGACGTTCTCGACGTGCACGTCGGCCGTGTAGACGTTGGAGCCGCCGTCCTTGTCGACGACCCGCACGTGCACCGGCACCGTCGCCGGGCCGTCGGCGGTCAGGTTGGCCGGGACCTGGGCGGTGGTCGCCGTGACCCCCTCGGCGTACGCGACGCCGACCGTGTCGTCGGTCGCGTTGCCGTCGACGTCATAGACGTAGTGGACCGTCGCCGCGTCCGCCGGGTCGACGACGTCGGTGGCCCCGATGGTCGCGACCTTCCCCTCGTCGACCGTCACGTCGGCGAGCTTCGCGGTCGGCTTGACGTTGGCGACCGTGATCGTCGCGTTGTAGGCGGTGAAGCCGCCGTCCTTGTCGATGACCCGGACGCGCACGACGAACGTCGCGGGGCCGTCGGCGGTCAGCGCGGGCGGCACGGGGAACGTCGTCGCGGTGGTCGCGTTCGCGTAGGTGACCGCGGTGTCGTCGACCCCGTCGTTGTTGACGTCGTACGCGTAGCGGACCGTCGCGAGGTCACCCGGGTCGGCGACGCCGGTCAGCCCGATGCTGATCGCCGTGCCCTCGTCGACGGTGCGGTTGGCCAGCGTGCCGGTCGGGGCGACGTTGGTGACCGTGACCGTCTCGGTGTAGACGTTCGAGCCGCCGTCCTTGTCGATCACCCGGATGCGCATCGTGCGGGTCGCGGGGCCGTCGGCGGTCAGCGCCGCCGGGACGTTGGCCGTCAGCGCCGTCGACGCGTTCGCGTAGGTGACGCCGGCGGTGTCGTCGGTGGCGTTGTCGTCGAGGTCGTAGATGTAACGCAGCGACCCCACGTCAGCCGGGGAGTCGTTCGCGGCGGCCAGCCCGACGCTCGCCGTCTGGCCTTCCTGCACCGTGCGGTTGCTCGCGGTCGCCGTGGGTGCGGTGTTGTTGACGACGATCGTGAACCGGTACTCGTTCACGCCGCCGTCCTTGTCGATGATCGCCCCGTGCACGGTGACCGAGGCGGGACCGTCGCGCAGGTACTGCGCCGGGATCGTCATCGACGACGCGGTCGAGCTGCCCGCGTAGGTGCCGTCACCGACGTCCCACGCGCCGTTGTTGTCCCAGTCGTAGGCGTAGCGGAAGCCGGCGGCCGTGTCGGCCGACGACGGGTCCTGCTGGTTGCTGAAGACGGCCGCCGCCTGGGTGTTCTCGGCGATCGGCGACCCGACGCCGCTGGCGAACGTCGCCGTCGGCGAGACGCTGTTGACCGTGATCGCGGTCGTGTACTTGTGCCCGCCGCTGTCCTTGTCGAAGACGGTCATCCCGATCGTGCGCGTGCCCGGGCCGTCGTTGAGGAACGACGCGGGGACCGTCGCCGAGGTCGCGGTGACCGAGGTCGCGTAGGTGCTGCCGCCGATCTCGTTGGTGCCGTCGTTGTTGAAGTCGTAGGCGTAGCGGAAGCCGGCGGCGGTGTCGACGGAGGACGGGTCGGTCACGGCGCCGAAGGCCACGGTGCCCGTCGATCCCTCGTTGACGGCTCCGCCGTTGCTCACGGTGGTGTCGGGGACGGTGTCGCCGAGCGTCAAGTTGACCGCGGCGGAGGTCGTCGCGTCCTTGCCGTCGGAGACCCGCACACGGATCGGATAGGTCTTGCCGTTGAAGCCGTCATTGATCCCGAACTGCTCGCGCACCGCCCGCGTCAGGTTGGGGGTGGCGCCCGTCAGGTCGCCGAACGTGCCGTCATTGTTGACGTCCCACGAGTAGGTCAACGGGTCCCCGTCGGCGTCCGTGCCGGAGCCGCTGAGTGCGATCGAGCTGTCCTCGCTCCCGGTGTACGGGCCGCCGGCGTTCGCGGTCGGGGCCTGGTTGAGCGTGTTGAAGGTGGCGGCGCTCGTGTAGCTCGTGCCGAGCGCGTTGCTCGCGAAGGCCTTGTACGTGTAGGTGCGCGAGGCGGTCAGGCCTGAGGCGTTGACCGTGAACGGGCCGGTGGTGTCATTCGTGGCCGCGTTGAGTTGGCTCACGCCCGCGCCGCCGATGACCGGATCCGCGCACTGGCAGTAGACGACGCCCTTCGCGGTGATCGACTGGCCGCCGGTCGAGCCGAGGCTGCCGCCGAGCGTGGCGGTCGTCTGGGTGATGTTGGTCGCCGTGGGCGTGTTGACCGCCGGGGGCGTGTTCCCGGTCGTCGACTTCAGCGCGAGCCACGTGAACGCGTACGGGGCGACGACGCCCTCGTTCGTCCAGCGCCAGACGATGCCGGAGTTCGCCGACATGTTCGCGCCGGTCCAGCCGATCCGCGTCGAGCCGGCGCCACGGATCGTGCCCGACGCCGTCGACCAGCGGGTGTCGGCGACGACGAGGTCGACCGAGCCCTGGTTGGTGATCGCGCCCGTCTGCGCCGCTGGGCTGACCGCGATCGTGCCGAACATGCCGTCCTTGGCGACGGTGCCGTTGGTGACGAAGCTCGCCGAGTTGGAGACGGTTTGGTCCTGGTTGCCGAAGGCGCTGACGATGACCGGGTTGAACTGGTCGACGCCGGCGAAGGACGTCGCGCCGACGACGATCGGCGCGGCGGCCGAGAGCGTCACGGTGATGTTCGCGGTCCCCGTGTTCGGCGCGACGATCCGCCACGTCTCTGAGCGCACGCCGCCCGACGTCACCTGCTGCTCCCGGGTCAGCGCCTGCGCGCCGAAGGTCACCGAGGACACGGTGACGTTCGAGGCGGTCGAGATGCCGACGGCGAGGAAGCGGTCGTTGCCCGCGGGAACGGTCAGCGGCAGAAGTGTGGTGGCGGCACCCCCGACGGTGGACCCCGAGGTGACCGGTACGACATCGGCCGCGGCAGCGGCCGGAAAGGCACACGAAACAACCAGCGCAAGCAGCGCGAGGACTCTCCCTGTCATTAAGCCGACCGTATTGGCCGCCGATCACGCCCGTCAATGTCTTTCGACGGGTTCGCGCGTTAGGGGATTCCCTGATGTGCGCCCTGCTCCCGATGCGGACCATGGCGTCCATGCGATTGACCTCCCCACTCCTCGCGACGCTCGCGGCGGTCCTCCTGGTCCCCGCGGCGGCGCAGGCGGCAACCGTGACCTATGAAGGCGACACCCTCGTCTACCGCGCGGACCCCGGCGTCCGCGACTTCGTGAACCTCAGCAAGGACGACGGCGGGATGCTGCTGATCTCCGGGGAGGAAAACACCACCGCCTCGGCCCCGTGCACCGTCGACTACGCGGTGCACTGCCCGATGCCCGCCCGCGTGCGGCTCGAGCTCGGCGATGGCGACGACTCCAACGGGTTCTCGTCGGACTACCCGGCGAACCTGCCCGTGACGGTGCTCGGCGGCGACGGCAAGGACCAGCTGCAGACCTACAACGCCAACGCCGCGACGCTCGACGGCGGCGCGGGCAACGACATGCTCAAGGGCTGGGACACCAACGACACGCTGCTCGGCGGCCCCGGCGACGACGAGATCCAGGCGTCGGGCGGCGCCGACCACATCGAGGCCGGCGACGGCAACGACACGATCTCGGGCGAGACCTACCACGACCCCGCGCCGGACTACATCGACGGCGGCAACGGCATCGACACCGTCGACGACTGGTCGATCCCGGACAAGGACTACAACCCGCCGATCGCGGTCTCGATGGACGGCGTCGCCAACGACGGCCGCCCCGGCGAGGGCGACAACGTCGTCAACGTCGAGAAGATCGCCTCGCACGTCTCCGGCACGCTGTCGGGCGGCGCGGGCGACGACGACCTCCAGGTCTGGGCGAACATCGACGAGGGCAACTCGACCCTGCTCGGCAACGGCGGCAACGACAAGCTGACCGCCGGCGACTACCAGGACAACCTCGACGGCGGGCCGGGCAACGACGTGCTCAACGCCGGCTTCGGCAACGACACGATCACCGGCGGGCCGGGCCAGGACACGATCTTCGCCGACGCCACCAGCGCGTCGTGCGGGTATTTCTCCTACACCTGCAAGATCCCGTTCGGCAACGACATCGTCTACGCCCAGGACGGCGAGGCGGACACGATCGACTGCGGCGTCGGTCAGGACACCGCGTACGTGGACGCGATCGACACGGTCGCCAACTGCGAGACGGTCGACAAGTCCGGCGGCGGCTCGCCGAGCGGCCCGGCCGGGGCGGGTGGGACGGGGTCCACCGCGGGTCCGCAGGCGAACGTCACGGGCAAGCTCTCGATCAAGACGATCTCGAAGAAGGGCCTCGCCGTGACCGTCCCGTGCGCCGGCGCCTGCAAGGTCTCCGTGTCGCTCATCGTCAAGAGCAAGACGGTCGCCAGCGCGAAGAAGACGATGCTCAAGGCCGGTGACGCCAAGCTCACCGTCAAGGTGTCCAAGACGTCCCTGAAGGCCTTCAAGAAGCTCAAGAAGGCGTCCGCGACCCTGAAAGTGACGGTGGAGGACGCCTCGGGGAAGACGTCCTCGTCGAAGTCGCTGTCGCTGAAGAAGTAGCCCTCAGCGCCGTCCGCGGCTGATGACCAGGTTCACCTTGGCGTCAGCCGCGAGGACCTTTCCGGCCTTGCGGCTCTGGGAGATCACGCGGCCCTTCTTGACCTTGCGCGAGAAGGCGCGGGACACCGACCCCGTCCGGCAGTGGGCGCGGGTGAGCGCGCTCTTGGCCGCGGCGAGCGTCTTGCCCGTCACGTTCGGGACCGTGCAGCGGCGTATCGGGATCGGCGTCGGCGCACTGATCGTGAACGCGCGCGAGACCGGCGCCGCCGCCTCGTAGTCGGCGCCGCCGTCCTGCGTCGCGCGCAGGGTGCAGGTCCCGGCGCCCGTGAGCTGGACGCGCGTGCCGCTGACGCTGCACGGGCCGCTTGCGCTGAACGCGACCGCCAGCCCGGAGGAGGCGGTCGCGCTCACGTCGAAGTCGCCGCTGGACAGCGTTCGATCGGCGATTGCGGGGAAGGCGATCGACTGCGCCGCCTTGGCGATCGCGAACGCCCGGCTGACGTCGGCCGCCGCCAGGTGCGTGGCGTCGCCCGCCTGCGAGGCCGTGATCGTGCAGGTGCCCGCGCCCGTCAGGTGCACGGTCGTCCCGGCGACCGTGCACGTGCCGGCCGCGGTGAACGCGACGGGCAGCCCGGAGCTCGCGGTCGCGGCGACGGTGAAGTCCGGCGTGCCGAAGGTACGCCCGCCGAGCGTGCCGAATGTGATCGTCTGGGCGGCCGGCTGCGGCGCGGTCACCGTCAGCACGGTCGAGCCGGTGACGGTGCCGAGCGTCGCGCTGATCGTGGAGGTCCCGGAGCTCACGCCGTGCGCGAGCCCGCCTTCACCCACCGTGGCGACCGCGGGCGTGCTCGACGCCCAGGCCACGAACCCGGTGACGTCCAGCGTCGAGGCGTTCGAGAACGTCCCCGTGGCCGTGAACTGGCGGTCGGTCCCCGCCGCGGTGCTCGGATTCGACGGCGTCACGGCGACCGAGGAGAGCGTCGTGGTGCCGTCGAGGATCGAGATCCGCACTCTCGGACGGGTGATGACCCCGTTGACCGCGGCGCTGAGATCGAGGGTGAACGACTCGAGGCCCTCCACAGCGGGGCAGTCTCCGAGCTGGACGCGCAGGACCTTGGTCGTCTCGCCGGGAGCGAAGGTGAGCGTGCCGGCGATGTGCACGTAGTCGAAGTTGCAGAACGTGCCCGGCCCGGCGGTGCTCTGCGTCGTGGCGTACGCGACCTTGACGGGCTCGGTGCCGGGGGTCGAGAGCCGGATCGCGAGGTCGACGTAGCCGTCGCCTTCGCTGACGAGGACGTCGCTCTGCGCGGCGATCGACGGCTGGGTGCTCGGCGCGCCGTCGCTGGCGCCGATCGTCACCGTCCCGGCCGCATCGGCCAGCGTCGCGTTGACCGGGTTGGCGAGCGTCACCGCGAGCGTCTCGGGTCCCTCCGGCGTGGCGTCGTCGATGATCGGGACGGCGATCGTCTTGACCGTCTGGCCGGGCGCGAACGTGAGCGTGCCCGTCTGCCCGGGCGCCGTGTAGTCGACCGTGACGACGCTGTTGGAGGTCTGGCCGAGCGGCCCGCCCAGCAGCACGGGGACGAGCGCGACGGTGTCCTTCTCGTCGACGACGACGTCGCGCACGTACAGCTTCGGGGTGGCGACGATCGTGTCGGCGTCGACGATCGAGATCCGGGCGGAGGCGCGGGTGATGACGGCGTTGACGGCCGTGGAGAGCTCGAGGGTGAACGACTCGAGGTTCTCGGCGGTCCCGCAGTCGCCGAGGTCGATCCGCAGGGGCTTCGTCGTCTCGCCGGGGGCGAAGGTGAGCGTACCGGCGATGTGGACGTAGTCGAAGTTGCAGAAGGTGCCGGGGCCGGCGGTGCTCTGGGCGGTGGCGTAGGCGACCGTGATGGGCTCGGTGCCGGGGGTGGAGAGTCGGACGGGGACGTCGACGTAGCCGTCGGCCTCGCCGACGATCGCGTCGGGCGGCGCGAGGAGCGACGGCAGGGTGCTCGGGCCGGTGTCACTGGGTCCGACGGTGATCGTGCCGGTTCCGTTGACGATCGTCGCGTTGGTCGGGTTCGACAGGGTGACGCCGAGCGTCTCGTGGGTCTCGGGCGTGGCGTCGTCGGCGATCGGGACGGCGATCGTCCTGACCGTCTGGCCGGGCGCGAACGTGAGCGTGCCCGCCGGGAGCCCGGGCGCGCTGTAGCCGACCGTGACCACGCTGTTGGAGACCTGCCCGGACGGGCCGCCGAGCAGCACGGGGACGAACGCGACGCCGTCGGACTCGTCGACGACGACGTCGCGCACGTACAGCTTCGGGGTGGCGACGATCGTGTCGGCGTCGACGATCGAGATCCGGGCCGACGCGCGGGTGATGACGGCGTTGACGGCCGTGGAGAGCCCGAGCGTGAACGACTCGAGGGCTTCGGCGCTCCCGCAGTCGCCGAGGTCGATCCGTAGCGCCTTGGTCGTCTCGCCGGGGGCGAAGGTGAGGGTGCCGGCGATGTGGACGTAGTCGAAGTTGCAGAAGGTGCCGGGGCCGGCGGTGCTCTGCGCGGTGGCGTAGGCGACCGTGACGGGCTCGGTGCCGGGGGTGGAGAGTCGGACGGGGACGTCGACGTAGCCGTCGGCCTCGCCGACGATCGCGTCGGGCGGCGCCAGCACCGAGGGCTGGGTGCTGGGCACGGTGTCACTGGGACCGACGGTGATCGTGCCCGTGCCGTTGACGATCGTCGCGTTGGTCGGGTTCGACAGGGTCACACTGAGCGTCTCGCGCTTCTCCGGGGTCGCGTCATCGGTGATCGGGACGGCGATCGTCTTGACCGTCTGGCCGGGCGCGAACGTGAGCGTGCCCGGTGGCAGCCCCGGTGCGGTGTAGCCGACCGTCACCGTGCTGTTGGACGCCTGCCCGGACGGGCCGCCGAGCAGCACCGGCACGAGCGCGACGCCGTCGGACTCGTCCACGACCGCATCGCGCACGTAGAGACGGGGCGTGGCCACCACGGTGTCGTTGTCCACGATCGAGACCCGCGTCGATGCGCGGGCGATGACGCCGTTGACAGCGGTGCTGAGGTTGACCGTGAAGGACTCCAGGCTCTCGACGAGCGGGCAGTCGCCGAGCTGGACGTGGACGGTCTCCGAGATGTCCCCGGGGACGAACGTCAGCGTCCCGGTGGTGTGAACGTAGTCGAAGTTGCAGAACGTCCCCGGGCCCGCGGTGCTCTGGGCGGTGGCGAAGTTCACGGTGACCGTGTCCGCGCTCGCGGCCGACAGCCGCACCGGGAGGTCGACGAAGCCGTCGCTCTCGCCCACCACAACGTCCGGCGGGGCGGAGATCGACGGGGCGGCGAGCGCGGGAGACGCGGGCAGTGCGAGCGCGAATGCGGCTATGAGCCAGCAGACCTTCCCCGTCATGACGACCCCCTCAATGGGCGAACCGGCTATGTCTGAGTGCTGACCCTACACCGGTTAAGGGCCTCCGAGCAATCCACGCTCATATCCCGCTGCTACGGCGGCTGCACGGTCGTTGACCCCGAGCTTCGCGTAGACGTGCAGCAGGTGCGTCTTCACGGTCGCCTCGGAGATGAACAGCTCGGCCGCGGCCTCGCGGTTGTTCCGGCCCGCGGCGACGAGCCGCAGCACCTCGAGCTCGCGCGGGCTCAACGGCGTCTCGGGCTCGGGTGCGCGGACGCGGCCGAGCAGGGTCGCCGCGACCGTGGGGGACAGGACCGAGTGGCCGTCCGCCGCCGCGCGCACGCCGCGCAGCAGCTCCTCGCGCGGCGCGTCCTTGAGCAGGTAGCCGGTCGCGCCGGCGTCGATCGCCGCCAGGACGTCGGCGTCGTCGCCGTAGGTGGTGAGGACGAGCACGCGGATCTCGGGGAGCCGGTCGCGCAGCTCGCGGATCGCGCTCACGCCGTCGCCGCCGGGCATCCGCAGGTCCATCAGCACGACCTGCGGCCGGCGGGCGACGGCGAGCGCGACCGCCTCGACGCCGTTCGCCGCCTCGCCCAGCACCTCGAACTCGGGGTCGCCGGTGAAGATCCCGCGCAGCCCGTTGCGCACGACCGGGTGGTCGTCGGCGATCAGCAGCGAGATCACGCGGGCACCGCCGGGACGCTGGCCGAGATCGCGGTACCTTCGCCTGGCGCGGACTCGACCGCGAGCTCGCCGCCGACGCCGCGCACGCGCTGGAGCATGCCGGTCAGCCCGAAGCCGCGGCGGGTGGGCTCGAAGCCGATGCCGTCGTCGCGGACGTCGAGGGTCACGAGATCCTCCATGTAGGAGAGCGTGAGCCCCACGCGGGTGGCATCGGCGTGCTTGGCGACGTTCGCCAGCGCCTCCTGCGCCGCCCGCAGCAGCGCGACCTCGACCTCGGGGTGCAGCGACCGCGCGTCGCCGGTCGTGGCGAACGCGACGGGCACGTTCGTGCGCGCCGTCCAACTGTCGGTGACCTGCGCGAGCGCATCGGGCAGCCGCGCCCCCTCGAGCTCGCCCGGCCCGATCGCCCGGACGGAGCGGCGCGCCTCCTTGAGGTTCTCGCGGGCGAGCTGTGCCGCGGCGTCCAGGTAGCCGGTGTCGTCGGCGCCCCGCTTGCGCGCCTGGGCCGCGGCCTCGAGCTGCGCGACGATGCCGGTCAGGCCTTGGGCGAGCGTGTCGTGGATCTCGCGCGCGAGCCGCTGGCGCTCCTGCAGCACGCCCGCCTCGCGCTCCATCTCCTGCCGCTGGCGGGAGCGCTCCTCGCCGGCGAGCGTGAAGGCGAACATCAGGCCCGCGATGAGGATGTTGACGACGGCCAGCGCGGCGAAGACGCCTGGCTCGGCGATCGGCCAGCCGCCGGACTGCGAGAACCCCGCGAGCGTCGCGGTGAGGACCAGCGGCGGGACCTTCCACCAGCCCGGCAGGTCGTCCAGCACGAGGTAGCCGGCGAAGACGAAGAAGCCGTAGATCGGGCTGCGGGCGACGAGCGCGACGTTGAGCGCCAGGAATCCGGCGACGAACACCGCCGCGGGGAGCTTGCGGCGTGCCAGCAACCAGGCGAGCGCGGCGAGTGAGAGCGCGAGCGTCGGCGCCCACGGACGGCGGTCGTCGATGACCGTGCCGGCGAACGTCGAGAACGCGAGCAGCACGTACGGGAGAGCCGGAACCGCCGCCTCGACGCGCGCCTCCCATGTGTCCGCCGGCCGCATCACTACTCCCAACGGAACACCCTAGCCGCGAGCGCCGAGACCGCGACCGCCGTGGCGGCGAGCGCGAGCAGGATCAGCGGGTCGAGGGCGTGACCGGTCCAGGCGTCCTGCACCGAGGTGCGGAAGCCGCCCAGCGGCGTGAAGTCGCCCGCGCGGGCGAGCCAGTCGGGCATCTGCTCCTTCGGGAGCCACACGCCCGCCAGGAACAGGCTCGGGAAGAAGATCACGGCGCTGCCGACCCAGCCCACGCGCGGGTCCGGGGCGAGCGCGGCGACGAGCGAGCCGAGGCTGAACAGCGCGGCGCCGCCGACGATCAGGGCCACCGCCAGCGCGAGCGGGTGCTTGGGGGCGTCCATGCCCATCGCGGCCCCGACGGCGAGCACGAGCGGGAGGCTCGCGAGCGCGACCGCGGCCTGCACGGTCAACTGCGCGCCGAGCAGCTTCGCGGGGTGGACCGGCGTCGTCGACAGCCGCCGCAGGATGCCGCGGCTGCGGTAGTCGGTCATGAAGCCGGGGAGCATGAACACGGCGAGCATCCCGAAGCTCAGCGCGAGCGCGAGCGACGGCATCACGGTGTCGATCGGGACCTTGCCGTCGAGGTTCGGGTCGGGGCGGCGAGCCGAGTCCGGCAGGCCGAAGACGAGCAGCAGGACGAGCGGGAGGACGATGCTGAAGCCGATCCCGATCGGCTCGCGCAGGACGAGCTTGGCCTCGGTCTTGAGGATCATCGCGTCAGGTCCACGAAGCGGTCTTCCAGCGAAGCCGCGCCCTTGAGCGAGGCGGGTGTGTCCAGCGCGATGACGCGGCCGGCGTGCATGACCGCGACGCGATCGCAGAGCCGCTCGACCTCGTCCATGAAATGCGAGACGAGCACGACCGTGATGTCCAGACTCGCGATCAGCGACCACAGCTCGCGGCGGGCGTGCGGGTCCAGGCCGGTGGTGAGCTCGTCGAGGATCGCCACCTCGGGGCGGCCGACGAGCGCGAGGCCGACGCTGACGCGCTGCTTCTCGCCGCCTGAGAGCTTGCCGTAGCGGGCATCGCGGCGATGCGTGAGACCGAGCTGCTCGATCAGCTCGGCGGGCTCGACAGGGTTGTCATAGAAGGTGCCGTAGAGCGTCAGCGCCTCGGTCACGGTGAGGCGGTCGGGCAGCGCGCTCTCCTGCAGCTGCACGCCGACGCGCTCCTTGATGGCGTTCCGATCGGCGAGCGGGTCCAGGCCGAGCACGCGGATCGTGCCGGCGTCGGGGGTCGTGAGTCCGGCGATGCACTCGACCGTCGTGGTCTTGCCGGCGCCGTTGACGCCGACGATCCCGAGGATCTCGCCGTGCTCGACGGTCAGCGAGACGTCGTCGACCGCGGTGACGTGGCCATAGCGTTTCTGGAGGTGCTCGATCTCGATCGCGGGCATGGGACCGAGTCTGCGCCGGGCGGAGCGGTCCGTTGATCGCCCGGCCCATTGATCTGCATCCACCGATCGGTTGATCTGTGGTCGATGCGGCGCGTTCGCCCTCCTGATCGCGCTCGTCGCCGTCGGCGTGCTCGGTGTCGCCCGCGTCACCGCGCCGACGAGCCGCCCGCCGAGGCCGATCTGTTCGCCCTGCTCGCCGTGGCGGCCCGTGATCCCGGCGTCGAGCGCGTCGTGACCAGCGCGGGTCCGCACGCCCGACGTACTCGGGACCGCCGACGCGCCGCTGCGCGTGTGGCCGCCGGGACCGATCCGTGCCAGCCGGACAGCCAGGGATACGTGCTCGACCGCACTCGGTGCGGCCCTAGCGGCGATAGAGGCGCACGGTCAGCGGCAGGAAGATCGCGGTCAGCGCCAGCGCCGTCCCGGCGACGATCAGGAAGTCCGTGCCGTCGGCGTCGCCCTCCATCAGGCCCCTCGACAGCGTCGCGAGGATGCTGATCGGGTTGACCTTCACGAACGCCTCCAGCGGGGCGGGCAGCGTCGTCGGGTCGACGAACACGTTCGAGAGGAAGGTCAGCGGGAAGATCCCCATGAAGCCGGCGTTCATCACCGCGCTGGGAGAACGCAGCAGCAGTCCGAGCGTGGTGAAGACCCAGCTCAGGGCGAAGGCGAAGCCGATCGTCACCGCGAGCGCGGCCAGCACGCCGGGCACGCCGGCGCCGGGACGGAAGCCGAGGATCACGCCGAGCACGACGATCACGGTTCCCGCCACGCAGTAGCGGACGGTGTCGCCGAGCAACGCGCCCACGAGCGGGGCGGGCTTGGCGATGGGAAGGCTGCGGAAGCGATCGACCACGCCCTTGGTCAGGTCGGTGTTGAGCGCGACGCCGGAGTAGACCGTCGTGAACAGCACCGACATCACGAGGATGCCCGGGAGCACGTAGTCGAGGTACTCGCCGGTCGAGCCCTCGATCGCGCCGCCGAACAGGTACGTGAACATCAGCAGGAACATCACCGGCGTGATCGTCACGTCGAGCAGCTGCTCGGGGACGTGGCGGACCTTCAACATCCCGCGCCACCCGAACGTCAGCGCGGCGCTGAGCCCGGAGGCGCGCGGCGGGCGGGGCGTGGTCGCGAGCGCGTTGCGTAGCGTGTCGCTCTCGATGGCGCTCACGCCGCCCCCTGCGGGGGTCCCTGAAACCGTACGGCTGGTGCCTCGACGGCGCTGGCCAGGGTCGCTCATTTCGTCGCCTCCAGTTCGGGCTGCTCCTCGGCGGGGTGACCCGTGAGTGCCAGGAAGACCTCGTCGAGACTCGGCTGGCCGAGCGTGAAGCCCGCCAGCGCGATGCCGTGCTGCGCCAGCGCGGCCACCGCGTGGGCGCCGCGGTCGGCGCTCGCGCACGGCGCGGTCAGCGCGCTCGGGTCCGATTCGCGCTCGGTGGCGCCGAGCTCGCGCTCGAGGATCGCGTAAGCCTCCTCGCGCTGCTCGGGGTCGAGCAGCCGCACGTGCAGCGCGCCCGAGCCGACGCTCGCCTTCAGCTGGCCCGGCGTGCCCTCGGCGATCACCCGACCGTGGTCGATCACCGCGATGCCGTCGGCGAGCTGGTCGGCCTCGTCCAGGTACTGCGTGCAGAGCAGGATCGTCGTTCCCGCCTCGCGCAGCGCGCGGACGATGTCCCACACCTGGTTGCGGCTGCGCGGGTCCAGGCCCGTCGTGGGCTCGTCGAGGAACAACAGCTCGGGGGTGACGACGATGCTCGCGGCGATGTCGAGGCGCCGCCGCATGCCACCGCTGTAGTTCTTCACGAGGCGCCCGGCGGCATCGGTCAGCCCGAACGCCTCCAGCAGCTCGGCCGCCCGTTGCTTGGCCGCGGGACGCTTGAGGCCGAGCAGCCGGCCGAGCAGGACGAGGTTCTCGCGCCCGGTCAGGTCCTCGTCGACGCTCGCCAGCTGGCCGGTCAGGCTCACGAGCCCGCGCACCGCGTCGGCCTCGTCCACGATGTCGTGCCCGAGCACCCGCGCCGAGCCGCCGTCCGGGGTGAGCAACGTCGTCAGCATCCGGATCGTCGTCGTCTTGCCGGCGCCGTTGGGTCCGAGCACGCCGTAGACGGAGCCGCGCCGGACCGCCAGGTCCACGCCGTCCACCGCCCGCACGTCGCCGAACGTCTTGACCAGGCCCGAGGCCTCGATCGCGAGGTTGGAAGGTGTCATCGCTGGGTTCGACTCCCTTGCCGCCGGAAACTCATCGGTCTCTCACGAACATACGGGTCCGCCGTCCGCGGTTCCATCCGGCATTGGTCCTACGACGATGCCCGCCGTTACACACCCGGCAGTCTCTAAGGAGCGTCCCAGGAAACTCACAGCGTGTGGGTGGACCTTGTGCGACATGCCCACCGAACACGACCACGGCGACGGCCTCCACGAGGACCTCGTCAAGCTCGCCACCCGCCGGGACGCGCTGCGGATCTTCGGCGCCGGCAGCGCTGCCGCGATCCTCGCGTCGCTCGGCGCCTCCAACGTGTCGGCCGCCACGCCCACCGGCGAGGTGCCCAGCGAGACCGCCGGCCCGTACCCGGGCGACGGGTCCAACGGTCCCGACGTCCTCGACGACTCCGGGATCGTGCGCCACGACATCCGCCGCAGCTTCGGCTCGAGTCGGACGCCGGCCAAGGGCGTCCCGCTGCGCGTGAACCTCACGGTCACCGACGCCTCCAAGGACTACGCGCCGCTGCCGGGGCTGGCCGTCTACCTCTGGCATTGCGACCGCTCCGGCCGGTACTCGATGTACTCGTCCGGGGTCGAGGACGAGAACTACCTGCGCGGGATCGCCAAGACCGGCAGCGACGGCACCGCGTGGTTCAAGACGATCTTCCCGGGCTGCTACTCGGGCCGCTGGCCGCACATCCACTTCGAGGTCTACTCGTCGGTCGCCAAAGCGGTCGCGAACGGCCCGATCGTCAAGACCTCCCAGATCGCGCTCCCGCAGGCGGCGTGCAAGAAGGTCTACGCGACCAGCGGCTACACGGGCAGCTCGAGCAACCTCGCCCGCACCTCGCTCACCAGCGACATGGTCTTCAGCGACGACAAGGCGATCCACCAGCTCGCCACCGTCACGGGGAGCGTCAAGAAGGGCTTCGTCGCCAACCTGACGATCGGGATCTAGTCTCAGGCGGAGTGACGGCCTTATCGCTCGCGCAAGCCGTGGCCCGCGAATACGGCGTGGCGTGCGAGGACGCCGTGGTGCTCCCGGGGAGCAGTAACGTGATGGTGCACCTGCGGCCGGCGCCGGTCGTGGCGCGGGTGATGACCGGGACGGCGGCGCTGCACGACGACCCCGAGCAGTGGCTGGCGCGCGAGCTCGCGGTGGGGGTGTTCCTGGCCGGGCGGACGGACCGGGTCGTCGCGCCTACCGACCTGCTGCCGCCGGGGCCGCACGAGCGGGACGGGCTGTGGATGACGCTGTGGAGCTTCGTCGCCCACGACCCGCACGCCGCACCGCCGGGGCCGGCGGAGCTGGGCCGCGCACTGCGGGAGCTGCACGAGGCGCTCGCCGGCTTCGGCGGCGAGCTCGCGCCGCTGAGCGGCATCTGTGACTGGCTGGCGCGGCTGCTGGGAGAGCTGCGGCCGTCGACCGTGTTGACCGGTGCTGACATCGACTGGCTGCGGCGCCGCTTGGAGGAGCTCAGGCCGACGGTGTTCGAGAGCGCGCTGCCCACGCAGGCGCTGCATGGCGACGCCTCGGCCTCGAACCTCCTGCGCACCGGCCGCGGCCTCGTGTGGAACGACTTCGAGGACGTCTGCATCGGCCCGGTCGCGTGGGACGTCGCCGGGTTGATGGCGCGCGACGGCGAGGAGCTTCTCGCCGCCTACGGCGACCCGGGCGTCGAGGACATGGCGCCCTTCCTCCAGGCGCACGCACTGTACGGCGTCATCTGGCACGCCTCCCAGGCCCGGCGCCGGCCCGCGGCCCTCAGGGATGCGGCCGCGTACCTCGCGCGCCTGCGCGCGGGGTGAACGCCGCCTCGACGGATGTCGGCTTGCACTCAGGCTTCCTTCATCTAAGGTGCCCCGATGCTTCGCCTCCTGCCGGCGGTCGCCGGGTTCTTGTTGATCCTGTGCCCCACCGCGTCCGCGGCGCCGTTCGCCGAGCTCCCGTTCGTGGGGGTGCGCGGGCCGGCGGTGTGCCTGCAGGCCACGGGCGCGCCCGGTGAGCTCTTCCGCCAGAACGACGAGTCCGCGTCGTTGCTGACCGCGACGGCGACGGGCCTGACCCCGGGCGGCGTGCTGCCGATCGAAGGGACCTCGAACTGCGCCGACGTCGCCGGATGGCCCGGCGGGGGCGGGGTCCTCGCCGTCCCGCTCTCCTCCGAGATCGAGGGGGGAACGTGGCTGCGCGCCATCCTGCGCGAGCCGGGGCAGGACTGGGGCGCGCCGGTCGACGTGCTGCCGCCGGAGCCTCGGCTGGGCCCGTTGGCGTTCGCGGTCGCGGCCTCCGAGCGCGGTGACGCGCTCGTCGCCGCGAGCAGCGCCGATGAGCGAGGTCGCGGGAGTGTCCGCGTCGCGCGGCGGCTCCCGGGCGGCGCGTTCGAGGCGCCGGAGCGGTTCACGTCCCGGGCGGCCAGGGGAGAGGTGCGAGCGGCGTTCGCGGCTTCGGGCGAGGCGGTGGTGACCTGGATCGCGCGAGGCCCCAAGCGCAGCGATCCGGACGAGTTGTGGGCGGCGATCGGGGCGCCTGGCGCCCGCTTCGCGGCGCCGCAGAACATCGGCCCGATCACCCAGGACGGGGGTTACGCGTTGGCGGTCGGCGCCGACGGTCGTGCCCTCGTGGTCTTCAGCTCGCTGGGACGTCTGGTCGCGGCCGAGCGGGCGCCCGCCGGCACGTTCGGCCCGCTGGTCACGATCTCGGACACGACCGACGAGTTCGGCTCGACGCCCGTCGCCGTGCTGCGACCGGGCGGCGGAGCGGTCGTGGCATGGACTTCCCCGCACACCGCGGCGCTGGACATGCGCACCCGTGAACAGGCCGGTCCGTTCGGTCCCGCGGTGTCGCTCGCGCGGCCGCAGCGGCTCGGTAGCGCGGGGCGGGAGGTCCAAGCCCGTTTCGTGTGGGCGGGCTGGAGCGATCTCGTCCGCGCCGTCACCACGGCGGACGGGCGGGTGATGATCACGTGGGGTCACCTGCTGCGCCGCCAAGGCCTCTGGCATGTCGTCCCCGGGGTCGCGACCGTGAGCTTCTCCGGTGCCGAGCACGAGATCCAAGCCCTCGGCGGCGGGGTGCGCAACATCGACACCGTGACCCCCGTCGTGCTGGCCGACGGCTCGCGTGCCGTGGCCTGGGTCGACAACGCCCCGCGCTACACGAGCGGGCGGGTGCACATCGCGCGGGAGGGCTCGCCGGCCGCCGCCGAGCCCGCCGCCCCCAAGGTCACGTTCACGCCGCCGCGCTCGCTGACGCTGACGGACTCGCAGCCGCTGGTCCTGCGGTTCACGTGCGACGCGGCGTGCGACGTCTACGCGCAGCTCGGCGGCGACGACGTGATCGCCGCCGCCGCCGGCTCGCTCACGAAGGCGGGAACGGGTCGGCTCAGGCTGGACCCGGACGAGGCGCCGCTGGCGCCCCGCGGCGGCGGCAAGGTGCGCGTCCTGCTGCGCTCGAGCGCCCCCGGCGCGCACACCGTCACCGCCCGCACGCTGACGCTGCACCTGCGGCGGGCCAAGCCCAGGTTCCCGCCCCGCGTGCTGGGCCTCACCGCCACCCGCGACGGCGCCGACCTGATCGTGCGCTGGCACACCGCCAAGCCGGCGGACCCGCGCGCCTACGCGATCATGGCGTTCGACGACAAGGGCGGAGCGGTCGGCTCGGCGGCCCTGGAGGGCAAGGCACGCACGAGCTTCACGACGCGCATCCGCGACGCGCGCAAAGCGACGACGGTCACCGTCTACGCGGCCGCGGAGAACGCGGACCGCGTGCGCCGCACGACGGTCGAGGTGCCGCGCTGACAATGGCGTCAACCGGGCGGGACAGAGCACGAACCCGCGCCGCGGCGGCTGCGTAACGACCGCCAGTCCCGTCCGTGAGGAGGGCGGGAACGACGGGGGAGGATTGCGTGAAACGTTGCGCTGTCGTGCTCGCCGCGCTCCTGATGCCGGTGAGCGCCGCACAGGCCCAGACGCCGCCGACGATGACCGATGCCCGCCTGGACGTCCGCCCCGCGGTCCAGGGGCTCAGCGGTCCGACGAGCATCGCGTTCCTGGGTGCGAACGACCTGCTGGTGCTGGAGAAGGCGACGGGGCGCGTGAAGCACGTGGTCGGCGGCCAGGTGACCGCGATCGCGCTCGACCTCGCGGTCAACTCCGCCTCCGAGCGCGGACTGCTCGGGATCGCGTTGCACCCGGACTTCCCTACCAACCCGGGCGTCTACCTGTACTGGACGTGCCGGACTCCAGGCCCGGGGCCCGACAACTTCACCCCCGCGGCACGCGAGTGCGACGAGAGCCAGATGCTCGGCGCCGACACCGGCGTGACCCTCGCCACGCCGCTCCTCGGCAACCGCGTCGACCGCTTCGTGTGGGACGCGGCGACGCAGACCCTGACGTTCGACAAGCACCTGATCTCGCTGCACTCGTTCCAGGCCGATGGGGCGCCCGTGCCTCCCGGCCAGGGCGACTCCGGCCAGGCTGCCGCCGGCAACCACAACGGCGGCGTGATCCGCTTCGGCCCCGACGGGAAGCTGTACGTGATCATGGGCGACAACGGGCGCCGTGGGCGGATGCAGAACCTGCCCTGCGGCCCGACGCCGATCTGCGAGGGACCGTTCCGCAACGTCGGCCCGCAGGTCTTCCAGGACGACCAGTTCGGTGGGCCTGAACCCGACGACGCCCACCTCACCGGCTTCGTGTTGCGCCTCGACGACGACGGCTCCGCACCGCGGAACAACCCGTTCTGGGGCGTCGGCAACTCGATGCACTCAGAGGCCGGGGACAACCTGCAGAAGGTCTACGCGCTCGGTATCCGCAACAGCTTCGGCATGGCGTTCGACCCCGTGAGCGGCGACCTGTGGGAGCAGGAGAACGGCGACGACACGTTCGACGAGATCAACCGCGTCGAGCGCGGCATGAACGGCGGCTGGGTGCAACTTGCCGGCCCGATCGACCGCGTCGCGCAGTTCCGTGAGATGGAGAGCACGTTCGGCGGCCGTTCGCTGCAGCAGCTGCGCTGGCCGCCCACGAACGTCGCCACCACCCCGGAGGAGGTCAAGCGGCGCCTGCTGACCACGCTGCCGACGGCCCACTTCTCCGACCCGGAATTCTCGTGGAAGTGGGCGGTGCCACCGGGTGGCATCGGCTTCGTGGACGGCGACGGACTGGGCGAGGACTTCGCGGGCGACCTCTTCGTCGGCGGAGCCACCCAGGGCACGGTGGGCGGACACCTGTTCCGCTTCAAGCTCGACAAGCACCGGACCGGCTTCGCGTTCGACGACCCGCGGCTCGACGACCTCGTGGCCGACAACAACGCGAAGGCTGACATCACCGAGTCGGAGAGCCTGCTCGCCGGCCGCAGCTTCGGGATCCTGACCGACATCCAGACGGGACCCGACGGCCACCTGTACGTGGTCTCGACCAACCGCGGGACGATCTACGAGATCTTCCCCCGCTAGTCACCATCAGGGGGCGGCGCGGCCATGTCCGCGCCGCCCGCGCATAATGCACCGCCCATGCTCGACACGCACCGGTCAATCGGGCTGTTGGATCGTGTCGACGAGCGCGCGGCGCTGGAACAGTTCGTCGCCGGGGTGCGCGCGGGCGAGAGCCGCGTGCTCGTCCTGCGCGGCGAGGCGGGGGTCGGCAAGACGGCGCTGCTCCGGTACCTGTCGGACACGGCGGACGGGTGCGTGGTCGCACAGGCGGCAGGCGTCGAGTCCGAGATGGAGCTCGCGTTCGCGGGGCTGCACGCGCTGTGCGCCCGCATGCTCGACCGGGTCGACGACCTTCCGGGCCCACAGCGGGATGCGCTGAGCACGGCGTTCGGGCTGAGCGCCGGGCCGCCGCCGGATCGGTTCCTGGTCGGGCTGGCCGTGCTCACCCTGTTGGCCGAGGCCGCGGAGGAGCGGCCGCTCGTCTGCATCGTCGACGATGCGCAGTGGCTGGACTCGGTGTCCGCGCAGACGCTGGCGTTCGTGGCTCGCCGGCTGCTGGCCGAGCGCCTCGGGCTCGTGTTCGCCCTGCGCGAGTCCGCCGACACGCACGCGCTGGAGGGATTGCCGGAGCTGGTCGTCGAGGGACTGGCCACCGACGACGCGCGGACGCTCCTGGACGCGGCGATCCCGGGGCCCCTCGACCCGCGGGTCACGGCCCAGATCCTCGCCGAGACGCGCGGCAACCCGCTGGCGCTGATCGAGCTGCCGCGCGGGTTGACGCCGGCAGAGCTGGCGGGCGGGTTCGGGCTCTTGGAGACCCGGCGGCTGGCGAGCCGCATCGAGCACACCTTCCTGCAGCGCGTCCAGGCGCTCCCGCGCGACGCGCAGCTGCTGCTGCTGACGGCGGCGGCGGAGCCGTTGGGCGACGCGAACCTGCTGCGACGGGCGGCCGACCGGCTCGGGCTCGGCGCCGAGGGCGGGCGGGCGGCGGAGGCCGCGGGGTTGATCGAGATCGGGTTGCGGGTGCGCTTCCAGCACCCGCTGGTGCGCTCGGCGATCTACCGCGCCGCGGGTCCCGGCGACCGTCGTGACGTGCACAAGGCGCTGGCCGAGGTCACCGACCCGGCGCTCGACCCGGACCGCCGGGCATGGCATCGCGCGCACGCGACCGTGACGGCCGACGAGGCGGTGGCGGAGGAGCTGGTCCGCTCTGCGGACCGTGCCCAGGGACGCGGAGGGCTCACCGCGGCCGCGGCGTTCCTGCAGCGGGCGGGGGAGCTGACACCGGATCCCGCGACACGCGTCGTGCGCATGCTCGACGCCGCGCAGGCGAAGCTCGAGGTCGCCGACGCCGCGGCGGCCTCCGATCTCCTCGGGGCCATCGAGCCGGCCGCGCAGAGCGAGCTCCAACGCGCGCGGCAGGAGCGGCTGCGCGCGCAGATCGCGTTCGCCACCCGGCGCGGGAACGACGCGCCGCCGATGCTGCTCGCCGCGGCCCGGCGGCTCGATCCGCTGGACCCCGCGCTGGCGCGCGAGACGTACCTGCAGGCCTTCGAGTCGGCGCTGTTCGCGGGCCGTCTCTCGACCGGCGCGGACGCATATGCGGTGGCCGCGAGCGCACGCGCGTCGACGAGCGCCCCGGCTCCGGGCGCGGCCGACGCGCTGCTCGACGCGCTGGTCACCCGCTACACCGAGGGCTACGCGGCGGGGGTCGCGCCGCTCAGGCAAGCGGTCCGGGCCTTCACCGAGGACGGAGCCGACCGTCGCTGGCTGTGGCTCGCCTGCCGCCTCGCGCAGGACCTCTGGGACGACGACCTCTGGCACGCGCTCGCCGCCCACGGCGTGCGCCTGGCGCGCGACACCGGCGCGCTCAGCCTGCTCCCCAACGCGCTCAACTACCTCGCCACGTACAACGTGCACGCCGGCGAGTTCGAGACCGCCGCGGCCCAGATCGCCGAGGTCGACGCGCTCGCACGCGCCACAGGTCTGCCGCCGCTCAGGGCCTCGGCGGGCATGCTGTACGCGGCGCGCGGCGACCTGGCCGGCCTGCACGACCACGTCGACGTCCTGGTCCCGGGGGCGATCGCGCGTGGCGAGGGCTCGGCGCTCACCGGCAGCTGGTGGTCGCACGCCGCGCTGGAGATCGGCCGCGGCCGCTACGGCGAGGCGCTGGCGAACGCGCGGCGGGCGTGCGAGTACGAGGGCGTGGTGACGTACGGCTGGGCCCTGGCCGAGTGGGTCGAGGCGGCGGTCCGTGCCGGTCTGCCGGATGAGGCCGCCGGCGCGCTCGAACGCCTGAGCGAGCGCACGAGCGCGAGTGGCACCGCGTGGGCGCTCGGGGTCGAGGCGCGCTCCCGCGCGCTCGTGAGCGGGGACGAGGAGGACTACCGCGCCTCGATCGCCCACCTCGAACCCAGCCGCGCGGCGTGGCAGCTCGCGCGCAGCCGGCTCGTCTACGGGGAATGGCTGCGGCGCCGGCACCGCCCGACCGACGCGCGGGCGCCGCTGCGTGCCGCGTACGAGGGCTTCACGCGGATGGGCGCCGAGGCGTTCGCCGAGCGGGCGCGCGGGGAGCTGCTCGCGACGGGCGAGTCGGTGCGGCGGCTCGCGCCGGACACGCGCGACGCGCTGACGGCCCAGGAGCTCCAGGTCGCGCGGCTGGCGCGCGACGGACACTCCAACCCCGAGATCGGCGCCCAGCTGTTCATCAGCCCGCGCACCGTCGAGTACCACCTGCACAAGGTGTTCCGCAAGCTCGATGTCGCCGGTCGAAAGGAGCTGCAGGTGGCGCTGGAGCGATCGTGAGCCTCGCGGCGATGGCGGCGGACGATCGCGTGCTGATCACGGCGATCGTCCTCGCGCGGCTGGCGTTGCCGTTGCTGATCCCGCGGATCCCGCTGATGATCCTCGTCGCTTTGGTCCTCGACGCCGTCGACGGCTCGCTGCTCGCGCATCTGAGCAGCGTCGACGTCGGGCCGGACGGGCCATATCAGAGCTTCGACAAGGCGCTCGACATCTACTACCTCGCGATCGCCTACCTGGCCGCGATGCGCAACTGGACGAGCACGCCGGCGTTCCGGATCGCGCGCTTTCTCTTCTACTACCGGCTGGTGGGGGTGGTGGCGTTCGAGTTGCTCGACTCGCGGGCGATGCTGCTGCTGTTCCCGAACACGTTCGAGTTCTTCTTCATCGCCTACGAGGGGCTGCGCACGCGCTGGGAGCCGGAGCGCTGGTCGGGGCGCTTCTGGCTGTACGTGGCGGGCGGGATCTGGGTGTTCATCAAGCTCCCGCAGGAGTACTGGATCCATGTCGCGCAGCTCGACTTCACCGATGCCGTGGCCGACCACCCGTGGTTCGGCGTGCTGTGTCTGCTCGGTCTCGGCGTGCTCGCGTGGCTCGTGTGGTTCGTGGTGCGGCCGCGGATGCCGGAGCCGCGTGCGGGCTGGCGCTTCGAGGCGCCGCCGGTCCCGCCGACGCAAGCGGCGGACGCGTCGTGGAGCGCGCTCGCCGAGAAGTCGGTCCTGCTGACGCTGCTGGCGGTGATCGTCGCCGAGATCCTGCCCTCGGTGCACCTGTCGGCGCTGGACATCGCGCTCGGCGTCGTCGCGCTGGTCGCGGCCAACCTGGCGATCGCGTCCTGGCGCGGGCCCGGCGTCCACTTCGCGCTGCTGCTGGCGATCAACTTCCTGCTGATCTACGCCGGGAGCCGCGCGCTCTCGGACCGCGGCAACCTCCCGGCCGCCACAGGCCTGTTCTTCGCGTATCTGACGACGCTGATCGTCGTGCTCTACGACACCTACCGGCCGATCCGCGCTAGTCGAGATCGTCGAACGGATCGTCCAGGCGCGCCGACACCCAGCCATCCCGGCTCAGGACCCAGTGCGAACGGGTCTGGCGAACGAGGTCGTCCTCGGCCAGCGCCGTGAGCGCGACATGAACGTCGTCCTGGGGCAGGCTCAGGAGCGCCGCGACGCGATCCACCGTGTCGTCGTGCGGGTGGTCGCGGAGGGATCCCAGGACGCGCCGTAGAAGATCCGAGCGCGGGAAGCAGAGCACCACGCCGCATTCTGAACGGATCCGGCACGCCGCGTCGCAGTTGCCGTCATCGCTGTGACCGCGATCCCGCACGTTGGGTAGGTTCGTGTGATGTCCAGGAGCTTCGTGTTCGCGTGCGCGGCGGTCGTCGCGTTGTGCAGTCCGACGGCGGCGCAGGCCGCGAGCAAGGGTCCGACGGTGACCGTCATGACCCGCAACCTGTTCCTGGGGGCGGATCTGTCGCCCGCGATCAACGCGCCCACGATCCCGGCGGCGATCGACGGCGCCGGGACCGTCTGGAACGAGCTCCAGAGCACGAACTTCGCCGAGCGGGTCGTCCCGCTCGCCCGCGAGATCAAGGCCTCGAAGGCGGACCTCGTCGGCCTTCAGGAAGTGGCGCTCTGGCGCCAGCAGACGCCGTCCGACGGTGGCGCGAAGCCGATCAGCCCGCTGCCCGGCGCCACCCCCGCGACCGCGGTCGAGGTCGACTTCCTCGCGCTGCTGCGCGCACAACTCGGCTCGAGCTACAAGGTCGCCGTCGTGCAGGAGGAGTTCGACGCCGAGCTGCCCGTCGACGCCGACGCCAGCGACGCGACCGGCACGGGGCCGCTCGCGGCGTCCGGCGCCGACTTCGACGCGCGGCTGACGATGCGCGACGTGATCCTCGTCCGCAAGGGCAGCAAGGTGAAGCTCGGCAAGACGAAGGTCGGCCACTACAAGACCCGGTACGAGCCGAACGTGGGTGGCATCACGATCCCGGTCGACCGCGGCTGGACGTCGGTCGAGGCGCGCGTCGGCAAGCGGAAGTTCCGGTTCGTCAACACCCACCTCGAGGCGTTCGGCGACCCCAGGATCCGCCTGGCGCAGGCCAACGAGCTGACGAAGGGACCGCTGAAGACCTCCGAGCAGGTGATCCTCGTCGGCGACCTCAACTCGGGCGACGAGAAGGACCACGAGCCCGAGAAGCCGGGCGACGAGCTCGCGTTCGCGGCGCTCACCAAGTTCGGGATGAAGAACAACGGGGCCCGGCAGTCCTGCTGCTACCAGAACCTCTTCGACCCGGCGCAGCTGTTCGATCACAACGTCGACCACGTGCTGTCCAAGCCGGGCCTGAAGACGATCAAGGCCTCGATCACCGGCAAGGACAAGGCCGAGCGCACCCCGTCCGGGCTCTGGCCGTCCGACCACGGCGGGGTCGTCAGCACGGTGAGGCTGCGCGGCTAGGTGTAAGTCCCGAGCAGGTTGTTCAGCCGGTTGATCGGTGGTTGGTGGCCGATGGCTGAGTGTCGGCGGCGATGGTTGTAGGTCCACAGCCAGCCGTCAAGGGCGGCGGTGCGTTCTCGGCTTGAGCTGTAGATCGCGCCGTAGGCCCAGCCGCCGAGCATTGTGCGGATGAAGCGTTCTGCTTTGCCATTGGTCTGGGGCCGGCGTGGGCGGGTCCGCAGGTGGCGGATGTTCAGCGCGCGGCACGCCAGCGCGTGCACGGCCGAGCGATACGGCGAGCCGTTGTCGGTCATGACGCGTTCG
>NZ_AUIK01000040.1 GCF_000423665.1 Solirubrobacter soli DSM 22325 | reverse complement strand
GCGCGGCCAGTACGTCGTCCTCACGCTGATCGGCTCGACGGTCTGGAACGCGCTCCTGATCACGGCGGGGTACGTCCTGGGTGCCCAGTGGGAGCACGTGTCCGACGCGATCGGCCCGCTCGCGACGCCCATCCTGATCGTTCTGGCGCTCGCGGTCGTCGTCGTGTGGCTATGGCGCCGTCGCGCCGGGCGCAAGACTGCGCCCGGCGCTGACGTGGATGGCTAGTCCTGGTGACCGTGCTCGGCGTCGGCCTTCTCGGTGCCGAGCACCTTCAAGGCCTTGTCGAGGTGCACGTCGACGACGGTGCCGTCGGTCTTGGCGACCTCGACGTCGTACGCGATCTGGGCCTCGTAGGCGGGGTCGGGCGTGTCGCCCGGCTCCGGCGTGTCGGCCTTGCCCTTGTCGTCGTTGGTCTCGCCGTCCTGCTGCTCGGCGGAGACCTCGTTGACCGTGCCGCCGCCGGTGGCGGCGAGGGCGGCGTCCTTGGCCTTCTGGGCATCGGCGCCGGTGACCTGGTCGGCCTTCTCGTTGCCGTCGGGCTTCTCGCCGCCCTGCTCGTTGCCGTCGTTGGTCTCGCCCTGCTCATTGGCGTCGGGCTTGTCGCCCGGCTCGGGCGTGCCCGCGGTCTGCGACTGCTGGGTCGCGGCGGGCGGCGGGGTGGACGACCCGCCCTGGGCGGCATTGGCGATCGCGGACCCGCCGGCGGCGAGGGCGGCGAGCGCGGCAACGCCCATCAGCAGCTTCTTGAATCGATCCGACATACGTCTCCTCGGGTTTGTTTGGGGAGGACGCGGCTCAACGTAGGGTCGGGCGATTGGGGCTGGCTTAGGTCGGATTAGAGAATTCCAAGGTTCAGGGCGGGGATCATGATCTCGACCGTGGAGTCGCCGCGGATCGTGGCGGTCCAGCCGTGGGCTTGCGCGACGGCATCGACGATCGCGAGGCCGAGTCCGGTGTGTGTGCCGGTGCGGGCGTCGTCGGCGACGGTGAAGCGGTCGAACGCTCGCCGGGCGAACTGCGGTGGAAATCCTGGACCGTCGTCGGAGACGCGGACGGCGATCGCGGCTCCCTGACGTTCCGCCACGAGCATGATGCGCGAAAGTGCGTAGCGCAGAGCGTTGTCGGTGAGGTTGTCCAGCAACTGGTCGAGGCGCAGCTCGTCCGCGATGGCGAAGAGATCGGGCCCGGCGTGGCACTCGACGGTGAGTCCCGCCTCCTCGGCGCGGGCCGCCACGCGGGTGGCGGCGGCTCCGACGAACGCGCCGATGTCGACGGTCTCCGGGCGCATGGGAAGGCGGCCTTGGTCGGCACGGGCGAGGACGAGCAGGTCCTCGGCGAGGGCGACGATCCGCTTGTTCTCGCGTGCGGCGGTCTCCAGCGCTGATCGGAATTCGTCCTCGGTGGAGGCGGTGCGCAGTGCGACGTCGAGCTCGACCCCGATCGTGGTCAGTGGAGTCCGGAGCTCGTGACTGGCATCGGCGACGAAGGCACGTTCGTGCTCGAGCGTCTGTTCGAGCCGTTCGAGCATCGCGTTCAGGGTGGTGCCGAGGTCGGAGATCTCGTCGTGTGTGTCAGGGACGGGGAGGCGGGTTCCCTGTGACCCGGCGGAGATCTCGCGTGCGCGGCGGGTCATCAGTGTCACGGGTCGCAGCGCGCCCGCGGCGGCGAAGTAGCCGGCAACACAGGCGGCGAGCACGGCGAGGGGGAGACCGAGCGCGAGCTGGCCCTTGAGCCCGTTCAGTGCCTCGTCTCGAGCTTCGAGGCTCTGTCCGACCACGATCAGGCGTGGTCCGTCGCGGATTGCGAGCACTCGCATCCGCGTGGGCTCGCCCTCGATCGTGCGGGTGATCGTTCGCGGCCCGTACGGCGTGCCGCCGGGGAGGACCTCGGTGAAACGCGCATCGGAGCCGGGGAAGCGGGCGGCGCCGCCGGCGGCGACGTCGGTCGCCCGAGCGCGCAGCCCGTCGTCGATGGCATCGTCCACTTGCTGGGTCACTCGGGCCTCGAGAACCAGGGCGAGGACGGTGAAGAGGGCGATCATCGCGATCGCGAACGCGAGCGTGACGCGGACGCGGATCGCGAGCCGGTTCATCGTCGCCCGCCGTCGGCGCGGATCCGGTAACCGGCGCCGCGCACCGTCTCGATCGAGCTGACGCCGAACGGCTTGTCGATCTTGTTGCGCAGGTAGTTGACGTAGACCTCGACGATGTTCGACCGGTTCTCGTGCTCCCAGCCCCAGGCGCGTTCGAACAGCTCGTAGCGGTCCAGGACCACGCCTGGGCTGCTCATCAGGGCGTACAGGAGGGCGTACTCGCGTTGAGAGAGGTCGATGTCAATGTCGCCGCGTCGAACGGCATGGGCCGCGGGGTCCCGCCGCAGATCGCCGGCTTCAAGAACCGCGGGTCGCTCGAACCGGCCGCGTCGGGCGAGCGCACGGACGCGGGCGACGAGCTCGTCGAAGGCGAACGGCTTGGTGAGGTAGTCGTCGGCGCCGGCGTTCAGGCCGGCGACGCGGTCCTCGATCGCGTCGCGGGCGGTGAGCAGCAGCAGCGGCGACCAGATCCCGTCATCGCGCAGGCGCCGGCAGGCGGTCAGTCCGTCGGTGCCCGGCATCATCACGTCCATGACGATCACGTCGTAGTGCGCCGCTGTCGCTCGCCAGAGCGCGTCGTCGCCGGTGGCAGAGACGTCGACGGTCATGCCCTCGGCGGTCAGGCCGCGGCGCATGGCCTCGACCATGCGCGCCTCGTCGTCGACGAGCAGGACGCGCATCAGGTCACGGCGATCGCAACGGTGAAGATCGCCCCGGCGGCGAGGCAGTAGTAGGCGAACGGCGTCAGGCGGTTCGTCTCGAAGAATCGCACCAAGAAACGCACGGAGAGATAGGCCGTCGCGGCCGCGCACAAGGCACCGACCAGCGCGGGTCCGCGGACGCCGTCGCCCTGTGAGCCGAGGAGATCGGGGAGCTTGTAGAGCGCTGCCAGGCCAATCAGTGGCGTCGCCAGCAGGAACGAGAAGCGCGCGGCGTCCTCGTTGGAGAGCCCAGCGCGCAGCCCGCCCGCCATCGCGGCCCCCGAGCGGGAGAAACCGGGCAGCAGCGCGATTGCTTGGGCGACGCCGATCCCGACCGCCTTGCCGGTGTTGAGTTCGGTGGCGAGCCGCTCGTCGCTGAAGCGGGCGTCGTGGCGGACGGGTGCGCTGCGCCGCCAGTGCTCGGCCGCGAGCAGCATCAGGCCGTTGCCGAACAGGAAGATCGCCGCCGCGATCGGCGATGCGAACAGGCTTCGCAGCGGATGCTCGAAGGCCAGGCCGAGCACCCCGGCCGGGATTGTGCCGATGACCAGCAGCCAGCCAAGCTTGGCGTCGC
Organism: Solirubrobacter soli DSM 22325; assembly: GCF_000423665.1. Lineage (GTDB taxonomy): Bacteria > Actinomycetota > Thermoleophilia > Solirubrobacterales > Solirubrobacteraceae > Solirubrobacter > Solirubrobacter soli. The sequence goes on along the minus strand of NZ_AUIK01000040.1, from coordinate 28,439 downwards.
GGTCGTCGGGCTCGAGGCCACGGTCGCGCAGCGAGCGTCCGAGGCCGGCGAGGATGCGCATCCAGTCGTGCCAGAAGAATCCGAACAGGACGATCGCGGTGGCGAGGTGGGTCGCCACGAGGAAGGTGAGGAAGAAGTCGTCCTGCTGGTGGATGTCCCAGCCGAGCAGCCGCGGGGCGATCACGCTGTGCCCGAGGCTCGAGACCGGGAAGAGCTCGGTGGCGCCCTGCAGGAGGCCGAGGAATGCGGCCTGTGCGTATGTGATCGGGTGCATCAGAGCGCCTTTCGGACCCGGACGAAGACCAGTGCCGCGCCTGCCAGCACAGCAGCGACGGCCACGTAGTCGAAGTAGCGGAACGCGTGGTGCACCGACTCCCAGTTGCTCCCGAGCGCGTGCCCCGCGGTGGCGAAGGCGACGCACCACAGCAGCGACGCCAGAGCACTCAGGGCGACGTAGCGCCCGAGCGGGTACTCGAGCACGCCGGCCGGGATCGACACGAAGGAACGGATCAGCGGCAACAGCCGGCCGAAGAGGACGAACGAGGCGCCGTAGCGGGAGAACCAGTGCTCTGCGCGCTCGAAGCGTTGCGGACTGAGATGGAACCACTTGCCGTAGCGGTCGACCAGCGGGCGCCCGCCGACGCGGCCGATCGCCCAGCCGACGAGCGAGCCGGTGAGATACCCGAGCGTGCCCGCGAGGATGATCGCGATCAGCGACGGCCCGGTATGGCCGGCGATCGCGCCTGCGGCTAGCGCACCACCGAACAACATGACGAGTTCCCCACCCGCCGGCAGCACGGCGTCGATGGCCATCAATACGAACACGGCGAGGAGGCCGTGATCGGCGATCCAATTCGTCAGTTGCGTTGTCATCCGGCTCCCAGCGTGTCCTCACTCGTCTGACTGCGACCTGAACGGCAGCTCACGCGGCGGGCAGGCGTAGCTCGAACCGGGCCTGGGGAGCGACGGCGGTCAGTTCCCCTCCCGCGGCGCGGGCCAGGCGTCGGGCGAGCGGTAGCCCGAGACCGGCTCCTCCGGTGCCGCTGACGCCAGGCGTGAAGATGCGTTCCGTATCGGCGACGGGGATCTTCGAGCCGTCGTTTGTCACGCTGACGACGACGTCCTGCCCGTCGCGGGCGATCTCGATCACGATCGCACTGCGCGCGTGTCGCACCGCGTTCTCCAGCACCGGATGCAGCGCCGCCGCGACGACCTCGGCGTCCGCACCGACTTTCACCGGCCCGCGTGGAGCGATGACGCGAACATTCGGCTCTATGGCCAAGGTGCGGGCGACCGCGACTGCGTCGGATGAGCCGACTGGCGCGTTGCCTTCCTGGCGTGCCGCCGCGAGCAGGGTGTCGATGACCGCCGCCATCCGGTCGGTGCCGGCGACCATCCGTTCGATCGCGGCGCGGAGGTCGTCCTCGGATCGTCCCGGCAGCAGTGCGAGCTCGCCCTCCGCCCGCACCCCGCTCAGGGGCGTACGCAATTCGTGGGCCATCTCGGCGGAGAAGCGGTGCTCGTGTCGGATCACCGCGGCGATGCGTCCCAGCAACCCATCGAGCGTCGCGGCCAGTGCGGTCAGCTCGTCCCGAGGTGGCCCGAGGCGGAAACGCCGATCGAGGTCGTGCTCGCTCCAATCTTCGGCTTGTGCGGTCATGTCCGCCACCGGTCGAAGCGCGGTGCCGACCGCTCGGCGCGCGAGCAGGGTCCCGGCGCCGACGACGAGCAGCCCGAGCAGGACCGTGCCAAGTGCGGCGAAGTGCTCGGTTCGCTCGTACGGCTCGAGCGACAGCCCAACGACGACGGTTCCAAGCCCTCCCGGGATCGGGGCGGCAAGCAGCCGTACCTCTTCCTCGATCGTTTTCGTGGTCGGCTGCGTTACCCGCGCGAGGCCGCTCGCCGTGGCATTAACCTCATCGTCGACTGGCGGCCTTTCCACGGCCTTTCCGTCGGCGTCGAACACCCAGGCCTGCTCGTCGAGCACGGCATCGCCGCCGTTGTCACGCACGCGCAATGTGGGCGCCCGTGTATCGAGCGTCGCGAGCAGCGCATCGGCACGGTTCTCGAGGATCGTGTCGGCGTCCGCGCTCAGCCGCGTCGCAAGGACCAGGTTGAGGGCGATCCCGGAAATCAGCAGGCCGACGCCGAGCGTGAGTACCGCTGCGAGCGTGACGCGATTGCGCAGGCTCACCGGAGCACGTAGCCGACGCCGCGCGCCGTCTCGATCCGTTCGTCGACCTCCAAGTGCCCGAGTTTGCGCCGCAGGCGGAGCATGTAGGCGTCGAGCGTGTTGGCGTTGACCATGGCGCCATCGGGCCACGCCGCGGCGATCAGTTCCGCGCGTCGCAGCACGATTCCGGGACGCGCGACGAGCGCCGCGAGCAGGCGGAACTCCGTCGGTGTGAGCGACTCGGTCCGCTCGCCCACGCTCACCCCGTGGCGACCCGGGTCCAGCCGCAGGGTACCGAGCGGCGGGGCGCTCTCCGCGCGCCGCTTGAGGAGCGCGCGCACGCGCACGATCAGCTCGGCGAGCGCGAACGGCTTGGTGAGGAAATCGTCGCCGCCCGCGTTGAACGCAGCAATCTTGTCGGTCAGGTTGCTGCGCGCGGTGAGGAACAGCACCGGCGCGTCGACACCGTGCGCGCGGAGTGCTTGGCAGACGTCACGACCATCCGCATCGGGAAGCCCGATGTCGAGCACCAGGAGATCCGGGACGTGCTCGCTGAAGACACGGATCGCCTCCCCACCGGTGGCCGTGACACGCACCGAGAAGTCCTCGGCGGCGAGCGCTCGGGCTAGGACCGACTGTAGTTGTGGGTCGTCCTCGCAGATTCCGATCCGCACATCGGCCAGCATTGCGCGGCCCGCCTGACCGAAACCTGACCGACACACAAGGATCAGATGAGTGTCTCGTAGGCTCGTTCCAGCAATGCGAACGCAGCCGAGCGACGGTGCCGAACCGACCGCCCGCTACTTGGGATCGACCCGAGACGGGACCGGTTTGGCGCCTTGACGGATGCCCGGCCGCGTCCACAATCCGAGAGCCGGACCGAACGCCGCGAAGCAGACGATCACCGCCGCGGCCTCGATCCCGGCGCTGAGCGTCGCCTGACCAACCGTGGCGTGCTCGGCGACGTCGCGTAGATAGGCCGCCGCAGCAGCGAGGCAGGTCACGGGCGCGAGTAGGCCCCAACCCTCGAGTGCGCGAACGTCGACGGCCGCGAGCTGTGCGAGGTCGGCGAGGGGTGAGTGCGCGACGGTATCGCGGGCACCTTCGAGCCGGCGCGTAGCCAGACCGACCCGGATGACGATGATCAGCGCGGCCGCGGCGGCCGTCGAGCCGGCGAGCAGCGCGAACGCGGCGCCTCCGCGGACGGCTGATACCGCTGCGACCATCGTGACTGCGCCGGCGATCAGCGCGGTCATGTTGCGCCGTGCGAGCAGCGCGAGCTCGGCAGGCGACATCGAGGCCCGCCGCAGAACGAGGGCCTGTACGAGCGCCAGAGTCGCGGCGGTGCCGGCGAGTTGCGCCGCGCTGAAGAACACGATCGCCCAGAACACAGGCGCGGCGTCGTCCGCGCCCTGGATCAGCGCCAGCGTCGATACCCCGATTCCCGCCACTCCTGCGACAGCCAGCATGGTCGAGCGAACGCCACGTCGAGCGGCATTCTCGACATCGAACGCTGCCGCGAGCTCGCGCGCGGGCCCGAAAGCGCGCACTGCGTCGGCATCGCCACGATCGGCGGCAGCGTCGAGAAGATGGTCACGACATTCGCTCAGGATTCGTCGGCGCCTGGTGCCGCGGACGCAAAGTTGGTCGGCGACCTCGGCTATGTAGCGGTCGATGTCCGACATCACGCAGTGCCCATGACCTGGGTGACAGCTGTCGAGAACGCCGCCCATTCGCGGCGAGACACCTCGACTGCCTTGCGTCCCGCGTCCGTGATCTCGTACACGCGGCGCCGGCGCCCTTCATCCGCGCTCCACGTGCTGGTGACGAGGCCGCCACGTTCAAGCCGGTGCAATGCCGGATACAACGAGCCTTCGTTTACGGCCAGTTCCCCGCCACTGGTGTGCTTCAACCGCCGGCTGATCTCGTACCCGTGCCCGGGCGCGCCCGCCAGCGCTGCCAGCAGCAGGCTGTCCACGTGTCCGCGCAGAAGGTTCGTTCGCATCTGGCTCGACTATACATCGGTCGCTGATGCATCAACCGTCGAGGTGGACCAGCGAAGCGGACTCGCGCCGCCGAAGATCGAGCATCGCCAGCAGCACGAACGCGCCGAGTCCGAGCCCGAGGAGTGCCCAGCGCGCGAGACCGATCGCTGAGCGCACGGTTGTGCGAGCCAGCGGACCTGCGGTCGACGCCTGGGCAAACGATGCTCGTGTGACGCTGATCGTGTCGCCTCGCGACCGGCGTAGACCGGCCGCAGTCCCGAGTTCGCGTTTGAGTGTGCGGACCGTGGCCGTCGGAACTCTGGCGTTGACGATCACGCCGAGGCTGATCCGCCGCACCGCGCCGGGTGCGTATGCCGTTGTCGTGAGGCGCTCGTTGTGAGCCCAGGTCATTGAGCCGGAGCGTCGCCGCATGCGCGCGGCGCCATTCGCGGCCGAGATCCTGCTGCCCGCTGTGTTCAAGGCGATCCCGCGGTGTCCGTAACGGAGTTGCGTCGCCGAGGTGCGATCGCTGTTCAACGTGACATCGGCGCTCACGACCGCTTGACCCGGACCCAGCACGCTGGTCAGAAGATCGTTCAAGTTGCGCTCGAGGTGGGAGCTGGTCGGGTCGACTGCCCTGGCCGGTGCGGTGAGCGTCGGTGTCGGGCGCGTTGTCCGCAGAGCGAGGACTGCTGACAGCAGCCCGGCGCCGACCACGCCGACGGCGAGGGCCGACCATGCGACCGCGCCGACCGCGCGGATCGCGAGGCCGGCCATCAGGCGTAGTACGGGACGTTCGGCGGCGCAGTCCGGGCGCAGCGGGTGAGCATCGCGAATCCTTTCGGTCGGCTCGTCGACCGGTTACTCGGCGGCGACCGGTGGATCACGCTGCCGGCATTCAGGTCTGCGTCGCTGGGCGGCGACACGGTTGACGGGAGCACGGCCCGCACGGGCCGCGCCCCGGGGGTGCCTAGTGGTGGCCCATCGTGTTCACGGCGGCGACGGAGTAGTCGCTGTTGACCTGGACCTCGACTTCGGTCCCGTCGCTCTTGGTGATGTGCGCCTCGTAGGGGGCGCTGGAGTCGACGTTGGTCTCGACGCGCTCGACGGTGCCCGGGACCTTGGCGAGGGCGGCGGCCTTGACCTTGGCGGCGACATCGCCCGTCAGCGCCGCCTCGGCCTTGCCGTTCACCGTGTGCGGGCCGTGATGGTCATTGTCGGCCGTGGCGGTTGTCGTGCCGGAGGTCGCGTTGCCGGAGGTGGCGGCGGAGGCGACGGTGGCCCCGCCGATGGCGGCGGCAGCGACGGCGGTGGCGGTGACGAGTTTGGTTCGAAGCGATGACATCAGAGGCTCCTTGAGGAGTCGTGGTGGTCAGTTGCCTCGAATATCGGGGCCGTTCGTGTGTGCTGGATTTGAACGCGCGCTCGGCAGTCGCAGCCACGCCCGGGTGCCGCCGGTGGGGCTCAGCTCAAGGCCCACGGCACCGCGGTGGGCGGCTCCGATCGCTGCCACAATCGCCAGGCCGAGGCCGGTTCCGGTGCCCGTGCGCGCTTGATCGCCGCGCGCAAAGCGGTCGAAGGCGCGCGCCGCGAGATCGGGGTCGACCGGCGGGCCGTCGTCGTCGACGGTCAGGGTCACGCTGTGACCGTCGCTCGTCGCGCCGAGGGCGACATGACCGGTGCCGTGTTGAAGGGCGTTCGCGACCAGATTGTCGAGCGCCTGCTCGATCCGAAGCCGATCGGCCATCACGACCATCTCGGACGAACCATGGGTAACGGAGACGTCGGCGCCACGTGGAAGCGTGCGTGCGCGCTCAACGGCACCGCGCAACAAATGGCTGACCTCGAGCGATTCCTGGTTGAGCGTGAGGTCGCCGTGCGCACTCCGGGCGAGGACGAGCAGGTCGTTCGCCAGCGTCACCAACCGCTCGGTCTGCGTGCGCGCCGATTCCACGGTGGCGCCGAGGTCCTCGGCACTGCGAGGCCGGCTCGCTGCCAGTTCGAGCTCGGCGCGGAGGATCGTCAGCGGCGTACGCAGCTCGTGCGCAGCGTCGTCGACAAAGGCACGTTCGCGCGCGTAGCCATCCTGGAGCCGGTCGAGCATCGTGTTCAGCGTGCGCGCGAGCCGCTGGAGCTCGTCACGGGCATCGGGTTCAGGGAGTCGCTGATCGAGACTCGTGACACCGATCGCGTCGGCACGGCGACGCATTCGGTCCACCGGTACGAGCGCGGTGCGGCTCGCCCAGGCGCCGGCCAGCGCAGCGAGCACGAGTGCTGCGGGAAGCCCGATGAGCAGCAGCCCATCGAGCTCGCCAATCGCCTCGTCACGCTGATGCAGGTCGGCGCCGACGACCACGATCCGGTCGCCAACCGTCCCGGACACCAGCGCGAGCCGCTGCCGCTCGCCCGGCGCGCGCCGCTGGACGACGTCATCCGAGTGTTGCGCGACGTCGATCAGCGGCTCGTCCGGCGCGCCCTCCGTGGCGACAACCGTGCCGTCCTTGGTCAGCAGTTGAGTGATATCTGACGGTGGGCGGCGCTCGGTCGGCGTTGTTCCGAGCGTCTCGAGGCTGGCATTCGGGTCCTTCGCGATGAGGGAGGAGACGTCGCGCAGGCGCTGGCGGAGCGCAGTATCGATCGACGCGTCGAGTTGGTGCGCGAGCCGGGCGTGCAGGAAGACCCCGAGGATCGCGAGCACGACCGCGGCGGCGGCCGTGAACGTCGCCGTCACTCGCCAGCGCAGTGGGAAGCGCCGGAGCAGCCTCACCGTCCGCCGTCGCGCCGCAGGCGGTAGCCGGCACCGCGCACGGTCTCGATCGAGCGCAGGCCGTACGGCTCGTCGATCTTCGCTCTCAGGTACCGGATGTACTGATCAACGACGTTCGAGTTGCCCTCGTCGAAAGCGTTCCATGCCAATGCGCGCAACTGCGAGCGGTCGAGGACTTGGCCAGGATGGCGCATCAGCACCTCGAGCAGCGCCAGTTCCAGCGTCGAGAGATCCAGCGCATCGTCGCCACGACTCGCGCCGCGCGTCACCGGGTCGAGCCGCAGGTCCCCCGCTTCCAGCACCGTCGGCCGCTCGATCGACCCGCGACGCCCGAGCGCCCACAGTCGCGCGGTCAGCTCGGCGAACTCGAACGGCTTCGCCATGTAGTCGTCCGCACCACCATTGAGGCCCTGCACCCGGTCCTCGACACGGTCGCGCGCGGTCAGCATCAGCACCGGCGTCCAGACCTTGCGTCGTCGCAGCTCGCTGCACACCTCGAAGCCGTCGGCGCCCGGGATCATCACGTCGAGCACGAGGGCGTCGAAGTTGTGTTCGCTCGCACTTCGGATCGCTTCAGGCCCGTCATACGCGAGCGCGACACGGAAGCCGGCTTCGGTCAGCCCGCGCATGAGCACGCTGGCCAGCGCCGCCTCATCCTCGACCACCAGCACCCTCATCGCGAACCGCCTGTGTGCATCGGAGGTACAAGTGCCACGACAACATGTGCCGAAAATGAGATTGACATCGTCTGTGCGATCGGCGAAGGGTGCGGACATGGCTCATGACGTCCGCTGGGGCTGAGGGGACGTCAGCCGACGGCGGTGCGGTCGCGCCGTGGATTTCAGCGGCGGCCGGGCCAGCGGTCCGGCGAACGCGGACATGACGCTCGACTTCGGCTGTGGACCGAACACGCCCCCGGATCAGTCCACGTGTTTGCACGCGGAGATCTCGGAATTCCGTCAGCCACCTGCGATCGCATACACACCGCGGGCTGTGCGGACTAGCGCGGCTCGGCTCGGGTTTCCAGGGCCGAGCTCGACGACGAATGCTGTGCTCTTCGGGAGCGCATGGTTTTGCCAGCTTGCGGCGCTGCCGGGGTAACGGACCAACCGGCGCGGCGGGAGACCGCTAATCGCCGCGAATCGTCGCTCGACCCGCGCGTCGCCTCCCGAGAGGTCGGTCACGTGTAGCGGCTGGTGAAACCAGATCGTGACCTGCGGTCGGAGCTTTCGGATGAGTCCGTACGCTGCGCGGCTCTCCGGCTCCGACAACGCATGACGGCCGGAATACTGTTGGTCGCCGCGCCGCCCAAGCGGCCGCCATCGCCACGGGAAGTTGCGGTTGAGGTCGACTCCGCGCGCGTTCTGGCGGCGGTCGGCGGCCATCCCGTCTGGGTTGACGCTTTCGATGATCCACAGCGCGGAGCTTCGCGGGAGCGGGCCGTGCGCGAGTCGGCGCGCAATGGCTCGGCCGGCGGGCTCGTCGCCGTGGATCACGCCGATGACCAGCGTTCGCGCCGTCTCATCGAGGTCGCCGACCGCCACGGCGGTGATCGGCCGCCCCTGCGTCGACTGACCGATCACGAGCGTTCGCCGAGCAAGCGGATCACCAGGCGGTCCGGATGCGCGACGGCTCGGCGCCCCAGTGCCGCCGGCGGCTATCACGAGCCCCGCCAGCCACGCGCCAGTGAAGCGCCAAACCAGCACCCGACAAGGTTAGGTCGACAGACGTGACCATATCCTGATCAACGGTGCTCTGAGGGCCGTGCCGGACCCGTGTTGGCGAAGATCGTGTTCGAGGTCGCGGTCGAGCGCACGGACCGTCAGAGCATCAACGTGGACGCGCTCGCGCTCGGCGCTGTTCACACGCGCCGGCTCGACGGCCAGTGTCTCCATCAGGGCGTCGAGGACCAGCTCGCGGGTCCTGCTTCAGGTCGTTGAGTTCGTCAGCGCCGTCGCCCCTTGGTGTACCGGCGGTGGCGGTCGAGTCAGCGGCGCCTGGGCCAACGGCCGCGGCGCCAGTACTCGACGATGATCACCACCGCGAGGGCGAAGATGACGGCGCCCGGATCGATGCTCATGGCACCAGTGTGCCTTCGGCGGCTGACTGCCACCTGAACGTCCCGACGTTCAGGAAATGTTCCGGATCGACCGTCTAGAACGCGTTCATGCCGCTCGACATCGGTGTGGTGCTTGCGTTCATCCTGGTGACGATCGTCCTCGACTGGTGGCGCGAGTCGAACCGCCAGTGAGCTCTCAAAGTTGTCTTAGACAGCGTCTCGCACACTTGCTGGCATGAAGCGCACACACCTCATCGTGGCCGCGGCAGCCGTCACGGTCACCTTCGCCGGCGGAGCCGTAGCCTTCGCGGGCGGCAGCAGCCCATCCCGACTCGACGACGGCAAGGAACTCGCCGGGCAGGCGGGGATCACCGAAGCTCAGGCCATCGCCGCCGCCCGCGGCGCGGCATCGGGCGATCTGAACGAGATCGACCTCGAGCATCGTGACGGCGTCCTCGTCTACAACGTCGACGTCGGTTCGAAGGACGTCAAGGTCGACGCCGCGACCGGTAAGGTGCTCGCGGTCGACGCCGACGACTGACGCTGACAACATCCTCCTGCTGAGGATGCCGCGTCCTGCTCGTCGACGATGACGCGAGCTCGCAAAGGGCCTGCGCCGGCAAGCGTACGCCGCTGACGTGGCTGAGGACGTCGACGCGGCTCTCCTGCGCGCGGCGGTGTAAGACTACGACGTCGTGCTCCTGGGGCGGCGATGAGTTCACGGTCTGCCGCTCGGGCGTGAGCGCGGCGACGCCGTGCCGGTGCTGATGCTCACAACGAGCGACGCGGTGCGTAACCGCATCCGTGGGCTGGACGCGGGCGCCGATGACTACTTGCCGAAGCCGTTCGACTTCGGCCAGCTCCTCGCACGCATCAGCCGCTGCTACCGCGCGGGCCTACGCAGCGCGAGGCCGCTTTGCGCGCCGGACGACTCGTGGTCGATCCGGCGACGCGCGTGGTCACGCTCGCCAGGCCATGACATCGAACCTCACCGCCCGCGAGTTCGCGGTGCTCGCCGTCGCTCGTGGTCCGCGTCCTTGTCTGGTTCGGCTCGACGGCCAGGGCTTCCAGCAACGCGTCGATGGCGGCCTCGCGTGCCGCTTCGCGTGTGGCGGCGGCCGTGATGATGGACGGAGTGCGGGCATTCGCGATTGGGTCAAGCCGCCTTCGACGGGCTCGAAGCTGATCGTCACATCCGTCCCGAAAGGTTGACGTCCCACGGAGCTAGTTGACGTGCCTCGGGACGTTCCGAACGCTTGATTGAGACATCCGGGCTGAGACCGAGGCTGTGGGTCCTCTCACAGACCTTGGCCTTTGGAGGTCATCAGCCCGGATGCAGTGCAAGCGTATGTGGCTGCCGGCGTGGCAGCGGATCGAGCTCGTCAGTCTCTGTCTTGATTGGGGGCTGTCTCGTCGCGAAGCGGCGAGCTATCGCCGTGTGAGCACCTCGACGGTGCAGTACTGGATCGAGCGCTACCGCCAGGCCGGCGAGGCCGAGCGCGAGTGCGGCGCGTGGGCGCAGGATCGCCCGTCGACGCCGCATCGCCAGCCGGCCCGCGTCAGCGAGGCCGTCCATGACCGCGTGTGCGCGGCGCGCGAGCGAACCGGTTGGGGCCCGCGGTTGATCGCGTCCGAGCTCGGGATGGCGCACGCGACGGTCAGCCGCTGCCTCAAACGCCGCGGCATGTCACGCCTGCCGCGCGCGCCGCGCGAAGCGGTCAGGCGCTTCGAATGGCCCTGCCCTGGCGATCTCCTGCAAATGGACACCAAGCGCCTGGCGCGCTTCAGCAGCCCAGGGCACGCGGTCACCGGCGACCGCTTCCGCACCAGCGCCGAGAAACGCGAGCGCGTCGGCTGGGAGTTCTGCCACTCGGTCATCGACGACCACACGCGCCTGGCCTACACCGAGATCCACCCCGACGAACACGCCCACACCGTGACCGCGTTCGTTGTTCGCGCGCTCGAGTGGTTCGCCGGTCACGGCATCCACGCCCGCCGCCTGCAAACCGACAACGCCTGGACCTACATCCACAACCGCTCGCTCCGCGAGCTGCTGGCCGAACACGGCATCCAGCACCGCCGCATCCCACCGCGCACACCCAAGCGCAACGGGAAAGTCGAGCGCTACCAACAGACCCTCGCCCGCGAATGGGCCTACGGGCAGCGCTACCGCAACTCAACCTGCCGAGCAGCAGCGCTCCCGATCTGGCTCAAGCACTACAACTACACCCGCAATCACAGCTCGCTCTCGGACCGGCCACCCATCAGCCGCGTTCGGAAGCAGCCGAGGCACGACACCTAGCTCCCCGTACATGCAGCGAACCATCACTGAAACGCCGGTCCGCGTGCCCGCGGGCGCTACGCCCGAGGGCGACGGCGTCGCGCTCGGCCAGGGGCCGGTGCGGATCGACGCCTACATCGACTTCATGTGCCCGTTCTGCCGCCAGTTCGAGGAGCGCTCGGGCGCCTTCCTGGACCAGCTGCTGGACAGCGGCGCCGTCACGCTCGTCTACCACCCGCTCGGGTTCCTGGATCGCTTGTCGACGACGCGCTATTCCTCGCGCGCCTCCGCGGCGTCCGCCTGCGCGTCGGACTTCGACGTCTTCAAGCCGTACAAAGACGCGTTGTTCGCCAATCAGCCGCCGGAGGGCGGCCCTGGCCTCAGCGCGGAGGAACTGGTCGAGCTCGGCCGTGTCGTGGGCCTGAGGGATCAGCGCTTCGAGCGCTGCGTGCTCGAGGAAACGCACCTGCCCTGGACGGACTTCGTCTCCCAGGTGGCGGCCGAGCGCGGCATCAGCGGCACGCCGAGCGTCTTCGTGGGCGGGGTCCCGGTGCCCGCCAACGGGCCCGCGATCGCCGCTACGGTGGCCGAGCTCACGGGATAGTCGGCTAGAACGCGCGACAGCTCGGCGAGCTCGCCTGGCGTCGCGCTGATCCGAGCGCGCCTCGCGATGGTCGAGCCTCGACAGCCCCCGTCCGCGGCCTATCTGCAAGAGCATGGCCGTGAACCTGAACAAGCCCGGGCTGGCCCGGGCACAGGAGCTGATCGCCGACCGCCGGATCGTGGCCGACGCGGTCGCCGACTGGGACGCTCACAAGCCGTCCGCACGCGACGAGGACCTATTCATCGCGGAGCACGGCTGGGCCGCCTACGAGCGCTGGCACCTCGGCGTCGACGAGGCGCTGCCGGCGCGCACCAAGCCGCATTACCGGTTCCCCTACGGCGACTTCCGCGACGTCCACCGCTGCGCCGTTCGCGCCGCGGAGGGCCAAGACGCGCTCTACGGCGCCGCCCGCTTCCTCGACAACCTCTTGGAGCTCGCGAGGGCCAAGACCGCATGAACCGCTCCCGAGACTTCGTCAAGCGCCGCGGCCGCCCGGCGCAGCAAGGGTGAGACGTCCGACGAGCGACCACGGCCCGTGGCAGATGGCGGCGATCGACGTGCCCGTGCCTGCGAAGTCGCGCACGAAGACCACGGCGTTCTCGTCGAGCGTGCGCCGCCGGGGCGTCGACGTTCTCCAGTGCTAGCCGGCGAAGTCCCCGATCGGTGCGGTCGGGGCAAGCGTGCAGATCAGCTTGCGGTTGGCGAACTCCATCATCCCGAGATCAGCCAGCTCGCGCCCGTAGCCCGAGCGCTTGATGCCACCGAACGGCAGCTCCGGCCGCGACAGCGCGGGGTGGTTGATGAACACCATGCCACTCTCGATGCGGTCGGCCACGCGGCGGGCGCGCTCGAGGTCTTCCGAGAACACCGAGCCGCCGAGCCCATACGGCGAGTCGTTGGCCAGCGCGATCGCCTCCGCGTCGTCGGCGACGCGGTGCACGACCGCCACGGGCCCGAACAGCTCCTCGTAGTAGGCGCGCATGTCCGGCGTCACGTCCGTGAGGATCGTTGGCTCGAAGAACGCGCCGGCGCAGTCCGGCCGGCCGCCGCCGATCACCACGGTGGCGCCTTTGGCGATCGCGTCCTCGACCTGCTCGCGCAGCGTCTCGGCCGCTCGCTCGGAAGAGAGCGGGGCCAGGGTGGTCGCGGGGACCGCGGGGTCGCCGCGCCGCACCGCACCGAACCGGTCGCGAAGCCCGGCCAGGAACGCGTCGAACACTGCGTCGAGCACGATGAAACGCTTGGAGGCGACGCAGCTCTGCCCGGTGTTGCTCAGCCGGCCCTTGGCCGCGGCGGCGATCGTGCGCTCCAGCCGCTCGCCATCGAGCACCACGAACGGGTCGCTGCCGCCGAGCTCGAGCACGCTCTTGGTGACGCCGGCGCCGGCGTCGCGCGCGACGCTGGCGCCGGCGCGGTCGCTGCCGGTCAGCGACGCGCCGTGCACGACCGGGCTCGCGACCACGTGTGCGACGTCCTCGGTGGCCATGAACAGGTTGGTGTAGACGCCCTTCGGCACGCCCGCATCGAGGAACAGGCGCTCGATCGCCAGCGCGCACTGCGGGCAGTTACCGGCGTGCTTGACCAGCAGCGTGTTGCCTAGCACGAGATTGGGCCCGGCGACCCGGACCACCTGGTAGAGCGGATAATTCCATGGCTCGACCGCTAGCAGCACACCCACCGGCTCGGTCACCAGCACCGCGTCGGCGCCCTCGGTAGCCAGCGCCTGGGGCGCCGCGATGCGCGGCCCCTCCTCGCCGTAGTAGCGCAGGATGCGCGCCGACAGTTCGGCCTCCTCACGGCTCTCGGCGATCAGCTTGCCCATCTCCAGCGTGACGAGGCGGGCGAGCGCGGCGGCCCGCTCGACCATCAACTCGCCCGCGCGACGCACGATCGCGGCCCGCTCGGCGATCGGCCGCCCGCGCCAGGCTCCGAACGCGTCGTGGGCGGCCGCGACGGCGTGGTCGACCTCGTCACGGGTGAGCGTGTCGAACTCCCTCACCGTCTCGCCGGTGTACGGATTCACGGTTGCGTAGTGCCGCGTCGCGGTGGCTGTGCCCATACCGCGACCTATAGGCCGCGCCCGCACGAAGCAAGGCGTTGCGGTCGCCGGAAGCCGGGCTACGGCGTTCCGCTGAGAGGCTTGCCGGGACTCGGGCGCCGGTCGTGATCGCCGCTGTCATTCTCGCCTTCGGCACCACCTCGGGCGCGCACGCGGCCGTGGCGGTGCGGAAGCTCAGGCAGGATGTCGAGACTCAAATGGAAAGCGCTCGCCCGCCGTGTCAGCCCGCGGAGGGGGGATGTCGCGCGCCGGCGGCGGAGCGGAGCACGGTGGGTGTGACATGACGTCCGGCCCCGAGCCGAGGCCCTGCATGTCCGGGACGAGCGCAGCGTCGACGTCGGCGTTGTCGGTGTAGGCCCGCCGCACCGCCGCGTCGAGCAGCGTGAGCTGATGGTCGAGCGGCGGTCGCCGCTCGGGCGGCGCCACGGTCTTGAGGTCCTCGAGCGCGGCGCGCAGCCGGCGTGCGACCTGCGGCGACCCGGCGCCAACCAGCCGGATCTCGTCGAAGGCGAGGCGGACGTAGCCCTCCCAACGCATCACCCGTTCGACGAGCCGCACCTGGCCGTGGGCATCGTGATGGCGTCCGGAGGGAAACTCACGGGGCGCGAGTCTGCGGAGGATGTCGTGGATGGCGTTGATCGACTGCACGGAGGTGCTCGGGTCCTGGAATGGACTCGAGTAGATGCTCCGCGCGGCGATGTCGACGAGCTTGCGCAGTCCGAACGCGGGCTCGAATTCGTGGCTGCGTTCACGGTCCAGGATCACGCTGCGCGCGACCGCGCGGCGAGCAGGCTCCGGAAGGGAGCCCTGCACACGGAACAGCGGGCCGCCTCGGGGCACGAAGTCGCCCATCGCGGGCGCGAGCTCGAGCACGCAGCCGGCCTTCTCGGCGATGTCCACCAGCGCGCGGTGCGGAAGTTTGGTGACGACACCGAAGTCGGGCGCCGCCACCACGCTCGGGTCAACCTCGGGCTCGGGCGCGGCAGGGTAGAGGCGGTCCACTTCGTCGCGTGTCGCGTCTGCGACCCGGCCGATCAGCCCACCGACCCGAAGCGACTGGGCGGTGTGGTTCACGTAGAGCACGAGCACGACGATCGCGCCGAGGATCAGCCCGTAGTTGACGACGATGGCCAGGCCCGGCAGCGGCCCGCCGCCGGAGCTCTGGCCGTTGACCTCGCGCAGGACTGTCATCGAGTAGGCGAACGTGCCGATGAACAGCCCGATGGCCAGCTGACTCCGGCGGTCGTGCAGGATCGCCTGGACGATGCGCGGCGAGAACTGGCCCATCGCCAGCTGGACCGCGACAAGGGTCAGCGAGAGCACGACAGTGGTCAGAGTCACCAGCGTTGTCGAGGCCACGGTGAGGATCGTCTGCACGGACGCGGCCGAGCCGGTCACCGCCGTGCCGACGATGGACCCGTCGATCGACAGCAGCGCCACAGCCAGCCCGATGCCGGCCAGCACACAGGCCAGCGGCAGCAGCCAAAGGCGGGTCTTGGCCATGTGGCGGAGCCTGAAGCGCTTAACTCCCCTCACGACTGCAGCCACCCGCGGATTACCGCCACAACCGCGGTCTACCCGACGACGCGCGGACTAACCCTCCGGGATGGACCTGCCGGCCGCCTGGTCCGCTCCGCCACGCCCGCGTGCCCCGATGACCCGTGTCGCCGGCCGTCACGCCTCGCCCACGCGAGGATCGAGCGTCCGTCCGACGTGATCGTCCGGATCACCGGGACGAACATCTGCGGCTCAGACCTGCACATGTACGAGGGGCGAACCAGCTTCGAGACGGGCCGCACATTCTGCGGCACGTGCGTGAACTGCAACCGCGGGCCGACGAACGTCTGCATCGAGGCCCAGCGAATGAAGAACACGGCGGGCGCGCGTACGGCTTCGCGGACATGGGGGCCGTACCCGGGCGGCCAGGCCGAGTACCCGCGCGTCCCGTGGGCCGACTTCAACGCGCTGCGCCTCCCCGACATCTTCCCGACCAGAGACCAACGGCCTCGGCGCACACCGAGGCTGCGAGTGCGTCGGCTACGGCACTCGGGCTTCGACGGTTTCGACACTCTGCAGCGCGAGTGGCTGATCGCGGCGCGATCGGCGTCAGGTCGGCGACTCCTGGGTTTCTCTCACCGCGGCGTGACGCCCGAGGCCTCGGTGACGGCCCGCTGGAGGAACGCGTCGACGCGCGTCCAGGCGTCGGCCGCCGCGTCGGCGTCGTAGCCGCGGCGGCCGACCGAGGCGAACCGGTGCCCCACGCCACGGTAGGTCACGATTGCGGCCTGCGGGTGCCATCGCCGCAGCGCCTCGATATCGGAGGCCGGCACCATCGGATCGGCGTCGCCGACCAGGAACAGGAGCGATCCCGTGAGCGGGAGACTGCCGGTGGGTTGTGGACGCGAGGGTGCGATTGTGGTGTCAGCCAGCCAGCCGGCGTACATGGCGACACAGGCGCGGAGCCCCAGCCGCGAGGCGGCGAGCACGGCGACATGTCCGCCGAACGACAGGCCGACGGCGACCGGCTCGGTCGCGACGTCTGCCTGCTGCCGCGCCCGCGCCGCGATGAGCGCGTCCCGGACATCGCTGAGGAGCTCGAGGCGCGTGAGCTCCTTGACGAGGGCGAGGCCGCGGGCGCGGCCGTCCTCGTCTTCCGGGAGCGGCCCGCCGGGGGCTCGGCGGTGGAGCAGGTGCGGCGCGATCGCGAAGTGACCAAGCGCGGCCACGCGTTGCGCCACGTCGCGCTGTACGTCGTTGAGGCCGAACAGCTCGCCCAGCACGAGGGCGACCGGCCACGGGCCAGCGCCGTTTTCCGGCCAGGCGAGGAAAGCGGGCATGCGGCTGGCGTCGAGCGTCTCGACGGTGATCTCTTCGGTGGGCACGCAGCCGACGGTAGACGGGCGCAGCTATGCCAAGTACGACTCTTCTTCATCGATAGCATTCCCAGTTGGCATGCTGGATGTCTCGTCGGTTGATCTCGCCGTCCTGCGCGCGGTTGCGCAGGGTGGCTCCTTCACCGCGGCCGCAAGTGAGCTCGGCTACACGCAGTCGGCGGTCTCCAAGCGCGTGGCCGCGCTGGAGACCGCCACCGGACACCGGCTGTTCGCGCGTCAGCGGACGGGGGCGCGCCTCACGGCCGCGGGCGAGGTGGTGCTCCGGCACGCCGCCGCGGCGCTCGACGCTTTCGGGGCGTTGGAGCGCGAGCTCCATGACGACGCGAACCGCGGCCGCCCTGGCCCGGTCCGGGTCGGCGCATTCGCAAGCGCCTTCGCCGGCATCGTGCCCGCGGCTCTGGCATCGCTGCCCGGCATCGAAGTCACGCTGCGAGAGGCCACCAGCGCCGCTCTCGTCCGCGCGCTGCGGGCGGGGACGCTCGACCTCGCGCTGCTCGCCGCTGTGCCCCCGTTTCACCCGCCCGACCAGCGCGATCCACCTCTGCCCGTCGAGCACCTGTCCGAAGGCGAGCTGCGGATCGCGGTCGGTGCGAGCCACCGGTTTGCCGGTCGGCGAACCGTGCATGTCGACGAGCTCGCCGGCGAGCGCTGGGTCGTCGCCCGCCAGGAGCGCGACGACCACCGGCTCGGGGCGTGGCCAGGAATGCCGGTCCGCCCGCGCGCGCCGTTCGTCGCTCGGGACTGGCTGAGCAAGCTCCGACTGGTCGCCTCAGGGGCCGCCATCACGACCATTCCCAACGTCCTGCTGCCGGCGCTCCCGTCTGACGTCCGCTCGGTCGGTGTCACCGGCGCCAGCGCTGAACGCCGCCGCCTGTTGCTCGTCTGGGCACCCGGACCCGCTGAGCCCGCTGTTGAGGACGTCGCCGCGGCATTGCGCAGCGCCGCGCGCGCCAGCTCGGGCTAATGAGCCGACACTGGCGCAAACGTTTCGACCACGTGCATCCCGCCTGGCGCGTGGGTCGTGCTCGGCAACCGGCGCTGTTTCGGCGGCCATGAACGAAGACCGGCATATGGGGGTATGGTCGCCGTGCGGACATCATGGGCTCCCCCCTCGAGCTGTCGCCGAAACCCGACCGGACCAGGCCGGTTCTGGCGCTGCTCGAGCACATGGCGCTGAACGACCTCAAGCCCGACGCAGTGCTCGAGGAAGGAGCTTGGCGCCTGGCGGCGTTCCTCGGCGACACGTGCATCGCTTCGCTGCTGACAGACGACCGGCGCTGGATCCGGCCCCTGGGCCTCGCTGACCCAGACCCCGAGGTCGCGCAGGCCCTGCGTCCTGTGCGCGGCGACCGCTGGCGAGCGGACCGCGGTTTCACGCGCCGGGTGCTCGAGTCGCTGCGCGCGCTGCGGCTCTCGGAGACCTCGCCGGAGGTCGTCGTGGTCGGCCGCCCGGAACTGGCCGACTACGGGCGGCGGTTCGGCATCGCGAGCGTGATCGTCGCTCCGATGCGGGTCGCAGGTTCCTCGGTCGGCAACATCGCGGTGATCCGGCGGCGTCCCGATCACCCGCACAGTGCGAACGATGAGGCCGTTGCCCAGGCGATGGCGGATCTCGTCGGCTTCGGCGCGCGTTTGTCGGCGCGCCAGCCCGAGGCCGCGACGGATGGGGTACCGCTCGACATCACGTCCCGCGAGCGCGAGGTGCTGGCCCTGGTCGCAGCGGGACACACCAATCGCGAGATCGCGGAGAAACTCGTCCTCAGTGTCCGCACCGTCGAGTGGCACCGGGCGCGGCTGCAGTGGAAGCTCGGGGTGACCGGCCGCGCGGCGCTCGTCGATCTCGCGCGCGCCCACGGCATCGTCCGATGACCTTCAAACCCGACGCCACGTTCTATCCCTCGCCGGCGGACGCCGCCGCTGCGCCGCGGGAGGAGTGCGCGTACGTCGTCACGTTCAACACGGGCCGTGCGGGCGACGTGTGGCCGGACGCGCTCGTGGTGATCGACCTGCGCGAGGGAAGCTCGACGTTCGGAACCGCGGTCGGTCGGCTCGACATGCCCAACGTCGGCGATCAGCTCCACCACGCTGGGTGGAACGCGTGCTCATCGGCGCTGAGCCCGTTGGCACCTGACCCGCACGTCGAGCGCCGGCACCTGCTGCTGCCCGGCCTCGCGAGCTCGCGGATCTACGTGGTCGACGTCAAGGACGATCCGTGGCGGCCGAAGCTCGTGAAAGTCATCGAGCCGGAGGAGCTGGCGCGCAAGACTGGCTACAGCCGCCTGCACACGGTGCACTACGGCTTCGACGGGATCTACGTCTCGGCGCTCGGCAGCGTGTCGGGCGGGGCGCCGGGTGGCGTCCTGCTGCTCGACCACGACAGCTACGAGCCGATCGGCCGCTGGGAACACGATCGCGGCCCGCAGGAGCTCGCCTACGACGTCTGGTGGAACCTCGCGCAGGGGTCATCGCCGACGCGATCGAGACCGCCGACGAGCTCACGGCGCTGCGGCGTGTCGGCGTCACCTACGGCGTCGGCTTCCACATCGGGCGTCCCGGCCCGCTCCCCGAGCGCAGCTCCGAGGACGCGGAAGAGGACGGCCTCGGTGAGGACGGCGACGGCCCAGTGCTGTGGGCGGCCCGGGCGCGCCGTCCGACGCTGACGATCCGCCGTGCGTACGACTTCGACGGCACCGCCCATGCCGTGCTGCGCACACTCGCCGAGCGCATCCCCGGCACCGTGCCGTACGTCGCGCTGCTCGATCGCGACGCGGGTCGCCTACGGATCGTCGACGTGGGCGGCGCGGACAGCCCGGCGCTCTACCGCGGCGCCACGCTGCCGCTCGACGAGTGCTTCGACCTGCCGGCCGCAGAGGGCACCGTGCCACAGGTCTCCTCGGCCGACGCCGTCGAGCCGGCGGCCGCGCGCCTCGGGGTGCCGGCGTACGCGGTCGTGCCGTTCGCCGGCGAGCCGTCGCGGCCGATGGCGACCGTATCGCTCGCGGCGCTCGGCCGCGGGCGGATCCACGCCGAGGCGCTGGACCCACTGCGCGAGGCCGGCGCGCTGCTCGCCGAGGCGCTGCGCTCGGAGCACGGCGCCGAGCCGCACCGTCAGGAGCAGGCGCTGCGCGAGCTTTCGTGGCGCGACCGCCTCAGCGGCCTCAGCAACGCCACGCGCTTCCGCGAGGAGCTCGAGACCGCGAACGCGCGCGCGGCAGCCGGCGGCGACGGCGGCACCTTCGTCGGGCTGGTCAAGATCGCGAACTTCCGCGCGCTGACCGAGCGCATGGGCCAGGCCGTCGCCGAGCTGGTGCTCAAGGATGCCGCGCGCAGCCTCGCCGCCCAAGCGAACCACGTGGACGTGCTCGCGCGCGTCGGACCGGCGACGTTCGGCTGTGTGCTCTATGGCCGTCGAGCTACGGAGGCCGAGTACTTCTGCCGCGCGGTCGAAGACCTGGTCGTCGCGACCGGCCGGCGCCGCGACACGACCGTCGTGGTGCGTACGGCCCACCAACGACTCGGTCTCGGGATGTCCGCCGACGAGGCCTGGGAGGGCGTCGCCGAGAAGGCTCTCACGGGCTGAAACCTCCCGCGGAATTCACGCTCGCCGCGAAAGCGAACGATCAGCGAAGCGCGCCTCGCCGGCACCGTCGTGCGACACGACCGGCGTCCGGACCGCCGTGACGTCGACGTGGAGCGACGCCTCCAACCAGTACGAGGTCGACTCGGTCGCCGTGTCGGCGATCTCCGACGAGGCCGAGCGGTTTGATCTGGCGGATGCGTGTGAGTTTGCCGCGATGGCAGGCTTCAGGTGATCGCGAGACCGGAGTCCGGGTCGAAGAAGTGGAGCCCCTTGTCATCGACCGAGACTTCGATCGTGTCGCCTTCGCGGATACGCGTGCGGGGGTCGAAGCGGCCGACGAGCGTCGCGGTGGGCGGCGGGCCGGACGTCAGCTCGTCGAGGGTTCGGTCGTCGCCGACGTCCTGGGCGAGCTCACGGACGTCGTCGGTGACCGCCTGGCGGGCAGCGACGGAGAAGTGGACGAGGGTCTCGGAGCCGATGGCCTCGCGAAGCTCGCTGCGGCCGCGCAGGCGCGGGAGCGCCTCGTCTGCGAAGGCGGCGTCTTCGAGGTGCTCGGGGCGGATGCCGAGGACGATCGGGCGGTGCTCGTACGCCGCCAGGCCAGGGCGCGCTGATACCAGCTCGCCGGCGAGGTCGATGTGCGCCTCGCCTGCGGTGACCCGCAGGCCGCCGTTGTGGCGCTCCACCGTCGCCTCGAGCATGTTCATCGCGGGGCTGCCGATGAATCCGGCGACGAACACGTTCACGGGCTGGTGGTAGAGCTCTTCGGGCGGCGCGACCTGCTGGAGCCGGCCCTTGCGCATGACCGCGACGCGATGGCCCATCGTCATCGCCTCGATCTGGTCGTGGGTGACGTAGATCGTCGTGACGTCGAGCTCGCCTTGGAGCTTCTTGATGTCGGCTCGCATCTGGACGCGGAGCTTCGCGTCGAGGTTCGAGAGCGGCTCGTCCATCAGGAATGCCTGTGGCTGACGGATGATCGCGCGGCCCATCGCGACACGCTGGCGTTGGCCGCCCGACAGCGCGCGCGGCTTGCGCGTGAGGTAGGGCTCCAGATCCAGCATCCGCGCGGTGTCGAGGACGCGCCTGCGGATCTCGTCCTTGGGCACGCGCTTGGTCTTGAGGGCAAAGCCGATGTTGTCCGCCACCGACAGGTGTGGGTACAGCGCGTAGCTCTGGAACACCATCGCGATGTCACGGCTCTTCGGTGAGAGGCCGTTGACGACGCGGTCGCCGATGCTGATGGTTCCCGCGCTGATCGGCTCGAGCCCGCCGACCATACGCAGCGCGGTCGTCTTGCCGCAACCCGACGGCCCGACGAGCACCATGAACTCGCCGTCGGCGATGGTGAGGTCCAGCCCGTCGACCGCCCGGGTGTCCGAGCCGAACAGCTTCGAGACCTCGTCGAACACCACGTCAGCCATGGATCACTCCTTCACCGCCCCGCCGACCAGCCCGCGCACCAGCGCGCGCTGTGACAGCACGAACACGATCGCAACGGGGACCACCGCGAGCAGCGTGGCGAGCGCCAGTTCCGGCCGGAAGATGTTGACCTGCTGGCCGCCGCCGCCGACCGCCGGATTGAACGACGGTGTCGATGACAGCAGGTCCGAAAGACCGACCTGAATCGGGTACTGCGCCGAGTCGGCCAGGACGGTGTAGGGCAGGAAGAAGTTGTTCCAGTCGGCCACGAAGCTGAAGAAGAAGACGAGCGCGACGATGGGCTTCGCGAGCGGGAGCGCGACGCGCCAGAAGGCAAGCCACTCGCCGCAGCCGTCGATGCGCGCGGCGTCCAGCAGATCGGGCGGCAGCGCGGTCGAGTAGTAGATGTACGCGATGTACACCCCGAAGGGGAAGAACGAGAACGGCAGGATCACGGAGAGCGCGTTGCCGATCAGGTGCAGCGAGTTGAGCTCGAGGAAGATCGGGAGCACCAGCGCGGCCGCCGGCATGATCATCACGATCAGCGTCAGCGAGAGTACGAGCCTGCGGCCGGGGAAGTCCCCGAACGCGAGGCCGTAGCCCGCGGGGATCGCCGTCAGCAGGACGATCGCCGTCGCGCTGAACGAGTACAGCAGCGAGTTCCCGACCCACTTGCGGAAGATGTGGTCGCTGAAGGCGTCGAGGTGCCTCCATGCCTCGGCGACCTGGTGGAAGCTGCCGAACGAGAACGGGCCGCTCGTGACGAGCCCGCCGTCGGTCTTCGTCGGCGCGAGGAGGAGCCAGACCATCGGCGCCACGAAGAACAGGGCGAACGCCGTGAGAACCAGGACCCGCACGCTGAGCGCCGCGACGCGCATCAGTCGTCCCTTCTAAAGAGCCCGGTCCGCGTGACGATCACCACGGCGGCGAGCAGGCCGATCGCGAGCAGGTCGACGGCGATCGCCGCGGCCCCGTTGAAGTCGGCGTACCGAAAGGCCATCTGGTAGGCGAGCTGGTTCGACGACCAGGTGTCGGGGACGAGGCCGAGGCTTGCCTGATTGACCAGCTGCGGCTCGACGAACAGTTGCGTGCCGGTCGCGAAGGACAGGATCGCCATGTAGGCGATCCACTTGCGCATCAGCGGCAGCTTCAGGCGCAGCGCGATCCCGATCGGGCCGGCGCCGTCGATGCGCGCGGCCTCTTCGAGGTCCTGCGGGATCGTGTTCAGCGCGCCGTACATGACGACGATCCAGCCGCCCGCGCCGGTCCAGAACGCGATCATCACGAAGATGAACGGCAGCTTCCCCGGGGCGATGGACTCGACGAAGAGCTGCGATCCCAGCACGTTGTGCACCAGCCACGAGCCGGGGCTGACCGACGGGTCGAGCATGAACAGCCAGACGAGGACCGACGCGGCCCCGGCGAGCGCGCCCGGGATGTAGAAGAGGAACCGGTAGGTCGCCGAGACCCGGTTCGCGCGGCCGTGGAGCAGCAGCGCCAGCCCGACGACGAACACGACGAGCGTGACGAGCCACAGGCTCGTGTACAGGAGGATGTGCCCGAACGCGGGCCCGAAGCGATAGTCGTGAAACGTCCGCGAGAAGTTGTCGAAGCCCACCCAGGCGCCGTCGTCGTTCGTGAAGGCGAGCCTGAGCGCGTAGAGCATCGGCGCGATGCCGAACATGACCAGGAACGGCAGGTACGCCAGGACGAACGGCCAGCCCCGCGCGGCGCGGAGGCCACGCATGCGCGTGGCCTCCGCGTACGACGGGGTCTGAGCGGGCGAGCGCACGACCTCACTCACGTTCGACCTCGTATCCGGCGGCCTGCGCCGCCTGAGCCAGGCTGTCGCCGAGCGACGGCAGCAGCGAGCTCAGCGACTTGCCGGCGACCAGCTTCGTCACGACCGCGTTGGACCACACGGGCTGGTCCGGGTAGGTGACCAGGTTCCACCCCTGCCAGATGAGCCCCGCGCCGTCCTTCAGCGCCGGCGTCGGATCGGACGCGAAGTAGGGGTTCTCGGCCAGATGCCCTAGCCAGCGGACCGCCTCGGGCTCGTACGCCGGATAGCCCGGCGCGTTGTCCTGGAAGTGCGACGTCGTGGCCCAGGTCACGAAGTCGGCAGCAGCCGGGAGGTTCTTCGAGTGCCTGGAGATGATCCACGGGCCGCCGCCGACCTGTCCGGTCGTGACCGGCGACTCGGCCTCCCACTGCAGGGCCGACGAGGTCGTCATCTCCTTGGCGGGGATGTGCAGCGTGTCCTTGAACAGCGCCGTCGCGTACCACGCCGGTCCGGGCATCAGCAGGACCTTGTCGTCCTTGCCGCCGTACCTCTTGGCGAAGTCCGGCGTGAAGACGCTCAGCGGCGGCACGGCGCCGTTCTTGATCAGAGGATCCACCAGGCCGGCCATCCGCGTGCAGTGGTCGTCCTTGGCGTTGATCACCAGCTTCGCGTCGCGCAACTGCTGGAGCGGGCACTGGTCGCCCCAGAGGTAGATCCAGTGGCTGAACGAGTCCCCGATGTTCCCGACGATGTAGCCGGGATGCTCCTGGGCCACCTTCTGACCCAGCGCGGCCCACTCCTGCCACGTCTTCGGAACGTCGTAGTGGAACTTGTCCATCAGCTTCGCGTTCACCCACAGCACGACCTGGGCGAGGTTGTCCTGGACGCAGTACTGCGTGCCATCGATCGTGCACTGGGCGGTCGACGGCGCCGGCCACTTGCTCAGCAGGTCGTCGGCGATGAGGCCCTTGACCGGCTGGGCGAACTCGAACGGCTTCTTGGCCATCCAGACCGGGTCGTTGACCTGCTCGCTGAAGATCACGTCGGGCCAGCCCTTGCCGGACCGGTTCCACAGCTGGATCTTCGTCTGCAGCGTCGCCGCGCCGTTGGCGTCACCGTCGTAGGTGACGATCTTCACGTGCACGTCGGGGTGCTCCGCGACGTACGCCTTCGCGGCCGGGAGGCGGACGGAGTCCACCCAGACGGTGATGTCACCCGAAGGCTTGGTCGTGGTCTTGGACCCCGTGCTCGCCTGCGTCGACGTGGAACTGCTCTTGCTATCGCTGTTGGACCCGCAGGCGGCAACAGCCACAGCCGCGCCTGACACGGCAAACGAAATGAAGATGGTCCGCCTCAGCCGCGACAGGTGCGCTCGCGGCGCGGATCCGTGTGCAACCCTCACGCCTCTCCTCTCCTGCTACAAGATGGCCGCGGATATCGCGGCGTCGATGACCAGGTGGTGGAGCTCCGGCGGGTAGTCGGGCCCGGCCGGGAGGCCGAGCCCGATCCCCGAGGGAGCGTGGACGAGCCCATTCGCGTCGACCACGGCTTCGCGGGTGACATCGGTCGACGTGATGAGCGACTCGTAGTAGGTGGTGTTGGAGATCGCCATGCAGAGGTGCTGCGAGTAGTTGCCCATCCCGTGCACCTCGGCGCGAAGCCGGAAGGCGTCGGCGAGGTGGGCGATCCGCATGGCACCGGTGATGCCGCCACGCAGCTCGGCGCTCGTGCGCACGAACGATGCGGCGCCGCTGACGATGAAGTCCGCCGTGTTCAAGTGCACGCCGTCTGAGGTCTCGGCGACGCACAGAGGCACGCGCACGCGTTCGCTCAGCCATTTGTAGGCGGTGACGCTGAACTCGCGGATGGGCTCCTCGTACCAGAGGTAGTCGGCGTCGCCGAGCGCGTGCCCCAGATACACGGCATCGGGCAGGTCGAAGCCGGCGGACCCGTCGTACATCAGCGCGACGTCGGGGCCGACGTGCTCACGAACGCGCCGGCACAGGTGTGCGTCGGCGCGTGCATCACCCCAGGCATGGAGCTTGATCGCGGGGTAGCCCAGCTCGAGGCACTGCGTGATCACGTCGAGGTACTCCTCGAGCGTTTCGAACGTCACGGTCGACGCGTACGCCGGAATCGACCGCCGAAAGCCGCCGAGGAGCTGCCAGGTCGGCTGTCCGGCGACGCGACCGGCGAGGTCCCACAGCGCGGTGTCGACCAGGCCGAGGACGTAGAGCGGCAGCTCCTCGGTGCGGTCGAGCTCCCACATGCGATGCCACAGCCACTCGCGCGCGAGCGCGTCCGCGCCCACCAGCTCGTCGCGGAGGACGCGGTCCACGATGTCACCGAGGATCCGCCCTGCCCCGCGCCGTGGCGCCAGCGCGACGCCCTCGGCGCCCGAGTCGGTGGCGATCCGCAGCACCGCGCCTTCGCCATCCGGTGGCGCGCCCCGCAGGCCCTGACGCCAGGCGAACGTCGGGCTCACCCCTGCAATCGGCACCGCGTACGCCTCGACGTGGGTGATCCGCATGCGAGTCAGCATACGTCATACGTTTGTAGTCTGTCAACTGACGTCTGATGGCGTTGCTACCCTGCTCGTGTGAGCCATTTCTCGCCGTCTGACGCCGCGTGGTCGGCCACATCGATTGCCGGGCGACCGGCACGTTTGAGCGTCGTGGTGATCAGCGTCCTCGTCGACGAGATCGTCTCCGGTACCTATCCCTCCGGCAGCCTGCTTCCACCCGAGCCGGAGCTCTGCCGCTCGTTCGACGTCAGCCGCTCCGTCGTCCGGGAAGCGATGAAGGCGCTCGAGGAGAAGGGCCTAGCGCGCGCCCGGCAGGGCCGCGGGACGACGATCACCCCGCCTGACGAGTGGAACCTTCTGGACCCGATCGTGCTCGACGCGACGATCCGGGCCGACGAGACGATGGCGGTCCTCGACGAGCTCGTGGACGTGCGTGCCGCGCTCGAATCCGACATGGCCAGGGCGGCCGCCCGTCTGATGAGCGACGCCGACCTGGCTGAGCTCAAAGCGCTGCTGGACGAGTTGCACGACCAGCTCCGGGACGCCGCGCGCTACCAGGACACGGACACCCGGTATCACGACGTCATCATGCGCTGCTCCGGGAATCGGCTCGGTCGCTCCATCATCCGGGCGATCCACCCGCACGCGCGGGCGAGCACCCGGTACTCACCTCACGCCGACGAACGTGACATCCGGCAGGCGCACGCGGGGCATGTCGCGATCTACGAACAGTTGCTCAAGCGAGACGCGGACGGCGTCGCCGCGGCGATGCAGGAGCACATCCGGGGCACCTGGACGCTGCGCAAGGTCAAACGCGCCTGATCCGCAGGCCGGCGTCGTAGGAGTGCGACGCCCGACTCGACTCACGCGGCGAGTGGGCGGCTCGCTTTGTCGATGATGTCAGCCCATGACAGGGCGGACGCGGCGAGCTCGATCAGCGAGCTGCGCAGGAGGACGATGTCGGCTTGGCTGCGGGCCTCGGCCACGGCGCGGACGTTCGCGGCGAGTTGCGTGGGTCCACTCGTGAGATTCCCGGAGTTGAGGGATCTCTCGATGACTTCGCGGGCGCCTCTGTCGATCGTGGATTGGGCGGTCGTATGGCGGCCGCGGGGGCGGGGATCGAGGCCGGCGAGCCGGATCGCTTCGGAGAAGGTGCCGAAGCGCCGGATCACGGTGTTGGTGCTGGGCCAGTCGCCGGCGTAGTAGCGGTCGAGGCGCCAGGTCTGGCCGTGGCTGCGGGCTCGCGCGGGTGCCCAGTCGGCGGTCGCCGGCGGCTCCCCGTAGAGCTTGGTCCATTCGCGGATGGCGTCGAGGAGTTGCTCGTCGGTGAGGAGGTGCGAGCGGCCGCGGGCGGGGCCGCGGCGGGGGCGCAGGCCCGCGGCGAAGATGGCCTTGCTGAGGTTGCCGAACTGGCGGCGGACGATGGCGATCGTCGGCCAGTCGCCGCGCTCAAAGCGTTCGGCGCGCCAGGCCTGGTCACGGCGGCGGGCCCAGGATGGGTCCCAGTCGAAGACCTTGGGCGGCTCGCCGTGCTCGGTGTTCCAGCGCTGGATCGCTTCGATGATCTCTTCGCGCGTGTAGCGGCTCTCGGCAGGGCCGGGAAGCCGGCGCTCGTCCGAGCGATGCGCTTCCAGCAGCGCGTCGAGATCGTGGCTCGCGACGGCTGTCATATGCGGTTCCGCTCGATCAGTTTGCGGCCGATGACCATGCGTTGGATCTCTGAGGTGCCTTCGCCGATCAGTAGCAGTGGCGCGTCGCGGTAGAGGCGTTCGATCTCGTATTCCTTGGAGTAGCCGTAGCCGCCGTGGATGCGGAAGGCGTCCTCGACGACTTCCTTGCCGGTCTCTGAGGCGAACAGCTTGGCCATCCCGGCCTCGACGTCTGAGCGCTGGCCGGCGTCTTTCATCCGCGCGGCCTTGAGCATCAACAAGCGCGCGGCCTCGACCTTGGTCGCCATGTCGGCGAGCTTGAACTGGATCGCCTGATGCTCGGCGATCGGCTTGCCGAACGCCCGCCGCTGTTGCGCGTACCTCAAGCCCAGCTCCAACGCGCGCTGCGCGATCCCGACCCCACGCGCGGCGACGTTGACACGCCCCACCTCCAACGCGTCCATCATCTGCGCAAAGCCCTTGTTCAGGCCGGCTTGCTCGCCGCCGAGGATCATGTCGGCGGGGCAGCGGTAGCCGTCGAAGACCAGCTCGGTGGACTCGACGCCCTTATAGCCGAGCTTCTTGATCTTGGGCGGCACGATCAGCCCCGGGTTCTCCGGCGCGCCCGGCTCCTTCTCGGCGATGAAGCAGGTCAGGCC
>NZ_AUIK01000039.1 GCF_000423665.1 Solirubrobacter soli DSM 22325 | reverse complement strand
ACGCCGACGCCGACTCCCACGCCGACGCCGACGCCGACTCCCACGCCGACGCCGACTCCCACGCCGACGCCGACGCCGACTCCCACGCCGACGCCTACCCCGACGCCGACGGCCACGCCCACCCCGACGGCAACGCCCACCGCGACGCCGACGGCCACGCCGACCCCGTCGCCCACGCCGACCCCGCCCGCGGGCTCGAGCGGCCCGGCGACGCCGACCGGCTCCGTCCTCCCGACGCTGTCACTCGACATGGCGCCGAACGTCAACCTGGGCTCCTTCATCCCGGGTGTCGGGAAGGACTACGAGACGTCGGTGGCCGCGATGGTCACGAGCTCGGCCGGGGACGCGACCCTGTCGGTCGCCGATCCGAACCCGACGCTCTCGGGCCGGCTCGTCAACGGGACGTTCTCGCTCGCCTCGCCGGTCATGGCGCGGGCCAACCAGGGCGCCTTCGCGCCGATCACGGGAGCACCGCTCACGCTGCTGACCTACAACGGTCCCGTCAGCGCGAACCCGGTGACCATCGGGCTCAAGCAGACCATCGGTGCCAACGAGTCGCTGCGCACCGGGACGTACAGCAAGACGCTGACGTTCACGTTGTCGACGACGACGCCCTGACGCTGTGACACCCCGGCCCCGCGGCATGACGTCGCGGGGCCGGTCGCCTGTTCTGGTCCTTTGAGGGGGAACGTTGAAACTCTTGAATCTGCTCTCGGCGGCGCTCGTGGCGTCGGTCCTCGTACCTGCGACCGCCCAGGCGGACGCGCCGCCGCTCACGGCCGGCTTCACTGCCGTCGATGTCACGTCCGCGAACCATCAGTGGTACGCGACCGGCACGACCTCGAACACCGCCACGATCGCCACCGGCGGCACGGTGACGTTCGCGTACCCGACCGGCACGTCGATCCATGACGCCGCGTTCACGGCGGCGGCCAAGCCGACGTCGTGCACGCCGCCGCTCGGCGCGACGTTCGCCACTCCGGCCGCTCCCGCCCGCGCGCCGTGGACGACGTCGTGCCGCTTCGACACGCCCGGGACGTACGCGTTCGTCTGCCAGGTCCACTCGGCCATGCGCGCCACGATCGTCGTCGCGCCCGACAGCGCGGGCGGGAGCGCCGGCGGAACGGTCCCGGCGACGCTCTCGCTCACCCTCGGCGGCTCGGCCGACCTCGGCCACTTCCAGCTCGCCGTCGCTGCCGACTACACGGCATCCATGCCCGCCACGGTCACGAGCAGCGCCGGCGATGCCACATTGACCGTCAACGATCCGAGCCCGGTCGCGACCGGCCATCTGGTCAACGGCACGTACGTGATGGCGCAGCCGCTGCAGGTCAAGGCCACCGACGCCACGCACCCGGCGACCGCGTTCGCTCCCGTGGAGACCCCGGTGACGCTGCTCACCTGGCCCGGTCCGATCGCGAGCGACAGCGTGACCGTGGGCTTCAAGCAGTCGATCGCCGTGACCGACCCGCTGCGCAGCGGCACCTACGCGAAGACACTCATGTTCACCCTCAGCACAACGAGCCCATGACCCGCCTCCTCGTCCTCCTGCTGGCGGCGTTCGCGGTGGCCATCCCGGCCCTCGCCTCGGCCGATCAGCGCGCCCCGGGCGCCATCATCGCCGTCGACTACGCGTTCCAGAACCCGGCCGACGGCTCCGACACCGTCACGATCGCGGCCGGCGAGACCGTGACCTTCGGCTACCCGGCCGGCGGCAACTTCCACAACGTGATGTTCGCGATGCAGCCGTCCTCCTGCACGCCGGCGCTGCCGGACTTCCCCTCGGGTCCGGGCTGGCAGTCGACGTGCCGCTTCAACACGCCGGGCACGTACTCGTTCGTGTGCGGCGCTCACGACTTCATGACCGGCACGGTCGTGGTCACCGGCGACGCGACACCGACACCGACGGCGACCGCGACCGCGACCGCCACGGCGACGGCCACCGCGACGGCGACGGCGACGGCGACCGCGACGGCGACGGCGACGGCGACCGCCACGGCGACGGCGACGGCGACCGCCACGGCGACGGCGACAGCCACACCGGCGCTCACCGCGACCGCGACCGCGACCGCCACACCCACCGTCACCGCGACGGCGACCGCCACCCCGAACCCGACGCCGGCGGCCACGGCCCCGCCCACGACCGACCTCCCGGCGCAGACCGTCGGCCCGGTCTCGACCCCGCCCGCGGCCCGCGGCCTCAAGCTCGCCGCGACCCAGAAGGGTCAGTCGATCAAGGGCTCACTCACGATCGAGCAGGCCAACTCGAGCCTGAAGATCGAGATCCTGCGCGGCAAGACGCGCCTCGCGACCTCGACCAAGAAGGTCAAGCAGGGCAACACGACCTTCGCGCTGAAGGTCAAACGCCAGAGCAAGACGGTCAAGCTGACGGTCAAGATCACGGTCACGCCGCCGAGCGGCGCCGCGTTCACCACCACCAAGACGGTGACGCTGAAGCGCTAATCGACCCGGACGATGCGGTGCAGGAACGTCTTGCGGCCCACGGAGGACGCGCTTGCACCGCAGTCGCCGAACCACTTGTCCCGCGTCCCGCGCCACCACTCGCCGGCGCCCAGTGCCTCGATCATCGGCGAGTTCGTGCATCGCGCGCGGTGCTTCTTGTTGCCCGCCATGTGCCCGAGCTCGTGCAGGACGACGCTCTCGAGGTCGACCTGGTCGAGCGCCGGATAGTCCGGCCCGGCGTTCCAGTTCTCGGTCGCGCTCAGCGCCAGGTCGCTCTCGACGACCTTGCCGCGCTTGACGAAGTCCGTCTGCACGCCGAGCACGCCGGGCTCGACCTTGGACGAGAAGCCGGCGACGTTGTAGCCGTCCTGGACGCCCGCCTCGACGCTCGTCCAGCGCAGCGCCTTCAGGCCCCAGCGCGACGCCGCGGTCCGGACGACCTTCGCGAAGCGCGCGCCGTCCACACCGTCGGGGAACCCGGCGGAGGAGAGGTAGAAGCTCTTCTGCACGCCCCGGCGGCCGTACTTTGGGTACAGCTTGCCGCGCCCCTTGTCGGCGTACGGCAGCGTCACCGTCAGCTCCTGCACGGGGCCGACCGGCTCCTCCGCGCCGTTCGCGGCGTCCTGGGTCAGGTACGCCTGCCAGTAGTAGTGCCCGGGGCGCTGGCGCAGCACCGAGTTCGCGGGCACCGACCAGACCGCGAGGTCGGCCGTCGCCTGCGTGGCGGTCTCGTCGAGCCAGGTCCCGTCCGGGCCGGTCAGCAGTCCGTCCGCGTCGACGTCGTCGTGGCCTGACACGCGCACGACGACCGTGCCGTCGGGCGCGGCGGTGCGAACGGCGAAGGTCAACGGCGCTCCTCGCGAGATCGACGCGACGGGCGCGGCGTACTCGAGCGGCGGGAGCGGGGTCTGCGCGGCGGCGCTCGCGGGAAGCGCGAGCAGCACGAGAACAGAGGCGAGGACGGGACGCATCACCGCTCCCATCGGCCGACTCCGGGGAGAGCTTGAGTACCGTGTGTGCCCGTGGCCCGCGTGCGCCTGGATTCCCTGTTGGCGGAACGCGGGCTGTTCGAGTCGCGGACACGCGCCGCCGCCGCCGTGATCGCGGGCCAGGTCCATCTCGGCCCGGGCCGCCGCCGCGCGGACAAGCCCGGCCAGCTGGTCGACGCCGAGATCGAGGTCGAGGTGGAAGGTCCGCCGCCCTTCGTCTCCCGCGGCGGCGTCAAGCTCGCGAACGCGCTCGACACGCTGCGGATCGACCCGGCCGGCCGGCGCGCGCTCGACGTCGGCGCCTCGACCGGCGGCTTCACCGACTGCCTGCTCCAGCGCGGTGCGGAGCACGTGATCGCGCTCGACGTCGCCTACGGCGAGCTCGACTACCGCCTGCGCGAGGACGAGCGTGTCACCGTCATCGAACGCACCAACGCGCGTGCGATCACCCCGGACGATCTGCCATACCGCCCGGACCTCGTGGTCATCGACGTCTCCTTCATCTCGCTGCGCAAGGTCCTCCCGGCCGTCCTGTCGACCACCCACGCGCGCTTCGACTGCCTCGCGATGGTCAAGCCGCAGTTCGAGGTCGGGAAGGACCGGATCGGCAAAGGGGGCGTCGTCAAGGACCCGGAGCTCCGCCGCGAGGTCGTCAACGACGTCGCCGCCGCCGCGCGAGCGGACGGGGCGGCCGTCCTCGGCAGCGCGCCGTCCGCGCTCCCCGGGCCGTCAGGCAACAAGGAGACGTTCCTCTGGCTGGCCGAAGCCGGCCGTGCCGGCGCGCTCGACGAGGTCGAGGCATGGTGAGCGGCGTCATCACGCACCGCCGGCCCGGCGACACCACGGACGCGGTCCACACGCTGATGGCGGTCGCGCGCGGGCGGCGCGTCGTGCTGCGCTTCACCCCGGACGAGGCGGAGAAGCACGCGATCGAACCCGCCCCGTTCGTCGAGATCGTCCCCGAGCTCGGCGACGACATCGACCTCTGCGTCGTCCTCGGCGGCGACGGCACGATCCTCACCGCGCTGCGCCGCTACGCCGGCACCGGCGTGCCGGTGTTCGCCGTCAACTACGGCGAGGTCGGCTTCCTCGCGACGATCGACCCGAACGGCCTGGAGGAGGACTTCGCGCGCGCGTTCGCGGGCGAGTTCGACACGATCCAGCTGCCGACGATCTCCGTCGGCCGCCCGGACGGCACCTGGAGCGCTCTCAACGACATCTCCGTCCACCGCAAGGCGGGGCTGCGCGTCGCCGACCTCGCGTACGCGCTCGCGGGCGAGGAGATCGGGCGCGTGCGCTGCGACGGCCTGGTGATCTCGACCCCGCAGGGCTCGACGGGCTACAACCTCGCCAACGGCGGCCCGGTCCTGGCCTGGGGCGTGGAGGGGTACGTCGTCTCGTTCATCGCGCCGCACTCGCTGACCGCCCGCGCCCTGGTCGTCGCGCCCGGCGACGAGCTGACGATCAACAACGCGTCCCGCGAGGAGCCGGTCGAGGTCCACGTGGACGGCCGCCCGACCCTCGAGCTGCCGCCGGGCGAGGACATCCACATCGCGTTCGGCCTCTCCCACGGCACGCTCGCCCAGATCCCGGGCGCGTCGTTCTACCACCGCCTGCGCGAGCGCTTCGGCCGCCTCGCGCGCTAACTCGCGTTCACCTCGGCGACCGCCCACTCGGTCTGCGCGCCCGGGACCAGCTCGACGCGGCAGCTCCCAACGCGGATCGCCGCGCGGACGCGCTCGAACGCGAGCACCTTCGTGCCCGGGATCGAGAAGTCGCCGCACGCCCGCGGGTGCGGGTCTCCGCTGCCACAGCCGACCGCGCGGGCGGCATCGATCGTCATCGTCCCGCAGGCGATCTCCGCGTCGCCCACCTGGACCGCGCGCGCGTACGTGAGCGCGATCGAGGCCGCGACCGTCTCCGGGTGCCCCGGTCGCGGCGTGTGGCCGTCGTTCCCGAGCCGCGGGACGATCGCGATCGCCGCGGCGACCGCTACGAGCCCGATGACGATCCAGATGAGCCGCATTCGCGCCGAACTGTGCCAAAACTGCAACGGGAACGTGTGTTTGCCCCGTTTCCGTCGGGGGCCACTGGTAGACCCCAGTACGTGCTCCACGAACTCCGCGTCGAGAACCTGCTGCTGATCGAGCGGGCCGAGCTCCGTCTCGGGCCCGGCTTGAACGTGCTGACGGGGGAGACCGGGGCGGGGAAGACCGTCCTGGCCCACGCGCTGGACCTCCTGCTCGGCGGCAAGCCACGCACGGGGATCGTCCGGCCCGGGGCGTCAGAGGCGTACGTGGAGGGCGTCTTCGCGCTGCCTGACGTCGTTCGCGAGGCACTGGGCGACCGCCTGGCGGAGGACGCGGAGGAGCTCGTGCTCGCCCGGCGGGTGAGCGCCGAGGGCCGCACGCGCGCATACCTCGGTGGGCGCAGCGCCACGGCCGCCGACTTGCGTGAGGCCGGGTCGGCGCTGCTCTCGTTCTACGGCCAGCACGAGTCGCGCAAGCTGATGCTCGCGTCGGCCCAGCTGTTGATCCTCGACGGATTCGCCGGGCCCGAGCAGGCGGCGCGCCGCGACGCGTACCGCGAGGTCTATGCCCGCGAGCGAGCGCTATTTGCTCGTCTCGGCGAGCTGCGCGAGCGCGCGGGCGCCCGCGATCGGGAGCTGGACCTGCTCGAGTGGGAGCTGGAAGAGATCGACCGGGCCGATCCGAGCGAGGACGAGGAGGCGACACTGGAAGCGGAGCGTGGGCGGTTGCGCCACGTGGAGGCGCTGCGATCGGCGGCCGCGACCGGCGTGGGAGCGCTGGCGGGTGGGGAGGAGGACGGTGGCGGTGCGTCGCTCGCGCTCGCCTCCGCGGCCCACGCCTTGGAGTCCGCCGGCGGGGTGGACGCGGAGCTCGACGCGCTGACCGCTCGCGTCCGCGCGCTCTCCCTGGAGGCCGAGGACCTCGTGCACGAGCTGCACCGCTACGCCGAGAGCGTCGAAGCACCCCCTGGGCGCCTGGACGAGGTCGAGGAGCGGATGGCGCTCCTGGACCGGCTCAAGCGCAAGCACGGCGGCACGATCGCCGCGGTGCTCGAGCACGCGGCCGCCTGCCGGGCTCGGCACGCCGAGCTGGCGGGCGTGGAGGAGGCGATCGAGGAGGCCGAGGCCGCTTTGGAGGCCGCGCAGGCCGACCTCGCTGACCACGCTTCGCGCTTGCACGCCGCT
Source organism: Solirubrobacter soli DSM 22325 (assembly GCF_000423665.1). Classification (GTDB taxonomy): domain Bacteria; phylum Actinomycetota; class Thermoleophilia; order Solirubrobacterales; family Solirubrobacteraceae; genus Solirubrobacter; species Solirubrobacter soli. Next base: position 44,555 of record NZ_AUIK01000039.1, on the reverse strand, counting down.
CGCGAGGCCGCAGGGGTGGAGCTGGCCGACGCCGTCGTCGAGCGCCTCGGCGCGCTGGCGATGGACGGCGCGCAGTTCACGGCCGCGCTGTCGCCGCGCGGCGAGTACGGCCCGACGGGCGGCGACGAGATCGAGTTCCTGATCGCCCCCAACCCGGGGGTTCCCGCGGGCCCGCTGCGCGAGACCGCCTCGGGCGGTGAGCTCTCGCGGGTCATGCTGGCGCTGATGGGCGTCGCGGCGGACTCGGGCCCGGCGACCCTGGTGTTCGACGAGGTCGACGCCGGCATTGGCGGCCAGACCGCACGGGCCGTCGGCGAGCAGCTGCGCGCGCTGGCAGAGGGGCGCCAGGTCATCTGCATCACCCACCTGCCGCAGATCGCGTCGATGGCCGACCGCCACTTCACGATCGTCAAGGACACCTCGGGCGAGACCGCCCGCACCACCGTCACCGAGCTGCGTAAGGCCGACGTGGTCGGCGAGCTCGTACGGATGCTGGGCGCCGATCGCGAGGACGCGGCCGCCCGGAGACACGCAAAAGAACTGCTGAAAGCGGCCTAGATGACTCCGAACGCTTTTCCCTTCCGGACGCCGCTCTATCCTCACTGGGACGAGCTTCAAGGAGACCGCATGCCCGACAACAGGCCACGAACCCGCTACATCTTTGTCACAGGGGGAGTGGTCTCTTCTCTCGGGAAGGGCATCGCCGCCGCCTCCATCGGCCGAATCCTCGTGTCACGTGGTCTGAAGGTCGCGCTGCAGAAGTTCGACCCGTACATCAACATCGATCCGGGGACGATGTCGCCGTTCCAGCACGGCGAGGTGTTCGTCACCGAGGACGGTGCCGAGACCGACCTCGACCTCGGCCACTACGAGCGCTACACGGACGCGAACACGTCGCGGGCGTCCAACGTCACCGCCGGCGCGGTCTACAACTCGGTCATCCGCAAGGAGCGCCGCGGCGACTACCTCGGCGGGACCGTGCAGGTCGTGCCGCACATCACGGACGAGATCAAGCACCGGATCCGGCTGATCGGCGAGACGCAGGACGTCGACGTCGTCATCACCGAGATCGGCGGCACGGTCGGCGACATCGAGTCGCTGCCGTTCCTGGAGGCGATCCGCCAGTTCCCGGTGGACGTCGGCCGCCGCAACGTGATGTTCATCCACCTCACGCTGGTGCCGTACATCGGCCACGCGGGTGAGCTCAAGACCAAGCCGACGCAGCACTCGGTCAACGAGCTGCGCCGCATCGGTATCGCGCCGGACATGCTGATCTGCCGTTCCGAGGGCGGGCTGCCGCAGGACGTGCGCAAGAAGATCGCGCTGTTCGCGTCGCTGCCGCCGGAGGCGATCGTCTCCGGCCGCGACGTGGACAACATCTACAAGATCCCGCTCTACTACCGCGCCGAGGGCGTGGACGACTTCATCCTCGAGCACTTCGGGCTCGAGGCCGCCGAGCCGGAGCTGAGCGGCTGGGAGCGCCTCGTGCGCCAGGCGACCGAGGCCCAGAGTCAGTCGCCGGTCCGGATCGCGCTCGTCGGCAAGTACGTCCAGCTCGAGGACGCGTACCTGTCGGTCGTCGAGGCCCTGCGGCACTCGGGCTTCCAGCACGGCCGCGGGATCGAGATCGACTGGGTGGACTCCGAGACCCTCGACGACGGCGAGGTCCGCGCGCGCCTGCACGGCGCGGACGGGATCCTGATCCCGGGCGGGTTCGGCGTTCGCGGCATCGAGGGCAAGATCACCGCCGCCCGCATCGCCCGCGAGCAGAAGATCCCGTTCCTGGGCATCTGCCTCGGGATGCAGATGGCGGTGGCCGACTTCGCCCGCCACGTCGTCGGCATGGACGGCGCGAACTCGACCGAGTTCGACCCCGAGACCCCGTACCCGGTCATCGACCTCCTGCCCGAGCAGAAGGAGGTCGCGGACATGGGCGGCACGATGCGCCTGGGCGCCGACCCGATCAAGCTGCACGCGAACACCCGCGCTCGCGAGATCTACGGCGAGGCGGTCATCTACGAACGGCACCGCCACCGTTACGAGGTCAACAACTTCCTGCGCAAGCGCATCGAGGCCGCCGGCCTGGTCTGCTCGGGCACGTCCCCGGACGAGCGCCTGGTCGAGATCATCGAGATCCCCGACCACCCGTTCTTCGTCGCGTCCCAGTACCACCCGGAGTTCAAGTCCCGCCCCGAGCGCCCCGCGCCCCTCTTCCGCGAGTTCGTCCTGGCCGCCCTCGAGCGCATGAAGGAACAGCGCCCGCAGGAGCTCGGCGCCGAAGAGCACGCCGCCGCGCGGTGACCCCGCACGCGCCCCGCACGGCCGCGCCGCTCAGCGCGGCCGCGCGGCGCTCCTCCACGCCCTCACGCACCCGCACGGCCGTGTCCTTCCGCGCGCCCGGGCGGCGCCGCTCCGCGCTCTCACCCACGCCCCTCGCCGCTCATCGCGGGGCCGAGACGCGAGACGTCCGTGACGGAACCGTCCTCACAGGCAAGTTTCGTAACGCACGTCCGTTCCGAGCCGCGCGGCAATATCGTCTCGCGACGGCCATTCGCCCCGGCTCCGCCGCTGCCGGTTTCGTCGCGTCCGGCGCGGTCTTGCGCCTCTTCATCACGCCCCGCGCGGTGCGCTCTTGAGGCCCGCGAGCGAGGCCGAGAAGGCGCGGCAGGGCGAGCTCTTCGCCGACCTCTGCCGCATTCCCAGCCCGTCCTGGGAGGAGGCGGCGGTTGCCGAGCGGGTGACCGCCGAGCTGCGCGGCATGGGCCTCGAGGTCCAGCGCGACGAGGCCGGCAACCTGCTCGCGCGCGTCCGCGGACGATCTGAGCGGACGGTGCTGCTGTGCGCGCACCTGGACACGGTGCCGCCGGCCGCGCCGATCGAGCCGGTCCTCGTGGACGATGGCTGGGAGAACGCGAACGCGGGCATCCTCGGCGCCGACAACAAGTCCGCCGTGGCGATGATCCTCGCCGTCGCGCGCCGGGTCTCCGTCGAGGGGTCGCCGGTCGGGCTCGAGTTGCTCTTCACCGTCGCCGAGGAGATCGGCCTGCTCGGCGCGAAGCGCTTCGACACCTCGCAGCTGCGAGCGGAGTTCGGCTACGTGTTCGACCATGCGACGCCGATCGGCGAGCTCGTGACCGCCTCGCCGACGCTCTATCGCGTCGAGGCCGACTTCCACGGCAAGTCCGCCCACGCGGGGCTGCGGCCGGAGGAGGGGCACTCGGCGATCCTCGCCGCGGCCCACGCCGCGATCGCCATGCCACACGGCCGCATCGACGCCCAGACGACGGCGAACATCGGCTACCTCCACGGCGGGGTCGAGTCGACCAACGTCGTCCCGGAGCGCGCGCGGCTGTGGGCCGAGGTCCGCTCGGTGGACGCCGACAAGGCCGAAGAGGTCCTCACCGCGATGCTGGACGCGCTGAGCGACGGAGCGAGCCACGCGGAATGCGACGTCGATGTCACGACCGAGAAGCAGGTCGTCGGCTACAAGGTCAAGCCGTCGTCACCCGCGGTCGTGGCCGCCGAGGCCGCCCTGCGCGCCTACGGCTACGAGCCCAAGCGGATCGCCACCGGCGGCGCGTCGGACGCGAACGTGCTCGAGGCCGCCGGCATCCCCACGGTCAACGTCGCCAACGGCACCGAGCACAACCACGAGCCGACCGAGCGCGTCTCGGTCGCCGCGTTGGACTCGATGCTCGACGTTGCCTTCTCCCTCCTCGACGAAGCGGCGGTGGCATGAGTTCCAAGTTCGAGCGCATCGGCGCTGAGACGGTCTACGAAGGCAAGTTCATCGACGTCGTGCGTGGCACGTTCCGCCACGAGGACGGCGAGGTCGTGACCCGCGAGCTCGTCACCCACCCAGGCGCGGTCGGCGTCGTCGTGCTCGACGACGACGAGAACCTGTGGTTCGTCCGCCAGCCGCGCGAGCCGATCGGCGTCCCGGACCTGCTCGAGATCCCTGCCGGCAAGCTCGACGTCGAAGGCGAGGACCCGCTCGAGGCCGGCCGCCGCGAACTGGCGGAGGAGATCGGCAAGCAAGCCGCCCACTGGGAGCCGCTCGGCGCCTTCTACACCTCCGTGGGCTTCGCCGACGAGATCATCCACCTGTTCCTCGCCACCGGCATCACCGACGTCGAGCGCCCGGCCGTCGAAGAGGACGAGCGCATCGACATCGAGGTCCGCCCACTCGCCGACCTCGACACGATCCTGACCGAGACGATGGACTCCAAGACCCTCATCGCCCTGTACCGCGTCCGGGACCACCTCCGCACCATCGGGTAGCGCAGGACCCGTTGCACCCGAAAGGGGTCTCCGTGCGGACACCGAAGGGTGCGGGCGATGGCCGTCGTAGACGTTGGCACCCACGCGCCCGCAGCCGCTGAACCGTTCGAGCACCTCGTGCTCGACTTCCTCGCCTACCTGGAGTTCGAGCGCGGGCTCTCGCGCAACACGCTGGAGGCGTACCGCTCGGACCTGCTGCAGTACGGCGCGTACCTGAACGGGCGCGACGCGCTCGCGGTCACGCATTCGGACCTTGCGGGGTTCGTCACGTCGCTCGCGTCGGGCGACGGGGAGAAGCCGCCGGTCGCGCCCGCGACGCTGCAGCGCAAGGTGGCGTGCCTGCGCTCGTTCCACCGCCACCTGCGGCGCCAAGGGGTGCTCGACGACGACCCGACGGCGAACCTGCGCGCGCCCAAGCAGAGCCGGCGCCTGCCGCAGGTGCTCTCGCGCGACGAGGTCGCGAAGCTGCTCGAACAGCCGAAGGGCACCGAGCCGCCCGCACTGCGCGACCGCGCGCTGCTGGAGCTCATGTACGCGTGCGGCCTGCGCGCGTCCGAGGCGATCGATCTGGAGACCCAGGACCTCGACCTCGAGGCCGGGATCGTCCGGACGCGGGGCAAGGGCTCCAAGGAGCGGCTCGTCCCGGTCGGCTCCGCGGCCACCCGCGCGGTGAACGCCTACCTCGGCCGCGGACGGCCGAAGCTCGTCGGCGACCGGCTGGAGTCGCGGCTGTTCGTCAACCACCGCGGCGGCGGCCTCACCCGCCAGGGCCTCTACAAGATCGTCCAACGCCACGCCGAGACCGCCGGCCTCGCCGATCGCATGAGCCCGCACACCCTGCGGCACACGTTCGCGACCCACCTGCTCGCCGGCGGCTGCGACCTGCGCTCGCTGCAGGAGATGCTCGGCCACGCGGACATCGCGACGACCCAGCTCTACACCCACCTCTCCGCCGACCGCCTGCGGGACGTCTACTTCGACGCCCACCCGCGCGCGAAGCTCCGCTGACCCGGACGGCGCGCGCCCGCTGATCGCGGCTGCCACAATCGGCAGCCGTGAAGCGAGCGTTCGTCATCGTCATCGACGCCTGCGGCGCGGGCGAGCTCCCCGACTCGGCCGACTACGGCGACGCGGGCACGAACACGCTCGGCCACCTCTCCGAGGCGGCGGGCGGACTCGACCTGCCGGTCCTCCAGTCGCTCGGGCTGGGGGACATCCTGCCGCTGGTGGGCGTGGCGCCCTCGCCGGAACGCGTCGTCCACGGCCGGCTGCACCCGCTCGGCCCGGGGAAGGACACGATCACCGGCCACTGGGAGCTGATGGGCGTCGTCACCCCGCGCCCGCTGCGCACGTACCCGGACGGGTTCCCGGACGAGATCCTCGAGCAGCTGATCGATGCCACCGGCCGCGGCATCCTCTGCAACAAGCCCTACAGCGGCACGGCGGTGATCGACGACTTCGGCGCGCAGCACCTCGCGACCGGCAACCTGATCGTCTACACGTCGGCGGACTCGGTGCTGCAGATCGCCGCCCATGTCGACGAGGTCCCGCCGGCCGAGCTCTATGCGGCCTGCGCCGCGGCTCGCGAGATCATGTCCGGCGAGCACGCCGTGGGGCGCGTGATCGCGCGGCCGTTCCGGGGCGAGCCGGGGGCGTTCGTGCGGACGGACGGCCGCAAGGACCTCGCGCTGCCGCCGCCCGCGCGCTCGTACATGGACGAGCTCCAGGCCGCGGGCGTGCCGGTGCACACCGTCGGGAAGATCGGGCAGGTGTTCGACGGGGTCGGCGTCGACGTCCAGCACAAGGGCGCGACCAACGCCGCGGCCCTCGACGCGACGTCCGCGCTCATCGACGAGCTGGACGGCGGGTTCGTCTTCACCAACCTCGTGGAGACCGATCAGGTCTACGGGCACCGCAACGACGTGCCCGGCTACCACGAGGCGCTGAAGGCGATCGACGCCGAGGTGGGGGAGTGGCTTCCGCGCCTGGACCCGGCGAACGATCTGCTGGTCATCACCGCCGACCATGGCTGCGATCCGACGACACCGGGGACGGACCACACGCGCGAGCACGTCCCGCTGCTCGCCCGCTTCAGCGGTCACGACGGGCGGCGGCATGACGGCCCGTTCGCCGACGTGGGCGCGTCGGTGTTGCGTTGGTTGACGGGTCGCGACGCAGCCTTGCCCGGGACGCCATTTCTCTAACGCACAAGTTTTGCGTCTGACCAGGTGTAGATCCACAGGACGGGCGGGAACTCACTCATTGTGCCCTCACTGGTCGTCATAACCCGTTGGACCATGCTGGCCGCCGCAGCCGTCGTGATCGCCGGCTGCGGCGACACCGCGAGCGACACGAAGGCGCCCGCGACGAAGGCCGTCTCCGCGACCACGAAAGCCAAGCCGGCCGCGGTCAAGGAGAAGCCCAAGAGCGACACCGAGCAGCTCGAGCACCTGCTGTTCGAGCGCGGCTGGGCACTCGAGAAGGGCAACACGGAGGACTTCCTCGCGACGTCCACGGGTGCGCAGGCGCGTAAGGACAAGGTGCAGATGGCGCGGGCGAAGGCGCTGCCGATCAACGACGTCAAGCTCACCGCCGGCGGCACCGAGATCAACGGCGACAAGGCCACGATGCGCGTCGAGATGCGCTACGGGTTCGACAACATCGACACCGCGTACTTCAAGACATCGCGGATGAGCGCCGTGAAGACGCCGCAGGGCTGGCGGATCTCGAACGACCGGCCGTCCGCCGGCATGCTCGCCCCGTGGGAGTACACCGCCTACAAGGCGCGCAAGAGCCCGCACTTCCTCGCGCTCGCGCCCAAGAGCCTGAAGGTCGGCAGCCTCATGACCGACCTCGAGAAGGGCTACAACCGGATGAAGCGCGGCCTGCCGGGCGTCAAGCCGCCGCGGAAGGTCCTCGTGATCGTCGCCCGCACCGGCACCGACACCAAGGCGCTGACGAAGGACATCAAGACGCTGAAGTCGCTCACCGCGGTCGCGGAGAACCAGTACTCGACCAAGGGCTCCGCGAAGCGCATCGACCAGGTCTGGGGCCAGCGGGTGTTCGTCCTCTGGCGCTCCTACGGCAACCGCGGCGCCGACGAGCGACGCATGGTCGTCACCCACGAGCTCGTCCACACCGCGCTCGCGAGCCGCACTTCGGCCCGCACCCCGCCGTGGCTGTCCGAGGGCATCGCGATGTACATCTCCGGCGACAACCGCTCGGGCGATGCGGGCGCGCTGATCAGCGGACGCGGCGTGCTCCGCGACGCGTCCAAGCAGGGCGCGGCGAAGCGGGCGATGTCGCTGACCCGCCTGTCCAAGCCGACCGCGATGAACAACATGTCGCCGGTCTCGCTGAGCTTCGCGTACTCCTACTCGTCGGCCGCCGCGTACACGATCGCCGAGAAGTACGGGCGCAAGGGCCTCCTGCGGCTGCTCAGCGCCTACAACAGCGAGAAGGTCAAGGGCTCTGGGAGCAAGCTGACCGACAGTGCGGTCAAGCACGCGCTGAAGCTGTCGCTGTCCTCGCTGAAGTCCGACGTCGACGCGTACGCCTCGTCGCACTCGCGCTTCTAGCTAGCCTGCTCGGGCGATGCCCGAGCTCCCCGAAGTCGAGACGATCCGCGGCCATCTGGCGCCCCACGTCGAGGGCCGGACGCTGGAGGCCGTGGAGGTCCTCGACCCCCGCTGGTCGCGGCCGCTCGCCCCGTCCGAGCTGACCGCCGCGGTCCAGGGCCGGGTGGTCGAGAAGCTCGCCCGGCGCGGCAAGTACCTGGTGTGGGAGCTCACCGACGACGTCTTCCTGCTGATGCACCTGCGGATGACGGGGACGCTGCTGCTCGACCCGAGCCCGGCGCCCCGGCACATGCGGGTGCGGATCGACCTCGGCGACCACGAGCTCGTGTTCGACGATCCCCGCCGATTCGGGACGGGCGAGCTCGCGCTCGGACCGGACGCCCGCGCCGCGTTCTTCGACGCCCGCCTGGGCGTCGAGCCGCTCGAGCGCGACTTCACGGGCGACCACCTCTACGCGCTCGCCCAGACCTCCCGCGCGCCGATCAAGGCGTTCTTGCTCGACCAGCGCCGCGTCGCGGGCGTCGGGAACATCTACGCCGACGAGGCCCTGTTCCGCGCGCGCGTGCACCCGCTGCGGCCGGCGAACAAGCTCACCCGCGCCCAGAGCGCGGCGATCCGCGACGGCGTCGTCGAGTCGCTCCTCCTCGGCCTCGAGCACAAGGGCGCGACGATCGACGACTTCCGCGACCCCTACGGCGTCAGCGGCACCTTCCAGGATCGGTTCCTGATCCACACCCGCGAGGGCGAGCCGTGCGTGAACTGCGGCACCCCGATCCGCAAGCTGCGCGTCGGCGGCCGCGGGACCTACGTGTGTGAGAAGTGCCAGCCGCGCCCCCGCGCGGCGCGGCGACGCCCGGCCTAACGCGCTCCCGAGCGCGCGTGGGGCGGCGCCGCCCGGCGTAGCGCGCTCCCGAGCGCGCGTGGGGCGGCGCCGCTCGGCGTAGCGCACTCCGGAATCACGGGGGGTGGGCAGGATTTCCGTCCTCAGAGGACGGTTTCCCTTGCCACCCCCCCGCGGGTGGCCCGATGCGACGCGGCGCGCACCCCTGCCGCGCGCTCGACGGCGCGGGCGGCCCTGAAACGAAAACGGCGCCCGAGGGGCGCCGTGGAAGCGGGTCGTGCCGGCGCGGCTGAGCCACCCGCGCCGGCGGATCGCGCGGCGCGCTATGCGGCCGCGGCGAACTCCTTCAGGCCGCCGGTCTTGTCGAACGCGACGAGCTCCTGATAGCCGCCGATGCTCTTGCCGTCGATTACGACCTGGGGGAACGTCATCATGCCCGTCAGACGCACGAGCTCCGCGCGGCCCTCGGGGTCCTTGGCGAGGTTGATCTCCTCGTAGGCAACCCCGCGCTTGGCGAGGAGGGCCTTGGCGACGCGGCAGTAGCCGCAGGGCTCGGTCGTGTAGACGGTGATCTGGCTCATGACTTCAGAAAGTATAGTGCGATATCCGGATCGGTAAAAACGGAAGCGATCGTGCTCCGCTCGATGAGATACGGAGAAGCGGACCGGATTCTCCACTTGTATACCCCCGAGCGGGGGAGATTGAGCGCCATCGCCAAGGGCGTGCGCAAGGCGAAGTCGCGGTTTGGCGGGCGGCTCGAGCCGTTCTTCCGCCTCGACCTCGTCCTGTATGAGGGCCGCAGCGACCTGATGACGGTCACGTCCGCCGAGACGGTCGCCGCCCACCCGCGCCTGCGCGAGCACGGCGGCGCGATCGACGGTGCCGCCCGCGCGTGCGAGGCCGTCGCGCGGATCTTCGACGACGGCGAGCCCCACACCGGCGTGTACCATCTGCTCGCCAACGAGCTCGCGCTGCTCGACCGTGACCCGTCGAACGCCGGCCGCGCCAACTCGCTCGCGTTCCGCCTGAAGCTGCTGCTCGCGGCCGGCTTCGCACCGCACCTCGCCGGCTGCGCCTCCTGCGGCGAGCGCGAGCACCTCGTCGGGTTCTCCGGCGCCGCGGGCGGCGTCGTCTGCGGCGCCTGTGAGGCCAACGCCTTCCCACTCGAAGAGGAGGCCCACGCCTTCATGGTCGGCGCGCTCGGCCGCTCACTGGCCGACGCCCCGGACGCCTCCCCGCGCGCGCTGGCCCAGGCCGAACGCGCGATCACCGAGACCCTCGAGCACCACGCCCACCTCCGCCTGCGCCCTGTCGGCTCCCGCTGAGGGGGAACGCTGCAGGAGGGAGGCGCGGCAGGGTGGCGCGCGGGCGGGTCGGCGCGGCGAGGGCGGGCGCGTGGGCGGGGGTCGGCGCGGCGAAGTCGGGCGCGTGGGTGGGGTCGGCGTGGCGAGGTCGGGCGCGTGGGTGGGGTCGGCGCGGCGAGGGGCAGGTGCGCGGGCGAGACCGGCGCGACCGAGAGCCAAACTCGCGCGAGCTGGCGCGTCGCCGCTCACGGCCGTTCCGAAGGGGCTCGCGCGACCCGGCGAGATGGTTTCCAGACATGTGCGACGGAGCCGAGCGGTGGGACGTTTGTGCGGGTCTGGCATATAGGCTGCCGAATCGATGAGTCGGTTCAGTGTCGCCTCCGCGCTGCTCGCCTCGGGGGTGCTTGCGGCCGCAGCCGCGCCCGCCTCCGCCGCGATCCGGACGTTCAAGTCGCCGAGCGGGAAGCTCGGGTGCATGTTCTATTCCGACCCCGACGTCGAGCCGCAGGTGCGGTGCGAGTGGCGGGGCGGGAATGACCGCGCGGTGATCCTCGACGAGACGCGCAAGGGCAAGCGGATCAAGATCACCGACACCGTCCTGGACCCCAAGGCCAAGACGCTGGCGTACGGCAAGAGCACGAAGTTCCACAAACTGACGTGCACGTCGCGGATGTCGGGCATCACGTGCAAGAGCACGAAGTCCGGCCACGGGTTCACGGTCTCCGTCGAGAAACAGAGGGTGTTCTGAGCCATGGAGAAGTGGGTCTATGACTTCGCCGAGGGATCGAAGGACATGCGCGACCTGCTCGGCGGCAAGGGTGCCAACGTCGCCGAGATGACGCGGGTGCTCGGGGCGGACCGCGTCCCCGCCGGCTTCACGATCACGACGGCGGCGTGCGTCGCGTACATGAAGGCCGACCAGAGCGAGCCCGAGGGCATGAGCGACCAGGTCGCCGACGCGCTCGAGCGCCTGCAGGAGCACACCGCCAAGCGGCTGGGCGACGCGGACGACCCGCTGCTCGTCTCGGTGCGGTCCGGCGCGCGCGAGTCGATGCCCGGCATGCTCGACACGGTCCTCAACCTGGGCATGAACGATCGCTCCGTGGAGGGCCTGAGCAAGGCGACGGACAACGAGCGCTTCGCGTGGGACTCCTACCGGCGCTTCGTCCAGATGTTCGGCAATGTCAGCCGCGGCATCGACGGCGAGCTCTTCGAAAAGGAGATCTCGAACGTCAAGAAGGACGCCAACGTGACGGAGGACACCGAGCTTGACGTCGGTCACCTGAAGACGCTCACCGAGCGCTTCAAGGCGCTCTACAAAGAACACACCGGGGACGAGTTCCCCCAGGACCCCGCCGAGCAGCTGCGGCTGGCGATCCGCGCGGTGTTCGACTCCTGGACCGGCGAGCGGGCCATCGCCTACCGGCGCATCAACCGCATCCCGGACGACTGGGGCACCGCGGTCAACGTCCAGCAGATGGTCTTCGGCAACAAGGGCGACACGTCCGGGTCCGGCGTCGCGTTCAGCCGCGACGAGGTCACCGGCGAGCCCGAGCCCAGCGGCGACTTCCTCCAGAACGCACAAGGCGAGGACGTCGTCTCCGGCGCCCGCACCCCCCGCGACATCCGCGAGATGAAGGAGTGGCTGCCGGACGCCCACGCGCAGCTGATGGACATCCTGCGCACGCTCGAGCGGCACTACGAGGACATGCAGGACACCGAGTTCACGGTGGAGGAAGGGCAGCTCTACATGCTCCAGACGCGCAACGCCAAGCGGCCGGCCCAGGCGGCGGTGCGCTTCGCTCGCGACGCGGTGGAGGAAGGGCTGCTCGGCAAGGACCAGGCGTTGATGACGGTCGACGCCGAGATGCTCACTGCGCTGCTGGTCGAGACGTTCGATCCGAAGGCGGACTACACGGTGATCGCCAAGGGCGTCCCGGCCGCACCGGGCGGCGCCAAGGGCGAGGTCGTGTTCACGGCCAAGGAAGCCGTGGAGGCGGCGCAGGACGGCAGGGCCGTCGTGCTCGTCCGTCCCGACACCAACGCCAACGACGTCGCGGGCTTCCACGCCGCCAAGGGCATCCTCACGAGCCTGGGCGGCAAGGCCAGCCACGCCGCGCTGGTCGCCCGCGGCATGGGCGTCCCGTGCGTGACCGCTGCCTCCGAGCTCGACATCAACCTCGAGGAGCGGGTCATCCGCGTCGGCGAGCACACCATCAAGGCCGGCGACTTCCTCGCCATCAACGGCACGACCGGCGAGGTCACGCTCGACGACATCCCGCTCGTCGACCCCACCGATGACCCGGCGTTCGACGAGATCCTCAAGGCGTTCGAGACCGTCCTGGGCTGGGCCGACGAGACCCGGCGCCTGGGGATCCGCACCAACGCCGACACGCCGCACGACGCGCGCAAGGCGCGCGAGCTGGGCGCGGAGGGCATCGGGCTGTGCCGGACCGAGCACATGTTCATGGCCGAGGACCGGCAGCCGAAGATGCGCCGCATGATCATGGCCCGCGACGTCGACGCGCGCCGCGAAGCGCTGGCGGCGCTGCTGCCGCTTCAGCAGGAGGACTTCGAGGGCCTGTTCGAGGCGATGAAGGGGCTTCCGGTGACGATCCGGCTCCTGGACCCGCCGCTGCACGAGTTCCTCCCGAGCCTGCAGGAGCTTGCGGCGCAGGTCGAGCGGGCGCGGATCGAGCAGACGGACGACCTGGACGAGCTCGAGCTGCTGATGCAGACGACGGAGAAGATCTCCGAGGAGAACCCGATGCTGGGCACGCGCGGGTGCCGCCTCGGGATCCTCTACCCCGAGATCTACGAGATGCAGGTCAAGGCGATCATGCGGGCGGCGAAGGCGATGGACGAGCCGCCGCACCCCGAGATCATGATCCCGCTCGTGGACTACGAGCACGAGCTGGAGATCATGCGGGAGCTCGTGGTCCGGATCGGCGACGAGGAGGGGTTGCACGAGACAGAGGACTACACCGTCGGGACCATGATCGAGCTGCCGCGCGCGTGTTTTGTTGCAGATCTGATCGCAAAATTTGCAGACTTCTTCTCTTTCGGCACAAATGACCTGACCCAGACGGCGCTCGGGTTCTCTCGCGACGACGTCGAGTCGAAGTTCGTGCCCGTCTACATGGAGCGCAAGATCATCGACCGCTCGCCGTTCGAGACGATCGACAAGCCGGGGGTCGGCTGGTTGGTCCGTCTGGCGGCCTGGGTCGGGCGCGAGGCGCGCCCCGATCTCAAGCTCGGCATCTGCGGCGAGCACGGGGGAGACCCGGACTCGATCGAGTTCTTCCACATGGCCGGCCTGGACTACGTGTCCTGCTCGCCGTTCCGGGTGCCGATCGCGCGGGTGGCCGCGGCGCAGGCGGCGATCATCCACGCCAACGACCGCTCGTGGGCAGACGCGTAGAAATTCACGCGCACTTCGCAACAAAACTGCGGAGTTCCCCGAGAACGACCTCTGCGGCGTTCAGAATGGAGGCGTGACCGCTCCGCCCGAGACCACGACCGACTTCGCCGCCGCCCAGCAGGCGCGCGAGGCCGCGTGGCTGTCGGCGGACGCCACGCCGTCATACCCCGCCAGGCGGCAGCGCCCGGAGCGCGACGCGCCATGGCGGACGCCGTTCCAGCGCGATCGCGACCGGATCGTCCACAGCAAGGCGTTCCGGCGCCTGAAGCACAAGACGCAGGTGTTCACCGCGCCCGAGGGCGACCACTACCGCACCCGCCTCACCCACACGCTCGAGGTGACGGGGATCAGCCGGACGGTCGCCCGGGCACTGAAACTCAACGAGGACCTGACCGAGGCGATCGGCCTCGGGCACGACGTCGGCCACCCGCCGTTCGGGCACATCGGCGAGGACGTCCTCGACCGGGCCGGCAAAGAGCGCTTCGGCCGCCATTTCCGCCACAACGAGCACTCGCTGCGGGTCGTCGACGTGCTCGAGGACCTCAACCTCACCGACCAGGTCCGCGACGGCATCCTGCGCCACTCCAGCGGCGCCGGCGAGCCCGCGACGCTCGAGGGCAAGATCGTCCGCCTCGTGGACCGGATCGCCTACATCAATCACGACATCGACGACGCCGTCCGGGCCGGGGTGCTCGACGAGAACGATCTCCCAAGCGAGGAGATCGCGATCCTCGGTCCCACGGGTTCGATTCGCATCGACACGCTGGTGAGCGATCTCGTCGAGCACTCCGAGGCCGCCGGCGACATCGCGCAGGGCACGGTCGTCGGCCCCGCGATGTACCGCCTGCGTTCCTTCATGTTCGAACGCGTCTACCTCGCGCCGCGCGCCCGCGTCGAGCACGCCAAGCTCGAGCGGGTGCTGCGCGGCCTGTTCGACTACTACTGCGAGCACCCCGAGGAGCTGCCGGAGGGCGACAAGCCCGAGGCCGACCGCGTGATCGACTACCTGGCCGGGATGACCGACCGGTTCGCGATCCGGGCCTGGACCGAGCGCTTCGTCCCGCGGGGCCCGGCCCGCTGATGGCTCGCTACACCGACGACTCGCGCGAGCGCGTCCGCGACGCGGTCGACTTCGAGCAGCTGGTCGGCGCGCGCACGGAGCTCAAGCGCGCCGGCGTCAACCGCCTCCAGGGCCTGTGCCCGTTCCACGAGGAGCGGACGCCGTCGTTCGGCATCGACCCGATCGAGAAGGTCTACCACTGCTTCGGCTGCGGAGCGGGCGGGGACGTGTTCCGCTTCGTGATGGACACGGAGGGGCTGACCTTCAGCGAGGCGCTGGAGGTCCTGGCCGAGCGGTCCAACGTCACGCTCGAGCGCGAGGCCGAGGACCCGCAGGAGGCCGAGCGCCGGCAGCGGCGCGAGCGGCTGCACGCGCTGCTGGAGCGCACGGCGGCGTACTACGTACGCGTGCTCTGGGAATCGCCCGAGGCGCAGTTCGCCCGCGACTACCTGCACAAGCGCGGGCTCAACGAGGACGCGCTGCGCGCCTATCGCGTCGGCTACGCGCCCGACGCCTACGATCGCGTGCTGCTCGGCTCGCAAAAGGCGGGCTACAGCACGAGCGAGCTGCTCGCCGCGGGCCTGATCCAGCCCAGTCGGGGCCGCGCCGGCCACATCGACCGCTTCCGCGGCCGCGTGACGTTCCCGCTCACCGACGCCAAGGGCCACGTCCTCGGCTTCGGCGCGCGGGCGATGAAGGCCGACCAGCAGCCCAAGTACCTGAACACCTCCGACAGCGACCTCTTTCACAAGAGCCGGGTCGTGTACGGCCAGGACATGGCCCGTGCCGCGGCGGCGAAGGCCGGCCGTGTGGTGATCGTCGAGGGCTACACGGACGTGATCGCGCTCCACCAGGCGGGTGTGCCCGAGACGGTGGCGCAGATGGGAACCGCGCTGACCGAGCAGCAGGTCGACGCGATCGCCCGCCTGGCACCGAAGGCGCTCCTGTGCCAGGACCCGGACAGCGCGGGTCAGGCGTCCGCCCAGCGCGGCCTCGAGGCGCTGACGGCGCTGATGAAGTCCGACAAGTGGCGCACGCGGGCGGTCGACTTCAAGATCGTGCGCCTGCCGTCCAAGCAGGACCCTGCGGACGTCGTGCAGAACGCCGGCGAGGACGAGATGCGCCGGCTGCTGGAGAGCGCGATGCCGATCGAGCGCTTCCTGGTCCAGCGCGCGCTCGAGATCGACGGGCCGAGCGCGGACGAGCTCTTGCAGGAGGCGGTTCGGATCATCGCGCCGCTCCCGGCCGGAGTCCTGCGCGACGAGCTGATCAAGTTCACCGCACAGAAGCTCGGAACCTCCGACCAGGTCGTCCACGAGGTCCTGCGCGGGACCACGCCCGCGCAGCCGGCGCCGGCGCCCCAGTGGGAGGGCGGGTGGAACGATCGTGGCCGAAGCAACGGCCGCGGGGGCCCGCAAGGCCGCGGCCGCGGAGGACCGCAGGGGCGCGACCGTTTCCGCGATCGTCCCGCGCAGCCGCCCGAGCCGGTGGACCCTCGCGCCGCCCTCGCCCGCCGCACGCAGAGCGAGGAGGCCTACCTGGCGTACTGCATCGCGCTGCCCGAGGACGGCGAGGAGCGCCTCGCGGCCGTCGACATCGAGGACTACTTCTCGTCGCCCACGAGCCGCAAGGCGGCTGAGTACCTGCGCGTGCACCTGCGCCATCCCGGCTCGAACCTCCCAAGCGGGGACGAAGACCTCGCACGGCTCGTGGCCAAGCTCACGGTCGACGCGAACCGTCTCGAGGCCACTCCGGCCAAGCTCGAGCTCGAGGCGCTGCAACTCGATCTGCACCGCCTGGAGCGCCATATCGCGAACGCCAGATTGAGCGGCACGACCGGCGTCGGCGCCCTCGCCGTCGAGCGCCAGAGGGTGCTCGACATGATCCGCCACAGGCTGACTTAGGCAACGAGGACTGGAACCTGGCCTCGTCGCAAAGAAGAATCCGCGAAGCGATTCTTCAAGCGACCGAAGCAGCGGCGAAGCCGCTCGCGAGGATCGCCTACTACTATGTGGCCCGCCGCATTCGGGGGTAGCTCAATCGGCAGAGCATTGGACTGTTAATCCAAGGGTTGTGGGTTCGAGTCCCACCCCCCGAGCTGAGAGACCAAGAGCCGTCCTTCGGGGCGGCTCTTGGCGTTTATGAGCGCCATGAGCGACATCTGACCGCGATTGGACGTTATTTCGCAGGCATCCGCGGCTAAAGGTGTTCAAGGCAGGGGCGGGAGTCCTGTGCGTCGGGAGCCGCATGCCCGCCCGAACCAAGCGGGAGGTATCTATGCGAAAGCAGGCCATCGCGGCCGCGCTGCTCATCGCACTGTTCGTAGCGCCCACGCAAGCGAGGGCGCAGGAGCCGGCGACGAGCTTCGAGAAGGTCACCCTGGACGACTTCCCGGGTGAGCCGATGAACCTGGCCGTCCTGCCGGACGGGCGGGTGCTGCATTCGACCAGGCAGGGCGAGGTGCGGCTGTGGGACCCGCGGAACGGGCTCAACACGCTCGCGGGGACGCTGGACGTCTACCAGCACGATGAGGAGGGACTGCAGAACGTCGCGGTCGATCCGAACTTCGAGACCAATCGGTGGGTCTACGCGTACTACTCGCCGCCGCTGGACACCCCGGTCGATGACCCGAACACGCCGGTCACCAACGAGGGCGACGCGCCCGAGACGGGGACGGCGGCCGACTTCGCGCCGTTCAAGGGCCATCTGCAGCTGAGCCGCTTCAAGCTGGTCGGGAACGCGCTCAAGCTCGACACCGAGGAGAAGATCCTCGAGGTGCCGGTGGATCGGGGGATCTGCTGTCACGTGGGCGGCAACATCGACTTCGACGGCGCCGGGAACCTGTTCCTGAGCACGGGCGACGACACCAACCCGTTCGCGTCCGACGGCTACACGCCGATCGACGACTCGCCCAACCGCAACCCGGCGTTCGACGCCCGCCGCAGCGCCGGCAACACGAACGACCTGCGCGGCAAGATCCTCCGGATCCGGCCCAAGGACGGCGGCGGGTACACGATCCCGCCCGGCAACCTGTTCCCGCAGGGCACCGCCAGCACCAAGCCGGAGATCTTCGCGATGGGCCTGCGCAACCCGTTCCGGTTCGCGGTCAACCGCAAGACCGGCGACGTCTACGTGGGCGACTACTCGCCCGACGCCGGCGCGGCCAACCCGCTCCGCGGCCCGGCGGGCCAGGGCCGCTGGATGCTGGTCCGCAAGCCGGCGAACTTCGGCTGGCCCTACTGCGTCACGCCGACGATGCCCTACATCGACTACGACTTCGCCACCAAGACCTCCGGTGAGGCGTTCAACTGCAACGCGCCCACGAACGACTCGCCCTACAACACGGGCCTGAAGACGCTGCCGAGCGTCACGCAGCCGGACGTCTGGTACTCCTACGACGCGTCTCCGCTGTTCCCCGAGTTGGGTCCGCAGGGCACGCCGGGCGGCATCGCCCCGATGGGCGGGCCGGCCTACGACCCGGCGCCGGGCAACAAGTCGCCGTTCCGGTTCCCGAACACCTTCAAGGGCGTGCCGCTCTTCTACGAATGGTCGCGCGACTACATCAAGGAGTTTCGCCTCAACGGCCGCAAGCTCGGCGAGATCCAGCCGGTCAACATCGGAGTCGACAACCCGATGGACATCGAGTACGGCCCGGACGGAGCGCTCTACGTGCTCGAGTACGGCGACGGCTACTTCGCCGAGAACCCGGACGCGCAGCTGGCGAAGGTCAACTACGTGCGCGGCAACCACACGCCGGTCGCGAAGGTCGCGGCCGACGTCACCGCCGGCCGGGCGCCGCTGACCGTCAAGTTCTCGAGCGCCGGGACCACTGACCCCGACGGCGACCCGATCGCCTACGCGTGGGACTTCGAGTCCGACGGCAAGGTCGACTCGACAGAGGCCAACCCGACGTTCACCTACGCCAAGAACGGCACCTACCGGGCGAACCTCCGGGTCTCGGACCGCACGGGCCGCAGTGCGAACGCGGAGGTCCAGGTGCTGGTCGGCAACGCCAAGCCGGTCGTCGAGCTGACCACGACGCCGGGCGAGGCCGGCCCGTTCGCGTTCGGCGACACCGTCACCTACGAGGTCAAGGTCACCGACGACACGCCGGTGGACTGCTCGAAGGTCAGCGTCGCGTTCGTGCTCGGCCACGAGACGCACGGCCACCCGCAGTCCTCGACCGCGGGCTGCACGGGCTCGATCAAGACGTTCCTCGACGGCGGCCACGCGGGCGCGGCCAACCTCAGCGCCGTGTTCGTCGCCTCCTACACCGACCCCGGCGAGGGCGACACGCCCGGCCTGACCGGGTCGGATCAGGTTCGGATCGTCCCGAGCGCGGGCCCGACCCCGACACCCACACCGCCGGCCCCGTAGGCCGCGAACATAAAGGGGTCAGGCCCCTTTAGGTGCGGCGATCGTCGCGGCCCAGCGCTCCAGCTGGGCCGCGGCGCGCGCGGGACCCGGGTTCGCGAACGACCACGACGCGATCGACGCGGTGCGCGTACGCAATGCCGGGCGCGACAACGCCCGCCGCACCGCCAGCCGCACGCCCCACGGCGTGCAGAACCGCGGCGCGAGCCGCACCCCGACGCCCGCCCAGTCCACCCGCGCGGCGTTCTCGGCCATGTCGCCGCCGGCAGGGACCACGAGCACCGGGCAGCCCGAGACGAGTGCCCGCGCGAGTGTCCCGTGGCCGCCGTGGGTGACGACGAGGTCGCACCGCGGCATCGTGCGCGCGTAGGACATCCAGGAGACCACGATCGCGTTCGCGGGCGGCGCGACGACCGCCGGGTCGCCGATCGCGATCACCCGCACCGGCTCGTCCGCGAGCCCCTCCAGACAGGCGCGCACCAGCGACCCCGAAGGGTCCTGCGAGGTGGAGGGCGCCACCAGGACGACGGGGTCCGAGCCGGCGACGGGCTCGACCAGCGGCCCGCCCGGTTCCCACAGCAGCGGGCCGACCACGTGACACCAGGACGGCCAGGAACGCGGATACTCGAGTTGCGGCAGGGTCGCCACCAGCGTCAGCGAGCGGGACAGACCGGTGTGCACGTACGGCAACGGCGCGAGACCGAGCCGCGCGCGGGCGTCGTTGTACTCCACCCGCCCCTGTTCGAGCCCGAGCGCCACGGCGCGGTCCGCGATGCCCCACAGGCGAGCGCCAACCCGCGTCCTCGGTCGCCGCGCGCCGATCGAGAACGGCGGCAGCCCGGGCGCCAGATCCGGGAACACGTGCGGGACCACGGTGGCCACGGGCACGTCCTCGAGCTCCGCTGCGAGCGCCGGCGCGCAGGTGAGGATGTCCGAGACGACCACGTCCGGCGCGAACGAGCGCACGAACTCCCGCGTGGTGACCGCGGCCCGCACCGCGGCCTCGTACGGCTTCAGCGGCACCTCGCGGGTGGGGAAGACCTGGTACTCCGGCGCCGCGGCGAACGTCATTCCCGCCGCCTCGCAATGCGGCTGCCACTTGCGCCACGTCTCGATCCCGACGTCGTGGCCGCGCGCGACGAGCTCGGACCCGAGGGCGATGATCGGGAACGCGTGGCCGGGGTCGCCGAACGCGCCGAGCAGCACCCTCACGCCAACGCCTTCGCGTAGCCGACCATCTCCAGGCCCGCCCACGGATGCCACTCACGGCGGCCGTCCCGCTCCCAGCCGTGCGCCAGGTAGAAGTGCTCCGCGGGCGCGCCCTTCGGCGTCCACAGCTGCTCGCGGACGAACCCCCGCGTGCGCATCTCGTCCTCGGCGAGCCCCAGCAGCCGCGAGGCGATGCCCTGGCGCCACCTGGAGGGGTGGACGAGCAGCTGCCCGAGGTGCGCGAGCTCAGTCGATTGCGGCCGGAACGCCACCGAGGCGATCAACGCGGCTCCGTCCCACCCGAGCAGTCCCCACGCGTGCTCGGTGAGGTAGCGGTCGAGCCAGTTCGGCGGGATCGCCGGGACCGCCCAGCCCGGCGGCGTCCACTCCAGATACGTCTCGTCGCAGATGCGCGAGAGCTCCGTCAGCGCCTCCACGTCCCCCGCGGTCAGCGGCCGCAGGTTCACTCGGCCAGCTCGGCCACCGCGCGCAGCTGCGCCAGCCGCTCCTCGAACGTCCACGCCATCGGCGAGATCATCAGCGTCCCGACGCCGGCCTCGCGATAGACGGCGATCCGCTCGCGGACGAAGTCGCGCGGGCCGACCAGGCACAGCGTGTCGATCAGCTCCCCCGGCAAAGCGGCCGCCGCTTCGTCCTTGCGACCCTCGAGGTACAGCTCCTGCACCCGCTCCGCGGCGTCCTCGAAGCCATAACGGCGGACGAGCGCGTTGTAGAAGTTCTGCTTGCGCGACCCCATGCCGCCGACGTAGAGGGCGACGTAGTGGCGCATCGCGTCGCGGGCGGACTCGCGGTCGTCGGACACCATCGCGGTGACCGTGGGAACGATGTCGAAGTCGTCGAACCCCTTGCCGCCGCCCGCGCGGGCGAACCCCTCCTCCAGCAGCGGCCGGAACTCGCCCACGTGCTCAGGCGAGAAGAGCGTCGGCAGCCAGCCGTCGGAGATCTCCGCCGCCAGCGTCGTGTTCTTGGGCCCGATCGCGGCGATGTAGATCGGGATCTTCTCCTGGACGGGGGAGATGGTCAGCTTCAGCGCCTTCCCGGGCCCGTCCGGGAGCGGCAGCGTCAGCGTCTCGCCGTCGTAGACCACCCGCTCACGCGCGAGCGCCATCCGGACGACATCGACGTACTCGCGCGTGCGCTGCAGCTGACGAGCGAACCGCTGCCCGTGCCAGCCCTCGGCCACCTGCGGCCCGCTCGAGCCGATCCCGAGCAGCATCCGCCCGTCCGAGAGCTGATCGATCGTCGCGGCCGTCATCGCGGTCATCGCGGCGCTGCGGCCGGGCATCTGGAAGATCGCGGACCCGAGCTTGATCGTCGTCGTCGCCTGCGCCAGCCACGCGAGGATCGTCGCCGCGTCGGAGCCGTAGGCCTCCGCGGTCCAGACCGAGTCGTAGCCCAGCCGCTCGGCCTCCAATACCAGCTCGAGCTGCTGCTGGGCGGTGAGGCCGAGGCCCCAGTAGCCGATGTGGACCCCGAGCTTCAGCGGGTCGCGCCGATCCGGTCGACGAGCCGCAGCAGGTGCAGCGGCGAGAACGGCTTGGTCAGGAACAGATCCGCGCCCGCGTCCTGGGCACCGCGCTCGACGACGTCGCCGGAGTCGCCCGTCAGCATCACGATCGTCGCACCCGCGGTGGCCGGGTCAGAACGCAGACGTCGGCACGTCTCGATCCCGTTCAGCCGTGGCATGTCGACGTCGAGGAAAACGATCTCCGGACGTGCGGTCACGGCGCGCTCGAGCGCCTCGACGCCGTCGCCGGCCTCCTGCAGTCGGTATCCCGAGATGTCCTCGAGCGTGGTCGCGATCAGCTTGCGGATCATCGGGTCGTCGTCGACGATCAGGATCGTCCGCGTCACAGCGCCCCCGCTCGAAGGCGCTCGAACTCGGCGTCCGGGATCGCCTCGAACGCCGCCACCACGGCCGGATCGAACTGCGTCCCCGAGACGCGGCGGATCTCGTCGCGCGCGTGCGACCAGGTCGACGCCGGGCGGTACGGGCGGTCCGTGGTCAGGGCGTCGAGGGTGTCGGCGACGGAGAAGACGCGCGCCGCCAGCGGGATCTCCTCGCCGGCGAGCCCGTCCGGGTAGCCCGTGCCGTCCCACCGCTCGTGGTGGTGACGCACGACGAGCTTGCCCTCCCCGAGAAAGTCCACATCGCGAAGGATCTCGGCTCCGACCACAGGGTGCTGGGCGATCAGCGTGTACTCCTCATCCGTAAGGCGGCTGGTCTTGAACAGGATCGCGTCCGGGACGGCGACCTTGCCGATGTCGTGCAGCAGGAACCCGAACTCGATCTGCGGGGACTCCTCGAGCGAGATCCCGACGGCGCGGGCCAGCTCCATCCCGTAGGCGGTGACGCGCTCGGCATGCTTGCCGGTGTACGCGTCGCGGGCCTCGACGGCGTTCGACAGCGCTCGGACCGTCGCCCGATAGGAGCGGCGAAGCTCCTGCGCGCGGGCTCGTTCCTGTTTGAAGACCTCTCGGAGATCGGCGGCATAGCGCTCCAGCTGGCGCTGACGGGATGCTGCTTGTTGTTCCGTGCGTTCGAGCCTTGCCCGAAGCATGGGAACCGTCTCCTCACCGGTACCGGCGCTCATTTCCTCACCATCGGGGCCCGCCAACGCTCGAATTAGCCTACTGAGCGCTCCAACGCAGCGCAGTACCGGATCTTGCTGCGATCTACTGCGGCCTACGCTTTTGGCCACATGCGCGAGGTTTGGGTTGCGATTGGGACGATTCTTGCGGTGCTCGTGGTGCTCCTGGTGCTCGCCGGCGAGCCCGCTCCGAGGCGTTCCGCGGAGCCTGCGGCGCCCGTCTCGACGATCGCCACGCGGGTGGAGGCGCTGCGCGGCCTGAAGTTCGAGACCCGGCCCGTTCCGCAGACCGTTTCCCCTGCGCAGGCGCGTCGCGAAGGCCTCGAGGACCTCGACCGCTCCTACCCCGAGGCGCGCCGCAAGGCCGACGAGGAGGTCCTGAAGCTGCT
Organism: Solirubrobacter soli DSM 22325; assembly: GCF_000423665.1. GTDB lineage: Bacteria > Actinomycetota > Thermoleophilia > Solirubrobacterales > Solirubrobacteraceae > Solirubrobacter > Solirubrobacter soli. Next base: position 21,486 of record NZ_AUIK01000039.1, on the reverse strand, counting down.
CGGGCTGATCGAGCCGGGCGTCGACCTGCGCTCGATCTCCGCGTCCGTGTTCGGCGAGGGCGTCGCCGGCTACTACGACCCGCGTTCAAAGCGGCTGCGGATTGTCGCCGGGACGACACCGGACGCGCTGAGCGAAATGGTTCTGTCACACGAGCTGACCCACGCGCTCGAGGACCAGCGCTTCGGGTTGGCCCTCTCCGAGGGGGAGAGCGACGACGCCGCGCTCGCCCGCCTCGCGCTCGTGGAGGGGACCGCCACTGCGGTCATGCAGGACTACCTCGTGCGCTACATCGGCGCCGAGAAGGCGCTCGGCGGGCTGCTCGCGTCGGCGCTGGAGACCGGGCCGGACCTGCCCCGGTTCCTCCAGGACCAGCTGATCTGGCCGTACATCGGCGGCGCGCAGTTCGTCCAGTCGCTGCGACGCACCGGCGGCGGGTCGTGGAAGCTCGTCGACCTCGCCGACCGGGTCCGCGTGCCGGACAGCACGGAGCAGGTGATGCACCCGGAGAAGTGGGTGGCCGTGGAGAAGCCGATGCGGGTCGCCTACGACGTCGGCCTGCACGACGACTGGCGGCGCGTGGCCGCCGGCACCTGGGGCGAGTGGCAGACGCGCGAGCTGCTCGGGGGCGACGACGCGGCCGCCGCCGGCTGGGGCGGGGACCGCTACGAGCTCTGGCAGCGTGGCGAGTGCGGGTCGCCGCCCTGCAGGGAGAACGACCTGCTGATCATGCGCTGGCGCTGGGACACCGAGCGCGACGCGCGCGAGTTCCGGGCGGCGTTGCGTGTCGACGGTGCCACCGTGGAGGCCCACGGCGACACCGTCACGCTCGTGCTCGCGCCCACCCCGGCGCTCGCTCGTCGAGTGTTGTCTACGGCCAGTGCGGCCTGTCGGGGCGCTTCGGCAGCGTGCCGTTGATGACGTCGTCGAGCCGCTTGTCGATGTCGGCCAGGATCTTCGCCTTCTGATCGGCGGTGAGCTTCTTGTCGGTGATCGCCTGGTCGAGCTGCTTGGTCACCGCGTCCTTCATCGCCGTCTTCAGGCCGGCGACGTCCTTGTTCTGCGCCTTCGCGACGTCCGCGAGCGACTTGCCGTTCTCCAGCTGCGTGCGCAGCGCGTCCTCGCTCAGGCCGAGGTACGTCGCCGCCGTGTCCAGGCCGAGGCCGAAGCCGAAGTGACCCGGCCCGCCGGGACCGCCATGACCGAAGCCCGGCCCGCCGGGGCCGCCCGGTCCGCCACGTCCGCCGAACCCGAACAGCGGCGCGCCGCTGTCGAGCCGCTTCTTGGCCTCGTCACCCTGTTCCTTGGTGAGCTTGCCGGCGGCCACGGCCGCGTCGATCCGCGCCTCCGCGGCACCCTTGATGGCCGCGTCGAGCTGATCGCGTGTGACGTTCAGCCGCTTGGCGACGTCATCGAGGAAGGCTTTCTGCTCGGCAGCGTGGTCGGCCTGTTTCGCCGCGGGCGTGGTGGGAGTCGAGGACGACGTCCCGGCGGCATACGCGCCGCCACCTCCCGCCAGAACCGCGAGACCGGCCGCACCCACCGCGAGCTTGCGCTTGGCGGAGTTGGACATGAGAGTCAGTCAACCGCCGCTCCGTCAGAGAACCGTAAGAACGCGATTAGGCTTCACCCGGCGAGCACGGGCCAGTAGCTCAGCGGTTAGAGCAGCGGACTCATAATCCGTCGCGCGGAGGTTCGAATCCTCCCTGGCCCATCACTGAAACGTAAGCGCTCTCTAGACGTTCTCGGAGGCGCACACGACGACGGGCACTTCCAGGTTCGGTGGAAGCCTCGCGAGTGCTACGCCCTCTGGGATGCGCGCAACGTCGCCCGGGCAGGCTGATCCCGCACTTCGGGGCGAGTACGCGGGCCGGCTCGATCACGACCGAGGACGTCGACGACAACCGGGTCACGCGCCTCGAGGGGGGACTTGCTCCACGAGAGGGTCGTGCCGTCGATTTGCGCCTGCTTTCACGAATGTGCCTGTTGCGGTTCTGACCGGCGTGTGGGCGAAACTCGCCGACGAATTTCGAGCAGCGGTGGTGTCGCAATGGTTGTGAGCCGCGATGCCAGACTTCGCTCGTGAACGAGAGCGCTCTGATCCGAGCCCGTGCGGGCGACCATCAGGCGTTCGCGGCGCTCACGGACCCCTACCGGCGCGAGCTGCAGCTGCACTGCTACCGGATCCTCGGCCAGGTGCAGGACGCCGAGGACGCGGTGCAGGAGACACTTCTGTCCGCGTGGAGAGCGTTGGAGTCGTTCGAGGAGCGCTCGACGCTGCGCTCCTGGCTGTACCGGATCGCCACGAACCGCTGTCTGAACATGCTGCGCGACGGCGGTAGACGCCCCGCGGTAGCGGCGGCGCCGGCATCCACACCCCCGGAGCCGACCCGCTACGGCGAGGTGCTGTGGCTGGAGCCCTACCCCGACGCGCTGCTGGAGGGCATCGTCGACGGCACGGCCGGTCCGGAGGCCCGCTACGAGACCCGCGAGGCGGTCACGCTCGCGTTCCTCACCGCGCTCCATCGCCTCCCGCCGCGCCAGCGCGCCGTGCTCGTGCTCCGCGACGTGCTGGGGTTCTCCGCCAGTGAGGTCGCCGCGATGCTCGATGTCACCCCGACGTCGGTGAACAGCGCGCTCATCCGCGCCCGCGCGACGATCGAGGAGGGCGGGCCGCGGGCGCAGGACCGAGCGCCGCTCCCCCGATCAGCCCAAGAACACGAGCTCGTCGCGCGGTTCGCGGACGCATTCGAGCGCGGAGACGTAGAACCGATCGTCGCGCTGCTGGCCGAGGACGCGTGGTGGACGATGCCCCCGGAGCCTTACGGGTACTACGGCCACAACGCGATCAAGCAGTTCATCGCCCATGCCTTCGCGAGACGGGGAGACGACCGCCACCGCCTCATCCCGACGCGGGCCAACTCACAACCCGCGTTCGCCCAATACGTCAAAGACCCACACACCGACGTCGGCCGCGCGCTCTCGCTGCTCGTGCTGACCCTCGACGGCGACCGCATCTCGCACATCACCCGCTTCGCCCCGACCAGCGCCCTACCGCACTTCGGACTCCCCCGAACGATTCCGTGGTAGCCACTCGCTCAACGCGAGAACCCTCAGCGTTGGTCGACGATCACGTCGGCGGCGGCCACGGACTCGTCATAGACAGACATCATCATCTGCATGACGACCGGGCGAAGGCACGTCCGCGAGGCCCACAGGCCTTTGCCAAGTCCCCGTCAGCTTCGGTGCCGTGCCCTCGGCCGCCGACGACGCGTCGGCGGCCGAGGGAGTCGTGACTACTTGGCCCGCGGCGGCTTGGTCCCGTAGACGCGCTGCCACAAGGCGTCGCCCGCCTCGCTGTCGCGCGCGACCTTCGCGGTCGGGTGTGCGCCCTCGAGCGTCGTGAGCTGGGCGGCGTCCGCTCCGTCGAGGACCTCGTACGTCTCCCAGCGGATCGTCGACGGGGCCTCGTTGGCGTCGCGTCCGGGGTCTTGCAACTCGAGCGGCTTGCCGTCGGCCGTGGAGACCCACACCGACCACGCGGGGCGGCCGGCGTCTGGCGTGAGGGAGATCTTCCACGCGTCTTGCCCGTGGAGGCGCTCGCGCCCGACGACGGTCATGTCGCCGTTCTGGAGGAGGAACTTGACCTTCTTGACCACCGGGTCGCCGACGATCTGCGCGATCGGGTCGTCCTTCGGCGGGCGCACGTCCGCCTTGTAGATCGTGTTGGTGGAGGGGTCATAGATCCCCTCGCGTGTGGTCTCGTAGCGGACCGGGCCGTCGACCACCTCGCGGTCGGCCGCGGGATCATCGGCGGACTGCCACGACTCGCGAATCGTGGTGCGGTCCCCTTGCGTCTCGACGCTGCGGACGTGCAGCGTGGTCCCGGCCGGCGGGTTGAACCAGTGCATGGCCTGCTCGATCGCGGCGGCCGACGACGGACCGCCGATGTCACCCGGACCGCCGGCGAAGAGCAGCGTCGCGGCCATCGCCAGGGTGACGCCCGCGGTCGCAACTGGCACAACGAGGCGGCGCGACACGGCTCGGCGGGGCTCGACGGGCAGGCGCTGGACGTTCGCGAGCAGATCGGCGTCGAACGCGTCGTCGTCGACGCGCGCGGCCTCAGGGCGGCTTGCGCGCAGACGGTCGTCGATCACGGTGTTTCCCATCGAGGTTGCTCCTTGCTGGCAACGGGGGTGAGGGCGGCGCGCAACCGGCGGCGCGCCCGCGCCGAGCGCATCCGGAACGCCGCCGGGGTGATGCCGAGCGCCTCGGCGGCGTCGGCGCATGAGAGGTCGAACCAGGCTGTGAAGACGACCGCCTCCCGGTCGAGCGGCGAGAGCGCGAGCAGCGCGTCGCGCAACTCACCGGAGTCGATTCGGTCGGCCGGGTCTGGACCGAGCTCGCGCGGCTGGAGGTCCAGGAGCGCATGCAGGGCACCGGAGCGGCGACGGCTACGACGTGCGTTGGCCAGCACACGGCGCGCGACGCCGATCAACCAGCCGAGCTCGGCGCCGGCAGGGATGTCGCGTTGCCGGCGCCAAGCCGTCGCGTAGGTCTCCGCCACGGCGTCGTCCGCGTCCTCTCGTGACGCCACCGAGCGGGCGTAGGCCAGGACCCGTGGATAGGTCGTCCGGTAGAGGTCTTCGAAGTCCACGCCGGGTAAGTGTCCAGCTTCGGCGAAAACGCAACCGGGTCATGGCGACCGTCCGATCGAAGGGATCCGGGCTAGGCAGATCTGCCGCACGTCGGCGTACACGTCGTCGACGGGACGGGTTGCATCGCGCCGTCCGCCGCGACCGGGGCTATCTCGTCAGCGCTCAGACACCGTTGAGTTTTCGGCGAACCCGGACTTTCGCCGTCAATTCGCTCTATTGCGACCTTTCGCACTTCTGCGCGTGGCAGAGAGCTGACAAGTGCTCGCCGGCGCCTGGCGACCGCCCAACGTCGCGGATGTACCGTCGGGCGATGCGGGAATACGACGAACGCCAACGCATCACGAGCGTTCGCGAGCGGCACGTAGCCGCGCGACACGACGCTCAGGCCGCTGCGGTCCTCGCGCTTCAGCGCGCCGCCGGCGCGATCTCAACGAGTTGACGGCCGAGCAACTTCGCATCATCGACGGATCACCCGGACATAACGTCGGGAACTCACTGCCATGCGCGCTCGTCCTGCACGACGGCAGTGACGCTGCTGATCCGCGCGACAACCAGCTGCGCGTGCCTACGGGGCGGCTCGTGTCGGGCGCGCTGGTCACGCTCGGGTCGGACTGGCCGTCGCGCGCGACGACTGGCTTGAGGCATGGCCGCCGCGCTGCTCTGCGACGAATCGCAGGCGCGTCTGGTACGCCATCGGCGGCGATCTTGCCCGCGCCGCCGACGTAGCGGGTGTCGGCCCGCTTGGCGGTCAACGGCCGCTAGATCGTCTCGGCACCGTCGAGCCGGGCCCCGGGGCAAACGGCGGCCGTTCGAGATCACAGACGGGCGCCGACGCCCGTGCGTACCTCGTGTTGCCGGAAACGTCCGCCGGCGTGGGGATCGAGTGGCGGCGTGGGTGCGCCTGCCGGCTCGGCCATGCCGGCCAGCAACTCGACGAGCGCGTCGTCGGCTGAGTGGCGCGGCGTCCAGCCGAGCTCCTCGCGCGCGCGGCGGGTCGACATCGTCGGCACGGCCAGCCCCATGTCCAGCCACCCGGGCGGTGCGGGCTGCAGCCGTGCGCGATAGCTGAGGTCGGCGAGCGCGCGGACGAGGCCCCTGGGAACGGTGACGGCGCGCGAGCGCAGCACGCGGGCGAGCTCGTCGCGGTCGAGGACCGGGTCGGCGGCGATGTTGTATGCGCCGCGCGCGTCCGGCGTGAGCGCGGCCCGCAGGTAGGCGTCGGCGACATCGGTGCCGTGCACGCACTGGACGACGAGCCGGGGCGGCAGCGGCAGCAGCGGGAGCCGGCCGGGTTGCAACAGCCGGGCGGGGAGGAACGGTCCGGCGAACAGGCGCCGGATCTCGGGCCCGGCCTCGCGCTTGAAGATCAGCCCGGGCCGTAGCCGCACCACGCGCAGCGCGGGATAGCGTGCCTCCAGGTCGTCGAGCATCCGCTCCGCGGCCGCCTTGTGGCGAGCGTAGAAGAGGCTCGGCACGCCATCCCGCGGCCATGACTCGTCGACGGCGCGGTCCTTCGGTCCGGGCGAGTAGACGCCGACCGACGACGCGTGCACGAGCGCGCCCACGCCGGCCTCGGCCGCCGTCTGGAAGACCCGGCGCGACCCATGCACGTTGACGCGCTCGAGCTCTTTCGCGTCGCGGCTGGGCTGGATCAGCCATGCCAGGTGGATGACGGCGTCGGCGCCCTTCAGCCATGGGCGCAGGTCCTGGCGCTCGACGTCGAGCGAGACCCAGTGCGTGCGCGGTGGCCGCCACGCCGGCATGCGGCGGGCGATGCCGATGATCTCGCGCACGCGCTCGTCGGCGGCCAGCGCCGCGACGACGCTCGTGCCGACGTTGCCCGTGGCGCCGGTGACGACGACCTTCACGGTTGGAAGACCACCTTGAAGGCGCCGTCCTGCTTGGTCTGGAACAGCTTGTAGGCCGCGGGCGCTTCGGTCAGCGGCACGTGATGTGTGGCGAAGGCGTCGACGCCCAGCGTGTCGTCATCTTCAAGCAGCGGCAGGATGTCGTCGACCCAGCGGCGGACGTTGGCCTGACCCATCTTCAACGTCAGCTGCTTGTCGAAGATCTGCATCATGTTCAGCGGGTCGGCGGCGCCGCCGTAGACGCCCGAGAGCGAGATCGTCCCGCCGCGGCGGACGAGCTCGATCGCGAGGTTGAGCACGGTGAGCTTGTCGACGCCGACGGTCTGCATCAGGCGGCGGGCGACCGCATCGGGCAGCAGGCCGCTGAGCTTGTGCGCGATGGCGGCGCCGGGCGCGCCGTGGGCCTCCATGCCGACGGCGTCGATCACGGAGTCCGGGCCGCGTCCGCCGGTGAGCTCCCGGACCGCGTCGACGACATCGCCGCCGCGGGAGACATCGAGCGTCTGGACGCCGTGCGCCTGCGCGCGGGCGAGGCGCTCCGGGACGAGGTCCAGGCCGATCACCTGGGCCACGCCATGGTGCTGGGCGATCCGCGTCGCCATCTCGCCGATCGGCCCGAGCCCGATCACGACCAGGCTGCCCTCGCGCGGCACCTGCGCGTACTCGACCGCCTGCCACGCCGTTGGCAGCACGTCGCTGAGGAACAGGAAGCGGTCGTCCGGCGGGCCGTGAGGAACCTTGATCGGCCCGTAGTGGGCCTGCGGCACGCGCAACAGCTCGGCCTGCCCGCCCGGGACCTCGCCGTAGAGCTTCGTGTAGCCGAACAGCGCGGCGCCCATGCCCTGGTCGCGGACCTGGGTCGTCTCGCACTGCGATTGCAGTCCGTGGTCGCACATCCAGCAGTGCCCGCAGGAGATGTTGAACGGGACCACGACGCGGTCGCCGACCTTGAGCTCGGTGATCGCGCCACCGACGGCCTCGACGATCCCCATCGGCTCGTGGCCGAGGATGTCGCCCTCGCCGATGAACGGGCCCAGCACCTCATAGAGGTGCAGGTCAGAGCCGCACAGGCCGGTGCTGGTGACCTTGACGACGATGTCGGTCGGGTCCTCGATCACCGGGTCCGGGACCGTGTCGACGCGGACGTCGCGCTTGCCGTGGAACGTCAGGGCCTTCATCAGAACCTCTTTAGGATCTCGGGGGCCCATTCGGCGAAGAACAGGTCCTGTTCGGGGCCGATCTGCTGGACGAACAGCTCATCCACGCCGGCGTCTTGGTATGCCTTCAGCGACTCGTGGTGGGCGTCCAGGTCAGGGCCGACCGGCGCGCTCAGGAGATCCGGTGTCACCAGTTCGCACGCCTGCTCGAAGTGCGCGGGTGTCGGCAGGACCTGTGCCAGTTCGCCCGGTAGTGCTTCGTTGGGCCACAGCCGGAGCACGGTCGCGCGCGCCGCGTCCTCGTCACGCCCGAAGCAGACCTTCGTACCGGCGTGGACCGGGCCCGTGCCGCCCTCGGAGCGGTAGAGATCGATCGCCTCCTTGTCGGGAGACGTCGTCGCGAAGCCGTCGCCGATCCGCGCCGCCAGCCTGACCGCCTTCGGGCCGAAGCCCGAGACGATGATCTTCGGCGCTGTCTCGGGCAGGTCGTAGATCCGCGCGTTCTCGACCTCGTAGTGCAGGCCGTAGTGGCTCTGCTGGCCGCCCGCCCAGAGTGTGCGGATGACCTCGACGGCCTCCTCGAGCATCTCCAGGCGAACGTCGGCCTCGGGCCAGTGATCGCCGAGGATGTGCTCGTTGAGCGCCTCGCCGCTGCCGACGCCGAGCGTGAAGCGGCCGCCGTGCAGCACGCCGCTGGTCGCCGCTGCCTGGGCGATGACCGCCGGGTGGATGCGCACGGTCGGGCACGTCACGCCGGTCGTCACCGGCAGCGACGTCGCCTCAGCGAGCGCGCCGATCACCGACCACACGAACGCGCTGTGGCCCTGCGCGTCGTTCCACGGGTGGTAGTGGTCGGAGATCCAGAGGGCGTGGAAGCCGGCCTGCTCGGCCTTCTTGGCCTGTTCGATCAGGTCGCGCGGGGAGTACTCCTCGCTCGCCAGGAAGTAACCGATCTGCATCTCGGCGCCCTACCCAGCGCCATCGCGAGTAGGGGACCGCGGGTCACGGGCCTGACGTGGACGACGTCTACGCGACGCAGCACGTCGCCCCGCGCGACGGGCCGTTGAGTACGAGCTTGCCGTCACGACCGGTCTCGCTCTCGGCACCCGGCTCGACCGAGTTGACCTGCATGTCCGCGACCGAACCTTCGCCGAAGACCAGGCGCGGACAGCCGCGCCGCTGCCGAAGAGCTCGACGTACGCTGCCCGAGCAGGTCGGCGAGGCCGGCGAGCGAGATCGGCGACGAGTTCGGTCACCGCAGTTGGACTTCAGCGACCGGCCGTGTTCCGTGCGCGGTGCGCGACGTGTCACGTGCTCGTGCGCTCGCCGAGTTTGTCGGCGAGCCGGTCCGGCACGAGCGGCCGGAGCGCGGTCGCGAGCTTGCCGGCGCCGCCGACGACGTAGCGGGTGTCGGGCCGTTTGCTGGTCAGCGCCTCCAGGATCGTCGCGGCCACGTCCTCGGGCGATTTCCCATGCTCGTCGGCGCTGTGCAGCGTCTCGCGGAAGGCCGCAAGCCGCTCGCGGTAGCGGTCGAGTCGCGGATCGGCGGACGTCGTGAGCCCGTCGAGGTAGGCGAGCGCCTTGTCCCAGATGGGGGTGGAGATCGCGGCGGGTTCGATCAGGATCACCGGAATGCCGTCCGGGTCGAGCTCCTGGCGCCAGACGTCGCCGATGGCCTCCAGGGCGAACTTGGAGGCGTGGTAGGCGCCTGCGAACGGTGAGGCGAGGACGCCGCCGACCGAGCTCACGAGGACGACTCGCCCGTTGGCGCGCCGGATCAGCGGCAGAGCGGCCTGGGTGACGGCGACCTGACCGATCACGTTGACCTCGAGTTGGCGCCGCAGGTCGTCGAGAGGCAGCGCCTCCAGCGGCCCGGGGAAACCGACACCGGCGTTGTTGACGATCCCGTCCAGCCCGGCACCGTCCACGTGTCGCTCGATCTCGCCCAACGCGGCGGCTATCGATGCCTCCGACGCGACATCGAGTTCGATCCGTCGTAGCCTCGGTGAGCCGCCGTGAGGTGCGGTCGCAAACGACTGGACGCCGGCGAATACGTTGAAGCCCTGCGCGTCGAGATGCAGCGCGGTGGCTGCGCCGATCCCGCTTGAGGCTCCCGTGATGAGCACGTTCATAGCCCGGGTCTGTCCAAGGTCGCGCTCAATAACGCATCGGCGTCGATCGCTTACCCCGCCGGCACGATCCGCGTAGGCCTGTGCCATGGCCTACAACGAGATCTTCATCGACGCGACGCCCGCGACGGTCGACGCCGTGCTCAGCGACGCCACGCGCCGCGGACTGGGTGGTTGGGGCGCGCAACGTCCGTGCGGCCGACGCGGGGTTCCCGGCGGTCGGCTCGCGCCTCCACCACCAGGTCGGGGTGCCGCCGTTGGTGCTCAACGATCACACGGAATTGCTTGAGCGCGAGCCGGCCTCGAAGTCGGTTCGGCAGGCCAAGACGCGACCGTTCGGGGCGGCCCGAGTCGACCTCCGTCTCTGCCCGGAGGGAACCGGAACGCGCGTGCGGATGACCGAGGCTCGGAGCTCGCCACCACCTGGGCGCACGCGACCGATCCCGGAAAGGACGCGTCGCGTCGCTGACCCGCTGCCCGATGAATTGATCGTCATCGCGTAACGCCCGAAGCGATGATTCCTCGTTCGCCGAAGCGATGTCACAGGTCAACGCGCCGAGGGTTCCGGCAGGACGTTCAGTCGCCCGCTGACGGCGTGCCGAGGCTGGCTCGGCGGGGAGGCCCAGGGCGGCGTTTCGCTAGGAGCTCTCGCCCGCGGCCGTGACGGCGGGGAGTTCGTGGGCTTCGAGCAGGTCGGTCGGGCTGCGGACGAAGACCTCGCAGATCATGTCCGGGCTTTGCTGGTTGCCGCTCATGAAGCCGATCACGGGCCGGCCGGTGGCGTGTTCGATGACAGCGGTGAAGCGGCCGCGCATGACATCTTGAAACGCCATCCGCTGTTCGATCACGGCTTGGCCGCGGCCGCGTCGCGTAAGCGCGACCATGCCGTCGGAGACAGCGGTGAGGACGTCTCCGCGGGTCCCGTGCAGGGCACGATCGCTCGTCGGGGCTCGCCGTTCACCTCCGCTCGCGCCAACCTTCTTGGAGAGCGAGAGAGAGGCCGAGCGGCTTTCGTTTGGGGATCATCCTGCGGGTGTCCGGCGCCGCGACACCGCGCACGGCGCCGCCCCACTCCGACCATGGAACGCGCCAAGGACCTGATCGCGATCGGCGGTGAGCGCGAGGAACTCGTCGGCGCCGCTCATCGCGATCACCCGGCGGACGGGTCCGTCTTCGGGCGCGATCACGATGAGCCGGCCGCCGCTGACCGCGACTTCGCGGGAGGCGTCCATCAGCGCTCGCAGCCCGGTTGAATCGCAGAACTCGACGCAGGTGAGATCGACGATGACCTGCTCTGGGCGTGCCGGACGCCGGCCATCCTGGATGGCCGCGCACAGTCGGGGCGCTCCGTCGAGGTCGAGTTCGCCTTCGACGGTGACGAGGGTTGCGCCGGGGCGTTGTTGGATGGTTACCGCGAGCGCCCGCTTCACGGCGGGCAGATCAGGAGGGGCCATGACTGCGCGCTACCCGAGGAACCACGACGGGTGGGGGACGGTGTCCGAGTGACGACGCACCGTCAACTCAAGGTTCCCCGCACCAGCGGAGCGCGTGAGCGTCGAAGCTGTCGACTGAAGGCCTGAGGCGCGCTGGCTGCGCTCGGGGGCGGTCCGGCTCGGGACGAGAACGACGGCGGTGGCGTCGTCGGAGAGTGGGTCGGCGATGGCCGCGCGGACAGCGTCCTCGATCGCGCGCAAGGTTCCGGCGGCCGACTCGGCGGGGCCTTCAGGACGGCGTTGAGCACGCCGTCAAGGCCGAGCGTTGCGCCGTCGACGATGGGGCGGTCGAGCACGCCGTCGGAGAGTAGGAGGAGGCGGTCGCCGCGGGGCGGGACGAGGTGCTGTTGGATCTCGGCGGCGGCACTGGTGGGCGTGAGGCGCCGGACAGTGTCGATGTGGTCGGTGTAGGTCTCGGCGAGGGTGATCGCAGCCGCGCCTTCGGCGGCGAGATCGCGGAGCGCGTCGTCGGCGGCGCCGATGGCCATCAGGACGCCGATCGCGCGTCCCCGCAGGTACATCGGCGCGACGACGGTGCCGGGCAGGAGGTCCTCGATGGCGGCGCGCAGCGGTTGGATGCCTTCGCACGGGATCTCCGGGCCGACGGCGATCGGGACGAGGATCTGAAACGGCGGCACCTTGCTGAGCACCTCGGTGATCGGCAGGGGGCGGCGGCGAGGTGGGCGAGCTGGCCCGGGGGGGGCGTAGGTGCTCTTCGCCGTCGGACTCCGCGTCGTCGCGGACCTGCGTACGGACCGCGGCGACGATCGCCTCGCGCGTGGCGAAGTGGCGGTAGACGGTCGAGCGCGCGACGCCCGCCGCGGCCGCGATCTCGGTCATCTCCGCGCCGTCGAGCAGTGGCGCGGTGCGAAGGCGGTCGACGTCAATGGCGACAAGCTCGGCTCCGTCAATGAGGTCTACCTGGATCGCGGCAGCGAGCAGCCGGAATGGGTCACGATCAGCACCGGCCTGTTCGGCACCCCGGACGTCGTTCGTCCCGATCGCCGATGCGCAGCTCGTCGAGCACGAGGTCCGCCTCGGCTACACCAAGGATCAGATCAAGGACGCGCCCAACGTCGACGCCGACGGTTCGCTCTCACGCGATGACGAGCGGGCGCTCTACGAGTACTACGGCCGCAGCGACTACGGCGACTACGACGGCAGCGACCGCGAGACGACGGGCCGTGACACGACGACCGACGACGCGATGACGCGCTCCGAGGAGGAGTTGCGCGTCGCAACCACCGAGCGTGAGTCCGGTCGCGTGCGCCTGCAGAAGTACGTCGTCGAGGAAGAGCTCACCAAGACCGTTCCCGTGCGTCGCGAAGAGGTGCGCGTCGAGCGCGAGCCGATCTCCGACGCCAATCGCGGCCCAAGGAGCGCATCCGGCTCGAGAAGGTCGTCACCACCGAAGACGAGACTGTCTCCGAGACCGTCCGCAAGGAGCAGGTCGACGTCGACGGCGACCACCGTTAGCGCCTGATGCCGATGCTGCAGGCGTTCCAGCCGTACGTCGAGCAGCTCTTCGAGGACTCAGACGTACAGAATCAGCTCTCTCGCACGGCGGCGGACTTCCGCGGCGCGGAGCTTCTCCGGGCCCGTCCGGATCGGTGGCTGCTCGTACTGGCTGGTGCCGGCGCCTACGTGGCGACCGGCGAGCCGGCCCGCGTGCAGCTCCTCAGCTGGTGGGCCAGGGCAAGGCGACACTGCGCCCGCGTCATGAGCGCTTCCGAGCACGGTGACGCATCCACATCGGAGCCGGTCAAACAGCTGTCCGAGCAGACCAGCCGGTTGATGCGACAGGAGCTTGAGCTGCTTAAGGCCGAGCTTTCCATCAAGGACAAGCAGGCCGGCGCCGGTGCCGGCCTGTTCGGGGGCGCGGGCGTCTGCGGAGGATCCGGATCGGGGGAGATCCGCGCCGACATCGAGCAGACGCGCGACGCGGTCGAGGCGCTGGCCGAGAAGACCGATGTCAAAGCACCAGCGCAGCATCGCGTTGACGAGGTCGAGGACAACGTCCGGGCCAAGGCCGATGACGTCAGGGCCAAGGCACGCCGATCGGCATCGTCCTCGGCCTCGCCCGTGCGCAGGTCGCCAGGAAGGTCTTCGGTAGACCTCGCGCGGGATGGGGTCGCGGGGCGTGTTCAGTGGCGCGAGACCGTGCCGGCGGTGCTCCCGCGACCGCGGACGGCCCTGAGCGCCAGCAGCACGATCATCGTCCCGATGATGGCGCCGATGATCCCGCCGAGATCGAACTTGTCGCTGTCGCCGATGCCCAAGACATACGTGAACACGACCCAGCCGACGAGGGAGCCGACGATGCCGACCACGATCGTCGCGACGACCCCCATCGGGTCCGGTCCGGGAAGCAGGGCGCGGCCGATGAAGCCGGCGATGAACCCGATGATGATCGCTGCGATGAGATTGCCGAGCATGTCACTCCTTCGTCTGAACAGTCGCCCGGCGCTACCCACGCGCGCTCATGCTCAACCCCTTTGCCAAGCGGCACTGAAGAGATGGCGTTATCCGCCGGCTGCGTGGGCAGCCGCGCAGTCCGCGTGGAACCGCGTTCGCGACGGCGAAGCCATCGCGCCGACCGTACTCTCCCATGTCAGGTTTCGGCCCTGTCGAGCTGGTCGAAAGTCCGCGAGGGTAGGCCCTGCGCATGCCAATTGACAGAGCCGTTCTCCTCCTTGACGTTCCAACCCTCGCCGCCCGGGATGATGCGGACACGCATCGCGACGAGGGCGAGTTCTCGCGCGTCCGCAAGGGCGAGGCCGTCTAGCTGCCCAGAGGTGCACGAATGAGTTCCCTTCCCCAGCCGCGCGGGCCGGTCAGCGAGGCACTGTTCGCCGGGTTGCGCAGGCCACCTCATCAGCTCGCCGGTGTGTCGGGCGAGATCGACACCGAGGATCTCCAGCTCGCGCTCTACTGCTGTTACGAGTTGCACTATCGCGGCTTCGAGGGCGTCGACGATCGCTGGGAGTGGGAGCCTTCGCTGCTGGCGTTGCGCGCCGAGCTCGAGCGTCGCTTCGAGCGCGACTTGCTCGAGTGTGTCGGGCCTCCTGGCATGGCGCCTGATCCGGCCGAGCTCGACGTCCTGCTGCGCGAGCTGATGCTGGCCGACGAGGCTCCGTCGGTGTCGACGTTCATCGAGCGCGAGGCGGGCGCTGAGCAGGTGCTCGAGTTCATGGTTCACCGCTCGGCATATCAGCTCAAGGAAGCCGATCCGCACTCGTGGGCGCTGCCGCGGCTGTGGGGGAGGCCGAAGGCGGCGATGGTGGAGATCCAGGCCGACGAGTACGGCAACGGGCGCACGGACGACATCCATGCCGAGCTGTTCGCCCGAGCGATGGAGGCGGTCGGGCTGGACTCGGCCTACGGCGCCTATCTGGACCGGATCCCGGGCGTGACGCTCGCGACGGTGAACCTGATGTCGCTGTTCGGGTTGCATCGCCGCCTGCGCGGCGCGATCGTCGGTCATCTCGCGTTGTTCGAGATGACCTCCTCGGTGCCCAACCGGCGTTACGCATCCGGGTTGCGGCGGCTCGGCCATGGCGACGACGCGTGCCTGTTCTTCGACGTGCACGTGGTGGCGGACGCCGTCCACGAGAGCGTCGCTGCCGTCGACCTTGCGGGCGGCCTGGCGAAGCAGGATCCGAAGCTCGGCGCGGACGTGCTGTGGGGCGCGCGTGCGCTGCTGGAGATCGACGGCCGCTGGGCGCGGCACATGATGGCCTCCTGGGAGGCCGACGCGTCCTCGCTGCAACCGGCGCTGGCGCTGCGGTGACCGAGGCGGAGCTGCGCGCGGTCTTCGACGCTCCGGAGCCGTTGACGATCGGCCTCGAAGAGGAGGTCATGCTCGTCGACCCGGTGACGCTCGACCTCGCCCCGATCGCCGCTGAGCTCCTCGATCGTGGCGAGAGCGGGCTCAAGCTCGAGCTGCCGGCGTCGCAGGCCGAGATCGTGACGGCGCCGGCGCAGTCGGTCGGCACGGCGATCGAGGAGCTCGCGTCCGGCCGCCGCAGGCTTGCCGCGCTCGTCGGCGAACGAGCGCGCGTGCTCGCGGCTCCGGTGCATCCCTTCGCCGCGCCGCTCGGCGTCCTCAACGAGGGCGAGCGCTATGAGGCGATCCTCGACGAGTACCACGACGTCGCCCGCGCGCAACTGGTCTGTGCGTTGCAGGTGCACGTCGCGGTCGGCTCGGCGGACGCGACGCTCGCCGTCTACAACGCGCTGCGCGGCTACCTGCCCGAACTCGCCGCCCTGGCCGCCAACGGCCCGTACTACGCGGGGCGCGACACCGGCTACGCCTCGGTCCGCCCGTTGATCGGCACACTGCTGCCGCGCCAGGGAGTGCCGCCGGCGATCGCGTCGTGGGCGCAGTTCGCGGAGATGCTGCGCTGGACCGGGGACCCGAAGACCTGGTGGTTCGAAGTGCGTCCGCACGTCGGCTACGGCACGCTCGAGCTCCGCGTGTGCGACACACAGGCGACGGTGGCGGAGGCGGCGTCGATCGCCGCCTATGTCCATGCGCTCGTCGCGTGGCTGGCGGCACGTCACGACGTCCTGACCGTACCCGAGCGCTGGCGGATCGAGCACAACCGCTTCGCCGCCGCCCGTCACGGGCTCGATGCGACGTTCGCCGATCTCGAGACGGGTGAGCGGCGGCCGGTGCGCGCCATCCTGCGCGAGCGGATCGCGACGCTCGCGCCGGTCGCCGAGCGGCTGGGTTGCGTGAGCGAGCTCGCCGCGCTCTCGCTCGAGCGCAACGGCGCGATCCGGCAGCGCGAGGTCGGCCTTGCCGCCGTGACCGGCTGGCTCGCCGATCGCTTTCTAGCCGGTGCGGCCGCTCTCGGACCCGCTGGGCGCGCGGAAGCGGATCACGTTGTGGGTGCCATCGCAGAACGGCCGCTGCCGTGACTTGCCACAGCGGCACAGGGCGGTCGTGCGCTCGCGTCCGCCGAGCGCGATCTCGTCACCATTCTGGTCGACGAGCTGGAACGAGCCGCGGACGAGCAGCGGCCCGTCGCGGTATGGAGTGATCACGGTCTTGGAATCGGCCATCGTGTGCAGCTCTACCCAGGATGCGTTGGTTGCTGCTCACGAACGACTGCAGCCGCCCTTCGGCGCGGAGCTCGTCGACGGGCATCCGCTCGCGACGCAGGTTTCGCATCAGCAGTTCGCCGTCGGCAAGGACGGCTCGCCACCCAGGAGCGGGCGCAGGCGCGCGAACCGATAGCTCAGCCATGCGGTACTGACGACGAGCGCGGCGTTGTTCGCGCATAGCGGGCTGGAGCCGGTTCCCGTCGTAGGGGAAGTGGTACCGGCGAGTCCTAAGTGGTACGCATGTGTACCATCTCTGCGATGTCGTCGCCCGATATCCCTGCCTCGGCGTCGGAGCAGCGCTCAGACGCCCGGCGCAACCGAAACGCGGTGATCGCCGCTGCGATCGGTCTGCTGGCCCAGAAGACCGACGCGAGCATGCAAGAGATCGCCGCCGCGTCCGGCGTCGGCCGGACGACGGTCTACCGCCATTTCCCGGCGCGCGAGGACCTCGTCCGTGCGCTCTTCGCGGTCGTCGTCGAGGACGCACGCGCGTCGGTGCGGGCCGCGATCGGCGCCGGCGAGTCCGCCGCGGAGGTGTTGCGGCGGCTCGGTCCCGACATCGTCGCGTTGGGCGAGCGCTACCGGTTCCTGGAGGCGCACCGCGAGCTGGTGATCGAGGATCCGTTCGAGCGGCCGGACGACGAGGAGCCGCTGTTGGCATGGCTGCGCGATGTGCACGCTCGGGGTGAGCTGCGGCCTGAGCTGCCGCCCGAGTGGGTGTACGCGATGATCAACGCGCTCGCCGTCGGCGCGAACGACCAGGTCGTCCGCGGGCGCCGGAGCGTCGACGAGGCGGGGCAGCTGCTCGGCGAGACGTTCGTGCGCGCCTTCACGGTCAGCCGATGAGGGCGGGGCACTTCAAGGCGCCGCTTGCGCCGTACCCGCCCGACGGGCCGTCGGGTGTCGATGCGCACGAGCTGGCCGACAGACTCGAGCTCGATGGGCTCCGCGACGCCGAGCTCGCGCACGCCGACCTGGCGAACCGCCGGGGACGCGGCGTGCGCGTCGAGCGGGTGCGATTGCGCGGCTGCCGCATGACCGGCATCCAGCTGTCCGAGTCGACGCTGCGTGACGTCGTCATCGAGGACAGCCGCATCGATCTGGCGGCCTTTCGCGGCTCCGCGATCGAGCGCGTCGTCTTCCGCCGGTGCCAGCTGCAGGAGCTCGATGTCGTCGATGCCCGGCTGAGCTCCGTCGTCTTCGAGTCGTGTGATCTCAGCGCGGCGAACCTCTCGCACGCGACCTTCAGTCGGTCGCAGATGCACGACTGCAGGCTGGACGGCCTGATCGGCGTCGACCGACTGCGGGGCGTCTCGATGCCGTGGCCCGACCTCGTCGGCCTGGCGGGCGCATTCGCCGCCGCGCTCGGGATCGGCCTCATCGACGACGAGGAGCAGAGCTGAGCGGCCACTCCGGGGGTCTGTACGGGCCGGCTATCGAAGCAGGCTCACGCCTCGTGAGATCACGAGCACCGACAGCACGATGGCTGAGATCGACTCGGCGGCCATGAGCATCTTGACGCGCGGCGAGAGGGGCATCGTGTCCGTGGGACTGAACGCGGAGGAGTTGGTCACCGAGACGTAGAGGTAGTCGACGAACCCCGGAGTCCAGCCCGACTTCGCCGATGAGCGGACGGCGACTTCCCGGATGGCGTCGTGGTCCTCGTCTTGCGGGAAGCGGAAGTCGGCTGCGGGCAGGTCACGGCCTGTGGCCTGAGTGCGGCGGACCGGCCCGCCGCGGTCGAGCTCCCAGAAGGCGAGCGCGAAGACGATGATGTTGGTCATCCAGACCTGTCCGGCAGCGAGCAGGAGCGTCGCGCCGTGCGTGGCCTGGCCGGAGACCAGCTGCTTGACGACCAGGATCAGCGCGGCCGCGTTTGCGGCCGCGATCAGGAGGACGAGCGCGATCGAGATGCGCCTCAGCGTCCGGTTCTCGCGAACCATGCGCCGGGGATTGACCGCCACAAGCGGGACGAGCAGCGCCAGCTCGAGCGCCGGCACGACGAATCGGGGAGCGAACAACAGCGTGTCAGGCAGCGCCGCGTACAGCGCCCCGGCGATGACCACCGCGCACGCTGCAGGCAGCCGGGGTTCGCCCGAGCGGCGGTCGTGCTCGGGTTGTTTGGTCATGGAGGAGCAATACCCGGCGCCAATGCCTGGCAGGCCCGGCGCAGGAACCACGGTCAGCCGCAGCGTGACAACCGGGGGAGGTCCCGCCGAGTGGCCTCGTTGGCGAGGTCGCGCGGTGAGAACGTTCGATGTCAGTTCGCGTCGACCAGGCGGAAGCTGCCTGACTGATCCGTCCTCCAGCTTGCGACCACCCAGAGCGAGCGGCCCATGGCCTCGGCTGCCTGCCGCGCCGTGTCCTGTGACTTGAACAGCGGCGAGATCAGGATCTCGCAATCCGTAGCCGAGGGGTCAAGGCCGGCGCCGCAGAAGACCTCGATCGAGTCCAGCCCGTATGCCGCGAGCGCATCGACCATCGGTTGCCCGAGCGATGGCAGCACCTGCTCCGGTGGGAGCGTGTGAGCCGGGAGCGTGATGGCCAGTTCGACCAAGACCACGGCGATACCGGCGATGCCCGCGGCCAGGGTCCGGAGATGTCGCATCTCCCAGAGGCCGTGAGCGACCTCGATGCCGTCCCATGCGTGCAGCACGTCTTCGGCCGGCCCGGGGTCCTCTGGTGCGACGAGGCACGCGACATCCGACTCAAGGCCGTTCGCCGCGCTCTCCTCGCCCGTGAGGACGCCCTCGTTGAACGCGTCCATGCCGTCGGCGTCGATCGTGGGGCCGGCCTCGGGGGTGCCTGACCCTGCGTAGCCTTTGGTGAAGCCTTCGGCCCACGCGCTCGCGCGTGCCGGCGAAGGGAGATACGGGTTCTCGAGCATGTGCTGGTCTCTCGTGTGGTGTGTCTGCGCTAGGCGCGCCTAGGTCGCAGCGGCGGACCGAGCATCAATCTCACTGCCGCGTCAAAGCCCCGCTTGCCGTCCGCGCTCAGCGTCTCGCGGATCGCCAACGATCCTGGGCCCGTCAGCGTGTTCCCCAACGCGCCGAGCGCTGGGTCACCGAAGATGCCGGTCGCGATGTCGAATCCGAGACTGAAGAGCGGCGACGGGTGTTTGCGAGCTGCGGCGACCTCGGGGTCGACGGCGACGATCTTCGCGCCCTTGTCGGCGTTTTCGATGTTCGCGTTGCGCTCCAGGGAGAACGCAACGGCCGCCGCGTAGCCGGGCTGCTGCTCGGGGGGCAGGCCGTCACGGATCTTGTCCTTCCCGGGTCCGGGGAGCGTCTGGCCCTCAGCGGCGGCCATCCCGATGTAGAAACCGCGCCGCGCCGCGCCGTCGGGGAACGTCGCCGCGAGCGCCACGGCAAGAGGATCCGCGTTGGTCACGGACTCGCCCTTGGCGGCGAGCACGTCCATCATGCCCTTGGCCATGGTCGGCATCGGACTCGGCGGGAGGCCGTGCGGAAAGCTCTTTCCGTTCTTGGCCGCGAACTCCGCCGGCGTGACCGCACCGGCCACGTCGTTGATCGCGTGTGAGGCGGCAGCGGCGACGACGTCGAGGTCGTATTGGTAGCCGTCGAAGGACGACACGACGTCGGCGACCGTCGTCGGCGCGGTGAACTCGTAGCGCGCGGGGTGCTGCGAGATGAAGTCCATCAGGTTCATCGCGTCAAGCATCTGGCTTCGCTGCTTGGCACAGATGACCAGGACGTCTTGGGCGTGCTCGATCTGCGCTGCGTTCGGCGGGATCGGGCCGTCCGCGATTGCAATCGGAGCCAACGTGACACTGTAAGGAACCGCGTTGGCCTTCGGATTGTCCTGAAACGCCTTCAGCCACTGCTGGAGCATCACATACAACTGGTTGGCGTCCGTGATGTCATTCATGGTGAGATCGATCGGGCCGCCCTCGTGGTACACGGTGATATGTGTCTCGGCGTGAAAGTTCTTCTGAACCTCCTCGAAGTTCATCTTCGCCTTCGCCGAGAACAGACCGTAGGACCCGCCCAGTTGCGCTGACAGCGACTCTGATTCCTCGCTGCTCGTGGTGTCGATCTGCATCACGCCGACGAACAGTCCACCACGACTGACGCCGCGGACGAACATGTTGCCGTAGCGCGTGTGAAAGACATCGTCGCGGCCGGCGATCTCCTTCGCCTTGGCGACCATCGCCGGATCGTCGATCGACAGGTTCTCGAGCACGACGTAGGCCGTTATGCCCATGAACAGCGAACTGCTCTGCACCTTGGTCTTCTTGGCGTAGTTCATCCGCGCCGACGCGCCGAAGAGCCCACAACCTCCGCTGGCCTCGACGTCGATGCCGAGGGCGGTTTCAAGGTCAGATGTCGTGTGGAGCCGATCGATGTGAAAGACGGTCTGTGCTCCGCCGGCATCGGTGACACCGGATATCTCACCCTCTACGACCTTTCCCATCGGGCTGCCCGACGCGAGGTCGACACCGACCCCAAAGTCGTAGTTTTCGAGATACGGAACCTTTACTTGAGCTTGCGCCATGCGATCTCCCATCCGTGATGACAGACATGTCTTCGGCGGGCCGGCTCCGGAAGAGGCTCCGAGGGCGATCGCTCCGAACGTATGAGCGACACGTCCGCGCAGGAGTGGCATGCGCGGACCACTCATCATTGACCTCGCTGTAGCTGTTGTCAAACGCTCGGTGAGCTACTGCAAACCAGGAGATCGAAGGCGGGCAACGTGTCTTCGGCGCAGGCCGACGGCGCGCCCTAGGTGTAGTTCCTGAGGAGGTTGTTCATCCGGGCCTCCTTGGAGGCTGGTGGTTCTCGAGGCCGCCAGATCCAAGGAGGACACCGGATGAAGTTGCACGCTAACGCGGCGTTGTCATTGAGACAGCGCGAGCGGATGGTGTCGCGTGTGATCGAGCATGGGTGGTCGCTGGCGAAGGCCGCCGAGGCGGCCGAAGTCAGCGAGCGCACGTGCTCGAAGTGGGTCTCGCGCTACCGCGCCGAAGGCAAGCCGGGGCTGTTGGATCGCTCTTCAGCGCCTCATCGCGTCGCCAACCGGACTGACGAGCTGGCGATCCAGGCGATCGCGGCGT
>NZ_AUIK01000038.1 GCF_000423665.1 Solirubrobacter soli DSM 22325 | reverse complement strand
GCCCGCGCCGCGCCCCCCGCGCCGCCGCCGCCCCGCCCGCGCCGCGCCCCCCGCGCCGCCGCCGCCGCCCCGCGCCGCCCCCCGCGCCGCCCGCGCCGCGCTCCCGCGCGTGCCGCGCCGCCGCCGCCCCGCGCCGCCCCCCCCCGCGCCGCCCGCGCCGCGCCCCCGCGCGTGCCGCGCCGTCGCCGCCGCCCCGCGCCGCCCCCCGCGCCGCCCGCGCCGTGCCCGCTGCGCGTGCCGCGCCGTGCCCGCCGCGCGTGCCGCGCCGCGCCCGCCGCGCGTGCCGCGCCGCGCCCGCCGCGCGCGCCGCGCCGCGCCCGCCGCGCCCGCTGCGCGTGCCGCGCCGCGCCCGGTGCGCCGCGCGCGAGTGTCGACTTTCTCGCGCTCTACTCGCGAATGTCGACGCTCGCCGACGGGCGCCAGACCGCGTGGACGCCTTTGACCCCGTTCACGATCTGCGTCACCCGCAGGTCGACGTGGAGGCTCGCGTAGGCGAGGGAGTCGCGCCGGGACAGGCCGAGCTCGATGCCGATCAGCGCCAGCATCGCGTTCAGCGCTCCGAGTGCCGCCTCGTCGAGGTCCTCGTCGAGTCCGAACGTGATCCAGGCGCCGTCGGCGCTCCGCGCCAGCGGGGCCGCGAGCGTCCGCTCTTCGAGCGCGAACGTGAGCTCCGCCCGCTCCATCGGGCATTCGATCGCGGTGCCCGCGACCTCGCCGTCCCCCTGCGCGGCGTGGCCGTCGCCGCACGAGAACAGGGCGCCCTCGACCTCGATCGGCAGCCAGAGGGTCGCGCCGGTCACGAGTTCGCGGCAGTCGAGGTTCCCGCCGCAGGCGCGGGGTGGGATCGTCGAGTGGCGGCCGGGCGCGGCGGGCGCGTTCCCCATCACGCCGAGGAACGGCCGCAGCGCGACCGCGTGGCCGAGGTGGCTGCGCGCGACGCCGTCCTCGAACGTGTACGCGTGGACGACGCCGTGGCCGACCACGCCGAGGCGCTCGTTGTACGCCGACTCCCACCCGCCGGCCAGGACCGCGCCCCACGGGCCGGGCCGCAGCTCGCCGATCTCGACCCGCAGCGCCATGCCGGGCCGCGCGCCGCGCACGAACACCGGGCCGGTCAGGGCGTGGCCGGCGTCGTCGTCGCGGTCGAGCTCGCGCCGCGGCACGTAGGCACCGCCCGCGTACGGCTCCAGTCCCCAGCCGGCGTCGAGGGTCTCGAAGACGACCGTGTCGCCGGGGTCGATCGTCAGCGTGGGGGCGAGGTCGCGCGAGAAGACGCCGTGGTACGGGGCGCCGAGGGCGTGGATCACCGTGTCATCCTCGCGCCATGGAGGCGGTGATCCTCTGCGGCGTGCAGGGCTCGGGCAAGACGACGCTCTACCGCGACCGGTTCCTCGAGACGCACGCGCGCGTGTCGCTCGACCTCCTGCGCACCCGCGCCCGCGAGGCGGCGTTCCTGAGGACCTGCATCGAGACGAAGATGCCGTTCGTCGTCGACAACACGAACCCGACCGCGGCCGAGCGGGCGCGCTACGTGGCTCCGGCGCGGGAAGCGGGCTTCAGGCTCGTCGCGATCCTCGTCGAGGTCGATCACGCGGTGGCCGCCGGCCGCAACGTCGCCCGCGAGCGCACGGTGCCGGCGGCGGGGCTGCGCGACGTCGCGCGCCGGCTCGTCCGTCCGACGCCCGAGGAGGGGTTCGAGGAGCTCCTTCACGCGACCGCGGCGCTCGACGGGGGCTGGCGAATCGAGCCGCTGCTCACAACACCGCCGCTGTTCTGAGCGTGTCGTCGATGGCGGCGATCGTGTCGGGCGAGAGCTTGACCGCGGCCGCCTTGAGGTTCTCGTGGATCTGCTCGGGCCGGCTCGCGCCGATGATCACCGACGTGATGTTGGGCTGGTGCAGCACCCAGGCGAGCGAGAGCTGGGGGAGGGTGATGCCGGCCTCGTCGGCGATCGGCTGCAGCGACTGGACCGCGGTCAGCACGTCGTCGCCGAGCCACTGCTTGATGAAGCGGTTCATGGTCCGGTTGGCGGCGCGCGAGTCCGTCGGGACCTTCTCGCCCGGCTTGTACTTGCCGGTCAGCACGCCCTGCGCGAGCGGCGACCAGACGATCTGCGAGATCCCGTTGGCCTCGCACAGCGGGATCACCTCCGCCTCCGGCTTGCGCCACAGCGCCGAGTACTGCGGCTGCGAGGAGACGAACTTCGTCACGCCGGGCATGTCCAGCGCCTCCTGGATCCGCGCCGCCGGCCACTCGCTGAAGCCGATGTGGCGCGCCTTGCCCGCCTCGACGACCTCGCTCAGCGCGCCCATCGTCTCCTGCAGCGGGACGTTGTCGTCGTAGCGGTGGCACTGGTAGAGGTCGACGTAGTCGGTCCGCAGCCGCTCCAGCGACGCGTCGATCTGCTTGAGGATCTGCTTGCGCGAGAGCCCGCGGTCGCGCGGCCCCATCGGGAAGTAGACCTTGGTCGCCAGCACGTACTCGTCGCGCGGGTAGTCGGTGAGGATCTCGCCCCACACGCGCTCGGACGCGCCCGTGCCGTACACGTTGGCGGTGTCGAAGAGCGTGATGCCGGCCTCGAACGCCGCCCGCGTGCACGCTTCCGTCTGCTCGCGCCCGATGCCGCCGCTGTAGGTCAGCCACGACCCGAGCGCGACCGTGGTGACCTTCAGCCCGGAGTCGCCGAGCTCTCGCTTCTCCATCCCGCCAACATAAAGGGTCAGTCCCTTTAGGTTGCGCGGGTCCGACGATCGTCCAGCGGCGCCGGAAGGAACCGGGACGTGACGATAGGTCCGGCATGAACTTCATTCGGAAGGCCGCCGTCGTGGCGGCACTCGTCGCGTGTACGGCCGCCGGCGGCGCGCCAGCGGCGTCGGCGTCCACGTCGTCTTCGACGAGCGCCACCTCGGCGGGTGCCGGGCTCCCCGGTCACGTCATGCGACCGATGCGGTCGTCGTGGAGCTGACCGTAGCCCGCGCCAGCTGGGGCAATCAGACGACGCGGAAGCCGATATGGCCCATCGGCGCGTCGCCCTCGGTGCAGCCGGACAGCTGATTGCGGTCGCAGTAGGACGGGTGGCAGAGATACGAGCCGCCGCGGAGCAGACCCTCGGCCGTCCACTCCCAGACGTTGCCGACCACGTTGTGCAGCCCGAGCGCATTGGGCTCGAACGCGTCCACCGGCACGGTGCCGGCCACGCCGTGGGGAAAGTCGCCGCGGAACGAGTTCGCCCGCGCGAACGACCACTCGTCGCCCCACGGGTAGCGCGTCTTGACGCCCGCCCTGGCGGCGCGCTCCCACTGCGCGTCGGTCGGTAGCGCGGTGCCCGCCCACGCGCAGAACGCCTGCGCGTCGGCCAGCGACACGTGCACGACCGGGTGATCGGCCGCCGCGACGCTGCCCGGCCCGTCCGGCGCATGCCAGCACGCGCCGCGCACGACCCGCCACCACGGCGCGCTCGCGAGCGCGCGGGTCGCCGGGAAGCCGTCGGACAGCCGCCCCGCGAACACGAACGACCAGCCCTCGCGCTCGGCCTCGGTGACATGCCCGGTGGCGGCGACGAACGCCGCGAACCGGTGGTTCGTGACGGCGTACGGCTCCATCACGCGCGGGGGAGCGGCGGGCGCAGCGGCGGGGCCGGCGGCGCGTGGGGCGGGCGCAGCGGCGGGGCCGGCGGCGCGTGGGGCGGATGGAGCGGCGGGGCCGGCGGCGCGTGGGGCGGATGGAGCGGCGGGGCCGGCGGCGCGTGGGGCGGGCGCAGCGGCGGGGCCGGCGGCGCGCGGGGCGGATGGAGCGGCGGGGCCGGCGGCGCGTGAGGCGGATGGAGCGGCGGGGCCGGCGGCGCGTGGGGCGGCCGCGGCGGGGCCGGCGGCGCGCGGGGCGGCCGCGGCGGCGGCGCGCGGCGTCACGCGACCGCCTCGAGCAGCCGGCGCGCGGACACCTCGGTCGGCTCGCCGCGGATGACGATCTCGGCCGCCTCGGGCGGCTCGTACGGGGCGTTCTCGCCCGTCATGCCGGTCAAGCGTCCTGCGCGGGCGCGGGCGTACAACCCCTTCGGGTCGCGGCGGGCGCACTCCTCGATCGGGGTGTCGACGAACACCTCCACGAACGGGAGACCCGCGGCCTCGTGCAATCGCCGTGCGTTCAGGCGGTCCTCGCGGAAGGGGGAGACGAGCGAGACGACCGCGACCGCGCCCGCGTCGGCGAACAGGCGCGCCACGTGGGCGACGCGGCGGATGTTCTCCGAGCGCGAGGCGGGATCGAAGCCGAGGTCGCCGGACAGCCCGTGGCGAAGGTTGTCCCCGTCGAGCAGATACGCGAAGCGGCCCGACTCGACCAGCGCGCGCTCGACCGCGACCGCGATCGTCGACTTGCCGGACGCGGGCAGCCCCGTCAGCCAGACGGTCGCGCCGCGCTGGCCGGTGGCGGACCAGCGCACGCCCCGTTCCAGCGCGCTCGCGTGCCAGCGGATGTCCGGCGAGTGCTCGACCTCGGCGACCCGGCCCGGGCGAGCCGCCTCGACCATGCCGGCGGCGACCGTGTCGTGCGTGCGCTCGTCGATCAGGATGAACGCGCCCGTCGCGCGATTGGACGCGTATGGGTCGGCGAGCACCGGCGCCGCCGTTCGCAGCGTGACGCGCCCGATGTCGTTCAAGCCCAGCTCCGAAGCCGAAGCAGACTCGAACGAGGCGATGTCGACGCGGGCGTCGATCGAGGCGATGTTCGCGCGCACGCGGCGGGTCGTGTGCTTGAGCAGGTAGCGCGCACCGACTCGCGCGGGCGCCTCGACCATCCAGCAGACGGTCGCCTCCAACTCGCGGGCGACGATCGGCCCGTCCGCGGCGCCGACCACGATGTCGCCGCGCCCGACGTCGAGCTCGTCCTGCAGACGGATCGTCGCCACCATCGGCGGCACGGCGCGCTCGACCGGGCCGCCGGGCGTGTCGA
Source organism: Solirubrobacter soli DSM 22325 (assembly GCF_000423665.1). Taxonomy (GTDB): domain Bacteria; phylum Actinomycetota; class Thermoleophilia; order Solirubrobacterales; family Solirubrobacteraceae; genus Solirubrobacter; species Solirubrobacter soli. Next base: position 56,132 of record NZ_AUIK01000038.1, on the reverse strand, counting down.
TCGCGGCGATCCGCGACCGCGACCCGCTCGGCAGCACCGCGACCTCGGCACCCACGCTCAGAACCCCGCCCGCGACCCGCCCCGCGTACCCGCGGAAGTCCCCCGCCCGCACGGTCCACTGAACGGGGAACCGCACGTCGTCGAGGTTGCGGTCCCGGTCGACCTCGACGGTCTCCAACTGGGCGAGCAGCGGCGGCTCCTCGTACCACGACAACCGATCCGACGGCTCGACCACGTTGTCGCCCTCGAGCGCCGAGATCGGCACCGCCCGCACGTCGACGATCCCCAACTGCGCGCCCAGCTCGCCGAACGACGACTCGATCTCCCGGAACCGCGCCTCGTCGAAGCCGACGAGGTCCATCTTGTTCACGCACGCGACCAGATGCCGGATGCCGAGCAGCGCCGCGAGGTACGCGTGCCGGCGAGACTGCTCGAGCAGCCCCTTGCGGGCGTCGATCAGCACCAGAGCGAGGTCCGCGGTCGACGCGCCGGTGACCATGTTGCGCGTGTAGCGGACGTGGCCGGGCGTGTCGGCGAGGATGAACGAGCGCCGCTCCGTGGCGAAGAACCGGTACGCAACGTCGATCGTGATGCCCTGCTCGCGTTCGGCTCGCAGGCCGTCGGTCACGTGCGCGAGGTCATCCTCCCGAGCGTCGTCGAGCAGCGACCGCGAGTCCAGCAGCAGGCGGCCGATCAGCGTCGACTTGCCGTCGTCGACGCTTCCCGCCGTCGCGATCCGCAACAGGTCGCTCAAAAGTATCCCTCTCGCTTGCGGTCCTCCATGGCGGCGGACGAGGTGCGGTCGTCGGCGCGGGTGGCGCCGCGCTCGGTGGTCGTCGACGCGGCCGTCTCGGCCAGGATCGCCGGGATGTCGACCGCCGAGGAGCGGACCGCGCCCGTCACCGTGAGATCGCCCACCGTGCGATAGCGCACGCGCTCGGTGAAGACCGGGGAGCCGTTCGGCGGCGTGAACTCGGAGACGGCGAACAGCATCCCGTCGCGGTCGAACACCTCGCGCTCGTGGGCGTAGTAGATCGACGGCACCTCGAGCCCTTCGGCCTCGATGTAGCGCCAGACGTCGAGCTCCGTCCAGTTGGAGATCGGGAACGCCCGCACGCTCTCGCCGCGCCGGACGACGGTGTTGTAGAGCTCCCAGATCTCCGGTCGCTGCGCCCGCGGCTCCCACTGGCCGAGCTCGTCGCGGAACGAGAGGACGCGCTCCTTCGCCCGCGCACGCTCCTCGTCGCGCCGCGCGCCGCCGAACGCCGCGTCGAACCTGCCCTCACGCAGCGCGTCGAGCAGCGTCACCGTCTGCAGGCGATTGCGCGACGGCCCGTCCTCGAACGCCCGCCCCGCGTCGATCGAGTCCTGAACGCGCGCCACGATCAGCTGCTCGCCGAGCTCCGCCACCCGCCGGTCGCGGAACTCGATCACCTCCGGGAAGTTGTGGCCGGTGTCGATGTGCAGGATCGGGCAAGGGAACTTCGCCGGCCGGAAGGCCTTCTCGGCCAGCCGCAGCAGCACGATCGAGTCCTTGCCGCCGCTGAACAGCAGCACCGGCCGCTCGAACTCCGCCGCGACCTCGCGCATCACGAAGACGGCTTCATCCTCGAGCGCGTTCACGCGGCCTCCAGAGCAAACCGCGACGCCCACTCCCGCGATCGCGACCCGGACTGCCGGAGCAGCGGGGCGTCGGGTGCGGGTACACCGGCCAGGTGCTCGATCGTGGGCGACGGATCGCGGGCGAAGTCCTCGTAGACGACGACGTCCGGATTCCGCCACCGCAACCAGTCGCTCCACCCGTCCTCGCCCGCCTGCAGCCACCCCACCAGGTGCTTGATCGCGGCGAACGAATAGACCGGCTCGGCCCGCACGTCATCCCCCGACCGCCACGCCTGCGTCTGGATCGCCGTCCACAACGAGACCGCCTGCGCCACCTTGTCCCGCCGCACGACCTGCACGTAGCGCAGCGGGCCGAACACATCCTCCAGCGACCGCCCGTCGAGTCGCCGCCACAGGTCCGGCGTGTGGCTCCACATGACCTTGGCGGCGAACACGCCGTTCGGCGTCGTGCCCTCCCGGCGTACGGCCTCGAAGTCGAACGCCGCCTCGGGCACGCCCGGATCGAGCGGCGGCAGGAGCGCCAACACGGACGGGTCGTCGACGCCCGCCAGGTACTGGCGCGGCTGGTCGGAGATCCCGGTGTCCTTGAAATGCTGGAAATACTCCTTGGGGACACCGGCGACCCCCGTGGCCTTCAGCAGCTCGCACAGCAGGGTGCTCCCACTGCGCTGCGTCGCGCACACGATCAATCCGGACATACTCGATAGGATTACATGACATTGCGTCCGAACATCGTCTACCTGCATTCGCATGACACCGGGCGCCACATCCAGCCGTACGGGCATCAGGTCCCGACGCCGAACATCCAGCGTCTGGCCGACCAGGGCCTGCTGTTCCGCCAGGCGTTCAGCGCCGCGCCCGTCTGCTCGGGCAGCCGCGCGGCGCTCCTCACCGGCGAGTACAGCCACACGAACGGGATGCTGGGGTTGGCGCACCGGGGCTATCGCCTCGCCGACTACGACCACCACCTCGTCCACACCCTGCGCGCCGCCGGGTACCGCAGCACGCTGATCGGCGAGCAGCACGTGGCCGCTGACCCGGTCGACATCGGCTACGACGAGATCGTCGAGCTGCGCTCCAACCAGGCGTCCGAGGTCGCGCCGGCCGCGGCGCGCGCGATCCGCAACGCCGACGGCCCGTACTTCCTCAGCGTCGGCTTCTTCGAGACCCACCGCGACTTCTTCGAGCCGACCTCGGTCCGCGACGCGCTGTACTCGCTCCCGCCCGCCAACCTTCCCGACACGCCGGTGACGCGCCGCGACATGGCCGCCTACAAGGCCAGCGCCCGCGCGCTGGACCAGGGCGTCGGCACGGTCCTGGACGCGATCGAGGACGAGAACACGCTCGTGATCTTCACCACCGACCACGGGCTCGCGTTCCCCGGCGCCAAGGCGACGCTGACCGACCGCGGGATCGGCGTGCTGCTGATCATCCGCGGCCCGGGCGGCTTCACCGGCGGCAAGGTCTCCGACGAGCTCGTGTCCCAGGTCGACATCTTCCCGACCATCTGCGAGCTGCTCGGCATCGAGCGGCCGGCCTGGCTGCGCGGGAAGTCGCTGCTCAGCGAGGTCAACGACGCCGTCTTCGCGGAGATCACCTTCCACGCCGCCTACGAGCCGCAGCGCGCGGTGCGCACGAAGCGGTACAAGTACATACGGCGCTACGAACGACCTGTGCTCGCCAACATCGACGACAGCCCCAGCAAGGACTACCTGCTGGCCCACGGCCTGGCCGAGCGAGACGCGCCCGAAGAGGCGCTCTACGACCTCGTCTTCGACCCCAACGAGGCGAACAACATCGTCGACGACGAGCCGGAGATCGCCGACGAGCTGCGCCAGAAGCTGCAGACGTGGATGGTCGAGACCGGCGACCCGCTGCTCGACGGCCCGATCGCCCCCGCGCCCGGCACCGAGTACAACACCGCCGACCAGCGCTCCCCCGACGAGCCGACGACGAGGGCCTGATGGCGCACGGGATCGTCCTCCAGACGCAGGCCGACGCCCCGGCTGGGCTGCTCGGCGATTGGGCTGCCGAGCGCGGGATCGGGCTCGACGTCGTGCGCGTCGACGAGACCGGCGCCTACCCGGACCCGCGCGACCCGGACTTCGTGGTCGCGCTCGGCTCGGGCGCCACGGCGACCGGCGACGGGCCGGACTGGGTCGAGGCCGAGATCGAGTGGCTGCGCTCCGCCGACGCCGCCGCGCTCCCGGTCCTCGGCATCTGCTTCGGCGCCCAGGCCCTCGCGGCCGCGCTCGGCGGCTGCGTGCGCCGCCTGCCCAAGCCCGAGCTGGGCTGGGTCACGGTCGAGACCAACGACGCCGACCGCGTCCCCGCCGGTCCGTGGATGGCCTGGCACGAGGATCACTTCACGCTCCCGCCGCTGGCCTACGAGCTGGCGAGCAACGCGTTCGGCGTGCAGGCGTTCTGCCACTGCCGGCACCTCGCGGTGCAGTTCCACCCCGAGGTCACGTCCGCGATCGTCGGCGACTGGGCGGTCAACGACCACGGCGATCTCGAGCGGGCGGGGACAACGCCAGAGGCGCTGGACGCGGGGACCCGCCGGCACGCGGCCGCGGCCGCGACGGCCGCGTTCCGGCTGTTCGACGGGTTCGCCGCGCGTTCCGGACTGGCCTCTGTAGCCTCCCGCCTGTGAAGCACGAGCACACCCATCACGTCGCCGCGGATGCCGACAAGGTGTACGCCGCGCTCTCCGACGTCTCGAACCTCCCGCACTACGTGCCGCAGATGACCCGCGCCGACCTGCACGACGGCGACAAGGTCACGGTCGAGGCCCGCTACGACGGGCACACCCAGAAGGGCGAGGCCTGGTTCAAGACCGACGACGACAAGCGCCGCATCGAGTGGGGCGCGGAGGGCAGCGCGTACCACGGCTGGATCCAGGTCGATCCCGACGACGAGGGCTCGCGCCTGACGCTCTACGTCGCGACGGTCCGCGGGGACGCGCCCGACCCCGAGGTCATGGGCACGCTCGACGCGATCCGCCGCCTCGTCGAGGCCGATGTCTGACCCGGACTGCCTCTTCTGCAAGATCGTCGCGGGGGACATCCCCTCCACGCGCGTCTATGAGGACGAGCGCACGATCGCGTTCATGGACATCAACCCGGGGTCGCGCGGGCACCTGCTGGTGATCCCGCGCGAGCACAGCCGGGACCTGCTGGAGATCGATCCGGAGGATCTCGCCGCGGTCGCCCGCACCGCGCAGACGATGGCGCGACGGGTCAAGGACAAGCTGTCGGCCGACGGCGTGAACCTGATCAACTCGTGCGGCTCGAAGGCCTGGCAGACCGTCTTTCACTTCCACATGCACGTGATCCCGCGTTACGACGGGGACACGCTGCGGTTGCCTTGGCAGCCTGCGCCGGGGGACCGCGACGACGTCGCGGCCGCGGCACGAGAGCTCACCGCTTAGACATCTCCACGCCCAGCACTGGCCGCTTAAGGTTGCGGTAATGCCACGTCCATGTATAGCGTCTCCCTCTGTTGGGACCGGGCGCACCGGCCGGTCGAAATATGTACGGCGTGTACAAGTCACGCCGGGCTGCAAGTGGGGTTCTCTGTGGGCACCGGCACGGTCAAGTGGTTCTCGGACGAGAAGGGCTTCGGCTTCATCACGCCCGATGGGGGTGGGCGTGATCTCTTCGTGCACTTCTCGGGCATCAACGGCGACGGCTACCGTTCGCTGAGCGAGGGCGCCAAGGTCTCCTTCGAGGAGGAGAACGGCGACAAGGGTCCGAAGGCGATCAACGTCGTGAAGATCTGAGTGAGGAGAGGACGGGAACCGGGGGAACCGCATCCCCCGGGACCTCGTCGTGTTTCATAGGGGCGATGAGCCATCGCCCTTTCATCGGTTTCGCCGCGCTGGTCGCCGCCCTGGTCACGGCAGCGCCCGCGGCGGCGAAGATCGTTGAGGTCGGACGGACCGACGCTACGCCGGCATGCCCGGCGAGCCCGTGTCTCGCCGTCTCGCGCACCACCGGTTACCAGATCAAGGTCGCCGACGATCGCGGGGCGTTCATCGTGCCCGAGGACGGAAAGATCGTGGCGTGGTCGATCGCGCTCGGCAAGCCGACCGAGGAGCAGATCTCGTTCTTCGACAAGGGCCTCGGCGGGCCGGCGTCCGCGCGGTTGACGATCCTGCGCGCCGGCAAGACGCTCTACTCGCGCGTGGTCAGCCAAAGCCCGATGCAGCAGCTCGCGCCGTACTTCGGTCAAACGGTGCAGTTCCCACTCGGCCGCGCGCTGAACGTCAAGAAGGGCTATGTCATCGCACTGACGGTTCCGACCTGGGCGCCGGCCCTCACGCCGCTGCTCACCGACCATTCGTCGTGGCGGGCGTCGCGGCCCAAGGGCAAGTGCGACGACACCGGAACGCAGACCGCGCAGTCCGCCCTCAAACAGGTCGCGCAGTACCGCTGCCTCTACAAGGCGCGGCTGACCTACTCGGCGACGCTCGTCACGCGCCCGGTACCCAACCCGGATGCGCCGAACGGCGGGAACTAGGCTCGCGCGGGGTCGGCGCGACCAGCTTCACGCCGGCCGCCCGGTTCGGGACGTCGGGCGTGTTGTGGCCGAGTAGGTCGAGCAGGACCTCGATCACTTCCGGGTCGAACTTGGTGCCCGCCTCGGCGCGCAGCTGCACCACGACCTCCTCGTGGGAGATCGCGTCGCGGTAGGGGCGCGCGGTGCGCATCGCCACGTAGGCGTGGCAGGCGTGCACGACGCGTGAGCCGATCGGGATCCGGTGGCCTTCGAGGCCGTCCGGATAGCCGGTGCCGTTCCAGTGCTCGTGCTCGTGGCGGACGATCGGGGCGACGCCGGCGAGGTCCTTCGTGCGCGCCAGGATCCGCTCGCCCGCGATCGGGTGCTGGGACATGATCGCCCACTCCTCGGGCGTGAGCGGGCCTTCCTTGCCGAGCAGCTCGGCGGGCATCGCGAGCTTGCCGACGTCGTGCAGCAGGGCGCCGTGGGCGATCCGGTCGACGTCGTCGTTGGGCAGGCCGAGCATCATCGCGACCCCACGGCTGAGCCGCACGACCTCGTCGGAGTGCTCGCGCTTGTAGTTGTCGCGCTCCTCGATCGCGGCCGCCAGCGCCTGCACGGCGGCGGGGGAGCCGGCCTGCGACTGCAGCAGCGCGAGCTCGCGCTCGACCTCCGGGTTGGCGACGGCGACGCGGCCCTTGCCGGTGCGCTTGGCCAGCATCAGCGCGCGGTCGGCCTGCTCGAGCAGCCCGTCCGCGTCGAGGCCGTCGTGCCAGGCGGCGACGCCGATCGAGCACTTGCCGCCGATCGCGTCGCGGCAGCGCTCGGCGACGTGCGCGGTCATCTCCTCGTCGGAGCCTGGGAGCAGGAGCACGAACTCGTCGCCGCCGTAGCGGGCGACCTGGTCGTACGGGCGCAGCTCGAGCTGCAGCGCGTTGGCGACCTTGCGCAGGAGCTCGTCACCCGCCGCGTGGCCCCGGGTGTCGTTGACGGACTTGAAGTCGTCGAGGTCGAGGATCACGGCGCCGAGCGGCGTGCCGTCGCGGCGGGCGCGGGCGATCTCCTCGCGGATGCGGACCTGCATCGCGCCGTGGTTGAGCACGCCGGTGAGCGCGTCGGTACGGGCGACGTGCTGGACGTGCTCGTAGGCCTCGGCGTTGCGGCAGGCGAGCGTGGCCAGGCCGGCGATCGCCTCGGTCGTGTGCTGGTCCTCGTCGTTGACGCGGCGGCGCGAGGCCCAGCCGACCGTGAGCACGCCACGCATCTCGCCGTTCCACGACATCGGGACGGCGAGCAGGGTCTTGGCGGTGTCGGCCAAGGGCAGGTCGGAGGTGTAGTCGTGCTGGACCACCGTGGCGTTGGTGTGGAGCACGCGGCCCGTCACGCCCTGTCCGGCCTCGACGCGGATGCCGTGCCAGCCCTCAGGGACGCCGTACCCGGCGGTCGCGACGGCGCCCTCGGCCTTGTCGCCGAGGAAGACGCCGGTGAAGTCGGCGTTGAGGGCGAGCGCTGCCTCGTGGACGAGCGTGAGCAGGATCTCCTGCAGGTCGAGCGTCGCGTTGAGCGCGTTGGCCACGCGCACGACGACCCGGTCCTGGGCCAGGCCCTCGGCGCGGCGCGACTCCTCCTCGAGCCGGGCGAGGCCGGCGGCGGCGGTGTTCGTGGCCAGCTCGGCGCGGGCGATGTCGTCCGCGGTGACCGGGTGCGGCTCGAGCCAGCCGACGATCAGGACGCTGCGAACCTCGTCGGCCCAGATCACCGGGACGAACAGCGCGGACGCGATGCCGTGCAGCGCCGCGCGGCCGGGGACGATCGCGGTGCTGACGGCCGCGTCGTCGATCGCGAGCGGCTTGCGCGTGGCGATGACGTGCGCGGTGCCGGACGGCCCGTCGGTGAAGCGCAGGAACTCATCGGCCGACCTGTCGGAGGCCCCCGCCCGGTCCTGGGCGATGTCGAGCAGCCGGACGAAGCCCGCGCCCAGGAGCTCGAGTGCCGCGGTCTTCAGCGCGTCGCGGATCGGCTCGACGTGGGCCGAGCGTGCGGCCTCCTCGGCGAGACGATTGAGCGAACGCATGTCACCTGGATGATCGACCGGACCACACCCCCCTTGAGGGGGAGGCTACCGATCAGCAGGCGCCTGGGTTCTCGGCGCAGAAGTCCTCGAACTGCTGCGCGTCGCTGCCGGCGGGCGGCGGCTGGTCGTTCGTGGCGGAGTCCTGGCCGGCCGGGGCCTCGGTCCCGCCGCCGGTGTTGTCCTGCGGCGTCGTCTGCGTCGTCGCCGCGCCGCTGTTGGCGGCCGGGGTGGGCGTGACCTGCGCCGTGCCGGCGTCAGGTGTCTCCGTGGCGCTGGCGGTGGCCGTCGGCGTCGCCGCCGGGGCGAGCGCGTCGCCGTTGCCGGGAACGCTCAGGTCGACCGGCTCTCCCGGCGCCTGCTTGTAGGCGACGGTGGCACTGCCGCAGGCGGTGACGGCGAACGCGAGCAAGATGAACGGTACGGCGATGAGCCGCTTGGGGGCGAGGCGCAAAGCGCCACCTCCTCTCAGCTGGGCAGCGCGGCCATTCGGCGGCCGCACGTCGGGCAGTCGTTGAGGTCCTTCTGTGCGGGTTGATCGCACCAGTTGCAGAACCTCAGCGTGTCGACCGCCCATGGCAGGCTGGACTTCGACGGATGCAGCGGCAGCACCTTCCCCACGACCTCGAGGGGCTCGCCCGTGTCTTGGTCCGTGTAGACCTTGTCGGGCTCGGCGGGAAGGAGCACCTCGCGGCCAGAAGAGGGCGCGCGCAGGCGATAGAGCTGGCGCTCGGACATGCGCGGGAACCCTAGCAGCGGCTGCGGCGGGGCTAGGCTGTCGTCCCCTTGCGCGTCCTCATCTTTCACGGCTACCTGCTGCTCGGCACGGGCTCGAACGTCTACAACGCCGAGCTCGGCGCGGCCTTGGTGCGCGCGGGCCACGAGGTGCACATGCTCGCCCAGGAGCGTTCGCCCTTCGCGCTCGAGTGGGTCGAGGCGGCGGGTGCGTGGGACTCGGGCCCGCTCGTGGTCGAGTCCCGCGTCGAGTCCCCGCGCGCCACGGTCTATCGGCCGGACATCGGCGGCGTGTTGCCGGTCTACGTCGCCGACGTCTACGACGGCATCCAGGCGCGCCCGTTCGACGACCTGACCGAGGCCGAGATCGAGGCCTACCTGGCCGCGAACGTCGCCGCGGTGCGCGACGTCGTCTCGCTCGCCCGCCCGGACGTCGCGCTCGCCAACCACCTCGTGATGGGCCCGGCGATCCTCGCCCGCGCGCTGGAGGACGTCCCGTACGCGGTGAAGATCCACGGCAGCGCGTTGGAGTACACGGTCAAGCCCTACCCGCGCTTCCGCCCCTACGCGGTCGAGGGTCTGTCGCGGGCGCGCGGCGTCCTCGTCGGCTCGCGCCACACCGCCGAGTCCCTCTGGACCGAGATGGCCGACCCGTCCCTCCCGGGCCGCACCCGCCTCGGCCCTCCGGGCGTCGACGTCGACCGCTTCGCCCCGCGCACCCCCGTCGCCGCCCGTGAGGGCCTGCTCGCCCTCCGACACCACCTCGCCGCGCTCGCCGCCGCCGACGCCGCGCCCGCCCGCGCCGCCGCCACCCCCGCCCGCGCCGCCGGCGCGGCCGCTCTGCCCGACGCCACGCCCGTGCCCGCCGACGCCGCGCCCGCCCGCGCCGACGCCGCGCCCGCCCGCGCCGCCGCCGCCCCCGCCGACGCGGCCGCTCCGGCCGCCGGCACGCCCGCGGCCGCCGCCGCCGCCGACCCCCTCTCCGGCCCCGCGGACGAGGTCGAACCCGACGACCTCGCTCCCCCCGTGTCGTCGTTCGCCCGCGACGTGCGCGAGGCCGTCGCCGCCCTCGACACCGTCCAGCCGGACGACCGACTGATCGTCTTCGTGGGCAAGCTGATCGCGTCGAAGGGCGTCGAGTTGCTGCTCGCCGCGTTCCCGCGCGTGCTCGCGCGCGAGCCGCGGGCGCGGCTGGTGATCGTCGGGTTCGGCGCGTTCCGGGACGGGCTCGAGCGGCTCGCGGCGCAGCTCATCGCCGGCGACCTCGAGGCGGCGGCCGCGACACGGGCCGAGGACGGCCGTGAGCTGCCGCAGCTGGCCGCCTTCTTCGCCGCGCTCGATGACCCGGACGCCTACCGCGCCGCGGCGGCGGGGATGGGCGAGCGGATCGCGTTCGCCGGGCGGCTCGACCACGCCGAGCTCGCCGACCTGCTGCCCGCCGCCGAGGCGATGGCGGTGACGTCGACGTTCCCCGAGGCCTTCGGGATGGTCGCCGCCGAGGCCGCCGCGTGCGGCGCGCTGCCGGTCGTCGCCGACCATTCGGGCCTGGGGGAGGTCGCCCGCACGCTCTCCGCCGCCGTCCCCGAGGCCGCGCACCCCTGGCTCTCGTTCGAAGTCGGCCCGGACGCCGTCCCGCAACTCGCGGACGCGCTCTCCGGCTGGCTCGAGGCCCCCGACGACCTGCGCGCCCGCACCCGCGAGGCGATGGTCGAGGCCACCCGTGCGCGCTACTCCTGGGAGGGCGTCGCCCGGACGGTCATCGCCGCAGCCCAGGGCGACCTCGCCGACCTCCCCGAACCTAAAGGGGCCTGACCCCTTTAAGGTGCCAGGCGGCGGTCGCCAGCGAGATCGCGGCGACCGTGATCCCGAAGGCCGTCACCGCGGTCGAGAGCGCGAAGTGCAGCGTCAGCAGGCCCGTGGAGACGACCGCGGTCGCCACGCCCAAATAGATCAGGGTGTAGAAGGCCGCGTTGACGGCGCCGCGGTGGTCCGGCGGCGCGGCGAGGTTCAGCTGCGCCTGGCCGCCGAGGAAGGCGAGGCCGTGGCCGACGCCCGCGAACAGGCCCGCGGCGAGCAGGACGAGCAGTGAGCGGGTGGGGAAGGCCAACACGAGCGCGGCCAGCCCGATCGCGAGCAGGAGCAGCCCGGCCGCCTGCATCCGCGTGTGCGCCGAGATCCGGCGGGCGGCGATCTGTGCGACGCAGGACGTCGCCAGCATCACCGCGCTGACCGCGCCGAGCAGCGCGAGGTTCGACGTGTCCAGCAGCTCGGCGGCATAGGACGGGACGACCGAGAGGAAGAACGCCGCGACGGCCCACACGGCCGCGCCGGTCACGCTGACCCGCGCGAACAGCCCGCGGATCGGCGCCGGGACGCTCGGCCGCGTGACGGTGATCCGCCCGCCAGTCACCCGCCCGGGCTCGGGGATCGCCAGCGCCGCGACGGTCGCCACCACGCCGGCGCACATGAAGACGTAGAAGGGGAGATGGAGCCGCCAGGGCGCCCACTCGGCCAGCATCCCGGCGAGCAACGGTCCCGACGCGCTCCCGCCCGCCTGGGCGAGCGCGGCGACGAGCGCGGCGCGATCCTCCTCCGGCGCCGGGTCGAGCTCGACGAGCGCGGCCGCCGCAGCGCCGCTGATCATCCCCACCGCGAGCCCCTGCACCGCGCGTGCCGCGAACAGCCACGCGAGGCTCGAAGCCGCGGCGAACAGCGTCAACCCCACGGTCGCCGTCGCGAACCCCGCCGCCATCACCCGCCGGCGCCCCAGCCGGTCCGAGAGCTGCCCGAAGACGAGCAGCGACGGCGCCAGCACGAGGGCGTACGTGGCGAACACGAGCGTCAAGACGGCCTTCGAGAACCCGAAGTCGCGGCCGTAGATCGCGTACAGCGGCGTGGCCACGTTCGACCCCGCCATCATCGCGAACCAGGCCGTTCCGACGACCACGAAGGCGGTCGTCCGGACCCTCCCGGTGGTCACGGTCATCCTCCGAACTCTAGGCGGCGGATCCTTCGTCCCCGATCGCAGTTAGGATGCCCCGCCATGGAGAGAGGCAGCTTTGGGCGTGTCATCGTTGGCGCGATCGTCAGCGCGGCCGTGTTGTCCGGCTGCAACCTCAAGAACGGCGGTGAGGACGTCGTCAACGGCAAGAAGCTGTTCGTGTCCGACTGCGGGACGTGTCACACGCTCAATCGCGCCGGCGCGAAGGGCGTGACGGGGCCCAACCTCGACGAGGCGTTCCAGCAGGCGCGCAAGGACGGCATGAAGGACTCGACCTTCGCCGGCGTGGTCGAACAGCAGATCGCGCACCCCAACCGTAACGCTCAAGTCGACCCTAAGACTGGGAAGACTTTGCCGCTGATGCCCGCCGGAATCGTCAAGGGCGACGACGCCCGCGACGTCGCCGCGTACGTCGCCCAGTCGGTCGCCGAACCGGGCGAGGACTCGGGCCGTCTCGGCTCCGTGGGCGGCGGCAAGGCCGAAGGCACCGCCACCGAGCAGAACGGCACCCTCGAGATCCCGGTCGCGCCCGCGGGCCTCGCGTACAAGTTCGCCGACGCGACCGCCAACGCCGGCTCGGTCACGATCAAGTCCCCGAACCCGCAGGCGACGCCCCACGACATCGCGATCGAGGGTCCCGTCACGGGCAAGGGCGAGACCGTCACCAGCGGCGGCGTGTCCCAGTTCACGGCCAACCTGACCCCGGGCAACTACACGTTCTACTGCTCGGTCGACGGCCACCGGCAGGCCGGCATGGAAGGCAAGCTCACCGTCAAGTAGTTCCCACAAAACGGTGCATCATCAGGGGCTTTTGACAGCTTTCGATGGGCCTGCAGAGAATCGGCCGACGAGCTCAACCAAGGGGGAGTCGTGTCGAGGGAACGTACGGATGCAACCGCGCGCGAGGACGAGCGCGCCCGGAGCCAACAGGCGCCTGAGGAGCCGTCCCTGCACACGATGCTCGCCCTGCAGCAGAGCGCCGGCAACCAGGCGGTCAGCCGTCTGATCGCGCGCAAGCCCGGCCAGGGGAACCGGACGGGCATGCCGGACGGCCTCAAGTCGGGCGTGGAGGCGCTCTCCGGCGTGTCGCTGGACGACGTCCGCGTGCACTACGACTCGGACAAGCCGGCCCAGCTCAAAGCGCTTGCGTACGCGCAGGGATCCGAGATCCACATCGGGCCGGGGCAGGAGAAGCACCTGCCCCACGAGGCCTGGCACGTGGTCCAACAGAAGCAGGGCCGCGTCGCGCCGACGATGGCGCTGAAGTCCGGCGCGGAGGTCGACGACGACCCGGCGCTGACGCGCGAGGCCGAGGTCATGGGGGAGAAGGCGGCCTCGACCCCCGCCCCCGCCGACGGCGGGTCAGAGCGCCTTTACGACTAGCACCACGATCATCGCCACCAGGAAGACGGCGATGACGTAGAGCAGCACGCGAAACGCCTCGCCCTCGGAGCGAAGCGGGTTCAGCGCCATCAGATGATGTAGACGGTGAAGTACACGACGATCCACATCACGTCGACGAAGTGCCAGTAGATGCCGGGCACTTCCATGCCGCGATAGGCGTCCGCCGAGTAGTGACCGCGGAAGGAGCGGATCGTGATGAACGTCAGCAGCATGAGACCGATCGTCACGTGCGCGCCGTGGAGGCCGGTCAGCCCGTAGAAGATCGAGCCCTGCGCGCTGTCCTGCGGCGAGAAGCCGATGTGGACGTACTCGTTGATCTGGATGAAGAGGAACGTCGCGCCCAGGAGCCACGTGAGGACCATCCCGACCTGCAGGCCGAGCCGGTTGTTCTTCTTGATCGCCTCCTGCGCGAAGTGGATCGTGAAGGACGACGAGATCAGGATCGCGGTGTTGAAGCCGGCGATCAGCTTCGGCAGGTGGTCGCCCGCATGCGGCCACTCGTCGCCGGCGACCACCCGGATGAAGAAGTAGGCCGTGAAGAAGGCCCCGAAGATCATGATCTCCGAGATGATGAAAAGCAGCATCCCGAGGAACGCGGGCTCTACCCGCGAGGAACGGTGGGCCTCGGGCGGCCCGTGGTGGTGGTCGTCGTGGGCCTCGTGCGCCCCGACCGCGTGTGCCGCCACCTAGGCCTCCGCCTTCACTTGGGACTCGATGTGCTCCACCGGGACGTTGGTCGCCCCGCGCACGCGCTCGACGAGCTTGTCCGCGACCCACTGCGACGAGCCCTCGGGCAGCGTCGAGATCACGATCTCGGAGATGTGGAAGTACTGGACGGCGTTCAGGATCGCCGTGTAGGGATCGGGGTCGCCGATCATGCCGGCCGCGACGATCCCAGCGTCGTCGAGCGCGGCCAGCAGGCGGCGGGCGCGCTGGCGCGCCTCGCGCACGCGGTGGCCCTGGCGGCCGCTCTGCGGGACGACGACGATGAACCGGCGCGGACCTTCCTCGGCCAGCGCCTTCAGGCGCTCGACGAGCTCCGGCGCGGCGACGGTCAGGTTGGCCACGACGAGCGTCACGCCGAACGGCAGACCCTCGGCGGCGAGGTCGACGACGACGTGCTCGACCGGGACGCGCGCGGCCTCCTCGAGACGCTCGATCAGGTCCCGTCGCAGCCAGCCGGATGCCGTCTCGGGCAGGGTGGAGACGAGGATCTCGTCGATCGGCTGGGCGCGGACCGCGTCCATCGCGGCGTTGAACGGGTCGGCGTCGCCGACCTCGCCCTCACCTGCCGCGCCGAGGTCGCGGATGAACTCCACCGCGAGGTCGACGCGGACCTGGGCCGAGTCGCGTACGACGTCGTCGTAGATGACGTTGCCGTGCCGCGGCTTTGTCTGGGGCACGACGACGAAGAAGCGCGCGCCCTCCTCTGACCGCTCGCGAATGCGATCGAGCAGCGCGCGGCCGGCGATCGTCTCGTTCGCGAGGATGAGCACCGTCGGCACTGGCTAGACCCCCTCCTCCGACTCGGCTGCGCGGGATGACCCCGTCGCGCCCGCGGGTGTTTTCGGCCGCGCCTCCTCGGCGGGCTTGAAGATGCCGTGCACCGCGCCGGGAACGCCGTACTCGTACGGGCCGCCGACCACCGTGGGCACGTTGTCAAAGTTGAAGATCGGCGGCGGCGATGACACCTGCCACTCGAGCGTGAGCGCCCGCCACGGGTTCGCCGGGGCGCGCGGACCGCCGCGCCAGGACGCGACCATGTTGTAGACGAACACCAGCGTCGAGAGGCCCAGCACGAACGAGCTCAGCGAGATGAACAGGTTCCAGCCCGCGAACTTCTCCGCGTAGTCGGCGACGCGCCGCGGCATGCCCTCCACGCCGATCAGGTGCATCGGCGCGAAGGTGGCGTTGAAGGCCACGAACGTCAGCCAGAAGTGCAGCTTGCCCAGGCGCTCGTCGAACATCCGCCCGGTCATCTTCGGGAACCAGTAGTAGACGCCGGCGTAGATCGTGAACAGCGACCCGCCGTAGAGCACGTAGTGGATGTGGGCGACGATGAAGTAGGTGTCCGAGACGTAGATGTCCATCGGCACCATCGCCAGCACGACGCCGGAGATGCCGCCGAGCGTGAACATCGTCAGGAAGCCCAGCGCCCAGAGCATCGGCGTGTCCAGGTGCAGCACGCCCTTCCAGAGCGTCGCCAGCCACGAGAAGATCTTGATGCCGGTCGGCACCGCGATGATCGCGGTCGTGACCATCATCGGGATGCGGATCCAGTCCTGCATGCCCGAGACGAACATGTGGTGCGCCCAGACGGTGAAGCCCAGCAGCACGATCGCCAGCAGAGAGAAGGCCATCATCCGGTAGCCGAAGATCGGCTTGCGCGACTTCACGCTCAGGACCTCGGAGATGATCCCGAAGCCCGGCAGCATCATGATGTAGACCGCCGGGTGCGAGTAGAACCAGAAGATGTGCTGGTACATCAGCACGTCGCCGTCGCGGCTCGGCACGAAGAAGTTGAAGTGCAGCGCGTAGTCGAGCAGGACCATGAACTGCGACGCGGCGATGAACGGGGTGGCGATCACGACCAGCAGCGAGGTCGAGAAGTTCGCCCACACGAGCAGCGGCATGCGCCAGAACGACATGCCGGGCGCGCGCATCGTGATGATCGTCACGAGGAAGTTCAGGGCGGTGGCGATCGATGACGCCCCCGCGAACTGCACGCCTATGGTGAAGAACATCTGGCCGATCGGCGCGCTCGTGGAGAGCGGCGCGTAGGCCGTCCAGCCGGTCGCGAACGAGCCGCCGGGCGCGAAGAACGACGCCGCCATCATGATGCCGGCGATCGGCAGCATCCAGAACGACAGCGCGTTCAGCCGCGGGAACGCCATGTCCGGCGCGCCGATCATCAGCGGCAGCACGAAGTTCGCCAGCCCGGCGAAGACCGGGATGATGAACAGGAAGATCATCAGCGACGCGTGGACGCTGAAGAGCCCGTTGAACGTGCCCGCGTCGACGAACTGCCGGCCTGGTGCCATCAGCTCGGCGCGGACCATCATCGCCAGCAGGCCACCGACCAGCATGAAGAAGAACGAGGTGACGACGTACTGGATCCCGATCACCTTGTGATCGGTGTTGACCCGGAAGTAGTCGCGCCATGAGGTCGCGCCGTGGCCCGAGTGGTCCTCGGGGCGGGTCTTCTTGCCCGCCGCCCAGTAGAACCAGTAGTCGAACGCGCCGAGGCCGATCAGGAAGAACAGGGGCGCGATCAGCAGCGACAGCAGCAGGATCCCGTTCTGCGTCTTGACCGTCAGGCCATCGTCGAACGTGGGGTAGCCATAGGCCTCCCGCGCGCCGATGATGATCGCGGCGCAAAGCAGCGTTCCTAGGATGAGAAACAGGAACGCCCGCGGGATACCGGGTGCACGCAGTCGAGCTGTCATCAGCCCCCCTTGGTCACTTCAGAAAGGTACTTCACCAGGGCATCGACCTTGGCTTGGCCGAGGGTGTCCTTGAAGTTCGGCGGCATGATGCCGTCCTGGAAGCCGGGGGCGATCTCCGCGCTCGGATCCTCGATCGATTGCTTGATGAAGGCCTCGTCCTTGCCCTTCAGGACGGTGTCGAGGTCCGGGCCGATCGTGCCGTTGGTGCCGGCGTCGGCCAGCTTGTGGCACGCCCCGCAGTTGGCGTCCTGCGACGTGAAGACGGTCTTGCCGTCCTCGGCGGGCGCGGCACCTCCGCCGCCGCCGCCGGCGGCCGGCGCGGTCGGCTGACCGAGCTTGGACAGCCAGGCGTCGAAGTCCTGCTGCGAGTCCACGTGGGCGGTCGAGCGCATCACCGCGTGGCCGAGGCCGCAGAGCTCCGCGCAGACGATCGGGTAGGAGCCGATCCGGTTCGGCGTGACCGTGTAGGTCACGTCGAGCCCCGGCACGGCGTCCTTCTTGATCCGGAAGGCCGGGACCCAGAAGTCGTGCAGCACGTCCTTGGACTGGAGCGTGAACTTGATCTGCTTGTTGATCGGGACGTGCAGCTGCGGCGAGGCGACCTCTTTGCCGTCGCGCTGGTAGTAGAACGTCCACGCGAACTGCTCGCCGACCACCCGCACCGGGACGGGGTTCGGGTCGGCGGCCTCCACGTCCTCGAGCACGATGAACGCGTAGGTGCACAGGCCGACCAGCAGGATCGCCGGGATGGCGGTCCAGATGACCTCCAGGCGGGTGTTGCCGTGGATCGGCGGCCCGTCGAGGTTCTCCTCACCCGGGCGCATCCGGAACTTCACGACCGAGAACAGCACGACCACCGTGACCCCGACGAACACCGGGACCGAGAAGATGATCAGGACGTCCCACAGCGTGTCGATCGGCTTCGCTTCTTTCGATGCTGCGACCGGGAACCAGTCGATCAGCAGGCCGGCAGCGATGCCGAGCGCGGCGGCGATGATGCCGATACCGACCATCTGTTTCCAGTCGGCGCGTGCATGCGGACGCTCGGGCTGTTGCCCGGCAGTCTGAGTCCTCTCCTCAAGGCCCATGGAGGCGGCATCCTATGCGAGCGCGCCGACGGGTGCAGCGTCAGCGAGGAAACGACCCGTGCGCGCGGCTTGTTCCGAGGTCGGATGATCGGGGTGGGGTGGAGGGGCTGCCCGCCTCGAATACCGGGGTGGGGCGGAGGGGATGCCCGCCTGGAATTACGCAGCGCGGTACGCCGGGCGAGCGCTGAACTGCGTGCCGGCAGGGCGCACGGCACCGCGGCCGTTGGCGCGGAAGTCCGACGGCGCGACGCCCTGATAGCGACGGAACGCCTTGGCGAACTGGGCGGGTTGGCGGTAGCCGACGCGGTGCGCGACCTCGCGCACCGTCAATGCACGCGTGGCGAGCATCTCGGCGGCCTTCTGCATGCGCACCCGGGTCAGGTGGTCGCGGAACGTCGTCTGGCCGATCTCGGCGTACGCCCGTTGCAGTTGGCGTCGCGATGACGCGACGCGGCGGGCGATGTCGTCCAGCGAGAGGTCGGAGGCGTATTCACGGTCGACGATCTCGGCGGCCTCCTGGAACAGCGAGGTGCGCAGGCGAATAGTTGAGGCTCGTTGCGTGGGCACTTAACTGTTACGCGTGTAAATCGTCCGAGGATGAACATTGACCGCCTATGTGCCACAACTGGCGCATAGGCGCTATGCAACCGGTTACATGGCGACACTACCGATAACGGATCACCACCGCTAGTGCGTCATCGCTTCCTTTTGAATGCACGTCCAGAATCCGACTCGCGAGCGCCTGCGCGGAGCCCCCGCCGGCGAGCGCGGGGGAGATCGCGGCGTCGATCCCGTCGGTGATCATCACGAGCAGATCGCCGCGGCTGAGCGCCATCGTGGCGGGTCGTACGCGCGGCATCCGGTAGCCGAGCACGCCGCCGAAGACGAGCGCGACCTCCTCGCGCAGCTCCGGCCCTGAGCGCACGAGCCGCGCATCGACGTTGCCCACGCCCGCCCATGAGAGCTCGGAACGTCCGAGATCGAACCACGCGACGGTCATGACGGCGCCGCGCGTCTCCAGCAGCGCCTCGTGGCAGGCCTGCATCAGGTCCTGCGCGCCCGCCCCGGCGTTCGCACGCACCACGTCCGCGCACCGCTCGGCCGCGTCCGCCGCCTCGGGGCCGTGTCCCAGGCCGTCGATGACGCCTGCCAGGGCCCCGTTCGCCGTCGGGACGAACACGCCGACGTCGCCCGAGCGCGTCTCGCCCTCGTGGGTCTCCGCGGCGATCCCGAGGTCCAGCGATGCCGGCCAGTCCTCAGGCACGCTGCGCCCACTTGATCAGCGTCACCGTCGTTCCGCGCCCCGGCCCGGTGTCGATGTCGAACTCGTCCACCAGCCTGCGCGCCCCCGGCAGCCCGAGTCCGAGTCCGCCGCCGGTCGTGTAGCCGTCGGTCAGCGCCCGCTCGAGGTCGTCGATCCCCGGTCCCTCGTCGCGCGCGATCACCCGCACGCCGCGCCGCCCGCGCGCGTCGCGCACGAGGTCGATGAGCACCTCGCCGCGCCCGCCGTCCGCGTAGGTCGTGATGTTGCGGGCGATCTCGGAGATCGCCGTGGCCAGCAGCGTCTGGTCGGTGCTCGGCATGTCCAGTCCGATCGCCAGCGAGCGCGCGCGCTGGCGCGCGGTCACGACGTCGGCGTCGGACTCGATCGCGATCCGTTCGGCCGCGGCGTCAGCCAAGGTCACCCGCCTGCAGGAGCGCGAGCCCTTCTTCGAGATCCAACGCGGTCTGCACGTCCTCGAAGCTCATCCCGAGCTGCACCATCGCGAAGGCGACCTCGGGTTGGATGCCGACGATCACGGTCTCGGCGCCTCGGAGGCGCGTCATCATCGCGATCCCGCGCAGCGAGCGCGAGACGAACGAGTCCATCACGTCCAGGGAGGTGACGTCGACGATGATCCCGCGCGAGCGGTGGCGCGTCACCTGCGCCATCACGTCGTCGCGCAGCAGCAGGACGTCCGTGTCCGTCAGCGCCGACTGGATCGACGCGATCAGGAACGGGCCCTGCTTGAGGATGGGGACGGCCATCAGTTCGCCCGGTCGTGGCCGCGGCGATCCGGCGGGGATGCGATCGGGTGCATCGCTAGACCCGGTCGTCGGCCTTGTCGACGGCTCCCGAGATCACCGTGTAGCCCAGCAGCCGCTCGGCCTCCTCGATGCCGCCCTGGAGGTCGCCGACCGCGTTGACCTTGGAGAGGTCCACGCCGAGCGTGACCAGCGTCTGGGCGATCTCGGAGGAGAGGCCCGTGATGATCACCGAGGCGCCCATCAGCCGCGACGCGTCGACGGTCTGCACGAGGTGGTTGGCCACCGTCGAGTCGATCGCCGGCACACCCGTGATGTCGATCACGACCACGCGGGCGCGGTTGGTGCGGATCCCGCGCAGGAGCTGCTCGGTGAGCTGGCGGGCGCGCTGGCCGTCGAGCACGCCGATGATCGGGAGGATCAGGAGCCGCTCGCGGACCTGGAGGACCGGCGTGGAGAGCTCGCGGATCGCCTCCTGCTGCTGGCGGATGATGCGCTCGCGCTCGGTGACGAAGTTGATCGCGACGGTGTTGGCGATCCGGTTCGCCGCCGGCTCGTAGGCGTCCAGGACGCGGTTGAAGTCGTCCGGGTACTTCTTGAACAGCGAGCGCGCGAGCACGTCGCGCAGCAGGAGCACGATGCCGAGGACCTCGTCGGTCTCGACGCCGCGGGGGATGATGCGCTCGGAGAGGTTGCGGGCGTAGTCCTGCAGGGCCTCGACCGAGCCCGTCTCGAGCACCTCGACGTAGTTGTCGTACACCGAGGTCGCCTCGGAGAAGATCTCCTCCTCCGTCAGCGCGGTCAGCAGTCGCGCCTCGCTGATCCGCCGCGCCCATTCCTGGCGCAGGTCGGTTCGGTTGGCGCGGAGATGCGCGACCAGTTCGCGGAGGAGATCGTCGCGGGCCTCCTGCTGGCCGGTCGTGACCGCGTCCATCTCGTCAGTCATCGGTCTCCTTGGGGTTGGGGTGTGGGGCCGAAGGCGAGGATCGCCATGTCATCGCGAAGCCTCCCTTCCGAGGCGGCCAGCACGGCCGTCTCCACGCGATCGGCCACCGCGTCCGGCGGCAGCCCTGCGCAGGTCTCGAGCAGGGCCACGAGCTCTCGGTGGCCGAAGACTTCCTGGCGGCGCCGCCGGACCTCCGTGACGCCGTCCGTGTAGAAGACGAGCACCTCGCCGCGGCCGAGCGTGACCGCGACGTCGGTGAGCAGCGGGTCGATGTCCGAGCCGAGCAGCGTCCCGAGCCGGCCCACGGGCGTGACGCGGCCGTCGGGGTGCACGACCAGCGGGAGCGGGTGGCCGCCGCAGGCCAGCTCGAGCTCGATCTGGTCGTATCCGACCCGCATGTGGGCGTAACAGACGGTGCAGAAGCGGCCCTCGTCGCCGGCCTGGTCGCGCAGCGCCTTGTGCAGCAGCCCGAGCACGCCGGACGGGCGGCTCTCGTAGGCCGCGGCGGCGCGCATGGTGTGGCGCGCCAGGGCCGTCACCGCGGCCGCGTCCGGCCCTTTGCCCTGGACGTCGCCGATCAGCGCCGTCCAGGCCCCGTCACCGGCCAGGAAGAGGTCGTAGAAGTCGCCGCCGAGCTCGATCCCCTCGCCCGCGGGCCGGAAGCGCACCGCCGCGCTGAGCCCATGCACCGCCGGGAGCGCGCCCGGCCGGAGCGAGCGCTGGAGCGTGCGGGCGATCGTGCGCTCGCGCTCGTAGAGCTGCGCGTTGGTGATCGCGACGCTGGAGAGCTGGGCCAGCTGGGTCAGCGCGGCCTCGTCGCGCGCCGT
Source organism: Solirubrobacter soli DSM 22325 (assembly GCF_000423665.1). Classification (GTDB taxonomy): domain Bacteria; phylum Actinomycetota; class Thermoleophilia; order Solirubrobacterales; family Solirubrobacteraceae; genus Solirubrobacter; species Solirubrobacter soli. The sequence continues at coordinate 34,466 of NZ_AUIK01000038.1, read as the reverse complement.
GAACGTCCGGTCGTGGGCGTCGACGACCTCGAGCGCCCCGAGCTCCTTCCCGCGGCCCGTAAGGGTGACGCTGACCCGGGCGGGATGCGCCTCACCGCCGCCGAGGCGGGCGGGAGAGGTGGCCGTGAGCGGTCGCAGGCGCGGGTCCGGCGCGAGGATCGCGACGGTCGCTCGGGCGGCGTGGATGATCGAGCGGGCCGCGTCGGCGGTCAGCTGCAGGATCTCCTCCACGGTCATGCTGGAGTTGATCGCCACCGACGCGTCGGCGAGCGCGCGCAACTGCTCGACGTGCTCGTGCTCGATCCGCGCGACCTCCTGGACCTCGAGGTAGCCGCGGTGCACGGTCTCGAACGTCGACAGGCTCTCGCGCAGGAACGCCGCGCCGGCGACCAGCGTGTCGAGATCGGTCGCCTCGGCCTCGCGCAGCGCCTCGTGGTGGGCCTCGGCGAGGTCGAGCACGCTCAGCTTCGCCTGCACCGCCTCGCGCCCGAGGTCGTAAGCGGCGCCGAGCGTCACCTCCGACCGGTCGCCGAGATACGCGGCGAACGCCGCCGAATAGCGCGCAGCCAGGCCGTTGGTGACGTCCCCGGTCCCCACGATCGGGGCGAACCTTATGGGTTTAGTGGCTGCTGTGATCCAGCGGAAGCGCGGCGATGTCGCGACGCGTGTCCGCGATCCACTTGATCGTCGACACGAGGAAGATGAACCCGAACAGGGCGACGAGCACCCACGAGAGCGTGATGCACACGATCGCCAGCGCGAGCGCCGCGGCGTTGACCAGCGGGATGATGCTCGCGGCCGGCATGTGGATCTCCTCCCCGACGGGAGGAGCGGAGCCGTCGATGTCGTCGATCTGGCTCATGAGTTGTAGACGAACGCGGCGACGAAGGTGAGGGCGAACATCAGCAGCCCGATGATCGCGGCGAAGTAGGCGGTGCGGAGGTTGCGGCGTGCGAGCTTGCGATCCATTCGGGCGGCCAGTCTACAGCTGTGCGTCGAGGACCATCGCGACGAAGAGCACCGCGAGGTATCCGAGGGAGAACAGATACGTGCGCAGGGCGCTCTTGCGGTCCGCCCGGCGCTGAAGGCGCAGGGAGAGCGTGATGAACGCCGCGCCCAGGCCGACGGCGAAGACGGCGTAGATCGCGTCGAAGAAGCCGAACACGACCGGGAGCAGCGTCAGGACGACCAGCAGGAACGTGTAGAGGACGATCTGCCGCCGCGTCTCCTTCTCGCCGTGGACGACCGGCATCATCGGCACGTTCACGCGGGCGTACTCGTCCTTCATGAGCAGCGAGAGCGCCCAGAAGTGCGGGGGCGTCCAGTAGAAGACGATCGCGAACAGGTACAGCGCGGCGGGGGCGACGCTGCCGGTCGCGGCGGCCCAGCCGACGAGCGGCGGGACGGCGCCCGCGGCGCCGCCGATCACGATGTTCTGCGGCGAGCGGCGCTTGAGCCAGACCGTGTAGACCAGCGTGTACCAGACGAACCCGGCGAGGGCCAGGAACGCGGCCAGCAGGTTCGCGGCGGTCGCGAGGATCAGGAACGAGAGTGCCTGCAGCACGAACGCGTAGATGAGCGCCGCGCGCGGCGAGATCCGCCCGCTCGGGACCGGGCGCGAGGCCGTCCGGCCCATCGCCGCGTCGATGTCGCGGTCGTAGAAGTGGTTGAACGCGCCCGCCCCGCCGGCGCTCAGGAAGCCGCCGATGACCGTGATCGCGACGAGGCCGGGCGACGGGTCGCCGGCGACGTACATCGTCGTGATCGTCGTCAGGAGCAGCAGCAGCTGCACCTTCGGCTTCGTGAGCGTGACGTAGTCGGCGACGACCTGCTTGACGCCGGAGACCGGCAGTGCTGCTTGCGACGCTTCCATCAGCGCTGCAAGGGCTGCCCGGTGCGGTAGCGCTGCTCGACGCCCGTCCGCTGCTCGATCTCGCGGCGGATGTCCTTCATGGGCTCGACCGAGCGCACGCGCGGGATCACGTCGAAGTTGTTCTCCGGCGGCGGCGACGGGGTGAACCACTCGAGCGTGTTGGCCTTCCACGGGTCGGGACCGGCGAGCGCGCCCTTCTTGAGCGCGTGCACGATGCCGATGACCGTGACGGCCACGCTGAGCGCGATCATGAACGCGCCGACCGTGGAGATGAAGTTGTACGCCGTCCAGCTCGTGTCCGAGTACTCGTAGATGCGGCGCGGCATGCCGCTCAGGCCGGCGGAGTGCTGGATCAGGAACGTCAGGTGGAAGCCGACGAACATCAGCACGAAGCCGACCTTGCCGAGGCTCTCGCTCAACATCCGGCCTGTGATCTTCGGGAACCAGAAGTAGAGCGCCGCGAGCATCGCGAAGGCGGAGGCGCCGAACGCCGTGTAGTGGAAGTGGGCGACGACGAAGTACGTGTCCGTCAGCTGCCAGTCGATCGGGAAGACCGCCAGGAAGATGCCGGTGATGCCGCCCATCGTGAAGGTGAAGATGCCGCCGACGCAGTACAGGAGCGGAACCGTCCACTCGACCGTGCCGCGCCACAGCGTCGCGATCCAGTTGAAGATCTTCACGCCCGTCGGGACGGCGATGATGAAGCTCGAGAGCATGAAGAACGCGAGCACGACGGTCGACATCGGCGTCGCGAACATGTGGTGCGCCCACACGAGCATGCCGAGGAAGGCGATGCCGGCGGTGGCCGCCGCGATCGCCTTGTAGCCGAAGATCGGCTTGCGGGCGAAGACCGGCAGGATCTCCGAGAAGACGCCGAACGCCGGTAGGACGAGGATGTACACCTCTGGGTGTCCGAAGAACCAGAAGAGGTGCTGCCAGAGCAGCGCCGATCCTCCCTGGCTCGGATCGAAGAACGTCGTGCCGAAGTTGCGGTCCAGCAGCAGCATCGTCACGGTCGCGGCCAGCGACGTGAGGGCGACGATGATCAGGTACGCGTAGATCAGGATCGTCCACACGAACAGCGGCATGCGGCCCCAGCCCATGCCGGGCGCGCGCATGTTGTGGATCGTGGCGATGAAGTTGATCGCGCCGATGATCGAGCTCAGGCCGGTGAGGTGGACCATGTAGATCCAGGCCTCCTGGCCGTTGGTCGCGCTGTACTGCTTCAGCGAGAGCGGCACGTAGGAGAACCAGCCGGCCTCGGGCGGCGAGAAGAACATCGAGGCGTACAGCGCCAGGCCGCCGAACAGGTACATCCAGTACGACCACGCGTTCAGGCGCGGGAACGCGACGTCGCGCGCGCCGATCATCAGCGGCAGCAGGTAGTTCGCGAAGCCCGCCCACACCGGCACGACGACGAGGAAGACCATCGTCGTCCCGTGCATGGTGAGGATCTGGTTGTACCGCTCAGGCGTGAGCAGCGTGTTGTCCGGCACCGCGAGCTGGGTGCGCATGAGCAGGGCCTCGACCCCGCCCAGCACGAAGAACACCAGCACGGTGGCCAGGTACATGATCCCGATCTTCTTGTGATCGGTCGTGGTGATCCACGAGGTCCAGCCGCCGGCCTCGCGCTCTGCGCGGTGGGCGATGATCTGCGGGCGCGGGCGCGCTCGCAGTCCGGTGCTGGTCGGTTCGGTCGTGGCTGCCAAGGTTCAGATCCCTCTTACTGGCCTTCGGTCTGTTCGGCCTGCAAGGCCTTCTGCTGCTTCGCGACGTCGGTCCGGGCCGTCTTGACCTCCTGGACCTTCTGCGCGTACCACTTCTTGTAGTCCGCCATGCGCATCCCGATCACGCGCCCGTACATGTTCGCGTGGTTGCGGCCGCACAGCTCGGCGCACTGGCCCGTGAAGACCACCTGCTTCTGCCCGTCCTTGAGGGCGCTCGGCGGGATCTGGAACCAGGTCTTGTTCGTGTAGCCGGGGACGGCGTCCATCTTGCCGCCGAGCTTCGGGATCCACCATGAGTGGACGACGTCGTCGGCGGTGATGTCGAGCAGGACGGTCATGCCGACCGGGACGACCATGTCCGTGTAGACGAGCAGCCGGTCGTTGCCGGGGTAGCTGTAGCGCCACACGTACTGCTGGCCGTTGACGGCGATCTTCAGCGTCGGGCCCTTGACCGCGGGCATGTCGGTCGAAGCGACCTGGATGTTGTCGGTCATCGCGACCGCGTTGCCGTTGGCGTCGACGACGGACGGCTTCGGATCCTTGATCGCGCCGAGCTTGAGGAACGTGAAGAAGGTGATGAAGATGAGGATCACGGCCGCGCCCACGGTCCAGCCGACCTCGAGCTTCGTGTTGCCGTGGATCTGCGCCGCCTGGCGGCCCTTGCGGGCGCGGTACTTCCAGAGCGAGTACAGGAGCGTGCCCTCGACGCCCGCGAAGATGAACAGCGCGAGCACGAAGACCATGATGTACAGCGTCTTGATGCTGTCGGCGTTCGGCGAGCCGCCCGCTTCAGGGAACAGCAGGCCGGCGTTGGCGGCTGGGGCGGCAAGTAGGGCTGCGACAAGCGCTGCGGGCAGCGCGAGCAGGAGCCGGCGGAATCGTCCTTCAGGCACGAGGGCCGGGAGTATATGGAGCAAGTGGACGCCTTCGCCGCGCGGTCAGCTCAGCGACCGTCGAACCGGGCCTCACGCTTCTCCACGAACGCCGCCACTCCTTCCACGAAGTCGCGCGATTGCGCCATCTCCTGCTGGATGCCCGCCTCGAGCTCCAACTGCGCCTGCATGCGGGAGAACTGCCAGGCGTTGAGCTGGCGCTTGGTGCCGGCGTAGGAGCGCGTCGGGCCCTTCGCGAGCCGGTCGGCGAGCGCCGCCGCGTCCTCCATGAGCGTCTCGTCACTGACGGCGCGGTTGATCAGCCCCCACTCGACCGCCTTCGCCGCGGGGATGCGCTCGCCGAGCATCGCCATCTCCGCCGCGCGGGCGAACCCGACCCGCTCGGGGATGAGGAACGAGGAGCCGCCGTCGGGAACGAGGCCGATGTTCACGAACGCCAGCAGGAAATACGCCGACTCGCCCGCGATGATGAGGTCGCATGCCAGCGCGAAGGAGCAGCCGATGCCCGCCGCGGCGCCGTTCACGGCCGCGACCACCGGCTTCGGCATCTCGCGGAGGGCGAGGATGATGGGGTGAAAGCGCTCGAGCAGGGCCTTCTGGACGTTCGGATGTCCGCTCTCGGTCGGCTCGAAGCCGGAGCGCAGGTCGGCGCCCGAGGAGAACGCGCGACCGTTGCCGGTCAGCAGGACGGAGCGGACCTCGTCGTCGTTCGCGGCCTCGCCGAGCGCCTGGAGCAGGTCGTTGCCGAGCTCGAGGTTGACGGCGTTCATCGACTCCGGGCGGTCGAGCCTGATGGTCATCACCGCGCCGTGGCGCTCGGTCTGAACTGTCATCGTCTTGATCCTCGTGAAGGTGGGTAGTTCCAGGAGAATGCACGCTCGCAGACCACGGATCGGACTGTGTGCCGCGCTGGAACGAGCCCGGTGGACGGTATGGGATCGCGAGGCCTTCCTGCTCTCGCGGGCGTACGTCGACGCCCTGCAGCGGGCGGGCGCCGTCGCGCTGATGGTCCCGCCGGACGCCTGGATCGCCGACCACCCGGACGACGTGCTCGAGGGCCTCGACGGCCTCGTCCTGGCCGGCGGCGCGGACATCGACCCGAAGACATACGGCGACGAACGCCACCCGAAGACGATCAACACCCGCCCGGACCGCGACCACGCGGAGATCGCCTTGACGCTGCGCGCGCTCGAGCGCGACCTGCCGGTGCTGGGCATCTGCCGCGGTATGCAGCTGATCAACGTCGCGCTCGGCGGGACGCTCGTCCAGCACCTCCCCGACGACGTCGGCCACACCGACCACCGCCGCGCCCTCGGCTCCTTCGACAACGCCGACCACGACGTCCTGCTCGAGCCGAACTCGCTCGCCGCCCGCGCCTGCGGTGAGATCCGTCACGCAACGAAGTCCCACCATCACCAGGCGGTCTCCGCGCTGGGCGAGGGCGTCGTCGCCTCGGGGTGGAGCGTGCTCGACAACCTCGTCGAGGCGATCGAGGTGCCGGAGTCGCGATGGGCCCTGGGTGTCCAATGGCACCCGGAGGTCGACCCGCGCTCCCGCGTCGTCCGCGCGTTCACGGCCGAAGCCGCGCGGGTCCCGGCGTCCGTCGGATGACCGCTCTCACCAGCGGTCCATAACCCCGTACGGGGGCTGCCCGAACCTGCCCCGTCCGCCCGCGCCGATATATTCGCCGCTCCGTGCCCCGCTCGACCGCCATCCGCGCGGCCGCCTGCACGGTGCTCGCCGCCGGCCTAGCGGCGCCGTTGCTCCGCCGCCGGCTCCGCCTAAAGCCCCCCGTTGTGATCACCGCCGCCGCAGCGACGCCCTTCGCCCTGGCCGTGTTCCCGCGCTCGCGCGCGCGGGACGTTGGGATGTGCGCGCTGCAGATGTACGCGTACCTGGTCACGTACAAGATGCCCAACGACGACCCCGAGAAGCTGATGGCGCGGGTGCGCGTGGAGTACCCCGTCAAGGCGGACCGGTTCATCGGGCGCGGCACGACGCCCACGCTGCGGCTGCAGCGGCGGCTCGCGCACCCCGACCGCTTCCGGACGTGGGAGAAGGTGCTCGTCTGGTCGCACTGGGTCTGGTTCGCGTTCCCGCACGGGACCGTCGCGTACGTGCTGTTCAAGCACCGCGACCAGTTCCCGGCGGCGGCGGCGCGGGTCTACGCCACGTTCGACCTCGGCGTGATCGGCTACTGGGCGATCCCCACCGCCCCGCCGTGGTACGCCGCGCAGCAGGGGCTGATGGAGGACGGGCGCACGCCGGAGCTGCGGCGCATGATGGTCGAATACGGACAGCAGTTCTGGAAGCAGAGCTGGGGGCCGCTCTACGGTGTCCTCGGGGGGAATCCGCTGGCCGCCATGCCTTCGCTTCACTTCGCCACGTCCGTGACGGCCGCGCACGTGCTCAGCGACACCGGCAAGGTCGCGGGCGCGCTGGGGTGGACCTACGCCGCCACGCTCGGCATGGCGCTCGTCTACCTCGGTGAGCATTACGTCGTCGACCTCGCGGCCGGGCTCGCGCTCGCGGAGACGATCCAGCGCGCCCAGCCGCGGCTCATCCCGGTCTCGCGCTCACTCACGCGAGTACTCCAGGCACTCGAGGCCAAGGCGCAAGCGTGACCAAAGCGCCGGAGCAGCTGGTGGACGCGCAGCCGCCCGGCGACGAGGAAGACGACGACCGCGGCCTCGAGCTCAACGGCCGGACGATCCTGACGCTGTGCGGGTTCCTGGCCGCGATGATCCTCGCGCTCTACCTGCTGCTGCCGCGCCTCGCGGGCCTCGAGGACACCTGGAACCGGATCGAGGACGGCTCGCCGGGCTGGATCGTGCTCGCGTTCGCGCTCACGTTCGGCATGTTCGGCGGCTACGTCGAGCTGTTCCGCGGGGTCTTCGGGCACGTCGAGCGGATCGGCCGGCGCGAGAGCTACCTGATCACGATGGCGGGCCTCGCGGCGAGCCGGATCTTCGCCGCCGGGGGCGCGGGCGGGCTGGTCCTGCAGGCGTGGGCGCTGCGCGCGGCCGGGATGCGCAAGCGCGAGGTCGCCGACAAGACGATCAGCTTCCTCGTGCTGACCTACTTCCCGTACGCCGCGGCGGTCGTGATCTGCGGCTTCGGCCTCGAGTTCGGGATCTTCCCCGGCGAGGCGCCGCTGACGATGACCGCGGTCCCGGCCGTGATCGCGCTGATCCTGATGGGGCTGACGAGCCTGATCCTGCTCGTCCCGACCGACCTCCAGCGTCGCCTCGACGGCTTCGCCAGGCGGACCGGGCAGATCGGGCGCGTGACCAAGAAGCTGGCGACCGTCCCCGCCGCGACGTCCGCCGGCCTCCACGACGCGCTGCGCCACATCCGCTCCCGCAACCCCGCGCTGCTCGGCGCGATCCTGTTCTGGTTCTTCCAGATCGCCGTCCTCTGGGCCGCGTTCCAGGCGTTCGGCGACGCGCCTCCGGTCGCGGTCCTCATCCAGGCGTTCTTCGTCGGCATGCTCGGGAACCTGTTGCCGATCCCCGGTGGAGTGGGCGGGGTGGAAGGTGGCATGATCGGAGCGTTCGCGGCGTTCGGGATCGACGCCGGGCTCGCCGTGGTGGCCGTGCTCGTCTTCCGGGCGTTCACGTTCTGGCTGCCGCTGGTGCCCGGTGTGATCGCGTTCTTCCGGCTGCGGACGCGTGTCGAGGAGTGGCGTAACGAACGCGAGCGCGGCGCTACTATACAAAGTAAAGCGTGAGCGGAAAGGCAACCATGGCAGACGTCGAGAACGTGATCATCATCGGCTCAGGGCCGGCCGGTTACACGGCGGCGCTGTACACGGCTAGAGCCAATCTGAACCCGTTGGTCATCGAGGGCTTCTTGTGGGGCGGCCTGCTCCAGCAGACCACCGATGTCGAGAACTTCCCCGGGTATCCGAAGGGGATCATGGGTCCGGAGATGATGCAGGACCTGCGCGACCAGGCGGAGCGCTTCGGCACGCGGTTCATCACCGACAACGCCACGAAGTTCGAGCCCGGCAAGGACGGCGAGCCGCACACCGTCTGGATCGAGGACGAGGAGTTCAAGGCGCGCGCGGTGATCCTCGCGATGGGCGCGGAGCACAAGAAGCTCGGCGTGCCCGGCGAGGAGGAGCTCGGCGGCCGCGGCGTCTCCTACTGCGCGACCTGCGACGCCGCCTTCTACAAGGACCGCGCGACGATCATCGTCGGCGGCGGCGACTCGGCGATGGAGGAGGCCATCTTCCTCGCCAAGTTCTCCTCGAAGGTCGTGATCGTGCACCGCCGCGACGAGTTCCGCGCGTCGAAGATCATGCTCGAGCGCGCCCGCGCGACCGAGAACATCGAGTTCAAGACCCCGTTCACGGTCGACGAGTTCCTGCCCGACGAGAGCGGCGTCCTCTGCAAGGCGCGCCTGCGCAACACCGAGACCGGCGAGACCGAGGACCTGCCGATGGCGGGCGCGTTCATCGCGATCGGCCACGAGCCGCAGTCCGAGATCGTCCAGGGCGTCGTCGGTACCGACGCCGAGGGCTACGTCCAGACCGAGGGCAAGTCCACCCGCACCAACGTCCCAGGCGTCTTCGGCGCCGGCGACCTGTGCGACAGCACCTACCGCCAGGCCGTCACCGCGGCGGGCTCCGGCTGTATGGCCGCGCTCGACGCCGAGTGGTACCTGCGCGACAACCCCGCGGTCCCTACGCCGGCCGCCCTTGAGGGCACGGGCGACCTGGCGGAAGCGCAGTGGGCGCCGGCAAAGCTCTAGCCGCCGTCTGTGCCGCCGTGGCCCTCGCGGGCTGCGGCGGCGACGACAAGCCCGAGGAACCGCTCCCCACAGCTCCGGACACGATCCAGTTCACGTCGCCGAACTTCAAGGACGGCGGCGCGATCCCGAAGGAGCTCACGTGTGACGGGGCGGGCGCCAAGCCCACGCTCGCGTATCGCGGGCTGCCCGAAGGCGCGATCGAGCTCGTGCTGGTCGTCCAGGACCCGGACGCGCCGAACGGCACCTTCACCCACTGGACGGCGTGGGGCATCTCCGCCGCCCCCGGCGGCGGCCTCGCCCCCAACGGCGAGTTCCCGGCCGGCCTGAAGGAAGGCAAGAACTCGGCCGGCAAGGTCGGCTGGACGCCGCCGTGCCCACCCAAGGGCGACGACGCCCACCACTACGCGTTCAGCCTCTACGCCCTCAACAAGGGCCTGACGCTCGAGCCGGGGGCCTCGCCGGAGGCGGTCCAGGCGCAGTTGAAGGGCGCGCTCGCGCGCGGCACCTTCACCGGCACCTACCAACGAGCGGGTTAACCGACGCGCAGGGTGTACTCGCGCTCCTGGTAGCGCGAGTTGCCCTGGGGCCTGATCGCGATGTAGTACGAGTGCTTGCTCTTGCCGCCGTTGCGGACGGAGACGCGCTCGGTCTTCTTCGCTCCGGCCTTGTGCCCGTAGGCGACGCGGCGGTCCTCGTCATTGACCGAGATCGCCGAGGAGGTGAAGACCTCCACCTGCGGGTCGCCGAAGCGCGGGATCACGGAGATCTTGGCCGTCTTCTGACCCGGGATCACGATCCGGTAGACGTCGATTGGGTCCTCCTGGTTGTCGAGCAGGCCGTTGACGCGGGCAGGCGTCCCGCCGTTCCACACCGCGGGGGCGGGCTTGCCGAACGCGGTCCCGTCCACCCACACGATGTTGTCGTTGGGCTCGAGCGGGTCGTGGATCGGCAGCTTGCTCTCGGGCAGATCGAGCGAGTTGCCGACGTTGAGGACGCCGAAGCCGGTCAGCGGGTCCCAACCGGGCTTCTCGACGTCACGCGCGCCCAGCCGGATCGCCTGGACGACGCGGTCGGGTGTGAGGTCGGGCCGCGCGGCGCGCACCCACGCGATCGCGGCCGAGACCATCGGCGCGCTGAAGCTCGTCCCGCTCTGCACGGAGTAGCCGTCCTGGGCCTTGTCGGGGTCCGGGAGGGCGAGCGGGACCGCGGTCATGATGTCCACACCCGGTGCGCTCAGATCGATCGCGGCGTTGGCGTTGGAGAACTCCGCGCTCTTGTCGTCGCGGGTCGTCGCGGCGACGGTGACGACGTGGGGGAGCGAGGCGGGGAACTCGATCGGGTTGCCCTCCTCGAACTCGTTGCCGGCGGCCGCGACCGGGATGATCCCCTTGGCGATCGCGAAGTAGATCTGCACCCACTCCGCCGCGCACCGCGACGGCGAGCTGTAGCTCATGTTGATCACCGACGCGCCGTTCTGGACGGCCTTGGCGATGCCGTCGCCCGAGGCGTCGCAGCTGATCTCGCCATCGGTCCCCGGGACGGTCGCCAGCGGGACGTTGAGCGCCCGCGCGCCCGGCCACACGCCGAGGATGCCGATCCCGTTCTGCGGCGCGACCGCGACCGACATCGTCGCCGTGCCGTGCGAGTCCGTGACCGGCGTGCCGGGCAGCGTGGCCACGTTCGGGTCGCCCGTCCACTCGGGGTGGGTCATGTCGGCCGCGGCGTCCACGAGCGCGATCGCCGGGCTCGTCGGGGTGACCGGCGGCGGCGTGAGCGCCGGGTCGGCGACGATCCTGCGCCAGTCGTTGGGCGGGCCCGAGAGCGGGTCGTCCGGAATCGCGCGCAGCGTGCGCCGCAGCACGTTCGGCTCCGCGTAGTACAGGAGCTTGTGCGCCTTCAGCTCCGCCGCGAACGCCCGCGCCTGGCCGCGCGCGACCGTGTAGCTGCCGGTCTGCGGGAAGCCGAACTGGCGGGCGTGGAAGCGCTGGGCGATCGCGGTGGCCGTCCTCCCGGCGCGGGCACCGACGATCCAGGTGTCAGGATCCGCACGCGCAGCGGAGGCTGTGACCGCACCCGGAAGCTTCATCGGCAGATCCTGCGCGACCGCGGAGGGCGCGAGGAACAGCAAGGCGGCAACGGCTGCGGCGAAAGCTCGGGTCACAGGGGCAGGCAACACGCGAGCGCCGCAATCGGAGCGGCGCCTCCCCTCGAGCCTACACTCGGCGGGTGGATGTCTTCACCGTCGTGTCCTGCCTGATCGTGTTCGCGCTGCTCGCGACGACGATCCTGCTGGGCGTGTTCTCCAAGCGCTCCGCGCTGGACATCCTCGACTGGAAACCCACCCGCTCACCGCAGGTCGAGGCCGAGAACGAGATCGACGACGTCGCGCAGATGATCGAGGCGCAGAACGAGATCCGGCGCCGCCGCGGCAAGCCCGAGCGCACGCTCGAGGACATCGAGAACGAGTGGCGCGGGTCCTGATCGTCCCGTGCGGCGAGCGCGGGCGAGCGCTGGCCCGCGAGCTCCGTGCCGCCGGCCACGCCGTGCGCGGGACCACGCGCGGCGCCCACGCGGCCGAGATCGCCGCGACCGGGGCCGAGGCCTACGTCGGCGACCCCGACCGGATCGCGACGCTGATGGACGCCCTGCACGGCGTCACCGTCGTCTGCTGGCTGACGGGGACGATCGAGGACGCCGACCTGCACGCCGGCCGGCTGCGGATGTTCTGGGAGAAGCTGGTCGACACCCCGGTGCGGGGCGTGGTCTACGAAGGCATGCTGCCCGAGGGCGAGGCGATCGCCCGCGCGTCCGCCGAGACCTGGCAGATCCCGCTCGAGGTGCTCGACGGCGACCCGCTCGCGGACGACTGGATCAGCGCAGCGGTCGCGGCTGTGGACCGGCTCCTCGGAGCCCGTTGACGAATAACGGTGCGCCCGCTGCGGCGCATCCGCGGCGCTTCGCGCTGCTCACGGCCCGGAGAGCCGCATCGCGAGCGCGTGCGTCGCGAGCCACTGGCGGCTGCACCACATCGGTCGGACCGACCATTCGTCAACGAGCCCCTAGCCTGAACAGCAGATCGCCCAGGATGCGGGCGGTCGCGCCCCAGACCAGGTGGCCGTCGACCTCGTAGACGTCGGTCTTGAACGCCATCCCGCGGCGCACCATCCGCTTGAGGCTGTGACCCGCCTGGAGGTCGTCGAGCGCGAACTCGAGCACCTGCGCGACCTCCGCCTCCTGCACGATCCACTCGAAGCCGGGCTCGATCAGCCCGACGAACGGATAGATCGCGTAGTTGGTGACGAACGTGCCGACGGGCGCCAGCGCGCCGACCAGTTCGACCGCGCGCGGCGGCAGGCCGACCTCCTCGTGGGCCTCGCGCAGCGCCGTGTCGACCAGCGTCTCGCCCTCGTCGCGGCGCCCGCCCGGGAACGAGATCTCGCCCGCGTGGCGCTTGAGGTCGTGGCGGCGCTTGGTGAAGACCGCGTGCACGCGCCCGTCCCCGTTCGTGAACAGCGGAACGAGCACGGCGGAGTCGGTCCGGCCGCCGTGGACCTCCATCGCCAGCGACTCCTCGGGCGTGAGGAGCCTGGCGGCCAGATCCTCCCGACTCGTCAGTTCAGCTCGACCCGCTCGTCGAAGGCGACCTCGCCTTCGAGGGTGCGGTGCACCGGGCACTTGGCCGCGATCACCTGCAGCCGCTCGACCTGCTCCTCGCTCAGGTGGGCGGGCATGCGCATGATCAGCTCGAAGCGGGTGGGGCAGCCGCGCTCGGCGGGGGAGTAGCGGCAGTCGACCTCCAGCCCGTCGACGTTCCAGCCCTTGCGCTCGGCGTACATCTCCATCGTCACCGCCGTGCAGGACGCGAGGCTGGCCGCCAGCAGCTCCTGCGGGCTCGGACCCATGTCCTGCCCGCCCTGCTTCTCCGGCTCGTCGACGGTGATCGTGTGCCGGCCGGCCTTCACGTCATGCGTGTAGCGCTCGCGCTTGCGCGCGATCGCCCGCATCGCCCCGGATACGGCTTGCTGGGATCGGTTTATGAGGGCCATGTCTCCTCCAGGGGATTGAACACCATCCCCGTCAGCACCTTCGGGAAAAAGTAGGTCGACTTCGGCGGCATGTTCTCCCCAGCCGCCGCGACGTCACGTACCCGCTCGACGGGGGTCGCGGTCATCAGGAACGCGGCGTCGAAGGAGCCGGCGTCCACCTTGGCCTTCGCCTCCTCGGGCGTGCGCGCGTAGTTGAGGCCGTTGAAGTGCGAGATGTCGTCCTCGGACATGCCGAGCGCGCCCTTGAGGATCAGCGCCTCGAGCACGGCGGTGTCGAGCCGGCGGTAGGGCTCGGGCTTGCCCTCGAGTGCCGCGTCCGCGAGCGCCCAGTCCTTGAGATAGAGCGTCTTCTCGGTCCCGTCGGCGTAGTAGCCGATCGAGAGCGTGTCCTGCGGCTCGGTGGTCCAGTCGCGCTCGATCGCGGCGTTGAGCGCGACTTTGTCGCCCTGGACGAGACGGTGGGTGGGGAAGACCGTCAGGCCGGAGTCCTGCAGCGCGACCAGGCACATCAGCACATAGTCGGCCTTCGCGTTCTCCTGGTGGTAGACCCGCGCGGTCTCGTACCGGTGGTGGCCGTCGGCGATCAGCAGCTCCGTGCCGGCGAGCGCGGCCTTGTAGGCCTCGATCGCGTTCGCGTCGTCGATCCGCCACAGCTTGTGGGTGGTGCCGTCCTCGTCGGTGACGGTGCCCCACGGCTCGTCGGTCGTGAACGCCGCCACCGCGTTCCAGGCCGCGTTGTCCGGATCGTCGAACAGGCTGAAGATCGGCGACAGGTTCGCGCGCGTGGCGCGCGTGAGCCGCAGCCGGTCCTCCTTCGGGCCCGGGTGGGTCCGCTCATGCGGGCGGATGCGGCCGGGGCCGTAGTCGGTGACCTTCACGCGCGCGAACACCCCGTGGCGGGTGCGCTGCGTCCCGTCCGGTCCGGTGTAGTCCTGGGCGAGCGCCCACAGGGCCGGCTCGGAATCACGTACGACGATCCCCTCGTCGTTCCAGCGGGTGAGGATCTCCGCCGCGTGCCCATAGATGTCTGAGCCGTTCTGCGGCAGGTCGATCTCGACGACGTTGTACGGCGAACGGCCCAGGAGCTCGGCTCGCTGGGCCGCGTCGATCACGTCGTAGGGCGGGGCGGCCACCGGCTGGAGGCCTCCGACCTTCGACAGGTCGTAGTGAAGGGCGTTCAGGGGTTCGACGTCGGCCATCTCCAGCCGAGTCTAGAGCTACAACTTCGCGCCGAAATCGGTGGTGATGGTGGCGCCGACGCCGTCGTCGCTCGGGACGCCGAGCTTGATCCCGATGCCGACTTCCTTATAGGCCCGCTTGAGGATGTTCGCCTTGTGGCCGGCGGAGTTCATCCATGCGTCCATGACGCCCTGCGCGGAGCTCAGGTCGCCCGTGCCCCAGGCCAGGTTCTCGCCCAGCGTCCAGCCGTCGTTGCGCTTGGCGTAGCCGGCGTCGAGGATGCGGTCCACGAACGAGTCGCCGTTCGGGCTCGTGTGGTCGAAGAAGCCCTCGCCCACCATGTCCGCCGAGTGCCCCACCGCGGCCTTGCGCAGCTTCGCGTTGTCCTTGAGCAGCGGCAGGTTGTTCTGCGCGCGGATCTGGTTGTGCAGGCAGAGGATCGCCGCCCGCACCAGCTCCAGGTTCTGCGCCGTCGGCAGCACGGTCGTGTTCTGGCACGTGACCTGCGAGGTCTTCGCCTTCGGCTCCTTCGCCGACGCGTGCGCCTTCTTCGCCCGCTTGTCGCCGAGCGCGATCTTCGCGATCACCGGCTTGTCCTTCTTCTTGTTCTTCGCGTCCGCCGCCGGCGAGGCGACGAGCAGGCCGGCCGCGATCGCGGCAACGGGCAGGAAGCGAGTCATCAGGTTTCGTGCGGGCACGGCGGCGACCTCCGTGTCGATCGCGGGTGTGTCGGGTCTATGGCGATTCCGTTCGACCCGACATGCCATTCCTTGGCACGTTCTCCTTCGGCAACCCGGCTAGCTCGGTGAGCCCCGTGGCTTTGCGCCCCGTCCTCGCGGACGGTTTGCCCTTATCGGGAAGTGGAACCTGTGCCCCTGTCATCGGCAGGCACGCCGAAACCTTCACTCCAGGGGGTGAGGCACTGCGATACTGGTCCAGACGGGGCGTGGCGCAGCTTGGTAGCGCGCGTGCTTTGGGAGCACGAGGTCCCGGGTTCAAATCCCGGCGCCCCGATGTGGATCGGGGCCGGAGCGGCGCGCTCCGGCCCGGTCAGCGAGCTACTTGCGGATGACGATCATCGGGTAGCGCCCGTAGCGCCCGAGCAGCCGCGGGAGCTTCTCCTCGAGCCGGTACAGGCCGGCGAGGATCGGCTGCGCGATCCGCCCGCGCGGGATGAAACGGCGCAGCGTGTCCGTGTTGACGGCGCTCCAGGAGAGGATCTGGGCCTCGAAGGGCCAGTCCTGCTGCTCGAACCACTGGCGGGTGTGGGCGAAGTAGTAGAGCTGGTTCTCGCTCTCTGAGGCCTGCACTGGGCGCAGCTTGCGCAGGCCCTTCTGGACGACGCGCACGGGGAGGACGGCGAGGCGTGAGAGCGGCGGCAGGTCGCGCCACGAGGGCGTCTGCCAGTAGTAGACGACGACGGCCGTCCCGCCGGGCTTGAGGACGCGGTGGATCTCGCGGAACGCGTTGGCCTGCTCGTCCTTGGGCACGTGGTAGAGCGCGTGCATGGAGACGACGGCGTCCATCGTGTCGTCCTTGAAGGGCATCGCGGTGATGTCGCCCTGGATGTAGGCGCCGTGGTCGCCGAGGTTGCGGCGGGCGGCGCGCAGGGCGACGCTCGAGAGGTCGATGCACACCCGCGTGTCGAAGCCGCTCGAGTACGCCTGGTACTCGGGGAAGTGCACGGGACCGCACGCGACGTCCAGCAGGTGGCGGCCGCCCGCGGGCAGGTGGCCCTTCACGCGGGCGCGGCAACGCGCCATGTAGGCCTCGACGCGCGGGCGCGGGTCGACGAACAGGGCGGTGTCGGCGAACACGCCCGCCTCGTCCTGCTGCCAGCCGGTCTCGTCGTAGAAGTCCTGGACCGCGCGCTTCTCGGCGCGCAGCTCCTCGGTCTCGGGCAGGGTCCGGAACAGCCCGTCGGCGTCGGGTTCGATCGCCCGCTTGAGCAGACCCCCGACGTCTTCCTGCGGCACGGCTGGGCGAGTCACGTTCACACCTTTCCCTCTCAGAGAACTGCGCGCACGCTAATGAGAGGTTCCGGAGTTGCGCCCTGGCCTTCAGGCTAGTCCCATGGTTTCCCGGCGCGTGCCAGTGCTCAGGATGGCGCGGGCGGCGCGTTCGCCGGAGCTGATCGCGCCGTCCATGTAGCCGTTCCAGACCTCGGCGGTCTCCGTGCCGGCCCAGTGGATGCGTCCGCACGGCTCGCGCAGCGCGAAGCCGAGCGACGTCCACGTCCCAGGGGTCAGGTAGCCCGCGTAGCACCCGCGCGTGTAGACCTCCTCGGCCCAGGAGCGCTCCACGTACTCGACCGGCTCAGCCGCGCGGGGGCCGAAGAAGCGGGCGAAGCAGGCGATGACCGCGTCGCGACGCTGCTCGGACGGGACGCGCCCGAGCGAGCGGGCCTGGGCGCCCTCAAGGAACCCGAGCAGGACCCCCACGCCGCCCGTGGACGGCGTGTTGTCGAAGACGACCTTGACCGGGCCGTCCGTGCTGGTGACCTGGCCCGACAGGCCCTCGGCGCGCCAGAACGGCTCGTCGTAGACGGCCATGCACTTGATGACCGAGCCCTGCGGGACCCGCTGGGTGAGCTGATCGCGCCATCCGGGGAGCCCGGGCTCGTAGTGGATGCGCCCGGCGAGGGTGGGCGGGATCGCGACGATCACCCGCGCGGCCCGCGCCACCACGTCATCTCCGACCACCGTCACCGCCTCGCCGGTGTCGACGATCTTCCTGACCGGGGCGTCGAGCACGACGCCGTCCTGGAGGCGCTCGGCCGCTCGCGACGCGATCCGCTGCGAGCCGCCGACGACGCGGTGCTGCTGCGCGCCCCCGTCGGTGGAGATCAGGAGGTCGAGACCGCCGGCGGCGTGGATGTAGAACAGGAAGTGGAGCAGGGAGAGGTCGGCCGGTTCGGCGGCCCACACGGCTTCGCACAACAACGTCAAGAAGCCGCGCGCCCCGCCGGTGCGGGTGTGGCGTCGCATCCACGTCGCGACCGTCATGGCATCCCACTGCTCGGCCTTCGGCGCTCGCCAAGGCGCGTCGAGCGGCACCGAGGAGGCCATGCGGTCCAGCCGCGCCTGCGCCTGCGCGACGTCGGCGAGCACGACCGGGTTCAGCTTCGGGATCGCGCCCCGGTAGCGGGAGCGCCGGCCGCGGTACTCGAACTGGTTGAACCCCTCGTCGTAGGTCTCGAAGAGCTCGAGCCCGAGGTCGCGGATCCACTCGTTGACGCGCAGCTGGGTCGGCCCGACCCACTGGCCGCCGACCTCGACGATCCCGCCGCCGGCGAGCTCGTGGTTGAGCAACCGGCCGCCCACGCGGTCGCGGGCCTCGAGGACGATCACCGAGCGCCCGGCGTCGGTCAATGTCCGCGCCGCCGCGAGGCCGGCCAGACCGGCTCCGACGACGACCACATCGGCATCGAAGGTTCGCATGCTTACCAGCGTCGCCGAGCATGCGGCCGGCGCGCTCCACGAGATCCGTCGATCACGGCGCCGATGGCCTGCGAAAGTTGTCGATCGTGAACGTCCAGGGTGCCGTGGACGCCGTCGCCCGGGCGGTTCGCCGCCGCGAGGACGAGCTGGTGGCGACCATGCTCGAGCGCTTCGCGCAGGAGGTGAGCGAGTCCGGCGTGGGGGAGGACCCGGACATGGCGGCGGCGATGCGGGAGAGCAGCTACGCGAACCTGCGCGCGGCCATGGAGCGACTCGGCGAGCGGCCGCTCCCGTCGGGCCCGCCCGCCGACGCGATCGAGGAGGCCCGCACGTCCGCTCAGGCCGGGGTCCCGCTCGCCGCGCTCCTGCAGACGTACCGGATCGGCCAGGCCGTCGCCTGGGACGCCATCCTCGACGCCGCCGGCGAGCTCGACGAGAGCATCCGCGCCGAGGTCCTGCGCGTCTGCACGCACTACAGCTTCGCCTACGTCGACGCGGTCATCCCGTACGTGACGGAGGAATACACGCGCGAGCGCGACCGGCTCGTGCGCTCTCGCGAGCAGCGCCGTGTGCAGCTCGTGCGCGACCTGCTCGACGGCGGCGACGTCCACAGCGGCGACCTCGGCTACGAGCTCACCGGGACCCACCGTGCCGCGATCGCCTGGGGCCCAGGCGCGGAGCCCGAGCTCGCACGGCTGGCCGACGAGCTCCGCGTCCGGCTGCTGGTCGTCGCCGCGACCGGCCAGACGGTCTGGGGCTGGTTGGGCGGCGGTGAGGACCGGGCGTTGCGCGCGGCGATCCGGCCCTGGCCCGGCGGCCTGGCGTTCGGGCGGCCAGCGGACGGTCCGGACGGCTTCCGCGACAGCCACGGTCAGGCGCGCGCCGCGCACCGGATCGGCGTGGCCACCGGCGCCCCCGTGACGCACTTCGACGACGTGGCCCTGGAGAGCGTGCTGCTGGCCGACGAGGACGCGGCGCGGGCGTTCATCGCCGGCGAGCTGGCCGCGCTCGGCAGCGGCCGCGACGGGGCCAAGCTCCGCGAGACCCTCAGCGCCTACTTCGCCAGCGGCTTCAACGCCTCGGCGGCGGCCGCGCAGCTGAGGGTCAACGACCGCACCGTCGCCTACCGCCTGAACCGGATCGAGGAGCTCCTCGGCCGTCCGGTCCGGACGCGGCAGGCCGAGCTCCAGGCCGCGATCCGCCTGGAGCGAATCCTCAAGTGAGTTTCATGCGCCTCGCTCCGGGAGATGAGAGAACGCGTGAACGCGTCCACCCATCGCCGGACAGGCGTGGCGCTCGCGACCGGGATCGCGCTCCTCGTGCTCCTCGCCTACAGCGTGGTGGGCGGAACAAGCGACGCCGAATCCACGCCCGCGCCGGCCTTCAGCCTGGAGGTGCAGCAGCGCGCGCCGCACGTCCGACGCGCGGCCGAGGACGGGCGGATCTCGTTGGGCGAACTGCGCGGCACGCCGGTGGTCCTGAACTTCTGGGCGTCCTGGTGTGAGTACTGCCGCAACGAGACGCCGATGCTCGAGAAGCGGTGGAAGCGCCTCGCGGACGAGGGCGTGCTGGTCCTCGGCGTCGACACGAAGGACACCGAGGCCGACGCGCGCGCGTTCCTGCACGAGTACGGCGTCACCTACCCCACCGTGAGCGATCCCGACGAGGTGGCGGCCGACCGCTATCGCGCCACGGGCCTGCCGGCGACGTACTTCATCGACGCGCGCGGACGGATCGTCGAGCACGTCATCGGCGAGCTGAGCCCGGAAGCCCTCACGCTGGGTCTCGCCGCCATACGCCAGTCGTCAGACTGAGCGCGTGCTCCTGCGCTACCTCCACGTGCTGGCGATGGCGACGTTCGTCGGCGGCCAGCTGGTCCTGGCCGTCGCCGTGGTGCCCGGTCTGCGCGGCCGCGACGTGGACGGGCTGCGGGCCGTGGCGCGGCGCTTCGGCTGGGCGTCGCTGGTCGCGCTCGGGGTGCTGATCGTGACCGGCGCGTGGATGGCGTCGGACTACTCGCTATGGGACAACGGGACGCTGCACGTCAAGCTCGCCCTCGTCGTCCTCGCCGGGGCGCTGATCCTCTGGCACCTCCGGAGCAGCGCCGCCCACTGGCTCCAGGGCGCGATCTTCCTCGTCTCGCTGGTCATCGTCTGGCTCGGCCTGTCCCTCGCGCACTAGGACGCGAACGGTGATCGTGCCGGGCGGGACCTCGGTCAGGCCGGCGTCGCGGACCTCGGCGACGCAGCCGGGGAGGTCGAAGCGCTCGGGCGCGATCACACGCGCGCGTGAGACGTCGAGACCGAGGCCGGCGGCCATGACCGCGGCGTGGGCGATCTGTGCCAGCGTCTTGCCCGAGCTCATCGTCACGGCCGGGTTGAGCGCGTAGACGAGCCGCGCGCGGACATCCTCCGGCGGCGGCTCGAGCTCGGTGGACATCGCCTGGATCTTCGTCAGCGCGTCGCCGCGCTCGGAGCGCCGCCGTGGGGGAAGCGCGACGACGCCGTCCGAGGCCGCCGCGTGCGGCTCCTCCAGCACCCGCGCCCACTGCGAGGGCGAGCGGGCGCGCAGGACGACCTTGCCCGGCCGCGCGAGCCATTCGGGGTCGGCGCCGAACTCATCCAACACGCGAACGGCTGCCAGACCCGCCAGCCGGCCGCCCTCGTCGATCGACGCGAAGGCGCCGCGGCGAACCACGATGTACATACGGAAGGGGTCCATGGCTATCGTCGTGCGCCGATGCGTGCCTTTGCCAGCGACAACTACGCCCCCATCCTGCCCGAGGCGCTGGACGCCATCGCCGCAGTCAACCACGGCCACGCCGTCTCCTACGGCGCCGACGAGACCACCGCGCGCCTGCAGACGGTGGTCAAGCAGCACTTCGGCGACGACGCCACCGCCTTTCCGGTGTTCAACGGCACCGGCGCCAACGTCGTCGGCCTGCGCTCGATGCTCAAGCCCTGGCAGGGCGTGATCTGCGCCGAGAGCGCGCACCTCAACGTCGACGAGGGCGGCGCGCCCGAGGTCATGGGCGGCATCAAGCTCCTCACCGTGCCGACCCCCGACGGCAAGCTCACGCCGGAGCTCGTGGACCGGCGGATCGTCCGGATCGGCGACGAGCACGTCGTCCAGCCCGGCGTGGTCAGCGTCACGCAGTCCACCGAGCTCGGCACCCGCTACTCGCTCGAGGAGCTCGCCACGCTCGCCGCGCACGCCCGCTCGCACGACCTGCTCTTCCACATCGACGGCTCCCGCCTGGCCAACGCGGCCGCGGCGCTCGACGTGGGTCTCGGCGACGTCGCCCGCGAGGCCGATGTGCTGAGCCTCGGCGGCACCAAGATCGGCCTGCTCGCGGCCGAGGCGGTCGTCGTTCGCAACCCGGAGCTCACGCCTTCGCTCCTCTACCTGCGCAAGCAGTCGATGCAGCTGGCGTCGAAGATGCGCTACGTCTCAGCTCAGCTGCTCGCCCTGTTCGAGGGCGACGTGTGGCGCCGCGCGGCGGGGCACGCCAACGCGATGGCCGCGCGGCTGGCGGCCGGTGTGGAGGAGGCGTTGACGATCACCCAGGCCGTCGAGGCCAACGGCGTGTTCGCGATCCTCCCGCCCGGCGCCGCCGAGCAGCTCCAGAAGGACTTCAAGTTCTACGTCTGGGACGAGCACACCGGCGAGGTCCGCTGGATGTGCTCCTGGGACACGACCGAGGAGGACGTCGACGCGTTCGTCGAAGCCGTCCTCGCCGTCGTCGCTACGCCGGCGGCCCGAGCCTGACGGCCTCGGCGAGCAGCGCGCGCAGCTCGCCGAGATCGAGGTCCGACGGCCGCTTGAAGCGCACGCACGCCTTGCCGACGTTCGCCTTGCCCAGCCGGTCCGCGTAGGACTCGGCGAGGTAAGCGCCGTCCTTGGTGCACTGCACATAGATCGAGATCGCGGCCTTGTTCGGGGCGAGCCCGAGCAGGTAGCTGTCGCCTTCTCGCCCGGACGCGTAGCGGTAGTGATAGGGGCCGTAGCCGATCATGCGGTCCGTGGCCTGGACCTCGAGCTCGGGGGCGACGTCGCGGATCAGCTCGTGCAGCTCGGCGATCTCGCTGCGGCGCGGTTCCTCCAAGGCTTCGATGAAGTCCACGTGGGCGATCGTAACCTGATGGCCGGGATGCGAGCCACGAACACGGCCGGATACGACGCCCCGATCGGCCTGACCGCCGACCCGGTGGTCTTCACGCTGCTCGACGGACGGCTGTGCGTGCTGCTCGCGCGCCGGCTGGAGGAGCCGCAGCGCGGGATGTTCGCGCTTCCCGGCGGGTTCGTCGGGGCCAGCGAGGCGCCCGAGCAGACCGCGGAACGCAAGCTGCGCGAGAAGACCGGGGTCGGCTCCGTGCACCTCGAGCAGCTGCGCACCTACGCCGACCCGAACCGCGACCCGCGCGGCTGGCTGCCCACCATCGCCTACATGGCGCTGGTGCGCCCGGAGACGCTGCCGGAGGACCGTCCCGTCGATCGCGATGCCTCCTGGCACCCGCTCGACCAGCTGCCCGAGCTCGCGCTCGACCACGCAGTCATCGTCGACGACGGCTTATGGCGCCTGCATGCGCGCGTCGCCGACAAGGTCTGGTTCGTGCGCAAGGCGCTGGCGCTGCTGACCGAGCCGTTCACGTTGCGCCAGGCGCAGCAGCTGTATGAGGCGCTGCGCGGGGAGGAGGTCGACGCGGCCAACTTCCGCCGCGACGTGCGCGCGACCGGGCTGCTGGAGGACACCGGATCGCTGCGTTCGGAAGGCCCCGGCCGCCCCGGCCGTCTGTACCGCCGCGCCTGACCAAGGATTCGCCAAGCGCCCACCAAGGCGCACGGGCTTGGCTGTATCCGTGCGAACCATCCTTGCCGCGATCGCCGTCCTCCTGGTCCTCCCGGCCAGCGCGCTCGCGGCCCCTCCGACCGTGACCTTCACCGCCCCCACGGCGTCCGCCGTGGCCGGCCCGCTCACGGTGACCGCCGACGCGTCCGACGACGTCGCCGTCACGAAGGTCGAGTTCCGCGTCCGCGGGATCCTCCGCTACACCGACAACGTCGCGCCCTACACCGGCGTCCTGCTCACCGGCCTGCTGCCGGACGGCCCGGCCCCGATCAAGGCGACCGCCTTCGACGCCGACGGCAACACGACGTCCGCGACGCTCGACGTCGTCATCGACAACACCAAGCCGACCTTGTCGCTGAACGGGCCGGACAAGCAGCGCTTCTTCCCCGGCACGACGCAGAGCTGGAACTTCGACGCCTCCGACGGCGGCAGCGGTGTCAGCGACATCCGCTGCAGCGTGCAGCCGATGGACACGCCGCCGGTCTTCGGTCCCTGCACCAGCGCGAAGGCGTTCGTCCTCAGCGGCCAGGCCGAGGGCTTGTGGACCTTCACCGTGCGCGCCGCCGACGCCGCTGGCAACTTCGCCCAGCAGGCGCGCGACATCAAGATCGACGGGACACCGCCCGAGACCACGATCGTCTCCGGCCCGGACGGCGACACGTCTTTGACCTGGGAGCTCCAGGCGTCCGAGAACGCGACGTTCGAGTGCCGGATCGTGCCCGCCGACTTCGTGCCCTGCACGGGCGAGGCGAGCCACACGGTCGCCGGTCTCTCGCCCGGGACCTACACGTTCGAGGCGCGGGCGCGGGACCTCACGGGCAACGTCGACCCGACGCCCGCTCAGAGCGTGTTCACGGTCCCGGCCCCTGACAGCACCGCCGCACCCGCACCCGCGGGCGCCGCCCCGGTCGCCGAGGCGTTCTCCGGTGACGCGCCGCCGCAGATCGAGATCGCGATCGGCTTCAGCTTCTCCTCCACGAGCGCCGCGACCAAGCTCTCCGGCTTCGTCGTCAAGAACGTCCCCGCTGGGGCGACGGTGACGGTGAAGTGTCCCTCGGGCTGCGCGCGCAAGCTCTACCGCAAGCACAAGCGCACCGCCGGCCGCCTGCTGCTGTCGCCGGTGCTCAAGAAGCAACTCAAGGTCGGGACGGAGATCACCGTGATCGTCTCCAAGCCCGGTGCCACTTCCGCCGTGAAGGTCCTGACGATCCGGGCCCGGAAGGCCCCGCTCGTCACCACGCTTTGCCAGCCCGAAGGCTCGGCCAAGCCCGTCGCCTGCTGAATGGAGCCAAACAGGATGCGTCTGCGCTCGACGTTCGTGACCATGCTCGGCGTGCTGGTCGCGTCGGCCGTCTTCGCGGGCCCCGCGCTCGCCGGATCGATGACCATCTCGCCGTCGCTGCAAGGCGCCGGCAAGATCGAAGACCCCGGCAACTACGTGTGCAGCGGTTCGCCGCCGGCCAACGGCACCACGACCGTCTGCGGATCATCCAACGGCTACGTGCCGCCCTGCACCGGGCTCTGCCTCCTGCGGACCGTGCTGAACCTGAAGGCCACGCCCGAGCCCGGCTGGCGCTTCGTCGGCTGGGCGGGCAACGCGGGCGGGTGCGGCACCGACCCGCAGTGCAACTTCAGCAACATCCCGTTCCCCACCCTGCCCGATGTCACATACACGCCGATCGCAGTGTTCCACGAGATCGTCGACGCTTCGATCGCAACCAAGCCGCCGGCGTTCTCGGCCTCGACGTCCGCCACCTTCAGCTACTCGAGCAACGTCGGCACGAGCGTGCAGTGCAAGCTCGACGGCGCGTCCCGCCCGTGCACCTTCGCGGCGCATAACGGCTCCGTGACCCTGAGTGGGCTGGGACAGGGCGGCCACACGTTCCAGGTCACGGCGCTGAGCCCGAACGGCAATCCGAGCGAGCCCGCCGCGTCCTTCAGCTGGGTGGTCGACACCGTCGCCCCCGACACCACGTTCGACCCGTCCGCCGGTCCCGGCGAGGGCGCGCTGCAGACGGTGACGTCGGAGAGCTTCAAGCCGGTGTCCAGCGAGCCGACCGGTGCGACCTTCGAGTGCAGCCTCGACGGCGCGCCGTTCGCCGCGTGCGCGAGCCCGGTGTCGCTCGACGGCCTGGCGCCCGGCAGGCACACGTTCGCCGCCCGCGCGATCGACCGCGCCGGCAACGTCGATGCCACACCCGCCGTTCGCACCTGGACGATCGCCGTCCCCGACGCCGACGGCGACGGCTTCAACGCCAACATCGACTGCAACGACAGCAACCCCGCGATCCACCCGGGCGCCACCGACATCCCCGGCAACGGGGTGGACGAGAACTGCGACGGCGTGGATGCCACCGTGCCCCCGATCGTCCAGGCGACGCCACAGGCCGCGCCCGAGCAGGTCCTCGTGACCGTCGCGTTCTTCGCGAGCGCCAAGAAGGGCTCGACCAAGTTCACGACCCTGCAGGTCAAGAACGTCCCGTTCGGCGCGACCGTCTCGGTCGTGTGCAAGGGAAGCGGCTGCCCGTCCGGCTTGAAGGGCAAGGGCTTCACGAAGCCGAACGCCTTCGGCACCGTCAGCCTGGCCAAGTTCATCAAGAAGCCGTTGAAGGCCGGAAGCGTCGTGACCGTGACGGTGAGCAAGCCCGGCGCGATCAACGCCGTGAAGGTGCTGACCGTGAGGGCGGCCAAGAAGCCCCTGATCGCGACCAAGTGCCTGCCGCCGGGCGCGAAGTCCCCCGTCGCCTGCTGAGCGGTGAGCCCCACCTGACTGAACGAAAGTCGGGTGGGGCATAGCCGCCGTGGGCTAGATTCGCTCGCGGGATGGTTCGGTCGATGATGGTCACGCTGGCGGTGCTGATGTCCGCGCTCGCCGGTGCGGGAATCGCCTCGGCCGACGACGGTCACTACACGATCCGCAGTTGCCCCACGGGGAAGGTGGGGGCGACGGACCTCGTCCGCGGCGGGTGGATGGCGAGCGCCTTCCCGGAGGCGGCCGCGCCCGCGTTGACCACGTGCGGCGCCGACGGCGTGTTCGGCACGGACCTGAGCAAGGGCGTCCCGTCCGGCTCCTCGCTCGCCTGGCTGTTCCTCGCCCCCGAGGCGGTGACGATCGACCGCGTCCGCCTCGAACGTCGCGTCCGCCTCACCGCCGGCCAGTACTACTCGCTCCAGACCGACAAGGACGGCCTCCGCGAGCAGGCGGGCCCGGCCGACTGGAGCGCGGCCGCGTATGAGACCCACGGCGGGCAATGGGCCACCGTGACCCTCACGTGCATCGACGTGGCGGCCTGTGCACCCGCGACCGGCCCGACCGTCGCTCTCCGCGGCTTCGAGGCGGATTTGGTCGACTCCGCGCCCCCGACGATCCAGTCCTACAGCCTTGGCGTGGACGCGCCCCCGCCCGCCCGTCCCGCGACGTTGACGCTGGCCGTCGTCGCCGCCGACAAGGGCTCCGGCGTGAAGTCGATCACCGCCCTGCTCGACGGGCAGGTCGTCGCGCAGAAGACCGATGTGGACGGCACGTGCGCGCCGCCCTACCCGGTTCCGGGACCGTGCCCGCTGACGAGCACCCTCAACGTTCCAATGCCGCGCGAGGCCCTCGAGCGCGGCACAGGCGTGCTCGAGCTCGAGGCGACGGACGCCGGCGGCAACCGCACCCGCACCGCTCCGGTGCCGCTGTGGACGTTCGGCTTCACGGGATCGCCCCCGGCCGCGATCCGCCGCGGCGTGCTGACGGTCGGGTTCAAGGGCACGTCGAAGACAAGCATCTCCGGGCGCTACGAGAACCCGCCCACCGTGAGTGGCACCGTTCGCGACGGCGCGGGCGCCGCGATGCCCGGCGTGCCGGTGCGGCTCGACACCCGCCTCCTGCTGCCCGACGCCGCGTTCGCGACATTCAAGACCGTCGCGACCGACAAGAACGGCAACTTCTCCGTCCGCCTCCCGAGCGGCCCGTCCCGTGAGATCCAGGCGACCGCGACGGTCGACGGCGCCGCCTCCGTCGGAGTGCTGCGCGTGAGCGTCGCCGCCCCCGTGCGCCTGCGCGCCAACCGCACCTCCACCCGCAACCACCGCTCGGTGACGTTCACCGGAACCGTCCCGGGCACCCCCAAGGGCGCCCGCACCCGCGTCGACCTCCAGGCCTTCGGCGGCGGCCACTGGCTCACCTTCGCCAGCCCGACGCTCAAGAACGGCAAGTTCAGCGCTTCCTACCGCTTCACCCGCACCTTCTCCGCGGCCACCTACCGCTTCCGCGCGGTCCTGCGCTCCGACGAGGACTTCCCCTACGCGGCGGGCAGATCGCGCGAGGTTCGCATCCGCGTGCGCCCCTGAAACCCCCCAC
Organism: Solirubrobacter soli DSM 22325; assembly: GCF_000423665.1. Lineage (GTDB taxonomy): Bacteria > Actinomycetota > Thermoleophilia > Solirubrobacterales > Solirubrobacteraceae > Solirubrobacter > Solirubrobacter soli. The sequence continues at coordinate 7,359 of NZ_AUIK01000038.1, read as the reverse complement.
ATCGGTAGGGGCCGCCCGACTAAGCTCACCCTCTCGGCCCCTGTAGCTCAGCTGGATAGAGCAGCGGACTTCTAATCCGCAGGTCGTTGGTTCGAATCCAACCGGGGGCGCTAGGCGCAGAGCCAAATCTTGGCGCTGACGTCCGATTCGTACTCTTAAGTCTTACTCTTAACGTGTCCATGGCTCCCGCCTCGACACGCCCACCGATCAGCGGCCACCTCCAGGTGCGGGGCAAGGGCAACCGTTGCCGGTACTACGCGAGCTGGTGGGACGAGACCGGCAGCCGACGCACGACCGTGCTTGGTCCGGCGCACGTCAAGGACAGCGGCCGGCGGACGCCGCGCGGCGCGATCATCTGGCGAACCGCGCCCGGTCCCTGCCCGCCTGGGCACTTGACGCCGGCGATGGCCGAGGAAACGCTCGAAGCACTGCTCGACGGCGCACGGGTGGCATGGGCATCGATGGCGGCCGAGCTCGAGCCTGAGCCTGATGGTCCGACGTTCGGTGACGCCGTAGACGCGTGGCTGGAGTACCTCGAGATCGAGAAGCGTCGCGAGTACGGGACGCTGCGCGATGCGCGCAACGTCGCCAACGCGGAGTTCCTGCCGTGGTTCGGCAAGGACACGCCGCTGACGACGATGGTGCGTGAGCAGGCGGTCCTTCAGCGCGGCGGGCGGCGGTTCACGGAGATCCAGGCCGAGCGCCGCGACACGTTCACGACCGACGACATCGATGCCTTCCGGCGCCACTTGCTGAGCACCAAGCCCTCGCCGCGGACGGCGCAGAAGATCCTGATCCTGCTCCACGGCGTCTTCAAGCTCGCCAAGCGCCGCAAGATGATCCTGGCGAACCCGTCCGCGGACGCCGAACGGGTATCGGTCCCGGATTCCCAGATCTTCAATGTCCTGGATCCGGTGGAGTTCGAAGCCGTCTACCGCGCCGTTCTCCTGCAGGAGGACGACCGCCCCGTGGGCGAGCGCAAGAAAGATGCGATCGACAAGCTCGATGATTCGGAGCGCGAGCTCTTCGGGGCGTTCCTGTCGACGGCCTTCTACGCCGGCCTCCGCCTGGGGGAGCTCCGGGACTTGCCGTGGCGCAACGTCGACTTCGCGGGAGCGATGATCCGCGCGGAGACGGGCTTCTCGGAAGGCCGCCGATCGACGACGAAGGGCAAGCGAGCCCGATCGACGCCACTTGTGCCGACGTTGTCACAGCGTCTCGCGGCGCTCGGGACCCGCGCGCGATTCACGCGCGATGACGACTACGTGTTCTCGACTGCGATCGGCGGTCGCGTGACCGACAAGCGCGCCCGAGAAGTGTTCTACGCAGCCCTCGTCCGCGCCGGCCTTGGCCATCGTCGAGCCGAGAAGGATCGGCGCGGCAACGCGCAACAGCCGATCCGTATCCACGATCTCCGCCACTCTTGGTGCACGTGGGCCGTGAACGTGTGGGACATCACGAAGGTCCAGGACTACGCCGGCCACACCGACGTCAAGACCACCCGACGCTACGTGCACCACAAGGCGAAAGCCGACGATGCCGATCTGGCCGGCGCCTACCTGGCGTCGGCGCTCTCCGAGCCGACCGTCACGTCACGCTGACCGCCGCATGATCAACGACCGACGAGATGACATGGCAGTCGCCGAACTCCTGAAGGAGCTCGAGCTCTCGCATCCAGAGAAGGTCGCCGAGTTCGAGCGCCGGCATCCGGATGCCATGGCTGCTGTCGCCGACGAAGACCTGGACGCGTGCGACCCGGACGACCTCGACGACCTCGTCAGCGACCTGCGCAGACTTCTTCGCATGTGAGTAGTCCGCGGGCCTGTTCGCGTCCGCGAGCCACCTCCTCTGACGACGCAGCAGAGTCTCGAATCCGTCGACAACCGACACTCTCGTCCGCCATTGGGACGGAGATTTCCAGCGTCCATCTCGTCAGCAGCTGCTCGGCCACCGGGTCAGGCGACCCCGGCGCCGTCTCGTATCGCGTCAGGTGGGCCGAAGATCAGCAGGTCGCCGGGGTCGAGGAACTCGAAGCCGATTCGTTCGTCGTAGGAGAGGTTGCAGGAGTGCGAGATCATCCGCAGCGCGAGGGTCCTGCTGCACCACGTCTGGGTGCACGAGCCTCTAGCGCACGACCTCGCAGCCGCCGTTGATTGCTCTGGCGAGCCTCGTGAGCAGATCCCGGTCGGCAGGGCCCTCATCCCAGCCAGGTGGGGCGGATTCGCAGTCGGGCGACGAGACGAATGCGGGGACCCCAGAGTGTCGGGCGCAGGTCGAGCGGCATGGTCGCGCAGGTGATGTCGCAGCCCTCGCCTCCAATGTGGTGCGCCTGTCCGGGGCATCGCTCGACGTCGTGCGACGAGGCCGAGCTTAGTCACGAGGCGCGCCGGGCGCGGTGGCGCGACGATGCCGCCGTCGGCCCGCACCTCACGGCACCGCGCGCCGAGCCATGCGATGCAGGAGGTACGCGCCGAGTTGCTCGACCGTTCCAAGCTCGCTCGCGGACGATTACTTCGCGCACGTTGGGATCGAGTCGGCGGGGCGCTTGGCAGCCGAACGCGTGGCGCGTCAGACCATGGTGATGACGACTTTGCCCTTGGCGCGGCCGCCTTCGACGTGGGCGAGGGCCTGTGGGGCCTCGTGGAAGGGGTACGTGCGGTCGACGATGGAGCGGAGGACTCCTGAGTCGATGAGCGTGGTGATCTCGTCGAGCTGCGCACCGCTGGCGCGCATGAACAGGAACGAGTACCGCACGCCGCGGCGCCGCGCGGCCCGGCGCGTCTTCAGGCTCAGCAGGGCCAGGACCAGCCGCAGTGCCAGGTGGAGTCCTTGTCTGCGTGCGAAGTCCGGGTCCGGAGGACCGGCGATGCCGATCGCGATGCCTCCGGGCTTTAGGACGCGGAGCGACTTGGCGAGCGTGTCTCCGCCCTGCGAGTCCAGGACGACGTCGTAGTCGTGCACGAGCGTCTCGAAGTCCTGCGTGCGGTAGTCGATGACGACGTCGGCGCCGAGGTCGCGGACCCATTCGAGGTTGCTGGTGCCCGTCGTCGTGGCGACCGTCGCCCCGAGGTGCTTGGCCAGTTGGATCGCGTATGTGCCGACGCCCCCGGAGCCGGCGTGGATGAGCACCTTCTGGCCCGGCTGCAGGTTTGCTCGCTCGACGAGCGCCTGCCAGGCGGTCAGGGCGGCCAGTGGCACCGAGGCCGCCTCGGCCATGGAGAGGCTCGCGGGCTTGATCGCGAGATCGTCCTCGTGGACGGCGATGTGCTCGGCGAAGGTGCCGATGCGGCCGTCGCGCGGTCGCCCGTAGACCGCGTCGCCGACGGTGAAGCGCGTCACGGCGGGGCCGACGCGAGTGACGACACCGGCGAGGTCGTGCCCGAGGGTGAACGGGGTCTTGTACGGGAGGATGAGCTTGAAGTCCCCGTCGCGGATCTTCGCGTCGAGCATGTTGACGCCGGCCGCGTGGATGTCGACGAGCACGTCGTGGTCGCCGACCGTCGGTTCCGGTGCGGCGCCGGCCTCCATCGGGCTCTTGTACTTCTTGACGAGGTAAGCGTTCATGGTGTCGTTGGGGTTGGGGTAGGCATCAGCTCTCGAGGAACTCGAGGACCGCGGGGACGAACTCGCGGTGATACTGGAAGACCCCGCCGTGACCGGAGTCCGGATAGATCGTCAGCTTCGCGTTCGGGATCCGGCGGGCGATGTCGACGGAGTGGCTGCTGGCGACCATGACGTCGTTGTCGCCGTTGGCTACGAAGACCGGCTGGGTGATCTTCTCGAGGTCGTGGGGCGGCTGCAGGCCGGCCGCGCGGATCGCCTTGAGCTGTGCGCGCCTGGCCTGCAGGGAGATCCGCTTGTCGCGGTCGTTGGTGCGCTCCTTCAGACGGGCCATGTAGTCGGTTGCGGCGCGCTTGCCGTCCGGCGTCCTGGCGAAGAACAGGTAGTGCCGGGGATCACGCAGGGTGAGCGCGGCCTTGATGTAGGCGGTGGCCGCGATCCTCGTGATCTTCTCGATGCCGCCCCCGCCGGCGGGGCCCGTGCCGGCCAGAATGACTCTGCGGACGAGTTGGGGGTGCTCGAGTGTGATCACCTGAGCGACGCCGCCGCCGAGTGAGAAGCCGAGGAGGTCGACCTGGTCGTAGCCGAGGGCGCGGATGAAGGCGACGGCGTCGGCGGCCATCTCATCGATGGTGTGCGGCACCGATCCGCCCGTCGCGCCGATGCCGCGGTTGTCGAATGCGATCACGTGTCGCTTGGCGGCGATGCCGTCGATGACCCGCGGGTCCCAGTCGTCCAGGACGGCGGTGAAGTGGTGTAGGAAGACGAGCGGCACGCCGGTGCGGGGACCGAGCTCGCGGTAGGCGAATGGCGTGCCGCCGACGCTGATCGTGCGGGTCGGCGCGGTTCGCCAGGTCGTGGTCGCGGCCGCGGGGTGGGCGCCGCTCTTCAGGGGGGTGGTCGGTGTCATCTTCAGCCTTTCGCAGGTCGTGGAAGGCCGCCGATGGGTCGGCGGCGGCGCGGACGGCCTGCGGAGGCCGGTCCGGGCGAGGGTGTGCGGCTCTTAGAGGAACTCGAGCGCCCGCTTGACGAAGTCCTCGTGAAACTGGAACACCCCGCCATGCCCGGCATCGGGATAGAGGACGAGCTCGCTGTTGGGGAGTCGCCGGTCGAGGTCGACGCTGTTCTTGGTGGGCACCATCTTGTCGCTGTCGCCATTCATGACGAGCACCGGCTGACGGATGCTCGCGAGGTCGGCGGGCTGTTGCCAACCCCATCGGTGGATGGCCTTGAGCTGGGCGCGGAACGAGCCGACGGAGATGGCCTTGTCGCGGTCGTCCGTACGTTCCTCCAGTCGTGCCAGGAACTTCTTCGCGGCGCCGCGCCCGTTCGGCGTCCTGGTGAAGAACAGGAACTCCTTGGGGTCGCGGCGGGTGAGCAATCCGCGCGCGGTGTCGAGGTAGGAGATGCGGGTCACCTTCTCGATGCCCTCGCCGCCCGCGGGGCCGGTTCCGGCGAGGATCATCTTGCGCACGAGCAGCGGCTGCTGCTGCGCGATCACCTGGGCGATCATGCCGCCCATCGAGAACCCGAACAGGTCGACCTCATCGAAGCCGAGGGCACGGATGAAGGTCACGGCGTCGCGTGCCATTTGCTCGATCGTCGTCGGCGTTGACCCGCTCGAGGCGCCGACCCCGCGGTTGTCGAAGGTGATGACCCGATGCTTGGCGGCGATGCCGTCGACGATGCGCGGGTCCCAGTTGTCAAGGACGGCGGCCAGGTGGGTGAGGAAGACCACCGGCACGCCCGTGCTCGGGCCGAGTTGACGGTAGGCGAACTGCACGCCGCCCGCGGTGAGGGTGTGCGTCGGGGCGGTCTTCCATGTCGGGTTCGAGGGCGCAGCGGTGGGTTCGTGGACCGTCGTCATGGCGTTCTTTCCTTGATGCGTGGGCTTTGAATTACGATCATAATACAATCGTACGACCATAATGCAATAGCGGGGACGCGAACCGTGTCCCCACGACGCGATCGAGAGCAGCACGACAAGAGAGGGCGCTATGCGCTACGCCAAGGACCAAAAGCAGGCCACCAGGCAACGCATCCTCGAAGCGGCCGGGCGGCGCTTCAAACAAGACGGCATCGACGGCGCCGGCGTCGCGGCCGTGATGTCCGACGCCGGCCTGACCAACGGCGCCTTCTACGCGCACTTCACGTCCAAGGAGGATCTCGTCGCGAACGTCCTCGCCGACCAGCTACGCGCCCAACGCCACACCTTCGACACCCAGCCGTCTGATCGCGCGGGACTCGAAGCGATCATCCGCTTTTACCTGTCCCCCGAGCACCGCGACCAGCTCGCCGACGGCTGCCCGTCGGCCGCGCTGCTCGACGAGGTCGTCCGCCGCCCCGCCGCCACCAGGCAGGTCTTCACCGACGAACTGCTCGGCACCGCCGACGACATCGCCGCACGCCTCCACCCGACCGACGCGTCTCGAATCGACGCCCTCACGCTCTTCGGGTTCATGATCGGCACCCTGCAAGTCGCCAGAGCGCTGACCGACCGCGACCTCTCAGACCAACTCCTCGCCCGCGGCGTCGAGACCGCCCTGAAGCTGCTCGACGACCGCGCGTGATCGCTTACAGAACGCCCGCCTGCAACCCACGTCTGCCCGAGCAGGGACCGCGGCCGCCGCTACGGCGGCCAGAGAGGCGCTGCTGCCGACACCATCGACGCGACAGCCGACAGCTTGAGCCCGAGGACTTCGTCGACCTTCCGGTCGACGCGCCCAACGGCCTCGAATTGGCTCGGCTCCGGCGATCGCCTCGGCGCCGGCTGACGCCGCCCGGGCACCCTGCGGCCAACAGGCGTTGTACGCACGCTTGGCTGTCGAGCGCTGCTTTGCTCCGGAGTGCCCCGCGGCACGTTGCACAACTTCCGCAACACCGCGAGGCCCCGAGCCGGATCCTTCTGGGATTCGCGCCCGGCGGGATGGAGTGCTTCTTCCGCGAGTCCGAAGGCGAATCCGCCGGGCCCGACGGCGTGCACCTCGTCGCCCATCCGGATCTCGAAGGTCCCGTCGTGAGCTCGGGCCAGACGCTTGCTTGTGGCGACCGGGGCCTCCGTCGCTCGCGCCCCTACCAACTTCGTCCACGGTGGGCGTCAGTCCGGGGCGTCTATACCTGCAAGCACAGTGCTGAAGCGACGAGCAGAGTGGTGCTTCTGTGGGGGGCTGTCGCACAAGTCGATCACGACGCCAGCGCCGAAATTGGCGACGTCCACAATCGCGTTCTAAGCGCCTTCGAGCACCTCTCGAGGCAGATCAGTCGCAGCGAAACGGGCCTGCGGGTCGCCGAGGGGACTTATGCGACAGCTGTCGTGGCCGCGCGCGGCCGGTGTTGAGGAGTGAGAATCCCTGTGCCCGGGTTGACGCCGTCGAGGCTTGGTGCGCGGAGAGCCCGTGCGACAGCGTGGCGTGGGGACCTGTGGAAGTGTTGATTGCTGCTTCGAGCGCGTAGGCCAGACTCATGCTGGGAGGTCTCCTCCGGGCGATCGGTATCCGGCGTCCTGAAAGGAGCGGGCGATGGATGTGGTGGTACAGCGGTGCGCGGGTCTTGATGTGCACCGTGACAATGTCGTGGCGACCGTGCGCGTGCCCGGCACAGGGCGGCGGCGAGTCGACCAGCAGACGCAGACGTTCAGCGCGACGCTGACCGGCCTAGCGGCGCTCGCCGAGTGGCTGGCGCAGTTCGGGGTCACGCTGGTCGGGATGGAGGCGACCGGCGTGTATTGGAAGACCGTCTTTCAGGCGCTGGAAGACCGCTTCGAGTGCTGGCTGCTCAACGCGCATCACCTGCGCAACG
>NZ_AUIK01000037.1 GCF_000423665.1 Solirubrobacter soli DSM 22325 | reverse complement strand
CTGGATCGCCAGCTCGTCAGTCCGGTTGGCGACGCGATGAGGCGCTGAAGAGCGATCCAACAGCCCCGGCTTGCCTTCGGCGCGGTAGCGCGAGACCCACTTCGAGCACGTGCGCTCGCTGACTTCGGCCGCCTCGGCGGCCTTCGCCAGCGACCACCCATGCTCGATCACACGCGACACCATCCGCTCGCGCTGTCTCAATGACAACGCCGCGTTAGCGTGCAACTTCATCCGGTGTCCTCCTTGGATCTGGCGGCCTCGAGAACCACCAGCCTCCAAGGAGGCCCGGATGAACAACCTCCTCAGGAACTACAGCTAGGGCACTAGCGATGCCCGTGCAGCGCGGCGCGGTAGCGGTCCACGAGCGCGCGGCCGATCGCTGCCTCCAGCGGCGCGAGCTCGGCGTCGATCCGCTCTGACTCGAAGAGCGTCAGCGTGACCATCGGCGGGTGCGGAGCGCGGTCCTCCAGGAGCGCGATCCGCATTCCCGTCGGCGGGTGGCTGTCCTCGAGCCGCGCGTGCTTGAGCCGCGCGACGCGCCGCCGGCGATCCCGCTCGCGCGCCGGCACCGCGTCGAGCGCGGCGCGTACGCGGCTCAGCGTCCCGCGCGCGTCGTTCTCGATCGCCGCCTGCTGGACGGCGTGCTGGAAGGTGGGGTGGAGGAGCACCCGCTCGTGCAGCGCGATCGCCGCGGCGCTGCCGCCGACCCGCGCCGCCGCCGCGTCGGCGAGGTACTCCGCGCGCTGCATGTCGCGCAGCAGCAGGCGCGCCTCGAGCCAGAGCACGGCGTCGACCGGCCGGGTGAGCACCCAGGTCAGCGCGCCCGCGAGCCACTCGACGGCGCCGAGCTCTTCGAACGCCGCCGCCCGGCGCGGCGGGCGCAGCGCCGCGGCGAGCGCGTCGAGCCCGTCAACCGCGGAGCCGACGAACAGCCCGCGTGTGGCATCGCCGTTGCGGTCGTGCCCGACCTCGTGGGCGAGCATCGCCACCCGCTCGTCCGGCCCGAGCGCCGCGAGCAGCGGCACCCCGACCACCAGCACGCGCCGCCGCCGCCAGCCGACGACCGCCAACGACGCGTTCCAGCGCGCATCGGCCACGATCGCCGACGGCGGCGGCCGGTCGAGCGCGCTCGCGACCTTGCCCGCCAGCGCGTGCAACGTGGGCGCCGCGGCGGGGTCGAGCAGCTCGCCGTCGGGCATCCCCGGCACCCGCGGGCGCATGAGGCCCGCCGCGCACACCATCGCGAGCCCGAACAAGATCGAGAACGGCTCCGGGAACTCGGTCACCACTGCGGCGATCCCACCCACGAAGAGCGCGAGCGTGAACACGTGCACGCCCGCGGCCACCGCGTACGCCAGCACCTTCGCGGGCGTCCTCCCGGCCCGCAGCTCCTGCGCGTCCCGCAACCGCGCCGCCATCCGCTCTCCGGAACTGCGCCCGAGGTGCGCCGCGAACCGGGCGAACCGCCCCCCGGGACGCCGTGCCACAGGCGGCCGCTCGAGGTTCCACCCGCACTCGCACCAGTTGGGATATCCCGTCACGACAGGAACCCGCGCGCCGCACTCGGGGCACTCCATGCGGCAACCTTAGTTAAAGGGGTCAGGCCCCTTTAGGTTGGCCTCGAGGCGGCGGAGGAGCTCGGGCTCCGGGAGCTCGGGTGGCTGTTCGGCGAGCCAACGGGTCGCGGCGCGGCGGCCGCCGAGGGCGCGCAGGCCGCGCTCGCCGTGCTCGTGGAGGAAGTCGGCGAGCGCGCCGAGGCGGCGGATGCGGGTGCGGGTGGCGGCGAGGTCGAGGCCGGCGCGGTGGGCGTCGAGGGCGTCGGCGAGGGTGTCGATGCCACTCGTCGGCCGCAGCGAGGAGACGCTGACGAGCGGGGTCGTGCGCGCGCCCAAGGCGCCGAGCGCGGCGCGCAGGTCGTGCTCGGCCCGGTGGGCGACCGCGCCGAGGTCGGCTTTCGTGACGACGAGGACGTCCGGGACCTCCATGATCCCGGCCTTGAGGAACTGCAGGGCGTCGCCCGAGCCGGGCTGGACGATGACCGCGATGGTGTCCGCCGCCTCGGCCACGTCGGTCTCGGACTGGCCGACGCCGACGGTCTCGATCACGACGACGTCGAACGCGTTGGCGAGCGCCTGGGCCGCGGCGCGGGTCGCGGGGGCGAGGCCGCCGAGCCGCTCGCCCGCCGCCATCGAGCGGATGAACACGTCGCGGTCGGCGGGATCGTGCTCGATCCGCGCCCGGTCGCCGAGCAGCGAGCCGCCGCTGCGCTTCGACGACGGGTCGACGGCGAGCACCGCGACGCTGCGCCCGCGCCCCCGCCACTCGCGCAGCAATGCGCTCAGAAGCGTCGACTTCCCGACCCCCGGCGGCCCGGTGACGCCGACGACGTGTCCCGCGCCGTCGCCGGCGGCGGAGACGAGCGCCGCCGCCTCCGCGCGGGCCGTCCGCGTCTCGAGCAGGTTGAGCGCCGCCGGCGCCGCGCCGCGGTCGCCCGCCGCGAGCCGCGCGCCGAGCGCCGCGCCCGCGCCGGCCCGTGCCGCGTCGTCGCCGCCCACCCGCGCCGCGCCGGCCCGCGCCGCGTCGTCGCCGCCCACCCGCGCCGCGCCGGCCCGTGCCGCGTCGTCGCCGCCCACCCGCGCCGCGCCGGTCCGTGCAGCGTCGTCGCCGCCCACCCGCGCCCGCTCCGCGGCCGGCTACGCCGCCGCCGATACGCCGTTGCGTTCGGCGACCAGGGCGACGATGTCGTGCATGATGCGGTCGAGCTCGAAGTCCTTCGGCGTGTAGACCGCCGCGACGCCCGCGGCCTTCAAGGCGGGGACGTCGGCGTCGGGGATGATGCCGCCGACGACGACCGGGATGTCGGCGCCGTCGAGCGCCTCGATCACGGAGGGGATCAGCTCACGGTGCGATCCGCTGAGGATCGAGAGGCCGATCACGTGCACGCCCTCGTCGACGGCCGACCGCGCGATCTGCGCCGGGGTCAGCCGGATGCCCTCGTAGACGACGTCCATCCCGGCGTCGCGGGCGCGGACGGCGATCTGCTCGGCGCCGTTGGAGTGCCCGTCCAACCCGGGCTTGCCGACGAGGATCTTCAGCGTCCGCCCCAAAGCCTCGCTCACGCGCGCGACCTCGTCGCGGAGCGCCTCGTCGGCGGCGGGCGAGGCCGCCTCTCCCACGCCGGTCGGCGCGCGATAGGAGCCGAAGACGTCGCGCAGCGCGCCGGCCCACTCGCCTGTCGTCACGCCGGCGCGGGCGGCGGCCAGCGTCGCGTCCATGATGTTCTCGTCGGACGCGGCAACCCGCCGGAGCTCGGCCAGGACGCCGCTCACGTCCCCGCGAGACGAGCGCCACGATGCCACCGCCGAGCGCGCCTCGGCCTCGACACCCGGATCGACGACGAGGATCCCGCCGTCCTCGGCGCCCGTCAACGGCGACGGCTCGGTCTCGGTGAACCGGTTGACACCGACCAGGACCTGGGCGCCGGACTCGATCCGCGCGATCCGCTCGCGGTGGGACTCGACGAGCGCCGCCTTCATGTACGGGACGGCTTCGACCGCCCCGCCGCGCTCGGACACCCGCTCCATCTCCGCGCGGGCGCCGTCGAGCAACTCGCCCACGAGCCCGTCCATCACGACCGAGCCCTCGAAGATGTCGGGGTACTCCAGGACGTCGGTCTCGTACGCCAGCACCTGCTGGATCCGCAGCGACCACTGCTGGTCCCACGGCCGCGGGAGACCCAACGCCTCGTTCCACGCCGGCAACTGCACGGCCCGCGCCCGCGCGCCTCGCCCCAGCGTCACCGCCAGCGCCTCCACGACGATCCGCTGGACGTTGTTCTCCGGCTGGGACTCGGTCAGCCCGAGCGAGTTCACCTGCACGCCGTACCGGAACCGCAGCGCGCGCGAATCGGTGACCCCGTAGCGCTCCCGGCCGATCTCCTCCCACAGCACGGTCATCGCGCGCAGCTTCGCGTGCTCCTCGATGAACCGCACGCCGGCGTTGACGAAGAACGAGATCCGCCCGAAGACGGCCTCCATGCGGTCCTCGGACACCCGCGAACGCACCGCGTCCAGAACGGCGATCGCGGTCGCCATCGAGAACGCGATCTCCTGCACGGGCGTCGCGCCCGCCTCCTGCAGGTGGTAGGAGCAGATGTTGACCGGGTTCCAGCGCGGGACGTGCTCGACCGTGTAGGCGACCATGTCCGCGATCAGCCGCATCGACGGCTCGGGCGGGAACGCGTAGGTCCCGCGCGAGAGGTACTCCTTGATGATGTCGTTCTGGGTCGTGCCCGACAGCACGGCCGCGTCGACGCCCTGCTCCTCGGCCGCGACGATGTAGAGCGCCAGCAGCCACGCCGCGGTCGCGTTGATCGTCATCGACGTGTTCATCTCGCCGAGCGGGATGCCGTCCATCAACGCGGCCATGTCACCGCGGTGGGCGACCGGCACGCCCACCTTGCCCACCTCGCCGCGAGCGAGCTCGTCATCCGCGTCGTAGCCGGTCTGCGTCGGCAGGTCGAACGCTACGGAGAGCCCCGTCTGGCCCTTGGCCAGGTTGCGCCGGTACAGCTCGTTCGACTTGGCCGCGGTGGAGTGACCCGCGTAGGTGCGGATCATCCACGGCCGGTCGCGCTCGGGCAGACGATGGCTCAGAACTAGTCCCCGTTCGCGACCGCGGCCTCGTACGCGAGCCCGCCCTCGAGGATCAGGTCGTTCCACGTGTAGAGGATCGGCACCTGGTACCAGCTCGAGTACGACGCCCGCCACTTGTTGAACTCCGGGCCGTACCAGTACGCCTCGAACTCGGACTTCTCGTTGAACGAGATCAGGTGCGTGAACTTGTACATGTCATCGCGATTGCGATAGATCCTGTACTCCGTGGCGCCATACCGCGTGGCGACGGGGGCGATCTCCTCCAATGCCGCGGCGAGCTTGTCGCCCCGGAAAAGGGTCGCGTACCACGGGATCTGCGCTACTCCGGCTGCCATCTACGCTCCCACCTCCGCCCGGATCGCGCCCGGGCCGTCCGCTGTCTTCCCCAGACCCTCGGCCTCCGCGCCCACGAGGATCGCGATCTTGCCGAGGTGCTTGTTCTCATACATGAGCTGATGGGCTTCGGCGACCTGCTCGAAGCCCAGCGTCCTCCAGAGTACGGGACGGACCTTCCCCGCCTCGATCAGCTCGTTCGCGCGGTGGCATTCCCAGGCGTTGGCGAAGTGCGAGCCGATGATCCGCTTCTGGCGCATCCAGAGGTAGCGGACGTCGAAATCGAGCGTGTGGCCGGAGGTCGCGCCGCAGATCACGACGGTCCCGAACGGCTTGACCACCAGCACCGAGGTGGGGAACGTGGCGCGCCCGACGTGCTCGAAGACGATGTCGGGCTCGCCGCCCAGCTTCTCCGCGACCGCGGCGCCGAAGCGCCGCGACTCCTTGAAGCGCGCCTTCTCGGCGTCGAAGTCCTCGTCGCCGCGCCGCATCATCCCCGCGAACTCGTTGCGGTCGATGTAGTCGACGGCGCCGAGCGCCTTGACCAGCTCGCCCTTCTCGGTGCTGGAGACGACGCCGATCGCGTCCGCGCCGGCGAGCTTGCAGAGCTGGATCGCGAACACGCCCAGGCCGCCCGCGCCGCCCCAGACGAGCACGCGGTGGCCTTCCTGCAGGCGCGCCTGGTCGACGAGCATCCGGTAGGCGGTGAAGAACGTCAGGCCGTAGCTGGCCGCCTCCTCCCACGCGAGCGCCTTCGGCTTGGGCAGCAGCTGCTGGGCCTGCACCTTGCAGAACTGCGCGAACGAGCCCCACGTGGTCTCGTAGCCCCAGATCTGCTGCGACGGGGCCGCCATCGGGTCGAGCCCGTGCACCTCCGGGTCCTCGTAGGAGGCCTGGTTGCAGTGCACGACGACCTCGTCGCCGGGCTTCCAGCGGGTGACGCCCTCGCCGACCGCCCAGACGATCCCGGACGCGTCCGAGCCGCCGATGTGGTGGTCCTCCTGGTGGTAGCGGAAGACCGAGATCGGCTTGCCCAGCGCCGCCCACACGTTGTTGAAGTTCACGCCCGCGGCCATCACGCGCACGATCACCTCGAACGCCCCCGGCGTGGGTACCGCCATCTCCTCCAGCTGGAAGGCCTCGGTCGGCTCGCCCTCGCGCTCGGCGCGGATGACCCATGCGGCCATCGTCTCGGGGAGCTCGCCGGGCTCGACGTCGAGCTGGGCGATCTGGCTGGTATCGACGGACATGGACAAACCCTACGGGCTCTCAGAACCAGTCGTCGCGTTTGACCCAGAAGAGTGTGAGCAAGACCACAGTCGGCACCACCAGCGAGCTGACGCCGAAGAGCAGGAAGTCGTGCTTGGTGTCGATGTTGTTCACGAGCCAGCCGAAGTTCTGGCCGAAGAACCCGGTCACGACCGTGTGGAGGACGAAGATCGTGCCGCCGATCGTGATCCGCGTCGCGACCGCGTTGAGGCGGTCGGAGTTCGCGTTGAAGTAGGTCTGCGTGAGCGCGAGCAGGTCCTCGATCTGGCGCTGGTACTCGCCCGCGATCTGGGCGAGGTGGTCGCCGATGTCGCGCAGGTAGGGCCGCGTGCCCTTCGTCAGGCCCTCGAGGTCGAGGATCACCTCGTGCGCGGTCTTGAACTGCTCGTGCTCGGCGGCGGTCAGGCGGTGCAGCTCGCGCACGTCCTGCTTGAGCCGGTAGCTCTGGGTCAGGTGCTCGCGCCGCGGCCGGGTGAGGATCTCGACCTCGAGCGCGTCGATGCGGGTCTCGAGCTCGGCGATCACGGGGTAGTGGGCGTCGGTCAGCCCGTCGAGGACGCGGTAGATCAGCATCTCCTCGTCGTGCGTGGGCTCCTCGGCGAGCTCGGCGTGGAGGTTCACGAGCGCGTCGCACGGGTCGCGGTGGACGGTGGCGATGTAGTCGCCCGAGATGTAGAGGTGGACCTCGAGCGGCTGCGCCGGGACCCGGGCGGTGTAGAAGACGACCAGGACGTGGCCCACATAGGGCTCGATCTTCGGCCGCTGGCCCATCTCGAGCGTGTCCTCGAGCGCGACGGGGTGCAGGTCCAGCGCGGCCCCCAGCCGGTGGACGGTGTCGGCGTCCGGCCCGACGAGGTCGATCCAGAAGAAGTGGTGCTCCTCGCGCAGATGCGCGATCAACTCGGGGTCGACCGTCGTCAGGACGTGCACGCGCTAGACCATGGCAGCCTCAGCCTCGGGCGTCGCCGCCGGGGCCTCCTCGTGCGCGGGCCTGCGCGGGTCGACCAGCAACCAGGCCGCGAGCGCGGCGAGCGCGGTGGCGATCGCGGCGATCGTGAGACCGGCGCCGAGCGCGTCGACGAAGGCGTGCTCGGAGGCGGTGCGGACGGCCGCCGAGACACCGGTGGTGTCAGCGCCGGAGCCGAGCGCGTCGACGAGCTTCTCGCGGGTCGCCTCCGGGACGTTCGGGAGCGACTGCGCCAGATCGTGGCGGCCGACGCTGGCCACGAGCGCGCCGAGCGCGGCGACGCCGAACGTCCCGCCGACCATCCGGGTCATGCTCAGCGTGCCCGACGCCACGCCCGCTTTGGTGCGGTCGACGGCGTTCATCGCCGCCGTGCTCATCGGCGACATCGTGAAGCCCATCCCGAGGCCGAGCAGGATGAACGGGACGACCAGGAACCCGAAGCTCGTGTCGACCTGGATGCGCGACTGCCACGCGAGGCTGATCGTGACCAGGCTGAGGCCGATCACGAGCGGCGTCCTCGGGCCGACGCGGTCCGCCAGGCGGCCGGCGAGCGGGCCCGCGACCATGATCACCAGCGTGCTCGGCAGGAAGCGCACGCCCGTCTGCAGCGGCGAGTAGCCGAGGATGTTCTGCATGTAGAGCGCGAGGAAGAAGAACACCGCGAACATGCCGAAGCTGATCGCGAACGCGACGACGTTCGCGCCGACGAAGCTGCGCGAGCGGAAGAACTCGAAGTCGACGATCGGGGCGTGCGAGCGGCGCTCGAGCAACACGAAGGACGTCAGCCCGACGGCGGCGACGGCGAACAGCCCGATGATCCGCGGGGAGCCCCAGCCCCAGGAGTTGGCCTGGACGAGGGCCAGGACGAGCGCGGTCAGGCCGACCGTCAGCGCGGCGATGCCGGGGATGTCCACCTCGCGGGTCGCGGTCTCGTCGCGCGACTCGTGCGTCGCGAACAGGGTCACGGCGACCGCGACGGCGGCGACCGGAAGGTTGATGAAGAAGATCGCGCGCCAGCTGACGTCCTCGGTCAGCCAGCCGCCGAGCAGCGGGCCGAGCGCCAGGGCGATGGCGGACACGCCGGCCCAGGTGCCGATCGCGCGGCCGCGCTCGGCGGGCGGGAACGTGTTGGTGATGATCGACAGCGTGCCGGGCATCATCAGCGCGGCGCCGAGGCCCTGGACGGCCCGCGATGCCACCAGCCAGCCCTCGGACGGGGCGAAGCCGATGGTCGCCGACGCCGCCGCGAAGACGACCACGCCGATCAGGAACACCTTCCGGCGGCCGAAGATGTCGCCGAGCCGGCCGCCGGTGACCAGGAAGACGGCGAAGGCGAGCGAGTACGCGTTGATCGTCCACTCGAGGCTCGACAACGAGGCGTCGAAGCTGCGCTGGATCGATGGCAGCGCGACGTTGACGACCGTGTTGTCGAGCATCACCATGAACAGCGCGAAGCACATGGCCGCGAGCGTCCACCAGCGGCGGTTCTCTTCGGAGAGTCGGAGTCGATCAGTCACTGGACTTGATCCTTTCGACGATGGGGAGCAACGCGATGAGAAGGGCGTTCTGCTCCTCGGGCGTGATCTCGGCCACGAACGTGTCGAGGGTCGCGAGACGCGCGCGCGTGAGCCGGTCCACGACCTCGCGGCCGTAGTCCGACAGCGCGATGATGCGCGACCGGCGATCCTCCTCGGATTCGCGGCGGGTGACGAAACCACGCTCGACGAGCCCGTCCACCGCCCGGGAGGCGGCGGGGAGGGACAGGCCGAGGTGGGCGGCGATCTCCTTGACGGAGTGCTCGCCGCCGTCCTCGAGCAGGAACAGCATCTTCACCTGCGAGAACGACGAACCCAGCTCGTCGACGACCCGGAACAGCTCGGTCGACGAGCGCTTGTTCAGGTGCCTCCACACGGCGGCCAACGCCTCGGTCAACTCCGTCGTGGACGCAACCTTTGCTTGCACGCATGCAACTATAAGCCACCTGTCCAGGTGCGGCGGTGTGGCGAACCGCACTAACATGGGGTAAGTGACTACCGATATTGAAGCTCTTGACGCCTATTCGCGCGTCGTCGTCTCGGTGGCCGAGAAGCTCGGGCCGTCCGTGGCGAACCTGCGCGTGGCGCGGCGGGGCACGGGATCGGGCGTCGTCATCACGCCGGACGGGTTCATGCTCACCAACGCCCACGTGATCGGCAACGGCCGCCGCGTCCGCGCCTCCTTCACCGACGGCTCCGACGTGCAGGCGTCGGTCGTCGGCATCGATCCGTTGTCGGACCTCGGGCTGTTGCGGCTGGACTCCGCCGCCGCTCCCGCGGCCGAGCTGGGGGACGCGGCCCGGCTGCGCGTCGGCCAACTCGTGGTCGCGATCGGCAACCCGCACGGCTACGCGGGCTCGGTGACCGCGGGTGTCGTGTCGGCTCTGGGCCGCTCCCTGCCCGCCCGCGACCGCACCGCCACGCGCATGATCGACGACGTCATCCAGACCGACGCCGCCTTGAACCCGGGGAACTCCGGCGGCGCGCTGGTGAACGGGTCCGGCGAGGTCGTGGGGATCAACACCGCGGTCGCGGGCGTGGGGCTCGGGCTGGCGATCCCGGTCAACGCGACCACGCGGGGAATCGTCTCCGCGCTGATGCGCGACGGACGCGTGCGGCGCGCGTGGATCGGCATCGCCGGCGGCGCGCGGCCCCTGCCGCCGTGGATCGCCGCGCTCGTGGGACGCGACAACGCCGTCGAGGTCGTCGAGGTGGTCGGCGACTCCCCGGCCGCGCGCGCGGGCCTGCGCGCCGAGGATCTCGTCGTGGCGATCGACGGCGCGCCGGTGCGGGGCGTCGACGATCTCCAGCGGCTCTTGGGCGAGGAGCGCATCGGGGTGGATGTCGTCTTGTCGGTGGTGCGCGAAGCGGAGCCGCGGGAGGTATTGATCCGCCCGGTTGAATTGACCGGGTAGAACGGCAAGCTCTGAGGGGAAGGCGAGGAGAGCTAGCGGGTCCTTCGCCTTCGTCCGTCGCGTCCATCGCCGTGAGGAAGGTCCGAGGGACGTGCGTTACGAGACTCGCGCCTGAGGCAACTTTCGTAACGCACGTCGGTAACGCGCCAGCTCGAACAGCGCGCTTTCGGTCGAGAAGCGCCGCAGTCGCCGAAAGTGATCACAACCGATCTCGCATGGTCTCCGCGACGAGTCTCCCTGCACGGCGCGGCGAGTCACCGTGGCCGGGCGCCGCGGCCGGACGGCGGCACGACCGACCCGGCCGGGCCACCGGGCGCGGCTACGGCAGCAGCAGCTTGTTCTGCGCCGAGCGCCTCGGCGGGCCGATCTTCACCTGCGCGGCGCGGATCGCGTCGTCCTGGGTGTGGACGGCGTAGGTCCCGGGGCGGGTGGTGATCGTCAGGCGGCCGGTCGAGCCCGGGGCGATCTCGGGGCTCGAGACGGTGCTGCCGCCCTTGGTGCCGCCGAGCTCGTCGGTCTCGAAGGTCACGGTCTGGGGCGACTTGGACTGGTTGGAGACGATCAGGGTGATCGTGCCGGCGCCGGCCGTGGCGGGGGAGATCTGGATGCGATCGGAGTGGATCGCGCCGGTCAGCGTGATCGGGACCGGCGGGCGCAGGTTGTTCTCGCGCTGCTCGCTGCCGCCGCAGGCCACGAGGGCGATCGGGAGGGCGAACAGGACGAGCCGGCGCACGGTGAACGAACGGTAATGCACGGCGCGCGCGCAAGCGCCGTTGCACCGTCCGACCCGCGCGCGATGCTGCCGGATCCATGCTCGAACAGACGTTCGCCACCGCCGAGTTCATCGCGCTCGACACCGAGACCAACGGCCTCGCGGGCGATCGCTGCGAGCTGACCGAGGTGGGTGCGGTGCTGGTGGGCGGGGGAGAGCTGCACGACGAGTTCTCCTCGGTGGTGGGCGTGGCCAACCCGCTGGGGCGCGGCATCCAGCGGTTCACGGGGATCACGCAGGCGATGGTCGACGCCGCGCCGGCGCCCGAGGACGTGCTGCCGAACGTGGCGAAGCTGTTGCGCGGGCGGGTGCTCGTCGCCCACAACGCGGCCTTCGACGTGCGGGTGCTGCGCCAGGCGTTCGCGCGGGCGGCGCTCGAGTGGCCGGACCCGCCGGTGATCTGCACGGTCGCGCTGGCGCGGCGGTTCGCGCCGCTGCAGCGCCGGCGCGGGTTGTCGACGCTGGCCGCGGCGCTGGGGATCGAGGTCGACGAGGTCCATCGCGCGCTGCCGGACGCGAAGACGTGCGCGCGGGTGTTCTGCGCGCTGTTCCCGAAGCTGTCGATGAACGCGATCACGGTCGCCGACGCGCTCGCGCAGATCCGCCCGCGCAAGGTGCGCACGCGGCCGGCGAAGGTCAAGCGCCCGCGTGGGGAGCGGCCGCACCTCGCCGCGCTGCCGCACGAGCCGGGCGTCTACATCTTCCGCGACGCCGACGGCCGCCCGCTCTACGTCGGCAAGTCGGTCGACCTGCGCACGCGGGCGCGCTCGCACTTCACGACCGGTGCGACGTGGGCGGCGGAGGCCGAGCACGTCGACCACCAGGTGACCGAGTCAGAGCTCGGCGCGCTGCTGCTCGAGGACCGGCTGATCAAGGCGCTGCGCCCGCCGGGCAACGTCCGCGGCAAGCAGGAGCCCGACGGCTACGTCTACCTGCGCTGCCGCCTCGACATCCCGTTCCCGATCCTCGAGGTCGCGCGCGAGCCCGCGGCCGGCCACGCGGTGTGCGTCGGCCCGGTGCGGGGTCGCGCCGCGGCGGCCGAGCTCGTCGAGCAGCTCAACTCGCTCTTCGGCCTGCGCCACTGCGGCCGCACGCTCCCGCGCCGCGAGCACCCGAGCGCCTACGGACAGATGGGCCGCTGCCTCTCGCCGTGCCTGCACGACCTGGACCCGAACGTCTACCGCGAGCGGCTCGACCAGGCGCTGAAGCTGTTCGTCGGCCGCGACGGCGGCCGCGCCCTGCTCGAGCGGGTCGACCAGCAGACGCGGGTGGCGAGCGCCGAGCGCCGCTACGAGCGCGCGGCCTGGCTGCAACGCCGCAAGGTGCGACTCGAGGCACTGCTCGACCGCCTCGGCGGCGTCCTGCGCGACACCCACACGGGCGCCCGCCTCGTGCTCGCCCCGCACCCCGAGGCCCGCGGCCGCTTCGACGCGATCTGGATCGCCGGGGGAAGAGTGATCGATTGGGGCCCCGTGGCCGCGCCCGGCGAGGGCGCCGGCGGCGGCGCGATCGCGCTCGCCCCGCACGACAACCTCGTCGCGGACCTCGCCGCGCGGTCGGCGCGGGCGTTCCGGGCGGCGCCGGCGCCCGGCAAACTCGGCGGCTGGTTGCCTGCGGACGCGGTGGCGGAGGCGCGGTTGGTCGGCATGTGGATCGCCGCCAACCGGCCTCCGTCACTCGAGCTCGGCCCCCGGACGGGCGAGGCGGCTCACGGAGCCTTCCTCGCCCGCGAAGGGGTCGCTACGGCTGTGTTGTCGACAGTGTGAACGTCAAGGTTTTGCTGTACGTGCCCGTCCGGAGCGGTTCGCCGACCGGGATCGTCTGGCGGAAGTCCACCGGGACGACTTCGGTGAAGACCGGCGTGGTGAACGTCACCAGGTTGGTCGGGGACGCGGCGCCGCCGACCGGGGCGAAGGTCCCGCCGCCCGCCCGCGCCTGCAGCGGCAGCGTCAACGCGGACGTGCCGTTGACGAGGTGGCCGACCGAGGCGGTGCCGCGGTCGGACACGCTCAGCGTCGTGTCGCCCGCGGAGGAGACGACCGTGGCCGTCGTCGAGTCGTCGTAGTCACGCGCGACGCCGGGCGTGAAGCCGCCGAAGGACGCCGGGGCGCCGAGGGTGAGGCTCATCGTCGGCGGGACGGTGCCGCCGACCGGCATCGTGGCGGCCACGACGATCTCCGGCCCGATCGCGGTCTTCCACACCGTGGCGCCGCCCGCGTCGGCGACCAGCGCGCAGTGGATGACCTTGCCCACGTCCGCGACCGTCGGCGCGTAGGTGCTGTTGCCGTCCTCGTCGACCAGGTACGAGTCGAGCCAGGTCAGCTCCTGGTTGCCGTACGTACCGGCCGGATCGGGCGCGGTGGAGAAGCTGCCGAGGTCGATCTGCGACGGCGCCCGGAAGTGCGGGTGCGACGCCGGGACCTTGTTCGAGCGGTACCACTTGCGCGAGTACGTGATGCCGGTCGGCCCGGTCCACGTGCCCTGGTTGCAGGTGAGGTTCTGCCCGACGAAGCCCGTGCCGGTCACGGTCGGCGCGACCGTGTTGACCGGGATGTCGGCGGGGGCGAACTCCTTGACCTGGATCTCGCGGTAGGAGATGCGGTCGTTGCCGCCGTGGGTCTGCAGGCCGAGATAGCCGCGGGCGAGCTGGCGCGCGACGGTCGACGGGTCGCCGTTGCGCGACGCGATCTTCGGGATCGAGTTGTCGAACTGGTTGATCATCCGGCCGTCGACCAGGACCGTGTACTGCTGGCCGATCGTGCGGATCTCCATGTCATGCCACACGCCCTTGACCAGGCGCTCGTACGTCCGCGACTGCTGGGCGTTGAGGTTGCGGAAGTTGTAGATCGAGCCCGTCTTGATCGGGTCCGAGCCGCCGAGCGGGCCGGTGCCCGTCAGGGTCTCGTTGATCTGCACCTCGTGGCCGCACGCGACCTGCGTCCAGTGCTGGTGGTTGTCGGCGTTGGCGTTGTGGGTCAGGGTCCCGGTCCCGGCGAGGTTGGTCAGGTCCTCCGTGCCGGACCGTGCGCAGTAGGAGCCCGAGTACGTGCCGGCCGGCGGGTACGGGCCGCTCGCGCCCGTCCACGTGTACGACACCGACGCGCCGGGCGTGTCACGCGCGCACGCCAGCAGCGCGCCCGGGCAGAGCTCGTAGTTGAAGCCGGTCGGCTTCTGCGCCAGCACGGCGGCCGTGTTCGCCCCCGTGTAACGGACCTCAGGCGTGCGGATCATGACGCCGCCGTTGCGGGTCGCGATCTCCGTGTTCTGGACCGTGTACTGCAGCCGGAACACGGCGTCCCCGAACGCCTTCACCGGGTACCAGTAGGCGCCGAAGGGCGAGGCGCCGACGAGGAACGAGCCCTCGACGGTGTCGAGCGTCGCCTGGCCCTGCCCACTCTGGCTGGCCGGGCGCGACTGGGCGGCGGTGCCGGCCGCGAACGCCCACTTGTCGAACGACGCGTCGGACCCCGTGGGGGATCCGTCGAAGATGTACGTGAAACCCGGGTCGGGCGGCGGCGCCGTGTACTGCGCCTGCGCGGCGGCCGGAGCCGCCGCGAGTGCGACCAGGGCCATTGCGAGCGACCTGCGCATAGTTCTCCCCTCCTCCTGGACAGATGAGCGGGAGATTAGACTGATATGGGGGTGACTTGCGTCACCCCCACAGTCGAAACTACGGCGAGGTCGTGCTGAGGGTGAACGTCAGCGTCTTCGCGTACGCGCCCGTGCGGAGCGCGTCACCCGAGTTGATCAGCTGGCTGAACTGCAGGTCGACCGCGTCGTTGGAGACGGGGCCGCTGTACGTGAGCAGGTTCAGGTTCGAGCCGACGTTGTTGTACGCCGTGCCCGTGTTGGCCGCGTTGCGCGCCCGGGCCTGCAGCGGCTGCGGCAGGGAGAACGCGCCGTTGACCAGGTGGCCGGTGGCGGTCGGCGACGGGTCCGAGACGCTCAGCGTCGCGTCACCGGCGGTCGAGATCACGTTGGCCGTGGTGGCGGCCTCGTAGGTCTTCGTGATGCCCGGCGTGAACGCGCCGAACGAGGCCGGGGCGCCCAGCGTCAGCGAGAGCGTCGCCGGCACGGAGCCGCCGGCGGAGCTGTTGCCGATCTCCGGCGCCTGCGCGGTCTTCCACACGGTCGCGCCGGCGTTGTCGGCGTTGACGGTGCAGTGGATGACCTTGCCGATGTCGTCGGCGGTCGGCGTGTAGGTCTGCTGGTCGCCGACCTGCAGCGAGTCCGTCCACGTCAGGTTCTGCGTGCCGTAGAGCGGGTTCGCCGGCGTGGTCTGGTTCCAGTAGTCGGTGGCGCTCGGGGCGCGGAAGCGCGGGTTGGTCGGGAGGATCTTGTTCGACCGGTACCAGCGGTAGAAGTACGTCGTTCCCGCGGCCGTGTTCCACGTGCCGGTGTTGCAGGTCAGCGGCTGGCCGGTGACACCGGTGCCGCTGACGCTCGGCGCGCCGGTGTTGACCGGGATGTCGGCCTTGGCGATGTCCTTGACCTGGATCTCGCGGTAGGAGATGCGGTCGGTGCCGCCGTGCGTCTGGAGGCCGAGGTAGCCCTCCGTGAACTGGCGCGCCATCGTCGGCGCGTCGCCCGCGCGGGTGTTGATCTTCGGGATCGAGTTGTCGAACTGGTTGATGATCTTCCCGTCGATCATGATCGTGTACTGCTGGCCGATCGTGCGGATCTCGTACTGGTGCCAGACACCCGCCGTGAGCCGCTCATACGTGCCCGACTGCTGCGCGTTGAGGTTGCGGAAGCCGTAGACCGAGCCGGTCTTGATCGCGTCGCTCGAGGGCCGCGGACCGCCGCCGGTGAGCGACTCGTTGATCTGGATCTCGTGGCCGCAGTAGACCTGGGTCCAGTGCTGGTGGTTGTTGGCGTTGCCGTTGACCGTCAGCGGCTGGCCGTTGGTGCCGTTGACGTTGTAGACGCCGGACGCCGTCTGGCGGGCGCAGTAGCCGCCCGTGTACTCGAAGCCGCCGGGCGGGAACGGACCCGGCATCCCGGCCCAGTTGTAGGTCGTCGACGCGGCCGGAGTGGTGCGGTTGCAGAACGCGAGCGCCCCGCCGCAGACGTCGTAGTTGAAGCCGGTCGGCTTCTGCGCCAGCACCGCGTTGGTGTCGGCGCCCGTGTAGGCGAAGTACGGCGCGCGGACCATGATGCCGCCGTTCGGCGTCGCCGTCGGCGTGTTCTCGATCTGGTACTGGATGCGGAACACCACGTCACCGAACGGGCGCGGCGTGTACCAGTAGGACCCGAACGGCGAGGCACCGACGCGGATCGTGCCCTCGGCGGCGTCGAGCGTCGCCTGGCCCTGCGTCGCGGACTGCGCCAGCGTCCCGCTGGCGAACTTCCACTTGTCGAACGACGCGTCCGAGCCCGTGGCCGTGCCGTCGAAGATGTAGTGGAAGCCCGGCGCGGGCGGCGGCGCGGTGTACTGCGCGTGCGCGGCCTGCGGTGTTGCTGCGAGCGCCGTCAACGCCACGCAGCCGGCAAAGACCCTCCTGCGGTTCCCCGGCAAGACCCCTCCTTGCATTGCTCAGTGGACTCGCGGGACTTTATGCTGCTTTATGGACCTAAGTCAATGACTTAGCGCTGTCTTCTGTCGGACTTCTGTCCGATGTTTCTCAGCGTTCGTCGTAGGGAACCGGCACAGCGATCAGCGCGAGCAGCACGACCGCCCAGCTCCACGGGTCGAGGTTTGCGATCTGGCCGATGCCGCCGACCGCCAGCGCGGCCGCCGCGGTCATCCACGCGGCGTGCGAGCGCGTGAAGTGGAAGGCGATGATTCCGCCTACCACCCAGCCGAAACCGAACGCGGGGACCTGGGCGACGCCGAGCGCCGTCAGGCCGGTGACACCGAACGTCGCGGCGGTGGCGAAGGCGAGCTTCGAGCGCCGGATCGACACCAGCGCGACGCCGGCGGCCAGGATCGCGACGAAGCCGACGCCGCTGCGCTTGCCGCTGACCACGCGCGAGCGGCCCGCGGCGAACGAGCACTCCTGACCCGGCGGCCAGACCTTGACCGAGGCGCGCTTGGCGCCGTCGTGCGGGGTGTTGCAGAAGTCGTTCGCGTCCAGCGACGACAGGCCCGCCGCGGCGAACAGCATGAAGACGAGCGCGAGGGCGAGGAGCGGCTTGCTCAGGCGGCGAGCATAGCCAGGGCGTCGCCTGAGAGCTCCGCCTTGGGAATGAAGCCGCGCGCGCCGCAGTTCTCGAAGTGGGGCGGGTAGTCGGAGGCGTCGCGGCTCGAGGTCAACACGACCGCCGGACCGCCGCCGGGACACGCGCTCAGGCGGCCCGCGACCTCGATCCCGTCGACGTCCGGCAGCCCGACGTCGAGCAGGACGACCTGCGGGCGCAGGCGCTGGACGGCCTCCAGACCCTCGGTGCCGGTCGCGCTCTCGCCGACCACGTCGAAGCCGTCGGCTTCGAGCAGAGCCCGGGCCGCGTGGCGGAACCCGGCGTGATCATCGACTATGAGGACGGTCTGTGGCACAAGGTCAGAATGCCCGCCGGAGCAGGCATTCAAAAGCGCGGTAGCTCCCGTGGGGGTGCCGGGCAGCCGCACCCCCGGTCGAGAGGTCGCCGTAGGCTCATGGTGTGATCAGCGGGCTCGACCATGTCCAGGTCGCCGCACCCCCGGGCTGCGAGGCGGAGGCGCGGGCGTTCTACGGCGGCTTGCTCGGGTTGCGCGAGGTCGAGAAGCCTCCTGCGCTGGCCGCCCGCGGCGGCGTCTGGTTCGGATTCCTGCACGTCGGCGTCACTCCGGATTTCGTCCCGGCGCGGAAGGCACACCCCGCGCTGCGCGTGACCGAGCTCGAGGTGCTGGCGGACCGCCTCCTCGAGGCCGGCGTCGAGGTGCGCTGGGACGAGGAGATCCCCGGCGTCGCTCGCTTCTACGCGGACGACCCGTGGGGCAACCGGCTGGAGTTCGTGGGCACGTCCTGAGAGAGTCTGGTCATGCGCGGTCTCGCGGGTCTGGCGTTCGCGGGGTTCGTCCTCGGCGTGGCCGCGCTCGCGCTCGTACTGACGGGGACGCACGACACGATCACCGGCCCGTTCGTGGTGCTCGCGCTGACGCTCGGCTGGTCGTTCATCGGCACCGGCCTGTACGCGATGTGGCGCCGGCCGGAGCAGCCGATCGGCCGGCTGATGACGCTCGTCGGGTTCCTGTGGTTCCTCGGTGCGCTGCCGGAGTCGGACTCGCCGGTGCTCTTCAACGTCGGCATCGCCGTCAGCGGGCTGTGGGCGGGCCCGTTCGTCCACCTGCTGGTCGCGTTCCCCGCGGGGCGGCTCGCTCCCGGGCTCGAGCGAAGGGTCGTGCTGTTGGGGTACACAGTCGCGTTCGCGCAGCCGATCGCGCTGCTCTTCGACCCGTCGCCGTACACCGACTGCCACGGCTGCCCCGACAACGTCTGGCTCATCACCGACAGCCCGGCGACGGTCGGCGTCCTGGACGCGGTGTTCGGGATCGCGGGCGTCGCGATGCTCGCCGGCGTGTGCGTGGTGCTCGTGCGCCGCTGGCGGCACTCCGGCCCGGTCCAGCGACGGGCGCTCGCCCCGGTGCTGTGGACCGGCGGGGCGGTCGCGGTGGTCGGCGTTGCCAGCGTGATCCCGCAGATCGCCGGCCAGAACGGGGTCGCCCAGGGGTTCGACACGGTCCTGATCGCGCTGATCACCGCCGTCCCGTTCGCGTTCCTCGTCGGGCTGCTGCGCTCGAGCGTTTCGCGCGCGGGCGCGCTCGGCGCATTGATGGAGCGGGTCGGCACGACCAACGTGCGCGACGCGCTCGCCGAGGCCCTCGGCGATCCCGGCCTGGAGCTGGCGTTCTGGCTCCCGGATCGCGGGGAGTACGTCGACGCCGCCGGCCGGCCGGCCGACCTGTCCGCTCGCGCCGTCACCGAGATCGAGCACGACGGAGCGAAGGTCGCCGCGATCATCCACGACGCCGCCCTGCTCGAGGAACCCGAACTCGTCCGCGCCGCCGGCGCGGCGGCGGGGCTCGCGTTGCGCAACGAAGGGCTGGACGCCGAGCTGCGCGCCCGCTACGAGGAACTGCGCGCCTCTCGCGCTCGGCTGGTGGCCGCGGGCGATGACGCGCGCCGCCGGATCGAGCGCGACCTCCACGACGGCGCCCAGCAGCACCTGGTCTCGCTCGCCCTGACGCTGCGCCTCGCCCGCCTCGCCACCGAGGACGGCACGAAGGCCGCGTCGTTCCTCGACGCCGGGATCGAGGCGCTCAAGCAGGGCCTGCACGAGCTGCGCGAGCTCGCCCGCGGCATCCACCCGGCGGTCCTGAGCGAGCGCGGCCTCGTGGCCGCGCTCGACGGCCTCGCCGCCCGCGCCCCCATTCCGGTCACCGTGAACGTCGGCCTCGCCGTCCGCCTGCCGCCCGCCCTCGAGAGCGCGGCCTACTTCGTCGTCAGCGAGGCGCTCACGAACGTCGC
This sequence comes from Solirubrobacter soli DSM 22325, assembly GCF_000423665.1. Taxonomy (GTDB): domain Bacteria; phylum Actinomycetota; class Thermoleophilia; order Solirubrobacterales; family Solirubrobacteraceae; genus Solirubrobacter; species Solirubrobacter soli. The sequence goes on along the minus strand of NZ_AUIK01000037.1, from coordinate 48,312 downwards.
CAAGTACGCCGCGGCCTCGAACGCGGCGGTGACCGTCGCGTTGGAGGGTGCCGAAGTGGTCATCGAGGTGCGCGACGACGGCCGCGGCGGGGCGAACGCCCGCAACGGCTCAGGCCTCAGCGGCCTCGCCGATCGCGTCGCGGCCCTCGACGGCGCGCTGACCGTCGACAGCCCGGTGGGCGAGGGGACGCTGATCCGCGCCCGCCTCCCATATCGCGTCGCCGCTCTCGTTTAAGAGTCTGTTGACGAATGGTCGGACCGGTATTCGTCAACCGGCTCTCAGACGGACTTGCCGCCCCAGGCGAGGACGCTAAGCGGTCCGAGCGGCGACTTCTCGTGCACGGGCGCGGCGGACGTCTCCCGGACGACCTCCGGGTCGTGGGCGACGACGTGCAGGACGGAGACCTGGGTGAAGCGGGCGACGGCGTGGGGGAGGTCGCCGCGCAGCCACTTCGAGGACTGGCCGGGCAGCGTCGCCACAATGACCTCGTCGTGGCGGAGCGGGTCCCAGACCTCGGCCAGCGCCTCCAGGGGTACCGGATCGCACACCACGCCGTCGCAGCGCTCGATGCCGGCTTTACGCCAGGCGTCCAGGGCTGCGTCCAAACGGGTCTTGCACTCGGCGCGGGCGGCGGTGCCCGGCCCGGCGGCCGGCATGACCAAGGTCGCGTGGATCGGCCCTCGCTCCGCTCGGTGGACCAGAGCCTCGATGAGCTCAGGCGCCGCGGCGGTGCGGTTGGCGAGCACGATCACGTGAGCGGCCATGGGCTGCTCCCTTCGGTCCGGACTGTTGGTGCTACTGCGACTTTACCGCGCGAACGGGACGTCGACTATGAGCGCGGTGGAACCCGCGAGATCGACGGTGTCGCCCGGGTTGGCCTCGCGGCGCACGAGGGCCAACGCGATCGGGCCGTGGTCGGGGGAGACGACGACCGAACCGAGCTTGCCGACGACCTTCTCGCCCATTCGCAGCTCCGTGCCGGGCTCGACGGGTTCGCTCAACCGCAGCCCCAGCAGCCGGCGGTTCGGCTTGCCGCGGTAGTAGAGCCGCGCGACGGTCTCCTGGCCGACGTAACAGCCCTTGGTGAACGAGACCGCACGCTCGTTCAGGCCCGCCTCCTGGGGGATCACGCTGTCGTCGATGTCGATGCCGAAGCGCGGGCGGCCGTGCTCCACGCGCACGATCTCCGCGCTCGCCTCGTCGCCGTCGGGGAACGGCAACGCGCCCCGGACGGCCTCGCGGTCGGCGGCGGCGAAGAACAGATCCACGCCGACGTCCGTGCGCACCGCGACGACGTCAGCGTCGCCGAGCCGCACCCGCGCGTTGTCGTGCTCGTCCGGGCCGGCCAACGCGGGTGCGTCAGGGCCGATCACCGACAGCAGCCCCAGCTCGAGCGTCCGCTTGTGCAGTTCGACGTCGCGCCCGAGCTTGTAGCGCCGGATCATGTTGAAGAGCTCCTGCAGCGCCACGCGCTCGCAGTCGAGCAGCAGCTCGTCGCCGACGTCGAACACCCGCATGTCGCCGAGCATCTTCCCCTTGTGGGTGAGGAAGGCGGCGTAGCAGCCGTGCCCCGGCGTCAGGCCGAGGATGTCGTTGGTCACCTGGCCGTGGAGGAAGTCTTTGGCCTCGGCGCCCGTCAGGGCGAGCTTGCCCCGTTCTGAGCGGTCGACGACGAACGTGTCACTCACTCACGAAACGTTAGCGCTCTTCCAACCTCGCCAGCCGCCGCGTCACCTCGCGGGTGAGCTCGTCGAGCACGCGCTCGCGCGGCACGCCCGCCTCCAGCGCGGAGCGCACCACGGCGACCTCCTCCGCGCCGTCGAGCCGCGTCAGCAGAGCGAGGAGGCCTTCGAGGTCATAGGGGATCGAGTCGGCCATGTACCCTCTAGCACGCAATCATGCCGCTTGCCGAAGACTTCCAGGAGATTCTGGACGCGCTCCCCTCGGACTGGACCGACATGGAGCTCGACCTCCGCGTCCAGGAGGACCGCTACATCGACGCCGCGACGCTGCTCGTGACGTGCAACGCGCAGCCGTATTCGCACCACGACTGGCACTTCCACCTCAACGTCGCGCACCACTTCGGGCACGCCGCGGCGGCCCAGGTCGTGCTCGGGACGATGCAGCTGCTCGACGACTCCGGCATCGCGGGAGAGCTCGTGCTGCGCGAGGTCCGCGAGGGCCGCGTCGAGGTGACCCAGATGTGGGGCCGCCCCGAATCGGTGCGGCAAGAGTTCAAGCGAATCCGTTCTCAGTGACCCTTGCGGGCGTCGCGCGCGACCGTCGGGTCGCGCCCGGGCCCCGCTGACAGCTCTCCGAAGTACGGCGCGCCCGCCGTCCACGTCGGCGCGACCTGATCCAGTTCCGCCGAGAGCTTCCCCTCCGAGACGCCCGGCACCTGGCCGTCCATCGCCGCGACGGCCTCGTCGGGCTCGATCTGCGCCTGCTCGTAGCCGCGCGTGAGCGCCCGCACGACCGCCAGTACCTTCGGGCGCTCGTCCTGCAGCGTGATCTCGTCCGCGCAGAGCACGAGCTTGGACGGCCGCACGACCGCCATCACGGCGATGCAGCCCTTCGGCGGCGTCTCGACGAGCCGGAAGTCCGCCATGCCGGAGCGGGTGACCTGCAGCGTCACGCCCTCGGCCTCGTCATAGCCGCGCTGCGTCGCCAGATACACGCCCGCCTCGTCCGCGCCGGGCGTGTCCTGCAACAGCAGCGACACGTCACCGAACTGCGACGAGCCCTGGACGCCGCCGCAGCCGGCGAGCGTCATCGCGACCAACAAGAGAGCCGGGAATCTCACACCGGTATCGTGGCGAACGGATGCGCAGGGTCACATTTTCGCGCAATGTCACGCTCTCGCTCTCGCGGACGTGCAGCGCCCACTGCAAGTACTGCTCGTTCGCGACGCACAAGCCCCACCTGCACGAGCCGGAGGAGGTCGAGCGCCTGATCGACCACGCCGCGCGACGCGGGGTCAAGGAGCTGTTGGTGCTGACCGGCGAGAAGCCGAAGATCCAGGACCGCTTGGCCGCCCTGGGCTTCGAGGACTTCGTCGCCTATGTCGTCTGGGCGTGCGAACGAGCGCTGGACCGCGGAATCCTCCCGCACACCAACCTCGGCACGCTGAACGCGACCGACCTCGCCCGCCTGCGGGAGGTCACGGCGTCGCAGGGGCTGATGCTCGAGTCCACCAACCCGGACCTGATCGCCCACCAGGGATCGCCGACCAAGCACCCCGCCGTGCGCCTGGAGACGATCCGGGCCGCCGGCGAGCTGAAGATCCCGTTCACGTCCGGGATCCTGGTCGGCATCGGGGAGTCCGAGGAGGACCGGATGGCGTCGCTGGAGGCGCTCACCGGCTACGAGCACATCCAGGAGATCATCCTCCAGAACTTCGTCCCGCACCGGAAGTACTACGGCGAGGAGCCGGCGGAGATCGCCACCGAGGCGGCCGAGCGCTTCTGGGCGACCGGCCTGAGCGACGCGCCGCACCGCGATCTGCCGAGCTGGGCGTGCCCGGTCAACATCGACGACATGAAGCGTCTCGTGGCCGAGACGCGCCGTCTGATGCCCGACGTGGGCATCCAGATCCCTCCGAACCTGGCGGACTGGTGGCCGGAGCTCGTCCAGGCGGGGGCGACCGACCTCGGCGGCCTGTCCTCCAACGGCGACCACATCTCGCCCGAGCACCCGTTCCCGTCGCCGAAGCAGGTGCGCGAGCGGCTGAAGGACATCGCGGCGGTCTCCGAGCGTCTGTGCGTCTATCCGCAGTACATGACGAGCGAGTGGATCGCGCCGCGGGTGCTCGACGTGATCGAGAGCAAGTACCGCTCGTTCATGCCGCGTCGCACCTACGCGGGAACGACCGGCGACTCGATCGAGCGCGCCCGCAACGGCGAGCCGCTCACCGCCGAGGAGCTGACGGCGATGTTCGCCGAGAGCCGCCCCGAGGTCATCGAGGACATGCGCCAGGCGGCCGACGAGCTGCGCGAGGAGCTGGCGGGCGATCTGGTCACGTTCGTCGTCAACCGCAACATCAACGTCTCGAACATCTGCACGGTCGGGTGCGCGTTCTGCGGCTTCGGGGTGGGTAAGCGCTCGCCCGATGCCTACGAGCACTCCCAGGCCGACTTCGTCCGCCGCATCCACGACGCGCTCGCCTTCGGCGCGACCGAGATCTGCATGCAGTCGGGCATCCACCCCGACTGGGGCCTGGAGGACTACCTCAGCTGGCTGCGTCTCGCCAAGGAGACCGCGCCCGACATCCACCTGCACGCGTACTCCCCGATGGAGGTCGCGCACATGGTGGACGTGAGCGGGCTCAGCCCGCACGCGGTCTTCGAGCAGCTGCGCGAGGCCGGCCTGGGCAGCGTCCCCGGCACCGCCGCCGAGGTCCTGCACGACGGCGTGCGCCAGCGGATCAGCCCGAACAAGCTGCCCGCGGGGCGCTGGGTGGAGATCATCACCGCTGCCCACGAGGTGGGGCTGCGGAGCACGGTGACCGTGATGTTCGGCCACATCGAGACGCCCGACGAGCTCGCCGAGCACATGCGGGTCGTGCGCGAGCTGCAGAACCGCACGGGCGGTTTCACGGAGTTCGTGCCGCTGAGCTTCATCCCGTTCCAGACGCTGCTCGGCCGCACCCACGGCATCGCGGAGATCTCGCGCGAGGAGAACCTCAAGCACACCGCGGTCTTCCGGCTCGCCCTGGGCAAGACGATCCCGTCGCTGCAGGCGAGCTGGGTCAAGATGGGCCTGGACGCCGCCACCGAGGCGCTGCGCTGGGGCGTCAACGACCTCGGCGGGACGCTGATGGAGGAGTCGATCAGCCGGATGGCGGGCGCCGACCACGGCGTCAAGCTCGACCCGGAGGACCTCGTCGCCGCCGCGCACCGCGCCGGACGGCCCGCGGCCGAGCGGACGACGCTGTACGGCATCCGTCGCCACTACGACCTCGCGGCGGCGGCTTGACCGACATCCACTTAGGGCCGCTGCTCCGCCACGCGGGGACCAATGAAGCCACGGTGTGGGTGCAGACGACCGCGCCCTGCACGGTCGAGGTGCGGCCCAAGGGGCGGCCCGCGGCGAGCGAGCGCACCTTCACCGTCGAGGGCCACCACTACGCGCTCGTGCACGTCACCGAGCTCCCGGCCGACACCGCGATCCCGTACGAGGTGGCGCTCGACGGGGACGTCGTCTGGCCGGAGGCCGACAGCCGCTTCCCGCCGAGCGTCCTGCGCACCCACACGCTCGAGGATCCGGTGCGGATCATCTTCGGCTCCTGCCGCGTCGCCGCGCCGCACGAGCCGCCGTACACCCTGCGCAAGGACGAGGACGACCGCGGGCGGGAGATCGACGCGCTGCGCGGCTTCGCGCTGCGCATGACCCACGCCGACCCGGACGAGTGGCCGCACGCGTTGCTGCTGCTCGGCGACCAGGTCTACGCCGACGAGGTCCACCCGGACCTGGAGGGCGACCTCGACGGCGGCGAGTTCGTCGTCTCCTACGACGACTACGTGAAGCTGTACACCAAGGCGTGGGGGGAGCCGGTGATCCGCTGGCTGCTCTCGACCGTGCCGAGCGCGATGATCTTCGACGACCACGACGTCCACGACGACTGGAACACGTCGATCGAGTGGGTCACCGAGATGCGCCAGAAGGCGTGGTGGCGCAAGCGGATCGTCGCCGCGTTCGAGAGCTACCTGATCTACCAGCACCTCGGGAACCTCTCGCCGTCCGAGCGGGCGGAGTTCGAGCTCTACGAGAAACTGCGCACCGACCCGAACGCCACGGAGCTGCTGCGGGCGTTCGCCAAGCAGGCCGACGAGGAGGTCGAGGGGACGCGCTGGAGCTTCTGCCGCGACATCGGCCCGGCGCGGGTCGTCATGGTCGACTCGCGCGCCGGGCGCGTGCTCGATCCCGGCAATCGCTCGATGGTCGACCGGGACGAGTGGCACTGGATCGAGGAGCATGCGCGTGGCGACGTCCAGCACCTGCTGATCGGCACGTCGCTGCCGCTGTTCATGGGGCCAGCGATGCACTGGCTCGAGGCCTGGAACGAGGTCGTCGCCGACGGCGCGTGGGGCAAGGGCGTCAAGAAGCTCGCCGAGAAGCTGCGCCAGGAGCTCGATCTCGAGCACTGGGCGGCGTGGCAGGCGTCGTTCCGGCGCATGTGCGACCTGATCACGGAGGTCGGCGCGGGGCGGAGAGGGAATGCGCCGTCCACGATCTGCGTCCTAAGTGGTGATGTGCACCACGCGTACCTGGCCGAGGTCGGGTTCCAACCCGGTGCCGGCGTGCAGTCCGCGGTCTGGCAGGCCGTGTGCTCGCCGTTCCGCAACCCGCTGGACACGAAAGAGCAGCGGGTCATCCTCGCCGGCTGGACACGGTTCGGCGGCCTCGTCATGCGCGCGCTGGCGCGTCGCGCCGGAGTGGCGGACCCGCCGGTGCAGTGGCGGCTCGCGCACGAAAAACCCTGGTTCAACAACCAAGTTGCGATGCTTGAGTTCGAGGGCGCGCGCGCCACGTTCGTCCTCGAGAAGGCGATTCCACCCGAGGACGGGAAGGGCGAGCCTGTACTGGAGCGCGTGTACGAGCGCCCCATCGAACCCAACGCCGAGTACACACGGACTTAAGACACACTCTCCGCGCTGGGGTCATGATCTGGTAGCGAACCGCTTGGAGCAGCTACGCACCACGTGATCCGAACCGACGCAGACCTACTCGCCGCAGCAAGACAGGATCCCCTGGCTTTCCGCGAGTTCTACGACCGTTACGCCGCTTGGGTGAGGTCGTGGTTCGTGCGCCAGACCGGGTCCGAGACGGCTGCGCTGGACCTCACGGCGGAGACCTTCGCGCAGGCGTGGCACGCGTCGAAGCGATTCAAAGATCTGGCCGACGGCTCAGGGGCACCGTGGCTGTTCGGGATCGCTCGCAACCTGCTGCGCCAGTACCACAAGCACAACCGCATCGAGAGCGCCGCACGCGAGCGCCTCGGCATGCCGACGGCATGGGCGGAGTGCGAGGACTACGAGGCCGTGGACGAACGGATGTTCGCGTCCTCGCTGGCGCCGCTATTGAAGAACGCGGTGCGCGCGCTGCCATCCGAGCAGCGCAAGGCCCTTGAGTTGCGGGTCGTACAGCAGCTCGACTATGAGGAGGTCGCGGGCGCGCTCGGTTGCAGCCAGAACGCCGCGCGACTTCGAGTTTCGAGGGCGCTCCGCGCACTCGGACTGAAGCTGAGGGGAGCAGAGGCATGACCGCACCGCCCATGGCCACGGATCACGCCCACGCGCGCCGTATCTCCGAGCGGACGCGCTCAGCACGGCTGATCCGCGACTCGATCGGGCTCTTGAGCTCGAAATGGTCGGTGGACGTCCTGTTGGCGCTGGGAGACGGCACGCGTCGGTATCACGAGTTGCTGGAAGACCTGGCACCGATCTCGGAGAAGGTGCTGACGCAGACGCTGCGCGCGATGGAGCGCGACGGCCTGCTCGTGCGCCGAGTCCACGCCGAGGTGCCCCCACGGGTGGAGTACGCGCTCTCCCCGCTGGGCGCGACGATGGCGCCGCCGCTGAAGGCGCTCGGCTCCTGGTCGCTGACGCACGGCAAACGGGTCGAGGAGGCGCGCGAGCGCTTCGACACCCGCGCCGCCGCCCGCGTTAGAGCTGCCTGAAACAGAAGTTTCGTCAGCGCACGAACCAAATCGGGCAGATCGGCTCAAGGTCCGCCGCGGCCAGCCGATACTGCCCGCCGATGCCCGCGACATCGGACCCCGCCTTCGACCTGGTCGGCCTGGTTCAACGCCTCTCGCTCGCCCGCTCGCTTCCGGAGATCCAGGAGATCGTCCGCGGCGGCGCGCGCCGTCTCACGGGCGCCGACGGCGCCACGTTCGTGCTGCGTGACGGCGACAAGTGCTTCTACGCCGACGAGGACGCGATCGAGCCGCTCTGGAAGGGCCAGCGGTTCCCGCTCGAGCAGTGCATCTCCGGCTGGGCGATGCGCAACCGCAAGCCGGTGACGATCGAGGACATCTACGTCGACGACCGGATCCCGCACGCCGCCTACCGGCCGACGTTCGTGAAGTCGCTGGCGATGGTCCCGATCCGGACGATCGACCCGGTCGGCGCGATCGGCAACTACTGGGCGCACCACCGGCTCCCCAGCGAGCGGGAGGTCGGGCTGCTCCAGGCGCTCGCGGACTCGACGGCGGTCGCGATCGAGAACGTCCGCGCGTACGAGGAACTCGAGGCTGCCCGGACCGAGACCCTGCACTGCCTGGCGCGCGCGGCCGAGTACCGCGACGGCGCGACCGCCGAGCACACCGAGCGCGTCGCCGACCTCGCCGCCCGGCTCGCCGCGTCGCTCGGCTGCCCGGAGGACGAGGTCGAGCTGATCCGGCTCGCGGCGCCGCTGCACGACATCGGCAAGCTCGCCGTCGCCGACTCCGTGCTGCTGAAGGCGGGCAAGCTCAGCGCCGCCGAGTTCGAGCAGATCAAGGCCCACGCCGAGGCGGGCGCGTCGATCCTCGCGTCCACCACCTCCGAGGTCCTGCGCGTCGGCCGGCTGATCGCCCGCACCCACCACGAGTGGTGGGACGGCACCGGCTACCCGCACGGCCTGACCGGTGCGTCGATCCCGCTCCCGGGACGGATCGTCGCCCTCGCCGACGTCTACGACGCCCTCACCAGCGAGCGCCCCTACAAGCTCGCGTGGTCGAGCGAGGACGCCCGCGCGGAGATCGTCCGGCTGAGCGGCCGCCAGTTCGACCCGGCGGTCGTCGAAGCATTCCTGCGGTTGTAGCCGCGTATACGCACGAAAGCGTCAGGAAACTGGCGCGCCCTGGTGAGCGGGGCGTCATTCGGTGTCGTCCTGGGCAGGAGTCCTTGCATCACGCGAACGTCGCGGCCGGACGACCAACCGGTCGCGCGGCTCCGCCATGGCCGACATCGGGCCGGCCTCCCCTGACCGCCCCGGTGCCAAGCGGAGCGCATGGGCGATGACCCGTCGGACCCCGTGTTCGCGACATGGGCGTCCGACGGGCGCGCATTCTCACGCGCCCCGGTCGACCTCGATCCCGCGGCCCGGCCGCCGGTACCCGCACGCGCGTTGGACGCTCGACGGGCGCCACAAGGCCCCGCCCCGCAGTGTCGGGACACCCTCGGCGTTGAGCGTGTCGGCGATCGCCTGCAGCGTCAGGCCCTGCGAGCGCATGCGACGAATCCGGGCCTGGAGCTCCGGAACGTCGGAGACCCGCCGGCGGGCGTGCGCCGGCGTGCTGGGAACGAGCGTGAGCGAGGGTGGGGAGGCCGGGCGGGCGTCCCAGGTGCCGACGTCGGCGACGGCCGTGATCGCGAGGCGGCCCGCCTCGGTCGACGTGTCCAACGCGAGGTCGACCGCGATCAGCGAGCGGCGATCGCCGTCGAACCACTTCAACAACGGCGCCAGGGAAGCGACGTCCGGCGACAGATCCTGCAGGCGGCCGACCACGAGGACGTCGGCCTCGTCGGCCTCCAACTGGGCGAGCGCCCAGGCTAGCGAGCGACGCTGCTCGTCGCCGTCGTGGACGAGCACGACGAGGTTGAGCCCGCGGTCCTCACAGAAGCGGCGGACCGCGGCGGCGCGATCGCGCGGGCGGTCTGAACCGGTGTGGATGTAGCCGATCGCGCGGCGGCCGTCACGGACGGGACGCCCGATCCGCAGCCGCGCGACCGCGAGCGCGACGCCGAGGACGGCGTAGAGGAGCGCGACCCACCACGGCGAGCCCGCGGCGGTGAACGCCGCCCCCGCCAGGCACATCACCGCAACGATCACGGCGCTCTGAAGCCGTACGCGCCGGACCGAACCGGCCGGAGCAGCTCCACGCATCACGCCCTCCTTCAGTCCTGCTTAGACCTACCAGAGGCGGGGTCGCAGATGCAACGGATTCAGCGGAAGAGGTCATCCTCCGGTCGTCGGACCAGGGCGGCGACGCCAGGCCCGTCTTCGGCGGTGACATGGCGTTGGAGCCCGCGGATGCGTACCGCGGGCTCGCGCGAGTTCTTGGCGCGCACGAGGTCGGCGGCCGCGGCCGCCTCGTCGGCGATCGCGATCACGGTGGCATGCATCTCACGGCCCGCGGTGTCCGGCAACCCCCGCCAATCCTCCAGCGGCCGCAGGCCGGCGATCCCGATCGCGATCTCGCACTGCCCCGCCCGCCACGCCCGCCCGAAGGAGTCGGTGATCACGACCGCGGGATGACCCGGAAGCGCGGCGCGCAACGCCCGAGCCGACGCGTCGGGGTCCAGCGGCAGCAGGATCAGCGTGTCCTCGTCACCGGCGTTCGACGCGTCGACGCCCGCGTTCGCGCACACGAACCCGTGCCGGGTCCGGCAGATGATCCGTCCCGCGTCGGCGCGCACGACCTCGGCGGACTCCGAGAGCACGACCTCGAGCGCCCGCGGGTCCTTGCCGTGCTCGGCGGCCAGCGCCAGCGCCCGCTCGCCCGGCGTCACGTCGGCCAGCGCCACGATCCGCCCCTCGGCCTTGGACACCACCTTGTGGGCGACACAGAGCACGTCGGTCGCGCGCCAGTCGCACGCTCCCGCGATCAGCGCCGCGAGATCGTCACCGGGCCGGATCTCCGGAAGGCCGGGGACCGCCTGCAGCTCAAGCAACCGCGGCGTCCTCGAGCACCCGCCGGGTGCGCACCGCACCTCCAGGACGGGCGGCCAGCGCCCGGCGCAACGCCGCGAGGTCGTCCGGCGTGTCGACGTCGAGCTCCAGCGAGCTCGCCTCGGCGACCACGAACGACGCGCCCGCCTCGGCGGCCAGCCGCTCGTGGCGCGCGAACGACCCCTCGCCGAACGCCGGCGCCATCACGTCGGGCGGCGTCAGCAGCAGCGAGTTCGTCCCCGTCCCGTGCCGGTCGGGCACGATCACCACGTCGCCCTGATGTGCGAGCAGGGCGGAGACCTCGGCCGGATCGAGCGCCGGGCAGTCGCCGGGCACGAGCAGCACCCGCTCGAAGCCCCGCTCCAGCGCGGTCGCGATCCCGCGCGCCGCGGCCGCCGACTGGCCCGCCTCGACCGGGTCGTGCACGATCACGACGTCCGTGCGCGCGCTCACGGCCTGCGCGGTGACGACGATCACGCCGTCCAGCTCCGGGACGGCATCCAGCGCGTCGAGCACGTCCGCGACCATCGCCGCCGCCAGCCCCGGGCGGTCGTCGAAGCCGCCCGTCAGCCGTTGCTTGGCACGGCCGAAGCTCTTCACCGGGAGGATCGCGACGGTCCGCATCCGCGATCTCACGCTAGCGCGGAGGCGAACTCGAGCACCTCGTGGGCGACCCGGCGCCGCGCGTCCGCGTCATTGAGCCCCACGTCGGTCTCCAACGTCGGGACGTGCTCGGACCGCTGATCGGCGACCAGCGCATCGATCAGCCCTTCGTAGTGGTCGACGATCCCGTCCGAGTCCAGCGTCCGGCCCGCCCAGCGCAGGCAGTCGGCCGTCGGCCCTTTCAGCACCGCGCCGCGCACGAGCGGCGAGACCGCCACGACCGGCGCCTTGGCCGCGTGCAGCTCGTGCTGCAGGACGGCGAGGATCGGGTCGATCGAGAGCACCGGGTTCGACGGGCCGATGATGATCGTGTCCGCCTCCTGCAGCGCCGCCACGGCCTCCGGAGCGGGCGCCGCTTCGCCGCGGTATTCGACGTCCTCGATCGGCCCCTGGGCGCGGTCGCGGATCATGAACTCCTGGAACGCCCGCTCGCGGCCGGCGGCGGTGATGAACGTCCGCAGCGGGTCGTCGGTGGGGACGAGCACCCGCGCCGGGACGCCGAACGCGCGCCGCAGGTCGTCGATCGCGGTCGTCAGCCGCGCCCCCGCCGCGAGCCGTCCCGCGCGGTGCAGGCCGATCGCCAGGTCGCGGTCGCCGAGGTTGAACCAGACGTCCTCACCGAGCGCGCGGAGCTGGTCCATCGCGGCGAACGTGTCGCCCGCGAGGCCCCAGCCGCGCTCGTCGATCGCGTCGGCGAGCCAGAAGGTCACGAGATCCGGGTCGGGGCTGACGTGCGCCCCATAGATCTCCAGGTCGTCGCCGGTGTTGGCGATGACGGTCAGTTCGGGGCCGAGCGCATCCAGCAGGCCGCGAGCGAGCTTCGCGCCTCCGGTACCCCCCGCGAGCAGGACGACGTGTGCCACAGCGGCGGGCAGGCTACTAACCTCAGCCCGCGCATGCGGCTCGCGCCTCTCACGACCCTCCGCCTCGGCGGGCCGGCGGGTCGGCTGATCGAGGCCCACAGCGAGGACGAGCTCGTCCAGGCGGTGCGCGACGGCGCCGACCTCGTCCTGGCCGGCGGCTCGAACGTCGTCATCGCCGACGACGGCGTCCCCGGCACCGTCGCGCTCGTCCGCACCCGCGGGGTGACCCACGCCGGCGGCCTGACGATCGTCGCCGCCGGCGAGCCCTGGGACGACGTGGTCGCGATGACGGTCGCCGAGGGCCTGCAGGGCTTCGAGTGCCTGTCCGGCATCCCCGGCTCGACCGGCGCGACGCCGATCCAGAACGTCGGCGCCTACGGGCAGGACGTCTCGGAGACCGTCGAGTGGGTGCGCGTCCACGATCGCGAGACCGACGCGGTCGTCACGCTGTCCGCCGCCGAGTGCGGCTTCGACTACCGCACGAGCATCTTCAAGCACCGCGACCGCTGGACGGTGCTCGCGGTCGCGTTCCGGCTGAACGAGTCACGGGTCTCGGGTCCGCTGCGCTACGCCGAGCTCGCCCGCACGCTCGGCGTCCCGGTGGGTGGCAGCGCGCCGCTGGACGAGGTCCGCGCGGCCGTGCTCGGGCTGCGCCGGGGGAAGGGGATGGTGATCGACCCGGCCGACCCCGACTCGGTCAGCGCCGGCTCGTTCTTCACCAACCCGATCCTGACCCACGAGGATTGGGCGAAGCTCCCGAACGCCCCCGCGTTCCCCGAGCCCGACGGCCGGATCAAGACGTCCGCTGCCTGGCTGATCGAACAGGCCGGGTTCACCCGTGGGTATGGGAACGGACGAATTGGCATCTCGACCAAGCACACGCTCGCGCTGGTCAATCGGGGGGAGGGCACGACGGGGGAGCTGGTGGCTCTGGCACGGGAGATCGCGGCCGGTGTCCAGGCCCGATTCGGGGTCGCGCTGGTGCCCGAGCCGGTGTTCGTGGGACACAAATGGTGAGTTGCAGGACTTGCGCACTTTTCCGCCCTGTGTTGGGTTAAGCGGTCTATGCGCCCCGTTCGCCTCCTCTTCGCCGCCGCGCTGACCGCGGCCGCGTGCGCCTGCGCCCCCGCGTGGGCCTCCGCCGCGCCGCCGGTCAACGACAACTATCTGTCCTCGCTCCTGGTCGATCAGGTCGAGTTCAAGACCACGGTGGACACGACCGAGGCGACGACGCAGCCGGACCTGTTCAACCCGAACCGCGACGGCCAGCCGCTCGGCGGGTACGTGGCCGAGCCGACGGACTGCAACGGCACGGCGTTCGGCAAGACGGTCTGGTACGACCTCGCGCCGCCGGTCGACGGCGGCGTGCAGATCCGCGCCAGCGGCACGGGCTTCACGCCCGTCATCGCGGTCTACGAGTACGGCGACGACTCGAAGATCATCCGCCGCGTCGACTGCACCCAGAACGCGTCCGTCGATGATCTCCTGCTCAACGTCCAGGGCAAGAAGAAGTACACGATCCAGGTGGGCGGGGCGGGCGGCGCCGGCGGCGCGCTGACGTTCCAGAGCGACTTCTTCCCCGACACCGACGGCGACGGCGTCCTCGACGACCAGCCGGACAAGTGCCCGAAGGTACCGGGCATCGAGCGCTTCGGCGGCTGCCCGCCGACGCTGAACGTCGTGCCGAGCATCGGCTTCGACGGCACCCCGGGCGGCGTCACGATCAAGCGCTTCGTCGTCGACCGCGTCCCGAAGGGCGCCAAGATCGTCGCCAAGTGCGCCGGCTGCGGCTCGCAGACGATCAAGGCCAATCGCTTCGGCCGCTTCACGCTCAGCAAGCTCATCGGCAAGAACGTGCGCGCCGGGACGAAGATCGAGCTCCGGGTCACGCTCGCCAAGACCGGCAAGGGGACCTACATCTACGGCGCGACCGGCAGCTACTTCGAGTGGCCCGTCCAGGCGGGCGGCCTCGGCCAGCGCAAGGCGGGCTGCCTGAACGTCAAGTCGAGCAAGATCGAGAAGTGCAAGTGAGGCTCCGGCCGGCGCTGATCGTGGCGCTGGCGAGCCTTGCGGTGGCGGCGCCGGCGGCCTCGGCGCAACTCGCTCCGCCGCCCACGGTGCTCGATTTCGAAGGTGCGCCCGACGGGGTCCTGGACAGCAATCTGTACGCCGGCGCGGGCGTGACGCTCGAGGCGCCGGACGACCTCGGCTTCTGCGGGGCGAGCCGCGTCACGGCCGCCGCCGCGGACCCGCAGTTCTGCGCGAGCGTGGCGCATCCTGGCATCGCCAGCGAACGGTCGCTGGACGTGGTCGGCGGCACGCTGCTGGTCCGCTTCGCGCAGCCGCAGGCGAGCGTCTCGATGTGGCTCTCGTCGGGCCAGACGCTGAACGTCGACGCCTTCTCCGGCGACCCGGGCACGAGCCCGCTGATCAGCTCGGCGCAGATCGCCAACTCGCAGCCGTTCGGTCGCGCCGCGGTGGTGCAGTCGGCGCTGGGGCGCGCCGACATCCGCTCCGTGCGTGTGCAGATCGTCAATTGCGGCGAGTGCTTCCCGGACTTCGGCGTGGACGACATCACGATCAGCCCGGTCGCCTCGCCCGACACCCAGATCCTCAGCGGGCCGGCCGTCGTCTCGCGGACGACCGACGCGAGCTTCCTGTTCGTCGGCAACCAGCCCGACAGCCGCTTCGACTGCTCGCTCGACGGTGCCGTCGCGGTGCCGTGCCGGGCGCCGTACGCGCTCTCCGGCCTCGCCGCCGGAGCGCATACGCTGACGGTCGGGATGCGTGACCGCTTCGGCACCCCCGACCCGACGCCCGCCGTCTACGCCTGGACGGTCGACCTCAGCCCGCTCCCGGCGCCGCCGCAGGCCGACACCGACGGCGACGGCGTGCCGGACGCCCGCGACAACTGCCCCTCGACCGCGAACGCGTCGCAGGCCGACGCGGACGGCGACGGCGTGGGTGACGCGTGCGAGATGGCCGAGCCCGGAAACGTCGAACCGATCACGGGCGAGCGCGTCGTCGCGACGGTGCTCAGCGGTGAGGTGTTCATCAAGCTGCCGCCGAGCTCGAACCGGACCTTCAAGCAGGCGCTGTCCGGGTTCGTGCCGCTGAAGGGCCAGGCGGCGCTGCCGATCGGGACCGTCGTCGACACCCGCAAGGGGCGCCTGTCGATGGAGTCCGCGGTCGACGGGCGCCGGATCGGCTCCGGTGGGCGCAGCCAGACGGCAACGCTGAGCGCGGGCATCTTCCAGATCCGCCAGCGCAGGGCCGCGCTCGGCTCGGCGGCCAAGGTCTCGACCGACCTGGTGCTCCAGAGCGCGCCTGGCGCCGAGGCGTCGTGCGTGAGCACGGCCGCGTCCGGCCCGATCAAGGGCCGCGGGAGCAACACGGTGCGCAGCCTGACGGCCTCGACGGTCAAGGGCCTGTGGCGCATCGTCGGCGAGGCGGGCATCAGCACCGCGACCGACGCGACGTGGGCGACCAAGGACCGCTGCGACGGCACCCGCACCGACGTCGGCAAAGGCACCGTGACGGTCCTCGACCGCCAGACGGACAAGACGGTCAAGGTCAAGGCCGGGCGCTCGTACCTGGTCAAGGCGAAGCTGTTCAGAGCGAGGCAAGACCGCTCATGAGGCTCCTGCTCGCGGCGCTGGTGGCGGCGGTCGTCCTGGCCGCCCCAGCCCGCGCGCAGACGCAAGCCCCGACCGTGGTCACGTTCGTCGACCCGGTTTCGCCGAACGACTATCCCGGCTGCGAGCAGGTGACCTCGGGCGGCCGCGACGGCGGCGCGTACCTGACCTGCCGCCCGTCGACGGGCATCAATCTCAGCTCGCCGCAACGGCTCGTCGAGTTCTTCGTCCGCGCGCCGGGCTCGGCGGCACTCACGATCACGCCGTGCGCGGCCACGGCCTGCGGCACCCCGCTGACGCGGGACCAGGACACGCCGGACTGGCTTCCGGTCCAGCTCGAGGACCCGAGCGCCGACATCGCCCGCGTCATGATCTCGGCCAGCGGCACCGAGGGCAGCGTCAACCTCGACGACGTCTCCTATTCGCCGTTCGACCAGCCGGACACGACCGTCAGCGCGGGTCCGCCGTTCGGCCTTTCGATCAACTCCACGCTCGGCGGGACCTTCACGTGCGCCATCGACGCGGACACGGCCGTGCCCTGCAGCCCGACGTTCTCCCCGGCCGGCTTCGCCCCGGGCACGCACGTGCTGCGGGTGACCGCGACCGACGTCTACGGGCGCCCCGACAAGTCGCCTGCGACGACGACGTTCACGGTCGCGTCGCCGGTCGCCGACCGCGATGGCGACGGCGTGCCCGACCTCACGGACAACTGTCCCGACAACGCCAACGCCAACCAGGCCGACGAGGACAAGGACGGCGTCGGCGACGCGTGCGACCTGCTGCCGCCCGGCGACGTCCCGCCGGCGCCGGGGAAGACCGCGCTCGTGCGCACGCTGTCCGGCGAGGTCTTCGTCAAGCTGCCCGGCCGCAGCCTCAAGCAGAACGGCGGCTTCGTCCCGCTCAAGGGCATCGCGTCGGTGCCGGTCGGCTCGACCGTCGACGCCCGCAAGGGCGAGCTGGAGATGAAGTCCGCGGCCAACGGCTTCGCCGCCTCCGACAAGCGCGCCAAGCAGCAGACCGCGCGCATCAAGGCGGGCATCTTCGCGATCCGGCAGAAGAAGGCCAAGAAGGGAAAGGCCAAGAGCGCGTCGATCTCGACCGACATCGGCCTGCTCTCGCCGCCCGGCGCCGAGGCCGCTTGCCAGAAGGGCCCGGCGAAGGGGATCGTGCGGTCGCTCTCGATGGTCGCCAAGGGTCTCTACACGGCCGTCGGCGGCGCCAGCACGGCGACCGCCCGCGACGCCACGTTCGCCACCACCGACCGCTGCGACGGCACGCTCACCGAGGTCGGCAAGGGCCGCGTGACTCTGGCGCTCAAGGGCTCCAAGAACAAGCCCGTCACCGTCAAGGCCGGCACCGCCTACTTCGTGAAGGCCAAGCTCTTCCGGATCAAGAAGCCCCGGTACTACTGAGCCACGCGCGCACGGCGCGCTGGAACGGCTCCGGGGTCTCCGAGAAGCCGAAGTGCCCGCTGTCGAGCTCGACCAGCTCGGCGCGCGGGATCGCGGCGGCGAGCGCGCGTCCCGCGGCCGGCGGGCAGACCCAGTCGTGGCGGCCGGTCACGACGAGCGTCGGCACGTCGATCCGTTCGAGGTCCGCCCGGACGTCGTAGGCGGGCGCGAGCCGCTGGAAGAAGTACGCGGCGATCTCGGCGTTGATCGTGCTCAGCGCCATCAGCCGCGGCGGGACGTCCTCATGGCCGGGAGCCGCGTAGAGCGGCAGCACGAGGCGGTCGAACGCCTCCAGGACCTCCAGCGAGAAGTCACCGCCGAACAGCCGGGCGGCGGCCGCGCCGGCCGCCTCGCCGCCGCGCTCGGCGGGACCGGGAGGGCCGGGCTCGCGACTCAGCGCGGCGGCCGTGTGGCACAGGATCAGCCCCGATGCGAGTCCCGGGTGGCGCAGCGCGAGCTGGAGCGCGACGAACCCGCCGGCGGAGTGGCCGAAGACCACGGGACGCTCGAAGGTCGCGCACAGCTCGGCGACGTCGTCGGCCATCTGCTCGAGCGTGCAGGACTCGACGGGCACCGGCGCCGAGCGGCCCTGCCCGCGCAGGTCGGGGAACACGAGCCGCGCGTCCTCCGCGAGCGGGAGCAGCCCGGGGCGCAGGTAGCCCTGGTCGAACCCCGGACCGCCGTGGAGCACGACGAGTGGCCTCCCGGCGCCTTCGGTGTCGACGTGGAGCTGGGTGTGGTTGACGGAGATCTCCATGCCACTGAGATGCGGCGCGGCTCACGAAAGTTCGAAAGAATCCGGGCATGGACGACGCGGCGCTCGCGCGGGCCGCGCAGGCCGGTGACGCGGCCGGCCTCGGCGCGCTGTTCGAGCGCCACCACGCGCGGCTGCACGCGATCGCGACCGGGATGCTCGGTCACGGCCCCGATGCCGAGGACGCGGTGCAGGACGCGATCCTGATCGCGCTGCGGCGGATCGGCGAGCTGCGCCAGCCCGGGGCCGTCGGCGGGTGGCTCGCGGCGATCCTCGTCAACGTCTGCCGCGCGCAGCGGCGCCGGCCGGCACGCGTGCTGCCGTTCTCGGAGCCGGGGTTCGACACGGTGCAGGACGCGATCGAGCGTGCGGCGCTGCGGGACTGGGTCTGGACCGCGCTCGAGCGCCTCCCGGAGTCACAGCGCGTGGCGGTCATGCTGCGCCACTTCTCGCGCGTGAGCGCCTACGAGGAGATCGCCGAGATCTGCGACGTCCCGGTCGGCACCGTCCGCAGTCGCCTGAACGCGGCGCGGACGCGCCTGGCGGGCGAGCTGCTGGCCACCGCCGCGGAGGCGTACACCGACCGCGAGCGTGTCCGCGGGTACGCACTGGCCGCCGGCGGCGCGCTGGCGGCGTTCCAGCGCAGCGGCGACACGCGGCTCCTGGACACGGCGTTCGCGCCCGACGTGGCGTTCCGGATGGCCGACCGGGTCGAGCGCCGCGGCCGCGCGCTGCTCGCCGCGGGCCTCTGGCGGGACTTCGACGACGGCGTGGTCGCCCACCCGCTCCGGGTGATCGGAGGCGAGCACGTGGCGATCACCGAACTCGTGCTGGAGAGCCCGGCCGACCAGCCGCTGCACTGCCCGCCCGCAGTCACCCAGGTCCACTGGCATGACGCCGGCCGGACGCACCGGCTGGTCTCGCACTACGCGCCCTTGAACACCGGCGCGCGACGCTCGGCCGCAGCCTGAACGCCCTCGCGGATGTCCTCCGAGCGGGCGCAGATCTCTTGCGCGGCGACCTCGAGCTCCAGCGTCGTCGAGAGCGCGGGGCGCGCGGAGGCGTCGATCAGGCGCTTCGCGAGCCCGACCGCGATCGGCGCGCACTGGAGCAGCTCGGCGACGAGCTCGTCGGCGTTGGGCGCAATCCGGTTCGCGAGCCCGAACCGCTCCGCGGTCGCCGCGTCGATCACCTTGCCGGTCATGATCAGCTCCTTGGCGCGGCCGACGCCGACGACCTGGGGGAGCCGCGACGAGCCGCCGACGTCGGGGACGAGCCCGAGCCGCGTCTCCGGCAGGCCGACCCACGCGTCCTCGGTCAGCACCCGCAGATCGCAGGCCAGCGCCAGCTCGAGCGCGCCGCCCAGGCAGACGCCGTGGATCTGGGCGACGACCGGCTTGGTCATCTCCTCGCACAGGTTCCACGCCTCCAGGCAGGCGCGGCGGAACGTGCGCAGCCGCTCGGGCTGCGTGCCGACGTCCGCGAGCGCCGCGACATCCATGCCGGCGCTGAACACCGGGCCGTTGCCGCGGATCACGACGCAGCGGACGGACGGGTCGTCGGCGGCCGCGCGCAGGGCGGCGCCGGTGGCGAGGATCAGGTCCGCGTTGAACGCGTTGCGCTTCTCGGGCCGGTTGAGGACGACGTGGCGGACCGCCCCGTGATCCTCGGTGATGACGAGGTCGGACACGCCTGTGAGCCTAATAGCCTGACTGCGGATGAGCTTCCGAGAGCTCCTGCGCCCGCCCGCGCACCGGGGACCGTTGATCGCCGCGGGCGCGGTCTGCCTCGGCGTGGGTCTCGCGCTCGAGGAGTTCCGGCTCTCCGACAAGCTGCCGGACGTCCTGCACATGGCGATCCTGCTCGCGGTCGGCGGGCTGATCTTCTGGCTGGGCGCGCAGGCGCCCAACGAGGGCGGCGTGCCGCCGGCGTACCAGTCGATCCTGCTCGTCACGGGCGCGTTCCTGCTGTACGCGGGGCTGCTGACGGCCGCCGACCTGCTCGGTGGGAACTTCGGTGACGACCCGCCGTCCGGCAGCCTGCTGTGGACCTCGCTGCTGCTCGGCGGCCTGCTGCTGTGGCCGGCGTTCGAGCGCAACAGCGCGATCAGCCTGTTGCTCGCCGCGATCCTCGGCGGTGTCGGGCTCCTGTCGGCCTGGAATGTCGTGTTCCACGCGTCGAGCGCAGCGCCCTACCGCTGGCTGCTCGCCGCGTACGCGGCGTTCCTGGTGCTCTCCGCGCTCGCCCTGCGCGAGCCGGCGCGCCGCCACGCCGAGGTGCTGATCGACGCGGGCGGGCTGGCGATCGCGGCGATCGGGGTCTCCGCCGTGACCGTGTTCGACCTCGGCGGCAGCTCGCTGCCAGGGCTGTGGGAGGTCGTGCTGCTCGGCGCGGGCTTCGGCCTGGTCGCCTTCGGCGCGTTGGACCGCTCGCCCGGGCCGGCGTACCTGGGTGTCGTCAACCTCGGCCTGTTCATCGTGGTCGTCGCCGACAGCGACGACGACACGCTCTTCTGGTGGCCGCTCGTGCTGATCGGGGTCGGCGCCGTGATGCTCCTCGCCGGCCTGCGCCCGCGCCGCCCCCTTCCGCCGGAGCCCGCACCGTACCGGGCGGGTGAGGCGCCGCTCGCCGCCCGCGCCGACGAGGACGAGATCGTGATCCGCGTGCGGGAGGACTAGGTCCAGGGCGCGGGGGAGACCCGTACGTGCCGCGCCGTGACCTCCTCCGGGGCGGTCACGCCGAGCAGTGCCAATGTGCGGTCGACCTCGACACGGAACCGGTCCAGGGTGGCCGCCAGCGCGTCCTCGCCGCCCGCGGCCAGCGCGAAGCACGCCGCCTTGCCGATCAGCACCGCGCGGGCCCCGAGCGCGAGCGCCTTGACCGCGTCGGTCCCGCGCTCGAAGCCGCCGTCGACCACGACCTCGGCACGGTCGCCGACCGCCTCGACGACCGGGCCGAGCAGCTCGATCGTCCCCGCCTGGTGGTCGAGCTGGCGCCCGCCGTGGTTGGAGACGATCAGCGCTCGGGCGCCCGCCTGGACCGCGAGCTGCGCGTCGTCGGGGTCGGTCACGCCCTTGACGATCAGCGGGAGCTCGGTCTGCTCGGCGATCCATCCGAGCTCGGCCCAGGTGAATTGCGCCTGCAGCTCGCGGCGGTCGTGGCCGGGCGCGATGTTCGGGCGGGCCTGGGCGGCGCCGCGGTCGAACCGGTTGCGCAGCTCGCGCTCGCGGACGCCGTCGACGGCGCTGTCGAGCGTCACGGTGAGGCCGCGGTAGCCGGCGGCCTCGACGCGGCGGATGATCTCGAGCGTCCAGCCGCGGTCCGAGCGCGTGTAGTGCTGGAAGAAGAGCGCCGCGTCGGTCTGCGCCACGGTCTCGAGGTCAGGCGTCGAGAGCAGCGAGACGAACGAGGCGGTGCCGGCCCTGGCCGCGGCGCGCGCCGCTCCCGCGGCACCGCTTTCGTCGAAGAGCCCGATCGTCCCGATCGGGGCGAGCATCACCGGCAGTGCGAGCTCGACGCCGAGGAACGTCGTGGTCGTGCGTCGCGTGGACACGTCACGGCCGACGCGGGGCCGCAGCAGCAGCGCGTCGAGCGCGGCGCGGTTGCGGCGGATCGTGGCCTCGGTCCCGGCACCGCCGCAGACGTAGTCCCAGAGCTCTGCGGGGAGGGCCGCGCGGGCGGCGTCGGCGAGCTCTGAGGCGGTGGTGAATGCGCTCATGGGGCCGCGATGGTAGGGGGCGATAAGGTCCGTGCGAGTGGACCGCGACGACCTCGCTTTCGCCGGACTCTCCCGTCACGCCGACCTGATCGCGGCGGGTGAGCTCTCCTCCCGCGAGCTGACGGAGCTCTTCCTGGGGCGGATCGCGCGGCTGGACCCGAAGCTGAACGCGTTCCGCGTGGTGTTCTCCGAGCAGGCGCTGATCGAGGCCGACCAGGCCGACGGGCGCCGCCGCGGGGGAGACACGCGCCCGCTGCTGGGCGTGCCGATCGCGATCAAGGACGACATCCACGTCGCCGGCGAGGTCACCGGCTACGGCTGCGACTGGGACCCGCCGGTCCAGCCCGCCGACTCCGAGGTCGTGCGGCGGCTGCGCGCCGCCGGCGCGGTGATCATCGGCAAGACCCACGTGCCGGAGCTGATGGCGACCGGGTTCACCGAGTCGCCGACGTACGGCGTCACCCGCAATCCCTGGGACCTGCATCGCACATCGGGCGGGTCGTCCGGCGGGAGCGCGACGGCGGTCGCCGCGGGGCTCGTCAGCGCCGCCGTCGGGACCGACGGCGCGGGCTCGGTCCGGATTCCCGCCGCGTGCTGCGGGCTGTTCGGCTTCAAGACGCAGCGCGGGCGGATCTCGACCGCGCCGGACGTCGACCCGCATCAGGGGATGACCGTCTACGGCCCGCTCACCCGCACCGTCGAGGATGCGGCGCGGTTCATGGACGTCGTCCGCGACGGCGGCCCGTCGTTCGTGGAGGCGGCCGCGACGCCGCCGGGCCGGCTGCGGATCGCGGTCTCGGTCGGGCTTCCCCCGCTCGGCGTCAAGGTCGACGCCGAGCAGCGCTCCGGGGTGGAGTCGACCGCGGAGCTGCTGCGCTCGCTGGGCCACGAGGTCGTCGAGCGCGAGTTCGACTGGGGCCTGACCATGGGCAACCGCGTGCTCACGCGCTTCGTGCGCGGGCTCGGCGACAAGGCGATCGAGATCGGCCACCGTGACCGCTACTCGCGCCGGGCGCGTGGCATCGCCCGCATCGGGATGGCGATCCCGCTCCGCGTGGCGTCGGCGGCGGGCGTGGCGGCGGCCGAGGACTCCGTGCGCCTGAACATGATCTTCGACGAAAGCGACGTGGTGCTGACCCCGATGTTCACCCGCCGTCCGCTGCGCGTGCGCGAGTACGACGGCGCGTCCGGCATCCGCACGCTGGCCGGACAGGTGCGCTGGGCGCCCTACGCCGGTGCGTTCAACCACACCGGCCAGCCGGCCGTGTCCGTCCCGGCGGGGTTCACCTCCGACGGGTTTCCGCTCGCGGTGCAGCTGGTCGGGCCGTTCGAGTCCGAGGCGCGGCTGTTCTCGCTGAGCGCGCAGCTCGAGGAGGCACGGGGCTGGCCGGCGTCGCGTCCGGCGGTGGCGGCGTGACCCAAGGAGAACTGCGCGCGCTCGCGGAGTCGGTCGCCCGCGAGGCCGGTGCCCTGCTACGCGAGGCCTTCCGCTCACCCGACCTGCGGGTCTCCTCCAAGAGCACCCCGACCGACCTGGTGAGCGAGGCCGACCACAACGCCGAGCGCCTGATCCGCGAGCGCATCGGCTCCGCCCGCCCGGACGACGGCGTCCTCGGCGAGGAGGGCGGCGACCACCGCGGCACCAGCGGCGTGCGCTGGGTCGTCGACCCGCTCGACGGCACCGTCAACTTCTTGTTCGGCATCCCCCAGTGGGCGGTGTCGATCGCCGCCGAGGACGAGCACGGGACGCTGGTCGGCGTCGTCTACGACCCCACCCGCGACGAGCTCTTCTCCGCCGAGCGCGACGGCAACCCCACCCTCGACGGCCGCCCGATCACCGCCTCGACCAAGAGCGACATGGCGACCGCCCTCGTCGGCACCGGCTTCGGCTACGACGCCGAGGTCCGCCGCGCCCAATCGGTCGTCGCCGCCCGCCTGCTGCCCGAGGTCCGCGACCTCCGTCGCTTCGGCGCGGCGGCCATCGACCTCGCCTGGACCGCGTGCGGCAGGTTGGACGCCTACTACGAGCACGGCCTGAACCCCTGGGATCTCGCCGCCGGCGGCCTGATCTGCGAACGCGCGGGCCTCGACGTCCGCCCGCTCGAGCCCGTCGGCCCATCCAACCCAGGCGTGCTGGTCGCCCCGTCAAGCCTCGCTGACGCGTTGGAGCCCTGGCTGGCCTGATCTACGCGGCCGCTGGGTATGGCCAGGCCATGATCATCGCCGGCGTCATCGCCCTCTGCATCATCATCCTGATCCTGGCCTTCCTGGCCCCGCGCCTGTCGCGCTACCCGCAGCAGGGCTCCCAGAAGGTGATCGGCGCCGGCGGCCGCGGCGCGAGCAAGGCTCCAGGCCCCCTCGGCCGCTGGTTCGCCAAGCCGTTCTGGACGTCCAACAAGGCCGTCTCCAAGAGCGGCTCCGCCGGCCGCAAGGGCCGCGGCAAGATGCCGTTCTAGTGCCCAGGGCGGGATTCGAACCCGCACGCCCGTAAGGGCAGAGGTTTTTGAGACCTCCGAGTCTGCCGTTCCTCCACCTGGGCAGGCGGACCCGACATATTAGGCGGGAGGCGCGGACGAGCGGCTCAGAACGAACGTCGGTGAGACTCTTCCGGCACCAAACGTGCACCCGCGTGCGGT
This sequence comes from Solirubrobacter soli DSM 22325, assembly GCF_000423665.1. Lineage (GTDB taxonomy): Bacteria > Actinomycetota > Thermoleophilia > Solirubrobacterales > Solirubrobacteraceae > Solirubrobacter > Solirubrobacter soli. The sequence continues at coordinate 23,935 of NZ_AUIK01000037.1, read as the reverse complement.
TTTCCGCGGTTTTCCGCGTGTTTGTCGCCGCCCGAGGAACACGCGAAAACGTTCCGGTCGGGCCCGGGCGCCTATCGTGGCGCGTTCATTCGGGGAGGCCGGCGGCGAACAGCCCGCGGCCGGACTCGATGTCGCTGAGCGTGCGCTCCAGTCGTCAGCCGGCCTGGGCGAGATCGCGCGCGACGCGGCGTGCAAGCTGCCGCAGTTCAGCCTAGGCCGGCGCCGGTTCCGCGCGACGCTCCTCTGTGCGCGGCCGCTCCTCCTCGACGTTCCAGCGCTGGCGGAAGCCGATCATCGCCACGACCAGCAGCGCGAGCTGGAGCGGGACGAGCAGCGTGCACAACAGGCCGAGGACGTCGGCGCTCAAGGCGGGGTCGGTGAAGCCCGGGCCGTCGCGGTCGAACCAGGCCGGGGCGGCGACCGTGGCGAAGATCGCGAGGATGATCGCGAGCGCGGCGATCATCGGCAGGACACCGCGTGACCAGCGGGCCACGAAGAGCGCCAGCACGAAGTAGATGACGATGAAGGCGAGCTGGACGGGCTTGGCGCCTTCGAGCGCGTCCCAGCCGCCGAGGGCGATGATCAGGTTGACCACCGCGGAGACGATCAGCAGCACGATCACGACGAGGCGGGCGAGCTGCGAGGACGCCTTGTGGCGGTTGGGGTGGACGATTGCCACGTCGGCCATGAAGGGCCGAAGATAGCGTTCGGGGCGAGCGGCATGCGCCACTCGCCCCGAGGCATCGCTTAGGTTCCGGGACGCTGCTTGCGGCCCCAGCTGGCACGGTGGCGCATCACGGCGCGACCTCCTCGCCGGTGCCGGTGGACGCGGTGGGCTCCGGCGTCGCGTCCGGGGTCGCGTCCGGGGTGGCCGTGTCGTCCGGGATCACCGCGTCGACCGGGATCGGCGCGTCGAGCGTGCCGGTGTCCTCGCTCGCGGCGACCGCGGCGGCGTATTCGGCGGCCTCGCTCGAGGCGTCCTCGCCGGCGCTCGACCAGGAGCTGCGGCTCCAGGAGGAACGCTGCGGGTCGATCGCGCCGCCGACGGCGGTGCAGCCGCCGCAGGACCAGCTCGAGCGGGCCCAGCCGGCGTTCAGGGCGCCCGTGGCGGTGCTCCAGGAGGAGCGGGTCCACTTGCTGATGTCGTCGCCCGTGCGGTTGAGGGCGTCGATCAGGGAGTTGGGCTGCAGGTAGCGGTTGACGACCGGCACGCCGTTGAGCTGCGTGAAGACCGCGCGCTCGACGTCGATCTGGCCGTTCTTGTCACCCGGGACGAACTTGTCGGTGCCCGTCAGGAGGGCCTTGACCTGGTCGGGGGTGAGCGTGGGGCGGGCCTGCAGGAGCAGCGCCGCGGCGCCGGCGACGACCGGGGCCGCCATCGACGTGCCGCCGGCCTTGAAGTACTGACCGCCGATCGCGCAACCGGGGCAGAGCGTCAGGAACGCGCTGCTCGGCGCGAGCACCGAGACGATGTGCGCGCCCGGGGCGAGCACGTCGGGCTTGGAGACGCCGTCCTGCGTGGTGCCGGTCGAGGACCAGTCGGCGCGCTTGCCACCGATGCCGGCGGTCTCGTCGAGGCCGCCGACCGAGATGATGAACGGGTCGTTGGCGGGGGCGTACTTGACCGCGTCGGGGGCGACGCCGCGGTTGCCGGCGGCCGCGACGACGACGATGCCCTTCTGCCACGCGTACTCGACCGCCGCGTCGAGCGGGTCGGTCTTGTAGGACTGCGGCGTGTCGGCGCTCAGCGAGAGGTTCAGCACGCGGATGTTGAACTGGGCCTTGTGGTCGACCGCGAACGCGATGCCGTTGATGACGTCAAGGACCGTCGCGTTGCCCGCGTCGTCGGACGCCTTGATCGCGACGAGGTTGGACTCCGGCGCGACGCCCACGTACTTGCCGTAGAACGGGTCACGCGGCGAGCGGTTGAACGAGTTCCCGCCGATGATGCCCGCGACGTGCGTGCCGTGGCCGAAGCCATCGCCCGCCGTGGCGGCGCCTGGCGAGGTGACGACGTTGGCGACGATGCGCGAGCCGCCGTCGGCGCCCTTGAAGTCGACCGCGTCACCGGAGACGCCGGTGTCGATGACCGCGACGCCGATCCCGGCGCCCGTGATCCCGCGCTGCCAGAGCTTGTCGGCCTTGACCGACTTCGGGTAGGACGTGCCGAGCCGCGAAGCGTCGATGCTCGTGCTGTGCACGCGCGTGTTCAAAGTGAGGCCGGCGACCTTGGGCTCGGCGGCGAGCGCCTTGGCCTGCTTGGCCGGCAGCTGGACGGCGAGGCCGTTGATCAACGGCACGCGGCTGACGACCTTGCCGCCGTGCGCGCGGACGATCGCCTTCGCCTTCTTCTCCGCAAGACCCGCCTTGAACTGAACGATCGCGGTGACCTTGCGGGCGGGAGCCTGCTTGGCGACAGCGGACAGACGCGCCTGCGCGGACGGTGCCGCGGAGGCCACCGTGGTGCCGGCGAGGCTCGGCACGGCCACGGCGACGATCGCCACGGCCAGCCGGCTACGCCAGCGGGTTTCAAACAACTTGGTCAATGTCAGGGCACCTCCGTGTGCGCTCTTCGATCCCTCTCGAAGCTGGCGGCCGAGCTATCTCGCCTCCGTGCGAGACCTCTGGCTTTGCGTCCCCGCCTCACGACGGGTTTGCCTTGTTTCAGCCCTGTTGACCTCTGGATCGGCCGAATCGAGATGGGGTTGAGACCCGATCGAGGAACTCTGGACGCACGTCCGAGTCCCCCGACCGGGGGACGGGGGCTTTAGTTGAGCTGACGCGTGTCCGCGGCACCCTCGACGGCGCGGCCGATGATCTGCTCGACGTCCGGCAGCAGCCCGGCGCTGCTGTACGAGCCCAGTCGCTGGCGCGAGTCCTCGATGTCGAGGTTGCGCATCGTCAGCTGGCCGATGCGGTCCGCGGGGCCGAACGCGGCGTCCTCGACGCGCTCCATCGACAGCCGCTCCGGCTGGTAGGTCAGCGCCGGGCCGGAGGTCGAGACGAGCGTGTAGTCGTCACCGCGGCGCAGGCGCACGACGACCTCGCCGGTGATGGCGCTCGCCACGAACCGCTGCAGCGGGTCGCGCAGCGTCAGCGCCTGCGGATCGAACCAGCGGCCCTCGTAGAGAAGCCGGCCGAGGCGGCGGCCCATGGTGCGGTAGTTGTCGATCGAGGCCTCGTTGTGGATCGCCGAGATCAGCCGCTCGTAACCGATGTGCAGCAGCGCCAGCGCCGGACCCTCGTAGATGCCGCGGCTCTTGGCCTCGATGATCCGGTTCTCGATCTGGTCGGACATGCCGAGCCCGTGGCGCCCGCCGATCGCGTTGGCCTCCATCACGAGCTCGACCAGGTTCGGGAAGGTCTTGCCGTTGATCTTGGTCGGCCAGCCCTCCTCGAAGGTCAGCGTGATCTCCTCCTCGGGGATCTCGACCTCCGGCTTCCAGTGCGCGACGCCCATGATCGGGTCGACGATGTCCATCCCGGTCGAGAGCTCCTCGAGCAGCTTCGCCTCGTGGGTCGCGCCCCAGATGTTCGCGTCGGTGCTGTAGGCCTTCTCCGCGCTGTCGCGGTAGGGAAGACCGCGCGCGGTCAGGAACGCGCTCATCTCCGCCCGCCCGCCGAGCTCATTGACGAAGTCGGCGTCCAGCCACGGCTTGTACACGCGCAGGTTCTGGTTGGCGAGCAGCCCGTAGCGGTAGAAGCGCTCGATGTCGTTGCCCTTGTAGGTCGAGCCGTCGCCCCAGATGTTCACGTCGTCGGCGGCCATCGCCTGCACGAGCAGCGTGCCCGTGACGGCGCGCCCGAGCGGCGTGGTGTTGAAGTACGTCTTGCCGGCGGTCGAGATGTGGAACGCGCCGCACTGGAGCGCCACGAGGCCCTCGTGGACGAGCAGCTCGCGGCAGTCGACCAGCCGCGCGATCTCCGCGCCGTACTCCTTCGCGCGGTCCGGGACCGTGTCCAGGTTCGGCTCGTCGTATTGGCCCAGGTCGGCCGTGTACGTGCAGGGGATCCCGCCCTTCTCGCGGATCCAGGCGACCGCGACGGAGGTGTCCAGGCCACCGGAGAACGCAAGGCCGATGCGCTCGCCCTTCGGCAGGCTGTGCAGGATGTGAGTCACGTCGACACTCCCCGGAAGATTGGAACCCGGCGGGGGACTGTAGCTTCGCCCGGATTCCGGGGTACGTGAGGCCAACATGGGATACGAGCTCGGCCCCAAGCCATTGCGGCGCGCGCCACGTGGCTGGCTTCCCGCGCGCGCCTTCTCGGAGACGCATCTCGCCACCTCTCACGGCTACGGCAGCGAAGGCCCGCCGGAGATCGAGCTCTCCATGCACCTGCGCGCGACCTGGCGCGTGGAGATCCCCGGCCGCGAGCCCTACGAGCTCGAGGAGGAGCGCTCAGCGCCCGGATGGCTCGTGCCGGGCGGCCTGGTCGGCAACGGCAACCGCTGGTACAAGCTGCGCCTGAAACCGTCGTACGGACTCATGCCGGCGCTCGGTGTGCCGTGCTTCGTCAACCCGGGCGATCCGTCGGAGATCTGGATCGACTGGGACGCGGCCTATAAGGAGCACGAGCCGGCGTGGGAGCAGGAGGCGCGCGTCCGTCGCGAGGTGATGCGCCGCGAGGGCGGGATCGACGCCGTCCTGAGCAAGTTCACCAACCCGCTCGTGGGCAAGGCGCGGCCCGAGGACGAGGAGATCGTCGAGACCCGGATCGAGCGCACCCGCGACAAGTGGACCCCGGTGCGCAACCCGGTGCTCGAGGAGGCGGGCGCCGAGGTCATGCGCCGCATCCAGGAGGGCCAGCGGCTCGCGGCGGTCGGCCGCAAGACCACCGGCGTGGTGGTCTCGCGCGTCGAGTCCGGCCGCAAGCTCGGTCTGGTGCCGATCATCGACCTGGTGCTCGAGGTCGAGGGCCGGCAGTTGCCGTACGAGCACACGCTCGGCCCTCGCCACGCCAAGGACTTCACCGTCGGGCGCAGCGTCGAGGTGTTCGTCGACCCCGACGACCCGGACAACATCTGCCCGGGCCGCGCCCTGAAGCGTTAGCGCTTCAGCACGGCCCGGCTGATCTCGCCCTCGAAGGTCAGGCCGAGTCCGCCGCGGGTGGAGATGCGGACCTCGACGCGGCGCCCGCGCAACGCTCGGCCGGCACGGGTGAGATGGAACGCGACAGCGTGCCGGTCCTTGGCGGCGGGGAGGTCCAGCCGGGCGGTCGCGATCGTGCGGCTCTCGGTCGACTGCTCCACGAGCTCGAGCGTCGCGCGACAGCCGTTCGGGCACGTCACGCGCGCGGTCGCGCGACCGTCGTGTGAGAACCGCAGCCGGTCGGCGGCGATCCGCACCGGGCACGCGCCGATCTGGCCGGCCTCGCGCGGCTCGTCGACCGCGACCTCCGTCACCTGGCGTGCGCCCTGGCACGAGAAGCTCTGGAACGCCGCGTGGACGCCGTCGAAGCCGAGCACGCTCGCCAGCCCCGCGCCCGGCAGGCTGAGGGCGTGCGCGGTTCCGCCGCCAAGCGGGACGACCCGCGGCGTCGCGAGCGTGTCGAAGAGCACGCGCCCACCGGCCGCGGCGACGTCGCCCGCGGCCCGGTTCGACAGCAGGGCGCCTTCGGCGAACAGGCCGTCGGACGTGACCGCGAGCAGCGCCCCGTCGGACGCGAGCGCGATCGAGTCGGTCTCGGGGGTGGCCACGCGCCGCTCGACGCCGGTCGCGAGGTTGCGGACGACGGTCTCCGCATCGAAGCGGCGCGCGAGGAACGGCTCGGCGTAGGCGAGGTCGTCAGGTGTCACGCCGTCGACGGGCGTGACCGTCCCGTCGGCGCCGACGATGACCGTGCCGCACGCCTGCCCGGCGACGGCGAAGCCCGCGCCTCCGGCCGCGAGCCTCGGCAGGCCCGCGCAATCGAGCACCGGCTTCTGGGAACCGTCATAGCCGCCGAGGACGACGTGGCCGTCGGACGCGACGAGGTACCCGCCCGCGTTGGCGGCGAGCGCGACGTCCGGCTCCTTGCCCGCGTATGGGACCTCGAGCAGCACGTGGTCGGTGCGCTGCGCGAACGCGAGGTCGCGGATCACGATCGCGTGCGCGCCGTACGGCTCCGGCTCGGCGACGAGCGCGTGCCCGCTCCCGTACGCGATCGCCAGGAAGTCCTCGCTGTATGGGAGCGAGACGGGCTTGGCCTGTGCGGCGGGCGTCAGGGCGAGCGCGAGCGCCGCGGCGAGCAGCAGCCTCATCGGTATCCGTACGCCTTCAGCCGCTTGAGCAGTGCACGCCGGTAGGCCTTGGACTTGTGGCGGTCGAGCTCCTTCAGCCCCGTCGCGCCGTGCCCGAGCAGATACTGGTCGGCGACGTAGGTGTCCCAGACCCGGGCGCGCTTGGCGGCGGCCGCGTTGCGCTTTATCCGCGACGTGAACTTCGTGGTGATGTCCGCCGTGATCGGGACGTTGTCCTGCCGCGCGAAGAGGAAGATCCGGGGCGGGCGGACGGACCCCTTGAACCGGGTGTCCTCCATGACGATCTCCGTGCTTCCGTCATGGTCGAGGTCGTCGAGGTTGAAGCCGCCGGGCGTCTCGAAGCGCAGCGCGTCGTAGCTCCCGGCGAGCTCGTTGAAGCTGTAGAAGCCCGCGACGTCGCCGCCCGTGACGACCGCCTCAGGCTCGCCGAGCCCGTCGAGGTCGATGAGCTTGACGTCGTCGGCGCCGTTGCCCGGCAGCGGGCACCCGTTGCACACGACGTCGGAGATCGCCTGCTCGAACGCGACCGCGCCCGACCGCGTGATCGTGAGTCGCGCGGCCTGGGGCGCGTCCGCGGTCCCGGTCCAGCTCAGGGTCGCTGTCACGTTGCCCGATGTCACGCTCTCGCTCTCGGCGCTCGCCGTGGCGGGGAGGAGCAGCAGGGCGGTCAGGGCTGCGAGCAGGGTCCGGGGCATCCGGCCGATTCTGCGGCCGGCGTGGGGTCCCGACAATCGGGACCCCACCCTGGACTTACGGGTTCGTGGTGGACAGCGTGAACGTCAGTGTCTTCGCGTACGCGCCCGTGCGCAGGCCCTCGCCGGCGCCGATCGCCTGACGGAAGCCGATCGGGAGCGCGTCGTTGCTGACCGGGCCGGTGTAGGTGTGGAGCGCCAGCGGCGCGCCGTCCGTGCGCAGCGGGGCGAATGCCGCCGTCGTCCCGGCCCGCGCCTGGACCGGCTGGGCGAGGGCGAACGTGCCGTTGACGAGCCGTCCGGTCGCGGTCGAGCTCGGGTCGCTCGCCGACAACGCCGCGTCACCCGCCGTCGAGGTGACGGTCGCCGTCGTGCCGGTGTCGTAGCTGCGCTCGACGCCGGGGATGAACGTGCCGAAGCCCGCCGGCGCGCCGAGCGTCAGCGACAGCGTCGCCGCGACCGTGCCGCCGGCCGCGCCGTCGCGGGCGACGATGCCACAGGTGTCATCGGTCTTGAACCCTGCGGCGATCTCGAGCCCGCCGAGGAGGTGCTTGAGGAAGTTCGCGTCGAGGTACGACGCCTCCGTGTGGCCCATGCCGGTGTACCAGGAACGGCCGCCGTCATAGCGGTGGCACCAGGAGATCGGATGGTCGTCGTCGGCGGTGTTGCCGTCGGACTCGTTGTACGTCGACTCGTCCATCGTCAGCAGCACGTGGACCGGGTTGTTGCGGGGACTGAAGTCGATGCCACCGCCGTTGATCACCGGGTTCGTGAAGCCCTGGTAGTTGTACCACTCGTCCACGCGCGTCCAGGCCGCCGGGAGGTGGCTGGTCGTGTAGTGCGTCGCGTCCTCGCGCAGGACCGTCGCGGTCGGCGTCCCGTTCGGGTGGTTGCGGAAGTACGCGCCGACGAGCTTGCCGTACCACGGCCACGTGTACTCGGTGTCCGCCGCGGCGTGGATGCCCACGTAGCCGTTGCCGGCGCGGATGAACCGCTCGATCGCGTCCTGCTGGGCCACCTGCGGCACCGCGTCGCCCGTCGTCGACAGGAACACGATGGCGTCGTAGCGGGCGAGGAAGGCGTCCGTGAACAGCGACGGCTCCTCGATCGCGTCGACCCCGAAGCCGTTCTGCTGGCCGAGCAGCTTGATCGCGGCGATCCCCTCGTCGATCGACGAGTGCCGGAAGCCCGCGGTCCGCGAGTAGATCAGGACGTTGAAGCGGGCGTTCGGGTCGGTGGTGGGGGAGAGCACCGTGATCGGCAGCGTCCGCGTCGCCGACCCGCCGAACGCGTCGGTCACCCGCAGCACGGGATTCTGGGTCCCGGGCGTGTTGTAGGTGGTCGTCGGGTTCTGCGTGGCCGTCTCGAACGTCCCATCGCCGTCGAGATCCCAGCTGTAGCTGACCGCGTGGCCGTCCGGATCGGTCGCCGCGCCGGTGAACTGGACCGCGAGCGGCGCGATCCCCGCCGACGGCGCCGCCGCCGTCGTGTTGGCGATCGTCGGATTGCGGTTGGCCTGGATGACGATCCCCGTCAGCGAGGCCGTCCCGGTCCCGCCCTTCCCATCCGACACCGTGACCGTCGCCGTCCGCGTTGCCGCCGCCGTGTAGACCTTCGACGGGTTCTGCTCGGTCGAGTTGGTCCCGTCGCCGAAGTCCCACGCGTACGTGAGCGCGTCGCCGTCGGCGTCCGTCCCCACCGCCGTGAACTGGATCGGCACCCCGACCCGCACCGACCCCGTCGGCGTCCGCGACGCCGCGACCGTCGGATTCGCATTGCTCTGCGCCAGAGCCGTTGAACTCCAGCCCATGGCCATCAATGCCGTCGCCATCGTGGCGATGGCGCGTCTGCGCCCACCCATACGCTCCCTCTCCTCCGTATTCGGGAACCCGAACAACTAATTCAGTCGAGGAGAATATGAGAACTGCGTGAGGAAACGCAAGTCCAGGTTTACTGGACATGCGCTCAGCGATCGAGCGTCGGCGTGCGGCGCCGACAAACAGGCCGAGCGCGCCGCCGCGCAGAAACGGGCGAAGGCGGCGCAGGACCGCCGCGAGCAGGCCCAGTCCAACCGCCTGAAAGCCGAACACGAGAAGAAGGTCGCGGCCGCGACCCTGCTTGCCACGACGTGCCAGTCGCAACTGGGTCAGCGCGTTGACGACATCGGCGAGCTCGGAAGCCGCTTGGACATCGGTCTGACGTACGAGGACTTGCCCGCCGAGAAGGCGCTCAACGAATACGCCAAGGCGACGCGCACTTGGGGCGATTGCGTCGACGACCTGTATTGCTCGAATGACAGCGTCAAGTCGTAGCTCCAGCGACGCCGGCGACGCGCGGATTCGCAAGCGGACAAGGCCAAGGGCGCCCTGGACGACCTCCAGGACGCTGTCGCTCAGCTCGAACGCGAGGCGCCGACGATCGATGACGTCCGCGCCGGCGGCCTCGAGCCCGAGGACGACGGCACGATCGACTGACGTAGCGCTCGTGTCATGCGGGCGGAGGGACTCGAACCCCCACACCTTGCGGCACCGGCACCTAAAGCCGGCGTGTCTACCAATTCCACCACGCCCGCAGCGCGCGCAACATCGTACGCGGCCGGCGCTCACTACAATGACCCGCCGCGCCACGGGGGACTGGTGTAACGGCAACATAGGGGTCTCCAAAACCCTTGCTCGAGGTTCGATTCCTCGGTCCCCCGCTTAGTCCGTCACATCCGGCCACATCACTCGTTACGAATCGGGTGATGCTTGTTCAGACCGGTCGGCCGATATACCTCAGCGCGATGGGCGAGCTCGAACCAGGCTCAGTATTCGCCGGCCACCGCATCGAGGCGGTCGCCGGGCGAGGCGGCATGGGCGTGGTCTATCGGGCGACGCAGCTGGCGCTGGACCGCACCGTCGCGTTGAAAGTGATCGCCTCCGGGCTGCTCGAGGATCAGAACGTCCGCAGCCGGTTCGTGCGCGAGTCGAAGGTCGCGGCGTCGATCGACCACCCGAACGTCATCCCGATCTACTACGCGGGCGACGAGGGCGGGATCGCCTACATCGCGATGCGCTACGTCCCCGGCGACGACGTGCGCAGCCTCGTGCGGCGCGAGGGGCACCTGGCGCCCGAGCGCGCTGCGGGGATCGTCGCGCAAATCGCCAGCGCGCTCGACGAGGCCCACGCCGCGGGGCTCGTCCACCGCGACATCAAGCCCGCGAACGTCCTCCTGACCGCCGAGGACCACGTCTACCTGACCGACTTCGGGCTGACCAAGCACGCGCTGAGCGTCGCCGGGTCGACCAAGCCCGGTCACTGGGTGGGCACGCTCGACTACGTCGCCCCCGAGCAGATCCGCGGCGAGCGCATCGACGCCCGCGCCGACGTCTACGCGCTCGGCTGCCTGCTGTTCTTCACGCTCACCGGCGTCGTGCCGTTCCGGCGCGAGAGCGACGAGGCGCGCCTGTGGGCGCACCTGTCCGAGCCGCCGCCCAAGCCGACCGACCTCGTCCCCGAGGTGCCGGACGCCTTCGACACGGTGATCGAGCGGGCGCTGGCCAAGGATCCGGAGGAACGCTACCCGTCGGCCGGCGACCTCGGTCGCGCCGCCATGGCCGCGGCCACCAACCGGCGTCCCGCGGAGCGTGAGCGGCTGGTGGCCAAGGGCGCCGCGGCGCCGGTCGAGTCGCCCACGGTGACCGCTGCCGCGCGTCCCCCGCAAGCGCTCCCGAAGGCCGAGCAGACTCAGCTTCAACCTGAGCCTGAGACTGCCGTGCTTCCTTCGAGATCCCGGCGCCCGGCCCTGTTCGTCGTCGCCGGCCTGGTGCTCGCCGCGGCGGTCGGGGTGATCGCCACGCTCACGCTCGCCAAGGACAACAACCGGACCGACGACCCGCAGCAGCCGACCGCGAGCGCGACGCGGACGCCCACGCCCACAGCGGCCCCGGCCGGACCGAAGGTCGTCGACAGGATCACGGTCGGACGGCGCCCGAACGTCGTCGTCTCCGCCGGCGACAACATCTTCGTCGGCTCGTTCCGTCGCGACCGCATGAACATCCTCGACGCCGAGACCGGGAAGATCCGGTCCTACGCGCCCAAGATCGGGTTCGGCGCCGCCGACGCGGTCGTCGTCCGCGACTCCGTGTGGGTCGCCGCGTCGCGGGCGAACCAGGTCGTGCGCCTCGACGCCGGCAGTGGCAAGCCGATCGGCGACCCGATCAAGCTGCCGTTCCGCCCGAGCACGATCGCCGAGGCCGGCGGCGCGATCTGGGCCGGCCTGGTCCCCGGCAACGATCAGCCGGACCAGCTGGTGCGGATCGACCCGAAAACGGGTGAGGTCGGCGCCCCGGTGTCCTACCCGTACGGGATCCTGGCGATGACGTCGAGCCCGACCGCGCTGTGGGTCGCCGCGCGCCGCCGGGCGCAGATCCAGCGCGTCGATCCGAAGACCGGCCAGATCCAGAAGGTGATCCGCGTGGGCCGGTCGCGCAGCGAGGACATCGTCTACAGCCGCGGCTGGCTGTGGATCGCCACCTCGCAGGACAACGTCGTGACGAAGCTCAGCACCTCCAACTACGACCAGATCCCGATCAGCGTCGGGCAGTTCCCGATCCGGCTCGCGATCAGCCGCGACTCGGTCTACGTCTCCAACTACTACTCGAGCAACCTCAACATCATCGACGCGAAGTCCTCGGAGGTCGTCGGCGAGCCGTTCCGGGTGGGCGTGAACCCTTACTCGCTGGCGGTGTCCGACGACGACAAGACGCTGTGGGTCAGCAACCCGCCCAACGACCGGGTGAGCAAGATCGCTACAGGTCGCGGCGGGTGATCACGCCCGTGCGCAGCGCCTGAAGCGCCAGCGAGGCGCGCTTCTGGTTCTGCGGCAGCGCGTCGACCCCGAAGACCTCGAACAGCGCGCGCAGCGTGCTCTTGACCGCGTCGACGGACACCACGAGCTCGTCCGCGATCTGCTGGTTGGTGGCGGGCGTGGCGTAGGTCGAGTCCTTGAACGGGCGGCACAGCGCGATCAGGACGCGGCGCTGGGCGGGGGTGAGGAGCTCGCCCACGTGCGGACCCATCGCCGTGACCGTGGGCCGTGAGACGGACTCGCCGCCGGGCGCCCGGTAGGCGATCGCGACGCCGCCGACGTTGATCACGTCCCCGTCGTGCAGGCGCTCGCGCGACGTCACCCGCTTGCCGTTCAGGTACGTCCCGTTGTGGGAGAGCCCGTCGTCGACCACGGTCCAGTCCTCGCCGATCCGTTCCAGCGCCGCGTGCACGCGCGAGATCTCCGAGTCCCAGTCGAGCACGACGTCGTTCGACGGCCGGCGCCCGATCGTCACCCGCTCGCCCGTGGGCACGAGGTCGACGATCACCTGCTGGTTGTCCGCGTCGCGGTAGACGAGGAACGGCGTGCCCCGACGCTCCGCCGCGATGCGCTCCTTGAGGTCCTGCGGTGTGGCGACGTGAGCGTCGAGCGGTGAATCGGGCACGGATCGAAGTATGTCCTGACGGGCAACCGGAGTTCGGTCACCAAGGGTGGGAACCGGCTCCACCTCAGGGTGTGAGGCTCCACCCCCCACACCCCTGGGACGGCTCTCATTTGTCCGCGAACGTTCTGGTTCCTCCCCAGGAACCAGACACAAGGACGACCCTAAATGCTCCGCCCCCTCCTCGCCGCGGCCGCCGCGGCGCTGGTCTTGGCCGCTCCCGCCAAGGCCGCCGTGTACGACGACGACGCCTACTGGGCGTTCGCCGACAAGATGCAGCAGCTCGCCGACAAGCATTGGGACGAGAAGAACGGCTACTTCCACCTCGGTGGCGGTGGCTCCGAGCCGATGTCGAACTCGATGCAGCTGCTGACCTACAGCGTCGCCGCGATGCAGGGCCACGAGGGCCCCGCTCGCAACGACCGCCGCGCCCGCATCCTCGCCGCCCGGCTCGTCAGCTCGCCCCCGTTCGTGACCAAGAAGTCCGGCACCGGCCAGATCCACGCGCCCGGTTGGGTGAACTCGATGACCGAGACGACCGGCGGCCAGCACCTCGTGTTCGACGCCGAGGTCGTGGATGGTCTGACCTACGCCTACCGCGCCCGCGACGCCCTGCAGCTGCCCGACAGCACCGTGACCGCGATCCGCAACGCGATCCACAGCACCGCCCGCGGCTCGTTCTGGCGCTACCCGACCATCCGCTTGAACCAGATCAACTGGTACGCGCTGATGTACTCCGCCGACGCGCTGGTCACCGGCGACAACACGCTCTTGAAGCGCGACTTCTCCCTGCAGCTCGCCCGGTTCTTCAACGGCGCGCGCGGAAGCGCTTCCGCCGTCGGCAACTTCGGCGCCGGCATGCGCTTCCACTACCTGCCCGGGCGCACGATCAACGGTTCCGCGAACGTGGACAGCGCCGAGTACGCGAACATCGTGCTGACGTTCACCCGCTTCTACGACCAGGCGCGTCGAGGCGGCATGGCGCCGATGAGCGCCTCCGCCAAGCAGTTGACGCAGCAGTGGATCAAACGTGCGGTGAGCGGCTACTGGACCCACGCCGGCTACATGAACTGGGACTCTGGGCTCGGCTTCGAGCGTTGGCACCAGGGCAAGAAGCTCGGCCTGACCCAGGAGGCGCTGATCGGCCTCGCTTCCAGCGACACCCTGCTGCCCGGCAAGGAGTGGGGGCAGTGGTCGAAGTCGATGCTCGACAACGGGTTCGACTTCTACTCCCGGCTCGCCGCGCGCACGCCCAACGGCCTGGTCGACCCGGTGCTCTTCGATGTGAATGTGGTGCCGCAGGGCATCGGCAGCGCGTATCTGGCCGCCTCGCGCATCCAGGCCAACGCGGCACGTGCGATCGACGCCGGGCTCGGGAAGAAGGCGAGCGCTGTGCCGCCGCCGCTGTATTCGTACGACCCGGACATCGGCCGTCTCGCCGTGACGACGCCCACCTACAACACCGCGGTCGTCGCCGTCAACCAGAACGCCTTCCCGTACGGCGGCCTGGACCTCGCGAGGTTGTACGACGGCCAGCAGGAAGTCGCCGCGAACATCGGCGGCCGTGCTCCCGCCGCGTTCGGCCTGATGGTGCGTGACGTCGCGGGCCGCCGCGTCGCCGCGTCGCAGACCGGTCGCACGCGGGTGGTCGCGGGTTCGAGTCCGCTGCGGCTGTTGAAGGCCCCGAGCGGGGCGGGCGCGATCTCGAGCGCCGCCATCGGCCGGGCCTACGCCGGACCGTTCAGCGACCTCCGCGCGACCGGCACGTCCTCCACCTCGACCCTGACCATGCGCGTCACCCACCGGTTCACGCGGGATTGGATCCAGACCAACTGGACCGTCTCGCGCCGGGCGGGCAACGCCCGCTACACCGCCGACGTGCTGTTCCCGTCATGGAAGGGCGACGGCACCTCCCCGGCCTCGGTCGTCGCCGTCCTGCGCGACGGCTCCCGGGTGACCGTCGGCTCACGGCTGATCCCGCTGGCGAACGTCGCGTATCTGTGGGTGCGCAGCGAGCACTCCGGCTACGTCGTGGTGCCCAAGTCCCGCCCCGCCGGCGCCGGCGTGCACATCATCCGCCCGACCGCCCAGAGCTCCGCCCCCAAGCCGGGCCCGACCGCGGCGATCCAGATCGCCCGCGCAGCGAAGTTCACGACCACCGGCCTCGCCGTCCGCCTGATGCCCGTCCACGACGAGCAGGAGGCAGCCGCCGCAGCCGCACGGCTCTAGATAAAGGGGCCTGACCCCTTTAGGTTGTCGCCTCCCGCAGCCCCTGATGCAACCCTGGCCACCCGCCCCCGTCTCCCGTCGGGGGCGGAGCCATGATCGGCTCAGCGCTGCGGCGGCTCTACGAGCACCAGCTTCCCCCGATTCAGCATCTGCGCGATCGCACAAGCCTTCTCGATCTGCGCGTACGTGTACCTCACCGGGTTATGCAGGGTCTCGATATGGACGCCAGGAATCTGCATGAGACGTTGATTCCCCGAACGGCCGGATATGATGCTTTGCCGAGTCGCCGCCCGCGGGCGAAGTGTTGTGGTTGCACAGGAGCCTTCCAAGCTCTTAGGGCGGGTTCGATTCCCGTCGCCCGCTTAGGTCGACGACATACGGGGAGTGGCGCAGTCTGGTAGCGCACCCGGCTGGGGGCCGGGCGGTCGCAGGTTCAAATCCTGTCTCCCCGACTCAAGAAAGGCCCTGCAAAGCGGGGCCTTTTCTCGTTCTCGGATGACCCTGTTTCGGACCCCTGGGGTCCAAGTTGGGGTCCAATTTCTGCACGCGACCCCTATGACCGGACATGAAGCGTCCGTACGGGTCCGGCGAGATCTACACGAAGTCCGGCGCGTGGTACGGACGCTGGCGCACACCTGACGGGCGGCGCCTGAACCGCAAGCTCGGCCCTGTCCGGTCGCGCGGCGACTCGGACGGCCTCACGCGCGCCCAGGCAGAGCAGGCGTTTCGGCGCGTCAGGGCCGACGAGGCTTCTCGCAAGTCGCCCGAGGTTGTGGTCGAGATCCTCACCGTCGACCAGGTCGCCGACAGGCTACGCGAGCGCGTGGCCATTGAGGGCGCCCGCAAGTCCTACCGGCAGAACCTCGATTCGATGCAGCGGGTCCACATTTCGCCGGCTCTCGGCAAGCGCAAGGTGGGGGAGGTCAGCACCGAGGACGTCGAGCGGCTGGCGACCCGGATGCTCGCTCGTGGCGCCTCGCCGAAGACGGTGCGCAACGTGATGACGTTCCTGCACTCGATCTTCGGGCTCGCGGTGCGCAAGGGCTGGGCTTCGCACAACCCGGTCGAGGACGCGGCCCGACCCAAGCGACGCCGCGCCGGCGACGCCAACCCCGACCTGCAGTTCCTCACTCCGGCCGAGCTCGACCGCGTGATCGACGTCATCCCGGACCACGTCGTCGACAAGGACGCCCGCGGTCCAGTCATCCGGCTCGTCCTGCTCGCCGCCGGGACCACCGGGCTCCGGCAGTCCGAACTGCTGGGCCTGCGCTGGCGTGACGTCGACATGCGCGCGCAACGCCTCCGCGTACGCAACGCGTGGGTCCGCTCCGAGCACTCGGGCGAGGGCAAATCGGACCTGAGTACCAAGCGCTCCGTACCGATGACCGACCGATTGACGGGCGAACTGCGCGCGTGGCGGCTGCGCACCGTCTACAGCGACGACGAGGACCTCGTCTTCGGTCACCCCGACCTCGGCGTCCCGCTCGACCGGACCAAGCTCTCGCGCAAGTTCAAGGAGGCCTGCGAGGAAGCAGGCGTGCGAGTGATCCGCTTCCACGACCTGCGGCACACCTTCGCAACCACGCTGGCCGCCGCCGGCGTACCGCTGCGCACGATCCAGGAGTACCTCGGCCACGCCGACCTGAAGACGACACAGATCTACGCCCACTACGCGCCGTCGGCGCACGAGGTCGAGATCGTCAACGACGCCTTCGGCACCCGCGCCGCGCCGTCGCGCCGTCGTCGCTCTCCCTGATCACGCGTCGCGAGTCGTGGCCGTTTGCGGCCCCTCACCGGCTGTCCCCACACGGGCCCGTCTGCACGACGGGTCGTCGCGGATCGGCCGGAGGACCAGTGGACGAGACTCACGACAACTCAGACGAGTTCAGCGCGACCGGGGGCGACTCGGCGTTCGGCAAGCCGTCGGACTCACCGGACGGTCTCGACGCGGATCGATGGTCAGAACAAGAACCCGACGAGCTGGCCCATCTGCCGGTCCGGTTCCTCGGCGACGAGCCCGAGCTGTACCTGAAGTTCAATCGCCAGCTCGAGGTCAAGGTCTCCAACGTCGTCAGGGCGCCGCGCGAGGACGTGTTGGACGCGTGTGCGTTCGCGTGGCTGCAGTTCTTCCGGTACCAGCCCGAGCGCGGCGACAACTGGCAGGGCTGGCTGTTTCGTACCGCGCAGCGCGAGACCTGGCGACTGACCGCGATCCGCAACCGCGATCTGCCACTGATGAGCGCGACGCAGCACCGCGAGCAGGTCGATCCCGATCCCGCGGTGCGGCTTCAATTCCGCGAGGACTTCCGGGAGGCGGTGGCCCAGCTCAAGCAGCTGCCAAAGTCGATGCAGAAGGTCGTGCTTGTCGCCTCCCAGGTGCGCCGGCATCGGGACGTAGCGGAGATCCTCGACATTCCCGAGTCGCGCGTCGGCTACCTGCTGGCTTCAGCCGGAGCGTATTTGAGCGAAGCTGCCGAGCAGCGCGCCGAGCGCGATCGCCCGGTTGCGTCGCCTCGAGCGGCCCGCCTGCGCGAACTCGAGGACGCCCCACCCGCATGGCTCGTGCACGCGATCGGGCGGCCGCCGGCGAGAGACAAGAACGCAAGCGCGTCGATCCTGGCCTGGCGTCGCGCGGCACTCGCGATCGACGACTACCGCCACGACCACGGCTGGACCTCGACTTACGAGAGTCTCGGCCCGGAGCCGATCGACGATCTCGTCGCCCGGCGTGCGCACGAACGGGCCCAGGAGGCCGTCGATCGGGTCATCACCGAGCGCGCACGTCGGCGAGGGAACAGCCTCGAACGATGACGTCCATGTCGCCTCCGGGCAACGCCTGTAACGTCACGGCGCTGCCCCGGCTTTGGGTTGTGGTCCCGGCGGCCGCGGGTTCGAGTTCCGTCGCTCACCCTCACGTATGCCCTGCAAACGCAGGGTCTCCGTGTAGAAGCGGACCGAGCGGTCCCCCGCGACGGGGACAATTCGGGGAAAGTCTTCGCTGCAACTACCACCGAGACCACAGGGGAAGAGGCAGGCGATGAGCCCCCACTACGCCTGCGCGGCGATGAGTTCGACCTCTACGCCGCGTTTCACTTCGAGCTCGTCAAGACCGGTCAGGGCTCTGTCCGCGCGAGTCACGAGATCGTCGACGACGCGTGCGCCCACGCGTGGATCGAGTTCATGCGCCACCAGCCGGATCGCGAGCAGGGCAACTGGCGCGGATGGCTGTTCAGGACGGTTCAGCGTGAGGTGTGGCGGCAGACGGCGCTGGAGTGGAGGAGCGGTCGGTGGTGGACAAGACCGGGCTCGAGGTCGAGTAGATGGACCCCCAAGACCACTACGCGCGGCGCCCGGAGTTCCAGGCTGCGTTGGAGGAATTGCGCAAGCTGCCGCCGCAGATGCGCACGGCGGTGATGCTGCGGTCGCAGGTCTCACGGCAGGAGGACGTCGCCGAGTTGATGGGGATCAGCCGGCAGCGTGTCGCGAGAGTGCTTGTCGATGCGGCGATGCGGCGATGCGGGTAGCGGACCTCAACGAATACCATCACCACATAGAGCGCCCGGTGGCATCCCCGCGCGTTGCGAGGCTGCGTGATCTCGAAGAGGCGCCGCCGGCGTGGCTTCGCAGCGCGATCGGGACGTGCCCGTTTCGCTCCAAGTCCGACGGCGGGACGATCCTCGCGTGGCGACGCGCAGCGTTGGCGATCGACGACTACCGCGTCGCCCACGGCTACGAGTCGCGCGATAACGCGATTGGAGACCCGCCGTCGAACGGCGGTCAGCTCCGCACGTGTCAGCGAGTGGAGCGGGAGATCGCGAGGGTGGGGGAGGAACGCTCACGGCGCAAGAACGGACGCGAGCGCTGAGTCTGGCGTTCGGCGAGGGCCGGCGGCTCGCATGCGGCCGCCGCGCGCCCACCCCGGCTGCGCGATGTGCGTAGCCGGTGCGTGTAGTAGTCCGCCCCGCCGGAAGTTCGTCCCACCAACACGCACTGCGCGAGGTCGCGTTCGACGGACGCTATTGCCGAGTAGCCTGGGTTCGACGACCGAATCAAAGCGCCCCGGCGGCGCGCCAACGCCCCGGGGCCGGCACGGGAGAGGAGACTCCTATGCAGCCAGACCGTACCGCCAATCAGGCTCGGCTCGACAGCACCGTCCGGGGACTCGGCGTGTGCGACGTCCTACGGATCGAACTCGCCCCAGCGCACCGGCCGGACCTAGAGGCCGCGTTGGCGGCCAGGGCGAACTCAGCCAGACACCGCGTCGTCGATCTCGAACACGGTGGCGCGGGGGGGGCGACGCAGGTGACATCGCTGAGCTGCGCGCG
This sequence comes from Solirubrobacter soli DSM 22325, assembly GCF_000423665.1. GTDB lineage: Bacteria > Actinomycetota > Thermoleophilia > Solirubrobacterales > Solirubrobacteraceae > Solirubrobacter > Solirubrobacter soli. The sequence continues at coordinate 4,977 of NZ_AUIK01000037.1, read as the reverse complement.
CTTCTGCAGGTGCTGTCGAGGATCGAACAAGAAATCCCACGCGAACCCGGGGTCTCGCTGACGCTGACTGGACCTGCCGGGATCGTCCTCGAGCGCGCGATCGCTCGCCTGAACCCGGCGCTCAATGATGCCGCTGAAGGGCCGTCATGGGCTCGCATCGCCGCTGTCGATCTCACGGCGCCGATGGATTGGATCGTGACCGCAGCGGACTGCCAGGCCGTCGAACGGTTCTCGTTCGACGACGATGCAGATCCCATAGCGCCGTGGTGACAGCTCGTGCGTCCTGCGCCCGCGAACCAGTACGTGCAGAGTCTCGGAAGTCCACAATTGGGGCACAATCGTCTGGTGCCCGGCGCTCGGTTAGACAGCGACGGAGATAGCGATCGTCGGATTTGTCTCGCGGCTGCGCGCCGTGTTTGCGGGGACGTGCTGGGCGGCGTGCTGGTTGCGGGTGTGTTGTGTTTGTCCGGTGCCGCTCCAGCAGCCGCGGACGTCGTGATCGGCGACGCTCACACCGGCGAGCGGCTCGCTGCAGTTTCCGGGGAGTTCGCGGACATTCAGTGGGAGCCTGAAGCTCAACGCCTTCTGGCGTTGCGGTCCAGTGGCGCCCCGGGGGTGATCGGGGTTGTCCCCGGGCACGCGCCCGAGACGCTGGAATCGTTGTCGCCATGGCTCTCACGCCCGGTTCTGTCTCCCGATGGTCTTGCAATCGCCGGGCTCGGCGAAGAAGGCGCGAACGGTGTGCCGGGCGCGGTGATCCGTGAGCGCGGCGGACACGTGCGTGTCGCGGGCTTCGCGAGCGCCTATGCCGACCTCGGCGCTCCCACCTGGACTCCGGATGGACAGCGCGTCGCGATACTCGGCACGGGCGACAGCCCACGGGCCGGTGGAATCGTCATCGCCGACGCATTGACAGGGCAGGTTGTTTCCAACGTGAGCCCGCGCGGTGGCGCGCTGGGGGCCACGGGTGCGTTCTCGCCGAGCGGAGCCCAACTCGCCTACTCGCCGCCGCCGGTCCGGCGCCGCCATCCTCTGCCGCAGATCCGGCTGCGAATGGGCGTCAACGTCCTGGACGTGAGCACAGGCCGTGTCCGCGCGCTGGGTGGCACGCGTCGCGGGCGCTGGTTCTTCGGTGCGGCGTGGACGCCAGATGGGCGGGCGATCGCGACCGGCGACAGCAGACGACGTCTCACGCGCATCACCCTCGCGAGCGGACACGTGCAGGTCCTGCGCAAGCTCCGAGCGCGTCCTCAGTCGATGACGTACGCGCCGGACGGACGCTCGCTGGCGTTCGGAATCGGCTCGCGCGAGATCGGTGTGCTCGCCGACGGTCGGCTTCGCACGATCGCCACGCTGTCGCGGGAAGAGGCGTTGTCAGCTCTGGAATGGTCGCCGGACGGCAATCGGCTCGGTCTCATCACCGCCAAGACCGGCGCGTAGCCAAGGTATTGCAGAGTGCCTCTCGGTGTCATGTTCTGCGTGGGTTCGCGTCGCCAGTGGTCGACGATGCGTTGATGGCGATCCCGGATCGTGAACCGCAGAGCACCTCATGGTGATGCTGCGGCTCGCCGGCGTGGCCATCTCTGTTGGCCTGGCTGATTCGCTGAACCCCAGCACGGTGGGTCCGGCGCTCTACCTTGCCACCGGCCAGCGGGCTGTCCGGCAGGTGCTGCTGTTCACGCTCGGGGTCTTTGCCGTGGACCTCGTCGCCGGCATTGCCCTGGCAGTCGGGCCCGGCAGGCTTCTGATCGCGCTGCTCCCGCACCCCAACGAGACGCTTCGGCATGTGATCGAGCTCATCGCCGGCGTGCTTTTGCTCGCCGCCGCGGCGGCGCTGTGGACCGGGCGTCGGCGTCTGACGCGTCGGGAGCTGCCGATGCGTGGCGGCGGCGGGGGCTCCGCGTTGATCGTGGGCGTGTCAGTGGCGGCGATCGAGTTGCCCTCCGCCGTTCCGTACTTCGCCGTCATCGCTGGGATCGTTGCCTCCGATGCCAGCGTCGTCCAGTCGATCGTCATGCTCGTTCTCTACTGCGTCGCTTTCGTCGCGCCGTTGTTGGCGATCGTCGCGGTCCTGCTGGTCGCCGGAGAGCGCGCCCAGCCGTGGCTGCAACGCGGCGGTGAATGGATCCAACGGCGCTGGCCGGTGGTCCTCGCGTGTCTGTTCTTGCTCGTCGGCAGCGCGCTGACCGTGCTCGGCGGATTAGGCCTACTCAAGCACTAGCACGGGCGTGTCCAGTGCAGCGGCGAACGCTCCGTCTAGCGTTCGCGTCTCGGGTTGTAGCGGTTTCGGCGTATCGCTGTCGGTGCCGCGCGGAGAACCTACGGCTCGGCCTCGCCTCAAGCCGCCCACGGCTGGTGTTCGTCGCCGACATGGGGTTGTCGGCAATGATCGAAGTCCGGCAAGCGGTGGTACCGGCGATCGGGTGACACCGACGGGGGATGAACACGCCCGTCGCACTTGTGGCCGGGGCGACACAAGCGGACGTAGTGCGAGTCGCTACCACGGCTTCCCGGCCGCCGCACCGCGTCCGTGTGGTGCGAACAGCCACTCGTGGGATCAACCACCTCGGCGGCCGACGCCGCATCCTCCAGGTCGTGATCCTGAAGAGTCGTGCAGAACCCGAAGCGAACGCACAGTTCCGTGAGAACGACATAGCGTCGGCTGTCCGAACTTGGGCACGTCGGTAAGCCTAGGAGCTGTTCGCACGGCGTCGTGCGCGACGCGGCCCGCCGGCTGCCGAAATTCGGGCAGCAGCGCGGCCAGCGGCGGCGAAGCCGAGAACTCGGCTGTGCACTCGACGTCGCGTATGGCGCCGGCTTCGTCCTGAGTCGACACTCGGGAAGCGGGGGGCGCGACGCGTCGCGCGGGCGGTCGCGAAGCCGAGCCCCGCTACGACAACTCCGCCGACCGCGTCGAGCCAGACGTGATCGCCGGTCGCGATGATCTCGACGACGACCGCCGGCGGATAGAGGAGCGCGACTGCGCGCACAGGTCGCGACCGCGCCAGAGCCCATACCGTCCCTGCGGCGACCACCGAGAATGCGGTGTGGGCACTGGGCATAGAGGCGTAGGGGCTTTGGATCGATCGTCCGAACCCCTGGTCACCCGGTCTCGGCCGGTCGTCGTAGCCGAGACCAGCGATCATTCTCGGTGGTGCCGTGGGAGCGATGAGGTACCCGATCGCCGCAAGCGCCTGGGTTGCGGCGAACGTGTCCCGGGCCTGGGGGAACGCCTGCGGGTGCGCACGTCGGGTCCAGGCAAGCACGCCGAGCGCCACTGGCAGATGCGCGGCGATGTAGGTCAGTCGGAGCGTTCGCAAGAGAGGTGGCCGGGCGCCGACCCAGACGTGAACGGTCGGCTCGAAGAACAGCCCGACTCGCCGCTCCATGTCGATCAGGCCGCGCACCCGCGCCAGCGGCCGCTCGGGGTCCGGAGCTACAGCCGCGGCGACGGGCGACAGCGTCAACGCGAGTAGGGCGGGCGCGGCATCGCGCGCGGCTCGCGCCCAAGGACGTCCCGCCGGCACGTGTGAACCGTGAACGATCCCGCCCCTCGCTCGGCGGTGCGTTCGGTCGGGCGCCCCGCCGCCACCGCGTCCGCCCCGCACGTCGCGCGAAGAGCGCTTCTCGTCGACGAACTCGCGTCCTTCGCGGTCTCGCCTTGTCCGAAGGCCCACTTCGATCGGGCGGTCGTCCGGCGACACGGGTTCGCGACGGCCCTGGACTCTTCGCAAGATGGTCGATGCCAACGAGATGTTTCGACGAGAACGCACTCGATGCACTCCGCGCGGCGGCTACGTGGCCGCTGGGTCGTATCCGGGTTTCGACGGCTGGCTCTGAAGAAGCTCGAGATTCCCTTCGGCAGCCGCCGTGAGTACGTGCTCGGGATGATGCGGGACGGCAACGCTGAAGTGCTCGGCGTCGTCGGGTTCCTCGTCGAGTTCATCGAGCAATCCGTTCAACGACGCAAAAGGAGGGTCTGGATCGACGCTACCCATCCGGTGGCTGACGTAGAAGCTCATCACGGCATCATCCGTTACGTTGCGGCCGCCTCGAACGCAGGTGATTGTCACTGGCGGCTCTCCGCGACCCATCTCGACGATCTCGAGCCGGCGAGACCCGCTCGAGCCGGCCGCTCCCGACAGGTGCTTGCGATCGCGCGTCGGGCCTGCCAGGTTGCGACGGTTGTGCTGGCGAGAGGCAGTGGCGCGGTTCGGCGCGGCCGCGGGTGCGCCTTCCGGAGCAAGGCGGGTTCGCGCCAGATCGTGGTGATTGGTGTGGCTGCGCGGGCGTGGGCCAGCGGGGCGAGGCCTAGGCCGGTCGCCAGGGTGCGCTCGAGTCCGTAGTGATCGTGGCGTTGGCGGTCGATGGCGCCGGCTTGGACGTGGGGTCCGAGGATCGCGGTCAGGATGTGGGCGGGGTGGTAGGGCGGGTCGGAGCCTTCGTCCCATGTGATGAAGATGACGCCGTCGGGTCCGAACGCGGGGGAGTCCTGGATCTTCGGGATCTCGCTTGCCAGGAAGTCGTCGAATTGGCGGATGCGGTCGCGTGTGCCGCAGAGGTCGTGGCCGTTGGCGCAGTCGTTGGGGACGATCAGGTTGAGGTTGCCGACGTCGCCCGAGGCGAGGTCGCGGTCAAGGAAGGAGGTGTCGTTGGGGGCGGTGGTCCCCATCGGCAGGTCGAAGTTGCGGCAGGGTGCGGAGGGCGTGATCGCCTCGTCGACGCGGGCGCCCTGGATCTGTGTGAAGTACAGCGCTGGGTTGTGGTGGGCGGAGTAGATGTCGCGCGCCCACGCAGCTCCGCCGTCCACGGGGTCGCAGGCGTTCGGCATCGACTGTTCGTAGTCGCGCCAGCTGCGCCCGGTCGCCGTGAGCTGGGAGAAGAGGTTCTCGACGTGCTGGTGGCAGTGGTCGGGCAGGTCGTTGTTGGCCTCGCACGCGGTGTATTGCCCGGAGAGCATGGCGATGTACTGGCCCA
>NZ_AUIK01000036.1 GCF_000423665.1 Solirubrobacter soli DSM 22325 | reverse complement strand
CTGGCGTGGACCCCGTTGGTGTTGTCAGTTAGGCCGCGGGGGTTAGGTGGTCGTCGTGATCTTTCCAGGTCTGGGCGACCTCGCTCGGGGTGCGGTAGGCGAGGCTGCTGTGGGGTCGGTGGTGGTAGCGATCGATGTAGGCGCCGATCGCTGAGCGGGCCTGCTCGAGGGTCTCGAATTCTTCCCGCCAGATGCAGCGCAGCTTGAGCTTGGAAAACCAGGACTCGATGAAGGCCTGGCTCTCGGGGTCGCGGTAGCCGCCACGGCGGTGCGTGATCGCGAGCTCGCTCAGGCGGGCGCGGAAACGGCGTGCGGTGTAGGCGCTGCCGTTGTCGGTCCCGAGCGTGAGCCGGCCGGGCTCGATGCCGCGCTGGAAGGCTGCGGCGTCGATGACGGCGATCGCCTCCGGAGCGCGGCAGCGGACATCCAAGGCCCAGCCGGTGATCTCTCGGGTGCAGCAGTCGATCGCGGCGTTCAGATACGTCCAGCCGTGATCGGCGACCCAGATGCTGGTCATGTCCAGATGCCAGAGCTCGTCGGGCCGGGTGACGTGGAAGTAGCCGGGGCGCCGGCGGCGGCCCTCGCTGCGGACGGGCTGCAGCAGCCGGTGCTCGCGCATCAGCCGCTGACAGCGCTTGCGATTGATCGGGCGGCCGGCGCGCCGCGACGCGATCGCGGCGATCATCCGCGTGCCGTCGGTGGCGTGCTCGTCCTCACGCGCGACCGCCAAGACCACGCGGTCAAGCTCGTCCAGCGGCCGACGCTGCCCGCGGGGCGGGCGTCGTGGGCGGCGGTAGATGGCCTGCCGGCTGATGCCCGCGACCCTGGCGACTAGGGCGGCGGGGCGGCCTTGCGCAACCAGTTCGCGGGATCGGGCGACGCGCACACTCACTCCCAACCCCGCAAGAGTTCCCCCGCGATCTCCACCTCCATCGTCTTGCGCCCCAGCGCGCGCTCGAGCTTGGCCACCTGGCCGCGCAGCTCGTCGAGCTCGGTGCGCTCGTTCTTGCCCTGCAGGCGCTCAGCGCCGGCGGCGAGGAACTGGTCGCGCCACTTTCTGAGCAGGCTGTCAGAGATGTCGTGCTCGCGGCAGAGCTCGGCGACCGACTTCGGGCCCCGTAGCGAGGCGAGCACGATCTCGGTCTTCTGCTGCGCGGTGAACTTCCGATACTTGCGGGTCTCGCTCAACGGATCCTCTCGATCAACAGAGCAGCCCATCCTCTGATGCCTCCCGGACAGAGCTTCGCCGGCTACGCCGGCTCAGAGCCCTCCCCAACAGAGATCAAAGAACTGTCAACACCCCGACGGGGTCCTCGCCACTACAAGACCCTGATCACTATCCCCTTGACTTAATAGAAGCGTCTGCTCTTCGACGAACGGGTAACCGACGCGTATATGGATGAGCCGACGCCGCGAAACGAGCGCGAGGACGCGTTCTTTGCGTTCGTTGTACCGCTCTCGGTCGTGTTCATCACCGCGCTGACGACAGCAGTCGGCCTCACGAGCTGGGTGGGCGTGGCCGCCGGCATGATCCTCGCGTTGATCATTGGCCTGGCGTGCCGGTGGTGGGTTCGCCGACACCCGTCGGGTTCACGGCGCGCTCCGCAATAGCCGTACTGTCGGAGAGTGCTCCTTGTCGACGGACTGGGAACGCGACTTCCAACTACACCCGCGCCGCCCTCGGCTGCCCGACCGAGCGGCAACGGATGAACGGCGTCTCCTGATGGGAGGGCGTGTTCGCGGCGGCTCCGCGGGTACCGTCGGGTTCGTGCCCGACCGATCGATTGAACAGATCGCAGCGGTAGTCGCAACCGGCTATGCCGACCTTCCGTACGCAGACGCTGCCGGGCTCCTGCTGATGCCGGTCTGGGGCGAGGACCTTGCGCCATTCGCACTCAAGTTGACCGAGGTCAACGAAGATGTGGGACCGGACGGTTACCAGGAGGAACTCGGAGCTCCAGAGATCTCCGACCCCGGATTGCAGGCCGAAGCCGAACGGCTCGAAGACGACGACACCCTGGAGGCCTATTGGCTTGCGCTGGCGGCGCGCATACACGAACTCCTGGGCATCCCAGTGCTCGTCTACGAGGTTGACATGCCGATCGCCGAGCAATTCCGGCGCCAAACGAACGCTCCGGTGGACGATCCGCTGGCGGGGATGGACGTGCTCGTGCGCGTCGATGTCGACGAGCACCAAGTGGCCGCGGTCACGTTGCGCGAAGGGATGTGGAGGTACGGCATCGCCCGGGGAACCGACCCGAACGAGTCGGTTCCGGTCGGCGGCGGGTTGACCGAGTTGCGCCGCGATCCGCAGGTGGTCGCTGGAAGCCTGCCGCGCGGGGCCGCTCGCGTTCGCGTACGGGATCGGTTGGGCGTCTGGCACGAGGCCGCCGTCGGCCGCGGTGCGTGGCTGTGCGTGCTGCCGCAGCGCAGCCGCGGTGACGAGGAGCCACCGTTCGAGTACCTCGACGCGGCGGGCGCGCCAGCCGAACTCGGCGAGGACGCGTGGGTGATCGACGAGCCCGAGGACCTAAGGCACGACGAGGCGGAAGTGCGGGCCGGCGCCCTCGTCCCGTCGGTGTGGTTCGAGACCGGCCACGGGACGCCGATCTTCGAGAGATGGGATGGCCCGCGCGATCGCGCGACGGCGTTGCAGTTCGTGTTCGGCGGCTGGACCGTGAGGATCTCGGCCGAGCCGACGACGGCGGCCGCGGTGTTCGAGCAGCGACTGATCCGCGTACATGGCTACGGGACTGCGGGCGCGAAGAAGCGCATGCGGGACGTCCAGTTCGCGCCGCTACCAGGGACACTCGACGGCGACTCCGTCACGTTCGAACTGGCGGACTTCAGGCACGTCTGGGACCGGGCACGCGGCTGGGTCGCCGTGCTCGACATGGACACCTTCACCGTGGCGGTGCAAGGCGACCAAGCCCCGCCGGATCGGATCGACCTCAAACGTCGGTGACCGCGAGAGCGTTCCTTTTCGACGAACTCGAGGCTAGCGATCTGGTCGCTGCGCGCCCCGTCTTGACGGGATGTGCCAGAAGTTGATCGCGAGGCATGCGAGGATCAGCACGTGAGCCGGCGAGATCTGGTCCGCCTTCTGGAAGCGTCGTGGCGCCTGTCGGATGGCGTTGCTGGCGTCGGTGTGCGCGAGGTCGACCTCGACCGGGCGATCGGCCGTGGGCACGGCGACATGCGCACGCCGTTGAACCTGCAGACGCTCAGTGACGACGGCCTCGTCGTGCGAGTGCCCGATGGCGGCTGGGCCCTGACCGCGCAGGGCATCGCGTGGCTGAAGGAAGATCGCGAACTGTCCGACCGCTGAGCGGTGCCCTCCGCTCGACAAGGGGGTTGGCGGGTTGGTGCTGGTGCCGGGGCCGCGGCGGCGCCGGGTGTCTTCAACGATTCGGGGTCCGTTCAGCTGCACGTGTTCGGCAACTGAGTCCCCCCGCTGCCGGTGCTCGACGTCGCCGTCGAGAGTGCTCAGTTTCGACGATTCCGACACGCACGCCGGGGTCGACGCCGCTATCCATATGAAAAGCAGCAGCCGACGAGCCGCGCCGTCATGGCATCCTCTCGTCTATGGAGCACTGTGCCTCGTGCGGCCGTCCCGTCGACTCTGACCGAGGACTCGTCGCTGACGACCGCGCGGTGGTCTGCAATCGGCTGTGCTTCTCCCGCTGGATGGCTGCGACCTTGGGCTCAGATTCGGCAACCGTCTTGATGTACCGCGAGGACGGGCCGATCGGCTCGCTGACCCCGCCCGCTTCAGACAACTAGAGGACAAGCCGCTGCTGCTTCGGGACGAGAAGTGATAGTGCCCCATTTCGACGAAGGCGCGAAACCCGGTGCGGGATTTACCGACGAGGCGGCGGATTGGGTTCGCTATGGAACTCGATGTGCCACTGCGGTCGGCGCTCGTTCGGCGCGTGCGCCGGCGAGGGCAAGCCGGATCGCGATGCTCAGCAGCGGCGGAACCTGAAGACTCGTGAGGCCGAGCCGCCGTCGCGAGTGGTGACCTTCAGCGTCAGCTTCGTACGTTTGGTCTTCAGGCGGACGCGAACCTGGTGGCCGGGCTTCAGCGTGACCGTGCGCGCTGGGGCCTCGACGGTCAAGGCGACGAGTGAGGCGTCGCGGCGCGCTTTGACCGTTAGCGTGCGGCCGCGCAGGCAGCGGCTCGTCCTGGGCAGCGACGCGTAGCGAGCCACCTTGGGGGCGGCGACGGAGGTCGCCGGCGCCGGCTGTTGCGTCGGGGTGAGCGGCTGGGCCACGGTCGCTGCGCCAGGCGAGAGGCGGCCGTCGCCTTTGATGACGTTGACGCGGACCTTGTCGCCATACGGGGCGGCGATCGCCGCGGCGTTGGCGACGAGTTCGGTCGACGGCTCGGTCTCACCCGTGTACAGCGTGGCGGTGATGCGCCACCCGTCGGCGACGCCCGGGGTCTCACCGGCAACGCACGAGATCGCGCCGCTCAGACCCCAGCCCTGGTCGAGCGTCATCAGGGCGTTCAAGAGTGGCATGGCCAGCGCCTGCAACTCAGCGCCGGTATAGGGCGTCGCCCAGACGCTCAAGCGCTCGTTCACGAACGCCGCCTGATCGGGCGCCAGGCGGGCTCGGATCTCATCGGCGATCGCGGCCTTGGCCGCCGTGGGGTCGAGCGTCCCCGGCGTGACCGCCACGCTCCAGCCTTGCCGCGCGTCGTTCATCCAGAAGTAGCCGTACTGGGCGCCGAGCGCCGTCTCGGCCGACCTGATCAGCACCTGCGCGACGTCAATCCGCCGTTCGGCGAGCATCCGCTGAAACGGCGCCGGGTCGCTCGGGTCTCCGTGCCCCACCTTCATGCTCTGGCAGATCGTCAGCTCCTGCGCGCCGGCGACCTCGGCGTGGCCAAACGCCAGTGCCGTCGCGATCACCGAGCCCGCCAGCACACGCACCATCTATGCCCCCTCACTGGTTGAGACCATGCGAGCGAACATACTCACGCCGCTATCGCCCGAGACCTAAAGATTTCCACAGTGCGTCGACGCGAGTGGGACGCGGAACTCCTCGAACGCGAGCGGCGCCCGACCTCGATGACCCACCGCCGACGAGAAGCGAAGTGCTCCTATTCGACGACGAAGTCTCGCTCTTGCCGGATGCGTCGCACGACCGTCAGCTACAGCGAAGCGGGACGAGCTGAGCTTCGAGTTTGGGATCCAGGTCGATCCGGCGCGGGGCACTCATCAAGTCCCACCGCGACACGGCGAGGCCCGCGATGCCCATGTCGCCCAGCAGGTCGACGAGACCTTCTCCTACGACTTCATCCGCGAAGTTGAGCAGTTCCAGCGTCGCGTCTCGCGAACGGGGAACGCGGTGCCCATGGTGCTCTGCGCCAACCCATCGTTGGTTGCCAGTCGGGTCTTCGAAGTCGACGAACGCTTGACCGACCACGACGACGCTGTCGAGTTCGTTGCGCGCGTCGGGGCGGGTGACCCTGTAGCTGCGCTCGGGCTCGAGCAGGAAGTCGTGCCCGCGCCGCGTGCGTCTGAGGGCGCGTACCTCATCCTCGGTCGCGAGCCGGATTAGTGCGCCGGTACCTAGCACGACCATCGACCCATTGTGGTGCTTGTTCGACGAAACAGCGTCGCTGGGCGATGCCGATGATCACGCCGTGACCTACATGGGCCTTTTAGCGCACCGCCCGAAGACGGGGAAGTGCGTCACACGTCATGGGAAATGATGCACTCGGCGTCGGAGCCGCCGGCGTCCAGGCAGGCCTCGTCGGTCTCGGTGATCGAGTACGAGTACCACCAGCGGACCTCGCCCTCGTCGTTGTGGCGGTACCAAACGGAGGCTCCGCCTTCGAAGACGACGTCGCCTAAGCGCCAGCCGACGCTGTTACAGCGAACGCGGCCTGGTCGCGAGGCAAGCTTCGGGCGCCTGGTGCAGGCGTCGATGTAGCGTTCGGTGGAGTCGCGATAGTCGGACCCAAAATCGCTCCTGAAGGCTGATTTGAGGTAGGCGCGCGTGTCCTTGACGGTCAGATAGGGCAGTCGTTCCCGAGCAGTGGCTATGGCCGGCGTCGCGATCGCGAGCGCCGCGGTGGCCACGGCAATAGCTGTTCTCCTCACGGGGCGACCATATCCGCGACGCTCAAGGAAATGCAACTGATCAGGGACCGACAATATCCACTCATATTGAGTCGCGTCCGCCGATCGCCTGCGGTGCCGGGAAAGTGCTGCTCCTCGACGCTTCCGAGACTCTCCTCAGCGCTGCACGTTGGCCGTCGCGCTGTACGGGAAGCGCCAGCGAAAGATTCGTCGATTGACGTCGAGTTAGCGGCCAACCCGGTCAAGCACCCAGATCTGTTCCATCGGCCAGTGCCGCGCCCACTCGGTCTCCGCCGCGTCGCGGTACGTGGATGTCGCGCCCTCGGGCGGCCGGATCTCGATCAGGTCGCGGATGGCGAGGCCGGCGCCGATGAAGACGCGGATCCATTCGCCGTAGGTGAGCATGAACTCCACGGTGCCCTCCCACTCCAGGGAGCGCATCCCGAAGTAGTCGCGCTGCAGCTCGCGGCTGGACGTCTCGCCGTCGAACGCGATCCACTCGATCGGCGTCAGCCCGCTGAACGCGAATCGCCCGCCCGCGCGCAGGACGCGCGCGACCTCGGGCACGACGACGTGCGGGTCACTGAAGCCCATCGCGCCGTGGTCGCCGCACACGAGGTCAAAAGAGGCGTCCGCGAACGGCAGCGTCTCCGCGGAGCCGTGCACGAACGTCATCGCGTCGCCCACGTTCGCGCGCGCGAGCTCGAGCTGCTTGGCCGAGCTGTCGATTCCGGTCACGCGTGCGCCTGCGCGCGCGAGCGAGAGCCCGAACTGGCCGGCGCCGCAGCCAAGCTCGAGCACGTCGCGGCCTTTCAGCTCGCCCAAGGCGTCGAGCTCCGCTTCCGGGATCTGCCACATGCCCCAGTGCGGTTCGGCGTGGTCGATCGCCGCAGCGTGGCGCGCCTGGTAGGCCTCGGCCTCGGCGTCCCAATAGTCGCGATTGCGGCGGGCGTGCTCGGACAGCTCCATGGCGCATCACACTACGATCTGAGCGCTTTCGACGAGGGAAACGGCTCCGACGCGGGCTCAGTTCTAGCCACGCTGTCGCCAGTTGAGCGGGAGCTCGATCCGGTGGCAATCCTCGACCGTCAGCAGTCCGCGCTCAGAGAAGTGCAGCACAGACACCTCGAACTGTGTCGGGCCTGGCTCGGCTCGCACGACGACGACCCAAGTGCCGCGCCATCGCCGCTGAACCTGGACGCTGCCGGACCACGCGTTGCCGCTAGCGCGGACGCATCGCCTCGCTTGCTCGAGAACGCAGAACGCGCTCGTTGAGAGCTTCGCGCCGCGGGTAGGCGCCTGCGCGTCCTCTATGAGCCAGCTGCGCCTTGGGTACCGCGCCATTCCGTATCCGCTGGAGTAGAACCCCCGCCGATCGCAGAACGGTTCGACGTTCCACAACACCCATTGTGCGAGCGCGTCCGCACGGGTCAATCCGTAGAGCGCGATCGGACCCGAATCGGGACGATCGCCGGTCTCCTCAAGCCTGACACCGCGCAGCATCGTCGCATACCGCGGCGCGTACGGGCCTGGCCTCGATGTTTTGAGAGTGCTGGTTGTCGACGAATCCGACTATTTGCTTGTCCGCTGCAGCGCCGTCAAGGATGGAGCAGGCACCGAGGAGACAGGGCAGTCCCGGCCGCCTGCGCGGTGTGTGCCGCCGTGATGGCTAATCCATTTCAGGCAGTGGCCGAGGCCGCCGGCGGTCAACGACTCGGCGGTCTTGATCGCGAACGACCAGCCACTGGTCGCGGTACATGCCCGCCCAACATCGGATCGTGAGCGCCGGCGCTGGGTGAGCCACGGGAGCCAGTCTGGCGGTCCTCGTCGTACGCGCAGAAGTTGGAGCTTCTGACGCAAGGGACACATTCCGGGCCGCCTCTCGTGCCAGCGAGCGGCGCCGTCGCCCCAGGGGTCTAGCCGGCGTGCACGATGAGACCGACGCCGAGAACGACAAAGGCCCCAATCGCCAAGCCCGCGTAGCAGAGATAGCGACGACGCCGCGCGTCCGGATTGGCGTCGAGTGCCGGCGACGCCGCCGCAGAGATCAATGCAATTGCGGCGGGAGCGAAGACCAGCCCGCCGACGAAGATCGCCACCACCGTCGCGACGCCGTAGAGCAGGCCAAGCGTTAGGGCGACCAAGCGAAACGCGGCAGGGTGGCGCGCCAGCGCCAAGAGCACGGCCGGCAACGCGGCGATCGGTGCGGCGAACGGCAGGAACCCCGGCGTTGCGGCGACGACCAGCACGAGGATCACTCCGTTGGCAACGAGCGCCCACAGCACAGCTGCTCGGTGCCGCGAGGTAATCGCGAGTCGGCGGTGGACGGCGTTGCCCATTACGGGAATGCAATACCCGGCTCGGGCCAACACAGAGCGAGAAGCGCTTTTCGACGCGAGCGGCACGCCGGCTTCTTCACGATGGCGCGAGGATCGGGAGTGCGAGACCGGCGCTGGCGGTGATCATCGGCGGGCGTCGGTTGTGGACGGCGTCGATGATCTCGCCGGGGTCGATGCCTTGGAGGTAGATGGAGGTCACGCCGAGGTTGCGGTGGCCGAGTTGGCGTTGGATGACGTTGAGGGGGACGCCTTCGCGCGCGAGCTCGATGGCGTGCGCGTGGCGCAGTTGATGGGGTGCGAAGCGGCGGCGGAGACCGGCGCGCTCGGCGCGTCGTCTCAGCGCGGCGCGCGCGGCCGACGGTGCCCATGCGCGCCCGCGGGAGCCGCCGTCAATGACGCAGAACAGCGGCCCGACGGGCATCGTGGCTCGCGCTTGGAGCCAGGGTTCGAGTTGCTCGAAGGCCCAGTCGTCCATGCCGACTTCGCGGCGGTGGCCGCCCTTGCCGCGGCGCACGAGGACCGATCCGCGGCGCGGGTCGAGGTCGAGCTCAATTGAGCAGGAGCGCTTCGTGGATGCGCAGTCCGGCGCGCCAGAGGATGACGATCAAGCCGCGTGCTCGGGCGCCGTGTAGCCCGGTGTCGCAGCAGCGCATGACCGCGATGATTTCTTCCGTGCGTGGAGGATCTGCGGGGTAGCGCCGGCCCTTGTTGCGCGGCTGGCGGCCGGCGAGATATCCGGGCACCGTCGCGGGCGATCGACGACGACCAAATGAGTCCAGCGGAGTACTCGATGGCATGATGGCCTCCTCGGAGCGGAAGGTCCGACCATCACACCCGCTGCGCCTCTCAACAGCCTGGCTCAGCGTCCCTCGCGTCCGCGTGACTCAATGCTCCTCAGCAAGGCGATGTCGTGTCGATCCACGTCGCGGAGGTCATAGCCTTCACGGAAGCTCAGCTGCTGTCTGACCGAAAGGCACGGTACCGCCGAGTCGCCGATTCGACTGGTCGTGAAGCAGTCGGCGGGATACTGGAAGTGTCCGCCTCGCCCGTCGGGTTGGCGACCATGCCCGCGGGCGTCGAAGTGCATTGGGTGCAGATCGACCCAGCGCCCTCCGTCGGCGGCCAACTCCACTCGAGCCGGCCGCCAATCGGTCTCGACCTCGTAATCAAGTTCGTGAAGTGCTCGCAGCGCGTCGGCTTCGCACGCAGCGTCGATCGCCAGATCCAAGTCCCGATGCTCGCGCGTTCGCACACCAACGAGCGCATCGACACCCCAACCGCCGGCGATCCAGAAGCGGCACCCATGAACGCTTAGTGCCCTCAAGGCATCGGCGACGTCGCGCTCGGTCACAGCATCGCGATTGTGCCGCTTGTCGACGATTCGAACCCTTCCACTTGCACGGCATCGCGTCTTGCAGTGCCGGCCTCCTGACAACTAGGGTGGCCCGACGACCGCGAGCTCTGAAGAGGACGACGCGTTCGCGCGCGACGTGTTGGTCGCCGCCATCGAACAGGTTGAGCGTTATCCGCCCGACGGCGCGGCTGATTGCGAGGTCCGGCTCGACGGAATCGATCTCGTATTCGAATGACTGCAGAGCGATTCCCCGGCGGGCGGGTCGCGTATCGCGTTGAAGCCGTGCCGCCGGACACGTACGACCGCGGCTCGCGAGTCGGCTGGGCAGGCACAATCGTCGCCAATTGGAAGGAAACACTCGAGGCCGCCGACGCCGCTGCCCCGGGGGCGCCCGACGAGAACGGAACGCGCTGGCTGCCTGATTGAGCCAGCGGTTTCAAGCGCTGCTGACCGCGATGTACTCTCGAGTGCTCCTTTTCGACGCTCTCAGTATTCCGAGTGCGGCGCCTCGTGCCGCCGCTGAGGCACGTCAGTGCGGGCGGAACTCTTCGCCGATACCGTCGACGAACAATTCAACGCGCCCGCAGCGCCCGCAAAGGTAGACGTCGAAGCTTTCGCGATTGACGAAGAGTTCACCGAGATCCCCGAGCGCGAACCCCCACGCGCGCGTGCCCTCGTGAAACTTCTTGGTGCCGACGTACGCGAGCTCGGTGTTGCAGCGCGGACACGACATGGGGTCAACCGAGTGGGCGTAGTACTCCCGTTCCTGCTGTGCGCTTGCCGGTTCGTAGTAGTCGCGCGCCTGCGGTTCGCGCGCGGGGCGATTCGAGCGCGTGGCCAGGAATGCCACGAGGCCGGCCCCGGTAAGCAGCAGCACGATGAACAGCAACTCGAAGGGACCGATGTTCGGCATCTACTGAACTTAGCCGCCTCGATCTCACTAACCCGACCGCTCGACGACTATCCGATCCACATTCGCAGGCCGACCACGGTCGAGAGTCGCGAACCCCGAACGTACTCGGCTCGCTGCACGTGATCTCCACCAAACCTTCGCGACGCCATCCAATGAGCGGCTCACGGTGGCGGCGTGCGACGCGATCTGCTCTACCTCGGCGCCATCGCGGCCACCACGATGCTGTTGGTCGCATTCAGTTATGGCCATCTCCTGGCCGCGATCGCCGCCGTGTACGCGCTCACGCTGCGCGGGCTCGCTCGAGTGGTCTCGACGGACGAGGGACGGCAACGCCGCCGTCAGCGAACGTGATGACCGGAATCTCGAGTGTGCCGCTTCTTTGGCGCGTACGTCCGAATCGCCGACGTCCACAAGGACGTTTCTAAGGGCCTACGACGACGCCGCGAGGCAGATCGGTCGCAGCGAAACGGGTCCGCCGATCGCCGTCGAGACCTATGCGACAGCCCCCGACGGATGGAGCACAGCGCCCGGCTATCGGGGCTAGCCATCTCCCGAGCCAGCCGACGAGCGACTTCGTCTCATTCAGCGATCGATGACGCCAACGGCGCTCACGTAAGCGACCTGGTCGCGACGAATGAACAGCACGAACGCAAGCGAGCTGGCGACCGCGAGGTAGGCGCCCCACGTCAGGTGGGCCTCGTGTCCGAACTGCAGCATCGTGCCCGGAGCTTCGTAGGCCATGTACAGCGACAGCAGGAGGGCCAGCAGTCCGCATGTCATCGTCAGCGCCGCGTTTCTCACGGCCAATCCGAGTCCGGCGCCGGCGACCAGCACGAGCAGGTACCGGGCCCCGTACATGGTCTCGTTCAACGCCCCGAGCGTCAGCGTCTGCTGCGCGAACGTCGTCGCCGAAGCCCACGGTGCGAAGCACGACAGGGCGAGCGCGGCGAGCGAGAGCCGCGTGCGAAGGCGGGGGTGCATCGCCGCAGTATGCCTACACCTTCGACGATTTCCACTCAACCTACGCGCGCCTCGACGAACGGCCGGGGACGCGGGCGCCGGCGGCGAAACCGGCGACCCTTTCGCTGACGCTCCAGGCCGACGCACCGTCTCAATCCAGTGGGGCCGTCGAGACCTCCAGGCACAACTTTGGTGAGACGAGGCGAGGGTCCGAAGTGCTCCTTCTCGACGAAGTCAGCATGCTTGGCCGTCGCATATGCCGTGATGGGACTGAGACGATGGATTGAAGTGGAGGCGGCTGACGCCGCGCGCTGTTCTCGATGATGCAGTCGCAGAAACGTCAGGGGGTGCCGTGGAGATCGGGGCGATGCTCATCGATCCACCGGCTGAGCAGCTCGAGAACGTGGGCATAGACCGCGGCTTCGTCCAGTTCGCTGGGAAGCACCACCGGATCGAAGCTCAGTCCGCCGACGTCTCTAAGCGACCACGTGTCGCCGTCGCGCCACACAACCGCGCCGGGATTCCAGTTCACGTAGACGGTAAACCCATCAGAGTCATCATCGGACATGCAGAAGAACGTCGGCGAGTCCGCTCGGCTGGCCAGCGGTGGCGGTGATGGCGTTCGCTGATCAAACACGCGAGCCAACCGAGGGTAGGTGGCGCCAACATCGGCTTCATCCCAGCGCTCACCGCCTGGCGATAGCTCGTTGAACTCGCGCTCCTCCGGACTCAGATACGAACATTTCAAGTCGCGCAGCTTGCCTCGTTCCTCGGTCGACAGCGACTCCCCGAACGCCCTCTTCAGGACGATGCAGGGCGTTGCGCCGAACCATTCAGCTGAGTGGTAATCGTCGAGTTCGATGCCGGGCACATCGGCCAGGGAGTCTGGGTCGGCGAGCGCGTTCTCGTAGGCGTCACGGCCGCGGCTGATCAGCCAACTGATGAAATCCCTGAAGGAATCGTTGCTCATCCCGCCGTCGAGCGTGTAGCCGGCACCCCAGATCTCCCAGCGGGTCGCTCGCGTCGTCATGGCGTAGAAGATCGCCGCGAACGTCAGAACCTCGTCCGGCTTGAGCTCTGACACCAAGTCGCAAAGGCACGCAGTCTGCGCGTCCTCGTCTCGCGGGTGCGCACGGCGGGAGCACTCGACCAGCGCCCAAAACCCGTCAATGTCCATCGCCGGATTCTCATCACTCGCGCTCACGCATGTTGGTCGAACGCTCTGAGCGCCGGAGTGCTTCTTCTCGGCGAGCGGCACTCTGCTTCGATCGTCGTGCGCACCGAGACGTGGGACGAGGAACCGTCTGGTCAACTGCTGAGTTTGGCCGGCCAGCAGTCGAAGTCGTTCTGGAGCGGGCAGCGAGCGGCGCCGCTCATTACGGCGCTGCCGGCAACTCCGCCGCTGGTCCACGTCACCGTGGATTCGCGTAGCCGGAACGCGGTGATCTCGCCAGGCGCCGCCGTAGCGACGATCCGCGCTCTGGCACGATCGAGCACGCCGACCCCGTCGTGGAACTCCACGAGGTTGCGGGCAGGGTCGACGTTGCCCGAGAAGCGCCAACCGATCGCGCCCTCTCTGGTGAGCACCAATGACGTCACCGTCATGCGCGGTCGGCTGTCTCCCATCGCCTGCGACATCAAATAGAGGTCCGAGGTCCGCACACGTTTGCGAAGGTCCACAACTGAGAGCCGCACACCCCCATCGCCGTAGTGGCCGACGCTATACGAGTTGACGTAGGCCAGCCAATGCCCGGCAAACCGCAGGCGCGAGAGTCTGAAATCGCCTCCCTGCCAGTCGCCCCACTCGATGCTCGACCGCTTTCCGCTGACGCAGACCACCGCATTCCAGTGGTCGTCGTCGCCGACCTTCCACACGACAGCGTTGCGGCTGTGGCCGAGCAAGCGCGCCCCGGCCGGCATCGCACACGGCCGGGCGTCGGCCGCGGCGGGAGCACACAACCCAAGCAGGAGCAGACAGACCGCGAAGAGGGGGCGCATGCTGCGTCAACGCCCATCATCGTTCAAGGTTCCGCGATTGGCGTTGGCATCACCTCGCGCCTGGTCGCGAGCGATGCGGCAATCTCGATCGAATCGACCGAGCCGACGCGCGTCCCGGCCGAGTCAGGCGCACTCGTGTAGACGTGTGCCAAGGTGCACGAGGCCACCGAGTTCGGCATCGCAGCGATGACTCGCGCGGTGGCCAAGGGCAGGTGAAGCGAGCTCCAGAGTCCGTCGCTTTGACCTTCTGCCGCTCTCGCCGGGAAACGGGCCTGACGGATGGTGGGAGACGAGAGTCTCTTGTTTCGACGTTTGCGACATGCTGCGGTCCTGCATGCGGGCGATCCCGTGGCGCGCGCAGCGAGGCCCGGCCGGCGCGGCCCGCGACCCGGAGCGCATGTCTCGCCCGAGCGTGCCGCGATGCATGACGAGACCAGATCACGTCCCCGCATCGGCGCCAACCGTGCCAAATACCGATTGGACTCCGTATGACAACGAAGACGCTCGATCGTCAGCGCAGGCAAGCGGGCAACTGCGCGAGCGCCTCATCGACGGAGAGCAGCGCGGCGGCGTGAAGGTCTTCCGCCGGAACCCACTCGGGGAAGGGAATCTCGATCGTCCGGTGAGCACCCGACGGCGTGTGCACTTCGTCGACGGCGGCGAGACGCTCAGACGAAAAGCGGTCGGCGACACGCACGAGGGCCGGCCAGAGGCGGCGGTGGATCAACGTGATCTTTCCGTTGACCAGGCGCGTCGCGATCACGTCGGAAGAGTCGAGAAGGCGGGTGAGCACGGCGAAGATCTCATGGCCTGACGAGTGGCCCCACCAACTTCCTGAGATCGGCTCGCCCGCGATGTGCTCGGCCAAATTCGGCAGAGGCCCTCGAGCGGACTGCAACACGATGCCCTGCTCGCACATCCAGTCCAGCGGATCCATTCGCTCCGAGTCAACCACTACCGTCGCCGTCGGTCACGATTCCGAGCAACGGGAGCAGCCGCCGGCGCCGGCAGCGTGTCGCCAAACGCCCAGTCCGTGCTCGGGTTTCTGACCGTGACCTCCCCGACAGGGTTAGACTCGGCTCGAGGTCATGGACGCAACGCCAGTCAGCGGTGCGGTGCACAGCTGGCTCGACCCGCCCAGACGGATCGCGCAGCTCCACCGGACACGGCGCGGCAGTCTCGCGCTCTACGCGACCGGAGTCGGTCTCGTCGCCGTGGCGTACTACGTCGCCGGGAGGATCGGGCTGGAGCTCGCCTATCTCGACGGCGCGGTCGCGGCTCTCTGGCCGCCCGCCGGAGTGGGGTTGGCGTTGTTGTTTCTGTACGGGGTCCGGCTGTGGCCCGGCATCGTGATCGGCGATCTCCTGCTGGGCGATTTCTCGACCCCGTTGGCGACCGTGGTCGCGCAGACGGTCGGGAACACGGTGGCGCTCGTGGTGGCGGCGCTGGTGTTGCGTCGCCTGACCGTGGGACGCGGAGAGCTCGACCGCGTCGTCGACGTGGTCGCCCTGGTCGCATGTGCCGTGCTGGCGGCGGTCATCAGTGGTGCGGTGGGACCGCTGGCGCTGCGCATCGGCGGTGTCATCACGGCGGGAGAGCTGTGGCGGGTCACGCGGACCTGGATACTCGGAGACGCATCGGGCGTACTGGTCGTGGCACCCGCCCTGCTCACCTGGATCGCGACGGGCAGGGAAGGGATTCGCCGGCGCGACCTCACCGAGGGGGCGCTCGTCATCGTGGCGCTGGTGGTGCTGGCCGAGTTGGCGCCGCAGCGCGAGGTGCCCTACATCGTCTTCCCGGTGCTGCTGTGGGCCGCCCTGCGCTTCGGTCCGCGCGGCGCCGCCGCGGCGATTCTGGTCGTGTGCTCGATCACGGTCTGGAACACCGCGCACAGCGACGGGCCGTTCGTCCGCGACTCGCTCACTGACAGCCTGCTCGCGACACAGCTGTTCATCGCCACCGCGGCGATCACCTCGCTCGTCCTGGCCGCGGTGACCGCGGAGCGCGCACGCGTGGCACGCGCCTTGGCGGACGCCGAGACAGCTCAGCGCGCGCTCGCCGACGAACAGGCGGCACTGCGCAGGGTCGCGACGCTCGTTGCCGGTGAGGCGTCGCCCCGGCGAGTGTTCGAGCGGGTGACCGAGGAGGTCGCTCGACTGCTGGGGCTCCCCGGCGCGAACGTGATGCAGCTTGACGGCACGGGCACGGCGACCGTCGTCGGTGCGTGGAGCCAGGACGGCGCGCCGCGCTTCCCGGTCGGCGCGAAGCTCAACCTCGATGGCGACACCCTCGTCCCGAAGGTGGTCCGCAGCGGCAAGGCGCAGCGGGTGGAGCGCTATGAGGAGGTGGACGGGACACTGGCGGCCACCGTGCGAGGCGTCGGCTATCGGGCCGGCGTGGCGGCGCCGGTCAGCGTCGGCGGCAGGCTCTGGGGCGTGCTCGCCGCGGCGACGACAACGGACGAGCCGCTACGCGAGGGTCTCGAGCAGCGCCTGTGCGACTTCGCCGACCTCGTCGCGCAGGCATTGGCCAACGCGGACGCCTACGAGAAGCTGGCCGCTTCCCGAGCGCGTGTCGTGGAGGTCGGCGATACCGAGCGGCGGCGACTGGAGCGCAACCTGCACGACGGCGCCCAGCAGCGGCTCGTCTCCGTCGCGCTCGGCCTCAGCGTCGTCGGGCGAAAGCTCGAGAGTGACCCGGCAGCCGCGCGCGAGGTCCTGTCCGCCGCGCAAGAGGACCTTGCCCAAGGGCTCGCTGAGCTTCGCGAGCTGGCCCGGGGGATCCACCCGGCCGTCCTGACGGAGCGTGGCCTGGGACCAGCGCTTCACTCCCTGTTCGCGCGCTCGCCCATCCCGGTCGAGATCGCGGAGATGCCTGAGGAGCGCCTAGCCCCGAGCATCGAGGCGGCCGCCTACTACGTCGTCGCCGAGGCGATCACCAACGTGGGCAAGTACGCGCGAGCGTCGCACGCGACCGTTGGCGTGAGCCGCTCGCACAGCAGCGCCACGGTGACCGTCAGCGATGACGGCGTGGGTGGCGCCAACGCCGACCACGGCTCCGGCCTGCACGGACTGGCCGCCCGTGTCGAGTCCCTCAACGGCCGCCTCGACGTCGTCAGTCCGCCAGGGCGCGGCACCTGCATCAAGGCCGAGATTCCCCTTCCCTGAGCACTCCGGACGGTAGTGCCGTGCCTCGCCCATTGGCCAAAGGCCGCCGGCTGAAGGACGAGGCCGTGAAGTGCCGGTTCTCGACGCCTGCAGCACTTCGGCCCACGCTTTCGGTGGGCAAGTGCGACGAGTGATATCAAGTGGCTCGATGGCGTCTGCTGCTTCGAACCCGGGCGGAGCTTCCTGGGTCATCCTCGACCTCCGCGTCCACGCGGGATGGAGCGTCCACGACAACCCGACGACCCATGATGCTTGGCACGGCTTGCGAGACGCGCTAGAGGCCTCCCGCCATCGCTTGATCAGCTGGTCCAACAGCGGCGAACAGGCTCTGCTGTACGTCGTCACCGACGATGTCGACGCATTGCTGGATCTCGCACGAGGACGGGCTCCTAGCGCGGGGACCGAGTCGTTCGTAGCAAAGATCTGGGATCGCGACCCACGGGACAGCGGCACAGCGCCCCGCGAAATCCTCCTGGCAGGCCCGCACCCGCTGTGGCCGAATCCGTACCACGGCGTAGAACAGCTCGAACGCTCGCTCGACGAGATCGCCCGCGGACCCGGCGTGTCTCCGAACTGAGGTCACGTTCTCCGCTGGACGTGCTGCTTCTCGATGTCGTAGTCGTCCGGGAAGCGCGCCGGGGCGTCCTCGAGCAGCACCCGTGCAAGGTCACTCTTGCCGGAAACGTCACCGAGCGAGTCGGGCGAGCGCCTCGCGGATGGGCTGCGGGGCCACGCCGTAGATCTCGGTGACGCTGTGGTCGCCGGCGTCGCTCATCGCGATCGTGACCTCCGCGCGCGGGAGAACTCCTGGGGTGGTCTGCATGGCAGCGACGGAGGGAAGTCCGCGACGCAGCAACAGCGTGTCGGGCGATCGGTCGACGATCTCGTAGTCGAACTCGAGGAACATCGGGACCAGGTGCTCGATGATCTGTGCGCCGGCTTGACGTGGATCGGCCGGTCCCTGCCACTGAACGTAGAAGCGCTGGTCACCGACCAGCCACGGCGACGGCCCCGGCCACCGGTCCTCCGACGGCGCCGTTGAGACGGCGCGCGCCGGAACTGGCGGGGCCGACCGCGACTTCATCGATGCGCCGGCGGGCAGATCCTCGAGCAGGGCAGCGAGCTCGCCGCGCGTCACGGCCGCATACGCCCGCTCACACCGGGAGTCGAGTTCCTCGACGGTCAACCGTCCCGCGATCGCAGCCTCACGCAGAATGGTCACGACGCGCTCGCGCTCGCTGTCGGAGGCCCGGATTCGATCCATCTCGACGAGAACGGTACGAATCCCGCGGTTCAGGATGCCGACCGAAAGTGCTGTCTTTCGACGGACTCGCTCGAACGCAACAGGGCCGGGGTGGCTGCTCGATCAGGAGACGTGGGCCGGCCACGGGAGGGGGAAGACCTCCCGGTACGGCCGCGCCTCGTCGATCACGCGGGCGACCGACGGGCGGGCGAGCAGCCGGTCGAAGTACGCCGCCAGCGACGGGTGGGCGACGCGATCGATCTCGTGGACGACGTCCGCGTAGTGCAACGCGGGCGCGGCGGCGCAGTCGGCCAGCGTGAAGCTCTCGCCGGTCAGCCAGTCATCGCCGAGTCGCGCGTCGAGCAGCGAATAGGACTCGTCGAGCTTCGCGCGCGCCTGATCGACGCCGTACGGGTCCTTGGCGTCGGCGGGGCGCAGCGCGTCGAAGACGATCGCCTGCATCGGCGTCGCCACCTGCCCGTCGATCACCCGATCCCAGACGCGGGTCGACAGCCTCGTGACGAGCGGTGGGGCGTCGCCGAACCGGTCGAGGTACTCGACGACGGCGGAGGACTCAGGGACGACCGTGTCGCCGTCGACCAGCAGGGGCAGCGTCGCGGGCGGCCAGAGCGCGGCGACGGCCGAGCGATCGGCCTCGACGAGCACGCTCGTGAACGCGACGTCGCGCTCGTACAGCGCGATCAGCGCCTTCCAGCAGTAGGCGGCGAACGGGTGCTGATACAGGATCACGCCGCGACCTGATCGGCGAGGAACGCGGTCAGGCCGTCGAGGAGCAGGCCGGTGCCGTGCTCGCGCTGCGCCGGGTCCTCGAGGTCGTCGAAGAACGCGCCGTGCTCGGTGAAGACCAGTTGCGTGCCGGTGCCGTCGGGGTGGACCTCGATCGTCGTCAGCGACACCGAGATGAGCTGCCCGTCGATCAGCAGGTCGTAGGCGAAGACGATCCGCTCGCCGTCGACGATGTCGTGGTAGCGGCTGCGGAACTCGTGCAGTGTCCCGGTCGTGTCGCGGCCCACGCTCAGCTCGCTGCCGCCGACGCGGAAGTCCAGCTCCCACGCCCGGTCGGTCCAGCCGTCCGGGGTCCGGAACCACCGGCCCTTGAGCTCCGGGTCGGCGAACGCCTGGAAGGCCTGGTCGGGGCTCTGGCGCAGGGTCCGCTCGATCGTGAAGTCGTGCTGGCGGATACTCATCGTTCTCCTTCGTCGGTGGGGAAGACCTCGTCGAGCACGCCGGCGAGACGGTCGAAGTGCCGCTCCCAGGTCGCCCGGTGCTCGGCGATCCAGTGCTCCAGCGACCGCATCGGCGCGGCTTCGAGCCGGCAGGTGCGGACCCGCCCGACCTTCTCGGACCGGACGAGCCCGCTGCGCTGGAGCACGTCGAGGTGCTGCATCACCGACGGCAGTGACATCGCCAGCGGCGCGGCGAGCTCGCTCACGGACGCGGGTCCGCGGGCGAGCCGCACCACGATCGCGCGGCGGCTCTCGTCGGCCAGGGCGTGGAAGGCCCGGTCGAGCTGTTCGGCCTCGGCGGTCGGCACGAACGAGAGCGTATCAAACACTTAGGTAGATGACTAAGTATCAGGCGGGCAGCGTGTGGCTGACCGGCGTGCCGACGCCGCGGGCGATCGGGTCGCCGGGGTACTCGTAGAAGCGCCCCGGCTGGTCGGTCTGCGTGCCGTAGCCGATGCCGAGCGCCTCGAGCGCCGCGCGGACCCGCTTCAGGCTCGGCCAGTCGAAGTTCTCGAAGCCGACGTCGTTGGGCACGCCGACGTCCTTGCCGAGCTCGTTCTGCGCGTGGCGGACCAGCGCCCGGTGGACCGCCTCCGTGCCCATCGCCTCCGCGCACAGGCGAGCGCCGAAGTCCTCGCCCTTGCGTGCGTAGGCGCTGACCCCCAGCAGGTACAGGCTGATCTCGACGGTCTCGACGACCTCGAGGGTCGAGAAGAGCCCGACCCCGCCGTCGTCGAAGGCCGCGTCCGGGAACCAGTAGGAGCGGGTCAGGTGGCTGCCGCCGGCCTCCTTGAGCGCCTCGACGTGATGGAACTCCTGCGTGACGGCGTTGCGCAGCACCGGGAGAAACGCCTCTGACGGCGTGCCGGGGGCGTGCTCGATGGCGGCGGTGACGAAGGTCACGCCGAGCGCCTCCTCGGTGACGAGGAAGTCGAGGATGTCCTGCAGGCTGTCGCCGTCGCCGATCTGGGCGGCGTGGGCGGTTGCGTCGATGATGGACATGGCCGGCGAAGCTAGGCCGGATCTCCCTGCCGGGCTTGCGCACGATGACTGCGCGCCGTCACCGTTCAGTGATCCTGCTTAAGCCTGTCCCATGTCGCGCGCGTAGCGTGCCGCTCCGTTGATGTCGGCCGAACATGGACTCCTGGGCCGGACCGGCGAGCTCGCGCGGATGCGCGGCGTGCTCGACGCGGTCGGGGAGCGGGGAAGCGCGCTGGTCCTGCGCGGGGAGCCGGGCATCGGCAAGTCGGTCCTGCTCGACGCCGCCTGCGCGTCGGCGCGCGAGCGGGGGCTGCGGATCCTCGTCACGGCGGGCGTCGAGACCGAGTCCGCGCTCCCGTACGCCGGGCTGCATCGCCTCCTGCAGCCGCTGCTCGGCGACCTCGACACGCTCCCGGTGCCACAGCGCGAGATGCTGCGGACGGCGTTCGGCTTGGCCGAGGGCGAGGGCGGAGACCTGTTCCTCGCGGGGCTCGGGACGCTCGGCCTGCTGGCCGCCGAAGCCTCCCGGCAGGCGCTGCTGGTGGTGGTCGACGACGTGCACTGGCTCGACGCGGCCTCGCGGGACGTCATCAGCTTCGTGGGCCGGCGCATCGAAGCCGACCCGATCGTGCTGATCGCCGCCACGCGTGACGGCGTCGGCGATCTCGGCCTGCCCGAGCAGCGGATCGACAGCCTGGACGCGGACGCCGCGCGAGCGCTGCTGGACCGCAGCGCGCCGGGGCTTCCCGCGCCGCTGCGGCAGCGCATCCTGCTCGAGGCCGACGGCAATCCGCTCGCGCTGGCCGAGCTGCCGACGACGGTCGACCAGCTCCAGACGTCCGCGGAAGGCCCGATGGTGCCGATCTCCGCGCGCCTCGAGCAGGCGTTCGCGCACCGGTTGCGCGAGGCGGGCCCGGACACGCGGTCGCTGCTGCTCGTCCTCGCCGCCGATGTCGCCAGCCCGCTCGCGACGGTCCTGGCCGCCGGGGAGCGGGTGTTCGGCCGCCCGATCACCGTCGCGGCGCTGCAGCCCGTGCTCGACGCGGAGCTGATCTCGCTGGACGGCAGCGGCCTGCGCTTCCGCCATCCGCTGGTGCGCTCCGCGATCTACCAGGCCGCACCGGTCGAGTTGCGCCACGCCGCGCACGCCGCGCTGGCCGAGCTGTTCGCGGATCAGCCTGACCGGCGCGCCCAGCATCGAGCGGCTGCGGCCGTCGGCCCGGACGAGTCGGTGGCGAGCGACCTCGAGGCGATGGGGGAGCGGGCGCTCCGGCGCGGGGCCGCGCTGCAGGCGTCCGCCGCCTTCGCCCGCGCCGCAGAGCTCTCGGTCGACGCGGAGGGGCGCGTGCGGCGGCTGCTGGCGGCCGCCGAGCCCGCGTTCGAGGCCGGGCGCGCGGACCTGGTCAAGACGCTGGTGGAGCAGGCCCGCGAGCTGCCGCTGAGCGCGCGCGACCAGGGTCGCGTCGAATGGCTCTCGGAGATCTTCCACGACGGCGCGGGACCGGGGCAGGGCGACGCGTCGCGCGTGTTGCATCTCCTCGACCTCGCGCGGACGGCCGACGCCGACGGCGATCGCGAGAGCGCGACAGCGCTGCTGATGGCCGCGGGGCTGCGCACCTGGTGGGGGAACTCGGATGCGTGGGTGCGACGGCAGGTGACCGACGCGGTGGATGCGCTCGACGGCGCCGCCACCGACCCGCGGCGCGTCGCCACGCTCGCGATGGCCCAGCCGATCTCCGGCGCCACCCGCGTCCGGCGCCTCGTGACCGAGGCCGGCGCGACCGGCCGCCTGGACCCGCGCAGCGTGCACCTGCTCGGCCTCGCCTCGCACGCGATCGGCGACTCCGACGCCTCGCTGCGCCTGCTCACGATCGCCTCGGACGGCCTGCGCGAGCAGGGCCGGCTGGCGCTGCTCGCCCAGGCGCTGGTGATGCGCTCGGTCGTGTCGGTCGTCCTGGGCGAGTGGGGCGCCGCGCACCCCGCCGCGTTCGAGGCGGCGCGGCTGGCCGACGAGACCGGCCAGCCGATCTGGCACTCGGGCGCGACCGGCTCGCTCGCCGGATTGACGGCGCTGCACGGTGACGTCCCCGCCGCCGAGCGGCTCGCCGCCAAGGCGATGGCGATCAGCGAGGCAGCGGCCACCACCGCGGTCCTGGGCTGGCTCTACACCATCCGCGCCGTCATCGACCTCGCCGCGGGCCGCTACGACGAGGCCTACGACCAGGTGGTGCGGATCTTCGACCCGCGGGACCCGAGCCACCATCTGAGCGACCAGTTCCTGGGCGTGACGTTCCTCGCCGACGCCGCGGTCGGCTGCGGGCGCGTCGACGAGGCGCGCGCGGTGATCGAAGGCCTCGAGCAGCTCGCCGGCAGCGAGCGCGAGCTGCGCGTGCGCTGGGGCGTGCTCTACGCGCGGGCGCTGCTCGCGGACGACGCGCACGCGGAAGCGGCGTTCACCGCGGCGCTCGCCGCCCCGTGGTCGGCCAGGCCCTTCACCCGCGCCCGGCTCCAGCTGGCCTACGGCATGTGGCTGCGACGGCAGCGGCGGGTGGTCGAGTCGCGCGACCCGCTGCGGATCGCCCGCAGCGGGTTCGACGCGCTCGACGCACCCGCCTGGGGCGAGCGGGCGCGGCAGGAGCTGCGCGCGGCGGGCGAGGCGAGCCAGGCGCGCCAGCGCCAGGCCTGGGACGACCTCTCGCCGCAGGAGCTCCAGATCGTGCAGCTCGCCGCGGCCGGGCTGAGCAACCGCGAGATCGGCCAGCAGCTGTATCTCTCGCACCGCACCGTGGCGAGCCATCTCTACCGCGCGTTCCCCAAGCTCGGGATCACCTCCCGCTCCCAGCTCAACGGCGTCCTCCCGGCGCAGCCATGACGCTCATCGGCCGCGACGAGGAGCTGGCGATCCTGAGCAACGCGGTGGATCGCGGGGGCGCAGCGCTGCTGCTGATCGGCGAGCCCGGGATCGGCAAGTCGACCCTGCTCGACGCCGCCCGCGAGCACGCCCGGGCGCGCGGCCTCACGGTCCTCGCCACCGCCGGCGTCGAGCTCGAGACCGGCATGCCGTACGCGGGGCTGCACCGTCTGCTGCGGCCGTTGCTGCCCGAGATCGACGCGCTCGACGCGCTCCATCGAGGCGTGCTGCGCGCCGCGCTGGGTCTCGGCGACGAGCCGCCGGGCGAGCCGCTCCTCGTCGGCCTGGCGTTGCTCGACCTGCTGTCCCGGAGGAGCCCGCTGGCGGTGGTCGCCGACGACCTGCACTGGCTCGACCGTCCGTCGCGCGACGCACTCGGCTACGTTGGCCGTCATCTCACCGGCCGCCCGATCGTGCTGCTCGCCGCGCAGCGCGACGGGTACAACGGGCGCGACCTCGGAATCCCGATCCTGGAGCTCTGCGGTCTGACACCGGATGCCGCGGCGCGCATCCTCGACGACCGCGCCGTCCTCTCGTCCCCGGTCCGCCGCAGGCTGCTGGCCGAGGCCGCCGGCAACCCGCTGGCGCTGATCGAGCTTCCCGCGACCGCCGACGCCGCGGGCGAGGAGCCCGCGCTGCTGCCGATCTCGGCGAGGCTCGAGCGGGCGTTCGCCGGCCGGCTGCGTGAGTTGCCCGCACCGGCTCGCGCGCTGCTGCTCGTGGCCGCTTCCGACGAGGCCAGCGGGATCGACGAGATCCTCCGGGCCGGGACGCTGCTGGCGGACGCGCCGGTGCCGGCCGACGCGCTGGGCCCGGCCGTCGACGCGGGGCTGATCGCCGTGGACCGCGACACCGTGCGCTATCGCCACCCGCTCGTGCGTTCGGCGATCTACCAGTCCGCGCCGCTGGCGCAACGGCTGGCGGCGCACGCCGCGCTCGCCGACGCGCTCGGCGACGCCGACCGCCGCACGTGGCATCGCGCCGCAGCGACCGTGCGGTGCGACGACGACGTCGCGGACGCCGTCGAGGCGATGGCGCAGCGCGCCCAGGCACGCGGCGCGATCCTCGAGGCCGCCGTGACGCTGCGGCGCGCGGCGGAGCTGACCGAGGACGCCGGGACCCGCGGCGAGCGTCTGCTCGCCTCCGCCGCGCTCGCCTACGAGGCCGGCCGTGCCGACCTCGTCCAGGCCGCGGTCGGCGAAGCGGAGCGCCTCACGCTCGACGTCCGCGACCGCGCCCGCGCCGAGTTGCTGTCGGAGATCTTCTACGACGGCGTCGCCGGGGACGTCCCGCGTGTCATCGCCCTGGTCGACGACGCGCGCCAGGTCGCCGCGCTGGGCGATCGCGAGCTCGCCCTCGAGCTCCTGCAGGGCGCGGCCGTCCGCTGCTGGTGGGCCTCGCTCGACCCGGCCGTCCGCGGGCAGGTCACCGCCAGCGCCGAGGCGCTGGCGGTCTCGGCGCACCACCCGCGCCTGCTGGCGATCATCGCCTGCGCCGCGCCGCTGGAGCGCGGCGCGGAGATCGTCGAGCGCGTCCCGCTCGCGCTCCAGGAGGCCGGGGAGGACCCGCTCGGGGCCTGGTTCGTGGCGATGGCCGCGCACGCGGTCGCCGACCACGCGCTCGCGTTCGGGCTGCTCGCCGACCTCGCACCCGTGCTGCGCCGGCACGGCCGGTACGGGCTGCTCACACAGACGCTCTCGATGATCCAGTGGGACGCGGCGATGCTCGGCGACTGGGAGGCCGTCGAGGCCACGGCCGCCGAAGGCGACCGGCTCGCCGAGGAGACCGGGCAGCCCGTGTGGGGCGCCGGCCTCACCTGCGGGCTTTCCGCCGCGGCCGCGATCCGCGGCGACTTCGCCCGCGCCGAGCGGCTCGCCGCCAGAGCCGAGGCGGTGATCGTGCCGCACGGCCTCGCCGACATGCATGCCGTCCTGCTCACCGCCCGCGGGATCGCCGCCGTCACGGAAGGACGCCACGAGGACGCCCTGGCGGTCCTCGGTCGCCTCTTCGACCCCGCGGACCCGGCCCACCACTACCGCGAGCAGTTCGGCGGCGTGAGCTTCTACGCCGAGGCCGCCGCGGCCTGCGGGCGCGAGGACGAGGCCCGCGACCTGATCGCCCGCCTCCGCGCGGACGCGGGCCCGGGAGCGGCGCGGGCGTTGCACGACGCGCTCGGCTTCGCGGACGCGATCCTGGCGGGCGACGAGGCGCAGGATTGCGGTCCGTTCAACCGCGGCCGCCTCGCACTCGCCCATGGCCGCCGGCTCGCCGCTCAAGGCCGCCCCGTCGACGCCGACGCCGCGCTGACGCGGGCGATCGCGGCGTTTGACGCGGCCGGCGCCAACGGCTGGACCATGCGCGCGCGTCGCCAACGATCAAGCGTCGGGTGAGGGGGTGTTCGACGTTTCGCCCCCGTAGAGGGGCGGTTCGTAGGCCACCTCCGGCGGGCGGTGCCGAGACCCGCGTTCCGCTGACCGGTTACGCCGTTTCGGCGGCGACGCTGCCGGTGACGCCCGAGTCGGTCGACTCGCCGGCCATGCCTCAAACCTCTGCGAATGAACGTGGAATGTTGATCATTCACGACTCATTCCGGGCAGGTGCCGCCAGGCCAGCGCGGCCCCGATGGCGGCGATCGCGGCGACGAAGATCGCCGACGTCGACATCGCGTCCACGAACGCGGCCTGCGCGGCCTGACTCACATCGCCGCCGAGCTCGACGGCGGCGCCGAGCGTCGGCAGGTCCTTGCCGTAGAGCGAGGACATGATGCTGCCGACGACGGCGACGCCCAGCGCGCCGCCGAGCTCGCGGGTCGTGTCGTTGACCGCGGAGCCGACGTTCGCGCGGGCGGGAGGGAGCGAGCGCATGATCGACTCGGTGGCGGGTGCGCCCGCGCAGCCCATGCCGAGGCCCATCAGGACGAAGGCGATCGCCAGGCGCTCGTAGCCGGTGTCGAGGGTGACGGTCGCCGCCACGGTCAGGCCCGCCGCGAACAGCACCATGCCGAGCGTCGCGATCCGCCTGGTCCCGAAGCGCTCGACGAGCTTCGCCGAGCTCGCCGCCGCGACGATCATCGCGCCCGCGTAGGGCAGGATGCGCACGCCGGCCTCGGCGGGCGAGAAGCCGAGCACGAACTGCAGGTACTGGGTCGCGAGGAACAGGAAGCCGAAGAGGGCGAAGAAGAGGACCATCACCGTCGCGCTGGCGGCGCTGAAGCGCGGGTCGCGGAAGAGCCGCAGGTCCAGCAGCGGGGCCGCCGTCGCGCGCTGCTGGCGCACGAACAGACCGAGGGCGCTCGCGGCCACGGCGAACGCCGCCAGGACGGCGGGTGACGTCCAGCCCTTCGACGGCGCCTCGATCACGGCCCACACGAGCGCGATCAACCCCACGCCGGACAGCGTCGCGCCGGCCCAGTCGAGCCGCGGCGCCGCCGGGTCGTGCGAGTTGGGCACGACGACCGCGCCGAGGCCGATCGCCAGCACGCACAGCGGGACGTTGACGATGAAGATCGAGCCCCACCAGAAGTGGTCGAGCAGGAGGCCGCCCAAGGTCGGGCCGAGCGCGACGCCGAGGCCGGCCGTGGCCGCCCAGAGGCCGACGGCGGTCGCGCGCTCGCGCTCGTCCTCGAAGACGGTGACGATCAGCGAGAGCGTCGCCGGCATGATGAACGCCGCTCCGGCACCCATCACCGCGCGCCACGCGATCAGCTCCTCGACGCTTCCCGCCCACGCGGCCGCGGTCGAGGCGACCGCGAACACGAGCAGCCCGGCGAGCAGCGTGCGTCGGCGGCCGAAGCGATCGCCGAGCGCACCCGCGAGCAACAGCAGCCCCGCGAAGACGAGCGTGTAGGCGTCGACCACCCACTGCAGCTCGGTGGTGCCGGCGTCGAGCTCGCGCACGAGCGTCGGCAGCGCCACGTTGACGATCGTGTTGTCGACGACGATCACCAGCAGGCTGGTGCACAGCACGCCGAGCGCGACCCACCTCACGGCGTCACCGCCACGGGCTTGCGCACCGCCAGCACGACCCCGAACGCGATCAGCCACAGGCTGTAGAGGACGTATCCGACGAAGTTCGCCTGGTCGAAGAGCTCGACCCCGGTCGGCGCGAACACGCCCGTGAACACGAGCGCTGCCGCGGCACCGCCGAGCCATGAGAACCAGCGGCCCGCGAACGCGCGGCCGAGCGCGGCGATCACGAGCGCCGTCCAGAGCGCGGTGAGGAAGTAGCCGACGGTCTCGCCGAGCGCGGTGCCGAGGATGTCACTCGCGGTGTCGAACGCGCCGCGGTCGTCGTCGGCCGCGAAGCCGGGGACGAGGATCGGCCAGCGCGCGAGCCCGATCACCTGCACGATCGCGGCCGCGATGCCGACCCACACCGCGAGGCGCATCGGCCGCCGCTCCGTGAGCCGGCCGACGCCGATCGCGATCGGTGCCAGCAGCGCGGCGGACAGCGCCAGCACGGTGAACCAGGCGCTGACGGCGCCCTGGTGCTCGCGGAAGGAGGCGAGCACGTCGCCGGCGGGCTCGTCGAGCACGTCGGGGTAGTTGAAGACCGAGCCGAGCGCGGTGAACGCGACGTTCGCGAGCACCGCCGCGACGATCAGCAATGCGGCCGTGAGCCTGCGGTTCATGGTTGCTCCTTGTGGGCGATCCAGGCGGCGAGCACGCTGTCCGGGTAGTCGACGAGGTGGTCGCGGGCGAGGGCGTCGACCAGGTCGCGCTCCCCGCGCAGGTGTGCCGCGGCGATGGCGACGAGCTGGCGGTCGCGCTCCGACGTCGCCAGCGCGCTCGCGCGGGCGAGCAGCGCGTCGGCGTCGGGCGCGCTCAGCGCGGCGGCCACCAGCAAGGCCGGGTCACGGCTCTCGCGCGCCGCGGCGAGGTCCACGGCGAGCTCTCCGAACAGGTGCATGGCGCGACCTTCGCGACCAGGGCTGACACTTGGCTGACACGTAGACTCGCCCGGTGATCGAGGTCTCCGTGATGGGGCCGGTCGAGGTCCGGCGCGACGGCGTGCCGGTCACGATCCCCGGCGGCAAGACGGCCGAGCTGCTCGTCCGGCTCGCGCTCGACGCCGGGCGCACGGTGGGCGCGGACCGGCTGCTCGACGACCTGTGGGCCGGCGCGCCGACGCAACGCAACACGCTGCAGGCGAAGGTCGCGCGGCTGCGCCGCGCGATCCCCGGAGCGATCGAGGGCGCCTACCGGCTCGCGGTCGACCCCGCGCAGGTCGACGCGCTGCGCGTGCTGAGCACGGCCGCGGCGGCGGCGCGGCGCCTCGAGGCGGGGGACGAGCACGGGGCGCGCGCGTTGAGCGTCGCCGCGCTCGACGGCTTCGGCGCGGATCTCCTCCCCGGGGCGGGTGATTGGGCCGCACCGTGGCGGGTGGAGCTCGAGGAGGCGCGGGCGCGGCTGCTCGAGACGCACTTCGCGGCGCGGCTGCGGCTGAGCGAGCCGGTCATCGCGGAGCTCGAGGCGGCGGTCGCGACCGCGCCCTACCAGGAGCGCCTCTGGGAGCTGCTCATCACCGCGCTGTACCGCGCGGGTCGCCAGGCCGACGCGCTCGCGGCGTATCAGCGCGTGCGGGTGCGTCTCGCCGACGACCTGGGCCTCGACCCGGGCCCGCGGTTGCGCGAGCTCGAGCGCCAGGTGCTGGAGCAGGACCCGCTGCTGCGGGCCGCGCCGGCGGGCAATCTGCCGTCGCTGCAGGTCGAGCTGATCGGCCGCGACGGGGACCTGGCGACAGTGCAGGCGCTGCTCGACGCGCAGCGCCTGGTCGTGCTCCTCGGCACGGGTGGCATCGGCAAGACCGCGCTGGCGATCGCCGCGGGCCGGCTGCGTCCGGGGAGCGTCTGGCTCGCACGCCTGGAAGGCGCGACGACCGCCGACGAGGTGCTCGACGCCGTGATCGCGGCGCTGAACGTGACCGGCGGCGAGGCCGCGCTGCTCGAACGGTTGCGGGCGTCGCGGACGCTGCTGATCCTCGACAACTGCGAGCACGTGCGCGATGCCGCGGCGGACTTGATCGTGCGGCTGCTCGACGCGGTCCCGTCGCTGCGGGTGCTCGCCACCAGCCAGGTCGCGCTCGACATCGACGGTGAGGCCGCGCTCGAGCTCGCGCCGCTCGGCGTCGAGGACGCCGTGCGCCTGTTCACCCGCCGCGCGCCGCGCGCGGGCGAGGACCCCACCGACCTGTGCCGCGCGCTGGACGGGCTGCCGCTCGCGATCGAGCTCGCCGCCGCGCGCACGCGCACGTTGTCGGTCGACGAGATCGCCCGCCGCCTCGACGATCGCTTCAGCGTGTTGAGCGACCCGGCGAGCCGCAAGCCCGAGCGCCGGCGTGCGCTGCGGGCGACGATCGGCTGGAGCTACGAGCTGCTGTTCCCGGACGACAAGCGCGGGCTGTGGGCGCTGGCCACGTTCGCCGGCGGCGCGTCCCTCCCCGCGGTGGAGGCGGTCCTGGCGGCGCTCGGCGTGCCCGCGACGATCGACGTCATGGGCCGCCTCGCTGCGCGCTCGCTCGTGATCGTCGACGGCGACCGCTTCCGGCTGCTCGACAGCGTCCGCGCGTTCGCGCTGGAGGAGTCCTCCGGGCAGGGGCTGGACGCGAACGCGGCGTGGTTCGCCACGCGCGCCGCGGCGTCCACCGCCGGCGTCCGCGGTGCCGGCCAGGCCGAGTACCTGGACTTCGTCCGGATCGAGCGCACCAACATCGACGCCGCGCTGGCATGGAGCGCGGCGAACGACCCGCAGCGCGCGCTGGCGATCGCAACCGGGTTCGGCTGGGCCTGGATCGTGCTCGGCGACCATCGCGGCGCGCAACGGCTATTGAGTGCGCTGGCGTGCGCGCGAGCCGCGCCCGCCGCGGACCGGGCGGCCGCGCTCCTGCTCGCGTCGTGGATCGAGGCCTCCGCCGGCGACCTCGAGCCCGCCCGGCGGCACATCGAGCAGGCCGACGCGCTCGCCGACGACCCGCGCAGCGACTACTACCTCGCCTACGTCGTCTCCCACCACGGCGACTAGGAGCACGCGCTGCGGCTCACCGCACGCGCGGCCGAGCGGCTCGCGGACCCGTGGGACCAGGCGGCGAACGCCATGTTCGCGTCGCGCGCGGCGATCTCGGCGGGTGACATCGAGCGCGCGCACGCGGCACGCGAGCAGGTCGACCGCTGGCTGCATGTCGTCGACGACCCCTGGCTGCACGCCCGCCGCGAGGCGATGCTCGGGGAGCTGGCGCGGCTCGAGCGCCGTTTCGACGCCGCGGTCGCGCACATCGCCCGCGCGGCCGAGACCTCCGGCCGGCTCGGGTTCCTCCAGACCGAGGCCTACCAGACCACGAGCCTCGGGCGCGCCCAGTGCCAGGCGGGCGACTACGAGGCGGGCGCGGCGACCCTCGCGCTCGGGATCGGCAAGGCCGAGGCGACCGGCGACGTCCGGCTCGCGGCGCTCGGCCGCGTCCACCTCGGGCGGGTGCTGCGGGCGCTCGGCCGCGACCAGGAGGCGCGCGAGGCGCTCCAGCGCGCGGCCGACTTCCACCGCGCCGCCGGCGGCGGCGAGCAGGAACGGCTCGGCGACGTCCTGCTCGCCGCGCTGGACGGCGACCGCGAGCGGCTCGAAGCGGTGCTGCGGGCGAGCGCGGGCGACGCGCCGGTCGAGGTGTTCGCGCTCGACGCGCTCGGCCGCTACGAGGAAGCCGATGCGCGGATGGCCGACGCGTCGCACTTCATCGGCGATCGCGACCGGACCGATCGTGCACGATCACGAACGCCGTGAGCCCGGCGACGACGACCGCGATGCCGAGCGCCTGGCGTGCGTTGATGACCTCGCCGAGCAGCAGGAACGACCACACGACCGCCAGCGCGGGCTGCAACTGCTGGGCGATGCCGATCGTGCCGATCTGGATCGACTTCTGCGCATAGACCAGCAGGGCCTGCGCGGTGATCCCGCTGGTCAAGGTCAGGATCGCGGTGAACAGCCACCCGTTCGCGGACAGCTCGAACACGCCCCCGTGGGCGATCGCGATCGGCAGGACCGCGAGCGCGGCGATCGGGCAGATCGTCGCCATGAACCGCGTCACGTCCATCTCGCCTCGGAACTGCTTCGTCGACGTGACGTAGGCGACCAGCAGCAGCATCGCGATCACGCCGAACACGTTGCCCTCGCGCGACGCGTCCCCGCCCGCGGGCGCCGACAGCAGCACCAGCACGACACCGCCGAACGCGAGCACCGCGAAGCCGATCGCCCGCGGGCTGATGTGCTCGCCGAACCGCCACGCGCCGACAGGCACGATCAGGAAGGGCGCGAGCGCCCCGATCAGCGCCGCGTTGGCGACGCTGTTGTGCGTCGCGCCCGCGAAGAACACCGCGAGGTTGAGGCCGAAGAACACGCCCGGGAGCCACACCTGACGGACGTCGGCCAACGTCACCCGCCCCCGGCCCGTGCCCCACAGCAGCGCGTTCCACAGCACGCTGACCGCGAGCATCCGCCAGAACGCGACCAGCACTCCCGGCGTCTCGGCGCGCTTGACCAGCGTCGAGCTGAGCGAGAACGCGGCCACCAGCCCCGCCACGGCGAGCACGCCGAGCGTCAGTGCGCTGAGTCGTCCCGTGCGGGTCGCGGTGATATCCGCCACGCTGGGGAGCATGACGCCTGACCGCGTGACCGTCCTGACCTGCATCGGCTGCGGTGGGATGGGGCGGCAGGAGCAGTGCGACGTGTGCACCGAGCACAAGCTGCCGCTGGTCGCGGCGGCGGAGTTCGATGCCCTCGCCGAGGTCGTGTGCGAGCGGATCGCGCTTGTCGAGCGATTCGCGGAGTCGGACGAGCCGTTCGACATGCTGCGCGCACAGGCACGGGACGCGGTCGTCGCGGACGCGCTCCCCGAGCCGGACGTCGTTGTCGGCTGGTGGTGCGACCGCTGCGGCAACGTGGACCTGCCCCAACTCTGCATCGGCGTCTGCGTGTGGCAGCCCGCAGAATGGGTGAACCTGCGCTTGTACGAGCCGGTCCTCCACGCCGAGCGGGCGCTCACCCGGTTCCTGCGCCTCGCGGCGGCGGTCACGCCCCGCCCGGGTCTCGAGGAGCGCAACCGCGAGGCGTTGCGCGCTCAGGCCCGGAGCCTGGTGAGCATGACCAGGCAGGCGAGCGCGACGAGCGCGAGCAGGATGAAGCCGAGCGCGTAGCCGCCGGTGGCGGACTTCACGAAGCCCATGACGAGCGGTGGGAAGAACCCGCCGAGCCCGCCGGCGGCGCCGACGACGCCGGTGACGGCACCGACGTTCTCCGGGTACCAGACCGGGACGAGCTTGAACACGGCGCCCATCCCGAGGCCGAGGCCGGCCGCCATGACGAGACAGCAGATCGTCAGCGGCACGATCGACTTGTAGCCGGCGGCGAGGCCGAGGGCGAGCACGAGGACGCCGACGAAGCAGACGCGCAGCACACGTTCGGCGCCGATCCGGTCCGAAAGCACACCGCCGAGCGGGCGGCCGATCACCGCGAGCAGGGCGAAGCCCGCCGCCCGCGCTCCCGCGTCGGTCTTCGTGAGGTCGTGGACCCCGGTCAGCAGCTTCGGCAGGTACAGGTACATCGCGACGAAGCCGCCGAACGCGAGGAAGTAGAACAGGACGAGCGCCCACGCCCTGACGCCGGTGCCGAGCACGGCGATCGGGTCGCGCATCGACGCGTTGCTCGGCGGCCCGGGCGCGTCGCGCGCGAACAGCACCCAGATCACGAGCACGATCGCGACCAGTCCGGCGGCGAGGAAGAAGGCCGCGGAGACGCTGCCCAGGCGCGGCGCGGTGAGCCCGGCGAGCACGGTGCCGCCCATGCCCGCGCCGTAGATCCCCAGTGCCGCGCCCTGGCGCTCGGGCGGGTACCAGCGGTTGACGAACGGCACGCCGATCGCGAACGACGCGCCCGCGAACCCGAGCAGGAAGCCGAGCGCGATGATCGCCCCGAACGAGTCGTGCACGAAGCCGAGCGCGACCAGCGGGAGAATCGTGTAGACGAGCAGCCACGTGAAGACGCGTCGCCCGCCGAAGCGCTCGCTCAGCACGCCCATCGGGATGCGCATCAGCGAGCCGAGCAGCACCGGCACGGCGACGGCGATCGAGAGCTGCACGTCGGTGAGGCCGAGGTCGTCCTGCAGGTCCGGGCCGAGCGGCCCGAGCAGCGCCCACCCGTAGAAGGTCACCGTGAAGGCGACCAGCGCGAGCGTGAGCTGCCGCGTGTTGCCGGTCACCGGTGCTGCGCGTAGCGCCGCCGGTAGAGGATGTACGGGCGGCCCAGATATTGGAGCGGGATGCTCCAGACGTGCACGAGCCGGCTGAACGGGAACAGCGCCCAGAACGCCCACGCGATGATCGCGTGGACCTGGTACACGGTGTTGGCCCCGGCGGCCGCGGCGACGTCGGGCTGCAGGATGAACAGCGAGCGCCACCACTCCGAGATCGAGTCGCGGTAGTCGTACGGCGACGAGGTGATCAGGTTGTGCGCGAACGTCATCCAGCAGCCGAGCCCGATCAGGATCACCAGCAGCAGGTAGACGAGCAGGTCGGTGCGCGAGGTGGTCCGGCGCACGCGGACGTTGGTGATGCGCCGGTAGACGAGGCCGACGAACCCGACCACGCAGACGGCGCCCGCGACCGCGCCCGCGATCGCGGAGAACCAGCGGTACGTGCGCTCCGACATCCCGATCGCCTCGGTGAACGACTTCGGGATCATCAGGCCGATCACGTGGCCGCCGATCGCCGCGATGGCGCCGTAGTGGAAGGCGGGCCCGGCCCAGCCGAGGATCCGCTGCTCGAAGATCTGGGTCGACCCGCTGGTCCACCCGAACTGGTCGGCGCGGTAGCGCCACCAGGTGCCGACGACGAACGTGGTGACGGCGACGTACGGGAAGATGACCCACAGCAGGACTTCGCCGGCGGTCATGGGCGGGCTCCGATCGGCATCGCTTCGGGCGGCCCGTAGGGCTCGAGACCGACCGCTTCGTCGGGGGGACCGTCGTGGGCGAGTCGCGCGACCTCTGAGCGCTCGGACACGCTCAGCGCCGGCAGGCACGCGGCGACCGCGTCCAGCAGGTGGCCGTACGGGCTGCCGAGGTCGTGCAGCGACAACCGCAGCAGCTCGATCGCGGGCCGGTGCTCGGCGAGCAGCGCCTCGCCGTGGCCCGGCGGGGCGAGCGCCGCGAACGCGAGCATCACCGTGAGGTGGTCGGGCAGCTCGGCCGACTCCATCGGGAGCCCGGCGACGCGGTAGAGCTTGCGCAGCCGCAGCAGCGCCATCCCCCGCTCGCGCGTGTCGCCGTGCGCGTAGTAGGTCAGGTGCAGGCTCGCGCGCCGGCGCAGGTCGAACGTCTCGACGAAGTGCGCCGGGTCGGCGGTCCAGTCCGCGAGGAAGCGCTGGAGCGCGGCGCGCACCTCGCCTGACGGCAGCTGCGCGACCTCCGCCTCGAGCTCCTCCCGCGCGGCGGCCACGTCCTCGTCCGGATAGCGCAGCAGGAACGACAGCAGGGCCCAGGGGGCCGGCGCTTCGCGACGTCTCATGGCCCCGGCCGCTCCTCGCGCTGGAGGATGTCGATCAGGTGGAAGCGCTCGCCGTCGTAGGGGACGTGCGGCGAGGACGTGTCGGGGCGCGGATCGACCGCGCCGCAGTTGCCCGGGCCGCCCGCGAAGTCCAGCCCGCAGCTGCCCTGCTCCTGCATCAGGCGCTCGCCGAGCTCGGCGTGCGCGAGCGGGATCACGTAGCGGTCCTCGTAGTTGGCGATCGCCAGCAGCCGGTACATGCGCCGCAATTCGACCGCGTTCAGGCCCACCCGAGCGGGCAGCTCCTCGTCGGAGGACCCGAGCACCTCGAGCTTGCGCATGTACGCCCGCATGGCGGCGAGCCGGTGCAGGACGAACCGGATCGCCTCCGTGTCACCCGCGGTCAGCAGGTTCGCCAGGTACTCGAGCGGGATGCGGAGGTGATCGATCGCGCCGAAGACGTCGTCGGGATCGGCCTCGTAGCCGTCGGTCTCCAGGGTCGAGACGACGGGGGAGAGCGGCGGCACGTACCAGACCATCGGCAGCGTCCGGAACTCCGGATGCAGCGGCAGCGCCACGCCCCAGCGGATCGCGAGGTCGTACACCGGCGAGCGCCGCGCGGCGTCGAGCCAGTCCTCGGGGATGCCCTCACGGCGCGCGGCCTCGCGGACCTCCGGGTTCTCGGGGTCGAGGAACACGTCGCGCTGGGCGGCCAGCAGGTCGCGCTCGTCCGGCACCGACGCGGCGGCCTGCACCCGGTCGGCGTCATAGAGCACGAGGCCGAGGTAGCGGATGCGCCCGACGCAGGTCTCCGAGCAGATCGTCGGCTGGCCGTTCTCGATCCGCGGATAGCAGAGCGTGCACTTCTCGGCCTTGCCGGTGCGGTGGTTGAAGTAGACCTTCTTGTACGGGCAGCCGGAGACGCAGTAGCGCCAGCCGCGGCACTTGTTCTGGTCGACGAGCACGATGCCGTCCTCGTCGCGCTTGTACATCGCGCCCGACGGGCAGCTGGCCACGCACGACGGGTTCAGGCAGTGCTCGCAGATCCGCGGCAGGAAGAACATGAACGCCTGCTCGTAGGTCAGGCGGACCTCCTCCTGCATGGCGCGGATGTGGGGGTCCAGCGGCGCGGACTCCTGCCCGCCGGCCAGCCCTTCGTCCCAGTTCGGGCCCCACTTGACGTCCATCGGCCTGCCCGTGAGCTGCGAGTGCGGGCGGGCGACCGGGTCCAAGTCGCCGAGCGGCGCGTCGACGAGCGTCTCGTAGTCGTACGTGAAGGGCTCGTAGTAGTCGTCGATCGCGGGCAGATCGGGGTTGGAGAAGATCGTCAGCAGCTTCTTCACCTGCCCGCCCGCGCGGAGCTTGAGCCGGCCCTTGCGGTCCAGCATCCAGCCGCCCTTCCAGCGCGCCTGATCGGCCCACTGGCGCGGATAGCCCTGCCCGGGGGCGGTCTCGACGTTGTTGAACCAGACGTACTCGGTGCCCGGCCGGTTCGTCCAGACCTGCTTGCAGGTGACCGAGCAGGTGTGGCAGCCGATGCACTTGTCGAGGTTCATGACCATCGCCACCTGCGCCTTGACGAGCACTAGTACCTCACCTCCTGGCTGCGGCGGCGGACGATCGTCACCGAGTCGCGGTTGGAGCCGGTCGGCCCGTAGTAATTCGGTCCCCACGAGAGCTGCGCGTAGCCGCCGATCATGTGCGTCGGCTTCATCGCGATCGTGGTGAGCGCGTTCTCGGTGCCGCCGCGGCGGCCGTCGATCTGCGATCGCGGCGTGCCGATCTGGCGGTCCTTGGAGTGGTACATCAGGCACACGCCCTCCGGGACGCGGTGGGAGACCACCGCGCGTGTGACGACGATGCCGTTGCGGTTGTGGGCCTCGACCCAGTCGTTGTCCGCCACGCCGATCGTGGCGGCGTCCTGCGGGCTCAGCCACAGGCCCGAGCCGCCGCGGAACAGCGTCAGCATGTGCAGGTTGTCCTGGTACTCGGAGTGGATCGACCACTTCGAGTGCGGTGTGAGGTATCGCAGCGTCACCTCCGGGACGCCGTCGTTGGGGACCGGCCGAGCGCCCGCGAGCATCAACCGGTGGTCGACCGGCGGGCGGAAGGCGGGCAGGCTCTCGCCGAGCTCGCGCATCCACGCGTGGTCCACGTAGAGGTGCATGCGGCCGGACAGCGTGTGCCACGGCTTGTCGCGCTCGACGTTGATCGTGAACGCCGCGTAGGCGCGGCCCTCCTCGTCGATCCCCGACCACTCGGGCGACGTGATCACCCGCCGCGGCTGCACCTGCGTGTCCTGGAAGGTGATGCGGGTCTCCTCCGCGACCTCGGCGAGGTCGGCGAGCGGCACCCCGCAGCGCTCCTCCAGCGACTTGAACCCCGCCACCGACAGGCGGCCGTTCGTGACGCACGAGAGCGCGAGCATCGTCTCCGCGACGTGCTCGGGGCGCTCCAGCGACGGGCGGCCGTTGGGCGCGACGCCGTTGCGCGCGGCGAGCTGCTTCACCTCGCGATCGGGCTTGAACGACGCGCTCTTGACCACCGAGCCGAGTTCCTCCGCGAGCGGGCCGAGCGACGCCCACATCTCGGCGACCGCGCCGTAGTCGCGCTCGACCACCGCCAGTGCCGGCATCGTCTTGCCCGGCACCGCCTCGCACTCG
The DNA here is from genome assembly GCF_000423665.1 of Solirubrobacter soli DSM 22325. GTDB lineage: Bacteria > Actinomycetota > Thermoleophilia > Solirubrobacterales > Solirubrobacteraceae > Solirubrobacter > Solirubrobacter soli. The sequence goes on along the minus strand of NZ_AUIK01000036.1, from coordinate 44,123 downwards.
CCGGCGCGCCAGTCGAGCACCTCGCCGCGAGGCTGGCTGATCTCGCCCGGCGTGTCGTGCTGCACCGGTCCGGAGACGATGTCCCGGCGCACGCCGAGGTGCTCGCGCGCGAGGTCGGAGAACGCGCGGGCGATGCCGCCGAAGCAGTCCCAGTCGCTGCGCGCCTCCCACGGCGGCGGCACGGCCTGGTTGAACGAATGCACGAACGGGTGCATGTCGGTCATCGACAGGTCGTACTTCTCATACCACGTCGCCGCGGGCAGCACGATGTCCGAGTAGAGCCCGGTCGTGGTCATGCGGAAGTCGACGTTGACCAGCAGGTCGAGCTTGCCGTTGGGGATCTCGTCGCGCCAGCGCACCTCCGACGGCCGCTCGCCCTCGGGCAGCGGCTCGGCCGGCGGCCCGTCGTGCGTCGAGCCGAGCAGATGGCGCAGGAAGTACTCCTGGCCCTTGCCGGAGGAGCCGAGCAGGTTCGAGCGCCAGACGAAGAACACGCGCGGGAAGCTCTCCGGCGCGCTCGGGTCCTCGACGGCGTAGCGCAGCCTCCCCGCCTTGAGCTCTTCGACGACGTGCGCGATCGGGTCCTCGCCGCCCTCGTCGGCGACGTCGAGCGGGTTGCGGTTCCACTGCGGGTACGCGGGCATCCAGCCCATCCGCACGGCCTTCGCGTGCGCGTCGATCGCCGTCATCCCGGCGAACCGGCCGTCGCCGAGCGGCGAAGCGAAGAGCTCGGGGCGCATCCGGTCGTACCGCCACTGCTCGGTGTGCGTGTAGTAGAAGGAGGTGCCCTGGGCCTGCCGGCCAGGTCGGCGCCAGTCCAGCGCGAACGCCAGCTGCTGCCAGCCTGCGAACGTGCGGATCTTCTCCTGCCCGACGTAGTGCGCCCAGCCGCCGCCGTTGATGCCCACGCAGCCGCCGAGCAGCAGCAAGGCGATGAACGCGCGGTACGTCTCGTCGGAGTGGAACCAGTGGTTGGTGCCCGCGCCCATGCAGATCATCGACCGCCCGCCGCTGACCTCGGCGTTGCGGGCGAACTCGCGCGCGATCTTCACGGCCAGCTTGCGGTCGACGCCGGTGATCGCCTCCTGCCACGCGGGCGTGTATGGCACGGACGCGTCGTCGTAGTCCTCCGGCCACTCGCCCGGCAGCCCGTCGCGGGCGACGCCGTAGGTGGCGAGCATCAGGTCGAGGACGGTCGTCACCAGCTGCCCGCCGACGCGGATCGCCGGCACGCCGCGGCGCATCACCGCGCCGCCGGGGTTGTCGCCGACGTCGAAGCGGGGCAGCGCGACCTCGACGGTCTCCTCGTGGCGGCCGAACAGCGTCAGCACGGGGTCCAGGTCGCCGAGCCGCAGGTTCCAGCGCCCCTTGCCCTCCTCGCCGTAGCGGAAGCCCACCGAGCCGCTGGGGACCGCCGGCTCGCCGGTGGCGGCGTCGAGCAGCACAGGCTTCCAGTCGGCGTTCTCGCTCGTGTCGCCGATGTCGGACGCCATCACGAAGCGTCCCGGCACCCGCGTGCCGTCGTCGCGTTCCTCGAGCGCCACCAGCAGCGGCAGGTCGGTGAAGCGCCGGCCGTAGTCCTCGAAGCGCCCGACGGGCCGGTCGACCCAGAACTCCTTGAGCATCACGTGGCCCATGGCCATCGCCAGCGCCGCGTCCGTCCCGGGCTGCGCCGGCAGCCACTCGTCGGCGAACTTGACGTGGTCGCTGTAGTCGGGCGAGACGACGACGACCTTCTGGCCGCGGTAGCGCGCCTCGGTCATGAAGTGGGCGTCGGGCGTGCGGGTGATCGGGAGGTTCGTCCCCCACACGATCAGGTAGCTCGCGTCCCACCAGTCGGCCGACTCCGGGACGTCGGTCTGGTCGCCGAACACCTGCGGCGATGCCGGCGGGAGGTCCGCGTACCAGTCGTAGAAGGTGGTCGTGTGGCCGCCGATCAGCGAGAGGAACCGGGTTCCGGCGGTGAACGAGACGGGTGACATCGCGGGGATCGGGGTGAACCCGCCGACGCGGTCGGGGCCGTGCTCGCGGATCGTGTGCACGGTGGCCGCGGCGATCAGCTCCGTCGCCTCCTCCCAACTGCAGCGGACGAAGCCGCCGCGGCCGCGCTCGCCGCGATGGGAGCCGTCGGCCGCGACCTGCGCGAACGCCGCGACCGGGTCGGGCGAGGAGGCCTTCGCCGCGCGCCAGCGCTCGATCAGGCTGCCGCGGACGTACGGGTGCTTGAGCCGGACCGGCGAGTACGTGTACCAGGAGAACGACGCGCCGCGCGGACACCCGCGGGGCTCATGGTTCGGCCGCCCGGGATCGGTCCGCGGATAGTCGACCGCCTGGCTCTCCCAGGTGATCAGCCCGTCCTTGACGTACACGTTCCACGAGCACGAGCCGGTGCAGTTGACGCCGTGGGTGGAGCGCACGACCTTGTCGTGCCGCCAGCGGTCGCGGTAGGCCGACTCCCAGCCGCGGCGCTGGGCGATCAGCATGCTCCAGCCCTCCGCGCTCGGCTCTCCTTTACGGAAGAACTCGTGCGCCGCGGTCAGCCGTGGTGACGCCACAAAGACTCTCCTCTCCACGCTGCGAAGGTGGCGCCGCGAAGCTATCACCGCACGCGAGCCGATGGCCTCCGTAGTTCGCCCCCTCCCGCCGGTCACCCACACCGGCACTCACCCTCGCCACGCTCGCGTTCGCCGCCTGCTTCTTCGCCTGGAGCCTGCTCGGTCCACTCGGACCCGACCTCCAGGACCACCTCGGCCTCACCGAGTTCCAGCTGGCGGTCATGGTCGCCGTGCCGGTGCTGCTCGGCTCGGTGATGCGGATCCCGCTCGGCATCCTCGCCGAGCGCCACGGTGGACGCCGGGTCTTCATCGCGCTGCTGGCGTTCACCCCGTTGCCGCTGGTGGCGCTGGCGCTGTGGCATGACTCCTACGCCGGAATGCTGGTGTTCGGCCTCCTGCTCGGGTTCGCGGGCGCGTCGTTCGCCGTCGGCGTGCCGTTCGTCAACCGCTGGTACAGCCCGGAGCGCCAAGGCATGGCGCTGGGCGTGTACGGGATGGGGATGATCGGCTCGGTGCTCGCCGGGTTCACCGCCCCCAAGATCGCCAAGGCGTGGGGCCTTGCCGCGCCGTTCTGGATCGCCGCCGCCGTGATCGTCGTGACCGCGGTGCTCTTCGCCGTGCTCGCGCGAGACGCGACCGCTCCCGACCCGAACGCGCCGCGCGCCTCGATGCTCGCCTCGCTGCGGGTGTTCCGCGAGAGCGGGCGTGCGTGGGCGCTGACGCTGTTCTACTTCCTCGCCTTCGGCGGGTTCGTCGCGATGTTCCTGTACCTCCCGAAGCTGCTGACCGGGGTCTGACCATGGGCGTCTTCCTCGGCCTCGGCACGGGCGCCGTGTTCAAGCTCGTCCCGCAGTGGTTCCCGGAGCGTGTCGGCGCGGTCACCGGCGTCGTCGGCGCCGCGGGCGGGCTCGGCGGCTTCTTCCCGCCGTTGGTCATGGGCATCGTGAAGTCCGCGACCGGTGGCTACGCGCTCGGCTTCTGCCTGCTCGCGGTGGTCGCGCTGGCCTGCCTGTTCGTGCTGCATCTCTTCGACGGACGCCGGCGCTCCGTGCGGACGCGGGTCGCGCTGCCGAGCCCGTTCTGACCATTCGCACTACCGCTCTCTGATGTACGGCGGAAGGTTCGCGTAGGTGTCCTGCGACAGGTCCATGTGCCACGTGAGCTGCTTCTGCGACACCGGGTGCTTGCGCGTGTCGCTCACCTTGAGTTGGTACACGCCCGCGTGTCGGCCCGAGCCAAGGCCCTTGAACGGCGTCGCCGCCCACTTGGCGGTGATGTACCGGTAGACCAGGATCACGTCGTCGCGGTCCAGGCGCACGGTCTCCTGGCCCATTCCGGCATGGCCGTCCACGCCCCAGTTGTCGAGCGCTCGCTGGACGTTCGCGAGGTGGGGAGGGAGGCTGTCGACGGGTTTCGCGACGTCGGCCGGGTCTTTGCCCTCATTGAGGACGTACTCGTCGAGCGTGCCGACCTGGATCGTCTTGGTGCCCCGGCCCGAGCGCTTCTGTGGCGCCTTCGGCTCCGGCGCGGCCGTCTTCGCGGCCTGCGGCATCGCGGCCTTCGCCTGCGCGACGAGCGTGTCGATCGTCTGGACGAGCTCCGCAACGTTCTGCGCCGCGTTGCGGAGTGCAACCCACGTTCCCTTCGTCTCATAGGCCGCGAAGGGCTTGCCGTCATTGAAGCTGTCCGCGTAGAGCTTCTTGACGCGTTCGTATTCCTTCTTCTCTTCCCGCGGAACGTCCATCTCCTGCAAGCGCTGAAGCGACCGCCGTTGCAGGACGCGGGCCACCGCCTGGTTGCCGGCGCTGCGCTGCAGAGCGAGGATCGCGGCCTCGGGCCTCCGGCGCGCCGCGTCGCCCTCGTCGCGCCGGCGCTCCTCGAGCCCCGAGCGTGTGGATCGTGTTCTCATGGTCACGACCCTCCCGCCATCGGCCGGACGGCGAAATGGGGTGACCCCGAGACGAGGACCCTAGGGTTTGGTCACGAGGGCGTCGGCGACGCGCCAGGCGTTGGCCATCGTCGTCTCGCACGGGTTGACGCCGCCGTTGGTGTTCAGCAGCGAGGCGTCGGCGACGTAGACGCGCTCGGTGCCGTGCACGCGGCCGAAACGGTCGCAGGCCGAAGTGGCAGGGTCGTCGCCCATCCGGCAGGTGCCGGCGGAGTGCTCGCCGGCGGCGGCGGGTGTGCGACCGGAGCCGTAGACGAACCGGTCCGCGATGCCGACCTCGTCGAGCCAGGTGTTGAGGTGGCGCTCCATGTAGTCGCGGACCTCGAGCGTGGCGGGATGGATGGCGCCGTGCAGGCGGGCGACGGGCATGCCGTGGACGTCGCGGACGGCCGGGTCGAGCGTGACGCGGGCGTGTGCGGAGGGGATCTCCTGGCCGATGCCCATGCCGCCGATCACGTGCCGCAGGCCGTCGCGCATCCACGCCTTGTGGCCCGCGCCGTACGCGGCGTGGCCGAGCTGGGGCGCGATGCCCGCGGCGACGACCGGCAGCAGGGACGGCGCGTCGAAGAGCACGCCGCCGCCCCACGCCTCGCCATCGCGGTGGACGAAGTCGAGCGTCGCGACCGAGTGGCCCGGGCCTTCGAAGCGCTCGAGCGGCTCGTCGGCATGGCCGTAGAGCATCACGAACGAGTGGTTGTGCAGGTTGGTGCCGACGACGGCGTTGCCGAGGCCGGAGGCGAGCAGGAGCCGCGGGGTCTCGACCGCGCCCGCGCAGACGACGACGCGGTCGCAGCGCACGGTCCGCTCTTCGGCGTCGAGGACGAGGCGGACGCCGCCGGGCTCGATCGCGACGACCTGCGCGCGCACGAGCAGGTCGCAGTTCCCGGAGGCGACGGCCCGCGGGATGACCGTGTTGTGCGTGCCGTTCTTGGCGTTGACGGGGGAGGCGTGGCCGAGGCACTGCGAGCAGTGCACGCACGCCGCGCGGCCGTCGCGCGGGATGCTGTTGATCGCGAACGGGACCGGGCCCGAGCCCCAGCCGAGGCGGTCCGCGGCCGCGGCGAACGCGAGCCGGATCGCGTCGTCGCGCAGCGGTGGCATCGGGTACCCGCGCTCGCGCACGAAGCGGTCGGCGAGCGGCCCGTCCGACGCTCCGGACACGCCGATCTCCCACTCGACGCGGTCGTAGTACGGCGCGAGCTCGTCATAGGTGATCGGCCAGTCGGACAGCGTGCTGTCGGCGGGCACGCCGTAGCGGGTCGCCATCTCGAAGTCCTCGGGCAGGAAGCGCCACGCCATCCCCTGCCAGACGCGGGTGCCGCCGCCGACGGCCATCGCGTTCAGCCCCCAGGCGGGCGGGTCGTCGAGCACGTCGATCACGCCTCGGCCGTCGAGCACGCGCGGGTGGCCCCGTCCCGGCCCGGCGACCGGGTCATAGAGCTGTGCGCGCTTGCCGTGCAGGTGATCGCTCGTGAGCTCGGCCTGCGTGTGGCGGCGAGCGCGTTCGACCAGCAGGACCCGCGCGCCCGCCTGGGCGAGCACGTGCGCGGTGACGCCGCCGCCCGCGCCGGCGCCGATCACGATGACGTCGTACGCGTCGCGCGGCTGTGCGATCACCGGGACCGGCTCCGGTTCGACCGTCGGCGTGACCGGGAAGCCGAGCATGTCCCAGGCCGGCGGGGTGAAGCCGGCGCGCGCGGCGTAGAAGCCTTCGAAGCAGACGCGCAGGAGCGCGGCGAAGGCCTCGGGGTCGTGGCGTCGGAGGCTCGCGACGTCGGCGAACGCCGCGGCGCGGGCGAGCAGCGGCCGCGCCCAGCGCAGCGGCTCGCGTTCGAGCAGGTCGGCGACGCCCCCGTCCCACCCGCCCGGCCACGCGTCAGGAGGGATGACCTGATCGACGAGGTCTTTCATGGCCGCAACAGGATCTTGCCGACCTTCGGATCGGAGGTCATCACGCGGAACGCCTCCTCGATCTCGGTGAGCGGCAACTCATGGGTGATCAGCGGCGTGGGGTCCAGCAGCCCGGCGGCGAACGCGCGCACCGTGTGCACCCACGCCCGCGACGGCGCGCCGAACACGTTGAAGACCGTCACGGCCTGCGTGACGAGGCCTTGCGCGGAGACGCCGTCCGCGCGGTCGGTCGGGATGCCCGTGAGGACGACCCGCCCGCCGCGCCGCGCGATGTCGACCGCGAGCTGGGCGGACCCGGGCGTCCCCGCGGCCTCGACGACGACGTCGAAGCCGGCCGCGCGTCGCGGCGTGGAGGCGCCCTGCGAGCCGGCGCCGCCGGCGCCCGCGTCGCCGCCCGCCGCCGCGTCGCCTCGCGGCACCAGCTCGTCCGGCGCGACCAGCGCGTCGGCACCCATCCGCTGCGCCAGTGGCGCCCGCTCCGTTCGGCGTGCCACCACGACGAGCTCGCGCGGCGACGACGCCCGCAGCAGCTGTGCGCTCAGCAGGCCCAGGGTCCCGCCGCCCACGACCGCGACTCGTTCGCCCGGCACCGGCGCGGCCAGCAGGCACGCCTCCGCGACGCACGCGGCGGGCTCCAGCAGCGCAGCCACGCGCAGGTCGGCGTCCTCGGGCAGCACGTGCAGCAGGCGCGCCGGCAGCTTCAACCGCTCGTTCCACGCGCCTGGCTGGGTGAAGCCGGTCTCCTCGTAGGGGGCCTCGCAGAGGGTCGTCTGCCCGGTGCGGCAGGCATCGCACGCCTGGCAGTTGCGAAAGCCCTCGCCGACGACCTTGCGGCCGATCAGCCGCGGGTCCGCGCCCGCGCCGACGGCCTCGACGACGCCGGACCACTCGTGGCCCGGCACGACCGGATAGCGGACGAACTCGGCCGGCCGCCCACCTTCCAGGATCTCCCGGTCCGAGCCGCAGATCCCCGCGTACGCGATCCGCACGACCGCGTCGCCCGGGCCGGGCGGGCCCACGTCGACGTCGACCTGCTCGATCACGCCCGGCGCGGAGATCTGCACCGCCATCTACTTCGTCCCCCGGAAGTGCCAGTCGTGCTGGAAGAGGTCGAAGTGGGCGCCGGTCGACGGGCGCTCGGCGACGAAGTCCACGTCGAGCGTCACGCCCAGGCCGGGCGCGTCCGGGAGCGCGAAGTAGCCGTCGACCACCGGCGGCAGGCCGGGCGCGGCCTGGAGGACCTCGTGGTCGGCGAAGTCGTTGAAGTGCTCCTGGATCTTGAAGTTCGGCGTGCACGCCGCGAGGTGCAGGTTGGCCGCCGTCAGAACCGGCCCGCCCACGTTGTGCGGCGCGATCAGCACGTAGTGGGTCTCGGCCGTCGCCGCCAGCTTGCGGGTCTCCAACAGGCCGCCGATGTGGCCGATGTCCGGCTGGATGATGTTCACCGAGCGGTGCTCGAAGAGCTCGCGGAACTCGATCCGGTCGTGGATGCGCTCGCCGGTCGCGATCGGCAGCGGCGTGTGCTCGGCGACCGACCGCAGCGCAGCGAGGTTCTCCGGCGGCACGGGCTCCTCGATCCACGAGGGCTCGAAGCGCTCGATCATCCCCGCCACCCGGATCGCCTCATGCGCGGCGAAGCGCCCGTGCATCTCGACCAGGATCTCGACCTCGGGGCCGACGGCGTCGCGCACCGCCTCGACGAGACCCACGGAGCGCACCCGCTCCTCGTAGGTCAGCTCGAAGCGCCCCTCGCCGAACGGGTCGAACTTCAGCGCCCGGTAGCCGAGCTCGACCACCCGCCGCGCCGCCGTGTGGAACTCCTCCGGCGTGCGCTCGACCGTGTACCAGCCGTTCGCGTACGCCTTCACCCGGTCGTTCACCGCCCCGCCGAGCAGCTTGTAGACGGGGACCCCGAGCGCCTGGCCCATGATGTCCCAGCACGCGACCTCGACGCACCCGATGCCGGACATCACGATCTCGCCCGCGCGGCCGTAGTCGCCGTACTTCATCCGCTGGACGAGCGACTCGATCGCGAACGGGTCGCTGCCCACGATGTGGTTGCGCTCGGCCTCGGCGAGGTAGCCGAGCAGCGCCTGCGTGTGGCCGAGCATGCGGGTCTCGCCGACGCCGGTCAGTCCCTCGTCGGTGTGGACCTGGACGAACGTGAGGTCGCGCCACGGCGTCCCCAACACGTGCGTCGTGATCGACGTGATCTTCACGAGAACCGCTCCGGGACCGGCAGCGCGGGCTCCCCGATCGGTGACATCGGCAGCGGCGCGCCGCCCCCGCGCTCGACGATGTCCAACGCCAGCCGCGCCCGCCGCACGCGTTCGCGCCCCGTGTCGGCCGCGACCGCCCGCAGATGCCGCCCGACGGGATAGATCCCCGGCGCCAGCCGCAGCCCGAACTTGATGTAGACCGGCGCGGCGACGCGGATCAGCTCGGTCGTGTCGTAGAGACGCACGAACCCGCCGACGTCGTCCGGCGCCTCGACGTACAGGTCCAGCGTGGCGTCGCTCGCCGCACGCAGCTCCGCGATCTGGGAGACGGTCAGGTCCGACGGCACGTTGATCGAGTCGGCGCCCAGACCCGCCCAGACCCGGAACGCGGCGGGGTTCGTCGGCCCGGTGAGCACGCTCACCTTGAAGCGCATGTCCGCCGGCAGCTCACCCGCCTCGCGCAGCTGATGCGCCGCCCACAGCACGCCCTCGTCGGCGACGAGCACGTTGCGCACGCCCAGCTCCGCGGCCCGCGCGCAATCCACGAGGCATTGCCCGAGCTGGTCACGGCCGCGCGCCCGCGGGCCGGAGCCTCCGCTCAGCGAGCGCGTCGCCGCACCGATGTCCCACGTCCCGCGCGGTCCGAGGAACAGCGAGAGCTCGATGTGGCCCGCTAGGTCGAGCATCGCCTTGATCTCGGCGTCGGTGAGCATCATCACGCCGCTGCCCTGGCTGACCCGGTGCATCGTGACGCCGAGGTCCTGCGCCTCCTCCAGCACCGCCTCGAGCGCGTGCGGCCCCTCGACCGACGGGATCTCGACCCGCCAGGCCCCGCCGTCGGGGAAGCGCTTCTCCGACGTCACCGGGCGCGGTTGCGTGACGTCCAGTCCGAGCCGGGCCAGCGCCGCCTCTCCTGGCAGTGGTTGCACGGTTTCCTCCTTCATGTGAACCGCAGCACGTTCCATGATCGCGCGGGCAGCGCCTCGCCGGCGACACGCCTCGGCCGCACCCGCTCCTGCGTCGCCGTGTTCGAGAGCGCGAGGTCGCCGTCGAGCACCAGGTGCTCGCTCAATGTGACGTCCAGGTCGCGCACCACGAGGTCGAGTGCCAGCTCGGTCTCGCCGCGGTTGACCGCGAAGACCGTCAGTCCGTCGCCGAGCACCGCGGTCGCCTCGAGCACGTCGTCGTCCGGCTCCACGCGCAGCACGGTCCCGCGCCCGAACCGCGCGGCGTGGGCGAACGGGTGGAAGGTCGTCTGACGCCAGGCAGGCCCGCCGTCGAGCGTCCGGATCGGCGGGATCACGTTGACCAGCTGCGCCAGGCAGCCGATCTTCACCCGGTCGGCGTGGCGCAGCAGCGTGATCGCCAAGCAGCCGACGACCAGTGCGTCGGCGATCGTGTGCTCGTCCTCGGCCAGCGCCGGCGCGTGCTTGAACGGGCCGTCGTGGCCGACGTGGTGCGGATTGGCCGTCTGATGCCACACGTTCCACTCATCCACGCTGATCTTCAGCCGCTTGCGTGAGCGTTTTCGGCCCGCCACCGCGTCGGCGGTCGCGACGATCGTGTCGATCATGCCGTCGAGGTCCTGCGAGCAGCGCAGGTAGTCGTCGACGGTCTCGAACTTCAGCGGGTCGTAGTAGGTGTGCAGCGAGACGTAGTCGGCGACGTCCCACGCGAGGTCGAGCACCGTGTCCTCCCAGTGCCCGAACGTCGGCATCGAGGAGTTGGAGGAGCCCGCGACGCACAGCTCGATCGTGGGGTCGACCCATTTCATGACCTTGCCCGTCTCGGCGGCGAGACGGCCGTACTCGACCGCGGTCTTCTGGCCGATCTGCCACGGCCCGTCCATCTCGTTGCCCAGGCACCAGAGCTTGACGCCATACGGCTCGTCGCGCGGGCGCATGTCCGCCCACTTCGTGCCGCGCGGCAGGTTGACGTACTCGAGCAGCGCCCGGGCGGCATCGATCCCGCGGGTGCCGAGGTTGACCGCCAGCAGCGGCTCGACGCCGGCCGCCGCCGCCCAGCGCATGAACTCGTCGGTGCCGAACGTGTTCGGCTCGATCGAGTGCCACGCGAGGTCCAGCCGTCTCGGCCGCTCGGGCCCGACGCCGTCCTCCCAGTCGTAGCCGCTCACGAAGTTCCCACCTGGGTAGCGCACGAGCGAGACGCCCAGCTCGCGCACGAGGTCCAGCACGTCGCCGCGGAACCCGTCGGCGTCCGCGGTGGGGTGGCCCGGCTCGTAGATCCCGCCGTAGACCGCCCGTCCCATGTGCTCGACGAACGAGCCGAACAGCCGCTCATCCACCTCGCCGACCGCGAAGGCCGGGTCGATCACGATCCGCACTCGTCTCCTCCGGAGTAGCTTCCCCGCCATGATGCCGTGGACGGACACCGAACGCCCGCTGGCCGAGCGCGTCGAGACGCTCCTGGCCGAGATGACACTCGACGAGAAGCTCGCGCAGCTCGCCAGTGTGTGGGTCGGGGCGGAGCTCAGCTCGGGCGACGTCGCGCCGCTGGCGGAGGCGTTCGAGGACCCGGCGCCGTGGCCGCGGGCCAGCGCGCACGGCATGGGCCACATCACCCGTCCACTCGGCACCAGCCCGGTCGATCCCGCCGAGGGCGCCCGCAAGCTCGCCGAGCTGCAGGCGGATCTCGTCGCGCGCACGCGGCTGAAGATCCCGGCGATCGCCCACGAGGAGTGCCTGACCGGCTTCACCACCTACGGCGCGACCGTGTTCCCGACGCCGCTCGGACTCGCCGCGACCTTCGACCCGGCGCTCGTGGAGCGGATGACCGTCGCGATCGGCGAGTCGATGCGCGCCACCGGCGCCCACCAGGGGCTCTCGCCGGTGATGGACGTCGTCCGCGACTACCGCTGGGGCCGCGTCGAGGAGACCTTCGGCGAGGACCCGTACCTGGTCGGGATGATGGGCGCGGCCTACGTGCGCGGGCTCGAGTCGACCGGCCTGGTCGCGACTTTGAAGCACTTCGCCGGCTACAGCGCGTCGGTCGCGGCGCGCAACCACGCGCCGGTGATGATGGGGCCGCGGGTGCTGCGCGACGTGATGCTGGTGCCGTTCGAGATGGCGATCCGCGAGGGTGGCGCGCGCTCGGTCATGAACTCCTACACGGAGATCGACGGGCTGCCGGTCGCCGCCGACGCCGGCCTGCTGACCGGCATCCTGCGCGACGAGTGGGGCTTCGAGGGGACCGTCGTCAGCGACTACTGGTCGGTCGTCTTCCTGCTCAACATGCACCGGGTCGCGTCGACCCCGGCCGAGGCGGGTGCGCTGTCGCTAGCGGCGGGGATCGACGTCGAGCTGCCCCACGTGCGCTGCTACGGCGAGCCGCTCGCGGCCGCGGTGCGCTCCGGGGTCGTGCCGGAGGCGCTGGTCGACCGCGCCGCGCGACGGGTGCTGGTCCAGAAGGGCGAGCTCGGCCTGCTCGACCCGGGCTGGACGTCGACCGTGCCGGAGGGCTCGCTCGACATCGACCCGCCGGAGCATCGAGCGATCGCGCGTGAGCTCGCCGACCGCTCCATCGTGCTGCTGGCCAACGACGGCACGCTGCCGCTGCGCTCGGGGCAGCTCGCGCTCGTCGGACCGTGCGCGGCGGACCCGCTGCCGTTCCTCGGTTGCTACTCGTACCCGAACCACGGCGTGATGGCCCATCACCCGGACATGCCGATCGGGATCGAGGTGCCGACGTTGCTGGACGCGCTCCCGCACGCGATCTACGCGCAGGGCTGCGACGTCCAGGACGACGACCCGACGCGCCTGCCGGCCGCGGTCGAGGCCGCCGGGGCCGCCGAGTTGTGCGTCGTCGCGGTCGGCGATCACCCCGGCCTGTTCGGCCGCGGGACCTCGGGCGAGGGGTGCGACGCCGAGGACGTCGCGCTGCCGGGCATCCAGGACGAGCTGGTCGAGGCGGTGCTCGAGACGGGGACGCCGGTCGTGCTCGTGGTGGTGTCGGGCCGGCCGTACGCGCTCGGGCGCTACGTGGACCGGGTCGCCGCGATCGTCCAGGCGTTCCTGCCGGGGGAGGAGGGCGCGGCGGCGATCGCGGGCGTGCTGACGGGCGACGTGATGCCGACCGGGCGGCTGCCGGTGCAGGTGCCCGCTCACCCCGGCGCGCAGCCGAGCACCTACCTGCACCCACCGCTCGGCGGCACCAGCGGCGGCGTCAGCAACATCGACACCGATCCGGCGTTCGCGTTCGGCCACGGGCTTTCCTACACGACGTTCGAGTACGGCGCGTTCGGGCTGTCCTCGACCGAGATCGGGACCGACGGCTCGGTCGACATCTCTTGCGTCGTGCGCAACAGCGGCGAGCGGGCGGGCGCGGAGGTCGTGCAGCTCTACCTCAGCGATCCGGTCGCGCCGGTCACGCGACCCGTGACGTGGCTCGCGGGGTTCCTGCGCGTCGACCTGGAGCCCGGCGAGGCCGCGCGGGTGACGTTCACCCTGCACGCCGACCGCACGGCGTTCACCGGTGTGGACCTGCGGCGGATCGTGCAGGCGGGGGAGATCGGGGTGGCGATCGGCGCCTCGGCCGCGGACATCCGCGGCCGCCTCACGCTCCAGCTCGTCGGCGAGGAACGCGAGGTCGGCCACAATCGCGTGCTGACTACGCCGGCAGTCCGTTCGCCCGCGTGACCGCCGCGTAGAACACCGCGCTGTCCTTCGGCGTGCGCTCCAGCGTCTCGTAGTCGACGTGGATGAGGCCGAAGCGCTTGCTGTAGCCGTACGCCCACTCGAAGTTGTCCAGCAGCGACCAGACGAAATAGCCGCGGAGGTCGACGCCGTCGGCGATCGCCCGCTCGGCGGCGGCGAAGTGGTCGCGCAGGTACTCGACCCGGTCGGTGTCGTGGACGCCGGTGTCGAACGCCGCGCCGTTCTCGGTCACGTACAGCGGGACGCCCGGGTAGTCACGTGCGACCCGCGTGAGCAGGTCGTACAGCCCGGGGGCGTCGATCTCCCACCCCATGTCGGTCGTGGGGAGGCCGCGCTCGACCGGCTCGATGTCGTGGTTGAACGGCCAGATCGAGTGCGGCTTCGCCTCGCCGCTGGTCACGACGGTCCGGAAGTAGTAGTTGACGCCGAAGAAGTCGAGGTCGGCGCTGATCGTGTCGAGATCGCCTTCCAGGACGTGACCGGTGGGGAACCCGAGGTCGTCCGGGTAGCTGCCCTTGAACAGCGGGTCGAGGAAGTGCCGGTTCGCGATCCCGTCCGCCCGCCGGGCCGCGTCGACGTCCTTCGGGTCGTCCGAGGCCGGATCCGTAGGGCTCAGGTTGAGGGTTATGCCGTAGGCGTGGGACGGCTCCTGGGCGCGCATCGCGGCCACCGCCAGGCCGTGGCCGAGCAGGAGGTGGTGCGAGGCCTTGATCGCGTCGTCGTCGTTCGTCCGGCCGGGCGCGTGGGCGCCGGCGCCGTAGCCGAGGATCGACGAGCACCACGGCTCGTTCAGCGTCGTCCAGTGCTGGACGCGGTCGCCCAGCGCTTCATGCGTGGCCGCGGCGTACTCGGCGAAGCGCTCCGCGGTATCGCGGTTGGGCCAGCCGCCCGCGTCCTCGAGCACCTGGGGGAGGTCCCAGTGATAGAGCGTCACCCACGGGCGGATGTCCTTCTCGAGCAGGGCCTCGATCAGGCGGGCGTAGAAGTCCAGGCCTTGCTGGTTGAGCGCGCCGCGGCCGGCGGGCTGGATGCGCGGCCAGGCGAGCGAGAAGCGGTACCAGCCGATGCCCATGTCGACCATGTGCCCGATGTCCTCGGCGTAGCGGTGGTAGTGGTCGTCGGCGACATCGCCCGTGTCGCCGTTGTCCACCTTGCCCGGCGTGTGCGAGAAGGTGTCCCAAATCGATTTCGACCGGCCGCCTTCGGCGACGGCACCCTCGATCTGGTAGCTGGCGGTCGCCGTACCCCAGGCGAATCCGTCCGGAAAGCTCATAGTTCCTCCCACAGTGCGTCGGGGATCTCGTGGCGCGCGTTCTCGAGCAGGCGGTCGACCTCGGAGGGGAGGACGCACCCGGCGAGCGTGGCGGTGATGCGCGGCTCGCGCATCGGGAACTGGATGGCGACCGCGGCGAGCGGGACGTCGTACTTCGCGGCGAGCGCGTGCAGGTCCTCGATCCGCTTGAGGATCTCCTCGCCCACCTCGTGGTAGGCGAAGTAGCCCTGCGCCGGCTTGGCGCCCGTCAGGATGCCGCCGCCGAACGGCGCCGCATTGAGCACCGCCACACCGAGCTCCTTCGCCTCGTCGAGCAGCGGCTCGGCGGAGCGGTCGACGAGGTTGAAGCGGTTGTGGGTGAGGACGACGTCGAACGCGCCGGTGCGGATGTATCGCTGCATCAGGTCGATCGGGCCGCCCGCGACGCCGAGGTGGGCGATCACGCCCTCCTCCTTGAGCTTTTGCAGCGCCTCCAGCGGACCGCCCTTGGCGACGCCCTCCTCGAACGTGATGTTCTCGGGGTCGTGGAAGTGCACGAGCCCGAGGCGGTCGAGGCCCAGCCGCTCGAGCGACTCCTCGACCGACAGCTTCACGCGATCGCCTGAGAAGTCGCCCGTGTCCATGTCGCGGTCGACCTTGGTCTCGAGCACGAAGCCGTCGGGGAGGCCGCCGCGCTCGCGGATGACGAGCCCGATCCGGCGCTCCGCGTCGCCGTAGTTGTTCGACGTGTCGAGGAAGTTGATCGGGCCCTCGAAGACCCGTCGCACCGTGGCCAGGGCGTCCTCGAGCGGGACCTCCTGCTTGTAGGGCAGGGGCGTGTTGCCGAGTGGCGCGCTGCCGACGCACAGCGGTGTGACCTCCAACCCGGTCCGGCCAAGCGTGCGGAACGCAAGGCCCTCTCCTCCATATCGGACCATGCGCCGCAGCATATGGGACGATGCGTCCGGATCATGCGTCTAGGTGCGCCACTTCCGAGCTCCTTCGACTCGCCTGAGGGCTGGATCGAGCTGCTGCGCTCGCGCGGGTTCCGCACCGCGTACTGGCCGCTGCCCGATGACGCTGGGTTGGACGAGGCCGACGCGTACGCGGCCGCCGCCGAGGCCGCGGGGATCTCGATCGCCGAGATCGGCGCGTGGCTGGCGAACCCATTGAGCCGCGACGACGCTGTGCGGGCCGCGGGCGTGGCGCGCTGCCAGGAGCGGCTCGCGCTCGCCGACCGCGTCAACGCGCGTTGCTGCGTCAACATCGCCGGCTCGTTCTCGGAGACCTGGGACGGGCCGCACGTCGAGGCGCTCAGCGCGGACACGTTCGCGCTGATCGTCGACAGCGTGCGCGAGATCATCGATGCGGTCGCGCCCGAGCGCACCTACTACACGCTCGAGCCGATGCCGTACCTGCTGCCGGACTCCCCGGACTCCTACCTGGCGTTGTTGGAGGCCGTGGACCGGGATCGCTTCGCCGTCCACCTGGACCCGGTGAACATGATCAACACGCCGGCCAAGCTCTACGACAACGCGGGCTTCTTGCGCGAGTGCTTCGAGAAGCTCGGCCCGCACGTGCGCGCGGTGCACGCGAAGGACATGGACATCACCTCGTCGCTGACGCTGGACATGCCCGAGCGCCGCCCGGGGACCGGCATCGTCGACTACCGCGTCTTCCTCGAGCTGATGCAGGGGCTCGACCCGGACACGCCGTTCCTGGTCGAGCACCTGCCGAGCGACGAGGAGTACGTCCTGGCGGTCGCGCACGTCCGCGCCGTGGCGGACGAGCTCGGCGTCGCTACTTGACGAAGACGCTGAACGAGCGCGTGCTCTTGAGCCCGCTCGGGTCCTTGACGGTCAGCGTGCCGCCGTGGATGCCCGGAGTGGCGTACACGTGGTGCGGGAACTGCGTGGACGAGGTCTCGCCGTCGCCGAAGTCCCAGCGATAGGTCAGGTCGAGGGCGCACGGGCTCGAGGCGTAGCCCTCGAAGTAGATGGTGGAGCCCGCGTCGCCGGTGAAGACGGGGAGCGGGTGGATGTCCGGCGGGGTCAGGTTGGGCTTGAGCAGCCCGAGGTTCATCGTCTTCCCGCCGCCCAGCAGGACGAAGAACGGGTCGGAGACGTACTTGGGCCCGAACACGCCGTTGATCAGCGCGTCGGTCTCGACCAGGCCCATGACCGGGTCCATCTTCCCGACCTGGACGAGCGGCTGCTGCTCCACCTTCACGTCGGGGTAGTACTGGAAGTGGCCCAGCTCATACGTGACCATCTGCGCGGGCGACCCCGAGCACGACAGGTAGTCGTAGTCGCTCTGCGGGAGCTGCGAGAGCGACAGGTTCTTGGTGCCCGTGCCGCCGTCGAGGGTCAGCTCGCGCGTGATGTCGGCGCTGCGGGGCTGGATCGTGAAGCGCGCCCGCGGCTGGAAGTTGATGTACGTGCTGCCCGGGAGGCCGACCGTCTGGGCGAGGGTGACGTTGGGTGCGGTCACGGTGCACCTGTACGGGGCGGCGCCGTCCAGGAGCTTCGGGATGCAGGTCGCGGTGGTCTTGACGGTCTTGGTCGAGAAGGTCCCGCCCGGCGTGGTGCTGCCCTTGATCGTCCACACGACCTGCAGCTGGCCGCTGGGCAGCGGAACGGAGCGGGTGATGTAGAGCTCGCCGCCTTGGCGCACCTGGTCGGAGTTCCAGCCGACCATCGTCTTGAGGTCGGCCGTCCACTGCGCTTCGGCGGTGACGGTGACGTTGAGCTTGGCGAGGTTCTGGTCGTCGCCGCCGGAGACGGTGTAGCCGCCGAGCTTCATCCACTGCGAGCTCGCGTGGATGTCGAAGCTCTGGGCCGAGGCCGTCGCCGTCGGAAGGATCAGCGCGGCCACTCCGGCCGCAAGTAGATGACGCAACATGCGGGCGACCTTCTCGGCAGGGTGGGTGAGCGCGCATCACCCAGGTGTCGATTTCACCCAGGGGATCGGCGGGGGGAACCCCCGTTGGCGCCGTCGCGTCGAGGCGTCCTTGTGGGCATGAAGCTCCTCACCCCCTCGTTCGCGGTCGCCGTCACCGCCCTCGTCGTCGCCTTGGGCGGCAGCGCCATCGCCCAGGTCGCCACGTCCTCCGATACCCCCGAGACCGTGTTGAAGCTGCGCGTCACCAAGGACGGCAAGCTGATCGGCACCGACAACGACGGCACGGTCAAGAAGGCCGGCGTCGGCATCTACGACATCACGTTCGACGCGGGTCCGGCGGGCGGCAAGCTGCCCTTGGACCTCGAGCGCTGCGCGATCGTCGCCACCCCGCGCGTGGAGACCGCCTCCAAGCCCGAGGAGGTCGCCGCCGACGTCGACGTCCAACGCCTCGGCGGCGCCCGCATCTTCGTCGAGTCCACCCGCCTGCTCCCGTTCGGCGACAACAAGATCACGCCCTTCCTGACCAACGTGTCCTTCGACGTGGCCGCGATCTGTTAGCTCACCCGCTCGACCGCCAGTCGGGGGTCATGGCCGGGTCGATCCTGAGGCGATCGAGGGTCGCCCACGCCTGGGCCTGCACGGCGGGAGATGCTTGCGGGCCGAACGCGACCAGCACGTGGAAGTGGCGGTCGCCTTGACTGAAGCGGAACCAGTGGTCGGTGAAGCGGGTTCCGGGCGCGCAGGCCGAGGCCTCGGAGGCGGCGCCGAGCTCCGGGCCGAAGTGGGCGGGCCGCGCCGGGAAGTCCGACCACGAGGAGCCGGGGTCCACGCCTCGCTCCTGCACCGTGACGAGGGCGTCGGTCGGTCCGAGGTCCTCGAGTGCGCTGCCGGGCATGTGGGCGCACGCGGTCTCGCGGAACCGCAGCGGGTACGTGCCGACCGCGAGGACCTCGCGGGGATCGGTCAGGTTGGGCGTGAGGCTGGCGGGCGCGGCCTGCCAGCCGGCGGCCAGCTCGACGCTGACGCCGCGCGCGCCTTCCGCGACCGCCGCCGGGCGTCTCTGCTCGACCTCGTCGGCACCGCACGACGCCATCGACAACAGCAGGGCGAGCGTGATCCAGATCCGCATCGCTGAGAGATACGAGCACGCCCCCGCGCGAGGTCCAGCAGCTAGCTTGCGTGGGCATGTTCGTGCTGCTGCTCACCTACACGAAGCCGCTCGACGAGGTCGACGCGCTGATGCGCCCGCACATGAAGTGGCTCAACGAGCAGTACGCCGCGGGGCGTTTCGTCGTCTCGGGCCGCCAGATCCCGCGCACGGGCGGCGTCATCCTCGCCCGCGGCGATGACCGTGTCGAGATCGAGGCCTTGGCGGCGCAGGACCCGTTCGTGCGCGGCGGCGTCGCGACCGTCGAGGTCATCCAGTTCCGCGCCTCCCAGACCGCTCCGGGGCTCGACCTGACCTGAGGGGTGGCATGACGTCGGGAATTCGCGATGCGACGGCGGGTGACTGGCCGGCGATCTGGCGGATCGTCCGCGAGGTCGTCGTCGCCGCTGACACGTTCACCTACGACCCGGCGATGACCGAGGACGTGGCGCGAGCGATGTGGATGGTCGGCCCGCCGGGTCGCACGACGGTGGCGATCGACGCGAGCGACACGATCGTCGGGACAGCGAACATGTACGCCAACCGCGCGGGCCCGGGCGCGCACGTCGCGAGCGCGAGCTTCATGGTGGCCGCGTCGGCTCGTGGTCGCGGGTTCGGCCGGGCACTGGTCTCGGACGCGCTCGCATGGGCGGGTGCGGCAGGGTTCCAGGCGATGCAGTTCAACGCGGTCGCGGCCACGAACACCGGCGCGGTCGCGTTGTACGAGTCGCTCGGGTTCACGATCGTGGGCACGGTGCCGGAGGCGTTCGACCACCCGGAACACGGGCTCGTGGGGCTCCACGTCATGCACCGCCGGCTCGCCTGAGCAGGCATCTGGACCGCGGCGGTACCGCCGCGCCCCGGGGGTGGCAAGGGAAACTTGACTCATAGGAAGGTTTTCCTGCCCACCCCCATGCAAGCGAAGGACCGTCTGTTGACGACAACCCTGTTTCTCATGGTGGGACTTCCAAGCACCGGGAAGACGACTGCCGCGCGGCGTATCGAGGTCGAGCACAAGGCCCTCCGTCTCACCAAGGACGAGTGGGTGAAGGCGCTGTACGGGCATGAGAACCCGCCGTCGGCTCAGGAAGTGATCGAAGGACGGCTCATTCAGATCGGGCTGCGCGCACTTGAGCTCGGCATCAACGTGGTGATCGACTACGGCCTCTGGAGCCGGGACGAGCGCTCGGCTCTGCGGCAGGCAGCAGCAGACCGCGGAGCGACGGTCGAGATGCGCTACCTCGAACTCGCACCGGCGGAGCAGCGGAGACGAGTCGACCAACGCCAAGCCGTGGCGCCACACACGACGTGGCCCATGTCCGACGAGGAACTTGCCGAGTGGGCCGCCGGATTCGACATCCCGACGCCAGGCGAACTCCACGGCACTGAGCCCATCGATGACCCGCCCGCTGGATTCGCGACATGGGACGAGTGGCGCGGACATCGCTGGCCGCCGTCGATCTCTTGACGCACTTCGGTGTCGCGTCGCGAGTGTTCAGCAGATCTCGTCCGCGGGCGTCACGGTGGCGTAGAACTGGCCGAGAGCGGCGACGAACGACGCGTGCACGTCCCGCGCGTCCACCTTGCGCCCGCCGAACTCGAGGTCGGGAGCGGCGCAGGCGTCCGGAACGAGCGTCATCTTGAACCCGAGGTCCGCGCCGGCGCGTGTGGTCGCGTCGACGCACATGCTGGTCATCATCCCGGTCACCACGACCTCCTCGACGTCGAGGCCGCGCAGCGTCTGTTCGAGGTCGGTGCCGAGAAACGAATTCGGCGTTCGCTTGGTGATCAGCCTCTCGCCCTCCCGAGGCGAGAGCACGATCTCGGCGCCTTCGGTCCCTTCTTCCAGGAACCCGTCACCGACGGGGCTGAGGTGCTGCACGTGGATCACGGGGTCGCCGGCGGCGCGAAACGCCTCGAGAACCTGCGCGGCCTTCTCCGACGCGGCTTCCGGCTCGTGCAGCGGCATCTTGCCGCCGGGGAAGTAGTCGCGCTGGATGTCGACGATGACGAGGGCTCGGGTCATCCACCGACCGTACTCGTCGCCGCGTGAACCCGCCAGCGGTCAGGGCACTAGCCGTAGAGCACCGTCAGGAACATGGGCGCGAATGACGCCTGCGTGTTCGCCACGGCCATCACCAGCAGCGCGAGGGTGCAGAGCAGCGCGACCGCGGTCACGATCCGCCGGCGCCGGACCCGGATGCAGAGACCGACGAAGGCGGCGAACAGGACGCTGGTGATGATCGCCTTGGGACGCTGCCATGACAGGCGGGCGTCGATCTTGTCCTGAAGCAACCGCGGCTCGTCGGCGCTGCCGGAGCGCAGCCACGCGTTCGTGGCCTGTTGCACCCGCGCCGGCTCCGTCCCGGGCTGCGTCGCGCGCAGCATCGGGATGGTGCCTTCGAGGCCGTGCCGGGGGTTGAGGGCGTTGCCGGCGTTCGCGAACACGATCAACGCCGTCAGCAGGCCCAGCGCGGCGCTCGCCACGGCGAGCGCGCGCGATCGTCTCCATGCCCGGACGGTCAGCAGCACGAGGCCGCTCGTCACGAGCCCGCCGAGCACCGCCAGCACCGCGTGGTACTTGGCGTAGTCGTGGAGGAGCGCGTCGAACGCCGGGTTGGAGTCGGCGTTCGCCTGCAACAGGTGCTGGAGCGTCGTGGGAAGTTCGGTAGCGGTCACGGGCCGCATGATCGGTGCCATGCGGTAGCGCCCACCACGGCTGATGGGACCGCGCCGATCCCGACTTAAGTCGGGGCTGGATGCCCTACGTTGAACGGCAATGGACACCGCGGAACTTGACGGCTCGCTCCCGCGCTGGGAACGGCTGCTGTTGGGGCTGGAGCTGGGATCCGGTGGTCCGGCACGGGACCGGCTGGTGGACTCGCTGATGTTCGCGTTCGCGGTGTTCGCCGCCGCGAGCACGGCGATCACCCACCCCGACGAGCTCGTCGCGCTCAACGTTGCGCTGTCGGTCCCCGCGTGCCTGTCGTTGTGGGCTCGCAGGCGACATCCGGTCGCCGTGGCGTGGTTGACGGTGGCGTTGTCGGCGGCCAGCAGCGCGTCGGTGCACGCGGCCCACGTGGCGATCTTCTCGGCGGCGATCCACGCACGGCCGCGCCGCGCGCTGGAGGCGACGGTAGGCGCGATCGCCGCCACGGCCGTTGCGTCGGCGATCTACCTCGACGCGGGCTTCTTCGCCGTGTGGTCCACGTACGCGATCGTGGCGCTGGCGCTCGGCTCGTTCGTTCGCGCGCGGCGCGAGCTCGTCGATCGCCTGCACGCCGAGCAGCAGTTGCGGGTGCGTGACGCGCGACTGACCGAGCGGGCGCGGATCGCGCGCGAGATGCACGACGTGCTCGCCCACCGGATCTCGTTGCTCAGCGTCCACGCGGGCGCGCTCGAGGTCAGCCCCGACGCGCCGCGCGAGGAGATCGTCCGGGCGGCGAGCGTGATCCGGACCAGCGCGCGAGCCGCGCAGGAGGAGCTGCGCGAGGTGCTCGGCATACTGCGCGCCGACCCGGGCGGCCGCGCGGCGCAGCCGCCGCAGCCCACGATCGCCGACGTCGGCGACCTCGTCGCGCAGAACCGGGAGGCCGGGATGGACGTGACCCTGCTCGACGAGCTTGGAGACCGGCCCGTGCCCACGCTGGCCGGCCGGACCGTCTACCGGGTCCTGCAAGAGGCGCTGACCAACGCGCGCAAGCACGCGGCCGGGCAGCCGGTCTCGATCTCGCTCGCCGGCGCGCCCGGGGAGCAGATCCGGGTCGAGGTCGTCAATGGCGGCGGCGGCCGTTCCGGTGAGCACGTGGGCGCGGGGACGGGCCTGATCGGGCTCGCGGAGCGCTTGTTGCTCACCGGGGGCGCGCTCGAGCACGAAGCGCCGGCCGGTGGCGGCTTCCGATTGACCGCGACGATTCCGTGGCCGCCGTGATCCGCGTGCTGCTCGTCGACGACGATGCGCTGGTCCGCGCCGGAATCCGGCTGATGCTCTTCAGCGCGAGTGGCATCGAGGTGGTCGGCGAGGCCGCCGACGGCACCGAGGTGCTGGGCGCGCTCGATCGCCATCACCCGGATGTGATCCTGCTCGACCTGCGAATGCCACGGCTCGACGGCCTCGCGGTGCTCGACCTGCTGCGCACGCAGCCCAACCCGCCGGCGGTCGTCGTGTTGACGACCTTCGACACCGACGAGGCCGTGCTGCGCGCGCTACGCCGTGGCGCGGCCGGATTCCTCGTCAAGGACACGCCGCCGACCGAGATCATCCGCGCGATCGAGCTCGTCGCGGCCGGGGAGAGCATGCTGTCGCCGACGGTCACGCGCCGGCTGATCGATCGCCTCTCTGGCGACCGCGAGGCCGAGCGCCGGAATGTGGAGGCCGCCGCCCGACTGGACGCGCTCTCACCGCGAGAGCGAGAGATCGCATTCGCCGTCGCGCAGGGGAGCTCCAACGCCGTGATCGCCGCCCAACTCCACCTCAGCCTGGCGACGGTGAAGGGTCACGTGTCCGCCCTGCTGACGAAGCTCTCGCTCGACAACCGCGTGCAGATCGCCCTCCTCGTCCAGGACGCGCAGCGCGGCAGTTCCTGAGAACGCGCCAGTACGATGCCACGCCGATGATGCGCGCTTTCGCCTCGCTCCTGTTGGCGCTCCTGGTCGCCGCGCCGTCCGCGCAAGCCGGTGGATTCCGGGCGGCGGAGGTACGCAGAGCGCTGGACGCCGCGGGTTTCGAGACGATCGCCGACCAGGTGTCTGCAGCCTCGCGTCCGGCGGTGATGATCGACCGTCAGGTGCTCAGGCGTGAGCCGCGCGAAAGAGGCACGACGCGACTCGGTGGGCGCCCCGACCTACCGGTCGGAACGGCGTGGCCGCGCTGTCGCGGCCTGCAACAGTCGTTCCTGGGCCAGATCCGGGTGCGCGACCTTCCCAAGGAGGCGAAAGAGCTGCGACGCCTCGGCGGCTCGCTGCTCTTCTTCACCGTCAACGGGTCAGCCGATGACGAGGACCGTTACGACGTCTGGCCTGGTCTGTGCTCAGCGGTCGTGCACGCAAAAGCAGGCGCGCCGCTCGAACGCATCTCGCCGGCGCAGGACATCATCGAACTCAAGCCCGCGCGGCTCCGGTTCGAAGTGCACCCCGACGTGCCCGGCCTGGCCGTCGACGCTGATCGGCTGATGGCCCCGCTGCGCCGCGTCAAGGTCACCGACTACGAGCGTTGGTTCGAGTTTCATGACGCGCTTCGAGGCGGACGCGATGAGCGCGACCACTACCTGCTCGGATATCTGGGCACGCCGCTGAACCCGGACCCATGCGCGAGCCGAACCGATCGAATGCGCTCGCCATGGCGGCACCTGTTCACCATCGACTACGACCAAGAGCTCGGCTTCGACATACCCGACGGCGGCTGGCTGCAGATCGCCATTTCACCGGCCGATCTCAGGGCGGGCCGCTTCGACCGCGTCTGCAGCCTGTTCAACACCACGTGATCCGACGCTCTGCGGCGTCGTCTGACAGGGTGCGCGGATGTTCGCGACGCGCGCATCCGTGCTGTTGGTCGTCTTGACGTTCGCGCTTGGCGGTTGCCGCAACGGCAGTGACGATGTCGCCGGCGGCGGCCCCGTCAAGGGGCCCGCGGTCCCGACGCGGACGCCAGGGCCGGTCAAGGGCCCTGCGGTGCCGACCGGGACGGCGACAGCGACCGAGACCGCGACGGAGACGCCCACCCCGAGAGTGTCGCGGGCGGTCCGGTATTGCGCCCCCGTGGAGAAGTTCTTCGACATCACCGCGCGAATCGCGACCTGCGCCGAGGCGAACGAGCTGCTCACGAGCGGCGCCTCTCGCTGGGAGCGCCTGGGTTCGAGCGAGTCCGACGTCGACCGCTACTCCTGCGCGCGGGTCGACAGGACCTCCCGGGACGTGACGATCCGCTGCACCAAGGGCGATGCGACGGTCCGCTTCAGCCTCGACACGCGTCCGGCTCCGGCACCACCCGGGTCACAGGGCCGAGACCGGGACCGAGACCCGGTGAAGGTCGTCGGTGTGTGCACGAAGACGGCCGGCTGGGACGCGATCACGGTGACGAATGTCGACTGCCCCGAAGTCAAGGGCGACCTCAAGACCTACACGGACCGGCTCACGAGAGCCAGAAGCGGCGCGACCGTCAGGCTCAGCAGCAACTTCAGGTGCACGCGCGTGGACACGAGCGAGGCCACGGACCCGACGGTGCGGTGCGTGAGCGGCGATGCGAACTTCCACGCCACCTACGTCGGAGAGCCCGGCGACGCGGCCGAGGACGACACGGTCGAACCGTGCGCCAACACCGATGACTGGGACGCGATCACGGCGAAGGGCGTCGGCTGCGACGAGGTCGAGGACGAGCTCGAGAAATACGGCGACGAACTGCTGGACGCTCCCATCGACGGCGAGGCCGAGCTCGACACCGGCTACGAATGCAAGCGCCTCGACACGAGCGGAACGGACAGCCCGACGGTCTACTGCGTCAGCGACGACAAGACCTACTTCGCCAGTTACGGCAAGCCCGAGTAGCCGTCACGATCCGGCGGCGGGCCGGCGCGAGAGGAACTCGACGGTCGTGTCGATCGCGGCCGGCGGGATGTAGTGGCCGTGGCCGGGCAGGATCGCGAGCTCGCCGTCCGAGAGCGCCCGGTAGGCGGTGACGGCCTGCTCGACGGTGCAGAAGTCGTCGCGGTCGCCGACGAGGATCAGAGTCGGAACGGTGATCTCCGCGAGATCGGCGTGGGTGTAGCCGGGAGGCCGGGTGCAGCGGTCCCAGCAGAGGCGCAGGTACGTGCGCCAGTGTCCCTGCCCTTGGCCGCTGTCCTGGTCGCGCTTCATCAGCTCGAGCATCGGCCGCATCTGCTCTGAGGCCTCGAACCCGCGCGCCGCGGCGTCCGGGTCGGGTGCGGTCGCGTCGGGGGTGCCGCCGAGGATCTGGCGCATCATCGCGATCGTCGGTGCCTGCGGGTCGAACGCGTCGAAGCCGGCGTGGTTGACGAGCGCGCGGATGGCGTCGGGGTGCCGGATCCCGAGCACGGTCGCGGTGACCGCGCCCTCGCTGAAGCCGACGACCAACGGTCGCTCGAGGTCGAGCGCGTCGATCAGGGCCGCGACGTCGTCGGCGAGCAGGTCGAAGCTGATCGGCCCGTCCGTGTGAGCGGTCTTGCCGCAGCCGCGCGTGTCCGGCGCGATCACCCGGAAGTGCTCGGCGAGCCGGTCCATGTGGCCGGCGTACGCCACCGGCACGCCCGCCCAGATCGGGTTGGTCGACACGACGCCGCCGTGCAGCAACACGAGTGGCTCACCCCGACCCTGGTCGAGGTAGTGGATGTCGATGCCGTTGGCGTGAACGCGCTGACCCTGCGACGCCGGCGTGCTCTGCGTGGTGCTCATGGTGTCCTCCGAGCTGGTGTGGTGCGATGCGGGCAGGCTCGCAACCGGGCGCGTAGACGGCATCGGGCATTCGCCCGATCTTTGGAGGCGGGTCTATGCGTCGTCCGGTGCGGGCGCGCCGCGCATCAGTCCGTGGCGCAGCGCGAACAGGCTGGCCTGGGCGCGGTTGGACGCGTCGATCTTGCGGTAGATGTGTTCGACGTGGCTGCCGGCGGTCTTCGGTGAGATCACCAGCTCCGCGGCGATCTGTTTGTTCGACAGTCCTCGGGCCAACAGCCTGAGTACTTCGAGTTCGCGCGTCGTCAGGCCCGCGGGCCACTCGCGCCGACGCCCGACCTTGTGGCCCGCGGCCCGCAGGACGCTGTCGACCGCGTCGCCGTCGAGCCGTCCGGCGGTGACCTCTCGGCGCAGCTCGCCTGCCGCGTCCTGCGCGGCGCGAGCCGGCCGGTGCGGACGCGGCTCGCGCAGCGCCTGGTAGACGTCCGCCGCGGCCAGCAACCGCACGGTCGGCTCGATCTGATCGCCGGACAGGCCACGGGGATAGCCGGAGCCGTCGAGTCGCTCGTGATGCTGGACCGCGATCCTGCCGAGGCCGTCCAGCGATGGCGCGAACGCGAGCATCCGCTCACCCAGGTACGGATGCGTGCGCACCCGTTCCAGCTCCGAACGGGTCAGCGGCCCCGGCTTGTCCCAGACCGTGTTCGGCACGCCCAGCCGACCGAGGTCATAGACGCAGGCCGCTCGCCGCAGATCGGCCAGGTCGGCGTCCGGGAGGCCGAAGCTCGTCGCCGCTTCGGTGACCAAGCCTCGGACGGCGTGGACGTGACCCATGATGTCGGGCGACTTCAACTCGGCGAACTCGCCGATCGACTCGAGCGCGCGGTCGAGCTCCTCGCCCGCGATCTCCCTCCCCAGCGCCGGCTCGGCCGCGATCACGGCTTCCCAGCTCGGCGCGTGATCGAGCTCGGCCAGAACGATCGGCGCCTGATCGCAGAACGCGTCGACCAACTCCGGATCGAACTGCGTGCCGCTGCGCTCTCTGGCCACGGTGATCGCCGCCTCGACGCCGCCGGCGCGCGCGAACACCTCGACGACGTCGGCGAGATTGATCAGCCGCGAGCTGAGCGCGATCTCCTCGCCCCTCATCCCGTATGCGCCCCGGCCGTCCCAGCGCTCGTAGGTCTGCCTGAGGCTCTTGCGCACGTCCTCGCCGAGGTCGAGACGCTCGACCAGCTCGTCGGTCGCGCGGTAGTGGTTCTCCGCGAGTGCCCGCATCGCGCGCCGCCCCTCGGCGATGAACGCCATCCCGACCCGGGTGCGCGCCGCCGGCGATCGCTCAGGCCCGCCGACATGCGTGAGAACGAACGAGATCGCCGGCCCGACCCTGCCCATGTCGTAGAGGTAGTGCGCGTCGCGCTTGAGCGTGGTGTCGTCCCCGAACCACTTCGCCTGCTCATACGCATCGGTGTGACACCCGACCCACGCCAGCAGTCCCGAGTAGTAGACCACGCCTCGCTCTGACTCCGTCAGACCCAGCCGCTCGCCCAGCCGCAGCGCGATCAGACATGCGCGGATCATGTGCTCCATCGGCTGCCCGAGCCCCAGGTCGGTGCCCAGCGACAGCAACGCGACGAGTTCCGCCAGACCAACCCTGTCCCGTGCCACCGAGGACATGTCACGAGCAGCCTATGGCCACGGCGAGACCCGACGCCCGCCTCAAGCGTCGCCGCTCCGCCCTCGCAGTCCCGCGACCGCACACGCGAGGAAGCACGCGGCGCCGGCAGCGGTGTTCCAGTTCGCGGCGGCCAGGTCGATCTCGGAGCCTGTGTCCGGCACGGCGTAGCCGGCGATCGCCGACACACCGAAGAACACGCACCCGAGCAGGTTGATCGCCGGCTGCCACCAGCGGCGGTCGGCGGCCTTGAACGCGATCGCGCCCGAGACGAGGAAACAGATCGAGCCGAAGGCGTCCGGGCGCCAGACGAGCCGGTCGTATTCGGGATTCGACAGCGTCGTGCTCAGGGCCAGGAACGTCGTGACGTTGAAGAACAGCGTGCCCGCGGACTGGATGATCGCCGCCCACCATGCGGCGCGGCCCGCGCCGCGACGGTCGGGGAACGCCAGCCAGGACTGCAGCGCCCCGCCGCCGGTGAAGAAGATCGAGCCGACGAAGAACGTCACCGCGTCGGCCTCTGGTCCGACGAGTCCGACGTAGCCCGGGAAGGGCCCGACGAGGAAGCACGTCGATCCGATCGCGAACAGGGCCGCCATCCAGCGCTCGCGGCGCCGGCTCGAAGCGACGGGTGGTGTGCGGTCGGGGTGGATGGCCGTCATCGCCACGCAGCATCTCGCGTGGGGGGCCTTGTCGCCATCACCCGACTCGGAGGATCTCGCTCAAGATGAGAGACGGCGATCGTGTCGGGCGCAGCCGTCGTCAGACTGGTGCGAGTGTCTGCCGCCCCCGTCGCGATCCCGTTGCAGGTCACCGGGCTGGCGCGCCACTACGGTCGCCTCGTCGGCCTCGCCCATTTCGACCTCGAGCTCAAGTCGGGCCAGTGCGTGGCGCTGATCGGCGCCAATGGCTCGGGGAAGTCCACCGCGGTCCGGACGATCTCCGGGCTGTTGGAGCCGACCGAGGGCACGGTGCGTGTCTGCGGCCACGACCCGCACAGCGAGCCGGACGCCGAAGCCGCTCGCGCCGCGCTCGCGCTCGTCCCCGACACGCCGATGCTCTATGACGACCTCACGGTCCGGCAGCACCTGTCGCTGGTCGCGCTCGCGCACGGCGTGAGCGACGACGGGATCGAGGAGCGGATCGACGGGTTGCTCCAACGTCTCGGTCTCTCGCATCGCGCGGACTTCCTGCCCGCCGAGCTGTCGCGCGGCCTCAAGCAGAAGACCGGCTTGGCGTGTGCGCTGATCCGGCCCGCGAAGCTGCTGGTTCTGGACGAGCCCGTGGTCGGGCTCGATCCGCCGTCGCAGGCGCTGCTGGTCGAGCTGCTGCTCGAGGCCAAGGCGAGCGGCACCGCGGTCCTGCTGACGACGCACCAGATGGCGTTCGCCGATGGTGTCGCCGATCGGGCGATCGTCCTCGGCGAGGGCGAGGTGCTCGACCACGGCCCGTGGGCCGCGGTTCGCAAGCGGGCCGCCGAGCGCGGTTGGCTTCCCGCCGATGCCTGAGCTCGTCGCCCGAACGCGCGTCAGTGACATCCGTCGCTTCTGGCACGTCGTGCAGGCGCCGCCGACGCTGCTCAAGCGACTGGAGCCCGCGTACTACGTGTTCATCACGCTGGCGATCGGCGGACCGTTGGTCTACGGGACGGTGAGCACGGCGCTGTCCGAGGTCGCGACGCCGCACGCGGTCGGCATCTGGGGACCGTCGATCGCGCTCGTCGCGCTGCTGGCGGTCGTGCGCTGGGGCGCGGTCCAGGGCCCGGTGGTCTTCAGCGTCGCCGACATCACCCACCTGCTCGGCGCGCCGCTGCGCCGCGCGGAGTTGGTCCTGGGGCGCCTGATCCGAGGGCTGCTGGCGTGGACGGGCGCGGCTGCGGTCGTCGGCGGGCTCGTCCTGGTCGGCGTCGCCGGTGACCATCGCGGGATCGACGCCGTGCGCGCGGCGGGCTTCGTGGTCGCGAGCGCGATCTTCGGTCTGCTCGGCGTCGTCGGCGCGGCGCTCGTGGCGGGCTCCGAGCGGGTCGATCGCGCCACGCGTCGCGCCGCCTGGCCCGCGGTCGTGATCGCGGGCGGGTTGGTCGTGCTCGCGGACTCCTCGACCACCGGCCGTCACATCGCGCTGTGGTCGGGACCGTGGGGGTGGGCCGTCCAGCCGCTGGCCGGGACCGCCGCCGCGTGGCCGGTCGCCGTCGTGCTGTTGGCCGCGCTCACCGCGGCGATCACCACGCTCGCCGTCCGCCGCCGCGGCGCGACGCCGACCGAGCGTCACCTCGTGCGCGCCGAAGCTCGCGGCGGCGCGGTCGCGGCGATCTACTCCATGAACGCCCGCTACGTCCGGCGAAGCCTCACGGCGGTGAGCACCGGGCCGGTCGCGGCACGCGGCGCCAATCGTCTCAAGCCGCCACGTTCATCGCGCCTGACGATCGCCTGGCGCGACGCGGTCGCCGCGCTGGCCGTCCCGCAACGGCTCGCCGAGGCGCTCGTGCTGGCCGCGGGCGGGACCGCGGTCTGCCTGGTCAACGGCGCCCATCCCGTGGCCGTCGGCGCCGGTGCGCTGGCGATCTACGCCGGCGCCTCGCGGCTCCTCGAGCCGCTGCGGGCGGAGGTCGACAAGCCCGGACGCGTCCGCGTGCTGCTCCGCGCACCGATCGGCAAGGTGCTCGTCCAACACGCGCTCGTCCCGCTGGCGGTCGTCGTGGTCGGTGCGCTGCTGGCGGTCGCCGGTTGCGCCGCGGCGGGCGCGCTGCCCGACCACGGTGGCGCCGCTGTGGTCCTGGCCGTGCTCGCCACCCCCACGATCACGCTGTGCGCGGCACTCTCGAGCCGCCGCGGCGGCCGGCTCCCGCCGAGCCTGCTCGCGGCCACCTACGGCGACACGAGTGGCATGAGCGTCGGTCTGATCTTCGGGTGGATCATTCTCTGGCCGCTGGTTGCGGCTGTCACCTGTGCGGCGACGATCGGCATCGTCGTCAACGACGGCCCGTCTTCAGTGCCGACGTTCGTCATCGTGTTGGTGCTCCTGCCGAGCGTGCTCGCCCGTGGCCTGGCCGCCCAGAAGTTCGCTCCGTGATGCTCGAACGCGATTTCAGAATGAGCGCAGAGGAGTGGGCCGCCTGGTTCGCGGCCCGGGGACATGGCGACCTGAGCCTGCTCCTGTTCGCGATCTGGGATCCGATCGACGACCGGCGCAGCCGCGCCTGCTCATCGCTTCGGCACCAGGATCTGCCCGAGGGCGCCGCTCTTGAAGCGTTCCTCTTTGACGACGTCCAGCTTCAGATGCTCTCCTAGCTCGGCGAACGGGCTGCGCCCCGCGCCGATCGCGATCGGGACCGTCATCAGCTGGTACTCGTCGACGAGGCCCAGGCGGGTCAGCGACTGGGCGAAGCCCGGGCCGCCGTGGACCAGGATCGTCCCCGCGTCGTCGCGGGCCTTGAGGTCCGCGATCGCCGCGGCAAGGTCGTCGCCGAAGATCTCGACCGGTCCCCAGTCCGCCTTCTCCAGGGTCCGCGAGAAGACGGCCTTCGGCTTCTCGTTCATCGCGGACGCGATCGGCCCTTCGGACGCGGCCCAGTGCGGGCCCATGATCTCGTAGCTGCGGCGGCCCATCGCGTGAACGCCGGCCTCCTCGAGCGCCCGGAGGTTCCACTCACCCGAGTCGTCGCCGAAGAACTCGAACATCCATCCATGGGTCCCGTCGGGGCTGGTGGCGAACCCGTCGAGGGACACGACCATCTTGAGAACCACTTTTCGA
The DNA here is from genome assembly GCF_000423665.1 of Solirubrobacter soli DSM 22325. Lineage (GTDB taxonomy): Bacteria > Actinomycetota > Thermoleophilia > Solirubrobacterales > Solirubrobacteraceae > Solirubrobacter > Solirubrobacter soli. Next base: position 12,685 of record NZ_AUIK01000036.1, on the reverse strand, counting down.
TCGCTCATGTCGGTACAGACCTACCCGCTCGCGTGAACTCATCGGCACGCGGCGTCCCCCACGCCCTGTAGCGTGTGGCTCGTGCGCGCGATATCGCCTTTCGAAATCATCGGCCGGGCGTTTCAGATCTACCGCGACCAGTTCGGCGTCCTGGTGCCGGCCGCCTTGGTCGTGTTCGCCATCGACGCCGTCGTGAGCTGGGTGTTCGACCATGGCCTGTTGGCGCTGGTCTCGGCCGTGGTCTCGCTCGTGCTCGCGACGCTCTACAACGGCATGGTCGTGCAGCTGGTTCGCGACGTGCAGGACGGCCGGCGCGACAGCTCGGTGGGAGAGCTGTTCGGCAGTGTGTCGCCGGTGCTGCTGCCGCTGATCGGCGTCTCGATCCTCGCGGGTATCGGGATCGGCATCGGCTTCGTGCTGTGCATCGTCCCGGGCCTGTTCCTGCTGACGTTCTGGTCCGTGGTGGCGCCCGTGACCGTGATCGAGCGGCCGGGCGTGTTCAGCGCCTTCGGCCGCAGCTGGGAACTGGTGCGCGGCAATGCGTGGCCCGTCTTCGGCGCGATCGTGCTCGTGTTCCTGCTCGTCGTCGCGGCCACGGTCGCGGCAGCACTGCTCGGGGTGGTGCTCGGGGACGCCGGCCGCGCCCTCCTGGGCTGGATCTTCAGCGCGCTCACGCAACCGGTGGCGGCGCTCACGACCTCGGTGCTCTACTTCGCGCTCCTGCAGGTGCGCGGCGCGGCCGAGACGCCATTGCCGTAGAAGGGTCGGCTCACATCCGGGCGCGGAGCACGTCGACCTCGCAGCCGGGCGCGGACGGGTCGAACCCGTGCTCGACCAGCCAGCGGATCACCGACAGGCTCCGCAGCGACCACCACCCGCGGATCACGTCGCGGTCGACCTCCGTGCCGTAGCCGGCGAGGACGTCGTCCAGGTGCTCCTCGTGTCCGAGCGTCAAGATCGCGAGATCGAAGAGGGCGTCGCCCCGGCTCGCCTCGGACCAGTCGATCACGCCGGTGACCGCGTCGTCGCCGTCGACGAACACATGCGTGATCTGCAGGTCGCCGTGGATGAACACGGGCGTCCACGGCCGGAGCGCGGCCGCGGCGACCTCACGGTTGCGCGTCACGAGGTCGGTGGGGAGGACGTCCTCGGCGATCAGCCACGCGCATTCGCGATCGAGGTCCGCCTCCAGCTCCTCACGGGTGCGGCCTGGCCACGGCGGCAGCGGCGCGTCGTGAAGCCGCCGCACCGCGGCACCCGCCGCCGCCCACGCCGCCGGCGACGCGGGGGACGGCTCGCCGAGGCGGCCGAGCGCCGTTCCTTCAACGGCCGCGAGCGCGAGCACGGGCGGCTTGCTCCAGAGGACCGCCGGCGTCGGGACCGGCGCGAGGGCCATCGCCTCGACCTCGACGTCGATGTGCGTCTGATCGGCATCGATCTTCAGGAATACGTCGCCGACGCGCAGGGTCGCCCGCTCGCTGTGGGCGACGAGGACTCTGACCTCATCCACGCGGCGATCATTTCAAAAGAAATTCGGAAGGGTTGTCGGATCGGGGCGAGGGCGTTCGTTGCAGGGGTGAGGCCGCCCACGAGAGGGCGGCGCCACCGCACAAGGAGCCACGATCATGAAGCTGACCACCATGACCCAGATCACCATCGACGGCGTGGTGCAGGGCAATGGCGGTGCGTCGGAAGAGGACCGCAGGAACGGATTCGAGCGCGGCGGGTGGGCGCTCGGTGCCGGTGACGACAACACCCACACGTACATCAAGGAGACCTACGCGCGCGCCGACGCCTTCCTGTTCGGCCGGCGGACCTACGAGCTGTTCGCCGGCTCGTGGGGATCCTGGACGGCCGCGGATGTGCCCGGCTGGGAGCCCGTCCTGGACGCGTTGAACACGCGGCCGAAGTACGTGGCATCGACCACGCTCGCCGACCCCGCGTGGGCGGGCACCACCGTCCTGTCGGGCGACCTGGCGACCGCCATCGCGGAGCTGAAGGCCAAGCCGGGGGGTGAGCTGCAGGTGCACGGCAGTGGCACGCTGATCCGGTGGCTGCTCGAGAACGACCTGGTCGACGAGCTGACGCTGATGGTCGTTCCCGTGGTCGTCGGCCAGGGCGCGCGGCTGTTCCCGGAGACCGGCCCGGACCTCGCGCTCGAGCTCGTCGGGTCGCGCGTCGACTCGCAGGGCGTGGTGATGCAGGTCTTCCGGCCCGCCGGCCGCCCGCAGTACGCAAAGGTGTGACGATGCAATACCTGCTCAGCGTGATCCACGACCAGACGTCACTCGGCACCGAGGAGGAGATGGCGTCGATCGACGTCTTCAACGACCGGCTCCAGGCCGACGGCCACTGGGTCTTCGCCGGCGGCCTCGCCTTCCCCGACACGGCCACCGTCATCGACAACCGGGGTGGGGAGGCAGTGGTCACCGACGGGCCGTTCCTGGAGTCCAAGGAGTACCTCGCCGGCTTCTGGGTCATCGAGGCCCCCGACCTCGACGTGGCGCTCAAGCTCGCCACCGAGGGGTCGAAGGCCTGCAATCGCAAGGTCGAGGTGCGGCCGTTCCTGTGAGCGAGGCGATCACCCGGGCCCACCAGGAGGAGTGGGCCCGGGTCGTCGCCGCCCTGGCGAGACGATTCGGTGACCTCGACATCGCCGAGGAGGCGGCGGCCGAGGCGTTCGCGACCGCCGTCGAGCGGTGGCCGGCCGCCGGGGTGCCGCCCAATCCCGGCGCGTGGCTGACCACAACCGCCAACAACAAGGCCATCGACCGGATCCGGCGCGAGAACAAGCGCGACGACAAGCACAGGGAGGCTCGGATGGTGCACGACGACGACCCGCCCGAACCGCTCGGCCCGATCGACGACGACCGGCTCCGGCTGATCTTCACCTGCTGTCACCCGGCGCTGGCGATGGATGCCCGCCTGGCGCTGACATTGCGCATGGTCGGCGGGCTCACGATGCCTGAGATCGCCCGCGCGTTCCTGGTGACCGAGGCCGCCATGGGGCAGCGGATCACCCGCGCGAAGGCCAAGATCAAAGCGGCTCGGATCCCCTATCGCGTGCCGGACGCCGAGGATCTCCCGGCACGCGTCTCCGGCGTCCTCGCCGTCCTCTTTCTCGTGTTCAACGAGGGCTACCTGGCGACCGGCCCGGACACCGATCCCGTGCGTCACGACCTGACCGCCGAGGCGATCCGGCTCACCCGCCTGGTCCGTGCGCTCCTGCCGGACGACGGTGAGGCCGCCGGGCTCCTGGCGCTGATGCTCCTCACCGAGGCCCGCCGCCCCGCCCGGGTGTCGGCCGGCGGCGAGCTCGTCGCCCTCGACGAGCAGGACCGCGGGGCGTGGGACGTCGAGCTGATCGCCGAGGGGCATCGGCTGGTACGCGAGCGCCTCGCCGCCGGGGTGGCACCGGGCCGCTACCAGATCCTCGCCGCGATCAACGCCGTGCACACGTCCGCCCGCGACATGCGTGACACCGACTGGTCGCAGGTCCTCGCCCTCTACGACCAGCTCGTCCGCCTCGACCCCTCGCCGATCATCGCCCTCAACCGGGCCATCGCGGTCGCCGAGCTCGACGGCCCGCAGGTGGCACTGGCGGACGTCGACCGTCTCGAGGACAAGCTGGCCGGCTATCACGCCTACCACGCCACCCGCGCCGACCTGCTGCGCCGGCTGGGCCGCGGGCATGAGTCGCGCGCGGCCTACGACAGAGCCATCGAGCTCGCGGGCAACACCGCCGAGACCGCTTCCCTGACCCGCCGCCGCGATCAGCTGCCGTAGCGTCGCCGTTCGCTGATGCGCAGCAGGACGATGCTGAGCTCGTACAGCCCGATCAGCGGGACGATCTCGAGCATCGTCGTGACCGGGTCGGTACCGGGCAGCGCCGCGGCGAGTGCCGCGAGGCCCACGATCGCGTAGCGGCGCTGGGTGCGCAGGGTCTGCGCGCTGAGCAGCCCGGCTCGTCCGAGGACGAGCATGACCACGGGCAGTTGGAAGATCGCGCCGAGCGCGAGCATCGTCAACAGCTCGAAGTGGTAGTAGTCCTTGGCCTGCACGAGCGCGTCGAAGGCGCCGCTGTTGAAGCCCTGCAGGAAACGAACGGCCGGCGGGAGCACGAGCTCGTACGCGAACACCACGCCGCCGATCAGCAGCGCCGGTGCCAGCGCGAGGAGCGGTCGGACCGCGCGTCGGTCCTCCGGCGCGACCGCGGGGGCGATGAACGCCCACAGCTGCCACAACAGCAGCGGCGAGGCCAGCATCAGCGCGAACGCGAACGCCACTGTCACCGAGGTTGAGAACGGCTCGCCGAGCCCGATCGTGATCGGCTTGCGCTCGCCGAGCGAGCGAGTCGCGCTGCTCAGCGACTGCGCGGCGACGACGACGGCGCGGCGGTCGGTGGGGTTCAGGGTCTGCGCGTGCGACAGTGCCGAGAACGCCCGCGCGCTGCGGTCCAGGGCGGTCCGCAACGGGGCCTGAGCGGGCGTGGGGGTGTCAATCGACGCCAACGGCCGGTCGAGCACCGTCAGCAGCGCTCGGCTCTGCCACAGGCAGCCGCCGAACAGGACCACCAGCGCGGCCACGCACACGAACAGACGTGTGCGCAGCTCGCTCAGGTGGTCCGTGAGCGACAGCTCGTCGCCAAAGGCGACCGGGCGTAGCGGGAACGCGGACATCGCGTCAGGCGACCCGCTCGCGCTCAGGCTTGGCCTCGTCCTCGTCCTCGTCGTGGTCGCGGTCGTCGCTGGTGATCGCGCCCTTGAACTCGCGAATCCCGCGGCCGAGCGACTTGCCGGCCTGCGGCAGTCGCTTGGGGCCGAGCACCATCAGCGCGATCGCCAGCACGACGATCAGCTCCATCGGTCCGATGTTCGGCATGGTCAGCCCTTGATGAAGCCGGTTGCCTTGACCGCCGCGAGCACCTGGCTCTTGGTCAGGGCCGGATTGAACGACGCGGGCGCCGGGGACTGGTGCGCGATCTGGCGGATCCAGGCCGCGTGGCGCGCCTCGACCGGGTGGATCGAGATCGCCGCCTTGAACACGTCCTGGCTCTTGATGAACGGCGCCTGGCCCTGGTAGGCCATCACGCCCGTGTCCTCGAGCTTGATCGAGGTCGCCGTGAACGCGCCAGGGCTGCGCGTCGTCGCGCCGAAGTCGAACGTCGGGTGCTTGACCGCTGCGCTGCCGAGCGCCTTCTTGAGCGCCGCCACGTGCGCGACCTCGTGCTGGTGCACGAGCCGGGCGAAGCGTTCCAGCTCGCCGCTCAGGCCGGCGTGCTTGAGCGCCGACGCGTAGAAGTTGGACTCCAGGTACTCCAGCGTCAACGCGAAGTTCAGGATCGCGACGTCGCCCTTGGACGCCGCGCCGGCAAGCGCCGGGAAGCCCGCGCCCGCGGCGACTGCGCCGCCGAGAGCGAGCCCCGTGCCCTTCAGGAACCCGCGCCGGGAGTGTCGCTCCGCGCGCTCGGCCGTCTCCTGCAGCGCCCCGTCGGTGTCGAAGGCGACCACATCGGTGAGATCGATTCGTGCCATGAGATTCCTCCGCTTAGGCCTTGATGAAGCCGGTCTTCTTGACCGCGCTGAGGACCTGTGACATCGACATCGGCGTGCTGAACGCCTCCGGCGCGGGCTTGACCGACTTGCCGGCGTAGAGCAGGTCCCGCACCCACGCCGCGTGCCGGGCCTCGACCGCGAGGATCGCGCCCGCCGGCGCCAGCACCGCGTTCTGATGGATCAGCGGCGCCTGCCCCTGATAGGCGGCGACACCCGTGTCCTCGAGCACCTTCGCGGTGCGCAGGAACGTGCTCCACTTGCGCGTCGTGCCCTTGAAGTCGAAGTTCGGGCTCTTCACGGCCTTGGCCCCGAGGACGCCCTTGATCGTCGCCACGTGCGTGGCCTCGTGCGCCGCGACCGTGGACGCGAACGTCCCCACCGCCCCCGTGTAGCCGCCGACGCGCAGCGCCTCGGCGTAGAACGCCGCCTCGAGGTACTCGAGCGTCAGCGCGTAGTTGAGGATCTTGATGTCGTTGGCCTTCGAGCCGCCTGAGCGCGCCGCCGCGGAACCCGGACGCAACAGCGAGACCGCGCCCAGCCCGGCCAGCGCTCCGGCGCCCGCCTTCAACAGCCCCGAGCGCGTGCTCGCGTGCTCGTCCAACCCCGCCACGGCCTCTGCCACGGCCTCATCGCCATCGAAGTCGACGATGTTGAGTTCATCTGACATGCCGGGTGCTGCGCCCCGACCACGACGACCGGATCACCCTGCAAATGAGAACGTCGGTTCCACGACACCGAGCGGTGCGGCGACGTTTCAACCGTCGCGCAAGAGGGGTACCGCGCGCCCTCGACTGAGCGTCAGAGGATCACGATGTGCTCCGCCCAGTCGTCACCGAGCGCGGCGAGTTGGGCGGCGAGGTACTCACGCGCGTCGTCACGCTCGTGCGGCAGCTCGATTCGCGCATGGCCCGACTCGTTCCACCGCACGCGCCGGTCCTCCGGAACCGAGATCTGCAGGCGATCGAGCAACTCATCCGCTCGCTCGCCCGCCGCACGTCGCTGCAGATCAAGGGTTCGCATGGTCATGCGTCGAAGTGTGCCCGATTGCCGCGCCGCTAGGCGATGCGGGCGAGGTCGGCGCGGGTGACCGGGTGGGCGAAGGGCTCGCCGCGGGCGTAGCGCTCGAGCTCGGCGAGGGCGGAGTTGCCGAGGCGGCTGACCTCGACGCCCATCGCGCCCGCGACGTGGGGGGTGAGGACGACGTTCGGGAGGTCGTACAGGGGCGACTCCGCGGGGAGGACTTCGGGTTCTGTCACGTCGATGACAGCGTCGATGCGGCCGGTCACGAGCTCGGCGACGAGGGCGTCCTGGTCGATCAAGGCACCGCGGGCGGTGTTGATGAGGGTGGCGCCGTCGCGCATCAGCGAGAGGCGGCGGGCGTCGAGCATGTGGCGGGTCTCCGGGAGGCTCGGGGCGTGGAGGCTGACGACGTCGCTCGCGCGCAGCAGGTCGTCGAGCTCGACGCTGCCCTCGACGTACGGGTCGCTGACCAGGACCTCGAGGTCGAACGGGCGGAGCAGCTCGACGACCCTCGCCCCGATCCGCGAGAGGCCGATGATGCCGACCGTCTTGCCGAGGTTGCCGATGCCGGGGAACTCGCCGATCAGGTCGATCGAGGAGCGGCGGGCGCGGTACTCGCGGGCCAGCCGGTCGGTGGCCTTGTTGGCGAGCAGGATGCGGGCGAGCGTGTACTCGGCGACGGGCTCGGCGTTCGCCCCCGCGGCGGTCGAGACGAGCAGCCCGCGGTCCCAGCAGGCGTCGGTGACATGGCCCTTGACGCCGCCGGCGGCGTGGACGATCGCCCGCAGTTCCGGCGCCTGCGCCAGCAACATCGCGTCCAGCGGCGGGCAGCCCCACCCGCTCAGCACGACCTCGGCGTGCTCCAAGGCGACCAGGTCGGCGACGGCGGCGAGCCGCGCCTCGTCGAAGAGCCGCGCGGGCAGGTCCGCCCGCATCATCATCACGACAGCAACGCGCGACACGCCTCCGCCTCCTCCGCGACCAGCGCCGGATCGTCATCGGGCACGAACTCGAGCAGCGCGTCGCCGCTCCTGAAGATCTCGAAGACCGCGCGCCACAACGCGGCGCGTTCGCGCAGCCGCAGCCGCGTGCTGCCCGGCCACCACGAGAAGACGTGCACCGCCGGGACGCCCGGCAGCGCGCGCAGCCCGGCGAGCGCCGAGTCGTCGGGCATCGATTGCGGCGGCTGCCAGTAGCAGGGAACCCCCGACGCCTCCACGAGGGCGAGCGCGGAGTCGAAGGTGTCGGTGAGCGTGCCGCCGTGGAGCTCGAACGCGAGGGCGATGGGGGCGGGCGGCGAGGCCGCGGGGGCGGGCGGCGTGGCCGCGGCGGGCGGCGGCGTGGCGGCGGCTGGCGGCGGCGTGGCGGCGGCCAGCGCCGCGGCGGCGCGCGCAGCCGCGGCGATCTCGTCGCGCTGCGTCGGTGAGGCGTCTGCGGACGCGGTCTGTCCCGCCCAGATCCGCACCCGCGGGGCGCCCAACGCTCGCGCGGACGCGAGCACCGGCGCGAAATCGCCCGCGCAGCGCCAGTAGGAGCCGTAGGACGCGACCCGGAGACCCGCCGCCAGCGTGGCCGAGCGCGCCCGCCGCGCGGCGTCCAGATCGCCCGGCGGGACGTGCACGTCGCCGCCCCACTCGATGCACTCCAACCCCGCGCCCGAAGCGACCGCCACGACCTCGTCGATCGAACATGCGCGCAGCGTCACCGAGCAGAGACCGAGGCTGAGGTACGGTGTCGGCATGGCGGTCATCGACAGCCTAGGCCCGGCCGCCCGCGGGCGCCGGCTCACCGACTTCGGGCTCCTCACCGAGTCGAGCCCGCACGACGACCTCGACGCCAACCTCAAGAGAGACGGCTATCTCTTCATCCGCGGCCTGCTCGACCGCGACGAGGTCATCAGGGGCCGCGAGGACCTGCTCGCGCAGCCCGAGCTCACGCAGACCTATCCGATGCGCAGCGCGGCGATGCAGCAGGTCATCCACGGCCCGCGCATCATGGGCTTCTTCGACGACCTCTTCGCGACCGAGGCCCGCAGCTACGACTTCATCTGGCTGCGCCACCAGCCGCCGAGTCACGGCATCCCGCCGCACTGCGACACGGTCTTCATGGGCCGCGGCACCCCCGACGTCCTCACCGCCTGGATCCCGTTCGGCGACCTCCCGATCCGCGCCGGCGGGCTGATGGTCCTCGAGAACAGCCACAAGCTCTCGCAGGAACGGCTCGCCGACTACCTCCGGCAGGACGTCGACAGCTACTGCGAGAACGGCCCCAACGCCGACAAGGTCACGAGCGGCGCCATGAGGTGGGAGCACTGGCGCGACCAGACCGACTGGAACGGCGAGATCACCGAGGACCCGCACCAGCTCGCCGACGACTGGAGCACCCGCTGGCTGACCGCGCACTACCGCATGGGCGACGTCCTGATCTTCACCATGCGCACCGTCCACGCCGGCACCGACAACGAGCTCGACCCGCTGCGCCTCTCGACCGACTCCCGCTACCAACCGGCGAACCAGCCGATCGATCCGAGGTGGGTCGGCGAAGACCCGATCGGTCACGGCCTGCAGGCCAAAGAAGGCCGCATCTGCTAGCTGGACCCGGCGGCGAGCCCGCTCTGCCAGAACTTCTGCAGGAGCACGAACGCCGCGATCATCGGTACGATCGCGATCAGTGAGCCCACGATCGACTCGTAGCCGATCTGCGTCAGCCCGATCGTCAGCGGATACCACTTCGACTCCGAAAGCATCAGCAACGGCAGCAGGTAGTTGTTCCACGTCTGCACGAACGCGAACAGCATCACGGTGACCATCCCCGGGGCGAGCAGGCGGAAGGCGATCGAGCGGAAGATCCGCCACTCGCCCGCACCGTCCAAGCGGGCCGCCTCGATCAGCGCCGAGTCGATCGCCCGCTCGGCGTAGATCCGCATCAGATACACCCCGAACGGCGAGACCGAGCACGGCAGGATCACCGACAGCGGGCTGTTGGTCAGGTCGATCTCGGCGAACATCAGCCAGGTCGGGACGGCCAAGGCCTGCGTCGGCACCATCACGCACCCGAGGATCAGCCAGAACAACGCCCCGCGCCCACGGAACGAGTACTTGGCGAACCCGTAGCCCGCCAGAGCGGCGGACAGGCCCGCGATGACCGCGCTCGTCACCGAGTAGAAGAACGAGTTGCGCAGCCACACCACGTAGGTGCCGCCGTCCAACGTCCGGATCTCGAACAACCGCCGCACGTTGTCGACGAAGTGGTTCTCGGACGCGAACCACAAGCCGAAGCCGTTGAAGAGGTCGCTGGTCTGCTTCGTCGACGCCACCACCAGCCAGAACAACGGCAGCGCGAAGTAGACCAGGAAGGCCAGCATGAAGAGCGTGGAGGCGAACGTGCCGCCTCCACGCCCAGAGCTGCGTCTCACCCCTTGACGCCGCCGCTACCGAGGCCGCTCTGCCAGTAGCGCTGCAGGAAGACGAAGGCGAGGATCAGCGGGATGATCGAGATCAGCGACCCGGTGATGACGATGTTGAAGGCCGAGGTCGCGCCGCCGCCGGCGGTGGCCTGCGAATTCCACTGCTGCAGGCCGACGGTGAGCGGATACCACTTCGGCTGGGACAGCATCACCAGTGGCAGGAAGTAGTTGTTCCAGGTCGCGACGAACGTGAACAACAGCACCGTCACGAAGCCCGGTGCCAACAGGCGGAAGGCGATCTGCCGGAAGATCCGGAACTCGCCCGCGCCGTCGATGCGCGCCGCCTCGATCAGGTCCGACGGCACCGCGGCCTCCGCGTAGATGCGCATCAGGTAGATCCCGAACGGCGAGACCAGCGACGGCAGGATGACCGAGAGCGGGTTGTTGGTGAACCCGAGCTTGGAGAACATCAGGTACGTCGGGATCGCCAACGCCGTCGTCGGCACCATCACCGAACCGAGCACGAACCAGAACAGCAGGTTCTTGCCGCGGAAGGAGAACTTGGCGAACCCGTAGCCGGCGAGCGCCGCCAGCAGCGCCGCGCCGACCGCGCTCACGATCGAGTACATGAACGTGTTGCGCAGCCAGTCCCAGAACACGCCGTTGTCCTGCGCGAACGTGTCCTTGACGTTCTGGATGAAGTTGAAGTCCGCGAACCAGAGCCCGAACGAGCTGAAGAGGTCGTCGAGCGACTTCGTCGACGCCACGACCAGCCAGAACAGCGGCATCAGGAAGTAGACGAGGAACGCGACCATGAAGATGGACGGGAAGACCAACCCGCCGCTCTGGCCGGGCTTGCGCTGCGCCATGGCGCGGCGCCGGACGCGGGTCTTGGTGGGGGCGCCGACGTCAGGCGCGACGGTCGGGACGCTCATAGCTGCTGCCCCTGACGAGTCGAGATCCGCATGACCACGAACGAGACGACGAACACCACGGCTCCGAGCATGAACGAGAGCGCGGCCGCGTAGTTGAGCCGCTGGTCGGCGAACGCGAGGTTGTACACGTAGAGGTTCGGTGTGTACGACTTGCCGATCACCTGCGGAGCGATGTCATAGAACACGCGCGGCTCGGCGAACAGCTGGAACGAGCCGATCACCGAGAAGATCGTGCAGAGCAGGATCGCCGGGCGCAACAGCGGCAGCTTCACGTAGAGCGCCGTTCTGAACGCGCCGGCACCATCCACCGCGGCGGCTTCGTAGAGCTCCGCCGGGATCGCGCGCAGCGCGGCGTAGAAGATGATCATGTTGTAGCCCGTGTACGTCCACGTCGAGACGTTCGCGATCGACCACAACATCAACTGGTCGGAGAGGAAGTTCGGTGGGTTCGCGCCGATCTTGTTGGCGACGTCGGCGATCGGGCCGAAGTCGCGCCCATACAGGAAGCCCCACATCAGCGCGGCGATCACCGTCGGCACGGCGTACGGCACGAAGAACCCGACGCGGTACAGGCGGGCGAAGATGACCTTCCCAGAGTCGATGATCAGCGCGAAGATCAGCGCCAGCGCGAGCATGATCGGTACCTGCACGATCATGAACAGCGCCACCCGCTTGACGCCGTCGGTGAAGGCCGTGTCCGACAGGCCGTCCTTGTAGTTGTCCAGGCCGACGAACGAGTTGCCGCCGACGAGCTGCTCGCGGTAGAGGCTGAGGTACAGCGCGTAGATCAATGGTGCGATGAACAGTGCGAGGAACAGCACCATGAACGGCAGCGTGAACGCGAAGCCCGCGAAGCCGTGGCGATTGAGCGACTTGCCCTTCCGGCGACCGCCGGGGATGCGTGCCGCCGACGAACTCGTGACCGTTGCTTGAGCCATGTGTGAGGTTCAGTCCGCGCGGAGGGCCCGCCCGCGCGGCGCGCGGGCGGGCCGGGAGTTCCGCTATTGCCCTGCGACCTTGATGCCCTGCTCCTGTGCGTATTTGACAACGGCGTCCTGCCACGGCTGCAGTGCCGCGGTGGCGCCCTTGCCCTGATCGACCGACTTGCCCTTGATGTCGTCGCCCTGGGTGGCGACGTACTCGAGGATCGGCGGCCACTGCCAGTTCTTGTCGACGGCGTTGGCCATCAGTGCGTAGGTCTTGTTGACCGCCTGGCCGCCGTAGAACGGATACTTCTTGGTCAGCCAGGTGTCGTTGGTGAGCATGCTGTTCTGCGGCGGGAACAGGAACCGGTCATAGGAGAACATCTCGACCGGCTGCTTCTCGGTCAAGATCCAGCGTGCGAACTCGACCGCGGCGGCCTTGTTCGGCGAGTCCTTCAGGACGGCGAGGGTCGAGCCGCCCCAGTTGCCGGAGACGGTCTTGCCCTCTTCCCACTGCGGCAGCTGCTGCGCGACCCATTCGCCCTTGGAGGACTTGGTGTAGTCCTGCAGGAAGATCGGGCCCCACGCGGCCGACAGCCAGCCCGCGTACTTGCCCTTCGAGAAGCCCTGATACCAGGCGTCGTTGAAGTCGGCGTCGTGCGAGATCGAGCCGTTGGCATACAGCTTGTCCCAGAACTCCGTGACCTGCTTGATCTTCGGATCGGTCAGGTTGACCGTCATGTTGTTGGGATCAGACGTGAAGGGCCGCGCCCCCGCCTGCCAGAACAGGCCCATCCACTGGCCCGTCTGCCCGCCCGGCATGTTGACCAGGTAGGACTTCGGGAA
>NZ_AUIK01000035.1 GCF_000423665.1 Solirubrobacter soli DSM 22325 | reverse complement strand
CCGGCCGCGCCGCCCGCGCCGGCCGCGCCGCCCGCGCCGGCCGCGCCGCCCGCGCCAGCCGCGCCGCCCGCGCCGGCCGCGCCGCCCGCGCCAGCCGCGCCGCCCGCGCCAGCCGCGCCGCCCGCGCCGGCCGCGCCGCCCGCGCCGGCCGCGCCGCCCGCGCCGGCCGCGCCGCCCGCGCCGGCCGCGCCGCCCGCGCCAGCCGCGCCGCCCGGCCCGCCCGCGCCGCCCGCGCCGCTCGCGCCGGCCGCGCCTGCGGCCCCGCCGGCGCCGCCCGTGCCTGCGGCCGCGCTCGCGCCGCTCGCGCCGGCCGCGCCGCCCGCCGCCATCGCCGCGAGCGTCTCGCGGGCGGCGGTCTGCGCGCGCGCCCACCACGGCGCGCCGGCGGCCTCGTCCAGGCCCGCCACGATGAGCTCCTCGCCCTCGCGGCCCTCGATCGCCCACGCCTCCAGCACGCGGTCGAGGCCCTTCTTGTCCGGGTTGGCGCCGTAGGTCATCGCGGCGATGTCCCGCGCGCCCGCCACGCCTGACGGGGCGACCGGCATCGGCACGACGATCGCGTCGGCGTGCGGGCAGGGCGCTTCGGCCAGGCCCTCCTCGCTCCACGGCAGCAGCAGCGGCGCCTCGCGGAAGCGGCGGGCCTCGACCGGCCGCTGCCAGATGCCGTGGCGACCCGGGCGGTTGCCGGCGGCGGGGGCGTCGAAGCGGATCGCGCCCGGAACGGGACCGAGCAGCGCGGCGGTGGTGGTCGAATAGATGACCGCCCGAGGCTGCACCGACCGCAGCGCGCGCGCCGTCGCGCGGCGGGCGTTGACCGCCCACGCGAACTCGATCGCGGCGAACGTGCGCAGCTCCCGCGCCCGCCCGGTGCGGGCGATCGCGACGCTCGCGCCCGCGCGCCGCAGCGAGCCCGCCAGCTCCAAGTCGGCCTCACGCAGGCCCGCGGTGCCGCCCAGCGACACGATCAGTACATCGACGGGCGGCATCCAGCCTGGCATTCTGCCGCGACATGGAGATCGCCGTCCTCCCAGGCACCCTCGCCATCTGCAGGCTGCGCGCGTCGGACCGCATTCCGTCGTGGGCGCTGGAGCTGCATGAGGGCTTCGTCTCGATCACCCGCACGCCCGACGAGCTGTCGATCGTCTGCGCGCAGGAGGCCGTTCCGCCGGACACGGAGGTCGAGGAGGACTGGCGGGCGCTCGTGGTCGCGGGCCCGATCCCGTTCGAGGCCACCGGGGTCCTGTCCGCGCTGGCCGTCCCGCTGGCCGACGCCGGCATCCCGATCTTCGCGATCTCGACGTACGACACGGACTACGTGCTCGTCCGCGAGAAGAACGTCGAGCGGGCGCTGCACGTCCTGCACGCCGACCCCGAGCGGCAGCTGATCTCCTCCGGCAGCCCGTACGAGCCCGTGATCGGGTTCTCGCGGGCGGTGCGGGCCGGAGGACGCGTCCTGGTCTCCGGCACCGCCCCCGTCATGCCCGACGGCAGCTGCCCCGAGTCAACGGCGGACCAGGCCCGCCGCTGCTGGGAGATCGTCCTGGCCGCTCTGGCCGAAGCGGGTGCCTCGGCCGCCGACGTCGTCCGCACCCGCACGCTGCTCACGCCGGCCGCCGATCCCGAGGGCGCGATGGCGGCGCACGGCGAGATCTTCGGGGACGTTCGACCCGCCTCCTCGATGATTGTCGTCCACGCCCTGCTCGATCCCCGGTGGACCGTCGAGGTGGAAGCGGAGGCTCAGCTCGACGCGTGAGCGGACGCCGAGCTTGGCGTAGATCGTCGTCAGCGCGTTCTCGATCGTCTTCTCGCTCAAGTACAAGGTCGCCGCGACCTGCTTGTTGGAGCGCCCCTCGCTGACGAGGGTGGCGATCTCGCGCTCGCGGTCCGACAGCGACGTGTCACGCCGCGTGGCGCGCCGTGTCGGCGCCGAGACGCGCGAGCCCACCTTCCGCAGCTCACGCCCGGCCGCCTCATGGAGCGCGTGCGCGCCCACCACGCCGGAGTCCGCCGCGACCCGCTGCAGCACGTCGCGGGCCCGCGCGTCACCGGCCACGGCCAGCGCCCGCCCCGCGACCATCCGGGCCTCGAGCACGTCCAACGGGGCGCCTGCTCCGCGCAGGGTGGAACGGTCCCCGAGCGCGACCGCCTCCTCCGCCACCGCCGCCGCCCCCGCGGCGTCACCCCGGGCGAGCAGCACCTCGGCGCACGCGGTCGCCGCGCGCAGGACGCCCGCGGGGAGCCGCATCCGGTCGGCCGACGCGGCGGCCTGCTCGGCCCAGCGCTCGGCGTCGTCGAGCTCGTCGGCGGCGATCGCCGCGCGCACCAGTCGCAGCAGGAGCCGCGGCTGCCAGGTCGGGTCGGCGGTCTCGAGCAGCGGCCCGCCGGCGGCGAGCATGCCGTCGATCGCCCGCCGCGGGTCCTCGTCGAGCGCCGCGAAGTCGCACGCGGCGGTGCGGGAGAGCTTGCTCGGCTCGACCAGCGGATTCAGGCGGATTCCTTCGAAGACGGCGCGCTCGGCCTCCGTGGCCTCGCCGCGGACCTCGTGCACCAGCGCGCGGATCCACAGCGCGAAGTGCAACAGGTGCGGCTGACCCTGCAGGCGAGCGGCGTCCTCCGCGGCCTCGGCCTCCGCCGCGGCGGCGTCGAGCTCCAGCAGTTGCAACAGCGCCATCGCGCGCACGCCGAGCAGCGTCACGAGCGGCGCGCTCTGGCCCGTCTCGCGCACGAGCTTCAAGGCCCGCGCGGCGGTCGCCGCCGCGTCCCCGAAGCGCTCGGCGAGGAACTGTGCCGTCCCCACGAAGAAGCCGATCGCCGGGCACGTGCCGAGCCCGTCGTCGGGCAGCGCCTCGAAGCGCTCCGTGGCCGAGTCCATCAGCGGCGCGGCGGCGTCCGGATCACCGTCCCACAGCGCGCCCAGCGCGGCGAGTGCCTCGGCGCCGGTGCGCAGGACCGGGTCGTCCGCCGTCGCCTCGACCGCTGGGTCGGCCCAACGGCGCAGCTCCGTGACGCGGCCCTCGAAGAACGAGCCGCCCGCGAGCTCCATCGCCAGCATCGCACGGCGCTCGGGCGGCGCCTCGGCGCGCGCGGCGAGCAGCCGGCGCCGCGCGTCCGCGTGCAGGCCCATGTGGCTCTCGACGCGCGCGATGCCGATCACGAAGTCGAGGCTGGGCGTCAGCGCGAGCGCCTCCAGCAGCGCCATCCGCGCCTCAGGGAGCCGACCCGTCCCGGCGAGCGCGCCCGCCTCGCGGGCGAGCAGGTCGGCGCGCGTGGCGTGCTCGGCGTCGGGGACGAGCCGCAGCGCCGCGGCGTACCAGTGCGCCGCGGCGGCGGGTGAGCTCTCGCCCGTCACCTCCGCGGCCGCGGCGAGGACCGCGACGGCGTCGAGGTCGCCGACGTGGGCGGAGCGGACGACGTGGAACGCCCGCGCGACCGGCCCGGCGCCGCGCTCGGCCAGGGCGGCCGCCGCACGCTCGTGGGCGCAGAGCCGCCAGCCAGGCGCCGCGCCGTCGTAGACCGCACGGCGCACGAGCGGGTGCCGGAAGACGAACGCGCGGCCCGTGCCCTCTGCCGGAACGGACTGCTCGGCGGCGGCTGCGGCCTTCGGACACCCACGCGGCTCGACGACCTCCGTGAGCCCGCGCGGCGCGGGGACGTCGTAGACGCTCGTCACCGGGCGGACGAGGTCGGCGGCGACGAGCTCATCCAGAGCGGCCAGCGCCGCGGCCTCGTCGAGCTCCGCCGCCGCTGCGGCCAGCTCAGGGTCGAACGGATCTCCGGCGACCGCCGCGCCCTCGATCAGCGCGCGCGGAACCACGCTCAGCGCCGAGAGCTCGAGCGCGATCGCGGCGACCAGCGTCGCCGGCAGCGTCCCGTCGGCGCGGTCGGCGACACGCGCGAGCTCGCGCAGGAAGAGCGGGTTCCCGCGGCCCTCGAGCACCACCCGCTCGCGCACGGCGGCGTCGGTCACGGCCGCGACCATCGCGTGCGCGTCGGCGTGGCCGAGCGGAGCGAGCTCGAGCTCCTCCCACCCGGCCGCGCTGCGGGCCGCGTCGAGCAGGCGCCCGGCTGGGCCGACCGGCCGCGCCGCGATCACCAGCAGGACCGGGATCGGGATGGGCCGCCGCAGCAGGTGCAGCACCAGCTCGATCGAGGCCTCGTCGGCCCAATGCAGGTCATCGAGCAGCAACGCGGCGGGCGCGAGGTCGGCCAGCGACGCCGCCACCTCGCGATGGCGGCGGTAGCGCTCCGCCACCGGTACCGCGCCGGGTGTGCCGGCCAGCTCCCCGAGCGCGTCGCAGATCACCCCGAACGGGATGTCGCGCTCGTGCTCCACGCCGCGCCCAGCGACGACCGTCAGGCCGGCCGCGCGGGCACGATCTCCGATCTCCGCGAGCAGCGCGCTCTTCCCGAGCCCCGCCTCGCCCAAAAGCCCGAGCACCCGGCCCGAGCCACGCCGTACATCTCCGATCGCCCGAGCGGCCGAAGCCAGCTGTCGATCGCGCCCCAGCAACTCCATGGAGCGATAGACGGGGGACGGAGCGGGACTATTCCCGGGTCAAGCGGAGGACCTCAGGAAGTCGCCGCCGAAGCCCGGCGTGCGGATCAGCTTGATCGCCCGGAACGGCGAGGTCTGCTCGATATAGAACCGGACGCCGTCACGCTCCTCGATCGCGGCGACGGCGGCCTCCTGACGGCGCCAGGCGAGCGACCAGATGATCGCGAACCCGGCCGCGATCCCGCCGATCTGGGGCGCGAACACCGACAGCGCGCCCGCACCGAGCGTCACGATGAGCAACGGCCACAGGCGGTTGGCGATCGTGCGCGCCGGGGCGAGCTCCGGGAGCGTGTGCTGATGCTTGGCGCCCGCGAGCAGGTTCGCGATCGCGTGCGTGGCCTCGCCGCGCGAGCCCATGACCGAGCCGATGATGGTCGCGAGGATCCACCAGCCGAAGCAGACGTAGACCGCGGTGTCGCTCAGCGTGTTCTGGAGACCGATCACGGTCAGCGCCGCGAGCAGCGTCGCCGATGCCGCGCTCAGCAGCACCGTGGCCTTGAGGAAGTCCCCGAACCTCAAAGCAGCAGGGCGCGCAGCAGTCCGCGCACGCCCTCGGGCCCATCCACGAGCGTGTCGGCCTCATCCTCGAGCGCCGATGGGGTCTCGTCGGAGCGCACCCCGACGCGCACGGCATAGCCGAGCCGCCCGCGCTCCTGCAGCTCGGTCAACCCGCGGAAGGCGTCCAGGTCGGTGATGTCGTCGCCGACGTAGACCGCCGCCGCGAGGTCGGTCTCGCCCAGCAGCCCCACGATCCCGGCGCCCTTGTCGATCCGCACCGGCGGGCGGATCTCGAGCACCTTGCGGCCCCAGTGGGTGACGAAGCCCGCCTCCTCGGCGCGCTCGGCGACCTCCTCGATCGCCGCCAGCGCGTCGTCCTCGTCCGGGACGCCGCGCCAGTGCAGCGCCGCGATCGCCTCCTTGTCCTCCAGGCGTACGCGCAGCCGGCGCAGCTTCTCGCCGAACTGGTCGTGGGCGAACGCCTGCACGCGGCGCGTCCAGGCCTGCAGCTCGGAGTCGAGCACGGGCGCGATCGTGCCCGGCATCAGGACCTCGGAGCCGTGCGAGCCGAGGTAGGCGATCGAGCCGAGCGAGACGATCCGCCGCGCGTCCGACGCCCGCCGCCCCGACACGCACGCCACGGTCCCGTAGCGCTTGGCGACCTCGATCAGCGGCCGCCGCGTGGTCTCGGGCATGTGGGCATCATCCGGCTGCGCGACGATCGGCGCCAGCACCCCGTCCACGTCCAGCAGGACGGCGGAGTGCTTGGGGTCGTCGCGCAGCGGCGCGAGCAGGTCCTCGATCACCCTCCCAGTATGCCTACGCGGGGCGCTTCGCCAGGAGGTCGCGGATGTCGGTGAGCAGGATGATGTCCTCCGGCTGCGCCTCAGGCTCCGGCACCTCGCCGTGCTTGCGACGCTCGGCGAGCATGTTGAGGGGTTTGACGACTGCGAAGAAGATCACCGCCGCGATCGATAGGAACGTGATCAGGTCGTTGATGACCAGCCCGTACCGGAATACGCCGTGGTGGATGGTGAACGTCAGGTCGCCGAAGCTCGGCTTGCCGATGATCGCTGCGATCAACGGCGTGAAGATGTTGTCCACGATGGACTTGATGAGCGCCCCGAAGGCGGCACCGATGACCACGGCTACGGCGAGGTCGACGACGTTGCCACGGAGGATGAACTCGCGGAACTCCTTGATCATGCTCGTGCGGTTCGCCACGAGCATTTCAACCCCTGCTAGTAGCCGGCGCCAAGATCGACGGGCGCGAGCAACTCCTCGCCCGCCGCGTAGCGCCGCACGTTCTCCTGCACCCGCTTGGCCAGGTCGCGCGCCATCGTCGTCGCGGTGTTCGCCACGTGCGGCGTGATCAGCGCGTGCGGCGACGCCCAGAGCGGGTGGCCGTTCGGGAGCGGCTCGGGATCCGTGACGTCGAGCGCGGCGCCGCCGATGATCCGCGTGGAGAGCGCGCTGACGAGCGCGTCGGTGTCGATCAGCGACCCGCGGGCGATGTTGACGATCCAGGTGTGCGGCTTCATCACCCATAGCTCGGGCGCGCCGATCAGGTGGCGCGTCTCGTCCGTGGCCGGCGCGCAGAGCACGAAATGGTCGGCCTCGCGCCAGACCTCGCCGACGCGCTCGATCGGGATCGTGCCGTCCCGGCCCGAGCGGGTGACGGCGAGGATCTTCACGTCGAAGGGCTCGAGCCGCTTGATCACCTCGCGGCCGATGCCGCCCGCCCCGATCACCGCCACCGTCGATCCCGCCAGGTCCGGCCCGTCGTGCGGATCCCACGACCAAGCGCGGGCGTACTGGTTGAACCCGCGGATGCCCGCGATCAACAGGCCGACGGCGTGCTCGGCGACCTGCGACGAGTAGGCGCCGACCGCGGTCGTGAACTTGACGTCGGGCGTCTCCCGCACGCGGTCGACCCAGTGCTCGATGCCCGCCGACTGCAGCTGCACCCACTTCACCCCCGCGGGCAGCTCGGGCAGCTCGTCGGGCGAGCCGACCCAGACGACGGCCTCCGCGTCCTCGAGCGGCACGAGGGTCCCGCCACCGGCCTCGATCGCCTTGACGAGGTGCTCAGGAGCTTCGGGTCCGAGGTGGATTGCGGGTGCCATCTGGTGTCTTTCGGTGCGGGTGGCTCGATTGCCGCCCACGCGGCGAGCCGCGACGCTAGCGGATGTGTCGTCCGTGCCGCAGTTCGCCGCCCGCGGGATCGCCAAGTCCTTCGGGGGCCGGAGCATCCTCCGCGGCGCGGACCTCGACGTCGAGGCGGGCTCGCGGATCGGCATCCTCGGCCCCAACGGCGGCGGGAAGTCGACGCTGATGCGCATCCTCGCGGGCTTCGACGACCCGGACACGGGGACCGTCACGCGCCGCCGCGGCCTGGTGCTCGCGCATCTGCCGCAGATCGTCGACGGCGACGAGCGCGACGCCATGTCGACCGTCCGCGCCGCGCGGCCAGAGCTGGCCGCGCTGGAGGCCGACCTGCACGCCGCCGAGGCGCGCCTGGCCGACCCGGCGCTCGCATCCGACCTCGACCGGATGACGAAGGCCCTCGCCCACCACGAGCGGGTCCTGAGCCAATGGACGGAGGCGGGCGGCGACCGTGCCGAGGGCGAGGCGCTCGGTCACCTGCGCGCGCTCGGCATCGAGGCGCTCGACGTCCCCACGAGCCAGCTCTCCGGCGGCCAGCGCAAGCTCGTCGCGCTCGCGGCCTGCCTCGCGCGGCGTCCCGACGTCCTGTTGCTCGACGAGCCCGAGGCGCACCTGGACATGTCGCGCCGCGAGCGGCTCGGCGCGCTGCTGGACGACTTCGACGGCGCCGTCGTGATGATCTCCCACGACCGCCACCTGCTCGACGCGACGGTCTCGCAGATCGCCGAGCTCGACAAGGGCGTCATCCGGATCTGGCCGGGCAACTACAGCGCCTACGTGGTCGCGCGCCAGCTGGAGCTCGAGCGCCAGCGGCAGAACTACGTCACGCAGCAGAAGGAGATCGCCCGCCTGGAGGAGGCCGTGCGGCGCTTCCGCCACTGGGCGCACATCCGCGTCAACGAGCGGGCGGCCCGGCAGGCGCGCGTCAAGCAGATGCAGATCGACCGCATGGAGAAGGTCGAGCGGCCGGTCTTCGAGCGCCGCCGCATGGCGCTGGCGCTGCGGTCCGGCACACGCGGCGGGCAGCGCGTGCTCGCGCTGGAGGGCGTCGACGCCGGCTACGGCGATGAGCCGGTGCTGCTCGACGTCGAGCTCGTCGTCACCCGCGGCGAGCGCGTCGGCGTCGTCGGGCCCAACGGCGGCGGCAAGACGACCCTGCTGCGGGTGCTGACGAACGAGCTGACGCCGTGGACCGGCACCCACTGGGCGGGCGACGGGATCACGGTCGGCTACCTCTCCCAGGCGGCCGCCTCGATCAACGACGACGACACGGTGCTCGACGCCCTGCGCGCCGGCCGCTCGCTCGCCGAGGACGCGGCCGTGCGGTTGCTGATGGCGTTCCTGTTCGACTACGAGCAGACCCGCCGCCCGGTCGGCACGCTGAGCGGCGGCGAGCGCACCCGCCTCGCGTTCCTGTGCCTGATGCAGGACGCGCCGAACTGCCTCGTGCTCGACGAGCCCACCAACCACCTCGACATCGACTCGATCGAAGCCCTGGAGGACGCCTTGGAGCGCTACGACGGCACGGTCGTCGCCGTGTCCCACGACCGCTACTTCCTCGACCGCATCGCCGACCGGATCGTGCTCGTCGCCGACGGGGCCGTCACCGCGTTCGAAGGCGGCTGGTCGGTCAACGCCGAGACCGTGTGGGCGGCGGCATGATCGCCCGCTCCTGGCGCGGGGCGGTGCGCACCGAGGACGCGGAGGCCTACGCGGCCTACATCGACGAGACCGGGATGCGGCACTACGCGGAGACCCCGGGCAACCGCGGCGCGTGGATGCTGACCCGCGAGATCGGCGATCTGACCGAGTTCATCACGTTCTCGCTGTGGGACTCCTATGACGCGGTGCGGGCGTTCGCGGGCGACGACTACACGGTCGCGCGCTTCTACCCGGAGGACGATCGCTACCTGGTCGAGCGCGACCTCAGCTGCCACCACTGGGACGTGGTCCGCTCCGCGGGTGGCTAGCATGGCGCGCCATGCCTGACGCCAGCAACGGCGCGGGACGCGCGCTGGTGAGCGTCGTCGTGCCCGTCTACAACGAGGCCGCCACGGTCGGTCAGGTCGTCGGTGAGTTGCTCGACCTCGACCTAAGGCTCGAGGTCCTGCTGGTCGACGACGGGTCCACGGACGACTCGCCGCTGGAGCTCGCGCGCCTCGCCGAGCGCCACGGGCAGATCAAGGTCCTGACGCAGCCGCAGAACCGCGGCAAGGGCGCCGCGGTCCGCCGCGGGATCACGGAGTCCACCGGCGACATCCTGCTCATCCAGGACGCGGACCTCGAGTACTCGCCGTCCGACATCCCCGCGCTGATCGACCCGCTGCTGGCGGGGAAGGCCGACGCCGTCTTCGGCACCCGCCTGCGCGGCGGCGCCCACCCGCAGCGCGCCCACCTCTTCTGGCACTACGCCGGCAACCGCTTCCTGACGCTGCTGGCGAACGTGCTCTACAACACGACGATCTCCGACATGGAGGTCGGCTACAAGGCCTTCCGCGGCGACCTCGTGCGCGAGCTGGACCTGATCTCCGACGACTTCCGGATCGAGCCCGAGCTCACGGCGAAGGTGCTGCGGCTCGGCCCCGGCATCCGCCTCTACGAGGTGCCGATCTCCTACTACGGCCGCTCGTACGCCGAAGGCAAGAAGATCACGTGGCGCGACGGCTTCGGTGCCGTCGGCGCCCTAGTGCGCTTCCGCTTCTTCTAGGCAGTCGCGACACAGGCCGGTGAGCGTGAGCTGGGCGTGGCCGACGCGGAACCCGGCGGCGCGGCCCGCGGCCTCCGCGGCGCCGGTGTCGAGCGCGACGTCCAGATCCTCCACCCGGCCGCAGCGGCTGCAGATCAGGTGGTGGTGCTGGTCCGTGCGCGAGTCGTACGTCGTCGCGCCGCGCGGGGTACTCACCCGCCGGACGGCGCCGAGCTGCTCGAGCAGGTCGAGGGTGCTGTACACGGTGGCCGGTGAGAGACCCGGGTGCTCGCGCGCGAGCTCCTCGTAGACCTGGTCGGCGGTCAGGTGCCGATCGGCGCTGCGGACGTGCCGGTGCACCAGCAGCCGCGGCAACGTGACGCGTTGCCCGCGTTCTCGCAGCGCGGCGGTCAGCTCCTGGTCCAGCTCCTCCGTGGTCACGCCTCCATTGTAGTAAGGCTTCCCTAATACTTCTAGATAGCTATATATATCTGCTACAAATAACGACATGACTGCGCCAGGGGTCATCTCCAACGTCCGCCGCATGGACGCCCGCTCGCTGCACCTGCAGGTGGTGCAGCCCGCGCTGATCGGCCTGATCGACGGCACGATCTCCACGCTGGCGCCGATCTTCGCCGCGGCCTATGTCTCAGGCTCGCGCGGCGCGCTGCTCGTCGGCCTCGCGGCCGCGCTCGGCGCCGCGATCTCGATGGGGCTCTCTGAGGGCCTCTCCGACGACGGCGAGCTGACCGGGCGCGGGGCGGCGCTCACCCGCGGGCTGATCACGGGCGTCGCGACCTTCGTCGGCGGCGTCGCCCACGCCCTCCCGTTCCTGATCGCCGACGTCCACACCGCGCTGCTCGTCGCCTACCCCGTGGTCGCCGCCGAGCTGGTGCTGATCGCCGTGATCCGCAAGCGCTTCCAGCGGGTGTCGATGCGCCAGTCGCTGATCCAGGTCACCCTCGGCGGCGCGCTTGTCGCCGCCGTGGGCGTGATCCTGGGTCATTCCTAGCGCCGGATCGACTCGCAGGAGTCGTTGACGAGGACATCGATCGGGTCGACCGACACGACGTCATAGCCGTCGCCGCAGTCGATCCGGTCCTCCTCGCCGTCGACCGCGTCGATCCGGTCGTCGCCGGTGCCGCCGGCCACGCGGTCGCGGCCCTGGGTGCCGGAGATGCGGTCGTTGCCGGCGCCGCCGTCGACGTAGTCGTCGCCGAACCCGCCCTCGATCTGGTCGTCGCCGTCGCCGCCGTAGACGAGGTCGTTGCCCTTGCGGCCGTAGACCTGGTCGTTGCCGCCACCGCCGTTGACGTTGTCGTTGCCGTTCTCGCCGTCGACGTAGTCGTCGCCGTCGCCGCCGTAGAGCACGTCGTCGCCGTCGGAGCCGAAGATCGAGTCCGGGCCGGGCGTGCCGATCAGGTTGTCGTTGCCGAACGTGCCGCGGACGACCGAGGGCGGCGGCTCGTCGGTGGAGGCCTCCGGCGGGACCTTGACCACGGTCTCGCAGGAGTCGAGCTGGTCGCGGTCGGGGGCGTCGTCCTCGACGTACACGGTGTCCTTGCCGCGGCCGCAGAAGACGTAGTCGAGGGCGTTGTCGTTGGCGCGGATCGTGTCGTCGCCGTCGCCGCCGAAGATCTCGTCCTCGCCTGAGCCGCCGGTCAGCTCGTCGGCGCCGGCGCCGCCGGAGACGCGGTCGTCGTCACCGCCGCCGTCCATGACGTCGTTGCCGTCGTGGCCGTACATCGTGTCGCGGCCCGCGTCGCCGCGGATCGTGTCGTCGCCCGCGTGGCCGAGCAGGACGTCGCCCGCGCGGCCGCCGACGATCGTGTCGTCGCCGTCCTGGCCGTCGAGCTTGTCGCCGCCGTTCTGGCCGTAGAGCTGGTCGTCGCCCGGGCCGCCGAGGACCAGCCGCTCGTTGCCGCGGCCGCCGTCGATCACGTCGTTGCCGGGCCCGCCGTCGAGCAGGATGTCGTTGCCGAGGCCGGCTTCCTTGATGACGTCGTCGCCCTCGCCGCCGTAGATGATGTCGTCGGCGTCGCCGCCGTCGAGCTTGTCGTTGCCGGGCCCGCCGTCGAGAACGTCGTTGCTGAGGCCGCCGTTGGCCGTGTCGTTGCCCGGCCCCATGTTGAGCTTGTCCTTGCCGGTGGAGCCGTAGCCGATGTCGTCCCCGTCGCCACCGTCGATCGTGTCGTTGCCGCTCGAGCCCGACAGCGTGTCGTTGCCCGGGCCGCCCTCGAGGATGTCGTCGCCGCGCAGGCCGCGCAGCAGGTCGTTCCCGGCCAGGCCGATCAGGTGGTCGGCGCCGCGGGAGCCGTCCAGGGTGTCGTCGCCGTCGGTGCCGACCAGCAGGGCGAGCCCCGGCTGCTCGACGACCCCGGTGGGCGTGCCCTCGATGGTCAGCGTGCGCAGGCGGTTGCCGGACGCGGCCGAGAGGATCGAGAGGGTCTTGCGGGCGCTGTCGGTGACGTAGAGACGCGTGCCGTCCTGCGAGTAGACGGCCTGGCCGGGGCCGCCGCCCGTCGGCGGGCGGGCGATGACCCGCTTGTGCGTGAGGTCGACGAGCACGGCCTTGCGGTGTGCGATGCCCTTGGTCTTGCCGCCGGGGGCGACGATCGCCTTGTTGCCTTCAGGCGAGATGCCGAGCCCGCCGCCGCCGTCGGTCCCCAGCGCGACCGAGCCGGAGATCGCGCCGCTGTTGGGCTCGATGCGGATGATCCGCGACGCCGCCTTGCGCTTGCCCTTGCGCGGCGTCGTGGCGGAGACCCACGCGCGCCCGTCCTTGTCGAGCGCCACGCCCGCGGCGCCTTCGAGCTTGATCCGGCGCACGAGGCGGCCGGTGGTCAGGTCGACGATCGCGACCTTCCCGCCCTCCTGGATCTCGACCGCCCGCGTCGCGGTGACCGCGAGCGCGAGTGGCGTGCCGGCCAGCGCCCGCTCGCCCGTGCGGACCATCGCCGGGACGTCGATCGTCTCGATCGCGCCCTTGCGGGCGGCATAGACCGTGTTCCCGTCGGGGGAGACGGCGACCGCGAGCGGCGTCCCGTTCATGACGATGCTGCCGGCGCCGAGCCGGCTGTTGAGGTCGATCACCGAGACCGTCACCCCGGCCGCGATGAACGCGCGGCCGCCGTCGGGCGTGACCGACACCGCGCGGGTCCGGCCGGGCAGGGCGACGGGCGCGAGCGCCTGGTTGGAGCGCGTGTCGAGCAGGAACGCCGCGTTCGTGTTGGTCGCCACCACGACCACGCGGGCGCGGGCGGCGGCGGGGAGGAGCAGCAGGAGGGTGAGGGCAGCGAGGAGCGGGCGCACGAGACGGTTTAACACCGTTGATTACGTGCAGTCGCGGAGTTTGTAGACGATCATTTCGGGACCGGGCCGGTAGTACTCGTCGTCGACGTAGTTGAACGACTTGTCGACCTGGTAGCGCATCGTCTTGCCGCCCTTCTTGAACGGGCTGACGCGAAACACCCGCGTGGACTGGCGACGCAGCTCCTCGTAGTACTTCAGCGCCTCCGGCACCCGGCGCGGTTCCGCCCGCGCGCGGCCGTACTGCGTCGATCCCGTCACGACCCAGCAGGCGTGCTCGCGGCGGTAGACGTCGATCAGCCGGGGCTCGAGCGTGCGCTCGTAGTTCTGGAAGTTCGCGGGGTAACGGGCGCCGCGGAAGTCGCGCCCGAGCTCGGCGATCAGCGCGGGCGAGCGGCTCCAGCGCTCCCACCGGCGGGCAGGGTCGGCCTTCGGGCCGCCCCCCGGCGTGACCCCGTACCACTCGGTGGGGGCGATCGGCTCGAAGACGACCTTCGTGCCCTGCGGGACGTGGTCCGTCAGCCACTCGCGGGTGAGCGTGCGGGTGTCGGTGCGGCCGAGGACGGTCGCGTTGCGGATGGTGGTGAGGGTGCTCGGGATCAGCGCGAGCGCTACCAGGACGCCAAAGACCGCCTTGTTCCGTACCTGGATGAGGGCGTAGGCGGCGAGGATCGCGAGCGCGGGGTACAGCGGCAGCATCCAGCGCGCGTAGAAGCGGGCCTGGCTGCCCATGTAGAGGTAGTAGATGACGACGAACGAGCCGAGCACGAGCGCCTCTTTGCGCCTCTGCTTGGCGAGCAGCGCGACCCCGCCGATGAACGCGAGGACGGCGGGCAGGATGCCGAGCGCCCACCGGCTCGACGCGATGTAGTACTCCCAGCCGTTGCGCTCGGGCTGGCCGAGCAGCGGCGGGCCGGAGGCGAACTTGCGCTGGCGGTCGAGGTCGTGGGTGAACACGCCCCAGTCCGGGAACAGGTACGGGTTCGTGACGATCACGAACGCGAGCGAGATCAGGCCGGCGAAGACGAGGCCCTTGAAGGCCTCCTTGACGCTGAGCGGCGAGAGGAACGCGGCGGCGATCAGCGCGATCACGACGGCGCCGTTGGAGTACTTGAAGGACGCCGCGGCGCCGACCGCGGCGCCCCCTGCGAGCAGGGCCTTGCGGCTGCCGGTCCTGAGCACGATCGCCGAGCACCAGAGCACGAGCGCGCACGGCAGCATGCCGGGGCCGTCGTTGAGCGCGAGCCGCGAGTAGAAGACCGGCAGGAAGGCGACGGCGATGATCGCGGCGGCGACCAGGCCGGCGGTGCGCCCGAACCACGCGCGGCCGGCGGCGAACGTGGCGGCGACGGCGGCGACGCCGAAGATCACCGAGACCACCCGGGCGGCCGTGAACACCGCGGTCGGGTCGCTCGCGAACCACTGCTCGACGCCGCCGAGGTGGATGACGCTCAGGTAGGCGGCCAGCAGGTACGTGAGCAGGGGCGGGTTGATGAAGTAGCCGGGGTTGAGGTCCCCGCCGGTCATGGCCACCGCGTGCGGGACGAAGTGCGCCCGCTCGTCGAGGTTGTAGCTGTACGGCAGGCCGTGGTCGATGCTCCACAGCCGCAGCACCGTCGCCACGAGCAGGATCAGGCCGAGCCAGATGGCCGTCGACCGGCCGTTCCCGCGCGCCTGCGCCGACTCGACCGGGTTTGTCTGTGCCGCGATCAAAACCGCGTCAAGGCTAGCCACGGTCCCCTGATGAGCGACTCACGGTACGTTCATTCGATGTTCCGGAAACTCAAGGTGGCCCTCGGTGCGGGCTCCGCCACGGTCGACACCGTCCTGTCCACCGACGCCGTCCGCCCCGGGGACCGCGTCCAAGGCGTCGTCCACGTCGGCGGCGGCGAGATCGAGCAGGAGGTCGAGCGCGTCACCGTCGCCCTCCAGACGGTCGTCGAGGTCGAGAGCGGCGACTCCGAGTGGTCCTCGACCCAGACCTTCGCCTCCACCCACGTCGCCGACGGCCTCGTCCTGCAGCCGGGCGACGCCCACGAGTTCCCGTTCTACCTCCAGGTCCCGTGGGAGACCCCGCTCACGCACATCTCCGGCCAGCGCCTGCGCGGCGTGAATGTCGGCGTGCGCACCGAGCTCGCCGTCGCCAAGGCCGTCGACCGCGGCGACCTCGACCCCGTCGAGATCCACCCGCTTCCCGGCCAGCAGGGGCTGCTGGACGCGCTGCTCGGGCTCGGGTTCGACTACAAGGGCGCCGACGTCGAGCAGGGGACGTTGCGCGGCGCCTCGCTCCCGTTCTTCCAGGAGATCGAGTTCTACGCCGGCGGCCGGTGGCGAGGCCGTTTCAACGAGCTCGAGGTCACCTTCCTCGGCGGCCCCCACGCGACCCGCGTGGTCTTCGAGGCCGACATGCGCGGCGGCTGGTTCAGCGAGGGCGCCGACGCCTACTCCTGGTTCGAGATCCCCACCGCGGGCGGCGGCACCATCCCGGGCATCGTCGAACAACAGCTCCACGCGCTGGGTCAGCGGCGCGGCTGGTAGATCGCCTCGGCGATCGTCTTCTCGTCGAACTCGATGCGCTGGCGCAACTCGCCGTCCGCCAGCGCGAAGGTCGTGCGGTTCGTCCCCCGTGGGGACGTGCGTTCGACGACGAGCGCTTCGCCGTCGAACCCGCCGCGCGCGGGCGCCTCGACGGGGAAGCCGAAGCTGTCGAACCAGTGGTGGAGCACCTCGTCGCCGCTGACCGAGAACACCCCGTGGCCGGTCAGGCCGGTGTCGCTGCGGTAGTCCTGCACGAGCGCGAACCCTCCCGCGGCGACGCTGAGGGTCATCCGCGCCTGCGCGGTCCCGCCTGGCGACCACGGCGACGGCGCGAGCTCCTCGGTTCCCTCCCACTCGCCCGCGAGGGCGGCGAGCCGTTCGTGCAGCGCGGTCAGTTCGGGCATGCGCCCGAGCCTACGGACCGCCTGTGAGAGCGCTAGAAGGCGGCGGGCTTCGCCGGTTCCGGCTTGTGGTCGCGCGGCGAGGGGTTCAGGACGGTGCGCGCGCCGACGACCGGGCCGAGGATCGCCGCGACCCAGAGCCAGGACATGCCCCACGGGTCGGCGACGGAGGTGTCGGCGAAGACGCAGATCGCCACGGAGATCAGCGGGTAGAGCAGGAGGACCATCGACTTCTTGGCGATGCCGGCGTTGCGGGCGCCGAAGACGACGCCCAGGTACGCGGCGCCGGCGACGATCAGGCCGCCGTGGTCCTTGACCAGCCAGCGCTCGGCGAGCACCAGCGCCCAGGCGACGGCGATGAAGAGCCAGATGCTCAGCTTCGCCTTGTCCGAGCGCATCGCGGTGTAGACGAGAGCGATCACCGTCACGACGATCAGCACGAGATAGACGACCCCGGTCAGCGCGGCTGCGAGGAGCCAGGCGATCGCGGCAACGGCCCCCACGAGGATTCCCCCGCGCAGGGCCGCATCGACGGTTTTCGCCGCCCGCTCACGACGGTTCGGCTTGGTTGCTCCGGTGAGGTCGGCGAGCGCTGCGGTGCCCATATGTCCAAGGTACACCGCAGGCGCCGAAAGTCACTTGGGGCTATCCCCCCAAACTCAGGCCGGGACTGCCACCCGCTCCTCCTCGCGCTCGAAGCGCGGGGCCATCCGCTCGGCGGCCACCTCGACATCGATCGGGTCGCTGAGGTCGGTCTCGCGCGGCGGCAGGCGCAGCGCGGCATAGGCCAGCGCGACCACCGCCGCCAGGCCGTAGCCGAGCGCGATCTTCGGGTTCGAGAAGACGTGCACCTCCTCGGCGTGGATCAGCCCCACGAGCGTGAGCACTGCTCCGACCACGCACGCGGCCGCCGCGTGGATGAAGCGGCGGTCGATGAGGAAGACGCAGATCGAGCCGAGGATCATGCCCACCAGGACCGAGCCGGAGCCCAGCGTCGCGAGCCCGCCGTACAGGACGCCGCCGTTGGCGAGCACGTCGGCGCCCACCTGATCGACGCTCGTCCCCGCCGCCAGCAGCGCGTCATGGACCATGCCCGAGCCCCACTGGGCCAGCGACGGGATCGCCGCCAGCACGACCGCCGCGTAGTGCGCCTTCGGGACCGCCGAGAACGCCTGCGAGCCGATGGCCATGCCGATGAACAGCAGCACGGGCACGATCGCGGGGATCGGCAGCAGCGCGCCGAGCAGCGGGAAGAGCCCGAACACGCACAGGAGGAAGATCAGCACGCCTGTCGCGAGCGAGTAGGAGACACGCCCACCGGCCGCCTTCCAGCCCGGCTGGCCGATGTAGACCGCGGGCGGGAACGGGGAGCCCAGCGCGGCGCCCACCACGGCGCCCGTGCCGTCGGCGAGCAGCACCGCGCGCAGGTTGTAGGAGTCGCCCGCGGCCGAGGCGGACTCGACGTTGCTCATCGCCTCGGTGAAGTTGTAGATGCCGAGCGGGATCGCCGTGGCCAGGAGCGGCGAGATGCCGGACAAGCCGTCCGAAAGCAGGTCGATGTTCAACGACGGGATGCCGACCGCGATCGACTTGGCGGCATCGGTGACCGCGGCGGGCTCCATGAACCCGCCGATCCAGCCGAGCGCGGTGCCGACCAGCAGCGCCGCCAGCCCCACGGGGAAGTTCCCCGGCAGCCGCACGCCCGCGATGAAGCCGGCCACGATGATCATGAAGACGGGAAGGGCGATCCAGAGCGCGCCCCACATCTGCGCGCCCGGCCGCATCGAGATGAACGTCAGCGAGATGCCGGCCAACGTGCCCAACATCGCGGCGCGGGGCGTCCAGTGGCGGATCGACGGCCCGACGAACGCGCCGATCAAAATGATGCAGCCGATGATGAAGGCCCACGCGAGGCCGGCGGTCCAGGCGGCGATCGGGTCCTTCGTCGCCAGGTACGTCGGCAGCATGATCACGAGCGTGACGATGAACATGTGCGGCACGCTCGGCCCGTAGGGCATCGCCGTGACGTCGGTCCGCCCCTCCTTCATCGCCAGCTTGCGCGCGAGGTAGAAGTAGAAGACGTTGCCGATCAGCAGCTCGATGCCGAGCGCCGGGAGCACCACCTGGTAGACGTCGTCCGGCGCCATGTGCACGACGCCGATACACAGCCCGGCGAGCACCAGGACGTTGACGAGCATGTTGATCCCGAGGCCGAAGAAGGCGTTGAGATCACCGCGGGTCCAGAAGGGAACGGCCATCAGATCAGGCTCCTCACGGGAAGGGCTTCGAGCAGCGCGGTCGAGTCGGAGACCCAGCCGAAGATCCCGCCCTGGGCGGAGATCATCCGCAGGGCGACCTCGTGGAACTCCGGGAAGTACGAGCCGCAGCAGTCGCTCAGCACGAGGCATTCGAAGCCGCGGTCGTTGGCCTCGCGCACGGTCGTGTGCACGCAGACCTCGGTGGTGACGCCGGTGACGATGAGCGACTTGATGCCGCGGTTGCGCAGCATCAGCTCGAGGTCGGTGGCGTAGAAGGAGCCCTTGCCGGGCTTGTCGAGCACGACCTCCCCGGGGGCGGGCGCGAGCTCGTCGACGATGTCGTGCCCGTACTCGCCGCGGATCAGGATGCGGCCCTTCGGGCTGTCGGTGCCGATGAACTCGCCGCGCGCGAACTTCGCCGGCGGGCAGTCGGTCATGTCGGCGCGGTGGCCCTCGCGGGTGTGGATCACCGTCATCCCGAGCTCCCGCGCTGCGGCCAGGACTCTCTGCAGCGGCTCGACGGCGCTCGCCAGCAGCGAGACGTCGTTGCCGAGCGCCGACCCGAAGCCGCCTGGCTCGAGGAAGTCGCGCTGCATGTCTATGACCACGAGCGCAGTGGTCTCCGGATCGAACGCGTATGGGCCCGGCGCCGCGGGCACGAGCGTGGTCATGCGTCACCTCTCGTGAGGGAGGTCGCCAATGCGATCAGCAGTGCCTCGCCGCCGGGGGCCGCCACCAGCTGCAGCCCCACGGGGAGCCCGTCGACCGGGCACGGCACGGAGATCGCCGGAAAGCCGACGAAGCTCCAGAGGATCGCGTTGCGCGACAGGATCGTCAGGTACTCGTCGGCTCGCTCCACCACCGGCGCCAGGACGGGCGCCGTCGGCATCGCGAGCACGTGGTACTCGCGGAACACCGCGAGCATCTCCTCCCTCAGCGCGGCGCGGTAGCGCTGCGCGTCGATGTAGTCCGTGGCCAGGACGCCGTCGGCGGCGTTGAGCTGGTCGCGGACCTCCGGCCAATACAGCGAGCGGTCCAGACCGCGGCTGCGGTGGAACGCCGCCGCCTCGCAGCGCGAGACGACGAGCCCCATCGCGTTGGCGCCGCCGAAGTCGGCGGCGGTCGGGCGATCGGTCTCGCGGACCGAGGCGACGTCGAGTCGATCGATCATCGCCGCGACCGCGGCCACGACCGGCGCCTCGGCGCCCTCCCACGCGGCGGTGGCGAGCCCGACGCGCAGGTGGCTGACGCGCCCGCCCGCGGCGGGAGCGATCTCGGTGGCGTCGGGGCGCAGCGCGTCGAGCGCGATCGCCGCGTCCTCCGCCGTTCCCGCCATCACCGCGACGTGGTCCATCGTCCACGACAACGGCACGACGCCGCGCGTGGGAACCGTCCCGTAGGTCGGCTTCAAACCGACGACGCCGCAGAGCGCAGCCGGCACGCGGATCGATGCGCGCGTGTCGGTCCCGAGCGACGCGAGGCCCATGCCCGTGGCCACCGCGATCGCCGAGCCGCCGCTCGACCCGCCCGGGATCCGGGTCGGGTCGTGCGGGTTGCGCGCCTGCGGCGACGTCACGCCGAGCGCGAACTCGTGCGTGGACGTCTTTCCGAGGATCACGGCGCCGGCCGCGCGCCAGAGGTCGACGCCATCCGCGTCGACCTCCGGCACGGCGTCGTAGGCGTCCGACCCGCACCGAGTACGGACGCCACGGACGTCGATGACGTCTTTGACCGAGACCGGGATGCCGTGCAGCGGCCCGCGCCGCTTGCCGGCGCGCAGCTCGGCGTCGCGCGCTGCAGCCTCGGCCAGCGCGGCCTCGGCGCAGACCTCGACGAACGCGGTCCACTCGTCCTGGGCGATCCGCGCCAGCGCGAGCTCGGTCAGCTCGACGCACGTGCTCTCGCCGGTGTCGAGCGCGCGGGCGGCGTGCGCGATCGCCCCGGTCTTCGGGAGCCCGCCCAGGGCCGGCAGCGGGGTGGGCGGCGGCCCGAAGACGTCATAGGCGGGTCGCCGCTGGGGCGGGTCGTAGTCCTGCGCGTCCAGGCGCTCCAACGCGGCCGCAAATGCAGTCGTGGCGATGCTCATAGGGGCCCCCTCGGAACGCCTGAAACCTGCGCTTGGTCACTCGCAACACGTGGGCCAGGCTCCTCTTCGAACATTCGGGCGAGCAGCTCGCCGACACGGCGTTCCACGACCTCGGCGCTGCGCTCGATGTGCACGCGCATGAGCGCGGCGGCGGCGTCCGCGCGACCGGCGCGGACGGTCTCCAGGATCTCGAGGTGCTCCTCGATCGTCGCCTCGATCCGGTCCGGCGTCGTGAAGTCGTGGATCCGGATCAGGCGGATGCGTTCGTTGATGTCGCGGATGTAGCGCTCGTTGGCGTTGTTCCCGCTCGCGCGCGCGATGCCCTCGTGGAAGGCCTCGTCGGCGTAGACGAAGTCCGGCCCGTCGTCGTGCTCGGCCCGCAGGTCCAGCCACTCGGAAATCAGCCCATCGAGTCGGTCGGCGTCCGCGGTCCGCACGGCGAGGTCCTCGAGCACGACGCGGACGTCGTAGAGCTCGCGCATCGCCGACACGCGCGGCGGGTTCGGCCGCAGGCCGCCGGAGCGGTCGCGGACCACGTGCCCGTCGCCCTCGAGCCGGCGCAGCGCCTCGCGGACCGGTGTGCGGCTGGTCGCGTAGCGCTCGGCCAGCTGCTCCTCGACGAGCCGCACCCCGTAGGGGAAATCGCCGCGCAGGAGCGCCGCCCGCAGCTCGCGGTGGACCTGTTCGGCGCGGGTCAACCGAGCGCCTCCACGGCGAGGTCGAAGGCCTCCAGCGGTGGGTGCGTGATGCCGCCGCCGATCTGGCCGATCCCCGGCTGCACGTGCGCGATCCCGGTGTGGACCGGGGGCGAGAGCCGCGTCGCGGCGACCTTGCGGGCGTCGACGCCGAGAATCGCCGGCCGCCCGTCCGGGAACCTGATGTCCTCCGAGAACCCGGCCGCGATGCTGCGGCACTCGGCGTCGATGCGCTCGACGTCGGCGGGGTCGAGGCCCACGCTGGGCACCGACAGCGGCGAGGCGGCCACGGCGAGCGCGCCGAGCCCGTAGGTCTCGACGATCGCCGAGTCGCCGAGGTCGCGCTGCATGTCCGCCGGCGAGTAGCCGTCGAATAGCTTTGCGGGGTCCGGCAGCGCGGCGGGCCCGACGAACCAGCGGTCGCCGAGCCCGGACACGCGGATGCCGACCTCGACACCGTTCCTCGCGATGGCCGTCAGCACGGGCGAGCCCGGGACGTCCGCCGCGCAGTCCAGCGCGAGCTTGGAGAAGACCATGGCCAGGTTGAGGAAGAACTGGCCGTTGGAGGCGATGAATGCGCGCACCTCAGGGTGCTCGATGCCGAGCGCCTCCAGCGTCAGCGCGGTGCCTTGCTCGGTGCGGTGGTGCGCCTCGTCGCCGAGCGCGAGCGAGCGCACGTGCAGGTCGTAGAGATCGAGCGGGCGCGTCAGCGCGGCCTTGAGCTCCGGCGCCAGCACGTCGCGCATCCACTTCAACCGCTCCATCACCTCGGGACCGTCCGCGCCGTACCGGAGCACGGCGCCAGAGCCCTCGTTGAGCGGGCACCAGGCGACCTTCCCGCTCGCCTCGTCACGGGCGACCCAGACGGGCATCGACGGGTTCACGACGCCCGCCATCGGCCCGACGCCGCCCGCGTCGTGGTTGGTCATCAGCGGGATCTGGCCGTCCTCGACGAGCTCGAGCGCCTCAGCCGGCGTGCCGGCGACACCCTCCAGCCACAGGGCCGAGCCGAGCGCGGCGCGCATCGGCGGGCACATCCGCTGCGGCTCGATCGGCGGGCCGGCGTGGGTCACGCCGCCCGCGGCGTGGTGGGCGGAGACCTCCGAGGCGGGCACGACGTCGACCACCAGCGGGCGCGCAGCGGCCAGCCGCGTCACCGCATCCGCTTCTGTATGCAGCGCTGCGTTCATGGTCCGCGACGCTAAATCGGGTGGCCGCCGAGGTAATCGGACCGGCGGTCAGAATCGGCCTGGACCAGCGGTCCGAGATCGCCGCTATCTCACGGCGACGTACACGTACTCGGCGAACGCGATGCCGTTCAGCCAGCGCAGCGGCGGGCGCAGGAGGAACGCGCGCTCGCGCAGGCTGCCGGCGCCCTGACTGGCCCGCGCGTCCGCGAACCCCGCCGCGCGCAGCGTCCGCAGATAGCCGCGCCGCGAGTCCTCGGACTCGAAGCTGCCGTACTCGTCCTCGATCCCGTGGTCGCGGTTGCGGCGCAGCAGCGCGAGCGTCGGCTCGCGGAACAGCAGCAGCCGCCCACCGGGCCGCAGCAGCCGGAACGCGACCTTGGCGATGTGCAGGCGATCGGCGGCGTGGTGAAAGGCGGCGTCGAAGACCACGAGGTCGGCGCTCGCATCGGGGAGCCCGTGCGCGTTGAAGTCGGCCAGCCGCCGCGTGACCCGCGCGGGATCGGCGCCGAGGGCGGCGATCGCGACCGGCGCGAGCTCCTCGAGCCGGTAGCGCGAGAACTCGACCCCGATCGCCTCCTCGACCCCCGGCAACGTGGTCAGCGCCGCCGACAGCCAGCAGCTCCCCGCGCCGAGCTCGACGACGGTCCCGCTCGGCGTGACCCGCGCCGAGGACAGCGCGTGGTCGAGCTTCTCCAACAGCTCCTTGCGCTGCAGCCACGGGACGATCCCGTCGCGCGTGAGCTCGGGCTCGATCTCGTCCCGGAACCGCAGCTCATCCGCGTCCGCGAGCGCGCTGAACGTCGGCCCGACGACGAACGGGCTGCGCGCCGCCGCGTCGGCGACGGCGTCAGGACTCGGTGCCGAAAGCGGCCTGAAACGCACGCGCTGACCCTAGCGCCGCCTCCACGTCCGCCGCGCTCGCGCCGGCCGCGCGCCACAACGCGCCGCCGCGAGCGAGCGCCCCGCCCGCGACCCGCGCCCCGCCCGCCCCGCCCCGCCCGCCGCCGCCGTCGGCGCTCGCCGCGCCGCCGCGCCCGCCTGCGCCCTCGCCGAGCCACGCCACCGTTCCCACCGCGCGGTCGCCCGGCGCGAGCGCGACGTACTCGTCCCGCGCGCCCGGCTCGATCCGCAGCGCGTCGTGGAGGATCGGCCCGTCCGGCCCCTCGACCCGCAGCAGCGACTCCAGGCGCCCGCGACCCTCACCCGCCCGGCCCAGGACGACGAGGTCGCGCACGACCGCCGTCGCGCCGGTCCCGAGCCGGATCGTCGTCGTACGCACCACGTCCGCGCCCTCGGCGACGACGAGCGGCGCGTCCTCGAGCACCAGCCGCGCGCCGTCACCCACGGTCACGTCGAGCTCCAGCACGGTCCGCTCCGGGCCGGGCAGCGCGACGCACGCCGCGACCGGCTCGATCGCCAGCGTCCCGCTCTCGACCACGATCTCGACCCGGTCGTGGTCGCCCGCGAGCGGCCCCGCCTGCGAGCGCAGCAGCGTGATCCGCCCAGGGGCGAGGACGCGCGGCGCGATCCGCTCGCCGCGCCGCAGCGTCGTGAAGCCCCGCTCAGTGGACGTGATCGTGGTGGTGATCTGGCACGCCTTCCATCGACGAGTGCAGGTGGCCGTGGTCGCGGAAGGCCTCGAGCTTCCCGCGCACCCACTCCGCCACCGGGGTGACGTCCTCGCGCAGGGAGATCGCCGCGACCGGCAACCCGCCGCGCCGCTCGCCGGCCTCGCGGACCATCCGGGCGACGTCGGAGCCGACGAACGGCGCCAGATCCGTCTTGTTGATCGCCAGCAGGTCGGCGCGGGCGATGCCCGGCCCGCCCTTGCGCGGGATGTCGTCGCCGGCGGCGACGTCGATGACGAAGATCTGCACGTCGGCCAGGGCGGGCGAGAAGATCGCGGTCAGGTTGTCGCCGCCGCTCTCGACGAAGACGACATCCAAGGGTCCGGTCGCGGCTTCGAGCTCCTCGACCGCTTCGAGGTTGGACGAGATGTCGTCGCGGATCGCCGTGTGCGGGCAGCCGCCGGTCTGGACGGCCTGGATGCGCTCGACCGGCAGCACGCCCGTCGAGCGCAGGAACTCGGCGTCCTCGGTCGTGTAGATGTCGTTGGTCACGACGCCGAGGCGCGCCTCGGCGCTCAACGCGCCGCAGAGCGCGGCGATCAGGCTGCTCTTGCCGGACCCGACGGGCCCGCCGACGCCGATCCGGAGTGCGCGTTCAACTGGCAAAGAGTCGCTCTCTCTGTTCGGAATGGATGGGTGCGGAGAGCTCGAGGGCGACCGCGGCCGGGCTCGGCAGCGGCCCGCGATCCGCCGCCACCCGGGCGGCGGCGGCGCTCAACTCCGGCGCCAGCTCCGCGAGCCAGCGCGCGGTCTCGGCCGGGTCGAGCGGGAGCACCTTCAGCGCCGCGGACGCGACGGTCGCGGCGTCGTCGTAGAGCGCC
Source organism: Solirubrobacter soli DSM 22325 (assembly GCF_000423665.1). GTDB lineage: Bacteria > Actinomycetota > Thermoleophilia > Solirubrobacterales > Solirubrobacteraceae > Solirubrobacter > Solirubrobacter soli. The sequence goes on along the minus strand of NZ_AUIK01000035.1, from coordinate 59,344 downwards.
AGCAGCGCGGTGTCCTCCTCCGACACGCCGGCCACCGCCGCGACGACGCCGAGCGCGATCGGCCGCGGCGTCGCGTCCGAATCGACCCGGTAGCGCGCGATCTCCCCACCCGGCCACACCGCCGCCGCCGAGCGCAGCAGCTGCGCCCCCAACCTCCGCGCGGCCTCCCGCAGCACCGGGCTCGGCGTCCGCGCCGCCCACTCGCGCTCCAGCCTTGTATGCAAGTCGTATACCGGAGTCTGGCACCGGTATGCAAGGTGTACGCAACGGTGGGCCTCGACGGCGAAACGGGCGTCGGCCTCGGCGACCAACCGCAGGCGCGCGCGCATGAACGCCGGGACGTCGGCGAGGCCGTCGCGCACCGCCTGCTCCAACCCCAGCGAGTGCGCGTAGGAGCCCGAGGGGAACCGGGAGTCGGCCAGCAGGAGCGCCAAGGGGTCCATCTAGAAGAGCGAGTAGCGCTGGGCGAGCGGGAGGGTCTTCGCGGGGTCGGGGACGATCTCGTCGCCGTCGACCCACACCTTGAACGTGTCCGGCTCGACGCGGATCTGCGGGCACGCCGCGTTGCCGACCATGTCGGCCTTGGTCACCGAGCGGGTGTCCTTCACGGCGCACACCCGCGACTCCAGGCCGAGGTCGTGCAGTCCCTCGACCGCGAGCGGCGAGACGAACGTCAGCGACCGGCGCGCCGCCAGCCGGCCGGACCCCGCGAACATCGGCCGCATCAACACCGGCTGCGGCGTCGGGATCGAGGCGTTGGCGTCGCCCATCGGCGCGTACGCGATCGCGCCCCCCTTCAATACCAACCGCGGCCGGATGGCGAAGTACGCGGGGTCCCACAACACGAGGTCGGCCAGCTTGCCGACCTCCACGCTGCCCACCTCGTCGGCGATCCCGTGCGCGATCGCCGGGTTGATCGTGTACTTGGCGACGTAGCGCTTCAGCCGCGCGTTGCCGTCACCGCCCCGCTTCAAAGCCATCACGTGCGCGGTCTGCCAGGTGCGGATGATCGTCTCGCCCACCCGCCCCATCGCCTGCGAGTCGGAGCCGATCATCGAGATCGCGCCGAGGTCGTGCAGCACATCCTCGGCGGCGATCGTCGTCCCCCGGATGCGCGACTCGGCGAACGCCAGGTCCTCCGGGATCCGCGGGTTGAGGTGATGGCAGACGATCAGCATGTCGAGGTGCTCGTCGACGGTGTTGACCGTGTGCGGACGCGTCGGGTTGGTCGACGACGGCAGGACGTTCGGGTGCGCGGCGACCGTGATGATGTCCGGCGCGTGCCCGCCCCCGGCGCCTTCGGTGTGGTACGCGTGGATCGTCCGCCCGGCGATCGCGGCCAGCGTCGTCTCCACGAACCCGGACTCGTTGAGCGTGTCCGTGTGGATCGCGACCTGCACGCCGGTCTCGTCGGCGATCCGCAGGCAGGCGTCGATCGCCGCCGGGGTCGAGCCCCAGTCCTCGTGCAGCTTGAAGCCGCCCACGCCGGCGCGGGCCTGCTCTCGCATCCCGTCCGACGAGACCGTGTTCCCCTTGCCCAGCAGGAGCACGTTGACCGGCATCGCGTCCATCGCGAGCAGCATCTCGCGGATCTGCCACGGCGCCGGGGTGCACGTCGTCGCCCGCGTCCCCTCGGCCGGTCCGGTCCCGCCGCCGATCAGCGTCGTCATGCCCGACGCGACCGCCTCGTCGACGAGCTGCGGGCAGATGAAGTGCACGTGCCCGTCGATCCCGCCCGCGGTCAGGATGCGACCCTCCCCGGCGATGATCTCGGTCGTCGGGCCGATCTCCAGCTCGGGGTCGACGCCGTTCATCGCCTCCGGGTTCCCGGCCTTGCCCAACGCACAGATCCGCCCGCCGCGGATCCCGACGTCGCACTTGACGACGCCCCAGTGGTCGAGCACGACGACGTTCGTGATGACCGTGTCGGGCGCCCACGTGCTCACGCCCTGCAGCTGCGACTCGCGGATCGTCTTGCCGCCGCCGAACACGGCCTCGTCGCCGCCCACGCAGCGGTCCTCCTCGACCTCGAGCCAGAGGTCGGTGTCGGCCAGGCGCACCCGATCGCCGACGGTCGGCCCGTACAGCGCGCCGTAGCGCTCACGCGAGATCCTCATTTGCGTGCCACCAGCGTGACGTCCTTCTCCGCGCCCGGCTCGAAGCGCACCGACGTCCCCGCGGGCACGTCCAGCCGGAAGCCCTCGGCGGCGGAGCGATCGAACGCCAACGCGGCGTTGGCAGAAGCGAACGGGAAGTGCGAGCCGACCTGGATCGGCCGGTCGCCGGTGTTCATCACCCGCACCACCCGCGTCTCCCGCCCCGCGTTGAGCTCGATCTCGCCGGGAGCGGTGACCAATTCGCCCGGCACCATCATGAAATCGGCTCGTGCAGCGTCACCAGTTTGCGACCGTCCGGGAACGTCGCCTCCACCTGCACCTCGCCCACGAGCTCCGCGACCCCCTCCATCACGTCCTCACGCGAGAGCACCGATCGCCCTGAGGCCATCAGCTCCGCCACCGACCGCCCCTCGCGCGCCCGCTCGATCACCCAGCACGACAGCAGCGCCACCGCCTCCGGCTGGTTGAGCTTCACGCCCCGGTCCAGCCGGTCACGGGCGACCATCCCCGCGACGGCGAGCAGGAGCTTCGACTGGTCCGACGGCGTCAGCTGCACGGCCCGCGCCACGGTATTGCCGCCTCCCGCGGCCCACCATTGGACCGCGGGAGCAAATTCGGGCGCCGCGCTTATACGGACTGCAGCGAGCGACCGCGCTCGTGCGCCCACATCCCGAGCAGGCCGCGGAAGTGCGCGAGGAACTCCTCCTGCTCGTGCTCGGGGTAGGTCTCGCGGACGGTCTCGACCAGCAGCCCGTCGAAGTCGGTCGACGAGATCCAGTCGAGCATCAGCTCGTCGACGTGCTTCAACGCCGTCGAGCAGAACTCCGTGTACTTGTCGACCTCGAAGTAGATGTCGGCGAGTGTCCGGTACTCGGCCAGCTTCTCCTCGTAGGTCAGGTCCTCTCGGTCGCCGATCTCGAAGTAGGCGTGCGGGTCGAAGTCCGCCGCGCGGCCGGGCCGCTCGGTCACGGTGCAGAAGACCGACCACTTCAGCAGCGCGCTGATCGCCCACGGCCAGTAGTAGTGCAGCGAGGTCAACGCGACGTCGGGGGACGCGTTGGCGTAGTCGATCGGGTGCGCCTCGGTCCCGCGCACGAGCGTCTCGCACGAGTTGAACTCCCAGCGGAAGAACGCGTTGATCAGCCGCGAGATCGTCAGGACCTCGTCGCCGGTCTCCGGCGACAGGAAGTCGTGCGAGACCGCGTAGCGGTTGTGCATCGGCTGGTCCGGGCGGAAGTCCATGATCATCGTCTCGGCGCCGATGCTCAGCGACCGCGCGAACACGTCGAAGCCCTCGACCGACGCCTGCAGGTGCATCAGCCGCTCGCCGGACTCGTCGTAGGTCTTGGCCAGCTGCGCCGGGTCCTTGATCCGCGTCACGCCGACCCACTGGCCGCCGTCATAGGGCTTCATGAACAGCGGGTAGCCGATGTTCTCGGCGATCGCGGCGAGGTCGAACGGCTGGTTGTACTTGGCCGCCGTGTACTCGAAGCGCGTGTTCTCCGGCGGGTTCTTGTGCGGGACGAGCACCGTCGGCGGCACCTTGATCCCGAGCCGGATCATCGCGCAGTACGCCGCGTGCTTCTCCATCGCCTGGAACGTGAACGGCGAGTTCAGGAGGTACACGTCGTCCATCAGCGCGACCTTCTTCAGCCACTCGCGCGGGACGAAGTACCACCAGGCCAGCCGGTCGACGACGAGGTCGTAGCGCGGCTTGTCACGCAGGTCGAACGGCTCGATCGTGATCCGCTCGGACGTCACATTGTGGGTCGCGCCGTCCCATTTGACCGGCCCGATCCGCCCCAGCAGGGTCTCGAACGCGCGCGGCCAGTCCTCCTCGGTGCCCAGCAGCAGGCCGATCAGGTGATCTGAAGACATCAGCAGAACCTCGGGAGATGGTGGGCGATCTGGGCGCGCCACGAGTGCCAGTCGTGCGGGACGTCGTAGCCCCACAGGTCCAGCTCGTGGCGGATCCCCTTCTCGGCGAGCAGGCCGGCGAGGCGTTTGGTGGACTCCAGCGACCCCGTGGTGTCCTCCCACTGGCCCTGACCGCAGATCAGCAGCAGGCTGAGCCGCGAGCGGAGCCAGTCGAGGTGGTCGCCTTCGAACTGCCCGACGTAGTCGAGCGGGTTGTTGAAGTACGCGGCGTCGCCGCGCTCGCCCCAGCCGTTCCAGGTCGAGGGGTCGTAGTTGCCCGACATGCAGATGGCGAGCGGGAACAGGTCCGCGCGCTTGAGGGCGAAGTTGGCGGCGTGGAAGGCGCCGAGCGAGCAGCCGGTGGTGATGATCTCGTCGCCGGTGTCGTGGTGGATGAACGGCACCACGTCGTCGAGGATCCAGGATTCGTAGCGCTGGTGCTGGCGGGCGCGCTCCTCGAGCGGCACCGACTGGTTCGACCACGACATGGCGTCGAACGAGTCGACGCAGTAGAGCTTGATCCGGCCCGCGTTGAGCAGGTCGCTGAGCGCGCCGATCATGCCGTTGTCCTGCCAGTTGTAGGCCTTGCCGCCCTCGGACGGGAACGCGAGCACCGGCCGGCCGTAGTGGCCGTACGCCGCGACCGACCCGGACGCGCCGATGGCGGGCGAGTAGAGCTCGTGATGGTGGGCGTTCATCGCGGTTTCCAGGCGCGCTGGAGCAGCGCGGTCAGGTGCGGGTCAAAAGCGTCCCGCCAGCCGACGTAGTTGTGCATGTCAGCGACCTCCTCCAGGGACACGTCGTACCCCTGAGCCGCCAGGGCACGCGCCATTTCACGATTGTTGTGTGCGTTCTCCTCCGCGCGGCCCACGGTCAGCGTGGTCGGCACGGGCACCGCGTATTGCCCGTCGCGTACGGTCTCGCGGACGAACCGGATGATCCGCGCGTAGCGGCCGAACCCGCTCTCCTGCGAGTCGTAGCGCGGGAGGAAGAACGAGCCGGACTGCAGGAAGAGCCCGCTGAACACGCGCGGGAAGCGCCGGTGCGCGTGCAGCATCGCCAGCCCGCCCAGGCTCGCGCCCATCGCCACCGGCGCGCCGACCGTCCCGAACGCGTCGCGGAGCGCCGGCACGATGTCGTGCGCCAGCACCCGCGAGTAGGCGGCGCTCGCCGAGTACCACTCGTTGCGGTCCCCCGGTGCCAGCAGCGCGACCCGGTGGGGCGGGAGCTCCTCCGCGGCGATCTTCACGGCGCTGAAGTGGGTGAGCGAGGACAGCGCGTCGTACTCGGGGCCGTCGTTGGCCAGCAGCAGCCGCAGCGGCGTCCCGGGCTCGACGTCATCCGGACTCCACACGCGGATGCCGACCAGCGAGCCGAGTCCGCGTCCGCGGATGACGAGCTCGTCGAAATGCCCAGGCACCCCCGCTGCCGAGAGCCACGCCGGCGTCTTGTAGCCAGGCAGCTCGAGCACCGACTTGTCGCCGAACGCGCCCGGTGTGCGCTTCGGGTTGCCGGGGTCGAGGATCCACTCGTTCCCGCCGTCGGCGTGCGAGACCTCGAGCTTGTACTCGAGCCGCAGCACGTCCGGCAACTCGAGCTCGAGCACCCAGTCGTCGCCGTCGCGCGCGAAGGCGTCGCCGGAGACGTCGCTGGACAGGCGGACGGCGGAGTAGGTCCCCGACGGGTCGGGAAGGCGCAGCGCGACGGTCATCGCGCCCGCAACCTACCCCCTCTTGGCGGTGAACTTCGCCGTGCCCGAGCAGGTGCCGACCGACAACTCGGCCACGCCGCCGCTCAGCTTCCTCGCCCGCAGTCGCCCACTGACCCGCACCGACGTGTCCGTGGCCGTGGCGACGCCCACGAACGAGCCGTCAGGCGCGACCTTGGCCTTGGCCACCGCAGCCGTCCCGATCTGCGTGGTGAACTGGCCCACCATGCCCGGCGTCGGGCACAGCATCGCGACGCTCACGCTCAGGTTGCGGATCTCCTTGCCCTTCTTGGCCACCTTGAGCTTCGCCGAGCGCGTGCCCTTGTAGCTGCCGTCGTCGGACGCCTTCGTCTTCCAGGTGCGGGGCTTGGTCACCTTGACGTCGACCTCGGGGCTGGCGACCGTCTGCGAGCCGATCGTGACCGCGGCGTGGATCTTCCCCGAGCCCGACAGGGTGACCGTCGGCGAGGCGCTGTCGCTCGTGACCGTGCCCGAGCCGACGGTCGCGCTCCCGCGCACCACCGTCAGCGCGGTGAAGTTCGGCACGCCCGTCGTGCTGACGGCGAGGATGAACGGGTAGCCGGCGTAGACCGTTCTCGGCGGCTTCACCGTCAGCTGCGCGTCGGCGGTCAGCGTGAGCGTCCGCACCGGCCCCACCTCGTAGCCGCTCGCGCAGCCGGTGCAGATGCGCCACACCTGCCAGTAGTAGGTCCCCGGCGTCTCCTGCGGGCGCTGTGACCCGCCCGCGGCGAGCACCCAGCTGCACTGGTCGCCGCCGGGCGGCGTGGCCGACCCGCCACTGACGAGCGCGACCGGATTCGCCAGCCGCCCGTCCGCGCCGATCGCCGGCGTGGTCGCCATCGACAGCCCGTAGTCCTTCGGCCCGCCGTAGAGCGGGAACTCGCCCGCCTGATAGCTCGTGTAGACCGGGCAGCCGAAGGTCACTCCGATGCCGTTCGGGTCGACCGGCACCGACGCCCCGTCCGCCGGCGTGAGCGGCGCGGGCGGCGGGTCCGGCGGCAGCGCCTGCGCCGGCGCGGCCAGCGCGATCGTCATGAGCAGGATCGACAGGCCCCAGCGCAACATGCGGCGCAGTGTCTCAGAGCGCGATCGTCTTCGGCGTCGTATCGGCGACGTAGAAGAGCTGCGGGATGAAGTCGTGCGAGTTGGCCGAGACGGCGAGGTGGGCGACCTTGGCGCCCGGCGGCTCGACCTCGCGATCGCCCTTGCCGTCGGTCAGGCGCAGGCTGCCGTTGCACGAGTACGCCATGCCGCCGCCGCGATAGAACACGGCGTCGTCGACGCCGCTGAAGTCACCGGTGGAGACCTCGTCGCACGGCTTGGAGTTGCGCAGCGCGACGTGCTTGGACGCATCCCACGTCGCAGCGGTCTGCGACTCGCTGACGCCGCCCTCGAACGACCGGATCACGCCGATGTAGCGCCCGTCGACGATCTCGATGTGGTCGCGCTCGATCAGATCGAGGCCGAAGTCGCGCGCCAGGAACAGCGTGAAGCGCCGCCCGGTGGTGGTCCAGCAGCCGTAGATACGGTCGCGCCGCGTCTCGGAGTTCTGGGCCTTCTCCTTGACCGACACCACGCGGGCGTTCCCGGACGCGGCCAACAGCTTGGCGCCGGCGCGCTGACAGGACGGCGCGGCGGCCTGCGCGGGCGCGGCGACGACGAGGACGGCGATCAGCGAGCCGAAGGCGAAGAGGGAGCGAATCATGAGCTCCGACGCTACGGGCGGCCGATGAGCGTTCCTCCCACCAATGGGGTGGACTCGACTCCACCCGCGCTATCTTCCCGAACGTGGTGCGCCGTGCAGGGATGCTGGTCGTCGGGCTGTTGCTGCTCTTGTGCACGCCCGCGCACGCCGGCACGTACGACGTCTGGTCCTGCGCGGACCCCGACGGCAAGCCGGCGGGGATCGACGGCTGGCGGTCCGAGGGGCACGGCGAGTTCTCCAGTCCTTCGAACGACTGCCCGGGCGGCAACGGGTTGTACGCCGGCCTCAACGGGGCGGTCGCGCACACCGCGAACGCGGAGAACGTCGTCTGGCACTTCCAGGTGCCCGCGTCGCTGAAGATCGTCGCCTACCGGCTGTGGCGGGCGGCGCGGGTGGAGCCGAACACCGGCAACGCGTCGCCGGTGTACTACATGGCGCGTCAGACCAACGCCTATGTCGGCGCGTACGTCGTGGGTTCCGAGAACTGTCCCGGCTGGCAGTGCCGGGGACTCGGCGACCCCGCCAATCGGTTCGGGGCGGCGAATCTGGTCGGCGAGTCCAACCTGGCCGACGTCCGCGACCTGTACCTCAACGCGGGCTGCGGCGGGTCCGCCGGGACCGTCTGCGCCGCCGAGACGGGGACCGATCCCGATGCCGTGTCCTTCCGCATGTACCGCAGCGTGGTGACGCTGCAGGACGATGCGGACCCGATCTTCACCTCGCCGCCGTCCGGGTCGCTCAACGCAGGGGGCGTGTTGTCCGGGTCGCAGGGGGTCTCGTTCTCGGCGAGCGACGTCGGCAGCGGCATCCGGCGCTTCGAGCTCGAGGTCGACGGGCACACGCTGGCCCAGCAGGAGATCTGTACGCCGCCGTTCACGACGGTCGTCCCGTGCAAGGCGGCGTCCAGCGGCTCGCTGGCGTTCGACACCGCGACCGTGGCCGACGGCACCCACAGCGTGCGCGTGCTCGCCCTCGACGCGACCGAGAGCAATGTCGCCGCGTTCGGGCCGTTCACGATCACCACGGTCAACGCGCCGACGACCTGCGGACCTGACGCGAGCGGCCCGGCGGTGGCGTTGGACCGCAAGCACCCGACCATCGCCTACGGCGGCAAGCTCAACGTCGTCGGCCAGGCGTCACCCGGCGCGCAGGTCCGGGTCTTCAGCCGCGTCGCCCGCGACGGGGCGGCCGAGAAGCTCGGGCGCACGCCGATCACCGCCGACGCCGCGGGCAAGTTCACCTACAAGGTCCCGCCCGGCCCGTCGCGCAGCCTGCGGTTCGGCGTCCAGGCGGGCGCGACCTTCGGCTGCTCGAAGGTGCTCAACGTCGCCGTCAAGGCGCGCAGCACGCTGAAGGCCTCGCCGCGCACGATCCGTTCCGGTCAGCGCGTGCGCTTCCGCGGCCAACTGCGCGGCGGGTACGTGCCCAAGGGCGGCAAGCTGGTCGAGCTGCAGGCGTACGAGCGCGGGCGGTGGCGCAGCATCACGACGCTGCGGACGAACGCGAAGGGCGCGTTCTCCTACCGCTACCGGTTCTCGTTCCGCGCCGCGGGGACGACGTTCCCCGTCCGCGTGCGCGTCCGCCACGACGACTCCTACCCGTTCGCCCTCGGCACGTCGAAGCGTGTCAGGGTGCGCGTGCGATGACCCGGCTTGCGGTCCTGATCGCCGCGCTGCTCGCGCTCACGCCGGCCGTCGCGCACGCCGCGACCTACGAGGTGTGGTCGTGCGCCGGGCCCGACGGGGCGCCCGCGCCCGCCGACGGCTGGGCCCCCGCCCGGGGCGGCGGTCAGACCCAGGCCGTCAACGAGTGCGCGAGCGGGAACGGGCTCCACGGATACCTCGACGGGCGCGTCGCCCAGCCGCAGGACGCGACGGCGCGCTGGGTCTTCGAGGCGCCGAGCGACACCACGATCGCGAGCATGCGGATGTGGCGCGGGGCGCGGGTCGGCCCGCGAACGGGACAGTCGATCACGGCGTACGTCATGTACTTCGACGATCCGTCGTCCCCGGCCGGCGGCCTGCAGGTCGAGTTCTGCAACGCCGACCTCGACGTCCCCTGCTCGGAGCTCGGCACGGGGTCGCCGCTCGGCGACGGGACCCTGATCGCCAGGCCCGACCTGAAGGGCTTCAAGACCTTGTCGCTCGAGGTCTCCTGCACCGGCGGCAACGATCCCTGCCCGGCCGTCCAGACGCCCGAGACCGCCGCGTTCCGCATCTTTCGCGCCGCGATCAGCCTCAACGACACGAGCCTGCCGCAGTTCGTCACGCCGCCCTCCGGGTCGCTGACGACGCCGGTCCCGCTGACCGGTGCGCAGAGCATCGCGTTCTCGGCCGCGGACACGGGCTCGGGCGTGCAGAAGGCCGTGCTCGAGGTGGATGGACAGCCCGCGGTGACGAAGGAGCTGGGATGCGCGCCGCCGTACACCGCGATCGTCCCGTGCAAGCTCCAGGCGAGCGGCACGCTGGACATCGACACCGCGACGCTCGCGGACGGGGCGCACACGGTGCGGGTGCTGATCAACGACGCGACCGGGGTGAACGTCACGGCCTCGGCGCCGTTCATCATCACGACGGTCAACACGCCGTCGAGCTGCGCCGCCGTGGAGTCGCCGGCGTTCGCGGTCGCGTTCGACCGCAAGCGCGGCACGATCGGCTACGGCGGGAAGCTGACCGTCCGCGGGTCGCTCGGCGGCGTGCCCGCCGGAACCCAAGTGTCCGTCTACAGCCTGGTGCGCCGCGCCGGGGCCGCGCCGCGCTTCCTCGCCAAGCCGCTGGCGACGGACGCCGCGGGCCGGTTCAGCTACCGCGTGCCCGCCGGCCCGTCGCGCACCTTGCGTTTCGCCGCGCGCGTGCCCGGCCAGCTCAGCTACGCGTGCTCGAAGCCGCTCAACGTCGCTGTGCGCGCCACGCTGCGCTTCGGCGCCGACCGGCGCACGATCCGCTCGGGCTCACGCGTGCGGTTCAGCGGCCGGCTGCTGCACGGCTACGTCCCGCTCAACGGCAAGGTCGTCGAGTTGCAGGCCTTCGAGCGCGGCACGTGGCGGACGTTCCGGACCGTGCGGACGAACGCGAAGGGCGCGTTCAGCTACCGCTATCGCTTCTCGTTCCGCGCCGCCGGGACGACGTTCCCGGTGCGCGCGCGGGTCCGCGCGGACGCGTCGTACCCGTTCGCGCTCGGCACGTCTAAGCGCGTTCGCGTTCGCGTGCGCTGAGCCACGCGACGACCGCGGAGAGCCCGAGCTCGAACCCGAGGTCGTCGATGTCGTCGTCGCCCGCGGCACGCAACGCCGTGGCGAGGTGCGGGTAGTCCGGGTCGTACTCGTCGGCCCCGCGGTGGAACCCGGCCTTGAAGGTCTCGATCGCCGAGCCGAGCACGAGGAAGTCGACCGCCGCCATGACCACGGCCGCCGTGTGCGGGTCCCAGCCGAACCGCTCGAAGGCGGCGAAGGCCTCGTCGTAGGCCTGGAGGGCGGTGTGGGTGTTGACCGGGCGCGCGCTGACGGTGGCGACGATGTGCGGGTGCGCGGCGAACGCGCGCCGGTAGGAGCGGGCGAACTCCGAGAGCCCGACGCGCCAGTCCGGGTGGTCGAGCACGGACGTGTCGACGTGCTCGTCGATCACCGCGGTCATCTCGTCCAGCAGGTCGTCGCGGCCGCGGACGTGGTTGTAGAGCGACGGGCCTTCGACGCCGAGCCGCTTGGCCAGCTTGCGCGTGGTCAGCGCCTCGATGCCCTCCTCGTCGACGAGCTTCAACGCCTCTTCGGCGATCCCGCGACGGGACAACAGCGGCTTTGACGGGCGCGGCACCTTGACAAAACTAGCACCGTTAGTTCAGACTAGCGCCGCTAGTTTTCCCAAAGGAGAGACGATGGCGACCGTGACAGCAACCGAGCCCCTGACCCCGCCCGCCGCCGACGGCGACGCGCAGCGCGTACAGGAGCTCGGCTACGAGCAGGAGCTCAAGCGCGGGATGGGGATCTTCGACTCGGTCGCGATGGGCTTCGCGACGATCTCCCCGGTCGTCGGGCTCTACGCCGTCGTGCTCGTCGGCATGGTCGTGGCGGGCGGGGCGTGGGTGTGGGTGCTTCCGGTCGCGCTCGCCGGCCAGTGCCTGCTGCTCGCGGTCTACTCCGAGCTCGCGGCGAAGTGGCCGCTCTCCAACGGCGCCTACCAGTGGACGAGGCGGCTGATCGGCCCGCGTTATGGCTGGATGACCGGGTGGGTGGCGCTGTGCGCGTACGCCGTGGCGAACACCACGATCGCCTACCTCGGCGCCCCGTGGGCGCTGACGCTGCTCGGGATCACGCCGACCGCCCACGCGATCGTGATCACCGGCGCGGTTCTCGTGTTGACCTGCAGCCTCGTCAACGCCATCGGCGTCGACGCCCTGAAGGCCGCGCTGCGGCTCGGCGTGGCGGCCGAGGCCGTCGCCTCGGTCGGCATCGGCCTCGCGCTGCTCCTGGTCTTCCGCGAGCAGTCCCCGTCGGTGCTCTTCGACAGCTTCGGCGCCGAGGCGCTGAGCGGCGGCTCGACGCTCGCCGCGATGCTGGCCGCGCTCGCCGTCGCCGGCTGGGCCTTCATCGGCTTCGACTCGACCGTCGCCGCCGCCGAGGAGACCAAGGGCGCGGCCAAGCACGTCCCGCGCGCGGTCTGGATGGCGCTGCTGAGCGTCGGCGCGCTCGTGATCCTCAACGCCTTCGCGACCACGCTCGCGCACCCGAACCCAGCCGACGTCGTCGCCGGCAAGGACATCGACCCGGTGTCGACGGCCGTGGTCTCGAACTTCGGCGACTGGTCGAGCAAGCCGTTCGCCGCCGTCGTGCTGCTCGCCTTCATCGCCTGCGGGATGGCCGCGCAGGGCGGGACCTCGCGCGGGATCTACTCCGTCGCCCGCGACGGCGTGCTGCCCGCCTCCCGGTTCCTGCGCAAGGTCGACTCCCGCCAGGTGCCGATCGGCGGGATCGTGGCCACGACCGTCGTCGCGTGGCTCGGCCTGCTGCTCGGCCTCGAGGCGACCGCGATCGGCAGCCTGATCACGTTCGGCACCGCGGCGATCTACTGCGCGTTCCTGCTCGTCGCGATCGCCGCGCTGTACGCCCGCTCGCAGGGCGTCCTGTCGCGGTCCAAGGCGCGTATCGTGCTCAACGTGGGCGCTGTGCTGTGGCTGGGCTTCGAGACGGTCAACGTCGCCTGGCCGCGCGAGTCGCTCGCCCCCGTGGGTGCGCCCTGGTACCAGGTCTGGGCCGCCCCGATGGTCGTCGGCGCGATCGTCGTCTTCGGTCTGCTGTACCTCTTCACCGCGAGGCCGACCAATGGCCGCTGATCTCGCGATCCTCAACGCCCGTGTGCGCACGCTGCACCCAGGGCAGCCGGTCGCCGAGGCGGTGGCGGTCAGCGGCGGCACGATCATCGCCGTCGGCGAGAACGCCACGGTCCGCGAGCACTGCGACGCGCGCACGGTGGTGATCGACGCGAGGGGGAACGAGCTGGTCCCCGGCCTCGTCGACTCGCACCTGCACCCGTTCTGGGGCGCCGAGCTGGCCCGCGGGGTCGACCTCGGCGGGCTGCGGAGCAAGGCGGACGTGCTGGCCGCGCTGGCCGATGCGAAGCCGCAGCGAGGCTGGCTGTTCGCGTGGGGCCTGGACTACGACGCGGCGCCGACGCCGCGCGAGATCGGCAAGGCGGTCCGCGGTGCGGCGGCGTTCGTGCGGCTCTCGGACCTGCACACCGCGCTGGCGTCGCCCCGTGCGTTGGAGCTCGCCCACGTCACCGGCCCGCACGCGTTCGCCGACGGGTCGGAGGTCGTCTGCGTCGAGGGCGTGCCGACCGGCGAGCTGCGCGAGCCCGCGGCGCAGGATCTCGTGCTGCGCGCGGCGCCGCGGCTGCGCTGGCCGGAGCTGCGCGAGCGCCACGTCGAGCAGCTGCGGCGCCTGAACGCGCTCGGGTTGACGGGCGCGCACGTGATGGACGGCGAGCCCGCCACCCACGACCTGCTGCGCGACCTCGAGGAGACCGGCGAGCTGACGATGCGCCTGCGCGTCCCGCAGTGGCTGACGCCGGACATGATCGACGCCGAGCTCGAGACGCGCCTGGCGCTGCGCGACGAGCGCGGCGCGCTGTGGAGCGGCGGCACCGCGAAGTTCTTCGCCGACGGCGTGATCGACGCCGGCACGGCCTGGTTGGAGGCGCCGGACTCACAGGGCGAGGGCGTGACGCCCTTCTGGCCGGATCCGCAGCGGATGGCGGACGTGATGACGCGCTTCGCGGCCGCGGGCTTCCAGCTCGCGACGCACACCATCGGCGACGCCGCCGTGCGCTTCACGCTCGACACCTACCTGCGCAATCAGAACGGGACGCGCCACCGCCTGGAGCACCTGGAGACGCTGCCGGACGACCTGGTGGCGAAGATCGGCGCGTCCGGTGTGACCGCGTCGATGCAGCCGGTGCACACGCTGGCCGCGAGGCCCGAGGGCAACTGGAGCGACCGGCTCGGCCCCGAGCGCGCCGCGCGCGGCTTCCGCATGCGCGACCTGATCGACGCGGGCGCCGTGCTCGCCCTCGGCAGCGACTGGCCGGTCGGCGACGCCGACCCGCGTCTCGGCATGGCCACCGCGCGGGCGCGCGGGTTGACCGACGACGAGGCGCTGGCGGGCTACACCACCAACGCCGCGTTCGCGATCGGTGAGGAGGCCGTGGCCGGGCGCGTCCGCGTGGGGATGCGCGCCGACCTCACCGGCCTCCCCGTCGACCCCGCGGCGCCTGTCTGGCTCGCCGTGGTCGACGGGCGGCCCGTTCACCTCACGACGCCGGAGGCAGCTCGGCCAGTCGCGTTCGCACACGCGTGATGAGCTGGGACATGCCGCCGGCCTGAGCTTCGCGGAGGGTCTCCTCGAGCACGCCGCGCGCCCGTTCGGTGTCGCCGCGGGCGAGCAGCAACTCGGCGAACTCGCGCCGCATCAACGCGACCACGGGGCGGAGCCCGCACTCCGCGTTGCGCTCCAGTCCCGCGGCGAAGTGCGCCTCCGCGGACTCCAGGTCCCCGAACGCGGCGGCGGTGAGCGCGAGGAACCGGTGCGTCGAGCCGAGGCTCGCGGCCTGGCTGATCTGCACGAGCTTGCCGGCGTGGGGCAGGAGCAGGCCGTGGAGCACCCGCGCGTGCTCGGCGTCGCGCAGCAGCGCCGCGGTCTCGCCGAGCAGCGCGATCGCGGTGAACCAGAACATGTCGCGCGGGATCGCGGCGAAGTCGTCCTGCGCCAGCGCGCGGAACTGCGCCACGCCCGCGGGCACGTCGCCCGCCATCAGGTGCGCCATCGGCAGGATCGCCGCCCACGCGCTCAGCGCCGGGTTGCGCTCGACGTAGCCGGCGATCGTCGCGACGTGGTCGGAGAGCCCCTCCTCCCGCCGCGCGAGGATCAGGTTCTGGGCGGTGAAGATCGTCTCGGCGTCACGCGCCTGGGCGCGAACGCCGTACTCGAACGCCTCGCGGGCGAGCCGCTGCGCGTCCTCGACGCGGCCCGCCATCTGCGCCCACACGACCTCCCAGCCGACGGCGAAGTGGTTGTAGAGCGGCTGGCGCAGTGCGGCGGCGAGCGTGTTGAGCTTGCGATGCGCGGTCCGCGCGTCCTCCACCCGCCCGGCCTCGAGCAGGTCATAGATGCGCCAGTGATGCCCGAGCGCCTGCAGCTCGCGGTCCTCGGTCGCCAACGCGAGCAGTTCCTCGCTGAGCCGCAGCCGCTCCTCGAGGTGGTCGACGTGCAGCAGCGCGGCGTGGCGGGCCTCGAGCGCGACCAGCTGCGCCCGCGGGTCATCGAGGCGGTGCGCGATCTCGAGCGCCTCGGCGCTGAGCGTCTCGCGGCGGGTGCCCTGGCGGGCGAACTGGAGCGCGTCGACCAGCCGCGCGCGCAGGCGCACGGCGAGCAGGCTGTTGGGCGGCTGCTGGGCGAGCGCCTCCTCGAGCAGCTCCAGCGCCTCGTCGTCGATCACGCCCGCCTCGGCGTGGCGGCCGGAGAAGCCGAGCGCGGCCTCGGCCAGCGCGTCGTGGTCCTCCTGCTCGCGGGCGAGCTCGGCGGCGCGGGCGAACGTCGCGCGGGCGGCGGGGTCGCCGGCGCGCAGCTCGGCGGCGCCGAGGGCGAGGCGGGTGGGGAGGCCGGAGTCGGCGCGCCGGTAGTGCTCGACCGCCTCCGCCCAGGCCAGCGCGGCGGAGGCCTGCTCGGCGGCGGCCAGCGCGTAGGGGATCGCCTGGGGTGCCCGGCCCTCGTGGAAGTGGTAGGCGAGCTCGGCCGGATTGGGGTCGGGGGTGGCCTCGATCGCCTCGCCGATCCGCCGGTGCAGGCGCACGCGGCGACTCGTGCTCTGGCTCTCGTAGAGCGCATCGCGCACGAGCGCGTGGGCGAACGCGAAGCGGTCGACGCCCGCTTCTCTCACCAGCCCGCGGTCGGTCGCCTCCTCGAGCGCTTCCAGCACGTCGTCGTCGCTCAGAAGGGTCTCGAGCAGGATGAGGTCGAAGCGGCGCCCGACGACCGACGCGACGCTGAGCACCCGGTTGGTGGGCTCGGAGAGCTGCTCGAGGCGGCGGCCGATCAGCTCCTTGACCCCTTCCGGGACCGCGATCTGGCTCAGCGCACGCTCTTCGAGCTCGGGCAGGCTGCGCAGTGTCTCCTCGATGAAGAACGGGTTGCCCTCCGTCTCCTCGGTGAGCCGCTGCACGAACTGGCTCGTGACGTCGTCGCGGGCGACCAGCGCGCGGGTCTCGTCGGTGGTGAGCCCGCCGAGCTCGATCCGCTCGAAGTTGCCCTGGCGGCGCAGGCGGGCGACCAGTTCGCCCTCGAACGTCCGCGCGGTGCCGAGCACGAACAGCCGCATGGGGGCGGCGTCCTGGAGCAGGTGGCCGAGCAGCAGGGTCGTGCTCGGGTCGGCCCAGTGGAGGTCGTCGAGCAGCAGGACGACCGGGCGCTCGCGGGCGGCGTAGGCGAGCAGGCGGGTGACGCCCTCGAAGAGCCGGTAGCGGCGCATCTCCGGCTCGTCCGCCAACGGCTCGCGGACGGGTGGGACGTGCTTGCGCAGGCCGGGGACGAAGCGCGCGACCTCGGTCAACTCGAGCGCGAGCTCGGACGGCAGGTCGAGGCGCTCGCGGTGGGTGACCCAGTGCTCGAGCGCGGCGATGAACGGCTGGTAGGGGAGCAGCGACTCGGGGTCGTTGCGGCCGTAGAGGACGGTCGCGCCCTCGTGGTGCGCGCGGCGGGCGATCTCCGTCGCCAGCCGCGTCTTGCCGATGCCGGGCTCGCCCACGAGCAGGACGAACCGGCGCTTGCCGCGCTCCGCCTCGGCGTACGCGGTGGCGAGCGTCTCGAGCTGGGCCGCGCGGCCGACGAACCTGCCTCCACCGGTCTCGACCGCGAGCGCGGGCGGGAGCGGGAGCGACGGCGCGGTGTGCAGGACCGAGTCCGGCGCGGCGTCGCCGGCCGCGACGCTGCGCTCCGCGGTGGTGGTGCGCCGGTCCTCGGCGGCGCTCAGCGCGCTGCGGCCGAGGTCGCCCGCCGACGGATAGCGGTCGCGCGGGTCCTTGGCCATCGCGCGGCGCACGACTTCGCCCAGCAGTTCCGAGGCGTCGGGGAGCACGGTGAGCACGCTCGGCGGCGGGGCGTCGAGGTGGGCGAGCATCGTCGCCGCGGCGGTCTCGCGCGGGAACGGGACCTTGCCGGTGAGCGCCTGGTAGAGGACGCCGCCGAGCGCGTAGACGTCGGTGCGGGCGTCGATCGGGCCTTCCTTGAGCTGCTCGGGCGCGGCGTAGTCGAAGGTGCCGATGACGCTGCCGGCCTGGGTGATCTGCGTCGTCGCCCGCAGGTTCTTCATGAGGCCGAAGTCGGTCAGCGTCGCGTGGTAGCCGTCGCCGGCGCTCTCGATCAGGACGTTGGCGGGCTTGACGTCGCGATGGACGATGCCGGCCTTGTGGGCGGCGTCGAGCGCCTCGGCGATCTGCGCGACCACGTACGCGGCCGTGCGCGGGTCGAGCCGGCCCTCGGCCTGCAGCAGGCGGGCGAGGTCGGTGCCGTCGACGTAGCGCATCGTCACGTACAGCAGCCCGTCGTACTCCCCGGCGTGGTAGACGGGGATCACGTTCGGGTGCTGGATGGACGCCGCCGCGCGGAACTCGCGCTGGAAGCGGCTGCGGAACTCCTCGTCCTTGGAGAGGTCGGAGGCGATCACCTTCAGCGCGACCTCGCGCTCGAGCGTCATGTCGGTCGCCCGGTAGACGATCCCCATCCCGCCCCGGCCGGCGACCCCGCGGATCACGTGGTCCGCGAACTCGGTGCCGGGCCGCATCTCAGACATTCGCCAGCCAGCGGTCGACCTCGCGCGGGCTCCGCAGACGCGTCACCGGCCTGCCGGCCAGGCGCCCCGGGTACTCGCGCCGGCGGCGCGGCTGCTGCGTCAGTGCCCACCCGAACAGGGACTCGCGGCCCCACACCGCGTCCCGCCAGGTCTCCCGGTTGCCGTTGAACATCGGCTCCTTGCGCACCACCCGGCGCCAGGTACGCCGGGCCAGGCGGGGAAGCCAGACGTGAGTCGGGAGGTCGAGCCACACGACCGTGTCGGCGGCGTCGAGCACCAGGTTGCCGATCTTGCCCGTGTAGTTGCCGTCGATCACCCAGCCGTCCTCGGCCAGGATCGGGGTCAGCGTCGCCTTGAGCTCGTCGTCGGGCGTCTCGGCCCAGCCCGGGCCGTGGACGAGCGCGTCGAGCTCGACGAAGCGGACGCCGAGGCGGGCCGCCACGGCCCGCCCGAGGGTCGTCTTGCCGTTGCCGCTGGCCGAGGCGATGATCGCGACGCGACGCACGTTCGCGAGCGTACCTGTCAGCCGGTGAAGGCTCCCAGGGTCTTCGTGAACTCGTGACCGGGCGTGTCGCGGCCGAGCGACCACAGCCCGAGCATCCCGATGTGCTTGTCGCCGGCGAAGGCGGTCACCTTCTGCGCGTCGGCGAGCGTGGAGACCTCGAGGGGGTTGTCATTGACCCCGGCCATCGGCGTGACGCCGACCATCCGCCAGCGCGGCGCGTCGGTCAGGCCCGGGTGGAGCGCTTGGAGCTGGTCGTGCAGAGCGGTCGCGGCCTGGAGCGCGTAGTCGCCCATCCTGCCCGTCGCGAGCTGGTCCTCGGTGCAGACCGTCGCCAGCTCCTTCCCGGCCGCGCCGCCGAAGGAGATCACGACGTCGCCGCCGCCGGCCTTGAACGCCTTGACCTGGTCGAGCTGGTACGGCATCGCGCCGGCGGCCGGGTAGGCCGCCCCCAACCCGACCGGCGACGGCACGCCGCCCGCCGAGGCCCCGAGCGCGTGAAGCTGCGCGGCTTGGCCGTCGTGACGAGCACGACCCGCCTCTGCTTCGCGACGATCGCGACCGTGCCCTGCGCGATCAAACACCGTGAACCCTCACCAATCGTCACCCTTCGGAGTGAATCTCCACCCCTGAGCAGCCGCGGTGTGACGCAAGTCTCACAAGGACGTCGTGGACGTCCGGCGCGCCCTTGGTGAGCGTCACCTCGAGCGTCTTGCCGCGCTTGCGCGCCTTCCACAGGGCGACGGGCTCGTGGTCTTGGAGGATCACGCCGGTGGTCGGGATGGCCGACCAGACCCGCTTTCGCCACGTGGGATCGGGGATCAGCGCCTCCCGGTCGCGGGTGAGCAGGAGCGGGTCGCCAGGGGCGATCACCCTGACGCCGTCGAGCCGCTCGCCCTGGGCTTCGTCGTCGTTCCAGAGCGCGTTCGCGTGCGCTTTGCCGATCCCGGCCCACTCGGCGAAGTGGGTGGCGTTGGACGTCCCGTACTGGCGCTTGTAGCGGCTGACCAGCTCGTTGGATTCCGGCGGGTCCCAGCCGACGAGCTGGTCGGTCCGCGCGAACGCGGGCTGGCGCCCGGCCCGCCCGGCCAGGCACAGCTTCCCGTGCAGGCCCGCCATCACCAACACCCCGCGCCGCGCGTGATGGCTCTGGCACCCCTCGCACCACGGAAGCATGCTCGCCGGCAACCGCTGCCGCAGGGCCTCGTGGAGGTCGTCGCGGCTGAGCGTCTTGCCGTCGAGCGCGTCGCTGACCGCCTCGACGGCGAGCGTGTCCTCCGCGCCGGTGTCAGGCGGCAGGAACGCGCTCCCGAACGCCGCCGCCTCGTCCGCGGGCACGATCGCCGTCGCCGTCCGCGGGTTGTACATCGCGACCACGGTCCGGTCCTCGTACAGCGCCTTGTCGAGCCACCCGACCGGCACGTCGCCCCGCGCAACCAGCGCCGCGACCGCGGCCCCGGGCGGCGAGTCCTGCACCGCCCACGACCGCAACACCTCCATCGCCTCCACCCGCCAAAGATAAAGGGCCTGACCCCTTTAGGTTCGGACGAGGCGGCGGGCGGCGACGCCCGTCAGGGTCTCGCGGACGACGCGCTCGGCGACGAGGGCCGTGATGTCGCGGGAGCCGATGCGGTCCGGGAGGACCTCGACGATCTCGTGGCCGACGAGGTCGACCGCGGTCGCGAGCTCGCGGCAGGCCCAGAGCAGCTCGCCGGAGGTCATCCCGCCCGGCTCGGGCGTGCCGGTGCCGGGGGCGAAGGCCGGGTCGAGGACGTCGATGTCGACGCTGAGGAAGACCGGGCCGGCGCCGACGTGCTCGATCGTGTCGGCGACGACCGCGCGGATGCCGCGGTCGCGGACGTCGTGCATGAAGTGCGAGACGATCCCGCGCTCGGCCTGCCAGCCGAACTCCTCGGCACCCGGCCAGTAGCCGCGCAGACCGATCTGGACGTAGCGCTCGGGGTCGATGTGGCCGGACTCGACGAGTCGGTACATGCAGGAGCCGTGCGAGAGCGTCGCGCCGAAGACCTCGCGGCCGGTGTCCGTGTGCGTGTCGAAGTGGATCAGGCCGACCGGGCCGTGCTTCTCCGCCACCGCGCGGATGTCGGGCTCGGCGATCGAGTGGTCGCCGCCGAGGATCACCGGCATCGCGCCCGCCGCCAGCACCTGCGCGACCGTCGCCTGGATCGCCGTGTGCGAGCGCACCGGGTCGGCGGGGAGGATCGGGGCATCGCCGAAGTCCACGACCCGCAGCACGTCGCGCAGCGCGTCCACGCCGGCCTCGAGGTGCGGGCCGGCGGCACAGGACGCCGCCCGGATCGCCCGCGGGCCAAAACGCGTCCCGGGCGAGTCCGACGTCAGCTCGTCCATCGGCGCGCCGACGATCGCCACGTCGACGCCCTCCAACTCGGCCGGGTCCTCCGTGTACGGGAGCCCGGCGTAGGTCATCAGGCCGCAGTAGTCGGGCTTCTCGCCATAGGCGGCCCAACGGGTCAGCGGATCGATCACTTGGAATCTCCTTCCGGCCAGACGGCCAGCGCGATGAGGTAGACGGCCGCGGCGACGAGCGCCGAGCCGGCGAGGGACAGGTCGACGCCGCCGGCGAGGTTCGCCAGCGGGCCGGTGTAGAGGTCGGTGGTGACGGCCAGCAGGCCGAAGGCGGAGCCGGCCGCCCCAGGCGCCGATCGCCCGCAGGTTCCAGCCGCCGGTGAACCAGTAGCGCCCGCCGCGGCGGCCCTCGTTGAACGCCTGCAGATCGTGCGGGTCGTACGTGCGCCGTCGGGCGACCAGGAACCCGAGCAGGTTCACGACCACCCACGGGGCGGCGACGCCGTTCAGGACCAGCGTCATCGCGGTGATCGAGTCGACGGCGTTCAGCGCGAACGTGCCGAGGAAGACGAGCGCGATCGCGAGCACGCTGGTGATCAGCGTCGCGTGCACGCGGCGGGCGTTCGGGACGATCGCGGCGAGGTCGAGGCCGGACGCGTACATGTTCAGCACGCCCTGGCCGACCCCGCCGGCGAGGCCGATGACGAGGATCGGCAGGACGTACCAGGCGGGCGCGGCGGCGACCAGGTCGCCGACGTAGGAGTCGCCGAGGTGCGTCAGGCAGAGCGCGGTGAAGGCGCCGAACAGCGTGGTGGCCAGCAGGCCGCCGTAGACGCCGAGGCCGGCGGCGGCCAACACCCGCCGGTCACCGTGCGCGCTCGAGATCCGGCGCGTGTAGTCGCCCAGCGACGGCGCGTAGGAGAGCGGCCCCGCCGCGGCGACGGTGACCGCCAGCGCCCACGTCGGCCAGAACCCGCCGAGCAGGAACTCGCCCGAGCCGCTCGCGTGGAAGTCGCCCGCGAAGGCGAACACGCCCAGCAGCAACAGCACGCCCACGACCGGCACGACGATCCGCTGCAGCGCGACCACGGTCGCGTGGCCGTACAGGGCGACAAGGGCGATCTCGGCGGCGATCAGCGCGTACCCGACCGCCAGCGCGCCGTCGCCCGCGGGCGTGCCGAACAGCCGATGCGCCCCGGCGACCAGCGCATCGCCCGACGTCCAGACCGCGATCGCCGCGTACGCGAGCGCGAACGCCAGCGTCAGCGCCGAGCCCACGAGCCGCCCGGTGACGCCGAAGTGCGCGCCGCTGGACACCGTGTTGTTCGTCCCCGTCCGCGGCCCGAGCAGCGCCAGCGGCGCCGTGATCAGCGTGCCGATCGCCAGCCCGAGCGCCGCCGACGTCACCGTCGCCCACCACCCGAGCCCGAACGTCACCGGCAGCCAGCCGAAGACGATCACCGAGAACGCGAGGTTCCCGCCGAAGAACACCGTCGCGAGGTTCGCCGGCCGCGAGTCCCGCTCCGCCTCCGGGATGTACGCCACCCCGGCCTCCTCGACCCGCCCCGCGCGGTCCACGACCGCCGTCTCTCCATACGTGATCGTCGCCATGACGGCGCACACTACGTTAGATTGAAAATTCAGTCAAGCCACAGCCAGTAAGTAAGGTGGCGGCGCGAGATGGCTCCCGACCGCCGCAATCTGATCCTCGACTCCGCGATCGCGGTGATCGCGCGCACGGGCGTACGCGGCCTTCGGGTCGAGGTGGTGGCGGCGGAGGCGGGCGTCGCGGTGTCGCTGATCTACTACTACTTCGGCTCGCGCAAGGGCCTGGTCCGGGCGACGCTCGACCACGCCAACGAACGGGCCGCGGGTGCGGCGCCGGCCGGCGTCAGGGCGACGCTGCTGGCCGAGCTCGACGAGGCGGCGCGCGAGACGAGCACGGTCTGGGGCGAGATCCAGGCGAGCGCGGTCTTCGAGCCCGACCTGCGCGAGCAGGTCAAGGAGGCGACCGACACGTGGGTGGCGCTGGTCGCCGACGCGATCGCGGCCGAGGCGCCGCACGTGGACGCACGCGCCGCCGCCGAGCGCCTCACCGCGCTCGTCGACGGCCTCTCCAACCGCTGGCTCTCAGGCGCGCTCGACCGTGAGCGCGCCCGAGGGCTGCTGGAGGCGGCGATCGCCTCCGAACTGAACTAGAAGACCTACGGGAACGGATGCGGGCGCGCGATCAGCGCGGCCGCCGCGGAACGGGCGGACTCGACGGCCGAGTTGCGGGGGCCGCGGAAGTTGAGCCGCAGCTCGCAGTCGCTCGCCACGGTGTCGATGACATCGGCGTAGACGATGTCCAGCCCGCCGTCGCAGTCGACGTCGTCGGCGTTGCCGTCGGCGACGTCGATGCGGTCGTTGCCGCTCCCGCCGTGCACCACGTCATGCGCGGGATGGCCGGTGATCGTGTCGTTGCCGCTGCCGCCGTCGATCGTCCACACGCCCTGCGCAGCGGCGCCGTTGGCGAAGGTCAGGACATCGTTCCCGCCGCCGCCCGTCAGCGTCCCCGACAACGCGTTGCCGCCGACGACGCGATCGTCGCCGGAGCCGCCGCCCAGGGTCGCGAACTGCGAGCCCGCGTGGGCGACGAGGTCATCGTCGCCACCGCCGTCGAGCACGCTCGCGCCGTCGGTCGGCCCGCCGCCGGCGATCCGGTCGTCGCCGCTGCCGCCGAGGCCGTAGCCGGTCAGGCTCGCGCTGACGTCGACGATGTCGTCGCCCGAGTCGCCCTCGGCGCGGGCGTCCTGGGACGCGCTCACGAAGAGGTCGTCGGCGCCGCCGCCGCCGTGCACCTCACCGGGTCCGAAATTGGTGATGATCCAGCCGATGTCCGCGCGATCGTTGAGATAGAAGACCGGCGCGGTCGGGCAGCTGAACGTGGCCCCGTCGTCGGTGCACGGAGCGTTGACGTGCACCGGCGCGCCGAGGTCGCGGAACGCGGTCGGGAAGCCGCCGGCGGAGTACACGGCGTTGGACTCTCCCGCGCCCGCCCGGAAGACGGTGGCGCCGTCCTCGTCGCCGACGACGGCGGCTTGAGCGGACGCGGGGACGGCGAACAGCGCGGTGGCGAAAGCGGCGAGGAGAAGGGGTCGCTTCATGGTTCTCCGACGCTATGGCCCGGTGAGGATCCACCCACTGAACGAACGAACAGAACCGGAATCCGGTGTGTCCCGGCGCGGACCTGGGAGGCTCAGGACCGCGCCGCGAGCAGCTCGACGCGCAGCTTCTCGACGCACCGCCCGCGGGTCGGGCCGATGCTCCCGATCGGGATCCCGAGCTGCTGCGCGACCTCCGCGTAGCTCGGCTCGGACTCGGCGAGCAGGCACTCCATCAGCTCCCGCTGGCGCGTCGGCAGGTTCGCCACCGCACGGGCGAGCGCGACGCGCTGCTCCTCGAGCTCGGTGTCGTCCTCGACGGCGACCCGGTCGACGCCCACCTCCTCGTCGGTCAGGTCCTCGTGCCGCGTCCCGCGCAGCGCCCGCAGGCACTCGCGCCGCGCCGTCGTGTCCACCCACGCGCCGAGCGCGAGCGGGTCACGCACCCGCTCGAGGTTGCGGAACAGGCGCAGCCACGTCTCCTGGGCGACGTCGTCGGCCTGGTGCGCGTTCAGGCCGTGGAAGCGGGCGACACGCAGGACGCGTCCGCGGAAGCGGGCGACGAGCGCCGACCACGCCGACTGGTCGCCGCGGCCCGCGGCGGCGACCATCCGCTCGATCCGTTCCGCGTCGACGGCGGCGAGGTAGCTGCGGGTCTGATGGAGCTGATGGAGCACAGGCTGCTCTCCGTGGGCTAGAAGGGGCGGCTCAGTCGCGTGGCGGCTTGCGCCAGGGGCGGGTGACGCGCGGGCGCGGGCCGGCGGGACGGCCGGCGCGTTGCTCGCGTGCCGCGCGCAGGCGCTCGTCCAGCAGCGCTTGCACGAATTCGCGTTCGAGGGGGCTCATATCGATGACTGAACACCGCCCGGCGACCCCCCGTCATGAGGCAGAGGTCCCGACTTGCGCGGGCTTTCAGTGCACGGCGAGCGGGAGCTGGGCGCGCACCCGCGTGCCGCACGGGCGGCGCGGCTCGATCGCGCAGGTCCCACCGAGCTCGGCCGCGCGCTCGCGCATCGAGTGCAGACCGAGCCCGGGCCGGTAGTCCTCGGGCAGGCCGTCGCCGTCGTCGGAGACCTCGATCGCGACCAGCGTGTGGACCTCGAGCCGGACGCCGCACGCGCGCGCGCCGGAGTGGTGGGCGACGTTCGCCAGCGCCTCCTGGACGATCCGCAGCACGGCGACCTCGATCGCCTCCGGCAGGGCCGGGACCGCGTCCGGCAGGTCGAGGTCCAGCTCGAGCCGGTCGGCGACGCCGAACTGCTCGGTGCACTCCTCGATCGCGCCGATCAGCCCGAGCTCGTCGAGCGCCGGCGGCCGCAGCCCGTAGGCGATCTGGCGGACGTCGGCGATCGCGCGCCGGGAATCCTCGCGCAGGGCGACGAGCTGGCGCTCGGCCGCCTCCGGCTCGCGCTCGAGTTGCCGCAGCGCGACGTCGATCCGCAGCGCCATCGCCGCGAGCGTCGGCCCGAGCCCGTCATGGAGGTCGCGGCGCAGGAGCCGGCGCTCCTCGTCGCGCGCCCGGATGACGAGCGACTCGGGGTCGAACGCCCGCCGCAGCGCGGCGACCACCGCAGCGAGGAGTCGGATGCCGGTCGAGTACACGTCCGACTGAACGGGACGTGAGCGCCGGTGATACATCGATTGGCGCCTGGACCACTCGGGACACGTGCCCCTTGACGTCGGGACACCCCCCACAAGACGCTCTGTCCGCATCCCCGAAGCCGAGGCCGAGGGGCGACCGTCATCGCCGGGCGCCCGGGAGCCCCGGCCGGAGAGGAGCACTTCGATGTCGCACACGCTGCAGATCGCCGGTCCAGCACCCCGTCTTGGACGGTATGCCGGTGTTGTGGTTCCAGCGGCGGCCGTGCTCGCGCTCGCGGCGGTCCCGTCGCCCGCCGTGACCCCGCTGATCGTCGCCGCGGCCGCCTGCGTGGCCCTGATCCTGCGCGGGCACGATCCAGACGACGACGCGGTGGGTGACGCGGCGCCGGTCTCCGAGATCCCCGGCGAGCCGGACCGCGTCCTGTTCGACGCCGCCGAGGCGGTCGGCCGCAGCCTCGGCCTCGCCTACGTCGGCATCGACCTCGCGGACAGCCACTACGAGTGGGGACGCACGACCGACGCGACGACGGCGGTCCGGCTCACCTACGGCGATCGCCCGCTCGGCCGGCTGCGAGCGGCCGGACGCGGCGGGTGCGCGCTGACCGGGCGCGAACGCCGGGGTCTTGAGGTGCAGGCGCGGCAGGTGGCGCTGATCGCCCACTCGGTCGGCCTGTCCAAGCACGCGCTGCGCTCACGCGAGCGCATCGTGGCCGAGCGCGAGGAGGAGCGCCGCCACCTGCGGCACGACCTGCACGACTGCCTCGGCCCTTCACTGGCCGCGATGACGCTGACGCTCGACGCGGCGCGCAACCTGCTCGACCGCGACCCGCCGGCGGTCGACGGGCTGCTCGCGGGGATGCGTGAGCAGTCCCAGCACGCGATCGCCGACATCCGCCGCCTCGCGGCCGGCCTGCGCCCGCCGACGCTCGACCAGCTCGGGCTGCTCGGCGCGATCCGCGACTGCGTCGAGCAGCGCGTGAGCCGCAGCGATCTGCAGGTGAGCGTCGAAGCGCCGGATGCGCTTCCCGCCCTGCCCGCGGCGGTCGAGGTCGCGGCCCTGCGGATCGTGCAGGAGGCGATCGGTGGTCTGCGGCGTCAGGGCGCCGTCCGGCTGTCGGTCGAGGACGCGCTCGAGGTCGCCGTCGAGGGCGACGGACTCGCGCTCGGCGGGATCGGGACGTGCGCCCGCGAGGTCGGCGGCACGTGCGTGCTCGAGCCGCTGCCCGGCGGCGTTCGCATCTCGGCGCGCCTGCCGCTCGCGCTTGGAGGATGATGGCGGGTCTGCGCCTGCTCATCGCCGACGACCATCCCGCGTTCCGCGCCGGGCTCCGGCTGCTGCTGGAGTCGCTCGACGGCGTCGAGGTCGTCGGCGAGGCCGCGACCGGCGCCGAGGCCGTCGCGCTCGCGATCGAGCACGTGCCCGACGTCGCGGTGATGGATCTCCAGATGCCCGGGGGCGGCGGGATCGAGGCGACGCGCGCCATCGTGGCCCAGGCGCCGAACGTGCACGTGCTCGTGCTGACGATGTTCGAGGACGAGGACTCGGTGTTCGCGGCGCTGCGCGCCGGGGCGCGCGGCTACGTGCTCAAGGGCGCCGGCCAGGAGGAGCTCGCGCGCGCCATCCAGGCGATCGCCTCCGGCGAGGCGATCTTCAGCCCCGCGATCGCCACCCGCGTGATCGACTTCTTCTCCCGCTCGCGCGCCGACCAGCCGCCGCAGGCGTTCCCCGAGCTGACCGACCGCGAGCGCGAGGTGCTCGACCTGATCGCCGAAGGGCTGCCGAACCCCGAGATCATGCGCCGCCTCGTGCTCAGCCCGAAGACCGTGCGCAACCACGTCTCGAACATCCTCGCCAAGCTGCAGGTCCGCGATCGCTCCGAGGCGATCGTGCGGGCGCGCGAGGCCGGGCTCGGCCGGACGTCCGGGACGAGGTAACTCCAGCGGGATCGGCGGATCTCCGCCAGCGACCGGCGGGGTGAGCGCCTGGAGGGGGCGTTCGGCGGTTGGGAGAGTGCCCGGCACCGCCCCACGGACCCTCGCAGGAGCCTCATGAACCGCATGTCCGGCGTCGTCACCGTCGCCTCGCTCGCCCTTGTCGTCGCATCGCCCGCCCACGCCGCCGCGCGGCCGGATCTGCGCGTCTCCGCGGTCACGGCCGGCGCGTTGCAGGGCAAGACCGTGGCGCTGAAGGCGACCGTCGCCAACGGCGGCCGCTCGGGTGCTCGCCGGTCGGTCGCGCGCGTGTTCCTCTCCCGCGACGCCAAGCGCGACAAGGGCGACGTCCCGGTCGCCCGCGCCAACGTCCGGGCGCTCGCGAAGGGCAAGAAGGCCACGGTCTCGGTGAAGGCGAAGCTGCCCTCTGGCGCCTCCGGCGCGTATCGCGTGCTGACCTGCGCCGACGACGGCCGCGCGGTGCGCGAGGCGCGCGAGACGAACAACTGCCGCGCCGCGAAGGCCTCGCTGGTGGTGTCGGCCGGCGGCGTGGCGTGGGGGACGACCCCGGCGGGAAGCGGCGGCGGCGCGGCGGCCGGCTCCGGCCCGGCCGGGACCGGCGCGCCCACGGGCGGCGGCCCCGCGAGCCCGCAGCCGGCGCCCGCCGGTCCGACCGCCTGCGCGGCCGGCATCGACCTCCCGGACCTCGCGTCGGCCGACACCAACTGCGACGGCATCGACGGCGACGCGGCGACGTCGGTCTTCGTCTCCCCGGCCGGCGACGACGACGCCGCGGGCACGCGGACCGCGCCGAAGCGCTCGATCAACGCCGGCGTCGCCGCCGCGCTCGCGGCCGGGCGGAGCGCCGTGCTCGTGGCCGGCGGGCAGTACCCCGGGCGGCTCGTGATCAGCGACGGCGTCAGCGTCTACGGCGGCTACGACGGCTCGACCTGGCAGCGGACCGATGCCGCCGTCACCACGGTCACCGGCGGCACCATCCCGGGCGGGACCGCGGGTGCGGGCGCGCAGGGGATCGGCACGCCGACGACGCTGCAGCGGCTCAAGATCGTGGCGCCCGACGCGCCGAGCGGGACGTCCTACGGGCTGATCGCGATCGAGGCGCCGCGGCTGCGTCTCGAGCGCGTCTCGATCACCGCCGGCAAGGGCGGCAAGGGCGCGAACGGCATGAACGGCAGCGCGGGCGCCAACGGCCAGCCGGGTGGCAACGGCGCCGGCGGTACCTGCGACGCGAACATCGCCGGCGCGGGCGGCCCGGGCGGCGGCGCCGGCGGCCCCGCGTTCGGCGGCGCGGGCGGCGGTGGCGGCATCGGGATGGTCGACGTTCCCGGCAAGGCCGGGAGTCCGGGCTGGAGCGGTCTGCCCGGCGGTGCGGGCGGCGCGTCGGACGATCCGGGCAAAGCCGGAAAGGACGGCGCGGCCGGCGCGGCCGGGATGAGCGGTGTGCCGGGCATGCCGGGCAACGGCGGCGCGATCGTCTCGAACCTGTGGCGCGGTCGCGACGGCGGCGACGGCGAGACGGGCGCGCACGGCCAGGGCGGTAGCGGCGGTGGCGGCGGTGGCGGCCAGGTCGTGTACGCGTTCTACTACGGCGGCGGGAACGGCGGTGGCGGTGGCGGCGAGGGCGGTCGCGGCGCGACCGGCGGCACCGGCGGCCGCGCGGGCGGCGGCTCGTTCGGCGTGTTCGCCGTCTCCTCGTTCGGTCTGGCGGTCGTCGACTCGACCGTGGCTTCGTCGGCGGGCGGCGCGGGCGGCGACGGCGGCTGGGGCGGCTTCCCCGGTGGCGCGGGCGGTGCGGGCGGCACGGGCGCGAAGGCGTGCCTGTCGGAGATCGGCGCCGGCGGCACCGGCGGCAAGGGGGGCGCGGGCGGCCAGGGCGGCAACGGTGGTGGCGGCGCCGGCGGGCCCAGCGTCGCGCTCTTCGGCACCGGCGGGACGCTCTCGGTCACGAGCTCGACGCTCGACCACGCGGCGGGCGGAGCCGGCGGAAACGCCGCCGCCAACGGCCACGCCGCGAACCGTTCAGGAGTCTGACCGCAAGTTGGCGGAAAACCGACAGGGGAGGGTCGGGCCACCCTCCCTTGCGCGCGGCGGCGGGGGGACATAATGGGAATCGATGGCCACCACGGTCCTGATCGTCGACGATCACACGGCGTTCCGCTCACGCGCGCGCCGGATGCTCGAAGCGGACGGCTTCGAGGTCGTCGGCGAGGCCGCTGACGGCGCCTCCGGCGTCGACGCCGCCCGCCGCCTGGAGCCCGACGTCGTCCTGCTCGACCTGCAACTCCCGGACACCACGGGCTTCGCCGTCGCCCAGGAGATCTCGAGCGACACCGCCGTCGTCATCACCTCCACCCACGAGGACGACGACTTCGGCGCGATGGCCCTCCGCAGCGGCGCCCGCGGGTTCGTGAGCAAGTCGGATCTCTCCGGCGCCGCGATCGAACAGTTGTTGCCGTAACTGGCGCAGCGGCGGGCGCGCCGTTAGGCTGCCGCGCTTCCGCTGCCCATGACGCTCCCCGAAGTCGACCTCGCCGACGCACTCCGCGCCAGCCGTGAGCGCTATCGCGCGCTGCTGCTCGCCGCGCTGGACTGCGTGGTCGCGATGGACCATCGCGGGTGCGTGCTCGAGTGGAGTCCGGCGGCCGAGCGCACGTTCGGCTGGACGGCCGAGGAGGTGGTGGGGGTCGAGATGGCGGAGCTGATCGTCCCGCCCTCGCTGCGCGACCGCCATCGCGACGGGCTCGCGCGGTATCTCGCCGGCGGCGATCCCGCGGTGCTCGACCGGCGGATCGAGATCACCGCGGTCCGGCGCGACGGGGAGGAGTTCCCGTGCGAGCTGACGATCACCCGTATCGACCTGCCCGGCGACCCGGTGTTCGTGGGATACCTGCGCGACATCACCGACCGCCACCGCGCCGACGCGGAGCTGCGCGCGTCGCGGGCGCGGATCGTGGCCGCCGCCGACGCCGCGCGGCGCAGGCTGGAGCGCGACCTGCACGACGGCGCGCAGCAGCACCTGGTGGGCCTCGCGCTGACGCTGCGGCTCGCTCGCCGCAAGGTCGGCGACGACGAGGAGGCGGCGGAGCTGCTCGACGAGGCGATCGAGGACCTGTCCGCGGCGACGGGCGAGCTGCGAGAGCTCGCGCGCGGCCTGCATCCCGCGGTGCTCACCGAGGGCGGGCTCGAGCCGGCGCTGCGGGGGCTCGCCAAGCGGGCGACGCTGCCGGTCACGATCGAGCAGGCGCCCGAACGGCGGCTGTCGGCGCAGATCGAGATCACGGCGTACTTCGTGGTCGCCGAGGCGCTGACCAACGTCGCCCGCTACGCGGAGGCGGAGAGCGCGACGGTCTCCGTGTCCCAGCTGGGTGACGTCGTGATCGTCGAGGTGCGCGACGACGGCAAAGGCGGCGCGGACGCGAGCCAGGGGAGCGGATTGCGCGGGCTCGACGACCGCGTCAGCGCGCTCGGGGGACGGTTGAGCGTCGACAGCCCGGTGGGCGGAGGAACGACATTGCGAGCGGAGCTGCCATGCGCGTCGTGATCGCGGAGGACTCGGTGTTGCTGCGCCGCGGGGCGGTGCGGCTGCTCGAGGACGCGGGGATCGAGGTCGTCGGCGAGTCGGCCGACGCCGACGAGCTGCTGCGCCAGGTGCGCGAGCTGCAGCCGGACGTCGTGATCGCGGACATCCGGATGCCGCCGACCCACGTCGACGAGGGCCTGCAGGCGGCGCGGGTGATCCGTGCCGAGTTCCCGGACATCGGCGTCCTGATGCTCTCCCAGTACGTCGAGGAGCGCTACGTGTCGACGCTGCTCGAGCAGGGCGCGCGGGGCGTCGGCTATCTGCTCAAGGACCGGGTGGCGGAGGTCGAGCGGTTCACCGAGGCGGTGCGGCAGATCGCCGACGGAGGCTCGGTGTTCGACCCCGAGGTGGTCTCGCACATGCTCGGCCCGACGGGGAACGGCGGACCGATCGACGCGCTCAACGACCGCGAGCGCGAGGTGCTTCAGATGATGGCCGAGGGCCGGACCAACCGGGCCATCTCGCAACTGCTGTTCATGTCCGAACGTGCCGTCGAGCGCCACGTCACGGCGATCTTCTCCAAGCTGGACCTGCCGACGACCGATCAGGACCACCGCCGGGTGCTCGCCGTGGTCGCCTACCTGCGAGCCGCATGACGGGTGCCGCCTCCGGGTCGTGGGTGAGCGAGAGCTCGGCGGAGGCCATCCAGCTGGCCACGACCGGGCCTCGCATCCACGTGGTTCGCGAGATCGAGAGCATGACCCGCATACTGCACCCCGCACGGGTGCTTTGACATCAGGGACCACCCCGGTATCGACCCCAATCTTTACCGGGGTCGTACCTAAGGGTCAGCTCGGAATAGGGGGTCCTCGGGGGTCGTCCTGACCCTCACCATGCGAGCTCTCATCTCGATCCTGATCATCGCCGCGGCGATCGGTGCCGCCGGCTGCGCGACCAGCGAAACGTCCGACTACGACAAGGTCACGCTCGACGCGATCGGCACCACCCAGCAGCGGCTGAACGTGCTCGACCAGCGGATCGCCGCCAACCGGCTCCAGACCGACGACGACTTCGACCTCTACGTGAACGACATGCGCAGCGCCGCCGTCGAGTTCGACACCCTGCGCGGGACGCTGCAGCGGCTCACGCTCCCCGCCGAGGCCCGCGACGAGATGACCGCCTACATGAGCCAGCTCGAGACGACCGCCGAGCTCGCGCGCGAGCTGGCGAACGCGGTCGAGGTTGAGGACACCAAGGGCGCCCAGCGCGCCGAGACGGCCTACGTCGAGGCGGGAGAACGGCTGTCCACGCTGGCCGTGGACGTCAACCAGGCGCTCAGTAGCGCTTCATGACCCGAAATCGCTTCCCGACATCCGGAAGCCGTAGGTGTCCCCCGGCCAGACGTCGAACGTGGATGAACCGGTGTAGGCGAAGCCGCCCGAGGAGCCCGGACGCCCGGGCTCGGTCAGCGTCTCCGCGAAGATCTCCGTGTCGCCCCGGCGGACGAACCGCTCGAGCTCCACGCGCACGTTGAACCACGCGTGGAAGCCGCTGTAGCACCACTCGACGTCGATCCTGCGCGCCGAGCGCGCGACCGCGCTGAAGGTCCAGATGCCGCCGTCGCCATTGACGTGGTACTCGAAGCGCGGACGCGCGACACCCCCGTCGGAGGCGATGTTGATGGACCCCGTCCCGCCACCCGACCAGGGGGCGTCGGCCTGCGTCGCGGACCCGAGCTGCAGGACGCCGGTCGCCAGCGGGACGATCAGCGGTTGATGCCAGTGGGAGACACAGAGGCTCATGTCCCCAATGGTTCGGCGCGGCCGAGCAAACCACCATGTCCTTTTACGGGTTGCGGGTGCGTTGGTCCGAACATGTCAAACGACATGGTCCGACCACAGGAATCGAACGACACTCCAGAACGTGACCATTCACCGCTCTCAGGAAAGGCTGTTCCGCAGGCTGGCCCGCGCCATCGCGATCGGCGGCGTGGCGTTCTCGCTCGCTCCCGCCACCGCGGACGCGCGTCCTGAGCGCGGCGCTCGGGACACCGCCGCACAGGAGCAGAGCACGCACTGGGGAACGGCCACGCTGGCGGGCGGAGCCGTTGCGCTGCTGGTGGTCGGGGCACTCGGGGTGGCGGCGGCTGACGACCGCCGGTACCTGTCCACCAGCAGCTGATCGGGTGTGACCGCGGTGTTGCCCGGAGGGACAAGCGTGTATCACTACTCGCGATGTCCCGGTTCGAGGAAGCCATCACCGGCACGCTCGAGGTCCTCAGTCGGCGGGGAAGGGTCTCGTACGCCGCGATAACGCGGCAGTACGGCCTGTCGACGGACGATCTCGACGCACTCAAGGACGAGCTGATCGAGATTCTCGGCGCCGCGCGCGACGAAGGCGGCCGCATGCTGGTCGCCGTCGAGCAGGCCGCGCCACGCGAAGGCGCGCCTGAGCGACGCCTGGTCTCGGTCATGGCGTGCGATCTCGTGGCCTCGACGCCGCTCAGCCGGCGTCTGGACCCCGAGCAGCTGCGCGAGGTCATCCGCTCCTACCAAGCCAGCGTCGAGGCGGCGATCAAGCGCCACGGCGGCCACGCCGCCCGCTGGCAGGGCGACGGCGTGATGGTCTACTTCGGCTACCCGCGCGCGGAGGAGGACGACGCGCTGCGCGCCGTCCGCTGCGGCTGGGAGATCATGCGCGACCTCGCCGAGGTGCGCCAGCGGATCGCCGCGGAGTACGGCGTGACGATCCAGGCCCGCGTCGGCGTGCACTGCGGCACGGTCGTCGTCGGCGACGACGGCATCGCGGGCTGGCAGGCCTTCGGCGAGACCCCGAACGTCGCCGCCCGCGTCGAGAGCGTTTCCGCCCCGGACGACGTCACGGTCACGGCCGCGATCAAGGACTTCGTCGGCGGGCACTTCGACCTCGAGTCGCGGGGTCCGCACGAGCTCAAGGGCGTCGAGGAGCCGATGGAGCTCTTCCGCGTCGTCGCGCCCCGCGCCAACGTCGCCCGCTTCGAGGCCGAGCGCGCCGCGCGGCTGGTCCCGCTGATCGACCGCGACCCCGAGCGCGTGGTGCTCGGCGCCGCCGCCGACCGCGCCCGCTCCGGCGAACGGGCGGCGATCCTGCTCACCGGTGAGGCGGGGATCGGCAAGTCGCGGCTGATCCACCACCTGGTCCACCGCTTCGCCGCCGACCTGCAGCCGCTGCACCTGCAGTGCCGCCAGTACGGGGGAGCGACCCCGCTGCACCCGCTCGTCGACGCGCTCCACGAGCACTGGGCGCTGACCGGGGACGCCGCCGAGCGCCGGCGCTCGGTCGAGCAGGCCCTGGCCGGTCACGACGGCCTCGGGCCGCTGCGGGTCGAGCTGTTCGGCGGCCTGCTCGGCATCGCGACGCCGGGTGGCGAGGCGGAGGCGCTGAGCCCGCAGCGCCGGCGCGCGATGACGCTCGACGCGCTCGCCGGGTGGATCGCCGCCGAGGCGCTGCGCATCCCGATGCTGCTGGTGGTCGAGGATCTGCACTGGGCGGACCCGTCGACGCGCGAGCTGATCGCCCGCCTGCTCGCCGCGCCCGGGGACGTCCCACTGCTGTTCGTCATCACGTCGCGCTCCTCGGAGAGCGAGATCGCCGAGCACGCGGACGAGCTCGCACTCGAGCGGCTCGGCCCGGAGGACGCGCGCGAGCTCGTCCGCAGCGCCACCGACGCACAGCTCGACCCGGCGCTCGTCGACCAGATCACCGCGCAGGCCGACGGCGTGCCCCTGTTCGTCGAGGAGATGACGCGGACGCTCGTGGCCACGGGCGAGGGCGGGATCGAGGGCGTCGTCCCGGCCACGCTCTACGGCTGCCTGATGGCGCGGCTGGACCGCGATCCGGACGCGCGCGAGGTCGCGCAGGCCGCGGCGGCGATCGGCCGCCGCTTCGACACCGACCTCCTCGGCGCCCTCACCGGGCTCGGCCCGGACGAGCTGCGCGCGCGGCTGGACACGCTCGTCGCGGGCGACCTGCTGGTCGAGCAGCGCGGCGACAACGCGTACGTCTTCCGCCACGCCCTGATCCGCGAGGCGGCGCGCAACAGCCTGCTGCGCGCCCGCCACCAGGAGCTCCACGGCAAGATCGCCGACCTGCTCGTCCAGCGCCCGAGGCTCGCGGAGGAGCAGCCCGAGGTGCTCGCCGGCCATCTGGAGGCGGCGGAGCGCTTCGGCGAAGCGATCGGCTTCCGGCTCGCGGCCGCTCTGCGCGCCCTGCAGGGCTCCTCCTACCAGGAGGCCGACCTGCACCTCGGCCGCGCGATCTCGCTCGCGGGGCGGCTGCCCGACGGGCCCGAGCGCGACGGCCTCGAGCTGTCCGCGCGCGTGCTCGCCGGCGTGACGCTGACCGCGACCCGCGGCTGGACGGACCCGGAGGTCGAGGAGCACTTCCAGCGGGCGCGGGAGATCGGCTCGCGCGTCGGCGACGTCCCGCAGCTGTTCCCCGCCCTCTCCGGCCTGCTCTCCTACCTGATCGTCAGCGGGCAGTTCGCCGCGGCGGAGGAGATGGGCCGCGCGAACCTCGAGCTCGCGCGGGCGACCGGCGACCCGGGCCTCGAGCTCGAGGCGGAGGTCGAGCTGGGCAACATCCTGGTCTACGTCGGGCGCCTCGAGGAGGCGCTGGAGCACCTCGACCGCGTGGCCGAGCTCTACGACCCGGCGCAGCACCGCCACCACGCGTTCGCGTTCGGCAAGGACCCGTTCGCCACCACCCGTGTGCAGGCGGCGCTCGCGCAGTTCGCGCTCGGGCGCCCGGACGCGGCGCTCGACTCGATCCAGCAGGGGCTCGAGCACCTGGACCGCTTCCCGCACCCGTTCAGCGAGGGCTGGGTCCGGCTCGGCGCGGCGATCATCCACGGGCAGCGGGGGGAGATCGCGCTCTCGCGCGAGTTCGCCGAGGCGGGCGTGGCGCAGGCGACGATCGAAGGGTTCCCGCAGTGGGTGGCGCAGGGGCGCGTCTACATCGGCTGGGCGCGGGTCGCCCAGGGCGCGCACGAGGCGGGCCTGGAGGAGATCCGCGGGGGCCTGGAGATCTGGCGCATGGGCGGTGCCCAGCTCCTGCTCCCATGGCTGCTCTTCCAATACGCCGAAGCGTGTCTGCGTTCGGACCTGCCGGAGACCGCGATCGAAGCAGTCAACGAAGGTCGTCGATTGGCCGAGGAGAACGGTGAGCGTTGGTGCGAGCCGGAGCTGTTGCGGGTGCTCGGCCTGGCCGAGCTGGCGGCCGGTGGAGCGCGCGAGGACGCCATGGAGCGCGTCCGCGAGGCCGCCGAGCTCGCCGCCGCGCGAGGGCATCTCGGGTTCGAGCTGCGGGCCGCGATCGCGCTCGCGGAGCTGGGTGAGGATGACGGCCGGCTTCGGCGCGTTACTCGTGCGATAGGGGAAGGTGTCGACACCGCCGACGTCGCGGCGGCGAACGCCCTATTGCACGAGAGGACGACACGTTGATCGACGTCACCCACAGGCGCCGCCTCGTCGCGTTGTTGACCGAGGCGGCAGAGCTCGAGCACGCGCTGATGTGCCAGTACCTGTATGCGGCGTTCTCGATGAAGCGCCACGTCTCCGAGGGGGTGAGCTGGCAGCAGCTCGAGCTGATGCGCCGCTGGGAGGCGAGCATCATGCTGATCGCCCGCCAGGAGATGGAGCACCTCGGGCTGGTCAGCAACCTGCTCACCTCGATCGGCGAGGCGCCCTGGCTCACGCGCCCGAACATGCCGCTCTCGCCGCGCCACTACGACCTCGAGGTCGAGTCCAAGCTCGAGCGGCTGACCGAGGAGACCTTGCTGCGCTTCGCGCTCTTCGAGATCCCGGACAAGCTGACGCCGGCCGAGCAGGCGGCGCTCGGGGCCAACGTGGATGTCGGCCGCTACCAGACGATCGGCCGCCTCTACGACGAGATCGCCGCGCTGTTCTCGCAGCTGGGCGAGGAACTGTTCATCGGCCCGCCGGGCGCCGAGCTGGCGACGACGGACGTGATCCCCGTGCCGCTGCGGGGGATCTCGCTGCCGAACACGGCACGGATCTACGACGTCGAGCTCGTCCCCGTCGACGGGCTCACGACGGCGCTGCAGGTCGTCGAGCAGATCGTCACCGAGGGCGAGGGCTCGCCCGGGAGCACGATGGAGAGCCACTTCACGCGCGTGCTGACGATCCTCGAGGAGTTCCGCGCCGAGCGCGAACGCGACCCGGGCTTCGATCCCGCCCGCGCCGTCACCGCCCACCCGGACCCGCACCAGATCGCCAACGTGCGGACGCGTCGCGTCAGCGTGTTCTTCGACGACGCCTACGCGGCGCTGCTGCTGTTGCTGATGCGCTTCTTCGCGCACAGCGACGAGCGCTCGGCCGAGCTGACTGGGCTGCAGCGGGCGGCGTTCTTCCCGATGATGACCACGGTCATCCGGCCGCTCGGCGAGGTGCTGACCCTGCTGCCGACCGGGCCCGACGGCCACACCGCCGGCCCGGCGTTCCGCTTCACCCGCAACATCACGCTGCTCCCGCACCGCGAGGCCGCGTGGACCGTCATCCAGGGCGAGCTCGACGCGCTGGCCGAGACCGCGGAGGACCTCTCCGAGGACAACGGCTACCCGGAGGAGGTGCGGGCGCGATTGAGCCTGATGCACGAGAACCTCGCGCGGATCGCGATCGACTTCGGCCTCGCGATGGGCACGGAGGTCGCGCCGTGAGTCTCATCCTGGAGTTCCAGGGCTGGTGCTCGCTGCGCCTGCCCACCGATCCCGACCCCTCGGACGAGCCGCGCGGCGTCAGCGGCTACACGTTCGCGTTCGCCGGCGAGCCGGACTTCGACCGGGTGCTGAACCTGCAGCAGCGGGAGGGGATGTCGATCCGCTCGCACAGCCCGGAGCTGGGCGTGAAGGTGGTCCGTTCGTCCGTGCCCGCGTTGAACGGCGCGGCGGTGGACCTGCTCGGCGGGCCGATCATCGAGAACCGCAACTGGACGCTGACGCTGCCGGGCTTCGAGCCGATCGTTCCGTTCCACCTGCGGGTGGCGAGCGACGCCGCGTCGTTGGAGCGGACCGCGCCGCTGAACCCCGCGGATCCGTCGCAGCCGCTGTGGCAGGTCTCGCAGACCCTGCTCGAGGCCCAAGGCGCGCAGGGCATGGAGTACGAGCCGGCGACGGTCGGCGACGCGACCGGCGAGTGGGACCCGCTGGGCATCGTCAAGGCGCGTCTGGCGACGCTGCAGAGCGACCTCTCGCACGAGCAGGACCCGGTGGCGCGGACCAACCTCCAAGGGCGGATCGCCGAGCTCGAGTTCGCCGCCGCCAACCCGGGCGACCGGCGGGTGCTCGTCCGCAACTTCGTCGAGCGGTTCGGCTTCAACATGGTCGGGGACGCGACGGTCGAGGGCGTGGACGGGCTCGACACGACGGCGCCCTGGCGGATCGACTTCTGGCTCGGCGGGTGGGATCCCGACCTGCTGTGCCTCTACATGAAAGGCGCGCTGAACGTCCCGTATGTCCCTGCTCGCTCGTAAGCATCAGCACCGCGCGAAGCGGCCGGCCGACCCGCTGCCCAAGCTCGACCCCGTCGCGCTCGACGAGCTGGGGATGACGCAGGCCGAGGTCGAGGCGTTCGCCCGCAAGCTGCACGGCTGGGTCGTCCTGCCCGGGATGCCCGACTACCCGGCCGCGGCCGCCCCGCACGCCGCGCCGCGCTGGCCGGCGTACCCGCAGATCATCGTCTTCTGCGAGGTCTACGAGGACGTTCGCCTGTGCATCGAGCTGGCGCGGGAGAAGGCGCTGTGGGCGGTCCCGCGCTCCGGCCGTCACAGCCTCGCCAACTTCTCGACGTGCAGCGGGATGATCATCGACGTCAGCCTGCTCAACGGGATCGCGGTCGACCCGGTGGCGAAGACCGCGCGGGTGGGGGCCGGCGCGAACTTCGGCCTGCTCAACGAGGTGCTGGACGCATACGGGCTGCACGTGCCCGGGGGGACGTGCGCGGACGTCGGCGTCGCCGGCTTCATGCAGGGCGGCGGCTACGGGCTCACTTCGCGGCGTTTCGGGATCGGCTCCGACAACATCGTCGGCGTCACGGTCATGCTCGCCGACGGCTCGATCGTCGAGGCCGCCGAGGACAACGAC
The DNA here is from genome assembly GCF_000423665.1 of Solirubrobacter soli DSM 22325. Taxonomy (GTDB): domain Bacteria; phylum Actinomycetota; class Thermoleophilia; order Solirubrobacterales; family Solirubrobacteraceae; genus Solirubrobacter; species Solirubrobacter soli. Next base: position 20,357 of record NZ_AUIK01000035.1, on the reverse strand, counting down.
CACCGCGATCTGTGGTGGGCGGTGCGGGGCGGGACCGGCAACCAGTTCGGGATCGTGCTGGAGTTCACGTTCAAGCTCGTCGAACTGGCGTCCGTGTGGTCCTTCGAGCTGCGCTGGACGCTCGAGGACGCGCCCGCGGCGCTGGACGCGATCCAGCGCCACTACATGCGCAACGCCGACAACGCGGACGTCGGCTACCTGGTCGTGATGGCGACGCTCACCGATCCGGTGACACAGGTGGCCAAGCCCTGGCTGCTGATGATCGGGCTCTACAGCGGAACTCCCGCCGATGGGCTGCGCGCCCTACGGCCGCTGCTGGACGTCGGGTCGCCGCAGTTCAGCAATCAGTCGGGTACGTACAACGTGTTGAACGACGCCTGTCTGGCCGTGCTTCCGGGCCCGGGGCTGCCGACGACGATGGAGGCCAAGCGCAGCGGGTACGTCGCGACGCCGGTCGGCGTGGAAGGCTGGAAGGCGCTCGTGACGTACTTCGCCACCACGCCGAACCCGTACAACATCATGTACCTGGAGCCCTACGGCGGGGCCGCGACGTCCTATCCGCAGGGCGATTCTGCGTTCATCCACCGCGAGGTCGACTTCGACTTCGGCGTCGACTCGTTCTGGGACCCCACTTGGCCGGACTGCGACGAGGAGACCGCGCTGAGTTGGCTGGCCGGGTTCTTCGGCGTCGTCGAGCCGTTCCTGAACGGCGAGATGTACCAGAACTACCCGGTGCGTGACCTGCCTGACTACCGCGAGCAGTATTGGGGCGACGCGTTCGACGAGCTGCTGCGGATCAAGCGCCACTACGACCCCGACGGGTTCTTCCGCTTCGAACAGAGCATCACACCCGCGCTGCCGCGATCGTGAGCTCGGCCGACGAATTCCTCGGACTGCTGGGCGCCGAGGATCGGGCCGAGCTCGAGCGGATCGCTCATCGCAAGGAGGCCGATCGCCCCGACGTGCTGCTGGCGCGGGGCGACGAGGCCGACCGCGTGCTCGTGCTGGTGGCGGGGCGGGTGAAGGTGACGGTCCCGACCGCGTCCGGGACCGACGCGGTGCTGACGTTCCGCGGTCCCGGCGCGCTGCTGGGAGAGCAGGCGCTCGTCGACCGACGGCCGCGGTCGGCCGACGTGATCGCGATCGAGCCGGTCGAGCTGCTGGTGATCGCGGCGTCGACGTTCCGGACGTACCTCGCGTCACACCCGGACGTCGCGCTGGCGATGCTGGCGATGCTCTCCAACCGGCTCCGCGCCTCGGACCGCCGCCTGGCGGAGTTCGCGGCCGCCGACACGCTCGGGCGGGTCGCCGCGCGGCTCGTCGAACTGTGCGACACGCATGGCGATCCCGCCGAAGGCGGCGGCGTGCGGATCACGCTGCCGATCACGCAGGAGGACCTCGCGGGGTGGACCGGCTCCTCACTGGAGTCGACCGCGAAGGCGCTCCGTCAGCTGCGGTCGCTGGGCTGGATCACCACCGGCCGCCGGGCGCTCGAGGTGCATGACCTCCAAGCGCTCCGCGGTCGTGCGGCTTGATACGAACATGTCGAACGACATGGTGATGGGCTGAACATCGGCAGAGGATCGCCGCATGGTGATCCGCACCCTCCTCTCTCTCCCCCTCCTCCTCATCGTCCTCCTGTTGTTCACCGGCTCCGCCGATGCGGCGAAGCTGGATGCGCCGTGGACGGGCGCCGGGTCGGGCTCGGCCAAGGTCGTCTCCAACGGCGTGGCCGCCGACCCGCAGTTCGACTACAGCGTCGTCAGCACCGGCGCTTGGACCTTCACGAACGTCGCCGCGACGGCGCGCCAGGTCCCGATGGCCTATGACTACTCGGGCTTTCACTCGTGGTTCAACGTGCGCGTGAAGCTCGTCGCGTTCGTCTCTCGCGGCGGCTCGGACGTCTGGACCAAGTCGATCGTCGACGCGGGTCCGGTGAACTGCTGCACCGCGCCCTCCGGCGGCTTCTCGTACAAGGGCCAGACCTCGTTCGACGTCAAGGCCGGCGACGTCTACGGCTTCCGGATCAGCGGCAGCAACGGCGACAGCGATCCCACGGTCCGCGGCTCGCTCAAGCTGCAGGAGGTCGACTCGACCCCGCCCACGGTCACGCCGGTCGTGACCGGGACCCAGGTCGCCGGCGGCGTGTACGTCGGTCCTGTCGACGTCTCCTGGACCGTCACCGACCCCGACTCCCGGATCCTCTCCCCGCCCTGCCCGACGACCACGGTCGCGGCCGGCGAGGCGAAGACCGTCACCTGCAAGGCGACCTCGCGCGGCGGCGACACCACCAAGTCCGTGACGATCGCGCGTGACAATGACGCCCCCTCGCTGACCGTCCCGTCCGCGGTGGTCAAGCAGGCCGCCGGCGCCGCCGGCAGCGCCGTGGTCACCTATGACGCGACCGCGACCGACGCGATCGACCCGGCGCCGGTCGTGTCCTGCGCGCCCGCCTCCGGCTCGTCGCTGCCGCTCGGCACGACCACTGTGACCTGCACCGCCACGGACGCGTCCGGCAACAGCGCGACCAAGTCCTTCGACGCGATCGTCTTCCCCGGCACCGCTCCGTCCACGCAGCCGTCGGTCAACCCGTCCTCGGGGACGCCCACGCCCGCGCCGGCGGCGAAGGCGATCAACGCCGTGCTCGCGTTCCGTTTCACGATCTCCAAGAAGACCACCCGCCTCGTGCAGCTCAAGGTCAAGAACCTCCCGAAGGGCGCGACCGTGACCGTCACCTGCAAGGGCGGGAGCTGCCCGAAGAAGCTGCGCGGCTCGGGCTCCGTGCTGACCAGCAAGGGCTCCTCGCTGAGCCTCTCGACGCTGGTCCACGCCAACCTCAAGGGCGGCACCACGATCAACATCGCGATCTCCGCCTCGGGTGCGCTGACGACCATCAAGTCCCTCGCCGTCCGCAAGGGCAAGGCGCCGGTCGTCAACACCTGCACCGCCTCGGGCACGAAGCCCGTCGCCTGCTGAGCGAAGGACCGCTCGCCTCTGCGCGTCCGGGAGGCCGACACCTCCCGGGCGCGCACCCGCAGGCGATCCTGCCGGATATCCGCAACACCACGGGCGAGTTCCGCGTTTACGCGGTGATGCTGGTAACGATCAAGCAAGTTCGTGCGCGCAGCGCTTCCGTGCTCGTAGCCCTGGGCGTGCTCGGCGCTCCTTCGGCTGCGTCGGCCGAGACCCTGGTCGCGTGGGGTGGCACGCCCTCAGCGATGAGCGCCGTGCCGGCGGGCGACGACTACGTTGCCGTCGCCGCCGGGCGCATGCACGCCGTGGCTCTCAAGCGGGACGGCAGCCTCGCGGCCTGGGGATTCACGCCGACGGCTGTGCCGGCCGGCAACGACTTCACCGCCGTCGCTGCGGGCGAGGACACCAGCGTGGCGCTCAAGCGCGACGGCAGCGTCGTCACCTGGGGGAACCCGATGGCCGTCGCCCCGGCGGGCAGCGACTACACCGCGATCGCGACCAACGGCGCCAACATCGTGGCGCTCAAGCGCGACGGCAGCCTCGTCGCCACGGGCTGGAACGGCTGGAACATGACCGAGGTGCCCGCCGGCAACGACTTCGTCGCGGTCTCCGTCGAGCTTCGCCACGGCGTGGCGCTCAGGCGCGACGGCAGCCTGGCGGGCTGGGGCCTGAAGACGGTCGGGCTCCCCGACCCGCCCGACTACACGATCGTCGCCCCGGGCCACGACTACACCGCGGTCGCCGCGGGTTGGATTCGCGGCCTGGCGCTCAAGCGCGACGGCGGCCTCCTCGCGTGGACCTATAACGATTGGGCCTCGACGCCGGTGCCGCCCGGCAATGACTTCAAGGCCATCGCCACCAACGCCAACACCGTCGCGGCGCTCAGGCAGGACGGGACGCTGGTGTCGTGGGGATGGGCGGCCACGCCGTACACGGACGTCTCCGTGCCGAACGGCGCGTTCACGGCGGTCTCCGCCGGACCCGACTACATCGTCGCGCTCAAGGACACGTCGCCGCCGTCGGTCACGGTCCCGGGCAAGATCACGGCGAAGGCGACCTCGTCGGCCGGCGCCTCGGTCACCTACAGCGCCAGCGCCGTCGACGCGGTCGCCGGACCGGTCGCCCCTACTTGCTCGCCCGCTTCGGGCAGCGTGTTCGCGCTCGGCACGACCACGGTGACGTGCGCGGCCACCGACTCCTTCGCGAACCGCGGCACCGCCTCGTTCCCGGTTGTCGTCGGCACCGCGCCGAGATGCTCGGTCAAGCTGGCGTCGCGGAAGGTGCGCGTCGCGCGCGCCCGCGTGCGGATCACCGCGACCTGCGACCAAGCGGGCCGCGTCCGGCTCAGCGGCCGCAACGTGAAGTCCGCCACCGCGACGCTCGCGGCCGGCCGGCCGACGGCGCTCTTTCTGAAGGTCTCCCGGCGCGCGCTCGCGTCGCTCCGGCGTGGGCAGCGGGTGACCGTCGCCATCGCGCTGACCATGACCACCGAACTGGGGAAGGCCGTCGCCAGGACGCCGGCCGTCCGTCTGACCCCAGGACGCCGCTGACAACTACTCCGGGATGGTCCAGGCGGCCTCTTGGAACATCGTCTGGACCGGCGCCGGGCGCCAGTAGCGGCGCTGCCAGCGGGCGGGGAAGTCGTACTTCGCGAACGCGGCGTCGACGCCGTCCGCCGCGTTGATCCAGCTCTCGAGCTGCTTGAGGTAGACCGTCCCGCCGCCCGCGACCACGGTGTCCAGCAGCCGCAGATAGCCGTCGATCTGCGCCTCGGTCATCTCGCCCAGCGACGACACGGACAGGCCGAGGTCGAACGAGCCGGGGTCGAGCGAGCTCGCCTCCTCCGGGCTCAGGAACGTCAGGCGCTCCGGATCGAAGAGCTGCGACAGGTACCACTGCGAGATCGAGCGGGTCGGCTGGATGTCGATGATCGTGTACGTCGCATTCGGGAAGAGCGTCAGCAGCGCGTACGCGAGCCGCCCGTACCCGGCGCCGATCTCGAGGATCGAGGACGGCTGGCGCCCGTTCAGCGCCTCCATCATCGCGTTGACCTCGAGGGCCGAGTTCGAGACGTCCTGCGAGATGAGCCGGCCGTTGCGGTACGCCGGGAGCGGATTTCCGGCCTTCGGCTCCTGCAGCGCGCGGATGTCGAAGGACACGGCGCGGCGGGCGTAGTCGTCCAGGAGCCGCGTGACCCACACGTACAGCCAGCGACTGCGCTTCGGCCACGGGATCCCTTCCCAGGCTTCATCGGACAGGTCGATCGACTCCGATGCGCTGCGGAGCCACGTCGCGGGCTTCGTGTTGCGCATCAGGAAGCGGATCTGCTGATCGCGCGGGGCCAGCGTCCACACCCACTGGAACGTGAAGTAGCGCAGAGCCTGGTGGCGCTTGATGCCCTCGAACCCGAAGCGCTCGAGGTCGCGCTGGTGCTCGGCCGCAAGCTCAGTCCAGAAAAGTGAGGGCTCCGTGCTCATGGGGGCGAGTCTAGAACGGCCCCTTGGCACCCTGGTGATGCCGTGTGCACTTGACGCGGTGCCAAAGTGGTGCCACAGTGGCTCCATGCTTGGCATGATCTTTGTAGACGGACTTCGGAAGTCGTTCGGCGAGCAGACGGTGCTGGACGGCATCGGCTTCTCGGTCGAGGAGGGCAGCGTGTTCGCGCTGCTCGGACCCAACGGCTCGGGCAAGACGACCACGGTGCAGATCCTCTCGACGCTGCTCGCGGCCGACGCGGGCGAGGTGCGTATCGACGGGCACGACGTGGGCACCGACCCCGACGGCGTGCGCGGTGCGATCGGCGTCACCGGCCAGTTCTCGGCCATCGACGGGCTGCTCACCGGTCGCGAGAACCTGATGCTGATGGCGGACCTGCACCACCTTCGGCGGCCCGAGGGGGTGGCGCGGGCGGAGGAGCTGCTCGAGCAGTTCGACCTCGTCGAGGCGGCCGACAAGCCCGCCGTGACCTACTCGGGCGGCATGAAGCGCCGGCTCGACCTGGCGATGACGCTGGTCGGCAGCCCGCGCGTGATCTTCCTCGACGAGCCGACGACGGGCCTGGACCCGCGCAGCCGGCGGACGATGTGGGACGTCATCCGCCTGCTCGCCGCCAGCGGCGTGACGATCTTCCTCACCACCCAGTACCTCGACGAGGCCGACGAGCTCGCGACCCGCATCGCGGTCCTCGACCACGGCAAGATCGTCGCCTCCGGCACGCCGGAGGAGCTCAAGCGCCGCCTGCCCCGCACCCACGTGACCCTGCGCTTCGCCGACGCGGCGAGCTTCGCCACGGCGCGCGGCCTCCTCGACGTCCAGGACGCCGACGAGGGCGCGCTGACGCTGCAGGTCCCCACCCACACGCCGAACCTCGACGACGTCTTCTTCGCCGTCACCGGGAGCGAGAATCGATGACCGCCTACGCCCTCTCCGACTCCACCACGATGCTGCGCCGCAACCTGCGGCGGATGCGTCGCAACCCCGGCCTGACGCTGTTCGTCGCCGGCATCCCGATCGTGATCCTGATGCTGTTCGTCTACGTCTTCGGCGGGACGCTCGGTGCTGGGCTGCCCGGCGTCACCGGCGACGACCGCGGCGCCTACGTCGACTACCTCACGCCCGGCATCCTGCTCTTCACCGTCGTCGGCGGCGCGCAGCTGACCCCGATCGGCGTCGCGATGGACATGACCGAGGGCATCATCGCCCGCTTCAAGACGATGGCCGTCTGGCGTGGATCGGTGCTCGCCGGCCACGTGATCGCGAACATGATCCAGACGCTGATCGCGGTCGTCCTGGTGCTGGTCGTCTCGCTCGCGATCGGCTTCGGCCCGAACGCTTCCGCCCTCGACTGGCTCGCCGCGGCCGGCCTGATCACGTTCCTCACCCTGGCGCTGACCTGGCTGGCGGTCGCGCTCGGCCTCGTCGCCAAGAGCGTCGAGACCGCGAGCAACCTGCCGATGATCCTGATGCTCCTCCCGTTCCTCGGCAGCGGCTTCGTCCCGACCGACTCGATGCCCGCGGGGCTCGCCTGGTTCGCCGAGCACCAGCCCTTCACCCCGATCAACGAGACCCTCCGCGGCCTGCTGCTCGGCACCCCGATCGGGAACGACTGGATCGCCGCCCTCGCGTGGTGCGCGGCGATCACCGTCGGCGGCTATGCCTGGTCGCTGCGCCTCTACGCCCGCGCGCCGCGCAGCCTGTGAGGACCGAGGCCCGGGAGCGCTCGCCCCGGGCCTCGGCTGGATGCTCTACGGCGTGGTGCTGGAGAGGGTGAACGTCAGCGTCTTGCTGTACGTGCCCGTGCGCAGCGCGTCGGTCGCGCCGATCGCCTGCGTGAACGTGATCGTCGGCTGATCGTTGGAGACCGGGCCGGTGTACGTCTTGACCACGCCGAGGCCGCCGATCGGCTGCGGCAGCGCGAACGTGCCGTTGACCAGGCGGCCGGTGTTCGTCGCGCTCGGGTCGGCGACGCTCAGCGTCGCGTCGCCGCCGGTCGAGATGACCGTGGCCGAGGTGGACGCCGTGTACGTCTTCGCCAGCCCCGGCGTGAACGCGCCGAACTGCGCCGGAGCGCCCATCGTCAGCGCCAGCGTCGCCGCGACCGTGCCGCCCGCGCTGCCGGTGACGGCCGTGGCGTTGACCACGTACTCGACGGTCTTGACCGTCTCGTTCCCGGCCTTGTCGAGCGCGGTGACCGTGTAGGACGCTGGACCGATCTTCGACGTGTCGAGATTCGTCACGCTCGCGGTGCACGACTCGACGCCGAGGCCGTCATCCGCGCACGAGAACGCGGCCGGGACGGCGGAGCCCAGCACGTAGCCGGCGCCCGCGTTCGTCGACGTGACCGTCGGGGCGGCGTTGTCGGCGGCGATCGCGCCGATCTGCGTCTGCGGGTTCGAGTACGCGACGGTGTTCGCGCGGTCCGTGAACGTGTTGTCGAGATCCCACACGACGAGCCCGCGATAGATGTCGGCCTCGTAGATCTCGCCGTTGTACCAGTAGGTGGACCAGTCGCCGCCGTCCGGATAGCCGTCCCCGCCGTAGGTCGTCGTGTGCGGCAGCGGCTTCGGGTCGGCGTACGCGATGACCTTCGGCGCAGCGGGCTGCGTGAAGTCGATCACGTTGATGCCGGCCTGGTAGTTGCCGGAGACGATGTAGTTGCCGCCCTTGGTCGGCACGGTGTTGAAGTTGTGCCAGGTGCAGTTCTCGGTGTTGTTCTGCGCCCGCGGCATCACGACCGTCGAGATCGTCTCGCCGGTCGCGACGTTGAGGAAGAACAGCGACTTGTTCAGCGTCGAGCTCGTGGTCTGGCAGTTCGGCGCGACGCCGCCGCCCGGCTCGTGACCGAACGCGACCGTCTTGCCGTCATAGCCGAACGCGGCCGAATGGCCCGTCCCGACGCCGAGCGAGCGCGACCACAGCTGCACCGGGTTCTCGATCCCGCCCGGCAGCGTCGGGTCGATGGTGGCGTCGAATTTGAACATCGTGATGCCGTTGCCGCCGGCGCACGACGCATAGCTCTCGGCGCCGTTGAGGAACACCGTGTTGTCATGGCACTGGCGGCCGGCCGGCGCCTGCTTGACGTACGAGGCCTGGGTCGGATCGGAGATCTTGATCTTCAGGACGTCCATCCACGTGCACGTGCCGGACGAGCCGCCGTTGTAGATGTACAGCGCGTCGCGGTCAGGTGCGGGCACCGCCGTCGCGGTGTGCGAGCCGCAGCCCTGGCGCGGCACGTCCTGGGTGGAGAACCGCAGCCCGCGGACGAACACCGGGTTGGCCGGGTCGGTGATGTCGAAGATGTGGATGCCCTCGAAGCCCTGGCCGACCAGCTGGCCGCCGCAGGACTGCGTCGCCGCGCCATTGGCGCTGACCGGCGAGTCCCACGAGCGCACGAGGATCTTTCCGTACACGACCATGTCGCCCTGCGAGGTGGTGCAGCTCTTGTTGAGATGGACCTGCTTCGGCTTCGCCGGGTCCTCGATGTCGATCACGACGAAGCCGTCGTTGGTGCCCATGTACGCGTAGTCGCCCTGGAACGCCAGATCCGAGTTGTACGGAGCCGGCAGGTACGGGATCACGTTCGGCGAGTAGCCGAGCGGCGTCATGTTCGGCGAGTACTCGTACTCGCTCACGACCTGCTCGAACGTCGGGTCGGCGGCGATCGCCACCCCCGCGGCCGCCGCCTTCGCCGCCGTCGACGTGAACGGGCCGCCCTCGCCATCGCACTCGTGTTCCACGTGCACCGGCCGCATGCCGACCCACATCGCGCTGTTGACCGACAGGAAGCTGCTCGCCGCCGTCGCCTTCGCGTTCGCGCTCGCGCACGGATGCGCCACCGCCGACGCGGGCGCCATCAGCGCCAACGCCGCCACCGCGCCGGCCGAAGCCACCGCACCCTTGAACCGCTGCCTCATCTACATCCCTCTCATGTAGAACTCATCCCTTGAGGATCACCTAATCAAGTTCTCATGTGCAGCGATAGCGCGCCGGGCGTGCAGGTCTCTGCACAGGGTGGGAGCGCGTATCCGGCCTACACGGCTCTACCAGAGGGAGAACGGCCCCTCGGTAGTGGCCGCGGGGAAACTTTCGGGGAAATCGGCCCGCTCCCGGCGGGCCGTCTGGCGTTTCGCCGATCGTCGTTCGGCGTCCTCGGCCGAACTCTTGGGGAACCGATCGGCGCCCGTCGACGAGCGCCTGCGATGCCGCGGTCCGCCCGGCAATCGGACCCCGCAGAACACGAAAGACCGGGTGACAGCCCGGTCTTCCATTGCGGTCTTCCGACCACTCCGCCGCACCGTCACCGGTGTGGCCACATATGAACGTACGTCGAGCTGTACCCGATCAGCGGGCCATAACGCCAGTTGCGGGCCTGAAGGCAGACCACGCTCTGCCTAGAGTGGCGAAGATGTTGCTTAGTGGTCACGTACCAGTGAAGCGGCGTCCCGCGGTCCGACCGCTTTTGCGCCGGACCGGGTCTGACGGAGCAAGGACCTCCGTCAAACCCGGCCTGGGGCAATCTGCAGGCTGCGCGGGCGACGGCGCAGTAGACGCAACGGACGCCGAGCGCGGGCCCGCTACTCACGAGCAGGAGGTCCCCGGTTCGAGCCCGCGACCGCCCATCCGTCGAACCGGCTGCAAACAGCAAGGGACAAGCAACCCGGATCGGAGCGCGGCCTGGCCCGGCTCGAGCGGGGCTAGCTTAGTCGCGCCTGCGGCCCTGAATTTCCGCGGTGCCGCGGTCCGCCCGCGCGCTTGCTGCTGAACGCGAAAGACCGGGTGGCCGCCCGGTCTCCGTTCGCGGCCTTCCGGCCACTCAGCGCCACGGTCAAGTCCCAGGCGCATTCCAGGGACACCGCGGAATGGCACGCCCCAATACGTGCTCTCGGCGAGTGCCGAGTGTCTCTAGACCTGACCTGGGTGGACTCGCCGCTTCGCCGGTACACCCGCAACGGCTGAGCCGAGCGTCGCCCGAGGCGTCCTGGCGATCAAACTGCGACAGCGGTCGTGCTCGCCTCGCGTGGTTTGGGTGACGAGGAAGCGGGCGCGAGGCGGCGGAGGAGCGTCTGGGCGGCGGCGATGACGAGTCCGCGGTCGTAGACGATGGCGAACTCGAAGCGGCGTTCGCGGTCCGGGCCGGTGTCGCCGAGATCCATGGCGACGAGCGCGCCGGCGAAGTGCGGGCCGAGGACGACGACGCTCCACTCGCCGGCCAGCGGGTCGTCGGCCTCGATCTGCGCGCCGCGGACGCCGGGAATCGGCTCCTCGCCGAGGCCGACGCCGAGGGCGCCGACGAGGCTCGCGCCGCGCACCAGCGTCTCGTAGCGCCGGACCGTCTTGGGGGTGAAGTGCTTGGCGTCCTGGAACGCCGAGAGGATCACCGCGCCCTCGCCGATCCGCAGTGCGCGGTGCTCGAGATGATGGCTCATCGGGAGCAGCAGGCGCTTGGTCGCGTGGGCGGTCGAGCGATCGGCCGTGACGATCTCGAACGGCGTGCGACCGGGCCGGCGCGCGCTGTGCGGCCGGCGACGCAGCCGCATGCCGCCGAGCTGCGGGTGTAGCGGGCCGGGGCGGCCCCAGTGCCAGCCCTGTCCGAGCGTGGCCCCGAGGGTGCGGGCGACGGCGAGGTGCTGCTCGTTCTCGATGCCCTCGGCGAGCACCCTGGCGCCGGTGCGCTCGTGCTCGGCGGCGACTGCGCTGACGATCGCGGCCTGGTCGGTCGAGGGGCGGTCCTGGACGAGGCTGAGGTCGAGCTTGATGACGTCAGGGGCGACGAGCGGCAACAGCGCCAGCGAGCGTACATCGGCGCCGAGGTCGTCAAGCGCGATCCCGCGGCCCGCGGCACGATGCTCCTCGACCACGCGGACCAGCTCGGCCGGGCGGTCGGTGACGGCGCGCTCGGTGATCTCCAGCATGAGGTCGAGCTCGCGCTCGGCGCGCTCCCACACCGCTCGATGTTCTTCGGGGCAGGGCGCGCCGATCGCGCTGGGCTCGCAGTTGAGGAACAGGGTTGCCGTGCGGCCCAGGCGGGCTTCGAAGGCTGCACGGACCGCGACGGCGCGGCAGAGCCAGTCGAGCTCCCCTACACGGCCGGCGGCCGCGGCGGTCGCGAACAGGCGGTCGGGACGTTGGAGGACCGAGCCTTCCGGGCCGCGAGCGAGCGCTTCGTAGGCGACGAGGTCGCCGCTGACGATCTCGACGATCGGTTGGAAGGCCGCGGTCAGGTCGCGCTCGGCGAGAATGCGGTCGAGCTCGTCCACCGCGCTGTGCGGGTCGAATCCGTCGTCGGGACGCACGCCGGTCCCCTTGGCGCGGGAGCGGTAGATGTGGAAGTTGTCCTTGCCGCCGCCCTTGGCGACGTACATCGCCGCGTCGGCGTGACGTAGCAGATCCTCGGCGGTCATCGCGTCGCGCGGGTAGGCGCTGACCCCAACGCTTGCCCGGACCTCGAGCGGGACGCCGTCGACGTCCAACGGCTCGTGCAGCGCCGTGATCACGCGACCGGCCAGCTCGGTCGCGACGGTCGCGACGTCGGTGGCCACGTTGCGGATCAGCAGCGTGAACTCGTCCCCGCCCGGGCGGGCGACGAGATCCTGCGGACGCACGATCGTTCGCAGACGATCCGCGACCGCCCTCAGGAGCTGGTCGCCGACCATGTGACCGTGGCTGTCGTTGATGCGCTTGAAGTCGTCGAGGTCGACGAACAACAGCGCCAGCTCGCTGCCCTCGCCGTGCGCCTGGCGCAGCGCGGATTGCAGCTCGGTGTGCAGCGCGGCGCGGTTGGCGACCCCGGTGAGGCTGTCGAAGTACGCGAGTTGATGGATCAGGGCGTCGGCCTCGCGCCGGGCTGTGACGTCCTTCTGCACGCCGAGGTACTGGACGAGCTTGCCGTCGGCGTCGCGCTGCGGGGCGAGCGCGACCTCGTTCCAGAACGGCGTCCCGTCGGCGCGGTAGTTCAGCAGCGTGACGTAGGCCTCACGGCCCGCCCGGACCGCCTGGCGCAGCGCGTCGATCGCGCGCGAATCGGTCTCGGGCCCCTGAAGCACCGAACAACTACGACCTACCATGTCGTTCGCGCTGTAACCCGTCATCTCCTCAAACCCGGGACTGACGTACGTCAGCGGGAACCCCGCCTTCGTCGCGTCAGCGATGACGACACCCGCGATCTCCCCACTGTCAACACGCATATCTCGATGATCGGCCGGGCTCCAACAACCTGGAGCACGGCTGTCACTTGCAGAACGAGCGCCGCGTCCCGGCACCGTCGAGACGCTTTATAACTCACCGTCGAACGGCTGCTCATTCACTCTGGCGGAAAGGAGAGACGAGCGATGGCTGCAGACGATCACGGGTCCGAGGGCTTCACGCCGGCTCAGCGTGAGCAGATCGATCGTCGTCGTGTCGATCAGGATCGGACGCTGCTCGCGATGCATGCGCTGGAAGATGCTCTCGGGGCCGCGGCACCCTCACGTGAGGCGCGATGGCATGAGACCGTGCTTGCCGCCTTGGCTGTCCTCGGCGAGGTCACTGAGGCGGAGGCCAAGAATGCTGACCAGCCCGACGGGTTGCTCTCTGATATCGCGTTCAACCAGCCTCGGCTCCGCAATCGCGTTCGGGGTCTGCGCACGCAATACCGCCAGATACAGCAGAGCATCGACGCGTTGCGGCGTGAGTTCGAAGGGTCAGAGAGCGCCGTGGTGGACTTCGCGGATATCCGGCAGCGTCTCGCCTGGGTGCTGACGGCGCTCCGGCATCAGCGGTCGCGCGAGTCCGATCTCATCTACGAGGCGTACTACGAAGCGTTTCGCATTGACCTCGGCCGAGAGGCCATCGACTGACGGCTCGGCTGGCTCGGCGAGTGGAGATGTCGATCGAACTGAAGGACGAAATTCATTTTCGTAGGGGTTGACGATCGCGATCAGCGTCCTATCTACTCAGGTGAACGGACGATCGAAATATCAAGAATGCGGCTCACTTTCGGTGGAGCCGGGGCCGATGATCGGGGTGTGCCGTCGCGCTACCCACCGCCTTCGAAGAGGGTCAACGGTCCCGGCTCCACACGCTTTGATGGTCGGGGGACTGTGGCGGATGTCGCGTGAGCTCCCGGCGGTGCGGGACGCGATCGACATTGCGCACAGGCGTCTAAGCCGCGCCGGTGGCATCTTCGCTGCGGTGGAGGTCAGTGGGAGTGGGGTCTGCGCCTAGGGCCGCGCCGAGTTTGGCGAGGGCGCGGCGCTCGAGCTGGCGCACGCGCTCGCCGCTGAGCCCGAGCCGTTCGCCCACCTGGCGGAGCGAGAGCTCGTCGCCGTCGAGCCCATAGCGCAGGGCGAGCACGCTGCGCTCGCGCTCGGACAGACCGGACAGGAGGCTGTGGAGAGCCTCGATCTCGACCGCGCCGAGCACCCGTTCGTAGTCGTCTTCGGCCAGCGGGTCGACGACGAGATCGCCGAAGGAACCGAGCTCTCCGTCGACACCCAGGACCGGCTCGTCGAGCGAGCGGCCGGCCTCAGCGGCGACGAGGTCGTCGATGTGGGCGGGTTCGAGGCCGCTGCGCTCCGCCAGTTCCAAACGCGTCGGTGCGCGGCCGCTGGACTGAAGCGTCTCGTGGTGCAGTTGCTTGAGACGCGAGAGGTTGCGGAGTGCCCGATCGGAGAGCACGACCGGTCGGGTGAGCTCGGCGACGAGGTGTTGCATCGCCTGACGTACCCAGAAGCTCGCGTAGCTCCAGAAGGCCGCGCCCCGGTCGGGATCGAAGCGCTCGAGCGCGCGCAGGAGTCCGACGACGCCTTCCTGGAGCAGTTCCTGACGCCCGATCTGGCTCGTCCGGTACATGGAGGCCATCGCCGATAGCGCCGGCAGGTACGCCTGAATCACCGCGGCGCGAGCGGCCGAGTCACCAGTCTGGGCTCGCTCGACCAGCTGCCGTACCACGTCGACGGAGGGCTCGGGTGTCGCGGCAAGCGCCTGCAGCGAGGCGGTGGCATCGGGGCGCTGATCGGGCTCGCGGCGGCCGAGACGGCGGGCGAGATGGGTATCCAGGCGTCGGCCGGCCTCGACCTCGGAGCCAAGCTGCACGGCCTCGTCACGTGCTTGGAGATCGGTCACGCGATGAGCATACGAAGGGGTTGACAGCGGCCTGGGCGCGGCATATCTAACGTGCCGTTGGCAGCAAACTCGCGTTCGACGGAGGTGTTTTCGATGTTCTTGATCCGCGATCAGTTCGCTCCTTTGGCGAGCCCGTTGACTGAGGCTGCGTACGCGCCGAAAGTCGACGTGGCCGTTGGCGAGAGCGACGTGCTGTTGACCTTCGACGTCCCCGGGCTGACGGCCGAAGACCTCACCATCGAGGTGGTCGACGGGTACCTCGTGCTCGGCGGCGAACGCCAGCGCCCGTCGCTGCCCGAGGGCTCGGGGATCGTGCACGGCGAGCGCCCCTACGGCAGCTTCGCGCGCCGCATCAAGATGCCCGACAGCGTCGACGTGGACGGCGTAGCGGCGAGCCTGGACAACGGCGTGCTGTCCCTGATCGTCCCGAAGTCCGAGCGCGCGAAGCGCAAGACGATCAGCATCGCGTCGGGCAACGAGCGAGCGACCCTCGAGACGACCGCGGCGTAGCCGAACAGCGCGCGCCTCGACATCGAGCTTCGACGCAGTGCCGATGTGCATCGTTGGGCGGAACAAGCGTCACAAGCAACAAGGAACTACAACCGCCGCCATGGAATGGAGCGGCGAACCCGGCTGGCTATGCAGGAGCAGCGAGCGTTCATGCGACGTCTTGCTCCTCGCCTCGCCGGCTGATGTCTCCTTCGGCAGCGGCTGCTCGAGGTACCAGTTCGTCGAGAAGCAGTACATCCGGAAACCAGCAAATTTGACCGGCGACGTCGATTCTCCGAGGTCGGAGCCGCCGCTGGGCGGCACGTGCGCGCTGCGGGATTGTGATGACGGCAGCAGCGGCCTGATCAGCCGGACGCCGGGCTGCTGAGAGCCGGAAGCGTCGAGACGCAGCGCGTGCCTTGAACGCCGGCCGTCGGATACCGCCAGTGCGAGCCGCAAGCTCGGATTCGGCATGTTCGTCGTGCGCAAGGACGGTCGCGTGGTCGGCGTCCGCCGGCGGATCGTTCCGTGGTGTCGCGATGTTCGATGGAATCCGTCGTTCTCACCCGCTAGAACCCAGAGCGAGCGGTGACGCTCCGTGCGGACGTCACTGACCGTCAGGTCGGCGTGCATGCCGCCGAGGTAGTGCCCCGGCGGGTTGCAGATGATCGAGTAGTGCCCCGGCTTGAGATCGAGCGTCACCGTCTTCGTCTTGCCGACGGGCAGATCGCCGATCTCGCTGACGTGTCCAGCCTCGCTCGCGCGGCCGCCGCTGACCGGCAGCTGCGCGGCCGGTTGCGAGGTCTTGAGCACGATGTACTCGTGTGTAACTGCCCCGTCGTTGGTCACGGTGAACGTCACCTTCCCGGCCGCGACGGTGGCCACGGAATCGGTGATCTGGCCGTCAGCGTCTCCGATCAAGTCCCGTGCCGCATCGTCGGCCAGGCTTGTTGCTCACGATGCTTGACTGGCGTCGCCGCACTCGGTTAATCTGCCGCGCCTCCTGTGGAAGGGACTCCTCAATGAGATGGATTAGCGTCATGCTCGTGATGGGCGCCGCGATCGCACTGGCCGCGTGCGGGGGCGGCCTGACCGGCGACTCGTCATGCGTCGACTATGTGAACGCCTCCCGTGATCAGCAGATGGCCGCCGCTCAAAAGGTCGCGCAGGAGATGAGCGTTTCCTACTCGCCGGTGAGCCAGGCGGACGTCGACTCCAAGTGCAGCGTCAACCCGAGGGGGAACCTCAGACTCGCGGTCTCCGGGCGCTCTCTTCCCGAGGGCGCGAAGGGCGCGGCGAAGCCGCTCGGCACCCAGGCGAATTGCCAGGCGTTCCTCGACGCCTCGCCGGACGTCCAGATGGCGACGGCCAACGAACTCCAGGACCAAGGTTACCTCGAACAACTCACGGAAACCGGCATCATCTCACTTATCCGGAAGGCCTGCGAAGGCCAGGACCACCCGGCGCTGAAGACGATTGGTGGGGTCCTGCCGTACGGCGCTGGCTGACCGTCGCGAATACATGGATCGGGCTCGGCGCGAACCGCGAGCTGCTCGCGCGGAGTCGCCCCGCATTTCGCGGTTCGTTTTCTGGGTTGAGACGAAGTCGAAAGGAACGCCCTCGTCGGTAGAGCGTCAGTTGCGGTTCAAGTTGCGCCGCTCGCTGGGTTCATCTCAGTGCCGGTCGGCCGGGTCACGTCCCGTAGCGTGGTGTAGGTCGACGTCGGACGGAACGGAGTGGTTCCGGCCGACGCGGCGCCGATGATCGTCGGACTTCTTCAGGGTTCGACAAGCAAGGGGGTGCCGCGTGGCCGGTGCCGACAGGATGACGATCGAGGAGGTCGTCAAGCAGGTGTTGCTGGATGAGCACGCTGACGTGATCCGCGAGGCCGTCAAGGCGGTGGCGCGGGAGATGATGGAAGTCGAGGTCTCAGAGCTGGTTGGTGCCGAGCTCGGCGAGCGCCGGCCGGATGACCGTGCGACGCATCGCAACGGGTATCGCCCGCGGCGTTGGGACACGCGCGCGGGTGAGATCGAGTTGCAGATCCCCAAGATCCGGCAGGGCAGCTACTTCCCGAGCTTCTTGGAGCCGCGCAAGCGTTCTGAGCAGGCGTTGCTGGCCGTGGTGCAACAGGCCTATGTCTGCGGCGTCTCGACGCGCCGGGTCGACCAGCTGGTGGAGAGCCTCGGGCTGCGGATCTCAAGGAGCGAGGTCAGCCGCGTCTGCTGCGCGCTGGACGAGCACGTCGACGCGTTCCGCACCCGGCCCCTGGAAGGCCGCTACCCGTACCTGTTTCTCGATGCCAAGATCGAGAAGGTCCGCGACGGCGGCCGCGTGGTCAACAAGGCCCTGATCATCGCGCACGGCGTACACGAGACCGGGCGGCGCGAGATCCTGTCCATCGACGTCGGCGAGGCCGAGACCGACGCGTTCTGGACGGCCTTCCTGCGCGGACTGGTCAAGCGCGGGCTGGTCGGCGTCCAGCCCGCCGTCTCCGACGCACACGCCGGCCTGAAGGCCGCGATCGCGAAGGTCCTCGGCTGCGCCTGGCAGCGCTGCACGGTCCATTTCCTCAGGGACTGCTTCGGGCACGCCCGCAAGGACCAACACGGCCTGCTTTGCGCGTTGATCCGCCCGATCTTCGCCGCCGAGTCCTTGGCCGAAGCGCGCGACCGGCTCTCTGAAGCGGTCGCCCACCTCGATGGGCGCCTCGGCCGGATCGCCTCGATGCTCGAAGACGCCGAGACCGAGATCTTGGCCTTCTACGCCTTCCCCGCGGCGCACTGGCGCAAGCTGCGCTCCACGAATCCGCTCGAGCGCTTCAACAAGGAAATCGGCCGGCGCACCGACGTCGTCGGCATCTTCCCCGACGACCGATCGCTGATCCGGCTCGCGGGGATGGTCTGCATCGAGCAGAACGACTGTGTCTCAGGATTCGCGGTGTCGTCCGATAGGGCGATGAGGCTCCCCGTGTTCCTGGTCGCCTGACTCGCAGAGATGATTGCCCGAGTTCTAGGGGGTGGGCGTGGCCTGCTCCGTGGAGCGGATGGCCTGCACTTCGACTTGTCGGCGGCTGGGAGCGTGGGCGGGCCGGCGACGGTGACTTGATAGGAGTGCTCGCGCCGCTGCGGCTGCACCGACACAGAGGCGTCCCGCGCCGGCCCGGCCTCGCAGGCTATATCCCGGCCAGGAGGTCACCGCGTTGATCGTCGGCATCGACATTCACAACACACCCACACCGCAGCGTTGCTCGACGCGCGCGGGGGCGAGATCGGCACGCTGTGCTCCCGAACAGCCGCGACGGGATCCAGCGCCTGCGCGGCTGGCTGGCCGAACACGAGGCGGCTGAAGCGGTGATCGGCGTCGAGAACGCTGCTGGCTACGGGCGGCCGCTGTGCGCGGCCTTGTCGGCCGCCGGGCACGAGGTGCTCAACGTCCCCGCCTGGCGGACGCACCGCGATCGCCACACCTCCGGACCCGGCAAGAGCGACCCCGGCGACGCCCTGGCGATCGCCCACGTCGCCTGCGCAAACGCGACCAGCTCGGGGCCGCGCTGGAGCCCGAGCTGATCCGCGCGATCGCTTTGCTGGAGACGTTTCGCCGCCAGTCGGTCGCTGATCGCACCCAGGCCATCCAGCGCCTGCGCGCGATCTGGACGCAGCTCGATCCCGAAGCCGAAGCCAAGGTCGCTCACATCCATCGCCAGAAGGCATTGCGGCGCCTGAAGCGGATCTCGTTCGGCGACGGGCTGGCCAACGAAGCCGCCGCCCATTGCATCCGCGAGCTCGCACGCGAGATCGATCAACTCAACATCCGCATCACAGCACTCGAGAACGATCTCGGCCGGCTGCTCAACGAACACGGCAACCCGGTCGCCGATCTCCCTGGCGCGGGACCGGCTGTCGCGGCCGCGGTGATCGCGCACGCCGGCGACGTTCGCCGCTACAAGAGCCCCGCCGCCTTCGCGCGCTTCTGCGGGCGCCGC
Source organism: Solirubrobacter soli DSM 22325 (assembly GCF_000423665.1). Lineage (GTDB taxonomy): Bacteria > Actinomycetota > Thermoleophilia > Solirubrobacterales > Solirubrobacteraceae > Solirubrobacter > Solirubrobacter soli. The sequence goes on along the minus strand of NZ_AUIK01000035.1, from coordinate 1,309 downwards.
GCCGATCCCATGCGGCTCCGGCCAGACCGCCGAACGCCACCGCCTGCATCGCGGCGGCAACCGCCAGATGAACGCCGCGCTGCACCGGATCGCCGTCGTCCAAGCCCGAGTCCACCCCGACGCCCGCGCCTACCTCAACCGCAAACGCGCTGAAGGCAAGACGACGCGAGAAGCCCGCCGAGCCCTCAAGCGACACCTCGCCAACACCGTCTACCGCCGCCTCCACGCCTGGGCCGAAACCGCGCTCCCCGACCCGACCTCTTGACATAGGAGAGTCGAATGGTTGGTCGGCCGCGGCTACCTCTCGGCTGAGTCGATCTCTCTCGTCATCGCTGGATCAGACGCCTCACCCACCCATGAGGAGGAGATGCCAGAGCTCCAAGCGGCCTGAGCAGCCGATCAGTTCACCGACGATCTCCTACACCACGTCCTGGGACTTGACTGGCGCCGTGCCCGTTGTGCGGCTCGGGCGCTACTACCGCCACCGGCTCGACGCGATTGAGGAATGGGAGCTCGCCGGCGGCGCGCCCGACGAGTAGACGCCGAGGTCTGCAGCACTCGGCGGCGAAGCGCCTTAAGGCCAGTTCGCAGGCGCTGAAACTAAGCCCAGTCCATCTGGCGTCGACATGGTGTAGGAGGCGACGAGCAAAGTCACGCGGTCGATGCTGGCGGGTAGTCGACCGTCCACATCCACGACGTGGATTGAGACGCGTTGAAGCTTCCGCCGAGCGAGAGCTTGTTCTTCTTGACCGCAATCGCCAGTTTGGCGTCCACGCCGTACACATCGGAGTCGGTGAGCTCGAACTTGTCGTGTGTGACCCCGCTCCTGAGTCGCCGCTCTACGAGCGCTTGCCAGCTTGCTTCGTGTGGGTACCAGTGCAGCGGCGTCGCAGCCTCATCGAAGATCGAGACGCTTCGTCCCGGTGCTTCGATCTTGGCGGTGAGGGTTCCGGAGCGATTGCTTCGCGCGCCACCGTCTGCGGTGACCGAAACGTCGCCGTACGGCACCGCGCCCTTGAGGCTGAAGTCACCCTGGTTACGTCCGCTCATCCGTATCTCGATCTTTTTGGCCCCGACATCGAGAAGCACCTGAAGAAGTTCATTGGCGCGGTCCTCGAACACGCGCCCATGAAATCGAGCGAAGGGGTAGTAAATGCCAGCTCGCCGCGGGTGGGCGACGTAGACGACGCCTTTCCGCGGGCCACCGGCCGGGAAGTGGCGAGGACCCCGTCGGGGTGTTGACAGTTCTTTGATCTCTGTTGGGGAGGGCTCTGAGCCGGCGTAGCCGGCGAAGCTCTGTCCGGGAGGC
>NZ_AUIK01000034.1 GCF_000423665.1 Solirubrobacter soli DSM 22325 | reverse complement strand
TCCTCGCGATCGGTCTTGGCCCGGCGCTTGCGACCCCGCAACGCGCGCGTCTCTACCGGCTCGGCCAGATGCGCCACCGCGCCTGCCGCGGTCAGCGCGTCACACACGAACAGCCACCCGGTGCAGGCCTCCACCGCCACGTGCAATTCGCGACCGGAGAAGCGCTTCGCCCACACGGTCACCGCTGCCGGCGTGGCCGCGATCCGGCCACGCATCACCTCACCTGTGTCGGTCTCGAGCGCGTCGAACGTGATCTGCCTACGGTGCACATCAAACCCGGCTACGATCGCCATCAGGGCCTCCTCCGAGCTCCGGCAATTGCCAACTGCGCGAACCATCTCGCACCGAGCCGAAGGAGGCCCGGTTCACGCTGCCGCGCCGAACGGCACCCGGTTCATGCCATCTTTGCGCGACGAGCGAGAGTGTCGGATCGTCGACGAGCACCACTCTCGCGTCTGCTCTGTTGCGTCGCGCGAGATCCGCTCGCGGCCCAGGAACGGGTTGCGCCGGCTACGGTCGCCCAAGGTCCCGCAATCGCACGCGACGCTCCGGCCGAGATGTCCTGGGTGACTCGGCGACGACTGACGGGCTACCGGATCGCGTAGAGGATGTTGAACGGGCTGTCGAGCGGGAGTTGCTCGACGCTCGAGAAGCCGGCCTGAGCGCTCAGCGCGCGCACGGTGGCGGGCGGGCAGCCGCAGGTTCCGAGCCCGGCGCCGCCGTGGGCGAGCGACGTGGTCATGCAGTAGATGACGCTGAAACCGTAGAACAACGTTGCCAGCGGCCCGGTGTTCTCGGCCGGATCGTCGGCGCTGTTCATCTCGAGCATGAGGTAGACGCCGCCGGGGTTGAGTGCGGCGTGGATGCCGGCGAGCAGGGCCGCGGGGTCGATCGCGTCGTGGACGACGTCGAAGGTGGAGATGACGTCGAAGGACTCCGGGAGGCCGGTGGCGACGTCGCGAACCTCGAAGCGGACGCGGTCGGCCACGCCCGCCGCGTCAGCGTTGGCGCGAGCGCGCTCGATTTGACCGGCGAACTGGTCATAGCCCACGAACGTCGAGTTCGGGAACGCGTCCGCGAGCTTGATCACCGCGAGTCCCGACCCGCAGCCGACGTCGGCGTAGCGAGCGCCCGTTTCCAGCTTGCCGCGCACCTCGGATGCGGCGGGGATCCACTCCTGCAGCAGCAGGTTGTCGAACCAGCCCTGGGAGAAGCGGCGCATGCCGTCCCAGGCGTCGGCCGGGTACGCGGACTGGGGAACGCCGCCGCCGGTGCGAAAGGCCTCGGTCAGCTCGTCGAGCGGGCCCAGCATGCCGATGAGCTCTTGCTGGGCGCCGGCGAGGAAGAACGGGCCGCCCTCGGCCGCGAACGCCTGGGCCTGCTCGGGTGGGAGCAGGAAACGCTCACCATCGAACTCGACATAGCCTGCCGCGGTCATCCCGCGCAGCCACTCGAGCGCGTAACGCGGGTCGATCCCCGCGCGGACGGCGAGCTCCTCGGCGGTCGCCGGGCCGCGCGCATCGAGCGCGGTGAACAGCCCGAGCCGGTCGCCGAGGAACGCGAGGACGGTCGCGGTGGTGCCGGAGAGGTTCCCGACGGCCTTGTCCATGAAGGCCGCGAGCTTGTCCTGATCGAACGTCTGCATGGTGCTCATGCGTCCCAGCATCCGCCCCGACCGCGCGGCCACCGCGCGGCCAGCGTGAAAGTACGCTCCAAACATGCTGCGCGTGCGGCTCGCCGGCGGCCTCCGGCTCGAGCTCGACGGGCGGGAGCTCGCCCCGCCGCGATCGCGCCGTGCGCGCGGACTGCTCGCCTGGCTCGCACTGCACCCCGGCCCGCGCGCACGCGGAGACCTCGCCGGTCGCTTCTGGCCTGATGTCATCGAGGAGAGCGCGCGTTCGAGTCTGCGGACGGCACTGACCGAGCTGCGCCACGCGTTGCAGGACGGGGCCGCGCACGTCGTCGCCACGCGCGAGACCGTCACGCTCGACGATCGCGCCTGGGTCGACGTGCGCGAGTTCGAGCGTCTGCGCGCGACGGGGCGGCTGGCCGAGGCGGTCGATACGTGCGCGGGTGAGCTGCTCACCGGGATGGACGAGGACTGGGTCCACGAGGCCCGCCGCGACCATCAGCTGGCGCTCGGCGCGGTTTTGGAGAAGCTCGCCGCACGGGCGCAGGAGGAAGGCGATCTCGCCACGGCGGTACGCCATTCCCGCGAGGCCTACGCGCTGGACCCGCTCGCGGAGGACGCCGGGCGCGCGTTGATGGCGCGCTTGGCGCACGCCGGTGACCGAGCGGCCGCGCTCGCCCTCTATGACCGACTCTCCGAGCGGCTGCGAAGCGATCTCCGGGTCGCCCCCTCGGCGGCCACCCGCGAGTTGGCCGAGGAGATCCGCCGCGGTGATTCGCGGGTGATCGCCCCTCCTCCGCTGCCCGCGGTCGGGACGCCGTTCGCCGGTCGCACCGAGGAGCTCAGGCGGCTCCGAGCAATCTGGCACCGCCTGGTCGAGCAACGGGCGCGGCGGCTCGTGGTGGTGGCGGGCGAGCCGGGGGTCGGCAAGACGCGACTCGCGCTCGAGCTGGCCGCCGGCCTTGATGGTGTCGTGCTGCTCGGGCGCTGCTCGGAAGAGCCGCTCGGAGCCTATGAGCCGTTCGCTCAGATGCTGCGCCGCCTCGCCGCCGGAGATCCGAGAGCCTTCGGCGGCGAGCTCGACCGCTTGCTGGCCAGCGCCGAACCCGCCCCGGACGCCGGCGCGCGCCATCGCCTGTTCGTGGCGATCGACGCTGTGCTGACGGCAGGCGAGCGGCCGCGGCTCTTGATCATCGATGACCTTCAGTGGGCCGATCGCGGCACGCTCGCGCTGCTCACCGCGCTGATGCACATGCCCCCGGCGCCGCTGCTAATCCTCGCCACCGTGCGCTCGACCGAGCCGGCGCCCAGGCTCGTGGGAGCCGAGCGCCTCGACCTGCGCGGCCTCACCCGTTCCGACATCGCGCAGCTCGCCGGCGACGACCGGCTCGCGGCCGCGATTCACGAGCGCACCGACGGCAACGCCTACTTCGTCGAGGAGATCCTGCGTTCCGGCGCCGACACCGTGCCCGACAGCGTGCGTCAGATGATCGATGCTCGCCGCGCCGCGGTGTCCGAGCCGGCACGCACCCTCCTGGAGTTCGCGGCCGTGGCCGGACTCGAGTTCGAGGCCGGCCTGCTCGCGGACGACGCCGAGGCCGCCCTCGACGAACTCCTCGCCGCGCACCTGTTGCGCACCGCCGGCGCGCGCGTCGCCTTCCCACACGCGCTCGTCCGCGAGCACGTCGAGAGCGGCATGAACCCGCTGCGCCGCCTGCGCCTGCACCGTGCGGCCGCCGAGGCCTACATCGCGCGCTCGGCGGACCAGGACCTCGAAGCGATCGCGCACCACCTGCACGCCGCCGGTGACGTGCGGGCCGTCGAGTACCTGCGTCGCGCCGGCGAACGCGCGATCACGATGCTCGCCTATGAGGAGGCCGCGAGCCATCTTGCCCGCGCGCTCGAGCTCGCGCCCGACGACGGCACGCTGCAGCTCGCCCTCGGCGACGCGCTGATGCGCGCCGGCAAGGCCGACCAGGCGCGCCGCAGCTTCGCCGCCACCGCCAAGCTCGCACGCCGCAACGAAGACCCAGAGCTGCTCGCCCGCGCGGCGCTCGCCGGACTCGGCGTGGCCGTCATGGCGGTCGACGAGCAGCGCCGGGCACTGCTCGAGGAGGCGCTCGCCGCGGTCGGCGACCGCGATCCGCTGCTCAGCTCCGAGCTCCTCGCCCGGCTCGCGATCGAGCTCTACTACACGCCCGCCCGCGACCGCAGCGAGCAACTCAGCGCCGAGGCCGTGCAACGAGCCGAGGGCAACCCACGCGCCGTGGCCGCCGCGTTGAACGCTCGCCACGTCGCGCTCTGGCGGCCCGACCGGCTGCACGAGCGGATCACGACCGCTGACGAGATGCTGGCCGCGGCCTGTGCCGCCGATGATCGCCAACTCGAACTGCAGGCCCGCAACTGGCGCGTCGTCGACCGCTTCGAGCTGGGCGACCTTGACGCCTGGCGCACCGAGGTCCGCCGCCACGGCGAGCTCGCCGCCGAGCTCAAGCTGCCGCTGTACGAGTGGTACACGCCGTTGTGGGCAGCGGTCGACGCGCTGCACGCCGGCCGCTACGACACGGCCGCCGAGCTGCGCGAGCAAGCGCGCGACGCGGGCGGGCGCGCGGGTGATCCCAACAGCCGTTTGTTCGCACAGCTGTTGGAGATCCACGGCGCCTGGCTGCGTGCGGACTGGGCAGCGGTCGACATGGACCTGCTGCGCGAGAAGGTCGCCAACTCGCCCGCGGGGAGCGCCTACCGCTGCGGGTTCACGTGGTGCCTTGCCGAACTCGGCGAACACAAGCAGGCCCGCGCCCACCTCGACGAGATCGCCCGCAACCGCTACGCCACGCTGCCGTTCGACACCAATTGGCTGTCAGCGGCGGGCGAGTGCGCCGAGGCCTGCGTGATCCTCGGCGCCGCCGAACACGCCGCGCCGCTCTACGAGCTGCTGGCGCCCTACTCCGGACGGCCACTCACCGCGGGCCGTGCCCTCTTGCACTACGGCGCGGCCGACCGGCATCTCGGCGGGCTCGCACGGTTGCTCGGCCGCGAGAACACCGCCCGCGCCCACTACGAGCGGGCGATCGCGCAGGACACCGCCGCGGGGCTCCACCCCTGGGTCGAGCGCTCCATCAGGCAAGCGCGCCTGGCTGACCGAGACCAAGGCCGATCGTAGGCCTCGACCCGAACCAGCGCGTGATCCTTCCGTCGCGGACGGTCAGCAGCACATTCGTGTAGAGCATTCCGACGGGCAGCGTGCACGTCACGGTGAGCGCGGCGCGCGGACCGTCGGCGAAGCCGTCGTGGATCGCCGTGGCGATCCCGTTGGCATGCAGGCCATCGAGCATCGCGAGGACCTCCGCGCGGCCAGCGCAGCGTGACCGTCACTCGAGCGTCAGCCGCCCGCCAAAGTCCCGGTCACCTTCGCCGTCGGCGAGCACGTCAACGCTCGGCATCACCGTCAAGGCCCTGGGCTCACGACCGAGGAGTGCCGACCTCCTTCCGCGTTTTATGTCGCGTTCTCGCCGAGGCGGATATCCGGCTGAAACGGATTTGAGAACGTCGACCGTTGTTGATCCGTCGACTACGACCGCGGCCCGTTTCCCTTCTACGGCAGCATCGACAACGTCAACGTGCGCGGCTTCGCGCGTCGCTGTCAGGTGGCGTCTGTCACCGCTTCACGCGGTCGTACGTGAAGCACCGCGTCGGGCCGCACGGCGACCGCGGCTCCGCTGAGATCGTGCAGGATCGCGAACGTGTGCTCGCGGCGGGTGGACACCTTGTGGAGCTCATCCACCACCGTCTCCAAGTCTCCGCTGACGTCGATCGCTCCTCCGTCCACGCATGTGATGCGGCACACGTCCATGAGCCACACGCTAGCGCGGAGCCGCGGCGAAGCTGCGCTCCCAGAGCGCCGACCTGACGGCCGATGCTTCGCGACGGCGTCCAACTGGGTGGTCATGCGATCGGGATGATGCCCCCGGCGGGCGCTTCCGGTTCGATGGTCCTGACCCGAACCCGACCACGAGCGAGACCGACCATGTCGCTGTTCCATCGACGTTCGCACGATGAGGCGTCCGCGCCCAAGGTACCGGAGCCGCCGGCAGCTCCCGCTCCCCCGCCGCCCCCGTCCCCGGCCGAACTCGACCCGGTGGTCGAGATGATGAAGCTCAAAGATCAGCTCGACGCCGGCGACATGACCCAAGCGGAATTCGAGGCCCGTAAGCAGCAGCTCCTACAGGGAAGCTGAGCCTCGGACATCGAGCAAGTGGGCGTGACGGTCGCTCTAGCCGGGCTCCCCGGTCGGGCGGAGTCGGCTGACGCTTGAGGGAACGCCACGGGCGGGTTGCACGCCTCGATGCGGTCCGAAGAATAGGTCACATGACGTACGCCAGCCCGACGCAGGCTGCCCAAACTCTCGGCTCCCGGTGCCCCCGATCAGAGAGGACCACGCAGTGTCTGCTCGCGCCACGGTCGTGCTCATCCACGGAGCCTTCGCCGACGCGTCCGGCTGGGCCGTCGTCGCCGCCGCGCTCGCCGACGACGACGTCGACGTCATCGCCCCGCCGAACCACCTGCGCGGCATCTCCGCCGACGCCGCCTACGTCACATCGGTGCTCGACCAGCTCGAAGGCCCCGCCGTGCTCGTCGGGCATTCGTACGGCGGCGCGGTCATCACCGCGGCCGGGAACCACGACAAGGTGTCGGCGCTCGTCTACGTCAACGGCTACGCGCTCGATGAGGGCGAGACCCTCGCAGAGCTCCAGGGCCGGTTCCCCGACTCGCCGCTCGCGGCGAACCTGCGGTACGCGCCGTTCCCGGTCGCGGGCGGCGAGCCCGGCACCGACGTCAGCGTCGATCCCGACGAGTTCCCGCACATCTTCGCCGCCGACGTGCCCATCGAGACCACGCGATTCATGGCGCACTCCCAACGCCCGCTCTCGGCCGCTGCGTTCACCGAGCCCGCCGGCGCACCGGCCTGGCGGTCAAAGCCGGCGTGGGGCATCGTCTCCAGCGCCGACAACACGATCAACCCGGACGTCGAGCGCTTCGGCTACGAACGCGCCGGGATGAAGGTGACCGAGGTCGACGGCGCCTCGCACGCGGTCTTCCTCTCGCATCCCGCGGCCGTCGTGGAGGTCATCCGCGAAGCCGTGGCGGCGACGGTTCCAGTCGCTTAGGCACTCGGGGCAGGGCGCAGGTGGTGCTGCGCCCTGCTCGCGAAGGCCGAACGTGACGCGACCGAGCCGCGGCCGCTTGTGGTTTGCGCGAACCCGGAGCGCGGGCGCCCGTCCCCGGGCGCCTGGGCCGAGCGGCGAGGCCCTAGGCGTGGGTACCGTGTCCTGATGGCAGACGACGAGCTCGGACAGCTTCTGACCGAACAGATCGCCTACTACCGAGCACGTGCGCCGGAGTACCTGGACGGAGCGCTCGACCTACCGGGCGGCTCGGAGATTGAGGCTGCCTTGGACGGCTTCGCGCCCGCCGGCGACGTGCTCGAGCTGGCATGCGGACCGGGGTCGTGGACGCCTCGGCTGCTCCAAGACGCCACGAGCGTGACCGCCGTCGACGCCGCGCCGGAGATGCTGGCGATCGCTCGCGAGACCGTCGGCGACGACGATCGCCTCCGGTTTGTCCTCGCCGATCTGTTCGCGTGGCGGCCGGACCGGCGGTATGACGTCGTCTTCTTCGGCTTCTGGCTCTCGCATGTTCCGCTCGAACGCTTTGACGCGTTCTGGGCGCTCGTGGACGACTGCTTGGCTCCTGGAGGTCGCGTCTTCTTCGCTGACGACGCATACCGGACTGTCGATGAACTCGTCGAGGGTGCGGCATCGTCGACCATCCGTCGTCGGTTGAGCGATGGCTCGACACACCGCGCGGTCAAGGTGCCGCACACCCCGCGGGCACTCGAACGTCGGCTGACCCAGCTCGGGTGGGAGATCGCCGTGTCTTCGACCGCCGGGCCCTTCTACTGGGGCGCCGGCGGCCGCGCGAAGCCCCGCACCTGACCGCGCGCAGCGATCGCCGCAGAACCGTTCCGGCCGCACTACCGCTGCGACGTGGTGCTTGAAGCGTGCTTTCAGCGAGTCTCCAGCGCGCCGCGGAAGAGTGCGCCCAGTCGTCGCGGTACCAGGCCGCGACCCCTCAACGACTGGAGGCAAACATGCCGAAGCGAAGATTGCGCCGCTTCGGGGTCTCGACCGTCGTGGCAGCGACAGCGACGCTCGTGCTCGCAGTGTCCGCGACGGCCGCCACGACCTATCAGGTCGCCGGCCAGTCGATCGTGGTCGATCAGGACACCGGCAAGACGGTGATGCGCGGCGGGCTGATCGGCGACTGGTACTACACGTCGGCCGAGACGATCGCCACGAGCCCACTCCTTTATGTGAAGGGCACCGAAGCGTTCGTCGGCTGCCTGGACCGCAAGCTCAACGGGAAGTGCAACAAGGGCGATCCGTGGGGGACGCTGTTCTTCCGGTTCGACTACTGGGCGCAATACGACGCGCAGCAGAACCTCGTCTGGGGGACCTGCACGCATCCGATCACCGGCGGGACCGGGGCGTTCGCCGGCGCTGCGGGCGTGCTGGCGATGGTCGACACCCAGACCCCGCAGGGCGTCCAGACCGCGTACATCGGCAACGTCACGCTGAGCAGAGCAACCGGGTCGTCGCGAGCGCGGGCGAAGACCAGCGCGGTCGCACGGACGAGCACCGCGCCGCGCGGGTGCTGACCGGCGTCGATCCGGGTGGGCGCCGTCGCGGCGCCCACCCGCGGCCGGGTTGCCACCGACGCTGAGGTCGGAGAGAGTAGAGCGGTCGAAGGTCACGCTCGATGAGCCAGGGACACGCACTCGACGGCACCTCGCTCGGCACGTACGAGATACGCGTCCAGATCGGCCGCGGGGGGATGGGCGAGGTCTACCTGGCGCGCGACACGCGGCTGGGGCGCCCGGTCTCACTGAAGGTGCTGCCCGAGCGCCTTGCGCAGGACCAGCGCTTTCGCGAGCGGCTGCTGCGGGAGTCACGGCTGGCGGCGAGCCTGGACCACCCCAACGTGGTCCCGGTCTATGAGGCGGGCGAAGCCGACGGGCGCCTGTTCATCGCCATGCGCTACGTCGACGGCGTCGACCTCAAGGCCCTGTTGCTCAACGAGGCGCCGCTGGAGCCCGGGCGGGCGACGAGGATCGCCGGCCAGCTCGCCGAGGCGCTCGACGCGGCCCATCAGCGCGGCCTCGTGCACCGTGACGTGAAGCCGAGCAACGTCCTGCTCGACCAGCAGGGCGACCACGATCACGCCTACCTCGCCGACTTCGGGCTCACGCACAGCCTGGCCGCCGCCGGCCCGAGCGACGGGCAGTTCATGGGCACGGTCGACTACGTGGCGCCCGAGCAGATCCGCGGCGAGGTCGTGGACGGCCGCGCCGACCAGTACGCGCTCGGCTGCCTGCTGTTCGAATGCCTCACGGGGTCGCTCCCGTTCCGCGACCGCTCGGAGGTGGCGGCGATCTTCGCCCACCTCGAGGAGCCCGCCCCGGCCGCGAGCGAGCGCCACGACGGCTTGCCTCCCGCGGTGGATGCGGTGCTCGCCCGTGCCCTGGCCAAGGACCCCGCGCAGCGATTCGACAGCTGCCGGGAGCTGGTCGCGGCTGCCTGCGACGCGCTCGGGCTCTCGCCCCCGGCGCCCCGGCGCTCACGCTGGCCGGCACCGGTCCTGGCGGTCGCGGTCGTCGCCCTCGCGATCATCGCCGTCGCGCTCGGGCTGACCCGCGGGAAGCCGGCCGGACCGGCCGGGGCGCAGGGCACGCTCACGCTGATCGATATGAGTACCAACCGCCCGCGCCTGGCGACAAAGGTGCCGGGCTACCCCCAGGGCGTGGCCGTGACCGCCGACGGGATCTGGATGGGCGACTTCCGCGAGGGCGTGCTGTGGCGCTATGACCCTGCGACCGACTTCCTGCAGCGTGTCTCGTCCAACGGCGAGCCGCGCGACATCGCCGCGTTCGGCGACGACGTGTACGTCGCGGTGGACGGCAACGGCTTGACCGGGTCGGTCTCGCGCTACGACGCCGCGACGGGCGCGCGCAAGGACAGTCTGGGCATGCTCGCGTGCGCGCTGGCATCGGGGGACGGCGTGGTCTGGGCGGCGGGCTGCCCGTTCGTCGATCGCCTGAGCACCGACGCGCAGAAGCTGCACAAGCTGCGCCACATCTTCTTGCCCTACCAGCCTCCCGGGATCGTCTCGACGGCGCGCGTCCAATTCCGTGAGCTCGCGCTGGGCGCCGGCTCGCTCTGGGTGCTCGGCGATGCCCTGGACCGTCGGGTGTGGCGGTTGGACCCTCGCAGCGGCGCGACCCTGGCCACGATCGCGCTCCCCTTCCCGCCCCGCTCGGTGGTGGCCGCGGGCGGCGCGGCGTGGATCACCGACGGGCTGCACGACACCGTGGTGCCGGTCGACGCGCGCTCGGACCGGGTCCTGCCGGCCGTGCGCGTGGGCCGCGGCGCCGCCGGCGTCGCCGCGGGCGACGGCGCCGTTTGGGTGGCCAATACGATCGACGGATCGGTCTCGCGCGTCGATCCGCGCAGCCGCCGGGTCACCGCCACGGTCAAGGTCGGAGGCGCGCCGAGCGAGATCGCCGCCGGGGACGGGGCGGTCTGGGTGACCTCGCATGCGCGGTAAGCGCTGGGCGGCGGCGGCCGCCGTGGTGCTCGCCGCGGCGGCGTGCGGCGACAGCCCGCCACGACCCCTGCGGATCGGGGTGATCGTCGACTGTGTCGGCGTGTTCCGGGCGGTGGCGGACGGGGAGCTCGCGGCCGCCGAGCTGCCGCTGATCGCGCGTGGCGGCCGGCCGGCGGGGAAGCGGCCGGGCGATGGCTTGGAGGGCGGGAACGCGGCCGGGCGGCGCGTGGAGATCGTGCGCGGCTGCAGCGAGTCGGGCGAGTTCAGCACGCTCATGGAGACGGCGCGCCGGCTCGTCGAGCGCGAGCGCGTCGACATCGTCGTGGCGGGCGGCCCGGTCGCGCTGGACGGGCTTGCGCTGCGCGAGCTCGCGCGGCGTTATCCGCAGGTGCCGTTCATCGTCGCCGCCAATGGCCCGCGAGAGGTCACGCTCCAGCGGCCGGCGCCCAACCTCTACCGGGTCGCGGCCGACTACGGGCAAGGTGTGGCCGGGCTGGCGACCTACGCCTTCCGCCGGCTCGGGTGGCGAACTGTGGCGGTGATGCCCGACGAGGTGTGGACCGGCTGGAACGCGGAGGCGGCCTTCGTGCGCGAGTTCTGTGCGCTCGGAGGGCGGGTTCGGCAGCGCCGGCTGCCAATCCCGGCGCAGCGACCGCGGAAGCTCTTGCGCCGCATCCCGCGGGACGCCGACGGCGTCGCCGTGTTCGGATCGTTCATGACCGTGACTCCCGACATCCTCAAGGCGCTGGCGCGGCGCGGGAAGGATGCCGTCGTGCTCGGGGCCGAGGTCAGCGGCTCCCCGAACCTCTTCCGCCACGTGCCAGGGCTCGAGGGCGTGGTCGCGGCGTCGTACGCGGCGCAGACGTCGCCGGACTTCCGGAGATACCTGCGCGAGTACGCCCGGGCGTATCCGAGTACGCCGGCGGGCGAGCCGCGCGATGCGGCGGTGATGAACTACTACACCGCGGTCGAGTCCGTGCTGCGGGCCTTCGAGCAAGTGCACGGCGATCTCTCCGGCGGGCGTCGGCGGCTGCGGGCACAGCTCTCGCACCTGCGCACGACGCTCCTCGGCGTCCCGGTGCGCATGGACGACCACCGCCAGGCCGTGGTCTCGGCGAACGTGGTGCGCCTCGGCCGTGAGTCGGCCGCCGGCCTGCCCGAGCTCACACCCGTGCTGACCGTGCCCGGGGTCGATCAGTCTGTCGGCGGCCTGCTGCCGGCGGATTATGTGCCCAGTTACGCCGGTGAGGCGTGCCGGCGCGCACCCCCTCCTCCGTGGGCGAGGTGATCATCCGGCGATCGTCCAGGTGAAACGCGTGCCGTCGTCGCGCGGAGTCAGGCCGCCGGGTCGCAGGCCACGGCGCACGAGCACCGTCGTCAGGTCGGGCTCGACCGCCAGCGCGGTGCGAGTTCGTCCCAGACCCGTCATCCGCCAGCGATCCGTGAGCCCGACCACGACGATCCCCGCGGAGCGCGCAGCGGCCACGAGGGCCTGCGGCGAGGGCTCGACGATCAGCGGCTCGGGAGCGATGCCGAGCCCTCGCTGCACGGCGAGCGACGCGCTGGCGAGCAGCCGGCTCGCGTCGCGGCCGGCACTACCGGTGCTCGCGCCCGCGAGTTGCAGGACCCGCCGGGAGGCACGGGCCAGCCAAGCGCCGAGCTCGATCGCCGCCCAGTCGTGCTCGGACCCCGAGAACGGCACCAGGACGGGCCCGGGACCGGGTGCCCGCGCGCCGACCAGGATGGCGACATCGCACGGCGCGTCGTCCAGCAGAGCAAGCAGCCGCGCGTCCTCGAGCAGCCCATCGGGAGCGTCGACGACGAGCAACTCGACGTCCTGCTCGTACGCGAGGCGGGCGAAGTCGTGCCCCGGCGTGACCGAGGTGAACGCCGCCGTGCGGGCCGTCACCCCCTCGCCGCCCAGCTGGTCGCGGAACGCCTCCAGGCGCAGCACGGCGTCGCCGAGCTCAGCCACGCTCGCGACCGACGCGGCCACCACCAGCTCGCGCTCGTCGCCCTCGGCGAGTTGCGCGCCCAGCGCGACGAGCGCGGACTCCGCGGTGTGCCTGAAGGCCGCGGCCATGATGCGATGGGGATCGTCGGCGATGGGCGCGGCCGATCCCGCGGACGCCCGCGCCGTCGCCAGCGCGGGATCGTGCTCGAGGATCGCGCGCTGCACATCGCGCAACGCCGTGCCCGGCTCGATGCCGAGCTCGGCCACGAGCGTGCTGCGCGCGGCATGGAAGGCCTCGAGCGCCTCCGCCTGACGACCACACCGGTAGAGCGCCACCATCTGCTGCGCCCGAAAGCGCTCGTGCAGCGGATGCCGCGCGACCAGCGCCTCAAGCTCGGCGACCAGCTCCACGTCACGCCCGCACGCGAGGTCCGCGTCGATCGCGCGCTCGGACGCGATCAGGCGCAGCTCGTCCAGACGTGCCGCGACCGTTCGCACAGGCGGCTCGTCGGCGAGATCGGCGAGCGCCGGCCCGCGCCAGAGCGCCAGCGCAGCGCGGAGCTCCACCGCCGCGATGCCGAAGCGCCCGTCGGCGAGCGCACGCGCACCCGTGCTCGCCCGGCGCTCGAACACGCGCAGGTCGAGCGCGCCTTCCTGGACCGCCGCGACGTAGCCACGTCCACGGGTCGCGATCGCCTCACGGCCCAGCACCTTGCGCAGCTGCGAGACGTACGTCTGCAGCACGTTGTCCGCGGTGACCGGAGGATCGTCACCCCAGACCTCGTCCACGAGTCGCGTGACAGGAACGACCTCGTTCGCCTGCACGAGCAGAATCGCCAGCAGCGCCCTTTGACGCGGGCCCCCGAGACGTACCTGCACGCCGTCCACGATCGCCTCCAGTGGCCCGAGTACACGGAACTCGACTCCCACGCGCGGCGAGCCTAGCTCGTCTCGAGTCTCTCGTACACCTTCGGAGAGCGCCGCTGCTGCGTCGACGCACTCGTGCCGGGTGACCCCGCGCGACCCACGGCAATCGCTTGCCTCGGCCGACGGGGAGAGCCTCGCCGTTCCCAGTTGGAGCATCGCGTCATCGCTGACGCATCCACGCGAACGGAGCAGCGGCCGCGCCACGGCTTGGTGTTGGCCCTTGCCGCCGGGGGGGGTGGCGAGGAGAACCGTCCTCTGAGTTAGGTTTTCCTTGCCACCCCCCGGCTCGCGCTCGGGGGGGGTGATGAACGGATCGTTCCTGACGCGCACGATTTGTTCATCACCCGGTGGCTGCTGCTTTGGCAGCGCCGAGACGCCGGTCGCGCTCGCGTGGTATGGAACGCGCAAGATCTCCTCGCAGGCGGCATTTCGACAGACGTGGAGCCTTCGTCTGTAGAGCTCAACCGGAGTCGACAACGTCGCGGTAAAGTCGTCGCGTGGCGACGCGCTGCCCCGTCCTGGTGGAGCGTGACGACGAGCTCCGAACGCTTTCCCGGCTCGCCAGCGATGGCCGGGAAGGCGTCGTCGTGATCACCGGCGAGGCGGGAACCGGCAAGTCCCGGCTTGCTCAGGAGTTCGCCGCCTCGCTGCCGGAGCCGTGGACCGTCGCCACCGTGACGATCACGCGCACGCGCGGCGCGTTGCGGACGCTGCCCAGCGCGCGGCCGCTCGCGCTGATTCTGGAGGACGCGCACTTCCTCGATCCCGCCACGCTCGCGGCGGTGGGCGAACCGAACGTCCTGACCGTGCTCACGTTCCAGCTCGGGGTCCAACCGGCCGGCAGCGCCGAGGTGCGCGCGCTCGCCGACCTGGTCGCCCGCGGGTTCGAGCTGCGGCTGCTGCCGCTCTCGCCGGCGGGCTTCGAGCAGATGGCGGCCGCGATGGGGCGCTACGCGGCGGCGGACGTCTACGCGCGCAGCGGTGGCAATCCGTTCTGGGCAGAGCAGCTGCTGGCGAGCGCCGGAACGGTCCCATGGACGGTCGTCGAGGCCGTGACGCGGCAGCTGGACGTGCTGCCTGCGAGTGCGCGCGAGCTGGCCTGCGCGCTCGCTGTCGCCGACGAGGCGCTCCCGCCGGCGGTGGCCGCCCAGCTTGTGGAGGACGTTGACGCCGCCTGGGCGGCGCTCGTGGACGCCGGCCTGGTGGGCGAGGCGATGGCACTGCGGCACGCGCTGGTCGGCGAGGCGCTGCGCGCGCGGCTCGGGCCGGAGGAGCAGGCCCGCTGGCACGGGCGGCTCGCAGCGGCGCTCGATGGGCCGCCGGACCGGGTCGCGCGCCACTGGGCCGCGGCGGGCGAAGTCGAGCGGGCCGCCGTAATCGCGCGCGAGGCGGCGGCCGACCTGCGCGCGCAGGGCGCGACGCGGCGCGCCTTCGAGTGCTTCGAGATCGCGCTGCGCCGCCCGCAGCCCGCGGAGCTCTACGAGGAGGCGGCGGTGAACGCGGCGCGGATCGGCGAGCTCGCCGCCATGCGGCGTTGGCTTGTAGCGGCGGAGCGCGCCTATATCGCCGCCGGGCGGCGGGACCGCGCCGTGCGCATGCGGCTCGACCCCGCCTTCGACTACCGGCACGTACGGCGCTCGGCGGCGATCCGCGACGAACCGGTCGAGCGGCTGCTCGTCGACGCCCAAGCGGCGATGGCCACAGGCGAGCGCGCGAGTGCCAGCCACCTCGTGGCGGCAGCTGTCGAGACCGCTCGCGAGCGGCGCGATGGCATGGCCCTCGCCCGCGCCGCGCGCATGACGCTGCTCACGCTTGGTGAGTTCGAGCGCGGCGACGCGCTGCTCGAGGAGGCGCTCGCGTTCGACGACGTGCGCGCCGACCCTGGCCGCGAGAGCCGCGTGCTGACCATCCGCGCCGTCGCGCGCTTCGCGCAGGGCCATGCGCTCGAGTGCCTGGACCTGCAGCGGCGCGCGGTGGCGATCGGCGGCCATGACGCCGACGCCGTCCGCCGACCAGGGCAAGTCGCGCTCGCGAACACGCTGCTGATGACGGGCCAGATCGGCGAGGGCGTCGACACGATGAAGGCCGCGCTGGGTGAAGAGCCCTCGATGCTGGCGATCGTCGACGGCTACCGCGAGTTCGAGCAGGGAGATGCCGAGGGCGGGCTCGCGATGCTCGCCGCGGGCACCGACGCGATGCTCACCGAGTTCGACTTCGACCCGCTCGGCCGCGCCGTGACAGGCGCGCACGTGCTCAACGTCCGCGCGGTGTGCGAGGCCCACGCGGGGCGCGCGGCGGCCGCGCTGCGGACGGTACGCCGGCTGGACGCGCTCGCGCCCGAACCGTTCAGCGACGTCGCCGCGGACTCCGCCTACGTGCTCGCGCGCGCCGGCGCCGCGGCAGGCGACGACGAGGCAAAGGCGCTCGCCCGCCGCCGGATCGCGGACCTCGTGCGCGTCGCCTCAGGGCCCGGGGTGATGGCCGCGGCCGAGGCCGTCCAGGCCTTCACCGCGCCCGGCGCGGACGTGACGCGCCACTTCCAGGCCGCGGCCGCCCTCTATGAGCGCGCGCCGCGGGTCGTCCTTGCCGCCGAGCTGTGGTGTGACGCGGGCTGCGCTGCGCGGGCGCGGCGCGTGTGCGAGGAACACGGCCTCGCCCGGGTCGGCGCGCGCGCCGCGGCGCTACCGGGCCGTCGACCCGGCGCGCTGGCCCCGCTCACCTCGCGTGAGCGCGAGGTCGTCGAACTCGCCGCCGGCGGGCTGACGAACCGCGAGATCGGCGCGCGCCTCTACCTCTCCGACGGGACGGTGCGCAACTACCTCTCGACCGCCTTCGCGAAGCTCGGCGTGTCGCGCCGGGCCGAGCTCGGGCGGCTCCTCCCGGACTAGGCGAAGGATCGCCGCAGGAGCTTGCCGGCCGGTGAGCGCGGCACGCGCTCGACGACGACGACCTCGCGCGGACGCTTCCATGGCGCGAGCCGCTCCGCGAGCCACGCGTCGAGGTCCTCCGCAGAACCGTCGAGCGCGACGTAGGCGACGGGGACCTCGCCCAACTCGGCGTCGGGCCGACCCACGACGGCGGCGTCGGCAACCGCGGGATGCGCGACCAGTTCGCGTTCGACCTCAGCAGGCGCGACGCTGCAGCCGCCGACCTTGATCAGCTCCTTGAGGCGATCGATCACGTACAGGTTCCCGGCAGCGTCCAAGCGGCACAGGTCGCCGCTCGCGTACCAGCCGTCGCGGTCGCGTGGGTCGTGGCCGACATAGCCGGTCATCACCTGCGGGCCGCGCACCCACAACTCGCCATGCTCGCCGGCGCCGAGGCGCGCTCCGCTCTCCGGGTCGACGATCATCGCCTCGAGGTTCGGACCGAGTCGTCCGACCGAGCCGCGCACAACCGGGTTCGCCGCCGGCGCGACGCACCACGCCTCGGTGAGCCCGAGGTAGTCGCCGACGACGCAGCCGAGCCGCGCCTCGACCGCCTCCTGCAGCTCTGGCGCGGCCGGCGCGGCGCTCGTGATCACGTGCCGGACCGCGCTCAGATCGAGCCGGTCGACGAGCGGGTGGTAAGCAAGCGCGGCGAGCAGCGGCGGTGTCGCGGGGACGACCGTGGCCGCGTGATCCTGGAGCGCGCGCAGGAACGCTTCCAGGTCGAAATGCCGGAGCGTGACCACCGTGGCGCCGTTGCGCAGCGCATGCGTGAGGACCGCCGAGCCGAAGAGGTGCGGGAACGGGATCGCGACGGCGACGACATCCGCCGGTTCGACCTGCGCCCACGGCGCCATCGCGAACGCGTGCATGAAGGCGGTCGTCGTCGCGTGCGTGTGCATGGCGAGCTTCGGCAGCCCGGTCGTGCCACTGGAGGGGAAGAGCATCGCGAGGTCATCCGGGTCGCGGTCGGGCGCCGCGGGCCGCGGCGCGGCCAGCAACTCGCCGAGCATGTCCAACCCGTCGGTGAACACGAGCCGCGGGGAGCAGAGCGCGAACAGGTGCTCGCGCTCCGTCGCCGTCAGCGCGGGGTTTGCGCTCGCCACGCCGGCACCCGCGTGGAGCGCCCCGAAGAGCGCGACCGCGTAGTCGGGCCCGTTGGGAGCCGTGATCGCGACCACGTCACCGCGCCCGATGCCGCGGTCCGCGAGACCCGCTGCGAGCCGCCGTACACCGTCCGCGAGCTGCCCGAAGGTGAGGGTGCGCCCGCTGCTCGCGTCGGCGACGGCGACCCTCGGCGCGTAGCGCACGGCCGCGCGCAGGATCTCCTCGTCGACGAGCGCGGGCTCCGGGGTGAAGGAGGGCTCGCCGCGCCAGATCATGCGGCGACCGTACGCCTCCCCCGGCCGCGCCGGTAGTGACAGATGTCATGTGCATCGTGAGGCGATGGCGCGCCATCGAAGTGGTGCACGAGAATGATCGCGCTCGTAGCCGCCGACCTGAACAAGTCGAGCGCAACTCGTTCCTGTCGATAGGTGCCCGCCCTTCTCGTCTGCATCGACGGCACCGCGTCGGAAGAGGACGCCCGAGCCTGTTGCGAGTGGCCCCGCGTCGATGGTTCCAGGCCAGCACCATGCGCGCATGAACATGTACATCGCGCGCGCCCGCGACGGCCGCGTCGAGGTCGTCGACACGCTCGGAACGAGCGAGCCGCGAGAACGCGTCGTCCGCACGCCGGCCCTCGCCACGTGACCGCGGACGACCGTCCGCGCCCCACACCAATCAAAGGAGACCGCAGTGCTTCTCGCGGCGACTCAGGACGAGGATCTCGACCGCTTCCTCGAGGTCTTCTCGACCGACGGCGCTGACAAGCGCAGGCAGCACGACTCCAGTGGTGCGGTCGTCTTCGACTGGGACGCCGATGGCTGGCAGACCTGCGTGTCTGACCCCGAGGTTCCGGCGATCCTGCAGCGGGCCGGCCACAGGGGACGCCCCGAGCCCGCGGCGTTCGCCGGCAGCTTCGGTGTCTAAGACTCCGCCGATCGGCGGGACGCCGGTCGCTCGCCCACGCGACCTGAACCGCTGGGGGTGGCAACAGCCCCCGCCGCGGCTCGGCGACTGGACGCGGTGGCCGTCGACGCGTTGCTGTGTCATGAACCGGGCCGCACCACTATGGCTCTCTCGTCCGAAGCGGTAGTGGCAGACCCGGGTCAGCGTTTGACGCGATCCGTTTCGTAGGCCCACATCGCGAGCTCGACGCGGTTGCGAGCCCCCAACTTGCTCATGAGGCTGGCGAGGTGGGTCTTGGCGGTGCTGAGGCTGATGAACAGCTCGTCGGCGATCTCGGCGTTCGTGCGTCCGCCGGCGACCCTTGCCAGCACCTCTTCCTCGCGCGCGGTCAGCGGCTCGCTCGGCTGGGCCGGCGGGGCGTCCGGGCGTGAGCCTGAGAACGCTGCCAGCAGCCGGGCCGTAACGCTCGGGGCGATCAGCGCGTCGCCGTTCGCAGCCGATCGGATCGCCTGGACCAGAAGTTCCGGACCGGCGTCCTTGAGCAAGAAGCCGCGAGCGCCCGCTTTGAGGGCGCCGTGCACGTATTCGTCGAGGTCGAAGGTGGTGATGACCACGATCGCCATCGGGTCGACCGAGCCGGGCCCGGCGAGCAGCCGGGTCGCTTCGATCCCGTCAAGCTCCGGCATCCGGACGTCGAACAGGCACACGTCGGGGCGAAGCTCGCGCGCGAGGGCCACCGCCTCGCGCCCGGTTGCGGCTTCGCCCACCACCTCGATGTCGGGCTGTGCGTCGAGGATCATCCTGAGCCCGGTGCGGACGAGTTCCTGATCGTCGGCCACGAGCACGCGGACGCTCATGCCGCTCTCCCGTCGCGCGGCAGCACGGCGGTGACCGTCCACCCGTTGTCTGCGCCCGGGCCGGCCTGGAGCGTGCCCCCCAGGAGCGCTGCCCGCTCGGCCATCCCGACGAGGCCGTATCCCGACGAGCGACCCGCGACGGGGGCCACGGCATCGCCGTCGTCGCTCACGATCAGCCGGACGGAATCCTCGTGGCCTGCGACGTGCACGTCGATGCGAGTCGCGCGGCGCGCGTGCCGAACAGCGTTCGTGACCGACTCCTGGACGATGCGGTAGATCGCTGCGCTGACGAGCGGGCGCAGACCATCGAGGTCGCCGGCCAGTTGCACGTCGACGCGCGGTCCGTCGCCCAGGCCGTGAGCCAGTCGCTCGATGTCGGCAACGCCGCGCTGCGGCGCGAGGTCGGCCTCGTCGCGGTCGCGCAGCGCCCCGACCAGCCCCCGCAGGTCGGCGAGCGTGCGCGAGGCCGCCTCCTCGATCACCTCGAGGGCTTCCACGGCTGCCTCGGGCTGCGTAGGGGCGAGCGTGCGCCCGGCCTGGGCGCGGATGGCGATGGCCGAAACGTGATGGGCGACAGTGTCGTGCAGCTCGCGCGCGAGTTGTTCGCGCTCGCGGAGCCTGATCTGGTCGGCCTCGCCCAGCCGGGAGCGGGCTCGGTAGCGCATCGCGGCGCCGAATGTGGCGGGAAGTGCGAAGAACGGAAGGCCGAGCGCGAGGTCGCCGAGGTTGCCTCCGGCGACCGTCGCGAAGACGGGGACGGCCAGGACGATCGCCATCCCGGCCGCCGCCTCGACGCCGCTTCCCCATCGGAACAGCGCATAGGGGATCAGCAGAACGTAGGCGAGCACGTAGAGATCGATCAGCTCCCCGTGGCGCAGCACCATGAGCGCGTCGCCGAGCACGAACGACGCGGTCACCACCGCGGTCACGAGGACCGGGCGCGTGCGCCGCCACGGCAGACAGATCGCCGGGACCACCCCTGCGACCAACGCGACGCCCGGCCACGCCACATCGTCCCGCAGGACAACCTCGAGCAAGCCGGCCGCCGCCAGCACTGCGACCAGCACCCAGTCACGAGAGAGCGGCGGCGGCGCGAGCGGGGGCCGCGGCTCGGCCAAGAACGAACGAAGGGCGCGGCGTACCACGGGGTCACCGTAGAGCGCCGCCGTGGGCGGCGCA
Organism: Solirubrobacter soli DSM 22325; assembly: GCF_000423665.1. Lineage (GTDB taxonomy): Bacteria > Actinomycetota > Thermoleophilia > Solirubrobacterales > Solirubrobacteraceae > Solirubrobacter > Solirubrobacter soli. The sequence goes on along the minus strand of NZ_AUIK01000034.1, from coordinate 68,160 downwards.
ATCGGCCGGAAGTGCACACGTGCCCCGGCCGAAAGAACTACGCGAATGTGACCGCCCGCCCGATGGTCTTCGCCGCGGTCAGCGGTGACCATCAACCCGACATGATCGAAGTCGAGAACCTCACCAAGCGCTACGGCTCTCTGGCCGCGGTCAGCGACATCTCCTTCCGCTGCACGCCCGGCACCGTCACGGGCTTCGTCGGACCGAACGGAGCCGGCAAGTCCACCACACTCCGGATGATCTGCGGGCTCGCCAAGCCGTCGGACGGACGGGCGACGGTCCTCGACACGCCATACGACGCCATCCCGAACCCCGGCCGCCACGTCGGCGTGTTGCTCGACGCTTCAGCCCAGCACGGCGGACGGACCGGCGAGGAGACGCTCACCATCGCCGCGATGACGCTCGGCGTCGAGCGTGACCGCGTTGAAGCAGTCCTCGACGACGTCGGCCTGGCCGGGAAGGCGGCCCGCCGACGGGTCCGCACGTACTCGCTCGGCATGCGCCAGCGGCTCGGCATCGCCCACGCGCTCCTCGGCGAGCCGCAGGTGCTGATCCTCGACGAGCCCGCCAACGGCCTCGACCCAGAGGGCATCGTCTGGATGCGCCGACTGCTGCGCGACTTCGCGGACCGCGCCGGAACCGTGCTCCTCTCTTCGCACCTGCTGCGCGAGGTCGAGAAGATCGCCGACCAGCTGGTGGTGATCGGCGGCGGCAGGATCGTCGCCCAAGGAGCCGCTGAGGAACTGCTCGTCGACGGCGTCGACCTTGAAGACCTGTTCCTCTCGCTGCTCACAGAAGGAGCCTCCCGATGAGTACCGCAGCCGCCCCCCCGTTCGCCCCCGGGCCCTCACTGTCCCGGCTGTTCGCGATCGAGTTGCGCAAGACGGTCGACACGCGAGCCGGGTTCTGGCTGCTCGTGTCGACCGGACTGGCGGCGATCGCCGTGGCCGCCATCACGCTCGCCGCCGGCAATCAGCACACCCCCACGTTCGGAGTGTTCTTCGAGCGCACGATCGGCACGGGCAGCATCGCGCTTCCCGTTCTCGGCGTCCTCGCCATCACGAGCGAGTGGTCCCAGCGCACCGCCGTGACGACCTTCGCCCTGGTTTCGCGTCGCGAGCGCGTCATCGCCGTGAAGCTCCTCGCCAGCGGGGCGATCGCCCTGGTCTTCGTCGGCGTCTGCCTGCTCACCTCGCTGGCGGCGACCGCACTCGTGCCGGCGCTCACCGACGGTCACGCGAAATGGGACATCGCCGTCTCCGGCGTCGTCGCCGCCGTCCCCTTCATCGTGATGTGGATGCTCGCCGGAGCGGCGCTCGGGCTGCTGATCATGAGCTCCGCACCGGCCATCGTGCTGAGCTTCGTCATCCCGACGGTCATCGTCGCTCTGACCGCCACGGTTCCCGCGGCTGACCGCGTCCTGCGCTGGATCGACCTCGGCACAACCAGCGGCGAACTCAACGACGCCCATCCAGCCATCTCTGGGCAGGACTGGGCACACCTGGCCGCCGGCGTCGCGTTGTGGGTCCTCGTGCCGCTCGCGATCGGCTTCATGCGCCTGCGTCACCGGGACGTGGCCTCCTCGTAGGCACTCAGAGACGGCCGGTTCTCACTGGATCGTCCGCCCACACAAGGAGCGCTCCATACCGCCGAAGCTCCCGGGACGCGAGTTCAAGAACGGTCGCGACTCCCGGTCCGAGGAAGACCAGCCGCCGCACGATCCCACGCCTGTGACGAGCATCGCGCATCACGCACATAGAACGCTAATCGCTGCATGGCTCTTGGCGCGCGGCGGCCACAGGCGCGCCGTCGCGGCGGTGATCGAGCTCGGTTTCGTCGAATTGGAGCTGTCGCCCGGCTCAGCGCTGGTCCTCGTGGCCAGATGCTGGTCTAGCGGGTGGTGTGGGTCTCGTCGGATTCGCCGCGCGAGAGCTCAGCGAGCAGGGACGGCCGCCCTGCAGATGCACCGTCGAACGGAGGCCATCAGGACTTCAGGCGCCGGCGGCGGAACCGGCGGCGAGGTAGGCGATCCCGAAGAACAACTCGGTCCAGGAGAGATCGGCCAGGGTGTCCTGCATGGCCGCGCGGATCGCCTCCCACGGACGGCGCGCGCGCCACTCCTCCAGGGCGCCCGACCGCGCGATCCAGCGGGGTGCGTACTCGGGGATCTTGAGATCCAGGACCACCCAACGCCCGCCGGCGGAGAGCGACGCGGCGCCGCGGGCGATGACCTGGCCGGGCTCCGGCAGCAGCGAATGTGCGTAGGTGGCGAGGATCGCGTCGACCTCGGTCGGGAACTCGAACTCGGCCGCGTTGGCTTGCACGAGGCTGACGTTGCTCCAGCCGTTGCTCTCGATCCGCTGCTGGGCTTGGGCGAGCATCGCGTCGGTCAGGTCGACGCCGACGATGCGGCCACCGGGACCGATCTCCCGCTCGATCGATGGGAAGTTGAGTCCCGTGCCGCAGCCGATCTCGACCACGCTGTCGCCCGGGCGAAGCCGAAGCGCCCGCACGGCCCTGCGCCGGTGCGCCCGTTGCGGGCCGAACGGAACGAGCCGGGAGGTGACGTCGTAGTGCCGGGCCCGCTTGCGGTAGGTCTCGATGAGGGCCGCTTCGGTATCGCGCATGAAGGCGTCCTTACGCCCGCTCCGCCACCAGCGTGAGCTTCCGGACCCGCCCTTGGTCGAGCCACTCGACCCACAGCCGGTGGGCGGCGAGCAGCTCTTCCAGGGCGCGGCGGCCGATCGCCGCGACGATGTCCGCGGCGTCCGCGGCGAACGCGACGGCGAGCGCGTGCGCCATCGCGCGGTGCGCCCGGCTGTGGTCGTGGAGCCGCGTGACGACGAGCGCGGACCGCTCCAGGGCCGCGAGCATCTCGTCGAGCGGGGTGATCCAGATCGTGTCGCCGCCGGGCATCCCCGACCGCTCGGCCGCCGTGAGCGGGAGCCCTTCTTCGAGCGTGAAGGCGAAGCGCCCGCCAGGCTCCAGCGCCGCGGCGATCTCGCGCACCAGCGCGTCCTTGTCCTCGAACTCGAGCATCGTCTCGAGTAGCAGCACGACGTCGTACGAGCCGGACGGAAGCGGCGGGACCTGCGCGATCGCGAAGCGGCAGGGCAGGTCGCCCGCTCGCCCTCGGGCGAGGGCGACGGCGCTCGCGCTGGCATCGACGCCCACGTACCCGCAGCCCAGCTCGCGCGTGATCAAGCGCCCCGGCCCCGCGACGCCGCAACACAAGTCCAGCAACGTGACCCCGGGGCCGATGCCGGCGAGCCCCGCCAGCGCCCGGATCTCGCCGGCGGTCATGAAGCTCTCCTGCCCGACGAACTCTCCGGGCGCGTACGCCGACACGCGCGCGCGATGCAGCGCCCGGTCGAACGGCGCGCGCTCGTCCTGTCTCATCGCTTCGCCTGCGAGCCGAACGCGGTGAGGAAGCGGTCACGGAACGCTTCCATCGGCCAGACCGGCGCGCGCGGGCTCGGCAGCATGCCGTCCTGCCAGTCCCACCCGGCGATCTGGTCGATCACCTTCGGGTCGTGGGCGATCACCGAGATCGGCACGTCGTGGTCGGCGCCCTGGCCGCTGACCGTCGTGTTCGGCTGATGGTCGCCCAGGACGACGAGCACGGTGTTGTCGTCGCCGTAGTGCTGCACGAACGAGAAGAGCGTGTTCAGCGAGTACTCGATCGAGAGTCCGTACGCCTTGCGGGCCCGGGCGGAGTCGCCGAACAGCGAGGCCGTCGTGGACTCCTCCAGCGGGACCCGGTCGAAGACCGAGCCGTCACCGACCTCGTCCCAGGGGATCAGCCGGGGGATGCGCGTCCACGGCGTGTGGCTCGAGATCAGGTCGATCTCGGCGAACAGCGGCTTGCGCTGGCGCTTGGCCAGCTCGAGGTTCTGCAGCGCCTGCATGGTGTACTGGTCGGGCATCGGGGGCAGGCCGAAGCCCGGGCCGTGGTAGCCGAGGTTGCCGCGGTCGTAGATCGCGTCGTAGTGGTAGTAGCTGAAGCCCTGCGGCCACCTGCCGTGATTCGCCGGCATCACGCCGACGGCCCGCCAGCCGGCGCGCTTGAAGGCCGAGGTGAGCGTGAGGCGGTCGTTCGCGACGAGCTGGTTGTACGACCGCTCGCCGTCGACCCGGATCCCCGACTGGACGGTGGAATGCGCCAGCCAGCTGAGGCCCCCGAACGTCGGCGAGGTCAGGAAGGCGCTGCGCGCGGAGAATCCTTCCGCCTGCAGTTGCGCGGTGCCCTTGCGCAGGACGGCGTCGATGGCGGGCGAGAAGGACGAGTCCTGGACCGCGACCCTCCCGTAGCTCTCGACGAACACGAGCAGGACGTCCTTGCCGCGCAGCCCGGTCAGCAGGCGGCTGCCGAGCGTGTCGCGGAAGCGGTCGTCGGCGATCTCGCGCGCGAGCACCGAGTGCTGCTGCAGGCCGGCGCGCACGGACTGCACCTCGTCGACCGCCAGGGCCGCGGCGCTCGTCGAGGCGGCAGGCGCGCCGGCGACGTGGAGGGCCAACCACACGACGCCCAACGCGGCGGTCGCGCGCAGCGCCGCGACGCGGTGGAGCGACGCGACGCGCGTCACGCGCAGCACCGCCAGGATCGGGAAGGCGAGGAGCACCACGATGAGCGCGACCACCGCCGCGATGAGGAGGTACGCGGTCCAGGCGCCGACCGCGTCCCGCAGCGTCTCGATGCCGAACCCCGCGTAGCCCGAGTCGTCGACCGGCTTGAACGGCCGGTCGAACGCCGTGAAGAACCCGATGTCGAGGAGCTTGGCGAGCACGAGCACGCTCAGCACAGCTCCCGCGACCACGGCCAGCGCGCGGCGCGGCGCGGGAGGCAGCAGGACCGCGACGGCGACGAGGACGAGGAGCTCGAGCGGGAGTTGCACGAAGGCGCCGGGCGTGAAGCGGCTTGGCTGGTCCGGCACGACGAGGGCGACCCAGACCAGCGCCAGGGCGACGACCGAGAGCGTCGCGGCGAGGCCCGGACGCTGCCGCTCGGGCACTTCAGCTCGACGCCGCCACAGCCACCACGTGCACTGGCCCATCGACGCCGCGAGCAGGGCGAGCACCGCGGCCAGCAGGGCCAGGGTGACGGCGCGCGGCAGGATGCCGGCGGCCGCGACCGTGAGCACGATCCCCGCCGCCGCCGCGACGGCCCTGCGCCAGAGTCGCCGCGGCACGACCGGGCGCATCCACGGCAGCAGCCACTCGCCGGCCAGGACCAGGTACCGCGCGGCGCCGATCGCGAGGATCCACGCGCCGTAGGCGGGCGCGACGTAGACGCTCAGGGCGAGGATCAGGAAGGCGTCGGTCTCGCCGTCGAACCGCGCGCCCAGCGCGGTCGCCGTCCCGGTCCGCCGTGCCACCCATCCGTCGACCGCGTCCAGCACGAGCGCGACGGCGGCGAGCGCGACGAGCAGCGCCCCCGGCGTGTCCTGCGTGAACGAGTCCGCGGCCAGCGCGGCGACGCCGACGGCGAGCGTGGCGCGGACGATCGTCACCTGGGACGCCGGCCCCACGCGGCCATCAGGATCGCGCGCGAGACCGCGCGTCAGCGCCGCCGCCATGATCACGGCGCACGCGACGCCGACGCTCCAGCCGGTCGCTCCGAGCCACGGCGTCGCGGCGAGGACCGAGAGCAGCGCGACCTGGACGATCAGCCCGGCGGCGGGAGCCGTGGAACGCGCTCGCGCGGCGGCGCGGCTCATTCGTCCCGGAACCGGGGTGAGAGGGCGTAGCGCAGGAGCACGACGTCGCCGATCTGGCGCACCTCGGCGAGCGTCGCGCGCCGGCCTACGTTCCACGGGAAGCGCGCGTCGCTCACGAAGCGCGGGGCGCTCGAGTCGCCGACGAAGAGCGGCGCGACGACGAGCTGCAGCTCGTCGACGAGGTCATCGGCCAGGAACTGGGTGTGCACGATGCCGCCGCCCTCGACCATGAGCCGCTCCACGCCGCGGTCGGCGAGGTCCTCGCTCAGCCGGCGCATCCGCACGCGACGGCCGCCGTCCACGACCGTGGCCGCCGCCCCGAGACGCGCGCGGGCGTCGGCCACCCGCGCCCTCGGCGTGTAGACGAGCTTCTCGACATCGCCGGCGCTGAAGAAGTTCGAGTTCGCGTCCAGGTCGGCCCGCTCGGTGACGGTGATCTTCATCGGCGAGGACGCGCGCCCGTGCGCCTCGCGCTCCGCGCGCCGGGCCTTCGAGCGTACGAGCAGCCGCGGGTTGTCCGAGCGCACGGTGACGGCACCGACCATGATCGCGTCGCAGGACGCGCGCAGCGCGTCGACCCGCTCGAAGTCGTCCGCGTTCGACAGCGCGAGGCGCGGCGTGTGATCGCCGAGGTAGCCGTCGAGCGAGACGGCGCAACTCAACGTGGTGTACGGGCGGTCAGGCATTTGAGGCCCGACTCCTCCAGGCCGCCACGAGAACGACGGCGCCCGGCAGCGTCGCGCTGAACACCATCACGCCATAGACGACCGCGACGGCGACCCCGCGCGCCGCACCCAGGCCGGCGGCGGCGAACGCCCAGGCCGTCACGCCCTCGCGCGCCCCCCAGCCGCCGACGTTGGGCAGCACACCGGCCGTCAGCACGAGCAGCGCCAATGCCAGCATCGTCGAGGGCGAGGCGGTCGTCCCCGCGGCCCGCGCGGCGATCATGAAGGTGAACGCTTGGCCCAGGACGACCACCGCCGACGTCAGTGCGATGGCCGGCCACGCTCGCCGGGCCAGCAGGCCGGCGCGCAGCTCACGCACCGCGGCGGCCCGCAGCCTGGCCCACCTCGATCGGCCGGCGGCGGGCGCGCACACCGCCAGCGCGACGCCGACCGCCGCCGCGAGGAGCGCGAGCGCGACCACCGGCATCGCCGCCTGCACGGGCGACGGCACCACGAGGAGCACCGCGACGCTGATGACGGCCTGCACGACCTGACCCGCGGCGCGCTCCCACGCCACGGCGCGCAGCCCACGGCCGACGTCGTGCGTGTCGCGGCCGTGGCTGATCCCGCGGTGGACGTCGCCCACCACCCCGCCCGGCACCGTGACGTTGAGGAAGAGCGAGCGATAGTACGCGGCCACCGCCGTCCCGAGCGGCAGGTCGACGCCGAGGCCGCGCGCCACGATCCTCCAGCGCCACGCGCAGCACACCGTGGTCAGCACGGCGAGGCCGGAGGCGGCGGCCAGCGCGCCGGCATCGACCCGGTTCAGGCCGTCGAGGAACGGACCTGTGCCGACGCGCCAGACCACGACGGCGAGCGTCGCGGCGGCGACGGCGACGCGGGCCCACCGCCACGCGTCACGGCGGGTGGAGGCGCTCAGCACGCCGCCCCCACGAGCACGCCGGCGACGTTGGACGCCGTCGCCGACCACCTGCGCAGCGACGCGCGTCGCTCCCGCGCAGCCCGGCGCAGGCGCCCGCGCAACTCGGCGTCGCCTAGCCAGGCCCGCAGCGCGGCGCCGAGGGCGGCCGCGTCGCCGGGCGCGACGAGCAACCCCGGCCGGGTGCCGTCGTCGCCGCGCCCGAGCGCTTCGGACAGGCCGCCGACCTCGGTGGCGAGCACCGGCAAGCCGCGCGCCAGCGCCTCCGTGACGACCATGCCGTACGTCTCGGCGCGCGAGGCGAGCACGAGCAGGTCCGCGTCGGCGTACGCGCGGTCGAGCTCGGCTCCGGTGCGCGGTCCCGCGAAACGCACCCGGCCGCCGAGACCCCCGAGCACCGCGCGACGGCGCACGCCGTCGGCGAACACCGGATCCCGATCCAGGCTGCCCACGCACGCGCAGTCCCAGGGCAGATCCGTCGCCGTCGCGAGCCCGTCGAGCAGCAGGTCGTGCCCCTTGTCGCGCGTCACTGCCGCGACGCACAGCAGCGCGTGGCCGGCCGCGCTGCCCGGCACGAGCCCGGCGGCGTCGACGCCGGGCTCGGCGACGTGCACCCGGTCGGCCGGCAGCGCGTAGAGCTCGGTCAGCCGGCGCCGCGACCACGCGCTGGTCGTGATCACGGCCGCGGCCACCGCGAGGACCTCACGCTCGCGCGCGCGGACGGCGTCGGCATCGTCGTCCGGCGGGCGATGACCGAGCGGCATGTGCACGAGGACGACCTGCCGCAACCGGGAGGCGTGCGGCACGAGCGTCTCGGGATCGGCGGACGCGATCAGCCCGTCGAGAAGCACCACGGCGCAGTCGGGGATGCTCCGGATCGCGCGCGCGAGGGCGGCGCGGCCTGCCGAGGACCGACGCGGCCAGTCGCCGGACACGAGGTGCTCGCGCACCGTCCAGCCGAGCGCGGCAAGCTCTTGACACAGCCGGCGATCGTACGTGTTGCCACCGCTCGGCCACCTTCGATCGTCGATGCCGTCGGGCACGATCACGTGGACGTCGCTCACAGCGGACGCTCATAGCTCGCCCACGCGACGTGGGACTCGTGCAGCGTGACGACGAGCCCATCGAGCTCCCGGGCGCCGTCGCCCAGGGCACCGGCCTGCGTGCGGTCGGCGATCCGGTCCGCGACGACCTGGGCGAGCACTTCCGTCGTGGTATTGATGCCCGCGAGGTCCTCTTCGTCGTCGAGGTTGCGGTAGCTGAGCTCGGCCACCACGTCGCGCAGCACGTCGGCCGCGCGGCCGATGTCGACCACGATGCCGTCGGCGTCGAGGCTCGCGCGGCGGAACGTCACGTCGACGACGTACGTCACCCCGTGCAGGCGCTGCGCGGGCCCGAACACCTCGCCCCGCAGGCTGTGGGCGATCATCATGTGGTCACGCACGGTCACGCTGAACACGCGCTAGATCCCGTCGTAGGCGATGGTGTGGCAGAGCGCCGGCAGGCTGCCGTCGGCCAGGCGTGTCATCACGCCGGGCAGCTCGCGGAAGCGCGACTCGCCGGTCACGATCGCGTCGAACGCGGGATCGCGCAACAGATCGAGCGCGAGGACCAGCCGGTCGGCCGTCGTGCGCCGCGCGCTGCGGGCCGGGGACACCGTCCCGACCTGGCTGGCGCGCAGCCCGAGGCGGCCCGTGTGGAACGCACCGCCCAGCGAGAGCCGGACCTCGGCGTCGCCGTACCAGCTGAGCTCGAGGACGGTGCCTTCGGGCGCAAGCAGATCGAGCGAGCGCTGCAGCCCCGCCGGCGTCGCGCTCGTGTGCACGACCAGGTCGCATCCGCCGGCGGCGTCGTCCGGCTGCGCGAAGCCGGCGCCGAGCGCCGCCGCGACCTCGGCCCGTGAAGCGTCGACGTCGACGAGCGTGACATCGACCGCCGGGAATCCGGCGAGCAGCCGTGCGACGCAGCAGCCCAGCATGCCTGCGCCGACGACCGCCACCCGGTCGCCGATCATCGGCGCCGCGTCCCACAGGGCGTTGACGGCGGTCTCGACGGTCCCGGCGAGCACGGCGCGCGCGGGCGGTACGTCGTCAGGCACGACGGTCACGGCCGTGGCAGGCACGACGTACCTCGTTTGATGCGGGTACAGACAGAACACCGTGCGGCCGCGCAGCTCCGGCGGCCCCTGCTCGACAGCGCCGACATTGAGGTAGCCGTACTTGACCGGGCCCGGGAAGTCCCCCTCCTGGAACGGCGCCCGCATCGCGGCACGCTGATCCGGCGGCACGCCGCCGCGGAACACGAGCGTCTCGGTGCCCCGGCTGATGCCGGACCGCAACGTACGGATCACGACATCGCCGCGCCGCGGCTCAGGTAGCGCGACGGGTCCGATCTCCCCGCGCCCTGGGGCACGGAGCCAATACGCATGGGCGTCGTCGAGCACGTCCTCTTCCTCGACTTGGTACGGCGTCACTTCTGCGGGTGACTGCGCCAAGGGCTTGTCTGTAGTCGGTACGCGCGCGGGGGAAGATCGGTTCGGTCGAGATCCTCGCACGCCGAGCCGCGGTGAGCACCCCGTGAGCGCCGCTGTGAGCTCATCCACAGGCCGCGGCGCTCCATCCCACGTCGCGGAAGGAGGAACAGCACGGCGCGCGCTTGCCGCCTTTGCGCTTTGTAGCGTTGCGCGAATGTCTCGTCTGTCACGGTGCATCGCGGCGCTGTCGGCCGTCGTGGTCTCGCTCGTCGGATCGCCCGGTTCGGCCGCGCATGCCGCCGGCTCGTCTCACCTGACGTGGACCGATGGCTTGAAAGTTGCCGGAACGCCGGCCAAGTACAACAAGGTCGGCATTCTCAGGATCGGCCCGGCCAAGGCGCGGAACGTGCTCGTCCTCAATCCGGGTACGTCTTCGAGTGCCGCGTACTTCGCGCCGTTGGCACGTGCGCTGGTGGACCGGGCGCCGGGCTGGCAGGTGTGGGCGGTCGAGCGGCGCGAGAACCTGCTCGAGGATCACAGCGTCCTGGATCGCGCCAAGACTGGCCAGGCCACGACACAGGAGGTGTTCGACTACTACCTGGGCTGGGTCAAGGACCAGTCGATTACGACGCACTTCCAGCTGATTCCGGATGCGCAGGTGACCTACGCCAAGCAGTGGGGAATGAATACCGCGATCGAGGACCTGCGCCGCGTCGTGCAACGCGCCAAGAAGCTCGGCGGCAAGGTCGTCGTCGGCGGCCACTCGCTGGGCGGGGCGATCACCACGGCCTACGCGAGCTGGGACTTCCACGGGCGAGCAGGCGCTGACGGGCTTGCCGGCTTGGTCTTCATCGACGGAGGCAGCGGCCGGACCCCACCCACCAAGGCGGCGGCAACCAAGAGCCTGGACGACTTGGATACGGCGTCACCATGGCTGCAGTTCGGCGGCATCCCATCGCCATACGCGGGCGTGTTCAACAGCACCGGCGCAGTCAGCGTACTTCTGGATCCCGATGGCCCATCGCTCGCGCAGGTATCCGGTCTGCTGCCCGCCGGTCTCGTGCCACCCGTGCCAGTGACCAACGCCGGCCAGTACGGCTACGCGCTGGACACCGAGACCTCGCCGAGTTCGCTGGCCGCGGCACAGGCACACCTCGGCCACCTCGCACCCTCCGGCGACCCGCGCGGCTGGGACGACGGCGGCGAGCTAACCCCGCTGCGACGGATGGCCGAGGCCTTCGGCGGCCAAGGACTGCCGGGCCTGGACGGCACCGCCTGGTACCACCCGCTGCGTCTGACCATCGACGCGGGCGCTGTGGCAGCCGGGAACGCCAACCCGGCGCAGAAGGTCCTCAACGTCCACGCCTCACACGGCGACGACCTGCCGCGCAGCATCAAGATCTACGCGTTCGCCGCCGGGCTGTTTGGCAAGCGCGGCCTCGACGCAGCCAAGACCCTGGCCAAGCAGTCGCGGATCCCCGCCAAGAACCTCACTCTCGTCGACCGCCACCGCAGCTACGCCCACAACGACCCGAACACGGCCGAGCCCGCCAAGAACGCGTTTCTCAAGAAGCTGGTGCCGTTCTTGAAGGGCTTGCAATAGCGCCGCGCAGCTACGGTGCGAGTTGGTCTCGTCCCCAGGGCGCGGTGCCGGATCGAGGAATCTCGCCACTCTCGCTCCGGACCAAGAGGAGCAGCCGGGCGGCGCCGCGCGACTATCGTTTGCGCGACGATCGGCAGTCAGTCGCGCCGTCGATGCCGGCCACCAAGGAGCCGATCTCGCGCACGACGTGCGGGCGGACGCCGGCGTCGATCAGCTTGGTGCGGTGCGTGACGGCGGATCATTTCGCATTCAGCCGAGCCGTCGGCGAGGTCGCTCACTTGATGACGCGGCGACCGCACACGGCCATCGGGCCCACTGGCATTGTCGATGCACAAAGAGTTACATCGTCGCAACTTTGGCTCTGCAGCAGCGTTTGAGGCGCCCCCGGTTGGACAGGTTTGGCGCTACGCCGTGCGTTGCGCGGCGTCGTGCCTAGTCTCGTGACTCACGGGCAGCGCCACGACGGGCGCCACGGTGCGGAACGCGGCGCGGATTCGCTCGCGCGCCATGGCCGCGTCGGGGTGCCCGTACAACTCGCGGACCAAGGTTCCGCCGTCCGTGTGCCGTAGTTGTGATGCCACAACGTGATCGGGCAACTCGGCGACGTTCAGCAAGTACCACGCGAAGTAGTGGCGCGTGGCGCTGTAGAGCGCCGTGGCCCCGAGTCCGATGCCACACCGGACGCGATTCCAGTGGTGGCTACGCGTGGACGGCACGTAGTGGTGCCCGCGCAACGTCGTGAACACCCATTCCGATTCGCGCGGCAACGCCAACAGGCGGTCGCGGAGCGGTTCGACCATTGCAATGGTGCCCGCGGACCCGTGCTTGGGCGGCGTGATCTTCTTCGCCTTCACGTTCCACTGGCGTTCGACGCGGATCGTCTCGGCGCCCGGCGTGAAGTCCAAGTCATCCCACGTCAGCGCGTCCAACTCGCCCGGTCGCATCGCGGAGTAGCACGCCGTGAACAGGTATGCGGCAAACGATGGCGGCGTGAGTTCGTCGGCGGCGCCGGTCAGCCGCGCGACTTCGCCCGGCGCGGGCGGCTGGACGTGCTTACGCCCCTTCGAGCGCTTCAAGCCGAGTCCGGCGAACGGGTTGGTCGTGATGAGCGTCCCGGCTTCCGGCCGACGCGCATCGTTGAACATCGTGCACAGGTACTTCACGGTCCCGATGTTGCGTCCGCCTCTCAGCCACTCGGCCACCACCAACGCGTCGATGGCACGCAACGGCCGGTCCGCGTAGGCGTCCGCGAATGCCTTCGTCCGTTCCCGGTTGACCACGTCAGCGGCGCCCGCGTAGTCGCCCCGACAAGACACGCGTGCCTGTTCCTTCGCAAGAAGGGAAGGGCCACCGTGCCCATCACGGAGTTTCCAAGCGGCGGCTTGGGCGCCGGGTTCGCGCCCGACGAATGGTCGCAATTCGTCTTGGACAACCTCAGCGCCGCGTCCGTAATTCTGGCGTCCGGCGCGACCGAAATTCGCACGACCGCGAAGTCCGTCCACGCGCCGAGATTCACGGGCAACGGCACGGTCGGTTGGTACGGCGAATTGGACCCCATCGCCGAAGGCGCACCGCCCGGCGATGAACTCATCCTGACGCCGAGAAAGTGCGCGGCGTTGGTCACGCTTTCCAACGAAGTCGTGGCCGACTCGAACGCCAACACGCTGAACGCGGTCGGCACGAAGATGATGCGTTCGGTGGCGCTGGAAGTTGACCGCGCGCTGTTCGTCGGCACGGGCGCGGCCAACGACCAACCGACCGGCATCTTGACGCTTCCCGGCTTGCCGAAGGTGACGGGCGCCGTGGACTACACGAACATCGTCACGGCCGCCGGCAAGGTCGCGACGGCGGGCGGCGCGCCGAACGCGCTCTACGTCAACCCGGCCGACTACGTGACCTTGCAGTTGGCGACCGACGCCAACGACCGGCCGCTGATCTCGGGCGACCCGACGCAAGGCGCGCCGCCCGTCATCGCGGGCTTGGCCGTCTACCCGACGCCCGCCGTGCCCGCCGCGTCGGCGCTTATCGCGCAAAGCGACCAAGTGATCGTCGCCGTGAGGGAAGACGCAAGCGTTGCTGTCAGCGACCAATGGGCGTTCAACGCGGACGGCACGGGCGTTCGGGTCATCGCTCGCGCCGACGTGGGCGTGGGCGACATGGACGGGCTTTGCATCGTCGCCGCCGTGGCAGCGCGCGAGACGAAGAAGTAGACCGCGAAGGGTCGGGCCACGGACGGCCCGGCCTAGTCGGTTGCCGACTCAGGAAGGTGAGGCATCGTCACGTCTTGGCGCATCACCCATAGAAGCCCGCCCTTCGCCCCGACTACGGCATCGCCACGGCGCGGGAACGGCACGTCTGGATCGTGCTCGCAATAGGCGGCGCGAAAGCGTGCGGCCGATCCCCCTTCGAATCGGTCCATATGCTCGCCCACGCGGTGCAGCGCTGCCAGGATGGCCGACGCTTGGTTGCCCACGTCGTCCGTGCCTGCCAACAGGACTTCGCTGAACAGCGATTCGAACTCGCGGTTCGTTCGATCTAGTTCTTCGTCGGTCGGCGGTGGATCGTCACCCCCGTACCCCTGCAAGCGACTGACCACCGTGAGGAAGCGGGCGTAAAGGTCGCGCCGTTCGCGGCGCGCATGTTCACGGCGGTCTTCGCGTGTGCGCGCGCTGTCGGCGCCGATCTTGGCCACTTCGACGTTCGCCGCCGACGCGATTTGTTCGCGCTGTGTATTACGGCCGAATAGCGCGACGGTCACCGTCGCGGCGTTACCCACCAACGACACGCCCCCGGCGATTAGCGCGCCCCAAATGATCGGCTCCATGGTCCGATGAGGATCGCTTGCGCGCCGGACGCGTTCGGGGCGAAGAGTTGCCCCCGCGACGCCGCAAACGTCCGGGGGCGTGGCCGCGCGGAGCTAACCCGCGCCGCACGGCCACCGTAGACGCCCCGGACGACCACTGAGTCACGACCGGGCGCGTGACTCGCGGCGTGACTCACGACGCCCGAAACGGGCTTCGCGCGGCGACGCGGAATTCGCCGTCGGAAGTGGCGCAAACCGCTTCGGAATGCGCCATCCCGATTCGCTTTGGCCCGACGTGTCCAGTCGTGGCCACAACGGACTTGAAACGCCCCCGGTTGGATTCGAACCAACGACCTGCGGATTAGAAGTTGCCAATATGCAGGTCTTTGCGGCTTCATTGACTCGAGCTAGTGGCTCTGAGGTGTGCTGGATCATCGTCAGTTGTGCTCAGTTCGGGACTCCGCTCGGGACGCCTCGATGCGCGCGATGAGCGTCCGGATCCTTTCGGCGGCTTGATCGACGTCAGGCGGCAGGTCGGCGCCGACCTCACGAGCGGTGCGGGCGTAGGGCTCGCGCCACGCTTCCGGGACCCCGAGCTCCGGCGGCCATTCGTGTGTACCGCGGGCGATGAAGATCGCTCCTGCGGCTTCGCGGACCTGGGCAAGGTCACCCCCGAGCAGTTCTTCGAGCAGCATCAGGTCGATGAGGTCCCAGAACCGCAGATTGTCACGACCGGGCGGCTGCTCGGTCACTGCATGGAGCTTCTGCGCCACCTGGAAGCGAAGCGAGAGGCGGCCGACCTCCGCTGGTCCGTCGAGTCCGAAGTCCCCGATCCCGACCGCAACCGGCACCATCTGGATCTCATCGGCCTCGGGCTTTGCGATCTCCACTTGCAGCGTCTGCCAGTCTCGCCCACCGAAGCTCAACTGAACTTCGAGTCGCCGGCTACCGGTGTTCGATCGAGACGCCGCCCTTGCACTCGATGCCACTGACGACGTGCCGAGCACGCGCGAACCGAGGACGTTGCCCCGGTCGCCACCAGCCAACCGACGTGGTCCTGATGGAGGTGAGTGAGGACGACGACGTCAACGTCACCCGGCCCGACCCCGAGTCCGGCGAGGTCCGCGTCGAGCGTGCCGGCCACGTTCAACCAACGGGCCGCGGCCGTCCCCGGTGGCCCGACGCCGGTGTCGATCAGTACGCATGCGTCGGCGGTGCGGACCAGCACGACGTGCGTGCCGAACCGCCAGCGACCATCGGCGCCGACGGTCGCCGGGAACCGAGACGAGACACCGTCCCAGCCGGCCGCGGGCGTACCGGGAAACGTGTCAGCCAACGCGCGCGGGTGATCCGCGACCGCGTCACAGAGCACATCCACCACGACAGCGCCAAGATCGACACACTTCACGAGGCTCACAGAATCCCGGAATCTACCGACTCGACCTGCCGCGCATTCGAGGCGCAGAGGTCGTTCGCGGCCGCGTGCCTTCCATCGAGGTTCCTGCGCCGCACCTTCGCGGCGCGTCGCGACGCCCCGGTCTGCGAGACCACGCGCTAGCGCTTTGGAGGCAGAAGCAAAGTGGTGTTCTTCGACGGCAGCGGCATGCTCGGCCCTGGTCGCTGAGGCAGCTTGTCCTCGTCGTCGGTCGGGTTGATGGTGGTAGTCGGGAGCAATGAGGGGCGAAACCGCGCTCGAGCGCAACGATCGGCTCGCTGAAGGGCTCGATCACATCCATCCTCCGTCGACGATCCACATTTGTGCGGTGCAGGAGCGGCTGTCGTCCGCCGCCAGCCAGAGGACCATGCGCGCGACGTCGGCCGGGTAGAGCTTCTGCGGTAGCGATTGGTTGCGCTCGATCGTCGCCTCGGCGTCCGGGGTGATCCAGTGCGTGAGCTGGCGCTCGGTCATGATCCACCCGGGGATCACGCAGTTCACGCGGATGCCGTCGGGGCCGAGCTCGCGCGCCAGGGTGCGCGTCAGTCCTTCGATCGCCGACTTGGCGGCGATGTAGACCGGCAGGTCGAGGAGGTCGATGTGGGCGCTGATCGAGCCGAGGTTGATGATCGAGCCGCGGCCGGCCGCTCGCATCATGGGCGCGACCGCCTGGGCGGCGAAGAAGTGGTGGCGCAGGTTGACGTTCAGCCGCTCGTCCCACTCGTCGACGGTCAGCTCGCTCACGGTGTGGCGCTGGTCGTTCGCGGCGTTGTTGACCAGGATCGTGACGGGGCCGAGCTCCTCGGCCGCCTCGGCGATCGCCGTCCGCAACGCCTCGATGTCGCGGACGTCGCAGTGCCGATACGACGGCGGCGGGTGGCCGAGGTCGGCCACGGTCGTGGCGAGCGCTTGGCCGGCGTCGTCCTGCACGTCGACGAACGCGACACGGACGCCCTGCGCCGCGAGCTGGGCGACGAACTCCGCCCCGAGGCCTGTTGCACCGCCGCTGACGAAGGCGACCTGACCGCGCAGGCTCGGGTAGGTGGCGAACTGGCCGCTCACGGTCGCAGCACCGCCCGGCCCACCGCGCCCGAGACGAGGGCGTCGTAGGCCTCGTTGACGGCTGCGAGCGGGTACTCCGCGCCCAGCAGCGTGTCCAGCGGGAGGCGGCCGGCCGTGTACAGCGCCCACAGGCGCGGCAGATCGAGCGGCGGATTGGCCGAACCGTAGAGGCTGCCCACGATGCGCTTCTGCTGCTGCACGAGCTCATTGATCGGCACCTCGAACGTGGCTCCGACGCGTCCGATGCCGAGGGCCACGACGGTGCCACCGGGGCCGACGCAGGCGACGGCCTGCTGGAGCGTCTGCGCGCGGCCGACGGCTTCGATCGCCCAGTCCACGCCGCCGGGCACCGCCTCGAGCACGGCCTCGACGAGGTCCTCGCGGCCGGCGTGCACGACCGCGGTGGCGCCGAGCACGCGGGCGCGCTCGAGCTTGGCCTCGTCGAGGTCGGCGACGATGATCGGCTCGGCGCCTGCCAGCCGGGCGCCCATCACCGCCGAGAGGCCGACGCCGCCGGCGCCGACGATCAGCAGCGGGCGCCCGGCGCACTGGCCCACGACGTTGAGGACGGCGCCGACGCCGGTGATCACCGCGCAGCCTGTGATCGCTGCGATCGACGACGGGATCGCGTCGGGCACCTTGACCACGGACTTCTCCGAGACCACCGCGCGCTCGGCGAAGCACGACACGCCCATCAGGTGATGCACCTCACGCCCGCCGAGGCGCAGCCGGGTCGTCCCGTCATCGGGCAGGCCCCCGGTCGCCGCCTGCACGCGCCCGAGCACGCACATCACGGGCTGCCCCGCCAGGCAGTGGAGGCAGCGCCCGCAGCGCGGGCGCCACAGCAGCGCCACGCGCTCACCCGGCTGGACGCTCTCGACGCCGGGCCCCACGGCCTCCACGACGCCGCAGCCCTCGTGTCCGACGACCACCGGCAGCGGGACGCGCAGGTCGCCCGTCATGTAGTGGTGGTCGCTGTGGCAGACGCCGCCCGCCTCCACCCGGACCAGCAGCTCCCCGGCGCGCGGCGGCTCGAGCTCGAGCTCCTCGAGCGCGAGCGGCGCGCCGGTCTCGTGCAGGACGGCCGCGCGCATCTCAGCTGCGCACGAACTGGTCGCGGAGGGTCTCGCGGACGCCGCAGTGCTCGAACGCGAACGAGTCGGCCAGCGCGCGCAGGTCGTCATCGCCGAGCCCGCGGAAGAGCTCCGCGTACTCGTGCACCAGCGGCTGGGCGAGCGCGAGATTGAGCACGAGCGTGCGCACGAAATCGAAGCGCCCCCAGGGATACGGGTCGTAGTCGGGCGCCTCGCGCTCGACGAGGTCCTGGAACGGCTGCGTGATCTCCGGATTCTCGCGTCCGGTGCTGCCCCACTGGTCCACGCCGAGGCGGATCTTCTTGGCGACGAAGTCGGCGACGAACCGCCCGTACGGCGAGTCCGGCGTGGCGAACGTGAGCCCCTGGCGGCCGAGGTCCTTGTACATCCAGGTCGCGAAGCCGGCGTCGTAACGGCGGTAGCGCTCGAGCTGGTCCTCGAGGATTTGCACGCGCACCTCGTCGGTGGCGGGGTCGCCCGTGTAGATCGGCGCGAACTCGCCCACGTAGATCGGGGTGCCGGTCTCGCGCGCGTACGCCGAACGCTCGAGGAACTTCTGCTCAGCCGCCTCGGGGTCGTAGTGGTCCGCGCGTCCCAGGCCCGCCGGCACGTAGTCGTGCAGGGTGTAAATCGCATTGTCGAGCGGGTCGCCGAAGAAGCCGAACTCGGTCGAGTAGGTGTTGCCGTCGAACAGCAGGATGTGGTCCGGATCGACGGCCCGGATGGCGGCCGATAGACGCTCGTAGAACGGACCGACGACCGCGCGCGACTCGTCGGCCGGTTCGTTCATCAGGTTGTACCCGGCGACCCACGGGTTGCCCTTGTAGCGGTCGGCGATCGCCTCCCACAGGTTCACGACCCGGTCCTGGAAATGACGGTGCTCCCAGAACAGCGCCCGGTGCGTCGGGTTGTCCGAGTGCCAGTGCTGGTTCTGCGAGCCCGGCAACGCATGCAGATCGATGATCGAATACACGCCATGCGCCGCGCCGGCCTCCACCGCCCGGTCGAGGTGGCGGAAACCGTCCTCGATGATCTCGAGCGGACGCAGGTCGGACTCCAGATGCCGATAGTTGACCGGGATCCGGACGCAGTTGAGTCCGAGCTCGGCCAGGAACGCCGCGTCGGCATCGCCGTAGAAGGCCGTCAACAGCCGGTCGAAGAACAGCTCGTAGCTGTCGTCGCCGAGGACCTTCCGGACCTCGCCGCGCATCATCGACTCGTTCCCGGAGTAGCCGGTGATGAAGTTCTCCATGTTCAGCCAGCCGCCGATGTTCGTGCCCTTCAGGCGCACGGACGCTCCGCTCTCGTCGACGATCGCAGCTCCCTGGACTCGCAGCAGATCAGCCATCGACGCACCCTAGTGCACCAATGCCTTTTAGATGGACGGCCGACAAATCGGCCGAGCCCGCGGCCGGTGGCCCACATCTCACCCGCCGCAGGTGGACCAGTTTCACCCGGCGCCGACAGAAGCGCCGCACGCCTCATGGAGATGCCACGCCGACGTCACGGGAAAGCTCCAGCTGCTCATCTGAGGCTTGCTGGTTCGATTCGGTTGGTCGGTGACGTCCGACGCCGAGGAGATGGTCCTGACCGGCGGCGAGCTGACTCTCTTTGAGGCTGTCGGCCGGTTGGCCTGACCTTCTTCAGTTGTGTCGCTCGTCGCCGGTCGGGATGTCCGGCGTGACTCAAAAGGGGTGAGGCGCTCGGGGACAAGACGATTGCCGTCGGTGCCCGCGGGTTCGATCAGGTGCTGCAGTGGGCGCGTGGTCTCGATCGCGAGCGGGTGTGGGCGCTGGAGGACGCCGGCACGTCTCGGGCCCGTTCGAGCGGTTTCTGATCGCGCGCGGTGAGCGCGTGATCCGGGTCTCGACGCGGCTGATGGCGAACTCGCGGCGCTCGAGCCGCGAGCGCGGAAAGTCCGACCGCGTCGACGCGCTGGCCAACGCGCGCGCGGCGTTGGCCGAGGGCCTGGAGGCGTTGCCGACGGCTGCGCTTGCCGGCCCCGAGCTCGACATTCGGCTGCTGGTCGACCACTGCGACGGCTCGTCCGCCAGCGCGTCGGGCTCAATAACACGCTGCAGTGGCATCTGCACGACCTGTGGCCCGAACTCAGGCTGCCGGGCAGTTCGCTGTTCTACGGCAACTGGGGTTCGCGCATCGCCCGGCGACTGGCGCGCGCCGAGCAGACGATGCGTGTGCGGATCGCCCGCGACGAGCTCCGCCGCATCCGCGAGCTCTCGCAAACCATCAAGACGCTCGAGGCCGGGATCGCCAAGCTCGTCGGCCAGGTCGCGCCGCAACTGCTCACCGAGCCCGGGTTCGGGCCGCTGACCGCCGCCAGGCCCGTCGGTGAGATCGCCAGCGACGCCAAACTCGGCCGCGCCGCCGGCCTGGCGCCGATCCCCGTCAGCTCAGGCCGAACCGACCGCCACCGTCTCGATCGCGGCGGCAACCGCCAGATCAACGCCGCCATCCACCGCATCGCTGTCACCCGCGCCCGCTGCCACCCCGAGACGATCGAGTTCATCGCGCGCAAGAAGGCCGAAGGCAAGACGCCCCACCCAGCAGTCTCTTGACAAAGGAGCAGCAAACGGAGCAGCGATGCTGGCGCCGCAAAGTGTCGAGTTTCGACGATTCCGCTACTGCGGCCGGCCAGGGGTCGCTGGTGCATCGCATGTCCCAGGCCGCGGACGCCGGGTGATCCGTGACAACTCCGGAGTCCCCGCGCGGTCGATTGCGGATGACCGCGCCGGCTCCTCAGTGGAGCATCGTGAGGACCGCAGAGAAAGGATCGCGATGCGCCATCATCTCATCGTCGCTGGCGTGGTTGCGCTGCTGGCCGTGGGCTCACCGTCCGTCGCCGACGCCGCTCCCCCGCCTAACGACTCGCCGGCGGGTGCCACTGCGATCCCCGCGCTGCCGGCCATCGTGCCCGGGCGCACCACCGAGGCGACCCTCGATCTCGACGAGCCCGCGCCGCTGACGAGCAACGGCTCCGGCCTGGATCGCTCGGTCTGGTTCTCCTATCTTCCCGACGCGAACCGAAACGTGCTTGCGGACACGTGCGACGCGAATTTCGACAACCACCTCGATGTCTACGTCGGCCCGATCGGGGCGCTCACGCCGCTGCCCACGACGAGCGACGACTACTCCGGGTGCCTCGGCGAGCGGCGGACATTCGCCGTGACGGCCGGGGAGCGCGTGCTGCTGCGGGTCAGCGCGGATCGCCCGCCTACGCGAGTCCCCGACGGGGGCACGTTCCACCTGTCGCTCGTCTCGCAGGAGCCGGCGGCGAACGACGCGTTCACGCGCGCCGCGGTCCTGCCGGGCCCCGGGAGCTACGCCGCGCCGCTCGCCTTCTCGACGATCGAGTTCGGAGAGCCGAGCCTCGGCCCTGACACCGGCTCGGTCTGGTACCGGCTCAACCCGGCGCGCAGTGAGCCGTACACGGTGCAACTCGCCAACAACCCGTTCAACGCGATGGTCACCGTCTTTGAGGCCCGCAGCGCCTCGATCAACGCGTTGCGGCGGTTGGCGCTCGGGTCGACGGTGTCCTTCAACGCGCTCACGGGCCACACGTACTACCTGCGGGTGAGTACTTCCGTCGCCGTCGCGGGCGATGTGCGGCTCGAAGTGACGACGAACTCTGCAAGTGGTCTCGGCCTGCTGATCACACTCCCGCGCAACACACTCGCCAGCGTCCGGCGCGGCGGGTTCCGGGCGGTCCTGTCATGCGCGCGGACGTGCACGCTCGGTGTCGACCTGAGCATCTCGGCCCGTCAGGCGCGCCGCCTGAAGCTGCTCCCAGCCGACAGCACCCAGCGCCGTGCACTGCGGGTCGGGCACGTCGGAGGCGTCCTCCAGAGCGGCCGCGCGACGACGGTGGCGGTCCCGATCGGCTCGCGCCGCGTCCGCTCAGCGCTGGCGCACACGCGCCGTGTCCGCGTCACGCTCAGGGTCTCGGTGCGCGGGACGAGCTCCGCGGTGCGCCGCTCGGTGACGATCACCCGCTGACCGATCACTCACATCTCGGCGTCGATCGCAACCTGGCAAGTGTGCTCTTTCTCGACGGAGGCGGGCATTTCGCTAGCCAGCGAGTATCACCGCGCGTACGGTCCTCGCCTATGGCGCTCTATGAGATCAGGGTCCACTTCGAGACCGAAGACGCCCAACGAGTCGAACAGCTCACCGACGAGGTCGAGCGGCTGATATGTCCACATCCGCCGCACGCCGACCATCGCTGCCCGAACCGGTGGAACATCATGACCATCGAGCTCGATGAGGAGGACGCCGCCGAGCTGGAGGGCGTGCTCAACGACCGCTGATCGGCCCTCTCGCGCAGAGTCTCTTTCCTCGACGGTTCCGTATCCCTCGCGGGTCTGAGAATCCGCGGAAGCGGCTCGTTCGAAGCCGTCGATTTCGAGGAGTCTCGCCTCGTCGGAGGCGTAATTTGGTTCGACGCGGCATAGACGCGGGACCGTTCAACCTCGTTAGCGCCGCAGCGAGTGTTGGCGATCGCACCTGGATGAGAGCGGCGCCTGCTGGGATCGAGGCCACCGTAGTGTCGGAGACCTTGCGGTTCGCGCGGTTGTCCGGGTAGCGAGCGGGGCGTATCGTGATCGCGAAGGCACAAGTGGTCGAACGCGCCGTCGCGGCGTTGATGTGCTGGCCTGGCGCGGTGCGGTCCCTCGGTTGAAGGAGCCACCATGAAGGTCAAGTCGGTCGTTGTCCTCGGCGCGCTTGCGCTCAGCGGGGCAACACTCGTCGCGGCCCCGGCCGCGTCGCCCGCTCGGAGTGTCGGTGCGGGCCGAGGCGCCAAGGCGAGTGCGTGGATGCGCACTGGGCTTGCTCCACAGCAGCGGGCTGCGCTGCTCGTCGCGCAGATGACGCTGGATGAGAAGATCGCGATGGTGCACGGGGCGGGCTATCCGCTGCCGTTGAACGCCGCCGGCTTCGCCGGGGTCGTGCCGGCCAACACCCGGCTCGGCATCCCCGCGCTCTATCTGGCGGACTCCCCGGTCGGGGTGGGCAACGGCTCGACCGGGGTCACCCAGTGGGCCGACACGTCGGCCCTCGCTTCGACGTGGGACACCGGGCTGGCCTCCGCGTATGGCAGCGCCTACGGCGCCGAGCAGGCGGGAAAGGGCCACAACATCGCGCTGATGCCCACAGTGAACATCCTGCGGCTGCCGCTGTGGGGCCGCGCCCCGGAGACCTTCAGCGAGGACCCGTACCTGACCGGGAGCCAGGCGGCGGCTGAGATCGAGGGCGCGCAAAGCCAGCACGTGATCGCCACGGTCAAGCATTTCGTGGCCAACAACCAGGAGGTGCTGCGCAGCCACATCAACGTGGTGGCCGGCCAGCGCGCGTTGCACGAGATCTACGATCCCGCCTTCAAGATGGCCGTCCAGGACGCCGGCGTCGGTGCGGTCATGTGTTCCTATAACCGGATCAACGGCACCTACGCCTGCGAGAACGGGCAGGAGCTGACCGACGCGCTGCGAGATGCGTGGGGGTTCGACGGCCTCGTGATGTCGGACTGGGGAGCGGTGCACAGCACCGTGAAGTCCGCGCGAGCCGGGCTCGACCTCGAGATGCCCGGGGTGAGCAGCGAGACCAACCCCAACTTCATCGACCAGATCTGGCCGTCGTTCTTCGCCAGCAAGCTCAAGACCGCCGTGCTCAACGGTTCGGTGTCACAGGCGACGCTGGACGGGATGGTCACGCACATCCTGACCGCGATGTTCCGGATCGGGTTGTTCGACCACCCGCTGCCCAACCCGGCGACGGTCAAGGACGCGGTGGTGAGCACGCCGGCGCACCTCGCCCTCTCGACCAAGATCGCGGCCGACGGGACCGTCCTGCTCAAGAACGCAAACTCGTTGCTGCCGCTGAGCACGCGCTCGGTGCGGTCGATCGCCGTCATCGGCGACGCCGCCAGCGAGAACCCGCAGACCGCCGCCGGCGGGTCGGCGGCCGTGCTGCCGTTGCAGACGATCGTCACCCCGCTGGCCGGCATCACCGCCCGCGCCGGCGGCGGCGTCCAGGTCACCCACGCCCGGGGCACCCTCGGTGTGGCCGGCCCGCTGCCCGCCGTCCCGGCGAGCGCCTTCGACAGCGGCCTGGCGGTGACCTACTACGCGAGCAGCGACCTGTCCGGCCCGCCGCTCGCCACCGGCACGGTGCCGAACCTGGACTACACCGGCGTCCCGGCCGCCGTCGCCGGGCAGGCGGTCTGGTCGGGCCGCTACAGCGGCACGCTCACGGCGCCCGCGACCGGCGATTACCGGTTCTCGCTGTCCGGCGGCGGGTTCGTCAGCGTGTGGATCGACGGCACGCCGGTGGTCAACTACGCGCCGTTCCATGAGCCCGTTGCGAACGGGTTGATCCATCTGGGCGCGGGCGCACATTCGATCCGGGTCGAGATCACGCCGTTCCAGGGCACCCTGGTCACGGTCGACGCGTTCGCGATCACCCCCGGGCTGCACCTCGGCTGGCAGCCGCAGGAGGATCTGATGATCGCGCAGGCCGCGACCGCGGCGCACGCCGCCGACGTGGCCGTTGTCGTGGTGTCCGCGCCGGCCAGCGAGGGCATGGACCGCAGCACGCTCGCCCTGCCCGCCGACCAGGACAAGCTGATCTCCGCGGTGGCCGGCGCCAACCCGCGCACGGTGGTGGTGCTCAACACCTCCAGCGCGGTCACGATGCCCTGGCTCAACCAGGTCGGCGCCGTCGTGGAGGCCTGGTACCCCGGTCAGACCTCGGGCACCGCGCTGGCCCAGGTGCTGTTCGGGGACGTCAACCCGTCCGGCAAGCTGCCGGTGACCTTCCCGACGAGCGACAGCCAACGGCCGGCCCTCCCCACCGTCGAGTACCCCGGGGACGGCGACGACGTCTACTACGCCGAGGGCATCCTCATCGGCTACCGCTGGTACGACGCGATGGCACAGCAGCCGCTGTTCCCCTTCGGCTACGGGCTGTCCTACACCACGTTCCGGTTCAGCCACCTCAACGTGAACGAGCACAAGGACCAACTCAAGGCGACGGTGACCGTGACCAACACTGGTCAGCGGGCGGGCGCCGAGGTCGTCCAGCTCTATGTGCAATCCCCGGCCTCCGCGAAGGAGCCGCCGCGCCAGCTCAAGGCCTACACCAAGGTCAGCCTCGCGGCCGGCGAGAGCCGGAAGGTCAACCTCGACGTAGGCCTCGAATCGCTGGCCGCCTGGGACAACCCCGATAGCGGCTTTGTGCTGCACGACGGCACCTACCGCATCTACGTCGGCAACTCCTCCCGCTCCCTGCCCGCCAGCGATGACGTCCGCATCCACTGACCAACCCCGATCAACCGTGCAGGCCCGGCGCCGGACCCCCGGCGCCGAGCCTCGCCACGATCATCCAGCCCGCGTCCAGTCCCGGGGTAGAACCCCACCGCGGCGAACGCGAACGATCGGTACAGCGATCGCGCCAGCGGGCAGCGCGGCAGATGTATCGGTTCTCGACGGTTTCGTTCCTCCCAACGCCACCGGCGGCTTGAAGGTGCCGCCGCCGTTGAGGAGGTGACGCACTCGGCCCCATTCAGGACAGCGATCGCGACACCGCGACCTCGGGGCAGTGCGCCGGCGCGCCGTACCCGTCCTCGAAGAGCCAGCGAATGGCCACCAGGCACCGCCATGACCGCCACACGCCGATCAGGTGCAGCTCGCCGTGCGTGAACACCGGCGTCCAAGACCGGAGCGCGGCCTCGGCGAAGCGGCGGTTGCGCTTGACCACATCGACGCAACGACCTCGTGGGCGAGCAGACTTGCAGCCTGACCTCGGTCGTCGCTCATAGGCGCGATCGATCCCGCGGCCAAAGGCATTTGACGTGAGTTCGGTTCATGGGCATAGTCAAGACGATGAGGTCGAGGGGGTCGAGGTCGTCGTGGACGACATCAACGCTTCGGCGGCGCGGGAGTCAGCCGCCTCTCTGCCGGATGCGCTCGCGGTCACGCCGACAACGCCGATCCCACCGCTGTCAGCACTTGGCGGTCTTTTGCCCGCTGGACGGCCGCCGCCCGCGTTCCTGCGGAAAACCCATCAATGGTCTGTGACAGACCACAGGAGACCCGATGCATCAAGTGCTGTTCGCCATCTACCGCAAGCCAGAGCTCACGTTCAACGAGTTCCTGACGCACTATCGCGACGTCCACGTCCCGATGGCCCGCGAGCTCCCGAAGCTGCGGCAGTACGACATCTTCCCGGTCCAGCCGGGACCCGACGCCGACGACCGAACGCCGGACGCATTCACCTTGATGACGTTCGACTCCGTTGAGGACTTCGAGACATTCCTCGGCAGCGCGCAGATGGTTGCCATCGCCGAAGACAACGACAAATTCATCGGGCGCTTCGAGATGTACACCGTCGACCACATCGCGGTCATCACCAGTTGAAACTGCGTCGACGGTGCGCCATGCGCGGCCGTCCTGCGCGCGGGTGCGGTCGAGACGGCAATAGACCCCCATACGCACGACGTCGAGGAACTCGGTGCCCCTGGGAGCGCGGTAGGTGCCCGCGTGTACCGTGACTGCGGCGACCGATCACTCGGCGCTCGCGCAAGACCCCGGCGAGCCAACGGTGCCCGGAAGCGCACCCGCGGTTCGTGCTGCACTTCACGCCGACCTCGAGCTCGTGGCTGAACCCCGTCGAGCGCCGGTTTGCCGAGCGGACGACCAAGCCGCTGCAGCGCGGTGCGCACCGCTCGACCGCCGCCACGAAATCGCGACCTCCGCGCCTTACTCGTAGTAGCCGCGCGGCATCGCTTCGAGCATGTCGAAGATCTGCAGATTCTCTCACTGTGAGTCGTGTTCGATTCCACCCGCGGTCAGGACGTCGAGAAACGTCGCCAGATCCTTTCGAGTGGTGATGCGGTCGGCGAGATCCTCGTGGGCTGGCTTCATCGTGATCTGAAGCCAGCCGAGCGGACCACGGTCCTGCTCGATGGCCGCCAGCTATGGGTATTCCGGCGCCCCGGCTCGCGGACGTCGAGGTGACCTTTGAGCTCGTCCGGACCGCACGTTGAGCGATGCGCTCGGCCTACGTAGTGGACCGCCGATTCGCCGATGCTTGACGCGTTTCGCGCGACTTGTGCAGACAAGGTCGCAGCCCCGCCGTCGTTCACCAGTTGGTGAAGGCGCCGTCGGCCCGCCGCAGCTGGGGCGCGCTGTAGCGCGCGGCGTCGGCGGTGCGCGCGGCGTCGCGGTCGAGCTCGACTCCCAGCCCGGGGTGGTCGCTCGGCACGAGTGCGCCCTCGCTCACGACCGGCGCGCCGTCGAAGAACGGTGACGCGGCGTCGGGCGGGAACGCGAGCTCGCAGATCCCGAAGTTCGTGCATGCGAGGTTGAACTCGCGCGCGGCGGCGGTCGCCACCGTGCCGAATGGGTTGTGCGTCGCCACCAGCACGTGGTGTGCCTCGCACCAGCCCGCGAGTTTGTGAACGTCGGTGAAGCCGCCCGCGATGCAGAGGTCGGCGCGACAGTAGTCGATCAGGTCGCGGTCCAACAAGGCGCGAAACTCCCACTTGGAGCCGTACTGCTCCCCCGCGGCCAGCGGCACGCCGGTCCGGGCGCGTAAGGCAGCGTAGGCCTCCGGCCCTTCGGAGCGCAGCGGGTCCTCGACGAAGAACGGCCGCAGCGGCTCGAGCTCGCGGCAGAGCATCGCCGCGTCGGGCGGGTCGAGCCGTGTGTGGACGTCGAGCAGCAGCTCGACGTCGTCGCCGAACGCCTCGCGCATCGCCGCGAACTGCGCTACCGCGCCGCGCGCCGCGCGCCGCGGCTCCAGCCGGTGGCCGGCGCCCTCCGGGACGACGACACGCAGGTGGCGGAACCCCTCCGCCAGCCGCGCCCGGCCGCTCTCCAAGACCGCCTCCGTGTCGCCGGTCTCCGGCCCGACGTGCGCGTAACACGCAACGCGCTCGCGCACCGCCCCACCCAGCAGCGCGTGCACGGGGACGCCGAGCGCCCGTCCTTTGATGTCCCAGAGAGCAATGTCTACCGCCGCGATCGCCGCTCCAACAATCCGGTCGCCGGGAAAGAACCCGGCACGAAACATGACCTGCCACAGGTGCTCCGTCCGCATCGGGTCCTCGCCCACCAGCAACGGCTTGAGATCCTCCACCGCGCCGATCACCGCCCGCGCCCGGGCACGGATGCCCGCCTCGCCGATCCCGGTCACCCCCTCGTCCGTGTCGACCACGACGAGCAGGGCGCTGCCGCCCACGTCGGGCACCAAGAAGGTCAAGACGTCGGTGATCCGCATGTCCACCGTGTACCACGACCGGCGCCGCGGCGCAGCAGCGAACCTCCCTCCCGCGGGTCAGCGGCCCCGGTTGGCTGAAATCATCGTCACGAGCAGATGAGCTGCCGTCCAGAGCACGGTGAAGCCATTAGGACACGAGGAACGTCATTGCCGCGAGGCGACTGGCGGCTGCCGGCGAGGCGGCGAGGTCGGTCATGACCACGAGTCCGAGGGTGAAGCCGCCGCCCAGGCCGAGTCCGAGGATGACGGTCGCGGGCCATGCGAGCTGCGGAGTCGCGACAAGCAAGAGTGCGCCGGTGACGGTGCAGAGACCGGCCGCCAGCAGCCACCCGATGTACGCGTACGCGAGCGCCGACTGCGCGCTCATGAAGCCCGCGAGCAACCACGCGGGTTTGGACTTCCATGGCAGGCGTCCACGGGCCACTGCACGCTCGTCGAGCCGGCGCACACGGGTGATCGGTATCCATACGAGCGCCGCAAGCGCCGCGGGGATCGCCCACATCGCGAGCGAGCCTTGCCAACTACCGACGGCGTCGCGAATGGGCACGGCCGGCACGGGTGACACCGCCGCGCCGAGCATCATCGGGACGCTGTAAGCAGCGGTCGCCGCCGCAGGCCGCTGGGAGAAGCGGTCCTTGACGATGGCAGGCAGGATCACACCCGCGGTGGCGAGCCCGATCCCCGCGAGGGCCGTGCCCTCAAAAAGCAGGCCGGGCACCCCGCGGAAAAGCGTGCCGACGACGATCAGTCCGAGCGCTGCCAGCAGGGTCCGCTCGCGCCCGAAGGCGACGACGAAGACCGCGCCGAGAACCAGCACGGATCGCCGACGCGTCGCCGCGACCGGGCCTGCGATCGCGGCCACGCGCCCCACCCTCAGCGTGTGACGGATGCGGACAGGTGCTTCCAGTCGCGCGTCCGACGTCCCATCTCCTCGCGCATGAACTTGGACGATTCGTACGCCCGTTCCTCCCACGCGAACACACACGCCGTCATGATTCCGTTGAACTCGAGCCGCTCGAGCGTGCCGAAGAAGAGGTCCCAGTCGACCTCGCCCTGGCCGATGTCGAGATGCTGGTGCACGCGCGCGGTCGAGCCAGGCGGATTGACGATGTAGCGCAGGCCGCTTGACGCGCGGTGGTCGAACGAGTCGGCGACGTGCAGGTGGGTGAGCAGGTCGCCGGCGTACTCCATGATCCCCGCGAGGTCACCGCCCATGTGGAACGTGTGCGGCGCGCAATACAGGAAGGTCACGTTCGGATGGTTGATGCCGCGGACCATGTCCACGGCCTCGCGACCGTCCTCAATGAAGTCGTCCGGATGTGGCTCGAGTCGCAGTTGGATGTTCTCGCGCTCGAAGATCGGCAGCAGCTCCTCCATGGAGCGCCAGAACTGCCCCTCGCTCGCCGGCGCGTTCTCGGGTCGTCCGTTGAACTCGGTGTTCATCGTGTCCACGCCGAGCTCGACCGTGATCTCGATCGCCCGCTTCCAGTAGCGGACGGCGTTCTGGCGCTCCTCCTCGTCCGGGCCGGCCCAGTGGTAGAGCGGCAGCACGGTCGCCACCTCCACGCCCGCGTCGTCCAAGGCTCGCCGGAACTCGGAGATCCGCTTGGCGTCGGTCCGGGGATGCAGGAAGAACGGGGTGAAATCCGGACGCGGAGAGAGCTCGATGTACTCGTAGCCGAGCTCGGCAACCAGCGCGGGCAGCTCCAGTAGCGGCACGTGCCGGAACATGTAGGGGTCGAGGGCGATCTTCATCGTCGGCTCCTCAGCTCGCGGTCGGGAAGTGCAGGGTGGTCTTGTCCGGCGTCTGGTCGGGCCAGCGCGTCGTGACGGCCTTCGCGCGCGTGTAGAACTTCACGCCCTCGGGCCCGTGGATGTGGTGGTCGCCGAACAGCGAGTCCTTCCAGCCGCCGAAGGAGTAGAAGGCCATCGGGACCGGGATCGGGACGTTGACGCCGATCATGCCGACGTGCACGCGGCGCTGGAACTCGCGTGCGGCCTGCCCCGAGCCGGTGAAGATCGCGGTGCCGTTGGCGTACTTGTTGGCGTTGATCAACTCGATCGCGGCGTCGAGCGTCGGGACGCGCACGACGGCCAGCACGGGCCCGAAGATCTCCTCCGTGTAGGCAGGCATGTCCGGGGTGACGTTGTCGAGCAGGGTTGGGCCGACCCAGAAGCCGTCGCCGTCGATCTGCAGCTCACGCCCGTCGACGACTGTGTCGGCCTCGGTGGTGGCGATGAAGTCGACGATGCGGTCCCGCGATGCCGCGGTGATCACCGGACCCATCTCAGACGCGGGATCCAGACCGGGCCCGACCTTGACCTCGAGCGCCTTCTGGCGCAGGCGCTCGACCAGCTCATCGCCCGCGTCGCCGACCGCGACCGCGACCGAGATAGCCATGCAGCGCTGCCCCGCGGACCCGTAGCCGGCCGCGGTGAGGTGATTGGTGGCGAAGTCGAGGTCGGCGTCGGGCATCACGACGGCGTGGTTCTTCGCTCCGCCGAGCGCCTGGACCCGCTTACCTGCGGCGGTCGCGCGCTCGTAGATGTACTTGGCAATCGGCGTGGAGCCGACGAACGAGATCGCCGCCACGTCGGGGTGATCGAGCAGCGCGTCGACGGCGACCTTGTCGCCGTGCACGACGTTGAACACGCCGGCCGGCAGACCGGCCTCGGCGTACAGCTCGGCGATGCGGTTGCTCACTGAGGGATCGCGCTCGGACGGCTTGAGCACGAACGTGTTGCCGGTCGCGATCGCGATCGGGTGCATCCACATCGGGACCATGATCGGGAAGTTGAACGGCGTGATCCCCGCGCACACGCCCAGCGGTTGCCGGAAGGAGTGCGCGTCGACGCCGCCGGAGACCTGGTCGGAGAACTCGCCCTTGGTGAGCTGCGCGATGCCGCACGCGAACTCCACGACCTCCATGCCACGCACGACCTCGCCCTTGGCGTCGTCGAAGGTCTTGCCGTGTTCGGTCGAGATGATCCGCGCGAGCTCGTCGGTGTGCGCGGCGACCAGTTCGCGGAACTTGAACATCACGCGCGCGCGGCGCGTGACCGAGACGTCGCCCCACCGCGCGAACGCCGCCTTTGCGGCCTGCACGGCGGCGTCGACGTCGGCCGCCTCCGCGAGCCAGACGCGGCGCTGCTCGTGGCCCGTGGCGGGATCGAAGATCGGCGCGCTGCGAGCGGCGGCGCCGGCGGTCGGCGCACCGGCGATCTGGTGGTTGAGCGTTTCGAGTGCGACGGTGCTCACGATGTCCTCACGGTGTCAGGGGTTCTCAGGTAGAGGCGCTGCGTCGCCTTGTGGGCGTCGTAGGTCTGGCGGGCACGCCGCGTTGATTCGAGCTCCGCCACCTCGCAGACCGGCACGTCCCACCAGGAGTCGGAGTCCGGCGCGAAGACGAGCGGATCGGTCTCGACGTGGATGACGGTCGTCGCGGTCGACGCGCGCGCCTCGGTCAGTGCCAACTCGAACTCGTCGATGGTCCGCGCGTAGAGCACGCGGACGCCCATCGCGGCGGCAGCGGCGCCGAGGTCGACCGGAAGCACATCGTCGGTGCCGCGGTAGCGGTACTTGGTGCCGAAGCGTTGCGAGCCGAGCTCGTCCGAGAGCGCGCCGATCGATGCGAAGCCGTGGTTCTGGACAAGGACGATGTTGAGCTTGATGTCCTCTTGGACGGCGGTGACGATCTCCTGGCTCATCATCAGGAACGACCCGTCGCCGACCATCGCGAACACCTCGCGGTCGGGGGCGGCCATCTTGACGCCGAGTGCCCCGGCGATCTCGTAGCCCATGCACGAGTAGCCGTATTCGACGTGGTAGCCCTTCGGGTCCCGCGTGCGCCACAGCTTGTGCAGATCGCCCGGCATGCTTCCCGCGGCGCACACCACGACGTCACGGGGCTCGCTGATCCGGTTGACCGCGCCGATCACCTCGCTCTGGGCGGGCAGCGGCGTGTGGCCGAGCGTATAGGCGCGTTCGACCACCGCGTCCCAGTCGTTCGCCGGCGTTTCGAAGCTCACGCCCTCCAGCGCCTGGGTCAGCGCCTCGAGTCCGTGGCGCGCGTCCGCCACCAGCGGCAGGCTCGCGTGCTTGAACGCGTCGACCGGAGCGACGTTGAGACTGATGAACCGCACGTCTGGGTGCTGGAAGATGGTTCGCGAGGCGGTGGTGAAGTCGCTCCAGCGCGTCCCCACGCCGAGTACCACGTCGGCTTCGCGGGCGGCGGCGTTGGCCGCGGTCGTGCCGGTCGACCCGATGGCGCCCAGGGCCTGCGGATGGTCGTAGGGCAGCGAGCCTTTGCCGGCCTGGGATTCCGCGACGCCGATGCCAGTCGCCTCGACCACCTCGCGCAGTGCGTCCGTGGCCTCGGCATAGATGGTCCCTCCGCCGGCCACGATCAGTGGCTTCGACGCGCCTCTGAGCAGCTCCGCGGCCTCGGCAAGCGCCCCGCGCTCCGGAAGCGGTCGCCGGACCCGCCACACGCGCTTCGCAAAGAACTCCTCGGGCCAGTCAAATGCCTCGGCCTGGACGTCCTGCGGAAGCGCGAGTGTCACCGCGCCGGTCTCCACGGGATCCGTGAGCACCCGCATCGCCGCGAGCGCGCCGGGGATCAACTGTTCCGGACGATTTATGCGATCGAAGAACCGCGACACGGGACGGAAGACGTCGTTGACCGACACATCCAACGATGTGGGGTCCTCGAGCTCCTGCAGCAACGGGCTCGCGGCACGCGTCGCGAACTGGTCGGCGGGCAGCAACAGAACGGGAAGGCGGTTGATCGTCGCCAGCGCCGCGCCGGTGACCATGTTCGTCGCGCCCGGGCCGATCGAGGAGGCGCAGGCCAGCGTCTGCAGCCGGTTGCGCATGCGCGCGTAGCCGACCGCGGCGTGGACCATCCCCTGCTCGTTGCGCGCGAGGTAGTACGGCAGATCGATGTCACCGAGCTCGGCCTCGAGCAGCGCCTGCCCCACGCCGGCGACGTTGCCGTGGCCGAAGATGCCGAAGCACCCCGGAATCAGGCGCTGCTCGACGCCATCGCGCTCGCTGTATTGGACGCTGAGGAACCGGATCAGCGCCTGGGCGACGGTCAGTCGCATGCGTGTCTCCTCGCCGAGGTCATCGGGACCCGCGGGTCGATGGCCTGGTCGGCCCAGGAGTCGCGAATCCAGGCGTGGTCGGGGTCGTCGACGAAGTCCCATGCGCGCACGGGACCCGCCATCACGTTCAGGTAGTAGAGGTCGTAGCCGGGAGCCGCCATCGACGGCCCGTGGTAGCCGTAGGGCATGTCGATCGTGTCGCCGGTACGGACCTCCTGGAGCAGATCCATCCGCCCGTAGACCCGCTGGTAGGCGAACCCGCCACCGCTGACCTCGAAGTAGTAGATCTCCTCGAGGTCATCGTGCTTGTGCGGCGGATATGACGACCAGTTGCCGTTCGGCGTCAGCACCTCGACGGCGATCAGGGCGTCGGCATCGAAGGACTCCACCGAACAGAAGTTGTTGACCTGCCGCGACGCGTTGCCCGCGCCGCGGACCTCGACGGGCACGTCCTCGGCCGCCATGTAGCGCGGCTCCAGGCGTCGCTCCGCCTTTGCCGCGGGCAGCGCGAAGCGTCCGTGGCCGCTCAGCTCGACCTGCGCGTCGCGAGGCGCATAGACGAAGTCGCTCACGGCGGCGAACACGCTCTCGCGGCCCTCCAGCACGAACTGCTCACCGTCGATGGTCACGCTGCACGAGCCGCTGAGCGGTAGGACGATCAGCTCGTCCTCGCCGGTGGTGAAGCGCTCGGTGCCGTCGAGCTCGATGACCCGTAGGCGGGTGTAGTTCATGCCATCACCAGCCCAGTCGCGATGTCGACGGCCGCGGCGACATCGTCGTTCTCCGGGTAGAGCAGTGAGCGGCCGATCATCAGGCCGCGGACCGTCGGCAATGCGAGCGCGCGGTCCCACGCCTCATAGTTCGCGGGCCCGCCGCCGCCGAGGATCAGACAGGGCAACGTGGTGACCGCGAGGACACGGTCCAACTCTTCGACGATCGGGACCTTCAACCACGTGTACGCAGACGTGTTGCCGAGTCCCGATGCGATCGTCGTCGCCTTCATCGCGCCCTCGGGGGTGGTGTCGCTCCAGAACGGCTCGACGATCGCGATCAGCTCTCGCGCGGCGAGCTCGGACACCGCGTGCGCGCACGCCGCGAGCGTCGGCGCGGTGCGCTCGTCCTCGAGGTCGATACGGAGCAGCATCTTGCCGCCCTCGAAGCCCGAACGGTCGATGCTCTCCGCGTCGTAGGCGGTGAAGCGATCGTCGAGCGTCCAGGTCGCGCCCGCGAGACCGCCACGATTCATCGAGCCGAACACGACCTTGCCGTCGAGGGCGCCGAGCAGCAACAGGTCCTCGAGGACATCGGGCGTGCCGAGCACACCGTTGACCCCTGGCCGCGAAAGCGCGAGCACGAGTCGATCGAGGAGGTCGCGCCGCTCGCCCCCGAGCAGCATCCCGCGCGCGGGATGGTCGGCGGCGATCACCATCAGCCGCTCGGGCAGTTCGGCCGGCCGCACGCGAGATGCCGCCGCCTCGGAGATGGCCCTCGGGCGCCGCGCGCGGATCTCGGTCAGGTCAAGCATGGGCGAGCATCCCTTCGACCTCGTCCTCGGTTGGCATCGCGTCCGCGCAGGCAAGCCGCGAGGCCACCAGCGCGCCGGCGGCGTTGCAGAACCGCATCGCCCGCTCCAGTGGCCAGTCACCGAGCAGCGCATGACACAGCGCGCCGCCGAACGCGTCGCCGGCGCCGAGCCCGTTGACGACGTCGACAGGGACCGGCGGCACCTCGACGACCTCATCGCCACGTCGTGCCAGCACGCCGAGCGGGCCCCGCTTGACGATCGTGAACTCGACTTCGGCCTCGCCTGCGGTCTCCCACTCGTCGAGGTTGCCCACGGCGACATCGACGTACGGGAGCGCCTGCTGCACCCAATGGCGCGCCTCGGCGCGCGAGGACCAGAACATCGGCCGGTAGTCGAGGTCGAGGACGGTCGTGCCGCCGTCACGCGCCTGCAGCGCAGCCAGCGTCGCGCTGCGTGACGGCTCCTGCGAGAGGCCGGTGACCGTGACCCAGAAGACCTTCGCCGCCCGGATCGCGGCATAGTCGAGCTCCTCGGGCCGGATCTCGAGGTCCGGCGCCTTTGGCTGGCGGTAGAAGTACAACGGGAAGTCGTCGGGCGGGAAGATCTCGCAGAACGTGACCGGAGTCGGCAGCCCATCGACCGGCGTAACCCAGCGGTCATCCACGCCGAAGCCTTGGAGCGCGTCGTGCAGGAACTCGCCGAACGGGTCACGACCCGTTCGGGTGATGGTCGCCACCGTGCGGCCGTAACGCGCTGCCGCCACGGCGACGTTGGTGGAGCTGCCGCCCAGGTACTTGCCGAACGAGGACACCTCGCGCAGCGAGAAGCCGATCTGCAACGGATAGACGTCCACGCCGATCCGGCCCATCGTCACCACGTCGAACATCGCTCCGCTCCTGTCAGCCCGCTCTAGGACGTGACCGCGGTCGTCTGCGCGGCCTCGATCAGGTTGCGGGCCGCGAATTCGAGCCCTTCGATCTGGCCGAACGACGCGTCCTCGTGCTCGATGTTCACGGCGGAGACCGAGGTGTGCTGCTCCAGCGCGGTCAGGAACGCGGTCCAGAACGCCACGTCGTGACCGCGGCCGACGGCGACGAAGGACCAGCCGGGGACGGCCGGCCAGCGAGTGACCGTGTAGTGGCCGCCGAGGCCAACCGGGTTCTCCTCCGCGGGGATCCACTCGAAGCGGTCGTCCAGGACTCCGTTGATCGCAGCTGTCTCATGGATGAGCGTGTCCTTGGCGGCCGCGAAGAACACCAGCTCGCCGAGGTCCTCGATCGCCGCGATCGGGTCGATGTGCTGCCAGAAAAGGTGGCTGGGATCCATCTCGGCGCCGACGCGGTTGATGCCACTCGCGGGCGTGGTCAGCTCGACGAGGCGCTTCATCGTGGCCGGGTTGAACACCAGGTTGTGCGGATGCATCTCGATGGCGACGTCGACGTCGCTCTCGGCGGCGAGGATCTGGATCTCCTTCCAGAACGGCACTGCCACCTCGTCCCACTGGTAGTCGAGCGTCTCCTTGTAGACGCTGTCCCAGGGGATCACCGTCCACGACGGCCGGGTGCCGCCCGCCTCGGCCGCCGGGAGCCCGGACATCGTGATGACGGTCTTGATCCCGAGCAGGCCGGCGAGCCTGATCGTTCGCTTGAGGTCGTCGCCGTGGTGCACCTCGGGGTCGGGGTGCAGCGGGTTGCCGTTGCAGTTGAGCGCCGTGAGCTCGATCCCGTACTCGGCGAACGTCGCCAGGTACGCCTCCCGAGCCTCGGCGCTCGCGAGGAGCTCGTCGACCGGGATGTGCGGCGTACCGATGAAGCCGCCGGCGTTGATCTCGGCGCTGTTGAGCCCGAGGTCGCGGAGGATCGCCAGCACCTCCCCCAGGGGCTTGTCGTGCAGGCAGGCGGTGTAGGCACCGAGTTTCATGACGAGGTTCCTTAGGGAGTCGTGGGAGCCAGAGAGGAAGAGATGGCGACGGCCTGGCCGTCGTTGAGCGCCGACTGGGTGACCGCGGCGAGGATTTCCATGTTGTGTAGGCCGTGAGCGATGGACGGCACCGGGACGAGCTTGTCGAGACCCGCCACCTGGTCCAGGAAGGCGCGCGCCTGCCAGACGAACAGGTCGTTCTGGCCGTGTCCGACCGACGGGAAGTCCATGGCGATGCCACGTTCGATCCCGGGGTGCTGCGGGCCGATCAGCACCGAGCGATAGCCGTTGGTCTTCCCGTCCGGGCCGTGGTCGGCGAACATGAACTCGCCGGGCCGGTTGAGGTCGAAGGCGGCGGCACCGTCGGCTGCGTAGACCTCGAAGCCGAGGCCGTTGGGGAGGCCGTGCGAGATGCGACTGATGGAGAACGTGCCCACGGCGCCGGACTCGAACGTCGCGGTGAACGTGGCGATGTCCTCGTTGTCCACGGGTTCCTTGACGTCGCCCACCGCTCCGGCGGAGTGACCGACGACGGCGCCGAGGGGCACCGGGCGTTCGGTGGTGAACGTTTGGAACACGCCGCCGCTGACGGAGGCGATCGGGCCGCAGAGATACTCCCCCAGGTCGATCATGTGGCTGCCGATGTCGGCCAGCGCGCCGCTGCCCGGGCCGCCTCGGTAGCGCCAGCTCATCGGGTTGTTCGCGTTCTGGGCGTAGTCGCACCAGTAGTGACCGTTGAAGTGGCGCACCTCGCCGATCGTGTTGCTGGTGAGCTGCTCGCGAATCGCGTTGATCCCTGGCATCCGCCGGAAGGTGAAACCGACGCCCGACTGGGTGTCGGCGGCCTCGGCGGCCGCAACCATCGCGGCCGCGTCCTCGATCGATGGGGCGAGGGGCTTCTCGCAGATCACGTGCTTGCCGGCGGCGAGCAATGCCTCGACGACCGGCCGGTGCAGCTCGTTGGCGATCGCCACCGACACGACGTCGATGTCATCGGCCGCGACGATCGCCTCCCACGAGGTCTCCGCTCGCGAGTAGCCGAAGCGCCGCGCTGCGTCGACCGCGAACGGTTCATAGGCGTCGGCCACGGCGACGAGCCGGATCTCCGGGAGGTCGAGGTCGTAGAGCTGGCTGGCGACGCGGTAGCCGGCCGCGTGGGCGCGGCCCACCATGCCGGCGCCGATGACGGCGACGCCGATCGAGTTCTCGGGCATAGGTTGATCCAGGGGTTAGGCGGTGGTCTTGTGCGAGGGGAGGTCGGCCGGGGACGGCACCTGCCCGTCGTGCGTGCGCTGGTATTCCGCGATCTCGGCCTCGAGCTCGGCCATCGCCTCGCCACCGGCCATCAGGTCGGTGATCTGCTCGCGGGTGCGCTCGCCCTTACGGAAGTCGTCGGCGATGACGCCGTGGATGAGGACCGCGAAGTGGTCGCCGACGGTCATCGCGTGCGTGACGTTGTGCGTGACGAGGATGACGGCCACGCCCTTCTGTCGCGCCTGCATGATGATGCGGAGAACGTGCGCGGCCTCTTTGACGCCGAGCGCAGCGGTCGGCTCGTCGAGGATCAGGACGTTAGCGCCGAAGTACACGGCGCGGCCGATGGCGAGCGCCTGCCGTTCGCCGCCCGACAGGCCGCCGACGAGGCGGCTTCCCTCGGTGATCCGCGTGATGCCGAGGCTCTGCATCTCCTGCACCGCCACTTCGCCGGCGAAGGCCGTGTCGAGCCGCTTGAACGGGCCCCACCCCTTCGTCGGTTCGGCGCCCACGAAGAAGGATCGCCCGATCGTCATCAGCGGGAAGGTGCCGCCGAACTGGTGCACGGTGGCGATCCCCACGGCGCTGGCGTCCCGGGGTGACTTGAACACCGTCGGTTCCCCGTTGACCTCGATCTGCCCGGAGCTCGGTTCATGGAAGCCCGAGAGGACCTTGATCACCGTCGACTTGCCGGCACCGTTGTCGCCGAGCAGGCACAGGACTTCGCCCGGGAAGATCTCGAGGTTGATGTCCATCAAGACGTCCGTGGTACCGAACGACTTGTTGATGTTGGTCAGTTTGAGCAACGGCTGAGTCATGACGTTGAGGCCTTCTTCTTGCGGGGTCCGTACGACAGGGCCATCCGGCGGAAGGTGTTGTTCATCACCACCGCGATCAGCAGGAGCACACCCAGGAACAAGTTGGCCAGGTCCGGATTCCAGCCGGTGTAGTAGATCCCCTGACCGACGATCGCGAAGGTCAGGGCGCCGAGCGTGACGCCGACCACAGAGCCGTAGCCACCCGTCAACAGCACGCCGCCGATGACGACGGCGATGATCGAGTTGAACACGAAAGCCTGGCCGTTGGCGACCTGCGCGCTGTTGTAGATGATCGTCTGGATGACTCCGACGAGGGCGGCGCCGAACCCGCTCGCCATGAACAGGCCGATCTTGACTCGATCGGTCGGGATGCCCGTCGCCCGTGCGCTCTGCAGGTCACCGCCGACAGCGAAGATCCAGTTGCCGATCCGTGACGCATGCAGAATCCAGCCGACGACCGCGATGATGCCGATCCACCAGAAGATCGCGACCTCAAAACCGCCGCCGAAGTAGCTGCCGAACAGGCTCTTCGCCCAGGACTCCGGCTGGATCTCGACGCTGGTGGATCCTGTCAGCAGTCGCGTCAACCACAGGGCGAGGCCGGACAGCGCGAAGTTCGTCGCCAGCGTCACCACGAAGGACGGGACCTTCGACCGCGTGACGATCAATCCGTTCACGAACCCGACCAGGAGCCCGAGCCCGAGGGCCACCAAGATCCCGACGATGATCGGGTTGCCCCAATACCCCGAGACGATCGCGAGTGTCATCGAGCTGGCGGCGAGCACCGAGCCGACGGACAGATCGAGCTCGCCGGCGATCATCAGCAGACCGACCGGCAGAGCGATGATCCCGAGTTCCGCGGCGGGATTCAGCCACGTCGCGGTGCCCTTGCTGGAGGTGAACTCGCTCCCCGCGAACGCCGCGAAGAAGATGTAGATGCAGACGGTGGCGATCAGCGCCCCCGTCTCCGGCCGCCGCAGCATTGTGCTCAGCGACTGGCGTTGACTCGCCGGCGACACGCCGGCGCCCTTCGTGGTCCCGGGCCTTGCGGCTTGGACAGCCATGAATTCGAACCTCTCTCCTGAAATTCCTGTTGCTACCGGACGCCGGCCTGCGCACCGGCCATCGCGGCGTCGACGTTCTCGGCACTGACGATCGCCGGACCCGTCAGCAGCGGCTTCTGCGGCAGGTCGACTCCCCACTGGATGTAGGAGCTGAGCATCGAGACAGCCAGGTACCCCTGCATGTACGGCTGCTGGTCGATCGCGAAGAGCTGCTCGCCGCCCTTGATGCGCCCGAGCTGCGTCGGGTCGAGATCGAACGTGCCGAGCTTGACCTTCTGTCCCAGGTCACCCTGTTTGATCGCGAGGGCGGCAGAGTTGGCGTCGGGCGCGGAGATCGTGACAACGCCGTCGATCGAGCTGTCCTTGAGCAGCGCTGCCTTGATCGCCTGCGACACCGCAGTCGGGTCGCCGAACTTCGAGGACGGGAGCGGGAGCTGCGTGCTCTTGCCGCCACTGGCCTGAATGCCGTCGGCGATGCCCTTGCAACGCGCCTCGGTGTTGGCGGCGCCGGGCAGCGTGTTCACGCACAAGACGTTCTTCTTGCCGCTCTTACCGAAGAACTCGCCGCCGGCCTTGCCTGCGGCCGACTCTTCGCTGCCGACGTAGTTCAGTGCACCGACCTTCTGAGCCGCGTCGAGGCCGCCGGCGTTGAAGATCACGACCGGCGCGTTTCCGGCAACGACCTTCTTGAACGATGCATCCTCCGCTTCGGGCACCCAGTCGGGTCCAACGACGCCGTCGGCGCCCTGACTGACCGCGGTGTCGATCAGCTTGGCCGCGTCCGGACCGAGATTGTCGTAGTTCTTGGGCGCCAGCCACGTAACGCTTCCGCCCTGTGCCTTCACAACCTTGGCGGCGTCGTCAGCTCCCCGCTTGACCCTCGACCAGAACGGATCGTCGGATTTGCCGCCGACAACGAAGATCTTCGGTCCAGCCTTGCCGGAGCTGGCAGAACCCTTCGCAGGAGCGGTCGTGGCGCTGCTGGTCGCACCCGAGTCGCCGCTCGACGCTTCCTTCTCGACTGCGGTGAAGCCGCACGCCGAAACCGCGAGCGCGCAGCCGACGATGGCGGCTAGCCCGATCGAGGCCCGCCGCGGACTGAACATGACAGACACGAATCTCCTCTCTCCTCACAAGCCCTCACTGCGATTCAGGCAGAACGGGCGAGTCGGTACTTGGCGCTATCGCGGCGCCCAGGGCCACCTTCCATCCATGGGAAGGTTTCCATGGATGAAACGATTCCATATTGATTCCGACGTGTCAAGGGGATAACGTGCAACGCCATGGCGAAGGCCAAGCCGACCATCGTTGAAGTTGCGGCTGACGCGGGCGTATCGCTCGGCACAGCCTCGCGCGCGCTCTCGGGCCACCCAGCCGTCCGCGACGACACGCGCAAACGGGTGCAGGCCTCGGCGCGCCGTATGGGCTACGTGCCGAACCGCATGGCCCGCTCGCTGCGCAGCGGCAGCTCGATGCTGATCGGCGTCATCGTTCCCGACATCGCCCACGGGTTCTATGGGCGCGCGACCAAGGCCATGCAGGACGTCCTCGAAGCCGCCGGTTATCAGATCCTCGTGATGAACACCGAGCGTCAGCCGAAGCGCGAGCAGGCCGCCCTGAAGTCGCTGCTCGCGCACGAAGTCGCGGGAATCCTGATGGCCAGTTCGGGAGGCGTCTCAGAGGCGCCGTCGGTTCCCACCGTGTTCTTCGACAGCCTCGAGCCCGGCCTTGGCTACGCCAACGTGGCACAGGCCAACAAGGAAGGCATGGACGTGCTGGTCGGCCACCTCGCCGACTTCCACGGGTATCGGCGCATCGCCTACCTTGGGGCACCGGCGGTCCTCACCTCCGGCGTGGAGCGCTTGGAGGGCTACCGAGACGCCATGGGGCGACGCGAGCTGCCCGTCCCTCCAGAGCTGATCGTCCTCTCAGACGGCAGCTGGTCCCCGGAGAGCGGAACGGCCGCGATGCGTGATCTCCTGGAACTCGCCGAGCACCCCCAGGCTGTCGTGGCTGCTAGCGACACGTTGGCCCTCGGCGCGATCCAAGCCGCACGCGACCACGGGCTCCGCGTCCCCGACGACCTCGCGATTGTGTCCTTCGACGACCCGTTCTTCGGGGCGTTCATCGAGCCCCAACTCACCGCCCTGATGCGCGATGAGCGCGAACTTGGACGGGTGGCCGCGCGGCAGTTGCTCGATGCCCTGCGTGACGGCGCTCAGCCGCGGTCGCTCGAGATCCGCCTTCCGGTTGAGCTCACGATCCGCCGCTCTTGCGGCTGCACTCCGGCGGACTCCGCCGGCATCGCTGCACAGGGCTGACCCGACGGCGCACAGCCGACCTACCCTCGCCCGTCGGCGGCGTCGAGCCCGCGGGCGCGCGGAACCCGCCCAGTTGTCACCTCCCGCCCGTCGTAGGCCGCTGAATACGTTTCACGATGGAATCGTTTCCGTGCGATCGGGCCAATACGAAACGGGCTTCAGCTTCGACGACAACGCCGCCGGGAGTGGGCATTCAGACACGTCGACGGAGCTGCGCGCCAGTCGCTGGACTGCGGGCATCGCTGAGTCCGTTGTTGTCGTTCCTCTCACGCGGCTGGAACCAAGCGACCGTCGTCCGGCCGAACCGAAGCCCGTGGCTACAGGCGGCGCCGCTCGGCGTCCACGTCGCCCGGACGGTCGTGGTCTACTCGCCCGCCATCGTGCGCGCCGCCGACAAAGTGGAGGGGCCTCACCGAACGTGAGAACCCCTCCGAAACCGAGAACCGTTTGTCGTCCGATTCGTGCGGTCCCGCCGCGATCAATGCCCTCTTAGCTGGGCGGCTCGGCGGTCCGCAACTCCGGTCGTCCCTCTTGGGTTGGGCCCTTGTCTTCGTGCGCGTTGTTCCGGCGTGCCAGGCCCGATTCTCGGGCGCTTCCCGAACGGATTTTGAGGCTGAACGATGGCGCTTTTATCTCGCCCTCGAAGTCGGCACCTTCCCGTAGCGCCCTGAGGCACAACGCGACTACGGCGCCGACGCCGACCAAGAAGACGAGAACTGAGCCAATCGCAACCGCCCATAGCGGCGCGATGGCTCCCATGCGCTTTACCTCTGCGGATTCCTAATCAACGGCCACTCCTTCGCCCGGTTGTCGCCTTGATACGGGCCAGGAGAGATTTTCCAACATGGTGCGGACGCTCTAGCGCCCGGTAGCCTTCGTTGTAGAAGCGCACTCCACGGCCAGCGGCCGTCGCGCCTCACACCCGCTAGGCGTCCGCGACGCCCGCGCGATCCGCCCGGTGGGCACGCGCGCCCGTTTTCCTTCGCATGAAGGGAAGGGCGAATGCCCATCACCGAATTCCCGGCCGGTGGTCTTGGCGCCGGGGTCGCGCCCGAAGAATGGGCCGCGTATGTGCTGGATAACTTGTCGGCGGCGAGTGTGCTTCTCGTGTCCGGCGCCACCGAAGTCCGCACGACCGGCAAGGCGGTTCACGTCCCGAAGTTCACGGGCGACGCCGCCACGAACTGGTACGACGAATTGGAAGTCATCGGAGAATGGTGCCCGCCCGGTGTGGACATGGTTCTCACGCCGCAAAAGGTCGCGGCGCTCTGCACCCTTTCGAATGAGACGGTGGCCGACTCCAACGCCAACGTCTTGAACAGCGTGGGCGAGAAGATGGTCCGGTCGGTCGCGCTCGCGGCCGACAAAGCGATGTTCAACGGCACGGGCGGCAAGCAACCCACGGGCATCCTGAACATCGCCCCGCCGTTGCCTCGGATTCGACGGCGCGCCCAACTACGCGGGCATCGTCTCGGGCGCCGGCATGGTGCGCGCGGCGGGCGGCACGCCGAACGCCGTCTACGTCAACCCCGTGGACCTCACGGCGCTACAGCTAGCGACCGGCGCCGACGACCGCCCGTTGATCGGCACCACCGAAGGCGGCATGGCGGCGACCATCGCGGGCTTGGTGATTTGGCCGACGCCCGCCGTCCCCGCCGGAACCGCCGTCGTCGCCCAAGCGGACCAAATCGTCGTCGCCGTGCGCGAAGACGCGAGCGTTGCCGTGTCGGAGCAATTCGCCTTCAACGCGGACGGCACGGTGGTCCGCGTGATCGCCCGCGGGACGTGGGCGTCAACGACCCCGATGGCTTGGCAGTCGTCAAGGACACGGTGGCCCGAGAAGCGCGCAAGTCGAACCTGCGGATTAGAAGTTGCCGATATGCAGGTCTTTTCGGCTTCATTCAACCGATTCTACCGGCGCTGAGTAGCGCTCAGCGTGCCTCAGATGTGCTCAGTTCGGGACCCTGTTCGGGACGTCTCAATCCGCGCGATGAGCGCTCTGACTCGCTCCGCCGCTTGATCGACCTCGACGGGCAGCTCGGCGTCGAGCTTGCTCGCGGTGCGGTTATACGGCTCGCGCCACGATTCCGGGACGACAAGATCC
Source organism: Solirubrobacter soli DSM 22325 (assembly GCF_000423665.1). GTDB lineage: Bacteria > Actinomycetota > Thermoleophilia > Solirubrobacterales > Solirubrobacteraceae > Solirubrobacter > Solirubrobacter soli. The sequence continues at coordinate 23,963 of NZ_AUIK01000034.1, read as the reverse complement.
GGCGGCCATTCGTGTGTCCGGCGAGCAATGAAGACAGTCTCCGCGGCTTCGCGAACCTCGGCAAGGTCATCCTCGAGCAACTCTTCGAGCAGCATCAGATCGATCAGGTCCCAGAACCGCAAGTTCTCGCGACCAGGCGGCTGCTCGGTCACGGCATGGAGCTTCTGTGCGACCTGGAATCGAAGTGAGAGGCATGCGACCTCCTCAGGTCCGTCAAGGCCGAAGTCGCCGATCCCGACCGCAACCGGCACCAACTCGATCTCGTCCGCCTCCGGCTTGGCGATCTCCAACTGCAGCGTCTGCCACTCCGGCCCGCCGAAGCTGAGCTGAACCTCGAGTCGCCGGCTACCGGTGTCGCGGATGTCCTCGACCTCGCCCTTGCGCCGGAACGCGAAGCCCACATATGGCTGCTCGAACGCATCCTCCAACGCGTCGAGCATCTCGTTGGCATCGCCCCGGAACACTAGGTCGACATCTTTGGTTGCTCGAACCCGCAGCCCCAGTCGCAGCTCGATCGAGACACCGCCCTTGACGATGAACCGCGGCCCGTCGTTGGCGCGCACCCGATCCAACGCGCCGATGAGCGCCATCACCGAGAGCCACCGCCGGGTCCGCTGGACGGCAAGCCCGTGGACCTTGCCGTAGCTGTCGATCAGGCGCTCAAGGTGGTTGTGCCGGACCGGCGGACGCCGCGGCGGCCTGAATTCAGCGCTCAGCGCCGGACTCCCGTCCCTCGCTTCACGCCGAGCTCATTCCGCAACTCGCCCGCCTCGCGGCGCGTCAGCCGCCCGTTCCGCTCCCCTTGGTCGATCGCTTGGCTCACCAGCGCCGGCCCAACGTGCGACGCGTGAGCCTGTCGTATCGCACGCGCAGGAGTCACGATCGGAATCCCCTCGAACAACGTGACATCACTGTCCGGCAGGTCTTCGTGATGAATCCGGTACACCGAAGGGATCTTGCGACGGATGCGATGCGCCCGCGGCACCGTGACATCGATCTTCGCTGGATTGACGTCGCTCAGCCCGTAGAGATCGAGCGCCGTCTCGTCGGACAACACCCCACGCACCCCACGCCCAGGCCAGAGCGTCGCCTCCATATAGGCATCCAGGGGGCTCGGCGGCGTCAACCGCATCCGGTACACGCCCGTCGAGCGCCGCTCCAGATGGCCTCGTTCAAACATGCGCACGAGGTTGATCGGGTCGATGTCCAGCTCGCGAGCGTCCTCCGGCGTCAGGAACCCGTATTGCTCGTTCGCAACTTCGACGAGCTCGGTGAAGACGGCGCCGGGCACGTGGACAAGATAGCACGTAGTGTTCTATTTCATCCAAAGGGTCTAACCTGGACGCAACAGAACATTCTGTTCGATTATGTCCTCGGCGAGCCCTCGACACTCTCGCCCGCCGGACCTCGCTGTCGAATCAATGCCTCCAACTGGTCGGCGTGCGCGCGAATCGCCCGGACCGCGGCCACCGCGTCGGACTCGGGCGTTGCCGCACGAGCGCGCCGCAGGTCGGCCTCCACGAGCTGGCCGAGACGGATACTCGCCGGCGTGTCTCCGCACAGCTCCCGAAACGCGGCCCAGGTCGCATCGTCCACCGCGACGCGAGCGACTCGAGCGCCCACGTGGCCCGGCCGCGCCGGCCGCCCGCGTGGCGCCGCCGACGCTGCGTCCACCGCAGCGACGCGCGTCGAATACTGGTCGTCCGTCGGCGGAACGGCGGGGACCGCCTGCCCTACCTCAGACCCACGTCGCTCGCGCTTCGATCGACTCTTGCGCCCCACGTTGTGACTGTGGCGCAGCTGTATACATCAAGTTGCTCCTATGTCAAGTCTGGGAGGGTGAGCTGGGCTGGGACGGGCGGGGCCGCGGTGGCGCGGGCCTGCATGAGGACGTGGAAGATGTGGCGGATCAGGTGGCGTTTGAGCGCGCGGATGGCTTCCGCGGTGGTCTTGCCTTCTTGGCGGCGGCGAGCGAGGTAGGCGCGAGCGGGCGGGTGGATGCGCGCCTGGGTGAGCACGATCACGTACAGCGCGCTGTTCAGGCGTCGGTTGCCGCGGCGGTTGAGCCGGTAGCGGCGGCGTTTGCCCGAGGAGGCCTCGATCGGCGCCGCCCCGGCGTAGAGCGCCAGTTGCGCGTCGGTGCGGAAGCGCTCGACGCCGGCGACCTCGGCCAGGATGCGCGCCGCGGTGATCACGCCGCAGCCCGGGATGTTCAAGAGCCCGGCGCGTGCGCCGTGACCAGCGGCGCGAGCTCGCGCTCGAGCTCTTTGATCTGACGGCACAGCTCCCGCAGCCGTAGCACGAGCCGGCGGCCGATCCGGACCTGGGCTGACTGCTCCCGGCGGGCCAGCTGGCGCCCGACCCTGACCAGCACGCCGTGGTTGGCCAGCCCACGCGCGCACGGCTCAAGCTCGGGATCGATGTCATGCAACAGCCAGCGCAGCCGCGATTGCAGCTGCGTGGACTCCACGACCAGCTCGGCGCGGAAGTCGACCAGCAGCGCGATCTCGCGCTCCGGGCCGGCCATCCGCGCCCGCGGCAGGTCCGGTTCGCGCAGCAGCGCCCGCCCGACGGCCAGCGCGTCGATCGAGTCGCTCTTGCCAAACCGGCGCGCCGCCTTGCGCTGACCGGCCATCAACTTCGGCGGCACCCGCACCACCGTCTGCCCCGCCTGCAACAGGAACCGCTCCAGCGCGCCGGACACGTGCCGGCAGTCCTCGACCGCCCACACCCGCTCCAGGCCGCTACGCGCCGCAAAGCGCATCAACTCCTGATGCCCCGCCGCATCGGCCGTCACCGTGACCTCGTCCAGCAACCGCCCCGCCTCGTCGACGACCGCCGCCGTGTGCGTCTGCTTGTGCGCATCGATGCCGATTACGATCACCGCTGATCCCCTTCCCATCGCGTTGAAGCGGATCGCCGGCCGACAGCACTTCATTCCGGGCGTCTAGGCCACGCTCCTATGAGGTCAGGTCGGCAACCCTCGGACGCGGCGAGCGACACAACGCGTGCGGTCAGCCCCGAAGGCGACATGCAAATGCTGGGTCAGCTCGCCGCTCCGAGGCTCCCACACGACCCAAATCGCGCAGCGCCCACAGCATCTTCGGAAGAAGTGCAACTGCGTGCCCGGTTCTGGAATCTCGAGAATGCAGTGTCGATCGGAGGACTCGTGCGGTGTCGTGTCCGCGAGGAGGGGGCCAGTTCCGAGCGGCTGGACCTATCGTGTCCATTCCGACGAAGGGAGTAGATGTGGCGCGGAAGCTGTTTGGGACGGAGGTGACGATCACGTTCGAGCCGGCCGAGAACGGCTGGACGACGGCGCGCATCCCAGCCGTCCCGTCCGTCATCACCGCGGGCGCATCGCGAGACGAGGCGCGCGAGTTGGCCCTCGATGCGCTGATGGAGACCTTGGCCATCGAACCGGCGCGTGAGAACGGCACCGAGCACGAGCGCGTCCACCTCGACGTTCTGACCGTCCGTGCGGTCGAGCGCGACCTGGGACACGATCGTTGACGGCGCGCAACGTCGAAGCGACCGTCGCCCTGGTCGCCGACCGACCGTCTCCGGCGGCGCGCCCGCTCGACGCGCCGCCGGCGTCGTCCGGCACCGAGGACACACCCGACACCATGTCCGCAGACCCAGCGACTGAGCCGGCCACGAACTCCCAGTCAGACCCGTGCCCCTGGTGCGGTGCGCGCGAGAGCCTGTTCTGGGTGCGCTCGCACGTGCAGTGCCGCGCCTGCGGTCAGGTCGTCGAAAGCTGCTGCGAAGGGCCCGCCGGGTGCGCCTGAATCCGCCGCTACCTGTGCGAACATACGTTCGTACATGACGAGCGACGGATCGCCCTACTCACGGTCCCAACGCGCCATTCGCGCGGGCAACCTGCCCCTCATTCACGCCGCTGCTGCCGAGCTCGGCTGGGTCGCGTTGCGCGACGCCCTCGCGATGATGATCGTCATCGACGATCGCGACGAGGACCGTTTCGAAGCAGCCGCGGTTCGCTGGGCCGGACGCCTGGCACTTGAGGTCCCGGACCTGGAACTAGCCGAGATGGCTGGCGGGATCGAGTCACTGCACGCCCTTCCCGACGAGAACGCGCAGCGCTCGTTGCTCGAGCTCCCCTATCGCGCCGTCCGGCCACGAGGGCTACGTTCGCCGTCCACGCCGGGTCGGCGCAGCCAACGACCAGGGCCGCGCCGCCCTTAACGAGGCCCTGGCGGTTGGAGCGCCTGCTCCGCAGGCAGCGGTCGCTTAGCTGGCGGTTGGGAAGTGCATGTGCGTCTTCTCCGGCGCCTGGTTGGGCCAGCGGGTGGTGACGGCCTTGGCGCGCGTGTAGAACTTCACGCCTTCGGGGCCGTGGATGTGGTGGTCGCCGAAGAGCGAGTCCTTCCAGCCGCCGAAGGAGTAGAAGGCGAGCGGGACCGGGATCGGGACGTTAATGCCGATCATGCCGACCTGGATGCGGCGCTGGAACTCGCGGGCGGCTTGGCCGGAGCCGGTGAAGATCGCGGTGCCGTTGGCGTAGGCGTTGGCGTTGATGAGCTCGATGGCGTCGTCGAGGGTTGGGACGCGGATGACGGCCAGCACGGGGCCGAAGATCTCGTCGGTGTAGGCGGCCATGTCGGTGGTGACGTTGTCGAGCAGGGTCGGGCCGATCCAGAACCCGTCGCCGTCGATCTGCAGGTCGCGGCCGTCGACGATGACGTCGGCGGTGGTCTCCTCGACGTAGCCGGCAATGCGTCCGCGGGCGGCCGCGGTCACGACCGGTCCCATCTCGGAATCGGGCTCGAGACCGGGGCCGACCTTGACCTCCAGCGCCTTCGCCCGCAGACGCTCGACGAGCTCGTCGCCCACGTCGCCGACGGCCACGGCGATGCTGATCGCCATGCACCGCTGGCCGGCGCTCCCGTACCCGGCGGCAGTCAGGTGATTGGCAGCGAAGTCCAGGTCCGCGTCGGGCATGACGACCGCGTGGTTCTTCGCGCCCCCGAGCGCCTGGACGCGCTTGCCCTGTGCGGACGCACGGTCGTGGATGTACTTGGCGATCGGCGTTGACCCGACGAAGCTGATCGCGGCGACGTCAGGGTGGTCCAGGAGCGCGTCGACGGCGACCTTGTCCCCGTGCACCACGTTGAACACGCCGTCCGGGAGCCCGGCTTCCGCGTAGAGCTCAGCGATCAGGTTCGAGACGCTCGGATCGCGCTCTGAGGGCTTGAGCACGAACGTGTTCCCGGTCGCGATCGCGATCGGGTGCATCCACATCGGGACCATGATCGGGAAATTGAACGGCGTGATCCCCGCGCACACGCCGAGTGGCTGCCGGAACGAGTGCAGGTCGACGCCGGTGGAGACCTGATCGGAGAACTCGCCCTTGGTCAGCTCGGCGATGCCACACGCGAACTCCACGACCTCCATGCCCCGCACGACCTCACCGCGGGCGTCGTCGAATGTCTTGCCGTGCTCGGCGGAGATGATCCGCGCCAGCTCGTCGGTGTGCTGGTGAACGAGCTCGCGGAAGGCGAACATCACCCGAGCACGGCGCGTGACGGACACATCGCTCCACTTGGCGAACGCGGCCTTGGCGGCTTGGACGGCGGCGTCGACGTCGGCCGACTCGGCGAGCAGCACGTTGCGCTGGACGCGGCCGGTGGCGGGGTCGTAGACCGGTGCGGTGCGAGTCGAAGCGCCGGCGGTCGGCGCGCCGGCGATGACGTGGTCGATGGTTTCGAGCAGGGTGGTGCTCACGGGAGGCTCCTCGCGGTGTCAGGGGTTCTGAGGTAAGGGTTCTGGGTCGCCTTGTGGCGTTCGTAGGTCTCGCGCGCGTCGCGGGTGGTCTGCAGGGCCGCCACCTCGGCGACCGGGACGTCCCACCAGGCCTCGCTGTCGGGAGCGCCGACCTGCGGATCGGTGTGGACCTGCACGACAGTCGTGACATCCGCGGCGGCCGCCTCCCGCAGCGCGCTCTCGAACTCGTCGATCGCGCCGACGTCGAAGACGCGCGCGCCGAGCGAGGCGGCGTTCGCGGCCAGGTCGATCGGCAGCGTCTGGTCGGTCCCCCGATAGCGGTACTTGGTGCCGAAGCGCTGGGAGCCGAGCGACTCCGAGAGCGCGCCGATCGACTGATAGCCGTGGTTCTGGACCACGACGACCGTGAGCTTGATGCCCTCCGCCACCGCGGTCACGAGCTCCTGGGCCATCATCAAATACGAGCCGTCGCCGACGAGCACGAACACCTCGCGGTCCGGTGCGGCCAGCTTGACGCCGAGGCCGCCGGCGATCTCGTAGCCCATCGTCGAGTAGCCGTACTCGACGTGGTAGCCCTTCGGATCGCGCGTGCGCCACAGTTTGTGCAGGTCGCCGGGCATCGAGCCGGCGGCGCAGACGACGACGTCGCGCGGGCCGGAGACGCGGTTGACGACGCCGAGGACCTCTGTCTGCGCGGGCGGTTCGTGGCGGGTCGTGTACGCCGCTTCGACGACGGCGTCCCAGTCGTTGGGTGGCGTGACCCAGTGCGCACCGTCCAGCGCCTCGGCGAGCGCTTCGAGCCCGAGACGGGCATCGGCGAGCAGCGGTACGCCGGCGTGCTTGGTCGAGTCGATCGGCGCGACGTTGAGGTTCACGAACGCGGCATCCGGCGCGAACAGCGTGCGCGAGGCGGTGGTGAAGTCGCTCCAGCGTGTCCCGACCCCGAGGATCACATCGGCCTCACGCGCGGAGGCATTGGCCGCGGTCGTGCCGGTGTGCCCGATCGCGCCGAGCGCCTGCGGGTGGTCGTAGGGCAGCGAGCCCTTGCCGGCCTGCGTTTCAGCGACCGGGGCACCCGTCGCCTCGGCAAGCGCAGCAAGCGCGTCGGTCGCCTCGGCGTAGATGGTCCCGCCGCCGGCCACGATCAGAGGGCGCTGGGCGTTGCGCAGCAGCTGCGCGGCTTGCGCGAGCACCTCGGGCTCGGGCAGCGGGCGGCGCACGCGCCAGACCCGCTTCTCGAACAGCTCCTCCGGCCAATCGAAGGCCTCGGCCTGGACGTCCTGCGGCAGGCACAGCGTGACCGCTCCGGTCTCCACCGGGTCGGTGAGCACGCGCATCGCGCGCAGCAACGACGGGACGAGCTGTTCCGGCCGCTCGATCCGGTCCCAGTAGCGCGAGACCGGCTTGAGCGTGTCGTTGACCGTAACCGCGTGCGTTGTCGGGTCTTCGAGCTCCTGCAACACCGTGCCCGACGCGCGGGTGGCGAACACGTCGCCGGGCAGGAGGAGCACGGGGAGGCGGTTGATCGTCGCCAGCGCGGCGCCGGTGACCATGTTGGTGGCGCCTGGCCCGATACTCGACGTGCAGGCCAACGTTGCTAGCCGGTTCTTCTGCCGTGCGAAGCCTGCAGCAGCATGCACCATGCCTTGCTCGTTGCGGGCGAGGTAGTAGGGCATCTCGTCGGTCTGCTCGAGCAGGGCCTGCCCGACACCGGCGACGTTGCCGTGGCCGAAGATGCCGAAGCAGCCTGGGATCAGGCGCTGCTGTTCGCCGTCGCGCTCGCTGTATTGGACGCTCAGGAAGCGGACGAGCGCCTGTGCCACGGTGAGCCTCATGGGTGTCTCCTCGCCGAGGTCATCGGCACTCGCGGATCCAGTGCCTGGTCGGCCCACGAGGAGCGGATCCAGGCGTGTGCGGGGTCGTCGGTGAAGCGCCACGCGCGCTCACCGGGCCCGGCCATCACGTTGAGGTAGTAGAGGTCGTAGCCGGGTGCGGCCATCGACGGGCCGTGGTAGCCGTGTGGCATCACGATCGTGTCGCCACTTCGCACCTCGGCGGTGATGTCGATCTCGCGGCCCGGGCCCGAGCCGTAGACGCGCTGATAGCCAAAGCCACCGTCGGCGACCTCGAAGTAGTAGATCTCCTCGAGGGCGGTCTCGACGCCAGGGATGTCCTCGTCGTGTTTGTGTGGTGGATACGAGGACCAGTTCCCGCCCGGGGTGAGCACCTCGACGGCGATCAACCGATCGGCCTCGAAGGCGTCTGGAGCGCAGAAGTTGTTCACCTGTCGGGTCGCGTGGCCGGCGCCGCGCACCTCGATCGGCACGTCTTCGGCGGGCACGTAGCGGACCTCGAGACGGCGGTCGGTTCGGGAGGAGGGAATGGCGAACCGACCGCCGCCCGGTGAGGCGACCTCCACGTGTGCGTCGTGTGGCACGTAGAGGAAGTCCGTGACGCCGGAGAAGACGTCGTCGCGACCGAGAAGGGTGTAGGCCTGCTCATCGACCGTCACCGTGCAACCGCCGTTGAGCGGCAGCACGATCAGTTCGTCGGCGCCGGTGTCGAACGCGTGGGTCTGGCCGGGCGCGAGTTCGAGGACGCGCAGGCCGCTGAAGCCCCAGCCGGCGGACTCCGGCGTGATGTCGACCGCGTAGCTCATCCCGCCACCGGGTCCGGGAACAGCGACAGCGCGCCGTCGACGGCTGCGGCAACGTCATCGTCGGGCGGGTAGAGCAGCGATCGCCCGACGACGAGTCCGATCGCGTTGGGCAACGTCAGCGCGTTGCGCCACGAGTCAAACGCGGCGGCCTGGTCGTCGTTGACCTCGCCTCCGAGGAGGACGGTGGGCAGTGTCGTCGCGGCGACGACGCGTTCCATGTCCGGGACCACAGGCACCTTGAGCCACGTGTATGCGCTGGAGCGGCCGAGCCCCGCGGCGATCGCGGACGCCTTGATGGCAGCGGCCGTCGTCAGTGTGGTCCTGACCCGCCCGTCCACGCGCGTGGCCATGAACGGTTCGACCATGGCCACGAGTTGTCGTTCGGCGAGCTCGCTCACCGCCTTGGCGCAGGCCGCCACGGTGCTCGCGGTTGCGGGATCTTGGAGGTCGATGCGGGTCAGCATCTTTCCGCCTTCGAAGCCCATCGCTTCGATCGAGGCGGCGTCGTAGGCGGTGAAGCGATCGTCGATCTCCCACTTGGCCCGGTTCAGGCCGCCGCGGTTCATCGACCCGAAGACGGCCTTGCCGTCCAAGGCGCCGAGCAGAAGGAGGTCCTCCAGGACGTCGGGGGTGCCCAGGACGCCGGTGACCCCTGGGCGTGAGAGCGCAAGGCACAGGCGTTCGAGGAGCTCGCCGCGGTCAGCCATCGCGTCCGGGCGTCTGCCGGCGCTGAGCGCGCCGCGCGCTGGATGGTCCGCGGCGATCACGAACACCCGGCCGTCCTCGTCAACGGGCGCGGCTGGGCGACGACGGGTAGCCGCCGCTTCGGCGATCGCCTCCGGGTGCCGGATCCTGGTCCGGATCAGCTCGTCAAGCATTGACGGGCTCCCCGATCCGCTCGAGCACCTCGGTCTCGTTCGGCATGGCATCAGCGCATGACAGGCGAGAAGCCACGATCGCGCCCGCCGCGTTGCAGAAACGCATCGAGCGCTCCAGCGACCAGTCCGAGAGCAGTGCGTGACACAACGCGCCGCCGAACGCGTCGCCGGCGCCGAGCCCGTTGACGACGTCCACGGGGACGGGAGACACCTGAACTCGTTCGCGTCCGCGGCGGGCGAGTACACCGGCGGGCCCCATTTTGACCACGGCCAGGTCGAGACCCGGTGTTCCGGCGGCGGCGTATGGATCCCGCTTCCCGGTCGCGGTTTCCCACTCGTCGAGGTTGCCGACGGCGACGTCGACCCGCTTCAGGGCTTCCTGCACCCAGCGACGAGCCTCCTCGCGCGATTCCCAGAACATCGGCCGGTAGTCGAGATCGAGCACGGCGACGCCCTTGGCCGCCTCCAGGGCGGCCAAGGTCGCCGAGCGGCTCGGCTCTTGCGAGAGCCCGGTGACGGTCGCCCAGAACACGCGGGCCTCGCGAATCGCGTCCAGGTCGAGCTCATCGGCGCGGATCTCGAGATCCGGCGCCTTCGGCTGGCGGTAGAAGTACAACGGGAAATGGTCGGGCGGGAAGATCTCGCAGAACGTGACCGGCGTCGGAAGCTCTGGCACGGCGGTCACGTAGCGGTCGTCGACGCCGAAGGCGCGCAGCGCGTCGTGCAGGAACTCGCCGAACGGGTCGGCGCCGGTGCGGGTGATGACGGCGCTGCGGCGGCCGTAGCGCGCCGCAGCGACGGCAACGTTGCTCGGGCTCCCGCCGAGGTACTTGCCGAAGGACTGGACCTCACGCAGGGAGACGCCGATCTGTTGGGGATAGACGTCGACGCCGATCCGGCCCATCGTCAGCACGTCGAGTCGGGAGTCCGGGCTCACGCGACTGACCCCTCGGCGTCGAGGTTGCGCTTCAGCTCGTGCTCGAGCGCGTCGAGCTCGGCGCCGCCGGACATCTGCAGCACGAGTTCCTCGCGGGTGATCTGGTTCTTGCGCCAGTCGCCCATGAGGCGGCCGCGGTTGAGGATCACGAAGCGATCGCCGACCGGGTAGGCGTGGTGCGGGTTGTGGGTGATGAAGATCACGCCGAGCCCGCGGTCGCGGGCCTGGGCGACGTAGCGCAGCACCACGCCGGACTGCTTGACGCCGAGCGCGGCGGTCGGCTCGTCCAGGATCAGCACCTTGGCGCCGAAGTAAACGGCGCGGGCGATCGAGACCGCCTGGCGCTCGCCGCCCGAGAGCGTGCCGACGGGCTGGTCCGGGTCGCGGACGTCGATGCCCATCTTGCGCATCTCCTCGTGCATGATCCGCTTGGCGTTCTTGACGTCGATCCGCTTGAACGGGCCGCTGCCCTTCGTCGGCTCCGAGCCGAGGAAGAAGTTGCGCCAGATCGACATCAGCGGGACCGTGGCCAGGTCCTGGAAGACCGTCGCGATGCCCTGCTCCTTCGCTTCGCGCGGGGAGTGGAAGTGGGTCGGTTCGCCGTAGACCCGAAGCTCGCCCTCAGAGTGCTGGTGCACGCCGGAGAGGATCTTGATGAAGGTCGACTTGCCGGCGCCGTTGTCGCCAAGCACGCAGGTGACCTCGCCTGACTCGACGCCGACGGTGATGTCCTTCAGGGCGACGACGTTGCCGAAGTACTTGCAGACGTCGCGGACCTCGAGCAGCGTGCTCATCCCCGCACCCCCTCGGCGCGCTTGCGGATGTACGTGTTCACCAGGACCGCGATCAGCAGGATCACGCCCAGGAAGAGGAACCGCCAGTCGGTGTTCCAGCCCGAGAACTGGATGCCGATGAAGGCCATGCCGATGATCGTCGCGCCGAGCGCCGCGCCGACCGCCGAGCCGAAGCCGCCGGTGAGCACGCAGCCGCCGACGACCGCGGCGATGATGTATTGGAACTCTTCGCCGACGCCCTGGCCAGCCTGGGTCGACGCGAGGCGTAGCGCGATCATGATGCCCGTCAGCGCCGACACGAACGAGGTCATCACGAACAGCGTGACCTTGACCTGCACCACCGGCACGCCGACGTTGCGGGCGGCGTTGGCGTCGCCGCCGACGCCGAAGATCCAGTTGCCGACCCGGGTGCGCGTCAGCGTCCAGGTCGCGATCGCGGTGATCGCGAGCCACCAGATCAGCGTGATCTGGAAGTCGTGCGGAGCCCAGAAGGTGCCGCCGAAGATCTTCTTGGCGCCGTCGTAGCCCGCCGCGGTGTCGAGTCCGGTGACCGAGACCTGGTTGGTGATGGCCTTGGTCACGCCGAGGTTGACGCCCTGCAGGATGAAGAACGTCGCCAGAGTGACGATGAAGCTCGGCAGCTTGGTCCGCATGACCATATAGCCGTTCAGGAACCCGATGCCCGCGGCGGCGATCAGCGTGATAACGATGGCCAGCCAGATGTTCATGCCGACCTCGGTGGCCAGGATGCCCACGCACAAGCCCGCCGAGCCGGTGATCACGCCGGCCGAGAGGTCGAACTCGCCGCCGATCATCAGCAGCGCCACGGCCACGGCCGGGATGCCGATGGTGGCGGCGACGTCGGTCCAGTTGGCGATCCCGTCCAGTTGCAGGAACAGGCTGTTCTGGCTCCAGAAGAAGATCGCGACGACGATCGCTGCCAGCAGTGCGCCGATCTCCGGGCGGCGCAGTGCGCGGTGCAGCAGGCTGATGTTGGCCAGTCGTTCGTCGCCGACCGGCTTGGCTTCCTGCGCCGCGACGGCGGCGGGAGCGGGAGCGACCTTCGGGCTCATCGCGTGCCCGCCGCGGCTAGCTTTTCGACGGTCGCCGCGTTGCTCTTGTCCACGAAGCTGGGACCGGTGAGCACGGGCTGGCCGCCGCCGACGCTGTTGGCGTTGGTCTTGAAGAGCTTCAGGAACACGATCGGCAGGTAGCCCTGCAGGTAGGGCTGCTGGTCGACCGCGAACAGGATGTTGCCGGCCGCGATGTCCTTGAGGACGTCGGCGCTGAGGTCGAACGTGGCCAGCTTGGCGCTCGAGTTAGAGCCCTTGATCGCGGTCTTGGCCGTCTCGGCCACGGTCGTCTCGAGCGCGACGACGGCGTCAAAGGACTTGTCGGCCTGCAGCTTGGACTTGATCTCGGTCTGCGTGGTCGCGAGGTCCGACGTGCCCTTGACCTGCATGTTGGTCACCGAGCCGCCGAAGCCCTCTTTCACGCCCTGGCAGCGCTGCTGCAGCGCGATGTTGTTCTGCTCCTGGATAACGCAGAGGACCTTCTTGTAGCCCTCGGTCTTGAGCCGCGTGCCGACGGCGTTGCCGGCGATGAGCTCGGCCGAGCCGACGTGCGTGATCGCGCCGAGCGTCTTGTAGTCGTTGATGCCCGAGTTGAGCGTGATGATCGGGATCCCGGCCGACTTGGCCTTCTCCAGGGACCCCTTGATGGCATCCACGTTGGGCACCGAGACCGCCAAGCCGTCCACCTTCTGTGACACCGCGGCGTCGATCAGCTGCGCCTGCTTCTGCGGGTCGTTGTTGGACGGGCTCCAGATCAGCTTGACCCCCTCCTGCTTGGCGCCCGCTTCGGCGCCGTTCTTGACCGTGGTCCAGAACGTGCCCTCGTCGGAGTGGGTGACCATCGCGATCGTCAGGCCGCTGTCCTGTGACGAGCCAGCCGTCGAGGCGTTGCTCGTGTTCGTCGAATTGACCGCGTTGCCGTTGGCGTCCTTCTGCTCCCCACACCCGGCGACGACGATGGCGAACACCGCCGCGATCAGCAGCAGCGGGGCCTTGATCATGCGCTTCATCTCTTCTCTCTCCTCTTGTTGATCTGAGCTAGCCGACCGTGGCGACAGACGTCTCGGCCACGTTCACCGCTTGCCCGCTCTGCACCGAGCGGATCGCGGCCAGCGCGATGGCCAGTGCGGCACGTGCGTCCTCGCCGGTGACCTCGGGCTCCTCACCGGTGCGCACGCAGCGCGCGAAGTGCGCGAGCTGCTCGGTGTACGCGTCGTGGAAGAGCTCGACGTTGCTGCGGACCGTGTCCGCGGCGATCCCGCTGGCGTCGTAGATCGCCGTGCTGCTGCGACGGGCGTCACCCATCCGCGCCATGCCTTCCGAGCCGAATACCTCGCCGCGAATGTCGTAGCCATAGACGGCATGGAAGCTGGCCTCAGCCGTGGCGATCGCGCCATTGTCAAAGCGCACGACAACCGTCGCCGTGTCGAGCAGCCCGCGCTCCTTGAAGTCGGGGCGAACGAGCGCATCAGCGACGGCGTAGACGCTGACCGCCTCGGCGCCCGGGTTCAGGTAGCGCAGCGCGTCGAAGTCGTGGATCAGCGTCTCCAGGAAGATCGTCCACGGCGGAATCGGCGACGGATCGCCCAAGCCCGGATCTCGCGTCAGCGAACGCAGCAGCTGCGGCGTCCCGAGGCGCCCTGACATCACTGCCTCGCGCCCGGCGCGGAACGCGCGATCGAAGCGGCGGTTGAACCCGGCCTGCAGCGGCACCCCGGCGACCCGTGCCGCGGCGATCGCGCGATCGGCGTCGGCGAGCGTCAGCGCCGTCGGCTTCTCACAGAACACGGCCTTGCCAGCCGCTGCAGCCGCCTCGATGAGGTCCGCGTGGAAGCGCGCGGGAGCCGCGATCACCACGGCCTCGACCACCGGATCGGCGAGCAACTCGGCGGAGTCGGTCGTGAAGCCGGTGACACCGAGGGAGCTCGCCAGGCGCTCGGCGGCGCCGGGCGCCGGGTCGGCGATCGCGACCAGCTCGGCTTCCGGGATCCGGCGCGCGAGGCTTTCCGCGTGGAACGAGCCGATCGCGCCGGCGCCGATCAGCCCGACGCCGACAGGGCGTGGGACGGGGTTCATCGGGTTGCTCCTGCTTCGACGATGGACGGTGTGAATGCCGCGCGGAAGCGCTCGAGGGCCAGCTCGTCGTCACCCGAGGCCCATGCCTCCAGGCCGACCGTGCCCGTGTAGCCGAGCTGCTCGAGGGCCTGCGCAATCGCGGGGTAGTTGACCTCGCCGGTGCCCGGCTCGCAACGGCCCGGGACGTCGGCGACCTGCACCTCGCCGATCAGCCCGTCCGCGCGGCGCAGCAGCTCGATCAGGTTGCCCTCGCCGATCTGCGCGTGGTAGAGGTCGAGCATCATCCGTACGCCGGGGCTGCCGACTGCTTCCACCAGCGCGAGCGTGTCCTCCGCGCGCGCGAACGGCACGCCGGGGTGATCGACGGCGAGATTCAGGTTCTCCAGGCAGAAGGTCACGCCGGCGCGCTCGCCGAGCTCTGCCAGCCGCGAGAGCGTGCGATAGGCGGTCAGCCACATCGTCGGGGTGACGTTCTCGACCGGGGCGACGGGCAGCCCGCGGGAATCGAGCTGCGTGCCGTGGACGACGAGCCGCGTGCATCCGAGCCGGCGTGCGATCTCGATCGTCTGCTCGGCGGTCCGCAGCAGCGCTTCGCCTCCGGCTGCGTCAGCCAGGCTGCCTTCGGTGTAGCCGGTCATGGACGAGAACGTCGCGCCGGTCGCGACCAGCGCGTCGATGTCCTTGACGGTCCAGTCCCAGATCTCGACCTGGAATCCGAGTTCGTCGATGCGCCGGACGCGCTCGATGAACGGCAGGTCCTGGAACACCATCTCGGCGCACACCGCCAACGGGAACGCCGGCGTTTCGGGTTCGGGCATAGCTCCTCCGCAACTCCACTGCACACGGAAGCGGCCGCTCGGGCGACGAACACGTCGCCAGGCGTTCACAACGACCAGCCTCTCCTCGGCGCAGACTTTGAATCCGCTCTCTCTGGCACGAGCCATTAGCACGTGCTAGGTCGAGAAGGTAGAGAGTCACGTCGCGCCTGTCAAGTACTCTTTTGGCACGTGCTAGAGGATTCACCCATCGACCGCGAGTGCGACGATGAAGTCGTGAGCCGCCCGCAGGCCAACAAGCGCCCGACCGCCGCCGACGTCGCGGCACGCGCCGGCGTCTCGCGGCAGCTGGTCTCCCTGGTCATCCGCGACCAGCCCGGCGCCAGCGCCGCGACGCGCGAACGCGTCCTCCAAGCCGCCGCCGAGCTCGGCTACCAGCGCGACACCCGCGCCGCCGTCCTGCGCAGCACGCGTTCCCAGCTCCTCGGCGTGATGTTCGGCGTCCAGCACACGTTCCACGCAGACCTCGTGGAAGGGATCTACGCAGCCGCCGAGAGCGACGGCTACGACGTGGTCCTCAGCGCCAGGACGCCGCGGCGGGACGAGGAGCACGCACTCCAGACGCTGCTAGCTGACCGCTGTGAAGCCCTGCTGTTGCTCGGCCCCGAGCTGCCGCCGGCCCGCCTCGCGGAACTCGCGCGCCGGCTCCCGGTCGTGGTGGTCGCACGCAAGGTTCGTGACGTGCCCGTCGACCTCGTGCACACCGCGGACGAGCGTGGCATCCGACAGGCGATCGACCACCTCGTCGAACTCGGGCACCGCGACATCGCCCACATCGACGGTGGTCAGGCACCAAGCAGCACCGAGCGACGCCGCGGCTACCGCGCCGCGATGCGCCGCCACGGCCTCGCCGAGCACGTCCGGATCCTCCCCGGCGGACTCACAGAGGAGCACGGCGACGCGGCCGCCCAGACCCTGCTCGCCGGCGACACGTTGCCCACGGCCGTCCTCGCCTTCAACGACCGCTGCGCCGTCGGCGTGCTCGACACCCTGATCCGCTCCGGCGTGAACGTCCCCGACGATGTCTCACTCGTGGGCTACGACGACGACCGCCTGTCGCGGCTCGCCCACGTCAACCTCACCACCGTGGCCCAGGACGCGCGTGAGATGGCTCGCCTCGCCGTCGAGCGGGCGATCGCACGGCTCGAGGAGCGCCCCGTCGACGGTCGCGAGATCGTCCTACCGCCGCACCTGATCGTCCGCGGCTCGACCGCCCTGGCTCGCCGTCTGCCGTAGCACTTCGACCGACCTGCGGATCCCGTCCTCCGGCGGCAACGCAGCATCCTCGTGCTCGACGCTGAGGACGTCGTCATACCCGGAAGCGAGGAGCTCGTCGACGAACGCGCGCCAGAACGCCTCGCCGTGACCATCGCCGAGCGTCACGTAGTTCCACGCTCGTGCCGCCCGATCCGGGTCGAACAGCGGGATCGTCTCCAGCAGCGTGCGCACGGCCGCCGCCGGCTCGATCCGCGCATCCTTGGCATGCACGTGATAGATCGCCTCGCCCAGCTCGCGCACCGTTGCCAGTGGGTCAGCGCCCATCCAGAAGAGATGGCTCGGGTCCAGGTTCGCGCCCACGGTGTCGCCTACCGCGTCGCGCAGGCGCAGCAGCGTCGGCGCGTTGTAGACGAGTTGGCCGGCGTGCGGCTCGACACAGAGGCGGATGTCGCCGGTGTTGTGCGTGAAGGCCACGAGATCGCGCCAATAGGGCACGGCGATCGCGTTCCACTGCCACTCCAGCAGCGTGTACGCCTCAGGGGGCCACGAGACCACGACCCAGTTCGGGTTGGTGTCGCCCGGCCCGGCGGGAAGACCCGACATCAGGATCACGCGCGAGACGCAGAGCTCGGCGGCGAGCTGGATCGTCTTGCGGGTGACGTCGTCGTGCGCTGCTCCGGACTCGCCGGGAGCGAGCTGGTTGCCCGAGCAGGTGAGCGCGCTGATCTGCAGGCCGCGTTCGCGCAGCAGGCCGTTCAGCCGGTCGCGAGCGGACGCGCTGTTTAGCAGCTCGTCGACATCGACGTGCGGCGCGGACGACCAGTTACCGGTGGCGAACTCCACGCAGTCAAGACCGAGCCCGGCGGCCAGATCCAGTGCTCCTTCCAGCGGCAGCGCGCCGAGACTGTCCGTGTTGAACCCGAACTTCACGACAGCACCGCCTCGGCGTCGAGGTTGATGCGCGCGCCCGTCGCAGCCGCGTCGACAACCGCTTCCTGGATCTCGAGGTTGTGCAGGCCGTGTGCCAGTGACGGGCAGCCTGGGAGCTCGCGGATTCCGGCGATCTCGTCCAAGAACGAGCGGGCTTGGAACACGAAGGCGTCGTTGTGGCCGAAGCCGATCCCGGCACCGTCGAACGGCAGCCCTTGGCCGACCAGGGCGTGGCTCGGGCCGAGCAGCACGCGGCGGAAGCCGTTGTCTGCCCCGGCCGACCGCTCGTCGGCCAAGAGGATCTCTGCGGGCGTACGCGCGTCATAGACGGCGGCGCCACGCTCACAGAAGACCTCGAAGTGCAGCGTGTTCGGGTGCCCGTAAGCCATCCGCGAGATGCCGATCGAGCCCGTAGCGCCACCTGCGAAGCGCACGGAGTAGTTCGCGTCGTCCTCATTTTCGACCGCACCGGTCTCGCCACTCACCGCACCGTGGTCGTGCCCCGTCACGCGACCGAGCGGCAACGGCCGCCGCGTGACGTGTGTGCTCAGGTTCGCGCCTCCGACCGAGAGGACCGAACCACAGACGAATTCACCGGCGTCGACGATGTGCGAGCCGATATCGGCCAGCACGCCTGAGCCGAGACCGCCCTTGTAGCGCCAAGTCAGCGGCGCCAGCGGGTCACACCCGTAGTCGGTCCAGTACTGGCCGGCAAAGTGCAGCGGCTTGCCCAGGCTGCCCGACTGCACGAGCTCGGCGATCGCGCGTACGCCCGGGGTGAAACGGAACGTGTACCCCACGCGAGCGATCGACGACGCACGATCGGCCGCCGCGACCATCGCGGCTGCGTCCGCCGTGTCCGGCGCAAGCGGCTTCTCGCAGAGCACGTGCTTTCCCGCCTCCAGCAGGCCGGTGACGACCTCCCGGTGGACCGGGTTGGCCACGACCACGCTGACCGCCTCGATGTCGGGGGCCTCCGCGATCGCCTGCCACGCGGTCTCCGCTCGTTCGTAGCCGTAACGACGCGCCGCGTCGGTCGCCAGCGCCTCGTCGAGATCCGTGACGGCCACCAGGCGCACGTCGTACGGCGCCAGCGAGTAGACCGATTGTGCACTGCGATACCCCTGTGCATGCGCGCGTCCGGCCATGCCGGCACCGATGACCGCAACGCCGATCGATGGCTTCATTGCGGACCCTCCTCTCTCGCTGAACGGCTCCTAGCACGTACTATTAGCACGTGCTAGCGTAGTGCCGCAAGAGAGCGGGAGAGGAACGGACCATGGAGGAACAAATCGACGGCGGCCTGCCAGGCCGACTCGCGGCGGCCCCGATCTCCTGGGGCGTCTGCGAGGTGCCCGGCTGGGGCTTGCAACTGCCACCAGACCGCGTCCTCGCCGAGATGGCCGATCTCGGGATCGCGGCGACCGAACTCGGGGCGCTGGGCTGGCTCCCCGAAGACAGCGCGGCGGCTCGTGCGCTCCTCGACCGCTACGCGCTGCAGCTGGTCGGCGGCTTCGTGCCCGTGGTGGTGCACGAACGCGCCGTAGACGTCGAGTACGCGCGCCGAGCAGCCGCACATCTCGCGAGTACAGGCGGCGAGCTGTTCGTTGCGGCAACCGTGCAAGACCTTCGGTGGTCCGCCCCTGCGCCCTTGGACGCGGACAGCTGGGCCCGCGCCGGCGAGCACGTTACGAACCTCGCCGACGTCGCCTCGGCCGAGGGCGTCGAACTCGTGCTGCACCCGCACGCCGGCACGGTCCTCGAAACCGCCGCGGACGTGGAACTTGCGTTGGAGCACACAAACGTGCCCTGGTGCTTCGACACGGGGCACCTGCTGATCGGAGGCGTCGATCCGGTCGAGTTCGTCGGCGCGCATGGCGATCGAATCGGCCACGTCCACTTCAAGGACGTCCGCCTGGACATCGTCGAACGTCTCCGGTCAGGCGAGCTCTCACTCGTACAGGCGGTTCAAGCCGGCCTGTTCCAACCGCTCGGCACCGGCGATGCCCGGATCGCCGAGGTCGTCGAAGCCCTCCGGCGCTCCGGATACGACCGCTGGCTCGTCCTCGAGCAAGACCTCGCCATCACAGGCTCGGAGCCGCCGGCCGGTGCCGGTCCGGCGCTCGACGTCGCCAGCAGCATCCAGTTTCTGTTCGGACTCGCCTCGGCACAGGACGAAGCCGTTCACTGACCCAGGGCATCGGGGGCGGCGCCTCAGCAGCCACGGCCGAACGGCCGGTTCGTGAGCGAGCGTTCCTGCTCGACGAGACGAATGCCCGCTCGGCGCGGAGGTAGTCTGCACGCGCGTCCTGCGCGGCCGGCAGCTCGCCGATCGCTTCAGTAGCCGAACAGTGCCGATGGCTGGACCGGTAGTCATGGATCGCGAGCGCTGCGCGTCGCCAGGCAAGAACGAGCACTGCGTCGTTCGTTCCCCGTTGCGGGCAAGGGCCGATGGCATTCGTCAGCCACGGCGGAGGAGCCTCCTGCAGATCCCGAAGCGTGGCTGCTCGCGGCGTCGGAGGCCGTGTGTCGTCGTCGGTGACATCGCCACGACTCGCCACTCGTCGTGCGGCACCCGCGAGAAGCTGCGCGACGCGCGATCGACTGATCCGCATCAGCCTCGCGACGTCCGATTGAGTCGAGACCTGCGAGGAGAGCAGGACCGCGGCGCGCGCGTGGGGTGGCAGCCGTCGGAGTTCTTGCATGGCGGCCACGAAGTCGAGGCGCTCTTCATGTAGATCGTGAGGATCGACCGGTTCGGCCCTTCTCTCGATACGAGATCCGACACCAGGTTCGAGCGCCGCCAGGTGGATAGCTTCGCGCTCCGCTCGCTGGATGAGCCAGCCTCGCCATCGGCCGTCGCCACGGTCGGGTTGGGTCCTAAAGAAATAGATCCATGCCTCGGCGGCAGCGTCCTCGGCGATCTCCCTGGTGAAGCGGACGTCGCGCATCAACTCCTGGACGAGCAGGTGGTTGAACTCGCCGTAGAGGTCAAGCTCGTCACCGAGGAAACGGACCGACGGACTCATAGCTCGCTGGCAGCTGAGGCCCGGAGCACGCGTTCCGCCCACTCCGCGCCGAGAGCGTCCGTATACGGGCCAGGAATGCCACCGGCCAAGACTTCGGCGCAGCACGCGCACATGAGCGCGACGAACTGCAGGTCCTTGTCGCCGACCTGGGCGCTGAGAAGCCGCGGTGAGATGATGTGGGTGCGCCGCAGGGACACGAGCGCAACCAGCTCCCCGTGGTACTCGATCGGAACCAGCGTGGGCAGATCCATGCCCCGGAGAAGTGACGGGTACGCGAAACTGGCCCCCTTTAGCGCTCATGCTCGCGCTCTCGTCCAGAGCCTCGCAGCAGTGCGTGGTCATCAACGGCACAGAGCGCTTTGGCGTGCGCAGGTTCGAGCGCGCGATCAGCAGGCTGCGAGAGCCCGGAGGACGCGAAGATCTCCGCGCCGACTGCACGGCGGTAGTCGTCGAGGGCAATCGCCGCACGACGCCACGCGCGACGAAGCTCGACGGAGCCCGAACCCTTCCGCGACGGCCGCGGGGGACGACCTATCTGGTCGACGAGCCACCGCGGAGATTCGTGCTCGAGGTCCCAGAGCCGCTCGGCGCGCGGGGAGAGCTGCTGCCGACTTGGGAGTCGTGCGCTCAGGATCTCCTGGATCTGTTGGCTGGCTGTGGACACGAGCTTGTCCACGCGCCCGACGCTGTCTCCAGTGAGGTCCGCGATCTCACTCTTGGAGAACTGCAGCGCTCTGAGCAGCGCGACACGCTGTAGCCGTGGCCGAAGCTGCGTGATCACGCCCAACGCCTCGTCGACATCGTGCTGGATCTCGACCTCTTCGACGGGCGAGGGCGCGTCGCTCGCAAGCTCGATCTCGTCGATGGGATGCTTCGATGGTGTGCGGCGTCGTCAACAGCGTGGCTCGAGCAACCGTGCGCATGAGCCGGTCGTTGAAAGCTCGGAACAGCTCGGCCTCGTCACCGCGGGCTGGCGGGAAGCGATGTGAATCGGCCATCTCGGCGGCTCAAGCCGCCGAGACACCGATCTGGGCAAAGTTCTTGCGTCAGCGCTCGAGACTGGCGTCCCGATGCCGAGCCATGTCACGCACGGCAAATAGCGCGGCGGCGTAGACATGCCGCAGAGAACGGTTTGCCGGCGGCGCAAGACGCTCCATCCCGAATCGCTCAGGTCCGATCGCGGATCGGTAGTCGTCCAACGCAAGCGCGGCTCGTCGCCAATCTCGCCGTGCCTCGGTCCCGCCCCTTCTGACAGTTGGACGGACAGGCGGACCGATCTCGGCGACGAGCCATGCCGGGGTGTCTCGCTCAAGTCGGTACAGCCGCTCGGCCCGTGGCGACGACGGATTCTCCGAATGCCGTCGATCGGCCACGTGCTCGTCCATCAAATAGTTGGCCTGGGTGATCAGCTTCTGCACACGGCGGGCGGTAAGGCCAGTCGCCTCGACGATCTCGGGGTGCGACAGCCCGAACGCGCGAAGCAGCGCGACCTCTCGCAACCGCTGAGGTAGGCCGCCCACGATCGCAATCGCGTCATGCATGTCGGTTTGCAGCTCGTACTCGTCGGGCTCGGAATGGTCCTTGGAGGCATGTCGCACCCCGAGACTCTTCGCCTTCACCCACTCGCGGATGACATCGCGCTCCAACGCCCACGCCTGGCGCTGCGCGGTCTTAACCAACCAGCCTTGCCAATGATCGCGCTCGGGCTGGTAGCGCATGAACTGCGACCAGGCGTAAGCACACGCGTCTTCCACCGTGTGCGTCGTGGTGAATCGCACGACCTCGGAGATGTGCGCCATCAGAGGCCCGTTGAACTGGCGGAAGAGCTCAGCTTCGTCGCCTCGCGGCGGCGGCAAGGGGTCAGCAGCGGCCATATCGGCGGCTCAAGCCGCCGAGAGGCCGATTTGGGCAATCGGATCTCTACACGCGCGTCGCGGGCCGGCGCTGCGTGCGCAATGCGCGATCGAGCTCACTCCGCACGAACCGCACGTGCCGGCCGATCTTCAAGCAAGGCAGGCGGCCCTCGCGCGCGTACTGCAACACGGTCTTCGGCGGGATGTCGCCAAGCAGCTTGCTGACCTCGCGCGCGGTCAGGAGCGGCTCGTCGAGTGGTCCGGGGTCAGCAGTCATCGGCGTTCAAGCCGTCGAGACCCCGATTCGGGCAAAGAATGTCTCTCTCGGCTCTCAGCTCGCTGCCGGCGACTCTGTGCCCCGCGGCCGACTGCGTCCCCGCCGAGAATGTCCCTATTCCACGGGGCTGGCCTGTGAATCCCCGAATAGGAGAGCGGTTTAGGGCAGCGGTGTTCGGGCCGGGGTTCGGCCGGCTGTCGGGGGCGGCGGGGGTGTGTGGTTAGGCGGCGGGTTCGAGTTGCTCGAGTTCGACCTTGTAGCCGAGCGCTTCGAGTTGGCGTTGGAGGCGGCGAGCGCGGTGTTCGGGCGAGTAGCGCTTGTGTTGCCAGTCGGCTCCGAGGTCCTGGTAGGGAACGCGGTCGCGGACGACGTGGTAGTAGGCGACGAGCAGGTCGTGGCGGATCGCGCCGAGCGCGATCGGTTCGCCGCGGCGGCCGCGTAGCTGGACATAGTGCGCGGCGACGTATGTGCCCTTGGTCCGCACGGCGGCTCTGGCGCACTCGGTCAGCATGTCGGTGAGCCAGCGCGGCCCAGGACGGGTGCGGCCCGAGCGCCGGCGGCCGGCAGACTCGTGATGTCCCGGGCAGGCGCCGGCCCAGGACGCGAAGTGCTTGACCGTCGGAAAGCGCGTCATGTCCAGGCCGCATTCGGCGATCAGGACCTGGGCAGCGTGGACGTGCACCCCGGGGATCGTGCAGAGGCGCTCGATCACGTCTTGGTGCGGGGCGAGCACGGCGGCGATCCGGTCGCTGAGGTTGGCGATCGCGCTGTCGAGCGTGTCGATGTGCGCGAGCAGCTGCGCGACCATGACACCGTGGTGCTCGATCTGGAAGCGGCTGGCGAGCGCCTCGCGCAGCTGCGGGATCTTCTGGCGCATCCGGGCCTTGGCCAGCTCGGCGAGCTGCTCGGGATCGTTGATGCCACCCAGCAGAGCGTCGAGCATCGCCCGCGCCGACTTGGAGTAGGTCGTCGACGCGACGCTGGAGAGCTTGATCCCCGCGTCTTGGAGAACCTTCTCCAGCCGCTGGATCGAACGCGCTCGCTCGTTGGCCTGGGCCTTGCGCAGCCGCGTCAGATCGCGTAGCCGGCGGATCTCCGGAGGCGGCACGAAGCTCGGACGCACGAGCCCGTGCTGGACGAGCTGGCAGATCCATTCGGAGTCCTTGACGTCGGTCTTGCGCCCGGGCACGTTGCGCAGGTGATGCGCGTTGAGCAGCCAGCACTCGAAGCGGTCTTCCAGCGCCTGAAAGACGGTCTTCCAATACACGCCGGTCGCCTCCATCCCGACCAGCGTGACCCCGAACTGCGCCAGCCACTCGGCGAGCGCCGCTAGGCCGGTCAGCGTCGCGCTGAACGTCTGCGTCTGCTGGTCGACTCGCCGCCGCCCTGTGCCGGGCACGCGCACGGTCGCCACGACATTGTCACGGTGCACATCAAGACCCGCGCACCGCTGTACCACCACATCCATCGCCCGCTCCTTTCAGGACGCCGGATACCGATCGCCCGGAGGAGACCTCCCAGCATGAGTCTGGCCTACGCGCTCGAAGCAGCAATCAACACTTCCACAGGTCCCCACGCCACGCTGTCGCACGGGCTCTCCGCGCACCAAGCCTCGACGGCGTCAACCCGGGCACAGGGATTCTCACTCCTCAACACCG
>NZ_AUIK01000033.1 GCF_000423665.1 Solirubrobacter soli DSM 22325 | reverse complement strand
CGGCCGTCTGCCGCCCGCGGCGGCGCGACGCGAGGGCGCACAGCGCCATCAGCAGCCCTTCTTGACGCTGATGACCGTGTTCAGCGGATGCTCGGAGTACGACGCGATCGTGGGGTCGCGGTGGGGCGGAAGCGCGGGGTCTGCGCCGGCGGCGAAGCACCGCGTCGGGAAGAGCCGCACGGCGTAGCGGGTCGTCCTCGCCCGCCCGGCGGCGGTCTGCCAGCGGACGGTGCAGCGCCAGGGCCACGGCTCGGCCTTCACCGGCTTGGCGCCCGCCTGCTCGCAGGTCACGCGGTCCAGCAGTCCGGTCGGCCGTTCCTGGCCGAGGTCGGAGGCGTCGTCGCGCGGCTGCTCCAGCACCGCCAGGCGGTCGAGGCCGGCGCGGAAGCCGTTGCCGAGGTCGCGCTGCAGCTCGGCGGCGCCGAGGTACCCGTGCGCGACCGGCCGCGGCGCGGCGACGCCGTGATGGGCGCCGCCGCAGCCGACGAGGATCAACGCGAGCGGGAGTAGGACTCGCCGCAACTCAGGGGTTCGTCGTGGCCAGCGTGAACGTCAGCGTCTTGGAGTAGCTGCCGGTGCGCAGGGCGTCACCGGCCCCGATGTGCTGCTTGAAGCCGATCGTCACGGCGTCGTTGGAGACGGGCGCGGTCCAGGTCGACTTCGAGAAGCTGACCTCCAGCGGCGACGGCAGCGCGAACGTCCCGTTCATCAGATGGCCGGGGTCCGACGAGCTCAGCGCCGCGTCGCCCGCGGTGCTGATCACGTTGGCGCTCGTGGACGCGGTGTAGTCCTTGTCCACGCCCGCGGTGAACGCGCCGAACGAGGCCGGAGCGCCGAGCGTCAGCGACAACGTCGCCGGCACCGTCCCGCCCACCGGCGCGTCGACGGCCACGTTGCCGTTCGAGCGACCAGGGGTGATCTCGTACGTCGTGTTGAGGCCGTGCTGCTGGGTCAGGAACATCCGCACGCCCTGCTGACGGCCCGGGTCGCCCGCGCCGAGCAGGCCGGCCTGGTCGGTGGCGCCGTCGGAGACGAAGATGCCGGTGGGCTCGTTGTTGCCCTTGACCTCGGCCTCCGGGTCGCGGCCGAGCGCGACCAGGCGCCGGCCGTCGCCGTTGATCGCGGTCACGGCCTTGGTGATGTCGAACGACCACACCGAGTCGAGCGTGTTGAGCTGCTGGTGCAGCGTGTCGCCGCGGTCCTCGGTCGTCAGGAACGTGCTCTTGTCGAGGAACGTGATGTTGTCGAACGAGTTGTGGGTCTTGTCGCCGACGAGGATCGCCTTGACGGTCGCGTCGTCGGAGCCCGCGCTGGGCATGTCGATGCGCAGGAACGCGCCCCAGGCGGCGCGCTCGGCCGCGCCGGGATAGTCCCCGCCGCGGACGTCGGTGTCGCCGGTCTCGGTGATCACGAACGACTTGAAGTCGGTCCCCGGCACGAACTTGCCGTTCTCCGGGCGCTTGAGCGGGGTCGCGCCCTTCGCCTTGGCGGCGGCGTTGGCGTCGAACGCGGCCGTTCCGTCGACGGCGGTGTCGTGGATCGTGACCCACTTGGCCGTCAGCGTCTCGCCGGAGTGCAGGCGGCGGATCGGCTCGCCCAGCGCGTCGTCGCGCGCGGCGGTCGGCGACTGCGAGGCCGGATGGAAGACGAACGGCGCGCCGTCGATCGACACCTGCAGCGCCTGCAGCTTGCCGGCCGCCAGGTCGGTCGGTGAGGTCGGCACGAAGCGGTAGATGAACGAGTTCGGCTGCTTGACGAACGTCTGCGTCCCGTTGTCGACGACGTTGGAGCCGCCCGTGTCCTCGACGAGGTAGACGTTGCCGAGCTTGTCGTTGTGGACGCCCTCGTAGCCGGCGCGGCCCATCGAGCCGTCGAGCTTGGTCAGGGCGGGGGTGCCGGTCGACGCCCACTTCAGCGGCGTGGAGACGACGCCGCCGCCGTTGCCGTTCTCCTGCGTGAACAGCAGTTGCCCGTTGAACGGGTCATACGTCGAGCCGTCGATCGTCGTGATCCCGGTCGTCGTGGCGTCGACCGGATCGTTGAGCAGCGTGATCCGGTGCGCCGGGTCGGTGACGTCGAGGTTGATCCGGGTCAGATAGGCCTTGTTGGAGCCGTTCTCGTGGCCCTGGATCAGGAAGTGGCGGCCGTAGTCGTAGCCCGCCGTCGGGCCGCCGGGGTTCTCGGCGGTGGCGAGGTACGTGTTCTGGTCGGGCTCGGTGCGCGTCCGCGAGAGCGCGTCGGCGTTGTCGTCCAGATAGCCGTAGGTCTTCCAGATGAACTTCGGGTTCTCGAGCGGGTTCGCACCGGCCGCGACCGGCGTCATCGAGTACCCGCCCGCCAGCACGTCGGCCGGATGCCCGCTCGCCGGCTGCGGTGTCGGGACCCCGCTCACGATCTGCCCCACGGCCACTCCACCCGCCGCCAGACCCGCGACGAGCGTCACACCGAGGGCGAAGCTGCGCTTCATTTTCAACCATCCTCCGTGACGCGACAAAGACGTCCGGAACCCTGACGGCTACCTCGCCGGGCTAGGTGATGGAGGTGTTACGGAACCGTGAGCGGCGGATGAGCCTCAGGCCGGCGCGTCGGCCTCTGGATCCCAGCGGCCGTCGGCGCCGACGTTCCCGGTGACCGGGTTCGCGCGGGCGGGATCTCCCGTGCGCGCGTAGGAGAAGGTCATCCGCACCTCGGTGCCCTGGCCGGCGGAGCCCTTGAGCTCGAACGCGTCCGAGAGCGCCGCGATCAGCGGCAGCCCGAGGCCCAGCGCGGGCGGCTCGGCGCGGGCGGGGCGCGGCTGGATGCCGGCGCCGTGGTCACGCACGACGATCGTCAGGCCCGTCTCGTCGGCGAGCATCTCGACCTCGAGCATGCCCGCGTCCTCGTCATAGGCGTGGACCACGACGTTCGTGCACGCCTCGGTGACGGCCATCTTCATGTCCGCCAGGACCGAGGCGTCGAAGTCCAGCGCGTCCGCCATCCCGGCGAGCGCCTGGCGCACCACGCCGACGCCCTCCGGCCGCGCCGGCATGGTCAGAAGGACCTCCGGCGCCGGGCCGCTCATCGGACGCCCTCCCCGAAATGGGACGCCTGAAACCCGCGGCCGAACCCGGGATGACCGCTGGCCAGGCTCATTCGACTGAGCCGTTGGTGGAGCGAGCGGCGGCGATGGCCTCCTCGCGACCCTGCAGCACCGGCAGGACGGGGACCAGGCCGGTGATGTCCAGGATGCGCTGAACGCCAGGCTCGACGGCGTCGCCCACGCACACCACGTAGCCCTGCCCGGCCTCGATCGCGCGTCGCCGCGCGTCCAGGAGCGCGCCGAGCACCGAGGAATCCACGAAGGTCGCGGCCGTCAGGTCGACGACGATGCCGCCCCCGCGGCCGAGGGCCTCCTCGAGCCGCTCGCGCAGGGTCGGCGCGGTGTAGATGTCGTGCTCTCCCTCTACGACGACGACGACGACGTCCTCGACGCTCTCGTCCAGCACGATTGGATTAGCGTCCATACGGGCGTGCACGATACCCACCTTCACCGTGAACTAACGTCAGTGGGCGGGTATGGGCGACGGTCTCGAGGCCTATAGAGCCAAACGCGACTTCGAGGGAACCCCGGAACCGGCGGGAGACGCCCCCGAGCGCGAGCCCGAAATGCGCTTCGTCGTGCAGGAGCACTCGGCGCGCGCGATGCACTGGGATCTGCGGCTCGAGCACGACGGCACGCTCGCGAGCTGGGCCGTCCCGAAGGGCATCCCGACCGACCCCAAGCGCAACAACCTCGCCGTCCGGACCGAGGACCACCCGCTCGAATACCTGGACTTCCATGGCGAGATCCCGGCCGGCCACTACGGCGCGGGCACGATGCGGATCTTCGACCGCGGCACGTTCGAGGTCCACAAATGGCGCGACGCCGAGGTGATGGTCACCTTCCACGGCGAGCGCGTGCGCGGCAAGTACGTCCTGTTCAAGACCGGCGGCAAGAACTGGATGATCCACCGGATGGACCCGCCGGAGGACCCGGATCGGGCGCCGCTGCCGGACAAGGTCCCGCCGATGTTGGCGCGCACGGGCAAGACGCTCCCGGTGGGGGACCAGTGGGCGTACGAGATCAAGTGGGACGGGGTGCGGGCGGTCGGCTACGCCGACGGCGGCCGGCTGCGCCTGGAGAGCCGCAACGGCAACAACATCACCCCCCGCTACCCGGAGCTGCGCGGGCTGGGCCGCGCGCTCGGCACCCACGAGGCGATCCTCGACGGCGAGGTCGTCGCGCTCGACGAGCATGGGCGGCCGAGCTTCCAGCGCCTGCAGCGTCGCATGCACTTGACGAGCGAGGGGATGGTCCGGCGGCTCTCGACCTCCGAACCCGTCGTGTACATGATCTTCGACCTGCTCTGGCTCGACGGCCACTCGCTGCTGGAGCTGACCTACGAGCAGCGCCGCTCCCTCCTGGCCAAGCTCGAGCTCGCGGGCCCCACCTGGCAGGTTCCCGCCTACCACACGGGCAATGGCCCCGGCCTGCTGGAAGCCACCAGGGCGCAGGGGCTCGAGGGCCTCGTCGCCAAGCGGCTGGACGGCACCTATCTCGCCGGCCGCCGCTCCCAGGGGTGGGTCAAGGTCAAGAACGTCCGCAACACCGACGTCGTCGTCGGCGGCTGGGTGGGCGGCGACGGCGGACGGCTCGGGAAGATCGGCGCGCTCGTGATCGGCTTCATGACCGACGACGGGGAGCTGCGGTACGCGGGCAAGGTGGGAACCGGCTTCAACGAGGCCGAGCTCAAGCGCCTGCAGGGCATCGTCGACCCGCTCGCGCGCGAGACCTCGCCGTTCACCGGCACCCAGCCCGAGAAGGCGACGCACTTCATCGAGCCGACCCTGGTGGCGAGCGTCGACTACGGGGACATCACCGACATCGGCACCTTGCGCCACCCGGTCTACAAGGGCCTGCGCGACGACCTCGACCCCGCGGACGCCGTCGCGCCGGAAGAACCGTAAATTGCGCCCTCGTCCTCCCCGTCCGTCAGAATGTGGGGATGGCGCGATCAATGTGGAGTGGAGCGATCTCGTTCGGGCTCGTCAACGTCCCCATCAAGCTCTACTCCGCGGTCTCCAAGAAAACAGTGCGGTTCCACCAGCTCAACGGCGAGACCGGGAGCCGGATCGCACAGAAGCGCGTGGACTCCGTGACCGGCGAAGAGGTTCCCTACGAGAACCTGGTCAAGGGCTACGAGCTGACCAAGGACTCCTACGTCCTGATCAACCCGGATGAGCTCGAGGCGCTGGAGCCGGAGAAGTCGCGCACGATCGACATCGAGGACTTCGTCGACCTCGCCGACATCGACCCCGTCTATTACGACCACCCGTACTACCTGGTCCCGGACAAGGGCGCCGCGAAGGCGTACGGGCTGCTGCTGAACGCGATGCAGGAGTCCGGCCGCGTCGCGATCGCGCGCGTGATCCTGCGCTCCAAGGAGCAACTGGTCGCGATCCGGCCGGCCCGCGACGGGTCGGTGCTGATGATGGAGACGATGATCTTCGCCGACGAGGTCGTCTCCACCGGAGACCTGGACGGCCTCCCCGACGCCGACGAGCTCAAGGTCTCCGACCGCGAGGTGGCGATGGCCCAGCAGCTGATCGACTCGCTGTCGGGTGCCTTCGAGCCCGAGCGCTACAAGGACGAGTACCGCGAGAAGGTGCTCGACCTGATCGAGCGCAAGGCGGCCGGCGAGGAGATCACCACCGTGCCCGAGGCGCCCGCGCCCGCGAAGGTGCCGGACCTGATGGCCGCGCTGGAGGCGAGCCTGGCCGCGGTGGACAAGCCGAAGCGCAAGAGCACCCCGGCCAAGGAAAAAGAGAAGGTCGGCTAGTCGATGAACTCGAGCCGCTCGGTAGTCCGGGTGAGCTCGAAGACGCGCTGAACGGGCGAGGGGCCGCGCAGGAGGATCAGGCGGCGGTCGTTCTCGCCCAGCAGCCGCGCGCCCTGCAGCACGGCGCGCAGTCCGCTGGAGTCCATGAAGTCCAGCTCGCGCAGGTCGAGCGCGACCTCGTCGAGCCCCGGTTCATCGGCGAGCCGGGCCAATTCGGGCTCGAACTCGGAGGTCGCGAGCAGGTCCAGCTCACCGCGCACAACGATGTTGGCGCGGGCGCCGTCGACCGTTGTATGGAATGAGAACCGCGTCACGCGCGGAAGCCTAAACCGCTGCGTCGGCGGGGAGTGTGACGTGATGACGAGGCTGCGTCGCGCCGACTGCTCCGGACCCGGGATCACACGCCGGCGCGCCGGCCGCGGGTTCGCGTACTACGAGGCGGGCGGCGAGCGGGTCACGGAGCCCGACGTGGTCGAGCGGATCCGCGCCCTCGGCATCCCGCCCGCCTGGAAGGACGTCTGGATCTGCACGGATCCCAACGGCCACCTGCAGGCGACCGGGATCGACGCCGCCGGGCGCAAGCAGTACCGCTACCACGACGCCTGGCGCGTCCGCCGCGATGCGGAGAAGTTCGAGGACATGACCCGCTTCGCGAAGGCGCTGCCGCGGCTGCGCGAGCAGGTCGAGGCCGACCTGGCGGGGACCGACGCGCTCACCCGCGAGCGTGTGCTGGCCTGCGCGGTGCGGCTGCTCGATCGCGGCTTCTTCCGGATCGGCACCGAGGCGTACACGGAGTCCTTCGGCCTGGCGACGATGCGCAAGCGCCACGTGCGCGTCGAGGACGGCCAGATGGTCTTCGACTTCCCGGCCAAGAGCGGCCAACGGCGCATCCAGGGCGTCGTCGACCCGATCGCCCAGGACGTCGTGTGCTCGCTCAAGCGGCGCCGCGGCGGCGGGCCCGAGCTGCTCGCCTACAAGGACGGGCGGGGCTGGGTCGACCTGCGTTCCGACGACATCAACGACTACCTGAAGGAGCGGACGGGCGGCGACTTCTCGGCCAAGGACTTCCGCACCTGGAGCGCCACCGTGATCGCCGCGCTGGCCGTCGCGGTCTCAGGCCCGGCGTTCGGCACCAAGACGTCACGCCAACGCGCGATCACCCGCGCGGTCAAGGAGACCGCCCACTACCTGGGGAACACGCCGGCGGTCTGCCGCGCGTCCTACATCGACCCACGCGTGTTCGACGCCTACCGCGGCGGTCTCGTCCTCGACCGCGAGCTGATCGAGGCCGCCGCCGAGCCCGGCTCGCTCCCCACCCAGCATCCGGCGATCGAGCGCGCGGTGCTGGACCTGATCGACGAGCGCGAGCACGCGCCCGGCGTGGCGAACCTGAACGGGGTCTGACCCTCTTCAGGTTTCGTCCGGCTTCGGCGGCGGTGGGTCGTCCGGCGGCGGGGTCTCGCGATCCGGCGTCGGATCGGCGGGGACGACCGGGTCGTCGGGGACGGCGGGCGTGGCCGGCTCCGGCGGCACGATCGGCGTCGCCGGCTCAGTGGGTTGCGGGACTTCAAGAACGGTCATGGTGCTCCCGATCCGTAGGCGTACAACTTCTCCAGCGAGGAACGGATGATCCGCGACACGTGCATCTGCGAGCAGCCGACTTGGTCGGCGATCTCGGACTGCAGCAGGTCCTCCGCGAAGCGCAGCCGCAGGATCTCGCGGGCGCGGTCGTCGAGGATGCCGGTCAGTCGCTCGAGCGTGACGCCCGCCTCGACGCGGGCGAACTCCTCGTCGTCGGAGCCGATCAGGTCGCCCGCCGAGGCCGAGTCGTTCTCCTCGTCGTGCACCGGCGCGTCGAGTGAGCGCACGGAGCGCCCCTCGGTCGCCTGCAGCGCCTCGACGATCTCCTCCGGCTGGCGTTCGAGCCGCGCGGCGAGGTCGGCGACGGTCGGCTGGCGGCCGAGCTCGGCCCACAGGGCCTCGCGCGCGTCCTCGAGTGCCAGGCAGAGCTCCTGCAGGTCGCGGGCGGGGCGCACGTCCCACGTCGAGTCGCGGAAGTACCGGCGCAGCTCGCCGAGGATCGTCGGCACCGCGTAGGACGAGAACGCGAGCCCGCGCTCGGGATCCCAGCGGTCGACGGCCTTGACCAGCCCGACCGACGCCACCTGGATGAGGTCGTCGAGTGGCTCGCTCGCCCGCCGGTAGCGCAGCGCAAGAGAACGCGCGAGCGGCATGTAGCGCTCGATCAGCTCCTCGCGGGCACGGTCGTCTCCGGTCTGGACCTTGCGCATCAGGCGCTGGTCCTCGCGCTGTCGGCGCGCGCGGTCGATCGGTGCCGCCGAGCGCGGCCGCTCGGCGCTTGCAAACTGAGCCATCAAACGGGTTCCGTACCCCGAGGCTCAGAAATCAGCCGTCGTCGGGGCGACCTCGTCCGTTCCCAGACAGGGCACCGGCCGGCTCCAGGACGAAGATCTCGAACGCCCGGAAGGGGTCGAACACGACCTGGCTGTGGTAGCCGATCACCCGGCGTCCGGTCAGCTCCTCGACGGCGCCGGTGGCCGTCGGGCCGACGACATCCTGGAACGTCAGCCGGTACTGGCGGACCAGATCCTCCTTGCCGGCGGCGAGCAGCGTCTCCTCGTTCCGGGTCATCCCGCCCTCGAGCACCACGAAGATGTAGTCGTCCTCGATGAACGCCTTGGCGGCCTCCGGACCGCGGCCGTAGTACCGCTTCTTGAGGCCGACCATCGCGTTGGCCAACGCGGCCCGGAGCGACCCGGGCGCCGTCAGGCCGGCGGCGTCGATCAGATCACGCGCATCGTCAGTCATACCTTCGGGTGGTCCTACCCCGAGACGAACTGGAAATGCGTGACGAGGCGTGTGAGCTCGAACAACCGCTGGATCCGCTCGTTGCCGGGCACCAGCGCGAGCGAGAAGCCGTCGCGCTCAGCGGCCAGCGACCAACGGGTCAGCAGCGTCAGCCCGGTCGAGTCCATGAACTCGAGCCCGCGCAGGTCGACGACCACGCGGCGCCCGGGCAGTGACGCGTCCTCGAGGGCCGCCTCGAGGTGCGCGCTGGTGCTCATGTCGAGCTCGCCGACCGGGCTCAGGCGGGCCTCATCGCCGTCATAGGCGACATCGACACGGAACGGGGGTGGTAGGAACTTGTCGGGCACGGGACTCCGGTAGATGGGATCACCGGAGCCTGCCACCGGCCCTGCCTGAGCAGAGCCGTTCGACCGTCCCCGTGGAGTTCCGCCCGCCCGCGGCTCCCAACCCGGAAGCGCGGACCTGCGAGCCGCGCACTCTATCCGACTGTAGGTAGGTTCATGGGGTGCCGCCCGCCAAGCGCCTGGAAGTCGCAATCGGCGACAGGACCCTGTCGCTCTCGAATCTGGAGAAGGTCCTTTACCCGCGCGCCGGGTTCACCAAGGGCCAGGTGATCGACTACTACACGCGGATCGCTCCGGTGCTGCTGGATCACCTGCTCGACCGGCCGCTGACGTTGAAGCGCTACCCCAACGGCGTCGAGGACAAGTTCTTCTATGAGAAGCGCTGCCCCTCGCACGCGCCCGCGTGGGTGCAGACCGCGTCGGTCTGGTCCGGCCGCAACGAGGGCAACATCGACTACTGCCTCTGCCAGGACCTCGCGACGCTGGTCTGGTTGGCCAATCTGGCGGACCTCGAGCTGCACACGCCGATGGCGCGGGCGCCGGAGATGGACCACCCGACGATGATCGCGTTCGACCTCGATCCCGGACCGCCCGCGACCGTGGTGGAGTGCGCACGCGTGGCCTTGGAGCTGCAACGGGCGTTCGCCTTCTGGGAGCTCGAGGCGTTCCCCAAGACCTCGGGGTCGAAGGGCATGCAGGTCTACTTGCCGCTGAACACGCTCGTGACCTACGCGGACACGCGCGAGTTCTCCAAGGGCCTCGCTCACCTGCTCGCGCGGCGCGACCCCGAGAATGTCCTCATCGACATGAACAAGACCAAGCGCGCCGGGAAGGTGTTCGTGGACTGGAGCCAGAACGACCGCCACAAGACGACGGTCAACGTCTACTCGCTGCGGGCGCTCGATCGGCCCACGGTCTCGACGCCGATCTCGTGGGACGAGGTGTCCGACATCGCAGACGGCGACGCGATGGCGTTTACTTCAGACCAGGTGCTTTCGCGCGTGGCCGAGATGGGCGATCTGTTCGCGCCCGTGCAGACGTTGGAGCAGGAGCTTCCGCGCTGATGCACCGGGTCGTGGTGGTGGGCGGCGGGTTCGCCGGGGTTCGCACCGTGCGCCGGCTGGCGGACGTGCCGGAGGTCGACATCACGCTGATCGACCGCACGAACCACTTCCTGTTCCAGCCGATGCTCTACCAGGTGGCGACAGGGGTGCTCTCGGGCGGGCAGATCTCGCCGGCGCTGCGCAGCATCTTCCGCCGCGATCCCAACGTGCGGGTGCTGCTGAGCGAGGTCGACGGGTTCGACCTCGAGAGGCGCGTGGTGCGCGCGTTCGGCGAGCACGAGTACGAGGTCCCCTACGACACGCTGGTCGTCGCCGCGGGCGCGACGCACTCCTACTTCGGGCGCGACGACTGGGCGGTCCTGGCGCCCGGCATGAAGACCGTCGACGACGCGCACCGGCTGCGGTCGATGATCCTCGGCGCGTTCGAGCTGGCCGAGGCCGCCGAGACCCCGGAGGAACGCGAGGCGTGGATGACGTTCGCGATCGTCGGTGCCGGGCCGACGGGCGTCGAGCTGGCGGGACAGGTCGCCGAGCTGGGGCAGCGGATCCTGGCCTCCGAGTACCGGTCGATCGACACCTCGCAGGCGCGGATCGTGCTGCTGGACTCCAACGCGCGGGTGTTGAAGACGTTCCCGGAGAAGCTCTCCGCGCGGGCACAGAAGGATCTCGAGTTCCTGGGGATCGACGTGCGGCTCGGCGTGCGGGCCGTGGGGATCGACCCCGAGGGGCTGGACGTCAAGATCGCGGGCGAGCCGGCGCGGATCACCGCCAAGACCGTGATCTGGGCGGCGGGCGTGAAGGCGTCCCCGCTGGGGGCGGCGCTCGGCGTCGAGACCGACCGGGCGGGGCGCGTGCTCGTCGAGCCCGACCTGACGGTGCCGGGGCATCCGGAGGTCTTCGCTCTGGGCGACATCGCCGCCGTGGACGGCGTGCCGGGCGTCGCGCAGGGGGCGATCCAGGGTGGCGAGCACGTGGCTCGCGTCATCGCCGCGCGGCTGAGCGGCTCGGCTTCGCCTGGGC
Organism: Solirubrobacter soli DSM 22325; assembly: GCF_000423665.1. Classification (GTDB taxonomy): domain Bacteria; phylum Actinomycetota; class Thermoleophilia; order Solirubrobacterales; family Solirubrobacteraceae; genus Solirubrobacter; species Solirubrobacter soli. Next base: position 87,376 of record NZ_AUIK01000033.1, on the reverse strand, counting down.
CGTTCAAGTACAAGGACAAGGGCTCGATGGCGACGATCGGCCGCCGGCGGGCGGTCGTGGACATGGGGAGGCGCCAGCTCACCGGTCTCCCCGCGTACTTCGTCTGGGGCGTCATCCACCTCGCCTACCTGTCGCGCTGGGAGGACCGGATCGAGGCGATCTGGCGCTGGGCGTTCACGCTGATCGGCGGATCGCGGCGCGAGCGGCTGATCTCGATCGTCTCGCTGGTGCCGGAGACGACCGCGCGGTCGGTGATCCTCGAGCTCAGGCGGCGACGGGTCGAGCGCCTGGGCCAGGACCGCCCCTCACGTCCCGCGCCGTGAGGCGCCGGCCGCAGGTGTCGCAGATGCGGTGGGCGTCGACCTGGCCGCCGCAGTCCTTGTGGGTGAGGACCACGGGCGGACCGTCGGGCGCGTAGTACGCGTCGCCGAACTGCAGCAGGGCGACGACGACCGGCCACAGGTCGATGCCCTTCTCGGTCAGCCGGTACTCGAAGCGCTCCGGGCGCTCCTGGTAGCGGACCTTGGTCAGCACGCCCTCCTCGACGAGGCGGGTGAGGCGGGCGGTGAGGACGTTGCGGGCGATGTCCAGGCGGGCCGCGATCGTGTCGAAGCGACGGTTGCCGAGGAAGATCTCGCGCACGATCAGCATCGTCCAGCGCTCGCCGATCAGCTCCAGCGACTTGGCGATCGAGCAGTTCTGGCCGTCGTAGGTCCGTCCAAGCATGTGCAGTGGAGCGTAGCGTCATGAAACGCTGTCGTGTAGGGTGCGTTGCATGAAACAACTCGATCGGCGCTGGAAGGTGCTGCTCGTCACCGGGGTGTCCGTCTTCATGGCGTTCCTCGACGTGACGATCGTCAACGTCGCGTTCCCGTCGATCGAGCGCGCGTTTCCTTCTGCGTCGGTCGCGTCGCTGTCGTGGGTATTGAACGCCTACAACATCGTCTTCGCCGCGCTGCTGGTGCCGGCGGGGCGGTTGGCGGACCTCGTGGGGCGGCGGCGGATCTTCTTCGTCGGCATGGCGCTGTTCCTGGCGGCTTCGGCGCTGTGCGGGCTGGCGCCTTCGGTCGAGGTGCTGATCGGCGCGCGGGTGTTCCAAGCCGCGGGTGCGGCGCTGCTGGTGCCCACGTCGCTCGGGCTGCTGCTGCCCGAGTTCCCGCCTGAACGTCGCGCCACCGCCACCGCCCTCTGGGGAGCGGTCGGCGGTGTCGCGGCGGCCACGGGGCCGTCCTTGGGCGGGCTGTTGATCGAGTGGACGGACTGGCGGCTCGTGTTCTTCGTGAACCTGGTGCTGGGCGCTGTCGCGCTGGTGCCGGCGCGGCGGCTGCTGCGCGAGATCCGCGACCCGGATCGCGGGGCGGTGCCGGACGCGTTCGGGATCGTGTTGCTGGCGGGCGGCGTGGGCGCGGTCTCGCTGGGGATCGTCGAGGCGCCGGATTGGGGCTGGGGGAGCGCGCGCGTGGTCGGCGCGTTCGCGGCCGGTGCGCTGTTCTTGGCGTTGTTCGTGTGGCGGTCGGTCGTGCACCCGCATCCGGTGCTCGACCTCGCGCTGTTCCGCGTGCGCTCGTTCGCGACGGCGTGCGCGGGCGTGGGCGTGTTCGCGATGGGCTTCTACGCGGTGCTGCTGGCGAACATCCTGTTCCTGACGTCGGTGTGGGGCTACTCGACGTTGAAGGCGGGCTTCGCGGTGACGCCGGGGCCGTTGATGGCGGCGACGTCCAGCGCGTTGGCGGGGCGGATGATCGACCGCTACGGGTCGCGGGTGTCGGCGCTGCCGGGTGGGTTCGTGTTCGCGCTGGGCGCGTTGCTCTTCGCCGTGGGTCTGGATGCTTCGCCCGCCTATGTGACGCACTTCCTGCCGGCGACGTTGTTGACGGGCACCGGGGTGGGCCTGTCCTTCGCGGGGTGGAGTGCCGCGGCGGTCTCCGAGATGCCGCCGGCGCGCTTCGCGACGGGCTCGGCGATCTCCACCTGTTTCCGGCAATTGGGCGCCGTCCTGGGCATCTCGGTGCTGATCGCGCTGGTGGGTTCGACGCCCGGTCTGGACGAATTCCATCGCGCCTACTGGTTGATGGCGGTCACAGGTGCGACAGCGGGTCTGATCGGGCTGTCATTGCGGCGCGTTCGCGGTACCGTCCCGTCATGGACCTCGAAGAGCGCACCCTCGACGACACCATCGCCCGAACGTGCGCCGTCTGCGGCGCGAAGTTGACCAGCCAGGAGATCAAGGACGCGCGCGAGGAGGGCGGTCCCTTCCTCTGCACGGTGCACGCCATGGAAGAGGTGCCCGAGGAGGACGACGTCTAAGCGGCGTTGAGCCTGTGTGCCAGTCGCCTGACGCTGTGTCTGAGCTCGGGCGGGTGGCGGATCGTGAAGTCGCACCCGGCGCCGGCGAGCAGGCCGGCCGCCCAGTCGAGCGAGTCCGCGCGCATTCTGAGCACGGTGCCTTCGGGCGTGGGTTCAAGGTTGGCCAGCGTGGGCGGGAAGCGCTGGAGCGCACGCTCGTGGTCGGTGTGCAGCAGGACCTCGACGCCGTGCTGCCAGGGGACGCTCGCGAGTGACCGGCTGACGAAGTCGGTGGCGTCGAAGCCGGGGGGTGGGGGTGCGCCCTTGCCGGCCGGTTGCGGGTGTGTCGCCCGGTCCGCCCGGATCGTCCGCGGATCGTGCCGTGCGTGGTCGAACGCGGCGACGTACCAGCGGCCGTTGTGGGCGACGACGCCCCAGGGCGTGAGTTCGCGCTCGCTGGTCTCGCCCTGGGAGTCCGTGTAGCGGACGCGTACCTTGCGGGCGCTCCTGGCCGCGTCGGCGAGCGCCAGGAGCGTCTCGCCGTCGGGCGGCTCGGCGTCGATGCGGCCGGTGAATCCCAGGGTGCTCTCCAGCGACTCGACCGGCGCCTTGAGGCGGTCGGGGAGGACGCGGCGGACCTTCGTGAGCGCGCTGTCGGTCTCGATGCCGAGGCGCTTGGCCGCCATCAGGCCGAGCGTGACGGCGGCGGCCTCCTTGGGGGTGAACATCAGCGGCGGGACGCGGTAGCCGGGCTTGATGCGGTAGCTGCCGCCGCGGCCGCGCTCGCCCTCGACGGGGATGCCGAGGTCGCGGAGGGCGACGACATCCCGTCTCAGCGTCCGCGTGTCCACCTGCAACTCGTTGGCCAGCTCCGGCCCGGTGGCGGTGGGGCGGTCCTGCAGGAGTTCGAGGAGCCTCAGCACGCGATCGGTCTTCGCCATTTGAGGACAGAATATGCCCTGTTTTGGTCGTAGCGTGTCCGGCATGGCGTACTCCCCAAGACAGATCAGCTTCCTCGGGCGCTCCGATCAGACCAAGCACTACGCGATCGCCGCCGGCGGCCCGGTGGGCGACGTGTTGGTTGCCGCGTGCCGCGATCTGGCCGAGCCCGGCGTGCCCGGCTTCACGATCGCCCACGAGGGCAAGTCGGCGGCGATGGCCCTCGTCTACTGGTGGGCGGAGGAGAACGAGGTCCACCGCCGCGCCTACGCGGCCCCGCTCCCGTTGGCGTCCGCATCGGACCTGGTCGCGTTGACCGACACCGCCATGGCCTGCGTGTGGGAGCTCGAGGTGATCGACTTCGAGCGCCGCGCCTGGCTCTCCGACGTCCTCGTCGACGGCGACCTGGAGGGGTACCTGTCGCGTGCGCTCGAGCCGGTGGCGGTCTGATGAGCAGCGTCCACGACTTCGACTTCCTCCCCGGCCGCTGGGAGATCGCCAACCGCCGCCTCGTCGACATGCTCGACCCGGACTGTGCCGAGTGGGAGGAGTTCCCCTCCGTCTCCACCGCCTTCGCGATGCTCGACGGCTACGGCAACCACGACCACTTCGTGGGCGACGGCTACGAGGGCTTCTCGCTCCGGTTGTATTCGCCCGAGGAGGACCTCTGGCGCATCTGGTGGTCCTCCACTGCCCGCCCCGGCCGACTCGACCCACCGGTCGAAGGCCGCTTCTCGGACGACGGCTCCAACGCCCGCTTCGAAACTGACGACGTGCTGGACGGCGTCCCCCTGCGCATGCGCTTCGACTGGTCGGACATCACGCCCACCTCCGCCCGCTGGGACCAGTCCTTCTCGTTCGACGAAGGCGCCACGTGGAAACGCAACTGGACCATGCTCCTCACCCGCACCGCCCCCTGACCGCCCTGGGCCCCATGCGGCGCGCCCGTCCACGGGGCGCGGCGGCGCGGCTCGTGCCGGCCGCGCGGCTCGTCTCGCCCGGGCGGCTCGTCCCGGCCGCGCGGCTCGTCTCGCCCGGGCGGCTCGTGCCGGCCGCGCGGCTTGTCCCGGCCGCGCGGATCGTGCCGGCCGCCTGGCGCGTCCGGGCGGCGCGGCTTGTCCCGCCCGGGCGGCTCGTGCCCGCCGCGCGGCTCGTCCCGCCCGGGCGGCTCGTGCCCGCCGCGCGGCTCGTCCCGCCCGGGCGGCTCGTGCCCGCCGCGCGGCTTGTCCCGGCCGCACGGCTTGTCCCGGCCGCGCGGCTCGTCTCGCCCGGGCGGCTCGTGCCGGCCGCGCGGCTCGTCCCGGCCGGGCGGCGCGCCCGCCCGGGGGTGACCCTCGGGGGTTTCGTGTGGCGAAACCAGCGGGGGTCACCCTTCGCCGGGCGGTCAGGCCGGGGCGGCGACGAGCTTCGACGCGGCGTCGGCGATCGCGTCGGCGTCGATCTTTGCGCCGTGCAGGAGTTCCTCGGGGGTGCCGGAGCCCGGGATCTCGCGGACGGCCAGTTTGACGACGTGGGCGTGGGCGTCGCTGGTGGCGAGGGCGTCCAGCACGGCGTCGCCGAGGCCGCCCTCGGGGGCGTGGTCCTCGACGGTGACGATCGCGCCGCAGTCGCGGGCGGCCGCGGCGATGGTGTCGGCGTCGATCGGCTTGATCGAGTACGCGTCGACGACGCGGGCTCGGATGCCGTCGGCGGCGAGGCGCTCGGCGGCCTTGACGGCCTCGTCGAGGGTGATGCCGCAGGCGACGATCGCGACGTCGGTGCCGTCGTCGACGGCGATGCGCGAGCCGCCGATCCGGACGGCCTCGTCGCTCCCGGTGCGGACCGGGGTCTTGGCGCGCAGGGTGCGGATGAACGAGATGCCGTCGTGGTCGGCGACGGCGGCGACGAGCTGAGCGGTCTGCTGCGCGTCGCTGGGGTGCAGGACGACGGAGCCGTGGATCGCGCGCAGGGAGGCCATGTCCTCCAGCGCCATCTGCGACGGGCCGTCCTCGCCGATCGAGACGCCGGCGTGCGAGCCGCTCAGTACGAGCTTGGCGCGGGAGATCGCGGCCATGCGGACGAAGTCGTAGGCGCGCGAGAGGAAGGCCGCGAAGGTGGACACGAACGGCGTCCAGCCACGGACCTGCATGCCGACGGCGGCGGCGACGAGCTGCTGCTCGGCGATGAACATCTCGAAGTAGCGGTCCGGGTGGGCCTCGCGGAAGTCCTCGGAGTGGGTCGAGTTCGAGACCTCGCCGTCCAGAGCGACCACGTCGCCGCGCAGCGAGCCCAACGCGGCGATCGACTCGCCGTACGCCTTGCGGGTGGCGACCTCGTCGCCCAGCCCGTACGCCGGCAGCGAGCCGCCGCTCGTCGGGAACGTGTGCGCCGCGGCGGTCGACGGGCGGGCGACGTCCACGGACAACGACCGCTCGCCGCCGAGCTCCGCGATCGCTCCCTCGGGGTCGTCCAAAGGCTTGCCGTGCTTGCCGGGCTGGTCCTCGACCGCCGCGACGCCCTTGCCCTTCTTGGTCCGGGCGACGATCGCCACGGGCTGGCCGACGGTGTTCTCGGCCTCGGTGTAGGCGGCCTCGATCGCCTCGACGTCGTGGCCGTCGATCGCGATCGCCTTCCAGCCGAAGGACTCGATCCGGCGAACGTAGCCGTCGAGGTCCCAGCCGAGCATCGTCTCGCGCGTCTGGCCGAGCCGGTTGACGTCGATGATCGCGGTGATGTTGTCGAGCTTCTCCCAGCCGGCGTGCTGGAAGGCCTCCCACATCGAGCCCTCGGCCATCTCGGAGTCGCCGCACAGCACCCACACGCGGTAGGGCAGCTGGTCCAGCGAGCGGCCGGCCATGGCCACGCCGACCCCGATCGGCAGCCCCTGGCCGAGCGAGCCGGTGGCGACGTCGGTCGGCGGGATCCGCGGTGTCGGGTGACCCTCGAGCCGCGAGCCGAGCTTGCGGAACGTCAACAGCTCCGCGTCATCGATCGCGCCCACGGCCTTCAAAACGCTGTAGTACAGCGGCGACGCGTGGCCCTTGGAGAAGATCAGGTGGTCGTTCCCCGGATTGCCCGGATCGCTGTAGTCCAGCCGCAGGTGCCCGTCGAGCAGCACGGCCATCAGGTCGGCGGCGGACATCGAGGAGGTGGGGTGGCCCGAGCCGGCGGCGGCCGACGAGCGGACGGAGTCCACCCGCAGCTGCTGCCCGAGCTCGCGCCGGAAGTCGGCGTCGTGAGCCATGACCTACGCCGCCACGAGCTTGAGCTTGGACTCGAGCCCCTCGATCAGGTCGGCGAAGGACTTGGAGAACTTCTCCACCCCCTCGCGCTCGAGCGTCGCGACGACGTCGTCGTACTTGACGCCGGCGCTCTCGAACGCGTCGAGGATGCGGCTCGCCTCCTCAGGGTTCTCCAGCAGCGTGTCACCGCGGATGTCCCCGTGGTCGGCTACGGCCTCGACGAGGTCGCGCGGCATCGTGTTGACCGTGTCGGGGCCGACCAGTTCCTCGACGTACACGGTGTCCTTGTAGTCCGGGTTCTTGACGCCGGTGGACGCCCACAGGCAGCGCTGCTTGGACGCGCCCTTGGCCTCCAGCGCCTCCCACTCCGGCGTCATGAAGACCTCGCGGTAGGTCTGGTAGGCGAGCTTGGCGTTGGCGATCGCGAGCTTGCCGAGCAGCTCGTCGTGGCCGCCGATCGCCTTGAGGCGCTTGTCGGCCTCGGTGTCGACGCGCGAGACGAAGAACGAGGCGACGGAGGCGAGCCGGGACGGGTCGCCGCCGCCGTCGACGAAGCGCTGCACACCGCGGACGTAGGCCTCGGCGACCTTGCGGTGGCGCTCGAGCGAGAAGATCAGCGTGACGTTGACCGGGATGCCGGCGGCGATGGTGTCCTCGATCGCCTGCAGGCCCTCGACGGTCGCGGGGATCTTGATGAAGAGGTTCGGGCGGTCGACGAGCCCGTGCAGGCGGATCGCCTCGGACTTCGTCTTGTCGGTGTCGTGGGCGAGGTCCGGGTCGACCTCGAGCGAGACGTAGCCGTCCTTGCCCTCGCCCTCGTCGTAGACGGGGCGCAGGATGTCGCACGCGTCGCGGATGTCGTCCACGGCGAGCCGCCAGAAGATCTCCTTGGGATCGGAGAGCTCGGCGCTCAGCTCGCGGATCTGCTCGTCATAGGCGTCGCCCTCGGCGATCGCGCCCTGGAAGATGGTCGGGTTGGACGTCACACCCACGACGCCCTGGCCGACGAGACCCTTCAGGTCACCGTCCTTGACGAAGCGCCGCGACAGGAAGTCGATCCAGACGCTCTGGCCATGGTCGGCGAGCTGCTTCAGGGGAGTCATATAGGAGTCCTTTCGGGGGAGTACCTCACACGATGACACTCCCCCGGTGAGACCCCGGGCTAACAGGTGGTGAAGCCGCTCATGAGGACGCGCGGCGGGCGGGGCGAGACGCGGCGGCGCGGCGCGGCGACGCGCCGCCTGGGGTGGCGGGCGCGGGTGGGAAAGCGGGGACGTCGCGGCGCGGGCGACGTCCCGCTTGGCTAACGCGGTCTGGCGGAGATTTCCCGCAGCCAGGCGGCTACGGCTTGCTCGTCACGCCTCGCCTCCCGTCGCCGTGCGGCGCGCGCCTGGGAAGCGGTGATGGTGTTCGGCTCGGACGGCCGCGAGAAGCGCTTGGTGGGGGTCACCGGGGTCGCGGACGTGCGAGGTTGCTGATCCCTCGAAGAGGCAATCGACATTGCCGACAAACCTACCTCTCGCGTGCAAGGTTGTCCACGCCTCCGGGGCCAACCGTGAGGCTTTGTTTCCGACCTGACGTCCAACAACGCTCAGCCTGAAAGGCAGGCGATAGGGACGATGAGGTACTCCAGAAAAAAGAGCGCCCAGACGCGCATGTAGAAGCGCGTGAAGCCCTCGCGGTCGCGCGGATCCGCTGCCCGTGAGAAGTACCAGAGCAGCCCGGCGGCGGCAAGGTGGCCGACGACGAGAACCACGGGCTGTGCGTCATTCGCCAGCGCGAACGGGGCGACGAAGATCATCCCCGCGTAGGCGAGCGCGAGCGCCGCGAGCCCGATCTGGAAGACCCGCTGCCCGCCCAGTCGCACCGTGAAGGTGCGGATGCTGTACGCGCGGTCGCCCTCGATGTCGGGCACGTCCTTGAGCACCGCGATCGCGAAGCTGAACGGCAGCACGAACAGGCACAGCGCCCACACCGGCGCGTCGATCCGCCCCGCGAAGTGCCAATAGACCCCGAGATTGACGACGAGCGAGCGCACCCCCGTGATGCACAGCGACGCGGCGACCGGGAAGCGCTTCAACCGCAGCGGCGGCAGCGAGTAGACCGCCCCGACCGCGAGGCCCGTCGCGACCGCGGCCGTCTCCACCCACCCCTGCGTGAGCGCGAGCACGAGCGGCACGACCGTGCACACGAGCACGATCGTCCGCGCCGACCCCAGCGAGAGATCGCCGGCCGCGATCGGCAGGAACGGCTTGTTGATGCGATCGATCTCGACGTCGGTGATCTGGTTGACCCCGACGATCGCGATGTTGACCATCAACCCGACCAGCAGCGTGGCGGCGAGGTCGCCCACGCCGCGCGCGTTCTCGGAGATCGCCCACAGCCCGACGACCGAGAGCGTCGTGCCGATGATCGTGTGCGGCCGCGCGAACCGCCACAACACCCCGAAGGGGTTCGCGCGGGTGATTGCGGCCGCGATCGTCACGCGGCTCGCCTCGCCGCGACGCGATCGCGCAGCGTCAGCGCGACCGCGATCGGGATGAACAGGGCGCCCGCCAAGGATCCGGCGACGAAGCGGAGCGCGAACCGCACCCGCGACGGCGGCGGCTCGGCGGGCGCCGGGGGCGGCGCGGGTGATGGGCCCGGGCGGGGCTTGACGCCGCTGATCGCGAGCGCGTACGGCCCTCGGCGGTCGCGGTACCAGGACGGGGCGAGCTCGACGACGCGGATGTCCTCGAACCCGGCCGCCGCCATCCAGCCGCGGTACTCGTCCACCGACGGAAAGAGCATCCAGGTCTCCGCCAGCGCGCGGGCGACGCGGTTCGCCGGCCGCACCGGGCCGATCATGAGCGCGGTCGCGCCCACGCGCACCACGCGGTAGGCCTCGGCGATGCCGCGCTGCGGGTCCGGCCAGTACTCGATCGACCCGGCCGAGACGTAACGGTCGAACGTGTCGTCCGCGAACGGCAGGTTCTCCGCGTCCCCCAGGACCCGCGGGCAGTCCGCCAGCGCGGGCTTGGTGCGCGACCGGGCCAGCTGGTGCGGCGACTGGTCGAGCATCGTCACCGCCGAGGCCTCCACGCGCGCCACGATCCCCTCGGTCGTGAAGCCCGTCCCCGCGCCCGCGTCCAGGACGGTCTGGCCGCGGGACAACGAGCCGTGATCGAGCGCCAGCTCGCGCATCGCGGGCGTCCAGAACAGCGGGTTGACCCACCGGTCATAGCCGAGTGAGAGGAAGCGGTAGAACCAATACGCCTCGCGCTTGTGCTGGATCAGACGCATGGCTCGGGCACGATACGGGGGTGAGCGAGGCGCTGGACCACTGGCTGCCGGACTACAGCGTCCGGACCTATCACCGCCGTGAGGCGCAGGTCCCGCGCACCGCGCTGTGGGACGCCGCGACGACGATCCGCCTGGCCGACACGCGCCGCCTGGGCAAGCTCGTCAGCTGGCGCATTCCTGGCCTCCACGCTTCGCAGACCTACCACGAGATGTTCCGGGCCTACCCCTTCACCGTCCTCGAAGAGACAGAGGACACGCTCATCTCCGGACTGTGCGGGAAGATCTGGACGCCCGCCCGCGACTACCCGCGGCTCGAGGACGCCGACGCGTTCGCGCACTGGAGCGAGCCCGGGACGGTGCGGGTCGCCTTCGCCCACCACGCGGAGCCGACCGAGAACGGCGGGTCGCGGCTCGTCTCCGAAGCCCGGGTGGACCCTGTCGACGCCACCGCCCGCCTGCGCCTGAAGGCGATCTGGACGGTGCTCGGCCCGTTCGAGCGCCTGGTCGGAGCTGAACCGCTCGAGTTGGCGGTCCGGCGGGCGCGGACGGACCCTTAGAATCCCCCCCGGGATGGTGCGCGCGCGGCTGGACGACCCCCGGCGGATCGAGGCGGCGCGCCGCCTGCTCGCCCAGGCACGCAGGGAAACGCTGGAGCGCCTCGCCGCGCTCAGCGCGAGGCTCCTCAACGCCGCCCACGCGCAGATCGCCCTGGTCGCGGATGTGCCCGTGCTCGTCACACCGGGTTCGCCGGTCACCGACGCGCTGTTGCTGGAGGCGTTCGCCGAGCCTGTCGCACGGCCCACGTTCCTCTCCGCTCCGATCGACGTCGCCGGCGACCGCGTCGGCCTCCTCACCGTCCAGGCGGCGGAGCCGCGCGAGTGGACGCACCACGACACCGAGACGCTGCGCGAGCTCGCGGGAACCGTGGCGGCCGAGCTCGAGCGCGGCGCGCTCGCCGCCGAGCTCGAGTCGAGCATCGTCCGCCTCGACCTCGGCTTCGCCGCGGCGGGCGTCGGCAGCTTCGACTGGAACCTCGTCACCGACGCGCTGCACTGGGACGACCGGCTGATGGAGCTCTTCGGCTACGAGCCGGAGACCTACGTCCCGCACATCGACTCGTTCTCGGTGCGCCTGCACCCGGACGACCGGGCGAAGACCGAGGCGGCGATATCCCGCGCGGTCGAGTCGCGTGGCGACTACGAGGCCGACTACCGGGTCGTGCACCCCGACGGCACCGTCCGCTGGGTCGCCGCGCGTGGCCGCGTGCTGGCCGATCCCGACGGCCGCCCGGTGCGGATGCTCGGCGCGGCCTACGACATCACCGATGTCCGCAGCGGCGCCGAGCGCCTCGGCCGCGTGCTCGAGACGATGAGCACGGCGTTCTTCACGATCGACCGCGAGTGGCGCTTCACCTACGCCAACGCCGCCGCGGAGCGGATCCTCGGCCGCTCGGACCTCGTCGGCCAGGTCATCTGGGAGGTCTACGACGACCTCGACGGGACCGAGTCCGACGTCCACTTCCGCGGCGCGATGGCGACCGGAGAGCCGCGCAGCTTCGAGCAGTTCTACGCGCCGCTGGACACGCACTTCGACGTCCGGGTCACGCCCTCGGACGACGGCATCAGCGTCTACTTCCACGACATCACCTCGCGCGTTCGCGCCGAGCAGGAGCGCGAGGCGGCGCTCGAGCAGACCGGCGCGGCGACCGGGCGCCTGCAGATCCTCAGCGCCGCGGGCGCGAGGCTGGCGGGCTCGCTGGACGTCGACGAGCTGCTCGGGATCCTCGGCGACGTCGTCCTCAACGGGTTCGGCGAGGGGCTCGTCGTGGCGCTCGACGACAACGGCGCGTTCCGGATCGTGCAGGCCGTGCACCAGGACGACGAACACTCCAGGGGGCTCGCTGCGCTTGCCGGCGAGGAGCTGGTGGTCGACCGGTTCGGCACGCGGACCGGCGTCCTCGGGGAGCTCGTCGACGCTCCCGCCGGCCTCGAACAGGCGCCCGCGATGGCGCTGCCCTTGATCTCGCGCGGGCGCACGCTGGGGGCGGCGGTCGTGATCGGCGCCGCCGAGAGCGCGCTCGACCGGCGCGTGCTGGTCGAGCTCGCGGCCCGCGCCGGCGTGGCGCTGGACAACGCCGAGCTGTTCGGGTCCGAGCGCCGGCTCGCCCTCACCTTGCAGCGCTCGCTGCTGCCGACGGCGCTGCCGCAGCTGCCGGGGATCGAGCTCGCGGCGCGCTATCTGCCAGGCGTCGGCGGGCAGGACGTCGGCGGTGACTTCTACCTCGGTCACCCGCTCGACGACGGCCGCCTGCTGCTGATGATCGGCGACGTCATGGGCCACGGCCCGCAGGCCGCCGCCCGGATGGGGCAGCTGCGGGCGGTGCTGACCGCGTACGCCTACGACGGCGACCCGCCCGACCGTGTCCTGGCGCACATCTCCACCCGCGCGACGGCGCTGCTGGACCTGCCGCTGGCGACCGTGATGGTGGGGATCTACGACCCGATTCCGCGCCGGCTGACGTTCGCGCTCGCCGGGCATCTGCCGCCGCTGATCGCGCCGCTCGACGCCGCCCCCGTGTTCGTCGACGCCGCCCCCGGACCGCCGCTCGGCGCCGGCGTCACCGCCTACGAGCGCCACCTGTTCGACATCCCCCCGGGCGCGACCGTCGTCTTCTACACGGACGGGCTGATCGAGGACCGGACGCGCTCGATCGACGTCGGCCTCGAGCGGCTGCGCGACGCCCTGCGCGAAGTCAAGCTGCCGCCGGAGGCGGTGTGCGACCACGTGCTGCATGCGGTCGGTCGCGCCGAGGGTGGCGAGGACGACATCGCCCTACTGGTGATGAACCACCGCGCCGTCCTCGAGCCCGGCGAGGCCTGAGGTCCGCAGCCACAGGCGCCGCCCGCGCCACACGCGCGCCTCGACGTGGCCGGTGAGGTGGTGGTTGGAGCGCAGCTCGAGCCGCCGTTCGCGCGGGAGCGGGACGGGGAGGCGGTGTCCGCCGCCCGCCTCGCCGCGGATGTCGACGCGGTAGCGCGGCGAGGTCGCGCGGATGTGCCACTCGCCGCCGCCCGCGCGGGCGACGGTACGGGCGAACGGCGGCGCCAGCGCGATCGTCTCGCGGTCGGTCCAGGCGACGACCGCCGTGGGCGCGATGCCGTGGATGCGCCCGCCCGCGAACGCGATCCCGGGGCCCTGGCCCCACCACCAGTGGTCGGCGAACGCGGCGCCCCAGTTCTTCTCCGCGTAGACCTGCGTGCCGTCGAGCGGGCGATTGTCGTACGCGCCGGTGACGCGCGCGTCGAGCAGGTGCGGCGCCCAGTACTGGCCGAGCCACGGGACCACGTGGGCGATGCCGAGCGGGCCGAGCGGGCGCGGCCAGCCACGGCGGGCTTCGAAGCGGGCGTGGAGCGTTCGCCCGAGCTCGACCGTCAGGGCGCTCTCGTCGGCCTGGAGCGGACCGGCATCGACGCGCAGGCGGTCGAAGGAGACGCTCGCGCGCTCGACGATCCGCGTCTCCTCGAAGCCGTCCGGCTCGGAGGCGAGCGTGACCATCGCCCAGGTGCCGTGCTCGTCCCGGCACACGCCCGCGATCGCGCAGACGCTCCAGCCGGCGCCGGCGAAGCGCCAGTAGTAGCCCTCGAACGCGGTCCCGTGCGCGCGCCGCAGGTCAGCGAACGGGAGGTCGGCCCCGGTCCGGCGAAGCAGATGCACGCGGCCACGGTACGGAGAACCCCGCGGGGAGGTCGAGCAGGAGCGTCGACCAGCCGAAGCGCTGCTCGCCGTGGCCGGAGCCGGTGCGCGGGTGGTAGTACTCGCGCAAGCCCGATCGAGCGGCCGCGTCGGCGACGCCCTGGGCGAGGCGGTCGGCCTCGTCGTGCGCGCCCAGCGCGCGCAGGCCGCCGACCATGAACCAGGCCGTGTTCACCCACGCGGCGCCGCGCCACGTGCGGTAGGCGTTGAAGCCAGGGCGGAAGCTCGGCTCCTCCATGGAGACGCTGGGGACGCCGAAGCGCGCGAGGTAGCGGCGGGGGTTGAGGAGGTGCTCGTTCGCCAGCCGCTCGCGCACCTCGCGGGGGACGGCGTCGAGCGCGAGCGGTGCCAGGCTCGACCAGGTCGAGACCTCGACGCGATGCTCGTCGCGGCCGGCGAGGTCGAAGAACAGACCGCGCTCGGCATCCCAGCAGCGCTCCATCAACGCCTGCTCGGTGCGGGCGGCGTGCTCGGCCCACTCCGGCTCGCCGGACATGCGGTGCAGGGCTCTGAGCGAGAGCGCGTGGGCGACGTTGACCAGCACGTCCTCGACGTGCTCGTCGCTGGTGCGCGTGAGGGCGGCGGCGTTCCAGCGAGCGCGCCGGCAGCGCTGGACGAGCCGTGCGTACCCCGGCTTGTAGTGCGCCAGTGAGCCGTAGACGGCGTCGTACTTGGGGGAGTCGTCGAGGCCGGACTCGTCGGGCAGCAGGATCGTGATCAGCCCGTCGTCGTCGGGGTCGCGCTCCTCGATCAGCCAGCGGGCGTGGGCCTTCAGCGGCTCCAGGCCCTCTTGCCTGAACGCGTCGTCGCCGTGTGCGACCCGCTCCCACGCGACGGCCAGCAGCGGCGTCTGGATCGAGGCCGTGCCGGTGTCGCCGCGGAAGTTGAGGGTCGCGTAGAGCGGGGCGCGACGCCAGCGCGGCGAGGCCTGCCAGAACGCGGTGTGGGGGATGAAGCCGTCGGGGCGCCCGGCTCTGAGCAGCGTCCGCAGCTCCTCCTTGGCGCGGGCGCGGTCGATGTGCGTCCAGGCGATCGCGTGGAAGCAGCTGTCCCAGTACCACTGGTGCTTGTAGCGGCGCGGGGACGGGCAGGTGAACGCGAACGGGGTGCCGTCCCGGCGGGTGCCCTGGCGCCAGTTGGCGCGCAATACGGCCTCCGCCGGGCCGTTCAACACAAGTCGTCGTACGTGACGGCGACGCGCCCCCGCGCGCGCTGCAGCACCCGCTCCAGCGCGAGCACGTGGCGGGGGTGATCGAAGTCGGCCGGGTGCAGGTCCAACCGCAGCACCTTGCCCGACAGCGCCGCGCCGGCGCGCACGAACGCGGGCGAGGTCGCGCGCTTGAAGCTGCTGCTCGTGCCGAGGGTCAGCGCGGGCGCCCCGGCGCGGGCGTTCCCGCGCAGTGAGAGCAGCGTCGCCCACCAGTCGAAGCGCGTCGCCAGGTGCTCGCGCAGCGCGCTCGTGTAGGCGTAGCCGGGGGCGACGAACCCGCGCGGGTTCAGCCCGGCGCCGGTGAGGACGTTGTGGCCGGCGTCCACGGAAGCGATGGTCGCGTCGGCGTCCAGCCCGGGGTACTCGGCGGAGACGCCGCCCTGGAACTCCCGCAGCGGCCGCTGCAGGCGCGACGGCGGCCGCGTCCGCCGGTGCTGCAGCCCGTGCTGGGCGACGGCGTCCCCCGCGTCGACGCGGTCCAGCAGCCAGTTCGCGAGCTCCGGCGAGCGGGCGGGGAACGGGTGCAGCTGCGGCGCGGGGATCACCAGCAGCGTCACCCGCCCGACCCCGAGGTCGTCGAGCCAGTCGCGGATCAGCGCGCAGCGCGTGAACGTCGCGGGCTCGACGTCGTGGATCGCCACCGCCAGCACGCCGTTCTCGTGCCGGAGCGGCGGGGCGGGCGGCCGCGGCAACAGCGCGGTCATCGTTCCCGCTCCAACCGCCGCGCGGCGCGGACGACGGGCGCGAGCTCCGCTCCCCGCGGGGACGGGCCGGAGGGAAACGCGTCGCGGCGCGACACCGCCCCGGCGGGCGGGTCGCCGCGCCGCGCACGGGCGGCCGGCGGCGCCTCGCGGCCCCGCGGCGCCGGGCGGGCGCCAGGTGCAGGCGGCGCGGCGTCGCGCGTGGCCGGCGGCGCCGCTCGGCCGCGGGGCACGGGTGAGGTGGTGCGGGCGGGCCTGGGGCCGGACGTGCTCCAGGGCGGTTCGGGGGTGGGGGTCACACAGCTCTCCTCTGCGCGACGACATGTTCCAGGTCGGCGAGTTCGGCGGCGAAGGCTCGCTCCCAGCGGTTGGCGGCGGCGAAGCGCGCCGCGGTGAGGCGGTCGGGTTCGGCGGCTCGGGCGCGCTCGACCGCGTCGAGGAGCGCGCGCGGGTCGCCCGGATGGAACGTGTGGACGAGGTCTCCCAGCAGGCTGGCCGATGGTGCGTTCGAGCAGGCGACGGTCGCGGCGCCGGACGCGGCGGCCTCGAACGCGACGAGGCCGAACGTCTCCAGTTCGCCCGGCATCACCACGCAGCGCGCGCTGCGGTAGGCGGAGGCGAGGGCGTCGCGGTCGCGCTCGTACGGGACGAGGCGCACGCGGTCGCCGAGCCCGAGCCGGCGGATCTGCGCGTCGACGACCTTCGCGGCGCTGCCGGTGCCCATCAGCCACAGCGGCCACGGCTCGCGGCTCAGCGCGGCGGCCTCGAGGAGCTCGAAGACCCCCTTCTCACGCCCGATCCGTCCCGCGTAGAGCACGTGGTCGCCGCGCTGCTCGTCGCCCTCGGGGTAGAACGCGGTGTCGAGGCCGAAGCGCAGCGGCATCGTCGCGCCGCGACCGGTGTCGGGGTGCGGGTCGCAGGCCGACATGACGGCGTCGGCACCCGCGTACGCGCGCCGCAGCCAGCGTCCTAGCGCGGGCCGGTAGACGCGGGTGGGGCCGGGGATCGCGTTGGCGTCCAGGTCGAGCGACCCGTGGTGGACCATCACCACCGGCACGCCGATCGACTGCACCGCCCGCGGCGCCCAGAACGGGTCGTGCAGCAGCACGACGTCAGGGTCGAGCTCGCGCAGGAGGTCGACCAGGGGCCGCGTTCCGATCGGCCAGCGGTAGCCGTTGGAGTTCGCGACGCGGATCGACGGCAGCGAGCACGTGTGGTCGGTCACCTTGCGCACGATCCCGGGCACCACCAACCGGTGCTCGAAGGCGCCCGTGCGCTGGGCGAACGCGGTCTTGGCATCGAGGTACGTTCGGATGCCCCCGGACCGCTCGCCGTACCACATGGCCACATCCACGACGCGCAGGGGGCGCGCGGTGACGAGCCGCAGCGCGGGCCGGCGGGGCGCCCCGTCGCCGTCGCGGGCGGACGCGGCGTCCTCCACCATCAGGTCGTCGAGGATCGGCGCGGCGAGGCGTGGGGCCGTGCGGTCAAAACGCGCGCGCGGCCCGGCGGCGGTGGCGCCGCTCTCGCTGCGCTCACCGCCGATCAGGTTCATGCCGCGCGGACTCCTGCTGCCTCGCCCTCATGGGCGGCCATCGCGCGGCGCCAGCCGGCGCCCAGCGCAGCGAGCGAGGCTTCCCAGGTGCGGTCGCGGACCGCCGCGAGGCCTCCGGTGGCGAGGCGCTTGCGGGACGCCGTCTGGCCCGCCAGGCCGGCGACCGCGTCGGCCAGGGCGCTGGCGCGCGGGGGGCACAGGACGCCCGAGCGGCCGGTGGCGATCAGCTCGGTGGGGCCGCCGGCGTCGACGGCGACGACCGGCAGCCCCGACGCCTGTGCCTCCAGCACCACCTGGCCGAAGGTGTCGGTCTGAGAGCAGAAGAGGAAGAGGTCCGCGTCGGCGTAGGCGCGGGCGAGCGCGTCGCCCTCGAGCCAGCCGAGGAACGTCGCGGCCGAGCCCAGCCGTGCGCGCAGCGCGTCCTCCTCCGGCCCGCCGCCCGCCAGGACGAGCTCGAGGCGCGGGTCGCGCGCCCGCGCGGCCAGGAACGCGTCGGCGAGGAGGTCGACGCCCTTCTCCTTCGTGAGTCGGCCGGCGTACAGCACGCGAATGCGCCCGTCGGCCGCGCGGGTGCGCAGCGTGGGTGAGAACCGCCCGAGGTCGACGCCGCGGTCCCAGCGGCCGATCCGGCTCTCGTCGATGCCGAGCGCGCGCAGGCGCTCGTCGGACACGGCCGACGGCGACAAGACGGCGTCGCAGCCGCCGTAGAAGGCGCCGAGCGCGACCTCGACCCCCGCGGCGAGCCCCTCGTCACCGGACCGCAGCGCCGTGTAGGCGGCGAGCTCGGTGTGGTAGGAGCCCGCGATCGGCAGCTGCATGACGCGGCCGATCATCGCCGCGGCCACGCCGGCCGGCCCGGGGGAGCAGAGGTGCAGGACGCCGTAGCGGCCCTCGGCCAGCGCTTCGACGACGGCGGGCAACGACGGGACGCCGATCTTCAGCCCCGCGTAGAACGGGATCTCGACCTCGGCGACCGCGCTCAGGCGGCGGTCGACGTGCGGGTCGGTGCCGATGACCTCGACCTCGAAGCCGGGCACGCCGCGCTCGCGGATCTCGTCGAGCGTGTGCGTGACGCCGTGCATCGAGCCGATCCCGTCCGCCACCAGCGCCACGCGCACCGGCTCGTGGTCGCGGGTGGCGAGCTTGCTCTTCTCGCGCCCGAGGAACGCGGTGGCGGGGGCGTAGGGGATCGCGGCGAAGCAGGCGGTGAAGACCTCCTGCGCGGCGGCGGCGATCTGCGACGGGTCGGCGACCGCCGTCGCGACCGCGCGTTGCAGCCGGCGCTCGTGGTGACGCCGCGCGCGGCGCTCCAGGTCCGCGTGCGAGAAGCCGTCGGACTGCAGCAGCGCCAGCAGCTCCGCCTCGCTCATGTGCAGGTCGACCGCGTCCAGCCAGGCGCGCAGGAGCGCGCGGGCGTCCTCGGGGCCGAGGTCGCAGCCGATGGCGCCGGTGCGCGCGTCGCCTTCGAGCATCACGCGCTCGACCATCCGCAGGACCGCGGCGGGATCGGGCGCGTCGGTGGCCTCGCCGCGGCCGAGCGCGCGGATCGCCAGCGCCATCGCGGCGTGCGCCCACTTGGCGGCCGAGCCCTGCTCGCCGTGCGCGCTCACGCGGCCGGCACGGATGTGCGCGAGGAACTCGGTGGTCGTCGCGGCCTCAGGCGTCATCGACCAGGTGCGGCCGATGTCCACGCCCGCGTGGTCGTCGGACCCGCCGACGCCGGTCCCCCCGTGCGTCTCGACGTAGATCGCGGCCGGGTGGTTGAGCTCCCGCGCGCGGGAGCCGTTGCGGACCTCCCAGGTGTCGAAGAGCTGCGCGAGCCGGCGGCGGTGGCGCGGCAGCAGCGGCGCCTCGACCGCGTAGAAGGGATGCGCGAGCGCGCAGGTGATCTCGTTCTCGTGCAGGTAGTGCGCGACGACCTCGACGTCATGGCTGTGCGCCTGCAGCCAGTCGTGATCGTCCGGCGTGATCCCGAGGCAGAGGATGTGGACAGCCTGTGGCTCGCCGCGGAAGTGAGCAGTGAGCTCCTCTGACACGAAGACGTCGGGCCGGTCGGCGATCGTCATGACGCCATCGATCGTGTCGTGATCGGTGATCGTCACGAAGTCCATCCCCCGGCGCTTGGCGAGGGAATAGACCTCCTCCGGCGGCGTCGCGCACTCGGGCAGGCCGAGGGCGCGCTGGACGCCGAGCTTCGACTCCTCCGACGCCGTGGAGTGGCAGTGGAGGTCCGCGCGGCTTGTCTTCATGTCTCTGGAGAATCGGGCGCCGTTGCAGGGGGTTTGTGACCAAGCGGACAACACCTCGTGACGGTTGTGTGAACGGTCTGGGGGCGAACGCTTTCCGGTGGCGAAGGTGCAGCGTCATGAAGCTCGGCGTACGGACGTGGGCGGGTAGGGCCCACGACGAGTTCATCCAGCTGACCGAGGGCGTGATGGCCTCCGAGGAGCTCGACGACCCGGTCGACGGACTCGTGTCGCCGAGGCGCGAGACGGTCGGTCCTCACCACGAGGTCGTGACCGTGGAGGCGCCGGAGGGCGTGCACCGGATCGGGCTCGTCCTGCCCGGTCATCCGCAGCAGCAGTTCATCGGGCTGGGCGCCCGGCACGGGCTGCACGTCGACCAGTCCGGCCGCAGCCTGCAGCTCGGCGCCGACCGCGCGTACACCGGACCCGACTGCCCGCCGGACATGCTCGAGCTCGGCGGCATCCCCCAGGGCGACTACGCCCCCGTGCCGTGGCTGCTGGCCAGCCGCGGGTGGGCGGCGTGGATCGAGACGGACGGCCACGGGGCCCGCTTCGATCTCGGCGACGAGGTCGTGCTCTCCACCCGCCGCGACGCGGGCCCGCTGCGCGTGCACTTCTTCACCCACCCGACCCCGTTCGCGCGCCTGCGCGCGTTCCTGGAGCTGACCGGCTTCCCGCCGGTGCTGCCCGAGTGGGCGTACGGCCACTGGAAGAGCCGCGACGTCTACAACCACGAGACCGAGGCCGAGGACGACTTCCGGGGCTACCGCGAGCACGACCTCCCGCTCGACGCGATCGTCCTCGACTCCCCGTGGGCGACGCAATACAACACGTGGGAGTTCAACCCGCACCAGTTCCCCGACGCGGAGGGCATGATCGCCCGCTGGCGCGCGGACGGGGTGCGGACCGTGGTGTGGGTTGCGCCGTGGGTGAACCTCGACTCCGACGACGGCCAGTACCCGCCGGACGCAGAGTCCGAGCGGCTGCACCGCGCTCCCGCGCCCAACTACGAGCCCGAGATGTTCGTGCGAGACGGCGACGGCGAGCCGCTGGTGGCCAAGTGGTGGATGGGAACCGGCTCCCCGGTCGACTTCACTTCGCCGACGGCCGAGGCGTGGTGGCGCGAGCAGGCCAAGCGGGTGCTCGCGCTCGGCGTGCAGGGGATCAAGGCCGACGACGGCGAGGGCTGGTACATCCCGGACGACGCGCGCTTCGCGGACGGGACCACCGGGGCGGCCGCGGCGTGGGGCCACGGGCTGAAGTACCGCCGCTCGATGCAGCGCGCGCTGGACGAGGTCCACCCGGGCGAGGGCGTGCTCTTCGGGCGCCCCGGGTGGACCGGCCAGCAGGCCGTCGGCATCACCTGGGGCGGCGACCAGCCGTCGGACTTCTGGTCGCTGCGCACGCTCGTGGCGGCGACGCTCACCGCGGCCGCCTCCGGCTTCTCGAACTGGTCGCATGACATCGGCGGGTACCTGGGCGAGCAGTTGATGTCGCGGGCGCCGAAGGAGCTGCTGCTGCGGTGGGTGCAGTTCGGCTGCTTCACCCCCTTGATGCACGCCCACTCGCGTTTCGAGCAGGAGGCGTGGACCTACGACGAGGAGACGCTCGCGCTCTACCGCGCCTACATCCTCTTGCACGAGCGGCTCGTGCCGTACGTGCTGGCCGCGGCGGCGACCGCGGCGCGGTGCGGGCTGCCGATCATCCGCCCGGGAGCGCTGATCGGCCACGGCGACTGGGCGGTCGCGGACGCGTACGGGTACGGCCCGTCGCTGTGGGTGGCGCCGGTGCTGGAAAACGGCGCGCGGCAGGTCGAGGTCGACCTGCCCGCCGGCGATTGGATCGCGACCTGGGACGGCGCCGAGATCGCGGGCGGCGGCGTCGTGCGGGCGCCGGCGCCGCTGGGTCGCATCCCCGTGTGGGTGCGGCGCGGGGCGATCATCGCCACCTACCCGGAAGACGCGGTCGCACGTGGACTCGGCGACGATGTCAAGCCACTGGAGGCCACATTGTGGGGCGAACCGTCATGTGGACGTGCGGTTAGCCGTCTGGCCGACGGCACCGTGATCCGGTGGAATCGGGGCGAGTGGTCCGCAACGGCCGGGCGCGAGATCACGTTCCGATCGCGCTGAGAAAGGACCACATTGATCCGCATCGTCGTCGTGCTGGCGTGCCTGCTGGGTGCGCTGGCGACCCCCGCGCAGGCCTCCGAGTTGCGGGTGACCGTGCTCGTCCACGGGCCGGGGAAGATCAGCGGTGCGCTGTCCTGCGAGTCCACCGTCGGCACCGCGCAAACGAAGAACTGCGGCACGTACGACGTGGGCTACAAGGACGAGGCGTCCTCGTCCGCGGCGGCCTTCACCGCGATGGCCAACGCCGCCCAGCCGAACAAGTCGTCGCTCGTGTCCTGGAGCTGCACGACGGTCAGCGGCGCGAACTGCGGCGGCTGCGACCAGCCCAGCACGGGCTGTCAGATCTTCGGCGCGCTCTCCAAGGGCGTCAACGACGTGATCGCGGTCGCGACGTTCTCCGACACCACGGCGCCGACGATCTCCCTCGTCCTCCCGCAATACAGCCCCACACACGAGCGCAGCGTCTCGTTCGCGCTGGTCGCCAACGACACGGTCGGTTCGAGCACGTGCACGATCGACAACGTGGTCAGCGGGCCGTGCGACGGATCGTTCGGCCTCGCCGAGGGAACGCACACCGTCCGCGCCCGCGCCACCGACCCGTCGGGCAACCAGAGCGCGCAGACCTCGCCGCTCACCTTCCGGATCCTCGACACGGCGCTCACGGCCGGGCCCGCGGACGTCTCGGCCGATCGCTCGCCGACGTTCAAGTACGGCTCGGTCGCGGGTGTGGCGTTCCAGTGCTCGCTCGACGGCGCGTCGTTCGTGGCCTGCGGGAACAAGCCGGCGAGCGGCGACGTCGCGTTCCAGGTCGGCCCACTCGCCGACGGGCAGCACACGTTCTCGGTGCGCGCGATCGACGGCGTCTACGGCGATCACATCCCCGCCAAGCGCACGTGGACGGTCGACTCGACCCCGCCCGTCGCCTCGCTCGATCCCTTCTCCGGGCCGGGCCAGGGTTCTCTGCAGGCGGTCGACGCCGAGACGTTCGCGTTCTCGCTCAACGAGGCCGGGAGCACCGAGTGCAGCGTCGACGGCGGGCCGTTCTCGGCCTGCTCGAGTCCACTGACGCTGTCGGGCCTCACGCCCGGTCAGCACTCGTTCAGCGTCCGCGGGACCGACGGCGCCGGCAACCTCGGCGCGAGCGTGCTGCGCAGCTGGGTCACGTGGTTTCCGCCCACCGCTTTGCCGGGGCCCAGCGTCCCGGCCGCGCAGAAGCTCACCTTCGCGCTCAGCGCATCGGGCAAGGGCACGAAGCTCAAGTCGCTGCGCGCGACCGGCGTGCCCGCGGGCGCGACGGTCACCGTCGTCTGTTCCGGCAAGGGCTGCCCGAAGAAGCGCTACGTCAAGCGCGACGCGAAGGGCACGGTCGACCTGGCCGCGTTCCGCCGCCTGCCGACGACCGCGAAGCTCACGGTGACCGTCACGCTCGGGTCGGCGAAGGCGGTCCACGTCCTCAAGACGCGGAAGGCGTTGGCCCCGAAGATCAATTGAACTAGCCCAACGGGCTGTTCACATCCGGGCGCGCAGCGCGGACGATTCTGGACTTCATGGCGTTCGCCTCAGTCGAGCCACTCCGCCGGCCCTCGTCCGACCGCGTTCGCAGCGCCCGGATCGAGCTGGCCGACGGTGCTCACACGATGGTCCACGTCGCGCGCTACGACGCGGCGAGCACCGAGCTCCAGGTCGCCGTCCTGCGCGGGCAGGCGAAGCTCGAGGCGTGGTGTGGCGAGCACGGCGTCGACGACGCGCTCGTCGGCGGCTTCTTCACCCGCCCGCTCGGCCTGCCGCTGGGGGAGGTCCGCACGCGCGGCGTCGCCCGCCCGTTCGTGCCCTTCGACGCCCCGTGGGGCGGCATCCGCGCCTGCGTCCACGTCCGCGGCGGCGTCGCGTCGATCGCGCCGCGCTGCGAGCTCGACCCCGCCCCCGCGGGCGACCTGCTGCAGGCGGGGCCGCTGCTCGTCCGCGACGGCCGCGTCGCCTTCTCCCGCGCCGTCGACGCCGAGGGCTTCAGCGCGGGCGAGTCCCAGTTCGACTCCGACATCACCGCCGGCCGCCACCCGCGCGCCGCGCTCGGCCTCTCCGACGACCAGCTGTTCGCCGTCGCCTGCGACGGCCGCTCCCGCTTCGACGCGGGCCTGACGCTGGAGGAGCTGGCGGAGCTCCTCGTCGCGCTCGGCTGCACCTCGGGCATGAACCTCGACGGCGGCGGCTCCACCTCACTCGTCAGCGGCGGCCGCCTGCGCAACCACCCCCGCGCCACCTGGGAACGCCCCGAGGCGGGCGGCCGCCCGGTCTCGACCGCCCTCCTCTTCCTAAACCGCACCTAACGTGCCTGGCACCTTAGGTGGCCTTTAGGTTCGCACCGCGGCGCAGCGCCGATTGTGGACCTAAGGCCACGATAAAGGGTCAGGTAATTTAGGTGGGGTTTAGGTTGTGGGGGCCGCGGTGTAGACGACGCGGACGCGTTCGGTGAAGTCCTGGGTGCCGGGGAGGACCTGGGTCGACGGGCTCTTCTCCGCGCCTGCGCCGGTCGACGCGCCGGAGTCGCTGCAGCAGCCGCCGTCGGAGTCCGGGTCGAGGTTGACCGAGCGCACGCCGGTGATGCGCAGGCCGGC
Organism: Solirubrobacter soli DSM 22325; assembly: GCF_000423665.1. GTDB lineage: Bacteria > Actinomycetota > Thermoleophilia > Solirubrobacterales > Solirubrobacteraceae > Solirubrobacter > Solirubrobacter soli. Next base: position 63,436 of record NZ_AUIK01000033.1, on the reverse strand, counting down.
GACCGCGGCGGCGTCGTCGGCGCGGCGGCGGGCGTCGGCGAGGGCCGCGCGGGTGGCCAGGGTTCGGCCGTTGGACGGGTCGGCGAAGCCGAAGTCCGGGTCGGAGATCTGGTCGGCGCCGGCGTCGGCGACCGCGTCGATCAGCGAGGCCAGCGTCGAGACGGTGCGGACGTGGATGAGGATGGTCTGCTCGGCGCGGTAGCGGACGCGCTTGCGCTTGCCCACCCGCTGGCGCTGGATCGTCAGTCCGACGGTGCGGATGTCGGCCTCGGCCACACCGCCCGCCTTGACCGCCCTCAGCACGGCGGCCATCCGGCGGTTGGCCGCGTCGCGGGCGCCGCGGGAGGTCGGGGCGGCACGCGACACGCCCGCGGCGAAGTCGGCGACGTCCGGCGTCAGCGTCGCGCTGCCCACGCCGTCGGCGGTGATGGTGGGAGTGGTGTCGACCGGCTGCGTCTGGGCCGCGGCGGGCGCGGCGAGCAGGACGAAGGCGGCGAGACCGACCAGAAAGAGGCGCATGGTCGGCAAACCTAAAGGGGTCAGGCACCTTTATGTGGCAGCGGACCGGTCGGTCCGGGTCGGTGGTACGGTTCGTGACGGTGAGGGTGCTGGTCGTCGAAGACGACGACCGAGTGGCGGGGGCTCTGTGCGATCTGCTCGGTCGGCATGGATTCGCGATTGCGCGCGCGGCGGGCGTGACGCAGGCGCTGGCGCAGCTGGATGACGCTGTGGATCTCGTGCTGCTCGACCTGATGCTGCCCGACGGCGACGGGTTCGACCTGTGCGCTCGCATCCGGGCCAACCGCGACGTGCCGATCGTGATGACGACCGCCCGCTCGGAGCTGCGCTGGCGCGTCCACGGCCTGCACCTCGGCGCCGACGACTACCTCGTCAAGCCCTACGACGCGCGCGAGCTGATCGCGCGGATGCTGGCGGTGCACCGGCGGGTGGCGACGGCGCAGCCACCGCCGCCCAAGGCCGACGAGGATCGCGTGGTCGTCGTCGGCGGCGTGCGCATCGATCTCGGCCGCCGCGAGGTGACCGTCGCCGGCCGCCCGGTCGCGCTCACCCGCAAGGAGCTCGCGTTGCTCGAGGTCCTCGCCGAGCACCCCGGCCTGGTGGTGAGAAGAGAACGGCTGCTCAGCCGCATCTGGCGCTCCGCCCACGAGTTCGACGCCCACACGCTCGACGTGCACGTCGCCGCCGTGCGCTCCAAGACCGGCGTCAAGAGCCTGATCGAGACCGTCCGCGGCGTCGGGTACCGGCTCGGCACGGAGTGAGAGGATGCGCACCCGCCTGCTCGGACTCGTCGGCGGCCTGCTGGCGGTCGTGCTGCTCGCGCTCGGCGTCCCGCTCGGCATGGACCTCGCCTCCGTCCGCACGCAGCGCGTCTTCCTCGACCGGCTCAACGACGCCAACCGCTTCGTCCAGGTCGCCCAGCAGCAGGGCGACCGCCAGGTCCTGTCCGAGCGCCTCGCCCGCTACGACGAGGTCTACGGCATCGCGGTCGCCGTCCTCGATCACAACGGCCGCATCCGCGCGGCGTCACGGCCGGGGCTGACGACGAGAACCGCCACCGCGCCCGTCAGGAGGCTCGCCGGCATCGCGCTGACCGGCCACCACGGCGAGCCGCCACGCGCGGTCTGGCCGTGGAGCGGCGCGCCGCTCGTCGTCGCCCAGCCGGTGATCACCGGCGGCGACGTCACCGGCGCCGTCGTCACACTCTCACCCACCCAGCGGCTCAGACGCAACGTCGCCCGCGACTGGCTGATCGTCGTGGGAGGCGAGTTGATCGCGCTGATCGGCTGCGCCCTGCTCGCCTCCCGCCTGACCCGCTGGATCCTGCGCCCCGTCCACGACCTCGACCACACCGCGCACGCGATCGCCACGGGCCGGATGGCGGCGCGCGCGCTCGACGGCTCAGGCCCGCCCGAGTTGCGCCACCTCACCGGCTCCTTCAACGCGATGGCCGCGAACGTCGAGAAGATCGTCCAGCGCCAACGCAACTTCCTCGCCGACGCCTCGCATCAGCTCCGCAACCCGCTCAGCGCGCTGCTGCTGCGCCTCGACACGCTGGCGATCGGCGCGCCCGAGGATCCCGTCGTGGACGCGGCGGCGAAGGAGGGACGCCACCTCGCCGGCATCCTCGAACGGCTGCTCGAGCTCGCCAACGCCGACGAGACCCATGCCCGCCCCGAGCCCGTCGACCTGACCGCCCTCGCCGACGAACGCATCGACGCCTGGACCACCGCGGCCGAGGCCAAACACATGACGCTCCAGCGCACCGGCGAAACGACCGCGGCGATCCTCGCCGATCCCGTCGCGGTCGCCAGCGCGCTCGACGTCGTGCTCGACAACGCGATCAAGTTCGCCCCGCGCGACTCGGTCGTCGCCATCCACGTCGCCGACGGCGCGCTCACCGTCCGCGACGAAGGACCCGGCATGCGCGCCGACGAGCTGCGCCGCGCCGGCGATCGCTTCTGGCGCGCCCGCCGGCATCAGAACGTCGACGGCTCGGGCCTCGGCCTGGCGATCGCCCGCGCGCTGCTCGAGCAGGGCGGCGGCAGCCTCGAGCTGCGAGCCCGGCGCCCGCGGGGCCTCGAGGCGCACCTACGGTTTGGTGGCGCGAAACCAGTCGAGCGCGGCCGCGTGCAGCGGCACGGGGGCGGTCTCGATCGCGGCGCGGCGGTCGAGGGCGGCGGCGGCGAGGACGGCGCGGGCGATCGCCGTGCGGCGCTCGAATAGCGTCGCCGTGACGAGCCGCACCAGCGCCGGGTCGGCGTCGCGGCGGGCGACCAGCAGGTTCGGCACCGCGAGCGTCGACACCTGGCGACCCAGCCCGTAGGTCCCACTCGGGATCGCCGCCGCCCGGTAGTCCGGGTCCGCGGGCGCGGGGAGGTCGAGCAGCCGCAGCGGCATCTGCCGCGCGAGCTCGTCGACGCCCGGCGTCGGCAGCCCGCCCGACCAGAAGAACGCGTCGATCCGGCCCGCCCGCAGCGCCGCCGCGGACTCGTCCAACCCCAGCCCGACCGCGTGCAGCCGCGGCAGCCGCAACCGCGAGGCGATCAACCGCGTCCCTGAGCCCGGCGGCCCGATCGACACCCGCTTCCCCGCGAGCTGCGACAGCCGCCGCACGCCCGCCGCCGGCGCGACCAGGTGCAGGTAGTCGTCGTACAGCCGCGCGAGCGCGGCGATCGGCACCCTGCGCCCGAACGGCGGCCCGCCGGAGACCGCCTCCGCGGCGGCGTCGGCCGCGGTGAACGCGAACGTGGCGTCGCCGTCGCCGAGCCGCTGCAGGTTCTCCATCGACCCGCTGGTCGCGACCACGTCGACACGCAGGTCCGGGTCCCGGCGCTGCAGCTGCGAAGCCAGCGCGTGGGCGTACGCGTAGTAGACGCCCTGGGTCCCGCCGGCCGCGATCACCACGTGGCCGCGAGGCGCCCCCGCGCCCTCACCCACACACCCGCCCAGGACGAGCACCACGACCGCCATCAGCACGACCCGCATCGCGCGCCCCATCTAACCGGACCGCAACGTCAAATCTTCCTCAAATCGGCTCGGCCGCGCCAAACCCCGGGCGTAATGTCGCCGCCGGTTCTTCCAACGACCTGAGGTGGGGCAATGAGGTCAAGGTTCAGAGCGGCGCTGGCCGCTCCGGTGGTCGCTGCCGCGGCCGCCGCGGTCGCCGTGTCGCTGCAGGCGGACACGACGGTGGCGAGCAACGCGGCGCCCAGGATCCCGACGCCGGAGTCGGCGTTCGGGTTCACCCCGTGCCAGGACTACAAGCTGGCCAACTACACGCAGATCAGCAACTACTTCCATCAGCTCGACAACGCGAGCGACCGGATGCAGGTGGTGAGCCTCGGGCAGACGTCCGAAGGCCGCGACCAGGTGATGGGGATCATCTCCGCGCCGGAGAACCTGGCACCGGGCAACCTCGCGAAGTACCAGGACATCGCGCAGCGGCTCGCGCACGCCCGCGACCTCACGGACGACCAGGCGCACGACCTCGCCAAGCAGGGCAAGGCGATCGCGTGGGTGGACTTCGGCATCCACTCGACCGAGGTCGGCCCGCCGCAGACAGCGCCGCAGTTCGCCTACGACCTGCTGACGTCCAACACGCCCGAGACGAAGTCGATCCTCAAGAACGTCATCACGCTGTTCATCCCGAACATCAACCCGGACGGCGGCGAGCACATCCCGGACTGGTACATGCAGAACGTCGGGACGCAGTTCCAGGACTCGACCTATCCCGAGCTCTACCAGAAGTACTCCGGGCACGACGACAACCGCGACTGGTTCATGTTCAACCTGCCCGAGACGCGCAACCTCGGCAACGTGCTGTGGCACAGCTGGTATCCGCAACTGGTCTACAACACGCACCAGACCGCGGCGTACCCGGCGCGCATCTTCCTGCCGCCCTTCAAGGACCCGATGAACCCGAACATCCCGCCTGAGGTCACGCGCGGGATCAACTTCCTCGGCGACGCGATGACCCAGCGCCTGGACCGCGAGGGCAAGGTCGGCGCCGTGTCTCGCCAGCAGTACGACCAGTGGTGGAACGGCGGCCTGCGCTCCGCGCCCGCGTTCCACAACCAGATCGGCATCCTCTCGGAGACCTCGCACGCCTCGGCGACGCCGGTCTACGAGGACCCGACGAAGTTCCCGAAGACCTTCCCGTACCAGGAGGTCTCGACGTCGGAGCCGTCCGCGTTCTACCCGAGCCCGTACAAGGGCGGCATGTGGCACCTGTCCGACAGCTGCTCGTACATCGAGTCGACCGGCTGGGAGCTCCTGCACACGGCCGACGTCGGCCGCGAGAACTGGCTCTACGGGCAGTACCGGATGGGCAAGCAGGCGATCGACGCCGGCGGCGACACCGCGTACGTGATCCCGTCCGACCAGCCGGACTTCCAGACCGCGACCAAGATGGTCAACGTCCTGCGCCAGGCCGACCTCGAGGTCGAGCAGGCCCAGTCGGCGTTCAAGGTGGGCGACAAGACCTACCCCGCGAACAGCTTCATCGTCCGCGAGGCGCAGCCGTTCCGCGCCGACGTCGTCGACCTGATGAACCCGCAGACCTACCCGGACCGGCGCAACCCGGACGGCACGCCCGAGCGCCCGTACGACATGGCGGGCTGGACGCTGCCGTTCCAGATGGGCGTCAAGGTCGACAAGGTCACGCAGTCGTTCATCGCCAACACCAAGCCGGTCGACAGCGCGCCGGTCCCGGCGTTCACCGTGCCCGCGACGGCACCCGCCGCGGCGTACGCGCTCGACGCCCGCGTCAACGACAGCTACACCGCCGTGCTCGCGCTGCTGAAGGCGGGGGAGACGGTGACCCGCACGACGGCGCCCGTCACGACCGACAAGGGCTCCTGGCCGGCCGGCACGTTCCTCGTCACGCCGCGGGCCGGCGCCGACACCCGCATCAAGGCGCAGGCCAAGCAGCTCGGCCTGACCGTGGCCACGGTGGCGGCCATGCCGTCCGGCACGGTCGCGGTCGCCAACCCGCGGGTCGGCCTCTACCACGGCTACCCGGGCAACTCCGACGAGGGCTGGACCCGCTACGTGTTCGACACCTTCAAGGTCCCGTACAAGCAGCTCAAGGACGCCGAGGTGCGCGCCGGCAACCTCAAGGACAGCTACGACACGATCATCCTCCCGGACGCGTCGTACAGCAGCATGCTCAACGGCGTGCGGGCGGGCTCGCTCCCCGCGAAGTACACGGGCGGCATGACCCAGGCGGGCGTCGACAACCTGAAGGCGTTCGTCCAGGCCGGCGGCACGCTCGTGGCGATCAACGACGCCACGCAGCTGCCGATCCGCGCGTTCTCCGGCTTCCCGCTCACCGACGTGACGAGCGGGGTCCCGAGCACGAACTACTACTCGCCGGGCTCGATCCTCGCGGGTCTGGTCGACAACAAGAACCCGTTGACCTGGGGCATGGGGGACACCGCCGACCTGTACTCCGACGGCAGCCCCGCGTTCTCGGTCAACGCGGGCGCGACCGGCGTCGACACCCCGGTCACCTATCCGACGTCGAACGTCCTGCGCAGCGGCTGGCTGCTGGGTGAGAACGTCATCGCGGGCAAGACCGCGGTCGCCAACGTCTCCTACGGCAACGGGCACGTGGCGATGGTCGGCATCAGCGTGCAGCACCGCGCCGAGTCGCACGGCACCTACAAGCTGCTGTTCAACTCACTGCTGGAGGGGGCCGAAAAGTAGGGAGCTCGATCTCCAGGAGATCGCCTCCCTCGTGATCGACCTGGAGCGTCGTGTGCTCGATCCCGAAACGATCGTGCAGCACGGCCTCCAGGTCCTTCCGCGCCCGGTGGCAGTCGTCCTCGGTACCGACCAGCACGTGGGCGGACAGCGCCGGGAAGCCCGACGTCACCTCCCAGACATGCAGGTCGTGGACCTCGTGGACCCCATGCACCCGCGTCATCGCGTCACCCACGGCGCCGACGTCGATGTTCTTCGGCGCGGCCTCGAGGAAGATCCGGCCGGAGTCGCGCAGCAGCGACCAGGCCGCGCGCAGCATCACCGCCGCCACGAACAGCGACGCGATGCCGTCGGCGCGGTCGAAGCCCGTGACCAGCACCACGAAGCCCGCGATCGCGGTGGCGATGAACGCCACGAGGTCGGTCAGCACGTGCTGGAAGGCGCCCTCGACGTTCAGTGACGTGCGGTCGGCGCCGTGCAGGACGACGGTCGCGACGATGTTGACCACGACGCCGACCAGCGCGACCACCAGCACGATCGCGCCTTCGACCTCGGGCGGATGGACCAGGCGCCGGACGCCCTCGACGACGATCAGCAGCCCGAGCACGAGCAGCGTCGCGCCGTTGAACTGGGCGGAGAGGATCTCGGTGCGCTTGAGGCCGTAGGTCAGCGCGCCCTTCGCCGGCCGGGCGGACAGCCGGATCGCGACCAGCGCCAGCGCCAGCGCGCCCGCGTCGGTGAGCATGTGCGCCGCGTCGCTGAGCAGCGCCAGCGACGACGCCACGATGCCGAAGACGACCTCGACCGCCATCAGGCCGAGCAGCAGGCCCAGCGCGATCCTCAGCCGGGTCGCGGACGCGTCCGCCGGCGCGTGCGAGTGGCCGTGCGAATGCCCGTGGCCGTGGTCGTGATCGTGACTCACGAAAGGAATGATGAGACACAGGCCTCGGGTAAGGTCACAGCCTGGCCACATCTCGTTCACACCCTCGCCAGGTCCTCATGGGCCTGCAGTTCTTCCCACGCGGCGGTTCGGCGCAGGTCGCGCGCAACCTCGCCCACTCGCTTCCGGGCACCGGGTGGGAGACGACGATCCTCAGCGGCTCGATCACCCACGACGACACGTTCGGCGACGCGGCGCACTTCTACCGCGGCCTCGACGTCCGTCCCGTCGACATGACCCGCGCCCTGCACGCGCGCGACCCGATGGCCGCCGACCCGCCGCTGCATCCCTCCTACGAGGATCGGCTCGACGCCCCGGATCGCTGCTTCGCCATGCTCGACGACGATGAGACCGAGCACCAGGTCGTCGCCTGGGCCAAGGCGCTGCAGTCGGCCGGTGCCGCGCACGCCGACGTCCTGCACCTGCATCACCTGACGCCGCTCTACGAGGCCGCCCGGCGGGTCGCGCCGGACGTCCCGGTCGTCGGCCACCTGCACGGCACCGAGCTGCTGATGCTCGAGGCGATCGACCACGACCCGTACCGCTGGGCGCACGGCGAGGCCTGGGCGGAGCGGATGCGGGGCTGGGCCGAGCAGGCGCACCGGCTGATCGTCCTCACCGAGACCGCCTGCGACCGCGCGGCCACCGTCCTCGGTATCGATCCGCGCCGCTGCGCGACGGTCCCCAACGGCTTCGACCCTGAGCGCTTCGGCCCGCGGGCGGTCGACCGCGTCGCGGTCCACCGGAAGCTGGGCGTCGAGATCGAAGACGACACGCCGGTCCTGCTCTACGTCGGCCGCTTCACCGAGGTCAAGCGCATCCCGCTGCTGATCGAGGCCTACGAGCGCGCCCGCCCGGGCTTCAGCCGGCGCGCGCCGCTGGTGATCGTCGGCGGCTTCCCGAACGAGTTCGAAGGCGAACACCCGGACGACGCGATCGCGCGCACGGGCGCGCGTGATGTCCACCTCACCGGGTGGCACGACCACAGCGAGCTGCCCGACATCCTCAACGCTTCGGACGCGCTCGTCCTGTCCTCGGTGCGCGAGCAGTTCGGGCAGGTGATCGTGGAGGCGATGGCCTGCGGGCTTCCCGCCATCGCGGTCGACGCGTACGGCCCGGCGGAGATTGTCGACCACGGCGAAACCGGCTGGCTGGTCGAGCCCGACGACATCTCATCGCTCGCCAACGCGCTCGTCGAGGCCGTGAACCGTCCGGGCGAGCGCCGCCGGAGGGGCGCGAACGCCGCCCGCAGAGCGCATGATCACTACGCCTGGCCTTCGCTCGCGCGGCGGGTCGCCGAGATCTACGACGACGCCGTTGACGCAACATCGTTGCGCGAAAATGCCGCTTTGAGCGGCTGATCGCTGCGTTCGACGCATGACACAGCGGCTCGGGCGTTTGGCGCAGGCCGACCCCACTGCTACCGTTTTCGCTCCCTTCCGAGCCCTCGGATGGGGCTTCGCGTCCCCCCACCCGTCGCCCGCTTATGCCTCAGCGTCCCAGTGGCCCCGTCGGCCTCTACGATCCGTCCTACGAGCACGACGCCTGTGGCGTCGCGATGGTTGCCAAGCTCGATGGCAAGCCGTCGCACGAGACCGTAGAGCGAGCCATCGTCGCGCTCGAGAACCTCGAACACCGAGGTGCCGCGGGCGCGGATCCCAATACCGGAGACGGCGCTGGAATCCTTCTCCAGCTGCCTGACGAGTTCTTCCGCGGCGAGATCACGGAGGACCTGCCGCCGCCCGGCGCCTACGGCGTCTGCGTGTGCTTCCTCCCAGTCGACGAGGCCAGGCGGGCGCAGCTCGAGCAGCTGCTCGAGGACACCGTGCGCGCCGAGGGCCAGCGGGTCGTCGCCTGGCGCGACGTCCCGGTCGACAAGGACTACGTCGGCATCACGGCCAACCTCTACGCGCCGTACATCAAGCAGCTGGTCGTGGCCGCGTCCGACGAGCTCGCGACCGACCAGGACGCGTTCGAGCGCAAGCTCTACGTGATCCGCCGCGTGGCCGAGATCGCCGCCGGCCCGGAGCTCGTGATCCCGAGCTTCTCCAGCCGGACCATCGTCTACAAGGGCATGCTCACGAGCCCGCAGGTGATGGGGTACTTCCCGGACCTCGCGGACCCGCGCACGAAGTCCGCGCTGGCGCTCGTGCACTCGCGCTTCTCGACGAACACGTTCCCGTCGTGGGAGCTCGCGCACCCGTACCGGATGATCGCCCACAACGGCGAGATCAACACGCTGCGCGGGAACGTCAACTGGATGCGCGCCCGCGAGTCCCAGCTCGCGTCCGAGCTGTTCGGCGACGACCTGCAGAAGGTCCTCCCGATCGTGCGCCCGGGCGGCAGCGACTCCGCGACGTTCGACAACGTCCTCGAGCTGCTCGTGCTGGCCGGCCGCAGCCTGCCGCACGCGGTGATGATGATGATCCCGGAGGCCTACCAGAACCGGGACGACATCCCCGAGGACCTGAAGGGCTTCTACGCGTTCCACTCCTGCCTGATGGAGCCGTGGGACGGCCCGGCCGCGGTCGCGTTCACCGACGGCCGCGTGATCGGCGCGACCCTGGACCGCAATGGCCTGCGCCCCGGCCGCTGGCTGGAGACCGAGGACGGCTGGGTCGTGCTCGGCTCGGAGACCGGCGTGATGGACGAGCCGGCCGCCAACGTCAAGCGCAAGGGCCGCCTGCAGCCCGGCAAGCTGTTCCTCGTCGACCTCGAGCGCGGCGTGATCGTCGACGACTCCGACGTCAAGCGCGAGGTCACCGGCAAAGCGCCGTACACGCAGTGGTTCCAGGAGGGCATCGTCCACCTCGCGGACCTCCCGCCCGCCCCGGAGCTGCCCACGCCCGCCGAGCCCCTGCACGAACGCCAGCGCGCGTTCGGGTTCACGCAGGAGGACCTGCGGGTCCTGCTCGCGCCGACCGCGGCGAAGGCGGAGGAGCCGATCGGCTCGATGGGCAACGACGCCGCGCTCGCCGTGCTGTCGGACCGCGAGCCCCCGCTGTTCAGCTACTTCAAGCAGCTCTTCGCCCAGGTCACCAACCCGCCGATCGACCCGATCCGCGAGGCGATCGTGATGAGCGTGGGGAGCGGGGTCGGCTCCGAGCACAACCTGCTCACCGAGGGGCCGGAGCACGCCCACCAGCTGTCGATGCAGACGCCGATCCTGTTCGACCGCGAGCTCCAGCAGCTGCGCCACGTCGACAGCTCGGTGTTCAAGGCGCACACGGTCGACATCACGTGGCCGATCGCCGAGGGCCCGGACGGGATGGTCAAGGCGCTCGAGCGCGCCTGCGCGGAGGCCGACGCGGCGCTCGCCGACGGCACCAACATCCTCATCCTCTCCGACCGCGCGGTCAGCCCCGAGCGGGCGCCGATCCCGGCGCTGCTGGCGGTCGCGGGCGTGCATCACCACCTGGTGCGCGAGGGCACGCGCCTGCAGACCGGCCTCGTGCTCGAGTCCGGCGAGCCGCGCGAGGTCCACCACTTCGCGACGCTGATCGGCTACGGCGCATCGGCGATCAACCCGTACCTGATGTTCGAGTCGCTCCAGACGCTGGTCGACGAGGGCCGCGTCCCGGGTGTGACCGACTTCGAGACCGCGCAGTGGAACGTCGTCAAGGGCATCGCCAAGGGGCTGCTCAAGACGATCTCCAAGATGGGCATCTCGACGATCCAGTCCTACAACGGGGCGCAGATCTTCGAGGCCGTCGGCCTGGCGCCGTCGCTGATCGAGCGCTACTTCGTGGGCACCGCCTCGCGGATCGGCGGCATCGACGCGGACATCCTCGCCCGCGAGACGCTGGACCGGCACGCGCGCGGCTTCGGGCTGCACTCGAGCGACGACCTGCTGCCCGTGGGCGGCGTCTACGCGTGGCGCCGCGAGGGCGAGCACCACATGTGGAACCCGGAGACGATCGCGCTCCTGCAGCACTCCGTCCGCCACGGCGGGCAGCCGACCTACGACGAGTACTCCAAGCTCGTCAACGAGGACGCCGCGCGCCGCGCGACCCTGCGCGGGCTGCTGAAGTTCAAGGAGCTGCCCGAGGAGGAGTGGCTGTCGCTGGACGAGGTCGAGTCGGCGGCGGAGATCGTCAAGCGGTTCGTGACCGGCGCGATGTCGCTCGGCTCGATCAGCCGCGAGACGCACGAGACGCTCGCGATCGCCATGAACCGGCTCGGCGGCAAGTCGAACACCGGCGAGGGCGGCGAGGACCCGGTGCGCTTCAAGCCGGACCCGAACGGCGACCAGCGCCGCTCGGCGATCAAGCAGGTCGCCTCCGGCCGCTTCGGGGTCAACATCAACTACCTCGTCAACGCCGACGAGCTGCAGATCAAGATGGCCCAGGGCGCCAAGCCCGGCGAGGGCGGCCAGCTGCCCGGCCACAAGGTCGACCGCTACATCGGCTCGATCCGCTTCACCACGCCCGGCGTGGGCCTGATCTCGCCGCCGCCGCACCACGACATCTACTCGATCGAGGACCTCAAGCAGCTGATCTACGACCTGCGCTGCGCCAACCCGGGCGCGCGGGTGTCGGTCAAGCTCGTGTCCGAGGTCGGCGTGGGCACGGTCGCCGCGGGTGTGGCCAAGGCCAACGCGGACCACGTGCTGATCGCCGGCCATGACGGCGGCACCGGCGCGTCGCCTTTGAGCTCGATCCAGGCGGCCGGCGTGCCGTGGGAGATCGGCCTGGCCGAGACCCAGCAGACGCTCGTCCTGAACGACCTGCGGTCGCGCATCTGGGTGCAGACGGACGGCCAGCTCAAGACCGGCCGCGACGTCGTCGTCGCCGCGCTGCTGGGCGCCGACGAGTGCGGCTTCTCGACCGCGCCGCTGATCGCGACGGGCTGCATCATGATGCGCGCCTGCCACCTGAACACGTGTCCGGTGGGCATCGCGACGCAGGACCCGGAGCTGCGCAAGCGCTTCAAGGGCCAGCCGGAGCACGTCGTGAACTTCTTCTTCTTCGTGGCCGAGGAGGCGCGCCAGATCATGCGCCGGCTCGGGATCGCGAAGTACGAGGACCTGGTCGGGCGCGTCGATCTGCTGGCGGCGGACGACGCGATCGAGCACTGGAAGGGCCGTGGCGTCGACCTGACCCACGTCCTGGCGGCGCCGCCCGTGACCGACGACGCCCCGCGCCGGCGTGTGCGCCCGCAGGACTCGCCGCTCCCGGGCGCGCTGGACTGGACGCTGATCGAGGCGGCCAAGGACGCGATCGACCATCGGATGCGGATCACCGGGACCTTCGACGTGCGCAACGTCAACCGGACCGTCGGCGGCTTGCTGTCGAGCGCGGTGACCAAGGTGCACGGCGCCACCGGTCTGCCGCCCGGGACGATCAAGTTCACGCTCAACGGCTCCGCGGGGCAGTCGTTCGGCGCCTGGCTCGCGCCCGGTGTCGAGCTGTCGCTGCTCGGCGACGCCAACGACTACACGGGCAAGGGCCTGTCCGGCGGCGTGCTGTCGGTCCGCCCGCCCGAGGGCACGACCTTCAAGGCCGAGGAGAACGTCGTCATCGGCAACACCGTGCTCTACGGGGCGACGAGCGGCCGCGCGTTCTTCCGCGGCCTCGCGGGCGAGCGCTTCGCCGTGCGCAACAGCGGTGCGAGCGCCGTCGTCGAAGGCGTGGGCGACCATGGCTGCGAGTACATGACCGGCGGACGCGCGGTCGTCCTCGGCCGCACGGGCCGCAACTTCGCGGCGGGCATGAGCGGCGGCGTCGCCTACGTGCTCGACAGCGACGGCACGTTCGAGTCGCGCTGCAACATGGGTCTGGTCGGCTTCGACGAGATCTCCGAGGCCGACGCGATCGAGCTGCACGGCCTGATCGAGGAGCACGCCGAGCGGACCGGTTCGCCCGTCGCGGCGGGCATCCTGGCGGACTGGACGACGTTCCTGCCGCAGTTCAAGAAGGTCATGCCGCACGACTACAAGCGTGCGCTGCTCGAGCTCGAGGCCGAGCACGAGCACGAGATCGAGCCGGCGGAGTCGACCGGCGGCGAAGGGTTCGTCACGACGGAGCGGAGCGCCTGATGGGCAAGGTCGGAGGCTTTCTCGAGATCTCGCGTGTCGAGTCTCCCGAGCGCGATCCGAAGGCGCGGGTCTCGGACTTCGAGGAGTTCGTCGAGACGCTCCCGGTCGACGGGCTGCGCGAGCAGGGCGCCCGCTGCATGGAGTGCGGGGTGCCGTTCTGCCACAACGGCTGCCCGCTGGGCAACCTGATCCCGGACTGGAACGACCTCGTCTACCGCGACCGCTGGCGCGAGGCGATCGTCCAGCTGCACGCCACGAACAACTTCCCGGAGTTCACGGGCCGGCTCTGCCCGGCGCCGTGCGAGGCGGCGTGCGTGCTGGAGATCCGAGAGGGCGACGCGGTCTCGATCAAGCAGATCGAGGTCTCGATCGTCAACCGCGCGTGGGACGAGGGCTGGATCGTGCCGCAGCCGCCGCGGGTCGAGACCGGTCGCACGGTCGCGGTCATCGGCGCCGGCCCGGCGGGCCTGGCGGCGGCGCAGCAGCTGCGCCGGGCGGGGCACACGGTCACGGTCTACGAGCGCGACGAGTCCGGCGGCGGGCTGGTCCGCTTCGGCGTCCCGCACTTCAAGATCGAGAAGTGGGTGATCGAGCGCCGGCTCGAGCAGCTGCGCGCGGAAGGCGTCGAGTTCCGCTACGGCGTCGACGTCGGGGTCGACATCTCCGCCCACGCGTTGCGTGCCGCGCACGACGCGGTGGTCATCGCCACCGGCTCGCGCGTCCCGCGCGACCTGCCCGTCCCCGGCCGCGAGCTGGACGGCGTGCACTACGCGATGGAGTACCTCTACGACCGCGCGCGCGTGCTCGAGGGCAACCCGCCCGAGAACCCGATCACGGCCGCGGGCAAGCACGTCCTGGTCGTGGGCGGCGGCGACACCGGTGCGGACTGCGTCGGCCACTCGCACCGCGAGGGAGCGGCGTCGGTCACGCAGATCGAGCTGCTCGGCGAGCCGCCCGAGCGGCGCCCGGACGACCTGACCCCGTGGCCGCGCTGGCCCGTGAAGCTGCGCACCTCCTACGCGTTGAAGGAAGGCGGCGAGCGCGACTTCGCGATCTCCACGACGCAGCTGACCGGCAACGGTCGCGTGGAGGAGGTCCACTGGGTGCAGAACAGCGGCAAGCCGCCGTTCGAGGCGATCGCCGGCACCGAGGAGACCCGTCCCGCGCAGCTCGTGCTGCTGGCGATGGGCTTCCTGCACCCGGAGCAGCCGCTGCTGGAGGCGTTGGGCGTCGAGACCGACGCGCGCGGCAACGCGCGCGCCGGCGCGTACGCCACGTCGGCCGAGGGCGTCTTCGCCGCCGGCGACGCCCGCCGCGGCCAGTCGCTGATCGTGTGGGCGATCAACGAGGGCCGCCAGGCCGCCCGGGTGGCCGATCGCTACCTGCGCAACCTCCCGGAGCGCGACCCGCGCGACGAAGAGTCCGCGGGGACGTCCGAGCGCTTCGGCTCGGCCGATCTCGGCGCCGATCCGCCGAACGAAGCCAGCAACACCTAGCCAACCTAAAGGGGCCTGACCCCTTTAGGTTGACATGAGCACTGCATGAGCGGGAGGCTCCCGCTCATGCAGATGCGTTCACTCGGCGCGGCCGTACTCGCGGCCGGCGCACTCCTGGGTGGTGCCGGGCCCGCGCTCGCCACCGGCGGTGGTGGCAACGACACCTCGGCGAGGCTGCGCAAGGCGGTGACCGTGGAGGGCATCAAGCTCCACGAGGCGGCGTTCAACCTGGCGGCGATCGCGACCGGCGGCAATCGGCTGGCCGGAACGCGCGGACACGAGTTGTCGGCCGACTACGTCGCTCTGCAGGCGCGGCTCGCCGGCCTGTCCGTCTCGCGCCAGGACTTCGAGTACGACCTCTTCGCGCTCGGCGACTGGAAGCCGCCGGTGCTCGACATCAAGCGCGGCAAACACTACGTCCCGGGCATCGCGGGGTCGATCCCGGGCGGCGACTTCGGCTCGATGGTCAACTCGCCCTCGGCGGACGTCACGGCGCCGGTGTGGGCGGCCGACCTGAAGCTCCCCTCGCCGGCGGCGAACACGTCGACCTCGGGCTGCGAGGACGCGGACTTCGCCGGCATGCCGAAGGGTGCGATCGTCCTGCTCCAGCGCGGCACCTGCGCGTTCCTGGACAAGTGGCTGCGGGCGCAGGCGCAGGGCGCCGGAGCGATCGTCCTGATCAACGAGGGCGACTCGCCCGCCCGCACCGACCCGCTGTGGTTCGACCTCGACGGCGCGGGGATCACGGTGCCGATGCTCGCCTCGCAGATCGCGACCGTCCAGGAGATCGCCGGTGGCGTCTCCCAGGGGCTCGTCGGCAAGACCGCGCGGGTGCGTGTCGAGTACCGCGTCGGCATGACGCCGACCGAGAACGTGATCGCCGAGACGCGCGGCGGCGACCCGAACAAGGTCGTCGTGGTCGGCGCGCACCTCGACAGCGTCGGCCCCGGCCCGGGCATCAACGACAACGGCTCCGGCTCGGCCGCGCTGGTCGAGTTCGCCCGGGGCCTGCAGGGCGCGAAGCTCAAGAACAAGGTCCGCTTCATCTGGTTCAGCGCGGAGGAGTCCGGGCTGCTCGGCTCGGAGGCCTACGTGGCGTCGCTGCCGGAGGCCGAGCGGGCCAAGATCGCGGCGATGCTCAACTTCGACATGATCGGCTCGCCCAACTTCGTCAACTTCATCTACGACGGCGACCTCTCGGACTCGCCGCCGATCGACGACGCGACGTTCGCGCCGGCCGCGCGGCCGTTCTCGGCGACGATCGAGAAGATCTTCCTCGACTACTTCAAGGCGCAGCGGCTCCCGAACGAGCCGACGGCGTTCGACGGGCGCTCCGACTACGGCCCGTTCATCGCCGCGGGCATCCCGGCGGGCGGCCTGTTCACCGGCGCCGAAGGGCTCAAGACGCCCGAGCAGGCGGCGATCTTCGGCGGCGTGGCCGGCGAGCAGTACGACGGGTGCTACCACCTCGGCTGCGACGACTTCTTCAACCTGTCCAACAAGGCGTTGGACGTCAACTCGGACGCGGCCGCGCACGCGCTGATCACGCTCGCGCAGGGCGCGATCCCCAGTCGCCCGGCGCTCACGCCGTCGGTGCAGCGGCGCGCGGGCGGCACGCGTCACTCGCACATCCCGGACCCGACGCCGCTGGAGGCGACGACCACGTAGGCTCCGGCCTATGCGCAATGTCCTGATCACGGGGTGCTCGACCGGGATCGGGCGCGCGACGGCCCTGCGGCTGGCCCGCGGTGAGTGGACGGTGTTCGCCACCGCGCGCCAGCCGGCGACGCTCGACGAGCTCGAGGCGGCCGGCTGCCGGACGCTCGCGCTCGACGTCACCAGCGAGGACTCGATGCAAGCCGCGCTGGCGCAGGTCGACGGGGGCGTCGACGTGCTCGTCAACAACGCCGGCTACTCGCAGTCGGGGGCGCTCGAGACGCTCTCGATGGACTCCGTGCGCCGCCAGTTCGAGACCAACGTGTTCGGGCTGCTGCGACTCACCCAGCTCGTCCTTCCGGGGATGCGCGCGAAGGGGGAGGGGACGATCGTCAACGTCTCCTCGATGGGCGGCAGGCTGACGTTCCCGGGCGGCGGCGCCTACCACGCGACCAAGTACGCGGTCGAGGCGCTGAGCGACGCGCTGCGGATGGAGGTCAAGCGCTTCGGCATCGACGTCGTCTGCGTCGAGCCGGGGCTGATCCGCACCGAGTTCGGCGCGACGGCCGCGGGCGGGGTGGAGGAGTCCGGGCCGTACGCCGACTTCAACGCCTCGGTCGCGAAGTCGACCCGCGACGTCTACACCGGCCCGCTCTCGCGCTTGGGCGGCGATGCGGACAGCGTCGCGGAAGCGATCGAGAAGGCGCTCGCCAAGCCGCGCCCGCGGGTCCCGGTCACCGCCTCCGCCCGCTTCTTCATGGGCCTGCACGCCGTCCTCCCGGACCGCGTCTGGGACAAGGTCGTGGGCGCGTCGTTCAAGTGAACGCCGAGGACTTCGTCGCCGCCCAGGACCGCGTCTGGCCGGCGGTGCTGGACGAGCTGCGGGCGGGGCGCAAGACCTCGCACTGGATGTGGTTCGTGTTCCCGCAGCTCGCCGGCCTCGGGCACAGCCCGATGTCCAAGCGGTACGCGCTGGCCGACGCCGGCGAGGCGCGCGAGTTCTACGCCCACCCCGTCCTCGGCCCACGCCTGCGCGAGTGCTGCGAGCTCCTGCTCACCCACACCGGCCTCTCCGCGTTCGACATCTTCGGCGGCATCGACGCGATGAAACTCCGCTCCTCGATGACCCTCTTCTCCGAAGCGACGGGGGACCCGCTCTTCGAGCGGGTCCTAAGCGAGTTCGGCGACGGCGGCCAGTAGCCGCTCGGCGTCGGACGCGTCGTTGTAGTGCAGGAAGCCGGCGCGGATGCCGCCGTGCGGGGCGAGGCCGAGGACCCGCTCGAGCTCCCACGCGTAGTAGTTGCCGTCCCAGACCGCGATCTCGCGCTCGTTGAGGTGCTTGGCGACCTCGGTCGGGTGGTGGCCGGCGACGGTGAACATCAGCGTCGGCGCGCGGTCGGCGGCGTTGCCGTAGAGCGTGACGTGGTCCATCGCGCCCAGGCCGTCGAGGGCGGACTTCAGGAGCGCCTGCTCGTGCGCGTGGACGGCGTCGAAGTCCAGCTCGAGCATGTACTCGGCGGCGGCGCGCACGCCCGCGAGCGACTCGAACGGCAGCGTCCCGAGCTCCCACCGGTCCGGTGACTCCTCCGGCGACGGGTTGAGCTTGTCGGGGCGGTAGGCCGACATGACCTCGGGCTTGCCGCAGAGCATCGCGACGTGCGGGCCGAACCACTTGTACGCGCTGCAGCCGATCACGTCGGCGTCCAGCGCGGTCAGGTCGTTGCGACGGTGCGGGGTCGCGTGGACGGCGTCGATGTAGACACGCGCGCCGACCGCGTGGGCGGCGGCGACGATCCCCTCCAGGTCCGGGACGGAGCCGATGGCGTTGGACGCCGCGGTCACGGCCACCCACTTGGTGCGCTCGGACAGCACCGCCTGGACCGCCGAGGCGGGCAGCTCGAGGGTTCCCTCCAGCGGCTCGGCGAAGCGCACGACCGCACCCGCCCGCTCCGCCGCGATCACCCACGGGCGAACGTTGGAGTCGTGATCCAGCCGCGTGCACACGATCTCGTCGCCCGGCGAGAGCGAGCGCACGACCGTCGCCGCGAAACGCATCGTCAGCGCGGTGAACGACGGGCCGAACACGACGCCCGACGCCTCGCCCCCGAGCAGCGTCGCGCACGCGACGCGCGTCGACTCGACCAGCTCGTCGGTCTCATGCGCCTGCTTGAACACGCCGCCGTGGTTGGCCTGCGAGCCCGAGCGCATCCAGTCGGCCATCGCTTCGATCACGGGATCGGCGATCTGCGAGCCGGCGGGCCCGTCCAGGCGCGCCCACCCGTCGCGCAGCGCGGTGAAGCGATCGCGGTTCATAGATCGGAGACCTCCTGGGCCAGGTCGATGTCGTGTTCGTAGGTCAAGAGCTCGGTGGCCTCGGAGGCCGGCAGCCAGCGCAGCTCGTCGACCTCTTCGTTGGGTTCGAAGGCATCGCCGTCCTCGACCGGCGTCATCAGCCAGTAGCGGACCGCCTTCGGACGCCCCTTGCGGTCGTCGTAGAACGTGGGCGAGAGCTCCTCGCCGAGCTCGCAGCGCAGCCCGGTCTCCTCCCAGACCTCGCGCAGCGCGCAGTCCTCCCAGGACTCGCCGGGATCGAGCTTGCCCTTCGGCAGCGACCAGTCGTCGTAGCGGGGGCGATGCACGATCGCGATGCTGCCGTCGTCGCGGCGGATGACGCCGCCCGCGGCCTTGACCTCTGCGTCCTCGGGGTTCATACAGCGCCGCACCATAACGCCGCGTGCAAAAATGACGCCTGTGTCACTTTCAGTGTGCGTGATCGGCGCCGGGTCATCCGGGATCGCGGCCGTCAAAGCCCTGAGTCAGCGCGGGATCGCGTTCGACTGCTTCGAGAAGTCCGACCGCGTGGGCGGGAACTGGGTCTTCCGCAACACCAACGGGATGTCGAGCGCCTACTGGTCGCTGCACATCAACACCTCGCGCGACCGGATGGCCTACTCGGATTTCCCGATGCCGGCCGACTATCCGGACTTCCCGCACCACACGCAGGTCGCCGCGTACTTCGACGCGTACGTCGACCACTTCGGGCTGCGCGAGAAGATCACGTTCGAGACCGGGGTGGAGCGCGCGGAGCCGCACGAGGGCGGCTGGCGGGTGACGCTCGACACAGGGGAGACGCGTGACTACCGCGCGCTGCTGGTCGCCAACGGCCACCACTGGGACCCGCAGTGGCCGGAGCCCGCGTTCCCCGGGTCGGACGAGTTCGCCGGGGTCCAGCTGCACTCGCACCACTACACGGGCGACGATCCGGAGCTGTTCGCGGACAAGCGGGTCGTCGTGCTCGGCATGGGCAACTCGGCGATGGACATCGCGGTCGAGGCGACGCAGACCGCGGAGAAGGTGTTCCTCAGCGCGCGCCGCGGCGCGTGGATCGTCCCCAAGTACGTCTTCGGGCGTCCGCTCGATCAATACGTAACTGCGCCACGAATCCCCCTGCGGATCCGTCAACGGTTCATGCAGACCACGCTGCGCGCCGCGATCGGCGACATGCAGCGGTACGGGCTGCCGAAACCCGACCACCGCCCGCTCGAGGCCCATCCGACGATCTCGGACACGATCCTCACGCGGCTCACCCACGGGGACATCACATGCAAACCGAACATCGCGCGGCTGACCACGGACAGCGTGGTCTTCGCGGACGGAACCGAAGAGCGCGCGGACGTCGTGATCTACGGCACCGGCTACAAGGTCAGCTTCCCGTTCTTCGACCCGGCGCTCGTGTCGGCGCCCGGCAACGAGCTGCCGCTCTACAAGCGCGTGTTCCATCCGCAGCTGCCCGGCCTGTACTTCATCGCGCTGCTGCAGCCGCTGGGCGCGACGATGCCGCTGGCCGAGGCGCAGTCGGAGTGGATCTGCGATCACCTGACCGGGCGCTACACGCTTCCGCCGCGGGCGGAGCTGCTCGCGGACACGACGCGCGAACGAGCAGCGATGCGCCGCCGCTACGTCGCCTCCAAGCGCCACACGATGCAGGTCGACTACGACGACTACCTGTTCGAGCTCAAGCGCGAGCGCAAGCGGGGGGCGGCGCGGCCATGAGCCGCCGCGAGGCCACCAAGGAGGCCAACCGCGCGGCGCTGCTCGCCGCCGCCCGCGACGCCTTCGCCGAGTACGGCTACTCCGCGACCGGGGTCCGTGACGTGGTGCGCCGCACCGACCTCGCCTCCGGCACCTTCTACAACTACTTCGAGAGCAAGGAAGCGATCTTCGCGGCCGTGCTGGAGGAGGTGGGCGGGCAGGCCCGCGCGCGTGTCCGCGACGCCCGCCTGGCGGCGTCGCCGAGCGATTTCCTCGAGGCCGGCTTCCGCGCGTTCTTCGCCTTCATCGCCGCCGAGCCCGACACGTTCGCGTTCCTGGACCGCAACGCCGACGTCGTCCTGCCCGCGGCGCTCGACGAGCTCCGCGAGGACCTCGACGGCCGGCTCCGCGACGGCGTCGACGTCGACTACACGGCGCACGCGATGGTCGCCGTGGGGCTGCAGACCGGGCGCGTGATGCTGACCCGGGCTCCTGTCAACGTTGACGGAGCAACCGCCTTTGCAGCCGGTTTGTTCCGCGAGATCCTCCGCTAGCCTGGCCTGGCGATGCGTTCCCGTTTCACACTTCTCGCTGCCTGCGTACTCGCGCTGGCGGTGCCGTCCACCGCCTCGGCCGCCTTCACGGTCGGGATCTCCGAGAACCAGCCGGCGATGTTCGGCGACCCGCTGTTCCAGGGGGTGGGCTTCAAGCAGGCCCGGGTGATCGTCGGCTACGACGTCGCGCTCGACCCCAACGGCGCTGAAGCCGTCCGCCTGACGCAGTACCTCGCGTCGGCGCAGGCCCAGGGCATCGAGGTCCTCGTCTCGCTGCAGCACTCGCGCGGCGACACGTCCAAGTGCGACCAGAAGAAGAACATCGGCAAGGGCATCTGCAAGCTGCCGAGCCAGAAGCAGTACGAGACTGCGATCAAGGCGTTCTTCAAGCTGTTCCCCACGGTCAAGGTCATCTCGCCGTGGAACGAGGCCAACCACTTCACGCAGCCCACGTCGCGCAGCCCCGCGTCGGCGGCCAAGTTCACCAACTACGTCGCGTCGCAGTGCAAGGACTGCAAGATCGTCGTGGCCGACATCCTCGACCAGGCGGACGATCCCAAGGCCAAGAACCCCAAGTTCACGAAGACGGCCAAGTACATCAAGGACTTCCGCAAGGCCCTGAAGGTCCCGCGCACGATCTGCGGCATCCACAACTACTCCGACGTCAACCGCTTCCGGTCGACCGGCACCAAGGCGCTGATGAGCGCGCTCGGCTGCAAGGAGTACTGGCTGACCGAGACCGGCGGCCTGTATGACTTCGGGTCGTTCTGGTCGAAGTCGACCTACCACGGCTGCTCGAAGGCCTCGTCCTGCCAGTTGAAGGCGACGAAGTACATGTTCACGCAGGCCAAGGCCAACAAGAAGATCAAGCGCCTCTACGTCTACACGTGGTTCGGTGCGGTCACGCCCCGGTTCGACGCCGGGCTGGTCGCCGGTGGGGTCGCCCGCCCGGCGCTCGCCGAGATCAAGAAGTACGTGAAGCCCTAAGCAGCTTTCGACTGCTGCGTCTGGCCGTCCGCGAGCACGGCGGCCAGGCGCTCCAGCGCACGCTCGTTGCCCTTGCGCACCATCTTGCGCATGAGGGGGACGAGCGGCCGCTCCATCGCGGGCACCTTCTGCAGCGCGAACTCGAACTCGATGTGGGTGCCGCCGTTCGGGAGATCTGACAGCGTGTAGGTGCCGTGGGCGATCCGCTTGCCCTTGGCGCCGACCGAGCGCTCCCGGATCATCCGCCCGGGGTCGATCTCGAAGACCTCGATCTCCGCTTCGTCCGAGATCGCGCCCATCTTGGTGGTCACGTTGGCCTTGGAGCCGATGCCCGTGGCCGGCCCGGACACGCGCCAGTTGGTGAGCATGTGATCGGTGAAGGCCTCGTGGTTGGCCATCACGTCGAGGTGGTCGTACACGGCGCTGCGCGGCTGCGGGACGTCGATGGAGACGGTGACTGGCTGGGGAGGAGTCATGATGTACCACACGGTACACTTTTGATCGATGGCTGGCAAGGACCCCAGGGGGCGCCTCCTCGACGCCGCGATCGCGCACATCGCGTCGCGCGGCGTCAGCGACCTCAGCCTGCGTGAGCTCGCGGCGGCGATCGGCACCAGCCACCGGATGCTGATCCACCACTTCGGCGGCCGCGAAGGACTGTGGGTCGAGGTCATCCGCACGGTCGAGGAGCGCCAGCGGGCCGCGTTCGCCGCGGTCGTGCCCGACCCGGACGCGACCGCGGCCGACGTGCAGCGCCTGTGGTGGCGCCACATCTCCGACCCGTCCCTGTGGCCCAACGAGCGGCTGTTCTTCGAGCTCTACGGCCAGGCGCTGCAGGGGCGCCCGGGCACCGAGGAGCTGCTGGACGGGATCGTCGACGCGTGGCTGCCGTTCGCGACGGTCGCCCTGGAGGCGCTCGGGATGGCGCACGAGGAAGCGCTGGCCCATGCCCGGCTCGGCGTCGCCGTCACGCGCGGGCTGCTGCTCGACCTCCTCGCCACCTCCAACCGCGAGGCGGTCGACGCCGCGATGGAGGCCTACATCGACCTCATGGAACGAAAGATGGGGTCGGTTCTTACGAATCCCGACTAGATTCGGCGGATCGCAAGGACCCGGGTCATCCTGGCGGTGGTCGCCGCCGCAGCGCTCGCGCTGCCCGCCTCGGCGCGCGCGGACGCGCACGCCGTCGCGCTCGACTACGTGCGCGCGGAGCTGCCGCACGTGGATTTCGACACGCTCGCCCCGCCGGAGACGACGACGTCCGGCGGCGTGACCACCGTGACGTGGCGCCCGGAGGTCGACGGCATCCCGGCCGGCGATCACGAGCTGCGGGTCAACGTGTCGGGCGAGAAGGTGCTCAACGTCGCCGACGAGCCGCAGGACGTCTCGGCCGTGGACACGACGCCGGCGCTGACCTCGGGCGAGGCCGTGCGCGCGGCGCAGGACGCCGTCGGCGTCTATCGCTCGCTGCCGCGCACCAAGGGCCCGGCGGGGGCGACGCGCGCGACGGCGTATGGCGACGACGCGCAGTCGGCGCTCACGCTGTGGGGCGAGCGGCTCGCGTGGCGGGTGACGTACCGCGCGGCCTCGGACGCCGTCTGGGACGTGGTCGTCGACGCCGACACCGGCGACGTGCTCCACCGCGTGAACATGGTCAAGTCGGCGAAGGTGTGGGAGAACCACCCGGGCGCTGTCCCCGGCGGTACGGCGAACACCGTCGACCTCTCGCCGTGGCTGAGCCGCAACGACCAGCTGTTCGGGCCCAACGTGCACGCCTACGCGGACCTCAACGACGTCGGCAGCGGCACGGAGGTCGTGCCGGGCGACTACGACTTCGTCCCCGCGGGCAGTTGCGGCGCGGCGACGCCCTGCTCGTGGACGCCACCCGGCAACTACACGACCAACGTCAATCAGAGCTCGGTCCAGGCGTTCTACTTCGCCAACCGCTTCCACGACCACCTGGCGGCCCCGCCGATCAACTTCACCGACCGGCCGTTCGAGAACGGTGACCGGCTGCGGCTGGAGACGTTCGACGGCGCGGCCACAGGACCGGACTTCAATCACCGCAACAACGCGAACATGTACACGCCGCCGGACGGGACGTCGCCGATCATGCAGATGTACCTGTGGGGCGTGTCGAGCAGCTACCGCGCGGTCAACGGCGGCGATGACGCGTCGATCCTCTACCACGAGTACACCCACGGGCTCTCGAACCGGCTGATCCGCGACGCGGGCGGCGCGGGCGCGCTCAACACCGCCCAGGCGGGCGCGATGGGCGAGGGCTGGAGCGACTGGTACGCGAAGGACTTCCTCGTCGACCAGTTCCCGACGCTGGACAACACCGCCGTCAACGGCGACGTCCACATGGGCGCCTACACCGACGCGACCGCGAACTCGATCCGCAGCCAGGGCCTCGACTGCCCGGTGGGCGCGACCGCACCCGCTTGCCCGGGCAAGGGCACGGCGGGCGCCGGCGGCTACACCTACGGCGACTTCGGGAAGATCATCGGCGGGCCGGAGGTCCACTACGACGGCGAGATCTGGGCCGAGACGCTGTGGGACCTGCGCACGGCGCTCGGCACCACCGAGGCGGAGCGGGTGATCACGCAGGGGATGCGGCTCTCGCCGCCGGAGCCGACGTTCCTCGACGAGCGCGACGCGATCCTCGCCGCGGCCTCCGACGACACGGAGCGCGGCACGATCTGGACCGTCTTCGCCGCGCGCGGGATGGGCTACTACGCCTCCACCACAGGGTCCGACGACGTCGAGCCGGTCGAGGACTTCTCGCCGCCGCCGGCAGGCGGCCCGACCGGCACGATCGCGGGCCGGATCACGAACCTCGCGGGCGCGCCGCTGGCGGACGCCGAGGTCAAGCTCGGCCCGGTCGTGGCGGACGCGGACGGCGATGGCCGGTACTCCTTCGACGTCCCGCCGCGGACGTACGCGAACCTGATCGTCACCGCTCCGGGGTACGACCGCGTGCTGACGCCGGCGACGGTCACCGGCGGGCAGACGACGACGATCGACAAGGCGCTGCGCCGCGACTGGGCCGCGCAGACGGGCGGTGCGACGGTGAGCGGCGGCGACGACCTCGCGCCGCAGGGCTGCGGGGCGCTGGCGACGCTCGACCAGAACGCCGGGACGGCCTGGTCGGCGCCGAGGACCGGATCGCGGACGATGACGATCACGCTGCCGGCGGCGATCGACGTCGACCACTTCGAGGTCGACCCGGCCGAGGGATGCTTCGACTCCGAGGACGCGTCGGCTCGCGGCGTGACGATCGAGACCTCGCCGAACAACGCGACGTGGACGACCGCGGCGACGCCGTCGTTCGTCTTCGGCGACCGGCACCGGATGAACGTGGTCACGCCGACCGCGGGCAAGAGCGGCGTCCGCTACGTGCGGGTCACGATCAACAGCACGCTGACGGCGGGCTGGGACTACATGGACATGACCGCGTTCTCGGTCTACGCCGACGGGGCGGTCGTGACGCCGACGCCCACGCCGACCCCCACGCCCACCGCGACGGAGACCGCCACCCCGACGGCCACACCCATCGTCACCGCCACCCCCACCGCCACGCCCGTCGCGACCCCGGTGGTGACGCCGGCGCCGACGCCCGTGGCCAAGCCCTCCTTCAAGGCCGAGGCGTCCGGGAAGCGGTCCATCCGCGTGATCGCCCGCTGCCCGGTCGCGTGTCCCGTCACCGCCACGCTGACCGTCGACGCCGCGACCGCGCGGAAACTGCGCACGAAGAAGACGATCGCGACGTTCAAGGGGACGCTCAAGGGCAACCGGGTCTTCACGGTGAAGGTCCCGTCGAAGGCTCGCTGGTCGAAGGTCACGAGAATCGTCGCCACGTTGACGGTCCGTTCCGGTAGCGTCGTCGAACGCCGCCGCGTGACCATCAGACGTTGACCTCCCGCCACGCCTTCGCCGCCGTCGCGCTCGCGACCCTCGCCTTCCCGGCCGCCGCTCTCGCGGCCCCGGACGACGTCGCCATGCGCTACGTGCGCGAGCACCGGGCGGACCTCGGGCTCGACCTCGGCGACATCGCCGCGCTCGAGCCCCCCACCGTCACGACCGGTGGCAACGTCACCTCGGTCCGCTACCGGCAGGCCGTCGACGGGATCCCGACGGCCGACAGCGAGGTCCGGGTCGACCTCGCGCCCGACGGAAGCGTCCTCGACGTCGGCGGCGACCCGGTGCCCGACCTCGCCGCGAACACGACCCCACTGGTCACCGCGGGCGAGGCCGTGCGCGCGGTCCAGGCCGCCACCGGCAGCTTCCACGCCACGCCGATCGACAAGGTCGCCAAGGGCGCGACGCGCGCGACGACCTACGGCGACGGCTCTGAGGCCGAGCTCGCGCTCGACGACCGCCGCCTTGTCTGGAGGGTGACCTACCGCGAGTCCTCGACCGCGGTCTGGGACGCGTTCGTGGACGCCCGCACCGGCAACGTCCGCCGGCGGGTGAACATGGTCAAGTCCGCCACCAACGCCAAGGTCTGGGAGAACCATCCGGGCAACGGGATCGGCGGCACGGCGAACACCGTCGACCTCGAGACCAACGGCTGGCTGACGCCGGGCTCGACGCGGCTCTCCGGGCAGTTCGCCCGCACGTTCTCGGACCTCGACGACAGCGACACCGTGGGTCCCGGCGAGGAGGTCATCCCGGGGCAGTACACGCTCCAGACCAAGGGCGGCGCGAGCTGCACGGCCGCCAACCCGTGCTCGTGGAGCGGGGCCGGGACGAACTGGACCGACAACCGCGAGCAGAACGCGGTGCAGGCCTTCTACTTCGCCAACCGCTTCCACGACTGGCTCGCGGGCGGGGGGATCGGGTTCGACGGCTTCAAGGGCGTCGACCCGGTGATCGTGCAGACCGACGACGGCGCGGCGACCCTGCCCAACGCCGGCCACATCAACAACGCCAACATGCTGACGCTGCCCGACGGGCGCTCGCCGACGATGCAGATGTACCTGTTCGCCGGGTCGGGCTTCCGGGCGATGAACGGCGGCGACGACGGGTCGGTGCTCTACCACGAGTACACGCACGGCCTCTCGAACCGGCTCATCACCGACGCGGCCGGGCGCGGCGCGCTGAACTCGCCGCAGGCGGGCGCGATGGGTGAGGGCTGGAGCGACTGGTACGCCAAGGACTTCCTCGTCTCCCAGTTCCCCGCCCTGAACACCGCGGCCCAGAACGAGGTCGACATGGGCAGCTACACCGACGCGACGCCGCACACGCTGCGCACGCAAGGGCTCGACTGCCCGGTGGCGGCGACGATCGCATGCCCGGGGGCGGGGAGCGCCGGAGCGGGTGGCTACACGTACGGCGACTTCGGGCGCATCGACAGCGGGCCCGAGGTCCACGCCGACGGCGAGATCTGGGCGGAGACGCTGTGGGATCTGCGCGACGCGGTCGGGGCGGTCGCGGCGCGGCGGCTGATCACGGACGGCATGCGGCTGACCCCGCCCGAGCCGTCGTTCCTGGACGCGCGCAACGGGATCCTGCTCGCCGACCAGGCCGCCGGCGGCACCCAGCGCGCCACCATCTGGGGCGTCTTCCGCACCCGCGGGATGGGCTACTACGCGACCGCCGACCCGGCCACGGGCGCGCCGGCGCAGGACTTCTCGGCGCCGCCGGCCGCCGGCGACCCGCGCGGGACGATCACCGGCTCGATCACCGATGCCGTGACCGGCGCGCGCATCGGTGGCGCGAAGGTCGCGATCAACGGGCTCGCAGCCGGTCCGGACAGGCTGGCGACGACGACCGACGGCTCCGGCAACTACGCCATCACCGGCGTCCCCGCACGTATATTCCCGAGCCTCGTGATCAGTGCTCCCGGCTATGACCCCGTCTCCGTGCCGGTCACCGTGCCCGCGAGCGCGGCGGCCATCGTGAACCGGCCGCTCACCCGCAACTGGGCCGCGCTCCCCGGCGGCGCCATCGTCACCCCCGGCGCCGGCAGCGCCGACTACGCCGACCAGGGCTGCGGTCCCGACGCGGCGCTCGACCAGTCCCAGGGCAGCGGCTGGTCCACCGACGCCTCGGGCCTCGGCAAGTCGATCGTGGTCACGTTGCCGGGCCCCGTCGACGTCAGCGGCTTCGAGGCCGATCCGGCGGAGGCGTGCGGCGACGACGCGTCCTCGGCGACCGGGGCCTTCACGATCGAGACGTCGCAGTCGTCGCCGGCCGGCCCGTGGGCGATCGCCGCGGCGGGCACGTTCGGCTTCTCCGACCGCCACCGGCTCAACCAGATCCCAGCCTCGGCGGCGGGCGTGCGGCACGTGCGGCTGACGCTGCTCAGCGCGCAGGGCGGCGGCGGCTTCTTCGACATGACCGAGTTCGGCGTGCACGGCGCCCCGGCGGCCGCGGTCCAGGCGGTCCAGACGCCGGTCCCGACCCCCGTCCCGACGCCGACGCCGACCGGGCCTGAGCCGCCCGGCTTCATCTTCCCCCAGCGCGGCAAGACGACCGTCAAGTTCAAGGTCGTGTGCGCGCAGGTGTGCGACGTCAACGCGCAGCTGACCGTCGACCGGCCGACGGCGAAGAAGCTCGGGCTGGGCAAGAAGCTCGTCGCGGGCACGCTGACCCAGAAGGGCGTCAAGGCGGGCCGCACCGAGCTCACGCTGCGCCTGAACAAGAAGGCCAAGAAGGCGCTCCAGAAGGGCCCGAAGTCCCGCACCTACCGCGCCCGCATCAAGGCCACCGCGAACTACGCGGGCACCGCCCCGGTCTCCCGCTCCGCCCAGGTCACGCTGAAAAGGTAAAGGGGTCAGGCCCCTTTAGGTTCAGGGGTCGGGGTAGGGCTGGAGGGGGACGCCGTGGGTGAACTCGCGGCCGCCGAGCTCGTAGGCGCCGCCGCACTTGGTGAACAGCTCGGCGGAGCTGCGGCTCGGGCGGCGGATGCCGAGGCGGACCTCGGCGAGGCCGGCGTGCAGGACCTCGCGCTCGCCGCCCACGGGGTCGCCGGTCACGCCCGCGTACTTGAAGCCGACGGTCTGGTCGAGGTCGGCGTGGACGGCGACGCGGATCGTGACGCGCTGGCCGGGGACCATCGCCTCGAGGCGGCCGGGGCCGGCGACCACGCGCACGCCGGAGACGTGGCCGAGCCCGCCGAGCCGGAAGCGGCGGCCGGCGAACGCGACGGCGCCGTTGGCGATCCAGGGCGTGAGGGCGCCGCCGACGCGTACGCGGGCGATCGCGAGCTCCAGCCACGCATCCGGCTCGTCCTCGAAGCCCGCGGCGTGCAGCCACACCCACCGCTCGGCGTGCTCGGCGCCCCAGTTGTGGCCGACGGTCGCGCGCCAGCCGACGACGTCGAGCTCGGCGCCGTCGAAGACGAGGCGCCCGGACGCGATCCCGTCCGGCACGGGGGCTTCGAGCTTCGTGCGGGGGAACGGAAGCCGGTACAGGGCGCCGGGCCGCAGGTGCCGCAGCGGGGCGCCCGCGCCCGAGAGGGCGAGGCTCCATTCCGCCATCCGGCCGCGCGCCCGGGCCTCGCCGCGGAAGCCGCTCGGATCCGCGCCGTCCGGCGGTCCCGGCGATGACTGCTTGACGGCCGACGGAGCACCCGCGCCAGGGTCGAAGACCGTGCACCACAGAGCGCTCGATGACGCCGTCTCACCCGCGGCGCGATGCGTGGTGTGGCGAATCCAGAGCGCTCGGGGCGGTCGCCCGGGCTCGACGTCGCGCGCGCTGAGAAACCAGGACTCGTAGCGGCCGGCCACCAAGGACATTGTGCCGTCCGACGCACCCCGTACCGTGAGCTTCGTCATGCCACTGTGCTTCATTGAGCCGCAGGACGCCATCCGCGTGATCGCGGAATCGGTCGGCCGCGAGGCCCGCCGGCAGTTGCTCGGCGAGCTCGTGCGCGCCTGGGTCGACGAGATCCCGGAGTCCGAGCTGGCGTCCCATTACGCCAAAGCGGTGGCGGACCTCGACGAACACGACCTCTCGATGCTCGCTGCGTGGCATGCCTCGATGGAGGTCGGCACCCCGCTCGCCAACAAGGACTTCCTCGTCGGTGCGTTCAAGTCGCTCGGCGAGAACCGGCGCGAGGCGCTGAAGATCGCCGCCGGCCTGCGCGGCGAGGACGCGTTCAACGCGGGCGTCGCCGAGGAGCAGGCGCTGGAGAGCGTCCTGCCGTGGCTGTCGCGC
The DNA here is from genome assembly GCF_000423665.1 of Solirubrobacter soli DSM 22325. Lineage (GTDB taxonomy): Bacteria > Actinomycetota > Thermoleophilia > Solirubrobacterales > Solirubrobacteraceae > Solirubrobacter > Solirubrobacter soli. Next base: position 33,343 of record NZ_AUIK01000033.1, on the reverse strand, counting down.
GAGCGCGCGACCGAGCTCCTGGCCGAGTGCCTCGAGCTCTACGTCTGGGACCGCCTCGGCTCGGAAAATTAAGGCGGGGCAGCCCCTCCGCCCCACCCCGATCATCCGACCTCAAGGCGCGGCACCGTCGAGCGCGGCGTCGAGTTCGGCGAGCACCTGGTCGGTGTCGCGGAAGTGGATGCCGTGGAGACCCAGTTCGTTCGCTGCCGTCACGTTGACCTCGACGTCGTCGATGAAGACGCAATCCGGCGGGGCCAGGCCGAGGCGACTCAGCGTCAGCTCGTAGATCCGCGGCTCGGGCTTACGGGTGCCCTCGAAGGCGGAGTCCACGACGAGCTCGAAGAGCGCGTCGATGTCGAACGCCGTGCGCCAGATGTCGTGCCACTCGCGGACGTTGTTGGTCAGGATCGCCAGCCGGACGCCTGCTTCGCGTAGCTCGCGATAGCGAGCCAGAAGGGGTTCGTTGGGCTCGAGCTTGCCCATCAGCAGCGCGCCGTAGCCGTCCAGCGTGACGGCGGTGCCGGTCACCTCGGTGAGCGCGGCTTCGAGGCCGGCGAGGAAGTCGGCTTCGGTCATCTGGCCGCGCTCGAGCGTCCACAGCGGCGGCTCGGGGTTGCGGGCGGCGGTCAGCTTCATCGCCACGCCGAGCGCCTCGATCGGCACGCCGAGCTCCTCGTGCGCGCGCTTGAACCCCTCGAACAGCGGCAGCGTGACGACGCCGCCGAAATCTGAGATGACGGCCTTGATCACGCGCGGCGGATGATGTCGTAGCGGCCGATCGCGACGCGGCCCTCGACGTGCCAGCCGAAGAACGCGACGTCCAGGCGCAGCGCGCCGAGCTCCAGGGTCGAGCCGGTGATGACCTCGCCGAGGCCGCGCGTCGGGTAGTCGTCGTCCTTGTCCATCCACAGCTCGAGCCCGGCGCGGACCTGGCGGCCGGCGCCGTCGGTGGTCGTCGAGAGCCGCGGCTCGTCCACCGCGAGGAAGCGCGAGCCGTCGAAGGCGGCGGCCCAGATCGCCTCGTCGGCGTGATTGTCGGTCTTGATCGAGCGCACCGTCGAGAGCACGCAGCCGGTCCCGTCGTCGAACCACGCGCTGACCGAGCGCGTCAGCGCGATCTTGTCCCAGTCCGGATTGCCCCACGAGTGCCCGCGCTGGCCGAGGCCGTCGATCTCGCGGCCCGCCATCGTCCCGCGCACGCGGCAGAGCTGCTCGTAGCCCTCCATCCCGCCGGTCTTGACGAGGGCCATGCGCCCGCCGTACTCGGCCGGCGGTGTCAGCGCCTCGAAGGTCAGCGAGAACTCGATCTCACCGGCCCCCGAGACCGTCCAGCGCTCGAGCGGCTCCTCGATCGCGGTCGTCAGCTCGGCGGGCGGCGTCGCGCCCGCCTCGGCGATCGCGCCCAGGGTCTCACGGCCCGCGAAGCCGACCGCCAGCACGCTGTGCGACGTGGTGCCGTCGGCGAGCAACCCGGAGGCGACCCGCGCGAGCCCGTAGACGCCCGCGCGACCGTCCGCCCACGAGAAGGTGACGGCGTCCGTGTCCCCCGGTTTGCGCAGGGAACGCGGCGCCTCGGGACCGAGGGCGCTCACCGCGGCGGGTCCAGGCGGTCAGGGTCGATGTCCACGGCGGTGCTCTCCACGTCGTCGGGAGAGCGGAAGCGGCCGTTGGGCGGCGTGGCGGTCATCGGCATCGAGCCCATCAGCTTCAGCGCGCCGCGACGTACCAACAGGCCCCGCAGCAGCACGCGCGTGGGCGGGAAGAGGAACAGCACGCCGAAGATGTCCGTGATGAACCCGGGCGTGAGCAGCAGGACGCCGCCGAAGATCACGAGCACGCCGTCGACCACCTCACGGTGCGGGACGCGCCCGCCGGCCAGGGCCTCGTTGAAGCGCCGCCACGCGGCGCGGCTCTGCGTGCGCAGCAGCCACGAGCCGAGGATCGCGTCGGCGACCAGGAGCAGGATCGTCCACCAGACGCCGATCGCTTGACCGACCTGGATGAGCACCGCCAACTCGGCGATGGGGACGACGATGAAGAGGATGACGAGGAGCAGCGGCATGGAGTCCGCCGAGCGTAGAGCGCTCGGGTGTCCGACGCCTTAAGGTCGGATGATCGGGGTGGGGCGGAGGGGCTGCATCGCCTGTACGTCTAGGTGAAGGCGGGCTTTGCGGCGGCGGGGCCGCCGCCGATGCGCACGGCCGGAAGCCGGTGCAGGCCTACGGTCTCGATCAGCGTGCGGATGTTCGGCTGCGGGTGCGCCAGCCACAGCGTCACGCCACGCGCGCGCAGGCGCTGCGCGAGACACGCCAGGTCGATCATCAGCGACGGGTCCGCGAACGTCAGCCCGGACAGGTCGACGATGACGTCACGCGTCGCGTTGAGGGCGGCCGAGAAGGGCCGACGGCGGCGACCGCTCGTCGTCCGGTCCTCGTCCCCCTCGATGCGGAGGATGGCGAGCTGTGCATCGAAGCTGACGATGGGTGCACGCTACAACGAACCGAGGGGTTCGTACAGGTCACAACCGCTGACTTTCCTACACTCGGTTCCACGATGATCGATCAAGACGACGTCCTAGAGGCGCTCTCCAACGTCATCGACCCCGAGCTGGGCCTGGATTTCGTGGAGCTCGGCCTGGTCTACGGGGTCGAGATCGACGGCGGCACCGTGTCGGTGACATTCACCCTCACGACCCCCGCCTGTCCGATCGGCCCGCAGGTCTCCGAACAGATGCAGGAGTTCATCGGCGAGCTCCCGGGCGTCGAGCAGGTGATCCCGAACATGGTCTTCACGCCGCCCTGGACCCCGGACAAGATGTCCGAGGACGCCAAGTTCGCGCTCGGCTATTGAGGCGCCCCTCTCCGATCGTCCAGTCAGGCTAAAGGTGGCCTGAAGCGGTCCGAATACCCGGGGCGTGACCCCGAACCTCGCGCCCACTGTCGAGACCGAGACGACGCCCGCGGTCACCGGTTGCCCGGTGCACTGGGTCGCCGATCTCGCATCGTCCGCCACAGAGACCGCCGCACCCGCGTTCGCCGACCTCGAGGGCGGCCCGAACCCGAAGGAAGTGCGCGAGTTCTTCGAGCTCTACAAGGAGCACGGGACGCTCACGGACGCCGAATGGCGGCTGCGGGTGCAGGACGTCATCAAGGAGATCGCCGAGACCGGCACGTACGTGCACACGGCCGAAGAGCTGACGGTCGGGGCGCGGCTCGCGTGGCGCAACAACACGCGGTGCATCGGCAAGCTCTACTGGCGCGGGCTGACGGTGCGCGATCTGCGCGACGTGACGGACGCCGAGGGCATCGCCAAGGGCTGCCTCGACCACGGCGAGTTCGTCTTCAACAAGGGCCGCATCAAGCCGACGATCACGATCTTCGCGCCGCTCAAGCCGGGCGAGTCGGCGGCGCAGGTGTGGAACAGCCAGCTGATCTCCTACGCCGGGCATCGGCAGGCGGACGGCACGGTCGTCGGCGACCCGAACACGATCCACATCACCGACCTCGCCAAGGCGCACGGCTGGAAGCCGGCCAAGGAGGGGATGTTCGACATCCTCCCGCTGATCGTCCAGACCGCGGACGGCAAGGTCAGCCTTCATGAGGTTCCGTCCGAGCTCGCGCACGAGGTCGAGATCGAGCATCCGGCGATCGAGGGCCTGGCCGAGCTCGGCCTGCGCTGGTGGGGCTTTCCGTCGATCTCGGACAACGCGCTGTCGATCGGCGGCATCACCTACCCGCTGGCGCCGTTCACGGGCTGGTACATCGCGCCGGAGATCTCGGCGCGCGACTTCACCGACGAGTACCGCTACAACCTCCTGCCGGAGATCGCCGAGGCGCTGGGGATCGACACGTCCGACGCGCGCTCGCTGTGGAAGGACCGCGCCGTGATCGAGCTCACGACCGCGGTGCTGCACTCCTACGACAAGGCCGGCATCCGGATGGACGACCACCACACGGCCGCCCAGAAGTTCCACAAGTGGACGGTCTCGGAGGAGAAGAAGGGCTGCCCGGTCAACGCGGAGTGGGCGTGGATGGTGCCGCCGATCTCCGCCTCTCTGTCCCCGAACTTCCACCGCGAGTTCGAGGACGTCTTCCAGCTGCCGGCGCTGATCCGCCGGCCGGCACTCGGCTCCTAAGCGGGCTCGAGCTTGCGCGGCGTCGCGGCACGCTTGCGGCGCTTCGGCTTGCGCCCGCCCGCGGCTTCGACGAGCTCCTCGAGCGATTCCTTCAACGCGTCACCGAGCTCCTCGAGGTCGGGCATCGCGTCGTAGTCGCCGAGCAGGCCGAAGTCCATCTTGCCGTTGTAGGACATGATCGCGACGGCCAGCGACTGGTTCTCGGGCAGGAACGCGACCGGGAACAGGTCCTCGAGCTCGCGGCCGAGCACGTACAGGGGGAACTGCGGGCCGGGCACGTTGGTGACGAGCAGGTTGAAGAGCCGCGTCGAGAACTGCAGGCGCGAGGCCTGCGCGAGGATCGTCGGCGGCGCCAGCGCCTCCAGGCCGGTGATCACCTCGGCGCCGACGGCCTGCTTGGAGTCCTTGAGCCCGTCCATCGCCTGGCGCACGACCCGCAACCGCGCGACCGGGTCCTCGACGTAGACCGGCAGCGGCCCGCGCATCACCACGATCCGGTTGCCGAGCTCGTGGTGCTGGTCCTTGGAGCGCACCGACACCGGCACGAGCGCGCGCAGCTCGAGCCCTTCCGTACGCACGCCGCGCGAACGCAGCCAGCAGCGCAACCCGCCCGCGACGACCGTGAGCACGACGTCGTTGACGGTGCCGCCGAGCGTGTTCTTGACGAGCTTGAGGTCGCTGAGGTCGTTGCGCACGAACGACAACCGCCGGTGCGGCCCGATCGGCACGTTCAACGGCGTCTCGGGCGCCGGGTTCAGCCCCGCCCAGGCGACCTCGCCGATCCCTTCGAGCGCCTCCTTGACCACATCCAGCGAGGTCGCCGGATGGGTGGCGGCGGTCAGGGCGCCGCCGGCCAGCTCGAACGGCAGCCGGGCGAGGCCCTTCACGCCGCGCGCGGCGAGCTGCAGCGGCCCGGGCTCGCTCTCGGCCATCCACGGCTCGCCCTCATGCGGGGCGACCTGCGGGATCGGCGTCGCGTCGAAGAGCACGGTCATCAGGTCGACGCCGGAGATCCCGTCGACCAACGCGTGGTGCGACTTGGAGATCAGCGCGAAGCGACCGCGCTCCAACCCCTGGACGAGCCACGTCTCCCACAAGGGCTTGGCGCGATCCAGCCGCTGCGAGTGGATGCGCGCGGCGAGCGCCCGCAGCTGCTCCTCCGAGCCCGGCTGCGGCAGCGCCGTGTGGCGGACGTGGTACTCGAGGTTGAAGTTGCGATCGTCGACCCAGATCGGGCGACCGGTCTCGAGCGGGGGGAACGCGAGCTTGTGCCGGTAGCGCGGTACGAGGTGCAGGCGCGACCGGATGTGGTTCAGGAAATCGTCATACGCCGGTGCCGGGCCCTCGAAGATCAGCACGGCTCCGACGTGCATGTGGCTGTTCGCCCGCTCCTGCGCGAGGAACGAGGCGTCGACGGCTGAAAGCCGGTCCCCGTGAGACTGCGCCATTCGTTCGCAAGCGTAACGGGTTCAGAGGAGTGCACCGATGAGGCCAACTACGACGGCCGCGAGCAATACGACCGTGAGGACAAGCTCATAGCGGCCGCCTTCTGCTAGGCGCGCGAAACCGCGCCGTCCGACGAGGTGGCCGGCGAGCACGCCGGGCAGCAGGCCGACCAGGAGGCGACCGTCCGGAAGCTCCGGATCGCCGGTGGCGAAGAGGGCGATCGCGCCGATCCCCGCGAGCCCGATGAAGCACGTCGTGAGCGTGTCGCGGACCTGCTCCGGGGTGGCGCCGCGGCCGAGCAGGTGCAGCAGCATCGGCGGCCCGTTGGTCGAGGTCGAGGTCGTCAGCGCCCCCGCCGTCGCGCCCGCCACCCAGGCGGGGACGTGCGCCTCGCGGACCCGCCGCGCCGCGAGCGTCGCCACGACGCCGAGCGTCACCGCCACCTGCAGCGCGGCGCCCGGGAGCGAGCGCAGCACGGCGACCCCGGCGAGTGCGCCCGGCAGCGACCAGGCGAGCATCGTGACCGTCGCTTCCCGCAACGGTCGCGGGCGCCGGCGTTCGGTCCCCAACGTCAGGACATTGACCTCGAGGCCGAGGACGAGCAGCAGGATCACCGCCGGCTCCGGCCCGATCGCGGCGAACAGCAGCGGCGCGGCGAGCAGCGAGAAGCCGAACCCGGTCGCGGCCTGCAGCATCGCGCCGGCCACGACCCCCAGACATGCGGCGGCGACGAGCACCGCCGGGGCAGGCTAGCCGCGTGCGTGCTGGTTGGCGCGGCGAGCGCGCTCGCGCTGGGTGATCGCTTCGTTGGGCGTGTCGCGCCAGTTGGCGAAGCGGCGCGCCGCCTCGGCCTTCGCGGTGAGCTTGATCGGCTCAGGAGCGGGTTGGATGACGAGCGTCGGCATCGCCTGCTCCTCCTCGATCTCCACGTCGTCGTCGCGGCCCGCGGTCGCCACGTGGAGGATGCCGAGGATCGGCCCGCCGGTGACGAGCACCGCCGAGACGCCGAGCGTCAAGGGCGTGGCCGGCCAGACCTCGAACAGCCACCCGGCGATCGCCGCACAGAGGAAGACGGGGCTCGCGAACGCGGCGAGCAGCGAGAGCGTGCGGGGCATGGTGATTGTCCATATCGGCACGACCCGGCGGCGGCTTGACATGAGAGTTCCGTGGGTACGTCGACCGCATGCGCGAGAGCCAGCTCACCCCAACGCTGACCCGCAGGATGCTGCTGCTGTTCATCGTCGGAGACATCCTCGGCGGCGGCATCTACGCCCGGACCGGCGAGGTCGCCGGCGAGATCGGCGGCGCGATCTGGACGGGGTTCGCGCTCGCCGCGGTCATCGCCGCGTTCACCGCGGCGTCCTACGCCGAGCTCGTCGCGAAGTTCCCGCAGGCCGCGGGCGCGGCGCTCTATGTCCACAAGGCCTTCAAGGCGCCGTTGCTCACGTTCGTCGTCGCGTTCGCGGTGATGTGCTCGGGCGTCAGCTCGGCCGCGGCGCTGGCGACGGCGTTCGGCGGCGACTACCTGAGCGAGTTCGTCGAGCTGCCCACGGTGCTGGTCGCGCTCGCGGTGATCGCTGTCGTGAGCGCCATCAACTTCCGCGGGATCAAGGAGTCGGCGAACTTCAATCTCGGCTGCACGCTGATCGAGCTCGGCGGCCTGTTCCTGGTCGTGCTGATCGGCGCCGCGTTCCTGTTCGACGGCGGCGGCGACCCGTCCCGCGCCGTCGAGTTCAAGGAGGACACGACGCCCGCGCTGCTGATCATCGCGGGCGCCTCGATCGCGTTCTACGCGCTGATCGGCTTCGAGGACGCGGTCAACGTCGCGGAGGAGACCAAGGACGCGACGCACGCCTTCCCGCGCACCCTGTTCATGGGTCTGGGCCTCGCGGGCGCCGTGTACCTGCTCGTCACCGTGATCGCCGGGATGGCCGTGCCGGCCGACACGCTCGCGAAGTCCGACGGCCCGCTGCTGGAGGTCGTCACGCAGGGCCCGCTGAGCGTCAACTCGCAGGTGTTCTCCGCGATCGCGTTGTTCGCGATCGTCAACGGCTGCCTCCTGAACCTCGTGATGGCGTCGCGGCTGATGTACGGCATGGCCAACGAGAAGGTCGTCCCCGCGATCCTCGGCAAGGTCCATCCGGGCCGCCGGACCCCGTGGGTGGCGATCGTCTTCACCGCCTCGATCGCCGCCGTCCTGGCGATCCTCGGCGACCTGAGCACGCTCGCGGACACGACGGTGCTGCTGTTGCTGCTGGTCTTCGTGGGCGTCCACGTCGCGCTGCTGGCGCTGCGGCGCACGCCCGTCGACCACGACCATTTCAAGGCGCCGACGGTGCTCCCGTGGCTCGGCGCCGCCACGTGCGCGGGGCTCGCGATCCAACAGGTGGCCGACGACCCGAAGCTCGCGCTGTGGGCCGGCGGCCTGTTGGCGTTCGGGTTGCTGCTGTGGGTGATCGAGCGGGCCGTGCGATGATCGACGCATGGCATGGGACTTCTCCACCGACCCTGAGTTCCAAGAGCAGCTGGACTGGATGCGCGAGCTCGTCCGGACCGAGGTCTGGCCGATCGAGACGGTGTTCGACGAGCTGGGGGAAGACGGCTTCCGGCAGGCGATCAAGCCGCTCCAGGAGCGGGTGAAGGAGCGCGGGCTGTGGGCCGCGCACCTGCCGCCTGAGCTCGGTGGGCAGGGGTTCGGCCAGGTCAAGCTCGGGCTCATGCACGAGATCCTCGGCACGTCGCCGTACGCACCGGCGGTGTTCGGCAACGCCGCGCCGGACAGCGGCAACAGCGAGATCCTCGCGCTCGCGGGGTCGGCGGACCAGAAGGAGCGCTACCTGCACCCGTTGCTCGCGGGCGACCTCAAGAGCGCGTTCTCGATGACCGAGCCCGAGACCGCTGGCTCCGATCCGACGCTCCTGCAGACGCGCGCGGTGCGCGACGGCGACGACTGGGTCATCAACGGCCACAAGTGGTTCTCGACCAACGCCAGCGTCGCGGACTTCCTGATCGTGATGGCGGTGACCGACCCGGACGCGCGCCCGCACCAGCGCGCCTCGATGTTCATCGTCGACGTCGACACGCCCGGCGTGAACCTCATCCGCGACGTGGCGACGATGGAGCACCCGGCCGAGCACTTCGGCCGCTACGGCGGGCACGCCGAGATCCTCTACGAGAACGTGCGGGTTCCCGCCGACGCGCTGCTCGGCGGCGAGGGCGAGGGGTTCCTGATCGCCCAGCACCGGCTCGGCCCGGGGCGCATCCACCACTGCATGCGCTGGCTCGGCGTCTCCCAGCGTGCATTCGACATGCTCTGCGAACGCGCGCTCAGCCGCTACGCGTTCGGCTCGCCGCTCTCCGACAAGCAGACGATCCAGAACTGGATCGCGGACTCCGCGGCGCAGATGCAGGCCGCGCGGCTGATGACCCTGCACGCGGCCTGGCGGATGGACAACGAGGGTGCCGCGGCCGCCCGCACGGACATCTCCTTGATCAAGTTCTTCGGTGCGAATGTTTTGTTCGAGGTGGTCGATCGCGCGTTGCAGATCCATGGCGCGCTCGGCTACTCCACCGATCTCCCCTTGGAAGCCATGTACCGCTATGCCCGCGCAGCGCGCCTCTATGACGGCGCCGACGAGGTCCACCGCCAGTCCGTCGCCCGCCAGATCCTGCGCGGCTACGAGCCGCACGAGGTGCCGTCCGAGCACGTCCCGACCCGCCGCGAGGCCGCTCGCGAGCGCTTCGCCGAGTTGCTCACCGCCGTCAGCGCGAATGACTAGCCGGATGCTCGCCGCGCTCGCCTGCACCTTCCTGCTCGCCGCGTGCGGAGGCGGGAACGATCCCAAGCCGGGGGCGCAGACACCGGCGCCGACGGCCGAGGAGACCGCCACACCGGCGGCGACCGTCGCCGCCGCGCCGAAGAAGGTCGACCGCTTCAACGAGGACAAGGCCTGGGCGGCACTCGAGTACCAGGTCAACCTCGGCCCGAGGCCCGCCGGCAGCGCGAAGTCCAAGCAGCTCGCGGCGTACATCAAGCAGCGGCTCCCCAACTCGCACTACGAGCCCGTGGCCGGCGGTCTGCAGAACGTCGTCGGCAAGTTGCCGGGCAAGGGCAAGGCGATCGTCCTCGCCGCCCACTACGACACCAAGGACATCCCGGACTTCGTCGGCGCCAACGACGGCGCGGGCGGCACGGCGCAGATGCTGGAGATCGCCCGCGTGATGAGCAAGATGAAGCGCCCGAAGAACGCCTCGCCGGTCTGGTTCGTCGCCTTCGACGGCGAAGAGGCCACCGACGACTCGGACTTCCTCGGCACCGGCGTGCGCGGCTCGAAGGCCTTCGCCAAGAAGTACTCCGAGAAGATCAAGGAGCTCACGCTGCTCGACTTCGTCGCCAACAAGGACCTGGCGATCCCCTACGAGCAGAGCAGCAACGCCGAGATGTGGGCGGACCTGCGCGAGGCGGCCGAGCGCGTCGGCTCGGACTCCGCGTTCCCGGACACCCAACAGGGCGTCGTCGAGGACGACCACACCCCGTTCCTCCAGCGCGGCGTCCCGGCGATCGACCTGATCGACTTCAACTTCCCCTGCTGGCACAAGCCCTGCGACGACCTCACCGCCGTGTCCAAGGCGAGCCTGGACAAGAGCGGCGAGGCCGTCCTGGAGTTCCTGCGTTCGAGGTGGGCGCCTACAGGGCGCTGAGGATCGCCGCCGCGGAGCGTTCCACGTCGGCGTCGGTCGTGGACCAGTTGGAGACGCTGATGCGGATCGCTTCGCGGCCGCGCCAGACCGTCCCGCCCACCCAGCAGGTGCCGTCGGCCTGGATGCGCGCGATCGCGCTCGGCGGGGCGGCGACCAGCACCTGGTTGAGCACGACGTCGTTGAGGATCTCGGCGCCGCCCTCCTCGAGGATCCGCGCGAATCGGCGAGCCTGCGCGCAGTGGCGGTCGATCAGGTCGGCCAGGCCTTTGCGTCCGAGCGAGCGCAGCGCGGCGTAGACGGTGAAACCGCGGGCACGGCGGGAAGCCTCGGGCGTGTAGTCGTAGTTGTCGCGCTGCTCGCCCGCGACGAGGTAGGCGGCGCTGACGCTCATCGCCGCGCGGTGGGCGGCGCGGTCGCGCACGATCGCCAGGCCGCCGTCGTACGGGACGTTCAGCCACTTGTGCGCGTCGGTGGCCCAGCTGTCGGCGCGCTCGAGACCGCGCGTCAGGTGGCTCAAACTCGGCGAGGCCGCCGCCCACAGGCCGAACGCGCCGTCGACGTGCAGCCACGCGCCGCTCTGCTCGCACAGGTACTCGATCGGCTCGAGCGGGTCGAACGCGCCGCTGTTCACGTTGCCGGCCTGCGCGCACACGATCGTGGGGCCGTGGTCGAGCGCCTGGGCCAGCGCGTCGGGGTCCATCCGGCCCTGGTCGTCGGCGGCGACGAGGGTCGCGCTGTCGCGGCCGAGGCCGATCATCCGCAACGCGCTGAAGATCGTCGCGTGCGCCTCCTCGCCCGCGATGACGGCGATCGGCGGCGCGCCGATCAGCCCCTGGCTCGCGGCGTCCCAGCCCGCGCGCTTGAGCACCGTGTCGCGCGCGACCGCCAGGCAGGTCACGTTGGCCATCTGGGCGCCGGTGACGAGGCCGACGCTCGCGTCGCGGGGGAGACCCAGCAGGTCGAGCACCCAGTCCTCCACGACCTCCTCGACCACGGACGCGGCGGGTGAGCCGACCCACATGTGCGCGTTCTGGTCCCAGACGGACGCCAGCCAGTCCGCGGCCAGCGCGGCGGGGAGGGCGCCGCCGGTGACGAAGCCGAAGTACCGCGGCCCCGCGCTCGCGACGATCCCGGGGTCGGCGGCCGCGACGAGCTCGTCGATGACGGTTTCAGGCGCCACGCCCTCGTCGGTCAGCTCGTGGCCGAGCGCGGCACGCAACGCGTCGGGGTCCACCGGAGGGCCGACGGGGCGGTCCGGCAACGAAGCCAGGAAGGCCTCGGCGTGGCGGAGGGCGTCTACCATCGGAGGCTGATGCACGCGCCCGAGAAACTACTGCTCGCCGCTCCGCGCGGCTACTGCGCGGGCGTCGACCGCGCCGTCCAGACCGTCGAGCGCGCGCTCGAGCTGCACGGCGCGCCGGTCTACGTGCGCAAGGAGATCGTGCACAACAAGCACGTCGTCGCCACCCTGCGCGACCGCGGCGCGATCTTCGTCGACGAGCTCGACGACACGATCCCCGAGGGCGCGATCACCGTCTTCTCCGCCCACGGCGTGTCACCAGCGGTTCACGCGGACGCCGAACGGCGGCAGCTGCAGACGATCGACGCGACCTGCCCGCTCGTGACCAAGGTCCACCGCGAGGCGATCAAGTTCGCCGCCGAGGGCTACACGATCGTCCTGATCGGCCACGCCGGCCACGAGGAGGTCGAGGGCACGATGGGCGAGGCGCCCGACCACATCGTGCTGGTCGAGACCGAGGCCGACGTCGACACCCTCGAGGTCGAGGACGAGCACAAGCTCGCCTACATCTCCCAGACGACGCTCTCGGTCGACGAGACGCGGACGATCATCGCCCGCCTGCGCGAGCGCTTCCCGCACATCACCGGGCCGCGCACCGACGACATCTGTTACGCGACCACCAACCGCCAGGCCGCCGTACGCCAGATGGCCGAGCATTGCGACCTCGTGCTGGTGATCGGCTCCAAGAACTCCTCGAACTCCAACCGGCTGGTCGACGTCGCCCGCGACCACGGCGCCGCGTCGTACCTCATCGACGGCGCCGATCAGGTCCAGGAGGAGTGGCTCGAGGGCGCCCGCGTCGTGGGGATCTCCTCCGGCGCCTCCGCGCCCGAGGAGCTCGTCGAGAGCCTCGTCAACTTCTTCCGCGACCGCGGCACCACCGAGGTCGAGGAGTTCGAAGTCCTCCGCGAGGACGTCCGGTTCATGCTCCCCAAGCAGATCCGGCAGGCGATGACGGCTGCGGCCGACGCCTGACCCCCAGCACGATCATCAGCACGCCGACCGCGAGCACGACCACCGCGACGACGGTGAAGACCCACGCGAGGGTCCCGATCAGCGGGATCTGCGCGCCCGCGTCCACCTGAGCGTCGACGCCGGTCGAGCCGTCCGCGTTCATCAGCACAAGCGTCGAGCTGCCCGGCGCGACCTTCCAGTCGAGCGTGAGCGACCCGCTTCCCTGCGCCTTGGCCGTCCAGATGTCCTGGTCACCCGGCGGGTCCGGCGCGGTGTCGAGCCCCGTGCGGTCGCCGAGCGTCGCGGCGTAGTAGGGCCGGAACGGCGCGAGGTCGAAGTCGGTCAGGCGCGTGTACGTCGTGTCGCGCAGGTAGTTGTTCACGTCCTCGGTGCGCGCCACGCCGACGAACATGTCGCGCGGCGCGTCGACGTGGAGCCGGACCATCCTGAATCCGTCCTTGCCGATCACCGAGACCAAGCCTCGGTGAACGTCGAGGTCGCTCGTCAGCGCGTGGTTGAGGGCTCCGACCCGGACGGCGCCGGTCGTGAAATACCCGTCGTCTCGCTTGGAGTTGACCCAGTGCAGGAAGCCGGCGAAGCCGAAGATCGCGAGCGAGGCGGTGGCGACCAGCGCGCCGATGATGATCAGCGCGAGGCGGCCACCGCTGGGTGTCGATCTGGGGCCGCTCACGCACCGCCCATGGTGCCACGGCGCAGGCCGCCGGCGACGAGCGCGCCGCCGAGCGCGAGGAACAGCGCCGCCGCGATCCAGGCCGCGAGCTCGAGCTCGTCGAGCCACGGGAGGCTCGCGCCGGCGCTGACGCGGGTGTCGACGCCCGCGGAGCCGTCGGCGTTCATGACGACGACCGACCACGTGCCGTCCTTGACCTTCCAGTCCAGCGGCTTGCTGCCGTCGCTGGTGGCGACCCAGAAGCGCTGGGAGGCGGGCGGCGCGGGCGTGCCGGTGCCGAACGAGTCCTCGTAGGTCGGCTCGAACGGGTCGACGTCGACGTCGGTCAGCGTCGTGTGGGCGCTGTTGAGCAGGTACGTGTCGACGTCGCGTGTGCGGGCGATGCCGGCGAACACCGGCTTGCCGTTGGCCGACTTGACGTTGACGCGGATCTTGCCGAGCGCGCCCGGGACGCCGTCGACGTCCATGTCGTCGGTGGCGATCGCGCTCGTGGCGGTGGCGATCCGCTCGGTGGAGGTCGTGTAGTAGCCGGCGTCGTCCTGCTTGGACGAGGCCCAGGTCAGCCCGCCGGCCCCGAGGGCGGCGGTGGCGGAGAGCAGGAGGGCGAGGCCGCCGGCGATGACCGCTGCGAGGCGGCCGCCGGCGAGCGGGGTTCGGGTGGCGGTGGCGGTGGCGGTCATGCCAGCCAAGGTCGCGTCGCCGCGCCCCGCCCACGCTGGAGGCAACTTGTGTCCATTTCGGGGGTTCGCCCCCCGTTCACATTCGCTTTTCGGAATACCGTGCAGTGGGTGATGCGCCGCCGACTGCTCTACACGGTCCTCGCGTTGGTGGCGGCCGGGCTCGTGATCTGGCTCGTCGAGCCGCTGCACACCGCGCTGGGCCACGTGCTGCACGGCGACGTCGACGCGCTGCAGGCGCAGCTGCAGTCGCTCGGCGTGTGGGGCGCCTTCGTCGTGGTCGCGCTGATCCTGGCCCACGCCGTGATCTTCTTCCCGGCCGAGATCGTCAACGCGACCGCCGGCCTCGCGTTCGGCTTCTGGGTCGCGTTCCCGATCGTGCTCGTCTCGTGGGTCGCCTCCGGCCTGCTCGCCTACTGGCTCGGCCGGATCGCCGGCCGCCCGCTGGCCGTGCGGCTGGCGGGGGAGAAGCGCGTGGCGAGCGCCGAGTCGCTGATCGACCGCTCAGGCGCGCCCGCGCTGCTGCTCTCGCGGCTCGTCCCGTTCGTCCCGTTCAGCCTCGTCGGCTACCTCGCCGGCGCGGCGCGCGTGCCGATCTGGCGCTACACGTGGACCACGGCGGTCGGCGTCATGCCGATCACCGCCGCCGCGACCTACCTCGGCCACGCGCTCGACAACCTCAGCGCGTCGGACCCGCTGCTGTGGGTGGCGGTCGGCGTGATCGTCATCCTCGCGCTGCTGACGGTCCACTCGGCGCGCAGGCTCAAGCGCTCAACGCGCTGATCAGCGCGGCGCGGTCCACCCCCGCGCCGTCGAGCGCCCGGGGCACCGTCCCGCGGGCCGGCATCAGCGCCGCCATCGTGAGGTGCTCGGAGCCGATGTGCTTGTCGCCGCGCCCCACCGCCATGCGCATCGATTGCTCGAGCACGGTCTTCGCCGACGTGCCGAGCTTCGGCGACTGAACGAACGGGCTGAAGTGCAGCGCGTCGACCGTCACGCCCACGGCCGCCAGGCTGCGGGTGGTCTCGGCCGCGAGCGCCTCGCGCAGAGCGTCCTCGTCGAGCCCGGCGTCGGCCAGCAGGCGTCCCGCAGGGGAATCGCTCCGCGCGACCGCGAGCAACAGGTGCTCGGCCTCGACGCTCATCGCGCCCATCTCGCGGGCGATCGCCATCGCCTCGGTCACCCGCTCCCGGGCATCGCCGGTGAATCGTTGGAACATCAGCGCCTCCGGAGCTCGACGCCCGCGGCGATCAGCCGCTTGACGTGCTTCTTGTGAACGGCCTGGCGGGTGACCCCGAGCGCCTCGGCGACCTCGGGCCAGCTCCAGCCGGCGCGCATCGCGCGTTCGACCTCGGCGGCCTCCAGCTGCTCGGCCAGCCGCCGCAGCGCGACCACCGCGGCCAGGCCGTCCGCGGGGTCCTCGGGGGAGGTCAGGTCGATCATGCAAGCAACCGTAGTTGACAAATCGCAGTTAGTCAACCCAAGTTGCTAGGGTCGCGGTCGTGACTCCGACCCTGATCGCGCAGCTCTCAGACCCGCACATCCGCCTCGACGACCCGGTCACCCAGGATGCGTTCGCCGCGGGCGTCGCCGGCGTCCTGAAGCTCAACCCGCTCCCGGCCGCGGTGCTGGTGACGGGGGACATCGCCAACTCGGGCGACCCCGCCGAGCACGAGCGGGCGCTCGAGCTGCTCGCGCCGCTGCCGATGCCCGTCCACCGGCTGGCCGGCAACCACGACCTGTTCGGCGAGCGGACCCGCTACGCGGCCGACGCGCGCGGCGTGCGCATCATCGCCTGCGACACATCGATCCCCGGCCGCGACGACGGCACCTTGGAGGTCGAGTGGCTGGCCGAGCGCCTCGCGGAGGACCGTGAGTCGCCGACGATCGTCGCCATGCACCACCCGCCGCTCACCACCGGCCTCGCCTGGCTGGACGAGATCGGCCACACGCCCGAACACACGGCGGCGCTGGCCGAGCTGCTCCGCGAGGCCCCGAACGTCAAGCGCGTCGTCGCCGGCCACGTCCACCGCGTCATCCACGACACGCTCGGCGGCGTCGGCGTCATCACCTGCGCGTCGACCAACATCCAGTCCGGCCTGGACTTCCTCGCCCCCGACATGGTCCTCACCACCGAGCCGCCGTCGTTCCTCGTCCACGCCTGTCTGGAGTCCGGTGAATTGGTCACGCACGTCCAGCCCATCTCGCCAGGGGTCAGGCCCCTTTAGGTCCAGGCCGGACGGGCACTCGCAACCGCGTGAACCTAAAGGGGCCTGACCCCTTTAGGTTGTGAGCCACGCGCGGAGGTCGTCGCCGTGCTCGTCGAGGCGGGGCGGGCGGTGGCGGATCGGCGGCCGTGAGCCGTCGATCCGCAGGGGCGGAGTGATCAGTCCGTCCTGCGAGGGCTCCATCCCGAGCTCGGAGGCGAGCGCGAAGGCCTCGTCGATGCCGTTGATCGGCCCGGCGGGGACCTTCGCGGCGCGCAGCGCGGCGAGCCAGTGCTCCGCGGGGTGCGCGCGCAAGAGCGCCTCCAAGGCCTCGGCGAGCTCGTCCGCGTGCGCGACCCGCGACTCGTTGGAGGCGAAGCGCTCGTCCGGCGGGAGCCCGACGACCTCACAGAGCCGCGCGAACATGCGGTCGTTGCCGACGGCGACGGCGATCTGGCGGTCGGCGGTCTCGTAGGTCTCGTAGGGGACGATGCTCGGGTGGCGGTTGCCGCGCCGGCGCCCGCGCACGCCCGCCGCGACCCACGCCGAGCCCTGGTTGAGCAGGCACGTCAGCGCCGAGTCCATCAGCGAGACCTCGACGTGGCGGCCGACGCCCGTGCCCGAGCGCTCGACCAGCGCGGCCTGGATGCCGTTGGCCGCGAGCAGGCCGCAGACGAGGTCGACCACGGCGGTGCCGGCCTTCAGCGGGCGCCCGTCCGGCTCGCCGGTGACCGACATCAGCCCGCCCATCGCCTGCAGCAGGAAGTCGTAGCCCGGCAACGCCTTCGCCTCGTCCGAGGTCGTGCCGAACGCGGTGACCGAGCACGAGACCAGGCCCGGGTTCCCGGCCGCGCGCAACGCGTCGCCGTCGAGCCCCCACGAGCCGATCAGGCCGGGCCGGAACGACTCGATCAGCACGTCGGCGCGCGCGCCCAGCTCCCGCGCCAGCGCCCGGTCGTCCTCGGAAGCGAGGTCGAGCGCGATCGACCGCTTGTTGCGGTTCAGCCCGAGGTAGTACGTGCTCTCGCCCTCGTGCCAGGGTGGGCCCCAGGCGCGGGTGTCGTCCCCGCCGTCGGGGCGCTCGACCTTGATCACGTCGGCGCCGAGGTCGCCGAGCAGCATCGCCGCGAGCGGCCCGGCCAGCACGCGCGAGAAGTCCGCGACGAGAATCCCTTCCAGCGGTCCCATGGCGGGGCACACTAGTGCGCGGACATGCGGACCCTCGTCGTCTCAGATCTCCACCTCGGCCGGACCGAGCACACCGACCTGTTGCGCCGCGCGGATCTGCGCGAGCCGCTGCTCGAGGCGATCGCCGACGCCGACCGGTTCGTGATCCTCGGCGACGGCCTCGAGCTGCGCGAGGCCGCGCACCGCGACGCGATGGACGTCGCGGCGCCGTTCTTCGCCGCGGTCGGCGAGGCGCTCGGCCCCGACAAGGAGCTGATCATGCTCGCGGGCAACCACGACCACGGGATCGCGGCGGGCTACATCGACGCGCGCCTGCAGACCGAGCCGGCGGGGTTCCTCGGCCTGGAGGAGCGCTTCGCGCCGGAGGATGCCGGGCCGCTCGCCCGCCGCCTGGCGGAGACCGCGAGACCGGCGCGGCTGCGGTTCGCCTACCCGGGCATCTGGCTGCGCGACGACGTCTACGCGATCCACGGCCACTACGCCGACGTGCACGCCACGGTGCCGACGTTCGAGCGCCTGGCGGCGGGGACGATGGCGCGCTACGTCGCCAAGCTGCCCGCCCACGGCGCGACCGCCGACGACTACGAGGCGGTCCTGAGCCCGCTCTACGCCTGGCTGCACGCGCTCACGCAGCGCGCGGACCACACGGTGGTCTCGATCGGCGGCTCAGCCTCCGCGAGCACGTACGAGAAGCTCACGGCCTCCGACCGCCACAAGCACCCGCGCACGCTCGCGCTCGGCGCCGGCTACCGCGCGGCGGTCTTCGCCCTCAACCGCGCGGGGCTCGGCCCGCTCGAAGCCGGCCTCTCCCCGTCGGCGCTGCGCCGCGGCTACCTGAGCGGGATCCGCGCGGTGATCGAGCGCCTCGACATCCGCGCCCGCCACGTCATCTGGGGTCACTCGCACCGCTCCGGCCCGTGGCCGGGGGACGACCTCGGCGAGTGGACGGCGGCCACCGGCGCGCGGATCGTCAACACCGGCTCGTGGACCTACCAGCGCCACTTCCTCAGCCCGGAGCCGAACGGCTCGCCGTACTGGCCGGGCACTGCTGTCGTCGTCGACGACGACGGCCCACCGCGCCTCGTCCGCCTGCTCGGCGAACGCGGCCACGAGGTCCTCAGACCACGCCGGGGGTGAAGCAGGTGGCGTGGACGACGACGCCCTCGTCCACCGAGAGCTCCAGCGTGCCCGCCGTGTGGCGCTCATGCTCGATCAAGGAAAACGCCCCGGGCTCGGTGACGACCAGCTCCCGCCCGCCCGCCCGCACGACGCCCGAGCCCTCGACGACCACCCACACGCCGCCCGCCTCGTACGGACCCGAGTAGGCGCCCGGCTGATCCTCCGTGGGCACGGCGATCAGCGCGTCCTCGGCGTCCTCGGGCCGCACCGGCGCGACCGGCTCGCCCGAGACGTCCAGCAGCTCCTGGATCTCGCGCTCGGTCTCCACATAGGCGCCTTCGCCGTAGTGCATCGAGTACAGGTTGTGCTCGGTGTCCCAGAGGTAGCGCGCAGGCCAGCCCTGGTTGCCGTAGATGTCCCAGATCTCGAGCTGGGAGTCGATCACGACCGGCCACGGGATCTCGAGCCGCTCGACGGCCCGGCGGACGTTGTCCTCGTCGCGCGCCGCAAGGTACCCGCCGGTGTGCACCTGGATGATCCGCAGGCCCGCGTCGGCGTAGCGCTCGTGCCAGGCCTTCAGGTACGGCAGCGTGCGCAGCGAGTTGACGCGGCAGAAGTCCCAGAACTCGATCAGGACGGGCTTTTCGCGCTGCTGGTCCATGCGCAGCATCGCCACGTTGACCCACGGCAGGTTGCGAGGAAACGGCGGAGCGGAGATGCTGGGGGTATCGGCACGCATCGTCCCGCGACGCTAGCAGCGCAACTGGCGCAACCTTTTCGCGTTTCGTGTGTTGTTAAGGGTCTGCGGCGCAGCGCCCCTCCGCCTGCGCCTGAACGTCCAGATCATTCATCTCTGAGGAGTCCCCTCTTGCGTAAGTCCTTCCTCGTCGCCGGTACGGCGGCGCTCGCCCTCGGTGTGTCCGGTATCGCCTATGCCCAGGCTGAGCCCTCGATCACGGCGACGGCGAGTGTTTCGCCGACCAAGTCCGGCACCAAGTCCAAGCCGAAGCCGGTGTCGCTCAAGCTCTCCGTGACCAACAGCCCCGAGAGCAAGACGACCGCCAAGCAGATCCAGATCAAGCTGCCGAGCACGCTGAAGGTCTCGACCAAGGGTCTCCCGCAGTGCACGGCGTCCGACGACGCGCTCACCCAGAACCCGTCCGTCTGCTCGTCCTCGAAGGCGGGCAAGGGCTCGGCGAAGGCGCTGCTGAACCCGTTCGCGACGTCGCCGGCGCCGCTGACGTTCGTCGTGACGCCCTATGTCGGCAAGAACGAGATCCTGTTCCTCCTCTCGGGTGCCGCCGACGCCGTCCTGCACGGCAAGGTCTCCGGCAGCAAGATCACGATCGCGATCACGCCGGAGCTGCAGCAGCCGGCGCCGGGCGTCTACTCCGCGCTGAACGGCCTCGAGACGACGATCTCCAAGAAGAAGGGCAAGAACTCCCTGATCTCGTCGGTCGGCTGCAAGTCCAAGAAGCACACGATCGGCGTCACCGTCGGGTACGCGAACAACCCGAACCCGCCGGCCAAGCCCTCGGCGTCGACCAACGTCGACGCGAAGTGCTCGTAGTCGCTTAGCGACACACACCTGCGTTTCATGCGAACGGCCTCGCGTCAGCGGGGCCGTTCGTCTTCCTAGACTCGCCCCGTGCTCCTCTTCGCCCACGGCATCGTCGGCCGGGCCGACCTCCCGATTCCGGAGACCCTGTTCGGCGCCGCCGCGGCGGCCGTGCTGGTCGTCTCGTTCGTCGCGCTCGCCCTGGGCTGGTCCAAGCCGCGTCTGATGACGCTCCCGCAACGCGACCTGTTCGTGTTCCCGCGGGCGCTCGAGGTGCTGCTGGGCGCGCTCGCGATCGCGGTCTTCTTCATCACCGCCTACGCGGGGCTGTTCGGCACGGACGGGCAGAGCGAGAACCTCGCGCCGACGGTGGTCTACGTCGCCTTCTGGGTCGGCATCCCGTTCGCGTCGCTGCTGTTCGGCAACGTCTTCTCGGTGATCAGCCCGTGGGCGGCGCTCGGCCGCGCGAGCGGGTGGATCGCCGCCCGCTTCGGCGAGACGCCCGAGCCGCTGGAGTACCCGGAGCGTCTCGGCCGCATCCCCGCCGCGGCGGGCATCTTCGGCTTCGCGATCTGCGAGCTGTGCTGGGCGAAGGCGACCGAACCCGGCCCACTGGCGATCCTGATGCTCCTCTACTTCGTCGCGATGCTGATCGGGATGAGCCTCTACGGCGTCGAGGCCTGGACGCGCAACGCGGACGCGTTCGGCGTGCTCTTCGGCCTGATCGGTTCGCTCGCCCCGCTCGGGCGCCGCGCCGACACCCGCCGTCTCTTCCTGCGCGTGCCGTTCTCCGGCGCCGCCTGGCTGACCCCGGTCACCGGCACGATCGCGCTGCTGGTGATCTCGGTCGGCAGCACCGCGTTCGACGGCGCGAAGGAAGGCGCGCTGTTCAACAACCTCGCCCAGGATCTCCAGAGCTTCTTCCACGGCCTCGGGCTGTCGCTCGGCCTCGCGCTCGAGCTCGGCTTCGTCGTCGGCCTCGCCGGCGCGGTCGCGATCGTCGCGCTCATCTGGACGCTCGGCATGCTCGGGATGAAGCCGCCGCCGGACATGCCGTCGCGGCGCGACCTGGCGCGCGCGTTCGGTCACACGCTGATCCCGATCGCCGCCGGCTACATGGTCGCCCACTACTTCTCGCTGCTGGCCTACAACGGCCAGGACCTCTGGCGGCTGGCCAACGACCCGCTCGGCGACGGCTCGAACCTCTTCGGCGGGGCGGACGCGACGATCGACTACGGCGTCGTCTCGGCCACCGGCATCTGGTACGTCCAGGTCTTCGCGCTCGTGGTCGGCCACGTCGCCGCGCTCGTGCTCGCGCACGACCGCGCGCTCGAGCTCTACGGCTCGGCGAAGCAGGCGACGCGCTCGCAAGTTGTCATGCTGATCCTCATGGTGGCGTTCACCTGCCTCGGCCTCTGGCTCCTCTCGGCGGCGCTGCACGCATGATCGACCCCTCCAACCGGCGGCGAGGCCCCGGCCTTTCGATTTCGGGGATTCCGGGTGTGGCTGCCTGATGCTGGCGCACGCGGGTCATTGGGCCGGTCAGCTGCTCTATCTCGCGCCCGTCGCGGCGATGGTCGGCGCGATCCTGTGGGCGAAGATCAAGGGCACCGGCGTCGACGAGGATGACAACGGTCCGGATGAGAACCAGGACCAGGTGTCAAGCGCGCGCGATCGGGAAACCCATCGCGCAGACGATGGACCTGAAGTCGCTCCTGGATGACGTGCCCGACACGTTCGAGATCGTGCTCCGCCGCCATGGCGAGTCCGTGCTCGACGCCTGGCGCGACGCGGCCGACGACGCCGCGGCGGCGCTGGCGGATTGGCGCTCAGGCGCGACGACCTACACCGTGTACCGGGCCGCGCAGGACCGCGAGGACGCCGCCCAGGACGCCCTCTATACCCACACGTCGCGGACGAGGGTCTCGTAGCCGCCATCGGATGACGCGGCCTCGGCGCGCGCCTCGCGGCCTTCCTCGCTGCGCTGCGTGAAGACGAGCCGGCCCGGCCCGACGTGGCGGCCCCAGGCGCGCGCGAAGGCCTCGGCGCGCTCCTTGTTGCGGGCCAGGTCCTTCGGCACCGGGTGCAGGCGCTCGTCGAACGGCGGCTGCCGCGTCAGCACCCGCCCGAGCAGGCCGATCGCGCCGCGGCTCGGGTCGGCCATGGGCCGCGAGACCAGGTAGCGCGGGGCGTCCGAGACGCTCATCAGCTCATCCAGCGCGGCCGCGAAGCGCTTGCCCTCGGCGGACGTGGCCTTGGTCAGCTCGACGCGCAGGTAGCCGGCGGCGCGCGGCTCGATCGTCAGCGACCCGGCCGCCTCCGCGCTGAGCTCACCGAGCTCGCGGTACGCCTCGGCGACGGCGCGCGCGGCCGCGTCGAGCGGCAGGATCAGCGGCAGCCGCTTCTTGACGCGGCCCAGCCGGACGGCGGCGACGCCGAGCCCGATCGGCGCGAGCACGAGCCCCGCCAGGTCGACCGGCGCTCCGAGCACGCCGAGCACGCCGAACACCGCGGCACCGCCGAGGCCACCGGCGATCGGCACCTTCTGCGACAACTGGATCGATCGTGCTGAGCCGTTGAGGACCGGCGCCGGCACGTCGGGCCGTGAGGGGCGCACCAGCAGCGAGGGCAGCTCGACGCCACGGTACGGCGTCCCGACCAGCCAGCGCTCGCGGGCGGTGGCGCGGTCGGCCGCACGCTCGAGCTGGACGGCGTTGAGGGCCTTGAAGCGCTCGACCGGCGGCGGCGCGAACGGCCCCAGCTCCGCGTGCACGTGCGACGGGCCGGCCTCGATCTCGCCGTCCTCGGCGGGCGCGAACAGGTGCAGGTGCTTGCGGGCGAAGCGCTCGTAGTCGGCCGTCCCCCGAACGAGGTCGGGCGCGACGCAGACGACGTCCCAGTTGGAGGCGACCTTCTCCGGGTCGGCCGGGTCCAGCCGCAGCGTGCGCCCGCGCATCTGCTGCACGCTGACACCGGTGGTCGCGACCGTCATGTCGATCAGGACGTTCAGCGGCCGGCAGTTCCAGCCCTCGCCGAGCAGCGCGCGGGTGCCGACCAGGACGCCCGTCGTGCCCTCGACGAGCAGCGTCGTCGCGAGCTCCACCCAGGCGCGCGGCATCCACTCGGCGCCGGAGGAGCGCAGCGTGACGAGCAGCCCGTCGACCTCCGCCTCCCACTCGGGCAGGGTGAAGCGGTCGACCGCGGCCTCCTTGAGCGCCTCGAGCAGCACGTCGGCGTCCTGCGGCGCGCAGCGCAGGCCGCGCCCGGAGACGAGCAGCGGGCGCAGCGGCGCGGTGCGCGAATCGGCCGCGATCGCCAACAGCGCATGGCGGGCGGTGCCCGCGGCGGGGTCGAGCACGCCGGTCAGCGCGTCGTCCGGGCGCTGGCTTGCGAGCTCGGCGTCACAGAGCACCAGAGCGCGGAGCGTGTCGCCGCGCGTGTCCTGCTCGGCGGAGAGCACCTCGACCAGGCCCAGTGCCTTCGCCTGCGAGCCGGTCAGCAGCCGGTCGACCTCCGAGGTCCCGCGGCGGATCCCTTGGCGCGTGAGCTGGAACCCGAGCTCGCGCAGCGCGGCGGAGATCGCGTCGTAGCGATCGCCGGCGGCGCGCGACTGGTCGGACGCCAGGCAGCGCAACGCGTAGTCCTCCAGCAGCGCCAGCCAGTCCTCGAGGTCCGGCGGCTGCCGGTAGGCCTCGCCCCGGGGCGCGCCCGGCGGAGTGCTCAGGCCGGCGGAGAGGAGGAAGCGGATGCCGGCGCGGGCGAGCTTGGGCGAGCGCTTCTGGAACGCCTCCCACGGGACCTCGGCCTCATCGTCCGCGGAACGCTTGCGCTCGCGCATCCGCTGGCCGACCCAGCGCGGGAAGGAGATGTCGGACTCGGCGTCGTCATGCAGCGCCGTGATCAGCTCGCGGAAGCGGGTGTCGTGCTCGGCCAGCCAGTCGCGCTCGCTCGACAACGGCTCGGTCAGCCACGCCAGCTCCTGGTAGGGCGCGAGATGGCCGTCGCGCACGACGGCGGGGGTGGGGACGGTGAAGTCGACCGGTCCGAGCAGCGCCTCGTAGAGCTCCGCCTCGGCCTCGGGCAGGCCGATCGGGGGCGTCGCCGTGAGCCCGATCACGTGCACGTGGTCGCCGAGCTCGCCGAGCACCGCGCGCACGACGTAGCCCCACAGGGACGCGAGGTGGTGGCACTCGTCGAGCAGCACCACGCCGACCTGCATCTTCGCCAGCTGCTGCACCCGCCGGCGCGCGGTCTCGGAAAGCAGGTCGCGCAGCTCGACGCCCGCGTGCTCGCCGCGCGCCACCTCGCGCTTCAAAGCGGCGCTGATCCGGCTCAGCTCACGCGCACGACGGTCGGCGGCGGCGCCCTCGAACGCCTCGCCCTCGCGCATCGCCTCCTCCGCCGTCGTGCCGGTCGCGGCCGCGCGCTCGTCCGCCCAGCGCGACTGCGCGAGCCGCCCGAGCACGATCTCCGGGTCCTCGAGCTGGCACAGCGCCTGGTAGGACAGGCAGGCGATCGGCTTCAGCGGGTCGGCGCCGGCGATCATCGCCGGGTTCGGGGTGAACTCCCCGACCGCGCGCGGCCACTGCTGCTGGATGCCCTGGTTGGGGGCGAGCACCAGCGCGCGCTTGCCCACCCGCCGGATCAGCTCGACGCCGAGCAGCGTCTTGCCCGAGCCGGGCGGGGCGACGATGTGCGTGGAGAGGTTGCCCGCCGCGCGGTCCTTCTCGAAGGCCGCCAACGCGGCGCGTTGATACGGGCGCCACTGCCCGAAGAACTTCAGCTCGTCGAAGCGCCCGCTCAACTGGACAGACGCGCGAGGTCGTGCTCGAGCGCCTCCCCGGTGAGGTGGTCGTACGGGAAGCCGACGCGCTGGAAGCCCTTCGCGTCGGCCAGCACGGTGTGGGCGGAGTGCTCGAGCTTGTCGCTCTGCGGCTGGATGCCGAACGCCTGCCAGACGGGAGCGAGCTGCTCGCGGGTGCCGAGCAGGAACCGCATCCGGCCCGTCATCTGCTGCTTGAGCAGGAACGACTGCGCGCGCTTGTCGGTGTCGTTGGCGGGGTCGACCGAGATCCCGACGACCTGCACGCGGTTGCGCTCGGCCGCCGGCAGCTCGTCGAGCGCGTTGCGGATCGTCTGGACCTGCGCCGGGCACGTGTCGCGGCAGGTCGAGTAGATGAACGCGAACACCACCGGCTCGCCGCGCAGCGACGCCGCCGTGACGGTCTTTGAGTTCTGATCGCGCAGCGTGAAGTCCGGGACCGGCTGGTCGTGCGGGCGCTGGGCGCCCGCCCACCCGTCGGTCAGCTCCAGCGGGCTCGTGCCTCCGACGCGATCGCGCGGCGCCAGCAGCACGCCCGCGACCGCCGCCAGCGCGCAGAGCGTCAGGGCGATCAGGGCGAGCTTGAGCCGGGGCGCGACGACCACGGCGTGAAGGCTAGGACAGTGTTCGTATCAACGTCAGCCCGCGGTACGGGATGTCGCCCGCGAAGAAGCCTGAGATCGACACCGTGACCCGCAGCGGGCGCCCCTTGGAGTCGAACCGGCGCCCCGACCGCGTCAGCCTGAACGTCTTCTTCGTCGGCCGGCAGCGGCAGTCCGTGCGCTGCAGCGTGACCCGCGCGGTGCGGCCGACGGCGTTGCCCTGCGCGGAGATCGTCGCCCGCGCGCCCCCGCCCAGCGCGCGCAGCGTCAGCGTCACCCGCGGCGTGCGCCCGCCGGGAAGCGGCGACGCGGTGGCGCTTGAGTCGTCCGTCTCGGCCTCCCCGAGGGCCTCGTCGGTGGGCGCGCCCAGGGTGCCCGTGCCGAACGACCAGCGCCGCGTCACCTGGACGCCCTCGTCGGACGTGAACGTGACCTGCGCCGTGTAGTTGGTGTCGTCCGCGAGCGGCTCGGCGGGGGAGAGGATGCCGCCCGGCGGGAGGTAGCCCTCGGCGCCCGGCGTGTGGTTGTCGATCACGTTCAGCGCGATCGGCCCGTCGGGCCCGGTCAGCGTCGCGCTCGAGAGCGTGCCCTCGGCGACGCCGCCGCCGAACCCGAATGCGTACAGGTATGGGCTCGTCGCGCCGCTCACCCCGTCACCGGGATACGTGTAGAGCGTCAGCGCCGCGGGCTCCGGCCGCTTGTAGCCCGGCCAGGTGTAGATGCAGCCGGGCGCCGCGCCGGACACGGAGAGCTTCGGCGCGAGCAGCTGCGCCATGTGGAACGGGGACGACTCCCACTCGGGGTCGAGCCCGAGCGACGGGGCGTTGGAGAGCACCGAGCTGCCGGCGGCCTGCTTGCCGGCGTCGGAGTAGCCGGGTTTGCCCGGCACTTCGGTGTGCCAGTCCCCCGCGTAATCGTTCAGTTCCAGGTATTTCATGTGTGCCGCGCATCCGGCCGACCAGCCGGGGTTCTCGCCGATGCCGGCGGGGATGCCGTTCGCGGCACGTAGGGAATTGAGCTCGGTCAGGGGATCCACATTGGCCAGGACGGCAGCCGCGCCGAGTGCATTGAGAAGGAGTCCGATCCGCACGAGTTCGCATCCTGACAACCCGCGTTGGCGTCGCGCGGAAGATCCATTTCAGATCAAAGTTCGATATGAGAGCCCATCACGACGGTGCGCTCGTCGGGCAGGTGGAAGACCTCCACCGGATTTGCGGCATTGCGGGAGATCGCGAGGAACAGCTTCTTGCGCCACTTCGCCATCCCCGGCCGATCCGTCGCGATGATCTGGATCTTGGAGACGAAGTAGCTCGGGTTCTCCAGCTGTGGATTTCCCTCCACGCCCCGCTCGGCAGCCTGGCGCATCAGCGCTGGCACGTCGAGCGGATCCTGGAAGCCGTAACGGCCGGTGATGTGGGTGATGCCGTCGTCGGAGTAGCCGAGGTCGTCGATCGCCAGCCGCTCCTCGACCGGCACGTACGGCACGCGCTCGGTGGTCAGCGAGACGATCAGCACGCAGTCGTGCAGGACGTGGTTGTGCTCGACGTTGGCGCGCAGCGCAAGCGGCGTCGTCTCCGGGTTGGCGTTGAGGAAGACCGCCGTGCCCGGCACGCGCGCGACCGGCGGCTCGTACTCGCGCACCTCGTCCACGAACGCGCGCAGCGGTCCCTCCTCGTCGACCCGCCGCTTGGTGACGATCTCGCGGCCCTTCTGCCAGGTCGTCAGCACGCTGAACACGACGAGCGCGATCGCCAGCGGGAACCACCCGCCGTGGAAGACCTTGGTCAGGTTCGCGGCGAAGAACGTCAGGTCGACGGTCAGGAACGCGATCGCGCCGCCGATCACCATCCACATCGGCTTGCCCCACATCGCGCGGACGACGAAGAAGAACAGCAGCGTGTCGATCGCCAGCGTGCCGGTGACGGCGATCCCGTAGGCGCTCGCGAGCTTCTCGGAGGACCCGAAGCCGACGACCAGCGCGACGACCGCGGCGAAGATGATCCAGTTCGTCGCCGGGACGTAGACCTGGCCGACCTCCTCCTGCGAGGTGTGGCGGATCCGCAGCCGCGGGAGGAACCCGAGCCGCACCGCCTGGCGGGTGACGCTGAAGGCGCCGGAGATCACGGCCTGCGAGGCGATGATCGCCGCGACGGTCGAGAGGATCACGACCGGGATCCGCAGCGACTCCGGGAAGAGCAGGAAGAACGGGCTCGACGACGTGCTCGGGTCGTCCAGGACCAGGGCGCCCTGACCGAGGTAGTTGAGGATCAGCGCGGGGAAGACGAGGGCGAACCAGGCCTTGCGGATCGAGTGCGCTCCGAAGTGGCCCATGTCCGCATACAGCGCCTCCGCGCCGGTGACCGCGAGCACGACGCCGCCGAGCGCCACGAACGCCTCGTGGCCGTGGTTGAACAGGAACTCGGCGCCGTGGTGGGGCGAGAGCGCGCCGAAGATCTCCGGGTTCCCGACCGCGCGCGCGAGGCCTGAGACGGCCAGCACGCCGAACCACACGCACATGATCGGCCCGAACGCCCGGCCCACGTGGCCGGTGCCGAACCGCTGAACGAGGAACAGCCCGCTCAACACGATCAGCGTGATCGGGACGACGAGCTCCTTGAGGGAGTCGTTGACCACCTCGAGGCCCTCGACTGCGCTGAGCACGCTGATCGCCGGCGTGATCATCCCGTCGCCGTAGAACAGCGAAGCGCCGAACACCCCCAGCAGCACGAGCGCGATGTGCGCGCCGCGGCTGCGCAGGTTCGCCCGCTGGATCAGCGCGATCAGCGCCATGATCCCGCCCTCGCCGTCGTTGTCGGCGCGCATGATGAACGTGACGTACTTCACGCTCACGATCAGCGTGATCGCCCAGAAGATCAGCGAGACGACGCCGAAGACGGCCTCGCGGCTGGGGTCGAGGCCGTGCTCCGGCGCGAAGACCGTGCGCAGCGTGTAGAGCGGGCTCGTCCCGATGTCGCCGAAGACGACACCGATCGCGCCCAGGATGACTGCTGTCTGTTTTCCGCCGCGGCTCATCGCGGCGGCAGACTACGCCTCCGTCAGGCCTCTGCGGATCGCGTAGCGCACGAGCTCCACGCGGTCTCTCATCCCGAGCTTGCGCAGCAGGTTCGCCCGGTGCGACTCGACGGTCTTTTCGGCGAGGTGCAGCGTCTCGGCGATCTGCTTGTTGGTGAACGCCTCGGCGATCAGCTTCAGGACCTCCTGCTCGCGCGGCGAGAGCGGCTCTTCCGGGCCGCTGCTGGAGTCGTTCATCCACTCGCGGACGATCGTGCGCTCGACGGCGTTGGTCAGGAAGGCGTCGCCGCGGTTGACGGCGCGGATCGCGTTCAGCAGCGCCTGGTCGACCTCGCGCTTGAGCACGTAGCCGCTCGCGCCGGCCTTCAGCGCGTCGAACACGTAGCGCTCGTCGTCGTGCATCGAGAGCGCGAGCACCTGCGTCTCCGGCAGGTGGGCGCGGATCTGCCGCGCCGCCTGCAGGCCGGTCATGCGCGGCATGGAGACGTCCATCACGCACAGGTCGGGCTTGGTGGCCAGCGCCTTCTCGAAGGCTTCGACGCCATCGCCGGCCTCGGCGACGACCTCCATATCGGGTTGCCGCTCGATCAGCAGCTTCATGCCGCCACGGACGATCCCGTGGTCGTCGGCGATCAGGATCCTCATGACGCTCCCATGGTGAGTTCGATGGTCGTGCCCTCGCCGGGCGCGGAGAAGACGTTCAGGCGACCGCCGACGAGCAGCGCGCGCTCACGCATGCCGGAGACGCCGAGGCGGCCGGTGCGGCCGCCGGGCTTGAAGCCGCAGCCGTCGTCGCGCACGCGCAGGACGGTCCGGCCGATGGAGGAGAGCTCGACGCGGACGGCGCTCGCGCCCGAGTGCTGGACCACGTTGGAGAGGCTCTCCTGGGTGACGCGATAGAGCACGAGCTGCTCCTCGTCGCTCAAGGTGGGGGCATCGCCGTGGCGATGGAAGGTCGACCGGATACCGGTGCGCTCGCCGAAGTCGGCGACCTGGCTCGCGAGTGCGGGGACGAGGCCGTGGTCGTCGAGCGCGGTCGGGCGCAGCGTGCGGGCGAGGGTCAACAGCTCCTCCATGGCTTGGGTGGCGAGCGTCTGGATCTCCTTGAGCTCCGAACGCAGTCCGGGGGGCACGTCGTGGCCCGCCGCCTGCAGGCGAAGCAGGATCGCGGTCAGGGCCTGGTTGACCTCGTCGTGGAGGTCCTGGGCGATGCGCTGGCGCTCGTCCTCCTGCGCCCGGATGACGGCGCGGCCGCCCTCCACGCGCTCCTCCTCGAGGCGGGTGAGCATGCGGTTGAAGTCCGCCGTCAGCCGTTGGATCTCGCGCGGCGCCGTGTGATGGGTCTTGGCCCGCTGGCCGGGGGACGCGAGGTCCACGCGCTCCATCGTCTGGATCAGGCGGTCGAGCGGCGCCAGGCGGCGCTTGAGCAGGATCGTGTTGAGCAGCACGGCGCTGACCACGGCGAGCGCGATCAGCATCAGCCGCTGGATCGCCGCGATGTCGCCCGCCTTCTCAGGTGCCAGGATCGCGGCGACGATCGCCGTCGCCGCGACGAGGCCGGTGTTCACCGCCAGAACTTGAGACAGGAGGCTGCGCGTACGCATCTGTCCGACGTGTATCGGCAGATGGAGGTCGGGTGAATACCCCATCCGTTTCGCCGCTACACTTCGTGAAGTATTGAATCCCGATCCGTTTTGCTACGAAGGACGCTGAACTGATGAGTCCGTCAGGTGCGGAGGTCATCCGCCAGATCCGCAGCTCGGTCGAAGAGGTCGACCCCTCCGAGGTCCACAAGATCGTCAATAACGGCAACGAGGCCGTGATCCTCGACGTGCGTGAGACGGACGAGTGGGACGCCGGCCACATCCCGGGCGCGAAGCACATCCCGCGCGGCTATCTCGAGTCGCGGGTCGAGGGGGTCGTGGGCAACGACCGCTCGCAGCGGGTGATCATCTACTGCGCCTCCGGGCAGCGGTCCGCGCTGGCGGCGAACACGCTCAAGCAGCTGCTCGGTTACGAGGACGTCGCGTCCATGAACGGCGGGATCACGCTGTGGAAGGACCGCGGGTACGAGGTCGAGAAGCCCGTCGTGCTCACGCGCGAGCAGCGCGACCGCTACTCGCGCCATCTGCTCGTGCCGGAGATCGGCCTGGAGGGGCAGACCAAGCTCCTGAACGCCAAGGTGCTGCTGCTCGGCGCCGGCGGCCTCGGCTCGCCGACCGCGCTCTACCTGGCCGCGGCCGGCGTCGGCACGCTCGGCGTGGTCGACGACGACGAGGTCGACCTCTCCAACCTGCAGCGCCAGGTCATTCACACGACCGACCGGATCGGTACGCCCAAGGTCGACTCCGCGGAGATCGCGATCAACGGGATCAACCCGGACGTGAACGTCGTCAAGTACAAGACGCGCCTCGACGCCTCCAACATCATGGAGATCATCGAGGGCTACGACGTGATCGTCGACGGCGTCGACAACTTCCCGACGCGGTACCTGCTCAACGACGCGACGGTGCGTCTCGGGATCCCCGTGGTCAGCGCCTCCATCCTCGGCTTCGACGGCCAGCTCTCGGTGTTCAAGCCGCACGACGGGCCCTGCTACCGCTGCCTGTACCCGGTGCCGCCGCCCGCCGAGCTGGCGCCCTCCTGCGGCGCCAACGGCGTCCTAGGCGTCCTGCCGGGCACGATGGGCCTGCTGCAGGCGACCGAGGTCGTCAAGCTCGTCGTCGGCGCGGGCGAGCCGCTGGTCGGGCGCCTGCTGCTCTACGAAGCGCTGGGCGCGACGTTCACCGAGCTCAAGGTCCGCCGCGACCCGGAGTGCCCGATCTGCTCGATCGATCCGTCGGAGATCCGCGACGAGGAGATGGGCGTGTTCCCCGACTACGAGGCGTTCTGCGCCGCCGCGGGCTAGGGTGGCCCGCTGACTATGGCCAAGATCAAGATTCCACCGGTTCTTCGTCCCTCCGTGGGCGGCGAGAAGGAGGTCGTCGCCGGCGGTGACGACGTCGGCGCCGTCCTGCGCGCGCTCGCCTCCGAGCATCCCGCCACGCAGCAGCAGCTGTTCGGCGCCGATGGTTCCCTGAACCGCTACGTGAACGTGTATTTGAACGACGAGGACGTCCGCGTGCTGAACGGGCTCGACACCTCCGTGGGCGAGTCCGACACGCTCGTGATCCTGTCGGCGATGGCCGGCGGCTGCGTCTAAAGAACTCTCACACTGCTACCTTCGCGGCCGTGGCGACTTCGTTGCGGCCGCTCAGCGTGGGGGAGATCCTCGACGCCGGCATCAAGGTGTTCACGCGGCATTGGAAGCCGTTGGCGGGGATGGTGGCGGTCCTCACCGGGCCGGTCTACATCGTCTACGTCCTCCTGATCGCGTCGATCGACGACGAGCTGCTCGACATCAACACGACGTTCTCGACGTCGTCGAGCACGACCACGACGGACACCGACGCGACCGTGCTGGTCGGCTTCGGCCTGTCGTACGTGCTGCTCTTCATCACGTTCCTGGTCGCGTTCGTGGCGTGCTTCAAAGCGGTCAGCGACGCGTGGCTGGGGTCGACGCCGTCGGTCGGGCGGTCGCTGCGCTTCGCGCTGCGCAATTCCCTGAAGGCCGGCGTGTGCGGCATCGTCGCCGGGATCGTCGTGTGCGCCGGGGCGATCCTGTGCCTCGTGCCGGGCATCTGGATCGGCGTCGCCTGGTGCCTGTGCTTCCCCGCGCTGCTGTTCGAGCGGACCGGCCCGATCCGCGCGCTCGGGCGGTCCTACTCGCTGACCAAGCAGCGCTGGTGGGGGTCGTTCCTGGTCTGGATCGTCGGCTACCTGCTGGTGTCGATCGTCGGCGCGATCGTCCAGCTCGGCCTGCTCGGCATCGCCGACGCGATCGCCACGGACAACACCATCGTCGCCGCGATCGCCACCGTGATCGGCTCGACCGCCAGCGCCGCCGTCTCGTACCCCTTCCTCGCGGCCGTCCTGACGATCCTGTACTTCGACCAGCGGGTGCGCAAGGAAGGCTTCGACCTGCAACTGCAGGCCGAGGGCTTCGGCCTCAGGCGCGACCCGGACGCCCCGCTGCCCGCACCGCTGATCGGCGACGAGGTGTACACGCCCGAGCAGCGCGCCGCCGCGCCCTACTGGCCGCCGCCCCCGGGCTGGACGCCGCCGCCGGCCGAGCCCGCCCCGCAGCAGTGGGCGTCCTCGAGCGGGTGGTCGGCGCCGTCGCACGACGATCACGAGGCCGCCGAGCCGCCGCTCTGGGGCCAGGGCGAGCGTCCGCAGAGCTACCCCACGCGCTCGTCGGGTGACCCGCTGCGCCAGGACCCGCCGCCCACCGACCCGTTGCCGCCGCGCGACGAGGACGATCCGCCGCCGTCGTACCCCTCGTGGTCGGCCAAACCGCCGCCGAAGAAGGACGACGACGACGAGGGTCCGAACGACCGCGCGAGCTGGCTCCCACCCGAAGCCCCACGCGGCCCAGGAGGCCTGTGACCCGCGCCCGCGTCGCGGGCGCCGCACTGCACCCCGCCGCGGCACCCCCGCCGGCCGCTGCCCCGCGCCGCGCGGCCGCACCGCCCGCGGGGCCTCGCGCGGCGGCCACGCCCGCGCGGCTTCGCGCGGCACCCCCGCCGGCCGCTGCCCCGCGCCGCGCGGCCGCCCCGCCCGCGCGGCTTCGCGCGGCGGCCACGCCCGCGCGGCTTCGCGCGGCGGCCACGCCCGCGCGGCTTCGCGCGGCACCCCCGCCGGCCGCTGCCCCGCGCCGCGCGGCCGCCCCGCCCGCGCGGCCTCGCGCGGCGGCCACGCCCGCCCGGCTTCGCGCGGCCCTCGCCCTCGTCGCCGCCCTCTTCGCGCTGCTCTTGGCGGCCGGCCCCGCGTGGGCGTCGGAGGTCTCGGCCGCCGAGCTCCGCTCGCTC
>NZ_AUIK01000032.1 GCF_000423665.1 Solirubrobacter soli DSM 22325 | reverse complement strand
ACTCGTCCCACGTGTTGATCGGCGTCTTGATGCCGGCCTGCTTGAGCAGGTCCTTGCGATAGATGAAGCCGAGCGGGCCCGTGTCCCACGGGACGCCGTAGATGCCGTTGTCGACGTTGATCTGCTTCTGCACCCACTCCGGGTAGCCGGAGAGGAAGTTGTCCGGCAGGTACGGCGTCATGTCGAGCAGGCTCTTGGTGAGCGTGAAGCTCGGGATGTACTGGAACTCCATGTGGACGACGTCCGGGAGGCCCTTGCCCGACTTCAGCACGGTGCGCAGCTTGCGGTAATGCGGTGGGCCCTGGCCCACGTTCTGGAGCTTGACCTTGATGTTCGGGTGCGCGGCCTCGAACATCGCGACGGCCTTGTCGGTGCCGGGCGTCCACGCCCACACCGTGATCGTGGCCGGCTTCTTGAGCTCGGCCGCCATATCGACCTTCTTCGCGGCAGTGCCTCCACCACCACCGCTCGTCCCACCGCTGCCTCCGCCGTTGTCGTCACTGCTGCCGCACGCCGCCACGATGGCGGCGATGCCGAGGCACATGGCGACCAGCAGAGCGCGCCAGCGGGCGCTGTCATGCCGATCCGGGTTACGCAAGAGGTCTCCCCTCCTCGTCGTCCTTCTCCGGGGGCCTCTCCAAGAGCACCCGGACGTCCCATGGTCCCAGATGCAGCGTCTCGCCGAAAGCGAGGTGCGCACCTGAGAGCACGTCTGTCGCCGTCACCGGCATTGCCAGTGCCGTCTGCTCCCACGACCAATTCGACACGAACCGCACAAGTTCCCCCTCCGAACCGCGGCTGCTCGTGACCGTAACCGTTTTCGGCCGGTCCGCCCAGACGTCCGGATTCGGACGAAGCCAGCGCGCGAGCGCGACCGCCAGTTCGCGGTCCGGCAGGGTGCCGACGTAGGTCACGCGGCCCTTTCCGTGCTCGTTGGTCGTGATCGCCGGCCAACGTCCGAGATGCGGATGCTCGTAGTGCGCGAGCGCCTCGGCGGTGGTGGGTCGCAGTGCATCCGCCCAGGCGGTCGCGGCGCCACTGAAGTCGCCGCTCACGCGCACCGGGGCGGTGAGGTTCGTGTACTCGTCGTAGGTCGCGCCGACCGCGTCGGTCAGCCGCGCCGGCTGCGCGACCGTACGCGGGCGCGCCTCCTCGTCGGCGTAGGCGCCGCGGAACGTCAGCACGAGGTGCCCGCCGCCCGCCGCGTAGGCGAGCAGCCGGTCCAGCAGCGCGTCGTCGGCCACGTAGAGCGCGGGCGCGATCAGCACCGGCTGCTCGGTGGTGTCGAAGTCCTGCGCATAGATGATCTCGGCCTCCACACCCGCCGCGAAAACGCCTTCGTAGACGCGCGTGAAGATGCGCTCGTAGCTGCCACGGTCGGCCGCGCCGGTCTCGGTGGCCAGCGGCGGGTGGAACTCCAGCGCCCACTTGCTCTCGCGGCTGTACAGGAGCGCGACGTCGGCGTGCGGGGTCAGCCCGACGACCGCGTCGCCGGCGCGGGCGAAGTCGCTCGCGATCCGCTTGACCTCCTCGTAGCAGCGGCCCGGCTCGCCGTCGTGGTTGAGCACGCCGAGCCAGTACTGCTCGTGGCCGTAGTGGATCGAGTGCCAGTGCCAGTACTCGACCATCCGCGCGCCGCGGGCGACGAGCGCCCACGCGGCCTGGCGCCACTGCCCGTCGAACGCCGGGAAGTTCTGGTGCGAGCCGCCGATCGAGAGCGCGTTGGTCTCGGTGACGAGGAACGGCGCCCGCAGCGCGGCGTACGTGAGGTCGCCCTGGAAGTGGATCGCCCAGGCCCCGGAGTGGCGCGTCCAGCCGAGCTTGGGCGCGTCGGCCGGCGCCTCGGGCATCGTCAGCGCGTCCTGCAGCGGGTAGTACGGGTTGACCGCCGCGACGTCGAGGCTCGGCTTGTTGAGCTCACGCGGGTCGAACGCGGGGCGGCTGAGCGCCATGCACGTGGTCACGAACTGGTCGGGGCGGGCGAGCTCGCGGACGATCTCGGCCTGCGCGGCAATGAAGTCCGTCGTGATCTGCGACTGGTAGCGGCGCCAGGCGAGGTCGTAGGACGGCACGGTGTTGCCGTCGGGCGTCCACAGCTCGTCCCAGCGCGCGATCCGGTGCGACCAGTAGACGAGGCCCCACTCGCGGTTGAGCGTCGCGGGGTCGCCGTACTTCGCCCGCAGCGCGTCGATGAAGCCCTGGAACGCCGCCCGGTTGTGGAAGAGCTCCATGCCGGGCTCGTTGTCGACCTGGTAGCCGATCACGGCGGGATGCTGCGCGTAGCGCCCGACGACCTCGCGGGCGACACGGTCGGCGTGCCAGCGGAACGCGGCGTGTGAATAGTCACCGTCCTGGCGGTGCCCGTACGGGATACGGGCGCCGGTCGCGCGCTCGGCCGTGACCTCCGGGTACTTGCGCACCAGCCACGGAGGCATCGCGTACGTCGGGGTCCCGAGGATGACCCTGATCGCACGCGCGTGCGCGCCGTCGAGCACCGGGGCGAGCCACTCGAGCTCGAACCGCCCGTCCTCCGGCTCCCACGTCGACCAGACGGACTCGCCGACGCGGATCACCGTCAGCCCGGCTTCGGCCATCAGGTCGAGGTCGCGCTCCAGCCGGTCGTACGGCTGGTACTCCGCGTAATACGCGACGCCGTACAACACCTGCTCCGGCAGGCGGGAAAGGCGCACGTCTCCCTCGTGTTCCCGGTTTGCCACCCAACTCCTCCGTCTCGCGCGGCGAACGGGTTTGTACCAAGGATTCGGTCGGACGTGTACTAATTCATCACGTCTAACGCCCGCTCAATGGGGGCTTTACGCGCCATCGCGCATTCATGAGACGTGAAATCGTTTGCCATCGCCGCCCGGAACGCACCCACGACGATCGGGTCGAACTGGCTGCCGGCGCAGCGCTCGAGCTCGCTCAGCGCCTCCTGCGGTGAGCGGCCGCGGCGGTAGGCGCGATCGGTGACCATCGCGTCGTAGGCGTCGCAGACGGCGACGATGCGGGCGCCGAGGGGGATCGCCTCGCCCGCGAGACGGTCCGGGTAGCCGGCGCCGTCCCACCGTTCGTGGCTCGATCGAACGATCTTGCCGACGCCGCGCAGCTCCGGCGCCGCGGCGATGATCCGCTCGCCGATGATCGTGTGCTGGCGCATGTATTCCCACTCGTCCTCGGTGAGCGCGCGCGGGGCGTGCAGGATCGCGTCGGGGATCGCCACCTTGCCGATGTCGTGCAGAGCCGCCGCGCGACGGACCTCCACCTCTTCCTCGCGCGAGAGCCCGAGTCCCCGCCCGACGCTCGCGACCATGTCGGCGACGTCATTGACGTGTTCGGAGAGGTCGCCGTCGTGCTCGGCGGCGACGCGCAGCAGCACCTGGTGGACGGCTTCGTCCGCCGATCGGCGGCCGGAGCGCTTGTCGACGTACATGCGCTGGTCGGCGAGGCGCAGCGCGTCGGCGGGATCGCCGCCGGTCAGGTGGGCGGTGCCATACGAGCTGCGGATCTCGAACTGCTCGCCGCGCTCGCTCAACGCGTCGATGACATGCGGGGCGAGCGGCATGGCGCTGAGCACGCAGAACTCGTCCCCGCCGATCCGGTACGCCGTGCCGGTGCCGGCGAGCGCCGCGGCGAGGTTGGTGCCGAGCCGGTGCAGGAGCGCGTCGCCCGCGGGGTGGCCGAAGCTGTCGTTGTAGGCCTTGAAGCCGTCGAGGTCGAAGAGCGTCAACCCGACGGGTCGTTCGGGGGTCGCGCCCGCGGCGAGCGGTCGAGGTCGGCGAGCAGCGCGCGCCGGTTCCCGAGCCCGGTCAGCGCGTCGGTCGCGGCCTCGATCTCACTGGCGCCGAGCGTGCGCAGGTTCTCCCGGAAGGTCAGCGCGAAGCGCAGTACCGCGGCCACGATTGCGGCGGTCGCCAGCCACACGGCGACCTCGTTCGCGCGTGCATAGTGGTCGTAGACGAGCAGGCCGAGGGCGACGAGGGTGAACGTCGCGGGAAGGAAGAGCATGCCGCCGCGCAGGCGGCGTGTGTCGAGGCGCTCGGCGGGGCGGCAGGCGGCGAACGCGACGAGGACGTACGCGGCGGGCCAACTCGTGTCGAGCACGGTGAACTCGCGATAGGTGCCGACCGCCACCTGGTAGAGATAGGTCGTGTCAGCGACCGCCCACAGTGTCAGCGCGATCGCGAGCACGCGCCAGGTCGAGCCGGCGGCGCGGCCGGTGACGACCAGCACCGCGACGACGAACGCGAGCATCGTCAGGTCGCCGAGCGGATAGGCGAGGTTCGTCGCCACCGCGGCGAAGGTGCCTTCGGTGCTCGCGACGACACCGAGGACGAGTGCCGCGCCGATCGCTGCGCTGGCGAACGCGCACACGAGGCCGTCGAGCCAGAGCGCGGAGCCGAGCCGCGGCGCGCGGGCGCGCAGCAGGAGCACGAGGCCGATGTACGCGGCGGGGTAGATGCTCAGGTAGCCCGCGTCGGCGGGGGACGGGTACGGCGGGATGCGGTCGCCCATCAGCGCGATCGAGTAGTAGAGATCACCCGCGGCGAAACCGAACAGACCGAGCGTGAGCATGCCCCACGCAGCGCGCTCGGTCCCGCTGCTGCGCAGCGCGCGCAGGCCGCAGATCGCGATCGCCAGGTACTCGGCGCCGTTGTACGCCTTGTCCCAGACGCGCGGCAGGACGGGTGTCACGACACCGAGGTTGCGGAGCAGGCAAGCGGCCAGACAAACGCATGCCGCTGTGAGCAGCCAACGCTCGACGGACCACTTCCGTGCAACCATGCATCACCGCAATCGGCAGGCGCGGGCACAACTTGATTTCGTGGCATCGAAACCCGCGGTGCAGGTTCATGGCCGCCGGGGTAGAAAACCCGCCTCGAAGCTTTCGTGGCGAATCCTTAAGAGGGAGAGGTACGCGGTCGTGACAGTGCTCGAAGATCTACGGGTGGTGGAGGAGCGCATCGCCACACGGCTGGCGGAGTTGGAGCCGCTGGTCCAGGAGTACAACGAGCTCCAGGAGATCGCTGCGCGGCTCAACATCGACCGCGCGCGTGCCGAGGCGGCTGCAGCCAAGGCCAAGGCGAAGCCGAAGGCCAAGGCCAAGGCCAAGCCGAAGGCAGCGCCCAAGCCGAAGGCGAAGGCGAA
Organism: Solirubrobacter soli DSM 22325; assembly: GCF_000423665.1. Lineage (GTDB taxonomy): Bacteria > Actinomycetota > Thermoleophilia > Solirubrobacterales > Solirubrobacteraceae > Solirubrobacter > Solirubrobacter soli. Next base: position 93,374 of record NZ_AUIK01000032.1, on the reverse strand, counting down.
GGCCAAGCCGAAGGCAGCGCCCAAGGCCAAGGCGGCAGCGCCGAAGGCCAAGGCGCCCGTCAAGAAGGCGGCGGCGAAGCCGAAGGCGCCTGCGGCGAAGGTCGCCGCGCCGAAGGCGGCTGCGACGAAGCCCGTTGCCGCGAAGCCCGCGCCTGCACCCACACCCGAGCCGACGCCCGCCGCCAAACCGGCCGCGGCGCCGAAGGCTGCGGCCAAGCCCAAGGCAGCCGCCAAGAAGGCGGCGGCGAAGCCGAAGGCGGCGGCGAAGAAGGCGGCCGCGAAGCCCAAGGCCACCGCCAAGAAGCGCGCCGCGGCGAAGGGCGCGGCCGTCCGGCGTCAGCCGGGTGGCACGCAGAAGGCCGGAGCCGAACGCCGCGAGCGCATGCTCGCCCTGATCCGCGAGCGTCCGGGCATCACCGTGCCCGAGCTGAGCGATGCGCTCGGCGTCGACGCTCCGTCGCTGTACCGCGTCGTCCGCAAGCTGCAGTCCGACGGCACGGTCTCCAAGGACGGCAAGAACCTCCGCATCATCTCCGAGGCCTCCGCCGCCAACTGAGCCGGGTGCTCTCGGTCCTCGCGATCGGCCACGTCGTCGGCGGGCGCACAACGCCCGTCGACGACGACTGGGACGCCGTCACCGCGACGATCCGCCTTGATGCCACACGCTTCACGCCCGCCGCACTGCGCGGGCTGGAGGCGTTCTCGCACCTCGAGGTCCTTTACCACTTCCACCGCGTCGCCGGGGACGCCGTCCACACCGGCGCCCGCCGCCCGCGCGGCAACCCGGATTGGCCCGAGGTCGGCATCTTCGCCCAGCGCGGCAAGGACCGGCCGAACCGCCTCGGTGTGTCCGTGTGCCGGATCGAGGCCGTCGACGGCCTCGAGGTCCACGTGCGCGGGCTCGATGCCATCGACGGCACCCCGGTGCTCGACCTCAAGCCGGTGCTGCGCGAGTTCCTCCCGCGCGGCGAGCTGCGCCAGCCCGCATGGGCGAGCGAGCTCATGACCGGCTATTGGTGAACGTCAGCACCTCCTCGAGCGGGCGGCGCTGGGAACGCACGGTCGGCGGTCCGGCCTGCGACACGCGCAGGACGAGCAGGATCGGGTGGGCGGCATCGAGCACGAACCCCGCCGCGGCCCGCGTCAGCGCCGCGTGCTCCCACGGTTCGAGCGAGTCGGGCCGCTCGCACAGGCGCTGGAACAGGAACGGCGAGCCCCACGGGTGGATCGCGAGGCCGTCGCGGGTCGCCTGCAGCCACAGCCGCATCAGGCCGCGGCCCGCGTCGACGAGGGCGTCCGGGTCGGTGCTCGTGGGACGCAGGACGAGCGCGCCACCGGCCGCGGAGAACGCGTCGCGGGCGCTCTCGACCAGGCCCCACCCGCGGTCGTGGTCAGCGAGGAACGCCATGCCGGAGCCGGTGCGCAGGACATCGATCGCGGCGCGGTCGGTGGCGTCGAGCTCGAGCGAGGCGACGTCGATGCCATCGCGCTTGTCCTCGCCGGCGAAGCGCAGCTCGCCGAGCATGTCCTCGCGCAGGCGGGTGGAGAGGAACCGCACGCGGTCCAGCGCGCCGAGCGCGCCTCCGAGCCGTGGCAGCGCCTCGGCGTCGAAGACGTCGGCGAGCAGCGGCGCCCCGGCGGCGGCGAGCCGGGCGAGCGTGCCGGGCGCGAGTGGCGGCGACGCGTCGGTGCGGCGGTTGCACGAGCGCTGCCACAACAGCTCGACCGCGGCGCTGTCGCACTGCCCGACGTCACCCTCCAGGGTCAACTCCCACACACATCCGTTGGGGGGAGCCACGACCGGGTCGAGGCCGAGGGCGCGGGCGCCGATCACCGCCGCCTCCAGCGCGGCGCCGAGTGCGAGCAGCGACGCGCGGCCGTCGAAGTCCAGCAGCGATGAGCGCGACGGGTCGGCGTACGCGCGCAGCACGCGGCCGGAGGCCTCGAAGCGCCACGGCTGGATGTTGCCGCCCGACGGAGCGGACGTGGCACACGCCGCGACGAAGCGCAGCAGCTCGTGCTCGTCGCGAGGCCACCGCGGCAGCGAGCGCTCCGCGACGGTGGCGTCGGCCGGTGGCAGCGCGGGCAGCTCGACCTCGCGTCCGTCCGCCAACGCGGCGTCCAGGTCCGCGTAGAAGCGACCCGACACGGTCGTGGCGCCGAGCGCGATCCGCCGCACCGCGGAGGCGACCATCGCGCCGCCCAGTGCGACGTCCGACGCCAGCTGCGGCCAGGTCGACACGGACTGCTTGACCTCGACGAGCGAGGCGGCGGCGCGGTCGGTGAGGCTCGCCGGGTCGAGGATGCGGACGACGTAGGGGACCTTCTGCTTGGTCGTCAGACCGCGTAGCTCGGCGGACGTGGCATCGCCGAGCAGACCGTGGAACGCTGGACGGTCCGGCTCGCGGTCGAAGCGCTCGACGTCGAGAATCCCGCGATGGCTGGTCGCCATCACCACGGGGATGCCCGCCGCGCGCGCCCGCTCGCGCAGCGCGACCTTGATCTCGAGCCCGTCGCACTCGTCGACGACCACATCGGCCCCGCCGACGAACGCGTCGATGTTGTCCTCGTCGACGCCGTCGGGGAACGCGATGACGTGGATGTACGGGTCGAGCTCGGCGACCTCGCGCGCGGCCAGCACGACCTTGTTGACGCCCACGTCGGCGAGCCCGCCGCTCACGCGGTTGAGGTTGGAGAGGTCGAGCACGTCGAAGTCGGCGAGCCGCAGCTCGCCACCGATCCCCTCGTGCGCGAGCGTCGTCACGACGGCGCGACCCACGGAGAGCCCGGCGACGGCGATCGTCAGCGCGCCGAGCTGCGCCTGCTCGTCCTCGGTGATCGCGTACCGGTTGCGGTCGAGCCGCAACTCGCGGTGCAACGTCTCCGGGAGCACGTGCACGACGGTATGGCGCCACGGATAGAAGACCCACGCGCCGAACGCGGCCGGGTCGCTGCTCCCCAGCAGCGCCTCGACCGCGTCCGGCGCGGGCTCCTCGCCGGCCACGCGACCACGCGCCAACTGCTCGAGTTGGGCCTCGAGCTCGTCGACGACGATCGCGTCGCGCACCTCCCCGGGTGCGACGAACCGCGGCCGGTAGGTCGTGACATCGCGCCGCATCACGCCGCCGCCGCGAAGTCGACGGCGGAGGCCATGGCGGCGAGCGTCGGCGTGTCGTCTGCCAGCCGCTCGGCGTCGAGCACCAGCAGGTGCGAGCGAAAGCGCCAGCCCGGCTTGGGTTCGACGATCCGCTCCTCGAGCCGCGTGAAGCCCATCTCGGTGTACATCGCCACGAGTTCGTCCTCGCAGGCGCCGAGCACGTACCGGTGGCCGGACTGCACCGCGACCCGCACGGCGTGCGCCATCAGCGGCACGAACAGCCCCGCGCGCTGGAAGTCCGGATCCATCGCGCCCGCCCCCGCCTCGACGAAGCCCGCGTCCCACAGCCACTGCGGCACCTCGTGCCCGCCCCAGCTCACGTACTGGCTGCGCTCAGGCGACCCGTCGACGAAGATCACCCGCACGTAGCCGACGATCCGCCCGCCGAAGCGACACGTCAGGTGCCGCGAGTGGGCGTCGAACGGGGAGCGCAGGTCGGCGATCGACGCCGCCTCGAGATGTCCCCGCGCCCGGTGCGCGCGCAGGCGCAGCGCGAGGATCTCCTCCAGGTCCGCCGGCGTCGTCGCGTAGTCGTAGCTGACGGCCTGCTCGACGCTCGAGACCGCGAGCCCCGCGGCCCGCAGCAGCGCGGGCGTGAGCGTGGCGTCCGTCGCGAGCAGGTAGTCCGCCAGCACGCGGTGCACCACGCATGGCGGGTCGACGAACGCGACCGCGATGTGCGGCCGCCGCACCGCCGTCACCCGCACCCGCACCCGCTCGACGGCGCCGAACACGAGGTGCAGCGCGAGCTCGAGCTCCATCCCGTCGAGCAGCGCGACGTGCGGGCGCACCGCGCGCAATGTCATCCCCTCCGCGCCCGCGCGGGCGATCCGGAAGTGCAGGCGCTCGCGATAGAACCACGGGCACGTCGCGGTCGCGAACGCGGGCAAGGCCTCCGGGCAGGGGAACTGCGTGCCCGGAGCTCTTCAAGTGTCGGGGACGAGCGCGAGGCCGAGCAACGGCAGCCCGCGCACCCGGCCGACGTGGCGGACGACCGCCGCCCGCTGGGCCTCGGACGCGGTGTGGCGGACGATGACCCCGTCGCCCACCGCGGGCAGGTCCGGGGCCGGCTCGACCAGCGCGAGCCCGAGGCCGTCCGCGCTCATGTCGACGGCCTCGGCCGCGAGTCGACCGTCCAGCTCGAAGCGGAGTCCTTCGCCGAGGTAGACGCGGCGGCGTGGCAGGGAACGGGAGTCATCGAACATGCGCCAAGGAGCGGAGCCCGGGCGCCGGTGATACGGGGCCTGGGATACTTCACGGGGATGAACGGGCAGGTCCGGCTCTCGGCGGTGATCGGAGCGATGTCGTACGCGCTTGACGTGACCGAGGGCGAGCCGCCGGGGCACGCGATCCGCTCGTGCAAGATCGGTATGCGGATCGCGCAGGCGATCGGGCTCGATGCCGCGGCCCGGTCCGACCTCTTCTACGCGCTGCTGCTCAAGGACGCCGGCTGCTCCGCCAATTCGGCGCGGATGGCGGCGCTGTTCGGCGCCGACGATCACAGCGCGAAACGCACGTCAAAGCGGGTTGACTGGTCGGGCAAGCTGCCCGCGTTCATGTGGTCGCTGCGGACGGTCGCTCCCGGCGGCACGATGCGGCAGCGGATGGACCGGCTGCTGGCGATCAAGAGCGAGGGCGAGGTCACCCGCGCCCTGATGCAGGCGCGCTGCGACCGCGGCGCCGAGATCGCGCTGCTGCTCGGCCTGACGCCGGTGACCGCGGAGGCGATCAGGGCGCTCGACGAGCACTGGGACGGCGGCGGCGCCCCGCACCGGCTGCGCGGTGACGAGATCCCGCTGCTCGGGCGGATCCTCTGCCTCGCGCAGACGGTCGAGATCTTCCACGCGGCGGGTGGCGTCCAGGCGGCATGGCGCGTGGCGCGCAAGCGACGTGGCGGGTGGTTCGACCCCGCGCTGGTCGACGCCCTCGGCACGCTCACGCTCGACATCGCGTTCTGGGACTCGCTCGACTCGGATGACATCGACGCGTGGGAGCCCGAGCAGCGCTCGATCGCCGCCGACGAGGGACGGCTCGACCGGATCGCCGAGGCGTTCGCGGCGGTCGTGGACGCCAAGTCGCCGTGGACCTACCGGCATTCCGACCGCGTGTGCCTGATCGTGATCGGCCTCGCCGGCGCGCTCGGCGCCGAGGAGCCGCAGCTGCGCGACCTGCGTCGCGCGGCGCTGCTGCACGACCTCGGCAAGCTCGCGATCTCCAACCGCATCCTCGACAAGCCCGCGGCGCTGACGAGCACGGAGTTCGCGGCGATCAAGGAGCACCCGCTGATCACCGAGCGGATCCTCGGCCGCCTGCCGGGCCACGCCCACATCGCGAGGCTCGCGGGCGCCCACCACGAGCGGCTCGACGGCGGCGGCTACCCGCGCGGGCTGTCGGGGGAGGAGCTGACGGTGCCGATGCGGCTGCTGGCGATCGCCGACGTCTACGAGGCGCTGACGTCCGAGCGCCCCTACCGCCGCGCGATGAGCTCCGGCGAGGCGCTCGCGATCATTCGCGCCGACGTCCCCGAGCGCCTCGATCCGGAGGCGTTCGCGACGCTCGACCACGTCCTCGCCGACCAGCCCGACGCGCGGGAACGCCAGGCGGCGGGTCGCGTCCAGGCGACGCTCAACCCCGACACGTCCTGACCGGTTAGTGTCGTCCGATGAGCGAGCAAGAGGGCGACGGCGGGCCGGGCGAATTCGAGGATCTGATCGACGCCGTCGCCAAGGAGTCGATCGCCTGGTCGCACCCGCCCGCCGGTGACCCGAAGATCTCCCAGGCGTTCCTGCTCGGCTGGCGCGTCGGGCTCGCGACCGGGAAGCTGGAGGACATCGACTACCTCGGGCTCGATGTAGTGGCGCTCGGCAAGGTGCTCAAGGCGCAGATCACGGGCGCCGCGACGGAGCTGATCAGCGAGGACGCCATCGCCGTCCCGGAGCTCGACGACCTTCCGGCCCCCGACTCGTACCACCAGGATCTCTTGGCCGCCATCGCCGCGACGGACCCGGTTCTCGCCCGCGCGTTCCATCTCGGTATCTCGCTCCAGCGATTCTGTGACGGCGACAAGGTGACCGCCGACGACACCGCCGAGCTCAAGAAGCTGCTCGTCGCGCTCGCCAGCAAGTTCCCGCCGAACGCCGCGCACAGCGTGCTCAACTCCTTGACGCTGTGGGAGGGACGCACCCCGGTGGGCGACCAGCTCCAGCGCCAGGCGCACGTCTGGCGCCCGATACTGGCCGGCGAGGTGGCGGCGAAGGACCTGCTGCACCTGAGCGACTACGTCGGCACCGCCGAACAGGTCGTCGGCCGCCTGCGCGACGTCACCCGCCAGGCCCTCAAGGGCAGTCTGCGGCTGCTCGTCGCCCTCGTCCTCGTGCTGATCGTGGCCGGCGTCGTGCTGCTGCTCAACACGGACACCTCCGGTGGCGTGACGGCGGGCGCCGGCGCCCTGCTCGCCGCGTTCGGCCTGAGCTGGAAGGGCATCGGCCAGTACCTCGGGCGCGCCGCCGCAAAGGGCGAGCAGGCGCTCTGGGACGCTCAGATCAACTGGACCATCGCCTACCGCATGACGATCAGGGACGCTGCGATCGTCAAGCCGTCCAATGCGACGCGGCGCAAGGGCCACCAGGACCAGTGGCAGTCCTGGCACGAGAAGTGGCCTGACTTCGAACTGGACGCCTAGAGACCGAACTCGTCCTTCATCGCCTCGGCGACCTCGCCGCCGGGGCGAGGGCGGAGCTCCCCGTCGAGATAGACGTCGACGCGCTCGTCCCAGAACGCCACCAACCCGGTGATCTCGCGTGCGTCGGGGAGCGGGTCCTCGTAGCACCAGACGAGGTTCTCCCCGCCCGCGAACGAGAAGTACGACGCCTCGCCCTTGTACGGGCAGTAGGTGCGCAGGTCACTCGGCGCGAGCTCGACCTTGACGTCCTCGCGGGGGAGGTAGAAGCGGGTCGAGATCTGCGTCTCGTAGAGCAGCCGCGCGCGGGTGGTCTCGGCCAGCACGACGCCGTCGAGCTCGATCCGCACCGGCCGCGACGTCTCGCGGACGTCGACGCGTGAGTACGGGTCGCGCGGGTGGCCGCGGATCGGCTCGTCCTCCTCGTACCAGGCGTCGAACGCGCGGAAGTCGAGCGCGACGTGACCGGCGAGGTCGGAGAGGCGGAAGCCGGCGTGCTCGCGACCGCCGATCGTCAGCGGCTCGCCGCTCGCCGTGTGGGTCGTGAAGGGGATGCCGGGGTGCAGGATGCCGTCGGCTGTGGCGTCGGCGGCCGGCGCGGGGGTGACCGCGGCGAGGATGTCGGCCTCCGGCACGGCGTACGTCGGCACCACCCGCCGCGGCTCCCACACGAGCAGCGCACGCGTGCTGTCGACCGCGGTGTCAGCGCCGAGCAGCGCTCGCACGCGCTTCTCCGTCGGTTCGTAGCGCAGCTGGTCCAGCGCCCCGCCCAGCAGGTCCCGCATCCGCGTGCTCATAGGCCGACTGTACGCCGATCCGGGTATCTCGATTCCATGCTCGCCAACACCCTCATCGCCGTCGCCGCCGCCGGATGGTCGATCGGCGCGCCGCCGGCCGGTGACCGCCTGCTCGTCGCCCGCCAGTACGACGGGTGGCAGAAGACGCTCTATGGCCACAACACGCATGACTTCGACGACGCGCCGATCGAGCTCACCGCTTACGACGCCGGGCGTTCGATGTACGACGCGCCGCCGGCCGCGCAGACGACGGTGCACGGGCAGCCCGCCGAGTTCTCCGATCTGACCGACGATGGCGAGACGTACGGGCGGCAGTTGCGCTGGATCGAATCGTCGGGTGTGACGCTCGTGCTGGGCATCGACGGCGGCAAGGACGCCCAACTGGAGACGCTGGCGGAATCGGTGAAGCCAGAGCCGCCCGAGCGCTGGGAGGCGCTGCAGATCGCGACGAGTGCGCCACCGTCCCTCGGGCACCTGCCGGCCGGCATGAAGCGCGCCGTCGTGCGGCGCGGACACGGGTACACGCTCACCGCGCTGCTGCCGCCGGGGTTCCCGGTCGCGCCCGAGGACCGGCGCGCGGCCTGCTATGTCCTGCGATTCCACGGCCACCGCAGCTACGGGTCCTCGTGCAACGATCCGACAAGCTGGAAGCGCGTCGGCGGGACGATCTTCGCGTTCGGCGAGGTGCCGGCCAACGTGCGTCGGATCCGGGTGCGCGGGAGCGGCGTCGACGTCCGCGCCGGAACCGGCCGCGCTCGCGGCTACCCGCTGGCGGCGTTCTACGCGGTCGCCTTGCCCGACCGCGCCTGCTCGGTGGTGGTCACAGGCGGCGGCCGCGTGCTCGGGGAGACCGGCCCGGCCGTCGATGGCTCGAAGGCCGATCGTCGCCGCTGTCGCTGACCTACCGGATCGACGAGCCGTCGTCGTCCCCGAGGATGCGCTTGGCGAAGAAGCGCGCGATCACGACGAAGATCGCGAGGACGACGCAGACGAAGCCCAGGCCGGAGAGGGCGTAGAGGAACTCGCGGATCAGGCCGAGGGTCAGCATGCACGCCCAAGCGTAGGTGCCGGGCATGAGTGCGACCCTCGGGAAAACCCACGGAGGGGGAGGTGGGCGTGCACCTTGGGTGGGTGCGCCGCGAGCGGCGCGGGTACGACGGTGCCTGGCATGCTCGTACTCGCTCCGCCCCCGCAGTTCGCACCGCCGCAGACCGTCGCCCACGTCGCCCAGGACGACGGATCGCCACCCGCGGTGGCCGTCGACGAGACCGGCCGGACGCTGGTCGCGTGGACCGACGATCGCGGGCGGGTCCGGGTGCGGGCGGGCGCGGCCGGTCCGTCGCAGGTCGTGTCGACGAAGCGCTACGCGTCCGGGCCGGCGGTCGCGCTCGCGCCGGATGGCTCCGCCGCGGTGCAGTGGACGCGCTACGGCGAGCACGGACGGCGGACGGTCGAGGTCGCGGTCGCCAAGCCGGGCGGGCGGTTCGGGCGGCCGCAGCGGCTCGTGTCCGTCGTGGCCAATGTGATCGCGGAGACGGTGTTCGCCTCGGGCGGGCGGTTCGCGGTGGTCTGGTGGCAGGGCGTGCCCGGGCACGATCACGCGGTCCGCTACGCGGTGTCCACGAACGGGCGGTTCGGCGCCTTCCAGACGCTCGCGCGCGTCAATGGCAACTGGTCGGTGAGTGCGGCGGCCGCGCCGAGCGGCGACGTCGTCGCGAGCTGGGCCGACACCAAAGGCCAGGCGGCGACCGCCGTGCTCGCGCCGGGGGCGGAGCGCTTCGGCGCGGTGCAGGTCGTGTCGGCCGACACCGCCAGGACGGGCTCGTTCGCCGACCCGCGGGCGTTCGGCGGGCCGGGTGGCGTCGGCGTCGGGTACATCGTCAGCGGCGAGCTGCCGTGGCAGCTGCGGGTGGCGACGCCCGGAGCGGACGGGAGCCTCGTCCCGCGCACGGTCACGACCGTCGATCAGAACAAGGCGGGCACGATCCAGGTCGACGGCCCGCTGCTCGCGCGCCCCGCGAGCGCTCCCGCGGTCGCCGCGTGGAGCGTGACCCGGCTCGCCAACGGCGAGAGCGAGGACGCCGTCGCGGGCCGCGTCGACGCCGCCGTCGAGCAGCCCGACGGCACGTTCTCCGCCCCGGTCCACCTGACGCCGGCGGGGGAGTTCCCGACGTGGTCGGTCGTCACCGCCGCGACGCGCACGGCGGCGGTCGTGCTCTGGCCCACCGGGGAGTACAACCGCCTGCGGCTCCGCTATGCCGTCGGCGCGCCGTTCTCACCCGCCCGGACACTCGCGACCGGCGCCGTCCGCGGCGTCAATGTCGCCTCGGCCGGCGATCACGTCGTCGCCGGCTGGCTCGCTCACGGCGCGATCCGCATCTCGTCGATGACCACGTGACGTGGCGCGTGCGCGTCATTACGATCACGCGCACATGAGGAGGACGAGCTGAGCCTTTCGGTCGCCCCGGGTGAGACGCCCGGGGTCGTCCTCGTCGCCACCAAGCTCCACCCACCGGAGGTGCGCCCTGGCTTCGTGGCGCGTGACGAGCTCGTCACGCGGCTCGCCGAGAGCGCGCCCTCCAAGCTGGCGCTCGTGTGCGCTCCCGCGGGGTGGGGGAAGACGGTGCTCCTGGCGCAGTGGCGGGTCTTCGCGCAGGAGCACCGCCCGTTCGCATGGGTCTCGCTCGACGCGTCCGACGACGAGCCGGTGCGCTTCTGGAGCTACGTGGTCGCGGCGCTGCGGACGATCGCGCCGGGCTTCGGGGGCGCGGTGCTGGCGACGCTGCCCAACACCGGCTCCGCGCTGGTCGAGGCCGTCCTTCCCCAGCTGATCAACGAGCTGGCGCAGCTGCCGGTGCCCGTGGTGCTCGTCCTCGACGACTTCCACGTGGTGCGGGACGAGCGGGTGCTCGAGTCGGTCGCGTTCCTGCTCCGGCACCTGCCGCGGACGGCGCAACTCGCGATCACCAGCCGCGCCGACCCGCCGCTGCCGCTCGCCCGCCTACGCGCGGCGGGAGAGCTGGTCGAGGTCCGGGCGGGTGAGCTGCAGTTCGACGGCGCCGACGCCGACGCGCTGCTCAACGGCTCGCTCGCGCTCGGGCTCGGCCCGGGCGACGTCGAGCTGCTGCGCCGGCGTACCGAGGGCTGGCCCGCCGGGCTCCAGCTCGCCGGGCTCTCGTTGCGCGAGCGCAGTGACCGCAGCGCCTTCATCCGCACGCTCGCCGGCGACGACCGGCAGATCGGCGACTACCTCGCCGAGGTGATCGAGGGCGCGCCGCGGCCGATGCGCGAGTTCCTGCTGCGCACCTCGATCCTCGAGCGGATGTGCGCGTCGCTGTGCGAGGCGGTCACGGCGTCGGGCGATGCCGCATTCCTGCTGAGCGAGGCCTTCCGCTCGAACCTGTTCGTGGTCGCGCTCGACGATCGCGGCCAGTGGTACCGCTACCACCACCTGCTCCGCGACCTCCTGCGCAGTGAGCTGGGGCGGACGGAGCCGGACCTCGTGAGCGAGCTGCACGCCCGCGCGTCGGCCTGGCATCAGCGGGAGGGGGACCTCGACGCGGCGATCGTCCATGGCATCGCCTCGGGCCAGATCGACGCGGCGTCCGACCTGATCGCGCGCCACTGGCAGAAGGCGTGGCACGTCGACCCGCGTACCGTGTCCCGCTGGCTGGACGAGCTGCCCGCCGGCACGATCGAGGCCGATCCGCGCCTGTGCCTGATCCGCGGCTGGACGTCGATGTTCCTGGGCCGCCTGGACGAGGTCGAGCCGATGATCCGCCTGTCCGAGGCGGGTGACCGTGGGGCCTTCGAAGACGACCTGGGCTCCCTCGCCACCAAGGGCGCGCTGCTGCGTGCGTGTGTCGCGTACTTGAGTGGCGAGGTCGGCCGCGCGCACGAGATGGCGGTGCTCGCCGAGAGCGACGGCGCGCCCACGGCGGGCGCGTTGTCCGGGATGCTGATCGGGATGACCCGCTACATGCGGGGCGAGAGCGCCGAAGCCATCGTCCCGCTCGAGCGGGCGCGCGGTCTGATCGCCGGCGGGCCGTTGCGACAGCTGCAGGTGACCACGCTCGGCGTCCTCGCGTGCGCGAAGGCCGAGGCGGGCGACGTCACCGCCGCCGACCAGTTCGCCCTCGAGGCCGAGGCGGTGATCGACGAGCGCGGCTTCACCGAGTCACCCACCGCCTCGCTCGCCCGCGCCGCCCGGGGCATGATCCGCGAGCAGCGCGGCGACCTCGAGGGCGCCGAAGCCGCCTACACCCGCGCCGCCGTGCTCGCCCGCCGCGACGGCTGGCGCATCGACCTCGCCCACGCGCTGTTGCTGCACGCGAACCTGCGCCGGCGCGTCAAGGATGTCGCCGGCGCCCGCTCCCTCGCCCGCGAAGCCCGCCGCGCCCTCGCCACCTGCCCGGACCCGGGCATCCTCGACGAGCGGGTCCAAGGCCTCGAGCGCGCCCTCCAGGTCTCCGCCCCCGTCCGCGGCCCCGCGCTCGCCTTCGACGCCGACCTCTCCGACCGCGAGATCGCCGTCCTGCGCCTGCTGGCGACCGACCTCTCCCAACGTGAGATCGGCTCCGAGCTCTACGTCTCCTTCAACACCGTCAAGAGCCACACCCGCACCCTCTTCCGCAAGCTCAGCGTGACGAGCCGCGCCGAAGCGGTCGCGCGCGGACGCGAACTGGGCCTGATCTAGCGCGACGCTCTTGAGGGGGCGCTGCAACTAGGCGGCCTAACAGGCGGCCAGGCCGACGCACCCCCACCAACCACGCCTCAACGTCATCGTCGACGAGGCGAGGACCGGTTGTGAACTTGCTCAAGGCTTTCTAGCGCGTAAGCAGGCGGAGGGAAAGGCGCGCTGCGAGGCGCTCCGAGCCCGGCGCGCTACCGCCCAGGCGCTGGTTCAGAAGCGGGTGCTGGAGCCGTGCTGTGAGCTCGAGCCGACAGAAGAGTACGTGCTGCCCGCCTTGAAGCGACACGAAGCGAGCTCACGTCGCCTTGCCCCGCCTGGGCGCGGTATCGGTTGGTGGAACCGATCCCGCTGACCGTGCTCGGCCTACGATGTCGACGTGTCCGGGCAGATCTGTCTTCCCGCGCGAGCGGCGGTTCTCCGGTGCCAAGTCACCGTCCGCGGCGAGCGGCTTGTGCAAGGGGCTGAATCGTTCCGCTGGCAGCCGGACGCAGAGGTTTACCGCGCGATCATCGCGGAGGGGGCGTCGTGGGCTCGATGGGACGGACACGCCGACCTGAGTGAGCTCCGAACGAGCGCCGGCCCGTCGGCGATCGGATCAAACGACGACATCGTGGACCGGTCCGAGCGTGGCGTGAGTCCGAGGGGTAGTTCGAGTTTGCTCGCAGGGCGTGAGCAAACTCGAAACACCCCCTCCCGAAGCTCCCCGCGCGGACGCCACAACGGCGGCTTCTCATCCAACTCCACCCGGGTGAATGTGGGGGGTGGGTGATGCGGGGTCACCCAGGGTCCGGAGAGGGTTCCGATCGCAGCAACTCTCCTCCCCGAATCCCCCAAGGAGCCCCCATGATCCATCGTCGCTCGCACGGCGCGCTCGTCGCGCTGGGCCTCTCGGCGCTCGCTGTAGCCGGCGCGCCCGCTGTCGCTTCGGCCGCCTCGGTCGGCGAGGCGTACAACCACTCGCTGAGCTCCGGCTCGGAGAACCTGGGCGGGTACCACATCGGTGGGTACGACACGCTCGGGCTCGCTTCGTTCGACGTCGACGTGGCGGCCAAGGCCACGTGGACGAGCCCGCTCCAGACGATCGTCGGCTGGGACACCGCGAAGGTCCGTCAGGGCGCCGATCTCCCGGTCGCGCGCTCCGTCTCCCCGCTCGCGCTCGGCACGCTGAAGGTGCGCTGGACGCTGACCGGCAACGTCAAGGTGAAGGGCTTCGCGTCGGTCGACATCGGCACGAAGGCGATCGGCGACGACGTCACCTGCCAGCTGCAGACGCTGGGCGGCGGCTACAGCTGCGTCGCGTTCTCGGACGGCCTCCCGCTCATCAAGACCCCGGGCATCCCGGCCAGCCCGTACGTGAAGGTCGCGCTGAAGGCCACGTTCAACGTCACGCCCGAGGGTGTCATCACCAACCGCTCGTTCAGCGTCGACGGCGCCAACGCCGGCAGCGCGTCGAACCTGCCGCTCGGCGTGCTCGCCAACTCCGAGACGATCAAGGTCCCGTGCGGGCCGGTCGGCTCGAGCGTCGGGTACCGCCTGTCGTCGCTGCGCTGGACCCCGGCCGTCGCCGTCACCCAGCAGCCGACGGTGCAGATCGGCCTGATGGACCCGGTCCTCGGCGTGGCCGAGTCGCCCGCCCTGTTCGACAAGCCGTTCGGTCCCGCCATCCACAGCAACCCGACGTTCGAGCTGACCGCGACCGGCCACACGACCGACCTCGGCGACCTGCTGGCGAACAACGTCGCGCCCACGATCGCCCCGCTCGGCGGCTTCTCCGGCAAGGCCGGCGTCCCGGTCGCGTTCTCGGCCGACGTCGACGGCCGCTGCGACATCGAGTCCTACGTCTGGAAGTTCTCCAACGGCACCACGTCCTACGGCGCCGCCCCGACCCGCACCTTCGCGGCGGCCGGCGCCTACGACGGCGAGCTGACCGTCACCGACGCGTCCGGCCTGAAGACCACCCGCGCCTTCACCGTCACGATCACGAAGTAAGGCGCTCGGTAGGAGTGCGCAGCGCGGCCATCCGCTCCGCCCTGGGGCGGGTGGCCTCGCGCACCGCCACCTTGATCACGGCCGCGAACGGGACGGCGAGGATCGCGCCGACGACCCCGAGCAGCGATCCCGCGATCAGCACGGCGACGATCGTCGTGAACGGCGTCAGCTCGACGGCCTTGCGATAGACGATCGGGTACACGATGTAGTTCTCGACCTGCTGGTAGACGAGCTGGACGACGACCATGATCACCGCCTCGGTCGTGCCCACGGTCAGGGCGACGGCGGTCAGGATCACGGCGGCGATCGTCGCGCCGACCTGCGGGATCAGGTCCAGCAGCCCGGTGATCACGGCCAGCACCAGCGGGAACGGCAGGTCGAGGAGGATGCAGGTCGTGTAGGCGACCACGCCCGCGACGATCGAGATCGCGACGTTGCCGATCAGCGACGACGAGATCGCCTTGATCGAGTCCTCGACCACCGGCCGCCAGCGGGTGTCGGTCTCGGGCCGCGTGAAGCCGAAGAGCCAGTCGGTGATCATCGGGCGTTCCATCAGCAGGAACAGCGAGAGGAACGTCAGCGTCACCAGCGAGAGCACCGACCCGAAGATGCCTCCGGCAGCGCCGAGCAGCGCGCTCGCGGCATCGGGGAGGCCGGCGGCGAGGTCGCCGAGCAGCTTGCGGATGTGCTCGTCGGCGTTCGCGGTCGAGGTGATGTCTTGGAACCACGGCTTGGCGGTCAGCTCGTCCCAGAGCTCCGGCAGCGTGTTGACGAACTCGACGATCTCGTCCCACACCGGTCCGGCGGTCGCGAGCACCAACGTGAACACCGACACGAAGAGCGCGGCGAAGACCAGGAGCGACGCGCGCCCTCGGTTCCAGCCGCGCTTGACCATCGCCGCGACGACGGGGTCCAGGCCCATCGCCAGCACCGATGCGAGCAGCACGGAGATCAAGGTGCCGAGCGAGAGCAGCGCGAGCGCCACGACCGCGGCGAAGGCGAGCAGCATGAGCAGCGTGCGCACCGAGACGGTGACCTCGACGACGCTGCGTGTCTCGGCCACGGGCGGCGCCTCGTCCGTCCCTGGGGCGGGGCTGGTCTCCGCGGTCGCCATGATGTCCGCGCAACACTGCCCGAGGCTGAGCCAGAACGCGTCATCCGGACCGGGTTAAATGGCCGTATCGCCCGGCCATCGTCGACCGAACGCCCCGTGGGTCGCTACGCGCTGTCGCGCCGGCGGCTCGAGGACGGGGAGAAGACGACGCTCTACGCGGTCCGCTACCCGCTCGGACGGACCCGCGTGCGGGTCCTGTACTTCCCCCGCCCGCAGCGGCTCGACGTCTGGTGCCGGCGCAGCGGGATCGGCGAGGCGATCGTCGGCGGCTTCTTCGTGCGCGACCCCTACCGCGCGCTGGGCGAGCTGTGGGTGGGCGGGAAGCTCGCCCGCCACGAGCCGGTTGCCGACCCCTACGCGGGCGTGCGCGCGTGCGTCATCTCCGACAACGGCACCGTGCGCTTCGCCGAGCGGCAGTACGAGCCGGAGTTCCCGCCCGGAGACCTCCTCCAGGCCGGGCCGATGCTGCTCATCGACGGCGCGATCGTCTTCGACCGCGGGACCGACCACGAGGGCTTCTCGCACGGTGCCGGGCAGTTCGACTCCGACATCACCGACGGCCGCCACCCGCGTGCGGCGATCGGGGTCGGCCCGCGCGACGTGATCGCGGTCGCCTGTGACGGACGGCGTTCCGGCGTCGACGCCGGGCTCACGATGACCGAGCTCGCCGAGGCGATGCTGGAGCTCGGTGCGCTGCACGCGATCAACCTCGACGGCGGAGGCTCCACGACGCTCGTCCACCGCGGCCATCTGTTGAACCGCCCCTACTCGTCGCAGGACCAGCCCGCGCCGCAGTCGCGCCGGATCGTCAGCGCGCTCTCCTTCGAGCCGGCGGGCTGAACGGTGCGGCGCGCCGCGTCCTGGGTGCTCGCGGGGCTCGCGGCCGCCGCGCTGACGATCGCGGTCGTCGCGCTCTTCGCCCAGCGCAACGTCTTCGACGCCGACGGCTTCGCCGACCGCACGGACCAGACGCTCCAGTCCCCCGCGGTCAGCGCCGATCTCGCCCGCCGTCTCAGCGACGCGGCGGTCGAGGCCTACCCGGACCTCGTCGCGGTGCGCCCGCTCGTGACGAGCGCGGCCGAGGGCGTCGTCACGAGCCCGGCGTTCCGCTCGCTCGTCCGGGCCGCCGCACGCGACGTGCACCGCTCGGTCTTCGACCGCGACGCGAGCACGGTCACGCTGACCGTCGTCGACGCCGGCGTGCTGCTCAACGAGGCGATTGGCCACCTGCGGCCGGACCTGGCGACGCGCGTCCCGTACAACGTGCGCATCGCGCTCACGGGCGCGGCGGAGCGGGCGACGGTCGACGCGCTCGACGTCGCCGAGCGGATCCGCGTGCTCGCGCTCGTCTCCCTGCTCGCGGCGGTGCTGCTCGGCGCGGCCGCGATCCTCGTGGCGCCGCGGCGGCGGGAGGCAGTCATCCACGTCGGCGCCGCGATCGCCGCGGTCGCCGGGGTGGCCGCCTTGGCCGCGACGCTAGGACCGCGGGCGCTCGGTGACGACGCCCTGCGCGCGGTCGCCGAGACCTGGCTCGACCCGCTCGCCGCCTGGCTGTGGGGCCTGTTCGGGTGTGGCCTCGTGATCGCGCTCGCCGCCGGCTCGGTCCTGCAGCCGGTCGTGGTCCTCCCGTCGCTCAGGCGCGCCGCCGACGCGGTCGTGCGCACGCCCGAGCGGCCATGGCTGCGGGTGGTCCGCGCCGTCGCCGCGATCGCGCTCGGCATCGCCGCCGTCGTCGAGCCGCTCGCCTTGCTCGAGATCCTCGTCGCGTTCGGCGGGCTGCTGCTCGTGGTGTACGGGCTGAGCGAGCTGCTTCGGCTCGTCGGCGGCGCGCCCGAGCCACGCATCCGCGTGCGTCGCCGGGTCCCGCGGATCGCCGCGCTGGCGACGCTGTTGATCGGCGGCCTCGCGGTCACGGCGTTCGCGGTCGGCGGGTCGCCGAAGCCCGTTCGCGTCGGCCGCTGCAACGGCGAGGCGGCGCTGTGCGACAAGCGCCTGAACGACGTCGTCTTCGTCGGCACCCACAACTCGATGTCCGCAGACAATGAACCGGGCTGGCTGTTCGCCGCCCAGGACGCGGGCATCGAGCGGCAGCTCGACGACGGGGTACGCGCCCTGCTGGTCGACACCCACTACGGCTTCGCGACGCCGCGCGGCGTCGCCACCGACCTCGACCGCGACTCCAAGAGCCGCGAGAAGGTCGTCTCCGAGCTCGGGGACCGCTTCGTCGACACCGCGCAGCAGCTGCGCACGCGGATCGGCTACACGGGCGACGAGCCGCGCGACATCTTCCTCTGCCACGCGTTCTGCGAGGTCGGCGCCACCCGCGCGCTCGATGCCTTCAAGGGCGTGCACGAGTGGCTGCTCGCCCACCCGGAGGAGGTCCTGATCCTCTCGATCGAGGACGACACCGACGCCGCCGACACCGAGAAGCTGATCGTCGACAGCGGCCTGATCCGCGAGGTCTACACCGGCCCCGCCAAGCCGCCCTGGCCGACGCTGCGCGAGATGATCGACCGCGATCAGCGCGTGCTCGTGCTGATCGAGAACGAACCCGCGGCCGCGCCGTGGATGCACAAGCAGGACGAGGTCGCGCAAGAGACGCCGTACCGCTTCAACAACGTCGCCGAGCTGGCGGCGCCGACCACCTGCGAGCCCAACCGCGGCGGCACCAAGGGCTCGCTGTTGCTCGTCAACCACTGGGTCGACACCTCCCCGGCGCCGCGCAAGACGATCGCGCGCGAGGTCAACGCCGCCGGCTTCCTCGGCCCGCGCCTGGACCGCTGCAAGCGCGAACGCAAGCTCGAGCCGACGATCGTCGCGGTCGACTTCTACCGCCAGGGCGACGTGTTCGCGACGGTCAAGCGCCTCAACGCGGTCACCCCGGCGGGATGACGCCCGCTCATCCTGGTGCGCGCCAGCGTGTGCGCGCCCGATGGAGCCCCGCTGGAAGACCGGAAGACTCGAGGCGTTCAGCGACGGCGTGCTCGCGATCGCGATCACGCTGCTCGTCCTGGACATCAAGATCGACCCTGCCGACCTGGACCACCTGTGGAAGGCGCTCGCCGATGAGTGGCCGTCGTATCTCGCGTACGTGACGAGCTTCTTCACGATCGGCGGCGTGTGGATCGCCCACCACGCGCTGTTCGAGCGCCTGCGCAGCGTCGACTCGGTGCTGCTGCGGTTGAACCTGCTGCTCCTGCTCGCGGTCTCGTTCCTCCCGTTCCCGACCGGTCTGATGGCCGACGCGCTGCGCGAGTCCGCCACCGCCGAGCGCGCGGCGATCGTCGTCTACGGCGCCACCGCCCTGGTGATCGAGCTGCTGATGGCGGCCGCGTCGCGCTACGCCGCCACCCGCCCCGAGCTGCTGCGCGAGGACGTGGCGCCGCATCGGCTGGAGCACAAGCGCGGCGGCGCCCGCGCCGCGCTCTACGGCATCGCCGTCGTGCTCGGCGTGCTGATCTTCCCGCGGATCGCGGCCTTCGGCTACTTCGCGGTCGCGGCGCTCTCGGTGCTCTCGCCGCGCGGCGAGCTCAAGCTCACCCTGCGCTAGCCGGTCACCCTCGCAGGGGGAGGCGGCGTCACACCACGCCGGTCCAAGCTTGCGGTGATGACCCGGAATGTCGAGATCCGCGTCCGCGGCGTGGTGCCCGAGCACGCGGCGGAGCAGCTCGGGCTGACCGCCGTGCCCGCCGACACCGTGCTGCGCGGCGTGGTGGCCGACCGGCCGGCGCTGCTGGGGGTGCTCGACCGGCTGCGCTGCGACGGGCTGGAGCTCATCGACGTGCGCAGGCTTCCCGACCCACCGGATCGATGTCGATGATTTACGAGATCCGTGTCAAAGGCCGCGTGGGCGAGCATCTCGCCGACGCGCTCGGGCTGGCGACGGTCGCCGAGCCGGTCGACACCGTGCTGCGCGGGCCGGTGGACGATCAGGAGGGGCTGCACACCATCCTGGGACGCATCCAGGACCTGGGCCTCGAGCTGGTCGAGATACGCCAGCTTCCATCCGTCTAATCAGTAGTCTCACGCTGACATGCCGGGCGGAGAGCCCGAGTGGGCCCCATCGCTGATCACGCAGTTCGCGCCTCCCCCGCCGCCGTACGGACTGGTGGAGCGCCCTCGTCTGGTCGAGCGCCTGACGCGTGGACTTGCTGAGCCGGTGACACTGATCTGCGGGCCCGCGGGCAGCGGCAAGACCGCGCTGCTGACGTCGGTCCTCGGCCACGACCAGCGGGCGGCGTGGGTCTCACTGGAGTCCGGCGACGACGACCCGGCGCGCCTGTGGGCCGCGGTACTGGCATCGCTGCGGCTGGCGGGGATGGCACCGAGCGGCTCGGCGCTGGCGGCGCTCGCGCCGCCGGTGCGCGACAGCCGCAATCGCTTCATGCCGGTGTTCGTCAACGCGCTCGCGGAGCTCGACGGGCCGGTCAGCCTCGTGCTCGACGACATCCACGTCCTGCGCACGCGCGAGTGCCTGAACGACCTGAGCTTCCTGGTCATGCACGCGCCCTCGCAATTGCGCCTCGTGCTCAGCGCCCGCGCGGACCCGCCGCTGCCGCTGCACGTGCTGCGCGTCCGTGGGCGGCTGACCGAGATCCGCGCCGCCGAGCTCGCGTTCACCGAGTGCGAGGCCGCGGCGCTGCTCGCCGCCCATGACCTCGCGCTGCGGCCGGCGCTCGTCCACGCCCTGTGCACGCGCACGGAGGGGTGGGCCGCCGGGCTCCGGCTCGCCGCGTTGAGCCTGCAGGATCGCGACGACCCCGAGCGCTTCGTGCGCGAGTTCGCCGGCGACGACCGCGTGGTCGGCGACTACCTCCTCGCCGAGGTGCTCGACCGCCAGTCGCCGCGGATGCGCGCGTTCCTGCTGCGGACCTCGTTGGTCGACCGCATCAGCGCCGACCTCGCGGACGCGCTGATCGGTGAGTGTTCATCCAGTGACACCTTGGCCGATCTCGAGCGCACCAACGGGTTCGTGATCGGCGTCGACTCGAGGCGCGAGTACTACCGGTACCACCGCCTGTTCGCCGAGCTGTTGCGGACGCGCGCGCAGCGTGAGCTCGCGCCCGAGCTGGAGGAGCTGCACGGCCGCGCGGCGCGCTGGTACGCGGCCAAGGGGATGGGCTCCGAGGCGCTCCGCCACGCCGTCGGGGCGCGCGACTGGGACCTGGCGGTCGAGCTCGTCGCCGACCATTGGTTCGACCTGTTCGTGCACGGTCAGGGCGACGCGATCCGCGGGCTGACCGACACGCTGCCGCCGGAGCGGTTGACGTCCGACGCGGAGCTTGCGGCGGCGCTGGCCTGCACGGCGTTCGCGGTCGGCCACATGCGCGCGGGCCAGGTGTCCCTCGAGCACGCGCGCGCCGCGGCGGACTCGCTCCCGCAGACCCGCCGGCGCCGCTACCTCGAGACGCTCGCGCTCGCGCGGCTCTACCGCTCCTACCTCGACGGGGACTTCGCGACCGCGCTCGAGGCCGCGGACGAGCTGCTCGCCGAGGCCGCCGCCCACGACGGCCCGCCGGACCTCGCCCGCCAGGCGCTCGTCCACGCGCAGCTCGGCCGGACCGCGCTCTGGACCCATTCGCTCGCGCGTGCCCGCGCCGAGCTGAGGGAGAGCCTGAGCCAGGCGCGCGCCGCCGGCCTGGACTACGTGACGGTGTCGGCGCAGAGCGCGCTCGGGCTCTGCGACGTGATGGAGCACGGCCCGAACGGGGCGAGCGAGGCGCGCGAGGCGATCGCCCTCGCCGAGCGGCGCGGGTGGGTGACCACGTTCGAGACCTCGCTGGCGCACTCGGCGCTCGCGATCGCCGCCTTCTATGACCTGCGCCCCGACGACGCGGCCAAGCACCTCGGCAACGCCCGCGACGCGCTGCGCCATGGCCACTCCCGTCACACCGAGTTCATGCTGGACCACATCGAGGCGCGGATGGCGGGCGCGGCCGGGCAGCACGACGTCGGCCTGCGGGTGCTCGACGGCTACGCCGTCACGCACCGCAAGGGGACGCCGTCGGCGTTCGAGCCGTCATCGCTCGCCAGCATGCGCGCGCGCATGTACGCGGGAATGGGCGACCTCGAGGCGGCGCAGGAGACGCTCGCGCAGGTCGCCGACTCGGAGTGGCTGGACCTGCACGTGACCGCCGCCCGGGTCGAGCTCGCGACCGGCGACCCGCAGGCCGCGCTGACGCGCCTCGCCCGCACCGGCCTCAAGGGCGTGCATGTCGTGGCGACGCTCGAGCGGGTGGTGCTCGAGGCGATCGCCCGCGAGAGCGTCGGGGAGCCGGGGCGCGCGAGCGAGGCGCTCGAGCGCGCGCTGGACATCGCCGAGCGCACCGGGCATCGCTGGACGTTCCTGGAGGGCGGCCGCCGCGTCGAGGCGCTGCTGCGCCGCCAGATCCGCTCCGGGACCGCGCACCGCGCGATCGCGGGCGAGCTGCTGCTCGCGTTCGAGGACCGCGACGGCGAGCGGCGCCCGGTCGCGCCGCTGCTGGAGCCGTTGAGCGAGCGCGAGTGCGCGATCCTGCGCTACCTCCCGACGACGCTCTCCAACCGCGAGATCGCCGCCGAGCTGTTCGTGACCACCAACACGGTCAAGACCCACCTGCGCAGCATCTACCGCAAGCTCGACGTGGGCCGCCGGCGCGAGGCCGTCGACCGCGCCCGCGAGCTGCGCTTGTTGTCAGCCGGCCGGCGCTGACCGCGCGCGGCTCGCGCGCGAGTGCAGCCCGAAGGCGAGCAGCCCGAGCGGGAGCGGCAGCCAGTAGGAGAAGAGCCGGTAGGCGAACGTCGCCAGCACGGCATCGCCCGCCTTCACGCCCGCCAAGGCGAGCATCGCCGTCAGGCCCGCCTCCACGAACCCCAGCCCGCCCGGCGTGATCGGGATCTGCGCCAGCAGCTGCGCGCCGCAGAACGCCAGCAGGACCAGGCCCGGCCGCGGATGCGAGCCGATCGCCGCCAGCGCCGCCATCAACGTCAGGTAGTCGAACGTCCAACGGCCGACCGTGGCCGCCAGCGCTCGCTTCCAGCGCGGGCCGAGCGTGGCCAGGATCCGGTCGCGCTCGCGCAGGAGGCGGTCCGGCAGTTGCCGCAGCGGCTCGGCCTTGCGGCGCATCCGGTTGCGGACGCGCTGGATCTGACGGCCGATCCACGCCAGCGGGCCGTCGGTCGAGAGCAGCAACGCGCCGACGCCGCTCGCCACGAAGAAGATCACCAGGCCGGCGATCGCGATCTCGAGCAGGTTGCGGTCGACCGCGCCGCGCAGGAGCGCGGGGATCGCCAGCACGGGCAGCGCGAGGACGACCGCGAACACGAGCAGGTTCACGACGGTCAGCGCCGACACGGTCGCGGTGGGCGGCAGGCCGGACTGGACGAGCATCTTGTACTGCAGCGCCGAGCCCATCGCGCCGCCGCCCGGCGCGACCTTGGCGAGCGCGTTGCCCGCGAGCTGCGACGTGATCACGGGGCCCCAGTGACGGGCCTGCAGCGCGACGTACTGCAGCGCCCACAGTGACGCCAGCGAGCACGCCTGCAGCGCGGCCATGCCGAGCAGCTGCGCGGCGGAAAAGCGCGTGATGTCGCGCCAGGAACCGAGCACGTCGACGACCGAGGGGAACACCAGGTACAGCGAGATCCCGGTGATCGCGACCCAGAACACGGTGCGGCCGATGCGACGGCGCGGCTGCGCCTGCTCGATCTCGACCGCGACGTCGGTGCGCTGCTCGATCGCGTGCTCGAGCCGGTCGCCGAGCGTCTCGTGTGGGCGTTCGGTGGACGTGCGCCAGACGGTAACGCGTGGGGGAGCCCGAAAGCTCCCCCACATCGTCACCCCTGCTCTACGGCGTCGTGGCCGAGAGCGTGAACGTCAGCGTCTTGGCGTAGTTGCCGCGCAAGAGGCCTTCGGTGGCGGCGATCGGCTGCTTGAAGCCGATCGTCACCGGATGCAGGCCGACCGGGGTCGACAGGGCGAGCAGCGGCAGGGCCGCGCCCGTGGTGGAGAGCGGGGCGAACGCGCTCGTGGTCTGAGTCGCGTCCGTCGCGTTGACCTGGAGCGGCTGCGTCAACGCGGCGGTGCCGTTGACGAGCCGGCCGGTCGCCGTGGCGCTCGTGTCGCGGACCGTGAGGGCCGCGGCCGACGCGCTGGAGACGACCGAGGCGCTGACGGAGGCCTCGTAGTCCTTCGCCACGCCCGGCTGGAAGGTGCCGAGCGAGGGCACCGCGCCGATGTTGAGCGCGAGGACCGTCGGGACGTTGCCGCCGACAGGGACGTCGACATTGGTGCTGTCAGGCGGCGTCGAAGTCACGCCGCAGTCCTTGTCCGGCTTCACGCCCGCGGCGACCTCGATGCCCGTCTCCAGGTGGTTCTGGAACAGGGGATCGCTGTACGTCGCCTGCGTGTGGCCCATGCCCGTGTACCACGAGCGGCCGCCGTCGTAGCGCTGGCACCACGAGATCGGGTGATCGTCATCCGTCCCGTCGGAGCCGTCGTTCTCCGCGTACGTCGACTCGTCCATCTTGAGCAGGACGTGCACGCCCGGGGTGTTGCGCGGGCTGTAGTCGTCACCGCTCGAGTTGTCGTACTTCTTGTAGTTGTACCACTCGTCGGTGCGCGTCCAGCGAGCCGGAATCCCTGCATTCGCGGCGTTTTCGGTGTCCTCCACGACCACGGTCGCGGTCGGCGTGCCGTCCGGGTGGTTGCGGAAGTAGCCGCCGACGAGCTGGCCGTACCAGTGCCAGTCGTACTCCGTGTCCGCGGCGCTGTGGATGCCCACATAGCCGTGGCCGGCGCGGATGAAGCGCTCGAACGCGGCCTGCTGGTCGTCGTTGAGCGGATCGCCCGTGGTCGAGTTGAAGATCACGACGTCGTAGTGGCTGAGCACGGCGTCGGTGAACAGCGAAGCGTCCTCGGTCTCGTCGACCTGGAAGTTCTTCTGCTGGCCGAGCGTCGTGAGCAGCGCGTTCGCCGTCGGGATCGCGTCGTGCCGGAACGCGGTGGTCTTGGAGAACACCAGCGCCCGGAAGCGCGCGTTCGCGTCATCGCCGGCCAGGACCTGCACCGGGATGGTCTTGGTGGCGGTACCGCCCTTGCCGTCGGACACCGTGAGCTTGACGTTGCGCGTGCCCGCGGTGTTGAACGTCGTGGACGGGGTGGCGCCCGTGGCGTCGGCCGTGCCGTCGCCGTCGTAGTCCCACGAGTAGGTGAGCGTGTCGTTGTCGGCGTCCGTCGCGGCCGCGTTGAACGCGACCTGCAGCGGGGCGAAGCCGGCGGTGGGCGTCGCCGTGGCCGAGGTGATGACCGGCGAGGCGTTGCCGCCACCGCCGCCGCCGCAGCCCGTTGAGCCGTTGACCTTGAAGTAGTCGAAGCTCACGGTCTTGCCCGTCGTGTCCTGCACGCCCAGCGTGTAGAGCCCGAACTTGGCCGCGCTCTGGGTGTGGGCCACGGGATCGCCGATCGACGTCCAGGTCGACCCGTCGAACGAGTACTCGCCCGAGTAGCTCGTGCCGGCCTTGGTCAGACGCAGCCAGATGTTCGCGGTGCCCGACGGCACGTTGACCTGCGGCTGCGGGTTCGCGGTGGCCCCGGCGACCTCCGAGCGCAGCTCGATGCGATTGATCACGGTCTGGTTGGTGTCCGAGATCGCGTCGAGCTTGACGAAGTTGTCGTCGTCGGTGTAGGCGATGATGCCGCCCTGGGCGTAGCCGCCGCTGAGCGTGCCGGAGAGCTTGGTCTCGAGCACGTAGTCGCTGCTGGTGTGATCCGCCGACTGCAGGAGGAAGTTCCGCGTGCCGGACGGGTCGCTGTTGGTGTAGATGTCGCCGCCGACCGTGGTGATGGTCAGCGCGCCGTTGTTCACGGCGTACTTCGTGGCGTCCTCGCGGACGATCGAGTTCCAGACCGTCTTGTTGAGGCTGGTCCCGTTGAAGTCATCGCCGGGGCCTGCGGCCGAACCGCCGCCGGAGCCTGAGTCGAGCTGGAAGTAGTCGAACTTCGCGGTCACGTGCGTGGCCGCGGCGTTGTCCAGCGCGAAGACGCCGATCTTCGCGTTCGACGGCAGGTTGGCGGCCTGGCCGACCTGGGTCCAGGTCGTCCCGTCCGTCGACGAGTAGCCCTTGATCTGGGTCCCGTCCGACTCGATCTTCATGTAGAAGTCGGCCGGGTAGGTGGAGGGCAGGTTCGACGACGCGTCGGCCGACGTATTGCGGGCCGTGCCCGCCACCTCGTTGATGAACTCGAACTTCTCGGTGGCCGCGCTGCCGGACGCGTTCGTCGCCAGGCGGTCGAACTTCGTGTAGTTGTCGTCGTCGCCGTAGACGATCAGGCCCGCCTGGTGGTACTGGACGTTGCCGACCTCGTTGAGCTTGATCGTCGCCGTCCACGGCCCGCTCGGAGCGGTCCGCAGGACGAGGTTCTTGGCGGTGTTGCTGTTGGTGTAGACGTCGCCGTTCTCGGTCGTGATGTTCAACGTTCCGCCGCCGACGTTGAGCGCCTGGCTCTGACGGACGACGCTCCAGCCCGGGTCGAGCGCGGAGCCGTTGAAGTCGTCACGGTACGCCGTGTTGCAGGACGAGGCAGGGGTGACCGAGACCGTGAAGCTCTTGGTCGTGACGCCGCCCTGCTTGTCGCTCACGGTGAGCGTGGCGAGGTAGTTGCCCGAGTTGGCGTACGTGTACGTCGGGCTCGGATCCGTCGACTTGTCCGCGTCGGTGCCGGGCACGCCGAAGTCCCAGGCGTAGCTCAGGTCCGTCGCCGGCCCGTCGGGGTCGGTGGCCGTGGCGGTGAACTTGACCGTCAGCGGCGCGGTGCCCGTCAGCTTGTCGGCGCTCGCCGTGACGTCCGGCGCAGCGGTGACCGCGGCGCCCTTGCCGACGAACTCGATCCAGTTGACGTTGAACAGGTTCTGCGTGCTGCCGCGGTTGCGGAACACGAGGAACAGCTCATGCGTGCCCGACGGCGGGTTGGTCAGCGGCAGCGAGACCGTCTTGAAGGTCTGCCAGCCGCCCGTCGGCGTGATCGTGTCCGTCGTGCCCACGAGCGTGCCGGTCGGCGAGTCGAGGTGGACCTCGATCGTGCCGCCCGCGCCCGCCGAGGCCACGCGGAAGCGGAGCTCGTTGAGGTTGGTCAGGTTGACCGGCTTGTAGGAGACGTAGTCGCCGTCCTCGATGAACCCGATGTCCTTGCCGCCGCCCTGGTCGTCCGAGGTGTCCTCGGTCGTGACGCCGGCGTCGCCGCTGGTGGCGCTGTTGGGGACGCGGCCCGTGGAGGCGAAGAACTCCGCCTGCTTGGTCTTGGGCTGCAGGATCACCTGGCCGCGGCCGGTCAGCGGGACGATGCCGCCCGGGCCGCCCTTGTCGGTGTAGGTGACCGTGATCACCGTGAACGTGTTGGCCTCGGGGCCGTGGCCCGATGTCAGGCCGGTGTGCAGCGTGCCCTCGCAGCCCGTCGTCGAGGCGAGGTCGTGCGCGTGCTGGTCATGGCCGAGCGAGACCGTGACCTTGACGTCGTCGCAGGAGATCCCGTTGCCGGTCGTGCCGTCCTCGGGATCGCTGACCGAGACCTTGTACGGCACCGTGTCCGTGAAGGACGCGGCCTGGCCGTCGATCGGAGTCTGGAACGTGATCACGGGCGCGCGGTTGCCGACCGTGATCGGGATGTTCTCGACGCCGGTCAGCCCGTTCTGGTCCTTGACCGTGAGCTTGGCCGTGAAGGCGCCGTTGGTGGTGTAGGTGTAGGACGGGTTCGGGTCCGTCGAGTCGACGTTGCCGTCGCCGTTGAAGTCCCACGCGTAGGTGATGGGGCCGCCCTCGGGGTCATGCGAGGCGTCGCCCTTGAACTGGACCGTGAGCGGCGCGAGCC
This sequence comes from Solirubrobacter soli DSM 22325, assembly GCF_000423665.1. Lineage (GTDB taxonomy): Bacteria > Actinomycetota > Thermoleophilia > Solirubrobacterales > Solirubrobacteraceae > Solirubrobacter > Solirubrobacter soli. Next base: position 66,100 of record NZ_AUIK01000032.1, on the reverse strand, counting down.
CGGCCGTCGGCGTGCCGGTGGCGTCCGCGATCGGGGCCTTGTCGCCCGCGGTGTAGTCGATCCGGTAGATGCCCGAGTCGGCGTTGTCGCCGTTGAAGCCCGAGCCCCACTCGATCACGTAGAGCGCGCCGTCGGGGCCGAACTTGATGTCCATCGGGCGCTTGTAGCCCGTGCCGGCGGCGAAGGCGCTGAACTTGGAGATCTTGCCGTCGCTGGTGAGGTCGGCGGTCTTGATCCAGTTGTTGTTCCACTCGCCCACGAACCACTTGTTGTCGTAGTACGCCGGGAACTTGCGATCCGACACGAGGCTCGGGTCGTAGTGGTAGCGCGGCCCGCCCATCGGAGCGCCGCCCGTGCCGAGATCCGGCGTGAAGCGCGAGTCCTGCTCGGTGTAGCCCATCCACGCGCTGGCGCCGATGGCCGGCGGCAGGTTCGTCAGGCCCGTGTTGTTGGGCGACTCGTTGACCGGCGCGGAACAGTCGAACTTCGCGCCCGAGGTCTTGGTCGCGAAGTTGTAGTCGTTGTACGGCGTGTTGTCGCGGATGCAGTACGGCCAGCCATAGTTGCCGGCCTTGGAGAGCACGTTGAACTCGACCGAGCCCTGCGGCCCGCGGTTCGGGTTGGTGGTGCTCGCGTCAGGGCCGTAGTCGCCCATCAGCACCCAGCCCGTGGTCTTGTCGACCGTGAAGCGGAACGGGTTGCGGAAGCCCATGCCGAAGATCTCCGGGCGCGTCTTCGCCGTTCCGACGGGGAAGAGGTTGTTGGCCGGGATCGTGTACGTGGTGTTCACGCCGGGCGCGCCGAGCGGCACCGCCATCGGCATGATGTGCAGGATCTTGCCGTTGAGGTCGTTCGTGTTGGCGGCCGTGCGCTGCGAGTCCCAGTGCTCGCGACCGGGCTGCTCGTCGAGCGGCGCGAAGCCATCGGAGTCGAACGGGTTGGTGTTGTCGCCCGTCGAGGCGTAGAGGCTGCCGTCCGGGCCGAACCCGAGCGCCCCCGACGAGTGGCAGCACTGATCCGTCTGGTGCTGGAACGTGAGGATCTTCTGCTCCGACGACAGATCGAGCGTGTCGCCGTTGACCTTGAAGCGCGAGATCACCTGCGTGAGCGTGTTGTCCGGCAGCTGGGAGTAGAAGAGGTACACCCACTTGCTGAACGCGAAGTCCGGTGCCAGCGCGATGCCCAGCAGCCCGTTCTCCTGGCTGAGGGTCACCGGGATCTTGCCGGCGGTGACGGTCTGGCGCGTGTCCGGTTTCCAGATCTGGACGCGTCCGTCACGTTCGATGTAGAAGACGCGCCCGTCCGGGGCGACGTCGAGCTGCATCGGGTTCTGCGTGTTGTCGTCCAGCGTGACCTTCTGGAAGTCGGAGGCCGTTGGCGCTTGCGCGCCCGCTGCTCCAGTCCAGATCAGGCACGCCAGGATCGCCGCCGCCAGGGCAGCACAGGTCCGACCCATTAACTCCTCCTCCACGGTACTCCGTTAGGTGTGGCAACCAACGAATAGAGTTTTGAAGGGTTCCTGTCAAGGATTGAAGGGTCTATTGAAGTGTTTTGATAGGACAGCGTGTCATTTGCCCGACAGTCGGGTACGGTCACCCCTCACTCATGAGAAAACGTCCAGAATCTTTCATCTTGCATGAAAGCTCTTGACTTGCGCTCGTCGGCACGGTCCCTTTTGTCTAGGGAGACAACGAATCGGCGGAGAGGGCTTGATACCGCACGAGCCTCGAGGCGGCGCGACCCGGCGGCACCACGACCGATCTCGACGTCGCGTTCGACGCCTTCCGGATCGTGAGCGTGGGTGAGGCGGTGCCGGTCCGGCCGGTGACGCGGCGCTGCCGGTGAGCGACCCCGGCCGGCTCATGAGCGGCTCGTTCGCGTTGCCTTCGCCGCTGCAGGTGTCGTTCTCGAAGTCGGCGTGGTCGGGACCGACCGCGAACGAGGCCGCGGACGCCCTGCGCACCGGAAACTACGCGAAGACGCTGATCTTCACGCTTTCCACCACGAATCCGTATGGCGTTAGGGGATCGGCCTCCCCGGGGTAGGGCGAGGCCGAATGTTCGAGATCCATCCACCGCAAGCGCTGCTCGAGGTCGACCCGGACCTCGGGCAGTTGCTGTCGGAGGAACGGCGGCGCCGCGCGGGTGCTGAGCTCGAGGTCGCCGTCGCCACGATCGCCCCCGGCGACTGGACCCCCGACGCCCTCCTCTCACCCCGCCGCGCGTCCAACGTCGGCCTTCTCGTCCTCGACGGCGCGGTCGTTCGCGGCACCATCCTGCTCGACTGTCCCAGCGCCGAGCTCCTCGGCCCCGGGGACATCATCCGCACCTGGCGCGCCGACCCCGCCCCGCAGCCACTGCGCCCGGCGATCGAGTGGCGCGCGTTGGAGCGCACGACGGTCGCCGTGCTGGACGGCGCGACCGCCCTCACCCTCCGCGTCTTCCCGGAGATCATGGCCGTCGTGCTGGACCGGATCGACGCCCGCGCGGAACGCCTCGCGGTCACCCAGGCGATCTCCCAGATCACCGGCGTGGAGACGCGCATCGAGGCCCTGCTCTGGCACCTCTCCCACCGCTGGGGCCGCGTCACCCGCGACGGCGTGATCGTCGCCCTCGCCCTCTCCCACCGCCTGCTCGGCGCGTTGGTCGGCGCCCGCCGCCCCACCGTCTCCACCGCCGTCGCGCGTCTCGCGGAGGACGGCCGCGTGGAGCGCCGCTCCGACGGCCTGTGGCTCCTCACGGGGAGCGGCCCCCGCGCCGATGGCGCCGAGGCATCGTTGGCCGCGTAGCGCGGCGACAAGCTGCGACAACTCGGCGGCACTTCGGGACTGACAGGCCGTGATGGCGGATCAGCCATCGCCCACGTTGATGAGCCCGTTAATCGAGCGCCCGTGTGATCTGAGGCGATGTCGGGTACGGCTTCGCTGTGGCCATGCGCGCGACAACCGTTCGATTCGGCGACGACCTCTGGGACCTGCTCGAGGCCGAGGCCTCGTCGCAGGGCATCAGCGCCGCGCAGTTCGTGCGCGACGCGACGATCATGCGCCTCGGCGTCATCAGCGGCCGCCGCGGTGACTTCGAGGGCTCGCTGACGCTGCAGGAGCTCGCCGCGGGCGCCATCACCGGGCGTCCCGCCGGCAGTGAGGACGACGCGCTGCGCGATCCCGCGCGGCTCGAGGCGCTGCACGCCAGCGGGCTGCTCGACTCGCCCGCGGACGACGCGTTCGACCGGATCACTCGGCTCGCTTCGCGGGTGCTCAACGCGCCCGTCGCGCTGATCTCGCTCGTCGACGCCGACCGGCAGTTCTTCAAGAGCAGCGTCGGCCTCGACGAGCCCTGGCACAGCGAGCGCGAGACGCCGCTGTCGCACTCGATCTGCCGGCACGCCCTGCAGGCCGAGGAGCCGCTGGTGATCGAAGACGCGCGCGTGCACCCGCTCGTCCGCGACAACCTGGCCGTGCGCGACCTCGAAGCGGTCGCCTACGCGGGAATCCCGCTCGTGACCGGCGACGGCCACGCACTCGGCACGCTCTGCGTGCTCGACCATCATCCGCGCCACTGGACGCGCGATCAGATCGAGACCCTAGAGGCGCTCGGCGCCTCCGTCATGAGCGAGATGGAACTCGCTCTCGGAAGGCAGGCCCCATGACCAGCATCGCGACCCTCGAGCAACCAGCGACGGATCGTCGCCACGATCACGACCGGCTCCCGCGCGAGCAGCTGATCGAGCGCTATCTGCCGCTCGCACGGCACCTCGCCCGCCGGTACAAGGGCGGCAGCATCGAGCTCGACGACCTCAACCAGGTCGCCGCGTTCGCGCTCGTGAAGGCGGTCGACCGCTTCGACCCCGACCGCGGGATCGCGTTCTCGAGCTTCGCCGTGCCGACGATCGTCGGCGAGCTCAAGCGCCACTTCCGCGACCACGGCTGGGCCGTGCGGGTCCCGCGTGACGTGCAGGAGCTCAAGCTCAAGCTCGACCGCATGATCACGGCCCTCACCGGCGAGCTGGGTCGTACGCCCACCGCCAACGAGCTGGCCGAGCGCACCGACGCGTCGATCGAGCAGGTGCTCGACGCGCTCGGCGCCGCCTCCGCGCACTACCCGGACTCGCTCGACCGCCCGGTCGGCGAGGACGGCGACGGCCTCGGACAGCTCGTCGGCGGGGAGGAACCGGGCTACACCGAGGTCGAGAACACCGAGCTCGTCGACGGCCTGCTCTCGACGCTGCCCGAGCGCGACCGCGAGATCCTCCGGATGCGCTTCGAGGAAGAGCTCACGCAGGCCGAGATCGGCCGCCGTCTCGGGGTCTCGCAGATGCACATCTCGCGTCTGATCCGCAAGTCGATCGCCCGCCTGCAGCAGGCGTCCGAAGGCGATCCCCTTACGCGCATGTAGGGGAATCCCCGACGCGAGCGGCGCCCTCCGCCGCGTAGACATCCCGTGGTGATCTGATCGCTTGCTGGGCTTGGATTCCACTGTGGGCGGCTGCATGCCGCTGGAGCGACCGCGGCCGCGGCGGCAGCACTGCTGCTGGCCCGGAGCGGCTCGCGGCGGTGCCGACCGCGGCGCAGGGCACCGCGGACGACGTCTGCTGCGCGCAGGGCACCACGACCCTGTCGACCGCGGCCGCCACCACGACCACGGTCGCCCCCGCGGCGGTCGGGGACACGGTCCTGCGCGTCGCCTCGGTCACGAACTTCGCCCCCGGCGCGCCGCTGACGATCGGCGGCCAGACCGTCTCGATCGCGTCGGTCGGCACCGCCGCGCGCGATCAGCTTGCCCTTCGGGCCGATGACCACGTCGACTTCAAGCGTGTCGCCGACCGAGATGCAGAGCGGCGCGGTCACGGTCAGTCAGCTCCAGGTGCAGTTCGGGGTCTCGCCGATGACGGCGCGGCGGGACACGCAGCGCATGGGCGTCGCCATCGAGGCCAAGGTGCGCTTGGCCGACGCGGCGTTCGCTCCGCTGCGTGGGGGCGAGACCGTCTTCCTGGACTCGTCCTCGACGGCGTTCTTCCTGGCCCGCCGGATCGCCGACGGGTCGTTGAGCCTGCGGGTGATCACCAACAGCGGGGGGTGAAGACCACGCGCCGGGTGTCGGCCGCGGTCCAGGCGGTCTCGACCTGTTCGAGCGGGAGCGGCTGCGGGTCGACCGTGAAGGTGCCGTTGGAGATCTCGGCGGCGAGGTGTGGGAGCGCCTGGAGGATCGCCTTCGTGCTCACCGAGCCCTGCCCGGAGCCCATCACGCGCAGATTGGCGGCCCGCAGCGCCGCGGACGGCAGCGCGACGTCCGGGCCGGCGACGGACCCGATCTGGATCCAGTCGAGCGGGCGGCTGCGGTCCTCGCGGTGGGTGAGGAGGGCACGGATCGTGCGCAGGGCCGGCTCGCCCCAGAGGTAGTCGAGGACGACGTCGACCTCGGCGGCCTGCTCGACGTGCTCGAGCGTGACGGCCTCGTCGGCGGGCAGGGTCCTGAGGCGCTGCTCGTCCCGCCCGGCGGCGGTGACGTGCGAGGCGCCGAGGTGGCGGGCGACCTCGATCGCCATCCGGCCCGCGTTCCCCGTCGCGCCGAGGACGAGCACGCGGCTGCCGGGTTCCATCGCGATGCGTTGCGTGAGCGCCAGCCAGGACGACATCGCGGGGTTCATCGCCGCGGCGACCGTGACCGGGTCGGTCCCTGGGTCGAGCGCGACGGCGCGCCGCCGGTCCACGACGGTCTGCTCGGCCATCGAGCCCTGCGTGGTGTCGGGGAGGACGAAATAGAGGAGCTCGCCCGTGGGCGTCCGGCCGACGCCGTCGATCCCGGGGATCAGCGGGAGCTCGTCGGTGCTCGTGTAGTGCGAGCCGTCGGCGCTCGAACGGACCCGCGGGTGCAGGCCCGCGGCGAGGACCTCGACGACGACCTCGTCGGCGGACGTCGCGCGTGGCGTGTCGACGGTCTCGTAGCGAGGCGGGTGGGCGAAGGAACGAACGACAGCGGCGTGCATGGGGCGGGCCTTCCTTGAAAGTAGTTCGTGGCACGAACCAAATTAGTACGTGGCACGAACTACGTCAAGTAGAATGTCCGGCGATGGCGGAACCCACCCCGACCGATGCGATCGTCCAGCTCTCGTTCGCGGTCATCGGCGTCCTGACCGAGCTCGCCGCCGAGAACGACCTGTCTTTGACGCAGCTCCGACTGTTGGGCATCCTCCGCGACCGCGAGCCGACGATGCTCGACCTCGCCCGTCACCTCAAGCTCGAGAAGTCGAGCGTCACCGGCCTGATCGACCGCGCCGTCAAGCGCGGTCTCGTGGAGCGGGTGGCGGCCACGCATGACGGCCGCGCGATCCACGTCCGCCTCACGGAGCCCGGTCACGCGCTGGCCGCGCTCGGGACGGCCCGCGTGGAGGCGTCGATGGTCGCGCTGCTCGCTCCGCTCGCGCCGCGCGACCGGGCGCGTCTCGCCGCGCTGGCCGAGGCCGTCGTCAGCGGCTCAGGCGACGGCTTCCGCGATCAGCACTGAGGTGCCGAACACGAAGGCGGCGGCGAGGATCGCGCCGACCAGGCGGGGGTCAGGGCCGCCGTGGATCCCGGTGCGGTGCACGGCGGCGTGGCCCTTGCCGCGGGCGATCAGCCAGCGATTGACCGGCACCGCCGCGACGAACGCGAGCGACAGCGCGAACGACAGCGAGCCCCAGAACAGCAGATCGCCGAGACCCGCATCCATCGCGCCGGGGATCACGACCACCACGACGTTGTCGATGATCTCCATCACCGCGATCGAGAACGTGTCCGACGCGAGCGCGATCGGGATCACCGCGCCGAGGGCGAGGCCGGCGCGCAGCAGCGGCAGGCTCGTGAGGCTGTAGCCGAAGACGAACGCGAGCGCGATCGCGAGGATCACCGTCGCCAGGTTCGACAGGCCCAGCGCGGTGCCGATCGCCAGTCCGGCGATCTCACCGAGCGCACAGCCGGTGAGGCAGTGCAGGGTGGCCGAGACGGCGGTCGCCGTGAGCGCGCTGCCGGAGGTGGGGAGCTCGTGGTGATGGCGATGTTCGGCGTCCACGCCTTCGGACTATACCCCATAGGGGTATTAGAAGCGATGCGAAGGCGGATCCGCGGAACACGACGCGGAGTGCGATCGCGGCGATTGGGCAACCAGCCAGGCGGCGAGGATCGGCCCGGTTGTCGATCGCGCTCGCGGCGCGATCAGCAGTAAACGTCGATCTTGGCCTTTGCGTTCGCGATGCCGCGCTTGGTCGTCTCGAGTTGCTTGGTCAGCGCTCGCTTGCGCTGGCGCGTGCGAGCAGCCCGCCGCTGCGCGGTGAGCTTCTTCGCTTGCTGCTTCTTCTTGCGAAGCGCGTCCCGCGCCGTGCCACAGGGATCAGTCGGCGTGACGGTGGGCGTCTGTGTCGCCGTCCCCTCAGGTTCCGGGCTCGGGATCGCCGGCGTCGCGGCGTCGATGCTGAACGCAGTCGTGTCGTCGGTGACGGCTTTCTCGAGATCGGTGCAGGTGACGACGGGATAGGTGTCGCAGTGGAACGGCACCTTGTTGACACGCCACAGCGAGATCAAGTGCACGCAGCCGTAGTCCCTGTTCGCGAGTGCTGGTGCTGACGCCTGAACCGTGATGGCCCGGTGGTCCGCCGACAGGGTTCTGGTTGTTGGAACGGACCCTTCATATCCGCTGAGGGTCACGGAGGCTGGGCTATAGCTCCTGCTCGACGGAGGCAGGAGCAGGAGGGCCGTCCCCGTGGCATAGTCGCAGGAGGCCGCAGAGAAGGACGCCTGCAACGTGTCGGGCGTCGAGGCGGGCACCGGATCGAGGAAGTAGAAGGTCATCGTGAGCGACCCTGCGGTGTCATAGGACGCCGTGACGCGCTGGATGTCCTGATCCCGGTAGGACGTGCCGTCCACGTTCTGGTGCAGGGGGCTGTCAACCGGATCGGCGACCGATCCCGACCGGACTTCCGCAGATGCTGAGCCCGCCGGCACCATCACAACGACCGCGAGCGCGACGGCCAGCCTCTTCAAACCCATGGCCCGACTATCGGCCAGATCCCGGTCGATCTTGATCGTGTCGAGTCCAGCAGGACCTTCAGGGCGACGGGCGCCGGGACACTCTGGCTCACCCGGCGCTCGACCTCGACGACATCCGATCCTCGCTCCTGCGTGAGCGCTCGCCCTGGCTGGGCGCGGCGAACGTCGCGCCAAGGCCGTGCGGTGCGAACGGCGCGAGCATCGGGCCCGCGCCACGCTCCGGGCTTGGCCCGCACATTGAACTATCCGCGATAAGTGCGAGAAACTCGCGCACGTGGACGAGGCTCCATCCAACATCGACTCTGATCGTGATGAGCTGCTGCTACCGGGGACAGCAAAGGCGGCAGGCGTGCGCAATCTCGCGGCATTCAAACGCGAGCAGTTGCGCGTCATCGATGCCGCGGGGCAACTCGTCGAGCGACGCTCGCGCGCAGTAGCTCCCGACCTGGCTAGGCTCCGCATCCGGCTCCCCGGCGGCGATGCGATCACAGGGTTCGACCAGGCGCTGCGCGAGCTGGAGCGGGCGCGGGCCTATGTACGTGCGGCCGAGCTTCGCATCGGCCAACGTTCCGACTTCATGCTGTCGCAAACGCGACCGACGCCGAATCTGCCTTTACCGACGCGGCACGGCAGCTGGCGGGATCGACACTCGCGGCGAAGGGATTCCCACGCGACGTCGCCTGCGCAATCGAGCATCTTTGAACCGCTGCGCTCGCCGGTGGTCGCATCCCACCTCTTGGGAAGACGATGAAAGTGGCACTTCGCCACGATCTGGGCACTCTGACGCGCTGCCGATCAGGCCGGAAGGGCCTTTCAGCGCCGCGGGGTGAGGATGGGGCGCGCCTGGGCGAGTTGCGCGCGGTGCGTGACCGCGGCGCGCGCTGTGGCAATGGGCTGCGCCGGCTGTCGGGCGGTCGTAAGGGACGCGGAGGTGCGGCGCAGCCGGAGGCGCTGCTTGAACTGCTGTGGCGTCGTGCTACGCACCGAGACCGTCGTGGTCAGCGTGAGGCGGAGGTCGTGCAGCGCCCGCCACCGACGACTCAAGCGCGCGGGGATGCGCAGGGTCAACCGTAGGCTGCCCGCCGAGGTCCGGCGCTTGGTGAGGCGGGCCACGACGGTCCCGGGGGCGGTCGACAGCGTCTCGGTCGCCCGACACGGCGCCGGGCAGCTGATGCTCGTGTGCAGTCCGCGCGCGAGCACGGTTCTCAGCGTCTGATGCGCGTCGAGCTTTGGCGCGCGCGCCACGAGTGCGGGGGTCGCGGTCGGCGTGGCTACCACCGCCGTGGGCGTCGGACTGGCGGTGGCCACGGGCAGCTCCACGCGCTCGCAGTCTTCGGTCGTGTCGCTTGCATCGGCGACGGCGCGGTCTTCACCGGTGTCGCAGAAGTCCACGTCGGCGCTCGCGTCGCGGCTGGCGAGCGTGTCGTCGCCTGCGAGCCCGATCAGGACGTTCGCGGCGGGGCTGCCGGTCAGCTGGTCCGCGCCGGGTGTCCCGATGAGGTCCTCGATGTCGGTGGCCACGGTGTCGCGTGCTCCCGCCGGGCCATCCTCGGCGTTGCCGGACGTCGGGGCGCCGTCGATCGACGCTTGCACCGGATCGGTGCGGTCCGACCAGTCCGCGGCGTCCTCGCCCGCCCCGCCGTGGAGCACGTCGGCGCCGGGGCCGCCGTTGAACAGATTCGAGGCGTCGTCACCCGTCAGGAGATCGGCGCCTCGGCCGCCGTACAACGCCTCGACGTCCGGCAGGATCGTGTCGCGCGCATCGGCTCGGCCGTCGTCACTGTTGCCCGAGGTCGCACGGCCGTCGAGGCTCGCGACGACCGGCGCCGTGCGCTCGATGTACGCCGCGGCGTCGGCGCCAGCCTCGCCGGACAGCACGTCTGGTCCCTGTTCGCCCACGAGCAGGTCGTCGCCGAACCCGCCGCTCAGCGCGTTGGCGCCGCTGTCTCCGATCAGCAGATCGTTCCCGAATCCGCCGATGACGTCCTCGACATCGACCCCCACGGCGTCGTACTCGTCGTCCGCGCCGTCGTCGGCCTCGCCGTTGAGCACGACGAGCACCGGCCGGATGTGCTCGGCGTAGCTCACGGTGTCCTTGCCGGCGCCGCCGTCGAGCTGGTCGTCGCCGAGTCCGCCGGTGAGCTGGTCGTCACCGGGACCGCCCTCGAGCTCGTCGTCTCCGGCGGCGCCCAAGAGCCGGTCGGCGCCCGAGCCACCCACGAGGAGGTTGGCGCTGCCATCACCGGTCAGCGTGTCGTCCGCGGAGCCGCCGACGATGCCGTCGATGCTCTTCCACTGGTCGCCACCAGGGACCTGGGCGCTCGGGAAGGACGGCGATGTCAAGGTGGCGACGATCGGCACGCTCGCCCAGGAGTAGTCGGCCACGTCGAGCCCATCGGCCGGTGCGTCCGGCAGGCTGAAGTAGGCGCCGCCGTTGAGGTAGTCCGCAACGGCATCGTTGCCGCCGTCGAGCCAGTCGTCGCCGCCCTCGCCGATCAATGAGTCCACGTCGGCCCCGCCGTGCAACTCGTCGTCGCCGTCACCGCCGATGAGCTGGTCGGCCCCGTCGTCGCCGCTGAGCTCGTCGTCCCCCGCGCCGCCGGACAAGGCATCAGCACCAGCGCGGCCCGCGATCTGGTCCGCACCGGGCCCGCCGTTGAGCACGTCCGCGTTCGGGCCGCCGGTCATCACGTCGGCGGCCTGGCCGCCCTCGAACCACTCGAATCCGCCGTCGATGTCATCGTTCTCGCCCGACGACCCGTCGTTGGCGATACCGTCCAATGACACGTTCACGGGAGTCGTGTGCGACGCGTAGGTCAACGTGTCATAGCCGCTGCCGCCGTCCAGCACGTCGGTTCCGCCGCCGCCGTCGACGATGTCGTTGCCGTCGCCGCCATCGATCGTGTCGCCCATTCCGGAGCCGGTGAGCCGGTCGGCGCCGGTGCCGCCGCGCAGGATCTCGGCCGAAACGTTGTCGGACCCGAGGCCGTCGTTGAACTGGCCGTCGAGCGAGACGGCGACGCCGCCCCAGTCCTGCTGGTAGTCGACGGTGTCGACGCCCTCGTCGCCGCCTATGACATCGCGTCCTGTGCCGTAGCCGGCCGGCTCGATCAGGTCGTCGCCGGGGCCGCCCGTTAGCGCTCCGTCGCCCGTCTCGTAGCCGCTTTGGATCAGCACGTCGTCGCCGCTGCCGCCAGACTGGTTCAGGCCGCCCGAGAGACGGTCCTTGCCCGGGCCGCCGTCCAGAGTGTCACCACCCTCGCCGCCGCCCGTGGCGTTGAACAGGAAGCCGTCGATGACATCATCACCGCCGCCGCCCGCGATCACGTCAGGACCGCCGCCGCCCTGCAATGAGTCGCCTGCCGGACCGCCGGTGATGTGGTCGGCGGCGCCGGACCCGATGACCGCCTCGACGTCTCCCGCCACCTGGTCGTGCGCGCCGGCGCGGCCATCGTTGGCCACGCCGTCCAGCGTGACGGTGACCGCATCGCTGTCGGTCCCCGTGATCCGCGTCCCGTAGTCGACCGTGTCGGTGCCATCACCGCCGCGCAGGACGTCACCCTCGACCGGGATCGTCAACGGGTTGGACGCGAGGAAGCCCTTGGTCAGTCGGTCATCTCCGGGGCCACCGTCGAGCGTGTCATCGGCGAAGCCCCCGGCGAGCCAGTCGTCGCCCGAGCCGCCGTTCGCCTGGATCGGCACGAGGACCCGTTCGGCGTCGGACCCGGCCCAGCCCGTGGCGATCAGGATGTCGTTGCCGTCCCCGAGCGTGAACGACATTTTGGTGATGCCCGCGCTGGGACAGTCAACGTGCAAGGCATCGGATTTGTGGCAGGGGCCCTGAGGCTCCATCCCCGCGATGCCGGGGTCCGGCGGCGAGTAGTCGTAGGCCGGTCCGAGCCGGAAGTCGCTGCCCACGACGGTCACCCGCACCTCGTTGCGCTCGCCCGCCGCCGCGACGTACTGCAGCGTGCCCCCGCTCACGACCACCGTGGCGGCCGTCGCGACCGACGGAGCCCACGCGGCCGCCACGGTCGCGAAGGCGGCAAGGACCAGCCAACGCCTCATACCGCCAAGCTACGCCGCGCTGCCTACCCGGCCAACCGCACGCTCTACGGCTCGTGGCCGCGTAGATCTACGCGCCCGCACCAGTGAGACCTACGACCCTCGGATACGCCGCCACCGAGCACCCGACCCGTCGAACGTCCTCATTGTCAGTAGCCGATAACGATGTCGCCGAGTCCTCTGCAAGTTCCCAACCTCGGTGCCTCGGGAGGGGTCGTACGTCTCGATAACCCCACCCCCAATGGAAGGACCGACATGGCGTTCGGACAGACACAGACCAAGGACCTGGAGATCAAGTTCGTCAATAAGACGGACCTGACGCTCTCCATCCCCGAGAAGGGCCACCGGGTAAAGAACCCGGGCGCCCTCGAGGGGTGGAACGATCTGACGCTCGGCGGCAGCATCACCAACCTGAAGCCCGGGCAGTCGCGCAGCCGCGTGCAGACGGTGAGCGTCAAGCAGGACGACGACATCGAGATGGAGATCCACTACAGCGCGAGCGGGCGCGACTTCACCCAGATCTTCACCGGCCTCAACACCAACGACAAGCTCGCGGTCCTCTCGCTCACGCACCGCTAGGCCGTCAGCCGAGCGCGTCGCGGAGCCAGTGTGCTGAAACGGCCACCAGCCGCCTGCCCGCGACGCGTTGGCGACGGCTGCCGCGCGGGATTCCGACACACGCCGCGATGCTGTGCCTCGGGCACCTCGACGCGCTTGTGTCGCCGGGCAACAGCTACGGGCGAATGGACGGCGGCGTCGACCGTGCCATCACCGAGGAGTTCTCGCACGTCCAGCGCCGCGTGTGGGACGTCATCGCCGAGCGCCATCACTCGTGCACGCACCGACGATGCGTCTTCACGGCCCGCTCCAGCTCGCCATCTTGACCGCACCGGGTTGCAGACGGGGGGTGGGCAGGAAAACCGTCCTCTGAGTCAAGTTTTCCTTGCCACCCCCGGCTCGTGGTGGGATCCGTTCTGCCAGGAGTGGCGACCGCCGCGGCGGGCCACGCCGCTGCTGCCGGGCGCCGGCGCTAGTCGTCGTCCTCCTCGGCGCGCGCGCCCTCGGGGAGCGGCTGCCAGTCCGCGTGGTTGTCGAACCCCGGCCGCACGGTTCGCTGCTTCGGGTGAGTGCCGTCCGTGCGCATCGTGTAGAGGTCGTCGTTGAGGCCGAAGACGATCTTGCGCCCGTCGGGCGACCACGCCGCGTGGGTGCCCCACGTCATCGTGAGCCGGATCGGCGGGGAGCCGCCGTCGCGACGCATCACGTAGACGTCCCACTGCTCGTGAGGCATCGCGGTATCGCTGTGATAGACGATCCGCTTCCCGTCAGGGGACCAGTCCGGGTGCTCCTCGTCGGTGGGCGTGGAGGTCAGTGGCCGCAGATGGGAGCCGTCCGGACGGATCGTGGCGATGTCGTTTTCGAGCAACGAGTCGTCACGGGCGAACACGATCTCGCTCCCGTCCGGCGACCAGATGCCGTAGTGGTCCACGATGCCCGGGCTGCGCGTCAGGTTGCGCTCATGCGTTCCGTCGACCCACATGGTCATCAGGTCGATGTTGGGGTGGATCTCGGAGTAGTCGAGGACGCGGTGGAACACGAGCCGCTCGCCGTCGGGCGACCAGGCCGGGCCGCCGTCGTCGACCGTGTTGAACGTGACCTGCCGGAGCCCGGATCCGTCGGCGTTCATCACGAAGATCTCCTGGTCGCCCGTGGGGTTCGTCGGACCCTTGCGGGTGCTCCAAAAGGCGATCTTGCGTCCGTCGGCGCTCCAGCGGGGGAAGTCGTCGTCGGCGGGCGAGTCGGGCGTCAGGTTGCGCAGATGGCGTCCGTTCGGACTCATCGTGAAGATGTCCGCCTGGACCTCGTCCTCCGGGACATCTGCGTCGTCCAAGCCCATGAACACGATCTTCCCGTTCTGACCCGGGAACGTCGCGTGCGCGGGCGTCGCCGACACGATGAGCGCGCAGACAGCGCACAGCGAGGCTCTTGCAAGCATTTCGACCCTCCTGCTCGTCGACCGCCCGATGCGGTCGATCCGGTGCACGATCGAGCGCGCCGGTTACCCGCCGCTGAACGCGGACTGAACGGCGCTTAACCCGAGAGGCTCGCCGGCACCTCGATCACGCGCTCCACGGCCGCGCCCTCGAGATAGATCGGGAGGCGCACGCTGTTCGGCGTCGAGCCGGTGACGCGCAGGACGGTCACCCGCGCGGGAGCGATGTCGCCGCGGTCGAACGTGAAGCTGCCGAGGATGCCGTCGGTGACGTGGAGCGTGCGCAGCGACCGCAGGACCGACGCGCGCGTGCCGTCGGAGTGTGCGATCGCCTGCAGGACGACCTCCGCGGCCGCGGCCGCGTTGATGGCGAAGCCGCGGTGCGCGGCCGGGCCGAAGAGCGCGGCGAAGCGCGCGGCGGCCGGTGTCAGCGCGCCGGCGTCGGGTAGCGCCTCCGTCGTGGCCACGTAGACGCCGTGGGCCGCGCGTCCTGCGCTGGGGATCAGGCGGTCGACGTGGAACTGGTCGCCGACCATGATCGCGATGCGCGGGCCCAGGCGCGCACGCAGCGCCTTGACCAGCGGACCGCCGACGTCATCGCCCCCGCCGATCACGATCCCGTCGACCCGGGCGCGGGCCACCCGGCCGGCGAGGGCGGCGTACTCGTGCGCGTCGATGCCGCCGAAGTCCTCCGACCCGGCGATCTCGACGCCGAGCCGCGCGGCTGCGCGCCGGAACGGATCGGCCAGCTCGTCCCATTCCCCGTCGCCGACGAGGCCGAGCACGTAGACACGCCGCAGCTGCAGCCGCTGCGCGAGCAGCGCCAGCGCGACGCCCTCGACGTCGGTGCGGCCGATGACCCGAGCGTAGTTGCGCGTGCCCGTCGGGTAGTAGCGGTCCAGCGCGACCGCGCCCGCGGGTACGGTCGGCCGTCCACGCGTCAGGCCCGGGTCGCTGTTGGTCGGGCTGACCAGCGCGAGCGGGCCGCCCGGGGCGCGGTTGAGGATCGGGATCTGGAGCTGGGCGCAGTACGACGAGAGCGGGCCGATCACGGCCACGACCCGCTCGGCGCGCGCGTACGCGTTGGCGTTCGCGGCGCAGCGCCGTCGCTCGAAGGCGCCGGTTTGCGCCGTCGATTCGTCGCACGACTGGTAACCGACCACGTGCCGGCCCGCGTGGAAGCCATGGTCCTTCAGGACCCAGCGGATCGCGTCCGCGAGCCCGCGCGTGACATCAGCGTCGCCGCCCTGGAGCGGGAGATCGGACGCGATCAGCACGTCCGGCGTCGCGCCGCCGGACTCGACGGGGGTGCAGGCCGCCGGCGGCATCGTGCCCGCCCGGGTCGCGCCCGCGACGCTGACCCAGGCCGAGCCGGCGCCGACGGCCAGCGCCTGCGCCGCTCCGATCCGCACCCTCGTCACGGCGTTCGTGCGCGCATCGACGCGAGCGAGCACGCCGTCCTGGTAATCGCCCGTCCACGCCGCACCGTCGCCGTAGCTGACGAAGAAGGGCCGGCCGCCGACGTCGATCGACCGGACGCGTGGCTGCGGTCCAGGCTCGATGCGCCACAACCGGCCGACGTCCGGCGACGTGACCCAGACCGCGCCACCGCCGACCGCGATGCCCGTCATGGCGTCCCGGCCGACCCGGACCCGATCGGCGACCCGGTTCGTCGCCGGATCGATCCGTGTCACGTCGAGGTCGCTCGAGTTCAGGAACCACACGCCCTCGGCGCCCGCCGCGAGCGTGTTCACGCCGGCCGTGACGGGGATCTTCGCCACGATCCGGCTCGTCGCCGGGTCGATGCGGTAGATCCGGTTGTCGGCGCCGGCCGCCCAGAGCGCCCCGGCTCCGACCGCCATCTGCGGGGAGCCCACGCTCGGCGGCGGCCCGTACTCGCTGTGCCCGCGCGACAGCGCAATGGTGCCCGTGACCTTCAAGCTGCCCGGGTCGACGCGCGTGATGCTGGTCGTGAACCTCACGTCGAAGCTCTCGCTGCCGGCCCCGTTGCCGACCCAGACGGCGCCGCCGCCGACGGCGAGATCGGTCGGCCGCGAGCCGGCCGAGAAGCGCTTCACGGCCTTCGTCTCGGGATCGAGCCGCGCGACGGTCTCCGCTTCGCTGTCGAGCACCCAGACCGCGCCCTCGCCGACGGCGATATTGCTCGGCGCAGTCGTGGCTTCCGTGAAGGACCCGATCCCGCCGTCGGAGTCGAGCGCGACGACGAAGCTGCCCGGCGGCAGCGCCTCGACGTCGCCGTCCCGGACGTACAGTGCCGCGACCGCCGCCGTCGCGAGGGCCGCCAGCGCTGCGCCGACCCAGCGCGCGCGATGCCGCACCCGCCTGCGCATACGCGTCGCCGCGATCAGCTCGCCACAGTTTCCGTAGCGATCCTTCGGGTCGCGCGCGAACGCCCGCTTGAAGACGCGCTCGAGGCCTTCAACCGGCACGTAGCGCCCCTGCATGTGCGCCCACAGCGTCTCGGCCTCGCTCTCGCGCCGGAACGCCGGCATGCCGGTGAGGCACTCGTAGAGCACACACGCGAGCGCGTACTGGTCGGTGCGCGCGTCGACGCGCTCGCCGGCGATCTGCTCGGGGGCGAGGTAGTCGAGCGAGCCCACGAGCCGGCCGGTGTCGGTCGTGACACCGCCGAGCTGCTTGCTCACGCCGAAGTCGGTCAGGTAGGCGTGCTCGTCGTCGTCGACCAGGATGTTGGCCGGCTTGACGTCACGGTGCACGAGCCCGCTCCGGTGCGCCGCGTCGAGCGCGCTCGCGATCTGCCCGAGCAGCGCCAGTGTCCGCTCGAGCGCCAACGGGCCGTCGCGCCGCAGCAGCGTCCGGAGATCGCTGCCCTCGACATAGCGCATGGCCAGGAAAAGCTGCCCGTCCTCCTCGCCCGCCTCGTAGATCGGGACGACGCTCGCGTGGTCAAGCGAAGCCGCGAGCCGCGACTCGTCGAGGAAGCGCTTGCGGAAGCGCTCGTCCTCGGCCAGCTCGGGAAGGATCAGCTTGAGCGCCACCGGGCGCTGCAGCTTCACGTCAGTGGCGCGGTAGACGACGCCCATGCCGCCGTGGCCGATCAGCTCCTCGAGCTCGTAGCCGATCACGGCGCCGACCCGGTCAGCGACCACGTGAAGCGCGTCATCGCCGGCGCGTCCGCCGCCGCTCCGCGCCGCACGAACACGGTCGGCGCGGGAGGATCGGCGACGAGCGCGGCGCGCACGCGGCCCAACCCCTCCTCGCGCCAGCGGTCCGGGAAGCCGACCACCAGCAGGCCGGCGCCTCGCGCGTGCTCGACGACGCCGCGCCGCCCGGGCCGAGCGAGCACCGGCTCCGCGACCACGCCGCTGCGGCGTTGGACGATCAGCGACGCGTCGGCCAGCAACCGGCTGGCGTCACGTCCGCGCCGGCCGGTGACGGCGCCGATCAGGCGCAGCGGCGCTCCGGTCGCGCGCGCTACGCGCGCGCCCAGCTCGAGCGCCGCCCAGTCGTGGCGTCCGGCCCCGAAAGGCACCAGCACCGGCCCGTCGCGCGGCGTACTGGTCAGCACGCCCACATCACAGCGCGCGGTTTCGATCACCACGCGGGCCGCACCCTCCAGCGGCGCGCCCTGCAGCACGATCAGCTCGCACCCCTCGCGCTCGGCGAGCCGCGCGAGGTCAGCACCGGGCTCCGGCGACGAGAACGCCGCCGAGCGCGCATCGGGAAGCTCGCGCGCACGGGCCGCGAGTGCAGTCGTCGCTGCACCCACTTCGTTCGCCGGCACGACGCACGCGAGCACCAGCGGCGCCGCCAGCAACGTGGCCAGCGCCAGCAGCTCGTCGACGCGTTCGATCGAGGCCGGGACAACCAGCAGCGAGCCCGCCGCCGGCACGTCTGCCGGTGGATCGAGCGCCGGGTCCTGCTGCAGGATCGCGCGCTCGAGCCGTCGCAACTCCCCGCCCGGCTCGAGCCCGAGCTCGCTCGCCAGCTCGCGCTGCGCCACCCGGTAGGCCTCCAGCGCATCGGCTTGGCGCGCCGAGCGGTAGAGCGCGAGCATCAGCTGGCCGCGGAGCCGTTCGCGCAGTGGGTGGTGCGCGATCACGACCTCGAGCTCGCCGACGAGGTCCGCGTACCGGCCGTTGGCGAGGTCGGCGTCGATGCGTTGCTCCAGCGTGACGAGCCGCAACTCCTCCAGCCGTGCGCGCTCGGCTTGCACGCACGGCTCGTAGGCGAGGTCGTCGTAGGCCGGTCCGCGCCAGAGCGCGAGCGCCTCGCGCGGACGGCCCTCGCCGCGCAGCCGACAGAACCTGGCCAAGTCGAGCTCTGACGCGTCGACCCGTAGGGCGTAGCCGGGCGGACGCGTGATCAGCCGGTCGGGCCCGAGCTCCTTGCGCAGCCGCGAGACGTAGACGTGGATGCTGTTGTCCGCCCTGGCCGGCGGCGCGTCCCCCCACAACTCCGCCAGCAGATGGTCCGTGGAGACGACCGCGTTCGCGTGCTGGAGCAGGATCGCCAACAGCGAGCGTTGCTTGACTCCGCCGAGCGCGACCGCGCGACCGCCGTCGCTCACTTCCAAGGGGCCGAGTACGCGGAAGTCCATCGGGGGGCTCCGGCCGACAGTACCGGTCCCCGGCACACGCCGCCAGCCTCATCCCTGGCGCGAGCTGCGTGCGTTCCTGACTGGCCCCCGGACTCGCTCCCGCCTCAGACGAGCCGGCATCCGCACCGCCGGTACGGAGCGCGTCGTGGCGACGGACTGCTTGGACTCAAACTTCGGGCCCGCGACGCTCAAATGCGCGTCACCGGCCGTGAAGACGACGGTCGCGCCGGACCTGGGCGGCGATCCGATCGAGTCAAATGACGCGCTCGACCCCGTCAGATGCCCCATGGACCCGGCTGCGGCGCGTCCGTAGCTTGCCGTCGTCCCGTTCCTCCCCGAATTCACGGACGGCTCCCCTTTGCTTCCCAAGCTCTCAACGATCAACAGGTTCACTCGCGCCGGCGTGGCCGGCGCGCTCATCATCGCCGGCCTCGCCGGCCCCGCGGCCGGCCGAGCGGCGGCCGCGGAGAAGGTCACGCCGGACGTCACCGGGCTCCAGCGCGTGCTGGTCGTGGGCTGCCGGTTCCACGACACCACGTCGCCGGACATCCTCGACTACTCGAACAACGGCATCCGGCAGGTCCTCTCGCGCACGCACGACTACTTCGACACGCAGTCCAACCACCGCGTCGACTTCGAGGGTGAGTTCATCGGGTGGCGCACGCTCCCCAAGAGCGTCGACGACTACGGCAGCGACGGCAGCGGCGCCACCAAGGACTGTCAGGACATCGCGCTCGGCGTCCTGGCCGACCGCGGCGAGCAGGCGACGGCGTACAGCGACGTCGTGCTGCTCTTCAACTACGACAAGGGCATCTCGAACCAGACCGGCCCGATGAACGGGCGTCCCGGCACCTGGACGCGGCTGCGCTACACCGGCGGCACCGGCGGCGGCTGGACGAGCGAGGCCCTGTGGGCGCACGAGATGGGCCATGCATTCGGCCTGCTGCACTCGACGTTCCCGACCCGGGCCGACGGCAACCAGTACAACGACTTCCAGGACGCTATGAGCGGCTTCGCGCACTCCTCCCAGGAGCGCTGGAACTTCCTCGCCGGCGGCGTCTGCAACGGCATCGCCGGGCACCCGCGGTGCATCTACAAAGGCGAGGCCGACCAGATCCCGGTCGACTATTCCGCCTTCCAGAAGCAGCGACTCGGGTGGCTCTTCCCCGACCAGATCGCGACGCACTGGGGCGGCCGGTCCACCTACCGGCTCTCCGCGCCGACGTACAACCCGGGTGACGGCCCGACCATCGAGAAACTCAAGCTGATCGAGGCCAAGATCCCGGGCTCGAAGGCGTACTACGCGATCGAGTACCGCCGCGGCGATGCCGGCGGGGACGCCAATGCCGCCGCCTTCCGCCGCGGCTGGGACAGCTATGACGTCGGCATCCGCAGCGACCGGGTGACGGTCTATCTCGTCGAGCCCGACCTCTACGCGGCCAACGCCGGAGACCTCGGCGACGCCAACCTGGCGGCGGTGCTCAACCCGGGTGACCGCTACTCCTCGCCGGACGGCCGCCTGACCGTGAGCTTCGACGGCATCGTGAACACCTTCGACACGTCGCACATGAACGCGTCGGTGACGATCGCCACGCCACAGCCGCCGGCACCGCTCACCTACCTCTCCGCCGACGGCGCCGACGGTGTGTGGCTCAACCACGACGCCAGCGCGCAGCTGTTCGCCTACGCGGCCGAGCAGGGCGCGCCGGTCGCGGCGACCTATTACGGCGTCGACGACCCCGGCTGCACCGTCCAGACGCGCGACTGCGCGGTCTATCCTGCCGAAGGCTTCACCGTCACCGGCGACGGCGTGCACGATGTGACCTACTTCAGCACCGACGCGGCCGGGGGTAGCGAGATCGCCCGCCACACGACGATCCGCATCGACAAGACGCCACCGACCACGACCGCCGGCGTGGCCGCTGCCGACGGCGGGCCGCGCGTGCTGACCCTCACCGCCACCGACGCGCTGTCCGGCGTCCGCCAGACCGACTACGACCTCGACGGCGCCGGCTTCAAGCCCTACCGGGATCCGCTGCAGATCGCCGCGCCCGGCACGCACACGATTCGCTTCCGCTCGCGCGATAACGCCGGGAACAGCGAGGCGGTGCGACAGGTCGAAATCGAGGACACGACCGCGACGCCGACGACCACGTCGCCCGAGGCGCTCTCGACCACGCCGACCGAGGCACCCGCGACCACCCCGACCCCGGCGCCCACCGCTGCACCGACCGAGGTGCCCGCCGCACCCGGCGCCGCTTCGCCGGCCACCTCGCCCGCGCCACGCTCGCCGCTCGCTGCGACCGTCACCGCGACGCCCGCGAGGATCCGAACCGCCAACGGCCGGTCGGTCAAGGTGCACGTCACGCTGCACACGCAGGTCGCCGGCGCCACCGTACGGCTTACCAAGATCGTGCACACCGGCAAGGGACGCGCAAGCGGGTGGCGCGTCGGCACGGCCGACGTCGACGGCCGGATCTCCGCCGTCCGCGGCTCGACCTACAGCCTCACCTACGCGGTGCGTGACCGACTCGGACGCACGGTGAGCGCCACAGCGAGGATCGTCGTGCGGCGCTGACCGAGTGACCGCCGATGCGGGCCGTGATCGGTCGCGGCCCGCGTCGTCTCACCGTGCCCTGCGAGCGTTGGCGCCGCGCTTCCCGCACGCATAGGATCGCGACCAATGAGCGACCGTGCCGTCACGCGCCTCGGCGAGCTCATCGCCCGCGATTCGCCGTCGCCCACGCGCCTCGTGCTCGGCAACCTGGCCGCCGGCGTCGGCTACTACGCGCTGGCAAAGCTCGGCAGCGTCGTGCTGTTCACCGGCGAGGTGCAGGTCGCGTGGCTCCCGGTCGGCTTCGCCGCCGCCCTGCTGTACCTGGGCGACCTGCGATGGCTGGTCGGTCCGGCGGTGGCCGACGTGTTGCTCGGTACGGGCGTCGTGCCGTTCCACCGCGAGATGCTCACCGAGTGGACGCAGCTGCAGACCTTCGGCAACGTGGTCGAGTTCACGCTGATCGCGCTGCTGCTGCGCCGCTGGCTCGGCCGGCACAACCGGCTCGAGCGGCCACTGGACATCGCCTTCCTGCTCATCGCCATCGCTTGCGGGACCGCCATCTCAGCCGCCATCGGCAGCTTCTCGGCCTGGCGTGCCGGAGACGTCCAGGCGGACGAGCTCGGCTCGGTGTTCAGGACCTGGTGGATCGGTGACGCGTGCGGCGGACTGCTGGTGTTGCCGCTGATCCTGGTCTGGGTTGGCGGGCCGCCGCTCGTCTGGCCACGCGGCCGCAAGCTGCTGGAGGCGGTGGCGATCCCGGCCGCGGTGACGGTGCTCAGCGTCGTGGTCTTCGATTCGCGCCACCCGCTCACCTACCTGGTGCTCCCGGTGCTGGTCTTCGCCGCCGTCAACCTCGGGCAGCGTGGGGCCACGGCCGCGCTGCTGATGGCGATCGCGGTGGCTATCGCCCGCACCGCCGACAAGGCGGGGCCGTTCGCCACCCGCTCGATCGACGACGCGACGCTCGACACACAGCTATACATCCTGGTCGCCATCATCACCACGCTCACGCTCGGCGCCGTCGTGAGCAGCCGGGAGGAGTCGGCCCTGCGGCTCGCGGAAGCGCGCCGCCGTGAGGCGGAGCGAGCGGCGGAAGAGCGCCGCCGCATCGCGGGCGATCTGCACGACTCCGTCTCGCAGACGCTTTTCACGCTCGGCCTGCACACCGGGCTCGCGCGCCATCACGCCGCGCACGTGGACCCGCCGGTGGGCGAGGCGCTGCGCGCGACCGTCGACGAGGTCGCCGAGCTCGCGCACCGCGCCCTGCAGGAGATGCGAGCCTCGATCTTCGAGCTCCGCCGCGACGCGCTGGCCGAGCAGGGGCTCGTCACGGCGCTGCGCGCCCACGCGGGAGCCATCGGCCCCCGCCACGACGTCGAGGTCATGGTCGCGGGCCCGGAAGAGCGGGTGCCGCTCGATCCGGCGGTCGAGGAGCGGCTCTACCGCATCGGGCAGGAGGCGATCACGAACGCGGTCAAACACTCGGGAAGCGCGTGCGTCAAGGCCCGACTTGACGTGAGCTCGACCGCGGTGAGCCTGCAGGTGCGCGATGACGGCGTCGGGTTCGACCCGGCTGGGTCGTACGACGGCCATCTCGGACTCGAGTTGATGCGCACTCGCGCGGCCGAGGCGGGTGGCCGCCTCTCCGTCGACAGCGCACCCGGCCGTGGGACCGCGCTGACGGTCACCGTCGCGGCCGCTACCAACTCGCGGGCCGGAGCCCCTCGCGCACTGCGAGCAACGCCGCCTGCGTCCGCGACGTGAGGCCCAGCTTGGCCAGGATGTGGCTGACGTGCGTGCGCACGGTGCGCTCGCTGAGCACCAGCCGCCGGGCGATCTCCTTATTGGCATGGCCGTCGGCGATCAGCTGCAGGATCTCCAGCTCGCGCTCGGAGAGCTCGTCGAACGGGCCCGCCGCGGGCGCCGGTGCCGGCCGCAACGAGGCCATCATCCGGCGGGCGAGCGCGCCGTCGATGTGGATCTCGCCCCGCCGCGCGGCCCGGATCGCCACCGCGAGCTCCTCCGGCGCCGCGTCCTTGACCAGGTAGCCCGCCGCGCCGGCCTGCAGCGCGGCTTCCACCCTGGACTGATCGATCAACGAGGTGACCGCGACGACCTCCACGTCCGGCCACGTCGCGCGCAGCCGACGCGTCGCCTCGACCCCGTCGATGGGCTCCATGGCCAGATCCATCAGAACCACGTGCGGCGGCTCGTCATGGCTCGCGAGCGCCGAGACGGCATCGATGGCCTCCTGCGCGGCACCGGCCTCGCCGACGACCTCGATGTCGTCAAAGATGGACAGGTACGACCGCACGCCGCGGCGCACGAGGCCGTGATCGTCGACGATGAACACCCGGATCGGCTCGTCGGCGTCTTCCATGGCGGACACGAGCCGATCATAAGCCGCGGTTCCGCCGCTGCGCCGCGCCCGAGACATTTGTCGTAGCTGCCGGGACAGATGACGGTGATCGGCGCCATGCGCGGTTACCGGCCCAAGATCCGAGAAGACGCCGATGCCGGTGTCGTTGTCGCCTTGCCTCCGAGTTGTGGCGAGCGCGCGCAAGCGGGCCCTCGATGAGTCGATGTCTCTAGGGCCACGCCGGGAAGCGTGCTCTGAACCTCTCCACGATCAGGGCGGCGCAGGCGTCCGGTGTCGCCGATGACGTGTCCACGATGACGTCGTAGTCCCTGAAGCTGTGCGTCAGCCGGTAATGCCCGCGCGCGGCGCCGACGTGCCGGTCGCCGCGATCTTGCTCGCGCTGCACGATGATCGCCAACGGACAATGCACTCCGACCCAGAGCGCAGTCGCCCGCGACAACGCCCGCTCCAACCCCGCGGGTTGCTCGGGTATCACCCAGACATCATCGATGACCTGATCGAGCCCTGCCTCGACACATGACGACCAGAAGGAGTGGCTTGCCCGGATCATTCCGAGGCCGAGTTCTCCGGGCACGATGTCGAAGGCGGGCATGCCGTCGACGGTTGTCGGCACCCAGCTGATCCCGTCGGTCAGGGTCCCATCGATCGCGAAGAAGCGATCGCTCTGCGCCGCCAGGAAGGTGTCGATCCCTGTCGACTGCAGCGGCCTCGGCCACCGCTCCTGAAGCGCGGCGGCGATGCTGGACTTGCCCGAGCAACTCGGGCCGTTGAGAACGATGCAAGCCGCCGCCACCGATCAAGGATCGCAAATCAGCCTCGCATCACCGGGCGCGGGATCTTCGCCGATGTCGACGTTCGCGGCCGCGGCGCCCGGCCGTCTGTTCAAGACTGGGCGTTGTTCGCGCGCGCCTCCACTGGTGGCAGCCGTCGGCGGATCGGCGGGCGTGCGAGCAGAGGCGACGCCGGAGTGTGCCAAGAACGCTCGGCTTGTGCCCGATCGGCTCTGGGTTGCGGCGGTGGTTGCCGCCGGTGAGACTGTCGTGTCGATGACCGACCTGACGTCGCTCGATCTGCTCGGCCACGCGGCGCTGGTGCGTTCCGGTGAAGCGACGGCGCTCGAGTTGCTCGATGCGGCGATTGAGCGCATCGAGTCCGCGCGCTCCCTCAACGCCGTGATCTGCGATCTGTTCGATCGTGCGCGGTCGCAGGCGTCCGGGCCGCTCGGCGACGGGCCGCTTGCGGGCGCGCCGTTCCTGCTCAAGGACCTCGGCGCGCCGATCGCGGGCGTGCCCGAGCGGATGGGCTCGATGGCGCTGCGCGCCCACGTGTCGCCGGCGACGTCGGTCGTAGTCGCCCGCTACCTGGCCGCGGGCCTCGTCGTCGCGGGTAAGACCAACACGCCCGAGTGGGGCAACCACTGCACGACAGAACCGGTGCTCTTCGGTCCGACGGTCAATCCGCGCGCTCCGGACCGCTCGCCGGGCGGCTCGAGCGGCGGGTCCGCTGCCGCTGTCGCGGCCGGCCTCGTACCGGCGGCATCCGGCGGTGACGGGACGGGTTCGATCCGAGTGCCGGCGTCGTGCTGCGGCGTGATCGGGCTGAAGCCCGCCCGCGGACGCAAGACGTTCGCGCCCGACGCCGGTCATGTGCTCGAGGGCCTGGTCAACGAGCACGCACTGACCCGCACGGTGCGCGATTGCGCCGCGCTCCTGGACGCGACCGCCGGCCCGGCGATCGGCGATCCCTATTTCGCCGCACCGCCTGCCGAGTCGTGGCTTGCGGCGATCGAGCGCGATCCGCCGGCGCTGCGGATCCGCTGGACGGCCGATGCGCCGTTCGAGGGCACTACGCACGCCGACGTGCGCGCAGCGGTCGAGGCTGCGGCAGCGATCCTGACAGGGCTCGGCCACGAGCTCATGCAGGGTGCGCCGGTCTTCGACCCCGAGCCGGTGCTGGACACGGTCGCGGTGCTGCACCAGGTCTCGAATCTGGAGCTGCATGCGCTGGCGGAGTCCGAGCTTGGCCGGCCCCCCGAACGCGGGGAGCTCGAGCCGACCGCATGGGAGATGCTCGAGGAGGGCCGCTCGGTAACCGGCGCGCAGTATGCGGGCGCGATCGCCAGCGTCCACGCACAAGGCCGGCGCTTCGCCGACGGGCTGGCGGACGTTGACGCGTTCCTGGTTCCGACGCTCTTGACAGACGGCCCCCCGCCGCTGGCTCACCTCAACCAGCCGCGCGGCTCGACGAGGGAGTTCTTCCGCGTCGAGTTCGCCACGACGGGCTGGACGCCGATGGCCAACGTGTCGGGCTTCGCGGCGATCTCGCTGCCGCTCGCTACCACGACCGATGGGCTACCGATCGGGGTGCAGCTGATGGCGCCCGAGGAAACGGTCCTGCTGCAAATCGCCGCCCAACTGGAGCGCGCCGGCGAACTGACGACAGCACCCTGACCAGGGATGCGCGGCAAGTGCGGCCCGGCCGGCAAACGGCCGGGCCGCCCTGCGAGGCGCGTACTAGTCGTGATGGCAGTGCGACGGCGACGGCATGTCCAGTGCCGGGTTGCCGTCGAAGAATCCGGAGGGCTTGAGCATGAATCCGACCGTGGAGACCGGCATCACGGGCCAGTCCTCCGGCCGCGCGATGTGGTGAGCGCCGAACACGTACCAGAGCACGACGTCGGTGTCCTCGATCGGGCGGTCCTCCGCCGTCCAGCGCGGCAGGCCGTCGCCGCCCGCGTGCTGGTACGGGTAGTCGCCGGCCGCGTAGCGCTGCTCCGGGTCGTAGCGCGTCACCCACACGTGGTTGCTCGTGAACCCGCCGCGCGCCGCGAAGCGCGAGCTGGGCGCGAACATCGGCGCCACGTTCTCGCCCGGCATCAGCTTGTATGCGACGGGATCGCCGAGCTCGGAGACCTTGCCGGCGTTCTCGATCCGCCAGAAGCGGCCATGCAGCGGGTCGATCTGCGCCTGCGCCTCGCGCTCGGTCGCGTAGACCGTGCGCTGCACCGTCCAGGCCGAGTCCATCGGGTTCTCGGGACCGGGCGGCGACGGCACCGAGTCCAACTGCACGACCGTGTTCTCGTTGCCGTCCACCGCCATGTCCAGCCGCACCGCGAAGAAGTGCTGATGGTGCGGCGCGTAGAGGCCAGGCGCGAGCAGCGTGCCGTGCGCCGGACGCTCGCCGAGCGCCAGCGCGCCGGTGGAGATGACGCCGGTGAGCTTGACCTCGTACTCGATCGTGCCGTCGGTGTAGAGGTACCAGAAGTACCCATACTCGTAGTTGCCGACGGTGGCGATCGTCGAGATCACGAGCCGGCGCGATCGCCGCACCTCCACGTCCTCGGTGCGGAAGTCCATGTGCTTCCAGCCGATGCCGACGTCCTCTTCGTGCATGCAGATCGCGTTGGGGATGACCAGCGGCTCGCCATCCTGGTCGTTGCAGACCCCGTCGAAGTAGCGGATCTCGCCCAGGCAGTCGCAGCCCAGTTCGAGCGGGTTGCACAGCCAGCCGATGCCGTACTCGCCCATGTCGAACACGTTCTTGCGCCGGTGCATCGGCGCGGGGTCCCCGTACGGGATGTACATCTCCGACAGCGAGGCGCGGTAGACGATCGGCCGCAGCGTGCCGCGGTCCTCGTAGCCGATCTCGTGCAGCACCAGGCCCTCGCGCGGCGTGAAGCCGATCCGCAGCTGCCACTTCTGCCAGCGCACGTGGTGGCCGTCGACCTCGAAACTCGGGCCCTCGGGCTGCGTGATCTCGATCGGCTTGAGGTCGCCGCGCTGGGTCTCGTAGCGCGGGACGTTGTCCGCCGCGGCCATGCGCTGCGGGTCGTAGTTGCCGGCCTTCGGCGGTAGCGGGACGACGCCGTGGTCCTCGACGTTGACGACCTCCATCCGGTCGATGTCGAACTCGACGATCAGGCCCTCGACCGGGCGGGCGTAGCCGTTGTCGCCGGGCTCGGAGCGCACCCAGGTCAGCGGACGCAGAATCCGCCGCTCGGTGGGCGCGTCGTGCTCGCCCGTGTAGCCCGCCGCCCACGGGTCGAGCATCGTCAGAGAGAAGTCCTCGACGCCGCGCTTGCGGACAGCCGCCTGCCACTCCGGATTGGCCTGCACGGCCTCCTCGCAGGCCATGAACTCCTCCATCGTGATCTGCGGCTGCACGCCCTCGACGTGCTTGAAGGAGACGACGTTGCGGTCCGTGAGCGAGACGACCGCCTCATAGGTGGCCCGCTGCGAGCGCTCGTAGAGGACGATGAACGCTTCGCGCGGCACGGACTCGCCCGCCTGCACGGCCGCCTTCGGCGGCTCGTGCAAGGTGACGAACACGAAGCGCGCCGTCGCCCCGAGGCCCTTGCCGGCCTTCAGGATCGCCGACGCCGCGCTGACCTCCTCAGCGCTCAGCGGCTCCAGCGGATGGCCGACCCGCGGCTCTTGGAGCGTGCTCATACCGTCGCCTCCGCCGCCTCAACGTCTTCCTCGCGCACGAAGCGCCCGATCTTCCGATAGCGGTGGACGGCATTGCGGCGCATCCACAGCGCCGTCGCGCAGCCGATCAGGAACACGATCAACACCACCCACGGCACGAGCTTGATGTACAGGGCGTCGCCGGCGCCGGAGAGGCCCGCCCGGTTGTCGATCAGCAGATAGCAGGCGCCGGCCATGGCCAGGAAGCCGATGAACGGCGCGATCAGCGTCTTGATGGGATGGAACCCATCCGCGGCCTCGGTCCGGAAGTAGCGGATGATCGCGAGGCTGCACAGGCCCTGTACGGCCAGGATCCCGAGCACGCCGAGCAGCGGCGTCCAGGTCCCGAGCTTGAGCAGCGCGGCGAGCGTGCTGGGGTCCGACAGCGTGAACGCCAGCATGTAGAGCCCGACGATCACGGTCACGACCATCGACGCGTTGACCGGGCCCTTCTGCGTCGGGTGGGTCCGCCCGAGCGCCGCCGGCAGCAGGCCTTCGCGCGCGAGTGAGAACAGGTAACGCGAGCCCGTGTTGTAGAAGGCCATCGCGCAGGCGAACGAGCTCGTGATGATCAGGATCTCGATCATCGTGGTCAGCCCGGACCCCACGAACTTGTCGCTGAGCGGGTAGAACGCCGAGGCGTACTTGCCGGCGAACTGGTCGCTGACGGCCTGCGCGGAGCCGGTCAGTCCCCAGCCGGTGACGAACATGTACGAGACGAACGTGTAGAACACGCCGAGGCTGATGACCGAGATGTACAGCGCGCGCTTGGCGATCTTGTGCGGCTCGCGCGACTCCTCGGCGTAGTTGGGCGCCATCTCGAAGCCGACCCACGACCAGAAGGCGCCGAAGATCGCCACGCCGGCGGCAGCCGCCCCGAAGACCTTCAACGCGGCCTCGTTGTCGAAGATGTTCGCGGGGTTCAGCGGCGCGGCGCTGAACCCGTCAGGTCCGCCCTGGACGAGGATCGCGAACGCCAGGATGAGCATGACGAGCACCTCGGACACGAGCGCGACGCCGAGGATCTTGGCGGTCAGCTCGATGTGGAACCAGGCGAAGGCGGTCATCAGCGCAAGGAAGAAAGCCTCATACGCCCAGGCCGAGATCGAGACGCCGAACCACGCTTCGACCGACGTCGACGCGAAGTAGCTGCCGACCCCCGTGACGGCCGCCGCGAAGATGATGTAACAGAACGCGATCAGATAGCCCGCGCCCATGCCCATGACCGACCCCAGGCCGCGAGTGATGAACGTGTAGAACCCGCCGACCGCGGTCACGCGGCGCGCCATCTCGATGTAGCCGACGGAGAAGATCGTCAATGCGACGGTCGCGACGATGAACGCCGCCGGCACGGCGTAGCCGCCGCCCGAGACGGCGACCGGCACGTTGAAGAGCAACGCCGCGAGCGGAGCCGCGCCCGTGACGATGCAGAACAGCACCTGAGGCAACCCCAGCACGTCCTCCGCGAGGGCGTGCTCGCGATTCGGCACCCGCGTGCGGGCGGGTGGTGCGGCGGTGACCTTGCTCATGCGACCTCCAGCCTGGTCAGGACCCTGCGGGGAGCAGACCGACGCAAACCACGCCGGCACACGGCCGATGCACACCCAATCTACACCTTGCCGGTGGCTTAGTCTGAGCGCCGGTCAGTCGAAGCGCGGCGCGCGCTTCTCCAGGAACGCGAGCATGCCCTCGCGCGCGTCGGGCGTCTGGCTGGACGCGGCCATCAACTCGATCGCGTAGGCGTAGCCCTTCGGCTGGTCCAGGTCGACCTGGGCGTAGAACCCTTGCTTGCCCAGCGCCTTCGAGCTCCGGCTGCCTCGTGTGGCACGGCGCAGGAGGTCCAGGCAAGCCGCGTCGAGTTCGGCGGCCGGGACGACCGCGTTCACAAGGCCCCACGCCGCCGCGGTTCGGGCGTCGATCACGTCGCCGGTGAAGGCCATCTCGAGCGCGCGCTTACGCGGCAGGGCGCGGGCGACCGCGACGAGCGGGGTGTGGCAGAACCAGCCGCCCTTACCGCCAGGGATCGCAAAGGCCGCTTCCTCGGAGGCGACGGCGAGGTCTGCCGTCGCGACCAGCTGGCAACCGGCGGCCGTGGCCAAACCCTGCACCCGGGCGACCACGGGCTGCGGGATCGACTGGAGCGTCGTCATGAGCTCCGTGCAGAGTGCGAGCAACTCGCGCATCGCGGGCAGATCGGCGTCAACCATGTCGCCGAAGTCGTGCCCCGCGCAGAACACAGGCCCCTCGGCGGCGAGCAGCAGGCCGCGAGCGTCGCTCGTACCGACCTCGCGCACGGCGGCAAGCAGCTGCCGCATATGGTCGAGCGAAAGGGCGTTGCGGCGCTCCGGCATGTCCATCGTCACGCGAACGAAATCGTCCTCGCGCTCGACCCGCACGAGCGCGCGGCGCGCCGGCGTCGGGGTGCTCGGGGCGGCCGGATCGCGGGCGACCGTCGGCATGGTTCCAGACTAGGGGCGCAGCGCTCTGCCCGTCAACTCGTCCAGCGTCTGACCTCGACCGCCCCAGGCGGTCGCAAGTTCACATGATCGCTCAGGTCAAGAGAGAGGATGTCGGCACCACGCCGATTCGTCGTCCGCCAGCTGTATCGGCAGAGTTTCGAAGTCGTCGAAGAGCACCACTTCGGCGTCTGCCTATAGCAGCAGTCGACGAGGACGTTCGGAAGGAAGGTTGCAGCAGTGAGCGCGAGAGCCCGGACCGAATCCGCGCCCTGGCTGCCGCTGCTCTACTCGTCTCCCCCGTCCTGCTCGTTGCCGCGGTCATCTCGACCGCGCCTAACAAGTCCCGACCCCGCATCACGGCTGAGAACCTGGGCCGTCTCTCTTACGGATGAGATCGGACCCGCGTGGATTGCTGACGCCACCGGCGACCCCGGTGGCTGTCAGTTACGGCCAAGCGGCTGGGTCTGCGACGACGCTGATCCGGGCGGCAGCACTCTTGCCGCTACACGGTCCAAGCGACGTCGACGTCGTGCTGGAAGGCGAGTCCGACGCGATATGGCGGGCGCGCGCCAAGCCGGGCCTCCGGCTGCGTCAACTGACGTGGCGGCCCTTCGAGCCAACCGCGATCCGTGCAGACGGGGCGCGCGCGAGTGTCCCCGAGTTATCCGCTCTGGGGTTGAGACTCGCCGGTCAGCACGGGACAGGTACAGCGATAGAGATCCGTTGACGTGCGGTGCTGGTTCGTCAAGTCAGCGTCGCCCTCGGGGCGGCGCGCTGGTCTCTTCTTGGCAGAGATCGGTAGGTCGGCCGGCCCAGAATCGGGCGTATGCCCGATGCGTATGGTGGCCCGAGGATCGATGCTGATGACCGCGACTTTGATCCCAGGGTCTTCCGAGGAGGCGTGCCATGTCGCGGCGAGCAGGACGTTCAGCAACCGTACTCGCGATCGTGGCCGCACTAGCGGGGGGGCCGGTCGTTGCCGCGGGCGCGTCATCCGATGACGCGCTGACCAGCGTGCCCGACGCTGCGGCGACGGTCCGGGTGGACCCAGCGGAGGTGAGCGGCGGCGACGTCCCCGACCACTTTGTAGGGGTCAGCATCGAGTGGACGTTGATCGATCGGTATATGGGCGCCAACGCGCGGTTGGGGTTCGCGAAGCTGTTGCGCAATCTCGGCTCGGGCGTGCTGCGGATCGGCGGGAGCTCCCAGGATCAGGTGCCGTTCAGCGCGACGGGCCCGGATAGCGACCAGGTCGTCACGCCGCAGGATCTCGCAGCGATCCGAGCGGTCTTGGACCTTCTGGACTCAAAGGACTCCCAGGCGCCGGATTGGGTGACGGTGTTGGGTACCGCGTTGGCGCCCGCCACGGCGCCCTACCAGTGGCGGGGGGTCGATCACGCGCGCGCGTTCGTCCGCGACGGTGTCGCGCCGGTCTTCGGGGACGATGCGGGCCGCCGGCAGGTCGCCGGCATCGCGTTCGGTAACGAGCCCGACCTGACCTATTCCGGCGACCTCGCGCGCTACGTGAGTGATTTCGTCGCCTATGCAGCCGCCGACCCCGTTAACCAGTGGCCTCGCCTCGTGCCCGCAACGAGCGAGAACATCGGCACCTGGCAGACGATCAGAGACCGCGCGATCAACACCAGGTGGTTCTGGAACTGGCCCGTCGTCCTCGACAGCGTCGCGCCCGTGCTCAAGGACAAGGTCGGGGTGCTCGGACCGTTCGCGACCGACCACTTTTACCCCCGCTCGCCCGCACGTGCGCCAGCGACCCGTACCGGTGTCCGTCGATCCCGCGCCTGCTGGCCCAGGAGCGGATGGACAGCTTCGACTACGAGGTCTACACGCACGCCGCCGAGGCCGCTCGGCGCGGGCTGCGCTATCGGATGGATGAGACGAACACCGCGGCCGGACGAGGTGCCCAGGGCGTGAGCGACGTCGCGGCAAGCGGCACCTGGACGCTCGACACGCTGTTTCACGCGGCCTGCCCGCAACCTCCCGATCAGCCTGGCGCGAACACCGACTGCCACCTCGGCTCAATCGGCGTGAACGTGCACAACGCCGAGGTGCGCGCGTATTTCTTCCCCCAGGAAGGCAACGCCTACTACAACGCGATCCGCTACGACCCCACACCGGCGGCGGGGACGCCAACGGCGGCGCCGTCGTACTACGCGCTGCTGCTCTTCGCGCGGCTCGCCCAAGGCAGCACCGGCCTGCGCCCGCTCACCGTCGAAGCGGCCGCGCCCGCGGGTGTGCCGGTGTCGGCATGGGAGGTCCGGACCGGCCCGGCAGAGCGCCGCGTGTTCTTGATCAACAACGGCGCGACGCCGACGACGATCAACCTCCAGACAACCCCGGCGCTCATCGCCATCGACCGGCTCACGCCGTACGACCCAATGGACGCGGGCCGCACCCTCGACGCGCCCGAAATGCGCATCGACGGCCAAGCGGTCGCGTCCGACGGAGCCTTTCCCGGCCTCGCACCCACCCGCGCCACGATCCTCAACGGGCAACTTCCGATCGCGATCGCGCCCGGGGAAGCCGTCAGCATCACGCTGCACGACTACGCCGAAACCGAGCGGGCCAGCCAGATCGCGGTTTCGGTCCCGGCCACCTTGTTGCTGTCAATCGGGGCGACGCCCTCCTTCGGCACGTTCTCAGCGGGCGTCGATCGCAGCTACGAGACCGGGACGACGGCGACGGTGATCTCGACCGCGGGCGACGCGACTCTGGCGGTGGCTGATCCGAGCGCCACGGCCACGGGCCGGCTCGTCAACGGTTCCTTCGCACTTTCGCAACCGCTGCAGGTTCGCGCCGACTCGGGCACATTCGCGCCGCTGAGCACGACCGCCTCCGCGGCGCTCGCCCTTCGCACCTACACGCAGCCGGTAAGCAACCAGCCCGCCACCATCACATTCCGCCAGCACATCGCCGCCACCGACGCAATGCGGACCGGCAACTACGGCAAGATCCTGACGTTCACGCTTTCGACGACGACACCGTGAGGCATCGGGCTCGAGCGGCAGGGGCACCACGCGAATCGCGCCCGCCGCCGACCGGGACACGCGATCGGCGGGGATGGTGCCGAGCCCGCCTTCTAGCCCCCCGCCTGGCACGCGCGCCGGACCACGCTCAACGTGGACCGGCGACCGTCACAACCACGGGATCGCGCTCGAGACCGCTCGCAGTGGCCGCAGGCCTACAGGGGCGGCGATGGGCGGCGTGCTGCACAACGCGCTGCCGAGCGGAACCCAACTCCAACTGGCCCGGGGCCGCGCGATCCGGGTCGAACAACCGACACGGCCGATGCGCACGGCCAGATGAACGCGAACTCTCGCTGCTGGCGCTCGCGTCGATTCATGCCCGCCGGGTACCCGATCCCGTACAAGTCAAGACCGCGCGGCCTCAGGCGGTCCGCAGCGGAACGTCGCGGCACCGGGAGATACCAGTTCGTCGAGAAGCGCTACATCCGGGAGCGGCTCTCAAGAGACACGGCGGTAAGCGTCACGGAGGCCGCGCGAGCGTTCTAGCGTGGACTGCATGCTGTGGGTCCAGGTGAAGCGGGAACAGGTCACGTTGTCGGTGTGCGGTGGCGCGACGGTCGCGGCGTGGACGCAGCCGGAGCATCACCGCGATCACGTCGAGGTCGTCCGCTCCTACGACGGCGCGGTCGCGCTGGTGGCCGTCGGAGATCGGGTCACGGTGGTCCAGCTGGCCGACGGCAAGATCGTCTGGGCAGACACGAGCGCGAGCCTCGGGGCCGCCCTCCCGCTTGACGCGGCCAGGACGCTGGAAGTCACCGGACCGGTCGAGATCGACGAGGGGTTCTCCGGCCACTTCAGTTCAGGGGTCGGGTTCTGGACCGACGATGCGGACGTCGATCCCGCCGCGTGGGAGGCGACGAAGGCCGGCTACGTCGCCGAGCTCGAGGCCGCGGCGCGGCAACCGGTCCACCGGCGATTGGCAATACGGGGTTCCCATGGCACGGTGCTCGTCCACGAGGCCACCGTGGCGCCGGTCGATGGTGGCGAGGTGCTGCTCTGGCCTCCGGTCGCCGGGCCGGAAGGCGTGCTGCTCCGGCACGCCATCGTCACGGACGACGGCCGAAGCAGCTACACCGAGTCTCAGCCGCCGTGGTTGGTGCGCAACGACGGCACGCTCACGCAGCTGCCGTTCGAGCTCGGTGTCTCGCCGCTGCAGGCGTTGCCAGGGGACCGCTGGCTGCTGCCCGGCTGGGACCCACTGTGGCGCGACGACTATGACGAGCCCGTGAGCATCTTGGACGCGGCCGGCCGCACCGAGCCTCTGCTCGTCGACGGCGCCGAGCTCTCACCCTCGCGCGTGCTGGCGGCGGTGGCGCCCGAGTTGCTCGCCGCGCTGGACCCACCGGCGCCCAACCAGGACGTCGCGTGGGAAGTCGTCGGCGCCCGCCTGAACGACGAAGAGCTTCGGGTCGCGATCGAAGTGGAGGTCGTCGATGAACACGCCGAAATCGTGATTGCCGGGACGTCGCCCTTGCGAGAGCTCGCCCGCGTGCGAACGGGGCCGGACGAACGGATCGCGGTCGCGCTCTGACGCCGGCTTCCGGCGACCGGTTGCCAACATCAACGTTCTCAGAACCGCGGGCGCCCAGATGCGGCGGGTGACGAAATGTGCGGATTCGTCGAGGAACGACACTTTGCCGTCGTCGGCGCCGCTGCTCCCTTTGCTCCGAAGGAGCAGCGCTGCGACCTCTGGTCCCGAGGATCTTTCACCCGCACTGCCGCCGATCGCCCGAACGTCGGGCGTCGTCCCGGTCGCTCGAATCACCCAGCGGCCGTCTTCTCGGGGACGGCAGGAGCGGACCCGGCGACCTCGAACTCATGCGGGATGGTCGACGCGACGAGGCTCGAACGGCGGCTCGACAGGGCGGTGTCTCGGGCGACCACGCCGCGCGGCGCGGCCATCGTGATCGCCACGGTGTCGACCGTGATGACCGTCGGCGCCGGCACGGTGATGACCGTCGTCGACCACGACAACTATCCGTCGGTCGGATCAGGGCTCTGGTGGGCTGCGCAGACCGTCACGACCGTCGGGTACGGCGACAGCGTTCCGATGACTCTCGCCGGACGGCTCGTCGCCGTGCTCGTCATGCTCTTGGGGATCGGCTTCCTGACGGTCATCACCGCTGCGATCACGAGCACGTTCGTGTCGCGCTCACGGCGCGAGCGCGCGCCCTCGGATGCCGAGGCGGCGCTGGCGGAGCAGTTCCGTCAACTCGACAGCCGGCTCGAACGAATCGAAGCGGCACTCGGCCGTTCCTCGTCGCCGTAGCGCCCACTGAAACCCGCGGGCCGCCGAGCGGCGCCCGCAGAGCACGAACGCGACGCATGGTCGAGGTTGCGTCGTCACGTGGGCCGGGCGCTGCGGCACTGACAAGGCGCACGGACGCGCGTGATTCTGCGCTCACCGCGTGAACCCGGCGCCGATAGGGCGGCTGACGTGCTCGTGCTTCCGTGTGACGGCCGGTCGCCCTGTCGCGCCGATCGGCACGGCTCGTTGTGCTTGACGCGATTCGCCCAACTCCGTGGGAGCCGACGACATGCCTCGCTTCTGCTGGTCGTTGGAGGCCGGTCGTCAGCGGCGCGTCGGCTGGAGCCGGAGACTCGCTCCCGTTGTCGAGAAGCAGCAGTCGCGACCCGCCGTTCGCCCAGGGCTGGCGCAGTTCCTCAGCAGGAGGTTTCGATCTCTGCGCTGTCTGGCGGCGAAGGGGATCACTGCCGCGCCGCTCATGCGGGGGCGGAAGCTCCCGTAGACGTTCCTGCTCCTGGAGGCGTGGTCTTGCTGGCGCGTTTTTGGAGCTCGTTCGCGAGCAGCATGACGAGTACGGCGATCCCGACCCCGGCAAGCGTGAAGAGGACTCGTCGTGCCTCGTCGGTCAGGTTGGTGGGGTGCGGTATGTCATCGGCGATCAGGACCAATCCCGCGATCGCTGCGCAGTAGATCGCGTAGTTCACGGTGCGTAGCGCGGCGGCCGCGGCGGCGAGGACAAGGACGATCAGTTCGAGCACGTGTTTGTTGTCGATCGTCAGCAGGAACACGGCGGCAACCAGGGCGCCGAGGATCGCGCCGGCCACGCGCTGTTCGGCGACCAGGAAGGATTGTTCGAGGCTGGGCTTCATCGCGACCAGCGTGGCGATCGCCATCCAATCAGCGTTCGGCTGATCCAATCCGAACGCGATCCCGACCGCGATCGCGACAGCGAGCGCCCGGATCACCGCGAACAGGATCAGCGGTCGAGTCAGCTCGCGCGGCGCGGTGCTTCCGGGGATCTCCGGGATCGGCGCCGGGCGTGGTTTGCGCCCCCGCGCCAACCACAGCACGCCGGTGAACGCGATCCACAGCGCTGGCGCTGCAAGCCACGCCAGCACCTGCGCCCGTGTGTGGCTCGTCGTTCCGTCGGCCTGGTAGCTGTTGGGCAGGTCGATCGCGATGATGAACCAGATGTTGAGTAGCAGCGCCGCGACGAATCTGTGCAGGCCGAACTTGACCGCCAGCCCACCCAGCAACGTGACCGCGAACGCCGCGAGCACGACGAGCTCCCAGGCTGCTGCTCCAATACCGAACGCCAAGGCCGTCAGCAGCGCCCCGATTACCGCGACCAGGCCCATGCGGGTCGCTCGGTACGGGAACTCCCCGCCGGGGTCGCTCAGCCCGACCAACAGCACCCCGAACCCGGCACTGAGCAGGTACTGCTCCTTGTCGATCACGCCGAGGACGATCGCGGGCACCAGCAGAACACCCACGATGGCGAGCGCGCGCGGCACGTTGAGCCCTTTCCAATTGAGCTCGAACACTGTCGAAAACCGGCTCACCGGCTGATCCCAGCGCCCGGGAGGAGTTTTGCTCGCATCTCGCCAACGCCCGCCCCGGTTGGGGCACCGCTTTCGCCCGTCCGGTCAGATCCTCTCGTGAACCAACGCGGGAGCGGCGCGCCGGTCAACCAACACTGGCCTCGACAGCCTCGCCTCGCATCACCTCGATCGGATGACACGCGCTCCGCTGTCCCTGATCGAGAAAACCAAGCGCCCGCCGGCGCGCGCGATCGGCCCGCGCACCCCTGGTCCTGCAGGCGTGGAAAGGCAGAAGTGCCGCCGACACTGTCGGTCCCACGCGTCTCGACACCCGCGTCGGCGTGGACGTAGGTGCGGGCCACGCTGCTGCTTCCGCCTGCAGGCAGACTCGAGGGATCCCCACGGATGACGCGGATTCGTCGAGGAGCAGCACTTCGCGCGCTCCGTTGCCAGCGCAGGAAACCGCAGCGTCGTGATGGCCGTTTGCGACGGCGATTTTGGGCTTCGACCGCGCGGCCAAGAACGACACTACGTCCGGCTCCTTAGACCGGTCGGCCCGCGACCTTCCAATCCGCCTGCGCGCGTTTCCAACTGGTCCAGAACTCGTCGGGTGTGGGCCGGCGGCCGAGACGTTCGGCGCAGTCGGCCCACGTGGCGTCCCAGCGTTGTTGTCTCGCGATCGCGTAGGGACGCCGATGGAATACGACGAAGTACAGGGCGGTCCAGATCGTGATGGTCCTCGCCACACCCAGCGCGGACGAGAAGCCAGGCGCGTAGGCGTAGCGGGCCAGCCCCGGCCACACAACGATCGCGAGGAACCCGATCGCACTGGACTCGAGCGCGTCCTCGATCTCACGCCGCAGCGCGCGCATGAGCCTGATGATGACTCGCCGGGCGTGGTCCATGACGCAATCTCCCGCGACTCCTCGCACGTCGCCCGCTTCGACGACGTCGAAAGAGCGCTTCCGTCGAAAAGCAGCACAACCGCTTGAGCGGTTGTGGACGGCATACGGGACCATGTACGGTCGCGCGGGCAGCCACTACTGATCGGTGCGAGGTATGCGGTTGAACGCGCGCGTGACGGCGGCACTGTTAGTGGCGGGGGTTTTCGCCCTCGCCGCGTCGAGCGACGCGGCCACACCCGACTGTTTCGGCGCCCGCTCGCGCGATCCCGTCAAGCCCTGCGTCAACCGGGAGCTGAACCTCGTGGCGATCCCCAGCCCCGACGACGCACTGCTGGAATCCAGCGCGCCGTGCGCGCCAATTCGTTCGCGCCCTCCGGCCGTGTGTGCCTTCGGCGCGCGCAGGGAGGGCGCGAGCTCGTCGGTGGCGCTGATGGGCGACAGCCACTCGACGCACTGGCGGGCCGCCTTGGCGGTGGTGGCGCGGCGACGCAACTGGTACGGGCTTTCGATCAACCGCAATAACTGCCCGTTCACCTACGCGCACACCCCCGGGAAGGGAGCGTGCCGCGGGTGGGCGCCGAGCGTGGTGCGCTTTCTGAGGGCGCATCGCGGCGTGCGACGCGTCGTCGTGTCGGCCAACTCGGGTTCCGGGGTGGTGCCGGCGAAGGGCATGACGCGCATGGAGACCAAGATCGCCGGCTACATCCATGCCTGGAGGGCACTGCCGGCGTCGGTGCGCCACATATTCGTGATCCGCGATGTCCCGCATAGCCGCTCGACTACCAACAGCTGCGTACGCGGCGCGCTGGCGCGACACCGCAACCCCGCGGTGCGGTGTGCCCGGCGGCGAGCCGCCGCGCTGCATACCGATCTCGCGGCGGTCGCCGCCGAGCAGGCGGACGATCCGCGCGTGCATCTCGTGGACCTTTCGCCATACATGTGCGACGAGACGAACTGTTTCCCGGTCGTCGGCGGCGCGCTGGTGATCAAGGACATCGGCCATCTCACGCGGACGTTCTCGACTTCGCTCGGACCGTTTCTCGGACGCGAGCTCAAACGCGTCGAGCGCTCTGGAGCGAGAACGACCCCGCCCTCGTACCGCGATTCCTCGCGCTCGGAGCCGAAGCGATGACGCTGGCTTGTCAATCGGGGTCGCTGACCAGCACCGGCGCTCGGACGTAGGGCGGCCGAGCATCCGGCAGCCAGCGGGGCACGCTCCGCAGATCGCATTTCGTCGTGTGACTTCGGCGCACCGGAGCCGGCTGCTCGTCGAGCATGACGCCGCCGGCCCGTTCCGCATCACCGGCCCCCACGGCACCGTCTGGGAGCGCCGCGACAAACCGTGGTCCGAACTCCTGCGCAGCGGCGCCGTCTCGCTGGCCGACCGTTGCCACGCCCCCGTCGCCGACGCGGGGGTCGGCGGGCCCGAACTCGGGCGATGAGCTGGCCTCCAGCCTCCTTTACCCGGAGTCGGACGGCCTGAGCTTCCTCGAAGTCGAACCGGATCCCGTCCTCGATCGGTTGCAGGTGCGTTAGGCGGCCCTGAACGATCCGCGAGAGCCACATCGGACGGTCCTCACCGAGACGGCGAAACTTCTCGCCCGCCGGGACTGGCATCCGCTCCCACGACGGGCCGACGACTTCATCGTCTATATCGCCGAACACGACGAGGGCGTCGAGGAAATACGCCTCGGTCGGGGACGTCAACCCCGCTGACCGCGTCGCCCGCTGGTGTGCAGGTTTGCGTTTCTCGATCGCGCCCGACCAACGCAGGTCCCCCTGAGGCCGCATCGCCGCGTCGTTCTGCTCACCGCCGAGGTACACCGATTTGCTCTAGCCGTCTCGGGTGACGCTAGCGCGGCAGCCGCGTGATCAGCACCAAGCCAACCACCGAGCTCGCAAGGATCGCTCCGCCGGCCGCGATCAGCATTCGTGTTGCCGTCGCAGTGATGTCACCGAGCAACAAATCGCACGCCAGCACCCAGACGACAATCACTGCCAGCATCACCATCCCGACGCGCTTCACGGCGGCTTCGTTCATGTCGATCCTTGATGGCGCAGCGTCTGAAGCGCCAATTCTGTCGCATATGTCAAAGAGTTCCTGGACGGCCCCGCGGCTGGTTCTTCAATGGGGCATGGCGGGCGATCCGCTCAAATCGCGCGTTCGTCGAAGAACAAGACTCTCGGTGGCCGCGTATGGTGGCTCGGGTGATCGAGGTCGCACCCAGTGTCCGGGAGGCGTGGCCGCCGCAATGGGAGCAAGCGCGTGCCGAGTTCGTTCTCAGGATGCGGCTCGTGTCATGTGCGGACTCGCGCTCGGTGGCCGACGCACTGCAAGCTGCGCTCGACGAGCTCGTGCGCCGTCGCAGTGTCCAATCTCGGCTCGCGCGGACCGGCGCTGATGCGCCTGACGTCACCGAGGTGGCGGGCGACAGCCTGAAGTGGTTCAGGCGGGCATGCAACGGCTCGATAGGTCGGGAAGAACCGCTCGACGACGACGTTCCAGCCGTTGTCCGTTGCCCACCGAGCGGCCCATCGGAACATCTCCGAGTCGGTTGCGTGGAACTGGCGCTGCACATGGCGCATGCGAAGCCGCGGAGCGTACGCACAGCCGCCTCGAAGCGTCGAAGTGCGGACGACACCGGTTCGCCGCGTCGCCGTCGCTCGTAGGCACCGGGTAGGCGGTTTCGTCGAGAAACGCGACTCTCAGCGCCACTGAGATCGCAGCGCTGGTCGGCGGGTTCTTCGCGCGGCTCTCGCGTCGGGCCTGCCGGCTCGCTCTCGCTTAGGGCCGTGATTGCTCCCCTGCCCAGCGGTCGAGCGTCGCGTGCCAACACGACGGGCTCGCGGCACGCTTTGACCTCCACACCCGTGTGCGGGCGGCGGCATCCGGCACGTGATGCTCGTGACCGTGGGGCGCTGGTGCGATGAACTCAAAGGCGTTAAGGCCCGTACGTCGCGCAGGGGGACCCGTTCTGACGAACAGCATGTTCAAACTAGGAGACCGGGTGCGCTTGGCAGAGCCAATCGCATCGGCGGGACGCGAGCCCGTTGGCACCGTGACCGGGTTCGACACGCCCGAGTTCGCGCAATACATCAGCGCGCCTGATGACGTGCGCGTACGGTGGGATATGGGCCTCGAACGTCTGCACGCCCCAACCAGCCTCGTGCACGCATCGGCCGGCGATTGAAACGGTAGCCTGCGCTACCCCCGCCAGCGGGACGACAGATCCTCAACGTTCAGCACCGCTCGTCGCGCTCGATCAGCGCTCGCGCGAGGTGGTCGCGACAACGATGGCCGTCTCGGGGTCGACGAGCTTCACGCCGACGTCCTCGGCGGCGAGGCGTCGAGTTCGGCGCGGAGCACGCTTTCGTCGAGAAGCGGCACTCTCTGGCCCGTGCACAGCACGCGCGCCCGCCGCGTTGCGCGCCCGCACGCAGTTCTGCCAGGGCCTGCAGCGCACAGGTCTTCGCTGTCGCCCAGGGTGACATCGTCGACACGATCGCGCGGATGTCGCGACGGAACGCCCTGGACCCCGGCGGGAGAACCGCTGCGTCGGATGACGCGCCGCGCAGGCATGAACGGTTAGTGGCCTTAGACGCCATCGTGCCGCCGGTCGGGACAGCGATACGGCCGCCGCCCCGGGATTGTCACCGTGCCGACCAGGTCTGCGAGCTCGATCGTGCCGCGTGTGCACTCACGCGTCCTCGCCCTCCTTTCAAGAGGATCGTGGTGCTCAAGCTCACTCACACAATGAAGGGCGATACGCCGCCGGCTCGCGCGTCTCGCCCGACTGTCCTGACGCGCAGGACCCGGGTCGGGGGCGTAGCGTCGGCCGTGCGGAGTCGTCATGACGATGTGCCGGATAGCGCAAGCGAGCGAGCCGCCGCCAACCCAAACTCCTCGGGATGAGCGGGTTCGGCGAGTGCCCTCGGACCGGCGATGACCGAGCAGCAACACGTCGTCACGACCGTCGCGCCGGAGCAGGTCGCGACCCGCAACGTGGGTACGGCCCCTGGTGCGGCGATGGAAGGCATCGGCGGCGGGCTCGTCGCATCGCCGGAGGTGGTGCTGGCTCTCCAGCGCACCGCCGGTAACACCGCCGTCTCACGGTGGCTCTCGCGGAGCCGGAGCCTCGCGCGCAACGGGCTACTGCCCGCTCCTGACGCGCGGGCCGAGCCCGGCGTCGAGGAGCTTCCCGAGCCTGCCGTCGAACCGCAGGTGAGCGTTCGGCTGCCGCCCGCCCCGGCCCCGGCCACCGCTCCGGCGGCGTCGCCGGCAGCGGCGGGTCTGGCGGAGGGCTCCGGCGTGGCGATGGCGCTCGGCCCCGCGGCGGCGGCCGGAGCCGTGCTCCTGTACCCGGCGTCGGCCGGCGAGGCCTGGGAGACGACGATCAACCCGTTCACCGGGGGTCCCTACCGCAGCCCCGAGGAGTACGCGCACATCCAGCGCTACCTCGCCCAGCATCCCAACGCGCCCGAGCAGCAGGCGCGACAGCGCCAGGCCGAGCGCGCCGCCGTGTCCGCGCAACAACCGCTCGTGGCACGGTTGCAACGGCTGCAGCTCCGGCTGCTCGCGACGCGCGAGCGCATCACCTCGATGCCGCCGCGGCCGGTCCGCTCCGACATGCTGCGCCACGCGCACAGCCTGGCGCTCGCGATCGAGCAGCTGCTCCCGCGGGCCGATCAGTGCGTGAACCCGAATTTCTTGACGGTGCAGATCCG
Organism: Solirubrobacter soli DSM 22325; assembly: GCF_000423665.1. Classification (GTDB taxonomy): domain Bacteria; phylum Actinomycetota; class Thermoleophilia; order Solirubrobacterales; family Solirubrobacteraceae; genus Solirubrobacter; species Solirubrobacter soli. Next base: position 23,115 of record NZ_AUIK01000032.1, on the reverse strand, counting down.
CGCACTGGCCAGAGAGGTCCGGCTGCTCGAAGTCCAGTCGCGGCGCTACGTCCCTGCGGCCGCCGACCTCGAGCACCTGCGCGCCGTCGCGGGTCAACTGCGGGCCGGACTGCCCGCCTCTCAGCGCAACCGCGACTCGATCGCCATCGCCGTCGGGCTGGCCGAGACCTCAGACGGTGGACTGACCCTCGTCTACACCACGAGCCAGAACTACTCGAGCCCTGGCGTCAACACGGCCGCGCAGTCCGCTGGCGCCGTGCGCTTGCTCGCCGATCCTCGAGTGGAGGCGCCGCGCTCGGTGAACCCGAAGACTGGACGCAGTCGCCGCGTCTCGGGGCGGGGCGTGCACGGCAGCCCGACCGACGCCGAGCAACTGCTGATCGAGGCGGCGATGGCCGGCGACCTCGAACTGATCGCCGTCGCTCCATCGCTCGCCGCGTGCCCGGACTGCGCCCGAGCCCTGCGGGCTGAGCACGTGACGATCGTCGACCCGTGACGCGCCACGCACGGTGCACGAGGTGGCGGGCGGCCTCGGGAACGGTCGGGCGAGACGAGCGGCGATCAAGCAGGGTCGACAGGCCGGAAGTTCACTCACTTCCCTCACCAGACACTGAAGTCGTGGCCAGATCGGACCGAAGCTCTCGCGAACCATCGAGAGAGCTGACTAGATCTTTGCCTGCCCAGATCATTCTGCCGACGCCCGACGCCGCTGCTCCTATCGAGCGGCCCTCCAACGCGATTACAGGCCTGCTTGGCCGACCTTGGAAGGGCCGAACGTGCCCCAGCTCAACCGCCGATGGTGCGCACCCGCAGGACGCGGTAGCCGCCGTAGCGGCTCGGCTGGGCTGTGGCGAGCACGAACCGCCCATCGCCGGCGGGCGCAAGTCCCGCCGGCTCGTACGTGACCTTGATGCGCGCACCCCACGTGCCGTCCGGGCGCAGCACGCGCGCGAAGGGTCGCGGGCGGCGATCCGTTCCGCCGATCGTGGCTATCGCACCGCCGCCAGCGGCATCGAGCGTCGCGAGCAGCGGATAGGCGCCGAAGCGGCCGAGGGTGACTGGGGCCGAGAACGCCGCGCCCGGCCGCTGCACGGCAACGCGCAGGAACCCGTCGCCGCGCGAGGCCCTGGTATGCCACGCGGCGAGTACATCGCCGCGCGGCCCGCCTGCGAGCGCTCCGAGCGCCGAGTCGCTTTCGCGGACGAACGCCGACGGCGTGAATCCGGGGCCGGCGGCGAAGTACTGCGCTTCATCGCCTTCGCCCCAGCCTGACCAGCCGAGCAGGGGGCGGCCTGTCCCGTCGCTCGCCAGATGCGGGCCGAACGCCGGCGCGATCGGACGGCTTGCCCACCCGCCCACCGCTTGTCGTTGCGCGACGTACAGAACGCGTTCGCGGTCCGGCTCAAGCGTGTAAGCGACCGTCGCAGTGCCGTCCGGCGCGAGCACGGTCTCAGGATCGTCGACCGGATCGGTGGCGAGCGTCATCGGCGGCTCGACCGCCCCGTCCGGCGCGACGAACGCCGCCCGCACCGGGCGGCTGCGGCTCGTGCTCTCCACCCACGAGAGCGCGACCTGGCCCGCATCCCCGATCCCGCACGTCAGGAACTCCACCCAGCGCTTGGGGTCGGCCACGAGCTGCGGCTTCGACCACACGCCCTGCTGCGACCGGCGCACGATCCGCACCCGCCACGTCTGGTCGTCGCGCCCGGACCGCTCGCGCAGGCATACGACCGCCTCCCCGGACGCTGCCACGTCGAGGTCACTCAGCTCGACGCTCCCGCGCGTGCTCCACAGCTCGCGCTGGCGCCCGTCCGGCCGTCCGTCGTGCAGCGCCACGACGCGCACGACGTTGCGCTCACCGCGCAAGCCCTCCCAGCCGAGCAGATCGCCGTCCAGGTGCACGCTGCCAAGCAGCGGCATCGAGGCCACGACGACCGAAGCGGCCAAGCTCATGCGTGGGCGAAGTGCTGGAGGGCGGCGCTCATCGACGACTAGAAGAGTGTCCCAGACCGCGAAGCGCTCTGAGCTCCAAAACGACGCAGCGGCAGCTGGCTACATCGAGGCATCGATGCCGCGGGCCGGGTTACGAGAAGCCGGATCGGCTCAGCGGGCCGCGCGGAGGCGTCTACGCCCTTGACGGTGCGATCACCACGCCCAGGTCCGCGACGGCGCGGTTGACTTGGTCGTCGCATCACGTCGCGTCGCGCCTGACGCCGCACTTCTCTGGTCTCGGCTAGCCGATCCGCAAAGCGAGAGCTTGTCACGGGCGATCCGCATCCCGCACTCGACGACGTTCAAGCCGGACCGCGACCGACGGATGGCTTCCCTATCCACTGCACCGTCTCAGACACCGTCAGCGGGTCCAGACGCGTGGCTTCTCGATCCGAGTAGGGTCAAGCCCTTACGCCGGAAGGCGCGCCTTCGTCGACAAACGAGACTCTGCCTCGAGCGTGCTCGCAACGGTGATGCCGGGAGCCCAATAGTGCACCGCTTCCGGTAATCGAAACGTGCGCCAGCAGGCAGGGCGCGCTCCGTTCCCAATCTCTGCCGTGAAGGCTCGAGAGAGGGGCGGCGAGGAGGTGCGTAGCGCGATGAGTGGGCTCAGGTGCGGGCGTTGGTCGCGGACGGGGTCTCGCAGCGTGAGATCGCGGCGCGGTTGGGGATCAACCGTCGGACGGTCGCGCGGTTGGCGGCGGCTGAGGAGCCGCCGAGCTATTCGCGGGCGCCGGCGGGGTCGATGCTCGATCGGTTTGAGCCGGTGATGCGGCGCTTGCTCGTGGAGTGGCCGGAGATGAAGGCGCCGCGGATGACGGAGATCCTGCGCGAGGACTACGGTTACGCCGGTTCGGTGGACTTGGTCAAGCGCCGGTTGGCGAGGATGCGGCCCGCGCGGGAGCGACCAGCGCAGAAGACGGGATATCGGCCCGGCCAGGTGTTGCAGGTCGACTGGGCCGAGATGCCGACGCGGCCGCGGATCGCGGGCAGGGAGCGGCGGGTCTACGCGCTGATCTGCACGTTGCCGTTCTCGGGTGCCTCGACGGCGCATGTCAGCTTGGACATGACGGTCGAGTCGTTTCTGGAGGGTCACGTGCGCCTTCGCGTGGCTCGGTGGGTCCCGCGCGAATGCGTCTACGACAACCTGCGCTCGGCGGTCGCGCGCCGCGACGGCGACCGGATCACGTGGAACGCCAGGTTCATTCAGCTACGCGGCCACTACGCCTTCCACGCCACGGCCTGCACGCCCGCCACTCCGCGCGAGAAGGACGCCGCCCACCAGGTGGAGCACTTTCAGATCCCGAAACTGGCGCACTTTTCGGTTCCCGTTGACAAACGGACGACACGACGAGGATGTCGTACCCCGACGCCAGGCGCGGCCGAGCACGTTTCGGGCAGCATCACGCGTTATGGAACAGCAGCGTCAGTCGGACGTTGTCGGCGCCGCCGCCGTGGCGACCGCGTCAAATCCGTCAAGTGACGGATCACCTCACGGACGGTGTGATCGGTTGCGGCGACGCGATCGGACACATGTCCACTGCGCCTGTGCCGTTCGGAGGTCAGTGCCGACAACGGTGGGTATCCCGTCATGAGACGGAAAGTGGAGCGCCGGTGAGTCGTGAGGGACGTCGGGCCGGCGCGGACCAAGAGGACCTGTAGCTGAGGTCTTGACACGGAGGTCTTTGTCTTGCCCTATGTGTATCGCCCAAAACAAGTGCGCGGCGCGCTCGCCGCGATGCTGGGCGCGGCCGCTCTGACGTTGGCCGTGGTGCCGGCAGCGGACGCGGCGTGCGTGGCCGCGCCGACGACGAAGGCGTTCGCCGCCTTCGGCGATACGGCCGATTACAGCCTGGCGCCGGCCGGCGCCTTCGAGTCGGGTATCGCGGGCTGGTCGCTGACCGGCGCTTCGGTGGTCAACGGCAACGCGTCCGCGAAGGTGCATGGCGCGGCGGACGCCAAGTCGCTCGCCATCAATGCGAACGGTAAGGCGGTGTCGCCGTCGTTCTGTGTTGGCATCCAGCATCCGACGTTCCGCCTTTTCGCGCGCCGTACGAGCGGCTCTTGGGGCGTCCTGAACCTCAAGCTGCGCGTGACGGGTTCCGACGGTGTCGTCAACGAGACGGTGGTCGGCTCCGTCACGGCCGGCGACACGGCGTGGCATCCGACGGCGCCGATCGCGTTGAGCACGGTGCTGGGGCTGTGGAACGCCGATCAGTCGGCGTCGGTCCAGCTCGTCTTCGACCCCGAGGACTATGGCGGAGCGTGGGCGATCGACGACGTCTACATCGACCCCTACAGCAAGAACTGACGGCACGACCGTGGCCCGGGCCGATGCCCGGGCCGTGGCACATGCGGTTTATAGCGCCGTGACCGATAACCAGAGACCGTGAGCACAACCGACGACATGCGCAGCGAGACGGCGGCCGACCGTCTCCTCGAGGACTCCTGGGACGGCAGGACGCGGCGCCTCCCGCGCCGCGAGCTCGTCACGGAGATCGTGTTCGCGCTGCTCTTCCTCGCGGCCGCGGGGGGCCTGCTGTTGCTCCCCGGCGCCACGAGCGGATTCGACCTGGCCACGGCGGGCGTCCTTGTCGGCCTCTACGTGATCCTCGCCGGGGTGGAGTTCCCGGTGGGCGCCGGCAACGTCCTGCCGACGCAACTCGTGCTGATTCCGATGCTCGTGCTCGTCCCTCCCGGCGCCGTGCCCTTCCTGGTCGCCGCCGGGCTCTTGCTGGCACGGCTGCTGGACTGGATCCGTGGGCGCGGCTCGTTCGAGCGCCTGCTGTTCTCGATTCCTGACGCCTGGCATGCGGTGGGTCCGGCCTGCGTCCTGCTCGTGGCGGGCACGTCGAGGCTCGGTCTGGCTGATCTTCCCGTGCTGGCGGTCGCCTTTGGGGCCTGCTGCGTCTTCGACGCCGGGTGCGCCATCCTGCGCGAGCTCGCGTCGCGAGGCGTCGCGCCAGCGCTCCAGCTCCACGTCTTCGCGCTGGTCTGGGCCGTCGACGCCTGTCTGGCGCCGATCGGCTTCCTGGCTGCCGAAGCCGCCCAGCGCAACATCTTCGCGATCCTGCTCGTCCTTCCACTGGCGGGCCTGCTGTTGCTGATGGCCGCCGACCGGCGAAAGCGCATCGAACAAGCACAGCACCGACTTGAACTCGCGGTACGCGAGCGCAGCCGTCTCCAGGCTGCGGTGCGCCGCATGGGTGATGCCTTCGCGGCCAAGCTCGACATCGACGCACTCGTCGACATCATGCTGCGCGGCTCCATCGAAGCCCTCGACGCCGACGCGGGACGCCTCCACTTCGGAGACCGCGAGCCTCGACGCTTGCCCGCGGATTCGACGATCGAATTCGCCGTCGCGCTCCGCGCGGCAAGCGACGCGGCGGCCGCCACCGGCCTGCCTCAGCAGATCGAGCACCAAGCCGGGTGGGCAGTTGCGCTTCCGTTCGCGGTCGATGGGGCCCATGGTCCCGACGGTGCGATAGGCGTAGCTCGCCGCGAACGCGAGTTCCAGGCGGACGAGGTCGAGCTGCTCGGCGAGCTCGTCGGCAAGGCGCAGACCGCGGCGGCCGACATCCTCGGCCACCACGCGCTACGCGAGGCAGCCGTCCGCGACCCGCTGACCGGCCTGGGCAACCGCCGCAAGATGGCGGCCGACGTCGATGCCTGGCTCGCCACCGCCGCCGCCTCGCCGCGGCTGCTGGTCATGCTCGACCTCAACGGCTTCAAGGGCTACAACGACACCTTCGGCCATGTGGCGGGCGACGCGCTTCTCGCGCGGCTCGGCTTGAAGCTCAGAGAGGAGCTGGCGCCCTACGGCGAGGCCTACCGACTCGGCGGCGACGAGTTCTGTGCCGTGCTGGAGATCGACGCCGAACACGTCGAAGAAGCGATCGCGATCGCCGGTCACGCGCTCAGCGAGACCGGAGAGGGATTCGCCATCACGGCGTCCTACGGCGTGGTGCTCCTGCCCCACGAGGCCGAGAACCTCGATCACGCCGTCCAACTCGCCGACGAGCGGATGTACGCGCACAAGCACAACCGCTCCTCGGGCGCACGAGATCAGGCGCGCGACGTGCTCATGCGGACCATGCAGGCCAAACAGCCCTCGCTCCATGAGCATTCCAGCCACGTCGCGGTACTCGCCGCCGGCGTCGCCCGCCGCTTGCAACTCACCGCCGAGGAGCTCGACGAGGTCGCCCGCGCCGCGGAGCTCCACGACGTCGGAAAGGTCGGCGTCCCCGACGCGATCCTTAACAAGCCAGGCCGGCTCGATCCTCAAGAGTGGGAGTTCATGCGCCAGCACACGATCCTCGGGGAGCGCATTCTCAACGCCGCCACCGCCCTACGGCCAGTCGCGCGGCTCGTACGCTCAAGCCACGAGCGGTGGGACGGCACCGGCTACCCGGACCAACTCAAGGGCAACGAGATCCCCCGCGGCTCCCGAATCGTGGCCGTCTGCGACGCCTACGAGGCCATGACCTCCGATCGCGCGTACCGCAGCTCCCTCACTCCGACCGCCGCCGCCGAGGAACTGCGGTCAGGCGCCGGGACGCAGTTCGATCCCGAAGTCGTCGAGGCCTTCCTGAAAGAGCTCGACCGCCACGGAGGCATCGACACGACCGAGCGCGAGCATGCCGACGCGCCCCTTCAGATCGTCGTCCACCGTGTACGCACTCTCCTCACCCAGGACGCACCACCAGCCTGACCCGCGTCCCTCGCACCGCCGACGCTGCTCCGTACGGTCCTGCTCCGGGGGTGTATGGTCGTAATGAGCCCTGCCGCATGCGCGGCGGGCCAGCCCTCGCGGCTCCCACTCTCGGCCGGCCTTTGGCACGTCGCCCCTCAGCGGTCCGCTACGACCAACAGGCAGGAGCCGTAATGACGCTGTCCCCTCCGCTCGAGCAGGCGCCAGACGTCGTGCTCGATCGCCCGAGCGACCCGCCGTCCCGGCGGACCGCGCGCATCGCGGGCATCTTCATGGTCATCACGTTCATCTCGATCCCGGCGCTCCCGCTGTATGATCATGTGCTCCACCAGACGGGGTTCATCACCGGCAGCGGCGGTGACCTGCGCGTGTCGGTGGGGGCGCTGTTCGAGATCCTCACTCTGATTGGCGGGATCGGCATGGCGGTCACGCTTTACCCCGTTCTGCGGCGCGCGAGCGAAGCCCTCGCGCTCGGCTACGTGACCGTGCGGGTGGTCGAGTCCTGTCTGATCGCGGTCGGCATCGTCAGCCTGCTCGCGGTGGTGACGCTGCGCCAGGACCTCGCCGGCGGCGCCGGCACCGACCAGGCCTCGCTCATCCTCAGCGGCCGCTCGCTGGTGGCCGTCCATGACGCGACGTTCCTGCTCGGCCCCGCGTTCTGCGCGGCCATCGGCAACGGGCTCATCCTCGGCTATCTGATGCTGCGGTCGGGGCTCGTGCCGCGGCGTTTCGCCCAGTTCGGCATGGTGGGCGGCTCGCTGGCGCTGCTCACGGCGCTCCTCGTGCTGTTCGGCGCCTACGACCAGACGTCGGGGCCGTCGTTCATCCTGACGCTGCCGGAGGCCGTGTGGGAGCTGTCGCTCGGCATCTATCTGATCGCCAGGGGCTTCAAGCCTTCGCCCGTCCTCTACGACGACGGCCCCCGCGCCGGCGTGGACGGACCGCTGATCCCGGTCGCGGCATGAGGGTCGGCGTGGTCGGCGCGTCCGGCAAGCTCGGCAGCTACATGGTCGAGGAGGCGCTGGACCGCGGGCACGAGGTCGTCGCCGTATGCCGCGAGCAGAGCGTCCCCAAGCTCGCGGCGTTCGGGGACCGGATCACCGTCGTGCCCGGCGCCACCGACGACCGCGAGGTCATCCGGCGGGCGGTCGCCGGCTGCGACGGGGTCCTCGTCGTCCTCGTCCCGCGGGGCGTGCACCAGTACGCCTCCGGGACGGCGCAGGCCGTCCTCGACTACGCCCCGCCGGGCGCGCGGCTCGTCTTCTCCTGCGGCTGGCACGTGACGCTCGACGGGGAGGACGTGTACACGTGGAAGCTCAAAGCCCTGGTCAGCGTCGGCGGGCGGCTCGCCCGGCTCGCCCGCTTCGCCGACCTCGACGACCAGGTCGAGGCGACGCGCCGCGTGTTCGCCAGCGACACCCGCTGGACTGTTGTCCGGGGCAGCAGCTTGGAGGAGGGCGCCAGCCAGGGGCTGCCGGTCTGGAGCCGCCACGTCGGCGACCCGATCCTCCGAAGCGACATCACGCGCCGCGTCGACTTCGCCCTGTTCATGGTCCAGGCCCTCGAAGACGACGAGCTGATCCACCAGGCACCCGCGATCGTGAGCCGCGAGAGCCCTTCGGCGCTCGCGCTTTCGTGACAGGCCAAGCTATGACGGACGCTTGCCCACCACGTAGAGGTGGGCATCGTCGACCGTCGCGTCGATCGTGCCGCTGTCGTCGAGCTTGATCTCGAAGAACGCGCGGTCGAGTTGGCGGTTGGACGCCGGCTGCGTGACGAACACGGTCTGGACCGAGTGGCCGCTCACGGACAGGCTGCGGCAGGACTGCTGCGGCTGCGGGTCCAGGAAGAAGTACGCCACGGCGCACACTCCGAGCACGCGGCCGGGCGACGCGGCGTCGATGCGGATCTTGCCCGCGACCGTGACCGAATCGGCGATCGGGCCGCCGCCGAACGGATAGTTGTGGACGAGACCGACTCGTCCGAATTGATTCACGTGCGCCTTCAGGCTCGCGGTTCCGGCGATCGGAATGGTCGTGGTCCGCGCCACACTCCCCTCGCTCCGTGAGAACGGGGCGAACCTGGCCGTGGAGGACTCGAAGCCGCTGTCGGAGACGAGGTCGGTCAGCGCGAAGCCGGCCGGCACCGGCGGAAGCTGATCCGGCGTGGGCGTGGGCGTGATGGTCGGGACGGTGGTCGGGGTCGGTGTCGGCGTGATGGTCGGGACGGTGGTCGGGGTCGGTGTCGGCGTGATGGTCGGGACGGTGGTCGGGGTCGGTGTCGGCGTGATGGTCGGGACGGTGGTCGGGGTCGGTGTCGGCGTGATGGTCGGGACGGCGGTCGGGGTCGGCGTCGGCGTGATCGTCGGGACGGCGGTCGGGGTCGGCGTCGGCGTGATCGTCGGGACGGCGGTCGGGGTCGGCGTCGGAGTGATCGTCGGGACGGCGGTCGGGGTCGGCGTCGGAGTGATCGTCGGGACGGCGGTCGGGGTCGGCGTCGGAGTGATCGTCGGCACCGCGGTCGGCGTCGGCGTCGGCGTCGCCACCGCGCCGTTCTGCCCGACCACGTACAGGTGCGCGTCGTCGAGCGTCGCGTCGAGCGTGCCGCTGTCGGCGAGTGCGAGTTGGAAGTACACGCGGTCCAGCCGCGCGTCGCCCATCGGCTGCGACACGAACACGTCGGCCACGTGCGACGGGTCGACCGGGAAGCTCTGGCAGAGCGTGCGCGGCTCGGGATCGGCCGTCACGTACGCGACCGAGCACACCGAGACCGACTTCCCGGCCGGGACGCTCGCGTTCACCCGCAGCTTCCCCGCGACCGTCACGGAATCCGCCATCGGCCCGGCTTGGAACGGGAACTGCGCGACCAGCGACACGCGCCCGAAGGCGTTCAGCGTCACGTGCAGACTCGACGCTCCGACGAGCGGATCGGTCGTGTCGAGCTCAACCGCTCCGTCGAGTGCCGAACCCGGCGCGAAGCCCGAGACGCCGGTCGCGAAGTCGACGTCGGAGACGAAGTCCGAGAGTGTGAAGCCGGCGGGGATCGGAGGCAACCCTGCGGCGCCGCTCGATGAGCCGGCATATGCCGCCGGGGCGGCGCCGAGCGAGAACGCGAGCGTCACGCTCGCGACGACTGACCTCCAGCGTGTCATGCCGGGCATCCTCAAGGCGGCGAGTTGGCCCGACAATGGGGACCCATCCCCGAACTTTGGCCTCGAGCCCCTGAGGCTGGGGCTCTCCAGTCATGCGCGGCGGCGGCCGGCGACGAGGTAGAGGGTGTCGCCTTCGGCGGCGGAGAGCAGGAGGTCGGGCTCGCCGTCGCGGTTGACGTCGCCGATCCCGAGGGCGTCGAAGCCGAGTTGGTCCGCCGGGGTCGTCGAGGTGAACGTGCGCAGCACGCGTCCCGTGCGGCCGGAGAAGATGTCGACGCGGCCCGCGGTGTAGGCGCCGACGGCGAGGTCCACCCGCCCGTCGTGGTCGACGTCGCCCGCCTCGCGACCCGGTCCGCGGCCGTCCCCGGGTGCGCCGGGCCAGGCCCAGATCGGCGAGCCGTCGCGGCCGGAGTAGACGCCCGCCCAGCCGGCCCCGCCCGCCGCGTTGTAGTCGGCGGCGTACAGATCGGGAACGCGGTCGCCGTCGACGCGCCCGACCTCGGCCACGAAGAACGTGCCGAAGTGCGACGCGCCCGCCGGCGGGGCCAACGCGAACCGCTCCCGCGCGGCGTCGAAGACGTGCACGCCGCCGCCGCTGAAGGAGCCGACGATCAGGCCGTCCCTACCGACGTGGTCGAGGCCGGCGCCGAACCCGCCGCTCCCGTCGAGCTGCCGCAACAGCTTGTATGTCCGCCCGGAGTAGACGTACACGGCGTTCGCGCCCTGCGCACCTACGGCGACGTCGGCGAAGCCGTCGTGGTCGACGTCGCCCGCGTTGGACACCGCGCTGCCGAACGCATCGAGCGGTGCGGCGCCCTCCCACATGTGCAGCAACCGGCCCGTCCGGCCCGAGTAGAGGTAGGCGCGGCCCGGCCCGGCGGTACCGGACGCGCCGCTGATGATGTCGTGGACGCCGTCGCGGTCGGTGTCGCCCGCGTCGGCGATCGAGGCGCCCTGGTAGTCGCCGGGCGCGCCGTCGAAGTGGAAGAGGCGGCGTCCGGTGCGCCCCGACAGCACCCACGTGACCCCGGCCGTCGCGTTCGCGTACGGCTCGCTCGTGATGACGTCGGTGACGCCGTCGCGGTCGATGTCGTCGAGCTCGGACACCGCCCAGCCGAAGTACCCGCCGTCCTGCCCGTGCCAGGTCTGGAGCACCTTCACGTCGCGCTCCACGAAGCCGGTGTCGTGCGCGGGCGCGCCGAGCGCCAACCCGACCGCCGCGAGTGTCAACCACGTCATGCGGCGGTTCTATGCCGCGTGCGGCCGGCGCGCTTCCACGATCGTGCGCAATTGCGTCCCGCGCAGCGCCGAAGGCGGGCAGCCGAACGCCGCGCGGAAACGATCGGTGAAATGACTCGACGAGCAGTAGCCGAGCTCGAGCGCGAGGCGTGAGAGGTCGACGGACGGCTCGGCCGCGAGCCGGTCGACCGCGCGTCGCAGCCGCAGCCCGTGGACGTAGCCGGCCAGCGAGAACCCGGTGCGGGCACGGAACACGCGTGCGAGGTGGAACGGGGAGACGTAGAGCGCCGCCGCCACCTCGCTCAGGACCGGCGGCTCGGCGACGCGCGCGATCAGCAGCTCCTTCGCCGCCTCGACCAGCTCGGCGTGCACGCGCAGCGTCCCCGCACGTCGCGGTTCGGGGCGAACCCCGGCACCGCGCAGCGCGAGGTCGAGCAGGCGCATCGCCGCCTCTTCGGCGACCAGCCGCTCCGCGGGCGGTGTCGCCAGCGCCACGGCGAGCGCGTAGGTGCGGGCGTCCGACGGTCCGAGCGGCCCGACCGGCGTCTCTTCGAGCAGCGCCGGCGACACCTCCAGCCAGACCGAGCGATCGCCGCGCGGGTCGCGCAAACCGCGCCGGTAGAGCTGATGCGGCTTGTAGAAGACGACGTGGTTGGGCGTCGTCAGCACCGGGCGCGCCCCGTCCTGCTCGATCAGGACGTGCGAGCGCGGGAACACGACGTGCGGCCACGCGCCCATGTTCGTGTTGACCTCGTCCCACGCGGGGTCGCCGGGCGCGCAGCGGAACTCCCCGAGCCGCCACTGGGCCGTCTCCAGCAGGATGCGCGAGCTAATACGGCAACACCACCGTATGAATACGGCAATCCTGCGGATGGCACGGCACAGCGGCGTCCGTAGCTTCAGCACCCATGCCGACCTACATCATCGAACGCGAGATCCCCGGTGCGTCGCAGCTCACGCACGACGAGCTCCGTGGCATCACCACCAAGTCCAACGAGACCGTCGAGAGCCTGGACAAGCCCTACGAGTGGCGTCACAGCTACGTCGCCGGGGACAAGATCTACTGCGTCCACGAGGCCGAGAGCGCCGACGTCATCCTCGAGCACGCCCGCAAGGGCGGCTTCCCGGCGAACCTCGTCGCCGAGATCGCGAACTGCTTCGACAGCACCGGGCCGCGCGCCCTGCCGGTCTGAGATAGTCGCCACGTGCTGATCGGCCGCGAGCTCGAGTGGGCGCGACTGCAGTCCGCGCTTGACGAAGCCGCGGCCGGGCGCGGCGGGCTGCTCCTGCTCTCCGGCGAGGCCGGTGTGGGCAAGACGCGGCTCGTCGCCGAGGCGCTCGGCGGCGCCCGCTTCTTCCGCGGCGCCGCGTCGCCCTCCGGCTCGCCCTACGGCCCCGTCGTCGGCGCGTTCCGCGAGTACCTGCGGGCCGTGCCGGGCGGGCTCGACCGCTGCGGGCCCTTGCGCAATCACCTCGCCGTGCTGCTCCCCGAGCTCGGCGAGGCGAGCGCCTCCGGCGATCGTGCCACGCTCGTCGAGGCGATCCGCTGCGGGCTGGTCACCCTGACCGCCAAGCAACCCGCGGCGTTGCTGCTGGACGACCTGCAGTGGTCCGACGACGCGACGATCGAGCTGCTCTCGGCCCTCGCGCTCCCGGTCCGCCAGCTCCCGTTGCTGATCGTCGCCGCCTATCGCTCCGACGAGCTTCCGCGCGCGCACCCACTGCGCCGCCTGCGGCACGACCTGCGACGCGACCGCGCGCTGGAGGAGCTGACGCTCGAGTCGTTCGACGAGCCCCAGACCGGTGCGCTCTTCGAGCGGCTCGTGGGCACGGCGGCGAGCCCCCGCCTCACCCGCACGCTGCACGACCGCACGTGCGGCATCCCGTTCTTCATCGAGGAGCTCACCGCCGCGTTGCAGGAGGCGGGGCGGCTGACGCCGGGCGCGGCCGGCCTCGAGCTGGCGTTGGACGACGACGTCCCGCTTCCCGCGACCGTGCGCGACGCGGTGCTGGTGCGGATCGAGCCGCTCAGCGAGCGGGGCCGCGCCGCCGCCGAGACCGCCGCGGTCGCCGGCGCGCGGATGGACCTCGCTCTGCTCGCCGGGCTGGCGGGGGAGGACGGTGTCGCCGAGCTGCTCGCGACCGGGCTGCTGGTCGAGACCGCCGGCGGCGAGGCGGCCTTCCGTCACCCGCTCGTCCGCGACGCGGTCTACGAGGACGTGCCGTGGCTGCGCCGCCGCACGCTGCACCGCTCGATGGCGGAGGCGGTGGACGACGCGGGCGAGGTCGCCGCGCACTGGCTGGCCGCGCGCGACTCGGCGCACGCGTTGAACGCGCTGCGGCAGGCGATCGCCGACCGCGCCGCGGTGCACGCGTACCGCGATGCCACCCGGTTGGGGCGCCAGGCGTTCGAGATCTGGCCGGAGGGCGAGCAGGTCGCCGAGCGGGTGGCCGCGCTCGAGCAGCACGCCCGCTATGCCGAGCTGGCGGGCGATCTGACCGAGGCCGCTCGCGCGCAGCGGGACGTCGTGGCGGCGCGTCGGTCGTCCGGCGCCGGTCGCGCACTGGCCGATGCCGAGCGGCGGATGGCATCGATCTACGAGCTGCAGGGCGACCGCGAGCGCGCGCTCGCCGCCCGCCGCGTCGCCGCCGAGGCGTTCGCCGCGAACGACCTGCCGGGCGAGGCGGCGGCGGAGCGGCTCGTGATCGCCGGCCACCTGCAGTCGGCCGGGCTGCACGACCAGGCGCGCGCGAGCGCGTCCGCGGCGCGGGTCGAAGCGCTGCGCGCCGAGCGGCCGGACCTGCAGGCGCGGGCGCTGGGTCTGGAGGGCGTCGCACGGGCCAAGGCCGGTGCGTTCGAAGAGGGGCTCGCGGTCATCCAGGAGGGACTCTCGTTGGCGCTCGAGCGCCAGCTGACACCGGTCGCCGCCGAGGTCTATCAGCGACTCGGCACGGCCAAGGAGATCGCGGGCGACTACGACGGCGCCCGGGATGCCCTGGGATTGGCGCTCGGGTTGTGCGATGCCACCGGGGACGGGCTTCAGCACACCTGTCTGAGTTGCATGACCTACGTCCTGCGCGAGCTCGGCGACTGGGACGAGGCCGCGAAGCTGTGCCGCGAGCTGCTCGCGCCCGGCCCGACCCCGCAGGCGTCGCTGGTCGCCGACGGCATCCTCGGCGCGATCGAGGTCTGGCGCGGCCACGGCCGCCGTGGGCTGCCGCTGCTGGTGCGGTGCCTCGAGACCTCGGCGCGGCTGAACGTCGTCTCGATGCAGTGCGACAGCGCCGCGGCGCTGGCCTGGCTGGCCGCCGCCGAGGGCGACCTGCTGCGCGCCGAGGAGCATTGCCGCGTGCTGCTCGCTCGCTGGGAGCGCAGCCAGGACCACCACTACGCGGTCTGGGGCCTGCGCTGGGCGGCCGGCCACCTGGCGCGGTCGGGGCGGCTCGACCTCGCGCGTGCCTGCAGCGAGGCGCTCGCGTCGATCGTCGCCTCCGCCGGCTACGCGGACGCGCTCGCCGCTCTGGCGAGCGCGATCGCCGAGACCGCTCTGGCCGAAGGCGACGCCGACGCCGCCGCACCCCAGTTCGCTCGCGCCGCCGAGCTGCACGGCGGGCTGAACATCCCGTTCGAGCGGGCGCAGATCCTCGTCCGCGGCGCGGCGGCCTTGAGCGCGATCGGCGAGCGCGACGCGGCGCTGGATGGGCTCACCGAGGCGCACCGGGTCGCGGTCGCGCTCGGCGCTCGCCCGCTGGCCGCCGAGGCGGCGTCAGCGGTGGCGGCGCTGGGCGCGTCGGTCGCCGATCACCTCGGCCGCCGCGCCGCCGCCGAGCACGAGACCGCCGGGCTCTCCCGCCGCGAGGTCGAGGTCGTGCGGCTGGTCGCGCAGGGTCTCACCAACCGCGAGATCGCCGCTCGGCTCGTGCTCAGCACCCGCACGGTCGACATGCACGTCCGCAACATCCTCACCAAGCTCCGTTCGCACACCCGCACCGAGGCCGCCGCCCGGGCGACGGAACTCGGCCTGCTCGAGGTCGAGTCGACCGCTCGCTGACCTTGAGCAAACGACCACGAAGTGATCCGGGCTCGGTGAGAGGATCTGCATCGTGCCCTACGTCCTAAAGACGGTCAAGGCGCGAGTCGCGGACGGCTTTGCCGAGGAAAGCGCTCGCCTTTACGGCGACAAGTATCTGGATCATCTCGCGCGAAGCAGTGAGACGGTTGCCCAGAGTCTCCGTCGGACGGTGGCGCTGCTCGTCCTGGCGATCGCAGCCTTCGTTCTCCTGGTCGGGAGCAAGGACGCGCAGGTGACGGTAGGGCCGATCAAGCTGTCAAATCTCGCCGGTGTCCTCACGTTCATCCCTGCCTTCACGGCATACCTCTTCTACGAGTTCTTCGCGTTGGTCGAGCTACGGGCCACGATCGACGAACTCATCAGCGCCACCGTCGAGACCCTGTATCCAACGCTGCACGAGAACGATCTCGACGTCACCCTCATGTCTCAGACCATCCAGGCATGGGGAGGCCCGGGAACCACACCGGGGCGCCTGCGCGCGAGCCCGCACACGTCGTGGTCAAAGGCCAGGGAAGCACTCGGGTACGTGGTGGGAGTGGGAATCCTGCTGGGCGCCCTCGCTTTCGCGGTGTTCGCTTACTGGCGCCTCTACAGATACCCGGGTGCCGACGACGTTCTCGTCACGGTCAGCCTCGTGTTCGCAGCTTTGAACTCCCTACGAGGACTGTTGGTCATGGCGGCATTCGAGGTATGACGCGGGTGCGACGGAACTCGGCCTGCTGAGCAACATGCCCACCGACTCCCCTGATTCGGTGGGCATGCTGTACAGCGGACCTAACTTTGCGCGCAAGACTTCTTCGCGTGGCAAGCTTGTCGCCATGTTCGAGGAAGCGCAGCTGTATTCACCGGTCACGCAGACGGAGTCCGGGGCTGTCGTCGTGCATCTCGGGGCGGACCATCCGGGCTTCCAGGACGCCGGATACCGCGAGCGCCGCAACGAGATCGCCGCTTCCGCGCTCGCGTGGGAGCCGGGCACGGTTCCCGCCCCGGTCGCCTACACCGAGGCCGAGGACGAGGTCTGGCGGCTGGTCTCCGGCGAGCTCGCCGTCAAGCACGAGCGCTACGCCGTGCGCGAGTTCCGCGAGGCGAAGGCCGCGCTCGCGCTGCCGTCGGACCGGGTCCCGCAGCTGGCCGAGGTCACCGCCGCGCTGAAGCCGCTGACCGGCTGGGAGTACCACCCGGCGCCCGGACTGGTCGATCTGCGCGAGTTCTACGGCTCGCTTGCGCAGAGTGTCTTCTACTCGACGCAATACGTGCGCCATCCGTCGCAGCCGCTCTACACGCCGGAGCCGGACATCATCCACGAGGTCATCGGCCACGGGAACATGCTCGGCTCGCCCCGCTTCGCCGCTTTGAAGCGCGCCGCGGGTGAGGCGACCATGCGGTGCGAGACCGACGCCGCCGTGCAGGCGATCGCCGACGTCTTCTGGTTCACGCTCGAGTTCGGCGTCATGTACGAGGACGGCGAGCTGCGCGCCTACGGCGCCGGCATCCTCTCCTCCTACGGCGAGATCGAGGAGTTCCGCTCGATGGAGATCCGCCCGCTCGACATCGCCGCGATGGCCACCGTCGACTACGACATCACCTCGTACCAGCCGGTGCTCTTCGGCGCCGCGTCGTTCGACGAGCTCGAGGACGTCGTCGGCGGCTTCTTCGAGACGGTTGACGACGACACCCCGGAACGCGTGGGCATCACCGCCGCCGCGTAGTATCGGGGCGCGATGCCCGACGTGCTGCTCTTGTGCCGGCACATCAAGGGTGAGGACGAGATGCCGGTCGCGGTCGCGGAACGGCTGCGTGAGACGCTGGACCACGACGGCCTCGATGTCGCCCTGATCCTGCACGCCCGCACGCCGCCGGCGACGGCACATGCGGAGTGGCTGGCGGCGCAGCTGGGCGGGCCGGCGGTGCTCGCCGACGCGCGCCTGGACCCCGCGACCGACGCGACCCCGGACGGGCTGGACGAGCTCACGCGGTCCATCCTCGAGCGGCGGGAAGCGCGGCCCGTGCTGGTGATCGGGCACATGCCGCAGCTCGGGTGGATCGCGGCGCGCATGCTCGCCAATCGCCCGTGGTGGCGGGCGCTGGTCGACGGGCCGGCGCCGCTGCTGCCGCTCAAGAACGCCGAGGTGGCCGCGATCGTCGTCGAGCCGGAGTTCCGCGGCCGCCCGACCGGCTGGCTCGACTGGACGATCGCGCCCGACGACGCCAAGGCGATCGACGAGGTGCGCGAGAAGATCAAGTCCAAGATGGAGGTCGCCAAGCTCCTCGGCGGCCTGATGAGCCTCGTGCTCAGCGGCGTGCTGCTCGCGCCCGGACGGCTCCACGAGCTCGGCGACCGCGGCGCCGTGACCGTCGCGGCCGCGTCGTTCCTCGTCGCCATCGGCCTGTACCTGCGCACGATGTACGCCTACGACCAGCTGCTGATGCCACGCCGCTTCTGGGGCGAGCGCCTCGGCACACGGCGCCCGCGCTGGCTCGTCCGGCGCCCACCGAGCAGCGCGGCGTGGGTGCTCTACCAGAACATGATGCACATCTGGACGTTCCTCTTCACACCCGCCACGGTGGCGGTCCTCGTCGGGCTGATCGCGCTCGCCTACGCGGCGCTGGACCTCTCAGGCCTGGCGACCGTCATCGTCGCGATCGTGCTCGTCGCCGCGACCGTCTACGGCCTCCGCCAACGCCCGGTGCTCGGCACCCAGGACTAGACGGCCGAGGCGACGCCGTCGGCGACCGGCAGGGGGCGGCCGTGGAAGTAGCCCTGTGAGAAGTCGACGCCCATGGTGCGGAGCATGTCGGCGGTCGCTTCGTCCTCGACGAACTCGGCGATCGTCTTCATGCCCATGCCGCGGGCGATGTCGACCATCGAGCGGACGACGAGCTGGTCGGTCTCGCTCGAGGTGAGGGAGCGGATGAAGTCGCCGTCGATCTTGAGGTAGTCGAGCGGGAGGTGCTTGAGGTAGTAGAAGCTCGAGAAGCCGGCGCCGAAGTCGTCCAGCGCGAAGCGGCAGCCGACGCCCTTGAGGCGCTCCGCGAAGGCACGGGCCTGGGCCATGTTGGCGATCGCGGCGGTCTCGGTGATCTCGAAGACGAGGCGGCCCGGGTCGACGCCCGACTGCTGGAGGTCGTGCTCGATCATCGCGGTCAGCGCCGGGTCGCCGGTGGACTTGCCGGAGAGGTTGACCTCGACGCGGCCCTCCCACGAGGGGTCGTTCGCGAGCAGGCGGATCGCGGCGCGGACGACCCAGCGGTCGATCTCCTGGATCAGGTCGAAGCGCTCCGCGGTGTCGATGAACGCGCCCGGAGGGATGATCTGGCCGTCGTCGCCGACCATCCGCAGTAGCACCTCGCGGTGGGTCACGAGGCCGGTCCGCAGGTCGATGATCGGCTGCCAGTACAGGACGAAGCGGTCCTCGTCGAGCGCGCGGCGGATCTGATGCGCCCACGCCAGCCGGGCCTGCATCTGGCCGACGAACTCGTCCTCGTCGTCGAGCACGTAGCTGCGGTTGCCGCCCGCTTCCTTGGCCGCGTACATCGCCATGTCGGCGGCGGCCAACACATCGTCGACCTGCGCGTCGCCGTGGCCGAACGGGACGACGCCGATGCTGGCCGAGGTCGACACCGGCAGCGTGCCGATCGTGACCTCTTGCGCGCGGACGGCGTCCAGGATCAGCTCGGCGACGTGCGCGGCCCGCAGGCGGTCCGAGCCGGGCAGGAGCACCGCGAACTCGTCGCCGCCGAGGCGGGCGATCACGCCGGCCTCGCCGACGACGCCCGTCAGAGCGCGGCCGGTCATGCGGACGATCTCGTCACCCGCCGAGTGACCGTGGAAGTCGTTGATGTACTTGAAGCGGTCGAGGTCGAGCAGCAGCACGGCGCCGTGTCCGCAGGCGGCGAGCTCCTCCTCGAAGCGGCGCCGGTTGAACAGCGAGGTCAGGTGGTCGTGATCGGCGAGGCGGCGCAGCTCGGCCTCGAAGCGCCGGCGCTCGGTGACGTCGCGCAGGATGCAGGTGACGACGACCTTGCCGTCCTCCCCCTCGGTCGAGCTGAGGGTGACATCGACCGAGAACTCGCGGCCGTCCTTGCGGCGGCCGATCAGCTCCGCGCCACGGTCCGAGGCGCCCGCGACCGCGGCGTGGAAGCAGTCCGCCGCGCGGGAGCGCGCGCTCGCCGCGAACAGGTCCTCGACGGAGCGGCCGACGAGCTCCGAGCGCTCGTAGCCGAACAGCTGCTCGGTGCGGGCGTTGACGAGCACGATCCGGCGCCCGGCGTCCACACGCACGATCGGGTCCGGCGCGGTCTCCATCACCCGGGCGCGGTCCTCCGCCTGCTTGCGAGCGGCGATGTCGCGGATGATGCCGCCGAAGAAGCGCGTGCCGCTCTCCTCCCAGGTGGAGAGGGAGAGCTCGATCGGGAACTCGGCCCCGTCGGCGCGCAGCCCGACGACCTCGACGGTCTGGCCGATGATCCGCGACGACTCGGGGCGCTCCGCCACCCGGCGGAGGCCGGCGTCGTGCATCGGCCGGAACCGCTCGGGCATCAGCAGCGACAGCGGCCGGCCGAGCACGCTCCCCGCGCTGTAGCCGAACATGCGCTCGGCGGCGGGGTTCCAGGAGAGGATCAGGCCCTCGCGGTCGGCGGCGATGATCGCGTCGTTGGCGGCCTCGGCGACCGAGCGGAAGCGGCTCTCGGACTCACGCAGCGCCTCCTCGGTCCGCAGCCCCGCGATCAGGCGGCCCAGCTGGCGCCCGATGTGGTTGGCGACCTCGAGCAGCCGGTCATCCGGCGTGACCGCGTTCAGCGAGAAGCACTCGATGATCGCGATCGTCCCGGCGTCCGTCCCGACCGGGAACGAGAAGCCGCCGCGCAGGCCGACGCTCGCCGCGCACGCGCTGCGGGGGAAGTTCGGCGAGCAGGTCACGTCGACGATCCACTCGGCGCGGCCGCTCTCGAGCACGCGGCCGGGAAGCCCGACGCCGCGCGGCAGCTCCATCCGCTCGGTCTCGACGCGGAACGCCTCGAAGCGCTCCGGGTCGCTCAGGGACCAGAGCTGCGACGGCAGCGCGCGCTCCGAGCCGTGGGCGAAGTACACGTGGCCGACCGGCCAGCCCGTCCAGCGGCACAGCTGCTCGAGGCAGGCGGAGAGGGCCGCGTCGACGGTCCGGGCGGTGCTCGTCGCGTCCGCGACGCGCTCGATCAGGCCGACGAGGCCGGAGTCCGCCGGAGCGGGAGCGGGCACGGGCGGCGTACGACGACCTCCGCGTGCGAGCGAGACGGCGGCGGCGCCCGCGCTCACGACGGCGGCGACGCCTGCGACACGTGCGTGATGTTGGACAGAACGGCCCACTACCACCGTTCATCGACGCGACGTCAGCCCTCCTTGACGTAGGTCCCGCAGAAGGTACGCGCCCACGTCACTGCGCGGACCTCATGAAGGCTCGGCGGTGTCGAAGCGCAAGCCGCTCGACCCCTCGCCCCGGCCGACGGATTTCCGCCGCCCGAGCCACAGATACGTGCCGCCGTCCATCCAGCGGGCGAGTTGGTAGGTACGGGTCACCCGCGCGCCCTCCCGCGGGACCTCGTCCTCGCGCAGGAGCAGCTTCGGGTCCTTGGCCAGCGGCGCGAGCAGGCGCCCGCGCGGCTTCAGCGGCGGCCCCGGCGGCGTGATCCGCGGGAGCGCGCCGAGCCGGAACGCCATCGACGGGTCGGTCGCGACGGCGCGCTGGGGCAGCAGCGGGAACCAGTGCTGGGGCGGGTCCGTGCGCAGCCGGTACGGGAGCGCGGACCCCGCCCCGACCCACCCGCTCGGCGGCTCGGTCGGTGGCGCTGCCTCGTTGGCGGCCTGCGCGCGATCGGCCGGAAGGCCGTCGTCGCCCTCGATCGCCCGCTCGACCGCCCACGCGAGGTTCGCGATCTCGTCGCGGAGCAGCAGCACGTCCTCGATGTCGCGGCCCTGCAGGCTCGCGGCGAGCGCGGGGGCGACGACCAGGGCGTCCTCGTTCGTGCCGTCCGCGCGCGAGAGCCCGAACATCCGCCATTCGCCCTGCGGCGCCGTGGGGCCGACCGTGGTCGTGCGGCCGAACGTGTCGCGGACGTCGAGCTTGGTGATCCGGACGACCGCGCCGACCGGGACCTCGAGCGGCAGCATCAGCCAGTCGGCGCCGTAGACGAGCGCGAAGCCGGACAGCAGCATCCGGCCGAGGTCCTCCGGCTGCGCCGACACGGCGCCGAAGCTGACGCGCCCGTCCTCGAACTCCCACAGCCGCGAGGCGGGCATGCCGGGGTAGGTGACGGCGCTCGGGACGACGGTGAGCGGGCCGAGCGTGGAGCGCCCGGCCGGTGGGACGGCCGTCGTGCCGGTGGCCGTGAACGCGTGCCAGTCGAGGTGGCCGTCGGTGTACTCGTCGGCCTCCAGCCCGATGCCGTCGGGCGAGGAGGTGCCGAACGCGTACTCGAGCCGGTCCGGCACCCAGCCCGCGGGGCCGCCCGAGGGCGTGAACGCGAGCGCGTCGAACCAGGCGACGAACGCCTGCGCGGCGGCGATGACGGCGGCGCTGTCGGTGGGGTCGACGACGGGGCCGGCGGGGAGCGCCGGCGGCGTCGCCCGCAACGAGGCCTTGAGGTCCTTGGCGAGCCTCTCGCCGTCGATGGCGCGGCCCGCCACGAGGGTCGCGAAGGGCGAGCCCGCGGCGATCGGATACGCGGTACGGAACGTGGTGGCGTAGCGGGCGAGGCCGCGGGCGGCGAGCACGCGCTCGAACTGCTGGCCGGCGCGGGCGCGCATGCGGGCGGTCGGGGCGGCGTGGATGTCGTCGGCCTCGACGAGCGTCTCCAGCGGCACGGCGGGCACCGAGTAGTTGCCCGTGCGGGCCGCCGGGTCCGGCCGGCCGGGGCGCAGCTTGGTCAGCGGGGCGACGGACGCGCTCACCTGCGCGACGATCGCGCTGCCGGCGTCGGCGGCCTCGAACTCGCCGAATTGCCACTGGCGGCCGAGCAGCCACAGCGGGTCGTGGATGCGGGCCTCGAGGCCGGGCGCGAGGTCGCGGTCGCGCGCGCCGGGCTCGAGCCGTGCCCAGTCGGTCATCAGGCGCTCACCCGCGTCAGGTCGGTGGTCACGGTCTCCGCCGCGGGCGCGGAGGCCAGGTAGATCGCGGGGAGGAACTGGCCGAGCCGCGGCACCGCCGGCGCGGCCTGCGTGGGCGCGGCGAGCGCCTCGCCGTCGACCAGCCGCAGCCGCGCGAGCTCCAGCGTCTCGAGCACGGTCGCCTCCAGGTTGTCGAGGGTCCACACGTGCCCCTCGTCCGGCGGCACCGCCAGCAGGATCGCCTGCGGCGCCCGCGCGGCGGGCTGCTCGACGTGGAAGCCGACGCCGGTCATCTGCGTCCGGTCGGGGACGACCTCGGTCCACTCGTCCACCACGAGCCCGGCGAGCTGCGCGCCCGCGTTCCCTGCGACGACGAGCGAGAGCCGCCCGCCGGTGATCGGCTGCTGCGGCGTCGCGGGAAGCCCGACCCAGCGGTCGCCGGGGCGCTTCGGCAGCTGCGCGACTTTGAGGCTCAGTGGCGCCGTGCCGGTCGCCTCGCCGTAGAGGAAGGCGGTCTCGAGCCGCGACGCCCCGTCTCGGACGTGCGCCGCCCGCTGCAGCCACGTGACCGCCGCGAGCGGGTCGCCGCCCTGCAACTCGGTGCTGGGTGCGAGGGAGAAGTCGGGTGCGCTGACGCGCGGGAGGAGCCGGAACGTGTCGCCGAGCACGGCGGCGACGCGGGCGGGGTCGGAGTCCGCGGCCGCGACGGCGGCGATCCGCCGGTCGAGCTCGACCACCGCGCCGCCTGCCGCCTCGACGGGGACGACGACGCCGAGCTTGGCCGCCCGGGCAAGGGCGTCGGCGAGCGGGCCGGAGGCGGCGCGCGGCGTGGTGGCGGCGGGCGGCGTGGTGGCGGCGGGCGGCG
>NZ_AUIK01000031.1 GCF_000423665.1 Solirubrobacter soli DSM 22325 | reverse complement strand
GTCGCAGTGGGAGTCGGCGTCGGCGTGGGAGTCGGCGTCGGAGTCGGAGTCGGAGTCGGCGTCGGCGTCGGAGTAGGCGTCGGCGTCGCCCCCACGACGACGACCGTTCCCGTCATGAAGTTGTGCGCGTCACAGAAGAAGTCGTACGTCCCCGGCGTGTTGAACCGGCAATTGCCCGCCCAGCCGGCGGGCGAGGGGAAGCTCGGGAGCGGCGGCACGGCCCCGACCACGGCGCCCGCGGTCTGGGTGCATGACGTCGGCGCGGTCGCGAAGTCGACGTTGTGGAAGCTGCCGCCGTTCGGATAGCTGAACGTGACGGTCTCGCCCGCGTTGATCGTGACCGTGCTGTCCCCGGTCGCGGGATTCTCGAACCCGAAATCGACCACGGTGATGTTTCCGGGCGCCGCTGCAGCGCCCGATCCAGGCGACCCGGCCGCCGAGGCGATTGCGGGTATACCGATTGCACCCACGGCGACGCATGCCAGCCATGGCATGTACCTCTTCCTGAGACCCAACGCCGACCCCCTTGGGAATGTTTAACCAAGGGCCATTACGCACGGCCTGCGAAGACCGTTCGACGCGTTGATCTATCTCAACAATTAAGCGAAGGAGCCGCGCGGATCGAGCACCGCGGTCTCGACGCGCTCGGCGATGCGCTCGGCCGTGAAGCCGACCTCTTCGTGCAGCAGCGCGGGAGCGCCGTGGGTCACGTAGCGGTCCGGGAGCCCGACGCGGAGGATGCGCGGTGCCAGCGCTCCCTCCTCGGAGAATGACTCCCACACGGCAGAGCCGAAGCCGCCCGCGAGCACGCCTTCCTCGATCGTGACCAGCAGCTCGTGCTCGGCGGCAAGGGCGGTCAACAGCGGGACGTCAAGCGGCTTGACGAAGCGAGCGTCGGCGACTGTGACATCGAGGCCGCGCTCCGCGAGCAGATCCGCGGCCGCCAGAGCCTTCCCGACGCCGGTCCCGTAACCGACCAGCGCCACGCGCTCGCCCTCGCGCAGGATCTCGCCCGTGCCGACCGGGATCAACGAAGGCGCAACCGGCAGCTCCACGCCCACACCCGCCCCGCGCGGGTAGCGCAGCGCGGCCGGCCCGTCCACGTGCAGGGCGGTGTGCAGCATGTGCACGAGCATCGCCTCGTCGCGCGGCGCCATCAGCGTGATGTGCGGGAGCGCCCGCAGGTACGCGATGTCGAAGACGCCGTGATGCGTCGGGCCGTCGTCACCGACCAGGCCGGCGCGGTCCATCGCGAACGTCACCGGCAGCTGCTGCAGGCAGACGTCGTGGACGATCTGGTCGAACGCGCGCTGCAGGAAGGTCGAGTAGATCGCCGCGACCGGGCGCATGCCGGTCAGCGCGGCGCCCGCCGCGAACAGCACGGCCTGCTGCTCGGCGATGCCGACGTCGAAGTAGCGCTCGGGCAGCGCCTTCTGGAGGATCGACAGGCCGGTGCCGGAGTTCATCGCCGCGGTGATGCCGATCACCCGCGGGTCGCGCTCGCACTCGCGCACCATCGCCTCGCCGAACACCTGGGTGTACTGCGGCGGCGCGGGCGTGGAGGGTCGCGACGGCGCCGGCATCCGCGACGCGATCGACTTCGGCTTGGCGGCATGCCACTTCTCCATGCCCTCCAGGCCGCCGTTCTCGGCCGGCGCGAAGCCCTTGCCCTTGACCGTGGCGCAGTGGATGACGACGGGGCGCTCGGCCTCGAACGCGGTCCGCAGCGCGCGGCGCATCGCGCGCACGTCGTGACCGTCGATCACGCCGAGGTAGGCCCAGTCGAGCTCCTCCCACCAGAGACCGGGCGCCCAGAACGCCTTCACGGACTCCTTGAAGCGCGGGCCGAGGCGCTCGAACGCCGCGCCGATCCCCGCCGGCAGCTTCGTGAGCTTCTCCTCGACGCCCTCGCGCGCCTCCCACAGGCCCGGATCGAGCCGGACGCGGTTCATGTACCGCGAGAGCGCGCCGACGTTCGGGGCGATCGACATCCCGTTGTCGTTCAAAATCACGACGATCGGCGTGCCGAGCCCACCGGCCTGCGACACGGCCTCAAACGCCACGCCACCGGTCATCGCGCCGTCGCCGATGACCGCGACGACCTTGCCGTCCTCGGCACCGCCGCGCTGCATGGCTTCCTTGATCCCGACCGCGTAGCCGATCGAGGTCGAGGCGTGGCCGGCGCCCATGATGTCGTGCTCGGACTCGGGGATCGAGCAGAACGGGGCGAGGCCGCCGTACTGGCGGATGGTGCTCAAAGCGTCACGCCGCCCCGTCAGGACCTTGTGCGGGTACGCCTGGTGACCGACGTCCCACAGGACCTTGTCACGCGGCGAGTCGATCAGCGAGTGCACCGCGACCGCGATCTCGCACGTCCCCAGGTTGGCGCCGAAGTGGCCGCCGATCTCCCCGACCGTGTCGATCAGCAGCTCGCGGACCTCCTGCGCAACGGCCTGCAGCTCATCCTCGGAGAGCGAATGCAGGTCCTGGGGGCGGTCGATCCGGGAGAGCAGTGAGGTCATGAAGTCCTGGTGGCGATGAAGTCGGTGATCTGGGCCAGTTCCTCCGCGCGCCCCGAGGCCGCACGGTCGAGCGCGGCGCGCGCGTTGCGGTGCGATTCCGCGGCCATGGCGCGGGCCCCGTCGAGTCCATAACGGCTCACGTAGGTCACCTTGCCGTGCCGCTCGTCGCTTCCCTGAGGCTTCCCGAGCGCGACATCCGTACCCGTGACGTCGAGGATGTCGTCGACGATCTGGAACAGGACCCCGAGCTCAGAAGCGAACGCACGGAAGTCCGGAAGTGTAGTCGAGCGCGTGTGATCGTCTGTTAGCAGCAACACGCAGTCGATCGCGGCCCCGATCAGCCGCCCGGTCTTGAGCTCGTGCAACCGGCGCAGCTGGGCGTCGTCGGACTCGTCGACGCCCGACACGTCGATGAACTGCCCGCCGACCATGCCCTGAACCCCCGACGCGGCGGTCAATTCGGCGAGACACGCGATCACCCGCGCGGGCTCGGCGTGCAGGTCGCGCAGCACCAGGCGGATCGCCTCCGCGTACAGCGCGTCACCCGCGAGGATCGCGATCGCCTCGCCGTAACGAACGTGACACGTCGGCCGGCCGCGGCGCAGCGAATCGTCGTCCATCGCCGGCAGATCGTCGTGGATCAGCGAGTAGGTGTGGATGAGTTCGAGGGCGCCCGCCAGCGGGAGCACCGCCTCGGTCGGCATCCCGATCGCGTGGGCCGTCGCGAGCGCCAGGACCGGCCGGATCCGCTTCCCGCCCGCCAGCAGCGAGTAGCGCATCGCCTCCTCCAGCCCGTCCGTCGCCGGCTCGGCGCTGAAGCGCAGACCCTCGAGGTAGACCTCGATGTCGGTGCGCAGGTGGTCCGGGTAGCCCAACTTCTCAGGACCCGAGCGCCATCTGTCCGGCGGCGACGGGCTCCGCGTCCGCGGCCCGGACCTGCCGGTCGAGCTCGGCGCCGGCCTCGATCGCCAGGCGGGCGCACTCCTCCACGAGCGCCGCGGCGCGATCGGACGGCAGCTCGCCCGCCCGCAGCGTGACGGCGGCGCGCTCGAGGCGCTCGATCAGGCGCTCAAGGGATTCCGGCGGCATCGGCCGCGCATTCTGGCACCCGCGTCGGCTATACGGCTTGCGCGCGCAGCACCGCGGCGAGGATCCCGTTCACGAACCCGGGGGCCTCGGCGCCGCAGAAGGCCTTGGCGGTCTCGACCGCCTCGTCGATCGCGCCCTCAGGCGGAATCGGCTTGTCGCCCTCGATCAGGTCGGGGTGCAGCATCTCCAGCAGCGCCGTGCGCAGGATGGCGCGTTCGAGCGGGGCGATGCGGTCGATCGTCCAGTTCTTCGCGTGGCGCTCGATGTAGACGTCGAGCTCCTCCGCGTTGTCCGCCGTCGCGTGGGCGAGCGCGCGGGTGAAGTGGCCGGCGTCGGACTCGAAGACGTCGTCGAGGGGGCGGCGGGTGAGATCGTGCTGGTAGAGCGCGAACACCGCAGCGCGCCGCTGTTCAGACCTGCGCATCGGCGGGTGAGGCTAGCGGAGCCTGGCCCACGGCTGCGAGGGCCCACGCCCAGGTTTCAGGCATTCTGGTTGTGCCGCGGCCGGCTAGCGCGCGTACGCCGGAGCGAGCTTCCGCGCCCGGGCGGGGTTCGCAAACAGCTCGCGGACGAGGAACGCGCCGAGGGGGAGCGTCCACGCGAGGTACATGAGCATCGGCGCCATCCCCGTGCGCAGCTCGAACGATTTGAACGTCAGCCACAGCGCGGCCGTGACCGCGAGGGCGATGACGGGTGGGCGCCGCTTCTCGGTCTCCCACGCGACGAGCGCGAGGATCAGCGGCAGGTGGTAGTAG
Organism: Solirubrobacter soli DSM 22325; assembly: GCF_000423665.1. Taxonomy (GTDB): domain Bacteria; phylum Actinomycetota; class Thermoleophilia; order Solirubrobacterales; family Solirubrobacteraceae; genus Solirubrobacter; species Solirubrobacter soli. Next base: position 104,087 of record NZ_AUIK01000031.1, on the reverse strand, counting down.
CCCATGTTCCACGGGTCCAGCAGGCAGCGCTCAAGGGCGAGCAGCGCGAACAGGGCGAGCGCGTCCTCGCGCGGGCGGTCATGCCCCGCGCGCCACCACCAGGCGACGCTCAGCGGCAGCGCGAGGAACACGATCAGCGGGTGCGGGATCGGCGCCAGCCAGGCGGGCGAGGTGACGTCGCCGTGGCCGGCCGCGATCCACTCGGGGGTCGACGGGACGCCCAGCGGCCACCAGACCTGCCAGGGGTGGAAGAACGAGCCCGCGGCGATGCCCGAGTGGGCGCTGACGCTCGCCGCCGGGCGGGCGAGCAGGACGCCGCCGTAGACGAGCAGCGCGGCGGCGACGGGCGCGGCCAGGACGCGCAGCTTCGGCTTGGGGAGCGCGAGCGCGGCGGGCAGCAGCGCGAGCACGGCGGTCTGCTTGGACAGCACGCCGATCGTCAGCAGGACCGCGGAGAGCGTCGCCTTCTGGCGGACGGCGGCGAGGACGCCGGCGGTCGCTGCAGCGGCGGCGAGGACGTCTTCGGGATGGCCGGCGTCGAGCGCGAGGAATGCGGCGGGCGAGGCGGCGACGAGCAGCACCGCCAGGACCACGTGGGCGCGCTCGCGGACGTGCAGCGCCGTCGCGAGCCCCACGAGCATCAGTAGCCCCGGGAGCGCGTTGAGGCGGAACGTCCAGTCCATCCCGAGTCCGAGGAACGCCGTCGGCGCGCCGATCAGCGTCGCGAAGCCGCTATAGGCCGGCATCAGCCGCAGGAACTCGCCGGCGCCGTCGACGCGCAGGTGGAAGTACGCCGGCCAGGCCTCGACGAAGTAGTCGGCCCAGAAGACGTTGCGGGACCCGATGAAGAGCAGGAGAGCGGCGCAGCCGAGCGCGAACGGATGGCGGATCCTCACGGGATCCGTATCGGCTGCGCCGCGTGGGCGCTTAAGCGCGCGACATGTACGAGCCGGAGCGGGTGTCGACCTTGATCTTGTCGCCGATGTTCACGAACAGCGGGACGTTGACGGTCGCGCCCGTCTCGAGCGTCGCGGGCTTGTTGCCGCCGCCGGAGGCCGTGTCGCCGCGGACGCCCGGCTCCGTGTGGGTGACCTCGAGCTCCACCGACGCGCCGAGCTGGATGTCCGCCGGCTCGCCGTCGATGTAGAGCATGTCGACGCTCTCGTTGGGCTTGACCCACTTCAACGGCTCGGCCACGCTCGGCTCGGGCAGCGCGATCTGCTCGTAGGACTCCTCGTCCATGAAGTGCGCGTCGGTCCCGTCGGCGTAGAGGAACTGCATCTTGCGGGCCTCGGTGTGGATCGGCCGGAACTTCTCGCCGGCCCGGAACGTGCGATCGATCACAGCCCCGTCGGACGCGCGGCGCAGCTTGGTGCGCACGAACGCCCCACCCTTGCCGGGCTTGACGTGCTGGAACTCGATGATCTTGAAGACGACGCCTTCGACCTCGATGTGATTGCCGTTCTTGAACTGGTTCGTGGAGATCATGTGCGGGGGTTCAGGCTACCCCGTTTGTGGACCGTGACGCGCAAGCGCTGGGAGGCCACACGACGTGCGAGCGTCGTGCCCGGCCCGAGATCGAAGGCAGGTTGTCGCCTTGTACGCTCGCGGCGTGCTGGCTGCGCTTGGAGCCTGTTGCGCGCTGGCGGCGGCCCCGGGGCCGTCGGCGGCGGAGGCGCACAACTTCGCGGTGTCGCTCGCCCGGCGCGGGCCGCGGCCGGCCGCGTCAGCGTCCGAGCGCAGGGCGCATCAGCGCGTCGCCAAGCGTTTCCGGGCGGTCGGGCTGCGTGTGGGGTACGAGCGCTTCGACGTCCCCGGCAAGGGACGCTCGCGCGACGTGATCGGGATCCGGGACGCCGCCACCGACTGCCTGGTGATCGCGATGGCGCACACCGACAGCGTCCCGCCCGCGCCCGGGGCCGACGACAACGCGTCGGGCGTCGGGACGCTCGTCGCGCTCGCCCGGGCGCTGAGCACCGGCCCCGCGCCCGCCTGCGACGTCTGGCTGGTCGCGACCGGCGCCGAGGAACGGCCGTACACCGGGCAGCCGGACCACCTCGGGGCGAGCGCGCTCGTCGCCCGCCTGAGGCGGACCGGCCGGCTGAAGGACGTCAGGCTCGCGCTCTCGCTCGACGAGATCGGCCGCGGCACGCGCTTCGACCTGCACTCGACCGCCGCGAGCCCGCGCGAGGACGTGGAGAAGCTCTTCCTCAAACCCGGCGTGCGCTGGGTCCAGGACCCGAAGGGCGAAGGGAACTCCGACCACCGCGAGCTCGCGCGCGCCGGCGCGCCCGCCGCCAAGCTCGGCGTGGTCGACGAGCCGTGCCGTCACACGGCCTGCGACACCCCGGACCGCCTCCAGCGCAAGGCCTTCGCGCGTGTACTGGAGATCGTCTGGCCGGTTCTACGCGAAGCGCATTAGGCCCAGAACGTTCCCGCCCGGGTCGGCGACGAAGGCCAAGTCGCCGACCCCGTCGATGGTCGTGGCGGGCATCAGCACCCGCCCGCCGCCTGCCTGGACCGCTGCCAGCGCGACCCCGAGATCGTCGACCGAGAACGTCACCTCGGGCCCGTTGGTCGGCGCGTCCAGCAGGGCTCGCCGCCCCTGCACGACACCGATCGCCCCACCAGCACTTGACGTACGGAAGAACGCTGGGTAGGGATTCTCGAACGTCCAGCCGAACACGCTCTCGTAGAACGATCGGCTGGCGTCGACGTCGTCGGCGTTGAAGGCGAAGTGCGCGAGTTGGCCGTGCATACCGGGGCACACTACGCCTCAACGCTCAGTCGATTCCCAGCGCTGCTTTAGGACTCCGTTAGGTTTCGCGATGGGGTTCACGAAATGGCTTCAGCGTCCGTTCCTGCTCGCGCGACCTCGCGCCCACCTTGGGAGACGATCGTCGCGGTGGCGGCGGTCGTCTCGCTCGCCCTCTGGCCCCTCGAGATCCATCGCGCGTTCGGGCTCCCCGCCCACCCGCTGATCATCCACGTACCGGTGATCTTCGTCCCGATCCTGGGGCTCACCGTCCTCGCCGTGATGTTCAACTTCCGCTGGTTCGAGCGCTACGGCGTGCTCGTCGCGGCCTTCAGCGTCGCGGCGCTGGCCGGGACGCTGCTGGCGGTCGGCGCGGGGCAGGCGTTCCAGGAGGACCGCGAGCAGGGCTTCCCCGGCGGCGGGATCGAGAACCCGACGCTGCACGACCACGAGGACGCCGGGATCACGCTGCGCCTGATCATGGTGATCCTGACGGCGCTGCTCGTCGGCCTGCTGTGGGCGCGCCGCCTCCCGAACGCCGCCGTGCTGGTCCTGCGCGTTCTGGCGGTGCTGTTCGCGCTCGGCGCGATCGTGATGGTCATCCGCACCGGGCATCTCGGCGCGAAGCTCGCGTGGGGCGAACGAGAGGGCGGCCCGCCCGCCGGCTTCCAGGGCGGGGGCTTCCCCGGCCAGAACGGCCAGCCGCCGGCCGGCACCGCGCCCGACGGTGGCGGCGGGTAGTTGACAAAGTCAATCATGTCGTTGACACTGTCAACGACATGGCCGACCCCGCACAGATCGCGGCGCTGAGGGAGTTCAACCGCTTCTACACCACCCGCCTGGGCATGACCCGCCACGGGCTCCACAGCACGACGCACCCACTCGCGGAGGCGCGCGTGCTGTACGAGCTCGGCGCGAACGGGACGCAGGAGACGAGCGCGCTCAAGGAGGCGCTGGCGATCGACGCGGGCCAGCTCAGCCGGCTGGTCAAGCGCCTCCAACAGCAGGGCCTGCTGGAGCGGGTCCCCTCCCCCACGGACGCGCGCCGCCGGCAGGTGCGGCTCACCGCGAAAGGCGACGAGGCCTTCGCCCGCCTCGACCAGGGCTCGCGCGAGGAGGTCGGCGCGCTGCTCGACGGCCTCCCCGACCCGGACGCCGCGCTGCGCGCCATGCGCCACCTGCGAGCCGCGATCGAGCCCTCCACCCACGTGACCATCCGCGACCTGCAGATCGGCGACCTCGGCTGGCTGGTCGAGCGCCACGGCGTCCTCTATGCGCGCGAGTACGGCTGGGACGCGTCCTTCGAGCGCCTTGTCGCGAAGATCGCCGCGGAGTTCGATCCGACCACCGACCGGGCCTGGGTCGCCGAGGTCAACGGCGAGCGCGCCGGCGCGGTCCTGTGCGTGCACGACACGCCCGACACGGCCAAGCTGCGCACGCTGCTGGTCGAGCCGGCGGCCCGCGGGCTGGGCCTGGGCACGCAGCTCGTCGACCAAGTGGTCGAGCACGCGCGCAGACGTGGGTACAAGACCCTCACGCTGTGGACCAACGACATCCTCCACGCCGCCCGCCGCATCTACGAGCGGGCCGGCTTCACCCTCCAGCACGAGGCGCCGCACCACGCGTTCGGCCACGATCTGACCGAGCAGACCTGGTCCCTTACCCTCCAGGCATGGACCGAGACGCGTTGAGGGCGCTGCAGGCGCCGCTGAAGGAGTCGTACAAGACCGACCCGGAGAAGGCGCTGATCACGCTCAAGGCCTCCGGCAGGCTCGGTGAGGGGGTCACCTGCTCCGTCGAGACCGGGCGCGCGATCGCCGAGGCGGGCCTGCATCCCGCCACCGGCGGCGACGGCACGCAGCTGTGCTCGGGCGACATGCTGCTGGAGGCGCTCGTGGCCTGCGCGGGCGTCACGCTCGGCGCGGTGAGCACGAGCCTCGGCATCCCGATCGCCGACGGCCGCATCAAGGCCGAGGGCGACCTTGACTTCCGCGGGACCTTGGGCGTCGACCGCGAGGCGCCGGTCGGCTTCCGCGACATCCGCCTCAGCTTCGAGCTCGACACGGACGCCGACGACGAGCAGCTCGCCACCCTGCTGAAGCTGACCGAGCGCTACTGCGTGGTGCTGCAGACGCTCGCGCGCGGCCCGCAGCTCGACGTGACGATGGGACGCGCCACCGCCACGGCGGCCTAGAAACGACGAGGGCCCGCACCAGGCGGGCCCTCGAAACTCAACCTCGCAGCAGAAGCGCTAGTTGCGGATCTTCGGCTCCCACTGGTCGATGAACGGTGCGTACGCGGCCGACATCGACGGGTGCCGCTGGCACGTCCGCGAGTAGATGTCCGGCAGGCAGGGGTTGAACGGGTTCACGTAGGTCTTGAACGGCGCGGCCGGGTCGGAGACGGCCCTGCCGCCGCAGTTGCCGTTGCGGGGCCAGTTGCCCGCCATGTTGCGGCTGAGCTCCATGATGTTCGGGATGTCGTCGAAGTCCTGGTCGTCGGCGCCGTCGAGGATGCCGTCGCCATCGCTGTCGGCGTCGTAGGCCTTGGTGCCGACGTACGGGATCGGGTACTCGCCGTCCTCCGGGTAGCAGGCCTTCCACCAGCCGGCGGTCATCGGGCCGTTGACCTCGTCGTAGTTCGTGAGGCCGTCGGCGTCCTCGTCACGCTCGTCGTCGGAGACCTTGCCGTCGAAGTCGAGGTCCCAGTAGGTCAGCTCGGCGCGCTCCTGGTTGCCGGTCGGCACGGTCGTGACCGAGCCGCCGCCGTCCATGTCGTAGAGGTCGCGCGTGGCGCCGTAGGGCCGCAGGAAGACCTGGCCGTACCCGGTGCTGTCGGCCCAGCTGCGGAACGCCTGCGGGGGCTGGTAGTCGGTGACGTTCATGGTCGGCGTGTGCCGGCCGTTGCCGCCCGCGAGGACCGAGAGCGAGTACTGCAGGCCGTCCGAGTAGGACAGCGGGGTCAGCGTGCGCGCCGCCGTGTGGTTGACCTCGTACGTGTACTTCCAGAGCTTGTACTCCTCGCCCAGGTCCAGGCCGTCGCCGTCGTAGTCCTTGTCCGCGTCCTTGAAGAGCGGGTTCGGGTAGGCGGTCTTGGTCGGGTAGGGGATCGAGTAGTTCGGGTGCTGGTAGTCGTCGTTGTTGAGGTCGATCGCCGACTGGTACTCGAAGCCGTCCTCGACGCCGTCGCCGTCGGTGTCGCCCACGCACGGGTCGAGCAGGAGTGAGAGCTCGAGCGCGTCGCTGAGCAGGTCGTTGTCGTCGTCGAGGTCGACGCTGTTCTTGACGCCGTCGGAGTCGCAGTCGCCGTCCGGCGCGGTCGGGACCCCGGCGCCGCCGGAGTTGTCGCCGCCGCCGTTGGCCTTCTCCGGCCCGATCACCGGCGAGATGCCCTCGCGGGTGTAGGCCTTCGAGAGCTTCGCGGACAGGACCCGCAGGCGGAACCGCGTCGGGATCGGCAGGTTCCCCTGGGCGTTCATGTACTTCTCGAGCGTCTTGGGCACGACCACGACGAGCTGCTTGGTCGTCGAGACGTCGGCCTTGACGAACAGGGCCTTGCCCTTGTCGCGCCGGAACAGCACGCTGTTCTTGCCCTTCCCGCGCGTGAAGTTCTTGCCCTGGATCGTGAGCTTGGTGCCGACAGCGGCGGTCTTGGGCGTGACCTTGGTGATGACGGGCGCTTTTGCCTTCGCGCCCGCCGTGGCGGGCACGAGAAGCGCGCCGAGGGCGGCCGCGGCGACAGCGCGACGCAGCAGGGGGCGGGTGCGAGGTCGAAGTACCATCGACCTCGATATCGGCCATCGCGGCGGGCCACTTGAGCCGCCGCGCCTGGGGGACTGACCCTATTCGACGGTCAGGAGTTCCTTCGTCGTCTTCGAGAGGACATCGCGTCCGCCCTCCGTCACGACGACGAGATCCTCGATGCGCACGCCGCCCACGCCGGGCACGTAGACCCCCGGCTCGACGGTCACGACGTTGCCCGCCTCGAGCGCCGTGGTGCCGGAACGGGCCAGCCGCGGGCCCTCGTGGGTGACGATCCCGACGCCGTGCCCGAGGCCGTGCCCGAAGTGCTCGGCGTGGCCGGCGGCGTCGATGATGTCGCGCGCGACCGCGTCCACCTCGCGCCCGAGCGGGCCGGGCCGCACCGCGTCCAGCGCCGTGACCTGCGCGCGCAGCGTCAGCGCGTAGATCTCGCGCAGCTCGTCGGAGACGTTCGGCCCGGTCGCCCACGTGCGCGTGCAGTCCGAGCAGTAGCCGTCCAGGACCGCGCCGATGTCGATCGTGACCAGCGTGTCCGGCGCGATCGCGACGTCGCGCGGGGTCGCGTGCGGGAGCGCGCCGTGCTCGGCCGAGGCGACGATCGAGTCGAACGACGGCCCGGACGCGCCGCGCAGCCGCATCTCGTGCTCGAGCGCGATCGCGACGTCACGCTCGGTCCTGCCCACGATCCCGAGCTCGAGCAGCCAGCCGTAGATCTCGTCGACCAGCGCGGCGGCGGCGCCGATGCGCAGGATCTCCCCCGGCTCCTTGACCGCCCGGACCTCCTCCACGACGCCCGAGGCGGCCACGAGCTCGACCTCCGGGATCAGCTCTCCCAGACGCCGATGCGCCTTGACGGACAGGTGCGCGTCGTCGAATCCGAGCCGTCCGACGCCCTCGAGGCCCGTCAGCGCCGCGTAGAGCTCCTGCGGACCTTGCTCGCGGTCGAAGTCCGGGACCTCGACCTTGGCCTGCTCGACGTAGCGGAAGTCCGTCACGAAGCGGCGGACGTCGCGGCCCACGACCGCGAACCCGTTCGAGCCGGTGAACCCGGTGACGTAGCGCAGGTTCGCCGGGTCGGTGATCAACAGCGCGTCGACCTCGGAGAGCCGCCCCGCGACGCGATCAGCCCTGCTCATTCTCGAAAATCCTCTTGATCATGACCAACGCCTCCCGATAGCCGTCCGGGCCCTTGCCCGACACCTTGCCCGCCCGCACGTCCTCGAGCACCGAGACGTGGCGCCACGCCTCGCGCGCGTCGACGTCGGAGAGATGCACCTCGATCGCCGGCAGCCCCGCGATCTCGACGGCGTCGCGCAGCGACCACGCGTAGTGCGTCCACGCGCCGGGGTTGAGGATAAGGCCGTCGGCGTAGTCGGACGACTTGTGCAACTCCTCCACGAACTCGGCCTCGTGGTTGGTGTGGAAGAAGCTCGTCTGCAGGTCCAACTCACGCGCGAAGCGGCCGATCCGCTGCTCGAGCTGCGTGAACGTCAGATCGCCGTAGTGGTGCACGGGGCGTCGGTCGAGCGCGTCGAGGTTGATCCCGTGCAGGACGGCGACCCGGTTCCTCACGGCAGCAGGCCCCCGATCGCGGCGCGGACGTCGCGCTCGGACACCGGGGCGCCGGTGCGCACGTCACCCGGCGCCTCCACGAGCACGAACCCGACCTTGCCGCCGCGCTTCTTCTTGTCGCGCTGGACGGCGGCCAGCACGGCCTCGACGTCGATCGCGGGGTCGACGGTGATCGGCAGCCCGAGCCCTTCCAGCAGGTCGCTCACCTCGGAGCGCAGGTCGGGCTGGCCGGAGAGCGTGAGCGCCGCCAGCAGGCCGAGCCCGACCGCCTCGCCGTGGCGGTAGCGGGCGTAGCCGGTCGCGGTCTCGATCGCATGGCCGACCGTGTGGCCCAGGTTCAGCACCTGGCGGCGGCCGGCGTCGCGCTCGTCGCGCGCCACCACGGCCAGCTTGGTGCGGGCGCACGCGAGGACCAGGTCGCGGTCGACGATCCCCTCGCCGCGCCGTACGCGCGACCACAGCGGCCCGCCGGCGATCAGCGCCGTCTTGACCACCTCGGCCCAGCCGGCGGCGAGCTCCGCCGCGGGCAGGGTGGCCAGCGTGCGCGGATCGGAGAGCACCGCGCGCGGCTGGTGATAGGCGCCGACGTAGTTCTTGCCCTCCGGGAGGTCCACACCGGTCTTTCCGCCGTACGCGGAGTCGACCTGGGCGACGAGCGTCGTCGGCACCTGCACGACGCCGACGCCGCGCTGGTAGACCGCGGCGCAGAAGCCCGCCACGTCACCCACGACGCCGCCGCCCAGGGCGGCGACGTGGTCGTCGTGGTCCATCCCCGCCGAAGCGAGCCCGCGCAGCAGGATCTCGGCGTTGGCGAGCGTCTTGGCCGCCTCGCCCGCCGGCATGGCGAACGTCGCCGTCGCGCCGGGGACGCGGTCGCCGTGGACGGCGCCGACGGTCTCGTCGGTCAAGAGGAAGCGGCGGCCGCGCACCGGCCAGAAGTCGCCGTCGAGCACGTCGCCCACGTAGACCGGGTAGTTCGCTGTGCCCGCGATCGCCCACACGACCTTCACGCCCGGCGGGATCTTGCGCAGCGCGCCCGCGGCGCGGCGGACGGTCTCGGCGCCGCCGTCGAGCAGGACCGCGTCGGCCAGCGCCTCGTAGACCGGCGCACGCTCGGCGTGCAGCGCGGCGAAGCGCTCGCGGTCGCGCGCCAGCGGCCGGCGCTTGCCGCCGGCGCGGCGCCAGGCGGTCGGCTCGTCGACGTCGAGCATCACGACGGTGTGCTTGGCCAGCAGCTCGCGCACCCGCGCGGAGCCGATCGCGCCGCCGCCGATCGAGATCACCGGCGCGGGCGGCGTCTCCAGCACCTCGGCGACGACGTCCTCCTCGATCTCGCGGAACGCGCGCTCGCCGTGGGAGGCGAAGTAGTCCTCGATCGAGGTGCCGAGGCGCTGCTCGAGCTCGCGGTCGGTGTCGATCGCCCGCACGCCGAGCGCGGCGGCGGCGGCCCGGGCGCCGGTCGTCTTGCCGGCGCCCATGAACCCGATGAAGACTAGGGCCGGGGTTTCCATCCGATGCGCTCGCAATAGGCGCCTACGGCGGTCTTGACGTCGTCGATGTGGTCGCCGCCGAACTTGTCACGGTAGGCGCCGGCCAGCACGATCGCCAGCATCGCCTCCCCCACGACGCCCGCGGCCGGGACGACGCAGGAGTCGGTGCGCTCGCGCAGTGCCTGGGCGGGCTCGCGGGTGGCGATGTCGACCGAGCGCAGCGGCTTGGTCAGCGTCGGGATCGGCTTCATCGCGACGCGGGCGATCAGCGGCTCGCCGGTCGTCATGCCGCCTTCCAGCCCGCCGGACCGGTTGGTCTCGCGGTAGTAGCCGCGCTCGGAGGAGTAGAAGATCTCGTCGTGCGCCTCGGAGCCCGGGCGGCCGGCGAGGTCGAAGCCGTCGCCGAGGCCGACGCCCTTGGCGGCCTGGATGCTCAAAAGCGCCATTCCGATCAGCCCGTCGAGCCGCTGCTCCCAGCTGACGTGCGAGCCCAGCCCGGGAACCAGGCCGAACGCCCGCAGCTCGAAGATCCCGCCGATCGACTCGTTGCGCTTGCGCAGGACGTTGATCTCGCCGACCATCTCCTTGCTCGCGGCGGCGTCCAGGCAGCGGACGGGCGAGGCGTCGACGTCGGCGAAGTCATCCAGCGCCAGCGAGTGCGGGTCCGGCGCCTGGATCGACCCGATCTGGGTCACGTGGGAGACGACGGTCACGCCGAGCGCGGCCAGGAACGCCTTGGCCAGCGCGCCTCCCGCGACCCGCGCCGCGGTCTCGCGGGCACTCGCCCGCTCGAGCACGTTGCGCACGTCGGTGAACCCGAACTTCTGCACGCCGGCGAGGTCGGCGTGGCCCGGGCGCGGCAGGTGCACCTCGGGCACGTCGGCCTCGACCGGCCACGGGTTCATCCGCTCTTCCCAGTTCTTGAAGTCGCGGTTGGTCACCTGCAGCGCGACCGGCCCGCCCAGCGTGCGGCCGTGACGGACCCCGGCGGTGACCTGCGCCGAGTCCTTCTCGATCTTCATGCGGCCGCCGCGCCCGTGACCGAGCTGGCGGCGGGCCATGTCGCCGTCGATGGCCTCCTGATCGAGCTCGAGGCCCGCGGGAAGCCCCTCCACGATCGTGGTCAGGCCCGGCCCGTGCGACTCCCCCGCGGTGACGACATGCAATGGCACGGCCAGCATCCTACGAGGGCCCAGCCCGGATCGACCGGTGATCCGTGGATGACTCGTGGTCGTGGGCACCGCTGATCGTCGATCGGCCGGGTTCCCTCAGGGTGGTTCCCTTCGGGTCCCGGCCGATCGGCGAGGAGCGCTGTCCACGGCCGCGAGGCGCCGCGGGGACCGGTGGATCCGGGCTCAACCGGCAACGGCGGGCCCGAGGGGCCCGCCGTGCGCTTCATCGGCTCCCGCCGCGAGTGGGTTACAGAGAGGAGAGCGGCGTCTTGGCGCCCTTCGGAGCCAGATGCAGCAGCCCCGTCGTGGCGTCGAAGACGTACCGGTTGCGGCGCCGCAGCGGGAACCGCTTGCTCGTCAGCGACGACGAGGACGCCTTGGCCAGCGACTGCGTCGCGGTGGCGTTCGGGTCGCTGACCTTCTCCTTGGTCTGCTTCTTGTAGACCTTCACGAGGTCCAGCTGGAACTGGGCGTTCGTGGCCTCGTCGTTCGTGTCGGCGATCGTGAGGAACTCGGTCTCGCCGGCCCGCAGCTTGATGTACTGGCAGTCCTCCGGCGTCGGCGAGCACTTCGCGTCGCCCTCGGCCTCGACCTCGCCCGTGAGCTCGAAGATCGCGGCCTTGCCGTTGTCGACGACCCCGCGGTAGACGATCACCGGGTTCTTCTCGTCCGGCAGGACGGACAGGCGCTCGATCGTGCTCACCGGCAGCTCGTCGCTGTCGGTGGTGCCGAAGCGGACCTTGACCGAGTAGGCGGGGATCGTGACCGTCGGCGCGGGCGTCGCGGTCGGCGCGGCGCTGACCGGCGGCAGGGCACCGCCCGAGCCGTCGGACGAGGGGGTGTCCGTGGTCGGCGTGGACTGCGCGTCGTCCTTGGCGGCCTTCGCCTTGACCTTCTTGACCTTCGGCAGCTCCTCGGGCTCGAACGGGTCCTTGAGCGCGCCGAGCACGCGGCGGCGCTTGCCGTTCTCGGCCGGCTGGGGCGCGGAGACGAACGTCGCCGGCAGCGGCTCCACCTTCTTGGCGTTCGCCGCCTCGGCGAGCGCGGTGGACTCCGGCTCCTTGGCCAGCAGCAGCGGCACGGCCACGAGGGCGCCCAGCAGCACCAGGGCGACGGGCCAGAGCTTGCGCCGGACGATCTGGCGCAGGGTGTCGGTGATCACGTTCATCGGGTCAGCCTGCGGTCGCGGTCGTACCGCTCGGCGCCGCGCCGGTGGTCCCGGCGGACGGCGTGGCGGCCGTGGTGGTCGAAGGGGTGCTGGTGGTGCCGGGGTCGGCGACCTCGGTGGTCTCCGGGACGATGTAGGCGCTCGCGCCGACATCCGCCTGCAGGCCGGGCCAGCCGTCCTGGGCCGGCTGGATCTTCAGGCTCTCGACGCGCAGCAGCCGGCCGCGGACGTCGATCTTGTCGCCCTGGAGCGTCACGAAGCTCTCCAGCCGCGTGAAGAAGTTGCCGAGCGACCCGAACGTCCCCGTGAAGGTGAACTGGAACGGCATCGCCGAGAAGGCGCCGGTGCTGATCGCGCCGGGCGTCTTGGGCGCCGCGACGCCGGTCGTCGCCGCACCGCCGCCACCGGAGGCGTTGAGGTTGACCGTGTCGAAGTCGATGCCGCTGCGCTTGGCGGACGTGTCGAGCTGCACCATCAGCGAGCGCATGTCGTCGTCGGTGGGCACGGCCTTGCCGAGCCGCACCATCGTCGCGTAGTTGGTCTTGTACTCCTTCTGTGCGCCCTCGTAGGTCGCGATCAGGCTCTGCGTCTGCACGAGCTGGGCCTCGGCGACGGCGACGTCCTGGTCGAGCTTGGCGGCCTCGGCGCGCTTGGGCGCGAGGGCGAGCTTCCAGTACCCGCCGACCGCGGCACCGGCCACGACGACGAGCAGGAGGAGGCGGATCGAACGGCTCACTTGGTCGCCCCTTCCGCGGGCTGCTGGGCGGTCGTGCCCGCCGGCGTCGCCGAAGGCGTGGCCGTCGGGGACGGGGTCGGCGTGGGGCCGACCTGCCCGGTGGACGTGGTCGGGGTGGTGGAGACGGCGGCGGTCGCCTTCTCGAAGAACATGACGATCTGGAACGCCGGGCGCTTGCCGGCGCCGCACGGGAGCGAGTTGCGCTGGGCCAGCCGCTCCTTCGCGGTGCGGCCCGGCTGCTGGGGCTCCTCGACCAGCGCGGAGGTCGAGTTGGCGAGCGAGACGCGGGTGACGCCGTCGATGTCACCCAGGCGGGCCATCAGCCGCGCGACCTGGGTCTGACCGGGCGCGCAGCCCTGGACGGTGATCGCGGGCGAGGAGATCGCGCCGCGCAGTGCGCTGCCGCCGCCACCGGAGGAGCTGATGTCGCCCTCGAGGGACTTCAGCGTCACGTCCTGGGGGATCGCCCGCGAGAGGTCGCGCAGCGTCTGCTCCCAGTCGAAACGCGAGCCGGCCAGGTCCTTGACCGTCTGCACCCGGGCGCGGGCGGACGCGTCGAAGTCGGCGTACGGCTTGAGCTTGGCCGCCTGGTTCTGCAGTGCGGTCTGGCGCGCCTGGGCCTGAGCGAGGTCGGTCTGGCGTTGCTTGACGGTGTTGTCGGTCAGGACGTAGCCTGCCGCGCCCGCGACGCACGCGGCGAGGACACCGAGGACGACGAAGGGGCCCGCGCCGCCCTTGGCCTCCGGGCCGGCGCCGAGATCGGCGGAGACCTTCGAGGCGCCGCGCGTGTCGGGGGGAAGGAGGTTGACGGCTCTCATCGCTCCTGGTATCGGCACTGCCTTTCAGCGCCTTGAGCGAGGTGGGGCCTTCCCCCTAGGGTGGGCGCGTCTACGTGAAGGTGTCGAGGTACCAGTCCACGAGATCGTTGCCCCAGAAGAGGCCGATCAGGCTGCCGAAGGCGAGCCAGGGACCGAACGGGATGCCCTTCTTGCGGCCCTCCTTGGCGCCCAGGCGCGCGATCACGACCGCGCCGACGACGGTTCCCGCGATCAGCGCGGCGAAGATCGCCGGCACGACCGCGCGGCCGAGGAAGAGGCCCATCACGGCCGCGAGCTTGACGTCCCCCATGCCCATGCCGGCGGGATAGACGATCGCGGCGACGAGGAAGAACCCGCCCGCCCCGAGCGCGGCGATGATGTGCTCCGTGAGGTCGTCGCGCTGGAAGGCGATCACCAGCGCGAGCGCAGCGACCGCGCCGATCGCGGACAGGACGTTCGGGATGATGTGGTGCTCGAGGTCGATCAGCGTGATCGGGACGAGCAGCAGTACGAAGACGATCGGCAGCCACACGTCGCGGTCGGCGCCGAACTCGAGCACGCACGCGGCGCACAGCAGGCCCGTGACCGCTTCGACGATCGGGTACTTGGGCGAGATCGGCGCCCCGCAGGCGCGGCACTTGCCGCGCAGCCACAGCCAGCCGAGGACCGGGACGTTGTCGTAGGCCTTGATCCGGGTGCCGCAGCTCGGGCAGGCCGAAGGCGGGTGGACCAGGGACTCGCCGCGCGGCAGCCGGTAGGCCACCACGTTGAGGAAGGAGCCGACGATCGCTCCGAGGATCGCGGCAATCACGGCCGCCACACCGACGCTCATTTCACCTCGACCTCCCCGGGGGTCCCTGGACCCCCGGGTCGGTGCCTCCGCACACGCTCGCCAGGGTCGTCATCGCGGCGTGCAGTGTGGCGGACGGAAGGGGATGATGCGCCGCGCCTCTACGCGCGTTCGGCGATCGCGAGGCCGGCGGCGACCGTCAGGCGGCCCGCGTCGACGTCCTCGGGGGCGGCGATGACGCGCGCCTCCAGCGGCAGGCGCAGCTGCTCACTCAGACGCTCCACAAAGCCGGGGATCGTGACCGCGGCGCCGGTGACGACGCCCAGCTCGACCGTCTCGGCGGCGTCCTGGGTGCGGTAGAAGTTCAGCGAGGTGCGGATGCTGTCGGCGAGCTCGCGCACGCCGTCCTCGAGCGCGGTGCGCGTGCCCGCGATCAGGTCCGCGTCGCCCTCGATGCCGTCCAGCGGCGCGGCGAGGCCGACGTGGGTCATCCAGGCCCGGGCGTGCTCGAGCGTGAGCCCGCGGCGCTCGGCCAGGTTGGAGGCGATCGTCTCGACGCCGCCCGCCGAGGCGCGCGTGAACAGGCAGCCGCTCGCGTTGGCGACGGCCACGTTGACCAGGCCGGCGACGTTGATGTAGAGGACGGCGCCCTCGTGCTCTGAGGCGAGCGCGCGGACCATGCCGAACGCGGAGAGGTCGATGCCCTCGAGCTTGAGCCCCGCGCCCTCGAGGGCGGCGGCGGCGCGCTCGACCATCTCGCGGCGGACCGCGACGACGACGACGCGCGAGCGCAGGCCGAGCGGCGTGTTGACGACGCCGAGCGGCTGGAAGTCCAGGACCGCCTCGTCCATCGGCATCGGGATGTGGTCCGGCGCAGCGGCCTTGACCGCGGCGGCCAGCGCCTTCGGGTCGTCGAGCGTCGCCTCGAGGTCGAGCGTGCGCACGACGATGCGCTGGTGGGCGATGCCCAGCCGCACGGTCTTGGGGAGCTCGTGCTCGGCGAAGAGCGCCTTGACGGCCTCGGCCAGGGCGACGGGATCGGCGACCTCGCCGTCGCGCATGATGCCGGGCCGGAGCTCGGCGACCGCGCCGCGGGTCAGGGTGAGGGAGCCGTCGACCGAGACCTCGGCGGCAGCGACGTGGCCCGCGTCGAGCTCGAGCCCGACGACGCTGGCCTGCTGGGACTTCTTCTTCTTACGGAGCACGAGGCTGTTATCGGCAGAATCTTGAGGCGGCTTAAACGCACGAAGCGGGCCCGAGGGCCCGCTTCGCGGAGGGTTCAAATCAGGTAGTGGGGACTACCAGGAGCCGGAGGCGTTGCAGCCGCCCGTGCTCGGCTTGTCGCAGGAACGCGTGACGGTGCCGCCCGTGTTCGTGATCGAGAACTTCGTGCCGGACGAGCTCTTCGAGGTGACCGAGATCGTGTAGTTGCTCGGGCCCTGCGCCGTGATGGCGAGGGACGAAGCGTTGGCCAGGGCCGGCTCGATCGAGACGAGCGAGTTGGTGGCACCCGTCGCCGTGACGCCGGCGTAGGTCTGGTTGTCCGTGTACCACGTCTCCATGGCGGTCTGGGCCGTACGGACGTCGCTCTTCGCGCCGGAATCCTGAGCCTTGGCGCGCTGGTTGAGGAACGCGGGCAGGGCGATCGCGGCGAGGATGCCGATGATCAGGATGACGACCAGGAGCTCGATGAGCGTGAAGCCCTTCTCGTCCTGAGCGCGCTGGCGAAGCTTGTGGAGCATGTGGGTGAACCCTCCTGAAGGGATCGTTGGGCCTGTGGTGTTTGCCTTGCCAGGTCCTTGGTCCCGTTCTGCCGGAAGTGGCAGCCCGGCCAACTCCGCATCCGACGGAGCCCCGTGGCTTTGCGCCTCGTCCTCGCGGACGATTTGCCTTTGACACCTCGGTCTGGCTACTCCCGGTATCGGCACTTCGCGTGGCGTCCTTTACCCCCAACTAAGCTGACATGGGGTGATGACCCGACGGACAACCGTGATCGTGCTGGCGCTCTTGGGCCTGATGGTCCTCGTCGTCACCATCTCACCCCCGGACCAGGGCTCGAAAAACGGCTCTACAGCGTCGGTTGCGCCCACTGCGACCGCCTCCGCGGACTCGCTGACCGACCCCGACGCCTTCGACGTCACGATGAAGCTCTCGACTGCGCCAGGTCCTGCCGGCAAGACGGTGGACGCCGAGATCGGCGATCGGGTCCAGATCATCGTGGACGGCGACGAGCCGGACAGCGTGGCGTTCGGCGATGTCTCCGTCGAGGACGTCGAGACGGACACGCCGGCGGAGTTCGAGTGGCTGGCCGACACGCCGGGCACGTACCCGCTCGTGCTGCTCAGCGACAACCGGACGCTGGGGACGCTCGAGGTCCATTAACGGGCTCGGCCCGCCGGGGGCGGGCCGAGTGGACTAGCGGGCCGGGACCTGTTCGTGGACCCTGACGACATCCCATGCGGAGTCGAGCGGGCTCAGGAAGTACGGGGGTGACCGGTACCGGAAGCGGTCGTCGTACCAGTAGTTCTTGGTGAAGCCGGTGACGATCGTCGTGCCGCTGAACGTCGACACCGTGCCGCGGTAGCGCTGGGCGATGGCGCCGACGATGGTCAGCGTGCCGAGCTTGCCGCAGTTGTAGTTGTCGGCGATGAACGAGTGCTTGAGCGACAGGATCGCCGCCTCGATGCGCACGTTCAGGACCGTCGGCTCGTTGGTCGGCGCGTAGTTGTCGCAGTCGCCGCTGGAGTCGGTCGCGACGCGGTGGCCGACGCGGATGAAGTTGTCGGCGATCAGGCCGAGCGTGGCGTCCGACGCGCCCTTGAGGTCCGAGTCGGTCGAGTTGTTGTTGAGCTTGGCGCCGATCGTCGGCTTGACGATGATGTCGTTGCGCGACGCGATCGTCAGCGACTTGGCGTAGGTGCCGCTCACGTAGACGTTGCCGCAGGCCGCCGCCTCGTCGTAGTTGGCGTCGGTCGGGTACTCGCCCGAGCACGTGCCGGCGTTGTCGACATAGAGCACGCCGTTGTTCGGCCAGGCCACGCCCGTCCTGGTCGTCGAGGTGCCGTTGGCCGCGTAGTTGGTGACGTCCATCGTCGTGTTGTTGAGCCGGATGATCGTCTTGCCCGTGTAATACGTGCCGTTGGACTGCGCGACCTCCGCGAGCTTCTGGTTGGACTGCGGCATCTGCAGGTACTTGGCGTTCGGCGTGAACTTGCCGGTCGGCGTGTTGATCGTCGGGTTGGTGGAGCAGCCGGTGTAGCTACGGCTGCCCTGCGTCACCGACTGGCGCCCGGCGTAGCCCGGCAGCGGGCCGCGGACCTCGATCGTGTCCGTCTTCGGGCTCATCGTCGCGCCGCCGATCGTCTTGTCGCGACCGAACGTCGGCGTGCCGCAGGTCATCAGGCTCTCGTCGTTGGTGTGCAGCGGGCCGTTGACCTTGTCGCCGTCCGGGAAGGTGATCTCGTTCCCGTACGGGCAGCCGTTCGCGGTCGTCGACGCGCGCGCCGTGCGGTACTTCTCCGCGCACTTGGACAGTGCCGTCGCGCGAGCCGTCGAGTCCGACAGCGCGTTCGGGTCGATGTCCTCGAACTCGGTGAAGTACACGAAGTTCAGGAACGAGTCGCGGCGGAACGTCGCCACGATGCTGCGGTGCATCGACGAGCTCGGCGACGGCCGGCCGGTGAAGCGGACCTTGAACGTGCCCGTGGACTCGTCGATGATCGACTTCTGGTCGGTCGTGACGCAGCCGTTCGGGTAGTTCTTGGTCTCGAGCAGCTCGATCGTGTACTGCGCCGTGGTGCCGGGCACCGTGCGCCAGGTGCGGGGGTCGTTGCCGGCCCCGTCCCACTGCAGGTTGATCGGGCTCCGCTCCGACGCGTTGGGGTCGGGCGCCTTGTCGCACAGGGTCCAGTAGTCCGGGTCCTGCTGCAGGTGGTTGAGATAGAAGGCGAGACCGGCCTCCGCAGCCGCGTAGGTCGACTTGCGGTTCTTGGCGGTCGCCGACTGCGGCAGGTCGCCGTTGACCGCGGCGAACGACGCGGCCACGAACATCGCCGTGACGGTCAGCGCCATCAGCACGATGAACATCGAGAAGCCGCGCTCGGAGCGGATCGCGGGGCGCTGGTTCAGATGCATGTCGGCCTCGGGTTGGCGGAGTCGGGATCGACGGTGCGGACGGTGATCTCGTCCTGGATCACCGTCGAGCCGCGGACGGTGTTCTTCCCCGCCGGGAGCACGCGGAAGTTGATCCGGATGCGGGCGACCTGCGCCGCCTCGGCGTCGGTCAGCGTGGCGCCGTTCGCGCCGAGCTGCACCGTGGTCGCCGGCGGGGTCGCGGTGTCATACGCCCAGTAGGTGAAGATCGGCAGGTCGTTCCCGCCCGCGTCCTTGACCGGCATCGCCTCCGAGAGCTCGGTGCGCGTCGTCTGACCGGTCGCGCTCGCGTAGGTGACGCCGTTGACGTCGCTGGCACCGGGGCGGATCGTCTCGTTGATGGTGGCGCCGAGGAGCAGCCCGGTGGTCGGATTGACGGCCCCGCCGCTCAGCGCGATCGTGCGCAGCGTCGGGATCGGCATCGCCGTGACGCCGGTCCTCCAGCTCTCGTCGGCCGTGTCGCCGAAGAACGTGATCGAGTTGGGACCCGCCGCATAGACCGAGCGGGCGGTCGTCATCGCCGTGCCGTCCGTGCGCAACACGCAGACCTGGGAGCGCAGGTCGCGGGTGATGTTGTCCATCGCCTGGCGGGCGCGCTGCGTGGTCTCCACGCGCGAGCTCGTCTCGCCGGACCGCTTCATCACGGCCTCGACCAGGGAGAACGCCGCGAGCGAGACGATCATCGCGATCGAGATGGCCGCGAGGGCCTCGGTGAGCGTCATGCCGCGCTCGTCGCGAAGGCGGCTGATCAGCACGTCGTCGTCCCCTGCCAGCCGCTCGACACGGCGATCGTCGTCAAGCCCTGCGCAGTCGACTTCGTGTTGTCGAAGCTCCCTGCTGCGACGCCCTTGTTGTTCGTCTTGTCCCGCAGGCAGATCGTGTAGTTCCCGTACGGCAACCCCGGGTCGTACGTCGTCGAGTCCTGCGAGACGTAGCCGTAGTAGTTCGGCGAGGACGGGCGCGTTCCCCACCCCGTCGGCGGGTAGTCCATGACCGTGTACTTGAAGACCTCGTCGGTGCAGGTGTCCGAGGCGAACGCGGCCGGCTTGACGAGCGTGAAGACCACGTCGATCGATCCGACGGCGAAGCTCGTTCCCGCCGAGTTGCGCGTGACGCGCATGTTCAACGGCGGTTGGTAGACGTACGCCGGCTGGTTCGGCCTGCTGGGGTCTGCGGTGATCGAGGCGCCGGGGTTCGTCGTGGTGAAGTAGTCGGTGGCGCCGAGCTTGGCCGGGCTCTGGTACTGGCACTCGCCGGTGAAGAAGCCGTACGGAGAGGACGGGTACGGGAAGAGGTTGGTGAGCGTGAATGTGCTCGCGCTGGTGCCTGACGCAGGCGTCCAGGTCTTCAGCGAGCCATTGGAGCTGATGTCCGTGATCTCGCGTGCCTTCGAGGCCAGCGTCGAAGACGTGCTAAGCGCCGTACCCGGCTGGTACGTGCGGACGTTGACGATCGAGGAGGAGCAGCGGTCGTAGCGGACCGTGACGAAGCTGACCGTGTTGGCGCTGACCGTCTGGTCGCGGCTGACGTTCGTGTTGCCCAGTTCGTCGCAGAAGCCCGACTGGCTGAGCGTGATCGTGTAGGCGCCGACGTCGACCGAGCGCCAGAGGACGCAGCCGTTCTGGTCGGTGACCTGCGTGCCCAGCGCCGATGGGCCGGTGCCGCTGACCGCGATGCCCGCCAGGCCGTTGCCGTTGCGGTCGACGATCTTGGCGCCGATCGTGCCGTGGGACTGGGAGTAGGCGACGCTCGGGCTGACCAGCGAGTCGATCTTGACCGGCGGGATCCTCGTCCCGGTGATCGCCGACGTCACCGTCGTGGTGATGTGGAAGTACTCGGCGTTGTTGCTCGAGTTGCCGCAGGCCGGGGTGCCGCCCGTGTCGTCGGTGACCCACTGGGCCTCGGACTTGATCGTGTAGGTCGCGCCGTCGATCGTCTGCGGCGCCATCTGCGGCACGGCGCGCAGGGTCTCGACCGACATCGAGCGCATCCGCTCCTGATCCTGCTCGGCCAGTGCGCCGGCGACCGCGCGGGCCTTCTCACGCGCCGACGAACCCTGGGCGCCGTCGATTCCGGACAGAACCGCCAGCGCGACGATGGCGAGCACCACCGCGCTGACGATGACTTCGATCATCGCGAAGCCGGCTTCTGAAGAAGAGCGCGATTTGGCCATCGGGAGGTTCATCGGCGGTTGTCAGCCGCGGGTTGAGCCGGATGGGGTGACGACCGTACGGCCGCTCACCAGCGGTTGCCGCCGGCGTCCAGGTCGGCGTGGCAGCCGCCCGTCCCGGGGTTGGTGCAATCGCGCGTCGAGAGGCCGTCCGCGGCCCGCGAGATGCTGAACACGGTGCCCTCCGACGCCGCCGACACGACGCTGACCGTGAACGTGTGGCCGTTCACGTCGATCGCCAGCCCGCGGGCCTTGCCCAGCGCCGGCTCGATCTTCGTCAGCTCGTCCACCGTGGCGCCGTCGTAGGCGCCGTCGTAGTCGGTGCTGTAGGCCTCGATCGCCTTCGCGGCGGTGACCGTCGACGTCTTGGCCTCAGCGTCCTGCGCCTTGGCGCGCTGGTTGAGGAAGGTGGCGAGTGCGACCGCGGCGAGAACGCCGATGATGAGGGTGACGACGAGCATCTCGACAAGCGTGAAGCCGTCGTCGGCGCGGAGGCGTGAGCGAACCATGTCCCCCGGGTGTTCGACCGGGGGCGCTCGGGCTTTAGTCCCCGCTTACGCGGGCTGGTCGGCCGGATGGCCCTCGCGGGCCGGGGCCTGCGCGTCGCGCGCCGGGTCGAACCGCCCGGTGCCGTCGCACCACGGGCAGCGGACGCGGTGGGACTCCCCACCGAGGCCGGAGATCAGTTCGCCGCTGCCGCGGCAGGCCGTACAGGTGCTGGGATCGTGCTCGGTCGTGGCGCTCACGGGCCGACAGGCTAGAAGCCCGGCGGCGCGACCGAGCCCTTGGGGCCCTGCGACGGCCCTTGGATCGTCGGATCTGCCGATTTGTCGGTCGGCAGGGAACGACGCATCGTCGGCGGGACCTCACGGTCCGTCAGCGGCCTGAGCAGCCCGTACGCCCGGAACGCGGTCTCGGCGTTCGCCGGCTCCTGCACCCGGAACAAAAACCCTGGTACCGCCGGGATTCCGAGCGGCGATCGCGCCACGAGCGCGTCGAACGCCTCGGGCTTCATCGCGTCCTTGAGGTCGTTCGGCCCGAGCGGCTTGGTGAACAGCAGCGCGCCCGTCGGCGCCGCGTCCTCATCCCCCACGAGCGTCAGCGCCGATCCGCCGATGCTCGTCCACAGCCATCCCTCGATCCCCTGCTCGCGCGGGACCACCGCCGTCGCGGAGAGCCGTCGCAGCACGGCGAACCGGCCCGCCTGCCCGCGAACCTTCGCCGGCCCGCGATCGACCTGCGCGAGGTGCAACTGACCCAGCGTGAGTTTGAGCGGCACCCTCAAGATCGAGTCGACCTCGAGCGTCGCGCCGTTCGGGCTCAGCCGCAGCGCGTCGGGCGCCATGCGCCGGCCGGACTCGAACGCAACCGAGATCGACCGGCCGGCGGGTACGCCGCCTCCGGCTCCTGGCGGGGGTGGTGCGGATGACATCGCGGTGGATCGTAGTCAGCCGCGACGCAGGACGAGCAGCGCGCGGTCATCCGTCGCCGTGTCGGCCTGGAACGCATTGATCGTCGCCTCGATCCTCCTGAGGATCTGGGTGGCGTCGTCAGGCGCCGCGGCGAACGCCTCCTTGAGCCGCTCGCCGCCGAACCGGTCGCGGGCCCCGGGCGTGTCGGTCACGCCGTCGGTGTAGAGCAGGATGGCGTCGCCGGGCGCGAGGCTGATGGTCTCCTGCTCGAACGCCCGCGTGGGCGCGACGCCGAGCAGGATGCCGCCGGGGCCCACCGGGACGACCTCGCCACGCCCCGCGGCGTCTGCGCCCTCGCCGCGCCCCGCCGTCGCCACGCCCTCGTCGCCGCCCGCCGTGGCCACGCTCTCGCCGCCGCCCGCCGTGGCCACACCCTCGCCGCCACTCGCCGCGGCCATGCCCTCGCCGCCGCTCGCCGCGGCCATGCCCTCGCCGCCGCCCGCCGTAGCCACGCTCTCGCCGCCGCCCGCCGCGGCCACGCCCTCGCCGCCGCCCGCCGCGCCCACGCCCTCGCCGCCGCCCGCCGCGCCCACGCCCTCGCCGCCGCCCGCCGCGCCCACGCCCTCGCCAGCGCCCGCCGCGCCCACGCCCTCGCCGCCGCCCGCCACGCCTACGCCCGCCGCGCCCGCGCCGCGCCCGGCCGCGCCTCGGCGGCGCAGCAGCGGCGGCGGGTGGCCGGCGGCCGCGATCGTCACGTCGTCCCCCTCGACGAGCAGCGCCACGAGCGACACCGGAGCGAGCCGCTGATCTTCCACCAGGATCTCGTTGACGAGTTGGAGGATCGCGCTCGGGTTGGGGTTGAAGCGGGCGGCGGTGCGGATCGAGTGGCGGACCCGCGAAGTGAGAGCGGCGGCGTCGATCCCCTTGCCTGTGACATCGCCGAGGAAGACGAGGTGGGCGGCGGGATTGGCGGTCGGGACGACGTCGTAGAAGTCGCCGCCGACGTCCGCGCCGAGCTCCCCCGCCTGGTAGGCGGCAGCGAGCGTGTATCCGGGGATCGGCGGGAGCGTGTCGGGCAGAAGGCTCGCCTGGAGCGTGTACGCGACTCGTCGTTGTGCCGCGTAGAGGCGCGCGTTCTGGACCGCGGCGGCGGCGCGGAGCGCGAGGTCCTGGGCGAACGCGAAGTCGGTCTCGTCGAAGCGGCGGCCGCTGTCGGAGGTCACGAACGTCAGCGCGCCGAGCGTCTCCTCGCCCAGGCGCATCGGCACGATCATCGCCGACCGCATGCCCAGCGCTTTGAGCGCCCGGCGCTGCTCGGGATCCTCGATCGCGGCGTCCAGCAGCGTGTCCGGGATCTCCGTGACGAGCTCGGGTGGACCGCCGTTGAGGATCGCGGGCACGCCGGTCTCGTCGGTCGCGCGGGGCGGGTAGCGGCGGCGGAGCTCCCGCGCCTCGGCGAGCTTGTCCGGGTCGGCGTGGGCGAGCGCCACCTGCTCGATCGTCCCGTCCGCTGCCGGCAGATCGACCGCGCACCAGTCCGCCAGCCACGGGACCGCGAGCTGCGCCACCCGCTGGAGCGTCTGCTCGTAGTCGAGGCTCGAAGCCAACAGCTGACCGGCCTGCGCGAGGAAGCGTTGACGCTGCTCGGCCTCCTTCGCCTCGGTGACGTCCTCGATGATGTTGACCGCGAAGTCGCGCCCCTGGTCGGTCAGGAGTGTCGCCTTCGTCAGCAGCCAGAACGCGCGGCCCGTCGGCTTGTCGATCGTGCGGGTCAGCAGCTCCGGCGCGGGCTCCCCGCGCACGAGCCTGCGCCCGGGCAGATCGTCCGTGACGATCGGTTTGCCGTGCTCGTCGGTGATCGCGAAGCGGGCGGCGAGCTCGCCCGGCCGGGCGCGGGTCGCCTCGCTCGCCGATCCCAGCCCGAGCAGCTTCACGGCCGCGGGGTTGGCATAGACCGTGCGGCCCTGGTCGTCGTTGACCGTCACGGCCTCGGCGAGGCTCTTGAGGATGCCGTCCAGGCGCGCCTGCGTGGACTTGAGGTCGGTCACCAGACGGGCGTTCGCGAGCACCAGCGCCACCCGCCCCGCGAGGACCGTGAAGAACTCCAGCTCGTCGGCGTCGTAGGGGTGCTTCGGCGGCGCGGTCAGGCCGAGGAGGCCGGTCGTGCGATCGCCCGCGACCAGCGGTACGAGCGCGCGGGTGTTGCCTTCGAGCAGGCGTTTCGGACCGGTCTGCGGCAGCCCGGGGGCGTCGACGCCGTGCTCGAACAGGCGCCGGCTCTCGCCGTCCGGGTCCTGGAGGTCGACCCAGCACCCCTCGCCCACCGCGGGCACCAGCGCCTCCGCGAGTCCTTTGATCGCGTCGTTGAGGGTCTGCGCGCCGGACAGTCGGCCGAGCGACGCGAGGATCGCCATCCGCCGCCGCTGCTCGGCCGCCCGCTCGAGCGCCGCCGCGGACAGCGTGGCGAGCCCGCCGCCCGCCGCGACGATCGCGATCCGCAACAGGTGATCGGTGCTGCCCTCGTAGTGGTTCCAGTACCCGCTCGCCACCGCCAGCGCGACCGCGAGCACTGCGAGCGCGCCCGTCGCGCGCGTGCGACCCGACACCGCCAGCGCGAACGGCGCCAGCACGAACGTGGTCGTGAACACCACCTGGTCGCCCGAGACGATGTCGATCGCCGCGAGCCCGGCCTGCAGCACCAGCGCGGGCACGATCCACCGCGCTGCCCCCGGCCGACGACGCGTGCGCGCCCGAGCAGTGATGCGCGCCTGACCCTCTCCAGCCACCGTTCGGCCGATCCTAGGTCAGTGCGCGGCCTCGCCGAGTAGACGTTCGACCAGGACGGTGTCCTTCCACTCGTTCTCCAGCCGCCCGTGGTGCTTCTGGATGCCCACCTCGGTGAACCCCGCCGCCCGGTGCAGCCTCAAGCTCGCTTCGTTGGTCGTGAACACCCGGCTCGTCAGCTTGTAGTACCCGGCGATCTCCGCGGATTCGGCGAGCGCTTCGAGCAGCTTCACCCCGACGCCCCTCCCACGCGACTCCGGCGCGACGTACACCGCATGCTCCCCCACCCCCGCGTACGCGCGCCGCACGGAGTACGGCGACACGCGCGCAAACCCGAGGATCTCGCCGGTCTCACCGTCCACGGCGACGATGAACGGCCGCCCTTCCTCCAGCCACCCGAGGATCTCGTTCGCCCGCCGCGGTCGCGTCTCGAACGTGGCCTGGCGCTCCTCGATCCCGTGGTTGTAGATGACGGCCACGGCCTCCGCGTCGCGGGGCTCGGCGGGACGAACATCGATCGAAACGGGCGCCATGAGGCCGCAATCATCCCTCAGCGGCCCGTCGACACGCCCGCGCGGGCCCGCGTCAGCCTGTTGCTGCGAGGCGGGTGCGCGGGCCGAGGACGCGGGCGACTTCCTCGATCGCGCGCTCGGCGCGGCCGATCTCGGTGTTGAGGCGACTGCGGCGGGCGCGGATCACGGCGCCGTCGTGGGTCGCGGTGGGCGGGATGGCGGCGAGCTCGCGTTGGAGCCCGTCGATATGGAGACGGAGTCGGTGGAACGCGCCGCGGTCCAACTCGTAGAACCCCGCCCGCGTGCCCCGTCGGACCGCGGGTGAGCGCCGGATCTGCGTGAGGAACACGGCGTGCGGGTCCTTGCCCGCGATCTCGTGGCCGGCACGCTGGAGCAGTTCGAACCACTCGCGGTAGTGCATCGACTCGCGGCCGTTGTCGACCAGCAGCCTGACCGCGACCTCGCGGATCTCCGGTCCGCGCAGCGCGCCGTCGTCGCCCTCGTCGTCCTGCTCGTCGGGCGACTCGATCTCGTCGGGCGGCGTGGGCGCGAGCCGGTCGAGGAGGCCGCGGCGCTCGTCGATCTCGGCGAGACCGTGCTCGATCCGGGCGAGCGCCGCGCGCAGCTCGTCGGCCTCGGACGCCAGGCGGACGCGATGGCGCTCGAGCTCGGCGCGCTCGGCGGCGACGGCTCGGACAAGGCGGGCGGAGGGTTGCGGTGCGTCCATCGGGCCTCGTTTCTACACGCCACCGCGGATCGGGCGGGATACGCACCTGTGCGTAGCTTGTTGATATGCCGTGCACGGGAGCGCGATTGCGCCGCGAATCTGTGCACAGGTCTGTTGGTAAGCGGCGAATTTCCCGCAAAGTGCGGCAGAACCGGCCAGATACGCATCGGTGCGTATCTCCATACGCACGATTCCGTCCGACGGTCGGAGGACCCTACGCGGCCCTACGTGGAACCGCGTAGCACCCGGAAGGAGCCCGTCGCCATGTCCGACAACGCCGCCACGCTCTTCGACGAAGCTTCGCCGAACGGCGACGAATACCTGCTGCTCGACGACCTCGTGACGCTGGTCGCGCTCGGCCTCGTCGAGGAGGTACCGACCCCGAACGGCCCCGTCTACGCGCTCACCGAGTTGGGACATGAGGTGCCTGTGTTCGGAGACGTGTGACGACGTCGGCGGGCCGGAACTTGATGTCGTCGTCGGTGAACCGCAGCACCGTGTAGCCCGCGGCGAGGAGCGACCCGTCGCGGCTCGAGTCAGCGGCGCGCGTCGGCTCCCGCGTGTGACCAGGCCCGTCGACCTCCACCGCGAGCCGGAGGCCCGGCCAGTGGAAGTCGCGTTCGAACCCATGGGCGTGCACGTTCACGAGCGGCTCCGGAAACCCGGCCTTCGTGACCAGCAGGAAGAACGCCAGCTCGTTCCGGCTCCGGATTCCCGCGCTGCCGGCGCGATAGAGCTCGATCGCCCGGTCGACGACCCCGAGATTGCGCCGCCCGTTGGCTCGAGCCATCGCGTCCCGGACCGCCGGCTCGACGAACCGACCCTTGAAGTCCGCCTCGCGGATGACCGCGGTCAGCTCGTGCGGGATCTGGACGACGTCCGCGAGATCGACGATCGTGCGATGGACCGTCGTGACGGGGATGCCTTTGTGGGTGGTGATGTCGCGCGGGTCGATCGAACGGCAGCGGTGAACGGTCACGCCTTGCGGACGGCGTTGCGTGGTCGACACGACCGAGATCAGCGCGCCGAACGCGCGCGCCAAACCCTGGATCTCGACCGCCGAGAAGTGACTGAGTGCCGAGCCCGGACCTGCGCCGAACACCGCGGCCAGCCAGCGTCCCTCCCGCGAAAGGGCCCTCATGGGGACGACGGCGTAGACGCCCCGGTGGACCCGATGGAGAGCATCACGAGCCACGCGCTTGCTGATCGCGCTGTCTCGCAGGCCCACCGCGTGGAGTTGTGCGGCGGTGATCACTCCGTGTTGTTCGCCGGTCAGCGCCGCGATCGCACCGTCCACAGAGAGGGGTGTGATGCTGCGCCGTCCTGTGAGGACGGTGGAGAAGTGCACCCCCCGGACCATTGCTCCCGCGCCTGAACGGAACAACGCGCAATCGCGACTTTTCTGCGACTAGCCTGTGAAATATGTGCCGCAACATCCGTCAGCTCCACAACTTCGAGCCGCCCGCCACCCACGACGAGATCCACGCGTCCGCGTTGCAGTACGTGCGCAAGATCAGTGGGTCGACGAAGCCGTCGCAGGCCAATCAGGCGGCGTTCGACCTCGCGGTCGAGGAGGTCGTCGCGGCGACGACGCGCCTGCTCGACGCCCTCGTCACCCACGCCCCGCCGAAGAACCGCGAGGAAGAGGCCGCGAAGGCGCGGGCGCGCGCGGCGCAGCGCTACGCGGCCTGAGGCGCGCAGGACGCCGGCGAGCGCGAATGGCGCGACGGGCCTGACCGGCACGCCGGACCGACGCGGCGCGCCGGGCCTCGCCAGCCCGACGCGACGGGCCTGACCGGCACGGTGGCCCGACGCGGCGCGATGGGCCCCACCGGCACGCCGGCCCGACGCGGTGCGAGCGGCCCCACCGGCACGCCGGCCCGACGCGGCGCGACGGGCCCCACCGGCACGCCGGCCCGACGCGGCGCGACCGGCCCCACCGGCACGCCGGCCCGACGCGGCGCGGCGGGCCCCACCGGCACGCCGGCCCGAGGCGGCGCGCCGGGACTGCTCAGCGCGCCCGGAGGTGCTCGGCCAGCGAGAGCGGGTCTCGGCCCGTCAGCTCGCGCACGGCCGGGCTGACGGCGGCGAGGCTGCCGTCGCGGATGGCCTGGTAGGACGTCACCCACCCGCGCACCTCCCAGTCCGGTGCGCCGTAGCCGGCGCGGGAGGCGTAGGCCTCGTCGTCGGTCTCGTCCTCGAAGCGGGCGCCCATCAGCGCGGCGGCCTCGGACAACGAGAAGCTCGACGGGCCGGTGAGGTCGTACGTCGCTCCGTCGTGGCCGTCGCCGTCGCCGTCGCCGAGAAGCACTGCCGCAGCGGTCGCGGCGACGTCGGAGCGCAGGATCGCCGACACGCGGCCGTCGCCCGCCGGGCCGCGGATCACGCCGTCCGCGCCGACCATGCTCGGGATGAAGTCCATGTAGAGGTTCATGCGCAGGAAGGTCCACCGCAGCGCGGTCGAGCGGATGTGCTGCTCCGTCGCCCAGTGGTCGCGGGCGAGGGTGAAGGTGGCATCGGCGGACGCGCCGAGGAATGACAGGTAGACGAGGCGCGAGACGCCGGCGGCGACCGCGGCGTCCACCGCCGTGACGTGCTGCGCGACGCGGTCGGCGTTCTCGGCGGCGGGGACGAGGAAGACGGTGTCGGCGCCCTCGAAGGCGGCGGTCATCTCTCCGAGCGCGCCGTAGTCGGACGCGACGCGGTACTCGCCGACGGCACGCGAGGCGTCGCGGACGATCGACCGGTGTGGCACGGACAAGAGCGAGACGACCCGCCGGCCGACCTCGCCCGTCGCTCCCGTCACCGCGATCATGCAGTCACCTTAGGCGACCGCCGAGTCCCGACGCGCGAGCGACGGGGCGGGCGACGGCCGCGCGAATCGTCTCCTCGGTGCCCACCAGGATCAGCCGCGCACGCGCGCGCGTCACCGCCGTGTAGAGCAGCTCGCGGGTCAACACCGGCGAGGTCGGCGGCGGCAGAAGGACCGCGGCGGTGCCGAACTGGGAGCCCTGGCTCTTGTGGACGGTCATCGCGTAGACGGTGTCGATCGCGCCGAGCCGGGCGGGCGGGAAGAGCACGACCTCGCCCTGGCGCTCGAAGGCGGCGCTCGGACGGCCGTCCGGCGTGGCGACGATGACGCCGGTGTCGCCGTTGTAGAGCCGCAGCCCGTAGTCGTTCTCGGTGACCAGCAGCGGGCGGCCCGGGTACCAGCGCGCCCGCTCGAGTCCCAGCCAGCCCTCGATCCGCGCGGTCCACACGCTCACGCCGTACCCACCGCGGCGGTGTGCGCAGAGGACGCGGAAGGTCGCGAGCGCCTCCAACGCAGCGGCGCCGTCGCCCTCGCGGGCGGCGGCGATGACCGCCTGCGCGGCGGCGACCGCTCCCTCGCGGACCGGCGCGAGTGCCTCGGACGCCCCCGGATCGCCGACATCGACGCCGAGCCAGAGCACGTCCTCATACCCGGCGGTCAGGGTGGAGATGGCGGCGTCGCCGTTACCGGTGCGGATCGCCTCGGCGAGGGCGTCGATCCCCGCCCCGTAGCGATACACGTGCGAGAGCACGACGACGCCGTCTCCCCCGGCGCGGACGATGTCGCCCAGGACGGCGCCGGCCTCGATCGATGTCAGCTGGCCGGGGTCGCCGACCAGGACGAGACGGGCGTCCGGCCGGACCGCCTCCACCAGCCGAGCCATCAGCGACAGGGAGACCATCGAGGTCTCGTCGACGATCACGACGTCGTGCGGGAGCCGGTTGGCGCGGTTGTGACGGAAGCGGCTGTGGCTGTCGGGGCGCCAACCGAGCAGGCGATGGAGCGTCGACGCGTTGAGCGAGAGGAGCGTCTCCCGAACGCTCGACGTGACATCGAGGTTCGCGGCCTCCGCGTGCACGGCTTCCTCGAGCCGGGCCGCCGCCTTGCCCGTCGGTGCGGCGAGCGCGACGAGCGGCGGGCTCTCTGTCTGCTCGGCCAGGAGCGCGACGATCCGCGCCACGGTCGTCGTCTTGCCCGTGCCTGGGCCGCCGGCGACGACCGCGAAACGCCTGCGTACGGCGGCCTCTGCGGCCACGCGCTGGAGGTTGCCGGTGTCGAAGAGCCGCGAGAGACCGGACGCGAGCGCGGATTCGTCGACCGGCTGCTCACCACCGAGGGCGCGAAGGTCGGCGGCGACCTGGCGCTCCTCCCGCCAGTAGCGGTCCAAATAGAGCCAGCTGCCGACGAGCCGCAACGGCCGCGACTCCCGCGCATCCTCCCCCATCGCGACGAGCGTGCTGGCCTGCAGGGCGGCGAGCCAACCCTCGACCTCAGGCCAAGGGAGAATGCTGAGGTCGACCGGCTCCTCGGACTCCACGGTCGCGGTCTCGCGGATCGTCGCCAGGTCGACGAACACGTGGCCGAGGCGCGGAGCGCGGACCGCCAGCGCCGCGGCGAGCGCGATCGATTCGTCGGTCTCGCCGGTGATCGCGGTGAGACGGACGGCGACGTGGACGTCCGCCGCCGCGAGCACCCCGATGTCGTTGAACGCGCGCAGGAGGCCGGGAGCGGTGCGGGCGCGGCGGACGTCGTGCGGGTCGTCGGGCGCGAGCGCGGTCATGCGGTCCCCCGGTCGAGGACGTCGCTGAGCGCGACGACGAGCGGCGCCGGTGGGCGCCAGGCGAACACGCCGCAGGGCTGGCCGGCGACGGTGGGCGTGCCCGGGCCGGTCATCCCGCGCACGAACAGGTAGAGGACGCCCGCGAGGTGGCGCGCGGGGTCGTACCCGCGGAGGCGCCAGCGCAGGTAGCGGTGGAGCGCCGCCGTGTACAAGAGCGCCTGGAGGCCATAGTGCGCGTGCTCCATCTCGGCGGTCAGCGCCTCCGGGCGGTGATGCCACGCGGAGAGCTCCTCCCCCGGCGCCGCCAGCCAGTTCGTCTTGTAGTCCGCGATCGCGAACCCCTCGCCGATCCGGACCACGAGGTCGATGCTGCCGGTCAGGTACCCGCGCACGCTCGCACGGATCGCCGGGTCCTCGAGGCGGTTCGCGTAGCCGGCGAGCGGATCGCCGGGCGGGAGATGCTCGCGGAGGACCTTTGCGATCGCACCGGGGGTGAGCTCGCCCGTGGGCTCGTCGCCGCCGACCAGCGGCAACTCGAACGTCAGCTCGTCGAGGCGGTCGACGCGGGCGATGTCACGCAGGCGCAAGTTGCCGACGAGCGGCCCGAGCGGCGTCTCGATCGCTGCCCTGAGGCCCGCGACGACCGTCGCCCGATCGCCGATCTCGACCGGACCACGCGCGAGCGCCGCCGCGACGGTGCGTACGAGCTCGGCGTCGAGGTCGGGCGCGGCGAAGTCCGTCGACTCGAAGACCGTATGCACGAACGTGCCGAACTCGGTCCCGCCCGGGCCGGCCGCGAGGATCGCGGGGACCGCGGCGAGGGCGGCATCGTCGCGCGGGGCGGGCGGGACGGCGGGGATCGGCGAGTCGTCGCGGGCGCGAGACGGGTCGTCGCGCGCGGGCGGCGAGGGCGGGTCGTCGAGGGAGAAGAGGGAGAGCGCGCCGTCGTCGGCGGGCGGCGAAGACGCGGGCGGAGCGTCGCCGGCGGGCAGCGAAGACGCGGGCGGAGCGTCGCCGTCGGCGGGCGGCGAAGACGCGGGCGGAGCGTCGCCGTCGGCGGGCGGTGAAGACGCGGGCGGAGCGTCGCCGTCGGGCGGCGAAGACGCGGGTGGAGCGTCGCCGGCGGGCGGCGAAGACGCGGGCGGAGCGTCGCCGTCGGGCGGCGAAGAAGCGGGCGGGCGCGCCGCGGCGGCGGGCTGCGAAGCCGCCGGCGCGGGTGGACCGTCGGCCGCGGCGGGCGACGTCGCGGGTGGGGCGGCGAAGGGCGGGAGGGTTGACGGGCGGTCGTCGTCGTCGGGCTCGTCGGTGACGGTCGCCTCTTCCGGTTCGCTGGAGACGCGGGCCTCGTGGGCGGCGGCGGTGATGTCGCTGTAGGAGGTGCGGCGCCAGTCGCGGTCGAGGGTGCGGTCGAAGACGGCGGCGGTGAGGGTCGTGGCGTCGCGAGGTGGGCCGGACCAGGCGACCGGGAGGCCGAGGCGGGTGGTGGGTTCGACGCTGACGCAGCCCGGGGCCGCGCCTGCGAGCTCGCGGAAGCGGGCGATCGCGGCCTCGTCGGACGGGGGGCGCGGGCCGCTGGGCGCGACGTTCCCCTCGCCGTCGCGGGCGAACAGCAGTCGCGACAGCGCGGAGTCCTTGGAGTTCCAGGAGGCGGCCCACCAGAGGACGGCCTGGTGACGGGCGCGGGTCAGGGCGACGTAGGCGAGACGGAGGTCCTCCCCGCGCTGCTCCTCGATGTACCAGTCCTTGTGGCGCTTGTAGTCGCTGCCGGCGAGGCCGACGTCGATCGTTCGGCGGAAGCCGGCCGCGCGATCGTGGTAGACGATCGGGACGGGCTTGTCGTCGACCCAGGTCGGTTCCCAGAGGTAGGGGACGTAGACGACCGGGAACTCGAGGCCCTTCGAGCGGTGGATCGTCAGCACCTGAACGGCGGCGGCGTCGGACTCCAGGCGGCGGGAGCGTTCCTCGTCGCCTTCGGTCTCGGCGGTCGCGATCCGCTGGCGCAGCCACACGGCCAGTGCGGCGACTCCGAGCTTCTCGGCCGCCGACGCGCCGTGCAGCAGCTGGCCGACGTGGCGTAGGTCGGTCAGGCGACGCTCGCCGTCGACGACGCCGAGCACGCGGCCCGGGAGGCGCTCGACGAGGGTGATCGTCTCGATCAGGGACGCGAGGCCGCGGCGGCGCAGCACCGCCGCCCACGCGTGGAGGCGGCGGTGGACCTCCTCCCACGCCGCGTCGTCGGCCGAAGCGATCTGCTCGGCGGTCCAGCCGAGGAACGACGTCATCGTCGCCGCGCGGGCGCGGACGGGCGAGGCGGGACGCTCGAGCGCCTCGAGCAGCCGCAGCCACTCGCGCGCGGCGGGGGTGGCGAAGACGCTCCCCGCGCCGTTGATGACCGACGGGATGCCGACGTCGTCGAGCGCGTCGCGGACCGCGACGGCGTGGCGGTTGTAGCGGACGAGGACCGCGATATCGCCGGGCTTGATGGATGGCGCAGCGGGCGCGGTGGGGCCGCCGGACGAAGCGGGGCCGCCGGGCGAGACGGACCCGCCGGGCGAGACGGGCCCGCCGGGCGAAGCGGATCCGTCAGGGGCGGCGGCGACGCCGGAGAGGACGCGGACGAGGTCGGCGGCGAGGTCCTTGGCCACGAACTGGCGGGCGGAGTTCAGGCCCGCGTAGCCCTGGCGGGTCTTCTCGATCGCGGGGTCGGCGCGGTCGACGACACGCACGCGCAGCGGGGCGCCGGGTATGGGGAACGGGTCGCGCGCGCCGGCGGCGCGGACGTGGCCGTAGACGATGTCCGGGTGGCCGAGCTTGGCGCCGCCGAACATGGCGTCGTAGGCGTCGATCAGGGCCTGGTCGGAGCGGCGGTTGAGTTCGAGGGTCGCGGTCTCGCCGGAGGCCTGCTTGGCCTCGAGGTAGGAGTAGACGTCGGCGCCGCGGAAGGCGTAGATCGCCTGTTTCGGGTCGCCGATCAGCACCAATGTCACTCCTCCGCCGCCGAAGGCGCGCTGGAGGATCTCCCACTGGATCGGGTCGGTGTCCTGGAACTCGTCGACCAGCACGACGCGGTAGCGGTCCTGTAGGCGCGCGACGGACAGGGACCCGCGGCGGCCGGCGAGCTCGTCCCGGAGGCGCGTCAGCAGGTCGTCATAGGTGATCACCGACAGGGCGCGCTTGCGGCGGTCGAGCTCGACCCGCACGCTCCCCGCCAGCCGCGCGCGCAACGCGGGCAGGCTGTCCCCGCCCGCGTCCCGCGGCTCGATCGGCGAGCCTGGGTTCTCGACGACCTCGCGCGCGATCTGCATCGCCTCGGCGCGAGTGATCTGCGGGTCTCCGGCGTCCATGTACTTGCGCACGTAGAGGTCGTCGACGACCTCGCCCAGCAGATCGCCGACGTCCTCGACCACCTCGGCGTCGGGCTCCATGTCACCCGCGACGCCGATGCCACTCAACACCTCCTGGCAGAACCCGTGGGTGGTGGCGATCGTTGCCGAGTCGAAGTCCGCCAACGCCCGCAGGAGCCGGGCGCGCCGCTCCGCGACGACATCCGACGGAGCGTCCAGCAAGAACGAAACGACATCGTCGGACGCGACACCCAGCCCCAGCTCCCGCTCGGCAGTGACGAGCCGCTCGCGCACGCGGTCGCGCAGCTCGCCGGTCGCCATCCGCGTGAACGTGACCAGCAACAGCTGATCGAGCGGCGTCCCCTCGGCGACGTAGCGCGCCGCGAGCCCGGCGATCGTGTACGTCTTGCCCGTCCCCGCGCTCGCCTCGAGCACGGTGATGCCGGTCGGCAGCGGGCCGCAGATGTCGAACGCGCGACTCATGCCTCGCCCAGCACCTCGACCGCCAGCAGCCCGCTCCACAAGCGCAGAGCGAACTGCCCGAACCGGGTCCGCTCGACGGGGTCCCACCGCTCATCGCCACGCGGCTCCGGCTCCAGCAACGACGCGTACGAGACCCCCGGGCCCAGCACCAGCTCGTGCTCGGCGTCGCGGTCCTCCTTCGGGAACCGGTCGGACTCCCACTCCCCGCGCGCGTTGCCACCCGCGGCGAACGCGGCGGACGTGCGGCAGTACAGCGGGAGCGGCTCGCGCATCCCGCGGTCGTAGAGGTCGATCAGCACCGACAACGCGGCAACGGCATCGGCGCGCGACACGCCCGGCACCCGCGCGACCGTCACGCGCCCGTGCGCCCCGCTCGCCCGCCCGATCGTCACCGCCGAGTAGGACCCGCCGCCGGCGCACAGCGCCAGCAACCGCACCCAAGCCGCCAGCCGGTGCCGGGGGTTCACCTTCGAGTACGTGATCGTCGTCAACAGCTCCCCGCGGACGCCGGGCACCGTACCGGTGAGCCGCCGCCCCGCGACGTCGACCTTGACGTCCGCCGACCCCGCCTCTCCCGGGACCAGCGAGCGCGCCTGCGCGGCGATCTCGTCCACGCTCTGCCAGATCGCCTGCACGACCGGATACCCGAGCTGTCCCGGGGGGAGCTTGCCGGCCGCGATCTCGGCGCGGATCGCGGCGCGACCGTCCGTGCCGGCGATCAGCGCATCCAACAACCGCTGCCCGACGCCCCACTTCTCCAGCGCGTCGAGCTCGACCGGCAGTGCGTCGGCGACCTCGTCGGAGAAGTCGCCGACGCTGATCCCCAGCCGCTGGCGCAGGAACGCGCGCACCGGGTGCTCGACGAACCGCACCAGGTCGGCGAGCTCCAACGGTGCCAGCGGGCGAGCGGGGAGCGGCGCCGGCAGGAACGCACGCGGTGCCACCCGCACCCCCGCGAGCGCACGCGCGCCTTCGAGCATCACGCGGTCGAAGCTCCAGCCGGTGAAGTTGCGCGGGTCGAACGGCTGCAGCGGATGCTGCTTCACCACCTCCCGGCCGACGATGTCGAGCAACTCCCCGACCGGGACGGCCGGGGGGCGCGCGACGTTGGTCCGCTCGTCATTGCCGGTGTAGGTGATGATCAGCCGGTCGGTGGCCGCCATCAGCGCGTCGAGGAGCAGCTGACGGTCCTCGGTGCGGGCGTCGCGCTCACCTACGTGCGGTTCCCTCAACAACAGATCGTCCCCGTCGCGCGGAGCGCGCCGCGGGAACGTGCCGTCGTCGAGGCCGAGCAGGCAGACGACGCGATGCGGGACCGAGCGCATCGGCACGAGCGTGCAGATCGTCAGGTGGCCGGTGCGGAAGTTCGCCCGCGTCGGGCGGCCCATTAAGCGCTCGGCCAGCAGCGCCCGGATCTCGTCCAGCTCCAGGATCGCCTCGTGCCCGGACGCCTCGTCGACGACGTCGTTGAGCAGGCGCTGGAGCTCCGCGCGCTGCCACGGCTCGTCGCCCACGGTCAGCGCGTCGGCGGCCGCGGCCAGGGCGAGAGCCCACTGCGGCACCGACAACGGCCCGCGCAGCGAGTCCACGACGCCGTCGAGCCGGTCGATCAGCTCCGCGAGCCGCCCGGCGAGGTCGATCGCGCCGCTCTCGACATCGTCCAGCGGCAGGACCCCTTCGAACAGCCGCCGCTCGTCCTCGTTCATCGTCACGCCGACCAGGAGGCGATCGAGACCTGCCCGCCACGTGCCCGCGCCCAGGGACGAGAGCTTGAACGGCGCTCGATGCGAGGCGTCCAACCCCCACCGGATCCCGCTCTCGCTCACCCACTCCTCGAGGCGGGCGAGCGCGTCGTCGTCGAGGCGGAACCGGCGGCGCACGGGCTCGGTGTCGGCCAGCGCGATCACCTGCGACGCGGTCAGCCGTTGCGAGGCGAGCTCGAGCAGCCGCGAGACGACGCCGAGCACCGGGTTGGTCTGGCGCAGCGAGCGGTCGGCGAGCCGCACGCGCACGTCGGGCAGCCGATCCGTCCCCTCCTCCTCGTCACCCGCCCCGAACGCCGCCTGGATCAGCGGCGCGAACGTCTCGATGTCCGGGCACATCACGATCACGTCGCGCGGCTCGAGCGTGGGGTCCTGAGCGAGCAGGTGCAGGATCGCGTCGCGGATGACCTCGACCTGGCGCGCGCGGCCGTGGCACGCGTGGACCGCGATGCTGCCGTCGGCCTCTCCCGGCTCCGGCGGGAGATCCTCGCGCACCGAGGCCTGGACGCGGGCGAGCATCGTGCCGGACGGGTGTGCGACCGGGTGCTCGTGCGCGACGACGTCCGGCCCGAGCACGAGCTGCAGCTCCCGCGAGTCCTGCCCCCACGACGCGAGCAGGCGGTTGACGGGCATCCGCGCGGTCGGATCCTGAGCGCGGACCGTGGCGGTGAAGCCGACGAGCTTCTCCCATAGCGCCGGCGACGGGTGCAGGAGGAAGAGATGCACGGCGCGGTGCTCGGCCAGCGCGCGCAGCACCCGCAGCTGACCGGCCGGGAGGCGCGTGAGGCCGAACAGCGAGAAGCGTTCCGGCAAGTCGGTGAGCTCTGGAGAGACGAGCAGCCGCGCGCACGCCGCCTCCGCCCGCGTCGCCGGGTCCGGGACGTCGATCCGCTCGACGAGCCGGTTCCAGAGCTCGCCCTGCCAGCCCGCGAAGACCTCCGGCCGGTGCAGCGCGTAGCGGTCGAAGAGCTGCGCGAGGTGGCGCACGGCCGCGAAGCGCCGCGTCTGGTCGTCCGGCAGGTGCGGCGCGAGCCACTCCTCCTCGCGCGCGGCGTCGACGATCTCCAGCAGCGGCCAGACGAGCCGCTCCGGCAACCACGGATCGGTCTCCGGGTCGATTCCCGACGCGGCCGCCACCGCGTCCCCGGTCAGCCGGCGCGGGAACGGGAACTCGACGTTGGCGCAGATCCCCAGCCCGACTGACAGGCGCTGCGTGAGCCAGCGCTCCATCCCGCGGGTGGGGACGGAGATGAGCTCGGGCGCGAACGGGTCCGCGGGGGGCTCGGCGAGCAGGGCGCTCAGGGCCTCGACGAGGCCGTCGGCGCGGTCGGATCGATGAACGTGCAGCACCGTCAGCGCGCGTACATGATGATGCCGACGCCGGTCAGGCAGACGAGGGCGCCGACGATGTCCGCGCGGTCGGGGTGGAAGTCGTCGAATACGACGCCCCACAGCAGCGAGCCGACGATGAACACGCCCCCGTAGGCGGCTAGTACCCGCCCGAACTCGTGCGAGGGCTGCAGCGCGGCGATGACGCCGTAGAGCGTCAGCGCCATCGCGCCCAGCGCCACGAACACGAGCCCCTTGTCGTCCTTGATCCCGCGCCAGACGAGGTAGGCGCCGCCGATCTCCGCGAACGCGGCAGCGATGAACAGGGCGATCGAGCGCGCGGTCACGGCCTCCGAAGGTACTGTGGCGATCGGTCGCACACCTCCTTGTAGGGCACGGCCGCGCGTTCTCGCTCCCCCCTAGTCCGCTGTGCTCCGCGCCGCGTCGGCGCCGACCATCTCCTTGCGCCGCTCGTCACCCCACCAGCGCCAGTGGACCGCGGCGACGGGCGCGCCCTCGAAGCGGCGCAGCTGGTAGACGCCGAGCCGGTGGACCTGCGGCTCGAAGCACCAGAGCTTCTCCGAGGTGAGCATGAAGTCCATGTCGAACTTGTCGTCGAGGACCTCGAGGAGCTGTTGCTGGCCGGAGCGGTCGATGCCGGCGAACGCCTCGTCGAGCGCTACCAGGCGCGGCGCGTGGGGCTGGGCGCCGGTCAGCAGCGCGTGGTAGGCCGCCAGCAGCGGCAGGTGCAGCGTGACCGACTTCTCGCCGCCGCTGTCGCGGCTGTGGGTGCGGCGGGTGAGCTCGGAGCGCTCACCGTCGCGGAGCTGGAAGATCCGGAACCGGAACCACTGGCGGTAGTCGAGCGTCTGCTGCAGGTGCTCGACGAGCGTCGCCTGCTGCTCGCCCGCGCGGGCCTCGGCCAGGCGGTCGCGGAAGAAGTCCATCAGCGTCTCGCGGTGATGCGATGGGAGCGCCCGCGGGTCGGACTTGCGCAGCAGGCCGATCACCTCGCGCACCGAGGCGTCGAGGTCCGGCCGCAGCTCCCACTGCAGGTCGACGCCGATCCCGGAGCTGGTGCGCACGCCCGCGATCTTCTGCGACGCGGCCTTGGCGATCTCCCCCGCGTCGGCGATCCGCGCCCGCAGCTCGTTGGCGACGTCCCCGAACAGGAACTCCTCGAACAGGTCCTGCTCGCGGCCGGCGAGCGTGTGCTCGTGGCGCTCGAGCTCCTCGTGCAACGACGCCGCGGCCTGCGCCATCGGGACGTGCTCGCCGCCGTAGGCCGCGGTGACGAGCGGGACCTCACCCACCGGTTCGAGCACGGCCTCGACGCCGAGTGAGGCGTCGAGCGTCGCCCGCAGCGCGTCGAACTCGCGGTAGATCGCGTTCGCGGTGACATCGGGGGCGGCGCCGAGCTCGTGCTGGCATCCGCGCCACACGGCCTGGATGCGCTTCGCGTCCCACGGCGCGGTCTCGACGTCGAGGGCGAGCGCGACGAGCCCCGCCCGGTCGAGCTCGGCGAGCTTGGCGACGTGCTGGTCCTGCCGGCGCAGGCGGCGTTCGAGGTCCGCCTGCGCGGCCTCGCGCTCGGCGCGCAGCCGCTCCATCTTGCCGGTCTCCGCGCGGGCCTCCTTGTCGAGCTCCGCGCGGCGGTGGGCGAGCTGGGCGAGCGCGGCATCGAGCGCCTTCGCGTCCTCGAGGACGTCGTCGCGCTCGGCGCCGGCCGCGCTGATCAGGCGCTCGGAGAACGCGGCGAGCTGCTCGGCCTGACGGCGCTCGGCGGCCGCCTCCTCCTCGGCGGCCTCGTGCTGGGCGACGACGCGCCGATGGCGTTCCTCGCGCTCGGCGTGGGTGGCGGCCCAGCGCTCGCGCTGCTGGAGCCGCGCGCGAGCCTCGGGCAGCGCGTCGCCGAGCTTCTCCAGCGCGTCGTCGAGCCCCTGGGGCGAGTTCGGCAACCCGTTGTCGGCGGCGTGCCGCGCAAGAGCGGCTTCGGTTTCGGCGAGCTGGGCAGCCGCCTGCTTCGCGGCGTCGCGCGCTGTGGCGAGCCGAGCCTTGGAGGCCTCGAGCTCGCGGCCCGCCTCGCGCCAGCTCGCCCACGCCTCGACGGCCGCCTCGACTTCTTTGGTCGGGAGCGTCGCGCGCTCGGCCTCGAGCGATGACGT
Organism: Solirubrobacter soli DSM 22325; assembly: GCF_000423665.1. Taxonomy (GTDB): domain Bacteria; phylum Actinomycetota; class Thermoleophilia; order Solirubrobacterales; family Solirubrobacteraceae; genus Solirubrobacter; species Solirubrobacter soli. Next base: position 64,392 of record NZ_AUIK01000031.1, on the reverse strand, counting down.
GCGGCGGGTGAGCTCGGCGAGGGTGGCATCGATCGCCGCGATGTCGCTCTGCAGCGCCGCGGTCTCGGCGTCGATGTCGCGCATGCGCCGCTCGCGGGCGGCCTGGCGGGCGGCCGCGCCGATGAACCGCGCGGGACCGTCCGCGCCGCGCCCACGCAGCGGGCCGAACGAGAACGACCCGTCGAGGCCGACGGCGAGCGAGCCGCACGCGTCTGCATCGACGACCGCGATGGCGGAGAGAACTGGCGCGAGCTTGGCGGGCCCGGAGAGCGCGTCCGCGAGCGTTCGGGCGGCGGCGGCCGGCGAGGGCGCAGCGGCGGAGCCGCCTGCAGCGGCGTCGGGCGCGGAGAGGAGCACGTGGCCCACCGCCGCGCGGAGGGTGCCCTTCTCGTCGATGCGCGCGTCGAGCAGGCCCGCGGCCTCCAGCGCGCGCTCCAGTCCGGATCGCGCGGCCTCGTCGAGCGACGGCTCGAAGTCACAGACCTGCCAGAGCGGCTTGCCGGGCTGCGACGGGTCGCGCCACAACGAGGCCTGCGGCGGCGTGTCCTTGGCCGCGGCGAGGTCGCGGCGCTCGGCCGTCAACCGCCGGACCTGCGACTCGACCTCAGAACGTGACGCGCGAGCCTGCTCCTCCTCGATCGCCAGCGCGCGGGTCGCGCGCAGGGTCGGGCCGTCCAGGACGGACGCGAGGTCGCGGCGGCGGTCGGTCAGGTCCTCGGCGCGGCGGATCAGCGCCGCGCGCTCACCCGCCTCCAGCGTCAGCGCCGACACGCCGTCCGCCCACGACTCGACCGCTTCGACCAGCGCGGCCTGGGCGGCCTCACGCCCCAGTTCGAGCTCATCACGGCGGGCGCGCAGCTCGCGCTCGCCGCCCTCCAGCCCGTCCAGGGCGCTATGCGAGCGTGCGACCGCCTCATCCGCGCGCGACACCGCACCCGACAGCGAAGCAAGCTCGCGGAGCGCGCCGCGCCGCACCCGCCGGGCGCCGTCGAGCACCTCGACCGTGCCGGCCGTCACCGGCAGCTCGAGCAGGTCACCCATCCCCGAGCGGGCGCACGCGTCCGCCAGCGTCTCCCCCACCGATGTCACGGCCGCGTCGGCGCGCGCCAGTTCCTCGGCGGCGGCCTTGAGCTCCGATGTCACCTCCGCGACCTCGGCGAGTCGCTCCTCGGCACGTCCCTCCGCCCGCCCCGCACGCGAGCGCTGGTCGGATGCCTGCTTGCGCGCCGCGTCGACCTGCTCGACCGCCTGCCAGCGCTCGGAGGCGCGCAGTGCGTCGAGCTCGCCCTGCGTGCGCGCGGTCTCCTCGCCGATCGCGATCAGGTCCCGCTCGGCGCGGGTGACCGCGTCCTCGGCGACGTGCCGGAGCCCATCGAGCTCGAGCTCCTTCTTCGCCGCCCGCCGCGCCGCTCGCACGGCGTCGTCGGCAGAAGCAAGCTCCCGCGCCAGCACGCCACGCGCGAAGTCGCGATACCGACCCACGAACACGCCCGCTGCGGCGTCCCCCTCGCGCAGCGCCGCCAACTCGACCCGCAACGACTCCAGCTCGTCCAGCTTCCCACCGACGCCGCTCAAGAGATCGGCATCGATCTCAGGCAGCGCCAGCTCGAGCAGCAGCGTCGTCTGCGCGACGTCGATCGACTTGCCCAGCTGGGCGGAGCGCAAGCGCCGCATCAGCTTGAGCATCGCCAGGTAACGCCGCTCGGAGAACCCGAACAGCAGCCCGTTCACCCGCGCGCGGTACTCCTCGGCGGAGTCGTAGAGCTCGACGTCGGGCAGCTTCGCCGCGTCGCGCCGCCCGATCGGCGCGCCGTCGTGCTCGAGCATGACGTGCGGGTCGATCATCACCGGGGTCTCCCAGACCAGGAACCACGGATCGTGCCGCGTGTCCTGCGACATCCGCACGCCGAGCGCCAGTGTCACCCACCGATCCTCGAACGAGAACTGCGCCCACGAGTAGCCGAGCCGGCGCGGGTAGAGCCCGTCGAGCAACAGGTGGTAGGCGATCGACCGCTGACCGTCCGACGTCGAGAGGTTCGACGCGTTGAGGTTGCCGTCGAACAGCAGCGGGACGATCAGCTCCATCGCGGTCGACTTGCCCGACCCGTTGGAGCCGCGCAGCAGCAGGTGACCGTCCTCGGCCTCGAACACCTGGTTGGCGTAGTGGAACAGGCTGATCAGCCCGCACCGCCGCAGCACGAAGCGTTCGGTCACAGGAGGTCCTCCAGGCGCTGCTGCGCGTCGGTCATGTCGATGTGGCTCAGGCGGGCGATCGCGGGCAAGGGGATGACATCGCCGTCGGCGACGCGAACGAGCCGCATCCCCGCCAGGACCTCCAGCCCGCGCGCCGCCATCTCGGACGGCTCCTCGGCGCACAGGGCGTCGCCCCAGACATCGCGCAGGGACTCGCACAACCCCACGATCTCGGAGACCTCGAACCGCGACTGCCCTCCGCGCACCCGCCCGCACAGCGCCTCGGCGAGCAGGAGCGCCACCTGCCGCGTCCATGGCCGCGCCGCCGGGAATCGGAGGTCGGTGAGCGGCTCGGCCTCGCCGTCGATCAACGCCGTCCCCTCGCGCCGGCACTCCGCCTCGAGCCCGAGCCACGCCGCCAGGAAGTGGTCGCGCGACCCGCGCACCTTCAAGTACGACGCGCGCTCGGCCTCCGAGAGCTCGGAGAGGTACAGGACCGGGTCCTCGACGAGTCGCCGCGCGACGCGATGTGAGCGCTTCATCAGCACGCCTTCCTCGCTCGACGGGTAGACCCCGCCGAAGAGCAGACCGCGCACGTCGCGCGCGCCGATCACCCGCGGCGCGACGATCAGGTCGTCGAGCGGCGAGTGCATGACGTCATACAGGGTCTCGTCGTCCTCCGAGCGCGAGCGGACCCAGCCCTCGGAGTGCCCCGCGATCGGCATCAGCACGCCGAGCCCGCACAGATACAGGAACACGTCCGCCAGGCAGCGACGATCGTCGAGCCGGTCGAGATCGACCTCGATGCCGTCCTCGCCCGCGAGCGAGCGCACCTCCTCCGCGAGCAGTCCGATCGTCGTCTGCGCCCGCGCCCGCTCGCACGCCGCCAGCGCGAGCGCGAAGAGCACGTAGTGGCGGCGGGTGAACGGCTGCCAGGTGTCTGGATGGCCGGATCGCGGAATCCGGGCGGGGCGATCGGTGACCGGCGCGTGCGAGCGCTTGCGCAGCCGCGCGTGCGTCGCCCGCACGACCAGCTCATAGCCGAGCTCGCGCGCGAACTCCGACCGCAGCCGCTCGGCGTGCGCGCGCACGGTGCCGAACGCCGGATCGCCCGCCGGCAGCAGCGGCCGCGCGAGCAGCGCGCGCCGTGCCTCGATCAGCCGCTCGTCGCTCATCCCCGCACCCCTGCCCGCGAGACCTGCACGAGCAGATCGGGGCTCTCGAGCACCCCGCCGTCCCCCACCCGCACGGCCGCCACCGGCAGCGAGTCGCCCATGTCGAGCACCTCCAGCGCCAGCGTGCCGTCGTCGGAGTAGCCGACCTTGCCCGTCGCGACCGCCATGCCGAGCGCGTCGAGCAGGACGTCGAAGGACTCCTCGTCGAGCGCGGGCAGCTCGGACAGCCGCGCGGGAACCTCGGGCAGCCGGTCCAGCAGCTCGCTGACCACAGCGCGCCGCCGCAGCTCCTCCTCCAACGCCAACGCGTGCGCCTCGGTGGCATCGACGATCGGAGCCGGCCGGCCCGCGGTCACCTCGCCCCGTCCCGGCCGCCGCAGGAACCCCTGGACGGGCGCGAACGGCGCGTCCCACCACGACTCGCCCGGCGACACGACGTCCGGGTCGAGCTCGGGCACGGCCATGTGCCGCGCCCCATACAGACCGAACGCGGCGGCGAACACCGCGTGGCAGTCCTCCTCCGCGGACGACGCGAACAGCGCCGCCAGCGCCCGGTACTCGGACGAGCGGTTGACGCGCTGCACCCGCCGCTCGCGCAGCCGGCGCACGCCGCGCAGGATCCAGTCGATCGCGGCGTGCAGATGCGTGTCCAGCGAACGCAACTGGGAGTCCCCGGCGCCGAACCAGGCCGAGATCTCCGCCCACTGGCGGCGCAGGATCGCCACCTGGCGCTCCAGCACCTCCTCCGAGCTCAACGCCGGATGCGGCGCGACCGACAAGGACGCGACCGCGCGCAGCATCGGCTCGCGCGACGCGTCCAGCGCCGTGACGTGGGCGGTGATCGCGTCGGCGTGCTGCCCGAGCTCGCGCCAGAACCCACTCAGGTAGTCCGCGACCTTGCGCTTGTAGTCGGCGAACGTGGCCTCGTCGATCGCCTCGGTGGAGGCCATCGTGGCCGACAGCTCGCGCATGAACTGCGCCGCCCCCGCTCGCAGGTCCTCGAACTGGGCGTGAAGCTCCGTGAACGTGCTCTGCAGCTCGCGCGGGTCCAGCGACGCGTGCTCGGTCAAACGTCCCAGCAGCGCCCGGATCCGCGCCAGGCGGTTCGCGTCCAGCGAGCCCACCGCCTCGACGAGTCCGGCGAGCTCGTCGAAGAACTGCTCGATCCGCTCACCGAGACCCGTGACGTCGTAGGAGAAGTGGTTCAGCCGCAGCTCGGCGGCCGTGCGGACGCGCTCGAAGCTCTGCATCGAGTCGACGACCTTGAGCTCCTCCAGCTCACGCAGCGAACCCGAGACCTGCTCCGGGGTCGCGGGAACGCCCAGCCGCTCGACGGCGGCGACGATCTCGGTCAGGCTCAGCCGCAACCGCGCGCCGCGCGCGCGGTTGTCGAGCAGCGCTCGCATGACCGCGCGGTGCAGCGCCACGTTCGGATAGTTCGCATAGGCGACCGCCCTGACTTCCACGCCCCCGAACGTACGAGGCGCGGCGGACGGCTCCCTACCGTTTTGCCGCAGCGAGCGTGATCGCGACCGGGTTCTTCCCCGATTGCTCGATCACGACGAGCTTGACGCCCTTGCGCACCTTGCGGGGCTTGGTGACCTTGCCGAGCCTGCAGCCGGCCTTGGCGATCGACTTGCGCGCGGCGGCCAGCGACTTGCCCTTGACCGAGACGCGCACGCAGCCCTTCGCGGGCTTCGGCTCCGCGGGCTGCGTGGTGACGATGTCGGCCGGGCCGGGCAGCGGCGCGAGCGCCGGGCAACCCGTCGGGGCGACGCCGAAGATCCCGGGGCACTGATCGGCCGCGTCGGCGATCGTGTCGCCGTCGGAGTCGCGCGGGCACCCCGTCGGAGCGACGCCGACCACGGCGGCGCATTGGTCGACGTTGTCGGCGACCCCGTCCGCGTCCCCGTCCGGGCCGAACCCGTCGACGAACAGCGGCACGTCGAGCGTGTCGAGGACCGCGCCGGTCGGGTCGGACACCGTCAGCGTGAAGCAGGAGTACGAGCGATTGCGCAGCGCCATGCCGTAGGTCCCGAGCTCGATGACCGGCCCGGAGCGGTAGATGCCGTCGCCGATGCCGAGCGACGTCGTCGTCCAGTTCGCGTCCGAGAACGCCTTCAGCTCGACACCGGGCCCGTCGCACTGGGGGGCCGACGCGACGTTGAACTTCAACAGCGTGCGCGGCGTCGCGCCGACGGTCCCGCCCATCGTCGCCGACACGTACAGCTCGCCCTCGGAGTCGTAGTAGAACGCGGCTTGGACGATGTCCTGCGACGCCACGCCCGTGCCATCGCCCTGCGGATCGACCGCCTTGCCCTTCGAGACCGCGGCGGACGCCCCCGCCGGCAACGCGAGCAACGCGAGCACGGCACAGCCCGCCGCCAGCACGCGACGCATCGAACCCATCCAGAACTCCCTTTCCCTGTCGGTCGCGGCCCACCATCCGCGGGGCCTGGGGCCACCGTAGGTGAGGGAACCTCGACCACCCTGTCCGATGGTCGAGGGGCGCTCACCCGCGGCTCAGATCGTCAGGCAGCCGACCGTCACCCAGCCGCCGTCGACCGTGTCGCCGAGGTGTCCGCACATCCACCGCAAGGAGGAAACGATGTCCCACCGCGTGATCGGCACCCTCGCCGCGCTCGCCCTGATCGCCGGAGGCGCCGGGACGGCGCTCGCCGACGACGGTCACCACGGAGACGACAACGCCAAGGTCCTGAAGGCCGACGTGTTCGGCAGCATGCCCGACGGGCCGGTGCTGTTCGGCGTCAAGCCCGGCGGAGCGCCGTGGGTGATCTCCAAGGGCGAGGCCGAGGCCCGCCGCGACGGCCGCGTCAAGGTCGAGGTCGAGGGCCTGATCATCCCCACGACCGGCACGAACCCGCTCAACGGGATCGCCGCCACCGTCTTCTGCAACGGCGCCGCCGTCGGCACCACGAAGGCGTACCCGTTCAGCCCCGACGGCGACGCGGAGTTCGAGGCTCGCCTGGCGAAGCCGCTCCCGGCGCCTTGCCTCGTCCCGGCCGTCCTGCTCAACCCCGCGCCCAACGGCACGGTCAACGCCGGCGTCTACATCGCCGCCACGGGCGTGTAGGCCTGGCTCCCAGGAAACTCTGAGGAACGAGCGTCATCTTCCGCTCATGCAGAAGAGAAGGCGCCCGCTGCTTTACGCGGCCACAGGAGTCGTCGTCGTCGCGGTGGGTGCCTTCGCGCTCGCGTACTTCGTGTTGTTCCCGACGGACTCGCCGGACAAGTTCACGCTGAGCGACGCGACACCGACGGCGACCGCCACCGCCACCGCTGTTCCCGGCGCGTCGCAGTGGACGGTCGCCGACGGATCGGAGGCCGGCTACCGCGTCCGTGAGAAGCTCGCGTTCCTGGCCGCCAAGAACGATGCCGTCGGACGGACGTCGGACGTCACCGGCACGGCGGAGTCCGACGGCGACACGTTCACCAAGGCCGATTTCAAGATCGACCTGACCACGCTGACGAGCGACCAGGATCGCCGCGATCAGCGCATCCGCGAGATCGGTGTCGAGAGCGACCGCTTTCCGACGGCCACCTTCTCCCTCACCGAGCCGCTCGAGCTGAGCAGGTCCAAGGCCGACGCCACGGGCGAGCTGACGCTCCACGGCGTGACGAAGACCGTGACGATCCCGCTCGAGCTGCGCAAGACCGACTCGACGGTCGAGGCCGTCGGCTCGCTCACGTTCCCGTGGGGCGACTTCGGCATGACCGCGCCGAGCGTCGCCGGGTTCGTGAGTGTCGAGGACGAGGCGACGCTCGAGTTCGACCTCAAGCTGGCGCGGGGCTGAGGACGTGTAAGGTCGCTGACACAGCGCCGGGACGGCGCACAGTCCACGTTCAAGGGGGTTGACGGGATGGTCAAGCGTGTCTGGGGCAACGTCGGGCAGGTCGCCGGTCTTCTCGCATTGTTCATCGCGCTCGGCGGCCCCGCGTGGGCCGCCAGCACGGTCAACGGGGCCATGATCAAGGCGTCGACGATCACGGGCAAGCAGGTCAAGAACTCGTCGCTGACCGGCGCCGACATCAAGACCGCGACGTTGGACGGCACCGACATCCGCGACGGGTCGATCGGAGCGGGTGACATCGCGCCCGGTGTGATCCCGACGATCCCGCCGATCCCCACGATCCCGCCGATCCCCACCGCGACGCCGATCCCCGCCGGCACGATCACGACCGCGATGTTCGCCGACGGGGCGACCGCGCCGTTCGCGAAGGCCCTCCCCGGGCTGCGTACCGAGGAGAACGCCACGAGCCCCAACGTCCTCGGTGGCGCCGCGGCCAACACGGTGACGGCGGGTGTCGTGGGGGCGACGATCGCCGGCGGTGGCGCGGCCGGCAGCGCGCAGACCGTCTCCGACGACTACGGCACGGTGGCCGGCGGGCGCGGCAACACCGCGGGGAACGCCTCGGGCAGCACCAGCGACACGATCGGCGCGACCGTCGGGGGCGGCGAAGGCAACCGCGCCACGGGCGGCTACGGCACGGTCCCCGGCGGCCTGAGCAACACGGCGGGCGCGTTCGGCTTCGCCGCCGGGCGGCGAGCCAAGGCCGTCAACACGGGCTCGTTCGTGTTCGCCGACAGCACCAACGCCGACTTCACGTCGACCGCGGACAACCAGATGTCGATCCGCGCGACGAACGGCGTGTACGTCGCCAGCGACGCCGGCGGCGCGAAGGTCGTTCCCGCCGGCACGCGCTACCGCGACAACAACATCCACGCCTGGGGCCGCGTGACGGCGTCCGGCGCGCTGGACACGAACTTCAACGTCGCGTCGGTCTCGAAGATCGCGACCGGGCTCTACCGCATCACGCTCAACAGCCCGCTGCAGAGCGGCTTCAGCCTGATCCCGGTCGTGACGCCGGAGCTCGACGCCATCGGCCTGGACACCCCGCCCACGGGCGCGGCCAACGTCCGGTTCGCCGTCACCGATCAGGTCGCCGCCGGCACCACCTTCGACGTCTACATCTACAACGGCAGCTCCGCGCTCGCCGACACGGACTTCCAGTTCATCGTCACTGGGCGCTGAGGTGCTTCTCGTCCCAGCTCTCCTCGAACGACGCCTCGGTCGCGAAGGCGTCGTTCTCGGTCGGTAGGTCGCGGTACGCGCGGAAGGCCTTGATCAGCCGCGCGTGCCGGGCCTTGTTCTCGGGCGTCGGGTTGGCGTCCATCGCCGCCTTGGCCGCGCGGATCTCGTCGATCGACGGGGCCTCGCGCTCGGCCTTGTCGTGGGCGGCCTTCCCGGCGCCGTAGACCGAGTCGAACTGCTGCGACGCCGTCGCGAACTCGACGCTGCCCTTCGGCAGCGGATTCTCGAACGCGTTCTGCGCGACGTCCTTCGGGATGCCCATCTTGGCGACGATCTGGTCCGGGTCGTTGCCCTTGGTGGCGAGCATCCGCGCCATCTTGTGGTGCTGCTCGGCGTGGCGGGCCTCGTGGTAGACCGTCCCCGCGACGCTGCGGGCGGCGTCGTCATCGAGGTCGGCCGCGGAGAACGCGTCGTCGTCGAAGAACATGAACCAGTCCTTGGCGACGAACACGCCCGCGACCTTGCCGAGGTCTTTGAGGTCGTGTCCGGGCGTCGGCAGGACCTGCGCCGCGTCGAGCTGCTCCTTGACGCCCTTGAAGAGCTCGTCCGCGCGCGCCTTGGCGGTCTTGAGGTCCTTCCAGCCGCTCTGCACGCCCTCGGCGGACTTCACGTAGGCGTCGCGCGAGGTCTTGGCGGCGAGGCCGCTCTCGAACATCCGCGGCAGCGTGCGCGGCCCCGCCATCCCGTCCGGCTTGAGTCCCTGCGGCACCTGCCACGCGGCCACGGCCTGGGCCATCGCCGGGTCCGCGACGCCGGTCTCGGGCGAGCCGACCGCGTGCTGGATCTTCAGGATCACGTCACTCGGATAGAGGTCCGGCGCGCTGGTGTAGAACGAGACCGCAGCGGACGCCTGACCCGCGCTCAGCTGCGGCGCCGTCTCGATCGCCTGGCGCTGGACGAACGCCGTCACCGCGCGATTGCCGGCGGCGCGCTGCAATCCGAGCAGGACGTGCGCTGCCGGCGTCTGGGCGCTCCGCCCCGGTTCGCGCTCGCGCGACGGTGCGGGGGTCCGGACATGAGGGGCGGGCACTATGGCCGCTCCTCCCAGTCGACCCAGTGGGTCCCGGTCTGTTTGACGTACGCGGCGACGGCGACGCCGAGCGTCGGGTAGAAATTCGGTGCGCCGATCGCTTCCTCCACCCCGTAACGGCGCAGGTAGTCGCGCACCGGATCCTTGAGCTCGGCGAACGCCAGCGTCACGCCGTGGTCGGCGAGGTCCGCGTGCAGCGTCAGCAGGGTCTCCCCCGCGGTGACGTCCACGTCGGTGATCGGCTCCGCGGCGATGACCACCCAGGCCACGCCGTCGCCCCCCGCCAGCGCCCGCACGCGGGCGTCGAAGCTGTCCGCGTTGGCGAAGAACAGCGGCGCGTCGAACCGGTAGAGCACGAGGCCCGGGATCAGCCGGGCGTCGGGGTGACGGCCGGTGTCGTGGTAGCCCTTCAGCCGCTCGACGCGCCCGAGCACCGCGCCATGCGGATACCAGGCGCGACGGACGAAGTTCAGCAGCGACAGGGCGATCGCGAGCCCGACGCCCCACAGCACCCCGAACGCCGCGACACCGGCGAACGTGGCGATGCAGAGCGCGAACTCGGTGCGCCGCCAGCGCCACAGCAGGCGGGCGGCGCCGACGTCGAACAGCCCGAGCACGGCGACGATCACGACCGCCGCCAGCGCGCTCACGGGCAGGTCCTCCACCAGGCCCGTGCCGACCACGAGCAGGACACCGAGCACGAGCGCGCCGGTGAGTCCGGCGATCTGGCTGCCCGCGCCCATGTCATCGACCACGGCGGTGCGGGACGCGCTCGTGGAGATGGGGAAGCCCTGGAAGAACCCGGTGACGATGTTGCTGGCACCGAGCGCGGCCAGCTCGCGGTTCTGGTCGACGTGCTGGTCCAATCGCGCGGCGTAGGAGCGCGACAGGACGCTGGTGTCGGCGAACGCCACGAACGCGATGCCGACCGCGGCGGGCAGCAGCGTCTTGATGTCGTCGAGGGCGACGTTCGGCCAGTCGAGCGGGGGCAGACCGGCCGGCACCTTGCCCACCACGGGAAGCTGGTCGGCGAGCCCGCCGACGGCCACCACGGCCGTCGCACCGACGACCGCGATCAGCACGCCGGGCATCTTCGGCGCGACCGCGCGCAGCACGCCGATCACCGCCAGACAGCCGACACCGATCGCCAGCGCCGTGCCGTTGGTCTCGTCCAACTGGCTGATGAAGTCGCGGGTGGCGGCCACCACGTTCTCGGTGTCGATCGAGAAGCCGAAGAGCTTGGGCAGCTGCGAGATGACCACGGTCAACGCGATGCCGGCCAGGTACCCGACCCGGACCGGCAGCGACAACAGCTCGGTGACGAAGCCGAACCGCGCGAGGCCGCCGGCGAACATGATCGCGCCGACGACGAGGGCGAGCAGGCCAGCCATCGCGACCCGCTGGTCGGCATCCGCGCCGGCGAGCGGGATGATCGCGGCGGCCACCAACGGAGCGACCGCCGAGTCGGGCGAGACGATCAGGATGCGCGACGGGCCGATGAAGAAGTAGGCGACGAGTGGCACCAGCGTCGCGTACAGGCCCGTGACGGGCGGCAGCCCGGCGAGCTGCGCGTACCCCATGCCCTGCGGGACTAGCAACGCGGCGAGGGCCACGCCGGCGATCAGGTCACGGCGCAGACCCGGCCCGCGGCGCGTGCGAAGCAGCGTGACGCCAGGTACCCAGCGAGTGAGCGACGACCCGTTCACATCTCGACCCTAACGCCCCGCGAGGCGTCACCCGAGGAGCTTCATCTGTGGCGCCCCCGCGCCGTCGAGCCAATAGGCGACGTTCCCGGCCAGCGCGGGCTCGGTCGCCGGCGTGGCCGCGAGCTGGTCGACGGGGCTGTGCAGCCCGTCCGCCGCGATCACGAGGAGCCGGTCGGCGGTCGCGGCGTAGGCGGTTCCCGCGACCTCTGAGCGCTTCCCCGTGGCCGTGTCGAACGTGCCGACCATCCCGTCGCGCACATAGGCGAGCTTGCGGTCGGACACGACCTGCAGATCGGTGACCGTTCCGACGGCACGCGTTGTCCTGGCACGACACGCCCAGGTCTTTCCGCCCTGGGTCGTGAGGACGAGCTTCGCGCGCGCCGACCAGAGCAGCAGCCGCGCGCCCTTGCGCGGCTTGCACCGCCCGATCGTCGTCGCCTTGGGACCTGTGCGCATGGGATCGCCCTTCGGTAGGTCGAGCAACGCCGTGTGCGCCACGTCGCCCGTGCGCCAGTACACACGTGACCCGCGCACGGCCAGGCCGGCGGCGGTCTGGTCAGTGCTGAGCTGGACCTTGCGGCCGTCGGTGAAGCGCGCGACGACGCCGTTGTCCGTGGCGACCAGCGCACCCGGCAGCGCGAGTGACTCGACGGCGCTCACCGACACCTGCTTCCCGGTCCGGAGGTCGAGCAGGTAGTCCCGGATGGAGGTGGCGTCCGAGTCCGGGTCGTAGTCCTGGCCCTGGCTCCACAACCACCGGCCGGACACGCCCAGCAGGATCGTCTTCGAGGAGCCCTCGCCGCTCGAGTCCGAGCCGTACAGCCGGCGCTTGCCGGTCGCGCGCAGGCACGCGTAGTGAGACGCCGAGAGGTCATCCCCATGCGAGAAGACCTGAACCTCCGCGTTCTCGAAGTCGGCCTTGGCGGAGGGCACGCCACAGGTAGCCTGCGCTGCGCCGGGGGTGAGCAGCAGCGCTGCCGACACCGCCAGCACGGGAATCGTCGTGCGGGTCATGGCCGACATGCTCATCGCATGTCCGGCCGCGCACAATCGGGTGTGCCCTAGACGCGCACCCGAGCGTTTCAGGTAGGTTCGGCACGTGGAGCGCCGTCACGAGCGCGAGCTCGACCCGACATCGGCGACCGAGCCGGAGGTGGCCGTCGAAGCGTCGCCGCCCGCGCCTGCGAATGCCGCCCTGGCTCGGATGACCAAGACCGAGCGCGCCCGCGCGCTCTCCGCCCAGACGGGCGGGAACGCCGCGCTGGCCCGTTCCCTGCGCACCCTCGCCCGCGAGGACGACGTGGCGACCGCGTCGCCGCCCGGACGCGGCGTGAGCACGGAGTTCGGCGAGTACTGGATCGTCCCGGACTCGACGACGCAGTCGTTCGCGGACGTCACCGGCGAGCAGATCACCGAGACCGAGTTCGCGGCCCTTCAAGCCGTCTGGAACAAGCTCAAGGACGGCAGCGGCAACGTCAAGATCACCGAGAAGGACGACGCGGGCGGCGACCACGCCGGTTTCCAGGCCAAGATGCTCGTCTGCTTCGGCAAGCTGCTCTCGCAGCCGGGCGGCCGCGCCATGGTCGCCGGGCTGGTGAACGGCAGCCAGGTCGTGACCGTCGGCCCGACGTCCTTGAAGAAGATCGCCCAGGCCACGCGCGGTGCGGGCGCGGTCGAGAACCCGGACGGCAGCGCCGGCGCGGGCGGCTCGACGACGATCCGCATCGACGCCGACCTCAAGGACGACGCCGTCGTCGCGTTCGACAAGGACGGCAAGGAGATCCCCTCGCCCGTGTGGCTGATCCTCGGCCATGAGCTCATCCACGCCGAACACAACGCCGCCGGGCGCAACCAGCGCAACAAGGCCGGCTCCAGCGCCGCCTGGGGCAACGCCGAGGAGGAGGCGACGATCGCCACCGGCTCGGGCTTCACCGAGAACAAGCTGCGCGCCGAGCACGGCATGACCGACGTCCGCTTCGGTCACGGGATCAAGATCAAGTGAACGTCACCTGCACGGCGACCGGCGCGGCCCAGGTGCGCGTCCGGGTCGAGAACGACGGCGACGCGACCGTGCACGTCCTCGACGGCGAGCGGATGCCGTACCTGATCCGCGACGACGCCGGCCTGCTCGTCCTGTTCGGCGTCAACCCGCCGGATCCGGAGGTCGACTATTACGGCGTCGAGATCCCGACGACGCGCCCGCTCGAGCCGGGCGCGACGATCGAGCACGACGTCTCACTCGACCCGCTCTACCTGCGCGACCACTACGAGACCCAGCGCGAACCGACCCCGCTGCCGCGCCCGGTCACGGTGCGCTGCGAGGTCGGCTACGGCGACACCCCGATCCTTCGATCGGAGCGCCACCTCTATTCGATCGAGTCGGTGATCGCGTGGCAGAAGCTCGCCTCCGCCCCACCGGTCACGCTCACCTGACGCTGACCATCGTGCCGCACTCCGACGCGTCGTCGGCGTACGTCTTGGTCGTGCTGCGGTAGCGCGCATAGAGCTCCCAGCGGCCGGCCTTGCGCAGCTGCAGCGCCGGGATGCTCCAAGCCCCACCACGCACGCGCGCGACGGCCAGCAGCTTCGCGCGCTTGGTCCGCGGGGCGTAGCCCCACAGTTGCACCCGGCCCGAGTTCACGTCGCTCGCGGCCGTGCCCGAGACGGCGTACACCCGCGCCGAGGTGCGCACCACGCCGAAGCCGAGCTGGACGCCCAGCGCGCCCTGATAGGCGGGTGCGGTGGAGACGAGGTCGAACGCCGTGCCCTGGGCGGGCGTGATCGACCACGTCGCGTCGAGCGTGTCCGCCGCCCATGGCGGCGCCTTGAAGGAGCGCGCCGACTGCACCAGCGCCGTGGCTCCCGCCGCGACCGTGATCGTCGTGGTGCTGAAGACGGTCTCGCCGAGCGCGTCGTGCATGCGCATCCAGCGACCGGGACAGCGGGAGATGGAGACGCTGACGGCCGTCGCCTCGTTCACCGTCGCGCCGGAGACCGCCGGCGCGCCGAGCGTCTGGATGCGGACAACCTCGGGTGTCGCCCCCGCGGTGATCGACAGCTGGTGCGTGACCTTCGACGGAAGGTTCCCCGGCACGCCCTCGGCAGCCACTTGCAGCGTGAAGGACGGGTTGGCGAGCGCGGGCGCGGGAAGCGCACACAGCATCGTGACGGCGGCGAGCGGGAGGCAGCGGCGCATGATGCCGCGAGTATCCGCCCGCGCGACCGCCTCACGCAATCACTTGATCGCGTCGTACACCTTGAACATCGGCATGTACATCGCGATGACGATGAAGCCGACGATGCCGCCGACGAGGATGATCATGACCGGCTCGAGGATCGAGGTGAGCGCCTTGACGGCGGCGGCGACCTCGGCCTCGTAGAAGTCGGCGACCTTGCTGAGCATCGCGTCGAGGTTGCCCGTCTCCTCACCCACGGCGATCATCTGGGCGACCATCGAGGGGAAGATCGGTGCTTCCTTGAGCGGGTCCGCGATCGAGCCGCCGGCCTTGACGGACTCGATGACGTCGGCCATGGCCTTCTCGACGACCCAGTTGCCGGAGGTCTGGCCGGTGATCTCGATCGCCGCCATGATCGGCACGCCGGCGGAGTAGAGCGCGGCGAAGGTGCGCGACCAGCGGGCGAGCGCGATCTTCTGGACCGTGACGCCGATCTTGAAGGGGAACTTGAGCCGGACGTGGTCCCACTGCTTGCGGCCGCCGGCGGACTTGCGCCACTTCTTGAAGCCGATCGGCCCGGCGATCGCGGCGATGACGAGCAGGTACCACTGGCCGGTGACGACGTTGGAGGCCTTGACCGTCATCTTGGTGATCATCGGGAGGTCGCCGCCGAAGTCGGCGAAGACCTTCACGAACACGGGGACGATGAACGCGATCAGGCCGATCAGCACGCAGAGCGCGAAGGTCAGCACCACGATCGGGTAGGCCATGGCGCCCTTGACCTGGCGGCGCAGCTCGTCGTCCTTCTCGAGCTGGTCGGAGATCCGGTCCAGGGACGCCTCGAGCACGCCGCCGGTCTCGCCGGCGCGCACCATGGCGACGTACAGCGGCGTGAAGACCTTGGGGTGCTTGGCGAGCGCGTCGGAGAAGGCCAGGCCGGACTCGATGTCCTCGCGGACGGCGCCGACGGTGTCCTTGAGCTTCTTGTTCTCGAGCTGGTCCTCGAGCACGTAGAACGCGCGCAGGAGGGTCATGCCGGAGGTGATCATGGTCGCCAGCTGGCGGGTCATGACCGTCAGCTCGGCGGCCTTGATGCGGCCGAAGGAGAGGTCGGACTGGAAGACCGACTTCTTCTCCTGCAGCTCCATGACCTTCAGGCCCTGGGCGCGCAGTACCTCGGTGACGGCGTCCTTGGACGCGCCGCTGACCTGACCCTTCGACGGGACACCCATCCCGTCGACGGCCTTGTAGGTGTAGACCGCGGCGCCCATCAGGCACCCACCATGCTCGGCGGGGCGCCGGCGCCGCTGGAGCTGATGCCCTGCACGAGGCGCCGCATCTCGGCCGGCTGCGACGAGCGCGACTCGGCGACGGCCATCGTGATCTTGCCCGCGCGGACCAGGCCGGCGAGCGAGGAGTCCATCGTCTGCATGCCCTGCTCCCCGCCGGTCTGGATGAGCGAGTAGATCTGGTGCGTCTTGCCCTCGCGGATGAGGTTGCGGACGCCCGGGGTCGGGACGAGCACCTCGGCGGCGACGCAGCGGCCCTGACCGTCGGCGGTCGGCAGCAGCGTCTGGGTGACGATGCCCTGGAGGCCGATCGCGAGCTGCGCGCGGACCTGGCCCTGCTGCTCGGGCGGGAAGACGTCGATGATGCGGTCCACGGTCTGCGGCGCGTCCTGCGTGTGGAGCGTCGCGAAGACGAGGTGGCCGGTCTCGGCCGCGGTCAGGGCCGTGCCGATCGTCTCCATGTCGCGCATCTCGCCGACGAGGATCACGTCGGGGTCCTGGCGCAGCGCGGCCTTCAGGCCGAGGGCGAAGGACGGCGCGTCCTGCCCGATCTCGCGCTGGTTGACGATGCAGCGCTTGTGCTTGTGCAGGAACTCGATCGGGTCCTCGATCGTGAGGATGTGGTCGTCGCGGGTCTCGTTGATCTCGTTGATCAGCGAGGCGAGCGAGGTCGACTTGCCCGAGCCGGTCGGCCCGGTCACGAGCACGATCCCGCGCGGCTTCTTGGCGAACTCGCGCACGACGGGCGGGAGGCCGAGCGCCTCGATCGGCACCGTCGCCGAGGGGATCAGGCGGAACGCGGCGCCGAGCGTGCCGCGCTGGAAGAACGTGTTGACGCGGAAGCGACCCACACCCGGCACCGAGTAGGCGAAGTCGAGCTGCCAGTCGGTCTCGAGCGTCTGGCGCTGGGACGAGCTCAGGATCGCGTAGATGATCTCGCGCGTGTCCGTCGGAGTCATGTTGGGGTAGCCCTCGAGCGGGACCAGCGAGCCGCGGACGCGAATCGTGGGCGGGGCACCCGATGTGATGTGGAGGTCGGAAGCCTTGTGCTCGACGACCTTGAGCAGGATGTCCGCGAAGTCGAAGTTCATGCCACCACCTACATCGGCATCCGGGACGCCGATCTGTAGTGGGGCGCAGGCCCTAGCGCGTACCCGCCACGCGGGCGATCTCGGCGATCGAGGTCAGGCCGCGGCGGACCTTCTCCAGACCGTCCTCGCGCAGGCGCATCATGCCCTCGTGCACCGCGGCGTGCATGATCGTCTCGGCGGGCTCGCGGGAGACGGCGAGCGAGCGGATCGCGTCACTGACCCACATCACCTCGTACAGGCCGATCCGGCCCTTGTAGCCCGAGCCGCCGCAGCGCGCGCACCCGACGGGCTCGTAGGCCTCGAGGTCGAGGCCGACGTTGAAGCCGTTGGCGCGCATGACCTCGGACGTGATCGTCGTGCGGCGCTTGCACTCCTCGCACAGCAGGCGGGCCAGGCGCTGGGCGACCACGCAGTCGACCGCGCTTCCCACCAGGAACGGCTCCACGCCCATCTCGATCAGACGCGTGATCGCGCCCGGCGCGTCGTTGGTGTGCAGCGTGGAGAGCACGAGGTGGCCGGTGAGGGCGGCCTCGATCGCGATCTGGGCCGTCTCACGGTCGCGGATCTCGCCGACCATGATGATGTCGGGGTCGGCGCGCATCATCGAGCGCAGGCCGGAGGCGAACGTCAGGCCCGCCTTGTTGTTGACCTGGACCTGCGTGATGCCCTCGAGCTGGTACTCGACCGGGTCCTCGATCGTGATGATGTGCTTCTCGATCGTGTTGAGCTGGTTGAGGGCGCCATACAGGCTGGTGGACTTGCCGGAGCCCGTCGGGCCGGTCACGAGCACGGCGCCGTGCGCCTGCCCGAACGCCTTCGAGAAGCGCTCGAGCGCCTGCGGGAGCATGCCCAGCTGCTCGAGCTGGATCATGACCTTGCTCTGGTCCAGGATGCGCATGACGACCTTCTCGCCGTGCGACGCCGGCAGGGTCGCGACGCGCAGGTCGATCGGCTTGCCGTCGACCTCGAGCGAGATGCGGCCGTCCTGCGGGATGCGGCGCTCGGCGATGTCGAGGTCGGAGAGGATCTTGATGCGGGAGATGACCGCCGGGATGGCGCTCACCGGCACGGTCGCGGCCTCCTGGAGGACGCCGTCGATGCGGTAGCGGACCCGCATCTCCTCCTCCTGGGGCTCGAAGTGGATGTCGGACGCGCCGCGCTCGACGGCCTCCTTGATCACCCGGTGCACGAGCTGGATGACGCTCGCGTCCTCGCCGCCGGCGCCGAAGTTGATCGGCGCGTTCTCGCGGATGTCGTACAGCGGCGCGGGCGGGCGCTCGGCCGCCGCCGGGGACTGATCGGCCTCGGGGTCGTCCTCGAAGTCCTCTGGTGCGGTCGCGCCGACGCCGAAGTTCGGGTCCTCCAACCGCGTCAGCAGCCACTCGACGTCGGCCAGCGAGGAGACCGCGGGGCGGACCTCGTAACCGGTCATGACCGCGATGTCGTCGATCGCGAGCACGTTCGCCGGGTCGACCATCGCCACCAGCAGCGTGCGGTCGCCCACGAAGGAGACCGGGACGGCCTGGTAGCGGCGCACCGCGGCGGGTGCGACCAGCTTGGCGGCGTCCGGGTCGACGCGGTAGAGCTTGAGGTCGACGTGGTCGAGGCCGAAGCGTTCGGCGACCGCGCGGGCGAGCTGGTCGTCGGTCAGCGTCCCGTCGTTGACCAGGATGCGTTCGGGCGCGCCGCCGCTCTGCGTCGCGCGGTCCAGCGCGATGTCCATCGTCCCGCGGTCGACGAAACCGAGGTCGACGAGGACATCCGTGAGCACGCGTCCTGAACCGCCACGCCGGGAAGGCGTGGTAATGCCGTTGCCCCGTCTGGGCCTGGTAGCGGTGTCGAAGGTCGAGCTCATTGGGCGATGTCTTTGACGGCCTCCCGCATCGCCTTGTCGGGAGCCGTCCGGCCGGTCCAGCGTTCCAATGACGCTGCGCCTTGGGCGACCAGGATCTCCAACCCGTCGACCACCTCTGCCCCATTCGCTCTCGCGGTGTTCAGCAGAAGTGTGCCGCCGTGCCGGTAGACCATGTCCACCACCGTGCATCCGGCACCCAGTTCATCGGCCTGCAAGGGGAGCGCCTTGAACGTCTCCTCCGGGTCGCGCAGCCCGACGGAGGTCGTGTTGACGACGATCTCGGCGCGCGCGTGGCCCAACGTGGCGCCGAATTCGTCGGCAAGCGCTTGCGCGCGTGCGGGGGTGCGGTTCCACAGGTGGATCTGCTTGGCGCCCGCCTGTTTGAGCGCGTAGAGCACCGCGCGGGCGGTGCCGCCGGCACCGAGGACGAGCGCGGTGCGGTCGTACGCGGAGCGGTTGAGCGCGGCGAGGAAGCCTGGCGCGTCGGTGTTGTCGGCGTGGACGGTGCCGTCGGCGTTGAACGTGAGCGTGTTCGCCGCGCCGATCGCCCTCGCGGTCTCGGTCGCCTCGTCCGCGAGCGCGAGCGCCTGCTCCTTGTGCGGGATCGTCACGTTCACGCCCCGGAAGCCCAGGGGCGGCAGGGCTTTCACGGTCTCCGTGAACAGATGCGGCGGCAACGGCAGAGCTTGATAGTGCCAGTCATCGAGGCCCATGTGGGCCAAGGCCGCGTTCTGCATCCGCGGGGAACGCGAGTGGGCCACCGGCCACCCGCACACACCGAGGCGGATCATTTGCCGTCGCGGGAAGCCTGGTACTTCGCGACGTCCTTCTCGAACTGCGCGTCGGTGGACGAGAACGCGTGCTCGCCCGATTTGCCCGGCTTGCGAACGTAGTAGAGGTACTTCTTCTTGGACGGCGCGGCGGCCGCCTTGATCGACGCGAGGCCGGGGTTGCCGATCGGCGTCGGCGGCAGGCCGCGCTTGAGCCGCGTGTTGTACGGCCCCGGCTTGTCGAGCTCGGATTGGTTGATCGGGCGCTGCCAATTGTTCGTCTCGTAACGCGTCGTGGCGTCGATCCCCAACGGCATACCCTGCTTGAGCCGGTTGTAGATGACCGCCGCGACGAGTTTGCGCTCGCGCGGGAGCTGCGCCTCGCGCTCGATCATCGAGGCGATGATCAGCACGTCGTAGCGCGTGAGCTTCTTGGACTTGGCGTACTTCATGGAGACGCCGTCGAAGTTGTCCTTGAAGGCGTCGAGCTGCTGGTTGACCAGATCCGCCGCCGGCGAGCCGACCGGGAGCTTGTACGTCGCCGGGAACAGGAAGCCCTCGGCGGTCTTGGTCCCCTTGGGCGCGCCCAGGTCGCGGATGCGCTTGAGCACCGCGGCCGAGTCGGCGGCCTTGGCGTAGCTGCCGTCGACCTTCTCGGACTTCTTGACGACCGGGTCGTTCTCCTTGATCGACGGGCCCTCGATGAGGGTCACGTCGACGGTCGGAACGGGCGTCGCCTCAGCGGGCGGCGTCGTCAGCGCATCGATCGCCGCCCCGTTGGTCATGCCCTTCTTGAGCGTGTAGTGGCCGGGGCGGAGCTTGCTGCGCTCGCCGCTGATCGTGGCGTTGAGCTCGAAGAACCGCGCCGAGTCGACCACGCCCTTGGCGACGAGCAGCTTCGCCACGTCGGCGGCGTCGGAGTTCTCCGGGATGTCGACCGCGACCGCGCCGCTGCCGTCCCCGTGGAAGGGCTGGAACGTCTTGTTGAACGCGTACAGGACGGCCGCGAACAGCAGGACGACGATCAGCGTGAAGATGCGGCGGCCCCAGTGCGAGCCCCCTGAAGAGCGCGGCCCCTTGGGTGTCTTCGGCGGACGGCGGCGCGGCTGGTCGGGCGCGGCACGGCGACGCGTGGGCGCGGCGTCCGCCGGGCGGTCCGGCGCCTTGCGCAGCGGGACCGGCTCGCGCTCGGGCTCTGGTTCGAGCACCGTCTCGGGCTCCTGGTTCTCAGGCCGCTCGGTCGCGGCGAAGGCGTGGACGGCCACCAGCCGAGGCTCCGCATCGTCCTGCGGCAGTACGTGTTCCTCGGTCTGGAACGGCGTGTACTCGACGGTCGGCTGGTGGATGACCTCGGGCGTCGGCTCGAGCTCCGGCTGCGCCGCGCCGGCGTTCTCGCGCAGCTGCCGGGCCTCGGCCGCCCGCTCGGCGCGAGCGGCGGCGAGGGCCGCTTCGTCGTCGGCCGGCGCGTCGTCGCGCGGAGGCGCGGGGTCTTCGTGGGGCGGCGCGGCGTCGGCGCGCGCGGGGTCTTCGTGGGGCGGCGCGACGTCGGCGCGCGCGGCGTCGTCGCGCGGAGGCGCGGGGTCTTCGCGGGGCGGCGCGGCGTCGGCGCGCGCGGCGTCCTCGCGCGGCGCCGCGGCGTCCGCGTGGGGCGCGTCTTCACGCGACGGCGCGGCATCGGCGTCCGCCGCCTCGTCGCGCGGCGGCGCGACGTCAGGGCGCGCGGCGTCGTCGCGCGGCGACGGGGCCGGCGGCGGCTCTTCGACGCGCGTGTCGGCCGGCGCCGGCGACTCGTCGACGGGCGGCGCGGGCTCGGCCGCGCGCGGCGCCTCCTCGGCCGGCGGCGCGGGCTCCTCCACGGGCGGGGCGAACGGCTCGTGGGGCTCGACGTCCGGCGGGCGGACGGTGTACTCGAAGGCCTCGGGCGGGAGCGCGCGGCCGCTTCCGCCCCGGCGGCGGGCAGCGCGATCAGCCGCGGCGCGAGCGCGGTCTTCAGCTGTGCGGGGTTGGTCCGAGCGTTTGCCGAACACGGATAAACCGGCGGGAATGCCGCCCTGGCGCGCCGGGCGGATTCCCGGAGGGCGACAGGGTCAGCGACCGCCGGGCATCCTAGCGAGCCCGTACGACAGGACTATGTGGTGTGTCGGTCCTCTGCCACCAGCAACAGGTGCTGCGGCTGGCCGCCCTCGTCGGTCGAGAGCGACAGCTTGCCGACGACCGGGACCATCAGGCCCTGGCCGTGCATGTAGGTGCTGGAGACCTCGACCTCGCGCAGCTCACCCACGCCCATCGCCCGCAGCTGCTCGAGCTGGTCCTTGTAGTCGCGGCGGTCGTGCGGCGACGGCCAGGCGGCCTTCGTGAACTCGTGCTCCTTGTAGCCCACGAGCTTGGTGAACGCCGGGTTGAGCTCCTTGAACTTGCCGTCGAGGGCGAGGATCGCCATCGGCTGGATCGCGTCGTCGAAGCCGTGGCGCGGCTCGCGCTTGACCGGCTCGGGCTTGGCGGCGGGGGTGGCCATCGTCGGCTGGCGGCGCGCCGGCTGGTTGCGGGCGGCGGCGAGGCCGAGGATCTGCTGGAAGACCTCCGTGACGCGCTCGGTCGAGCCGTCGCCGACGTGCTGGGCGGCCTTGCGCGCCTGCTCGGCCTCGCGGCGCGCGATGACCGCGGCCTGGCCGGCGGAGCTGAGCCCCTGCTTCATCTCCTCGAGGCTCTTCAGGGCGAAGTTCAGCTCGGACTGCATCGCCACGATCCGCTCGTCGCCCGCGGTCGACGCGGCGCGGGCGGCCTCGGCGGCCTCGCGGGCGCCCGACAGCTCGGCACGGAGGAGCTCGAGGCCACGCGCGGCGCTTTCGGCGACGTGCCGGACGTCGGCCAGCTCGCTGCGCAGCGCCGCGGTGCGCTCCTCGCCCGCCGTGCGCTCCGCGGCGGCGGTCACGCCCAGGCGGTCGACGTGGAGGCCGACCGTGTCGAGGCGCTCGCGGCTCGCGGCCAGCTCGGTCGACAGCGCGGCGGCACGCTGGTCGGCCGCCTCGAGACGCTCTGAGAGCCCCTCGGCGCGGACGGACTCGAGCTCGCGCCGCGCGGCCGCGGCCTCCTCGCGGGCGCGGGCGGCGTCGTCGCGGGCGGCGTTCGCGGCCTGACGGGCGCCGAGCGCCTCCGTCTCGGCGCCATTCGCCTGGCCCTTGGAGACCTCCAGCTCGCCGCCGATGCGGGCGACCAGCTCGCGCAACTCCTCGGCGTCCTGGCGTCCGCTCTCCTGGGCGCCCTGGGCGAGGGAGATGGCCTCGTCGACCGCGGCGCGCAGCGTGCGCACGTCGGACAGGACGGTGCCGGCGCCGCGATCGACGGCCGCGATGCGCTGGAGCGCGTCCTCGGCGGCCGAGAGCGCCTGCTGGGCGACGCCGATGTCCTCGCGCGAGTTGAGGCGCTCGCGCAGCTGCGCGAGCTCGGCGGAGATCGCGGCGTTGTCATTGCGACCGGCGAGCTCCTCGACCCGCGCGGCGAGCTCGATGACCTCGTCGTGATCGGCGAGCGTCGCGAGCCGAGCGGCGAGCTCGTCGTGGCCCACGAGGCCGAGCAGGCGGTCGCGCAGCTCGTCATGGCCGACGACGCCCTCGAGGCGCGCACGCAGCTCGTGGAGCTCGTCGCGGCCGGCGACGTCGTCGCGCGAGGCGAGCCCGTCCAGGCGCCCGCGCAGCTCGTCGAGCTCGTCACGGCCGGCGACGTCGTCGCGCGAGGCGAGCCCGTCCAGGCGCCCGCGCAACTCGTCGAGCTCATCGCGGCCGACGACGCCCTCGAGCCGCGCACGCAGTTCGTCGAGCTCGGCGCGGCCGACGACGCCGTCGAAGCGTCCGCGCAGCTCGTCGAGCTCCTCGCGGCCGGCGACGCCGTCGAAGCGCCCGCGCAGCTCGTCGAGCTCCTCGCGGCCGGCGACGCCGTCGAAGCGCCCGCGCAGCTCGTCGAGCTCCTCGCGGCCGGCGACGCCGTCGAAGCGCCCGCGCAGCTCGTCGAGCTCCTCGCGGCCGACGAGGCCGTCGACGCGCTCCCACACCCGGTCGAGGTCGCCGCTGCCGGCCAGGCCCTCGATCCGCGCCGCGAGCGAGTCGTGGGCGACGTCGATGCGCTCGTGCAGCTCGGCGACCGCGTCGCGCGGCGCCAGCTCGTCCAGCCGCCGGCGCAGCTCGGCCAGCTCGTCGCTCGCCGGGAGCGCGTCGATGCGGGCGTGCAGCGCCGCCATCTCGTCGTTGGAGACGGTGGAATCGAGGCGGCGGGCGAGCTCCTCGCGCGCGTCGCCGAGCACGGCGATGCGGGCGTGCAGGGCGGCGATCTGGCGCTGAGTGTCGCCGACGAGCGACTGGACCTCGCGCTCGACGACCTCCTGCTCGGCGATCCGGCCCGCGACCAGCTCCTGCTCGGTGAACTGCGCCCGCAGCTCCGACAGCGCACGGCGCAGGTCGGCGACCGCGTCGACCTCGCCGCGCAGCTGGGTGACCTGGTCGGCGAGCGCCTCGTGGCGGGCGACGACCGCGGTCAGGGAAGCGATCTGGCCGGTGGCGGCCTCGTGGCGCGCGACCGCGTCGCGCAGCTCGTCGAGATCGGCGGCGGACTCCCGCAGCGCGGCGATCTCGGCCGCGGCGGCCTCCTGGCGCGCGACGGCCTCGCGCAGCGCGGCGACGTCACCGGCGACCTGCTCCTGGCGGGCGACGGCCTCGTTGAGCGCCGAGACCATGCCGGAGAGCGCGTCGTGGCGCGCGGCGGTGTCGCCGGCGGCGGCCTCGTGACGGGCGACCGCTTCGCGCAGCGTCGACAGGTCGGCGGTGGCCGCCTCGGTGCGCTCGACGGCCTCGCGGAGCGCGGCCAGCTCGCCCGTCGCGGCCTCGGCACGCGCGACCGCTTCACGGAGCCCGGCGAGGTCGCCGGTGGCCGCCTCGACGCGCGCGACGGCCTCGCCCAGCGCGGCGATTTCACCCGACGACGCCGCGACACCCTCGCGCAGCGCGGCAACGTCATCCGTGGACGCCTCCGCGCGCGCAACCGCCTCGCGCAGCGCTGCGAGCTCACCCGACGACGCCTCGACACCCTCGCGCAGCGCGGCAACGTCATCCGTGGACGCCTCGGCGCGCGCAACCGCCTCACGCAGAGCCGCGAGCTGATCCGTCGACGCCTCGACACCCTCACGCAGCGCGGCAAGCTCACCCGTCGACGCCTCTGCGCGCTCGACGGCCTCGCGCAGCGCGGCGACGTCGGACGCGGACGCCGTGACGTCGCTCTGGGTGACGGCCTCGCGCAGGGCGGCGACCATCGCGCTCAGCGCCTCGTGGCGGGCGGTGGTGTCGCCGGCGGCGGCCTCGTGGCGCGCGACCGCCTCGCGCAGCGTGGCGAGGTCGCCGACGGCCTCGCGCAGCGACGCGAGCTCGCCCGCGAGGTCCTGCTCGCGCATCGCCTCGACGCGGGCGCGGAGACCGTCGGTCTCGCGCTGGAGCTCCTCGAGGCGGCGGCGATCGTCGCCCGCCAGGCCGTCGGCCGTGGCACGCTCGACGGTGGCGGCGGAGAGCTGCTCGCGCAGCGCGTCGGCGCCGCGCTGGACCTGCTCGACACGCTCGAGCGCGCCGGCGAGTGCCTCGCGGGCGGCCTCGCGCTCGGACTCCCGCTCGCGCTCGAGGCGCTCGACGGTCGCGGCGAGCTCCGTGCGGATCGTGCGCAGCGCCTCGTCGTTGGAGGCGTTGGCCAGGGCCGCGGCGGCACGCGCCTCGGCCTCGGCCAGGCGACGCTCGGCGGCGGCCTCGGCCGCGACGCGGTCGCGCTCGAGCTGGTCGAGGCGGGCGCCGACACGCGCGGTCGCGGCCTCGACGGAGGCCAGCGCGGAGCTGTCGCCCTGCGCGCGCTCCAGCCGCTCCAGGCGGGCGAGCTGCTCGTGGCGGTCGAGCTCGGACGGGACGCCCTGCAGCGCGCGCTGGATGTCGGCGCGCAGCGCTTCGGACTGGCGCTGGGACTCGGCGTTGCGCTTCTCGGCGTCGCGGCGGGCCTCGTCGAGCTGCGCGGGCAGTCCGCCGGCGACGCGCTCGAGCTCGTCGATGCGCTCGACGGCGCTGAGCAGGCGCGCGACGACCGCGGCGGCGTCGTCGAGATCGCGGAAGTCGCCCTGGATGCCCGGGTCGAAGTTGGTGAGGCGCTCCTCGGCCTCGGCGTCGGCGAGGGCGCGCTCGGCCTCGCGGCGGGCGAGCTCCTGCTCGACCCACGGCGTCGCCTGCAGCGGCTTGAAGATGACGAGGGTGCCGGCGGTGCGCCAGCCCTCCCACGGCTGCGCCTCGGTCTCGAGCGCGGACTTCAGCGCCCGGACGACGACCGGGTGCTGCTGACGCATGCGCAGCAGCATCAGGTTCAGCGGCAGCTCGAAGGACAGGTCCTCGAGGAAGAGGGAGAAGTCGAAGCCCTCGTCGAGCTTGACGGGGACGAAGACCGTCTCCATCGGGAACTCGGAGCCGTCGCCGCGGCGACCGACGAGCTCGACCGTGCCGGGGACCCGCGGCGGCTCGCCGAGGTCGAGGAACTCGCGCCAGGCCTGGCCGGCGGGCGGCAGCGCGCCGCCGATCAGCGTCGCGAAGAAGTTCTGGGTGAGGATCGCTTCGGCGGGCTGGTCGAACAGCAGCTCGGCCGGCTCGGACCACTTCGAGACGGAGCCCTGGCCGTCGGTGAGGACGAAGTAGCCGTTGATGATCTGGCGCAGGATCGCGTCGAGCGGATCCACGGGCCCAGCCGTCTCCGCCATCACGGCGTCGGCCGTGCTGGAAGGCGGATTGGTGGCTGGGTTCATCGAAAAGTCTCCGGACTACAGGGGCGGGTTCTCCTCTCTAATCGGCAGACTTAGCCATTCGTCCAATAAGGTCGCTGCGGCGCGCGAGTCCAGGGACCCCGTTCCGCCCGCCTGCAGCGCCAGCGACGTGGTGAATCGCTCGTCGTAGAGCGTGACCGGGACCTCGATCGCGCGCGCCAGCCGCGCCGCGAACTCGCGCACCTCGACGGTCTGAGCGGAGTCGCCGCCCGAGAGCGACAGCGGCAGCCCGACGACGACCCGCTCGGCCTCGAGCTCGCGGATCACCGCCTTCAGGCGCTGAAAGCCCTTCTTCGTCGCGGGGTTCAGGACCGGGTCGCGCGGCGTGACCAGCGTTCCCGTCGGATCGCTGACCGCCACGCCGCAGCGCGCCGAGCCGTAGTCGAGGGCGACGACCCTCAAACGCCCAGCGCGCGCTCGATCTCCGCGCGGGCCGCGGCCAGGGCGTCCGGCAGCTTGTCGGGGTCCTTCCCGCCGGCCTGGGCCATGTTGTCGCGCCCGCCACCGCCGCCGCCGACCGCCGCCGCGGCGACCTTGACGATCGCGCCGGCCTTGACGCCGCGCTCGATCGCGCCGGGCGTCGCGGCCACGAGCAGCGACGCGCGGCCCTCGCCGGGAGCGCCCAGCACGACCACCGCGGGGTCGCCGAGCTCGTTCTTGAGGCGATCCGCCAGATCCGGCAATGCCTTCGGGTTCGGGACCTCGCGAATCTCGAAGACCGCGCGGATGCCGTCGATGTCGATCACCTCGGCCGGCTTGGCCTCGGCGGTCGCGCCCTTCTCGAGAGCCTTCTCGAGCTCGCGCCGCTTGGCCACCTGGGCCGCGGCGACGTCGGCCACCGCGTCCGGCTGCGTGCGCAGCGCCACGGCGGCCGCGGTCAGCTCGCGGTCGTGCTTGCGCAGCAGCTCGATGCCGAGCGGGCCGGTGATCGCCTCGATCCGGCGCACGTTGGCGGCGCTGGAGGTCTCCTGGGTGATCTTGAAGACGCCGATCTCGGCCGTGGCGCGCACGTGGGTGCCGCCGCACAGCTCGCGCGACCAGTCGCCGGCGCCGACCTCGACCATCCGCACGACGTCGCCGTACTTCTCGCCGAACAGCGCCATCGCCCCGAGCGACTTGGCCTCGTCGAGCGTCGTCGTGAGCGCGCGGACCGGCTGGTTCTCCAGGACCATCGCGTTGACGCGGTCCTCGACCCACCGGCGGTCCTCGTCGCTGAGCGGCGCGCCGTGGGTGAAGTCGAAGCGCAGCTTGTCCGGGCCCACGTAGGAGCCGGCCTGGCGGACGTGGGTGCCGAGGCGCTCGCGCAGCGCGGCGTGCAGGAGGTGCGTCGCCGTGTGGTTGCACTCGGTGGCGCGGCGGGCGTGGCGGTCGACCCGCGCGACGACCCGCTCCCCCTCGTGCAGCGCGCCCTTGATCGGCTCCAGCACGAGCGCCTGGTCGTCGCCGAGGCGGACGACGTCGACGACCTTGGCCGCGCAGCCGCCGTCCTCGCACTCGATCACGCCGTCGTCGTGGACCTGGCCGCCGCCGGTGGCGTAGAACGGCGATTCGATGAGCTTGGCCAGCGTGCGGCCGTTCTCGACGGTCACGGACGCCACGGCCGTGGCCTGCTCGGTCGTCTCGTAGCCGGTGAAGACGCTGGGCTCGCCGGCGTTCGTGGCGAAGACGCGCAGCTTCTCGCGCGCGTCCTCCCCGCCCTCACGGCCGGCGCTCGCCCGCGCGCGGGTGCGCTGGTCCTCCATCAGGTCCTCGAAGCCCTGCTCGTCGACGCCCACGCCGCGCTCGGCCGCGAGCTCGAGCGTCAGGTCGAACGGGAAGCCGAACGTGTCGTGCAGCTTGAAGGCCTCATCGGCGCCGATGCCCTCCTCGCCCGCCTTCTGGGCCTTCGCGATCACGTCGTCGAGCATCCGCAGGCCGGACTCGAGCGTGCGGTTGAAGGCCTCCTCCTCGGTGCTCAGCCACATGTCGACCGTGTCGGCCTGCTCGAGCAGCTCGCCGTAGTGGCCGCCCATCGTCTCGCGGACGACCTCCGCGTACTTGGGCAGGAAGCCGGGCTCGATGCCGATCTGCCGCCCCTGCACGATCGCCCGCCGCATCAGGCGGCGCAGGACGTAGCCCCGGTCCTCGTTGGACGGGACGACGCCGTCGGCGATCAGGAAGCTCATGCCGCGGGTGTGGTCGGCGAGGACGCGCAGCGCGCGGTCGACCTCGGGGCTCGACCCGGAGCGCTTGCCGGAGAGCTGCTCGCCGAGCCCGATCAGCGGCACGAACTGGTCCGTGTCGAAGATGCTCGTGACGCCCTGCTTGATCAGCGCCATCCGGTTCAGGCCGAGGCCGGTGTCGATGTTCTGCGCCGGCAGCGGCGTCAGCGTGTTGACCGGGTTCTGCTCGAACTGCATGAACACGAGGTTCCAGTACTCGAGGAAGCGCTCGTTCTCGCCGCCCGGGAGGTCGTCGGCCTTGCCGAAGTCCAGCCCGCGGTCGAGGTAGAGCTCGCTGCACGGCCCGCACGGACCGGTCGGGCCGGCCTGCCAGAAGTTCTCGCTGCGCGGGCAGCCGACGATCCGCTCACGCGGCACGCCGATCGCCAGCCACGCCTCGATCGCCTCCTCGTCCGGGCCGAGGCCGAGCTCCTCGTCGCCCTCGAACACCGTGACCCAGATGTCGTCCTTGTTGAACCCGAAGCCCTCCAGGCTCAGCTCCCACGCGAACTCGACCGCGCCCTGCTTGAAGTAGTCGCCGATCGAGAAGTTCCCGAGCATCTCGAAGAACGTCAGGTGGCGCGTGGTCAGGCCGACCTTGTCGATGTCCGGCGTGCGGAAGCACTTCTGGCAGCTCGTCAGGCGGTGGTGCGGGGGCTTCTCGCGGCCCTGGAAGTACGGCTTGAGCGGGTGCATGCCCGCGGTCGTGAGCAGGACCGACGGATCGTGCTCGGCCGGCACCAGGGAACCGGAGGGCAGGCGCTTGTGGTCTCGGCTCTCGAAGAAGCTCAGGTAGCGGTCACGGATCTCGTCGGAGGTCACGTCGGTGAGTCTAGGCTGCGCGGCGTGCGTGCCACGTCTTCGCGAGTCGTCTACGAGAACCGCTGGATGCGGGTCCATGAGGACATCACCGAGCTCTCCGACGGGTCGGCCGGCCTGTACGGGTGGATCGAGAAGCGGCCGGGAACGGTGATCGTCCCCGTCGACGACGACGGCGTCTGGCTGGTCGAGCAGTACCGGTACCTCGTCGGGGAGCGCATGTGGGAGTTCCCCCAAGGGTCCTTCGAAGACGGGGAGGTCGCCGCCGAGGAGCTCGCGCGGATGGAGCTCGCCGAGGAGACGGGGCTGCGCGCCGGGCGGATGGAGAACCTCGGCCGGCTCTTCTACGCCTACGGCATCGCCAACCAGCCGTTCCACGTCTGGCGGGCGACCGAGCTCACGCAGGGCGACATGGCGCCCGAGCCGACCGAGGCCGGGATCGTCGCCCGCCGCTTCCCGGTCGCGGAGGTCGAGCGGATGGTGGACGAGAACGTCATCCAGGACGCGGCATCGATCGCGGCGTGGCATCTGGTGCTCCGGCGGCCCTGAGCCGCGCGAGCGTCTGCGCCGGCCGCCCGATCACCTGCTTCCACGTCACCCGGACGATCCGGAACCCGTGCGCTTCGAGCTCGGCCTGGCGCTCGAGGTCGTCCTCGCGGGCGAGCTTGTGGTCGTGCCATTGCGCCCCGTCGGCCTCGACCACCAGCTCGCCCCAGCGGAAGTCCGGCACCCGCCCGTGGTTGCGCTGGTTGACGAGCGGCTTGACGAGCCCACCCCGTTCGACGAGGTCGAGGAACGCGTCCTCCAGCTCCGAGCGCGTAGGCGTGTGGCCGTCGGCGAGGATGCGCGTCAGGATCTTCCCGCCCTTGCGGCCCCGCACGGCGGTGAGATCGCGGATGCTCGCCCGGTTGCGCGCCATCGCCTCGCGCACGGCCCGGCGGGTGAACTCGTAGGTCGCGACCGACGCCAGGTCCAGCAGGCCGCGCGCGGGTGTGGTCACCGGAATGCCGTCCAGCCGCATCACCTCGAAGGGAACGCGCGTCCGGTGGATCACGACGCCCGGAATCTCGCGCGCCCCGCGCATCGGGATCGTGACGTCGATCGGGCGGTCCTCGTCGAGCTCGATCAGCCGCCAGGCCGCGCAGCACGCGTGGTGGCTCAGGCCCGCTTTCGGCCCGCAGGCCTTCGCCGCGGCGAGGCAGCGCCCGCGCCACGTCAGCCCGTCGTGACCCCAGGCGTACACGCCGCGGTGCACCTCGCGGATCGCCCCGCTCCGGCAACGGCGCATGATCGCGTCGCGCGTCAAGCCGCACGCCCAGAGCTCCGCGTTGTCGACCACCCCCCACTGCGCAGCCGCGATCCGCGCGGCCCGCTCGTCGGGTGAGCCGGTTTGGTCTGGCCTTGCCTGACGATTTCGGCTCACCCGGGCAGGATCGCCCGGGCGGCTGTGACGGAACAAGACGCGTTTGCGTCTTTACTGTGCCGAAATCGTCGCCCAACCGACGATCACGTCGCCCCGGAGGAGGCAGGCGGATTGGCCCGGGGCGGCGCCGTGGAACGGTTCGTCGAGTTCGAGCTCGAGCGAGCGGTGGGTGCCGGCGTCCGGTGAGCCCGCCACGCGGCAGGGCACGGCGCGGGAGTGGTAGCGCAGGCGGACGGCGTCGACCTCGCAGCCGGGGCGGTGCAGGCGGGCGCCGCGGACCGGGACACGGCGGACGGCGAGCGCCTCGCGGGAGCCGACGACGACCCGGTTGGAGGCAGCCTCGGTGCGCAGGACGTAGAGCGGGTCCTCCGACTGGACGCGGAGGCCCTTACGCTGGCCGACGGTGAAGTGGTGGAAGCCATCGTGGGTGCCGAGCACGTCTCCGGAGACAGACACGATCTCACCTGGGGCGTCCTCCAAAGCAGCGTGCCGCGCCAGGAACCGCGCCTTGCCCACGCCGGCCAGGAAACAGAGATCCTGAGAGTCCGGCCGCTTGGCCACCGGGAGATCGGCTTCCAGAGCCAGCGTCCGCACCTCGGCCTTGGTCAACTCCGCCAACGGGAACCGCATCCGGGCGAGCGAAGCGGGTGATAGGGCCGAGAGCATGTACGTCTGGTCCTTGGCCGGATCCGCCGCGACCCGCAGCAGGCCGTCGTCGGTCACCCGCGCGTAGTGGCCGGTCGCCAAAGACGCGCAGCCGAGCCGCGTCGCGAGGTCGAGCATCGCGTCCAGCCGCACGTGGCCGTTGCAGCCCACGCACGGGTTCGGGGTCTCCCCCGCCGCGTAGCCCGCCAGGAACGGCTCGACGACGCCTGCCCGGAACTCGGGCCGCAGATCCAGCGTGAAGTGCGGCAGCCCCATGCGGTGGGCGACCGAGCGGGCGAGCCGGACCGCGTCCGCCGAGCAGCAGGACGCCTCGGCGTCGTTCTCCGAGTCCCGCCACAGCTCCAACGTGACCGCGACCGAGTCCGACCCGCACAGCAGCGCCGCGACCGCCGAATCCACGCCCCCGCTCATCGCCACCAGCGTGCGGCCCGACGCCGGCACGTCGGCCGTCCGCGCGGCCGCCCCCAACGCGCGGTGCAGCGCGTCCGAGGCCAGGTCGGCCGCATGCAGCTTGCCCGGCGAGAGCCCGCCGAGCTCCTCGGCGATCTCCCGCGAACCGACCCGCGCCGCGTCCAGCAGCAGCTCGCCGGACACGAGCGTGACCGCCGCGCTGCCCGCCGCGGTCAGAGCGCCGCAACCGGACGCATCGAACCCACACGCGATCACGCGATCGCCGCGCACCGACACGGAGATACGGATCAGATCGCCGCAGACGGCGCCGCCGGCGTGCCCGTCGAAGCCCTCGGAAAGCACGACGCCGCGCCCCATGGGCGCGGCGAGGTGCTCAGTGAAACGCTCGCGGTCCATGGACCGCCGAGTCTAGGAGGTACGCGCCACCGCGCAGTCGGTGAGGCCCAGCTCGTTGAAGCGGGTGTTGAGCTTGTGGCTGTAGACATCGCCGAAGGAGGCGATCGCGGCGTTGGTCTTGCCGTAGCCCGTGCCCGTCTTGTGCGCCTTGATGACCTTGTCCCAGGCGACCCGGCGCGCGCGCTCGTTCTTGAGCCACAGCGTCCGCAGGCCCTTGTACTTGGCGGGCGTGTCCAGCGCGGCGATCCGGTGCCCGTAGGCGGTGAGGATGGCCTTGAAGCGCTGCAGCGACTTGACCTCGGCCTTGCGGCCGTCGACCGTCGGGAGCGACCAGCGGTCCACGCGGGTCTCGTAGTGCCCGCAGAGCGAGTTGGCCTTGCGCAGGTAGGTGTCCGTGATGTTCGGGGTGATGCTGTCGCGGCGGGCGTCGGCGATCGACTGGTTGATCGCGACCCGGTCGACGTAGCCGGTCAGGACCGTGCCCTTCAGGTTGCGGTCGATGACCACGATGCTCGGGCTCTGCGTGACGTGGAGGTCGTTGACCAGCGCACCGTAGGTGGAGAGCTTGTCGAGCGCGACCGTCTTGACGACGACGTCGCCCTCGTAACGGTTGGTGCGCTTGAGCGCGTTGCGGACGTAGCGGTCGTCGTCGGCCTGCGGGCGCCAGCTCTTGGCGTCCTCGCTCAGCACCCCCAGCACGAGCACCTTGCGGTCGGTCAACGCGCCGGCGACCTTCTTCGGGAGCTTGGCGAGGACGTCCTTCGGAACGGCCGTGATCGCGGCGTTCTCGGGCTTGGTCTCGGGCGTGGTCGTCGTCGCGGTGCCGGTGGTCGGCGTCGCCGTGGCGGTCGCCTCGGGCTTGACGCCCGCCGCCTTCTTGGCGGCGTCGACGGCCTTGCCGAGGCCGGTCTGCGGCGTCGAGGTGGCGGCCGGGGTGGTGGTCGTGCTCGTCGTGACAGGCGGCACGGCGGTCTCGCCCTTCGGCCGGAGAAGCGTGAACCAGGCAGCAAGGAACACGACGGCGCCGATGAGAAGGATGCGGACGGGCTGGGAGATCTGGCTCACGAACCAGACAATCGGCATCAGCGGCCTGCAGGTTGAGGCGTATGGGGTGCCGACCCGACCCTGGACGCATGTCCGAGCGAGCGCGCGCGGTCGGGGCCACTAGATTGCTGAGCGATGCTCAAGCATTTCTGGACGGGCGCGGCGCTGGCCGTCGTGCTCGCGTTCATCCCCGCCAACGCGCACGCGGCCGACCCGCCCTTCTGGGGCATCAAGCGCCCGGTGATCTCCGGCACATACGCCGTCGGGCAGCCGTTGAGCTGCAGCGATGGCGAATGGGCGTACTCGCTCGCCTCGATCACCAAGAGCTGGGGCCGCGGCAGCCAGCGGATCGACACGGGCAGCACCCACGTCGTGACCGCCGACGACATCGGCAGCCAGCTCATCTGCCTGGTCGAGGTCGTCAGCGTCGAGGGGTATCGGATGGGCGCGCTGAGCGACCCGTACCCGGAGACCACGTCCACGCAGCCGCCGGCGGCCACGCCGGGCGCCTGTGCCTCGTCGACGCCGTCCGAGGTCCACCTCGCGGACCGGCTCGGCGACAACCAGGGCATCTCCCCCGACCTCGCCGAGGTCGTCGTGCGCATGGACGCGACCTGCACGCTGTCGATCAGCGCGGTCTTCGCGACGAGCGACCGGCTGCCGCCGAACGCCGTGATGTACCTGGACGCCGACGGCAACGCCGCGACCGGGAGCACCAACGGTGAGGACCTCGCGCTGAACTTCTCGACCCGCGGCGTGTCGATGACTCCGTGGAACCCGGGCAAGCAGCAGTGGGCCAACGACCAGCAACGGCAGTTGCCCATCGCGAGTTTCGGCGCGACGGGCTTCACGCTCAGCGCGAGCCCCAACGACCTGGGCATCCCCTCCGGCGTCAATGCGCGGTTCCGGCTCGGCGTCGGCGACGCCGGCAACGAGGAGTGGAGCACGGAGCCCAACGAGCCCTGGCTGAGCTTCAGCGTCGCGTACTCGGCCTCTGCCCCGCCCGTCTCCCCGCAGCCGCCGACGCCGACGGTCACGCCGACGGCAAAGCCCAGACTGGCGGGCAAGGGCCCGGCGCTGACCGGCACCGCGCGGGTCGGGAAGCGCCTGACCTGCTCGGCCGGCACGTGGACCGGCGCGCCCAAGCTCACCTATGCGTGGAAGCGCAACGGCAAGTCGATCGAGGGCCAGGTCAAGAAGACCTACACCGTCCGCAAGGCCGACCGCGGCAAGAAGCTGACCTGCGCGGTGACCGGCGCCAACGCGGGCGGGACGAAGACCGTCACCACCCGCGCGGTCCGCATCAAGAAGTAGGCGGCGGGACCGTCAACCGAACCCCGACCTCGGCGAGCTGGCCCGCGTCCACCGCGGCCGGCGCGCCGGTCAGGGGGTCAGAGCCCGAGGCGGTCTTCGGGAACGCGATCACGTCGCGGATCGAGTCCCGGCCCGCGACGATCGCCACGATGCGGTCGATGCCGAGCGCGAGTCCGCCGTGCGGCGGCGCTCCGTACTTCAAAGCCTCGAGCAGGAAGCCGAAGCGAGCGTCGGCCTCCTCCTCGGAGATCCCGAGCGCGTTGAACACCTGCTGCTGGACCTCGGGGCGGTTGATACGGACCGACCCGCCGCCGATCTCCGAGCCGTCGAGCACGATGTCGTACGCGCGCGACCGCAGCGCGCCCGGGTCGTCGAACGAGCCCAGCGGCGCCGTGAACGGGTGGTGCAGGGCGTCCCAGCGCTGCTCGTTCGGGTTCCACTCGAACATCGGGAAGTCCACGACCCACAGCAGCTCGTGGCGGCCTTCGGGGATCAGGTCGTAGCGCCGCGCGACCTCGAGCCGCAGCTCGCCCAGCGCAGTCGCGGCGACCGACGGGTTCGCATCGGCCACGATCAGCAGGAGGTCGCCCGCGGAGGCGCCCAGCGCCTGCTCGATCTTCGAGCGGTCCTCGTCGCTCAGCGCCTTCGCCGCCGGCGAGCGCCAGGTGCCGTCCTCCTGCACGACCGCCCACACGAGTCCGCCCGCGCCGTAGCGCTTGACGACCTCGGTCAGCTGGTCAGCGACCGCCCGCGACGCCTCGCGCGCGCCCGCGTTGAAGCCCCGCACCACGCCGCCGCCGTCGATCACCCCGCGGAAGACCCGGAACTCGGTGTCGGCGACCGCCGCGCCGAGATCGGCGATCTCCAGCCCGAACCGCAGGTCCGGCTTGTCGGAGCCGTACTTGAGCATCGCCTCGTCGTAGCCCATCCGCCGCCACGGCGCCGGAGGCGTGTTGAAGCCGGTCGCCTCGAACACCCGGGTCAGCAGACCCTCGATCGTCGTGAGGACGTCCTCCTCCTCGACGAAGCCCATCTCGAGGTCGAGCTGGGTGAACTCGGGCTGCCGGTCGGCGCGCAGATCCTCGTCGCGGAAGCAGCGAGCGATCTGGTAGTAGCGCTCGTACCCCGACATCATCAAAAGCTGTTTGAACAATTGGGGCGACTGCGGCAAGGCGTAAAACGCCCCCGGGGACAGTCGCGCCGGAACGAGGAAGTCGCGCGCGCCCTCGGGGGTGGAGCGCGTCAGGATCGGCGTCTCGATCTCGAGGAAGTCGTTCGCGTTGAGGTAGTCGCGGATCGCCCGGTTGATCGTGTGCCGGAGGATCATCGTCTCCTGCATGCCCTGCCGGCGCAGGTCCAGCATGCGGTTGCGCAGCCGGATCATCTCGTCGACCGGCGAGTCTTCATCGATCGCGAACGGCGGGGTCAGCGACTCCGCCAGATGCTCGGCCGCCGCGACCGAGAGCTCGATCTCGCCCGTCTTGATGTTCGGGTTGACGTTGCGCTCCTCGCGCCGGACGACCTCGCCGACCGCCGACAACACGTGCTCCGGCCGCAGCGCCTCCGCCAGCGCGAACGACGGCGACTCGGGATGGAACGTCAGCTGCACGATCCCGGAGCGGTCGCGCAGGTCGATGAAGATCACGCCGCCGTGGTCACGGCGGCGATTGACCCAGCCCGCCACGCGTACCTGCTCGCCGACGCGTGCGGCGTCGAGCTCACCGGCCCAGGCGTCGCGGTACGGGTTCGCGCGTGGTGGTCTCAAAGGATGTTCCCCCGGATGTGGTGCATGACGGTCTCGGGCGCGACGAGCTTGTCCTCCCCGCCGTCGCGGTCGCGAAGCTGGACGCCGTCGTCGCCGAAGATGGCAACGTAGCGGGGCCGGATGCGCGACGCCTGCTTGAGCTGGCCCTTGACGCTGCGCCCGGCGAGTTCGAGTCTCACGCTGTGCCCGGTGCGGCGCGCGTCGGCGGCGAGCTTGAACGCGTCGACCTTGTGCGCCGGCTCGTAGGCGACGAACAGGTCCACGGCCGGTTCGACCTGCGGCGCCTGCGTGGCCGCCATCAGCATCCGCTCCACGCCGGCCGCCCAGCCGACCCCGGGCGTCGCCGGCCCGCCGAGCACCTCGGCCAGGCCGTCGTAGCGCCCGCCGCCGCCGAGCGTGTTCTGCGCGGCCTCCAGCGCGCCCGACTTGAACTCGAAGAGCGTGCGCGTGTAGTAGTCCAGGCCGCGCACGAGCGTCGTGTCGACCGTGTAGGAGAGATCCGCGGCGCGCAGCAGGTCCTGGACGGACGCGAAGTGGTCGAGGTCCTCCTGCGGCAGCCGGTCGATCAGCCGCGGCGCCTTCGCCATCACCCGCTGGGTCGGCTCGTGCTTGGCGTCGAACGCCCGCAGCGGGTTGAGGTCGATCCGCGAGATGACCTCCTCCGACAGCTGGTCCTCGTTGGCGCGCAGGTACGCGGTCAGCTCATCGCGGTACGCGGCGCGGTGCTCGGGCTGGCCGAGCGAGGCGATGACGAGCTCGACGTCACGCGCGCCGAGCGCCTCCAGCAGCTCGGCGAGCAGCAGGATCACCTCGGCGTCGACCGCGGGATCCGCGGAGCCGATCGCCTCCACCCCGACCTGCCAGAACTGCCGGTAGCGGCCGGCCTGCGGCGTCTCCTTGCGGAAGAAGCTCGACAGGTACCAGAGCTTCACGGGCTGCGGGAGCTTGTGCATCCCGTGCTCCATGTAGGCGCGCACGGTCGGCGCGGTCCCCTCCGGCCGCAACGTGTACGACCGGTCGTCGGCCTCGAAGGTGAACATCTCCTTCTGGACGACGTCCGTCGCCTCGCCCACGCCGCGGGCGAACAGCTCGGTCGCCTCGTAGGTGGGCGTCTCGATCCGGCCGTAACCGGCGCGGTCGAAGATCTTGCGCGCAGCCGCCTCGAGCCGCTCGCGCGCGACGGCGGTCTCCGGCAGCACGTCGGACGTGCCCGGCGGCGTCTGGAACTTGCGATCAGTCATTCAGGAACACACCCGGGATGCCCGAAACCGCACGCATGGTCCCCCGCAGCGGGGCCTCCGGGCTCGTTCACGCCAGTTCGTGCAGGAACGGGTTGCTGGTGCGCTCGGCTCCGAGCGTGGTCGGGTTCATGTGACCCGGAAGCACACCGGTCTCGGCGGGCAGCGTGTCGAGCAGCCGCGCGATCGAGGCCATCAACGTCGCGTGGTCCGAGCCCGGGAGGTCGGTGCGCCCGACCGAGCCCTGGAAGAGCACGTCACCGGAGAAGATCGCCTTCTCGGCGGGAATGCTGTACGTCACGTGGTCGATGCTGTGGCCCGGCGTGCCGATCACGTCGATCTCGAAGCCCGCGAGCTGCAGCGTGTCGCCGTGCTTGACCGTGTGCTCGGGCGTGTAGGACTCGAACGGCCCGAAGCCCGGGAAGCGCACGTAGTCGTTGATGTTCTCGAGGATGAAGACCTCGCCCGCCGGGCAGTAGACCGGCGCGCCGGTGCGGCGCGCCATCTCGGCGACGGCGCCGACGTGGTCGAAGTGGCAGTGGGTGATCAGGATCGCCTCGACGCTCGTCTTGAGCTCGTCGAGCGCCGCGGACAGCGTGTCCGGCTCGTCACCCGGATCGATCAGGAGCGCTGCCGGCGCGCCTTCTTGGCGGGCGATCCAGGTGTTCTCCTGGACCGGCCCGACGGTCAGCCACCGCGCCTCCATCGCCTACTTCTTGCCCTGGCGTTTGAGCATGCGGCCGTACACCCACTTGTCGGTCGTGTAGGCCAGCGGCGTGTAGATGACCAGCGCGAGCAGCGCGAGGAACAGGCCCTGCTGGATGCTCGTGTTGGTGTTGCCCAGGATCCCGACCTGCGTGAGGATGAACAGCAGGACCGCCATCGCGCCGGCCTTCAGCGCCGCGCTGTTCCAGCTCGGCGGCTTGGCCGCCCGGCGGTCACGCGCGGACTGGCGACCGGCTTTCTTCTGTTCCTCCGCGGTGGGCTTGCGGCCGGTACGGCCACGCGCCTCGATCGAACCGGCGGCGTTGCCGCGGTGCTTCGTCCGCCTCTTGCGCTTCGTCTGGGCCATTGCCCCTACGAGAGTAGATGATCTTCGAGCGGTTTCGGGCCGCGGAGCGGGACGTCCTCGGGGAAGTCGTTCAGCGCGGCGCGCGGGGCGGGCGCGACGAGCTCGGCGCCGGTCACGCGCGCATGCCCGCGGACCGCCGCGACCACATCGGCGGCGGTCACCCGCGTGTGGTCCTCGATGTTGGTCGAGACCTGCACGCCGTCGGTGAGCTGGAGGCCGAGCGCGCGCACGTCGAGCTCTTCACGCAGCACCTTCGCGATCTCCTTCGCCGTGGCCAACTCGGCGTCGATGGTCACGTTGAACGCCACCAGCGGCGGCCGCGCCGCGACGAGCGTCGCCCCCGCGGTGGGGTGGCTGGGGGGGCCGAAGTCGGGCGCGAGCCCGTCCAGCCCGCCGGGCTTGCGCAACTCCGCGCGGGTCCGGCCGCCCCCGAGGTCGCCGTAGAGGTAGACGGGAACGCCGAGCCGCCCGAGCTCCTCCGCCAGCACGAGCGCCTCCGCGCATGCCGCGCCGCGCTGCTCCTCGGTCAGGTAGACGATCGGGGCGACGTCGACCACCCCCACGCGCGGGTGCAGGCCCGCGTGCCCGGTGATGTCCAGGCGCTCGATCGCCTCGCGCGCCCCGCCGAGAACCGCCTCGTAGAGCTTCCCGGGCTCCCCCACGAGCGTGTAGACCGACCGATGGTGGTCCCAGTCGCTCGAGTCATAGATCAGGCCCTGGCCGAACGCCTTCGCGATCGCCGAGATCGCCTCCTGGTCGCGGCCCTCGGAGACGTTGGGGACGGCGATCAGAGGAGGAATGTGCCGCTCTCGATCACGGGGACGTCGCCGATGTGGAGCGTGGGCTCGAGCACGACCGAGTCCAGGTGGACCGGCACGGAGACCGTCCCGCCGATCCCCATGCTCGCGCCGAACGCGATGTGCACGGTGCCGAGCATCTTCTCGTCCTCGAGCACGTTGCCGGTGAGGGTCGCCTGCTCGTTGGTCCCGACGCCGAGCTCCGCCAGGTTGGTGCCGAGCTCGCCGGCGCCGAGCAGGGTCTCGAGCAGTTTCTCGCCCTCGTCTCCGGTCGCGGCGATCAAGCGCCCGCCCTCGACCGTCAGTTCGCCGTGGCCGAGGCCGATCCCCGCGAGGCTGGCGACGACGAGGCGCCCGTGCCCGTTCAGCGGCGAGACGAAGCCCTCGCCGCACGGGAGGTTCCCGAACGCGCCGGCGGTGGCGAGCTGCCCGTCGTCGGCGACGCCGGCGCGACCGGTCAGGTCGAACGTGAAGTCCGTGCCGCGCGGGCAGGTGAGGCGGGCCTCGTCGTGGTCGGTGAGCAGGTGCGCGACGGCGTCCGAGCGGCGTTTGATCAGGTCGAGATCAGCCGTCATCAGGCGGGTGAGCAGGTCCTCGGTCACGCCCGGGAGCGTGGCGCCGCGGGCGCCGCGCTCGGTCGCGGCCTTGCGCGCCTGCGTGTGGCTGAGCGAGGCGGTCGTGGGCGCGATGAACACGTCGCAGTGCAGCAGCGCGGCGGCGATCGCCTCTGGCGGCTCCTGCCCGGAGCGCTCGCGCGGGTCCATCAGGGCGAGCACGGCCTCCGCGCCCGCGTGCGACGCCGCCGCCCTCAGCGCCTCGCCGATCGCCTGCGTCCCGGTGTCGGCGATCACGAGCACGGTCTCCCCCGCGCGCACACCGAGCGAGTCCCGCACCACGGCCTCTGCGGCTTGTCTCATGCCGCCTGATCCTGGCAGCCCGAATTCGTTCGCTAAGCTAATTAGCAATGCAAACCATCTCCACGACCGATCTCGCTCATCGCCTGCGCCCGGTGATCGCCCGGCTCGCGCGGCGGATGCGCCAGCAGGCCGGCGGAGACCTCAGCCCCACCCAGGGCGCCGCGCTGAACACGATCGCCTGCCACGGCCCGCTGACGCCGTCAGAGCTCGCCGCGCGCGAGAAGATCCAGCGCCCGACCGCCACGCGGGTCCTGGCGCGGCTCGAAGAGGCCGGGCTGATCGCCCGCGCCGCCGATCCCGCCGACCGCCGCTCCTCCCTTGTCGCCGCGACCGAGGCGGGCGAGGCGCTGCTCGCCCGCACGCGCGAGCGCAAGGACCTGTATCTCGCTGAGCGCCTGGACCGCCTCAGCCCCGAAGAGCTTGTTGTGCTGGATCGTGCCGCCGGCATCCTCGAGCGCGTGCTCGAGGAGGGGGAGGAGTGAGTCCCGCCGTCGCGCGGACGTTCTCGTCACTGAAGGTCCCGAACTACCGCCGCTACTTCGGCGGGCAGCTCGCCTCGATCACCGGCAACTGGATGCAGACCGTCGGCGAGATGTGGCTGATGGTCAAGCTCACCGGGTCCGGCTCGCTCGTCGGCCTCACCGCGGGCCTGCAGTTCCTCCCGATCCTGCTGTTCGGCGCCTGGGGCGGCCTGCTGGCCGACCGGCTGCCGAAGCGCCGCGTGCTCACCTACACGCAGCTTGCGCTCGTCGTGCCGGCGCTGACGCTCTTCGCGCTCGCCGCCTCCGGGGCGGCGGAGCCGTGGATGGTGCTCGCGCTGGTCCTCGTCCGCGGGTCGGTGCTGGCGATCGACAACCCGTCGCGCCAGTCGTTCGTGGTCGAGATGGTCGGGCCGGACCGCGTCGTCAACGCCGTGGCGCTCAACAGCGTCGTCGTGCACTCCTCGCGCATCCTCGGTCCCGCGTTGGCGGGAGCGGTGATCGCGCTGATCGGCATCGCGCCCTGTTTCCTCGTCAACGCGTTCTCGTTCCTGGCGATGTTCATCGCGCTGCGGACGATGAACCCGCGCGAGCTGCAGACGCCCAAGCCGGCGGTCCGCAAGCCCGGCGAGGTCAAGAAGGCGCTGCGCTACGTGCGCGGCACACCCGAGCTGCTGATCCCGCTGCTGATGATGGCCCTGGTCGGGACGATCTCCTTCAACTTCCAGGTGCTGCTGCCGCTGCTGGCGGACTTCACCTGGCACGGCACCGCGACGACCTACGCGCTGCTGACGGCGTCGATGGGCCTCGGTTCGGTCGCCGGCGCGTTGGCCGCGGGCGCCCGCGGCCGGGTCACGCCGAAGCTTCTGGTGGGCTCCTCGCTGCTGTTCGGCGTGGCGATGCTGCTGGCCGCGGCGGCGCCGACCCTGGAGCTGCAGATCCTCGCGCTCGTCCCGCTGGGCGCCGCGTCGGTCACGTTCGCCGCCGGCGTGAACTCCTCGCTGCAGATCGCGGTCGAGCCGCAGATGCGCGGGCGTGTGATGGCGCTCTACAGCGTCGTCTTCCTCGGGTCGACGCCGATCGGCGCGCCGCTCGTCGGCTGGCTCGCGGGCGCCGCGGGTCCACGCGCCGGGCTGCTCGCGGGCGCCGTGGCCGCGCTGGCCGCGGGCGTCGCCGCGTGGGTCTGGTACGCGAAGGCGGGCGACGTCGAGCCGGTCCGCGGCCGCCCCCACGGCGGCCGCATCCGCGCGCCACGGCGGCTCGTGGCGTACGCGCGCGATCGCGTCGGCTAGTTGCACCGCGCCCGCGAGCGGGCGTAGTGTCAGCTCGAAGACAATATGAGACGGCTCGCGACCATCGTGATGGCGCTGGCACTGGGACTTTCGCTCAGCGCGTGCGACCCGCGCGAGTGGTTCGTCTGCTCGCTCGGGCTGTGCGGGTACGCGCTCGACGACGTCGCGCCCGCGACCCCGCGTGACGTCGTCGCCGTCGCCGGCGACCGGCGGGTGACACTCAGCTGGAAGGGCGGCGGGGAGCCGGATCTCTCGGTCTTCAACGTCTACCGGGCGACGAGCGCCGACGGGCCGTTCACGAACATCGGCACGACGCTCGAGCCGGGCCTGATGGACGGCTACATGCTCGCCAACGG
This sequence comes from Solirubrobacter soli DSM 22325, assembly GCF_000423665.1. Classification (GTDB taxonomy): domain Bacteria; phylum Actinomycetota; class Thermoleophilia; order Solirubrobacterales; family Solirubrobacteraceae; genus Solirubrobacter; species Solirubrobacter soli. The sequence goes on along the minus strand of NZ_AUIK01000031.1, from coordinate 21,974 downwards.
CACGACCTACCTCTACCGCGTCACGGCCAGCGACGCCGCCGGCAACGAGAGCCCGCCGTCGGTGGTCGCCTCCGCGGTCCCGGCTCCTCCACCGCCGCGCCCGCGCCTCGGCGCCCCGGTGCTGCGGGTCAGCCACTTCTTCGACAGCATCAAGCTCGACTGGGACGGGGTTGCCGAGGCGCGCGAGTACGTCGTGTACCGCCGCACGACGCCTGATGGCGCCTACGCGGAGCTCACGCGCACGGGCGCGTCGTTCGTGTTCGACGAGGACGTGGTCGGCGGCACGCTCTACCGCTACGTGGTGGCGGCGGTCGACTCCGGCGGCGCGATCGGGGAGCCGTCCAACGAGGTCGCGCTGTCGATCTACCACAACCCCGGCCCGGAGCTCGGCTTCCTGCTCGCGTGGGGCGAGCTCACCAACCCGCGTGGGATCGCCGTCAGCCCCGCGCGGACCGTTTACGTGACCGACAACCCGGGCGAGCTCGGGCGGGTGCAGCGCTTCAGCTCCGGCGGCGCGCTCCTCGGCTCGTGGACGCTGGAGGGGTACGCGTACGGCGTCGCCGTCGGCCCGGACGGGACCGTGTTCGTCGTCAACCGGCAGCTGGGCCGCGTCGAGAAGTACACGGCCACGGGTGGGTTCGTCACGTCGTTCGGCTCGCTCTCCTCCCCCACCGGGATCGCCGCCGACCACGCCGGGAACGTCTATGTCGCCGACACCGGCAACGCGCGGATCGCCAAGTTCACGTCGGCGGGCGCCGCGGCCGGCCAGTGGGCCGCGGGCGCGGTGGGCGTCGCCACCGACGCCGACGGCAACGTCTACGCGGTGAGCCGGGCGGCCGCGCAGGTGAGCAAGTACACGGGCGCCGGGGTGCTCTTGACCGCGTGGGGCAGCGCGGGGACGGGCGACAGTCAGTTCTCGCTGCCGGAGGGGATCGGCGTGGACTCGGCCGCGCGGGTGTTCGTCACCGACACCGGCAACGACCGGATCGAGATGTTCAACACCGCCGGCGTGCTGACGTACGCCTTCGGCTCATCCGGCACGACCAACGGCCGCTACCAGAGTCCGATCGGCGTCGCCGGCGACTGCGCGGCGAACCTCTACGTGCTCGACTCCTCGCGGGTCCAGAAGTTCGGGCCGGCGACCCCGACGTCGTGCCCGGCCGCGAGCGTCGCCGCGGCCAAGGCGACCTTCCGCGCGACGATGACGACGACGGCTTCGACGCGCGGCACGGTCACACGCTCCGGTGCGACGACGCGCGAGCGCGGCGCGCGGGCATCCGGCCGCTTCGCCGGCTCGGCACCGCGCGCGGGCAGGGCGTTCCGCGCGTTCGCCCACGGGAGTTGGCGGGCGCGCTACGACATCGCGATGACGGGCGGCACGGGAACGGCCAAGGGCGTCGTGGTCGCGACGGGCGCGCGGCGGGCACGACTCTGCCTGGCGTTCACCCTGCGGGTCTCGAAGACGCTCGAGGGGTCGTTCTCCACGCTGGCCGGCCCCGCTGCCGTCGGCGGATCGTTCACCGAGACGCTCGGCCAGGGCTTCAGGCTCAAGGGCGTCGCGGCGCCGGGACGCAGGGTGCGACGCTCGCTCCCGGCCCGCTGCAGGGCACTTGTTTCCGGTTAGAGACCGGACAGGGCGCGGGAAAGTGGTTCGCGCTAGCGTCGCGCTCATGGAGCCACCTTTCGCCGACGGCAGACCGACCGTGCTCGCGGCCGTCGCCTGGGCGTCGCACCTGCACGGCGATCAGGTGCGCTCGGTGGACCGTGCGCCGTTCGTCCTGCACCCGCTCGAGGTCGCCTCGCTGCTCTACGGGCGCGGGTTCGACGACGACGTGATCGTCGCGGGCGTGCTCCACGACCTCGTCGAGAACACCGAGGCGAGCGTCGCCGACGTGGGCGAGCGGTTCGGAGAGCGGGTGGCGACGATCGTCGACTCGGTCAGCGAGGACGATTCGATCGCCGACTACGGCGAACGCAAGGCCGAGCTGCGGGCGCGGGCGTGCGCCGCCGGCCCGGAGGCGCGCGCCGTCTACACCGCCGACAAGATCTCCAAGGCCCGCGAGCTGCGCGCGCAGGCCGCGCACGACCCCTCGGTGCTGGTCGACCCGCAGAACGTGCTCAAGCTCGAGCACTACGAAGCCAGCCTGACCCAGCTGCTGGCCGTCGGCGACGACCAGCCGATGGTCGACCAGCTCGCGTTCGAGCTGTGGGCGCTGCGTACGCTGCCGCCGCAGTGACGCTAGATTGGCGATGACGTGAGCACGCCGACCGCGTCGAGCCCGCTGGAGACCGTCGCCCGCAACCACGGAGCGGCGATGGCTTCGCGCCACGGCCGCCGCGTACCCGCCCACTTCGGGTCCGTCGGCGCCGAAGAGGCCGTGTGCCTGCGCGCCGTCGGGATGGCCGACCGCTCCGACCGTGACACGTTCGAGCTGCGCGGGGCGCCCACGGTCGTCGAGGGCGCGCTGGTCGCCGTCGGCGAGTACGCCTGGTGCTCCTTCGTGACCGCCGACCGCGCGCTCGCCCGCCTCGAGCACGAGCACGTCGCCGCGTGCTCGGGGTTGCTGGGGCGGATCGACGGCCTGACCGCCACGCTGCGAACGTCGGCGTACGCCGCGATCGGCCTGATCGGGCCGCGCGCCAAAGAGCTGCTGATGGAGATCGACCTCAACCCGTCCGGGACCGTGATCCAGGAGGCGCTCGGCTGCTACGAGGTCCTCCTCCCCGCCGAGCGCGGACCGGAGCTGTGGGAGTACCTGCTCGAGGTGGGTGCGCCGTACGGGCTGGCGTGCGTCGGCCATGACGCCCTGGACCGCCTCGCGGCGGCGCACCGCTTCGACGCGAGCTGACTCACCTGATCGTCGCGGGTTCGCCGGCGAGGCGTTCGAGATGCCGCACGACCAGACGCATGTCCTCGGCGAGCTCGTCGACCGAGGACGTCTCCGGGTAGAAGACCTCCCCGATCACGACGCGGACCCTGGACCGTCGGATCCGCGTGCCGGCAGGGCGGTCGACCGCGGCGATCGGGACGATCGGCGCGTTGACCGCCAGCGCGGCGATGGCCGCTCCGCGTCCCTGCGGGAGGCGGCCATCGACCACGAACGCGGCGGAGCTGCTCCGCAAGCTCCGCACCATCAAGTCGCACGGCACGACGTCGAGGAGCCACCGCTGGTTGGCGACGTAGACCGCGGGCACGTCGAGCGGCCACGCATGACCGCTGAGGTCGACGTAGTCGATCGCGGCGCCGCCGGCCCGCCGCGCGAGCGAGCGCAGGGCGCCCGCGACGCGCGGGTCGCTCGGCGGGTGGTCCTGCGGCGCTCGCACGCCGGGGTGGTCCGCGGCGATCCGGGCGAGCGCGGCGTGCGCGGAGTCCTCCGGATCGACGGCGAAGTAGACGCGCTTGCACAGTGGCATCGATCCGGCGCACCGGCTGATGCCGGAACGGACGAGCAGCGCCCGCGCCTCCGCCGGCGAGGTCGTCACGAGCGCGAGGTCGAAGCGCTCGGCGACGCCGTTGATCCACAGGTCGGCGCCCGTGACATCGACGGCGAGCCGCTCGACCTGCGCGGTGTGGCGCAACGTGACGCCGAGGCGGAACAGCTGGGCCACCGGCCCTCCGAATCGCGCGCGGGTCTCCAATACGGATGTCTCGTGGCGAGGGTCCTCGCCCAGCAGGTGCGCGGCGGACAGCCCTGTCCGTCCGGCTCCGACGATCGCGATCCTCATCGTTTCTCCTCAACTGATCGCTGATGACGTACTGTGCGCGTGTGACTCGTGAACCATTGCGCCCGGCGGGAGCCGCCGAGGTCGCCCGGCTCGCCCAGGCGGCGAACAGACGGCCCTACGTCGCGTGGCGCGACGCCGACGGCACGCTGCAGGTGCACGAGCTCAGCCAGGGGGCTCCGGCGACGGTGGGGCGGGTCACCGGGACGGTGACGTTCCCGGCGCACCGCGAGGTCTCCCGCGAGCACGCGGAGGTGACGATGCGCGAGCACACCGATCCGCCCGCGATCTGCGTCTACCTGCGCGATGTCGACTCCAGGCACGGCACCGAGCACCGGCAGGTGCGGCTGCGCGGAGGCGTGGCGCTGGAGGTCGGCGAGTGGCGTGCCGCGCCGCGCGTCCCGGCCCGCCCGGCGCAACTCGACGCCGGCGACCACGACGTGCGGCTCGCGCGCGAGCGCTACATCCTGATCGGCGGCGTGCCGCTCGACGAGGGCCGCACCTCGGACCGCGACCTGCTGCCCGAGCCCACCGTCCGCCAGCGCGAGGTGCTGGTCGAGCTCTGCCGGCCGTTCTTCGACGATCCGGGCGGGTACCCGGCCACCCCGAGCAACGCGGAGATCGCGGGCCGGCTGAAGCCGCCGATCGGCCCCGAGCGTGTGAGCGACCTGCTCAGCGACATGTACCGGCGCTACGACCTGAACGGGACGAAGGAGCAGAACCGCGCGAACCTCGTCGGGCTCGCGAAGCGCTACCTGCTCGACGCGGGCGACTACGGCTAGACCGCTCATCGCGCCAGCCTCGGCGGCGTCACGTCCGCGAACGCGTAGGCGACGACGTGCGACAGCTCGCGCTCGGTCTGCACGCCGTCCCGGAAGAGGTGCGCGAACCGCACGTGCGGGCACGTCACGTCGAGGGTGTCGAGCGCCAGCGCCGGGCACAGCAGCGCCGGCGTGCGGCGGGCGTGCAACGTGCTGGCCATCAGGAAGCGCAGGCCGCGGTCGCGCACCTCGCTCGGCAGCCAGTCCAGGGCGGGTACCGGGAGCGGCGACAGGTCGCTCGCGAGCGCGTGCGCGAGCTTCGCCAACGCCGGCGGGGCTTCGGCGAACTGCTCCGTCAGGACCGTCGCCTCCGCCTGCGCGCCGCCGAGGATCACGAGGATCGGGCGCCCGGTCTCGATGCGGTCCCGGACCTCCTCCGCCGCCGCCGCGTCAGGCCACAGCTCTAAGCCCGTGGCGGTCCGACGACGGATCCGGCGCGGCCCTTCGAAGACGATCAGCGCGTCATCGCACTCGATGGCGGCGGGCAGGCTCATGCCCGGCGACGCTATGTGACGGGGCGTTTCCTGCCATCACACGAAGTGCATATATATCGCCGCCCGGAGCCATATCTCTCACACGTCGACCGGCCCGGTGCTGCGGGCGATCGCCGCCGCCTGACCGCGCGTCTTGACCTTCAGCTTGCTGAGGATCCGCGAGACGTGCAGGGCGGCGGTTCCTTCGGTGATGTGCAGCGCCTCGCCGATCTGCCGGTTGGTCCGGCCCTCGGCGACGAGCACGAGGACCTGTCGCTCGCGCCGCGTCAAGCGCTCCTCAGGGCCGGTGGACTCGAGCCGGGTATCGACGGCGCGGCGGAGCCGCTTGCGGGACACGAGGCCGTCGGCCCACTTCCTGAGCGGGGTCGCGCCGAGGGCGTCGGCGACCGTGAGCGCCTGCGACAGCGCGCGGGCCGCCTCCTCGCGGTCGCCGTCGGCGAGCCGGGCTTCGGCCTCGCGGACGCGGGCGTATGCGGCCCGGTACGGATGCTCCAACCGCGCCCAGGCGCTCGCGACGCGGCCCCATTGCTCGGCCGACGACGCCCCGCGGGCGCGGGCGCACTCCGCGCGCGCCCCGGCCAGGTGCGCGTGCGCCGTCGGGGGCGCGGCGTCGTCGAGGAAGCCCTCCAGCCAGGCCGTGTGACGCTCGGCGTCGAGCGCGTCACCGGCGTCCGCGGCCGCCCGCACCGCGACGCCGACCAGCGCGGGTGTGTAGAGCTGCTCCTCGCGCCCCCGCACACGCTCCAACTCGGCGGTGGCGGTCGCCAGCGCCTCCTCGGTCTCCCCCGCCGTCAGCAACAGCTCGATCACGCAGGCGCCCACGTAGGCCGTCCACTCCGTCGCCGACGACTCGCGCAGTTGCCCACTGGCCTCGTCGAGCCAGGCGCGGGCCCTCTCGAAGTCGCCCCGCCCCGCCGCGAGCTGGCCCGAGACGGTCAGCTTCAGAAGCGTCTCGCTCCAGGTCAGCGACGCGCCCGCGAGCCGGTCGATCCGCTCGTGCGCCGCGTCCCAGTGGCCCAGCTCGAACTCGTCCTCGGCGGCGTTGAGCGCGAAGTAGCGGCCGTAGGAGGCCTCGACCCCGAGCCGACGTGACGCCGACAGGCCATCGGACATGACCTCCAGCGCGCCCGGCAGGTCCCCGCGCAGGCGACGGATCTCGCCCAGGTGCACGTAGGCCCGGGTGGCCTCCTCCGGGCGGTCGAGCGCCTCGCCGATCCGCCGGGCCTCGTCCAGGTGCGCCTCGGCCGTCTCGAACTCCCCGAGGTACGCCAGCACGAGCCCGAGGACCGACCGCGCGAAGCCCTCCTCGGCAGTGGCACCCGCCTCCTGCGCGACCTCGAGGGCACGCTCGGCACGATCCCGCGCCTCGGTCCAGCGCACGCTCAAGGTGAGCGTGAGGCTCTCGTCGCCGAGGATGCGGGCGCGCTCGGCGCTCGGGGCCTCGTCGAGCCGGAGCAGGGCCTCGTTGTAGTACAACAGCGATTTGTCCAGGTGGTGATCCTGGAAGCGACCGAGCCGCTCGAAGAACGTGGCGGCGCGACGTGGGTCCGGGTTCTCCCCGAGCGCCGCCAATCCGAGCTCGCACCACTTGATCGGCAGGTCGTCCACGCCCGCCCGGTAGGCGGCGTCGGCCGCGTCGAGCAGGATCGCGGCGCGGTCCAGGTCCGTCGCGTCGGCCTCGGCGGAGTGCCAGAGCGCGACCGCGGCCGTGTAGTGCTCCACGGCCTCGCTGTACGCGTACATGCCGGCCGCGGCCCGCGCGGCCTCGACGGACGCGGCGAGCGCCGCGGCGGGCTCGCCGGCGGCACGCCACTGGACCGCGAGCTCGGCGGCGTCGGTGATGTCAGGCCGCTCGAAGAGCGCCCGCGCCACGGCCGCGTGCAGGCGTTCGCGCTCTCCCGGGAGCAGCGCGTCGTAGACCGCCTCGCGGGTGAGGGCGTGGCGGAACGTCAGTGTGGCACCGTCCGCGTGGATGACGTGCGCGTCGACGGCGGTCCGCAGCAAGGCGGACAGCTCCGGCTCCTCGATTCCGGCCGCCTGCGCCAGCACGTCGTGCTCGATCGCGCGGCCGAACGCGGCGAGCACCTGCAGGATCTGCCGCGTCCGCGGGCTGAGGGTGCTGACGCGCTCGAGCAGCGTCGCCGCCTGCCCCGCCGGAAGCGGCGTCTCGGCCGTGTCGCCCTGGGCGATCAGCTCCTCGACGAAGAACGGGTTGCCCTGCGTGCGGGCGGTGATGCGGCGGGTGATCGAGTGGTCGGCCGGGTGCTGCAGGATGGCCTCGATCTGCTCGCTCACCTGATCCTCGGTGAGCGGGCCGAGCACGATCGTCTCGACGGCCTGGCAGCGCTCGAGCTGGTCCACGTAGCGCTCGAGCGCCTGCAGGTCGCCGCCGTCGTGCAGCCGGTGGGTGGCGACGAGCAGGACCCGTTCATGGCGCGCGTTGCGCGCCACGAATGACAGGAAGTCCAGCGTCGAAGGGTCGGCCCAGTGGATGTCCTCGACGATCAGGACCACCGGCGTCTCGTCGGCCAGCCGCGCGAGCAGCTCGAGCAGGTACTCGTACTGCCGGCCCTGCGCTCCGCGCGAGCCGTCGCGGGCGGCCGGGGCCTGGGGGGCGAGGGCCGGAAGCAGGATCGCGAGCTCGGCGATCAGGGACTCCGGGAGCCGGCCGGCCGCGGCGTCGAGGCGCTCGGCGGGCACGTCGCGCAGCGCGGCGACGAGCGGGCTGTACGGAGCCTCCTCACCCGAAATCGGGAAGCAGCTCCCTCGCAAGAGGAGTGCGTCGGGTGCCTCGAACTCGTCCACGAGGCGCGACTTGCCGATCCCTGCGTCACCCTTGATCAGCGCGAGGGTGAACCTCTTTGCCGCCGCGCGGGTATAGAGCTCACGCAGGCGTTGAAGCTGGGGCTCGCGGCCGATCAGGCGCGGGCTCGTGATCCGCTGGGACACGCGCGAACCCTATACCGCGCCGCGGGGATCTGTCACCCCTACCTTGACGGAGGTTAACCCCTCCCTGACCGTATGACTCACTTACCTTAACCCGTTCTGGCGATTTACGGAAACTGACGGAGGCTGTGAGTGTCACTTCCACTCACCCACCGGAGGACGAACATGTCCCGCACCGGCAAGGCCCTGCTCACCGTCCTGACCGCCGCGACGCTGGCCGGGGCCGCCGCCCCCGCCTTCGCGGATGACGATCCGCCCACGGGCCCGACGCCCATCTGTTACGACGCCGACAACACGCCGATCTTCGACGCCGACGTGTGCGCCGCGCTGGGTCGGCAGGCGTCCGGCCACTAGTCCACCGCTGAGTGCCCCGGCCGTCAAGCCGGGGCACGACGCCTGCTATCGGCGGGCCGACGACACCCAGCAGGTCAGCTTGAGCGACTACCTCGACGAGGTTGCCCGTTCCGCACCTCGCAGCGTGACTTGCTCGCCCGGCCGTCTTCACTGTAGGTTCGCTGCGCGGTCCCGCCGTCCGGAGTGGGGTTCGCCGACCCACTCATGTTCTCCGCAGGCGAAACAGTCGGCAACTACCTGATCGAGGAGCGCCTCGGCGCCGGCGGGTTCGGCGAGGTGTTTCGGGCCACCGAGTTGGGGTTGCGACGCCCGGTCGCCTTGAAGTTCGTGCGCTCCTCGCTCGCGCAGGATCCGGTCTTCGTGGAGCGGTTCCAGCGCGAGGTCAGCGCGATGGTCGCCGTCGAGCACTCCAACGTCGTCCCCATCTTCACCCACGGGGTCGAGCGCGGCCTGCCGTACTTCTCGATGCGCTACGTGCGCGGCGGCTCGCTCGAGGCCGTGCTCGCCGCGCGGCAGCCGTCGCTGGAGGACGTCGTCGACCTCCTCGCCGGAGTCGCCGAAGGCCTCGACTACTGCCACACCCAGGGCATCGTCCATCGCGACCTCAAACCCGCGAACGTGCTCGTGGAGTCCGAGACCGGTCGAGGCCTGCTGGCGGACTTCGGCATCGCCCACGCCGAGGACTTCGCGACGATCACCGGCCCGGGCAAGCTGATCGGCACGCCTGCGTACATGGCTCCGGAGACGCTGGACGGCGGGCGCGCGACGGCCGCGAGCGACCTCTGGGCGCTCGCCGCGGTCGCCTACCGCGTGGCGACCAACACGCTGCCGCGCGGGCACGGGGCGCCGGCGGACACGCCGGTGGTGCCGCCGTCGCGCCGCAACGCTCGGCTCGGGCCGGAAGTCGACCGGGTGCTGTTGCGTGGGTTGGCTCGGGAGCCGGCGCGTCGCCACCGCGACGCCCGCTCGTTCGTCTCCGACCTGCGTGAGGCGCTCGATCAGCCGCGGCACCGGACGACGTCGTCGCGACTCGGCCCGCGAGCGGTCCTGCTCCGTCGCGGCGGCGCAGCTTCGCCGGACGGTGGTGGAGGGTGGCGGCCGCAGCGGTCGTCGTCACGCCGCTCGTCGCCTACGGCCTCGCATCGCTCGCCGACGGAGCCGCCTCGAACGCGGGGTGCCACCCGAGCTACAAGGGGGCGTGTCTGAAGCAGGACGCGGGCGACTACGACTGCGTGGGCAACGGCGGCAACGGGCCGAACTACGTCTCCGGGCCGCTGAAGGTCGTGGGTCCTGACGACTTCGGCCTCGACCGAGGCGGGGACGGCGTGGCCTGCTGAGGCCGCGGGCACGTCTTCGTATGCGTTGACTTGACTTAGACCATTCGCGAGCGTAGGACTCAACTGCTGAGCTTATGCCGAGCGTTGCCGACCGCGACGCTACAAGCAGCGGGAAGGAGAGTCTCATGCCCACGCGTGGCTCCGGACGTTCCGGCGGCGACGATCCCGAGAAAAAGGGTGATCGTCTGCGCGACTTCCTGGTCAGCCTGGCGACCGACCCGGCAGAGCTCGGGCGGTTCGTCAAGGATCCCCAGGCGTCGATGTCCGCGGCCGAGTTGGATCCGGCCGATCAGGCCGTCCTCGCCAGCGGCAACGCGGGAGCCATCAACACCCGTCTGGCGGGTGGCATGGGCGGCGCGCCGCCCATGGTCATCCTCATCATCGACCTCCTGCCGGGAGCCGAGGGCGAGCAGAATGTGTCCGTCCGCGGACTTGCGGCGCCGGCGCTTCAGCAGGTGCCGCTGCAGGTCCAACTGGCGCAGCAGGTCTTCCCCCAGATCCACCCGCAGATCCTGCCGCAGATCCATCCGCAGCAGATCTTCCCGCAGGTGGCGCCGCAGATCCTGCCGCAGATCCATCCGCAGCAGATCTTCCCGCAGGTCGCGCCGCAGATCCTGCCGCAGATTCACCCGCAGCAGATCTTCCCGCAGGTGGCGCCGCAGATCCTGCCGCAGATTCACCCGCAGCAGATCTTCCCGCAGGTCGCGCCGCAGATCCTGCCGCAGATTCACCCGCAGCAGATCTTCCCGCAGGTGGCGCCGCAGATCCTGCCGCAGATTCACCCGCAGCAGATCTTCCCGCAGGTCGCGCCGCAGATCCTGCCGCAGATCCACCCGCAGCAGATCTTCCCCCAAGTCCACCCGCAGATCCTGCCCCAGATCTTTCCGCAGGTCGCCCCCCAGATCGTCGCCCCGCTGTTCGGCCAGTCATGACGGAGAACGGCAAGCAGGTGGGTTCGCTGGTCGTCGTCGGGACGGGAATCCGGACCGTCGGTCAGCTCACCGTGGAAGCCATCGCGTGGATCGAGCGTGCCGATCGGGTGCTCTACGTGATCGGCGATCCCGTCGCCGAGGCGATGATCGCCAAGCTCAACCCGGATGGCGCAGAATCGCTGTCCGGGTTCTACGCCGAGAACAAGTCGCGCCTGACGACCTACGAGGAGATGATCCAGCGAATCCTCGAGTGCGTGCGCGCGGGCATGCTCACCTGCCTCGCGTGTTACGGGCATCCGGGCGTCTTCGTGTACCCCTCGCACGAGTCGATCCGCCGCGCCCGCATGGAGGGATACTCCGCCCGCATGCTGCCCGGGATCTCAGCCGAGGACTGCCTCTTCGCCGACCTCGGGATCGACCCCGGCATCTACGGCTGCCAGTCCTACGAAGCGACCGATTTCCTCGCCAACGGCCGGAGGATCGACCCGACGAGCTCGGTCATCCTGTGGCAGATCGGCGTCGTCGGCGACGCGACGTACAAACGCTACGGATACGACCTCTCAGCCTTCCCGCTGCTCATGGAACGGCTGCTGCAGATCTATCCCCCCGACCACATCGTCTACCTGTATGAGGCGGCCGTGTTCCCGGGCTGCGAACCGATCATCAACCCGGTCCCGTTGCGCACCCTGGGCGAGGTCCCGAAATCGGCCGGGTACACGCTGTACATCCCACCGGCGTTCCCGACGGTGTCAGATCCGATGATCTACGCCCGTATGCGAGCGATGGCCCCGCAGAGCGTCGTCTGACGCACACCACGAGTGTCGGCGGCGGCCGCGTTCGTCGCCGCGCTCGTGCGGGTCATTTCCCCGGTGTGGGCGTGGCGGTCGGACTGGCACCGGCGGTCGGGCTCGGGCCGGCGGTCGCGCCCTGAGGTGTCGGGCTCGTCGTCGTGCCCGGGCTGGGCGTCGGTGTTGGCCGGGCGCCCGTGCGGGTGCTGTGCAGCGCGGTGAGCGACGGCAGCTCGGCGGGCACTTTGAAGTCCGGGCAGTCGCGGCCCTGGGCGGCCTTCATGTAGGAGCGCCAGATGGGTCCGGATGTCGGGCCGCCGAACCCGGTGTAGCTACGCGAGAGCGGATGCCCGGTCCACACCGCGGTCGAGTAGAGCGGCGTGTAGCCGACGAACCAGGCGTCGGAGAGGCCGTCGGTGGTTCCGGTCTTGCCCGCCTCCGAGCTGCAGCCGATCGAGGTGTATCCGGCGCCGGTGCCTTTGGTGATCACGCCCTCGAGGACCTTCGTGACCTCATAGGCCTCGCCCTCGGTGAGCACGCGGTGGCCGGAAGCGCTCGCCGGCCGCTCGACGTGACCGTCCGGGAAGACGACCTTGGCGATCATGGTCGGAGTGCGGCGGACGCCACCGTCGGCGAGCGTCGCGTAGGCGCTGGCCATCTCGAGCGGCGTGACGCCTTCGCTGAGCCCGCCGATCGCGGCTGCCGGTGGGATGTAGCAGTTCGGGCCGCGCTTGCAGGCATGGCCCTTGGCGGTGACGCCGAGACGCGACGTGATCCCCATCGAGTACGCGGTGTCAGCGAATTGCTGCACGCCGACGTCGAGCACCAGTTGGGCGAACACCGCGTTGACCGAGTCCACCGTCGCGTCGACGAGTGACATCGTCCCGCTCCCCGGCTCGGAGTTGTTGACCGTCCACGAGCTGCCGCCCGGGAGCGTCAACGTCAACGGCGCGCTGCCGTCGTAAAACGTCGAGCTCGGGTCGACGCCCTGCTTGATCGCGGTCGCGAGGACGAACGGCTTGAACGACGACCCCGGTTGCCGGTGCGCTTGGGCGGCGAAATTGAACTGGCTCTCGCCCGAGTAGTGCTGACTGGACGCGAGCGCCACGATCTCGCCGGTCTTCGGATCGACCGAGGCCAACGCCGACGCGGGTCCCCCGTTCGGACTGCAGACCGCGCACGCGTCGACCGCGCTCTGCGCCGCCTTCTGCAGACGTGGGTTGATCGTCGTGTACACCTTCAGCCCGCCGGTGCGGACCACGTTGGCTCCGTACCGCTGGATCAGCTCCTTCTGGACGAAGTCGAAGATGTACGGCTGCTTGATCTGGGTGTAGCGCTTGGACGGATGCAGCGCGAGCTTGTGCGTCACCGCGCTCGTGTATTGGGTCGCGCTGATGTAGTGCTGCTTGAGCATCGCCTTCAGCACGTCGTTGCGGCGCGTCAGCGCCGCTTTCGGATGGAGCAGCGGGTTGTACTCCGACGGGGCCTGCGGGAGCCCGGCTATCAGCGCCGCCTCAGGCAGCGTCAGCCGCTTCGCCGGGCGCGAGAAGTAGGTCTCGGCGGCGGCCTGCACCCCGAGCGCGGTGGCGCCCGCGTTGGTGCCGTAAGGAGCCGTGTTCAAGTACTCGGTGAGGATCGTGTCCTTCGAGTTGGCGTCGTTCTCCTCGTTGGCCAGGTGTGCCTCGACGATCTTGCGCCGGATCGTCTCGCTCGGGTTCGTGATGTACAGGTTGCGCACCAACTGCTGCGTGATCGTCGAGGCGCCCTGAAGCGGCTTGCCGCCGGCCTTCGCGTCGCGCCAGCCGGCGCGGACGATCGCCTGCACGTCGATCCCGCCCTCTTTGTAGAAGTTCTTGTCCTCGATCGCGATCGTGCCGTCCTTGACCCAGTGCGACATGAGGTCGCCCGCCACGGGCTCACGAATCGTCTCGGAATGGATCACGCCGAGCTGCGTGCCATCAGCGGCGTAGACCTTCGTCACCAGCGACTGCTTGCGAGGCTTCAGATCGCTGATCGCCGGAGCCGAGTTGTAGATCCGCAGGAACCAGATGGCTCCGGCGCCGGCCGCCGCCGCGGCAAGCACCAACAGCAGGCCTGCGATGAGTACAAGCCACATCCACGGCGAGCTCCGTCGCCTTCGCCTCAACGCCAGGCTCGGCAAGGCAATCCAGGCTAACCGCCGGCAGCCGCAGAGTGACCCACGTCCCTGCCGTGATCGACGGCGGCCATGACTTCGCCGGAGCCGAAACCGCCCTTCAGCCACGCCGCGATCAAGTCGCCGGTGCCGGCGAACGCCACTGTCGGCCACGTCGGCTCGTCTCGGCGAGACGAAACCGGACGCGGTCGCCCGAGCCTCGCGCCGAGCTCGCCGAGCGAGAACACGACTCGCACACCGCCCGGCGACGCCTGCGTCCAGCCGAGCGCGAGCGCACCATCCCGTCGCACCGACAACACGGGGAACTCGGGGACTCCGTCAGGGGAGGTCAACGTCTCACTCGTGAAGTCGCCGCCCGCCGGCCGGGCGAACGCCTCAACGGTCGACAGCCCGGTGCCGAAGGCGATCGGACCGGCCGGACGCACCCATGCGACCAACGCGCGGCCATCGTCGGCGACGCTCGTGACCGGGCCTCCATCCTCGACGGCGCCAGGCGTCGAGCGGGCGAGCTCGCGCGCGCCGGCGAACGCGCCGCCGGGGGCCCGCTCGGCGATCATGAGCCGCGACGGCTCCTCAGTACCGCGCGTGCCGTAGTACCAGGGGAGCCAGGCCACGAGCATCCGGCCCGTGGGGCTGACCGCCGACGAGAGACTCGAGAACTCCCCGCCGTCGCCGAGTGCCTGAGCCGGCGCCCAGCGACCGCCCGCCGGTTTGAACGACGCCCACACCGGTCCCTCGCTCCCGGTGAGGAGGCCGTCCGCCTCTTGCTCGACGTGCCACGTGACGAGCGCGTCGCCGCGTTGCCCGATCGCGACATCGACCGACGGGTAGTCGGGACCCGACGCGCTCAACACCCGCGGCGATCCGAAGCGCCCGTCACGGCGCGCGCGTGTGCTCGCCTCGACCCGCCAGCCGCGTCGGGTACGCGCCGGGTACGCCACGATGGCGCGGCCCGAAAGTGACACCGCCAGCTCGGGCGGCCCGACATCGCGGCGCGGAGACGAGACCGATCGCAGGCGCGACCACGCGCCTGATGGAGCACTGCGGGCAACAGAGATGCGACGCCCTTGGACGACGGCGACGAGGAACCGTCCGCGCCCGTCGCACGCGAGCTCCGGGTCGGTCGTTCGCCCCGGCAGCTGCGGGAGCCTCCGAATCCGGGAGAACGCGCCCGCCGACCAGCGAACGTACGAGAAACGCTGACGCGCGCCGTTGCCGAACACGACCTCACCGGTCGAGCACGCCAGCGGCTCATCACCCCATGGGGCGATCTGCTTCGGCCGCCCCCACTCCGCCGCGGCCCCGTCGGGCAGGGTCGCCGACGCGAGCGCCAAGACCACGAGACCGCGACGAACCCACGAGAACGTTCCGCAGCCGTCGTCTCCCGGCCGCAGGTTGCGGACGAGCCATCGATGGGCGCGGCGGACCCGGTGCGTGACGGCCCGCACGGTCACGGCGGCAACACCCAGGCGACCTCGACCGCCTCGCGCACGGACCCGGTGCGGCGACAGCGCGAGCTCACCAGCCCGGCCGGCTCGAAGTCGGCGACCAGTGCTCGGCAGCGCCACCCGGTCAGCGGCGTGCACGCCGCACCCACCGCGCGGGGCTCCGAACACGCCGTCTCGTCCGCCCATGCATGGAGCACCGCACGCGCGGTCGCGCAGGACACGTTGATCGCTTCCGCCACCAGCTCGGTGTCGACGCCGTTGCACCCCCAGCCGACGACCAGTTCGTAGCGCGCCGCCGGGTGACGGGCGTCGCTGCAGCGCACGCCGGCCAACGGACTCAGCTCCGCGGCCCACGTCGGCTCGCACACATGCCCAGCCACCACGCAGCGGTGCAGGCGCGTCGGACCGGAGCGGCACGCGCGCTTCCTGCGCCAACGATCGGCAAGCTCGATCGCCGCGGTGCAGCCCCCTTTGACGTGCAGCGGCTGGACATTGATCCCGAAGCCGAAGAAGCCAAAGGGCCGCGGACAACGCATCACGCGTCCGGCGCGCGGCCGATACGGTCGCCCGGAGAGCCGAGCGCGGAAGGAAAGCACGACCTCAGGACACGCCGCGCGAGCCGGATCGGACGAGCGCAGGGTCAGCGTTCCACGCACCACCCGGCCACGACGCTCGAAGCCTCCCGCGACGGCCAGACGCGTCCGGCCGAGGCGCTCGCGCCACGCGAACCGGCCGCGACGCGTGATCCTCGTCCCCTCCGGAACCTCGGCATCGCTGACGGTGGTGGCCGCCGGCGCGCCCGGCGTGCCCGATGGGCAGACATCCGCGTACTCGATGCTCGAGGGGGACAACAGCGAGGCGCGATCGTCGGCCACGACCAGCGTCACGCGGTGATCGCAGTCCGCGCACGCGGTGTGGACGTCGACCTGGCCATCGAACCGCCCGCCCGAGACGGGAGGACTCGCCGCCACCGCCGACGACGACATGCGCCCCAGCTCAACGAACAGGACGAGCGCAACCAGGGGTAGCGCAGCGGACCTCGTCAGGTCACCCTCTCAGGTCGCGCGAGCGATCGCAAACCCCTGCCTCTGCAGCCAGTTCGGCCGCTGCGCATGCGGCCGTGTCACGGAGCGGATAGCGTTGGCCGGTCGAGAACCGCCGCATCGAAAGGACGTGACGATGTTTGGCAAGAACAAGACCCCGAGCGAAGCGCTCCGCGGCACGTCGCACCAAGAACACGCGCGCCTCGCGGACAACCGCCGGATGCAGATGGCGGTGTCGAACTGGGAGAAGACCGCCGCCGAGGCCAACACGCACGCGCTGCTGGCCATCTACGGGGTCCTGGCCGAGATCCAGGAAAGCATCGAGGCGCTCGGCCAACGCACGGCGGATCCCTCCACCGCTGGTCCCGGCACCGCCCCGTAAGGCTCAGATCCCGGCTCAACTCCGGATCGCTCAGCCGAAAACCCGAGGTCACCTTCCCGGCCTACCCGCAGCCTGAAGATCATCTCTTCAGGTTCATGGATCGTCTCGCGTAGTCCGCGAGGCGGCCCACACCGGGAACTCCGCTGACGAACCGGCCGAGGCGGAGTTGACGTCCGGGGAGACGATGCGAGCGTGCTCATTTTGAGCTGAAGTCACCTATACGCACGTACGGCAGGCCACCCGAGAAGCCGGACCTGAAGTCGACAGGAACGTACTATTCCTGACCTGAAGTCATTTTATGCAGAGGGTTAGCAACGAGCTTGCTAAGTTGGCTAACAAGCCACGACCCCGGAGAACCCAATGACCGCCCCGACTCAGCCCAAGCCCAAGCCCGAGCCCGCCTCGGCGCAGGCATCGAAGCCCGCGGCGCAGCAGGCCTCCAAGCCCGCGGCGCAGCAGGCCTCCAAGCCCGCGGCGCAGCAGACCGCCAAGCCCGCAGCGCAGCAGGAATCGAAGCCTGCAGCGCAGCAGACCTCCAAGCCTGCAGCGCAGCAGACCTCCAAGCCCGCGGCGCGGAAGAGCTCCAAGCCCGCGGCGCGGAAGACCTCCAAGCCCGCGGCGCGGAAGACCTCCAAGCCTGCAGCGCGGAAGACTTCCAAGCCCGCAGCGCGGACGACCTCCAAGCCCGCCGCACAGGCCCAGGCCCAGCGCAAGGCGCCCTCCGAGGCCAAGGCCACCACCCGGCCCGAGGCCCAACACGGAGAGCCCGTCGAGGTCGGCAGGCCGACCCTCGGTGCGTACCTGGACTCCTACGAGAAAGCTTGGCTCTCGATCACGGACGCTTACGAGAACGCCGCACGCGCGACGAACGTCGACTGGATCGCCACCGTCGCGTCGGCGCAGGCCGACCTCGCGCGCGACGTGGCCAAGGCGCAGGCCTCTGTCGCCCGCGAACTCGTCGCCTAACAACTTGTCGACCGCCCTTGCGGCGCGCTCAGACGCCTCGTCGTTGGGCGGAGGGCTCCGCCCAAGACGAGCATCTGCTGGTGCGCGAACCAGGGGCGCGCCGTGTCCGTCGACGGCGAGGTCCGAGACGCGCTCGCCTGTCCGCGCGAAGAGGTGCGGCCGGCTGGCCGCGCTCGGGCAGGCGAGGTCCGGCAGCAAGCGGCTGATGGCGCTGATCACGACGCGCCACCCCTAATCGTCCGGCCATCCTGGCCGCCGGTGCGTCCGGCGAGGTGCTCTGCTGCGTCCTCGACGATGTCACAGGGCGGCGCGCTTTCGGCGCTCACGACGAAGAGCTCCTGCGCCGAGCCTGGCGCGCCGCGCACCCAGCTCCCGCCTACTTCCGGCCCCGCGGAGTGCGGTGACCTCGATCGGATGGGTAGACCCGCCTGCGATGGCTTACAACGAGATCTACATCGACGCGGCGCCCGCGACGGTCCACGCCGTGCTCAGCGACGCCGGAAGCTATGCGAACTGGGTCGTCGGAGCGCGCAAGATCCGCGATGCCGACCCGCAGTTCCCCGCCGTCGGCTCACGTTTTCACCACCAGGTCGGCGTCCCGCCGCTCGTGCTCAACGATCACACCGAGGTGTTGGAACACGAGACACCGTCGAAGTTGATCCTGCGCGCCAAGACGCGGCCCTTCGGCACCGCTCGAGTCGATCTGCGCCTCGCTGCCGAGGGCGCAGGCACCCGAGTCCGGATGACCGAGGTCGCCGGAGACACACCCAGCCGGCTCCTGCTCAACCGCCTCTCGGACCCGCTCGTCCACGCTCGCAACGTCCGATCGCTTCAACGACTGCGCCGCCTCGCTGAACGCCGCGTATAACTCGCCTGACCCTTAGCTGACGCGCGCTTGCAAGTCGGACACCTGCGGCGCTCGTCGGCGGCCTCGTCCGAGCTGGTCCCGTCGCCGACGTTCGCGGCATTCAGGCGCATGTATTTGTATGTGCGACCGCTCACACAGCGGAACATACGTTTGGGGGCGCACTGCGAACGGGCAGCCTTGGGGCAGGGAGCGCTCAAGCGATCTCGCCGCGTTTCCTCCTCTCCGTTGGCACGACTCCGCAGGTCCCTTCCCGGGACAGGTGAGTGGCGGTCGTTCGGTCCGTCTCAAACACTTTGGAGTCACCCCATGAGCACCATCAGCAGCCGCAACGCCGAGCACACCAACGGCCGCGCCGACACCGTTCGCCGCCTTTCGACCGAGACCAAGGCGTCGTTCAAGACGACCGAGTTCTTTGCGTTCCTGGCCGTTGCGATCGGCGTTCTCGTCGCGGCGGCCGTCGTCGACGAGACCAACGCCGGCGGCTTCGGCGCCAAGCAGGCCTGGCTGTACGTGACGATCCTCACGGTCGGCTACATGGTCAGCCGTGGCCTGGCGAAGTCGGGTAGCCGCGAGCCGTATTCCACGCACGACCACGCCTGATACCCGTCGCAGTACCGAAGGCCCAGCATTCGCTGGGCCTTCGTTGTGCTCGATCCGGAAGTGACATTCGCTCCCGCCCGAAGCAATCGCGCTGACACCGTCCGGTTGGTCGACGGCCGTCGCGGGCAGGGTCCTTGCATGCAAGACCACGCCACGCAGGACTCCGCCAGCCGCTTCACCCTGCACTCGACGGTCCGCGACGCCTCGCTCGAGCTCGTCGTCGCGGGTGAGCTCGACATGACGGCGGCATTCAGCTTCGAGTCCACGGTCGACGCGCACCTTGCCGCGGGCGGCGTCGAGTCGGTCGTCCTGGATCTCGCTCAGGTGGACTTCGTGGATTCCGCCGGGCTGGGCGCCCTGCTCTCGCTCCGCGACCACGCGCGCCAGCGCGGCATCGAGCTTCAGCTCGCCCGGGTCTCAGGGCCCGTCCGCAAACTTCTGGACCTGACGGGTATCGGCGACGTCGCGCGCGACTGACCCGCCGAGGCCTTCAGATGCTCCAGTCACGGGCGTGGCGCGAGGCGCGATCGGTCACGTCGCCGTGGGACGCGCAGTGTGCGCAGGATGGCCGTGCGTTCGCCGGCGCTCGTTCATCTCGGCTTCGTGGACGCGGCGGTGGCCATCGACAAGTGCCTCGCCGACGTCTCGCTCGTGTCCGCGGAAGATCGACCAGTAGTCATGATCGAACGGCACGATGTCGCGGGCGAGATCCTCGCGGTCACCGGCGGAAATCCCCTGGCCTGAGTTTTGAGCCCGACGGTCGCCCGTCTGGCTCTGCCGTAGCCGCCGAACTAAGGAGAATCAATGTCAACCGACCGTGCACGTGAAATCGGCCTGATCGAAGCAGCGTTCCGGATCGCGAACGAACGTACGGCGCGATGGGAAGAGCGCCACTCCGAAGGCCGAACGGAACTCTACCTCTGCGAGTGCGCCGAGCAGCCGTGCCGCAAACGAATCGAACTGACGCGCGAGCAGTACGAAGCAGTCCGCAGTGACCCGCGGCACTTCGCGGTTCTCCCCGGCCACGTCATTCCTGACCTGGAGACCGTCGTGGGATCCTTCGACGGCTACGAGATGATCGAGAAACCGAGCGCTCGGATGCAACTGCTCCTCGAAACCGATCCTCGAAACCCGACGTCGGGCCCCGAAGAGGACGCAGCTCGGGACCTCGCTCGCGAGATCGATCTCGAACCCACTTAGAGCGCAGAAAACCGCGAAACTGCGGGATGCCGGACTCGAACCCCCGACACGCGGACCATGATTCCCGGCCGATTTGGCTCAATAGAAGGCGCAATCAGTACTGGTGGACACACAGGTGGACACAAGTGTCAGCCTGTGTGTCGCGGTCCCGCCTGCACGACAGGGTGTACACGGTTTCGGGGAGCGAAGGATCGCCTTGTCGGCCAGGGCTCAAGCGGATCACCCGTCTGGATCTGGCTGAGGTCGGCGACTCGCGCAGCCCGGCGTAGTCGAAGGACCGCTCCGTGCTTCTGCCCCCGGGTCGGTGAACGAACGCCCCGGACCGGTCTCGATGCGTCTTCGTCTCCTTGCCGTCGCCCGTGCGCGGCCGCCGTCCGATCGAGCCAGGCCATGGTGGGCGTCGTCGGGATACGCGGCGCCGGCCTCGTATGTGCGCCATGCAAGCAGGCCAGGACGCTTCCGCCTGCCTGCAGCACTCTCGACTGCTTCCAGGTCATGCTTCAGTCAAGAAACGAGGAGCACTCGGGCAGCGCCAAGAGACGACTGCTCCTTATCTGAATCGGGCTGGGTGTCAAGGGGCAGTGGTGGTGAGTGGTTGTGTTCGCTGGCTGGCGGGTCGGCTCCGTGGATGCCCGGCCTTATCTGGGTCCGCGACCCGGCGGGGGTCGGTGACGTGATGGTCGATGGGTCAGTCCGGTTGGAGTGACTCCGGCCGCTCGGTCTTTGGTGGGCCGCCGTCCGTGGGCGGGAGCCGCAGCAGCTGCGGGAGCTGGCCGGAAGGGTGGTGGTCATCTGAGAAGGTGGGCGTGGCGAAGCGACCCTGAAGCCGTTGCGGTCAGGCCGTTGCGACTCGGTCCAGCGCGCTGGGGCCGAGTTCGCGTAGGACGTGGTAGGAGCGCCGTGCGAGCTTGCGGGCGATCGTCAGTGATGCGCGTGTGTGGCTGAGGCCGCGGGCCTTGAGTGCGAGGTAGTCGGCGTGGTCTGGGCTGCTGGGCCGGCAGGCTGCCAGCGCGGCTTCGTAGAGCGCCCAGCGCAGCTGTGGGGAGCCTTGCCGGGTCAGTTTGCCCGTGCGGGCGCGGCGGTCGGAGCGGTGCACGCCGATGTCGATCCCGGCGAGGCGGACCGCCTTGCGCGATGCTGAGAGCCGGGCGACGTCGCCGAGTTCGCAGAGCGTCACGAGCGAGGTCAACTCGCCCATCCCGTAGAGACCCATCAGGGCGCGACAGCCCGTCTGGCGGCGCGCGAGCTGGCGCAGGTCGCGCTCCAGCGGCGCGATCTGGGACTCGATGGCATCGATCATCGTCAGCGCCACCTCGATCCGCTCGCGCGCGTCGATCGGCAGGCGCAGCGCGGCCAGGAAGGCGCGGCCCTCATCGGTGCGCAGCTTCTCGGGTGTGCCGCTGACGCCGTGGTGATAGAGCGTCGCCTGGATGCGTTGCATCCACTGCGTGCGTTCGCCGATCAGCGTGTGCCGCAGCCGCGCCCGCGAGCGCCACTCACGCACGTGTTCGGGCGGGATCCACGCCTCCGGCAAGCGACCCTCAGCCAGCAGCTCCCGCAGCCAGCGGGCGTCCTCGCGATCGGTCTTGGCCCGGCGCTTGCGACCCCGCAACGCGCGCGTCTCTACCGGCTCGGCCAGATGCGCCACCGCGCCTGCCGCGGTCAGCGCGTCACACACGAACAGCCACCCGGTGCAGGCCTCCACCGCCACGTGCAATTCGCGACCGGAGAAGCGCTTCGCCCACACGGTCACCGCTGCCGGCGTGGCCGCGATCCGGCCACGCATCACCTCACCTGTGTCGGTCTCGAGCGCGTCGAACGTGATCTGCCTACGGTGCACATCAAACCCGGCTACGATCGCCATCAGGGCCTCCTCCGAGCTCCGGCAATTGCCAACTGCGCGAACCATCTCGCACC
>NZ_AUIK01000030.1 GCF_000423665.1 Solirubrobacter soli DSM 22325 | reverse complement strand
CGCCTCGAGCATCGCCTGAACAACCTGGCGACCTACCAGGAGAACCTCACCGCTTCCGAGTCGCGGATCCGCGACGTGGACATGGCGGCCGAGATGACCAAGTTCACGAAGCTCAACATCCTGCAGCAGGCCGGCACGAGCATGCTCGCGCAGGCCAACCAGGCGCCGCAGGGCGTCCTGTCGCTGCTCCGCTGAGCACCTCGACGGGGGCGGGCCGAAAGGCCCGCCCTCTCGTTCTTAATCCGACGACTCTCAAGTCTCCGCAGCGGGCAACCGATGTAGGAGACGTGGAAACCGTCCCCACCCTGATCGTGGTCCCCGTGCGCGCCGAGCGCGCGGAGGACATCGAACCGTTCCTCCAAACGGTCGCATCCCTCCGCGGCACGGCCCCCGAGGCCATGGTCCTCGTGGTCGACGACCGCTCTCCTGCGCAGCTCGCGCAGATGCTCGAGCTCGCGTCCGACGAGCTCGACTGCGCCTACGTCCTCCAGCAGGACGGCGAAGGCACGTCCGCGGCGATCAACGTCGGCCTCAACGCCGCGTTCGATCACGGCATGGACGTGTGCCTCGTGGCGCCCGGCCTCGTGTTCGACCGGACCGGGTGGCTCGACCGTCTGCGCGCCCGCACGGGCCCCGACGGCCTGCCCGCCGCGATCGCCGGCGGCGCCGTCATCAACCCGACCGGGCTGATCCGTCAGGCCGGCTACTTCTTCTCGCTCTTCAAGCGCCTGTGGGGCGCCCGCCTCGGCCGCGTGCCGGAGGTGATGCTCGACGTGCACAAGCCGCTGCTGTGCCCGGTCGGCTCCGAGCTGCAGCTCATCCGCCGCGAGTGGATCGACGTCACCGGCGGCTACGACGAGCTGATGGACGGCCCGCACGCCGCGCTGGACTTCTGCCTGCGGGTCTCCGAAGCCGGCGGCCACAGCGTGTTCGAGCCGACCGTGCGCGCCCGCGCGCTCGAGCTCAAGGACGCCGAGCCCGACGACCAGTTGCCCGACGCGAACCGCCTGCGGGTCAAGCACGCCGGCGTCTCCTTCCAGAAGTGGGCCCCGGAGGTCATCTGATGCAGCAGCAGACCCTGCCCAAGACGCTGTTCATCGGCTGGGGCGTCAGCGTCGTCTCCTACTACCGCGCGTTCCTGCCCGCGGTCGCGCTCGGCGCCGACTACGTCGCCTGGCTCGGTGACGCGACGGCCTCCAAGTTCCACCTCGTGACCGGCCTCGGCGCCCGCCCGCCCAAGCGCGAGGAGCTCTTCGACTACGACGTCATCGTGCTGCAGCAGCCGCGCGGCGTCGAGTGGCTGAAGTTCATCCGCGAGCTCCAGGACGCCGGCGTCACGGTCCTCTACGAGATCGACGACTACGTCCAGTCCGCGCGCAAGATCAAGTCGCACGAGCTCACCGACGTCTTCGACGCGGAGTTCGTCGGCCAGATGGAGCTGGCGATGGGTGCCACCGACGGCATCATCTGCTCCACCGACTATCTCGCCCGCCGCTACCGGCGCTTCAACGACCGCACCTGGGCCTGTTACAACGGCATCGACCTCAACCGCTACGACTACCCCACGCCGGAGCGCAAGGGCGTGACGATCGGGTGGGCCGGCGGCGTCGGCCACAAGGCGTCGCTCGCACGCTGGGAGCCGGGCGTGCGCGAGGTCCTGCGCAAGCGTCCCGAGTCGCGGTTCATGTCGGTCGGATACGGCGCCGCCGTCGACTTCATCCAGGAGTTCGGCACCGAGCGCGCGATCGGCCTGCCCTCGGGCCAGATCGAGGTCTACCCGGCGTCGATGAAGCTGTTCGACATCGCGATCGCCCCGTCGTCGGAGAGCAACCTCTTCAAGGGCAAGAGCGACCTGCGCTGGCTCGAGGCGAGCGCGCTCGGGATCCCGCTCGTCGCCCACCCGGAGACCTACCCGGGGATCGAGGACGGCGTCACCGGCGTGCACGCGCGCACGCCGCAGGAGGTCGAGGCGGCGCTGATCGATCTCGTCGACGACCGGGAAAAGCGCGAGCGGATCGGCCGGCAGGCGTACGAGTACGTCGCCAAGCACCGCCGCATCGAGGTCGCGGCCCAGCGCTGGCGCGACGTGCTGCTCGAATTCGCCCCCGTCAAGGCCTGAGAAAAAGTTCCTACAGGTCGTTCTGAGGCTGCCGATTACTCCGGTTAGCCAAGGACGGCGACAGCAGGAGCCATACAGGGCATCCCCGCCCCCTCCACTCTCGCAAGTCCGAGGTACATACGGGTTGCTGGAGGGCAACCCACACATACCCCACCGAGGGACGGATCGCGCGGGCGGCCTCTTAGGAGGCCGCCCGTCTGCGTTAATCGCCTCCGATGATCCCCTACGGACGGCAGACGATCGAAGACGACGACGTCGCGGCGGTGGCCGAGGCGCTGCGCGGCGACTGGTTGACGCAGGGCCCGCGGGTCGCGGCCTTCGAGGAGGCGCTCGCCCAGGCGTGCGGCGCCCCGTATGCGGTCGCGTTCTCGTCCGGCACCGCGGCGCTGCACGCGGCCGCGCACGCCGCCGGGCTCGGGCCCGGCGACGAGGTCGTCACGAGCGCGATGACGTTCGCCGCCAGCGCCAACTGCGCCGCCTACGTGGGGGCGACACCGCGGTTCGCCGACATCGACCCGGTGACCTGGAACGTCAGCGCGGACACGGTGAGCGCCGCGCTGACCGAGCGCACGCGGGCGATCATCCCCGTCAGCTTCACGGGTCTGCCGGCTCCCCTGGCCGAGATCCGCGCCGCGGTCGGGCCCGACGTGGTCCTGATCGAGGACGCGGCGCACGCGCTGGGCGGGCACGACGGCACCGGGCCCGTCGGCGCGGTCACCGAGGCCGACATGTCGGTCTTCTCCTTCCACCCCGTCAAGACGGTCGCCACGGGCGAGGGCGGGGCGATCACGGTCCGCGATCGGGGGCTGCATCAGCGGCTGCTCGACTTCCGCTCGCACGGGATGACCAAGGACCCGGCGCGGCTGCGGCGCCACGACCAGGGCGGCTGGTACATGGAGCAGCAGGACCTCGGCTTCAACTACCGGATCACCGACATCCAGTGCGCGCTCGGGATCTCGCAGATGGCCAAGCTCGAGCGCTTCGTCGCGCGCCGCAACGCGATCGCCGAGCGCTTCCGCGAGGGGCTGGCGGACGTGCCGGGCGTGCGGCTCGCCCCGGCGGCGCCGGCCGGTCAACGCCACGCCTACCACCTGTTCGTGATCCACGTTGCGGAACGCCGCCGCCTGTATGACGCGCTGCGCGAGCGCGGCGTGTTCAGCCAGGTCCACTACGTCCCGGTCTACTGGCACCCGTGGTATCAGGAGACCTATGGCTACGCGCCCGGGCTCTGCCCCGAGGCCGAGGCCTACTACGCGGGCTGCCTCTCGCTGCCGTGCTTCCCGTCGCTCACCGACGCCGAGCAGGACACGGTGATCGAAGCCGTTCGCGAGCTGGTCTAGAGCTTCTTCTGCTCGACGTGGGCGTTGATCTCGGCCAGCTCCGGGTGCGCCCGGACGTGCGCGAGGATCTCGCCCCAGGGGCGTCGCTGCTCGCCGAGGCCGAGCTCGTCGAACAGGCGCCGCACGAGCTCGAGGTCCTCGGGCGTGTCCACCGTCCAGCGCAGGTCCGGGGCTCTGACCGGGCTGAGCACCGACCGCAGCAGGAACAGGTCGGGCCGCTCCTCGCGGCAGTACCAGGTGACGTGCTCGCGGGCGGGGACCGACGTCGCGAGGCGGTCCATCCGCTCCAGCGTGTCGCGCCACAGCGCCTCGGCGTCCAGGCCGCGCGGCATGTGGCGCTCGAGCGTGTTCGAGCTGAAGTCCCACGCGGGCTCGAGCGCGTCGATCACGAGGTCGACCTCGTGCGCGTCGATCAGCGGGCAGTCGGAGGTCAGCCGCACGACGACGTCCGCGTCGGGCGCGGCGCCGACGTAGCGCGAGAGCACGTCGTGCTCGCTGCCGCGGTGGATGCGCACGCCGAGCCGGGCGGCGAGCTCGGCGATCGGGTCGTCGTCGGCATTGGTGGTCGCCGCGATGACGATCTCGTCGACGCGCCGGCAGTCCGCGAGGCGCTCGATCATCCGCTCCAGCAGCGGCTTGCCGCCGAGATCGAGCAGGACCTTGCCCGGCAGGCGCGTGGAGGTCATCCGCGCCTGGATGACGACGACGCGGCGCATGCGCGCCCCGCTACGCGTCCCAGGCCTCGGCGTCCCCGCGCCGGCGGCCCGGCGGAGCGCTCTTGATCATGGCCAGCAGCTCCTCGTCGCTCAGCCACTCGGTGTTGTTGTCCGACGCGTAGCGGAAGCCGTCCGGGAGCGTCTCGCCGCGGGCGGGAACGTCGTCGTCCCAGCTCTGACGTGAGCGGGTGATCGCGTAGCGGTCGCCGAGGTCGAACGACACGCGCGCCTCGTCCTCGGTCAGCAGCACCTCGTGCAGCTTCTCGCCGGGACGGATGCCGATCTCGCGCAGCTCGGCCTCCGGCGCGAGCGCCTTGGCCAGGTCGACGATCCGCATGCTCGGGATCTTCGGGACGAAGGTCT
Organism: Solirubrobacter soli DSM 22325; assembly: GCF_000423665.1. GTDB lineage: Bacteria > Actinomycetota > Thermoleophilia > Solirubrobacterales > Solirubrobacteraceae > Solirubrobacter > Solirubrobacter soli. The sequence goes on along the minus strand of NZ_AUIK01000030.1, from coordinate 108,313 downwards.
CGCCGCCCTGGACGAGCGCCATCGAGCTGAGCACGAACTCGACGGCCTGCTCGAGCGTGATCCAGAAGCGGGTCATGCGCGTGTCGGTGATCGTCAGCACGCCGGTCGCGGCCTGCTGGGTGAACACCGGGACGACGCTGCCGCGCGAGCCGACGACGTTGCCGTAGCGCACCGAGGCGAAACGCGAGGTCCCACCGGGCGCGTAGACGTCCGCCTGCGCGACGATCTTCTCCGCGCAGAGCTTCGTCGCGCCGTACAGGTTGACGGGGTTGACGGCCTTGTCGGTGCTGAGCGCCATCGTCAGGGCGACGCCGTTGTCGATCGCCGCGGAGATCACGTTCTCGGCGCCGATGATGTTCGTCTGCACCGCTTCGAACGGGTTGTACTCGCACGCCGGGACCTGCTTGAGCGCGGCGGCGTGGACGATCACGTCGACGCCGCGCGTGGCCACGCGCAGCCGGTCGCGGTCGCGCACGTCTCCCAACAGCAGGCGCAGCCGGGGGTCGCGGAGTCGGCGGTCGAGCTCGTACTGCTTGAGCTCGTCGCGGCTGAACACGCGGATCGAGGCCACGTCGTAGCGCGCCAGCACGGCGGAGATGAACGCGGTACCGAACGACCCGGTGCCGCCCGTGACGAGGAGGGTCTTGCCGTTGAGATCCATCGAGCGCGGCGAGTGTAGTAGTTCGGCCGCGCGCTCGGCCGGACGGGCTAAAGCTTGAGCGGCGCGACGCCGACAGATGTTGCAGATGAGCTACGACGTCGCCCTCGCCCGGATCGCTCAGCTGCAGTCGCTGTTCGCCGCCCCCGCAGCTGCCGTTCCGACCCCCTCCACCGCCCCTTCCACGCCGACCGCGACCACGTTCTCGACCGCTCTGCAGAACGCCGGCGCGGCAACGCTGACCGGCACGACGGCGACCCAGCCGGCCTCCTCCGCGGGCCAGGCGATCGTCAACCTCGTCAGCCAGGAGGTCGGCGTCGCCGAGCAGCCTCCCGGCTCCAACGACTCCCCGCGCATCGCCCAGTACCGCCAGGCGACCGCCGGCTCCGGCGTCGGCCCGTGGTGCGCGTACTTCACCTCGTGGGCCGCCCGCGAGGCCGGCGTGCCGCTGGGCGACAACGGGCAGGGCTTCGGCCGCGTCGACGACGTCTACGCCTGGGCGCAGAAGTCCGGCAAGGCGATCCCGAACACGGGCGGCAACGTGCGTCCGCAGCCGGGCGACCTGATCGTCTGGGACGAGCACATCGGCGTCGTCAAGAACGTCGACGCGGACGGCACGATCCACACGATCGAGGGCAACTCCTCCGATCGCGTCTCCGAGCGCGCGTACGCGCCCGGCGCCCGCCCCGCGATCGGCTACGTCCGTCTGGGGTAACACAGGGTCCTATGGAGGACCCTGAGACCCGCGAACTGCAGATCGACCAGGTCCAGCGCGAGTTGGCCGAGCGCGAGCAGGCCGGCGACGCCGAGTCGCCGGCGGAGCAGCGCGCGCACGAGCGCCGGGCCGACAAGCACTCCTACCTACGAGAGAAGCTGCGCGAGCGCGCCGCTTCTGAGGAGGAAACATGACCGAGCACGAGCGCGAACTGGACGACCTCGAGGAGCGCTCCGAGCAACTCGGCGAGGAGATCGCCGACGTCCGTGAGGACTGGGAGCGCAAGAAGGCCGACGACCAGGTCCCCGGCGCGCAGGGCGAGCCGCGCGACGAGGACGAGCGGAAACCATGGCCTGACGAGTAAGTTCCCGCCATGAGCGATCTGGCGGCGGCTGAGGCACTCATCGAAGCGGGCGACATCGCGGGAGCGCGGGCGATCGGCGAGCAACTCCTCGACGAGGGAGTCGCCGGCGTCCACAACCTGCTCGGCTACCTCGCCCATCACGAGGGGCGGCTGATCGAGGCGCAGCTGCAGTTCGAGCTGGCCTGCTCGCTCGCCCCGGAGGACGTGGACGCGCGGGACAACCTCGCCGCCGTCCGCGCCGAGCTGGGTGCGCTCTACGGCGCCGCTCCGGCCGCCGCGGCCGCCCCGGCGGCGCCGCAGGCCGACTTCAGCGGCAGCTTCGACGACCTGCGCCGCGGCGTCTACGGGCCGGGTCTGTCGGCCACGCTGCTCGGCCGCTACATGGCCGCTCCGCTCGGTCCGGGGCTGGAGCAGCGCCTGCTCGAGCTCCCCGGCGCGACGACCAGCGACGAGCGGCGGTTCCTCTGCCGGTTCGCCGCCTGCTTCTGGGACGGGCAGGGCGACGTGTTCGAGAACGGACCAATGTTCGGCGGGACGACACGTGCACTCGCACTTGGCATGTTGGGCAGCGCGAACCGCTCGCCGGACGCCCGGCTGCAGACCTTCGACTGGTTCTACTACGGCTCGGACACGGACGCGTCGGGCGTGTCCTTCGACGCGATGATCCGGCAGCGGCTGATCTCCAGCGGCCAGAAGCGCGAGATGGAGGAGTCGCGCTCGTTCAAGGCGGTCTTCGACACGCTGCACTCGGGCCACGACTACTCACCGCTGGTCAACTCGCACGTGGCCTACCTGCCGGGCGCGCCCGGCGACGTGGCGAAGACCGGCGAGCCGACGTTCTCGCTGCCCGAGGGCCGTCGCTACAGCCTCGTGTTCATCGACGGCTGCAAGAGCTGGTACGGCACGCGCTTCACGTTCGAGCAGCTCGCGCCGTACATCGAGCCCGGCAGCCATCTGATCTTCCAGGACTACGGCTGGTACACGTGCTTCTGGCTGCCCAGCTTCATCAACGCGCTCGGCGAGCACTTCCGGCTGGTCGCCCACGTCGACGACACGTACGCGTTCGAGCTGCTCGCCCCGCTGGACGCGGACGACGTGCGCGCCCGCTTCCCGGAGCATCCGAAGGACTTCGGGATCGATGCCTTCGACGACCTCTTCATGCGTGCGCTGATCGACGCCGGCGAGCGCAGCGACGTCCACGCGATGGTCGCGCTGACGATCCAGCACGCGGGCGCGATGGCCTATCTCGGCATGAAGGCCGAGGCCAAGCAGTACATCTCGGGCATGCTGACGCGGCCGGAGTTCTTCCCGTTCCGGCGGCGCATGATCGAGCGCGCGCTCGTCGCGCCGACCTACTCCCCGGAGGGCGCGATCACGTTGTGAGCGTCGGCAGGCCCGAGAAGCGCTCGAGCGCGCCGATCGGGCCGGTCGCGGCCGGCCAGTCGCTCAGCACGGCGTCGGCGCGCTCGGCGAGCGTCTCGGCCGTCCGCGTCCCACCGGGCAGCGGCGCGAGCAGGACGTCCGGCAGCGCGGCCTCGTCGATGCCGGCGCGTCCGATCGCGTACTGCGCGAGGTCGAGCAGGTCCGCTTCGGCGAGGCCCGGCGCCCAGAGGATCAGCGACGCGTCGTCGGACGGGCGGACCGCGTCGACATAGGTGCGCAGCAGGTGCGGGTGCTCGGCGAGCTCGTCGGCGAGCGCCAGGGTGGTGAACGCCCGGGTCTCGTCCAGCCGCGCCTCGGGCCGGCCCTGGGCGAGCTGCTCGATCGCCGCGGCGAAGCGGCCGGGGTGGAACGCATGGCCGACGAAGCGGCGACGCCAGTCGGCGATCCCTTCCGGGCTTGAGGCGGCGGCGTGGACGACCTCGTCCAGCGGCCCGTCGGCCACGTCGAACGGGAAGCGCACGTAGTCGAGGTAGCGCTCGCCGCGGCGCAGCGGGCTCGTCTCCTCGTCGGGCAGCCCGAGCACGACGCTGCCCTGGCCGTAGATGACCGTCGGGACGCCGCGGGAGACCGAGATCGTGGGGAACGAGCCGGCGCCGGCCACGACCGCGTCGGTGGCGTCGATGTTCTTGATCGGCGGGACCGTGCGGCCGTCGACGAACTCGACGCCGTCGACCGGCCAGAGCCCGTTCTCCTCGAGCGTGCCGATGTGGCGGACCGTCAGCTTCCACGGACCCTCGAGCAGCTTGGTGAAGACCTCGGCGTTCTCGTCGCGCAGGCGTCCGAGCATCGAGCCGTCGGCGTTCGGGTGGGTGGGCGCGAAGAGCACGCGGCGCACGTCGGCGCGCGGTTGGAACGGGCGCTGATCGCCGCTGGTCCAGCCGATCGTGTGGACGGGCGCCGGATACTCGATCCGGCGCAGGAATTCGGCGTGGCCGACACCTGCGACGAAGTTCGCGTCGACGCGCTCGTACGGCTCCCAGATGGCGTCGTAGCTGAGCATCGGGCCGCCCGCGGCGTGCGGGTAGAGCACGACCTTGGCCCCGGCGTCCGCGTGGCCGTCGATCAGCCGGCGATAGCCCTCCAGCGGCGGGTCGAAGTCGATCAGGAAGACGTCGGCGCCGAACGCGTCCGGGGCGACGAGCTCATGCCCGGCCAGGCTGAGCGCGTACGCGAAGGGGACCGAGCGGCGATAGTGGTCGGAGACGGCGATCTTCAGGCGGCTGGAGGGCATCGATGTCCCTATCGGCAGCCTGCGGCGGGACTTTAGGCGGCGCGCAGACCCGTCTTGTCGCCGATGATGCCCGGCGCGGTGACGCGGCCCGCCTGGTCGGTGACGCCGCCGATCCGGTGGGTGCCCGGGTGGTGCTCGTCCAGCAGCGCAGTCGCCGCGTCGGCATGGGCCTCGGGGACGACGGCGACCAGGCCGCAGCCCATGTTGAAGACCTCCCACGCCTCGGCGTCGGAGACGCCGCCGCGCTCGCGGACGAGGTCGATGACCGGCGGGACGGGCAGCGGGTCGGTGATCGCGAAGCCCACGGCCTCGTTGAGGCGCAGCAGGTTCAGCAGGCCGCCGCCGGTGATGTGGGCGAGGCCGTGGACCGGGACGTCGGAGCGGATCAGCTCGAGCGCCGCGCGGACGTAGATGACGGTCGGCTCGAGCAGGGCGTCGGCGAGCGTGCCGTCGCCGAAGGCGCCGTTGAGGTCGAGGTCCTGCGTCGCGCGGCGCGCCAGCGAGTAGGAGTTCGAGTGCAGGCCGCTGCTCGGCAGGCCGATCAGCGCGTCGCCGGGCGCGATCTCCTCGCCGGTGATCATCTGGTCCAGCGCGACCGTGCCGAAGCAGGTGGCGGTCAGGTCGAAGCCGTTCGGCGACGGGTGGCCCTGGATGAGCTCCGGCAGGATCGCGACCTCGCCGCCGGGGATCTCCACGCCGGCCAGCTCGGCGCCCTTCTTGAGGCCGATCCCGATCTGCTCCATCACCGCGGGGTTGGCCTGTTCGACGGCCAAGTAGTCCAGCAGCGCGATCGGCTCGGCGCCGACGCACACGACGTCGTTGACGTTCATCGCGACGCAGTCGATGCCGACGGTGTCGTAGCGCCCGGTCTGCTCGGCCAGGATCAGTTTGGAGCCGACCCCGTCGGTCCCGACGGCGATGCCGAGGTTCGGTGCGACCTCGAGCACCGCCGCATAGTGGCCGGAGGCGAGCACCGAACGGCTCGCCTTCCCGGTGTCGATCGTCTTCAAGACGCCGACCAGCGCCGCGACCGCGCGGTCGGCGGCGTGCTGGTCCACGCCGGACCGTGCGTACGCGTCGGTGCTCATCGCGCCCGACCGTAGCGCATGGCCCGGCTACGGACCTACGGGCCGGTGGTCCAGGTGGCCCCGTTGGTGAGTACCGCGGCGGCGGTCATCTGTCCGGCCACGGCCGCGCTCGTCCCGGTGCCCTCGTCGAAGTTCCAGAGCCCGATCGTGCTCCCGTCGACATCCGGGTGGACATCGGGGAAGAACGTCCCGGTGTAGCGGGCGCCGGTGGAGTAGCGGACACCGTCGATCGCGCCGTTGAACGGTCCCCACAGGGCGTTGTTGAAGTGCCCGATGCCGATGCGGATCGTCGTCGTGGCCGCCGCGACGTCGATCGCGGCCGGCACCGCGCCGGTGATGGTGTTGTTGGCGAGGCGGCCGTCGACGTAGAAGTCCAGGCGCGTGGACGGCACCCAGACCGCGGCGACGTGGTGCCACTGGCCGTCGTTGACCGCGGCGCTGCCCGTCCGCTGGATGGTGGTGGCCCCGTTCGCGATCGAGATGCTCGGGAAGCCGTTGTTGAGCTCGATCCACCAGGGCTGCTGTCCGGTCCCGTGGCGGTAGCGCGTCATCACGACCTCGCGGACCGTGGCGGTGGTCTTGACCCAGGCCTCCCAGGTGCGGGCCACGGTGTTGGACGCCGCGCTCGGGTCGGCGTTGGCCTCGACGTAGTCGTTGACGCCGTCCAGGTTCACGGCCGAGCCGCTGGTCTTGCAACCGAGCCCGGCCACCCAGTGCACGCCGCCGTCGAGGTCGGCGTCGGCGGCCAGGTCCCCGACGCTGGCGGCCTTGGTCCCGGCGCCTTCGTCGAAGGTCCACAGGGCGATCGTGTTCGCGTCGACGGCCCAGCACTTCAGCGCGAGGAAGTTCTGGTTGTAGCGGGCGGTCTTCGAGTAGCGGACGCTGTCGATGTCGCCGTCGAAGAAGTCGTCGACCGCGCCGTCGTCGGAGCCGGCGCCGATCCGGATCGGCGCGGTGCCGGCCTCGGCGATCGAGGCGGGTGAGCCGGTCCCGCCGCCGAGCGGGCCGTTGGACTTGGTGCCGTCGATGTAGATGTCCAGGCGCGAGCCCGGGACCCAGACGGCGGCGACGTGGTGCCACGTGCCGTCGTTGACCGTCGTGGAGGCGTAGCGGGCGCGATGGGTGGTGCCGTCCTGGATGTGGATGCGGGCGATGCCGTCCTCCATGTCGAGGACCCACGGCGCCTCGCCGCTCGTCGGGAAGCGGCCGACGATCGTCTGGCGCTCGTTGCTGGTGGTCTTGATCCACGCCTCCCAGGTCCGGGCGGTGGTCGTCTGCGCCGCGGCCGGGTCGCTGCCGGCCTCGACGCGGTCGTTGACGCCGTCGAAGTGGAGCGCGTCGCCGCCGCAGTCGAAGGCGTCAGCGAACGTCGCGCCGCCGACGAGGGTGGCGGACGTCGTGATCTGGCCGTCGGCTACCGAGGTCGTGCCGGACTTCTCGTCGAAGTGCCACAGCCCGATCGTGTTGGGGTCGGCGGTGGGGCATTGCTCGGGGGTGAAGGTGTCGTTCGTCGCCCAGCGCGCGCCGGTCGAGTAGCGCACGTTGTCGATCGTGCCGTTGAACGCGCCGAACAGCGCGCCGGCGAAGTGCCCGATGCCGATCCGGATCGTCGTGCTTGCCGAGCCGATGTCGAGGCTGGCCGGGATCGTGCCGGTCAAGGTGCCGTTGTGGTTGGCGCCGTCGACGTAGATGTCCAGGCGGGTGCTCGGGACCCAGACGGCGGCGACGTGGTGCCATTGCCCGTCGTTGACGGCGACGTTCGCGAGCTGGGAGGCGTTCGTGCTCACGTTGTTCTGGACGGCGATGCGGGGGACGCCGTTGTCGAGCTCGAACCACCACGGCTCCTCGCCGCCGGTGTTGCGGTAGCGGGTCATGACGAGCTGGCGGCCGGTGGCGGTGGTCTTGACCCAGGCCTCCCAGGTGCGGGCGGTGGTGTTCTGCGACGCCGTCGGGTCGGCCCCAGCATCCGCGTATTGGTTTGAGCCGTTGAGTTTGATACGGCCAAATACGAGTTCGTCGCGGCGCTGACGCGGCGATTAAAGGTGGCGCCGGTTCGGTCGAAGACCCGCACCCGCGAGAAGCGCGCGCTCGACCGCGTAGGGCCAGAACGGCCGACGCCGTTCGAGGCCGATCAGCCTGAGTGCGGCGGCCGTCCCCGCGAAGGCGGCGGCCGTGCCCGTCGCGACGAGCTCGAGGTCCGCGTCCTTGCGTCCGCGCCACGCCTTCAATGCGGTCGCGCCCGCGAGCACCGGCCCGGCGACGCCGAACGACAGCCGCGAGGCTTCCGCGCGGTCGTACCCGAGCGCCCGGGCGGCCGCGAGCGTCGCCCCGGTCCGCGACACCCCAGGCCAGAGCGCCGCGGCCTGCGCGAGCCCGAGCGCGACCGCGTGGCCGGCCGGCACGTGACCGCGGTCGCCGCGCTCCCCCGTGTTCTCGCCGCGCGCGTCGGCGGCGGTCAGCGCCGCAGCGCCCAAGAGCAGGCCCGCCGCCAGCCCGCGCGGGCCGCCGAGGCGTTCCTCGATCGGCCGTTCCAGCGCGTAGCCCGCGATCACCGGCGGCGCCAGCGACAACGCGAGCGTCCGCAGGTCCGGCCGCGCGCGCCACAGCGCCGGCGCCAGCGCCAGCAGCGCGCCCGCGTGCAGCGCGACCTCGAGCTCCTTGCGGCGTTCCGGCGGCCACGACGCGACCGACCAGCCGAGCAGCTGCGGGACCGCCGCGATGTGGGCGCTCGACGAGACCGGCAGCAGCTCGGTCGCGCCCTGGATCAGCCCGAGGGCGACGACCTGCGCCGTCTCAGGCGGCATCGACGGCGGCGCCCGCCGACCGCCGCCGGCGGTAGCGCACGAACAGCCACACGACGCCGATCGCGATCGCCGCGATCACCGCGTAGTCGATGTAGTGCAGGTGCTCCTTCCAGTCCTCCCAGCGGTCGCCGGCCTGCTTGCCGATGAACGCGATCAGGAAGACCCACGGGATGCAGCCGAGGGTGGTGAAGACGGTGAAGCGGACGAACGGCATCTTCGCCACGCCGGCGGGCAGCGAGATGAAGGTGCGGACGATCGGGAGCATCCGCGAGAAGAAGACGGTGGCGTCGCCGTGGCGCTGGAACCAGCGGTCGGCCGTCTCCAGGTGGTGCGGCTTGATCAGCACCTTGCGACCGTGCTTCTCGATCAGGTCGACGCGGCCGAAGTACCCGATCGCGTACGCGATCCAGGAGCCGACGACGTTCGCCGCCACGCCGACGGCGGTGACCGTCAGCAGCGAGTAGTGACCCTCGGCGACATTGAAGCCGGCGAACAGCATCGTCCCCTCGGAGGGGATCGGCAGGCAGGCGCTCTCGCCGACCATGAGCAGGAAGACGCCGACGAGGCCCATCTTGTCGATCACGTCGACGGCGAACTGGACCAGCGGGTCCGTGATGGATCCGAAAACCACGACGCTCCAAGGTAGCGATTAAGGAGACGGGGCCCGCCCTCACGGCGGAGAACGTGTCGGAGCGTCCGCCGCGAGGGCACCCCTTAGGGCTGGGGCTCGATGCGGGGAAGTGTTAGGGACGAGATCCGCTGCTTGGCCCGCTGGGGCGGGCGGCGGATGTCGGTCTTGGGCCGCAGCATCTTGAGGATCATCACGGCTTGGTCGACGGTGGCCGCGACCGCGGGACGGTGCGCCACGTCATAGGTGCTCAGCCGCTGCGCGACCGACTGCGTCGCGCCCGCGACGATCAGCTCGCCCTTGCGCGCCCGCAGCGCCGCGGCGACCTCGACCAGCGCGTCCAGCACGGGATCGGTGAGGTCGAAGGCCTCGGACAGGTCGAGGATCAGCCAGCGCACCCCGCCGTCCAGCGCGGACTCCACGCGGCGCCGCAGCTGCCCGCTCTCGTTCAACGCGCCCGAGACGTCGATCTGGTGCACCACGTCGTCAAGCCGATGCTCGCGAAAGACCAGCGAGCCCGGCTTCGCTACGGCACGCAGGGACTGGGAGGTGAACATGGCTCGGGGACAGGCGCACGCGGCGCTGGACAAGAAGATATTTCCCGCGCCGCGAGCCCGTCAAGCCTGCAACCCTCCGCTCAACCGATGATCGAGCCGGTGAACGGCTCGGTACCCGCGGCGAGCGTCACGTCAGGACCGCCGTGGGTGCGCATGTACTGGAGCATCTTGCGCAGGTCCGAGACGCCGTTTGAGCCCACCACGGGCGCGAGCTGAAGCGTCGAGAGCACGCCGAACGCGTTGCCCTGGTCGTCCATGAAGCCCGAGCCCGAGTCGCCCGGGATGCCGGGCGAGACGGTGTAGACGAGGTGCGTCCAGCCGCCGCCCTGCGCGCCGAGGCTCTTGCCGATCTTCGGCGAGAGCAGCGTGACGCCCTGGCGCAGCGAGGAGTTGCCGTACGAGTAGACGGTGTCGCCGGTCGCGGTCGTGTCGCCGAGCGCGGTCGGGCCGCCGAGCGTCGGCACCGACGGGTTGACCTTGCCGTAGTCGGCGGGATCGAGCCGGATCAGCCCGATGTCGTTGTAGGCGCAGGTGTCCGCGTCGGTCTCGCCCGCGGACTGCATCGCCGTCCAGCTGTTGTAGACGAGCGTGCCGGGCTTGGACGCGCCTGTCACCTCGACCGGCGTGCCGTTGGGCAGGCTCTGGGTCTGACAGCCGTCGGTGTCGGTCTGTCCGCCCGTGCCCGAGCAGTGGGCGGCCTGGCCGATGTAGACCGTGCCGGCGGCATCGGTGAAGATGAAGTTCGCGGTGCACTGAGCACCGTCGGTGTACGTCATGACGCCCGGATGCACCGTGGCGGAGGAGGCCGGAGCCCAGGCGGACGCGGTCGAGACCCAGGCGAGGGACGCGGCGACGGCGAGGGCGGCGAGAAGGGTGTTGCGCATATCGGCACGAACGTCGTCGCGCCGGAAAACTTGTCCTAACTAACCTCCGCGGCTTGCGCGTCTGGATCGACCTCACCAACTCGCCGCACGTCCTCGTCATGCGGCCCGTCATCGACGTCCTGCGCGCCCGCGGCGACGACGTGCTCGTCACGGCGCGCGATTTCGCGCAGACGCTCGGGCTGCTCGAGCGCTTCCGGATCGACCACACCGCGATCGGCCACCACCGCGGCGGCCGCCTGTCGGCCAAGGGCGTCGGGCTCGCGCAGCGCTCCGGCGCGCTCGTGCGCTGGGCGAGCGGGCGCAGGATCGACGTCGCGCTCGGCCACGGCTCCAACGACATCTCGGTCGCGGCCAAGCTGCTGCGGATCCCGTCCGCGACCGCGTTCGACTACGAGTTCGCGCGCGTCCAGCACACGATCAACGGCCACCTCGCCACCCGCGTCGTGCTGCCGGACGTGATCCCGGCCGAACGCGTCGCGCCGTACGGCATGACGCCGGAGAAGCTGCGGCCCTACGAGGGCCTCAAGGAGGAGTACTACCTGGCGGACTTCGAGCCCGACCAGGCGGTGCTCGCCGAGCTCGGGCTCTCCCGCGAACGCCCGCTGGCGGTCGTGCGCACCCCGCCCGCGGTCTCGCTCTATCACCGCTTCGAGGCACCGGTCTTCACCGCGGTCCTGGACAAGCTCAAGGGCGAGCAGGTCGTCGTGCTCCCGCGCACGCCCGAGCAGCGCGAAGAGCTCGCCCGCGAGGGCGGATTCATCGTCCCCGAGCGGGCGATCGACGCGCAGTCGCTGATCGCGTTCGCCGACCTCGTGATCAGCGCCGGCGGCACGATGAACCGCGAGGCGGTCGCGCTCGGCACGCCCGTCTGGACGACGTTCGAAGGCCGCCTCGGCGCGGTCGACGAGCGTCTGATCGCTGACGGTCGCATGCAGCGGCTGACGAGCGCCGACGAGATCGTGTTCGAGCGCCGCACCGCCGCTTCCGCGCCGCGCATCCGCCGCGACCCCGCCGTGTTCACCGACCTGTTCGTGCAGAGTTAGCCCATGTCGAACGAGCCCTTCCGCACGCTGGTCGCCGCGTCAGAGCAGGACGTCGACGTCCGCGGGCGCGCCCTCGAGCTCTTCAAGGCCAGCCCGATCCCCGACGCCGAGCGCCTGCAGAACCTCGGGCTGCACACGAGCCGCCAGACGCTGGCGCGGATGCTGTTCTTCCATGAGGTCTACAAGCGCATCGTGGGCGTCCACGGCGTCGTCATGGAGTTCGGCGTGCGCTGGGGGCAGGACCTCGCGCTGCTGCAGTCGCTGCGCGGGATCTACGAGCCGTACAACCACACGCGCAAGATCATCGGCTTCGACACCTTCGAGGGCTTCCCGTCCGTCCACGCGGCAGACGGGGCGCACGAGATCATCGAGACGGGCAACTACGGCGTCAGCGAGGGCTACGAGCACTACCTCCGGGAGCTCCTGGCCAACCGCGAGCGCGAGAGCCCGCTGAGCCACATGAACAAGTTCGACCTCGTCAAGGGCGACGTCTCCCAGACGCTCCCGGCCTACCTCGACGAGCACCCGGAGACCGTCGTCGCCTTCGCCTACTTCGACATGGACCTCTACGAGCCGACGCTCGCCGCCCTGGAGGCGCTGCGCGACCGCTTCGTCAAGGGCGCGGTGCTCGGGTTCGACGAGATCGGCCCGGCCCACTTCCCCGGCGAGACGGTGGCGCTGCGCGAGGCGCTCGGGCTGAGCAACGTCCGGCTGCAGCGGCTGCCGATCGACGCCGAGCCGTCGTTCCTCATCTGGGGGGAGTGAGCAGGTCCCAGCTCGCGGGGGTGCCGCGCGCCACGTCGCGCCCCACCCGCTGGCCGAGCAGCGCGTCCAGCTCCGCCGGCGGGAGGCCGTTCGCGGGGCGCACGGAGCGCAGGTTCTCGCTCGTCAGCTCGTCGCCCGCCTCGAGGTCCTGCGTGATGTACAGCGAGCGGCGGTGCGCGAGGCTCGCGGCCTCCTCCGGCAGCGGCCCGTAGCGCGCCTCGCCGAGCGATTGCCGCGCCCGCTCGGTCTCCACGACCAGCGCGCGCAGCTCGTCCGGCTCGAGCGAGAAGGCGGCGTCGACGCCGCCGTCGCTGCGCGCCAGCGTGACGTGCTTCTCGATCACGACCGCGCCCAGCGCGACCGCGGCGATCGGCACGCCGAGCCCGAGTGTGTGGTCTGAGAGGCCGACGAGGCAGCCGAACGCCTGGGCGAGGTGCGGGATCGTGCGCAGGTTCGAGTTGGCCGGGGTCGCCGGGTAGGTGCTCGTGCACTGCAGCAGGACGATCTCGCCCGTTCCCGCCTCGCGGGCGGTCCGCACGGCGGCGTCGATCTCCGCCAGCGTCGCCATCCCGGTCGAGATCACCAGCGGCTTGCCCTGGCTCGCGGCCTTGCGGATCAGCGGGAGGTCGACGATCTCGAACGACGCGATCTTGTACGCGGGCGCGCCGAGGTCGGCGAGGAAGTCGACCGCGGTCGGGTCGAACGGGCTGCTGAACCACTCGAGACCCAGCTCGGCGCAGCGCTGCGCGATCGGCGCGTGCCACTCCCACGGCGTCGAGCCCTCCTGGTAGAGCTCGTACAGCCGCCGCCCCGCCCACGGGCTCTTCGGGTTGTCGATCAGGAACTCGGGCCGGTCGGAGTCGAGCGTGATCGTGTCCGCCGTGTAGGTCTGGAGCTTGAGCACCTGCGCGCCCGCCTCGGCGACCGCGTCGACCACGGCGAGCGCGCGCTCGAGCGAGCCGTTGTGGTTGGCCGACAGCTCAGCGATGATCAAGGGCGGGTGCTCGGGCCCGACCTCGTGGCGCCCGATCCTCATGCCGGCAGCACCAGGTCGGCGGCGTAGCGGACCTGCCGGTGCTCGCCGGGGCGGCGCCGGAACGGGCGGCTCTCGAGCGACTCCCCCGCCGCCTCCAGCCACGCCCACGCGAACGGCTCGAGGCCGGCGGCGATCCCCAGCGTCGACGCCCCGCCGAAGCGCGGGTTGCACTCGATCACGTGCAGCCGCTCGCCGTCGTCGAGCACCTGCAGGACGGCGGGACCGCGGACGCCGAGGTCGGTCGCGATCCGCGCGCACAGCGCCTCGAGCTCGGGCGCCTCGACCGTCACCGTCACCTGCGACTCGCCGCCCTTGACCAGCTCGCGGCGCCGCGCGACCGCCCCCTGCACCGCGCCGGTGCGCGCGACGTAGAGGTCGACGCTGTACTCGGTGCCGGTCACGAACGGCTGGAAGACCGGCGCGTCGAGCGTCGCGGCGTGCGCCTGGGCGGCTTCACGGTCCAGGTCGAGCCCGATGTTCGCCGCTCCCGCCCCGAAGCGCTCCTTGACGACGAAGCGCTCGCCGTCGAGCGCGGCCAGGTCCAGCGAAGCGGGGATCGCCTCCGGGACCGCCTCCGCGAAGGCCAGCTTGTCGAGGCAGACGTCGATCGCCTCCGGGCTCGACACGAGCACGCTGACGCCGTCGAGCCGCTGGCGCGCCCAGAACGCCAGCTCGCCGTCGCGCGTCGGGACGATCAGGCCGATCCCGTGCGTGCGGCAATAGATCTCGATCTGGGCGGCGTCGAGGTCGGCGATCCGCGGCATCGCCCAGAAGCCGTCGGCGAACCAGCGCGTGATCGCGCGCTCGTCGAGGTCGCCGGCGTGCAGCTCGGCGCCGGGCGGCGCAACGTCCTCCAGCGCGGCGCGGACGGACTGCAGGAGCGGGACCTTCGCCGCCGAGCTCGTCACGAGCACGCCGGCGCGGATCGCCTCCTCGACCTCCGGCGCGGCGTGGCGCTCATGCTCGATCAGCAGCGGGATGCCGTCCTCGATGCGATGCGTCGGCGCCCAGCCGATCAGCTCGCGCAGACGGGTCGTGTCGGCGGCGGAGGCCTCCGCGCCCAGGCCCTCCGGCGTCTCGCCGACGGTCGCCACCAGCTCAGGGATGTTCGCCTTGAGCACCTCGACAACCTCGGCCACGCGCCGCGCCTGGCCGGTCGCGAGGTTGACCACGCCGGTCGCATCCGACGCGGCGAGCCGCATCAGGCCCTCGGCGACGTCGTCGGCCAGCACGTAGTCGAACATGCCGTCCGGGCGGTAGACCTCGATCGGCTCGCCCGCGAGCGCCGCGCGCACCCAGCGCGAGACGACGTCGCGCGAGCCGCGGCCGTAGACGCGGAAGATCCGTGCCGAGACGGCGTCGAACCCGGGCACCTCGGGCCGGAAGCCCTGGAAGAACTCGAGCTCGACCTCGTGCAGGAGCTTCGCCGCGCCGCAGACGTTGCGGGGCGCGATCGCGTCGTCCTCGCGCAGCCGCACGGGCTCCTCCGGCGACTCCGCGAAGACGTACCGGGCGCTGTCGTAGGCCAGGTAGCTCGACGCGAACACGACCTTGCGGACGTCCGGGCGGTCCTTGAGCAGGCTCACAAGGTGGTTCGAGAGCCGGACGTTGTGGCGCGAGGTCGGCTCGAAGAAGTCGTAGGTCTCGACCGTGCGCTCGAAGGTCGCCGCGAGGTGGAAGACGACCTCGGGCGCGAACGCGGCCAGCTCGGCGGCGGTCAGCGAGTTCAGGTCGCCGCGGCGGTAGCGGATCCCCGCGTCCCAGTGCCGCGGGCGCGGCTTGAGGTCGCCGACCCACAGCTCGGCTCCCTGCTCGAGCAGCTTCGCGACCAGGGCGGTGCCGATCACGCCGGCGCCGCCGGTGATCAAGACGCGCTTACCGGCCCACATACCCGTGCATGAGGCTGTCGACGTCGCGGCCGTCGATCGTGGTCCGGGCCTCGAGCCGGCCCTCGCGGGCGAAGCCGAAGCCCTCGAGGATCGCCACGTGGTGCGGGCGGATGTCGTAGGTCTCGGTGAACACGCGGCGCAGCCCGAGGTCCGTCAGGGCGACGCCGTCGACGACCAGCGCCAGGAACGCGCGGAAGTCGCGCTCGTAGGTCTCGGGGTCGCCGGCGCGCTCGGGAGCGACCAGGAACGACAGCTCGCCCTCGCCCTTGCTCCAGTCGAGGTTGGTCAACCCGCCGTAGCCGATGGGCTCGTCGTCCTCGAGCAGCGTGACCAGCACCTGGCGCGGCTCCTGCTGGGAGAACGTCGGCTCGATCGCCTGCTCGAAGTAGCGCTGCTGCTGCTCGGGCGAGATCTCCTCGGCCTGGCGCAGCACCGGCATCTGGGCGTTGCGCCAGACGCGGATCGCCTCCATGTCCTCGCGGGCGATCCTTCGCACGGCGTAGCTCATACGAAGACCTCGTCGAGCGTCGCGACGGTCACGTCGGCCTCGTAGGAAGGATCGAGCACCGTCTGGGCGTGATCGCCGGTCTCGCGCTTGACGCGCACGGTCGCGAGCCCGAGGGCGCGCGCACCGATGAAGTCCTTGTTGGGGTTGTCACCCACGTACACCGCGTCGGCGGGCGCCACCCCGAGGTGCTCGAGCGCGGCGCGGTAGGGCACCGCGCTCGGCTTCCAGGCGTCAAGGCCGTAGTCGTCGGACACGACGATGCAGCGTATGCGCTGGTCGAGCCCGAGCGCCTTCAGCTTGCGCCGCTGTACCGAGGCCATCCCGTCGGTAAGAACCCCGACCAGCCTCCCGGCGGCCTCCAGGCGGGCCAGCGCCCGCTCCGCGTCGGGGTAGAGCTCGAGCTGCGGATCGTGCTCGCGGTAGACCGCGACCAGCTCGGCGACACCGACGTCGAGGCCGTGGCGGGCGGCCACGACGTCGAAGACGTGCCCGCGTCCATGCGCCTGCCACTCGCAAACCAGCGCGTTGAAGAGGTCGTCGACCGCCGGCGCGGTGGGCTCGGCGGCGAGCCGGCGGGCGACGGCGGCGAAGCCCGAGCGCACGTAGTCGTGCTCCCGGTAGAGCGTGTCGTCGAGGTCGAAGATCACCGCGCGCCCGCCGTCGTCGGCCATCGGCGAATGAGTGTATGGCGGGTGAAGGTGGGTTAGGAGCGGGTCTTCGCGCCGCACGGCCCAATACACTGCCCCGGATGCGCCGGCGGCTCCGCAGCGCAGCCTTTCCGATCCACCGTCACGCGCTTCCGCAGCTGGCGATGGATGCCGGGCTGGTCGCACTCGCCTACTACCTCGCCTATCGGCTGAGGTTCGACGAGGGCATCCCGACCTGGTACATGGACCTGTTCTGGCGGACGCTGGCGTTCGCCATCGTCGGCTCCCTGGCCTGCTTCGTGCTCGTCGGGATGTACCGGCATTGGATGCGCTACTCGTCGCAGCGCGAGTACTTCAAGATCGCGCAGGGCGTGGTCCTCGCGGTGCTGGCGCTCATCGGCTACGTGGCGGTCGTCCAGCCGCAGCTGATCAACACGGGCTCCTACGGCTTCGTCGCCCGCTCGGTTCCGGTCGGCGTGCTCACGCTGTTCGGCCTGCTGATGGGCGCGTTCCTCACCGGCACGCGCTACCTCGTCCACTTCGCCTACGGCAAGCCGTTCAACGGCTTCCGGGCCCGGCGTGACGCCCGCTCGGTCCTGATCGTCGGCGCCGGCGACGGCGGCCACGAGCTCCTGCACGAGCTGCGCAAGAGCCCGGAGCTCGGCTACCGGCCGGTCGGCTTCATCGACGACGACCCGGCCAAGAAGGGCATCGTGCTCGGCACGACCGACGAGCTGGACGAGGTCCTCGAGGACGTCGAACCGGACGAGGTCCTGATCGCGATCCCGTCGGCGCCCGGCACGCTGCGCGCCAAGGTCGTCAGCGCCTGCCGCGCCCGCAACATCACCGTGCGCACGATGCCGACCGTCTTCGAGCTGCTGCAGAACGGCGGCACGCTCACCCGCCAGCTGCGCGACGTGCAGATCGAGGACGTGCTGGGCCGCGAGCCGGTGCGGATGGAGATCGAGCTCGTCGGCGGCTACCTGACCGGCCGGTGCGTGCTCGTGACGGGCGCGGGCGGATCGATCGGTTCCGAGCTCTGCCGCCAGATCGCCCGCGTGAACCCGAGCAAGCTCGTCCTGCTCGACAACGGCGAGGCGAACCTGTTCGAGATCGAGCGCGAGCTCGTCGGCGAGCGCCACATCGGCTTCACCGTCGCGGTCCTGGCCGACGTCAAGGACACCGAGCGGATCGGCGAGATCTTCGCCGAGCACCGCCCGGAGGTCGTCTTCCACGCCGCCGCCTACAAGCACGTGGGGCTGATGCAGGACAACCCGGTCGAGGCGGTGCGCAACAACGCGCTCGCGACCCGGGCGCTGACCGAGCTCGCGGGCGAGTACGGCGTCGCCACGTTCGTCCTCGTCTCCACCGACAAGGCGGTCGCGCCGGCGACGGTCATGGGCGCGTCCAAGGCGCTCGCGGAGTGGGCGGTCGAGGCCGCCAACGCGCGGTTCGAGCACACGGCGTTCTCCGCGGTGCGCTTCGGCAACGTCCTCGGCTCCTCGGGCTCGGTCGTGCCGATCTTCCGCCGCCAGATCCGCCAGGGCGGTCCCGTGACGGTGACCGACCCGCAGATGACGCGCTTCTTCATGACGATCCCGGAGGCGGTCCAGCTCGTGATCCGCTCGGGCCACCTCGCCAAGGGCGGCGAGGTCTACGCGCTCGAGATGGGCGACCCCGTGAGCATCTACGGGCTGGCGCAGGACATGATCCGCTTCTCCGGCCTCGAGCCCGACCGCGACATCGCGATCGAGATCATCGGCGCCCGCCCCGGCGAGAAGCTGCACGAGCAGCTGTTCAACCCGTACGAGCGGCCCGCGACGACCGAGGCGAAGAAGATCCTCAGAGCCGCCCGCCCGGCAGTCGACCCGGCGTGGGTGGAGTACGTCTTCGACAAGGTCGCGCTGCTCGTCGCCGAGGGCGACGCCGCCGGCCTGGCGGCCGCCGTGGGCGAGCTTGCAGGGGGTCGTACCGATGTTGTCGAAGCAACCGGTGAGTCGCCGGCTCATCCGGCCTCCTAGACTCTCCTGCTCGGCTCCATGGTGCTGATCGCGTTCTCGCTCCAGGACCAGGTCGAGAAGTACGGCGCGTACATAGGTATCGCCGCCTTCTTCGGTCTGGCCATTCTCTCCCTGCTGTACTTCGCCCAGGCGCGCGAAGTCAAACGCCTGCGCGAATGGGCGGGGCGTGCGCCCGAGCGCGCGGCCGAGCTGGAGCTCGCGGTGGCCGAGCACGCCCAGGAGGTGCGTCGCGCGCCGGTGACGCCCGTCCCCGCGCCGCAGCCGGTGGTCGCGCAGCCGCTCTCGCCCTCCGTCGCCGCCACCAACGGCGTGGTCAAGCTCAAGCCCGAGGAGGTCGCGGCGCTGGCGTTCGCGCGCGCCGCGGGCGTCCACGAGCCGCATGAGCCGAAGGCGCATCCTGAGCCGGTCGCCGCGGCCGTCGCCGAGCCCGAGACGCAGGTGGCGCAGCCCGCGCAGGCGCTCAACGGCGGGAACGGCCACACGCGGGCGGTTCCCGCGCCGGTGACGCCCGCCGCGCGCCGTGCCGACGTCCCGCCGCCGCCCCCGCTTCCGCCGCGCCGCGCGAGCGCCGCCCGCCGTCCGGTCGCGCCGCCGCCCGAGCGCGAAGGCTCCGGGATGCTCGCCGTGATCCTGACGGCGATCGTGGGCGTCATCGCGATCGGCGCCGTGCTCTTCTTCTTCGTCCTGCGCGGCGGCGACGAGCCGAAGACGGCCGCCAACAACACGCCCAAGGTCGAGACCACGTCCACGCCCGCGCCGGACGCGACCGAGGCGCCGGCCAAGCAGACGCCCGCCCCGACCAAGGACACCGCGTTGATCGCGGTCTACAACGGCACCGGGATCGAGGGCCTCGCGAAGCAGCAGACGGAGCTGCTGCGGCAGGAGGGCTACCCGCAGGACAACCTCGCGGCCGACAACGCCCCGCCCGACCAGCCGCGCCAGAGCTCGGTGGTCATGTACCGCCGGGGCTCCAAGACGGTCGCGGCGCAGGTCGCCGACACCCTCGGCATCTCCGCCGTCCAGCAGCTCGACGACGCCACTCAGCAGTTGATCGCCAACTCGCCGAAGAAGTGGAACGTGGTCGTCATCGTCGGCAACGACAAAACGAATTAACGGACGGGTGTCATGACCATCGTCGCCAGGGTGGCCTTCCTGGTGCTGGTGGGGGCCTCGTTCTCGGCCTTCTTCGTCGCACAGCGGCTCAAGAGCACGCCTCCGGTGATCGAGGTCCGGGCGATCACGCTGTACTTCTCGCCCAACGGCGACGGCAAGAAGGACGTCAACCGGATCTCGCTCAGGCTGCGGGTGAGCGACGACGCCACGATCGACGTCGTCAACCTCGACGGCGACCGGGTCAAGCGGCTGGCCGACAGCACGCCGATGGTCGCCCACCGCCCGCTGCGGCTGGTGTGGGACGGGACGGGCGACGACGGCCGCGTCGTCCCGGACGGCCAGTACCGGCTGCGGGTCGCGCTGCGCAAGGAGAACCGCTCCGCCACCGTGCAGAAGACGACGACGGTGGACACGCGCGCGCCGACGTCCCAGGTGTGCGTGGGCACGCCGTGCTCGGACACCAAGAACGTCGGGAACATCGTCTCCCAGGGCGATCGCGCGATCAAGATCTACATCAAGGGCGTCTCGCCGACCCTCGCCACGAGGTTCAAGCTGTTCAGGACCGACGAGGGCAAGCCGCGCCAGGTCGCGACGTTGCCGAACCTGGCGGCGGGCCTGCACCGCCTGACGTGGGAGGGCCTGGTCGAGGGCAAGCCGCTGCCGCCGGGCACGTACCTCGTCCAGTCCGAGGTCCGCGACAAGGCGGGCAACCGGGGGATCACGCCGGCCGAGTTCGAGGTCGGGGCGATTCCGGGGCGTCCGGGCCTGACGGTGCGCGGGTTGGCCGCGCAGCCGCCGCTGCGGCCGGTCACCGCGGGCCAGCGGGTCGAGTTCCACGTCGACGCGCGCGGCGCCCAGTACCGCTGGCGTGTCCGCCGCGTGGGGGACTCCGCGGTCCGTAAGCGCGGCACGGAGACCGCGGCGGTGCTCGCGTTCCGCGCGCCGCAGGGCCCGTCCGGGGTCTACCTGCTCGAGTTGCGCTCCGGACGTTGGCACACCGCCGTTCCGTTCCTCGTCCAAGCGGAGAAGCGATCGAGCATCCTGCTCGTCGTGCCCACGATCAGCTGGCTCGGGACCGACAAGGTCGACGACCGTCCGTTCGACGGCCTCCCGAACACGTTGACCGACGGCGGCACGGTGCGCTGGCCGCGCGCGTTCGCCGGGACCGACGGGCTCCCCGCCGGCTGGTCGGAGCTCGCGCCGCTGCTGGTCTGGCTCGACCGCCAGAAGATCCGCTACGACCTCACGAGCGACCTCGACCTCGACCTCACCCGCAACCCGCGTGCGTCCGACCGCACCGGCGTGCTGTTCGCCGGGTCCGAGCACTGGATCACCCGCCCGCTGGCCAAGCGGCTGCGCAGCTACGTGAACTCCGGCGGGCGGGTCGCGATGTTCGGGGCGGACTCGATGCGCCGCGGCGTGCGCCTGCGTGTCTACACCGACGGCGAGGCGGGGACGCTTTCGCGGGCGACGCAGCCGACGGCCACCGATCCCTTCGGCGCGCGCTTCGGCAAGCCGCGCACCCTCCTGGCGCCGGTGACGCTCTCGCAGTTCGAAGGCGACGAGCAGTACGGGCTGATGGAAGGCGCCACCGACCTGGCCGGCTTCAAGGAGCTCGAGGAGTCCAACCTCGTCGAGGGCAAGGCGAACCTGGCCTCGGTGGGGCAGCCCTTGACGCCTGAGGAGGAGTCCGCGGCGGTCGCGTCCGGGAAGGACCCGCGCGAGATCCGTCCTGCTTTGAGCGCGACGCAGCTCGGCAAGGGCGTCGTGATCCGCGTCGGGCTGCCGGAGTGGACCGGCAAGCTCGCAGACGGCAACGTGGCGCAGGTGACGCACAACATCATCGACATCCTGCGCAAGGTCGAGCCCACGATCCGGTCGGCGCGATGAGCGATACGTCGGCGTTCTCGGACGGGGTGTTGATCACGGGCATGGTCGTGGCCGCCGCGCTGGCGGCCGGCGCGGTGCTCGGGCGCACGGTGCGCGGGCGGGCGTGGGCGATGCTCGGCGCGCTCGTCGTCACGCCGGTCCTGCTGGTCGGGGAGATCTGGAACTCGCCGCAGCTCGAGTCCGTCCGCGATCGCGGGCCGGCGGCGCTCGTCGCGGCGGGTGTCGCGGCGGGCGTGTTCGGCGCCTTGGCGTGGCTGTTCGCGCGCAAGCCTGAGGCGATGGGCGTGGCGGCGCTGGCGACGCTGCCGTTCCGCGTGCCGGTCCAGTCGGGCGGGTCGACGTCCAACCTGCTCGTGCCGCTCTACGTGGTGATCGGGGCGGGTGCGGTGGCCTGGATCGTGCCGCGCCTGGGCGCTCGCCGGGCGGGCGAGCCGGCGGAGCGCTCGCGCGCGTTGGAGTGGGTCCTGCTCGGCGGGATCGTGCTCTACGCGGTCCAGAGCGTCTACGCCGACAACTCGGCGAAGGCGTTCGAGCAGGTCGTGTTCTTCTACGTGCCGTTCGCGCTGCTGTTCGCGCTGCTGCGCGGGCTGCCGTGGACACCGCGGGCGCTCGCCTGGGGCGGCGGGACGCTCGTCGCCTTGGCGCTGGTGTTCGCCGGGGTCGGCTTCTGGGAGTTCCAGACGCGGCATCTGCTGCTGAACCCCAAGGTGATCGCGTCCAATCAGGTCGAGGAGTACTTCCGGGTCAACTCCCTCTTCTTCGACCCGAACATCTACGGGCGCTTCCTGGCGCTGGTGATGATCGGGCTGGCGTCGGTGCTGATCTGGACGCGGCGGACGCGGTCGATCTGGTTGACGATCGCGGCGCTGGTGGTGCTGTGGGGCGGGCTGATCACGACCTTGTCGCAGTCGAGCTTCGCGGCGCTCCTGCTCGGCCTGGCGGTGCTCGCGTGGCTGCGCTGGGGCGGGAAGGTGGTCGCGCTGCCGGTCGTCGCCGCGATCGCCGCGGGCGTGGTGATCGTCGTCGCCTTCCCGGGCGCGCTGCGGCTGGACCTCGGGGACTCGGGGTCGATCGACAAGGCCACGTCGGGGCGCTTCGACCTGATGCGCGGCGGCATCGACCTCGCGCGCGAGAAGCCGCTGCTCGGCTGGGGCTCGGGCGCCTTCAACGCCGAGTACCGCGCCCACGAGAAGAGCTCCGGCCGTGAGGCCACGGCGGCCTCGCACACGATCCCGATCACGGTCGCGGCCGAGCAGGGCATCGTCGGCTTCGCGGCCTACGTCGCGCTGCTGGTCCTCGCCTTCATCCGGCTGCTGCGCGGCGCCCGCGGCTCCCCCGTGCGGGCGGCGATCGCGGCCGCCTTCGCCGCGCTCGTGCTGCACACGTGGCTCTACGCCGCCTTCCTCGAGGACCCGGTGACCTGGACGCTGCTCGCCCTCGGCACGGCGCTCGCGTTCCCGCCGGGGAAGCCCCAGCAGCAGGGCGAGGACGCGGCGGCGGCGCTCAACGGCCACCGCCGCGAGCCGGTAGTCGTGGCGCGCTCGGCACCGTCGTCGTGAGCGGCAGCCGCTTCGCGCGGCCGGTCGAGTACGCGGGGCTGGCGGTCGCCGTCGCCGTCGCCGTCCTCGTCTGGGCCGTCACCCGCACCTATCCGAACTACGACTCCTACTACCACCTCGTCTGGGGGCGGCAGCTCCTGGACGGGATGGAGCCGACGTTCACCGCGTACGCGGCTCCGACCCAGCACCCGCTGTACGTCGCTCTCGGGGCTCTGCTCGGGCTGGTGTTCGGGGAGAGCGCGGACCGCGTGCTGGTGCTCGTCTGCCTGCTGTCGCACGCGGCGCTGGTGTTCGGGACGTACCGGCTCGGCGCCGAGGTCTTCGGCCGCTGGTCGGGCCTCGTGGCGGCGCTGTTCGTCGCGGCGAGCGCGTCGTTCCTGCTCTACGCGGCCCGGGGCTACGTCGACGCGCCGTTCCTGGCGCTGGTCGTCTGGGCGGGCGTCCTGGCGGCGACCGACCGCTCCCCGTGGCCGTTGCTCGTCCTGGCGGGCCTCCTGCGCCCCGAGGCGTGGGTGCTGACGGGCCTGGCGTGGCTCGCGACGCTGTGGCCGCCCCGGCCCGCCGCGCCGCCCACCCCCGCGTCGCGGCGCCGCCGTCTCGCGCCCCGCGCGCGGCCGCCGCTCGTCGCGACGGTCGCGCTCGTCTTCGCCCCCGCCTTCTGGGCGCTCACGGACTGGATCGTGACGGGCGATCCGCTCCACTCCCTGCACGCGACGTCGGAGCTCGCCGACGACCTCGGGCGGGTGCGGGGGCTCCAGCACGTGCCGGGGTCCTTCGTCTCGTTCGTCGGCGCCACCGTCCGGCCGCCCGTCGCGGTCCTGGCCCCGATCGGGGCCGTGCTGGCCTGGCGGCTGCTCGGCTGGCGGCGGGTGCGGGTCCCGCTCGCGCTGTTCGCCGCGGGCGTGATCACGTTCGTGGGCACCGGTGCCCTCGGCCTCTCGATCCTGCCGCGCTACCTGACCGTGCCGGCCGTCGCGCTCTGCCTGTTCGCCGGGTACGCGCTCGTCGGCTTCACCTCGCTCGCGGCCGACCACCCGTGGCGCCGCCGCTGGGCTCAGGGCTCCGCCGCCGCGACCGCCGTCGGCGCGATCGGCCTGATCATCCTCGCCCCGTCGATCACCAACGTCCGCGAGGAGGTGCGCTTCATCCGCGCCACCCACGACTCGCTGATCGCGACGCTCGACGACCCCGCGGTCCGGCAGGGCCTGCGCTGCGGCACGCTCACCTTCCCGACCTACCGCCTCGTCCCCGACGCCAAGTGGCACCTCGAGGATGCCTCGATCGGCGCCCGCTCCGCGGCTCGTCGCGCGACAGGGGTGGAGGTCTTCGCGCTCGGCCAGAAGGCGCTCAAGCGCTACGGCCTCGCGGCGGGGACGTCCCCCTCGGTGAACGTGCCGTCAGAGGGGTTCGTCCCGATCGCGCGCCACGGCATCCTCGCCGCCTACGCGCGCTGCGCCCCCTAGCCGGCGACGAACTCGCATGATCCTCCTGCGGGGGCAAACACGCGGAAAACCGCGGAAACGCGCACCGGCCTGCGTGTTTGCGGACGACAGACACTCGCGCGGGTTCGTTCTCGCCTAGACGCGCTCGGACCCGAGGCGCCCGGACTCGATCCCCAAGGCCTCCATCCGCTCGAACAGCGGCTTGTTCTGCGTGTGCGCCGTCTGCGCCAACGCCCACTCGCGCAGCTCGACGTCCGGTCGCACCCGCACACCCGCCTGCGCTCGCAGCGCAGCCACCCACTCGTCCACCGACGAGGCGATCGTCACCGCCCGCGCCCAGGTGCGCACGCCCGCCAGATCCGGGGAGACCGTGCGCCGGCCGAGCCGGGCGTACTTCAGGATCCGGTACGGCAAAGCGGTGTCGTTGAACTCGGACTGCTCGAACGGGACGATCCCGACGTCGGCCAACGCGATCAGGCGCGCGGCCTCCTCGTCGGAGCGCCGTCCGAGCCAGACGGCGTTCGGCGCCCGGCGCAACGCCTGGAAGTCCCCATCGCCGCCTGACTCGTCCGCGTGCCATGCGCCGATCAGCAGCAGGACGAGCTCCGGCATCGCTTCGCAGACCGAGCGCAGCAGCTTCCAGTCGGTGCGGTGCCCCAGATGTCCGAGAGAGACGGCTACGACCGTCGAGCCCGGGTCCGGGGCGGGGAAGGAGTCGGCGGCCAACGGGACGAGCAGCGACGTACCGCCTTCCTCCCGCGCGATCTCCCCCAACGCCTCGGAGACGACGACCGTCACCGCCGCCCGCAGCGTCGCGGCCAGGTGGAGCTCCTCCAACCGCGCACGCTGGCGCGCCGAGGCGTCGTAGGCGACCTCGTAGCGGTCCCAGCGCCAGTACCAGAGCTCGGCGTCGGGATGCATCGCGATCAGCCCCCGCGCGAGCGGATATTGCAGCGGATGGAAGATCACGATCGCGCGCGGGACGCCCGGGAGCCGCAGGCGGCGGGCCTGCGTGGCGGCGAGCCCGTCGGCGACCGAGGCGGGGATCCGCAGGTAGGCGCCGTACGGCACGCGAGCGGGCTCGACGGCGACGACGCCCGGGGCGGCCAGGAGGTCCTCGGCCTGGTCGCGCAGGATGAAGGACTCGAGCTCACGCGGGAGCAGCAACACGCAGATCGGCGGCTCCTCGTCGCCGCCCGCACGCGCGGCCCGCTCGGCGAGGCCGCCGAGCGAGTAGGGCGTCTTGCCCGCACGCCATCCGAAGCCGCCGGCCGGGTCGGTCATGTCACGGGCAGACGCTAGCGTCTCCCCTCGCGATGACGAGCTATCTGCGACGGCTGCTGCGCACAGGGGCGGCCTATCAGCTCGCCGACGCGGTCTCCAAGGTGGTCGCGCTCGCGCTGCTGCCGATCTACACGAACCATCTCACGCCCGCCGACTACGGCACGGCGGAGCTGATGCTGACGACGATCATCCTCGTCTCGATCGTGCTGCGGCTGGGGCTCGGGGAAGCGCTGGTGCGCTTCCACTTCGACGACGCGGACCCCGAGCGGCGACGGCAGATCGCCCGCACCGCCACCGGCACGCTCTTCGCGGTAACGACCGTCGCGGCGATCGTCGCGGCGGCATGCGCCGGCCCGATCAGCGACGCGCTGCTCGACGCCCACGAGCCCGACGTCATCCGCGCCGCCGCGCTCGGCCTGTGGGCGTTCACGAACCTCGAGCTCGCCTACGCCCTGCTCAGAGTCGAGGAGCGGGCGAGGGCGTTCGCCACCGCGTCGCTGATCAACGTCGGCCTCACCGTCATCGGCACCGTCTACCTCGTGGTGGTCAAGGACCAGGGCGCGATCGGCCTCCTGCTCGGCAACTACATCGCGTCCGCGATCGTCCTGATCGGCCTGTGGTGGACCGAGCGCGACGCGTTCGGCTTCCGCCGCGGCGGGATCGACCGGGCCCACCTCGGCTCGATGCTCCGCTTCGGCCTCCCGACGGTCCCGGCCGAGGTCAGCGTCTTCGCCCTGTTCTTCATCGACCGCTTCTGGCTGTTCCGCTTCGAGGGCGCGGCGGAGGCCGGCCTGTACTCGCTCAGCGTCAAGCTCGCGGGCGTCGTCGTCTTCACCGTGCGCGCGTTCCAGTACGCGTGGCCGCCGCTCGCGTACAGCATCGAGTCCGACGAGGAAGCGAGCCGCGTCTACGCCCGCATCACGACGTACTACGTGCTCTTCACCGGCGTGGTCGTCGCCGGCCTGGTGCTGCTCGGCCGCTGGCTGGTGCGGATCTTCGCGGCCCCCGAGTTCTTCGGCGCCCATGAGGCCCTTCCCTGGGTGAGCCTCGGCTGGGCCCTCTACGGCCTGTTCCTGGTCCTCGTGGCGATGGCCGGGCGCGCCAAGGTGACGGTCCGCAACGCACCGGCCGCACTCGTCGGCCTGCTGATCAACGTCGCGCTGCTCGCCCTGCTCGTCCCGCCGCTCGGCATCGCGGGGGCGGGCCTCGCGCTGGCGGGCGCCTACGTCGTGATGCTCGTCGTGATGTACCTGCTGATCCGCAACCTGTTCCCGGTCGCGTTCGAGTGGTCCCGGCTGGCCAGCTTCACGCTGATCGCGGGCGGGATCGCGACCGCGGGGGAGCTGCTGCTGCCCACCGACGGCGTCACCGGCTTCGTCACCCGCGCGCTCGCGCTGGCCGCGATCGCCCCAGCGCTCTACCTCGCGCGCTTCTTCCGGCCGGGCGAGCTGCTCGCCGCCCGCGGCCTGCTCAGGCGGACGGTCCCCTCAACCGGCGGTTGAACTCGTCCGCTCCCTCGGCGAGTCCCTCGCCGCGGTTGGGCCGCAGCGTCGCCGTGACGTGCTTGAGGTACCGCTTCGGGTCGTGCCCGGGCAAGACCAGCGCCCCCGCGGCGCGCAACGCGTACGACCAGGCCGTCAGGTAGCGCACGAGCGCCGCCGAGACCGCCGAGTGGTGCTTGCGCATGTAGCGGTCGCGGTTGCGGGAGAACTCCACGATCCGCCGCGTGGGGACGTTGCCGGTGGAGAGCTGCTCGTGGTGCACGGCGCGCGCCCCCGGCACGTAGAGCGTGTGCCACCCGGCCGTCGCGAGGCGCCGGCAGAAGTCGACCTCGTCGGAGTAGACGAAGAACTGCGGGTCGAAGAAGGCGATCTCGACGGCGGCCTCGCGCCGGACGAGCATCGCCGCCGACTGCACCCAGTCCACCCGCCGCACGTCCTCCCCGCTGCTCTGCACGACGAGTGACTTGTGCAGGAACATGGCGGTCAACAGCGCCGTGCCGGGCGACGGGAAGCGCCATGCCGAGGGCTGCTGCTCGCCGTCGGGGCGGACGAGCATCGCACCCGCCGCGCCGGCGCGCTCGTCGGCGGCGAGCGCCGCATGCAGCGCGACCGTCGCCCCCGGCTCGAGCTCGGAGTCCTCGTTGAGCAACAGGCAGAAGCGGCCGCGCGCCCGCTGCAGGAGCTCGGAGTCGTTGACCCCTTTGCCGCGGCGCTCCGTCAGCGCGATCACCTCCGTGGTGACGGGATGCTGGCGCGCGACGTCGGCCGAACCGTCCTGCGACGCGTTGTCGAGCACGAGGACCTCGGTCTCGAAGTCGACCGTCGCACGCTCGCGCGCGATCGCGTCCAGGCAATAGCGCAGGAGGCCGCGCTGCTCGGTATTGACGACGCAGAAGCTGATCTCGACGGGCAAGGGTCATGCATCTTGGCGCACTGCCCGCCAGTTTTGGTGCCCGCGCGCGTTGGAGCCCGCATGAAACGGGTTAGGTGGGCGGTGCTCGGCGCCGCCGCAGTCTTGGTCGCGCCGGCATCGGCGGGCGCCGCCGACAACAGCGTGATCGTCAAGTACAAGGCCGGCTCGGCGGCGAAAGCCGCCGACGTGCTGGGGACGATCGCCGCCAACGGCGCGCAGGTTGTCCGGGTGGCGGGGGATCCGGCGGCGGCCGCGGCGAAGCTCGCTCGCTCGCCCGGGGTCGAGTACGCGGAGCCCAACCGGGAGCTGCACGCGCTCGGCACGCCCAACGACCCGCTGTTCAACCAGCTCTACGGCCTGACGAAGATGCAGGCGCCCGCCGGCTGGGACCTCGTCGGTTACCCCAACATCCCCTCCACCACCGTGGGGATCGTCGACACCGGGATCGACGCGGCACACGAAGACCTCTCCGGCAAGGTCGTGGCCTGCGCGAGCGTCGGCCTGCTGTTCAACACCGTCCGCGAGGGCTCCTGCGCCGACGACAACGACCACGGCACGCACGTCGCGGGCACGATCGCGGCCAAGGCCAACAACGGCGTCGGCGTCGCGGGCGTCTCCTACAACTCCAACCTGGCGATCTGCAAGGCGCTCAACGCGGTCGGCTCAGGCACCACAGCGGGCGTCGCGAACTGCATCACCTACCTCGCCGGCAAGGGCGTGAAGGTGATCTCGATGTCGCTCGGCGGCGGCGCGTCGACCACGCTGCAGACCGCCGTGCGCAACGCGACCAACGCCGGGTCGCTGATCGTCGCGGCCGCGGGCAACGACGGTGACGCGACGCTCAACTACCCGGCGGCCTACGCCGAGGTCGTCTCGGTGGCCGCCGTCGACTCGGGCGACGCCCGCGCCTCCTTCTCCAACGCGAACGACGACGTCGAGATCGCCGCGGCGGGCGTGGACGTGCTCTCGACCAAGCGCGGCGGCGGCTACGTCAAGTTCTCCGGCACCTCGATGGCGACCCCGCACGTCGCGGGCGTCGCGGCGCTGATCCGGGCTCAGAACCCGGGCCTCACCGTCGCCCAGGCGCGTGCGAAGCTCGATGCCGCCGTCGACGACCTCGGCCCGGCCGGCCGCGACCCGCAGTTCGGCTTCGGCCGCGTGAACCTGGTCAAGGCCTTGTCGTAGTCTGCGACGCCGTGCGCGTCCACCTGGTCGATCCGGCGGCCTTCACGCCGCCTTATGACCGGGCGCTGGCCTCGGCGCTCGCCAGAGCGGGTGCCGAGGTCGAGCTGATCACGAGCCGCTTCGACTACGGGGACGTCCCCGCGGCGGCGGGCGTGACGGTGCGCGAGCACTTCTACCGGCACGGGATCGGGCCGCGGCGCCTCTCGCGCCTCGCCCAGCACGTTCCGGACATGCTGCGCTACCGGCGGCTCGCCAACCAGGCCGACGTCGTGCACTTCCAGTGGCTCTCGGTGCAGGCGCTCGACGCCCACCTGCTGCCCGACCGCCCGAAGGTCCTCACCGCCCACGACGTCCTCCCGCGCGAGCCCAAGCCCTCGCAGCTCGCGGGTCAGCGCAGGCTCTACGAGCGGATGGACGCGATCGTCGTCCACTCCGAGCACGGCGCCGGGCGGCTCAAGGACGAGCTCGGGCTCGACCCGGCGAAGGTCCACGTGATCCCGCACGGCGTGCTCGACAACCTCGCGGACGTCGAACCGCGGCCGCTGTTCGCCAAGACCAAGCCGGTCGTGCTCTTCTTCGGCCTGATCCGGCCGTACAAGGGCCTCGACGTGCTCCTCGAGGCCTGGCGGGCCGCGCGACCGGACGCCGAGCTGTGGGTCGTGGGGATGCCGCGGATGGACGCCTCGTTCATCCACGGGCCCGGCGTGCGCACGGCGCTGCGGTTCGTCTCGGGCGCCGAGCTCGCGGGCGCGTTCGAAGCGGCCGACCTCGTCGTTCTGCCCTACCGCGAGATCGACCAGTCCGGCGTGCTCTTCACCGCGCTCGCGTTCGGCAAGCCGCTGCTGCTGAGCGCCGTCGGCGGGTTCCCCGAGATCGACGGCGCCGAGCTCGTCCCGCCCGGCGACGCACCCGCCCTCGCGGCGAAGTTGATCGAACTGCTCGACGACCCGCCGAAGCTGGCGCGCATGGCCGACGCCTCACGCGCGCTCGCGGCCGGCCCGTACAGCTGGGACGGCATCGCGCGGCGGACGCTGGAGCTCTACTCCGGCGTCCAGACGTAGACGCCGTGGGTGAGCGCTCCGGACTCCTCCTGGCGGGGAGCGGGACGCAGCTCGCCGGTCTCGAGGAACCCGGTGCTCTCGGCGACGCGCCGCGAGGCCTGGTTGTCCTCGTCGATCAGCAGCTCGATCCGCTCCAGGCCGAGCTCGCCCGCGCACCAGTCGCGCAGCAGCGTCACGGCGCGTGAGGCGACGCCCTTGCCGCGCGCGTCCTTGGCGACCCAATAGCCGATCTCGCCGTAGCGCGGCGCCTTGTCGAGCTCCATCACGCTGATCGAGGCGAGCACGCGATCCTCCGCGTCGACGGCGAGGAACGCGCGGGTCCTCCCGGCCGCCTCCTCCTGGACCATGCGGGTGAGGTACGCGTCGGCGTGGTGGCGCTCGTACGGCGAGGGAATGCCGGTCCAGCGGGCGATCTCCGGGTCCTGGCATTCCCGGTACAGCGCCTCGGCATCGTCGGCACGAGGCGGGCGCAACGTGATCACGCCATCGGTCAGCACGACGGGGATTGTCGCGCACCTGCCACCATCCTCGCCGCCTTGCGCTTCGTCTTCTGGTTCTCCGCCGTCCTGATCGTCTGGACGCAGGCCCTGTACGCGCCCGCGTTGTATGTGCTGCGCCGCCTCAAGGGCGGCCCGCCGGTCACGCCCGAGGGGGACGCCGAGCCCTCGGTGACGCTGGTGATCGCGGCATACAACGAGGCGTCGGTGATCGCGGGGAAGGTCGCGAACGCGCTCGCGCTCGAGTGGCCGCGCGACAAGCTCGAGGTGATCGTCGCCGTCGACGGCGCGTCCGACGACACCGCCGCCCGCGCTCGCGAGGCGGGCGCGGACCTCGTGCTCGAGCTGCCGCGCGGGGGGAAGATCCGCGCCCAGGACGCGGCGGTGCGCGCCGCGCGCGGCGACGTGATCGCGTTCGGCGACGCCAACGCCCTATGGGAGCCGGGCGCGCTGCGCGCGCTCGTGCGGCCCTTCGCCGACCCGCAGATCGGCTACGTGTGCGGCCAGGTCAGCTTCACCAACGAGGCCGGGACCAACCAGGAAGGCCTCTATTGGCGCTACGAGATGTTCCTGCGCGCCCAGGAGTCCGCGCTGGCGTCGGTCACGGGTGGCAACGGGGCGATCTACGCCGTGCGCCGCGAGGCCTACGTCGAGGTCGACCCGATCATGGGCCACGACCTCTCGTTCCCGTTCCGGATGGTCAAGAACGGCTGGCGGGCGGTCTATCAGCCGAGTGCGCGCGCGACGGAGAAGATGGTCCCGTCGATCGAGGGCGAGTGGGCGCGCAAGCGGCGGATGATGTCCCACGGCTGGCCGATCGTGGTCAAGGGCGGCCTCGCCGACCCGCGCGGCTACTCGCCGCTGTACGCGCTGATGATCGTCAGCCACCGGCTGCTGCGCTACGGGACGCCGTTCCTGCACGTGCTGACGGCGATCGCGACGCTCGCGCTGCTGCGTCGCGGCGGGGTGTACAAGGCCGCGGCGGCCGCGCAGGCAGCGCTCGTCGCCGCCGCGTTCGTCCCCGGCAAGGCGCGCCCGCTGCTCGTCGCCCGTTACTACGTGCTCACGACCGCCGCCCTCGCTCTCGGCCTCTATGACTGGCTGCGCCACGGCACGCCCGCCGGCTGGGACGCGCCGGAGGGAACGCGCTGATGGGCAGCGCCGACGCGCCCCACGCCGCGGAGGCAGCGCCCGCCAGGGTCGCGCCCTACCTCTACTCGCGGCGCAAGCGCGCGCTGGACGTCGCGCTGTCCGGTGGCGCGCTGCTCGTCGCCGCCCCGGTCATCGCCGCCGCGGCGCTCGCCGTCCGGCTCGAGTCCCACGGCCACCCGATCTACCGCCAGCACCGCGTCGGCAAGGACGGGCACGGCTTCGAGGTGATCAAGCTGCGCACGATGGTCACCGGCGCCGAGCACATGGGCGCCGGGATGGCGGTCGACGAGGGCGACACGCGGATCACCCGCGTCGGCGCGTTCCTGCGCCGCACCTCGATCGACGAGCTGCCGAACCTGATCAACGTGCTGCGGGGCGAGATGTCGCTGATCGGCCCGCGCCCGACGCTGCAGTCGCAGGTCGATGCCTACACCGACCGCCAGCGCCAGCGGCTGGCGGTGCGTCCCGGGCTCTCCGGCTGGGCGCAGGTCAACGGCCGCGCGTCACTGCCGTGGCCCGAGCGGATCGAGCTCGACATCCACTACTTGGAGCACGCGTCGCTGCGCCTGGACCTGCGCATCCTGTACCTCTCAGCCCGCATGGCAGTCACCGGTCACGGCCTCTACCGAGGCGAGACCGGCGGCTGGCGGCAGTGACCTACGGGACGACCTCGGGGCCCTTGTCGATGTGCGCTTCGCGGAAGGTCCGCAGCGCGTCGAAGACCTTGGGGTTCATCGTCGGGCATCCGAGCTGCTGATCCCACGCGGTGGCGGCGACGGCGAACGGCATCTTCGTGGAGTTCTCGAAGAGCAGCATGTGGTAGCCGTCCTCGTTCTCCTTCATGAACGTCTCGAGCTGCGCGATCGTCGTCGCCGGCGTCCCCGGCTTGTACTGCACGTCGATGCGGCCGTGCTCGAGCGTGTGGACGAGCTGTCCGAGGTCCGGCGTGTCGCCCGGGTTGTAGATCCCGTCCTGGGCCCACTGCGGGAAGTGGTTGCCCGAGGTCGGCGGGTTCTGCTTGTAGTCGGACGCCGTGAAGTCCTTCTCCAGGTGGCCCGCGCCCTCGTTGGGGAGATCCTCCTTGAGGGTGCAGCCGGCGGCCTTCGCCGCCTCCTTGATGTCGGAGATCTGCTGCTTGGGGATAGCGGCGGAGCCCTTGGCGACCGACGCGCTGGGATCGTCGTCGCCGCCGCTGCCGCCGACGACGAAGACCAGGACCACCACGACGGCCACGGCGGCGAGCACGGCGAGCCCGCCTCCGAATACCACCTGCATGCGCTTGCGTCGGGCGTGGGTCGCCTTCTCGGCGGCCTCGCGTTCCTCGCGCTCGCGCTTGCGGCGCTCCTTCTCCTCTTGGCGACTCGACATACGGGGCGTGAGGGTAGCGACGAATTTGTAAATTCGGACGCATGCCGGAGATTCGCCCGATGACCGAGGATGACGCTGAGGCCGCTCTGCGCCTCACGATCGAGACGTTCGACGACCTCTCGGCGCGGCGCGGCGAGCCACCCGAGCCGCCCGTCAGCATGGAGCACGCGCTCCCGCGCTACCGCAATTTCCCCCGCAACGACCCGGAAGGCTCGTGGGTGGCGGAGGACGAGCACGGACTGGCGGGGTGCGCGTTGGCGGTCAAGCGCGAGGGCGTCTGGGGCTTGTCGCTGTTGATCGTGCGACCCGGGCTGCAGTCGGCGGGCGTCGGCTCCGACCTGCTGCGTCACGCCCACGACTACGCGCACGACGCCACGGGCCGGATCATCCTCTCCTCGCCCGACGTGCGGGCGATCCGCGCGTACGCGCGCCTGGGCCTCGACCTGCACCCATGCTTCGTGGCCAAGGGCACGCCGCGCGGCGTGCAGGCGCCGGACGGCTTCCGCGAGGGGACCGCGGACGACATCGCGTTCGTCGAGGAGGTCGACCGCTTCGCGCGCGGCGGCGCACGCCGCCCGAGCATCGAGACGCTGCTCGAGATGCAGCAGACGCTGCTCATCCTCGAAGGACGCGGCTACGCGTTCTTCGGCCAGGGCACCCTGCGGACGCTCGCGGCGCTCGACGACGAGAGCGCCGCCGAGGTGCTGCGCGGGGCGCTGACACGCGCGGAGGGGGAGCTCGCGCTCGGGTACCTGACCGCGGCGCAGCAGTGGGCGCTCCCGGTGCTGCACGAGGCCGGGCTCGAGGTCAGCGGCGCCAACGGCGTCGCGTTCCTCGCCGGCGAGCTCAACGGATTCCGCCCCTACATGCCGAGCGGGGCCTTTTTGTGAGCCTGGACACAAATTCCCATGACCAAGCGTTTGGCTCACCATAATTGACGGCATGTCCAAAACTCCCCGCTCGCTGAGCGGCAAGGTGGCCGTCGTCACGGGCGGCGCCCGCGGCATCGGTCAGGCGCTCGCGCGCGCGCTCTCGCGAGAGGGGGTCGTCGTCGCGATCGGCGACCTCGACGCGGCCGCCGCCGAAGCCGCGGCCGCTGAGCTCGGCAACGGCTCCATCGGCCTTGCCCTCGACGTCACCGACCGCCCCGCGTTCACCGCGTTCCTCGACGAGGTCGAGCAGCGCCTCGGCCCGCTCGACATCATGATCAACAACGCCGGGATCATGATGGTCACGCCGCTTGACGAAGAAAGCGACGCGAGCATCACCCGCCAGCTCGAGATCAACCTGCACGCCGTCATCCACGGCACGCAGGAGGCGATGCGGCGGATGCGCCCGCGCCGCACCGGTCACATCGTCAACGTCGCCTCGCTTGCCGGCCGCGCCGCCGCCCCCGGCCTCGCGACCTACTGCGCGACCAAGCACGGCGTCATCGGCCTCTCGGAGGCCGTCCGCGGCGAGCTCCGCGGCACCGGCGTCGAGGTCACCGTCGTCATGCCGGGGTTCGC
Source organism: Solirubrobacter soli DSM 22325 (assembly GCF_000423665.1). Classification (GTDB taxonomy): domain Bacteria; phylum Actinomycetota; class Thermoleophilia; order Solirubrobacterales; family Solirubrobacteraceae; genus Solirubrobacter; species Solirubrobacter soli. The sequence continues at coordinate 73,558 of NZ_AUIK01000030.1, read as the reverse complement.
CAAGACCGAGCTCGCCTCGGGCGTCCCGGACCTGCGCACCGTCCCGCGCGTCACGCCCGAGCAGATCGCCGACTGGACGATCGACGCGCTCAAGCACCCGCGCTTCGACGTGTGGGCGCCCAAGCGCCTGGCGGCCATCATCTGGCTGGGAGCGGTCCTCCCGCGCACCTGGCGCGAGGCCGTCTCGCGGGCGATGAACTCCAACCGCGTCGTCGCCACCGACCCGCGCGCCCGCGAGGCCTACGAGTCCCGCGCGGCCGCCTCGGCCCCGGCGGCGGACGAGATCCTCGAAAAGGCCGCTTAGCCGAGCCAGTCCGCGATCAGGGCGCCGACCTCGGCGCCCTGGTCCTCCTGGAGGAAGTGCCCCGCGCCCTCGACGACGTGGTCGAGGGAGCGGCCGAGCGCGGACGCGAACGCCTCGCCCGCCGCGATCGGCAGCGGGCGGTCCTCGGCGCCCCAGAGCATCAGCGCGGGGCGGGTGTCGGCGCGCAGCGCGCGCAGGACGTCGTGGCCCGCGCTCGCGCCGTGGTCGGCGGGACTCAGCGGGACCATCGCCGGGAACGCCCGCGCGGCCGCCTTGCTCGCCTCGCTCGGGAACGGGGCGTCATAGGCGGCGGCGACCTCGTCGCCCGGGTCGACGAAGCAGCCGCGCCGCACCAGCAGCGAGACGGGGAGCTCGTCGACGCGCTCGACGAAGTCCGCGAAGCGGTGCCAGGCCTCGCTCATGTGCTGCTCGCCGGTGAACAGGCCCGTGTCCATCAGGACGAGCCGGGACACACGGTCAGGGTGCTCGACGGCGACCCGCAGGCCGATCGGGCCGCCCCAGTCGTGCAGGACGAACGTGGCGTCGCGCAGGTCCAGATCCTTGAGCAGGGAGGCGAGCGCGGCGGTGTGGCGCTCGTAGCTGTACCAGCGCTCGTCCATCGGCTTGTCCGAGCGGCCGAAGCCGGGAAGGTCCGGCAGGATCACGCGGTGGCCGGCGTCGCGCACGGGGACCGCGACCTTGCGCCACAGATACGACCAGGTCGGCTCGCCGTGGACCATCACCACCGGCGCGCCCTCCCCGATCGAGACGTGTGCGAGGCGAAGTCCGTCCCACTGCCGGAAACTCGGCGCCCAGTCGAAGCCCGGCAGGCCGTCGAGCAGGACGTCGGGGGTTCGGATCGCGTCGGTCATTTCGCGCGGTCCAGCAGGGGCTCGAGGACGTCGGCGTCGCGGGACGCGGTGACGGAGATGGAGGTCGCGGACCGCGACCAGGCGATCACGTTCAGGACTTGCAAGCGATCGAGAACGTACTGGAAAGCCTGCGCCTGGTCATCAGAGGCGTACTTGCGCGAGACCCGGAACGTCCACCCGTTGTCGTCGACGCCGGTGACGCGCAGCGCCGGCGCGTTCGAGATCGACCGCACCTCGGCCGCCATGTAGAGCGCGACGCCGAGCGCCTCAGGCCGCAGCTCAAGCGGCCGCGCGAGCGTCAGCGACGTGTCGGCGGGCGCGTTGGGCAGCGCGCGCAGGCCACCCGTGGGCGCGCCGGCGAGCAGCGCCGCGCGGGCGGAGTCGTCGGCGGTCTGCAGCGCGGCGATCCGGGCCAGCTTGTCCGGGTCGCTCCGGGCCATCCGCATGATCTCCATCGCGGCGGAGAGCTTCCAGAAGTAGTTGGACGAGTCGTCGCCGAAGCTCGCGAGCTTCGCGTAGGCCTTCGGGTGGCGCTGCGGGGTCGAGTCGAAGTACAGCTCCGCGTAGGACCGCCTTCCGCCTCCGAACGCCTTCAGGACGTTCTCGAGGTTGCCCATGCCCATGTGGTAGGAGACGAACGCGAGGTCCTCGCGCCCGAACCGCTGCCGCGCGAGCTTCAGGTAGCGCGCTGTGCCGTTGAGCGCCTTGGCGGGGTCGAAGCGGTCGTCGACGCGCCGGCGGGCCCGGTTCAGTGCGGCCGCGCGCCCCAGGTTCCCCTCGCGGAGCGCCGTGTTCAGCCGCCGCGTGTAGCTCGCGCTCTTGGCCTGGTCGACCTTCATCCCGAGCAGGCCCGTCGCGGTCTCGGCGAGGATCTGGGTCAGCCCCGCGGCGCTGGCGACGCCGCCTGGGGCCTGGGCTTCGGGCCGGCCGGCGCTCTCCAGGAACACGAGCGCCTCGAGCCGGTCGGCGTTCACGCCCGCGGCCTTCGCCGCCCGCTCGATCGGCTTGCGGTAGCGCTTGACGCGCTCCGCGGTGACCGCCGCTCCGCCCGGCGAGCGGGTGTACAGCAGGTGCGCGGTGCCCGCGGCGGCGCGGGCGCTGAGGTCCGCGGAGCGCTTCGGCGTCCACGCGAACGGGTCGGCGACGGCCGACCCGTGCTTCGCTCCTTCGGGCGTCGGGATCTTCGGAACCTGCTCGTCCTCGGACGCGGGCTTGAGCACCAGCGCGATGACCGCGCAGGCGGCGAGAACGGCAGCGACCAGCGCGACGCGGAGGCGGAGCACCTTCCCTAGGGTGGCATCCGATGCAGTGGGAATCGGGAGCGCGACGGGGACGCGGTGACGATCGAGCCCTTCGCGGACCCTGGCAGCGAGGTGCGTGCCGCCGCCGAAGATGAGGCCGCGCCTCTTCCCGGTACGCCTGTTGTCACGTGGCGGAGCTAATCTCCGCGCCACGCCGCCGCTCGTCACCATCTCTGCCGCCTACGGCGCCGGTGGAAGCCGGATCGGGCCCGCTGTCGCCCAGCTCCTCGGGGTCGAGTTCCTCGACCGCGCGATCCCGACCCGGGTCGCGGAACGGCTCAAGGTGCCGCTCGACGACGCGCTCGCCCACGACGAGTCGCTCGGCGACGCGATCGGCCGGCTCGTCTCGACGTTCGCGCTGCTGCCCGAGCTCGCGGGCGCGATGGCCCAGGCCGGCTACCTCGCGGGCGAGGACTACCGGCGCGAGACCGAGCGCCTGATCAAGGAGCACAGCCGCGACGGCGCCGTCATCCTCGGCCGCGCCGGCGCCGTGATCCTGCGCGAGGACCCGGAAGCGGTGCACGTGCGCCTCGACGGCCCGGTCGAACGCCGCGTCGCGCAGGCGATGCGTCTCGAAGGCCTCAGCCAGCCCGACGCGGAGCGGCTGCGCAAGGAGGGCGACCGCGCCCGCGAGGCCTACGTGCGCCACTTCTACAACTGCGACGCGAAGAACCCCGCGCTCTATCACCTCGTGGTCGACTCGACGAAGCTGCCGCCGGAGACCGTCGTCGAGATCATCGTGGCCGCCGCGCGTTGAAGCCGTTCGTCGGCGGCCTCGAGGGGTTGCGCGGCTACGCGGCGCTGCTGATGGTCGTCTACCACGCGTGGGTGCTGACCGGCGGGCCGCTGCTCGGCGGCGGGCGCGCGCTGCTCTCCGGGGGCTTCCTGGCGGTCGACCTGTTCTTCGTGCTGAGCGCGTTCGTGCTCACGCTGCCGGCGGCGCACAGCGGGGAGTTCGGCTCCTGGCGCGAGTACGCGCTGCGCCGCGCGGCGCGGATCGTCCCCGCGTACTACGCGGCGCTGGCGGTCGCGCTGCTCCTGTTCCACCCGCTCGCGGGCCCGGTGGCGGACCGGCGCCCGCCGACGATCGACGCGCTGCTCGCGCACCTGAGCTTCCTGCAGGTCGAGGCCCGGCTACTGCCGGGGTACGACGGCGCGCTCGGGTTCCGCGTCGACCCGCCGCTGTGGACGCTGTCGGTCGAGGTCGCGTTCTACGTCGTGCTGCCGCTGATCGTGCTGGGGTTCCTGCGCCGGCCGGTGCTGTGGCTGTGTGTGACGCTCGTCGGGATCGTGGCCCTTCGCGGGCTCGCGCTGGGCGTGTTCGACGGCGCGACCGAGGATCGCCTGCTGTCGCTCCCGCCGATGTACGCGGCGGACTTCGCCGCGGGGATGGCGGGTGCGTGGCTCTACGCGCGCGGGGTCAGGATCAAGGCGTGGCCGGCGGTCGTCGCGGTGCTCGGCGCGGTCGCGGTGCTCTACGCGTCAGGCGGGGCGACCGCCGACGCCGCCCGGCTCGGCGCGCGCCAGTCGCTCTGGCTGGCGGTCGCGACTCCGGTCGCCTTCGGTGCCCTGGTGCTGACGGCGACGAACGCTCGCTGGGCGGACAACACGCCGGCGCGCTGGCTCGGCAAGGTCTCCTACGGCGTCTTCCTCTTTCACTTCATGGTCATGCTGCTGCTCGTCAACGGCTTCGGGGTCGAGCGTGAGTTCTGGCTCGTGCTGCCGCTCGGGCTCGCGGGCTCGCTGGCGGCCGGCTACGCGTCGTGGCGGCTCATCGAGGCCCCGGCGCGCCGTCGCGTCCGTCAGGCACAGTTGACGTACGCGGCGAGGTAGGTGCCGCTCGCGGCGAGGTGGAAGTGCTCGCCCGGGACCTGGATCAGCGGCGAGTCGTTGAGCTGGTCGAACGGCCCGTAGGCGGGGTGCTCGAGCATCCGGCGGCCGACGACGAAGATCGCCACGCCGGGCGTGTCGCGCCCGAAGTCGGGCATGCGGGTCCTCGGGATCACCTCGGCCTTGGTCAGGTAGCGGAAGTCCGGCACGAGCTTGTGATTGGGCACGGTCAGCGGTCCGCAGCGGCGCGCGGCGACCACCTGCGGATCGCGCAGGAGCCGCAGCATGTCGGCGTGGATGATCTGCCGGCTGCGCAGCTCCCAGCGGATGTGCGAGGCGTTGAAGTGCGTCGCGGTCCAGATCGTCCCGAGCACGACGACCGCCGCCGAGCCGAGCGCCCAGAGCCGGCTCCCATGCACGGTGAAGCCGCCGAGCGCGAACGCGGCGAAGAGCGTCAGCGAAAGGGCCGAGATCACCAGGTAGCGGTCGATCACCGCGAAGCCGCGGATCGAGAGCGCCAGGAAGGTCGCGATGCCGAACACGAAGAGGAACGCCGGGATCGCGATCCTGGCCCGCGGACGGATCAGCGCGAAGGCGGCGACGAGGCCGGCGACGCCGGCGACCAGGACGGGCAGCTTCGTCAGCGAGCTCATGAAGTGCCACAGGCGCTCGGGGAGGTGGCTGAGGGGGACGCGCCGGCCGAGCGAGAGCGCCGAGCGGGTCGTGTAGTTGGACGAGTAGAGCGGGTCGCCGGTCACCAGCCAGTCCGAGCCGGTCCAGAGCACCGGGGCGATCAGCACCCACGCGACCTCGGAGAGCTTCGGGAGCCGCTTGTCGCTCCACATCAGGTAGAGCGCGTAGGCGCCGCTCAGCAGCCACGCCTCGGGCCGCAGCAGGCCGGCGCAGGCGAGCAGGGCGAAGACCGCGTTCCCGCGCCGCGGCCGCTCGGCCTCGAGGGCCGCGGCCCACACGACCAGCGCGAGGAACGGGACGTCGATGTACCCGCGGGCGGCGAGGAAGCCGTAATCCAGGCGCGAGAGCAGCAGCAGGGCGAAGATCCAGCCGACGACCTCGCCGAAGACCGCGGTCGCGAAGCGGAACCCGCCGATCACCAACGCGACGAAGCCCGCGACGCAGACGCCGACGACCGCGCGGCTCCCGTCCTCCCCGAGGGTCGCGAGCACGGTGGTCAGCGCGACCCAGAGCGGGTGCTGGGTGGGTGCGCGGTAGGCGTCGAAGCTCGGCAGCTCGCCGTGGAGCAGCTCCTGCCCCCAGACCAGCGAGTAGATCGAGTCGAACGCCGAGTAGGCGGGGACGCTGACGAACAGCGCCAGCGCGGCGAGCGCGAGCGCCGCCGCGCCGAGCCCGCGGCGGTGGCGCCAGACGGCGAGCGCTGCGGGCGGGCGGCGGGTTTCGATCAAGCGGCGAACAGCGGGCGGATGACGCCGCGCGCGAGCGTGTGGAAGGCCAGGTTGAAGCCGACGAACGCCGCCGAGGCGTCATCGGTCAGGTCGAGCTTGTCGACGTCGAGCGCGTGGACGGCGAACACGTAGCGGTGCGGCGGGTCGCCCTGCGGCGGCGCGGCGCCGCCCCACGCCTTCTCGCCGTAGTCGTTGCGGACGTGGAACGCGCCCTCCGGGAGCTCGCCGCCGCTGCCCGCGCCGCTCGCGAGCTCGGTGGTGCTCGCCGGGAGGTTGATCAGCACCCAGTGCCAGAAGCCGCTGTGGGTGGGCGCGTCGGGGTCGAAGCACGTGACCGCGAACCCCTCCGTCTCGGCCGGAAAGCCCGACCACCGCAGATGCGGCGAGTGGTCGGAGTCGCCGCCCGCCATCGCCGCGACGAAGCTCTTGTCCATCAGCTCGCCGTCGGTGACCTCGTCGCTCTCGAGCGCGAACGACGGCTTCGCCGGAAGCAGGTCGTAGGGGTCCGGAGCTTGGGGACGTTCCAGTGACATGCATCGGCACGTTACCCGGCGTGAAGCACTGGCGTTCGGGGTATCACGTCGCGCGGTGAAACTCGCTTCAGTGGTCGCGCTTGTCGGTCTGCTGGTCTTCGCGGGGTCCGCGCGCGCACAGCTGTCGCCCACCGTGCAGCTGAGCGCCGACATCGTCGACGAGCCGGTCACCTCAATGGCGACGAATGGGGCGCGGACGCTCGTGGCGGGTGAGGATCTCTCGCAGGTCCGGCGCGACGCCCGCGGGGGCGCGATCGTGTCCGCCGTGAGCGGGCAGGTCGTCGGGTTCATCAAGGGCGTGACGGATGTGCACGCGGTGATCCCGGCGCCGGACGGCGGCTGGTATCTCGCGGCCCAGGACTCGGTGCGGCGTCTGCACGCGGACGGCTCGCTGGACACGACGTTCAAGGTCGTGCTCGGCGACGGCGAGTCCGGAGGCGATGCGCGCTCGTTGGCACTGTCGCCGGACGGCACGACGCTGTGGGTGGGCGGGTTCTTCGACACGGTCAACGGTTCTGCGCAGCGGGTGCTCGCCGCGGTGGATTCGACGACGGGCGCGCTGCGGTCCTGGAAGGCGACGGCGTCGTTCGAGCCGTTCTTCCTCGTCGCGTCCGGGAACGTGCTCTATGCGGGCGGCGAGGCGTGGGACGGGAGCCGCCAGCGGGCGTTCGTCGCCTTGGACGCCGCGACCGGTGCGCTGCTCGGCTACGGGCCTGAGCGCTACCTGAGCTCGCTCGCGATCGCGCCCGACGGGCGCACCCTGTACGCGGGCATCGAGGGCGACGGGTTGCCGAACGCGCTCGTGGCGGTGGACACCGCGACGCTCACCGAGCGCTGGCGGGTGGGGACAGGCGGCGAGCCGATCGGGCTCGCGCTGCACGACGGGCGGCTCTACTTCAACAACGCCGGTCAGGTCGGCGGCGTCGACCGGGCGGGGCTCGCCTCCGTGGACGCGGCGACGGGCGCACTGCTGCCGCTGAGCGTGCCGCAGGCCGCGTCGCAGGTGCTCGTGTCGCCGGATGGCTCGACCCTCTACACGGGCACGTACACGCCTGTCCCGTGGTCGCTGACGGGGGCCGCGATCGCGGCGTCGACGAGCGACGGCGCGCTCCTGGGCTGGGCGCCGCGCAGCACGTACAACCCGGTCGCGATGTCGCTGGACGGGCACTGGCTCTTCATGAAGAACACCGGCGATCGCGAGCGCGACGGCGTCGCGATGCTCGACGAGACCGGCAGCGCCGTGCCGTGGAGCGATCCCTACGCGGTGCCCTCGTTCACGGCGGTGACCGACACCGCCCTCGACGCCGCGGGCCGGGCATTCGTGGTGCGCGAGAACCGGACGCTGTACGCGGTGGCGCCGGACGGGTCGCCGGCGTGGACGCACACGGCCGACGGATCGTTCGGGGTGACGCTCTCGCCCGACGCGTCGACGCTCTACCTGCACGGTGCGTTCGCGAAGGTCGACGGCGTGGCGCGCTCGGGGTTGGCGGCGGTGCGGGTCTCCGATGGCGCGCTGCTGCCGTGGGCGCCCGCGGTGTCGACCACCGGCGTCGCCGGCGTCGCGGTGCACGGCTCGACGGTCTACGTCGGCTGGGGGTCGCACCTCGCGGCCGTGGACGCCGGGACGGGCGCGCCGCTCCCGTTCAGCGCGACCGTCGACGGCTCGGTGTACCGCGTCGCGGTGTCGCCGGACGGCGCGACCCTGTACTTCAGCGGCTCCTTCGAGCACGTCGGCGGCGCGAGCGCCGAGAACCTCGCGGGCGTGTCGACGGCGGGCGGCCACGTCGTCTTCAGGCCCGCGCTGCGCACGAACGTCCAGGACTTCGCTCTGGTGCAGGGCGGCCGGACCCTCGTCGTCGGCTCGACCTTCTACTACGAGGACCGCCACCTGTCGGCGTGGGACACGAGCACCAGCCTCGAAGTGCCGTGGGCGCTCGGCACCTGCTCACGCTGCACGATCTCGGCGCTGGCGGTCGACCCCGACGGCTCGACGCTTCACGTGGGCGGCCAGTTCGCCTACGGCGGCGTCAACGCGTACTACGGAACCGTGGCGATCGACCGGCCGGCGACGGGGTCGCCGGCGAACGTGTCCCCGCCCACGATCTGGGCCTTCGCGGTCCAGGCAGGGCAGTGGGTCGAGTGCGACCCGGGCGCCTGGTCCGGCCACCCCACCGAGTACCGCTTCGCCTGGCGCATCGGCGGCGCCGCCGTCGGCGGCTACGACACCCGCGACTTCCTGTTGGACGCGACCGACGTCGGCAAGACCGTGAGCTGCGAGGTCCGCGCCGTCGGCACGACCACCTCCGCCCCGGCGACGAGCGCGCCGCTCCCGGTCGCCGCCGGCACGTCCCCGCTCGTCCCGGCCCCGCGCCGCGACCCGGCCCCACCGCCAGGCCCGACCCCGACGCCCACCGCGACGCCGACCGTCACCGCGACGGCGACGCCGACCGTCTCCGCGACGCAAACGGCGACGCCGACCGCCACCGCGACGCCGACCGCGACGCCGGTCGCGACCGCCGGTCCGCCCGCGCCGACGGTCGTGCCGTCGGCGGCGGCGCCCTCGCTCGCTGTCCCCGCGGCTCGCGCCGACCGTCCGACCTCCGCGGCGCCGAGGCTCGCCGTCCGGCACAGCGCGGCGACGCCCGCGCGGCTCACGCTCTCGCGCCGGGCCAAGGTCACCACGACGCTGCGCTCGTCGCGCGCCACCGCCACGCGCACGTTCACGCTCGCCGCCGGCGCGCACGACCTCTCCGCGCGGCGCCTGTCCGGCCGCGCGCGGCTCGCGGACGACCGCTACACGCTCACGGTCAGGGTCGGCGCGACGACGCGCAGCGTGCGTTTCCGGGTGGCGACGCGGTGAGGACGACGCTCGCGGTCGCCGCCGTGCTCGCGCTGCTGCCGGCGCCGGCGCTCGCGCGCGATCTGCCCTCGACGACGCCGGACCCGGGCGTCGCCGCGTTCGACCGCGACGTCGAGCTGATCGCGACGAACGGGTCGCGGACGTTCGTCTCCGGGCTCTTCCGCTATCTGGGGACGCGCGGGGGAGACGGCGCGGTGGTGTCGGCGCGCTCTGGCTCGGTGCGAACGGTCGTGCCCGGTCTCGGGTGGCTGAGCGCGGTGATCCCCGACCGGGCGGGTGGCTGGTACGCCGGCAACGACGCGGGCGCGGTCCGCCATGTCCTCGCGGACGGGACGGCCGAGCTCGTGGCCGCTCCGTCGAGCCGACCGGTCGAGGCGCTCGCGCTCTCGGGCGGCACGCTCTGGGTCGGCGGGTCGGGTCTGTGGAAGGTCGATCTGGCCTCCGGCGCGACCGCGTCGTGGGGTACGTCGCGCACCGTCGATCTCGCGCTCTCGCCCGACGGCTCAACGCTGTACGCGTCGAGCTGGAGCCCGTCGGTGATCGCGTACGACGCGGCGACCGGCGCGGTCAAGGCCGGCGGGCCTGCCGGGCAAGGCGTCGCGGTCGCGGTCACCGACGGCGGCGTCTACAGCGTCCAGTACAACGGCGCGCTCTCCTCGCTGGATCCCGCGACGCTGTCTGAACGCTGGCGCGCGTCCGGCTCGACCGAGACGCGGGACCTGGCCGTCGGCGGGCAAACCCTGTTCGTCACCCGCTCCGGGACCGGCGAGGGCGTCGTCGCCTACGACGCGGCGACGGGCGCCCGGAGCGCTTGGCACAGCGCAGTGACGACCGCGGGGGCGATCGCGGTGTCGGGCGATGTCGCCTACCTCGGGCGCGCCTCTGCGCCAGGCTGGCCGCAGGCGGGCGCGCTCGCCGTGTCGACCCGCGACGGCGCCCTGTTGGGCTGGGCACCGGGCGCGGCGGGGGACACTTACGTGGACGAGCTCGCGGTGGCGGGCGACAGCGTGTTCCTGCAGACGGGCTCGGTGATCGCCAAGCGCGGCCGCCGCGCGGCGGTGCTCGACGAGACCGGGAACGTGACGCCGTGGACGGATCCGACCGGGCTGGCGGGCGACGCGACCTCCGCGGCGGTGGGCGCCGACGGGACGGTCTTCGTCACCGGTCCGGGCGGCGTCGCGGCGGTCGCCTTCGACGGGAGCGTGGTCTGGCGGCGCGACCTCGCCGGCGACGCGACGCTCACGCTGTCCCCGGAGGGCGGCACCGTGTACGTGGTCGGCACGGCGGGCCTGTTCGCGATCCGGGCGTCCGATGGCGCGCCGCTGCCATGGAGCCTGAGTGTCGCCGGCGGTGTCGTGGAGGAGACGGCGTTCGCGGACGGCGTCCAGTATCTGCGCGGAACGTTCACGTCGGTGAACGGCGTGCCCAGGGATGGGCTGGCCGCAGTCGACGCCGCCGGAAGCGTGCTCGCGTTCAACCCCGCGCTCGGCGGCCACGTGGACGTGATGCGACCATCGCACGGCGTTCTGTACGTGAGCGGATCGTTCGCCGGGCACTTCGCCGGCCTGCGAGTGAGCGATGGGGGCCGCGTGTTCGCCCCCGCCGCGAGCAGCGGGCCCGACGCCATCCTCCCACTGCCGGACGGTGAGACCGTCCTCGCGACCTACGGTGAGTCGCTGCTGTCCTACGACGCCGCGACGGGCACTCGGCTCGCCTGGACCCTCGGCGGCTGCGGCGACTGCTCGGTCGGCGCGCTCGCCCTCTCGCCCGACGGTCACACGGTCCACGTCGGCGGCTACCAGAGCCTCGCGGGCCAGTACCACCGCTACTTCCGCCTCGCGCTGAACCGTCCGCCGTCCGCCCCCGCGAACTCGACCGTTCCACGCGTCGTCGAGACGGGCGCGGGCTTTGCCGAGTGCGACCCCGGCACATGGTCCGGCCAACCGACGGCGTTCCACTATGCCTGGACCCTCGACGGCAGCACGGTCGACGATCACACGGGCCGCGAGTTCCTTCGCACCCCGTCGGACACGGGCCATGCGCTTCGCTGCGTGGTGACCTCCGGTGCCGCGACGGCGACGAGCGCACCGCTGACGACCGCCGTGACCCCGACCTTCACGCCGGCCCCGCGCCGCGTCGGCCAGGCGCCCGGCGAAGAGCCGTCGCCGACGCCCACGGCGACGCCGACCGCGACGCCCACGCCGACCGCGACGCCGACGCCGACCCCGACGCCGACCACGACGCCGACGCCGACGCCGACCGCGACGGCCACGCCCACCGCTTCGCCGTCCGCCACCGCCTCGCCCGCGCCGCTCGTCGCCCCCTCGCCCCGCCCGCACACGGACCCACCCGCCGTTCCGCCTCGGCGCAAGCCCACCCTCTCGGTCCTGCGCAGCGCGACGACCCCCGCTCGCCTCACGCTGTCGGCCAGGGCGACCGTCGAGACGACGCTCAAGACCGGCACGCGCACGACACGGCGCACGTTCACGCTCGCCGAGGGCGCGCACGCGCTCACCGCAAAGCGCCTGTCCGGCCGCGCGCGCCTGGCGCACGGTCGCTACACGCTGACCGTCCGCGCCGACGGGACGACCCGCGTCGTCCGGTTCCGCCTGTAAGTCTCCGACGGGTGCGGACCCTCACCCAGCGGGAGCTCAATCGCGCGCTGCTCGCCCGCCAGGGCCTGCTGGAGCGCAAGGAGGCGACGATTCCCGAGATGCTCGACGCGATGGGCGCGCTGCAGGCCCAGTACGCGCCGTCGATGTACATCGGGTTGTGGTCGCGGCTCGCGCGCTTCGAGCGGGAGGCGCTCACGGAGGCGCTCAACGACCGCAGCGTCATCCAGGCGACGATGATGCGGGTCACGATCCACCTCTGCTCGCGGGCGGACTACTGGCCGCTGCTCGAGCCGATCCGCGGCGCCCGCCGCGCATTGTGGCTGCGCACGCGCAAAGACCTCACCGAGGGCGAGATGGTGGCCGCCGCCGAGACGCTGCGCCCGCGGCTGCCGCTCAAGCGCAAGGAGATCGACGAGCTGGTGGGCAAGGACATCGGGCAGGGCGTCGGTCTCTGGCTCGACATGGTCCGCCTGCCGCCCTCGGGCACGTGGGAGCGCCGTCGCGCGGACCTCTACGGCCTCGCCGAGGACTGGCTCCCCAAGCCCGAGCTGACCGACCCGCTCAAGCACCTCGTCACCCGCTACCTGACGGGGTTCGGGCCCGCGGCCAAGGCCGACATCGCCAACTGGGCGGGTCTGAAGCCCGCTGAGATCGGAGTCGACGACCTGGTGACCTACCAGGCCGAGGACGGCACGACCCTGTACGACCTCCCGGATCAGCCGCTCCCACCGGACGACACGCCCGCCCCGGTGCGCTTCCTGCCCACCTGGGACGCGATCCTGCTCGTCCACGCCCGGCGCGCGCTGATCCTCCCTGAGGAGCACCGCCCGAAGATCTTCAACACGAAGATGCCGCAGTCCGTCGGCACGTTCCTCGTCGACGGCCAGGTCAAGGGCGCGTGGCGGCCGGACGGCACGATCGAGCCCTTCGAACCGCTCACCGCAAAGCAGCGCAAAGCCGTCGAGCAAGAGGCGCGTCGGTTGGTCGCCTTCTGCGCCTAATCTTGGGCGCGTGCACGCCGGCCCATTCATCGTGTTCGCCGAGGAAGCCCACGAGAACTCGGCCGACCTGCTGTTCATGCCAGAGGCGACCGCGGCCGATTGGGCCGCGATCTTCTCCCACGCCGAGGTCCGCACCATCGGCGAAGGCCTCGCGCTCGTGCAGGCGGGTGAGAACGACCGCGCGCTCTACCTCCTGACGGAGGGAACCGTCGGCGTGCGGCTGCCGCGCGACGAGGGCGCGTTCAAGACGATCGACGCGCCCTCCGTGCTCGGCGAGCTCGCGTTCTTCGACGCGCAGCCCCGCTCGGCCACGCTGGACGCGATCACCGACGTCGAGGTCGTCCGGCTCGACACTGCCGCGTTCGACCGGCTGCTCGAGCACGAGCCGGCGCTCGCTCACGCAATGCTCAGAGATCTGGCGCGAATCCTCGCGCTGCGGCTGCGGATGGCGTCGGATGTGATCGCCGAGCTCCGCGGCGGTTGACGCGCGTGGTGTGATTCCTCCGTCAAGGAGGAGGAGAGTGCAATGCGCAGGATGCTTGTCCTCGCGGCGGCCGCCGCGAGCCTGATCGCGACGTCCTCGGCGGACGCCGCGATCCCGCAGGTCTTCACGGGGACCGCGACCCCGCTCACGTGCACCCCACAGGCGAGCGGCCAACGCTTCTGCAGCGGCCAGATCACGTCCTGGGACGGGATCCCGCTCGACGTCAACGTCGGCTTCCCGCCTGAGGCCGGCGCCGACGCGAACTGGCCCGTGATCGGCATCTACCACGGCTGGGGCGGTTCCAAGCTCGCGCTGACGGGCACCGATGCCCAGCGCGCGCTGACCCGCGGCTACGCGGTGTTCACGATGACCGACCGCGGCTGGGGGAACTCCTGCGGCGCTGCGATGCGCGCCAACCCGCTGTGCGTCGGCAAGGGCTACATCCACCTGATGCACAACGCGTTCGAGGTGCGCGACGCGCAGTACGCGCTCGGGCAACTCGCCGACGACGGCGTGATCGACCCGCAGCGGATCGGCGCCACGGGCGGCTCCTATGGCGGCGGCATGTCGATCGCCCTCGGCGCCCTCAAGACCCGCGTCCAGCAGCCCGACGGCAGCCTGATCCCGTGGACGAGCCCGCTCGGCAAGCCGATGCGGATCGCCGCGACCGTGCCGGAGTTCACGTGGAGCGACATCGCCTACTCGCTCACGCCGAACGGCTCCAACCTCGACTACCTCGCGAACTCGGCCTACCTCAACGGCGGCCATCGGGTCGGCGTCCAGAAGCAGAGCTGGAACAACTCGCTCTACGTCGCCGGCCAGGTGCTCGGCTACTACGCGCCGCTGAGCCCTCCCGACCCGTCCGCCGACATCATGGGCTGGAAGGCGCTGACCGACTCCGGCGGGCCGTTCGACACCAACCCCGCGGCCGCCGCGATGGTCACCGAGCTCACCACCAACCACTCGGCCGACTACATCGACGACAGCATCCCGCCCGCCCCCGCCCTCCTGGCGAACGGCTGGAACGACGACCTCTTCCCGGTCGACGAGTCGCTGCGCTACTACAACAAGGTCCGCGCGAAGTACCCGGATGCGCCGATCTCGATGTTCCACCTCGACTTCGGCCACAACCCGCGCGCGGGCACGATCTCCACCACAGACCGCGCCGCGCTGACCGCCGCCGAGAACGCCTGGCTGGACTACTACGTCAAGGGCGTGGGGACGGAGCCGGCGGACGCCCGCGGCGGCGTCGACATCCTCACCTCCAAGTGCCCGGTCAGCGGCGCCGGGACGCGCTACCACGCGGCCTCGTGGGCGCTGCTCGCGCCGGGCGAGATCCGGATCGACGGCGCCGCGGCCCAAACCGTCACCGCGCCCGGGACCGCGCCGAGCAACGCGTTCACGAGCGGCGACGTGTGCACGACGACGGCCAGCACCGACAACGCGAGCGCCGCGACCTACAAGGTCCCGGCCGCGACCAGCGCGTACACGCTCGCGGGCTCGCCGACGATCGTCGCCACGCTCGACACCAAGGGCGCGAACGACATGGTCGCCGCGAGGCTGTACGACGTCGACGGCGCGACCCAGCGGCTGATCGCCCGCGGCGTCCAGCGCCCGCTCAACCCGGGCGGCGGCCCGACCCGGCAGGTCTTCCAGCTGCACCCGCAGGCCTGGACGGTCCAGCCCGGCCACGTCCTCAAGCTCGAGCTCCTCGCGCAGGACGCGCAGTACCTGCGCACGCCCACCGGCCAGCAGTCGGTGGGCGTGTCCGACCTGCAGCTGCGGCTGCCTGTCGTGGACGCCCCCGGGCGCGACCTCGGCGGGCTGACGGTGAGCGCGCCGGCGGCGAAGATCGTCCCGGCCGGTGGCAAGCTCGCCCGCGACTATGCGATCGACGCGGGCGGGAACGTCGGCGGCAGCGTCCCCGCGACGCTCTCGCTCACGCTCGGCGCACCGGCGAGCTTCGGCGCCTTCGCGCCCGGCGTCGACCGCGAGTACACGGCGAGCACGACCGCGACCGTGACCTCCACCGCCGCCGACGCGGCGCTGACGGTCTCCGATCCCGGACACCTCATGAACGGAGCCTTCTCACTGCCGGAGGCTCTGCGCGTCGAGATCGCGCCCGCGACCTGGACCGGACCGGTGTCCAACGGCGCGGCGACGATCACGTTCCGCCAGCACATCGGCGCGCAGGACGCGCTGCGCACCGGCGCCTACTCCAGGACGCTGACCTTCACGTTGTCGACGACGAATCCCTAGTAGCTGAGGGCCGCCGTGCTGCTGCGGCGGTCCTTGTCGCACAGGCCGTGGTGACCCTGCTTGCTGATGTGCGTGGTCTTCTGGACCACGCGCGTCGGCGCCTGCGCCGTGCTGGTGAGTGCCGATGCGCCCGCCGCGAGGGAACCCGTGAGCGCGAACGCCGCCGTCAGCGCCAGCACGGCGGGACCCACCCGCTTCGGCTTACGCGGCTCGCTCGGTTCCTCCACGATCCGGATGTCGACGTCGTCGAACCGGTTCGGTTCCATGTGCGGCATCGTACCGCGGTTCGTGCGAATCCGCACGTTCGCGTGAGAACACGATCAATCGTCGATGAGGACGACCCGCGCCCACCCGGGCGGGTCCCAGCCCTGCTGGAGCAGGCCCACCACCACGCGCATGCCGGGCGGCGGACGGTCCGGCCACGGCGTGTATCCGTCCGTGAGCACGATCGTCACGGTCGGGCGCGGGCGCAGCGCGGCGGCCGCCTCGATGCCGGCGCCCATGTCGGTCCCGCCGCCGCCCGCGAGCGCGATCTGCGTGGCACGGCTGACCCGCTGGACGGCATGGACCGCCGCGTCGACCGACAGGACGCGGACCTGACGCTGCCGCAGGCCGGCGCGCGAGAGCACGTTCTCGACCTCCGCCAGCGCGCGGGCGAGCAGCTCGTCGTGCATCGAACCTGAGGTGTCGCACACGATCGCGACGTCGGGAACGGGTCGGTGCAGCGTCGGCAGGACGACGTCGGGGAGCGCTCGGCGCGAGGGGCGCCGGTAGCTGTAGTCGACCATGCCCGAGACCGCCGCGACCGCCCCGCGGACCTCGGCTGCGAGCACGCGGCGCCAGTCGATCTTCGAGGGGAGCACGGTCTCCGCCCAGCGTCGCCAGCCCGCCGGGGCGTCGCCCCGCTGGATCTCCGCGGCGGTGGACAGCCGGATCAGCTCGCACTGACGCCCTGACAGCGGACCGCCGTCGTCGCCGGGCCGTCCGTCCGCGCCAGGCCCGCAGTCCCAGGCGCGCGGACCGTCGGTCGCGTGCTCGTAGTAGTGCTCGGCGAAGCGGCCGCGCTCGCAGCCGAGGTCCTCCGGGAAGTCGGGAGCGACGTCCGGGACGCAGCCCTCGAGGTCGTCGTTGAGCTCGGCGTCGGCACAGCGGTTCCAGCGCGAGCGGTCGGCGATCCCGAGCCGCTCCGCCCGTCCCGCATGATCGCGCAGCCCGTGGCCGACGAGGTGGATCAGCAGCCGGCCGAGTTGCTCGACCGACAGCTCCGCCGCCACGTCCGGGTCGGCGAGGATGCGCCAGCCGCGGGTGATCGCGATCGTGCCGCTGCCAGGGTCCGCGCGGACCTCCGCCGCGAACAGCGCGCCGGCCAGGTACGGGAGCTTCGCCGCGGCCCAGACCCGCGCGGCGGCGACCTGCATCTACAGCAGCCCCGCGTCGCGCAGGAGCGGGGCGAAGGCGCGCACCTCCGGCGGGACCGGCGCGCCGGGCGGGCGCGCGCGGGCGAGCGTCCGCGCGGCGGTGGCGGCGACGTCGGGCGCGGCGCCCGCGGCGCGGCCGAACACGCGCCAGCCGCGCTCCCAGCGCCCATCGCCCGGGTCGGCGGCGACGGCGGCGGCGATCGAGCACAGCGCCGCGTAGGCGCGGTCGCCGCGTTCCGGCAGCACGAAGGAGTCGGGGTCGGCCAGCACGGCTTCGGGGTCCGGGAGGTCGGCCTCCGCCAGCCAGGTCAGCAGTTCGATTCCCGGGCCGGTGCCCACGCAGCCGCGCACGAGCAGCGACGTGACGAGCTCGTCCCGCGAGGCCGCCATCAGGCGTGCCGCCATGTCCCACGACCGCGGGCTCGGCCAGGCGCGGCCGGCGCCGGCGGCGTCCTCGGGAACGGCGAGGGCGAGCGTCGGGCGGACCGTGACGAAGCCGGCGATCCAGCTGCGCGTGACGGCGATCCGCTGCTCCCACCCGGGCCGCAGCGTGGGCGGCGGCGGGGTCGGCCAGCCGCCGCTGAAGCCGTCGGCGACCGTGCGCCCGTCCACCGGCCAGTCGAGGTGGCAGAAGCGGTTGGCGAGCGGCGGCGAGAGCTCCCAGCCGTCGGCTGCCTGGTCCGGCGGGTTGGCCGCGGCGACGACGCTCACGGCGTCCGGGAGCTCGAGGTCGCCGACCGTGCGCTCGAGGACGACGCGCAGCAGCGCCGCCTGGACCGCGGGCGGCGCGGTCGAGACCTCGTCGAAGAACGCGATCCCGTAGCCGGCGTCGGCGAGCCGGACCGCCCAGCGCGGCGGGGCGAAGTCCACCCGCCCGTCGACGACGATCGGCAGGCCGGCGAAGTCCGACGGTTCGCGGATCGAGGCGATCACGGTCTCGCACGGCCAGCCCGCGGCGTCGGCCAGCGCGCGGATCACCGAGGTCTTGCCGGTGCCGGGCGCGCCCCACAGCAGCACGGGCACCCGAGCCGCGACGGCGATCCCGAGTGCTTGGAGGGCAGTCGACTGTTGCTCCATCGCTGTGAGTTGTGGCACATTCGGAGCGTGTTCGACGCGGAGCTCTATCTACGCCTGATCGGCGAACGGTCGCTGGCCGAAGGTTCGAACCAGCAGCACCACGGGCCGACCCCGCTGTCGTCCGCGGCGCAGGCGCTGGTGGTGGCGGGCGTGATCGAGCCCGCGACCGCGCGCGGCGTGCTCTCCGACTACCTGCTGGCCCGGGGGCTGCGCGGGGACCAGATGGCGATGTGGGTGATCGAGTCCGAGCACGAGGACGAGGAGCGGATGCCGGCCCTGGAGCCCTTGACGCCGCCCAGGGCCGTGACGTGCGACCGCGAGATCGAGACCCCGACGGGAACGACGCGCGTCCACCTCGTCAGCCTGAGCGAGCGCGAGACCGTGGTCGCGGTCACGCTGCGGTTCGCCTCGACGTCGCCGCGGATGCGGCACGGGCGCAGCGGGATCCTGTACGGCGGCCGCTCGCCGGGGCTCGTGACGCTCGCCGACGACCGCGGGACCAAGCGGCAGGCGCATTTCAGCGGCGGCGGGGGCGAGCATCAGTGGACCGGGCACTTCACGGCTCAGCCCGGTCTCGCGACGGACACGGCCTACATCGAGCTCGACGGGGAACGGATCGACCTGCTCGGCGAGGTGCCGGCCGCCGAGGTCTGGATCGAGGATCTGCCCGACCCCGATCCGGTGCTGCAGCACCTGTGGGCGGGGCTGACCCAGGACGACCTGCACGAGGAGACGCCGCTGGAGCCGGCGATCGAGGCGCTCGTGGCGGCGGGCGTGCTGGCCGACGATCACCCGGAGCTCGCCGACATCCGCGCGGTCGCGTCCGCGCGGCAGGGCGTGGTGTACCACGGTTCGTCCCGTGAGGCCAAGAAGCTGCCGGAGCCCTGGCGCTCGATCTACGCGCCCAGCCGGCGCAAGGGCCCGACCGGGACGATCGCCGTCAACGCCGCGACCCCGCTGTTCGACGGGACCTCGGTCGCGGCCACGTCGCTGAAGTCCGACGAGCACGGCTGGGAGCTCTCGGTGGAGGTCGCTCCGGATCACTCCGTCTCGCCGTTCCGGATGGGTCTCGACGACTCCGCCGGGCTCACCTGGTGGGCGCGCGACGAGCGCGGGCACCAGTTCCTCGGTGCGGTCGCGGGCTGGAACGGCGGCGATGGCACCCGGCGCGGCGAGATCGTGTTCGAAGGCGGGCTCGATCGCAAGTCCACCTACGTCGACGTCATGCCGACGGCACCGACGCAACGCGCCGTCATCCGGATCCCGTTGGAGTGGTCCAAATGAACGCGTGGTGGCTCGGTCTCCCGCCTGCTGAGGCGCTCGTCGAGTGCGGCGGCGCGCGCCATCGCGTGCGCTGGGAGGCGGGCGAGGTGTCGACGCCCGACCACGGCGATCTGGAGGGCGAGCGGGCGCTCGCGGCCCTCGGCGGCGACCGCTGCGTGTGTGCCGACGTCGTCGACGCCTGGGCCGCCCACGCAGCCGACGAGCGCGTGCTGGTGCTCGGCCGCCGCGGGCCGTCGGATCGCATCGTCGTCCGCGAGTGGGGCGCGGCCGACGAGGAGGCCGGCTACGGGCCGATGGCGTCAGGGCCGGAGGCCCCCGAGACGCCGGACGCCCGCCGGCGCGCGCTGCTCAGCCTGCCGGGCGCGTTCGGGGACCGGTTGGTGGCGACGGTGGCGGCGGGGCTCGCCGGGCAGCCGCCCACGCCGGTCCAGCACGCGGCCTTGTACGGGCGGGTGCGCGAGGTGCTCGGCGAGATCGAGGTCGAGCTCCTGGCGCCGGGCTCGACGCCATCGCTCAGCGGTGGGCGCGTCGCGCTGCCGTTCTCGTGGGTGGCGGAGGTGTGGGCGCGCGGCCTGGCGACCGTCCTCGGCCGCTTCGTCCTCGCGGCGGAGACCACCGACGGCCGCTCCTGGCGCCTCGCGACCGCCGAGGACGTCATCCGGCTCGACTTCGGCTGATTACGCGAAGAACGTCTTGACCGGCGGCGCGAACCGCCGCGTCGCGGACAGGTCCGGCGGCGGCGCATCCCACGCCACGCTTCGCTTGACCGGCCCGAACAATCCCCGCGCCTCGCTCGCCGGAGCCAGACACCCGAGGAGATCCGGCGTCGCGGGCGCGGGCGGTGTGAGCTCGACGAACGGCGACGGCGTCGCCGGGCGCATGGGCGTGATGTCCGCCTGGAACGGAGCCGGTGGTGGCGGGGGCGGCGGGGCCGCCGCGGCGAACGCGTCCGCGATCGCCCGCTCGAGCAGCGCCGGGAGCTCGAGGAGGTGCCGCTCGACGGCATCGGCCGCGGCGCGCGCCTGTTTGAGCGCGGCATCGGCCTCGGCGACGGCCCGCCGCTCCCGCTCGACGCACTCCGCCAGCGTACGCTGATGCGCTTCAGCGGCGAGACGCTCGCGCTCCGCCGCGTCGGCCCGCGCCTCGGCGGCGCGTTCCGCCGCCGCCTCCTCGCGCTCGATCGCGGCGTCGGTGGCCCACTCGCGCTCGTCGCGCAGCGCGGCCAGCTCGGCGGTGATCGCGGTCAGCGCGGAGTGGAGGCCGTCCCGCTCGACCAGGACACGGCGCTGGCCCTCACGGTGGCGCTCCAGGAGCGGCATGCCGATCAGGAGCAGCGCGCCGCCCGCCAGCCACAGGAGGCCGAGCGGACTGCCGAGGAACGCGAGGCCGCGGCCCGCGGCGGGGATCGTGCCGACGACGCGGGTGGTCAGCGCGGTGCGCGGGACCGTGAAGGGGTCGGGCTGCTTGCGGGCGTCGCCCTTCGTCTTGACCGAGCCGGCGGCGTCGATCGCGATGATCCGGTGGATCACGACGGGCGGGTAGCCGAAGCGGCTGCGGGCCTCGTCGGGCACCGGGATCGAGACGACGTCGCCCACGCGGGCGGGCCGGTCCAACCGCTTCAGGAGCACGACGTCGCCGGTGTCGATCGTCGGGGCCATGCTGCCCGACATCACGGTCGCCAGCGGCGGCCAGGTCTGCAGGAAGACGAGCGCGAGCAGGACGCCCGCGAGCACCACGCCCCCGAACCAGCGGCCCCAGCGCACCCGCCGACGCTGCCGCGCGGCGCGCACGTACGTCCGCCGGGGGCGCAGGCCGGCGAGACGGACGGAGGGATCGGCGAGGAGGACGGTTGGAGACATGTGCTGCGGAGGGGAGAGACGACCGGGGCGGTGGAGGGGTCCGCCCCGGCCGGTGCGGCTTACGTCGCGCGGTCGACGGTGGTGATGAACGTCGGGAACGCCGTCGGCGGCGTGTCCTGGGCGGCGCGCAGGAAGGTGCCGGCCACGTCGTCGCCCGCGGCGGCGTTGACGCCGACGCAGTAGACGGCGTCACCCGCGACGCCGTTCCAGTAGACGCCGGCGTCCTCGTCGTCGAAGTTGAGGACCTTCGGGTTCTGCGTGCCGTCGAAGGCGGTGGCGGAGCAGCTGCCGGAGGCGGCCACGTCGACGCGCTCGAGCTTGAGCTGCATCGACGCCCAGCCGCTCATGTCGCTCGTGTTGGCGAGCAGCAGCGCGATGTTGTAGGTCTTGCCCGCGTAGTCCGAGCCGCTCAGGTCGACCTTGAACATCACGGTCTTGGCGGCGATCGAGCCCCAACGGCCCTGCCAGTCGAACGAGAGCGGGGTGACCGCGGTCGTGGTGCCCGACAAAGCCGAGGTG
The DNA here is from genome assembly GCF_000423665.1 of Solirubrobacter soli DSM 22325. GTDB lineage: Bacteria > Actinomycetota > Thermoleophilia > Solirubrobacterales > Solirubrobacteraceae > Solirubrobacter > Solirubrobacter soli. The sequence goes on along the minus strand of NZ_AUIK01000030.1, from coordinate 51,921 downwards.
GCGACGGTCGGCGCGGTCTTGGTCAGCGCGGGCGAGATCGCGGTGGCGCCGTTGGCGCCGCTGCCGGACGCGAAGCCGGAGGCCCAGACGGCGCCGGTGGCGAGACCGGCCGCGCCGAACGCGAGCCAGGCGGCGAGCCGCTTGCGTGAGGAGGGGCGAGACGGGGAGGAAGGGATGCTGGACACGGCGTCCTTGCCTTTCGATGACCAGAGGACTCCGGTCGAGATGGATGGGTTCCCGACTTATCGGCAATTTGCGGGAAACCTTCAGGCGCGTCCGTGCGCCATTTCTCCTGGACCGGGGCCGGTTTCAGCGTGCTACCGGGATGATGCGGCGTTCGTGCGTCCCGACGCCGATCGTGCGTTCGCCCTCTTTGACCTCGACGTCGAAGCGCAATTTGCGCAGATCGACGAACTCCCGCAACCGCGCCGTGACGGTGCATTCCGCGCCCTCGAGGGCCCCGCCGACGTGCTTGATGCAGACCTCGAACCCGACCGTCGCGTGGTTGTCGGGCAGCTCGCCGGCGACGAGCTGCGTCGCCGCCCACTCCATCATCGAGATCATCCCGGGAGTGGACAGGACCGGAAATGCCAGGGTCCCGTCCACATCGGTCAGCAGGTCGCCCTCGACCCGGAACTCGTCGGTGCGTTCGATGCCTTCCGTCAGTCCCATGGCGGGAGACTACGCGTACTGCGCGGCGTACGTCCCCGGGTCGGCGTCGAAGAAGGCGTAGGACACGCCCTTGATGGTCTTGGTGGTGAAGGACACGTTGACGCTGCCGTTGAGCGTGATCGACTGCAGCGTCTTGCCGCGGTTGGTCATCGGCAGCATCGCGGTCAGCCCCTCGGTGCCGGCGCCCGGCTTGATCTTGAAGCTGAGCGTGTTGGACGCGAACGACAGTGACGCGAACGAGGAGTCCTCGCGCCCGTCGGTCCAGGTGAGCAGCTGCTTGGCCGAGATCACCGGGACGTTGCGGGCCTGCGCGGAGGCGATGATCGCGTCCGAGTCGGTCGAAGCGGCGTTGTCGGTGTGGATGTTGGCCACGAACGCGCCGTAGTACCCGGCGCTGCCGACCGCGTTGTCGAGCAGCGAGTTGATCGTGCTCGGCTCCGCCTGCCCGGACTCGTCCGTGATGTCCGTGTTGGCCTGGTAGACGTCGATCAGGCTGCCGTCGGTGTCGGCGAAGCGCATCGGCATGCCGGAGCCGGTCATGAAGCCCGGCTTGGACGCCATCCAGGTGTTCGGGTAGTAGTAGTAGTTCGTGTCCAGGCGGATGCCGTGCGAGGCGTCGACCTTCGCGGCCGTCGCCCAGTCGCTCCAGGACACGCAGTGCATGCGCAACGTGTCCTGCCCGGCGACGCTCTTGTACTTGAAGTTGAACGCCGCCAGCTGCGTGTCGAAGATGTTCGGCAGCGTCGTCGCGCTCCAGTTCGCGCACCCGAGGTCGTTGATCGCCGCGGGAGAGATGTGCATCGCGACCTCGAAGCCCTTGGACGCGTAGTCCTGGGCCTGCGCGTCGGTCAGCGGGCTGTTGGAGTAGATGTACGACGTGGAGCGCACGCACTCCCAGTCGTCGACCGAGCAGCCGGCGGGGCTCGCGGCGATGTACTTGTCGAAGCGCCCGGCGGTGCCGCCGTACGCGTGGTCGTCGCCGGTCATCACGACCGCCGCCTTGTAGGAGTGCGGCAGGTACCAGAAGCGCGGGAGCGGCGTGCGCGACGCGGCGTTGTCGGTCATCACGTTCGCCAGCAGCCGCTGCTGCTCGTCGGCCTGCGGGATCTGCACCTTGGACAGGTCGACCCAGTCGGGCTGGATGTCGCCGGCCTTGGCGCCGAAGAACAGGTCGTCCGGGCGGATCGGGGCCACGGCGTCGCGGTCCTGCCCGGCCCACGCCGGGTTGCCCTGGCGGGTGTAGACGATCGAGCGCGCGAGGTCGTACATGAACGCCGACGCGTCGCCGCCGTTGGCGCCGACGGAGCGCGTGGTCACCGCGGGGCTGGTGGTCGCCACCGTCGCCGTCGAGTACAGCGTCGCGACCGCGGTCGCGCCGTTGAGCGCGTAGCGGTCCGCGGAGCCGTGGTACTGGATCGTGTCGCCGACGATGCCGGCACCCGGGGTCCCGGCGCCCGTGTTGACCTTCAGGTACGCGTTGGAGAGCGTCGAGCTGAGGTCGGTGAGCCCGAGCAGCGGCGCGAGCTTCTTGTCCGGGTGAAGCGCGATCAGGCTGCCGCCCGCGTTGACCCAGTTGGTCAGCATCGTCACCTGGCCGACGGTCAGCGGGACGTCGCCCAGGATCACCTGGTCGAACCCGCTCAGGACCGTGGAGGTCGCGAGTGAGAGGTCCATCGACGTGAACGCGTCGAGGCCCTCGGCCTTGAGGATCTCCGGGACGTAGGAGCTGAACGGCTGCGCCGCCGCCGTGAGCACGAGGACCGGCGGGCGGGCCTCGACGGTGAACGACCAGCTGCGGCTCGACGGCAGCGTCCCGCCGCCGGCGCTGGTCACGCCGCTCGCGCCGCCCTTGACGGTCGCCGTGTACGTGGCGCCGTAGTTGAGCGCGACCGTCGGGCTCAGGGTCGCCTTGCCGGACGCGGCGTCGTAGCTGACGGTGGCCGGGACGACGTTGTTGGACGCGTCCTTGAGCTGGAAGGTCGTCGTCGTGATCGAGGCGGGCGCCATCGCGACGTTGAACGAGGCGGTGACGTCCGGATCGGCGGACTGGTCGGTGGCGTCGACCGCCGGGGTGTTGGCGGTCACGGCCACGCTGCTGGCGACCGGGGTCGACATGTCGTTGGCGAGCTGCGGCGCGGTCAGCGCGCGGCTATAGATGCGGACCTCGTCGATCAGGCCGTCGAAGTAGCCGCCGATCGGGTTGCCGTAGGCGCCGATCTTCCACAGGTCGGTGTCGCCGACGTTGCTCGTGTAGGGCTTGCTCGCCACCTCGACGCCGTTGACGTAGAACCGCAGCGTGCTCATGTCGTACGTGACGGCCACGTGCTGCCAGGTCCCGGAGACCGCGTTCTGGCCCGAGTCGAGGTAGTTGGACATGCCGCTGTTGACGACGCCGTAGTAGTGGCCGGCGATGTGGTCGACCCAGATCATCGGGCCGCCAGCCGTCCCGGCGTTCCAGCTGCCGACGACGCCGACGTCGATCTTGCCCGCGCTCTTCACCCACGCCTCGAGCGTGTAGCCGGACTTGTAGAAGCGCCCGAGCGACGGGAGGTCGACGCGGGTGTTGGAGCCGTTGAAGTCGATCGCCCCGCCGAATTTGCCCGAGCCGGTCCACGTGCCGTTGAGGATCGTGCCCTCGTGGCCGTTGCCCGAGGCGTCGCCGGCGAGCGCGCCCGCGCCGTCGTCGAACGAGTACGCGGCGACCGGCCCGCTGCCGGCGGGGGGCGCCGTGACCGTGATGTTGACGCCCGCCGACGCGGCCGTGTTGCCCGAGGGATCGCGGGCGACGGCGGTCAGCGTGTGCGGCCCGAGGGCGATGGTGCTCGCGTCCCAGACGACCGAGTACGGCGCGCTGGTGTCCTCGCTGCCGATGTTCGCGCCGTCGACCTTGAACTGCACGCCGGCGACCGAGTCGCCGTCGGAGGCGGTCGCGTTGATCGTCGCGGAGCCGCTGACCGTCGCGCCCGACGCGGGCGTCGTGATCGAGACGCTCGGCGGGGTCGTGTCGCAGGCGCCCGTGGACGCGGTCAGCGCCGTGCGGGTGGAGGCGTTGCCGGCGGCGTCGAACGCCTCGACGCCGAGCGGGTAGCTCGTGCCGCAGGTCAGCCCGCTGAAGGTGTACGAGGTGCCCGTGACGGTCGTGACCAGGTTGCCGGAGCGGTACACGCGGTAGCCCGTCACGGCGCGGTCGTCGGTCGACGCGGTCCAGCTCGTGCTGATGGACGTCGGCGAGGAGCCGGTCTTCGCGAAGTTGGTGGGCGCGGTCGGCGGCGTCGTGTCCGGCCCGCCGACGCGCTGGTTCATATCGGTCGTGACCTCGGTGGCGGTGCGCGCGTCGTCGTAGATGCGGACCTCGTCGATCAGGCCGTCGAAGAAGTTGCCCGCGGACGAGCCGTAGGCGCCGATGCGCCAGTCGTTGGAGCTGCCGACGTCGCCGGCGAAGGCCTTCGTCGCCGTCAACGCGCCGTTGACGTAGAACTTCGCCGTCGCGCCGTCATAGGTGACCGTGAGGTACTGCCACGTGCCGGGCGTCGGCGACTTCGTCGAGTCGACGTAGCTCGACATGCCCGTGCTCAGCGTCCCGTAGTAGCGCCCGTCGATGTGGTCGACCCAGATCATCGGGCCGCCGGCCGGGTAGTTCCAGGCGCCGAGGACGCCGACGTCCTTGGTCGCGCCCGCCTTGTTCACCCACGCCTCGAGCGTGTAGCCGGTCTTGTAGAAGGTGCCGAGCGCGGGCAGGGCGACGCTCGCGTTGGTGCCGTTGAAGTTCAGCGCCGAGCCGAACTTGCCGGTCGTCCACGTCGCGTTGGCGATGGTTCCGTCGTGGTGTGCGCCCGAGGAGTCGCCGAGCGTCGACCCGGCGTTCTCGTCGAAGGAATATGCAGCGACGAGACCGTCGGCGGCGCGGGCGTCCCGCGTGGTAAGGCTCAGCGAAGTGAGCGCGATCGCGGTGAACGCAAGGGCAGCAGAAAGGCGCACGACTTGATCCTTTACCGCGTTAGCCGCGCGCGGAACGGTACGAAGGACCAGTCTTCCTTTCGTCGCTACAGCATCGTCGTTGTCAGAGTTCGAACATGGCGCGTTGCCGCTCATCGCGGTCGGTAGGCGGTCAGATGTACAGCCACGTTGACGGCGGCCAACGGGCGCTCCCGGAGTTCGTGCCGGGCCCATGGGCCCATGCGCTGCAATGCCGCGGCGGCCTCCGGCGCGAGCACCGCCCGCTCCTCGATCAGCTGCGTCCGCTCGACCTCGAAGCGACCCCCGAGCTGCCGCTCGAGCCGTTCGGACTTGTGCGGGTCCACGCGGATCGGCGCGTCGGCGAGCAGTTCGCGTAGGTGGTCCGGCGCCGGCGTGGCGACCAGGAGCCGGCCGCCGGGGCGCAGGACGCGGTGCAGCTCGGCCGCATTGCGCGGGGCGAAGACCACGAGCGCGAGGTCGAACGCGCCGGTCCGCAGCGGCAGCCCGCGCCACACGTCCGCCCCCACCGCGGCCAGCCGCGGGTGACGCCGCGCCGCGGCGACCAGCGCGTCGCGCGAGACGTCGACCCCGACGCCGTTCGCGTCCGGCAGGCGATCGAGCACGCCGGCGATGTGATGGCCCGTGCCGGTCCCGACGTCGAGCACCCACGAGCCCTGCGCGGCGTCCGCCAGCGCCTCGGTGACGGCGCGCAGCGCCCCGCCCGCGAGGAAGGCGGCCCGCGCCTGCACCATCGCGCGATCGTCCCCCGCCGGGCGCCGGCGCGCGGGCCCGACGTCGAGCCACACGTTGCCCTGGCGGGCGACGTCGAAGCGATGCCCTTCAGCGCAGCCCAGCGCGTAGTCGTCCGCGGTCAGCGCACCCCGGCAGGACGGACACGCGAGCACCGCGGTCGCGCGAACTAGTGCGGCCGGCAACGACAAAGCCCGTACCCCGCGCTAGCGCGCCGAATACGGGCTGATGGAGCTAGGGGGACTCGAACCCCCGACCTCCTGGGTGCGATCCAGGCACTCTCCCAACTGAGCTATAGCCCCGAGCTGAGCGGCAGGAATCGGATGCCTGCCGTCCAAGGACGCATTGTAGCCGCATGGCGCGGGACGTCCAGCCCGCCGTCCCGGCTAGATTGGCGGCCGTCGCCCCAGCTCCATGACTCTGCTCCAGCCCTCCTTCCGCGGCCGGCTGCGGCTCTTCTTCGCGGTCATCGTCGTCGTGCCGATGATCGCGGTGGGGGTCGCGCTCTTCTTCCTGCTCGCAGCCGGGGACAACTCGAAGTTCAACTCCGAGCTGGGCGAGGCGCAGACCGTCGCGCAGAACCTGTTCGCGGAGTCTCGCGCCCAAGCGGCGGAAGCGGCGATGCGGCTGCAGAGCGACGTCCCGCTCGCGACGGCGATCACGAACGGGAACAAGGCGTCCGTGCAGGAGCGCCTCAACGCGCTCGGCACCGAGATCGGCGCCGAGCGGATCGAGCTGGTCGTGACGGGCCTCGGGACGTTCCAGATGGGCTCGCCGCTGGCGGTCGCGCTCTCGCAGGCGCAGTTGCAGGACTCCGAGCGCAAGCCGATCGGGCAGATCACGGTCTCGGTCACCTCGCCGCAGGAGTACGTCGACCAGTCGCGCCGGCTGACCGAGGTCGGGACCCGGATCGACCGCGGCGACAGGGTCCTCGCGTCCTCGTCGCGGCTGGCGCTGAACGCTCCGCTGCCGGACGGCCAGGGCGAGGACGTCACGATCGCCAACCGCGACTTCCGCACGACCTCGTTCCCCGCCCGCGAGCCCGACGGCCTCCCCAACACGATCCGGCTGTTCTCGCCGGTGCCGGCCAACGGGAACGGGTGGACGGTCATCGTGATCGGGCTCACGCTGGCGTTCCTGATCCTGGCGATGGTCTTCGCGGTGATCGTCAACCGCACGCTGCAGAACGAGGTCAACCGGCTCCTGACCGCCGCGCAGCGCATCGGCAAGGGCGACTTCAGCACGTCGGTCCCGGCCGAGGGCAACGACGAGTTCGCCGCGCTCGGCAAGGAGTTCAACAAGATGGCGCTGCAGTTGGAGGCGCGCCTGGAGGACCTGCGCCGCGAGCGCGGGCGCCTGCAGGACGCGATCCGCCGCGTCGGCGAGTCGTTCGCGAAGGGCCTGGACCGCGTCGGCGTGCTCGACATCGTCGTGCAGACGGCGGTCGACGGCTCCGGCGCCGAGGCGGGGCGGGCGACGATGCGCAAGCGCGCCGACGCGCCGATGGAGGAGGTCACCCGCAGCGGCGAGCCGGAGGCCTTCCAGCGGGCGCTGCACGCCGCCGAGGCGGCGGTGATGGACGCCGGGCAGGTCGCGGAGATCCAGATCTCCGGCGTGAACGCGATGGCGGCGCCGCTGAGCGCCACCGAGGCGGGCGACCGGGTGCTGGCGATCGTGTCCGTCGCGCGCGGCGACCGCCCCTTCGCGCAGCCCGAGCGCGAGCTGTTCGCGTACCTCACCAGCCAGGCGGCCGTCTCGGTCGAGAACGTCGATCTGCACGAAACCGTGCAGCGCCAAGCGGTCACCGACGAGCTCACGGGTTTGTTCAACCACCGCCGTTTCCAGGAGGTCATGGCGGCCGAGGTCGACCGCGCGCGCCGGTACGACACCGAGATGGGCCTCATCATGCTCGACATCGACAACTTCAAGCGCGTCAACGACACCTACGGCCACATGCAGGGCGACATGGTCCTGCGCGAGGTCGCGCGCGTGCTGCGCCAGTCGGCGCGCGAGATCGACGAGCCCGCGCGGTACGGCGGCGAGGAGATGGCGGTCGCGCTGCCGCAGACCGATCTGGACGGCGCGTACCGGTTCGCCGAGCGCGTGCGCCAGCGGATCGAGGCGCTCGAGCTCCCGCTGCTCGACGGCGACGGAATTCTCCGAGTTACCGCATCTTTTGGCGCCGCGAGCCTGTCGAGTGCTCCACAATCTGACAAGGAGGGCCTGGTGGCGGCGGCGGATGCCGCGCTTTACCGGGCGAAACGGTCGGGTAAGAACCGGACGGTCAAGGCCGAGTAGGCTGAAGGGAGACGGCGGCCATGGGACTCCTCGACGACGCCATCCGCGAGCACCTCGAGCTCAAGCGCAAGCACGGAGCCGATCCGGAGGATGTCGCGCGCCAGGAACAGGAGGCGCTCGGCCCGGGTCAGCGCAACGAGTTCGCGCAGCCTGAGGCTGCGTCGGCGCCCGAGCCCGAGCCGGAGCCCGAGCCCGAGGCGGCTTCGCCCGAGGAACTCGAGCCCGCTCCGGTCGACGAGCTGCCCGAAGGCGAGCCGGGGATCCCGGAGGAACCGCCGTCGGCGCAGGCGCCGGGCTACGACGAGGACCCGTGGCTCGACGAGGAGCCGGACGAGGTCCCCGCCGAGGAGGCGCTCCAGGAGCGCCCGCGGCGTCCCGCGCCCGAGACGGGTGAGGAAGAGGACGTCCTGGAAGAGACGCCCGACTTCCTCCAGGAGACGCCCGAGCACGACCGACTCTGGTTCGAGCAGAAGCCTCCGAAGGAATTCGACTGGGATAAGTAAAGGTCGGCGGGTTTCCGCCGACTACGAGGGTTGCCTCTTCCCCCGAGAGAGGCTTTGGACGCATTCAACGGCGAGGCGCGGACCCCAATGCCCCGGACCGCGTCTCGCCGCGTCCGCCCGCTCTCATCCTCCATTAATCGACGGTTCGAGGAGTAGACCTCCCGCGGTCCATTGTCGTATCGCAGGGAGGATGAGCATGCGAGCACTTCGTCTGCTGACCGTCGCGGGGGCGGTCCTGGGTCTGGCGACCGCCGTGCCGGCGGCGCACGCCCAAGGCAACGGGAAGGGCAAGCCCGACTACCAGCCGGGCGCGCCGGGGATCGGCGACCCGTACTTCCCGCTGGAGGGCAACGGCGGCTATGACACGCAGCACTACGACCTGACGTTCAGCTACGACCCGGCCACCGACCGGCTCGACGGGACCGCCGTCATCACCGCCAGGGCGTTGCAGGACCTGAGCCGCTTCGACCTCGACCTGCAGCAACTCGACGTCGACAGCGTCGTGGTCGACCACAAGGACGCGGCCTTCACCCGCGACGGGCAGGAGCTCCAGATCACGCCGCGGCACGGGATCCGTGTCGGCAAGACGTTCGAGGTCACCGTCAAGTACGGCGGCGTCCCGCAGACGATCGTCGGCTCGCCGATCGTGTTCGGCTCGCCCTACGGGTTCCTGCACACCGACGACGGCGCGTTCCAGGGCGACGAGCCCAACGTCGCCTCGACGTGGTTCCCGGTCTCCGACCACCCGCGTGACAAGTCCACGTACACGTTCCGCGTCAGCGTCCCCAAGGGTCTCGGGGTGGTGGCCAACGGCACGCTCAAGTACCACCAGGACGCCGGGAACCAGACGCTGTGGGTATGGGACGAGCCGCTGCCGATGGCCTCGTACCTGGTGACCGCCGACATCGGCCGCTGGAACATCCGCCAGGGCCGCACGCCGGGCGGCATCCCGGAGTACGTCGCCGCCGACCCGGTGCTGCCGGACGTCAACGGCCAGAGCGCGGTCGACTTCTTCTACGACACCTCGGCCAAGGCCGCCGACCTGTGGGTGCAGAAGTTCGGGCCGTATCCGTTCGACGTCGTGGGCGCGATCGCCGACAACGCGACCTTCGACGGCCAGCCGCTGGGATTCTCGCTCGAGACCCAGACCAAGCCCGTGTACAGCGCGGTCCGCAGCACCAGCACGATCGCGCATGAGCTGTCCCACCAGTGGTTCGGCGACAGCGTGTCGGTCGACACGTGGGACAACATCTGGCTCAACGAGGGCTTCGCCACCTTCTCCCAGTACGTCTGGGACGAGGAGAATGGGGTTCGCACGGCGCACGCCGCGTTCCTGGCCGACTACAGCCGCGCCGCCGATTCTCCGTTCTGGCAGATCGTGGTTGCCGACCCCCAGCGCGACACGATGTTCGCCAGCGCCGTCTACCGCCGCGGCGGGATGACGCTGCAGGCGCTGCGGGAGAAGATCGGCGACGACGCGTTCTTCCGGATCCTCAAGACCTGGACCGCGAAGTACCGCTACGGAACCGCGACGACGAAGGACTTCATCGCGCTCTCGGAGCGGATCTCGGGCCAGGACCTGACGAGCTTCTTCAACGTCTGGCTGTACACGCCGGGAAAGCCCGTCAGCTGGTGATGGCACCCTAGGAGGGGTGCGCTGGCTGGCCCCTCTCGGACTTCTGCTGGCCGTCGGGGCGGTGGCGCTGTTCTTCGTCACCCGCTCCGGCGGTGATCCGGCACGTGACGCCTTCGTCGGCTATGCCGCGGCCTGGAGCCGCGCAGACGACCGCGGGGCCGCCCGTGCGACCGACGACGCCGGCGCCGCGGCGGCAGCGCTCGCCGCCTCTCGCAAGGGCCTCGACGGCGCGACCGTGAAGGCGACCGTCCGCGACGTTACCGAGAAGGACGACAGCGCCACCGCGACGGTCTCGGTGGCGTGGGAGATCCCGCGGATCGGCCATTGGGCCTATCGGGTGAAGCTCACCGCCGCCAAGGGCGAGAAGGGGTGGGTCGTGCATTGGCGGCCGACCGCGATCCATCCCGCGCTCGACGCGGGGACCCGGCTCGGCACGGCGGTCAAGGCGCCGGCGCGCGGGCGGATCGAGGACCGGGACGGCCGCGCGCTGATGGCCGAGCGGGCGGTCACGGCGATCGACGTCGACACGCGCCGGGTGACCGATCCCGCCGACACCGCGTCGCGGATCGCGGCGCTGATCGACGACATCGACGCCGGCGAGTTGCGCAAGAAGATCGAGGCGGCGCCGAAGGGCGGCTTCGTCCCCGTGATCACGCTGCGCAAGACCGCGTACGACAAGATCGCGGGCGAGCTGCAGGACGTCCCGGGCGCCTCCACCGCTCCCGGCACGGCGCCGTTGGCGCCCTCCAAGGACTTCGCGCGGGCGCTGCTCGGCGCGGTCGGGCCGGCCACGGCGGAGCAGGTCGAGCGCTCGGACGGGCGGCTGGCGCCCGGCGACGCCGTCGGTCAGTGGGGCCTGCAGGCCGCGTTCGATGCGCGGCTCGCGGGCACGGAGACGCGCTCGATCGTGGTCCGCGACGCCAAGGACGGCGTGGTCGAGAAGACGCTGCGGCGCTGGAAGGGCAAGTCGGCGAAGGACGTGCAGACGACGCTCGACCTCGATGTGCAGCAAGCCGCCGAAGCGGCCTTGGGGTCGACGAGGAAGAAGATGGCGCTGGTCGCGCTCCAGCCCTCGACCGGCGACGTCCTGGCGGTCGCCAACCGCCCGTCCGCGGACACCCTCGATCGCGCCCTGACCGGTCTCTACCCGCCGGGCTCGACCTTCAAGGTGGTCACGACCGCCGCGCTGCTCCGCGACGGGCTGTCGGTGAACCAGACCGTGCCGTGTCCCGCCACCGAGGTCGTCGACGGGCGCTCGTTCAAGAACTTCGAGGGCGAGGCGGCCGGCGCGGTGCCGTTCCGGACCGACTTCGCCCAGTCGTGCAACACGGCGTTCATCTCGCTGGCGGACCGGTTGTCGCGCACCGCTCTGCCGGACACCGCGAAGGACTTCGGGGTGGGCGAGCAGCTGAAGCTGGGCGTGCCGGTGGCCGACGGCAAGGTCCCCGAGGGCGAGTCCGCGACCTCGCGGGCGGCGATGATGATCGGCCAGGACAAGATCGTGGCGACGCCCCTCATCATGGCTGGCGTGGCCGGCACCGTCGCGGCGGGCCGCTGGCACTCGCCGCGGCTGCTCGCCGACGATCCCAAGCGCACCGGTCCGCGCGTCGCGCAGGCCGCGACGCTCCGCGACCTGATGCGCGCCGTGGTGACCTCCGGGACCGGGACCGCGCTGGCGAGTCTGCCCGGGTTCGTCGCGGGCAAGAGCGGCACGGCCGAGTTCGGCGGCGGCGACCCGCCGCCCACCCACGCGTGGTTCATCGCCTTCCGCGACGACCTCGCCGTCGCGGTGCTGGTCGAGAACGGCCGCGCGGGCGGCGAGGTCGCGGCGCCGATCGCGGCGAAGTTCCTAGCCGGGCTCTGAGAGCCGGCTCGAGAGCGCGACGGCGAGGACCGGGATCGCGGCGAGCACGATGAACACGCCGCGCGGCCCGTGGTGGTCGGCGATCGTGCCCAGGACGGGCATGAACAGCCCGCCGGCGCTGACGGCCAGCCCGAGCGTGACCCCCGCGGCGGTGCCGGGGCGCGTCGGCAGATAGTCCTGGCCGAGCTTGATCAGCACCGCGAACGGGATGTTCGTGACGAGCCCGACGACGAAGATCAGCGGCAGCGCGAGGTGGGGGTCGCGGCATGTGAGCAGCGCGAGGATCGCGGGGACCAGCAGCGCGTTGCCCAGCTGGACCGTGCGGACGAGGCCGAGCCGGTCGGCGATCCGCCCGCCCAGCAGCGTGCCGAAGACCCCGCCGCCGAGCTCGAGCGCGAGCGCGGTCCCGCCGAGCGCGCTCGACGCGCCCAGCTCCTTGATCCAGTACAGCGCGACGAACGTGTTGATGCCGAAGCTGACCGACGAGCGGACGACCTCGACCGCGATCAACAGGCCGAACATGCGCGGGCGGTCGACGCCCTCGCTTTGGCGCTTGGCGATGGCGCGCGCGGTGAGGCGCCGGGTGTGGCGGTAGAGGACGAAGCCCATCAGCAGGCCGGGCGGGATGAAGACCGCGGTCGCGCTCAGGCCCCAGGTGTCGAGGACGGGCGTGGCCAGCGTCGGGCCGAGGAAGAAGCCGACCGAGCCGCCGGCGGCGAAGTAGCTCATCGCGGTCGCGCTCTGGCCCGCCTCGGCGCGGGCGTCGCGGCCCGCGGGCGGGTGGAACATGGCGACGCCGAGACCGGACAGCAGGAGCAGCAGCCAGACCGCCGCGTAGCCGTGCGCGACGCCCGCGAAGCCGAAGCCGACGGCGGCGAGCGCCAGCCCGGCGGGGGAGAGCCAGCTCAGCCCGCGCTTGTCGGCGATCCAGCCGACGAGCAGTTGCGGCACCGCGCTGCCGACGGTCGCCGCCAGCGCGAGACCCGCGGCCGCGGAGTAACTGAAGTCCCGCTCCAGGACGAAATACGGCACGGTCGCGGGCACCAGGCCCTGGTAGAGATCGTCGACCGCGTGCGCCGTCGCCCAGATGCGCATCCGCGTCCAGTTCGACGTCCTCGGTTCTGCCAGCACGGCCACGGCGCCGGAAGGTAGTTCTCGGAAGCCCTGGCGACTTCCCGTAATCTGCCGAGAAGTGTCGGAGATCCGCCACACGACATTCGCACCCACGGCGTCGTCGCTGCGCGCGGCGGGCGACCGGATCGACCGCCACCGCCACGACGAGCACCAGCTCGTCTACGTCTCCACGGGCGTGCTCGCCGTGCGGACCTCCGCGGGGCGCTGGGTCGCGTCGGCGGAGCGCGCGGTCTGGCTCCCCGCCGGCACCTGGCACGAGCACCGCTTCTACGGCGCGAGCGCGTTCCACGCCGTGGGCTTCGAGCTGGGGGACGCGCCGCTCGCCGACGCCGAGCCGACCGTGATCGCCGTCGGCCCGCTGCTGCGCGAGCTGCTCGTCGCGTGCACGGACGAGACGCTGCCGGAGGCCGAGGTGCGCCGGATCCGCCTCGTCCTGCGCGACCAGCTCCGCCGCACCCGCCAGGAGCCGATCATGCTTCCCGCCGCCGTCGACCCGCGCCTCGCGGCGGCCTGCTCGCTCGTCAACGCCGACCTCGGCGTCGCCCGCCCGCTGGCGACTCTCGCCGCCGAGGTGGGTGCGGGTGAGCGCACCCTGTCGCGGCTCTTCCGCGAGGAGTTCGGGATGACCTACCCGCAGTGGCGCACGCGCGTGCGGGTCTTCGAGGCGATGATCCTGCTCGCCGCCGGCACCCCGGTCACCGAGACCGCCCACCGCTGCGGCTGGGCGACCACCAGCGCGTTCATCGACACCTTCCAGCGCACGATGGGCCGCACCCCAGGCGCCTACAGGGCCACCGCCAGGAGCTGAAGTCGCTCGTAGCTCTCGCTGCCCGGTGCGGCGGTGTAGACGAGGAGCGAGTGGGACTCGTCCGGGTCGAGCAGGATCTGGCAATTGAGCTCCAGCCGGCCGGCGATGGGGTGCTCGTAGCGCTTGATCTCTCGGGGTCTGATTCCGACCTCGTGGTCCTTCCACAGGACTCGGAACTCCTCGCTCTGTCCCGTGAGCAGCTCGACGAGGCCGGCCGCCCTGGATCCGGGCCCGCGCAATGCGAGCACGCCGCGGAGTCCTGAGACGTACATCCGCGAGTAGAAGGCGTGATCCTCGGGCGGGTGCAGGGCGCGCGCCCGCGGGTCGGTGAACCACCGGTAGCCGATGCTCCGCGCCGGGCCGGCGTAGCGCCGCAGGTCTCCGACGAGCGCGATGCCGAGCGCGTTCTGCCGCAGCGTCTCACCCAGCTCGGTGACGATCTCCGCCGGCGTGTCCTCGAGCCGGTCGAAGATCCGCAGCATCCCGGGACCGATGTGGTCGCTGCCCGACTCCGCCGCGGGCGGCCGGCGCCCGGCAAGGCGGAAGAGGTGGTCGCGCTCGTCGCGCGACAGGCGCAGCCCCTGAGCGATCGAGGCGATCATCTGCTCAGAGGGTTGTGGACCCCGCTCGCGTTCCAGACGCGCGTAATAGTCCGTCGACATGTGGCACAGGGCGGCGACCTCCTCCCGCCGCAGCCCGCTCGTCCGACGCCGCTGACCGCGAGGGAGGCCGACGTCCTCCGGCTGCAGCGCCTCTCGGCGGCCGCGGAGGAACTCGGCAAGTCCCGCTCGATCGATCATCGCGTCCATTCTCGCCCGGGTCGGACCGCTCAGCCACGGATCGTCAGGCCGTGGATACCGCCCGCGTAGTGGGCGACGCTGCTCGTCATGCCACGAAGGAGCCACGACATCACGATCCCCGACCTCTCCGGAAAGCGAGCTGTGGTCACAGGCGCCAGCGACGGGATCGGACTCGGGATCGCGACCAAGCTCGCCGGTGCAGGCGCCGAGGTGGTGCTCCCGGTGCGAAACCCGCGCAAGGGTGAGGTGGCCGTCGCCAGGATTCGCGAGCGGCACCCATCGGCCGAGCTGTCGCTGGAGGCGCTGGACCTGTCCTCGCTGGCGTCGGTCGCGGCGCTCGGCGAGAAGTTGCGCGCCGAGGGGGCGCCGATCCACTTCCTCATCAACAACGCGGGGGTCATGACCCCGCCCGACCGGCAGACCACCGCCGACGGGTTCGAGCTGCAGTTCGGGACCAACCACCTCGGCCACTTCGCCCTCACCGCCCACCTCCTGCCACTCCTGAAGGCCGGCCGCGCGCGGGTGACCTCGCAAGCGAGCGTCGCGGCGCGCAGCGGCACGATCAACTGGGACGACGTCAACTGGGCACGAAGGTACGACGGCATGCGGGCGTACCGGCAGTCCAAGCTCGCGTGCGGGCTGTTCGGGCTCGAGCTCAGCCATCGGAGCCGGGCCGCAGGCTGGGGGATCACCAGCACCATCTCCCATCCCGGCGTCGCCCCGACCAGCCTGCTCGCGGCGCGTCCGGAGGTCGGACGGCCCGAGGACACCCGCAGCGTGCGACTGATCCGCCGGCTCTCGGCGCGCGGCCTGATCGTCGGAACCGCGGACAGCGCGGGGTTGCCGGCCCTCATGGCGGCGACCTCGCCCGAGTCCCGGGACGGCGGGTTCTACGGCCCGCAGGGGCCCGGGAGCCTCGGGGGCCGACCGGGAGAGCTGAAGCTCTGGAGGCCGCTGCGCAGCCCCGAGGACGCAGCGCGGATGTGGACGCTCTCGGAAGAGCTCACGGGCATCGCCTACACGAGCGCCAGCAGCGCGTCCGGGCTCTCGATCTGAGGCAGGTGCCCGGTGTTCTCGAGCAGCGCGAAGCGTGCGCCGGGGATCGCGTCCGCGTAGGCGCGGCCGTAGTCGGGGTCGACGATGCCGTCGCTGTCGCCCCACACGACGAGTGTCGGCTTGGACACGCCGGCGAGGCGCTCGCGCAGCGTCGGGTCGGCCATGCCGCCCGCGACGGCCGCCAGCGTCTCGCGGTTCGACTGCGCGTCCGGGCCCGGCTCGATCCTGAATCGCTCCGGGTCGTAGTAGCTGCGCTTCGCCACCTCCGGGAGGGTGAGGCTGAAGAAGTCGACGACCGGATGGCCGGGAACCTCGATGCCTACCGCGTCCACCAGCACATAGCGACGCACCTGGTGCGGATCGAGGAGCGCGAGCTCGGCCGCGATCCACCCGCCGATCGAGTTGCCGACCACGGTCACGTCGTCGAAGTCCTCGACGAGCTTGGCGTATCCGACGGCGTAGTCGCGGATGGTCTCGACGCCGTCGCGCGGCGTGCCGCCGAAGCCCGGATGCGTCGGGGCGATCACGTGCGCATCGCGGCTCAGGCGCTCGGCGAACGCGGCCACGGACGCCGGCCCGGCGCCGCCATGGAGGAGGAGGAAAGTCGTCATGTCAACAAGCTTAGATCAATATATTGAGATAAGCAAGTTGATACGCTGCCTCCTGTGCACTCCCTCCCCGAGCTCGGACTTGCGGTCAAGCGCCTGCAGATGCGCCACCACCGCGCCGGCAACGACGCGCTCAAGCCGTTGGGGCTGAGCCTTGTCCAGTGGGACGCGCTGCGTCACCTGCACGCCAACCCGGACGCGTCGTTGCACGACCTCGCGCAACTCACGTTCCAGACCGACCAGGCGATGGGCACGCTGGCGACACGAATGATCGACCGCGGCCTGATCGAGCGCGCTCCCGGCCCGGGCCGGGCCGTCCGCCACCGCCTCACCGAGCGCGGCGAGCAGGCCCGCGAAGAGGGCCAGCGGCGCTTGAACCTCGTCCTCGAGGACTCCTTCAGCCCGCTCGACGAGAACGAGCGTGCCCAGTTCGGCGCGCTGCTCGACCGCCTGCTCGGTTCGTAGCCACTTCCCTCGCAGCAGCTTTGCGGCAGGCGGTGACCTCTTCGATGGGCCGGATTCCCGAGTGGAGGCGAGGGGAATCGAACCCCTACCTCGGCCGTGCAAAGGCCGCGTGCTCCCATTATCACTACGCCCCCGGGAACCCGATCAGCTTAGGACGCCGTCGCGCGCGGCGACGGCTGCGACGGTGGCGGCGTTGATGTCGACCGTGTCGTTGACGTCCGGCGCGTAGCCGCCGGCGAGCACGACGACCACCGCGGCGCCGGCCGCCAGGAGCCGGTCGAGGACCAGTTCGTCGCGGGCGCGCAGGCCCGATTTGGTCAGCGCGAGGCGGCCCAGGCGGTCGCCTTCCCAGGGGTCGGCTCCGGCGAGGAAGAAGGCGATGTCGGCCGGTTGGGCGAGCGCGGTGTCGAGCGATTCGTCCAGCACGCGCAGGTACTCGTCGTCGCCGGTACCGGACGGCAGGTCGACGTCGAGGTCGGAGGGGATCCGCTCGAACGGGTAGTTGCGGGCGCCATGCAGCGAGAGCGTGAAGGCGTCCGGGTCGGGGCCGAGGAGTTGGGCGGTGCCGTCGCCCTGGTGCACGTCGCAGTCGACGACGACCGCGCGGCGGACGAGTCCCTCCGAGCGCAATTGCGCCAACGTGACGACGACGTCATTGAACAGGCAGTAGCCGCGGGCGAAGTCGCGGCCGGCGTGGTGGGTACCGCCGCCGAGGTTCATCCCGATCCCATGCTCGAGCGCGCGTCGGGCCGCCGCGACGGTGCCGCCGACGGAGCGCCGCCCGCGCTCGACCAGCACCTCGGACCACGGCAGGCCGAGGCCTCGGATCTCGCGCAGGCTCATCGTGCCCGTGCGGATGCGTTCCAGCAGCGGGGCCTCGTGGACGGCGGCCAGTTGCTCCCACGAGACCGGCTCGGACTCGAGCACGGTGACGTCGTTCTCCACCCGTTCGCGCAGCAGGCGGTACTTGTCGATCGGGAACTTGTGCCCCTCGGGTAGCGGGATTCGCCAGCGATCATGAGCCCAGACCTCCACCACCAGAGCATGACGCCCGCCTCAACGGGCAAGATGCGTCCCATGGCGATCTACGGCGGCATCGACCTCGGCGGGACGAAGATCCAGGCCGCGGTCGTGGACGAAGGCTCCGACCACGCGGTGCTCGGGGCAAAGCGTGATCAGACGCCCCTCAAGGGCGGGCCCAAGGCCATCGCCGCGCGGATGGCCGCCGTGCTCGTCGAGGCGCTCGAGGAGGCCGGTCTGACGACGGCGGACCTCGACGGCGTGGGCGTGGGCTCCCCGGGCTCGGTCGACGACGTCCACGGCACCGTCTCCGGCGCGATGAACCTGTCCGACTGGGCCGGCTCGTTCAACCTGCGCAAGGCGCTGGAGAAGGACCTGGACGGCACCCCGGTGGCGCTCGGCAACGATGTCGACCTGGCGACCGACGCGGAGTTCGAGATCGGCGCCGCGCGCGAGTTCGACAGCCTGCTCGGCGTGTTCTGGGGGACGGGCGTCGGCGGCGGGCTGATCCTCGACGGCAAGCCGTGGGTCGGGCGCAAGACCGCGGGCGAGATCGGCCACATGGTCGTGCGCGTCAACGGCGCCAAGTGCCCGTGCGGCCGCCGTGGCTGCATGGAGGCCTACGCCGGCCGCGGCGCGATGGAGGCGCGGGCGCGCAAGCGCGTCGAGCAGGGCGAGAAGACGTCGCTGTTCAAGATCATGGAGGAGCGCGGCCGCGACCGCCTCTCCTCGGGCATCTGGGAGCGCGCCCTCGCCCGCGACGACCACATGGCGATCGACCTGCTCGAAGAGGCCCTGGAGGCCCTCGGCGCGGGCGTGGCGTCCGCCGTGAACCTGCTCGACCCGGAAGCCGTCGTGATCGGCGGCGGTCTCGGCATCCGCCTCGGCGAACCGTGGGTGGAGCGCATCCGCGAAGCGATGCTCCCGCACCTGTTCGTCGACAACGACCCGCCCCCGGTCCTCCTGGCCGAGCTCGGCGACCTCGGCGGCGCCCACGGCGGCGCGCTGCTGGCAGCGCGCCGCGCGGTCGCGCGAACCTAAAGGGGTCAGGCCCCTTTAAGTGCGGGCTGCTCCGCCTCGCGGCGGAAGCGGCCGGTGCGGGTCCTGGGCTCCGGCCCGCCCTCGGAGCCGATGCCGGTCTCGGAGCGCA
Source organism: Solirubrobacter soli DSM 22325 (assembly GCF_000423665.1). Classification (GTDB taxonomy): domain Bacteria; phylum Actinomycetota; class Thermoleophilia; order Solirubrobacterales; family Solirubrobacteraceae; genus Solirubrobacter; species Solirubrobacter soli. The sequence continues at coordinate 33,200 of NZ_AUIK01000030.1, read as the reverse complement.
CGAGCAGCTCGTCGTAGGAACGCTCGGTGCCGACCTCCTCCTTGCTCAGCAGGGTGCCGAGGACGCAGCCGAGGAAGCCGATCGGGATCGTGACGATGCCCGGGAACGTCAGCGGTGAGGGAGAGCCCTGGGAGTCCGGGCCCGGCCACACCGGGGGCGAGAGGACGATCATCACGACCGAGGCGGTGATGCCGAAGGCGATGCCGGTCAGCGCGCCCGTCGTGTTGAAGCGGCGCCAGAGCAGCGCCAGCAGCAGCGGCGGGAAGTTGGCCGAGGCGGCGAAGACGAACGCCATCGAGACCAGCACGGTCACGTTGAAGCCCGAGCCGATCGCCAGCGTGCCGAGGATCGCGGCGGCGCCGACGCCGATCGAGGCGATGCGCGCGACCTTGCGCTCGTCCTGCTCGGTCCCGCGGCCGAGCACGTTCTTCCACAGGTCGTGGGCGATCGCGCCCGCGGAGGCGATCACGAGGCCGGCGACGACCGCGAGGATCGTCGCGAAGGCGGCCGCGGAGAACAGCGCGAGGGCGATGTCGCCGCCGACGGTCCCGTCACCGCCGCCCAGGAACTGGGCCAGCAGCGGCGCGGCGAGGTTGCCGCCCTTGCCGACGGCCTCGGTGGCGCCCTGGCCGAGCAGCGCCCGCGCGCCGAAGCCGATGATCGTGACCATCGCCGTGAACGTGGCGATGATGCCGATCGTGTAGAGCACCGACTTGCGCGCGGCGTTGGAGTCCGGGACCGTGAAGAAGCGGGTCAGGATGTGGGGCAGGCCGGCGGTGCCGATGAAGATCGTCAGGCCGGTCGAGATCACGAGGATCGGCGAGGTCAGGTAGGTGCCGGGGCCGAGGATCGCGTTGCCGTCAGGGTGATTCCTGGCTGCCGTGTCGAGCAGCTGCGACGGGTTGAAGTTGAACTTGGCCAGCACCGCGACGGCGACGACGGTGCCCGCGATCATCAGCATCACGGCCTTGATGATCTGCACCCACGTCGTGGCCAGCATGCCGCCGAAGACCACGTAGACGACCATGAAGCAGCCGCAGATCAGCACGGCGACGGGGAAGCTGATGCCCGCCAGCGCCTCGATCACGGCGCCCGCGCCGACCAGCTGCGCGACCAGGTAGATGCCCGAGATCAGCAGCGTGTTGATCGCGGTGGCGACCCGCACGGGCCGCGCCTTCAGCCGGAACGCGAGCACGTCGGCGACCGTGAACTTGCCCGCGTTGCGCATCCGCTCGGCGAGCAGATAGAGCACCGGCAGGAACGAGAGGCAGGCGCCGAGGCCGATGACCCAGCCGTCGAAGCCGTAGAGGTACATCAGGCCGGCGTAGCCCAGGAACGTCGAGGCGCTGAGGTAGTCGCCCGCGGTGGCGATGCCGTTGGCCCGGCCGGAGACGCCGCGCCCCGCGGCGTAGAACTCGGTCGCGCTGTGCGTGCGCTTGGCCGCCCAGCGGGTGATGACGAGCGTGACGGCGAGGACGCAGGCGAAGACGCCGACGGCCAGCGCGTTGAAGTCACCGGTGGTCGCGAGGAGCCTCATCGGTTCGCCTCCTCGACGACGCGCTGCGCCATCCGCTCCCACTCAGGAGCGCGGCGAGCGTACGTGACGGCCAGGATCACGGTCAGCGCGCAGATCGAGAACCCGCCCCACAGCGCGAGCGAGATGCCCAGCACCTCGTTGGCCATGAAGTCCTTCGCGTACCCCAGCAACGCCAGGAAGACGACGAAGTACAGGCAATAGAAGCCGGTGACCAGCGCGACGAACCTTCGCCGGTTCGCCACGAGCTCCCGGAACTGCGGATCGCGTGCCAGTGCCTCCCAATTGGGCTCGGCAAGACTGCTCATCAGGACGTCTCCCCCTTATGGAGCCGTTCGAGTGTCGGGGGGATTACCCGACGCCTGTCCGGCGGAAACGAGGCCTGATTCGTACGCCAGCACCACGGCCTGCACGCGATCGCGCAGGTTCAGCTTGGCCAGCACGTGGCGGACATGGGTCTTCACGGTGGCCGGCGAGATCACCAGCTCCTCGGCGATCTCGGTGTTGGAGAGCCCGCGTCCGATCAGCCGCAGCACCTCCAGCTCGCGCTCAGAGAGCTGTTCCAGCCCGATCGAGCGCCCGACCGGCGGCCGCGCGACGTAGTGGTCGACCAGGCGGCGCAGCACCGAGGGCGCGAACAGCGACTCGCCCGCCGCGACCGTCCGCACGCCCTCGACCAGTCGCGCGCGCCCCGCGTCCTTGAGCAGGAACCCCGACGCGCCCGCCCGCAGCGCGTCGTAGACGTGCTCGTCCATGTCGAAGGTCGTCAGTACGAGCACGCGCGTCCGCAGGCCCGCGAGCCCGATCCGCCGCGTCGACTCGATCCCGTCCATCCGCGGCATCCGCACGTCCATCAGGACCACGTCGGGCTCCAGCGAGCGTGCGAGCTCGAGTGCCGCGGCCCCGTCGCCCGCCTCGCCGACCACGTCGAAGCCCTCGAGCTCGAGGATCAGCCGGAAGCCCGCGCGCACGAGCTCCTGGTCGTCGGCGAGCAGCACGCTGGTCACAGTGGAAGCTCCGCGCTCACCTCGAACCCGCCACCCGGCAGCGCGCCCGTCCGCAGCGACCCGCCGTGCAGCTTCACCCGCTCACGCATGCCCACGAGCCCGTGTCCATCCCCGTTGACGCGCACCCCGCGTCCGGTCCCGGTGTCGAGCACGCGGAGCCCGAGCGTCGATGCGCTCCACGAGACCCGCACGCTCGCCCCCGCGCCTCCCGCGTGCTTGCTCACGTTCGTCAGCGCCTCCTGGACGATCCGGTACGCCGACAGGTCCACGCTCGCCGGCAGCGGCCGCGGCGCGCCCTCGACGTCCAGCGTCACCGGGATCCCCGCCGCACGCGCCCGCTCGACCAGCCCCGGCAGCTGCGCCAGACCCGGCTGCGGCGCGAGGTCCGCGCCCGCGTCGTCCTCGCGCAGCACCCCGAGCAGCCGCCGCATCTCGGCGAGCGACTCCTCGGCCGACCGGCGAATCGCGGCCAGCGGCTTGCGCGCCAGCGAAGGATCGTGGTCCAGTGCGGCCTCGGCCCCGTCGGCCTGGATCGCGATCACGCTCAGCCCGTGGGCGACGACGTCGTGCAGCTCGCGCGCGATCCGCGCCCGCTCCTCGGCCACCGCCAGATGCGCGGTGCGCTCGCGCTCATGGGCGAGCTCGGCGGTGAGCGTCCGCTGGTGGCGGACGACGCGCCCCGCGATCGCCGGCAGCACGACCGCGGTCACGGCGCCCATGTACTCGCCCGCCACCTCGTGGTTGAACCAGGAGCCGAGCACGGAGACGAACGCCGCCCACGCCGTGATCGCCACCACCCGCCGCACGTCGGCCACGTGGGCGCCGAGCGAGTAGAAGAGCACGAACGCGGCGACGAACCCCACGAAGACGTAGCCGTCGGTCGGGATGAACCACGGCAGCGTCCCGACCACCGCCGCGAGCTCCGGGCGGGTGACGCGCCAGGCGATCGGCAGCGTCGAGACGAGCGCGATCAGCACGCCCAGCGGGCGCCAGGCGATCGGCCAGATCAGCACCTGGGCCACGGAGAGCGCCGCCAGTGAGAGCGCGAGGATGAGGTCGTTGCGTCTGATGACGCCGAAATTAGTCATCTCCGGCGCGCTCGTCATCAGCCCACGGGCTGAGCGCGATCGCACGACGGGTCGATGGCAGGACGCCGCGGCGGCCGTAGCTTCGGCTCCATGAACCGCATCCCTCCCCTCGTTCTCGCCACCTTCGCCCTCGTGATCGCCTACGCGATCGGCGGCGTGATCGCCGTCGCCACCGACATCGCCACCGTCGGCGAGGTCTTCGCCAACGGCACCAAGACCTCGGCGCCGATCTTCATGCTCGTGATCGAGCCGCTGGCGGCGCTCGCGTACTGGCGCGGCTACAAGGCCGGCGCCGTCGTCCTCGCGGTGCTGACCGGCCTCGCCACCGTGGCCTTCGCCTTCGACGGCGACTTCAACAACCCCGCCCTCGGCCCCGGCCACGTGGCCTGGCAGCTGCTCGAGGGCGGGCTCGCGCTGGCGGTCTTCTCGCTCGCGGTCACCGCGCTCATTCGTACACGACGACGTCCGGCCGCGGCTGCAGGCGCATGACCTGCGTGGGGTTCATCATCGGCTTGGCGTCCTCCTCGTAGAAGAGCTTGAAGCCGCGCCGGAACCCCTTGCCCTGCTTGGCGAAGCTCTTGTACTTGGCGATCTTGAGCGCCTGGCCGCCGAAACCGTCCACGTTGAGGACGTAGGCCAGGCCCTTGCGCGGCTTCAACTCCGCCTCCGGGACCATGTCGTCGGTGAACTCGTGCACGAGCAGGAGCTTCTGCGGGAGCTTGTACTTCGTGACGAGCTGGTCGAGCCACGCGCTGGTCGCGTTGACCTCGCGTGAGCCGACGCTGCCGATCACCTGCCCGGGAACCTGGCCCGGAGCCATCCGCCACTCCGGGTCGAGCGCGAGCCCGACGTCCGGCTCCTTGAGCCACTTGCGCAGCCGCTTGGTCTCGGTGAAGAAGTCCGAGCGCCCGGGCTGGATGTCGAGGATGAGCAGCGTCTTGGCCTTGCGCGCGGCCTTCAGGTAGCGGCGGATCACCGAGTCCGGTTGGCGCAGGTTGTAGCGGCCGCCCTCGCCCGGGTGGGCGGCCGCGACGACCGCGATCAGCTCCATCGCCGGCAGGACCGGTCGCGACTTGCGCGCGAACGGCTTCGCCGCGCGCTCGAGCCGGCGCGCCGCGGTCGACGGCTTGCCGATCCCGAGGATCCCGAGCTGGCGGTCCAACGGCGCGCCGTAGTACGCGACCACGCGGAAGTCCGGCAGGATCGTACGCCCGCCGCGCGGCAGCTCGAGCTCCTTGCCGGGCGTCGGGGTCGGCTGCGCACGCTCCGCCTCGGCGCCGCCTTTGGCCTGCTGCGCCGCGTCCGAGCCGGTCAGCCGCGTGATCGCGAACACCACGATCACGGCGGCCACCGCGAACGCGACGATGGCGACGATGCGCCGGCGCTGATAGACGGCGGCGGACTCGGTCATCCGCCTGCCTTACCCCTTTAGCGGGCCGCTGAGGCCTTGAAGCCGCGGTCGAGCAGCTGCATCGCCTGTTTTCCAGGGTTCGGCGAATCCAGCAGGACGACGCCGAGCTTGATCGGGCCGCGCCGCGCGGTCGCCACCAGGCACTGGCCCGCGGCGTCCGTGTAGCCCGTCTTGATGCCGGTCGTCCCGGGGTAGCCCACGCGCAACAGCGGGTTGTGGTTGTAGAGGAAGAGCTTGCCGCCCTTGATCGGGAACGGGAGGACGGCCTGGCGCTTGGAGACGATGTTCGCCAGCCGCGGCTCGCGCAGCACCGCGCGCCCGATCGCGGCCAGGTCGGCGGCGCAGGAGTGGTTGTCCTTGTCGGCGAACCCGCTCGGCGTCGAGAAGCGGGTGCAGGTGAGCCCCATCGCCTTCGCCTTCTCGTTCATGTAGCGGACGAAGCGCTTCACGCTCCCGCCCGCGGCGCGCTGGGCGAGCGCGATCGCCGCGTCGTTGCCGGACGGCAGCATCAGCCCGTAGAGCATCGTGTTGACGCCGATCCACTTGCCGCGCGGGAGCAGGCCGATCGCCGAGCCGCCCGCCTCGTAGTGCAGCGCCTCCTTGGTGACCAGGACCTTCGACCCAGGCTTGACGCGGTCGACGACGACGAGCGCGGTCATCATCTTCGTCAGCGACGCGATCGGCTGCACCTCGGTCGGGTTTCGCCGGTACAGGACCTGGCCCGTGTCGAGGTCGAACATCAGCGCGGACCGCGGCGGCTTCTTGAACTTGATCGCGACCGGGTCGGCCGAGTCCTCGAGCCGGACGGCGAGCGGTGAGGGCGCCGTGCCGCCGCCCGCCAGCGGGGCGGTCGTCGAGTTCTTGAGTGTGCCGGTCGAGCCCGTCTGCGCCTTGACGACCGGCGCCCCGCCCGAGTCCGAGATCAGGTACTTCGCTCCGGCGCCACCGATCACCAGCAGCGCCACCAACACCATCAGCCGTCGCATATCAGCTATACGCGACCCGCTCGCGCTGCCGGTCCACGCGTTTGGGATCCGCGAAGAACCTGACCGTCAGGAAACCGAAGAGGAAGCCGCCGACGTGGGCGAAGTACGCCACCCCGCCGCCGGTCGAGCCGATGCTGTTCGCCGCGAACAGCGCCTGCTCCACGAACCAGAACCCGAGAACCAGCATCGCGGGTAGTTCAAGGATCGTGAAGAAGAAGATGATGAAGATGACCGTGATCACCTTCGCTCGCGGGAACAATCGGATGTAGCCGCCGAGGACGCCGGCGATCGCGCCGGAGGCGCCGAGCGTGACGACCGTCGAGTTCGGGTCGGGCACGATCTGCAGGGCGAGCGCCGCGACCCCCGAGAGCACGTAGAAGAGCAGGTACTTCAGCGGTCCCATCGCGTCCTCGACGTTGTTGCCGAAGATCCACAGGAAGAGCATGTTGCCGCCGAGGTGCAGCAGCCCGCCGTGCATGAACATCGCGCTGAAGATCGTCAGGTAGGGACTCGCCTCGTCCGTTCCGCAGTCCGCGGGGAGGGGCGGCTGCGCGTTGTGCGTGATGTCCCTCGGGACCGCGCCCCACTCCGCCAGCTGGCACTGGTAGTGCAGGTTGCTCGGATCGCCGAGCGAGAGGCCGCCGCGCTGCCAGAAGAAGTAGACGATGATGTTGGCCGCGATCAGCGCGTACGTGACGTACGGCACCTGGTTGGTCGGGATGTTGTCGCGCACCGGCAGCATCGCGCGCCAACGGTAGCCGGTCGCGCGGCGCGCCCGATTAAGGTCGGATGATCGGGGTGGGGCGGAGGGGCTGCGTCGCCTTGACTTCTGTCAGGCGGTGGCGGCCAGCGGACCGATTCCCGGACGGTCCTGCTTGACGTGCTCGTCTGCGTGGTACGAGGAGCGCACCAGCGGACCCGCCGCGACGTGCTCGAAGCCGAGCTCGTAGGCCGCCTTCTCGAGTGCCTCGAACTCCTCGGGCTCCCAGTAGCGGACGACCGGCAGGTGGCGCTCGGTCGGGCGCAGGTACTGGCCGACGGTGAGGATCTGGACGCCCGCCTCGCGCATCTCGCCGAACGCGTCGACGAGCTCGTCGTGCGTCTCGCCGAAGCCGACCATCAGGCCGGACTTGGTCGCGACCTCGCCCTCGCCCATCTCGAGCGCGTTGGAGAGCACCCGCAGCGAGCGCTTCCACGTCGAACCGCGGCGCGCGACCGGGTAGAGCCGGGGCGCGACCTCGAGGTTGTGGTTGAAGACGTCCGGGCGCTCGGCGATGACCCGCGCCAGCGGCATCTCCTCGCCGCGGAAGTCGGGCGTCAGGCACTCGATCTTGGTGGTCGGCGCCTGCATGCGGATCGAGCGGATGACGCCGCACCAGACCGACGCGCCGAGGTCCGGCAGGTCGTCGCGGTCGACGGACGTGATGACCGCGTGACGCAGGCCCATGCGGGCAACGCTGCGCGCGACGCGCAGCGGCTCCAGCGGGTCGTTCCACGTCGGCTTGCCGGTCTTGACGTTGCAGAACCCGCAGCGGCGCGTGCACGTGTCGCCGAGGATCATGAAGGTGGCCGTGCCGCGGTCCCAGCAGTCGCCGATGTTCGGGCAGGCCGCTTCCTTGCAGACCGTGTGCAGGCCCTCGTCGGAGATCGTCTTCTTCAGCTCGCGGTACTTCGGGCTCCCGGGCGGCGGGACCTTGAACCAGGCGGGCTTGCGCGAGCGGAACGGCAGGACGTCCTCGCCCAGGATCTTCGTGACGTCCATCCCGCCCGGGTTGGCCCGGGAGCGGGTCTGGTGGATGCGAAGGACCGGTTCGTCGCTCACTCGACTGAGGGTATCGAGGCCAATACATCCGCTTCGGAGCCGGACGGGAGCACGATCAGCGCGTGGTCCACACCCGCCTCGCGCACCGCGTCGAGGTTCTCGGCGAGCGCGCCGTAGTAGATGACGGGCACGTCGCGGCCCGCGCGCTCGCGCAACGCCGCGACCCGTCGCGCCAGCTCGGCCACGTCGGGCATGTTCGGCATCCACCCGTCGCCGTAGCGCAGCACGCGATCCTCGACGCGCGGCCCGTTGCCGCCGACGTACACCGGGACGCGGCCGGAGAGCGGCTTCGGCCACTGCCAGATCGGGTCGAAGTCGACGAGCTGGCCGTGATACTCGGCCTCGTCGTCGCGCCAGATCGCCTGCATCGCCTCGACGCGCTCGCGCATGTCGCGGTGGCGCGTCGCCGGGTCGGTGCCGTGGTTGCGCATCTCGGGCTTGTTCCAGCCCGCGCCGACGCCGAGCACGAAGCGCCCGCCCGAGAGCACGTCGAGCGAGGAGCAGACCTTGGCCAGCACGATCGGGTCGTGCTCGATCACGAGGCTGACGCTCGTGCCGATCGTCAGCCGCTCCGTCGCGGCGGCCGCGAACGCGAGCGCGATGAACGGGTCGTGCGTGCGCCGGTACTTGTCGTCCAGCGGACCTCCGGCGCGGTCGATCATGCCCGCCGAGACCGGGATGTGGGTGTGCTCGGTCAGGAACAGCGAGTCGAAGCCGCGCTCCTCGGCCGTGCGGGCGAGCACGTCGGGACGCACGCCGTCGCCGACCAGGAACGTCGCGAGCCCGACCTTCATGCCGCCACGAGCTGTTCGATGCCCAGCCGCTGCGCGCTGACGAGCCGCTGGCGGCGGCCGAACGCCTCGCTGAAGCGGTGCCCGACGCGCTTGCGGAAGCAGGCGATGCTCTCCGTGGACCCCGATTGCGCCATCGAGGTCATCTGGACCTCGGGCAGCCCGCAGGCCACGACCCACGACCACGGATCCATGTCGTTGTCGACGTTGACCGCGAAGCCGTGCGCGGAGACGCCGTGCGAGATGTGCACGCCGACCGAGGCGATCTTGCGCTCGCCCACCCACACGCCCACGTGCTTGTGGCCGAGCTTCGTCGCGGCGGAGACGCCCGCGTCGCCCAGCGCCGTGACGAGCGCCCGCTCCATCGTGAGGATGTACTCCGGCACGCTGGAGACGTGCATGATCGGGTAGCCGACGAGCTGGCCGGGGCCGTGGTAGGTGAGCTGGCCGCCGCGCGGCGTGCGCACGATGTCGATGCCGCGCTCGCGGTAGAACGCCTCGCCGAACGGCAGGTCGCCCGCGTCCGAGCGGCGCCCGATCGTGTAGACCGGCGGGTGCTCGAGCAGCAGCATCAGGTCGGGCAGCTCACCCGCGATCACCCGCTCGCGGAGCCGCTCCTGCAGGGCCGCCGCCTCGCGGTATTCGACCCGGCCGAGGTGGCACACCCAGAGTTCCATCCCGTCTAGGTTACGGAAGCGCCCAGGTGGGCCAGCGACGCCTCGGCGTCGAGGGGGCGGGCGAAGAGGAAGCCCTGCCCGAAGTCGCAGCCGAGCGCCTGCAGCGCGTACCACTGGTCCTCGGTCTCGATGCCCTCGGCCACCACCTTCAGGCCGAGCGCGGCGCCGAGGCCGACGATGCCCGCGGTCAGCGCGGGGGCGCCGTCGCGCAGGAACGAGCGATCGAGCTTGAGGATGTCGACCGGGAGGCGGCTGAGGTAGCTCAGCGACGAGAAGCCGGTGCCGAAGTCGTCGAGCGCGAGCCGCACGCCGAGCGCCTTCAGGTCGTGCAGCCGTTCGACCGCGACCTCGCCGTCCTCGAGCAGCACGGACTCCGTCAGCTCGAGCACGAGCCGCTCCGGCGCGAGCCCGGAGGCGTCCAGCGCGTCGCGGACGTCATCGACGATGCCCGCGTACTGCAGCTGCTTGGCGGAGAGGTTCACGTTCATCCGCAGCTCGCCGAGGCGCATCGCGTGGCGGGCGGCCTCGAGCAGCACCCAGCGGCCGATCGGCACGATCAGGCCGGTCTCCTCCGCGATCGGGATGAACTCGACCGGCGAGACCGTCCCGCGCTCAGGGTGGTGCCAGCGCAGCAGCGCCTCGAAGCCCGCGATCGACCCGTCGTCGAGCCGCACCACCGGCTGGTAGTGCAGCTCGAGCTCCGCGGCGTCGATCGCCCGCTCGAGGTCCGAGCGCAGCTCCAGCCGGGCCAGCACGCCCGCGTGCATCGCGGGCTCGAACAGGCGGTAGCCGCCCTTGCCGTCGCGCTTGGCGGTGTACATGGCCGCGTCGGCGTCGCGGATCAGCTCCTCGGCGGTGCGCGCGTCGCCGGCGACGGCGACGGCCACGCCGACGCTCGTGTGCAGGGCGATCTCCCGCCCGCCCACGCGCAGCGGCTCGGCGAGCAGGTCGAGCACGCGCTGGGCGGCGTCGGCGGCCGTCTGGCTGTCGACCTCCTCGAGCAGGATCGCGAACTCGTCGCCGCCGAAGCGGGCGGCGGTGTCGACGCTGCGCACGGCGCCGTCGAGCCGGCGCGCGGCCGCGACCAGCACCTCGTCCCCGACCGTGTGCCCGAGCGAGTCGTTGATCTCCTTGAAGTCGTCGAGGTCGAGGAACAGGATCGCCTGCGTCGAGCCTTCGCGGCGGCCGCGGGCGAGCGCCTGGCGCGTGTGCTCGATGAACATCGGGCGGTTGGCGAGCCCGGTCAGCGTGTCGTGGAAGGCCTGGTGGGTGAGCTCGGCCTCGAAGGCCTTGCGCTCGGAGACGTCGCGGGCGTTGAGCAGGATGCCGCCGACGTGCTCGGTGCCGGTCAGGTTCGTGAGCCGGATCTCGAACGCGCGCGGCTCGCCGTCGGCGCCGAGCATCGTGCACTCGAAGGGGTGCGCCTCCTCGGTCGCGAGCGCGTGCGTCAGGCACTCGCGGTCGGCGTCGGTGGCGAGGCTGTCGAGCAGGCAGCGGCCGAGCACGCGGGTGACCGACGGGCTCGAGTAGGTGACCGTGCCGTCGGGGTCGAGGACGACGATCAGGTCGCTGGCCTGGCCGACGAGCGCGCCGAAGCGGGCCTCGCCCTGGCGCCGGTGCAGCTCGTCGCTGAGCCGGCGCTGGCGGCCGATCAGCCCGGCCATGCGGGTCAGCACGAGCGCGAACAGCGCGATCGAGCAGACCTGGATGATCACCGAGTCGACGTCGCGCTCGCCGAAGTCGTCGATCATCGCGATCACGGGCGCGATCAGCGATGCGAAGGTCAACAGGCCGAGCCGGAAGCGCGTGAGGACCGTCTCCTTGCGCGGCGCGGGCTCGGCGAGGCGGGCCATCGACGGGTGCAGGCCGGCAGCGCCCCAGAGGATGTAGGAGCCGATCCAGCCGGCGTCGAGCCAGAGCTGGCGGTGGAACCCGTCATGCAGCGTCAGCAGGCCGTAGGTGAAGTCGGTCACCAGCAGCAGCGCGATGCTGCTCGTCAGCAGCCAGAACGCGGGCTCGCGGCGGCCCGCGTCCAGCGCCAGGCGGACGACCGCGCCGAGCAGGATCACGTCCCCCATCGGGTAGGCGACGGAGACCATCTTCGCGGCCAGGCCGAGGTCGTGCTCGTGCAGGTAGGGCGAGATCAGCGCGACCCAGGACGGCAGCGCGAGCCCGACCGTGAGGACGAGGCTGTCGACCAGGCCGCCGCGGTCCTCGCCGTTGGAGCGGCGCCGGACGAGCAGCAGCAGCCCGGTCATCATCACCGGGTACATCGCCAGGTAGGAGGCGTCGCCGAGCGAGGGGAACGGCACCTCGCGATGCGTCAGCGCCGCGTAGCTGTACGTGTACAGATCGCCGAGCAGGAAGAAGAGCGAGCCCGCGGCGAGCAGCAGCCAGGCCGCGCGTGCGGTCGGGCGGTGGCGGACGACGCCGGCGACGATCGCGACGACCGGCGAGAGCCCGAGCACGTTCATCAGCGGAGACGCGCCCTGGAGCGGCCCGATCAGGTACGCCGCGGCCGTGGCGACGCCCAGCGCGATGTAGACGGACCAAAGGGCCGGGCGGGCTCGTGACACGCCCTGAGTAATCGGCGTGGCGCGATGGCGCTTTAGTCTGTCCCGCCCCGGTTTTGAGGCCGGGGCGGGTGTCCGTCAGACCGTGTGGCCTAGTTGATCGGCCAGGCTTCCAACTTCTTGCGCAACGCCGTGAGGAATTGCGCGGCGTACGCCCCGTCGAGGGCGCGGTGATCCCAGCTCATGCACAGGTAGGTCATGGACCGGATCGCGATCGAGTCGTTGCCCAACTCGTCGGTCACGACGACCGGCCGCTTGACCACGGCCTCGGTGTCGAGGATGCCGACCTGCGGGAGGTTGATCACGGGCGTCGCCATGATCGAGCCGAACGGCCCGGGGTTGGTGATCGTGAACGTGCCGCCGTGGGTCTCGTCCGGCGTGAGCTGCCGGGAACGGGCGCGCCGGGCGATGTCCTTGATGCGCTTGGACAGGCCCTCGACGCTGAGGTCCTGGGCGTCGCGGATGACCGGGACGATCAGGCCGCCTTCGCCGAGGCTGACGGCGATCCCGAGGTGGACCGCGTCCGTGTAGACCGTGTGGTCCTCGTCGAGGGTCGCGTTCAGCTGCGGGAACTCGAGCAGGGTCTCGACCGTCGCCCGCGCCTGGTACGGCAGGTAGCTGAGGCCCGCCGCCTTGCGCGCGACCTCGATGCGGGACATGTCCGCCTCGGCGATGGTCGTGCAGGTCGCCGCGGTCTGCAGCGACTGCACCATCCGCGAGCCGATCGCCTGGCGCATGCGCGAGAGCGGCTGGCCGCCCGTGGGCACCGGCGCCGGAGCGGCCGGCTTGGCCACCTCGTCGACGCGCTGCAAGCGCGGCCGCGGCTTGCGGGCCACGACCGGCTCGTCCGGCCGGTACGGGCTCTCGATGTGCATCGGCGGCTCTTCCTTCGGCCCCGATTCGACATACGCGAGCACGTCCTTCTTGCTCACCCGCCCGCCGCGGCCCGTGCCCTCGACCTGCTCGAGGTCGACGTCGTGCTCGGCGGCGATCCGCATGACCACGGGCGAGTAGCGCCGCGCGCCGGCGACGCGGGGCGGCCGCTGGGCGGACGCGTCGTGCTCGGCCGCGGTGTCGCCGGACAGCTCGCCCGCCTCGCCCGGCGCCTCGATCGCCGCCGCGGCTTCGCCCGTCCCCAGGCCGTTCTCGGAGACGTGGGCCTCGCCCGGCTTGGCGTCGGTCGCGATCCGCGCCATCACCGTGCCGACGTCGACCGTCTCGCCGACCTGCGTGATGATCTCCGCCACCCGGCCCGACGCCGGCGACTCGACGTCGGTGTCGATCTTGTCGGTCGAGATCGCGGCGATGATCTCGTCCGCCTCGACCCAGTCGCCGACCTGCTTCTTCCACTCGACGACCGTGCCCTCCGCCACGGAGACGCCCATCTGGGGCATCGTGACGTCGACCAACGTCTCAGTACTCGAGGAGCTCACGGCACGCCTCCCTGACGTCGTCGACCTGCGGCAGCGTCGCCTGCTCGAGCGGGGGCGAGAACGGGATCGGCACGTCGGGCGTCGCGACGCGGACGACCGGACCGTCCAGGTCCTCCCACGCGCGCTCGGCGATCAGCGCGGCCACCTGTGCGCCCGCCGCGCACGTCTGGTTGGCCTCGTCGATGATCACGACCTTGCTCGTCTTGCGGACGCTCTTGAGGATCGCCTCCTCGTCGAGCGGCACGAGCGAGCGCAGGTCGAGCACCTCGATCGAGCCGTCGAGGTCGGCGGTGGCCTCGAGCGCGGTGTGGACCATCGCGCCGTAGGCGATCACCGTCAGGTCCTCGCCGGGACGCGCCACGCGGGCCGTGAACGGCGTCTCGTACGTCCCGCCCGGCACCTCGCCCTTGACGCGGCGATAGAGGTGCTTGTGCTCCATGAAGAGCACCGGGTTGGGGTCGCGAACCGCGGAGATCAGCAGACCCTTCGCGTCCTCGGCGGTGCTCGGCGCGACGATCTTCAGGCCCGGGGCGTGCATGAACCACGCCTCGGGGTTCTGCGAGTGGTACGGACCGCCGGAGAAGCCGCCGCCGGAGGGCAGCCGCACGGTGATGTTCACCGAGAGCCCCATCCGGTAGTACGTCTTGCCGGCGACGTTGACGAGCTGGTCGAAGGCGCACGAGACGAAGTCGGAGAACTGCATCTCCGCGATCGGCCTCAGGCCCTCGACGGCGGCGCCGATCGCGCAGCCGACGATCGCGGACTCCGCCAGCGGCGTGTCCATCACCCGCTTGGGGCCGAACTCGTCGATGAAGCCGTCGGTCACCTTGAAGGCGCCGCCGAACGTCCCGATGTCCTCGCCCATCAGGAAGACGCGCTCGTCGGAGCGCATCTCCTCGCGCATCGCGTCGGCGATCGCCTGCAGGTAGGTCATGGTGGCCATGGCTCAGGCCCCCTTGAAGCCCGACCAGGGGGCGTTGCCGTCCTCGAGCAACGACGGCTCGTCCGCGAACAGACCGTCGGTGACCGTGTTGCCGTCGGGCATCGGCGACTGCATCGCCTGCTCGACGGCGGCCTCGATCTCGGCCTTGACGCTCTCGCGGATCGCCTGCACGTCGACCCCGAGCGCCTCCAGCCGCTTGGTCTGGCGGTCGATCGGGTCCTTGCGCCGCCACTCCTCGACCTTCTCGGTCGGGACGTACTTCATGTCGTCGTGGGCGGCGTGCCCGTGCATGCGCATGGTCACGGCCTCGACCAGCGTCGGGCCCTCGCCCGCCAGGGCGCGCTCGCGCGCGATCCGGACGACCTCGAACATCGCCTCGGGGTCGTTGCCGTCGGCGGACACACCCGGGAAGCCGTACGCCGCCGCACGTTCGATCGGGTTGACCGCGAACTGCTGGTCCAGCGGCGTCGAGTACGCGTACTGGTTGTTCTCGAGCACGAAGATCACCGGGAGCTTCTGCACGCCGGCCCAGTTCATCGCCTCGTGGAAGTCGCCGCGGCTGGTCGAGCCGTCGCCGAACCAGGTGATCGCGCAGCGCTGCTCGCCGCGCAGCTTGAACGCCATCGCCATGCCGGTGGCGATCAGCATCATGTCGGGCAGCATCGAGACCATGCCGACGCAGCCCTTGGTGCGGTCGCCGAAGTGCACGTTGCCGTCGCGGCCGCGGGTGATGCCGTCCTGGCGGCCCATGTACTGGGCGAAGATCCGCCGCGGCTCGACGCCGCGGATGATGTGGGCGGCGAGGTCGCGGTGGAGGATGCAGAGGCGGTCCTGAGCCGACATGGCCCACGTCGCGCCCGCCGAGACGGCCTCCTGGCCGAACCCGTCGTAGAAGCTGCCGGGGACTTTGCCCTGGCGATACAGCGTCATCGCGCGTTCCTCGATGCCGCGCATCATCAGCATCGCGCGCAGAAGACCGGAGCGGTCCTCTGTGGTGAGGTGCTCGGTTACGTCAGGCGGTAATTCTTCGGTGCGAGCGGTTTCGGTCGCCATCTGGCGGTTTCTCTCCCTTCGGGTCTCTATGCGCCCCCCGGGATCGCCAGGTGGCGCGCCGTGCCGGGCGGCGGGATCTCCGCTGGTGCTCGGGGTTCGACGGTGCCGTTCAGCCTATTGGATGGGGGTTTACGCTTGACGCTCCCGATGGTCGAGTCCGTACGGTGGCGCCGACTGCGCTGGCGATTGCGAGGAGCGTGGCAGTGGCCCGCGTTCATCGTGCTGACCATCGTCGACGCCGCGCTCGTCGCCTGGCTGCCGTTCCAGGGCGACGGAGCCGACGCGATGGGCGCGTTCCTGGTCGCCGGCTTCTTCAACCTGCTCGCGGTCGCGCTGCTCGCCCCCGTGTTCGGCTGGCTGCTGCGACGCCGGCGGCGCGACCTGCCGTTCATGATCGCCCGCGACTACGCGGGCGCCGTGCTGCTCGTGCTGATCACCGGCGGGATCCTCGCGGGCGGCCTGATCCACCGCACGGAGCTGATCGAGGACCACGCCGACGAGGCGGCGGTCTCCGCGGCCGTGCACATGTACGTCGCGCACCAGGCGCCGCGGTTCATGGACGGCGTCATCGACAGCGTCCGCCTCGAGACCGACCACTACCGCGCGTGCGTGACGGGCACGGAGAAGCTGCCGCTGTGTCTGTTCGTCAACACCGACCAGCGGCCCGCAGGCGTGGTCCGCGACCCGTCCCGCGAGCCCAACTCGTTCATGCGGCGCTAGCTCAGTAGTCCTCCGCAAGCAGTCCGGTGCGGCGTACGGATGGCGGGCGGTCGCGCGGCGATGAGCATGGCGCTCGATGCTCGCCATGACCTCGTTGGAGCTCGCCCGACTGCAGTTCGGGATCACGACCGTCTTCCACTTCCTCTTCGTCCCGGTCACGATCGGGATGGCCGTCTTCGTCGCCGTCTGCCAGACGCTCTTCCACCGCACCGGCAACCCGGTCTACGAGCGGATGACGATCTTCTGGGGGAAGCTGATGCTGATCTCGTTCGCGGTCGGCGTGGTGACCGGGATCGTCCAGGAGTTCCAGTTCGGCATGAACTGGTCCAACTACTCCGCCTACGTGGGCGACATCTTCGGCGCGCCGCTGGCGATGGAGGGCCTGGCCGCGTTCTTCCTGGAGTCCACCTTCATCGGGCTGTGGATCTTCGGGCGCGGGAAGCTCACGCCGCGCGTGCACCTGCTCTGCATCTGGGCGTTCGCGATCGGGACCGTGCTGTCGGCGTACTTCATCCTCGCGGCGAACTCGTGGATGCAGCACCCCGTCGGCTACGAGTTCAACGCGATGCGCGGGCGCGCGGAGATGACGTCGATCTTCGCCGTGCTGACCAACTCGACGGCGCTGTTCGCGTTCGCGCACACGATCCTCGGCGCGCCGGCGACGGCGGGGATGCTGATGCTCGGCGTCTGCGCGTGGCATCTGCGGCGCGGGTCCGACGAGGTGATCGTGGGGTCGGCGCGGCTGCTGCTGCCGTCGATCGCGGTCGTCGCGCTGGCGACGCTGCTCGTCGGCCACTTCAACGGGCAGCTGATGGAGGAGCAGCAGCCGATGAAGATGGCCGCGGCTGAGGCCCTCTGGGACACCGAGTCCAGCGCGGGGTTCTCGCTCTTCGCGTTCGGCGACGTCGCCCACGACCCGAAGCATCTGAAGGTCAACATCAAGGTCCCGAACACGCTCTCGCTGATGGCGACGAACTCGTTCGACGGGACCGTGCGCGGGATGAACGAGATCCAGCGCGAATACGAGGCGCGCTACGGGCCGGGTGAGTACCGCCCGATCGTCGGCGTCACCTACTGGTCGTTCCGGCTGATGGTCGGCGCGGGCGTCGTGATGTTCCTGCTCGCGGCGTTCGGGGTGCTCCTGCAGCGGCGCGGGAAGTTGGGGGCGTCACGGCGCTACCTGTGGCTGTTGCTCCCGGCGGCGGCGCTGCCGTTCGTCGCGAACTCGACCGGGTGGATCTTCACGGAGATGGGCCGCCAGCCGTGGGTCGTGTTCGGGCTCTTGAAGACCGACGACGCGGGCTCGCCGACCGTCTCGTCCGCCCAGGTGCTGCTGACCCTCGTCGGCTTCACGTTGCTCTACGCCGTGCTGGGCGCGATCGGCGGGCGCCTGTTCGCCCGCGAGGCCGCCCACGGGCCGGCGGTGACCGTCGAGCCCGCTTCCTCTGACCGCCCCGACCTGGTCCTCACCTACTAGCCATGCACGATCCCACTGTTCTCCAGACCATCTGGTTCCTGCTGATCTGCGTCCTCTGGCTCGGCTATTTCGTGCTCGAGGGCTTCGACTTCGGCGTCGGCATGCTGCTGCGCTTCATCGCGCGTGACGAGGCCGAGACGCGCGCGACGATCCATTCGATCGGGCCGCTCTGGGACGGGAACGAGGTCTGGCTGCTGGTCGCGGGCGGAGCGACGTTCGCGGCGTTCCCGGTCTGGTACGCGACGCTCTTCAGCGGGTTCTACATCGCGCTCTTCGTGATCCTCGCGGCGCTGATCGTGCGCGGCGTGGCGTTCGAGTTCTGGGGGAAGGACACGCGGCCGCGGTGGCGCTCGTTCTGGATCTGGTCGATCTTCTTCGGGAGCGCGCTGCCGGCGCTGCTGTGGGGCGTCGCGTGGGCGAACATCGTCCGTGGCGTGCCGCTGGACCGCGCCGGCGCCTTCGACGGGACGTTGTTCTCGCTGCTGAACCCGTACGGGCTGCTCGGCGGGCTGGTGACGCTGTCGCTCTTCCTCGCCCATGGCGCGGGGTTCCTGGCGCTGCGGCTGAAGGGGGACCTGGAGTCGCGGGCGCTGGCGGTCTGGCGGGTGGCGGCGCCGGTCGCGGCGGGGATCGTCGCGCTGTTCGCCGTCTGGACCGCGGTGCGCAACGGCTTCGAGCCGGTGCCGACGGTGCTCTCGGCGCTCGCCGTCGTCGCGGCCGTGGCCGCGACGCGGGTCACGCCGGGGCGCGCGTTCGCGTTCAGCGCCGCCACGATCGTCGCGCTCTTCTGCGGGTTGTTCGCGGAGCTGTTCCCCGCCGCGATCGTCTCGAGCGGGCCGGGGCCGGACCTGACGCTCTTCAACGCCGCCTCGACGAGCTACACGCTGACCGTGATGACGGTCGTCGCGGTGGTGTTCGTGCCGATCGTCGTGGCCTATCAGGCCTGGTCGTACTGGGTGTTCCGCAACCGGCTGGGGGCGGAGGACTTCGGGCCGTTCGAGAAGCTGCGCTCGTGAGGCCGGTCGATCCCGCGCTGCTGCGGATCTCGCGGCCGGCGCGGCGGCATCTGTTCGTGACGTTCGGCCTCGCCGCGGTGTCGGCGGTGGTGATCGTCGCCCAGGCCGCGCTGCTCGCGGAGGCGATCGCGTCGATGTCCTTGGCACCGCTGCCGTGGCTCGCGGGCGTGGTCGTGGCGCGGGCGGGGCTGGACTTCGCGTTCGAGGTGGCGGGACGGCGCGGCGCCGCGCGCGTCATGAGCGACCTGCGCGGGCGGCTCGCTGAGCAGTTCCTGGTCCGGCGGCCGGACGGGCTCGACACGCCCGCGACCGGCGAGCTCGCCGCGCTCGCGGTGACGGGGATCGACGCCGTCGAGCCGTACTTCGCGCGTTTCCTCCCGCAGCTGGCGCTGAGCGCGTTCGTGCCCGTGACGGTGCTCGGGTGGTTGTCGGGGCTTGCTCTGGTGCCGACGCTGATCCTTGCGGCGACGCTCCCGCTGATCCCGCTGTTCATGGTGCTGGTGGGCGTGGCGACGCAGGCGCGGGTGCAGGCCCGCTGGGCTTCGCTGTCGCTGCTGTCCTCCCACTTCCTGGACGTCGTGCGCGGGCTGCCGACGCTGCGGGCACACGCACGCGACCGGGCGCAGGCGTCGACCCTGGCCGCGGTCGGCGAGCGCTACCGGCGCGAGACGATGGGGACGCTTCGGGTCGCGTTCCTGTCCGCGTTGGTTCTGGAGGCGCTGGCGATGCTCGGCACCGCGCTGGTCGCGGGCGTGATCGGGGTCCAGCTGGCGGGCGGGCATCTGGAGCTCCAGGCGGGGCTGACCGTGCTGCTGCTGGCGCCGGAGCTCTACGCGCCGCTGCGGGCCGTGGGGGCACAGTTCCACGCGTCCGCGGACGGGCTGGATGCGCTGGGCCGGCTCCGGAGCGCGCTCGAGGCGCCCGCCGCCGTCGGCGTGCCCGCGAATCCGGTCGCGGCGCCCGCCGGCTCGCTGCGGTTCGAGGCGGTCTCGTTCGCCTACCCGGGCGGACCGGAGGTGCTCAGCGAGGTCTCCTTCGAGGTGCGTGAGGGCGAGACGACGGCGCTGGTCGGGCCGAGCGGGTCGGGCAAGAGCACGCTCGCCAAGCTCGCCCTGCGGCTGGCCGATCCGGCGTCAGGGCGCGTGTCGTGCGCGGGCGTCGACCTGCGCGACGTCGACCCCGCCGCGTGGCGCTCCACCTGCGCCTACGTCCCGCAGCGGGCGCGGCTGTACGCGGGCACGATCGCCGAGAACCTCCGTCTCGGCCGCCCGTCCGCGACCGACGCGGAGCTCTGGACGGCGCTGTTCGACGCCGGCGCCGACTTCGTCTCGGATCTGTCGCTGCGCGTCGGCGACGGCGGCCGCGCGCTGTCGGCCGGCGAGGCGCAGCGGCTGGCGATCGCCCGGGCCTTCGTCCGGGATGCCCCGTTCCTCGTGCTCGACGAGCCCACCGCCCACCTCGACGAGGCGTCGGCGACGGTCGTCGGCGACGCGCTCGACCGGCTGCGTTTCGGCCGCACGACGCTGCTGATCGCCCACCGCCCGGAGCTCGCGGCGACGGCCGACCACGTGGTCGCGGTCGGTGCCACGGAGGTGGCGGCATGAGCGCGCTGTCGCGAGCCGCGGCGCTCGTCGCCCCTCGCCGGGGGCGGCTCGCGGTCGCCGTCGCGTTCGGCGCCGCGGCGGTGCTCGCGTCGGTCGGGCTTCTCACCACCTCGGGCTACCTGATCGTGCGGGCGTCGGAGCAGCCGCCGATCCTGCAGTTGACGATGGCGATCGTTGGAGTGCGGGCGTTCGGGATCGCGCGGGCGGGGCTGCGCTACGGGGAGCGGCTGACGACGCACGATCTGGCGTTCCGGGTGCTCGCGGACCTGCGGGAGCGGTTCTACGCGCGCCTCGCGCCGCTCGTGCCCGCCGGGCTGCCGGGGCTGCGGACCGGCGACGTGCTGAGCCGCTTCGTCGCCGACGTCGACCAGCTCCAGCACCTGTATCTGCGCGCGCTCGTCCCGCCCGTGGTCGCCGCGCTCGTGATCGGTGTCACGGGGACGATCGCGCGGCTGATCCTGCCCGCCGCGGGCTTCGTGCTCGTGGGGGCGCTCGTCCTCGCCGCCCTTGCGGTCCCGGCGGCGGCGGGCCTGACCGCGCGCACCGCCGCCCGCCGCCAGGCGCCGGCACGCGCGGAGCTCACGTCCGAGCTCGTCGAGGCGCTCGGCGGCGCCGCGGAGCTCGCGCTGCTCGGCCAGGACCAGGAACGGCTGCGCCGCGTTCGCGCGGCCGACGCGCGACTCGCGCGGCTGACCGGCCGCGACGCGCTCGCCGGCGGCCTCGCGAACGGCGTCGCCACCGCGCTCGCGGGCCTCGCGGTCGTGGCGGTGCTCGCGGTGTCGATCGGCAACACGTCCCCGGTCGCCCTCGGCGCCCTTGCCCTCCTGACGATCGCCGCGTTCGAGGTCGTCCCGCCGCTCGCGGGCGCCGCGCAGCACCTCGGCGCCTGCGCCGAAGCCGCCCGGCGGCTCGAGGCGCTGACGGACGCGCCGGTCCCGGTCACCGACCCATCCGCGCCGCTCCCGGCGGCGGGGCCCGTGCTCGCGGCGCGCGGAGTCGACTGGCGGGGCGTGCTCGGCGGCGTCGACATCGAGCTGGCGCCCGGGCGGTCGGTCGCGCTGCTCGGGCCGAGCGGGTGTGGGAAGACCACGCTCGCGCACCTGCTCGTGCGGCTGCGCGACCCGGACCGGGGCGTCGTCACCTACGGCGGCGTGGACGTCAGGCAGCTCGCGCAGGACGACCTGCGCCGCCACGTCGTGCTGATCGCGCAGGACGCGCACCTGTTCGCCACGACCGTGCGCGAGAACCTCAGGCTCGCGAACCGCGACGCGACCGACGACGAATTGCGCGAGGCGCTCGACGCGGTCGGCCTCGACATCGACCTCGACACCCACGTCGGTGAGGAGGGCGAACGGCTCTCCGGCGGGCAGCGGCGTCGCGTCGCGGTCGCGCGTGGGCTGCTGACCACCGCGCCGCTGGTGATCTTCGACGAGCCGGCCGCGCACCTCGACCCGCCGGCGGCGCGGGCGCTGCACGAACGCCTCGGCGCACGCGGGGGCGTGCTGGTGATCGCCCACACCCGCGCGGGCCTGGAGCACTTCGACGAGATATTCGAGCTGGACCGATGAGTTTCGCCGGCCGGCCCGGTCTTGTGGGACGTACGCCGTCGCGGCACCGACTGGAGGCCCCACCCATGACCGATCAAGCACACCCCGGCCGCATGCTGTTCGTGAACATGCCCGTGGCGGACGTGGAGCGCAGCAAGGCGTTCTTCGCGAAGCTCGGGTTCAGCTTCAACCCGATGTTCACCGACGAGTCCGCCGCCTGCATGCTGGTCGGCGAGCAGGCGTTCGTCATGCTGCTCAGCCGCGAGCGGTTCGCGGACTTCGCGAAGCTGCCGGTCGGCGATCCCACGACGCACACGCTGGCGCTGTACAGCTTCAGCGTGGCCTCCCGCGACGAGGTCGACACGGTCGGCGCCGCCGCGCTCGAGGCGGGCGGCACCGAGGCCGACGAAGCCGAGGATCACGGCTTCATGTACTCACGCGCCTTCTACGACCTCGACGGCCACGGGTGGCAGGTCATGTGGATGGACCCGGCCGCGGCAGAGCAGAGCGCCGAGGAGGTCGCCGCCTAGAGCGCCAGGTGCAACGGCGACTCGAGGTACTCGCGGATCTTCGCCAGGAACTCCGCGGCCTCGGCGCCGTACAGAATCCGGTGGTCGCAGGTCAGCGTCAGCTCCATCGTGTTGCGGATCACGACCTCGCCGTCGCGCACGACCGGCTTCGGCGAGAGCTCGCCGACGGCCAGGATCGCCGCCTGCGGCGGGTTGATCACCGCGACGAAGCGGCGGATGCCGTACATGCCGAGGTTGGAGATCGTGAAGGTGCCGGCGGAGAGCTCGGGCGGCGTGATCTTCCCCTCGCGGACGCGTTCGGCGAGGCGGCGGGCCTCGCCGGCGATCGTGCCGAGCGACTTCTTGTCGGCGTCGAAGACGGTCGGCACCACCAGCGCGTCCTGGCCCGCGACCGCGACCCCGATGTTGATCCGCGAGTAGAGCTCGAACTGGCCGTCGCGGTACGCGCCGTTGGCGCGCGGGAAGTCACGCAGCGCCAGCGCGGAGGCCTTGATGACGAGGTCGTTGAACGACGGCGCCGGACCGTCGCCGGCGGCCGCCTTCAAGGACTTGCGGAAGTCGACCGCGTCCTCCATGTCGACCTCGAGCGTCATGACGAAGTCCGGCGCGGTCGCCTTGGACTCCGCCATCCGCCGCGCGACCGTGCGCTGCAGGCGGTTGAGCTCGACGAACTCGACGTCCCCGCGGCCGGCCTCGCCCTCGCGGGCGGGCTTGCGCGGCTCGTCCTGCTTGCGCTCCGGCTTCTCCTCGGCCTCGGCCTCCGGCTCCTCGCCGCTCGCCTTCTCGATGTCGGCCTTGACGATCCGCCCGCCCGGGCCGGTCCCCTCGATGTCGGAGAGGTCGAGACCGCGCTCCTGCGCCATGCGTCGCGCGATCGGCGAGGCCTTCACGCGCCCGTTGTCGCTCGGCTTCTCCTCAGGCTCGGCCTCGGCCTCGGGCTCCTCCTCGGTCTCCGCTTCCTCCTCGGCCTCGGGCTCCTCTTCGGCCTCCGGTTCCTCTTCGGCCTCGGGCGCTTCCTCGGCGTCGGGCTCCGCGCCGGAGTCGTCCCCGCCGCCGCCCTCGCCGATCCGCGCGATCGTCTCACCCACGGCGAGCGTCGAACCCTCTGAGGCGACGATCGCGAGCGTCCCCGCCTCGTCGGCCTCGTAGGTCATGTTGGCCTTGTCCGTCTCGATCTCGACCAGCTCCTCGCCTTTGGAGACCTCGTCGCCATCGGACTTGAGCCACTTCAGGATCGTTCCCTCCTCCATGGAGTCGGACAGGCGGGGCATGGCGACATCGGACATGGCCGTCAGGCTACGGGAAGCGTGAAGCGGAAGACCGTCCCACCGCCGTCGCGCTCGTCGATCCAGATCCGCCCGCCGTGCCGTTCGACGATCTTGCGGCAGATCGCGAGGCCGATCCCGGTGCCCTCGTAGGTCTCGCGATCGTGCAGCCGGCCGAACATCTCGAAGACGTGCTCGCGCTGCTCCGCGGGGATCCCGATGCCGCCGTCGGCGACCGCGATCTGGGTCATCGCGCCCGCGCACTCCTCCGAGCGCACCCACACCCGCGCCCGGCCGCCGTCGCGGAACTTCAGCGCGTTGGCCATCAGGTTCTGTAGCAGTTGCTCGAGCTCGGAGCGGTCGCCCATCACCGCCGGCAGGTCGCCGATCTCGATCTCCGCGCCCGCCTCGACCAGTCGCGCGGCGAGCGATCGGAGCACGTCGGCGGCGACCGACGCGAGCTCCACCCGCTCCGGCGCCGCCTCGCTGGTGCCGGCGCGCGAGTAGGCCAACAGCGCCTCGATCAGCCCGCGCATCCGGCCGGCGCCGTCGACGGCGTACGCGATGAACTCGTCCGCATCCGGGTCCAGCCGCCCGTGGTAGCGGCGGCGCAGCAGGTTCAGGTAGCTCGACACCATCCGCAGCGGCTCGCTCAGGTCGTGCGAGGCGACGTAGGCGAACTGCTCGAGCTCGGCGTTCGAGCGCGCCAGCGCCTCGGCGGACTCGCGCTCCTCGGTCACGTCGGAGAACGAGACGACGACGGTGTGCGGGCCGTCGCGGTCGGGCTCGACGGCGCGGGTGGAGACCGAGAGCCAGCGCGTCGTCCCGTCCAGGCGGCGCAGGCCGAGCGGGACGCCCGCCTGCGGGCGGCCGGTCGCGATCGTCAACCGCAGCGGGCGCTCGTCCTCGGCCAGCGGCTTGCCGTCGGGCCCGACGAAGTGCCACTCGTCGTCCGAGCGGTTGGGGGCGAGGATCCGCGCCGGGTCCATCCCGAGGATGCGCCGGGCGCTCGGGTTGGCGGCGACCAGCCGGCCGGTCTCGTCGACCATCACCACCCCTTCCTCGAGCGACTCGACGAGCGAGCGGAAGGCTTCGCGGTTGCGCTCCGACGCCCGCCACGTGACGAGCAGGACCGCGCTCAGCGCGCCGATGAACGCCGAGTGGATGAGCGCCCACAGCCAGGGGGACTCGGCGCGGTCGTAGTCGACGATCGCCGCCGTGATCCCCTGCTGGATCAGCACGAACGCCACGGCGGCGCCGAACGGGACCCAGTCCTCGTACAGCGACAGCGCCGCGACCATCACGAAGAAGTGGAAGTAGGACTCGGGCTTGCCGTCGGTCACGTGGACGATCAGCGCCGACGTCGTCAGCAGGCCGATCGTGACGATCAGCGACTGGACGCGGCGCCCGCCGAGCTTGAGCTGGGCGAGCACGGCCCAGACGGCGACCGTGGCGAAGTCGAGCGCGGCCTGAGACGGGCCTTGGTCGAACAGCAGCGAGACGAACGGCATCGCCACGACCTGCGCCCACAGCAGCCAGAGCAGGACGCGATGCCGCGCACGCCACTCACCCTCCGGCAACGTGCGGCCATGCGGCAGCACCGCGCCGAGGCGCTTGGCTGCGTCCCGTAGGCCGCGTTCGGTCACTCCGGCGGAAAGCTTATGTGGCGCGGCATTCGCTGCAACGCCCGACCAGCGCGAAGTGCGTGAAGCTCGGCTCGAAGCCCGCCGCCTCGCGGGCGGCGAGGCGGATCGCGTACAGCGCGGGCGAGGGGAGCGGGGTCGAGCGCCCGCACACCTCGCAGGTCGTCCAGCCGTCGTGGCGCCCGCTGAGCTCGTAGCGCCCGGGCCCGTGGCCGAGGTGCACGTGGCGGACGAGCCCGATCGACTCGAGCGCCTCCAGGTTGCGGTAGGTCGACGCGAGGTCGGCGCCGCCGGCGAGCTCCTCCGCGGTCAGCGGCTCGCCGGCGGAAAGCAGGGACTCCAACACCGACCGGCGCGCGGTGGACACCCGCATGCCGTGTGAACGGACGGTGTTAAGGAGGGTCGGGAGGCTCATGAACCGGCATAGCGCACCGACCCTCGCTTTGGATCACTTCAGCGCGCGACGTGCTCTCTGCGCCTGCCACGGATAGCCGTCGAGGCCGTGCGCGAAGGCGATCCGCAGCTGCTTGCGGCCCTCGTCGCGATGACCCGCGGCGAGCGCGGAGAGACCCGCGTGGGCGCGCCAGATCGGGTCGAGCGCCCCGAGCCGCAAGGCACGCTTCGCCCAGCGGTGGCCGGCCTGCGGGTCACCGCTGCGGGTCAGCGCCCAGCCGAGCGCGTCGGCGGCGCGCACGCTCGGCGCCTTGGCCCAGCCGCGGCGGGCGAGCACCACGGCCTTGGCCGGGGAGCCGTGGTCGGCCTCGAAGACGGCGAGCTCGACGTCGACGTCGACCCCCGCGGCCTGCTGGAGCCGCTCCTCGGCCTCGACCAGCTCGAGGTCGCGTCCGTCGCCACCCGCCGCGAGGTCGGTCTCCCCGAGCGCGATGACGTACTCGGGCAACGGCAGCTTGTCGACGATGTCGCGCAGCCGCCGCGTCCCGCCCTCCAGCCGGGCCATGCCGGCCTCGGCGGCCGGGAAGCCGGGCACGAGCGCGAGCGCCATCCCGAACTGGTCCCGTGCGGCCTTGTCGTGGCCGCGGCGGCGCTCGAGCTCCCCGAGCAGCGAGCGGACGTAGGCGTTGTTCTCAGGCGCGGGCCCGCCGGCGGCGACGGCCAGGCGCATCGCGGTGACCGCGCCGTCGAGATCGCCGTGCAGCTCGCGCAGGTAGGAGACGCGGGCGTAGGCGGCGAGGTTGGGCTTGCGGTCGATCATTCGCTGCAGCTCGGTCGCGGCGGCGCCGTAGCGGCCGAGCTCGACGAGCGCGTCGACGCGCACGAAGGAGCCTTCGTTGCCGGCGCGCAGCCCGAGCCGCAGCGCGCCCTTGAAGTCGTGGCGCGCCAGCGCGAGCTCGCCTGCGGTGGCGAGTCCGTCAGGCGTGCGCGGGTTGCGCAGGACGCCTTCGGCGCGGGTGTAGAACGAGGGGTCGCCGGTCTCGCGCACCCGCTGCAGATACGCGGCGGCGAGGGCGGAGCGCAGCTCCTCACGGTGCGGGGAGCGGCGGACGGCGTTCTGCAACTTGGGGATGTCCGACGACGTGCCGGTGAGCACAGGGCGCTCGACCGCCGACGGCGCCGCGGCCCCGCCGCCCTCCGTGATCAGGAGGACGGCGAGGCCGATGCCGAACGCGAGCGCGATGACGGCGAGCGCCTTGATCATCAGGCCGGCGGCTGCGGGACGGGGGCGTGGGCCGGCTCGACGCGACCGAACTTCGCGTCGAAGCCGCTGTCGGGCAGGGCGACGTACGGGAACGAGGGGCGGAACGCCTTGTCGTTCTGGTCGACGCCGTCACCGAGCGGCAGCTGCTTGCCGCCGTCCTCCGGCTTGAGCAGAGCGCCGCCGATGACGCGCAGCTCGATGTCGGTCACGTCGTCGGCCAGACGGCGGCCGTTCGGGAAGCCCTGCGTGTCACCCGCGAGCACGCCGTAGCGGTTCGGGGTGGCGGTGGGCGGGACGCCCAGGTTGACCTTCAGCGTGTCCGCCGGGACGGCGCTGCGCGAGATCTGGGTCAGGCCCGGAACGCCGGTCAGGAGCGCCTGGACGATGTCCGTGCGGTTGTTCTCCTTGATCCCCAGGCCGAACAGCGCGTTGAGGATCTTCGCGGGCTCGGGGCTCAGCGCGGCGGCGCCGAAGTTCTTGGCGTCGTCGGCGGGATAGGTGGCGTTGTACTTGTCCTTGAGGCCGATCGGGACGATCACCTCGTTGATCAGCGGGTTGCCGAGGCGGCTGACCTGCTTCCAGCGGACGACCTCCTCGCCCTTGCGGTTGACCTTGATCACCTTGCGCTCGGTGCTCGACCACACGCCGACCACGGCGTTGCCGGCCTTCGGGCCGTTCACCGGACGGCCGTCACGGGTGACGTCCTCCGCCGGGACCTGCAGCACGAACGCGTGCGTGTTGTAGCCGGAGACGTCGTCCTTGCCGCCTCCCTGGTTGCCGAGGCCGATCATCGGACGGCCGGGCTTGTCGATGTTGATGCCGTCGAAGACCGCGCCGAGGTCCACGAAGAACGGGTCGTCGACCGGCCCGACGAACGACTTGACGCCGCCCTTGAGGTTGCGGATCGCGCCGTTGGACACGTTCGCGTAGTTCGGCATCGTCTTCGGGCCGACGTTGTCGGGCGCGACCGGCACGTTGTTGGCGATCTGGCGCTCGGAGATCGGCCGCCCGGCCCGGTAGAGCGTGTAGTAGAGGTCGTAGGTCTGGACGAAGTTCAGGTTCGGGTCATTGATGCTGTTGACCGGCGGAACCGCGTACAGGAACGAGTTCGGGTTCCGGAACTTGTTGTGGAACTCCCAGCGGTAGGAGACGTCCTCGACGCCGTCGCCCGTGTTGTCGATCTTGACGTAGTAGTGCGCCTCGGGATCGAGCTTCCCGAAGTAGGGACCGCCGGCGGGGCTCTGCAGCGGCACCCAGTTGGAGACGACGGTCAGCTTGCCCGGGGCGTCCGGCGCCACGAACGCGTAGACGTCCGTGTTGTCGGCGCTCGGGTCGAGCATGATGCGTGGGGCCTCGCGGTGCGAGGAGCCGAAGACGCCGGTGGTGGCCAGCGCGCCGGCGGCGAGGACGGCAGCAGTGGCCGCCCCCACAAGGCGTGTCCGCATGGATTGGACTCCTGGGGTTAGAGGGACAACACGCAGTGCGCGCGTCCCTCCCCCGCGGTTGTAAAACTCCCTGCGAACGAGGTGCGTTTAGCCCTTCGGGACGTGCACCTGGTAGGTCTTCTTGACCGGTGCGAGCCACGGGTTGCCCGGGAAGCGGATCGTGATCCCGACCGTCTTCGCCGACCCGACCTTGCTCTTGGCGATGCTGAAGCTCTTGGCGTAACGGCACTGTTGGTTCAGCGTCGTCGAGCGCGCCGAGATCAGCGTCTTGGCCTTCTTCATCGTGAACAGGACCTCGCCCTTGCAGCCGAGCGCGGCCGACACGCCCTTGGGCAGGAGGTAGCCGCCCTTGATGGGGATCGTGAACTTGCCGCCCTTGGCCGGCTTGATCGTCGGCGCGACGGTGCCCGGGGCGGGCGCCGGCTTCGGGCGGTCCTCGAGCTTGGGTGCGACCGGGACGCTGACGCTCGCGTACCCGGTGTTGCCGGCGTAGTCCTTGAAGCTGACCGAGACCGTGTCGACGCCGGCGTCGCTGAACGGCACGGAGACCGTGGTCCCGGTCGCCGCGACGCCGGTGTAGTCACGCGTCCAGCGGAACGACGAGGGGTCGACGCCGCTTCCGGTGTCCGTCGCGGCGACCGTGAACGTCGCCGAGTCACCTGCCACCGCGTACGCCGGACCGGTGATGGTGCCGGTCGGGTCGGTCAGGTCCTCGGGGGGGTCAGGGGGCCCGCTGATCGACACGCTCTTGTACGCGGTCGCCGTGTTCCCGGCCTTGTCGCTGAACGTCAGCTTGAGCGTGTAGTAGCCGGTCTGCGGGAAGCTCAGCGTCAGTGACGCGCCGGTGCCGACGGCGGTCCCGTCCTTGGTCCAGCTCAGGCCGTTCGGGTCGATCCCGTCGCCCGTGTCGGTGACGTCGGCCGTGAACGTGAGCGGCGTGTTGGTGATGCCGGAGGTCGGCCCGCCGATCGAGCCGGTGGGGTCGACGATGTCCGGGATCGTGTCGAGCTGGTGGGTGATCAGCAGGCCGCCGTTGAGCCCGCCGATCGCGCCGTCCTTGGCGTTGGCGATGTCGACGGCGCGCCAGTCGTTGGTCGCCATCGCGCCGTCGGCCGGCTGCAGGTAGGCCTCGCGCCGGTCGATGCTGTTGAGGATGTAGCCCGCGTCGCCCGCGGCGAGCACCGTGGTGCCCTTGATGTCGATGGCACGGTTGGTGCGGGAGTTGCCGTTCATCAGCCGTGGGCTGGTGAAGCTGTTGCCGCCGTTCTCGGAGACGCCGAACAGGTAGCACCCGGCGCCGCCGGCGTAGATGACCGCGGGGTTGGCGGGGTCCGGCGCGAAGCGGTCGGCGCACACCGAGCCGCGGTAGGCGGCCTTGCTCGCGAGGCCGTTGCTCGACAGGAACACGCTGGCGTAGTCCGAGAGGAACAGCATGTAGAGCGGGTTCGACGGCAGCACGAACGCGTCTTGGAGCGGGTAGCTGTCGTCGATCCGGCAGGTGCCGTCGCTCTGGCGGTCGATCTCGGAGAAGCTCGAACCGGCGTTGGTCGAGCGCAGGAGCGAACCGACCTGCTCCGAGAAGAGGAAGACCGTGTTGTCGTCGGCCCAGCGGACGTGGTTGAAGTCCGCGGTCACCGGGGTCGTCAGCGTGTACGGGCCGCTGGGTGAGGACGGGCAGCTCTGGTACGGGTAGTTGTACGTCAGCGGCGGGTTCAGCTTGGTCCACGTGCCGGCGTCGTAGCGCCAGATCACGCCGGCGTCGCCGACGGCGATGCCGCGGGTGCCGCTCGGGTTGAACTCGATGTCGTTGAAGTTCGATCCGGGCGCGTTCTTCTGCTCGGTCCAGCTCGTGCCGCTGCGCTTGTAGATCGAGCTCGAGGTCGTGAACCAGAAGCGGTCGGTCGTCTGGTAGTCGATCGAGGTGATCGTCTGGGTGGTCGGCGTCGGGACCGTGGTCCAGATGCCGGCGTTCGCGCTCGCGGGCGCGAGCAGGCAGAGGCCGGCCACCGCCACGGCGGCCAGCCGGGTGCTGCGTATGCGCATTGCGTCTCCTTGTATTCCGGCCGCCGTCCGGCCGGTCTATTGCGGAGTGAGACCCGTCAGCCCGCAAGCGAAATACACCCGCACGCTGGAGCGCTACCAGCTCAGCCACGAGCTCGGCCGAGGCGGCATGGCCGTCGTCTACCTCGCCCGCCAGACCGACCTCGACCGCTGGGTCGCCCTCAAGGAGCTGCGCGTCGGCGCGCACGACGAGTCGATCGTCAAGCGCTTCCTGCGCGAGTCCCGGCTCGCCGGCTCGCTCTCGCACCCGAACATCGTCACGGTGCTGGACTTCTTCGAGGCCGACGGCACGGGCTACATCGCGATGGAGTACGTGCCGCGTGGGTCGCTGCGGCCCTACGTGGGGGCGTTGACCTTCGCGCAGGTCGCCGGAGTGCTCGAGGGCATCCTCGCGGCGCTGACGTGCGCCGAGGGCGCCGGGATCGTCCACCGCGACCTCAAGCCCGAGAACGTCATGGTCACCGCCGACGGCCGCGTGAAGCTCGCCGACTTCGGGATCGCCAAGGCGACCGGCACCGCCAGCCTGCTCACCGAGACGGGCACGACCCTCGGCACCCCGCACTACATGGCGCCCGAGCAGGCGATGGGCCAGGCCGTCGGCCCCTGGACCGACCTGTACTCGGTCGGCTGCCTCGCCTACGAGCTCGTCACGGGCGTATTGCCCTTCGGCGACTCCGACGCCCCGATGGCGATCCTCCTGCGCCACATCAACGAGCCGCCACAACCGGCCAGCTCGGTCGCGCCGGACGTCGACCCGAGGCTGTCGGACTGGATCTCGGTCCTGATGGCCAAGGACCCCACCGCCCGCCCCCAGTCGGCCGCCGACGCCTGGGAGACCCTCGAAGAGCTCGTCCTCGCCCTCGAAGGCCCCCGCTGGCGCCGCGCCAGTGTCCTCCCGCCCCGGGACACGACCCAGGTCCCCGGCCCCTACACGCCCCCACCGACTACGGCCGTCCCGTCCGAAGAGGTCTTCGAGACCTTCCACGCCCCGCCCGCGCCCGCCCCGACGGACCGGCCCACGGACCCCGCGCCGCCCGCCGCTGCGGTGCCGCCCGCCCACGCAGTGCCGCCCGCCCACGCCGCGCCGCCCGCCCACGCCGCGCCGGCCGCTCACGCCGCGCCGCCCGCCCACGCCGCGCCGCCCGCCCACGCCGCGCCGGCCGCCCACGCCGCGCCGCCCGCCCACGCCGCGCCGCCCGCCCACGCCGCGCCGGCCGCCGAAGCGTCGCCCCTCGACGCCGGGCCGTCATCCACGCCGCTCACCCACGCCGCGCCCACGCCGCCTCTCGGCGCGACCACGGTCGCGCCGCGCGTCGCCGACGACTCGCCCCCTGCGCGAACGCACGCGCGGCGGCGGCGTTGGCCGCCGGCCGTCGTCGGCCTCGCGGCCGTCGTCGGCCTCGCGGTCGTCGTCGGCCTCGCGGTCGTCGCCGGCCTTGCGGTCGCGTTCTTCCCGCGCGGCCATGCGGCCCCGCCGCCGCCACCGCGTCCCACGCCGACGGTCGTCGCGTCCACGCCGCTCGACGCCGGGAAGGTGCGCGTCACGCTGCCCGGCGGGTGGGAGCCGCTGTCGCTGCCGATCGCGGTGCCCGGGTTGCCGCGCGAGCGGGCGGCGGCGCCCGGCGGCAAGGAGTCCGCCGGGGTCGTGCTCGTCGGGATGGCGCCTGACGACGCCCACAACCCGCGCCTGCTCTCGCCCGCGCTCGGCGACGGGTCACCGACGACCGTGCAACTTGGCGCGCTCGCCGCCTATCGCTACGACGGGCTGGAGCACGACGGCCGCAAGCTCACGGTCTACGCGGCGCCGACCAGCGCCGGTGTGGCGACCGTGGCGTGTCTTGCGCCGGCGCCGGATTGCGACGAGATCGCGAAGTCGCTCGAGGTTCCCGGCGCGAAGGCGCTCCCGCTCGGGCCGGACCCGGCGTTCGCGGCCGGCGCGACCCGCGCGCTCGCGCTCCCGTCCCGGTCGCTGGCGGCCCGCACGCCCGACGGTCAGGCGAGCGTGGCGAAGCGGATCGCCGCCGACTACGGCACGGCGAGCACGCGCGTGTCCAAGCTCAAGACCGGGCCGGCGGACGAGCCGCTCCGGGCCGAGCTCCGCCGCCACCTGCGAGCGGCGCAGGGCGCCTACCGCGCGCTGAGCGAGGCGGCCGCGGCGAACGCGCGCTCGCGCTGGGCGGCCGCGGCCAAGCGCGCGCACGCGGCCGAGCTGTCGCTGCGCCACACGGTGCGCGAGAGCGTCTACCGCGACGCGATCCGTCTCGCCCGGCCGCACACGATCCCCGCGCTCCGGCACCCGCCGGCGACGCCGAAGGCCCCCACGCCGACGCCCGTTCCACAGGCGACGCCCACGCCGCGGCCCGGACCGGTGCCGACGGCGGTGCCGGTCCCGAAGCGCACGCCCGGCCCGACGCCCTGCGACTTCAACTGCCCGCGTCCGTCGGCGACGCCGACCGATCCCGTGTTCGGGGACGGCTAGAACCGAAGGCGGCGAGGAACCGTTCCTTAGAGGTGCTTCCATCGTCATGTACGCAGTACGAAGCGTTTCCGCGCGGCTGTGCCAACAAGTGGGTTGATCGTGTCGCGCCGGCAATAGCGGGCGTTCGGGCGGCGCCCACGCGAGGGTGCGCGGCAAGGCGGCAGGTTTGATCGAGGAGCCTGGGCTCAGCGGACGGCGCGATCTTGGTCTCAGCCTCGGATCGAGCTGCTCGGTTCCTCGTGCCGTCCGGCTCGAACGCCCGTGAGTGATGGGCGAGCTCAAAGGGCAGGCTGAGCGCTCTCGCACGACGCGTGCAATCGGCTGCGGGCGCCGTCGGGCTCGCGCCAAGGACCACGAAGCTCATTGACGATCGGAGGCGTCAAGATGTCCTAGCCTGAATCCCTTGTTGACAAGCGCTTCGGACACATGCTCACGAAG
>NZ_AUIK01000029.1 GCF_000423665.1 Solirubrobacter soli DSM 22325 | reverse complement strand
TCGCGCGGCGGCCACGCCCGCGCGGCTTCGCGCGGCACCCCCGCCGGCCGCTGCCCCGCGCCGCGCGGCCGCCCCGCCCGCGCGGCCTCGCGCGGCGGCCACGCCCGCCCGGCTTCGCGCGGCCCTCGCCCTCGTCGCCGCCCTCTTCGCGCTGCTCTTGGCGGCCGGCCCCGCGTGGGCGTCGGAGGTCTCGGCCGCCGAGCTCCGCTCGCTCGCCGCGGAGGCGGTCGACGATCCCGGCGCGCTCTCGCGGCTGCGCGACGTCACCGCCGTGGACGGGCGGCGGGTCGATGTCGCGGGCGCGCTGCAGGGCGCGCGGGGGGAGGCGCTCGAGGCGCGGTTGCGGGCGCTCGCGGCCGACCACGAGGTCGTTCCCGGCGGTCGCGATCCGGCGCAGGACGCGCGCGAGGTGCTCGCCGAGCGGCGGTTCCACGAGACGGAGGTGCCCGGGCCGTTCCGGGGGATCATCCGCTGGCTGCGCGACCTCGTGCCGGACCTCGGGTTCCTCGGGCTCGGGCCCGGGCCCGCGTGGGCGCTGCTCGCCGCGGTCGTCGTGGTGCTCGCGGTCTTCGTCTCGCGTCGCTTCCTGACGACCCGCGTCCGCGCGTCCGCCGCGCAGCAGCAGGCACTCGCGGCCGCGCGCGACGAGGACCCGCGGGCGCTCGAGCGGCGCGCCGACGAGGCGGAGGCCGCCGGGGACCTCGAACGCGCCCTGCGGCTGCGCTTCCGCGCGGGCCTGCTCCGCCTCGACGCGCGTGGGGCGATCGAGTTCCGCCCGTCGATCTCGACCTACGAGGTCCGCCGCAGCCTCCGTGACGACGACTTCGACGCGCTGGCCGCGACCTTCGACGACGTCGTCTACGGCGGCCGCCCTCCG
Source organism: Solirubrobacter soli DSM 22325 (assembly GCF_000423665.1). Taxonomy (GTDB): domain Bacteria; phylum Actinomycetota; class Thermoleophilia; order Solirubrobacterales; family Solirubrobacteraceae; genus Solirubrobacter; species Solirubrobacter soli. The sequence goes on along the minus strand of NZ_AUIK01000029.1, from coordinate 168,121 downwards.
CTGCCGGACGACCTCGCCGCCGCCCGCGAGCGCTGGCCGCGCATAGTTAAAGGGTCTGACCCCTCAACAAAGGCCGCTGCGTGAAACACCTGCGTAGCCGCACTAAAGGGTCTGACCCCTTGGTGGGGGGTGGGTGGTGATGCCTCGTGACGGACGGGTGCGGCTCGCGCTCGGCATCGCCGCGGCGCTCGTCGGCTTCGCGATCGTGCTGGTGATCGTCGACCGGCTCACGCCCGAGCCGAGCGGGCCGCCGTCGTCCTCGTATGCGACCACGCCGCAGGGGCTGGCGGCGTACGCGTCGGTGCTGCAGCGCAACGGGCACGCGGTACGGCGGGTGCGCACGCGCGTCGCCGACGAGCGGCCACCGACCGATCAGACGCTCGTCGTGCTCGATCCGGACGTGATGGAGCCGGAGGAGGCGCGCGCGATCGGCGACTGGGTGCGCTCAGGCGGGAACCTCGTCGCGGGCGGGGCCGGCGACGCGTCGTGGCTGGAGGAGGTGCTCACCGACCCGCCGACCTGGGAGTCCGGGGACGGCGGGAAGCGGCGCACGCTCGTGCCGGTGGGGGTGACCACCGGCGTGGACGCGGTCGCCTCCGACGGCGGCGGGTGGCACGAGCTCGGCCCCGCGCTGCCCGTGATCGGCCCGGCGGACGGGCCGCTGCTCGTCACCACTCGCGAAGGCCGCGGCAACGTCTCCCTGCTCGCCGACGCGACGCCGCTGACCAACGGCGGGATCGACCAGGGCGACGGGGCGGCGCTCGGTCTGGCGCTCGCGGGCGGCGAGAAGCGGACGGTCGCGTTCCTGGAGACCGTGCACGGCTACGGGGTCTCGCGCGGGTTCAGCGGCCTGCCGGCGCAGGTGAAGTGGGCGCTGCTCGGGCTCGCGCTGACCGCGCTGCTCGCGGTGTGGACCGCAGGCCGGCGGTTCGGCCCTCCCGAGGACCCGGACACCGAGCCGCCGCCGCCGCGGATGGCCTACGTCGACGCGCTCGCCGCCGCGCTCGAGCGGGCGAAACCGGACAAGGACAAGGAGCGATCGTCGTGAAGGAGCTGCACGCCCGCGTCGCGGGCGAGGTACGCAAGGTCGTCGTCGGCCAGGCCGAGGCGCTGGAGGACATGCTCGCGGCGCTCGCGCTCGGCGGGCACGTGCTGCTCGAGGGCGTCCCCGGCACGGCGAAGACGCTCCTGGCGGGAGCGACCGCCCGCGCGCTGGGGATCGAGTTCCGGCGCCTGCAGTTCACGCCGGACATGCTCCCGTCGGACGTCACCGGCACGATGGCGCTGCGCGCGGGCGAGCTCGTCTTCCGCCCGGGGCCGGTCTTCGCCGGCGTCGTCCTCGCCGACGAGATCAACCGCACGCCCCCGAAGACCCAGGCGGCGCTGTTGGAGGCCATGCAGGAGGGCCAGGTGACCGTCGACGGCGTCAGCCACGCGCTCCCGGACCCGTTCCTCGTGCTCGCGACCCAGAACCCGGTCGAGTACGAAGGCACCTACCCGCTGCCCGAGGCGCAGCGCGACCGCTTCCTCGTGCACGTCGCGATCGGCTACCCGAGCGCCGACGAGGAGCGCGCGATGCTGCGCCTCCAGCGCCGCGGCCTTGTGCCCGCCGCGCTCGACGACGTGCAGCCGGTGGCGAGCGCCGAGGACCTGCGAAACGCCCGCGCGGAGGTCGACGCCACCGAGATCACCGAGGAGGTCGTCGGCTACGTGGTCGCGATCGTCCGCCGCACCCGCGAGCTGCCGAGCGTCGCGCTCGGGGCGAGCCCGCGCGCCGCCGTGCACCTGCTCGGCGCGGCGAAGGCCGCCGCGCGCCTCGCCGGCCGCGCCTACGTCACCCCTGACGACGTCTCGCGCATGGCCGCCCCGGTCCTCCGCCACCGCCTCGTCCTCACCCCGGAGGCCGAGCTCGAGCGCGCGACCGCCGCGGGCGCGATCCGCACCGCGCTGGAAGACGTGCCGGTGCCGCGATGACGCCTGCGCCGCGCACCGTGATCGCCTTCGGCGTGATCGCGCTGGCGGCGTTGCTCGTCCCGCTCCCGATCGTCGGCCTCGCGGCGCTCGCGTTGCTGGTCGCGGTCGTCATCGACGCCAGATCGGCCAACCGTAAACCTCAAGTCGACCGTCAGATTCCTGCGGTCTTCTCGCGCGGAATCCCTGCACAGATGATGATTCGGGCGAACGCGCCCGCGGGGTCGACCGTGCGCCTCCGGCAGCCCGCGCCGCCCGAGCTGACGATCGCCCCACGCGAGGGCGACGGCGAGCTCACCGCCACCGTGACCGCCACGCGCCGCGGCCGGCACACGCTTCCGGCCGTCGCGACCCGCTCGACCGGCCCGCTCGGCCTCGCCCGCTGGGACCACACGATCGGGACCGCGCTCGACGTGCGCGTCTTCCCCGACCTGAAGACCGCGCGGCGGCTCGCGCTGGCGGTCGCGCGCGGCCGCTTCCGCGACCAGGGCGCCACGGCGCGCGGGCCGCTCGGCCTCGGCACCGAGTTCGAGCTGATCCGCGACTACCAGCCCGACGACGACATCCGCCAGGTCAACTGGCGCGCCACCGCGCGGCTCGGGCGGCCGATGAGCAACCAGTACCGGCTCGAGCAGGACCGCGACCTGCAGCTGCTGCTCGACGCCGGGCGCCTGAGCGCCGCTCCGCTCGGCGACCTCAACGTCCTCGACGCGTGCCTCGACGCGGCCACGGCGCTCGCGTTCGTGGCCGACGAGCTCGGCGACCGCACCGGCGCCGTCGCGTTCGACCAGGAGGTCCGGATCGCACTGACGCCGCGCCGCGCGGGCGGGCAGGTCATGGTGCGCGCGCTCTTCGACCTGCAGCCGCGCCCGCTCGACAGTGACTACGAGGCCGCGTTCCGCCGCGCCGAGGGCGCCAAGCGCGCCCTCGTGGTCGTCTTCACCGACCTCCTGGAAGAGGCCGCCGCCCGCCCGCTCGTCGAGGCCGTCCCGGTCCTGTCGCGCCGGCACGCCGTCGTCGTCGCGAGCCCCAGCGATCCCGCGCTGGCCGAGCTCGCCGACGCCGACGACGCGCGGGGCGTGATCGCGCGCGACGTCCTCCAGGCGCGCGGCCGCGTCGCCGCGCAGCTCAAGGCTGCCGGGGCGCGGGTGCTCGAAGCACCGCCGGACCGGCTGCCCGCGACCGTCGTCGCCGCCTATCTGCGGGCGAAGTCGCGCGCCGTCCTCTGAAGTACACGAGCGACCAGAAGATCACGAACAGCGTCGCGCCCAGGGTCGCCTGAAGGGCGACCGGGAGATCCGGGCCGGTGGCGAAGCCCTCCAGGAAGCCGCACAGGACGAGCCACGGGATCGTGCCCGCGGCGATCTCGACCGCGGGCAGCGCCTCGCGCCGCAGCGACGTCGCGCGCCGCAGCGGCCCCGGCCGGATCAGCGCCCACCCGACCCGCAGTCCCGCGATCCCGCCTACGACGATGCACGAGATCTCCAGCGGCCCGTGCGAGGAGATCAGGCGCAGGAAGGCCGTGCCGTTCCCCGCGCCGATGGCGAGCCCGCCGATCACCCCCAACAGCAGGCCGTTGAAGAACAGTGCGTAGACCGTCAGTACTCCGAACGTGATTCCGCCGGCGAACGCGACCAGCGTCACCTGGATGTTGTTGAACATCACCTGGAACGAGAACGCCGAGGCGGTCGCCGGGTCGTAGTCGCGGCCCTCGGGCGGCGGGTCGGCGGCGGCCTGGAACTGCGCGGGGATCAGGCCCGCGGCCGTGGCGGGGTCGGCCGCGCCCCACGCGCCACCTGCCAGAGCGGGACCGGCCAGCAGCAGCCACGCGACGAGGATCAGCATCGGACGCTCGGCCAGTCGCCGCCAGTACCCGCGGGTGAGGAACGAGACGATCGAGGCCCGGCGGCCAGAGCGCGCGTAGACCGTCGCCCGGGCCCGCAGCACGAGCGCCTCCAGCCGCGCGACCAGCGGGTCGCGCGGAAAGCGGCGGCGCGCGAACGCGAGGTCGGCCGCCGCCGCGCGGTACAGCGTGCCGAGCCGCCGGACGCCGGCGCGCCCCAGCTTCTCGGGCCGGTCGCCGGCCTGTCGCAGCGCGTTCTCGAGCTCTTCCCAGGCGGCTTGTCGTTCGGCCGCGAACCGCTCAGGACTCAAAGATCCACAGCCGCCGTTGATCCAGGCATGATGGGCACCCCACATGGAGTATGAGGATCGCCGCACTATTTCGACGCCGGAGGGCGTGCAACTCGCCCTCCCGTTGGCGGGGATCGGCTCGCGCTTCATGGCCGGGGCGCTCGACTACTCGATCATCGGCGTCGCGTACCTGATCGTCGTGCTGGCCGTGCTGTGGCTGGCCGGGGGCATCGCGGCGACGATCATCTTCGTCACCGCCGTCCTGGTGATCAACGTCGCCTACTTCACGCTGTTCGAGGTCCTCGGCGGCGGCCGCACGCTCGGCAAGCGGGCGACCGGGCTGCGCGTCGTGACCGACGGCGGCGGCCAGGTGGGCCTGCGGGCGAGCCTGATCCGCAACATCATCCGGCTGCTGGAGCTCGCCCTGTTCTTCTACGCACCGGCCGTGATCAGCGTGCTGGTGACCAGGAACAACCAACGGCTGGGTGACATCGCCGCGGGGACGCTGGTGGTGCGCGAGACCAAGACGGTGCCCGTGTACGCGAGTGCCGGAGCACCGCATGTCAGCCCGGATCGCTTCGCGACCTGGGACGTCACAGGCGTCGGCGAGGAGGAGACCGGCGCCGTGCGGTCGTTCCTGGAACGCCGCAACCAACTCCGTCCGGGCGCGCGCCGCGCCCTGGCGGAGCAGCTGGCCGGACGGCTGCGCCCGCTCGTCGCGGGCGCGCAGCACGGCCTCGGGGACGAGGCCTTCCTGGAGCACCTCGCGGCGGCAAAAGCGCGGGGACGGATGAGAGACACAGAAAACGGGCAATAAGCCGCACGAGGCCCACCCAAGGAGAGGAGCAGCCCCCGTCATGTCATCGCAATACCAGTCCGCCCCGCAGGCCCCACCTGGCTCGTATCAGAGCGGGCCCAGCGGCCCGCGCGCGGGGTTCTGGATCCGCTTCGGCGCCTACCTGCTCGACGGCCTCATCGTCGGCGTCCCGGCCTTCATCCTCGTCTTCGTCTGCGCGCTCATCAGCTCGAGCCTCGCCGTACTGGCGTATGTCGTCGTGATCGTCGGCGCGATCGCGTACTACGTCTACTTCGCGGGCGGCCCGAAGGGCGCGACCTACGGCAAGCAGATCTGCGGGATCAAGATCATCGACTTCAACGGTGGCGGCCCGATCGGCTACGGCCGCGCGTTCATCCGCCTCCTCATGCAGATCGTGAGTGGCTGGATCCTCTACCTGGGCTACCTGTGGATGCTCTGGGACAAGGAGAAGCAGTGCTGGCATGACAAGGCGGCCAATGACGTCGTCGTCCCGGCGGACGCGTACCGATGAGCTACGAACAGGCACCGCAGGCACCTCCCGGCTCCTACTCGAGCGGGCCTAGCGGACCCCGCGCCGGCTTCTGGCAGCGCTTCGGCGCGGCGTTCCTCGACGGCCTGATCCTCCTCGTCCCGACGGTGATCCTGCGCGTGATCTTCAAGGACAGCGTCGGGCTCTACTACCTCTTCCAGACGATCATCTCGCTCGGCTACTACACGTACTTCGAGGGCGGCCCGACCGGTCAGACGATCGGCAAGCGCGCGCTCGGCATCCGCGTGTACGACTTCCGCGAGGGCGGCGCGATCGGCTACGGACGCGGCTTCCTGCGCCAGATCGGCAAGTACATCGCGGCGATCCCGCTCTTCCTGGGGTACTTCTGGATGCTCTGGGACAAGGAGAAGCAGTGCTGGCAGGACAAGATCGCCGGCACCGTCGTCGTGCCCGCTGACGCGTACCGGTAATCGGTCCAGTAACCCGGTTGGGGGAGGCGGTCCGTCGATAAGTTGACGGACCGTCCCTTTCTCGCTCCAATGGAACCGTTTACATGCCCCCTGGTCGTGCCGGCTCACTCGAATCGCTCCGTCGTCTCAATCGCCTTCGCGTCATCCGCGCGTTGCGTGACGAGGGCCAGATCTCGCGTGCCGACATCGCTCGCCGCACGGGCCTGAGCCGTTCCACGGTCTCCAGCCTGGTCGCCGACCTGCAGGCCGACGGCCTGGTGATCGAGCGCCCGGAGCCCGGCAGCGCGTACGGCGCGCAGGGCGGCCGGCCGCCGATCCTGCTCTCGTTCGACGCCAGCGCGGGCGCCGCCGTCGGGGTCGACTTCGGCCACTCGCATCTGCGCGTCGCGGTGTCGGACCTGGCGTCGACGATCCTCGCCGAACGCACCCGCCCGCTCGACACCGACCACGACGCCACCGAGGGCCTGGAGATGGCGGCCGAGCTCGTCGTCGAGACGCTGGCCGACGCCGGCGTCGCGCGCGAGGCCGTGATCGGCGCCGGCATGGGCCTGCCCGGCCCGGTCGACCAGGGCGAGGGCATCGTCGGCTCCTCCGCGATCCTGCCCGGCTGGATCGGCATGGGCGCCGCCGAGGAGCTGCGCAAGCGCCTGGACGTGCCGGTCATGGTCGACAACGACGCGAACCTCGGCGCGCTGGCCGAGGCGGCGTTCGGCGCCGGCCGCGACGCCGGCGACCTCATCTACCTGAAGATCTCGAGCGGCATCGGCGCCGGGCTGATCCTCAACGGCCGCCTGTACCGCGGCAGCGCGGGCCTGGCGGGCGAGCTCGGCCACGTGCTCGTCAACCCGGACGGCATCGTCTGCCGCTGCGGCAACCGCGGCTGCCTGGAGACCGTCGCCGCGACCGGCGCGCTGGTCGACCTGCTGCGCCGCTCGCACGGCGACGACCTGACGGTCCCGGCGATGATCGAGGCGGCAACGCAGGGTGACGCCGGCTGCCGCCGCGTGATCGGCGACGCGGGCCGCGCGCTCGGCCAAGTGGTGGCGACGCTGCTGAATGTGTTGAACCCGGAGATGCTGATCGTCGGCGGCGACCTCGCCGCGGCCGGCGACCTGCTGCTCGACGGCATCCGCGAGTCGGTCGCCCGCGCCGCGCTCCCGGAGACCAGCCGCGGCGCCCAGCTCGTCGCCGGCGTCCTCGGTGAGCGTGCGCAGGTCCTCGGCGCCCTCGCCTTGGTCGTCTCGGAGGCCGATCGCGCGCTCCCGACCAGGCTTGCACTGGCCGGTTAGTTCGTTGTCGATCTAACCCCCTTGTAGTTCTGGCACTTTCGCGTGTAGCGTTCGCGCCGATGGAAAGGACGTCTCGCCGCGACGCTCGCGCGCGTGTCGTCGGGGTGCTGGCCGAGGCCGGCGCCGTGTCGCGCGCGGACCTTGCACGCCGTGCCGCACTCGCCCCGTCGACCGTGTCGGCAGTCGTCTCTGAGCTTCACGCGGCGGGCCTGGTGGTCGAGCCCGCCGAGCCCGTGCACCCGCCGGAGCGCGGGACCGTAGGCCGCCCGCCGGTGCTGATCGCGCTGCATCGCAAGGCGGGCGTCGTCGCCGGGATCGACTTCGGCAAGCGCCACCTGCGGCTCGCGATCTCGGACCTCTCGCACGCGCTGCTGGCCGAGCGCCACCGCGCGCTGGACGCCGATCTGCCCGCCAAGGAAGCGATCGCGATGGCGAAGGAGGTGTTCGCCGACGCGCTCCTCGAAGCCGAGGTCGCACGTGGCGAGGTGGTCGGCGTGGGCTTGGGCCTGCCCGGCCCGGTGCACCGGCCATCGGGCGAGCTCGGCAACTCGACGATCCTTCCCGGCTGGGCCGGGACGCGCGCGGCGGACGCGGTGGCGGAGGCGCTCGAGCTGCCGGTCGAGGTCGAGAACGACGCCAACCTCGGCGCCCTCGGCGAGTGGATGTGGGGCGCGGGCCGTGGCGCCGCGCACATGGCCTACGTCAAGGCCGCGACCGGTATAGGAGCCGGGTTCATCGTCGCCAACGCGCCGTACGTCGGGGCGGGCGGTACCGCGGGCGAGCTCGGGCACACCGTGGTCGACCCCGGCGGCCCGATCTGCCGCTGCGGCAACCGCGGCTGCCTGGAGACCTTCGCCGGCGCGCCCGCGATCCTCAGCTCGCTGCGCGACGTCCACGGCGACGGGCTGACGCTCCAGGACGCGGTCGCGCTGGCGATCCGCGGCGACGTCGGCTGCGGCCGGGCGATCGCCGACGCGGGCGCCGCGATCGGCACCGCGGTGGCCACCCTCTGCAATCTGTTCAACCCCCACCGGGTCGTTGTGGGAGGCGACCTCGGCGCGGCGGGCGAGCTCCTGCTCGCACCGCTACGCGAAGCGCTGGTTCGTGGCGCGATCCGCTCCGCGGCGGAGGACGTCACGGTCGTGCAGGGCGAACTCGGAGATCGTGCGGAAGTGTTGGGAGCTGTTGCGCTGGTGTTAGGAAGGGGCGCAGAAGCAACTACGGCTTGACTTTCCGGCATTCGGCTATGAATACTTCGAATTCGCAGATAGTCGCCAGTCTGCGGTAACCGGAGGAAGGGGAGTACATGAAGCACAAGCTGTCCGCGCGGGTCGCTGCCGCCGCAATGATCGGTGCGCTCGCGTTCACCGTCGCCGCCTGTGGTAGCGACGACAATTCGGGCTCGGGCTCGAGCGGGAGCAGCGGAGCCACTTCTACGCCGGAGGCGAAGGCCAAGGTCGGGGTGATCTTGCCCGACACGCAGTCCTCGGCGCGTTGGGAGAACGCGGACCGTCCGCTGCTCGCGGACGCGTTCAAGGCCGCGGGCGTGGAGTCGGACATCCAGAACGCCAACGGTGATAAGGCGAAGTTCGCGACGATCGCCGACCAGATGCTCAACAGCGGCGCGAACGTGCTGCTGATCGTGAACCTTGATTCGCCGTCGGCAGCGGCGGTCATCGCCAAGGCCAAGCAGCAGGGCGTGCCGGTCATCGACTATGACCGTCTGACGCTCGGCGGCGGCGCGTCGTACTACGTGTCCTTCGACAACGTCGCCGTGGGCACGGCGCAGGGCGAGGGTCTCGTGAAGTGCATGCAGGCCAACGGGGACTCAAGCGGCCCGGTGGCGCTGCTCAACGGCTCGCCGACCGACAACAACGCGACGCTGTTCAAGCAGGGCTACGAGAAGGCGATCAAGGACGCGGGCTACACGATCGCGGCCGATCAGTCCGTGCCGGATTGGGACAACACGAAGGCCGGCACGATCTTCGAGCAGATGTTCACCAAGGCCAACGGCAAGTTCGTCGGCGTGGACTCCGCCAACGACGGTCTCGGCGGCGCGGTCGCCGCGGTCCTGAAGCGTGAAGGCGCGTCCAAGGACATCCCGACCACGGGTCAGGACGCGACCGACGAAGGTCTGCAGCGGGTGCTGTTGGGCACGCAGTGCATGACGGTGTACAAGGCGATCAAGAAGGAGGCCGACGCGGCCTCCAAGCTGGCGATCGCGCTTGCGAAGGGCGACACGGCCGGTGCCGACGCGTTGGCGACGGGCCAGGTCGAGGACACTGAGACCAAGCAGCAGGTCAAGAGCGTGCTGCTCGAGCCGCAGGCGATCTTCCCCGAAAACGTCAAGGACGTGGTCGCGGACGGCTTCACCAGCGCGGACAAGATCTGCACGACTGATGCCCTGAAGAAGGCCTGCGAGAAGAACGGCGTCAGCGGATGACGAGCCCGGCCAGCGGCTGCCGCGGGACCGCGCGTGCGGTTTCGGGCATCGTGGGGCGGTGCTTGCGATGAGTAGCGCTTCCGAGGGACAGCAGCGCGAGCTGCTGTCCCTCCGGGGGATCAATAAGAGTTTCGGTGCCGTCCACGTCCTCCGGGATGTGGATTTTGACGTTCGTCCGGGGGAAGTCACCGCCCTCGTGGGGGACAACGGCGCCGGTAAGAGCACCCTGATCAAGTGCGTCGCTGGCATCCACCCGTTCGACTCCGGCGAGGTGATCTTCGAGGGCTCGCCGGTCACGATCCACGGTCCGAAGGACGCAAACCACCTCGGGATCGAGATCGTCTATCAGGACCTTGCGCTGTGCGACAACCTCGACGTCGTGCACAACATGTTCCTCGGCCGCGAGGTCAAGTCGGGCATCACGCTCAACGAGACCGAGATGGAGAAGCGGGCCGGTGAGACGCTGAAGTCGCTCAGCGTGCGCACCCTGCGCTCGCTGCGCCAGAACGTCTCCTCGTTGTCGGGCGGTCAGCGCCAGACGGTGGCGATCGCCCGCGCGGTGCTGTGGAACTCCAAGCTGGTGATCCTCGACGAGCCGACCGCCGCCCTCGGCGTGGCCCAGACCGAGCAGGTGCTCGCCCTGGTCCGCCGGCTCGCGGAGAACGGGCTCGGCGTGGTACTCATCACGCACAACATGAACGACGTCTTCCAGGTCGCGGACTCGATCGCCTGCCTGTTCCTCGGGCAGATGGCCGCTCAGGTCCGGGCCAAGGACGTCAACAACACGCAGGTCATCGAGCTGATCACCGCCGGCCGGTCCGGTGACATCGGGCTGCGTCCGGCTGAGGCGGCGGCGGTGGGGACGGTATGAGCACTCCCACGCAGCAACAGGACGTCTCGCAGTTCGAGATCGAGACCACGCCGGGCCAGGCAGGCCTCGGCGATGCCGCGGGCACGTACTGGGAGCGCATCAAGGGCGGCGACCTCGGCTCGCTGCCGGCCATTCTCGGCTGTGTCGTGCTGGCGATCGTGTTCGGGATCATGGAGCCCGACTCGTTCCTGACCGAGCAGAACTTCGCCAACCTGCTCAACCAGGGCGCGGCGATCATGGTCCTCGCGATGGGCCTGGTCTTCGTCCTGCTGTTGGGCGAGATCGACCTGTCGGCCGGCTTCACCGCCGGCACCGGCGCCGCGATCCTCGCGGTGACGCTGACCGAGCACAACTGGGCGTGGCCGCTGTCGGTGCTGGCCGCGCTGCTCGCCGGCGTGGCGATCGGCTTCGCGATCGCGCTGCTCGTCGCGCGGCTGGGCATCCCGTCGTTCGTCGTGTCGCTGGCCTTCTTCCTCGGCCTGCAAGGCGCGATGTTGTTGATCATCGGCGAGGGCGGGACGATCCCGATCCGCAACGACGCGATCCTGACGATCATGAACAAGAACATGGCCGTCGGGCTCGGCTGGCTGTTCGGGATCATCGTGATCGCCGGGTTCGCGGGTGCGACCTACTGGGCGATCATGACCCGCAAGCGGGCGGGCCTGCCGGTGCCGGCGATCTCGGTGTGGGCGGTCAAGGTGATCGCGCTGGCGGTCGTCGTGCTCGCGGTGATCTACCTGCTCAACCAGGAGCGTCAGCGCCCGAACGCGCCGATCGTGATCCAGGGCGTGCCGTGGGTGGTGCCGCTGGTCACCGTGCTGGTCGTGGTGCTCTCGTTCATGTTGATGCGGACGTCGTTCGGCCGGCACATCTACGCCGTCGGCGGTAACGCCGAGGCGGCCCGGCGCGCCGGTATCGGCGTCGCGAACGTCAAGACGGCCTGCTTCATCCTCTGCTCGACGCTCGCGGTCGTGGCCGGCATCCTGCTGGCCTCGCGTGACAACTCCGTCTCGCCCACCACCGGTGGTGCGCAGACGCTGCTGTACGCGGTGGGCGCGGCGGTCATCGGCGGCACCTCGCTGTTCGGCGGTCGCGGCAAGATCTACGACGCGATCACCGGCGGTCTGGTGGTGGCGATCATCGCCAACGGCCTCCCGCTCGTCACGCAGAAGTCGGGCATCCAGTTCATCATCAACGGCCTCGTGCTCCTGCTCGCGGCCAGCGTCGATGCCATCTCCCGCAGAAGGGCGGCGGCAACCGGTAGATGACGCGCTGGGGCATCCTCTCGACGGCGCGCATCGCGCAACGCATTGTCGACGGCGCGAGCGCGTCGGAGGACGCCCAGATCGTCGCAGTGGGCTCGCGCGACCTCGCGCGAGCCCAGGAGTACGCGTCGGCCAACGGGATCGACCGCGCGCACGGGTCCTACGAGGCCCTGCTCGCCGACCCGGAGGTCGACGCGGTGTACATCCCGCTGCCCAACTCGATGCACGTGCCCTGGTCCGTGCGGGCGCTCGAGGCGGGCAAGCACGTGCTGTGCGAGAAGCCGCTCTCGCGCGACCCCGCGCAGGTGACCGAGGCGTTCGACGCGGCCGCGCGGGCGGGCCGCGTGCTGATGGAGGCGTTCATGTGGCGCTTCCATCCCCAGACCGACGAGCTCGTGCGGCTGGTCCGCGAGGGCGCGGTCGGAGAGGTGCGCGTCGTCCGCGCGTCGTTCGGGTTCGGCGGGATCTCCGGCAGCGAGAACGTCCGGCTGCAGTCGGCGCTCGAGGGCGGCGCGCTGATGGACGTCGGCTGCTACTGCGTGAGCGCGCTGCGGCTGCTGTGTGGCGAGCCGGTGCGCGTCAGCGGCGAGCAGGTGCTCGGCGGCGACGGCGGGATCGACATCCGCTTCGCCGGCACCATGCGCTTCGAGAGCGACGTCCTCGGCCTCTTCGACTGTGGCATGGACGTCCACCGCCGCCACTCGATCGAGGTCGTCGGCTCCGAGGGCACGATCCTCGTCCCCTCGCCGTGGCAGACCCCGGCCGGCGCCGAGATCCTGCTGATCCGCGGGGAGACCGAACGGATCGTCCCCGAGCCCGTCGACCCCTACGGCCGCGAGCTCGACGAGGTCGGCGCCGCGATCGCCGAGGGCCGCGAGCCGCGACTCGGCCGCGAGGAGTCGCTCGCGCAGGCGCGCGTGATCCAGGCGCTGTACCGCGCCGCCGGCGACGGGGTGGTCGTTTCGCTCTAGTTGGGGACCGTTCCCCATTGCGACACGCCGCCTGAGCGGCCAAACTTCTGACCATGCCTGCGATCGAGCCGTTCGTGCCGCGCCCCAAGGAGGAGCCGCCGCCGCGCCTGGTGCGCCTGCGCTTCATCCTCGCCATGGTGCTGACCGTTGCGCTGATGATCGGCGTGGTCGCGCTGTTCATGTGGCTCCCGATCTTCTAGGCGGCCGCGATCAGGCCCGCGAGGCCGAGGAGCGCGACGCCGGTCGTGAAGTCGAGGCGGCGGCCCGGGCGGCGATCATCGGCGTGCGGGTGCGCTGCGCGACTTCGTCCTCGACCAGCTGACCGCCCGGCGCGAGGTGGCGGCGGTGCAGACGTATCTGATCTTCGACCAATGGGAGCGTCAGAAGATCGCGTAGGTGCGGGTGAGGCGCCCGAGGCTCGACGAGAACAGCAGCGCGCCGAGGCCGTCCTCGAACTCGCGGCCGATCTCGCGGATCTCGGCGTAGAGCGTCGAGGTGTCGCGGGTGGCGAACGTCAGCGTCTCGAGCTCGTCGCGGACGTCGGGCTGCGCCATCAGCCCCACCCAGCGGTCGTAGGCGGCGAGCGCCCGCGCGCCCGCGTCGATCAGCCCCGCGAATCCGAACGCGGTGCTGACGCGGTCCAGCGCCGGCGCGTCGAACCAGCGGGTGAGGAAGCCCGCGGTCGCGGACGGCTCGCATAGGTGGCAGAGCAGCACCGGCACGAGCCCGCCCGCGAACAACAGCTTGCGCGAGGTGCGCAGCTTCGCGTTGCGCGACGCCCACTTCGGGTCCGGCCCGCCGGCGACCTTGCCCTCGAAGTCGACGCAGATCGTTCGCCAGTAGCGGACGACATCGTTGAGCAGGAACCGCGGCGGCTGCCCGGGCGCGTGCGACTCGTACAGGTAGCGGCCGAGGATCTGCTCGATCGCCGAGCGGCGCACGTCGCCGTGCAGCTCGCGCGACTCGAGCAGCAGCAGCATCCGGCGCGTGAGGTTCGTGTTGGTGTCCGCGTCCAGGCCGATCCGCGCCCACAGGTCCGGCACGCAGATCGGCCCGCCGAACACCGCTTGCGTACCCGGGCGGCGCTCGCCCTCGCCGAGCACGGCCTGCGCGGCCACGACCTCGCGCAGCACGTCGGCGTCATACGGCGCGAACGGCCGTCCCACCAGCACCGCCCAGTCGTCGTCGGAGTCGGTGGTCAGCTCCTCGCGCGCCCACGAGCCGAAGACGCAGATCGAAAGGCCGTCGAGCGTCCCGAGCCGGCCGAGCACCTCGCTGACGTCGGCGGTGCGCCGCGCGGTCAGCTCTCGCGCCGCGCGCAGGTGATCGAAGGCGACGCCCGCGGCCTCCTCCAGCCGCTCGACCCCGCCGACCGGATCCGCTAGATCGGCGGCGCTTCCAGGATCCACGGCACGTCGCTGCAGCGCTTGAGCACCGCGGCGAAGGCCTCCTGGTCGGCCTCGGTGAGCGGCACGTGGTGCTGGTCGTCGTCCAGCGAGCTCAGGTGCACGTGGCTGAGCCGCAGCGAGAAGGCCGACAGCAGCTCGCGCGCGACGGCCAGCGACGGGTCGACCGCCTTGGCGTGGGCGATGTCGAAGCAGAACCGGGCGTCGGGCAGCGCGTCGAAGTAGCGCCGCAGCTCGGTCGCCGTCCGGCCGATCGGCTTGCGCGCGTCCATGTTCTCGAGGCACAGCCGGCGGCCGAGGCGCCGGTAGGGCGCGAGGTCGACCATCGCGTCCGGGTGCATGACGATCGCCGACACCCGCGCGGGCAGCTGCTCGAGCAGCGCGACCAGCTCGTCGTCGGACATCCGCCGGTCCTTCGACGGGCCGTGGACGCTCACGAAGCGAAACGGCAGCGGTGGGGCGGAGCGCAGGAACCCGACGAGGCCCTCGAGCTCGTCCTCGGACAGCGCCGACAGCTCGATCGCGAACCCGGAGGTCTGGGCCGCGGACTCGACCAGCCCGTCCCAGTCCTCGCGCAGGTCGTCCATGTAGCCGGTCGAGCACCCGATCGTCGGGTGGGCGGTGAGGAGATCCGAAGAGGAGGCCAAGAGCGTCAGGACCATGGGCTGCGGAACCCTAGCCAGGGCTCCGGACGTGCTCGGGTCAGTCTCTCAGGCGGACCGCGTAATCACCGGCCAACCCCGACGCGGCGAAATGCCCACGTTGCGCCAACTTGCGCATCCGGGCGGTCGTGATCCGGTCGAGGACGCGGCGTGGGACAAGCCGTGCAAGCCGGTATCCCAGCTCGCCCTGGCGCGTCGTGGCGAGGTCGCGGACGGGTGGGCCGAGCGCGGCGCGGGTGAGCGCGCGGGCGGCGTCCTGCACCCGTTCGACCGGCACCGCGCCCTCGAGCGGCACCCCGGCGGCGGTCGAGCGCTCGTGGATGCGCGTGCGGATGTAGCCGGGATAGACCGAGGTGACCGTGATCCGGTCGCCCTCCTCCAGCCGCAGCGAGTCCGAGTAGGCGACGACCCCGCGCTTGCTCATCGTGTACGCGGGCGCGAACGGGACCGTGATGTGGGCGAGCCCCGACGCGACGTTGATCACGCGCCCGCGCGAGGCGCGCAGCGCGGGGAGCGCGGCCGCGGTCACCCGCCACGGCCCGACGAGGTTCACGGCGAGCACGTCGAGCGCGTCCTCGTCAGGTGCGGCGGCGGCACTCTGCGGGGTGCCGAGGCCGGCGTTGTTGATCAGCACGTCGAGCCCGCCGAGCCGCTCGATCGCGCTCGCCACCGCCGCGTCCACCGAGGCCTGGTCGCGCACGTCGCAGTCGATGTCAGCGCCCGCCAGATCGAGCCCGACGACGGTCGCCCCGCGGCGGCGCAGCTCGGCGGTGGCAGCGGTGCCGATGCCACCCGCGGCGCCGGTGATCAGGACTTTCATGCGACGAGATGCTCCGAGACGTCGAAGCGCGCCGCGCGGCGCCGGAAGCGCCACGTCCAGTCCGGCCACAGCGTCGGGTTGTTGCCCTTGGCGTCCTGGTACCAGCTCGAGCAGCCTGTGTTCCAGACCGTGCCCACCATGCGTCGCTGCACCTCCTCGTTGTACGCGCGCTCGGCCTCCGGTTTGACCTCGACGACGTCGCCCGCGCCCATCGCCTCCATCACGTAGGCGATCTGGGACTCGATCATGTAGACCATCGAGCTGTGGCCGAGGCCGGTGTTCGGCCCGAGCAGCATGAACAGGTTCGGGAAGCCCGGGACGGTCGCGCCCATGTGCGCGTGCGGCGAGCCGGCCCACACGTCGGCCAGCGTCCGCCCGTCGCGCCCGCGCACGATCCGCGAGATCGGCGTGTCGAGGACGTCGAAACCGGTGCCGAAGAGCAGCGCGTCGACCTCGAGCTCACGGCCGGACGTCGTCACCACGGAGCGCTCGCGGATCTCCGCCACGCCGTCGGTGACCAGTTCCACGTTCTCGCGCGCGAGCGCCGGATACCAGTCGTTGGACGGCAGGATGCGCTTGCAGCCGACCGTATAGCCCGGCGTCGTCTTCGCGAGCAGCTCGGGGTCCTTCAACGCCCGCGCGCGGTGCTGTCGCGCGATCCGCTCGAGCAGCTTCATCCCGCGCGGGTGCTTGACGAACCCGAGCACCAGCAGCTCGCGCGCCGTGTAGATCCCGGCACGGACCGCCCGCTGCACGGCGGGGAGGCGGCGATACAGGAGGCGCTCGATCGGTCTCACCGGGCGGGCGCTGTGGGGCATGATCCACGGCGCGGTGCGCTGGAAGACATAGAGCCGTTCCGCGTTCTCCGCGACCTTCGGCACGTACTGGATCGCCGACGCGCCGGTGCCGATCGAGGCGATCCGCAGCCCGCGCAGGTCCACGTCGTGGTCCCAGCGGGCGGAGTGCATCGTCGGGCCGGCGAAACGCTCGAGACCCGGGAAGGCCGGGATCCGCGGCTCCACCAGCGGTCCGGTGGCCGAGACCAACGTTTTCGCGGTGAACCGCCCGGCTGACGTATCTATTTGCCAGCGGCGGCCCTCGTCATGCCATGAGGCTTCGAGTACCGCCGTGTTCAGCCGGATCTTCGGTCTCACCCCGAACTCGTCCACGACGCGTTCGAGGTATGCGCGGATCTCAGGCTGTCGGGAATACGTGCGCGTCCAGTCCGGGTTGGGCGCGAACGAGAACGAGTACAGGTTCGACGGGACGTCGCAGGCACAGCCCGGATACGTGTTGGCATACCAAGTGCCGCCCACGCCGTCACCACGTTCGAGAACGACGAAGTCCTCGACGCCCGCCCTGCGCAGGTTGACGGCGAGCCCGATCCCGGAGAACCCGCTGCCGACGATGGCGATCGTCACGTCCATGGCTGGTTACATAACCGTAAGCTACAGCTCTGTAACCTCGTGTGCGCATGAGCACACGGATGCCCGGCCCGCAACGGCGCGAGCAGCTCCTCGACGCGACCAAGGCGATCGCGGTCGCCGACGGCTTCCATGCGGTGTCGATCGAGGCCGTCGCCCGCGCGGCGGGGATCACGCGACCGATCGTCTACGGCCACTTCGACGACCTCGGCGGGCTGCTCGAGGCGCTGGTCGAGCGCGAGACGCTGCGCGCGCTCGCGCAGCTGCCCGAGACCTACGACGACCTGCTCGCCGCGCTGGAGGCCTATCTGCACGCGGTGCGCGCCGACCCGGACACCTGGCGGCTCGTGCTGATGCCGCAGGAGGGCGCGCCGCGCCTGCTCCACGAGCGCATCGCGGCCGGCCGGGCGGCGGTGATCGAGCGCCTGGCGATGTCGGGTTCGAACCTGCCGGACCCTGAGCTCGCGGCCCACATGCTGTCCGCCTACGCCGACGAGGCGGCGCGGCTCGTGCTAGACGACTTCGACGTGGATCGCATCCTCGCGCTCACCCGCTGGACCCTGGCTCGCTTGCGCGCGTGATCCTCGCCGACTTCTCGCTGCTGCGCCGCCGGCGGGACCTGCGCCTGCTCATCTTCGGCTTCACCGTCTCGATCTTCGGGACAATGTTCACCCAGGTCGCGCTCGCGGTCCAGGTCTACGACCTCACGGGCTCGACGCTGGCGGTCGGCCTGCTCGGCGCCGCCGAGTTCATCCCGATCGTGCTGCTGGCGCTCGTGGGTGGGGCGATGGCCGACGCGTTCGACCGGCGCAAGCTCGTCTGGGGCGCGGAGCTGACCGCGTCGCTGGTCTCGCTCGCGCTGCTCGTCAACGCGCTCGTGGACCAGCCGCAGGTCTGGGTGCTCTACGTCGCCGCCGTGATCTTCGCCGGC
Organism: Solirubrobacter soli DSM 22325; assembly: GCF_000423665.1. GTDB lineage: Bacteria > Actinomycetota > Thermoleophilia > Solirubrobacterales > Solirubrobacteraceae > Solirubrobacter > Solirubrobacter soli. Next base: position 150,158 of record NZ_AUIK01000029.1, on the reverse strand, counting down.
GCGTCCGCGGTGCTGCGCCCGCCGCTGGACGCGCTGCTGCCGCGTCTGGTCGAGCGTGACGAGCTCAAGGCGGCGAGCGCGATCGAGGGCTCGCTGTTGAACATCGCCACGATCGGCGGCCCGGCCCTGGCCGGCGTCCTGATCGCGGCGACCGACGTCAGCTACGCCTACGGGCTGGACCTCGCGAGCTTCGTCGCCTCCTTGACCGCGTTCGCGCTGCTGCGCACGCCGCCGCCCCCGCCCGACGCCGAGCCGCCGTCGCTGCGCGGGGTGATCGCAGGGCTGCGCTACGCGGTGTCGCGCCAGGAGCTGCTCGGCTCCTACGTCGTCGACATCAACGCGATGTTCTTCGGGATGCCGTTCGCGCTGTTCCCGGCCCTGGCCGACCGTTACGGCGGGACGCAGGTCGTCGGGCTGCTGTGGGCGGCGCCGGGAGTCGGCGCGCTGGCCTCGATGGCGACCAGCGGGTGGGCGGCGCGGGTGCACCACAACGGCCGCGCGATCGTGCTCGCCGCGGCGGCCTGGGGCGTGTTCATCGCGCTCTTCGGGCTCGTCTCGACGCTCTGGCTCGCGCTGCTGTTCCTCGCGCTCGCGGGCGCTGCAGACGGCATCTCCGGCATCTTCCGCAGCGCCCTGTGGAACGAGACGATCCCGGACGCGATGCGCGGCCGGCTCGCGGGCGTGGAGATGATCTCGTGGTCGTCCGGCCCGCTGCTCGGCAACGCCCGCGCGGGTGTGGGGGCGTCGCTGTTCGGCCTGCGCGCGTCGGTGGTCGGCGGTGGGGCGCTGGTGGTGGCCGGATCGGTGGTGCTCGCGCTCGCGCTCCCGCGCTTCTGGAACTACGACTCCAGAGCGGCGAGCTGAGCCGCGGCGCGGTCGATGACCGCGGGGCGCTTGCAGAACGCGAAGCGCAGGTAGGGGGCGAGCTCACGCGCGCGCGTGGAGAAGACCGCGGTCGGGATCGCCACGACGCCGGCGCGGTGGGGGAGCTCACGCGCGAACGCCGTCGCGTCCTGGCCCACGTCCGCGTTGGCGAAGTAGGTCCCCTGCGGCGTGCTCACCTTCAGCCCCGCTGCGGTCAGCCCGGCGATCAGGTGGTCGCGCTTGGTCTCGAGCTCCTTCGAGAACGCGGCGTACCAGGCGTCGTCCATGCGCAGGGCGGCGGCGCCCGCGTGCTGGAACGGGGTCGCGCCCGCGAAGGTCAGGAACTGCTTGGCGGCGCGCACGCCGGCGACGAGGCTCGCGGGCCCGCTCGCCCACCCGACCTTCCACCCGGTGACGCTGAACGTCTTGCCGAGCGAGGAGATCGTCAGCGTGCGCTCGGCCATCCCCTCGAGGGTCGCCAGCGGGACGTGCTCGAGCCCGTCGAAGACGAGGTGCTCGTAGACCTCGTCGGTGATCGCGATCAGGTCGTGCTCGATGACGATGTCGGCGATCGTCTGGAGCTCCTGCCGGCTGAGGACCCGGCCCGTCGGGTTGTGCGGCGTGTTGATCAGGAACGCGCGGGTCTTCGGCGTGATCGCCGCGCGCAGCTCGTCAGGGTCGAACTGCCAGTCGGGCGGGTGCAGCGGGACCGGGACGAGCCGCGCGCCGGTCATCTTCGCGGCGGCGCCGTAGGAGTCGTAGGTCGGGTCGAACGCCAGGACCTCCTGGTCGGGCTCGACCAGGCCGAGGATCGCGGCCGCGATCGCCTCGGTGGCCCCCATCGTGACCTGGACGTCCTCCGGCGTGAGGCCGTAGAAACGCTGCTGGTGCTCGACGATCGCCTGCCGCAGGGCGGGCACGCCCGGCAGCGGCGCGTACTGGTTGTGGCCCGTGCGGATCGCCGCCTGGGCGGCTTCGAGGACCGCCTGCGGGCCGTCCTCGTCCGGGAAGCCCTGACCGAGATTGATGGCGCCGGTCTCGACGGCCAGCGCCGACATCTCGGTGAAGATGGATATTCCGAAGCCGCTCAGGCGAGACGCGATCACGCGGCGGAACGCTACTGGCAGCGCGGATCCCGCGTCGTCGCGGCACCGCCGTAGAGCTTCGCCGCCACGTCGACGTCGGCCGGCGCGGGAACACAGGCCAGCTCGTCCGACGTGGGCCGGCTCGCCGCCAGCGACGGCGCGCAGTTGGTGTCGAACGCGCGTGGTGACATCACCGAGCAGTGATGGCCGTCGCGATGGTGCAGGCCGAGCACGTGACCGAGCTCATGCGCGGCGACCCACACCGACAGCGGACGTGGATCGCCGCCGAGGTTGGAGCGCATCAGGATCTCGCTGTGGCCATCGCTCGGGCGGCCGATCGAGGTGCTGTAGCCGAGGCAGTCGCGCCCGCACAGCTCGAGCAGGCGGCGGTCGTCCTCGCGCACGATCACGTCGGCGTCCTTGGGGTGGCTGACGACCTCGACGTCGACCTTGGCGCCGGACACCGTCCAGCGATGTGCGGCCGTGATGATCGTGTCGGTCATTCCGCTGTCGTCGTAGACGTGGACGACGCCGCCGGGCCACTTGCGGTCCGGGGTGCCCGCCGTGGCGGGCAGGAGCCGCCCGGCGAGGAGTGTGAGGATGGCGGCCACGCCGACGAGCGCCGCGACGCGGCGCGCGTGTCGTGACCGCCCAGGTCTGGTGGACTGAGCTTGCACGTGAGGGAGCGGCGAGCGGCCCGTTGGGGATTTGAACCGACGCGCTCGCGTCGGCGAAGAAAGTGGCCCCCGCCACTCCTTTGTATGCCCACCGGTCCCGGCGTCTAACCGTTTCGGGGCGTCAGCGTGTGCAGCGAGACGTCGGGTCCGCGGGCGCTCACCAAATCGAAGCGCGCCCGCGCGGAAGCGAGAAAGCCCTGCGCCCCCTTGCGATTCGGGTCGGCGAGGATCAGCGTTCCGGTGGGGGCGACGAGGCGGTGGAAGAGGTGTTGCGCGGCGTTGACGTTCGCGCTCGTGTAGAGGACGTCGGCGGCCAGGACGAGGTCCCACGGGCCGCGCTCGACCAGCTGGTCGCCGTGCTCGGCCCAGTCGACGTGGGCGACCTCGCCCTCGACCTCGTTGATCGCCAGCACGTGGGCGGCGAAGGCGACGGCGTCCGTGTGGCCGTCGGTGGCGAGGACGCTCGCGCCGGCCTGCGCGGCGACGACGGAGGGGAGCGCGAGCCCGCAGCCGAGCTCGAGCACGCGGCCTTCGACCGGTCGCTCGCGCAGGTGGGCGGCGAGCGTCTGGCCGCTCGGCCACGGCCGCGCCCAGTACGGGACGGGGCGTCCCGCACCACCTTCCTCGTGCCGGAGCTGCTCCCAGTCGGCTGGGCAGACGTAGTAGGCGTCACCCACCCTTCTGACGCTGATGTCCAGCAGCGCCGGCGGCAGTTGGTCAGGTTGCACACCGCGCAGAGTTGCCAGCTGTTCGGCCAAGGAAGCCTTGAGCGCGCGCAGGGGATCGGACACTACACTTCGTGAAGTCATGGCCCAGGAACTCCGCAACCGTCCATGCGGCGGCCGCTACGGCGACATCGTCCAAGCGATCGGCAACACGCCGCTCGTGGAATTGAAGCGACTTTCGCCGAAGCCGGGCGTGCGCGTCTGGGCGAAGATGGAGTCGTTCAACCCGACGGGCTCGGTCAAGGACCGCGTCGCCCGCGCCCTGATCGAGGACGCCGAGGAGAAGGGCGCGATCCGCCCGGGCCAGACCATCCTCGAGCCGACCTCGGGCAACACGGGCATCTCGCTCGCGATGATCTGCTCGCGCAAGGGCTACCGGCTGAAGGTCGTCATGCCCGACAACGTGACGCCCGAGCGCACGCAGCTGCTGAAGATGTACGGCGCCGAGATCGTCTACTCGCCGGGCAACCAGGGCTCCAACGGCGCCGTGGCGATGGCCCTGGAGATGGCCGCCGCCGACCCCTCGTACTACATGCCGTACCAGTACGGCAACCAGGCGAACCCGAACGCCCACTACTACGGCACCGCGCCGGAGATCCTCGAGGAGCTCGACGAGATCACGGCGTTCGTCGCCGGTCTGGGCACGGGCGGGACTCTGATGGGGGTCGGCCGTCGCCTGCGCGAGGAGCTGGGCGACGCGGTGAAGATCGTCGCCGCCGAGCCGATGCAGGGCGAGCCGGTGCAGGGCCTGCGCTCCCTCGACGACGGCTTCATCCCGCCGATCATCGACCTCTCGCTGCTGGACCGGAAGATCTTCGTCACCAACCGCGACGCGATCCTCTGGACCAAGAGGCTGCTCGACGAGGAGGGCATCTTCGCGGGCGTCTCGACGGGCGCGATCGCCTCGATCGCCGTCCGCATCGCCAACGAGCTCGACGAGGGCAACGTCGTCTTCATCGTCTGCGACGACGGCTGGAAGTACCTGTCGAGCGGGCTCTACACGACGCCCGTCGACGAGCTCGAGAACCTGGACACGACGGTCTGGTGGTAACGCGCCGTGCGCTATTGGGCGCCGGCGCTCTCGCATTGCTGGCCGGCTGCGGGCCGCAGGAGGAGCCCCCGGCCGATGCCTCCGCGGTCCTGTCGGAGCAGCTGCGGCTGACCCAGGCCGTCGCCGACGCCTACTCGGGCGTCGCGGGCGAGGGTGGGGTGGGCGCGTCGCGGCGCGTCGAGAAGCTGGAGGCCGCGCTGCGCGCCGCGGGCGGGACGCCGCCGCGTGTTGCATCCGGCGCGACGGGCGTCGAGGCGGCGCTGGCCGCCGAGCAGGCCGCGCTGCGCGGCCACGTCGCCGCGGTGGGCGAGCTCGAGGACCCCACGTACCGCGAGCTCCTGGCGGGCCTGATCGCCGACGCCGCCGCGAGCGAGTCCGCGCTCCTGACCATGCTCAAGCGCCCCGCCGCGCCCACCGCCTTCCCGGGACAGCCCGTCTGATGGCGCGCCGCGACGACACCCGCGCGGGCGAGCCCGCCGCGGCCACGCCCCGCGCCGACGCGCCGCGGCGTGTCTCTCGCCGCGCCGCCCTGCGCGCGGGTGCGGCCGCCCTCGCCGCCGGCGTCCTCGCGCGGCCGGCCCTCGCCGGCGCGGCCACCGACGAGGGCGGGCTCCTGCTCGGGCTGTGGCGGCGCGAGATGGGGGCGTCGCTCGCGTACGACCGGGTCGCGCACCTCGAGCCGCTGTTCGTCACGCTGCGTGGACACGAGTTCGACCATGCCGCCGCGATCGCCACCGAGCTGGCCGCGGTCGGGCTCGGGACGCCGCGGCCGCCGCAGTGGGTGAGCGAGATCGATGCCAGCGCCGAGCTGCTCGCCCGCGCCGACGCCGAGACCGCCAAGACCCGCGCGCTCGTGCTCGAGGAGGAGCTCGTCGCGCTCTACCAGAACGCGCTCCCGAACCTGTCGGACTCGAAGATCGCGATGACGGCGGCGACCATCCTGGCGTCGCACTCCCAGCACGCGCTCATCCTCCGGCGCCAGACTGACGGCGGGTAAGCTAAGAGGTCATACCGCCGAAGGGAACGTTCCATGCCGTTCAACAACATCGGGCCGGGTGAGCTGGTTGTGGTGCTCATCATCGCCCTGCTCGTACTCGGGCCCAAGCGCCTCCCTGAGGTCGGCAAGTCACTCGGCCGCGGGATGCGGGAGTTCAAGGACTCGCTCAGCGGCAACTCGACGAGCGACGACGAGGACGAGACTCCTCTCAATAGAGCGAAGTAACGGCAGCAGCCCCTCCGCCCCACCCCGATCATCCGACCTTAACCGGCCCCTGCGCATCTCCAAGGCACTCCTCGACGACGTCGTCGAGCACGCATACGCCGACGCTCCGAACGAGTGCTGCGGCCTGATCTCCTCCCGTGACGGCGAGGCCGTCGCCGTGTACCGCACGGTCAACACGGCCAAGAGCAAGTTCAAGTACGTCATGGACCCGCGCGAGCAGCTGCGGATCACCGACGAGATCGAGGACGCGGGCCTCGACCTCGGGATGATCTACCACTCGCATACGCGCTCGGACCCGATCCCGTCCGAGACCGACGTCAACCTCGCCCGCTTCGGCGACACCGACGACCCCGCGTGGCCCGGCACGCTGTACCTGATCGTGGGCACCAAGAACGCGGAGCCGGACCTGCGCCTGTGGTCGATCGTCGGCCGGTCCTACGAGCAGGTCGAGCTCGAGGTCACCGATTGAGCCCGGCGCTCGTGTGCCCCTCGTGCGCGAGAACGCACGAGCCGCACGAGCGCTTCTGCCTGGACTGCGGCCTTCCGCTCGTGCGTGAAGGCCCGGCCGAGGAGCCGCCGCGCTCCGAGCTCGCCGAGCGTGCCCGCAAGGTCCACAAGACCTACGCCGAAGGCCCGCTCGTCCGCGCCGCGTGGGCGCGCAACCAGGCCGAGGCCGAGCTGATCCAGGGCCTGCTGCTCGAAGAGGGCATCCCGTCGCTCGCCCGCCGCTCCGGCGGCTTCGACGTCCCGGACTTCCTCGCCGCCGGCCCGCGCGACGTGATGGTCGCCGCCGGCGGCCTCGAGGCCGCCCGCGAGATCCTCGGCGACCCCCGCGCGCCCCGCCGCCTGCCCGCGGAGCGTCACCCCGCCTGGATGCGAGCGCTGGCGTTCACGCTCGCGTTCACGGTGGTCGTGGTGTTCGCCGCGAGCATCATCGCGCCGTTCTTCGATTGAGAACGGTCTGCCCGTTCGGTCATTGACTCGGTAGTGCTGGAGGGGATAGGAACGGCAGTATGCCGGCTCCTCCGGAGCTCCTGACGGCGGCTCGAACAGCGCCGTTCGTGTTCTTCGCCACCGTTCTCCGCCCTACCGGCTCGACAGTGGAGATGCTGGACGGCGACGAGTATCCGACAGCGGTCGTGCGCGTGGACGAGCCGGTCACGGCACCCGAGGCGGTCGGCGACCTCACGGGCCGTGAGCTGACCGTGCACCTCAGTGCGGCGGAGCGGCTGACCCGGGGTTCGCGCCACCTGTTCGTGGCGACGAGCCTGCACTTCGGCGACGAGATCGCGGTCGCCGAGCTCGCCCGTGTCCCGGCGGGGCGCCGCGACGAGCGACGGCTCCGCGACGAGGTGTTCGAGGCGCGGCTCGGCGAGCAGCGCGACGTCCTCGCGGATCGGCTGCGCCTGGCCTCGACCGTGGTCTACGGGGTCGTGAGCCGCATCGAGCCCGTCACCGCCGACGGGTCCGTCGGCGCGCAGGTCGTCGGCGAGGCGGCGCCACGCTTCCGCTCCGCCGTCCTGAAGGTCTGGCGGACGCTGAAGGGCGCGCCCGATCCCGACCCGCACGTCGTCCACCCGTTCCCGCGCACGCAGAAATGGTCCGAGGTGCCGCTGTTCGTCGAAGGCCAAGAGGGCGTGTGGCTCCTCCAACCCGCCCGGGGCCAGACGCTCGCCGCCGGGAAGGTCGAGGTACCCGACGTCCCGAACGGGTTCACCGCGCTGCACCCGCTGGACTTCCAGGCACCGGGGCTGCTGCCCTTCCTCGAGATCCTCATCGCCGAGACGGGGCGCTGAGCGATGGCGACGCGGGTTGTCAACGTCATTCCGAACACGCTCAGCGACGAGACGCGCCAGGACAGCGAGGCGAGCGTCACGGCCAACCCGGCCGACCCGCGCCAGATCGCGCTCTCGGCGTTCACCAGCGATCCCGCCGGCTCCGGGAGCGCGCCGATCTTCGTGTCCACGGACGGCGGCGCGACCTGGGCGCTGAACGTGTGCGTCCCGGGCGGGAACATGACCGGCGACATCTCGCTGCGCTTCTCGGGCTCGGACGGCCGCCTCTACGGCGGCATCCTGCGTGCGGACAACGGCCGGATGGACATCCTCCGCGCCCCGTCGTTCCCGCCGGTCGGTCTGATGACCGTCCTGATCGACCGCGCCGGCCCGGACCAGCCGTGGGTCGAGGCCGCGTGGGCGGGGGCAGGCGGCAACACGACGCGCGACCGCGTCTACGTCACCGCGAACACGGGGACCGCCGAGGCGCAGTTCTCGCTCGACGCCGGCACCGCGGGGGCGCCGGCCGGGTTCGGAGCGGCGGTGGACATCGAGGCGCGGGCCGGGAGCGACCGGCCGTCGGTGCGCACGGCGGTCCATCGCGCCGGGGTGGTGTACGCGACCTTCATCGGCGTGCGAGCCGGCGGTTCGGACGTCGTGGTCGTGCGCGACGACGACGGCGGCAATGGCGGATGGGCGGCGCTGGTCGATCCCGGCGACGGGGTGGCGGGCCGGCGGGTCGTGACCGGCGTCACGGTGCCGCCGGTCGGGACGCTGCTCGGGAGCGTCCGCGTGAGCTCGCGGATCGCGATCGCGGTCGACCCCCGCAACCGGCGGCGGGTGTACCTCGCCTGGTGCGACGGGATGCCGGCCGTGCCGCCGGGGTTCCGACTGCACTTGCGCCGGTCCGACGACGGCGGCGCGACCTGGACGGGCGACCTGCGCACCATCGACCAGGTCACGAACCCCGGGTTGGCGGTCAACGTCCGCGGCACGGTCGGGCTGCTCTACCAGCGGCTGACGACGCCGGCGGGCGGAAACCGCTTCGAGACCCACCTCGAGATCTCGGTCGATCGGTTCGCGACGGTGCGCACCGACCTGACGCTCGCGAACCTGCCCGACCTCGGCGGCACGTTCCAGCCGACGATCGGCGACTACGCGAACCTGATCGCCGTCGGCAAGGACTTCCACGCCGCGTTCTGCGGGTTCAACCAGCCGGTCGCCGCCAACTTCCCGCAAGGCGTCACCTACCTCCGCAACGCCGACTTCCCCAACCAGCGCCTGCTGGGCAACGACGGCGTCACCGTACGGGCGAACTCGATCGACCCGTTCTACGCGTTCTTCAGCGACGTCGCGCCGGAGCAGGACGTCTTCGTGCGCGACTGGACCGATAGCCCGACCGTGTTCGACACCGGCGTCGAGCCGTCGATCCGACCGGCGTTCTGGGCCGTGCCCGACGTCTGGAACCGGCGCGGGACCTTGCCGGGCCCGTTCCCGAACGACCAGCCGTCGAACGAGCCCGCCGGCAACGGCGTCGGGAACCTCGGCGACAACTGGGCGTTCGCGCGGGTGCGCCGGCGGCGCGCCGATGCCGCCGGCGCCGCGGTCGCCGCGACGGCGCACTTCCTCGTCTCACCGCTCGGCACCGGCAGCAACTTCCTCGACGCGAGCTCCGCCGATCCCGACGTCGCGTTCCCCGACCCCGATCCGACGGTGAACTTCGCCCCGGCGGACGCGGGGCCGATCACGACCGTCGCGTTCCCGTGGCATCTGAACCCCGTCGCCTCGACGCATCTGTGCCTGGCGGTCGAGCTGAGCTCGCCCGGCGATCCGTTCGCGGGTCAGAGCCTGCGCGGCCGGGCGCCCGGCTGGCCCGACCAGGACCTCGAGATCCTCGACGACAACAACAAGGCGCAGCGCAACATGGGCCTGTCGACCACGCCCGCGCGCGGGGTGGAGGCGGCTGAGACGTGCCTCTGCGGCCTGGTGCACAACGCCGCCACGTTCCGCCGCGACGTCGTGATCGGCTACGCGCTCGACGGCCTGCTGCAGCGCGTCGAGACCGTCGGCCTCGAGGGCCTCAACCTGCGCAAGGTGCGGGCCAAGCCATCCGGGACCCTCACGCTGAAGGCGATGGAGCCCGGCGAGAACCGCTGGATCGCGGTGAGCTTCGTCCCGCCGGCCGGGCGTGCGGGCGACGTCGCGCGCGTCGACTTCGCCGAGCTGGTCAACGGCATGGCGGTCAACGGCTTCAGTCTCGGGACGCGCCTCGCCGACAGCGCGCAGACCGTCGTGTACGTCCTCGAACGCCACCGGTCCGTCTTCACGCGCGCGGCGGCGCTGGGCGTCGCCGGCGCCGACGACGAGGTCAAGGCCGCGCGCACGGCCCAGCGCAAGCCGCCGACGGCGGCCGTCTGGGTCAAGGGCGTGCAGGGGCGGTTCGACCGCATCGCCGCGCTGCTCGTGGCGGCGGGCGTTGACAAGCGCCGCGTCGACGCGGCCAAGGCCGTGCTCGGCGGCAAGCCCGCGGACGCGATCGTCGCGCTGGGCTGCTTGCTCGAACGCGCCGACATGGCGATCACGATGCGGGTGCTCGAGCCCGGGAACCGCGGCGACATCCTCCAGACGGCGCGCTGGCACGCGGAGCTCTTCGATCGCGACAAGCCGTTCGGCACCGACCCGGCCGCCGCGAAGCTCTCCGCGCCCGCGGTCAAGTTCGTCGCCGCGTACGGCGCGCGCAAGGCGGGCGACGCGGAGTACGTGACGCTCCTACGCGGCACGCAGCCGAGCTTCGCCGCACTCAAGCGCAAGGGCGACGCCGCCGCTTTCGAGCGCCTCGTGGGAGCGTTGCAGCAGGCGGTCGAGCGCGGCGACGTGGCGGGGCTCCAGGGCACGCACCGCGCACTGCTGCTCCATCTGCAAGCCGTGGCCGACGGCTAGAGAGGACGACGTGTACGAGCTGATCCCGATCCTTGGCGGCGTCCTCACCGGTCTCGTCGCCGTGCGTCTCGATTCGGGCGCGCGAAGGTGGCTGATCGCCGCCGCGGCGATCGCGCTCGGCTCGCTGGCGGCGTTCGCGAGCGGTGAGGTGAAGGAGAGCTGGCTGTTCCTGCTGTGGGACATGGCCCAGGTCGTGATCGCCGCCGTGCTCACGGTCGCGGCGGCCGCGCGACTCGCCGCGAGGGCTCGGCACTAGTCGGCGAGCCGCTCGAGGTGGGCGCGCCACGCGTTCTCGGTGTGGCGGATCGAACGCGGGAACGCGATCTCGAGCGCACGGATCGGGCCGTCCGGGTGCGGCCCGCGGGCGAGCGTGACGCAGGCGCGGTCGCCCTCCTCGCGGGCGAGGAGATCGAACACCGAGCCGCCGAGCAGGAGCGCGTCCGTGCGCGAGGGGGGAAAGGCCGGCTCGGGCCCTTCGCGCAGCCGGCGCTGGACGGCCGGGCGGACGTGGCGCGTCTGCCCCGACAGCCACTGCGCGGCGCCCTCGACCAGCCAGGCCCAGCGGTTCCAGCGGGAGAGCCGGCCGGGGGTCATGGGCGGCGGCAGCTTCGGGTGGCTGTCGGCGACATAGCGGCGCGCGAGCAGCGCCGAGGGCGCGAGCATCAGCATCTCCAGCGAGCCCTCGACGTTCGAGGCCCGGTGGGCGAGCTGACGCGGGCAGAGCACGTGCAACTCGCGCTGGCCGGCGACGCCGACGACATAGCGGCGCGCGGCGGGCGCCGTGAGGCGGCGGGCGAGCGGGAGCCACGGCTGGGCGGCGTCGAGCTGCGCCGTGCTCGAGTGCAGGACGACCGCGAGCTCGCCCGGCCGCGTCTCGAACCGCTCCTCGAGCCGCTCGCGGGCGAACTCGAGCTGCGCGAGCACGCGGTCGGCATCATCAGCGTCACGCTCGTCGTGGCGCGCCACGAACGTCCTTGAAGCGGTGTCGACCCAGGCCATGTGGGTCCTTACGCTAGCCGCGCCGTTTCAACGTGGCAGGCGCTGCGGGATCTCCACCACCTGCTGGTAGGTCGGGCGGTTGATCCAGTGGATCAGCGGCTGGCTCGTTCCGCCGGTCGGGCGCTGGCGGATCGCGTCGAAGCACCACTGCGGGTCGAGGCTCTTCTGGGCCGCGCAGACCGCGTCGCCGGCGTAGGGATCGGGCGCCTTCAGCGCGGCCCTCAGCGACGCGCGCAGCGCCGCTCGGCAGCGCTTGCGCGACCCGCAGTAGCGGCGCGCGTAGCGGCCCTTCACGGGGTCGCCGAGGGTGGTTCGCAGGTCTTTGCTCACGTAGCCGTACCAGGAGCCTTGGAAGGCCGAGCCGAGGTGCTCGCCGTGGTTGTTGGGCGGGTTGTCGGTCGCGACCGTCTCTGTGAGCGTCTTGAACGCCTCAGCGCCCAGGGTCGGTTCGAACTGCGCCTTCACCCACAGCGGCCACCACTGGTCCAGGATGCGGATCGCGTCGCTGTGCTCGTAGTGGCCGTCGCGATCGGCGTCGCGGCGTAGCCCGCCGTCCGCTCGCCACGCACGTAGCTTGGCGACGGCGTCCTCGAGGGCCGGGTCCGACGGGTTGCCGATCACCCGCAGCGCCAGCGGAAGGTCCACCCACGCGCGCAGGTCGGTCGAGCCGCCCAGTTCCATCGCGTCGATCAGCTCCGGCAGGGTCATCTTGGGCTTCAGCCGGTCCTCGAGCAGCACCGACCGGTAGGTGCTCGAGTAGGCGTTCGCGTCCGCGGAGCGGTACGCCCGCGCCTGCTTGTTGTTCCAGTTGACGAAGTGGTCCTGATCGATCGCCTGCGGGTGCTGCTCGAAGGGCGTGACCTTCGACTGCCACGTGTCCGGGTTCCAGCCCTGCCACTCGCGGGTGGTCGGGAAGTCATGGTCGACATCGGCCGCCCTGACCGGGTTCGCGCCGGAGTTGAAGTAGGCGATGTGGTCGGCGTCGGCGTAGAACCAGTTGAACGTGTAGCCGATCTTGGACGCGGCGCGCTGGAAGGACGCCGCGTCCTTGACGACCTCGGGCGTGTTGAAGTCCATGAAGCCCGCGGCGCTGTCGACCTCGTGGAAGTACGTGGAGCGCAGGCGGGTGAAGATCACCGGCTTGCCGTGCACCTTGCCGCGGCCGGCGACGAGGCCGAGCTTGGTGCGCTCGGCGGTGAGCGTCTGCGAGCCGGCCTTGGTCTGATCGGCGAGCGTCGGGGTCCAGCGGTTGGTCTTGGTCAGCACCTCGATCGGCTCGCACTTGCCACGGAACCGGTAGTGGGTGTCGTCGCAGAGCTCGAGCGCGAACGTGTCGATGATGTCCTGGCCCGCGGAGGTCGCGCTCCACGCGTAGTCGCGGCCGCGGCCGAGCTGCACGTAGAGGTTGATGCCGACGAACGACGCGCCCTGGGCGTCGATCCCCGGCCCGTCCGGGCTCGCGGGCGCGTGGACGTCCTGCTCCATCAGGATCTGCGGGTTGAAGTAGCCGACCTGCGGGCCGGCGACCATCAGCGGGTGCCCGCTCGCGGAACGCTTCGCGCTGATCAGGAGCGCGTTGGACATCCGGGTGGGGAAGAACGAGCCGGTGGTGCTGACGGCATTCAGCTTCAGCGTGCCCTTGTCAGGGCGCGCGACGCCGACGGCCTTCTTCGGCGGCACCTGGTACGGGAAGCGAGTGGGGACGGTGACCGGCGCCTCGGGGTCCTCCGCGCTGCGGAAGTCCTTGAAGACCTTGGCGCCCTGTCTGCCGCCGAAGCGCTCCTCGAGCGCGTCCGCGAGCTGGGAGAACTGCAGCTCCTCGCCGCCGCCCTTGCCGAAGATCCCACCCACCATGGCGGCGGTGGCGATGATGTCAGCGGGCTTGAAGGGCTCCGGCAGGCGACCGATCGCGGCGTACTCGCCGGGCAGCTTGGCCGGGTCGAGCTTGGCCTCGAGGATGTACTGGTTGACGCCCGCGAGGTAGTTGGTGGCATCGGCGACGATCTGCGTGCCCTGGGCGCCGAGGTACTTCGGCAGGTCGTTCACCTGGCGCTCGAGGTCCTGCTCCGTGTACGGCGCCACCGACCACTGCTCGGCGTCCTGGCCCGCGTTCGCCCCGCCCGCGAAACTCGACAGCTCGCCGCGTCCCGCGTGGCGCAGGACGTCCATGAAGAACAGCCGGTCCTCCGCGCCCGCGTAGCCGAGGCCGAACATCGCGCCTGACCGCGTCGTGCCGTAGATGTGGGGGACGCCGAAGCCCTTGTCGCGCACGATGGTGACGTCAGGGCGCGGCGAGTAGGTGCGTTCCACGCTGCCGGGCTGCACCCCGAACGAGCCGTCCTTGAAGTACTTCGGGATGTCCTGGGACTGCAGGCCGGGCGTCGCGTAGACCAGGCGCTCGTACATCGGCAGCTGGTCGCAGCAATGCGGGACGGTCGCGCCGGTGGTCAGGTTGGCGGCCAGCTCCGGCAGCGAGTAGCGCCCGCGGGTGCCGCTCGGCAGGACCGAACGGAACCCCGTGGCGTCGTTGGCCTGGTAGGGCTGGGGCGCGGGCGGCAGCTGCGCGTTCGCGGGGGCGGCGAACAGCGCGAGGGCGGTAAGGGGGCCGGCGACGGTGCGGACAAACACCGCGACCCGATACCCCGGAAACCGTGCGGTCAATCCGTGACGATGATCACAAACCCGCGGGACGTCGACGCCGCCCCGCCGCGCGGGGGTCGCCGCGCCGCCGCGCGCCGTCAGCGCGCGGGACGTTGGCGCCGCCCCCGCCGCGTGGGAGTCGGCGCCGCCGCGCGCCGTCTGCGAGCGGGACGTTGGCGCCGCGCGGGAGTCGCCGCGCCGCCGCGCGCCCTCAGCGCGCGGGACGTTGACGCCGCCCCCGCCGCGCGGGGGTCGCCGCGCCGCCGCGCGCCGTCAGCGCGCGGCGCGGGTCGACGCCCTAGGCGTACGCGGGCGCGCCGTTGTTGGCGGCGATGCTGGCGATCTCTTCGGAGGCGCGCTCGAACTCCTCGTCCGACAGCACCGGAGTGCCCTCGAACGGCAGGTCGCGCGTGATCTCGAGCCAGGAGCGGCATCCGCCGTAGTCCTCACGCACGCGCACCGTGACCGGGCGCGGGATGCGGTACGTGCGCAGGAGCAGCACGTTGAGCGGGTGGCGGCGCTTCCAGGCGAGGCGCTTCTCGGCGTAGTCGGTCGTCCACACGTGGAACGGGCAGAGGGCGTCGAGGGCGCGGCGATCGGTGATCGTCCACGCGCCGGCGACCTCGGCCCACGCTCGGATGCGCACGCGGTCCGGCTGGGGGATCCCGCCGTCCATCGTCAGCGCCCGTGCAGGCGGCTCACCCTCCGGCCACACGCCCTCTTCAAGGGCGCGCCGCAACTCGGGCTGGTGCGACTCGCGCACCAGGTCGTTGCGCTGGTGATCGAACGTCGGGTACAGGAAGAAGCGGTCGTGCTCGAGCGAGAAGTGCTTACCCGGCTCGCGGATGCCGCCTTTGCGAAGTGTGAGCAATTGCTCACCCTCGGCAAGAGCGCGCACGGTGACGGCCCATTCCTTGAAAGCGATCGGCATAAAGGTGGGTGAAGAGAGAGTTGAAAAAGCCTGCTTGTCCCGCACAGGGACTATGCGCCACGACCCTGCCCGCGACTCGGACCGGGAAACCTCCGGTCCAGGCGTCACATACTATGCACAAGCTCGAGAAATCTCAAAACATCGCTGCAAATGAGCGAGTTTTACGATCGACGCACGAATTTTCGCGCAGAGTGCAATTGCGCCACATTGCTTACAGACGCGTGCCGGTGATGCCCTCGACCACCTCGAGCACCGCGGCGAAATCCTGGTCGCCGAGGCCGCGTCCCATACCCGCGCCGTAGAGCTCTGCCGCTAGACCGGCAAATGGAAAAGCGGAGCCGGCCGTGCGCGCCTCGGCCAGACAAAGTTGAACGTCCTTGAGCATGTGAGCAAGCTTGAATAGCGGGGTGAAGTCGTGCTCGAGCATCGGCTTGCCCTTCAGCGCCCGCATCGTCGAGTCCGACGAGCCGCCGTCCATCGTCTGCAGCAGGGCGTCGACATTCACCCCGACCTGGCGCGCCAGGACCAATCCCTGGGCCAGCGTGGCGCAGTTGACGGCGGTGATCGCCTGTGAGATGACCTTCACCGCCTGGCCCTGACCCGCCTCGCCGCAGAGCACGATTTTCTCGCCCATGACCTCGAACAGTGGGCGCGCGCGCTCGATGTCAGCGTCAGCACCGCCGCACATGATCGTCAGCGTGCCGGTGCGCGCCTTGGGAGAGGAGCCGGTGACCGGTGCGTCGACGAACGTGTGGCCGGCCGCGCCGAGGCGCTCGTCCAGCGCCCGCGCCGTGCCGGGAGCGATTGTCGACATGTCGACGAAGAGGGTTCCCGGCCGTGCGCCCTCGAGCGCCTGGCCGATCATGTCCTCGACCTGCGCGCCGTCGACGACCATCGTGATCACGACGTCCGAGGCCTCGGCGACCGCGCGCGGCGAGTCGGCGACCGTCCCGCCGTGCTCGGCGACCCAGGCCTCGGCCTTCTCACGCGTTCGGTTGAAGACCGTCAGCTCGTAGCCCGCCTTGGCGAGGTTCATCGCCTGGAGCGAGCCCATGATCCCGAGCCCGATGAAACCGACCTGCTCAGCCATAACTCTCTCAACCTCAACTGGAGGGTGAGGCGCGTCCACGCCCCCGGACAGGGCGTGGACGCTAGCGCTTAGGGCTCAGGCTGCGAGCTGGTGCAGCTCCTCGGTCTCAGCCAGGTGCTGATGCGAGGGGCAGTAGCCGTTGTGCGGCAACGGCGTGCGCTGACAGGGCGTGCCGCGGCGCGTGGTCGCGCGGCACTCGAGACGCTCGGCGACCGGATTGCTCGCGAAGTAGTCGCGCGCGAACGTCATGTAGCGATCCACGGTCTTGTAGACCCGCAACTGCGCCGACATCGGGAAGTAGATCCGGATGTCGTTGAACAGCGTCTTGGTCGGCTTGGCGAAGTAGTGCCAGTCCGTGGCGAGCCGTTCGACGCACATCTCGCACGACCGCAGTACGCGCTCGTGGTTCGTGGTCCCGCCATCGTGCTCCTCGACGATGTCGGAAGCAAGCTCGCGATAGATGGAACGACTGAAGTGGTACATCCTCGTCTCCCCGGGACTGCCCTCTCCGGCGGCGGTCCCCTTCCGTGGCCCGGTGCGGGAGTGTTTGCCGCACACGCGAGAACTCGAACGTCTTGTTTGTTGACTTCGCGTTAAGAAGGAGCGGGAGGCGAAAGTAGCCGCTGTAGCCGGGCGATCGTGGACGAAGCTCCGGTGTGACGAATTGTGGTCATACCCAGGGCTTTTGCCGGCTTGAGGTTCCCGCCGAGGTCGTCGACGAAGACGCAGGCGGCGGGCGGGATGCCGAGCGCGTCGGCGGCGTGCCGGTAGATCCGTGGGTCCGGCTTGCGGATGCCGATCCGGCCCGAGAGCACGATCGCGTCGAAGAGCTCGTCGACGTCGTAGTCGTCCTCCCGCCACGAGTTGCTGACGAGCGCGGTGGGGATGCCGGCGTCGTGGAAGGCGCGGACGGCGTCGAGCATCGCGGTGTCGGGGCGCAGATCCTGTGTGAGGCGGTCGGCGAGGCCGGCGGGCTCGACGCCGAGGATCGGGGCGAGCCGCCGCTCGAACGTCGGGATGTCGATCCGCCCGCACTCGAGCTCGACCAGTGCCTCCCGGCCAGGGCCGAGGAACGCGGCGCGCGGGTCGGCGCCTTCGCGTCGCTTGAAGGCGTCGAAGGCGTCCAGCATGCTCGTGGTGAGCACGCCGCCCCAGTCGATCAGGAGGGCCATACCTCGAACCGTGGCGTGTCGCTGCCGGCGTCCAGGATCGTGTGGTGGGCGTCGAGGGTCTCGTCGCGCTGACGGAACTCGGTACGGGCGTGGGAGCCCCGCGTCTCGTGCCGGGCCAGCGCGGAGACGGCCACGAGGCGGGCGAGTGGGTGGGGGTCGTTCGCCAGTTGCGCCAGGTCGTCGGCGCTGCGTTCGAGGCCGGCCAGCGCCCAGACGGCTTTGCGGGTCTCACGCGTGGGCGCTTGGACCGGATCGCCGGCGAACGGCTCAGGAGCTCCCGGCTCGTGCTCGTCGAGGCCCTTGAGCGCGGCGCGACGCCCGAAGACGAAGCATTCGCTGAGCGAGTTCGACGCCAGCCGGTTGGCACCGTGGAGGCCGGTGCAGGCGCACTCGCCGACGGCGTAGAGCCGCTCGACCCCGGTGGCGTGCCCGTCGAGGTCGGTGACGATCCCGCCCATCACGTAGTGGCTCGCCGGCGCGACGGGAACCCGCTGGGTGGTCGGGTCCAGGCCAGCCTCCTGGAGGGCGGCGACGACGTTCGGGAAGCGCCCAGGGTCGACCATCGTCATATCGAGCCCGACCGACGTCGCGTTCGTGCGCTTGAGCGTGTTGAAGATCGCGCGGGCGACGGCGTCGCGCGGATCGAGCTCGTTGACGAAGCGCTCGCCCGTCTCGTCGTGCAGGGTCGCGCCCTCGCCCCGGACGGCCTCGGAGATCAGGAAGCCCTCCTTGCCCTTGAGCCCGACCACCGCGGTGGGGTGGAACTGCGTGAACTCGAGGTCGGCGAGCATCGCGCCCGCGTGGCGGGCGAGGAGCATCCCTGAGCCGAACGAGCCCGGCGGGTTGGTCGTGCGGCTGTAGAGCGCCGCGGCGCCGCCTGTGGCGAGGATCGTGGCGCGCGCGGTGAGGTCGGTGCCGTCGGTGAGGCGGACGCCGCCGTGCTTGAGGATCGCCGCCGCCCGCGTGCCTTCCAGCACCGTGATGTTGTCGTGTTCGACGACCCGCGCCGACAGGCCTCTGAGGATGCGGCGGCCGGTCGCGCTGCCGCCCGCGTGGATGATCCTGCGGTGGCTGTGGCCGCCCTCGAGACCGAGGGCGAGGTCGCCGTGGCGGTCGGCGTCGAACTGGACGCCGAGGTCGATCAGGTCTTTGACGCGCGCCGGGGACTCCGCGGTGAGCACCTCGGCCGCGGCTCGTCGCGTGAGGCCCCGGCCGGCGATCAGCGTGTCCTCGAGATGCTGCTCGGGACTGTCGTCGACCGCGAGCGCCGCGGCGGCCCCGCCCTGGGCCCAGTAGGAGGCGGTCTCGGCCAGCGGGCGGGCGGAGACGAGGGTGACGGTGGCGCCCTCGCGGGCAGCGGTCAGTGCGGCGAAGAGTCCGGCCGCGCCGGCGCCGACGACGACGAGGTCGGATCGCACGCGTGAACACGGTATTACGGTGTGGCGATGGAGGAGACCTCACGCCGCGCCGTCTGGCTGCGCCACGACGACATCTTCGCCCACGACGTGCCCGGTCATCCCGAGCGTCCGGCGCGGATCCGCGCCCTCGAGGCCGAGATGAGCGCCCATGACTGGTTCGGCGTGCGGCGGGTGGAGGCGCCGTCGGCCTCACGTGAGGCGCTGGAACTCGTGCACCCGGGGTCGCACATCGACTTCATCCGCTCTCTGTCCGAGGCGGGCGGCGGTGCCATCGACGCCGACACGTTCGCCGTCCCCGGCACGTATGCCGCCGCGTTGCGGGCCGCGGGCGGTGCCGTCGCGCTCGTGGACGCGTTGTTGGGCGGGGACGCTGCGGTCGGCGTCAGCGCGCTCCGCCCGCCCGGGCACCACGCCGAGGTCGCGCGGGCGATGGGGTTCTGCTTCTTCGGCAACGTCGCCGTCGCCGCGCGGCGCGCGACCTCCGCGCACGGGCTCTCGCGGGTGATGATCGTCGACTGGGACGTGCACCACGGCAACGGGACCAACGACATCTTCCATGCCGATGCCGACGTCCTGTTCTTGTCGATCCACGAGTCGCCGCTGTATCCCGGGACCGGACCGGCGAGCGACGTCGGGTCCGGCGACGGCGTCGGCTACACCGTGAACCTGCCGGTGCCGGGTGGCAGCGGAGACGCCGTGTACCGGTCCCTGATCGAGCACGTGGCGTGCGGGCTGATCCGCTCGTGGGAGCCCGAACTCGTCTTGATCAGCGCCGGGTTCGACGCCCACCGGGATGACCCACTGGCGACGTGCCGCGTGAGCGAGGCGGGGTTCGCGGGCATGACCGCGTCGCTGCGGCGCGCTTGTGACGCGGTCGGCGCTCCGCTCGGGCTTGTGCTGGAGGGCGGCTACGACCTCGGCGCGCTGAGCGGGTCGATGGCGGCGCTGATGCCGGTCCTGATCGACAGCGTCACGCCGGGTGCGCAGGAGGTCGAGGTCCACCCGCTGGCGCGGCGGGCGTTCGACCGGCTCTCCGCGTGGTGGTCGCTCACCTAAAGGGGCCTGACCCCTTTAGGTCTTGATCTGCTTGACGTAGGCGTCCTTGACCACGTCGCGCGCGCTGCTCAGCGCGTCCTCGGCGTCCGACTTGCTGGTGTAGGTGCCGGAGAAGACCACCTGGTAGCCGCCGTTGAGCGACGAGTAGTCGTCCGAGTTGAGGATCCCGACGTCCGCCATGCCCGCGTCCTGAGCCTTCTGCGCGGCCTTCTCCGCCTGCTCCAGCGACGTCGCCGACTCGAGGATGATCGTGTAGTCGCCGTCGGCGCCGGTCCACCCGGGGAACGTCGAGCTGCTCGCGTCCGGCGTCGAGGTCGCCTCAGGCGTCGACGTCTCCGTGGGGCTCGGCGTCGCCGCCGGCGTGGTCGTGGCCGTCGCGTTCGGGTCCGGCGTCGTCGTCGCGGTCGCGTTCGGGTCCGGCGTCGTGCTCGGCAGCGGCGTCTCCGTCGCCAGCGGCGGCGTCGTCGCGGTCGCGCCAGGCGGCACCGCCGCCGACGGCGTCGGCGTCGGCGTCGGACTGCCCGCCACCACGTCGTTCCGGCTCGCCAGCGCGACGATCGCCAGGATCACCCCGATCACCGCCAACGCCGCCAGCCCGCCACCCAGGTACAGCGGCACCTTCCACCCGCTGGCCTCGACGACCTCGGTCCCGGCCGCGGCCCCGCAGTTCAGGCACCACTCCTGCTCCGGCGCGAGCTGGTGCCCGCATCGCGGACACCGCCGCTCCGGCGGCCCGGCCTGCACCGGCGTCTCAGGTGGGGGAGTCTCCATCGTGCTCATTGCCGCCGCTCCACAGGACTGAAGATCGACTCATCATGACCATTGGCGGCCTGTCCCCGCCACGTCTCGTACTCACCCGGCGCCCGACCGGCCTCCCCGGCCCCGTTCGCACGCTCCCCGTCGCCGGTCGAGGACCCGTCCGGCCCGCCGGACGGTTCGTCCCCGCGCGGGCCGTCCTGCGACGTCGTCGCGTCGGTGCTCGTGGGCGCCTCTTCGCCCACGACCGGGGCGTCCTGGCCGGCCGCGCCTTCGGTCGTCGTCGGCTCGCCCTCGCCGAACGGCGCCGCCTCGTCGCCATGCGGCGCGTCGTCGGCCTCGGCGGCCGCGTCGCTCTCGCCGACCGGTGCCGCCGCCTCCGCGCCCTCGGGCGCGTCGTCGATCGCGGCGTCGTCGTCGTGCGTCGCGCCGGCCGTCGTTGCCGCGTCGCCCTCGCCGCCCGGCGTCGCCGCCTCCGGGCCCTCGGGCGCCTCGTCGGCCACGGCCGCCGCGTCTTCGCGTGTCGCGCCCGTGGTTGTCGGCTCGCCCTCGACGGCCGGCGTCGCCGCCTCGCCGCCTCGGGGCACATCGTCGGCCGCGGTCGCCGCGTCTTCGCGTGTCGCGCCCGTGGTCGTCGGCTCGCCCTCGCCGGCCGGCGTCGCCGCGTCCGCGCCCTCGGGCGCGTCGTCGGCCACGGCGGCGTCGTCGTGCGTCGCGCCGGCCGTCGTCGCCGCGTCGTCCTCGCCGACCGACGTCGCCGCCTCGGCGCCCTCGGCCACGACCGGCGCGTCTTCGCGCGCCGCGCCTGTGGTCGTCGGCTCGACCTCGCCGACCGGCGTCGCTGCCTCGGCGCCTGCCGTTGTCGCCGCGTCGCCCTCGCCGATCGGTGCCGCGGCCTCATCGCCACGTGGGGTGTCGTCGGCCACGGCGGCCTTCTCGTCTGCACCGAGCACGGTGGTCGCCGGCTCGCCTTCGCCGACCGGCGCGGCCGCGTCGGTGGCCGGGCGGGCGGGCCACTGGAAGGCTTCGGGGGACGCGATTTCCTGCGTCGACTGGTCGGCCGGGGCCGGCTGGGGCGCGACGACGGGCTCGATCGGCTGCTGAGCCTTGGCCAGCTCGCGGCGGGCGGCCTCGGTCAGTGGGTTGCCGCAGTGCGAGCAGTAGTGGGCGGCGCTGCTGAAAAGCTCGCCGCAGTGCGGGCACTCGCCGCCGACGCCGGGCTCGCGGACGAGGACCTGGCGGCGGACGTCGTCGAGGCGGATCTCGAGCTCGTGCAACTCCGTGTCCACCCGTGAGAGGCGGGCGAGCTTGGTCTCGCGCAGTCGCCGATGGGCGTCGGCCTCGATGTCGTGGGCCGTGCGATGCAGCTCGTAGACGAAGCCGCCGAGGTCGCGCAGCAGGAGCTCGCGGGCGGCGCGCAGGAACGCGGCGCGGCGGCGGAGCTTCCCGCGGCGGGCGCTGATGCCCGGCGCGGCGGCGAGCTCGTCCGGATCGAGGCCCGCCGGGAGGTCGGCAACCGGCTCGACCGGCGGCGCGACGTACGGCGCGGGCTGCGGGCCGTACGGCGACGGGGCGAACGGGTTCGGCTGCGCGCCCGCCGGCTGAGGGCCGAACGGGTTCGGCTGCGCGCCCGCAGGCTGCGGCCCGAACGGGACCGCCGGCGGCGCGAACGGATCATGCGCGGGCGGGTCGAACGGGGCCGGCGCGGACGGATCGGGCTGATGTGCGTCCGCCGGCGCCGGTCGGTACGGGTCGGGCTGGGGTGCCGCAGCCGGGTCGTTCGGGTGGCCGGCGCCGAGCGGATCGCCCGACGTCAGACCGCTATCGGGCAGCACGCGGGTCGGCGCGGCCGGGTCCGTGAGCAGCGACTGATGCCCCGCCGGCTCGGCGGGGGTGGGGGCGTCCGCGGCTCCGGGCTCGTGCGCCTGCTGCGGCTCTGAGCCTTCGGGACCCGCGGAGCGCCGGCTTGACAAGCGTTTGAACAGGCCGCTCATAGGTCGTTAAAGGGCCTCGTCGGCACGGGGCCCCGCACGTCGAGTATAGGGTCGGCTCGTCCTCACACGACCCCGGTTGAGCCGATCGTTAGGTCTGAGTGAGCAGATCGCGCCACGCCTCCACCACACGAGCGGCCATCGCGTCGGCGCTGAAGAGCCCCGCGCGGGCGCGCCCGTCGACCCGCGGATCGGCCGCTTCCAAGTGGGGTCGCAGCGCGGCTCGCCAGGCGTCGCGATCCCATTCGCCGCAATACGCGCCATCGATGCCGTGAAGCGCCACCGGGTGGATTCCGACCGGTGTCCCGAAGGCCGGGACGCCGCACGCCAGGGCCTCGATCACCGAGAGCCCGAACCCCTCCGCCGCCGACGGGACGAGCACCGCGTTGGCGGCATTGATCCAGTACGGGACCTCATCCGGCGGGACGTCGCCGAGCGTCAGCAGCGGGACATCGCCCGCCGCCTCGACCGCCCGGTCGTAGCGCTTCAATGGCCGCACCGGATCGTGCGGGAACAGCAGGTAGCGCCCGTCCGGATCAAGACCGAGCCGCGCACGCGCCTCGGCACGGGGGATCGGGCGGAACCGCTCGAGGTCGATCCCGACCGGAAGCACCGCGACGCGCCGCGTCACGCCGGCGCCCGGCAGGTTCTCGCTGAACTCGCGCGACACGGCCGCCGCCAGCGCGGTGAACGGCATCGCCGCGCGCGTGGCCAGGTAGGACCGCCGCACGAGCAGGTCGTTGCCGTGCAACGTGACGACCACCGGCCCCAGCCTCGCCAGCAGCGCCGGCCAGGCGGTCAACCCGAAGTGGGCGTGGACGATGTCGAAGCGCTGCCCGCGATATCGCGAGCGCAGGGTCAGCGCCGCGCGCGCCAGCGCCCGCGGGCCGGGCCCGAACGCGAACAGCTCGACGTCGAGATCGTCGCGGCGGCGGAACGCCTCGACCTGGTCGCGGACGAACGGGCCGAGCCACGGCCGCTCGCGTGAGGGGTACATGTTCGTGACGACGAGGACGCGCACGCGCGTCACACCCTAGGGACGTGGGTGACGTGGCTCCCGCCTGGCGGGAGCGGCGTAACGCACCTACGGGCGCACGACGGCGGGCGAGTCGCTCGCCTTCATCCACAGGCGCGGCTCGCCACTTCCATCCGCATTGACGATCCAGGTCGTCTCGCCGTCGCGGTAGAGCAGGTGCTGGTCGTCGAGCCACTCGACCTGGTCGTCGATCGGCCGCGTCTCCGCCGTCGGCGTCTCCTTGCCGGTCTTAAGGTCGAGGACGGTGAAGCGCCACACCGTGGGGCCGTGGCCGACGGCCTTCTTGTATCCGATGCGCGTCCCGTCCGGCGAGAGCGACGGGCATTCCACGTTGGCGTGGATCGTCTCGGCGCGCTTGGCCTTGATCGAGCCCTTGATGAGCCACGTGTTCTCTGTCCCGGTGGCAACGGTCGCGTAGAACGTGTCGCCGTCCCCCGCGAACGTCAGCCCCCAGAAGTTGCGGTCGCGCTCGTCGATCAGCTTGCCGTCGTTGAAGACCTTGAAGTCCTTCTCGAGGTCGCCGACGACCTTCCCGGCCTTGAGGTCGATGATCGTCGCCGCCGTCGAGAACTGGCCGGGCTGCGCGTAGGAGTGACCGGTGAGGAACGCGGTGATGCCCGCGTAGCGGCCGTCCGGTGAGATCCGCGTCCGGCTGGGGACGCCGGCGATCGTGTACCGGTGGACCTCCTTCATGTCCTGGTCCAGTTGGATCGCGGGGAACGTGGTCGCTCCCGCCCGCGCGAGACACATGCCGGTCGACGCGCGGAACGTCACCCGCTCGCACACCGGCCCGGCGAGCACCGCCTTGCCGGGGCCCTCGGCGGTCAGCGGCGCGACGGCGAACCTGCCGTAGTTGGCCGGGTTCGTGCGGTCGAGGGTGCGGAACGCGACGAACGGCTCCCCGCCGCCGATGACGCGCTCGGCGTTCGGGCGCGCCGCGGCGACGGCCTTGTTGCCCTTCTCGACGGTCTTCTTGTTGCCCACGACGGCGATCGCGCCCGACACGATCGCGGCGACGACACAGATCCCGGCCAGCGCGGCGAACGCGATGCTGCGGCTACGCACGCGCCACCTGGAGCCCGCGCACCGCCAGCCCCATCGCCACGATCAGGCCCGCGGCGAAGATCGCGATCGCGGCCTCGACGCCGGCCACCGTCCACAAGACGCCGAACAGGATCGACCCGAACAGGCGCGTGACGCTCGTCGCGGTCCCGAGCAGCGCGAGCCCGCTGCCGCGCAGTTGCTCAGGGATGTGCTGGGAACCCATGGCCATCAGGACGCCGTCGGTCGCAGCGTAATACGTGCCGAGCAGGGCGAGCACGAGGACCAGCGACGCGTAGCCCGCCGACGGCAGCATCAGGATGCAGTACACGGCGAGCAGGACGACGTAGCCGCCGATCAGCACCCGCCCGCGGCCGAACCGGTCCGCCACCCGCCCGAGCGGCGCGGCGAGCAGCATGTACAGCAGCGCGGTCCCGGTCGCGAGCAGGGGGAAGACCGCGTTGGAGAAGTCCACCTGCTGGCGCAGGGTGAGGTAGATGAAGCCGTCGCTGACGGTGGCGAGCCCGAGCGCGGCGCCGGCGATCGTCAGCGAGCGGAACTTCTGGCCGTCGAGCAGCTTCACCGCGGCCTTGAGGTCCGGCTTCTCGGCGGCGGGTGCCTTCTGGCGCGGCTCGCGGACCAGGAGCGCGATCACGAAGAAGCCGAGCATCCCGATGAAGAACGAGATCAGGAACAGGTTGCTCCACGCGTTCGGCGCCGCGGCGAGCAGCACGAACGCGAGCACGGGCCCGATCATCGCGCCCGCGGTGTCCATCGCCCGGTGCACGCCGAACGCGAGGCCGAGATCCTTCTTGGGCGCGGTCAGCGAGATCATCGCGTCGCGCGGCGCGGTCCGGATGCCCTTCCCGGTGCGGTCGAGCAGGATCAGCGCGCTGAGGCTCCCGAGCGCGCCGCCGACCACCGCCAGCCCGAGCTTGCAGACCGCCGAGAGCCCGTACCCGAACGCCGCGACCGTCTTGTGCCGGTTCAGCCGGTCACCCAGGAAACCCGAGATCAGCCGCACGATCGCGCTCGCGCCCTGGTAGAGGCCGTCGACGATCCCGTACTGGAGCGGGGAGAAGCCGAGCGTGGCGACCAGGTACAGCGGCAGGATCGCCGACACCATCTCCGAGGAGATGTCGGTCAGCAGCGAGCAGGTGCCGAGGAGCAGCACCGTGCCGCCCACGCGCTGCTTGAGACGCCCCGTCGTGAGGTTCTTTCGGATCGCGCTGCTGTCCTGGACTGTGTACATCGCGTGTTGACGCTAAGCCGGGCGGGCCCTTGTGACCCCCTCCGATCGCATAGGTACAGGTCCAGCCCCTGGTCATGGGGCCAGGGAACACTTTTGTTGCACTTTTGGTGCAGAAAAGTCACGAATGCGCGTAGAGACGTTGCAGGCCCCGCACCGAGACTCCCGACCGTGCCCCGCATGGTGCCGGGCAGGGATTCGAAGGAGGCTCGTGTGTACGAGTGGATGGGGCGCGCGCATGCCGCGCTGCTGCGAGAACGAGGGCAGGGGACGGTCGAGTACGTCGGCCTGATCCTGCTGATGGGCGTCCTGCTCGCGGGCGTGGTCGCCGCGACGAAGGACATCAAGGGCGGCGAGATCGCCGGGGCGATCGCCGACAAGCTCAAGAAGACGATCGACGGGCTCAAGTCCTGATGCGCGGCGAACGGACGGCGGGTCCGGACGGCCTGCCAGACTGGCGGCGTGGTCGCGCCGTCCGTGCCCCCGTCCGCGCCCGACGCGCTGCGCCGTCGGCCCGTCGGCGTATTCGATTCCGGGGTCGGTGGCCTGACGGTGCTGCACGAGTTGCTCGTGCAGTTGCCCAACGAGGACTTCGTCTACTTCGCCGACTCCGCGCGGGTGCCGTATGGCCCGCGCCCGCGGGGGGAGATCGAGGCGTTCTCGCTCGAGATCGCGGAGGAGCTCCTGGCGCGCCGGATCAAGCTGCTCGTCGTCGCATGCAACAGCGCGTCCTCCGCGGCGCTGCCGGCGCTGCGCGAGCGGCTCATGCAGACGACCCTCGGCGTGGACGTGCTCGGCGTCGTCCAGCCCGGCGCGGTGCGCGCCGTGGCCGCGACCCGCAACGGCCGCGTCGGCTACATGGCGACCGAGGCGACGGTCCGCAGCGGCGCCTACGAGAAGGCGATCGCGGCGGCCGACCCGTTCGTAACCGTCACGGGCGTCGCCTGCCCCGGGCTGGTGCCGCTGATCGAGCGCGGATCGCCGTTCGACTCCGAGATGGTCGACGCCGTCCGCCACTACACGCGCCCGCTGCGCGAGGCGGAGGTGGACACGGTGATCCTCGGCTGCACCCACTACCCGCTGATCGGACCGCTGCTGCAGCGGATGCTCGGCCGCGGGGTGGAGATCGTCAGCTCCGGCACGGCGATCGCGCGGCAGGTGGAGCACGTGCTCGGCAGCCGCGGGCTGGGGAACACTTCCAGCATGGAGGGCGAATACCGGTTCCTCACGTCCGGCGACCCCGAGGCCCTGCGCGCGTCCGGCACCCGGTTCCTGCAGCTGCCGATCGGTTCGGTGGAGCACGTCGCGGTGCAGACGGAGCTGGTGCCGCGATGACGAGCGTGCGCACGCGCAGCGGCGGGCGGGCCGCGGATGAGCTGCGGCCCGTGACGATCGAGCCTGGGTTCGTCCGCACTGCGGCCGGCTCGGCGCTGATCTCGTGCGGCGGGACGCGGGTGATCTGCACGGCGTCGGTCCAGGAGTCGGTCCCGCGCTGGATGGCGGGCCGCGGCACAGGCTGGATGACTGCCGAGTACGGGATGCTCCCCGCGTCGACGGGGGAGCGCAAGCAGCGCGACATCGCGCGCGGGAAGCAGGACGGGCGCGGGATCGAGATCCAGCGGCTGATCGGCCGCAGCCTGCGCGGAGTGGCGGACCTCGGCGTGCTCGGCGAGCGGACCGTCTACATCGACTGCGACGTGCTCGAGGCCGACGGCGGGACCCGCTGCGCGGCGATCACCGGCGGCTACGTGGCGCTCGCGCTCGCGGTCCGGAAGCTGCAGACCGACGGCCTGATCGCACGCAGTCCGCTGACGGGGAGCATCGCCGCCGTGTCGTGCGGGGTCGTCGACGGGATTCCGATGCTCGACCTCGACTACCCCGAGGACTCGACCGCCGAGGTCGACGCGAACGTGGTCATGACCGGCGACGGCGGCCTCGTCGAGGTCCAGGCGACCGCCGAGCGCACGCCGTTGTCGCGCACCCACCTCGACGAGTTGCTCGCGCTCGCGCAGTCAGGCATCGAAGGGTTGCGGGCCGCGCAGGAAGCCGCGCTGGCGTGATCCTCGCCACGCGCAACGCGCACAAGGTCCGCGAGTTCGAGCGCCTCCTGCCCGGGGTGCCGTTCGCGCCCCTGCCGGACGGGCTGGAGAGCCCCGAGGAGACAGGGGAGACCTACGGCGCGAACGCGCTGATCAAGGCGCGGGCGGCGGCTGAGGCGACCGGCCAGCCCGCCTTCGCCGACGACTCGGGGATCGAGGCCGAGGCGCTCGACTGGCGCCCGGGCGTGCGGACCGCGCGCTTCGCGGGGGAGAACGCCAGCGACGGCGAGAACCTGGCCAAGCTGCACCGCGAGGCCCCGGCGGGAAGCCGCGCGCGCTACGTGTGCGTGATCGCGTACGTGGAGCCCGGCGGCGAGGAGCGGCTGTTCGAGGGCCGCTGCGAGGGGACGCTGGCGGCGGAGCCG
Organism: Solirubrobacter soli DSM 22325; assembly: GCF_000423665.1. GTDB lineage: Bacteria > Actinomycetota > Thermoleophilia > Solirubrobacterales > Solirubrobacteraceae > Solirubrobacter > Solirubrobacter soli. Next base: position 121,976 of record NZ_AUIK01000029.1, on the reverse strand, counting down.
CATGGGGCGGGCGGGTTCGGCTACGACCCGATCTTCGTCGCCGACGAGACGCCCGGCCGGACGATGGCTGCGCTCTCGGATGCGGAGAAGGACGCGATCTCGCACCGTGGTCACGCCGCCCGGGAGCTCTCCCGATGGCTGGCCACGCGGTAAACGGCGCCGCCACGACGGAGCAGCCGCAGCACGCCCGCGCGCGCAGCCGCGCCGCCGCGATCTCGATCATCTCCAACACGACGCTGATCGCGCTGAAGATCATCGCGGGCGTGCTCACCGGCTCGGTCGCGATCCTCACCGAGGCCCTGCACTCGGGCATCGACCTGCTCGCGAGCTTCATCGCCTTCTTCTCCGTCCGCCGCGCGGAAGAGCCGGCCGACGCGTCACACCGTTACGGCCACGAGAAGTTCGAGAACGCCGCGGCGGCCGCGGAGGGCATGCTGATCCTCGCCGGCAGCGCGGTGATCGCCTACGCCGCGATCCGCGCGCTCATCCACGGCCCGGAGCTCCAGAACCTCGGCATCGGCATCGTCGTCATCGGCTTCGCCAGCATCGCGAACCTCGGCGTCTCGACCTGGCTGTTCCGCCGCGCGCGCGAGACCTCGAGCCCCGCACTCGAAGGCGACGCCGCGCACCTCCGAACCGACGCCTACACGTCGATCGGCGTCCTCATCGGCCTCGGTCTCGTCAGCGTGACCGGCGCACACTGGCTCGACCCCGTCGTCGCCTTGATCATCGCCGCCGCGATCGTCATCACCGGCGTCCGCATCACCGCCGGGTCGATCCGCGTGTTGGTCGACGAGGCACTTCCTGACGAGGACGTCGCCGCGATCACCAGCGCCATCGAGTCCTTCGCCGACCGCGGCGTCGTCGGCTACCACCAACTGCGCACCCGCCAGGCCGGCGCCCGCCGCTACGTCGACCTGCACGTCCAGTTCGTCCACGGCACCACACTTGAAGAAGCGCACCGGCTCGGCCACGAGATCCAGGACACGATCGAGGACGAGCTCAAGGGCGCCGACGTCCTGATCCACCTCGAGCCCGAAGACCGCGTCCGCCCAGGCGAGGCCCTCAAACGCGACTGACCCCGGCGGGGTGTGTCGCGGCTGACGTCGGCCCGGCCGGGCGGCGTGATGTGGGTGACCTCGCCCCGGCCGGCCCGGCGCTGTGACGCCACCGACCACGGCCCGTGGGCGGCGTGACGCGGCTGACCGTCGCCCGGCCGGCGGGGTGAGGCGACCGACCATGCCCCTTGGGCGGCGTGACGCGGCTGACCTCGGCCCGGTCGGCCCGGCGCTGTGACGCCACCGACCACGGCCCGTGGGCGGCGTGACGCGGCTGACCGTCGCCCGGCCGGCGGGGTGAGGCGACCGACCATGCCCCTTGGGCGGCGTGACGCGGCTGACCGCCCTCCGGTCGGCCCGTGCGACGCGACCGACCTCGGCCGGCGTTGTGACGCGACCGACCTCTGCCCGGCGGTGTGACGCGACCGACCTGGCCGGGGGGTGTGCTGCTGGTGTTTCGCTATGCGGGAGCGGAGCATCACACCCCCCGGCGGCGGCGGGTCCGGGCGGGGGTGTGTTGATCTACCGTCCCGTGGGGACGGTGGAGAATCACACCCCCAGGATCCGCTCCGCGGATCGCGCCGCGTCAGAGCAGGTTGATGCCCGCGGCGATGGCGACCGCGAGCGTGACGCCGGCGTACCCGTCGTAGCCGGAGATGAGGAGGATCAGCGCCGCGATGAGGCAGATGCCGACGGTGACGAGCCAGGAGATTCGCGCGAGTTGGGACATGACCGCGCTCTATTGTCGCGAACCGTGACGACGGCGTCCCTCACCCCCTCCCTCGCGCTCGACTTCATCACCGCGTTGAGTGCCGACATCCGCGCCGCGGTCGTGCTCGACGCCGGCGGCGCGCACCTCGCCGGCCCGGCCCGGCTCGCCGAGGCGGCACGCGCGCTCGCGCACGTGAACGGCGAGGCGGCGGGCGGCGACGACACGGCGGCGGCCGGCGGCGCGGCGGGCGCGGGCGGCGCGGCGCGTGCGGGCGGCGCGGTGGCGGGCGGCGGCAGCGCGGCGGGCGGCGGCGGCGAGGTGGCGGGCGGCGACGACACGGCGGGCGCGGTGGCGGGCGGCGACGACACGGCGGGCGCGGTGGCGGGCGGCGACGACACGGCGGGCGAGGCGGCGGGCGGCGACGACACGGCGGGCGAGGTGGCGGGCGGCGCCGACACGGCCGGTGTCCGCGGCCCCGACGACGCCGCCCCGTGGGGCGAGCTCGTCGGTGAACACACCCGCGGGAAGGTGTTCGTCGCACGTGACGAGCGGCACACGATCGTGGTGGTCACGGGGCCGTTCGCGCTCGCGCGGGTGACGCGTCATGACCTTCGGACGGCGCTGTCCGCGCTGGGGGGCCAAAACGCGCCGATCGGGCCGATCGGGCGCCTCGACGAGGCCCGGACGGGGGCTCTTCTGGACGCGGTCTAGGACCGTTTTCGGCGTCCCAGAGCCAAGAAAACGTACGAATTCGAGCCTCAAAATGTCGCAATTTGCGACTTTTTCGCGAGAAAACCTCCAACCCCGTCCGGAGCCACTGTTAGCTTCGGCCCTCCACCCCAATCCCCCGAGGGATACACAGGAGGACGCATGACGAAGAACGAGTTCGTCGACCGAGTCGCGGCCGACAGCGGACTGAGCAAGAAGGACGCCGGAGCCGCGGTCGATTCCGTGATCAAGTCGATCGAGGGCGCTCTCGGTGCAGGCGAGGAAGTCAACTTCACCGGTTTCGGCAAGTTCCACGTCGCCGAGCGCGGCGCCCGCGAGGGTCGCAACCCGCGCACCGGCGAGACGATGACGATCGCCGCCAGCAAGGTCCCGCGCTTCACGGCGGGCTCCGGCCTCAAGAAGGCCGTCAAGTAAGACGCCTCGAGGGGCGCCGGTGATTCGCCGGCGCCCGAACGGGCACGCGGGCGAACGATGCGCGCAGAGGAACAGTGACCGCGCGTAACGGCAACGGCGATGGCCGCCCGGCCCCGCGCCCGAATTTCGGCGATCGGCTCACCCGAGCGGTGGCCGAACGCCAGTCCCAGATCGTGCTGGGCATCGATCCCGATCCGGCGAAGTTGTGGCCGGCGGCGGTCGAGTCCACGAGCGAGGCGCGGGCGCGCCTCGCGTCCACGCTCTCGGAGGCCGAGGAGGCCGCCGGGGGTGTGGGCGACGCGGGCACCGGCCTCAGTAACGCCGGTGTGATCTCGCGCCTGGAAACAGCGGCGGCGGTGCTTGCGCACTGCCGTGCGCTGGTCGACGCCGCGGCTCCCGCGGTGATCGCCATCAAGCCGCAGCTGGCCTGTTTCGAGCGCCTCGGCGCGCCGGGCTGGCTCGCGCTGGAACACGTGTGTGAGCACGCCCGCGCCCGCGGGCTGCTCGTGCTGGCGGACGGCAAGCGGGGCGACGTCCCCGTCACGGCGCAGGCCTACGGGCAGGCGCTGGTGTCGAGCACGCCGAGCCCGTTCGGCCCGGTGTCGGGCCTCCAAGCGGACGCCTTCACGGCCAATCCGCTGCTCGGCCGCGACACGCTCATCCCACTGATCACCACCGCCCGCGCCCACGAGGCGGGGGCGTTCGTCCTCGTGCGCACCTCGAACAAGGGCGCCGCGGACATCCTGGATCTCGAGCTCTCCACGGGCGAGCGGCTCTGGGAACGCCTGGCGATGATCGTCGATGAGCTCGGCGAACAAGGGCCGAGCGGCCTCAAGGACGTCGGCGCCGTCACGGGCGCCACCGAGCCGCAGCATCTCGCGCGGCTCCGGGAACTGATGCCGAACACGCCGTTCCTGCTGCCGGGCATCGGGGCCCAGGGCGGGGACGTCGCCGCGCTTGCTCCCGCGTTCGCGCCAGGCCGCGCAGGCGGGCTCGTGACCGCGAGCCGTTCGATCGCCAACGCGCACGTCAACCGCAACGTCCCCCCGCCGGAAGCCGCTCGTGAGGAGGCGGAACGCCTGCGCGAGCAGGCGTGGAACCTCGGATAGACTTGTTCAGGATGCGTCGCAGCCCCGCGCGGTTCCTCGCGCCCATCGCGCTGGTCGCTTTCGCCTTCGCGCTGTATTCCGTCGTCCAGGACACCCAGAAGTCGCCGACCAACTCGAACGGGTCGAACGCGACCGCGACGCCGACCGCCGGCTCCAAGAAGTCCTCGAGCAAGTCCAAGGCGAGCAAGAAGCGCAAGACCTACACGGTCAAGTCGGGCGACACGCTGTCCGGCATCGCGGAGAAGACCGGGGTGTCGCTCGAGACGCTGAACAAACTCAACCCCGACGCGGACACCCTCTCGCCGGGCGAGAAACTCAGGCTCAGGTGAGCCGGCTGTCCCGCCCGGGCGCGGCCCTGCAGGCGGCGCTCGCGCTCGCAACCGCAGTCGCGCTCGCAGCCACGGCCACGCCCGCCCACGCGGCCAAGCCGCCGGACTGCCCGGACACGGTCAAGGCGCCGAGCGCGATCGTCATCGAGGTCTCGACCGGGACCGTGGCGTGCGCCCGCCAGGCCGACAAGGAGCGCTCGATCGGCTCGACGACGAAGCTGATGACCGCGCTGCTGACGCTCGAGGACGCGAAGCTGAGCGACACGTTCAAGGCATCGAGCTACCGGCCGTCGCCGATCGAGTCGCAGATCGGCCTGCAGCCGGGCGAACGCATGAAGGTCTCCGACCTGATGCGCGGCCTGCTGCTCGAGTCGGGCAACGACGCGGCGATGACGCTGGCGGAGGGCGTCGCCGGCTCCAAGAAGGCGTTCGTCAGGGAGATGAACCAGCGCGCCCGCAAGCTCGGGCTCGACCACACGCACTACGACAACCCGATCGGCCTCGACGGCCCGGGCAACTACTCGAGCGCACGCGACCTCGTCACGCTGGCGACGGTCCTGCGCACGAACGCGTTCTTCAAGAAGATCGTGGACTCCCCGCGAGGGACCCTCAAGACGGGGATCCACCCGCGGACGTTCACGAACCGCAACTCGCTGGTCGTCAAGTACCCGTTCGTCAACGGCGTCAAGACCGGTCACACCCGCGGCGCCGGCTACGTCCTCGTGGGCAGTGCCAGCCGCAACGGGATCCAGCTCGTGAGCGCCGTGCTCGCCACGCCGTCCGAGGCGGCCCGCGACGCCGACACGCTCGCGCTGTACCGCTACGCATTCCCGAAGTTCCAGCGCATTCGCGCGGTGATCGAGGGCCGGCCGATGGCGACGGCGAAGATCCGCTATCGGGCCGGCGCCAAGCTCAGGCTGGTGCCGGATCGGACGATCCGGCGGATCGTCCAGCGGGGGCATCGCGACGCGGTGACGCTCAAGGTCGACGCGCCGAGCGTCGTCGAGGGACCGATCCGCAGCGGACAGCGGCTGGGCAGCGTCGAGGTGCGCCAGGGCGGGAAGGTCGTCGCGACGGTGGCGCTGATCGCGCAGGCCGCGGTCCCGGCGGCGAACACGGCGCAGCGTACGAAGGCGGCCGCGGGGAGCCCGTGGTTGATCATCGGCGTCGCATTCGCCGTGCTTGCCGCTACGGTCCTGCTGGCAGCACGTCGCCGGGCGCGGACCATCCGCCGCCGGCGGCCCCGCCAGACGAGCGCCGCATGATCGTCACCGTCACGCTCAACACGGCCATCGACAAGACCTTGTCGGTGCCCAACTTCCGACTCGGGCGCCGCCACCGCACCGTCGAGCAGACGACGATGCCGGGCGGCAAGGGCGTCAACGTCGCGCGCGTGCTCAAGACACTCGGCGCGCCCGTGATCGCCACCGGGCTCGCGGGTGGCGCGACCGGCACCCGCATCGTCGACCAGCTCACGCAGCTCTCCGTGCTCAGCGACTTCGTCCGGATCGGCGAGGAGTCGCGGACGAACACCGCGGTGATCGACCCGACCACCGGCGAGCAGACCGAGATCAACGAGCGCGGGCCGAAGGTCACGCCGCACGAGGTCGAGCTGTTCGTCGACAAGCTGCTCTACCTGGCCAAGGGCGCGAGCGTGTGCGTGTTCGCGGGCTCGCTGCCGCGCGACGTCGACACCGACATCTACGCGTTCCTGATCCGCGAGCTGCGGCGGCTGAACGTCACGACCGTGATCGACACGGACGGCGACCCGCTGCGCCGCGCGGTCCGCTCCGAGCCCGACATCATCACGCCCAACGTGCTCGAGGCCGAGGAGCTCGTCGGTCACGAGTTCAACGACGACGAGGACCGCACGTACGCCGTCAAGGAGATCTGCGAGCTCGGCGCGCGCGAGGCGATCATGACGATGACCGACGGCGTGTTCGCCCGCATGCTGCCGGCCGACGGATCGCCCGAGCCCTCGCTGTACCGGGTGCGCGTCCGCGGCGGCGCGATCGAGCCGCGCGCGACGGTCGGCTCCGGCGACGCGTTCCTCGCCGGCTTCGTCGCCTCCCGCTACCAGGGCAAGTCGGTGGAGGACTCGCTGGCGTTCGGCGTCGCGTGCGGCGCCGAGTCCACGCAGCACCTCGGCGCCGGCCTCGTCGACCCCGAGCGGGTCGAGCGCCTGCTCGGCGAGGTCGAGGTCGAGCGGCCGAGTCCGGTCACTTAGCCCTGATCCCCAGCAGCTTCAGGTAGAAGGTCATCGTCTTCTGCTGCGCCGGGGTCATCCCGGCGCTGACGGTCGCGCTGCCCGTCAGCGTGTTGCCCTCGACGATGCCCTCGGCGTTCATGAAGCCGTTCAGCAGGTCCTCCACGGCGCCGCGCTCCTCGATCTCCTTCGGCGGGGTCGAGAACTGCACGAAGGGCGCCTTGTCCTGGATGTGCTTGAGATAGGTGTTCGGGTCGTTGCCCTCGGGGAACGTCCCATCCGTCTGCTGACCGAGGTGGTAGTTCAGATAGGCCTGCAGCGTCGGCTTCTCCTTGATCTTCGCCCAGAGCGCCGCGCGTCCGGCGGTCATCGTCGGGAAGATCGCGAACTTGTGGCTGCCCCACTTCATGCTCGTGCCGTAGCCCATCCCGCCGAGCTGGTCGGAGTTGCCGGGGTTGTTCGCCAGCCAGACCGACGAGCGGCGCTTGGGCTCGACCTTGGTCATGAAGTAGGTCTTGACCTGCCCGTCGTAGACGACGTAGGTGTTGCCCTCCGGGTCGTCGCCGCTGGTGCCGGGCTTGGCGGGCCCGAACTCGCCCACCGTGTCGCGCTCGCCCGCGGGCAGGGCGTCGACGTCGCCCTCGCCCATCCCCGCGCGCCCGCGCAGCGCGTCGAGCGCGCTCTGGACCCGGTTCTTCGCGCCCTCGTCGAGGTCGGACGCCGCGAGCTCCTCCTCGACCGTGTGCAGCGTGCCGAGCTGGCGCATGCGCGCGAGCACGTCGAGCAACAGCTTCATGTCCAGCCCGGCGAGGATGCGGAACGCGGTGTTGTGAGCATCGGCGGTCTGCTGGGACAGGCCGTTACCGACGTCGGCCGCGTGGCGGTCGATCTCCTCGGTGCGATCGTCCGGCGCCCGGCCGATCGCCCGGCGCGTGGCACGGTTGCCCGCCGTGCGCTGGAGGGAGAGCACCGCTTCGACCTGCGCGTCGGGCACGGCCGCGATCTGCTCGGCCACGCTGACCGCGGGAGCGGGAGGCGCGGGCGCGTGCGCAGGTTCGGGCATCGTGCGCAGTCTGCCGGAACCAGGTCTCCATAACCACCCGCGAGGTGGCTAACGTAGAGGGTTCCCCGCACGGGCCGTCGTCCGCACCCCACCCTAGGATTCCGTCATGGAAATTGAGATCGGCCGAGGCAAGAAGGCGCGCCGCGCCTACGGCTTCGATGACGTCGCCATTGTCCCCTCTCGTCGTACGCGCGACCCCGACGACGTCGACATCACGTGGACCCTGGGTCCGTACCGCTTCGAGCTTCCGCTGCTCGCTTCGGCGATGGACGGCGTGGTCTCCCCGGACAGCGCGGGGATCATCGGCAAGCTGGGCGGCCTCGCCGTTCTGAACCTCGAGGGCATCTGGACCCGCTACGAGGACGCCGACGACATCCTCGAGCGCATCGCCTCGCTGCCCAAGGAAGAGGCGACCCGGGAGATGCAGGAGATCTACCAGGAGCCGATCAAGGAAGAGCTGATCACCCAGCGCATCCAGGAGATCAAGGCCCACGGTGTCGTCGCTTCCGCCTCGCTGACTCCTCAGCGGGTAGAGCGCTACTACGAGCTCTGTCTCGATGCCGGCCTCGACATCCTGGTCGTCCAGGGCACGGTCATCTCGGCCGAGCACGTCTCCTCGCAGGGCCATGTGCTCAACCTCAAGGAGTTCGTCCGCGAGCTGCCGATCCCGGTGGTCCTCGGCGGCTGCGCCTCCTACTCGACCGGCCTGCACCTCATGCGCACCGGCGCGGCGGGCGTGCTCGTGGGCGTCGGCCCCGGCGCCGCCTGCACCACCCGCGGCGTGCTCGGCATCGGCGTCCCGCAGGCGACCGCGATCGCCGACGTGGCCGCGGCCCGCTCGCAGCACATGCTGGAGACCGGCGAGTACTGCCGCGTGATCGCCGACGGCGGCATGCGCACCGGCGGCGACGTCGCCAAGGCGATCGCCTGCGGCGCCGACGCGGTGATGATCGGCTCCCCGCTGGCGCGCGCCTACGAGGCGCCGGGCCACGGCTTCCACTGGGGGATGGCGACCTTCCACCCGACGCTCCCGCGCGGCGCCCGCGTCAAGACGACGCAGAACGGCACGCTCGAGGAGATCGTCACGGGTCCCGCGCGCGAGAACGACGGCACGTTCAACCTGATGGGCGGCCTGCGCACCTCGATGGCGACCTGCGGCTACCAGGACATCGCGGAGTTCAACCGCGCTGAGCTGATGATCGCGCCGGCGCTGCAGACCGAGGGCAAGGCGCTCCAGCGCGACCAGGCCATCGGCATGGGCGCTCGCGGCGGCGCCGTCGCGGTTGCAGTTGACTGAGACCACCTCACTGGGGCACGGCTCCTCGCTGCCGGCCGATCAGCCGGTCGAGGAGCTCGCGCTCGAGCGCGAGCTCGCCACGGACGAGGTCGTCGTCCTCGACTACGGCGGCCAGTACTCGCAGCTGATCGCGCGCCGCGTGCGCGAGCTCGGCGTGTTCTCTGAGCTGCTGCCACATCACGTGGGGGTCGAGGAGGTGCGCAAGCGCGCGCCGAAGGGCCTGATCCTCAGCGGCGGGCCCGCGTCGGTGTACGCGCCGGGCGCGCCGAAGCTCGACCCTGCGCTGCTCGAGCTCGGCATCCCCGTGCTCGGCATCTGTTACGGGATGCAGGCGCTGGTGCTGACGCTCGGTGGCCGAGTCGAGGGCGCCGAGGTGGGGGAGTTCGGGCGCTCGCAGCTCACCGTGGCCGAGCACGGCCGCCTGCTCGCGGGAACGCCGGACTCGCAGGCGTGCTGGATGTCGCATCGCGACACGGTCTACGAGGCGCCTGAGGGCTTCACGGCGCTCGCGAGCTCGACCGAGTCGCCCGTGGCGGCGGTCGAGGACGTCGAACGCGACCTCTACGGCATCCAGTTCCACCCCGAGGTCGTGCACACGCCGTACGGCCAGCACGTCCTGACGACGTTCCTCGAGGACATCTGCGGGTGCGCGCGCACGTGGAGCGCGGCGAACATCATCGACGAGCAGGTGGCGGCGATCCGCGCCCAGGTGGGCGACGGCAAGGTCATCTGCGCGCTCTCCGGCGGCGTCGATTCGAGCGTCGCGGCGCTGCTCGTCCACAAGGCGGTCGGCGACCAGCTGACGTGCGTGTTCGTCGACCACGGGATGATGCGCAAGAACGAGGGCGAGCAGGTGATCGCCGCGTTCCGCGACCAGTTCCACGTGCCGCTGGTGGCCGTGGACGGCGAGGCGCGCTTCCTCGAGCGCCTGAAGGGGCTGAGCGAGCCGGAGGCCAAGCGCAAGGCGATCGGCGCCGAGTTCATCCGCGTCTTCGAGGAGGAGGCGGCGAAGATCGGCGACGCCAACTATCTCGTGCAGGGCACGCTGTACTCGGACGTGATCGAGTCCGGCGGCGGCACGGGGGCGGCGACGATCAAGTCCCACCACAACGTCGGCGGGCTGCCGGACGACCTGCAGTTCGAGCTCGTCGAGCCCCTGCGGGCGCTGTTCAAGGACGAGGTCCGCGCCGTCGGCGCCGAGCTCGGCCTGCCGGAGAAGTTCGTCTGGCGCCAGCCGTTCCCGGGCCCCGGGCTCGCGATCCGCGTCGTCGGGGGCGAGGCCACCAAGGAGCGTCTGGACACCCTGCGTGCCGCGGACTTCATCCTGCAGGACGAGATCCGCAAGGCCGGCCTCTACCGCGAGTTGTGGCAGTCGTTCTGCGTCCTGCCCGACATCCGCACGGTGGGCGTCCAGGGCGATGAGCGCACGTACGGCTACGTGGTCGCCATTCGCGCGGTGACGTCGGACGACGCCATGACCGCCGACTGGGCTCGCCTGCCGTACGACCTGCTCGAGCAGATCGCCTCGCGGATGATCAACGAGATCCGCGAGGTCAACCGCGTCGTGCTCGACATCACGAGCAAGCCGCCGGGCACGATCGAGTGGGAGTAGAGCCCGAGAAACCGCCGCACGACGATCTGCTCGGTCTTCGCAACCGGGCGATCGTCGGCGTCGTCTTCGCGGCGCTCTACATCGTCACGTTCGGCCCGCGCACGGGCTGGCTTCCCGGCGTCGTCAGCGGGCTGCTGGGCGGCGTGGTCGTCTTCCTGCTGCTCAAGGAAGTCGACGAACGACGCAAACGGAAGCGTCGCTAGGGTGGACGGCATGGCCGTCCCGCTCTTCGACACCGCCACACCGCTCGCCCCGATCGACGCGCAGATCCGCGCGAAGGTCAACGAGGTCATCGACTCCAAGCGCTTCATCTTCGGGCCTGAGGTCGAGGCTTTCGAAGACGAGTTCGCGCGGTATATCGGCACGACCCATGCCGTCGGCGTCGCCAACGGGACGGACGCGCTGCTGCTCGCGCTGCGGGCGTTGGGCATCGGGCCCGGGGACGAGGTGATCGTCCCGTCGTTCACGTTCTTCGCCTCCGCGGAGCCGATCGCGCTGGTCGGCGCGACCCCGGTGTGGTGCGACATCGACCCGGTGACGTTCGTGAGCACCGCGGAGCACGTGCGCGCGGTGCTGACACCGCGCACGAAGGCCGTGATCGCGGTGCACCTGTTCGGCAACGTCGCGCCGATCGCCGACATCGAGGCGCTCGGCGTGCCCGTGATCGAGGACGCCGCGCAGTCCGCCGGCACCCGCCTGACCGACGGCCGCCGCCCCGGCGCGCTCAGCGCCACGCTGGCGACCTTTTCCTTCTTCCCGTCCAAGAACCTCGGCGCGTTCGGCGACGGCGGCGCGGTGACGACGAACTCCGATGAGCTCGCGGACCGCATCAAGACCCTGCGCTTCCACGGCTCCAAGGACAAACGGACGTTTACCGAGGTCGGCCACAACTCACGTCTCGATGCAATGCAGGCAGGCATTCTGCGCGTGCTGCTCCCGCACCTGGACACCTGGTCCGACGGGCGTCGCGCCGCTGCCCGGGCCTATGAGGAGGCGGGCTTCGGCGAGCTCGTGTCGCTCCCCGTCCCGACTCCCGGCGCCGAGCCCGCGTGGCACCTGTACGTGGTCAAGTCCGACCGCGCCGACGAGCTTCTCGGCGTGCTGAAGGACGCGAGCATCGGCACCGCCGCGTACTACCGCGTGCCGGTGCATTTGCAGCCGGCGATGCGCGAGTACCCCGCGCGGGTCGATCTCCCCGGGACCGAGGAGGCCTCGCGCACGAACCTCGCCGTCCCGATGAGCCCGGTGTTCACCCGTGAGCAGGCAGATCAGGTCGTTGCCGCCGCGGGAGCGCTCGCGGGCGTGTAGAGACCTCAACACCTACTGGTCCGCAAACCCGGCCCTTCGACCAGTGTGAGATCGCTGCGCGGTCGCATAGCGTCGGTTCCATGCGGTTCTCACGTTTCGTCGCGGCCGCCTGCGCCGCCATCTGCCTAGCGGTGCCGGCTGCCGCCAATGCCGACAGCGCTGGCCTGGTCGGCGCGTACAGCTTTGATGAAGCCTCTGGGGCGTCGGTCACCGATGCGTCTGGATCGAGCAACACCGGGACGATCTCCGGCGCGACGCGCTCGACCGCCGGCAAGTTCGGCGGCGCGCTGTCCTTCGACGGTGTCAACGACAAGGTTGACGTCCCTGATTCGAACTCGCTCGATCTCGCGACCGGCATGACGCTCGAGGCGTGGGTCAAGCCGACCACGCTCAGCGGCCAGTGGCGCACGGTGCTGATCAAGGAACAGCCCGCCGCTCTCGCCTACGCCCTCTACGCGGCCGAGGACACGGCGCGCCCGAGTGCCCACACCTTCACCAACTCCGAGCTGGACACGCGCGGCACGGCCAACCTGGCGCTGAACTCGTGGACGCATCTCGCCGCGACGTACGACGGCGCGAACCTGCGCTTGTTCGTCAACGGCACGCAGGCTTCCAGTCGCGCGGTCACCGGTGCCCTGAAGGCGTCGTCGAGCCCGCTGCGGATCGGCGGCAACGCCGTGTGGGGCGAGTGGTTCTCCGGCCTGATCGACGAGGTCCGTGTGTACAACCGCGCGCTGACGGCCACGGAGATCGCGACCGACATGGCCACGCAGATCACGACCCCGGGTCCGGACCCGACGCCCACCCCGACCCCGACGGCCACACCCACCACGACCCCGACGGCCACACCGACCGCGACGCCCACGCCAACTCCGACCGCCACGCCCACCCCGACCGCGACGCCGACGGTCGCGAAGCCGACCGGTCTGGTCGCAACGGTCGCCAATGAGCGGGTCAATCTCGCCTGGGACGCGCCCAGCCCGAGCGCGTCGAAGTTCCGCATCTATCGCTCGACGGACTCCGGCTTCACGCCCACCGCGGCGGACCTGCAGGCCACCGTCCCCGGGACCCAGTACTCCTGGTCCGACCAGTCCGTTCCGGCCGGGTCCCACTCCTACAAGGTGGTGGCCGAGGACGCCGGCGGCAACCTCAGCGCGCCGTCCAACGGGGTCCAGGCAATGGTGGCCGACGTCACGCCGCGCACGTTCATCATCTGGCCGCGCGGCGAGGGTGAGTGGTACTCGCCGGGGAGCATTCTCATCAGCGCCACGGTCTACGACAACCCGGGCGTGATCACGACGCAGTTCAAGCTGGACGGCGTGCCGGTCGGCGCACCGATCGTGCGCGACGCGGGTACGAACATCCAGCTCGGAATCCCCGCGTCGATGCTGACGGTCGGCCCGCACGTCTTGATCGCTGAATCGACGGACTCGACGGGTCACACCGGGACCGACTCCGCGGCGCGCTTCTTGATCAAGGGCGACCAGGACTACACGATCGACATCACGTCGCCCACGGAAAACGCCACCGTGTCCGGCACCGTCAACCTCGACGCGGAGTTCGCGGGCGACCCAGGCGCGCCATGGGAGGAAGCGCAGTGGCTCATCAACGGCACGCCGCTCGGGGCTCGCGAGCCCCGCACGTCGCCCGGCAGGACGTGGGACACCACGACGGTGCCCGACGGCACGTACACCATCACGGTGCAACGCTGGTCGCTGCTGCACATCATGGGGTACGACGCGTTCAAGGTCACGGTCGACAACTCCGACCACGCCGCGCCGTCGAAGCCCGGCAACGTCACGGCGGACGACGACGGGCCGGATGTCAAGCTCGCGTGGGATGCTTCGACCGACAACGCCGGCGTGACCGGCTACCGCGTGAAGCGCGACGGCGGGTTCATCGGCGACTGGTCGACGACCCGGGCCTACACCGACCCGAAGCTCGCGCCCGGGACGTACTCGTATACGGTCGTGGCGCGCGATGCCGCGGGCAATCAGAGCGAGTCTGACCCGGTCCAGGCGACGGTCGAGGACGTGGCGCCGAAGGTGACGATCACCGGGCCGTACGCGAACCAGGTGATGACCGACAACATCACCCAAGGCCTGCAGGCGACGGTCTACGACAATCCGGGGTTGACCACGGTGCAGTTCCAGGTCGACGGTGTCAACTACGGCTCACCGGTGACCGCGCTGAACTGGGGCTGGGACGTCCCGCTCAACGTGTATTCGCTGAGCAACGGAACCCACACGGTCACGGCGACCGCGCGTGACGCCGCCGGCAACGTCGGGACGTCGGCACCCAGGAGCTTCGTCGTCGACCTGCCGCCGGCGATCTCGCTCTCGTGGGCTACGCCTACAGATGGCGCGGCGGTCGATGGCGCGGTCCAGATCGCGCTCAACTGGACCGGCGGCGTGACCCAGGACAAGCTGATCTTCCGCGTCAACGGCACGGTCCTCGACAGCAGCCGCCGGAAGATCGACCCGATGCCGATCTGGGACACGACGAGCCTTGCCGAGGGCAACTACACGCTCAAGGCGGAGATCTATCGGATCGACGGCACGATCGGGGCGTCGTCGACGATCCAGGTGACCGTCGACCACCCGGACCCGACGCCGACGCCGACGCCGACGCCGACGCCGACCGCGACGCCCACGGCGACCCCGACGGCGACGCCGACCGCGACGCCCACGGCGACCCCGACGGCGACGCCCACGGCCACGCCCACCGCGACGCCCACGGCAACCCCGACGGCGACCCCGACCGGGCTCGTCGCGGCCTACAGCTTCGACGAGTCCTCGGCCACGACGGCCACGGACAACTCGGGCAACGGGCGGTCGGGCACGATCTCGGGCGCGGTGCGCTCGGCGAGCGGCAAGAACGCGGGCGCGCTGTCGTTCGACGGCGTCAATGACCTGGTCACGGTGGCCGACAACAACGCGCTGGACCTGAGCAACGGGATGACGCTTGAGGCGTGGGTGAATCCCAACGCGCTCGGCTCGACGTGGCGGACGGTGCTGCTCAAGGAACGCACGGGTGGTCTGCAGTACGCGCTCTACGCGGGAACCGACACGGGCCGGCCGAGCGGGAACGTGTTCACCAACGACGAGTACGAGGCGCGCGGGACCGCGGGTCTGACCCTCAACGCGTGGTCGCATCTCGCCGCGACGTTCGACGGCTCCACGGTCCGGCTCTACGTCAACGGCACGCAGGTGGCCACCAAGACCGCGCCCGGGGCGATGGGCAACTCGACGGGAGCGTTGAAGATCGGTGGTAACGCGGTCTGGGGCGAGTGGTTCAAGGGCCTGATCGACGATGTCCGGGTCTACAACCGTGCGCTGTCGGCGGTCGAGATCCAGAGCGACTCGACACGGGCGGTCACCGGCCCCTAGGGGGACAGCGAGCGCTGGCGCTCAGCGCCAGCGCTCGAGCAGGTCCTCGTCGCCGACCTCGCGCACCACGTGGGCGGGGACGCCCATCGCGACGCCGCGGGCGGGGACGTCGCGCGTGACGACCGCGCCGGCGGCGATGAACGCCTCCTCGCCGATCTCCACGCCCGGGCAGAGCGTCACGCCGCCGCCCACCCGGCACGCCCGGCGCAACACGGGACCGCGCAGCGCGTACTCCCGCGAGTGACGGCCCATCGTGTCGTCGTTGGTCGTCGTCACCCCGGGGCCGACGAAGACGTCGTCCTCGATCGTCATGTACGCGGTGATGTAGACCTGCGTCTGGATCTTCACGCGGGCGCCGATCGCCGTGTCGTTCTCGACGGTCGAGCCGCGGCCGACCACGGAGCGTGAACCGAGCGTCACCCGCTCGCGCACGAACGCCTGGTCGCCGACGATCGCGCCCTCGCCCACACGCGAGCCCGCGAAGACGATCGCCTGGGCGCAGATCACCGCGCCCGCGCCGATCTCCAGCGGCGGCAGCGCTGCCCGCGACGCCGTCGACGAGCGTGAGAGCGAAGGTGGCTTGCCGACGATCGCGCCGGCCTGGATCTCGACGCCCTCGCCGATGATCGTGCCGTCGTACACCACGGCGGTCGGATGGATCATCCCGCCATCCTGACCAGTGCCTCGACGACGCGCTCGCCCGCCCGCCCGTCGCCGTACAGCGGCGGCCGCGCAACCGGGACCGGACGGGCCAGCGCGTCCAGCGCGGCCGCGCGGTCGAGGTCCACGAGCACGTTCCACCCCGCCTCGACGGTCTCGCGCCACTCGGTCGTGTCGCGCAGCGTGATGCACGGCTTGCCCGCCAGGTACGCCTCCTTCTGCACGCCGCCCGAGTCGGTCAGCACCGCCCGGCACCCCAGCAGCAGCCCCGCGAACTCGAGGTAGCCGAGCGGGGGAGCGACGACGACGCCGTCCAACGCGTCCGCCAGCCCGGACTCGACCAACCGCGCCCGCGTGCGCGGGTGCAGCGGTAGGACGACCGGAAGCGGCATCCCCGTCAGCACGTCCACCAGAGCGCGCAGCCGCACCGGGTCGTCGACGTTCCCCGCCCGGTGCGCGGTCGCCAGCAGGTACTCCCCTGAGACCACGCCGAGCGAAGCCATCACCGCCGTGTCCGCCCGCGGCGCCAGCAGCTCGAAGACGTCGACCATCACGTCGCCCACCAGGACGACCTCGCCGACGACCTGCTCGGCCCGCAAGGTGTCGACCGCGGCCTGCGCGGAGCACAGCAGCAGCGACGACGCGTGATCCGTCAGCACGCGGTTGAGCTCCTCCGGCATCCGCCGGTCATACGAGCGCATCCCCGCCTCGACATGCGCCACCGGCACACCCGCCTGGGCCGCGGCCAGCGCGCCCGCGAGGGTCGAGTTCGTGTCGCCGTAGACGAGCACCACATCGGGCTTCTCGGCCTCCAGCAGCGGCGCCAGCGAGGACAGCATCCGCGCCGTCTGCTCGGTGTTGGACCCGCCCCCGAGGTCGAACCGGTGCTCCGGCCGCGGCAACGACAGCTCGTCGAAGAACACGCGCGACAGCGCGTCGTCGTAGTGCTGGCCCGTGTGGACGAGCACCTCGGTCGCGACCGAGCGCAGCCGCGAGGAGACGGCGGCGGCTTTGACGAACTGCGGCCGGTTGCCGACGACGGTGAGGACGCGCACCCGGAAGAGACTAGGAGCGAGCGAGCCAGCTGCGCAGCGTGGGCAGCGGGTCGATCGGCGAGCCGCCGGAGTACCAGCCCGGCGCCGTCCAGATCTCGAAGTGCAGGTGGCAGCCGGTCGCGCGGCCCGTCTGGCCCACGAACCCGATCGGCTGGCCCGTCAGCACGCGGTCGCCGGTCTTGACCAGGGCGACGTCGCGCAGGTGCATGTAGACGTAATCGGTCCCGACCCCGGCGTTGTCGATCACGAGGTAGTTGCCCGCCGCAGAGTGATAGCCGGCGAACTTGACCTTGCCGCCGTGCGCGGCCACGAGCGGGGTGCCGCAGGCGGCGAACGTGTCCTCGCCCTGGTGGTTGCGCCCGCCGCCGAAGGCCGCGACGCCGGTGCCGAAGCGCGACCCGCCGAGGATCGGGAAGCGGTCCGCGTAGAACTCGAACGGGGCGCTCGCGGGCGCGAGCCCCGTGACCGTGAGGCGGAACGCGTACTGGCCGTCCGCGGCCGGGGCGCCGGCGACGGTCCCGTCCCACACGACCCGCTGCGCGAGCTCGGGGGCGACGTTCGGCACGTCCCAGTGGGTGATCACCGCGCCGTCGGTCGCGCGCACGACGTCGACCCCGACGGCCACCGGCGTGGCGCTGTGGACGACGTAGGTGGCCGCCGCGGGGGTCGCGGCGTCGTAGTACGCGCGCGGCGCGCGGATCGCGACCTCGATCGAGGGCGCGGTGGCGGGCACGGCCGGAGCGACCACGACCGGACCCGCGGAGGGCGCGGAGACGGCGCCGTTGGAGTCCACGATCGCGACCGGCCCCGGCGCGGCACCGAGCGGGACGCGGACGTCCACCGAGGTCTTGCGGCGCACGGTCGTCGCCGCGGTCACGTCGTCGTCGAGCCCTTCGGCGCCGAGGAACACGACCTCGTCGGCCTTCGACAGCGTCTTCCCGCGCACGCGCAGGAGTGAGCCGGGGCGCACGGCACCCGCGGCGGCGCAACCGGACGCGCACGCGAGCTTGGCGACCGACGCCGGGCTCGAGGCCATCGGCGCGGTCATGGCGGCTTTGGTCAACGCGGTCGACTGAGTCGTCGACGTGGGCGTGGGCGTGGGAGTGGGGACGACGGCGCCGCCGGTCTGCGCGAGCGCGGTGGACGGTGCCATAAGCGCACAGCACGCAACGACGACGTATGCGGTTTTCCGCAGTCTGCGACCCACGATCCCCCTCTGCGCACGCCGACCAAAGCGTGCTCGAACGAGCGGGCACTATACATATGCAGGCGGACACTCATCGTTGCTGGACCTCCGGCCAGTACCGGCGAAACGTCAGGAGCGGGACACTCGTGGGATGCGCAGGACCCTCCCCCTTCTCGTCTCCCTCGCGTTCTTCATCGCTCCCACCATGGCCTCCGCGGCGACCAATCCAGTCGCCTCCTACGGCTTCGAAGAAACGTCCGGCAGTACCGCCACCGACTCGTCCGGCAACGGCAACACGGGCACCATCACCGGTGCAACCCGGGTAACGACCGGCAAGTTCGGCAAAGCCCTGTCCTTCGACGGAACCAGTGACTGGGTCAGAGTCCTCGACTCGAACTCGCTCGACCTGACGGCCGGCATGACGATCGAGGCGTGGGTGAACCCCATGAGCGCCGGCGCGTACCGCACGGTCGTCATGAAGCAGCGGCCCGGCGACCTCGCCTGGGCGCTGTACGGGTCTGGCCCGTCGACCCCGAGCGCGCAGCTGACGGCCGGGGCGGGCGACTACAAGCGCGCCGACGGCTCGTCGGTCCTGCCGCAGGGCACGTGGTCGCACCTCGCCGCGACGTATGACGGCGCGACGCTGCGCCTCTACATCAACGGCGTGCTCACCGCGTCCTCCGCCTACAGCGGCTCGCTGAACGTCAGCACCGGCGACCTCTACATCGGCGGCAACAACGTCTGGAGCGAGTGGTTCGACGGCACGATCGACGAGGTCCGCATCTACGACCGCGCGCTGGCCGCGACCGAGATCCAGGCCGACATGGCCGCGCCCGTCGTCGCCGGCACGCCGCCGAACGCCGACCCGCAGCCGCCGTCACCCTCGACGGTCGGCAGCTGGACGCCGCCGGTCAACTGGCCGCTGGTCGCCGTGCACGCGTCGATGCTCTCCAACGGCAAGGTCGCGATGTGGGACGCCTTCGGCGCCGCCATGGGCTCCGAGCGGATCTGGGACCCGGCGACCGGCACGTTCCAGCAGACGCCCTCCGGGCTGAACCTCTTCTGCGCCGGCCACGTCCTGCTGCCCGACGGGCGATTGTTCACCGCGGGCGGGCACGTGCTCGCGTACGCGGGCATCACCGACACCGAGCTGCTGAACCCGTTGACCGGCTCCTGGACCGCGGGCCCGCAGATGGCGCGCGGGCGCTGGTACCCGACGACCACGACGCTGCCCGACGGGCGCGTGCTGATCGTCTCCGGCGACGGGATCTCCGACACGCCCGGCGGCTACAACGCCTTCTACCGGCCGTCGGACACGATCCCGGAGATCTACGACCCGGCGACCAACACGATCACCGCGATGCCGAGCGCGGCGCTGCGGATGCCGCTGTACCCGTTCATGTTCGTCGCGCCGGACGGCCGTGTCGTCTCGGCCGGCCCGGACAAGGTGACGCGCATCCTCAACGTCCAGACCGGGACGTGGAGCACGCTGGCGTCGCAGTCGCCGATCGACGGTCACAGCGCGGTCATGTACCGCCCGGGCAAGATCCTCAAGTCCGGCACCTGGGCCGACCCCGACTTCCCGACCGACACCCCGGTGACCAACCGCGCGGCCGTCCTGGACCTCAACCAGACGGTGCCGACGTGGCAGGAGGTGTCGCCGATGAAGTGGAAGCGCACCTTCCACACGCTCACGGTCCTCCCGACGGGCGACGTGCTCGCGATGGGCGGCACGCGCACCCCGAACGGCAACGACGTCACGCAGAGCGCGGTGCTCGAGCCGGAGATCTGGCACCCGGAGACCGACACGTGGACCTCGATGGCCTCGTCGCAGCGGCCGCGCGGCTACCACAACATCTCGCTGCTGCTCCCGGACGGCCGCATCCTGCTGGCCGGCTCGGGCCGGCTGGACGGCTCGCTGATGCCCAACGAGCAGACGGCGGAGATCTTCTCGCCGCCCTACCTGAACAAGGGCCCGCGGCCGACGATCACCTCCGCGCCGACGCGGATGCAGTACGGCACGCAGTTCACGATCGACACGCCTGACGCGGACTCGATCGCCAAGGTCGCCCTGATCCGCACCGGCTCGGTCACGCACGGGCTCAACATGGACCAGCGCTACATGGAGGCGACGTTCACCAAGCAGAACGGCAAGCTCGTCATCGACGCGCCGGCCAACTCGAACCTCGCTCCGCCCGGCGTCTACTACGTCTTCCTCGTCAACGGGAACGGCGTCCCGTCCGTCGCGGCGATGCTGCCGATGCTGACCAGCGACGACACCGTCGCCCCGTCGGCGCCGACGAACCTCACGGCGGCGGGCGCGACCGGCAAGGTCACGCTCAACTGGTCCGCCTCGACGGACAACGTCGCGGTCACCAAGTACGACATCCACCGCTCGACGACGGCGGGCTTCACCCCGGGCTCCTCGACGCTGGTGGCGACGGTCAACGCCGCGACGCTCTCCTACGTGGACAGCGGCCGCTCGCCCGGGACCTACTACTACAAGGTGGTCGCCGAGGACGCGGCCTCCAACACGAGCACGCCGTCCAACCAGGCGTCCGGCGTGGTGCCGGGCGACACGACCGCCCCGACGGTGTCGATCAGCGCGCCCGCGGGCGGGTCGACCGTCTCCGGCACGGTCGTGGTGACGGCCAACGCGTCCGACGACGTCGGCGTCGCCAGCGTGCAGTTCAAGCTCGACGGGGCCGACCTCGGCTCGCTCGACACGTCGTCGCCCTACACCGTCAACTGGGACACGACCACGGCCACGGCCGGCTCGCACGTGCTCTCGGCGGTGGCCAAGGACGCCGCGGGCAACCCCGGCACCGCGGCGAACGTGAGCGTCACGGTCAACAACACGACGCCTCCGGGCCCGACGCCCGTTGCCGCGTACGCGTTCGACGAGACGAGCGGCAGCTCGGTCATCGACGCCACCGGCAAGGGCCACACCGGCACGATCACCGGCGCGACGCGCACCACCACCGGCAAGACCGGCGGGGCGCTGAGCTTCAACGGCACGAGCAACTCCGTCAGCGTCCCGGACGCCAACGACCTCGATCTCACGACGGGCATGACGCTCGAGGCGTGGGTGAACCCGACGAACAACACCGGCTGGCGGACGGCGGTCATGAAGGAGAAGACCGGCGACCTGACCTACGCCCTGTACGCGGGCGGGTCGACGACGCCGCTGTCGACGATCACCACCTCCGCCGGCTACGGCGAGGCCCCCGGGCCCGCCGGTTCGGCGCCGGCCGTGAACACGTGGACGCATCTCGCGGGCACGTACGACGGCACGACGCTCAAGCTCTACAAGAACGGCGCGCTGATCTCCTCCAAGGCGGTCACCGGCAGCATCAACGCCGGCACCGGGCCGCTGAAGATCGGCGGCAACGCGATCTGGGGCGAGTGGTTCGCCGGCCAGATCGACGACGTGCGCGTCTACAACACCGCGCTGACCGCGGCGCAGATCACGACCGACATGAACACGCCGGTCGGCGGCGCCCCCGCGCCGGACACCACGGCGCCGTCGGCGCCCGGGACCGTCACGGCCACCGGTGCGCTCGGCAGCGTGGGGCTGAGCTGGGGCGCGGCCACGGACAACGTGGGCGTGGACCATTACAACGTCCACCGCTCGACGACCTCCGGGTTCACGCCTTCGGCCGCGAACCGCGTGGGGACGCCGACCGGGTTGACGTTCAACGACACGCCGCTGACGGCCGGGACCTACTACTACCGCGTGTTCGCGGTCGACGCCGCGGGCAACATCGGGCCGGCCTCGCCTGAGGTCTCGGGCACGGCGCTGGCCGACACGACCGCTCCTTCCGTTGCCGTCACCGCGCCCGCGGCGGGCTCGGTGGTCAAATCCATCGTCACCGTGACCGCGAGCGCGAGCGACGACGTCGGCGTGGCCGGCGTCCAGTTCAAGCTCGACGGTGCCGCGCTGGGGGCGGAGGACACGACCGCGCCCTACTCGGTCGCGTGGGACACGACGGCCGCCTCGGCCGGCGCCCACGTGCTGACCGCTGTCGCCCGCGACGCCGCGGGGAACTCGATGACGGCGAGTGACGTGTCGGTCACGGTCGACAACAGCGTCCCCGCCGGCCCGGTCCCGGTCGCCGCCTACAACTTCAATGAGGCGAGCGGCTCCACGGTCACCGACACCACGGGCAAGGGCCACACCGGCACGATCAGCGGAGCGACGCGCACCACCACCGGCAAGACCGGCGGCGCGCTGAGCTTCAACGGCACGAGCAACTTCGTCAGCGTCGCCGACGCCGACGACCTCGATCTGACCACGGGCATGACGCTCGAGGCCTGGGTCAACCCGACCGCCAACACCAACTGGCGCACCGCCGTGATGAAGGAGAAGTCCGGCGACCTCTCCTACGCGCTGTACTCGGGCGGCGCCACGACGCCGCTGGCGACCATCACCAAC
Source organism: Solirubrobacter soli DSM 22325 (assembly GCF_000423665.1). Taxonomy (GTDB): domain Bacteria; phylum Actinomycetota; class Thermoleophilia; order Solirubrobacterales; family Solirubrobacteraceae; genus Solirubrobacter; species Solirubrobacter soli. The sequence goes on along the minus strand of NZ_AUIK01000029.1, from coordinate 99,414 downwards.
ACCGGCCAGTCCGGCTACGGCGAGGCGGGCAATGTCGCGGGCTCGGCGCCGGCCAACAACACCTGGACGCACCTCGCCGGCACCTACGACGGCACGACCCTGAAGCTCTACAAGAACGGCACGCTGATCAGCTCCGTGACCCGCGCCGGCAGCATCGCCGTCGGCACCGGCCCGGTGAAGATCGGCGGCAACGCCGTGTGGGGCGAATGGTTCAAGGGCCAGCTCGACGACATCCGCATCTACAACACCGCCCTGACCGCGGCGCAGATCACGACCGACATGAACACGCCGGTCAGTTAGCGCCGGGCCCGAGTCCCTGTTGCATCCGGAGGCCGCCCCCTGTGGGCGGCCTCCGTCGTTCGGGGGGGTGGGCGACAGGAAGGTCCGCTGTGGACCTCCGCGTCGCCCACCCCCTCCCCGTCTCGGCGCCGCGGCGGCGAGAGGGTCGCGGCGTGGGGAGGTGGCGCGGCGCGGAGAGGGCGCGTCGGGTGGGGCGCGCGGCGTGGGGAGGGAGTGCGGCGTCGACGGCGGTGCGGCGTCGAGGGGTGGGGCGACGTCGAGGGGTGGGCGCGGCGTGGGGTGGCGCGGCGTCGAGGGGTGGGGCGCGCGGCGTGGGGTGCCGCGGCGTCGAGGGGTGGGGCGCGCGGCGTGGGGTGCCGCGGCGTCGAGGGGTGGGGCGCGCGGCGTGGGGTGCCGCGGCGTCGAGAGGGGGCGCGTGGGTGTGGCGCGGCGCGGGGAGTGGCGCGGCGTGGGGAGGCGGCGCGGCGCGGTGAGGTCGCGGCGGGGCCGGGAGCTGCCGGGCGCCGATGAGGCGCCGGGGCGCGGAGGCGTTGCGCGGAGGGGAGCGCGGCACGGGAAGGCGGCGCGGAGGGGCGGGGCGGCGCGCGGCACGGAGGGGGTGGCGCGGGGAGGCGGTGCGGCGTGAGGCAGGGGGGTGGCCAGGATTTCTTGACTCAGAGGACGGTTTTCCTGGCCCCCCCGGGTTGTGGCGTCCCCTCAGCGAGGGTCGGGGCGCCCTGGTGGGCGCCCCGAACAGCGTCAGTGGATGACGATCGTGTGGGTGGTGGTTGTCGTGCCCTGGACGAGCGTGAGGGTGTAGTGGCCGCGGGTGAGGCGGCGGGCGGTGCGGAGGCTCAGGCGGCCCTTGTGGGTGTGGCCGAGGGCGAGGGTGCGGCCGCCCCGGGAGAGGCGGGCCTTGAGGGTGCCGCTCTTGGCGCCGGCCATCGTGCACGTGACCTTCTTGCCGCTGAGCTTGCAGGTGATCTTGCCGATCTTGGCGTCGCGACCGGCGGGGCCCGCAGGGCCGGCCGGACCGGCGGGGCCGGCCGGGCCCGTGGCGCCCGGGGAGCCGAGGACGGAGGTGCCGTTGGCGCCGTCCTTGCCGGCGGCGCCGGCCGGGCCGGTCGCGCCCGCCGGACCCGCCGGGCCCGTGGAGCCTGCGGGGCCCGTCGAGCCGGCCGGACCGGCGGGACCGGTCGAGCCTGCCGGGCCTGCCGGGCCTGCCGGGCCTGCCGGGCCTGCCGGGCCTGCCGGGCCTGTCGGGCCTGCCGGGCCTGTGGGGCCCGTCGAGCCGGCGGGACCGGCGGGACCGGTCGAGCCGGCCGGGCCTGCTGGGCCTGCGGGGCCTGTCGAGCCTGCGGGGCCCGTCGGGCCGGCCGGGCCGGCCGGGCCTGCGGGACCAGCCGGGCCTGCGGGGCCGGTCGGGCCCGGAGCGCCGCCGCCGGTCGGCGCCTCCTGCACGTAGAACTTCGTGCGCCTGCGGACGACGTCGCCGTGGGCGTCGGTCGCCGCCCACGTCGCCTCCCAGCGCCCGGGCGTCAGCGCGTCGACGCGGGCGCCCGTGTCGGGGTCGACCTCGACGGGCTCGGACGCCACGCCCGAGCCGACCTTGGAGACGCTCAAGGTGACCTCGGGCGCCGCGACGCCGTGGGCCGACCCGCCCACCGTCTCCGCGTAGAACCGGAACGTGCCCGCGTAGACCGACTCGCCGTACAGCGGCGCGGTCTCGGACACCGACGCGTAGTCGAGGGTCGTGTGCCCGCCGCTGGTGTCGTCGACCTGCGTCCCGCCGACGATCGGGCCGCCCGCGACGTAGATCGAGTCCGTGTCGCCGCACACGAGCTCAGCGGTGAGCCACGCGCCGCCGGAGCAGAGCGCGGTGACGTTGCCGTCGGCGTCGACGTCCACACGCAGGGGCGAGAGCGTGAGCGCCGTCACCAGCCGCGCGCCGCGCCGGAGCTCGACCACGTCGCCCGCGACGAGCCCGCCGAGGGTCGCGGTGAACACGTGGCCGGAGCCGACGGTGTCCGTCGTCGAGACGCCCCCGCGGCGGCGCACGAGCGTGTAGTCCCCGGGCGCCAGCGGCGAGCAGCTGACGCGACCGGTCACCAGGTCGCCGTCGCACGATGCCGCGCGCGCCGTCCCCGGCATCCCGGCGGGCACGTCGAGCGTCGCGTACGCGACCTCGCTCGACCCGCCCGCGTAGATCGGGCTGCGGTAGTGCATCACGACCGCGTCGTCGGCGGTCAGCGGCGCGACGTCCGCCGGGACGGCCGGGAACTGCCAGGTGAACTCGTGGTCGGACGTCTCACCCGCGCGGGTCAACGTGAAGTCGACGAACGCCGGGTCGCACGCGGGATCGCAGGCGAGCGAGAAGGCCGACCCGTCGGCGGACACGCCGGCCGACGCGAACAGCGGCGTCGCGTCCTCGCCGGCACCGAGGGACTTGTCGCCCACGACGAACGTCCGCGCCGGCGGCGCGCCCGCACCCGTGAACTGCACGACCACGCGGTCGCGCTCGGCCAACCCGTGCGCGCCCAGCGTGACCGCCCACGTGCCGTCCACGGCATTGACCGGGGCCGCCGGCGACACATCCACGGTCTCGCCCGCGCGCACGAGCGACGCGGACACCGTCCAGCCCGCGACGCCTGAGCCGACGTCGCCGCTCACCACGCGCGAGTAGAGCCCGAACCGATATGTCGGCAGCGCGCCGATCGTCACCGGTGCGGAACGTGCGGTATTGGACCCGTCGGAGTTCGTCGCGGTCACTACGCAGACCAACGCGCGTCCCGCGTCCTGGGCAGAAGGCGTGTAGAGGTGGTCGTTCGCGCCGTCGACCAGCACGCCATCACGTTCCCACGCGTACGCGAGCGGGCGGTCCTGACCCTCCCACTCACCGCCCAGGCAATCGAGCTGCGAGCCCACGCGCTGGATCTGCGGCGGGGTGAAATTGTCAGGCGGGATGGCGCGTGCGGCCGCGGCTGCGGGGCCGGCGGCCAGCAGCAGCGCCGCCACCACGGCGCTGACGACGCGCGCGGTGCGGAGCGATGGACGTGCAGACACTGGCGTTCCTCTCAGCTGCTCGCGAGCCGCACAGGGCTCGCCGATCAGTGGAGAGTCTTGAGTGCCCGGACCGCGCGGCCACCCCCCGAATGACCAGGCTGGTGCGCCCGTGTCGGCGCTCGCTATCATCCAACGCCGCCGCGCGGCCTTCGCGTGGCCGTTTTACGCCCTCGGCCAGAGATCCAAACGTGAAGACTTACGTCGCCAAACCCACAGACCGCGAGCGCAATTGGCTCGTCGTCGACGCTGAGGGCCTGACCCTCGGTCGTCTGGCGACCCAGATCGCCGACGCCCTACGCGGCAAGCGCAAGCCGACCTACACGCCGCACATCGACACGGGCGACTTCGTCGTCGTGATCAATGCGGAGAAGATCGCGGTCACCGGGACCAAGCGCACGGACAAGATGTACTACCGCCACTCGGGGTATCCGGGCGGCCTGAAGTCCCGCACGCTCAACGACATGCTCGAGCGCCGGCCCGAAGAGGTCATCCGCCTCGCGGTCAAGGGCATGATGCCCCGCAACCGTCTCGGCCGTAAGCAGCTCACCAAGCTGAAGGTGTACGCGGGCCCCGACCATCCGCATGCGGCTCAGCAGCCGCAGCCGATGGCGCTGATCGAGCAGAAGTAGGAGAACCAGACTTCCCATGGCCGAGAACGAGGACCAGGTCAACGAGCCCGAGGAGACTCCGTCGCAGGAGACTCCCGCCGCTGACGCGCCCGAGACGCCCGCCGCCGAGGCGCCCGTCGAACCGACCGCCGAGGAGATCGTGGTCGAAGGCGACGAGGTCGACACCGACGAGGACCTCGAGTACATCGAGGAGGACGAGACGCCGCGCGTGAAGCCGGCGATCCCGGGCATGGACCTCGAGGTCGACATCGTCCGCGAGGGCGAGGGGCTGCTCGGCGGCGACCGTCCGCGCTACAGCGAGGACGACGAGTACGACGAGGACGAGGCCGAAGGCGACGAGCAGGAGGAAGAGCTCCCGCAGACGATCGCGGACGCCTCGATCGACCTCGCCGCGGGTGCGCGCTACCGCGCGACCGGCAAGCGCAAGACCGCCGTCGCGCGCGTCACGCTCAAGCCGGGCACCGGCGCCTACGTCATCAACGGCAAGACGCTGAACGAGTTCTTCCCGCGCGCCACGCTCCAGCGCACGATCCGCCAGCCGCTCGAGACGGTCGGCTACGACGATCGGATGGACGTGGTCGCGTCGATGCACGGCGGCGGCGTGTCGGCTCAGGCCGGCGCTCTGCGCCACGGCATCTCGCGCGCGCTCCTGGAGGCCGACCCCAACCTGCGTACCGAGCTCAAGCGGCGCGGTTTCCTCACGCGCGACGCGCGTGTGAAGGAGCGCAAGAAGGCCGGCCTCAAGAAGGCCCGTAAGCGGCCGCAGTTCTCGAAGCGGTAGTGAGCGCGGCGCCTTACAGCGCCGCCCGCAGGCTGTTCGGCACCGACGGTGTGCGCGGTGTCGCGGGCGAGTTCCTCACCGCGGAGCTCGCCCTTTCGCTGGCGCGCGCCGCCACGGCGCGCATCCAGCGCCCCGACGGGCGCCCCCCGCGCGTCCTGATCATCCGCGACACGCGCGAGTCGGGCGAGATGCTCGAGTCCGCCGTGGCCGCGGGTGTGGCGGCCGCCGGTGGCGAAGCGCTGATCGGCGGCATCCTGCCCACCCCGGGCGCGCCGCTGCTGATCGAGCGCCACGGCTTCGACCTGGCCGCCGTCCTCAGCGCCTCCCACAACCCGTACCGGGACAACGGGATCAAGTTCTTCGGCGGCGACGGCTACAAGCTCTCCGACGCCACCGAGGCCGAGATCGAGGCCGCGCTGGAGCAGCCGTTCGCGGTGCCGGACCATCCGGGCCGGGTGCGCACGTTCCACGGCGCGCTCGAGGACTACCTGCGCGCGCTCCAGGAGCGCTTCAAGGACCTCGACCTGACCGGCCAGCGGATCCTGCTCGACTGCGCCAACGGCGCGACGTTCCGCGCCGCCCCGGAGATCTTCCGCCGGCTCGGCGCCGACATCGGGATCATCGCCCACGAGCCCGACGGCCGGAACATCAACGACGACTGCGGCTCGACGCACCTCGGCAAGCTCCGCGCCGGCATGCAGACCGGCGACGACATCGCCGGCTTCGCCTTCGACGGCGACGGCGACCGCATGCTCGCGGTCGACCGCAACGGGGTCGTCGTCGACGGCGACGAGTTGATCGCGCTCGCCGCGATCCACCTGCGCGAGGCCGGCCGCCTGCCCGGCAACGGCGTCGCGGTGACGGTGATGACGAACTTCGGCTTCCACACGGCGATGCGCGAGCACGGCGTCGAGGTCGCGATCACCGGCGTCGGGGACCGCTATGTGCTCGAGGCGCTGCGCGAGCGCGACTGGGCGCTCGGCGGCGAGCAGTCCGGCCACATCATCGACCGTAACTTCGTGCCCTCCGGTGACGGGATCGCGTCCGCGCTGCTGACGCTCGAGGCGCTCAACGGCGCCGACCTCGCCCACCGGCACGCGATGGAGAAGCTCCCGCAAAAGCTCGTCAACGTCCGCGTCAGCGACCGGTCGGTCGCGGAGGCCGCGAGCGTCCGCGAGGCGGTCGACCGCGAATCGGCGGCGCTCGAGGGCGTTGGCCGCGTGCTGCTGCGCCCGAGCGGGACCGAGCCGCTCGTCCGCGTGATGGTCGAGGCGCCGACGGCCGAGCAGGCCGACGCCGCCTGCGCCCGCCTGGTCGCGGTGCTCGAAGCCGCGGCGTAGCTAGCCCTCCGGTCAGGGTCCACCGACCCTGACCGAACAACAATGTCGAGCATGCCCACATGTCTCGTGACCGGTGGCAGCGGTTTTCTCGGCTCGCACTTGTGCGATGCACTGTTGTCACGCGGTCACCGGGTGATCTGCGTCGACAACTTCGAGACCGGATCGCTCGCCAACATCCATCACCTCCGCGGCGAGCACTTCGTGTTCATGCACAAGGACGTGACGGAGCCCTTCTTCGTCGACGAACCGGTGGACTTCGTCTACCACTTCGCGAGCCCGGCGAGCCCGATCGACTACCTGCGGCTGCCGCTGCACACGCTCAAGGTCGGCTCCTACGGGACGCATCATGCGCTCGGCCTGGCCAAGCTGCACCGCGCGCGGTTCCTGACGGCGTCGACGAGCGAGGTCTACGGCGACCCGCAGGTCCACCCGCAGCCCGAGACCTACTGGGGGCACGTGAACCCGATCGGCCCGCGCGGCGTCTATGACGAGGCCAAGCGCTACGCCGAGGCCCTCACGATGGCCTACCACAACCAGCAGGGCGTGGACACGGCGATCGTGCGGATCTTCAACACGTACGGGCCGCGGATGCGACCGCATGACGGCCGCGCGATCCCCACGTTCCTGCGCCAGGCGCTGCAGGACAAGCCGATCACGGTCTTCGGCGACGGCTCGCAGACCCGCTCGTTCACGTTCGTCGACGACCTGATCGACGGCATCATCCGGCTCGCCGACTCGGGCTACCACCTGCCCGTCAACATCGGCAACCCGAACGAGTTCACGCTGCTCGAGCTCGCCCACGCGGTGATCGAGATCACCGGCTCGCGTTCGGAGATCGTCTTCGAGGCGCTCCCCACCGACGATCCGCAGGTCCGCCAGCCCGACATCTCGCTCGCCCGCGAGCTGCTCGGCTGGGAGCCGACGGTCCAGTTGCGCGAGGGCCTGCAGCGGACGCTCGAGGCCGCCGGCACCTCGGCACTGATCGGTGCGTGATGATCGATTCAGTCACATTCTTTATCAAGGCCTTGACTACTGGCCAGTTGTGTGCAGACACCCGTGACGAGAAGCTGAACACATGAGCCGCAACGGTCACTTTCGCACTCGCCTGGCCGCTGTGGCCGGGTCTCTCGCCGTCTCCGCCGTCCTTGCCGCGCCTTCGATCGCGTCGGCCGCCGACTTCCCGCTGCGCGCCTGGTGGCCGCTGTACGAGGGCAAGGGGCAGACCGTCGGCGACTGGTCCGGCAACAAGCTCAACGGCTACCTCGGGTCGACAACCGGCGTTGACAGCAACGATCCGACGTGGATCAAGGGCATCTTCGGCATCGGCGCCGGCCTGCGCTTCACCGGTGACGACTTCGTCACGATCCCGGACTCGGACAAGCTCGAGCCGCAGAAGCTGACGGTCTCGATGTGGTTCCGGGGCTCGAGCTCCCCGGGCACCTTCAAGTACCTGCTGGCCAAGGGCGGCAACGCCTGCACCGCCGCGTCCTACGGCATCCAGACCGGCTGGCACGGCGGCCTGGACTTCTACGTCTGGGACGGCGCGCACCAGTACCTCTCCGGCGCCGCGCCGCAGACCATCTGGGACGGCAAGTGGCACAACGTCGCCGGCACCTGGGACGGCACGCTCTCCAAGCTCTACATCGACGGCAAGCTGCAGCCGGGCGGCTCGAGCTCCTCGGCCACGATCGACTACGGCCTGCCGTCCGGAAACACCACCATCGGCGGCTACCACGCCGGTTGCGACCTGCTCTTCACCGGCGACATCGACCAGGTGATGGTGTGGTCCGACGCGCTCGACGTCTCAGGCATCTGGTCGGCGTTCTCGTCGATCTTCAACCGCCCGAGCCGCTAGCAAGACCACGTTCGCGCGGGGCTCTCGCCGGGCCCCGCGCCGACGCCATCCTGAACTGAAGGCCGGGGGAGGACCCTGGGGCCCGGCCTAGAATGCGTTCAAACCCGCCGGAAGGAGGCACGGCCATGTGCGGCATCGTGGGCTACGTCGGACAGCGGTCGGTGCAGGAGATCCTCCTGTCCGGCCTGGAGAAATTGGAGTACCGCGGCTACGACTCGGCCGGGATCTCGATGCAGACCGATGAGGGTCTGAGCTCGATCCGCGCAGTCGGAAACCTGTCGTCGCTGAAGGCCGCCATGGGCGAGCAGGACGCGAACGGCTCGGTCGCCGTGATGGCGCCGCCGGCCACGACCGGCATCGGCCACACGCGCTGGGCGACGCACGGGCGCGTGACCGAGGACAACGCGCATCCCCACTACGACCCCGAGAACCGGGTCCACGTGGTGGTCAACGGGATCGTCGAGAACTACGCCGAGCTCAAGCAGGAGCTGCTCGCCAAGGGCGCGCACTTCAGCTCGGAGACCGACGTCGAGGTGATCGCCCACCTGATCGCCGACCTCCTGGACGAGCACGGCCTGGTCGAGGCCACCCGGCTGACCTACAACCGCCTGCGCGGCCACTACTCCTTCGTCGCCGTCGCGGCCGAGGAGCCCGGCGTCCTGGTCGGCGCCCGCAAGGAGTGCCCGCTGATCGTCGGCCGCGGCGACGACGAGAACTTCCTCGCCTCCGGTATCCCCGCCTTCCTGGCGCACACCCGCACGGTCCAGGCGCTCGAGGACGACGAGCTGGTCGTGCTCACCGAGGACGGCGCGACGTTCCTGACCGCCGCCGGCGAGAGCTTCGAGCGCGAGACCCAGCGGATCGACTGGGACGCGGACGCCGCCGAGAAGGGCGGCTTCGAGACCTTCATGCTCAAGGAGATCCACGAGCAGGCCGACGCGGTGGCCGACACGATCGCCGACCGCACGGTCCGCCCCGACGGCGTCGATCTCCCCGAGCTCGACGACGAGCTGCTGCGCGGCGTCTCGCGCATCATCATCGTCGCCTGCGGCACCTCCTACCACGCGGGCCTGATCGGCCGCTACGCGATCGAGGAGTGGGCGCGGGTCCCGGTCGAGATGGACATCGCCTCCGAGTACCGGTACCGCAACCCGGTCGTCGGCCCCGGCGATCTCGTGATCGGCATCACGCAGTCGGGCGAGACGCTCGACACGCTGGCCGCGATGCGGCTCGCCCGCGAGCGCGGCGCGAGCGTCATCGCCGTCACGAACATCATGGGCTCGCAGGCCACGCGCGACGCCGACGGCGTCATCTACACCCGCGCGGGCCTGGAGATCGGCGTCGCCGCGACGAAGACCTTCGTCGCCCAGGTCGCGGTCATGTACCTGCTCGCGCTGCGTATCGGCGAGCTCAAGGGCACGCTGAGCGTCGAGCGCCGCACGGAGCTCGTGACCCGGCTCAAGCGCATCCCGCACGACATCGGCGCCATGCTCGACCGCGGCTCGGAGGCCATCGACCGCGCCGCCGAGCGGCACTTCAAGAAGGACTTCTTCCTGTACCTGGGCCGCCACGTCGGCCTGCCGGTCGGGCTCGAGGGCGCGCTCAAGCTCAAGGAGATCTCCTACATCGCGACCGACGCCTACGCGGCGGGCGAGATGAAGCACGGCCCGATCGCGCTGCTCGACCAGGACACGCCGGTCGTCGTCGTCGCGACCGACTCGCCGGTGCTCGAGAAGGTCATCTCGAACATGCAGGAGGTCCGCGTCCGCGGCGCGCACGTGATCGCGGTCGCGAGCGAGGGGACCGACCTCGGCGAGTACGCGGAGGAGACGCTCGAGGTGCCGCGCACGGACTGGATGCTCCAGCCGCTGCTGGCGGTCATCCCGCTGCAGCTGCTGGCCTACCGGATCGCGCGCCTGCGCGGCCTGAACGTCGACCAGCCGCGCAACCTGGCGAAGACCGTCACGGTCGAGTAGGGACGGCGCCGCGAGGCGCGCGGCACCGCGCGGCGGTGCCGCGGGCCGTCAGCGATCGGCCGCGGTGGCGGCCGCCCACAGGCGGCCGCCGAGCTCCTCGGCGGCACCCGCCGGGAGGACGAGCTGCGCGCCGGCGGTGATCAGCGACTCGGGCGACGGGTCCTCTTCGCGCTCGCCCGCGAGCGCCACGCGCCGCACGCCCACCAGCCGGTCGTCGGCGGCGAGGCGGCGCAGCAACGAGGTGGCGGGCATGTCGCCCGTCGCCGTGCCGACGACGACGGCGTCCGGCCGCAGCTCGACGGCGAGGCGCAACGCCTCCTCCGCGTCCTCGGCGACGCAGGTCACCGCGGCGCTGCCGATGCCCGTGAGGATCGACTCGGCGCGGCCGGGGACCCGCTCGACGATGACCACGGTCGGAACGGCGGGAGCCACGGGCTCGCCCATCAGCTCGACCTCGAGGTGCGAGCGCACGTACTCCGTGCGCTGCGCCGCCGCGGCCAGCTGGGCGAGCGAGGCGGTCGCGCTCGTGGACTCCGGCGGGCGCAGCGGGAGCGTGACCGTGAACAGCGCGCCGCCCTCCGGCGCCTGGCCGAGCTCGATCTCACCGCCGTGCAGCTCGACGAACTCGCGCACGATCGCCAGTCCCAGGCCGGCGCCCGCGCCGCTGGAGCGGCCGTCGCCGTCGAGGCCGGAGCGGAAGCGGCCGAAGACCTTCGCGCGGTGCTCCTCGGGCACGCCCGGGCCGGAGTCGGCGACCTCGAGCGACGCCGCGCCGTCACCGGCGGCGAGCGAGCAGCGCACGCGGCCGCCGATCGGCGCGTGCCGGATCGCGTTGGCGAGCAGGTTGGAGACGACCCGGCTCAGCCGCTCGACGTCGAACCGCGCCGAGACGGCGTTCGGCAGCGACAGCTCGAGCTCGATGTCGCGGTCCTCGGCCAGCGGCGCGAACTGCTCCGCGACCGTGCGGACGGCCTGTGACATGTCCGCGTTGACGAGCGTGAGCTGGACCTCGCCATGGTCGGCCTTGACCTGCTCGAGCATGTCGTTGATCTGCTCGAGCGCGTCCATCGCGGCGAGCCGGATGCCCGTCACCTGAGCGCGCACGTCGTCGCTCGCGGCGGTCCGCAGCACCTGCTCGGAGCGGGTGATGACGACGTGCAGGGGCGCGCGAAGGTCGTGCGAGAGCTCGCCGAGGAGTCGCTCCCGGTAGTCGTGCACCCGCGCCAGTCGCTGCGTCAGCGCCGACAGCTCGGCGTTCTGGCGGGCGAGCCGCTGCTCGACCCGCTTGCGGTCCGTGATCGGACGCCCCTCGGCGACGATGAACGCCACCTGGCCGTCACGGCCGCGCAGCGGGCGCAGGAGGAGGTCCAGCGTCCCGATGTCGCGCCCGGCGCTCTCGATCCGCACATCGGTGTCGAAGCGCACGAACCGCCCGTCGGCGACCGATTCGATCGCCTGGCGCAGGGTCATGATCGCCGTCTTGTCGGCACCGAGCCACCAGCCGGTGGTCCACAGCGGCAGGCCGATCACCTCGCTGCGGTCGACGCCGCCCGCGATCAGCGCCGCCGGGTTGACGTCCAGGACGTGCCCGTCGCCGTCGAGCAGCGCGATGAAGCTCGACGACTTGGCGTGCGCGACCTGGGCCATCAGGCGCCGCGTGATCGGATCCTCCTGCGCGCCTTCGACCTCGGCCATGCGCAGGCGCAGGGCCTCGACGGCGTCGAGAGAGGTGGTCCAGTGGTCGAGTCGTCGTCCGTGCGAGCTCATACGAGGAGGTCGGCGCTACGGCCGCCGCTCCAATCTACGCGACCGCGTCCACCGCGTGGGACATCTGCTCGGCTGGCCCTCCGGTTGGAGGGACCCTGAACGAAGGGGGAGGATCGCACGACCCCTTGATTGCAGCAGCTTAAGCTCGCCGGAGATTCCCGTGACCAGCATCTCAGACAACACCGTACGCATCTTCACTCAGCGCGTCGAGGACACCGACCGCCCCGCGGGCGGTGCGATCCTCCACGCGATCGGCTCCCGCTCGGAGGCCGTGCGCCTGGCGCCGGTCATCGCGGCGCTGCGGGCCAAGGGCATCCGTCAGACGATCGCCCGCCTGGTCGGCCCACAGGGCGCCGACGTCGACGTCCTGGACGCCGACGGCCGCCCCGACACCAAGGCCCTCGTCGACCATCCCCAGGGCTCTGAGGTCCAGCACACGGCCCGCGCGCTCGCCGCGGCCGAGCGGACGCTGGTCGAGAGCCCGCCCTCGATGCTCGTGCTCGGCGGCGACGCCGACGGCACGCTCGCCTTCGCGCTCGCCGCGTCCAAGCTCGGCATCCGCATCGCCCGCGTCGGCGGCGGCCTGCGCAGCGGCGACTTCTCCCAGTCGGAGGAGATCAACCGCGTGATGGGCGACCGCGTCGCCGACATCATCTTCACCGACAGCCGCCTGGCCGCGGACGCGCTCGAGAGCGAGGGCATCGGCGGCGACCGAGTCCATGTCGTGGGCAACCCCGCGATCGACCTGATGCGCGGCTGGGAGGCCGCCGCGCGCGAGCGCGCCGCCTACCGTCGCTTCGGCCTGCGCGCCGGCGGCTACGTGCTGGCCACGCTGCACCGCTCCGAGAACGTCCGCGACGACGCCCGGATGCTCGCCATCACCGGTGAGCTGGTCGAGCTGGCCCGCCGCACGCCCGTCGTGATGCCGCTGCACCCGATGACACGCGCGCTGATGGAGCAGCTCGGCGACGTCTCGCGGCTCGAGGCCGCCGGCGTGCACGTCACGCCGCCGCTGGGCTACCTCGACTTCCTCTCGCTCGAGCAGTCCGCGGGCGCGATCCTCACCGACTCGGCGGGCGTGCAGGACGAGGCGTCCGCGCTGGGCGTGCGCTGCTACACGCTGCGCCGCAGCACCGAGCGGATCGCCACGCTGACCTACGGCACCAACATCCTGCTGGGCGACGAGCCGGGGGACATCCGCTTCGTCGAGACCGGCCCGGCGGCGGCGACGCCCGCCGCGATCCCGCTGTGGGACGGCCGCTCCGCGACCCGCATCGCCGAGATCCTGGCCGACCGCGTCCTGGCCGCCGCGGCGGCCTGAGCCTAAGCCTGAGCCTGAAGCTTCGCGGCCGCCGCATAGGCGGCCGCGAGCGCGTGTGCGGCGGCCTCCCACGTGAGGTCGCCGATGCCCGCCAGGCTCGCCTCGCGCAGCTGCGCGAGTCGCGCAGGGTCGCCGGCGAGCGTCGCCAGGTGCGCTGTGAGCGCCGCGACGTCGCCGGCCGGATGCACGAGCGCGTCGACGCCGTCGGTGCACTGGGCGCCGCTGTGGTCGGAGACGACCAGCACGCAGCCTGAGCCGCGCGCCTCGTAGGTCACGAGCGCCGAGCCCTCCTCGACCGACGGCAGCACGAGCACGTCGGCCTCGCGCATCAGCGCGCCCGGGTCGGGGTGGAAGCCGTGGTGCTCGACGCGCGCCTCGCGCATCAGCGGCGCGAGCACCACGTCGTAGCCGGCGTCGATGCTGCCGGCGGCGACGAAGCGCGCGTCCGTCTCGTGCAGGCCGGCGGCGATCCACGCCTCCAGCGCCGTGTGCAGGCCCTTGCGCGGCTCCATCCGGCCCACGAACGCCGCCGTGAAGGGGCGTCCGGGCGGGCGTGGCGGGCCGACCGGGAAGCGCGCCGGGTCGTACCCGTACCGGTGCCGCAGGAGCTTCTCCGGCGGGGTCCCGTGCTCGCGGTGGGTGCGGGCGACGAAGTCCGACGGGCACAGCAGGGCCGTGGCGGCGGCGTACTCGCGCTCCTCGCGCTCCAGCCGGGCGGGCTCGACCAGGTGCGGGCTGCTCGGGTCGATCGGCACGCCGATCCGGCGCGTCTCGGCCAGCACGGCCTCGGCGGCGAACGCGGTGTGGGCGTTGGGGCGCTCGAGCACGGCGGGGACACCGGCGGCGCGCGCGGCGCGCAGCGTCCGCTCGGCGCCCTGCGGCCAGGTGTGCACGACGTCGTAGCGGTCCGCGTGCCGGGCGATCAGGCGGGCGGTGCGGGCGTCGTGGTAGGCCATCGCGCGTTCGAGGCCGAGCGCCCGGTAGGGCAGCTTCAAGGGGCCGACGCGCATCGACTCGAACCGGACTGTCGCGCCGTCGGCCGGGCGTTCGACGCTGCCGGCGGTGACGTCGACGGTCACGCCGATCCCGGTCAGCCCGGTCACGCCGTGCCAGGCGGTCGTGCCGATCCCGCTCGTCCCGAGGCGGGTGGGGAACGAGTACAGGACCCGCATCAGTCCGCGAGCGCGAGCTCGAGGAACGCGTCGAAGCGGCTGGCCCAGCTGTTGGCGGCGACGAACGCGAGCCGGTCCGCCTCGCCCGCCGGACCGCGCTCGAGAGCGCGGCGCGTGGCCGCGGCGAAGTCGCCGCCCTCGCCCACCAGCTCGACCGCGCCCTGCACGGCCGCGATCGGCGGCAGGTCGACGGCGGCGACGGGCCGCCCGCCGGCGAGATACTCGAACAGCTTCAGCGGGCTCATCGCCTCCGTCAGCGCGTTGCGCGCGTGCGGGACCAGGCAGGCGTCGGCGGCGCCGATCAGGCGCACGACCTCCTCGCGCGCCACGGGATCGTGGATCTCGACGTTGGGCAAGGTCCGCAGTGTGGCGAACTGGGCCTCGTCGAGCATCGTCCCCACCAACGTGAGCGAGCCGTCGGGGAACGCCTCGGCCACGGCCTGCGCCTGGCCGACGTCCACGCGTGAGTCGAGGCTGCCGACGTAGAGCAGCCGCGGGTGCGGCTTGCCGGCGAACCACGCCGGCGGCGCGCCGAGCGTCGCCCACTCGTCCGCGTCGACGCCGTTGGGAATCACCGCGTTCGGGCCGGTGGGCGCGATCCGGTCCAGCGCCTTGGCGGTGACGGCCACGACGCGCCGGCCGCGCTCGCGCACGCGCCGGAAGGCCTCTTCATAGGCCGGCCAGTACTGCCGCTGCGGCTCCGATGCCAGCCAGTCGTCCCACGCGTAGTAGGTGACCGGACCGGCCCAGGCGAAGTCCCCGAAGCCGGCGATCAGCGGGCTCCCGGTGATGATCGCGGGGCGCTCGAGGCCGTTCCGGCGCGCGGCCCGGCGCAGCCGCGCCTCATACCGGGCGACGGTGCGCGCGGGGTCCAGCGGGTCGGTGCGGCGCAGGCGGATCGGCTCGAACAGCTGCCGCGTCGCCGTCGCGGGGAACTCGGGATCGCCGCTGCGCCGCACGCGGGCGGTCAGCTTGCCGGCGAGGCTGCGGTACGGGTTGGCGATCAGCAGCCTCCGGACGTCCGGGTGGGCCATCAGCGTGGCCGCCAGCCGGTCCTCCGAGAACGACGAGCCCGTGGACACGCCATGCGCCCACGAGCTGAGGAAGAAGCTGAAGACGACGTCCTGGCCGCGCGGCCCGGGCGCCATCAGAGGACGGGCGTGCGGTGCCTGACCGAGCCGCGCAGCACCGCCACGACCTCGACCGCGTCCCGCACGGCGAAGAACGGCGCCATGTAGGCGGGCGCGCCGGCCTGGCGCGCGCGGCGCACGACGTGGGCGGCGTAGGGCAGCGCGAACACCGCGGCCGCCGGCTGCTTGCGCGCCAGCACGCCCGCGACGACGGCCTGCGCCAGCAGCGGGTGCGAGGGGTGGAAGAAGATCCCCTTGTCCAGGTGCGCCCGCAGCTCGGGGTAGTCCTTGTAGGTCTTGATGCAGTCCGTCGCCCGGAACGCGTCCTTGAGCGTGTTCATCGGGCCGCGCTCGTGGACGGCGTGGTAGACGAGCGCGTCCTCCGTGTAGACGCTCTCGACGCCCAGGCCCTTGGCGCGCCAGCCGAGGTCGGTGTCCTCGCCCGCCGGGGCGCCGTAGTGCTCGTTGAAGCCGTCGAGCTGCTCGAGGACCGCGCGCGGGTAGAGGATGTTCGCCGTCGGGTAGTGCGGGCTCGGCCCGTTGACCTCGAGCGTGCGGGCGAACGCGCCGTTGCGGTCGGCCTCCGCCGGGTTCGGGAGCGTGCGGCCCTGCACGATGACGTCCGTGCGCCCGCCCGCTCCGGCGAGCAGCTGCTCGAGCCAGTACGGCTGCGGCTCGCAGTCGTCGTCGGTGAAGGCGATCAGCGTGCCGCGCGCCTCACGCCACCCGCGGTTGCGGGCGGCGGCGGGACCGCGGCTCTGCGGCTGGCGCAGCGTGCGCAGCGCGAGCGCCTCCGGCCCGCCGGCCGCGAGCAGCGCCGGCGTGTCGTCGGATGAGCCGTCGTCGACCACGATGACCTCAAACGTGTCCGTTCCGACCGTCTGCGCGGCCAGCGCGTCCAGCATCCGCTGCAGGCGCTCGCGGCGGTTGTGGGTGGCGGCCACGACCGACACCAGGGGCGCGGACGCCGATTCGGGGGCGCTGCGGAGCGCTTGAGCGGTCTCGTGCATCGCTCGTCACGCTAGTGCATCCCCGACCGGGTCACGTCGACCCCTGGTCAGTCTCGACCTCGACCATTCGCTAGGTGGCTAGTTTCCGTACTCGAAGGGACCCGCGTCGGCGGCGGCGCCGACCGGGCGGGGCTTGTTGTTCATGTCGACCGACGGGTAGTTCGTCGGGCTGCCCTTGTCGATCTGGACGGCGCCCTTCGGGTACGACCAGTCGTGGTTGGCGATGCTGGTGAAGTTCGCCGTCGAGAACAGCGTCGAGACCATGCGGTCGGTCGAGCTGCAGGTGCGGTCCGACCAGACGTTGTACTCGAACGTCACCGAGCCCTTCAGGCAGCTGCCGATCTTGCCGACGTTGCCGCGGATGACCGCGCCGGAGTCGCCGGAGCAGCCGTACCAGGAGGTCTCGATGACGTTGTAGGCGACCAACCAGCCCGTCTTCTTCGACGGGTCGGGGGTGTTGCAGCCCTGGAAGAACGGATAGCCGGTCTTGTCGAGCTCCGTCCGGTCGGTCGGGGACTCGAAGATGTTGTTCGTCCAGGTGTAGTTGGTCTGGTCGTACGGGGCCGAGTCGCCGAAGGCGCCGACGTTGATGTTCATCACGTTGCAGCCCCACCAGTGGGTGCGGTTCAGCGTCAGGCCCGGCGTGGCGGGCGCGAGGAAGCACTCGTTGTGGACGTCGGCCGCGGTGCGGCGCATCGAGTGGATCTTCGCGTCCTCGAACGTGATGTTGGAGTTCGGGCCGTACCCGCTCGTGGACGGGCCGGGGACCGTGGACTCCATCAGCGGCGTGTCGAGGTTGCAGCAGATGTCGCCGTGGCGCAGCGTCGTCTTGTCGGTGTCACCACCGAAGTAGACGGCCTTGCCGGTCGACCACTTCTTGTCGATCGTGAAGCCGTCGATCGTGATGTTGGTCGTGTGGAAGAAGCGGACGTTGCCGATCGAGAACGGGCCGATCAGCGTGATCCAGTCCGCGCGTCGCTGGCCGGTGCCACCGAACGCGGAGTCCTCGCCGAAGTCGAGCTGGCCGTTGATCGCGACCGTGCCGCCGGAGGCGCGGAACGTGATGCCCGGGGCGGTGCCACGGACGCTGCGGTTGCTCAGCTTCTGGCCGCTGTAGCTGCCGGCCTTGACGCCGATGACGTCACCCATGCTCGCGGCCTTCCAGGCGGCGTCGAACGTCGCGCACGCGCCGGCGTCGACGTAGTCGCTCGCGGTCGTCTTGCGGGCGCAGGTACCGCCGTTGGGGTCGATCCACAGGTTGGCCTGGGTGAGGTCGCCGGTGTCAGGCACCGACGTGGGCGTGGCGGTGACCGTCGGGGAGGCGGTCGCCGTGGCCGTCGCGGTCGCCGTCGGGGTGGCCGTGGCGGTGGCGGTGGCCGTAGCGGTCGCCGTCGGCGTGGCCGTGGCGGTCGGGGTCGCCGTGGCCGTGGGCGTGGCCGTGGCGGTCGGCGTCGCGGTCGCGGTGGGCGTCGGCGTCGGGGTGGGCGTCGGGCACGCGTTCGTGTAGGTGCCGGCGACCGCTTCGGGGCGGTAGGACTCGTTGCCCGCCGCGTCGACCGCGGTGATGCCGAACTGGTAGCTCGTCCCGCAGGCCAGGCCCGTGATCGTGTACGTCGGCTGCACCGTCGTGCCGCGGAGGCTGTTGGTGTCGCCGTTGTAGACCTTGTAGCCGACCACGCCGACGTTGTCGGTCGACGCGTTCCAGCTCAGCGTGACCGACGTGTCGGTGCGGGCGCTGGTGACCAGGCCCTTGATCCCGCTCGGCGGGGTCTTGTCGGGCGTCGGGGTGGGGGTCGCCGTCGCCGTGGGCGTGGCGGTCGGCGTCGCCGTCGGGGTGGCCGTCGGGGTGGCGGTGGGGGTCGCGGTGGGCGTGGCCGTGGGGGTGGCCGTGGGCGTCGCGGTCGGGGTCGGGGTCGGCGTGGGCGCCGCGTCGACCGTGAACGCGCGCGTCGCGTCGCTGGCATCGGTGTTGCCCGCCCCGTCCTTGGCCCGGACACGGAACGTGTAGGCGCCGAGCGCCAGGCTGCTGTACGCCTTCGGCGAGGTGCAGGTGCTCCAGCTGCCCGTCGTGGAGCCCGGGCCGTCGAGGCGGCAGTCGAACGTCGAGCCGCTCTCGGTCGCGGTGAAGGCGAACGACGCCGACGTCGCGGTCTGCGAGCCCGACGGACCCGACGAGATGCTCGTGTCCGGCGCGATCGTGTCGATGCGCAGCGTGCGCGTGAACGACGCCGTGGACACGTTCCCCGCGGTGTCGGTCGCCCGCGCCGAGTAGCCGTGCGTGCCGTCACTGACACCGGTGAGCTGGAGCGTCCAGACGCCCGAGCCGTTGGTGGTCGTCGTGCCTCGCGGCCCGGCCGACTCGGACACGGTCACGGAGGAGCCCGCCTCGGCGGTGCCACTCAGCGTGAAGGTCGACGTGGTCACCCACGCGTTCTCCGACGGCGACGAGAACGTCGGCGCCGACGGGGCGGTCGCGTCGACCGTGAACGTCTGGGTGACGGGGGCGCCGGTGCGGCCGGCGGCGCTGGTCGCCACGACCGAGAACGTGTAGGCGCCGTCGGCGAGCGACGAGTACGCCTTCGGCGACGTGCAGGCGCCGTCGCTGCCCGTCGTGGCGCCCGGGCCGTCGAGGCGGCAGCTGAACGTCGCCCCGCTCGCGTCGGCCGCGAACGTGAACGAGGGGCTGCGGGTCGAGGTCAGGCCGGACGGGCCGGAGTTGATGTTGGAGGCGGGCACGGACGAGTCGACCTGCAGCGTGCGGGCCGAAGAGGGCGCGGAGGGGTTGCCCGCCGCGTCGGTGGCGCGCGCCCAGTACGTGTGCGAGCCGTCGGCGGCGTTGGGGACCTGCACGGACCAGGCACCCGAGTCGTCGGCCGTGGCGACGCCGAGCGAAGCCAGGCCCTCGAAGAGCTCCACCGAGGCGTTCGCCTCGCCGGTGCCGGACACCGACACCGTCTTGGAGGCGAGCAGCGCCCCCTCGTCCGGCGAGGTGATCGCGGGCGCGTCAGGCGCCGTGGTGTCGATCCGGACGGTGCGGGTCGCGGACGCGCCCGAGCGGTTGCCCACGGCGTCGGTCGCGGTGACCGTGAAGCCGTGTGTGCCATCGCTGACACCGTTGACCGTCGCGGTCCAGGCGCCGCCGGCGGCGGCCTGGGCGGTGGCGACCGTGGTCGCGCCGTCGAGGACGGCGATCGCGGCGTTGCCCTCGGCGGTGCCCGAGAGCGTCACCGAGGAGGAGGCGAGCAGCGCGTTGTCCGCCGGCGAGCCGACGACGGGCGCGGCCGGCGCGACGGTGTCGATCGTGACCCGGTTCGCGGACGAGGCCGCCGACGTGTTGCCGGCGGCGTCGGAGGCGTAGGCGGAGTACGCGTGCGCGCCTTCGCCGACGGCGCTGAGCACGAGGCTCCAGCTGCCGCCGCCGTTGACCGTGGTGTTCCCGCGCGAGACGGCGCCGTCGTAGACGGCGATCGTCGCGCCCACCTCGCCCGTGCCGGAGACGGTCACCGTCGCTGAGCCCTGGACGCTGCCGTCGGCCGGCGTGAGCACGACGGGAACGGCCGGGGCCCGCGTGTCGACGCGCACGCTGCGCGCCGTCGAGGCGGGTGAGGTCGCGCCGCCGGAGGCGGTGGCGGTCGCGGTGTACGTGTGCGTGCCGTCGGCGACGCCGCCGATCGAGGCCGACCACGTGCCGGAGATCGACGTCGTCGCGGTGGCGCGAACGGTCGCGCCCTCGTAGACCGTGATCGTCGTGTTGGTCGCGGCGGTGCCGGACAGGGTGACCGTCGACGACGTGTACCAGGCGTTGTCCGCGGGGCTCGTGATCGCAGGCGCGGGCGGGGCGGCCGCGGCGACCGTGAACGCGTTCGACGCCGGGCTGGGGTCGGCGGTCGCGGACGGGCTGATCGCGCGGACGAGGAACGTGTAGCTGCCGGCCGCGAGGCCGCTGTAGGACTTCGGCGACGAGCACGGCGAGAAGCTGCCGGCGCCGCTGGGGCCGTCCAGGCGGCACTCGAAGGTCGAGCCGGAGATCGTCGCGCTGAAGCTGAACGACGACGACGCGCCGGTGGAGGCGGACGTGATGGTCGTGTCGGGCGCGGGCGAGTTGCCGACCGTGACGGTGCGCGTGCCGGCGGCGGAGATGTTGCCCGCCATGTCACGGGCGCGGGCGGTGAAGGTGCGCGTCCCGGTGGTCACGCCGGTCATCGCGCGAGACCACGACCCCCCGCTGACCGCGACGGTGCCACGCGAGGAGCCGTTCTCGAAGACCTCGACCGTGGCGCCGTTCTCGGCCGTGCCGGTGAGCGTGAAGTCCGACGGGACGGAGCTTCCCTCGGCGGGCGCGGTGAAGACCGGCGCGGCGGGCGCGGTGGAGTCGACGCGGATCACCTTCATCGCGGACGCCGGCGAGGTGCCGGTGGCGTTGGACGCCTTCGCGCTGAACAGGTGATCGCCGTCGGCGACGTTGGTGAGCGTCTTGGACCAGGCGCCGGAGTTGTTGGCGGTGGTCGTGCCGGCCGAGGTGGTGTCGTCGAAGAGCTCGACCGTCACGTTGGCCTCGGCGGTACCCGTGAACACGATCGTGCTCGAGGTGCTCCACGTGTAACTCCCCGGTGAGTTGATCGCGGGGGTGCCGGGCGCCGCATGCGCGGCGGTCGGGCAGACGAGCGCTGCGAGCGCCACCGCCACCAGACCCACCCGGACACGCGCGGATACGCGTGGGAACGAACCCATCCTCAAGACGACCACCCCGTTCGCCGTCTACGCATCCCGTTGCGCAAATCCGGCATGTGCGATTCGACCGCGCTGACCATGCGCGGACCCCAGCCTGCACTGACCATGTACAGGTACGCCCACGACGAAGCGACTCATGCCGCCTCGGCGGGGTCAATATACAGACCTCGGCTAGGAGGAGATAGTCAACGAAGCCGAAAGGTGTACGACCCCGCCGCGGGGCGGCGTCCCGGAGCCCGGGACGCCTCGCCCACGGGTGTCAGTTGCCGTATTCGTACGGGCCGGCGTCAGGTGCCGCGCCGACCGGACGGGCACGGTTGTTCATGTCCGTCGCGGTGTAGTTGGACGGGTGGCCCTTGTCGATCTGGAACGCGCCGGCCTTGTAGCTCCAGTCGTGGGCGGCGATGTTGGTGAAGTTCGCGCTCGAGAAGAGCGTCGAGCTCATCTTGTCGGTGCTGCCACACGTGCGGTCCGACCAGACGTTGTATTCGAACGTCACGCCAGAGAGACAACTCGAGCCGATCTTGCCGACGTTGGCCCGCAGCGTGAGCCCGCTGTCGCCGGGGCAGCTGTACCAGCCGGTCTCGATGACGTTGTAGGCGACGACCCAGCCGGGCTTGGTGGACGGCGCCGGCGTGTTGCAGCCCTGGAACATCGGGAAGCCCGTCTTGTCGTTCTCGTTGCGATCGGTGGGCGACTCGAAGATGTTGTTCGTCCACTTGTAGTTGGACTGTGAATAGTCCGTCGAGTCACCGAACGCACCGATGTTGATGTTCATGACATTGCACCCGTACCAATGGGTGCGGTTGAGCGTCAGGCCGGGTGTCGCCGGTGCCAGGAAGCACTCGTTGTGGACATCGGCGCTGTTGCGGCGCATCGAGTGGATCTTCGCGTCCTCGAAGGTGATGTTCGAGTTCGGGCCGTAACCGTTGGACGCCGGACCCGGGACCGTCGACTCCATCAGCGGCGTGTCCAGGTTGCAGCAGATGTCGGCGTGGCGCAGCGTCGTCTTGTCGGTGTCGCCGCCGAAGTAGACCGCCTTGCCGGTGGTCCACTTCTTGTCGGTGGTGAAGCCGTCGATCGTGATGTTCGTGCTGTGGAAGAAGCGGATGCTGCCGATCGTGAACGGCCCGACGAGGGTGATCCAGTCGGCGCGCTGCTGGCTGGAGCCGCCGAAGACCGGGTCGGCGCCGAAGTCCAGCTGGCCGTTGATGGCGACCGTGCCGCCGTCGGCGCGGAAGGTCACGCCGGGCGAGGTGCCGCGGACGCTGCGGTTGCTCATGGTCTGCGAGCCGTACGTACCCGGCTTGATGCCGACCGTGTCGCCCATGCTCGCGGCCTTCCAGGCCGCGTCGAGCGAGCCGCAGGCAGCCGCGTCGGCGTAGGCGCCCGCGGTGGACTGGCGCGAGCAGCTGCCGCCGTTGGTGTCGACCCACAGGTTGGCCGAGCCCGTCGGCTGCGGCGAAGGCGTGGCCGTAGGCGTCGCGGTCGGGGTCGCCGTGACCGTGGGGGTCGCCGTCGCGGTGGGGGTCGCCGTCGGCGTCGGCGTCGGCGTGGCCGGGCAGGCCGCCGTGAACGTGCTGGCGATCGCCTCAGGCCGGTAGGACTCGTTGCCGGCCGCGTCGACGGCGGTGATGCCGAAGTCGTAGCTGGTGCCGCAGGCCAGGCCCGTGGCCGTGTAGGTGGCCTGCGTCGTCGTGCCGCGCAGGTTGGAGGTGTTGCCGTTGTAGATCCGGTAGCCGGTCACGCCGACGTTGTCGGTCGACGGGTTCCAGCTCAGCGTCACCGAGGTCGTGGTGCGGTTGCTGGTCGTCAGGCCCTGGGGCACGCTCGGCGCCTGGCGGTCCGGCGTGGCCGTCGGGGAGGCCGTGGCGGTCGCCGTGGGCGTGGCGGTCGCGGTCGCCGTGGGCGTGGCCGTCGGGGTCGAAGTGGGGGTCGCCGTGGGCGTGGCGGTGGCGGTCGCCGTCGCGGTCGGGGTGGGCGTTGCGGTCGGCGTCGGCGTGGGCGTCCGGGTCGGCGTGGCGGTCGCGGTCGGCGTCGGCGTGACGGTCGGCGCGGGCGTCGCGGTGGGCTCCGGCGTCGCGGTGGGCGTCGGGAGCAGCGGCGGGAGCGGCGGGAGCGGCGGCAACGTCGGCACCAGCGGGCCCGGGTCGACCGACGTGAACGCCGGCGGCAGGACCGCCGCGGCGCGGTCGGCCTTCAGATCCGCCGTGCTCAGGGTCCGCGTGTACACGCGGACGTCGTCGAGCGCGCCCTTGAAGCCCGCGCCGAGCCGCAGGGCGTCGGCCGCGCCGGCCGTCGTCTGCGTGCCCTTTGCGACTCGCTTGCCGTCGATGAAGACCTGCTGCGTGCGGCCGTCGGTGGTGACGGCCAGATGCGCCCAGCGGTTGAGCGTCAGGCGCTTGTCGGAGGCCACCTCGAGGCCGGCGCCCAGCACGAGCTGCGCACCGCCGCGGCCGGCCGCGACCAGCACGACGCGCCGCGTGTTGCGCGCGGTCGGCTTGACCCACGCCTCGACGGTCACGGCTCTTGCCGCGGTCGCCGGCAGGGTGACGACCGAGGTCTTGCCGTTGAAGAGGGCGGCGCCACCATGACGGCCGCCGGTGCGGGCGACGTCTGAGGCGGTGCCGTTGTTCTGCGCGCCGGAGGCGTCGGAGAACACGTCGCCGGAGGCCTCGTCGAACGCCCAGGCGCCGGCCAGCCCGGAGCCGGCCGCGGATGCGGTGGCGGGGAGCAGCGCGGCGGCCGCCGCGGCGGTCACGAGTGCTGCCGAGCAGCGGCGGATGGTCGTCATGAGGGTGAGGCGGTCCGGCATCGGGTCCTCCGAGGGGAGAGCGGCGGTGGCAATGACCTGTCTTTGAAGGTCATCGGCGCACCGAAATTGATCCGGATAGGGCTCAGACCCCATACGCGTCATCGGCACCTCCCCTAGGCGCACGTACGGCAGATCGAAGTGATGCCACGCGCGACCGACCCGTGTGACATCGAGGTCAAATGAGATGCTCGAAGTTCCCCTGACGAACCTCTCGGCAGCGTTGATACCTCGGACTGCCGCCCGGGAAACCAGATGTAGAAGCGAATCGGCCCGCGCCGGTGGGCGCGGGCCGATCGAACTTCGAGGTTTAGTTTCCGTACTCGAAGGGCCCGGCGTCCGGCGCCGCGCCGACCGGGCGCGGCCGGTTGTTGATGTCAGTCGCCGTGTAGTTGGTCGGGCTGCCCTTGTCGATCTGGACGGCGCCGGCCTTGATCGACCAGTTGTGGTTGGCGATGTCGGCGAAGTTCGCGCTCGAGAAGAGCGTCGAGCTCATCTTGTCGGTGGAGCCGCAGGTGCGGTCCGACCAGACGTTGTACTCGAAGGTCACGCCGCTGCCGAGGCAGCTGGAGCCGATCTTGCCCACGTTGGCGCGCAGCGTCAGGCCCGTCTCGCCGGGGCAGGAGTACCAGCCGGTCTCGATCATGTTGTAGGCGACGACCCAGCCGGGCTTGGTGGAAGGGCTGGGCGTGTTGCAGCCCTGGAACATCGGGAAGCCGGTCTTGTCGTTCTCGTTCTTGTCGGTCGGGGACTCGAAGATGTTGTTCGTCCACTTGTAGTTGGACTGGGAGTACGGGGTCGAGTCACCGAAGGCGCCGATGTTGATGTTCATGACGTTGCAGCCGTACCAGTGCGTGCGGTTGAGCGTCAGGCCCGGGGTCGCCGGGGCGAGGAAGCACTCGTTGTGCACCGTGTCGCTGGTGCGGCGCATCGAGTGGATCTTCGCGTCCTCGAACGTGATGTTCGAGTTCGCGCCGTAGCCCGCGCTGGCCGGACCCGGCACCGTGGACTCCATCAGCGGCGTATCGAGGTTGCAGCAGATGTCCGCGTTGCGGAGCGTGGTCTTGTCGGTGTCGCCGCCGAAGTAGACGGCCTTGCCCTCGGTCCACTTCTTGTCGGTGGTGAAGCCGTCGATGGTGATGTTGGTGGTGTGGAAGAAGCGGACGCTGCCGATCGTGTACGGGCCGATCAGGGTGATCCAGTCGGCGCGCTGCTGGCTGGAGCCGCCGAAGACCGGGTCGGCGCCGAAGTCGAGCTGGCCGTTGATGGCGACGGTGCCGCCGGCGGCCTGGAACGTGACGCCCGGCGAGGTGCCGCGGACGCTGCGGTTGCTCAAGGTCTGAGCGCCGTAGCTGCCGGCCTTGACGCCGACGACGTCACCCATCGAGGCGGCCTTCCAGGCGGCGTCGAAAGAGCCGCAGGCCGCGGCGTCGTTGTAGGCACCGGCGGTCGCCTGGCGGGCGCAGCTGCCGCCGTTGGTGTCGACCCACAGGTTCGCGGAGCTCAGGTTCCCGCTCGGCGGGGTGGGCGTCGCGGTCGGGGTCGGGGTCGCGGTCGGGCTCGGGGTCGCGGTCGCGGTGGGCGACGGGGTGGCCGTGGGCGAAGGCGTCGCCGTGGGCGTCGCGACCGGGCACGCCGCGGTCGAGGTGCTCGCGACGGCCTCGGGACGGTAGGACTCGTTGCCGGCCGCGTCGACCGCGGTGACGCCGAACGCGTAGTCGGTCCCGCAGGTCAGACCGGAGAAGGTGTAGGACGGGGAGACGGTCGAGCCGAGCAGCGTCGTCCCGTTGTACAGGCGGTAGCCGGTCACGCCGACGTTGTCGGTCGAGGCGTTCCAGCTCAGCGTCACCGACGTGGTCGTGCGCGCGCTGGTGTTCAGGCCCTGCGGGACGCTCGGCGCGGTGCTGTCCGGCACCGGCGTGGGCGTCGGGCTCGCCGTGGGGGTCGGGCTCGGCGTGGACGTCGGCGTGGGCGTGGGCGTCGGGGTCGGCGCGGGGGCGGGCGTCGTGACGGCCTTGTTGGAGTCGGCGATGATCTCGGTCGCGGTCAGCGCGCGGTTGTAGACGCGGACGTCGTCGATCGCGCCCTTGAAGTACTCGCCCCAGACGGAGTTGCCGCCGATGCGGAGCGGGCTGCCGGAGATCGGCGCCGAGCCCTTCAGCGCGGCGGAGGCGACCTGCGTGCCGTTGACGAAGACGCGCTGCGTCGCGCCGTCCCAGGTCGTTGCGAGGTGGGTCCACTTCGACAGCGCGAGCGTGGACGGGCCCTGCGTGGCGGCGTCGCGGCCGGCCCAGACGTGGCCGGCCGGGCGGCTGGCGTCATCACCCGCGTAGAGCGCGTAGGCGAGGTTGGCGGACTGCTCCTTGAGCACGACCGTGCGCCACTGGCCGGTGATCGTCGAGGGCTTGACCCACGCCTCGATCGTCAGCGCGCCCGAGAGGTCGAGCGACGCGGAGTCCGGCACCGTGACCATCGAGCTGGTGCCGTTGAAGTCGAGCGCGCCGCCGTTCTTGCCCGTCGTGCGGGCGATGTTGGCGACGGTGCCGTTGTTGCGGGCGCCGGAGACGTCGGCGACCGTGCTGCCGGAGGTCTCGTCGAACGACCATGCACCCACGAGGCCGTTGGACTGCGCTGCGGCGACGCCTGCCGGGACTGTCATCGCCAGGCCGAGCGTGGCCAGGATGGCGGCGGAACGCCGCGCCGTTCTGTGCAGCGATTGCATGCGGGAGCGCATCGATTGATCGATGTGCGACATCTGGACCTCCAAAGCGGAAGAGGGGGTTGTGACCAGGCCCCCGGACCAACGGGGGCTTCGAAACGAATTCCCTCTCCCATCGGCCACGCGGCGGTCCAGGCGGCATAGGGTGCTCCCCCTATTCGGGGAGGCGCGGGTGCTGCTATAAGCGGCGCGGCGGCCCTGGGGGCAGGACCGCCGCGCCTTCCGGGCGGCTAGTTTCCGTACTCGTAGGCGCCCGCGTCAGGGGCAGCGCCCACCGGCCGCGCGCGGTTGTTCATGTCCGTCGAGGGATAGTTCGACGGGTTGCCCTTGTCGATCTGGAAGGCGCCGGGGCGGTAGCTCCAGTCGTGGGCGGCGATGTTGGTGAAGTTCGCGCTCGAGAAGAGCGTCGAGCTCATCTTGTCGGTGCTGCCGCAGGTGCGGTCCGACCAGACGTTGTATTCGAAGGTCACGCCGCCGCCGAGGCAGCTGGAGCCGATCTTGCCCACGTTGGCGCGCAGCGTCAGGCCGCTCTCGCCGGGGCAGGAGTACCACCCGGTCTCGATGATGTTGTACGCCACGACCCAGCCCGGCTTGGTCGAGGGACTGGGCGTGTTGCAGCCCTGGAACATCGGGAAGCCGGTCTTGTCGTTCTCGTTGCGGTCCGTGGGCGACTCGAAGATGTTGTTGGTCCAGGTGTAGTTGGACTGCGAGTACGGCGTCGAGTCACCGAAGGCGCCGATGTTGATGTTCATGACATTGCAGCCGTACCAGTGCGTGCGGTTGAGCGTCAGGCCGGGCGTCGCCGGTGCGAGGAAGCACTCGTTGTGGACGTCGGCCGCGGTGCGGCGCATGTCGTGGATCTCCGCGTCCTGGAACGTGATGTTCGCGTTCGGGCCGTAGCCGTTGGACGCGGGCCCCGGGACGGTGGACTCCATCAGCGGGCTGTCGAGGTTGCAGC
Source organism: Solirubrobacter soli DSM 22325 (assembly GCF_000423665.1). Classification (GTDB taxonomy): domain Bacteria; phylum Actinomycetota; class Thermoleophilia; order Solirubrobacterales; family Solirubrobacteraceae; genus Solirubrobacter; species Solirubrobacter soli. Next base: position 71,871 of record NZ_AUIK01000029.1, on the reverse strand, counting down.
AGATGTCCGCGTTGCGCAGCGTGGTCTTGTCGGTGTCACCACCGAAGTAGACGGCCTTGCCCTCGGTCCACTTCTTGTCGGAGGTGAACCCGTCGATCGTGATGTTGGTGGTGTGGAAGAACCGGATGCTGCCGATCGTGAACGGGCCGACCATCGTGATCCAGTCGGCGCGCAGCTGACCGGAGCCGCCGAACACCGGGTCAGCGCCGAAGTCGAGCTGGCCGTTGATGGCGACCGTGCCGCCGACGGCGCGGAACGTGACGCCCGGCGAGGTGCCGCGGACGCTGCGGTTGCTCAGCGTCTGGGAGCCGTAGCTGCCGGCGCGGATCCCGACGGTGTCACCCATCGAGGCGGCCTTCCAGGCGGCGTCGAGCGTGCCGCAGGCGGCCGCGTCGGCGTATGCGCCCGCCGTGGACTGGCGCGAGCAGCTGCCGCCGTTGGTGTCGACCCACAGGTTCGCCTTGTCCGAGGCGGGCGGCGTCGGGGTGGCGGTGGGCGTGGCGGTGGGCGTTGCCGTCGGCGTGGCGCTGGGCGTGGCCGTCGGCGTTGCCGTGGGGGTGGGCGTCGGCGTCGGCGTCGCCGAGCACGCGGCGGTCGACGTCCCGGCGACCGCCTCCGGGCGGTAGGACTCGTTGCCGGCCGCGTCGACCGCGGTCACGCCGAAGGAGTAGTTGGTGCCACACGCCAGACCGGTGATCGTGTAGCTCGGCTGAGTCGTCGTGCCGCGCAGGCTCGTCGTGTCACCGTTGTAGATCCGGTAGCCGGTCACGCCGACGTTGTCGGTGGACGCGTTCCAGCTCAGCGTCACCGACGTCTGCGTGCGGGCGCTGGTGTTCAGGCCCTGCGGGACGCTCGGTGCCGTCCGGTCCGGGCTCGCCGTCGCCGTGGGCGTGGCGGTCGGCGTCGGCGTCGGCGTCGGCGCGGGGTTCGCGCTCGTGACCGGCGTGTTGGAGTCGCTCACGACCTCGGCGGCGGTGAGTGCTCGGTTGTAGACGCGGACGTCGTCGATCGCGCCCTTGAAGTACTCGCCCCAGATCGAGTTGCCGCCGATGCGCAGCGGGCTCGAGCTCGTCATCGCCCGGCCGCTCACCGCGAGGCTGCCGACCTGCGTGCCGTTGAGGTAGAGGCGCATCGTGGCGCCGTCCCATGTCTGCGCGACGTGCGACCACACGTTGAGCGCCGGCGCCGAGCTGCCCGTCGCGACCTTGTCGCCGTTCGTCCACACGTGACCGCTCGGGCGGCCGTTGGCATCGACCGCGTAGACGCCGTAGACGATGTTGGCCGGCTGCTCCTTGACCAGGATCGTGCGCCACGCGCCGCTCAGCGACGAGGGCTTGACCCACGCCTCGACCGTCACGCCGGTGGTCGCGTCCAGCGACGCGGAGTCGGGGACGGTCACCATCGAGCTCGTCCCGTCGAAGTTCAGCGCCCCGCCGTACTTGCCGGTCGTGAACGTGGTGTTGGCCGCGGTGCCGTTGTTCCCGGCGCCGGACGTGTCGGTGATCTTCGTCCCCGACGTCTCGTCGAAGCTCCATGCCCCGACGAGGCCTGCGGGTGCCGCTGCCGCGGGAGCGGCGCTGACCAACGCCGATGCCACGAGGGCCCCCGCTACGAGCTTCCCGAAAAGTTGACCGCGCTTGCTGCGCGGGTACGTCGACCAACGACGGCCCGAAGCCGCCGTGCTCCCCTGCACGAACATTGCACCTCCCGATGCGTTCCACCTGCGCCGCGCATCAACGCGACGCAGCGCGAAGCCGAAGCGCCTCCCATGGCACCCCTCGACCCGCTATGTACCGCAGGAACCCCTGCTCCCACAGGGTTGACCAACCTGCGATGTTCCCCTGACGAACTTCCGGACCCGCTGATGCTCGCCAACGACGAGCACGAAACCTGCCCGACTGCGTTCCTTATAGCGGACGACCCACTATCAATGACGTCTATGAAGCGGTCTTTCGCGCTGTCGTTGATCGCCCTTTTTCTAGGGGCCTGTGGCGAATCCGCCGCGATCCCGGTCGCGCCGAAGCGGGTCCCGCAGCTCTATGTGGCGCCCGGCGCCACTGGCACAAAGTGCAGCAAATCGGCACCTTGTGGGTCCCTGGAAGCGGCCTATACGGCAGCCAAGGCAGGCGACCTGGTCGCGGTCGCCCCAGGCTCATATCCCGCTCAAGTTGTTCCCGTGCTGACAAAGCCCGGAAAACCAGTAGAAATTGCGGCCTCCGGACGCGGCGTCAAGTTCGACGGTCTCGACATCAAAGCCGACAACGTGATCCTCCGCGGGATGAGCAGCACGTCCTACCTGACCGTCGACAGCGGCAACGCCGCCGACCCCGTCGAGAACGTCCGCCTCTACGACATGCACACCGCCACCCACTTCCTGCTCGGGGTCAAACACTTCGTCTGGAAGCGCGGCAGCATCGGCCCTTCGGTGGACGAGAAGGCGAGCATGATCGGCGGCACGCCGACGAGCTACGACATCACCTACGACCACGTCACCTGGCACGACGCCACCCGCACCTCGGGCGACGTCCACACGGAGTGCCTGCTCGCGCTCGGCGTCCAGGGCCTGACGATCCGCAACAGCCGCTTCACCAACTGCGCCGTGTTCGACATCCTGCTCTCGCGCATCGGCGCCGACCCGCCGCCGCGCAACGTCGTCATCGAGAACACCGTGCTCGAGAAGTCGATCGACCTCGGCGACAAGCCCGGCTTCTACTCGCTGATGACCGGCGCCGACCCCCTCGACGGCCTGACCCTGCGCAACAACGTCTGGGACCTCGGCCTCGCCCTCCAGGGCCCGATCGCCAACGGCCACATCACCGGCAACATCGGCCGCGCCGCCTCCTGCGCCGACGGCGTCCGCTACACGAACAACGTCTTCACCGACAAGCGCTGCGACCGCAGCGACCGCGTCGTCCCGTCCGCCTTCACCCAGTTCGTCGACCCCCGCGAGGGCAACTGGCGCCTCAAGCCCCGCGCCGCCGCGATCAACGCGGGCGACCCGAAGGCCGCCCCCACCCGCGACGCCGGCGGCCACTCCCGCACCGGCAAGCCCGACGCCGGCGCGTACGAGTACCGCGGCGGCTAGGCGGGGGTCTCGGCGAGCGAGGCGCCGCGGCGGCTGGCGAGCAGCTGACGGATGTCGCGGGCGACCTCGGGCACGCGCCAGACGCAGAGCGTGAGGAAGACGGCGGCGCCGGTGAGCGCGCAGAAGAGCAGGCGGGCGGCCGCGGGGACGCCCATGTCGACGAGCCACATCCGCTCGAGGAACACCACGGCGACCATGACCGCCGAGGCCTGGACCACACCCGACAGGCTGCGCACGAAGACCATTACTGAGACGCCCAGCGCACGCGAGGTGAGGACGGTCAGGATCGGCTCGACGAGCGCGGTGGAGATCGCGTAAGCAATGGCGACGCCCTTGATGCCCCAGTGCACGCCGATCAGGAACGCGGTGATGTGGGCGGCCGTGAAGACGATGCTGTAGCGGAAGAGGGTCTTGGTGCGGTCGCGGGCCATCAGGATGTCGACGTTCACGCCCTGGACGGCCTGGACCATGCCGACGACGGCGATGATCTGGATGACGGGGATGGCGGCGTCCCACTTGTCGCCGAGGACGACCGGCACGAAGTCGGGCGCGACCACGATCACGCCGGCGAGCGTCGGGATCGAGAGCATCCCGACGAGGCGCGTCGCGCGCGCCCAGGCGGCCGCGATCCGCTCCGGCTCGTCCTGCATCCGGGCGAAGGCGGGCGCCAGCACGCGCTGCACCGGCCCGGCCACCTTCGCCACCGGCTGGAGCATCACGTTGTAGGCGACGGCGTAGGCGCCGAGCGCGGCCGTGCCCAGGTACCGGCCGATGATGAACCGGTCCGCGTTCGCGTGGGCGTAGTAGAGGAGCCGGTGTCCGACGAGGTAGGAGGAGAAGCTCCAGAGGTCCTTCGCGCTCGCCTTGGAGTACTGCAGGCGCGGTCGCCAGCTCGAGGCGCGCCACAGCAGCAGGCTCGAGACGGCCGCGGTGACCAGCTGCTGGACGATGATCGCCCACGCGCCGGTGCCCATCGCCGCGAACACGACGGCGCCGATCATGCCGGCCATCGCGGCCACGATCCCGAGGGTCTCGGTCTTCTTGAACGCCATCTCGCGCAGCAGCAGCGACTGCTGGGTCGAGCCCAGGGCGCCGATCATGAAGCTCGCCGAGAGCGCGGCCAGGAGCGGCGCGACCTGCGGCTCGCCGTACGCCCTCGCCACCGGGTGGGCGAGCAGCACGCCGAGCCCGGTGAACAGCACGCCGCTGCCCATCGTGATCCAGAACGCGGTGTTCTTGTCGGCCTCGTTGATCTTCGGCCGCTGCACGAGCGCCGCCCCGAACGCGAGGTCCGAGAAGACCAGCACGAGGCTCGAGAAGACCAGCGCGAGCATCGCGAGGCCGTACTCGTCGGGCGTCAGCAGCCGCGCGATGGCGATCGCGCCGATCGACCGGGTGATCTGCAGCACCACCTGCGCCGCGCCGACCCAGCCGATGCCGCGCACGACGCGACTCCGGATCTCATCAGGGTTCATCGCACCTCACCGTACGTCTGGAACAGCTTGGGGACCCTGGCCAGGCGGCTAGGCCGGACGGGTCTTGCGCTGGACCAATTCGCGGCCCAGCAGCCAGATGAAGGCCGTGTTGGTACGGGCGTAGCGACCGAACATGCGGCGCGGCTCCTGGAGCAGGCGGTAGAGCCACTCGAGGCCGAGCTTCTGCCAGGTCGGGCCGGCGCGGCGGGTGAGGCCGGCGACGACGTCGATCGCCCCGCCCACGCCCATCACGAACGGCACGCCCATCGCGGGACCGTGCTCGCCGAGGAAGTACTCCTTGCGCGGCGTCGACATCGCGACGAACAGCAGCTTCGCGCCCGACGCGCGGATCTCGTCGATCAGCGCGGGCGTCTCCTCGTCGGAGAAGTAGCCGTTGCGGTAGCCGGCGAACCGCAGCGCCGGATGCTCCTCGCGCAGCTTCGCGACCGCGGTCTCGAGCACGTCCTGCTTGGCGCCGAGGACGAAGACCGGGTAGCCCTTCTCGGCCGCCAGCGCCATCAGGCGGTGCATCAGATCGATGCCGGCGACACGCTCGGGCAGCGGCTGGCCGACCAGGCGCGACGCCCACACGACCGCCGCGCCGTCGGCGTTGATCAGCTCGCAGCGGTTGGTGATGTCGCGCAGCTTGTCGTCCTCGCGCAGCTTGACGACCTTGGCGGCGTTGATCGCCATGTGCTGAGCGAACCCGCCCTGCGTCTGGATCAGCTCGTCGCAGCGCGCGACGGTCTGATCCATCGTGAGCGCATCGATCTCGCAGCCGAGGACGTTGACGCGCATCAGGCGGTCGCGGCGGCGCCGTTGATGCGCAGGACCGCGTAGTTCGCGACCAGGACGTCGGCGACGCGCTCGGCGGCGTGACCGTCCCACAGCGGGATCGCCGACGGCGTCGGCTCCCACACCGGCGGGCGCACGCTCGCGATCAGCGACGCGTCGTCGCCGAGCAGGACGTTCGTGCCGTGCGTGATCGTGACCGGGCGCTCCGTGTTCGGCCGCAGCGTGAAGCACGCGATGCCGAGCGCGGAGGACTCCTCCTGGACGCCGCCGGAATCGGTCAGGATCGCGCCCGCGCCGGCCTGCAGGGAGAGGAAGTCGAGATAGCCGAGCGGCTCGATGCAGCGCACGCCGGCGCCCTCGAGGCGCTCCAGCGCGCCCATGCTCGCGAGCTTGTTGCGCGTCCGCGGGTGGATCGGGAAGACGACCGGGTGGCGCGAGGCCAGCTCGAGCAGGCTCTCGACGATCCGGCCGAGCTGCCCGGCGTCGTCGACGTTCGACGGCCGGTGCAGCGTGACGAGCACGTAGGTGCGCTCGCGCAGGCCGATATCCAGCCACACCGCGCGGCCGCGGGCGCGACGCTCGCAGCGGCGCAGCGAGTCGATCATCGTGTTGCCGACGTAGTGGACACGGTCGGCGCCGATGCCCTCGGCGGCCAGGTTGGCCTCGCCCTCGGGGCTGTGCGTGAAGAGCAGGTCGGAGATCGCGTCGGTCAGGACCCGGTTGACCTCCTCCGGCATGGTCCAGTCGCCCGAGCGCAGGCCGGACTCGATGTGCGCGACCGGGATGCCGAGCTTGGCGGCGACCAGCGCACAGGCCAGCGTCGAGTTGACGTCGCCGGCGACCACGACGGCCACCGGGCGCTCCTCGAGCAGGACCTCTTCGAACATCGAGATGACCTTCGCGGTCTGCTCGCCGTGCGAGCCGGAGCCGACGCCCAGGAAGCGGTCGACAGCCGGGAAGTCGAGGTCGGCCAGGACGTCCTCGGACAGCTTCTTGTCGTAGTGCTGGCCGGTGTGGACGATCACCTGGCGGAACGTGTGCCGGGCGCCCAGCGCGGTGATGATCGGCGCCATCTTGACGAAGTTCGGGCGGGCGCCGACGACGTGGACGATCGCGTCGCGCTGCTGCGCCGGGAACTCGCTCTTGTGGCCGCGGTACACGTGGCGCGCGTGCGCCGGGTCGACCAGCGGCACCACGTTCACATCAGTAGTGCCGGCGGCCGGCCGGCTGGCATCGCGCAAGGAGGACATGTCTTGGAACCTAAGGACGGGAGGAGGAGTTGATAAGGGGCGGAGCCAGGACGATCGGCTAGTTCTGGGCACCACGACTGGTGAGGGCACGCAGCGCGGCGGCATGGCCGCGAGCGTGCGCGCGCCGTCGCGGGTAGGCGACGATCGCGTGGGTCACCGCGGAAAGCGCCAGCAGCGCCGCCTCGAGGCGGGCGGCCACTGGCCGATAGTGCAGGCGGGCGTAGCGGGCGCGGCTCTCCGCGTGGATCGCGGCGAGCTCCGAGCGCGGCGCCGAGCTGCCCTCCTGATGGCGGGCGATCGCGGACGGCTCGTAGCGGACCGCATGGCCCGCGGCGCGCAGCCGCACGCAGATGTCGGTGTCCTCGCAGTAGAGGAAGAACGACTCGTCGAAGCCGCCGATCTCCTCCAGCGCGCTGCGCCGGATGAACAGGCAGGCGCCGGAGAGCCACTCGGCGTCGCCCGGCCGCTCGTACGCGGCGGGGTCGAGCACCATCTCGTCGGTCCACGCCGCCTTCGGGAACACCCGGTGCAGGAAGAGCGCGTTGGCCAGCGTCGTCCGCAGGCGCGGCTCGCGCCGGCGGCTGAAGAGCAGCTCGCCGTCGCCGCCGAGGATCTTCGGCCCCGCGCAGGCGATCTCCGGGTTGGCGTCGAGCAGGTCGACCAGCTTCTGGAGGTCGGCGGGCGCGAGCACAGCGTCCGGGTTCAGGAACAGGACGTAGTCGGCGCTGCCGGCGTTCGCGCCGATGTTGCAGCCATAGGAGAAGCCGCCGTTGCGCTCGGCGCGGATCGTCTTGACCGGTAGGTCGGCGATCGTCGGCAACGGGTCGATCGGCGAGGCGTTGTCGACCACGACCACGTTGACGCCCTCGACGCCCGCCAGCGGCTCGACGCAGCCGCGCAGGGTGTCGCCGCTGTTGTAGGCGACGATCGCGACGTCGACGTTCACGAGGCCACCAGCTCGGGCGCCTCGGCGCCGGAGAACAGCGACTGCCACTCCGACAGCTCGAGCAGGCAGTACAGGAGGCGCTTGTTGTCGGCGCGGCCGCTCTGGTGGCCGGAGACGAGCGCGCTCACGGTGGCCGGGTCGATCGTCGCCGCCAGGTCGGTGCCGGGAGCGAACCGGCGCGCGACCTCGGAGCCGAGCTCCTCGCGCAGCCAGCGGTCGTACGGCGTCGAGAAGCCGAGCTTGGGGCGGTCGATGATCTCCCGCGGCACGAGCTTGGCCATCGCCTGCTTGTGCAGCCACTTGCGCTTGAGGCCCTTCACGCGCACCTTGGCCGGGATCCGCTCGACGTAGCGCATCAGCTCGACGTCGAGGAACGGGACGCGCTGCTCGAGGCCATGCGCCATCGACATCTTGTCGCCGTAGATCAGCAGGCCGTCGGGCAGGAAGAGATGCGTGTCCAGGTACAGCGTCTGCTCGAGCGGGTCGCGGTCGCGGACGTCGTCGAGGACCGCCTCGGCGAGCGCGCGGCGCTCGGCGGCCGCCTCGCTGCCGTCGGCGCCGGTCAGCGCGGCGCGCAGCTCTGAAGGAGCGATGTCGAAGATGCCGAGCAGGCGGTCGGTCGCGTCACCCGCGCCCAGCAGCCCGGCGGCGCGCTTGGCCTTCTCGTTGCGCGGGAGCGCGCCCGCGAGCCTCCTGGCGGGTCCGGCGACCGCGCCCGGCAGCTTGGCGACGTACTGGAGCATCGCCGCCGCCTGATGGCGCGAGTAGCCGCCGAGCGGCTCGTCCGCGCCCTGGCCGGACAGCACGACCGTCACCGACTTGGTCGTGAACTCGCTCAGCTGCAGGAGCGCCGGGGCCGACGGGATGCCGCACGGCTCCTCCAGGCGGTGGATCGTGTCGCGGATCTGGCCGCGGAAGTCCGTCGCGCTCATCGCCACGCTGTGGTGGTCGGTGCCGATCACCTTCGCCGACGCCTCGGCCGCCGCGCGCTCGTCGAGCGTGTCGTCGTGGCCGGGGAACCCGATCGTGAACGTCTGGATCGGCTTGTCGTCGTGGGCGGTCATCGCGGCCGCGATGCCGGCGGAGTCGATGCCCCCGCTCAGGAACGCGCCGTACGGCACGTCGGACATCATCTGCCGACCGACCGCCTGGCCGAACTCGTGGGCGAGGCCGTCGGCGAGCTCGGCCGGCGAGGCGTCGAAGGACGCGCCGGGCGCCGTCCGGTAGCTCGTGACCTTGACCGGCTGGTCGACCTCGGCCACCAGGTAGGAGGCCGCCGGCAGCTTCTGGACGCCCGCGAACAGCGTGCGCGGCGCGGGCACGAAGCGCCAGGCGAGGAAGTGGTCGAGCGCGATCGGGTCGATCATCGTCGAGCCGAGGCCCGCGGCCAGGACGGCGCCGACCTCCGAGCCGACCGCGACGCGGCGGCCGCGCTCAGCCCAGTAGACGGGCTTGACGCCGAAGGCGTCGCGGGCGGCGACGAGCCGCTGCCGGCGCGCGTCCCACAGCGTGAAGCCGAAGATCCCGTTGAGCTTGTGCACGCACTCCGGGCCGTCCTCCTCGTAGAGGTGGAGGATGATCTCGCAGTCCGAGCGCGACGCGAACGTGTGGCCGCGCTGCTCCAGCCCGGCGCGCAGCTCGAGGTAGTTGTAGATCTCGCCGTTGGCGACGAGCGTGATCGTCCCGTCCTCGGACGTGAACGGCTGGTCGCCGCCCGCGACGTCGATGATCGAGAGCCGGGTGTGGACGAGCAGGGCGGGACCGACGCGCCGCCAGTCGTCGCCGTCGGGTCCACGGTGGCGCAGCGCGCGCACCATGGCCTCCGCCGTCGAGGGCCCCGCGATGCCCGCGGGGTCGAGAAGGGCGCCGATTCCGCACATGGCGTGGATGATGGTCGTGGTCGGGCGGCTTGCACCTACCCTTCCGCACAGGCTCGGCCAGGCGGCGCGCACCTAGCATCCGCCTCGTGCTCCGTTATGCCCTGATCACGCCGGCTCGCGACGAGCGGGCGAATCTCGAGCGTCTCGCGACCGCGGTGCGCGAGCAGACCCGCCGTCCCGCCCACTGGATCGTCGTCGACGACGGCTCCACCGACGGCACGCGCGAGCTCGCCCGCTCGCTGGGGGAGCTCGACCCCGCGCTGATGGTCGTGGGCACGGAGAACGCGGACGGCGCGCTGCGCGACGGCCGCCGCCAGGGGCGCGACCTGCTCGCGTTCCAGTACGGCATCCGCTCGCTGCCGAGCGAGGTCGACGTGGTGGTCAAGGTCGACGCGGACGTCAACTTCGAGCCGGACTTCTTCGAACGGCTGATCGGCTGGTTCGAGGCCGAGCCCTCGCTGGGGATGGCGGGTGGCTCGTGCCATGAGCTGCAGGATGGCGAGTGGGTGAGGCGTAAGGTCGTACCCTCCGCGGTGTGGGGCGCGACGCGCGCGTACCGCGCCGGCGAGTGCGTGTCGATCGCGCTGGCGCTCGAGCCCAACGTGGGCTGGGACGGGATCGACGAGATCCAGGCGCAGCTCGCGGGCTTCAAGACCGGCACGATGATCGACCTGCCGTTCGAGCACCATCGGCCCGAAGGGCTGCGCGAGTCCTCGCGGGTGCGGGCGCACGCGCTGTCCGGGCGTGCCGCCTGGTACATGGGCTACCGGCCCTCGTACCTGGTGCTGCGCAGCCTTTATCGCACGCGCGGGGATCGCGCCGCGGTCGGGTTGATCTGGGGCTACGTGACGGGTGCGTTCACGCGCGCGCCGCGCTGCCCTGACGCGCGCGTCATCGACGCGCTGCGGGCGCGGCAGCGGCTCTCCGTCGCGCTGCGCGGCGGCGCGCCGGAATAGTCACACGCAGCGTCCGCTGTCTGCGATAGTCGGACGGTTCGGTTTGTGGTTCTTTGTCGGGGGTTTGTGTGGTTCGGCTGGGGTGGTCTTGTCGGGTGTTCGCTGTGGTTGCGGCGTGCCTGACGCTTCCCGCTTCCGCCCGCGCCGCGACCCTTCACGTGGCCCCCGACGGGTTGGCCGACGGTGACTGCTCGGTGCTGGTGCCGTGCGCGAGCTTCGAGCGCGCGTACAAGCTGTCCGCGCCCGGCGACGTCGTCGAGGTCGCGGGCGGGGTCTACGGCGACCAGCTGATCCCGGCGCTGGGGCGCGAGGGCCCGTCGGTGACGTTCGAGCCGGCGCTCGGCGCTCGCGTGGAGCTCGGGCATCTGGACATCAACGCCGACCACATCGTCGTCCGCGACATGGTCAGCAACGGCGCGTTGACGGTCGAAGGTCGCATCGAGGACACCGCCGACGACGTGCGCATCTACAACTTCAGCGCGCGCAATCACTATCTGCTCGGGACGCGCGACTTCTTCTGGCAGGGCGGGTCGATCGGGCCCTCCCACGACGACAAGGTCAGCATGATCGGCGGGACGCCGGCGAGCTACGGGGCCGTGTACGACGGCGTCGTCTGGCACGACGCGACGCGCTCCTCAGGCGACGTGCACACCGAATGCCTGCTCGCCGCGGGCGTGCAGGGGCTGACGATCCGCAACAGCCGCTTCACCAACTGCGCCGTGTTCGACATCCTGCTCTCGGCGATCGGCGACGACCCCAACCCGCGCGACGTCCTGATCGAGAACACCGTCTTCGGCGCGTCGACGGACCTCGACGGCAAGCCGGGCTTCTTCACGTTCATGACCGGCGACCTGCCCTGGGACGGGCTCGTGCTGCGCAACAACGTCTGGGAGCAGGCGCCCGCGCTCCAGGGCACCTACGTCAATTCGCGGCTCTCGAACAACATCGGCCCGATCGGCGGCTGCCGCACCGACCTCGCGTACTCCCACAACATCTTCACCGACACGCGCTGCGGCCACACCGACCGCCAGCGGCCGGAGGCGATGAACCAGTTCGTCGACCCGGCGGCGGGCGACTTCCGCCTGCTCCCGGGCGCGATCGCAGTCGACAACGGCGACCCGGTGGATTCGCCTGTGTACGACGCGCGCGGGTGGGGACGCAACGGCGTGCCCGACGCGGGTGCGTTCGAGTTCGACGGCGTGCCGCCCGTGGGGAACCCGACGCCCACGCCGACCGCGACGGCCACGGAGACCGCGACGGCCACGGAGACCGCGACGGCCTCGCCGACCGAGACGGCCACGGCGACGCCGACGGAAACGGCGACCGCGACGGCGACGCCGACCGAGACGGCGACGGTGACGGCGACGCCCACTGAGACCGCGACACCGACCGCGACGGCGACCGAAACTGCGACCGCGACGCCGACCGAGACCGCGACCGCGACGCCGACCGAGACCGCGACCGCGACGCCGACCGAGACCGCGACCGCGACCGCGACGCCCGAGGAGACCGCGACAGCGACGCCGACCGCGACCGCCACGGCGACCGCGACCGCAACCGCCACGGCGACCGCGACCGTTGACCCCACGCCCACCGCGACCGCGACCGCCACGGCGACGGCGACCGCCACGGCGACGGCGACCGCCACGGCGACGGCGACCGCCACGGCGACGGCGACCGCCACGGCGACGGCGACCGCCACGGCGACGGTCGACCCCACGCCCACCGCGACCGCCGACCCCACGCCCACCGCGACCGCGACCGTCTTCCCGACCGTCAGCGCGACGCCCACGGCCACGCCGACCGCGACCGTCACCGCCTCCCCGACGCCGATCGCGCTGCCTCTCGCGACCCCGACTCCCGCCCCGAGCGAGCGCCCGCCCGCGGTCATGGACGTCGCGGCGCACTCCGCTGGGCTCGTCGGCGCATGGGGCTTCGAGGAGCCCTCCGGCGCGGTCGTGGCCGACGCGTCCGCTCAGGGCAACGCGGGCACGATCTCCGGCGCCCGGCGGGTCGCGGGCCACAGCGGCCGGGGCCTCGCGTTCGACGGCGTCGACGACCTCGTCACGATCCCCGACGCGCCCTCGCTCGACCTTCGCCGCGCGCTCACCCTCGAGGCGTGGGTCAAGCCGGCGACCGTCACCGGCGCGTGGCGCGCGGTCGTCGTCAAGGAGCAGACCGGCAAACTCGCCTACGGCCTCTATGCCGCCAGCGACTCAGGCCTCCCGAGCGGCCACGTCTTCGTCTCGCGCGACACCGGCCTCGCGGCGCCGTCCAAGCTTCCACGCGGCCGCTGGAGCCACCTCGCGATCACCTGGGACGGCAGCACCGCCCGCCTCTACCGCGACGGCCGCGAGCTCGCCCACTCGCCGCTCAAGGGCGCGCTCACCTCGTCCACCCGCCCGCTGCGCATCGGCGGAACACGCCTCTGGCCGGACGCGTTCAAGGGCACCCTCGACGACGTCCGCGTCTACGACCGCGCGCTCTCCCCGGCCGAGCTCGCGATCGACCGCGACACCCCGGTCACCGCCGCCGCCGTCCCCTCCGGCCCGGCTCCGTCGGCCGACACGTCCAAACCGCGCCGCACGGCCCACAAGACCCGCTGGCTCCCGCGCCGCTAAGGGGGGTGTTCCGTTTTGGTTCACACAGGGTGAACCGGAACGAACTCCCCCCGGGGCGGGCTAGGCGCGGCCCTGGGCGGCGCGCACGCGGCGCTTGAGCGCGGTGCGGTAGAGCTTGCCGCGGACGCGGTCCATGAAGGTGAACGCGGGCGCCGCGGCGACCTCCGGCGGCTTGGGCTGCCAGGCCGGCACGCGGGCGCCGGCGAGGGAGACCTCGGCCGGAACGGCGAGCGGCTCGGTCCGGCGCCAGACCCAGAGTCGGCCCGGGCCGTTGCCGAAGCCCGCCTGGGCGAACAGGGCCAGCCAGTTCTCGCGCTCGTCGAGGGTCTTGTAGCCGAGGTGCTGTTCGAGCTCGGGGTCGGCGTCGGCGGCCTTGGCCAGCGCCATCGGGACGACGGCGGGTCCGGGGAGCTCGCGGCCGGTCCAGCCCTCGGGAGCGAGGTCGGGGGCGAGCGCGCCGCCGAAGGTCGTCAGCGGCGCGCTGACGACGACCGTGTCGGCGGCGATGCGGAAGGCCTCGGCGAGCAGCGACGTGGCCTGCGCCTCGGGCGGGTTTACGAGCGCGACCGCGCCGGCGGCGCCGGCGGCGAGGCCGAGGTCGCTCGCGGGCGGCGCGTCGAGCGCGACCGGTCCCTTGACCGACGCGGCGACCGCGGGTCCGCCCCACGCGAGCTCGAGCACGGACGCGTCCGGGATGCCCGCCTCGCGCGTCGTGGCGAGGACCGGCGCGGCGGTGGCGAGCTCGACCAGCGACGGCGGGCGATCGATCAGCTCGATCTCCTTGTAGTGCGCGTACGCGCGGTTCACCTTCGGGTTCTTGGACGCGAGGTGACCCGGGTGCAGCTTGTAGTCGTCCCAGCCGAGGTGGTACGAGCGCAGCGTGTCGGTCCAGCCGACGCGGTAGCCGGCGTTGCGGATCGCCTCGCACGCCTGCGCGTCGAGCTCATACGGGACGAGCAGTGCGTCGCGGCGGAGCATCTGGAACCACATGCCGAGGTTGCCCTCGACGATGTCCTCGCCGTGGCGGGAGGCGGGGTCGATGACCTCCGGCCCGAGCACCGACGGGCGGTTGACGGGGTCCAGGCCCATGCCGATCAGGCCGAAGTCCGGGTTGGCGTCCAGGTGGCCGCGCAGGCGGGTCAGCCAGCAGGGCGAGAGGTCCGGGACGATCAGGTCCGGCTCGGCGAGGATGAACGGGTCGCTCGTCGTGGCGTCGATGCCGTGCTGGAACGCCGGCAGATGCTCGTTCGTCGGGCGCAGGATGACCTGGTGGAAGCGGTGGCGGTTGTCGGCCAGCCACTGGCGCACGTCGGCGCCGGACGCGTTGTCGACGATCGTCAGACGGTACGGCTGAGTCGTGCGCGCCTCGAGGTTGTCGACGGTCGCGATCAGATAGTCGAGCCGGTTGAACGTCAGGAGGACGATGTCGATGGGTTCCGCCATGGGCCAGAACCTAGAGGTCGCGCGCGAACGGCTCCTCCCGGAATGGCCAGGGTGGGTGGGTCAACCTGGCCGGTCGGATAGGGACGCCCGCGCACGAGCGGGCCAAGCTGCACCGCATGTTCAGCCCGACCGCCCGACTCCGCGGGCTTGCCGATGACAAGAGTGCCGGTTCGATCAGCCATCGACTGCGTGAGCGCCGGTTCCGGCTCTTCGAGCAGCTCGTCGCCGACCTTCCGCGCCCGCTCAACATCATCGACCTGGGCGGCACGAACGAGTACTGGGAGCAGCGCGGCTGGGCCGGCCGCGAGGGCGTGACGATCACCCTCGTCAACCTCGACGCGCAGCCCCAGAAGCACGCGAACATCATCCCCACCCAGGGCGACGCCACCAACCTCTCCCAGTACGCGGACGACTCCTTCGACATCGCGTTCTCGAACTCGGTGATCGAGCACCTCTTCACCTTCGAGAACCAGGCCAAGATGGCTCGCGAGGTCCAGCGCGTCGCCAAGGCCTACTGGGTCCAGACCCCGAACTTCTGGTTCCCGATCGAGCCCCACTTCCTCGTCCCCGTCTGGCACTGGCTTCCCGAGTCCACCCGCATCGCGATCCTGCGCCGCCGCGGCGTCGGCTGGGCCGGCCGCGTCCCGGACGCCGACAAGGCCCGCGAGATCATCCAGGAGCACCGCCTGATGCGCCGCAAGGAGCTCGCGCGCTTGTTCCCGAGCTCGTCGATCGTCGGCGAGCGCTTCGGCGGCCTCACCAAGTCCTGGACCGCCCTCGGCGGCTTCCCGGCGCAGCCCGCCGCCCGCTGACCGCACCGCTCGCGAAGGGCGGCTACGGTGGCGTCGTGATCCACGCCGCCGCGAGCTGACGCGATGCGCCACCTGCTCTTCCTGCATGGGATCCGCAACGACGATCCGCGACGCGAGTGGCTCGTCGCGCTCAATCAAGGCCTGCGTCAGGAAGGGCTGAGGACGATCGAGGAGCGTGGGTACACGATCCACGCGCCCTCATACCTCGATCTGCTGCAGCCGGAGACGGCGCTCGACGGCGACCGGCCACAAGAGACCTACAAGCGCGCCGACGACGCGGGCTACGCGCGCGCCGGCGCTCGCTACTGGCGCACGCTGCACAGCCTCGAGGAGAGCGGCATCCGGCGCTTCGAGGTCCCGCCGAGCATCCTCGGGAACATCCCCGCCGAGGGGCCGCACGCCAACCTGGTGCGCGAGCTCCGGTTCCAGGACGCGCAGCGCTACCGCCGCGACGCGAAGCGCCGGCACGCGATCGTGCGGCGGATCCTGCAGGACCTGCCGCGGACCGGCGAGCTGGTGATCGTCGCGCACAGCCTCGGGTCGGTGGTCGCGCGCGACCTGATCTACCACCTGCCCCCGGGCTGTGAGCTGACGCTGCTGATCACGATCGGCACGCCGCTCGCGCTCGGGCCGATGCGCGAGCACCTCAAGGACGCCAACCGGCGGTTCCCGTACGAGACGATGGGCGCGTGGCTCAACCTCGTCGGCGCGGGGGACATGGTCACGGGTCATCGCGGGCTGGCGCAGATCGAAGGCCAGGCGCTGGACGTCTTCATCGACACCAACCGCTCGCACGACGCGACGGCGTACCTGGCCAACCCGTGCGCGGGCGTCGCGCTGGACTGGTACGACCAGCGTCCCGAGGAGCCCGCCGACGATCGTCCGCTCCCGGATCGCCCGTTCCCGGCGGCGCTGCTGGCGGTCATCATCGGCGCCCAGTACGGGCTGCGACTCGGCCAGGTGATCGAGAACGCGGACAAGCGGGCGCGGTTCATCGGGGCGCGCGAGTTCGTGCTGCCGGACCTCGCGCAGAAGATCGCCGGCGCCGGCTTCGAGCACGTCACCGCCGATCAGCTCCTGCGCGACAACGCCGCGTGGCTCGGCGCCCGCCCGATCGCCGACGACGAGCTCCTCGCCTGCCTGCTGGCGGCGTTCATGGGCAACCCGGTCGAGCGCTTCCAGATCGACGTCTCCCGCGAGGAGCGCGTCAAGGCGCTCGAGCTGCTGGCGCGTGACCTGCGCCGGTCCAGGCAGCTCGCCGTGCACGTTCAGGAGAGCGAGCGTTCCGCGCGCCGCGCGCACAAGGACAGTCAGGTCTTCAAGCGGGCCGCGCTGGCCGTCGTCGGCCTGGCGGTGATCGCCGCCGCTCCCGCGCTCGTGTTCGCCGCCGCACCCGCCGGGCTCGCGGGCGGCGCCGCGTTCGTCGCGGGGCTCGCCGCGCTCGGCCCCGGCGGGATGCTCGGCGGCCTCGGCATCATCAGCCTGATGGGCGGCGCGGGCGGGCTCACCGCCGGCCGCGCGCTGCTCGCCGGCTCACCCGCGCAGGTCGAGCAGACGGTGATCTTCCTGCAGGCCTACGCGCGTGCCCGGCACCTCCTGCACGCCGACAACCTGATCGTCACCGCCCGCGGGCATCAGGAATGGTTCGCGCTGATCGAGTCCGAGGGGTTCGCCGCCGACCAGCTCTCACTGCTCTCGCTGTTCAGCGACGACGACGCCCCGGTCATCAAGGAGCTCAAGTCCAAGCTGAAGACGATCGACCGCGCACTCGCGTGGTTTCGCGAGGAAGGGCTCGCGCCGGCGGAGCTGCCCGCCGGCGACGAGTGATCAGCGCGTCGCCAGCAACTCGAGCTGCGGGGCGGCCTTCTCGGCCTTCGGCTTCGCGCCGCCCGGGTTGTCGTCCAGCGCCGGGAGCCGGCGCGCGGCGATGCCGAGGCCGCACATGATGTACATGAGCAGGGTCGCCTGAGGGAAGCCGAACGCGTCGTAGGTCGCCATGCCGATCGCGAACCCGAAGATCGAGGCCGCGAGGCCGGCGAGCAGCCAGCCGTGCGACGACTGATCGCGCAGGGCTGCACCTCCGAGCAGCCGGACGTTGCGTCCGAAGAACCAGATGAAGGCGATGAAGCCGAAATAGCCGGCCTCCAGGACGAGCCCGAGCCACTGGTCGTCGAGGTAGCGGCGGGTCTTTGCGGGGTCGAGTTTGGCGGGCACGCGGGTGCCCCAGCCTTGGCCGAAGAACGGGGTCGCCTTGGCCTCGTGCAGCGAGGGGCCGATGTCGGAGACGCGGTTGGAGGCGTCGCCGCCGGGGTTGGTGTTCTGCTGGGCCACGAGACCGCCCTCGGGGAAGAACGACGCCTTGATGGTGCCGAGGGTCGAGGGCACGGCGATGTTCACCACCAGCACGAATGGGAGGATCGCCCACCAGAGCCGCTTGACGGTCGCGGGCTTCAGGCAGGCGAGGGTGATCGCCTCGACGATGAGCATCAGGATCGCCGTGCGGGCGACCGTGGTGAGCACGCCGAGCGCGATCATGCCCACGCAGCCCCACCAGAAGTAGCTCTTGGTGCGGAAGCCGAGGTAGAGCCCGAGCGGGAGCAGCGTCGCGAGGGCGGTGCCGAGCGCGATCGGATGCTGCGCGGACGCCATCACGCGGTTGCCGCTGCCGCGCTGCTCGAGGTAGGTCGGCACCTGCGAGGGGTCGAACCGGAAGATCGGGATCACCTGCTGGAGGTGATTGAAGACGTTGAAGCCGGTCTTGTTCTCGACGAGCGTGAAGAAGCCGACGACGGCGCCGCCGAACATCAGGATCTTGATGGCGCGGTCGATGTCCTGGCGGGTGCGGATCACGTTGCCGATCAGCAGCATCACGACGATGTAGCTGGCGAGGAACGAGATCTTGAAGAGCACGTCCATCATCACGCCGCGGGCCTGGATCGTGCCGATGTTGGAGGCGACGCCGGCGGCGATCACGATCCACAGGAACAGCAGTGGCCCGCGCAGGCCGGATGGCCGCAGCGGCAGCTTCTTCGGCTCGGCGAGCATCGTCGTGACCCAGGCGATCGCGACCACGCCCACCATCGCCCGGTAGGGCTCGAGCTGGAAGGGCAGCGTGATCGGGAGCCCGTAGCGCCCGATCGGCACCCACAGGACGATCAGGAAGATCCCCCCGACCATCACGTGCCACTGGGTGAACCAGCGGTACGTGGCCATCAGGAGCAGCACGCCGCTGATCCCCGCGACCCAGTAGGTGGGTCGCAGGTCCAGGATCGCGGCGGCGAGCATGATCGCCGCCAGCAGCAGTGAGATCAGATACGCGCGACGGGGGACCGGAGCGAGCGCGGGGCTCGGTCCGGCGTCGACGGCGGCCACGGCCGGAGCCCCGCCTCTAGCTGGCGCGGCGCGACGAGGACGGCGGCGACGACCATCCGCCCGTCAGCGGCGCGGACGGCGTGGCGGGCACGTGCGGGAGATCCGCGGCGGCGTGCGGCATCGTGGCCACCGGCGCGCTCTCGAGCGGCACGTAGTCGTCCGCGACGCCGCTCTTGGGCGGGTACAGGTTGTCGAGCACGTAGGCCAGGGCGAACGTGGCGGCCATCACGAGGATGAAGGCGATGATCGCGGGCGTCTTGGAGTGCCCGATCAGCACCGCGGCCTTGCTCGGCGGGGTGAGGATGTCGATCCGCACGCGGTTGTCCGGCGGGATGTTGTTGCGCGCCTGCTCGCTCTCGATGTAGCCGCGCAGCGCGGTGATCACCGACTGATTGAGCTTCTTGGCGGCGTCCGGGTTCTCCGACATCGTCTGCAGCGTCAGCAGCGGCAGCGTGGCGCTCGTGTTCCAGCCGGCGGGCACGGGGGTGATCGTCACCTGCTCCGGGTCCGGGGTCGGCTGGATCAGCTTGCGCACCGCGTCGCTCTGCGCGTAGTACGCGTACGTGATCGCGAGGTTGGCGAAGCGGCCCGGGTCGGCGAACTGGTCGCTGGACTTGGCCTTCTGAACCTCCGCCGGCGAGTTCGGGTCGGCGGCGTTGGAGTCGGCGAGGATGACGCGTCCGTCCGGGAACCCGTGCTGGGTGACGTTGAGCGTCGAGGTGCTCTGGTACGTCTGCGTGGAACGCCACTCCAGGCCACTGGTGGAGACCTTGAAGATGGCAAGGGTGCCCAGCGCGATTCCGAGAATGACGCCGCCCGCGACGATGACGCGGAAGCGCCGCAGCACGTTCAGGTGACGACGAAGGTTCATGGCGTTGATCGTAGGCGGACTAGGGGGGCCGGAACGGGCACCCTGGACCATCGTCCAGGGCCGTTCCTAACCCCCCGTAGATGGCTTTATGAGCCCACCACCGCGCGGTTCATATCCGTCTGGATCTCGCCCGCCGAAAGCGCGCGGTTGTAGAGCCGGACCTCGTCGATCTTGCCCGCGAACCACTCGGGCCAGATCGAGTTGCCGCCGATCCGCAGCGCGCCCGTCGACGTCGTCAACGACCCGGTCATCGCCGTGCTCGAGACCTGCACGCCGTTGACGAAGAGCCGCAGCGTCAGCCCGTCGAACACACCCGCGAGATGCGTCCAGGTGTTGGCGGGGACGGCAGCGGTGCCGCGGGTGTCGAACTCGGACGACGTGAAGCCGTGGAAGGAAGGCCGGCTCGCGTCCATGTTCGCGTACAGCGCGTACACGAGCGCGCCCGGCTGCTCCTTGAGCACGGCGGTCCGCCAGGCGCTGCCGCCGGCGGTCGTCGGGTTCACCCACGCCTCGATCGTCATCGCCGTCGTGAAGTCGAGCGAGTTCGCGTCGGGGATGCTGATCATGCCGCTGGTGCCGTTGAACGTCAGCGCGGAGCCGAACTTGCCGGCGCCCGCGGCACGGGTCACGCCCGCGTTCATCGTCCCCGTGTTGCCCGCCGACGACGAGTCGGTCGCGGTCGTGCCGCTCGCCTCCTCGAAGCCGTACGCGCCGACCAGGCCGGACGTGTCCGGCGGCAGGTTGTTGACGGTGACGACCACGGGGGCCGACGTCGTCGAGTTGCCCGCCGCGTCGCGCGCGGTCGCGGTCAGCGTGTGCGAGCCGTTCGCCACGGTGAACGTGTCCCACGCGCGGGTGTAGGGCGAAGCGGTGAGCTCGGTGCCGAGCGCCGCCCCGTCGACCTTCAACGTCACACCCGCGACGCCCACGTTGTCCGACGCGGTCGCCGTGACGGTCACCGAGCCGGACACCGTGCCCGCGGCGGGCGCGGTGAGGCTCACGGTCGGCGCGGTCGTGTCGGCGGTGGCGGTGCCGGAGAACTGGGCGGTCGGGGCGCTCTCGTTGCCGATCGCGTCGACCGCGGTCACGCGGTAGAAGTACTGCCCCGCGGCCAGCGGCTGGTCGACCAGCGACAGCCCGGTCGGCGAGCCGATCCGGTTGCCCGCGGCCGGCGTGAAGCCGTCCGTGATCGAGCGGTAGACGTTGTAGTGGTCCACGCCGACGTTGTCCGTCGACGCCGTCCAGCTGACCGTCACCTTCCCGAGCGCGCCCGCCGCGGCCGGCGAGCCGGGCGTCGTCGGCGGCGTCGAGTCCGCCAGCGCGTCGCCCTGGACCTGCGGCGAGAACGGGCCCTCGTTGCCGACCGCGTCCACCGCGCTGACGCGGTAGTAGTACGTCCCCGCGGCCAGCGGCGTGTCGTTGTAGCTCAGGCCGGCCGGCGTCGCGATCCGGTTCCCCACCGCGGGCGTGAAGCCCGACGTCGTCGAGCGGTAGACGTTGTAGTGGTCGACGCCCACGTTGTCCGTGGCCGCCGTCCAGCTCAGCGCGACCTTCGCCAGCGACCCGGTCGCGGTCGGCGTCCCGGGCGCGCTCGGGGGCACGGAGTCCGACGGCACGACCGGCGTGTTCATGTCGGTCGTGATCTCGGCCGCCGACAGCACCCGCCGGTAGATCCGGACCTCGTCGATCCGGCCGCTCAGGTACTCGCCCCAGACCGAGTTGCCGCCGATCCGCAGCGCCGACGTCGAGTTGACGATGTTGCCGGTCACGGCCTTGGAGGACGTCTGCACGCCGTTGACGTAGTACCGCAGCGTGGTGCCGTCGTAGGTCGTGGCGAGATGCGTCCACGTGTTGGCGGCGACCTGGGCGGTCCCGCGCG
Source organism: Solirubrobacter soli DSM 22325 (assembly GCF_000423665.1). Classification (GTDB taxonomy): domain Bacteria; phylum Actinomycetota; class Thermoleophilia; order Solirubrobacterales; family Solirubrobacteraceae; genus Solirubrobacter; species Solirubrobacter soli. Next base: position 50,486 of record NZ_AUIK01000029.1, on the reverse strand, counting down.
TGTCGACCTCTGAGCTCGTGTAGACGTGCCCGCTCGGCCGGTTGTTGTCGGTGTTGGCGTACATGCCGTACGCGAGGCCGCCGGACTGCTCCTTCATCAGGACCGTCCGCCACGCGGCGCCGCCGGCGGTCGCGAGGTTGACCCACGCCTCCATCGTCAGCGCGTTGGTGAGGTCGAGCGAGTTCGCGTCCGGCACGTTGACGTAGTCGTTCGAGCCATCGAACGTGATCGTCTTGCCGAACTTGCCCGTCGTCGCCCGCACGGGGCCGTTGACGAGCGTGCCGGTGTTGCCCTTGCCGGAGGAGTCGGTCACGGTGGTCCCGGTCGCCTCCTCGAAGCCGTAGGCGGCGACCAGCCCGGTCGGGTCGACGGTGACGTTGACCGGCGCGGACGTCTGCGTGTTGCCGGACGTGTCACGCGCGACCGCGGTCAGCGTGTGCGGGCCCGCCGGCACGCCGGCCAGCGCCCAGGTGTAGGCGTACGGCGCCGACGTGTCCTCGGAGCCGAGGTTGTCGCCGTCGAGCTTGAACTGCACGCCCGCGACGGCGGTGTCGTCGGACGCCGCGGCCGTCAGGTTGGCGCTGCCGAGCAGCGTCGCGCCGTCGGCCGGCGCGGTCATGGCGACCGAGGGCTTGGTCGTGTCGGGCGGACGCGTGGTGAAGCTCCACGTGACGGGCGCGCCGAGCGCGATCCCGTTCGCCGCCGCCACCGCCGTGCTCAGCGTCGCCGTGTAGGTGGTGTTGAGCGCCAGCGGGGAGGAGGGCGTGAGCGTCGCGGTCAGCGACACGCCGTCGTAGCTCACCGTCGCCGGCACCGAGGTCGTGCCGGGGCCGGTCAGCGTGAACGAGCCCGACGTGATCGTCGCGCCGTTCATCGGCCGTGAGAAGACGGCCTTGACCGTCGTGCCGATGTCGACGCCCGTGACGTTGGGCGCGGGCAGCTTCTGCGTGACCAGCGGCGGCATCGTCGGGTCGTCGAGCACCATGCCGGACATCGGCGTCTCGGGGTAGACGCCCATGTCGACGAGGATGTTCGTCGTCGCCTGCTGGATCTTGGCGTTGGGCTCGCCCTCGTTGCGGTTGTTGATCCCGAGGCCCCAGTTCCAGTGGTTGGTGCCGGTCGAGACCACCAGCGCGCCGCTGGCCGCCGTGTACTTGCTCATGTTCGAGTTCGTCGAGCCGCGCGCCCAGACGCCGCCGTTGTCCTGGAGGATGTCGCCGGATGCGGGGGAGGCCGAGAGCGTCACGATCCCGGGCGGTTCGAGCCCGTTGCTGACGCGCGCGTCCCACTCGTGGCCGATCAGCGAGGTGCCGACCGTCGCGGTGGCGCCGTTCGCCTGCGTGTCGAGGCCCGTGTAGCGCCAGATGCGGTCCTTCCCCTGCGCCGAGGTGACCTTCAGCGGGAAGTAGGTGTAGGCCTCCTGGCCGACGTACATGCCGCCGGTCAGGGAGTTCTCAGGCTTGTTCGGGCCGGCCGGGTCGCGCCAGGTGCTGGTCGAGATCCCGCTCGGGTCCGCCGGACCGCTCTGCGCGGTCTTGTAGGACACGAGCGTGCGCCTAGCCGCGCCCGACACGATGCTGGGCTCGAAGCGGACCTTCCAGTAGACCTCGTTGGCGCCGGTGAAGAACAGGCGCGTGCCGGCGTCGCGGGCCTGCTCGAGGGCCGTGCGCATCGCCGCCGAGTAGTACTCGTCGTGCGCGCCGGAGATGAACACGCGATGGTCGCGGACCTCGGAGCCGGCGACCTCGAGGTTCGAGACGGCTTCGTAGGAGATGTCGTAGCCCATCCGCTCCAGCCACGACACCGACGCGTAGTCGCTGAACGTGTACCAGTCCTTGCCCACGCCGTCGTGCTGGTTGTTGTATGGGCGGTCGAAGGAGACCTTGGCCGCGCGGCCGGTGCCGGTGACGGTCGTCACCGACGTCGAGTTGTGCGGGTACAGCGACTTGCCGCCGTAGGAGTTGTAGGCCTGGTAGGTCGTGTCGGGCACGCCGTAGAGCACGTCGGAGTGGCGCTCGTCGTCGCGGACGACCACGAGGGCGTGCGTGTCCTCGTGGGTGTCGTTGCGCGCGACGCGGATCAGGTAGACGCCCGACGGCCAGTTCGCGCTGGTCGTGATCGTCTGGTCGACGTGCCACGCCGAGCAGTCGTAGAGGCCCATGTTCGTGTCGCTCGTGCAGCCCGGCTGCGACGACACGGGAACGCTCGGGATCATCGCGAACAGCCGCGCGCCGGTCCCGCCGTAGTAGCCGCTGCGGTAGATGAACATGTCGACCGAGGACGTGCCCGGGGCGGAGACCTTGATGTCGACCGAGCCGCCGTGGTCGATGCTCGAGGCGGTCGCGTAGGCGTAGATGTTCGGCTGGCCGCCGTAGCCGACCTCCCACCCGGTGTTGCCGGGCAGGCAGTTCTCGCGCACGACGACGTTGGCGCCGGTGCAGGTCGCCGCCTTCGGCGTGGCCTGCACGACGCGCGAGTTGGCCGACTCGACGCCGCTCACGATCGCGCGGACGGCGTAGTAGTACGTGGTGCCATTGGCGGGGCCGATGTCGGTGAACGACGCCGGCGCCAGCGGGTCGACGGGCGTCATCGGGCTGCCCATCAACGGGGTGGTCACCGTCGTCGCGGTGGCGCCCCGGTAGACCTTGTAGCCGGTCGCCCCGGCCACGGGTTGCCAGGAGATCTCGACGCGTCCGTCGAGCGCCATCCCCGTGACGCCCGTCGGAGGCGCGGCGGCGGCCACGGCCGGAGCCGTGATCGCCACCGCGAAGAAGGCGACGAGCGTCACGAGGAGGCGTCGCATCACTTCACCACTGCGTCGATGCCGTAGTTGCTCGAGCCCCAGTTCTGCGTCGGGAACGCACCCGCCGCATCGCCGTAGACCCCGTTCTGACCATCCGCCACGCTCGAGAGCGGACCGTTCACGAGCGGCGAAACGAACGCGTACGTCGACATCGTGAAGGTGTTGTTCATCCCGACCGAGACCGTGTACGGCTGGCCGGGGGTCAGCGGCAGCGAGACGGGCAGCTGGGCTTCCTGCCAACCCGAGCCGGTCTCAGTGCCGAACGCGACGCTGGCGAGCAGTGTGCCGTCAGCGGTCCAGACACGTGCCATGTGGCTCCCCGTTTCCGCGGTGTCCTTGAAGAAGCGGACGGCCGTCAGGTGCGCGGGCTGGGAGACCTGCACCTTGACGCCCATCTCCAGCGACCACGGGCCACCCGCGGCCGGACGGCCGTTGGCGGTCGAGAGGCCGCTGTACTGCGGCATCAGCGGGACGTTGTCGAACAGGCTGCAGGGGCAGTGCGAGGTCGTGAACGTCCATGACTGCGCGGCCAGCGAGAGGTTGACCGAGCTCTTGACGTCGCTCGTCAGCTCCGCCGTGTACGTCGTCGACGCGCTCAGCGGGTCGGTCGGCGTCAGCGTCGCGGTGCGGGTGAGCGGCTCGTAATCCACCGTCGCCGGGACGACGTCGCCGCCCGGCGCCTTCAGGCGGAAGCTCGAGCTGGTGATCGAGCTCGCGGACATCGCCTGGTCGAACGTCGCGGTGACCTCGGTCGAGGTCGACAGGTTCGCCGCGCTCTGCACCGGCGAGGTCTGCGTGACCACGGGAGCCGCGGGCGGGATCGTCGTGAACGTCCACGTGATCGCGGACGCCAGCGGCGTCTCGTCCTCGGACTTGATGCCCGTGGTCAGGCGCGCGGTGTAGCTCGTGCCCTTGTCCAGCGCGGACGTGGGATCGAGCGTCGCGGTCTGCGTGTCGTCGTCGTAGCTCACCGTGGCCGGGACGGAGTGCCCGCCGGCGTCGGTCAGGGTGAACGTCGTCGCCCGCAGGGTCGACGGGTCCAGACGGCCGGCGAACGTCGCCGTGACGTCGGAGTCGATCGACACGCCGGTCGCGCCGCTGAGCGGCGTGCGCGACGCCACCGCCGGCGCGTTCGTCGGGACGCTGGGCAGACGCACCACGCCGTCGACGAAGTAGTTCGAGCTCTGGTAGTCCTGGTTCGGGAACTGGCCCGCGGTGGGGTTGTAGACCCCGTTGTGGCCGTCGGCCACGCTGCGCAGCGGCCCGCTGGTGAGCTGGCTGGCCAGCCCGCCGTAGGTGCGGACGTACGTGTTGTTGAAGCTGACCGAGATCGTGTACGTCTGGCCCGTCTGCAGGGTCAGCGGCACGGTCAGGGCCTGACGCTGCCAGCCCGCCGTGGTCTCGTTCTGGAACGTCACCGACGCGACCACCGCGCCCGCGCTGTTCCACACGCGCCCGACGTGCGTCCCGGTCTCCGTCGAGTGCTTGTAGAAACGCAGGGCCAGCAGCTGCGAGGTGCTGGTCACCTGGATCTTCTGACCGAGCTCGTAGGTGAACGGGCCGGGGCCGGAGCGGAAGTCCTGCACCGGGCCGCTCCAGTCCGGGGTCTGGTAGGTCAGCAGGTTGCACGGGCAGTTGGCCGTGGTGAAGCCCCACGTCCGCGTGACGGGCAGCGGTTCGCCCGTGGTCGTGCGGATGCCCGTCGTCAGCGTCGCCGTGAAGTGCGTGCCGGGCGCCAACGCCGCGAGCGGCGTCAGGATCGCCTTGCGGGCGGCGGCGTCATAGGTGATGGTCGCGGCGATCGGGGCGCCGCCGTCGGGGGTGAGGGTGAAGTTCTGGCCCGTCACCGTGCCGGGGTCGACCGGGATGTCGAAGCTCGCCCGGACCGTGGCCCCGGGCGCGACGCCGACGGCGGCGTCGGCCGGGAACGTCCCGGTGAGCTCGGCCGCGGGCGGCGGGCTCGCGGCCGTGGTGATCGTCCACGTCGCGGCGTCCAGCGGCGCGCCGTCGGCGGCGTGCACGCCGGAGACGTCGGCCTCGTAGGTCGCACCCACCGACAGCTCGGCGTTGGGGACCAGCGTCGCGGTGCGGTCGGTCGCGTCGTAGCTGACCGTGGCCGGGACGAGCGTCCCGCCGGCGGTCCGCAGCTCGACCGCGCCGGACGGCAGGCCGCCCGCCTGGATCGGGCGCGAGAACGTCGCGCGGACCGCCGCCAGCGGCGAGATGCCGGTGGCGCCGGAGGTCGGCCAGGTGGAGGTCACCTTCAGGTTCTGGTTGGTGGCGAACGCCCAGGTGACCTGGGCCGCCATCGGCGTGCCGTCGCCGTTGGCCTGGATGCCGGTCGTGGCCGTCACCGTGTAGTTGGTCGACTCGGTGAGGCGGCTGGTCGGCGTCAGCGTCACCGTGCGGGTGGCGTTGTCGTAGCTGACCGCGGCCGGGACGGCGGCGCCGCCGGCGGTCGGCCGGACGGAGAACGTCGACGTGGTCACCGTGGACGCGTCCAGGCGCCGGTCGAACTTCGCCGTGATCGTGGTGTCGCTGGGGACCGCGGTCGCGGAGGCGGCCGGGGTCTTGGCGACGATCTGCGGGGGCGTGCCCTGCCCGGCCGTGTAGCTGAACACGGTCGGCGCGGCCGGCGCGGCGCCGGTCCAGCTCTTGACGCCGGTGCCGACGGTCACGGTGTAGCCCGTGAACGGCTCGAGCGTCTCGTCCGGGTCGAAGGTCAGCGTCTTGCTCGCCGCGTCCCAGGACAGCGTGCCCGTGACCGTGCCGCCGCCGTTCTCGGTCAGCGTCACGTCCGAGCTGTCGATCGTGCTCGGGTCCAGCTCACGGTCGAACTTGATGTCGATGTTCGCGGTCAGCGAGGCGCCGGACGAGCCGTTGGCCGGCGTGGTCGAGCTGACGGCGGGCGCGCCCGTGGTGTCCTCGACCATGCCCGACGTCGGGGTCGTCGGGTGGACGTCCATGTCCGACAGGACGTTCATCGTCGCCTGCTGGATCTTCGAGTTGGGCTCGCCGTCGCCGTCGACGTTGAGCGCCAGGCCGCGGAACCAGTTGTTGGTGCCGGTCGAGAAGACCTTCGCGCCGCTGGCGGCGGTGTAGATCGTGCTCTGCTGCGTGGCCGAGCCGAACGTGTACGCGGCGCCGTTGTTGAGGACGAGGTTGCCCTGCACCGGCGAGGCGGCGATCGACTGCAGGCCGGCGGGCTGGAGGCCGTTGTCGAACGGCGCGTCCCACTCCCAGCCGACGAGCTGGGTGCCGACGTTGGCCGAGGCCCCGTCGGCCTGGCCGGCGAGCGACGTGTAGCGCCAGACGCGGTTCTTGCCCTGGGCGGCGGAGACCCGCAGCGGGAACGCCTGGGCGGAGTTGTCGCCGATGTACTGCTGGCCGATCAGCGCGTTCTCCGGCTGGTTGGGCCCGGCCGGGTCGCGATAGGTCGAGGTGGACGTGCCGCTCGGATCGACCGGGCCGCTCTCGATCGTCTTGTACGTGACCATCACGCGGCGGGCGACGCCCGATGTCGGGCTCGCCTCGTAGCGGACCTTCCAGTACATGGCGTTGGCGCCGAGGAAGAACAGCGACGTGCCGTGATTGCGCGCCTGCAGGGCGGCGTCGCGCATCGCCTGCGTCCAGTACTCGTCGTGGGCGCCCGAGATGAACACCTTGTGGTCCTGGAGCTGGGCGCCGTCGGCGTCGAAGTTCGTCGAGTCCGTGTACGTCGCGTCGTAGCCCTGGCTCTCGAGCCAGCCGACTGCGGCGACGTCAGTGCGCAGGTAGAAGTCGTGCGAGCGGTAGTCGCCCGTGGACTGCACGAACGGCTTGTCGAAGGAGACCTTGGCCGCGCGGTTGGCGCCGGTCACGGTCGTCGGGCCGTCGCTCTGCGCGGTGTAGAGCGACTTGCCGAACCAGTTGTTGTACGCGAGGTACGTGTTGGTCGGGACGTGGTAGAGCACGTCCGAGTCAGAGCCGTCGTTGCGCACGACGAGCAGGACATCGGAGTGGTTTCCGTTGTCGTCGCGGATCAGCTTGAGCAGGTAGACGCCCGAGGTCCAGTCCGCGCCGGTCGTCAGCGTGAACGAGACCGGCCAGTCGGCGCACTCGATCAGGCCCGTCGGGTCGGTCCCGGCGCTGCCGGCGCAGCCCTGCGGGGCGTCGCCCACGAGGCCCTGGATCGAGCCGATCAGGCGGCCCTGCGTGCCGCCGTACCAACCCGTCCGGTAGATGTCGACGTGGTAGGAGGTCTCGGCCTTGGACTCGACGCGCACGTCGACGCTCGCGCCGGCGTTGACGCTCGGCGCCGACGTGAAGCCCTCGATGCCGTCCGGGTAGGCGGGCGAGTTGTCGGTCGTCTTCCAGGCGGTCGTGCCCGGGAAGCAGTTCTCCTTGACGACCGCGTTGCCGGTCGAGCAGGAGGCGGACTTCGGTGTGACCTTCGCGATCTGCGAGGCGGCCGAGGAGCCCTCGTCGGACACGGCCTTGACCGCGTAGAAGTAGGTCGTGTTGTTCGCCGCGCTCGTGTCGGTGTACGACGTCGCGGTCAGCCCGGAGGGCGAGATCTGGGTGTTGATGGCGGCGGCTGACGTGCCTCGGAAGACGGCGTAGCTGGTGGCGCCGCTGGACGCCTTCCAGGACAGCGCGACCTTGCCGTCGAGCGCGATGCCGGCCGTACCGGCCGGCGTCGGCGGGATGCCGGCGGCTTGGGGCGCGGAAGCGGAGATCGCCGCCACGAGGGCGGCGATCGCAGCGAATGCACCGAGGCGGGCGGTCAGCCGCGCCGATCTAGAACGGGGGCCTACGTTCATGGACTCCTCCTGAGCCAAGCGTCGATGGCCAGGGCGTCCTGCCCCGGTCCGGCCACGGTGGCGACGCGCACGAAATCGCGTCGCACCCAGGCCGCCAACTGGCGATCGAACGTGGTGCCGAAGGCACCGTGTCGGTACAAGGTAAGGGGGTTGCGGTCGATCAGCACGAGGCGGACGTCGCCCATGCGGCGGATCGCTGCCTTCTCGTCTGCGGGCGTGGGGAGAGCGCCCGGGAGGAGGCTGAGCTGGGGGAGCGGGTCCTTACGGCCCGACATCACATACAGCGAGCTGAGCTGCGGGGCGACCAGGATCGGGTCGCCGGGCTTGGTCTCACGGGCGATGATGTCCAGCGCGCCCTGAAGCGCGACGGCATCCTGCGGCGCGGCGGTCAACGTGCCGTGCGGCCCGTGGGCCTTGGCGGTCTCGGCGCGTGCGTCATGCAGCGCGAGACCGGCGCTACCCACCACCAGCAGGGCCAGCCACGCGAGCCCGAGGACGCCGGTGCGGTCCAGGACGCGGGTGTGCAGCCATGCCAGGAAGACGCCGACGAGCGGCAGCAGGTAGGGGGTCGCCTCCGGGAAGGCGGCGTTGGGGAAAGGCTTGAACGACGCGTAGGTGGACGCGGCGGCGGCGGCGAGCAGCAGGCAGACCAGCAGCGGGCCGCGCTCGGCGTCCGCCCAGCTCCCGCGACGGCGGCCGCGCCAGGCGAGCGCGAGCACGGCGATGGCGACACCGGCGGGGATCCACGCGTAGGCGAACTCGAGGTAGTAGCGGATCGTCTCCGGCCGCTTGACGAGCACGGCGACGAAGGCGAGGCCGGCGAGCCCCGCGGCGCCGTACGCGGCGAGCCGCAGTGCGCCGCCCTTGGCGATCGCCCAGGCTCCCGCGAGCATCGCGCCGATGCCGGCGGCGTAGAGCGCCGTGTACGCGAGCAGCTTGGCGACGCTGCCCGGCGTCTTGGGCGCGTGCGAGTCGAGGATCACGTGCCCGGCGGCCGCGACGAACGCCTTCGGGTAGAGGTTCACCGTCAGCAGCTCGTTGAGCCCGACCTTCGCGGCGAAGACGCCGTAGACGAGCGCGGGCAGGGCGAGCGCGGGGGCGGCCAGCGCGAGCGCGTCGCGGCGGTCCGCGGCGCGGTGATACAGCGAGAACGCCATCCAGACCGCCAGCGAGCCGTAGAGGGCGAGCGCGATCTCGGGGCGGGTCAGCGCGGTCAGCCCGGCGAGCACGCCGGCGACGACGAAGCCGCGCCGGCCCTCCCCGCGGCGCACCAGCGCGAGCACGACGCCGAGCACGAGCACGATCCCGAGCGGGGCGGACGTGCTGTGCGGCAGCACGTAGGAGTTGTTGGCGCTCGACAGCGCGGCCGGCGCCACGAGCGCGGCGGCCAGGCCGGCCGCCGGGGCGCTCACGAACGTCCGCGCGAGCCGGTAGGTGAGCCCGATCGCCAGCGCGCTGATCACGAGCCCGAGCACGACCGCCGGGGCCACGCCGGTGCCGACGATCGCGTAGATCCCGCCGAGCAGGAAGGGCGAGACGGGGCCGTACCAGTACGTGTAGTCGACGTACGGCAGCTCGCCATGGGCGGTCCGGCTCGCGGCCACGAGGTCGTAGCCCGTGTCCATCGCCGGGTTGCCCCAGGTCCCCCACATCAGCGCAGCGAGCGCGATCGTCCAGATGACCAGGCCCGAAAGCACGACAGCGTCCCCACGGACCTCGGCGACCGAGGTCGCCGAGCGGGGGACGGACATGCGCGTTGGATGCAGGGTTGCGCTCATTCTCGTTCTCTCCAGACGAGGGTCATGAGCAGCGCGCCGACGAGTACGCCGGCGGCTGCGAAGCCGATGCAGACGCGGGTGAACGCGTCGACCGGCAGGAGAAGTTGGGTGGCGATGAAGACGGCGGTGGCCATCGACCAGCGCCAGGCGGCGGAGCTCGCCTCGTCGCGTGCCAGCAGGGCTTGCGAGAAGGTGCTGGCGGCGAGGAAGCCGCCGATGCCGATCGCCAGCAGCGAGAGGTCGCCGCGGGTGGCGTCGAAGCCCGAGCCGTAGAGGACCTCCATCGCGAACGGACCGGCGATCAGCGCGCCGATCGCGCCTGCGCCGGCGACGCCGACGCAGATCAGGGCGACGTTGACGCAGGCCTTGTGCATGCGGGCGAAGTCGCCGTTGGCCTGGTAGGTCGTGAAGTTGGCCAGCAGCGAGGCCGCGACGCCCTGGAACAGGAACACGGGCGCGCGGACGAGCAGCGCGGCGGCGAACAGGACGCCGGCGGTGGCGGCCGCGCCCTCCTCGCCGCGGATCAGGACGATCAGCGGGCCGCCTGAGAGCAGGATCTGCTCGCAGCCGGCCATCACCGCGGCGGGCGCGGCGAAGCGGGCCGCGGCGCGGAACGCGAACGGCGCGCTCTCGGCGCCGGTCACGCCGCCGGCGCGCCGCAGCGCGGTGCGGTCGCGCGAGAGCAGCGGAGCGATCGCCCCGCCGACCGCGGCGGCGGCGATCGCGATCGCCGCCAGCGTCGTCGAGGCCCAGATCAGCAGCGGCAGCGCGACCACGAGGCGGATGCCGCCGTCGGCGAGCAGCACGAGGCCGTAGCCGCCGAACCAGCGCACGCCGCCGGCGAGGCCACGGGCGAAGTAGGACAGCGCGTAGCCGGCGAGGCCGGCGACGAGCGCGACGGTCAGCTCGGGCCGGCCGCCGAAGAGGCGGTCGGTGAGCGGCTCCCAGGCCGCGACGCACGCCAGGCAGGCGGCGACGGCCACGCCGCCGCCGAGCCAGGCGGTCGTGCGGATCGCGGCACGGGCGTCCGCGCCGCGGGCGACCAGGTCGGCCACCGTGCGCGAGACCGTCTGCTCGAGCGGGCGGAACAGCAGCACGGCGACCAGGAACATCCCCGCCCAGAGGGCCCCGACGGCGGCGAACGCCTCAGGTCCCAGGGCACGCGCCGCCAACACGTTGAACGCGTAGGCGAGCAGGCCGGAGCCGACCGTCCCGGCCGACAGCAGCGCGGCGTCGCGCTTGCCGGCCTTCGGGGACGGGTTGGCGTCCTGGACGGGGAGGGTGGTCACGCCGCCACGCGCTCCTCGCGCAGTGCCTTGTGCCAGGCGATCGTCTTCTCGAGGCCCTGCTCGAGCTTGACCTCGGCCTTGAAGCCGAGGATGCGCTGGGCCTTCTCGGTCGAGGGGACGCGGATCTTGACGTCCTGGTAGTTGCCGCCCATCGACTCGTAGCTGACGATCTTCGCCCGCAGCGGGCCGTCGAAGCCCATCGCGGTCTGGACCGTCTGCGCGAGGTCGATGATCTTCACCGGCTCCTCGTTGGCGATGTTGATGACCTCGCCGACCGCCTCGGGCGTGGCGAGGGCGCGGACGAAGCCGTCGACCGTGTCGCTGACGTAGGTGAACGAGCGGACCTGCTGGCCGTCGCCGTGGATCTCCATCTCCTTGCCGTCGAGGAGGTCCTCGAGGAAGACGGCGAGCGGGCCGCCCCACCAGCTCGGGTGGTTGCGGGCGCCGTAGGCGTTGAACAGGCGCAGGATCGAGACCTTCAGGCCGCGCTCCTCGTGCATGCGCAGAGCGAGGTGCTCGTCGAAGTACTTCGACGCGGCGTAGCTCCAGCGGCGGCTCGTGGGCGGGCCGAGGACGATCTCGCCGTCCTCGCGGAAGGGGGTCTCGGCGTTGCCGTACACGTCGGAGGTCGACGTGAAGACGACCGGCACGTCGAGCTCGAGCGCGACGTCGAACGCGGCCTGCGAGCCGTCGACGTTGACGTGCATCGTGTTCAGCGCGCCACCGAAGCGCGGGATCTTGCACGCGGCGAGGTGCATGATGCCGCCGACGTCCTTGAAGTCACGCGTCAGGCGCGCGCTGTCACGGCAGTCGTACTCGAGCAGCTCGAAGCCCGGACGCCCGAGGATGCCGCGGAGGTTCTCCGGGCCGCTCATCGAGAAGTCGTCGACCCCGATGACCTTGCAACCCTCGTCGAGCAGGCGCTCGACCAGGTTGGCGCCGACGAAGCCGGCGGCACCCGTCACGCCGACTGTGGCGGGGAGGTTCATGCTGCACTCCTTTGCTCTGCGATGTCCGTGGAGAGCCGAACGAGGACCTCGCCGGCGACGTGTTCGGCGACCCCTGCGATGGCCTGGCCGTGAACGATGTTTGGATGGACCCGCGCCGATGACGCCACGGCGAGACCGGGCGCGGCGAACACGGGCGGGATGCGGTTCTCGACGCGGGCGACGTGGACCGGCTCGGCGACGCGCGCACGCGCGACCTGGCTGGCGATCACGTCCTCGCGACGGAAGTCCGGGAACAACGTCTGCACGTGGCCCAGGAACTCGTCGGTGATGTCCTCGTTCGAGCGCTCGAGGTCGGCGCTCGTGGACTTGACGTACTTCGGCACGTAGATCAGGTGACCCTCGACGGCCTCGGGATCCACCACGTGGGTGGTCTCGACGACGCTGGTGATCGGCACGCGCCGGTCGGTGATGTTGATCGCGTAGTACGGGCTGACGCTCTTCTTCACCCGCGCGACGAGGCAGACGATGCCCATGTAGCGCAGCGGGTCGGCGCCGAGCTGGCGCTCGAGCTCCGGGTCGAGCAGGCCCTTGAGGTTCGGGCGCAGCTGCGTGGTCACGACGGTGTCGTGCTCGCGCAGGCCCTCCTCGGTGACGACGCCGATGGCGCGGCCGGTCGCGGACGCCGGGATGTGCCGGACCGGAGTGCTCGTGTGCACGCGGCCGCCCATGCCCTGGATCCGCTCGGCGAGCCGGTCGACGAGCGCCTGGTAGCCGCCCTCGATCGCGCCCATGACCTCGCGCCCGCCCTTGGAGCGCGTGCCCGCGGTGCGGCGCATGCGCGACCACAGGTACGTGGCCGGGAGGTCGTCGAAGCGGCCGTCGAACTTGGAGTCCAGCAGCGGCGCCCAGAGGCGCTCCCACAGCCGGTTCCCGCTCTTTGCGCGCGCCCACTCCTCGATTCCGATCTCGTCGAGCGCCTCGTGGTCGGAGATCCGGCCGCACGCGAGGACGAACGCGGCGAGCCGCGCCTTGTCGTCGACCCGCAGGCCCGGGAACTTCAGGACCTCGAACGGGGTGGACATCGAGCAGCGGCGCCCGTCGTGGTAGAAGCCCACGCCGAGCGGGCGCCAGCGGATGCTGAGCCCGAGGTCCTCCGCCAGCGAGACGACCTTGTGGTCGGTCGTGGTGACGCAGTGGTAGTAGCGGTCGACGGCGACGCCGCCGATCCGCGTGGAACCGGCGAGGCCGCCGAGGCGCTTGTCGGCCTCGTAGACATCGACCTGCACGCCCTTGGAGGCGAGCTCATAGGCGATGCCGAGGCCGAGCAGGCCGCCGCCGACGATGCCGACGCTCTGGCTCATGCAGAACCCCGCCGCGAAGCGACCTGGCGGGTCATCATCCGCGCGTAGCCGGCCATCGTCGGCAGCACGCGCATCTTGCTCTCGCCCTGGCGGTTGGCCCAGTCCAGGGTGACCGGCACCTCGGCGACGCGGGCGCCCAGGCGCGAGAGCTTGATCAGCAGCTCGGCCTTGCACGCGAAGCCGCGCTCGCGGATCAGCGCGTCGCCGTGCTCGGCGTAGCCCTCGCGCAGGATCGACGAGCGGTAGACGCGGAAGAAGCTCGACACGGTGCTCGCGTCCAGGCCGGCGCCGCGGCGGATCGCGCTCGACGCCGCCTTGGACAGGAAGCGCCGGTGCGCCGAGACGTTGGCCAGCTGGCCGCCGTCGTGGTGCGAGGCGAGCACGATGTCCGCGTCCTGGGAAGCGACGAAGAGCATGCCCTCCAGCGCGTCCAGGTCGGACGTCGTGTCGGACTCCATCGTGATGATCAGCTCGTCCTCGTCGCAGACCTCGAGCGCGCGGCGGAAGCCGGCGTCGAAGGCGCGGCCGGGACCCTGGTTCTTGACCTGCTCCAGGACCTCGAGCGGCAGCCCGCGCCCCTCGGCGCGCGCGACCTCGACCGTGCGGTCGGAGGAGCCGTCGTCGACCAGGATGATGCGGCCGCCGTCGCGCCACAGCTCCGGGCGCGCGGCGAGGTCCCGCATCAGGTTCGGGACGTTGGCCTCCTCATTGAAGGCCGGGACCACGATGACGGGCATTAGTACGCACCCTTCCGCCCGAGCACCGTCGGGATCGTCCGTAGCAGGATCTTGATGTCCCACCACAGGGACCAATTCGTCACGTAGACGTAGTCGAGCTTGACCATCTCGTCGAACGGGATGTCGTTGCGGCCGAGGACCTGCCAGAGGCCGGTGATGCCGGGGGTCGTGTCGAGCCGGCGGCCGGCCCAGCCGGTGATCTGCTCGGACTCGTGGACCACGAACGGGCGCGGGCCGACGAGCGACATCTCGCCCTTGAGGACGTTCCACAGCTGCGGCAGCTCGTCCAGGCTGGTCTTGCGCAGGAACGCGCCGACCTTGGTGATGCGCGGGTCGTTGGCCATCTTGAACAGCGGCCCCGCGCCTTCCATCTCATTCAGATGCGCCATCGCGAGGCGCTGGGCCTCGGCGTCGGCGACCATCGTGCGGAACTTGACGATCTCGAACTCGGTGCCGCCGCGCCCGTGGCGCTTCTGGCGGAAGAACACCGGGCCCTTGGAGTCGACCTTGACCGCGACCGCGACCGCGGCGAGGACCGGGGTGAGGATCAGCAGCCCGAGCGCGGAGGCGACCAGGTCGATCGCGCGCTTGACCGTCCGGATGCTGCGCGACAGGCGCATCGGCGGCAGGCTCACGACCGGGATCCCCTCGAGCTCCTCGATCGTCGCGTTGGACGCGAACAGCTCGGAGTAGGACGGGACGATCGAGAGGTGCACGTCCGGGCGGCGCACGGCGCGCATCAGGTCGAGCATCTCGCTGGTCGGCTCGGCGGTCGCGGCGACGACGACCCAGTCGACCTCGAGCGTGTCGATGAGCCGCGGCAGATCGCCCGGCTCGCCGAGGACGTTCGGGCCGCGCTCGTCGTCGACGAACCCGATCACCTGCAGGCCGAACTCGGGATGCGCTTCAAGCTTCTTCTGCACGACGCGGCCCTCGAGGCCGGCGCCGACGATCAGCGCGCGGCGCGGGCGCAGCACGTTGGGCAGGACCCAGGTCCGGACGCACGCGCGGCCCAGCGGGATCAGCACGAGCGCGAACGCCAGGAACATCGCCGCTTCCAGCGGCGAGTACAGCGACCAGTCGAGCAGCTTGGCGCCCCCCTGGCCGGCCACGAGCAGCACGAGCGAGCCCGCGAGCAGCGCGTGGAAGAGGTCGGCGACCTCGTCCAGGCTCGCGGGCGCGATCGCCCGCGTCTGGCGCTCGTAGAGCCCGTAGGCCCCGAACAGGGCGGGCCACATCGCCACCACGCCGACCGCGAGCGCCACGAGGGCTCCGGTCGGGGCGATGAACGGCGCCTCGTCGCCGATCTGGTCGGCGGCGAGGTACGTACCCGCCAGCGCGAACACGACCGCGATGACGTCCACGATCAGCAGGCCCCAGACGCGACCGCGGCCAAGCCCGCGGGCCTCCGAGGCGCGCGCGGGCAGGCGCAGGGCGGCGGGACCGCTCGTGAGCGGTTCAGCCTCCACTGTCATCAGATTCGGATCGGTGTTCAGGACGCCAGCCGCTCACGCGGCGCCGTCAGGTTGTGCAGGTGCGCGTAGCGGCTCGCCTCGGTGCGGTTGGCGACGCCGAGCTTGCGGTAGGTGTTGGAGAGGTGGAACTTCACCGTCTGCTCCGTGACCCACAGCTCGCGGGCGATGCGGCCGTTCGTGTGGCCCTCGGCCACGAGGCGCAGGATCTCGAGCTCGCGATCGGTCAGCGGGCAGTCGTCCTCGACGACCGCGGCCGGGCGCTTCTCGAAGCGGTGCACGACGTTGCCGTGGGAGATCTCGCGCAGCAGCGTGCCGAGCGAGACCGGGTGAACGGTCTTGGAGACGACGGCCTGGGCGCCGGCCTCGAAGGCCTGCTCGAGCCAGTCGGACTCCATCTGCAGCGTGAGCAGCATCGACTTGGCCTGCGGGGCCTCCTCGGCGATCTCGCGCAGGCGGGCCAGCGCGTTGTCGGCCTCCTGCATGTCGTCGACGAGGACGACGTCGGGGCGGAGCTCCTGGAGCGCGTTGCGCACCGAGCCGCGGCCGTCGAAGAAGCCGACCACCTGGAAGCCGGCGGTCTGCCGCAGTGCCAGGCGGATGGCCTGGACGACGAACGAATGGTCCGCCACGATCATAAGACGCTTCATGCCGCCACCTCCGTGGGCTCGATCTCGTTGTCCCGCTTGGGCAGGACGGCCATCTCCATCGGGGGCCTCGCTGCCGCCCGAGTGGTGCGGGTGACCCCGCGGTAGTCGACCGTGGGCACCTGCGCCGCGATCGCGTTGTGGTCGATGCCCGGGTGGGCGGTGACGATGAGGGCGATGTCCGCGCCCTCGAGCGCCGCGTCCAGCGGCGTGTTGGCCAGACCGTACTTCGGCAGTTCCGGGACGAACTCGTCGTGGTAGACGACCTCGCCGCCGAGCGACTGCAGGCGCTCGATGATCTTCAGGGACGGCGACTCGCGGATGTCGCCCACGGCGGGCTTGTAGGCCACGCCGAGGATCGCGATCTTGGAGCCGCGGACCGCCTTGCCGTTCTCGTTGAGGGCGCGCTCGGCGCGCTCGACGCAGACGTACGGCATGTTCTGGTTGACCTTGCCGGCGAGCTCGATGAACTCGGTGGAGAAGTCGTACTCGCGGGCCTTCCAGCTCAGGTAGAAGGGGTCGACCGGCAGGCAGTGGCCGCCCATGCCCGGGCCCGGCTCGAAGCGCATGTACCCGAAGGGCTTGGTCGCGGCGGCGTCGATCACCTCGTAGATGTCGACGTCCATGCGCTCGGCGAGCATGCCGAGCTCGTTCACGAGCGCGATGTTCACGCTGCGGAAGATGTTCTCGAGGAGCTTCGCCATCTCGGCGACCTCGGGGGTCGAGACCGGGACGATCGACTCGCAGACCCTGCCGTACAGGCCCTCGGCCTTGGCGGCGCAGGCGGGCGTCAGGCCGCCGATGATCTTCGGGGTGTTCGCGAGGGCGAACTTCTCGTTGCCCGGGTCGACGCGCTCGGGCGAGAAGGCCAGGTGGAAGTCGACACCGGCCTGCAGTCCAGTCTCCTCAAGGATCGGGAGCAGGCGCTCACGAGTCGTCCCGGGGTAGGTCGTGGACTCCAGGACGACCAGCTGGCCGGCCTGCAGGACGTCCGAGACCGACTGGGCAGCGGCGAGGAGCGGGCCGAGGTCGGGCTCGCGGTTGGCCGTCAGCGGGGTGGGGACGGCGATGATGATCGCGTCCGCGAGGGCCAGGCGCGACGTGCGCGTGGTGGCCTCCAGGTGCGAGCGAACGGCGGCGAGCTGCTCCGACGGGATGTCCTCGATGTAGGACTCGCCGCGACGGATCGAGGCCACCTTGGCCACGCTCGTATCCACGCCGATCACGCGCTCGCCGGCCTCGGCGAATGCGACGGCCAGCGGAAGGCCGACGTAGCCGAGTCCAACGATGCCGACGGTCATGCTTCCTCCTTGACGATGGCTCATGCGATTTCCTCACTCCGTGCCTGGTCCTGGCCGAGGCGGGCGTGCAGCCCGGCCATCAGCTCCGCGATCTGCTCGCTCTCCGCGGCCCGCAGGTTGCGGAAGAGCTGGGCCGTTTCGGGGTGGCCATCCTGGGCCGCCTCGAATTCGAAGACCCGGTAACGCGCCCGCAGCTCGAGGTTGAGCGTCAGCGCCCGCAGCAGGTTCTGAAGGGTCTGGTCTGCTCCCTGTGAATCCCGCAGCTCGCGGAGGCTGTTGCTCATTCCGTGGTCACCCCGTCGGTTGGACACGGTGAGCAGCGTCGCGGCTAGACCATGGTCGTGGAAGGTGGTCTTCACCTGGGGGGGAGAGGCGCGTTCCTCTGCCCCGAGGGGGGTACTACTGACCCACTAAACGGATGTCCGATCCCCCGTGGGCAGAAAATTCCCCCACGCCAGCCGATGACATAGGTACCGTTCTGCGGGGCAGGACCGGACCCGGAGGCTCCGACAACATGATTGACAAGGACGACAACATCGAAGAGCCAGTGCTGCGGACCATCATCGCCGACGATGATCCCCTGGTCCGCCGACTGATCCGCGACACGCTTCAGCGCGCGGATGTGACAGTCATCGCCGAGGCATCGACCGGCCGGGAGGCAGTGGAGCTCGCGCTCTTCTATCGCCCGGACGTCGTCGTGATGGATTTCATGATGCCCGAGATGGACGGCATCGAGGCGACCCGCAGGATCTACGAGCATGATCCGTCGATCCGTGTCGTCATGCTGACCGGCGCGGGCGATGAGGAGCTCGGCCTGCGCGGATTGCGCGCCGGCGCCGCGGGCTACCTCTCCAAGGAAGTCGAGCTGGACGCGCTCCCGCGTGCGCTGAGGGGCGCGCTCGAGGGCGAGGCCGCGATCTCGCGCCAACTCGCGATGAAGCTCATCGAGCGCTACCGCGCCGCGCCGACCGGCGGTGCCGGCCTGCGCCCGGTCCGCTCGCGGCTGACCGACCGCGAGTGGGAGGTGCTCGATCTGTTGTCGACCGGTGCAACCACCGACCAGATCGCCAAGACCCTCGTGCTGTCGAGCGAGACGGTTCGCTCGCACCTGAAGAACCTCTACCGCAAGCTCGAGGTCAACTCGCGCGAAGAAGCGGTCCGCGCGGCCTCGCGCCTGCGCTCCCTCTCGGGCCTTCCTGCCTGAGCCGTTGAGATGTCTCGCGGGGATGAACCTCCCCGCGAGTCACGCTGGGTTGACGCCAGATAGCGTTCCAGCGACATGAGCCTTCCCCGCTGGATGGAGCCGCTCCTCGAAGCGGGTGAGATGCGCGAGGTCGACCGCTGGGCGATCCACGAGCGCAAGGTCGCGGTGACCGAGTTGATGGAGCGCGCGGGCGAGGGGCTCGCGGACGTGGTCGCGCGGCGCGCGCCCGCGGGGCGGGTCGTGATCGTCTGCGGCAAGGGCAACAACGGCGGCGACGGGATCGTCGCCGCGCGATTGCTGCGCCAGGCGGGGCGCGACGTCGAGGTGCTGGTGGTCTGGCCTCCGGAGTGGATGGGGGAGGACGCGCAGGCGCAGATCAAGAAGCTGCCGGGGGCGAAGCCCGTGCCGTTCGAGGCCGGGCGGCTCAACAAGGCCAACGTGATCGTCGACTGCCTGCTGGGCACGGGGAGCAGCGGATCGCCGCGCTCGCCCGCCGACCAGGTGATCGAGGAGATGGAGGCCGCCAAGGCGCCCGTAATCGCGTGCGACGTCCCGTCAGGGGTGGACGCCACGACCGGCGAGGTCGAAGGGCCGGCGGTGCACTGCCTCGCCACGGCGACGTTCCACCGGCCGAAGGTCGGGCTGTGGACGCGTCCGGGCAAGGAGTACGCGGGCGAGGTCGAGGTCGTCGACATCGGCATTCCGCGCGGCGGGCCGGCGCGGCCCGAGGCGGGGCTGATCGGCGCGACGGTGCTGCGGGAGGTCCCGCGTCGGAGCGCGGCGTCGACGAAGTTCAGCTCCGGCAACGTCTTCATCATCGGCGGCTCGCGCGGGCTGACGGGCGCGCCGTGCATGTCCGCGCTGGCCGCGATGCGCGCCGGAGCGGGGTACGTGACGGTCGGCGCGCCCGCGAGCCTGGAGCTGAGCTTCACGGTGAGACTGTTGGAGGCGATGGTCGTCGGACTGCCCGAGGACGGCGACGGGCACCTCGACGCGTCGGGCGTCGAGCCCGTGCTCACCGCGGTCGGCCGCGCCGACGCGGTCGTGCTCGGCCCCGGGCTGAGCAAGGACCCGGACGCGCAGGCGCTCGCCCGCGCGGTCGCCCCGCGCATCGACGTGCCGCTGGTGATCGACGCCGACGGGCTGAACGCGATCGCTGGCCGGCTCGAGGAGATCGTCGCCGGCCGCCGCTGGCCGACGGTCCTGACCCCGCACGCGGGCGAGCTCGGGCGGCTGCTCGAGGTGGACTCCAAGGACGTCGAGCGCTCGCGGCTGCGTCACGTGCGCGAGGCCGCGGCGATCAGCAAGGCGTTCGTCGTGCTCAAGGGCGACGACACCCTCGTCGCCGCGCCGTCCGGCCGGGTCGCGATCTCGCGCGGGAAGGCGCCGGGGCTGGCGACCGCCGGCACGGGCGACGTGCTGTCCGGCGTGATCGCCGCGATGCTGGCGAAGGGGATGCCCGTCGCCCAGGGCGCATGCGCGGGCGTCTACGCCCACCTGCGGGCGGGGCAGATCGCCGCGGCGCCGCACGGCCCGGACGGCGTGATCGCGTCCGACGTGATCGCGGCGCTCCCCGCGGCGCTCACCGCCTAACCTGCGGTTGCCGATGGCCCTCACCGTGCGCGACATCATGGAGACCGACCTCCCGGCGATCTATCCCGAGGACCCGATCGACAAGGTCCTGCACACGCTGCGCGACAACGACCTCCACGGGATTCCGGTCATCAACGAGGGCGGGCGCTGCGTGGGGATCATCAGCGAGGCCGACCTGGTGATGGGCGGCGAGAAGGAAGACCTTCACCTCCCGCACATCATCGAGCTGTGGGGCGGCGTGATCTTCCTCGAGTCGACGAAGAAGTACGAGGAGCGCCTGCGCAAGGCGATCGGCTTCGTCGCCCAGGACGTCATGACCGAGGACCCGATCACCATCCACCCGGACGCGACGGTGCTCGAGGCCGCCCGCGAGATCGCGAAGCACAAGCACAACCGTCTGCCGGTGGTCGAGCACGGCCGGCTGGTCGGCGTGGTCACGCGCATCGACGTCCTCGACGCACTCGTAACCCCGGAATAGTGCTTCGAGCTGAAGCGAGGATCGACACCGGCGCGATCGAGCGCAATTGCGCGAAGCTGGCCGCGCTGGCGCCGCTGTGCGCGGTGGTGAAGGCCGACGGCTACGGCCACGGGGCCGTCGAGGCGGCGCGGGCGGCGCAGCGCGGGGGAGCCGTGTACCTCGCGGTGGCGACGGCGAACGAGGCCGCGGAGCTGCGGGCGGCGGGCGTCGGAGGACCGTTGCTGGTCCTGGGCGCGCTGTCGCCGGAAGAGCTCGACATCGCGCTGGTCGCGGGCGCCGAGGTGGTGGCGTGGCGCGAGGACTTCGTCGCCGCCGTGGCGGCGCGCGCAGCCGCGCTCGGCGCGGGCGGCGCGCCGCCGCCAGGCGGGGTGCCGGCGCCGGGTGGTGTGCCGGCGCCGGGTGGTGTGCCGGCGCCGGGTGGTGTGCCGGCGCCGGGTGGTGTGCCGGCGCCGGGCGGTGTGCCGGCGCCGGGCGGCGCGGCGGGCGGCGCCCTCGCGAGCGCGGGCGGCGTGGGCGTGCACGTCAAGCTCGACACCGGGATGGGGCGGCTCGGCACGCGCGATCCGGCGGAGGCCACGCGGGTCGCCGAGGCGGTCAAGGCGCGCGGACTCCGGCTCGCGGGCGCGATGACCCACTTCGCGACCTCCGACGACGACCCCGCGTTCATGCGCGAGCAACTCGCGCGCTTCCTCGCGTGGGACATCGACGCCCCGCGGCACGCCGCGAACTCGGCGGCCGCGCTCGGCGAGCCCGCGGCGCGGCTGGACATGATCCGCTGCGGGATCGCGATCTACGGCATGGACCCGTTCCACCGCGACCCCGCGGACCACGGCCTCGAGCCCGCGCTGAAGCTGGTCTCCTACGTCGCCGAGGTCAAGCAGGCCCGAACGGGCGAGTCGACGGGCTACGGGCGCCGGTTCATCGCCGAGCGGGACACGTGGGTCGGCACGATCCCGATCGGCTATGGGGACGGGTTCCGCCGCGGCCTGACCAACCGCTTCGAGGCGATCGTCGGCGGGCGCCGCGTCAAGGGGATCGGGACGGTCTCGATGGACAACGTCACCGTGGACCTCGGCGACGAGCCCGTTCCCCACGGGACCGAGGCGGTCCTGATCGGCGACGGCATCCTCGCCGAGGATCTGGCCGCCCAGCTCGGCACGATCAACTACGAGATCACGTGCGGGATCAGCGCGCGCGTGCCGCGCCGCTATGCGTGAGGCGCTGCGGGCCGCCCGCGCCGCCCTCGAAGGCGAGGAGGCGTGGCTGGTGGGCGGCGCGGTCCGCGACCGGCTCCTCGGGCGCGACACCGACGACATCGACCTGGCCGTCCCGGGCGACCCGAAGCCGTACGCCCGCAAGCTCTCGCGCGCGATCAAGGGCACGGCGTTCGAGCTGAGTGGTGAGTTCGGGGCCTGGCGCGTGGTCGCGCCGGAGCACGCGTGGCACGTCGACATCGTCACGCTGCGCGACGGCGACATCGACACGGACCTCGCCCAACGCGACTTCACGATCAACGCGATGGCCGAGCCGCTCGCCGGCGGGACAGTCCGCGACCCGCACGGCGGCGAGCGCGACCTCGCGGATCGCGTCGTCCGGATGGTCTCGTCGCACGCACTGAGCGACGACCCATTGCGCAGCCTGCGCGCGATCCGCTTCGCCGTCGAGCTCGACCTCGGCCTCGACCCGGCGACGGCGATCGAGGTGACCCGTCAGGCCCCGGGGTTGGAGCGCGTCGCCGCCGAGCGCATCTTCGCCGAGCTCAAGCGGGTCATCTCCGCCGACGCCGTCCTGCGCGGCTTGGGGCTGCTCGACGAGCACGGCCTGACCGACATCGTGCTCCCCGAGCTCAACGCGCTCAAAGGCGTACAGCAGAGCCACTTCCACCACCTCGACGTCCACGACCACACGCTGGCGGTCCTCGACGAGGTGACCAAGCTCGATGACCCGTTGCTGCAAGAGCCGCTCTCGGACGAGCTCACCCGCGGCGAGGCGATGCGCTGGGCCGCGCTCCTGCACGACGCCGCCAAGCCCGAGACCCGCGGCGAGCTCCCCGGCGGGCGGGTGACGTTCCTCGGCCACGACGCGGCGGGGGCGCGGCTGGCCAAGAACGTGCTCGGGCGGCTCAGAACGTCGGCGAGGCTACGCGAGTACGTCGCCGCGCTGATCGCGCACCACCTGGACGCGGGCTTCCTCGTCCATGAGCGTCCGCTCGACCGCCGCACGATCTGGCGCTACCTCCGCGACACGAAGCCCTACAGCGCCGACATCACGCTGTTCACCGTCGCCGACCGCCTCGCCACCCGCGGCAAGAACGCCGAAGCGGCGATCGAGGCCCATCTCGATGTCGCACGGACCTTGATCGCCGCAGCGGCCGAGCCGATCCCGCCCCCGCTGGTCCGCGGGGACGAATTGATCGCGGTCGGCGTGGCCCCCGGTCCGCGGCTGGGCGAGCTCCTCGCCCAGCTCGATGAGGACCGGTTCGCCGGTGTGGTCTCGACCCGCGAGCAGGCGCTCGCGCGGGCGAGGGAGTTGACTCAGTAGGGCAACCGCCGGCGCGCTACGCCGGCCAGGAGAGCGCCGCTCTTGGCGCTCACGTAGATGCTGAACAGCACGGTGGTGATGCCGATCTCACGAGGTGAAGTCGTCATGCCTTCGAGGGTTGCGCGTGAACCTGCAGCGCAGGTGAAGGACTTGTGCACCCACATGAGTTTCGGTGCACGAACATCGCCTCGAGCCGTTCCGTGCGCGGCGGGCGCGTCGGATCCTCCAGGCGCGAGAGCAGCAACTCGACCGCCCGCGACCCGAGCTGGGTCGTCGGCTGGCGGATGACGGTCAGCCGCGGGGCGAACAGGTCCGCCCACTCGAAGTCGTCGAACGCGACCAGCGCGAGGTCGTCCGGGACGGTCAGCCCGCGCTCGGCGATCGCCCGCAGCAGGCCGATCGTCATGAAGTTGTTGCCGCTGACCACGGCGGTGGGCGGCTCGGGGAGGTCGAGCAGCATGTGCATCGCCTCGCGCGCCTGGTCGCGCTGCGAGCCGCCCTCGGCCACCAGCGTCTCGTCGAACGGCAGCCCTGCGCGCTGCAGCGCGCTCCGGTAGCCGCGCACGCGCTCGACGGTCGTGCTCAGGCCGGGGATGCCGATCGCCATCGCGATCCGCTCATGTCCCTTGTCGATCAGGTGCTCGACGAGCCGCGCGGTCGGCTGCTCGTTGTCGCAGCCGACCTGGTCGAGCGGCACGTCGACGAAGCGGTCGAGCAGGACGGTCGGGACCTCCTGCGCCTCCAGGTACGCCAGCGCGTGCTCCCGCGCGCCCGCTGTCGGCGCGAGCAGCATCCCGTCGACCTGGCGCTCGGCCAGCGCACGCACGATCAGCAGCTCGTGCTCGGGGTCCTCGCGGGTGTCGGCGAGCAGCAGCGTGTGCCCGGCCCGGCCCGCGGCCTGCTCGACGGCGGCGACCACGTCCATGAAGTACGGGTTGGAGAGGCCGCTGATCGCCAGCCCGAGCGACTGCGTGCCGCCGCGCGCGAGCGCTCGGGCGATCGTGTTCGGGCGGTAGCCCGTGCGCTCGATCGCCGCCATCACGCGGTCGCGCGTGCGCTGGCTCGCGGGGCGCGTCCCGTTGATCACGTGCGAGACGGTCGTCACCGAGACGCCGGCCAGCCGTGCGACATCCGCCATCGTCACCACGGGCAGGGATGTTAGGCCCTTGTGAAGCGGACCCACCCAACCGGGTGATCCGGTGCGCAAGCGGTTGCGCGCAAGCGCTTGCGGCTGTAGCGTGCCGGTTGTGCATCCAGTCGTCATGGAAGTCACCGCGCGGATCGCCGCGCGTAGCGCCAGCAGCCGTTCCGCGTATCTCGACCGAATCCGCGCAGCCGCTCAGAACGGCCCCGCGCGGGGCGATCTGGGCTGCGCGAACCTGGCCCACGGCCTTGCCGCGTGCGGCGCTGACGAGAAGCTCCACCTGCAGGCCGCCGAGCGGCGCAACGTCGCGATCGTGTCGGCCTACAACGACATGCTCTCGGCCCACCAGCCCTTCGAGCGCTATCCGTCGATCCTCAAGAAGGCCGTGCTGCAGGCGGGCGGCGTCGCGCAGATGGCGGGCGGCGTGCCCGCGATGTGCGACGGCATCACCCAGGGCCGCGCCGGCATGGAGCTGTCGCTCTTCTCCCGCGACGTCGTCGCGATGAGCACGGCGATCGCGCTCAGCCACGACATGTTCGACGGCGCGCTCCTGCTCGGCGTCTGCGACAAGATCGTCCCCGGGCTGCTCATCGGCGCGCTCAGCTTCGGCCACCTGCCGACCGTCTTCGTCCCCGCCGGCCCGATGCCATCCGGCATCCCCAACGGCGAGAAGAGCCGCACCCGCCAGCGCTACGCGGCGGGGGAGGTCGGCCGCGACGAGCTGCTCGAGGCCGAGCTCGCCTCCTACCACGCGCCCGGCACCTGCACCTTCTACGGCACCGCGAACTCCAATCAGCTCGTGGTCGAGGCGATGGGCCTGCACCTCCCCGGCGCGAGCTTCGTCAACCCCGGCACCGACCTGCGCCGCGCGCTGACCGTCGAGGCCGGCCGCGTCGCCACCCAGGGCTGCGCGCCGATCGGCGAGATCGTCGACGAGAAGGCCGTGGTCAACGGCGTCGTCGCGCTGCTCGCCACCGGCGGCTCGACCAACCACACCATGCACCTCGTGGCGGTCGCCGCCGCGGCGGGCATCCAGCTCACCTGGGACGACTTCGCCGACCTCAGCGCCGCGACCCCGCTGCTCGCCCGCGTCTACCCCAACGGCGCGGCCGACATCAACCAGTTCCACGCCGCCGGCGGCGTCGGCTTCCTGATCGGCGAGCTGCTCGACGCGGGGCTCATGCACCCGGACGTCGACACCATCGCCGGGCACGGCCTCGGCCGCTACCGCGACGAGCCGTACCTGGACGAGGCTGACGAGCTGCGCTGGCGCCCGGCCCCGCGCGAGAGCCGCGATGCGAGCGTCCTGCGCCCGGCGCACGAGGCGTTCGCGCCCGACGGCGGCATCCGCGTCCTCGACGGCGGTCTCGGCCGCGCGGTCATGAAGGTCTCAGCCGTCGCCCCCGAGCACCGTGTCGTCACCGCCCCAGCGCGCGTGTTCGACGACCAGGCCCACTTCCTCGAGGCGTTCGAGCGCGGCGAGCTCGACGGCGACCTCGTCGCGGTCGTCCGCCACCAGGGCCCGCGCGCGAACGGCATGCCCGAGCTGCACAAGCTGACGCCCGCGCTGGGCGTGCTGATGGACCGCGGCCATCGCGTCGCGCTGGTCACCGACGGCCGCATGAGCGGCGCGTCCGGCAAGGTCCCCGCGGCGCTGCACTGCACGCCCGAGGCCGCCGCCGGCGGACCGCTCTCCCGCCTGCGCGACGGCGACGTCGTCCGCGTGGACGCCGAGACCGGCCGGCTGGACGTCGACGTCGACCTGCACGACCGCGAACCCTGGATCCCCGAGCACGCGACGCACGGCACCGGCCGCGAGCTGTTCGCGGCGTTCCGCCGGCGGGTGGGCCGGCCGGACGAGGGCGCGTCGGTGTTCAGCGACAACGAATGGATCTACGCGTGAGGAGCCTGGAGAACCGCCTTCGAGGGACCGTCCTTTCGATTTCAGGCATCCCGGGGGTGTGGTCGTGAGTATCGAAGACATCGTCTCCCTCGCCCCGGTGGTCCCCGTGGTCGTCGTCGAGGACGTCGAGGACGCGGTCCCGCTGGCCGAGGCGCTCGTGCGCGGCGGCCTGCCCGCGATCGAGGTCACGCTGCGCACCGACGCGGCGCTGGGCGCGATCGAGCGGATCGCCGCCGAGGTCGAGGGCGCCGTGGTCGGCGCCGGCACGGTGACCACGACCGCGCAGATCGATGCCGCGATCGGCGCCGGCGCGCGCTTCCTCGTCTCGCCCGGGGCGACCCCGAACCTGCTGGACGGCCTCGAGGCGTCCGGCGTCCCTTTCCTCCCCGGGACCGCGACGGCGTCTGACGTCGTCGCGCTACTTGAGCGTGGGATCACCCACGCGAAGCTGTTCCCCGCCGAGGTCGTCGGCGGGGTGAAGGCTCTGAAGGCGTTCGCCGGACCGTTCCCCGGGGTCCGGTTCTGCCCGACCGGCGGCATCAACGCTGCGAACGCGCCGTCCTACCTCGAGCAGCCGAACGTGGTCTGTGTCGGCGGCTCGTGGATGGTCAGCAGCGACTTCGAGCGCGTTCTGGCGCTCGCGCACGAAGCCTCTGGTCTGCTTGTGATGCGCTGAAGGCCTACGGCGAGGCGTTCGAGATGGGCTGACCCATGAAGGTGAAGCCGTCGCTGCCGCCCCACTTCTTGTCCTGGGTCTGCGTCAAAGCATGAACGCTGCCGAGGACCGTCAGCGACGGTGCCTCGTACTGCTTCGGCTCAGGAGTGTGGTCCATCGCCACTACCTTCCTTTGTACGACTGTCACGATCAGGTTACGGTCATGATCAGCCGGTGACCACTGAGCAAAGGTCCAGACTCGGTGCCTATGGCTTCCGCCTCGAGGGCCTCGCCGACGCCGCCGGCCTGCTCGTCGAGGCGCCGCAACATTGGCCGTCGCTGACGCTCCGGCGG
Organism: Solirubrobacter soli DSM 22325; assembly: GCF_000423665.1. Taxonomy (GTDB): domain Bacteria; phylum Actinomycetota; class Thermoleophilia; order Solirubrobacterales; family Solirubrobacteraceae; genus Solirubrobacter; species Solirubrobacter soli. Next base: position 23,474 of record NZ_AUIK01000029.1, on the reverse strand, counting down.
GTGGCCGGCGGGGCGCCGTTCACCGGTGAGTCGGTCACCGACGAGGGGGCGCGGCTGTGGCTCGCGGGCGGCGCGCTCGCGGACCTGCACCGCGCGGCGGGCCGCGCCGACCTGGAGGTTCCGCAGGGCACGACCGACGGCGCGATCGTCCACCCGTATCTCGCGCCCGTGGCGCTCGTGTGGTCGCGCTGGCTCGGGCGCGAGGGATTCCATGGCGGCGGGATCGTCGCCGACGGCGGCGTCTGGGCGGTCCTGGGCGAGAAGACCGCCGGCAAGAGCACGACGCTCGCCTGGCTCGCCCGCGCCGGGGTGCCCGTGTTCAGCGACGACGTGCTGATCGTCGACGGCGAGCTGGCGCTGGCCGGTCCGCGGTCGCTGGACCTGCGCGAGGAGGCCGCGGAGCGGCTCGGCGTCGGCGAGCTGATGGGCCGGGTGGGCGCGCGCGACCGCTGGCGCGTCACGCTCGACCCCGTGCCGGCGGAGCTGCCGCTGCGCGGGTGGGTGACGCTCGACTGGGGCGACGCGGTCGCCGTCGAGCCGCTGCGCGGCGCGGACCGCCTGCGGGCGCTGTTCCCCCACCGCGGCGTGTTCCTCGAGCCGGCCGTGCCGTCGGCGCTGGTGCGCTTCAGCGCGCTCCCGCACCTGCGGCTCGTCCGTCCGCGCGGGTGGGACTCACTGCCCGAGGCGGCCGGCCGGCTGCTCGACGCGGTCGCCGGCTGAGGCCAGCCAGGCCGCCTGCAGCAGCGTGAGCGAGTGCGGGTCGGGCGTCTCGGCGCGAAGCCAGTGCGCGCGCAGAGCGCCGGGGTCGACGAGCGCGTACGGCACGCCCGGCGGCGCGGCGGCGCGGCCGTCCCGCTGCGTGGCGCCGCTCGCGTTCGCGCCGCGTCCGTCCCACTCCGCGGCGCCGCTCGCGGGTGCGGCGCGTCCGTCCCACTCCGCGGCGCCGCCCGCGGGTGCGGCGCGTCCGTCCCACCCCGCGGCGAACGCCCGCGCGTGGGCGTTGAAGAACGCGCCGTCGAAGCCGGCCTTGGTCCGGCGCGCGACGAGCTCGGGCGGGAGCAGCGCGCCGGCCACCGCGGCGAGGGCGGCGTCGCGGCGGTCGAACGGTGCGGCGTGGGCGACCGCGGCCCACAGGCCGAGGTCGAGCAGCGGGTGGGCGATCTCGGCGCCCGCGTCGGCGGCCAGCAGCGCGAGTGCCGCGGTCCCGACGGCCGTGTAGCGCATCCCGCGCGAGTGCTCCATCCGGCGGCGGGGCGAACGCGGCGTCGCCGCGTCGTCGCCCGCCGCGGCCAGCCGCGCCTGACGGCGCGCCTCGTCGCGCAGCCACGGGAAGCCGATCGGCTGGCGCCGCGCGAGCACGGCGCGGCGTAGCGCGAACGGCGCGGCTCGCAGGGCGCGCCGCCGGACCCGCTCATGTGGGGCCGCCGCGGACAGCCAGAGCTCGTCCCCGCCGATGCCGGTCAGCAGCGTGCCGCCCGCCGCGAGCTCGAGCAGCGGCGTGTGGAAGTGGGCGTTGAACGGCCACAGCAGGCCGTGCCGGGAGAGCGCGCGGCGCGCGTACGGCCCGACGCAGTCGAGCTCGTCCCCGATCTCGACCCGGACCCAGTCGGCGAGCCCGAGGTGCGCGACCACGCGCTCCTGCCAGTCGGACTCGTGCGACTGCGGCACGTCGTGCACACGCAGCGACAGCGGCACGGGGTCGGGGACGCCTTCGCGGCGCGCGACGGCGGTCGCGGCCGCGAGCACCGCCGAGGAGTCGCGCCCGCCCGAGAAGGACACGAAGCAGCGGCCGCCACGCACCGCGCCCGCCACCGCGGCCTCGAGCGCCGCGTCCGGGGCGAGCGTCGCGCGCGGCAGCGAGGCTCGCGTCGCGCCGAAGACGATGCCGGTCGCGAGCTCGAGCGGCGTCAGACTCATGGCGCCAGGCGCGTCAGCTCGACGTAGCGACCGCCCGCCGGGAGGGTCTCGCCTTCCAGCCACGCGTGGGCTTCGAACGTTCCCTGCGCGCTCCCGCGGGTGCCCACGACGACGTCGCGCGCCTCGCCGGTCGCGAGCAGCCAGCGCTGCAGGACGAGCGCGCGTTCCAGGCACGAGGGCTCCTGGCGTGCCAGTACGAGCCGCACGGCGCGCGCCGCGGTTCCGCGGACCTCCGGCGGCGCGGGGACCTGGACGTCGCGCATCGCGCCCGCGCGCAGTTGCGCGCGGACCGAGCGCAGCGCGCGCCAGGCCCACAGGCCGGCGCGGGCGTCGTGGACGTCAGGCGGCCGGCGCACCTTCGAGCAGCCCGCGCTCGCGCAGCGCCGCGAGGAACGCCTCGGTGTCGGCCTCGGCACGCGCGGCGTCGATGCCGTACTCGGCCGCCAGCGCGGCGCTGAGCGACTCCTGCGTCGCGCCGTCGGCCAGCGCGCGCCACAGCATGCCGCCCGCCTCGTTGGCGGCCAGATACACGGCCGCGGCCTCGTCCAGCGCGACGATCTCGCCGTCGACGTCGGTCCAGGCGACGCCTTCGCCGCGGAGCTTGAGCTCGGTCATACGGGTCCTTCTCGGTCGAGGTGATCGGATCGCCGGAGCGAGCGGTTGCGCAGTGCGCGGCTCGAGCGGCGCATCTTGGTGCCCCAGCGCTCGTCGCTCCTGGGCCGGAGCGTCTTCGCGAGCGCGCGGGTGGCGACGGCGGGGGCCGCCGCGACCGGGTGGGCCGCGACCGGGCCGACGAGCCGCTCGACATGGGTCTCGAAGACCGTCCGCTCGCGGGCCTCGTGCAGGTGGCGGCGCCAGATCGGACGGCGCAGCGACCGTCCCTCGTCGAGCAGCACCTCGTCGATCGCGCGCGCCGTGGCCGTCCAGAGGCGCGCGACCCCCCACTCGTGGGCGACCGCGTCGGTCTCGTCGCGGCCGGCTTCGAGCATCAGCGCCGCGATGTCGACGAGCGAGCCGAGCCGGCTGAGCGGGTCGTGTTCCCACGCGTGGGCGGCGAGCAGCACCGCGTGGTGCGCGGCGGACGGCGCGACGACGTCCGGGATCGAGGCGAACGCCCCCGGCGCGGCGTCGGCGTGGAGCTCGGCGAAGCCCGGCGCGCGCTCGGTCGGCCATTTCGGGTGCATGTGCACCTCGATCGAGAGCGGGAGCCCGGGGCTGGCGAGCGGGCGCAGGTGATGGATGTCGACGTAGGCCGCGGGCTCGCCGACCTCGACGAACCCGGCGCCCAGCAGCGCGCCCTGGACGGCGTGGGCGTCCTCGACGAGCAGATCGAGGTCCTGCCACGGCCGCAGCCGTGGATGCGGCCAGCGCGAGGCGGCCTCCGGGCCCTTCATCACGATGATGCGCGCGTCCGTCGCCTCGCGCACCCGCCGCATCAGCATCGGGGCGGCGAGTGCGATCGCCGCCGCGAGCCGCTCCTCGAAGATCATGGACTCGGGGACCGTCTCGCCGCGGGCGCGCATCCGCGAGGCGGCGATCAGGTGCAGGCGGTGATGGTGCAGGTCCGAGAACCGCGGCGAACGGTCCGCGAGCTCACCGACGCGGTCCCACAGCAACGGGTCCATCAGTACATCCCCAGCGTCCCGCGGCGGCGCTCGCGCGCCATCGCCCACCGGAAGCAGAAGCCGCCGAGCGCGAGCCCGGCGAGCGAGAGCGGGACGAGCTTGGCGATCGTCGGCAGCGCCTCGCTCCAGCCGGTGCCGCCGATCAGCGCGTCGCGGACGCCGTCGATCGAGATCGCGAACGGGTTCCACTCCGCGATCGTCCGCAACAGCGGCGGGAGCAGCGCGATCGGGAACACGGCGCCGGAGATCAGCCCGAGCAGGGTGACGGCGATCCCGGTCACGTTCTGGCCGCGGCGGAACGTGACCACGAGGCCGGCGGCGATCAGCCCGAGCCCCCACGTGAACGGGAGGAAGCACATCAGGATCACCAGCGCCGCGGGAATGCCGCTCAGCTCGAGGTCGAGGCCGAACAGGAGGCTGATCGCGCCCAGCAGCACGGTCGCGCGGATCGGGACGAGGATCAGCGTGTAGGCGACCGAGCCGAACTGCAGGGTGGCGCCCGTCGTCGGCGTGGCCAGCAGCGCCTCCATCGTGCCCGTGAGCTGTTCCTGGCGCAGCGCGCCGGCGACCGTGTAGAGCAGCACGCCGGCGGTGAGGTTGACGACGAGCCCGATGACGACGAACGCCAGGTAGCTCGGCACCGTGCCGCCGTAGAGCGGCAGCGTCCCGGGGTCGACGAGCTCGGCGACGAAGTAGAAGACGATCACCTGCGTCGCCAGTCCGAGCACGTCGGCGAGGAACACGGCGCGGTAGGACAGCGCGATCTTCCAGTCGCGGCGGACGAACGCCGGGAGCTTGCGGGCCTCGGCGACGAAGCCGGCGGCGCTCATGCCGCGCCCCGCATGATCGCCATGTAGCCCTGCTCGAGCTCGGAGGCGTGGCGGCGGGCGGAGTCCGGCACCGCGCGGGAGGCGAGCGCCTCGACCGTGCCGTGGAACGCGGCCGCGCCGGCGGACAACAGCGTGACCTCACCCGCGAAGCCGCGCAGCTCGTCGAGCCGCTGCGTCGCCCACAGGACCGCCGTTCCGGCCTCGGCGCGCGCCGCGATCAGCTCGCGCACGGTCGCGGCCGCCTCGGGGTCGAGGTCGTGCGTGGCCTCGTCGACCAGCAGCACCGGCGGCTCGGTGAGCAGCGCGCGGGCGACCGACAGGCGCTGCTGCATGCCGTGCGACCAGCCGCCGACCGCGTCGTCGCCGCGGTCGCCGAGGCCGACGTCCGCCAGCACCGCCCGGGCCCGCGCGTAGGCCGGCTTCTTGCGCATGCCGTGCAGGCGGGCGAAGAAGGCGAGGTTCTCGACGCCGGAGATCCGCTGGTAGGCGGAGCGGTCGTTGGACGGGACGAACCCGACCTTGCCGCGCAGCGCGCGCGGGCCCTTGGCGACGTCGACGCCGGCGACGTGGACGGTGCCCGCGGTCGGCTCGACGAGCCCGGCGAGGGTACGCAGCAGTGTCGTCTTGCCGGCGCCGTTGGGTCCGAGCAGCGCGTGGATCTCGCCAGGACGGACGGACAGGTCGACACCGGCGATCGCGGTCCGCAGACCGAACCGGCGCTCGAGCCCGCGCACGTCGATGGCCGGAGTCATGCAGACGATGATCGAGCGCGTTCACATTCGCGACCCCCTGCAAAGGTCCAGGTACAGCCGACCCCGTCGCCGCGACGCTCTACCGCATGCGGGTTCTGTTGACGGCTCTCGTCCTGTTCGCGGTGTTCCCCGGCGTGTCCGCCGCGGCCGCCCGGGAGGACGCGAACGGCGACAAGATCTTCGACACCGTCGACCTGCGCGGCAGCGCGCCCCGGCCCGTCATCGTGGCCCTGCGCCAGCCCGCGACGGCGGGCCGCGTGGACGCCATCGAGGACGGAGTCGGCTCGCTCCGGCGGGCCCAGCGCCTGCACCTGGTCGACGCCTTCACGGCCGAGGCGACGCCGGATCAGATCCGCGCGCTGGCTGCGCGCGCCGACGTCGCGCACGTCGAGGACGACGCCGTCGCCGTCCCGTTCGGCGTCAGCGGTCAGACCGCTTCCGGCGTCACGCAGGCGCGCACCGAGCTCCCGGATCTGGACGGATCCGGTGAGACGGTCGCCGTGATCGACTCGGGCGTGGACCCGACGATGCCGGACCTCGCCGGCGGGAAGGTGGTCGCGTTCAAGGACCTCGTAGGCGGGCGGACGGAGCCGTTCGACGCGCTCGGCCACGGATCGCTCGTCTCCGCGATCCTGGCCGGCTCGGGGGCGAGCGGGCCGGAGGGACGCGGCGTCGCCCCGGGCGCGTCGCTCGTGAGCGTCAACGTCATCGACTCGGGCGGCCAGAGCAGCCTCGGCCTGATCGCGCAGGGCATCCAGTGGGCGGTCGATCATCGCGACACCTATGGCATCGACGCCATCAACCTCTCGATCGGCGACCCGACCGGCTGTGGGGAGGGGACCGACGTCGCCTCCAAGGCGGTCGACGCCGCGGTCGCGGCCGGCATCGTGGTCGTCGCGGCGGCGGGCAACGCCGGGCCGGGCCTGTGCACGGTCAAGTCGCCGGGGGCGGCGGAGTCGGCGGTGACCGTGGGCGCGATGGCCGACCCGGGCGCCGGCGGGTTCTCGGAAGCGTGGTTCTCGAGCCGCGGCCCGACCGCGGACGGCCGGATCAAGCCCGACGTCATGGCGCCCGGCTTCAACGTCGTCATCCCCAAGCCCGGCGGCGGGACGACGCTCGGCATCGGCACGAGCGCCGCGGCGCCGTTCGTCACGGGGGCGGTGGCGCTGCTGCTCGAGGCCAACCCGGCATTGACGCCCGCACAGGTCAAGAGCGTGCTCGAGCGCACCGCGGTCGACTGGGGCGTGCCGGGCCGCGACAACGACTACGGGTACGGGCGCGTCGACGTGTACGCGGCGCTCGCCGCGGCGGGCGCGCCGCTGGCGACCCCGCCCGCGGTGCCGTCGCATCGCGCATGGTCCGGCACATTGACCGCCGGCAACTCCGAGACGCATGACGTCGACGTCACCGACGCGGGCGTGCCGCTGGCGGTCACGCTGGACGCGGCGAGCCCGGGCTTCGGCCTCTGGCTGCGCGACGCGAGCGGGACCTCGGTGGGGACGATGACCCCGCAGCCGGGTCCATCGCGCCAGGGTGATGTCACGCTCACCGCGCCCGCCCCGGGGCACTACACGGTCACGGTCGCGGCGATCAGCGACTCCGGGCCGTGGTCGCTCGACGTCTCAGGCGCGCTCGCACCGGCCGACGCCGCCGCACCCGACCTGACCGTCGACCAGCTCACGCCGACCAAGGTCGGCGGTGCGGCGGGGACCGCTCCGGGCGACTTCCCGGGCGTCGTCGTGCGCGTCATGCAGGGCAACACGCTCGTGCGCCGGATCGGCGTCGCGCCGCTGCTCGGCCGCTGGTCCGCCGACCTCGCCCTGCCCGACGGGACCTACTCGATCACGGCCGAGCAGGGCGACGACGCGGGCAACGTGACCCGCACCGCGCCGCAGACGCTCGTGGTGGCGACACCGACGCCGACACCCACGCCGACCGAGACGGCCACGCCGACGGCGACGGCCACCGCGACCGCGACGGCGACGGCGACGGCGACGCCGACGGCCACCGCCACCGCGACCGCGACGCCCACCGCCACGGCGACCGCGACCGCCACGGCGACGGCGACCGCTACCGCGACCGCCACGGCCACGGCGTCACCGACGGCCACCGCGACCGCCACGGCGTCACCCACGGCCACCGCGACCGCCACCGTCGCCGCGACGTCGACGCCCGCCCCCGAGCCCACCGCCACGGCCGCGCCGACCCCCACGCCGCGCCCGACCGTCTCGCCCGCGGCCACCCCCGTGCTCTCGCTCTCGATCACCAGCCAGCGGCGCGCGACCATCCTCAAGAAGGGCCTCGTCGTCCGTGCCGGCTGCTCGACCCGCTGCGTGACGACCGTCTCGCTCGCCATCGGCAAGCGCGTCATCGCCCGCCGCAAGGGCGGGAAGGTCACCTTCCACCTCACCGCCGCCGCCAAGCGCGCCCGCCGTCTCACCATCACCGCCACGAGCCCCGGCGCGAAGCCGGTGACGATCATCTACTCGCTGGGCAGCCGTGCCTTGTAGTCGGCGGCGATGTCCGTCATGACCTCGGTGACGATGTCCTCCGGGGTGCGCTTGCCCACGTTGAGGAAGAACACGCGCTTCTCCGGCGCCATGTTCGCCTTGGCGTCGAAGTAGCGCGTCTCGATGTCGGCCATCAGGGTCTCGTCGTCCCAGGCGAGCATGTTGCGGATCCGGGGCGAGGTCGGCGCGCGGCCGGCGAGCGGCCCGCCCTCGTGGTAGAGGCTGATGTAGAAGTCGCGCTCGGCGAACTCCGCCATCGCTTCGGAGACGAAGTCGTTGCCGCGCAGCGGGTTGGCGTTCCCGAGGCGGTGCGTCGCCTCGTGGATGATCCCGCCGGCGATGTCCTCGGCGGACCCGCCACGCATGAAGATCACGTCCCTGGCCTTGTCGTAGAAGCCGCCCGCGTAGTTGAGCTTCTCCCACTTGGCGGGGCCGAGCGCCGGGCCATAGACGTCGATCATGGCCGCCTCGTTGAACACCCGTACGCGGCCGGAGCGGATCATCTCCCGCGCCGCGTCCGGGATGCGGCCGGAGACGTGCTCCATCAGCTGCTCCGCGGCGACCAGGTCGTTCTTGAACTGCGAGTGCTCGGAGAGGCCCGCGCTGAGGCGCCGGATGTGCTCGGCGACGTCCATGCCGCCGCCCGAGCGCGCGGTCGTCTTCGCGACCTCCTCGATCGCGTCGTCGGTGAGCCCGGCGACCGCCTCGGCGACCAGCTGCTGCTTGGCGGCGCCGGTCACGCCGACGCTCTCCGCCGCCGAGGCGAACTGGATCGCGGCCTTGACGTCACCCGCCTTGGCCGCGGACCACACGCCCTTGAGCGCCTTGTACGCGTGCGCGGCGGCGAACACGTCCGCGATCGCGCCGACGATCGCCATCGCGAGCGCGAGCCCGTTGGGCTCGTCGCCGGAGATCGCCTTGGCCTTGTCGAAGTCGGTCGCGTTGGCGGCGGCCGCGAGCGAGTACTGGTCGACGGTCTCGCCGAGCTGGTAGAGCGCGAGGCCGGCGCCGGTGGCGGCCGCGGCGGCGCCGATCTCCGCCAGCAGCCCGATGCCGAACGAGGGGATGGCGGCGACGATCCCGAGCCCGAGCGCCAGCAGCCCGAACAGCATCTTGTCGTGCTCGGCCTGCGCGGCCTTCTCGCGCGCCCGCTTGTCGACGAGCTGGCGTTGGAGCGGCGTCGCGGCCATCTGGTCGAGCGTCACCCGGCGCAGATGCGGCTGGCCCCAGACCGTGAGCCCCTGGCCGAGCTCGGGCCGCACCGTCTCGATGTTCTCCAGCCGCTCGGCGATCTCGCGCCCCATCGCGTCGCCGAGGTCGGCGTCGCTCATCGCGGCCAGCTTGCGCAGCTTCGGCGCCGACCCCGGCTCGTCGGCGAACATCGCCAGTGACGGCTGCGCGGCGACCTGCGGGCGGCGCGCCTGCTCGTACGCGTCCAACGCCTCCTGCCAGCGCTTACGCCGCGCCTCGGAATCCTCGAACAACGGCTTCGTGCTCAGCGCGAAGGGATCGGCGACCGAGGCCTTCGAGAACGCGTCGAGCGCCGCCGCTGACTCGCGGCCCGTCGTCTCGACCGCGGTCGCGAGCGGCAGCAGCGCGGCGGCCGCGGCCTTGAGCTTGGCGCCCTCGTCCTTGTTGCCGAGCGTGTGGATCGCCCGGCCGGGCACGTCGCCGCCGACCGGCGCTCCGCCCTGCCAGGCCACGCTCAGCCCGAGCCGCTCGGACTCGGCCCGGAGCTTGGCCTCGCTGTCGTCGAGGATGCCGCGCGCGGCGGCGATCCCCTGCGTCTCGAACGTCTTCAGGAACTCCTCGTGCTCGTGGTCGAGCTGCGCGGACGCGTCATCGAGGCCGCGGACGATGTCCTGAAAGAGCCCGGCGCGCTCGTCACCGGTGAGCACGCCCGGCGTCAGCGCCGCGCCGCGGAAGCGCCCCACGAACGCCGCCCGCGCCTCCAGCCCCTGCGCGGTCTCGATCGCCGTCAGCGTCTCGAGCAGCACATCGCGGTCGAAGCGCAGCGCCCTGCCCTCGAAGTGGATGACCTCAGAGGTGCCCGCCTCGGCGGCGCTGCGCATCAGCGCCGCCATCGCCTGGTTGCCCGCGCCGCCCGTCAGGCTCGGCGCCGCGGGGGTCGCCGTGGGAGCGGCGCGCTCGTCCGCGCGCTGGGTCTCGACCGTTCGCACTGCCTCCTAAGACGGCGCGCCGCGGCCCGTCATTCCCCGAACCAGAGGTGCTGGTAGGGCGCGAGGACGACGAAGTCGTGGGAGACATCGAGGTCGCGGCCGTCGACCTCGGCGGCGCCGGTGAGGTCGAAGCCGCGTGAGCGCACGACGTCGAGTGACATCGGCTGCGGATCGGCCGTGAAGTTCGCCACGACCAGCAGCGCCTCGCCCGCCTGCCGGCGGCAGAGGCCGAAGACGTGGTCGTTGCCCGTGAACAGCGGCTCGACCACGCCTTGGACGTGGATCGCGCGGGTGGAGCGGCGCGCGGCGACCAACCGCCGCAACCCCGCCCACAACCGGCCCTCGACCGACGCGGGATCGTGGCGGCGCTCGGCCGCCTGCCAATCCATGAACGGGCGGTGCATCCAGCGGCTGTCGGGGTCCGCGGCGCCGGCGGGGTCGTTCAGCAGCCCCAACTCGTCGCCCATGTAGATCAGCGGCAGGCCGCCGTGCGCGAAGGCGACCGCGTACAGGAGCAGGATTCGCCGCACCGCGAGCTCGGTCGCGTACGGGTCGGGCGCCGACTCCAGCCCCGCCAGCGACGCGCACGTCCCGCTGGTCCGCGCCTCGCCCGTGCGCGGGTCGGGCTGGAAGCGCGCGCCGCGCGCGAACGTGCCCGGGAAGTCGCCCGCGTAGAAGTCGGCGAGGAAGCGCCGGTGCAGGTACGCGTCCTCGCCGACGCGGCCGGCGTCCTCAGGCGTGATCGCCCACCCGATGTCGTCATGGCAGCGCACGTACGTCAGCCAGCCGGCGCCCGGCGGGACCGGTGGCATCGCCTTCAGCGTGCTCGTCATCAGCGCCACCCGCCCGGAGGCCAGAGCGCTCCAGAGCAGCACCATCAGGACGTTGTGGTAGGCGAGGTCGCACTCCTTGCCCTCATGGCGCCCGGTCCCCAGATAGGGGACGAGGTCGCGCGGCGCGACGATCGCCTCGGCCTTGAAGGCGACCGCCGGCGCGGCGATCCGCAGCGCCGCCCGGAACGCCTGCAGCAGCTCGTGGACCTCCGGCTGGTTCTGGCAGTTGGTCCCCACCCGCTTCCACAGGAACGGCGCGGCGTCGAGCCGCAGCACGTCCACGCCCACCGCGGCGAGGCCGAGCATCGCCGACGTCATCGCCACGAACACGTCGGGGTTCGTGTAGTCGAGGTCCCACTGGTACGCGTTGAACGTCGTCCACACCCAGCGGTCGGAGACCTGCGTGAAGCTCCCCGGGGCGGTGTCCGGGAAGACGTCGGGCAGCGTGCGCTCGTACAGGTCGGGCTCGACGCGGTCCGGGAACGTCCGGTAGTAGTCGGGATGCTCGCGCGTCCACGGGTGCTCGGCCGCGGTGTGGTTGAGCACCACGTCCACGCACAGCGCCATCCCCTCGGCGCGGAGGTCGTCCGCCAGGGCGCGCAGGTCGTCCATCGTCCCCAGAGCGGGGTCGACCGCCGCGTAGTCGATGACCGCGTAGCCGCCGTCGTTGGGCGCGGGCCGGGCGTGCAGCAGCGGCATCAGGTGCAGGTACGTCACGCCGAGCTCGCGCAGGTAGGGGAGCTTGTCCCGCACGCCGCGCACCGTGCCCGCGAACCGGTCGACGTAGGTCACATACCCGACCGCCTGCTCGCGCTGGAGCCAGTCGGGCGTGATCTCGCGCTCGTGGTCGAGCACGCGCAGCTCGTCCGACCTCGCGGCCGCCGTCGCCGCGACGGCGCGCAGCAACCGCTCCCACGCGTCGGCGAACCGCGGATCGTCGCCGTAGAGCGCGCAGAGCGGGTCCCGCAGCTCGGTGAAGAAGCGCTCGAAGCGCACCTCGAAGGCCATGTCGCCGTGCGCGACCGCGCGCGCGGCCTCGTAGTCCGCCCGCACCTCGGGACGCATCGCGTGCACGTTCTGCACGGCGCCGGACCCTAATCGATGATCCTGTCCGCACGCGGACCTCGTGGCAAATACCGGCGCGCGGCGAGTTCCGTGGTGCCAACATCCGAACGTGCCGCTGCGCGCGTATCTCGCCGGCCTCGCGGTGCTGTTCGTGGCGGCCGCCGGAGCAGCGGTCGTCTACGGGCGCGTCCAAGCGGGTGACGATGCGCGCGAGGCGGCACAGGCCGACGCCCGTTTCGGCGCCCGGCTCGCCGCGCGCGAGATCGGCGACGGCATCAAGGTGCTCCAGCAGACCGTCGGCAACGCCGCGGCCAACCCCGGCGTCGGGAAGGCGTTCGAGAACCCCGGCGACTGCGGGCTGACCTTCGGCGGGACCGACGCGTACACGACCGGCCACCTCGACCTCGTGCGGGAGGACGGATCGGTCGCGTGCTCGTCGATGAAAGGGGCCGGCGGCTACCAGGACGCCGACTGGCTCGCCGCGGCCGGGCGGCCGCTGCTGCGCGCTCCCGTCTCGGACGCGCGCACCGGCAAGCAGGTCGTGTTGGCGACCGCGCCCGTGCCCGGCCATGGCTTCGTCATCGCCTCGTTCAACCTCGACGCGGTCGGCCAGAGCCTGGGACGCAGCTACGGCGGCCCGCGCGGGCTCGAGTTCGTCCTCATCGACGCCACGGGCAAGCAGGTGCTCACCCGGTCGATCGACCCGGCGCGCTGGATCGGCAAGCCCTACACGCGGTCCGAGAAGGACGTGGACGGCAGGACGCGGCTGTACGCCCAGGCGACCGTTCCGGGCGTCAATTGGCGGGTGCGGGCGGGCGCCGACCGCGCGCAGGCGCTCGCCGCGACCCGCCAGCTCAACCGGCGCGAGCTCACGATCGTCCTCGCCGGCCTGCTGCTGTTCGGCCTCGCGACCTGGGTCGTGCACCGGCGGGTCGCGCGCCCACTGGCGCGGATCGGCCACGAGATCGACGCCGCGGCCGCCGCGGGCGTGCCGCGCATGCTTCCGGTCGATGGCCCGCGCGAGGTCGCCGGCCTCGCGCGCCGGCTGAACGAGCTGGGCCAAGAGCTCATCAGAGAGCAGGCGGCCTACCGCGTCCTGTTCGAGGGCAGCCCGCTGCCGATGTGGGTCAACGAGGTGGACACACGCCGGATCGTCGAGGTCAACGACGCCGCGGTGGCCAGCTATGGCTACACGCGACAGGAGTTCCTCGCGCTGACCGTCGATGACATCGAACGCGGGCCGGGCGACCACCTGCGCAAGGACGGCGTCCCGATCGAGGTCAACGTCGCCTCGCACGCGATCGACTTCCGCGGCGCCGAGGCGAGCGTCGTGATCGCCGAGGACGTCACCGACGCCGAGCGCCTGCGCCTGCAGCTCCAGCAGTCGCAGCGGCTCGAGAGTCTCGGCCAGCTCGCGGGCGGCGTCGCCCACGACTTCAACAACCTGCTGGCGGTGATCCTCGGCTACGCCAAGTTCATCGAGCGCCGCGCGGAGCCGGGCACGCGCGACCAGCACGACAGCGCGGAGATCCGCAAGGCGGGAGAGCGGGCGACGCGGCTGACGCGCCAGCTCCTCTCGTTCGCCCGCCGCGAGGTGGTCCGCCCGCGCGTGCTCGACCTGACCGGGGTCGTGCTGGAGATGGAGGAGCTGCTGCGCCGCACGATCGGCGAGCACGTGATGCTCAAGACGTCGCTCGCCCCCGACCTCTGGCCGATCATGGCCGACCACGGCCAGCTCGAGCAGATCCTCCTCAACCTCGCCGTCAACGCCCGCGACGCGATGCCCGACGGCGGCATCCTCACGCTCGACACCGAGAACGTCGAGGCCGACGCCGCCTACTTGAGCGCGCGCCCCAGCCTCGAGCCCGGGCGCTACGTGCGCCTGCGCGTCTCCGACAGCGGGATCGGCATGGACCGGGAGACCGCCGCCCGCGCCTTCGAGCCGTTCTTCACGACGAAGTCCAGCGGCGACGGCACCGGCCTCGGGCTGGCCACCGTGCACGGGATCGTCGCCCAGGCCGGCGGCAGCGTGCAGATCTACTCCGAGCCCGGGCTCGGGACGACGTTCACGATCCTGCTGCCGACCACGGACGCGCCCGTGCCGGGCGTGTCGGACGACGCCGCCGCGCCGCCCACGCGCGGCGGCGGCGAGACGATCCTCGTCGTCGAGGACGAGCCCGCGCTGCTCGAGGTCACCCGGCGGATCCTCGACGAGAACGGCTACGAGGTGCTCTCCGCCACCCGCGGCGCGGACGCGCTCAAGCTCGCCGACGAGCATCCGGGGGACATCGACGTGCTCCTGACCGACGTCGTGATGCCCGAGATGCTCGGCAAGGAGGTCGCCGAACGCCTCACCGCCGCGCGCCCGAGCCTCCGCGTGCTGTTCATGTCCGGCTACGCCCAGCCCGTGGTCGAGCTGACCGGCGAGATCATCGACAAGCCCTTCACCGAGGCGGCGCTGCTCGACCGCCTGCGGGTCCTGCTGACTAGTCGCGCATCTCCTTGATGATCTGGTGGGTCATGGTGTCGGCCTCGGCGGCCTTGCTCGGGTGCGAGACCTCGTCCGAGAGCCGCTCGGCGAGGTCCTCCGTCCAGTCCCAACGCTGCAGCAGCAGGAACCGCAGCATCACGACCCGCAGGTAGCGCTCGGTCTCGGTCCCGCCGCCGCCGAGGCCGGCCTCGCGCAGCATCTCGACCATCGGCTCGTACTCCTCGCGGAACCACAGCAGCGCCATCTCCGCGCGCGGCAGCAGTCGCTCGCGCTCCAGCGACACCCGGTAGCCCCAGCCCTCGACGAGGTTCGCGAGCTGGGCGTAGCGCCACTCGTCGGAGAGCTGGATCCGGTCGCGCGCCGCCGCCGGCAGCGGGACGCGCTCGTGGAAGACGCGCTCGTGGGCCTTCAGCGGCAGGTCGCTCTTCTGCAGCGAGCTGTCGGCGCCGCCGAGCTTGGTGCGTACCTGGACGACGTTGGCGTTGATGTCCTTGTCGCCCATCGCGCGCGCCACGGAGACGCGGTGGTGCCCGTCCTGGACGAAGTAGAGGTCGCCGATCTGGAAGACGTCGATCGGCGGCATCGCCTCGCCGCGCTTGCGCGCCTCCGCGATCCGCTCCCAGCGCCCGCGGGTGCTGGGGGAGGGCCGGAAGCGGCGGTCGAAGTCGCCGCTCCGGCGGTCGACGGTCCCGACGATCTGGTCGAGCGGGATCACCTGCTCGCCGAGCGAGGCGCGGCTGGTCGCGCCCAGCGCGGAGACGACCTCCTCGAACGGGAGCATGTGCGAGACGTCGTCGGCCTCGAAACGCATCCGCGAGGCCAGCCGCGACAGCGCACGCCGACGCCGTTCGCGGTCGAAGGCGATCTTGGCGTCTTCACGTGGCTGCCCGGTGCTCATGGTGCGCCTCGAGCAGATCGTCCACCAAAGATGCGATCTCGTCCAGCGAGAGTTCGGCCGCGGTATGCGGATCGAGCATCGCGGCCTGGTGGATCGCCTCGCGGCGACCCGTCAGCGCGGCCTCCACGGTCAAACCCTGCACGTTCACGTTGGTCTGCATCAGCGCGGCGAGTTGGCGCGGCAGCGTTCCGACGCGCTGTGGCGTGATCCCGTCCGCCGATGCGACGCAGGGCACCTCCACGCAGCAGTCCGCGGGCAGGTTGTCGATCAGGCCGCGGTTCGGGACGTTGCCGTTGAACGCGTACGGCTCGCCCGTCTCACACGCGTTGATGATGTGCGCGCCGTACTCGTGCGACTGCTCCGTGGACACCTCGAGCACGCCGCGGATCGACTCCCACTCGGCGATCTGGCGCTCGCAGCGGCGCGGGTACTCGTCCAGCGGCACGTTGAAGCGCTCGAGCAGGTCGGGACGGCCGTCCTTGATGAACCACGGGACGTACTCGGAGAAGTGCTCCGAGGACTCGGTCACGAAGTAGCCGAAGTGCTTGAGCACCTCGTAGCGGACCCGGTTCCACGGCGGCGGATCGACCTCGCGCAGCGCGGGATAGAGGTCCTCGCCCTCGTGCTCGAAGCGCAGGAAGAACGCCATGTGGTTGATGCCGGCGGCGAGTTGGTCGATCTCGCCCGCGGGGATTCCGAGGTCGCGGGCCAGCTCGGCGGTCGTCCCCTGCACGGAGTGGCAGAGCCCGACCGTGCGGATCGACGACGCCTCCGCGGCCGCCCAGCACAGCATCGCCATCGGGTTGACGTAGTTGAGCAGCAGCGCGTCCGGCGAGAGCTCCTCGAGGTCGCGGCAGACGTCGAGCAGCACCGGGATCGTGCGCAGGCCGCGCATGATCCCGCCGACGCCGAGCGTGTCGGCGATCGTCTGGCGCAGCCCGTAGCGCTTGGGCACCTCGAAGTCGACCACCGTCGACGGCTTGTAGCCGCCGATCTGGAACGACGTGACGACGTAGTCGGCGCCGTCGAGGGCGCTGCGACGGTCGGTGGTCGCCGAGACGGTGGCGCGGGCGCCGTGGGCGTCGATCAGGCGGCGGGTGATGAGGTCGGCCGTGTCCAGCCGCTCGGCGTCGATGTCCATCAGCGCGAACTCGGCGGTGTCGCGCAGCGCCGGCAGGCTGAGGACGTCGCCGACGAGGTTGCGGGTGAAGACGGCCGATCCGGCTCCGATGAAGGCGATCTTCGGCATCAGATCCTTCCGATGGTCAGGGGGTACGTGAACGTCTGCCCGGTCGCGGCGCGGTGGATCGCGACGATCGCGAACAGCACCGCGTTGAGGACCAGGACGAGGTTCAGGAACAGCAGGAACGGGACGAACTGGACGGCGACGATGCTGCCGTCCAGCAGGTGCATGACTCCGACGATCGCGGCCAGGTAGAGCGCCAGCGAGAGCTGGAAGCGCAGCGCCGCGCGGCCGTGCGCGCGGGTGAACGCGTCCTGGCTGCGCGACGCGATCAACGCGGTGACCGGCGTGAAGTGGGCGAGGACGGCGAGCATCACTGGGCGAACTTCAGCTGGTTGTTGACCTGGTCGTTCATCTTCTTGAAGACGGTCGTGGCGTCCTCGTTGCCGTTGAGGAACTCCTCGAGCGTCGGCTGCACGATCAGGTTGATCTGCGGCGCCTTGTCGGTGATCGGGTAGAGCACCGTGTTGCCGGACTTGATGTAGGACGTGAACGCGCTGACATCGATCCCGTCCTTGTCGTGCTTGGCGACGGCCTTCGGGATCTCGGACTTGATCGCCGGGAACACGACGGCTTCCGAGCCGACGATGCTCTGGCAGGCGGTCGAGGCCATGAACTGCACCCACTTGGTCGCCTGCGGCTTGACCTTGGAGCCGACCCAGATCGCGTCGGCGAGGCCGTTGTACATGCTCCACGAGCCCTTCGGGCCGGCGGGCTGCGGCGCGTAGCCGACCTTGATGCCCTTCGTCCCGGAGTAGGTCCCGATCGTCCAGTCGCCGTCGATCGCCAGCGCGGCGCGGCCGCTCTGGAACGCCGCCGACTGGCCGAGCGTGCGCGCCTGCTCCAGCGAGGGCATGTAGCCCTTGTGGATCATGTCGCGCCACCAGGTGAACGTCTTGGCGAACGCCGGCGAGTCGTAGTTGTACTTCGAGCCCCACGGGTTCTTGTCGTTGAGCTTGAAGCCGAGGCTGGCGGCGAAGCCCGCCCACGTGGTCTGGCCGTAGGTCAGGCCGCCCGGGTCGAACGCGAGCCCGTAGACCTTCACGTCTGAGGGGTCGAAGCCGGGCTGGTCTCCGCGCCGCCCCTTGCCGTCGACCGTGAGCTTGGCGACGATCTGCTCGAAGCTGCCGCCGTCGTCCGGGTTCCAGGTCGCGGTGTCGAGCTGCTGCCTGGTGACGCCCGCTTTCGCGAGCATGTCCTCGTTGACGATCAGCGCGACGGTGTCCCAGTCCTTGGGGTAGCCGTACTGCTTGCCGTTCGGGCTCTTCCACAGCCTCGCCAGCCCGGGCAGGTACTGGTTCATGTCGACCGCGCGGGTGCTGACCGGCTCGATCACCTCGCTCTGCGCGAACTGCGGGTACTTGCCGAGATGGTCGGTGAAGACGTCCGGGGCGGTGTCGGCGATGAACCCGCGCGCGAGCCCGGACCAGTAGTCGCCCCAGTTCTTGTTCTCGATCTGGATCTTGATGTCGGGGTTCTGTTGCTCGAACTTGTCCGCGCACTTCTGGTAGACGGGCTTCTGGTTGGTGTCCCAGAGCTGGTAGCGGACGAGGGTCCTGCCGTCCGCGGTGCGGGTGGGCTGGCTCGAGCCGCCGCACGCCGCGGCGACGAGCGCGAGCGGGATGACTGCGGTGAGTCGCTTCATCACTTGATCCCCGAGAAGCCGATCGCGTCGACCATGCGCTTCGCCATCGCGATGAAGAGCACGATGAGCGGCAGCGAGGCCAGGAACGTGGCCGCCATCAACGGCGCCCACGGCGGGGCCGTGGTCGGCGTCGACGACTTGAACGCGTTGAGCGCCACGGTGAGCACCCGCACGTTCGCCGAGTCACCCGCGACCAGCGGCCACATGTACTCGTGCCAGGCGGTGATGTAGGTCAGCACCGCGAGCGTCGCCAGCGGCGCCGCCGACATCGGCAGGATCAGCTGGCGGAAGATCTTCCAGCGCCCGGCGCCGTCGAGCAGCGCCGCCTCCTCGACCTCCTTGGAGATCCCGAGGAAGAACTGGCGCAGGAAGAACACCGCGAACGGTGTCATCAGGAAGAACGGCGCGACGATCCCCGGGAACGTGTTCAGCCAGCCGAGGTTCTTGATCAGCACGAAGTTCGGGATCAGCGTGAAGATCGGCGGGATCATCATCGCCGTCAGGAACAGGAAGAACAGCTTGTCGCGGCCGGGGAACTTCAGACGCGCGAAGGCGTAGGCGGCCATCGAGCAGAACGTGACCTGGCCGACGGTGATCAGCGTGCAGACGATCACGCTGTTGCGCAGGGCGGTGAAGAAGTTCACGTCGGCCGATGTCAGCGTCCCGGCCTTGGTCAGCTCGTCCGTCGATGCCAGTCCGAGCGCCTGGCGGACGTTGAGCAGCGTCGGGTTGTCCGGCACGAGCGACTGCGAGCCCGTGACCAGGTCGGCGTTCGTGGAGAGCGCCGTGCGGATCATCCAGAAGAACGGGAAGAGGCTGACGAAGAGCAGCAGGCCCATCGCGCCCCAGGCCGCGATGCGGCCCCAGTTCGTGCGCTTCTTCGCGCGGATTCGAACGGCGGTGCTCATGCGAGATCCGACTCCCCCGCGCGCAGCATGCGCATCTGGATGGCGGCGACGATGACCAGCAGCATGATCAGCGCGACGGCGAGCGCGGAGGCGTAGCCGAGCGCGTTGAACTCGAAGGCCTGCTGGAAGATGTACATGTAGAGGACGCGGCTGGAGTTGCCGGGTCCGCCGGGGTTGCCGCCGCCGATGCCGGCGGTGGCGATCTGGATCGTGTCGAACACCTGGAAGGACCCGATCACGGTCACGACCAGCACGAGCGCGAGCACCGGCCGCAGCAGCGGCAGCGTGATCGTGCGGAACATCCGCCACTCGGACGCGCCGTCCAGCGACGCGGCCTCGTAGAAGCTCTTGGGGATCATCACCAGGCCGCCGAACAGCAGCAGCGCGGTGTAGCCCATGTTCTTCCAGATGTTGATCCCGGCGATCGTCGGGATCACCTGCGACTCGGAGCCGAGGAAGCCCTGGCTGTCGATGCCGATCGCGTTGAGCCAGTGGTTGACGATGCCGAGGTTCGGGTCGAGCATCCACATCCACAGCAGCGCGAGCACCGCGTTGGGCACCAGCCACGGGATCAGCATCACGCTGCGCACGACGACCGACTGGGTCAAGCGGTGCATCAGCACGGCGATCGCGAGCGCGAGCGTCGTCTGGATGCTGATGTTGATGACGACGTACTTGAGCGTGATCCAGAGGGCGTTCCAGAACAGCGCGTCCGACAGCAGCCCCCGGTAGTTGTCCAGCCCGATCCAGCTGCCCGAGTTCTTGAGCAGGTCGAAATCGGTGAAGCTGAGGTAGAAGCCCCGCACCGCGGGGACGGCGTAGAAGACCAGGAAGCCGATGAAGCTCGGCGCCAGGAACAGCATCGCCGTGCGGGTCTCGGCGGTGATCCGGCGTCCGCGCCGCTTCGCCTTGGGCCTGGCCGTCGCCGGGCGGTCGATGGCGACGGCCATGTCAGCTCCGCCCGATCGCGGCGCCGGTGTCGAGGTCGAAGTAGTGGACCTTGTCGGTGTCGACCACGACCTCGACCGTGCCGCCCGTGCGCGCGCGGCTGGCGACGTCGAAGCGGCCGACCAGCGGCAGCGTCGCGTCCGCGCTCTCCTGCTCGAGCTCGGCCACCAGGGTCGCGTCGAGGTCGGCGGCGATCTCCTTGACCTCGTCGGTCAGGACGGCGCGGCCGGTGACCTCGAGGTGGGCGATCAGCTCGGCCCCGAGCGCCTCGACGCCGCGGACCGCGGCCTTCAGGCGCAGCTCGGGCGGCGCGCCGGTGGCCACCGTCGCGTCCTCGAGGTGCTCCGGGCGGATGCCGAGGGCGAGCTTGCGGCCGGCGAGCGCGTCGAGCTCGCGGCGCTGCGGGAGACGCAGGAACTGGTCGCCGATCGTCGCCACGAGGTGGCCGTTGCGGCGGTCCACGGTCGCCTCGAAGAGGTTCATCGCGGGGGAGCCGATGAAGCTCGCCACGAAGAGGTTCGCGGGGTTGTCGTAGAGGTTCATCGGCGTATCGACCTGTTGCAGCACGCCGCGCCGCATCAGCGCCACGCGGTCGCCCATCGTCATCGCCTCGACCTGGTCGTGGGTGACGTAGACGGTCGTGGCCTGCAGCTCGTGCTGGATGCGCGCGACCTCGGAGCGCATCTGGACGCGCAGCTTGGCGTCGAGGTTCGACAGCGGCTCGTCCATCAGGAAGACCTTCGGGCGGCGCACGATCGCCCGGCCCATCGCCACCCGCTGGCGCTGGCCGCCGGAGAGCGCCTTGGGCTTGCGTTCGAGCAGGTCCTCGAGCCCGATCACCTTCGCGATCTCGTGGACGCGCTGCTTGATCTCGGCCTTGGAGAGCTTCTGGATCTTCAGGCCGTACGCCATGTTGTCGTAGACCGTCAGGTGCGGGTACAGCGCGTAGTTCTGGAAGACCATCGCGATGTCGCGCTTCTGCGGCGCGACCTCGTTGACGACGGTGTTGTCGATCACCAGCTCGCCGTCCGAGATCTCCTCGAGGCCCGCGAGCATTCGCAGGGCCGTCGTCTTCCCACAGCCGGATGGACCGACCAGGACCATGAACTCGCCGTCGCGGATCTCGAGATCCAGGTCGTCCACGGCCTTGAAGCCGTTGTCGTAGACCTTCGAGACGCGATCGAACGTGACGCTCGCCACGTGCTCCCCCTCTCCTCTGAGGACAGTTCTCCTAGGTCATTTACGAAATGACCTTGCGAATAGAGTTGCGCCGCGTCATCGATTTGTCAAGAGTGGTTTATGAAATATGCTTTCGCCGCGATGGCCACGACGCGACTGCTCCGCCGCATGAACGCCCAGCGCGTGCTCGACGCACTGCGCGCCTCGGGGCCGCTGCGCGTCACCGAGCTGGTGGCAGCCACCGAGCTCTCGCGGCCCACCGTGGATGCCGTCGCCGATGAGCTCGTCGCGCTCGGCTGGCTGTCGGAGGTCGCCGCGGTCGAGGGCGCGCGCGGCCGGCCGGCGCGGTCGCTGGCGTTCCGCGCCGACGCGGGCTTCGTGCTCGGGGTCGACATCGGCGAGGTGAAGGTGCGCTGCGCCGTCGCCGACCTGCTCGGGCGGGTGGTCGTCGAGCGGGTGCGAGAGTTCGACGGGGAGGACCGGCTGCCGGTGATCCGGAGCGAGGTGGCCGCGCTGGGCGTCGACAACCTGCTCTTCGCCTGCGTCGGCTGCACCGGCGCGATGGACCGCACGCGCGGCACCGTCCTCTTCTCGAGCGTGTTCGACGACGACTTCGACCTCGCGGGCGCGATCGACCTCGCCTGCCCGGTCGTGATCGAGAACGACTGCAACCTGGCCGTGCTCGCCGAGCGCTGGTGCGGCGCGGCCGTCGGGTTGGAGGATGTCGTCTGCGTGCTCGCGGGTGAGCGGATCGGCGCGGGGATCATGGTCGGCGGCTCGCTGATGCGCGGCCACGAGGGCGCGGCGGGCGAGCTGGCGTTTCTCGGCGCGTTCGAGGAGGAGCACGGCGCCCGCGGCATCGGCCAACTCGTGCGCGAGCTCTCCGGCCAGGCGCCCGAGGCGGTCTTCGCGGCCGCGGGCGCGGGCGACCGCAAAGCGCTGGCGATCGTCGAGCGTGCCGAGCGCTGGGCCGGCCACGGCATTGTCACCACCGCCCAGCTCGTCAACCCCGAGGTTGTCGTGATCGGCGGCGGCGTCGCCCGGGCGGGCGAGGTCCTGCTCGCCCCGCTCCGCGACCGCCTGCAGCGAATGGTCCGCCGCCCACCCCGCCTGGAGGCCTCCCCACTCGCCGAACGCGGCCCACTGCTCGGCGCCATCCGCCTCGCCCTCGACGAACTCGAACCGCTCCTACTGGAGGGCCTCGCCGAAGCCGCCTAGTGCGGCACGCGCGTGCCACCGGGGGCCGCACACCGGCCGCCGCCGCGCCGCGGCGCCGCCGCGCCGCCGCGCCGCCGAGCCGCGCCGCCGCGCCGCCACGCCGCCGAGCCGCGCCGCCACGCCGCGCCGCCGAGCCGCGCCGCCACGCCGCGCCGCCGAGCCGCGCAGCCGCGCCGCGCCGCCGAGCCGCGCCGCCGAGCTGCGCCGCCACGCCGCGCAGCCGCGCCGCGCAGCCGCGCCGCGCCGCCGAGCCGCGCCGCCGAGCCGCGCCGCCACGCCGCCGAGCCACGCCGCCGAGCCGCGGCGCCCTCACCGCGCCGCCGAGCCGCGCCGCCCGCGCCGCGCCGCTCGCGCCCGTCCTCGCCGCGCCGCCTCGCCGCGCCGCCGCCTCGCGCCGCCCGCGCCCCCCGCGCGTGCCGCGCCGCCGCCGCCCCGCGCCGCCCCCGCGCCGCCTGCGCCGCGCCCCCTGCGCGTGCCGCGCCGCCTCGCCACGCCCTCGCCGGGTCGCGCCGCCTCGCCGCGCCGCCGCCTCGCGGCGCCCGCGCCCCCCCGCGCGTGCCGCGCCGCCGCCGCCCCGCGCCGCCCCCGCGCCGCCTGCGCCGCACCCCTTGCGCGTGCCGCGCCGCCTCGCCGCGCCCTCGCCGGGTCGCGCCGCCCTCACCGCGCCGCAAAGCCGCGCCCCTCGTCTCGTCGCGCCGATCGAGCACGCCGACCCTCGTCGTGCCACGCCACGCGCCACTGCCGCGCCAGGCGCGCGTCGAGGTTTGCGCGACGGGCGATCGTGGTCGGTCTCGGCAGCAGCGATGCCCATCGATCACGTTCGCACTGTTCGAGTTGGCGCATTGATGGGGGTGGGTGACGAGAAGGTCCTCTGTGGACCTTCTCGTCACCCACCCCTCAGCGCAGATGGCGCCCACGCCGCGCCAATCGCCCGCGCTGCGCCGCCCGCCGGTCTTCGCTGCCCGCGCCGTCTGCGCCGGCCACGCCGTTCGGCGCCGTCGACGATCCCCCGGCGCACGTCGTCGTCGCCCACGCTGCGCCCCGCCGGCGCGCCCCCGCCGGCCGCGCCGCCGCGCGCCGCCGCCGCGCCGCCCGCGCCCGCGCCCCCCGCGCGTGCCGCGCCGCCGCCGCCCCCGCGCCGCCGCCGCCCCGCGCCGCCGCCGCCCCGCGCCGCCGCCGCCCCGCGCCGCCGCCGCCGCCCCGCGCCGCCGCCGCCGCCCCGCGCCGCCGCC
>NZ_AUIK01000028.1 GCF_000423665.1 Solirubrobacter soli DSM 22325 | reverse complement strand
GAGCTCGCCGAGGCCCGCGCCGCGCTGGCGGCCGCGCAGGCCGAGCTGGCGCAGCCGCGCGACGAGTCGGCCGAGCTCGCCGAGGCCCGCGCCGCACAGGCGCAGGTCGCGGCCGAGCGTGACCGGCTCGCCGCCGCGCTGGCGGCCGCCGAGGCCGCGCCGGACAGCAACGCTCTCGCGGCCGCCGAGCGCGAACGCGACCTCCTCGCCGGGGAGCTGCGGGCGCGCGACGAGGCGCTCGCCACCGCCGAGAGCGAGCGCGATCGGCTCGCCACCGAGCTCGCTACGCGCGACCGAGACGTCTCCCGCCTCGACACCCAGCGCAGCGACACGAGCTCGGAGCTCGCCGCGGCCCTCGAGGCTCACGACGCGTCGGACCGTGAGCTCGCCGGCCTGCGGCTCGCCCATGGAAGCCTGAAGGCCGCGCATGAGGCACTCGAGGACGAGATCGAGGAGCTGCGCGCCGTGCGCGACGAGCGGGACGCGCTCGCCGGTCAGATCGAGCAGCTCAAGGCCAGCGCGGGGGACCAGGCGAGCGAGAAGTCGAGCCTCAACGACCTGATCCGCGAGCTGCAGGCCGAGCGCGAGACGCTGCAGGCGGATCTGGCGGTCGCGCGAGAGGAGATCGTGCGGCTCGAGCGCGACGTGACCGCCCGCGACCGCTCGCTCGACCAGACGCGCGAGGACGCGGAGCGGCGGATCGAGTCCGAGCGCGCGACCAACACCGAGATCCACTCCCGCCTGGCGACGGCGCGCGAGGAGACGCAGAAGACGATCGCGGCCGAGGCGGAGGAGACCGAGCGGCTGCGCGCGGAGCTCGAGCACCTTCGCGCCGAGCACGACCGCGCGCTCGGGGCCGAGCGGGCCGAGGTCGCCCGGCTGCGGGAGGAGTTGCTCTCCAGCGAGGTCGACGAGGACGCGGAGGAGGCCTCGCGGCGCATGGTCGAGCGGGTAACCCGCGACCTCGAGCGCGAGCGGGCGGTCTCGCGCAACCTCAAGCGCGAGCTGGACACCCTGCGCTCCGACCTCGCGGAGCAGCGTCGGCAGATCAGCTCCTCGACCGCCAACGGAACGCTTCAGATGGACGACGCGCCCGTCCCGGCGCGGGCGGTCCGCACACCGGAGGGCACGCGCCGGCGCGTCGACGCCGCCCGCGCGAACGCCGCCCACCGCGTCCCGAAGGTCCCGCCGTCGCCGGTCGCGCTGTGGGCGGTGCGGGTGTTCGCCACACTGCTCGTCGCTTTCCTCGGCATCCTGCTCGTCGTCCTCATCAAGACCTTCACCTAAACGCACTTGGCCACGCTCGCCCGTCCGGCGCCGCACCTGAAGGGGAGTGCCGCCGCCGTGCGGGGTGCAGCGCTCGTCGCCGCCGCGCTCGCCGTCGCGGCGCTGTCGCTGCTGCTGCCGTACGCGCTCGCGTTCGACCCGTGGGCGTGGGCGGTCTGGGGCCGCGAGGTCGGGCACCTCGCGCTCGACACCACCAGCGGGCCGTCCTGGAAGCCGTTCCCGGTGCTGTTCACGACGCCGCTCGCGCTATTCGGCTCCGCGACACCCGTGTTGTGGCTCGTGATCGCCCGCGCGGGAGGCCTGCTCGCGCTGGCGGGTGTGTTCGCGCTGGCGACCCGGCTGGGCGGGCGCTGGGCGGGCGTTGCCGCGGTGGCGGCGATGGCGCTCTCGCCCTGGTGGCTCTACAACACAGCGCTCGGGAACTCCGAGGGGCTCCTCGCGGCGTCGGTCACGTGGGCGATCGTCGCCCACCTCAACGGCCATCGGCGCGCAACTCTGGCGCTGCTCACGGCGGCCTCGCTGATGCGGCCCGAGGTCTGGCCGTTCCTGATCGCCTACGGCGTCTGGCTGTGGCGGGACGACCGCCGGTCGGTGCTGTTGGCGGGCGGGCTCGTCGTGCTCCTGTGGTTCGGGCCGGACGTTGTCGGGGCGGGTGGGGCGCTGGACGCCTCCAAGGCGGGGCGCGGGATCCCGAGCCCCGGCAGCGCGAAGCTGGCGGACATCCCCGCGCTCGCCCTGCTGCGGGACACCGCGACGCTCGTCACGGTCCCGGCTCTGCTCGCGGCGCTGTTCGCCGCGATCGTGGGCGACCGAACCGTGCGCGTGCTCGCGGCGGGCGCGGTGGGGTGGGTGGCGATCGTGGCGTTGATGACCACGGCCGGCTACGCGGGCAACCCGCGCTACCTCGTCGCCGCGGCGGCGGTCGCGGCGGCGCTGGCGGGGGTGGGCGTGGTGCGCGCCGCGGAGCAGGTGAGCCGGTTTCGTCAGGGATTCCGCGACGAAACCGGCGCACCCGGCGATGGACTGACCGGCGGGGACGCCCGCGGGGCGGGGCTCGCCGCACCTTTCGCCGCGGCGGCGCTCGTCGCCGCGATCTTCGCGGTCACGGCGGGGGACCTGAGGGCCCAGGTGCGCGAGCTCGACTCCCGCGCCGCCGCGTCGAGCGCCTTCGAGGGCGTGCTGGCGCGCGCGGGCGGGAAGGAGACGCTGCTGCGCTGCTCGCGAATTCGCACCAGCACCCGCGCCCGCTCGCTCGTCGCGTGGCACCTCGACCTCCCGCTGCGCGACCTCGACGCCCACCCCGTCCGCCCCGCCGTCGTGATCCGCGCGAAGTGGTTCTACGGGCAGGGCCTCGAACCCCCGCGCGAGCCGGGCTACCGAACCCTCGTCACCACGCCGTACTGGCAGTTCGTGGCGAGCTGCGGTCGAGCCCCGCAGGTCGGCACTTGAAGACGGCCTGGCCCGGTTTAGGGTTCGCTTATGTTCGGCGGCGCTCTGCGGCGCGGTTTCGTGGGCGAAATCTAAAGATGGCCTGGGCCCGTTTATCTTTGGCGCGATGGACGTCGCGATCGTGGTGCATGGAGGCGCGGGGAAGTGGCCCGCGGACGCGCATGGGCGGGCGAGTGCGGGTGTGGAGCGTGCCGTCGCGGCCGGGCACGCGGTGCTCGCCGCGGGTGGCGATGCGCTCGCGGCCGTGCAGGCGGCGGTGATCGTCCTCGAGGACGACCCGGTCTTCAACGCGGGTCGCGGGGCGGCGTTGAACGAGCAGGGCGCGATCGGGCTCGACGCGTCGATCATGCGCGGGTCCGACCGCGCGGCGGGCGCCGTCGCCGCGATCACCGGCATCCGCAACCCGGTCCAGGCGGCGCGAGCGGTCCTCGACGAGGGCCGCCACGTGATGCTCGTGGGCGACTCGGCGGGGGCCTATGCCCGCGCGGCCGGGCTGGCCACCGAGCCGGAGGCGTGGTTTCACACCGAGGACCGGCGGCTCGCGTACGAGGCGGGGGACGACAGCCGCGGCGGCACCGTCGGCGCCGTCGCCCGCGACGCCCGCGGCGGGGTCGCGGCGGCGACCTCCACCGGCGGCTCGAGCGGCAAGCACCCCGGCCGGGTGGGCGACTCGCCCCTGGTCGCCGCCGGTACCTGGGCCGACGACGCCACCGCCGCGATCTCCTGCACCGGCGACGGCGAGGCGATCATCCGCGTCGCGCTCGCCCACGAGATCGACGCGCTGATGCGCCACGCCGGCCTCCCGCTCGGCGAGGCCTGCGACCGCGCCCTCGCCGGGCTCGCGCACCTCGGCACCGCGGGGCTGATCGCGGTCGGCGCGGACGGGATCGCGACCCCGTTCACCACCGACGCGATGCCGCGCGCCTGGCGCGTGGGGGACGGGCCGACCGGCGTGGCGATCGGTGCCTGACGTCGACCACCTCTACGCCCTCCCGCTCGAGGAGTTCACGCCGGCCCGCGACGCCGCCGCCAAAGAGATCCGCAAGGCCGGCGACCGCGAGACCGCCGCGATCGTCGCCAAGCTCCCCAAGCCGACGCCCGCCGCCTGGACGGCGAACCAGGTCGCCCGCGAGCAGCCCGACCTGATCGACGCCATGCTCGCCGCGGGGGAGGAGCTGCGCATCGCCCAGGAGGCCGCCGTCTCCGGTGGCGGCGCCGCCGGCCTGCGCGACGCCACCCAGGCCGAACGCCGCGCCGTCGAAGCCGTCATGACCGCCGCGACGGCCTTCAAGCCCGCCGGCAAGCCGCTGTCGCGCGCGATGGCCGACCGCCTGCGCACGACGCTCCACGCCGCCGCGGGGGACGAGGCGATCCGCGAAGCCCTCGCCGAAGGCCGCCTCGTCGACGAGGCGCAAGCGGGCGGCGCATGGCCGTTCGCCCTCGACCCGACGCCCCGCGAGGAGAGGGGCGCGAAGAAGCGCGCGCCGGCGAAGCGCGGCGAGGAGGCGGGCGGAGAGGGAGCGGGCGGCGCGGCGACGAAGCGCGGCGGGCGCGCGGCGAAGAGCGGCGAGGAGGCGGGAGGCGCGGGCGCGGGCGGCGCGGCGACGAAGCGCGGCGGGCGCGCGGCGAAGGGCGGCGAGGAGGCGGGCGGCGCGGCGGCGAAGGGCACCGACGACGCGGGCGGCGCGGCGACGAAGCGCGGCGCGGCAAACGGCGACGAGGCGGCGGCCGCCGCCGAGCGCGAGCGCAAGGCCGCGGAAGCAAGAGAGGCCGCGGAGCGAGAGGCGGCGGAGCGTGAGGCCCGCAAGGCGCTCGAGGGTGAATTGCGGGAGGCGCGGACGGCGTTACGGGTGCGGGAACGGGTCTTCAAAGGCGCCGAGGAGGACGCGACCGCGGCGCACGACGGGGTCGGGCAGGCGAAGGCCGCGCTCGAGCAGGCGCAGAAGGCGGTCGAGGACGCGATCGCCGAGGCCGAGGCCGCCGACCATGTGCGCGACCACGCCCGCGACGCGCTCGATCAGGCGCGCGACACCGTCGCCCGCCTCGAGGAGCGCCTCGACTGACGCGGGCGCCGTACGCCATCCTGGGGGCGATGGGCAGGGATGACATCGGGGTGCTCGAGCCCGGAGCCGCCGAGGACGTCGGCCTCGTGCAACGCCTCAGCGACCTCGTCAACGCGGTCTACACCGTCGCCGAAGACGGCATGTGGCAGCCGGGCGCGCAACGCACCACGCCCGCCGAGCTGGCCGGGATGATCCGAGACGGGCAGATCGCCGTCGCCACCCGCGACGGCGCCCCGACAGGCATGGTCCGCCTCCGGGACGTGAGCGCCGACACCGCCGAGTTCGGCATGTTGGTCGCGGCGGCCGACGAGCGCAACACCGGGATCGGCCGCGCGCTGCTGGACTTCGCGGAACGGACGAGCGCCGAGCGCGGCATGACCACGATGCAGCTCGAGCTGCTCGTCCCGCGCGGGTGGGCGCACCCGAGCAAGGAGTTCCTCAAGGGCTGGTACGGCCGCCGCGGCTATCGGCTGATCCGCACCGGCAAGCTCGACGACGCGTACCCGCACCTCGCGCCGCACCTCGCGACGCCGTGCGACCTCGAAGTCCACGCCAAGCCGCTCTAACCGACCGCGACCTCCGCGCGCCCGACGCGTGCGTCGCCGAGCCCTGAGACCATGAACGGCATCGTGGCCGGCTTGCGCTGCTGTTCGAAGCCGACGCTGATCTCCATCGTGCCGCGACACCCGTACGACACCCACACGTCGTGCCGCACCACAGCCCCAGCGGCGACGTCCTTGATGATCGGGCCGCCGACGATGCCGGTGGAGCAGCCCGCGTTGCCGTTCTTGACCTGGTACCGGACCGTGTAGAAGGAGCGCACGTCCGCCCCGACGCGGGCGCGGAACCGGATCGTGACCCGCCGCTGGGCCGGGATCTTCGTCGGCGCCTGCACGCCCGGCGGCTTCTCGGGCTTGGAACCGACGACGACCCGCACGGTGCTCGCCAAGTCGCTCGCGTCGACGTGCGGCAGCTTCGGCGCGACGTAGCCACGAAGCGGGCAGGAACGGGCGCCGCCCAGACGCCTCGGGTTCGGGATCACGCACCGGCTCCCGTCCGCGTACTCGACGCTGCGCAGCCCGCTCCCGGGGGAGACGCCGGGGGAGAAGTAGCCCACGTTGCCCCGCCCCTGCTCGGTCTGCTTGACGACGAGGTACGCGCCCTCCGGACGGCTCACCGCTTGACGGACGATGCGCGAGCCGTCGCGGTAGGTGACCGCCGTCGCGTCCGGCCCGAGCAGGCCGTAGTAGACCGTGCGCAGCGAATCCGCCGGGCACTTCGGCACCCCGTTCACCGCGCGCTGCGGGTTGCACGAGCGCATGTCGCCGCCCGCGGGCAGACCGACGTACGTCATCGCGATGAACAGGTTCCCGGCGGCGTCGGGGACCTGGCAGTTGGCGGGGGCGGAGAGCCGCGGCGCGCGCTCGTGGAACGTGCCGTCGGCGCCGAGCACGCCCAGCTTGCCGTCCTGCAGGCGCCCGAGCTCGACGCAGCCGAACCCGCGCGTGGTCCTCGTCAGTCGCAGCGCCCACGGCGGACCGCCGGCCGGGTCGTCCGCTCGCACGTCGAGCACCTTGGCCGCGCCGCGCGGCGAACCGTAGACGCCCTGCTGCGGCGCGACCGCAGGGGGAGGCGACGCGTGCTTCGGCGAGCCGCCGAGCAGCACGAACGCGCTCGCCGCGACCGCGACCACGGCGAGCGACAACGGCAAGACCGCCATCCGCGCGCCCGACCGGCGCCGCCGCACGTCGCCCGCCTCGACCGCGACCCGCGAGATCTCACGTTCCAGCTCGTCCAAGACCCTCATGCGAGATCTCCTTCCGATCGCAGTTCCAGCGCGGCCGCCAAAGCACGCAGCCCGCGGGAGACGCGGGCGCGCGCGGTCGCCTCGGTCACGCCGAGCGACCTCGCGACCTCCGGGTACGGCAGCTCCTCGACCACCCGCAGGCGCAGCGCCTCGCGCTGGTCGTCGCTGAGCCGCGCCAGCTCCTCGCCCAGCGCGTCCCGCAGCGGAGCGAGCCCCGCCCAGCGCTCGATCTCCTCCGCCTCGCCGTCGAGCAGCACCGGCGTCCGGACGCCCAGCGCCTCGCGGGCACGCCGGTCGAGCGCACCCTTCTTCAGATACCGGCCGACCTGGCGGCGCGCGATCGTCAGCAGCCACGCCCGCGCTTCGAGATCGGTGCGACCGCGGAACGAGCCACGGCCGCGGAACGCCTGAGCGAACGTCTCCGCGCACAGGTCGACAGCGGCGTCGGCGTCGAGCACACGACGCGCGCAGAAGCGCAGCACGAACTCGGACTCGCGGCGGTAGAAGGCGACGAACCCTGCGGAGGTGGTCAGCGGCTCCATCACCCCCAAAGTGGCGACCTCTCACGATGTTGTGACCACGACCAAACGCTTGGTAGGATCACGCGATGGTCGTCCCCGAAGCGATCGCCCGGCTGCACCCGGAAGCCGCCGCCCTGCTGCAGCGCGCGCAGGACCTCGCCGGCGAGCAGTGCCGCGCGACGCTCGAGGGTGCCGATCCCCTCGACGCCCGCGACGCCTTCGCAGAGCAGTTCGCGTTCGCGGTCGGCAGCGTCACCGACGAGCACATCAAAGCCCTCAACATGGACGACAGCGACCTGTGGGCGTTCGTCTGCGCGATCTACGAGACCGACATGGGACTGCGCCTGCAACGGGTCGCGGAGGCCGTGCTGTGACGCGGATCGCCGCACCCACCCACGGCGGCCGCTACGGCACCGAGCTGGACGAGGCGATGCGCGACTTCGAGCGCGCCGTCGTCCGCATCAAGGGCCTGGACCCGCTCACCACGGAGCTGGTCCGCCTGCGCTGCGCCCGCATCCACGACTGCCGCCGCTGCCGCTCGGTGCGCGACGAGGCCGCGATCGAAGCCGGCTTCGACGAAGTCCTCGGCGCGCAGATCGACGACTACGAGGCCTCAGACCTCACCCCTCGCCAGAAGGCCGCGCTGCGCCTCACCGACGCGATGATCCTCGGCACGGAACCCGACCGCGACGACGCCCGCGCCCACTTCACCGACGCGGAGATCGCCGAGCTCCTGCTCGACGTCGTCAAGTGGAGCGTGCAGAAGGCGCTGGTCGCGGTCCGGATCGAGCCGCCGGCCGGCGACGACCTGACCCTGATGGCCGCCGACGCCGACGGCAGCTTCCGGTACTAACCCTCTGCGGCCGGCGGCACGTTCGGGTAGCAGGCGAGCGCGAGCCGGAACGCGTGGCCCTCGCCGCCGCCGTAGCGCGTCAGCACCTCGCCGAACGCGCGCTGCAGCTCGGCGACGAACGCCGCGCCGTCCTCCGGCGCCAGCCTGATGTCACCCGCGATCCCGAACGACGGCAACGACGGGGGACCCGCGCCCAGGGTCGCCAGGTCGCGCTGCAGGCTCTCGGTCAGGTCGAGCAGGAACCCGAGCCCCAGCAGCTGGTCGCGAGTCCGCGGCTCGCCGAGGCGGCCGACGATCGTCGGCGAGACCCAGAAGGACTTCGCCACCGCCTGGTACACGCCCTCGATGATCCCGCGGACGCGGTTCTCCTCGACGAGCGTGACCAGCCCGTGCGCCTGCAGGCGCTTGACGTGGTAGTAGACGGCCTGCGGCGTGTCGCCGAGGACCTGCCCGATCTGCGTGCAGGTGCGTGGCTCGGCGAGCTGACGCAGCACCTCGACCCGCTTGGGCTTCAGGAGCGCGTCGGCCTGTTCGACCGTGTCGATGTAGAGCGTGTCGAGCACTTACGGCGTGCTTTGTACGTCAAAGCACACGGATATGCAAGGGCTGAGCGCTCTCATGCTGACATTCCGCCGTCGACGGGGATCGTCGCGCCCGTGAGGAACGAGCTGTCGTCGCAAGCGAGGAACAACACCGCGCGGGCGATCTCGTCCGCCGACGCGTGCCGGCCGAGCGGGATCATGCCATCGAAGACGCCTGCCGCGCGTTCTTCCTCCAGCCCGGTCGCGGTCACCTCGATCGTGTGCTGGAAGGCGTTGTCGACCGGCCCGGGGTGGATCGTGTTCACGCGGATGCCACGCGACGCGACCTCCTTCGCGGCCGTGCGCATCAAGCCGACCAAAGCGTGCTTCGAGGTGGCGTAGGCGGCGATCCCGGGGTCCGACGTCAACCCCACGACCGACGAGTTCAGCACGAGCGACCCGCCTGGGCGCATCGCCTTGAGGGCATGCTTGGCGACGTGGAACGGGCCGAGCACGTTGACCGCGAGCACGTGCGCGAAGACGTCCTCCGGGTAGTCCTCGACCGGCGCGACGGAACCGAAGACGCCCGCGTTGGCGAACGCGATGTCGAGCCCGCCGAACTCGTCGACGCACGTCCGCACCGCCCGCGCGACCGCGTCGGACGAGGTCACATCGGCCTCCACGAACACCGCGCCGCCCGACTCCGCGGGCGCCACGATGTCGGAGATCACCACGGAAGCGCCCTCGGCCAGGAACAATCGGGCCGTCGCCAGCCCGATCGAGCCGGCCCCGCCGGTGATGAACGCCACCTTGCCCGCCAGCCGCATCGCCGCCTCCAAAAGTTCAAACGATTTGTCGTAATGTACGCGCCGTGAAGACCGTTCGCGACGCCACGTTCGACGTGCTCAGGCGCCTCGACCTGACGACGATCTTCTCCAATCCCGGCTCGACCGAGGTGCCGCTGCTCGCCGGTCTGCCCGACGACCTGACGTTCGTGCTCGCCTTGCACGAGGGCAGCGTGGTCGCGATGGCCGCCGGCCACGCGCTCGGCCGCGGCGCCCCCGCGCTCGCCCTCCTGCACTCGATGCCCGGCCTCGGGAACGCGGTCGCCGCGCTCGCCACCGCACGCCTGAACCGCGCGCCGCTGGTGGTCGTCGTCGGCCAGCAGGACCGCCGCCACCTCACGCTCGACCCGTTCCTCGCCGGGCAGCTCGACGGCCTCGCCGGTGCCTACCCGGTCCACACCGCCCACCCAGCTCGCGCACAGGACGTCCCGGGCGCGATCGTCCGCGCCTACCACGAGGCCGTCACCGCCCGCGGGCCGGCACTGGTGATCGTCCCGATGGGGGACTGGGCCGAGCCCGCGCCTGAGCCGCACGAGATCACCGGGCCGCAACGCATCGTGCGCTCGAGCGCCGCCGACCCCGTCGCGATCGACGACCTGGCCGCGCTGCTCGACGACGCGCTGAACCCCGCGATCGTCGCCGGGGCGAGCGCCGGGTGGGAAGGGCTCACCGAGCTCGCCGAGCGCCTCGGGTGCCCCGTCTTCCAGGAGCCGTTCGGGGGCCAGGCCGGGTTCCCGCAGGACCACCCGCAGTTCGCCGGCCACGTGCCCGCACGTCGCGCGCGTGTGCGCGAATTGCTCAAGCCGCACGACCTCGTGCTCGTCGTCGGCACCGGCGCGCTGCGGCAATATCCGTATGAGCCGGGCCCGCTGGTCCACCCGACGACCCTCCTCGCGGTCATCACGCAGGACCCGGAGGAGGCGCACCGCAGCCCGGTCGAGCTCGCCGTGCTCGGCGACCCGGACGCGACCTGCGCCGCGCTCGCCAACGCGGTGCCTCCGCGCGAGCCGCATGTCACCCCGTTCCCCCGGCCGGCGCCCCTCGAGCCGGCCGAGCCGCTGCGCGCGGGCCACGTCCTGCAGGCGCTCGCGGACCGGCTGCCGGGCGACGCGATCCTGCTCGAAGAGACGCCCTCGTCACGTCCGGAGCTCCACGCCCGCATCCCCGCGAGGGCCCCGCTCGGCTTCCTCAGCGCGATGGGGATGCTCGGGTTCGCGCTCCCCGCCGCGATCGGGCTGCGGATGGCGACCGACCGGCCCGTGGTCGCGGTCGTCGGCGACGGCTCGAGCCTCTACCAGATCCAGGCGCTGTGGACCGCCGCCGCGTACGAGGCCGGCGTCCTCTTCCTCGTCCTGCGCAACGGCGGCTACGCGATCATGGACCGGCTGGCGGAGCGCGCCGGGGCGCCCGGCCCGTGGCCGGCGATCGAACCCGTCGACATCGCCGCGATGGCCCGCGCGCAGGGTGTCGAGGCGCGCCGGATCGACACCCACGACGAGCTGATCGCGGCGCTCGACACGGAGCTCACCGCGCGCACGACCCCGCTCCTGCTCGAGATCGTCGTCGCTCAGGACGCGACGTTCGACCCCTGATTCATCGCCTCGAGCACGGCGTGCGTGCGCAATGCGCCGCCGGCCAGGACGGCCGACACGCGCCCCTGGTGCAGGACGACGACGCGGTCGCACAGCGACGCCAGCTCGTCGATGTCGGTCGAGCAGAGCAGGACGGGCGCGCCCGCGGCGGCGGTCGAGCGGATCAGCGCGTGCATCTCGCCCTTGGCGCCGACGTCGACGCCCCGCGTCGGGTCGTCGAGCAGCACGACCGACGGCGCCGCGTCCAGCCACTTCGCGAAGACGACCTTCTGCTGGTTGCCGCCGGAGAGGGATCCGGCCGACTGATCGACGGACGACGACCGGATCCGCAGCGAGCGCACCTGCTCGCGCGCCCGCACGCGCAGCGCGCCCGAGCGCACGATCGGGCCGTCGGCCGCGAGCCCGACCGAGCGGATCTGGCCGATGTTCTCCCAGAGCGGCTTGTCGAGCATCAGCCCGAGCCGCCGCCGGTCGCCGGTGACCAGCGCGACGCCCGCGCGGATCGCGTTGCGCAGGCCGTGCGGGACCGGCGCGCCGGTGGGCAGGATCACCGTCCCGCTGTCCGGCCGCCGCAGCCCGCTGACCAGCTCGAGCACGGTGTGATGCCCGGCGCCGGCGACGCCCGCCAACCCCACGACCTCACCCCGCGCGACCGACAGGTCGAGCGGCTCGAGCCGCCCCTCGACCGCCACGTCGCGCAGTTCCAGCCCGCCCCGCTCGACCTCGATCGCGCCGGCCACACGGACCGGCGGCGCCTCGGGGGGATCACCGAGCATGGCCTCGACGATCAGCGGCACGGTCAACTGCGCGCGCGGGCGGGCGGCCATCGCGACGCGGCCGTCGCGCAGCACCGTGACCTCGTCGCACAGCGCCATCACGTCCTCGAGGATGTGCGACACGAACACCACGCCCACCTGCCGATCGCGCAGCACCCGCAGCGTGTCCAGCAGCATCGCCGTCGACGTCGAGCCGAGCGCGGACGTCGGCTCGTCGAGGATCAGCACCCGCGGGTCGGTCAGCAGCGCCTTGGCGATCTCGAGCAGCTGGCGCTCGGCGAGCGCCAGCTCGGCCACCGGTGCGCGCAGCGACACGTCCAGCCCCAGCTCGAAGAGCACCGGCCGTGCACGCAAGGCCATCGCGCCGCGGTCGACGAACGGCCCGCGCTTGAGCTCGCGCATCGGGTACAGGTTCGCCAGGACGTCGAGGTCCGGGAACAGGTTCAGCTCCTGCGAGACCACCGCGACGCCCGCCCGGACGGCCTCGGCGGTGGAGCTGAAACGAACCGCCAGGCCGTCCAGCTCCACCGTTCCCGAGTCCGGCGCGAGCGCACCCGCGACGATCTTGACCAGCGTCGACTTGCCCGCGCCGTTCTCGCCCAGCAGGGCGTGCACCGATCCGGCGCGGACCGTGAAGCCCGCGCCGGAAAGGGCGACCACCCCGCCGTAGCTCTTGCTCAGGTCGCGGGCCTCGAGCATCAGGGCATCGCGCTCAGGTACTGATCCGGCGCGCCGAGCTGCTTTGCGACCTCGTCCTTGAAGTAGGCCGAGCGGCTCGCCGGGTCCTTCTGGCGGGCGATGATCTCGTCGATGTTGTCCTTGTTGACCGTGAGCGCGCCCGAGTTCCACATGCCCTCGGGCAGCGGCTTGCCGCCCTGCGCGGAGTCGGCCATCAGCTTCACCGCCAGGTAGCCCTTGAGCCAGTGCTCGGGGGAGATGAGCGCCTCGACGTAGCCGTCGCGCACGCCCTCCATCGCGACCTGGTCGAGGTCGCACGCGCCGACGAGCAGCTTCTTCTGGCCCGGCTTGCGCTGGATGCGGGTGAGCGAGACCGCGGCCTGAGAGCCCGGCCCCACGTAGGCGAGCGCGTCCGGGTGCGCTTTGACCTGCGCGCTCCAGGTGTTGAAGTCGTCGGTCGGGGACTGCTTGGCGTCGAAGACCAGGAACGTCACGCCCGGGCGCTCCTTCTGCATGACGTCCTTGAAGCCCTGGTTGCGCTGTTCGAGCACCGGCAGGCCGGGCGTGTCGGTGCCGATCAGGATCTCGCCCTTGGCGTCTTCGGGGATCTTCGCCAGCAGCGCCTTGGCCAGGTCCTGACCGATCTCGACGTTCGAGTTGCCGATCAGCAGCTTGACGGCGTCCTCGGCGCCCTTCGGCGGCGGCACGTCGACCGCCACCAGCGGGACGTTCTGCGACGCCGCGGTCTGCAGCGGGCGGATGAACAGGTCGGGGGTGAGCGTCATCATCGCCACGCCGTCCTTCGAGGTGCGAGTCGCGGCCTGGAAGAGCTGCACCTGCTTGGGCCCGTTGACCTCGGCGGGCGCGGCCTCGGTCAGCTTCACGCCGGCGGTGTCGCCCGCGGCGGCCTTCGCGCCCAGCGCCATCTCCTGCGCGAAGTTCGTGGTCGTGGTCGGGTAGATGAACGCGACCTTCGCCGTCTTTTCGCCGCCGCCGCTGCCCGCGCCGGAGGCGGTGCTCTCGCTGTTCGCGCTCTTGTTCGCCGAGCCGCAGCCGGCCAGGGCCAGTGCGGTCAGCGCGACGAGGCATCTCACCCGCATGTCGTCCGCTCCCCTCAATCGATCAACGATCCACGCTGGTGCCGGCGGCGGCCGCGGATGAGGCTGTCCAACGCGACCGCGGTGAGGATCACCGCGCCCGTGGCGAACGAGCTCCAATTGACCGGCACGTTGAAGTAGGCGAGGCCGCTGTTGACGGCGCTCAGGAGGATCGAGCCCAGGACGGCGCCCACGACGGTCGCGCTCCCGCCGCGCAGCGGCGTCCCGCCGATCACCGCCGCGGCGATCGCCGTCAGCTCGAACCCGGACCCGATGTTGGGGTCGCCGGAGATGAAGAACGCGAGCCCGAGCATCCCGCTCAGCCCGCACAACAGGCCGACCAGGATCAGCGTCTGCACCCGCACGCGCGGGATGCTGATGCCGCTGAACGTCGCCGCCTCCGGGTTGGAGCCGATGCTGCGCACCCGGTAGCCGTAGGGCGTGAAGCGCAGCACCGCGGTCAGCGCGATCGTCGTCAGGATCAGCACCCACACGCTCACCGGCAGGCCTGCGAAGTCGCCGCCGACGAAGGTGAAGAACGAGTTCTGCGCGGGGAGGCCGGTGACCTGCTCGCCGTCGCTGAGCGCCTGGCTCAGCCCCCGGTACATCGAGAGGGTCGCGAGCGTCGCGACGATCGCCGGGATCGCGATCACCTGGACCAGGACCGCGTTCAGCGCGCCCATCGCGCCACCGAGCAGGATCCCGACGATCGCCGCCAGCCACGGGTTCATCCCGTGCTGCATGAACAGCGCGGCGCTGATCAGGCTCAGGCCGAACATGGAGCCCACCGACAGGTCGATCTCGCGCATCGAGATCAGGAACGCCATGCCGCCGGCGATGATCCCGACGTAGGCCGCGTTCTGGACGACCTCCTTCAACTGCCCCCAGGCGAGGAAGTCCGGGTGCGCGATCCCGATCGCGCCGATCAGCGCGACCGTCGCGATCAGGACGCTGTTGGATTCGACCTCGAGAACGCGCCGTCCCCAGGCACGCCCGTCTGCTGCCGCTTCGCTCGCCACCGCTCTCCTCGGCTTGAAGTGTCAAACATTTACCATATTTGACTGAGAGTGGCGACCGCCCGCTCAAGGTCTGAGCGAACCTGCCGACCGCGCGCGGGAACTTAAGAGAGCGCGTCGGCGACGCGCGACGCCGGTGGGCGCTCGTCTGTCGACGCGCAGAACGTTCCCCACGCCTCGCCCTCGAGCACGACCGGAGGCCGATCCCACGTCATGACGATCCCCGCCTGGCCGGCGCTGCCGCCTCTGAAGGCCTGGAACGCGCCCTCGCGCGTGATCGCCACGTCCCCGTCGGGCTCGCCGAGAACCGCGCCGCCCGCCCGCAGGTACGCCCGGGTGAACGTGTCGCGCGCAGTGGAATCCAGGCCATCACCGATACTCACGCGGAGCCGGTCGAACGCACCCAACAGCAAGCTGAAGACGATCGGGAACACGGCGCCGATCGCGAGGACGAACAGGACGCCGTCGACCTCGACGCCTGATGCGAGCCACGGCAGGATGCGATCACGCTGGATGGCTCCTTTCGCTCGGGCGAGCGAGGCGCCAAGGCCGACCACTGCCATGAGCGGGGCACACGTGACCCACGCTCGGTGACGCCGGCGGTTCTTCCGCCACTCCCGCGGCGCGGCGATCGTGAGCCCGGCCGCGACGAGCAGCGTTCCGTTGATCTGGGCCATGATCCCGAAGAACTCGCGGCTGCCGGCTTGTTGCTCGAAGTCGGGCACTCCGATGATCAGAGCGGCGCACGTCGCGACGGCTTCAGTCGCGACGACGGCGAACACGACCACCAACGGCCAGCTCCACGGGACGGGGACGATCCAGTCGGCCAGGAAGTCGAGGATGCGCGCCAGATCCCGCGACTCGAGTCGACGGCGAGTCTTCCGGCCCGCCCACCGTGGCAGCGCCAGTCCCAGACGCCGCAACCCGACGAATAGCAGCGCGATCCCGAACGCGAGGCATGCTGCGACTCCGATCGCGAGGACAGCGCCTCTCCTGCCGTCGATCAGCCAACCGTCAGCCACGGCGCCAACCGTCGCGAGTAGGGCAGCGAGAGCGAACGCGTAGACCGCGAGCCGGATGCACGAGCGTGCGTACGGCACCGCAGGGTCACGTCGGCTCCGCGTCCATGCGGCGACCGCGAACGCCATCACCCGACGACGATCAGAGTGAAGAAGGTCGCGCGCAGCTGTAAGGGGTCTTCGAGCACCCGCCGCGATTCTCGTCCGGAGAACGGACGGAAATCGGTTACGACAATGCGTCGGCGAGCACGGCGGGGTCGCGCTCGCCGTCGGGCAGCTCCATCGCCATCAGCCGCGCGAGTTGTGCGCGCCCGCGGACGTCGAGCTTGCGGTAGATCTGGCCGAGGTGGTACTCGATCGTCTTCGGTGAGAGGAAGAGCGCGGCGGCGGCCTCGCGGTTGGTCATGCCCTGCGACACGAGCACCGCGATCTGCAGCTCGTGCGGCGTGAGCTGCTCGGCGGCGGCCTGGGCGCGGCGGCCGCTCGCCTGCCCGCCGGTCGCGCGCAGCTCGGCCCGGGCGCGCTCGGCCCAGGGCCGCGCGCCGAGGCGCTCGAACGCGTCCAGTGCGGCGGTCAGCGGCTCGCGCGCCTCGGCCCGTTGCTTGGCGCGGCGCAGCCGCTCGCCGAGCGCGAGCTGCGTGCGCGCCCGCTCGAACGGCATCGGCAGCCCCTCGAGCAGGCTCAGCGCGTGGTCGAACAGGGCGCGGACGTCCTCGTCGGGCGCGAGCAGGGCCCGGGAGCGAGCCGCGACCGCGCGTGCCCACCGCGATCCGCCCGCGACGCGGGGGGCTTCGCCACCGCGCGGGTCGCCGGCGCCGTTGGTCGCCGGCGACTCCAGATGTGCGAGCACGACCTCCGCCTCCTCGCGGCGACCCGCGCGGATATAGGCCTCGACCAGGTCGCCCCGGAGCAGCACGACCGACGAGCTCAGGCCGCGGCGGAGCATCTGGCGATGGCCGTTCTCGAGCGCCTCAATCGCCTCGGGGATGCGGCCGAGGCCGAGCTCGAGCAGGCCGAGGGCGGCGTGCAGGTGGACCGTGTCGGTCTCGCCGCTCGCGAGCGCGAGCCCGCGCTCGGCGTGCTTGCGGCAGTCGGCCTCGTGGCCGAGGCTGGCCTCGACGAGCGTGAGCGCAGCGAGCGAGTGGGGGAGCAGCGCGAGCTGGCCGGTGTCCTCGGCCAGCTCGGCGGACTCCGACGCGCCCGCCAGCGCCGGCGCCCAGCGGCCGCGGCGCAGGTCCAGGTGCGCCTGGACCGCGAGCGGGTGGATCAGCGCGCTGACCGCGCTGGCCGCGCGGGCGGCGCCGAGCACGCGGCTCAGGATCCGGCCGGCCGCGTCCCAGTCCTCGAGCCAGATCGCCGCGCTCCCGGCCATCCCGACGATCTCGACGATCGCGAGCGGGTCGGCCTCCATCAGGTACGGCTCGGTGGCCTTCAGCAGCGCGGCGCCGCTGTCGGTGTCGCCGAGGGCGACCTGTCCCTCGCCGATCACCGCGGTAGCGAGCAGCTCGACGGCGGGCTCGGCGCCGGCCGAGAGCGCGCGGGCGCGCTCCGCGGAGGCGATCAGCGCCTCCATGTCGCCGGTCATCATGTGCGCGACGCTCGCCTCGAGGAACATCGCGGCGGCGCGGCGCGGGTCGCGCGTGCGGACCCGGTCGGCCTCGCGGACCAGCCGCTCGTGCGCGGCGACCGGCGAGCCCCGGCGCATCTCGACGTGGCCGCGGACGCGCTCGACGTCGGCCGCGAGCAGCGGGTCCTGCGTCAGGGTCGCCGCTTCGTCGAGCAGGCCGCGGGCGCGGTCGGCCTCGCCGCAGCGGACGCAGTCCTCGGCGGCCTTGAGCAGCCGGTTCGCCCGCGGCTCGTCCTCGGGCGTCAGCTGGGCGGCGCGGCCGAGGTCGCGAGCGGCGGTCGCGTGGGCGCCGCGCTCGCGGGCCTCGATCGCCGCCTTCTCGAGCGCGGCGGCGACGCTCTCGTCCGGGGCGACCGCGCACGCCGCCAGGTGCCAGGCGCGCTCGGCGCTGTCGGTGGCGTCGGCGAGCGCCTGGTGGGCGGCACGGC
Source organism: Solirubrobacter soli DSM 22325 (assembly GCF_000423665.1). Lineage (GTDB taxonomy): Bacteria > Actinomycetota > Thermoleophilia > Solirubrobacterales > Solirubrobacteraceae > Solirubrobacter > Solirubrobacter soli. The sequence continues at coordinate 154,368 of NZ_AUIK01000028.1, read as the reverse complement.
GCGCGGGCAGCGGCGCGGCGTGGTAGACGGTCGAGCGCAGGAGCGGATGGCGGAACTCGAGCTCGCCGTCGGCGAGCACGACGATCCGGGCGGCCTCGGCGGGATCGAGGTCGCCCAAGCCGAGGCCGGCGGCGGTCAGGCCGCGTCCGATCGCGTCCAGCCGGCGCGTGCTCGCGGCGGCGGCGAGCAGGAGCGCACGCCGCGTCGGCTCCGGCAGCGCCTCGACCGCCGCGGCGAACGCGCGCTCCACGTTGGTGCCGGGGCGGAGCGGGTCCTCGAGCGGCTCGCGGCCGGCGAGCTGGCCGGGGCTGAGCAGCCCAGGGATCTCCAGCAGCGCGAGCGGGTTGCCCGCGGCGGTGGCGACGAGCCGGTCCACGACGCCCGGCGCGACGGCCTCGCCGAGCAGCGCGCGCGCCTCCTCATCCTCCAGCGGCGCGACCTTCAGGCGCTCCAGCCACGGAACCTCGAGCCGGGTGGCGTCGTCGCGGATCGCCCCGAGCATCGCGACGCTCTCCTGCCCGAGCCGGCGGCCGGCGAACAGGAACGCCTCCAGCGACGGCTCGTCCAGCCACTGCGTGTCGTCGACGATCGCGAGCACCGGCTGCTCGTCCGCGGCGCGCGCGAGCAGCGACAACAACGCCGCCGGGACCGTGAATCGGTCCCCCGAAGTGGCCGGACCGAGCGCCAACGCGCCACGCAACGCCAATGCCTGGACCTCGGGTATCTCCTCCAAGAGCCTTAGAAGCGGCGAGACGAGCTCGGCCAGACCGGCGTAGGGGATGTCGGACTCCGATTCCATGCCGCGAGCGCGCAACAACTGGAACCCGTCGGCCTCCTCGATGGCGTAGCGGAGCAGCTCGGTCTTCCCGATGCCCGGAGGTCCATGCAGCAGCAGCGCGCCGCTGCGCCCTTCGCGTGCGGCGTCGAGGAGCGCTTTGAGGCGGGCTCGCTCGTCCTTGCGGCCGACCATAACGGCGTGAGTCTACGTGCGCAGCAGGAGCATGCCGCGCGTGTAGCGCAGCATCCACGCCTGGACGCCGTCGTCGTCGAGCCCGAGCTCGCCCGTGAGCGTGCGGTAGGTGGCCGGATCGATGGCGAACCGGAAGACCCGCGTGGCCTCTTCGACCGTCATGTCGGCCGCCAGGCCACGCTTGTCCATGATGATCCGGGCCGCCCAGTTGGCGCCGTAGTCGTGGTTGCGGCGCAGCCGCTCGGCGAGCTCACCCACCTTCGGGTCCGTCGGCGCCGCTTCGTCGATCGCCAGCGCGAGCTTGGCCGAGCGGGCGACGAGCGGCGTGGCGTACCTGGCGTGGGCGGGAAGCGCCGAGATCGCGCTGGTCGCCTCGGCGAAGTCGCGACCCGCGTCCGTGTCGGGAATCTCGCGCCCCAGCGCGGCGACGACCTCCGCGAGCACGTTCGCCTTCGTACCGAAATGGGCCTCGACCGTCTTCAACGAGACACCGGCGCCGCCGGCGATCGCGGGCATCGTCGTCCGCGCCCACCCGATCTCCTCGAACGAGTACTTCGCCGAGGCGAGGATCGCCGCCCGCGTGCGCTTCGTGGAGGCGACCCTGGCGGGAGCGTTGTAGCTGCGGGTCTCCATGTCGGGCGGAGGGTACCGCCCTATTGAATAGGGCGCCACCGACCCGGAGTGGATGGTTCGCCAGGGTGTGACCCTGACGAATAGGCGTTTTCGCTCCAGGGCGCGATCTGCGGCACGCTATTCGGTAGGGCTGGACCCTACCGGCGTCCAGATCGTCGGTTCGCGGGGGATCGAATCCACAGCGAACCCTTCGAGCAGATCCGCCGCAGTCCTTCCTGACAGCCCGAGCGAGCCCGCCATCCAGCGCACCGCGTCCTCCGCGCCCACCTCGCGCAGCGTGACGTCTCCGTCGCGCTTGGCGAGCCGGCGGCCCTCCGCGTTCAACACCAGCGGGACGTGGGCGTAGGCGCAGTCCGGATACCCGAGCGCCCGGGAGAGCCAGACCTGTCGCGGCGTGGAATCGATGAGATCGGCCCCCCGGACGACCTCCTCGATGCCCTGCGCCGCGTCGTCCACGACGACCGCGAGGTTGTAAGCGAAGGCGCCGTCGTTGCGCCTCACGACGAAGTCGTCGACCACACCCTCCTGCGGCCCGAGCACGCGGTCCGTGAACTGGACGACCGTCGCATCCGCCCGCACCCGCAACGCCGGCTCGCGTCCCTCGGCCCGCCGCGCCGCCCGCTCGGCCTCGGACAGCCCGAGACACGTCCCCGGATAGACGCCCACCGGCCCGTGCGCGGCCGACGCCGCCTCGCGGATCTCCGCCCGAGTGCAGAAGCATTCGTAGACGGGCAGTGATGCCAAGGCGGCCTCGTAATACGCGACACGCTCGGACTGCACCCACACCGGTCCGTCCCAGTCGAGCCCGATCGCGTCCAGGTCCGCCAGCTGCTGCTCCGCGAGCCCCGGGCGGACCCGGCCGGTATCGAGATCCTCGACCCGCACGACGTACCCCGACCCCGCCGAGCGCGCGAACAGCCAGGACAGCAGCGCCGTGCGCAGGTTGCCCAGGTGCAGGACGCCCGTCGGGGACGGGGCGAAACGGCCTTTCACACCGTGAACGGCAGCGAGTCGGCCACGTCGGCCAGTGTCGGCGCGGTCGCGTCCCGCTCGGAGTACAGGAGCTCGATCGACGTCGGCCACTCGATCCCGACCTCGGGATCGTCGAACCGGATGCCCGCCTCGGTCGCCGGGTCGTAGTAGTTCGTGCACTTGTAGACGAAGTCCGCGACCTCGCTCAGCACCAGGAACCCGTGCCCGAACCCGACCGGGATCCACAGCATCTCGCCGCGTTCGTCGGTCAGCTCGAAGGCTTCCCACTCGCCGAAGGTGTCAGAGCCCCGACGTAGGTCGACCACGACATCGAGCACCTTTCCGCGGGCCACGCGCACCAATTTCCCCTGGCCGGGATGCGTCTGGAAGTGGATGCCGCGCAGCGTCCCCTGACGAGAGCGCGAATGGTTGTCCTGCACGAACTCCGTAGGGATCCCGTGCTGGCGCGCCGTGTCCGCCCGGAACGTCTCCACGAAGAAGCCACGCTCGTCGCCGTGGACGGTCGGCGCCAGCAACACGAGTCCGTCGAGTCGAGTCTCAAGCCGTTGCATATGCGGGGAGGAGGTTAGGGAGCGACCGTCGAAAGATCGCCTCGCCATGCCGAGGACCGCCACGATGCCTCCGGCCGCCCGCGGCCATCAGACACTTTCGACGTACATCTCCGCACGCTTCGACGAGTTCTCACGCTCGCAGAAGGACGTCGCGCAGTACGTCGTCGACCACCTCGACGAGGTCGCCTTCCACACGGCGGAAGAGCTCGCCCGTCGCGCCAGTACGTCCTCCTCGACCGTCGTGCGCTTCAGCCAGGCGCTCGGGTTCGAGGGCTTCCCGGAGCTCCAGGAAGCCGCTCGCGAGGAATACCGGCACCACCACCGCACCGCCAAGACGCCCGAGCAGGCCACGCCGCTGTTCAGCCTCGATCAGTCACCGTTCGAGCAGGCCGTCGCCGCCGATCACGTCAACGTCGAGGACACCGCGCGGCGAGTAAGCCGCTCCGAGGTCGACGGCGCGATCGAGGCGATCGCCGCCGCCGAGCGGATCCTGATCGCCGGCACGGACCAGATGGCGTTCTTCGCCTCCTACCTGCGCCACCTGCTGATGCTCCTCGACGTGCGCGCCGAGATCGCCGCTTCACCCTCGCAAGAGGCGCTGTCGCGGCTGGGACGGATCGACGAGCGCACGCTGGTCATCGGCCTCTCCGCGGGTCGCCCGCACCCGCTGGTCGTGCGGGCGATGAAGATCGCCCGCCACCGCCGCGCGTCGACGCTCGCGATCGTCGACGCGACGCTGAGCGACGTCTCCAAGCTGGCCGAGCGCACGCTCTACTACTCCTCGAACTCGCCGGCCTTCGTGCGTTCGCACACGGGGCTGCTCTCGATCCTGCAGGCGCTGGCCTACGGGGTCTACGCGCGCGACACGGCCTCCTACGACGACCGCATCCGCGCGTTCCGGTTGAAGTAGCCTGGAGCCGTGCTGGGCCTTCCCGACGGCATCACCGCCTGTCTCTTCGATCTGGACGGCGTCCTGACGAAGACGGCGGTGGTGCACGAGCGGGCGTGGAAGGCCGCGTTCGACGAGTTCCTCGGCGATCGCGGCACCTTCGAGCAGTCCGATTACAACGACTACGTCGACGGCAAGCCGCGTGAGGACGGCATCCGCGACTTCCTGAAGAGCCGCGGGATCGAGATCTCCGACGCCGAGGTCCACACCCTCTCCGAGCGCAAGAACGACCTCGTCCTGAAGCTGATCCACGACGAGGGCGTCGAGGCCTACGCGGGCAGCGTCGCCTACCTGAAGGCCGCGCGCGACGCGGGCCTGCGCCGCGCGGTGGTCTCCTCGAGCCACAACTGCGAGGACGTGCTCCGCGTCGCGGGGCTCACCGAATACCTCGAGGAGCGCGTCGACGGGCATGTGATCGACGCGCTCGGGCTGCACGGCAAGCCGGCGCCGGACTCGTTCCTGGAGGGCGCGCGGCGGCTCGGTGTCGCGCCGGAGCACGCCGTGGTGTTCGAGGACGCGCTCGCGGGCGTCGAGTCGGGCCGCGCGGGCCGGTTCGGCCATGTCGTCGGGGTGGACCGCGTCGGCCACCGCGACGCGCTGCTCGCCCATGGCGCCGACGTCGTCGTCGACGACCTCCAAGAGCTCCTGTGATCACGCACCCCGCGTTCACGGTCGAGCCCTGGGCCGTGACCGAGGACACGCTCGAGCTCGATGTGCTCGCCCAGGCGGAGTCGGTGTTCGCGCTCTCCAACGGGCACATCGGCCTGCGCGGCAACCTCGACGAGGGCGAGCCGTTCGGCCTCCCGGGGACCTACCTGAACGGCTTCTACGAGACGCGGCCGCTGCCGTACGCGGAGGCCGGCTACGGCTACCCGGAGGACGGCCAGACCGTCGTCAACGCGACCAACGGCAAGATCATCCGGCTGCTGGTCGACGACGAGCCGTTCGACATCCGCTACGGCGAGTTGCTCGCCCACACGCGCACGCTCGACCTGCGCGCGGGCGAGCTGCGGCGCGAGGTGCGCTGGCGCTCGCCCGCGGGGCGCGAGATCGAGGTGAAGTCGACGCGGATCGTGTCCTTCGTCCAGCGCTCGGTCGCCGCGATCCGCTACGAGGTCCGGCCGCTCGACGGCCGCGCCGTGCGCGTCGTGGCGGTCTCCGAGCTCGTGGCCAACGAGCCCGGCGGCGCCCAATCCGGCGATCCGCGCGCCGCCGCGGCGTTGCGCGCGCCGCTCGAGGCCGAGGAGCAGGAGGTGCACGACCTGCGGGTCGTGCTCGTGCACCGCACCAGGACCAGCGGGCTGCGGATGGCGGCCGGGATGGCTCACGTGCTCGAGGACGTCGACGGGCTCGTGGCCGGCTCTGAGGCCGCGCCGGATCTCGGCCGCGTCTGGATGACTGCCGAGATCGGGCCCGACAAGCCGCTGCGCTTCACGAAGTTCCTGGCGTATGGCTGGTCGAGCCAGCGCTCGACGCCGTCGGTCCGCGATCAGGTCGACGCGGCGGTCGCGTCCGCCCGGCGGATCGGCTGGGACGAGCTCGTGCGCTCCCAACGCGAGTACCTGGCGGACTTCTGGGAGCGCTCGGACGTCGAGATCGAGGGCGACGGCGAGCTCCAGCAGGCGGTGCGCTTCGCGCTCTTCCACACGCTGCAGGCGGGCGCGCGGGCCGAGCGGCGCGCGATCCCCGCCAAGGGGCTGACCGGCCCGGGCTATGACGGGCACGTCTTCTGGGACACCGAGTCGTTCGTCCTGCCGGTGTTGACCTACACGCAGCCGAGCGCCGTCGTCGACGCCCTGTTGTGGCGCCACGGGACGCTGGACCTGGCGATGGACCGCGCCCGCACGCTGCGGCTGGAGGGCGCCGCGTTCCCGTGGCGGACGATCCGCGGCCAGGAGTGCTCGGCGTACTGGCCGGCCGGGACCGCCGCGTTCCACATCAACGCCGACATCGCCGACGCCGTGATCCGCTACATCCAGGCCACGGGCGACGAGACGTTCGAGGCCGCCCAGGGGCTGGAGCTGCTCGTCCACACGGCGCGGCTGTGGCGCTCGCTCGGGCACCACGACCACGCCGGGGCGTTCCACATCGACGGCGTGACCGGGCCGGACGAGTACTCGGCCGTCGTCGACGACAACGTCTACACGAACCTGATGGCCGAGCAGAACCTGCGGATGGCGGCCGAGATCGCGTCGCGGCACCCGGACGAGGCGCGGGCGCTCGGCGTCGACGAGGAGGAGATCGCCGGCTGGCGCGACGCCGCGGCCGACATGCACATTCCGTACGACCGGCGCCTGGGCGTCCACCCGCAGGACTCGACGTTCACCCACCACGAGGTCATGGACTTCGAAGGACTCGAGTACCCGCTGCTGCTGCACTATCCGTACTACCTGCTCTACAGCAAGCAGGTCATTAAGCAGCCGGATCTCGTGCTGGCGCTGCTGGCCCGCGGCGACCGGTTCACACCCGAGGAGAAGGCGCGCGACTTCGCCTACTACGAGGCGCTGACCGTCCGCGACTCATCGCTGTCGGCGTGCGTGCAGGCCGCGGTGGCGGCCGAGGTCGGGCACCTCGAGCTCGCCTACGACTACTTCGGCGAGGCCGCGCTGATGGATCTCGACGACCTCGAGCACAACACCCGCGACGGCCTGCACATGGCGTCGCTGGCGGGCTCGTGGGTGGCGGCCGTCGGCGGGTTCGGCGGCATGCGCTGCCACGGGGGAGAGCTCAGCTTCCGCCCGCGGCTCCCGTCGGCGCTGGCGAAGCTGCGCTTCCGCGTGATGTACCGCGGGACGTGCCTGTGCGTGACGATCACGGCAGGTGAGGCGGTGTACGAGCTCCCGCACGAAGGCGATCCGCTGACCGTGCGCCACGACGACGAGGTCGTCACCGTGCGGCACGGCGAGCCGGTGACGCGCGCGTGGTCGGTGCCCGACCCGGGCCCGGAGCCGACGCAGCCCGCGGGCCGCGCGCCCGCCCGCCGGAGACCTCGCTAGAGCCCTGTGTCGAGGTTGATCGAGCGGATCGACGCCTCGTCCGGGAGCTTGGTCATGAGCCCCTGGATGATCGTGTTGACGTCGCGCTGATCGTGGCCGAAGTCGTTTCGGAACGCGTGCAGGGCGGAGTGGAGGATCTTGAGCTCACGCGGCGTGAGGTCCAGCGTGAAGGCCACATCGTCGGGGCCGATGAGGTCAGGATCTTCCGTCGCCATGCGCCGGATCGTACATCGGCCCCCGGCTAACATCGAGAGGCAATGAGAGACGAGGCGACGTTCCGTGTAAAGGCCGGTCTGGCCGAGATGCTGAAGGGCGGCGTCATCATGGACGTCGTCAACGCTGAGCAGGCGAAAATCGCCGAGGACGCCGGTGCTGCCGCCGTCATGGCGCTCGAGCGTGTCCCCGCCGACATCCGCCGCGACGGCGGGGTGGCGCGGATGTCCGATCCGATCCTGATCCGGGGCATCCAGGAGGCCGTGACGATCCCGGTCATGGCCAAGGCGCGGATCGGCCACTTCGCCGAGGCGCAGGTGCTCGAGGCGCTCGAGGTCGACTACATCGACGAGTCCGAGGTCCTGACGCCCGCCGACGAGGCCAACCACATCGACAAGTGGGGCTTCAAGGTGCCGTTCGTGTGCGGCGCGACCAACCTCGGCGAGGCGCTGCGCCGCATCGGCGAGGGCGCGGCGATGATCCGCTCCAAGGGCGAGGCGGGCACCGGCGACATCGTCGAGGCCGTGCGCCACCTGCGCGAGATCCGCGGCGCGATCCGCTGGCTGCAGACGCTCGACGACTCCGAGCTCGCCACGGCCGCCAAGAACCTGCAGTCGCCGCTGGACCTCGTGCGCGGCGTCGCCGAGACCGGCAAGCTGCCGGTCGTGACCTTCTGCGCGGGCGGGATCGCCACGCCGGCCGACGCGTCGCTCGTGATGCAGCTCGGCGCCGAGGGCGTGTTCGTCGGCTCGGGCATCTTCAAGTCCGAGGACCCGGCGACCCGCGCGGCCGCGATCGTCGAGGCGACCACGCACTACCAGGACGCGGAGCGCGTCGCGAAGGCCTCCGAGGGCCTCGGCATGGCGATGCAGTCCCTGGAGACGCGCAAGCTCGAAGAGGGCCAGCTGCTCGCGAACCGCGGGTGGTGAATAGGAGGCAGGGCAGCCCCTCCGCCCCACCCCGATCATCAGACCTCCAGGCTCGGCGATGATCGGCGTGTTGGCCCTGCAGGGCGACTTCGAAGCACACGCGAAGATGCTCACGGACCTCGGCGCCGAGGTCCGTGAGGTTCGAACCCCGAAGGACCTCGAGGGCCTCGCCGGCCTGGTGATGCCCGGGGGCGAGTCGACGACGATGACGCTCGGCATCAAGCGCGAGGGTCTCGGCGACCCGCTGCGCGCGTTCGTGAAGTCCGGGAAGCCGGTCTTCGGCACCTGCGCGGGGATGATCATGCTCGACCGCCAGCACCTGGGCTGCATGGACACGCTGTGCGAGCGCAACGCGTTCGGCCGCCAGATCCACTCCTTCGAGGAGGACCTGGACATCCCCGGGATCGAGTCGCCCGTGCGCGCCGTGTTCATCCGCGCGCCGTGGCTGAAGGAGTACGGCGACACGGTCGAGATCCTCGCCGAGGTCGACGGCCACCCGGTCGCGGCCCGCCAGGACAACATGCTCGTGATCTCGTTCCACCCCGAGATCGCGGGGGAGACCCGCGTCCACGAGCTCTTCCTGAAGGCCGTCAAGTGATCGTCTACTTCACCCGCCATGGCGAGTCGGTCGCCAACGTCGCCGACCGCACGATGCAGGCCGAGCCGGCGGACGCCGACCGGCTGTCCGAGCGCGGCTGGGAGCAGGCGCGCGGTCTCGGGAAACGCCTGCAGGACGAGGGGATCGAAGCGATCATCGCGAGCCCGTTCCGCCGTGCGCAGGAGACCGCGCAGGGCATCGGCGAGGTGCTCGGCCTCACCCACGAGACCGACGACGACCTGTTCGAGGTCCGCCAGTCCGACGCGTACCGCGAGGCGTCGCCCCATTACGAGGGCACCGGCCACGTCACCTGGATGCCGGAGCACCCGCCCGAGCACGCCGAGCCCGGCGCGGAGTCCTTCCAGGCGATCGTCGACCGCGTCCACCGCGTCCAGCGGCGCCTGGAGTCGCGGCTCTTCGACGAGCGCGTCCTCTGCGTCTCGCACTGGGGCTTCCTGCACTTCTTCCTCGGCGCGGCGATCTTCCGCGAGGCGTTCTCGCCCCACCACCTCCCGGCGCTCTACCGGATCTCGCACATCAACACCGGCATCACGCTCTTCCATCACCGCCGCGACTACCTGATCGAGGGCGTGCGCTTCGACGGCTGGGCGCTGCAGACCTGGAACGATCAGGCACACTTGTAGGCGTGCACCGGCGGACGGCGACCCGCGTCAAAGACGGCCGCGTCCAGAAGAAGAACAACTGGGCGCCGACGCCCGCGCCGGACGAGATCGTCCTCGAGCGCCGCGCTCCCGCGTGGGGCGGGCGGCATCTGATCACGATCGCGCAGCTGCGCAAGTTCATCGCGTTGCTGCCGATGTGGGACGAGGTGGCGGTCGGGCTGAAGGCGATCGTGCTCGACGGCGCCGACGACTGCATGGGCTGGTGCGCGGACGGCGTCGTCGCGGTCTGCGACTGGGACGCCGACCTGTGGTGGGAAGACGCACTCGAGCCGTGGATGGACGAGCACCGTGAGCTGCTCGACCGGCTCGAGGTCGAGGTCGTCGGGACCGAGGTGCGCTGGACCGAGGCGCAGGCGCGCGCGTTCCAGCTCCTGCACATCCTCCCGCACGAGCTCGGCCACCACCACGACCGGATGACGACGCGGACCAAGCGCTACATGGCGCGCGGTGAGCCGTACGCGGAGGCCTACGCCCTCGAGGTGCTCGAGGACGTATGGCCCGCGTATCTGGCGCGCTTCGGGATCTAGAGCCGCAGGGAGATCCGGACGGTCACGTCCTCGCCGAGGTCGACGGCGAGCGTGTACCTGCCCGCCTTGACCTTGCGCAGGGTGTGCAGCTTCACCGTCGTTCGGTTGCTCTTGGCCGCGCGGCCGCCCGTCGCGTAGAGCTTGCTGGCGCGGCTGAGGCGCAGGCGCAGGCCCTCGCCGCCGCCGGTGTTGCCCTCACCGCCGCCGGTCCCGCCCGAGCCGCCGCTGCCGCTCTTGGCGACCTTGCACGTGACCTTGCTCCCCGAGAGCTTGCAGGTGATCTTCGGGATCTTGGCCGCCGCGCCGGTCTTGCCGCGCGGACCCTGCTCGCCGGTCGCGCCGCGCGGGCCGGCCGGGCCCTGCGCCCCCTGGGCGCCCTGCGGGCCCTGCGCGCCGGGGGAACCGAGGACCGAGGCGCCCGGGTCACCCTTGTCGCCCTTCTCGCCCTGCGCGCCGGTCTGACCCGTGGCGCCGGGCTGTCCGGCCGCCCCGGTGGCCCCAGTGGCGCCCGGCTGCCCCTGCGCGCCGGTCGCGCCCGTCGCGCCGGTGGCGCCCGTCTGGCCCGGCGTCCCCTGCGGACCCTGCGCGCCCGTCTCCTCCGAGAAGCGCCCGATCACGTTCGGCGCGGCCGTGTACCAGAGCGAGTTGTCGGACGCGATGGCGAACTCGACCGGGCTCGCGGAGTTGCGCGGGAGCGCCCACTCGGTCACCACATTCGCGGCCGTGAGCCGGCCGATCCGCTTGTTGATCGAGTCCATCCACCACACGCCGGAGGCCGCCGTGTGCACGATGCCGGGCCTGCCCGCGACGCCGGCGACCGGCGCGGCGGCGCCGGCGGCGGACACGCGGACGAGCCCGGACGTCGTGCCGACGATCACGTCGTTCCCGCTCGGCGCCGCGGTCACGTCGACGGGGAAGACGTCGTCGGCGAGCGTGAAGATCTGCGGGTTGATGGTCGCCCCGCAGGTGTCCGGCTGCGCCAGCCGAGCAACCTTGTGGGCCGCCGTGTCCACGTACCAGAGCGCGCCGTCGTTGGCGCGCGCGATCGCGATCGGGTGGTCGACCCCGGACGTCTTCGAGGTGGCCGCGCCCGTGTCCGGGACGATGCAGTCGAGGTTGCCGGAGTCGAACTCGGTGACCCACATGAGGTCGTTCGCGGACGCCACGACATCCGACGGCGTGTCATTGATCGTCGCGGACGCCAGCGTGATCGCTCCCGCCCCGGGGTCCGTGCGACCGACCTTGTCGTTGGTCGGATCGACGAACCACAGGAGCCCGTTCGGCCCCTGCGCGAGGTTGGTCGGCCTCAGCGCGGCGCCGGTGATCGCGGTGCGTGCGGCCGGAACGGCGTTGAGCGTGACGCCGCCGATCTCCCCGCTCGTGTTGAACGCGAGGGACAGGCCGGTGGCTCCGGCCACGATGCCCGTCGGCGAGCCGGTCGCGTCCCATTCGTAGAACGTGTAGGCCTGGGCGGCGGCAGGAAGCGCGAGCAGGACGAGGCTCGCGAGCAGGGGGAGGAAACGACGCATCCGCCGACGCTACTTGCGGCCCGCGTCTTTCCACAAGGGCCGTTCGTTCAGCTCAACGGGCGGCTGCGCCCCGCCGGAGCAGGCGTTTCGTCACCACGCGGTGCGCGCCGGAGCCGATCACCAACGCCCGATATGCGCGTCCCTCGACCCCCGGGAACGCCGCGTAGGTCTGCGCCCGGACGCGGCCGCCGTCGATCAGGAACACGAGTGCGTAGCGCGCGAAGCGGTGGCGGCCGCGCAGCTCGAGGCGCCCGGGATGCTGCGCCGCGACCGGTGGGGCGGACCCGGGCGCTGCCAGGATCAGGGCGGCGACCGGCGAGAGCGCGACGCCGGCGGCGCGCGCGAGCGAACGGGCGACCTTGCCTACTACTATCTGTAGTAGATGCCGCCCGGGTCGACCCTCGTTCACCACTTGTTTTCGCCCCGCGCCCTGCGCGCCCCGGTAGCGTCGGGAACGTCCATGGGTGTCCCGCTCTTCCGGCTCACGCTCGCGCTCGCGACGGCGGCGCTGGCGCTGGCGCTGACCGCGCTCGTGATGGTCGAGCGCTCGCTCACCGTCGGGCCGCAGGCACCCGTCCACGAGCTCGACGCGCTCGGCCGCACGATCGTCTACCCGACGGCGAACCCCAGCGCGCTGATCGTGCTGGCGCTCGCCGCGCTCGGGCTCCTCACGCTCCTGCGCGCGCTGCGCTCGGTCGCCCACCAGGCGGTCGCGCAACGCGCGCTCTCCCGCTCGCTCAAGGCGTGCCGGGTCCGCGAGGCGGGGGACGTGATCGTCATCCGCGGCGACGCGCCGCGCGCGATGTGCGCCGGCCTGCGCCGGCCGCGCATCTACGTCACGGAGGCGGCGCTGGACGTGCTGCCGCCGCGCGAGCTCGAGGCCGTGCTCGCCCACGAGGCGCACCACCGCGCCCGCCGCGACCCGCTGCGGTTGGCGATCGCGCAGGTCCTTGGGGACGCGCTGCCGCCGGTCCGCCGGCTCGCCCGCGAGCACGCGCTGGCGACGGAGATCGACGCCGACGCCGCCGCTCTGCGCAGCGCGGGCGGGGACGCGGCGCCGCTCGCGAGCGCGATGCTGCGGCTGGCGAAGGCGCCGGACGGCGCGGTCGGGATCGAGGCGGGCCGCGTCGACTCGCTGCTCGGCCGCCCACCGGGCCGCGCGCTCTCGCTCTGCACCGCGCTCGGGGTGCTCACCGCGCTCGTCCTGCTCGTGCTCGTCGCGTTCCTGGCGGGCCGGACGGCGGCGAGCAGCGCCACGCTCGCGCTTCCGGTCCTGTCGCGTCAGCCCTGCATCGTCGCCTTGGCGCTCCTCCCAGGCACCCTTGCGGCCCTCGCCGCATCCTTCCTGCGCCGCCGCACGGATACTGTCCACGTGTGACCGAGCCCGGCAACCGCCTTCGCAGGACCGACCTTTCGATTTCGGGCGTCCCGGGGATGGCGCCATGACCACGGCGATCGCTGACCTCCCAGGACCGGCCGGCGTCCCCGGCCTCGGCAACGCGCTCCAGCTGCGCCCGGACCGCCTGCACCTGATGATCGAGCGGTGGGGGCGGCGCTACGGGCCGGTGTTCCGGTTCTCGATGGGCCCGCGCGAGGTGATCGGCTTCACGGACACCGAGACGGTCAACGCGATTCTGCGCGAGCGCCCGCACGGCTACCGCCGCTGGCGCGAGGTCGAGGCGGTCGCCAACGAGATCGGCGTGATCGGGCCGTTCACGTCCGAGGGCGACGACTGGAAGCGGCAGCGCCGGCTCGCGGTCACCGCGCTCAACACGAACCACCTGCGGCGCTACTTCGACGTCATCCAGGTCGCCACCGAGCGGCTGCACGGGCGCCTCGCGCGCCAGACCGAGGCGGCGATCCTCGACGACTTCATGGCCTACAGCGTCGACGTGACGACCGCGCTCGCCTTCGGCGCCGACCTCAACACGCTCGAGCACGGCGACGGCGAGCTGCAGGTCCACATCGGCAACGTCTTCGAGCTGCTCGCCCGCCGGATCCTCTCGCCGGTCCCGTACTGGCGCGTCGTCAAGCCGCCCGCCGACCGCGAGGCCGAGCGTTCGCTGGAGGTCATCAAGCAGGAGATCGCCGGCTTCATCGCCCAGGCCCGCGAGCGGATGGAGGCGCGTCCGGAGCTGCGCGAGGCGCCGGAGAACTTCCTCGAGAGCATGCTCGCGACCCCCGAGTACTCCGAGCACGACATCGTCGGCAACGTCTTCACGATGCTCTTCGCGGGCGAGGACACGACCGCCAACACGCTCGCGTGGGCGACCTCGCTGCTGGCCCAGGACCCGGCCGCCCGGGCGCGCCTGCAGGCCGAGGCCGACGCGGTCCTCGGCGACGCTCGCTGGCCCGCGGACGCCGAGGCCGTCGACGGCATGGTCTACGCCGAGGCCGTCTTCCGCGAGGCCGCGCGGCTGAAGTCGGTCGCGCCGATCATCTTCGTCGAGCCGCTCGCGGACACCGAGGTGGGCGGCGTCGAGCTTCCCGCCGGCACCCGCATCGCCTGCCTCACCCGCCAGGTCGGGCGCCCCGCCGTCCCCGAGCGATTCGACCCGGGGAGCTGGCTGACCAACGGCCATGACCCGAAGACGTTCCTCTCGTTCGGCGCCGGGCCGCGCTTCTGCCCGGGCCGCAACCTCGCGTTCCTGGAGGGCAAGACCGCGCTGGCGATGCTCGCGCGCAGCTTCGAGTGGGAGCTCGCGGGCGCGCCGCCCCGCGAGAAGCTCGGGTTCACGATGAGCCCCGACGGGCTGCGGGTGAAGCTGCGCCCTAGGTAGGGTGCGCGCCATGAAGACGCGAGCCGCGGTCCTGGAGGAGTTCGGGGCCCCCTTGAACGTGCAGGAGATCGACCTCGCCGAGCCCAAGGCCGGTGAAGTCCTCGTGCGGCTGGTCGCCTGTGGCGTCTGTCACACCGACATGTACACGGCCTCCGGCGCCGACCCGTCCGGCTACGCGCCGGCCGTGCTCGGCCACGAGGGCGCGGGCGTGGTGGAGAAACTCGGCGAGGGCGTCAAGGACCTCAAGATCGGCGACCACGTCGTCACGCTGTTCTCGCCGCAATGCCGCGAGTGCGTGCACTGCGTGTCGCCGCGGACGAACCTGTGCATGGCGATCCGCGCCGAGCAGAACCTCGGCCACCTGCCCGACGGCACGACCCGGTTCTCCCGCGACGGCGAGCCGATCCGCCACTTCATGGGCACCTCGACCTTCTCCGAGTACACGGTGATGCCGGAGATCGCGCTGGCCAAGGTGCCCGAGGAGGCCCCGCTGGACCGCTGCGCGCTGTTCGCGTGCGGGCTCTCGACCGGCCTCGGCGCGGCGATGTACACGGCCAAGGTCGAGGCCGGCTCGACGTGCGTGGTCTTCGGCGCGGGCATGGTCGGCCTGGGCGCCGTCGCCGGCGCGCGCCTGCAGGGCGCCGAGCGGATCATCTGCGTCGACCTGTCCGAGGACCGCCTGGCGCTGGCGCGAGGCCAGGGAGCGACGGACACGTGGATCGGCGGCGAGGACACCGTCCAGCGCGTCCTCGACGAGACCGGCGGCTTCGGCGCCGACTACACCTTCGAGGCCACCGGCATCGTGGCCGTCATGCGCCAGGCCGTCGAGGCCGCGCGCATGGGCTGGGGCCTGTGCACGGTCGCGGGCGTCGCCGGCAAGGGGGAGACGCTGGACATCGTCCCGCGCTACCTGATCACCGGCCGGCGCGTGGCCGGCTCCTCGTTCGGCGGCGTCAAGGGCCGCGACCAGGTCCCGCAGCTCGTGCAGCGCTACCTGGACGGCGACCTCGACGTCGACCCGTTCATCTCGCACCGGATCACGCTGGACGAGGTCAATCGCGGGTTCGACCTGATGCACCACCAGGACGGCATCCGCAGCGTGATCGAGTACTAAACGAGCTGGAATCGCGCGACGAGCCGCTGGAGCTCGTCCGCGGTGCCGTGCAGGCGCTCGACCGAGCCGGTGATCTCGGTGGCCGACGCGGTCGTCTCCTGCGCCGCGGCCGAGACCTGCTGACTCGCCGCGGTCGAGCGTTCGGCGACGCTCGCGACCTCGTTGAGATCGCTCTGAAGCGTTTCGCTGCCGGCGGCGACGTCGCGGGCGGTGTCGGCCACCTCGGCGATCCGCGTGTGCATCCGCTCGATCGCGGCGTCGATGCGCTCGAAGGCCTCGCGGGTCCGTTCCACCGTGCCCGTGCCCTCCTCGGTCCGGGCCGCACCGTCGGTGACGATCTGGACGACCGCGATCGTCTCGGACTGGATCTCGCCGATCAGCCCCTCGATCTCGCGGGCGGCCCCGCCCGCGTTCTCGGCGAGCCGGCGGACCTCCTCGGCGACGACGGCGAAGCCCTTGCCCTGCTCGCCCGCCCGGGCGGCCTCGATGGCGGCGTTGAGGGCCAGCAGGTTGGTCTGCTCGGCGATCTCGGTGATGCGCTGGACGATCGAGCCGATCTGGCTCGACTTGCCCTCGAGGCCGGACATCGCCTCAGAGGCGGCACGCGAGGACTCGCGCACAGCGACCATCGCGGTCGACGCCTCGAGCACCGCCTCGACGCCCTCGCGGGCGAGCTCGCGGGCCTCGCTCGCCGCGTCCGCGGACTGCCGGGCGGCCTCGGCGGACGCGTCGACGGCCTGCGCCATGTCGGCGGCGGACTGCGTGGCGCCCGCGACCATCCGCAGCTGCGCCTCGGCGCCGCTCGTGATCTCGCTCATCGCGCCGGCGATCTCCGCGACGGCGCGGCCGGACTCGTTGGAGGTGCGGGTGACCGCGTCGGAGGAGGTGCTCACGGTCGTGGCGGTCGCGACGACCTCGCCGATCATGTCCCGCAGGCTGTTGGTCATGCGGTGCAGCGCGTGACCGAGCGCGTCGCGCTCGGACTTCGGCTCGATGTCGGTCGTCAGGTCGCCGTCGGCGATCCGCCCGGCCGCCTGCTCGACCTCGCGCAGATAGGTGACCATGTCGCCGAACGCGGCGGCGGTCGCCCCGAGCTCGCCGGCCGCGGCGACGTCGACGTTCTGGTCGAGGTCACCTGCCGCGATGCCCCTCGCCGCGGTCAGCAGCCGCCGCGAGGCGCTCACCAGCGGGCGCGCCATCGCGAAGCTCACGAGCGCGGCCAGCAGGGCCGCCAGCGCCAGCACGACGATCACGAGGCGCTTGCCGCGGGCGGCCGTCGCGGACGCGTCGGCGGCGATGCGGTCGGTGACCTTCTGCTCGTCGGTCACCAGCGCGTCGTTGGACTCGTCGGCCTGCTCGATCAGCGTCTCGACGCCGTCGATGATCTTCGCCGCCTCCTCAGGCAGCGGCTGGCCCGGCTTGACCAGCGCCAGCGCACGCTCGCGCTCGCTCTGGATCCGGGTCATCAGCTCGGCCTGCTTGCGCGCCTCGTCGCGCAGCTTTGGCGTGCGCGCGTCGGCGGCGAACGCCGTGAAGCCGTCGGCGGACTCCTTCATCACGTCCGCGGCCTCGGCGCGGTTGGCGTCGAACTCCTTCTGATCGGCCGAGGCGAGCGCGAGGTGCTGGAAGCGGTCGCCCTCGAACTGGCGGGAGTTGGAGTCGCGGAGGACCTCGACCGCGGCCGTCTCGGACGCCTGGGTCTTCGCCATGTCAGCCGAAGCGCCGAGCTGGCGGATGCTGATGACGCCGAGAATCGCGGTGAGGATGAGGACGGCGGCGGGAGCGATCAGCAGCTGACCGCGGATACCGAGGCGTGTGACGAGTGAGGGCATGTCGGCCCTGTCATCGGCCGGACAGCCCGCACTCTTTACGAGATCGACACCGTTAGCGGCCCGCGGCCTTGATCACGCTCGCCCGCGCCCGGTGCTCGCGTTCGTAATTTGCGACCTGGCGCGCGACGCCCGGATCCGCGCCGGACAGCGTCATCAGGATCGTCTCCGTCGACTCGTCGTCGTAGCCCGACCACGGCTCGCCCACCGACAGCTCCGCGATCCGCTCCAGCACGACGGCGCGCTGCTCGTGCTCGGCCTCGTACGCGCGGATCACCGCGAGCTCGTGCTGGCTGAACGCGGGCAGCTTGGCCGCGATCGCCGACGCGCGCTGGCGGTCGTAGTTCCGGAGTGGGAGGTCGTCCTGGGAGTACGCCATTCTGGTTCATTACCCAAGAGATGTCCGCGCTCGAACCTCACGGCACGTGGCGCCTCGGACGTCAGAGCCCGGCGAGAAGCTCGCGCGCGCGGTCGTCGTCGAGCCCGACCAGAGGTGGGCGGACATGCCAGGTGTCCTCGCCCGTGCGGTGGCGCATGATCGCCTTCAGGGCGGGGATGACCGGAAAGCGCTCGAGGTGCTCGCGGCGCGCCGTCAGCCGGGCCTGCGCCGCGTCGTCGCGGGTGCGGAACACCTCGGCGGAGAGTGGCGCGGTGACGTTGACCGTCGCCGAGATGCAGCCGGCGCCGCCCCAGCGGAGCGTGTCGAGCAGCAGCGACTCCGTCCCGGCGAACACGCGCAGCTGCGGGAACTCCTTGCACACGGCCTCGATCCGCGCGGCGTCGCCGCTGGAGTCCTTCGTGCCGGCGATCACCCCCGGATAGGCGTCGAGCAGCCGGGCGATCAGCGCGAACGAGAAGCCGAGGATCGTCTGCGGCGGGATGTGGTAGAGGAAGAGGCGCAGCCGGTCGTCGGCCACGCGCTCGATCAGCTCGGCGAAGAAGGCGAACAGCCCGTCGTCGGAGACGCCCTTGTAGTAGAAGGGCGGCAGTGCGAGGACGCCGGGCGCGCCGGCCGCGAGGGCCTCGCGGGTCAGGGTCACCGCGTCGGTCAGCGCGCACGCGCCGGTGCCGGGGAGCAGCGTCTCAGGCGGGATTCCGTCGGCCACGAGGTCCTGCCACGCGCTCACGCGCTCGCCGACGCTGAACGAGTTCGCCTCGCCGGTGGTGCCGAAGATCGCCAGGCCGTCGCAGCCTTCGTCGAGCAGGCGGCGACAGTGCGCGGCGTACGCCCGGCGGTCGATCGTCAGGTCTTCGCGCAGCGGCGTCAGCGCCGCGGCGTAGACGCCCTCAAACGACGAGGCCATGCCGGACCGTGTTCTCCGTGATCACCGTCGGCTCGACGAACTGCAGGAGGTACGCGGGACCGCCCGCCTTCGTGCCGGTGCCGGAGAGCCGGTTCCCGCCGAACGGCTGGCGCCCGACCATCGCGCCCGTGATCTCACGATTGACGTACAGGTTGCCGACGGGTGTGCGACCCGCGACGTAGTCGACCGTGCGCGGGCTCCGGCTGAACAGCCCGCCGGTCAGCCCGAACGAGGACGCGTCGACGCGGTCGCACGCCTCCTCGACCGACTTGACGCGCTCGACCGCCAGGAGCGGGCCGAAGATCTCCTCGTGCAGCACCGGCGAGTCGGCCGGGAGGTCGGTGGCGAGCGTCGGGCGGGCGAAGAAGCCGCGGTCGGGCAGCTCGGCGGCGCGCGCGGCGATCCTGCCCGTCGCCTGCGCGGTGGCGGCGTAGCGGGCGACACGGTCCTGCGCTTCGCGCTCGATCACCGGCGGCACGTCGATCTCGGGATCCGACGCCTGGCCGACGTGCAGGACCTCGATCGCGCCGGCGAGGCGCTCGACGAGCCCGTCGTGGATCGCCTCGTGGGCGAGCACGCGGGCGGCCGCGGAGCACTTCTGGCCGGCGTAGTTGAACGCGCTCTTCACCAGCGCGGGCACGACGTCGTCGAGATCGGCGTCCGAGTCCACGATCACGCAGTTCTTGCCGCCCATCTCGGCGACGACGCGCTTGAGATGCTTCTGCCCGGGCGCGAGCTCGGCCGCGCGCCGGACGATCTCCAACCCGACTGGGCCCGACCCCGTGAACGCGATCGTGTGCACGCGCGGGTCGCCGACCAGCTGCGCGCCGACAGGGCCCTCGCCGGGCAGCAGCGCGAGCGCGCTGGGCGGCAGACCGGACTCCCGCAGCGCGCGCACGAGCATGTACGCGCACGCCGGCGCCTGCTCGGCCGGCTTGAGCACGACGCCGTTGCCCGTCGCCAGCCCCGCGGCGACCATCCCGAGCGGGATCGCCACGGGGAAGTTCCACGGCGAGATGACCGCCACGACGCCGCGCGGCGACCAGCGCAGCTCGTTGCGCTCACCCGGCAGCTGGATCAGCTCCGCGCCGGCGGTCCCCGGCAGCCCCGCGGGATGCTCGGCGAGCGCGACCGCCGCCCGCGCGTAGTACTCGAGGAAGTCGATCGCCTCGCACACGTCGGCGTCGGCCTCCCGCCACGGCTTCGCGGTCTCGCGTACCTCCAGCGCCGCGACCTCCAGCCGCCGTTCGCGTAGATACGCAGCAGCGCGTATGAGCACGTCGGCCCGGTGCGTAGCGGAGGTGTGCCTCCACTCACTGCGCGTGGCGAGCGCCAGGGCGGCGTCGACATCCGCGTCGGACGCGATCGCGGACTCCGCCACGACGCGCTCGGGCTCGCCGGGGTCGACCGACACGAGCGCGCCACCATGCCGCGCGTCGTCACCCACCCACACCGGCACCTGGATGACCGGCTCGGCGTCGAAGGCCTCCAGCGCACCGCGCAGCTGGGCCCGCACCGGCGCCCGCCGCAGCTCGAGGATCGGCTCGTTCTTGAACGGCGTCAGGGACACGCCCGACAGTCTGTCAGCGCCCGCCTCCCGCCGCGCCCGCCGGGTGCCCACAACAGGGGTGTGATGCTGCGCCGTCCTCACAGGACGGTGGAGCATCACACCCCCGATCCCATGATCGATTTGGTCAAAGTGACCGGCCGGAGGGATCACAACCGACCGGTCGAGTTGGCGCGCGGGTGGGGGTGTGTTGCTGGTGTTTCGCTATGCGGGAGCGGAGCATCACACCCGTATGCGGCACCCCGCGCGTCGCGCTGCGCCGCGCCGGCGCGCCGCGGCAACGGCCACGCGTGCGGTCGCGCCGCCGGGCGGGAAGTCCGGGCGCACGTCGCGCCGCGCCGGTGCGCCGCGAGTCCGGGCGTCGAGACGCGCCGCCGCGCCGCGCGGCGAGTCCGCGCGTGGGCGTCGCGCCCGGGGACGCGGCGTGGCACCGCGCGGCGAGTCCGCGCGTGGCGTCGCACCCGGGACGCGGCGTGGCACCGCGCGGCGAGACCTCGCCCGCGGTCAGGGGGTTCGGGCGACGGTGCCGCCGGGGCGCGCGAGCAGTACCTCGAGCGGCACGCCGCGGGCCTGCTCGTACAGAAACGACTCGTTCGAGGTGTTCTCGAGCAGGCGCCGGACGAGGTACGCCATCCCCGCGACGAGGTCTCCTACGGGGCAATACGTTCGAACGCGTAGCCCCAAGGATGCGATCGCGGCCTGCAGCGGATCGCCCAGACCGCGCAGAACCTGCAACTCGAGGTCGGAATCCGCGCCGCCGCTGAGCCGGTTGTACGCAATTGCGTGTGAGACGCTGCGCAAGTTGTGTGAGGCGATCGCGACGCGCACCTTCGGCCGCGCGTCCAGGAGCCGCCGGGTCAGGAGCTCGAAGTTCGCGTCGGTGTCGGCCTTGACGTCGAAGACCGGGGGCGACCAGCCGTGCTGCGCGGCCTGGACGAGCTCGTGATCCCAGTAGGCGCCCTTGACCAGCCGGATGGTCAAGGGATGAGCACGTCCTGCTCCTGGGCCGTCCAGCCACGCCAGGATCGTGTCCAACGTGTCCGGCGAGTCGCGCAGGTAGCCCTGGAGCACCAACCCGGCCGACGGCCCCGGCCGGAACTCGTCCTCGGCCAGCAACGAGAGGATCAGATCCAGGACGGCATCGCGCGAGTCCATCGACTCCATGTCGATGTGCAGGTGCGCGCCGCGCTCCTGTGCATGCCGGAGCAGCGGGCGCAACCGGTCGGCGGCATCGCGCTTGCCGCGCTCCGGCGCGTCGGGCCGCAGCAGCGGCGTCAGAGCGCTCACCTTCACCGACAGGTTCGCCCGCGGCAGCGCGCCCGCGGTGTCCTGCTCGAGCTGCGAACGCGACGGCCAGCCGGACGCGGCGCGAGCGATCGTGTCCAGCGCGTCGGCGCAGCGGTCCGCGTAGCGCTGCGCCTCGGCCTGCGTGACCGTCGCCTCGCCCAGCAGGTCGACAGAGGACGCCACCCCGTCCTTCCACAGATCGCGCAGCACACCCAGCGCCGCCCGAGGGTCCTCACCCACGATGAACCGGTGCGCCATGTGCTTGACGCCCGACGCCGCCGCCATCCCCAGCGCGCGGCGCCCGGCCTTCGAGCCGCCCATCCGAAGCGCCACGCCGATCGGCGGCGGCGGCTCACCCACGTCCTCCAGGAAGGCGGTCAGGTGCCGCGCCAGGTCGTCGAGGTTGCGACAGGCCGGGACGACGTCGACGAACCGGAACAGCGCCGCCTTGAGCTCGGCGTCCGAGGACGCGAGATCCATGGCCTTGTCGTCGAGCGCCTTCAGCGGGTTGCGGGTCGTCGGCAGCGCCGCCGCGAGCTTGCGGCCCACCTCGAACAGCTCGCGTTCAACCGCGCCCTCGTCGGCCATGGGTGCACAGCGTATTCGCGCCGGTACCCTGGCGCCCATGAACCGCGAGGTGGGGCTGCTCAGCGTCGTGGCGCCCATGTACGAGGAAGAGGACACCGTCGACCCGTTCACCGAGCGGGTCGAAAAGGCGCTCGGCCACCTCAACTACGAGCTGATCCTCGTCAACGACGGTTCCAAGGACCGCACGCGCGACGCGATGGCGAAGGCCGCCGAGCGCGATCCGCGGGTGAAGATCGTCAGCCTCGCGCGCAACTTCGGCCACCAGCCCGCGCTCACCGCCGGCCTCGAGCACGCCAGGGGCGACGTGATCGTGATGCTCGACGGCGACCTCCAGGACCCGCCCGAGGTCATCCCGGAGATGATCGAGCGCTGGCGCGAGGGGATCGACGTCGTGTACGCCGTGCGCGAGCAGCGGCTGGGGGAGACCGCCTTCAAGCGGATCACGGCGCGCGGCTTCTACCGCACCTTCAGACGGCTCACCGGCCTGGATCTGGCGGTCGAGTCCGGCGACTTCCGCCTGATGGACCGCAAGGCGCTCGACGCGCTGCTCGCGATGCCCGAGCGCAACCGCTTCCTGAGAGGCATGACCGTCTGGATCGGCTTCAGCCAGATCGCCGTCCCGTTCGTGCGCCAGGAGCGCCACGCCGGCGTCACCAAGTACCCGCTGCGCAAGATGCTGCGGTTCAGCTTCGACGCGATCACGTCGTTCTCCAGCCGCCCGCTGCAGTGGGCGACGTTCCTCGGCTTCCTGTTCAGCGTCATCGCCTTCCTGGCGATCCCGCTGACGATCGTCGCCCGCTACGCGAACATCTTCGAGCGCGGCGTGCCGACGACGATCATCATCGTGCTGCTCCTGGGCGGCATCCAGCTGATCACGCTGGGGATCATCGGCGAGTACATCGGGCGCATCTACGACGAGGTCAAGAAGCGCCCGCTCTACGTCGTCGGCGAACGCATCAACCTCGAGGAGCCCGAAGACCGATGAGGATCGCCGTCCTCGGGGCCGGTGTCGCCGGCCTCGTCGCCGCCCTGCGCCTGACCGAAGCCGGCCACACGGTCGACGTCTACGAGCGCTGGCCCGGCCTCGGCGGCCAGGCCGCGACGCTCGACGTCGGCCAGGGCCACCTGCTCGAGCGCTACTACCACCACCTGTTCTCGACCGACCGCCACATCGCGGGGCTCTACGACGAGCTGGGGATGGAGGACGAGCTGGACTGGATCACGTCCAGCGTCGCCTATTTCACCCAGGGCAAGCAGTGGCCGTTCGTGACCCCGATGGACCTGCTGCGCTTCAAGCCGATGCCGCCGCTCGCGCGCATCCGCCTCGGCATGGCGGTTCTCGCCATCCAGCGGGGCCCGGGCAACCCGGCGCCGTTCGAGAAGGTCACCGCCCGCAAGTGGATCGAGCGCTACATGGGCAAGGCCGCCTACCGCACGCTCTGGGGCCCGCTGCTGCGCGGCAAGTTCGGCGAGCGCGCCGACGACATCGCGATGGTCTGGCTGCAGAACAAGTTCCGCCTGCGCCGCGGCGACGACGCCGCCGAGGAGAAGCTCGGCTACCCCAAGCACTCCTGGGAACTGCTCTTCGAAGAGCTGCGACGCAGGATCGAACACGGGGGAGGGCGCGTGCTGATCGACCGCCCCGCCGCCAAGGTCGAGCCGGGCTTCGTCATCACCCCCGGCGCGCCCAACTCCTTCCGCAAAGGCCACGACCCGCGCGACTTCGAGACGCTCGAGCCCGAGCGCTACGAGGCCGTCCTGGCGACGGTCCCGTCCGACGTCTTCGAGCAGCTCGCCGCCCCCGGCCTCGTCCCCGAGCACTACCTCGCCCAGCTGCGCGACATCGAGTACTTCACCGCGCTCTGCCTGCTGATCGAGCTCGACCGCCAGTTCTCGCCCTACTACTGGACCAACATCGGCGACGACGCGCTCCCGTTCGTCGGCCTGATCGAGCACACGAACTTCATCGACCCCGCCCGCTACGACGGGCGTCGCTTCCTCTACGTCGCCAACTACCTGCCTCGCGGGCACGAGCTGCTCGACCTCGACGCGCAGGGCGTCCTCGACACCTACACACCCGGCCTGAAAGCCGTCACGCCCGCGTTCGACCACAGCTGGGTCAAGCAGACCTGGCTGCACCGCGAACCCGCCGCCCAGCCGATCGTCACCGTCGGCTACCGCGCCAAGATCCCCGCCATGAAGACCCCGACGCGCGGGCTGGTGCTGGCCAACACGACCCAGATCTTCCCCGAGGACCGCGGCACGAACTACGCCGTACGCGAGGGTGACGAGGCGGCCCGCGCCATGCTGGAATGGCTCCCGTAAGCCATGTGACACGCGGCTAGCTCGTCATAAAAAGTTCGGTTTGCACCCTGGAGAATCGGGCAGGGCCTGCCGATACTCGGGGACATGACCTCCCCGGACTCCAACTGGCTCTCACGGGCTCTCGGTCGGAACAAGCGTCCGGCTGAGGATGACCTTCATGCTTGCGCCGCCTGCGGCAAGGATTTCGTGAACCCCGTCAACTGGGAGCCGGTCACGCCGGAGTCCTGGTGGATGCAACTGCGCTGCGGCTCCTGCGAGGTCTGGCGTGAGGTCACGGTCACGAACAAGGTCGCCGAGCGCTTCGACATCGAGCTCGACCGGCGCGCCGACCTGATCCATCGCGCCCTGCACAAGCTCGACCGCGAGCGGATGATCCAGCAGGTCGAGACGATGATCGGCGCCCTCCGGCACGGCCTCATCGAACCGGCCGACTTCGCCCGCCCCGCCTGAACCTAAAGGGGCCTGACCCCTTTAGATTTCGAGCCGCTCGTCCTCGAGATCGAGCTCGCGCTCGAGGCGGTGCATGACCTCGTTGGAGATCGTCCCCTCGTTGCGCAGCCGGACGATCTCGCCGCGCTGCGCCTCCAGGACCTCGCGCAGCACGGTCTGGTAGGCGAACGAGCGGTCCTCGTAGCCGTCGTCCTCGATCTTGCCCGCCCGCGCCTTCAGGCGCCGGCGGCGGTAGGTGTACGCGCCTTCCAAGCGCTCGAGCGTGTCGTCGCGGGTCCAGTCCTCGTCCCGTAGCGCGGCGATCCGCGCCAGCGCGGCCTCGGTCGCCACCAGGCGCGCCCGCAGCTCCTCGCCCGCTTCGAGCGACCCGTCGTCGGTCACCCCGAGCCAGCGGATCAGCGGCGCGAGCGTCAACCCCTGCAGCACCAGAGTGGCGAAGATCACCGCGAACGTGAGGAACACGACGAGGTCGCGCTGTGGGAAGTCGCTCGGCAGCGCGAGCGCCGCGGCGAGCGAGACCGCGCCACGCATACCCGCCCAGCCGCCGACGAGCCGATAGCGCCACGTCGTCCGGCGCGCCCGCTGCGAGGCGCGGCGATCGAGCGCGCGGACCACGTAGATGATCGTGTTCTGCCAGACCAGCCGGGCGAGGATGACCGCCAGGCTGATGGCGACCGCGTAGCCGGTGAGCTCCCCGGCGTGCGTGGCGTCGAGGCTGTCGAGCACCGTCGGCAACTGCAGCCCGGTCAGCACGAAGAGGATCGCGTTGAGCAGGAACTGGAGCTGCTCCCACATGCCGAAGCCGCGGATGCGGGTGGCCGGGGAGGCGATCCGCGGCGCCTGCCATCCGACGTAGATCCCCACCGTGACCGCCGCGACGACCGCCGAGAGGTGCAGCTTCTCGGCCGGGACGTACGCGGCGTACCCGGTCAGCAGGCTGATCGTGTTCTCGATCAGCGGATCGTCCAGCCGCCGGCGGACCTCGGCGATGACCCAGCCGACGAGCAGCCCGAGCGCCGCGCCGCCCGCCGCCTTCCAGACGAAGTCCCAGCCGGCGTCCAGCAGCGAGAAGCTCGCGCCGAAGACCGCGGCGCGGGCGATGTTGTAGGCCACGAGCGCCGTCGCGTCGTTGATCAGCGACTCGCCTTCGAGGACGGAGACGAGCTGGCGCGGGACGCCCAGACGCCGCGCGATCGCGGTGGCCGCGATCGGGTCCGTCGGGCCGACGATCGCGCCGAGCGTGAACGCGACCGGCCACGACATGCCGTCGATCAGCTCATGCGCGACGACCGCGACCAGGACCACGGTGAACAGCACGAGCCCGACGGAGAGCAGCGTGATCGGCCGCAGGTTGGCCCGCAGGTCGGTGAGGTTGGCGAAGAACGCGCTCGTGTACAGCAGCGGCGGCAGGAAGATCAGCAGCACGAGGTCCGGGTTCATCGCGACCTCGGGCAGGCCCGGGACGAAGCCCATGAGGGCGCCGCCGAGCACCATCACGATCGGGTACGGCACGTTGATCGCGCGGGCCGCGGCGGACAGGACCACCACGGACAGCAGCACCGAGACGATGACTACTTCGACGTCTTCCACCGCACCACGCCTTCGTCCTCGAACGAGGCGACCTCGCCGCGCTCGGCCAGCAGGTCGATGTGCCCGAGCACCTCGGACAACGTCAGGAACGTCTGCGTGAGCGCCACGCCGCCCCAGATCGCGTGGGCGAGCTCGTGCCCGGTGCGCGGCCGCTCCTCGATCAGCCCGAGGATCTTGCGCGCGCGGCGCTCGTGCATGGCGAAGCGCTCGTCGATCAACGCCGCGTGGTCGCCGAACGGCTCGCCGTGGCCGGGGAAGACGGTCTCGACCGGCAGCT
The DNA here is from genome assembly GCF_000423665.1 of Solirubrobacter soli DSM 22325. Taxonomy (GTDB): domain Bacteria; phylum Actinomycetota; class Thermoleophilia; order Solirubrobacterales; family Solirubrobacteraceae; genus Solirubrobacter; species Solirubrobacter soli. The sequence goes on along the minus strand of NZ_AUIK01000028.1, from coordinate 127,686 downwards.
CGCGCGTGGCGCGCAACGAGGCCATGTAGGTCAGCAGCGCGCTCGGCCGCTTCGCCGCAGGGTCCAGCGGAGCGGAGATCACCGGGTTGGAGGAGATGTTCTTGATCAGGTGGTCGCCGGCCACGAGCTCCCTCGACCCGGGATCGAACAGGATCGTGTCCGAGGGCGAGTGTCCGGGCCGATGATGGACGTCGAAGCGCCGGTTCGCGAACGCGAGCTCGCCGCCGTCGCGCAGGAGCGCGGTGACCGGCGCGCTCCCGCCCCAGCCACGGTGCGCGCGGGTCACCGCGGCGAGCACCGCGACCACGTCGACCGACACGCCGTGGCGGCGCATGACGGCCTGCGCCAGCTCGTCGTTGCGATCGGCGTAGGCGCTGAAGTCCTCCACCAGCGGCGCGAACGCCTCCAGCGCGCAGACCTCGGCGCCCGACCGGTCGGCGACGATCCGCACCAGCCCGACGTGATCGGCGTGCTGGTGCGTGATGACGATCCGCTCCACGTCCTCGAGCCGACGCCCCGTCGCGCCCACGGCGGCCTCGAGCGCGACGAGCGCCTCGCCCCAGTTCGGCCCGACGTCGACCAGCGTGAGCGGGTCGTCGTCGATCAGGTAGCAATTCACCCGGCCGACCCGGAACGGCGTCGGGATCGGCAAGCGGTGGATCACGACCGGATCAGGGCAAGGACCTCGTCGCGCCGGCGCTCCATGTCCTCCTGGGAGATCAGGCTCTCCAGATTGAGGCGCAGGAGCGGCTCGGTGTTCGACGGGCGGACGTTGAAGTGCCAGTCCTCGTAGTCGATCGACACGCCGTCGAGCTCGGTGATCTCGGCGTCGGAGTAGCGCGCCTTGATCTCGTCCATCTTGGCCCGCTGGTCGGCGACCGTGGAGTTGATCTCGCCGCTGATGAAGTACTTCGAGCGCAGGTCGGCCAGCAGCTCGGCCAGCGTGGTCTCGCGCTTGGAGAGCAGCTCGAGGATCAGCAGCGCCGGGATCGTGCCCGAATCCGCGTTGTAGAAGGCCTTGAAGTAGTAGTGGCCGGAGACCTCGCCGCCGAACTCGCCGCCCTCGTCGCGCATGCGCGTCTTGAAGAACGCGTGGCCGACGCGGTTCACGACCGCCCGTCCGCCCAGCCGCGTGACCGTGTCCGGCACCGCTCGCGAGGCGCGCACGTCGTAGAGGATGTCGGCGCCCGGGACCTTCTCGAGGATGCTCGCGGCGAGCAGCGCGGTGAGGAAGTCGCCGGGGACGAACTCGCCGGCGCCGTCGATGAAGAAGCAGCGGTCCGCGTCGCCGTCCCACGCGATGCCGAGGTCGGCGCCGGTCTCGACCACCTTGCGCACGATGAACTCGCGGTTCTCGGGCAGCAGCGGGTTCGGCTCGTGGTCCGGGAACTCGCCGTCCGGGACCCAGTAGGTCTCGACCAGGTCGAGCGGCAACCGCTTCAGGATCGGGCCGACCATCGGCCCCGCCATCCCGTTGCCGCCGTCGAGGACGACCTTGAGCGGCTTGACCACGCTCGGGTCGATGACCTTCAGCGCCTCGCGCTGGAACGCCTCGTAGATGTCGACTTCCTCGTAGGAGCCGCCGCCGGGGGCATCGCCGAGCCCGTTCTCGATGTGCGCGCGGATCTCCTGCAACCCGCGGTCACCCGACAGCGCGACGCTGCCGCGCTCGACCATCTTCGCGCCGGTGTACGCCTTCGGGTTGTGGCTGGCGGTGCACATCAGGCCGCCGTCGAGGTCGCGCGAGCCGACGAGCCAGTAGACCATCTCGGTCCCGACCTGCCCGGCGTCGACCACGTGGGCGCCCTCGGCGACCATGCCGTCGCGGTAGCGGGCGGCCAGCTCCGGGGCGGAGAGCCGCATGTCGCGGCCGAGGCCGATCCTGAGCTCGCCCACCGGCTTGCCGGAGAGGTCCGAGAGCGCGCGGGCAAGGCCGCGGCCGACCGCCTCAGCGGTGTCGCCGTCGATGTCGTCCCCGTAGATGCCGCGGACGTCGTAGGCCTTGAAGATCCGAGAGAGATCGGTCACGGGCATGCGGCCGCAGGATATTCAGGCGAGCCGTTTCTCGAACCAGTGGTGCGCGTAGGTCTCGTCGTTGAAGGGCTCGACCTCGACGTAGCCCGCGGCCCGATAGAGCGCGATCGCCTCGGTCAGCACGCGGTTGGTCTCCAAGCGGGCGACCCCGTTGGGCGAGAGCGCCTCGAGCTCGCTCAGCATCCGCCGCCCCAGGCCGAGGCCGCGCACCTTGGGCGAGATCCACATCCGCTTGAGGTAGCTCTGCGCGACCTTGATCGCGCCGCAGCCGACCGGCTCGCCGCGCAGTCGGGCGACGAGGAAGACGGCGTCGTCGGTCGGCAGGCTGCGCGCGTAGTCGAAGCCGCCCTCGAAGCGCGCGTCGAGCTCCTTGAAGTACTCGCCCAGGCAGAACTGGGCGTCCGGGCTGTTCATGTCCTCGCGCGCGATCTCGACCAGACCCGCCGTGAGCAGCCGCTCGACGGTCGCCATCGCGTCCGTCAGCCGTTCACGCTGCGAGGCGCTCAGCGGCGCCAGGAGGGACTCGGCGAGCTCGTCGCTGCGGCGGTCCAGCTCCATCCGCTCGGCCCGGCCCGCCTCGGTGAGCTGCACCGCCCGCACCCGTTTGTCCTCGCCCGGCGCGGTCTCGACCAGCCCTTCGCGCTGGAGCGCGGCGATCAGCCGGCTCAGGTAGCCCGAGTCCAGGTTCAGCCGCGTCCGCAACGTCTTCAGATCCGTGCCGTCGCCGACCTCCCACAGCACGCGGTCCGCGCCGAGCGGGCGGTCCGTGGCCAGATAGGAGTCCTGCAGCGCGCCGATCCGCTCGGTCACCGTGCGATTGAACGACCTGACCTGTTCGACATGCATATCTCTGACTTTAGTCAGAGATTGGCCGCGAGGACGTGTTGAAACGTGAAGATCGTGCGCAGGCCGGGGACGCGCAGCAGCGGCGGGGCGAGGACGTCGAGGCGCGAGCCGCGGGTGTAGATCCACCCGCGGCGCACGACGGTGCGCGGCGTCAGCCCGGCTCCGGCCAGCAGCTCCTGCGCGTCGCGCAGCGTGAACCAGCGCAGGTGGGTGGCGTCGAAGATGCCCTCGGGCTTGCGCGGCCACGAGCCGCGGGCGAGGTGGGCGTAGGTGCTCCAGTGGGCGACGTTCGGCAGGCTCACGACGACGGTCGCGCCCGGTTCGAGCAGCGCGGTGTAGCGCTTCAGCGCGCTCCACGGGTCCGGGAGGTGCTCGAGGACGTCGGCCGCGATCAGCGTGTCGAAGCGCCCCTCGGGCTCCGCGGTCGCCACATCGCCGCAGATCACGTGGTCCAGCCGGGTCGCCGCCTCGCGCGCATACTCGGGCTCGAGCTCGACGCCGACGACCTCCACCTGCTGGCGCTGCTTGAGCGCCGCGCCGGTCGTGCCGGTCGCGCAGCCGAGGTCCAATACGCGCCTCGCGGTGCGTGGGACGTGTTCCAGGATCTCCGGGCGCGCGCGCTCGTAGGCGGCGGCGCGCGCGTCACGTTCCGCGGCTCGCATCACAAGAATGTAAGGAACGAAGAAGAGGCGACACATAGTCGGTAGCGATACGTCTGCACCATCGACGACCGGCCGATCTCTCCCCAACCGCACAGGACCATCTCCACTTCACTAGAGGACCGCGCCCTCCTCGCGCGCTTCACCGCGGGTGACGAAGAGTCGCTCGCGGTGGTGTATGAACGCCACCGTCCCGCCCTGCGACGCCAGGCGGCCCGGCTGCTGTACGCCTCCGGTCACGACTCCGAGGACGTCCTTCAAGACGTCTTCCTGCGCGTGCACACCGCGCTGCGGGGCGGGGTGGTGCCGATGGAGCCGCGTGCGTGGCTCCTGCGGCTCGTCCACAACGCCTGCGTCGACGAGCTGCGCCGCGCCCGGACCCGCCCCGTCGGCGACATCGAGCTCGACGGCATGCCGGCGCTCACCGCGCAGCTGCCGGACGAGCTCGCCCGCCGCGCCGAGGCCCGCGCGCTGCTCGGCGACATCCACCGCCTCCCTGACCGGCAGCGCTCGGTGCTCGTGATGAGCGCGATCGACGGGCTGTCCCACGAGGACGTCGCCGGCCGGCTCGGCACGACGGTCGAGACGACGCGCTCGCTGCTGGCGCGGGCGCGCGAGAACCTGCGCCGCACCGCCGCGGCGCGCGAGACCGCCTGCACGAGCGTCTGCGCCGCGCTCGACGAGGCCGCGCTGGCGGGCGTGCGCGCGAGCGAGATCGCGCGCCGGCACCTGTGGACCTGCGCGGACTGCCGCACCTACCAGCGCGACCTGCGCACCGCGACGCCGTCGCGCCTGCGCCGGCTCGCGGGCTGGAGCCCGTGGGGCATCGTCGCCCAGCTGCTGGGCGGCGGCGGGTTCGCGGGCGTGCAGAAGGTCGCCGCCGGCGCCTGCTGCGCGTTGATCGTCGGCGGCGGCGCGGTGGCGGTCCCGGAGCTGGCCGAGCACTCCCGCCACCGCCAGGACGTGGCGTCGGTGGACCCTGAGCTGGTGATCCAGGACGCGGTCCAGCGGGCGCCGCGGCCGGGGAAGCCGGGGAGCGCCGCCGCGGTGGTGCTGACGCCGGTGGCGCCGCGCGCCACGGCCGCCCCGACCTCCGTGGCGGTCTCCAAGCCGAAGAGCGCCAAGGCCAAGCGCCCGCCGAAGGTCGCTCGCGCCCGCGCCGCGATGCTGTCGCGCTCGGAGCTCACCCGCCTCGGCTTCGCTTTCCGCGTCCTCAACCAGCGCAACGCCTCGCCGGCCGAGCGCGCCGAGGTCAACCGGATGCTGCGCAAGCTGCAGAAGCTGCCCAAGGGCTCCAAGGAACGCTCGCGGGCGATGACCGAGCTGCAGAAGAAGGCGTTCGGCGGCGACCGCCCGCCGGTCTTCACGCCGACCCCGGCGCCGCCGCCGAAGGGGATCGTCAAGCCGGCGCCGACGCCCGTCGCGCCGCAGCCGACCCCGACCCCCACGGCGACGCCGACGCCCGCCCCGGTCGAGACGGCGACGCCCGTCCCGACCGAGACACCCGTCCCGACCGAGACGCCTACGGCGGTCCCGGTTCAGTAGGGGTCAGGCCCCTTTAGGTCCGAGCCGCTTCGAGGCGGCCCCAACCGCGTGAACCTAAAGGGGCCTGACCCCTTTATGTTGTGATCAGCTGCGTCGCGATCGCTCTCGCCTCCTCCGCGTTGGAGGCAGGGGCGATTCGCGCTTTGATCGTCGTGCCCTTCGCCCGGATCGTCAGCGTCGGTCCGGGCTTCGGCGCGCTCGACTGCTTGGCGGGGCGCGGGACGGTGGCGCTCTTGCCGCCGTCGACGACCACGACGTAGCCGCTGCGCTCGCTCTCGACATGGAACCAGGCGATGTCGGAGAGCGACATGTTGCGGGTGATGCCGCGCCGCTCGCCGCGCTGGTTGACCGCGGTGACGCGGGCGGTCGAGCCCCAGCTCGGGAAGAGCGCGTCGATCGTCTTGCCGCTCGCGCCGCTCACCCGCCATTCGGTCTCGATGAACGTCGCCGCGAAGCGGTGCGTGGTCTGGATCGAGACGCCGTTCTCGCGTCGGGTGCCGCGCACGCGGATCGTCTCGAACGCGCCCGCGTAGGGGCGCTTCGGGTACGGGGTCGGGGCCTTCCCGGTCCCGCGCGGGGCCTCGAGCAGCTCGAGCGGATCGCTGTCGCCCTGCTCGACCGCGTGCTGGGAGGCGGCGACGAGCTTGCCGCCGCTGCGCACGGTGACGCCGAACGACGCGGGCGGGCGGCCGCCGACGCCGCCCGCGACCTCCTGCTGTCCGTCGAAGAGCCGGGCGATGTCGACGCCGCCGTACGGGAACGCGTTGCGCGAGACGGCGACGATCGCGGTGTTGTACGTGGGCGTGGTGATCGCCAGGCGGCCGACGTCGGGGTCGTAGGCGTACAGCGGCGGCGGCTGCTCGCCGCGCATCCTGCCGAGCCCGAGGAGCGCCGCCTGGGCGGCGTTGGACTGCACGCGCGCGGCCGCGAGCACCTGCGAGGACTCGTTGTTGTCGATCGAGGGCACGCTGAACGCGTTCGCCGGCGGCAGGCCGCGGTCGCGCGCGACCCAGCGGTCGAAGAGCTCGAAGGAGCGGTCCAGCATGTACTTGGCCCACTGCCCGTGCGGCGCGAGCTCCGGGCAGACGGCGATGCCGAGCAGCGCGGCCTGCGAGAGCCCGAGCTTCTTGCCCTGGTGCCAGCGCTTGAAGCCGAGCCCGGTGTCCCAGTTCAGGTAGCCGGCGTGGGTCCAGTAGCCGGTCAGCACCCGTTCGCTCCAGGCGCGGACGACGTCCGCGCGGGCGGAGTCCAGCGGCGGCATGCCCGCGTCGCGCGCCTGCTTGTACGCGACCAGGAAGCCGCAGACGATGTTCGCGTACTCGGCGCTGTCGAGGTTGAACTTGTGGTGCTCCTGCGCCTGCGGGAGGTAGTGGAAGCGGTAGCCGCCGCCGAGGTTGGACACCGTCGCGCCGCTCATCGGCTTGCGCGCACCGTCGACGAAGCGGCGGACCTGCTGCAGCAGCTGGGTGTGGAGGTCCTGCTTGTTGCCGCCGACCGTCGCGGCGGCGACGTACATCCGCGTGTACCAGTTGATCTGGTTCAGCCGCAATGTCGGCCATTGCCAGAACTTGCCGCTGACGGTCGAGATGATCCGGTCGGCGATCAGGTCGGCGGTCGCCTGGGGGAGGCCGAGCGCGTCGCGGGCCTGCCAGGCGACCATCAGCGGCCAGGCGATCTCGGTGTCGACCACGAGGTGCTGGATGCCGCTGTTGCCGCTGATGCCGTCCTGCCAGCCGGGCTTGTGGCCCTGCGAGCCGGTTCCCGCCTGCGTGACCCACGCAGGGCCTTCGCAGAGCGCGTGGATCAGCGTGATCGCGCGGTCGTCGCGGCGCGCGGGACCGGTGTGGCCGGCGAGCGCGGCCGCGGCGTGCGTGAGCAGCAGGTTCGCGCTCAGCATCGCCCGTTTGGGCGTGTAGGTCTTGCCGTCCCAGTAGCGGTCGAGCTGGTCCTGCATGCGGTCGGCGAACGCCCAGTAGGCGGCGTCGTCGAACGACGCCGGGTCGACCGGCGTCTGGGCTACGGCAGGGGTGACCGCGCGCGGCATCAGCAGGCTTGCGAGCAGTGCGCTCGAGCCCAGCATGAAGCCGCGCCGCGTGGCGGCGGGCAAATGGCGCTCCTATTCGTCTTCAGGTGGCGCCGGCGCGGTCTGTGCGGGGCGGGGAATGAACCCCTGCGTCGCCGGCGTGTCTGCCCTGTTGACGAACCCATTGAGCGGGTGTGGCGCCTTTTCTCGCCCGTCTAGAATCACCCGCATGGCAGGCCATTCCAAATGGGCGGGGATCAAGCACAAGAAGGCGATCGTCGACTCGCGCCGCGGCAAGCTCTTCACGAAACTCGCGCGCGCGATCACCGTCGCCGCGAAGGAGGGCGGCGGCGACCTCGACGGCAATCCCGCTCTGGGTCTGGCGGTGCAGAAGGCCAAGGACGCCTCGATGCCCAAGGACAACATCGAACGCGCGATCGCCAAGGGCACCGGCGAGGGCGCGGACACCGAGTCCTATGAGGCCGTGATGTACGAGGGCTACGGCCCGGGCGGCGTCGCGCTGTTGGTCGAGGCGCTGACCGACAACCGCAACCGCACCGGCTCCGAGGTCCGCCACGCGTTCTCCAAGCACGGCGGCAGCCTCGGCGAGCCCGGCTCGGTCGCGTACCTCTTCGACAAGAAGGGCGTCGTGGTCGTCGACGGCGAGAAGTACTCCGAGGACGACCTGATGCCGGCGCTGGACGCCGGGGCCGAGGACATCGTCGCCGACGACGACGTCTTCGAGATCCTCTGCGAGCCGTCGGACCTGACCGCGATGCGCGCGGCCCTGGTCGAGGCGGGGATCGAGGTCTCCGAGGCCTCCGTGCAGCAGCGGCCGAAGACGCTCGTCCCGCTCGACGAGGAGGGCGCGACGAAGCTGATGAAGCTGATCGACACGCTCGAGGACCTCGACGACACCGACGAGATCCACGCGAACTTCGACATCGACGCCGAAGTGTTGGAGCGGGTTGCCGGCTAGATCCGGCCGTAGCTCTTCAGCGTCTTCAGCGCGTCGATCGTCACCAGCCCGCTCCACTCGAAGGGGATGGCGGGCAGCCAGTGCGCCCACGTGATCTCCCAGCCGCCGTGCTCGCGCTGCTGGGAGGCGAGGTGGTCGAGGCTCGCGTCGATCTCTTGATCTGAGAACCAGGCGCGAGCGAGGGAGTCCGGCGTCTTGGCGAAGTTGTGCGGGTGGTGGATCTCGCCCGCCGAGTAGCCCTCGGGCTGCACGCCGACGAGGTTCTGCTCGCGGACGAGCCTGCCGAGCCGCTCGGCCTGCGCCGTCGCGCGGTCACGGTCGGACGCGGCGTCGAGGAAGGTGATCGCCGACTCGACCTCGTACGGGTGCGTCTTCTCGATCCCCTCGATCGCGTGCCAGCAGAAGGCCTCCGCGCCGGCCTTCCAGGGGTGGTCGCCGTGCAGGCGGGCGTAGAGGAGCGCGGTCGCCAGCAGCGTGCCGTCGCTCCCGATGCCCCACCAGGGCGCGTGCGCCCACTGCTCCATGTTCGGCAGCGCGACCGGCACGCCGCCGTCGGGCGCGGTCAGCGACGCGATGTGGTCGCCGATCCCGTCGTCGGTCTCGCCGATCTCCTCGAGCACTTCGAGCGCGGTCCAGATGTGCGGCGGCTGGCTCGTCGGGCCGCGCCCGTCGGGCTCGAGCGCGTATCCGTAGCCGCCGTCCGCGGTCTTGTAGGGCTCGAGCGCCGCCTTCACGGGCGCGGCGTCCCCATCGGCGAAGAGGAAGGCGAAGCGCCGCTGCTCGAGCACGCGGGCCGTCGCCCACACATAGTCCTGTGCCTTGTCGATCATCGCCACGGCACGCTAGGGCGCGGCGAGGCCGAGCGCTTGAACGAATCGGCCACGAGGTGAGCCGAAATGGTCAGGCGAGGCCAGACACGCCCGGCGCACCCGGCGCCGCGAAGCGCTCGCCGGCGGGGGTCGCGCCGGCCAGCAGCAGTTCGCGCGGGGTGCGGCCCGCGAGGCGGCGGGTCTCGCGGGTGAGGTGGGCCTGGTCGGCGTAGCCGGCGCTGAGGGCGAGGCGGGCGAGGTCGTCGCCGGATTGGGCGATCGTGAGGAACCGCTGGAAGCGCAGCACGCGAGCGAGCGTCTTCGGGCCGTAGCCGACCGCATCCGCGAAACGGCGCCGGAGCTGACGCTCGCTGACGCCCAGCGTGGCGCCGAGCGCGTCCACACGGGCGCCCGGCGCGGCCATCGCGACCGCCGCGGCCCGCGCGAGCGGGTCGATGGGCACGCCGCGCACGCGCTCGCGGACGACGTCGAGCAGCGCCGGCATCCCGCCCGCGGCCACCCGCTCGTCGACCTCGGGTCCCCAGACGTCGGCGACCGGGACGGCGTCGTCGGCGAACTCCTCGGCGGGAAGGCCGAGCGCCGTGCCCGCCACGCCGAGCCGGAAGCGCACCCCGATCACCCGGTCGCCGAATGCCAGGTCAGGGCTCGCCGGCCCGGTCGCGGGCCCGGCGACGACCAAGTGTGTGCCATGCCACACGAGGTCCACGCAGCCGTCCGGGAAGATCACGCCGCCGTGGTGGATCGAGGCCCACACGCAGGCGACGTGGGGGGCGAGGTCGGGCGGCGGGGCGAACTCGCGGTACACCCGGCGATTGTCGCAGCGAATTCCGGGAACATGGATGGTCCGTGATGCTTATGCGCTCGTCCTGGTCGCCGCCCGCGTTGTTCCTCGTGCTGCTGATGGCCGTCGGGTCCGTCGTGATGTGGATCGGCGTCCCGGTCGGCCTGATCTACCTCGCGTCGCGGATCGCCGGCTCCTCGCAGCCGAGCGCCGGCCCGTACCTGCTGGTGCTGATCGGGCTGCCGGTGGGCATGGCGATCGTCGGCAAAGGGCTCGGGATCCTCGACCGGCTGCACGGCCGCCTCACCGGCCGCGAGGAGGAACGCCACCGGGCGACGTGGCTGCGCTCGATGCGCGCCGAGCGCACGTCGACACGCCGCGGCGGCGTGCTCGAGCAGGTGATGGTCGTCTCGGTCGGCCTGGCGCTGGTCGCGTTCGGGATCTGGTTCTTCGGCTTCGCCGGGTCCTCACTGCCCACGAACTGACGTCAAAGACCGTTTCTGGCGCCCGTCGGCGTCGAAGTTCGCGGGGTCCAGCCAGGCCTCGAAGCCTGCCTTCACGGCCGGCCACTCGCCGTCGAGGATCGAGTACCAGGCGGTGTCGCGGTTTGCGCCCTTGACGATCATGTGCTGGCGGAAGACGCCTTCGAAGGTGAACCCGAAGCGCTCCGCCGCGCGCCGCGAGCGGCCGTTCTCGGCGTTGCACTTCCACTCGAAGCGGCGGTTGCCGAGCTCGTCGAAGGCCTCGCGGGCGAGCAGGTAGATCGCCTCGGTGGCGGCCGGCGTGCGCTGCAACGGCCCGCCGAACCAGATGTGGCCGATCTCGATCACGCCGTGCACGGGCTCGATGCGCAGGTAGCTGACGACGCCCACGGCGGTGCCGTCGACGATCACGGCGAAGAACAGCGGGTCCTCCGACGCCGCCTGCGCGCGCAGGTGCTCGGTGAGCGAGGCCACGTCGGCGAACGGGCCGTACGGGAGGTAGTCCCAGAGCGCGTCGTCGCCCTGGGCGGCCGCGAACAGGTCATCGGCGTGGCGGGCGGGGTCGAGCGGCTCCAGTCGCACGCGGTCGCCTTCGATCGTGGTGCGGCCCGGCCGGCCGCGGGCTCCTGTCAGCGTCATCGCCCTGCATCCTGGCGGAAGGCGTCCGGCACGCAACGGAGAATCCCACGCGTGCACGTGATCGTCCTCGGCATCGACCCCGGCCTCGCCAACACCGGATTCGGCGTGGTCGCGCACGACCGCGGCCGGCTGATCGCGCTCGACGGCGGCGTCATCGAGACGCCCGCCGGGGAGGACCAGGGCGCCCGCCTGGCGACGATCCACGCCCGCGTGGGGGAGCTGCTCGACGAATATCGCCCCGACTCGGTCGCGGTCGAGGACCTCTACTTCGGCACCAACGCGCGCTCGGCGTTCGCCGTCGGGCAGGCGCGCGGCGTCGTGATCCTGGCGGCCGGCCAGCGATCCATCCGGTGCTCGTCCTATACCCCTCAGCAGGTCAAAGCCGCGGTGTGCGGCTCAGGAAAAGCCGCCAAGGATCAGGTCCAGCGCATGGTGCAGTCCCTGCTCTCACTCTCAGAGCTCCCGAAGCCCGACCACGCGGCGGACGCGCTCGCGGTGGCGATCTGCCACGCCAACGGCGCGCCGCTGGCGGCCGCGCTGGCGAGGGCCTCGGCATGATCGCGCTGGTCGCGGGCGAGGTCGCGGTCCGTCGCGGCGATCACGTCGTCGTCTCCTGCGCCGGCGTCGGGTATCGGCTCGCTGTGAGCGCCGAGACGCTGCGCCACGTGCCCCGTGTAGGCGAATCCACGACTTTGTTCACGCACCTCGTCGTGCGCGAGGACGCGCTGTCGCTCTACGGCTTCGCCACCGAGGAGGAGCGGGACCTGTTCCTGCTGCTGCTGGGCGTCCAGTCCGTCGGGCCGAAGATGGCGCTGGCGGTGCTCTCCGGCGGTACCCCGCGTGAGCTGCTCGGCGCCGTCGCGAGCGGCGACACGGCGCGGCTGGTGGCCGTCCCGGGCATCGGCAAGCGCACGGCGGAGCGGATCATCGTCGAGCTGCGCGAGAAGGTCGGCACCGCCGTGGTGGATGACCCGATTGTCATCACGCGAACCGACGAGCCGCATGCGCTCGCACGCGAGGGCCTCGTCGGCCTCGGGTTCTCGCCGCAGGAGGTCGACGGGCTGCTCGACGGCGCCCCCGGCGACACGCCTGAGGCACTGATCGCGCACGCCCTGAAAGTCGCCCGCCGATGATCCGGACCCCCGGCGCCGACGTCGACCGCATCCAGACCGTGAACCTGCGCGAGGACGACGAGAACGAGGCGCGGCTGCGCCCGCGGCGGCTCGACGAGTTCGTCGGCCAGGACTCGTTGAAGGCCCAGCTGAGCCTCGCGATCGAGGCCGCCGCCGGCCGCAGCGAGCCGCTCGACCACGTGCTGCTCGCCGGGCCGCCAGGGCTCGGGAAGACGTCGCTCGCGCGGATCGTGGCCAACGAGCTCGGCGTGCGGATCACCGAGAGCGCGGGGCCCGCGCTCGAGGACAAGAAGGACATCGCGACCTTCCTGACCAGCCTCGAGCCGGGGCAGGTCTTCTTCGTCGACGAGATCCACAGGTTGCCGCGGGCGGTGGAGGAAACCTTCTATCCCGCGATGGAGGATCGCCAGCTGCCGGTGACCCTCGGGGTCGGCCCAGGCGCGCGCGTCGTGACCATCGACCTGCCGGCGTTCACGCTGATCGGCGCGACCACCCGCGCGGGTCTGCTGACGGCCCCCCTGCGCGACCGCTTCGGCATCCAGCACCGCCTCGATCTCTACAACGCCCGCGAGCTGGCGGCGATCGTCGCCCGCTCCGCCGGCGTGCTCAAGGTCCCGGTCCACCTGGACGGCGCGCGGGCGATCGCCGAGCGCTCACGCGGCACGCCGCGCGTCGCCAACCGCCTCCTCAAGCGCGTCCGCGACTACGCGCAGGTCCACGGCGACGGCTCGATCGACGCCGCGACCGCCTACGCGGCGCTGGACATGCTCGAGGTCGACCACGAGGGCCTGGACCGCCTGGACCGCGAGATCCTGAACGCGATCTGCGTGCGCTTCAGCGGCGGGCCCGTGGGCCTGTCGACGCTCGCCGTGGCCGTCCACGAAGAGCAGGACACGATCGAGGACGTGTACGAGCCGTACCTGCTCCAGCGCGGCTTCATCCAGCGCACCCCGCGCGGTCGCGTCGCCACCCCGCACGCCTTCGCCCACCTCGGTCTTGAGCCTCCCTCAAGCGGACAGGCCCTGTTCTAGGGGTTCGGTGATGCATGGTCGGTCCGACCGATGTGGTGCAGCCGCCAGTGGCTCGCGACGGCCGCGCTCGCGATGCGGCCTTCTGGGCCGTGAGCAGCGTGGGTGGCGCGAGGCGCTGCGGATGTGCCGCAGCGGGCGAACCGTTAGGCATCAGCGGGCCCCTAAGCGGATGTCCATATCGCGCCTTTAGCGCGAGAGCTACTCTCCCGATTCGTAATGGCCCATCTGTTCATCTGCCCGAACTGCGGCAACCGGACGACTGCGACTGAACGCACCGCCGGGTTCCGCAACGTGCCCAAAGGGTGCTCGAAGTGCGGTTTCGGCTTCTTGTTCGAGCTGCTGGACGACTATTACCCGGCGCCGAACGCGGCCTTTTTCGTCTGCGATCGGGAGGGGCGGATCATCGGCTGCGGCCGCGGCTCACGCGAGCTCACGGGGCTTTCGGACGAGAAGGTGATCGGCCGCCCGGTGCGCGATGTCCTGGGTCTCGACTTCCATGGCGAAGAAGATCCTGTCGGTGTGGCCCTAGAGTGGGGCGTGCGTCGACTCGGGAAGCCCGTCACCGTCAACGCGGAAGGAGATCTGCCCGCAAAAGCGGTTGCCGATCTCTTTCCGGCCTACGATGATGACGGCGGTCTTCTGCTCGTCTTGACGCCGTCCAGGTAGTCCAGCAAGTCTTTCGTCCGCCCAGCGGTGCGTTCGTGCCGCGTTCCCAAAGTACCCTTTTCGCGAGATAACCCGTGTCCGAACGTCGCCGCTCATTTTTCATTCTGCTGATCGTCGTCGCACTCATGTGCGGCTCGATCGCAGTTGTCGCCACCAAGGAGACCAAGCTCGGCTTGGACCTGAAGGGCGGCGTCCAGCTCGTCTACCACGCGCAGCCCACCGCGGCGCAGCCAGTCGTGGACGCGGACGCGATGCAGCGGTCGATCGACCTCATGCAGCAGCGCGTCAACGCCTTCGGTGTTTCCGAGGCCGAGCTCTTCCAGTCCGGCAAAGACCAGATCGAGGTCAACCTGCCGGGCGTCACGGACGCCGAGAGCGCTGCACAGCAGGTCGGTTCGACCGCCCAGTTGTTCTTCTACGACTGGGAAGCCAACATCCTGGACGAGAAGTGCAAGACCAATCCTGATCAGAACGCCAACGGCCGCCAGCCCGTCGTCGGGCTGCGCACCGCGGTTCTGCAGGCGTCCAAGTGCACCAGCGTCGGTGTCGGCAAGGGCTCTGACCCGCTCGGGGAGGAGTCGCCGGGCGGCGAGTCCCAGGCGGCGGCCAAGCCGCGCTTCTACGCGTTCGACAAGACCACCAAGAAGGCGTTCGACAACGGGCAGTCCTACGACACCCGCGAGCAGGCCCTCGAGGCGCTGTCGGACAAGGACCGCGCCAACGCCGAGATCCTCGAGGTCCCCGCGGGCGTCCTCGTCCTGCGCGCCGAGTCGACGACCAACAACAAGGGCGACGAGGTCAAGCCGGACCGCTGGTGGATCATCCAGGACCGCCCGGGCCTGAGCGGCACGGACATCAAGAACCCCGAGCAGAGCGCGGACACGAACCTCGGCAACGAGCCGATCGTGACCTTCAACTTCACGAGCGCCGGCCGCAAGGCGTTCCAGGCGATCACGCGCCGGGTCGCCCAGCGCGGCGCCGACAACGCGCTCGGCGGGGACCCGATCTCGACCTCGCAGCACTTCGCGATCGCGCTCGACAACGAGCTGGTCTCGGCGCCGTACATCAACTGGCGCGAGAACCCGGACGGCATCGACGGCGCGACCGGCGCGCAGATCTCCGGCAACTTCACGATCCAGTCCGCGCAGGACCTGGCGAAGATCCTCAAGATCGGCGCCCTGCCGCTGAAGCTCACCGAGGTCTCGCGTTCGCAGGTCTCCGCGACGCTCGGCGCCCAGGCGCTCGACCAGGGCCTGAAGGCGGGCATCGCCGGCTTCATCATCGTCGCGCTCTTCCTGATCATCTTCTACCGCGTGCTCGGCGTGATCGCCGCGCTGGCGCTGTGCATCTACGCGCTGTACTTCTACGCGCTGGTCAAGCTGATCCCGATCACGCTGACCCTGCCCGGCATCGCCGGCCTGATCCTGACGCTCGGTGTCGCGGCAGACGCGAACATCGTGGTGTTCGAACGCGTGAAAGAGGAGGTGCGGGCCGGAAGATCGGTCGCCACCGCGATCACGACGGGCTATCGCAAGGGCCTGACGGCGATCATCGACGCGAACATCGTTACGTTCCTGGTCGCGTTCATCCTCTTCATCATCGCCACCGCGGGCGTCCAGGGCTTCGCCTTCACCCTCGGTCTCGGCGTCATCGTCTCGCTGTTCACGGCGGTGCTCGCCACCCAGGCGATCCTGTACTCGCTGCGCGGCACCAAGCTGCTGGCCTCCAAGGCAGCGCTCGGCGCCTCCGAGCCGAAGTCGAACCGCTGGCGCATCGACTACACGGGCAAGGCGAAGTGGTTCTTCTCCTTCTCAGGCTGCATCCTGCTCATCTGCGCCCTGGCGATGTCCGGCAAGGGCATCAACTTCGGCATCGACTTCGACGGCGGCACGCGGATCACCGCGCCGCTGGCCAAGGCGGCGACCGTCGATCAGGTCCGAAACGCGGTCGCCCCGCTCGGCCTCGCCGACGCGAAGATCCAGACCCTGCAGAACCCCGAGCTCGGCCAGCACGTCGTCCAGATCTCGACGAAGGAGCTGCCGAAGGGCGGGTCCAACGCGGTCGTCTCCAAGCTCAACGCGACGTTCGGCGAGGCGGATCGCCCGAACATCGAGGAGATCGGCCCGAGCTTCGGCCAGACCGTCGCCAAGTCCGCGATCTACGCGATCATCGCGTCGCTGCTGATCATCTCGATCTACATCTCGCTGCGATTCCAGTGGAAGTTCGCGGTGCCGGTGCTGATCGCGTTGATGCACGACGTCCTGATCGTGGCCGGCGTCTACGCTCTCGTCGGCCGGGAGGTGACGACGTCGACGGTCGCGGCGCTCCTGACGATCCTCGGTTACTCGCTGTACGACACGATCATCGTGTTCGACCGAATCAGAGAGAACATCCCGCGGATGCCGAGCGCGGCGTTCTCGCAGATCGTCAACCGCTCGCTGTCGGAGGTCATCGTCCGCTCGCTGGCGACGTCCTTCTGCACGCTGCTCCCGGTCCTCGCCCTGATGCTGTTCGGCGGCGAGACGCTGCGCGACTTCGCCTTCGCGCTGTTGATCGGTATCGCGTCCGGCACGTACTCCTCGATCTTCATCGCCACCCCGGTGCTCCAGCACTGGAAGGAGCGTGAGCCCGGGTTCCGCGCCCGCCATGCCCGCATCCTCGAGCGCCTGGGCACGGTTCCGGCGTACGCGACGGTCGAGCAGGGCGGCCCGATCGACGTCCAGCCCAAGGAGGGCGGCCGCCGCAAGAGCATCTCGGCCCCGCCCGGCCAGGAGGTCTCGGCGTCGGAGTTCCAGGACATGGTGCGCGACCTCGGCGTCGAAGAAGACAAGCCTGCGGCTCGCCAGCCCGCGGCCGCGGGTGCCGGTGGGCGCCCGGTCGGCGGCCGCCGCGCCCGTGCCCGAGCAGAGGGCGGCGGGAACGGCTCACCGCCCACAGGTCCGTCCACGTCGGAGTCCGGCAACGGTGAGGACGGCGACGCCAAGGACCGCAAGCCCCGCAATCGTCGTCACGGAAGGCCGCGCTGATATGGCTGCGCTCGTTTGGACCATGGTCGGACTGGCCCTCTGGCACTTCACCGTCTTCCTTCCGGACAACTTCTACGGCGGCATCGTGGGCGCGTTCTGCGGTGCCCTGCTCGGGGCCAACATCTTCGGGATCATCGTCAACCTCGGGTCGATCCCGGGGGAGAGCGGCACCGATCTGATGACGGGCGTCGAAGCCATCCCGGGCACGTTGATCGGCCTCGGGATCATGTGGTGGCTCGGCGTGCGCAAGCTGGCCGCCGAAGCCCCCCGCCTCGCTAACGCTTAGCCCCGCTTCTTCGCGGCCCACACGGCCCAGAGCCGATCTCCGGCTCCCGTAAGGGAGGTCCGGAGGTCGCTCTCGGCAGGGCCGAACGCGGGCGCGAGTGAGAAGTACGCCCGCACGATCCGCACGCGGCCGGCGTCGTCATTGCCGGCCCACCCGCGCACCGCGACCGCGGCGTCGCGGGCGAACGTGCACACGAACCGCCCGCCGGGGCGAAGCACCCGCGCGACGTCGGCGAACGTCTCCGCCGGGCGGGTGAGCCCGCCGACCACGTTGCAGCAGACGACGTCGTCGAACGCGTCGTCGCCGTACGGCAGGCCGGCGTCCGGGTCGCCGTCGAACGAGACCAGCTCGTCGGGCGGCACGTCGAAGAGCGCGAGGGGCGAGCCGCCGAGGTCGAGCACACGCCCGTCGATGCCGAGATCGCTGTAGAGATCGCGCACGGCCGCGACGGCCGCATCATCGAAGGGCGAGACGGTGCCTCGGGGCGTGGTGCGCTCGAAGAAGCCGTCCGGAAAGTCCGGGCTCATGTGAGGAGTGTGCCCGGTTTCCGTCCTACGGCGCGCCTAGCCTCACGCTTGGGATGGATGTCCGGCTCCAGGTTTCGCCGTACGAGTTCGCCGCAGCCTCGCGGCTGACGGCGGAGTTGAGCTGCTCGCACGTCCTCGCGCAAGTTCTCGTGCGGCGAGGCCTGGCCGACCCGGCGGCCGCGCGACGCTTCCTCGACGCGGGGGTCAGTCACTCGCTCTCGGCGTGGCCCGGTCTGGCGCGCACGGCGTGGCGGGTGCTCGAGCACGTCGAGCGGGGCTCGCGGATCACCATCCACGGCGACTACGACGTCGACGGCGTCTGCTCGACGGCGATCCTCGTGCGCGTGCTGCGCACGCTCGGCGCGGACGTCGACTGGTACCTGCCGAGCCGGATCGACGACGGCTATGGCCTCGCGCGCTCGACGGTGGAGAAGCTCGCCGCGCGCGGGACCCAACTGCTGATCACGGTCGACTGCGCGGTGACGGCGGTCGAGGAGGTCGCGCTGGCGCGGTCGCTCGGGGTCGACGTGATCGTCACCGACCACCACTCGCCGCGGGCGGACGGCGTGCTGCCCGACGCGCCGCTCGTGCACCCGCGGGTGAACGGCTACCCGTGCCCGGACCTGTGCGCGGCGGGCGTCGCGCACAAGCTCGCGCAGGCGCTGCTCGAGGGGGCCGGGGAGGACGTGACGCTCGCCGACGAGGACCTCGACCTGGTCGCGCTCGCCACCGTCGCCGACGTCGTCCCGCTGCAGGGCGAGAACCGGCGCCTCGTCCGCGACGGGCTGCGGGTGTTGGCCGGGACCCGCAAGGTCGGGCTGCGGGCGCTGATGGACGTCGCCCGCGTCGACCCGAGCGGGCTCGACGAGTCCGCGATCGGCTTCCGCCTCGGCCCGCGGCTGAACGCGGCGGGCCGGCTCTACCGGGCCGACGCGGGGCTCGAGCTGCTGCTGACCGACGACCGCGACCGGGCGAAGGCGGTCGCCGCCGAGCTCGACGCCGTCAACGCCGAGCGACGCGACGTCGAGACCCAGATCCGCTTCCAGGCTGAAGCGTTGGTGGCCGAGCACCCGCCGGGGCGCGCGCTGGTGCTGGCGTCCGAGGGCTGGCATCCCGGCGTGATCGGCATCGTCGCCTCGCGGATCGCCGAGCGCCACCACCGCCCCGCGATCCTGATCGCGCTCGAGGGCGAGGAGGGCTCAGGCTCCGGGCGCTCGATCAAGGCGTTCGACCTGCTCGGCGGCCTGCACGCCGCCGCCGGCCACCTGCTCCGCTACGGCGGCCACAAGGCCGCGGCGGGCCTGACGATCGCCGCGAGCGAGGTCGACGCGTTCCGCGAGGCGTTCCTCGCCCACGCCGACGCGGTGCTCACCGACGAGGACCTCGTCCCCGAGGTGCGGATCGACGCGGTTGCGCAGGGTGATGCCCTATCGCTCGACCTGGCGGAGGAGCTCCAGGGGCTCGCCCCGTTCGGGATGGGCAACCCGGCGGTCTCGCTGCTCGTCCCGGCCGCGACCATGTCCGACCCGCGCGGGATCGGCGAAGGCCGCCACGTGTCCTTCACCTTGAGCGCGGGCGGCGCCAACTCGCGCTGCGTGGCGTTCGGCGGCGGCGACTCGCTGCCGGTGGGCGAGAATGAGCTCGCCGACGCCGCCGTCCGCCTGGAGATCGACCGCTGGAACGGCGCCATCTCCCCGAAACTGGTGCTGCGCCAGGCCCGGCGGTGCGCCGGCGGGACGATCGAGGTGGTCGGCGAGCCCGAGTTCGCCGCGGGGGTGACGCGCGAGCTCGCGCGCGACCTGGCCGCGTGGGCGGCCGGCGAGCCGGGCGGGGGCGTGGCGCCGCGGGGCGAGGCCGCGGGTGGCGCGGCGCCGGGCGAGGCCGCCGACGCCGCGGCGCCGGGCGAGGCCGCCGGTGGCGCGGCGCCGGGCGAGGCCGCCGACGCCGCGGCGCCGGGCGAGGCGGCCGGTGGCGCGGCGCGGGGTGAGGCCGTCGGCGCGGCTGGCGGCCTCCGGCTCACGCGCGACCTGCGCGGCACCGGCATCGCGGGCATCCTCGGCGACCTCGTCGCGTCCGGCGAGCCGGTTCTCGCCGTCGCCGCCCACGCGCCGCATCGGGCTCGGGCGCTCGCGGAGCGCGTCGGCGGGTTCGCGGTCGCGAGCTGGGGGGCGATCGAGGACGATCCCGGGCTGGCCCGGCGGTACACCCACGTGGTCGTTGTCGACCCGCCCAGTCGGCCGCTGTTGGACCATCCGGAAGGTGAGGGCTGGACCCATCTGGCGTGGGGTAGGTCTGAACTAGACTTTGCGGTACGGATACACGAATGGGACTTCGACCTGCGCGACCCGCTGACCGCTCTCTACCGCGCATTGCGCGCGGCGAAGGTGGCGTGCGGTGAGCCGGGTGAGGCGCTGCTCCGCGGAGACGGGCCGCAGCCGAGGTCCGCGGCGCTCGCGGGCCGGCTGGTGCGGGTCCTCGTCGAGCTGGGGCTCGCCGAGCTCGATCGCGACGCTCAGACCCTTCGCGTGGCGGAGCACCCGGAGCGCACCGCGCTCGAGCGCTCCGCGGCGTTCGTGGCCTACCAGCGACGGCTCGAGGACGGACGGCAATACCTGATTCCCAGCAATCCGAGGCTCCCGCAAGCGGCCTGAACGATGCCGGCGCGAACGGCGATCGTCCGCTGACGGGCGGAGACGCGATCCCGGTCGCGGTGGCCGCGCATTGCCCGGTCGACCGCGTCGCCCACGGCGACGACGGCACGCTGGCGATCCCCGACGACCTGACCACGCTCGAGCACGAGCTGCTGGCCGACCTGTTCGCGATCGTCTCCGAGCACGCGGACGAGGTCGCCGAGCCGATCGACCGCAAGGCCGTCCTGGACGCGTTCCTGTTCGCCTGCGAGCACCACGCCGACCAGCGGCGCGTCAGCGGCGAGGACTTCATCACCCACCCGGTCGGCGTGGCCAAGATCTGCGCCGGCATGCGCCTGGACACGGCGACGCTGTGCGCCGCGCTGCTGCACGACACGGTCGAGGACACGACCGCGTCCCTCGACGAGGTCAACGAGCAGTTCGGCGAGGAGATCGCCGGCCTGGTCGACGGCGTGACCAAGCTCACCGGGATCACGTTCCAGAGCCGCGACGAGGCGCAGGCCGAGAACTACCGCAAGATGATGGTCGCGATGGCCACGGACATCCGGGTCATCCTGATCAAGCTCGCCGACCGCCTGCACAACATGCGCACGCTGGGCGCGATGCCCAAGCAGAAGCAGATCGAGAAGGCCAAGGAGACCCTCGAGATCTACGCGCCGCTCGCGCATCGCCTCGGTATCCACGCGATCAAGTGGGAGCTCGAGGACCTCGCGTTCGCCACGCTGCACCCGCGCAAGTACCAGGAGATCAAGGGCCTGGTCAACCAGCAGCGCGAGGAGCGCGAGCGCTACGTCGCCAAAGCCGGCGGCTACCTCGCGAAGGAGCTGGAGGCGCTCGGCATCCGGTCGGAGATCTCCGGCCGCGCCAAGCACTTCTACTCGATCTACTCGAAGATGACCCGCAAGGGCCGCGAGTTCAACGAGATCTACGACCTGACGGCGATGCGCGTGATCGTCGACTCCGTCAAGGACTGCTACGGCGCCGTCGGCGTCATCCATTCCCTGTGGAAGCCCCTCCCGGGCCGCTTCAAGGACATGGTGGCGATGCCGAAGTTCAACATGTACCAGGCGCTGCACACGACGGTGATCGGGCCCGAGGGGCGGCCGCTGGAGATCCAGATCCGCACGCGCGACATGCACGAGACGGCCGAGTACGGCGTCGCCGCGCACTGGCGCTACAAGGAGAACTCGACCCAGGCGCGCCAGGACCCGACCGACCAGAAGCTCAAGTGGCTCAAGTCGCTGCTGGACTGGCAGACCGAGAACGAGGGCGACCCGACGGAGTTCACCGACCAGCTCCGCGGCGAGCTGATCGAGGACGAGGTCTTCGTCTTCACGCCCAAGGGCGAGGTCAAGTCGCTGGCGATGGGCGCGACCCCGCTGGACTTCGCCTACGAGATCCACACCGACGTCGGCCACCGCTGCGTCGGCGCGCGGGTCAACGGCAAGATCGTGCCGCTGCACTACGAGTTGCAGTCGGGCGACATCGTCGAGATCCTCACGTCCAAGCGCGAGCGCGGCCCGTCACGCGACTGGCTGGCGCTGGTCAAGACGACCCGTGCGCGCAACAAGATCAAGGCCTGGTTCAAGGCCGAGAGCCGCGACGACTCCGAGCACACCGGCCGCGAGCTGCTCCAGGAGCACCTCAACAAGGCCGGGCTGCCCGCGCAGAAGCTGACCGGCTCGCCGCTGCTGGCCGACGTCATCCGTGAGCTCGGCTTCAAGAAGGCCGACGATTTCTACATCGCCCTCGGCGGCGCGAAGATCTCGCCCAAGGTCGTCGTCAACAAGGTCCTGCAGCGGCTCAAGCAGGGCGAGGCGGGCGTCGAGGAGCCCAGCCCGGGCGAGGACCTGCTGCTCGACCGCCGCAAGGCGCCCGCGCTGCGGCGCCCGGACGGGAACGCCGCGAAGTTCGGCATCCGCGTCGAGGGCGTCTCCGACGTCCCGCTGCGCCTGGCCAAGTGCTGCCGCCCCGTGTCCGGCGATCCGATCGTGGGCTACGTGAGCCTCGGTCGCGGCATCACGATCCACCGCGACGACTGCCCGAACGTCGGCGCCCTTCGCAAGGACCCGGAGCGCTTCGTCCCGGTCTCCTGGGACGGCGACAACGAGACCGGCTTCAAGGTCGAGATCCAGGTCGACGCCTGGGACCGCCACCGCCTGCTCGAGGATCTCTCGCGGACCTTCGCCGAGGCGGGCATCAACATCATCGAGGCCCGCTGCCTCGTCCAGCACCCGATGACCCGCAACCGCTTCGTCATCGAGGTCGGCGACACGCAGGCGCTGAAGTCGGCGATCAACCGCCTCCGCGCGATCGATTCCGTGTTCGACGCCTACCGCGTGATCCCCGCTGGCGGCTAGTGTCGCGAGTCGGAAGTTCGGGCGTCGATAGCGGCCCGCATCGTCGTGGCTGGGGGTCGCCGGTGATCCGGTGCATACTGGTGGTACGTGCGGGATCGCCGGCGGCCACCAGGCGCGGCGAGGCGTCCGGTAGCGGCTCGCGAACTTGTGACTCGGGACACTAAGACGGTCCTGCTGCTGCACGGCTGGCCGGGCTCGGCGCGCGACTACCGCCGCGTCGCCGGCCACCTGCCGGAGGACCTCCCGGCGCTGGCCCCGGACCTGCTGGGGTTCGGCAGCGCGTTCTCCGGGCCGGTGGCGCTCGAGGACGTCACCGCCGAGGCGCACGCCCGGCGCCTGTTGGACGCCACCGACGGCCCGCTGGTCGTCGCGGGCTACGACATCGGCAGCCGCATCGCGCAGGCGATGGCGCGGCTCGAGCCCGACCGGATCGCCGGCCTCGTCGTCACGCCCGCGTTCCCGGCGATGCAGCGCTACTCGACCGCCCCGGAGATGGCGCCGCACTACTGGTACCAGCACTTCCACCGCCTGCCGCTCTCCACGCAGCTGCTCGACGGCCGCGCGGAGGAGGTCCACGCGTATCTGACCCACATCTGGGGGACCTGGGCTGCACAGGACCTCACCGGCGGCGACGAGTTCGCCGCGCTCGTGGACGAGTACGCGCGACCCGGAGCGTTCACGGCCAGCGTCGCCTGGTACTCCGCCAACCCGAGCGGCAGCCAGGCGCCGATCGGCGTCCGCACGATCGTGCTCTGGGGCGACCAGGACCCACTGTTCCCGGTCGCTTGGAGCGAGAGCGTGCCGGAGTCGTTCACCGACGCCGAGCTGCGTGTGCTGCCCGGTGCCGGTCACTTCCTGCCGCTGGAAGCGCCGCAGGCGTTCGCGGACGCCGTGCTCGACGCTACTGGTCGGTCGACTGGTCCATGACGTAGATCGTCGCCCCGCCCGGGTCCTGGTAGACGGCGAGGAACCCCCCGGGGATCTCCGACGGACCTTCGAGCACGATCAGCGCCTCCGGGCGCCCGGCATGGAACGCCTCGACGCTGTCGACCACGAACAGCGGCCCTCCCGGCGCGGTCGGGTCGTTCGCGTCGAGCATCAGCTGCACGTCCGAGCCCGGTACGACGAGCGCGACGGTCGAGTCGCCCTCGCGCCAGGCCTCGGTGAACCCGAGGCCATCCCGATAGAGGGCGAGCGAGCCCTTCAGATCCGACGTGGGGGTGAACAGGAACTCCAGCTTCATGGTGCAACCCTCCGTCCGTAATTGGATTATGAGAGAGCGTAACGCCATTATGCTCGTTTGTGCCCGACTGGATCCCGATTTCCACGTCTCCGAAGGGGAGATTGGCGCTCGCCGCGGTCCGCGAGTTCGGGAACCGGGGGTTCGAGGAGGTCACCGTGGCCGAGCTCTCGGCGGCGGCGAACGTCACGACCGGCGCGCTCTACCACCACTTCGAGAGCAAGCTCGGGCTCTACGCGTTCGTGCGCGCGGACGTCGAGCAACGGCTTCTGGACCGGATGGAGGGCGCGCTCGCGGCGTCGGCGCCCGTGACGGGCGCGCTCCTCGTCGGGTTCGACTTCGCCGTCCGCGAGGGGTTCCTGCGGATCCTCGGCGACCCGCCGGCCGGGGAGCGCGACCGGCTCGCCGAGCTGCTCGGCGGTCCCGTGTTCGGCCGCGTGCTGGCGGCCGCCTGGCGTGCGGCGCTCGCCGCGGTGGCCGACGGCGCGGACCCGGTCCAGGCCCGCGCCGCGGTCGCGGCACTGCGTTACGCGTCGGACTCGTAGCTGCGCGCGTTCAGCACAGGAGCTGGGCGCCGTTGTCGCTCTCGTCGGATTCGGCGACGGCGTTCGTGGCGTCGACCCGCACCGTCGTCAGCCCCTCCGAGCGATCTCCGGTGTCGAAGAAGCGGAAGTCCGCGACCTGGCCGGCCGGAAGTCCGTCATGCGCGAAACTCGAGCTGCCGCCGCTGTTGGTTCCGACGACCTGGAACGCCCCCGCCGCGGTCGGTCCGTCGTTCATCACGCGATACCCGGTGCAGTCGTCGAGGATCGCGACCACGAGGTTGGGCTTCTCGGGGCTGGACTCCGCCGGCTGCGGAGGTGCGGCGGTGGCGAGCACGGCGAACACGGCGGTGCCGATCCCGACCCAGGCCAGTTTGATCCCGTATCGCCCCGGCTCGGCCTTCACGTCCCGCCGCGCGCTGAAGCCGAGCAGGACGGCGACGACCGCCCAGAACCACATCCCGGCCGTGTCCTGGGCGCTGATCGTCTCGCCGTTGACGTCCGCGGCGGCGAGGGTGAGCCCCGCGCCCAGCACGGTCATCGTCCCGATCGAGGCCGCCGCGACGGCCTTGAAGCTGATACGCCGGCGCCAAGGCAGCGCACGTGTCGCGTCCTCGTAGGCCCGTTCGGCCTCCGCCCGCCGGCGCATCGCGTCGCGCTGCGCTCGTGCCCGCTCCTCGGTCGCGGCGTTGAGCGACAGTTGCTCGCGCTCGTACTGCTCCGCATCGTCGAGGTGATCGCGAGCGGTCTTGGCGCGTGCCTCAGCGGCGCGTTGGCGCTGACCGAGGACCAGGCTCGTGGCCGACAGGATGATCCCGACGACCGCCGTGAACATCCCCACCCACTCGTTGGCTTGGAGCGTAAGCAGCATCATGTCTAGGAGTCAGAGCACGATGCGCGATATGTGAATACATCAGCTCGAGGCGGACTCCACGAAGTAGGACCCGTGGCCCTGGCCGTCCGAGAACCAGCGGCTCGTGACGGTCTTCTTGCGGGTGAAGAACTCGACCGCGTCCGGGCCGTGGGCGTGGAGGTCGCCCAGGAACGAGTCCTTCCAGCCGGAGAACGGGAAGAACGCGACCGGCGCCGCGACCCCGATGTTGACGCCGATCATGCCGACCTCGACGTCATGGCGGTAGCGGCGGACCGAGGCGCCGGACTCGGTGAAGATCGACGTGCCGTTGCCGAACGGCGACGAGTTGACCAGCTCGATCGCCGCGTCGAGCGTGTCGACGGCGACGATCGAGAGGACCGGGCCGAAGACCTCCTGCGCGGCCAGCTCGGAGCCGGGCGCGACGTTGTCGATGATCGTGGGGCCGACGAACGACGAGCCATCCGGACCGCCGGCGCCGCGGCCGTCCACCACCACGCGGGCGCCGTCGGCCTGCGCGCGGTCGATGAAACCGTGGATGCGGTCGCGGGCCGAGCACGAGATCACCGGCCCGACGTCGACGCCGGTCTCGAGCCCGTCACCGACCCGGAGCGCCTCTGTCGCCCGCACCAGCTCCGGCACCACGCGCTCGTGCGCCTCGCCGACGGTCACGACCACGGAGCCCGCCATGCAGCGCTGGCCGGCGGCACCGAACCCCGAGGCGATCAGCCCGTCGACGGTCTTGCCGACCACGGCGTCCGGCATCACGACCATGTGGTTCTTCGCGCCGCCGAGCGCCTGCACCCGCTTCCCCGCGGCGGCCGCCCGCTGGTAGACGAGCTTGGCCACCGGGGCGGAGCCGACGAACGAGATCGCGTCGATGCCCGGGTGGTCGAGCAGCGACTCGACGACCTCGCGCCCGCCGTTGACCAGGTTCACGACGCCGTCGGGCAGCCCGAGCTCGTCGAGGACGCCGAAGACGAGCTGCTGGGTCAGCGGCACCTGCTCGGACGGCTTGAGGATGAACGTGTTCCCGCACGCGATCGCGAACGGCATGAACCAGAACGGGACCATCGCGGGGAAGTTGAACGGGGCGATCGCGGCGCACACACCCACCGGCTGCCGAATCGTTTCGGCATCGACCCCGCGGGAGACGTCCTCCAGGATTCGCCCCTGCATCGTCGTCGGGACGGCGCAGGCGGCTTCGACCATCTCGATCGCCCGCATCACCTCGGCGGTCGCGTCCGGGAGCGTCTTGCCCATCTCGATCGTGACCGAGCGGGCGAGGTCGTCGACACGCTCCATCAGCCGCTCGCGCAGCGTGAACAGCAGCTTCGAGCGCTGGAGGACCGAGACCGCGCGCCAGGCCGGCAGCGCGGCGCGAGCCGCCGCCACGGCCGCGTCGACGTCGGCCGCGGTGGAGAGCGGCACCTCGGCGAGGTGCTCGCCGGTCGCCGGGTTGACCACGTCGAGACGCTCCGCGGCCGAGGACGGGACCCAGGCACCGCCCACGTAGTTGTCGAGGATCTGGACGTCGGTCGCGGTCATGCCATCAGCCATTCGTGGTCGGGATCGTTGTGGAACGCCCACGTCCGGCGGGGGCCGGCCATGACGTTCAGGTAGTAGGAGCGGTAGCCCGGCGGGACGCCCACCGGGTGGTAGCCGCGCGGGACGAGCACGGTGTCGCGGTCGCGGGCGGTGATCGCCTCGTCGAGCGAGCGGTCGTCGGTGTAGACGCGCTGCACCACGAAGCCGTGCGCCGGATCGACCCGGTGGTAGTACGTCTCCTCGAGCAGGGACTCCTCGGGCAGCGCGTCGCGCTCGTGGCGGTGCGGCGGGTAGCTGGACCAGTTCCCGGGCGGGGTCTGGACCTCGGTCACGAGCAGCGAATCGGCCTCGCGCTCGAGCATCAGGATGTTGTGGATCGTGCGCTGCATCGACCCTGTGCCGCGGGTCACCGGGGTGATCTCGGACGCCGGCAGCGCCCGCGCCTCGGCGCCGCCGTCGGGCGCGGGCGCCCAGCACAGGCCGATCTCGGCGTCCCCGTCGAGCGTCACCGTCGAGCCGGGCGGGAAGTAGGCGGCGTCCGGCGCGCCCTCGAACGGCGTCGGTCGCGAGCCCAGCTCCCACTCGCCGATCCGCGCCCGCCCGGAGATCACCACGACGCACAGCTCGCGCTCGCCGGTCTCACGGGTGACCGGCGAGCCGTTCAGGCGCAGCGCCTCGAAGCCCACATAGGTCCAGCCCGCGCGTTCCGGCGAGATCGAGACGATCGTCTCGCCCTCCGACGGGGGGACTCGAAGCTCGTGACTCACGTGTAGAGCCGCTGGCGCGTGCGCGCCTGCTCGTAGGCCGCGCGGGCCTCGTTGACCGACGGCTGCGAGGCGACCTCGGCGACCGGCACGTCCCACCAGCTGTCGAAGTTCGGCACGCCCTGGTGGCGGTCGGTCTCGACGTAGACGCAGGTCGGCCCGGCGGCGCCGCGCATGCCTTCCAACGCGGAACGCAGCTCGTCCAGGGAAGCCGCGCGGGTGACCGGGACCCCGAGCGCCTCGACGCTGAGCGCCAGGTCGACCGGCAGCGGCGCCGTCACGGCCTCGCCGTCGACCGGCAGGTGCCCGTTGGCCGACGCGCGGTGGATCGTTCCGAAGCCGTCGGAGCCGATCGAGCGCGACAGCGCGCCGATCGACGCGTAGCCGTGGTTGTCGACCAGCACGAGCCGGATCGGCACGCCCTCCTGGACGGCGGTGACGAGCTCGCCCGGAGACATCAGCCACGACGCGTCCCCGACCAGCACCCACACCTCGCGCTCGGGCGCGGCGAGCTTGGTCCCCACGCCGCCCGGGATCTCGTAGCCCATGCACGAGAAGCCGTACTCGACGTGATAGCCCTTGCCCTCGGGGTCGCGGGCGCGCCAGAGCTTGTGCAGGTCGCCGGGTGCCGAGCCGGCGGCGTTGACGACGACCCCCGTCTCGCCGGCGACGTCGTTGACCGCGCCGATCACGGCGGACTGGCGCAGCGGCCGGTCTTCCGGCCCGGGGGCGACCAGCTCCGCGACGGTCTTCGCCCACGCCCGCGAGAGCTCGCCCGCCCGCGCGGTCCACGCGGCCGGCGCGTGGCGGCCCTCCAACGCGCGCCGCAACGCGCTCAGCGCTTCGCGAGCGTCCGCCTCGACCGCCACGCCCCCGTGCTTGTGCACGTCCAACGACGCGACGTTGATGTTGATGAAGCGAACATTCTCGTCCTGGAACGCGGTCTTGGACGCGGTCGTGAAGTCGCCCCAGCGCGTGCCGATGCCGATCACGACGTCCGCCACAGCCGCCAGCGCGTTCGCTGCCGCGGTGCCCGTCGCGCCCACGGCGCCGAGGGCCAACGGGTCGTCGGAGAGCATCGAGCCGCGCCCCGCCTGCGTCTCGCACACCGGGATGCCGGTCGCGTCGGCGAACGTGCGCAGCTCGTGCAGCGCCTCGGCGTAGATCGCGCCGCCGCCGGCCACGATCAGCGGCCGCTCGGCGGTCTCGATCAGCTCCGCCGCGCGCTTCACCGCGCCGGCCGCCGCCGGACGTCGCCAGACCGTCCACACGCGCTCCTCGAGGAACGCGTCCGGGACCTCGAACGCCTCCGTCTGGACGTCCTCGGGCAGCGCGATCGTGACGGCGCCGGTCTCCGCCGGGTCGGTCAGGACCCGCATCGCCTCCATCAGCGCTCCAATCAGCTGCTCCGGCCGCGTGATCCGGTCGAAGTAGCGCGAGACCGACTTGAAGGCGTCGTTGCAGGACAGGATCCCGTCGTGCGGCGCCTCGATCTGCTGCAGCACCGGGTGCGGCGCGCGGGTGGCGAACGTGTCGCCGGGCAGGAGCAGGACCGGCAGCCGGTTGACGGTCGCCACGGCCGCGCCGGTGACCATGTTGGTCGCACCCGGGCCGACCGAAGACGTGCAGGCCCAGGTCGCGAGCCGGTTGCGCTGGCGCGCGTAGGCCGTGGCGACGTGGACCATCGACTGCTCGTTGCGGGCGGGCACGTAGCGCAGCTGGCCCTCGGAGAGGGCCTGGCCCATCCCGGACAGGTTCCCGTGCCCGAAGATCCCCAGGCAGCCCGCGAAGAACGGCTGCGATTCGCCGTCGCGCTCCAGCCGCTGGACGGCCAGGAAGCGCACGAGCGCTTGAGCCACGGTCAACCTCATGCCAGGACTCCTTCCAGCTCCTCGAGGGTCGGCATCGCGTCGGCGCAGGCCAGCCGCGAGGCCACGATCGATCCGGCCGCGTTGGCCATCCGCACCGCGCGCTCGGGCGGCCAACCCTGCAGCAGACCGTACGCGAGCGAGCCGCCGAAGGCGTCGCCGGCACCGAGCCCGCAGACGACCTCGGTCGGGACGGGAGGAACGCTCGTCCGTCCGTCCCGGGTCGCGACGAGCACGCCCGCCGGGCCCTGCTTGACGATCGCGACCTGGACGCCGAGACCCAGCAGCCGGTCGGCGGCCTCGTCGGGCTCGCGGGTGCCGACGGCGACTTCGACCTCCTCGCGGTTGCCCACGGCGACCGTGGCGTACTGAAGCGCTTCACGGACCATCGCGGTGGCCTCGGCCGCGTCGGGCCAGAACATCGGCCGGTAGTCGAGATCGACGATCACGTCGCCGCCCTCGCGGGCGCGCAATGCGGTCAGGGTCGCCTCGCGGCTCGGCTCCTGGCTCAGCCCGGTGCCGGTCACCCACAGGATCCGGGCGGCGCGCACGGCGTCGAGGTCGAGCTCGTCGGCGCGGATCTCGAGGTCCGGCGCCTTCGGCTCGCGGTAGAAGAGCAGCGGGAAGTCGTCGGGCGGGTGGATCTCGCAGAACGCCAGCGGCGTGCGCAGCGTGGGGTGGACGCCGACGAAGGCGTCATCCACCCCGAACTCGCGCAGCGCGCGGCGGCAATAGACGCCGAACGGGTCGTCGCCGACCTTGGTGATCACGGCGCTTTTCGCCCCCAGCCGCGCCGCCGCGACCGCGACGTTCGTGGGCGAGCCGCCGAGCGACTTCGCGAACGTCGAGACGTCCTCGAGCTTCACGTCGATCTGCTCCGGATAGAGGTCGACGCTGATCCGGCCCATCGTCAGGAGGTCCACGCGGGGCTCAGCTCCTCTCGCAACACGTCGAGCAGGTCGTCAAGGTCCGGGAGCGCCATGTCGAGCTTGGCCGCGGTGGCGTCGGACGCGAGCCGCGTGTCGAACGGGCCGCCGCCCGCCTCGACGGGAGCGGGACCGGTCTTGATCAGGCCGACGTCGAGCTCGAAGGCGGCTGCGGCGCGCCGGGCGAGCGACACGCGATCGATGTGCTCGGCCCCGCAGCAGTGCAGGATGCCGTCGACGTCGCGGTCGATCGCCCGCCGGATCAGCCGCGAGGCGTCGATCGCGCTCACGGGCGAGGCCCACGTGTTCAGCTCCGGCCCTTCCCAGACCGTGAACTCGCGGCCCTCGCGCAGAGTGTCGATCACCGAGGCGACGAGGTAGCCGAAGCCCGCATCCTGCTCGCGCACGGTCTTGGCCTGCGCGCGGTGCGCACCCTGGACGCCGGCGATCCGCGCGATCGTGCCGCGGTCCGCCCGCTCGCGCACCACGCTCTCGGAAACCACTTTCAGCACCCCGTACGCCGAGGTCGGGTTCGGCGGGTCGTCCTCGGCGGCGGGCCCCTGGGTGCCGTCGAAGACCCAGTCGGTCGAGACGAGCACCATCCGCGCATCGACCGCGTTCGCCGCATCGGTGACGTTGCGGGTGGCGTCCACGAAGGACGACCACGCGCGCCGGCGGTCGCTCAAAAGGCCCGCGAACGCGTTCCAGATCGCGGCGTGCACGATCGCGCCGGGCGCGTGCTCGCGCACGTAGGCGTCCGTCGCGGCGCGGTCCTCGAGGTCGAGCTCGGCGTGCGAGGGCGCCAGCACCTCGTCGCCCGCCTCGCCGAAGACGTGGACGAGGTTGGAGCCGACGAAGCCGCGGGCGCCGGTGATCAGCACCTTCACGTCCCGACCACCGTCTGGTCCCAGTCGATCACCGAGCCGGTGATCATCTCCGCCGCATCCGACAGCAGATGGGTGACCATCGGCGCGATGTCCTCGGGCCGGAGCAGACGCCCGAGCGGGCGCGAGGCGTCGGCCTCGGCCAGCCAGTCCTCCGAGGCGCCCTCGCCGGTCTGCACGACGTGCTCGCCGTCGGTCGCCGTCCACCCGATGTTGAGGCCGTTGACCCGGATCCGGTCGCGCGCCAGCGCGTTGCCGACGTTGCGGGTGAACCCGGCGAGCGCCGCCTTGGAGCTCGAGTACGCCATCAGCTCCGGCTGTCCGCCGTGCGAGGACATCGTGATGATGTTGACCACGCTGCCGCCGCCGGCGCGCCGCATCAGCGGCGCCGCGGCCTGCGTGAGCACGAACGGCGCGCGGACGTTGATCGCGAACAGCGTGTCCCACAGCTCGACCGAGGTCGAATCGAGCGTCCCGCGAGAGCTCAGTCCGGCGGCGTTGACAAGCCCGTCCAGCCGCCCGTAGGCACGCTCGGCGCCGGCGACCACCGCTCGACATGCGTCGACATCCTGCAACTCGGCGGGGACGAAGACCGCGTCGAGCTCTTCCCGCACCGCTTCGCCGCGTGCCGCGTCGCGCCCGGTCAGCACGAGTCGGGCGCCGAGCGCGTGGCAGCGGCGGGCGAACGCCGCCCCGAGACCTTGCGTCGCGCCCGTGACGATGATGACCTTGCCGTCCAACCGCAGATCCATCAAATCGCCTCCGTGCGGACCGCGCGGCCCTCGCGCACGGACTTCCAGGCGGCCAGGCCCGCGACCAACGGGGCTCGCGCGTCGACCGCGCCGACGGGCGGCTTCGCCCCCGACGCCACGGCGCCCACGAACGCCTCCCACTCGCGCAGGTAACTCGGGATGTAGCGCTCGAGGAAGAAGTAGGGGAGGGTGGCCGACGTCGTCCCCACGGCGGTCGCGACCGTCGCGGTGTGGCCGAGCGGGTTGCCGGACGCCGCCATGCCCTCCGACCCGAAGACCTCGACCCGCTGGTCGTAGCCGTAGCGGGCGCGGCGCGAGTTGTCGATCGTCGTCAGGCAGCCGTTGGCGTGGGTCAAGGTGATCACCGCGGTGTCGACGTCGCCGAACTCGCCGATCGCCGGATCGACGCGGACGGACGCCCGCGCGTAGACCTCCTCGATCTCAGAACCGACCACGAACCGCGCCATGTCGAAGTCGTGGATCGTCATGTCCAGGAACAGCCCGCCCGACGTGCGCGCGTACTCGAGCGGCGGCGGGTCGGGGTCGCGGCTGGTGATCCGCGCGATGTGCGGCTCGCCCACGGACCCGTCGGCCACGGCGGCCGCGACCGCCGCGTGGGCCGGATCGAAGCGCCGGTTGAAGCCGATCTGGAACGGCACGCCCGCGGCTTCCACCGCGGCCAGCGCCTCGTCCACGGTCGCGAGATCGAGCGACACGGGCTTCTCGCAGAAGATCGCCTTGCCCGCCTCGGCGGCCGCGATCATCTGCGGCGCGTGCAAGCCCGTGGGGGTGCAGATGGCGACGGCGTCGACGTCGGACGCCGAGATCAGCTCCTCCGCCGTCTCGGTCGCGGGCACGCCGAGGCGCGCGGCGACGTCGAGCGCGGTCGGCTCGAACGCGTCGTAGACCGCGGTCACGGCCGCGCCGGGCACCTGGCGCGCGAGCAGCTCCGCGTGCATGCGCCCGATCCGCCCGACGCCGAGCACGCCGATCCGCAGTGTTCCGGTGGCCACGGCCATCCTCACTCCTCCCGCAGGGACACGACATCCTCCCACCGGCCGGTCTCGACCGACTTCAGCAGCGCGGCCTGCACCGACACCCAGTCGACCGCCTGCGCGAAGGCGACCTCGTACGGCCGATCCTCGACGACCGCGCGCAGGTACTCGAGGTCCTCGATCACGATCAGGTCCTCGAAGCCGATCCCGTTCGCCGCGCCCGGCACGAACGCCCCGTGGTAGGGGAAGCGATCGCCGCCGTAGACCGTCGTGTAGCCGGACGAGGGGTCCTCCGTGCGCCGGTAGTGACGGAGGCGGTTGAGGTCTTCGAGGTTCCAGCCCATCGCGCCCTCGGTGCCGTAGACGTCGAACGCCATCTGGCTCTCCGGGCCGACGATCGCGCGGCTCGCCTCGAACGTGCCGCGCGTGCCGTCCGCGAACTCGCACAGCACCGCCGCGTAGTCCTCGTTGGTGACCTCGCCGTGCGGGTCCTCCGGGCGTCCGCGGCCGTAGTGGCCGGCGCCCGGAAGCGCGATCGGCCGCTCGCGGATGAACGTCTCGGTCGTCCCCACCAGCCGCGTGATCGGGCCGATCAGGAAGTGGGCGAGGTCGACGGCGTGCGAGAGCAGGTCGCTGGTGACCCCGTAGCCGCCCTCGTCCAGCCGGAAGCGCCACGAGAGGAGGCCGAGCGGGTCGGCGCCGTACATGCTGAAGAACCGGCCGCGGTAGTTCGTGAGCGTGCCGAGCGCGCCCGCCTCGAGTTGCTGCTTGGCGTAGCGCACGAGCGGCGCCCAGCGGTAGTTGTAACCGACGCCGGTGATGACGTCGCGGGCGACCCGCTCCGCGCGCGCCGTCTGCGCAGGCGTGCCGCCGACCGGCTTCTCGCAGAAGATGTGCTTGCCCGCCTGCGCGGCCGCCTCGATCAGCTCGAGGTGGAGCATGTTCGGCGCGGTGATGACGACGACCTCGACGGCCGGATCGTCGATCACCGCGCGCCAGTCCGCGCTCGCCGAGGCGAACCCGAACGAGCCGAGCGCCTCGTCGCGACGCGCCGGGACCGTGTCGGCGCAATGGGCGAGCACGGGGTCGAACGTGCGGTCCTCGAAGTGGGTCCGGATCCGCTGCATCGAGCGCGAATGCGCGTGCCCGAGCCAGCCGAGCCCGATCACGCCGATGCCCACCTGGCGGCGCGCGCCCGAGCCCAGCGGCCCGCGGGTGGCCTGAACCGCGGTGCTCATGCCGCCTCCACAGGCCGCTTGAGCTCGTGCTCGAGCGCCTCGAGCTCCGCGCCGCCCGACATCTTCAGGATCAGCTCGTCGCGGGTGATCTCGCCCTTGGCCCAGTTGCCCATCAGCCGGCCGCGGTTGAGGATCACGAAGCGATCGCCGACCGGGAACGCGTGGTGCGGGTTGTGGGTGATGAAGATCACGCCGAGCCCGCGGTCACGCGCCTGCGCGACGTAGCGCAGCACGACGCCGGACTGCTTGACGCCCAGCGCGGCAGTGGGCTCGTCCAGGATCAGCACCTTCGCGCCGAAATAGACGGCGCGGGCGATCGAGACCGCCTGGCGCTCGCCGCCGGAGAGCGTGCCGACGGGCTGGTCCGGGTCGCGGACGTCGATGCCCATCTTGCGCATCTCCTCGTGCATGATCCGCTTGGCGTTCTTGACGTCGAGCCGCTTCAGCGGCCCGCGGCCCTTCGTGGGTTCCGAGCCGAGGAAGAAGTTGCGCCAGATCGACATCAGCGGGACCGTCGCGAGGTCCTGGTAGACCGTCGCGATCCCGTGCTCCTTGGCCTCGCGCGGGGAGTGGAAGTGCGTCGGCTTGCCCTCGACCAACAGCTCGCCCTCGGAGTGCACGTGCACGCCCGAGAGGATCTTGATGAAGGTCGACTTGCCGGCGCCGTTGTCGCCGAGCACGCAGGTGACCTCACCCGCGCCCACGCCGACCGAGATGTCCTTGAGCGCGATCACGTTGCCGAAGAACTTCGACACGTTGCGCACCTCGAGCAGCGAGCTCATCAGCGGATGCCCTCCGCGCGCTTGCGGATGTAGGTGTTGACGAGGACGGCGATGAACAGGATCACGCCGAGGAACAGGAAGCGCCAGTCGGTGTTCCAGCCCGAGAACTGGATGCCGATGAACGCCATGCCGACGATCGTCGCGCCGAGCGAGGCGCCGATCGCCGAACCGAAGCCGCCGGTGAGCACGCAGCCGCCCACGACCGCGGCGATGATGAACGTGAACTCGTCGCCGACGCCCTGGCCGGCCTGCGTGGAGGCCAGCCGCAGCGCGATCATGATCCCGGTCAAGGCGCACACCATCGACGTGGCCATGAACAGGCCGATCTTGGTCTGCTTGACCGGCACGCCGACGTTACGGGCGGCGTTGGCGTCGCCGCCGACGCCGAAGATCCAGTTGCCGATCGTCGTGCGGGTCAGGATCCACGTGGCGACGATCGTGATCACGATCCACCACACGACCGTGATGCGGAAGTCGTACGGCGCCCAGAACGAGCCGCCGAAGACCTTGTTGGCGGACGCGTAGCCCGCCGCGGTGTCGATCCCGCCCACCGAGACGGTGTCGGTGATCAGCTTGGTGACGCCGAGATTCGCGCCCTGCAGGCAGAAGAACGTCGCCAGCGTGACGATGAAGCTCGGCAGCCCGGTGCGCATCACCAGGTACCCGTTGAGGAACCCGATGCACCCGGCGGCGATCAGCGTGAACACGATCGCGAGCCAGATGTTCATCCCGACCTCGGTGGCCAGGATGCCCATGAACAGCCCGGCCGTGCCGGTCATCACGCCGGCCGACAGGTCGAACTCGCCGCCGATCATCAGCATCGCGACCACGACGGCCGGGATGCCGATCGTCGACGCGACGTCGGTCCAGTTCGCGATGCCCGCGAGCTGGAGGAACAGGCCGTTCTGGGTCCAGAAGAACACCGCGACGACGACGGCCGCCAGCGCCGCGCCCAGCTCCGGGCGCCGCAGTGCCCGCGCCGCGAGCGAGATGTTCGCCAGGCGCTCGTCGCTCGGCGGCACGGCTTCGGTGGCGCCGACGCCTTCCGAGATCGGATGTTTGACGACGCTCGGGCTCATCGGGTCCCGGCCTCGGCGAGCTTCTCGATCTGCGCCGCGTTGGTCTTGTCGACGAAGCCCGGGCCGGTCAGCACGGGCTGGCCACCGCCGACGGTGTTCAGGTTGGTCTTGTAGAGCTTGAGGAAGACGATCGGCAGGTAGCCCTGGAGGTACTGCTGCTGGTCGACGGCGAACGAGATGGTCCCGGCCTGGATGTCCTTCATCACCGGGCCGCTCTGGTCGAACGTCGCGAGCTTGGCGGAGGAGCCGGCGCCCTTGATGGCGGTCTTGGCGGCCTCGGCGATGTCCGGGTTGAGCGCCATCACGGCGTCATAGGACTTGTCGGCCTGCAGCTTGGACTTGATCTCCGTCTGGGTGGTGGCGATGTCCGCCGTGCCCTTGACCTGCAGATCGGTGACGGCGGCCCCGAAGCCTTCCTTGACGCCCTGGCAGCGCTGTGCGAGGCCGACGTTGGACTGCTCGTGGATGATGCAGAGCACCTTCTTGGCGCCTTCGTCCTTGAGCCGCTGACCGGCGGCGCGGCCGGCGACGACCTCGTCCTGGCCGACGTGGGTGATCGCGCCGAGCTCCTTGGACTTGTCCGCGCCCGAGTTGAGCGTGATGATCGGGATGCCCGCGTCGGTGGCCTGCTTGAGCGCGCCCTTGATGGCGTCGGCGTTGGGCACCGAGACCGCGAGCCCGTCGACCTTCTGGGAGACGGCGGCCTGGATCAGCTGCGCCTCCTTCTGCGGGTCGTTGTCGGAGGGGCTCCAGATCAGCTTCACGCCCTCGGACTTCGCGGCCGCCTCGGCGCCCTTCTTGACCACCGACCAGAAGGACCCCTCGTCGGAGTGGGTGACCATCGCGATCGTCAGGTTCGTGGGCTCGCTGCCGCCCGCCGTCTGTGCCGCCGGGGTCGAGCTCTTCGACGTTCCGTCCGCGTTCTTCACCTCACCACAGCCGACGACGAATACGGCCACGGCGGCGATGACCAGCAGGACCAGGCGCTTCGGGAAACGGCTCACGACGCAACACTCTCCTCGGTCGGAGCCAGGGTCTCTATGAACTCGATGCTGCGCTTGACGGCGACCATCGGCCCGCTTCCCACCGCCGGCTCCGGCCCGGTGATCGCGGTGTCCTGCTCGAGCACCCACCAGCGCGAGTAGCCCGCGCGGTCGAGCTCGGCGATGGCGCGGGCGACGCCCGCGTCTCCCTCTCCCAGCGGGACGAACACGCCCGCCTGTACGGCTTCGAGCAGCGACAGCTCGCCGCTGTTGAGGCGCGCGGCCACGGCGGCGTCGACGTCCTTGAGGTGGACGTGGACGACGCGCTCCGCGTGCTCGGCGGCGAACGCGGCGGGATCGACCCCGCCGAGATAGAGGTGTCCGGTGTCCAGGCACCAGCCGCACGACGTCTCGGCCAGCGCCCGCTCGACCTGCTCGGCCGTGTAGACCAGCGTTCCCTCGTGGGGGTGGATCGCGAGCGTGACGCCTTCCTGCGCGGCTGCGGCTTCGCACTGCGCCACGGTGGCTCCCAGCGTCGCCCACTGCCCATCGGAGAGCTCGCGTGGAGCGCTCCAGTCGAGATCCTGCACCAGCGCGAGGCTGATCACGTCGCCGCCGAGCGCGGCGAGCTTGCGCGCGGTCTCGCGCACCGAGGCCACGGCGTCCGACGGCTCATGCGCCACGACGGGCCAGAAGCTGCCGACCAGCGACATGCCGTGGCGGGCGAGCACGACGCGCAGCGCGTCGGCATCGTCGGGCAGGAAGCCGGGCGCGCCGAGCTCGGTGGCGGTGATGCCCAGCTGGGCCATCTCGCCGAGGACGCGCTCGGCATCGAGCATGCGTCCCCATCCGGGCACCTCGCAGATGCCCCAGGAGATCGGCGCCGCGACCAAGCGGCGGTGGTTCGTCACAAGAACAGCTCTCCTCGTTCTGAGCGCACAGCGTTAGAGCGCTCTACTCTCCGCTCCACCATTGTTCGCACGACTTGGCCGATCTGTCAAGGAGTTGCTGTTAGAGCGCGCTATCTCTAAGGTTCGTGCGCATGGCAGCACCAGGCCGGCCGCCGACGATGGAGGACGTCGCCGCAGCGGCGGGCGTCTCGCGCGCGCTCGTGTCGCTCGTCATGCGCGGGAGCCCGAAGGTCTCCGAGGCCCGCCGGCAGGCGGTGCTCGACGCGGCCGAGCGCCTGCAGTATCGCCCGAACGCGATGGCGCGCGGGTTGGCGTCGTCGCGAACGATGACGATCGGCGTCCTGCTCAACGACCTGCACAACCCGTTCTTCGCCGACATCGCGGGCGGGATCGAGGCGCTCGCCTCAGAGCTCGGCTACCAGCTCCTGCTGGGGACGGGCCGCCGCCGGCCCGAACGCGAGCGGACCGTGGTGTCGTCGTTCGCCGACTACCGGGTCGACGGGCTGATCCTGGTCAGCCCGCGGTTCGACGAGGACGCGCTGGTGTCCGCCGCGAGCCGGATCCCGACGGTCGTGATCGGTCGCGAGCTGGAGGCGCCGGAGTTCGACACGGTCGTGATCGACGAGCCGCTCGGCGTCCGCGCCGTGGTCAGTTATCTGGCCGGGCTCGGCCACCGCGACATCCTCCACGTGACCGGCGGCGACGGCGCGGGCGCCGCGGCACGAGTGGCGTGCTTCCACGCCGCGATGGAGGCCGCCGGCCTCGGACCGGGGCGCACGCTGCCGGGGGACTTCACCGAGGAGGCGGGCGTGCGCGCGGCGCAGACGATCCTCACCCGCGGCGAGCTCCCGACCGCCGTCTTCGCCGCCAACGACCTGACCGCGGCGGGGATGATGGACACGTTCCTACGCGGCGGCATCCGGATTCCCGCCGACGTCTCGCTGGTCGGCTACGACAACATCTACATCGCCGAGCTGCGGCAGCTGTCGCTGACGACCGTCGACCAGCCGCGCCAGACGATGGGGCGCCAGGCGCTGGAGCTCTTGATCGAGCGGATCGAGGGGCGCCAGGAGCGGGTGACGCGGATCGTCGAGCCGACGCTCGTGGTCCGCGACACGGCCGGACGCGTGCGACAGTGAGGGCATGCCCTCGCCGGTCGTCATCACCTGCGCCCTGACGGGCGGGATCCACGGCAAGGAGGCGAACCCGAACCTCCCGGAGCAGCCGGACGAGATCGTCGCGCAGGGGGTGGCGGCGGCCGAGGCGGGCGCGGCGATCCTCCACGTCCACGCCCGCAACCCGGACGGCTCGAACACGATGTCGCCGCAGATCTACGGCGAGTTGCACGATCGGCTGCGCGCCGAGACGGACGCGGTGATCCAGCTGACCACCGGCGGCTCGCCGACCCTCCCGGTCTCCGAACGCCTCAACACGGTGCTGCTCTCGCCCGAGATGTGCTCGCTGAACATGGGGCTGCTGAACTTCTTCATCCGCGGCGAGCAGGTGTTCTTCGCCAACCACCGGTCGGACATCGAGCGCTTCGCGCGGGAGATCGCGGCGCGCGACGTCAAGCCGGAGCTCGAGGTCTATTCGGCGGCGATGCTCGAAGAGGTGGCGCACCTGATCGGCCTGGGCGTGCTGTCGCCGCCCTACGTGATCAACCTCGTCTTCCACACGCCGACCCAGGGCGGGACGCGGGGGACGCCGGAGAACCTGCTCGACGCGGTGGGGCGGATCCGCGCGCTGGGGGAGGACGTGCGGATCAACGTGTCCTCGATGGGGCCGACGCAGCTGCCGCTGACGACGATCGCGCTGGCGATGGGGCTCAACATCCGCGTGGGGATGGAGGACAACGTCCTCTACCGGCGTGGAGAACCGCTGGATTCCAATGCCCAGCTGGTCGAGCGGGCGGTCCGGATCGCCCGCGAGCTGG
This sequence comes from Solirubrobacter soli DSM 22325, assembly GCF_000423665.1. Lineage (GTDB taxonomy): Bacteria > Actinomycetota > Thermoleophilia > Solirubrobacterales > Solirubrobacteraceae > Solirubrobacter > Solirubrobacter soli. Next base: position 87,872 of record NZ_AUIK01000028.1, on the reverse strand, counting down.
ACCGCGAGCCGGCGACGCCGGCGCAGGCGCGGGAGCTGCTCGGGCTCCGCGGTCGAGACTAACTTTTCGTTCGTTCGGCCAACCCCCGGCCCTTTGGCCAGGTAGTCGCCTGGCTCTCTCATCTGGCTGGCGAGATAGTTGTTCCATGCCCGCCGCCAAGCCCCAACCGAAGGTCGCCAACGTCGTCGCCGCCGCCCTGCTTCCGGGCCGTTCCGCGCACGACCGCCAGCGCGACCTCGTCCGCGCTTCCCTGCTCATCGCCCGTTAGGCGTACCTGAGCAGGATGTAGCCGGTCGCGATCGTCATCGACAACAGCGTCGCCGGCACGCCCAGGCGCAGGAAGTAGATGAACCCGATCGGCCGGCCGGCCCGGGCCGCCATCCCCGCCGCCGCGACGTTCGCCGCGGCCGCCACGAGCGTGAGGTTCCCGCCGTAGCACGCGCCGATCGCGAGCGCCCACCAGTAGGCGGGGTCGCCGGATCGCGAGATGTCCTCGACGACCGGGATCATCGCCGCGGTCAGCGGGATGTTGTCGACGACGCCGCCGACGAGCGCTGAGATCCACGCGATCCCGAGCAGCTCGGCCGTCCGGTCGCCGCCGGTCAGGTCGATCAGGGCTTGGGAGAGCGAGTGGATCGCGCCACCGTGCTCGAGCGCCCCGACCATCACGAACAGGCCGAGGAAGAAGAACAGCGTCGGCCAGTCGATCCCGCGCAGGACCTCGTCCAGGCGCTGCCTGGAGACCGCGAGCATGAGGCTCGCCCCGGCCAGTGCGACCGTCGCCGGCTCCATGTGCAGCGGGCGATGGATGAAGAAGGCGACGATGATCAGCCCGAAGACGGGGAGGAGGCGCCTGAGCTCGCCGCGGTCCGTGAGCTCGCCGCCCGCGTCGAGGTCGTGGACGCGGCGCCGGACCTCCTTCGGCACGCGCAGCTGCTTGCGCTGCGTGGCGTAGAGCGCGGCGGTCACGACCAGCATGCACAGCCACGCGACCGGCGCCAGGTTGGCGATGAACGCGTTGAAGGACAGCCCCGTGTGGCCGCCGATCATGATGTTCGGCGGGTCGCCGATCAGCGTCGCGGTCCCGCCCAGGTTCGACGCGATCACCTCGATGACGATGATCGGCCGCGGGTCGAGATCCAGCGTCCGCGCCAGCATGAACGTCACCGGGACGATCAGCAGGATCGTCGTCAGGTTGTCCAGGAACGCGCCGATCACGCCGGTCGCGCACGCCAGGAGCATCACCAGCGCGAACGGCTGCCCGCGCGACAGCTGCGCCGCATGAATGGCGACGAACGAGAACACGCCCGTCGTCTCCAGCAACCGGACGACGATCATCATCCCCGCCAGCAGCCCCAGCGCCTCGAACTCGACCGCGGCGATCGCGACCTCCTGGTCCATCGCGCCGAACACGACCACGAGCGCGGCGCCGAGCAACGCGACTTTCGTCCGATCGACCTTCTCGGACGCGATCAAGGCGATGGAACCGGCGAAGACGGCGACGGGCAAGACCATGTGCCTGCACGCTAAGGGGACGTTCAGCGCTGCAAAATGGGCTCTTCCACCCAAGCTGCCCGAACGAACTCCGGCTCCGCCGCGGTCATTGTCTCGACGCGCTGGTCGAGGACGCCGCCCGCCCGGTCGTCGTTACGCGACGACGGTGAGCACGCCGGGTGCGACGCTGAAGCGCGCTTCGAGCTCGTCGGAGATGTGGTCGCCGTCGACCTGGATCGGGATCGCGCGGTCGTCGGCCGACCGCACGACGGCCTCGTGGAACGCGCCGAACGCGTCGATCCCACGGTGGGCGGCGATCCGCGCGGCGCCCGACAGCGCCCGGAGGGTCACGGTCGGCACGTCATAGGGTCGTGCCCTGGTCAATACGACGCCGGCCAGATTGCCCGAATCGAAGCGCGCGCCCTCGACCAGCGGGACCGGACGGTCATTGAAGTACGTGTAGTTCTCCGCGTTCTGGATGAACAGCGACACGCCCTTCACCGTGCGGCCGTCGACGGTGACCGCCAGTCGCGGCGGGTCGACGACGTACTTGCGCAGGAAGGTCACGATCGCGCACTCGACGAAGTAGAACGGGCCGAAGCGCTTCTTGAGCTTCGGGTTGCGGTCCACGCGCTCGACGACCGACGCGTCGAGCCCCATGCCGGCCGCGAACGTGAAGTAGCGCCCGTTGACGATCCCGAGGTCGACGACGCGGGGCTCCCAGCGGTCGGCGAGTTGCAGGATGTGCTCCGTGGCGTCGACCAGGTCGGTGGGGATCCCGAGCAGTTTCGCGACCACGTTGTTGGACCCGCCCGGGAGCACGGTCAACGCGGTCGACGTGCCGGCGAGCCCGTTCGCGGCCTCGTTGACCGTCCCGTCGCCGCCGAAGGCGCAGACGATGTCGTAGCCCGCTTCGGCAGCCTCCCGGCACAGCTCGATCGCGTGCCCCTTGGCGTCGGTCAGCCGCGTCGTCACCTCGAAGCGCCCCTGCAGCGCGTAGACCACGAGGGAGCGCACCCGCTCGGACATCTTCGTCGCGACCGGGTTGATGATGACCAGCATGCGTTTCGGGCGTTCGTCGCCCGAAAGTGGGTCGCTCACAACCACCCGCGGCGTTTGAAGAAGGCGGCCACGGCCACCACGATCGCGAACATGGCGCCGATGATGATCCAGAACGCGTGCGCGCCGTGCTCCGCCGGCACGGGCACGTTCATGCCGAAGACGCTCGCGATCAGCGTCAGCGGCAGGAAGATCAGCGAGATCGCGGTCAGGACCTGGAAGGTCTCGTTGGTGCGGTGCGCGATGGCCGACTCGTTCGTGGACTCCAGGCCCTCGACGACCTCCTTGTAGTTCTCGAGCATGTCCCAGGCACGCTCGGAACCGTCGATCAGGTCGTCGAAGTAGATGTCGAGGTCCTCGGCGATGTAGCGCGCCTTGTTGCGCTCCAGATCGCGGAAGGCGAGGCGCTGCGGCCGGATGATCTTGCGGAAGTTGATGATCTCCTGCTTGGCGTTGGAGATGTCGCGCACGACATCGTCCCCGTCGCCCTCGAAGATCTCCTCCTCGATGCGGTCGAGCTTGAGCCCGATCTTGTTGAGCATCGGGAACGACGAGTCCACGCAGTCGTCGACGATCTTGTACAGCAGGTAGCCCGGGCCCTTGGAGAACAGCCCGTCGCGGAGCTCCTCGTTCGCGCGGCAGCGCTCGAACAGGTAGCTGATCGGCTCCAGCGGCTCGTTGGGCAGCGTGATCAGGAAGTCGGGGCCGACGAAGATGTCGACCTCGGCCGCGTTGAGGCGCGACACCTTCTTGTCGTAGCGCGGGAAGTGGAGCACGATGAACAGGTAGTCGTCGTACTCGTCGACCTTCGGCCGCTGATTGCGTGAGCGGACGTCCTCATAGTCGAGGGCGTGGAAGTCGAAGTGCTCCTCGAGCCAGGTCTGTTCGAGCGAACGCGGGCGCTCAATGTTGATCCAGCGCAGGCCGGGCGACTCGACGATCTCGACGCGCGGCTCGGTGCGCTCAGGCGCAGCCTCAGCGGTCGTGCGACCGCGACGACCGAACGGACTCCGGGGCAGGCTCGGCATAACCGGGACTGAGGGGTTCTTCGGTCGGCAGCATCACGTCAGGAAGTGTACGACTCCGTCAAAGAAGTTCGCTACGCTTCCGAATACATAGCTGGACGCATCCAGAGGGGTGGAGGGATTGGCCCAATGAAACCCCGCCAACCTGCTCCCGGTCGCACGCCGGGACGCAAGGTGGCAATTCCATCAGGCTCCAAACAAGAAGGCCTGGGAGATGCGGTTGGGGCTTCTCCCCGGTGCACCTCGCCGACTGGAACCTCCGCCGCACACCCCGGGCGGAGGACCAAACGACATGCCGGCAGATGCCCTGAAGTGCAAGGAGTGCCAGACCACGTACCCGCTCGAGGCGCGCTTCGTCTGCGAGCGGTGCTTCGGCCCGCTCGAGGTGAGCTACACCATCGCGAGCGACGACCCGGCCGCGCTGAAGCGCCGGATCCAGGCCGGGCCGCACAACATCTGGCGCTACGCCGACTTCCTGCCCCTCCAGGGTCCAGCGCGCAGCGCGCTGCCCACGGGCTGGACGCCGCTGGTCAAGGCGGACCGCCTCGCTGAGCGGCTCGGTCTCGGCGAGCTCTACATCAAGAACGAGACCGCGAACCCGACGCACTCCTTCAAGGACCGCGTGGTGTCCGTCGCGCTGGCGCGTGCAGTCGAGCTCGGGTTCGACACGCTCGCGTGTGCGTCGACCGGCAACCTGGCGAACGCCGTCGCGGCGCACGCCGCGGCCGCCGGTCTGCCCGCCTACGTGCTGATCCCGCACGACCTCGAGGAGCAGAAGATCCTCGCCACCGGCGCCTACGGCGCCCAGATCGTCGCCGTCAAGGGCAACTATGACGACGTCAACCGCCTCTGCACCGAGGTCTCCGGCGAGCGGCCGGGCTGGGCGTTCGTGAACATCAACATGCGCCCCTACTACGCCGAGGGCTCCAAGACGCTCGCGTTCGAGACGGTCGAGCAGCTCGGCTGGGAGCTCCCGGACCGGATCGTCGGCCCGATCGCCTCGGGTTCGCAGTTCACGAAGATCGCCCGCGGCTTCCAGGAGTTCATCGACGCCGGCCTCGTGGAGGGCCGCGTGCCGACGATGAACGGCGCCCAGGCGCTGGGCTGCTCGCCCGTCGCGACCGCGTTCGCCGAGGGCCACGACATCGTGCGCCCCGTCAAGCCGGACACGATCGCCAAGTCGCTCGCGATCGGCAATCCGGCCGACGGCCCGTACGCGATCGAGCTGGCCAGGAACACGGGCGGCAGCATCGACTCCGTCGACGACGACGAGATCCGCGCGGGCATCCGCCTGCTGGCCGAGACGACCGGCATCTTCACCGAGACCGCCGGCGGCGTGACGATCGCGACGCTGGCCAAGCTGGCCGAGCGCGGCGACATCGGCCGCGACGAGCGCGTCGTGGCGATGGTGACCGGCGACGGCCTGAAGACGATCGACGCGGTCCGCGACACGTTCGAGGTGACGACGATCCCGGCCAGCCTCGACGCGTTCGACGCCGAGTTCGCGGTGGCCGTCTGATGGCCGTCACGGTGAAGCTCCCGACGCAGCTGCGCGATGCCGCGGGCGGCCAGACGGCGGCCCAGGTCGACGGCAGCACGGTCGGCGAGGCGCTCGACGCCCTCTACGAGCAGCACGGCGAGCTGCGCGAGCGGATCGCCGACGGCGACGGCGCGCTCCGCCGCTTCGTCAACGTCTACCTCAAGGGCGAGGACATCCGCTTCCTGGAGGGGCTGGAGACCCCGGTCTCGGACGGCGACGAGGTGACGATCCTCCCGGCTGTGGCGGGAGGCTAGATGCGCCTCGACGACAAGCTCCGCGGCGGGGAGCCGATCGTCAGCTTCGAGTTCTCGCCGCCGCGCACGGTCGAGGCCGAGCTGGCGTTCTGGAGCGCGATCGAGGAGCTCGCCGCGCTCGAGCCCGCGTTCGTGTCGGTGACCTGCGGCGCGGGCGGGACGACGCGCGACCTGACGCTCGCGGTCGTGCGCCGGCTGGCGCGCGAGCGCGGGCTGGAGGCGGTCCCGCACGTCACCGCCACCGGCTTCACCCGCGAGGGCCTCGTCGAGCTGCTCGCCGAGGCCCGCTCCGGCGGGGCCGACAACGTCCTCGCCCTGCGCGGCGACCCGCCGCGCGGCGAATCGACCTGGACGGCGCCGGAAGGCGGCGTCAAGAGCTCGCTCGAGCTGATCGAGCTGGCCGCCGAGGCCGGCTTCTGCGTGCTCGCCGCCGCCTACCCGGAGCCGCATCCCGACTCGCGCGGGGCGGCGCAGGACCTCGACCACGTGCGCGCCAAGCTCGCCGCCGGCGCCCGCGTGCTCGTCACCCAGCTGTTCTTCGACAACGCCGACTACGCCCGCTTCGTCGACACGCTCGGCAGCGACGTCCCGGTGTTGCCGGGGATCATCCCGGTCACGAGCATCGCCCAGATCGAGCGGATCGCGCAGCTGTGCGGCGCGAGCATCCCGACCGCCCTGCGGCGAGAGCTCGAGCGCCGGCAGGACGACCCGCGGGCAGTGGCCGAGCTCGGCGTCGCCTACGCGACCGCCCAGGCCGCCGAGCTGTTGGCCGACGGCGCGCCCGGCGTCCACCTCTACACGCTCAACCGCTCGCCCGCCACGCGCGCGATCGTCTCCGCGCTGCGCGCCCACGGCGCGCTCGCACCTAAAGGGGTCAGGCCCCTTTAGGTTCGTGTACGTTCGCTTCTCATGAAGCGGACGATCAAGCTCGCCGCCGAGGCCTTCAAGCCCGCCAACCTGGCCCGAGGGCTGCGGCCGGCGAGCTCGGAGGACGTCGAGGCGGTGCTCGAAGCCGCCACGCCCGAGCAGCGCGCCGCGTACCTCGCCCAGGTCGAGCGGGCCGAGGCGGCGGCGCGCGACGCGCAGAGCCGCGACGAGGCGCGGCGCGTGCTCTTCGGCCCAGCCGGGTCCGCCGTCCACGGCCCCACGATCGACGAGCAGCAGGGCGCGTCGCTGCGCTTCGCCCGCGTCGAGTTCAGGCGAACCGTCCGCCAGGTCGTCGGCCGGCCCGAGGTGCCGCAGATCGAGGACCCGGTCCAGCGCGCGCACCACGCCGCCGCCGCGCGAGCCGCCCGCGACCAGGCCCGCGCGCCGTACCGGGGGCCGCACGCGGTCCCGATCCACGTCAGCCGCTTGACCACTCGCGGCAAGACCCAGCTCGACCAGGTCCTCGGCTATCTGAACGCCAGCGGGCTGGCGCCGGACCGGATCTTCGGCGTCTACCGCGTTCCCGACCGCATCAGCCAGGCGGTCACGCCGCACTCCGAGAAGGGCCGGCCGGTCGAGTGGGACGTCGTGCACTCCGATCCGCACGGGACCTCCGCGCCGTTCGTGGCCACCGCGTTCGCCGCGGAAGAGCAGTGGGTGGCGCGGCGGGTGGGGGAGCCGTCGGTGCTCGACGAGGAGCTGGCGCTCGCCTTCTGCCTCTCCGCCGGGATCGGCCCCGAGCACTGCGCCGGGATCGCGCGGGTGTCCGAGTTCCGGGCGCTGCACGACGGCGACGCCGACGGCATGAGCCCGGTCTGCACGCTGGTGCGCGGCGTCGTCGCCGTCCACCCGCGTACCGACTCCGACGCCTACGAGCGGATGCGCGCCGCCGCGCCGCTGCTCCTGCACGAGCCCACCGGCATCCACGTCGAGATCCTCAACTGGGCGGCGATCGCGGCCGCCGTCCACACCCGCGCGACCCACCCGCCGCCGGTTCCCTCGCCGTTCCCGTACCTCCCCGCGACGCCCCAGGAGCTGCTGCGCGCCTATCTCGAGGTCGTCGGCGTCCGGCCGGAGGACTCCTACAGCGCACAGGCGACGGTCGACGGCGTGCGGATGCTCGGCGGCGCGCACACGAACCTCGGCCCCAAGCAGCCGTGCGCCGACGGCAAGGACCGGATGCGCGCGCACGGCTGCCAGCTCGTCGTGCTCGTCTACCGCGACCGCCCGGAGTACGTCGCCGGCCGCGAGCGCTGGGCCGCGTACGCGGGCGAGCAGCTGCACGCCAAGCTCGAGCGTGGAACGGGGATCCCGCGCCGGGTCGAGTCCAATGAGCCGGGCCGCCTGGAGCGCGCGGCCGAGCTGCTCGAGCGCCTGCACTGGGACAACTGGTTCGACGGGCTGGATGAAGAACCGATCCCGTACCGCTATTGCTGGCCGCCGATCCGATGACGCGGCGTCGGCGCGGCTGGGTCCGCGTCCTGATCGGGCTCGCGATGGTGGGCTTCGGCGCGCTCGGGGTCGTCGTGGGGATCGCGGGCGCGGTCAACGCACGCTCGGACATCGAGGACGACGCCGTCGCGCGGGCTCCGCTCGGCCAGCCGACGAGCTTCGAAGGCGAGGCCGGGGTTCGCTACACGGTCTACGTGATCTCGCGGCGCGCGGACCTGATCGTCAGCCGGACCGGTTGCCAGACCTCAAGCGGCGGGCGCTTCAGCGGCGCCCGGCAGGGGACGAGCGTGACGCTCGGCAGCGCGTCCTCGGTCGGCCGCTTCGACGGGACCGCCGGGACGATCGACATCGTCTGCGCCGGGCCGACGGCCGACGACTACGTCGTGACGCCCGGCGGAACGGGCATCCTGCGCAGCATCCTGTCGATCATCGGCGGCGCGTTCCTGGCGCTCGGCGGCATCGGGCTGATCATCTGGGGCCTGATCGGCCGTCGCGTACCGGCGTGATCGCGAAGTCGTCGGCGCCGACGAGGTCGAGCTCCAGCGCGCGGCCCCAGCACTCGGCCAGCGCCTCCATGCTCTCGGCGACGAGCTTCTCGTAACTCGCCACGATCTCGCCGCGGAACTCGGCCTGGCGGCGGTCGAGCTCGCGCATGTCGGCGCGGGTGTGCGGCGCCTTGAGCCACGTCATGCAATCGGGACAGCGCAGCTCGACGACGACCACATCGGAGCCCTTGGCCTCGCAGCGCAGCGGCTGCAGGAACGTCGACCCGCAACGCGGGCACATGGTCATCGCGGCCATGGCGCGAACCTACGCGCCCGATCGGACAGAAATCCGATTGTGACCCCCGTATCAAGGGGCCGATAACCGTGCTCAGGAGGGAAATATGGAAAACCCGAATCCCAACCCTGGCCCAGACCCGCTCGACTCGCACGACGAGACCCGCGTCTCCGGCCTCACCGGCATGACGGCGGACTCCGCCAAGACGTTCCTGGACTTCCACACGGGCATGCGGTGGCTGCATCACCGCGACGCCCCGGAAGCCTAAGGCAGCTCCATCGAGAGAACCTGACCGTGCCAGTCGCGCACGGTGAAGGTCCCACTGCGGCGGAAGCCCTGGCGCTCATACCAGCCGACGAGCGCCGGGGCGCCCGCCCAACAATCGACGCGCAGCAGTTTCAGGCCCGCCGTGCGCGTCTCCTTGACCGCGCGGTGCACGAGCGCCGCGCCGATGCCCTTGCCGGCGTGTGCGCGCGACGTGACCAGCGCGGTGATGTAGCGCTCGGGCCGCGGTGGGGGAGACACGTGCTCCGGCCGCGCGCCCAGGACGATCGCGCCGACCGCCCGGTCGCCCTCCTCCGCGATCCGCAACCCGCCTGAGGCCGCCCATTCGGCCGCCGCGGCGACCCGGGCGTCGATGGCCGAGAACGGCGTCGAGCCCCACTGGCCCGTCTGCCCGCGGGCGACGAGCCACGCGACCGCCTCGTCGAAGAGCGCCAGCACGGTCGCGGTATCCGCCGGCGTGCCCTCCCGGATGATCATTCGCACTGTCCTAGCGGCGGAATGCGCTGATGCAAGGCCGCGACGAACTCGCGCGGGTCCTGGAAGACGAGGTCGGCACCGAACTCGAGCGCGGTCGGGCTCGTCTCGGCCGTCCAGAACTGGCCGCCCGCGACGATGCAGGGCCGCGGCTCGATCGCGTGGAGCGACCGCAGCACCTCGACGACGCCCTCGATCACCCCCGCGGTCGCGGTCGAGAGCGCCACCAGATCGGGCTGCTCGGACTCGACGAGCGCGGCGATGTCATGCGCGGGCGCTCCCGGGCCGAGCAGGATGACCTCCCACCCGTCGGCCTCGAGGAAGTCCGCGACCATCCGCAGCCCGACCGCGTGCAGCTCGTCCGGCGTACCCGACACGACCGCCAGCCGCCCGTCCTTCGGCGCGCGGGTCATGCGCCGTGAGAGCCCGTCGAGGATCGACTGGGCGACCGCGGTCGCGTAGTGCTCCTCGGCGATGTTGAGCGCGCCCATCGCCCACCGGTGCCCGACCTCGCGCAACGCCGGCTCGAGCATCTCGAGGTAGATGTCCGGGATCGGCACGCCCTCCTGGAGCGCGGTCTCCACCGCCGTCCGCGCCCGCGCGGAATCCCGCGCCAGCAGGGCGGCGAGCAACGCGTCACGGTGCTCCTGGACGCTCACGACGACGTCAGCATGCCAGCAACCCTGGACCTACGGCTCGTTCCATGACGCCGGACCGTGCCGTAGCGTGAGGGAATGGAGCAGGACAAGTCAGAAGACCGGACGGATCCAGACGTAACCCGGCTCGAAGAGACCGAAGCCAGCCGCCAGGTCGCGCACGTCACGGGGATGAGCGCCGACGCCGCGGCGACGTACGCGGCCTTCGTCTCCGGTCGCTTCGCGTCGCGCTCGGCGTTCCGCGACGCGGCATAAAGGGTTACGCCGGGCAGGGCGCCCCGCGCGAACGCGGAGCGCCCTGGAGCGCGGTCTAGCGCGCCGTGACGGTGCGGGTCTTGGCGGACCCGATCTTCACGACGACCTTCGGCGTCTTCTTGAGCTTCTTGGCCGAGCGCAGGCGGACCTTCACCTTGCCCGTGCCGCTCACGCGCTTGCTGGTCTTAGAGCCCGCGATGCGCACGGTGCCCTTGATCGTGGCGTTGGTGGTGGTCGGCGGGATCGCCGAGATGGTGCAGGTGATCGACTTGCCGTCGGCGGCCAGGTCGCACGTGACGCGGACGTTGGGCGTGTCGCCCTTGTCGCCCTTCTCACCCTTGTCGCCCTTCGCGCCGGCTGAGCCGGTCGCGCCGGTGGCGCCGGTCGGACCCGCGGGGCCGGCGGGACCCGCGGCGCCCGTCGGGCCGGCGGGGCCGGCCGCGCCGGTGGGACCCGCGGGGCCGGTGGGACCGGCGGGACCGGTCGGGCCGACGATCGGCGCGGCGGACACGTAGAGGCCCTTGGTCTTGGCGTCGCCCTCGCCGTCGGCGTTGCCGGCGTACACGCGGGCGCTCACCAGGTGACCGAGGTCGTCGTTCGTCAGGACGTAGGTGGCCTTCGTGGCACCCGCGATCGGCTCGCCGTCACGCAGCCAGACGTAGCGCGTGCTGGTCGGCGTGTTGATGAAGGCGATCCCGGTGATCGACAGCGTCGAGCCGACCGTCGGCGTGCCGGTGAGCACCGGCGTTCCGACCGCGATCGGCGTCTGCGCGATCGCCTGGGCGGACACCACGCGCACCTGGCGGGTGATCGTCTTCACGTTGCCCGCCTTGTCCTCGGCCTCGGCCTTGAACGTGATGATCGAGTTCGCCGCGGCGCCGGACGGGACGTAGTACCGGAACTGGAACGGGAAGGAGCGCTTGGCCTTGACGAGCGAGTCGTTCGCGTACAGGCGCACCTCCTTGATGTCCCCGCGCTCGTCGTAGCCCTTGACCTCGAGGTCGACCGGGTCGACGGCGGTGACCTCCTTGAGCTCCGCCGGGTAGGTGAACTCCGCCACCGGCGCGGTCGTGTCGGCCGCGGTCGGCAACAGGTATGCGAACGCCTTGGCCACGAGCGACTCGCGCGTGGCCTGGTCGACCTGCTCCAGGCCGAACCCGAACGCCACCGTGTCACGCGTCGAGACGGCGACGCCGCCGCCCGTCGTCTGGCCGGGGACGTCGAGCTCGGCCTTCTCCTGGCGCAGCGGCTGCTGCAGCGTCGGCGTCGACAGCACGCTCGTGAACGTCCGCAGGCGGGTGATCGACTTGGCCCGCGGCGTCGCGTTGCCGTCGAGGTCCTGCGTCGGGTCGTTGCCCGCCGCGGTGTCGACCGTGAACGGCGTCACGCCGGCGAAGATCGAGTCCGCCGTGGGTGAGATCGTCGCCGCGTTGTAGGTCGTCGTCCCCGCGCCGCCCTGCCTCGCGCCGACGCCGAAGAAGTACTGCTCGATGTCGTTGTTGACCTCGTGCTGGCGGATGAATGCCGTGCCGGGGCGGTGGTCGTCGCCGAGGTTGTCGGCCGGGTAGTAGAAGCCGTAGAACGGATCCGGGTTGAACTGGTAGCCCGAGTACGCGGTCAGGCTGGTCGACGAGGACGCGAACGTCTGGTGCGCGTTGCGGCCGTCGATGACGATCTTGCCGCCCTCGTTGAGGTAGTCGCGCAGGTTGAACCAGCCCTTGGCGCCCCACTGAGAGATCAGCGTCGAGCCGGTCAGCGCGGTGGCGCTGGAGAGCCGCCGGTAGTTCGTCAGGCCCGGGTCCTGGGGGACGAGGTCATCGCCCGTGTAGTAGAGGACGCCGTCGAAGTGCGAGAGCACGCCGAGGAACGTCGGGTACTTGATCGTGCCCGGAGGGGCGTCGATGTTGTAGGTGTCGACCTCATAGCCGGCGGCCTTCAACGCGTCGACGTGCTGCGCGAGGTAGCGTGGCGCGGTCGCGTACGGCGTCTTGTTCGGCGCCGTGCCGCTGTAGTCCTCGGCCGCGACGACCAGGATCCGCTTCTTCGCGGCGTCCTGGCGGGTGGAGACGACCTTGTAGGTGAAGCTCTGCTCCTGGCCGCCCGCGCGCACGGTCACCGCGACCGTGTCGCCCGCGATCACCGGTCGCGGCGTGGCGCCGCTGCCCGTGGTGCTCGTGGGCGGGAAGGAGGCGGGGACGACCGCCCGCTCACGGCCGAAGTACTTCCCGGGCACGTCGCCGTAGCGCTCGCCGCCCGCGTAGTCCTGGCCGGGCAGGTACAGCGTCTGGTTGCGGCCACCCGGGCCCGAGACCGAGACCTGGAAGTCCGTCTGGCCGAGGGAGCGGCGCACCACGGCCTCGACGATCTGGTCGCCGCCGTAGGAGACGTCGAAGGAGGTCGGCTCGATGTCGAGCGTCGCCTTGACCTTGTAGCGCGAGGCGTCGTCGAAGAAGTTCGACGGGCGGTCGAAGTCCTTGCTCGTGGCCGACCACGCGAGGTTCAGCGCCAGCGGCAGGTTCTTCTCGAAGACGGCCTCGACCTTGCCCTCGTCGTCGGGGAAGACGAACGAGTTGGCGCTCGAGCCCGCCGTCTGGGCGGTGTCGAGCTCGGGCGTGAAGCCGATCGTGCCGAACTGGAAGTACGCCCAGTCGACGGTCTCGCCGTGGGTCACGTAGAGGTCCGACGCCTGGTCGGGCTGGTACGGGTCGACCGCCGCGTCGCCATCGGTGCCGGTCAGCGAGCGCGCGAGCGTGTTGTCGTCGGCCGGCCGGTTGGTGATGAACCCGAAGGAGCTGTTGAGCAGCTGCGCGGCCGAGTGGTAGTTGAGGTTGCCGACCGGCTTGATCCGGCGCAGCAGGCGGTCATAGGCGAAGTTCTCCGGCTCCGAGTTCGCGTACGGGCCGCGGTAGTCGGCGTTGGAGATGTTCGCGGACGAGCCCTCCTCGTCCAGCGCCCACTGCTCGGGGAAGTTGCGGTTGGGGTCGACGCCGTCGGCGGAGTCGCCGTAGATCCCGTTGTTGTTGTTGTCGCGCAGCGTCTTGCGCCACAGGCGGTTCGAGTTCGCCTCGCCTGGGCCGCAGACCTTGACCGCGGTGCCCTGGCCGCACGTGAAGGTGTAGTCGTAGCCGTCCGGGTTCTGGACCGGGAGGAACCAGAGCTCGGTCTTGGCGAGGATCCGCTGGACCCGCGGGTCGTCGCGATGGTCCAGGACCCAGTGCGCCTCGCGGCGGACGACCTCGGGCGTGATCCATTCGCGCGCGTGGTTGGTCGCGCCGTAGAGGATCGCCGGGCGCGTCCCGTCGGGCGTGTTGCGCGCGTTGTCGGTGATCTTGATCGTCAGGATCGGCTTGCCGAGCAGCGACGTGCCGATCTGGACGAGCTTGACGACCTCCGGGTTGTCGCGCGCGAGCGTCCGCAGCTCGTCGGCGATGCCGCCCGCCTCCGAGTAGGAGCGGAAGACGTCGTAGTAGGGGTTCGGGCTGTCGCCGCCCGTCGCCCGCGCGGCCTTCGGGCCGAGCTTGGGCAGGACCTGCTGCTGCAGCGCGAAGCCCTCGTCTTCGAGCTTGGCGGCCTGCGACGGGAACAGCTCCAGGTTCAGGTGCTGCGTGTTCTCGGCCGGGTCGAACCCGACGTGGTCGAGCTCGGTGCCCGTCTGGTCCGCGATGAACTGGGCCTCCTCGGTGGAGACCGTCGTCGTGTACGGCGTGATGTGTTCTTCCTGTGCCGCCGCGGCGGGTACCGCCGCGAGCAGTGATACGACTACGGAAAGCGCAAAAGTGCGCTTGATGGACACGTAGACCCCCTCGTGTTTTGACGAGAGGCGCAGACTACGTAAAGCTGATCGGGAATCAGGTAATTACCTGTGGAGGTCGCTCAACGCCATCGAGTCAGCACTACCCACGTCTAGGGAGAACCCCGATGCGCTGAAGGGCCGCCGGCCGTAGCTTCGGCGGCATGCTCCCCGCCCTGCGCCTTTCGCTGGTGACACTGGCCGTTCTCCTGATATCCACGACCGCCGCCGAGGCCAAAGGGCTCTCCGTGACGGTCCCGCCCGAGGGTCAGGTCGCGGTGGCGATCGGTTCCGGCGCGAAGTCGGTGAAGGTCAAGTCGGCCCCGGCGGGCGTGACCGTCTCCGGCGGCGTGAAGAAGGGCCGGATCGCCGTCGCGGTCGTGCGTCCGCGCGGCGTCGCCGCGTCCGGCAAGGTCGTCTTCACGATCAAGGGCCAGCTGAAGGGCGTCAAGACGTTCCCGAAGGCGCTCGATGGCGGCAAGGCGCCGGGCTGCGCGGACCTCGGCGCGCTGCTGGCGAAGCGGTTGAAGGGCACGGCCGACATGAAGGCGCTGGCGCCGGTGCTGGCGGCGAAGCTGTGCGGCAAGACGGCGCCCGCGGGTGCTGCCGACGTGCTGTCCAAGGCCGGGCTCGGCGCGCCCGCGGCGCCCGCGCCGGGGCCGAGCTCCCCGGCGCCCCCCACGGGCGGCACGATCACCCGCCCGGGGGCCACGACGCCGCGCCCGACCGCGACCCCGACGCCGACGGCGACCCCGGTCGGCGGCGGCAAGAAGGCCTGCGACGACGGCATCGACAATGACGCGGACGGTCAGACCGACTGGGAGGACCCGGGCTGCTCGGACGCCGGCGACACGACCGAGAACTCCGAGGTCCCGGTGTCCGCCGAGTGCGCCGCGAGCTCCGGTGTCGGCATGGCCGACGACCCGACGTGGCTCGGCGCGGGGATCAACCAGGGCTGCGGTCAGTTCACGAGCGTCGAGGTCGACGTTCCGCCCGGGATCGCTTCCTGCAGCGCCAACAACGGCTTCGAGTGCACGGTCTTCGACCCGATCGCGAGCGCGGACCGCAAGGCCGGGGCGACCGACATGGTCGACGTCGACCTGCACCTGAAGGCCCCGGTGGACTGCACGAAGCTCGCGACGATCGCGTTCTTCCGCCCCAACGGCGAGGTCGCCGAGCTGCGCGAGCCGGTCAACAACTGCAAGAACCTCCCGGCCCCGCCGCCGCAGTGCCGCAACGGCAAGGACGACGACGGCGACGGGCTCGTCGACTCGCGCGACGCGGCCGGCACGACCGATCCCGACCCCGGCTGCGGCGGAGCCGACGACACGACCGAGAACTCCGAGGTCCCGTGGCCCGACTCCTGCCAGGTCCAGGTCGGGTTCTTCGGCGGCGACAAGAGCTTCACCGGCCTGCTCACCTCCGGCTGCGGCGTGCTCAAGGCCGCGTGGTTCCGCCCGCCCGGGATCGCGACCGCCTGCTGGTCGGCGTTCGGCGACGACGACTGGGCCTCGTGCGGCGCGCCCAAGGCGGGCACCGTGGGCGTGACGTTCCCGCTGACCAACCAGGACCTCGCGCTCGCCGCGCAGCTGACCGCCGACTACGAGTGCCGCAACGTCACGGTCGCGCTGATCAAGGAGAACGACCAGGCGATGGCCAAGAAGATCCCGTTCTGCGGCTAGAGGTACACCGATCGCCAGGCGTCCCACCAGGTGGGCGCCGTGATCGTGATCGTGCGCGGGTCCGTCAGCGTGACGTTCGGCCGGTGGCGGTAGACGTCGGCGTGATCTGACGTCGCGAGCTCCACCTCGATCGTGCAGGGCGCCCCGGGGTTGTAGACCGGGGCGCTCGCGACGTTCTCCAGCGCCTCCTTGGCGGCCCGTTCGAGCCGTTCGCGGGCCTTGGCGGGGGAGAGGTGGCGGGCGCTGAAGCGGCCGAGGCCCCGCTTGACCGCCAGCGTGTGGAGGTTCGGGCCGAGGAGCTCTGTCGACTCCTGGCAGACGACGTCGTCGCCCGTGACGAGCGCCACCGGGACGTTCCAGGTCCCACAGAGGGCGGCGTTGATGCCGACCTCGCCGACCGTGGTGCCGTTGAAGCGCAGGTTGCGCCACTTGGTCGAGCTGACCGTGTGCGAGAGCACGCCGCGCTCGGCGCCGGCGCGGGCGTGCTGGCCGACGAAGAGCGCGGCGTCGCAGCCGGTCTCGAGCATCTCGGTGTACTCGGTCCACTCGTTCTGCACGACGAACTCGCACCGCGGGTCGAGCTGGTCCGGGATCAGCGAGTTGAACGACCAGTCCCCGCCCGCACCGTGGCAGTCCATGACCACGACCTCGGTCGCATCGGCCGCGAATGCCCCGCGCACCGCCGCGTTGAGCTCCTCGGTGTAGAGGCGCCGGCCTTCCTCGTAGCCGGCCTTGCCCGCGCTCACCTGCTCCCAGCGGCAGATGCCCGCGACCCCTTCCATGTCGCTGATGATCAGAACCCGCACGTCGCCTCCATCGGCCGCAAGTGATACCCATACGGCGCGATGGAGGCAACCGGCGAGCGCGCGCTCGCGCCCGGGATCGTGGCGGCGGGGATCACCGCGGGGGTGTCGGCGGCCGTCGTGCTCGTCGCCGGCGCCCTGCTCGCGCTGATCACGCCGGACAACTCGATCCTCGGCGCGGTCGGGATCGACGCGAGCTTTGTCACCGAAGCGTTCCGGCAGGCGGTGGGGACGCAGCTGACCGCGATGGTTGAGGAGCCGGGGCTGCTCGTCTCCGGCACGCGGCGCATCCACCCGCTGCTGCTGCTCGCGATCCCGCTCGGGACGCTGATCGTGATGACCCGGCGCCAGCTGTATCGCACCGAGGGCGCCACGACGATGGCGCGGTTCGGGTGGGCGGCGCTGGCGGCGGTGCCGTTCGGCCTGCTGATGCTGGCGTTCGCGCTGATCGGCGGGGACAGCGACACGACGCGGATCTCGACCTCGGCCGGCGGGGCGCTCGCGCTCGGGCTGCTCTGGGGCGCGCTCGGCGGCTTGATCGGCGCGGCGACCGTGCTCGGGCTCGAGGACGTCCTCGAGCGGGTCCCGCCGGGTGCGCGGACGGCGCTAGACGCCGCCCTCGCCGCACTGCGTCCGCTCGCCGCGGTCCTGATCGTCTGCACCGCGCTCGGGCTCGCCGGGTGGATGGTCCAGGTGGCGCGCGACGCGGGCGGCGTCCGGGCCGGCCGCCCAGCGCTCACCGCGGCGGTCGAGGAGGCGGCCTACGTCGGCGAGCACGGCATCCACCTGAACGCGCTGGCCGCGGGCGCGCGGTTCACGACGGATGCGACGGGCCCGCTCGGCCTGCCGTTCCCGGTCGCCGACGCCAACGCCGTCCCGAGCGGCGACGGCGGCTTGAGGATCTTCTCCTACGACCGCGCGATCCCCACAGGCGTGCTCGTCCCCGCGATCGTGCTGCTGATGGGCATGGTCGCGCTCGCGGCGCTCTACGGCGGGGTCTCGGCGGCCCGAGCGGTCGGGGCGACCACGCGCCGGCGGGGCGCTCTCTGGGGCGCGCTCACCGGCCCGGCGTGGGCGCTCGCGATGGCGGTCCTCGTCGTCGGAGCCGGCGGCCTGCTCCACGGCGACGCCGACGACGCCTCCGTCTTCGTGATCTTCCTGCTCGGCGGAGCGCTGCTCGGCGCCGCGGGCGGCGCCATCGCGGGCCGCGGTCAGCCGGAGGGTGCCGCCTCGTCGTCTTCCTGAGCGAGCCGGAAGACCAGCGTCTCGAGCGCCCACTTGGCCTGGGCGAGGGTCTCTTCGGCGTCCGAGATCAGCTTCTGGATCTCCCGGACCTGCTGCTGGAGGCTCTTGGTCGTGGACACCATCGCCGCCAACGCTACATGTGTCGACCACCGCTCGATAGTCGAGTCCTGCATACAGTGCGCACTCATGGAACCGGCGGTCCGCTGTCATCTGATCCGCGCCTCGGGCACACCCCCGATCATCGTCTGGGTGGTCGACGACAGCGCCGACGACGACCTCACCGCCGCCTTCGCGCGCGAGAACAGCGTCCCGAGCCCGAACTACTGGGGCGTCTGGGGCGCCGGCAAGAACGGCACCGCCGACGCGATCGCCTTCCGCCTCATCGACCGCGACACCCACCGCGAACGCACCTGGTGGCTCGACAAGTTCGGCCCGCCGCTCCTCGGCGCGATCCTCGAGGTCCCGCACGTCGTCGTCGTGCACCCACGCGAGATCGCCGACGCCCTCAAGCTCTCCGACGCCACCTCCGCCGACGTCGTCGGTCTGCTCCGCTCCCTGCGCGGCGGCCTCTTCGTCCGCGTCACCGAGCAGTCGATCGACGTCCGCGACGCCTTCTCCCACCTGGTGACGCGCCCGTTCGAGGGCTACATCACGTACGAATAGCGGAGGGCGGAGGAGTCGAACCCCCAGGTGATGAGCCTGACCGGTTTTCAAGACCGGCGCCGGGACCGTCCCCGGCCGCGCCCTCCAAGGCGAGGCGGAGGGCCCGGGCGTCGAACCCGGCAGGCTAGTTAGGCCGCGCGATTAGCAGTCGCGTGCCGCACCCCGCGGCGCGCCCTCCGTGGATTGGTTCAGTGGGAGGACGAGGAACTGCAGCGGTGCGGCGCGGCGAAGGTCACGCCCACAACGTACACCGCGTCCGTGTCGCGGCGATGACCACGCGTGACGCGCCCGAAAGGACAGGTTTGGCTCTAGACCACGGCTCGCAAGCCGTCGTGACTCGTTTCGTGACTCACGGGCAACGCCTTGATCGTCGCTTGGTCCCGGAACGCGGCACGGATTCGGTCGCGCGCCATCGCCGCGTCAGGGTGCCCGTAAAGCTCGCGCACCAGGGTGCCACCGTCCGAGTGCCGCAGTTGGGCGGCCACGACGTGATCGGGCAACTCCAAGACGTTGAGCAGGTACCACGCGAAGTAGTGCCGCGTGGCCTCGTACAACGCCGTGTTGCCGAGCCCGACGCCGGCGCGGACGCGGTTCCAATGGTGGTTGCGCGTGGACGGCACGTAGTGATGGCCGCGCAGGGTCGTGAACACCCATTCCGATTCGCGGGGGAGGTTCGCCAGCCGTTCGCGCACCGGCTCCACCATGGCGACGGTGCCGCACGAATCGTGCTTTGGCCGCGTGAGTTTCTTGGTCTTCACGTTCCATTGGCGTTCGATCCGGATTGACTCCGCATCCGGCGTGAAGTCCAGGTCGGTCCACATGAGCGCGTCAAGCTCGCCAGGCCGCATCGCCGTGTAGCACGCCGTGAGCAGGTACGCCGCGAAGCTCGGTGGCGTGAGCGCGTCGGCGGTGGCGATGAGGCGCGCGACTTCGCCCGGTGCCGGTGGCTGGACGTGCTTCCGACCCTTCGAGCGCTTGAGCCCGAGCCCCGCAAATGGGTTGGTCGTAACCAACATTCCGGCGTGCGGTCGGCGCGCGTCGTTGAACATCGCACGCAGGGAATTGACCGTGCCGAGATTCCTACCGCCCTTGAGCCATTCGGCCACCACCGTGGCGTCGATCGCGCGCAACGGCCGATCGCCGTAGGCATCCGCGAAAGCCTTCGTGCGCTCTTTGTTGTGCAGGTTCGTGGATTCCGCGTCACGCGCCCACAACGGATCGGTGGTCCATTCCTGCCAGAACTCGGCGACCGTCTTGCCGCGTACCGCCATGTCGGTCAGCACGTCGCGGGCGGCGTCTTCGGCGCGCTCGGCCTCCCGCTTGCTCGGGAACGTCTTGGGTCCGCCGATCACGGCGTGCGGCGTCACCTGCTTACCGGTGCGGGGGTCACGGACGCGGCCACGCCACCGTCCGGATGGAAGTTGGTCAGCCATGAAGGGTTGTCTCCTTCTCACGGTCGGCCCGTTGTCGTTTGCGGCGGCATCGAGCGCTTGTTGTTCGTCAACATCCTAGATCGGCGCTCGCGTGCCCACGCCATGGCAACGGACGGCAGAAACCGACGCGTGCGCGCCATGCCCCACGTTTCGGACGGCATTCCTTCCGCCACCATGCGCTTGATCGTGCGCGTGGACACGCCCATGAGCGCGGCAAGCTCGCGCATGTCCACGTACGCTTCGCCGCTGGCGTCGATGCTTCGTAGATCGCTCACGATCCTGCCTCGCTCCCGTTGAAGATGCTTCGGCCGCACCGGCCGCACGAAAAGCCGTCGTCGGTCCAGCCGCCGGCGCACCGGCACACCGGAGCCGCCGCGCCGCTCATGCGGTCGGCGTGTTCGGCGGCGAGCACGCGTCCGGCGTGCGCCAGGTCCAACGCTGCCAGGGCGGCGGCGTAGGTCTTACGGGAACGCTCGACGTTGCGCCTGGCACGCCGTTCGTCGGCGAAGGTGAGCGCCGGCGCGGTCACCGTTGCCTCCAATCCTCGCGGTCGTCGTCGCGCTCGGGTGGGTCCACGGGTGCGTCGAAGGTGTGCCCGCCGGCGCGAGCGGCGAGCTCGGCTCGGAGGTCGGGAGTCGTGCCGTGGGCGTCGGCCCCGCGCACGTGCGCGCGCACGACGGCCGCGTGGGTGTCCCCAATGGCGCTGGAAGTGGTTGGATTTGGCTCTACGGCGCCGTTCTCACGTTGGGGACACGCGCCGTTCGAATCGTTCCCGTTGGGGACACGGGGATTTGGCTCTACGGCGTCGTTTTCGTCATTGGGGACACGCGAACCGCCCTCGTGCGCGCGCACGAGGGTCCACGTGGAGGTCGGCGGGAAGCCCGACTTCTCCACGGTCAATTCGCCCCGATCGCGCATCCGCATGGCCGCGCGTTGCACCGTCTTGCGCGAACAGCCAAGCCGTTCGGCCACTTCCGCCTTCACGTCAAGGCTTCGCCGCTCGCCCGCCTTGAGCGCTTCACCAATCGCCTCTTCGGTGTCGGTCGGGTCGTCTTCGTCGTCACGGCCGCGCTGTACGTCGTCAACGGTCGCGGTCGATTCGCCGTCCACGATCAGATAGCCGACTTCGGCGCGTTCGCCGTCGTCGGTGTCCACAGCGCGCGCCTCGACATGCACGAGCAGCGTCGGCGCGTAGGTCCCCCAGTTGGTCGCTACGTGCACGATCAGCCGGCGCGTGCCCTGTTCGCCGTCGGCGTCGTCGGGGTCTTTGACCATCGCCAGGTAGCTACGCGCCGCGTTGACGAACGCGCCGGCGCCGCTCACGCGCTGAATCAGCCGCTTGGCTTCGTCCTTGGTCAAATGCATGACCGCGATCACCGCCAGGTCTTGACGGTCGGCCAGTGCGGCCAGCGGCGCAAGGATGCGCCGCACGGGCGCGTCGGCGTGCGTGTTGGCCGTCTCGGGCACGAACGCGCCAATCGGATCGACCACGACCATGGCCACGATCCGGCCGGCGTCGCGCAAGTGCGCTATCTCGGCTTCGAGCGCGGCCACGTCGTCGGGCAGGGTCAGGATTGACGCGCCGTCGGCGTCGTGGACTTCGACACGGTGCACGCGGTCAAGGTCGGCGTTGGCCGCCATCAGGCGTGGCTTGACCACCGAACGCCAGTCGTCTTCGGCGGTCACGATCAGCACGTCGGCCGGCGTGCCGGATAGCTCGCCTTCGACGGTGCCGCGCGTGATCGCCGCGACGATGTGCGCGTTGGTCAGGATCGACTTTCCTAGACCTTTCTCGCCGGCCACGACGGTCAGGCCGCGTAGCGGGAAGCGATCACGCCAGAGCCATCGGCCGCGTTCGGAACGGATCGCGCTCGCCGGCGTCAAGGTCACGGTGCGCCGTGTCCGTGGCGCCGGCTCGGCCGCGTCGTGGAGCGCCGGCGGCACGGGCTCGGCCGCCTCCACGCACGCTTCGATCCAACGTCGCGCGGTTTCGCGGCCATGCTCGGGATCGAAGGCCAGCGCTTCGGTCAGCAGGTCGCCCACGTCGAAGCCGTCGTGGCGCTCGGGCGCCAGGTCCGCGACGAACGCCGGCACGCCAAGCGCCGCAACATCGGATGCGAACGCACGCGCCTTAGCGCGCCCGCCGGTGTCGCAATCGGGAATGAACACGACGCGTTCGCGGCGCCCCTCCGGCCCGAAGATCAGCCGGCGCGGCCACTCCGGATCGGTCTTGCCCGTGCCGGGATAGCCGCTCGCCGGTAGGTCAAGTTCGGCCATCGTCAGCGCGTCCGGCTCGCCTTCGACTTCGAAGATCGTGCGTCCGGGCACGACTTCCGGGCGCGGCCAAAGTTCACGGGTCGTGCCTTTGTCGGCCAGCATCTTCGGCTCGCGTCCATCGTCGGCGTAGCGCACGGCGCCGACCGGCGTTCCGTCGTCGGCCTCCAAGCGGAACACGAAGCGGCCAGCCTCGAAGCCCACGCCGAGCCGTTCGAGCGCGCCTGACCACCCTTTGCGCGTCGGGAGGGTCAGCGCGATCACGACCGCCGCCCTTCGATCGCGGCCGTCACGAGCGGGAACGGCAAGCGCTCTACGCCGGCCAGAGCGCGAAGTTCGCGCAGGCGTGGGCACCACGCCTCGTGCGCGATCACGCCGGCGTCGCGGCCGTCGTCGGTACGCATCAGCTTGAAGCCCGGTGCGCACTTGCACCCGTGCGCCTTGGCGTGCGCAAGCGCCGCGCGCCGAGCCTGGCGGCGATCGGTGGACGGTTCGGTTTGTGTCTTACGATTCAAAGTGTCTGACTCCCACACGGACATGGCGCTCCGAGCGGACCGCACCGCGTTGCCGCTCGGGCGCCTCTTCGGACTGGACGAAGACGCGTCCCGGTGGAGCCCGCGCGCGTTCCGAGTCGCCATCCGAATCACGGTTCGTGGTGGAGCGGACACGTCGACCAGCCGGACGGCCGGCGCCACGGGCACGCGGGCGGCGAGCGATAGAACGGCAAGTCGTACCGGGCAATGCCCGAGTCCGAGCGCGTAGCCGACGCCGGTGCTCGCGCACGATCGTGCGCAAAAGCTCGGCGTTGCGTTCGAGCACGACGGCAAGCTCGGCCGGGTCATGCGCCGTGTCGTCCGGCGTCCACGCGGCGCGGAGGCGGCGCAGGACTTCGACCGGTGTCTCGGCCGGATCGGTGGGAGTGAGGGTCGCGCGGGTCACGGTTCCTTCCGCGTCGGTGGTGGAGCCGACGCGGAGAACCCTTGCGCGCCACTCGGAGGCAACCCGACGGTCTTAACGCGGCGGAAAACCGCGCGTTTGCACGGGTAATTCGAGTGACCGCCCGGAAGGAACTGTGACGAAAAAACCGGGCGGCCTACTCGAACGAAAGCAGCGCTGGCCAGGCGCCGTGGAACGGACACCACTCCGATCCACAGCCGATCTTAGGCCCGAACGCGAGCGTGGCGCACGTGTCGCGGGGAACGATTCGTGGATCGGCCACGAACTACCCGGCCAGTACCGTGGCGTCAGGGTGTTGCTGGCGATCCGAGAGCAAGCCGCGCACGACTTCCACACGCTCGTGGTGCGCGGCTACGTCCAGCGCGAGCTACCGCCCGACACCGCACGGCGCTGGCGTCACGCCGTCGCCAGCCAAGCGCACCGGATCGGCTGCACGTCCAGACCGGCTACCTGCACGGCACGGCGTGGGCCATGACCATGGCCAGGCCGACCGATCCAGGCCGAGCGCTACGGCCACCCGAGCAACCGAGCGGAGAATGGGAAGCATGGACGCCCTGAGATTCCCGAGCCCGAGCAGCGCGGCCAGCCTTGGCCTGAACGCCGCGCTTGACGAACGCGACCGGATCGCCAGCGAACTGCGCGCGCTCGAACAGTCCCAACGCGACGCGGCCAGCGCCGCCCGTGACGCGTCGGCAAGCCTGGCCGAGCTAGAGCGCCGCGCCGCCAGCCAGCCCGTCGGCGACGCCGAACGCAAGCACGCCGAACGTGCCGTGGCCGACGCCAAGGCCAAGGCCGGTGAACCGTGGAGCGAACGCCGCGACGGCCTCTCGCGCGCCCTTCAAGACGCCAGCGACGCCGTTGGGCGCTTCGCCGGCGAGCACTGGCGCGACCTGGCGGCCGAGCTTGCCGACGACGCGCGCGAAGTGAAGGTGCGATGCGATGCCGCCCTGTGCGAGATCTCGGACGCGTACCAGGCGCGTGCGCATGTCGAGCAACGCGCGCTTGCGCTCCTCTCGCTCGTGGGAGGACCGCGCGCTGGGTCCGTGCCGCATACACGCCTCGAAGCCGTCGCCCAAGCGGTCGATGCGGCGTTGCTCGCCGGCGGGGAAGTCGCGCCCGTCCCGGTCAGGCGCGTGATCGAAGGCGCCGTGCTCGAACCCGAGCGGGTGGCGTCGTGAGCATCGTGGACGCCGCACGCCAGGCCAACGCCGAGCAGCGCGCCAGCCTCTTGACCGCGCTCACCGGCGGCCAGATCGCCCCGGCCGAACCCGAACCGGCGCGGACGGGAGGCTTCGACGGTGGAGCCAGGAGCACGAGCCACGGCGTCGTCGGTGCCGTCGTGCCCGAGCAAGCGCCGATGACGCATGGGGAAACGCTCGTGGCCATCGTCGCGGCCTCACGCGGCCACGGGTCAGGCTTCGACGTGTGAGGGGAGGGGGTCAACCCCCTCGGCGCCTCTCGTGCGCCGCCTCTCCCATCGCGCACGAAATCTGTACGGCGTGACGGCCTACGCGACGCCGGTGCACACGGTGCGCCACGGCGCGGTTGAGGGTTCCAGCAGCCGAATAGCCGGACGAAGCCCAGAGGAATAGCGCGATCGAAGTCGGGCGAAAGGCGCACGGACCTTATTCCGTCGCCCGCGACCCGCAATATCTGGTGGGGTGCCGCGCCGTCGAACACGCATCGCTCAGATTGAGAACGCGGTGCGCGGGATTCGCGGTGCGCCGGCCTTGGTGATGCGACGGGACGCCACGGTTCACGCCGTTCCGGCGTTCTCAAGCGGCTTCGCGCCGTCGGCGTCGGTTCGCCTCACCGCAAGCGGCGGTGGCGGTGGGGCTTTCGCTGGCGGCGGCGACGTGTCGCTTCGCATCGTGCCCTACGAAGTCGGCCAGGCGATCCGCCAAGCGGTCGATCCGACTCACGAAACGATGTACGTGGCCGGCATGGCCACGACGGGCGGATTCGTCGGCGGTGTCCTGACGGGTGGCGCCGCGTGGGGCGAAGGGGTCGGCTTCGTCGCCGGTTGGGTGGTAGCCGTCCGCCAGGTGCGTCGTCGCCGTCGATAGCCGTCCGCTCCTGGCCGCAGACTTCTACGCATGAGCGCCGATCCGATCCGCGATCTACTGGCCACGGTGGGCCGCCAGACCATGGACATGCGGCCAGGGTGGCTATCGGCGCCGTTCGGCCACGTGGAAGCGCACGGCGGCGATCTTGAAGCCGTCCAAGCGTGGGTCGAAGAGCGCGGCGGCCACGTGGACAATCCGCGACCACCCGAATGGACCGGCCTACGGCCTGGCCGCGCGGTCGCGCCGGCCGACACGACTGACCATCGGCGCTTCGTCTTCCCGGCCGACGCGTTGGAGTGACCGTGCGATCCGTCCGGGAATGCGCCTAGCCTGGCGAGAAACTCATGATTGCTTCATCGGCCGCCACCGTTCCCGCGCACTACGAACGTCCGTTCATGCGGCCGACCGCGTTCGAGCCGTGGCGACGGCCACTCGCTGTGAGCATGTTGGTTCTTGCTGGCGCCGTCGGTGGCGTGACCCTGGCGCGGCAGGTGTTCGACTCGCCGTCGGTGCCGGTGACGGCCGGCGCGGCGGTTCCCGACGGGCACCTGAGGTTCAGCCCGGAAGTTCCTCCGACCGGCGGCACCGTCGCCACCGGCTACCACGCGGCACCGCCATACGGCCGCGTTGACCCGTCGCCACTGAAGCCGCGCACGCTCACGATCGACATTCGAGCCGCCTGGCCGCAGTGACGCCCACGCCGGTGGTCAAGATCGCGCCGAAACACGATCCCGGCGTCTCGCCTTCACTCCAGATGGGCGGGTCCGTCGGCAAGCTCGGCCGGTGGGCCTTGGAGCCGAGCTAGCTCGCCGGGAACCTCGAAGAGCAATCGAAGGGCCTGCAAGGTGAACTGCATGGTGCCTTCCGCCGCGTCGGCCGGGACGTCCTGACCGGCATGGGCGCCGGTGTTTCGGATGAACCGGACGTACGTCATGGCCGCGCCGAATTCGGTCGTGATTACCCCGTCGTCCAGCATCTTGCGGATGCGGCGCTCCAGGGTCTTGCCTTCAACGCCGCGCGCATCAGCGGCGGCTTCCAAGGTACGTCCGCAGGCGACCACCGTCATTCGATGGGCGGCGACGTCGAAGACCTTCACGGCTTCGGCCCAATCGGCGGCGACGTCGTCAGGAAGGTGCCGAACGCTCCATTCGCCGATGTGCTCGGGCACCATTCGCTGCACGATGTCGTCGCGGTTTGGGTCGAGTTCCAACAACACCGCTCCGCCGCAGGCTGGACATGTAACTGTCAGCCACGCACGCATTTCCCCGTTGGCGTCGGACACCCGCTGCTCACTGGCGAACTCGAACCGCGATTGGGTTCCGCAATGCGGGCAACGCCGCACGTATGCACGGGGCGGAAGCGAAGCCATAGTTTGTGAACCTATCACCGAACATTGAGGTTCGGTTGCGTGGTCCGCGCTCGGGAGGCTCCCACGACGGCAACGTGTGGCTCGTCAACGGCGGTCAGTCGAGTGGTGCCGCGTCGGGAATTTGGACACCCGCCGTGTTGGAAGCGGCGTCCAGAAACTCGGCCCGCGCATCTAAGAACCGTGCGCCCGCGTTGCTCAGAGCTTCCTCCAATTCTTCCTGGGCAGAATTCGGCGCCCTGTCCACCGCTTGCATCGTCTGCAAGAGCGAGTATTGGGCCGCATTCAACGCCTTCACGGCGTCATGATTCCGGCCAAGTCGAACAGCGAGTCGCTCTTTGAGTCGGTCAAGGTCCTTCGTGAGAGTCAGGCTCCGCACGATTTCAGGCGCGGGTTCATCGCCGGTCGCGGCGCCACGCCTACTTCGGAGGACCACCAAGCTCGTGAGCGTATGGTCAACCTCGTGGAGGTTCACCGCCGCCTCGTCGAGCAACGCTCGCAGAAGCTCAAGGTCGGTCATCGCGCGTTCGTGGGCAAGCTGCAGCCGTAGCCGGTCGCGTTCGCCGGCGATTGCGTCACGTTGCCGATGCGACTCGGCGTCGAGTCGTTCGCGTTGCCGTTGCGATTCGGCTTCGCGTGCGCGTGTCGCGGTAAACGCGGTGATCAGCGCCACTAACAAGACGCCGGCGAAGGTGAGGATCGGCGCGGTGTAGTCCGTCTTGGTCGCGCCGTACACGGTTCCGGCGCCGACGACGAACGTACCGGCCGCGATGATCGGCCATTCTCGAAGCGAATCGCGCGTGAACAAAGCCGCTGGAAACTACCCGGCGCGGCCGACGTAATCAGCCGGCCGGGTGGTGGCGCAGGTATGCGGCGGCCAGCACGCATACGTCACCCAACGACAGCCCCGCAACTCGCGCCGCGATGACAGGGTGCGGGCGAACGTACCGGCGCCGCCCTGCCTACCATCCGCGCGCGGATGCTGCTCATCGGGAATCTCTCAGCGGACGATGTCCAGGCCATTGCCGGGAGTGCCAGCGCGTTCCTCGCGGCCGTTGCCGCTGCCGCCGCTTGGGCTACCACCCGGCAAGGGCGACACACAATCGAAGCGGCGGATCGACCCCTTCTCGAACCACAAGTTCTCGCGGACCCCTTGTCCGGCATGCTGGGGCTCTCCGTCATCAACACCGGACGCGGTGTTGCGCGCGGCGCGCGTTACGTCCTGCACGGCGGCGGGCTGTTCGCGGAAGGTGTCCTGGCCGACGGCTTCATCGTCCCGCATCAGCGCGTATCTGTTGGAAGCCTTGTCGGACCCGTTGACACCAGCGCCACACGTGGCGATCTACCGGACCTTGCCGCGATAGTCAGCTATCGAGATGCCGAAGGATTCGCGCACTACCGGACGCACGCGGGCGCCGCGTACACGCCCAAGACACTGATTCGACGGAGGCCAAAATTCCCGGAGGTCGGGCGGGTGTGGAGGAAGCTGTTTCCCGACATCGATTTCGAGCATGCTCGGCTCGTTCAGTCCGGGATGACGACTGAGTGGCCCCCGAAGCCAACTAGCCCCTGACGATCCGACAACGTCGCGCCCGTCGAACTCCCACGGGGAGCGCCGAGCGCCCCGGCATCCCGAAGGGCGCTCCGACAACATCGCCGGCGTCTACGGATGATTGTGCGCGCCGGCGCGGCGGTCCAGTCAGATTCCGTCCGCCGAACCGGTCAAGGTCTGCTGCGTGATTGTTGCGGCTGCGGCGAATTCGGGTGACGTGTCGTGGACCGATTCGGCTTCGGTCTTGCTCGCCGGCGTCGCATTCATCGTGTCGTTCGCTTCGTTGTGGCTTACGTCGTTGCGGCGGGCGAAAGTCGAGGTTGATCGCCTGCACGAGATCGGCGGTCTGCGTCAGGGCGGGACCAACAGCGACGGGATGCCCGCAGGCGCATACGCGGCGGTGTACCTCTTCCTTGCCAACACGGGCGCGACCGGAACCGTCGTCACGCGTTTCGATACGACGGACTTTCACGAAGACAACGCCGGCCGGCGACTGTGGAGCGGTATCGACCGGCTCGACATGCCAATCGGTCGCCCAGTTGCCTTGACACTCGAACGTGACGACGCCCAAACCTTCGAGATCGCCGTGCATCTCGCGTGGAACCCCGATCCGCCCATCCCCGACACGGCTGAATACGCGCGCCGCTTGCGAACGTTGCGAGCGGTCGCGTTCACCCTGCGGTGGGAATGGAGGCGGACGAAGTTCCTGAACCCGCGACGGCGTGAGGTCGCACCCGGCCATCAGGTCGTGGTAGTGGACGCCGATGCGTTCAAACGCGAGACCGTTACGCACTGGCGCGCCAACGGGTTCGATCGCCTCGCCGACATCGTCGAAGGCGTCGAACCGGACGCGTAACTACCCGGGCTCGCGCAGCGCCGGGAACCGTCCCTCGCGGCGCGCCTTCAGCGTCTCTCGGAAAGTCCGACGTATTGGCTCTCCGTATCTCGCAACAGCCCTTCGTCCACCAACGCCTTGAAGAGTCCACGGAGGTTCACACCCGCCGGCGCGGTGTCCACCAATTCGGTCGCTCGCGCCACGACGGCCAACCAGCCCGTTCGCTGAGGTCGGTCGTCGCTTTCGCCCATCCGGCCGGCCACCGCGCCAGGGCGACGCGCGGCCCCAAGACGGCTTTCTGACCGCGTATCAGGCCAGATACCCACGGCCGCGCACGGCGGCTCGAAGTCCAGGCCACGAGACACTTTTCGTCTCAACTTGGACGACCAGTCACCGACGGTGCAACGCGGCTTGCGCGGCATGAGTTTGCCCCCGCGACGCCGCAAACGTCCGGGGGCGTGGCGACGCGGAGACAACCCACGCCGCACGGCCACCGTAGAACGCCCGCAACGGTGCTGAGTCACGGACGCCGGTGTGACTCACGGCGTGACTTGCGGCGCTCGAAACGGGGTTCGCGCCGCGACGCGGAATGGCGACGGGCAAGTGCGCCAAACCGCGCCACAACGCGCCAGCGCGCTACACCTTGGCCCCAACCGGAACTGACTGGCCCAAACCGCTGAGAAACGCGCCCGACAGGATTCGAACCTGTGACCTCGCGCTCCGGAGGCGCGCGCTCTATCCACTGAGCTACGGGCGCTCGGGGTCGCAAGCTTAGCGCTGGCGGAAAGTCGGGCATGGATCGATGCGAAGTCACGTAGGGTTCCGGGTATGCGCCGCTCCGACATCGCCGCCATCGTCGCCTTCGTGGTCGCGGGCGGGATCTTCGGTGCCCCTGCGTGGATCGCGCTCACACTGGTGGGGCTCGCATTGACGCCGCGGCTCGTGTGATCGTCGCGGTCATCTCGGACACGCACCTGCCACGCGGCAGGCGGCGGATTCCCGAGGGGTGCGTCCAGCGGCTGCGCAGCGCGGACGCGATCCTGCACGCCGGGGACTTCAGCGAGCCGAGCGTCCTGCACGAGCTGCAGGCGCTGGGGCCGCCGGTGCATGCCGTGTGCGGGAACGTCGACTCGCGTGAGCTGATCCTCGGGCTCCCGGTCCAGACGACGGTGCAGTTCGGGGACGTCCGGATCGCGATGATCCACGACGCGGGGCCGCGCGACGGACGGCTGGACCGGCTCCGGCGGCGCTTTCCCGACGCGCACGCGGTGGTGTTCGGGCACAGCCACATCCCGCTGCACGAAGAACGGGACGGCTTTCAGATCTTCAACCCCGGCTCGCCGACGGAACGCCGGCGCGAGCCGCGGCACACGATGGGGCTGGCCCGCATCGATGGCACAACGCTGACCTTCGAGTTGATCGCCCTTGACTGACGAGCATCGAAAGCTATCTTTCGAAACATGTCTTTCGACAAGCCGCGGGAGCTTGACGACCCCAAGGCGATGCGGGCGCTCGCGCATCCGGTGCGGCTCGCGCTGCTCGAGGCGCTGGCCGACGCGCAGTCGCTGACCGCCACCGAAGCGGGCGAGCGGGTGGGGGAGAGCCCCGCGAACGCCTCGTTCCACCTCCGGCAGCTCGCCAAGTACGGCTTCGTGGAGGAGGCGCCCGGCGGCACCGGCCGCAAGCGGCCGTGGCGGCTCAAGCACCTGGGCATGCGCTGGACCGACGTCCACGACGACCAGGAGCTCGCGGGTGCGGCCCGCCAGCTCGGCCGGATCACGTTCGACCGCTATCTCGACCGCGCACGCCGCGGGCTGGAGGAGCGCCATGCGCTGCCGCAGGACTGGCGCGCGGTCACGGGCGTCAACCAGATGCGGCTCTACCTCACGCCCGAGGAACTGAAGGCGGTCGACGAGGAGATCGTCGAGATCCTGCTGAACCGGTTCGCCGACCGCCGGACGCCGAGCCCGGAGCAGCCGGCCGAGGCCGAGCGCGTCGAGATCCTCACGTTCGCGTACCGCGTATGAGCCGCGACACGCGCATCTTCCTCACGGGCCAGTCGCTGAGCCTGCTCGGAGACACCGCGCTGTGGCTCGCGCTCGGCCTGTGGGCGAAGGACCTCACAGGCTCGAGCAGCGCCGCGGGTCTGGTGATCCTGTGCATCGTGGCGCCGCAGCTGGCGAGCCCGTTCGCGGGGCTGCTCGTCGACCGCGTCAACCGGCGCCGCCTGCTGCTCGCGGTCAACCCGCTCACCGCGCTCGCGATCCTGCCGCTGCTCGCGGTGCACGACCAAAGCGACGTCTGGATCATCTACGCCGTCGCCACCGCCTACGGCGCCTCCTACGTCGTCCTCGCCGCCGGCCAGTCCGCGCTGCTGCACACGCTCGTCCCGCAGGACCAGCTGGCCAAGGCCAACGCGACGCTCCAGACCGTGAGGGAGTCCCTGCGGCTGATCACCCCGATCGCCGGCGCGGGCCTGTACACGCTCGCGGGTGGCGCGGCGGTCGCGATCCTCGACGCGGCGACGTTCCTGCTCGCGACCGGCGCCCTGCTGGCGCTGAGGACCCGCGAGCCCGACCCCGAGCCGCACGCCGACCCCGGCATCGCCGCCGGCGCACGCCACATCGGCCGCAGCGCTGAGCTCAAGCGCATGGTCATCGGCTGTGCGACCTGCATGCTCGTGATCGGCTTTAGCGAGACGCTGCTGTTCGAGCTCCCGCACCAGCTCGGCAAGCCGGACTCGTTCGTGGGCGTGCTGATGGCCGTGCAGGGCGTCGGGGCGATCGCGGGCGCGCTCACCGCCACCGCCGCGATCACGAGGCACGGCGAGATCAGGGCGGCCGGCTTCGGGATGACGATCTTCGCCGTCGGCGCGCTGCTGATGGCCGACCGGGCGCTGCCGGTCGTCCTCGCCGGCAAGGTGCTCTTCGGCCTCGGCATCCCGTGGGTGGTCGTCGCGATGCTCACGCTGCTCCAGCGCGAGACCCCGCACCACCTCCAGGGCCGCGCGTTCGCCGCCTCCGAGCTCGCGTTGGGCGCGCCGCAGACGTTGTCAATCGCCCTCGGGGCGGCGCTCGTGGCCCTGATCGACTACCGCGTTGTACTGCTGGTCCAAGCCGCGACGGTCGGGCTCGTGGGGCTGAGCTTGCTGAATAGGATGCAGCCGTGGCAGCCCTGGACCGGGATTTCTACGACGAGCTCGTCGCCTCCGACGGAGAGCCGCGACCGCACGCGCGCACGCTCGTCGCGGCGCTGGAGGCGCTCGGCCCCGAAGCGCTGACCGCCGCGGGCCGCCGCCGCGACGCGATCTTCATGCAGCAGGGGATCACGTTCGACGCCGGCGGGCCGGGCGACGGGCCGGTCCGCGACCGGCCGTTCCCGCTCGACCTCGTGCCGCGGATCATCCCCGCCGCCGAGTGGCAGACGATCAAGCGCGGCCTCGCGCAGCGGATCCGCGCGCTGAACCACTTCGTGGACGACGTCTACCACGCGCGCGAGATCATCCACGACGGTCAGGTGCCGTGGGAGCTGGTCGTGTCGAGGCCCGCGTTCGCCCGCGCCGCGCACGGCATCCGCCCGCCGGGCGGCGTCTACTGCCACGTCTCCGGCTGCGACCTCGTCCGCGACTCCGACGGCGCCTGGAAGGTGCTCGAGGACAATGTCCGCACGCCGTCGGGCATCTCCTACGTGCTCGAGAACCGGCGCGCGATGACGCGGCTGCTGCCCGGGCTGTTCGAGCACTACCGGGTCCGGCCCGTGGACCACTACCCGGCGCTGCTGCGCACCGCGCTGGAGGAGGTCGCGCCGACCGGCGGGGAGGAGGAGGCGACCGTCGTCGTCTGGACCCCCGGTCCCTACAACTCCGCCTATTTCGAGCACGCGTTCCTCGCGCGTCAGATGGGGGTCGAGCTCGTCGAGGCCTCCGACCTCGTCGTCCGCGACGCCGTCTGCCACATCCGCACCACCCGCGGCCTGCAGCGCGTCCACGCGATCTACCGGCGGATCGACGACGACTTCATGGACCCGCTCGAGTTCCGCCCCGACAGCGTGCTCGGCGTCCCTGGCCTGATGCGCGCCTACCGGGCCGGCAGCGTCGCGATCGTCAACGCGGTCGGGACGGGCGTCGCCGACGACAAGGCGATCTACCACTACGTCCCGGAGATGATCCGGTACTACCTGGGCGAGGAGCCGATCCTCGAGAACGTCACGACCTACCTGATGTCCGACCGCGAGCAGCGCGACGCGATCCTCGAGCGCCTGCACGAGGTCGTCGTCAAGCCGACGTCGGAGTCCGGCGGCAAGGGCGTCTTCATCGGCCCGACCGCGACCGAGCAGCAGCTGGCCGCCCAGGCGGACGAGATCAAGCGCATGCCGGAGAAGTGGATCGCCCAGGAGCTCGTCCACCTCAGCACCGTCCCCACCGCGGGGCCGGACGGGACGCTCGCGCCGCGCCACGTCGACCTGCGCCCGTTCGCGGTCTTCGGCGAGGACATCCACATCGTCCCGGGCGGGCTGACCCGCGTGGCGCTCCGCGAGGGCTCGATGATCGTCAACTCGTCCCAGGGCGGCGGCTCCAAGGACACGTGGGTGCTCGAGGCGGACGAGTCGGCGCTCCCGGACGCCCCGACGCTGTCGAACTGGCAGCCGCCGCGGATGCCCGGCCTCCCGCTCGGCGGCGCCTGGTCCTCCCAACAACAACAGCAGCAGCAGTAGCCCCGTGCTCGCCCGGATCGCGCACGAGCTCTACTGGATCGGCCGCCAGCTGGCGCGCGCCGAGCACACCTCGCGCATGCTCGACGGCGTCTTCCACGCCGACCTGCAGGGCCGCCCGGACGACCCGGCGGGCGTGCGGCTGAGCTGGGACGCGCTGCTGACGATCGTCTCGGGTGAGCCGCCGGAGACGAGCGCCTCGCGTGACGAGGTCCTGCGCCTGCTCACGCTCGACCCCGAGCACCCGACGAGCGTCCTGAACTGCATCAGCCGCGCGCGCGAGGGCGCCCGCACCGTCCGCGACGTGTTCTCCGGCGAGATGTGGGAGGCGATCAACACCTTCCACCTCGGCCTGCTGCAGCGCAACATCTCCGCGGCCGTCCAGACCGGCCCGTACAGCGTCTATGCGTACGTGCGCGAGCGCTGCGGCCTGTTCTGGGGCGTGACCAGCCGCACGATGCTGCGCGACGAGGCGCACGCGTTCCTACAGGCGGGCGCCGCGATCGAGTCCGCCGACATGGTCCTGCGGATGCTGCGCGTCGCCCTGCCGTCCGACGGCGGCGACAACCACCTCCTGGACGGACAGGCGCTCGCGCTGCTGCAGGCCGTCGGCGGCTTCCAGGCCTACCGCCGCGCGGTCCCCGCGCCGCCCAACGCGCGGCCCGTTGCCCGCTTCCTGCTGTTCGAGCGCGACTATCCGGACTCGGTCTCGTACTCGATCGACGCGCTGCACGCCGCGTTGACCGCCGCCGATCCGTCCTATCGCAGCTCGCCCGCCGTGCTGCGGCTGTCGCGGTTGATGGCCGACCTCGACTTCCGGGCGCGGGCGGGAGAGGCCGACCCCGGCACGCTCGAGCTCGTCCAGCGCGAGCTGATCCAGGTCGATTCCGACATCGCCGGACGGTACTTTGGCAACCCCGCGCAGCCCGCCGCGCGGCCCATAGCCGTATGAACTTCGCCATCCGCTACCTGACCGAGTACCGCTACAGCGGCCCGGTCACGGACAACCTGAACGCGCTGCGGGTCAAGCCGGCGACGATGGCGACCCAGAGCGTCGAGGACTTCGTCGTCCGGGTCGATCCCGAGTCGCGCCTGAACCAGCATCTCGACTACTTCGGGACGACCGTGATCGAGTTCGGGATCTCGCGCCCGCACGAGCACCTGTCGATCGACGTCCGCGCGCGGGTGCGCACCAGCTCGCCGGACGTGCCGGAGGAGACCGACTGGAGCGCGGTCGAGGATCGGGCGTACGATGCCGCGGCGGGCGAGTTCCTGCTGCTCGACGGCTCCGAGCCCGACGTCGTCGCGATCGACGACCTCGTCGGACTGACCCGGGCGGACTCGCCGCTCGGCACCGCGCAGAAGCTCGTCGACGTGATCCCGGACCGCTTCGAGTACCGGGCGGGCGTGACCTACGTCGGCTCGACGGTCGGCGACCTGCTGGCCGCGGGCGCGGGCGTCTGCCAGGACTTCGCCCACCTCGCGCTGCTGCTCCTGCGCCGCCACGGGCTCGGCGCTCGCTACGTCTCGGGCTACCTGTGGGCGCCGTCCAACGGCGACGAGGCCTCCGCGGAGGTCGAGACCCACGCCTGGGTGGAGGCGCTGCTGCCTTCGGAGAGCGGTCTCACCTGGGTCGCGCTCGATCCGACCAACCGCCAGCTCGGCGGCGAGACCCACGTCAAGATCGGCCATGGCCGCCACTACCCGGACGTTCCGCCGATCAAGGGCGTCTATCGCGGCATGGCGGACTCGGAGCTGTCGGCCTCGGTGCGGATGACGCGAAGTGACGTGTCACCCTCCAGAAGCTGAATGGGTGAGCATCTGATCGTCATGCACTCGGCGGTGCGCGCACTGCCGGGCTACAGCCGCCACGAAGCGCCTTCGATCGTCATGGACGGCGTGTCCGTCAACCGCGCCACCGAGCACGGGCGCGCCGTGACGGCGCAACTGGCGGAGCCGCACGACACGCTCGGCGCGGCGGTCCGCGCCGCCATGATCGGCCTCCGCGAGGCCGGCATCCCGCAGAGCATCCGGGGGAACGCGCGCACGGCCGCCGAGGACTACTTCTACTCGCGCCTGGACCTTTCCCCCGAGACGCCGCTGAACCCCCACGCGCCGCTCCCGCCGAGCCTCGAGCCGCTCCCCGACGGCACGTACCGCGCGCTCGAGGGCGTCGTCGAGCTCGTCGTCGACGGCGAGTGGGACGAACTGGCGGAGCTGTCCGCCGGGATGCTGGTGGCGGAGGACCTGCGCCGGCGCGTCGAGGACGAGGTGCCCGAGGCGCTGATGCTGCCGCCGCGCTCGCACTACGGCGTCGAGGCCATCTCGCGTTCGGAGGAGCTCGAAGATGGTGAGGGCTGGACGTTCTTCCTGGACCTGTGGGCCGAGGACGGCCCGGCGCGGCTGCACATCGAGGGCGCGCTCGGGCTGACGGCCGAGGAGCGGTTCCTGGTCGCGCTCGGCGACATCCTCCCCTGACCGGGGGCGTTGAGAAATCTCAGCGCGCGGTACAACTCCGGTGGGTCACAGGGGGGATCCCCGCTCGTCTCAGTTGTGTAGATGGACTCTTTCGACGCGCTCTACGTCCGTTTTCGCGAGCCGGTTCTCGGCTACTTCGCGCGACGGGTCGGAGAGCCGGAGGTCGCCGCCGATCTGATGGCGGAGACCTTCGCCCGGGCGTTGGTGCACTACAAGTCGGCGCCGCCGGATGAGCCGGCGGCGTGGCTGTTCACGATCGCGCGCAACCTGTTGATCGACAGCGCGCGGCGTGGTCAGGTCGAGGCGTCGGCGCGGCGCAAGCTGCACCTCGAGCCACTGGTGCTCGACGACTCCGACATCCAGCGGATCGAAGAGGTCGCCGAGGCCGCCGACCTGGCGGACACGGTCCGGGCGACGCTGTCATCCGCGGACTACGAGGCGCTCCGCGCCCGCGCCGTCGACGAGGAGTCCTATGCCGAGCTCGCGCTGCGTCTGCGCTGCTCGGAGGCGGTCGCGCGCAAGCGCGTCAGCCGCGCGATTGCCCATGTGCGCACTGTGATCGAGGACGGGGATGAGTGACTTTCTAGACCGCTACGGCGAGCAGCTCAAGCAGGCTCGCGAACGCCGGCAACGGCGCGGACTGCGCGGCTTCGCCGGCGCACGGCCGCGGCGCCGGCACCACACGCTGGCCGCCGCGCTCGGCGGCTTCGCGCTCGTCGCCGCGATCCTGACCCTCGCGTTCACCGGCTCCACGACCCGGAGGGCGTCACACGCGCCCGTCGACGTCGCGTCCGCGGTCCCGCCGGAGAACGAGGCGCTCGAGCATGCGAACGGCGCCACGCCGGACGAGTTCTCGGACTTCCGGCTGAGCTCGAACTCCGAGGTCACCCGCGCGCAGGTCGACCAGTACAAGGCGCAGGCGGCGGCGGTGCCGGCGGCAGCGTCCGCGAGCGGGCTGGCGTGGAAGCAGCTCGGCCCGTACAACATCGGCGGGCGCGTCACGGACGTCGTCGCCGACCGCTTCACGCCCAACGCGGCGTTCGCCGCGGTCTCCGGCGGTGGCGTCTGGAAGACGACGGACGGCGGCGCCAACTGGACGTCGATCTGGCCCGACGACTACACCCAGACGATGGGTGCGATCGCCCAGGCCAAGGACGGCACCCTGTGGGCCGGCACCGGCGAGGCCAACCCGCCCGGCGGCGGCCTGACCTACTTCGGCGACGGCGTCTACAAGTCGACCGACAACGGCGGCCACTGGACCAACATGGGCCTGACCCAGAGCGAGTCGATCGGCCGCATCGCCGTCGACCCGAGCAACGCGAACACGATCTTCGTCGCCGCCGCGGGCCACGTCGCCCGCAG
The DNA here is from genome assembly GCF_000423665.1 of Solirubrobacter soli DSM 22325. Taxonomy (GTDB): domain Bacteria; phylum Actinomycetota; class Thermoleophilia; order Solirubrobacterales; family Solirubrobacteraceae; genus Solirubrobacter; species Solirubrobacter soli. The sequence goes on along the minus strand of NZ_AUIK01000028.1, from coordinate 50,455 downwards.
CGCCGGCCAGCGCGGCCTGTACCGCTCGACCGACGCCGGCAAGACCTGGACGCTGGTGCTCGCGCCGACGACCTCGACCACCGGCGCGATCGACGTCGCCATCAACCCGAAGAACCCGCAGATCGTCTACGCCGCGATGTGGGACCACAAGCGCACCAACGGCACGCGGACGTACGGCGGCATCGGCTCCGGCCTGTTCCGCTCCAACGACGGCGGCACGACCTGGAAGCGGCTGGACACGATGGGTGCCGGTCAGGCGATCCCGAGCTACGACCAGACGAAGACCGGCCTGACCGCGGACGCGAGCCTCGGCCGCATCGGCGTCGCCGTGGCGCCGAGCAACCCGGACCGCGTCTACGTGGTCTTCGGCGGCCCGTACGGACCGGACAAGGGCTTCTACTACTCCAACAACGGCGGCGACACCTGGTGCACCACGGGCGGGACCGCCGAGTGCCCGACCGTCGCCAACCAGGCGTACGCGCCGAGCGGCGGCTACCAGTGGTGGTTCGGCCGCATCTGGGTCGACCCGGACGACCAGAACCACCTCTTCAACGCCGACGTCAACCTGCGCACGTCGATCAACGGCGGCACGACGTGGACCAACAGCGGCAGCGTGCACTCCGACCAGCACGGCATGGACTGGGACCCGGCCTCGCTGGACGGTAACCCGGCGACGCCGGACAAGGTCTTCCTCGGCAACGACGGCGGCATGTACCGCTCGGACAACAGCGGCGTCAACGGCTCGTGGGTGAAGGCCACCAACCAGCCGTGGAACCAGGCGTACCACCTGTCGGTCTCCCGGCAGGCGGGTCGTCCGAACCGCCTCGTGCAGGGCCTGCAGGACAACGGCAGCGTCCGCTCGTGGACGAACGCCGCGCAGGTCCCGACCGATCCCGAGCTGCGTGACTGGGGTTCCGCGGGCGGCGGCGACGGCCACCAGAACGCGATCGACCCGACCGACGACAACATCTACTACACGTGCTCGCAGTCCTCGGGCGGCGGCACGCACTCCTGCGGGCGCCGCACCGACACCGCGACCACGACGACGACCGCCAACGTCGCGCAGGTCGGCGCGAACGGGACGAACCGCTACACGACGGACGCTCCGATCGTCACCGACCCGAACGTCCCGCCGAAGAACGCCGACGGCACGCAGCCGCCGAACGCGCTCTACATGGGCGGCGCGATGATCGGCCGCTCGCTCAACCGCGGCACGTCGATGACCCCGATCTCGCCGACGCCGCTGCCGCAGGCCAACTACACCGACCCGGACCCGTCGCTGCCCGGGCACGTCCCGGCCAACGAGGTCGACATCGGGCTCTACACGAACCTGTACGGCGCCGTCACGGCGCTGGCGCCGGCCAAGTCGGCGACGCCGGTCCCGTACGCGCAGGTCATCTACGCGGGCACGGACACCGGCAAGGTCTGGAAGACGTCCGACGCGGGCGCGACCTGGGTCCAGATGCAGGGCCTGCCGACGCGCTGGGTGAACTCGGTGATCGCCGACCCGGACGACGCCAACCACGCCTACATCGCGTTCTCGGGCTTCCGCCAGGGCGACGACGCGGCCAACGTGTGGGAGACCCGCGACGGTGGCGCCTCGTGGCAGAACATCTCGCAGAACATGCCCAACGGGCCGATCGAGATGCTCGAGTACGACTCGAAGGGCAACGTGTTGTTCGCCGCCACCGACGTGGGCGTCTTCGACCACAAGGACGGCGACAGCGCCTGGTACAAGATCAGCGTCGGCCTGCCGGACGTCCCGGTGCTCGACGTCAAGCTCTCGAACGACGGCAAGTCGCTCTACGCGGCGACCTTCGGCCGCTCCGTCTGGCAGCTCCCGCTGTCGGTGGACGCGACCGACGGCGGCGGCGCGGGCGGCTCGGTGCCGGCCACGCTGGCGCTCACGGTCGGTCCGTCGGCCTCGTTCGGCGCGTTCACGCCGGGCGTCGACAAGACCTACGACGCGTCGACGACCGCGAACGTGATCTCGACGGCCGGCGACGCGGCGCTCAGCGTCTCTGACCCGTGCTGCATGACCAACGGCGCGTTCGCGCTGCCGGAGCCGCTGCAGGTGGCGTTCTCCAAGGCCGCCTGGACCGCGCCGGTGTCCAACGACTCGGTGACGATCTCGTTCAAGCAGCACATCAGCTCGACGCAGCCGCTGCGTACCGGCAGCTACTCGAAGACGCTGACGTTCACGCTGTCGACGACGAACCCGTGATCGCGGCTTAGACCCCCGCGATCGGGCAAAGGTCGGCCGCATCGTGCTGGAGAGCACGATGCGGCCGACCGCACGCCATCATTGGTGAATGCGTCAGGCGTTCCTCCTGGTCGCGCTGGCGCTGTTGATCGGCGGGTGCGGCGACGACAAGAACAGCGTCCAGATCGTCGTCAGCGCGCCGGTCTCGACCGAGCCGTGGATCGCGTCGTCGATCGAGAAGGGCGCGAAGCTCGCCGTCGACGAGATCAACGGCCGGGGCGGCCTGGAGCTCCAGAACGGGGCGCGACGCCCGCTCAAGCTCGTCGTGCTCGACAACGCCTCCTCGCCCGCGACCGCGCTGGCGAACGCGCGCGAGGCCGTCGACCGCAAGGCGGCGATGCTCCTCACCGACGGCACGGGCGCGACCGCGATCGGGGACCTCACCGACCGCGCCCACATCCCGGCGTTCATCGTCTTCGAGGGCGGCACGTCGCTGGTCGATCCCCAGCGCCACCCGAGCGTCTTCCGGCTCGCCCCGGCGGACGCGATCATGACCCGCCGCCTGGCCGACTACATCGCCAACCAGCGGCCGAAGGTCGCGATGCTCACGGACGACTCGGGCTACTACGGCACGCAGGGCCGGGCCGCCTTGAAGGACGCGTTCGGGGTCGACGAGGTGCAGGTCGTCGACGACCAGGTGATCCCGCGCCGCGCGCAGGACCTCGCGCCGCAGATCCTCCAGGCGCGCAACGCCGGCGCCGACCGCCTGATCGTGTGGGCCTCGGCCGGCAACGTCGCGGCGACGCTCGAGGCCGTCGCGAAGGCCGGGTGGAACGTCCAGGTGATCTCCGGGCAGACCGGGGAGGACCCGCTCGTCCGCCAGCGGCTCGCCGCGCACCCCGACTACCTCAAGCGCCTGCGGTTCGTCTCCAGCCGGATCACGGCCGAGATGGGGCCGAAGCCGTTCGAGGCGTTCCGCGCCCGCTACGAGAAGGCCGAGGGCGTGACCAAGGTCGGCGTCAAGCAGGACGGCAAGGACGTCATCCAGCCGCCGGACTGGCAGATGTACCCCTACGACGCCGTCAACCTCGTCGCCGAGGCGATCAAGGACGCGGGCGCACTCGGCGCTCCGCTGGTTCAAACCCTCAACGACGGCACCAAGATCGTCGGCGCCAACGGCGACCAGCGGGGCTACAACTCCACATACCACGAAGGCGTTTCGCCCCAGGACATGTACTTCGCCCAGTTCGACGGCTTCGTGTTCGTGCCGGTCACCGACGACCCGCTCTCCGGGACGCTCCCTCGGGTCAACCAGCTCGGTTGAGCCTCCTAGACTCGCCTGTCGCTCATGGACCTCTCGCTCTTCTTCGCCGGCACCGCCGGTTCCGTTCCCACGCCGCGCCGCGGGCTGCCCGCGCTGCTGCTGCGGGCCGGGGGAGAGCGGATCCTGTTCGACTGCGGCGAGGGCACGCAGCATCAGCTGCTGCGCTCGAACGTGGGCCTGCCCGACGTCGACGCGATCTTCATCACCCACCTGCACCTCGACCACTGGCTCGGGCTGCCGGGGATGATCAAGACGTTCGAGATGCGCGACCGCGAGCGGCGGCTGGACGTCTTCGGCCCGCCCGGGCTGACCGCGCTCTTCAACCAGGTGCTGCGGCCGATCATCGGGCGCACGAAGTACCCGCTGGACGTGGTCGAGCTCGACCATCACGAGGAGGTCCGCTGGGACGACTTCGTGATCGCCTCCTTCCCGGTCAACCACCGGGTCGAGGCGTACGGCTACGCGTTCATCGAGCACGACCGGCCGGGGCGCTTCGACGTCGAGGCCGCGCGGGCGCTCGGCGTCACCGAGGGTCCGGACTTCGGGCGGCTGCAGCGCGGCGAGACCGTCAACGGCGTCACGCCCGAGCAGGTCGTGGGGGAGGATCGGCCGGGCCGCCGGATCGTGTACACGGGCGACACCGCGCCGGTGCAGTCGGTCGAGGTCTACGCCCACGGCGCGGAGGTACTCGTCCACGAGGCGACGTTCCTCGAGGACGATCGCGTCCGCGCGCGCGAGACCGGGCACTCGACCGCGGCGCAGGCGGCGCGGGTGGCGAAGGAGGCGGGGGTGAAACTGCTCGCGCTCACGCACCTGTCGACGCGCTACTTCCCGCGCGACATCCGCAACGAGGCGCGCGACATCTTCGAGAACACCGTCGTCCCGCGCGACTTCGACACGATCGAGATCCCGTTCCCCGAACGCGGGGACCCGCACCTGGTCAAGGCGGAGCTGCCCGAGCCCGCGACGTCCTGAGGGCCTGCTAGAACCCCTGGGGCAAGGTCCCTTTAACCCGGTCCCGTGAGGCCAGGAAGGAACGCGCTTGTCCGAGTACAAGGTCGTCCTCGACGAGGACGACATCCGCCGCACGCTCGTGCGCATCGCGCACGAGGTGGTCGAGAAGAACAGCGGCCGGCCCGTCGCTCTCGTGGGCATCCACCGCCGCGGCGCCTATCTCGCCACGCGCCTGCACCAGCTCGTCTGCGACCTGCTGGACACCGAGGTCCCGCTCGGGGACATCGACATCGCGTTCTACCGCGACGACATCTCCAAGCGAGCGGTCGATCCCGCGGTGCACGCGACGAATCTCGACTTCCGCCTCGAGGACTACACGGTGGTCCTCGTCGACGACGTGCTCTACACCGGGCGCACGGTGCGGGCCGCGATCGAGGCGCTATTTGACTACGGGAGGGCGGGCCGAGTTCAGCTCGCGGTACTGGTCGATCGCGGCCACCGGGAGCTGCCGATCCGCCCCGACTACGTGGGCAAGAACCTGCCGACGGCGCGCTCGGAGCGCGTCAACGTCCGTGTCCGCGAGATCGACGGCGCCGACGAGGTCACCATCACCGAGCTCGAGGAGGCGTACGCCTGATGCGGCATCTTCTGTCGATCGAGGACCTGGACCGCGCCGCCATCGAGCGCATCCTGGACCGCGCGAAGACGTTCACCGAGGTCTCCGAGCGCGAGATCAAGAAGGTCCCGGCACTGCGCGGCCGCCGCGTCCTGAACCTCTTCTACGAAGCGTCCACGCGCACGCGCAGCTCCTTCGAGCTGGCCGCGAAGTCGCTGAGCGCCGACGTGATCAACCTCTCCGCCGGCGGGTCGAGCGTCGAGAAGGGCGAGTCGCTCAAGGACACGGTGCAGACGCTGAGCGCCTACCGCCCCGACCTGATCGTGATCCGCACGCCGCACGTCGGCGCCGCCGAGCTGGTCGCCGGCTGGACGACCGCGGGCGTCGTCAACGCGGGTGACGGCAAGCACGAGCACCCGACGCAGGCGCTGCTGGACGTGTACACGCTGCGCGAGCGCCTCGGCACCCTCGACGGCCTGAACATCTGGATCGTCGGCGACGTCCTGCACAGCCGGGTCGCCCGCTCGAACATCCACGCCTTCACGAAGATGGGCGCCAAGGTCACCGTCTGCGGCCCGCCGACGCTGATCCCGCGCGGGATCGAGACGCTCTGCGACGTCTCGTACAACCTCGACCGTCTCGGGGAGGCCGACGTCGTCTACGCCCTGCGCATGCAGCACGAGCGGATGACCGACTCCTTCGTGCCGTCGCTGCGCGAGTACGCGACCGTCTACCAGATCAACGGCCGCCGCCTGAGCCCGCGCCAGGTGCTCATGCACCCGGGGCCGGTCAACCGCGGCGTGGAGCTCGCCGCCGAGGTCATCGACTCGCCGCAGGCCGTGATCGGCCAGCAGGTCGAGGCCGGCGTCGTCGTCCGCATGGCCGTCCTCTACGAGCTGCTCGCCGGCCGCAGCGCGCCGCAGCCCGCCATTTCCACTCCGATCCCGGCCTGAGGCATGCTCGACCACCGCGAAACCCCACCCGCCGACGTCCTGATCAAGGGCGCCCACGTCCTCGACCCGCGCTCCGGGATCGACAAGAAGCTCGACGTGCTCGTGCGCAACGGCGCCATCGCCGAGCTCGGCACCGAGCTCTCCCACGACGGCGAGGTGATCGACGGCGAGGGCAAGCACGTCTTCCCCGGCTTCGTCGACCCGCACGTGCACCTGCGCGTCCCGGGCCAGGAGCACAAGGAGGACTTGGAGACCGGCACGCGCAGCGCCGCCGCCGGCGGCTTCGTCGCGATCGTGGCGATGCCGAACACGAGCCCGACGGTCGACTCGGCGCCGGTCCTGCGCAGCCTGCGCGAGGCCGCCCGCCGCGAGGCGCGCATCCCGGTCGGCTTCATGGCGAGCGTCACGACCGGCCTGGCCGGCGACGCCCTGACCGAGATGGCGGAGCTCAAGGACGCCGGGGCACTGGGCTTCACCGACGACGGCAAGCCGGTCTACCGCGCCGGACTGCTCCGTAAAGCGCTTCAGTACCAGAAGCTGGTCGGCGGGATCATCGCCCTGCACGAGGAGGACCCGACGCTGTCGGGCAAGGGCGTCATGCACGAGGGCGAGGTCTCCGCGCGGCTCGGCCTGGCGGGCATCCCGAGCATCAGCGAGTCCACCCTGATCGCCCGCGACGCCGCGATCGCCCGCTACGAGAACGGCCGCATCCACATCCAGCACCTGAGCGCGCGCGAGTCGGTCGAGGCGATCGCCGAGGCCAAGGCACGCGGCGTGAAGATCACCTGCGAGGCCAGCCCGCACCACCTCACGCTGACGCACGAGGCGCTGCTGGAGAAGCTCGACACGCGGCTGAAGATGAACCCGCCGCTGCGCTCCGAGGACGACCGCCAGGCGCTGATCGACGGCCTGCGGACCGGCACGATCGACTGCATCGCCACCGACCACGCGCCGCACGCGCGCGAGGAGAAGGAGGTGCCGTTCGAGGAGGCGCCGATGGGCACGACCGGCCTGGAGACCGCGTTCGCGGCGGTCTACACGGACCTGGTCAAGCCCGGGGTGCTGCCGCTCTCCCTGGTCGTCCAGAAGCTGAGCGCGGGCGCGGCGCTGATGGACCTCCCGACGCCCACGATCGAGGTCGGCAAGCCCGCCGACCTGGTGCTCATCGACCTCGATGCGACCTGGGAGGTCGGCGAGGCGGGCTACGAGTCGCGCTCGGAGAACTGCTGCTTCGCGGGCCGCAGGCTCTCCGGCAAGGTCGTGACCACGATCGCGGCGGGCGGGATCGTCTACCGGGAGCGCTCCCTGACGGTGGTCGGCGGATGACTCGCGCTGCGCGCTCGCATCCGCTGGCGGAACCTCGCCTAGCGGCTCGCTTCCGCCGCCCGCTGTCGTCCGTGGAGGCCTCATGACTGCGTACGTCCTCCTCGAAGACGGCACGCGCTTCGACGGCGAGGCGGTCGGCGCGCACGGCTCGGTGACCGGCGAGGTCGTCTTCACGACCGGCATGTCGGGCTACCAGGAGTCGATGACCGACCCGAGCTTCGCGCGCCAGCTGATCACGTTCACGACCGCGCACGTCGGCAACTACGGCGTGAGCGAAGCCGCGATGGAGTCCGACCGCATCCACGCGGCGGGCGCGATCATGCGCTCCGCGGTCGACTACGACGACGCGCCCGGCGCCGAGCAGGGCTGGCTGAGCTGGTTGCGCGACAACGGCGTCCCCGGGATCGCGGGCGTGGACACGCGGGCGCTGGTCCGCCACATCCGCACCGCGGGCTCGATGCGGGGCGGGATCTTCTCCGCCGACGTGAGCGAGTCCGAGGCCCGCGACCGGATCGCCGCCGAGCCGAGCATGGTCGGCCGCGACCTCGCCCGCGAGGTCACGACGCCCGAACCCCGCGTATACGCAGGCGCAGGCGGCCCGAGGATCGTCGCCCTCGACACCGGCATCAAGCGAAGCATCATCCGCAACTTCACCTCCCGCGGCGCGACGCTGGAGATCCTCCCGTGCACGAGCACGGCCGAGGAGCTGCTGGCGCGCGACCCCGACGGCTTCTTCCTGGTCCCCGGCCCCGGCGACCCCGCGGCGCTGGACTACATCGTGGAGAACATCCGCACGCTGCTGACCACCAAGCCGGTCTTCGGGATCTGCCTCGGCCACCAGCTGCTGTCCCGCGCCGCCGGGCTGGAGACGTTCAAGCTCCCGTTCGGCCACCGCGGCGCCAACCACCCGGTCAAGGACCTGCGGACCGGCCGGATCGCGATCACCAGCCAGAACCACGGCTTCGCGGTCGCCGGCACGCCCGGCGAGATCATCGAGTCCGAGCTGGGCGCGGCCCAGCTGACCCACGTGAACCTCTACGACAACACGATCGAGGGAATCCGCCTGCTCGACGTCCCCGCCGGCTGCGTCCAGTACCACCCCGAGGCGGGCCCCGGCCCCAACGACTCCCTCGGGCTCTTCGACGAGTTCATCGACCTCTTCGCCACGCATGCCTAGGCGCGACGACCTCCACAAGATCCTCGTCCTGGGGAGCGGCCCGATCGTGATCGGCCAGGCCGCCGAGTTCGACTACTCCGGCGCGCAGGCCTGCAAGGTCCTGCTCGAGGAGGGCTACGAGGTCGTGCTCGTGAACTCCAACCCGGCGACGATCATGACCGACCCGGAGTTCGCGACGGCGACCTACGTCGAGCCGCTGCTCCCCGGCCCCGTTCGCCAGGTGATCGAGCGCGAGAAGCCCGACGCGCTGCTGCCCACGCTCGGCGGCCAGACGGCGCTCAACCTCGCCAAGACGCTCTATGAGGACGGCACGCTCGAGGAGTTCGGCGTCGAGCTGATCGGCGCGAACTACGACGCCATCAACCGCGCCGAGGACCGCGAGCAGTTCGACGCGACGATGCAGGCCGCGGGTCTGCGCACCGCGCGCAACACGATCGCGACCTCGTACGAGGAGGCGCACAGCGCGCTCGAGGCGTTCGGGCTGCCGCTGATCATCCGCCCGGCGTTCACGCTCGGCGGCCGCGGCGGCGGCATCGCCCGCACCGCGAAGGACTTCGAGCGGATCGTCGAGCAGGGCCTCGCCGCATCCCCGATCGGCCAGATCCTGATCGACGAGTCGATCCTCGGCTGGGGCGAGTTCGAGCTCGAGGTCATGCGCGACCACGCGGACAACGTCGTGATCGTCTGCTCGATCGAGAACATCGACCCGATGGGCGTCCACACGGGCGACAGCGTCACCGTCGCGCCGCAGCAGACGCTCACCGACCGGACCTACCAGAAGCTGCGCGACCAGGCGATCGCCGTGATCCGCGCCGTGGGCGTCGAGACCGGCGGCTCCAACGTCCAGTTCGCGGTCAACCCGGCGACCGACGAGATCGTCGTGATCGAGATGAACCCGCGCGTGTCGCGGTCGAGCGCCCTCGCGTCGAAGGCGACCGGGTTCCCGATCGCCAAGATCGCCGCCCGCCTCGCGGTCGGCTACACGCTCGACGAGATCCCCAACGACATCACGCGCGCGACGCCGGCGAGCTTCGAGCCGACGCTCGACTACGTGGTCGTCAAGTGGCCGCGGTTCGCGTTCGAGAAGTTCCCGGGCGTCGACGCGACGCTCTCGACCCACATGAAGTCGGTGGGCGAGGTGATGGCGATCGGGCGCACGTTCGGCCAGGCCTTCGGCAAGGCCCTGCGCAGCCGTGAGCTCGACGCGCAGGCCGACCTCAGCGGGACCGACGAGGAGCTGCTGACGCGGCTGGAGTCCCCGTCGGCGGACCGGTTCGACGTGATCCTCGAGCTCCAGCGGCGCGGCATCGCCGACGGCGAGATCCGCGCCCGCACCGGGATCGACATGTGGTACCTGCGCGAGCTGCGGACCGTCGAGCGCTCCTTCGAGGGCCATCGCACCTACAAGGCGGTCGACACCTGCGCCGCCGAGTTCGAGGCCGAGACGCCGTACTACTACTCCGCCTGGGAGACCAACTCGACCGAGTCCGAGGTCCGCCGCGGCGACAAGCCGAGCGTGATGATCCTCGGCTCCGGTCCGAACCGGATCGGCCAGGGGATCGAGTTCGACTACTGCTGCGTGCACGCCGCGATGACCGTCCGCGAGTCCGGGCGCGACGCGGTGATGGTCAACTGCAACCCAGAGACGGTCTCGACCGACTACGACACGTCGGACCGGCTGTACTTCGAGCCGCTCACGCTGGACGACGTGCTGGCGATCGTCGAGGTCGAGCAGCCGGAGGGCGTGATCGTGTCCTTCGGCGGCCAGACCCCGCTGCGGCTCGCGGCGGGGCTCGAACAGGCCGGCGTCAAGCTGCTCGGCACGCAGCCCGAGGCGATCGACCTCGCCGAGGACCGCGGGCGCTTCGGCGCGCTGCTGGAGCGCCTGAACCTGAAGGCGCCGCCGTACGCGCTGGCGAACTCGCCCGAGGAGGCGCTCGCCGCGGCCCCGCAGGTCGGCTACCCGCTGCTCGTGCGCCCGAGCTACGTGCTCGGCGGGCGCGCGATGGAGCTGGCCTACGACGACGCGATGCTCGCGGACTACTTCCGCCGGACCCGGCCGCAGGGTGAGATCTTCCTCGACCGCTTCCTGGAGAACGCGATCGAGGTCGACGTCGACGCGATCTGCGACGGCGAGGACGTCTGGATCGGCGGGATCATGCAGCACGTCGAGGAGGCCGGCATCCACTCCGGCGACTCGGCCTGCGTGTTGCCGCCGCACTCGCTCGGCACCGAGATGCTCGACGAGATCCGCGCCGCGTCGCGCGACCTCGCGCTGGCGCTCGGCGTGGTCGGGCTGATCAACATCCAGTACGGCGTCTACGGCGAGGACCTGTACGTGATCGAGGCCAACCCGCGCGCGTCGCGGACGGTCCCGTTCGTCTCCAAGGCCACCGGCCTGCCGCTGGCCAAGCTCGCCTGCCGGGTGATGCTGGGGGAGAAGCTGGCCTCGATGGGGCTGCCGGACGACCCGTGCGGCAACCACGTGTCGGTCAAGGAGGCCGTGCTGCCGTTCGACCGCTTCAGCGGGACGGACGCGCTGCTCGGCCCGGAGATGCGCTCGACCGGCGAGGTGATGGGTGTGGCCGCCGACTTCCCGACCGCGTTCGCCAAGGCGCAGGCGGCGGTCGGCACGCGGCTGCCGAACGCGGGCACGGTCTTCCTGACCGTCACCGACGCCGACAAGGCGGGCGTGGTCGGCATCGCCAGCCAGCTGCACGACCTCGGCTTCAAGATCGTCGCCACCCGCGGGACCGCCGCCGCGATCAAGCGCATGGGCATCCCGGTGGAGAGCATCAACAAGATCCAGGACGGGTCCAACAACGTGGTGGATTGGATCGACCGCGGCGACGTCGACCTCGTGATCAACACGCCGACCGGCACCGCGGCGCGCTCGGACGGCTACGAGATCCGCCGCGCGGCCGTCGCCCGCGGCGTGCCGTGCATCACAACGATCGCGGGCGGGATGGCGGCCGCGCGGGCGATCGCCGCCGCGCGGGTGTCCGAGCCCTCGGTCGTCTCGCTGCAGGAGTTGCACAAGAACGGGGTCCACGCATGACGCGGACGCTCGCGCCGTTGGGGCGCCGGCTGAGCGAGGTCGTCGAGTACCGCCGCGTCGGCGCCTACGACATCCTCGTCGCCGACGACGCGGACGGCCCAGATCCCGATCCGGGCCAGTTCTACATGCTCACCGCCGCCGAGCGCTGGGGCGGCGGGACCGACGAGCGGCCGTTCCTGCCGCGCGCGTTCAGCGTCATGCGGCGGTCGGCCGGCCGGTTGGAGTTCATGCTCGAGGCCGTCGGCCCCGGGACGACCCGACTGGGTGAGCTTCGTGCCGGTGCCGGGCTGTGGATCGCCGGCCCGTTCGGGATCGGATTCGCGCCGCCGCGCGACGGCCGCGCGCCGCTGTTGGTCGGCGGCGGCGTCGGCACCGCGCCGCTGGCCATCTGGCAGGACGCGACGGGCGCTCCGGCGTTGCTGGGCTTTCGCGACGCCGATCACGCGGCCGGCGCGTCACTGCTGCGCGACGCCCGCGTGGCGACCGACGACGGCAGCGTGGGGCACAAAGGTCCCGTCACTGACCTGCTTTTGGCGGAAATTGGGCGGTCGTCGCATATTGAGGTGTATTCCTGCGGTCCTCCTGGGATGTTGGAAGCCGTGCGAGCGATCTGCGCCGAGCACGACGTCCCGGCTCAGCTCGCGCTCGAGTCCGGGATGGCGTGTGGGTACGGCGCATGCTTCGGCTGCGTGGTCGCCACGAAGGAGGGCTATGTCCGGCTGTGCGTCGATGGACCGGTTCTCGATGCGTCAAGCCTGGTTGCGGTGACGCATCCATGACACCGAGGCAGCACATCCCCACCGCCCCACCCCGATCATCCGACCTCGAGGCGCTGATTCCGTGACGTTCTTGGGACTCGCGGACCCCGTCATCAACGCGTCCGGCACCTTCGACGCCATCGCCGCCCGGCGCGCGTTCGGCGACGCGCTGCTGCGCAACTTCCCCTTCGCCGCGTTCGTGACCAAGACCGTCACGCTCGCGCCGCGGCAGGGCAACCCGCCGCCGCGGCTCTACGAGCTGCCCGGTGGCCTGTTGAACTCGATCGGGCTCCCGAACAAGGGGCTGGACGGCTTTCTGCAACAGGACTTGCCGCAGCTCGCGGAGCTACCGGTGCCGCTGATCGTGAACGTGATGGGCGGCGCGCACGCCGAGGTCGCAGAACTGGTCGAACGGGTGGGTGAGCGCGACGAGGTGACCGCGCTGGAGCTCAACGTCTCGTGCCCGAACGTCAAGACCGGGCTCATGTTCGGCGCCGACCCGGGCGAGGTCGCGGCCCTGCTGGACGCGGTGCGCTCGCGATCGACCAAACCTTTGATCGTCAAGCTGACGCCGAATACGGCGTCTCCCGCAGACGTCGCGGCGGCCGCCGAGCAGCATGGGGCGGACGCCGTCTCATTGATCAACACGCTGCGCGGGATGGCGCCGCATCCGCATCGCCCCGGGGAACCGTGGCTAGGCGGAAGAACAGGTGGCGTGTCCGGTCCGGCGGTGCGAGCGGTGGCCCTTGCACAGGTTTCTGAGGTAAGGGGGCGCGTTCGAATCCCCATCGTCGGGATGGGTGGGATACAGTGCGGCCGTCACGCCAACGACCTCCTGCGTGCGGGCGCAGATCTGGTTGCCGTGGGAAGCGAATCCTTCCGGGATCCGCTCGCTGGTGCGCGCGTGCGAAACGAGTTGTCAACACTTCACCCTGGACACTCAGCACTGTCCAGATAATGCGTCCAAAAGTCCTGCAAACCGCGGGCAATCTTTCGACACCCATGATCAGCATTGAACCTCAACTTCAGGTCAAGGTGAATTACCTACCCAGCCCCTTGTCGGAGGCTCCGAGCGCTGTAGACTCGCCGCCCATGCCGCCAGCGACGAAGACGCCCGCCAAGCCCACCACGGCTGCCCCTGAGCGTTCCCTCGTCCAGCGCATGGAGGCGCTCCAGCGCGCGAACGAGATCAGGACCAAGCGCGCGACGCTCAAGCGTGACCTCAAGGCCGGCAAGGTCAGCATCCATGACCTGCTGCTGGAGCCGCCCGAGTACGTCCATTCAGCCAAGGTCTTCGACCTGCTGCTGGCCGTTCCCAAGTACGGGCGCGTGAAGGTGAACAAGGTCTTGCAGCTCTGCCGTATCTCGCCCTCGAAGACCATCGGCGGCCTGTCGCCGCGTCAGCGCACTGAGCTCGTCTCAATGCTCCGACGCTAGGGCAGTGCCCGGAAAGGTCTTCGTCATCACCGGCCCCTCCGGGGTCGGCAAGGGCACGCTGATCCGCACGCTGCTCGAACGCGTTCCTGCGCTGGAACTCGCCGTCTCCGCCACCACGCGCGACCCGCGCCCGGGGGAGGAGAACGGCGTGCACTACCACTTCCTCGATGACGCCGAGTTCGATCGCCGCGTCATCGAGGGAGACTTCCTCGAGCACGCGGGCTACTCCGGCCGGCGCTACGGGACGTTGCGTTCCGAGCTCGAGAAGCGGACGGCGACCGGCGCGTCGGTCGTGCTCGAGATCGAGGTCCAGGGCGCGCGCCAGGTCGCGGACACGATGCCGGACGCGGTCCGGATCTTCATCGCCCCGCCGAGCGAGGACACGCTGCGGCTGCGCCTCGTCGGCCGCGGTCACGAGACCCCCGAGCAGATCGACGCGCGGATGGCGGTCGCCAAGTCCGAGCTCGCCGCGCAGGACGAGTTCCCGCACATCGTCCTCAACGACGACCTCGCGCGCGCCGCGTCCGAGCTCGAGCAGATCGTGTTGAACGCCTCGCGCTGACGCTGCGTAGGGCGGCCATGCGCAAGATGAGAGTTCTGCTCGCCGCGATGGCGCTGCTCGCCCCTGCCGCGAGCGCGCAGGCGCGCGACCGCGACTACGACCTGCCGCAGGCGGGCGTGTACATCGAGGGGATCGGCGTCGACGAGCACGCCGGGGTCTTCTACGTCTCCGCGACCAACCAGAGCGGGACGATCTATCGCGGCAACCTGTTCGCCCGCGACCGCAAGCTCGAGGTCTGGCAGCCGCCGAGCGCGTCCAACGACGGTCGCGGGATCGATGTCGACCGCTTCGGGCGCGTGTTCGTCGCCGGCGGTCCGGCGGGTGAGGTGCGCGTCTTCGACCGTCGCGGCACGCTGCTCGCCGAGTTGCCGACCGGCGCCGCGGGGTCCTACCTCAACGACGTCTGGATCGGGCCCGAGCGAAGCGGTGACGAGCCCTCTGGGCGAGGCAGTGGTGCAACCTACGTGACCGACTCCTCGCTGCCGGTCATCTGGCGCGTCTCGCAGCCGCACGGGAAGTGGCGAATCGATCGCTTCCTGGACGTCTCGGGCACGATCGCGTACACGCCGCCGCTGACCGACTTCGACCTCGGCGGGATCACGATCACACCCAACGGCCGCTACCTGCTCACGACGCAGGGGACGACGGGGCAGCTGTGGCGGATCGACCTCTGGACGCGCCGGATCAGCCAGGTCGATCTCGGCGGAGCCAACGTGATCAACGCCGACGGGATCGTCCTGCGCGGCCACACCCTCTACGTCGTCCAGAACTTCTCTCGCCAGATCTCCAAGCTCCAACTCGGCCGGCGCTTCGAGCACGGGCGGGTCGTGAAGGTCATGCCGACCCCGGCCGACCGCACCTTCACGACCGCCAAGCCCGTCGGGAGGACGCTGCTGGCGGTCGACTCCAAGTTCGGCTTCCCCGCGACGGCGGCCGTGGCCGAGGACCGGATCGTGGCCATCGACGCCTTCTAGCGGGTGATGTGAACGTCGACCGTGGCGACGTCGGTGTTGTCCTCGGCGTCGCTCGCGATCGCCGACAGGGACAGCGTGGGCTTGCGTCCGGCGGCGAGCGCGCGTGAGAACCGGCGCAGCTGCGCGGCCGGGACCCGGTAGCGGGCGGTCCCGCCGCGCGGCCCCCGGATCGTCTTGTCGAGGAAGAACCCGGCCCTGTCCTTGCCGCCGGTGCCGCGGTAGAAGGCCAGAGCGCCGATGGTGGCCGGCTCGCGCACGGTGATCGCGAATCCGCGGCGCAGCCGGCGCAAGCTCACGTGCGCGCCGTCGCGGACCTGGTCGATACGCACCGACGGCGGCTTGTCGTCGCAGGTGGCGGGGGCCTCGCCCGCGGCGATGTGGGCGAGCCGCGCCCGGCTCGCGAGCCACAGGCCGCCGCCGGGATCGAAGGCGAGCTCCCGGGCCGGGACGGAGGCGGGGACCGTGCTCGTCTCACCCGCGGGCGTGATCCGCAGGAGCCGGCAGGCGTCGGTCGCGAACCACGCGGCCCCGTCGGGCGCGACCGCCACGTCGTCGGTGGTATAGCGGTTGTTGTCGACATCGAACGCGCGGACGTTGCCCGCGACGTCGACGTGCTCGACGCGGTCGTCGTCGAGGAACTCGTTCGTCACCCACACGCCGCCCGCGCCGTCCGCCGCCAGGTGCTCGGGCTCGACCGCGAGGGGAACGGTGGTCGTTCCGCTCGTGGCGACGCGGATCAGCCGGCGGCAGGTGTCATCGGAGATCCAGAGCGCGCCATCCGACGCGCGGGTCATGTCCGCGTAGTCCGAGTCCGGGCCGCAGCGGTCCGGCAGCCCACCCGGCACCCGCGTCGCGATGCCGTTGGTGGCGATGTGCCAGAAGCCATCGCGATCGGCGGTCGGCGACCACATCGTCCCGTCAGGCCCGATCGCGAACACGGACAGGAACGCATCGCGGACGTTCGCGTCGCCGATCACGCTCAGCGTGTCGGAAGCGTCCGCCCGGAGCAGCCCTGAGTCGATCGTCTGAAACCACGCGCTGCCGTCAGGTGCGAGCACGCCTTCGAGGGTTCCTTGGTCCGTGGACGCCGTCCGGAAGCTCCCATCGGGCTGGGCGCGCCCGACGGCGTCGTCGGCGTCGCGGCGGTCGATCATGACCCAGGCACCGCCGTCAGGCCCGGCGACAAGCTGGCTCAGCGAGTTTCCGAGCTTCATCTCTGCGACCACGCCGGCCTGCGCGGGCGCCGCCGCCGTGAGCGCGGCGAGCCCCACCACTGTTGCTAACGCTTTCATGCTCGGCGACCGTAAACGGCCGGTCGCCGCGATTGGGAAAACGTTCCTAGCGCGTGACCGAGATCTCTTCGCGCATCGTCTGGGCGGTGTTGCCGTCGCGATCGGTGACCTCGACGTAGAGGCTGATCACGGGCCGGCGGCGGCGCTCGAGGGTCCTCAGCACGGCCTTCGGAACCCGGAAGACGAGCGTCCCGCCGCGCGCCGACCGGACGATCTTCAGCCGGTCGTCGTGGTCGTCGTCCCCGTAGTCGCCGGCGGCACCGATGACCGCGGGCTCGCGCACGCTGATCCGGATGCCGCGTCGCAGTTGGGCGAGTCGTACCGTACGCCGGAGCGCGGGGGAGAGGCGGACGCTCGGCGGCTTGTCGTCGCACGCGCCTCGGGCGAGCGGCGGCGCCGGGGCGTGGACGAGCCGGTTCGCGCTGGCCAGCCACAGGCCGCCCTGCGGATCGAAGGCGAGCTCGCCCACCGGGATCGGCGCCTCGCCGAAGCTCAGCACGCCGTCGGGCGTGATCCGGCCCAGCTCGCAGCGCCCGAACGCGAGCTGCGCGGCACCGTCCGGCGCGACGGCGATCCCCCAGGCGCGGCGACCGCCGGGCAGCGGCCACCGCTTCAGCGTGCCGGCGGCATCGACGTGACCGACGCCGGGCGAGTCACCGTAATTCCCGAACCACATCCCGCCGGTCGCGTCGGCGGCCAGGTTCCCCAGGCGGTCCGTCGTCGCGAGCGCGATGGTCGAGACCGCACCGTCCGAAGCGATCCGGAACAGCCGGTTGCACGTGGAGTCCGCGGTCCACATCGCGCCGTCGGCGGCGGCCGCGAGCTCGGTCAGGAAGGTCGGGTCCTTGCAGGCCGGCAGCGTGACGGGGGCGTCCGTGACCTTGCCCTGGGCGTCGATCCGTACCAGCGCCGGGCTCGCGAACGAGCCGTTCCACGACCAGAGCGTGCCGTCAGGGCCCTTGGCCGCGAGGAACCCGGCCGCCGCGCTCAGCCGGCTGCGGGTCACGGTCCCGGCCGCGTCGGAGCGATACAGGTCCAAGCCGTTCGGGAACCAGGCCTGGCCGTCCGGGCCGACCGCCGCCGACACGGTCGACAGCGGCCCCTGGACCGTCACCTGGCGGAACGCGTTGCCGGCGGTGGCGTGACCGATCGCGTCGTTCCACCGCGCCGACGGGTTCCTGGCGAGCCCGAGGAGCAGGCGATCGATCGACACCCAGGCACCGCCGTCGGGCCCGGCGACGAGCGTGCCGAACGAGCTCCCGAGCCCGAGGTGGGCGACCTCGACGGGCGCGGCCGGCTGGGCGGAGACCGCCAGCGCGAGCGCGGCCGCGCTAGCGGCGAACATGCAGCTCTCCGCCGACCGTCGCGACGTTCCCCTCGCGGTCGACGGCGTCCACGAACAGCGTCAGCCGCGGGCGCTGGCCCGCGCGGACGAGGCCGGCGATGCGGCTGATCCAGAGTTTCGGCACGCGGAATGTGTACCGGCGGGGGTGGTCGGACGTGCGCTCGAGCTGGCGCGGCGTGCGGGTCCCGTAGCCGGCCATCAGCGAGATCCGTGCCGCCTCGGGCACCTCGATCCGGAAGCCCTTGCGCAGCGCGGCGAGCCGGATCGTCCCGCCGGTCGCGGGCCGGATGCGCACCCGCGGAGGCGTGTCGTCGCAGCCGGCGCCGTTGAGCTCGCCGGTCGTCGTGCGGACGACGCGTGCCGGGCTCGCCAGCCAGAGCGCGCCGGCCGCGTCGAAAGCCAGTTGGCGAGCGGGGATCGGCGCGGGCACGAAGGCGACCGCCTTGCCGGTGACGTGCCCGAGCGTGCACGTCCCGACGGTGAACCAGGCGCTGCCGTCGGGCGCGGCGGCGATGTCCGCGGGCATGCCGCGGCGCAGGTCGTACGGCGCACGCGTGATCGCGCCGCCCACGTCGGCGTGGCCGATCACCGGCTGGACGTCCTGCGTGAACCACACGCCGCCCGCCGGGTCCGCGGCGAGCGCGGTCGGCAGCTCGTCGTCGCGCACCGGGAAGCTCTGCACCGCGTCGCCGGCGAGGCGCAGGAGTCGCGGGCAGGCCCAGTCGCTCATCCACATCGCGCCGTCGGGCGCGCGCGTCATGTCGACCAGCTGCGGCTTGTGGGCGCAGCCGGTGGGGGCGAACGGCGTGCGGGCGAGGACGCCCTGCGCGGTCACGTGCGCGAGCGCGTCGGACTCGACGCCCGAGACCCACAAGGTCCCGTCCGGGCCGGTCGCGAACGCCGAGCCGATGCCGTCGCCGAGGTCGAGCGAGGTCAGCGCGCCGGCGGCGTCCGCGCGCACGAGCACGTTGTCGCCGTCGGTCCCGAACCACGCCGCGCCGTCCGGCCCGAGCGCGGCGGCGGCGCTCAGCGGGGTCGTCACCGGGCTCGTGACGACGGCGGCGCCGGGCGCGACGCGGGCGATCGCGATGTCCTTGGGACGCACGACCGAGACCCACGCGCCGCCGTCGTTTCCGACCACGAGGCCGCGGATCGCGTCGCCGAGTCCGAAGCGCGCCACGTCCTCGGCATGTGCCGGAGTTGTCGTCATTAGCAGGGCGATCAACGCCACAGCTAGACTAAGCGCGTGATTTCTCCCCGCGTAGACCGCCTGCTCGAGCATGTCGACTCACCCTATGCGAGCGTGATCGTCGCCGCCAAGCGCGCGCGTCAGATCAACTCGTACTACCACAACCTCGGTGAGGGCACCTTCGAGGAGTTCCCGCCGCCGATGGTCGACACGGCTTCGAAGAACTACCTCACGATCGCTCTCGAGGAAGTCGCCACGGGCAAAGTGGCGTACCGCTACCGCTAAGGCGACGCAGCCGTGGCGCGCATCCTGCTCGGTGTGTGCGGCGGCATCGCGGCCTACAAGTCGCTCGAGTTCACCCGCCTCGCGCTGAAGGCGGGCCACAGCGTGCGCGTGGTGCAGACCGAGGCCTCCACGCGCTTCGTCGGCCAGGCCTCCTTCGCCGGGATCACCGGCGCGCCCGTGCTGCTCACCGAGTGGGAGTCCGACCCGCTGCGCGGCGTCTTCCCCGGTGACCCGCTGCCCGAGCATGCCCCGCTCTCGCACCTCGCGCTGATCGAGCGCGCCGATCTGTATCTGATCGCCCCGGCGACGGCTCAAACCATTGCCAAGCTCGCGCACGGCAACGCGGACAATCTGCTGACGGCCGCCGCGTTGGCGTGCCGACGACCGCTGCTGGTCGCTCCGGCCATGAACAACGCGATGTACGAGCACGCCGCCACCCAAGCCAACCTCGAGACGCTGCGCTCACGCGGGGTGACGGTGCTCGCCCCGGGGGTCGGTCCGCTCGGCTCGCCGGGGGAGTTCGGCATCGGGCGGCTGCCCGAGCCGCCGGAGCTGCTCGCGGCGGTCGAGGGCGCGCTGGCGGTGGGTGGCGAACTCGATGGTGCGAACGTGCTCGTGACCGCCGGTGGAACGCGCGAGCCGATCGACTCGGTCCGTTTCGTCGGCAATCGCTCGTCGGGGCGGATGGGGTTCGCGCTGGCCGAAGAGGCGCAGCGGCGCGGCGCGAAGGTCACCGTGATCGCGGCCAACGTGTCGATCCCGCGCGCGCCGGGAATCGAATACATCGACGTGGGCACCGCCGCCGAGCTCGCCGATGCATGCGCTGAGCGCTTCGCCGAATGCGACGTGCTGTTGATGGCGGCGGCCGTCGCCGACTACCGTCCCGCGGATGCGCGCGCGGGCAAGATCAAGAAGGACCAGGCGGGCGGGGAACTGAACCTCTCGCTCGTACGTACCACCGACGTGCTCTCGTCGCTCGCGGACCGTCGTCGCCCCGGCCAGCTGCTCGTCGGCTTCGCCGCCGAGCACGGCGAGGGCGCGCTGGCCTACGGGCGCGGGAAACTCGCGCGTAAGAAACTCGACGCGATCGTCGTTAATGACATCGGCGGAGCCGGAATCGGCTTCGAGTCCACCGATAACGAAGTCTGGATCGTCACCGCCGACCAGGAGCGGCACGTTCCCAAGGCGTCCAAGGGCCGGATCGCGGCGGCGATCCTCGATGCCGTCTTGAGCCGCCGTTCATCAAACGACATAAAGGTTCGACGCTGAATGGAACCCTTGGAGGAGGCCGTCCCGGAGCGGCTCGCGCAAGCCGAGATCGACACGGCGGTCTCGGTCGCCCGGCGCGTCACTGAGAACATCCGCCGCGCCGTCGAGGTCAAAGACGAGGTGCTCGAGCACGTCACCGTGTCGCTGCTCGCCGAGGGGCACATCCTCGT
This sequence comes from Solirubrobacter soli DSM 22325, assembly GCF_000423665.1. GTDB lineage: Bacteria > Actinomycetota > Thermoleophilia > Solirubrobacterales > Solirubrobacteraceae > Solirubrobacter > Solirubrobacter soli. The sequence continues at coordinate 29,563 of NZ_AUIK01000028.1, read as the reverse complement.
CGAGGACTATCCGGGCGTCGGCAAGACCGCGCTCGCGCGCGCCCTGTCGCGCTCGATCGACTGCGCGTTCGCCCGCGTGCAGTGCACCGCCGACCTGCTGCCGGCCGACATCGTCGGCTCCCAGATCTACAACCAGCGCGAGGGCCGCTTCGAGTTCCGCCCGGGGCCGATCTTCGCCAACGTGGTGATCGTCGACGAGGTCAACCGCGCGTCGCCGAAGACCCAGTCCGGCCTGCTCGAGTGCATGCAGGAGCGCCACGTCACCGTGGACGCGACCTCGCACGAGCTCGCCCGCCCGTTCCTGGTCTTCGCGACCCAGAACCCCGTCGAGTACGAGGGCACCTACCCGCTGCCCGAGGCGCAGGTCGACCGCTTCATGGTCCGGCTCTCGCTCGGCTACCCGGACGCCAACGCCGAGGCCGGCATGCTGCTCGGCCACGAGTCGCGCGACAAGGTGCTCGAGCTCGAGGCGGTCGCCGACCGCGCCGAGATCGTCGAGGCGGTCGAGACCGCCCACCGCGTCCACGCGTCGCGCGCCCTGCGCGACTACATCGTCGCGCTGCTGCGCCGCACCCGCGAGGACGACCGCGTCGAGCTCGGCGCGTCCCCGCGAGCGGGCCTGATGCTGCTGCGCGCCGCCAAGGCCCGCGCGCTCGTGCACGGCCGCGACCACGCGCTGCCCGACGACGTCCAGGCCCTCGCCGACGCGGTCCTCTCGCACCGCCTGATGCTCGCCCCCGAGGCCGCGGGCGTGCAGCGGTCGGAGATCGTCCGCGACGCGATCGCGTCCGTCCGGGCGCTGTGAGGCACTAGTGCGCAGCGCGATCGGGTGCGCGGCGCTCGGGGTGCTGCTGCTGGTCGTCGCCGGGACATTCGACGCTGAACCGCTCTACGTCACCGGCGCGGCGCTGCTGCTGCTCGGGGCGGGTGCGGGGCTGTGGATCGGGCTGGGCGGCGTGGGGGCGAAGCTCGGGCGCGAGATCAGCGTCCGCTCGGTCGTCGAGGATCAGCCGCTGCAGGTCAAGTTGAGCGCGAAGGCGGGGCGGATCCCGCTGCCGCCCGGCTGGATCGACGAGCCGCTCCTGCCCGAGCCCGTGCGCCTGCCGGCCGGGCGGCGCTCGGCGCGGGTGCGGATCGAGGTCACGTTCGGGCGCCGCGGGCGCCGCCGGCTCCCGCCGCCCGCGCTCGTCCTGCGCGACCCGTTCGGGCTCGCCCAGCGCGTGATCGCGGGCCCGTCGACCGACGAGATCCTCGTGCTCCCGAAGCTCTACCCGGTCAACCTGACCGCGGGCGGGGGAGACGCGACCCCCGCGCACGCCCGCGCGTCGCTGCTCGCCGCGGCCGAGACCGAGATCGACGGCCTGCGCCCGTGGCGTGAGGGCTCGCCCGCCTCGCGCATCCACTGGCAGTCGTTCGCACGCGGCGCCGGCCTGATGGAGCGCAAGCTGATCTCCGAGGCCGACTCGCGCCCGCTGGTCGTGATGGACCCGCGCGCGGCGTCGTCGCCCGAGGCGCTGGACGCGGCGGTGCGCGCCGCCTGCTCGCTGGCCGTGCACTTCGCCCGCAAGACCGGCTGCTCGCTGCTGCTGCCGGGCGACCGCCGCGCCGCCGTGATCGAGCACGACCTGCTCGCCTGGCCCGCCCTGCACGTGCGGATGGCGCTGATGGACGACCGCGCCGGCCCGTCGCTCGCCGCCGCCCAGAACCGCCGCGGCCTGGTGCTCTACGTCGCCGCCCGCCCCGTCGACCGCGCCCCGCGCGGCCTCGGCCGCACCCCGGGCGGGTGCGTGATCGTCGTCCCGGGCGACGTCCCAGGCCGCCGCCCGATCCTCGAGGTCGCCGGTTGCCACGGCTACGCCGCCGGCCGCCACTCGGGCGCCGCCGCCGTCGCCGCCCTGGAGGGCGCGGCGTGACCCGCACGCGAGTGTCGACTTCCGCGATCCCTGCGCGAGAAACTCGACGCTCGCGCGCGACGACCGCGCGCCCACACGCCGCTGGAGCGCGCTCGTGAGCGCGACGCTCTCGCCGCCCCCGCCGACGCGGCCGCACACGGACGACGACGTCTCCACGACGCACCTGTCCGCGCCGAGCAAGCCCGCGATCCGGGCGGCGACGGGCGCGACGCTGCTGCCGGTCGCGATCGCGCGGGCGATCGCCTTCGTCGCCCTCGCCGGGTGGGGCGCGCTGCACTGGATGTCGATGCTCGAGCCGTCCGAGCCCGGGCGCGGGTGGACGGTGCTGTTCGTCGGGATCCTCGCGGTCGCGGCGATGCTCGGCGCCGGCCGGCTCGAAGGCCGCAAGCGCACGCTCGCCGCGGTCGTCGCGATCATCCCGCTGACGGCGCTGATGCTGATGGCCGGGCGGGTCGCGGACGAGCTCGTCGTGCCGAGCGGGTGGAGCGAGCTCGCGGCCGGCATCTCGCGCGGCGTCTCCGACCTGCCGGGTGTGCGCGTGCCCTACCGCGGCCTCGACGACTGGGTGCGGACCGTGATCCCGCTCGGCGGCTCGGCGCTCGTCCTGGCCGCCGCGCTGCTCGCGTTCTGGCCGCGGCGGGCGAAGCTCGGCTTCCCGCTCCCGGCGCTGCTGCTGCTGGTCGTGCTCTACGTGGTGCCGGTCGTCGCGCTCGACTTCACCGTCGAGTTCCTGCGCGGCGCGGTGTTCACGCTGCTGATGGTCGCCTTCCTGCGGCTGGAGAAGCTGCGACGGCTGGATTCGCCGGCGGCGTTCGCGCTGGCCGGGATCGCGACGCTGCTCGCGCTCGGCGCCGCGCCGCTGCTCAACCGCGACCAGCCGTGGTTCGACTACGAGACCTGGGCGTCGGAGACCTCGACGTCGAAGTCGACCTCGTTCACCTGGGGCGTCCAGGACTACACCGGGCTCAACTGGCCCCGCGACGGCCGCGAGCTGATCCGCGTCAGAGCCAAGACCCCCGCCTACTGGAAGGCCGAGAACCTCGACGAGTTCAACGGCCAGACGTGGGAGCGCTCGCAGGTGCCGTTCGGCGTCTCGGAGCTGCCGACCGACAACGCGCTGGGGATCCGCCGCTGGACGCAGCAGATCAAGGTCTCCTTCCGCAACCTGCGCTCCGACCAGTTCATCACCGCGGGCTACGCGACCGGGATCGAGATCCCGCGCCTGATCACGGTGCCGACGTCGGACGGTCTCTACGTGCCGTCGCGCACGCTGCGGCGCGGCGACGCGTACACGGCGACGGTCTACACGCCCAAGCCGACCGAGGCGCAGCGCCGCCGCGCGGGCACCGACTACTCGCCCGAGCTCGCCAACTACCTCGGGATCGACACGAACCTGCCGGGGGCGCCCGGCGGCGTGCGGCTGACGTTCCCGTTCTTCGGCGTCGACGACCCGGAGATCCACATGGGCGGCGCGCGCGTCGGGACGCCGGACGAGGCGATCGCCCGCGCCGGCCTCACCCGCATCTACGAGCTCTCGCAGGAGCTCGCCGACGGCGCCAAGACGCCGGACGACTACGTCCAGAAGGTGCTCGCCTACTTCGCGCAGGACAGCTTCCAGTACTCGGAGGTCCCGCCGAAGGAGTCCGCGACGCTCGACGGCTTCCTCTTCGGCTCCAAGATCGGCTACTGCCAGCAGTACTCGGGCGCGATGGCGCTGCTGCTGCGCATGGGCGGCATCCCCGCGCGAGTGGTGAGCGGGTTCAGCACCGGCGCGACCGACCTCAAGACGGGGGAGTACGTGGTCCGCGACTTCGACGCCCACGCGTGGGTCGAGGCCTACTACCCGCACTGGGGCTGGCTGACCTTCGACCCGACCCCGGCCGACTCGCCCGCCCGCGGCACGCCCAACGACACCAACCGCGCCTCGCTCAACCTCGCCGGTGGCGGCACGGGCAGCTTCGGCGGCGACCCGGTCTCCGAGCGCGGCGCGGGCACGACCGCGTCCGTCGAGCCGGCGCCGTGGTGGCGGATCCCGGCGATCGTCCTGGGGGCGGCCGCGTTCTTCGGCTTCGTCTTCCTCGCCCTGCGCCGCTGGCGCCGCGGCGCCCCGCCGGCGCTCAATGAGCTCGAGCGGGCGCTCAAGCGCACGCGCCGCGAGCCGGCCCCGGGCACGACCTTGCACGCGCTCGAGCTGCGCTTCGCCAACACGCCCGCCGCGGCCGGGTACGTGCGCGCACTGCGCGAGAACCGCTACCGCGACCAGCCGGGCCACCCGACCCGCGCGCAGCGCCGTGGGCTGCGGTCCGAGCTCGGACGCGGCGGCGGCATTTTGGGTCGAATCCGGGCCTGGTGGGCCCTCCCGCCGAGGTAGGCACAGGCCTACAATCCGTTCGATGGACGATTGCTACGACCTCTATCAGCGCGGGATGGCGCTGCTGGAGGACGGAGACTTTCACGCAGCCGTCGTACCGCTCACGAAGGCCCGGGACTTAGAGCCCGACAAGACGTCGATCCGCGAAGCGCTCGGGCGGGCGTACTTCCGCTCAGGGGGCTTCGAGGAGGCGCGCGTCGAGTTCGAGGCGGTCGTCGAGCGGGCGCCCACCAACGACTACGCGCTGTTCTGCCTCGGCCGCGCGCTGATGATGCTGGGCCGCGTCGCGGAGGCGCGGAAGCCGCTCACGCTCGCGGCGAACATGAATCCCAAGCGTCGTGACTATCGGATCTATCGCGACCGTGCACGGAAGGCAGCCTGACCGCGTACGACATCCGTCGAGCGCTGCTACTCTCCACACATAGCTTTTCGCGGCCGGAAGGCCAACTTTGGGAAGCGGGCGAAGAGCCCGCTTTTTTGTTGAATAGAGGAGGTGACAATGACGATCCAGGCCGACATCGAGGCCCGCCTAGCTGAGGTGGAGCCCGAAGTCGAGGTCTTGCTCGCCGAGGTCGTCGGGGGCGATCTCGTCCGCCTCTTCATCGATCACCCACAGGGCGTCACCCTCGACCTCTGCGAGCGCGTGACCCATCACCTCCCCGAGGTGCGAGAGCAGTACGCGCTGGAGGTCTCCTCACCGGGGATCGAGCGCCCGCTCTCCAAGCCCGAGCACTTCCGCCGCTACGTCGGCCGCCGCGCCAAGGTTCGCACCCGCGGGGCACACGAAGGCCGCAAGTCCTTCACCGGCGAGCTCCTGAACGCCACCGACGACGCGGTCACCGTGGCCGCCGACACCGGCGTCGTCTCGATCGCCTACGCCGACATCCATCGTTCGAACCTCGTGGGAGACTGAGGAACATGTCCGCAGAGATCGTCGAAGCAGTCAAGACTCTCGGGCGCGAGAAGGGCATCTCCGAGGAGAAGCTGATGGGCGCGCTCGAAGACGCGCTCCTGTCCGCGTACAAGAAGCAGCCGGGCGCCGCCCGGTACGCCCGCGTGCGCATGGACCGCGACTCAGGCGACTTCATCGTCGAGGAGTTCCTCCTGCCCGAGGAGCTCGAGGACCAACTGCTCGACGAGGCCGAGGAGCAGGCGACCGGTGCGCTCGAGCGCCGCGTGGACCCGGAGACCGGCGAGGTCATCATCCCGGAGGCCCCGGACATCGACCCGAGCCGGCTCAGCGACTTCGAGGACCAGATCGAGATCCGCGACGTCACGCCGCACGACTTCGGGCGGATCGCCGCGCAGACCGCCAAGCAGGTGATCCTGCAGCGGATCCGCGAGGCCGAGCGCGACATGATGTTCGAGGAGTACCGCGACCGCGTCGGCGAGCTGATCACCGGCATCGTCCAGCAGTCGGACTCCCGCTACACGCTCGTGCAGCTGCGCGAGCGGGTGGAGGCGCTGCTGCCCAAGTCCGAGCAGGTCGACGGCGAGCGCTACGACCACTCGCAGCGCATCAAGGCCGTGATCAAGGAGGTCTCGTCCTCCACGCGCGGGCCGAGCATCATCGTCTCGCGCCGCGACCCGGAGCTGATCAAGAAGCTGTTCGAGCTCGAGGTGCCCGAGATCGCCGACGGCCTGGTGGAGATCACCGGCGTCGCCCGCGAGCCCGGCTACCGCTCGAAGATCGCCGTGGTCAGCCACGCGGACGGGGTCGACCCCGTCGGCGCGTGCGTCGGCCCGCGCGGCAGCCGCGTGCGCATGGTCGTGTCCGAGCTGCGCGGCGAGAAGATCGACATCATCCCCTACAACGACGAGCCCGCCCGCTTCGTGGCGAAGGCCCTGAGCCCCGCCCGCGTGCGTGAGGTGCTCGTCGACGACACCAACAAGCAGGCCACGGTGATCGTGCCCGACGACCAGCTCAGCCTGGCGATCGGTCGCGAGGGCCAGAACGCGCGGCTCGCCGCGCGTCTGACCGGCTGGCGCGTCGACATCCGCTCCGAAACGGAGTTCGCCAAGGAGGAGCAGGACTCCGGCTACGGCGAGGAGGAGGAGACGGGCGGCCGCTGCGCCGCGATCCTCGGCAACGGCCGCCGGTGCCCGAACGCGGCGCTGCCGGGCTCGCGCTACTGCGGCCTGGACGCCCACCAGGCGCTGGCCAACAAGGACACGGATCGCGTCGGCGCCTAGGGCGGGTCAGCCCCAGCGGCGTTGCATTGGCTGCGGACGGGTGGCGCCGAGGGCGCTTCTCGTCCGCTTCGCTAACGTGAAGGGTTGCGCGGTGCCGGATCCGCGTGCCTGCCTGCCCGGCCGAGGCGCCTGGCTTCATCCGGCCTCTGAGTGCTTTGAAGCTGCGGCGGCTCGTCGCGCCTTCAACCGTGCCTTCAGAGCCCCCGTAACCCTCTCACAGGAAACCGTAGACTTAACAAAAACATGGCCAAGAAGCGCGTCCACGAGCTAGCCAAGCAGTACGACATGCCGACCTCTGAGGTCATCAAGCGGCTGAACGCCGCGGGCCTCCAGGTCAAGGCCGCCGCAACCGCCGTGGACGAGAAGCTCGCCGACGCCGCGTTGACCGGTAAGCCCAAGCCCAAGGCAATCGCGAGCAACGGCGCCGCGAAGAAACCGGCTGCGCCGGTCCTTCAGCAGCGCGCCGGGTTCGGCCATGGGACCGCACGCGCCCCGCGCGCGGAGAACCTCGCACCCAAGACTCCCCCGAAGCCCAAGGCCAAGCCGAAGCCCAAGCCCGAGGCGGGCAACGGCGCCGGCGGCGGTCCGGGCAGCCGGCGTCCCACGCGCTCCTCGCTGCAGGGTGAGCGCGCTCCGGGCTCGGCCGGCGGCGTCCGCCGTGTCGTCATCGACTCGCAGGCCTCGCGCCGGCAGGGTCCCGGTGGCGGTCCGGGCGGCGGCACCGGCGGCGGCCCTGGTGGCGGTCCCGGCGGCGGTCCGAACCGTCCGCCGAGGCGGCGTGGCGGCCGGCGCCGGCGTGGCACCTACGAGGAGCCCGTCGCGCAGGACGTCGCGTCCCTGAAGCTGGACGTCATCCGGATCCGCTCGGGCTCGACGGTCAAGGACGTCGCCGAGTACCTCGGCGTCGCCGTGCCGGAGATCATCAAGAAGCTGATGGGCCTCGGCGAGATGGCGACGCTCACGCAGACGCTGACCGACGACGCGATCACGCTCCTGGCCTCCGAGTTCGACAAGGAGATCGAGATCGTCTCCGCGGCCGAGGACGCCGAGGCACAGCCCGCGATCGTCGACGCCGAGGAAGACCTCGAGCCGCGTTCGCCGGTGATCACGATCATGGGTCACGTCGACCACGGCAAGACGTCGCTGCTGGACGCGATCCGGCAGACCGACGTCGCCGCGGGCGAGGCGGGCGGCATCACGCAGCACATCGGCGCCTATCAGGTCCACCAGGACGACGGGCGGATCATCACCTTCCTGGACACCCCGGGCCACGAGGCGTTCACCGCCATGCGTGCCCGTGGCGCGCAGGCGACGGACATCGCGGTCATCGTCGTCGCCGCTGACGACGGCGTGCGTCCGCAGACCCGTGAGGCGGTCGATCACGCGAAGGCCGCCGACGTGCCGATCGTCGTCGCCGTCAACAAGGTCGACAAGGAGGGCGCGCAGCCCGATCGCGTGCGCACCGAGATGACCCAGCTCGGGCTCCAGCCCGAGGAGTGGGGCGGCGACACGATGTTCGTCGACGTCTCGGCAAAGACCAAGCAGGGGCTCGACGATCTGCTCGAGGGCCTTCAGCTGACGGCCGAGATCGAGGAGCTGACCGCCAACCCGGACGCCGAGGCGTCGGGCACGGTGATCGAGTCCAAGCTCGATCCGGGCCGCGGTGCGGTGGTCACCGTGCTCGTGCAGCGCGGCACGCTGAAGATCGGCGACGCGCTGGTCGCGGGCGCCCACTGGGGCCGTGTGCGGGCGATGTCCGACTACACGGGCAAGCGGGTCAAGACGGCCGGGCCGTCCGAGCCGGTCGAGGTGCTCGGATTCGACTCCGTGCCCGAGGCGGGCGAGTTCGCCCGCGTGGTCGAGAACGACCGCAAGGCCCGTTCCCTGGCCGGCGAGCGCGCGACGCGGCTCAAGCTCGAGCAGCAGGCCCGCCGCGGCGGCCTGAAGTTCCAGCTCAAGGACCTGTTCAACCAAGGTGGGGACACCAAGGAACTCGCCCTCGTGCTCAAGGCGGACGTGTCCGGCTCGCTGGAGGCGTTCGAGGACGAGATCGCCAAGCTGCCGCAGGAGGAGATCCTGGTCTCGATCGTGCTGGCCGGCGTGGGCGGCATCACCGAGTCCGACATCAACCTGGCGGCGGCCTCGGACGCGATCGTCATGGGCTTCAACGTGCGCCCGGTGGGCGACGCCCGCGCGCTCGCGGATCGCGAAGGCGTGGAGATCCGCTCCTACTCCGTCATCTACCGCGCGATCGACGAGCTGCGCGACGCCATGCAGGGCCTGCTGGCGCCGGAGACCGTCGAGGACGTCGTCGGCAACATCGAGGTGCGCGAGATCTTCCGCGCCTCGAAGGTCGGCACGATCGCCGGCTGCATGGTCACCGACGGCAAGGTCACGCGCGGCGCCAAGGTCCGCCTGATCCGCGACGGCGCCGTCGTCCACGACGGCGAGATCGGCTCGCTGCGACGCTTCAACGACGACGTCCGCGAAGTGGTCGCGGGCTTCGAGTGCGGCGTCGTGCTCGCCAACTACGCCAACGTGGAGCAGGGCGACACGATGGAGGTCTACGAGACGAGGCAGGTTGAACGTACGCTGAGCTAGTGGACGAACCCGCGTTCGTCGCGCTCATGCGCGTTCATCTGTTCTTCCCGGAGGCCGGCTCGTTGAAGGGCAAGCGAGCCGAATTGAATCGAGTGAAGGCGTTCCTCAGGGAGCGCCTTCACGCGTCCGTGGCCGAGGTCGGCCACCAGGACTCATGGCAGCGCTCGACCCTCGCGGTCGCCATCGCGGCCCGCTCGGCGTCAATCGCTCACGACACCGTGGACACCATCCAACGCGCACTCGACAATCGTTTTCCTCAAGGAGTGAGGATTGAATACCGGCTTGCATCCTGGACTGATCTGGAGTCACTAGGATGACCTCGGATCGGATGCGCCGGGTGAACGAGGCCATGAGGGAGGTCTTGTCAGGCGCGATCACCACAGAGTTGAAGGACCCAAGGGTCGGATTCGTCACCGTGACCGCTGTCGAGACATCGCCGGATCTCCGCCATGCGCGTGTTTACGTGTCGGTGTTCGGCAACCCCGGGGAGCGACGCCGTTCGCTCCAGGCGCTCGACAACGCCCACGGCTTCCTCCAACGCCGGGTGGGGAGCGAGTTGCGCATGAAGCACACGCCGCAGTTGCAGTTCGTCTATGACGAGACTCCGGAGCGCGGCATGCGCATCACGGAACTGCTGGAACAAGAAGAGCCGTCGGAATGAGCGGCGCCAACGGCGCATCTTCCTCCCGAGTAGAGGCCCTGCGGGTCATCCGCGAGCACGAGCGGTTCTGCCTGACCACGCACGAGCGCCCGGACGGCGACGCCGTCGGCTCGCTGGCCGCGATGCAGCTGGTGCTGATGGCGCTCGGCAAGGACTCCGTGACCTACATGCCGGCGCACGAGTTCCCGCTGCCCTACGAGTACCGGTTCATCCAGCTCGAAGGTCTGACGACCGAGCCGCCCGCCGACCTCGACCAGCGCACGCTGATCTTCCTCGACTGCGGCAACATCGACCGCACGTCGGCCGAGGCGCTCAAGGACGAGCCGGGCCGGCTGCTCCTCAACATCGACCACCACCACGACAACACGCGCTTCGGGACGATCAATCACGTCGACTCGCACGCCTCGTGCACGGCCGAGATGGTGTGGGACCTGATGCACGACCTCGGCGTGGAGATCACCGAGCCGATCGGCGACGCGCTGTACGTCGGCCTGGTCACCGACACCGGCCGCTTCATGTACGAGAACACCGGCCCGCGGGCGCACGTGATGGCCGCGGAACTGCTCGCTGCGGGGATCGACGCGCACGCCGTCTACCGGCACCTCTACGAGGGCATCCCGCAGGGCAAGCTCGAGCTGCTGGCGCGCGGCCTCTCCAACGTCGAGCGCTTCGACGGCGGCCTGATCACCGTGACGCTCCTGACGCGCGAGGACTACCGCTCGGCGGGCGCCGACGAGAGCTACTCCGAGGGCGTCGTCGACCACCTGCGCTCGGTCGAGGGCACGGCGGTCGCTGCGCTGGTGCGGGAACCGCTCAGCGGCGAGCCCGTACGCAAGGTCTCGCTGCGAGCGACCGATGACCGCATCGACGTGTCGGTGATCGCGCGAGCGCTGGGCGGCGGCGGCCACCGTCGCGCCGCGGGGCTCTCCACCGAGCTGGAGTTCGACGAGCTGGTGAAGTTCCTGCGCGAGCAGGTAGCCGAGCAACTTGTCTGATCTGCGACACTCGCCTGGCGGCTCGCACTCCCGCGCAGCGGCATGACCGACGGCATCCTGCTCGTCGACAAGCCGGCCGGCGTGACGTCGCATGACGTCGTCGCGCAGATCCGGCGGCGGCTCGGCAAGGGCGTCAAGGTCGGGCACGCCGGGACGCTCGACCCGTTCGCGACGGGCCTGCTGATCATCGGCGTGGGGCGGGGGACCCGCATCCAGCGGTTCATGATGGAGCTGCCCAAGCGCTACGAGACCGTCGCGCGGCTGGGGTTCACGTCGACCACGGGCGACACCGAGGGCGAGATCGCGCCCGGGGTCATGCCGCCTGAGGAGCTCGTCCTGCCGACGGGGCGGATCACGCAGCGCCCGCCCGCCTACAGCGCGGTGAAGATCGGGGGAAAGCGCGCCTACGCCCTCGCCCGGGCCGGGCAGGATGTCGAGGTGCCCGAACGTGAGGTCGAGGTGACGAAGTTCGAGCTGCTGTGGCGCGAGCACGGCCGCGCGGGGTTCGAGATCGTCTGCTCGAGCGGCACGTACGTGCGCTCGCTGATCGCCGACCTGCACGACGCGTACTGCGTCGAGCTGCGCCGCACCCACATCGGCGGCTTCGACGTCGCCGACGCCGATGAGGAGCGGCTCATCGGCCTCGACGACGCGCTCGACTTCCTCCCGGCGGTCGACCTGGACCCGGAATCCGCCCGCAAAGCGGCGCACGGCGTGACCGTCCCGGGCCGCGCCACGGGCTATGTCCGGCTGCGCGACGCGGACGGCCTGATCGCCCTCGCCGAGCCCCGCGGCGGCGCCACGCTCAAGCCCGTCGTAGGCTTCCGCGGCTAGATGAAGACCGTTTGGCTCCCCGATGCGACCCCGCGGCCGCGCAAGCTGGCCGTCGGCGAGTTCGACGGCGTGCACGCCGGCCACCGCGAGGTCATCCGCGGCTCGGACGCCGTGCTGACCTTCGAGCCGCACCCGCGCACCGTGGTCGCCCCGCAGGCCGCGCCGAAGCTCCTCACCACGCTCGAGCAGAAGACCGACCTGATCGCCGCGCTGGGCGTCGACGAGCTGATCGTCGTCCCGTTCGACGGCGCCCGCGCCGCCCAGACCGCGCAGGAGTTCATCGACGCCGAGCTCGTCGCGCGGCTCGGCGCGACCCAGGTCTCGGTCGGCGAGAACTTCCGCTTCGGCAACAAGGCCAAGGGCGACGCGGCGTTGCTGCAGGCCCAGGACGCGTTCACGACGCGGGTGGTCGAGCTGGTCGAGATCGACGGCGAGATCGTCTCCTCGACCCACATCCGCGGCCTGATCGCCACCGGCGCGGTCGCCGACGCCGCCCGCCTGCTCGGCGCCCCGTTCGGGATGCGCGGCATCGTCGCCCACGGCGACAAGCGCGGCCGCACGCTCGGCTTCCCGACGGCGAACCTCGTCCCGAACCCGGCGCTTGCGGTTCCCGACCACGGCATCTACGCCTGCCGCGCCGCGGTCCCGGGCGTGGGGGAGTGGACCGCGGCCGTCTCCGTCGGCGTGCGGCCGACGTTCGTCACCGGCCGCGGCCTGCTCGTCGAAGCGTTCATCCTCGACTTCGACGGCGACCTCTACGGCAAGGAGCTGCGGCTCGACTTCATCGACCGCATCCGCGGCGAGAAGCGCTTCGAGTCCGTCGAGACCCTGGTCGAGCAGATGCACCGCGACGTCGAGGACATTCGTCAGATCGTCTGACCATTGGACGATCGTCCGAGGTTCGGACGGCGGTCAACGGGTATCGAGTCGGAGATGCGCGTTCTGCTGGCCCATGCCTTGACGCCGAAGCGCCGGCGGATCGCGCGCGTCCTCCGTGGCGCCGGCCACGAAGTGCTCGAGGCCGACACGCCGGACGAGGCGCTCGAGCACGTTCGCGTCAGCGCGCCGGACGTCGCCCTGATCCACGTCGAGTGCTGCGGCGACCTGGTGCCGGCGATCAAGAGCGACCCGGTCGCGTTCGGCATCGCGATCGTGATGATCGAGCGTCCGGGCCTGGAGCCCGCGCGGGCGCTCGAGGGGATGCGCAGCGGCGTGCAGGACTATCTGGTCGAGCCGGTGTCCGACGGCGAGGTCCTGACCCGCGTGGAGGCGGCGGCACGTACCAAGGCGCTCCAACAGGAGCTGGTCGCCCAGGGCGCCCGTCTGGAGGCGCTGCTGCGCGAGGACGGGCTCACCGGGCTGTCGAACCGGCGCGCGATCCTGACCCACCTCAACGGAATGGTCTCCGCCGCGCGCCGTCACGGGCACCCGCTCTCGATCGCGATCTGCGACCTCGATCACTTCAAGCGCATCAACGACGGCCACGGCCACAAGACCGGCGACGCGGTGCTGGTGGCGGCGGCGCACGCGATGGGCACCCACCTGCGCGCGGAGGACCAGCTCGGACGCCTCGGCGGGGAGGAGTTCCTCGTGCTGCTGCCCGACACGAACGCCCAAGCGGCGCAGCACGTGGCCGAAAAGCTGCGTGCCGAGCTCGCCGGCGCGGCGACGCCGGTACCGGTCACGGTGAGCATCGGCGTGGCCACCTGGGACGGCGAAGCGCCCGAGGACCTGCTCCACCGCGCCGACGAGGCGCTGTACGCGGCGAAGTCAGCCGGACGTGACCGTGTCATGGCTGCTACCCTGCACGGCCGCACATGACCATGACTGCAGAGGAAAAGCGCGAGATCATCTCGCGATTCGGCCGCGACGAGAACGACACGGGCAAGACCGAGGTCCAGGTTGCGCTGCTCACGCATCGCATCAACCACCTCACCGAGCACCTTCGCGAGCACAAGCATGATCACCACTCGCGCCGGGGCCTTCTGATGCTCGTCGGTCGCCGCCGTCGTTTTCTGAACTACCTGCAGAAGAACGACCTCGAGGGCTACCGCAGCCTCATCCGCGAACTAGGTCTGCGGCGCTAAGCGCCATGCCGATCGTCGGAGCGGGCGACTCCGCGCCCGACTTCACGCTCAAGACTTCGGACGGCGAGGACTTCACGCGCGAGCAGCTGCTCGGGCGCACGACGGTCCTCGTCTTCTACCCCTTCGCGTTCTCGCCGGTCTGCACGGACCAGCTCTCGCTCTACAACGAGGTGCTCGAGGACTTCGCCGCCAAGGGCGCGACGCTGTACGGCGTCTCCTGCGACGCGACGTACTCCCAGGCCGCCTTCAAGGCGCAGCTCGGCGTCGACATCGAGCAACTCTCGGACTTCGAGCCCAAGGGCGCCACGTGTAAGGCGTTCGGCGTCCTGCACCCGGGCGGCTTCCCGGAGCGCGCGCTGGTCATCGTCGGTCCCGACGGCGTCGTGACCTGGAGCCACCAGGCCGAGAACCCCGGCGTTCTCCCGGGCGCCAACCTGATCTTCGACGCGCTCTGAGCGACCTCAGCTCCGCCCCGCTGCCGCCGGTCGGGCCCGAGGACCATGTTCGCGGGACCGGTCCCCTGGTGATCGTGTACGGCGACTACGAGTGCCCGTTCTGCGCCGCGTTCGAGGCGCGCCTGGACGTCTACGAGGTCTGCTTCCGCCACTTCCCGGTCAAGTCCGCGCACCCGCGCGCGCTCGCCGCCGCCTGCGCGGCCGAGGCCGCCGCGCTGCAGGGCGCCTTCTGGGAGATGCACGACGCGCTGTTCGCCGACCAGGGCCGGCTCGAGGATCCGCACCTGTGGGCGCGGGCGGAGCGGCTCGGGCTCGACGTCGACCGCTTCGACGCCGACCGCCGCTCGGACGCCGTCCTGGCGCGGGTGAAGGCAGATTTCCGCGGCGGCGTGCGCGCCGGTGTGGTGACGACGCCGACCGCGTTCTCCGATGGCCGGATGTTTCCTGGCCGCTCGTTGCTGGACGCTTAGGGGCCCGTTGACGAATACCGGTGCGCCCGCCGCGGCGCATCCGCGGCGTCTCGCGCCACATCGGTCGGACCGACCATTCGTCAACGAACCCCTAGAGTTCCCGGATCGAACCGGGAAGCGGACCGGCGCGTATTACCACGCGGTAGATGCCCACTGACGCGCAACTCCTCGCCAAGATCTCGTCGGATGCCACCGGCGAAGCGCTGCGCGCGCTGTATCGCTCCTACGCGGGCGAGTTGTACGGCTTCGCGCTCAACGCGCTCGGCGATCGGGGGACCGCCGAGGAAGTCGTGCAAGAGGTGTTCACACGCGCCTGGAGGCACGCCGAGGCCTACGACCCGACACGCGGCAGCGTGCGGACCTGGCTGTATCAGATCGCGCGGCACGCGATCATCGACACGCGCCGGCGAGCTGCCGTGCGCCCCGCGCTGGCACTGCACGAGCCGCGCGACGAGCAGGACCCTGAAGGACTCTCGATCGAGCGAGCGATGCTGGGGTGGCAGGTCGCGAGCGCACTGGAGAAGCTCACGCCCGAGCATCGCCAGGTGATCCGCCTCGCCCATGTCCAAGGACTGTCGGTGCGCGAGATCTCCGAGCGGCTCGGGCTCCCCGAGGGGACGGTCAAGAGCCGCACGTGGTACGCGCTGCGTTCGCTGCGGCTGGTCTTGGAGGAGATGGGGGTGCGGGCATGACGCAGCACGTCCACGAGGACATCGGCGCGTTCGTCCTGGGCGCGCTGGACGCGGACACCGAGAAGCGCGTGCGCGAGCACCTGGCCGGTTGCCAGGAGTGCGCGGCCGCCCACTCCGAGCTGGCCGGGATCCCGGGCCTGCTCGACCTGGCGGTCGTCACAGGCGCCACCGAGGACGAGCCGCTTCCACCGGCGATCGAGGAGCGGCTCCTGGACCGCTTCGCACGCGAGCGCCCCGAGCGCCCGTCGCGGCGGCGCCGCTGGCGGCCCCGGCTCGCGTTAGGTCTCAGCAGTGCGCTGGCGGGCGCCGCGGTCGCGATCGCGGTCCTCGTCGTCCCCCTGAACTTCCAGAAGAACGCCGGGCGGCCCGGCTCCCAGTACCGGGTCGTGTTCGAGAAGGTCGGCGACGCGCCCGCCAACGCCAACGCGCGCGCCGGGCTGCGGACGACCCAGTCCGGCACGGTCGTGCGCCTGTGGGTCAACAACCTCCCGACCGGCGACACCTACGAGGTCTTCTGCGACGCGCCCGGGTGGAGCGCCGGGGCCGGCACGTTCCGCGTCGACGCCAAGGGCAACGCGTACGTGATTCTCACCACAGCCGTGAAGAAGGGCCAGTACGATCAGATTCGACTCGTGCGTCGCGAGCACAAGCCCAACGGTGAGGTCGTGCCGTCGGACATTCTCACGGCCAAGTTGTCCTGAACCTGCGCACTGGGGGCGCGTATCCCCTGCTATGAGATGGTTTGTCGTATGCGCGGCCACGGCCGCACTCGCTCTCGCCGGCTGCGGCGGGAGCGACAACAGCAGTAGCTCGACGTCGACTCCCGAAGCGACGGAGACGGCCACCGAGACGCCGACCGAGGCCGCGACCGAGGCCCCGGCGTCCGGGTCGGCGACCAAGCTCGCGATCAAGGCGGACCCCGGCGGCGCTCTGAAGTTCACCGAGTCGTCGCTGACGACCAAGGCCGGCACGGTGGAGATCGACTTCTCGAACCCGTCACAGCTCCCGCACGCGGTCGCGATCGAGGGCAACGGCATCGAGGAGAAGACGACCGAGACGGTGACCGGGAAGGACGCCGCGCCGTTGACCGTCGACCTCAAGCCCGGGGTCTACGAGTTCTATTGCCCCGTCGACGGCCACCGGGCCGCCGGCATGGAGGGCAAGCTGACGGTCAAGTAGTCCCGCCGGTAGTCGAAGATGCGGGCGAGGTCGCGCGCGACGAACGCGCGGTGTGCGATCTCGCTCAGGGGCGCGAAGGGCAGCGCGTAGCGGACGGTGTCGCGCATCAGCGTGTGCGCCGCTCCGTCCGCCTCGAACTCGTGGGTGTGGTGCCAGAGCTTGTACGGCCCCTGCAGCTGCGCGTCGACGAAACGCTCGCCCGGCAGCCACTCCTCGATGCGCGTCAGCCAGCTGATCGGGAGCCGGTGCAGTCTCAGCCGGTACTCGATCAACGTGCCGACGCGCATCTCGATCGGCCGCGGCGTGACGACGTGAAACGACAGCCAGGGCGGCGTGATCGCCTGGAGGTTGCCCGCGTCGGCGAAGAACCCGAACACGTCCTCGGGCGTGCCGGGCAGGCGCTGCTCGCGGGTCAGGACGTGATGGCCGAACACCCACGGGGTACGGGCCAGGCCGTGACCGGGCTCAGACCGTGTTCCCGCGTCGCGCCTGAACGATGCTCATAGGACTGCTCCTGGCGCTCGCCTCGGCGCTGGCCACCAACCTCGCGTTCTTGTTCAAACATCGCGGCGCGGTGCTCGCCGCGCCGATCCGCCTGCGCCATCCGCTGCGCGGCGCCGTCGGTCTGTTTCGCTCCGGATGGTTCCTGGTCGGGTGGATCGTGGCGATCGCGGCCTGGGGGTTGCACGTCGGTGCGCTTTCGCTGGCGCCGTTGTCGATCGTGCAGGCGGTGCTCTCCGGTGGCCTGGTCCTGCTGGCCGTGCTCGCCGAGCGTTTCTTCGGTTTTCACCTGGGACGGCGACAATGGGGCGGCGTGACGATCACCGCCGCCGGGCTGGTGGTGATCGGACTGACCGGCGGCGGCGCCAACGATCCTCAGAGCGCCTCGCTGGCGGCACTGATCGCCGTCGAGGCAACGACGTTTGCGATCGGCGGCGCGCTGGTGCGGGTCTCGACCCGCCGCCACGTCCCGCCGCGCGCCGAGGGGCTGCTGCTCGGCGCGGCCGCCGGCGCGCTCTTCGGGGTCTCCGATGTCGCGATCAAGTGGCTCACGCAGGCGGCACCGGGCCCGCTGCTCGGGGTGGTGAGCCCGTGGGCGGTGACCGCGATCATCGCCGGCGTGATCGCCTTTTACGCGTCCGCGCGCAGCCTCCAGATCGGCGACGGCGTCGAGGTCATCGCGCTCACCTCAGTAGCCGCCAACCTCGCCGCCATCATCGGCGGCATCCTGATCTTCCACGAGCCGATCGGCTCGGGCGCCGTCGAGATCGGCGCCCGCTTCCTCGCGTTCTGCCTCGTGATCGCCGGCGCGGCGCTCATGCCCGCCCCGATGCGCGCTGCCCCCGACGCGACCTAGTTCGCTTGGGTCCGCGGAAGAAGGCTCGTCGCAACCGTCCCGGAACGACCGAAGGCCCGCGGGGGCGGGCCTTCAGTCGGATTTCGCTCTGGCGGGTTACGCCTTGACGAGCTCGCGCGACTGGTGCGCGACGATCTCACCGGTCGTGATGCGCGGCGGGCTCGGGAGGACCGTCTCGAACTTCTCGTCGCGCACCCAGCCGGACACGATCTTGGTCGACTCGTCGGCCTGCGCCGAGGTGTCGAAGAAGCCGACGGAGCTCATGGTGCCGTCGTCGGCCTTGATCAGGTGATAGCCGCCGAAGCCCGGCATCTTGCTCAGGCGCGGCAGCAGCGTCTCGTCGACCTTCTTGACGAGCTCGGCAGTGCGGCTCTGGTCGACCGACTCGTAGCGGCGAATGGTGGCGAACATGTGAATCCCAACGATTTCTTCGGGCGGAGGCGCTCCGTGGAACGCTCCTGGATACGTTCGCCTCGCGTGGCGCCGCGAGGACTCGTGAGAGCTCTGTGGCGGCGCTGGGGAGGCGTGACGTACGTAGTACCGTAGCAGCTCTCGTACTTACGTTCTATTACGTTGTCTACGTTCCTCTACGTAACAACGTAGGAGCTTGAAATGTCGCCCTTCTCCGTCACCGTGCACGACGTCCCCGACCGCGAGCTGGGGCCACTGCTGACCCAGCTCGCCGAAGCGGGCTTCGACAATCCGCTCATCGAACACGCCGCCGCGGCCGCCTCCGCGGGTGCGGCAGCATCAGCGCGCGCCACGCCGACGGACCTCCCCGGCGACTGGCG
Source organism: Solirubrobacter soli DSM 22325 (assembly GCF_000423665.1). GTDB lineage: Bacteria > Actinomycetota > Thermoleophilia > Solirubrobacterales > Solirubrobacteraceae > Solirubrobacter > Solirubrobacter soli. The sequence goes on along the minus strand of NZ_AUIK01000028.1, from coordinate 10,964 downwards.
GGTCGTCCGCGAACGCGAGGCCGAGTCCTACCAGTGGCCGAAGCGGCGCGACCGCTACGCGCCCTACCGCGTGTTCATGGGCACCACACGGGCCGAGGGCGCGGTGCAGATCGGGCTCGGCGAGACGATCCGCGAGAACACGCGCGGGCGCGACCGCAAGTACGTCGTCGCCTTCCTCAGCAGCGGCTCGCCGCAGGACCCGCTCGTCGAGTTCGCCGCCGCCGACGACTTCGAGCGCACGCGCGAGCTGGTCGCGGTCATCCGCGGAAGCGACGGCGGGCGGCGCATGTACAGCGCCGGCGACACGCTCCCTACCGCCTACACCGAGCGCTTCCGGACGCAGATCTACAACGAGCGGATCGTCTACCCCGGCGCGTGGAACAAGCTCGTCGTCGTCGTCCGCGAGGACGACCACGACGCGATGCTCGACCACGCACTGATCCAGAGCCGACGCCGCTACCGCACCTAGGGAGGACGTGGCCAACGGGGTCAAGTACTCGACGCAATCGACAGTCGCGCGGCGATGCGACACGATGGCTACCGGCACGCGCTACGTCGCATCAGCGGCGGCGACCACCCTGAGCGATCACCACGACAACGACGAGGAGCTTCGCCGGCTGCGCTCGGAGGTGGCCGCTCAGCGGCGCGACATCCACGAGCTGGACGACCTCGAGCACCGCCAAGAGAAGCTGATCGCGCGCCTTCGCGAAGACGCCGCGGTGCGCGAAGGGGACCTCGCCGTGCTGCGTAAGCGCCTCGCGGCGGCCGAGCACGAGCTGGAGGATCTGCGCGCGATCCGGGACGCGCTGACCCCGCCCGAGCTGCCCCGGCGCCCCGGCTTGGAACTGGCGGCGGCGTTCCTGCCTGCGATCGCAGAACGGGTCAGCGGCGACTTCTACCTGGTGGCCGAGGGGCCACAGGACTCGACCGTACTCGTCGTCGGGGACGTCGTCGGCCACGGCCTGCAGGCGGCGCGACGGGCCGCGTTCATCCGCACGACGTTCGCCGCGACCGCACCGTTCTCCGATGATCCCTGCCGCCTGCTGAGCTGGGCGAACACCGCTCTGATCGAGCGGGCAGGCGTGAGCGTCGAGTTCGTCACCGCCGCCTGCGTCACCTTCCTCCCGAGCACCCAGATCCTGCGCTGGGCCTACGCCGGTCATCCCCCCGCGCTCTGGCTGGATGACGGTCACGAGCTGATCGCGCCCACGCAGGGAACGCCTCTCGGGCTCGGCCCGAACCCCGGATTCGTGGAGGGCTCGCAACGCTCGACGGCCGGCGCGGGAGTGTTGCTCTACACCGACGGGCTCACCGAAGCACGGCACGACGGCCAGATGTTCGGCGTGGACGGCGTGAGCGCCGTGCTCGGCGGCCTGCACCGGCCCTCACCGACCGAGGCGGTCGCCGTCCTTCGCGCACGCGTCGCGGACTTCGCCTACGGCACCCTGACCGACGACCTCTGCCTGCTCGCCGCTCGCATCACCTAACCGGATAACCTATCCGCTTCATGCCCGCGCCCAGAAGAGCCGATGCCGCGCGCAACCGCGAGAAGATCCTCGCCGTCGCCCGCGCCGCGCTCGCCGAACCCGGCGAGACGTCGATGGCCGAGATCGCGCGCCGCGCCGGCGTTGGCATGGCGACGCTCTACCGCAACTTCCCGGGGCGGCGCGAGCTGCTCGAGGCGCTCTACACCGACGAGGTCGACGCGATCTGCGCCGCCGCGGAGTCGCTGACGTTCACCGAGTGGGTGCACGAGTTCCTGGCGTTCTCGGCGGGCAAGCACGAGATCGCCAACGAGCTGCTCGCCCTGGACCGCACGAACCCGATGTTCAACGCGAACCGCGACCGGGTGCTGGCCGCCGGGCGCCCGCTGCTGCGCGCCGCGCAAGCGGCCGGCGAGGTCCGGGGCGACCTCACGCTCGAACAGGTCCTGGACATGGTCATGGCGATCGCGCGGATCGAGGGCGACCCCGCCTACGTCGAGCCGATCCTCGCGACCGCGCTCGCGGGACTACGGAACCCGGTCTAGCCCTGCGGCGGACGCGCCCGCGGTCAGGCGCTCGATCCCGTAGGCCTCGACGGGTCCGAGCGCGCCGACGCCGTCGACCGGCTGCTGCGCGGCCCAGGCGAGGAAGCCGGCGGTGAACGCGTAGCCGTCGACGCCCGCGAGGTGGACCTCGCTGAGCCGGTGACCGCTCGCGTCGTAGGCCTCGGCGGCGATCCAGGAGCGCCCGCCCGGGGTCGTGCCCGCGTCAGGGCCGGACAAGAGGCCGAGCGCACGCTCGCCGGCGAACTTCATCGCCGCGGTCGTCAGCGGCACGCGACGGACGAACTGGCCGACGAACGACCCGGCCTGCAGCGGGCGCGCGAGCGGGCCGAACCAGCCGAGGTAGACGTTGACCTCGCGCAGCCGCGGGAACGCCGCGGGAAGGCCGAAGTGCTCGGCGCCGCCGACCGAGATCGCCTCGCGCGGCTTGCCCGCGACCGCGAAGGAGCGCACGCGCTCGGCGGGGCGGGCGGTGCGGATCCGCCCCTCGCGGAACGCGTGGCCGTCGTCCAGCGTCACGCCCACCAGCGACTCGCGGGTGCCGGAGGACAGCGACGTAGGGCCGCCGCCGAGCGCGTAATAGCCGACGTCCACCCGCACGGCGTCGGGCGCCTCCTCCAGGGCGAGCGCACCCGCGAGCGCACCCGGGGCGAAGTCGTAGCCCATCGCGGTCAGCAGGCGCGCGCCCGACTTCTCCGCCGGCGGCCCGAACTCCTCGAACACGCGCCGGATGAAGGGGGGTTCGCCGGTCGAGTCCAGGTAGACGGCGCCGGCGGCCACCGCCGCGCGCAGCGCGGGCTCGCCCCACTTCGCGAACGGCCCGACCGTGGAGACGAGCACGTCGCCGGCCCCGACGAGGTCGAAGACGGAGTTCTGCCGCATCACGTCCGCCCGCACGACCTCGAGGCCGCCGAGCGAGTCCGCGAGCTCCTGCAGGCGCCCCAACGAGCGGCCGGCGAGGACTGGACGCACGCCCTGGGCAACCAAACGGTCGGCGATCAGGGAGCCGGTGTAACCGCTTGCGCCGAAGATCACGATCCGCATCGACGGGGCACCTTACCCGGCAGCGCATCGTGTGAAAGCGCCTTCTAACATGCCTGTCAACGACTACCGAAGCGTCAAGACGATGCAGAGGGCCCGCCGACTCCGAGGCGGGCGAGAGAAAGGGACATATGTCTGAAGTGCACCGGGTCGCCGTCGAGATCGGCGGGACCGAGATCGCCTTCGAGACGGGAAAGATGGCCAAGCAGGCCTCCGGGGCTGTGACCGTCACAGCAGGTGACACCGTGGTGCTGTCCACCGCGACCGCCGGCAGCCTCCGGGACGTCGACTTCCTCCCGCTGACGGTGGATGTCGAGGAGCGTATGTACGCCGCGGGCAAGATCCCCGGCTCGTTCTTCAAGCGCGAAGGCCGCGCGGGTGAGAAGGCGACGCTGATCGCGCGCCTCATCGACCGCCCGCTGCGCCCGCTGTTCCCCAAGGGGTGGCGCCGCGAGACCCAGCTGGTCAACCTGACGCTGTCGGTGGACCAGATCCACCCGTACGACATCCTGGCGATGAACGGCGCGTCCGCCGCGCTGATGATCTCGGACATCCCGTACCCGCAGGCCGTGGGCGCCGTCCGGATCGGCAAGATCGACGGCAACTTCGTCGTCAACCCGACCGACGAGCAGCTGCTGACCGCCGACATGGACCTCGTGGTCGCCGGTACGGACGAGGCGCTGCTGATGGTCGAGTGCGGCGCCAACGAGGTGCCCGAGGCCGAGATCCTGGACGCGCTGGACATCGCGCATTCGGCGATCAAGAAGCTGACCGCCGCGCAGCGCGAGCTGCAGGAGAAGGCCGGCAAGGCCAAGCAGGAGATCGAGGTCAAGAAGGCGCCGGAGGACCTGATCGCCAAGATCACCAAGTCCCACGGCAAGAAGCTCGACAAGGCGACGTCGGTCGAGGACAAGCTCGCCCGCCAGGACGCCACGAAGGCCGTCGAGGAAGAGGTGCTCGAGAAGTACGCGGGCGACCCCGAGGCCGCTGACTACGCCGAGAAGCGCCAGGACGCGCAGCTCGCGTTCGACGCGCTCGAGAAGAAGATCATCCGCGAGCGCATCGCCGTCCACAAGAAGCGCCCCGACGGCCGCTCCGAGCGCGAGATCCGCCCGATCTCGATCGACGTCAAGCCGCTGCCGCGCACGCACGGCTCGGCGCTGTTCACCCGCGGCCAGACGCAGGCCCTGTCCGTCGTCGCCCTCGGCACGACGCGCGAGGAGATGCGCCTGGACAACCTCGGGCTCGAGACGTCCAAGCGCTACTTCCACCACTACAACTTCCCGCCCTTCTCCGTGGGCGAGGCCGGCTTCATGCGCGGCCCCAAGCGCCGCGACATCGGCCACGGCGCGCTCGCCGAGCGCGCGCTGGTCCCGATGATCCCGGACCAGGAGAAGTTCCCGTACACGATCCGCGTCGTGTCGGACATCCTCGAGTCCAACGGCTCGAGCTCGATGGCCTCCGTCTGCGGCTCCTCGCTGTCCCTGATGGACGCCGGCGTGCCGCTCACGCGGCCGGTCGCCGGCATCGCCATGGGCCTGATCAAGGAGGGCGACGACTACACGATCCTCTCCGACATCGCCGGCGTCGAGGACCACCTCGGCGACATGGACTTCAAGGTCGCGGGCACGTCCGAGGGCATCACCGCCCTGCAGATGGACATCAAGATCACGGGCGTGACGTTCGAGATCATGAGCGACGCGCTCTCGCAGGCCAAGGAGGGTCGCGAGTTCATCCTCGGCAAGATGGCCGAGGCGATCGACGCCCCGCGCGAGCAGCTCTCCGAGCACGCCCCGCGGATCAGCTCGATCCAGATCGACCCCGAGAAGATCGGCCTCCTCATCGGCAAGGGCGGCGAGACGATCCGCTCGCTGCAGGAGGAGTACGAGTCCCAGATCGACGTCAACGACGAGGGCCAGGTCCTGGTCTACGCCGTCACCGGCGCCAAGGGCGACGCCCTGGTCGAGCGGATCCGCTCGATGACCAAGGAGGTCGAGGTCGGCGACGAGTTCAAGGGCAAGGTCGTCAAGACCACGACCTTCGGCGCCTTCGTCGAGCTCGCCAAGGGCACCGACGGCCTGCTGCACATCTCCAACGTCTCGCCGGGCAACCGCGTCGGCACGGTCGAAGAGGTGCTCAACAAGGGCGACGAGATCGAGGTCCGCGTCGTCGAGGTCGACAAGGAGCGCGGCCGCATCGGCCTGCGCCTCGCCGAGGACCCGGAGATCGCCGGCAAGACCAAGGAGGAGCTCGCCTCCGTCGGCACCGGCGACCCGACCATGGGTGGCGGCGGTGGCCGCGACCGTGGGCCGCGCGGCGGTGGCCGTGACCGCGACCGTGGCCCGCGTGGCGGGCGCGATCGCGACCGCGGACCGCGCAGCGACCGTGGCGACCGTGACCGGGACCGCGCCCCGCGCGGCGACCGAGATCCCGATCGGGCTTAAATAGCCATTTCCAGTCATCGCATCACGGAGCTCGATTCCGGGCTGCGGATCGTGACCGAGGCGATGCCCTCGGTCCGCTCCGCGGCCCTGGGCTTCTTCGTGGCCACGGGCTCCCGCGGTGAAGCGGTGGGGGAGGCCGGCCTCTCGCACTTCCTCGAGCACCTGCTGTTCCGCGGCACGGACCGCTACGGGTCGGCCGAGATCGACCAGCTGTTCGACGGGATGGGCGCCGAGCTCAACGCCGGCACCGACAAGGAGAGCACGGCGGTCTATGCCCGCATGCTCGACCAGCACCTGCCGGCGGCCTTCGACGTGATGGCCGACATGGTCTGGCGCCCCGCGTTCAAGGACGTCGACCCCGAGCGCGAGGTCGTGCTCGAGGAGATCGCGATGTACGAGGACGACCCGCAGGACACGGTGTTCGACGTGCTCGGCGAGGCGGTGTTCGGTGCGCACCCGCTCGGGCGGCCGATCATCGGCCGCGCGCCGGTCATCCGCGACACGCCGATCGACGTGATCGCCGAATTCCATGCCCGGCGCTATGTGCCGGGCTCGGTGGTGATCGCGGCGGCCGGGTCCGTCGACCACGATCAGATCGTCGAGCTGGCCACCAACACGCTGGGCGAGCGGGCTTCTTTGGAGCCGGTCGCCCCGCCGGAGCCGGCGCCGCACGCGCCGGTCTCCAACGTGCGCTTCGTGCGCAAGGACACCGAGCAGGTCCACGTGACGCTCGGCGGCCTCGGCCTGCAGCGCGGCGACGAGCGCCGCTTCGCCGCCCGCGTGCTGGACGCGATCTTCGGCGGGCTCTCCTCCTCGCGGCTCTTCCAGGCCGTGCGCGAGGAGCGCGGGCTCGCCTACAGCGTCTACTCGTTCGCCGGCCAGTACGCCGACACGGGCCAGGTGGGCCTGTACGTCGGCACGCGGCCGGACAACCTCGTCGAGGCGATGCAGGTCGTCGGCGACGAGCTCGATCGCCTGCGCGAGCAGCCCGCGACCGAGGAGGAGCTCGTCCGCGCCCGCGAGAACGTCAAGGCGCGGGTCGTGCTGGGCATGGAGTCCACGGGCGCACGGATGCACCGGCTCGGCGGGTCGCTGCTGTTCGACCTGCCGCTGCTGGAGACCGACGAGGTCATGGCGCGCATCGACGCCGTGACGATGGACGACATGCGCGCGCTCGTCGACCAGCTGTGGGCGCCCGGTGGGCTGTCCGCGGCGGGCATCGGGCCCGACGAGGACGCGTTCTGCGCGGCCGTCGAAAAGGTCGCGGGGCCGGTTCCGACGACATGATCAAGGTTGCCGTGGCGGGAGCAGCTGGTCGCATGGGCGCGACCGTCTGCGCTGCGGTCGAGGGCGCGGACGACATGGAGCTCGTCGGCCGCGCCGACCCCGCTTTGGGCACGTCGGTCGCCGACGTGCTCGAGGCGGCCGACGTGCTCGTCGACTTCACGCTGCCCGACCAGGCGGTCGCGAACGCCGCTTTGGCCGCGGCCGCCGGCGTGCACGTCGTCATCGGCACCTCCGGGTACTCCGAGGAGGATCTGCGGGCATCGGTCGCCGGCGCGCCCGGGAACGTCTTCGTGGCCGCCAACTTCGCGATCGGCGCCGTGCTGATGATGCGCTTCGCGGCCGAGGCGTCGAAGATCATGGCCTCCGCGGAGATCATCGAGTACCACCACGCCGGCAAGGTCGACAAGCCCTCGGGCACCGCGGCGCGGACCGCGGCGCTGATGGAGGGCGACCCGCCGATCCACTCCGTCCGCCTGCCGGGGCTCGTCGCCGACCAGGACGTGGTCCTCGGCGACGTCGCCCAGACGCTGACCATCCGCCACGTGACGACCGACCGCACGAGCTTCATGCCCGGCGTCCTGCTCGCGATCCGCCACGTGGCCCAGCTGCCCGAGTCCCCGGTATTCGGGCTCGAGCGGCTGCTTTGGCCCTAGTCTCGGTCACCGACCACGCGGTCGAGCGCTACCTGCAGCGCGTCCGCGGCGCGCTCGACCCGCGGGTGGAGATCGCGTCGCGGGTCTCGCGCGCGGTCGACGCCGGCCGGGTCGAGCCCGGTCAGCGCGGCGCGCTGAACGTCCGCGACCTCGAGCGGCCGGACCTCGTGTTCGTCTGCATGGAGGACAAGCCGCGCGGCGAGCTCGTGGTCGTCACGTTGTGGGAGGAAGGAGAGGCACCCGAGGTTCCGAAACGGTTCACCGACGTTCTACGGGGGAACCGCTGATGCCCGAGGTGAAACTCTCCAATCCCGACAAGGTGCTCTTCCCGGACGACGGGATCACCAAGGCCGAGCTGGCCGAGCACTACGCGCGGGTCGCGCCGCTGATGGTCCCGCACTGCAAGGACCGCCCGATGAACCTCTGGCGCTGGAACAAGGGGATCGGCTCCGACGTGGTCGTCCAGCAGTCGCTCCCCAAGGGCGCGCCGGACTGGGTCGCCCGCTGCGAGGTGCCGCGCCGCAAGGGCGGCGACATCGTCCACGGGATGATCAACGACGCGGACACGTTGCGCTGGCTCGCGCAGCAGAACTGCATCACGCCGCACGTCTGGAACGCGCGCTGCGACCTTCGCGACAAGCCGGACCGGATCGTGTTCGACCTCGACCCGTCGTCCGAGGACGACTTCGACCACATCCGCGAGGGCGCGCTGGTGTGCGCCGAGGTGCTGCGCGACCTCGGGCTCGTCCCGTTCGCGAAGGTCTCCGGCTCGCGCGGCATCCACATCATCGCGCCGCTCGAGCGGCGCCGGACCGCGGACGAGGTGCGCGCCCGCTCGGGGGAGCTGGCCGAGCTGATCGCGGCCGAGCGGCCCGACACGCTGACGACCTTCTGGCGCAAGGACAAGCGCGAGGGGCGGATCCTCGTCGACGTCGCGCGCAACACCTACGGGCAGACCATCGTCGCGCCCTACGCCGTCCGCGCGCTGGCCGGCGCGCCGGTCGCGATGCCCGTCACGTGGGAGGAGGTCGCGGACCCGGCGCTCGCGCCTCGGGGCTTCAAGCTGCGCGAGATCGAGGCGCGGCTGCGAGAGAACGATCCCTGGGGCACCATGTTCGACAGCGTCCGACCGCTCAGGATGGACTGAAGATGAAAGTTAACCCTGGGGGTGATGAATCGAGTTTCTAAGCCGTCGATAAACGGGTCACCACAATCAATCCCGTAGGAGCTACCGGTGCACCCACGTCTCCCTTCCCGTTTCGGTCTACGGGCGAAATTGCTTTCTGGCGCAAGCGTTCTACTTGCGTTCACGGCCCTGATCGGGCTGCTTGGAATCCGCACGAACGCGGAGTCCAATGCAAGCTCGAAACGCATGTTCGCGGGCTCCGTCGAGCCGCTCGCCGAACTCGGCACCGCTCGCGCCAAGTTCAACGAGAGCCGGGCCTTCACGAACAACCACATCCTCGAGTCCGCGCCGGCCGACAAGGCCAAGCTGGTCGAGAAGCTCAAGGCCAACGACGCGGTCGTGGACCAGAACCTCGCCAAGGTCGAGGACTCGCTCGCCACGGCGAAGGGCAAGCAGGCCTTCGCGGCGCTCGGCGCGGCGATCGTCGAATACCGCAAGGCGCGCACCGAGGTCCTCGCCGTGTCCGACACGGGGGACGTCAAGGCGGCGTACGCACTCAACAAGGCGAAGGTGCTCCCGCGCGTGAGCGAGGCCGTCGACGCCTTCACGGCGCTGTTCGACTCCAAGGTCAAGCTCGCCGGCGACGAGCAGCACTCGATCGAGGCGGCGGCCGCGTCGGCCCGGACGCGGGCGATCGCGCTCCTCGTGGGCGCGCTCGTGGTCGGTTTCGCGATGGCGCTGTGGTTCTCCGGCCGCATCCAGAAGACGGTCAAGGAGATCCTCGATCGCATCGAGAGCCTCCGCATGCACGACACCACCGAGCTGCGGAAGGCCCTGGAGGCCGTCGCGGAGGGCGATCTGACGGTCGACGTGAGCCCGCGGACGCCGGCGCTCGAGCGGACGAGCAACGACGAGATCGGTGACGTCGCCGAAGCCGTCGGGTTCATTCGCGACAACACGATCGCGTCGGTCGAGGCGTACAACGCGATGCGCGCGCAGCTGGCCGAGACGATCGGCGAGCTCTCCACCGGCGCCGGTACGGTCGCCGCCGCGTCGCAGCAGATGGCGGCGACGTCCGACGAGACCGGCCGCGCGGTCTCGGAGATCGCCTCCGCGGTGTCCGAGGTGGCGCACGGCGCCGAGCGTCAGGTCCGCCTCGTCGAGTCCACGCGTGACGCCGTCCAGGGCGCCGCCCGCTCGGCGCAGGCCAGCGCGCAGATCGCCACCGCCACCGTGCAGGCCGCCGGCGAGGCACAAGCCGTAGCGCTCGAGGGCGTCGACGCCGCCAACTCGGCGAGCGAGGCGATGCGCGAGGTCGCCCAGTCCTCCGCCGCGGTGGGCGAGGCGATCGCCGAGCTCAACGCCCGCTCGGAGCGGATCGGCGGGATCGTCACGACCATCACGGGCCTGGCCGAACAGACCAACCTGTTGGCGCTCAACGCCGCGATCGAGGCCGCCCGTGCCGGCGAGCAGGGCAAGGGCTTCGCCGTCGTCGCCGAAGAGGTCCGCAAGCTCGCCGAGGGCTCTCAGAACGCCGCCGCCGAGATCTCCGCCCTGATCGGCGAGATGCAGGGCGAGACCGCCCGCGTCGTGGGCGTCGTCGAGGAAGGCACCGCGCGCACCCAGGACGGCGTCGCGACCGTCGAGCGCACCCGCGAGGCCTTCGAGGCCATCGGCTCCGCCGTCGAGGGCATGGCCGCCCGCGTCTCCGAGATCTCCGGCGCGGTCGAGGAGATCTCGGCCGAGACCGAGCGCGCCCAGCTCGAGGTCGCCGACGTGGCCGCCGTCGCCGAGGAGTCCTCCGCCTCCGCCGAGCAGGTCTCCGCCTCCACCGAGGAGACCAGCGCCTCCGCCCAGGAGATCGCCGCGTCCGCCCAGACCCTCTCGGCCACCGCCGACCAACTCAACGGTCTGGTCCGCCGCTTCAAGGTCACCGCGTAAACCCGGCGTGGCCCGCCCTGGACGGGGGCGGGCCACGCCACGACCCACGCGCGCCGCGCCGACGGCCCCGCCCGCGGCGCCCTGCGTCACCGCGCGCCGCCGCGGCCTCGCCGCGCCCCGCCTCACCGCGCGCCGCCGCGCCCTCGCCGCGCCCCGCCGCACCGCGCGCCGCCGCGGCCTCGCCGCGCCCCGCCGCACCGCGCGCCGCCGCGGCCTCGCCGCGCCCCGCCGCACCGCGCGCCGCCGCGGCCTCGCCGCGCCCCGCCTCACCGCGCGCCCGCCGCGGCCTCGTCGCCGCCCGCAACGGCCCGCCCTCACGGGCGGGCTTTCCGCGCTAGTGTCGCGGCATGGGGTTCCTCGACAAGGCCAAGAAGCTCGCCGAGCAGGCGCAGTCCAAGCTCGACGAGGTGCAGAAGCAGGTGAAC
>NZ_AUIK01000027.1 GCF_000423665.1 Solirubrobacter soli DSM 22325 | reverse complement strand
GGAGACCAGCGCCTCCGCCCAGGAGATCGCCGCGTCCGCCCAGACCCTCTCGGCCACCGCCGACCAACTCAACGGTCTGGTCCGCCGCTTCAAGGTCACCGCGTAAACCCGGCGTGGCCCGCCCTGGACGGGGGCGGGCCACGCCACGACCCACGCGCGCCGCGCCGACGGCCCCGCCCGCGGCGCCCTGCGTCACCGCGCGCCGCCGCGGCCTCGCCGCGCCCCGCCTCACCGCGCGCCGCCGCGCCCTCGCCGCGCCCCGCCGCACCGCGCGCCGCCGCGGCCTCGCCGCGCCCCGCCGCACCGCGCGCCGCCGCGGCCTCGCCGCGCCCCGCCGCACCGCGCGCCGCCGCGGCCTCGCCGCGCCCCGCCTCACCGCGCGCCCGCCGCGGCCTCGTCGCCGCCCGCAACGGCCCGCCCTCACGGGCGGGCTTTCCGCGCTAGTGTCGCGGCATGGGGTTCCTCGACAAGGCCAAGAAGCTCGCCGAGCAGGCGCAGTCCAAGCTCGACGAGGTGCAGAAGCAGGTGAACACCGGCGGTTCGTCCGGCACGATGCGCCCGCCCGGGCCGATCGTGGAGTACGACAAGCACGGCCGCCCGATCCCGCAGCAGCAGGACGCGGCCCCGCCGCACGGCGACCCGCTGATGGGCGGACACCACGCCGCGCCACCCGCGCCGGGCCCGACCCCTGACCCGTCGGCCCCGCCGCTGGGAGCCCCGGCCGCGTCGTTCGGCGACCCGCTCGCCGGCGCCACGCATGGCGACCCGCTCGCGGGTGCCGCGCCGCCGCCCGCACCCCCGGCCGGCTACAGCGACCCGGGCAACGTCCCGCCGGGGGCGATCTCCGGCGACCCGCTGGCCGGCACGCCCGCCGCGCCGCCCGCGTTCGGCGCGCCCGCCCCGGCGTCCGGCGACCCGCTCGGAGGCGCGCCCGCCGCGCCGCCCGCGTCGCCCTCGTTCGGCGCGCCCGCCCCGGCGTCCGGCGACCCGCTCGGCGGCGCGCCCGCCGCACCGCCCGCGCAGTCCTTCAGCCCGCCGCCCGCCGCGTCGCCCTCGTTCGGCGCGCCCGCACCGGCGTCCGGCGACCCGCTCGGCGGCGCACCCGCCGCGCCGCCCTCGTCCGGCGACCCCCTCGGCGCGCCTCCCGCGGCGGGGCCGGTCGCGTCCTCGCCCTCCTCGTCGCCCGCGCAGAGCGCGCCGCCCGCCCCGCCGGCTCCGCCCGCGCCCCCGGCTCCGGCCCCGCCGGTCGCGAGCACCCCCGGCGTTCCGCCCACGACGCCATCGTCCGGGCCGCCCGCGCCGGTCGAGGCGTCGGTGCCGCCGCCCCCTGCGCCCGGTCTGCCCGACACGCCGTCCTCGCCGCCGCCGAGCGCGCCGCTCGCGGGCGCGGACGACGACGGCGACAAGCCGAGCTACGCGCCGCCGAAGCTGACCGGAGGGGACCCGCTGGCGGGCTGACCGCCGGGCGTGCCATCCTAATCGCCATGCGTCCCTACGAAGGCCTTCTCACGGCCATGGTCACGCCCTTCCGTGCCGACGGTTCCGTCGACGAGGAGGGCGCCGTCGCCATCGGCCGGCACCTGCTCGCGAACGGCTCCCACGGCCTGGTGGTGGCCGGCACGACGGGGGAGGCGGCGACGATGACCGACGAGGAGCATCTGGGCCTCATCGAGCTCATCGTCCGCGAGCTCGGGGACGAGTGCGTCGTCATCGGCGGCACGGGGTCCAACGACACGCGCCACGCGATCCACCTGACCGAGAAGGCGGTCGAGGCGGGCGTGGACGCGGTGCTCTCCGTCACGCCGTACTACAACAAGCCGAACCGGCGCGGCATCATCGCCCACTTCACCGAGGTCGCGAAGGCGGCGGGTGACACGCCGGTCGTGCTCTACAACATTCCCGGCCGGACGGCGGTCAACATGCCGCCGGACCTGCTGGCCGAGCTCGGCCAGATCGACGGGATCGAGGCCGTCAAGCAGGCCAACTCCGACGAGTTGCAGCTGATCGACGGCCTGGCGGTCCTCGCCGGCAACGACGACATCTACGCGCGCTGCCTGGACATCGGCGGCGCGGGCGGGATCTGCGTCGCCAGCCACGTCGCGGGCAACGAGATGCGCCGGATGTACGACGAGCCTGAAGCGCGCGCGGAGATCGACGCGAAGCTGCAGGAGCTCTACGCGGTGCTCTTCATCACGGCGAGCCCGGCGCCCGTCAAGGCGGCACTGAAGATGCAGGGCCACGACTGCGGCCCGCTGCGCCTTCCGCTGGTCGAGTGCGACGACGCCGAGCGCGCGGCCGTCCATGACGTGCTCGCCCGCCAGGGGCTGCTCGCGGGGGTCACCACCGGGTGAGTGGACCACTCCGCGTCCTCCCGCTCGGAGGCGTCGGCGAGATCGGCAAGAACATGACCGTCGTCGAGTACGACGGGCGGATGGTCATCGTCGACTGCGGCCTGCGCTTCCCGACGGCCGAGATGATGGGCATCGACCTCGTCCTGCCCGACTTCAGCTACGTGCGCGACAACATCGACGCGCTCGAGGCGATCGTCATCACCCACGGCCACGAGGACCACCTCGGCGCGCTGCCGTGGATGATCCGCGACCTCGGCCAGGAGAAGATCCCGGTCGTCTACAGCGGCCAGCTGACGATCGCGATGGCGCGCTCCAAGCTCGACGAGCACAAGCTGCGCGACGTCGCGCTCGAGGTGCTCCCGATCGGCGACACCGTGGACGCGGGCCCGTTCGAGATCGAGCGCATCCACCTGACGCACTCGATCCCGGACTCGAGTGGCGTGGCGCTGAAGACCCCGCTGGGCACCGTGCTCTTCACCGGCGACTACAAGTTCGACCAGACGCCGGTGGGTGGCGCGCCGGCGGACATGGCGCGCCTCGCCGAGCTCGGCCGCGAGGGCCTGCTCCTGCTCTGCGGCGACTCCACGAACGTCGACCGGGCGGGCGTGTCGGACTCCGAGTCGATCGTCGGCCCGCACCTGGACCGCGTCTTCGGACGCTGCGAGGGCCGCATCGTCGTCACCTGCTTCGCGTCGAACATCCATCGCGTCCAGCAGGTCGTCCACGCCGCCGAGAAGAACGGCCGCAAGGTCGCCCTCGTCGGCCGCTCGATGCGCAAGAACGTCAACATCGGCCGCAGCCTCGGGCACATCGACATCCCGGAGGGGATGCTGGTGGCGCCGCGCGAGATCGACCAGTTCGCCGACGAGAAGATCGTCGTGATCTCGACCGGCAGCCAGGGCGAGCCGCTCAGCGCGCTGCGCCGGATGGCGTACCGCGACCACCCGCAGGTCGAGCTGAAGTCCGGCGACACCGTCGTCTTCAGCGCGACGCCGATCCCGGGCAACGAGCGCGCGGTCAACGAGACGATCGACCGCCTGTACCACATCGGCTGCGAGGTCGTGACCGCCCGCGACGCGCCGATCCACGCCTCCGGCCACGGCTACGCGGAGGAGGTCAAGATGATGATCAACCTCACCCGCCCGAAGTACGTGATGCCGGTCCACGGCGACTACAAGCGGATGCTGATCCACTCCGAGCTCGCGCAGGCGGTCGGGGTGCCCGCGAGCCACATCTTCCGCACCGAGAACGGCACGCCGCTCGAGATCGACGCCGACGGCGCCCGCTTCGGCACGCCGGTCCAGTCGGGGATGATCTTCGTCGACGGAGTCGACATCGGCGACGTGTCCGACGTCGCCCTGCGCGACCGCCGCATGCTGAGCGCGGACGGCGTGTTCATCATCGTCGCCACGATCTCCGAGCAGGACGGCTCGAGCGTCGTCCCGCCCGAGGTCCTCGCGCGCGGCGTCCCGTTCCTGGACGACAACAGCGCCTTCATCGAGGAGCTGCGCGAGGCCGTCGAGGACTCCCTGGACGGCGCCGCAGAGCAGCAGATCACCGAGGTCGACGTCCTGCAGTCGCATCTGCACGACGACCTCGCGAAGTTCATCTACGACCGGCTCAAGCGCCGCCCGATGGTCTTGCCGGTCGTCGTCGAGGTCTGACGGCCCGGCCGCAGGATCGCGGCCACCGCCACCAACGCCAGGATCCCCGCGCCCGCGACCGCGAAGGCCGTGCGCGGGGACCAGAGCGCGACGATCGTGCCGCCGAGCAGGAAGCCGACGCCCGGCATCGCCGCCCCGAGCGACTCCAGCAGCCCCGCCATCCGCGACTGGAACTCGGCGGGGGTCGCCTCCTGCAGCTGCGTCATCACGGCGACCCACTGGACCCCGTTGCCCGCCCCGCCGAGCACCGAGAACGCGCACGCGACGGCCAGCGTCCCCGCCTGCGACATCCCGAGGTAGGCGACGCCGACCGCGGCGCTCGAGATCAGGATCATCACCAGCCCGACGCGGCTCTTGAGCCACAGGAAGATCAGGCTCCCGAGCACGATCCCCGCGCCCCAGGAGGAGATCAGGATGCCGAAGCCCGCATCGGTGGTATCGAGGCTCTTCTTGGCGTAGATCACCTCGATCGGCACGACGATCGTGAAGCAGATCAGCGCCAGGGCCTGGCCGACGAGCAGCGTCCGCACGGGGCGGAAGTCGCGCGCGAACTCGAGCCCGTCCAAGAACCGCTCGCGCCATGGCGTGCGGTCCTCGTGCTCGGGGTCCGGGAGATCGCTGGCGGCGACGAGGACGACGGCGATCACGGTGAACGACGCGGCGTCGACCAGCAGCGCGACGGAGACCCCCCAGGCGGCGATCAGCGCGCCCGCCAGCGCCGCACCGAAGACCGAGGAGAACGCGAAGCCGATATTCATCAGGGCGTTGCCCTCGCTGAGCATGTCCCTGGGCTGCAGCAGGACGGCGACGGCGCCGCGCGTCAGGCCGCGGCCGGTGATCGCCAGCGTGCCGTCGATCGCGCCCAGCGCCAGCACGAGCGGCAGGAAGAACCGGTCGTCGTCGGCCAGGAACGCCAGGAGCGCGAACACGATCGCCTCGGCCGTGTAGAGGCCCGGCAGGGTCTTGCGCAGGCCGAAGCGGTCCAGGTGCGCGGTCAGCGCGGTCGCCAGGAGCGCAGGCAGGAACTTGGCGAAGAGGAAGAAGCCGGCGGTGGGCGCGACGGACTCCGTCTGGTCGTAGACGAGGATCGAGAGCGCCACGACGCCGATCGAGTCGCCGAGGTCGTTGACCGTGTACGAGCCCAGCAGACGACCGAACGGCCGAACGCGCAGGGGTTCAAGCCGCCTCCGCACGAGTGGGACTCTAGCTTGAAGAAATCTGACCGCGTAGTGAGGTCTGTCTCAAGCGCAGCCAGGATTCAACTGCGAGCACCCCGTGCCGAATACGGGGGCAGTGGCCAAGCAACGGCTCGTTTTGTCGTGCGTCTCCGTCGTGATCCTCTGCGGCGCGCTGACGGCTGCCGCATTGGCCAACCGCGCTGAGGACTGGGCTCCGCTGTCGCTGCTCGGACT
The DNA here is from genome assembly GCF_000423665.1 of Solirubrobacter soli DSM 22325. GTDB lineage: Bacteria > Actinomycetota > Thermoleophilia > Solirubrobacterales > Solirubrobacteraceae > Solirubrobacter > Solirubrobacter soli. Next base: position 173,411 of record NZ_AUIK01000027.1, on the reverse strand, counting down.
GCTGTTCGTGCTCGCGTCCGCGAGCGAGGTGATGAACGTCGAAGTCCGCGGCCTGCGGTTGTCGGGCTCGTTCCTCTCGATCGTGCTGGCGATGGCCCTGCTCGGTCCGGCACCGGCCGCCGCGCTGGGCGTGGCGTCGGTGATCGTCGACAGCGCGCTCTCGCGCCGCTCGATCGACCGCGTCCTGACCAACCTGGCCACGTTCGCGACCTTCTCGGTCGTCGGCGGCATCGGCATCGTCTGGCTCACGGGCGGCTCGAATCCGACGCAGGGCGACGCTCTCGCCTTCGCCGGCGTGGTCTTCGCCGTGTTCATGGCCACGAACGTCCTGAACTTCGCGATGGTGGCGACGGCGACGCACTACGCCTACGGCGCCCGGATGCGCGATCTCCTGCAGTCCTTCGTCACCGCCGTGCCGTCCGAGTTCGCCACCGGCCTGCTCACGGCCTCCGTCGCGTTCACATACGGACATCTCGGGATGGCGTCGGTCGCCCTGGCGGCCGTGATCCTGTTCGTCTTCCTCTACATCCTTCAGACGAGCGTCCAGGCCGATCATCGTGGCGAGCAGCTCACGCAGCGCACGCGCGAGCTCGCCGCGCTGCAGATGGGCCTGCTCTCGACCGTGCTCCAGACCCTGTCGATGCGCGACGCGATGACCGCCCGTCATTCCGCGGCCGTCGCGCGCTACTCGCGCGAGGTCGCCGGGATGATGGGCCTCGACGAGCGCGAGCAGGACTTGATCCACACGGCCGCGCTGCTGCACGACATCGGCAAGTTCATCCTTCCGGACTCGGTGCTGTTCGCGAACCGCAAGCTGACCGACGACGAGTGGGAGCTGATCAAGCTCCACCCCGAGCAGGGCGCGAAGCTGGTCGAGCGCATCGAGGGCTACGGCCCGGTCGCCGAGATCGTCCTGCACCACCACGAGAAGTACGCCGGCGGCGGGTACCCGATGGGCATCGGGGGGGAGGAGATCCCGCTCGGCGCCCGGATCCTGTCGGTCGCCGACACCTACGACGTGATGACGTCGCGCGACTCCTACCGCCGCCCGGTGAGCCGCGAGGCGGCGCTCGCCGAGCTGCGGCGTGTCGCCGGCACCCAGCTGGACCCGAAGGTCGTCGAGGTCTTCGAGCGGATGATCGTCGAGAAGGGCGTCGCGTTCAGCCACTCCGACGAGGCGGACTTCGAGTACGAGCTCGCGTTCGAGCGCCGGGTGATCGACTACGCGCGCCCGCGGCTGGCGGCTGCCGCCTAGACACCTGTTCGATTCAGCAATCGCCCGTCTCGGCCGTTAACGAGAACGAGCGCCTCCATGGCGCTCGCTCGCAACATGTGGCGACCGGTCAGTCGCCAAGGGAATTACATCTTCCAGCCCATGTCAGCTCCTTAGGTCTCCCTCGCGCCGCCCGGCAAGGCGGTGTGTGAGGTGGGTTGAACCGTCCGTGACAAGACGCATGATGCCCCGTGGACGCCGAGAGCTGAATAGGACAAGTGTCCATTTTCTCGAGATCCGCTTGTCCAACCTCACACAAGGTCAGTGCTCGCACATCAAGACACGACGCTGCGCCGCCGAGGTAACCATGGGTTGCCCCGGAATCACGTCAATCTCGCCGTAGCACTCCTCGCCGTCGTCTGCGCGGGCACCGTAGTGCCGCAGACGCCGATCGCGACGATTCTTTTGGTGATCGCCGTGGTCGCCGAGGCGTTCACGGTCCAGTTCCGCGGCGTGCGGATCTCCGGCTCGTTCGCCGCGCTCGTGCTGGCGATGGCGCTCCTCGGCGCGGTGCCGGCAGCGGCGATCGCGGTCGTGGCGGTCGTCTTCGACCACCTGATCACCAAGCGCTGCTGGCGCGAGCTGGTCTGGAACGCGTGCGCGTTCATCGGCTTCTCGCTGCTCGGCGGGTGGCTGCTGACGCTGGTGGGCAGGGAGGACCCGATCGCGTTCGCCGCGTGCGTGGTCCTGATCTACCTGGTCACCAACGCGATCAACTTCGCCGCGGTCGCGACGTACCTCCGTCTGACACGCGTTCTCAGCGTCGCTGAGGCCTATTCGACGGTCTACCGGACCGTGTTGCCGTTCGAGCTCGCCACGGCGCTCCTGACGGCCGGTGTGGCCTTCAGCTACCAGCGCATCGGGCTCGGCGCGGTCGCGCTGCTGGTGGTCGCGCTCCTCGTCTTCCATCACCTCACGCGCACGGGCGTGAAGGCCTTCGAGCGTGGGGAGGAGCTGACCCGGCGCGGCGACGAGCTCGGCGCGCTGCAGGTGGGCGTGCTCTCGACCGTGCTGCAGACCCTCTCGATGCGCGACGCGATGACCGCGCGCCACTCCGCCGCCGTCGCTCGCTACTCGCGCGAGGTCGCGTCGCGGCTGGGCTGCGACGAGCGCGAGCAGGACCTGATCCACACCGCCGGCCTGCTGCACGACATCGGCAAGTTCATCCTCCCGGACAACGTCCTGTTCGCGAACCGGCGGCTGACCGACGAGGAGTGGGAGCTGATCAAGCAGCACCCCGAGCAGGGCGCCAAGCTCGTCGAGCGCATCGAGGGCTACGGCCCAGTCGCCGAGATCGTCCTGCACCACCACGAGCGCTTCGAGGGCGGCGGCTACCCGGCCGGCATCTCCGGCGAGGCGATCCCGCTCGGCGCGCGCATCATCGCCGCCGCCGACACCTACGACGTGATGACCTCACGCGACTCCTACCGCCGCCCCGTGAGCTCCGAGGCCGCCCTGGCCGAGCTGCGCCGCGTCGCCGGCACCCAGCTGGACCCCAGCGTCGTCGAGGCCTTCGAGGCGATGATCCTCGAGGGCGCGATCGCCTTCAGCCACGCCGACGAGGTCGACTTCGAGTCCGAGCTGGACACCCGTTCGATCAAGAACCGGTCCACCGCCGCCGATCACCAGGGTGAGCTCCACTCCCTTGCGCCGCGCGGCAACGCGGTCGCAGCAGGTGAGTTGAACCGTCCGTGACACGCCGGTCGGAGCACGACTCTCCCTGACACATGAAGGCACTCCGCATCATCGCCACGACGCTCGCCGCCGCCCTCTGCGCGCTCGGCCTCTCCGTCGGCGCCGCGATGGCGGAAGGCCAGTCAGACCACGCCGCGCCCACCAAGGCCGGCCAGCAGGCGCCCAAGGGCCTCTGCTTCCTGCACGACCTCTAGGCCGGCTAGAGGTCGACGACGACCTTGCCGTGCACGTGCCTGGCGGCCTGCAACTCGACCGCGGCGCGGATCTGCTCGACCGGGAAGCTCGCCGCGATCGGCACCCGGATCTGGCCTGCCGCGACCAGGCGAGCGACCTCCTCCAGGACGCCGGGGGCGGCGTTGGCGCCGTTGGCCGGCCTGATTGAGTCGACCTGGGCGGCGATGGTGGTGATGCGCTCGTCGGGAACGCCGAGTTCCCGTGCGACCCGCACCGTCTCGGTCCCGTACAGGTCGATCGCCGCGGTGACGCCGTGGGGGGCGAGGGCGCGAACTCGGTCGGCCAGCCCGTCGCCGTAGGGGACCGGCTCGGCTCCAAGGCCGTGCAGGTAATCCGACGATGCCGCTGATCCTGTCCCGATCACCCGGGCCCCCGCGAGCCGGGCGAGCTGGACGGCGAACACGCCGACCCCGCCGGCCGCGCCGCCGATGAGCACGGTGTCGCCGGCCCTGGGTTCGACGATGGCGAGGGCGGCGGCTGCGGTGCTGGCCGCGATCGTCATGGTCGCGGCGGTGCGGTCGTCGACGCCGTCGGGCGTGTGGTGGGCGGCTCCGCCCGCCGCGATGCCCGCGGCAGGCTCGAGGATCACGTAGTCGGCCACCGCGCGGGACAGGGCGCCGCCGAAGACGCGGTCGCCGATCGCAAACCCGGTCACGCCATCTCCGACCTGATCCACGACTCCGGCGTAGTCGGTTCCGAATCCGCTCGGCAGGCTGAGGCCGAACCGGGCGGCGGTTTGGGCATCGGAGGTCATGAACCAGTCCATGGGGTTCAGCCCGGCAGCGGCGACCCGCACGCGGATCTGACCCGAACCGGCCTGCGGCGCGGGCACCTCACAGAGGCTCAGGACCTTCGGGCCGCCGAACGCCTCCAGCCGGACCGCCCTGCTCATCGTGTTCGTCGCCGCTTGCTCGCCGTCGCTCTGCATCTCCGTTTCTCGAGCCAAGCTAGCATAAGCGGAGCGTGATCCGTTTTGGCTGATGAGCGAACCCGCGCGCCGCGGTCCGACGCGACCCGCAACCGTGAACAGCTGCTCGCGGTGGCGACTCGCGTGATCGTGGCGGCCGACGGCACGCCGTCGATGCGCGCCATCGCCGCCGAGGCCGAGGTCGGCATCGCCACGCTGTACCGGCATTTCCCAACCCGCGAGGCGCTGGTCGAGGCCGTTTACCAGGATCAGGTCGCGCGGCTCGTCGGCGGCGCCGGCGAGCTGCTCGCCCGGCTACCGCCGGCCGCCGCGCTGCGGAGCTGGATGGACCTGTTCGGAGACTGGATCGCAACCAAGAACGGCATGCTCGACACGCTGCTCACGATGATCAAGTCCGGCGAGATCGCCCACAGCCAGACCAGGACCGAACTGCTCACCGCCATCACCGACATCCTCGACGCCGGCCGCGCCGCGGGCGACCTTCGCCAAGACGTCACCGCCGACGACATCGCCGCCAGCCTCCTCGGCATCTTCACCGTCGCGCCGCCACCGGAGCACCAAGCCAGAGCCAGCCGCCTGCTGAACATCCTGATGGACGGCCTGCGACCGCCACACTGAAGCGAAGTCGCCGTCCGGCGGTTGCATCGGGCAGCCGAATGACCGACAGTGGTCCGGCGGTCGCCAGCGAGCGATGCTCCGGTCGATCGGGACCCACGCATCCACTGCGGACCAGAAGGCCAGAACCGGACATCGCACACGGGAGATCACCTCGCGCGGGTCGAAGTCCATGTCCGGGCCAGCTCCCCGCACCGTCGCCCGTCGCCGGCGAAGCGCGGCCTTTCGACGATCGCAGTTGCGTGCGGGCTTGATCCTCGCGGGGGTGGCGTACGTTTCGCCCCTCCACAGGGGCGAAAAGTTCGCCACCCCCACGTCCTGACCCTCGTTAAACGCGAACGGGCGGCCCGGAGGCCGCCCGTTGAGGCGAAGCAGCGAGGAACTACGCGAGGGCCTTGGCGACGGCCTCTTGGACGCGCTCGGCCTGGAAGGGCTTGACGACGAAGTCGCGGGCGCCGAGCTTGATCGACTCGAGCACCTTGGACTCCTGGCCCAGGGCGGAGCACATGATCACGCGCGCGCCCGGGTCGAGCTCGATGATCTCCTTGAGGGCGGCGAGGCCGTCCTTCTCGGGCATCGTGATGTCGAGGGTGGTGAGCTCGGGCTTGAGCTCCTGGAACCGGGCCACGGCCTCGTTGCCGTTGCCGGCCTCACCGACGACCTCGTGGCCGCCCTTGGTCAGCGCGTCGCTGACCATCTTCCGCATGAACGCGGCATCGTCGACTACCAGGATTCTGGCCACCGGGCCACCTCCATTCCGGATTCGGAGTTGATTTCACTTACATCGAGCACGTGCTCGATGCGCACGGCCCAGTCGGTTCCATCCACGACGACCAGGCGGCCCGTGGCGAAGTGCGTGCCGTTGACGTAGAGATCGATCGCGTCATCGGCCTGCTTGTCCAACTCGACGACCGCGCCCGTCGGCAACCCGACGATCTGCGCGGAGGGCATGCGTGCGCGGCCCAGCTCGGCCCACACGCGCACCGGGATGCCGGCGAGCGACGGTTGGGCTGCGGTCGATCCCGCGGGCCGCGACGGACCCGAATCCGGGACCGCGCCGACGTCGGAGCCGATCTCGTCCAGGGCGCTCGACATGCGCACGACGAAGGCGTTCGGGACGAGCTGGACGAGCCGCGCGGGCTCGCCGCAGATCGACATCGCGACGCGGACGGCGTGCGGGGTCTTGGGGTAGGAGGCGCCGATCGCGTCGGCGCCCGTGAAGGTCTTGGTCTCGGGCGTGCCGATCTCGACCTCGGTCCCGAGCACCAGCGACGTCGCGGCCGCGGCCTGCGCCATCATCTGGTTCATCGCCTCGGACACGGCGGACAGCTCGAGCTCGGAGAGCTCGGTGGCCTCCGGGTCCTCGGGCTCTTCCATCCCCATCATCGAGGCGGCGAGGAGCTTCGCGCCGTCGAGCGTGATCAGGAAGACGTTGCCGCCGGTGACGCCGTCGACGTAGGAGACCGACATCGCCACCGCGGGGACGGGCACGCCGTTGAACGCGGACGCCGAGTCCTCGACGGCCGTGACCTCGCCGATCGAGATCTTGCCCGGGGCGAACATCTCGAGCACGCCCTGGCAGGCCTCGGCCGACGACTCCCCGAGCCGGTTCAGTGCCTCAGGCGCACTCATTGCGGCCCACCCACGTGGCTGGTGACCTGCACCGCGCGGCGGCTGCCGGAGCGACCGGGGCGGCCCGTGTGGACCGGGATCTTGTCGGCGTAGAGCGTGATGCCGCCGGTGGCGGGCGCGTTGAGGCGCAGGAGGTCGCCGGGCTTGAGCGCCAGCACCTCCTCGATCGGCAACTGGATCGCGGCGACCTCGGCGCGCACGTTCATCTCGACGTTGCCGACCGCGCGCCGGACGGAGGACTCGTCCTCCTCGCTGCGCGTGCCGCCGCGAGCCTCCTCGCGGGCGGCGAACTGGTCCGCGACCGGCGCGATCGCCGACCACGGGATCAGGAGCGCCAGGGTGGCGGAGATCCCGCTCAAACGCGCCTCGAGCATGAACGACAGCGTCGGTTCGGACACGGACACCATCTGCGCGGTCTCCATGTGCTGATCGACCGTCTCCAGCGACAGGTCCAGGCCGGCGACGTCGGTCCAGATCAGCGTCAGCTGGGCGAGCAGGCGCTCGAAGAAGTGCCGCCCGAGCGCCTGGTCGATGTCGGTCATGCGGCGGTCCTTGACGCCGCCGTCGATCGACCCGCCGAGGAGCAGCTCGATCGCGCCCAGCAGCAGCGTGCTCTCGGTGGAGAGCAGCATCCGCGTGCCGATCGGCTCCACATTGAAGATCGCCGCCGTCGAGTTCGACGGCACCGCGCCGTGCGCGTTCGCCCAGGTCAGCTGCGTGGAGGTCAGGACCTCCATCTCCAGCGGGACGCGCAACTCGGCCGACAAGCGCGTCGAGGCCGTGCGGCAGAACGCGTCCAGCGTGCGGTGCAGGCGCCGCGTCTGCTCGGCGGTGAACTTGGTCGGGCGCGTGAAGTCGACCGCGCGCATGCGGCGACGCCGCTGCGGCGCGGGCTTCTCCTCGGGCAGACGGCCCTCACGGGCCGCGTCCACGAGGGCCGCGATGGCGTCGGGGCTGAGGACGGGGCCGCTCACGCGAGCGCCTCCCGCACCAGCACGCGGTCGGCACCACCGGCCTCACGCACGGTCACCTTGCGGCTGCCGACGAAGACACGGATCGTGCGGCCGCGATCGCCACCGGTCTCGGTGGCGACGATCGGGATCCCGGCAGCGGAGAGTTGGTCGCGAACGGCGGCCTCGTTGCGCTGGCCGACCTCGAGGGAAGCGGAGGACACAGTGAACATACTGGCGCCTCCGACCAGGACCGCGTCAAGCATCTGCTTGCGAGCCCCCTCGGCGACGACCCGTTCGATGAGCTCGGGAACGGCCTTGTCGGCGAATTTGAAGGACCCGGGAACGGCGTGCCCGCCGCTGGAGGGCAGCACGACGTGAGCCAGCCCGGCGACGCCGAGCCGGCGGTCCACGAGCGCGAGGCCGATGCACGACCCCAGCCCGAGGGACACGAGGACATCACCGGCGACGGCCGAGGCGGCGAGCTCACCCATCCTGACCATCGTCTCCGTCACCGCTTACACGCCCAACCGAGCAAGCATCTGATCGACCCCGTTGGCGTCGGGGACGAGCAGGAACGACACGGACGCGTCGGAGTCCTCGACGACCAGGTCGGTGTCGAGCAGCAGGGCGACGTCACCGGCACCGGCGCGCTGCGCCAGCACGGTCTCGACGATCGCGGCGAGCATGTCGGTGGCCGCGGCGGGCGGCGTCGGCTCGAGCTCCATGCCGGTCATCTGGCCGAGCGCGTTCAGGTACGAGGCGCCGACGATGTTGCCGATCTCCATCAGCGCGGACTCGCCGATCTCGGTGCCCGCCTCGACGCCCAGGAAGCCGCACATCTGGGACGCGTCGTTGGGGGAGAAGAGCAGCAGGACGGTGGCGGGCATGTCGCCCGTCACGCCCAGGGCGATCCCGGTGGCCTCGGCCTCGGCGTCGCCGATCGCGCCGACGGCGTCGGCCATCGGCAGCACCTTGGCGTTGGGGACGGAGATGTCGACGCTGCGGCCGAGCATGCCCGACAGCGCCGTCGAAGCCGTTCCGGAACCGATGTTGGCCAGCTCGCGCAGCGCGTCGAGCTGCATATCGGTGTACTGGGTCAACGGAGGTCCTTTCGCGCTCAGGCGGAGACGGGAACGTCGACGACCGCGTCGCAGTCGACGATAAGGGCGATCTGCCCGTCCGACATCACCGCGCCGCCGGACAGGGCGGCGCCATCGGCGACCTCGGGGGGCAGCGGGCGGGTGACGAGCTCGTGCTGGCCGATCAGGCGCGCCACCGTGAACGCGAAGCGCTCGGAGCCGCCGCGCACGACCACGGCGTATTCGGCGTCGGGCGACGGGTAGCCGCCATAGCGCTCGGACGCGTCGATGATCGGCAGCACGCCGTCGGTGAGGACGAGCATGCGGCGACCGGCGACCGAGCGGACGGTCTGATCGGCGACGCGCACGGTGCGCTCGATGCGATCGAGCGGGATGGCGAACGGGCGGTTGTCGGCCTCGACGACCAGCGCGGCCATGATCGCCAGCGTCAGCGGCAGACGGATCTGCGCCTGCGTGCCGACGCCGAGCTCGGACGTCATGATCGCCTCGCCGCCGAGCCCGCGGATCGCCGCGCGCACGGCGTCCATCCCGACGCCGCGGCCGGAGATGTCCGAAGTGAACTCGGCGGTCGAGAAGCCGGCGGAGAAGAGCAGCTCGATCGCGCCGCGCATGTCCATCGACTCGACCTGCGAGGGATCGATCAGCCCGCGCTCGGCGGCCTTCTCGGCGACCTTGGCCGGGTTGATGCCGCGGCCGTCGTCGGCCACGGTGATGACGACGTTGCCGCCGGCGTGCTCGGCCGAGATGGTCAGCGTGCCGGTCGGGGACTTGCCCGCCGCCACGCGCTCCTCCGGCCCCTCGAGGCCGTGGTCGAGCGAGTTGCGGACCAGGTGGACGAGCGGGTCGCCGAGCGAGTCGACCACGGTGCGGTCGAGCTCGGTGTCCTTGCCGACCAGCGCGAGCTCGACCTGCTTGCCGAGCTTGGTCGACAGGTCGCGCACGAGCCGCGGGAAGCGCAGGAACACGGCCTCCACCGGGATCATCCGGACCTGCATGACCATCGACTGCAGCGCGTGCGACGAGCGCGTGAGGTTCTGCATGGCCTGCGAGAGGCCGGGGACGTCGGCACCGGCGGCCAGTGCCTCGACCTGCGTGCGGTGCAGGACGAGCTCGCCCATGTAGTGCATCAGCTGATCGAGCCGCTCGGCGTCGACGCGAACGGTCGAGGAGCCGCCCTTGGCGTGGGCCTTGCTCGCGGCGGGCTGCTGCTGTTGTTGCTGCTGCTGCGCGGCGGCAGCGGCAGCGGCGGTCGCCGCGGCGGCGGGGTTGGCGGGCGCTTCGGCGGGCGGAGCGCCGTTGAGCTCAGGCTCGGGGGTGGGGGCGACGGCGTCGGCGATCTCGTCCGGCTCGCCCTCGTCGACCGCCGCGTCGTTGATTGCCTCGAAGACGACCACGTCGGCGACCTCGGGGACGGAGCTCGCGGCGTTCGCCAGCTCGGAGTCGGTGTGCTCGGAGACCACCCACGCGTCGATCTCGCGACCGTCGAACGTGTCGACCTCATCGGGTTTCGGGCGGCACGCGAGCGTCTCGCCGAGCTCGGCGATCGCCGACAGCACCATGTAGCAGCGCACGGACGGCATCGAGACGTCGTCATTGAGGATCGCCGTGACCTGCACCACGCGGCGCCCGTCGGCCAGCTCGGACAGGTTGTCCGGCGGCGGCGCGGCGCCGACGCGCTCGGCCTCCTGCTGGGGCGTGCGCTCGCGCACGAGCGACTGGAGCCGCTGGATCAGCGGCTCGGCGTTGATCTCCTCCTTGCCGGTGGCGTCGATCGCCTCGACGGCCGCGGAGAGCGCGTCGAGGCTGTCGAAGAGGACGTCGACGGCGGCGCGCTCGAGCCCACCGGTGCGCTGACGCAGGAGCTCGAAGACATCCTCCATCTCGTGCGTGAGCGCCGCCATGCCGGCGAAGCCCATCGTCGCGCTCATCCCCTTCATGGAGTGCGCGATCCGGAAGATCTCGTCGACCGTCTCCTGGTCGTCGGGCTTCTCCTCGATCCTGACCACGGCGAGATTGAGCTCCTGCAGGTGCTCGCGCCCCTCGGCCAGGAACATTGGGAGGTACTCGTCCATCAGCCCTTCCGATAGATGAAGTGGAAGGGCGAGGTTAGCCCCATTCCACGTGGGTCGGCGACACGCTCAGACGTTCCGACCACCAGATACCCGCCCGGGGCGAGCGAGGACACCAGCCGCGCGTGCAGCGCGTCCCGAACTTCCTCGGTGAAGTAGATCACGGTGTTGCGGCAGAAAACGACGTCATACCGCTCGCTCGGGACCGGCATACGGAGAAGGTCCCCGTTCTCGAACTTGACCATGCGCTTCAGCTCGGGCTTTGCAACCCAGCCACCATCCGGCTGCGGGTCGAAGTGGCGCTGGAGCATCTGCTTGGGGGAGGTGCGGGCGTCCTCGGGGGTGAAGACGCCGGTGCGCGCACGCGCGACCATGCGCTTGTCGAGGTCGGTGCCGTTGATCTCGACGCCGACGTTGGGGATCGTCTCGCGGCAGACCGCCGCGATCGTGTACGCCTCGGCGCCGTAGGAGGACCCGGCGCTCCAGATCTTCAGGCGGTTCTTGGTCGCGGTCAGCTCCGGGAGGATCTTCGTGCGCAGGACCTCGAACTGGTCCTCGTGCCGCCACAGGTGCGAGACGTTGATCGTCACGCGGTCCAGGAACGCGTCGAGCTCGGCCGAGTCGGACTTGAGCAGCTTGCCGTACTCGGTCAGGTCCGGCGTGCCGCGGCGCTCGGTCCACGTGCGCACGCGACGCTCCATCTGGTTGCGCTTGTACTGGCCGAGGTCGACGCCGCACAGCTGGCGGACGAGCTCGCAGAGCGCGATGAAGTCATCGGTGGAGACCGTGGCGGTGAAGCTGGGGCCGGACGAGCGCGGCGGGACGGCCGGGCGCGCGGGGCGCTCCGAGGCCGGCGTCAGACGCGACGCGGCGGCCTCACGGGCCGCGCGCACGGGCGGGACGTCGCGCGCGGTGCGCGGCGTGGTCGCCGACTCGCGGGCGGCGCGGGCCGCGGCGAGCCGCTCGAGGGCCGTCTGGCCGGGTCGCGGGGTCAACGGCTGGCGGGGCGGAAGGCTCATCGCATCTCCTCGGCGCCATGGGACGCCTGAAACCTGCGGTTGGTCCCGCGGTGACCGTGGGTCAGGCTCATGCTCCGGCCTCTCTGGCGATTGCGGCCGGAAGTTCGTGAAGGGGCAGGATCTCGTCGGCCAGGCCGGCCTCGGCCACGGCGCGGGGCATCCCGTAGACGACGCAGGTGGACTCGGCCTCGACCAGGATGCGGCCGCCGGCCTGCTTGACGGCGCGGGCGCCGTCGAGGCCGTCCTTGCCCATGCCGGTGAGCACGACGAGCACCAGCTGGTTGCCGTAGAGCTTCGCGGCGTCGGCGATCGTCAGGTCAGCGCGCGGACGCAGGCCGCCCATGGGCGCCTCGTCGGAGAGACGGATCTTGCGGTCCTCGCCCATGCGCAGGTGCGAGCCACCGGGCGCGAGGTACATGTGACGCGGGTCCATCGCCTCGTTGCCCACGGCCTCCTTGACCGTCAGGCGCGACATCCCGTCCAGGCGCGCCGCGAGCGACGCGGTGAAGCCCGGCGGCATGTGCTGGACGATCAGCGAGCCGGTGCCCAGCGGCGCCGGCAGCTTCGGGATCAGCTCGCCGAGGGCCTTGGGGCCGCCGGTCGAGGAGGCGATCACGACGAACTTCTTGGTGCCCGGACGCGCCGCCGCGGCGGCGGTGGGGCGAACCGGCGGCCGCGTGGCGACCCGGCGAGGGGCGACGGCACGCGGACGACGGGCGCGGAGCTTGCCGGCGACAGCGGCGTCGCCGACCTTCTTGGACAGCTCGGCGGTGAACTCCGCCATCGACTCGCCCATCGCCGGCTTGGCGACGAGCTCCATCGCGCCCTCGGCCAGGGCATCCACGGCGCGGGCGCCGTGGGCGGGGGAGAACGCCGAGACGACGACGACCGGGACATTCGCGGCCTTGCCGGCCCGGAGTGCCTTGAGCACGCCGATGCCGTCGAGACCGGGCATGTGCAGGTCCAGGGTCATCGCGTCCGGCCGGAACTGATTGCAGGCGGCCAGCGCCTCATCGCCGTCAGCCGCAGTGGCGACGACGTCGAACCCCTGACGCGCGAGCGCGTCGGACAGGATGCGGCGCATCAGGCGCGAGTCGTCGGCGACGACGACTCGCTGCGCGGTTTGGGAGGAGATCGCGGCCACCGGAACAGAGGGGGCTAGACCGCGGCCAGCTCGTCGTAGTCACCCGCGCGGGCGAACAGCCCTTCCGGGTTGAGCAGGATGACGAGCCGGTCGTCGATCTTGGCGATCGACTCGATCGTCTGCGTGTCGGCCGTCGGGACGGCCTCGAGCTGCTCGGTCGTGACGGTCAGGACCTCCTCGACGTCGCCGACGAGGACGCCGGCCTGGCCGGTGCCCGTCTCGACGATGACGATCTTGCCGAAGTCGGCGTCGGCGACCGGGAGCATCATGCGCGACGCCAGGTCGTAGATCGGGATGATCTTGCCGCGAAGGCCGATGACCCCGCGAATCCACGGCACGTCGGACGTGACGGAACGCGGCTCGGTGTAACGGATGATCTCGTGGACGGCACCGATGGGAAGCGCGTACTCCTCGCTGCCGATCGAGAACACCACGAGCTGCTGTGAAGTGATGTCAGACATGTCCTCCACAGCATCGGCTCCTACGCGCCGAGCTTGAGGACTTGTGAGGTTCTTTACTGCCGAGCGGGGAAACGGACGACGAAACGAGCGCCGCGGCCGTCCAAGGGCGGCTCCAGCGTCACCGTTCCGCTGTGGCTCTCGGCCACGGCGCGCACGATCGACAGCCCGAGGCCGGAGGAGCCCGAACGGTCGCCGTGGGCGCGGAAGAAGCGCTCGAAGACCTTGTCCTGGAGCTCGGGCGGGATGCCTGGGCCGTCGTCCTCGACGGCGAGCACGATGTGCCCGTTGGAGCGCTCGACGCTGGCCTCGACCGCCGTGCCCGGGTCCGTGTGGCGCAGCGCGTTCTCCATCAGGTTCAGCACGAGCCGGTGCAACTCGTCCTGCACGCCGTCGATCTCGAGGCCGTGCGGCGCCGAGATGGAGATCTCGTGGTCGCCCGCGACCGGCTCCAGCTCGGAGGCGGCGTCGGTGACGACGCTCGATAGGTCCACCGTGCGCTTGAGCGGCTCGCGGCCGGCGTCGGCGCGGGCGAGCAGCAGCAGGTCGGCGACGAGCCGGCGCATGCGGCGGCTCGAGCGCAGCGCCGACGCGGCCGCCTCGCGGTGCTCGCCGTCGAGCGTCTCCTCGAGCAGCTCGAGGTTCGCCAGCACGCTCGTGAGCGGCGTGCGCAGCTCGTGCGAGGCGTCGGCGACGAACTCGCGCTGGCGCATCAACGCCGCCTCGGTCTCGGTGCGGGCGTCGTCGAGCGCGTGCAGCATCGACTCCAGCGTGGTCGACAGCTCGGCGACCTCGTCGTCGGCCTGCGGCCGCGGGATCGTGCCCGTGGGATCACGCGTGCGGGCGATCTCGCGCGCGGCGTCCGTCAGCTCGGCGATCGGCTCCATCGCGCGTCGCGCGGTCGCCAGGCCGGCGAGCAGCGCGAGGGCCGTGCCGCCGAGCACGCCGAGGCCGAGGAACAGCTTCACCCGGTTGGCGGTCGCGCGCACGTCGGAGATCCGGCGCCCGTATTGGGCGAAGATCCGGAAGTCGTACTGCGCGCCCTCCGGGTGCTCGTCCAGGTTGGGATAGATCTGCAGCTCGCGGGTCTCGACCTTCCAGCCGTTGATCTCGTAGGGCGCGTCACGGGGCGGGCCGAAGTTCGGCGCCGCTTTGGAGGCCGCGAACTTGCGCCCGCCGGCGGTCACCACCCGGATCGCGGCGTTGTTGGAGCCCGCGAACGCGTCGAGCGACAGCGGGTACTTGTAGGTCGGCTGGTTGAGCTTGTTGAGCCCGTTGTACTGGTAGTACTGCTGCGTCTGCAGGCGGTCGGCCGCGGAGGAGACCTGGCGGTTGAAGTCCTCGTAGATCGCGCGGGTCGTGAGCGTCCCGACGATCACGGCGAACCCCAGCAGGATCACCAACGTCAGTGCAGCGGAGCCTCCGGCGAGCCGCCAGCGGATCGGCTGGCGCTTATACGCGGAGTACGTAGCCCGCGCCGCGGACCGTATGGAGGAGTCGAGGCTCGCCACCGGCTTCAAGCTTCCTTCGGAGATTCGAGACGAAGACCTCGATCGTGTTCGTGATCGAGAACGGGTCATAGCCCCACACCTCGTCGAGCAGCTTCTGGCGCGAGATCACCAGCCGCTCGTTGCGCATCAGGTACTCGAGCAACTCGAACTCCCGCTGCGTGAGGTCGATCTGCCGGTTCTCGCGCGCGACCTCGTGTGTATCGGGGTTGAGCGTGAGATCGCCGACGCGCAGCGGGGCCATGCCGCGCGGGGGGCGACGCCGGAGCAGCGCGCGCATGCGTGCGAGCAGCTCCTGGCGTTCGAACGGCTTGACGAGGTAGTCGTCGGCGCCGACGTCCAGGCCCTCCACGCGCGACTCCAGTGCGTCGCGGGCGGTGAGCATCAGGATCGGCGTGTCGTCCCCGTCGTCGCGGAGGCGACGGGCGACATCGAGACCGTCCAACCGCGGCAGGCCGAGGTCGAGGACGATGATGTCCGGCAGGAACGCGTGGGCCTCGTCGAGGCCGCGCACACCGTCTGCGGCCAGCTTGACCTCGTAGCCCTCCAGGCGCAGGGAACGCTGCAGGACCTGGGCGATCTCCTCGTCGTCTTCGACGACGAGCACACGTACGGGACGGCTCGCGGCTTCCATTACGTCTTTATGTTACGGCTCGAGCGGCGGAAGTGACGAAACCTTCAGTGGGAGTTTAGGGTTGCGCCGTGCACACGCAATGCGCTCTCGCAGTGCACGCTGCACAATGACCCCCGCCTGGGCCGGCTGCACGATTCGACGTGGACACAGCTACCTGGGGAGGTAGAGATCACATGTCGGCATCGTCGCTCGGCCACGATGACTACGCGCTGCGCCGCGTCCCGGAGGACGCGCGCTACCACTGGTTCTCCGTCGCGATACAGCGCTTCGGGCAGCTGAGCTCGCTCGCGAGCTTCCTGCTCGGCGCCACGCTCGGCTTCGGGATGGGGTTCTGGGACGCCGTGCTGGCGATCACGCTCGGCGCCGCGATCCTCGAGCTGGTGACGATCTTCACCGGCATCGCCGGCCAGCGCGAGGGGCTTTCGACCTCGGTGCTGGCGCGCTGGACCGGGTTCGGCGCCGGGGGCTCGACGCTGATCGGGCTCGCGATCGGCGTCAGCGCGCTCGGGTGGTTCGGCATCCAGAACGCGGTCTCCGCGCAGGGCCTGGAGTCGCTGCTCGGCGTGCTGCCGACGTGGGGCTGGGCGCTCGTCTTCGGCCTCGCGGTGACCGTGATCGTGACCTTCGGCTTCGCGTCGATGACGTGGACCGCCTACATCGCCGTCCCGGCGTTCCTGGTGCTCGCGGGCTGGTCGATCGTCTCCGAGCTCTCCAAGCACCCGCTCGGCGACCTGACCAGCGCCGCGCCCGCCGGGCCCGCCCTGACGCTGATCCAGGGCACGACGATCGTTGCCGGCGGGTTCATCGTCGGCGCCGTCATCACGCCCGACATGTCGCGCTTCAACCGCTCCGCCGCCGACGTGGTCAAGCAGACGGTGCTCGGCATCACGCTCGGCGAGTACGTGATCGGCCTGATCGGCGTGCTGCTCGCGCTCGCGCTGAAGACGAACGACGTGGTGGCGATCGTGACCTCGACGTCGGGCTTCATCGGCACGCTCGTGGTCATCGCGGCGACGCTGAAGATCAACGACTGGAACCTCTACGCCGCCGGCCTGGGCGTCGTGAACTTCGTCGACCGCGTGCTCGGGCGCCGGCTGAACCGCGCGACGGTGACGCTCGTGCTCGGCGTGGTCGGCTCGGTGTTGTCGGCGATGGGCATCCTCGACTCGCTGACGGACTTCCTGATCTTCCTCGGCGTGGTCTTCCCGCCGATCGCCGGGATCATGGTCGCCGAGTACTTCGTCGTGCGCACGTGGCGGGGCGAGCTGGAGGAGAGCCGCGCCGTCGGGCGGCTGCCCGAGAGCGCGCCGCTGTGGGTCCCGGCCGCGCTGGTGATCTGGCTCGGCGCGGCGGCGGTCGGCAAGTACGTCGACTGGGGGCTGCCGTCGATCAACTCGCTGGCGCTCGCGTTCGCCGCCTACGTCGTCCTCGGCCGGCTCGGCCTGGTGCGGGGCGTGGGGTCAAGCGCGACCGGCGTCGATCTCGCCGTCGCGCCTGAGACCCCGCCCGTCAAGGTCGCCGAGCCGGTGGGGCGCTGAGCCATGCGGCGCATCGGCATCGACGTCGGCGGCACCAACACGGATGCGGTCCTGATGAGCGGCCGCGGCGTGATCGGCGCCGTCAAGACCTCCACCACGCCCGACGTGACCACGGGCATCGTCACCGCGCTGGCGTCACTGCGCGCGCAGACCGCGTTCGCGCCGGCCGAGATCGGCGCGGTGATGATCGGCACGACGCACTTCATCAACGCGCTGATCGAGGGCAAGCGGCTCGCGCCGACCGCGGCCATCCGCTTCGGCCTGCCGGCGACGAAGGCGCTCCCGCCGCTCGTGGACTGGCCGGAGCGGCTGGTCTCCGCGATCGGCGGGCACTCGTATCTGTGCCACGGCGGGCACGAGTTCGACGGGCGCGAGATCGCACCGTTCGACCCGGCGGAGTTCCGCGCCGTGCTCGACGCCGTCGCCGCGGCCGGCGTGCGCTCGATCGCGATCTCCTCGGTCTTCTCGCCGGTCAACGCGGAGTTCGAGCAGCGCGCCGCGGCGATCATCGCCGAGCAGCTGCCGGACGTCGCGATCTCCCTGTCGCACGAGATCGGCCGGACCGGTCTGCTGGGGCGCGAGAACGCGACGATCATCAACGCCGCGCTGCGCGAGCTCGCCGAGCAGATCGCCACGGGGTTGTCGCGGACCGTCGCCGAGGCGGGCATCCGCGCGCCCCTCTACCTGTCGCAGAACGACGGGACGCTGATGGACGTGGAGTACGCGCGTCAGTACCCGGTCGCCACGTTCGCGTCCGGGCCGACCAACTCGATGCGCGGCGCCGCGTTCCTTTCCGGGCTGGAGTCCTGCGCGGTGATCGACGTCGGCGGCACGACGACCGACATCGGCGTGCTCCAGCAGGGGTTCCCGCGCGAGGCCGCGACCGAGGTCACCCTCGGCGGCGTCTCCACCAACTTCCGCATGCCGGACGTGCTGTCGGTGGGGATCGGCGGCGGTTCGCTGGTCTCGGGCGGCGGCGCCGACGTGACCGTCGGCCCGCAGAGCGTCGGCTACCGGCTGGTCGACGACGCGCTGGTGTTCGGCGGCGACACCCTCACCGCAACCGATCTCGCGGTCGCCGCGGGCGTGGCCGAGATCGGGGACTCCGAGCGCGTGGCGCGCTTGGAGCGCTCGCTCGTGACGGGCGGCATGGCGTACGTGGCCGACCGGCTGGCGACGCTCGTGGACCGCATGCGCACCTCGTCGGAGCCGATCCCGGTGGTCGGCGTCGGCGGCGGCTCGATGCTCGTCCCGGACTCCCTGCCGGGCGCGGCGGAGGTCCATCGCCCCCAGCACTACGCGGTCGCGAACGCGATCGGCGCCGCGATCGCGCAGGTCGGCGGCGAGGTCGACCGCGTCTTCTCCGTCGACCCCGGCCGCCGCGGCGCCGTGCTCGACGAGGCGCGCCAGGAGGCCGTCGACCGCGCGGTCGCCGCCGGCGCGCACCCCGCTTCCGTCTCGATCGTCGACGTCGAAGAGGTCCCGCTCGCGTACCTGCCCGGCAACGCGACCCGGATCCGCATCAAGGCCGTCGGCGAGTTGTCCCTGGGAGGATCCGATGCGTGAGATCGACGTTTCGCAGCTCGCCGACATCGCGCGCGGCGCGGCCGTGCTGGGCACGGGC
Organism: Solirubrobacter soli DSM 22325; assembly: GCF_000423665.1. Lineage (GTDB taxonomy): Bacteria > Actinomycetota > Thermoleophilia > Solirubrobacterales > Solirubrobacteraceae > Solirubrobacter > Solirubrobacter soli. The sequence goes on along the minus strand of NZ_AUIK01000027.1, from coordinate 154,987 downwards.
GGCGGGGGAGACCCGTACGTCGGCCGGCTGCTGGCCGAGCAGGCGCTGCGCTCGCACGGGCCGGTGACGCTGCTCGACCCGTCCGAGGTCCCGGACGACGCCGTGGTCGCTCCGGCCGCGCTGATGGGGGCTCCGACGGTGATGCTCGAGAAGCTGCCGCGGGGCGACGAGGCGACGAACGCCCTGCGGGCGCTGGAGCGGCTGCTCGGCGTCACGGTGACGCACACGGTCTCGCTGGAGGCCGGCGGGCTGAACTCGGTGATCCCGTTCATCGCGGCGGCCGAGCTGGGGCTGCCGCTGATCGACGCGGACGGGATGGGGCGGGCGTTCCCCGAGCTGCAGATGGTGCTCCCGACGTTGGGCGGCGTGACCGCGACGCCGATGGCGATGGCCGACGAGCGCGGCAACAGCGCCGTGCTGCACACGTCGGGGAACGTGTGGGCGGAACGGCTCGCGCGGGCGGTGACGGTCGAGATGGGCGCGTCGTCGGCCGTGTCGCTGTACGCGCTCGACGGCCGCCAGGTCAAGGATCACATGGTCTGGGGCACGATCACGCTCTGCGAGGAGGTCGGGCGGGCGATCCGGGTCGCGCGCGCCGAGCATCGCGATCCGGTCGCGGCCGCCGTCTCGCGATTGCGTGGGCGTGTGTTGTTCACCGGCAAGGTGACCGATGTCGCGCGGCGCACCGTCGCGGGCTTCGCGCGCGGTGAGGCGACGCTGGCCGGGCTGGGGGACGAGCAGGACGTGACGTTCTCCCTGTCGTTCCAGAACGAGCACCTGATCGCCGTGCGCGACGGGGTCGTGGTGGCGAGCGTCCCCGACCTGATCTGCGTGCTGGATACCGAGACCGGCGAGCCGGTCACGACCGAGATGCTCCGCTACGGGCTGCGCGTGACGGTGCTGGGTGCGCCGTGCGACGCCCGCTGGCAGAGTCCGGAAGGGCTGGCGTTGGCCGGCCCGCGCTACTTCGGCTACGACCACGACTACGTCCCCATCGGCTGACACCCCGATCGACGCGCTGGCGCTCGGCGCCGCGCTGCTGGGCTCCGGCGGCGGTGGGGACATCGCCGTCGGGGCGTCGATCGCGCGCAGGACCGTCTCGTCGCTGCGGATGGTGTCGGCCTCCGCGTTGGCTCCGGACGCGCTCGTGGTCCACGTCGGGCTGGCGGGCGCGCCGGACATCGTCGCCGAGCGGCTCCCGTCGGGCGAGGAGTGGGGCGCGGCGATCCGCGCTCTGGAGCACCACCTCGACCGGCGCGCGTCCGCCCTGGGCGTGATCGAGATCGGCGGGCTGAACGCGCTCCTGCCGTTCGTGGCGGGGGCGGCGCTCGATCTCCCGGTCGTCGACGGCGATCTGATGGGTCGCGCGTTTCCCCGGATCAACCAGACCGTCCTGGCCGTGGCCGGGGTGCGCGTCGGGCCGATGGCGCTGGTCGGCGCGAGCGGCGAGACCGTCGTCTTCGACTGCCCGACCGACGAGTCCGTCGAGCGCGTCATGCGCGCCTTGATCAACAGCGTCGGCGGGGCGGCGGCGGTCGCCTGTTACGCGGTCGACGCGGGGGTGCTCGTCGAGTTCGGGATCGCGGGCTCCGTGACCCGGGCCTGCTCGTTGGGCGCCGGGCTCGCGGCGGACGATCTCCGCGGCGAGCTGCTGTTCGCGGGCCGCGTGGCCGAGATCGAGCGCTCCGAGAGCCACCTGCGCAGCGTCGTGTTGGAGGATCCGGAACGGCTCGCGCACGTCGCGCGGGTCGACGTCGGCGACGAGTACCTCGCGGTGGCCGTCGACGGCGAGCCGATCGCGGTGGTCCCGGACATCATCTGCGTGCTCGACCGCGACGACCGCCGGCCGGTCGCGGTCGGCGCCCTGCGCGCGGGCCGCCACGTCCTCGTGCTGCGGCTCGCGCCGCCGCCGGCCCTGCTGGAGCGCCCGGGCGTTTTCGGCCCACCCGCTTTCGGGCTGGTCACGTGAGCGTGCGCGTCCGCGACCTCGTCGCCCACCCCGTGCTCGACGGCGCGTCGCTGCTCGCCGGCGCGAACGGCCTCGACCGCGATGTCGCCGACCTCGCGTGGCACGGCGGCGGCGAGCTCGCGCCGTGCGGCGACCAGCTCGTCGTCTGCGCGACCGCCGCGGTCACTCCCGCCTACCGGCTCGAGGCGCTCGTCCGCCGCGCGGAGACCGGCGGGGCCGCGGCGCTCCTGATCGCGTCCGACACGGCGCCGCTGCTGTCGACCGTGCGGATCGCCGATCGGCTCGGCCTGCCGGTCATCTCCGTCGCCGCGCCCGACCTCGTCGACCTGTTGCACCGGCTGATCGTCACGATCCGGGCGCCGGAGGTCGAGCGCGCCCGCGCGCTCACGAAGACGCTGCGGACGTTGCGGGCGCGACCGCAGACGCTCCCGGCGAGCCTGGCGGTGCTGCGTGAGGTCCTGTCGCAGCCGGTCGCGCTGTTGGCGGCGGACGGCACGGCGCTGGAAGGCGACCCGCTCGAGGTGGTCGGGCGGTTCGACCTCGACGCGCCGCAGCGGATCGAGCTGCCGGACGGCGTGCTGGTCCTGCAGCCGGTGGGGAGCACGGTCGCCTGGCTGGCGTCCCGCACCCCCGCGCCGGTCGAGGCGTGGGCGGCGACGACGGCGGCCGTGCTGGAGGCCGCCGAACCGGTGGTCCGCGCCACGTTGGCGGCGCAGCGGCTGACGGCCGAGCGCGACTCGCGCCTGAGCGCCCACCTGCTCGGCGAGCTGCTGGCGGGCGGGGCGGCCGTGCGCCGCGACGTCGTCGAACGCGCCGTCGCGGCCGGCTGGGCACTGCGCGGATGGCACACCGGCGTCCACATCGGCTGGCGCGCCGGTGGGGACGTGATGCTGCGCACCGCGCGGATGCGCGAGGCGCTGGCGGCGCACGACCTCGTCGGCCCGCTGGTCGAGCGCGGCGACGGCTGGACCACCTGGGTGACCGCGACCTCGGAGCCGCCGCCGCAGGACGCACGGCGGATGCTCGCCCGCGTGCGCACGGCGCTGCTGGCGCTGCCGGGGTCGTGGGGTCTGCACGCGGGGATCGGGCGGCCGCACGAGGGGATCGCGGGCGTCGCGCGCACCCTCGCCGAGGCGCGCGACGCCGCGCTCCTGGCCCGCTCGCGCGAGCTCACACCCGCCGTCGAGCACGCGGACGAGCTCGGCGTCTCGCGCCTGCTCCTCTCGTGGAACGAGTCGGACCTGATGCGCGCGTACGCCGACTCGATCCTCGCCCCGGTCCGCGACGACGAGCTGCTGCGAACCCTCCAGGCGTATCTGGAGGAGGGTCTCTCCGTCTCGGCGACCGCTTCGGCGCTCGGGCTGCACCGCAACACGGTCTCGGCGCGGATCGCGCGCCTGCGCGAGCTGCTGGACGTCGACCTCGACGACGCCGACCACCGCCTCGCGCTCCAGCTCGCCTGCCGCGTACTCGCGCTGCACAATCCGCCCGCCTGAGCAGTGCAGGACGCACATGGGCCGCGCGCCGCGCCCCGCTTAGTGTCGGGCCATGCACCTCCGAGTCATCCTTCCCATCGTGGGGGACGGGCTGATCGAGTCCGTCCGCACCGAGGCGGTCGCGTGGGCCGGACCCGGCACCGAGATCGACGCCGTCTCGCTCGAGCGCGGCACCGCCAGCATCGAGTCCTCCTACGACGAGGCGCTCGCCGGCCCGGGCATCCTCGACCGCGTCGAGCAGGCCGCCGGCGACGGCGTCGACGCCCTCTTCATCAGCTGCTTCGGCGACCCAGGCGTCCACGCCGCGCGCGAGATCATCGACGCGCCGGTCGTCGGCGGCTTCGAGCCGGCGGTGCTGACCGCGCTGAGCCTGGGGGAGCGGGTGGGCGTGATCACCGTCCTGGACAACGTGCTCGGGATGCTGCACGGCCTCGTCCGCCGCTACGGCCTCGCCGACCGGATGGGTGCGATCCGCGTCGTCGACCTCCCGGTCCTGGGGCTCGAGGACCACGAGGTGCTGCTCGATCGGCTCCACGAGCAGGCCTCCGAAGCCGTCGCGACCCGCGACGCCGACGTCATCGTCCTCGGCTGCACGGGCATGCTCGGCGTCGCCCGCGCCCTCCAGGACCGGTTGGAGGACGACGGCCTCTACGTCCCGGTCGTCGACCCCACCGGCGCGGCGATCGGCTGGCTCGAGACCGCCGTCCGCCTCGGCGTGCGCCCGAGCCGTCTCACCTACATGCGCCCGCCGGTGAAAACGAGGGTCGGCGTTCGCTGAAGCATGGTCGGTCCGACCGATGTGGTGCAGCCGCCAGTGGCTCGTGACGGCCGCGCTCGCGATGCGGCCCTCTGGGCCGTGAGCAGCGCGGCTGGCGCGAGGCGCCGCGGATGCGCCGCAGCGGGCGCACCGGAATGCTTCATCAGGCCCCTAGGGAGGGGTCGGCCCGCCCGCGTCGAAGGGGGCCGGGCCAGATGCCAGCAGCCAAGAAGAAGCCCGCCCGCAAGCCCGCGCCCCGTGCGCGGCGCTCGCGGCCGAAGCTCCACCTGCCCACGCTCGAGCAGCGTCAGCTCGACCTGATCGGGCTGGGGCTCGTCGCGCTCGCCCTGTTCTTCGGGTTCCTCGTGTACGCCGGGTGGGACGGCGGGCGCGCGGGGACCAACGCCGTCGAGGGGCTGCGCTGGCTGCTCGGCGCCGCCCACTACCTCGTGCCGGTCGCGCTGGCGGCGGCCGGGGCGATCCTGATGCTGCGCCCGGTCCTGCCCGCGGTCAAGCCGTTCCGCGCGGGCGCGATCTGCATCTTCATCTCGGTCACCCTCGGCTTGTCGGCCGGAACGCTCGGCCTCGGTCCCGAGGGCGCGCGGCCGGACTGGTGGGACTCCGAGTGGGTGAAGACCCGCGGCGGGATGACGGGCGAGGCGATCGACTACGTCGTCACGACGCTCACCGGGACGATCGGCGCGCACATCCTCGCGCTCTTCCTCTTCCTCGCGGGCGTGCTGCTGCTCACGGGCGCGTCGGTGGCCGGCGTCTTGAAGGCGACGCACACCTCGGTCACGAGCACGACGCGCGAGGTGCGCGACGCGGTGGTGACGCGCCGCCCCCGCCCCGCGTCGGATCTCGAGACGCTCGAACAGTCCACGCGGGTGCGCGTCGAGCGCCCGGACGTGTTCGGCGAGACGCCCGAGTTCGAGACCCCCAAGCCCAAGCGGGCGGCGAAGAAGAAGCCCGCGGCCAAGGACGACAGCTTCTGGTCCGGCGAGGAGCGCTACCCGGACATCTACGGCGGCGAGGTGCCGGAACCGGAGCCTCAACTCGAGATCGAGGCGCCCGAGCCGGAGCCTGAACCCGAGGTCGAGGTCGAGGCCGTCCCGGAGCTCGAGCGTCTCGCCGAGGACCCGCCCGAGGACGAGGAGGGTGTCACCCGCGGCCCGTCGCAGCCGGTCGACCCCGCCGACCTGACCCCGCAGGGCCGCTACCGGCGCGACGTGACCGACGCGCCGGACTTCGTCTGGGAGCTGCCGGACCCGGCCAAGCTCACGCGATCCGACGAGGACGCCTCGCGCCCGGACACGGTGGGGCAGGAGAAGGTCGCGGCGCAGCTGATCGAGACGCTCGCGCACTTCAAGATCGAGGCGCGCGTGATCGGCATGGTCGCCGGCCCGCACATCACCCGCTACGAGCTGCGCCTGGCGCCCGGCATCAAGGTCGGCAAGGTCGCGCAGCTCAAGGACGACCTCGCGTACGCGCTCGCCGCCTCCGACGTGCGCATCCTCGCGCCGATCCCCGGCAAGCAGGCGGTCGGCATCGAGGTCCCGAACGCGCGCCGCCGGATCGTCCACCTCGGCGACGTCTTCCAGCCCGTCCCGTCGGACTGGTCGCCGCTCACCGTCTGGCTCGGCAAGGACGTCGCGGGCCGCTCGATCGGCGCCGACCTCGCGAAGATGCCGCACCTGCTGGTCGCCGGCACCACCGGCGCCGGCAAGTCGGGCGCGATCAACAGCATGCTCTCGTCGATCCTGCTGCAGGCGACCCCGCACGAGGTGCGGATGGTGCTGGTCGACCCCAAGCAGGTCGAGCTCACCCACTACGACTCGATCCCGCACCTGCTGACGCCGGTCATCACGAGCCCCAAGCAGGCGGCGATCGCGCTCCAGAACCTCGTCCGCGAGATGGAGCAGCGCTACGCGTACATGGCGCTCGCCCGCACCCGCACGCTCAAGGACCTCAACAAGGTCCGCGCGACCCGCGACGAACCGCCGCTGCCGTACGTCCTGTGCGTGATCGACGAGCTCGCCGACCTGATGATGGTCGCGCCCGCCGACGTCGAGGACTCGATCATCCGGATCGCCCAGAAGGCGCGCGCGGTCGGCATCCACCTCGTGCTCGCCACGCAGTCCCCGCGCGTCGACGTCATCACCGGCATGATCAAGGCCAACGTGCCGTCGCGGATCGCCTTCGCGGTGAGCTCGCAGACCGACTCGCGCGTGATCCTCGACCAGAACGGCGCCGAGTCGCTGCTCGGGATGGGGGACATGCTGTTCTCGCCCGTCGGGTCGTCGCGGTTGCAGCGCATCCAGGGCGCCTACATCGACGAGGCGCAGATCGAGGAGCTGACCACGACGTGGCGCCTGCAGGGCGAGCCGGAGCTGCGCGAGGACCTGCTCGAAGAGGTCGAAGAGGAGGAGGCCGTCTCCGGTGACGGCCCGCCCGACGAGTTCGACCCCGACGAGGACCCGCTGCTGGCCGACGCGATCCGCCTCGTGGCCGAGATGCAGACCGCCTCGACCTCGATGCTGCAGCGGCGGCTGCGGCTCGGCTACACGCGCGCCGGGCGCCTGATCGACATGCTCGAGCGGCGCGGCGTGATCTCGGGCTACGAAGGCTCCAAGCCGCGTCAGGTACTGGTGACCGAGGCCGACGTCCCGCGGGTGCTCGCGGCGCTCGACCCGCAGCCCGTGCCCGACGAACCCGAGTAGCGGCGCTTGTAGCCTCGGAGGCGGCTAATGGCGGAGATCGGGGAAACGCTGCGGGAAGCCCGGATGCGCCGTCGCATCGACATGACCGAGGTCGAGGCGGCGACGAAGATCCGGGCGAAGTACCTGCGCGCACTGGAGAACGAGGAGTGGGACCTGTTGCCGGGTCCCACGTTCGTCAAGACGTTCCTGCGCACCTACGCGGAGTACCTCGAGCTCGATCCGCGGATGCTGGTCGAGGAGTACCGCCAGCGCTACGAGCGGCCGTCGACGCAGGATCTGACGCCGTTCGGGCCCGGTATGGGCGGGCGGCGGCGTCAACGGCCGCGGCGCTCCTTCGGCCCGCTGTTCGTCGTGCTCGGCGGCGTCGTGGTGCTGCTCGGCGCGCTCTACCTGCTCGGGGTCGTGTGGGGGAACTCGCCCGAGGAGGAGTCCCCGCCCGTCGTCTCGACCACCACGCCCACCGCGACCGCGACGCCGACCTCGACCGCCAAGCCGAAGAAGCACAAGAAGGCCGCTCCGCCCGCGCGCGCCGCTCTGCGCCTGACCGCGACGGACGCCCGCGTGTACGTCTGCCTGATCGACGCGACCGGGAAGGCCGTCGTCGACGGCGAGTACCTCGAGCCGGGCAAGAGCACGAAGACGTTCCGTTCGCAACGCTTCCGCGTGAACCTCGGCAACAGCTCGGTGAGACTGCGCGTGGGTGGGAAGAGCTATCCGGTCCAGAACACGGGCAAGCCGATCGGCTACGAGGTGCGCCCGGGCAAGAAGCCGGTCCGCCTCTCCGACTCGGCGCGGCTGAAGCTGCGGTGCTCCGCATGAGAGCCGGCATCGTCGTCACCGGCACCGAGGTGCTGAGCGGGATCATCCGCGACGCGAACGGCCCGTGGCTGTCGGAGGCGCTGCGGGCGCGCGGGGTGACGGTCACCAACATCGTCGTCGTCGGCGACCGCGAGGAGGACCTGCGCGGGGCGCTCGACTTCCTCTCCGACCATGACCTGATCGTCACGAGCGGCGGGCTGGGCCCGACGGCCGACGATCTCACCGCCGACGTCGTCGCCGCGTGGGCGGGGGCGGAGATGGTCCACGACGCCGCCTTGGAAGAGCGGATCTGGTCCGTGGTCTCGCGGTTGCGGCGGCGGATGCCGTTCGAGGAAGAGGCGATGCGGGCGGGGGCGCGCAAGCAGGCGTTCGTGCCGCGCGGCGCCGCGGTCCTGGAGCCGGTCGGGACCGCTCCGGGGCTGATCATCGGTTCGGAGCCCATGGTCCTCGTGCTGCCGGGCCCGCCGCGCGAGCTGCAGACGATGTGGGAGGCGGCGGTGACGACGTCGCCGCTGCGCGAGCTGCTGGAGTCCGCGGGTTCGCTCGAACAACGGATCCTGCGCTTCTTCCCGCTCCCGGAGCCGCAGATCGCCGCCAGCCTGCGCGAGATCGGCGACGTGCCGTTCGAGGTCACGACCTGCCTGCGGCGCGGCGAGCTCGAGGTCGCCACGGTCTTCACCCCCGAGCAGATGGGCGAGTACGAGACCTTCGAGGCGGCGCTGCGGGAGCGGCACGGCGACGTCCTCTTCTCCGACGACGGGGCGACGATCGACGTCGTGATCGCGCGGCTGCTCGCCGGCTCGACGATCGCGACCGCCGAGTCCTGCACCGGCGGGCTGATGGCGGGCCGCCTGACCGATCTCGCGGGCTCGTCGGCCTACGTCCTCGGCGGGCTCGTCGTCTACTCCAACGAGGCCAAGACCGAGCTGGCCGGCGTTCCCGCCTCGCTCATCGAGGCCCACGGAGCGGTCTCGCCGGAGGTGGCGACCGCGTTGTCGGCGGGCGCGCGATCGCGGCTCGGCGCGGACTACGGCATCGGCATCACGGGGATCGCCGGGCCGGGCGGCGGCTCGGAGGCCAAGCCGGTCGGCACCGTCTGCATCTCGGTCTCGAGCGCCACCGACGCCGAGGAGCGCACCGTCCGCCTCCCGGGCGGACGCGCCGACGTGCGCGACCGGACGACGACGGTCACGCTGCACATGCTCCGCGCGCTGCTGCTGCGGGCATGAAGCCGCTGCGGCTGTTCGTCGCCCTCGAGATCCCAGAAGAGATCCGGGACGTGCTCTCGGCCCTCGGCGCCGCCGCGGATCAGGCCGTCTGGCGTCCCGTCGCCCGCGAGGCCCTCCACGTCACGCTCGCGTTCCTCGGCAACCGCCCGCCCGAGGACGTCGACGCGATCGCCCCGATCGTCGCGGCCGAGCACGCCGCACCGGAGCTCGCGCTCGACAAGGTCCTCCTGCTGCCGCCGCGCCGCGCGCGGGTGCTCACCGTCGCGCTCGCCGACCCCACGGGCGCCCTCGCGGCCCTGCAGTCGCGCGTCTCGACCGCCCTCGGCGCCGCCGGCGTCTACACACCTGAGACGCGCCCGTTCCGCCCGCATGTGACCGTCGCCCGGTTGCGCCCCCGGGCCCGCCCGCCCCGGAACGCGACATCGCAGCTCGATCGACGCGAATTCGGCGCGACGGCGGTCACGTTGTACGCGTCGAGACTGCACCCGGGCGGCGCCCGATATGAGGCGCTCACACGCGCCACGCTCGGCTAGCCTGAGCCGCCATGGTCGCCACCTCGGCCCGGATGGCCGTTCTCACCGCGCTCGTCGCGCTGCTCGCACTCCCGAGCACCGCCAGCGCCGCGCTCGACTTCGGGTCCTGCGTCGACTTCAAGGAGGCGCGCTGCGCGAGCCTCACGGTTCCTCTGGACCGCTCCGGGGTCGATCCCGGCACGATCGACCTCCGGGTCGGCCGCGCCGGCAACCTCACCGGACCGACGCTGATGTACCTGTCCGGCGGCCCTGGCGGCGCCGGGCTGAGCGAGATGCTGAGCGTCGTCAGCACGCTGCCCGAGCTGGGCGACCGCTTCCGGCTGATCGGCTACGACCAGCGCGGGACCGGGCGCTCCGGCCTGCTGCGCTGCCCGGAGCTCGAGAAGGACCCGCACCTGCGCTCGACCTCCGCCGCCGAGCAGTGCGCGGCGCGCCTCGGCGTCGCCCGCAAGCACTACACGACGGCGGACTCGGTCGAGGACATGGAGGCGATCCGCGCGCAGCTGGGCGTGGAGAAGGTGACGCTGTTCGGGATCTCCTACGGGACGGAGCTCGCGATCCAGTACGCGCGCACCTACCCGCAGCACGTCGACCGGCTAATCCTCGACTCGGTCGTGGACCCGGATGACTCCGACCCGTACTTCACGTCGACCTTCCGCGCGATGAGCCCCTCGCTGCAGTCGCTCTGTCCCGGCAAGTGCCGCGGCATCTCGACCAACCCGGGCGACGATCTCGGGCAGCTGGTCGCCCAACTGCGGCGCAAGCCCATGACCGAGCGCGCCTACGACGACCGCGGCCGCGCGCACAAGGTGCAGATCACGCCGCTGGACCTGTTCGATCTGATGCTGGTGACCGACTACATCCCGCCGTTGCGGGCGATCATGCCGATCGCCGTGCGCTCCGCCCTCGAGGGCGACGGCGCGCTGCTGGCGCGGATGATCCACGACTCGAGCGCACTCGATGTGCTCGGCTCGCCGCGCGACTTCTCGACCGCCCGCTACGCGACGGTCTGCGAGACCGAGCCGATGCCGTGGGATCCGGGCACGCCGATCGACCAGCGACCGGCGGTCGTCCAGCAGCGGATCGCGGCGCTGCCCGCGAACACGTTCGCCCCGTTCGACCCGCCGGTCGTGGTCGGCGACGAGATCGACCTCTGCCTGCGCTGGCCGGACGTCCCGCGACCGCCGTCGACCGCCGCGCCGCTCCCGTACCCGACGGCCCCGACCTTGATCCTCCAGGGCGGGGAGGACCTGCGGACGCCGCCTGAGGTCTCCGCCCGCGTCGCCGCGCGCATCCCGGGCTCGGTGCGGCTCGTGGTGCCCGGCACCGGCCACTCGACCGTCAGCGACCCGCGGACCTGCTCCCGCGACGCGATCGATCGCTTCATCGAGGGCAAGTCACTGCCGAAGTCCCCGTGCAAGCGGATCCCGACGGGCATCCCAGCGGTTCTCGGCGCGCCCAAGTCGTTCGAATCGCTGCGGGTCTCCGGTGGACTGCCGCGCAAGATCGGGCGCACGGTCAGCGCGCTCGGCGCCACGCTCGACGACCTGCGGCTGGTGATCTCGCCGGCCGCCCTGGCGACGTCCGGCGGCGGTCTGCGCGGCGGGTACTGGACGATCAGCGGCGACCGCCTCGTCCTGAGGAACTACAAGGCCGTCGACGGCGTCACGCTGACCGGCAGTGGCAACAACTCGATCCGGCTGCGGATCGGCGGGACCAAGGCGGCGCACGGGACGGTCACGCTGCGCTCCGGCGGGCGCCTCTCCGGCACGCTCGGCGGCCGCAAGATCAGCCTGCGGCTGGGCTCGCCGGACGTCGCCGCCGCGAAGGCGGCGGCGGCACGGAAGTTGGCGCGCTGACAATCTGCAATCCGGTCATATTGCCGACCGCTCGCGCGGCGGCTAGCGTCTCGCGCGGCGTGGAGGCGACCGAACCGAGCAACCGCCGTACTCGCGTGCTGATCGCCGAGGACGATGAGAGCCTGCGGGCGCTCATGCGGCTGACCGTCGATGTCGGCGAGTTCGACATCGAGGAGGCCGAGGACGGCAACAGCGCGCTCGAGGCCGCCCGCGCCACACCGCCGGATGTCGTGCTGCTGGACTGGATGATGCCCGGGCTCAGTGGCCTGGACCTGTGCCGCGCGCTGCGCGCCGATCCCGTCACCGCCGGTGCGACGATCGTGATGGTGACCGCACGCGTGATGCCCGAGGATCGCGACGCGGCGATGGCGGCAGGGGCCGATCACTTCGTCGGCAAGCCGTTCTCGCCCGTGGCGCTCCTGGACACCGTGCGACATGCGGTCTGAGCTCGAGCACGTCTCGGGCCTTCCGCTGGGGAGCTTCCGCTCGGAGCACGTCGCCCAGCAGGTGCAGCGCGCCTTCCGGCGCGAGCAGGTCGCGAGCGAGGAGTGCCTGGCGCGGGTGCTGCGCCGCGACCACGACGCGCGGGGGCGGTTCCGTCGCTCCGTCGCGATCTCGCACGGCGCGATGTTCCGCGACCCGGAGCAGTTCGCCCTCGTCGAGGAGGTGCTCCTGCCGCGGCTTCTGGCAGGCGGCAAACGGCTGAGCGTCTGGTCCGCGGGCTGCGCTGACGGCGCCGAGCTGCACACGCTCGCGCTCGTGCTGGCCCGGATGGAGGTCCTCGGCCGAACGGTGCTGCTCGGCAGCGACCTGCTCGAGGAGAACCTCGCGCTGGCGCGCACCGGCGAGTACCCGGACGAGGTGCGTGCGCGACTGCGCTGGGAGCGGCGCGATCTCGCGTCCGACGGCCCGCCGCCGGGGAGCTGGCGGCTGATCCTCTGCCGCAACGTGGCGATCTACCTGTCACCCGAGGCCCGCCGGCGGGTCTACGCGACGCTGGTGTCGGCGCTCGGCTCGCGCGGCATCCTGCTGCTGGGCCGCAGCGAGCGGTTGATCGACCCGGGGGCGCTCGGCCTGCGCCCGGTGGGTCCGCACGCCTACGAGCGGATCGCATGAGGCGCCGGCTGACCGCGCGCACGCTGGCCGTCTCCGCGCTGCTGGTGGCGGTCGTGGCGATCGTGCTCGGCGGGCTGGCGATCGCGATCGACCGCCAGGACTCGGCAGGCGAGCGGGCCCGCCACTCGCAGGCCGTGATCGCCGCCGCCAACCTCACCGCGCAGCGGGTGCTCGGCGTGCAGACGATCGTCCGCGGCTACCTGATCCGCGGCAACCCGGACCTGCTCGCCGACTACCGGACGACGCGCGACGCGCTCCCGGACTCAGCGCTGGAGCTGCTCACGCTCGTCGAGTCCGACCCCGAACAACGGCGTCTCGCCGAGCGGGTCCGCACGGACTCGCTGGCGTACGTCAACGACTACGCCGACCCGGTGATCGCCCGCACGCGCGAGGACGGGGTCACCGCCGGGCGCGACTTCGCCCGGAACAACGACGGCGTCGCTCGCGCCGCGGATCTGACGGCGCTGATCGACCGCCTCGGTGCACGCGAGCGGGCGCTGTCCACCCGCCTCGCCGCGGACGCCGACACCGCCACGGGGCGCGCATACTGGGTCGCCGGGATCGGCTTCGCCGTGTGCTTCCTGCTCCTGGCGTCGGCCACCGCGTACGTGGCGCGAAGGATCGTGATGCCGGTCGGGCGGCTGGCCGTGGCCGCGTCGCGCCTGTCGCGCGGCGAGCTCGACGTGACCGTGCCCGAGGGCGACGGCGACGAGATCGGGCGGCTCGGCGGCGCGTTCAACTCGATGGCGCGGTCGCTGGAGGAGAGCCGGGCCGAGCTCGAGACGCAGAACACGGAGCTCGAGATGCAGGCGATCGAGCTCGAGGAGCGCTCGCTCGAGCTGACCGAGGCGGGCGATGAGGCGCGCGCGCAGCGCGACGAGCTCGAGGAGATCGCCGGGCAACTCGCGCTGGAGAAGTCGCGGGCCGAGTTGCACGGCGACTTCGCCGACCGGCTCGCGGGGACCCGCGAGGTGGCCGCGCTGTCGTCGATGACGCTGTCCACGCTGGTGACGGCCGCCGGCGCGGACGTCGGCGTGCTCTACCTCGCGAACTGGCGCGACGACTCGCGCTGGCTGCGTGCGGCGGTGGTCGGCCTCGATCCCGTCGTGCTCGCCGAGCACACGGTCGCGGGAGGCGAGGGAGCGGCGGCGCGAGCGGTCTCGTCGCGCACGGTCCTGGCCGTCGAGGACGCCGCGCTGCGGGTGCGCACGGGTCTGGGCGGGGAGAGCGTGGTGCGCTGGGAGGTGCACGTCCCGCTGCGCTCCGGCGAGCGCGCCGTGGGCGTCGCGTCGCTGGGCGGCGTGAGCTCGCCCGCGTTCGCGGCCGGGGAGGCGCCGATCCTCCAGCGGCTCGCGGCGCAAGCGGCCGTGGCGCTGGCCGAGGCGGGCGCGCTCGAGCAGCGCAGCTGGCTCTTCCAGGTCAACGCGGCGGTCCTCGACGGCGTCCGCGAGGGGATCGCGCTGGTCGGCCTCGACCACGAGCTGGTGTTCGCCAACGCCGCCATGGACGCGCTGGCGAACCGGCTCTCGATGCCGGTCGGCGCCGCGATCGGCGCGGCGCGGACGTCTGACGCCGCCGACGACCCGGAGGCCTACTTCGCCCAGTGGGAGGCGATGCTCGCGGACTCCGACGAGCCGACCGCCGATGAGGTGACCGTGGACGGGCTGGTGCTCCAGCGCTACACGGCGCCGGTCGACGACGAGGCGGGCGCGCGGATCGGTCGGCTGGTCGTGCTGCGCGACGTCACCCGCGAGCGCGAGGTCGACCAGCTCAAGTCCGATCTGATGGCGACGGTCTCGCACGAGCTGCGGACGCCGCTGGCCTCGGTGCTGGGCTACGCGGAGCTGTTGCGGACGCGGCAGCTGGACACGTCGGCGCGCGAGGAGATCCTCGGGACCGTGCACCGCGAGGCCAAGCGCCTGTCGGCGCTGATCGACGACTTCCTCGACGTGCAGGCGATCGAGCAGGACCGGCTGTCGCTGGCGCGGGAGCCGTTCTCGCTGACGGAGCTCTTGGAGGAGCAGGTGCGGACGTTCGCGGGGCAGAGCGCGGCGCACGCGTTGCATCTGGTGGTGCCGTCGACGCCGCTGACCGCCGTCGGCGACCGCGGGCGGATCGCCCAGGTGGTGGCGAACCTCTTGTCCAACGCGATCAAGTACTCGCCGGGCGGGGGTGACGTCGAGGTCGTTGCAACCGGCGCTGCAGGGAGCGTGATGGTCTCGGTGGCCGACTCCGGGCTGGGCATCCCCTTGGTCGAGCAGCCGCACGTGTTCGAGAAGTTCTTCCGCGCCGAGCGCGGTCCGGCCGCGCGGGTGGGTGGGACCGGCCTCGGTTTGGCTCTGGCACACGAGATCGTGGTCGCCCACGGGGGCCGGATGGCCTTCGAGAGCACCGAGGGCTCCGGCTCGCGGTTCTGGTTCGAGCTGCCCACCGAATAGTCACGGAACTGCACCAAATGTGTGCCAAAAGGCGCACATACGTTCGCTCCGTCCGATCCAGGCCCTAGCGTGCAGTCCATGAGCAACCAGGACCCCTTGAAGGCAAGAGACACAGCCCTGCAGGGCGCCCTGTCCCAGATCGAGCGCCAGTTCGGCAAGGGCTCCGTCATGAAGATGGGCGATCCGGGGGCTCAGGTCAAGGTCGAGGCGATTCCGACTGGTGCCTTGTCACTGGATCTCGCGCTCGGCATCGGCGGCGTCCCGCGCGGGCGGATCGTCGAGGTCTTCGGCCCGGAGTCCTCCGGTAAGACGACGCTGATCTACCACGTGATCGCCGAGGCCCAGAAGCTCGGCGGCGTGTGCGCGTTCATCGACGCCGAGCACGCGATGGACCCGCTGTACGCGCAGCGGATCGGCGTCAACATCGACGACCTGCTGGTCTCGCAGCCCGATTACGGCGAGCAGGCGCTGGAGATCGCGGACATGCTGGTCCGCTCCGGCGCGGTGGACGTCGTGGCGGTGGACTCCGTGGCGGCGCTGACGCCGCGGGCGGAGCTCGAGGGCCAGATGGGCGACCAGAGCGTCGGCCTGCAGGCGCGGATGATGTCGCAGGCGATGCGCAAGCTCGCCGGCAACCTCAACCGCACCCAGACGCTGTGCATCTTCACGAACCAGATCCGCGAGAAGGTCGGCGTGATGTTCGGCTCGCCGGAGACCCAGCCGGGCGGCCGCGCGCTGAAGTTCTACGCCTCCCAGCGGCTGGATATCCGCCGCATCGAGACGCTCAAGGACGGCACCGAGGCGGTCGGCAACCGCGTCCGCGTGAAGGTCGTCAAGAACAAGGTCGCCGCGCCGTTCAAGCAGGCCGAGTTCGACATCGAGTTCGGCCAGGGCATCTCGACCTCAGGCTGCATCCTGGACCTCGGCATCGAGCACTCGGTCATCTCGAAGTCCGGCTCGTTCTTCTCCTACGGCGACGAGCGGCTCGGCCAGGGCCGCAACAACGCCAAGGGCTACCTCGACACCCACCCCGAGGTGGCCAAGGAGATCGAGTCCAAGGTCTACGAGATCCTCGGCGTCTCCCAGGACCTCGTCGAACCGATCGAGGGCGACCCGAAGGCCGCCGCGGCCCTGGTGGGCGCCGCCTAGCCGCGGTGCCCCACCGCCCTGACGACCACCCGCCCGGCGGCGACGCCGCCGGGCACCCTCAGCCCGCCGCGCCCCACGGGCCCGGCGCGCCCGACCCACCCGCGCCGCTCGCAGCGGCGGACGCACCCGCCCCGGCCGCGTCTCTCCGCGCGGCCGCGCCGTCCGATCCGGCCGTGTCTCTCCGCGCGGCCGCGCCGTCCGATCCGGCCGTGTCTCTCCGCGCGGCCGCGCCGTCCGATCCGGCCGCGCCTCTCCGCGCGGCCGCGCCGTCCGATCCGGCCGCGCCTCTCCGCGCGGCCGCGCCGTCCGCCCCGGCCGCGCCTCTCCGCGCGGCCGCGCCGTCCGCCCCGGCCGTGTCTCTCCGCGCGGCCACGGGTCACGGAGGTCGGGGGGTGTACCCGAGGACTTTCGCGTCAGGCAACTCAGCGGGATCACCCCCCGGTGTCGCGCTCACGCCGCCCGTGCGGTGCCTCGGTCGGCGGGCGGTCGTGTGGGCGCTGGCGGTGATCGGCGGTCCCGCGTGGTCGCTGACCGGGCCCCGGCCGCAGCCCACGCCGGAGCGCGCCCGATGAGCGGGGTCGATCGGCCCGCACCCGGGGAGCTCGCCGCGGCGAGTCCGTTCGGCGCCGGCGACGAGCTCGAGCGCCAGAAGGCGTTCGACATCGCATGGCGGTTCCTCGCGCACCGCGACCGCACCGAGGCCGAGGTGCGGCAGAACTTCGTCAAGAAGCGCACTGACCCTGCGCTCGTCGAGGAGGTCATCGCCGCGCTGCTCGAGGGCGGCTATCTCGACGACGCCGCGTTCGCCCGCCGCTTCGCCGAGGACCGCCGCAACCTCGACCAGTGGGGCAACGACCGCATCGAACGGCGTCTGCTCGAGCTGGGCGTCGACCGGCACCTCATTCGCGATGCCGTCGGCGAGAGCGAGCACGACGAGCTCGGCGCCGCGTGCGCGCTGCTCGCGCGCCGCTTTCCGGTCCCGCCCGAGACGCCGCGTGACTGCGAGCGCGCGCTCGGCTTCCTCGTCCGCAAGGGCTACGACCTCGACCTCGCCCACGACGCGCTGCGCCGCCACGCCCACGCCGCCCTCGAGGACTGACCCGGACGTGTGTGACGCGGCTCTCGCTCAGCGGGAGTGTCGTAACGCACGTCGCCGCGCCGACGACACCCTTGCGCCGGCGGAACCGGCCCTGAAACGATTCGTGCATGGCGCTGTGGTCTCGCAAATCCAAGGAAGAGGAACCGCCGGCGCTTGAGGCGGCGCCGCCGTTCCCGGAGTTCCCGTACCACCCGGACCCGCTGAAGACCGGCTCGGTCATGGAGTCAGCACTGCCGTGCGCGCTCTGTGGCCACCGCTACGGCTTCGTCTACACCGGACCGGTGTTCGCCGCCGACGACTTCGTCGAGGGCCCGCTGTGCCCGTGGTGCATCGCCGACGGCTCGGCGGCGCTGCGGATGCGGATCGAGTTCACGGACGTGGGCGATGACGTCCCGGACACGGTGCCGGGGGGCGTGCTCGACGAGATCGCCGAGCGCACGCCGGGCTTCAACGGCCACCAGCAGGAGCACTGGCTGTACCACTGCGGCGACGGCGCCGCCTTCGTGGGCACCAGCGAGGCCGCGGGGGAGACCGCGTACCGCTTCCGCTGCCGCCATTGCGGCACCGGACTGGCCTACACGGACACTCCGTAAATCGCCAGTGCGTTGCAGGCCGCACCTTCCGGTACTACGATCCGGCGCAGCGACAGACCGGGTCACATCGGACCCATTGAAACAGCAGCAAATCCCCCATTTAAGAGCGACATCCAGCAGCTTCAGCAATGACGGCCACAACGCATATCCCCGGGCGAGAACGCCCACCGAGCCCCGCTCGGACCCTTCGAACACACATCTAGCCGCCTACTGACGCGGCGGCCTACTTCCAAAGGCCGCCTTCCATGCTCGATCCCTCGCTCCGGACATCCGGGCGTGACTCGATCTGCCGCCTCATAGACAAGAAGCATCGGATCTCGCCGCGCCCTGCAGGGCGGCGTTCGGAGAGAGGACACGGACAATGGAAACTGTGATCGCGGCGGCCGTGCTCGCGGCCGGCCTGGTGATCGCGGCGTTGCTGCTGGTGAAGCGGGCCCCCGGGCTCGTGGCCGCCGGCACGGCACCGTCGAGCGCCCGGCCCGCGCATACGCCGGCCAAGGAGGCGGCGAAGAAGGAAACCGACGACGCGCTCGCGCGCCGTCAGGAGATCGGCCGCTTGGAGGAACGGCTGGTCTCACGCGAGGTCGCTATCGACGCGCGCAGCGCAGAGCTCGACGAGCGCGAGGCGCGGCTCGACCAGCGGCTGGAGGAGGCCGGCGCGGCCCACGAGCGTCACGTGCGCGCCCTGGAGCGCGTCTCCGGCCTCAGCGCCAGCCAGGCCAAGCATCTGCTGCTCAAGGAGCTCGAGGACCAGATCCGGCACGACAGCGCCCGGCTCGTGCGCCAGATCGAGGAGGAGACCAAGCGCGACGCCGACCGCCGCGTCCGCAACATCCTCGCCGTCGTCATGCAGCGGCTCGCCGCCGGCCACGCGGCGGAGACGACCGTGTCCGTCGTCCAGCTGCCCGCGGATGACATGAAGGGCCGCATCATCGGCCGCGAGGGCCGCAACATCCGCGCCCTCGAGCACCTCACGGGGGTCGACTTCATCATCGACGACACCCCCAACGCCGTGATCCTGTCGGGCTTCGACGGCGTCCGTCGCGAGATCGCCCGGATGACGCTGGAGAAGCTGCTCTCCGACGGCCGTATCCACCCGGCCCGCATCGAGGAGACCTACTACCAAGCCAAGTCCGAGCTCGAGAACCACATCATCGAGTCGGGCGAGCAGGCCGCGCTCGACGCCAACGTCCAGGGCCTCGACGCCGAGCTCATCCGCATCCTCGGCCGCCTCAAGTACCGCACCAGCTACGGCCAGAACGTGCTCGCGCACAGCATCGAGTGCGCGCACCTCGCCGCGATGATGGCCGAGGAGCTGGGCGCGAGCCCCAAGACCGCCCGCCGCGCCGCGCTGCTGCACGACATCGGCAAGGCCGTCTCGCACGAGGTCGAGGGCCCGCACGCGCTCGTCGGCGGCGACCTGGCGCGCCGCCATGGCGAGTCCGAGGCCGTCGCGCACGCGATGGAGGCCCACCACAACGAGGTCGAGCCGCAGACCGTCGAAGCCGTGATCGTCCAGTCCGCCGACGCGCTCTCCGGGGCCCGCCCGGGCGCTCGCGGTGAGTCGCTGGAGCAATACGTCAAGCGCCTGCGAGACCTCGAGCAGATCGCCACGCGCCACGACGGCGTCGACAAGGTCTACGCGATGCAGGCGGGCCGCGAGATCCGCGTGATGGTCATGCCCGGCACGCTCGACGACGACGGCGCCGTGCTGCTCAGCCACGAGATCGCCCGCGAGATCGAGCAGGAGCTCGAGTACCCGGGCCAGATCAAGGTCACCGTGATCAGGGAGTCGCGCGCCACCGACTACGCTCGTTAGCTCAGATGAAGCGCTTCCACGTGACCACCTTCGGGTGCCAGATGAACGAGCACGACTCCGAGCGCATGAAGGGCATGCTCGAGTCGCTCGGGTATTCCGAGGTACCCGAGCGCGCGGAAGCGGACCTGATCCTCTTCAACACGTGCTCGATCCGCGAGAAGGCCGACGAGCGCTTCGTGTCGCACCTGTACGAGGCGCGTGCCTTGAAGCGGCGCGACCCCGAGCGGGTGATCGGGGTCGGCGGCTGCTGGGCGCAGTCGGTGAAGGACCAGGTGTTCCGCGACTACCCGTTCGTCGACGTGGCCTTCGGACCCGGCCAGGTGCACAAGCTGGCCGAGTTCCTGACCAGCGACTCGCTCACGGCGCAGGGCTTCTTCGAGTTCGAGGGCTTCACCGGCCACCTGCCGGGCAAGCGGGCGCGCAACGTCCACGGCTGGGTGCAGATCAGCGCCGGCTGCAACATGAAGTGCTCCTACTGCATCGTGCCGAGCACCCGCGGGCGCGAGGTGTCGCGCCCGTTCGAGGAGCTCGTGGACGAGGTGCGCGCCCTGGCCGCCGACGGCGTCCGCGAGGTCACGCTGCTCGGCCAGAACGTCAATTCCTATGGCACGCGCCTGCGCCCGCGGCCGCGCAGGTTCAGCGAGCTGCTGCAGGCCGTCGACGCGATCGACGGCATCGACCGCGTCCGCTACACCAGCCCGCACCCGGCACACATGACCGAGGACGTGATCCTCGCCCACGCGGAGCTCGCCTCGGTCTGCCAGCACATCCACCTGCCGCTGCAGGCGGGCTCCAGCCGCGTGCTGAAGGCGATGCGCCGCACGTACGACCGCCGGCGCTTCATGGACCGCGTCGCCCTGATCCGCGAGCACGTGCCGGACTGCGCGATCACGACCGACATCATCGTCGGCTTCCCGGGGGAGACCGAGGCGGAGTTCGCCGAGACCCTCGAGGTCGTCGAGGAGGTCGGCTTCGACGGCGCGTTCACGTTCATCTACTCGCCGCGGCGGGACACCGAGGCGGCCGAGTTCGTCGAGGAGTTCATCGACCACGAGGTCCAGGTCGAGCGCATGGAGCGCCTCGTCGAGGTCGTCCAGCGCCGCGCTCGCGAGCGCGCCCAGCGCTTCGTCGGCCGGACGCTCGACGTGCTCGTCGAAGGCCATTCCCGGCACGATCCGTCGCGCCTGCGCGGCCGCACGACGCACAACAAGGTCGTCAACTTCGACGGCCTCGCGTCGGCCGGCGACATCGTGCCGGTCGAGATCGCATCAGCCACGAGCCAGACGCTCAGCGGCAGCGAATCGCTTCTTTCACGCGTCGCTTGACGTAAAGAAGCACGCTGCGGCGACCAGTCGTGCGCCCACGCCGCCGCGTGGAAGATGGGAGTGAACGTCTCCGCCGGTGGCGTGGGCGCCCGCTGAGTATCCCTGACCGGTCGACCGGAATACACCGCCAAATGGTCGAGTTCTGTTGTTCCGTCTGGCCACCGTGCGAACATGTGTTCGTATGCGCTGGGAATCGCAGAACATAGGTTCGGATGACGAGGGCCGGCTGCCAGGGATGGGGGACACCGTGGTGCGGCGCTTCGACGCGCCAGAGGCGCTAAACATGCGCTTCCACGAGGTCCGGACGAAGTCGGCGCTCAACCACGTCCCGCTGGGGACGAGCCGGGTCCCGTTCGAGTGGACGATCAACCCGTACCGCGGCTGCACGCACGCGTGCGTGTACTGCTTCGCGCGGCCGACGCACGAGTACCTGGAACTCAACGCGGGGCGGGACTTCGAGCGCGAGATCATCGTCAAGGTCAACGTGCCCGAGGTGCTGCGCAAGGAGCTCGCGCGCCCCTCGTGGCGTGGCGCCTCGATCGCGCTGGGAACGAACACCGACCCGTACCAGTGGGTCGAGGGCCGCTACAAGCTCATGCGCGGCATCTGGGAGGTGATGCGCGACTTCCGCAACCCGTGCTCGATCCTGACCAAGTCGCCGCTGCTGCTGCGCGATCTGGACCTGCTGCAGGAGATCGCCGCGGTGACCGACGTCAGTGCGTGCATGTCGGTCCCGACGCTCGACGAGAAGGCCTGGCGCGCCACGGAGCCGCACACGCCCAATCCCAAGGCGCGCCTGGACGCGGTCGCCACGCTCAACGAGGCCGGCATTCCGTGCGGCGTCCTGATCGCGCCGCTGATGCCGGGCGTCAACGACGCGCCCGACCAGGTCGAGGCGATCGTCGACGCGGCGACCGAGGCGAACGCGACCTATATCGGCGGCCAGACCCTGTTCCTGCGCGGCGCCGTCCGCGACATCTACTTCGACTGGCTGCGCGAGCACCGGCCGGACCTCGTGCCGCGCTACGAGCGCCTGTACGCCAAGGGCGCCTACGTGTCCCCGGCGGACAAGCGCAAGATCGAGCTCGCCGCCGGGGCGCCGTGGGCGCTGCGCACGTACCCGAGCCGCTTCCCGCACCGCGGCAACGCCGCGCGCCGCCCCGAGGGGCCGGCGCCGGCGCGTGCCGCGCGCGTCGTTCAGGGGAGCCTGTTTTGACGCCGCGCCACCCCGGAGGGCGGCGCGGCGAGACGCGCCTACGGGGCGGTCGTGCTCAGGGTCAGCGTGAGCGTCTTGGAGTAGGTGCCCGTGCGCAGCGCCTCGGTGCCGCCGATCGACTGCTTGAAGTCGATCGTGGTGGACGCGTTCGCGACCGGGCCCGTCCAGTTGATCAGCGTCGTCGGCGCGGCGCCGCCGCCGACGGGCGCGTAGGCGCCGGTGCCGACCTTGGCCTCGAGCGCCTTGACGAGCGAGTACGAGCCGTTGACGAGATGGCCGGTGGCGATGGAGCTGGTGTCAGCGACGCTGAGAGTCGCATTGGCCGCCGACGAGATCACGTTGGTGACCAGGGAGGCGGTGTAGTCCTTCTCAGCGCCCGGGACGAAAGGGGCGAACGTGGCGCTCCCCTGAGCCGTCGTGAGGGAGAGCGTGGCGGGGACGTTGCCGCCGACGTCGCTGCCGACGATGACCGGGGCAGAGCCGCCGTTGGGCGACGTCTGCGTGTTGGTCAGGATCGGGAACAGCTCGGTCTGGTCGATCGTGCCGACGACGTCCGCGGCGCGCGGGCCGGAGGCGAAGACCGGGACCGTGGAGCCCGTGTGGGACTGGCTGCCGGCGACCGGGGCCGTGCCGTAGGAGATGCGGATCGGCTGGCCGTCGACCGTCTGCAGCGTCGTGTAGGCGCCGCGCGGGGTCTGGGTGACCGGGATGATCTGGCTCGTGTGCGAGTGGTCGGCGCTGACGACGATCAGCGTGTCCGGGTGCGTGCGCTGGAACTCCTGCGCGACGCCGATCGCGTCGTCCATGCCGAGCAGCTCGCCGATCTGGCCGCAGGCGTCGGCGGCGTGGTCGCGCTTGTCGATCGAGGCGCCCTCGACCTGCAGGACGAAGCCCTTCGCGTTGCCCTGCAGGAGCTTGATGGCCTTGTCGGTCATCTCCTTCAAGGACGGCTCGGTGCCGCGGTTGGCCGGGGTGCACTTGGTGGTGGCCGAGCCGGCGCCCGTGTCGGAGGCGATCAGCGAGTTGAACTCGGTCGTCATGTTCGAGTCGTGGAAGAGGCCCAGGAGGCGCTCGCCCTGGCCCAGCGACGTGACGGCGTTCATCTCGTCCTTGGTGGCCACGTACTTGTAGCCCTTCTCCTTGGCGTAGTCGATGACGTTCTTGGTGCCACCGGCATCGAGCGGCTGCGCGTAGCGGGCGCGGCCGCCGCCGAGGACGACGTCGAACTTCTCGTCGGCCTGCTGCTCGGCGATCGAGCCCAGGCCGCCCGCGGCCTTGGTCTCGGTCGGGCACGCGGAGCGCGTGTCGTTCGGGCCCTGGCACCCACGCTGGGAGATGTGCGACGAGGGGCCGGCGGGCGTCGCGTCGGTGATCTCGGCGGTGGACACGTTGCCCGTGGCCATGCCGCGGTCGCGCGCGATCTCCATGTAGGTCTTGAAGTTCTGGCCCGGGACGGTGACGCCCGAGCTCGGGCCCTGGCCGAGGCGGCCGTCGAGGGTCTTGATGCCGCTCGACCAGGCGCTCGCGGTCGGCGCGGAGTCCGGCACGTAGTTGGGCGGATACGGCGCCTGGGCAGCCGGGCCGACGTTGTAGGTCGTGACATCGCCGCGCAGCTTGAGCGCGTCCATGTTCAGGCGGCCGGCGGCACCTTTGCCGTAGTAGCGGCCGGAGGTGACCTCCTGCTCGCCCATGCCGTCACCGATGAACAGGATGATGTTCTTCGGCTTGGAGATGTCGATCGACGCCTTGATGTCGGCGGCCTTGTCGGGTCCACCCGACTGACCCACGGCGACGGCCGCGGCACACGCCGCAAGACCCACCGCGCCGAGCGTCCCGATGCGCAGCACGCGCATTCCCTGCCTCCTCGCGTTCGTTCTGATGAGACTTCGAGGAGGACTCTTACGCTGCGTAGTCGACGAAAAGTGAACGAGTTGTGATTGCCGTCACACGAACTGAAACCCGGCGCATCGGCTCGTGTTGGGAATGAGCGTGCCGCGATTACAACGACCTCACCTCGCCCGACGAGCCCGCCGCGCAAAGTGGGAATTGGCGGTCCTCGTACCGCTGTTCGCCCTGACCGTCGGCATCTACAGCGAGCGCGAGCGGATCTTCGGCGTGGACACGCCGGTGCGCGTCGCCGCCGCCGTCGCGATGGTGATCCTCGGCTGGGCAGTCGCCCGCGACTTCGGCCGCTTCACCGCGCCCACGCTGTTCCGGCGCATGGACCCGGGGACCGCCGGGACCGCCGGATTCCTGATCCGGCTCGTGTTCATCGTCGTGGCCGTGCTGCTCGCGCTGCGGGTCGCCGGCCTGAACCCGAGCACGCTCGCGGGCGGGGCCGCCGTCACCGCGGTGGTCATCGGCCTCGCGGCCCAGCAGACGCTCGGCAACGTGATCGCGGGGATCGTCCTGATCGGTGTCCGCCCCTTCAAGGTCGGTGATCGGGTCCGCCTGCAGGCCGGCGGCCTCGCCGGCCAGGTCGAGGGCGTCGTGTCGGCGCTCGGCCTGCTCTACACGACCTTCGCCCGTGGCGGCGATCAGATCATGGTCCCCAACAACGTCGTCCTCTCGGCCGCGGTCGTCCCGCTGCGCGAGCCCGCCTCGGTCGACCTCCGCGCCCGCCTGCGCCCCGACGTCCGCCCGAGCGAGGTGCAGTCGATGCTCGCGGGCCTCGAGACCCCGGTCCGCGGCGAGCCCTCGATCGTGCTCGAGGAGCTCGACGCCCAGGAGGTCATCGTCCGCATCCAGGCGACCCCACTCGACGACGCGGACGGCCCGAAGCTCGCCGACGAGGTCCTCGAGGCCGTCGGCGGAGCCAGCGCCTAGCGCTTGTCGGCCTGGCCCTTCTCGAACTGGGCGGCGGTCGCGGTCGCGCCGAGCTTGCGCTGGATCGTGCCGATCGGGCCCGGGGCGAGCGCGGCGAGGTGCGCGCCGGCGCGGAGCGGCAGCGGGGCCACGTCGAGCTCGGCGCGGTTGGACTCGATCGCCTTCACGACGGCCCGGGCGACGTCCTCGGGCCGCTTCGTGCCGACGTAGGGCGGGAGCTTGGCGCCGGACTCGGCGAACATGCCCGCGTCGCTGATGAAGCCCGGGAGGATCACGGAGACGCCGACGCCCTTGGGGGCGAGGTCCTCGCGGAGCGCCAGCGCGAAGCCGCGCAGGCCGAACTTCGTCGCGGCGTAGACGGAGGTGCCGGGGGAGGCCGCCCGGCCGGAGAGCGACGACATGAAGAGCAGGTGGCCGTGGCCGCGGGCGACCATCGACTCGGTCAGCCCGTGCGCGAGCAGCATCGGCGCGCGCAGGTTGACGTCGAGGGCGCGGTCGATCTCCTCCGGCGTGAACGAATTCAGCCGCCCGCTCCCGGGCAGCCCCGCGTTGGCGACCAGCACGTCGATCTCACCCGCCTCGGCGAGCAGCCGCGCCGGCGCGTCGGCCTGCGCGAGGTCGGACACGATCACGCGCCCGCCGACCTCCGCCGCCAGCGGCTCGAGCACCTCGGCCCGCCGGCCGGTCAGCGTCAAGGACGCCCCGCGTGCGGCGAGCCCGCGGGCGATCGCCTGCCCGAGGCCGCCGGTGGCGCCGGTCAGGAGCACCCGAGCGCCGTCGAGCCTCACGCGAACACCGCCACGGTCGCCGTGAACGAGTGCAGGAAGTAGCCGCCGCCGACCGGGCCGATCTCGCCCGCGGCGAAGAAGCCCGCCGCCGGCGCGCCGTCCAGCGCGTCGGCGACCGCCTCGGCGTCGTGGTCGGCGCGGCCGAACATCGAGCGGCCGCGGCCGTTGCAGGCGAACACGAGCGCGCCGGCCGGGGTCCGGCCGCCCAACGCGGTCATGCGGATCGACAAGGCCTCACGGAGGTCGCGGTCGGCGCTCTCGGCGTCGCGGGCGTGCAGGCGGACGACCTGGCCGGGGTGCACGTCGGCGGCGACGGCCACCTGTCCGGTCTCGGGGTCCGCGCCGACCAGGCCGCGCACGAGGAAATCTCCTTGGACGTAGTCGGGCTTGTTGGAGTCGACGACGATCCCGACCAGCAGGCCGCCCTGGACGAGGCGGAGGTCCTCGGGCGGGAGCTCTTCGATCGTCTCGCGGAGCTTCTCCAGCGCGGGCTTGCCGGCGAGCTCGCCGATGACGTGACCCTCGCCGGCGGTGATGGTCAGCTCGGGGCCGAGGGGCGTCGCGCCTTGGGAGACCATCGGCAGCACCTCGACGCCGTCGAGCCGCACGCCCACGGCGCCTTCGGTGACGACGTCCTCGCCGATGAACAGCACGGTCTCGTCATCGGACGTGCGGCCGGACGCGAGCCCGCCGAGCAGCGGCAGCATCGGCGCGGACTCGCTGAGAAAGCGCAGCACGGCGTCGGTCGGGAAGGTCACGGGGTCGGCGAGCAGGATCGCGCCGTCCGCGCCGGAGAGGTCGGCCATCCCGGTCAGCGCGCCGGTGCCCTCTTCGATCTCCTCGACGGTCGCGTGGAACGCGCTCGCGCTGCCCTCGTCGAGCGAGGCGGCGAAGACGGACACCGCCGCACCGCTCTCGATCTCGCGCCCGTGGCCGATCACGCCGCCGCCGCCGCAGCCGATCAGGCTGTCGGGCGCGAGGATCTCGTGTACTGCTTCGAGCACGGCGTCCGGAGCGGAGAGGATGCCGCCGGACACGAACACGAGCGCGAGCTCACACGGCAGCCCGCCGAGCTCGTGCGCGGCGGCCGAGGCAGCCTCCAGCGCCGCCGTCCGGGCGTCCGGGACGGTCGAGAGGCCGGTGCCGATGCGGACGCCCATGGTCTCGCTGACGATACTGCGCAGCGACGCGCGGCCATACTGCTTCGCCGTGCCGGAGCCGCCCCAGGTGATCGCCGTGTTCGGCCCCACCGGGGTGGGGAAGACGGCGGTCGCGATCGCCCTCGCGGACGCACTGCGCGAGCGAGGGGAGGACCCGGTCGCGGTGTCGGCCGACGCGCTCCAGGTCTACGAGGGCCTGCCGGTCCTGACCGGAGCGGCCGATGCGAGCGAGCAGGCGCGGCTCGAGCACCGGCTGCTCGGTTTCGTGCCGATCACCGAGACGTTCTCGGCCGGGGCGTATGCGAAACGGGCACACGGGGAGATCGACGAGCTCCTCGACCAAGGCCGGCGCCCGATCGTCGTCGGCGGCACCGGCCTGTATCTCCGCGCGGCGCTCGCGGAGCTCGACCTGCGCCCGCCCGTCCCCGCGGAGATCCGCGCCCGCTGGGCGGCCGACGACCGGCCGATCCAGGCGCTGCACGCGCTGCTGCCCGAAGCGGCACGCGACACCATCGAGCCGACCGACCGCCAGCGCATCCTGCGCTCCCTGGAACTGATCGACGCCGGCCACGAGCCGCACACGGCGTCGAGCCAGCTGTGGACCAGCCATACCCGCCACCCGACGCTGCTGGCGGCGCTGACGATGGACCGCGAGGCGCTCAGACACAAGATCGACCGCCGGATCGACGAGATGCTCGCCAACGGCGCGCGCGAGGAGGTCCGGCGAGCCGACGAGGCGGGCGCGAGCATCACGGCCCGCCGCGCGCTCGGCTTCGACGAGCTGCTCGACGACGACGTCGCGGCGATGAAGACCAAGACCCGGCAGTACGCCAAGCGCCAGGTCACATGGCTGCGAAAGCTGCCCGGCGCGCACCTGATCGACACCACGAACCGCACGCCGGAGGACGTGGCCTCCGAGCTGGTCGCCATGATCTAACGCCAAGAATGCGGTTCGAGAAGTGGCAAGCCCTGGGCAACGACTACCTCATCCTCGAGGAGCAGCGCCTGACCCCGGCCGCGATCCGGCGCCTGTGCGACCCGCATTTCGGGCCGGGCGCGGACGGCGTGCTCGTGCTCGACAAGCCGACGCAGGCCGGGTTCATCGCCAAGCTCACGATCTTCAATCCCGATGGCAGCGAGGCGGAGCTCTCCGGCAACGGCGCCCGCGAGGCGATCCTCTATCTCCGGCGCAGCGGCTGGACCGAGGCCGACACGTTCAGCATCGAGACCAAGGCCGGCGAGATCCGCCCGACGATCACGAGCCCGACCACGTGCACGGTCGACATGGGGCGCGCGCACCTGACATCTGCCAACTTTCCGGGAGGACCCGCGGACGGACAGGGCGAACTCGAAGCGAACGGGCAGACGTTCCGCTTCCAGCACGTCGCGATCGGCAACCCGCAGTGCGCGATCCGCGTCCCGGACCCGGATGCGATCGACCTGCAGACGCTCGGCCCACACATCGAGAACGCCGCCATCTTCCCCAACCGCACCAACGTCAGCTTCTGGCATGAGATCGCACCGGACGCGATCCGCGCCCGGATCTTCGAGCGCGGCGTCGGCGAGACGCTCTCGAGCGGCACCGGGGCGTCCGGAGCGGCGGTCGCCCACGTGCTGAGAGGCGGCGACTCGCCCGTCACGGTCCACCTGGACGGCGGCGAGCTGACGGTCGACGTCGACGAGTCCCTGCACGTGGACCTGACGGGGTGGGCGAAGCCGATCTACCGCGGCGAGCTGAGCGAGGAGTTCATTCACGACATGGAGGCCGAGTAGATGCTGCTGGTGACCGGAGCGACCGGCACGACCGGGATGGAGGTCCTGCGTGCGCTCAAGGCCCGCGGCGCCGAGGCCCGTGCCCTCGTCCGCGACGAGACCAAGGCCCACCACCTGCGCGACCTCGGCTTCGAGCCCACGACGGGTGACCTGGGTGACCCGCGGACGCTGACCGCGGCGCTCGAGGACGTCGAACGCGCCTACCTCGTGAGCCCGATCAGCCCGATGCAGTCGGAGTTCGAGCAGGCGTTCCTGGAGACGGCCAAGGACGCCGGGGTCAAGCACATCGTCAAGCTGAGCGTGATCGGCGCCAGTCCGGAGGCGCCCCAGCGCTTCGCCCGCACGCACGCCAAGGTCGAGCAGGCGCTCAAGGAGTCCGGGATGGCGTGGACGCTCCTGCGGCCGACGGGCTTCATGCAGAACACGCTCGCCTGGGGCAACCGCGTCCTGAACAACACTTTCTACTCGCCGGTCCCCGACGCGGCGTTCAGCATCGTCGACGCGCGCGACGTCGCCGAGGTCGCCGCGGTCGCGCTCACGACCGACGGCCATGAGGGCAAGGCCTACGGCCTGAGCGGCCCCGAGGCGGTCTCCTACCGCGACCAGGCCAAGCGGGTGTTCAAGGCCGCCGGGCGCGACATCGAGGTCGAGGAGATCCCGATCGAGACGCTCAAGCGCGAGCTGGTCCGCGCGGGCGTCCCGCCCTGGAACGCGGAAGGCCTGAAGGAGCTGTTCGAGGTCTATGCCTCAGGCGGCGCCCAGATGGTCACGTCCGGCGTCAAGGACGTCTTGGACCGCGACCCGCGCACCATCGATGCCTTCGCGGCCGACCACGTGGATTCGTTCAAGGAGAA
Organism: Solirubrobacter soli DSM 22325; assembly: GCF_000423665.1. Classification (GTDB taxonomy): domain Bacteria; phylum Actinomycetota; class Thermoleophilia; order Solirubrobacterales; family Solirubrobacteraceae; genus Solirubrobacter; species Solirubrobacter soli. The sequence goes on along the minus strand of NZ_AUIK01000027.1, from coordinate 125,449 downwards.
GAAATGAAGGCCTGGGGCGCGGGAATCGCGACATACAGCGGCGACAAGGTCCTCGAGGTCTTCTATCCGGACCCGCGACTGGACGGCACGCCCGCGGACGCGCTCGCCTTCCCGGACACCCCGGACGAGCTGCGCGGGGTGACCCAGAAGGCCGTCCTGACGGTCATCGAGGACCTGGACGCGCCGCCACAGGACACCGCCGACGCCTACCTGCGGCTCCACCTCCTCAGCCACCGCCTGGTCAAGCCGCGCAGCATCAACCTCGACGGCATCTTCGGCGTCCTGCCGAACGTCGCCTGGACGAACCTCGGTCCCGTCGATCCCGCGAACCTGACCGACGTGCTGCTCGACGCGCGCCGGCGCAACATCGCGGTCCAGGTCTTCAGCCTCGACAAGTTCCCGCGGATGACCGACTACGTGACGCCGAGCGGCGTCCGCGTGGCCGACGCCGATCGCGTGCGCCTCGGCGCCCACCTCGCCGACGGCACCACGGTCATGCACGAGGGCTTCGTGAACTTCAACGCTGGGACGCTCGGCCACTCGATGGTCGAGGGCCGCATCTCCGCGGGCGTCGTCGTCGGCGACGGATCGGACGTCGGCGGCGGCAGCAGCATCATGGGCACGCTGAGCGGCGGCGGCAACGAGGTCATCAGCATCGGCGAGCGCTGCCTGCTCGGCGCCAACGCGGGCATCGGCATCAGCCTCGGCGACGACTGCACCGTCGAGGCCGGCCTCTACGTCACGGCGGGGACGCTGATCACGCTGCCCGACGGCGAGGTCGTCAAGGGCCGCGACCTCAACCACGCCAACGGCCTGCTGTTCCGCCGCAACTCCAAGACCGGGACGGTCGAGGCGCTGCCGCGCTCCGGCAACTGGGCCGGGCTCAACGCCGCCCTGCACGCGAACGACTGACGATCAGCTCGCCGAGCGCCTCCGCCGCCGCGCCCAGGCGGCGGCCGGACGGCCGCGCGAGGACGATCTCGAACGTCATGTCGGCGCCCCGGACCGGGATCGCGGCCAACGAGTCGTCGTCGAGCACGAACGCCGCGGGCAGCAACGCCACCGCGAGGCCGTTGCGGACCAGGTCGAGGATCGTCTGGATGTCGTTGATCTCGAACGCCGGCGTGCGCTCGAGCCCGGCCGCTGCGAACGCGCGCTCGGAGATGATCCGCGTGCCCCAGCCGGGCGGCGTCTCGGCGATCGGCTCGCCCACGAGGTCGGCGAGCTCCACCGAGGGCGCGGAAGCGAGCCGATGCTCGCGCGGGCAGATCAGCGCGATCGACTCCGCCGCCAGCGGCGTGAGCTCGACCCCGGCCGGCGGCTCCCGGAGCGCGACGAACGCGATGTCGAGCAGGCCCTCCGCGACCTGCCCCGCCATCTCCACCGACCCGCCGCTGCCGTGCCCGACGCGCAGCTCGACGCCCGGATGCAGGTCGCGGAACTCGCGCAGGATCCCCGGCACGCTCACGCGTGAGGACTGCGACTGCATGATCCCGAGCCGCACGACGCCGCGCAGCCCGCCGCGGACCGCGTCGACGGCCTCACGCGCCGCCTCGGCGGCGCCGAGCGCCGCGCGGGCGTGGGGGAGGAGCGCACGCCCGGCGTCGGTCAGTTGCACCCCGCGGGCGTGGCGTTCGAACAACGGCGTCCCGAGCTCGGCCTCGAGCCGGCGCAGCGACGCCGACACCGCGGACTGGACGACGTGCAACCGATCCGCCGCGCGGGTGATGCCGCCTTCCTCGGCGGCGGCGACGAACGCCTCGAACTGACGCAGCTCCATGAGACCCATCACGATACGCGATGGCAGATAGCGCGAACATGCGTTGATCGCGATGGTTGCGTGAGCAATAGTGGTGTCATGACCAAGCTCCTCAACCACGACCGCGGGTTCTGGGCGATCGCGTTCGCGTTGATGGTCGTGATGGCGTACTCCGCATTCCCCACGCCGCTGTACGGCTTGTATGCCGCGCGCGACGGCTTCGGAGCGCTCACGATCACCGCCGTCTTCGCCGCCTACGCCGTCGGCGTGACGATCTCCCTGTTCCTCGTCGGCCACCTCTCCGACGTCTATGGACGCAAGCGCGTACTGCTCCCGGGTCTGGCCTTAGCGGCGGTCACCGCCGTCTCCTTCGTCGTCTGGCGCGACCTGCCCGGGCTGCTCGTCGCCCGCGTGCTCAACGGCCTCGCCGTCGGCGCCGTCACCGCGACCGCGACCGCCTGGATCGCCGAGCTGCACGCCGGCGCCCGCCCGGACGCGAACGCGCGTCGCGCCGAGATCGTCGGCGTCGCGGCCAACATCGGCGGCATCGGCACCGGCGCGCTGGTCGCCGGCGTCCTCGCCCAGTGGGTCGACAGCCCGCTGACCGTCCCGTACGTCGTCGGCCTCGCCGCGCTGCTGCTCGCGATGGCGGTCGTCGCAGCCACGCCGGAGACGCGCAGCGCCCCGACGCCGCGTCCCGCCTACCGCCCGCAGCGCGTGTCGGTCCCCGCGTCCGCCCGCGGCGAGTACTTCGGGGCCGCGCTCGGCGCCGCCGTCGGCTTCGCCGCGTTCGGCCTGTTCACCTCGCTGGCGCCCACGTTCCTGGCGCAGTCGCTGCACCACCCGTCGAAGGCGCTCGCCGGCGCGGCCGCGTTCATCGTGTTCGCCTCCGCGGCCGTCGTGCAGGTCGCGCTGGCGCGCCGCCCGCGTCGCGAGCTCGTCGCCAACGGCACCGTCGTGACCCTCGCCGGCCTGGCGCTCGTCGTGCTCGCCCTGTGGCTGCCGACCCCGAGCCTCGCGCTGTTCCTGATCGGCGGCGTCGCGTTCGGCGCCGGCGCCGGCAGCGTCTTCAAGGGCGCCGTCGGCACCGTCATCGCCGTCGCCGAGCCCGCCCGCCGCGCCGAGGCGCTCGCGGGCCTGTTCCTCGCCGGCTACATCGGGCTCGCGGTGCCGGTCGTCGGCCTCGGCGTCCTCACCCAGCACGTCGAGCCGCGCGTCGCGCTGCTGATCTTCGCCGCGGTCCTCGGCGCCGCCCTCGTGGCCGGCCTGGCGGCGATGCTCCGGCCGTTCAGTGCGGTGCGGCCCGCGACCAGCTGACGTCGGTCGCGCCGTGCACGACGACGGTCCCGCCGTGGGCGGTGATCGCGTCGTGCAGGCCACGCTGGAGCTCGGCCAACCGGCTGGGCTCCAGCGTCTGGTTGACGCTGTAGGTGGAGATCAGCGCGACCCACTCGTCGGCGGTGTAGGTGCGCTCCCAGGGGTAGGAGCGGTGGTCGACGCGCGGGTCGTCGCCCGGCGCGCCGTGTCGCTTGCCGCCGGAATGATCGATCTCGGGGATCACGCGTTCGAAGACTTCGCGCAGCGCCGTCCGCACCGGCTCGGCGATCTCGTTGTGGTTCCAGAACCGCGCGACCGTCCCACCAGGCCGCAGCACGCGGCCGATCTTGCGCCAGCCGCGGGCCGGGTCGATCCAGTGCCAGGCGTCGCCGCAGGTGATCAGGTCGAAGGTCCGGCCGCGGTCGTCCCAGGTCTCGAACGCCGAGACCTCGACGTCGACGCCGTGCTCGCGGGCGATTGAAGCCATCCGCTCGTCGAGCTCGACACCGAGGACGTCCAGCCCGGTGAGCGCTCGCGCGACCTTGCCCGTCCCGCAGCCGATGTCGAGCACCTTCGCCGGCCGCAGCGCGAGCAGCTCGGCGATGAACTCGGGCGCCGGCGCCGGGCGATAGCGGTCATAGAGCCTGGCGATCGACCCGAACGACTCGGCTCGCCCGCGGTCCCGATACAGCTCCTCAGGCAAGGTCGCGGATGATCGCGGCCGCCCGCGCGCACGCCTCCGGCGTCGGCACGAGCGCGATGCGCAGGTAGTTCGGCGCACCGAAGAACGATCCGGGCGCCACGACCACGCCCGCCTCCAACCAGCGCGCGGCGAGCGCGTCGGCCCGATCGCCCGCGTCCATCCAGAGGAAGAACGTCGCGTCGCCGCCCGCGTCGCGCAGCCCGATCGCCTCGAGCGTGGGGAGGAGCGCCTCGCGCTTGGCCCGGTAGCGGTCGCGCACCTCGGCGACGTGCGCCTCGTCGCCCCATGCCGCGATCGCCGCGCGCTGGACGACCTCCAGCGGCGCCACGCCGACGTTCGGCCGGTACTTCTTCAGCGCGGCGACGATCTCGGGGTCGCCGGCGACGAACCCGGAGCGGTAGCCCGGCATCGACGAGCGCTTCGACAGCGTGTTGAAGACCGCGACGTGCGAGCGGTCGCGCACCTGCAGCGCGCTGACCGGCGGCTCGCCCGCGAAGTAGAGCTCGGAGTACGCCTCGTCCGACGCGAGCACGAAGCCGTGCTCGCGCGCCAGTTCGGCGGCTCGCTCGTAGAACGCGAGCGGCGCGCGGGCACCGGTCGGGTTGTTCGGATAGTTGAGCCAGAGCACGCCGACCCCGGTCCAGTCGACGCTCTCGAGGTCCGGCAGCCAGCCGCCTGACTCGGTCAGCGGCAGCTCGAGCACCCGCTTGCCCGCGAAGGCGGCACCGCGGTCGTAGACCGGGTAGGACGGCGTCGGCACGGCCACGACCTCGCCGTCGAAGACGTTCGCGAGCGCGAACACCGCCTCCTTGGAGCCGAGCGTCGGGATCACGTCGGTGTCCGGGTCGAGCGTCGCGCCGAACCGGCGAGCGGCCCAGTCCGCGATCGCCACGCGCAGCTCCGGCAGGCCGACCGCGAGCGGGTAGGGCGCCAGCGGCGTGATCGCCGCCGCGAAGGCCTCGCGGATGAACGCGGGCGTCTCCTCGCGCGGCTCGCCGACCCCGAAGTCCAGCAGCTCGACCCCCGCGGCGCGCAGTCGCGCCTTGGCCTCGTCGAGCCGAGTGAACGGGTACTTCGCGAGGCCGGCCAGAACGGGGTTCAGACGGACGGTCATGAAGCGAAGGCCTCCAGGACCTCGTAGGAGCGCAGCAGCGCGGCGATCTCGATCGACTCGTCGCGCCGATGGGCCCGCGCCGTCGCGCCCGGGCCGAAGTTGACGGCGGGAAAGCCGGCCGCGGCGAACTCCGCCACCGGCGTCCACGCCTGCTTCGGCGCGACGTGCAGCGAGCCGGTCTCGATCAGCTTGCGCGCCAGCGGGTGCCCGGCGGCGACGGCGCCCGAGCCCGAGTTGCCCGTGACCGTCAGCTCGCCGAGGCCGCCCGTGAGCTCGTGCAGGCGCGCCTCCGCCTCATCCGGGGTGCGTCCGGGGGCGTAGCGGAAGTTGACGTGCGCGGTGCAGCTCTCCGGGATCACGTTCATCGCGATGCCGCCGTTGACCTTCGTCACCGACGCGACCTCGAAGAACGTCAGCCCCTCGAAGGACACGGGCTGGATCGGCGAGCTGGCGAGCGTGGCGATGCCGAGCGCGGCGGCGGTGATCGCGTTCTCGGCCTGCCAGGGGCGGGCGGAGTGGCCGGAGCGCCCGCGGAACTCCCAGGTCGCGTTGATGTTGCCGACGCAGCCCGCGTGCAGCTCGTTGTCGGTCGGCTCCATCACGACGACGAAGTCGTAGTCGAAGGAGACGCGCTCCAGCAGCGGCGTCAACGAGGACTCGGTGGACGGCAGCTCCTCGCGCGGGAAGAACAGCGCGGCGTACGGCGCGCCCGCGAGCACCAGCTCGAGCATCACCGCGCACGCGCCCTTCATGTCGGACGCGCCGAGCCCGTGAACGCGGTTCGAATCCAGTCGGCCGGGGATGTTGTCCTGCGCCGGGACCGTGTCCAGGTGGCCCGCGAGCAGCACGCGCGGCGACGTGCCCGGAGGCTGCGCGAGCACGCAGGAATCGCCCAGGTCGCGCACCTCGGCCCCGCCGGCGCGCAGGACGTCGGCGACGTGCGCGGCGACCGCGGCCTCCCCGTACGACTCGCTCGGGATGTCGATCAGTTCCAGGGTCCGCGCCGCGAGGCGCTCCGCGACGGGCACGGGACCAGACTCTAGAATGATCAGCCTTGGAACAATCGGGAAATGGCCGCGCCAGGCAGCGCGCGTATTGCATCGCGGCCACGCAGGAACATGAAGACCTCGCGGAGCTCAAGGAGCTGCTGCGCACCGCCGGTGTGGCGACCGTCGGCGCGCTCAGCCAGAAGCTCGACAAGCCGCATCCGAACCACTACCTCGGCTCGGGCAAGGTCGAGGAGCTCAAGGCGCTCCTCAAACCTGCCGACGCGAACCTCGTCGTCGCCGACGACGAGCTGACCCCGCGCCAGCAGCGCAACCTCGAGGCCGCGCTCGACGTCCCGGTGCTCGACCGCACCGCGGTGATCCTCGACATCTTCGCCGGCCACGCCCACACGGCCGAGGGCAAGATGCAGGTCGAGCTGGCCCAGCTCGAATACAACATGGCCCGCATGCGCGGCCTGTGGACGCACTTGGAGCGTCTCGGCGCCGGCCGCGGCGTGGGCGGCATCGGCACCCGCGGCCCCGGCGAGTCGCAGATCGAGACCGACCGCCGCCTGGCGCGCGACCGCATCACGGTCCTGCGCCGCCGGCTCGAGCAGGTCAAGTCCACCCGCGCGACCCAGCGCGCCGAGCGTGAGCGGGCGCACCTGCCCAACGTCGCGCTCGCGGGCTACACCAACGCCGGCAAGTCGACGCTGCTCAACGCGCTCACCGGCTCAGAGGTCGGCGTCCGCGACCGCCTGTTCCACACGTTGGACCCGACGACCCGCACGCTCCTGCTCCACGGCCGCACGTTCCTGATGACCGACACCGTCGGCTTCATCCGCAAGCTGCCGCATCAGCTCGTGGACGCGTTCGCGGCGACGCTGGAGGAGACCAAGCTCGCCGACCTCGTGCTGCACGTCGTCGACGCCTCCGCCGACGAGGAGGAGCTCGTCGCCATGACACGGGCCGTGGAGGACGTGCTGGAGGAGATCGACGCGGGCTCGAGTCCCCGGATGCTCGTCCTCAACAAAGCCGACATCCTCGACGACGAGCGCCGCCGCGAGCTGAGCTTCCGCCACCCCGACGCCGCGCTCGTCTCCGCGGTCACCGGCGAAGGGCTGGAGGACCTGCGCGAGCGGATCGTGGCCGAGTTCGAGAAGACCCTCTCGGACGTCGAGCTGCTCGTCCCGTTCTCCCAGGGCGGGCTGATCAACGAGCTCCACCACCTCGCGGGCGAGATGGAGCGCGAGGACACCCCGGACGGCGTCCGCATCACCGCCCGCATCCCAACGGTCGTCGCCGAGCGCTACGGCCGCTATGCCGTCAACGGCAACTAAGCCCTTCGTCGCGCTGTATCACGCTGATCGCCTGCGGGTGATCAACCCGCACGGCGACGTCGGGCTGATCACCCTCTGGTCGCCGTGGCGCACCGTCGAGCGCAAGCTGCCGTCCGAGGTGCTCGATCCCGCCCGCAGCCGCATCGCCGTCGCCGCCAACCTCTACGGCGACGGCATGTTCGCGATGTTCTGCAACCTGCTCTACAACCCGCAGGTGCGTCATCTGATCGCGTTGGGCGCCGATCTCGACCTCCCGACGTGCGACGAGATCGACGCGTTCCTGCGGGACGGGCTGGAGGAGACCGAGCTGCTCGGTGCGCCCCTGCGGCGGGTGGTCGGCACGTCGCGCACGTTCCCGGTCACCGAGGGCTTCGACGCCGAGCGGCTGCGCCGGCGCCTGAGCTTCCGGTGGCTCGGCAAGCTCTCGACGCCCGGACTGGAGGAGACGCTGCTCGCCACGCTGGCGGAGCTGCAGGTCGCGGACGGCGACGAGGAGCGGGTGCGGGTCGAGATCCCCCCGGCGCTGCCCGACGACTACGCGTTCGCGCCCTCCGAGGTCGCCGGCCACCAGGTGATCCGCCGCACACCCGTCGAGGCCTGGGACGAGCTCGTCGAGCGGACGCTGCGCTTCGGCCATCCCGTCGCGGTCAAGGGCGGCCGGCTGGAGCTGCTCAACGCCAAGGTCGTGATCACCGCGCCGCGCGAGGACGACGAGCAGGCGCTCCGGGAGCGCGGCTTCGATCTCGGTGCGCTGCACGCCTACCAGCGCCGGATGTTCGACCCCGACCTCGCCGGCGCCGACTACACCTACGGCAACCGGCTCGGCGAGCACTTCGGGCTGGACACGCTCGACGTGGCGATCGAGCGCCTGCGTGCGAATGAGGAGTCCCGCGACGCCTACATCTCGCTCTGGGACACCCCGTACGACCTGCCCGGCGATCACAGCAACCCGTGCCTGGTCACGCTCTTCTTCCGCCGCTCGCAGGGCGCCCTGACGCTGACCGCCACCTATCGCGCCCACAACCTGCTGACCGCCTGGCTGCTGAACGTCTACGGGCTGCTGGCGATCCAGCGCCACGTCGCCGCCGCGGTCGAGATGCCGATCGGCCCGATCACCGTGATCAGCCACTCGCTCGGCGCCGATCCCGCCTCGGACCGCTACCCCGCCGCGGCCGCCCGCGTCGGCCGCCCGCGAGGCGGGTTGGACGAGGACCCGAACGGCTACTTCGTGGTGTCGCTCGACGGCGACGAGATCCTCGCCGAGCACCGCTTCGAAGGCGCCCTGATCAAGCAGTACCGGTCCGATCGGGCCGATAGGATCGCCCACGCGATCGCCGCCGACATGGCCGTGAGCCTCCCGTCCCACGGTCTCTGGCTCGGCCGCGAGCTCGCCGCCAAGGAACAGCTGCTGCGTGCACGTCGAACCGATCAACACTGAGGAACTCCTCGCCCGCCTGCGCGAGACCCGCCTCGTGGGCTTCGACGGCGCGCGGGTCTACGAGCACGCCACGCTGCAGGTGCAGACGTTCGACCCCGATGACCTGACGCCCGCCCAGCGCTACGTGCTGATGCCGACCGTCCGCCGCATCCTCAAGCTCTCCGAGGCGGTCGACGTCTTCTCCCTCGACGGTGGCGTGTACCTGGACGGCATCCCTCTGCTGCCACCGGTCGTCGAGCGCTCCACGGAGCCCGACGGCCGCGACGTCTGGCTGATCAATGACGGCATCCACCGCGTCTACGCGGCCAAGCTCGCGGGCTCGCCCATCAACGTCGTAACCGTCGACGGCGCTTCACACCCGTACTACGCCCTCGCCCTCCCGGACGGCTGGGCCGGCGTGACCGAGATGGAGGAGCTCCCGGACCTCTTCCAGAAGAAGGAGTACCGGATCCCCGGCAACTACAAGGCGCTCTTCCGCGACTTCAACGCCGTCTTCCCGGGAGTGCAGAAGGAGCGCAAGGACTCCAACCCGAGCTTCCTGACGGCCTGACGTGACCGAGATCGTCTGGGTCGACCGGGACGTGACGCGGCCGTGGTTCACGATCGACGTCCTCAGCGAGCCGACCGGTGAGATAAGAGCGGACGAGAGCGATTCCGCGGCCGCCGAGGTCCGGCTGGTCCAACGGTCGTGGTTTCTTCGGAGGCCGTTCGAGTCGGATGCCGACGTGCTCGTCGCGGTCGGACCTGACGCGGTGGATCGGAACGCCGGACTGCGTCGGTTCGCGACCGAGAGCGCGAGCGGGCGGCTGTTCTGCACTCCCCCCGCAGGCGCGTCCGTGTTCGGTGTCCGGCAGTCGACGGCGCTCGACCCCGCGGCCGTGATCGCCTTGATCGGACTCGACGCCGCGTCGCAGGGGCAGACTGACCCCGGCGCGCAGGTACGCGAGCTTGCTACCACGATCGGACGTACGACTCCAGTGCACGTGATCGGCGTGACCAACGCCGACCTGCTGTCGGCCGATCCGGATGCTGAGGCGATGATCGAGCAGTGCCGCAACCTGCGGATGGCGTTGGTCGTCCATCGGCACGCCCAGCGCAGGGACATCGTCGCGATCGCAGGCACCGACATGCTTCGCCCCGGTCGGGACGCGGCGCCGATCTCGTTGATCTCCGCCCCGACGTTCCGGGCCGGGGAGGGGACGCCCGGAATGGCGCGCGTGCGCCTGAACCTGTGGAAGGGCGAGGCTGAGATCGCGTTCCGCTACGACCTTGGGTCAGACCATGCGGGTGCGCCGACGGCTCAGGTGCTCCGCCCGCTGATCTCGGCATCTCGGATCACGAGCGCAGAGCGGCGCCTGCGGACGGCGGTCGGGCGCTTGCTCAACGACGCACCAACCGGCGCCGACGGGTTTGCCGAGCACGTCGAGCGCACGTGGACGTCTTCCGGCTACGTACCACTGAGCGATGCGGAAGGGGGCCTGCCCGATCTGCCGGTCGCACGACGACTTCCGTACAACTTGCTGCTCCTTCTGCGGGAGCGGGAAGACGGTGGTCACGACCTGCTCCTCAGCCACCACGCGCCGATCACGGAGTCGTCAATCGCGAGTTGGAACGCGTTGCTCCTGCCGGCGTTCACCAACGTCCGCCTGCTCCTCGAACACCTGCGAGATGACGTCATGCGCCAGTCGGTCGAGCAGGCGGACGACGCCGCCCGCGCTGTGCGCGCACAGCAGTTCGAGGAGGCCGTCGACGAGATCCTCGACAACGGCGGTCTCGAGCAGGACCGCGTGTGGGAGGACCAGATCCGTGAGATCGCGACCCGCACGATCCGCAAGATCTCACCGACCACCGGCACCGTCAGCGAGTACCAGTACCGGCTCGTAACTCTCCTGCCGTTGGTCGATCGGCGCATCGCGCAGGACGACGAGCGGGTGGGCAAGATCGTCCATTGGCTACGGGGCATCGAGCGGATCGGCCAGCCCGAGATCGACGACTGTCGCGTGACCATGACGGCGCTCGAATCGGGAGGCGCCGGGCTGCGCTGGGAGCCCGAGGTCGAGTTGCTCGACGCGCCCGATCGCTCACAGCGTGCTCGAGCGGAGAAGGTTCGACTGGGAACCGTGTGGTTTCCGCTCGGCGACGATGGCAAGCCCCGTTGGAAGGAATGCCCGGCCATCCAGGCGCGCAATGCCGATGTGATGACCTGGATCGACGAGATCCTCGATGACCTGCGGCTACCGAAAGGCGGGTTCCCGCCTGAGCTCGTGCTCCAGAAGGCGGCGGGGGACATCTTCGAACCGGTCGACCGCTATCCGTTCGCCGAGAACGGCCAGATGCGGCCCGACGGAAAACCGGCGAGCACCGTTGGCGCGCTCCGAACGGTCACGTTCGACGAAGACTCCGATCTCACCGGCCCTGCGTATCCCGACGCTGTCATCCGCCCTGTGTTCCTTGTGCGACAGGAACTCGTGTTCGTCGACGGAGCCGACCCTCGCGGAGCGATCCTCGTGGTCGATGCCGACGCCCACGAGGACGGTCGCCAGTACGACCCGGACGGCGCCGACGTGCTCGGCTTCCTTCGGCCGGTTCAGCGCTACGTCGTCACCGCGGGACTCGTGCGAGCGCAACAGCTCGAAGACTCGGTTCTGGAGCCCGCCCGGAGGGACGGCTGGGACCCGTGGGGGTACATCCGTGTCCGCAAGGGTGCTGCACCGGCTCTGGTCTCTTTGACTCCGCCGATCGTCGAAGCGCTCCATCCCGTCGACTTCGACGACGAGCGCAGTGCGCGAGATTTCGTCGTGTGTGACGGGAACCATCGCATCGTCCAGCTTGCGTGGCGTCAAGGTGTCGCGTTGCGCGCGGTCGCGATCACCAGTCGGCCGAAGGAGCCCTACTACGCGCGTCCGTTCGGGCGTCTCGAGTGGGACGTCACCGCCGGAAATGAGTACGTCGTCGCGCCGGACCTCAACTCGAAGTACTCCACGCGGCCGGTCGATCGAGCGTCGTTGCCGGAGACCGCGCGTCTCAAGCTGGCGCGCGTCGACGATGATCGGCTGTATCGACGCTTCTACCGCGACTTGGGCAGCGGGTTCGGCTCAGTCGGCGGCCAGGGTGGAGGGTTCTGACAGATCGATGACGAGGTGTCCCTCGTCTGTGCCGACCAGCACCCCGCCGTCGATCGCGGACAACGCAGTCACCGGAACATCCAGCGGTATCCGCCGCAGCTGACGTGCACGGGCGAGGTCCCAGATCCGGAGCGTGCGGTCCTCGCCCCCGCTCACGATCACGGTGTCGCCCATATCTGTCCGAAGCACCGACAGCGCGCGGATCGGCCCCGTATGACCCACGAGCGGGTCTGCGACCGGCGTCATCGTCGCCGGGTCCCAGAGTCGGACCATCTCATCGTCTCCCGCGCTCACCAGTACCGGCCCAGCAGGACCCTGACCGACGCACACCGCCATCAGCCAGTTCTCGTGCAGGGCGGGCAGCTCGACGTGCGTGCCTTCGGCAAGGCTCCAGATCCGTACCGATCGGCCATGCCCGACGGCCGCGAGCATCGCCGCACCATCGGCGGCCGTCAACGAGGCGAGGCCACGGACCGGACCTGAACCGACCAATGGTTCGCTCGCCGCGCGGTCCCCGGTTTCCGGGTCCCAGAAGCGAATCGTCCCGTCCTCGCTGCCCGATGCGAGCAGCCGCGCGTCTGCGCTCCCGACGAGCGCGAGTGCCCGCACCGGCCGCGTATGGCCGCGCAGCAGCGGTCCGGGCTCCAGTCCTCCCGCGGTGGTCCACAGCTGGATCGCCTCGTCGTCACCCGCGGTCGCTAGCCGCGCCGTCCCGTGACTGTCGCGATAGGAGGCGATCGCGCGAACGCGAGCGGAATGCCGGCGCACCGGCGTGCCGAGCCGCTGACCTGTGCGGGCGTCCCAGACGCGAAGCGTGCCGTCTGGACCAGCGACGACGGCATGTGGTTCGGGATCAGCGGTGAGTGCGATCGCATCCACATGCTCAGTGTCTCCGCTCGGCAACTCGCGTCCCATCGGCGGCGCGCCCACGTCCCAGATCCGGATTGTCCGATCAGCTCCGGCGCTCGCGACCAGAGCGCGGCCGCGTGCGTCGGAGAACGCAACCATCGAGGCGACGCCGCTGATGTGACCTGTGAGATCCAGGCCGACCTGCGCCAGCGTCTGCGGATCCCAGACACGGAGCACTCCGTCGGCGTGTCCGGTGACCAACCGCACCGCCCCGCCGACCGCGTGGGTCGCCGCGAGGGCGACGGGTTTGCTCGGTAGTGGCTCACTCGTTCTCAGTTGTCCGCCCGTGCTGACGTTCCACAGGCGCAGCGTCCCGTCCTCGCTCACGGACGCGAGCCGCGGCTCGCCGTCGCCGGCGTCGTAGGTCGCAATCGCGGTCACCCAATCGCGGTGGCCTTGGAGCACGACTGGCGCAGGCGCCGGCGTGTCGGGCCTGAACAGCCGGATCCGACCATCGTCTCCAGCGGTCGCGATCACGCGGTGACCACGGCGATCGGTGAGGACCGACAGGGCGCGGATCACGCCCTTGTGCCCGACGAGGGTGGCAACGGACACCTCGGCCGCGGGGTCCCAGACACGTACGCCGTGGTCATCTCCGGCCGCGACGATCCGGATGGTCCCTTCGGAATCGGTGAACGCGGCCAGGGCGCGGATGCGCTCAGCGCTGCCGGTCCCGAACCGCTGCCGGAGCTGGCCGTTCATCGGATCGTGCACCTCGATGAACCCATCACCTCCGCTCGCGGCGATCCATGAGCCGCCTCCCGTATCGCAGGAGCACACGCGCACCGGCTTCCCTCCGGGGGCGGGAATCGGCTCGGCGAGCGCGTCGAGGGTCAATGGATGCCAGAGCCTGACTTGGCCGTCCGCACACCCGGCGACGAGCACCTCGGCGCCCGCCACCGTCGCGGTGGCGATCGAGTCCGCCCGCATCTTCAGCGCCAGCACCGTATGCGTCGGGTGACGCCTGAGGCTCGCCGAGCGGATGCCCCACGCGCCACTTTGGGTGGCGGGTGAGAACCGGCGATCGCCGGCCGAGCGGGCGAGGCCGAGTTGCCGGAGGCCGTCACGGTCGCTTCGCGAGCTCGACGAGAGCAGATGCCGCGTAGCGACGACGGCTGCGATCTCCCGCGGAAGCGAGCCCGCCGACGCCGCCTTCGTCGCGTCGATCGCGACAGCGTTCGGATCCAGCCGCTCGAGCACACGCTCTTGCGCCACCGCGCTCCAATCCGGGACGGGCTCGGCGGCTACGTGGCTTGACAGATGCGCCTCGACGTAGGCATCGACCTCGTCGCGCGGCATCTCGGTCGCGAGCTTGCTCAGTCGACGTACGATCCGTGCCTCGGCGTTCCCGCGGTTCTTCGGCGCCACGTGAGCGGCCAGCGCGGCATGGAACAGCCGCACGCCTTCGCGCCCATCGATCTCGTGGATCTGGAGCAGCGACCGCGCGCGTGAGTCGATCAGCCAACGGACATCCTTCGGGGTGTAGTCGCGCTTCGAGATCGCGCCTGCGATCGTCGGCCACACCGGCCCTTCCGACGGAAGCCCGCCGCCTTTCGCGAAGGCCAGCGCGGCCAGGAGGTCGCGCATCCGCCTGACCGTCGATTCGACGTCCTCTTCGCCTTCGACGTGGTGTTCGGCCACAGCTCTGATGTACTCGTGCATCGCCGCTCCGACGTCGTCGGGGAACGTCTCGGGCATCGAATCCAGAACGACGTCCTGTTCGCAGAGCGACCGGCAGACGAGCTGGGCGACGAGAAACGACGGGGCGGCACGTTCGGCGACGCGTTCAGCGAGCGCGGCCGTCCTCTCAGGGTCGTCGCGATAGCCGCTCGGACCGGACTCGTGCAGGACGTGCGAGACGTAGAGCGCAAGGTCGCGCGGGTCGGAGAACTGCCCGTCGAGGTCGATCTCTTGCGCGACCCCGCGGAGGAGCTCTGGGGGCGAGTCCTCGTACTCCGTGCTCCGGACGCCGATCAGGAGGTTGGCGGCGCCTTCGCGGGCGAGCGGCCGGAGCAGGCTGCTCGCGATCCCGGTGGGGTTGCGCGTCTCGTCCAGCGCGTCGAGGACGATCGTCGGTGGCGGCGCGTCGGCTTTGCGCCGCACGAGGGCACTGACCACCTCGCTCGGCGTCTGTGCGTCGAGGTCGGTCCAGCGAGCGATCTCACCGGCCACGCTCTCGACATTTGTGTCGTGTCGGCCGACGATGGCAAGCGAGATCGCGCCGGGGGCGACCGCGGTTCCAGGATCGGAGTCGATCAGGGGCAACGGCGCGTCGGTGTCCGCGGCCATCACGACGCGAGCGAGGATCGAGGACTTCCCCGAGCCCGGCCCGCCGACGACAAGGCGGGCCTGGCCGTCGGGCTTCGCGAGCCAATCCGCCACCGATCGCAATGCGTGCTCGCGCCCCGTGAACAGCTGCCGTGGATCGCTGTCGAACGTGACGCCCCGAGCTCGCGGACTCCAATGGTCGACACGGTCGCGCGGCTCGAACCGCACGCGCCAACCGAGGTGATCGTCGAGACCTGGCCACAGTCGAGCGATCACTTCCGTTGGGATCATGAACGCGATCGGCGGAGCGTCATCCTCGCGATACTGGAGCGCGACGAGTCCGACGACGGCAGCCGCTTGTTCATCCCAGACCGGGGTGCCGCTGAATCCGGGCTCGATCGGATAGCTCCGCTCAGCGATCTCGAGTTGCCTCCACTGCCAGCCAGGACCGAGCCCTCCGCGGATCGATCCGCGTGCCTCGACGCCTTTGCCGAGCCCATAAGGGAACCCCACAGCGTGGAACTGGCTGCCGATTCGTCCCGCGGTGCGCAGGACCGGCGGTTGAGCGCAGTCACAGGGTACGTCGGCATCGAGCTCGAGCACCGCGACATCCCCACCGCCCGCCGGGTCGACGCCAAACCAGGCGTCGGGAACGACCGTTGCACTGAACCCAGGGCCCGTGTCCGACGCGGGAAACTCCACGCTCAGCTGGCCCTTTGGGGCGTCCAAGACATCGCTCTCACAGTTGAGCGCTGCAGCCACAACGTGAGCACACGTCAAGACGTGCCGGGTGCCGAGCAGCACGCCGGCACCCTTCACGGAGCCCTCGACGGACGTGACGCGAGCGAGGCCGCGGGAGAGCCAGTCCTTCAACGGGGGAGCTCTATTTGTGCTCCCAGGACATCTTCACGGTGAAGTGCGCTTCTCCCGACGCCTTCGCCAGGATCGCGCCGGCTTCCGCCGTGAGCTTGATCCCGAACTCGACCTCGGTCGACGAGGGCGCGATCTCCTTGACTGCGTCGAGCACACGGCGCGCCGCCGGCGTCACCGCTGCGAGAGCGGCGTCGACGCGCTCGGTCGCTCGGTAGATCCCGTCGTCTCCACGCGCGACGCGCTGGAGCCCTGCGGTCTTGTCGACCTCGACGAGGACGTCGCCGCCTGCTTCGTCGATCGTGAATCGCGCGATCTCCGTCATCGCAACATCGCCTTTGAAGTCATCATGCCCGCATTATTCAGCTCGGCGTGCCAGGCGCGCTAACCCAGCGTCTGCGCAGCACCCTCGAGCAGCCACTCCAGCCCGACGTCGAAGCTGTCCTCCGGGACGCCGTACTCGGCGAAGGTCACCGAGCGGTGCGGGGTGTTCATGGCGACGTGGCCGAGCGTGTACGTGTCGACCGCGACGAGCAGGCGCAGTTTGTCGGCCGTGGAGCCCGGAAAGCCGTCGAGCGCGCGGAGTGACTCCTCGTGGTGGCGGATTAAGCTCTCGCGCCGGGGGATCGCGCGGACGCGGGCGGAGAGCAGCCAGGGGTGCCGTTCGGCGGATTCGCGGGCGGCGCGCGCGACCTGGCGCATCGCCTCGCGCCAGTCGGCGGAGAGCGCGTCGCCGATCATGCCTTCGTCGATGATCCGGTCCAGCATCAGGCCGACGAGCTCGTCCTTGTCGGCGATGTGGTTGTAGAGGCTCATCGGGCGGGCGGGGAGGTCGGCGGCGAGCCGGCGGATCGAGACGGCCTCGAGGCCTTCGGCGTCGGCGATCGCGACGGCCTTGGTGACGATCGCGTCGCGGGTCAGCACGGGACGTTCGCTGGCGGCCGGCATGGTCACGCATCGTATCTCGCCGATACACCGTATCGATTTTGCGATACGGTGTATCGGATGGCTTCCGAAACCGCTCTCCGACAGGACGACGAGACGGGCCTGACCCCGGAGCTGCTGAGGCTCTCCGGCGTTCTGCTCGTGGGGGCGATCGCGGCGATCCTCGACACGACGATCGTCGCCGTCGCGATCGACCGGCTGGGGGAGGAGCTCGGGACGACGATCTCGACGATCCAGTGGGTGTCGACCGGATACCTGTTGGCGTTGACGGTGGCGATCCCGCTCACCGGTTGGGCGCTGGACCGGTTCGGCGGGCGCCGGATGTGGTTGCTGTCGCTCGCGGGCTTCCTCGGCGGATCGGTGCTGTGCGGACTCGCCTGGTCACCGGAGAGCCTGATCGCGTTCCGCATCCTTCAGGGGCTCGGGGGCGGGATGCTCGTCCCGCTGATGCAGGCGATCCTCGCCCAGGCGGCGGGCCCGCGGCGGATCGGGCGGGCGATGGGGGTCGTCGCGATCCCCGCGCAGCTCGGCCCGATCCTCGGCCCGGTCGTGGGTGGGCTGATCCTCGACGGCGCGAGCTGGCGCTGGATCTTCTTCGTCAACGTGCCCGTGTGCCTCATCGCGCTGGCGCTCGCCTGGCGCTTGATGCCGGACACCCGCTCCGAGGGCCGCTCGTCGCGGTTGGACTTCCTCGGCCTCGCGCTGCTGTCGCCCGGGCTCGCCGCGATCGTGTACGGCTTCTCGCAGGCGGGCCACGCGGGCGGCTTCGCCACGGCGGGCGTGCTCGTCCCGCTCGCGCTCGGCGCGGTCCTGCTGGCGGCGTTCACGATCCACGCGCTGCGGACGACGATCCAACCGATCATCGACGTCCGCCTGCTGCGCGTCCCGTCGTTCGCCGCGTCGTCGGGCCTGATGTTCGCGCTCGGGGGATCGTTGTTCGGCGCGATGTTCCTGCTGCCGCTGTTCGAGCAGGTCGCGCGTTCACGCAGCGCCCTCGAGGCCGGGCTGCTGCTGGCCCCGCAGGGCGCCGGCACGATGGTCTCGATCGTCATCGCCAGCCGCCTCGCGGACAAGGTGGCGGCGCGCCCGATCGTGCTGGTGGGCCTCGCGCTGTCGACGCTGTCGACGATCCCGTACGCGCTGGTCGAGCACGGGACGAGCGAGGTGCTCCTCGGCGCCGCGCTGTTCGTCCGCGGCGTCGGTCTGGGCCTGGCGCTCGTGCCGACGATGTCGGCCTGCTACGCGGACATCCCGCGCAGCGCGATCCCGCGCGCGACGGCGTCGATCCGGATCATCCAGCAGATCGGCGGCTCGCTCGGCACCGCGATCCTGGCCGTGATCCTCCAGAACGCGTTGACGGGCGGGAGCGACCCCACGGCGGCGTTCGGCGACACGTTCTGGTGGACGATCGGCCTCGCCGGTGTCGCCCTCTTGCCGGCGATGTGGCTTCCTAGCCGGCTCGCTCGCTGACCCGGAAGCGCACGGTCTTGACCGGATCCGGGCCGAGCGCCACGAAGTGCACGTGCAGGTGGGCGACGCTGCCGCCGTTGAGGCGCATGTCGCCCGAGCGCTCGACGGTGGCGGTGGCGAGCGGGTCCAGCTGGGCCTTCAGGCGGCGCTTGATCGCCCACAGCTCGGCACCCGCCTCGTCCGGCAACTCGTCGAAGGCGACGACGTGGCGCAGCGGAACGATCAGGTAGTGGGCGACGGTGCCGGCGTACGGCCAGTCGTTGCGCTTGTAGTACCAGTGCTCGCCGGTGTACTCGACCGGGTTGGTCTGGTACGTCGCGACGTGCTCGGGGCAGAAGACGCAGCGGCCGGCGGCCTCGTGCTCGCGCATCCGCTCGGACTGGTCGTCGTGGCGGGCGGCGTCGAGGTAGTAGAGGTCAGCCACGCTCGTAGGTGATGAAGCTGAAGCTGTGGCCGTTCTCGGCCTCAGGCTCCGAGACCTCGACCGCCCGCCAGCCTCCCAATTCGGGGAAGAACGTGTCGCCCTCGACGTGCGCGTCGATCTCGGTGGCGTAGACGCGGTCGGCGACCGCGAGCGCCTGCTCATAGGTCGTGCCGCCGCCGATCACGAAGCAGTCGCCGTCGCAGGCCGCGAGCGCGCTCGCGAGGTCCGGGAAGACCTCGGCGCCCGGCGCGACGAAGCCCGGGTCACGGCTCAGCACCAGGTTGCGGCGGTTCGGGAGCGGCCGGAAGCGATCCGGCAGCGACTCGTATGTCTTGCGGCCCATCACGACGGCGTGGCCGCTCGTCAGCTCGCGGAAGCGCCGCATGTCGGCGGGCAGGTGCCACGGCAGATCGCCGTCGCGGCCGATCACGCGGTTCTTGGAATGCGCGACGACGCAGGCGATCACGTCAGCACCGGGATGCCCTTGATCGCGGGATGCGGGTCGTAGTCGGTGAGCTCGAAGTGCTCGGCGCGGAAGTCGTGGATGTCGGTGACGCGCTTGCCCGCCTCGGACAGCGACAGCGTGGGGAGGCGGCGCGGCTCGCGACCCAGCATCTCGTCGACCGCTTCCAGCTGGTTCACGTAGATGTGCGCGTACTGGATCCAGTGGACGTATTCCACGAACTCGTAGCCGATCAGGTGCTCGATCATCAGGCCGAGCGCCGTGTACTGCGCCATGTTGGACGGCACGCCGATCGGCGTGTCGCCCGAGCGCTGGTTGTGGATCAGGTGCAGCTTGTCGTCCAGAACCAGCGCGTGGATCCAGCCGTGGCAGGGAGCGATCGTATTGCGCGACTTGACGCCCGCCTCGCGATGGTTGGCCTGCGGGATCCACGGACTCATCACGGCCGTGCGGTCCAGCGGCAGGTCCTTCAGCTTCTTGATCAGGTGGGGGAGCTGGTCGAACCCGGGGTCGTCGCCGTCGAGGTCGGTGGTGAAGTTGTGGAACGCGTGCCCGTAGGAGCCCGGGCCGAGGTCCCCGGCCTGCAACCCACGCGAGCCGGACTTCTCGGGCGTCGCCCACGCGTCCCACCAGTCGCAGCCGAACTCGCGCAGCTCGTCGAGCGTGCGGGCGCCGTTGATGAACGCGCACAGCTCGCCGATCGCCTTGTTGACGAAGCCCTTGATCGACCGCTCGGTGATCACCGCGGCTCCGTGGGCCATCGGGAAGCGCATCTGCACGCCCGCGACGGCCAGCGCGTCCTCGCCCTGCTTGGTGTGCACGTGGACCCCGTCGTCGCGGATCGTCCGGAGCATGTCCTGGTACTGCGTGCTCGGGCGGCGCGCGGCGAAGGGTCGGTAATTGGGCACTGATCCAGTCTGGCGAAGGCGCCGGTCGGACCTCGGCTTTGTAAGGTCATTCCTTCGCTATGAGCGGCGGCATTCTCAGCACCGAGGCGAATTTCGAGGAGCGTCTGGTCACGACGCTCGACGAAGTGACGCGCAAGGTCTCGCATCTGCGCGGGCTCGACTACAAGATCGTGCTGACTTCGGGCTCGTTCGACCTGATCCACCTCGGGCACGTCAAGTACCTCCAGCGGGCCAAGGAGTTCGGCGGGATCCTGGTCGTGGGTGTGGACTCGGACGCCAAGATCCGCCGCCGCAAGGGCGACGACCGTCCGATGGTCCCGCAGGAGGAGCGGCTGGAGATGCTGGCCTACCAGCGCCCGGTCGACATGATCTACCTCAAGGACGACGACGAGCCGCGCTGGGCGCTGATCAAGGCCGTCGCGCCGGACGTGCTCGTGCTCACCGAGGACCACTCCTACACCGAGGCCGAGCAGGAGGAGCTGCTGACCGTCGTCGGGCGGATCGAGGTCGTCTCGCGTCAGGCGTCGGTCACGACCTCAGAACGTATCCGCCAGATGTACATGCACATGGGCGACCGCCTCGGCCCGAAGCTGGCCCAGGTCCTGCCCGGGCTGATCGACGACATCCTGCGCCGGCCATGAAGGCCGTCGTGGCGTACATCCCGGTGCTCCACGAGGGGTACCGGCGCTTCCTGCACGCCCACTCGCATCCGGTCCACCTGATCGGGCCGGAGCTCTACACGGACTATCGCCCGCTGGCGAAGGACATCCGCGCACTGACGCCCGAGGAGGTCGCGCCGGCGCTCGCGGCGTGGGGCCTGGAGGTCCATATCCTCGATGAAGCCGCCGCCCGCGCTCTCGCCGAGCAGAACCCCCAACTGATCCTGCCCGCCGAGGACGTCAGCTACCAGGTCGTCGAGCGGTTCTTCCCACGCGCCGAGGTCCTCTACGACACCGCGTTCCTGCGCTGGGACAAGCCGCGCGTCGTCGCGCTGAGGCCCCCGAGGCCGGACCGCGTCATCGACGAGCACGACCTCCCGGCGCTGGCCGAGGCCCAGGCCGAGCACAGCATCGACTTCTGGCGCCAGGTCGGCGCGGCGATCCGCTTCGCGGACGGCACCGTCGAGGCGACCCGCAACGAGCACCTCCCGCACCCGCAGTCCCCGTACGCCGTCGGCGACCCGCGGTCGAACTTCTTCAAGGGCGTGCACCTCGAGCTGAGCACCGCGATGCACGCGGAGGCGCGCCTGATCGCCGCCGCCGCCCGCGCCGGCCGGTCGACCCAGGGCGCGGAGATCTACGTGACCGACTTCCCCTGCCCGCCGTGCGCGAAGCTGATCGCCGCGAGCGGCATCGCCCGCGTGCACTACCGCACGGGCTACGCGGTGCTCGACGGGGAGGACGTGCTCGGCGCCGCGGGCGTCGAGGTCGTGAAGATCGCCGTCAGCGTGTGACGCTCGTAGACGGCGCCGTGCATGTCGCCGTCCTTGCGCCGCGCCTGGGAGTCGACCAGCTCGAACCCGGCGAACTCGTGGCGCAGCTCGTCGAGCGTGAACAGCACGCTGCCCACGCCCACGACCGGGTCGACGACCGCGTGCGGCCAGGCGTGGGCGTCGCCGAGGAGCGGGCAGGAGCCGTAGTAGCCGTCGGTCGGCTCCGCGAGGTGCAGCACGACCCGCCCGCCCGGAGCGAGCACCCGCTGCATCTCGTCGCGGTACTCCCGGCGCGCGTCCGGGTGGACGACGTGCTTGTAGACGAAGATGTCCAGCAGCACGTCGATCGAGCCGTCTCCGACCGGCAGCCCGTCAGCCAGGTCGTGGACGAGGAACTCGGCGTCGCCGCCGCGCTCGCGGGCGCGCTCGATCGCCGCGGGCGAGCGGTCGAACCCGGTCATGCGCACTCCCTGCGCCGCCGCGTAGAGCGTGTTGCGGCCGGTTCCGCAGCCCACGTCGAGGCCGCGCGCGCCGCCCACCCCGCGCGAGAACGCCCAGACGACCGCGCCCGACGGCTCGTGCCGATAGCTCGACGGCACGCCGCCGTCGCCCTCGTACTCCGCGTCCCAGCCTGTGTTCACCGACACCACACCCGGGATGCCCGAAACCGCACGCTCGGTGCCGCGCTGCCCGTTGCCGGGCTCCTCATGACACCACGATCCAGCCCGCCATGGCGACAAAATGTGCCACAGCGGCCAGGATCACGAACACGTGGAAGATCTCGTGGAAGCCGAAGGTGCGCGGCCACGGGTTCGGGCGACCCAGCGCGAAGATCACCGCGCCGGCGGTGTAGAGCAGGCCTCCGGACGCGATCAGGACCAGCGGTGCCAGCGGCAGCGCGTCCTTGAGCTGCGGCACGCAGAGCAGCGCGACCCACCCGAGCAGGACGTACGTCGCCGAGCACAGCGCCCGCGGCGCGTTGATCCAGGCGACGCTGAACACGACGCCCAGCGCCGCGCCGATCCAGACGACCCCCAACACCACCCACTTGGTCGCGCCGTCGAGGATCAGCAGCGCGACCGGCGTGTAACAGGCCGCGATGAACACGTAGATCGTCGAGTGGTCGATCCGGCGCAGGATCGGCCGCCAGCGCGGATGCCAGCGCCACCGGTGGTACAGGCCGGAGCCGCCGAAGAGCGCGCACAGCCCGACGCCGTAGACGGCCGCGGCGACCCGCGGGACCCCGCCGGGCGAGAACGCGATCAGCAGCGCGGCGGCGACCAGGGCGCACCAGAACGCGTAGGCGTGGGTGACGCCTCGCAGCTTCGGGATGTCCAGGCCGTCCATCGACCAAGTATTCCCGCTGACCACGGAAATGAGACACCCCGTCCGTCTAGCTCAACCGGTTAAGTTCTGCGCCATCTCCCACTCGGACGACATCGACACGAAGCTGCGCGTGAGCGAGGAGCGCCTGCGGGCGGTGTTCGCCATGCTCGAGGCAGGCCTGCTGGTGGTCGACCGGACCGGGCAGGTCGTCGAGGTCAACCCGGCCGCCTGCGCGATGCTCGGCATGGAGCGCGAGGCGCTGGTCTCCGACCCGCGCTGGTGGGAGCGGTTCCAGCTGCGCTACGAGGACGGCAGGCAGATGGAGCCGGGTGGGGAGGAGACCCCCGGGTATCGCGCGATGCGCCACGGCGAGCCGGCGCGCGACGTGCAGGTCTCGATCACGCGGCCCGCGGGCGACGTCGTGTTCGTCAGCGCGAACTACCAGCCGCTGCGCGACGGGCTGCTGATCAGCATGACCGACCTGACCGAGGGGCGGGCGCTGCACGAGCGCGTGATCCAGCAGGCGCTGCACGACCCGCTCACCGGGCTCCCGAACCGCCTGCTGTTCACCGAGCGGCTCGAGCAGGCGCTCGCGCGGCCGATGCGGCGGCGCGTGGCGGTGCTGCTGCTCGGCCTGGACCGCTTCCGCGCCGTCAACGACGCGCACGGTCACACCGCGGGCGATGAGGTCCTCACGCACGTCGCGGAGCGCCTGCGGGCGCGGCTGGACGCCTCGCAGGCGCTCGCCCGCTTCGGCGGCGACGAGTTCGCGATCCTGTCCGAGATCGAGGACGAGCGAGAGGCGGCCGCGCTCGCCCAGCGGCTGCTCAGGGCGTTCGAGTCGCCGGTCAACGACATCTTCCTCACCGCCGCGGTGGGCGTCGCGGTCGAGGCCGAGGGCGGCGACGCCGACCTCGTCCAGGGCGCCGACAACGCCCTACAGCGGGTCAAGGGCCGCGGCGGCGGGAGCTACGAGATCTTCGACCGCGCGATGGGCGGCCGGCTGCGCGACCGGATGAAGATCGAGGACGGGCTGCGCCGTGCGATCGAGCGCGACGAGCTGCGGCTGCACTACCAGCCGATCGTCGACGTCGAGCGCGAGCGACGCGTCGTCGCCGTCGAGGCGCTCGTGCGCTGGCAGCATCCCGAGGAGGGTCTGCTCGCCCCGGGCCGCTTCCTGCCCGCCGCCGAGCAGGACGGGCGGCTGATCTCGGCGATCGGCCAGTGGGTGCTGCACCAAGCGTGCTTGGAGGTCATGCACTGGCCGCCCGACGTGCGCGTCAGCGTCAACGTCGCCGCGCGCGAGCTGGGCGAGCCGGCGTTCGTGGACCGGATCATCGGCACGATCGCCGCCGCGGGCGTCCAGCCGAACCGGATCGCGCTGGAGATCACCGAGACAACGCTGATGGAGGGCGGCGAGGCGTCGATCAGCGGGCTCGAGGCGCTCTCGGAGTACGGGCTCCAGCTCCACCTCGACGACTTCGGCACGGGCTACAGCTCGCTCACCCGCCTCGCCCGCCTGCCGCTCTCGGGCATCAAGCTCGACCGCGGGTTCGTCGCCCGCGCGGAAGGCGAGCGAGGACGGCGGATCATCGAGGCGGCGCTCAGCATCGGCCGCGCCGCCGAGCTGGGTGTCGTCGCCGAGGGCGTCGAGACCGAGGAGCAGCTCGCGCTGCTGCGGGGCTGCGGCTGCCGCTACGTGCAGGGCTACCTGCTCGGGCGGCCCGCACCGCCCGAGCAGCTCGCACCGCGGCTACTTCACTAGGCCGGTCTCGCTCAGGTACTCCTTGGCGACCTCGGCCGGTTCCTTCTTGTCGAGGTCGACGCGCGCGTCGAGCTCCTGCATCGCGTCGTCGGTCAGCGGCTTCTGGATCTGGTCGATCACCTTCGCCAGGTCCGCGCCCGCCTTGTCAGCCGTCTCGGTCTTCATCAGCAGCGTCGGGTTGTAGGGCGGGAACATGCCCTTGTCGTCCTCGAGCAGGACTTCCTTGTTGCGCTTGATCTGCGGGTCGGTCGTGAACACGATCGAGACGTCGGCGCGGCCGGAGCTGAGCACCTCGTGCCGCTGCTCCGCGGCGACCGGGACGAACTTCTTGAACTTCAACCCGTAGACCTCCTGCAGGCCGACCAGGCAGTCGATGCGCTTGCGGCACTCGGGCGTGCCGTAGAGCGTGAGCTGATCGGCGACCTTGCTGAGGTCGGAGATGTTCTTCAGGCCGTACTTCTGCGCGGTCTCCTGCGTGACGGCGACCTCGTTGGAGCTGGTGAACGGCGTGGGCGGGAACGCCGTGATGCCGTCGGCCTCGAACAGGCCCTTGAGCTGCTCATAGGCGGCCTGCGGGTCCTTCGGCAGGTCGGCCGCGTCCTTCTTGTAGAACGCGGTCAGCGCGGTGCCGGTGTACTCGGGGTAGGCGTCGATCTGACCGCCCTTCAGCGCGGCCAGCGCCGTGTCCTGGTCGCCCAGGTTGAGGTCGGTCGACGTGTTGTACCCGGCGGCCGCGAGGCCCTGGGCGTAGATCTCGCCGAGCACCTTCTGCTCGGTGAAGTTCTTCGAGCCGATCTTCAGCGAGATCGCGCTGTTGGCGTCGTTCTTGGCGATCTGGCCCGTGTCGGCGGCCGTCTCGGTGGCGGCCGGCGTCGGGGCCGATCCAGATGATGCGGGCTTGTCGTCGCCGCCACAGGCGGCGACGAGCATGGTCGCGGCCGCGAGCGCGGCGGCCACGGCGGTCGGAGTTCTTCTCATGGGGCGGTCTGAATCCTCCTCTTGGTAAGACCGAAGCGTGCTCGCGCGCGGCCCTCCGCGCCACGCTCGAGCTTGATGCCGGCCGGCGTCACGGCGCGTTGGACGGCGGAAAGGCCGACCTCGGCAGCGATGGCCAGGACGGCGACGATGATCGAGGCGCCGATCCGGCCCTCGGTGCCGTAGACCGAGTAGGCCACGAGCGGGTCGCCCAGCGTGACCACGCCGACCAGCGGCGCGATCGTGGCGGTGGCGATGACATTGACGGTCGAGGTCTTGATGCCGCCGAAGATCAGCGGCAGCGCGAGCGGCAACTCGATCGTGCGCATGATCTGGACGCTCGACATCCCCATCCCGCGGGCGGCGTCGACCGCGTCGGGGTCGGTCTGCTGCACCCCCACGTAGGTGTTCGTGAGGATCGGCGGGATCGCCAGCAAGGCCAGCGCCAGGGTCACGTTCAGGAATTCGGGGCTGCTCGGGAAGAACGCGATGAACAGCGCGATCAGCGCCACGCTCGGCACCGCGCGCCCGACGTTGGAGACCGAGATCGCCAGGAACGAGCCCTTGCCGGTGTGCCCGAGGATCACGCCGAGCGGCAGCGAGACCAGCAGCGCGATGCCCATCGCCGCGCCGCACAGCTTCAGGTGCTCCCAGATCAGCGGCAGGTTGTGGCTGCCGCCGACGGGTGACCCGCGCTGGTGCTCGCGCGAGGTGAAGATGAAGCTGATCGCGTCGCCGAACTGGCCCAGGGCGGCGAAGGTGTGCGTCATCGCGCCGCCGCCCGCGTCCACGGCGTGAGCAGCTTCTGGAGCGCCAGCACGAGCAGGTCGAGCACGACCGCCAGCAGCACGCACAGCCCGCCCGCCACGACGACGTTGGACTGGAACTGGGTGTCGGCGAAGATCGCCTCGCCGAGACCGCCGGCACCGGCCAGGAAGACGAGCGCGGTCAGCCCGACCGTTGTCGTCACCGCGATCCGCAGCCCGGCCATGATCTCCGGCAGCGCCAGCGGCAGCTCGACCTTCCAGAGCAGCTGACGCTCGGTCAGGCCCATGCCGCGGCCGGCGTCGCGGGCGTCGGCGGGCACGCCGTCCAGGCCCGTGATGATGTTGCGGAAGATGATCAGCAGCGAGTAGGCGACCAGCGCGATCAGCGCCGTGACCTTGCCGCGGCCGGTGATCGGCAGCAGCAAGAAGAACACCGCGACGCTCGGCAGCGTGTACAGGATGCCGGTGATCTGGGTGATCGGCGGGATCAGCCACCGCCGCCGGTGCGCGAGCAGCGCGAGCCAGAAGGCGATGCCGAAGCCGATCGCGACCGCGATCAGAGTCAGCTCGATGTGCTCGATCAGCGGCTGCTTGTAGCGGTCGAGGTTGTCGGCGATCCAGCTCGGGCAGAAGCCGTTGTTCTCGACGCAGGACGGACCGGTGTCCTGGCCGCGGATCTTCAGCTGGGCGAGGACGGTGACGATCACGCCTTCTCTCCGTGCGCCAGGCGGGCGATCGTGTCGACTGACAGGGAGCCGAGGGCGCCGCCATCGGCGTCGACCACGCGGCCGTGCAGCTCGCCCTGGCCGAGCAGCTCGGACAGCGCGGTCCGCAGCGGCGTGTCGACCGCGATCTCCGGCCCGCCGTTGGCGCTGCCGAGCGAGGCTCGCGGGATGTCGGAGACCTTCAGGAGCGCGAGCCGCTTGAGCGCCCGGTCGGCGCCGACGAAGTCCTCCACGAACGGGTTCGCGGGGTGCAGCAGGAGCTCGGCGGGCGGCGCGTACTGGGCGAGCTTGCCGCCCACCTGCAGCACGGCGATGCGGTCGCCCATCTTGATCGCCTCGTCGATGTCGTGGGTGACGAAGACGACCGTCTTCTTGACCACGGCCTGCAGGCGCAGGAACTCGTTCTGGAGCCGGTCGCGGTTGATCGGGTCGATCGCGCCGAACGGCTCGTCCATCAGCATCAGCGGCGGGTCGGCGGCGAGCGCGCGGGCGACGCCGACACGCTGGCGCTGGCCGCCGGAGAGCTGCGCCGGGTAGCGGCCGCGCATGTCCTGCGGCAGGCCGATCAGGTCCAGCAGCTCCTCCACCCGGGCCTCGACCTGGCGCTTGTCCCAGCCGAGCAGCTTCGGGACGGTGGCGATGTTCTCCCCGATCGTCCGCTGCGGGAACAGGCCGACCTGCTGGATGACGTAGCCGATGTCGCGCCGCAGCTCGTCGACGTCGCGGTCCTTGACGCTGCGCCCGCCGACGAGGATGTCGCCGCTGGTGATGTCGATCATCCGGTTGACCATCCGCATCGCGGTGGTCTTCCCGCAGCCGGACGGGCCGACGAGCACGCAGATGTCCCCGGCGGGGACCTTCAGCGAGAGCGCCTCGACTGCGGGGCCGTCGGTGCCGGGGTACTGCTTGGTCGCCGCGGCGAACTCGAGCTCGGTCGCCTCGCGGTAGCCGGACGGCCCCTCGGGCTGGGCGGTGTTGGGTCTGGTCAAGAGGAAGTCCCGGGGAGGGGGCGCCGGATGCTACCCCACCGGATTGATGGTCTTCTGCGGTCAGATTCCGGCGGCGCGGCGTGCAGCCTCGTGTGCAGCGGCCTCGAGCGTGTCGTCCAGCGGGGCCAGCTCGCCCGGGTCGCGGCGCAGCGCCGTGGCCGTGAGCCAGTCGGCGAACCAGCTGTTCTTGGGCAGCAGGGGACCATGCAGATAGGTACCGACGACCGTGCCCTCCGGACCACCGCGGATGCCTTCGAACCCGGAGCGGCCGTCGTTTCCATGACCCTTCAGAACCCGGCCGAGTGGGCGCTCCGCCGCTCCCAGGCGGGTGCGGCCGCCGTGGTTCTCGAAGCCGGCGAGGACCTTCGGGAGCCCGCCGAGGTCGACCTCGATCGCGACGTTGCCGATCAGCCGCGGCCCGTCCTCGCGGACGGTCTCGAGGTCGACGAGGCCGACGCCCGGAAGCCGCTCACCTCCGAGTTCGTACGCGTGGCCGAGCAGCTGGTAGCCCCCGCAGACGGCGAAGACGACCTTGCCGGCGGCCGCGGCGGCGTGCAGCGGGTCGCGCTTGATCGTGGCCAGGTCCTCGGCGCACAGCGCCTGGTCGCGGTCCTGCCCGCCGCCGATGTAGAAGAGGTCGTGCGCGTCGGGGTCGAGCGGGTCGCCGAGGCCGGCGCCCGAGAGCTCGAAGCCCAGGCCGCGCCACTCGCAGCGCTTGCGCAGCAGCTGCAGGTTGCCGCGGTCGGCGTAGATGTTCATCAGGTCGGGGTACAGCGCGCAGACGCGCAGCGCGTCAGCCACGGAAGACCACCACCTGGCTGGCGACGTGCTCGGGCGTCTCGGGGATGTGCAGCAGCTCCTCGGCCTCCAGGCCGTGCTCGGCGGCCTCCACGGCGAGCCCGCCGGGGGTCACGATCTGGAGGCGGATCGTGTCGTCGAACGTTGCGCGCTCCCCGTCGGGTCCGACCATCTGGCGGATCCGCTCGATCAGCACGTGGTCGTCGTTGACGCGGATCGCGATCGGCTGGGAGATGTAGGTCCAGCCGTCTGCCTGGCCGAGGTCGGGCGTGGGGAGCGGCGGCGCGCCGTCATAGGGCTCGAGGTCGGTGGCGATCGCGACCGCGACGCGCCCGCCGGGGGCCAGGGCGCGCCTGGCGGCGGCGAAGAAGCCGCCGCGCTCGGGGAGCAGCTGGATGGTCTGCATCGGGACGGCGACGAGGCTGACCGGCTCCGGGAGGCTGAAGTCCGCGGCGTCGGCGGTGATCGTGGCGACGTGCACGCCGGCGGCTCGGGCTCGTTCTTCCAGCGTCTCGAGCAGTCCGGGGTCGAGGTCGAGCGCGGTCACGTCGTGGCCGGCCCCGGCGAGGGCGAGCGCGACGCGGCCGGTGCCGGCGCCGACGTCCAGGACGCCGTCCTGCGCCTGTTTGGCCAGGTCGAGCCAGAGCGGCATGTCGGCGTCGTAGCTGCCGCACTCCACGTCGTGCCACATGACGTCGTCGCGGCTCACTGGGCCCAGTACGCCTTCACTTGACCGCGCTTCGTGAGCAGATCGCGCAGCTCCAGCAGGGCGGTGTAGGTGGGGACGACGTAGAGCGGGCCGTCGCCGTCTTGCAGCGCCGCGTCGAGGCCCTGCTCGAGGTCGTCGACGACGTGGATGCGCTCGACCGGCAGCCCCGCGTACTTCATCCGCAGCGCGAGCTCGGCGGCGCGGGTCCCGCTGGCGGTGAAGCGGCGCACGCGGCCCACGAGCAGCTCCCAGTCGGCGTCCCAGACCCAGCTGACGTCGCGGCCGTCGGCGGTCCGGTCGTTGAGGACGCCGAACAGATCGAGCTCGCGCTCCTCGAGCGCCAGGGTGCGGAGGACCTCGTTGGCGCCGGCGGGGTTCTTGACCAGCAGCAGCGAGGCGGGGCGGCCGTCGAGGTCGAGCGTCTCGGCGCGGCCGAACGCGGGCGCGACGGCCTGCAGGCCCTCGACCACGTGGTCGAGCTCGACGCCCAGGCTGAGCGTGAGCGCGGCCGCGCCGAGCGCGTTGTAGACGTTGTAGAGGCCGGGGAGGGGGAGCTCGACCCGCCGCCCGTTGAGGGTGAACGCGGCGCTCTTGATCCCGCGCAGCTCGACGTCGGTGGCCACCACGGACGGCTCGGGGCGCTTCTGGCCGCAGTTCGGGCAGTGGTAGTGGCCGAGGTGGGCGAGGTAGACGGCCTCGTAGGTGTAGGCGTGGCCGCAGCGGCGGCAGTGCTTGGAGTCTGAGGCGTGCTGCAGCTCAGGGAGCGCGAGCGAGTCGTCGTCGACGCCGAAGTAGACCGCGCCGGGGACGGTCACGGCCTCCGGCCACGGCGCTTTCGCGCCGGGCTGCGGCACACGGCCGAGGTCGGCGACGAGCGGGTCGTCCGCGTTGAGCACGAGCGTCGACGTCCGGCCCACCTGCCCGGCCACCACCGCGGCCCAGCGGTCGGCGATCGTCTCCAGCTCGCCGTAGCGGTCGAGCTGGTCGCGGTAGAGGTTGCCGAGCAGCATCGCCCGCGGCTCGAGCTCCTCGACCACCGGCCCGAGCCAGAACTCGTCGACCTCGAAGAGCCCGAAGTCCCCGGTCAGTGCCCGCCCGCCCTTGCGCGAGGCGCTGGCGAGCGCGCTCGCGATCCCGCCCGCCATGTTCGCCCCGGCGCGGTTGTGGACGAGCCGCGCGCCGGTCCGCTCGAGGATCGAGGCGACCATCGCCGCGGTCGTCGTCTTGCCGTTGGTGGCGGAGATCACGACGCTGCCGCGGTCGAGGTTCTTCGCGAGGCGCCCGATCGCGTGCGGCTCGACGCGGGTGAGCACCTTGCCCGGCAGCGACGTCCCCCCGCCGCGGCCGGCCGTGCGCGCGAGCGTTCCGACCGCCTTCGCGGCGGCCACACCGGCGGCGAGGCGCATCATCGCGGCGCCACCACCCGCAGCGCGCCCGGCAGCGCCCGCACCGTCGCGGGCAGCTCCGCGATCGGGTCCCCGTCGGCGTAGGCCGTGAACGGCCGGTCCGCACGGAACGTGATCTCGCGGCCCTGGACGAGCTGCACCGCGGGGTGCTCCAGGTGCGTCCCCTTGAACACGCGGGGAAGGCCCTGCAGGTACGCGAACTTCGACTGCTTGGCGATCAGGACGACGTCGAGCAAACCGTCATCCAGCTTGGCATCCGGCGCCAGGAACATCCCCCCGCCGAACACCCCGGAGTTGCACACGGCCACCGAATAGCCTGTAAACGAGCGGGTTTCGCCGTCGATCGTGAGCTCCCACTCTGCGACCTTGTACGTCAGCAACGCGCGCAGGGTCGCGTAGGCGTAGACGTTCGTCCCGAGCTTCAGCCGCGTCTCCAGCGCGATCCGGTTGACGTCCGAGTCGATCCCCGCGCTCGCGATCCCGAGGAAGCACTGGCCACTGCCTCGCGCAGAACGCTCATCACCGCTTCGCTCGACCTCCGCCAGATCGATCCGCCGCTCCTCGCCGCTCTGCAGCAACTTCGCGGCCTCGGCGGGCTCGAACGGGACCTTCAGCTTGCGCGCGAAGTCGTTCCCCCGCCCACCGGGGATCACGGCGAGGAGCCCCTTGCCGCCCTTGAGCTCGCTGGCGATCGCACCGGTGATCCCGTCGCCGCCCATCGCGGCCACGATCTCCTCATTGGCCGCCGCCTCCCGCGCCAGCTCGCGGGCATGGTCCATCGACGTCGTCCTCTCGACGCGGAACTGCCGCCCCTGAGACCGGAGCTCCGCCTCCACACCGGGCAGCAGCTTCAACGCCCGCCCGGCACCGGCATGGGGATTGACGATCAGGCAGACAGGGCCGTCCATTGCGGCGGGGAGGCTAATGGGTGGGCGGGACGCCGTGACGTCGCTGGAGCGAAGCCGGGATCCTGAGGCGCTTTCGCTGCTTCTGGAGCAGGTGCCAGAGGTGGCGTTTGAGGCAGCGGATGGCCTGTTCGGTGCTCTTGCCTTCGGCGCGTTTGCGGGCGATGTAGTCCTGGGTTTCGGGGCGGCAGCGCAGGCGGGTGACGGCGATGCGGTGGATGGTCGCGTTGATCGGGCGGTAGCCGCCGCGGTGGGCGCCACGCCGGCGCTGCGTGCGAGCTTGGCGTCGGTGGCGAACCGGCCTGCGCCAGCGATCTCGCCGACGAGTTTGGCGGCGGTCAACGGCCCGAGGCCAGGTTCGCAGAGCAGTTGCGGTGCGATGCGGTCGACCAGGTCGGCGATCTCGGCCTCGAGTGCCTTGATGGTCTGCGAGAGCGCGACGCGCTGGCGGGCGAGGCGCTCGCGATGGTCGATCAGCAGCCGCAGATCGAGTGCGGTCGGAGTTGCCCCGCCCGCGTGGCTGGCGGAGAGCTTCGGCCGTCAGTTTCGTCGTCACGCGCAGGACCCGCTCGCCGCGCGCGATCAGGAACCGTTCGGGGGTGTGTTGCTGAGCTCCCGCATAGCGAAACAAGAGCAACACACCCCCACATGCGCGCCACGTCGACCGCTCGTTTGTGTGCGTTAACGTCCTCGATTCACTCGCCTAGCACGAGATCGCCCAACGAATCGGCGACGAAGGTCGGGCGGGGTTGGGCGGCGTCGGCCTGCTCGCGGGTCGTGGCGCCGGTCAGGACGAGGGCGGAGTCGAGGCCCGCGCGGCGGGCGCCGGCGACATCGACGTCGAGGCGGTCGCCCACGCCGAGGGTGCGGCCGTCGCCGAGGCGGTCGAGCGCTGCCGCGTACATGACGGACTCCGGCTTGCCGACGACGGCTGCGGCCTTGCGCTCGGCCGCGACCTCGATCGCCGCCAGGATCGCGCCGGAGCCGGGCCAGAGGCCGTCGGGCATCGGGAAGTTGACGTCGCGGGTGGCGCCGATCAGCTCGGCGCCGCGGATCACGGCCTGGGCGGCGACCCGGATCTCGTCGTAGACGACGTCGTCATGGGCGGCGACGACCACGACGTCGGCGCGGGAGGCGAAGGGGGTGTTGTTGACGACGCGCAGGCCGGCGTCGGCGACGTGGTCGACGAGGGCCTGGGCGCCGACGACGAAGGCGGTGCCGGTGTAGCGCTCGGCGAGCCAGAACTGGACGGCGGCGCCGACGCTGAGCACCTCGTCGAGCGAGGCCTGGACGCCGAGCTTCCAGAGCTTGCGCACGAACCCCTCGGGCGGGTGGCGCACGTCGTTGGTCAAGAACAGGACCTTCTTGCCCTCCTCGCGGAGGGCGGCGACCGCTTCGGCGGCACCGGGAAGGACCTCATCGCCGACCCAGACGCAACCGTCGAGGTCGAGGAGGACGTTGTCGTACGGACGGAGGCGAGGGGTGAGTGGCACGCGGCGGCATTATCCTTGCCCGCCGTGCCACGACTCCTCGCCGTCCTCATCGCCTCCCTCGCCCTCGTGACCGCCGCGTGCGGCGACGACTCCGGCAGCGAGGCCACCGCCACCCCCACGCCGACCGAGGAAGCCGCCTCGACCCCGGCCGCCAACGAGTTCCTGCCCGAAGGGTGCGAGAACGTCGAGAAGCCGGCGCCCAAGCAGGTGGAGGGCATCGAGAAGCCCACCGAGAAGCTCAGCAAGTCCAAGACCTACGTCGCGACGATCTCCACGACCTGCGGCGACATCGAGATCACGCTGGACTCCAAGCAGTCACCGATCACCGGCGGCTCGTTCAAGTACCTCGCCGACAAGAAGTTCTTCGACGGGACCACGTTCCACCGCATCGTGCCGGACTTCGTGATCCAGGGCGGCGATCCGGCGGGCGACGGCACGGGCGGCCCGGGGTACTCGGTCGAGGAGGCGCCGAACGAGAACCTCAAGTACACCAAGGGCGTCGTGGCGATGGCCAAGACCGGCGACGAGCCGGCGGGCACATCCGGCTCGCAGTTCTTCATCGTCACCGGCGAGGGTGCGGCGTCACTGACGCCCGACTACGCCTACCTGGGCAAGGTGACCAACGGCATGGACGTCGTCGACAAGATCGGCGGCATCCAGGCGGACCCGAACTCGGGGATGCCCGCCGCCCAGGTGATCATCAAGTCGGTCACCGTCAAAGAGTCCTGACGCCCTCGAGGGTCAGGAGCGTCTCCTTGCGCTCCGGCCCGCCCGCGTAGTTGCCGAGCTTGCCCGTGCTCGGCAGCACGCGGTGGCAGGGGACGACGATCGGGACCGGGTTGCGCGCGCACGCGGTCCCGACCGCACGCGACGCCCGAGGGTTGCCGGCGCGGGCGGCGAGCTCGCCGTAGCTGACGGTCGACCCGCGCGGGACCGAGCGCAGCTCCTCCAGCACCGCCCGCCGGAACGGCGCGTGCGCGAGCCGCAGGTCGACGGGCAGCGACAGCGTCGTCGCGTCGCCCTCGAGGTACTCCGACAACGCGTCCCGCTCGTGGGCGAGCTCGCGGTCCGAGCCGATGACATTCGGGCCGAGCGCCGACGCGACCTCCGCCAGCACGCGATCCTCCGCCTCCTCGGGGAAGGCGATCCGGACGAGGCCGTCAGGGCCTTGGACGACCAGCAGGCGGCCGAGCGGGGAGCTCAGGCGGGTGAAGACGGCGTCGGCGAGCCCTTCGCGCACCGCGGCGGCGGCGACGGACTCGAGCAGTGATTCGGGCAGGGGGGTCATGCGAAGCTCTCCCGGAGGGTGCGGACGGCGGTCGAGACGCGCTGGCGGGCCGCGACCTCTGAGCAGCCGAGCTCGGTCGCGATCCCCTCGTAGTCGAGGTCGTCGACGAAGCGCAGCCGCAGGGCGGTGCGGGCGGTCTCGTTCAGCGGGGCGATCAGGCTCTCGAAGGCGCCGTCGTCGTACGCGTCGAGAGTGGCTTGTGCCGGCGGGTCATCGGTGACCACCTCACGCTTGCGCGAGCGGTGGTGATCCATGGCCGCCGAGGTGGTCACGCGGTAGAGCCAGGCGCGCAGGTGGTCGGCGTGGCGGAGCTTCGGGTAGGCCCGCAGCGCGCGCAGCAGCGCGTCCTGCAGGACGTCCTCGGCCTCCTCGCCCGCCAACCGGCGCGCGTGGACCAGCAACTCGTCGCCGTGGGTCTCTACGAGCGTCCAGAACGGTGGCAGCACGTCCGTGGAACGCACGGCCACCGCAAACTGTGAGCTATCGCAATCCAGGTCGGATGATCGGGGTGGGGCGGAGGGGCTGCGTCGCCTTTATTTCCTGCCGCCGAACGCGGCAGCGCGTTGCTCCGCGGCTTTCGCCCGCGCCGTGCGCTGCCGGCGCCGGCCCACGAACGCCAACACGCCGAGCACCACCACGACCAGCAGGAAGCCGTAGAACCAGGCCGTGTTGCCCGGATGCCAGCCCAACGGGAGCGCGATCAGCTGAATGATCCCGAACCCGATGCAGATCACGAGGATGATCGCCAGGATCACCAGCAGGACGCCGCCGATCCGGCGCGGAAGGCCCGCGGACGGCGGCGGCGCGATCACGCCCATGATCCGCAGCATCAGCAGCTGCCGGTTCGTCGGCGGGGTGCCGCCGAGCTTCTCGGTGGCGACCTTCAGGTCCCCGGCGCGGCGCTCGGCCAGCGCCAGCGACGCCTCGGCCATCCGGCGCAGCTGGAGCCGCTCCTGCGGGCGCGAGGCCGCGATCGCGACGCGGAAGTGCTCACGCGCCTTCGCCGCGTCCATGCGTTCGGCCGCCCGCGTGCCCAGGATCGCCTGAGCCGCGGCCTTGAACCGGGTCTCCTTCTCCAGCTCCTCGTCGGAGCGGCTCTCGAGTTGCTGCATCGCATTCAGAGCCGACTTGGACTCCATGCGGACTTGGCGTGGCTTGGGCGGCATGGCGAGCTCTCAGTTTACGCGGCGAAGGCAAAGCCGCGCGAGGCCGGGACCACGGTCAGCGGGCTGGCGGGAAGACCGGGCTCCGGCTCGAGCGCGTCGTACCCGCCCGGGGCGATGTCGTTGGGGGCGTTGGGATGGAAGAGCGCGGCCAGCAGCTGGATCTGCTCGCGGCCGACGCCGAGCTCGTACTGCCCGCCGCCGTAGGCGCCCATCCCGCGCTGCTCGCAGAACTCGTAGCCCTCGAAGAGCGCCTTGACGCTGCCGAACCGCGACGGCTTGAGGTTGACCGTTCGCGGCATCACCGGCGCGTCGAGGATGTCCTGGACGGAGTGGATCGGGGCGTCCCAGGTGATCCGGGCCTGATGGGCCGCCAGCGCGCTGCGCGCCTCCTCGCCGTCGAGATCCGGGTCCTCGAGCCAGGCGTCGGGGAACGACTCGGCGATGTGCTTGTAGAAGGCCGGGTCGGTCTCGACGTCGACCACCGTGCCCTTGTAGGCGCCCTTGAAGTCGATCGAGTCGACCGCGCCGGTCTCCTGCAACTGGCCGATCAGCTCCTCGGGCCAGTCCGGGGTCGCGTCGAGCTTGAAGCGCAGCGCGGGGTAGACGGCGAGGCGCTGGGCGACGGGCGCGATCGTCGGCGGCGTCCCCATCCGCGAGGAGACCACGAACGTCACGGGCTCGGGCACACGGCCGACGGCCTCGTGCAGCGACGTTCCCGCCTGGCGCAGCGCGAGATCCAGCGCCGCCGACTCCAGGCCCCAGCGGCGGTACGAGCGGTAGACCGGCTGCTCGGGCGTGTAGCCGGGGAACGTGTCGAGTGTCGCCAGGTGCTCGGAGAAGGAGTCGAACGTCCACTCGCCGGCCAGCTCGAGCACCGGGCCGGCGGACTGCTGGGCGTCGTGCGCACCCGGCTCATACGTCACGTCCTCGCCGCGCCCCTCCTCTCCGGCGCCGGACAACACGAAGATCGTGGACTTGCGTTCGAAGCCCGAGGAGACCGTTCGGGCGAGGCCTTCGAGGGCGTACGCGTCGATCTTCAGTGGGAGCTTTGCGACGGCGTCGTAGAGGGACATGGCCGACCAAGGTACCCTCCCCGGCCGCGATGCTCGCTGCGCTCGGGCTCTTCTTGCTGATCGAGGTGGTGGGCCTGCTCACCGCGCCTCTGGCTGCGCTCGTGTTCGGGCGCCTGCCGGGAGCCGGTCTCGGCTTCTCCAAGGTGCTCGGGCTGCTGGTCGTGACGTGGCTGATCTGGATGGCCGCTTCGCTGCACATGATCGGCTACGGCGTCCCGCTGATCGTCGGCGTCCTGATCCTGCTGGCGGTCGCGAGCGTGCTGGCCGCGCTGCGTCTGCACTCGCTCGGCACGCGGTTGGCGGGGGAGGGGCGCAAGTCCAAGCGGCTGCTGCGGCTCGCGCTCCCGCTCGACGATCCCGTCCGCCGGCGGCTGTTCTGGGGCGGTGAGGCCGTCTTCGCCGCCGTCTACGCGCTCGGCGCGCTGCTCGCGTCGTTCGCGCCCGACGTGTGGAACACCGAGAAGCCGATGGACATGGGCTTCATCAACGCCATCAACCAGTCGAGCTCGTTCCCGCCGCACGACCCCTGGATGAGCGGCGAGTCGCTGAACTACTACTACTTCGGCCACGTCGTCTTCGCCTGGCCGATCAAGCTGCTCGGCCTCGCCCCGGACGCCGGCTATCTGCTCTCGTGGGGCATCTTGATGGGCCTGACCGCGGCGACCGTGTACGCGTTCGCCGGGACGTTGTGGGCGGCGGGGCGCGAGGCGCTCGGTGCCGACGCCCCGCGCGGCGGCCCGGTCGCGGCCGGCCTGGTGGCCGCCGCGCTGGTGACGATCCTCGGCAACCTCGCGGGCGTCAAGGCGTGGGTCAAGGCGGTCGACCCGCCCAAGGACTACGCCTGGTTCGACCCCTCGCGGGTGATCCCGGACACGATCAACGAGTTCCCGTCGTTCTCGTTCCTGCTCGGCGACCTGCACGCGCATGTGCTGGCGCTGCCGTTCACGGTGCTGGCGCTGGCGTTCGCGCTGCAGATCGCGCTGCGCGGGCCGCGCGGGGACGTCGTCTGGCGCGCGGTGCTGGAGGCGCTGGTGACCGGGCTGGCGATCGGCGCGCTGTACGCGATCAACTCCTGGTCGTATCCCGTCGCCGCCGGCATCCTCGGCGCGTCGGTGATCACGTGGGTGCGCTCGGACGCCGAACACCGCCGCGGGTACCCGATCGTGTGGTTCGGCCTGGTCATCCTGGCCAGCTTCCTGCTGATCCTGCCGTTCCTGCTCAACTTCGAGCCGGAGGCCAAGGGGATCGGGTTCGTGCACGTCCGGCGGCCGTTCGGGAAGTGGCTCGGCGACATGGCGCTGATCTACGGCATCCTCGCCTGGCCGCTGGCGGGCGCGTTCGCTGCGCGGCTGTTCGAGTCGCGCAACGCGTGGCGCTGGATCGGTGGCGGGCTCGCGGTCGGCGTCGTGGTCGGCTCGATCCTGGCGACCGACGACCTCGCGGGCGCGATGGTCGTCGCGGTCTGGATGGCGGTCGGCATCGGCGCCACGCTCTCGCGCGAGTTGATCGCGCCGCTGCGTTTCCTCTGGATCCTCATGGCCGGCGGCGCGGCGCTGCTGCTGATCCCGGAGATCCTCTACCTCAAGGACGCGTTCGACGGCTCGCCGCTGTTCCGCATGAACACGGTCTTCAAGGCCGGCTACCAGGCCTACCTGCTGCTCGGGCTCGCCGCCGCCTGCGCGCTGCCGTGGACGGGCGTGTGGCTGCGCCGCCGCGTCCTCTGGGCGCCGTGGGCGGCGATCGCGGCGGTGCTCATCCTGCTGGGCTTCGTCTATCCGTATGCGGGCAGCTACGCGCGCACCGGCGGCTTCGCCAACTCGCCGTCGCTCGACGGCCTGAAGTGGCTGAAGGCCAAGTCACCCGGCGACCCGGGGGCGATCGACTGGCTGCGCGCCAACGCGCCCGGCAACGCCGTCGTGCTCGAGGCTTTCGGCGACGACTACTCCGCGTTCGGCCACGGGCGCATCTCGACCTTCACCGGCTTGGCGACCGTGATCGGCTGGGCCGGCCACGAGCTGCAGTGGAAGCACGACCCGGGCACCCGCTCGGCGGACGTGCAGACGCTCTACACCACGCCGGACGCGCAGGCCGCCCGCGACCTGATCGCCAAGTACAACATCCGCTACGTCGTCTTCGGCCCGATCGAGCAGACCACCTACGGGGACGCCGGGGTCGCCAAGTGGGACCAGCTGGGCCGCAAGGTCTACTCGGCCCAGGGCACGACGGTGTGGGACCTCAAAGCCCCTTCTTGACCGCGAGCCACTCGGTCATCCCGCCCGTCGGGTTCCAGACCTTGCGCTCGAGGATGTACTTCGGCAGGTGCTTGAGGTTGGAGGCGCTGTAGTCGCGCACCCACCAGACGCGGAACGGGAACTGGCGGATGTCATAGCCTCCGAGCGCGTTCTGGAGCCGCGCCTTGGCCTCGTCGGTCATGACGATCACGTCCGAGGTGGGCGGGGGCGCGTTCTGCTGGGAGAGGTCGATGTAGCCGACGCCGAGGTGCCGGAAGTACCAGGCGTACGGGAACGTCGCGCCCTGGGCGGAGTCGATCGTGACCGTCAGCGGCGGCGCGCCGGGTCCGCGGCTGTCGGCGAGCGCCTGGACCTGGTCGGCGACCTTCTTGACGTCCTCGGCCGACTGCGTCGAGACGAGCATCTCGCGCGGGTCGGCGGGCCGGGTCACGTTGATCCACCACGACGACACGCCGACGTAGAACAGCGCGACCACGCCCGCCGCGATGCCCACGTAGCGCATCGGGCCGCGCGCCTGCCAGATCGCCTGCAGGCCGACGCCCGAGAGCAGCACGAGCGGCAGCAGCGGGTTCAGGACCAGCCACGCGAACTTCTCGCCCGCGATCGAGTAGACGATCAGCGAGAGCGCGAAGTCCCAGATCAGGAACGCGGCGAAGAAGCTGTCGCGGCGCCACAGCGAGACCGCGCCGATGGCGCCGAACAGCAGCAGCGGCCACTCGATCGTGACGATCACCGTCGGGTAGAAGTTCCAGGGCTCGCCGCCACGGGCCACGCCGTGCTGGTCCAGCCAGTACTTCAGGCCCGTCCAGAGGCCCTTCCACCCCTCGGGGTAGGTCAGGAACGTCGTGAACAGCACGACCATGAGGCCCAGGAACGCGGCCAGGAACCAGCCCCAGCCCTCCCAGCCCGCGCGTTTGAGCGCGTGGAGGAGCCGTCTGCGCCACGGCGGCACGGCGAAGGAGAACAGGAAGAACGAGCCCATCACGAAGACCGTGATGAACGTCGTCTCCTTGGTCGTGAAGGAGATCGCGAGGATCGCGCCGATGATCGCCGGGTGATAGGTGCGCGGACGCTCGATGTAGAGCCAGATCGCCACCAACAGGCCGAGCGTGATCGCGGCCATGTAGATGTCCTCGCGCGTGAAGCGCCCGAAGTAGAGGAAGCTCGGGCCGAACGTGAACAGCGCGGCGGCGCCCAACGCGGCGCCGCGGCCGAGCAGGCGCCGCAGCGGCCAGGTCAGCGGGATCAGCAGCATCCCCATGATCGCCGGCGCCAGGCGCGCGGTGAAGTTGGAGTCGCCGAAGATGACGTAGACGGCCTTGATCAGGTAGAAGCGGAACGGGCCGTGCAGCAGCGGGTTGTAGTGGAAGCCCGTGTCGCCCCCGAGGAACGAGAAGTACGCGTCCTGGCTCTCGTCGTGGTGGAACGGCCGGTTGCCGAGACCGATCAGGTGGACCAGGACCGACGCCGCGAACAGCGCGCCCCACACGGCCAGCTCGCGCGGGTCCTGCCGGGAGAACCATGCGGCGGGCGAACGCCGTCGCCGCGTCGTCTCCACGGGCTCTGGAGCAGTCGGTGCGGCGGTGTCGGTCATCTCTCTAGCCCTTGGCCTCAGCGCGCACGGAGCGCAGTTTCTTCAGCCCGCCGTAGCGGGTGATCATCAGGATCAAGCCCAGCAGCGTGATCGGCACGACGATCACGAACCGCAACATCAAGA
Organism: Solirubrobacter soli DSM 22325; assembly: GCF_000423665.1. Classification (GTDB taxonomy): domain Bacteria; phylum Actinomycetota; class Thermoleophilia; order Solirubrobacterales; family Solirubrobacteraceae; genus Solirubrobacter; species Solirubrobacter soli. Next base: position 84,624 of record NZ_AUIK01000027.1, on the reverse strand, counting down.
GGTAGCCGACCTTGATCCCGCCGGTACCGCCGATCGCCTTGATGCCGATCGCGACCGCCGCATCCTGCGTGCCCGCATAGCCCGGGCCGGAGGGGATCATCGAGAAGACGCTGGCCAACGCGACCAGGTAGAGGCCTTCGATCGGGTCCATCCCGAACCCGACCGCGGCGCCGACGCTCATCCACACCGCCGCCTCGATCGCCCAGATCACGAGCGTCATGCCGAGCAGCCGGAGCCCGTGGTGCGCCTTGCGCAGGCCGAGCGTGGCGGAGGCGATCGGCGCCAGCGCGCCGTGCAGCCGTTCGTTCTTGCGGATGAAGCGCCAGAGGACCGCGGCGAAGCTGATCCCGACGATCGCGACGATGACGATCAGCTCGACGGAGCTGCCGCCGACCTCGCCGAGGAGGCCGTAGCCGACGACCACGAACAGCACGAGCAGCACCACCACGTCCAGGATCCGCTCGGCCACCAACGTGCCGACGACGGTGCGGTTGGACGTATTCGCGCGCGGAGCCATCAGCACGACGCGGATCGCGTCGCCCGCTCGCGCGGGAAGCACGTTGTTGCCCATGTAGCCCACGACCGTCAAGGAGTACGTGTCCGCGCGGTGGGGGGTTGCGCCCTCGTCGTCCAGCAGCCGCTGCCAGCGCTCGGCGCGGACGACCGTCGCGAGGCCATAGAGCACGATCGCCCCGATCAGCGCGGCGATCTCCTTCGGCGTCGACGGCAGATCCGGCGCCTGCTGCTTGCTCGCCCACCAGACCACGCCGGCCAGCGCGACGATCGAGACGACGATCCCGATCAGCGTCAGCGGCGACCAGCGCCGCCCGGGTGCGGGCGGAGCGGCGGGTGGCGCGAGGGGGACGAGCGGATGCTCGGACGTTGTGGACTCCGTGCTCAAGAGCGGTATCAGGGTAGAGGGGACGTGCGCTAAGTCACCCCGACTTCCCGGGCGTGAGCGACCGCTGAGAACGGTCCGTCCGTCCAGGGTTCGCCATGGCCGAACAACAGCGTCCCCGCATCGATGGCGGCGAGAGCGTCGAGGGTCGCGAGCGCCTGAGGGATATCGGCGGCGAACGCCTTCGGCATGAGTTGCGGGCCGCGGGCGCCCGTGAGCGGGTTGTAGTTGCACAGCGCGTCGCCGGCGATCAGCACCCCGCGGTCGGGCAGGTGGAACGCGACGTGGCCGGGGGAGTGGCCGGGGCAGGGAATGACGCGTGGGCGGCCGGGGACGTCGAGGTCGCCGCCGGTGAACGTGGTCACCGCCGCGATCTTCGGCGTCCGGAACGCGCCGGTGCGGGCGCCCATCGCGAGCAGCTTCCACATCGCCAGGTGGTGCACGTAGGCGAGCATCGTTCCCTCGAGCTCGTGGACCTTCCCCGTGCAGGCCATGTGGGCGTCGGCCTCGTGCACGTATACGGGCGCGGGCGCGTCGACGCGCAAGCCCTCCGCCATCCCGACGTGATCCGGGTGCCCGTGGGTGAGGACCACGGCGGCGATGTCGTGAATCGAGCGCCCGCGACGGCGCAGGTCGTCCTCGAGCCCGCGGCGGAACCCCTTCACGCCCGCGTCGACCAACGTCAGGTCGGTGCCATCCTCGATCAGGTAGCAGTTGATGTACGCGTTGCCGACGCGGTGCACGCCGGGCGCGACCTCAGAAGGCATGCGATCCAGCTTTGCAGGGTTCGAACCCGGCGGACTCAGAATTCGGGTGGACGCTGACCGGTGAAGCCTGTACCTTGCTTCGAAGCAATGACTGCCTACGCCGCCCACGTCGACGTCCTGAAGCCCGTTTGCACGGGTACGACGTCGTGGTTCGAGGCGCGTCGACAGGGCAGCCTGATGGCGCTCATCAACCAGCCGAGCGGCTACTAGCGGAACGGAGCGTCACATGCACCCGTCCGCGAACACCGCGGGCGGGCGTCGAGTGACGCGCTGGACCCGCGAAACCATCATCGAAAAGATCCTCGAGTGGAACGTCTCGTACGGCGAGCCTCCGTGCTCTGCTGACTGGAACCCCTCGCTGGCTCGCTGGCGCGCCCAGGAGTGGCGCATCGAGCGTTACCAGGAGGGGATCTGGCCCTCGACCAACGCCGCCAAGCGCCCGTTCGGCGGATCGTTCGACGCCGCCGTGCGCGCGGCCGGCCTGGAGCCCCACCGCTCCGGTCCGCGCCGCCGCCCGGCCGGGGTCGCACGGCCCGCCGTGGAGCAGCGCGAGCCGCAGGCTCCCCGCAGCGTCGACGACGCGCTGCTGGACGCCGCGGACCGCGTGCGCGCCATGGAGCGCCGTGTCGCCTCGCTCGAACGTGAGCTGGCGGCGGCCGAGCGTCGTGCCGAGCGTGCCGAGGACCTGCTGGGTGACGCGCGCACCCGCGCCCGCCGTGCGGGCGAGCGTGTGCGTCGTGCCCAGAGCGCGCGTGAGCGCGTGCAGGTCATCGAGCGCGAGGCCGGCGAGCAGGTCGAGATGCTCGCAGCGGACGCGAACGCTCGAGTGCGTGCTGCATACGACCAGGCTCAGGCCGCGGTCGCCGATACCCACGAGGCCCGCCGGGCCGCTCGTGCTGCCGAGGCTCGCGCCGCCGATGCGGAGGCGCGCGCCGAGACGGCCGAGCGCCTGCTGGCCGCAGCGGAGGCGGCGGCCCTTGGCCCGCAGGTCGACGCTGCCGCGGTGACCGCCGCGATGGCGGCGGCCCGTGCGGCCGAGGCTCGCGCGGCGGCGGCCGAGAAGCGCGCCCGCGAGCTGGCGACGCTGGTCTGCGGCGAGCCGCGGCAGCTGACCCGCGACGAGCTGGCGCGCCTGCGCGACGCCGGCCCGACCGGGCCTGCGGTCATGGCCAACGCACTGCGCACGCTCCACAAGGCACGCGCCGCCGGCGACCGCCGCGGCCTGACCGACGCGCTCGGCGACGTCGCGTCGGCCGCGGTCGGCTGGCGCGACCGCCTGTGACCGGAGCCCCGGCCGGCCCTGCTCCCCAGCCGGCCGGGGCTCGCTCCCCGCGATCTCCCCTCCCCAGAGAGACGGACCTCTCGACGGCGTCCCGACCAGCAGCTACGGTCGGGGCGCCTGTGCCGCGCACGATGAGAGAGCTGGCCGCTGAACACGGGGTCCCGTTGGAGGACCTCGTGCGCGCGCCGCTGTACGGATCCCTGGCGCCGGACGCGCCGTTCTTCGCGCAGTTCGAGTGGGACATCCATCACGAGAACCCGGTGACGACGGCCGAGGATCTCGGGCGGCGGGTGGTGATCGAGCCCGCGCCGCCGCTCGGCCTGGAGGCGGTGGCGTCCCTGCGGCCGGGGGAGTCGATCGAGTTCTCCCCGCCGGTGCCGGCTCTGGAGCTGGCCGCGTTGCTCGGCGCGAGCGACCCGGTGGCGCGGACCGTCGGCATCTACATGGATCGCTGGGAGGTCCCGCTCGGCGACGCGGTCGCCGTCCTGGACGGCGGCGCGACCGGCGAGCGGTACAGCCTGCCGGCGGCGATGGGCGCGCGCGTGGTGGAGAGCGACCGCGTCCGGTACCTGCGGCGATGAGGCTCGACGAGGTCCGCGGCGCCCGCCGCGACCCCGGGCTCATCGTGCTCGAGGGCTTCCACGCGGTCAAGCACGCGGTGCGCTTCGGGGCGGAGCTGTGCGGCGTCTGGACCGCCGACGCGGACGAGCTCGCCGCGCTCGCGGCGCGGCTCGCGCCCGACGTCGTGCTGGTGCCTGAGGTGGTCTCGCTCGACGAGCTCACAGCGGTGGTCCCGCGGGCGCAGGTCGTCGCCGTCGCGCGGCGCCCGCGGCAGCTCGACCCGGACGGCATCGTCGCCCAGCCCGGTCCCGCGCCGGTCATCGCGCTCGAGGAGCCCCGCCATCTCGGCAACCTCGGCGCCTGCGTGCGGGTCGCGGCCGCGGCCGGCGCAGCGGGCGTGATCTCGACCGGCACCGCCGATCCCTGGCACCCCGACGCCCTGCGCGGCTCCGCGGGCCTGCACTTCGCGCTCCCGGTCGCACGCTCGCGGGTGATCCGCCCCGGCGACCGCCCGCTCGTCGCGCTCGACCCCGACGGCGAGGTCTTGCACCGCGGCCTTGTGCCGGAGCGCGCGGTGCTCGCCTTCGGCACCGAGCGCGACGGCCTCTCCGACGAGCTGTTGGCCCGCGCCGACCTGCGGCTCGCGCTGCCGATGATGCCGGGCGTTTCGTCGCTGAACCTCGCGACCGCCGTCTCGGCGACCCTCTACGCCCTCAAAACCTAAAGGGTCTGACCCCCTTATCTTCGCGTCGCGGCGCCGTCGCGCCACTCGATGCGTGGGTGGCCCTGGGTGAAGGAGGCACGTGGGGCGCCGAAGCGGCCCTCGGCGACGAGCTCACGGTTGGCGCGCAGGCCCGCGTCATCCGTCCAGACGGCAAGCCTGCGGCCGTCGTTGCGGATCGCGACGTCGCCCACGGTCCCGTCCGAGGAGAGTTGGCGCGGCGTGCCGAAGTGACCGTCGCGGCCGGCTTCGGCGATCCGGACCGTGCGGCGATCGTCCACCTCGCCGCTCCGGGCCGTTGCCCACATCAGCAGCGCACGGCCGTTCGGCGCGACCGCGAGCCTGATCGGCGCCGGGCCGAACTCGGAGATGTCCAGGTGCTTGGCGCGGTCGACGAGCCGTGGGCGGTCGAAGCGCCCGTCGCGGCCGGTGACCGAGTAGACGCGGCGGCGCTCGTTGCGCTCCTCACCGCCGTCGATCGTCGTCCACGCCACGACCGCGCGGCCGTTCGGGGCGATCTCGGCCGCGACCGACGTGATGTCCGCCGCGGGCCCGAGCGTGAACGGCTGCCCACCGGGAAGGATCACGGCGCGCACGGCGGCCACCCGGCCCGCGAACTCGACGCCGGACACCGCAACGCCACTCGCTGCCCGGCGCGAAGCGCCCACGGCCCGTTCGGCACCGCCGTGACCCGCGCCGGCGTGGCCGTCGCGGTCGCGGTTGTCGTCTGACCGCCGGGTCCGGCGGAGCGGCGGGTCGGCCCCGCGGCCGGCGTCTCGGCGGACGGCGGGGCGGCGGGCGTTGCGCCGCCGGTGCCCGGCGTGCCGGCGCGAGCGTCGCGCGGCGCAGTCGTCGCGTCGTGGTGCGGCGCGGCGTCTGCGCCGCATCCGGCCAGCGCGAGGATCGCGGCCATCGTCATCCAGCGCATGCCGCCCAGGCTCGCCCGCGCCGACCCGGGGCCGAAGCCACCAAGGTGGACGCGGGGCTACACCGGCGAGAGCCAGTCGTCGAGCCAGTCGAACAGGCCCAGGCCCTGATCGCCGAACTCGCGGCGTCTCTCCTCGACGATGACGAGGTCGGCGACCTTCACGCCCTCGTGGCCGAAATAGGCGATGTGGGCGGGGTCGCGCCAGTAGGCGAAGCGGCGGTCGTCGCGCTCGACCTTCCAGATCGCCGGGGCGTGGCCCGCGTCCACGGCCGCGCCGCACGGCTCGCAGGCGGCCACGCGCTCCATCCGCCCGCCGCTGGGTGCGTACTCCGCCGCACGCGCCGCGCGGCCGTGCGCGGGGTCGAAGAAGCAGCGTGCGCGCCTCGGGACGGACTCGCGCGCGTGGCCGCAGTCCAGCTCGTGGCGGGCGTCGGCCGCGAGCGCCGCGACGGCGCGGATGTCCGCGAGCGTCCTGGCGGCCGCCAGCTGCTGCTCGGCCCGCGCGTGCAGTCCGCCGGCGAGGTAGTACTCGTCGCAGACGGCGCCGAGCGCGGCAATCTCCTCGTCCAGCGCCTCGAGGTCGGCCGCCGCGACCTCGCGGATCTCGCGCCAGAGCTGCTTCTGGGCGTCCTTCCTGCTACTCACCTTGGCGCGAGCGTAGTCGCTCGCGCAGGTCATTTGGATCTGGTGTGGGGGAGTACCGGCCATCGGCCAGCTGGTACACGCGGCAGCTCAGGCCCGGTGGGTCGTCGATGGGGAACAGGTCCTCGCCGTCGACGCGGATCGTCGGCGAGCCCGGGAAGCCCTCCGCGGCGGCCTGGTCCTCGTCGACGACCTCGAGCAGCCTGATCGGGGCGTCGTCGCCCAGGATGGCGCGCAGCATCGCGAGCGCCTCTGGGTGCGACGGGCAACCGTCCCAGTAGAGGAGCTCTACTTCCACTTGATCGAGCAGCCCACCGGCTTGGTCTCGGGGTTCGCGACAGGGCGGCCGTCCAGCACGTCGTCGAGCGCGGCGCGCAGCCACTCCGCGTTCAGCGAGGGGTCGCCGTGGTCGGCGTCCGGGGCGCCGCGGTAGACGACGCCGGAGGCGTCGGTGACGAAGACGTCCGGGGTCGTCTTGGCGCCCCAGGCGCGGGCGACCTCCTGGGTCTCGTCGTGCAGGTACGGGCCGGCGAACTCGCCCGCCTCGACGCGGGCGCGCATCGCGTCCAGCGAGTCGCGCGGGTGCTTGACCGCATCGTTGGCGTTGATCTGGAGGACGCGGACGCCGCGGTCGGCGTAGTCGCGGGCGACGTCCTGGATGCGCTCATGCCAGGCGAGCGCGTACGGGCAGTGGTTGCAGGTGAAGACGACGACCGCGGCGGGCGCGCCGTCGACGTGCAGAGGAGTGGGGGTACCGTCGGTGTCGGGCAGCGTGAACGCGAGAGCCATGCCGGTCAGCCTACGCTCCGGGCGATGCGGGTCCTCACGCGCGAAGAGCTCACGGCGGCGACGGCGGCCCGCCAGTTCCTCATTGAACGCCAACGTCTGAAACCCGCGGACGCGATCCGGCACCTGACGCCGCTCCAGGGCCAGCACCCGCCCGCGCCGCACATCGGTCTCGCCGCCCGCGTGCACGACTTCACGCAGCGCGACCTCGACGACGCGATCGACGCCAAACACGTCCTGAAGGCGACGCTGATGCGGATGACGCTGCACCTGGCGCACGCGGAGGACTTCCCGGCGTACGCGCAGCTGTGCCGCCACCACCGGATGCGGATGCTGCGCAAACGCCATCCGGACCTCGACGAGGAGCGCGTCGACGCCGAGCTGCGCGCCTTCCTCAAGCAACCGCGGACCAACGTCGAGATCCGCGAGCACATGGCGACCCACGACGGCGCGCCGCCGGACCCGAACATGCCGCTGCTCTACGCCCGCACGCTGCTCCCGCTCACGTTCCTCCCGCCCGCCGGCCACTGGCGCGACAGCACCCGCAACGCCCGCTTCGTCCTCGACCCGCGCCCACTGCCGGACCAGAGACAGGCGGCCGCGCTCGTCCTCACCCGCTACCTGACCGCGTTCGGCCCGGCCTCGAAGAAGGACGTCGCCGACTGGGCCGGCGTGGCGCAGCGAGAGTTCCCCTGGGACGCAGTGCGAACCGTCGGCTACCGCGACGAGAAGGGCCGGAAGCTGATCGACCTGCCGGGGCAGCCGCTCCCGCCGGCGAGCACCCACCTCCCACCGCGGTTCCTCGGCAACTGGGACCAGCCACTGCTCGCCTACGCCGACCGCGACCGGATCATCCCGCCCGATCTGCAGCCGCTGAAGCTCACGCTCAGCGGCGACTGCACGGTCACCGTCGACGGCCGCGTGGCCGCCAGCTGGCGGATGGACGGCCCGAAGCTGATCATCGAGCCCCACACCGACTTCGACCACGAGGCCGTTCGCGAGGAAGCGCAACGGACCGCCGTGTTCTGCGGCGGCGACGAGGTTTCGTTCGCGGTTTGAAGGAATTTTCCCTAAACCCGAGTAGGCGGATAGCCGATAAGCGGGGTGGGAAAGACTATGGCCGCTACGTCGTTTGCAAGTGCGCTCAGTGAAGGACAGCCCGCCCAGCTGGATCTGGGAGAGGAAGCCGTCCCGTGCCTCGTCGTCGGGTTCACCGGCGCCGACGTCGTGCTCGCTCCGAGCGCGCCACTGCCCGAGGACGCGCTCCAGCCGGGTGACACGATCACCTACCTGCTGATCGAGGCGGGCGGGACGTTGCAGGCGCTCAAGGCGGACGTCCGCCGCGCCGGCAGCGACGGCGAGCTCGTCGCGACGCTGCTGGACCCGTTCCGGCTCGGCCAGCGCCGCACGTTCTCGCGCGCCCCGCTCGTGCTGCCCGCGCACCTGCGCCCGCTCGGCACCGAGGGCGCGCCCAAGACCACCTTCACGCGCGACATCAGCGCCGGCGGCCTGCGCGTCGCCCGCCAGTCGTCCTACATCCCCGCCGACCTGCACCACGTCGTGATCGGCCTCGTGCAGGCCAACCGCGAGATCAAGGCGACGGCCGAGACCGTCCGCGAGACCGACGCCGACGTCTCGCTCAGCTTCGTCGAGATCGAAGCCGAGGATCGCCTGATCCTGGCGCAGCTGACCTTCGCGTATCACCGCCGGCGCGCCGGTCAGTAGCGCTCACTCACCGGCGAGGAATATGATCCGCCCGGTTTTCCGACTGGGAGGAGACACATGGCTGGTTCTGTACGGGTCTCAGTGACCGTGAATGGCGCTCAGCAGAGCGCCGACGTCGAACCTCGCCTGCTCCTGGTCCACTTCCTGCGTGAAACGCTCGGTCTCACCGGTACGCACGTCGGTTGCGATACGTCCAACTGCGGCGCGTGCACAGTCCATCTCAACGGTGAGGCGGTCAAGTCGTGCACGCTCCTCGCCGTCCAGGCGGACGGCGCCGAGATCAAGACGATCGAGGGAATGGGCCAAGAGGGCAACCTGCACCCGCTGCAGGAGGCGTTCTGGGAGCACCACGGTCTGCAGTGCGGCTACTGCACGCCGGGCATGATCATGGCCTCGGCCGATCTGCTGCAGCGCAACCCGAGTCCGTCGGAGCAGGAGGTCCGCGAGGCGCTCGCGGGCAACTTGTGCCGGTGCACGGGCTACCACAACATCGTCAAGGCCGTACTGGCGGCCGCTGACGCATGACCGCCACCGCCGCCGAGCCCTGGGTCGGGCGGGCGATCAAGCGCAAGGAGGACCCGCGGCTGATCATGGGCCGCGCCCGGTACATCGACGACATCAACGTCACCGGGCAGCTGTGGGCGGCGTTCGTCCGCTCGCCCGAGGCCCACGCGAAGATCCTCTCGATCGACACGTCGGCCGCCAAGAGCCACCCCGGTGTCGTCGCCGTGTTCACAGGCAACGAGGTCGATCTCGAGGCGCCGCTGCCGATGGCGTGGGTCCCACCCGGCGTGGAGGTCAACAACCCGCCGCACTGGGCGCTCGCCAAGGATGAGGTCAACCACCTCGGCGACCCGGTCGCCGTCGTGATCGGCGACGACCGCTACGGCGTCGTCGACGCGGCCGAGCAGGTGGTGGTCGAGTACGAGCCGCTGCCGGTGGTCGTCGACCCCGAGGAGGCGCTGAAGGACGCAACGCTCGTCCACGCCGACCTCGGCACCAACAAGTGCCACGAGTGGTCGCTGGGCGGCGGGGACCTCGAGGCGCAGTTCGCCAAGGCGGACGTGATCGTCGAGCGACGGATCGTCAACCACCGCACGGCGGGCGCGGCGATCGAGCCGCGCGGCCTGCTGGCCGACTACCGCGCCGGCAGCCTCACGCTGCACTCCTCGACCCAGGTGCCGCACTTCCTGCGGCTGTTCCTCGCGCTCCAGCTGGGCATCAGCGAGGACCGCGTGCGGGCGATCGCGCCGGAGGTCGGCGGCGGCTTCGGCTCCAAGCTGCAGATCTACGGCGAGGAGGTCCTGCTCGCATGGGCCTCGCGCAAGCTCGAGCGTCCGATCAAGTGGATCATCACGCGCTCGGAGGACATGCAGGTCACCCACCACGGGCGCGACCAGATCGCGTACGTGAAGGTGGGCGCGACGCGTGACGGCAAGATCACCGCCTTCCACACGAAGATCATCGCCGACCTCGGCGCTTACCTGATGCTGCTGACGCCGACGATCCCGTCGCTCGGGGCGTTCGTGATGAGCGGCTGTTACGACATCCCGGCCGTCCAGACCGACATCACCGGCGTCTTCACGAACAAGTTCCCGACCGACGCCATCCGCGGCGCGGGCCGGCCCGAGGCGACGCAGATGATCGAGGTCACCCTCGACCAGCTCGCGCACGAGCTCGGGATGGACCCGCTGGAGCTGCGCCGGCGCAACTTCATCCCGGCCGACTCCTTCCCGCACGAGGTCGCCTACGGCGTCGTCTACGACTCCGGCAACTACCAGGGCACGCTCGCGAAACTGCTCGAGCACGTCGATGTCGCGAAGGTGCGCGCGGAGGCCGAGGAGCTGCGGCCGAAGGGCATCTACCGCGGGATCGGCTTCTGCACCTGGACCGAGATCTGCGGCCTGGCGCCGAGCCGCGTCGTCGGCCCGGGCGGCTTCGGCCTGCAGACGGGCATGTGGGAGTCCGCGATGGTCCGCGTGCACGTCACGGGGGCGGTCACGGTCTACACCGGCACGAGCCCGCACGGCCAGGGGCTGGAGACGGCGTTCGCGCAGATCGTCGCCGACCGGCTCGGGGTCGATCCGCAGAACGTCGAGGTCATCCACGGCGACACCGGCACCGGCCCGCAGGGCCTCGACACGTACGGCTCGCGTTCGCTGGCCGTCGGTGGCGAGTCGATCGTGCGCGCGACGACCAAGATCGTCGACAAGGTGCGCAAGATCGTCGCGCACAACCTCGAGGCGGCTCCGGAGGACATCGAGCTCCGGGACGGGAAGTTCTCCGTCAAGGGCTCGCCCGACAAGGGCATGACGCTCGCCGACGTCGCGATCACGGCGTACATCGCGGCCGACATCCCTGAGGACATGGAACCGTCGCTGGAGGAGAACGCCTTCTACGACCCGGCGAACTTCGTGTTCCCGTTCGGCGCGCACGCGGCCGTGGTCGACGTGGACGCCGCCACCGGCAAGGTCGACATCGTCCGGTACATCGGCGTCGACGACTGCGGCCCCGCGATCAACCCGAACCTCATCGACGGCCAGGTCCACGGCGGCGTCGTGCACGGGATCGGCCAGGCGCTGTTCGAGCGCATCCACTACGACGAGAGCGGCCAGCTGCTCACCGGCTCCTTCGTCGACTACGCGCTCCCGAGCGCAGCGGACGTGCCGTCGTTCGAGACCGACCGCACCGAGACGCCCTCGCCGGTCAACTCGCTCGGCGTCAAGGGCATCGGCGAGGCGGGCACGATCGCCGCGTCGGCGACCATCACCAACGCCGTCACCGACGCCCTGCGCCCGCTCGGCGTGAACTTCATCAACATGCCGCTCAGTCCGATGCGGATCTGGGAAGCGATCCAGGAGGCGAAGTCTTGATCCCCGCCGAGTTCGACTACGTGGCGCCCGGGACGCTCGACGAAGCGCTCGCTGCGCTCAAGGACGGCGGCGAGGACGCGAAGATCCTGGCCGGCGGCCATTCCCTGATCCCGCTGATGAAACTGCGCCTCGCGGCGCCGGCGCTGCTCGTCGACCTGCGCCGGATCGACGGCCTGACCGGCGTGGGCCGTGAGAACGGGGTCTTGAAGTTCGGCGCGATGACGCGCCACCACGCGGTCGCGACCGGGGGCTTCGGCCTCGTCTCGGCCGCGGCGGCGACGATCGCCGACCAACAGGTCCGCAACATGGGCACGATCGGCGGGACGCTGGCGCACGGCGACCCGGCGTCGGACCTGCCGGCGATCCTGCTCGCCCACGAGGGCTCCGTGGTGCTGCGCGGCCCGGGCGGCGAGCGTGAGGTCGCCGCGGCGGACTTCTTCGAGGACTACCTGACGACGGTCGTCGCCGAGGACGAGATCCTCACCGAGGTCCGGATCCCGGCGCTCGAGGGCTACGGGTACGGCTACGAGAAGTTCAACCGCCGCCAGGAGGACTGGGCGATGGTGGCCGTCTCCGCGCTGGTCAAGAAGGGCGGTGACGGCACGTGCGCCGACGTCCGCGTGGGGCTCACCCACATGGGCTCGACGCCGCTGCGCGCGACCGCGGTCGAAGACGCCCTGCGCGGGCAGCCGCTGACCGCCGACAGCATCGCCGCGGCCGCCGAGAACGCGGCTGACGGGACCGAGCCGCCGTCGGACCTCAACGCCTCGCAGGACTACAAGCGCCATCTGGCGCGGGTGCTCACCAGGCGCGCGCTGACCGCCGCGTCACAATGAACGGGTGAGCTTCACCACACCGCAGGACGTCGCGCGGGCTCTGGAAGGCGAGGGGTACCTCGCCGACCAGGGGCTCGCGACGTCCGCCTACCTGGCATTCGCCCTCGAGCAGCCGCTGTTGCTCGAGGGCGAGGCCGGTGTGGGCAAGACCGAGGTGGCGCGCGCGCTGGCGGCGGCGACCGGTGCCACGCTGATCCGGTTGCAGTGCCACGAGGGCATCGACCTGCACCACGCCGTCTATGACTGGGACTACCAGCGCCAGCTGCTGGCGATCCGGGCGGCCGAGGCGGGCGCGCCCGCGCGCGAGCTGTTCGGGCCGGAGTTCCTGCTGCGCCGCCCGCTGCTGGAGGCGCTGGAGCACGACGGCGGCCCTGCCGTCCTGCTGATCGACGAGATCGACCGCGCCGACGACGAGTTCGAGGCCTTCCTGCTCGAGTTCCTGGCGGACTTCGCGATCACGATCCCCGAGCTGGGGACGATCGCCGCCGCGCATCGCCCGCTCGTAGTCCTGACGTCGAACCGCACCCGCGAGCTGCACGACGCCTTGAAGCGCCGTTGCCTGTACCACTGGATCGACTACCCGACGCCCGAGCGCGAGGCGGAGATCGTCCGCACCCGGCTGCCGGGCGTGCCGGAGGAGGTCGCGGCCCGGGTGTGCTCGGCCGTCGCGACGCTGCGAGAGCGCGAGCTCTACAAGCTGCCCGGGGTGGGGGAGACGATCACGTGGGCCCGTGCGTTGCTGGCGCTCGACGGCGCGGCCTCACTGGACGACACGCTGGGCGTCGCGCTGAAGGTGCGCGAGGACATCGACCGGGTGCGGCGCGACCGGGTCCTTGAAGGAGCGTAAGGAAGAGAACCCCGGCGGGCGGCCGCCGGGGGACCGATCGCGGGTTTCGGGGATTCCCCTCTCGCGCGAGGCGCCAGCGCGCGTGGCCCAGGGCCACGCGGAAGTCGCCGAGCGGGCGCGGGCGAACGTCGTCGCGCGCCGGCTCGCCCAGGAGGCCGACGAGGGCACGGTCCGCACCGCGGAGCTCGCGCTCGCCGAGCCGGAGACGCTGACCGAGCTGGGCGCGCACGCGTCGGCGCAGGTCGCGCGGCTCGCGGCGGTCATGCGCGCGCATGGCGCTCGCGTCGGGCTCGGCGAGGTCCTGGGCGCCGAGCGGGCGCTGGCGGCCGTGAACGCCGCCGATCGCACCGAGGTCTTCTACGCGCTGCGCACCTCGCTGTGCTCGACGCGCGCCGAGGTCAACGCGTTCGCGGCCGCGTTCACCGTCGTGTTCGGCGCCGACGAGGCGCCGAACCCGCTCGACGAGCTGGGGGAGATCGCCAAGCAGGCGCTACCGCGCGTGGCGGTCCCGCCGCAGGGCAACGAGGCGCCCGCCAACGACCTCACGCCCGCGCCCGCCGCGTGGAGCGAGGAGGAGTTGCTGCGCGAGAAGGACTTCGCGGCCTACTCGGACGCCGAGCGCGCCGTGGCGCGCCGGCTGCTCGCCCGGATCGCGCTGCGCGGCCCGAAGCGCCGCTCGCGGCGCACGATCGCGACCAAGCGCCGGCGCGAGACGCACGACCTGCGGGCGACGATCCGCGCCTCGCTGAAGACCGGCGGCGAGCTGCTCGAACGCCGCTACCGCGAGCCCGCGCTGCGGCCGCGGCGGCTCGTGCTGATCTGCGACGTGTCCGGCTCGATGGCGCCGTACTCGCGGATGCTGTTGCAGTACATGCAGGCGTGCGTGGCCGCCCGCGCCCGGGTCGAGGCGTTCGCGTTCGGCACGCGGCTCACGCGCGTGACCCGCGAGCTGCGCGGCCGCGACTCCGACCGCGCGCTCGCCCGCGCCGCCGCCGCGGTCAACGACTGGTCGGGCGGCACCCGGATCGGCGAGGCGATCGCCCAGCTCAACCGCGAGCACGGCCGCCGGATCGGCCGCGGGTCGATGGTGATTCTGCTCTCCGACGGCTGGGACCGCGGCGACCCCGACGAGCTGGCCGAGGAGATGGCGCGCCTGCAGCGCACGGCGTACAAAGTCGTGTGGCTGAACCCGCTCGCCGCCGACCCCCGCTACGAGCCGCTGACGCGCGGGATGAAGGCCGCGATGCCGCACGTCGACCGCCTGCTGCCCGGCAACTCGATCTCCTCGCTGGAGACGTTGGCCGAGCTGATGGAAGAGGGGACCTCGTGAAGGCGGCGGGCCTGATCCTCGCGGCGGGCGCGGGAACGCGCTTCGGCGCGCAGACCAAGCAGCTCGCCGACCTGCACGGCAAGCCGCTGCTCCAGCACGCCGTCGACGCGATGAACGCGGCGCTCTCGCGTGCGGTGGTCGTGCTCGGCCACGACGCGGACGCGATCCGCGCGGCGGTCGACTTCGGCCCCGCCGAGGTCGTGCTGTGCACGGACTGGGCGCGCGGGCAGGGGTACTCGCTGCGCGCCGGGGTGGCGGCGCTCGCGGGCGCCGACGCCGTCGTCATCACGCTCGGCGACCAGCCGTTCATCACGCCGCAGGTGATCGCCGGCGCGCTCGGCCACCTGGACGGCCACGATGCGGTGCGGGTCGTCTACCGCGCCGAGCCGGGTCACCCGGTCGTGCTCGGCCCGCGCGTGCTCGCCGCCGTCCCCGAGCTCGAAGGGGACGCGGGCGCGCGCGAACTGCTCAGCCGCTTCCGCGTCCACCGCTGGGAGGCCGGGCACCTCGCCAGCGCCACCGACGTCGACACCCAAGAGGAGCTCGCGCGGCTGTGAAGCTCGACCTGGACTTCCACGTGGCCGCGCCGATCCACCTCGTCTGGCCGGCGCTCAACGACCTCGACGTCGTCGCGCCCTGCCTGCGCGGCGCGGCCATCACCGGTCGCGAGGACGGCATCTACCACGGCGAGTTCACCGTCAAGGTCGGGCCGTTCGCGACCGTCCACACCGGCACGATCCGCGTCGAGGAGGCCGACCACGCCGCGCGCGTCCAGCGCCTCGCCGTCGCGGGCTCGTCCGGCCACGGCGCGACGATCGTCAACACGCTGTCCGAGGTCGACGGCGGCACGCGGGTGGACGCGGTCGCCGAGCTCCACGTCGTCGGCCCGCTCGCCGTGTTCGTCGGCAGCGGCGTGATCCGCGACGTCTCCAACCACCTCCTGCGCGACTTCGCCACGTGCCTGGCGGGAAAGCTCAACACATGAGCTGCGACACGGGCATCTGCGGCGGCGACGTCCCGCCCCTGATCGGCCAGGTCCTGACCGGGACGGGCCTGACGCTCCCGCAGGCCGCCGCGCGCCTCGAGCGCGGCGAGCCGCTCACCGGCCTGACCGACGTGCAGCGCCGGATCGTCGAGAACTACGCGCTCGGAACCTAAAGGGGCCTGACCCCTTTATCTAGCCGGCGCGTTCGGCGAGGCGGCCGTCGAGCACGGCGATCCGTCCGCGGCGCAGCTCGATCTCGCCGCGTGACTGGGCGTCGCGCAGGACGCGGTTGACGGTCGCGCGCGAGGTGCCGGCCAGGTCGGAGATCTCCTCCTGGGTGAGCGGCACGACGCCGCCGTCGCCGGCGAGCTCGGCCACGCGGCGCAGGACCCGGGTGTCCGCGGGCTCGTAGTGCGCCTCGACCAACAGCTCGGACAGGCGCCGGACCCGCAGCGCGAGCGCGCTCGCGAGGATGTCCGAGATCGCGGGATTGCGCGCGCGCAGGCCGTCGAAGTCGACCTTGTGGATCGCACGGGTCTCGCCCGCCTCGACGGCGACGACCGTGGCGCTGCGCGGCGCCGAGTCGTCGAGCAGCGCGATCTCGCCGAACGTCTCACCCGGCCCGATCATGTTCAGCATCACGGTGTCGCCGTAGCGGGTGCCGATGCGCACGGCGTAGCGGCCCGAGTGCACGAGGTGCAGCGTGTCGGCGGGATCGCCTCGGTGGAAGACGACCTCACGGCGTCCGAAGACGCGCCGCCGGGCGATCTGAAGCACCCGCCGGACGTCCTCCTCCGGCAATCCCGCCAGGATGGGCCACTGCACCCCGGGGACGCTACCGGGTCAGCCCTTGATGATCGACTTCGTCGCGTCGGCCTGCGCCGCGAGCATCTCCTGCTGGCTCGCGGTGCGCGCGGCGGCGGCCTGGCGCTGCGCGGGCAATGTCGTTGCACCCGGCGACGTTCGACGTGTCAAGCCCGCGACACTTCTCGGATCAGCCCAACAGGCGCGCTTTAGCGGCCGCGAACTCCTCGTCCGTCAGCGCTCCCGAGCGGTGCAGCGCGGCGAGACGCTCCAACCGCTCGACCGAGTCGACGCCGGTCAGGTCGGAGAGGTTGGGCTGGTGCGAGCTGACGGTGATCTCGGCCCCGGGGAAGGCGGCGCGCAACTGGTCGACGAGATCGTTGCCCGTGCCTTCGCCGTTGTTCATCCGCGCGGCGAGCGCCTCGGCCTGCTCGGCGATCCGGTCCTCGTGCGTGCGGACCTCGTCCCACTCGATCCGCAACCGGGACGGGTCGGCGCGATCGACCGTCACCGGCAGCACCTGACCTCCGCGCGGCCAGCGGTCCTGCCGGCACAGGCACTGGTGGTCGACCGGCGTCGCCGGGATGCCGTCGGCCGAGACGACCAGGCTCATCGTGCAGTTCGACGCCACGGCCGCCTGCGTGATCCGGCTGCACGCGACGACCTGCGCCGTCCCGCTCACCGGGTCCTTCATCCGCTGCCCGCGCAGCCAGTCGCCCAACAACCCCATCGCCCGTACTTAACCGCTCGAGGCGCTCGCTGGCAATAACGTCCGCGTCATGGACGACCTCCTGCGCCTGATCAACGGCTACCAGGTGACGCAAGCGATCCACGTCGCCGTCACGCTCGGTGTCCCTGACCGATTGGCGCAGAGGGCGCTCACCGCCGACGACCTTGCCGCGGCGACGGACGCGCACCCGCCGTCGCTGTACCGGCTTCTTCGCGCGCTGGCCGCCGTCGGGATCCTCCATGAGGACGCCGAGCGCCGGTTCGCGCTGACCGCGCTCGGCGAGGGACTGCGGAGCGACGCGCCGGACTCGCCCGCGGGGTGGGCGGCGTTCGTGGGCCGGCCGTACCACTTCGCCGCCTGGTCGCACCTGCTGCACAGCGTCCGCACGGGTGAGACGGCGTTCCGGGCGGTGCACGGCGTCGACACCTGGACCTACCGGGCTGAGCATCCCGAGGAGGGCGGGGTCTTCGACGCCGCCATGACCGCCCTGTCGCGCCGGGTCACCGCCGGGGTGCTCGACGCCCACGACTTCAGCGGCTACTCGGTGATCGTGGACGTCGGCGGCGGCCGCGGCGCGCTGCTGTCCGCGATCCTGGCGCGCCACCCGGATGCGCGCGGCATCCTCTTCGATCAGCCGGGGGTCGTCGCGGGCGCTCAGCCCGGCGAACGCTGCGACGTCGTCGGCGGCGACTTCTTCGAGCGCGTCCCGGAAGGGGCGGACGCGTACGTCCTCAAGTCGATCCTGCACGATTGGGACGACGCGCCGGCGATCGCGATCCTGCGCAGCATCCGGCAGGCGGCGTCCCCGGGCGCGGCGGTCCTGATCGTCGAGCGGCAACTCGGGCCACCCAACACCGAACCCGCGGGGAAGCTCTCGGACCTCAACATGCTCGTCGGAACGGGCGGGCGCGAGCGGACCCAGGACGAGTACGCGGCGCTGCTGGACGCCGCCGGCTACACGGTCGTCGGCGAGACCCCGGCAGGCCCGGTCAGCGTGATCGAGGCGCGCTAGACGCGCAGGAGGTCCACTTCGGCGCCGGCCGGGAGCGCGCCGGAGCCGTGCGGGGCGACCGCGAACCCGTCGCTCTCGCCGAGCGCGCCGGTCATGTGCGAGCCCTGGCGCTCCGTCGGCCAGGCCTCGAGCACGCCGTCCAAGCCGGGCACGAGCTTGGAGATCAGGAACGTCGTGCGGTTGTCGCTCGGGCCGGCGGACTCGCCGAGGCGGCCGCGGTCGAAGCGCGGGCCGGGGTCCGACTCGCCGCGCAGGCGGCGCAGCGCGGGCAGGACGAACAGCGCCGTGCAGACGATCGCCGAGAGCGGATTGCCCGGGAGGCCGAAGACGAGGGTCTTCCCACGGCGGCCGAACCACAGCGGCTTGCCCGGCTTGATCCGCACCCGCCAGAAGACCTCGTCGACCCCGCACGCCTCGAACGCGGGCTTGACGTGGTCGTGCGGGCCGACCGAGACGCCGCCCGAGACGACCAGCACGTCGCCTTCGAGACCGGCCTCGATGGCTGCGCGGGTCGTCTCGAAGTCGTCGATCACCGACGGATGCTGGACGAGCCGCGCGCCCGCGGCCTCGACCATCGCGCCCACCACGAGCGAGTTGGACTCGTAGATCTTGCCGGGCTCGTGGGGCGCGCCCGGGGGCAGCAGCTCGCTGCCGGTGACGATCAGGTCGACGCGCGGGGGACGGGGCACGCGCACCGTCGCGACACCCGCCGAGGCGAGGGCGGACAGGCGCGGCACGGTCAGGACGTCCCCAGGGAGCGCGAGCACGTCGCCCGCGTGGACGTCCTCGGCGCGGCGGCGCACGTGCTGGCCGAGGGCGACCCCCGCGGTGGCGATCACGGTGCCGTCGCGCACGTCGGCGTCCTCGACGCGGAGGATCGCGTCGGCGCCGGGCGGGATCGCGGCGCCGGTGGAGATCCGCGCGGCGGTCCCGGGCCCCAGGGTGACGCTCCCGCCGCCCGCCGCCAGGTCGCCGATCACGCGCAGCTCGGCGCCGGGGGAGACGTCCTGCGCGCGGACCGCGTAGCCGTCCATCGCGGTCCGGTCGAACGGCGGCAGGTCGATGCCCGCCAGCGCCTCGGCGGCGATGACGCGCCCGATCGCGTCGTGCAGGCCGACGATCTCGGTCTCGACCGGCTCGATCCCGTCAAGGACGAGCGCCAGCGCTTCAGAAAAGTCTTTCATCCACCGATCTGGGACATCGTCCGCAGCGGCTGCACGAAGCCCTCGTCGTTGACGTGGTGCTTGAGCTCCTTCTCCCAAACGGCGGCACGGATGATCTTCTCGAGCTCGTCGTCGGAGGCGCCGGCGCGCAGCGGGCCGCGCAGGTCGGTCTCGGTCATCGAGAACAGGCAGGTGCGCAGCTTGCCCTCTGCGGTGACCCGGATCCGGTTGCAGTCGCCGCAGAAGGGCTCGGACACGGGGGAGATGAAGCCGATCGACCCCTGGCCGTCCTCGAACTCCCAGCGGCGCGAGGTGCCGTGGCGCTCGCGACCCAGGTCCTTGAGCGGGTACGCGGCGTGGATCAGCCGGCGGACCTCGGCGTTGGGCAGCACGCGGTCGCGCGACCACGAGTGGTCGGCGTCGAGCGGCATGAACTCGATGAAGCGGACCTCGTACGGGTGCTTGCGGGCGAACTCCGCGAAGCGCACGACCTCGTCCTCGGTGAAGTCCTTGAGCGCGACGACGTTGACCTTGATCGGGCGCAGCTCCGGGTACTTCTCCGCCGCCGCCAGGCCCTCGAGGACCTGCTTGAGCGAGTTGCGGCGGGTGAGCTGGAAGAAGCGGTCGGGCGCGAGCGCGTCCAGCGAGACGTTCACGCGGCGCAGGCCGGCCTTCACCAGCTGCTCCACCTGGCGCTCGAGCAGGTAGCCGTTGGTGGTGAGCGACAGGTCGTGGATCTGCTCGTCGGCGCTCAACAGCTCCACGAGCTTCCAGAGCTCGCGGCGGGCGAGCGGCTCGCCGCCGGTCAGCCGCACGTCGTGGACGCCCATGCTCGCCAGCAGTCCCGCCAGGCGGGCGATCTCCTCGTAGGTGAGGATCGCGTCGCGGTCCAGCCAGGGGAGGCCCTCGGCCGGCATGCAGTACTGGCAGCGGAAGTTGCAGCGGTCGGTGACCGAGATGCGGACGTCGCCGATGTCGCGCCCGTGGCCGTCGACGAGTTGCGGTCTCATCGATGGAAGTCCGATTTCCCGCCGGTCTTGTCGAGCAGCTCGACGCGCTCGATCACGACGCCCTGCTCGATCCCCTTGACCATGTCGTAGATCGCGAGCGCGCCCACGCTGCAGGCGACCATCGCCTCCATCTCGACGCCGGTGCGGGCGGCGACGCGCGCCTCGCAGACCAGCGTCACCGTCCCGGCGTCGGGATCGACGTCGGCGTCGACCTCGACGTGGCTGAGCGGGAGCGAGTGCGCGAGCGGAATCAGCTCGTCCGTGCGCTTGGCGGCCTGGATCGCCGCGAGCCGGGCGACGGTCAGCACGTCGCCCTTCGGCGCGTCCCCGGCGGCGACCCGCTGCGCGGTCTCAGGCGACATCCGCACGACCGCGCGCGCCCGCGCCCAGCGGGAGGTCTCGGATTTCTCGGACACGTCGACCATCCGGGCGTTGCCTGAGGCGTCGAGGTGAGTCAGTGCACCGTCCACACTTCGTATGGTACGGGGAGTGCTGATCACGGTTCGACTATTCGCCGGTCTCCGCGAGCGCGCGGGCGCCGATCACGTCGAGCTCGAGCTGCCCGACGACGCGCGCGCGGGCGACGTGCTGGCCGCGATGGACCTGTTGCCGGGGCAGTGCATCGTCGCGCTCGACATGGAATACGCGTCGCCGGACGAGCCGGTCCTGCCCGGGCACCAGGTCGCCCTGATCCCGCCCGTCAGCGGCGGTGCGTCCGTGGTGCGGCTCGTCGAGGTCACCGACCAGCCGCTCGACCTGGCGACCGTCTCCGCGGCGGTGCGCGACTCCCGCGCCGGCGCGGTCGTGGTCTTCGAGGGCGTCACCCGCGACGTCGAGGCGCTCGACTACGAGGCCTACGCGGAGATGGCGCTGTCCAAGCTGCGGGCGATCGGCGCCGAGGAGGCCGAGCGGCACGGGCTGTGCGCCGTCGCGCTGGTCCACCGGACCGGCCGCGTGCCGTTGTCGGAGCCGAGCGTGATCGTCGCCGCCAGCGCCGGTCACCGGGGCGAGGCGTTCGCCGGCGCGCGCGCCCTGATCGACCGCGTCAAGGCCGAGGCGCCGATCTGGAAAGTCGAGCTCGACGGGGCCGACAGGACCCGCGTCGAGGGCACGCTGCCACAAATACCTGATACTCGACCGATTTAGTCGTGTATCCTCTCCGGCGTGACCGCGCGCCGCGTAGACATCCACCAGCACCTGTGGCCGGATGCCCTGCTCTCCTCCCTGGCGCGGCGCGCGGTCCCTCCCCGCCTGCGCCGCGACGGACGCGGCTGGCTGCTCGAGCTCTCCGGTGACGCTCCGGCGCCGTTCGACCCGCGCGACCACGATCCGGCGGCGCGCGCGGCGAGCGACCCAGCGCAGCGGATCATCGTCGCGCCGTCCTCGCCGCTCGGCATCGAGTGGCTGCCGGACGCCGAAGTGCTGCTGGACGACTACCACCGGGGCGTGCGCGAGCTCGGCGCACCGTTCGAGCTGTGGGCCGCGCTCGTGCTCGCCGACCCCTCAGGCGAGCGCGTGCGCGCGTTGCTCGACGCGGGCGCCGTCGGTCTCTCCCTGCCCGCGGGCGCGCTGAGCGGGCCCGCGGGCATCGAGAGGCTCGGTCCGGCGCTCGAGGCGCTCGGCGACCGCCCGCTGTTCATCCATCCCGGTCCCGCGTCCGGCTCGCCCGCCTGGTTTCCCGCGCTGACGTCGTACGTCGCCGAGATGTCGACCGCCTGGCACGCGTGGGCGCAGTGGGGGAGGCCGGCGCACCCGAACCTGCGTGTGATCTTCGCCATGCTCGCCGGGCTCGCGCCGCTGCACGCCGAGCGGCTCGCCGCCCGCGGCGGCCCCGCTGAAGCGGTTCATGACCCGCTGACCGCGTTCGATACCTCGTCGTATGGACCGCGCGCGATCGACGCGATGCTGCGCGTGGTGGGCGTCGACCGGCTGCTCTACGGCTCCGATCGCCCGGTCGTCGAGCCGCACGTCTTGTCCCAGCTCGGCCCCGCGGCCGAGCACGCCCTCTACGTCACCAACCCGGAGCGCTTCGTATGACAGAGCTCGACGGCTCCGCCCTGGAGTCCCTCGTCCGCGACCTCGCCGCCGACCCGGCGGTCTGGGAGCACCTCGTCCAGCACTCGGCCGACCAGCGGCACTACGAGGAGCTGCGCCGCGACGACGACGTCGCGGTGTGGCTGATCTGTTGGATGGACGACCAGGACACCGGGTTCCACGATCACGACCTGTCCGGCGGGGCGGTCGCGGTCGTGCAGGGCGAGGTCGCCGAGGACCGCCTCGCACTGGGTGGTCCGCCGGTCACACGCACGTTCGGCGAGGGCCAGGCGTTCAGCTTCAGCGCCGCCGACATCCACCGTGTGCGCCACACGGGCGACGCTCCGGCGGTGACGATCCACGCCTATTCGCCACCGTTGTGGCGGATGGGCGCCTACGAGATCCTCCCGGGCGGAGAACTTCGACGACATGCAATGTCGTATGCCGAAGAGTTGCGTCCATTGCGGTCAGATTCTCGGTAGACACCGAACATATGTCGGTTTCTGCTTCCTACAGAAGGGTCGATCTGAGATAACCACTGTGTACCCCTAGGGGGAGAGGGCTGTGTCGACCCAAGCGATGGAGCGCCAAGAAGACCGGTCACCGGACGTCGCACGAGCCGCGCAACGGCTCGGGCGCCCGCGTGCCCGCATTTCGCTCGCGCTGAAGCGAGTGTGCGACGTCGTTCTCGCGCTCGTGATGCTGGTCGCGCTGCTCCCCCTGGTGATCGTCGTCGTGCTGCTGATGGCGTTCGCGGGCAACCGCTGGTTCGAGAAGCGTGAGCGACTGGGGCGCAACGGGCGTTCGGTCGTGCTCGTGCGCTTCGGCGAGCTGCCGGGCGGCGCGTTCGGCCGCGGGCTCGAGCGGATCGGCGCGCGTGAGCTCCCGGTGCTGCTGTCGGTCCTGCGCGGGCGCGTGAGCTTCGTCGGCCCGCGCGCGCTCCCGCCGGGCACCGGCTCGGGCTACACGGGGCCGCGGCGGCTGATGGCGCCGGGCCTTACGGGCCCCGCCCAGCGCGGTGGCGACGGCTGCGACGCCGACTCGCTCGACGACGCCTACGTGGCGAACTGGACGCTGTGGCGCGACGCGCAGCTGCTCTTCGGACGCGCGCCGAAGGTCGCTCACCACAAGGTGTCGAAGAGCAGCTCGTAGACGACGGCCTGCGTCGCGAGCAGGGCGATCAGCAGCTGCGGGCGGCGCACGAGCGGCGCGGCGCAGAGGATCACCAGCGGCGCCAGGAAGAGCCAGATCCGCTCGGTCTCGGCCTTGGTGAAGCCGAGGATGCACGAGATCGCGATCACGGCCGCGATGGCGAGTGCGTGCGGCGCGCGCTCGCCGAGGGAGCGCAGCGCGAGCCACGCGATCGGGACGCCGAGGATCAGCAGGAACGCGGTGGGGGAGCCGAAGAGCCAGTAGGCGTACGGGCGGCGGCTCGCGATCCCGATGTCGTAGACCTGGTGCGTGGCCTGGAGCGTGCCGAGGGGGTCGAAGCCGGTCGCCGCGGCGAAGGCGGCGTGGAAGGCGAGCAGGATCGCGCCGGTGATCAGGCCGAGCTTGACCGCGGCTCTGAACC
Organism: Solirubrobacter soli DSM 22325; assembly: GCF_000423665.1. GTDB lineage: Bacteria > Actinomycetota > Thermoleophilia > Solirubrobacterales > Solirubrobacteraceae > Solirubrobacter > Solirubrobacter soli. The sequence continues at coordinate 61,117 of NZ_AUIK01000027.1, read as the reverse complement.
CGTCCTTGGCCCACACCAGCAGCGTCGCCCACGCGGCGACGGCGAGCAGCGACCACGCGAACAGGCTGACGACGGCGAGGGCGAGCGCGCCGAGGATCGGCCTCCCCGACACGAGCGGGATCGCCGCGAGCAGGCCGAGCGTGAGGTAGACCGCGTCGGCGCTGGTGGCGCCGAAGTGCAGCATCGCGGGCGCGAACGCGGCGAGCAGGCCGGCGACTCTCGCGGTGGGCTCGTCGAACAGGCGGCGCGCCAGGACGTAGGTCAGCGGCGCGCTCGCGGCGCCGACGAAGAGGATGAACGCGGTGAGCCGGGGCGACGTGTCCAGGCTCAGGTAGTGCATGACGAGCAGCAGCCCGGGCGGGTGGCCGGCGCTGTGCACGGGCAGGCTCGGCACCAGCTCCGCGAAGCGGTCCAGCACGAACCGCGGCCCGTGGTCGAAGGCGGCGAGCGACGGCAGGTACTCGTTCTTGCCCTCGCCCTTGGGGCCGACGAAGAGCGCGCGGTCGAGCTGGTGCGTGCCTCCGCGGCCGGTGTTGAGCGTCACGCGCAGGATCAAGGTGGTCGCGTAGATCCACACTCCGAACCACCGGGCTCGCAGGAGGTGCGGGACGAGCGCGACCGCGGCGACGAAGCACGGGATCGTGACCAGCTCGAGCACGTTCGCCCGCGGCCCCCAGGCGCCGATGAATGGCGGGTGCGGGACCCCGAGCTGCGTGCCGCTCCAATCCAATGACAATCCGATGACGACGGTGGCCGCCATCACCGCCATCCCGAGCGGCGCGACTATCTTCGACGCGTGCGGCACCTACCGCTGGTCCTCTTGGTGTGCCTTGCCGGCTGCGGCTCGCTGCCCGCGGCGGAGCTGCCCGCGCCGGCGGGTGTCGTTCCGGGCGCGCAGCGGGCGGGCGGGTTCTCGGTCGATCCGGCCCGCGACCGGCTGACCCGCGGCGGCGACGCCGTCGCGACCTGTCGGGAGCCGACCGCGGTCGCGTTGGTCGACCGGGGCGCGAAGGTCGCGGTCCTGTGCGGGCGCGAGCGCGTCCTCGACGTCTACGACGCACGGACGCTGAAGCGGCTGGGCCGCACCGGCGCCGGGATCGGGCCGGTCGGGCTGGCGACGGACGGCGGCCAACTGCTCTACGTCACCGACGTCGAGGGGGACGCGCTGCTGGTCTTCCACCTGCGTCCTCGCTTCCAGCTGATCCGCCGCGTGTCCGTGATCGGCGGACCGTACGCCATCGCGTTCGAAGCTGGAGAGCTGACGATCGGCCTCAAGCGGACGGGGACGGTCGTGCGGTACGTCGCCGGGAGCCGCCCCGTCGTGCGAGATACAGCGCCCCGCTGACGGCGAACAACCCGGCGCTGACGAGCAGCCAGCGCTGGCCGTAGCCGTCGTAGTGGACGCCGCTGACGTAGTGGTAGGCGCCGTCTCCCTTGCCGCGGATCGTGCTCCAGAAGACCAGCAGCATCAGCAGGCTGATCCCGCCGGGGATCCGGATGTAGTTGATCGCGTCGCCGGCGGCGCGGCGCGCGACGCGGTCGAGGCCTGAGTAGGCGGGCAGCAGGATGAGGTCGTGGAGGATCACCGCCGCCACCAGCCAGACGACGACGTTGTCGGCGGCGCGGAAGTCGAGCACCGTGAGCAGCGCCCAGCCCGCGAGCGGCAGGAAGATCAGGTAGGCGAGCGCCCTCATGCGAACGTCATCCGCCCGACCCACTTGGTGTTGTGGACACCCGGGAGCGCGGGCACGATGATCCGCGCGGGGAAGCCGTGGTCCATCGAGAGGTCTTCGCCGTTGACCTTGAGCGCCAGCAACGCGTCGTCGGCGGCGATCTGGCCGCCGCTGAGCGTCGCCTGGCGCAGCACGCCCTTGGGCTGCAGAGACTCGACCAGGACCTGGCTCGCGCCCGGCGCGCCCGCCTTCGCGGCCAGCAGCTTGAGTTGCACACCGGTCCATTCCTGCTTGGTCGTCCAGCCCTCGACGCAGGCGATCGGCAGCGTCGCCGTGCGCTGCGGGAGCGCCAGCAGGTCGTCGCGGCTCAGCTCGACCTCCGTGTCGCCCACCGTGAGCACGAGCCGGTACGTGTCGCCCGTCATCGCCTCGGTGACGCCCGCCTGCGCCGCGCGCTTGTTGATCGGGAAGTCCTCGCGCCGCGGGGCGAGGAACGCGACCTTGCGCAGCGGACCGCCGATCGACTGGCCGGCGTTCGCCACCAGCAGGGTGGCCGCGCCCGCTCCGGCGAACGCGAACAGGCCGCGGCGGCTGATCGTCGGCGCGGCCGGGTTCGGCGTCACGAGATCGCCGGTCGGCTCCGGCTTCGTGTGGGCGAGGTCGTCGCGCAGCGGCTTGAGCACGCCCCGCTCGCGGTAGGCCTTCCGGATCACGGGCAGCTTGACGATCACGTGCAGCGCCAGCGAGGCCACGAACACGATCGCGCCGTAGTAGTGCGCGACGACGAAGTTGAACTTGAACGGGTACCAGTACTGCGCGTTCATCACGCCCGTCGCGAGCTCGAAGACCGCGCTCGACACCAGCAGCGCGATCGAGAGGCGCTCGATCAGCTCCGAGGGGCGCGGGAACACGAACAGCCGCGGGATGACCGACCAGAGCTTGGCCAGCAGGAACGGGATCGCGATCAGCCCGACGTTCGTGTGCAGGCCTTGTGTCAGGCCGTAGAGCCAGCTCGGGCTCGTCGGCCAGTTGAACAGCAGCGGCAGGTCGCGGCCCTTGGGGACGATCGCGTTGCGGCCGAGGTCGGGCATGTACGCGGCGTGCGAGAGGAAGCCCGTCGTCGCGACGATCGCGATCAGGACGAGCAGGATCGACCCGAGCGCCGAAGTCAGCCACGGTCCGCGCAGCGGCGATCGCCAGAAGGCGGGGCGAAACGGTCCCGGCGGGGCGATCGCGGCGCGACGGCGGCGGACGGCACGCCGCGTCATCGCAGCGTCACGAACGTGCGGCCCGCGAGTTCGCGGACGTCGGTGACCGCGAACCCCGCGCGCCGTGCCACGGCGTCGACGCCGTCCACACCGACCCGCGCCCAGCGGAACCACTCGGAGACCACGCCCGGCGCCTCAAGCCGCACCCGGACCCGCTGCGTCGGGCACCCGGGCGGGTCGACCTCGACGACGATCGCGCCGCCTGCGGCGAGCAACTGCCCGGCCCGCCGGAGCAGCAACGTCGGAGCACCGCCGATCCCGATGTTCCCGTCGAGCAGCAGGATCGTCCGCCACCGCCCCGGAATCCGCGACCACAGCGACGCGTTGATCGCGTCCGCGCCACGCCCGCGCGCGATCTCGACCGCCACGGCCGACAGGTCGACCCCGAGCCCGCGCTTGCCCGCGGCGGCCAGCGCCGCGAGGTGCCGCCCCGGCCCGCAGCCGAGGTCGAGCACCGGCGCCTCGACACCCGCGAGCACCTGCTCGTCGACGGCGTCGGCGTCCGCGAGCCACCGGTCGATCTCGAGCGGCTCCAGGCGCCCGTCGGCGAGGCGGATGCCCGCCCGGGGCGAGAGCCCGTGCTGCGCCGCCGTGGCGAGGAGGCGGCCATAGAGCAGGTCCGCGGGGAGGGGCGAGACGTGGCGCGGAGCGGCCCCTGCGGCCGGCGGCGTCGCCGCGCCGCCGTGCGGCGGCGTCGCGCCGGCCATCGTCGCGCCGCCCCGCGGCGTCGCCGCGCCGCGCTGCGGCAGCGTCGCGCCCGCCGCTGCGTCCAGCGCGGTCATGCGGCCGCCTCGTCGCTCATCACCGCGGCCACCTCGGCGGCGAACCGCGTCCCCGGTGCATCGGCGGCGACCGCCAGCGCGTCCTGGAAGGTGTCGACGTCGAGGAGCGGGGGGAGGGTCCGGGGGCGCAGGCCGAGCAGGGCCATCTGGGCGCGTTGGACTGCGCCGGTGCGCGCGGTGCTCATCGGGACGCCGGCGAACACGGCCGGGTCCGGGCGGCGCAGACCGATGCCCCAGTACCCGCCGTCCAGCGCCACGCCGAACGCGGAGTCGCCGACGGCGACGGCGTCGAGTCCCTCGTCGAGCAGCTCGGGCGTCAGCTGCGGCGTGTCCATGCCGACCAGGAACGCGGGCCCACCCACGTCGGCGAACGCGGCGGCGAGCCGCTCCGCCAGGCCCTCGCCGCGCTGGGCGATGACCTCGAAGCCCGTCGGGACCCAGCTTCCGGGCGCGCCATCGAGGGCGAGGACCCGGCGGCCCGCGCGGCTGCGGGCCGCGGCGGCGAGCGTGTCCAGCAGGGCGGCGCGCGCCAGGAGGGCGGCCTCGAGCGGCGTGCACGGCGGGCACAGGCGGGTCTTGACGCGACCGGGGACCGGTGCCTTGGCGATCACGATGAGAGCGGGGCGCACAGTGAGGTAGCGTGCACGGCGCCCTCGCGGATCACTATGGAACGGGCGTCACCGTAAGAGATCCGTCATATCGCGGATCGCCCTGACGGTCCCGCGGACGGTGCCCGTGACCTTCGACTTGCCGTCGCGCGGGTGATAAGAGACGCCGATCTCGCGGATCGTCCAGCCCGCCGCCGAGGCGCGCAGGACCATCTCGAGCGGCCAGCCGAAGCGGCGGTCGCGCAGACCCAGCGCCAGCAGCGCCTCCCGCGGGGCGGCGCGCATCGGCCCGAGGTCGCGCAGTGGGACCTTCGTCCGCCGCCGCAACTCGGCCGCCAGCACCGCGTTCGCCACCCGCGCGTGCAGCGGCCAGGCGCCGCGCGCCACCGGCTTGCGCGCGCCCAGCATGAGCCCCACGTCGCCGGCCAGCACCGGGTCGGCCACGCGTGGGAGCTCGCGCGGGTCGAACGAGGCGTCGCAGTCCATGAAGCACACGACGTCGCTCTCAGCGGCCGTCAATCCGGCGAAGCAGGCGGCTCCGAACCCGGGCACCGGTTCGACGACCACCCGCGCGCCCAGCGACGCGGCGAGCTCACCCGAGCCGTCGGTCGACCCGTTGTCGACGACGATCGGCGCATAGCCGGCCGGCATCCGCTCGAGCACCCACGGGATCGCGGCGCGCTCGTTGAGGACAGGCAGGATGACGTCGGGCACGGGGCGAGACGGTAGCCTGGCCCGCCGTGATCCTCGTCACCGGCGGCGCCGGCTTCATCGGCTCGCACATCGTCGACGCGCTGCTCGACCAGGGCCACGAGGTCCGCGTCCTCGACGCGCTGCTCGAGGCCGCGCACCGCGAGCGCCCCGGCTACCTCGACCCCCGCGCCGAGTTCGTCGAGGGCGACGTGCGCGACCCGGAGACGATCGCCGCCGCCGTGCTGGGCGTCGACGCCGTCTGCCATCAGTCGGCGATGGTCGGGCTCGGCGTCGACCTCTCGGACATCAGCGACTACGTCTCCCACAACGACCTCGGCACGGCGACGCTGTTGCGCGCGCTCGCCGCCGGCCGCTTCACCGGCACGCTGGTCCTGGCCTCGAGCATGGTCGTCTACGGCGAGGGCCGCTACCGCTGCGCCGAGCACGGCATCGTGCGGCCGGGGCCGAGACGCCCGCAAGACCTCGACGCCGGCCGCTTCGAGCCGCCCTGCCCGGTCTGCGCGCGCCCGCTCGACCCCGAGTCCGTCCCGGAGGACGCCCCGCTGGACCCGCGCAACGTCTACGCGGCGACCAAGGTCGCCCAGGAGCACCTCTGCGCCGCCTTCGCCCGCGAGACCGGGGCGACGGTCACCGCGCTGCGCTACCACAACGTCTACGGCCCGCGGATGCCGCGCGACACGCCGTACGCGGGGGTCGCCAGCATCTTCCGCTCCTCGCTGGCCGCCGGGAAGCCGCCGCGGGTGTTCGAGGACGGCGGCCAGCGGCGCGACTTCGTCCACGTCCGCGACGTCGCCGCCGCCAACGTCCGCGCGCTCGAGGCCGGCGTGCCCGGCGCGTTCAACGTCGCGTCCGGCACGCCGCGCAGCGTGGGGGACATGGCGGCCGCGCTCGCCCGCGCCGTCGACCCGTCGCTGCCGCCCGTCGTCACCGGCCAGTGGCGCGCCGGCGACGTCCGCCACGTCTTCGCGTCACCGCGGCGGGCGACCCACGAGCTCGGGTTCACCGCGACCGAGGACTTCGAGGCGGGCATGCACGAGTTCGCCGCGGCGGAGCTTCGCGCATGAGGAGCCCGGCGGCCGGGGGACGAGCGGTTTCGGGCATTCCGAGGGTGCCGCGATGAGCCGGTTCGCCGTCGTCGGCCACGTCGAGTGGATCGAGTTCGGGCGCTTCACCCACGTGCCCGAGCCGGGCGAGATCATCGACGCGACCGCGTGGTTCTCCGAGGCGGCGGGCAGCGCCGCGGTGGCCGCCGTCCAGCTGGCCAAGCTGAGCGGCGACGTCGACTTCTTCACCGCGCTCGGCACCGACGAGCGCGGCCGCCGCTCGCAGGAGCGCCTGACCGAGCTCGGCGTGCGCGTCCACGCCGCGCCCCGCGACGCGATGCAGCGCTGGGGCTTCGTCCACCTCACCGACGACGGCGAGCGGACGATCTCGATCGTCGGCGAGCGCCTGGCACCGGAGGGCGCCGACGACCTCCCGTGGGACCGGCTCGACGGCGCCGCCGCGGTGTTCGTCTCCGGCGGCGACCACGCCGCGATGCGCCACGCCCGCCGCGCCGACCGGCTGATCGCGACGCCGCGCGCGATCGAGACCCTGCGCGGCATCCGGATCGACGCCCTCGTGGGCAGCGGCGAGGACCGGCTCGAGCAGGTCGACCCGGACGCCTACGACGTCGGCCTGGTCGTCACCACCGCGGGCTCGGAGGGCGGGACGTGGCGCGAGGGCGGACGCAGCGGCACGTTCGCGGCGGCGCCGCTCCCCGGCCCGCTGATGGACGCCTACGGCGCCGGCGACACGTTCGCCGCCGGCCTCACCTACGGGCTCGGCACCGACCGGAGCGTCGAGGACTCGCTCGCGTTCGCCGCCCGCGCCGGCGCGGCCAACCTGACCGGCCGCGGCCCGTACGCGGGCCAGCTCAGCAGGTGATCTCGCGCAGCGAGCCGAGGCGGGCCCAGCCCGCCGCGTGCAGCCAGCGGTCGAGCTCGTGGCCGAGCCGCTCCAGGACGGCCGTGTCGGCCGCCTCGCCGTACCGGCCGGCGATCGCCTCGTAGTCGCTCTGCACGCGAGCGAGGACGGTGGCGCGCGCCGCGTCGCGCCGCAGCGAGCGAGCGGCACGCAGGACGAGCCGGCGCAGCGCGCGGTCGCCGGCGCGGGTCGGCATCCCGTAGTGGACCGCGACCCGCCTCGGCCACGAGTGGCGCTGACCACGCGGCGCCGGAGCGGGGGCCGGCTCGACGTCGACGGCCAACGCGTGCCCGGCCGGCGCCCACGCGAAGCCGCGCAGCTCCCCGGCGCCCGGCGCGAGCACGACGCGCGGCGTCTCGCCGGGCGCGACCGCGTCGAGACCGCTCTGGGGATAGGCGCAGCGCGTGCGCGGGGTCGAGAAGCGATAGGCGAGGAACGTCCCGTCGCCGCTCCAGGCGATCTGCTCGGCGTTGTCGACCCCGATCCGCGGTCCGCCGTCCACCTCGATCCGACCGCGCTGGGCGATCGCGACCGCGCCGGTCGCGCTCCAGACCGCGACCTGCCCGTAGAAGGACGTCAGCCGCCGCCGCTCGAGCAGCTTGGCTCCCGGCACGGCCAGCCGCAGCACGTCCTTGCGCGTGACGACGAGCAGCGCGCTCCCGTCCGGCGCGAACGCCTGCGGCGAGATCGCTTCCACGCCCCTGCGCCGCGCGAGGACGGCACCGGTCGCGGTGTCGAAGACGATCAGCCGCGAATCCGCGGCCAACGGCTCCTCGGCGCTGAGCACGGCCACGCGCGCCCCGTCGCGCGACCAGGCGACCGGCGGCGGCTCACCCGCGTCGAGGGGCGATACGTCGTACCGTGCGGTCACGCGGCCGTCGGCCTCGTGCACCTCGCCGTCCGTCGCCCAGCGGCCGCCGGGCCCGATCGCCTCGGCGTCATCGAGGCCGGGGACGTGGCTCGCCGCGCCGTCCGCGACCGCCACGCGCAGGACCCGGCGCCCGCTCCGGATCCACAAGGCGGCGCCGTCGTCGCTCCAGCCGAGCAGTTCCTCCTCGCCCGCGGCCACGACGCGCTCCGTGCCGGCGACGGGGTCGACCACGTGGAGCTCCGCGGAGGCGGGCGCCGCAAAGAGCCCGACCAAGGCGACGGAGAGCAGCAGCGTCCTCAACACATGAACTCGTCGGCCGCCTCGACCGGTTCGAAACCTGCGGCGTACAGCCAGCGGTCGAGCTCGTTCCCGATCGCGTCGCGGACGACCGTGTCGTCCACGTCGTAGCGGTCCTGGATCGGCGCCATGTCGCGTCGCATGCGGGCGAGGACCGGCTCGCGCTCGGCGCCCGCCTTCAGCGATCGCGCCACCCGCTCAAGGACGCGCCGCACGGCCGCGTTCCCGCCGCGCCCGATCACCTCGTACTCGCTCGCGACCCGTTTCGGCCACGGATGCCGCTTGCCGCGAGTGTTGTCGCTGAAGTCCGGCTCGCGGTCGACGGCGAGCCGCCCGTCGGCGGCCCAGGCGAAGCCGCGCAGCCCGCGGCCGGACGGCTCGACCAGCGTCCGCGGCGACCCGCCGGGCGCGGCGACGGCCACGCCGAGCAGCGGGTCCGAGCACTCGCCCTGGCTGAACTGCGCTGCGTAGGCGAGCGTCCGCCCGTCCGGGCTCCACTGCGGCGGGAAGAAGAAGTCGGGGCGCGCCTTCACGCCCGCCGTACCGAGCACGGCGATGCTCCGCTCACGGGCGAGCGCGAGCTGCCCGAGCGGACTCCAGGCCACGTGGTCGGCGCGGCCGAGCCGCGTGACCGCGCCCGTCGCGAGGTCGTAGCGGACGACGCCACGCTCGTCGGCGTACGCGAGCGCCGCCGCGTCGGGTGAGAACGCCTGCGGGCTCAGCCGGGTGTCCTCGGCGCGCCGCTCCGCGATCACGGCGCCCGTCACCGCGTCGACGACCCGCAGCCGGCCGCCGCCGACGATCGCCACCCGCGCTCCGTCGGCAGACCACGCGACGTCCGGCTCGGAGAACGAGAACAGCGGCAGCGGGTACGTGCCGAGGACGCGCCCGTCGGGCGCGTGGAGCTCGAAGGCCTCCGCGGTCCGCCAGAGCGTCCGCCCCGCGGGGCCGATCTCAGCGGCGCCCTTGAGCTCCGGCGCCGGCCAGGTCGCGCCGGAGGTCGTCAGCCGCAGCCGATTGCCCGATCGCGCGATCTCGACGACGAACCCGTCCCCGACCGACCCCAGCAGCCGCACGTAGTCGTCGGCGACGAGCGTCGTCGCCGCGCCGGTCGCGGGGTCGATCAGCTGGATGTCGGCCCGCGCCGGAGCGGCGAGGAGCAGCGACGCCGTGAGGGCGAGCAGAGCGGTGCGCACACGCTCATTGTGCCCTCACACCGCAAACCCTAAAGGGGCCTGACCCCTTTATCTACGCCGCGAGCGGCAAACCCGCTTCGGCGATGTCCGCGAACAGGCCGACCGCGTGAGTGACGGACTCCAGCGCGGCGATCTCGCCCGCGACGGCGCGGGCGTTCTCGCCGTAGGACGGGTCGTCGAGCAGCGCGCGCACGGCCTCGGCGAGCTCGGAGACGCCGTCGAGCCGCAGCCCGGCGCCGACGTCGGCGACGCGCTGGGCGTTCTCGGGCTGGTCGGCGAACAGCGGGACGACCGCGAGCGGCAGGCCGGCGGCCATCGCGGCCAGGGTCGAGCCCGAGCCGCCGTGGCCGACCATCGCCGCGGCGTGCCCCATCACCGCGCTCTGCGGCACCCACGGCTCGACGTGCACGTTGCCAGGTACGTCACCGAGCCCGGCCGGGTCGACCTCCATGCCCACCGTCAGGAGCACCCGCACCGGCTGGTCGGCGAGGGCGTCGATCGCCCCGCGGTAGACGTCCGGGAAGTAGCCGTTGCCCGCCGCCGCGCTGCCGAAGGAGACGTAGACGAGCGGGGCGCTCGACCCGTCCCACCAGTCCGGGAGCGCCCGCGGCCGCGCGACCGGTGCCCGGAAGCGGCGCGTGCCCGGGAACTCGGGGACGCTTGGATCCTCGAGCGCGCGCGGGGCGAGCGTGAGGTACGGCGCGTGGGTGCGGCGACGCAGCGGGACCGCGAGCCCGAACTCCCGCCGCAGCCGGGCGAGCGGCGTGCGCAGGGGAACGTCGCGCGCCGCGAGGAAGCAGCCCACGTGCACGTCCGGCACGCCGATCGCCTCGGCCGCCAGGATCGATGCGAACTCGCACGTCTCGCGAACGATCACGTCCGGCAGCCAGTGATCGGCGAGCTGCAGCAGCTTCGGCAGCGCGGAGCGGGCGAACTCGCCGGCGAAGACCTCCTCGAACACGATCGCGTTCTGGTCGACCGTGCTCGGAGCTGCACGCACCCGCTCCCAGACCTCGTCCATGATCGCCTCGTCGGGCTCGTCGAGGGCCGCGAACGGCAGCCCCGCGCGCTTGACGTGGACGGCGGCCGACGGCGCCGTGGCGACGAGGACCTCGTGCCCGGCGGCGACACAGGCGTGGGCGAACGGCACCAGCGGGCCGACGTGCCCGGCGCCGCGTGTCGTGGCGAAAAGGATGCGCATATGGGGCGAAACGCAATCGCCCCGCCGCTCATTCCCCCGCGGGGCCCCCGACGGCCCCCTACAGGAACAACGCCAGCAGCGTGCTGAGGATGCCGGTCCCGAAGAAGATCAGGAACACGATCAGCCAGGGCGTCATCCCGCCCTTGGTGGGCCCGGAGCTGAGCGCGCCGAACCACGAGCCGATCCGGTTCGCGATGCCGGGCCCGGTGTCCCAGCGCTTAGTGTCCAGGTCCGCGCCGCAGATGGCGCACCCGGCGGCGAATGGGCTCACCGGCTCACGACAATTGGGGCATCGGCTGCGGTCAGGCATTGCCCACAAGGATGACGTGGATTCCGGCGCGACGGAACCCGACACTCGTCGAGTGCTAGACAGAGCGCGTGCTCATCACCTCGGAGTTCCTCACGGAGTATCGGCCGCCGGACCTGGGCGAGAACGCGAACTTCTTCGTCGTCGCCCGCACCGAGGGCTTCGGCGAGGACGAAGGCAACGGCGGGACCGCCCTCGGCGTGGGCTGGATCGAGGACCGCACGCGGGTCACCGACAGCGCCGTCCTCGCGGTCGCGTGGGCGTTGCTGCTGACCGGGGTCGCCGACGACGGCTCGAACCCGCTCCCGCTTGCCCGCATCCGCGCCTTCGCCGTCAACCCGCAGGAGCACGCGGACGCCGACCTCGACCAGCTCGAGGGCGAGCGGGTCGTGCTCTACGTCGAGTCCGACGGCGCGATCCTCGACGCGAGCGACGCCGAGTTCGCCGACTACGAGCGCCAGACCGGCGAGTGGAGCGAGATCGTGAAGATCTACACCGACGAGGACGAGTAGACGGTCACGATCTCCCAGGGCCGGAAGGGCAGCAGGAAGGCGTCGCGCTCGCGCTCGAGCGCCTCGCCGGGCTCCTCGAGGAGGTTCGCGCGGTGGGCGCAGATACCCGGTAGGCGTATACGGCATACCCCCCGGGCGCCGTGCGGCTCGTACAGGCGCAGGACGAGCGCGCCGGAGTCCTCCGCGCGTTTGACGGTGTCGAGGACGAGGCCTCCGCTGACGCCGACCAGCGATCCGGGGGAGAGGGAGCCGAAGCGGATCGGCGAGTTCAGCGCGATCGCCTCCTCGACGACGCCCGCGTCCTGCCAGGAGCCGGCATGGGGGAGGAGGGCGTATGTGAACGTGTGGAGGCCCTTGTCGGCCTCAGGGTCCGGTGACCGGGGCGCTCGCAGGAGCGAGATCCGCAGCGTGTCGCCGAACGCGGAATAGCCGTATTTCGAGTCGGTGAGGACGGCGACGCCGAACCCGTGCTCGGAGAGATCGGCCCAGCGGTGGCCGGGGACCTCGTAGCGGGCGAGGTCGGCGCGGGTCGAGTAGTGGGTCGGGCTGCGGACGGCGCCGAACGCGACCTCGTACGTCGCCTCGGGCGCGTGGACGGCCAGCGGGAACGCGACCTTGAGGAAGCGGTGGTCGAAGCGCCAGTCGACGTCGGTGACGAACTCCAGCCGCCGCGAGCCCGCGTCGAGCCGGATGGTCTGCGCGATCCAGCCGCGCTCGAAGACGACCTCGGCGCGCAGCGGGTGCTCGTTGAGCGCGGCGATCCCGGTCGCGGGCGGGACGTCCTCGCGGGTCTCGAGGTGCGCGGGGTCGACGTCCCACGCGTCCCACGCGGTGGGGAGGTCCTCGTAGAGCTCGAACCGGTTCGCGGGCGCGGAGAGGGCCTCGCGCCCGCCGGCGACGAGCGAGACGACCGTCCCGTCGGGGGCGATGACGGCGCGGAGGTGCTCGTTGGCCAGCTCGACCGAGCCGTCCGCGCGGCGTGTGACGCACACCGCCGCGGCGCGATCGCCCGCGGCTGCGCCGCCCACCGCCGCGCCGCCCACCGCCGCGACACTGGCCGCCGCCGCCATCTCGTCGCCCCTCGCCACGATCGCGCCCGCGCCGCACGGCGGCACGTCGACCACCACGAGCGCGCCGTCGTGCTCCACGACCTCTCGGCGCGCGAAGCCGCGCGTGTTGAACGGCACGTCGCCGCGCCCCAGGACGCGGGCGCTGATCGCGTCCGCACCCACCTCGACCGTCGCGAGGTCGGACACCGCGCGGGCGTTGACCTCGCGGATCGAGGACCCCGGCAGGATGTCGTGGAACTGGTTGAGCAGCAGGGTCTCCCACAGACCCGCCAGCTCCTCCCGCGGGTACTCGTCGCCCACCAGCGCCGCGAGCAGCTCCGCGTCATGCAGCGCGTTCTCGCAGCGCCGGTTGCCGCGCTTCAGCGCCGCTTGTGACGTGTAGGTGCCGCGGTGCAGCTCGAAGTAGAGCTCGCCGACGACGGTGCGCAGGTCGGTCGCGTCGTCTTCGAGCTGATCGAAGAACGCGACCGGAGAGCGGATCGCGCAGCGCGGGAGGCCGTGGATGTCGCGCGCCCGGCTCAAGCGCTCCAGCATCGCGTCGGTCGGTCCGCCGCCGCCGTCGCCGTGACCGAAGACGAGCAGCGAATGGCGCGAGCGACCGTGGTCCTTGTAGGCCGCGGACTCGCGCCAGAGCTCGGCGACCGTCGCCTCGGCGTTGTAGGTGTCGGCGGGCGGGAAGTGGGTCAGGACCTCGCTGCCGTCGAGCCCCTGCCAGGTGAACGTGTGGTGCTCGGGCTGGTTGAAGCGGTTCCACGACAGCTTCTGGGTCAGGAAGCGGCTGATCCCGGCCTCGCGCATCAGCTGCGGGAGCTGCGCGGTGTAGCCGAACACGTCCGGGTTCCAGAACTCCGTGCAGCGGCGCCCGAGCTCGCGCTCGAAGAAGCGCTGGCCGTAGAGGAACTGGCGCGCGAGCGACTCGCCCGAGGGCAGGTTGCAGTCCGGCTCGATCCACGTGCCGCCGACCGGGACCCAGCGGCCCGCGGCGACCGCGGCGCGCACCCGCGCGAAGAGGTCCGGGTCGCGGTCCCGCAGCCATGCATAGTGCTGCGCCTGCGAGTGGGCGAAGACGTGGTCCGGATAGTCGTCGAGCAGTCGCAGCTGCGCGGTGGTCGTGCGGATCAGCTTGCGGTAGGTCTCCTCGAGCGGCCACAGCCAGGCGGTATCGAGGTGGGCGTGGCCGATCGCCGACGTCCGATGCAGCGCGCCGGAGCGCCGCGCGAGCAGCGCGTCGAGGTGTCCGCGGTCGCCGTCGACCGTGAAGTCGTGCAGCCGCGCCAGCAACTCGCCCGCCCACTCGGGCTCGGCCACGGCCTCCAGCGCGAGCAGGAAGTCGAGGTCGTGGAAGGTGCGCCAGGCGGCGTCGTCGCGCGCCGCCGCGTGGCAGGCGCGCAGCTCGAAGCGCATCGCGAGCCCCTGGCCGGTCTCGCCGTAGCCGAACGGGTCATTGCAGGCCAGTTCGAGCTCGAAGACCTGCTCGCCCGCGGGCACGGGGACGGACATCCGCGCCTGCCGGGCGCCGGAGCTCAGCGCCTCGACGGGCCGGCCGTCCCGCCACAGTGTCGCCTCGCCACCGAAGTCGAGGAACAGCCACGCGTTCTCGGGCACGTGGCCGGACGCCCGCAGCCAGTAGGTCGCGAACAGCGGGCCGAGCCGCTCGCCCACCTCGACGGCCCGGTACGCACCCGGACCTTCGCCGCGCTCGACCGGGCCGGACAGCTCGAGCGTCAGCGGGACCGGCGCGCCGAAGACCGGCAGCCGAGCGGCGTGCTGAGCCACGCGTTCACGGGCGTACTCGCGATGCGGGAACAGTTTCAGCGGTGCCGCGTGCGAACCGGGGCGCGGTGCGGCGCGGTGCGACGGGTCGGGAGCGGCGTCGGACGGCGGTCGCCGCCGTGGTCGCGCCGGCGCGAATGCCACGGCTGGGACTCGGGCAGCGGCAGCCGCAGGCCGCCAGGCCCGCACGAGGGCTCTTCCGGCTCGTTCCCATCGCCCTTGCCGCGACGGAAGTCGTCCCCATCGTCGTCGTTGTCGTCACGCAGGCGGAAGAACCACACCAACCACACGACAAGAGCCCCGACGTCGAAGACGCGGAGGCCAACCATGAAGATCCACCCCTCCAGGCTCACTTCAGATGAAGCGTAAGCCAGGCAAGCGGGCTCTGCAACCTCAGTCCGTTAGCCACGCATCTATGAGGCGCCGAGCGATCGCCAGGCTGGGCGGAAGCCGCAGCGGACCGCCCGGATCGCCGGGCGTTCCCCAGTCGTCTCTGTCGTCCGCATGAGACGCCTCCTCGATCTCGGCGCGGTCGAACCAGCGCACGTCCTGGAGCTCGTCGTCGTGGATCGCCGGCTCGCCGCTGATGTACGGAGCGCTGAAGCCGAGCATCAGGCTGGCGGGAAACGGCCACGGCTGCGAAGCCATGTAGCGCGGCCGGCCGACGATCACGCCCGCCTCCTCGCGCACCTCGCGCGCGACGGCCTCCTCGAGCGACTCGCCCGGCTCGACGAACCCCGCGAGCGCCGAGTAGCGCCCGCTCGGCCAGCTCGCCTGGCGCCCCAGCATCAGCCGGTCGCCGTCGGTGACGAGCATGATCACGACGGGGTCGGTGCGCGGGTGGTGCTCGGCGCCGCAGTTCGGGCACACGCGGGTCAAGCCGGCCTCGACGATGTCGCTCTCATGACCACACGCCGCGCAGAAGCGGTGGCGGCGGTGCCAGTTGAGCAGCGCCGCCGCGTAGGCGGCGAGCCCGCCTTCCTGGAGACTCAGCCGGGCCGCGGCCTGCCGCAGCGGGATGCGGTCGCCGGACCCGTCCACGGGCGGCTCGCCCCGCACGCCGCCGGAGCCGACCATCGGGACGCGGCCGGTGCGCAGCGGATCCTCGTCGACGGCGAACAGCGGGCCGTCCGTGTCGATGCCGAGCAGGTAGGGGTAGGAATCCCTGCCTCGCCCGAGGTCCGCACGCCCGTCCGCGTTCGGCCCGGCGGGCTCGTCACCGCTTCGCTCGACCTCGGCGAGCGGGACGAGCTCCAGGTGGTCGCCCGCGATCCGCAGCCCGCGGTCCCCGGCCACGACGGCCCGAGCGCCCGGATGCGTCTGCTGGGCGGCGATCCACTCGGGGTCGCGGCGGCGGGAGTCGCCCGCGCGGTCCAGCGCGGCTCCAGTGAAGGCGTTGTCCACCCCCTGGACGTTACTCAGCGGACTCGTACGTGCCTCATGAGCAGGCGCCGTAGGCGACACGTCCCGCAAGGCGCGCCGGAACGCCCGGCGCGCTCACGCGGCGCGGGCCTGAGGTTGGGAGGCGCCCTACAGGGCGCCTCTCAGCTACTCCAGACGGAAGCCGATCTTGAGCGTGACCTGGTAGTAGACGGTGTCGCCGTCGAAGCCGCCGCGCGTGCCGATGACCTCGAACCAGTCGATGTGGCGGAGCGTCTGCTTCGCCTTGGCCAGCGCGGTGTCGATCGCCTGCTGGACGCCCTCCGTGGAGGAGCCGGTGATCTCCACCGACTTGTACACGTGATCGCTCATGACGGGCGGTGATACCAAGGCTCGCCGTTCAGTGCGTCCTCGAGCGCTCGATGGGCGTGGTTCATGACCGGCTCGCCGTGGGTGACCAGGGCGCGGTCGAAGTCGATCTCGAGCAGGTGCGCGAGCCGCGGGACGGCCGTTCTGCGGTACCAGGCGCGGCGCTCGTCGGTCGGCTCGCGCTGCATCCAGAAGCGCAGCCCGCCCTCGACGCCGACGAACCGATCGCCGAACGCGACCGCCCGCAGGCCCGGCAGCTCCAGCGGCGTCTCCTTGCTCGCCCTGATCGTGTGCCAGCGCAATCCCGCGTCCGGCTCGAAGGGGATGTCGTCCGGCAGCCGCTTCTGGACGTCCTCGTGCCCGCTGACCACGCCGCCGTACCGGCGCACGACCTCGGCGGCGTCGCGCACGTGGTACGTCAGCGTGATCGCGACCACGACGTCACCGTCGATGTACTCGCCCAGATCACGTGTATGGAGCGGGTCGATCACGATCGTCCGCCCGCCCTCGTGGGCGAGCTAGCAGCCGACCTCGGCGCCGAACTCGGTTCGCGGGTGCCACTCCGGGTGGCGCGCGGTCCAGTACCAGAGCCCAGGGGCGAGGCGTCTCACGTGGAGACGGGCTCCTTCACCTCTTCGAGCACGCCGAGCAGCTCGCCGACGCGGCACATAGCAGGCGCTCCTCGTCGACCTCCACCCACGCGCCCGCGGACGCGGGGAAGACCACGTGGTCGCCGGGCTTGACCGGCATCGCGATGTTCGCGCCCTCCCACCAGTCCAGGCCGGGGCCGACGTCGAGCACGATCCCGTGCTGCGGCGGCGGCTCGTGGGTCCCGGCGGGGACGAGCAGGCCGGATTGGCGGATGCGGTCCGGCTCGAGCTCCTTGACGACGACGCGATCGAAGAGGGGGCGAAGGTGGTTGCGCATGGTCTGCGCTAGAGCCTAGGAGCAGGCATCGTCAGCGCGAGATCGTCGCCCGCCAAGGCGGGGCGGGTGCCGGACAGACCCAGGTGGGCGAACGGGCTCGTCGGCGGGACGTCGAGCGTGACCAGCGCGGGCGCGGCCTTGATCCGCGCGCGGCCGAGCGTCGCGCCGGCGTCGGAGACGATCGGCGCGGGGATCACCAGCGGGATGACGCCGGGGCGCCTCCGGATGCTCGCGCTGAGCAGCGTCGTCTCCTGCCGCGCCACGAAGTGCGTCCGCGTGTACTCGAAGGTCGCGAGCTCCTTCGGCAGGCCCCAGATCTCGTGCCCGCCGCTGAGCGACTGCTCGTCGTCGACGTAGATGTGGCTGACGACCATCCCGCGCGCGGTCGCGTGCGAGAAGACGATCAGCTCGCGGTAGACGAGCGTGCCCGACGTGTAGTTGGCGAGCATCACCCCGCCCAGCGAGCGCCCGACGCGCGCCGGGACGATGATCAGCTCGCCGAAGAGATGCCAGGGCGGCGGCGGGTGAGCCATGGGCGGACCTCGACGATGATCAGGGCTGCGGCGATCGGCACGGTGGCCGGGAGCGTATTGATCGAGTCCAGCAGGAAGAGCAAGTCCCACAGCGCCGCCAGCACGAACACGAGGATCGCGACCGGCCACTGCTTGCGACCCTCGGTGGCGAGTACCCCGCCGAGCACGCCGGCGACGAACACGTCTCCATAACCCATCGACGCGTAGTGCAGATCGAGGTACTGCAGCTGGGGGAGGCCGGGCGCGGGGACGGCGGCGTTCAGGACCGCGTTCGGGCCCTGGAGCTGGTTGCCGAAGACGAGGATCGCGTCGATCACCGCGAACGCGACGATCGCGAGCTTGAGATAGGTCACCGGCACGCCACCCGCCAACAGGCGGCCGAGCGTGGCGGCCGAGAGCGCCGTGCAGGCCGCCGCGGCCGCGTCGCCGGCGAGCGTGCCGGTCTCGACCCAGGCGAACACGAACAGCGCGGCGGCGATCAGCCCCATCCACGGCCGGGCGCCGTGGATCGCCCACGAGAGCGCGAGCACCGCGCCGGGCGGGATCAGGATGAGCGCGACCCACGTCAGGCCGTCGGCGAGCTGCGGGAAGATCGCGATCCCGGCCACGACGCCCGCGATCGAGACCGGCAGGATCAGCGCCCAGCCGCGGCTCCGGAGCCGGTCAAGCCACGGCGGGATGCCCGCGCCCGTGAGGGCGACGAGCAGCGCCTGGAAGGCGAGGAGGATGCTGTTGGCCTCGATGAACTGACGTGACACAGCTCCACCGTGACACGATTGCGCCGTGTCGCTACCGATCTGCGTGACCTGTGGGGTCCAGTACGCCGCCGAGCGGGAGGATTGCCCGATCTGCGACGACCCCCGCCAATACGTGGGGCTCGACGGCCAGCAATGGACGACGCTGCACGAGCTGCGCGGGGGACATAAGAACCTGATCCGCGACGAGGGGGAGCTCGTCGGGATCGGCACGGAGCCGAAGTTCGCGATCGGGCAGCGCGCGCTGCTCGTTCCGCACTCGGACGGCAACATCCTGTGGGACTGCGTGACGCTGCTCGAGGCCGAGACCGAGCGCGAGGTCGAGTCGCGCGGCGGCCTGCACGCGATCGCGATCTCGCACCCGCACTACTACTCGGCCATGGTCGAGTGGGCGCACGCGTTCGACTGCCCGGTCTGGCTGCATGAGGACGACCGCGAGTGGGTCATGCGCGACGACCCGAAGCTCCATTTCTGGTCGGGTCCGACGTATGACCTCGGTGACGGGATGACGCTCGTCCGCTGCGGCGGGCACTTCGCGGGCGGAACCGTGCTGCACCGCGGGAACGACCTGCTCACCGGCGACATCGTCCAGGTCATCCCGGACCGCGGCTGGGTCTCCTTCATGTACAGCTTCCCGAACTTCATCCCGTTGCCCGAGGCCGAGATCCGCTCGATCGAAGCCGCGCTGGAGCCCTTCGACTACGAGACGATCTACGGTGCCTGGTGGGGCACCGTGATCCCAGCGGACGGGAAGGCCATCGTGAAGCGCTCAGCGCAGCGCTACATAGATGCGCTCAACGGACAACTGCCATAGATCGCCGCAAGAAAGGGTAAGAATTCCGCCATGGCCGTACTGGAGCTCGTGACCTCGCGCCCCGACTGGATGGGTGCCTTGACCGTCGCCTTGACGCGCCCGCAAGGCGTTCCCGAGCGCCGCGCCGGCGACAATCCCTGGGAGCCGGGCGCCGGCCGTGCCGAGCGTCCGCGCCGCATCTCCGACGACCTCGCCTGGCTGCGCCAGGCCTTCGACGAGCCCGAGCAGCACGGCCTGAGCAGCATGGAGGACACCGCCGCCGTCGCCGCCTGGGAGACCGACGTCGAAGCCCAGGAGCGGCTGACGCGGCTGCGCGACCGCAAGGTCCTCGACGCGGCCGGTTTCCTCCTGCATGAGGAAGAGCGCATCGCGGTCTGAAGCGGGGGGTCCGGGGGGCGGCAACCCCCCGGTGGTGTACCCTGTGGGGGTATGGCCGAGACACGCGGCTACACCGCGACCAAGGAACAGCTCAACAAGCGCCTGGCCCGCATCGAGGGTCAGGTGCGCGGCGTCTCCCGCATGGTCGACGAAGACCGCTACTGCATCGACGTCCTGACCCAGATCTCCGCCATCCAGGCGGCGCTGGACAAAGTCGCGCTCGGCCTCCTGGACGGCCACGCGCGCCACTGCCTGCTCGAGGGCCACGGCGGCCCGGACGACTCAGGCGACCAGGCTGACGAGCTGATGAGCGCCGTCGGCCGGCTGATGCGCCGGGGCTGAGCTCCGCCTTGCCTTCGCCGAGCCGCCGCCGGTAGGCTCGGCAGGGGCGCTCGAGAGGAGACGAGCTCGTGTTCATACGCGTTGCGTACCTCGGTCGACGCGTGCGAGCTGCTGCTCGAGCGTCGCCTGTCGTGAATCAGGCCGGCGCGGTCGCCGCGCCGGCGTCGATCAGCCCGAAGCCGTAGACCGTGTCCTTGCCCGGCGTGCCGAGGTCGTGGGCGGTGAGCTTGAGGCGGTTCTCGATCTGCTTGGCCGTCGGCCTGGCGCCGAGGACGCCGGAAGCGATGATCAGCGCCGCCGTCGCGGAGACGTGCGGCGCGGCCATGCTCGTGCCCACGTAGCTCTTCGGGTAGCGGAACGTGCGGTTCTTGCGGGTGAAGGCGAGCTGGAGGATCGAGCGGCCCGGTGGGTCGTTCGGGCGGCACGCGGCCTCGGGCAGCGGCGCGTCCTTGCCGCCGCCGGGTGCGACGAGGTCCAGGCCGGAGCCGGTGTTGGAGTACTCGGCAAGGCAGCCGTGCTCGGTGACCGCGCCGACCGAGACGACGCCGGGCAGTGCCGCGGGGTAGGAGACGCGGTCAAAGCTGATGTTGCCCGAGGCGGCGACGATCAGCGCGCCCTTGCGCCGCGCGTACTTGACCGCCGCGCGGATGCGCGGGATCTCCGAGCCCGAGGTGATCGAGGACCCGAACTCGAAGCTCAGGTTGATCACCTGCGCGCCTTGGTCAGCGGCGTAGCGCAGGCCTTTGGCGATCGAGAACTCGTCGCCGTCGCCGTAGCGGTTGAGCACCTTGACCGGGATCACCGTCGCGCCGTAGGCGAGCCCGGTGAGACCTTTGCCGTTGTTGGTCGTCTCGGCGATCGTGCTCGCGACGTGCGTCCCGTGCCCGTACTGGTCGTCGGGCTTGTTGTCCTCGCCCTGGCACGCGAGCTCGGTGTTGAGCGTGCGCGAGCAGAAGTCGCGCCCGCGCGCGAAGTGGATGCTCGACAGGTCCGGCGAGCGGTCGTAGTCCACGCCCGAGTCCAGCACGGCGATCTTCACGCCCTTGCCACCCGGCCTACCCGCGGCGATCAGGTTGTCCCACGCCCGCGGCGCATCGACGCCCGTGCCGGGCAGGAAGTTCCACTGATCCTGCTGCCAGCCACCCGGCGTCGTCCCGGCCGTTCCCGGGTCGTTCGGAATCCACGCGCTCGCCGGCGCGGCGAGCGCGAGAAAGCAGACACCGGTCAGGAGAGCGACACGCACGGCGGGCTATCAAAGCGCAACGCCGCGCCGCTCTCCAGATCGCTTAGGCGGTTTTAGGCGACGGCGAGCTGACGCTCGGCGACCTGCCAGTGCGTCTCAGGCCCGCCGGGATGCCCGTTCTGGAACAGGAAGTACGCCGCGATGGCGATCTGCTCCTCGACCGGCACCAGCGCCTCGACGACCGGCTCGGCGACCGGCGCGACCACGGGCTCGGCGACCGGCGCACCAGCGAGGTGCGCGGCGACGACCTCGCGCCACGAGTCGACCCCGCCGCGGCGACCCATCGCGGCCCACAGGCCGCCGATGCCGCGCTCGGTCAGCTCGGTCTTCTTGGGCATCCGGCCGAGCTCCTCGGCGATCGGAAGCAGTTCAACACGGATGGTTTCATCGGTCCATTGGCGGCGTGCAGGCGCTGTCATGCGAGTGAGCGTAACCACGGTCCGCCGGAAAAGAAGGCCCTGCTCACAGCACAACCACCTGATCGTCGGGCTCCTTCCGCCCTCTCGTTCCAAGTTCACATAACGTCGATTAGCGAGCATTCAAGGTGCGACGAGAGAGGGGTTCCCCGTCGCGAACCGCCTTGCGTCACGGGCCGAGCAGCGCCAGCGGCACGACATAGATGCCGTCGGGACGACGGTAGGCGTGCGGGCCGGTGGTGATCACGACCGCGGCGCGCAGTTCGCCCGCCAGCTCGTCGCGCAGCCAGCGCAGGTGCGCGACGTCGACGTCATCGACGGTGGCTGAGAGCTTGACCTCGATGCCGACGATCTCGCCGCCGCGCCCTTGCACGATCAGATCGACCTCGCGGTCGCCGCGCCGCGTGCGCAGGTGCCGCACCTGCGCCTCGGCCGCTTGCGCGAAGACCCGAACCGACAACGTGACCAAGGACTCGAACAACGCGCCGAGGAAGGCGCCGTCGCGCGGCACCGCCGCGAGTCCGCCCTCGCCCTTGAGGAGTTTGTCCTCGGTGAGTCCCAGGAGCGCGGCAGCGAGCGCCGGGTCGACGATGTGGTGCTTCGCGCTCTGCGTCAGACGCTTGAGGTGGTTGTTGGTCGGCGCCCAGCCGTCGACCGGGTCGAGGATGAACAGGCGGGTGAGCGCGTCCCGGTACGCCAGGACGGTCGTCTTGGCGGGCGTCGCCTGGTCGTGCGTCGCCGCGTCGCGGATCTTCTCCAGGCTGGTCACGGTCGACGTGGCCGCGGCGTAGGCCATCATCCATCGGCGAAGCGTGTCCGGACGTCGCACCTGCTGGCCCAGCTCATCGGCGAAGTCGCGGTCGATGATGCGGCTGATGTAGCCGTCCAGGCGCACCCGCCGCGCGCGCCCCGATAACGCGCGGATACCCGGGAACCCCGAGCTGAGGATCTCCTCGGTGTACGCGGACAAACCGAGCTCGCTCGTGCCGCCCACCTCGTCGTGGTCACCGCTCAGGAGCGCTCGGAGGCTGACCGTGGTGTCCAGGTCGAGGCGCTCGGAGAGCGTCATCGGGCGCAGCCTCAGCACGTCGATGCGACCGGCACCGGAGTGTCGCTGCGGGTCGTCGGCCGGAGCGGCCGAGCCCGTCAGGAGGAACGGCCCCGGCGGAACGCCGTCGTCCACCGCGCGCCGGACCGCGTCCCAGAGCGCCGGGACCCGCTGCCATTCGTCCAGGAGCACCGGGCCGTCCCCGGCAAGGAGCCGACCGGGGTCTGCCTCAGCGATCTGCCGTTGCGCCGGCTCGTCCAGACGAGCGATCGTCGCGGCGCGTCGTTGGGCGGTCGCGGTCTTGCCGACGCCCTTGGGACCCTCGAGCGCGAGCGCCGGGAGCGCGCCGACCAGCTCGTCCAACTCGTCGTCGATGCTCCTGCGCCGGTAGCCCGCCACTCCTCTACGCTACCAAATGGCAGCTATATACGCTACCGTTTGTCACGCCTCAGCACTACCATCCGGCGCGTCAGCCCGCCGTAGCGTGAACGAGAGCACCGACGCAAGGGCGTCGAAGTGGCGGTCCACGTGGAGCACGTCCGCTCCGTGTTGCTGCGCGCACGCGGCGATCAGTAGGTCGGGGATCGAGACGCGGTGCCGGCCGCGATCGGCGAGCTCTCGCTGGGCGCCGAGCGCGATGTCGAACGTCTCGGCGTTCATACGCAGGTCACGGAACTCGGCGAGGTCGGTCTCGAGTTGCTGGTAGTCGGCCGGCGAGCGGGCGCTGTAGAGCAGCTCCAGCCGAGTGATCGCGCACAGGCAGAGCTCGTCCTCTTCACCCGCCGTCGGCGCCCCGCGGACGTAGGCCGACTTGTCGAGCAGCAACAGCGTCACTGCCAGGCGGTGTCGGCGAGCAGCGCGTCGACGTCCACGAGCTCCGCCGCTCGCCGCATCGCATCCAGCTGCCGGCGCCTCCGTTCCTCGCGTGCATGTGCGTCGACCTCGGACGCGATCGCGTCCAGACCGATCGCGGCGAGCCGGACCAGCAATTCCTTGCGATCCGTCACATCCGGCCAGCGGCGCTGCGCGACGTCGAGCATCGCGGTGATCTCCCCCGCGTCGGTGATCGTGTAACGCGGGCGGGTCGTCGGCACGGCCGAAGTGTAGCACCGACACCCAATCGGTGCGACACCTCCCCGCTAATTGCGCCCGCCGAAGATCCGCAGGAAGAACAGGAAGATGTTCAAGACGTCGAGGAAGATGCCCGCGGCCAGCGGGATCGCCTCCTCGCTGCCGGCGCGGCGGAGGCGGTTGAAGTCGATGACCACGTAGAGGCCGAAGACCGCGAGGCCGAAGAAGCTGTAGAGCGTGTAGGCGGCCGGGATGCGCACGAAGATCAGGACGATGCCCGCGAGCAGCAGGCCGAGCAGCGCGAAGAACGCGAACCGGTACAGGAAGGACAGGTCGCGGCGGGTCATGTACCCGCCCGCTCCGAGGACGCCGACGAACAGCGCGGTCGCGCCGAACGCCTGGCGGACCGCCATCGGGTCCGTCTCCGCGTAGTAGTTGATCGTGGCGGCGACGCTGGCGCCGGTGCACAGGCCGAAGAGCAGCAGCAGCGCGAGCGCCATTCCCGTGTTCCCGCGTGAGTTGGCGACGTTGAGCCCGATCAGGCAGCCGAGCGACAGCAGCCAGGCGACGAACCACCAGGCGCCGCCCCAGCCGCGCGCGACGTAGACGCCGAGCGTCGCTGCCAGGACGGTGACGGCGACGAGGCCCATGACGCGACCGAACAGCGTGCCGGTCGCGATCTGCGGTGCGGGACGGTCGGCGTAGCCGTAGGCGCTCATGGGCGCGACCGTACTGCTCCGGGGGTGGCGCGAGATCACCCGGTCGGGGTGATCGGCGGGAAGGCGAAGGCCGCCTCCCCGCCGTGTTCTCCGGCTTATGTAGCGGCGACCTGCGTGGTGTAGGTCTTGCCGTTGCCGGCGAGCTTCGCCGTGACGCGGTAGAGCACGTACGGCGAGCCCGCGTCAGGGCCGCGCATCGTGAACGTGAACGCGCCGCTCGGGCTGACCTTGATCGTGGTCGCGGTCCGCCGGCCGGTGCACACGTTCACCCGCAGGACCGTGGCCGTCTTGGGCTTGCGGTTGATCGCGAGCCGGCCGGTGATCTTCATCCCCGAGCGCTTGGTGATGCGCACGTACCGGTCGTAGCGGAACGCGCGGCTGCGGTTGCCGTCGACCGCGGCCGTGTACATGACCGGCTTGACGTCACCGGCGGCCGGGCCGTCGACCGTGGCCGCGAACGCGCCATCGGCGGTGACCGTCGCGGCGCCGACCGCCTTGCCGGCGCGCAGGATCGTGACCTCGCGGCCGGCGAAGGCACGGCGCACGATGCCGCTCACCCGCGCCTGCTTGCCCACCGGGGACACGTCGAGCAGGACGACCGGATCGCCGCAGACCGGCGCCTCAGCGGGCTGGACCGTGGCCGGCTGCACCGTCGGCGGCGCGGTGACGGTCACCGGGTCACACGTGCCGGTGACCGGCAGGTTCCCGGCATCGCCGAGGTACGTCGCCTGCCAGGCATACGCGCCGGCGGCGGTCGGCGTGAACTGGCCGGACGCCGCCTTCCCGTCGGCGTCCACGTCGGCGGCGTCGGTGAACACGGGCGCGCCCGTGCAGCCGTCCTTGTAGAGGCGGAACTCGACCTTGTCGCCCGGCTTGGGGTCGAAGCGCGGCGACACCGCCGCGGTCGCCGAGACCGTCCCGCCGAGGGTCACGCCGCCGGACGGCGCCGACTGGATCCCGGGCCGCTCGGCCACCGCGATCGTGACCGTGGCGGCAACGGCGCCGCCGCCCGCGTTGCTCGCGCGGTAGGTGAACGTGTCCGTGCCCTTGTAGGCGTCGTCGGAGGTGTAGACCACGGTCCCGGTCGCCGGGTCGAACCCGGTCAGCGTGCCGTGGGCCGGGCTGCCGACGATCGCGTACGTGGGCGCGCCGACGCTGACGCAGGCGAGCGTCAGCGTGCGCGCTCGTCCGGCTCCGGCGGTCGTCGTGTAGCTCGCGCAGGTCGGCGCCGGCGGGAGGACCGTCACCTCCACCTCGGCCGACTCCGAGACCCCGCCCTCGTTCATCGACGTGTACCGGAACGTGTCCTTGCCGCTGAAGCCCGCAGCCGGCGTGTAGCGCATGGCGCCCTCGGCGATCGTCGCCGTGCCGTGCGACGGCGCGGTCGACACCGCCGGCGAACCCGAGCGCGAGCAGTCCGCGGGGATCTCGATGCGGGTCTCGTACGGGGTCGTGGCCTTGACGTCCTTGCACGTCGGCGGCGGCGCGAGCACCCGGACCGACGCCTTGGCGGCGTTGGACGTCCCGCCCTCGTTGGTCACGGTGTACGTGAACTCGTCGGCCCCGATGTACCCCGCCGCGGGCGTGTAGCGCAGCGCTCCCGCGACCACGGTCACGGTCCCGTGCGACGGGTCGGCCGCGACCGCGAGCGTCCCCGGCTCGGCCCCCGCGCAGTCACGGTCGATCGTCACCGCGGTCTGGTAGGCGGTCGTCGCGCTCACGTCCTTGCACGCCTGCGCGGCGTTGAGCACCTTCACGCTCACGTTCGCCGTGTTGGAGGCGCCGCCCTCGTTGGTCGCCCGGTAGGTGAACGAATCGGTGCCGGCGTAGCCGGAGGCAGGCGTGTAGCGGAGGGTGCTCCCTTCGACCGTCGCCGTGCCGTGGTCCGGCGCGGCCACGATCGTGACGGTCCCCGGCCCGGCGCCGGTGCAGTCGGCACCGACGGCGACCGCCGTCTGGAACGGCGTGGTCGTGCTGACGTCCTTGCACACCTGCGGCGCGTTGAGCACCTTCACGGTCGCCTTGGCCGTGTTCGAGGTGCCGCCCTCGTTGGTCACCGTGTACGTGAACTCGTCACTGCCGGCGTAGCCCGCGGCGGGCGTGTAGCGCAGCGCGCCCGCGACCACCGAGACCGTCCCGTGCGCCGGAGCGGCTGCCGCTGCGACCGTTCCCGTGCGCGTGCAGTCGACGGCGATCGACACCGCGGTCTCGAACGCCGTCGTGGCGCTCACGGGGCTGCAGACCGGCGGCGGCGCGAGCACCTTCACGCTCGCCTTCGCCGCGTTGGACGCGCCGCCCTCGTTGGTGGTCGTGTAGGTGAACTCGTCGGTGCCGATGAAGCCGGCCTCAGGCGTGTAGCGCAACGCGCCCGCGACGATCGCCACGCTGCCGTGCGCCGCGCTCCCCGCCGCGACCGTCGCCGGGCCGGCGCCCGTGCAGTCGGTGTTGAGCGTGATCGCCGTCTGGAACGGCGTCGTGCCCGACACGTCCTTGCAGACCTGCGGCTTGTTGAGCACCTTCACGGTCGCCTTGGCCGTGTTGGACACGCCGCCTTCGTTGGTCGTCGTGTAGGTGAACTCGTCACTGCCGGCGTAGCCCGCGGCAGGCGTGTAGCGCAGCGCGCCCGAGACGATCGTGACGGTGCCGTGCGCCGCGGTGCCGGCGGCGACGGTCACGGGGCCCACGCCCGCGCAGTCCGTGTTGATCGTGATCGCCGTCTCGAACGGCGTGGTGCCGGAGACGTCCTTGCAGACCTGCGGCGGGTTGAGGATGCGCAGCGTGGCCGTGCCAGTGCCGGCGCCGAACCCGGGTGAGGCCGGGATGCTGCCGGTGAGCGTGTAGGTGCCGGGCGCCGCGCCGGCCGGGATGGCGAGCGAAGCGGAGACGGACCCACTCGTCGGGATCACGGAGCCGCTGCCGGCCGCGCCCGCCGAGAACGTGAACGTGCCCGGCGCGGTGTCGCCTCGCGCGGGGGTCATGGTCGCGCTCACGGGAATGCTGCGCGCCGTCGCGGAGAACGGGGTCGTGGCGTTGTTGACCGCGACCGATGTGGCCTGCGTCTCGACGGCGCCGATGTCAGCGGCCCCGTCGCGCGGGAAGCCACGCTGGTCGGTGGTCGCGAGGCCCTGCGCGGTTGCCGCGCCGATCACCGGGCTGCCGGGATTGGGCGCCATCGTGCGGGTCGGCCCGCCGTAGTCGCCGAGCGCCGCGAGCTGCGGATCGGCGGTGCCGACATACGCGCCGCCGGTAACGGTCTGGGTGAATGTTGAGAGGTTGGTGGTGCCATCGGCCACCTGGGTCGGCGACGACGTAGTGGTCGCGCTGGTGCCCGCGGCCGTGACGATCGACTGCCGGATCGTCGTGATCGCGGTCCGGGCGACGGCGGAGTCGTAGCCGACCGTCGCGATCGAGCCGGAGGCGACGCCGTTGGTGCTCCCCGTGCCGGCCGTCGCGGTGTTGCCCGCGATCGTGGCGTGGGTGAGCGTCAGCGTGCCGTTGAGGTTGAAGATCGCCGCACCGAGCGCGTCGCCGCCCTCCCCCGCGCTGCCGACGCCACCGATGAAAGCGGACGTGCTCGTGCCACCCGTGACGGTGTTGCCGGCGAACGTGCTGTTGACCGCCGTCACCGTGCCGCGGTCGTTGAAGATCGCCCCACCCATCCCGGCGCCGCCGCCGCCCACGCCGATCGTGCCGGCCACGTTCCCTCCGCCGTCGCCGCCGCCGAAGCCGCCCTTGCCGGGAGGCGCGCCGGCCACCCGCCCGTCGCCGCCGGCCCCGCCGGCGCCGAAGCCGCCGCTGCCGGAGCGGTAATTGGCCCAGCCGCCACCGCCGCCGAAGCCACCGGAACCGCCGCCGAACATGGGCGACCCGCCGCCGCCACCACCACCGACGCCGCCACCGCCGGAGCCGCCGCGGTTACCCCCGGCCGCCGGGCTCGAGGCGCCGCCCGCACCGAACGCGCCGCCCGCGCCGCCCGCGCCTTGGCCGGGCTCGCCCTGGCCGCCCGCGCCTGAGCCGTTGCCGCCGCGCGTGCCGCTGGCGTTCGCGCCGCCGAGACCGTTCGCGGACCCGCCGCCCGCGCCGCCGCCCGGCTGTCCGCCGTTCGCGCCGTTCTCACCGGCGGCGTAGCCACCGCCACCCCCGCCGCCGCCGGCGGCCGCGCCGCCGTTGCCGCCCGTACCGGCGCTGGCGGGGACCGACCCGCCGAACCCGCCGCCGCCCTCGAGCTGCCCGTCCTGGCCCATCCCGCCGCCGCTGTTGGAGTTGACGTTGCCTGCGGTGCCGCCGGTCGCGGTGTTGCCGGACATCGTGACGCCGTCGAGCGTGAGCGTGCCCTGGTTGTAGACCGCACCGCCCATGCCGGCCCCGCCACCGCCGAAGGCCGTGCTGCCGCCGAGGGCGAGGCCGTTGGCGAGCTGGACCCGGGTCAGCCGCAGCGTCCCGGCGCTGAGGCCCGAGCGGCCACCGGACACGAAGAAGAACCGCAGGCGCGTTCCTGCCGTGCTCTGGATCGTCGCGCCGGTGGATGTATCGCCGGCGATCGTGATGTCGCTGGTGATCGCGGGCAGCGCGTTCGGGCCGTACCAGAAGTTGTTAGCCGCGCTGAACGCGTAGACGCCGGTCACATTGATCGTGTCCGCGTCGGGTGTCCCGTTCGCGGTGGTGATCGCTGCAATCAGCGCGGCCGGATCGCCGGCCGGCACGTTGATCGTCCCCGCGCGGGCGGTGGTGGTGACCGTCAGAGCCGCGAGGGCCGCCAAAGCGCCCGCCGGCAGGAAAGTGCGCCGCATGTAGGGCGTGAAGCTAGCTGGCGGCCCACGCCCCGACCACGCAATTCGACCAGGTTCTTAATCTGACGAGGAGGCTCCCCTACAAAGCCTCCTCGCGCACACGGACTAGTGGTGCTTGGCGTGACGCTTGCCGTGCTTGCGCTCGAACGCGGCCGCGACCTTGTCGGCTGGCAGGCCGAGCTGCTGCGCGACGGCGTTGATGAACGCGTCGTGGGCGGCCTTGAACTGGGCCTTGAGGTCGGTGCGAGCGGCGTCGAAGGCCGCGGTGACCGTGGCGGTGTCCTTGCCGAGGGCGTTGGCGAAGGCGGCGAGCCAGGCGTCCTTGGAGTCGGCGCCCTTGGCGGCCTCGGCCGCGGCCTTGACCTGATCGGTGGTGACGCCGAGATGCTGCGCCAGCAGCTCCTTGAACGACGGCGGCTTGGCCGCGGCCTTCTGCTGCTCGGAGGCGGCCTTGAGCGCGGATCTCAGCTGGTCCTTGGTGACGCCGAGCTCGCGGGCGATCCTGCCGAGCCCGCGGTCGTGGCCGCGCTTGCCGTGCCAGCCGTGGCGGTCGCCGTGACGGCCGTGGTCACCGCCGTGCGCGAGCGCTCCTGCCGGCGCTCCGGCGCCCAACAACGCGGCGCTGGAGAGCACGGCAGCGATGGTTCTTGTACGTCGGTACATGGCGCTCGCCTGCCCTGGACGCCCTGGGCGGAAACCCGGAAGCGTCCAGACCGACTCCCTACGCGGGAGCGGCGACGTTCGGCTCTGAGGGCGCCGGAGCGCCGATCCGCCCGAACAGTCCCGCCAGCTTGACGGACAACAGCCCGAACAGGCTGCCGACCACGAGCGACACGAAGATGCTGACGACCACGGCGATCCAGGACATCGAGATCAGCCCACCGAAGGCGCCGGTGCCGGCCGCGAGCGGCTTGTTCGTGATCGCCGCCGTGACCGCGTCGACCGAGTGCGCGCCCTTGCCGCCCGGGACGAAGTTGTCCAGGCCCGTGGCGATCCACCAGAAGAACACCGACGCGTAGCAGGCGAACGCGGGTGCGGGCGCGAAGCGGTCGTCCTCCACGACGGTCGAGAGGATGATCAGGCCGGCCGCCGTCAGCCCGATCCACAGCGCCAGGCCCCAGAAGTCCGGCGAGTCGGCGAACAGCGGCCCGAAGTACATGGCGATGCCGGCGAACAGCGCGCCCGTGAACGCGGCCGTGATCGTCTTCCCCAGCGCCGCCGTGTCGGCGCCGAGCATGAAGAACAGGCCCCAGGACACGAACAGCGCGGGCAGCACCAGATGCAGGTTCTGCGGCAGCCCGTACTTCCCGAACACCCCGTCCTGGACCGTCACCCAGTGGAACGTGAAGTTCAGCGCCAACTCCGAGGCCAAGAACGCCAGAACGCCGATGGACAACGTGAGCGGGAGTACCGCCTTCAAGCGAGTGGACATGCGTCTCCTCCGTGTCGGTCGCCGGAGAGATGCCACTCGTGGTGATCCGCGGCAAGAAACGCGCCCGGATCACCACGATGCTGAAATCAGGTGGGTTCGGGGTAGAAGTTGTCCTCGCCCACGAAGACGCCCTCTCCGGTCGGGCTCGGCCGGCCGTCCTTGGTGTCCTCGGCGAACGTCTCGGTCCGCACCGTGCCGTCGGCGAACGTGAGCACGATCTTCCCGCCCGCCTGGACGTCATAGGTCCCGTGCTGGTCCGGCGGCCAGCTCGCGGCCGCCGTGTACGGGCCGAAGCCCGGGTCCCCCATGGTCGACAGCGTGCTGCGGGTGAGGACGAACTGCCCGTCGGGCGTCATCGTCAGGTACTCCTGCGTCGTCGTGCAGCCGGTGATGAAGCCGCAGAAGCCGCTGAAGCTCGAGTGCTTCTGCTCGTTGAACTGGTAGCGCTTTCCGGCGGGCGGGATGGAGAGCGGCGTGTAGCCGTTGCCGTCGATGGTCAGCCGGCCGTCCTTGAACGTGCCCGTCTTGTCGCCGATCGTCACCGCGCCGGTCTTCTCGTCGAACGTGTACGGCAGGCAGCCCTCGCGGGTGTCCACCTCCTCGTCGGGCTCGGCGACGGGCGTCGTGCACGTCGCCGGCAGACCGCCCTTCGGGAAGCCGCTGTAGACCGTCCCGCCGTCGACGAAGTACAGCGCGCGGTTGTCCCACGCGTAGTCGACGTGGTTGACGTTGCGCCACCAGAACGTCCCGACGATCGGGCTCTTCTTGGTCTCGGGCTGCGGCACCGGCTTCTTCGCGGTGCCGATCGTCAACACGACCGCGCTCGTCGCCTTCAGCTTGCCGGCCTTGACCGTGACCTTGAGCGTGGTGGTCTTGCGGGCGGACTTCGTGAGCTTGACCTTGAGCTTGAGCGTCCGTTTCTGCGCGGGCTTGAGCGCGGTCAGCGCCTTGGGCCCTCCGAGCCCAGAGAGCCCGCGCGCCTTGCCGAAGGACACGGTGACCTTCGACGATTTCTTCGACCCGTCGTTGGCGATCCTCAGGGTCAGCGTCATCGACGTGTTGCGCTTGATCGTCGCCGGCGCGCCGCCGAGCGAGATCGTCAGCTTGGCCGCCTTGGACACCGGCACCGGCGGCGTGTTGGTGACCGTCGGCGCGGGCGTCGGCGCGGGCGGAACGGGCGTCGGTGCCGGCGTCGCCGCGGGCGGCGGCGGCGCAAGCGTCGCCGGCGCGTTCGCCGTGGTGTCGTAGGCCGCGTTGAGGTTCGTGTTGCCCGCCGGCAACGTGTAGGCGATCGCGCAGTCGAACGGCTGCGCGAGGCTCGGATCAGAGCCCGAGAGCGTGACCGTCGTGCCGGAGATGCTCATCTGGCCGACCTTGCTCGAGCCCGACTCGCGCGAGAACGCCACCTCGTTCGTCGTGGGCGACCCGAGGAAGAGCACGAACGGCGCGCCGCAAGCGCTGCCGTTGCGCGTTCCCACGATGCCGACCAGCCACGTGTCCGCCCACGACGCAGCGCTCGTCTGGATCGCGACGGTCGCGCTCCCCGCGTCGTCCGCCGTTCCCGCCACCTGCGTGATGTCCGTCCCCGGTCCACCGGTGGAATCTCCGGCCGGGTCGCTTCCCGCGCCCTGCCGGATCGTCGCCTGCGCGGGCGCGGCCAGCGCTCCGCACACCAGGAGCGCTCCCAGCACTCCCCGCCCTGCCAATCCCTTCATGCCCGCATAAGTTACTGGACCGGTCCGGCCACTTTGTTGCCAGGTATCGCAACATTGCGGGTGGCCCGTGGCGTCTTACGAGCATGCCCAACCCGCAGACCACCGCGTGATCGCCGCGTCGCTTTCGGCGGTACGCGCGGACTCGCGCACCGACCTCGCCGCCCGGGCGCTGTCGGTCGCCCGTTCGACCGCGCTCGGCGTGCTCGGGGACCACGCGGCCGCCGAGGACGTCGCGCAGGAGGTGGCGATCGTCGCCGTCCAGCGTGCCCGTTCGCTGCGCGATCCCGCCAAGCTCGACGCGTGGCTCCACAAGGTCGCCGTGCGCAAGGCGATCGACGAGACCCGCCGGCGCAAGCGGCGGGAGACCGTCGAGCTGACCGAGGCGCACCATCCGGCGCAGGAGCCGCTCGAGCAGGCCCTCGCGCTGCTCGCCCCCCTCCCCCCTCGCCAGCGCGCCGCGCTGACGCTCCGTTACGTCCACGATTTGCCCGACGACGCGATCGCCCGCGCGCTCGGGTGCCGCCCCGCCACCGTCCGCTCGCTGCTGAGCCGCGGGCGCGAGGCGCTGCGCCAGACCTTGGAGGCCGAAGATGATCGATGAGCTGCTGGCCCCGCTCGTGCCCGAAGAGCCGACGGACGACGAGATCCGTCACCTGCTCGCCCGCGCCGACCGGCGCACGCGACGCCGCCGGATTCGGATCGGTGCCGTCACCGCCAC
Source organism: Solirubrobacter soli DSM 22325 (assembly GCF_000423665.1). GTDB lineage: Bacteria > Actinomycetota > Thermoleophilia > Solirubrobacterales > Solirubrobacteraceae > Solirubrobacter > Solirubrobacter soli. Next base: position 28,230 of record NZ_AUIK01000027.1, on the reverse strand, counting down.
AGCCGCGGTCGCCGTCACGGCGGCCCTCGCCGCGCTGCCGAGCGACCCGAACGCGCCGCCCGCCGCGCCGCTCAGCGCCGCGGCGCTGTTGAACACGGCGGCGGCGGTCGCCGCCGAGCAGCCCGGCCCGGCGGCCTGGACCGGCTTCCGCTACGTCGAGCAGGTCGAGCGGCGCACCAACGACCGCTACACGCTCGAGACGACCGACGAGAGCTGGACGAGCAGCGACTGGCAGGGCGTGCGGCTCACGACCGGCGCGAAGCTCGTCTCCGGACACTTCCCCACCCCGGACGAGGAGCGGGCCGACTGGGCGCGGCGCTTCGAGAAGTTGCCGGCCGAGCAGCGCAAGAAGGCGCTCGCGTCGCTGGCCAAGGCGAAGTTCACCGACCAGTCGCAGCGGATGCTGGCCGACCGCCGGCTCGAGACCCCGAAGGACATGCCGAACCTCTACGGCGACGGCGCGCTGGCCAAGGTCCCGCTGCGCGACCTCCCCACCGACCCGGCGCAGCTCGGGGCGCTGCTGATCGACGCCCACCGGGATGGCCGGTGGACGCCTGGCGGGTCATGGCGCCCGCTCGGGAGCGACGTCAAGTACGACGTGCTCCGGGACATCATCCTGCTCCTCACCGAGGCGAACGCGACGCCCGCGCAGCGTGCGGCCCTCATCACCGTGCTGCGCAACTACGAGGGCGTCACGCCGCTGGAGAACGTCAAGGACCACCGCGGCCGCGCGGGCAACGGGGTCGAGATCCCGACCGGGCGCGCCACCGTGCGCGTGCTCTTCTCCCCCACGACCAGCGAGTTGCTCGAGTGGTCCGAGCCCGGCGAGATCCACACGTACCTGCGCTTCGGCCACGTCCTAGCGCCGCCCGAGGAACTCGACGGCCAGTGAGGCGTGGAACTTGGCCATCCCGCGCAGGACCCAGACGGTGATGAAGCCGGCCGGGATGGCCAGGAACGCGGTGCCGACGGCCTCGAGGAAGGTGTCGGCGTTGTAGATGCCCATGTCGAAGCCGTCCGGCAGCGCCCAGTACCAGAGCGGGAGCACGGCGACCCCGGCGACGACGGCGACGAGCGTGACGGCGGCGACGCCGAACGCGAACCCCACGATCGAGTGGGTGATCAGCCAGCCGAGGTCGCGCCAGACCTGCGGGTCGCGGAGCGTCTTCATGACGCGGGTGCCGAGCGAGCCGCCGCGGTGCGAGCGGTAGTGGCCGCGGACGGGCCGGCCGAAGACAAGCGCCGCGTTCTGGCGGTCGAGCTCGGCGGTCCAGCGCATGACGTAGGCCGAGCCGATGATCACGGGGATGCCGACGATCAGGATCGCGAGCGTGAGTGAAAGCGTGAGCGCGGCGACCCAGACGCCGAAGGCGAGAACGCTGGTGAGCAGTCCGAGGGTCAGGTAGGCGGCGTCACGGGCGGTGCGGTTCAGAGCGGGGATCAGCATGGGTTTCATGCTCGCCCGATCCGTGCTCCGCGACCATGCGGAGCACGGGTGTCTGACCCTGTGGAATTCCCTACCCCTCGTCGCGGAGGAACGTCAGAACGGCCAAAACCCGCCGGTGGTCTTCGTCCGTGGCGGGCAGGTCCAGCTTGCTGAAGATGTTCGAGATGTGCTTCTCCACCGCGCCCGGCGTAACGACCAGGGCGCGGGCGATGGCGGTGTTGGTCCGGCCCTCGGCCATCAGGCCGAGGACCTCCGTTTCTCGCGGGGTCAGCGCGCCGAGCGCGCCGCCGGAGCCGGACGGGTCTCTTCGCCGGACCAGCTCCGAGACGACCTCGCGGTCCAGCGCGGTTCCACCCCGCGCGACGGTCTCGACCGCGCCGATGAACGCCTTCACGTCCCCCACCCGCTCCTTGAGCAGGTAGCCGATCCCGCCCTCGCCCGAGTCGAGCAGCTCGGCGGTGTAGACGGGCTCGACGTACTGGCTGAGGATCAGGACGCCGAGACCGGGGTACTTCGCGCGCGCTTCCAGAGCCGCGCGGATGCCCTCGTCGGTGAACGTCGGCGGCAGCCGGACGTCGCAGATCGCGAGGTCCGGCTTGTGCCCGGCGAGGATCCGGCGCAGGCCGTCGGCGTCCTCCGCCTGCGCCACGACATCGATCCCCTTGTCTCTCAAAAGCGCGACGATGCCTTCGCGCAAAAGTGCTTGGTCTTCGGCGATGACTACTCGCACGGCAGCTCGGCGTGCACGGTCGTTCCTTCTCCTGGGTTGCTCACCACCACGAGGATGCCATCCAGCGCCTCGACGCGGTTGCGCAGGCCGGAAAGACCGTTGCCGTTCGGGTCGGCGCCGCCCGGCCCTTCGTCGTCGATCTCGACGACCAGTCGGCCGCCCTCCTCGAACAGCGAGACCTTGGCCTCGGCGCCGTTGCCGTACTTGGCGGCGTTGGTCAGCGACTCGGCCACGACGAAGTACGCGGCGGACTCGACCACGGGCGAGAGCCGGCGGTTCAGCCGCGCGGAGACCTTCACGGGCAGCGCGCTGCGCTCGCCGAGCGAGACGACGGCCGCCGGCAGGCCGCGGTCGGAGAGGACGGGCGGGGCGATGCCGCGGGCGAGGTCGCGCAGCTCCTTGATCGCGTTGGACGCCTCCATGCGGGCGTTGCGGACGAGCTCCGCCGCCTCGGGATGGTCGTCGAGCCGGTCCTCGGCGCGGCCGAGCTGCATCGAGAGCGCCACCAGGCGGGCCTGCGCGCCATCGTGCAGGTCGCGCTCGATCCGGCGCAGCTCGGCGGCCTGGGCGTCCAGCGCGCCGCGGCGGGTGCGGGTGAGGGTCTCGACCCGCTCGGTCAGCTCCTTCTCACGCTGCGGATGCAGCGCGCGCCACCACACCGTCGAGAGCCCATGCAGGCCGAGGAACGCGACCATGCCGAACAGGGGCCAGAACAGCCAGAAGCCGAACCCGGTCATCGCCCAGATGAACGTCAGGATGCCGCCGGCGACGACCGCCAGGCTGGCGTGGGTGTTGAGCGCGCGCCATTGGCGCGGTCCCGCGCCGGCCCTTCGGATCGCGTACTGCACCGCGATCGGCACGGTGAGGCCGAACCACACCCAGATCGGCCAGAAATAATCGCCGAACCCCGTCGCGATCCAGATCACGACCATCACGAAGACGATCAGCGCCGAGAAGCTGAGCTGCATCGTGCGGGCGAGCTTCCAGTCGATCTCCGAGCGGGGTTCGTCGTGCTCTTCCATGTACGTGTTTCCCATGGTGTCAACCATCGCGCCGAATCGTCACGTTCTCCCTGGGGCGCGATGGCGTTTCGTACTGAGGTTGTCCCCACCCCCCTCTATCTTCTCCGGCCGATGCCTGCCCCTCGCCGTCGCCCCGCCATCAAGGAGACCCCCGTCGAGCAGCGCCCCGGAGAGGCGCTGGTCTGGACCGACGGCGCGTGCTCGGGCAACCCCGGGCCCGGCGGCTGGGCCGCGATCGTGATCCCCGCCGACGGCGGCGAACCGGTCGAGCACTCGGGCGGTGAGCCCCAGACGACGAACAACCGGATGGAGCTGACCGCGGCGCTCGAGGGCCTGCGCTCGCTCCCCGACGGTGCCGACGTCACCGTGGTCACCGACTCCCAGCTGATGCTGAACTCGATGACGGTCTGGCTGCCCGGCTGGAAGCGCAAGGGCTGGAAGACCGCGGCGGGCAAGCCCGTGAAGAACCAGGACCTGATCGTGGCACTGGAGGCTGAGGTCAACCGCCTCGGCAACGTCCGCTGGCACTGGGTGCGCGGCCACGAGACCGGCGCGGGCAACGAGTACAAGGCGCTCAACGACCGCGCCGACCAGCTCGCGGTCGCCGAGTCGAAGAAGTTCTGACCCGTCAGCGACGACCGGGGTGCACGAACGGCGTCGTGGCGGCCAGCTCGACGAAACCGAGGCGCTCGAGGATCGGCCGGCTGTCGGCCGATGCGTCGACCTGGAGGTAGCGGAAGCCCCGGGCGGACGCCAGGGCCGCCCGGTGGGCGATCAACGCTCGGAACACCCCGCGACCGCGCCATGCGCTGAGCGTGCCGCCGCCCCAGAGGCTGGCGAAGTCGGTTCCGGCGTGGAAATTCACTCGTGCGGCGGCGATCGGAATGTCCGCCGCGGTGGCGATCACGGCCGCGACCGAGCTGGACCCGCGCTCGAGAGCGGACAGCAAGGCCCTGCCCAACGCGGCGTGGTCCTCGCCGAACACCTCGTCGTGCACCGACACGAGCGCGTCGACGCCCGGCTGGTCGACGACCGCACGCAGCTCCACGCCGGCGGGCGGCGGCACGTCGAGTGTCAGGTCGGCGATCTCGGCGACGAGCAGCGCCTCGGTGGGCTCGGGTGTGAAACCGGCGGCGAGGAGCCGTTCCGGGAGGTCAGGGGTCGGTCGTGTGAGTAGTGCTTCCACTCCCACGGGCGAGCCAGTTCTGCGAACCGGCTGACCTGCGCTGCGATGACGGCGTCGGCGTCGGTGGCGTCCAAGCCGCTCCAGACCACGCCGTTCCATCCATCCACCCCGCCGATGCGCCGGATCACACGGCCGTCGTGCTCGATGAGTCCGTCGGGCTCGGGCGTCGGATCGCGACGAATCTGCTCGTCGAAGGCCGCGAGCACCGCTCGCCGGTCCATGGCTAAGCGGCTTCGAGGAGTTCGGCGCGGAGCTCGTGCGAGAGGCCCGGCACGGCCAGCACCGCCGGCGCGAGTGAGCGGTCCTTCAAGCACGCGTCGGCGGCGAACGCGAGCGTGACGCCGTGGTCCGGGATCGAGACGACCTCGATCTCGTCGCCCGCCCCGAGCTCACCCTCCTCGACGATCCGCATGTAGGCGCCGGGGCGGCTGGCCTTGGCGAACGCCTTGACCATCCGCAGGTCGTTGAAGCGGATGCCGAGCTTCGAGCACGGCAGACGCGGCTGGCAGACCTCCAGCACGACCGTCCCGATCCGCCACCGCTCCCCGAGCAGCGCGCCGGACACGTCGAGCCCGAGCGTCGTCAGGTTCTCGCCGAAGACGCCGTTCGGAAGGTCGCCGTGGATGTTCTCCCACCAGTCGATGTCCTCGCGCGCGTACGCGTAGACGGCCTTCTCGGGGCCGCCGTGGACGCTGCGGTCGGCCTGGTCGTCGCCGGCGAGATTGACGCCCTCGACCCGGACGCGACCCTCGACCGGTGCCTTCCAGATCGCCGACATCAAGGGCTTGCCGCGGCGAGACGAGATCTCCCGCGGCCTGCCGACGTTCACGGAGACGAGGCTCGCCACGCCCCGAAGGCTAGCCCAGCGTGAAGCGGACCCGCTTGACCTCGCAGACGTCGATCACGCGGCCCTTGCGGGAGAACAGCTCGCGCACGCCGAGCGTCCCGACCCACTGCTCGCCGGAGCGGTTGACGACGAGGTTCGTCGTGATCCGCCCGCGCATGCCGCCCTTGATCCGGACCCGGTAGCTCTTGCCGGTGTCGGTCACGACGTCCGCGCTCACCGAGGAGAACGGCGCGGTGAACCGGGTGCCGCCCGTCGCGCGGTAGCCCTTCTTCTTGCAGGGCGCGCGCCAGGAGACGCGCACGCTCTTGGGCACACCGTCCGCGCCGGTGACCAGCGAGGCGGTGCGGCCCTGGCTGGTCTTCCCGCGGAAGGTCTTCGCCTCCGCCGGCGCGGTCGCGATCAACAGCGTGGACAAGGCTGCTGCGGCGGTGAGCTTGAGCATGGCCCACCGAATACCCGGATTTCAGGCGAGCGATGCGGTCCGCGACGGGAGGTTCACGATCACCGCCGCCGACAGGACGGCGAGGGCGCCGAGCAGCTGGACCGCGCCGAGCGCGCTGCCGAATGTGACGAACACGAGCGTCACGGTCACCGGCGGCTCGAGCGTGCTCAGGATCGCCGCCGTCGACGGCCCGACACGGCTCATGCCGCTGAAGAACAGCACCACCGCGCCGACGGTCGAGACCAGCGCCGCGAGCGCCAGCCACAGCCAGCCCGCGGGGTCGAAGCCGAGGTCGATCGAGCCCGTGGCGAACGCGACGACGCCGAGCGAGACGCCCGCTCCGGTCGAGACGAGCGCGGCCAGCGGCAGCGCGTCGAGCTCGCCGGTCACGCCGTCGCTGACGAGGATGTACGTCGTGTAGGTCAGCGCCGCGCCGGCGCCGAGCGCGGCGCCGACGAGGTCGAAGTCCCCCGCACCCGCGCCCGCCAGGACCAGGACGAGCCCGCCCGACGCGGTGACGAGGGCGACGAGACGCCGCCGGTTGGCCGGCTCGCGTCCGAGGAGGATCGCCGCCCCCGTCACGAGCGCGGGGTAGCTGTAGAGGATCAGCGAGAGCACGGAGGCGTCCATCCGCCGCAGCGCCATGAAGTACAGACCTGCCTGAGCCGCGTAGCCGACGGCGCCGAGCGCGAGCGCGCGGTAGAGCACGCCGCGCGCCACGCGTGGGAAGCTGCGACGCGCCACGACGGCGGCCCACAGGACCGGCGCCGCGATCGCGAAGCGGACGAACAGCAGCGTGGCGACGCCGACGCCCGCCTCGAAGGCGAGCTTGCCGAAGATCGGCATGACACCGAACGCGGCCGCCGACGCAAGGACGAGGAGGGCTCCGGTGCGCTGGTTCATGTGGGTCATTCCAGCGCGCATGATCATCCATTCCCACTGGAAGTTCTGACGATGATCGTGTAGTTCTTCTTCACGATGCTGGACCTGAAGCGCCTGCGCCTGCTGCGCGAGCTCAACGCCCGCGGAACGATCGGCGCGGTGGCCCTGGCGCTCGACTACAGCCCGTCCGCGGTGTCGCAGCAGCTCGCGCTGCTCGAACGCGAGGCGGGCGTGCCGCTGCTCGAGCGCGTCGGCCGAAACGTCCGCCTCACGGCCGCGGCGCAGCAGCTCGTCCACCACACCGACGCGCTGCTGGAGCGGATGGAGGAGGCGGAGTCCGATCTCGAGGCGACCCACGAGCAGATCACCGGGACTCTGCGGGTCGCCGCGATCCAGTCGGCCGGTCTGTACCTGCTCGCGCCGGCCCTGCGGCGGCTGCGGGCCGAGCACCCGGCGTTGCGCGTCGAGGTCACCGACGCCGAGCCCGAGACCTCGCTGCCGAGCCTCGCGCTCGGCACGCTCGACATGGTCCTCGCCGACCAGTACCCGTTCCTCCCGCGCCCGCGCGATGACCGGCTCGATCTCGAGCCGCTGCTGGAGGAGCAGTTCCACCTCGTGATCCCCGCCGACCATCGGCTGGCGCGCGGTGAAGGACCGGTCGCGCTCGCCGCGCTGAAGGACGAGCCGTGGGCGATCGGCAAGGACGACAGCGCCTACGCCGAGCTGATGATCCGGGCGTGCCGCACGCTCGGCGGCTTCGAGCCCGACGTCCGCCACCACTCCAACGACCTGCTGATGCTCCTGGCGTTGGTGGCCAACGGGCAGGCGGTGACGCTGCTGCCGGATCTGGTGGGCGCCGACCGCGAGCCGTCGGTCGTCGCCCGCGAGGTCGCCGAGGCGACGCTCACCCGCACCGTGTTCGGGGCGATCCGCCACGGCAGCGCGCGGCGGCCTGCGCTCAATGCGCTGCGAGCAGCCCTGCGGGATACAGCGGCTGGGCTTCGGTCGGCAGCCAGGCACGCACCCGAAAGCCTCCCTGCGCCCGGGCGGCCGTGAGCCCGCCGCCGAGCGCGGCCGCCAGCTCCGCGACCTCCTCCAGCGAGGAGCCGCAGCCGTCGTGGTCGACCTGCACGGCGAGCGCGCCGGGCATGTACTCGATCGCGACGGTCGCGCCGGTCGCCTTGCGCGCACCGGCCAGCGTCTCGCGCACCACCCGGTACGCGCTGTGGTCGACGACGTGCGGCAGTCGCCGCGGCTCGCCGGCGCGGTCGAGCGCCACCGGCATGGTCGCGGTTCCAATCAAAGTCTCTAGTTCGCGCAAGCCCATCACCCAGGCCGAGTTCTACGGAGCATCTTTGAGAGGACTCTGATGGACCTGGATTTGTGACGTACCTTCTCTGAAATGTCCGAAGCCGCACTCCTTCTCGTCGATGACGATGCGCCGATCCGGCGCATGCTCGAGCGCACGCTGACCGCCGAGGGCTACGACGTGGTCGCGGCCGCCGACGGCGGGGCGGCGCTCGCGGCGGTCGAGCGCAGCGTGCCCGACGCGATCGTCCTGGACGTGACGATGCCCGGCCTCGACGGCCTGGCGGTGACGCGGCGGCTGCGGGCGAAGGGCCTGCGCGTGCCGATCCTGCTGCTGACCGCCCGCGACGCGGTCCACGAGCGGGTCGCCGGACTGGACGCGGGCGCGGACGACTATCTCGTGAAGCCGTTCGACGTCGACGAGCTGCGGGCGCGGGTCCGGGCCCTGCTGCGCCGCAACGCGCCGCTCGCCACAGAGCAGCTGGCCTTCGCCGACGTCACGCTCGACCTCGAGACCGGGACGGCGCGCCGAGGCGGCACGGACCTCGAGCTGACGCGCCGCGAGGCGGAGCTGCTCGCGCTGCTGCTGCGCAACGCCCGCGGCGTCGTCACCCGCGAGCTGGCGCTGGAGGAATGGGGCGGCGAGGGCGAGGTGACGATGAACGCCGTCGACCGCTACGTCGCCTACCTGCGCCGCAAGCTCGGCGACCCGCCGCTGATCCACACGGTCCGCGGCGTCGGCTTCAGGTTCGATAGGGAGTGACCCTACGTAGGCGCGTCGCCCTCGCCGCGGCGGCGTCGATCGCGCTCGCGGTCGCGCTGCTCGTGATCGCCGTGCCGAAGCTGCTCGAACGCGAGTTGCGTTCGAGCCTCGAGGACACGCTCGTGCGGCGCGCGGCCGACGTCGCGCGGCTGAACGCCACGGCGCCAGACCAGCTGACCGCCCCCGGGGCGCTCGAAGGGACGCTGTCCGGCAGCGCGCTCTATGTGCAGGTGATCGACCGCAACGGCCGCATCCTGGGGCGATCGAGCGCGCTCGGAGGCCGCGTGCTGGACGCCGACGGCGCGACGGAGCGGGCGCTCGATCAGCGCCAGTCCTCGTTCGCCGACGGCGACCTCGGCTCCGAGCGACTGCGGATGTACGCGGCGCCGCTCGGGGAGCTCGGCCGTGGTCAGGCGTCGGGCGGCGCCGTGCTGGTCGCCGGCTCGCTCGCCGACATCGAGCGCACGCTCGACCAGACGCGGCGATTGATCGCACCGCTCGCGCTCCTCGCCGCGGCGCTGGCCGCGCTGATGGCGGCGTGGCTGACCCGCCGCGCGCTGCGCCCGCTCACCCGCCTGTCCTCCGGCGCGCGGGCGATCGAGCACTCCGGCGACATCGGCGAGCGCCTCCCCGAGACGCCCACCCGCGACGAGGTCGCCGAGCTGGCGCGGACCCTCAACGCCATGCTCGCCTCGCTGCAACGGGCGCAGGAGGCCGAGCACCGGTTCGTCGGCGACGCCTCGCACGAGCTCCGAACCCCGCTCACCGCGTTGCGCGGCAACGCGGCCTACATCGCCCGCCACGGCGCCGATCCGGCCGTGCTGGCCGACATCGAGGCCGGCGCGGAACGGCTCTCCGAGCTGCTCGACGACCTGCTCGCACTGGCCCGGGAGGACGCCGCGGCCCCCGCGCAGGGCGAGCCGGTCGCGCTGTCGGAGCTGGCGCGGGGCGCGGACGAGCTGATCGTCGAGCAGGACGTGACCGTGCGGGTGGAACGGCCGGCGTTCGAGCGGGCGGTCGAGAACCTCGTCCGCAACGCGCGCAAGCACGGCGAGGGGCGGGTGACGATCACGGTCGGCGGCGAGGACGGCCGGGCGTTCCTGCGGGTCGCCGACGAGGGCCCGGGTCCGGCGCCGGGCGAGGACGTCTTCGAGCGCTTCGCCCGCGGGCCGACCGCGCGCGGCGAGGGCTCAGGCCTCGGCCTGGCGATCGTGAAGGCGATCGTCGAGCGGCACGGCGGCGCCGTCACCGTCGACGGCCCGGCGTTCACGCTGTGGGTCGATCAGTGGCCTCGCAGCGCGGGCGACTGAGCGGCAGGTCGTCGATCAGCCAGGCGTCGCCCTGCAGGACGAGCCGCCAGCGGCGGCAGTCGGCGAAGACGATCGTCGCGCCGGTCCCGTCGGTCGAGACCGTGACGGCGCGCGTCTTGGCCGGGACGCGCTCGTGGCCGATGACGACGTCCGCACAGCCCGTGCCGCGTGTGCCGGCGAGGTAGCTCTGCGCGACCGGTGTCAGGAGAGCGCACACCGCTTCGCCGTCGCGGCTGCGGAATCCGCGGGTGAAGTCGGTGACGACGCGGGTGAGCGCCGCGGACTGCTGCGGGGTCGGCGCGACCGGGCGCACGTCCGGGAGCGGTTCCGAGGCCGTCTGGCCGCAACCGGCGAGCACGACGAGGGCGATCAGGGCGATCCGGCGCATCCTTGAGGCTATATCGGCACTGTCAGAGATCTCTCCAACTCCGCCCGTACAACTGCCTCCACGATGAGAAGACTCCGCACCGCATCCTCCCCCCGCCTGCTGGCGATCGTCGCCGTGCTGGTGGCTGTGGTGGCCGGAGCCGGCATTGCCCAAGCCGCCCTCACGGGCGCGCAGAAGCCCGCTCCCAAGGCCCTCGACCGCGCGATCCTCGACGCCGCCAACGCACCCGCCGTGCAGGGCGTCAGCGCCCGGATCGAGTTCACCAACAACCTGCTCCCCAGCGGCTCGCTGCCGCGCGACACCGCCTCCCCCACGCTGACCGGCGCCACCGGTCGCGTGTGGCTGGCGAACGACGGCCGCGCGCGGCTCGAGCTGCAGTCGACCAACGGCGACGCCCAGATCGTCTCCGACGGCAAGAAGTTCCTGTTCTACGACGCGACCTCGAAAACGGCCTTCACGGGCGCGCTCCCCCAGGACGAGACGCCGCGTACCGCCAAGAAGGAGCCCGCGACCCTCGCCGGCGTCCGTGAAGGCCTTGCCCGTCTCGGCAAGGTGTGGCAGCTGTCCGGCGCGATCCCCAGCGTGACCGGCAACCGCCCGACCTACACCGTGCGGATCGCCCCGAAGGACGACGGCGGGCTGCTCGGCGCCGCCGAGTTGGCCTGGGACGCCACCCGCGGCGTGCCGCTGCGCGCGGCGATCTACGCGCAGGGCTCGCAGGACCCGGTCCTCGAGCTGAAGGCGACCGACGTCGCCTACGGCCCGATCCCGGCCTCGATGATCTCGACCACGCCGCCCGCGGGCGCCAAGGTGACCGAGCTCAACCCGCCGGCGGGCGTCGACCAGCAGGGCAAGCCCGTGCACGTCACCGGCGCCGAGAACGTCCAGAAGCAGCTCGACTTCCAGCTCTCCGCCCCCGCCGAGCTGGCCGGCCTGCCGCGCCGGTCGGTCACCCTCGTCAAGTACGGCTCCGAGAAGGGCGCGCTGGTCACCTACGGCGAGGGCTTCGGCCAGATCCTCGTCTTCCAGCGCAAGGCCGACGGCGAGCAGAAGCCGCTCTTCGGCAACGGCCGCGACGGCGTGACCCTCCCCCAGGTCAATATCGATGGCGCGACCGGGCAGGAGCTGGCGACCGCGCTCGGGACGCTCGTGACGTTCCAGTCGGGCGACGTGAACTACCTCGTCGCCGGCTCGGTCCCGCCCGTCGCCGCCGAGAACGCCGCGCGGGGACTGAAGTGAGCGCGGCGATCGAGGCGCGCGGCCTCGTCAAGCGCTACGGGCCGGTGACCGCCGTCGACCACGTCGACCTGACGGTCCGGGCCGGCGACGTCTACGGCTACCTCGGGCCCAACGGGGCCGGGAAGACGACGTCGCTGCGGATGCTGCTCGGGTTGATCCGGCCCGACGAGGGCTCCGCGGCGCTGTTCGGCCGCGACCCGCTGCTCGAGGGCGCCCGCGCCCTCGACGGGGTGGCGGGGTTCGTCGAGGCGCCGCGCTTCTACCCGTACATGTCGGGGCGCAAGAACCTCGAGCTCGTCGCCGCCCTCGACGGCGGCGACGCGCCTGAACGCATCGACGACGCCTTGGAGACCGTGGACCTCGCGGGCCGCGCGCACGACAAGGTCCGCGGCTACTCGCACGGCATGAAGCAGCGCCTCGGCATCGCCGGGGCGCTGTTGCGCGATCCGAAGCTCCTGCTGCTCGACGAGCCCACGACCGGGCTGGACCCGGCGGGCATGCGCGACATGCGCGCGCTCGTGCACCGGCTGGCCGAGGACGGGCTGACGGTGCTCTTGAGCTCGCACCTGATGGACGAGGTCGAGGATCTCTGCGATCGCGTCGCGATCGTGAGTCGCGGGCGGGTGGTCTACGAGGGCGAGCTGCACGAGCTGATCGCCTCGACCGGCGGGCGCTACACGCTGCGGACGACCGACGACGAGGCCGCGGCGGAGATCGCCTCGCGGGCCTTCGACGTGACCGTGAATGGCGGCGGGATCGAGTTCGCCGCCGAGGAGCGCGAGGTCGCGGCGCTTACCCTGGAGCTGGCGCAGGCGGACATCGGGCTGCTCGCGCTCGTCCCCCGCACCGCGACCTTGGAGGAGCTGTTCTTCCGGATGACCGAGGGGGCCGCCGCGTGAGCGCGCATGCTTCAGAGGTGGCCCGGCCGCGCGAAGTGGCGGCGCAGCACGTCGTGCGACGTCCTGGCGTGCGCACCGTCTACGCGTGGGAGCTGCGCAAGCTGCGCGCGCAGAAGCGCACGTTCATCGGCCTCGGCTGCGCGCTGCTCGTCCCGCTGATCTTCATCACCGCGCTGCTGGCCGACGACTCCGGCCCGGAGGGCATCCCGTTCGCGGACTATGTGCGCGAGTCCGGCGTGGCGATCCCGCTCGTCGGCCTGTACTTCGCCGCGTTCTGGTTCTTCCCGTTGATCACCGCGCTCGTGGCGGGCGACATCGTCGCCAACGAGGACGGCAACGGCACGTTGAAGACGATCTTCACCCGCTCGGTCGACCGCTGGCAGATCTTCGTGGCCAAGGTGCTGGCCGCCTTCACCTATGCGTTCGCCGCGCTGGTGCTCTATGTCGGGATCGGGCTCGTGATCGGCGGTCTGATCTGGGGCTTCGACCCCTTGGTCTCGCTGTCGGGCAACAAGATCTCCACGGAGCGCTCGCTCGTGCTGCTCGGGGCGACCACGCTCACGTACTTCCTGCCGACGATGGCGGTCGCCTCGCTGGCGCTCCTGCTCTCGACCGTCACCCGCAACAGCGCCGCCGCGGTCGTGGCGACCCTGATGCTGTCGCTGATCATGCAGCTGCTGGGGATCATCTCCGCGCTCGACTTCCTGCGCCCCTACCTGCTGCCGACCCAGTTCAACGCGTGGCAGGGCCTCCTGCGCGACCCGATCGACTGGACTCCGGTGATTCGCGCGGCGTGGACGAGCGCGTTGTTCGCCGTGCCCGCTCTGGCCTGGGCTTTCACCCATTTCATCCGGCGCGACGTGACGGGCGGCTGAACTATCCTGTAGTGCATGTCTTTCATTGCGGCCTCATCTTCCGTACGCGCGCGGAGTGTGCCCACGATCATGGGCCAGGTCCTGTTCCTCGTCGGCGCAGCCCTCGGGCTCTGTGCCCTCGGGACCTACCTCGGCCGTGATCTGAGCTTCGGGACCGCGCGGCTGCTGTCGTTCGCCGGCCTCGGCATGCTGCTGGTCCAGAACTTCGTGCGCCCGCTGCGCTACGGCCCGCTGGGCATCGGTTGGCTCGCCGCGCTCGCGGCGCTGATCGGGTTCGGGCTCGGGCCGGTCCTGAACTACTACTTCGAGTCGCAGCCCGGCGTCGTGACCAGCGCCGCCGCGCTGACCGCGCTGACCGTGGTCGGCATGGGCGCGGCCGGCTTCGCCTGGAGCAAGGACGTGTCCGGCTGGGCGCGCCCGCTGTCGTTCATCGTCCTCGGCGCCGTCGTCGTCTCGATCGTGGCGATCTTCGTGGGCGGGATCGGCTCGCTCTCGCCGTTCATCTCACTGATCATCCTCGCCGCCTCGGCGCTGCTGATCCTGGTCGACTTCAACTACGTGCGCAAGCACGCCACCGAGGACGACGTCGTCTGGCTCGCGACGGGCATCTTCGTCTCGATCATCAACATCTTCCTCTCGCTGCTGAACCTGTTCGGCAACCGCTAGTCGTTTCCAGATTGGAAACGAACGCGGCCTGATCCGACTGGGACGTGCCGCCGGGCTCGGGCAAGCTGGCGGCATGGCTCCCAACTGGTACGCGACGGTGATGGGAACGGGCATCGTGGCCAACGCCGCGCTGCTCCTCCCCCACCGCTCCGAGACGCTGCACGACGCGGCGTTCAGCGTCTGGTGCCTCGCCGCGACGCTGCTGGCGGGGCTGGTCGTGGCGACCGCGCTGCGCTGGCGGGAGTTCCTGGCGCACGCGCGCAACCCCGCGATGGTGCCGTTCTACGGCGCGCCGCCGATGGCGCTCATGACCGTCGGCGCCGGCTCGCTGCTGCTCGGCCTGCCGGTCGGGATCGACGTGGTGCTGTGGACCGCGGGCACGCTGACCGGGCTCGCCGCGGCGGTCGCGGTCCCGTACCTGATGTTCACTCGCCACGAGTTCGCGCCCGACAGCGCGTGGGGCGCGTGGCTGATGCCGGTCGTCGCGCCGATGGTGTCGGCGGCGACCGGAGCGGCACTGATCGACCGATTGCCGCCTGGCGAGGCCCGCCTCGACCTGCTGCTCGCCTGCGGGGCGATGTTCGGGCTGAGCCTGCTGGCCGCGTTCGTCGTGATCGCCGTGCTCTGGAACAAGCTGCTGCACCACGGAGTTGGGCCGGCGGCACTGGTCCCGACGCTCTGGATCGTGCTCGGCCCGCTCGGCCAGTCGATCACCGCCGCCAACCTGCTGGCCGACGTCGCCGGCCTCCCGAGCTTCGCCGGCGTGCTCTACGGGATGCCGGTCCTCGGCTTCGCGCTGCTGTGGATGGCAATCGCGGCAGCGATCACGATCCGCACGCCGGGCCTGCGCTTCTCCTTGACGTGGTGGAGCTTCACGTTCCCCGTCGGCACGGTGGTCACCGGAACCAGCGAGCTCGCCCGCCACAGCGGCTCGATCGCGCTCGGGTGGCTCGCCGTCGCGCTCTATGTCTTCCTGGTCGGCGCGTGGCTGACCGCCGCGACCAACACCGCCAGAATGGTCGCCGATGAACGCCACGCCACTCTCCGGGTCAGAGCTCGTGGCGTTCACGGTGGCGATGGAGGTCGGGAGCATCCACGGCGCCGCCGACGCGCTCGACCTGACCGCGTCCGCGGTGACCAAGCGCATCCGCAACCTCGAGAAGCGGCTCGCGGTCACGCTCTTTGAACGCGGGCGGTTCGGGCTGCGAGCGACCGAGGACGCGCGGTTGCTGTACCCGGAGGCCAAGCAGGCGGTCCTGGCGCTCGTGCGGGCGGAGGCGACGATCGCCGACCGCCGGGCCGCGACCGCGAGCGTCCTGTCGCTGGCCGCCAGCCACACGACGGGCGAGTTCCTCCTCCCCGGCTGGCTCGCCGAGTTCCGGCTCGCCCACCCGGGCCTGCGGGCGACGGTCGACATCGTCAACTCGACCGGCGTGCTCGCGCGGCTGCGCGCGGGCGAGGTCGACATCGGCCTCGTCGAGGGTCTCGACCCGCTCGACGAGTTCGAGGCGATCGACGTGTGGCGCGACGAGATCGTGGTCGTCGTCGCCTCCGGCCACCGCTGGGCGCGCCGCACGTCGGTCACCGCCCGCGAGCTCGTCACGGACGCCTATGTGACCCGCGAGTCCGGCTCCGGCACCCGCGCGGTCGCCGCCGCCGCGCTACGCGAGGCCGGCATCGAACTCACCCCCGCCCTGGAGCTCGCGAGCTTTCAGAGCGTCAAGCGCGCGCTCGACGGCGGGAGCTTCACGCTGCTGTCGCGGCTGGCGATCGAGGCCGAGCTGACGGCCGGCACCGTCCACGCGCTGCCGCTGCGCGACGGCGGTCTGCACCGCGAGCTGCGCGCCGTCCGCCGGCGGGGCCGGGCGAGCGCGGCGACGACTGCGTTCTGGGCGTGGCTCGCCGCCGGCCGGTCATGACATCAGTTGCAGGAAGCGGTCGATGGCGATGTTTCCGCCGGAGAGGATCACGCCCACCCGCAGGCCGCGGACGTCGATCAAGCCGGCCAGGATCGCCGCGAGCGCACTCGCTCCGCTCGGCTCGACGACGAGCTTCTGCCGCTCGAACAGGTACCGCATCGCGTCCAGCAGCTGCGGGTCGCTGACGCCGACGACGTCCTCGACCAGCGCCTTCGTGACGGCGAATGTCAGGTGCCCGGGCGCGCGCACCTGCTGACCGTCGGCGATCGTCCGCTGGACATCGATCGGCGCGGGGCGGCCGGCGGCGATCGCCGCGGCCCACTGGCCGACCGCGGCCGGCTCGACGCCGATCACACGGGTGGGAGCCGCGGCGACGGCGCCGCCCGCGATCTGGCCGCCGCCCCCGGCCGGGACCACCACCAGGTCCAGCGGGCCGGCCTCCTCGAGCAGCTCCCGGGTCGAGGTCCCCGCCCCGGCCATGATCAACGGGTCGTCGTAGGGGTGGACCATCGCGAGACCCTCGCGCTCGGCGAACTCCTCCACGATCGTCTCGATGTCATCGGCGTAGCGGTCCCACTCGATCACCCGCGCGCCGTAGCCCTCGGTGGCGGCGCGCTTGGACGCGGGCGCGTCCTGCGGCATGAAGATCGTCGCGCGCGTGCCCGCCAGCGAGGCGGCGATCGCCAGCGCCTGCGCGTGGTTGCCCGACGAGGACGCGACCACGCCGCGGGCGCGTTCGCGCTCCGACAACGACGCGACCTTGTTGTACGCGCCGCGGAACTTGAACGAGCCCCCGCGCTGGAAGGACTCCGCCTTCATGAACACCGTCGCGGCGAGGCGCTCGTCGAGCGCTCGGCTCGTCAGCACCGGCGTGCGGTTCGCCACGTCCTCGAGGCGCCGGGCCGCCGCCGCGACGTCGTCGGGAGAGATCGGCAGGAGCACTGGCCTAGGTCTCGGCGTCGCCGCGGTGGGCGGCGAACCACTCCGCCTGGCCGCGCATCATCGTCGTCGCGTCGGTGCCGCGCGGGATGCCGTAGACGGTGCCGGGGAAGTCGAGCTCGCGCTGGATGGCCCAGATGTCCTCGTGACGGTCGGGCGGGAGGATCTGTGCCGGGTCGCCGACCGCGATCCAGCCGATCGGGACGGTCGATCCGGGGTCGAGCACGGTGTTGACCTGGACGACGCCGTGGATGCGGACCTCGCTGCCCGCGCCCACGCGGGCGCCGGGGAAGAGCGCCGCGCCGGTCGCGATGAAGCACCCGTTCTCGATCCGCACGCCGTTGACGTGGGCGTGCGGGCCGATCAGCACGTCGTCGCCGATGTCCGCCGGGTGCTGCGCTCGCCCGCGGACGAGCGCGTTCTCCATGATCACGCAGCGCGCGCCGACATCCACCCGCCCGTCCTCGGCCGTCAGCACCGCGCCGAACAGGACGCGGCTGTCCGGGCCGATCCGGACGTCGCCGCAGACGATCGCGTTCGGCGCCACGTAGGCGCTCGGATCGACCGTCGGCGACTTCCCCCGATGCGCGAGGAGCATCAGGCCGGGACGGCGGTCACGACGACGTTGTCGCGGTAGTGGCCGATCTTGGCGTCGAACGGGCCGCCGCACGTCACCAGGACGAGCTTCGGCGAGCCGGCGCGGGTGTAGATGTTGGTCGGCAGCTGCGCCTTGCGCATGATCTTGATCGTCGTCACGCGGTACTTGAGGGTCTTGCCACCCTGTTGGACGGTCACGATGTCGCCGCGGCGGGCGCTCTTGAGCGCGTAGAACGCCCCAGCGCCGGCCTTGGCGCTGTCCACGTGGCCGGCGATCAGCGCCGTGCCGGCCTCGTCGCCGGGGGTCGCGCCGTCACGCCACCAACCCACCCGCTTGATGTTCTCGGGGATGCCCAGCGCGCCCGACTTCATGTCGATCCCGATCGCGGAGACCGGAGCGTCGATGCCGAGCCGGGCGAGCTTGACCTTCGACGGGCCGCCCCCGCCCTGGGCGACGTAGGCGACGCTGTCGCCGCGGCCGCCGAGGATGGCCGGCGCGCCGAGCGAGGTCTCGGACTCCACCTGGCACTCCGCCTGATGGGCCGCGACGGTCTCGCTCCCCGCGATCTTCTCGCGGAACACGTAGAAGCCGACCCGCCGCACCGTCGCCTTGGGCGAGGTGTACGTGCCGTCGCCGGCGCTCGCGTCGACCGTGCCCTTCCAGTACGGCGTGCCCGCGCAGTCGATGTCCGCCCGCGACGCGTACGGGCCGAAGAGCTCGACCTCGATCTGCACCGGCGTCTTGCCGAGCCCGGAGACCTTCAGGGTGTCCGAGAGGTCGGAGCCGGGGCGCACCACCGCGTCCGAGACGACCGTCTCGACCTGCGGGGCGGCCTTGGCGATGGTCGTCTCCGACGCCTCGCCGCAGTTGGTGACCACGGCGTCGAAGGCCTCCGTGGCCGCGATCGACTCGCGGTACGTGTAGTAGCCCGCCGCGGTCAGCGCGACCGGGGCGGTCGTGTACGTCCCGTCGCCGGCCGCCGGGAACGTGCCCGTCCAGAACGGCGTGCCCTCGCACTTGATCGCGTCACGGGTCGGGAACGGCCCCCACAGCTCGACGTTGACCGTCGCCGCGAGCTTGCCGAGCCCGGTCACGATCGCCGAGTCGGTGATCTGGGCGCCGGGCGCGGTCTCCTGGGCGGAGACCTGCGTCGTGATCTTGGGGGTGCCGCGGACGATCGTCGTCTCCGACACCTCCGCGCACGCGGTCACGACCCCGGCGATCGTGTCGCTCTCGGCGATCGACTCCCGGTACGTGTAGTAGCCCGGCGTGTCGAGCTTGACCGGCGCCGTGTTGTAGTTCCCGTCGGCCGTCGCCTCGACGGTGCCGGTCCAGACCGGCGTGTCGTCGCACTTGATCGCCTCGCGGGAGGGATACGGGCCGTAGAGCGCGGCCTGGATCGTCGCCCGCTGCCCGGCGAGCCCCTGGACGAGGATCGTGTCGGAGATCTCCGAGCCGGGCGCCGCCGTCTGGGCGCTGATCTGCGTCGCCAGCGTCGGCTGCGCGCGGACCGGCGCCTGGACCGACGCGCTCGGCTTCGCGACCGCCGCCTGGACCAGCCGCTGCGCGTTGCGCACCGACTGCCCCTTGGTCGGGGCGAACAGCGTCGGCAGGACGTCCGGCAGCGACGCCGCGGTCGCGTCGAGGTCGATGCCCTTCGCCGGATCGGTGCCCGTGATCGGCGCCTTTGCGACGCCGCTCGTGCCCGTGTTGACCGAGTCCGGCAGCCCCTCGGCGCCGGTCGCCTTCAAGTCGACATCCACGTTGGGCACGCGGCGCCCGCCCGCCGTCAGCACCTCGACGGTCAGCTGCGCCTCCTGGCCCGCGACCAGCTTGTCCGGGAGCGTCGCCTTGACCTTGTACGGCCCGGCGAAGCGCTCCGCGTCGGACACGACCTTGGCGTAGATCGACTGGCTCGCCGCCGAGAGCGCCTTCGGGTCGGCCTCTCCCGGCGCGCCGTCGCCCATCAACCGGTGCACGTAGACCATCACCGCGGCCTGCTGGGTGGCGTCGTTGGAGCGCCCGTAGCGCCACAGCGCGCGGTTCATCCGGCGCAGGTTCACCGCCGAGATCGCGTCCCCGTCCTTGTTCTTCAGCCCGGACGCGGAACGCTTCTCGTACTCGAACTTCTTCGACGGGTACCAGAACCGCAGGTCGATGCAGAAGGTCCCGCCGGTGACGCCTTCGACCGCGCCGCGGTAGTCGCCGAACCAGCGGATGCCATACCGATAGTTCCGGTAGGACCCCTCCCCAGCGGTGCCGCAGGTGTTGCGGCCGGCCTTCGAGCAGGGATCGTTCTGGTTCGGGGGCTCGGCCGCGCGGGCGACCCCGCCCACGGTGAGGAACAGGGCGAGGAACAACGTCAGACGGCGGACCATTGGCCGGGATTCAACCACCCCAACCGGTCGAGTGAGATTTCAGCCCGTTATGTCAAGTCGCTTCGCGAAGACGGCCACGGGACCGTCGGTCGGCGTGGCGGTGACCCGCACATCTGCCGTGAGACCGCGCCGCTTGCCGAGCGCGCGGCGCAACGTCGCCGCCCCGGACGCGCTCAGCCGCGGGCGGACCGTGACGGTCTTGCCGGCCGCAAGCGGCTGCGAAAGCGTCAACTTCACCGAGCGCTTGGAGCCCGAGCGCGGCTTCAGCGTGACCGTGACGGCCAGCTTGACCGGTGTGTCGCTGTTGACCCGCAGCGGGAACTGCCGGATGCCGAGGATGTTCGCCGTCCGCGTGGCGGTCACGTCGATCACGGGCGGGACCGGACCGGGCTGCGTGTAGAGGATCGGCGCCGGCGGGCTCTGGATCTGCGGCAGCGTGGCGCAGGCGCCGGGCGTCGCCGCCTGGAAGGTCTGGACGCGGTTGTTGTCGGAGTCGCCGACCGTCACCAGCCCGCGGCAGTCGACCGAGATCCCGACCGGCTCGATGAACTGGCCCGGCTGGGTCCCCCACTCGCCGAACGCGGTCACCGGTGTGCCGTCGGGCGTGAACTCCTGCACGCGGTCGTTCCCGCGGTCGGCGACCCAGACGTTTCCGGCCGCGTCCGTGGCGATCCCGCTCGGCGAGCGCAGCTGACCGAGTTTGGAACCGGTCGCGCCGAACTCGGCGACATCGCCGCCGGCGGCGGTCGAGACCGTGATCTTGTTGCGCGCCGAGTCGACCGTGTAGACCCGCGAGCCGTCCGGCGAGACCGCGATGCCGCGCAGCGAGCGGTAGGAGCCGAACGAGCCGAGGTGGGTGCCGGCGGTGGTGAAGCGCACGACGCGGCCGTTGCCCTCGTCGGCGACGTACACCGTCCCGCCCGGCGACACCGCGACCGCTGACGGCGCCAGCAGCTGCCCCGGGTTGCGCCCGCGCGAGCCGATGCTGCGGACGATCCGCCCGGTGCGGTCGAAGACGAGCACGCGCGAGCGCTCCTGGTCGACGACGTAGATCTCGCCGGACGCGTCGAAGGCGACGCCGACCGGGTCCGGCAGCAGCGTCGGCCCGGGCGCGGGAGCGCCGTACATCGACGCCACGCTCCCGTCCGGGTTGAGCAGCACGATCCGCCCGTTGATCGAGTCCGCGACGGCGCGGATCCCGCTCGCGTCGGCGCCCACCCCGAGCGGTTGGATGAATTGCCCGGACGCGCGGCCGTCGATGCCGAACGCGCCCAGCGACGTGCCGCCGACGTCGAAGAGATCGATCCGGTTGCCGCCCGGGTCGGCGATGAAGCTCTTGCCGGACGCGTCGACGGCGATCCCGCGCGGGAACTGCACGTGCCCGGGCTGTGGCCCGAACGAGGCCCAGCGCGCGCGGTACGTGTACGCCGGTGCCGGCCCGTAGCGGACGATCCGGTGGTTGGAGTTGTCGGCGACGTAGACCCGCCCGGACGGGTCGACAGCGACGTCGTACGGGTTCTGCAACTCGTCGGGCTGGTTGCCCTCGCCCGTGCCGACGGTGCGGATGAAGCGCCCGCCCGTGTCGAAGATCGCCAGCCTGTGGTTGAGGTCGTCCGCGACGATCAGCCGCGACTTGCTCACCGCCAGCCCCTGCGGACGCTTCACCCGGCCGGCCGGGACGATCACGACCGGCGACGAGCCGTCGGCGGCGAACCGCTGGATCCGGTCGTTGCGGGTGTCGGCGACGTAGACCGTCCCGTCCGGGCCGAGCGCGATCCCGCCGCCCGCCGGCGCGTCGTTGCCGCCGCCGGCGCCGAAGTGGAACTCCCCGGGTCCGCTGCCGCTGGAGCCGAACTGGCTCAGGAAGGTCCCGTCCGCCGCGAAGCGCAGCACACGGTCGCTGCCGTCGACGACGTAGACCGTGCCGTCGGCCGCGACCGCTACGCCGCCGACCGCGGTCAGTTGCCCCGGCCCGGTGCCGGGCGCGCCGATCTCGCGCTGGAAGGCGCCGTCAGGGCCGAAGACCTGGATCACGTGCGAGAGCTGGTCGCCGACGTAGATCGACCCGTCCGGGCCGAGCGCGGTCGCCTGCGGGAAGCGCAGGACGCCGCCCGATCGCTGGCCGGTGACGCTCGAGGCGGAGTACGGGCACGGGTCGGCGCCGGGGCAGGCCGCGGTCGCGACCCCCGGGGCGAGCAGGATCAGGGCAGCCGCGAGCGCGGCGACGAAGAAGCGCATCGCGACTCCAACCCCGTCGGAGGCGAGAAGTCTCGCTGGGTTCGCCGACGAATGGTCGGTCCGACCGACGTGGTGCAGCCGCCAGTGGCTCGCGACGGCCGCGCTCGCGATGCGGCCCTCTGGGCCGTGAGCAGCGCGGGTGGCGCGAGACGCCGCGGATGTGCCGCGGCGGGCGCACCGTTATTCGGCGGCGGGCCCTAACTATTGAGTCGTCTCAATGACGACGCGATCGCCAACAGCCGCTCGTTGGTGATCTTGCGATCGAGGGTGTTGGTGACGTAGTAGAGCGCCTTCGGCGTGCGCCAGGCGATCTGGCGGATCTTCGACCCGTCGTAGAAGAGCAGCAGCTTCCGGCCGTTGATCTCGCGGACGCGGTCCGGCTGGTCGAAGCCCGGCGGGTTGCGCCAGGTCATCCCCTGGACGCCGTAGTACTCGCCCGGCGCGCCGGCGGAGATGACGATCCGGTACGCGCGCTGGAGCTGGTTGTTCTCGTCGCGCAGCGAGTAGACGCGCGGCGTCTCGTTCGCGTACTGCGAGCCGACGGTCCGCAGCTCGGGGAAGTAGAACGGAAGGTTCTTCAGCTTCGGCGTGGCGATCACCGCCATGTCCTCACCGAGCCGGCGGGCGTTCTCGAGGCCGGTGACCGAGTCGCTCTTCTTGGCCTCCTTCTTGGAGACCTTCTTGACCTTCTTCGTCGGCTTCGGGTTGCTCGTCGCCGCGCTGCCGGTCATGAACTGGTCATAGGCCTTCTGTAGGCGCTCGTTGGAGATGTACAGGCGCGTGTCCGCGGTCGGGTCCTCGGACTCGGTGATGCCGGACGCCAGCGAGATCTGGTTGACGGGCGCGTGATGGATCGCGAGGTAGATCGCGGTCTTGATCATCCCGGCGAGGTTGCGCCGCGACAGGAACTTCTTGTCGAAGCGGAAGTAGCTGCGCATCGTGCCCAGGAACTTCTCGGCGGCGGGGATGCTCTTGAGATCGTCGATCTTGGGCGACAGCGAGGCCTGGCGCAGGAACTCCTGCTGGCGCGCGTTGCGGAAGATGTCCGAGTCCGTGTGGCGGTAGCGGACATACGCCAGCGCGTCCGAGCCGACCAGGCGCTGGTAGCCGGGCTGGATGTCGATCGCCGCGAACCCGGTTCCCTCGGGGTTGTTGTAGTGGCGGTCGACGTCGGCGTAGACGCCGCCGATGTAGTTGACCGCCCGCTGGAAGCCGTTGAAGTTGACGTCGATGACGCTGTTGATCGTCATCGGCGTGCCGGTCGCGTTCCGGAACAGCAGCTTCACCGTGTCCAGGGTGAGCCCGGGGCCGCCCTCGTCGTAGGCCTGGTTGATCTTGGTGTTGTCGGCGTAGCCCGGGATCGTCACCGCGAGGTCGCGCGGCAGCGACATGACCGCGATCCGGTTGCGCTTCGGATCGAGGCGGACCAGCACGATCGTGTCCGAGTGCGGCTGGTCGGCCTGACCGTAGAGCTTGGCGTCGGTCGAGGTCTTCGCGCGGCGGTCCGAGCCGAGCACGAGCAGCGTGCGCGGGCCGCCGGGCTCTACGTCCGGCAGCTCCTTGTCCGGGATCTCCTGGATCGGCGGCGGCGCGGGCGGCTGGCCCGGCGGCACCTCAGGCGGCTGGATCTGCAGATATCCGGCGCCGGCGACCCCCGCGGACGTCGCGATGAAGATGGTGAACACGCCTGCGAGGCCCTTCGCCAGCACGGCGGCGCCAACACGCGGCGGCCGTTCCATGCGGTGGCGGCGCCATGACATTCGCGGAGAAGCGTAACGAGAGGTCCGGAACTTCCGACCGCCTAGCCTGTTGGCAGCGAGTGGTGAACGGACGCCGAACACTTACCGCGGCCGCGGCTCTGCTCGCGCTCGCCGCCCCCGCGCCGGCGAGCGCGGCACGCAAGAAAGCCCCGGAATTGACCCGGATCCGGTGCGTCCCCGCGACCTCGGCGACGTGCAAGGGCGCGATCAAGGTGACGATCGGGCGCCAGCTTCAGATCTCCGGCAAACGCATTTACAAGGGGATGCGCGTCTCCTTCCGCTGGCCGCGCGGCGCGCTGGCCACCAAGCTCGACCACACGCGGGTCGGCTACGTCGCGCGCGTGCCCCCGGGAACGAAGGCGGGCTCGGTCTCGCTGACCGTGTCCGACCGCGCCGGCCGGCGCTCGAACGCGCGCACGATCACGGTGCTCGCGCCGCCGAAGCCGAGCGGCGGGACCGTCGTCCCGCCAGGCGCGCTGCCGGACGTCTTCAGGGGCAACGGGATGTGGATCTGGGAAGTGGGCCGCAGCGAGGGTGGCGACCCCGTCGCGATCGCCAACCGCGCCCGCTCGGCGGGCATCTCGACCGTGTTCGTCAAGAGCTCGGACGGCGGCTCGAGCCGCTGGGCACAGTTCAACCCCACGTTCGTCGCCGCGTTGAAGGCGCAGGGGCTGAAGGTCTGCGCCTGGCAGTTCGTCTACGGCAACGACCCCGCCGGTGAGGCCGCGATGGGCGTCGACGCCGTCGCTTCGGGCGCCGACTGCCTCGTGATCGACGCCGAGTCCCAGTACGAGGGCAAGTACGCGGCGGCGCAGCAGTACGTCGCCGCGCTCCGGGCCGCGGTCGGCCCGGCGTACCCGATCGGGTTGACCTCGTTCCCCTACGTCGACTACCACGCACGGCTCCCCTACTCCGTGTTCCTCGCCCCGGGCGCGGCGCAGGCGAACCTGCCGCAGGTCTACTGGAAGGACATCGGCGGGACCGTCGACGCCGTCTCGGCGCGCACGGTCGCGCAGAACCGGATCTACGGGACGCCGATCGCGCCGCTCGGCCAGACCTACTCCAACCCGCCGGCCGAGGACCTCGCGCGCTTCCGCTCGCTGTGGGCGGCCTACGGCAGCGCGGGTCTGTCGTGGTGGTCCTGGCAGGCGACCGGCGAGGCCGAGTGGGGCGTGCTCGCGTTGCCGCTGGAGCCCGTGCCCGCGCCCCCGCCCGACCCGGGCTGGCCGCCGCTGGCCCAGGGCAACAAGGGCGACCAGGTCGTCTGGCTGCAGCAGCACCTCGCGTCGTTCGACCCGGCCGTGACGGTCACGGCGACCTTCGACGCGGCGACCGACACGGCCCTGCGGAACTTCCAGACGTCCAAGGGCTTGCCGGTGAGCGGCGAGACCGACGCGGCGACGTGGCAGGCGGTCCTGGCGCTGCCGCTCCAGCCCGTGACTTGGACAAAGAAATAGCCTCTTTACATACTGGAGAACGGCCCGGTGGCGATTCCGGCGAGCACGTCCATGGCGCGCCGCCGGAACCACGGCAGCCGTGAGACCGTGAGCATCAGGTGGTCGCGCGGCCAGGCGTAGAGGTCGTTGTCGTTCTGGAACATCGTGTTGAGCGTCCGCGCCGCGAAGCCGTAGAAGCGCGCGTGGGCGTGGCGCGCCGCCTCGAACGCGTCGAGTGAGGCGGCGTCGGCGAGCGCCGCCGCGTCCAGGAGCGCGAGGTTGGCGCCTTGGCCGAGCTGCGGGCTGAAGGCGTGCGCCGCGTCGCCGAGCAGGACGAGCGTGCCGTCGTGCCAGTGCGGGAGCATCACCGTGCGGTAGGAGGCGGGCAGCAGCTCGTCGGTCGAGCGCAGCCCGCCGATCACGTCCTCGGCCATCGGGGCGAGCGACAGCAGGTCGTCGCGGAAGGCGTCGACGCCTGCGGCGCGGACGGCGTCGATCCGGTCCAGCCGGACCGACCAGAAGACCGACACGGCTCGCGTTCCGGTCGGGAGGAACCCGACCATCCGCCGCGCGCCGTCGTAGTACTGGTCCAGGGTGCCGTCGAAGGTGCTCCGCGGGTCGTCGAAGACGCCCCAGAGCGCACCCCAGCGGTGCTCGTGGATGCGGGCGCGGTACGGGAGGAACCGCCGCATCGTCGAGCGGGCGCCGTCGGCGCCGACGATCCGGTCGTACGGGCCGAAGCGGGCACCGCCGGCGTCGATCAGGGTCCGGTCGGCGCGGTGGACGATCTCGACGCCGGGCAGGATCGTCGCCCCCGCCCGCTCCGCCGCGCCGCGCAAAGCGGAGAAGAGGGCGCCGCGGTGCACGCCGAGGCCGTGGACCCCGGCCCCGATCCGCTCGTAGGCGAGATCCATGAAGCGCCGGCCCGCGACCGTCGTGCCGTGCACCTCCGTCACCCGCGTCGCGCCCGCCGTGATCTCGTCGAGCACGCCGAGCCGCTCCAGCACGCCGATCCCGGTCGGCTGCAGCAGCAGCCCGGCGCCGACCGGCCCCGGACTCGGGGCGCGTTCGAGGACCTGGACCTGGTGCCCCGCCTTGGCCAGGAGCGCGGCTGCGGCCAGCCCGGCCGTGCCGGCGCCGACCACGCCGATCTCACTCAAAAAGCTCCCATTTCCGTTAGCGAACTTCTCATTGCCTTTATCTACCGCAGAAGAAGGCCGATGTCATTCGCATGACCTCCATTCGCAATCTTCCGCTCGCCGCAAGGCTTGGAGGCGCCTTCGGTGCACTCTGCCTGATGTTGGCGCTGGTCGCCGTCACCGGCGTGCACTCGATGAACGGCGTGCGTGACGACTCGCAGAACCTGGCCCACCGCCACCTCCGCGTCGCCGAGCTGATCGGCGGGATCCAACAGCGCGCCAAGGACAACATGAGCCTGACCGCGCAGCACCTCTACGTCTACGACGGCGACCTCACCAACCAGGACCGCGTGAACGGCGAGCTCAAGGCCAACTGGGCGGCGAACAAGGCCGACATGCCGAAGCTCGCCGCGCTCGTGAAGGGCACGGACCTCGCCGACGAGTTCGCCGAGTACGCGAAGCTGCGCGACACGTTCGTCGCCGCGCAGAAGCAGGCGGTCGCGCTCTCACGCGCCGAGACCGTGAAGAACGAGGAGGAGCGCGACGCTTCGCGCGGCCTCTACCGCAACAAGTTGCTCGAGGCGGACACCGCGTTCGAGCAGGCCGGCAACAAGCTGATCGCCGCGTCGACCGCCGCCGCCGCGCAGTCGGTGTCCGAGGCCGAGGCCACCGCGTCCAGCGGCACCCGCTTCATCGTGATCATCGCGGTGCTGGCGCTGATCGTCGCGATCGTGCTGGCGCTCTGGGTCACGCGTTCGATCGTGGGCCCGGTCCGCAGGCTCGCGACGGGCATGGAGAGCCTCGACACGCACTGCCTGAGCGACCTCTCCACGAGCCTCGACGCCGTCGCCCAGGGCGATCTGACGATCCCGGTCGTGCCGGTGACGCAGCCGATCGACGTCTCCAGCAAGGACGAGCTCGGCCGCCTGTCGGCCACCTTCAACAACATGCTCGGCAAGGCCCAGCACTCGATCAACGGCTACAACACGATGCGCGGTGAGCTCAGCTCCGTGCTCAGCGAGGTCGCCGAGGGCGCGGGCACGGTGGCGTCGGCGTCGCAGCAGATGGCGTCGACGTCTGAGGAGGCTGGTCGGGCCGTGGGTGAGATCGCGTCTGCGGTCTCTGATGTCGCGCAGGGTGCTGAGCGGCAGGTGCGGATGGTCGAGTCCACGCGTGAGGCCGTGCAGGAGGCCGCTCGCGCCGCGGGCGCCTCGGCCGAGACCGCCACCGCGACGGCGGGTGCGGCCGAGGAGGCGCGCGGTGCGGCCGAGGACGGCGTCCGTGCCGCCACCCAGGCGACGGAGGCGATCCGTGAAGTCGAGCGCTCCAGCGCCCAGGTCGGGACGGCGATGTTGGGGCTGGCGACCAAGTCTGAGCAGATCGGCGGGATCGTGGACACGATCACCGGTCTGGCCGAGCAGACCAACCTGCTCGCGCTCAATGCCGCGATCGAGGCCGCGCGGGCGGGTGAGCAGGGCAAGGGCTTTGCCGTCGTGGCCGAGGAGGTGCGCAAGCTCGCCGAGGAGTCCCAGTCGGCGGCCAGTCAGATCTCGTCGCTGATCGGCGAGATCCAGGCCGAGACCCAGAACGTCGTCACCGTCGTCGAGGAAGGCAATCAGCGCACCGCCGACGGTGTCGCCACCGTCGAGCAGACCCGGGAGGCCTTTGAGGCCATCGGCACCGCGGTCGCCGACGTCACCGACCGCGTCAGCGCGATCGCGACGGCCGTGCACCAGATCAGCGCCGAGGCCACCCGCGCCGAGTCCGACATCACCGAGGTCGCGGCGGTCGCCGAGCAGTCCTCCGCCTCGGCCGAGGA
>NZ_AUIK01000026.1 GCF_000423665.1 Solirubrobacter soli DSM 22325 | reverse complement strand
ACGCCGCGATCGCCTGGATCGCCAGCTCGTCAGTCCGGTTGGCGACGCGATGAGGCGCTGAAGAGCGATCCAACAGCCCCGGCTTGCCTTCGGCGCGGTAGCGCGAGACCCACTTCGAGCACGTGCGCTCGCTGACTTCGGCCGCCTCGGCGGCCTTCGCCAGCGACCACCCATGCTCGATCACACGCGACACCATCCGCTCGCGCTGTCTCAATGACAACGCCGCGTTAGCGTGCAACTTCATCCGGTGTCCTCCTTGGATCTGGCGGCCTCGAGAACCACCAGCCTCCAAGGAGGCCCGGATGAACAACCTCCTCAGGAACTACACCTAGGGGCGGATCTCTTCGAGCGGCGGGCAGTGCGGCGGCGCGGCTGCACCCGCGCGCCCGGTGACCGGGTCCAAAACGGCGAGACCGCGTGACGGACGGCCGGCGATCGAGGCGAAGAGGCCGCCCGCGAACACCTGCCCGCCGGACACGCGCAACTCGTTCACGGGCTCGTCCGGGGACGGATCCCACGGCGTCAACGCGCCGGTCGCCGTGTCGAACGCGCCCGCGAAGCAGCGGGCCACGCCGCCCAGCCGAGTGAACGAGCCACCCACGTAGAGCGTGGACTCGTCGGGTGAGAGCGCCAGCGCCGCGATCTCGGTCCGCGCGGCCCGCGGGTGCCACGACGTCGCGCGAGCCGTCCGCGGGTCGAGCGCCGCCAGACCATCACGAGAACGCCCGCCCACGCGGCTGAAGTAGCCCGCCACGTAGACGGCGCGCCGGCCGACCGCGACCGCCCGGACGTCACTGTCCAGGAGCGGATGCCAGTCGAGCACGCGCCCGCTCACGCGATCGACCGCCACCATCCGATTGGGGCCGAACCGCCGGCGGACGAGGACGTAGACCCGGCGGCCGGCGGGGATGATCGACTGCACGGAACCGGAGATCCTGGGCGCCCACCGCGTGACCGCGCCGGTGCGCGGGTCGAAGGCCGCGAGCCGCGCGCGCCGCTCGCCGCCGATGCGATCGAACTCGCCCCCGACGTACACCCGCCCGCGCGACGTGGCGAGCGCGTAGACGGCGGCGTCGACGCGCACACCGCCGCGCACCCGCCGGCCACTCGCCGCGTCCACGGCCGTCACGGTGCGGCCCGCGATCTTGTAAAGCCGACGCCCCGCGACGATGAACTGGGAATCGAGCCGCTCGCGGTACGTCGCGAACGCGGTCGGCTGCCCGGTCACCGCGTCGATCGCCGCCATCCCCGCGCGGGGGACGCCGGTGGCGGAATCGATCGCGCCGCCGGCGAAGAGGGTGTCGCCCGCGAAGGCGAGCACGTCCGCGTCGCCCGCGAACCCGGGCGCCCAGGCACGCCCCGCGCCGGAGCCGCTGTCGAACGCCGCGATCCCGGCGCCGCCGCCGCCCGTCTCGTGCGCGCCGTCGCCGACCCCCTCGCCGCCCACGTAGACGACCCCGGCGGCGGCCGCGAGCGCGTGCACCTCACCGAAGGCGTCGCCGTGCCACGGCGTCAGGGTGCCACTGGCCGCGTTCACGGCGGCGAGCTCGGTCCCGATCCCGCCGGTGATCGCGGCGACGTAGAGCGTCGAGCCGGAGAGCGCGAGCGCGATCGCGTGGCCCCCGTCGAACGCCGGCGCCCACGGCCGCGGCGTCGCGGTGACCGGGTCCAGGGCGACCACGACCGGGTGCGGCTCGCCGTGCACGCCGGTGAAGTCGCCGCCCGCGTACACCGTCGCGCCGTCGGTCACGAGCGCGTCGACGATGTCGTTGGCATTGCCGTCCCATGCGGCGACCGCGCCGGTGGCGGCGTCGACCGCTCCCAGGCGGTTGCGGGAGTGCCCGCCGAGCGAGGTGAAGGCGCCGCCCGCGTACACGGTGCCGCCGATCGCCGTCAGCGCGAGCACCTCACCGTCCGCGCCGAGCACGAACGGCAGTGGCAGGCCCGAGCCGGCGTCGACCGCCGCGAGGTTCGCGCGCAGCCCGCCGCCGACGGCGGCGAACCGACCGCCCACGAACACGCTCGAGCCGCTGACGGCGAGCGCCAGCACGGCCCCGTCCACCTCCAACACGTTCCAGGCCGGGTCCAGGGTCCGGTCGGCTCGCACGTGCAGCAACCGGCTGTTCGTCGGGCCTTCGTCGCCGTGGCCGCGTCCCGCGGCGACGTACCACCCGCCGGACCCGTCCGACGCCGCGGCCGTCACCCGCCCGTCGATCATCGGCCAGGAGGGGTCGCGCGCTCCGGTGAGTGGATTGAGCGCGACCCAGCCGCCGACCGGTGGGCCGACCGTCGTGAACTCGCCGCTCAGATACAGCCGTCCGCCGACGGGCTGGATGTGGTCGACGTCCCCGTTCGGCACCCAGACGACCGGCGGCGTGGCCGGCCAAGCCGGCGCCGCGAGCACCAGCCAGGCCAGGAGGATCGCGACCGCGGGGCGCATAGGGCGTTCATGGCGACCTTACGCCCGTGGCGGGCGCGAAGCTAGCCGAAGCGCCCGGGGTCCGTCGGCGAGGTGCTCGCGCTCGGGCGGGTGGTCGACGCCACCTCGTGCATGACCACCTCGGACGGCGTGGAGAGCAGCTCGTCGACCGGCGTGCTGGTAGTCGGCGTGGGCCGAGGTCGAGAAGTGCGCGCGCAGCGCGTCGTTCGACGCCCAGGTCTGGACGATCACGAACGACGCCGGCTCGTCGAGGCGCTCGGCGACCTCGTAGCCCAGGCAGCCGTCCTCGTCGCGGACGGCGCGTGCGCGGTCGGCGAGCAGCTGACGGAGCTCGGCGGAGCGGCCCGTCAGACCCGCGAGCTTGGCGACCACGACCTGGATGCTCATGGCGCGAACCCTAGCCTGCGGGCGCGTTCGGCGGCCGGAGCCGGGTCGAACGGCGCCTCCATCCAGGTGGCGGTGCGGGCGGCGAGATCGAGCGACAGCCAGGACGCGACCCCGCTCGGCATGTACACCGCGCCCGGGTTGAGCAACCACTTGCCGTCGCTGATGTCGAGCGGCTCGCCGACCGCGATCCGCACGCGTCGGACCCGGTCGCTGAACGCCGCCGGCACGTGCGTGTGGCCGACCAGGCCGATCGGCGCCCGCTGGCGTTCGAGACACGAGTCGGCATTGCGCGGGCCGACGAACTCGTGCACCGCGTTGTGCGGGCCGCCATGCCACATCTGGACCTCGTCGCCCCGCCGGGACGCGGGCTTGCGCGAGCGCATCCACGCCATCGCGTCGTCATCCAGCGCCGCCCGGGCATGCAGGATCGACGGGTTCGCCTCGCCGTCGCGCAGCGCGAGATAGTCGTGGTTGCCGATCAGCGCGACGCGGCACACCGCTCGCACCCGCGCCACCACCTCGCAGGGGTCCGGCCCGGTCCCGACCATGTCCCCGAGCGACCACAGCTCGTCGAATCCGGAAGCGGCCGCGAGCACGGCCTCCAGCGCTTCCGCGTGCGCGTGCATGTCCGCGAAGACCGCTACCCGCATCGGGAATAAACCCGGGGGACGCCCCGTTCGGAACCCATATGCGGATCATCTTCGCGACCGGACAGGGCGGCGGGCACTTCGGGCCGCTGGTGCCGTTCGCCCGCGCGGCGGTCCGCGCCGGCCACGACGTGCTCGTCGCCGCCCCCGGCTCGGCGCGCTCCATGGTCGAGCAGGCGGGGTTCGTGTGCCACGCGCTCGGTGAGCCGTGGGACCGCGAGGCCAAGTGGGCGCCGGTGTTCAACGGCAACGCGCCGGGCGCGCGGCACGTCGTCCAGGAGCTGTTCATCGCCCTCGACGCGCGCGCCGCGCTCCCCGGGATGCTCGCGCTCGTCCACAACGACCGGCCGGACCTGATCGTGCGCGAGACGACCGAGTTCGCGTCCTGCGTCGCCGCCGCACACTTCGGCGTGCCGGTGGTCGACGTCGGCCTGCACCTGGACGCCGCGGTCGACACCGACGCCGGCCTGCGCGCCCTCGCGGAGCCCGCGCTCGGGATGCTCGGCCCGTTCCGCCTCGACGCGCCCGTCCTCACGCTCTCCCCGTTCGGCGACAGCGACGCCGTCTCCCGCTTCCGCTATCCGGCGCAACCCCACGAGAGCGACGAGCTCGTCTACGTCTCCTTCGGCTCGGAGATCCGCCACCCGGACCTGTTCAGGGCGACCGCGCACGCCTTGAAGGACGTCCCGAAGCGCGTCCTGATGAGCATCGGCCGCCACGTCGACCCGGAGGCGCTCGGCCCGCTGCCCGCGAACGTCCGCGTCGAGCGCTGGGTCGATCAAGGGGAGATGCTGCGGCACGCCGCGGTGATGGTCGGCCATGGCGGCTCCGGTGGGACGCTGGCGGCGCTGGCCGCGGGCGTGCCGATCGCGTTCCTGCCGCAGTTCGTCGACGGGCCGGCCAACGCGCGGCGGGTCGAGCACCTCGGCGCCGGGATCATCGCGACCGACGTCAAGGACGCGGTCCACCGCCTGCTCGCCTACCCGACCTACCGCCAGGCGGCGCAGCGCGTGGCGAGCGAGATCCGCGCGCTGCCGCCGGTCGACGATGCGGTGGAGCTGTTCAGTCGTAGCGCTGGATCAGCCGTACGTTGAGCGCGACCATCAGCGCGCCGGCCACGAACACGACCGCGAACCCGGGCCAGATCGAGCTCCAGTTGAGGTCCTCGAGCACCAGCGAGCGCAGCGACTCCATCACGTAGGTGACGGGGTTCAGCGTCGCGGCGATCTCCATCGGCCGCGTCAGCAGGTCGCGCGGGACGAAGTTCGGCGTCAGGAACAGCAGCGGGAAGAAGATCAGGCCGGCCGAGTTGGTCGCCGCGGCCGACCGCGTCTTGAGCGCGACCAGCTGGATGAACCCGACGAACACGACCGCCCACAACGCGGTCAGCGCGATCAGCAGGATGAAGCCGAACACGCCGGACGCGATCGAGATGCCGAAGACCATGCCGAGCACGACGATCGCGGTCGAGATGATCAGGGCCTTGGCGAGCTCGGCGATCAGGCGGCCGAGCACGATCGCCACGCGCGAGATCGGCGCCGCGCGCAGCTTGTCGAAGTAGCCGCCCTCGATGTCCTCGACCAGGAACAGCGCGGCGGTGCCGAAGGACGCTGCCAGCAGCAGCGACTGCGGCAGCTGGAACGCGCCGTAGCCCTGGCCGTGCAGGAACTCCGTCGACGCCGACGGGAAGATCTTGCCCGCCTGGCCGACGTTGACCACCAGGAAGAACAGCGGGATGAACAGCGTGGGGAGGATCGCCTCCGGCGTGCGGTACGCCTCGCGCAGCGCGCGCTGCCCGAGCACCCAGGCCTGGGTCATACCCCGACCTCCTGCACGTCGCCCCGCGCGCGCCGGCGCCCGGTGGCATCGAGGAACACGTCGTCGAGCGTGGGCTCACGGTCCAGCTCCAACCGCTCCCGCAGCTCGAGCTTGAGCTCCGCCGGCGTCCCCTCGCGCACGATCCGCCCGCCGTCGATGATCGCCAGGCGGTCGCAGAGCTGGTCGGCCTCCTCGAGGTACTGCGTCGTGAGGAAGACCGTCGTCCCGTGGCGGTTGATGCGCTGGACCTCCTCCCAGACCGTCAGCCGGCTGGCGGGGTCGAGGCCGGTGGTCGGCTCGTCCAGGAACAGCACGTCGGGCTCGTGCACGAGCGCCGAAGCGAGGTCCAGCCGCCGCTTCATCCCGCCGCTGTAGCCCTTGATGCGGCGGTCGGCGGCGTCGGTCAGCTCGACCAGCACCAGCAGCTCCTGCGCCCGCGCGTGCGCGTCCGCGGTGGACATCCCGAACAGCCGCGCCTGCAGCACGAGCAGCTCGCGACCCGTCTGGCGCGGGTCCAGACCCGCCTCCTGCAGCGCGACGCCGATCCGGTGGCGCGCCGCGTCCGGGTCGCGCGCGACGTCGACGCCCGCGACCTCCGCCGTCCCCGCGGTGATCGACAACAACGTCGTCAGCATCCGCACCGTGGTCGATTTTCCGGCGCCGTTGGGCCCCAGGAAGCCGAACACCTCCCCGCGCTCGACCCGCAGGTCGACGCCCCGTACCGCCTCCACGTCGCCGTAGTGCTTGACCAGCCCTTCGGCCCGCACCGCGATCTCTCGTTCGCTCATTGCCGCGTAAGACTTCGCGGCGCGCCAGAAGTCATCGGTACGTGAGGAGGACGCCCGCGCCCGCGCGCTCGCAGCCGGTCAGCTCGAGGTCGCGCGCGCCGTTCTCGAACAGACGCCGGCCCTGGCCGAGCACGACCGGGAACACCAGCAGGCGGTATTCGTCGACGAGGTCGCGCGCCATCAGGTCACGGGCGACCTCGAGGCTGCCCACCACGATGAGGTCCCGCTCCGTCTCGGTGTGTCGCGTCGAGTTCGCCCAGGCGTCCAGGTCGAGGTCCGACCGCGACAGCACACGCTTCTCGATCCGGTTGATGATGTCCGCGAACGGGTCGTCGCGGTCCGGCCAGAAGCTCGCGAAGCTCTCCCACGTGCGGCGGCCCATGAGCAGCGAGCCGGTCTCGAGCGTCGCGCCGAGCCGGAACTTGTCGCCGGCGACGGTCTCCGGTCCGAACCGGAACGCCCAGCCGCCGAAGCTCGTGCCGTCCCGGCCGTCCGGGTCCTCGACGACGCCGTCGAGGGTGATGAACTGCACAAGGGTGATCATGTCCCGTTGACGAACGGGGGACGCCGCCGGGGACAGGTCGATCAGAGGTCGCGCACCGAAGCGATCCCATCGTGCTCGAGCAGCGCGACGAGGCCGGCGAGGATCTCCTTGACGAGGCTCGGGCCGTGGTAGACGAGGCCGGTGTAGAGCTGGACGGCCGTCGCTCCGAGGCGGAGCTTGCGGTAGGCGGCCTCGGCGGTCGTGACACCACCCGCGGCGATCAGCGCGTAGCGGTCGCCGACGATGTCCTTCAGCGTCGCCAGGATCGCGTTCACGAGCGCTTCGACCGGTGGGCCGCCGACGGCGCCGGGCATGCGGGCGAGCGAGTCCCGCGAGACGGTGAGCCGCAGATCGTCCGGCTTGCCCGCGGGGAGGTTGATGGCGAAGCCCGAGACGAACGGATGGCCGTCGGCGATCGCGACGATCTCGCGGAGCACGCCCGCGTCGCGGGTCGGCTTGAGCTTGAGGATCAGTGGGCGGCGGACGTCGCACGCGCCGAGCCGCGTCAGCAGCTCGTCGATCCGCGGCAGCTCGTCGAAGAAGTCGCGATCGGCGGCCGAGTTCGGGCAGCTCATGTTGAGCGCGATGTAGTCCGCGCGATCCTGCAGCGTGGTGAGCGAGGCGGCGTAGTCCTCGTAGACCTCGGGCCCCGCGGCGGGTTTGAGCGGGTCGTTGGTCTTGACGAGGTTCAGGCCGATCGGCACGCGGCGTGGGCCGGTCAGGCGCTCGCGGACGACGTCCGCGCCGTCGTTGGGCACGCCGTAGGCGACGACGATCCCCTCGTCCTGCGGGATCCGGAACAACCGCGGCTTCGGGTTGCCGTCGGACGCGTCCGCGGACACCGAGCCGATCTCGAGATGCCCGAAGCCCAGCGCGCCCAGCATGCCGATCGCGCGCGCGTTCTTGTCGAAACCGGCGGCGAGGCCGAGCGGGTTCGCGAGCGGGAGCCCGGCGAGGGAGGTCTCCAGGCGCGGGTCGCGGAACGTGAACGCCCGGCCCGCGGCGCGGCGGAGCAGCGACGAGCGCCCGCTGAGCTCCGAGGCGCGCAGCGCGAGGTTGTGCGCGCGCTCGGCGTCGAGCCGGAACAGCAGCGGCCGGACCGCGGATTCGTACACGCTCATGGGCTAGGAGTTCGTTGAAGAATGGTCGGTGTATCGGAATTCTTCAACGGGCTCTTACATGATGAACTCGGCGCGAGAGCGGCCGCAGGTGGCGCAGCAGAAGCCGGTGACGTTGACCGTGCCGTCGTCCGGGCAGTCCCAGACGAAGCCGAGCGCGCGCACCATCTCGTCGTAGGTCGCGCCGACGCGAAGCGGGTGCTTGCGGCGGAAGCGGCGACGCAGGTGCGGGTCGGTCAGCTGCGCCCGGTTGTGCTCGCGCACCTCGTCGTCGAAGTCGAGGTCGACCGGACCCTCCAACGTCCATGGACGCGTCGCCACGACAGCAACTTACGCGTCGCGGCGGCGGATGGCGAGATCCCGTCAGGGACCCGACGCGCAGCGCGCGAGCTTGTCCACGTCGCCCTCTGCCTTCTGGACGCATGCGAGCTGCCGCTTGGCCGCGCCGAGCTGAGGCGAGTCCGTCTGAGCGATGACCGGCGCGGGGTCGGGCGTCGTGGTGTCGAGCCACACGCCGTCGAGCAGTGTGCTGTCGGCGGGGCTGCCGCCGCGGGCGTCGAACGCCTTGGCCAGCGCGGCGAACTCGGCGTCCGAGAGCGCGTCGCCCGGGACGTCGGCGGGCGCGAGCTCCTCGATGCCGGTCACCTTGTCGTAGCCGTTGACGAGCATGCCGCCGTTGAACGCGAGCTCGACCACCATCGGGCCCTTGGCGGTGTCGAGCAGGACGTCGCCGACGAACCACGTGGTCGCATCGTTCCCGTGGCCGTGGGTGGTGTTGCGGGTGTCGATGACGCGTGCGGATTTGATCGGGCCGAAGTTGGCGAGGATGCCGTCGAGGTAGTCGTCGGCGCCCTTCGGGCCGGCGTTCGGGTTCTTGTTGACGAGCGCGGTCGCGAACTGGGTCGACGCGTCGCGGGCGGCGCTCTCGTGGCTGAGGAGGACCCACGCGACCAGCACGCCGATGGCGACGGTGCCGCCGAAGACGGCGCCGAGGATCAGGAACAGCCGTGTCGAGATCATGCCGCGCAGCCTGCCGTTCGGCGGGGCGTGCGTCTGTGAAGGCAGCTTGCGGACCGTTTGGCGGTTTCCCGCCGTAATGGATCAGCGGGTGGTGTAGATCCCGGTCGTCTCGGCGTGGTAGCCCTTGGCGCCGACGTGGTGCGTGAGCGCGCTGCGCCAGTCCTCGCCCTTGTCCAGCTTTGCGAGGACGGTGCCGAAGTCGTAGCGGGGCGCCCAGCCGAGGTCGCGGCGTGCGGCGGCGTTGACGTACACGCGCTCGATCGCGGGGAACATCCGCCAGCCGAGTCGCTCGTAGATGGCCGCATAGCCGGGGTGGTGGCGCTCGACGACGGCGGGCGCGTCGGTGTGGAGCTCCTCCAGGTCGGCGCGCGTGAACGGTGTCGTGGCGCTGATGATGTAGCGGCCGAAGCCGAGCTCCGGCGCCCGCTCCAGCGCCAGCTTGTGCGCCTCGGCGATGTCCTCGATGTCGGCGCGGCGGTAGAGCAGCTCGTTGACCTTGAGGTTGGCGTCCTCGTACGCGGTGCGGACCTCGTCGCGGTCGTCCGGCTCGGGGAAGAAGCGCGAGGTGCGCAGGATCACGACCGGCAGGCCGTGGTCGCGGTGGACGAGCTCGCAGACGTTCTCGGCCGCGACCTTGGTGACGCCGTAGATGTTGCGCGGAACCGGCACGACGTCCTCGGTGATCCAGTTCGCGGGGGCGCCTTCGTCGGGGGTCAACGCGCGGCCGAACGCGCTGGTCGTGGACGTGTAGACGAAGCGGCTCA
This sequence comes from Solirubrobacter soli DSM 22325, assembly GCF_000423665.1. GTDB lineage: Bacteria > Actinomycetota > Thermoleophilia > Solirubrobacterales > Solirubrobacteraceae > Solirubrobacter > Solirubrobacter soli. Next base: position 179,046 of record NZ_AUIK01000026.1, on the reverse strand, counting down.
CGCCCGCGGCGACCGCCTCCTCGAGCAGGTTGACCGTGCCCGTGACGTTGGTCTCGACGAAGTCGTTGCGGGTGTGAGAGCCGACGTGCGGCTTGTGCAGCGTCGCCGTGTGCAGGACCGCGTCCACGCCCCGCATGGCCTCGCGGACGAGCTCGCGATCGGCGATCGAGCCCACGTAGGTCGTGTGCGGCGACGGGAGGACGTCGATCCCCACCGTGTCACCCAGGATCCGGCACAGCGCTTCGCCGAGGTGACCAGAGCTGCCGGTGACGAGGATGCGCATGCCGTCTAGGTTATACGTATGACGGCGCCGTTTTCAAGGGCGACCCAGAGCGCGTCGTCAGGGCCGATGGCCATCCCGTGCGGCTCGCTGCCCGGCGGCAGGTCGATCGTGGCGATCTCGCCCTCGTCGGACACGTGCGCGATCTGGTCGGTGCCCCACAGGCTCACCCACACGCCGTCGGACTGCGCGGCGATCACCGCGTGCGGCTTCGCCTCGGGGTTCTCCAACGGCAACTCCTGGATCGGCGCCTCGTCCGCGATCCGGCCGATCCGCGCCGCCAGCAACTCCGTGAACCAGAGCGCGTCGTGGGTCGCCGCGATGCCGACCGGGCCGGCGCCGCGGGTCGGCAGGTCGCGCACCGTGAGGTCGCCCTCGACGTCGATCCGCCCGAGCGCACTCGCCTGATTGAGCGTGAACCACAGCGCGCCGTCGGGGCCGGTCGTGATCATCGCCGGCATCGAGCCGCCTGGCAGCGCCCACTCGTCGAGACGCCCGTCGAGCGCGAGCCGGCCCACCCGGTCGGTCGCGGTGAACCACAAGGCACGGTCCGGCCCGGCGGTGATCCCGAACGGCTCTTCGACCTCGAAGACCGTCTGCTCGCCGTCCGTCGTGAGCCGCACGATCGCGTCCGCGCGGGTGAACCACAGCGCCCCATCAGGCCCGGCGGTGATGATGGTCGGCCGCAGCCCGGCGTCGAACGTCGTGACGTCGCCGTCCATGGACACGCGCGCGATCTCCCCGCCGTGCACGCACGTCACCCACATCGCGCCATCCGGTCCTGCCGCCAGCGCGTACGGACCCCCGCCCAGCTCAACCCGCATGGGCGGCGACTCTAGCTACCGCGCGAACAGGTCCTCGCCGGCGACGAACAGCGTCTTGTCGTTGCGCCGCTCCCAGCGGCTGAGCGTGCCGGCGGTCACGAGGTCGGTCGCGCCCATTGCGAGCGCCACCCCCGCCGCCGCGGGCGTGAAGCCGGTCAACACGGTGAGGACGATCAGCCCGGCGACGAGCATCGGGCCGCGGATCAGCCGTGCGGGCCGGAACGGCACGATCGAGGCCTCCGCGGTGGCCGGCCGGACCTTGTCGAGCCCCTTGCCCAGGTCGCGTCCGTCGAGCCACCAGAAGACGGGCATCAGCACAGCGCCGAGAACGACGGCGTACACCGCGTCGGCCTCTTTGCTCAGCGCGAGCAGGAGCACGACCCCGCCGAGACCCGCGAGCAGGAGCGCCCAGCCACGCAGCCGCCGCGGCCGCACGGGGGCGCGCAGCGGGGCGTGGACCGGGCCATCCATGGCGTCGAAGATCGGCATCCTGCCGCGAGTCTCAACAATTCCACCGCGCCTGTCCAGTACGACTATCGTCCGCGCATGGACAACCCGTTCGCGCACAAGAAGCGCCGGCATCGCAGAAAGAAGCGCCGCGGCCCTGACGCCGACGACTGCTGTTGCATCGTCGGCGAGGTGTTCGACGGGCCGTGCTTCGTCGCCACCGCCGCCCACGGCGACAACGCCGCCGCGGAGCCCGTGCGCACGCTGCGCGCGTACCGCGACCAGCGCCTCGCGCAACACAACGCGGGCCGTGTCTTCGCCCGCCTCTACTACCGCTACGGTCGCTACGGCGCGCGGTTCCTGAGGCGCTTCCCGGTCTTCAAGCCGGTCGTGCGCGTGGCGCTGAGGCCGCTCGTGGCCTACGCCCGCACCCCGGATTGGCTGAGGGTCGCGCGCCAAGGTCGGATGATCGGGGTGGGGCGGAGGGGCTGCCCCTGCCTTGGTTTAACGGGTCGTGGACTCGTCGGGCTCGCGCACCGACGGCCAGAGCGCGGACGCGCCGGGGACGACGTCGACGACGATCGCGGAGACGTTGTCGCGGGCGCCGCTCTCCAGCGCGAGGTGGACGAGCGCGTCGACGCAGGCGTCGCGGTCCTCGTAGGCGAGCAGGAGGCGTTGGAGGGCTTCCTGCTCGACGACGTCGGAGAGGCCGTCGGAGCAGAGCAGCAGGCGGTCGTCCGCGGTGGCGGCGAGCGACGTGATCACGGGGCGGCGGTCGGGCTTGCCGTCGAGCGCCTCCAACACCAGCGAGCGCGACGGGTGCTTGCGCGCCTGCTCGACGGTCAGGTGGCCCTCGTCGATCATGTGCTGGACGAAGGAGTCGTCGCGGGAGAGCTGGGTCAGCTCGCCGTCGCGCAGCAGGTAGGTCCGCGAGTCGCCGATGTTGGCGAGCGTGTAGACGCCGTCGTTGGCCAGGGCGACGGCGGTCAGCGTCGTGCTCATGCCCGACATCTGCGGGCGGTTGGAGCCGACGAAGCCGATCGTCTCGTTGCCCCACGCGATCGCTTCGCGCAGGGCGTCGTCGAGCGACCCGCCGAGCCGGGACTTGTCGAGGGTCTGGAGCGCCTGGATGATCCAGCCGCTCGCGACCTCACCCGCCGCGGCGCCGCCGACGCCGTCCGCGACGGCGGCCATCCGGGGGGACGAATAGACCGCGTCCTCGTTGTTCTTGCGCCGCCCGATGTGGCTCCTGGCCGCACATTCCAAGCTGAGCGTCGCGATCACCACGCGCATCGTACGCCTGCACGGAGTACGCGCAATGACAACTGGTCTATTCGGGAGTCACGTAGGCCCCTGAGAGACCCCCGTCGACCATGAAGGTCGAGGCCGTCACGTAGGACGACTCGTCCGAGGCCAGGAACAGCGCCGCGTTGGCGATCTCGCGGGCGAGCGCGAAGCGGCCCATCGGCAGGTGGACGAGCCGGCGCGCCGCCTTGGCGGGGTCGTTGGCGTAGAGCTCGCGCAGCAGCGGCGTGTCGACCGGGCCCGGGCAGAGCGCGTTCACGCGTACGCCCCGGCGGGCGAACTCGACGCCGAGCTCGCGCGACAACGCGAGCACCGCGCCCTTGGACGCCGTGTACGAGATCTGCGAGGTCGCGGCGCCCATCACGGCCACGAACGACGCCGTGTTGATCACGGAGCCGCCGCCGCTCGCCAACAGATGCGGGATGCCGTGCTTGCAGCACAGGAACACCGAGCGCAGGTTGACGTCCTGCACGCGCTGCCAGGCCTCGAGCGTCGTGTCGAGCACCGAGACGTCGTCGTCGGGGGAGATGCCCGCGTTGTTGAAGAGCACGTCCAGGCGTCCGTACTCGGACGCCGCGCGGGCCATGAAGGCGATCACGGCCTCCTCGGACGCCACGTCCGCGGCCAATGCCAGATCGACGCCCTCGAAGTCGTCGCTCAGGTCGATGCCGACGACGGTCGCGCCCTCCGAGCGGAACAGCGCGGCCGCTTCGGCGCCGATGCCACCCGCCGCGCCGGTGATGACACAGACCTTGCCCTCGAGCCGCCCGCTCACGACCGCGCCGCTTCCACGAGCGCCGCGATCTCACGCGCCGCGGGGTCGGCCTCGGGATGCCACTGCACCCCCAACGCGAAGCGGCGCGAGCGATCCTCGAACGCCTCCGGCAGCTCATCCATGACAGCCCACCCGGTCACCTCGAACCCTTCTCCGATCTGATCCACGCCTTGATGATGGTGCGACTTGGTCGGGTGCGTGGTCGCCCCCGCCGCCCGCGCGGCCAGCGAGCCTTCGACGAGTCGCACGTCGTGATCGCCGAACGCCCCGGGCACCGCGCGGTGGTCCTCGTGCCCGAAGACGTCCGGCAGATGCTCGATCAGCGTCCCGCCGCGGGCGATGTTCATCAGCTGCATCCCGCGGCAGACCCCGAGCAACGGCAGGTCGGCGTCCAGCGCCGCCAATCCCAGCGCGATCTCGAACTCGTCCCGCACCGGGTTCTCGCCGTAGTCCGCGCCTCCGGCGAGGATGAGCCCGTCCAGCAGGTCGAGGATGCCGGACGGATCGGGATCGGGCGGGAGCATCACGGCGATCCCGCCCGCACGCTGGATCGCGTCCGAGTAGCCGCGCGGAAGCAGCACCGCCTCGTCATCCCATACCGTCCACCGCGCGCGCTCCACAGCCGCGCACAGGCCGATCACCGGCCGCTTCATTGCACCCCGGCGCCGTCGTCGAACTCGACCGTCCGCACGGGTCCCGTGAACGTATGCCGCGCGCGCACCAGCCACCACACGCCCACGATCAATAGCAGCGCGCCCACCGTGATCGGCGCGTAGTTGACGTACTTCCAGTCGAACTCGTCACGCCACGGCACCGCGGCGGGCGTGAACGGCAGGCAGAAGATGATCACGCAGATCGCGACCCAGATGATCGCGGCCGGGTTGATCCACTTGTACTTCTTGCCGAGCGTCCACGGCCCGGGCACGAAGTCGTCGCCCTTGCGCCAGCGCAGGTAGACCGGCATCACGTAGGCGATGTAGAGGCCGATCACGCAGATCGAGACGACCGCGAAGAACGCGTAGGGCGCGCCGTTGGCGTCGCCCTCGAGCGCCGGCAGCGTCATGATCAGCGCGGCGATGCAGGAGAAGACCACGGCGTAGGCGGGCACGCGATGGTGGTTCAGGCGCGTCCACAGCCGCCAGCCCGGAACGGCCCGGTCTCGCGAGAACGCGTAGGTCATGCGCGAGCACGACGTCACACACGCCATGCCGCAGAACAGCTGGCCGATCGTCGCCGTCACCACGACCACCTTCTGCCAGCCCTCCGGCAGCGCCGTGGCGAACACGGCGAGCGACGAGCCGGCGCCCTTGTTGATGCCGGCGACGTCGGTCGCCGCGAACGTGATCGCGAGCAGGACGATCCAGCCGCCGACGCCCGACCAGAAGACCGAGCGCCACACGCCCTGCGCCGCGGCCTTGGCCGCGCCGTGCGTCTCCTCGGAGATGTGGGCCGACGCGTCGTAGCCGGTCTGCGTGTACATCGTCAGCAGGAAGCCGAGCGGCAGCACGTAGAACCAGAACATCCCGCCGCCGAACCCGGAGTTGTTGATCGTCGCGGTGAAGACGAAGTCGACGCTCTGGTGCGTGTCGGGAACGAACGCGAGGATGAGCACGATCGCCGCCACGCCGGCGACATGCCAGAACACGGAGATGTTGTTGAACAGCGCGACCAGCGGCGACGAGTAGATGTTGATCAGCGCGTGGACGAACAGGATCGCCATGAACAACATGAACGTCTCGGAGAGGATGTGCGCGCTGTCACCCCAGTTGGCGAACCCGAGGTTGACGCCGAAGAGCATCAGGGTGGCGTTGAGGAACTGCGAGCAGCCGTAGTCGACGGAGGCGACCACGCCGACCAGCCCGACGAGGTTGAACCAGCCGGTGAACCAGCCCCACTTCGGCCCGCCGAGCGTCGAGGCCCAGTAGTAGATCCCGCCCGCGGTCGGGTACGCCGACACGAGCTCGGACATCGAGAACGCGACCAGCAGGATCAGCCCGCAGATGATCGGCCAGCCCCACGAGATCGCGATCGGGCCGCCGTTGTTCCACGCCTGCCCGTAGGTGGTGAAGCAGCCGGCGAGGACCGAGATGATCGTGAACGAGATCGCGAAGTTCGAGAACGAGCTCCAGGACCGCTGCAGCGCCTGCGTGTAGCCCAGCTCGGCGAGCCTTCGCTCGTCGTCGGATTGCTGCTGCTGCGGCTGGACCGTCTCAGTCATGACCCGACCTCCGTAAAAGGTACGCTCCTCCGTCCTTAGACCGGGAGCGTACTGGCGCCGTCAAGGCAAGAGGCCGGCGAGCACGTGCTCGGTGCCGCGGAGGTGGTCGACCATGATCCGCATGGCGGCGGACGGATCACGCTTTTGTAGGCAATCGAGCAGCCGCGCGTGCTGCGCGTTGGACCACGCGAGGACCTCGGGCGGGTGGGCGATGTAGGAGATCAGGTCCGTCATCGCGCCCTGCGCCTCGGTGGCCGCCGCGACCAGCGCGGATGAGCCGGTCGCCTCGGCGAGGCCGACGTGGAAGCGCACGTCGGCGCGCCGGTAGCCGCCGAAGTCGTCCGAGCACGCGGCCATCTCGTCGACGTAGGAGCCGAGGCGGGCGATCGCCGCCACGTCGGCACGCTCGGCGGCCAGGTAGGCGATGCCGACCTCGACCGAGAAGCGCACGTCGCAGCGATCGCGCCAGTCGACGAGCTCCTCGGCCGGCGCGATGTCCAGCGGCTTCTCGGAGACGAACGTGCCGCCGCCGCGCCCGCGCACGGCGTGCAGGTGCCCGCTCTGGACGAGAGCGGTCAGCGCCTGGCGCAGGGTCGAACGGGCGATCCCGAGCTGCTCGCACAGGTCGCGCTCCGGCGGAAGCCGGGTGCCGGGCGGAAGCAGCCCGAGCTTGATCGCTGTGCCGAGACGCTCCAGCGTCTCCTCGAACGCTGTCGTGGACTGGACCGGCGCGAAGACGGCCTCCACGATCACAGCCGCTCGAACCCCCGTACTCGCTCCCAATCGGTCACGAACGACTCGTACGCCTCGAGCTCGACGCGGGCGTAGTTGAGGTAGTGGTCGACGACGTCCTGGCCGAAGGCGTTCTTGGCCACCTCACTGCCCGCGAAGAGGTCGCGAGCCTGCGTCAGTGTGCTCGGCACGTGCGGCTTGTCGGACGCGTAGGCGTTGCCGGGGAGCGGCTCCTCCAACTCGAGCTCGGCGTCGAGCCCGTGAATGCCCGCCGCGACCATCGCCGCGAGTGCCAGGTAGGGATTGACGTCGGCGCCGGGGACGCGCAGCTCGACCCGCAGGGCGTCGCCGTGCCCGACGACCCGCACCGCGCACGTCCGGTTGTCCCGCCCCCAGGCGACCGCGGTGGGCGCGAACGAGCCCTTCGCGAAGCGCTTGTACGAGTTGACATTGGGTGCGTAGAAGAGGGTCAGCTCGCGCAGGCAGGCGAGCTGACCGGCGATGAAGCGGTTGAAGAGCTCCTCGTCGCGCCCGAACGCGGCGTCGCCGTCACGCCGCAGCGAGAGGTGGATGTGGCATGACGACCCCTCGCGCTGGTCGTACTTGGCCATGAACGTGATCGCCATGCCCTCCTGCGCGGCGATCTCCTTGGCGGCGGTCTTGTAGATCGAGTGCTCGTCGGCGGTCCGCAGCGCCGGGCCGAAGTGGAAGTTGATCTCGTGCTGGCCGTCGTTGCACTCGCCCTTGGAGCTCTCGACCGCCATGCCCGCGCCCGCCATGTGGTTGCGGATCTTGCGCAGCAGGGGCTCGACGCGGGTGCCGCCGAGCATCGAGTAGTCGACGTTGTACTGGTTGGCCGGCTTGAGATCGCGGTAGCCCTTCTCGAACGCCTGCTCGTAGGTGTCCTTGAAGACGATGAACTCGAGCTCGGTGCCGGCGAACGCCTGCAGCCCGCGCTCCTGCAGGCGGTCGAGCTGCGCGCGCAGGATCTGGCGCGGCGAGGCGACGACCGGCGCGCCGTCGGCCCACGCGAGGTCGCCGAGGCAGAGCGCCGTGGCGTCGTTCCACGGCGTGATCCGCAGGGTGCCGAGGTCCGGCTTGAGCTCGAAGTCGCCGTAGCCGCGTTCCCACGAGGACATCGCGTAGCCGTCGACAGTGTTCATCTCGACGTCGACGGCGAGCAGGTAGTTGCAGGCCTCCGACCCGTGGGTCGCGACGTGCTCGAGGAAGTACGGCGCGGTCAGTCGCTTGCCCTGGAGCCGGCCCTGCATGTCGGTCAGCGCGAGGGCGACGGTGTCGATCTGCTTCGCCTGCACGGCGTTGCGCAGTTGGTCCAGCGTGAGCGCGGGGGGAAGGTCCATGCGGCGCGAAACGCTACACACTCCTATCCATGAAGCAACTTGCCTACATCACGCAGGGTCACTCGGAGTACGACCCCGCGCTGCGCGAGCTCCTCGATGCCACCGGCATCGATCCGGAGGAGTTCGTCGGCCTCGACTACTTCTCACTGACCCCGTTCTTCGTGCTCGCGGGCGCGACCGTCACCCCGGACGCCCACACGCACGGCACCGACGTTCACGTCACCGGCGTGGTCGTCTCGATCCCGGAGGAGCTCGAGACGGGCTTCTTCGCCGCGCTGCCGGAGTTCCTGGCCGACGCGTACGGCGCCGACGAGGCGTAGGTCAGCTCCCAGCCGGGCGTCTGGAGCACGGCCAGCAGCGCCACCACGACCTGTGGGTCGAACTGGGTGCCCGAGCAGCGGCGGAGCTCCTCCACCGCTGCTGCGACCGGCATCGCCTCGCGGTACGAGCGGGTCGTGGTCATGGCGTTGAAGGCGTCGCAGACGGCCACGATCCGCGCCGCGAGGGGGATCGTGTCTCCTTTGAGCCCGTCGGGGTACCCGCAGCCGTCGTAGCGCTCGTGCGAGGCGCGCACGACGCGGCCGACGCTCCCGAGCAGGCCGCCGACGCGGTCGAGCATGCGCTGGCCCTCGACGGTGTGGGTCTTCATCAGCGCCCACTCCTCGTCGTCGAGCGGGCCGGGCTTGTTGATGATGGCGTCGGGGATGTGGATCTTGCCGATGTCGTGCAGCATCGCTCCGAGCTCGGTCTCGCGTTTGACCTCCTCGGAGACGTCCATGTGGTCGGCGACCTTGGCGGACAGCTCGACGACGTCCTGGGTGTGGTGGCCGGTGTACTCGTCGTCATCCTCGAGCAGGTCGCACAGGAGGAGCGCGGTGCCGCGGTAGGAGCGGCCGAGCTCGAGCGTCTGCGCGATCCGCGCCTCCCGCTCGCGGCTGAAGACGTTGAGGATCACGACGACCGGGAGGACCAGCAAGGCGGTGGCCGGTTGTCGCGCGGCGGCGATCGCGGCGAGCAGGCCGATCGGCGCGATCAGCGCGTCGAAGCGGAACACGTGCGCCATCTCGGTCAGCACGACCTTCGGGGCGATGCGGGCGCCGAGGGTCGCGCGCAGCGACTCGCGCACCGTGTCGGTGGCGAACTGCGCCGCCAGCGCGGCGACGTAGGCGGGCCAGTGCTCCCAGGCGGGCAGCTCGGCGTCGAGCGCGACGAGCACGGCGGCGGGGACGAACGCGAAGGTGCCGTCGTTGACCGCGAGGATCACCCGTCCCGGCGCCGTGCGTCCGCGGGCCACGTTGAGGAGCGCCGCCGCGGTCGCCGCCAGCACGATCAGCAGCGGGACGATCGGCGTGGGCAGGAGCAGCAGCATCGGCACGACGATCAGCTGCGTGGGGATCAGATAGCCGTCGCCGAGCACGAACTCCACCCGCGCGACGATCGCGTACGCGGTGACGAACGCGGCCGCGAGCGGGAGCGAGAGGTCCCGAGCCGGCTCGGTCAGCAGCGCGAAGGCGATGATCGCCGCGACCGAGAGGACCGCGAACGTCCCCTCGACGATCCGCTCGCGCGCGGTGAGCACCGAGGTACGGCGCTCGACCGCGTCCTGGAGCAGGCGTTCGGTGGCGGCGTCGATCGGTGCGGGTGACATGTGTTGGACACCCGTCCGGTCCGGTGCGGGTGTCCTTGTGGTCGACCGCCCCACGTGCCGACTTTAGGAACATGCACAGCTCCCGTATCCGCCGCGCCGCCCTGTTCGCCGCTGCTGTGCTGGCAGTTTCAGCCGCCCCCGCGAACGCGGCCTCGTTGGTGAAGACGACGACCGACTGCGGCGCCCCGACCGTCACGCAGCCCTTCGCCCCGTGGGGCGACAACGCGTGGTACAAGCCCGTCGACGGCGGCTCCTTCGAGAACGGCGCCGCGGGCTGGGACCTGCGCGGCGGCGCCCACGTGGCCGACGCGGCGCTCTCCCTCCCGCCCGGCTCGTCGGCGGTCTCGGCGCCCGTGTGCGTCGGCCACGACGAGCCCACCATGCGCTTCTTCGCCGGGGGCGCGCGCTCACTCTCCGTCGCCGTCCAGTTCGAGCTCGTCAACGGCACGCGCGTCACATTGCCGATCGGCCTCGACTCCGGCGGCGGCTGGGCGCCCTCGCCGACGATGCTCGTGCTGGCGAACCTGCTCCCGCCGCGCGGCGAGCAGACCGCGGTGCGCTTCGTCTTCACCCCGCTGCTCGGTGGGGACTGGCAGATCGACGACGTCTACGTCGATCCGCGCATGCGCATCTAGGCGTAGTGTCCGGGCGGATGATCGATCCGCTCGAACGCTGGCGCGAATACGGTGAGAAGCCGGACTACGCCGGGCTTCTCACCTTCTCCGGCATGCCCTACACGCAGGACGCCGCCGAGCTGGCGGGCGTCGACGTGGCGATCGTGGGCGCGCCGACGGATGACCTGGTTTCCGACCGGCCGGGCACGCGGTTCGGGCCGCGGGCGATCCGGGCGGCGTCGTGCCCGCACGGTCCCCACCTCGAGGTGGGCGTCGATGCCATGGAGGTGTTGAAGGTCGTCGACTTCGGCGACGCGCCTGTGCTGCCCGCCGACGCCGAGCGCACGCACGCGGCGATCGAGGCGACGGTCGGCCAGGTGGTCGACGCCGGCGCGCTGCCGATCATCCTCGGCGGCGACCACTCGATCGCCGAGCCGGACATCCGCGCGATCGCCACCCGCCGGGGCGGGCCGGTCGGGCTGATCCACTTCGACACCCACACGGACACCGGCCAGGAGGTGTTCGGGGTCGAGCTCTCGCACGGCTCGATCATGTACCGCCTGGTCGAGCAGGGCCACGTGGACCCGACCCGGTACGTCCAGATCGGCCTGCGCGGCTACTGGCCGGGGGAGACCGAGTTCGGGTGGCAGCGCGAGAAGGGCATCACGTCGCTGTTCATGCACGACGTGCGCGACCGCGGCATCCGCGCGATCGTCGAGGAGGCGCTGGCGATCGTGGGGGACGGGCCGACGTTCCTCTCAGTGGACGTCGACGTGCTCGACCCGGTCTACGTCCCCGGCACGGGCACGCCCGAGCCGGGCGGGATGCAGTCGATCGACCTGCTGTGGGCCTGCCGCGAGATCTGCAGGCGGGTCGAGCTGGTCGGGATGGACGTCGTCGAGGTGATCCCGACGATGGTCGGCTCGGCCGACATCACGGCGCTCGTCGCGGACCGCATCGTCCGCGAGGTCCTCACAGGTGTGGCGTTAAGCCGCGCCTGAGTGGCGAGCCTGGAGCTTGCGCGTCCGCGTCCGCTCCTCCTGCTTGAGCACCACGTTGGCGATCAGCTTGAGGATCTCGGGCGGGCCGGAGGCCTTGACGTGCCCGGATGCGAAGCCCTCGCGCCACGCCCGGATCGTCCCCTCCTTGACGAGCTCGTTGAACTCGGCGCGGGGGATGCTGAGGCGGACCTTCGCGTCGGAGGCGATGTCCCGGGTGATCTTGGGGCCCGGGACCTCGACGCGGAAGAGCTGGATGTCACCGCGGCCGCGCAACTCGAGCTCGAAGACGAGCTTGAGCTTCTCCAGAGCGGGGACCTCGTGCTGGAAGCCCTTGATCGCGGTCTCGATCAGCGCCTTGGTATCCGCGGTCGACATGCCGCGAGATCTTAGTCGGCGGCGCGCTTGACCTTGGTGGAGTACTTGCTCGGGGTGACCGGGACGGTCGGGTTGTCGATCTCGGAGAGACGGCCGATCAGCTTGATCCACTGCTTGGGCTTCAGGATCGCGTTGATCTGCTTCGCGGCTTCCTTGTTGTCGCCGTAGAGCGGGCGCCAGCCGACGTGGATGTGGTCGGCGTGGTCGGCCATCGCGAGCGTGTTGTCGGCGTCCTTGAAGGTCATCAGCGAGATGATCTGGTGCGGCTTCATCGTGCCTTGGAGCGTGAGCAGGCGCTGGATCGTCACGTCGGCGATCGACCCCGGGCCCTGGTGGCCGTAGATGTTGATGCCGTTGATGGCGGCGATGTCGACGGCGGTGCCGGTGGTGTGCTCGGACACGTTGCCGGAGCTGGTCAGATAGCCGTGGCCGCACTTGAGGCTGGAGACCGTCGGCTTCAGGCCGCTCGACGCGAGGAACTCGAGCGTGGCCAGCACGCGGCGGTCGATCGCGCCGGAGCGGATGTCGGACTCGCCGCAGCCGTAGATCGTGACGCGGCGGTCGGCGAGCACGCGGCGGGCGAGCGTCTCCTTGCTCATCAGCATGATCTGGCCGATGCTGAGCTCGTTGTCGGCGTCGGCGCCGAACAGCGCGTTCTTGCCCTTGGCGCGGTAGACCGCGGTCGACTCGAGCAGCTTCCAGCCGTCGAGGATCGGCTTCGGGTCGATGCGCGGGGCGCCGCGGCCGGCGGGGCGGATCTCGAAGAGCAGGTGGGGGGCGAGCTGCGTCGTCTTGCCGATCCGGCCGAGTGTGGTGCCGCCGAGGATGCGGGCGCCCTTGACGAGCTTCTTGGCGGTGAAGTCCTTCGGGTTGAGCCCGAGCGGGGCGCCGGCGCTCGCCAGCTCCTCCGCGGGCGCGTCGCCGTCGACGAGTTGGGCGTCGCCGCCGTTGGCGAGCGCGTTCCTGCGCTTGGGGTGGGCGAAGAGGCGGACCTTGGCGGTCGGGGCGGCCGTGGCGGCCGGGGCGGGCGTGGCGGCGGCCTTCGCGACCTTCGTCGCCTTGGCGTCGGCCTTGCTCTCGTGCTCGGAGGTGATCTGGGCGATCCCGCGGCGCTTGGCGCCCTTGTCCGCGGGCGCCTTCTTGGTGCGCCGCTTCGGGAACGGGTAGGTCTTGGCGACGCTGCCGAGGTGGCCGTAGGTGTACGTGTTGCCGTAGACGTCCTGGACGATCACGAAGCGGCCGAGACGCTTGCTCGTGCCGATCTTGACGACCTTGCCGTCATTGACGGAGATCACCGGGGAGCCGGCCTTGGCGTAGATCTCGATGTTGCGGCGCGTCTTGTCGGCCTCGACGGTGACGGCCGCGTTGGCGCCCTTGATCTTTCGGTCGGACTTCTTCAGCGCACCCGCGTAGGTCGCCTTGGCGCGAACCGGGAAGCGGCCCTGGGTCAGGCCCGTGAGCGAGCCGACGAGGTCGCCGGGGATACCGCCGATGACCTGCGCCCGCATCAGCACGCTGTCGACGTACCAGTCGGCGTGGTTGTAGGCGAAGATGCCCTTGCGCAGGTCCTTGTCGCCGCCCGCGGCCTTGAGGTAGCGCGCGGCCGCGAAGATCGCGTCGACCGGGTTGAACGGGTCCTTGACGCCGTCCTGGTTGGCGTCGACGCCGTACATCTTCCAGGTGGCGGGCATGAACTGCATCCAGCCCACGGCGCCGGCGCTGGAGACGTTCAGGTTGCGGCCGTAGTCGGTCTCGATCTCGTTGATCCCGGCCAGGATCTCCCAGCGGATGCCGTACTGCATGCCCGCGGCCTGGTAGATCGGGAGCAGGAAGGGAGGAATCCGGAACTTGTCGATGAAGAAGTTCGGCACGCCGATCTTCGCCGGACCCGGAACCGCGAGCGAGTAGCTCGGGTTCGAGGCGGCGGGGCTGCCGTCGGTGTTGGTGAGCTTCGGAGCCGGGGCGGCGGTCGGGGCGGGCGCGACGGGAGTCGTGTCGATCTTGACGCACCCTGAAGCTGAGGTCGAGGTCGAAGCCTTACCGGTGTTCTTCGCGGTGCACTCGCGAGCCTGACCGTTCTTCGCCTCGGACGTGTTGGCGGCGCGGGGGGCCTTCTTCTTCTTGGGCGCCTCGGTGGCCGTGGGGGTCGCCGTGGCCGTCGCGTCAGCAGCAGCCGCCGTCTCCGTGGGAGCGGGCGTGGCGATCGTCGTGTCGACCGGGGACGGGAAGGGCGTCTCCGTCGGAGCCTCGGTGGCGGTCTCGGTCGGCGCGGCCGTCGCGGTGTCCTGTGCCTGAACCGTGGGCGCCTCCGTGGGCGCCTGGGTCGGGGCCTCCGTCGGAGCCTGCGTGGGCGCTTGCGTGGGCGCCTGGGTCGGAGCCTCCGCCGGCGCGGACGAAGCGGTGGCGGTCGGCGTGGCGTCATCCTGCGCAGTGGCGGGGATGCCGAGCACGGCCGCGGCGGCGGAGGCGCTGATCAGGGCTGTAGCGAGGATTCGGCGGGTCACGTCCCCCTCGGTGTCGGCATCGCGGCATGGCCGCTTGAATCCTGAGGGTGGGGTTCAGACCCGATCCGCCAATATCTCACCCTCGACTCGAGCCTGAGATAACCCGGACTTCGATACAGTCGTCACGAATGGACGCGACAGCGCTGGACATCCGGATCGCGGTGCCGGATGACGCGCCCGCGCTCGCCGAGACGACCCGGCTCGGCTTCGACTCCTACCGCGAATGGGCGCCCGAGGGGTGGGAGCCGCCGCCGCACGCGCTCGAGGTCCGCGCGATCCGGGAGCGCCTGCGGCACGACACGACCTGGTGCGCCATGGCGGTCGAGCTCGGCGGCGAGCAGGCCGGGCACGTGGGCATCACCCATGCAGCGGATCGTGCACGCCCGCACGTCCGGCTGCCGAACCGCGCGCACCTGTGGATGCTGTTCGTGCGCCCCGCGTGGTGGGGGACCGGGTTGGCGGCACGGTTGCACCGGCTCGCCCTCGAGGAGGCGGGGCGTCAAGGCTACGAGACGATCCGCCTGTACACGCCCTACGGGGCCTCCCGCGCCCGCGCCTTCTATGAGCGCGAGGGCTGGGAGCTCGCCTCGCCGGCGTTCTCCGAGCCGCTGCTCGGGCTGGACCTGGTCGAGTACCGTCGCGGGCTGTGATCCCCGAGCGCTTCTTCGAGGACGCCGCGGAGCGCTCACGGGTCTCGATGGCCACGCGCTGGCACCGGGTGGTGACCAGCTGGCGGACGATGGTGCAGGCGGGCGTCGCGGTCGCCGCGGCGTGGGCGGTGGCCAAGTGGGTGCTCGGGCACCCGGCGCCGTTCTTCGCCCCGATCTCGGCCGTGATCGCGCTCGGGACCTCCTACCACCAGCGCGGCCGCCGCGCCGTCGAGCTCGTGGTCGCCGTGACGCTCGGGATCGCCGCCGCCGACCTGCTCGCGTACCAGCTCGGCTCCGGCGTCGCGCAGCTCTCGCTGGCGGTGTTCATCGCGATCGGCCTCGGCGTCTTCTTCGGCACCAGCGCGCTGTTCGTCAACCAGGTCGCGGTCTCGACCGTGCTGGTCTTCACGGTCTCGACGGCCGGGCACGGCTTCTCGTTCGCGCGCTCCCTCGACGCCCTGACCGGCGGCGTGATCGCGCTCCTGGTCGCCGCTGTGATCCTGCCCGACGACCCGCTGCGGATCCTGCGTGACGCCGCCAAGCCCGTGCTCGACGAGCTCGCCGCGACGCTCGAGGACATCGCCGCCGCCCTGCGCGAGCGCGATCCGGACCGCGCCGAAGCGGCCCTCGTCCGGGCACGCGGCATCGACGATCTCGGTGCGCGTCTCTTCGACGCGACGCGCGAGTCGCGTGAGACGACCCAGATCTCGCCCGCGCGCAGGCGCGCCCGCGGGACCGTCGAGTTCTACGCCGAGGCCGCCGCCCGCGTCGACCTGGCCGTCCGCAACGTCCGCGTCCTCGCCCGCGGCGCCATGCGCGCGCTCTCGCTCGACGAGAACGTCCCGCCGGAGGTCGCGGACGCGCTCGACGACCTCGCCGCCGCCGTCCGCGCGCTCCGAGGCGCCCTCGAGGACGGCAACGACCTCGACGCCGTCCGCGACCCCGCCCTGCGCGCCGCGTCCACCGCGACCCGGGTGCTCGAGGGAACGGCGAACCTGTCGGTCTCGGTGATCGTCGGCCAGATCCGCTCGACCTCGACAGACCTGTTGACGGGGATCGGTTACACGTACGAGCAGGCCACAGGCGCGGTCCGCGAGGCGTCCGCGGGCGCGTAGACTTCCCTTCGGAACTGGAGGGTCCGATGTCCGTGCCGCTCGCTGGTCTCGTCGGTACCGATGCCTTGCTCGAGGCCGTGCTGCAGACGGTCGCTCAGCCGATCTGCGTCGTCGATCCCGAGGGGCTGATCCGGTTCGCCAACCCCGCGGCGGCCGCCGCGCTCGGGTACCGGGACGCGGGCGAGTTGCTCGGCCGCCCCGGCTCGACGATCCCCGTCGCCGCCGTCGTCGCCCCGATCGCGTTCTCCGCGGGCGACGGCTCGGTGCTCACCTGGGAGTCCACACGCGGCCAGGCGGCGCTGAACCGGCTCGCGGGGCGCGTGCGGCGCGGCGAGCCCGCCCACGAGATCCTCGCGGCGATCGCGCGCGAGATCGCCGATGCGCTGGAGGCTGCGCGCGTCGAGCTGCTCCAGGACGGGGCGGTGGTCGCGTCCGCCGGTGGCGTCGGGCACGGCGCGCGCGCCGAGGTCCCGATCACGGCCGACGGCAACGCGTGGGGTACGCTCGCCGCCTACGGAGACGGCGAGCCGCGCCTCGAGGGCTTCGCGGAGCTGGCGGCGACGGTGATCGGCGGCATTCAGGCGCGCGATCGGCTCCGTGCGCTCGCCGACGAGCAGGCCGCGCTCCGCCGGGTGGCGCTCCTCGTCGTCGAGGGCGCGGCGCCGGAGACGATCTTCAACGCCGTCTGCGCGGAGGTCGGCCGGTTGGCGGGTACGCACATGGTGATGCTTTCCCGCTACGAGCAAGACGGCTCGGCGGTGGTGGTCGGCGCGGCGGGCGAGCATCCGTTCCAGCCGGGTGTCCGGTGGCGGCTCGACGGCCCGAGCATCCAGCGCACCGTACTCGAGACCGGGCGCGCCGCGTGGACCGACGAGTCTCCCGGCGATACGGGGACGATCGCCGAGGTCGCGAGCGCGCATCGCGTGCAGACGCGGATCGCTGTCCCGATCGTCATCGACGGCGAGGTCTGGGGCGTGATCGGGACCGGCTTCACCCGCGAGCAGACGCCGCCGCCGCACATCGAGACGCGGGTCACGCTGTTCACCGACCTGCTTGCGATCGCGGTCTCGAACACCCAGGCGCGCGAGGACCTCAAACGGCTCGCCGACGAGCAGGCCGCGCTGCGCCGGGTCGCGACGCTCGTCGCCCACGGGTCAGACCCCGCGACGGTGTTCGGCGCCGTCGCGCGCGAGGTCTCGGAGCTGCTGGACCTGCCGATGGTCGAGCTCGCCCGCTACGACGACGCCGGCACGGCGACCGTGATCGGCGCGACCGGCGACCATCCGTTCCAGCCAGGGACGCAGTGGGTGCTCGACGGGCCGAGCCTGACCGGGCAGGTCCGCGAGACCGGCCGCCCGGCCCGCGTCGACGACTACACGAACGTGACCGGGATGGTCGGCGAAGCGGCGCGCGCGGGCGGCGTACACGCCGGCGTCGCGGCGCCGATCTTCGTCGACGCCGAGCTTTGGGGAGCGCTGGCCGCCGGCGGCGGTCCCGGTGTACGCCTGGCGCCCGACGCCGAGCTGCGCCTGGACGCCTTCACGGAGCTCGTCGAGGCCGCGCTCTCCAACACGCAGGCCCGCGACGACCTCGGCCGCCTCGCGGAGGAGCAGGCGGCGTTGCGCCGGATCGCGACGCTGGTCGCCCACGGGGCCGAGCCGCCGGTCGTCTTCGACGCCGTCGCCCGCGAGACCGGCAGCCTCGTCGGCGCGGCGACCGTCAACCTCGTCCACTTCGACGACGACGTCAACGTCACGATGGCGGGCTGGAGCGAGCGCGGCATCCACGTCCCCGTCGGGACACGCCTGCCGCTGACGGGCGAGACGATCAACACGCTCGTGATGACGACCGCCGCACCAGGGCGATTCGACAGCTACGAGCACGCGACCGGCGAGCTCGCGCACAGGTTGCGTGAACTCGGCATCCGCTCCGAGGTCGGCGCGCCGGTCGTCGTCGAGCGACAGCTCTGGGGCGCGCTGATCGCCGGCACCGACGCGCCCGACCCGCTGCCGAGCGGCACCGAGTTCCGGCTCGCCGGGTTCGCGGAGCTCGTCGGCACGGCGATCGCCAACGCCGACGCGCGGACCGAGCTGATCGAGTCGCGCGCCCGCATCGTCCAGAGCGCGGACGAGCAGCGACGGCGCGTCGTGCGCGACCTCCACGACGGTGCGCAGCAACGGCTCGTGCAGGCGATCATGACCCTGCAGCGTGCGCAGGCCTCGGGCGGAGACGCCGAACGTCTGGAGCGGCTGGTCGGCGAGGCGCTCGAGCAGGCGCGGCTGGCCACGAGCGAACTGCGCGAGCTCGCTCACGGGATCCATCCGGCCGTGCTCACCCATCGCGGGCTGCGAGCGGCGGTCGAAGGGCTCGCCGATCGCGCGCCGCTGCCGGTCGACATCGCGATCGCCGAGGAGCGCCACCCGCCCGCGATCGAGTCCGCCGCGTACTTCATCGCGGCTGAGGCGCTGACGAACGTCGCCAAGTACGCGAACGCCACGACGGCGCGGGTCGAGGTCACGCACAGGGGCGACGCACTGGCGATCGAGGTGGCCGACGACGGCGTCGGCGGGGCGAGGCCCTACCCCGGCAGCGGCCTCGCCGGGCTTCAGGACCGCGTCGCGGCGGTCGCGGGCACGCTGACGCTCGACAGCCCACCCGGCGCCGGCACACGGGTGCGGGCCGAGATCCCGCTCAGCGCGTCCCACGAGGCGGCGAACGCGGCGAGGCCCGCCTCCTCCAGCGACCGCGTCACGTCGTCGTAGTCGATGCCGGCGGCCGTGACCTCGGCGAAGGTGCGCTCAGCATCCTCGACGTCGCGGTCGAGCGTGCGCTCGGCGCGCCCGTGCGCGGCGAATGCGCGCAGCGTCTCGAGAGGCATCGTGTTGATCGTTCCCGGGCCGATCAGCTCCTCGACGTAGCGGACGTCGCGGTACCGAGGGTCCTTGGCCGACGTCGACGCCCACAGGCAGCGCTGGATGTGCGTGCAGCCCGCGAACAGGCGACGCGCGTTGCGGTAGGCGAGCTTGGCGTTGGCGATCGCGAGCCGTCCGAACAGTTGCTCGGGGGCGCCGAGCGCGGCCAACCGCGCGTCGGTCTCGGTGTCGACGCGCGAGACGAAGAAGCTCGCGACCGACGGCGCCCGCCCGCCGCGATCGATCCCCCGCAGGTAGGCCTCGGCGACGGCGCGGTGGCGATCGAGGCTGAAGAGCAACGTCACGTTGACCGGGATGCTCAGAGCCGTCATCTCCTCGACCGCGTCGACGCCGGCCTCTGTGGCGGGGATCTTCACGAGCAGGTTCGGACGGTCGATCTCCGCGCGCAGCCGGAGCGCGGCCTCGACCGTCGCACTGGCATCGCCGGCGATCGCCGGGTCGACCTCGAGCGACACGAAGCCATCGTGGCCGCGCGACGCCGTGAAGGTCGCCGCGAAGCGGTCGCAAGCGGCCTGGATCGCGGGTGTGATCGCGTCGCCGGCGACGGTGCGTTCGAGGATCGTGGGATTGGTCGTCGCGCCGGTCACGCGGCTGTCGCGGACGAGACGGTCGAGGTCGGCCGGCGTCGGAAGCGTGTCGATCCACACGCTCTGCCCGAGCGCCACGAGGCGGTCGATGGAGGAGGGCATGCGGCGACGGTACGGCCGCCGCTTCGTCGCGGCCATCGGGAAATCCCGAGGTCCGGCCTAACGCCGTCCCCATGGCCCGTGCGGGCCCGCACCCATACCGTGCCTGGCATGCCGATCGCCACGCCGCGCCGGTACGCGGAGATGCTCGACGCCGCCCACGACGGCGCGTTCGCGTACCCGGCGGTCAACGTCACCTCGTCACAGACGCTCAACGCCGCGCTCGAAGGCTTCGCCCACGCCGGATCCGACGGCATCGTCCAGGTCACCGTGGGCGGCGCCGCGTACCTCGGCGGCGGCGACGCGCTCGCCGGCGCGCAGGCGTTCGCCGCGGCGGCGCACGAGCTGGCGGCGCGCGTCGACGTCTCGATCGCGCTGCACACCGACCACTGCCCGCCCGCCCGCGTCGACGACTTCCTGCGCCCGCTGATCGCCACCCGCCGCTTCAACTCGCACATGTTCGACGGCTCGACGCTGCCGCTGGGCGAGAACCTCGCCCGCTCGCGCGAGCTGCTCGATGCCACTCACGCCGCCGGCCTCGTGCTCGAGGTCGAGGTGGGCGCGGTCGGCGGGGAGGAGGACGGCATCGCCGGGGAGGCGCTCTACACGACCACCGACGACCTGCTGGAGGTCGCGCGCGTGCTCGGGACCGGCGAGCGCGGGCGCTACCTGCTCGCGGCCACCTTCGGCAACGTGCACGGATTGAGCGCGCCCGAGCGCGTCCGCCTGCGCCCGGAGATCCTGCGCGAGGGTCAGGAGGCGCTCCAGGCCGGCCGCTTCGACTACGTCTTCCACGGCTCCAGCGGCACGCCGGTGGCCGAGCTCCAGCGCACGCTCGCCTACGGTGTCGTCAAGGTCAACGTCGACAGCGAGAGCCAGCTGGCGTTCACGCGCGCCGTCGCGGATCACCTCGCGCGCGAGTTCGACTCTTCGGGCGTCCGCAAGGCCGCGTACGACCCGCGCGCGTGGGGTAGGGCGGGGGAGGCGGCGATGGCCGAGACCGTCGCGCAGGCGTGCCGGACGCTGGGCTCCGCGGGGCGAGCGCGATGATCCCGGGCTTCGCGCCGGAATCGGTGCTCGAACGCTCCTTGCTCGGCGAGCCTGAGCTCCGGCGCGGTTGGGCGTGGGGAGCGCCGCGGTACGGGCACCCGGAGGGCGCGGTCGGCAACCACGTCGCGGCGATGCTGGCCGCGATCGAGCCCGATGACCCGTTGCGCGCCGACCTGCGGCTGCTCACGCTGCTGCACGACACGTTCAAGTACCGCGTCCGGGCGGGTGAGTCCTGGTCGCCGGACAACGACCACGCGGAGCTGGCGCGCGAGTTCGCCGAGCGCCACGGCTGTCCGCTTCGGATCGCGCGCACGCTGGAGTTGCACGACGCGCCCTACTGGGTGTGGCATCGCCGCGGCGGCGATCGAGCGCTGCTGGCCGAGATCCTCGCCCGCGCACCCGATCGCGAGCTGCTCGAGCGCTTCATCGCGCTCGACGCCTCGACCTGCGGCAAGGACCCGGCGTTTCTCGAGTGGTTCCAAGAGGAGTAGCGTTGGCCGCGATGTCGCCGATCCGCGTGCTCGTCGGGGAGGACCAACCGCTCGTCCGCGAAGGCATCGTGAGCGTGCTCGAGGAGCGCGGGTTCGAGGTGGTCGGCGTCGCCGGCGACGCCGACGAGCTGGTCCGCAAGGCCGGCGGGCACAAGCCCGACGTGGTGGTCACCGACATCCAGATGCCGCCGCACAACGCCGACGACGGGCTGCGGGCGGCGATCACGATCCGCCGGCAGCGGCCCGAGACCGGCGTGATCGTCCTCTCGCAGTACCTGGAGGACCGCTACGCGCTCGATCTCGTGGGTGACCGCGCGGAGGGTGTCGGCTACCTGCTCAAGGACCGGGTCGGCGACCTCACACGGTTCATCGACGCCGTCGAGCGCGTCGCCGAGGGCGGCTCGGCGCTCGATCCCGACGTGGTCCAGCGCATGGTCGGCCGGCGCCGGCACAAGAGCAAGCTCGACGACCTCTCCAAGCGCGAGCGACAAGTGCTCGAGCTGATGGCCCAAGGGCGGTCGAACCAGGGCATCGCCGACGAGCTCGTCGTCACGGTCGCGGCGGTCGAGCGCCACGTGACGAGCATCTTCTCCAAGCTCGACCTGCGCCAGGCCCCGGAGGACCACCGGCGGGTGCTCGCCGTGCTGGAGTTTCTCAAGCGCTCTTGAGTTTTCCCGATTGCGGACCGGCGGCGTGACCGTAGCCTGGGCTGCGTGACCGTGATCATCGTGGACGACGACGAGGGCTTCCGCCGCGCGGCGCGCGAGTTGCTCGAGGGGATGGGGCTGCGCGTCGTCGCCGAGGTCGCCGACGGGGCGGCCGCGCGGGCGGCGTGCGCTGCGCGGCGCCCGGCGGGCGTGCTGCTCGACGTCACGCTCCCCGACATCGCGGGCCACGCACTGGCGCGCGAGCTGCGCGCCGCCTACCCCGGGCTGCGGATCCTGCTGACCTCCAGCGACGACACGATCGGCGGCGAGGCCGGCGTGGCGGACTTCGTGCCGAAGATCGACCTCGCCGTCTCGGATCTCGCCGGCTACTTCCGAGGCTAGCCCCGCGGCCCTTTGGAGCTTGCCCTATGGGACGGGGCCGGCGCGGGCCTAGAACTGATTGCATGAACAACAACCGTGATCTTCGCGTCGCGCTCGGACTCGCGCTCGCGCCCGTGGTGGCGCTCGGGTTCTCGCGCTTCGCCTACGCCCTCCTGCTCCCGCCGATGCGGGACGACCTCGGCTGGAGCTACACCCGCGCCGGGGGCATGAACACCGCCAACGCGATCGGCTACATCGCGGGGGCGGCCGGCGGCGCCTGGCTCGCCAAGCGCCTCGGCATCCGCCGCGCCTTCATCGCCACGCTCGCGCTCAGCGCGGCCGCGTTGACCGCGACGGCGGCGACCAGCGACTACGTCGCGCTCCTGGCGCTGCGCGCGACCGGCGGCGTAGCCACCGCCGTCGCGTTCGTCGTCGGCTCCTCGCTCGCCGCGCGCCTGCGCCCGGGCGTCCTGCCCGTCTACTTCGCCGGCGTCGGCGTCGGGATCGTTCTCTCGGGGATCGTCGTGCCCTCGGCGCTGACCCGTGCTGCGCCCGACAGCTGGCGGCTCGGGTGGCTGCTGCTCGGCCTCGCCTCGCTGCTCGCCCTCGTCCCGGCCTGGCTGGCGGCGCGTGCTGTTCCCGAGACCGGCGAGCGCCCGGTCGCCGCGCTCAGCCGCGGCGACCTGCGCAAGCTCGCTCCCACGCTCGCCGGATACGCGCTGTTCGGCGCCGGCTACGTGAGCTACATGACCTTCGTGATCGCGCTGCTGCGCGGCCAGTCGCTGCCGGGCTGGGTCCCGGACGCGTTCTGGCTCGTGCTCGGCACGTCGTCGGCGGTCTTCATCGGGCCGTGGGGCCGCTTCCTCGCCCGCTCGCGCGGCGGAAACGGCAAGGCGGTGGTCTCCGGCGTCGTGCTCGTGGGGACGCTGCCGATCCTGATCGCTCCGGGCCCGGTCGCTGCACTCGCCTCCGCCGTGATCTTCGGTTCGGCGTTCATGGCCGGCCCGGCGGCGGTGACCGCGATCTCGCGCCACGTGCTCCCGCCGGGCGCCTGGACCGCCGGCATCGCCGTCATGACCACCGGGTTCGCGCTCGGCCAAGCGGTCGGGCCACTGGTGTCCGGGCTGCTGTCGGACGGCTCCGGTGGGCTGAAGGCCGGCCTGTGGCTGTCGCCGATCCTGCTGGCGGCAGCCGCGGCCGTCTCACTCCTCCAGGCCCACCATCCCCATCACAGCGCTACACGGGCATGAGCTCTGCCTCTTCCGCCGGGGCGGGGGCCTGCGGGTCCTCGTCGCGGCGGTTGCCCGGCCACCACGCGCGGCAGCCGAGCAGCGCGGTGATGCTCGGGACGAGCAGCGTCGAGACGACGACCGCGGCGAGGATGATGCCCAGCGCGAGCCCGAAGCCGATCTGCTTGGAGCCCTCGTCGTGCTCGATCAGCAGCGTGCCGAACGAGACGGCGAGGACCGCGCCGGCGGCGCCGACCGCGGGCGCCGTGTGGCGGACGGCGGTCGCGACCGCCGCCCGCGGTGAGGTCCCGCCGCGCATCTCCTCGCGCAGCCGCGCCGAGGCGAGCATGTTGTAGTCGGTCCCCAGCGCGACCACGAACAGGAACAGGATCAGTGGGAGCGTGAACACCAGGCCGGGCTGGTCGAGGACGTCCTGGAAGAGCCAGACCGACGCGCCAAGCGTGGCGGCGAACTCCAGCCCGACCGCCGCCAGCAGATACAGCGGCGCGACCAGCGAGCGCAGCAGCACGATCAGGATCAGCAGGATCAGGAGGGCGGCGAGCGGGAAGATCAGCCGCAGGTCCCGGTTGATCGATCGGCTGACGTCGGCCAGGATCCCGGCGTTGCCGCCGACGAGAGCCTCGGTGCCGGGCGGTGCGGCCTTGTGCGCCGCGTCGCGCAGCGGGCCCGCGGCGATGTCCATCGCCTTGCTCGTGGCCGAGTTGTACGCGAGCACGAGCGGGATCTGCGCCGCCCGGCGGTCACGCGTGAGCACGGGCTCGCCGACCTGCTCGACGCCCTTCACGGCGGCGAGCGCGTCCGTCATCGTCTTCAACTCGCCGACCTCGAGCGTGCGCGATCCGCGGACGTAGACGACCTGTGGGTCGGTGGCGCCGCGTGGGAGCGCGCGGGTGATCTCGCGCTCGACCCGGGCGGACTCGGTGCCGTCCGCGTTCGCCCGCAGGTCGTAGTTCATGCGCACGCCGAGGGCGCCGACCGCGAGGATCGTCAGCGCACCGGCGCTGGCGAGCGCGACCCGGGCGGGATGGCGGGCGACGAGCCGGCCGAGACGAGCGGCGACGCCGTCGCGCGGCTCCCGCCGCCAGGACTTCGACGGCCAGAACAATGCGCGGCCGGTGACCGCGAGCAGGGCGGGCATCAGGGTCACGCCGGCCAGCAGCATCATCGCCACGGCCAGGGCGATCGCTGGGCCGAGCGCCTTCAGCTCGCCGTACTGGGCGAGGCCGAGCGTCGCGAACGCGACCACGACGGCCAGCGCGGCCGAGGCGATGACGGGCGCGATCCGCCGTGCCGCGCCGCGGGCGGCCTCTTTGCGGGGCTTGCCCGCGCGCAGTTGCTCGCGGAAGCGGAACAGCATGAACAGGAAGTAGTCGATGCCGATGCCGACCAGGACGACGGTGATCAGCTGCGGCGTGCTCGTCGCCACGGTGAGGCCGAGCGCGTCGGCGCCGAGCGTCACCAGCCCGGACGCCGCGCCGCCGACGATGAAGACCGTGACCAGCGGGACGAGCGCCGCCAGGATGCCGCGGAAGAAGACCGCGCAGAGCAGGATCGCGGCGGCGAACAGCAGCGTCTGACCGAGCTGCTCCGAGGGTCGCGCGTCGTCGGCGGCGTCGCTGGCGGACGCGACGCCGCCGGTGAACCCGGTGCTGTAACCGGCTTGCCCGAAGTCGCGGCGGACGTCCGCGCGCAGCTGCTTGAACGCCGCCTGCACCCACGGATCCACGGCGTTGCCCTTGAAGACCATGCTCACGAGCTGGAAGCCGTGCGGGTCGACCGCGCCCGCGACCGCGCCCACCACGCCCGCCGAACGCTCCTTGGCGTTCGGATCGCCCGAGGCGCCATCCGGTGGCTCGACGCGCTCCCAGTCGGGCTTCCAGGTCGAATAGCGCCGTGTGAGCTCCTCGACCGCGCCGGCATCCGCCCGCGGGTCGCGCGCCCTGACGAGCACGGTCGTGGTCGTCGCGCCCTCGACCTTGCCGAAGCGCTCCTCGCCGAACGCCAGCGCCCGCGCGGACTCATAGCTGGAGGGCAGGAACTCGGCCTCGTCGTCGGTCATGACATCGGTCGCCTTCTTGGCCCCCGCCGAGCTGAGCACTCCGAACGCGGCGAGCCAGATGGCGATCACCACCCATGGGTAGCGGGTGACGGCGGCGGTGAGTCTGGAGAAGACCATCGGAGCTCCTTCGGCGATCGGACACTGGACCGCGGGTCATCCTCCGGCGCGGCAGCCCGCTCGAACATCGGGCGCGATCCAGTTCGGCTGCGGGAAAACCCCAGATCTCGGTTGGAGGCGGCTCGACGCCCGGCGTCTCATGACCGCCGCTGGGAACGCCTGGTAGAAGCGGGATCTTGACGGTGCCGACGGCGTTCCCGACAGCCGATTTCGTCGGGCGAGAGGACGAGCTAGCCCGGCTTCGAGACGCCTTCGAGGCCCACCACCGACCGGTCGTGGTGGTGCACGGCGAGCCCGGCATCGGCAAGACGAGGCTGCTGCGGGAGTTCGCCCGCGGCGTCTCCGGCGTGCGGGTGCTGTGGGGGACATGCGACCCGGTGCGGGTCGGCTCGCCCTACGCGCCGTGGGCGGAGGCGCTCGGCGTGCTCGCGGACCCGCGCGACTACGAGGCGGTGGCGCAGGCGCTCGACGGGTCGGTCCTGGTGCTCGACGACGCGCAGTGGGCGTCGCCGGAGACGCTCGAGCTGCTCGTGCACGCCGCGCGCTTCGCGTCCGACGCGCTGATCGTCGTCGCGCTGCGCGGGGTGGAGATCGAGTCTGCGCCGCTGGCGGTGATCGCCCGCCGGCGCGAGTGCGTCTACATCGGGCTCGGGAGCCTCTCGCCCGACGAGTCCGTGGTGCTCGTGGAGGGCGCCGCGGAGTCGCGGGTCGGTCCCGACGTGCTCGACGCGATCTACGCCGAGAGCGGCGGGAACCCGTTCTTCGCGCAGGAGCTCGCGCGGCACCTGCGCGCCCGCGACGGGGACCCGTCGGCGCCCGCGTGGCGGCCGCCGGTGACGATCAGGCGGGCGATCGGGCTGAGGCTGGGCGAGCTGTCCGAGCCCGCGCAGACGATGCTCGGGCTCGCCGCGGTGTTCGAGCAGGGCTTCGGGTTCCGCGAGCTCGAGACCGTGACCGGGTTCGAAGAGGCGCAGCTGCTCGATTGCCTGGACGAGGCGCTCGAGGCGGACCTGCTGCGCCCGGCCGGCCCGGAGCGCTACGACTTCGCCCACGCGCTGGTACGCCGCGCGCTGTACGCGCGGCTGGCGCCGAGCCGCCGCTCGCGCGTGCACCGGCGGCTCGCCGAGGCGCTCGAGGGGCGGGAAGAGCTGGCGGCCGAGGTCGCGCGCCAGTACCACGCCTCCGCCGACCTGCCAGGGGCCTCGCGCGGCGTGCAATACGCCCTGGCCGCCGCCGAGGCCGCGGGCGAGCCGGCCGACGCGGCGCGCATGCTCGAGCTCGCCGTCGACATGCTCGACCCCGGCGACTCCGAGCTGCGCGCGAGCATCCTCGGCGACCTCGCGTACGCGCTCGCGATCGGCGGGCACCCGGCGGACGCGACGCTCACGCTGACCGACGCCGTCGACGTTCACGAGCGGCTCGGCACGGACGGCGAGCGGCTCGCAGACCTCGTCCAGCGCGTGAGCGCGGCCGTGCTGGATCTGATGGGGAGCCCGCTGAGCCTGCAGCCGCTGCTCGCCCGCGCGCTGGCCGCCTTGGGCGATGAGCGCGGGCTGCCGTGGGCGCGGCTGAAGCTGCTCGAGCGCCCGGTGACGGTGATCGACGCGGCGCCGGTGCGGATCGCCCGCTTCGAGGGCTTCGATCCCGAGGCCGTGCGGATCATCCGCGAGCAGGGCACCGAGGCGGACGCCGCGCGGGCGGTCGAGGAGGTCGCGCAGTGGCCGCTCGACCGCTTCGAGGCGTACATGCCGACCGTGCACCGTTGGCGCGATCCCCGCGCGCGGCTGCGCGGGGTCCTCCTGCTCGGGATCAACGCGGTCGTGGGGCGCTGGGCGGGCTCGGCGCTGCCCGCCGCGCGGCTGTGCGCGGAGATCGAGGCGCTGGCGGACCTGACCGGCTCACCCCCGGCGCGGGCGAGCGCCGCGGCGCTGCGGACCGCGCTGCACGGGGCGCGCGGGGAGCTCGCCCAGGCGCGAGCATCGCTGGCGCGCGCGGAGGACGCGCTGCGCGAGCTCGGGCGCGATCACCGGGCGGCGTCGCTGGTCGCGTTGGTGGCGGACCTGACGCTCGTGCACGTCGATCCCGACTGGGCCGACGTGGGCGAGCGGATGGAGGCGTTCGCGACCCGCCGCGAGCCGGGGCCGTGGGCGGGGCAGCTGTGGGCGGCGATCGGGGCGCACGCGTTCGCCCGTGCCGGGATGGAGGAGCGGGCGCGTGCGTTGTTGGAGACGATCGTGCCGGTCCTGGTCGCGTCGAGCCCGTGGGAGGAGGCGCAGACCGGCGCGGTCGGCTTCGCCGCCGAGGCCGCGTGGGTGCTGCAGGCGCCGGATCTCGCGCGGCCGCTCGCCGGTCCCGTGCAGGCCGTGGTCGAGGCGCGCGCGGGCGACTTCTACATGTCCAACTCGTCGCTCGCGCTGGCGCGGGTGATGGCGCTGTTGGGTCGAGGCCGGGAGGCGGAGGCGGCGTTCGCGCGGGCGCGGGCGCAGGTGGCCGAGCGCGAGCTGCCGATCCTCGCCGCGATCGTCGACCACGACGAGGGCGTGGCCCGCCGGCGCGCCGCGTCGCCGGACGCCGAGCCGCTGCTGGCCGCGGCCGCCGAGCGCTTCGACATGCTCGGCATGACCGCGTGGCGCGAGCGTCAGCAGGCGTCGCGCGAGCGGCTCCCCGACGCGCTGACGCCACGCGAGGTCGAGGTGCTCCGGCTCGTCGCCGCGGGGCGGACGAACAAGGAGATCGCCGCCGAGCTCGTCGTCAGCGTGCACACGGTCGAGCGCCACCTCGCGAACGCCTACCGCAAGATCTCCGTCCGCAACCGCGCGGACGCGACCGCCTACGTGCTGCGCGCGAAGCTCTGAAAGCGCCAGGCGAGCGCGTCCTGCGCCTCGTCGGCGCGGTCCTGCGCGTCGCGGTAGTGCGCGTAGGCGGTCGCGCCGCCCTGCTCGCGCCAGGCCTCATAGGCCATCCGCGCGTGCGCCTGCGCCTCCCTCCAGCGCCAGGTGTGGTCCTCGAGTGTCGGCTCGGCGGTGCGCATCATCCCGCTCCGGGACACATGAGCAGCGAGAGCTCGACGAGGCGCCGCTGCGACGACCCGCCCGGAGGAGCAAGGACGGGCCGCTGACCAGGCGGCGGCGCCTCCGGGCGGGGTCGCTGCGATTGGGGCGTCTCGTTCCCCTGCTTCGAGACGGTCGCCTTCCCCAAACTCGGCATGGCGCATGTTCTACGCGTGCCCGGGCTAGCCCGCATCACGGCAATTGCCCATCTTGTGTAAAGACGACCATGTAGATGGCTAGCCTCGACGCCGTGCGCATTCTGATTGCAGTGCTCTTCGTGTTGGCCGTTCCGGGTGTCGCCGCGGCCCAGACCCCTGTCGACGGCCACGTGGACAGCCAGATGTCGCTGAGCCTCGACCAGCCGGCCAAGGGCTTCGCCGCCTTCACCAAGGCCAAGACGTACGAGACGTCACTGAAGGCGCGCGTCACCGCGACCGACGGCGCGATGCTGCTCTCGATCACCGACGGCGACGCTTCGAGCGGCGCTTCCCGCGGCCACCTGTCCGTCGGCTCCAAGCGTCTCGCCTCGCCGCTCGAAGCGACGGTCGGCACGGCCGCCTTCCAGCCCCTGGACGCCTCCGTCGACCCGCTGTTGAAGCGCTGGTCGTCGTTCGGCAGCAACCTCGCGGCCACGATCAAGCTGCGCCAGAAGGTGACGGGCAAGACGACGGGCAGCTACCGCAAGCTCGTCCTGGTCACGCTCTCGACCGAGACGCCGTAGAACGCGTCGCGCTTTTCTGCGCGACGCGCTCGACCTCTAGACCTGCTCCTTCGGGCACCAGAACGTCGTCCGCCCACCGATCGTCGCCCGCTCGAGCGTGGTGCCGCAGCGCGGGCACGCGCCGCCGCGCTTGCGGAACGGGATGAACTCGCCCGTGTGGACGCCGCCTTTGCGGATCGCGGACCGCGTCGCCTTGCGCAGCTCGCGGCGCAGGTGGTCGAGCTCCTCGATGCTCAGCGAGCCCGCTTCGCGGCGGGGCGAGAGCCGCGCCTGCCAGAGCGTCTCGTCGGCGAGCAGGTTCCCCACGCCGGCGATCGACTTCTGGTCCAGCAACCGGGCCTTGATCGCCATCGTGCCGCGGCCGACGCGCTCGCGGAAGACGTCGCGCGAGACCTCGGCGGCGTCGGGGCCGACGTGGGCGAAGTCGGGCTCGATCACGGCGCGGCCGAGGCGGCGCTTGTCGCGCAGCGCCAGGCGGCCGCCGTCGGCGAACTCGAGGACGAAGCGGTCCCAGCCGACCGGTTCCTCGTCGAGGACGATGCGGCCGGCCATGCCGAGGTGCAGGCCGAGCTCGGGGCCGCCGTCGGTCTCGGCCCAGAGGAACTTGCCGCGGCGCAACGCCTTCGTGAGCTTGTGGCCGACCAGCGCGGAGGCGATCTCGCCCGGCGTGTGCGGGCGGGTGACGTAGACGTCGTTGTCGTCGACGGCGACGATCTCGCGGCCGAGCGCGCGCTCGATCTGCTGGCGGGCGCGTTCGGCCTCTGGGAGCTCCGGCATGGCTCTGAGACTACGATCGCGGGTGATGCCGAGATCACGCCGCACCTGCCACGCCGTTCCCGGGTCCAGCGAGCGCTTCATCGCCAAGGCGGTAGGACTTCAGGCGGACGAGATCTTCCTCGACCTCGAGGACGCGGTCGCGCCGAACGAGAAGGACGCGGCGCGGGCGCGGGTCATCGAGTCGCTGAACACATTGGACTTCGGCTCCAAGACCGTGGTGGTGCGCGTCAACGGGACCGACACGCCGCACTACTACAAGGACCTGATCGCGGTGGTCGAGGGCGCGGGTGCACGCCTGGACGCGATCATGCTGCCGAAGGTCCGCACTCCCGGCGACGTCGAGATGACCGACAAGCTGCTCACCCAGATCGAGCTCGCTCAGGGCCTGGAGCCGGGGCGGATCGGCATCGAGGCGCAGATCGAGGACGCGACGGGGCTGATCGCGTGCGAGGCGATCGCGGCCGCTTCACCGCGGATGGAGACGCTGATCTTCGGTCCGGGCGACTACAGCGCGGCGGTCGGGATCCCGATCACGACGATCGGCGCCGCCCCGGCCGGGTATCCCGGTGACCATCTCAACTACGTCTACACGCGGCTGGTCGTCGCCGCCCGCGCGGCGGGCATCCAGGCGATCGACGGGCCTTACGGGAACATCTCCGACGTGGACGGCCTGCGCGAGCGCTCCCAGCTCGCCCGCGCGCTGGGCCTCGACGGCAAGTGGACGATCCACCCCGGCCAGATCGACGTCGTCAACGAGGTCTTCTCGCCGGCCCCTGAGCAGTGGGAGCGGGCGGAGGCGATGCTCGCCGCATACGAGCAAGCGCACGCCGACGGTGCGGGCGCGGCTATGTTCGATGGCGAGATGATCGACGAGGCCAACCGCAAGATGGCCGAGCGGATCGCCTTCGCCGGGCGCGCCGCGGGGTACGAGCGATGAGCAAGGGACTGCGGTTCGCCTTCCTGGGCGTCGCGGTCGCGATCCTCGTGGTCGCGTTCCTGATCCTGCGCCCGAGCTCCGACAACCCGGAGACGACGGCCGACGCGCCCACGCAGACCGCCACGCCGTCTCCGGGCGAGACGGCGACCGAGACGCCGACCCCGACGCCCACGCCGACCGTCGACCCCGGCCCGGTGCTGACCGGCTCCAAGGTGGTCAAGCTGCGGTACGCCAAGGGCGACACCGTGCGCTTCCAGGTCAAGGCGCCGCAGGACGAGGAAGTCCACATCCACGGGTACGACATCAAGAAAGACGTCAAGGCCGGCGAGACCGAGCAGATCAGTTTCAAGGCCACGATCGACGGCATCTTCGAGATCGAGTTCGAGGACTCCGCGAAGCAGATAGCGGAAATGCGCGTCGATCCGTAAGGTGTGCGGCGTGCCGTGCTTCGCCGCGCTGCTCGCCTTCATCTCGCCCCGCCTGGCGATCATCTTCGTCGCGATCTTCAGCAACATCCTGACGCGGGCGTACGACAGCTGGTTCCTGCCGTTCATCGGCTTCTTCATCCTGCCGTGGACGACGCTCGCCTACGCGATCATGTGGGACGTCGGCACGCATGAGGTGACCGGCTTCGAATGGTTCGTGGTCGGGCTCGCGTTCCTCTGCGACCTCGGCTCCTACTTCGGCGGCAGCCGCGCCCGTGGCTAGGCCCGAGCGCGGACGCGGCGGCGCTGGCCCGCGAGGACGCCGGTCCCACCGGCGAGCGCAGCGGCGCCGGCCGCCAGCACGTAGAGCTGCGGCACCAGGACGCCCACGGCGAAGAGGATCAGGCCGAGAACCGCGAGAGCGGCGGCCAGCAGGCTGAGGACGTCACGTCGTTCGATGGTCATCGATCCTAGGCGGACGACGCAACGAATTCTTCTACCGAGCGTCGGAAATGCGTCCAGGCGACTTAGACTCGATTGCATGATCCGAGTCCTCCGAGGCCGCAGCCTCCACGACGTCGACGTCGGCTGATTCAACGCGCTGGCGGCGCGCTACGACCGCCTCACGATCGACCTCGGGACCGGTGACGGCCGCCACGTGCTGGCCGCCGCGCGGGCGCGTCCCGACACATTGACGCTCGGCCTGGACGCCAACGCGGCGGCCATGGCCAGGAGCTCGCGGCGGGCGCCGGACAACGCGCTGTACGTCGTCGCCGCGGCCGAGCACCCGCCATAACCGCTGCAGGGCCGCGCTCACGCGATGACGATCAACTTCCCGTGGGGCTCGCTGCTGCGCGGCGTGCTCGGGCACGACGAGACGGCGCTCGCCGGCCTCGCGGCGCTGCTCGCGTCGGGAGCGCGCGTCTCGGCGCTGTTCTCCGTGATCCCGCGCGACGGGGTCCCGGCGTTGCGCGAGGACGTCGCGGCCGTCTACGCCCGCGCCGGCCTCTCGCTGCTCGAGCGCCGCGCCGCCACCGCGGAGGAGATCGCCGCGTCCGGCTCGAGCTGGGCGAAGCGCCTGCGCGCCGGTTCGGCACGCCCGGTGACGCTCCTAGAGATCGAGCGCGTCGCGCAGCGTCTGGATGACGAATCCGTGCCGGTGCTCGACGTCGATGTGTGAGAAGCGAACGACCGCGTATCCGGCGTCGCGGAGGATCCGCTCGCAGCGGGCGTCGTTGCGTCTGGCCCGTTCGCGGGCATGGCCCGGACCATCGACCTCGACGACCAGCCGGCGGTCGGACCAACGGAAGTCCGGCTCGACGTCGAGCGTCGGGGTGTTCACCAGCGGTTCGGGCAGCCCGGCCCCGTCGACGATGGCGAGGAAGGCGTCCTCGAGATCGCTCCGGGTTCCGGCGCTGCCGCTCGCGTTGAGCGCCAGCGCTTGCTCGAGCACCCCGAGCTTCTGCCGTCCGGTCGCTCTCGCCATCGCCGCTCGCGTCGCGGGTTCGCTGAAGCGCTTGTGGAACGCGGCCTCGTAGATCACGTTCGCGAGCTGATGCGGGGTGTTGGTGTCGGTGAGGTCGACGAACATCCGGGCGGTGTGCGTGACCGGGATGCCGCGGTGGCGGACGATGTCCCCTGGGACGAGCGTGCGCGAGACGAGCAGCCGGATCGTCCCCTGGGCCCGTCGTTTCTGCGGCACGACCACCTCGACATGGGGGACCCGTTTGCGGGCGACGCCCCAGAACTCCCCGACCGATCGCGCACCCAGGCCGGCATCGCTGCCCGACGCGAGCACCGCCGCAAGCCACTCGGCTTCGCGTGAGAGTGCCGCGTGACCGACGGCGTACACGGCGCGGTAGATGCGATGCAGGCGTCCGTGCTTGACGCGCTCGGACACCGCGCGGTGATCGAGCCCCAGAGCGCGCAGTTGATCGAGCCGCACGAGCCCGTGCTGAGTTGCCGCGAGCCGCGCGATCAGCACATCGCGCGAGGGGGTGTTCGACGTTCTGCCCTTGTACAGGGGCGGTTTGTTCGCCACCCCCGGATGATCAGTGCGGCGGCCGCAACCGATCTACCCGCGATCGTTACGAATGTGTGCCAAACGTGTGCCGCGTTACGCTCGGCGACATGCCGACCTATGAGTACCGGACCGAAGTGCTGACCCACGGCTTCCTCGGGCGCAAGGACGAGGAGTTCGACCGCAAGGAGTTCGAGGAGCGCTTGAACAAGGTCGGCGCAGAAGGGTGGGAGTTCGACAAGCTGCTCCCGAACATGGCGCTGCACGGTGAGAAGGACGGACACCTGCTCGTCTTCAAGCGCGAGAGCGCCTAGTCGCCGCTCGTCTTGCGCGACCGCGCGAGGAACGGGATGCCGGCGAGCGTGATCGCCGAGCTGATGAGGTAGCTCGCCGGGTAGCCCCAGGCGTCCGCGGCGCGGCCCAGGACCGGCTGCGCCCACACGCCGCCGGTGCTGGTGGTCAGCGAGTCGAACGAGAGGATCGTCGCGCGCTCCCGCGACGGGATCAGCGCGTTCAGGTAGGCCTGGCGGATCGGGACGGTCGCCGCGAACAGCAGCGCCCACACGACGGCGATCGCGATCGCGGCCCAGAAGTGCTCGAGCAGGCCGAGCGCCAGCAGCGTCAGCGCGCTCAGCAGCGCGACCAGCAGCAGGGCGGAGGTGCGGCGCTTGAAGCGGGCGCGGATTCGCGGCGCGCTGATGCCGCCGAGGATCTGCGCGCCCGCCACGATCGCCGCCGACAGGCCGGCGATGACGTACGCGTGCGGGTCGCCGTAGAGCTCGAGCAGGTACGGCTGGAGCGCGTAGAAGCCATAGATCCCTACCCCGCCGGTGACGAGACCCTGCACCATCAGCCACTTAACCGGCGGCACCCGCCAGCCGTTCTCGATCGAGGCGCGGGCGATCGCGCGCATCTCCGTGAGCGGGCCGCCGCGGCGCTCGGGCGTGAAGCCGATGTCGCGCATCAGCACCCACGCGACGACGAACATCACCGCGAGAACGGCTGCGCGCAGGACGAACGGGAAGCCGAGGCTGATCTGCTTGGCGAGCACGCCGCCGAGGAGCGAGCCGGTGAGCATCGCCGCGCCGCCGACGATCTGCCCGCGACCGAACACGGTCTCCAACTCGCCGGTGAAGCCGGTGGCGTGCAGCGCGTCGACCAGCCACGCCTCGACCGCGCCGGAGAAGAACGTGAAGCCGAGCCCGAGCCCGAGCGACGCCAGTGCCCACAGCCAGAACGCGGCGCGGACGTCCCACAGCCACACGTACAGCAACGTCGCGAGCGTGAGCGTGACCGTCCCCCACAGGTACGACGCCCGCCGCCCGATCGTGTCCGCCACGATCCCGGTCGGTACCTCGAAGATCACCATCCCCGCCGTGAAGAACGCGTTGGCGGCGAACGCCTCGAGGTTCGACAGCCCCGCGTCGAGCAGGAAGATCGTGTTGATCCCCCAGATGAACGACGCGGCGAGCGTGTTCCCGAGCGTCAGGATGAGATACGTCCGCTGGACGGTGCGGGTGGTCGGCACTCCCATGCATGTTGGGACCGCGCCCGGCGGCTCGACTCATCGGTCACCCCGCGCGCGAGGTGGGCGGCGAGCAGGCAGAGTCCCCCGACCGCGGCCAGCGAGACGCGCAGCGAACTCGCGTGGGCGAGCAGCCCGACCGCCGGCGGGCCGAGCAGGAAGCCGACGTATCCGAGCGTCGTCACCGCGCCGATCGCCACCCCTGCCGGGACGCCGGGCTGCGCAGCGGCCGTCCGCATCGTCAGCGGGTAGACCGACGCGAGGCCGAGGCCGAGCGTACCGAACGCGACGATCGCCGTGACCGCACTCGGCGCGGCCGCCGCCGCGACGAACGCCAGCGCCCCGCCGAGCAACCCACCGCGCGCGACGGCACGCGAGCCGAAGGCCGTCGCCAGCCGGTCGCCGGCGAGCCGTGCGAACCCCATCGTCAGCGAGAACACCGCGAGCCCCGCTGCCGCCGTCCCGGCCGCGGCGCCGTGGACACGCGAGAGATAGACCGCGCTCCAGTCGTTGAGCGCGCCCTCGGCGAGCAGCACGCAGAACGCGACCGCCCCGAGGCCGAGCAACGCCGGCGACGGCCGGGCGAAGCTGCCGCGGCAGGGCGCCTCGCCGCCGCCTGCCGGTTGGCCGCCGCGTGCCGGTTGGCCGCCGCGTGCCGGTTGGCCGCCGCGTGCCGGCTCGGCGCCGCGTGCCGGCTCGGCGCCGCGGGGCGCCTCGCCGCCGCGCGCCGGCTCGCCGCCGCGCGCCGGTTGGCGGGCGCGGCTCGTCCCGTCCGGGGTGAACCGGCGGATCGCGACGGCCATCGCCCCCGCGACGAGCGCGCCCACGCCGACCAAGTGCGCGGTGAGCGGGACGCCGGCGTGGGCGATCAGCCCCGCCGACGCGGCGCCCGCGAGCGCGCCGAACGAGAAGCCGGCGTGCAGGGAGGCGAAGATCCGGCGCGGGGCGCGGGCTTCGACGGCGATCCCCTGGGTGTTCATCGCGACGTCGAGTGCGCCGCTCGCCGCGCCGAGGGCGAACAGGGCGAGTGCGAGCGCGGCCATGCTCGGGGCGACCGCCGGGAGGAAGAGCAGGCCCGCATAGCCGGCGGCGCCGACGGCCGCCACGATCCGCGACCCGTGCCGCGTGACGAGCGGGCCGGAGAGCGCGACCGCGGCGATCAGCCCGACGGGCGCGGCGAGCAGTGCGAGGCCCAGCGCGCCCTCGTCGAGCCGCAGCCGCGTCTGCACCTCGGGCAACCGCGAGAAGAGCGAGGCGAACAGCAGACCGTTGCCCGCGAACACCGCGGTGACGGCGATACGATCACGTGTGAATCGATCCACAAGGCGCAACCTAGCGCCGTGTGGAACGATTCACAACGAACGATGTCGCGAAACCGACCCACGCTGCTCGACGTCGCCCGCGCCGCGGGCGTCTCCCGCTCGACGGTCTCCTACGCCTACAACCAACCCAACCGGCTCTCGGATGAGACGCGGGCCCGCGTCCTCGCGGCGGCGCGCGAGGTCGGCTACGCCGGACCCGACCCGCTCGCGGCCTCACTGCGCCGCGGCCGAACGGGTGCGATCGGCGTCCTCTTCACCGAGAAGCTCTCGTACGCGTTCGACGACCCTGGCGCGGTCCTGTTCCTGCGCGGCGTGGCCTCGGCGGCCGAGAACGCCGACGTGGCCCTGACGCTGCTCCCGGTCCCGCCGCGCGGGGAGGGGGCGCCGCCCGGGGCGGGTGCGCTCGCCGCCGTGCGCGGGAGCGCCGTCGACGGGGTGATCGTCTTCTCGCTCCCGCCCGAGCACGCCGCGGTCCGGGCGGCGGTCGAGCGCCGGCTGCCGATCGTGCGGGTCGACATGGACGCCCCGCCCGGCGAGCCGGTCGTGCGGATCGACGACCGGGGCGGCGCGCGCGCCGTCGCCGAGCACGTGCTCGCGCAGGGGCACCGTCGGGTCGCGGTCCTCGTCGACCGCCTGCTCGACGACGACGTGCGCGGTCTTGCGGACGCGCGACGCCGCTACGCCGCGACGTTCGCCGTCTCCCGCGAGCGCCTGAAGGGCTACGACGACGCAGGCCTCGGGGGCGTCCCCGTGTTCGAGTGCGCGGGCAACACGATCGAGGACGGACGCAGCGCCGCCCAGGAACTGCTGGCGACGCCCGACCCACCCACCGCGCTGCTGTGCATCACCGACCAGCTCGCCCGCGGCGCCCTGAGAGCCGGCGACATCGCGGTGACCGGCTTCGACGACCTGCCCGAAGCAGCGGCGAGCGATCTCACGACGGTCCACCAGGACCACATCGCCAAAGGCGCCCACGCCGCCCGCATGCTGTTGGACCCGGACGCCCCGCGCGAGGTCACGCTCCCGACCCGCCTGGTCGTCCGGGGGTCGAGCGCGAGAGCTCCCACCCGCGACGGCCGGTGAGCCGCTCGGCGGCGTCCGGCCCCCAACTGCCCTGCGCGTACGGCTGGACACTGGGCGGCGCGGCCAGCAGCGGCGCCGCGACCTCCCAAACGCGCTCGACGCCATCCGCTCGCGTGAACAACGTCTGGTCGCCGATCAATGCGTCGTGGAAGAGGCGCTCGTACGGCGCCAGGAGCTTGTCGCGGTCGGCGGCACGCACGCCGAAGTCGAGCGAGGACTCCTCGACGACGAGCTCCGGCCCCGGTTCCTTGCCGAGGAACTCGAGCGTGATCGCGGGCGGGTCGTGGAGCTCGAACCGCAGCGCGTTGCGCGCGTCGCGCACGCCCTCGGCGCGCGCGAAGAGCCGCATCGGCGGCTCCTTGAAGACGACGGTCACCGTCTCGCGCGACACCGCCATCGCCTTGCCGGTCCGGAGGAAGATCGGCACGCCCGCCCACCGCCACGAGTCGATCTCGACGCGGGCGGCGACGAGCGTCTCGACGGTCGAGTCCGCCGCGACGCCCGGCTCGGAGCGATACCCGTCGTACTGCCCGTAGACGACCTCGCGCGGATCGATCGGCCGCATCGACTGGAACACTCCGCCCGTGCGATCGCGCAGCGCGTCGGGCTCGAGCGAGACCGGCGGCTCCATGGCGACGAACCCGAGCACCTGGAGCAGATGGGTCGTGACCATGTCCTTCAGACAGCCGGTCTGCTCATAGAAGCCGGCGCGCCCCTCGATCGTCAGTTGCTCGGGGACGTCGATCTGGATCGAGTCGACGTGGTCGCGGTCGAACACGGGCTCCACGAACGCGTTCGCGAAGCGCAGGGCGAGGATGTTCTGCAGCCCTTCCTTGCCGAGGAAGTGGTCGATGCGGAAGATCTGCGCCTCGTCGAAGACCTCGTGCAGATCGGCATTGAGGGTCCGCGCCGAGTCGAGGTCGGTCCCGAACGGCTTCTCCAGGATCACCCGCGTCCGCTCGCGATCGGCCAGCCCGGCCTGATCGATCGACCGCACGACCGCCGCGGCCGCCGAGGGCGGGACCGCGAGGTGGAAGAGCCGTCGCGGCGAGCCGCCCAGCTCCCGCTCGGCGGCGCCGATCGCGCCCGCGAAGTCGTCGTGCCCGAACGACAGCATCGCGGCGAACCGCTCCCACGCCTCGTCGGTGAGCTCGACCCGCGCGTGCTCCTTCAACGACTCGTGCACGACGTCCTTGAACCCGTCGTCATCGAGATCGTCGAGCGAGAGCCCCACGATTCGGCACTGCTCCGGCAGCAGCTCGGCGACCATCAGGTGAAAGCACCCGGGGATCACCATCCGCCGCGCGAGGTCGCCCGTCCCGCCGACGAGCCCGATCACCGTCGCCTCAGGCCTGTGCATCCCCCGACTGTCGCAGGTCCCGATGAAGCTACGCCGCGGCGTGGATCGCGCCGCGCAGGACCTCGTGGTGGTGGTCGGCGAACATCTTCGCCACCAGCTCGGCGCGGCTCGAGACGCCCGTCTTCTCGTAGACGGCCTTGAGGTGGTCCTGGATCGTGTAGCGGGAGAGGTGCAGCTCGTGGGCGATCTCGTTCGTCGACAGCCCGCGGGAGAGCGCGCGGGTGACGTCCACCTCGCGCGGCGTGAGCTCGTAGGCGTCGACGATCAGCGGGGCGACCTCGCTCGCCTTGGCCGGCTCGATGACCACGGCGACCTCGCCTTCGGCGGCGCCCTGCAGGCAGGAGGCGTGGATGAGCAGCCAGAGGCCGGCGCGGGTGCGCACGCGGGTGCGTGAGGCTCCGCCGCGAGCGCGGGCCTCGGCGGCGGCGACGGTGATCTCGCTCGGCAGGTCGCCGTCGAGTCCCTGTCCGCGGAGGCGGTAGATCGACTCGAGGTCGTCGAGCCAGGCGAGCGCTTCCGGGGTGGCGGAGGCGAGGTGGTTGGAGGCGTCGAGGATCGCCATCCCGGGGCCGCGGACGGCGGTGCCGTGCGCGGGGTAGGAGATCAGCGCCAGTCGCAGCGCTCGCCCGAGGATCGGGGCGATCGTCTCGACGAACGCGATCTCGTCCTCGGTGAATCCCGTGCTCGTGTCGGCGCGATTGATCTGCACGAGGCCCCAGCCGCGGCCGCCGGCGTTGAACGTCGCGCGCAGCTCCGCGTCGGCGTCCATGTGCGTGCGCAGCTCGCGCCAGCGGGCGCTGCGCTGCGGGCGGCCGCCCGTCGCGGCGTGCAGGTCGGCGACCGGCCGCGGCGCGCGGGCGATGTCACTGAACTTGTTGAAGTCGGGGACCTCGAACTCGTACTCCCAGAACGGCTTGCACATGCTCTGCGGCATGTTGCGGACGACGCCGGCGCCGATGCCGAGCAGCGTGTCGGGGTCGGTCGCCGCGACGATCAGCGCGTCGATCGGCATCGCCGCGCACAATTCGTCCGCCACGCCCTCGATCAGGCTCTGGGCAGGGAGACGCTCGGCGGCGAGCGCCTCGATCCTTCGCACTGCTCGGGAGAGGCCGTTCGCTGGCATGCGGCGACCCTACGGACGCCATGCGCACCGGGCGATGCGGCTAGCTTCACCGCTCGGGGTGGATCGCCGAACCCCCCTGAAACGCGGGGGTGGCCGGGGCGCGACTCACCCCTGATCGCGGGATCGACGCCGGGGCCCGGAATCCCGACCATCGGCGACATGCTCACCGCGCCTGAAGCCATCGACTCCCTCGTTCTCCCTGGCGACCCGACCTACGACGACGCCCGCTCGGCCTTCAACCTCCTGCTCGACCAGCACCCCGCTGCCATCGCCTTCCCCGCCGACGCCGACGAGGTCGTCGCGGCGGTCGACTACGCCCGCGAGGCGGGCCTGCGCATCGCGCCCCAGGCGACCGCACACAACCAGGGCCCGCTGGGCGGCCTCGAGCAGACGCTGCTGCTCAACGTCAGCCGGCTGCAGGAGGTGCACGTCGACCCGGGCGCCAAGCTGGTGCGGGTGGGCGCCGGCGCCAAGTGGGAGCGCGTTGTCCCGCGCCTGTCGGCGTACGGCCTGGCGGGGCTGCACGGCTCCTCGCCCGACGTGGGCGTCGCCGGCTATTCGCTCGGCGGCGGGATCGGCTGGCTGTCGCGCAAGTACGGCATGCAGGCCAACGCGGTGACCGCGTTCGAGCTGGTCACGGCCGACGGTCGGCTCGTCCGCACCGACGCCGAGCACCACCCCGACCTGTTCTGGGCGCTGCGCGGCGGCGGCGGGAACTTCGGCGTGGTGACCGCGATCGAGTTCGAGGTCTTCGAGGTCGACGAGCTCTACGCCGGCGCGATGTTCTTCCCGATGTCGCACGCGTCCGCCGTGCTGAAGACGTGGGTGGAGCTGCTGCCCTCGCTGCCGGACGAGATGATGACCTGGGCGTCGATCATGCACTTCCCGCCGATCCCGGACGTCCCGGCCTTCGCCCGCGGCCGCTCGTTCGCGGTCGTGATGGGCGCGTTCCTCGGCAATCAGGCCGACGGTCGCGACCTCCTGTGGCCGCTGCGCGACCTGCGCCCCGTGCGTGACACGTTCGCGATGGTCCCGCCGGTCGCGCTCTCAGATCTCGCGATGGACCCGCTCGACCCGGTGCCGTTCCACCTCACCCACCAGCTCCTGGACGGGCTCTCGCCCGAGACGATCGAGACGCTGGTCGCCTCCTCCGGTCCCGAGTCCGGCGTCACGATCCTGCAGCTGCGCCACATGGGCGGCGCGCTGGCGCGCGAGACGCCCGAGGCAGGCGCGCGGGCGACGCTCCCGGGCGAGATCTGCATGATGGCGCTGGGCGTCGTCGTCAACGCCGAGTCCGACGCGGCCGTCCGCCTCGCGCTCGCTGACATCGACGCCACCGTCCTCCCGCACCGCGCCGGCCACTACCCGAACTTCGTCGAGGTGCCGGCGGACGCGAGCCGCTTCTTCGAGCCCGCCACGTGGGACATGCTTCGCGAGGTCAAGGCCCGCTACGACGCCACCGACCTCTTCGTCGGCAGCCACCACATCCCGCCGCGCACTTAAAGGGGTCAGGCCCCTTTAAGTTATGCCGGGCCTTCGCCGAAGGGCTCGAGGCCCGGGTCGTCGGCGACGGCGCCGACGGCCACCCGCAGCCAGGAGTCCACGCGCGGCTGCACGCGCTCCAGCGACTCGAGCTCCTGCGCCAGCTGCAGCGCGCGATCGGCGGCGATGTCGCCCTGGCCGCGCGCCGCGGCGTCGTCGACGGCTCGCAGCGCGCGTTCGAGGTCGCCGCGGAGCGTGGTGATGCGGGCGTCGACGCGGCGGGCCGTCCATGCGTACCCCATGACGCGCTTGCGGTGGCGTTCCTCGATCCCCTTGGGAACGGAGGCGATCAGGCGGTCGATCTGGGCGGCGTTCACGAGAGCCGCGCCTTGCGGAAGTCGCGATTGAGCATCGCGATGAAATCTATGCTGATCTCCTTCGGGCAGGCGGCCGAGCACTCCTGGTGGTTGGTGCAGGAGCCGAAGTACTCCTCCATCGTCCCGACCATCGCGAGCGTGCGCTTGCCGCGCTCGGGCTGGCCCTGCGGGAGCAGGTTCAGGTGGGCGAGCTTGGCGGCCGTGAAGAGCTGGCCCGCGCCGTTGGGGCACGCGGCGACGCAGGCGCCGCAGCCGATGCAGGCGGCGGCGTCCATCGCGCGGTCGGCATCGGCCTTCGGGACCGCGATCAGGTTCGCGTCCGGGGCGGACCCCGTAGGCGCGGTGATGAAGCCGCCCGACTCGATGATGCGGTCGAACGCTCCGCGGTCGACGACGAGGTCCTTGACGAGCGGGAAGCCCGCCGCGCGCCACGGCTCGACGGTCACGACGTCACCGTCGTTGAAGCGGCGCATGTGCAGCTGGCATGTGGCGGTGCCGCGCTGCGGGCCGTGGGCCTGGCCGTCGATCATCAGCCCGCACGAGCCGCAGATCCCTTCGCGGCAGTCGCTGTCGAACGCGACCGGCTCGCGCCCCTCGCCGACGAGCTTCTCGTTGAGCGAGTCCAGCAGCTCCAGGAACGACATCTCGTGGGTGACATCGTCGACCTCGTAGGTCTCGAAGTCGCCCTCGACGTCCGGGCCGGCCTGGCGCCACACGCGCAGCGTCAGCTTCATGCGTAGCTCCTCTGCGACGGCCGCACGTGCTGGAAGGTCAGGTTCTCCTTGTGCAGGATCGGCTCGCCCCCCGTGTACTCCCACGCCGCCACGTAGGCGAAGCGGTCGTCGTCGCGCAGCGCCTCGCCATCGGGCGTCTGGTGCTCCTCGCGGAAGTGCCCGCCGCAGGACTCCTCGCGGTGCAGCGCGTCGCGGCACATCAGCTGGGCGACCTCGAAGAAGTCGTCGACGCGGCCCGCCTTCTCCAGCGACTGGTTCAAGGACTCCTCGTCGCCGAGGACCTTCACGCCCACCTTGAAGCGATCGTGCAGCTTGGCGATCTCGGCCATCGCGTGCTCGAGGCCCGGCCCGTTGCGGGCCATGCCACACGCCTCCCAGAGGATCTTGCCGAGCTCGCGGTGGAACCAGTCGACGGAATGCTCGCCCTCGGCGCGCAGGTAGTGCGAGACCCGGTCGCGCACCGTGGCCTCGGCCTCCGCGAACGCCTCATGCGAGGTGTCCAGCGGCGCGGTTCCCAGCAGCGGCGCCAGGAAGTCGCCGATCGTCACCGGCAGGATGAAGTAGCCGTCCGCGAGCCCCTGCATCAGGGCGGAGGCGCCGAGCCGGTTCGCGCCGTGGTCGGAGAAGTTCGCCTCGCCGATCGCGTACAGCCCGGGCACCGTGGTCATCAGGTCGTAGTCGACCCACAGGCCGCCCATCGTGTAGTGCGGAGCGGGGTAGATGCGCATCGGAACCTGGTACGGGTCCTCGCCGGTGATCCGCTCATACATCTGGAAGAGGTTCCCGTACCTGGCGCGGATGACGTCCATCCCGAGCCGGTTGATGGCGTCGGCGAAGTCGAGGTAGACGCCGTTGCGGCGGGCGCCGACGCCGCGGTCCTCGTCGATCATCGCCTTCGCGGCGCGCGATGCCACATCACGCGGGACGAGGTTGCCGAACGCCGGGTAGCGGCGCTCGAGGAAGTAGTCGCGCTCGGCCTCGGGGATCTTGTTCGGCGCGCGGTCGTCGCCGACCTTGATCGGGACCCAGATGCGGCCGTCGTTGCGCAGCGACTCGCTCATCAGCGTCAGCTTGGACTGCGTGTCGTCGGACTGCGGGATGCAGGTCGGGTGGATCTGCGTGAAGCAGGGGTTCGCGAACGCGGCGCCGCGCTTGTGGGCGCGCCAGATCGCGGTGGCGTTGGACGCCTTGGCGTTGGTGCTCAGGAAGAACGCGTTGGAGTAGCCGCCGGTGGCGAGCACGACCGCGTGGGCGGAATGACTCTGCACCTCGCCGGTCAGGAGGTTGCGCGTGACGATCCCGCGGGCGACGCCGTCCGAGACCACGACGTCGAGCATCTCCGTGCGCGTGTGCAGCTGCACCTTGCCGGCGGCGACCTGGCGCATCATCGCCTGGTACGCGCCGAGCAGCAGCTGCTGCCCGGTCTGCCCACGCGCGTAGAACGTGCGCGAGACCTGCGCGCCGCCGAAGGAGCGGTTGTCGAGCAGCCCGCCGTACTCGCGCGCGAACGGGACGCCTTGCGCGGTCGCCTGGTCGATGATCTCGTTCGAGACCTGCGCCAGCCGGTACACGTTGGCCTCGCGGCTGCGGAAGTCGCCGCCCTTGATCGTGTCGTAGAAGAGCCGGAAGATCGAGTCGCCGTCGTTGCGGTAGTCCTTGGCGGCGTTGATGCCGCCCTGGGCGGCGATCGAGTGCGCCCGCCGCGGCGAGTCGTGGAACGTGAAGACCTGGACCTCGTAGCCGAGCTCGGCGAGCGTGGCGGCGGCGGAGGCACCGGCGAGGCCCGTTCCCACGACGATGACCTTGAAGCGCCGCTTGTTGGACGCGTTGACCAGCCGGACGGTGAAGCGATGGTTGTCCCAGGCCCGCTGGATCGAGCCCGGCGGGATCATCGACTCGAGCTCGATCAATTCACCACTCCGAGCATCACCGACAGCGGGAACGAGACGTTGCCGACGACGATCACGACGGCGAACACGGTCGCGATCGTCCGCTGGCGCGGAATCCGCAGGCCGAGGCTCTGGAACATGCTCCAGACGCCGTGGAACAGGTGCAGGCCGAGCGCGAGGTTGGCCACGATGTAGATCAGCGCGACCGGTGTGCGCTCGAAGCTCGC
This sequence comes from Solirubrobacter soli DSM 22325, assembly GCF_000423665.1. Lineage (GTDB taxonomy): Bacteria > Actinomycetota > Thermoleophilia > Solirubrobacterales > Solirubrobacteraceae > Solirubrobacter > Solirubrobacter soli. The sequence continues at coordinate 134,531 of NZ_AUIK01000026.1, read as the reverse complement.
GATCAGGTTGTGGTACGGGTCGCCCTCGACGAAGTCCGGGTTCGCCGGCCCCCAGGTGAGGTCGAGCAGGTGGAAGACGATGAACAGCGCGACGATGATCCCCGTCCAGCGCATCGTCCGGCTGGCGAAGCTGGCGACCACGTAGTCGCGCTTGGAGCGGTATGCGTCCGGCCGCGCGCGCCGGTTGATCATCGTCAGCGCGTAGGCGGCGTGGATGTGCGCGGCCACCGCCACCAGTAGCAGGATCCGCGCGGCCCACAGCATCGTCGCGCGCGGCAGCGCCGGCTCGCCGATCTCGCGCAGCCAGTGGCTGTATGTGTCCAGCGCCGACTCCCCGAAGTAGAACTTCAAGTTGCCGACCATGTGCAGCAGGACGAAGCCCATCAGGATGAACCCTGAGATGGCCATGACGTACTTCTTGCCGACCGCCGTGGAGTAGAGCGACGGCCGCGTTCCGAGCGCGGCGCCCATGTAGAGGAGCGATCCTAGCCCGCGCGCTGCGAACCACCCGGTCACGTCGGACATGTCCGCGTCGCGACAGACCGGACTTCGTCCGGTGACAGACGCTCCTGATGCGACTAGCGTCGCGCCATGGAGTACGAGCGCGGGGTCGTGGAGGAACCCCGGCGGCCGCGGTCGACCGTCCCGGATACCGCGCCCGTGCGTCATCCGCTGCTGGCGCTCCAGGGAACGGCCGGAAACCAGGCCGCGACGCGCTGGGTCCAGCGCCAGTTCGTCGAGCAGACCACGGCCAGACGGGTCGTGCCGCCGTCCGAGATCGCGACGACGCTCAAGGACGTCGACTTGCAGAAGCTGATCGCCGGCCGCCTGGGGGGTCCCGTCGAGCCCGAGAAGGCGGTTCCGTACGCGCTGAAGAAGCTCGCGGAGGGTCCGGACATCACGTTCACCACCAAGGAGGAACTGGTCAAGAACATCGATCAGCGCCTCGCGCAGATCGCTCCGACGGCGGGTGACGAGCCGACGAGCAGAGGGCGGCGCAAGCTCAACCGGATCGTCGGCCAGCTGAACGAGAAGTTGCAGCGGCTCGCGGCGACCCAGACCGCCGCCAAGAAGCTGCTCGACAAGTTCGGCCCGGTGGTCGAATACGCGTCCCGGCCGGCCGACAAGCGCGACGACCAGAAGCTGCTGATCGAGTGCCAGGCGTGTCTCGACGCGTTCAGCGTGCTGCTGTCGGGCGACGTGCACGGCATGTGGGTCGGCTACGACGCCGTTTCGAGCTTCGGTCCGTTGGGCCACGCGCTCGTCACCGCGGCGGGGACATCGAAGGGCGCCGACGGGCTCAAAGACGTGCACGGTCAGAACCTCGGCAAGCTGCGGGAGATCCGGCGCCTGATGGCCACACGGCCGGGCGTCTCGGTCGTGGCGCACCGCGGCAGCGGCCCCACCAACCGCACGATGGGCGGGCTGATCGCCCAGGCCGACCAGCGCCGGACGACCCGACCCGCGGAGAACTCCCCGGACGCGTTCAAGGCCGCGCTCGACGAGACGACGCACGTGGAGTCGAGCACGAAGCCGCCGGTCCCGCGGCTCGACGGCGTCGAGTGCGACGTCTTCCTGTCACAGGACCGCGTCCCGATCCTCACCCACGAAGGACGGATCAAGGAGCAGCTCAACCAGATCCGTCAGACCGCGGAGAACACGCTCGCCGAGACGACCGAGGTCCACCAGGTGACCGCTGACCGCATCAAGCAGATCCTGCGCACGCAGAGTCCGACGAGCCGCTTCATCACGCTCACCGAATTCCTGGCGCAGGTCCGGCCGTACGGCCAGCTGTACTTCGAGGCGACGGGCTTCCCGTTGCGGGTCGAGATCGAGATGAAGGGCACCAAGCACGACAACGACTTCGCGCACGCCGAGGGCGAGTCGCCGCTCACGAAGGCGGTCGCGAAGATCGTCAGCCAGGAGATCAAGAGCGCGCAGGGCAACCCGGTCGAGTACATCCTCTTCAACGGCACGCCGGCGGACATCCCGGTGTTCTCGGCCGTGCGCACCGAGAAGTCCGCGCTCGGCGGCCTGTACACGGGAACGGCACCGGCGTCGACCACGCTTCCGGAGACCTTCAACAAGCTCTGGGTCGACGAGCTCCGCTACCAGTTCACGACGGCGATCCCGCCGCGCGACCAGATCGAGAAGTTCCACGCCAAGACGAACCCCAAGGCCGCGGAGGTCCTCGGGAATCTGCTCAAGGGGTACATCGTCACGCTCGTCTACGGCCAGGAGTTCGCGCCGCGCGATCATCCGGCCTACAACTCGCCGGAGCTGCAAGGCTCAGAGCCGACCCACGACATCGCGCTGACAGGACGCACCAGCGACCAGGTGACGAAGGCGCTGGAGCGGCGCATCGCCCACGGCACGGACACCGAAGAGCTGATCCAGCTGTGGCTCGAGTGGTACGTCAAGGGCGGTGGGCAGGTCTCCCACCTGCACGTGCTGACGGACTTCCCCGCCAAGGCCTGGTGGATGAAGGACAAGCTGAGCAAGGTCTGACCGCGCGCAGGCGTACAGTCGTGGCGCAATGAGCGCCGTCGAGCACCTGCCCGCCGAGCGCGCGCCCCGCGGCGTGGAGCTCAACGGGATCAACGTCATCGCCGAGAGCGAGCGCCAAGGGGAGCCGCGCTCGCTGTTCTGGCCCTGGTTCGCCTCGAACATCTCCGTGCTGGGGGTCTCCTACGGCGCGTTCATCCTCGGGTTCGGGATCTCGTTCTGGCAGGCGGTGCTCGCGGGCGTGGTCGGCATCGTCGTGTCCTTCTCGCTGTGCGGCGTGATCGCGCTGGCGGGCAAGCGCGGGTCGGCGCCGACGATGGTGCTCTCGCGCGCGGCGTTCGGCGTGCGTGGGAACCGGCTGCCGTCCGCGCTCTCGTGGCTGCTGACGGTCGGCTGGGAGACGGTGCTGGTGGTGCTGGCGACGCTGGCCACCGCGACGGTCTTCAAGGAGCTCGGCTGGGGCGGGGGAGACGGGACCAAGGTCGTCGCGCTGGTCGTGGTGTCCGCGATCACCGTGGCCGCGGGCGTGGCGGGCTTCGACGTCGTGATGCGCCTGCAGGCCGCGATCACCGTGATCGCGGGGGTGCTGACCGTCGTCTACATGCTGCTGGTCGCCGACGAGATCCACTGGAGCGTCGTCTCGGCGCGCCCGGCGGGCTCCACGCAGGAGCAGATCGGCGCGCTCGTGTTCGTGATGACGGGCTTCGGGCTGGGGTGGGTGAACGCGGCCGCGGACTACTCCCGCTACCTGCCGCGCAACGCGTCCGGGCGCGGCGTGTTCGGCTGGACGACGTTCGGCGGCGCCGTCGGCCCGGTCATCCTCGTGATCTTCGGCCTGCTGCTCGCCGGGTCGTCGCAGAAGCTCTCGGACGCGATCGCGCTCGACCCGATCGGCGCGCTGACGACGCTGCTGCCGACGTGGTTCCTGGTGCCGTTCGCGATCACGGCGGTGCTGGGCCTGATCGGCGGCGCGGTCCTGGACATCTACTCCTCAGGGCTCGCGCTGCTCTCCGCCGGCCTGCCGATCCCGCGCTTCCTGGCGGCGGGCGTCGACGGCGTGATCATGGTCGCGGGCACGATCTACGTCGTCTTCTTCACCGACAACTTCCTCGCGCAGTTCCAGGGCTTCCTGATCACCCTCGGCGTGCCGATCGCGGCCTGGTGCGGCGTGATGCTCGCCGACGTGGCGCTGCGCCGCGCCCCCTATGCCGAGCCCGAGCTCTTCGACCCCGCCGGCCGCTACGGCGACGTCCGCCTGCTGCCGCTGACGCTGGTCGTCGCCGGCTCGGCGATCGGCTGGGGCCTGGTCACGAACACCGCCGCGGGCTGGCTCGACTGGCAGGGCTACCTGCTCGGCCCGCTCGGGCTGGGCGGGAAGGACGGCGCGTGGGCGTTCGCGGGCCTCGGCGTCCTCGCCGCCTTGGTGATCGGCCTGCTCGGCACCTTGATCGGCACGCGCAGCCAGGTGCGCGCCCAGGAGCGGCCGGCGGGGATCTCGTAGCGGCAGACGCGCTCGACGTTGCGGGTGGCGATGAACAGCGTGGCGAATTGGTCCATGCCAGGGTTGACCGGCCCGCGACGCCAAAGTGATCGCTACTCGCGAATCTCTTCCGGAAGGCCGAAGCGCGGGAAGATCCCCTTGGTCTTGAACGCCGTCACCGCGGCGATCCGGTCGCCTCGGATCGTGTAGACGTCGAGCGCCTCCGGGAGGAAGAGCCCCGCCGCCGGCTCCCACATGTAGGAACCGATCGCCGTCTGGCCGTTGGCGCGGGCGGGCAGGTGGCGCCACTGGTTCGTCAGCGGCCACTCGACCAGGAACGCGCGCAGCGCCTCGCCGCGATACCACGTCGAGTCGGGCGGCATCGACCAGGTGGCGTCCGCGGTCAGCTCGGCCACGACCGCGTCGACGTCGCTGCGCTCCATCGCGTCGACCAGCCGCTCGACGAGGGCCCGCAGCCGCGTGTCTCCGAGCCCCCGCGCCGCGGTCTGCTGGCTCTCCTGGGGCAGCCGGCTCTCGAGCGTGCGCCGCGCGCGGCCGAGCGCGCTGTTCGCGGAGGCGACCGACATGTCGAGCACGTCCGCGACCTCGCGCGCGGAGAACCCGAGCACGTCGCGGAGCAGGAGGACCGCGCGCTGACGCGGTGGGAGGAACTGCGTCGCCGCGACGAACGCGAGCTCGACGCTCTCCCGCCGCTCGTAGCGCGCCTCGGGCCCGGCGAGGCCCTCCGGCTCCTCGTGCGGGTAGGGCTCGATCCACACCGACTCCTCGAGCGGTCGCCCCGGCACCGCGTGGACCTCGGCGGGGCCGACGTGGTCGGTCGGAAGCGCGCGGGACGCTCGCCGGGCGGCGACGTCGAGCGAGGCGTTCGTCGCCACCTTGTACAGCCACGTGCGCACCGAGCTGCGGCCCTCGAAGCGCGCCAGGCCCCGCCACGCCCGCAGCAGGGCGTCCTGGAGCGCGTCCTCGGCGTCCTCGACGGAACCGAGCATCCGGTAGCAGTGCGCGTGCAGCTCCCGCCGGAACGGTTCGACGAGCTCGAGGTAGGCGGTGTCGGTCATCACCGTTTAGACCGCTTTCAATCCGCAAACTGATCGGCCGCAATAGACTGCCGCGCCGTGAGAGGCATCGTGCTTGCCGGAGGATCGGGAACTCGCCTGTACCCGATCACCAAGGGCATCTCCAAGCAGATCATGCCGGTGTACGACAAGCCGATGATCTACTACCCGCTGACGACGCTGATGCAGGCGGGCATCCGCGAGATCCTGGTCATCACGACCCCTGAGGATCAGAGCCAGTTCCAGCGCCTGCTGGGCGACGGCAGCCAATGGGGGTGCCGGATCGAGTACGCGGTCCAGGACGCGCCGCGCGGGCTGGCCGAGGCCTTCATCATCGGCGCCGACTTCATCGGCGACGGGCCCGTGGCGATGGTCCTGGGCGACAACATCTTCTACGGCTACGGCCTCGGGAACCAGCTCAAGGGCTACACCGATCCCGACGGCGGCGCCGTCTTCGCCTACCACGTCGCGGACCCCGAGCGCTACGGCGTCGTCGAGTTCGACGAGCGGATGCAGGCGCTCTCGATCGAGGAGAAGCCGGAGCGCCCGCGCTCGCGCTTCGCGGTCGTCGGCCTGTACTTCTACGACAACGACGTGGTCCGGATCGCGCAGTCGATTAAGCCGAGCCCGCGCGGCGAGCTCGAGATCACGGACATCAACCGCGAGTACCTCGAGCGCGGCAAGCTGCAGGTCGCCGTGCTCGGCCGTGGGACCGCGTGGTTGGACACCGGCACGTTCGTCTCACTGATGCAGGCCGCCGAGTTCGTGCGCGTGATCGAGGAGCGCCAGGGGTTGAAGATCGGCTCCCCGGAGGAGATCGCCTGGCGCGAAGGCTTCATCGACGACGCCGGCCTGCGGGCGGTCGCCGAGCCGCTCGTCAAGAGCGGCTACGGCGAGTACCTGCACGGGCTGTTGGACACCTAGCAGCGCAGCCGCGCGACCGCCACGCAGGCGACTCCCTGGCCCGGTCGCGGCCCGTAGATGCGCGTGTCCGCGTGGTCGTCGACAAGGTGCGCGTTGCTCGCCGTCGCGGCGGCGATGTTGCGTTTGAGCCCCGGGCTGCCCGCCTTGATCACGACGCTGCCGTGGACGGTGCGCGACTCGCCCGGGTCCAACGTCCCGATCCGCCAGACCGCGTTGCCGCGCACGCGGCGGTAGGGCGTGTCGGTCTTGAGCGAGGTGAACGCCACCGCGGCGGGCGGGATGTCGGCGACCTGGACGCCGGTCGCCGCCACGTCGCCGGTGTTCGTGACCTTCAGTGAGAAGCGCACCGTCTGCCCGACGGCGGCGACCTCCGGCGCGGTCTTGACGATCTCGAGCTCGGTCGCGTTGGTGTCCGACGCGCCCTCGGTGCCGCCCTGGTCAGGGGTCGGCGTCGGGCTCACCGTCGGCCCGGGCGTCGCCGTCGCGGTCGGCGTGGGCGAGACGCTGGGCTGCGGCGTGGGCGTCGTTGTCGGGGTCGGTGTTGGCGTCGGCGTCGGCGTCGGCGTCGGGAACGGCGGGTTGGTGCGCAGGTCGTGGTAGGTGCAGACGACCGAGTCGCCGGGCCCGATCGTGATCGTCACCTGCGCGCCCGCGATCAGCACCGCGGGGTCTGAGCAGGTGATGCTCGTCAGCGCCCAGTTGACCGGCACGCGCTCGCTCACGGTGTAGGTGCCGGGCGGCAGGTTGGCGAAGATCTTCGACGCCGCGGCCGGATCGGCCGCGCTGTCGACGAGGGTGAAGTCGCCCAGCGGCCCCGAGCCCGTGAACTCGAAGGCCTTCGCGCCTTGCGGGGTCGCCGCCTTCTCGATCTCGATCGTGCCCGGGATGATCCGGTTGCGGACCGTGCACCTCGCGTACTGGTTCGGCCCGATGACCGCTGTCGCACGCGGGGTCGGCGAGGTCGTGCGCTTGATGATGCGGGTCCCGGTGCGGGTCGGCGCGGCGGTCGCGCACGTGGCGTCGACGAAGGCATAGCCCGCCTTGAGCGTCTCCTCGAGGGTGACGGTGCTGGTCGCGGTGGAGTCCGTCGGCTTCCACTGGAACGTCGCGATCCCGTCGTCGTTGGTCACCTGCTTTCGCTCGCCGCGATCGGGTGGCGGCGCCGGCTGCACCCAGGCGTACCTCCCGTCGCTCATCGACACCGACGCTGAGAACTCCCACCCGGGGTCGGGCCGGAAGACGCCGTCGCCCTCGTCGACGAGCTTGGTGACCGTGACCGATGCCTCGCACAGCGCGACGGCGATCTGCCGCAGCGCCGCGGCAAGGTCGTCGAAGTTCTGCACGAGCGTGTAGTCCGCCGACTCGAACGCCGTCTCCGGGAAGCTGTCGAAGCCGGAGATCGCGGTGAGCCTGCTCGCGCTCGCGGGCTTGGTCACCGCCGCGCCGACGCCCATCGCGAACACGTGCGAGCCCTGTCCCTTGACCAGGTCGGCCTGGATCGCCGCCGGGCGCATCGCACGCACGTCGCCGTCGGGCAGGCCGGTCTGCACGCCGGTGGCCGTGTTGCGCGCGGTCGGGTCGCCGTCGGTGATGAACACGACCAGGTCGGCGAGCGGGCCGAGGTCGTTGGCGGCGCGGACCTCGCCGAACGCGGCCTCCCAGTTGGTGTAGCCGTTCGGCTTGTAGCCGGTCGCCAGGTACGGGTTGAAGACACTGGAGATCGTGTCCACCGTCACCGTCGTATAGGGCACCGGACGCGCGGCCGACGAGCTGAAGTCGACGATCGAGACCTTCGCCCCGGTGCCCGCGAGCGCGGTCAGGAACGCGCGGGTCGCGTTCTTGACGGTCTCGGTCTGCCCGGACGAGGCGATCGAGCCCGACTCGTCGAGCACCAGCATCACGTTGATCCCGCAGCGCGGCGGCAGGTTCGGGTTGGCGGCGGGCGTGGTGACGCGCAGGCCGTCCACGAGCCTGTACGGCGTCCCCGCGGTGCCTGCGCAGTCGTCATCCGCGTAGGGCGTGAACGTCACGTCATAGTTGCCGGGGTCGCCAGGTGCGGTGACCCTGAACGCCGCGTGCCGCCCGATCCCTGAGCTCTCGTTGTCGTGACCGGCGCAGACCGGGGGCTCGCTGCCGAAGCGGACCCGGGTCGCCCGCCAGGTCGTGGCCGTGACGTTGGCGGTCACGCTCGCGTCCATGACACTGCCGGCCGGCGCCGACGTGCTCGCGACGCCGTCGATGGTCGCTCCCGTGGCCGTGATCCCCGCGGCCGCGACGGCCGGGAACGCCGCGGCGGAGAAGAACACCGCTGCGACGAGACTCAGAAGACCAGAACGACCCCTGCGCATGGTGCATCCTGCGCACTCAGACGCGGTGTGTGCATCATCCGAACCGGATGACGCCGTGCGGCGGGGCCGGCCGCGGCGCGGCCGGCCCCTCCGCGGTTGGGACCCCTCTACGGCGTGGTCGTCGACAGCGTGAACGTCAGCGTCTTGCTGTACGTCCCCGTGCGCAGCGCCTCGTTCTGACCGATCGACTGCTTGAAGCCGATCGCCACCGACTCGTTGGACGTCGGCGCGTTCCAGGTCTTCACGGTGGCCGGGATCGGCGCGTAGGTGCCGCCCGTGCCGGCCTGCAACGTCTGTTGCAGGGCGAAGGACCCGTTGACGAGCTTGCCGGTGTTGACGGCGCTCGGGTCGGCGACGCTCAGTGCGGCGTCACCGGCGGTCGAGATGACCGTGGCGGTGGTGGTGGCGAAGTAGTCCTTCGCGACACCCGGCGTGAACGCCCCGAACGCGGCCGGTGCGCCCATCGACAGCGAGAGCGTGGCCGGCACCGTGCCGCCGACGCCGCCGCTCACCGAGGTGATCGGCGCATCGAACGCCTGGACCTCGTCCTGCGTCGTCTGGAAGGCCACGAGCGCGGAGCCGCCGCTCGAGATCTTCGCCGCGCCGGCCTCGCTCACGGGGAGCGAGATGACCTGGTGGCCGGCGGTGATCGTCTTCTTGACGTCGGTCACGACGCGGCCGCTCATGTCCGGCGACCAGGCCGGGATCGAGCCATCCGTCAGCGCGCAGGCCGACAGGCCGTCATCGGCGGTGCCACTCGCCGCGCAGCTCGAGTTGAACACCGGGATGTAGCCCTTCTCGCCGTCGTACAGGAACGCGTGCAGCGTGCCCGGGCCGGCGGCGTCGATGTCGATGTCGACCGAGCCGGTCTTGAGCACCGCGCTGTTGACGGTGATGCCACGGCTGGCCGGCGCCGGCACGCGACCGGAGATCGGCACGCCGCTGCGGGCCGACTGGGCGATCGTCTGCGGCGAGTCGATCCCGTTCAGGTTCGGGTTCGACACGTTCGGCGCGGGCGGCGTCGTCGGCAGGTTCGCCGGCGGCGTGTAGCCCGCCATGATCGCCTTGCCCCAGCGGTACGGGTCGGACTGCACGCTGCCGAACGTCGACCAGGCCATGCGGGTGCTCTGGTCGATGTGGCGCAGCGTCGTCGTGCCCGCGGCCGAGGTGTCGTCCTCGTCGTAGGGCGTGATGTTCAGGCCCATGTTGTTGGGGTCGACCGCGGCCGGCAGGTCCGCCAGCGGGATCTTGACCTCGAGGTTGTAGCCGCCCTCGGCGCCGTAGCCGTGCGGCACGGTCGTCGAGTTGGAGCCGACCCAGGTCGCCGTCGACTTCACGACCACGCCGGGGGCGTTCGGGGCGTCGGAGACGTTCGCCGCCAGCGGCCCGGTCGAGAAGCCCTGGTGGTTGTCCGCGTCACGCGCCCAGCACGGCCCGTTGACGCCGTTGCCGTTGAAGTTCGACGGGTCGTTGGTGAACGGGAAGATGCCGAGCTTGAACGTGTTCGCGGTGTCCTTGAGCACCTGCGACGCGTTCCCGCGCGGGTCGATGATGATCTCCACCGAGTCCGCGAGCCAGTGGCCGACGCACTCCTCCGGCTTGACCGCGTAGGACTGGAAGTCGTCCTTGACGTGGATGAAGAAGTAGAGGTCCTCGCCGGAGCGGGTGACCTTGGCGTACGTGCTGTTCGCGGTGCCCGTGGCGGAGGAGGAGCCGCAGTCCACGCCGAGCGGCGAGCAGTTGCGGGTCGAGCCGCCGGGCTCCCACTTGCGGCCGATCTCGAGCGCCTCGCCCGAATACTCGCCCGCGCCCTCCTGGCCGTCCATCGTCGGCGCCCCGGCGGCCGCCGGGATCGTCGTCTTCGGGACGATGCCGAGCGTCAGGTCCTCGAACCCGGTCCCGTTGGCGCCGAACGTGGTCGTGATGCGCACGTTGACGTTGCCGTTCTGCGAGTCCGCGGGCGTCGCCGTGGTGGGCAGCGTCGCGTTCGTGTACGAGTTGGAGACGGTGAAGTTGACCGTCGCGTCCGCGCCCGGGGCGAGGTTGGTGTACGGCTTGGTCACGGCGTCGGCGGTCACGTTGGCGGGCAGCGTCAGGGTGACGTTGCCGCTCTGCGGCGCGTCGGTCCAGTTGTGGACGATGACCGGCAGCGTGAAGGACGTGCCGACCGCGACCGTCTGGATCGCGGCCGAGCGGCCGAGGCGACGCGCCGACGGAGCCGTGTTCTCGGTCCAGTTGTCGTACTCGAGCCAGTTGCCCCAGCGCTGGAAGCGGCCCTCGACGGGGGAGACCACGCGCACGACCTGGTCGGTGTAGCCGGAGGCGGTGCCCACGGTCCACGTGGCCGAGATCTTGAAGTTCGTGTTCACCGCGGCGGTCGCCGACGGCGTCACGTTGAAGGTCACCGTCTGGCCCGAGCCGTCGGTGGCGGGAACGGTCTTGGCCGCGTCAGCGGTCCAGCCCGCCGGGACGTTGAGCGTCGCGGTGCCCGCCGGGATCGTCGTCCCCGCCGGCGCCTTCACGTTCAGCGTCGCCGTGAACGGCACGCCGGGCGCGTTGTAGAAGCGGTTGAACGTCAGGTACTCGAGCGTGCCCAGCGGCAGCCCGCCCTTGTCGGCGACGGTCGCGCCGTACAGGATCGCGTCGTCCTTGCCGGCGTTGGCGTTGGCCGAGCCGTCCGCGTTGACGTTGGGTTGGAACGGCACGAAGTTGTTGGTCATGCCGAAGCGCGAGCAGCCGGGCGCGATCGTGCCCATCTGCATAACGCGGCTCTGCGTCGGGTAGGCGGAAGCGCCTTCGGAGGCGACCTGCGCCCAGATCTTCGGCGTGCCCGCCGGGCGGCCCTGGACGTTGCCGGCCGGCCACAGGTACGGCGAGTCGTAGCCCGTCCACACGCCCGCGACGTTGTCGAGGCCCGTGGGCGTGAAGCCCGTGGTGCAGTCCGCGGCGGTCGTGGTGCCGCCGGTGCCGGCGGTCGCGCCGCCGGAGAACGCCTTCTTGACCTGCCAGGTCGAGAGCGCGTTCGGCCCGGTCAGCTGCTCCGGGAACATGGTCGGGTCGGCCGCGGCCTTGATGCCTTCCCAGATGTAGCGGCCGGCCTGCTGGTGGTTGCCGTGGCCGGCGCCGAGCGTCGGCGTGAAGCCGATGTAGATGTCCGGCTGCGTCATGCGGATGATCCGCGTGACCCGGCGCAGCGTCTCGTCCTGGCCCCAGAACGACTGCGTCAGCGGCGCGCTCTGGTTGTAGAAGAAGTCGACGCGATCGAGGTTGAAGATGTCGACCGTGCCCGAGCGGAAGTGGGCGACGCGATCCTCGTTCTCACGGCGCAGACCGAGCGCCGGGCCGATCTCCGACGCGACGGCGTTGCCGCCGCCCTCGCCGCGGGTGACCATGATGATCCCGCACTTGACGCCGTAACGCTGATGCCACACGCCGCACGGGCCGATGATGCTCGTGTCGTCGTCCGGATGGGCCCATTCGCCCATCACGTTGATCTTCACGGCCTTGTCGGCCGTGTAGGGCGCCGCGCTGGCTTTGGATGCCGCTCCGAGCAGCACCGCCAGCGCCGACAGCAGGACCAAACCCGTTCGTCTCACGTCCCTCTCCCTCACGCTCGCACCTCTTCGCACGACTTCGAACAGGGAACCTATTCCTGGCATTTAGCTCGTGTCAAGTTCCCGGGCTACCCTCATCAACGTGCGGATCGCCGTTGGACTGACGCTGGCTCTCATTCTCGCGCTCCCCGCGAGCGCGCAGGCCGCACCGACGATCGGCGTGACGCTCGCCAAGCCGTCGGTCCGCTACGGCCAGACCCACAAGATCGACGGCACGCTGATGGACGGGACGGTCCCGCTCGGCGCCCAGGAGGTCGTGCTCGAGGGCCGCCGCTACCCCTACGAGGGCTCGTACCGGGTCATCGCGCGGACGACGACCGACGCCGAGGGCAACTTCAGCTTCAAGGCCGAGCTCGACCGCAACCACCGGCTGCGGGTCACCGCCCCCGCGCAGAACCTCACCTCGAAGCTGGTGCAGGCCTACACGCTGCCGGCGTTCGAGTTGAGCTTCCGTGCGCTGCGCCCCGGCGTCGTCCGGCTCTACCAGCGCTACACGGTGCCCAAGACGGTCAAGCTGACCTCGCCGACGTACTTCTATCTCGGCCCGCGCAAGGCGAAGAAGTCGACGATGCGCAAGACGGCCAAGACCGAACGCACCAAGGCCGGGCACTACACGGCGCAGATCGACGTGACGCTGCCCGACAGCTGGCACGGCGCGTTCCGCTACGCCAGCTGCTTCCGGCCCTCGCCGGGCGCGGGCATGGGCGATCCCGCGGCGACCTGCCCCAAGCTACGCCTTGAATTCTAAGGCGACGCAGCCCCTCCGCCCCACCCCGATCATCCGACCTTAACGGGGAGGCGTTTTTGCACGTGGGCGTTCGAAGCTGGTAGAAGTCCGCTCGGAACTGTTCAATACTGTTCCCGCCCAAGCGATGACGCTCCTACCCGCTCAGCGACGCCAAGAGATCCTCCGCGCGGTACGCAACGGGACCGCGCATGTCTCCGACCTGGCCGAGTCCTTCGGCGTGTCGGAGATGACGGTCCGGCGCGACCTCGGCGCGCTGGCGCGCGACGGCAAGCTCGAACGGGTCCACGGCGGCGCCGTCGACGCCGGCACCGAGCCGGGCTTCTCGCAGATCGAGGTCGAGCGCTTCGACATCAAGGACCGCCTGGGCCGCGCGGCCGCCGCGATGGTGCAGGACGGGATGACCGTGATGATCGACATCGGCACCTCGACGCTGCAGATGGCGCGCCACCTGCACGGCTGCAAGATCACCGTGGTCACGACGAACCTGGCGGTGGTCGAGGAGCTGCTGCCCGACCCGGACATCGAGCTCGTGCTCCCGGGCGGGATCGTGCGGCGCAACTACCGGTCGCTGGTCGGCGTCCTCGCCGAGGACTCGCTGCGCCAGATCAAGTCCGACATCCTCTTCCTGGGGACCAGCGGGGTCGATCTCGAGATCGGGGTGTGGGACACCACGATGGTCGAGGTCCCGATCAAGCGGCTGATGATCGCCGGCGCCTCCGAGGTCGTCCTGATCGCCGACGCCGCCAAGTTCTCGATGACCGGCATGGTCCGCGTGTGCGGACCTGAGTCGCTCTCTCACATCGTCACCGACGCGCCGCTGCCGGCATCCGCGCGCTCGGCCGTCGACGCCGCCGGGATCGAGGTCACCGTCGCATGAAACTGACGATCGTCGGAGGAGGCGGGTTCCGGGTTCCGCTCGTCTACGGCGCGCTGCTGGACAAGAAGGAGCGGCTCGGGCTCGAAGAGGTCGTGCTGCACGACATCGACGGCGGCCGCCTGGAGCGGATCGGCGCGGTGCTCGAGGGCCTGGCCGCCGAGCGCGGCACGCAGCTCCCGTTCCGCTTCACCACCGACCTGGTCGACGCCGTCGAGGGCGCGGACTTCGTGTTCTGCGCGATCCGCGTCGGGCAGCTCGAAGGTCGCGTGGTCGACGAGGACGTCCCGCTCGGGCTCGGCGTGCTCGGGCAGGAGACCACCGGGCCGGGCGGCATCTGCTTCGCGCTGCGCACGATCCCGGTGATGGTGCGGCTGGCCGAGACGATGGCCAAGCACGCGCCCAACGCCTGGCTGATCAACTTCACGAACCCCGCCGGGATGGTCACCGAGGCCGTCCAGCAGGTGCTCGGCGACCGCGCCGTGGGCATCTGCGACTCGCCGTCCGGCCTCTGCCGGCGGGTGGCGGCGGCGGTCGGCCGCCAGGCGGACGACCTCTGGTTCGACTACTTCGGTCTGAACCATCTGGGCTGGCTGAAGGGGGTCCGCGACGCGGGTGGAACGCAGCTGCTCGACGGTCTGCTCGAGGATGACGAGCGGCTGAACGGCTTCGAGGAGGGTCGGCTGTTCGGTGGCGAGTGGCTGCGTTCGCTCGCGATGATCCCCAACGAGTACCTGTACTACTTCTATTACGCCTCGGACACGGTCAACGCGATCCGCGGCTCGAGCGCCTCGCGCGGCGCGTTCCTGCTCGAGCAGCAGCGCGCGTTCTACGCGCGCTCCGGCGGCGACGCCCTGGGCGACTGGCGCGCGACCCGCCACGACCGCGAGCGCACCTACATGGCCGAGGCACGCTCGGCCGCGGGCGACGAGCACGAGCACGACAACGACACGAACGCGGGCTACGAGTCCGAGGCGATGGCGGTGCTGGAGGCGATCGCGCTCAACAGCCGCAAGGTGCTGATCCTCAACACCGCCAACCGCTCGGCGCTGCCGTTTCTGGACGAGCGCGCCGTGGTCGAGGTGCCGTGCGTCGTCGGCCGCGCCGGCCCGGTGCCGATGGCGATGGGCCAGGTGCCTGCACACGCGCGGGCGCTGGTGGAGATGATGAAGGACGTGGAGCGCACGACGATCGACGCGGCGCTGCTGGGCTCGCGCGAGCTGGCCGTCAAGGCGCTCTCGCTGCACCCGCTCGTGCCCTCGGTCAGCACGGCGCGCGAGATCTTCGACGGCTACCGCCGCCGTCTGCCCGCGCTGCAAGAGGCCTTTGCGTGAGCCCGAGCCTGAAGACGCGCCGTGGCGGCACCGGCCGTCCGGTTTCAGGCATCCCGGGGGTGGCCCTGTGAGCCCGGGCGTCGACCTCGCCTGCGCGGAGCCCGCGTTCCTCGACCTCACGATGACCGGCCTGGACAAGATCCCGGGGCCGGGCGAAGAACGGCTGGCCACGGATTTCCTGCGCTCGCCCGGTGGCGGAGCGATCACGGCGGTGGGTGCCGCACGTCTTGGTCTGTCCAGCGCGCTGGTCTCGCCGCTGGGCGACGACGCGGTCGGCATCCTGCTGCGCTCGCTGCTCGCCGACGACGGCGTGCGCTGGTCGGGGCGGCTCGTCGACCGCTCGCCGGTCACCGTGATCATGCCGTCCGGCGGGGACCGGGCGATGGCGACCTTTGACCCGGGGGAAGGGGTGACCGCCGAGGAGCTTGCCTCCGTGGATCCGCGCGCGGTCGTCCTGTCGATCCCCCGCTTGCCCCTCGCGCCGGCGGGCGCCCGCGTCTATGTGTCGATCGGCGACGTCGACGCGCGGGCGCTCGCCGGCAGCGAGTTGCCACCCGAGCTGAGCACGGCGCGCGCGCTGCTGGTCAACGCGCGGGAGGCGCGCCTGTTGACGGGCGCGAGCGATGTCGAGACCGCGGCGGCGCAGCTGGCGACCGCCGCCCCGGTCGTGATCGTCACCCTCGGTGCCGACGGCGCGCTGGCCGCGAGCGCGGAGGGCGCGGTCCGCGTTCCCGGCGTCGAAGTCGACGCCGTCGACACCACCGGTGCCGGCGATCTGTTCGCCGCCGCCTACGTCTGGGCCGACCATTGGGGCGCCGGGCTTAACGAGCGCCTCCGATGGGCGGTGCTATACGCATCCCTCTCAGTGAGGGTCGCCACCGCCGTCGCGGGGGCGGTGACATTGAGGGCGCTCTTGGAGGAGGGCGCTGAACACGGGCTGGCGTCGCCAGTGCGACAGCCGTCAGCAGCGATGAAGGAG
This sequence comes from Solirubrobacter soli DSM 22325, assembly GCF_000423665.1. Taxonomy (GTDB): domain Bacteria; phylum Actinomycetota; class Thermoleophilia; order Solirubrobacterales; family Solirubrobacteraceae; genus Solirubrobacter; species Solirubrobacter soli. Next base: position 118,649 of record NZ_AUIK01000026.1, on the reverse strand, counting down.
GACCAGTGATGGCACGGAGAGTGTTCGCCGCTTTGGCGCTGGCGATGGTGGTGGCCGCCTGCGGTTCTGCTCCCGGATCCAAGGACGACACCGCGAAGTCGACGGCGACGCCCGCACCCTCGGTCGATGCCAAGCCGGACATCTCCAAGGTCGGCGATGTCACGTTGACGGTCTGGGATCAGAACGTCCGCGGCGGTCAGAACGCGGAGATCGAGGAGCTCAACAAGCAGTTCATGGCCAAGTACCCGAACGTCAAGATCGAGCGCACGGCCAAGTCGTTCGAGGACCTGCTCAAGACGGTCAAGCTCGCCGTCTCGGGCCCCGACGCCCCGGACGTCGTCCAGGCCAACCAGGGCCGCGGGACGATGGGCGAGATGGTCAAGGCGAAGCTGATCCGCCCGGTGACCGACTACGCGAAGGTCTACGGCTGGAACGACCGCTACTCGCCGACGCTGCTCGCGCTGAACTCGTTCTCGCCCGACGGCAAGGAGTTCGGGTCCGGCGACCTCTACGGCCTCTCGCAGGCCGGCGAGATCGTGGGCGTCTTCTACAACAAGGACAAGGTCGCCACGCCGCCGACCACGCTCGACGAGTTCGAGGCGTCGCTGCAGGAGGCCAAGGACGCGGGCGAGACGCCGATCATGTTCGGCAACCTCGAGAAGTGGCCGGGCATCCACAACTTCGAGTCGGTGCTCGGGCAGACCGCCGACAAGCAGGCGATCCGCGACTTCGTCTTCGCCAAGCAGGGCGCGTCATTCGACAACCCCGACTTCACCGCGGGCGCGACGAAGATCAAGGAGTGGGTCGACAAGGGCTACTTCAACAAGAACTTCAACGGCACGGACTACGACCCGGCCTGGCAGCAGTTCGCGAAGGGCAAGAGCCGCTACCTGATCGCCGGCACGTGGGTGACCGCGGACCTGGCGAAGCAGATGGGCGACAAGGTCGGCTTCATGCTGATGCCGGGCAAGGACCCGAACGCGCCGGTCTCGCTCGGCGGCGAGGACCTGCCGTGGTCGATCACCTCCGCGGCCAAGAACCCGGACGTCGCGGCGGCCTACATCGACTTCCTCACCGACGCCAACGCGGCCAAGGTGCTCGTCGACACCGACAACCTGCCGGCGATGAAGGGCGCGCCGGCGCCGGCCGAGGGCCTCTCGGTCGACGTCGCCAACGCCTGGCAGAAGCTCAACGAGGCCGACGGCGTGATCCCGTACCTGGACTACACGACGCCGACCTTCTACGACGACATCTCGGGCGCCATCCAGGAGCTGCTCGCGGGCAAGCAGGACCCCGCCGCGTTCACGAAGGGCGTGCAGGCGGACTTCGATAAGTGGGCCCAGAAGCAAGGCTGAGCCGGTGGCGCGGCTCCCGGGAGGATCGTCCCCCCGGTGAGCCGCGTCTCGTCGGCTACCTCTACCTGCTGCCCGCGTTCGCGGTCTTCGCGACGTTCGTCCTGTACCCGCTCTACCGGGCGGTGTACATCTCGTTCTACGACTGGGACGGGCTGACCGTCGGCACGTGGACCGGGCTGGACAACTACAAGGAGGTCGTCACCGACCCCGAGTTGCGCAGCGCGTTCGCGCACGCGCTGATCCTGCTGATCTTCTACGCGGTGCTGCCGGTGATGATCGGGCTGCTGCTCGCGGGGCTGATGGCGCGGGCGCGGATCCGCGGCCTGGCGCTCTTCCGCACGATCCTGTTCCTGCCGCAGGTGATCGCGCTGGTCGTCGTCGCGGTCATGTGGAAGATGATCTACGACCCCGACAACGGCGCCCTGAACCGCTTCCTCGGCGTCTTCGGGATCGAGGGCAAGTCGTGGCTCGGGGACTTCAGCCTCGCGCTGCCGTCGATCGGCCTGATCGGCACGTGGGTCTACTACGGGCTGGCGATGGTGCTGCTGACGGCGGGCGTGCAGAAGATCCCGTCCTCGCTCTATGACGCGGCGCGGGTGGACGGCGCGGGCGCCTTCCGGGAGTTCACCGCGGTCACGCTGCCGGCGCTGCGCGGGGAGATCGCGGTCGCGCTGACGCTGACGACGATCTACTCGCTGCGCAACTTCGACCTCGTCTACGTCACGACGCAGGGCGGCCCGGGGGACGCGACCACGGTGCCGGCGTTCCAGGTCTTCTCGCGCGCGTTCCAGTCCGGGCAGGTCGGCTCGGCCGCGGCGGTCGGCATCACGCTGACGGCGATCATCTTCCTGATCTCGCTCGGCATCAACCGCTTCTCGGAGCGTGCGACATGACGTCGCGGACCGAGCAGACGGTCGCCTACGTGGTGCTCGGCGTCTTCTCGCTGATCGCGCTGCTGCCGATCGCCGGGATCGTCTTCACCGCGCTCCAGAACCCCGACGGCGGCGCGTCCTTCGGGTCCTTCGACGGCTTCCACTTCTCCAACTTCAAGAACGCGTGGGAGGAAGGCCACTTCGGGTCCTACCTGAAGTCCTCGATCCTCGTCGCCGTGGTCGTCGTGACCGTCGCGGGCGTGTTCTCGATCATGTCCGGCTACGCATTCGGGCTGATGCGGTTCCGGGGGCAGAACGTCCTGTTCTACGTGTTCCTGCTCGGGCTGATGGTGCCGATGGAGGCGATCATCGTCCCGCTCTACTACGACTTCCGCGACCTCGGGCTGACCAACACCTACTGGGGCCTGATCCTGCCGCAGATCGCGACGTCGGTGGCGTTCGGGACCTTCTGGATGCGGGCGTTCTTCCGCGGCGTGCCGCGCTCGCTGGTCGAGGCGGCGCGGATCGACGGCGCGTCGTCGTGGTTCACGCTCTGGCGCGTGCTGCTGCCGCTGGCGCGGCCGGCCGTGTTGACCATGACGGTGCTGCTGTTCATGTGGACCTGGAACGAGTTCCTGCTCGCGCTGGTGATGGTGTCCGACGAGAACCTGCGCACGGCGCCGCTCGGGCTCTCGTTCTTCCAGGGGCGCAACACGTCGGACCTGACGCTGTTGGCCGCCGGCTCGGTGATCGTGGCGCTGCCGGTCGTGATCTTGTACGTGTTCCTGCAGCGGCATTTCATCCGCGGCATGCTCTCGGGGGCGGTGAAGGGCTGATGGCGGGTGTGACGTTCGACGGGGTCGGCAAGACGTTCGGGACTTCGGTCCAGGCGGTGCGCGACTTCAATCTCGACATCGCCGACGGCGAGTTCATGGTGCTGGTCGGCCCGTCCGGCTCCGGCAAGACCACGGCGCTGCGGATGCTCGCCGGGCTGGAATCGGTCACGTCGGGGTCGATCGCGATCGGCGAGAAGGTGGTCAACAAGATCGCCCCGCGCGAGCGCGACATCGCGATGGTCTTCCAGGACTACGCGCTCTACCCGCAGTGGACGGTGTTCGACAACCTCGCGTTCGGGCTGCGACGGCGCAAGGTGCCGCGCGAGGAGATCCAGCGGCGGGTGACCGAGGCCGCGCGGGTGTTGGACCTGGCGCCGTACCTGGATCGGCGCCCTGGGCAGCTGAGCGGCGGCCAGGCCCAGCGGGTCGCGCTGGGGCGCGCGCTGGTGCGCGAGCCGCAGGTGTTCCTCATGGACGAGCCTTTGAGCAACCTGGACGCGAAGCTGCGCACGCAGACCCGCGGCGAGATCCGGCGCCTGCAGCAGGAGGTCCGCACGACCACGGTCTACGTCACCCACGACCAGGTCGAGGCGATGACGATGGGCGACCGGATCGCGGTCATGAACCACGGCGTGCTCGAGCAGGTCGGGACGCCGGAGGAGCTCTACGAGCGGCCCGCGAACCGGTTCGTCGCCGGCTTCATCGGCTCGCCCGCGATGTCGTTCATCGAGGACGGCGCGTTGCCGGGGCTGCGGGAGGGGGTCGTGGTGGGCGTGCGGCCGGAGCACACGCGGCCGTGGCGTGACGGTCTGGTCGGCCCGTTCCGCGGAACGGTCGCCTTCGTCGAGGCGCTGGGCCGGGAGACGTTCGTGGGCGTCGACGTGGGCGAGACGCGGCTGGTGGTCTTCGAGGAGGGCCGCGCCACGCGCGACGTGGGCGAGGAGATGGAGTTCGGGCTCGTCGAGTCCGGGCTGCGCCACTTCGACCGCGAGACCGGCAGAGCCGTATAGGGCATTCCTACGGATGTAGATCGGGCGAACACCCGATGGCAGCGCGGCCGGGTGGGCGTAGCGTCGCGGCCTATGAAGGGTCGAGGAGTTGCCATCGCGATCGCCGCCGCGCTGGCGGCGCCCACCACCGCCGCCTGGGGATACCCCGACTGGCGCGATCCCGCGAGCATCGGCGTCGCCCAGGACGGCGTTCTGCGTTTCCCGCAGGCGCTGGCCTATGACGCCTCCGGCGTCCCCGATCCGGGCGCCGGCGCGCCCGCCGGGCCGTACGTCTACGTCGCCGACCAGCATTCGTTCACCGTCCAGAAGTTCACGGCGGACGGGACCTTCGTGCGGCGCTTCGGCGGCTACGGCTCGGAGCCGGGGCGCCTCGGCGCCACGTCGTCGAGCGCGAGCCCGACCACCGGCCTGCTCGGCGGCGTCGGCGGCGTCGCCGTCGACGCCCGCGGGCACGTGTATGTCCTCGACTCGTTCAATGCGCGCGTCGAGCGCTTCACTTCCGGCGGCCAGTTCGAGGGCCAGTTCGGGTCGCTCGGCACGGCGCCGGGACAGCTCAACCCCGGGATCAACGGCGGGCTCGCGCTGCTCGGCGACGAGCTCTTCGTCGGCGACCAGGACAACCACCGCATCCAGCGCTTCCACCTCGGCGCCGACGGGCTCCCAGACTCGCCGCCGATCGTGTTCGGCGTACACGGCGCCGGTCCGGGGCAGTTCGACATCGTCTCCGGCCTCTCGGTCGACCCGGCGCGGGACCACAAGGTCTTCGTCGCCGACGACCGCAACAACCGCATCCAGCGGCTCACGCACGACCTCGCCTTCGACGCGCTGACCGGGACGCTCGGCAGCGGACCGGGGCAGTTCGACAACCCGTACGACACCGGCGTCGACCTGGCGGGGCGGCTGTTCGTCGCCGACAACCAGAACCACCGGGTGGTGCGGCTGGACGCCGGCACGCTGGCGTTCACGACCAGCTTCGGCGGCTCCGGCCTCGGCCCGGGGCGGCTGAACAACGTGCGCGGGATCACGGTTTCGCCCGAGGGCCGCGTCTACGCCACCAACACCTCGCTCAACCAGGTGTCCGAGTTCACGCCCGACGGCGGGTACGTACGCAGCTTCGGACTCGACGGGCGGGGGCCGACCGCATTCATGCAGCCCCGCGACGTCGCGGTCGAGGCCAACGGCGACGTGGTGATCGCCGACACCCGCGCGGACCGCGTGCAGGTCCTGCGCGCCGACGGACGGGTGGACACGTGGGCACGGATCAGCGCGAACCTCGGCACCCCGGTCGGCGCCGGCGGCAAGCGCGAGTTCCAGGAGCCGACGGCGGTCGCCGTCGACCCGCGTAACGGCGACGTGTGGGTCGCCGAGGGCGGAAATCACCGCGTCCAGAAGATCCCGCAGGACGGGGCCATCGCCGGCGTCGTCACCTTCGGCGGGAGAAGCGCGTCGACCGCTCCCGGCGGGTTCACCGAGCCGCTCGGGATCGCCGTGGCGGCGGACGGGACCGTGTGGGTGGCCGACACCCGCAACGACCGCCTGCAGAAGCGCGACCCGGTGTCCGGCGTCTGGACGGTGCTCGGCGGCTTCTCGCACCCGACGGCGGTCGCCGTCCTGGCCGACGGCCGCATCGCGGTCACCGAGCTCGACCCCGGCCGCGTGAGCATCCTGGCGCCCGACGGCACGCGGGTGGCGAGCGCCGGCGGGCTGGACAACCCCGAGGGCGTCGGCTCCGACGGCCACGGCGGCGTGCTCGTCAGCGACACGCAGCACAATCGCCTGCTCGCCTACGACGCGCAGCTGCAGCAGGTCGGGGAGATCGGCGCAGGCACGTTCACGCGCCCGATGGGCACCGACATCGACGCACAGGGCCGGCTGCTGGTGGCCGACACGTACACCAACCGGGTCCTGCGCTTCGCCGCGCCAGCGGTCTCCGAGCCGGGCGGCACGGGTGGCTCCGTCGCTCCGGCGCTCGCGGTGACCTTGGCGGGCGGCGGCTTCGGATCGTTCACGCCCGGCGTCGCGCGCACCTACAAGGCGACGATCGCGGCGGACGTGCTGTCGACCGGCGGCGACGCCGCGCTGACCGTCTCGGACCCCAGCCCGACCGCGCCCGGCCGGCTCGTCAACGGCGCCTTCGCCCTGCAGCAGCCGCTCCTCGTCGCCGGCTCGCCGCTCCCGGCGACCGCGAAGACCTGGCAGGCCCCGGTCGCCCACGACCCGGTCGCGATCGAGCTCGCACAGTCGATCGGCGCGAACGAGCCGCTGCGCACGGGGACGTACGCGAAGACGTTGACCTTTACGCTGTCGACGACGCAGCCGTGAACGATGTCGACCTCCAACATCTGCGCCGTGCCGTCGAGCTCGCCGAGATCGCGCTCGAGGCCGGGGAGGAGCCGTACGGCTCGGTGCTCGTCGGCGCCGACGGGACGGTGCTCTTCGAGGATCACAACCGCACCTCGGGCGGCGACCAGACACGCCACCCGGAGTTCGAGATCGCGCGCTGGGCGGCGAACCACATGGCGCCCGAGGACCGCCCCGGCGCGACCGTCTACACATCGGGCGAGCACTGCGCGATGTGCTCCGCCGCCCACGGGTGGGTCGGGCTCGGGCGGATCGTGATCGCCGCGTCGTCGGCCCAACTGCGCGGCTGGGCGAGCGAGCTCGGCGTGCCGGCCCCCGCGGTCGCCACGCTGCCGATCAACGACGTCGTGCCGGGCCTGCCGGTCGAAGGCCCGGTCGACGAGCTCGCGCAACGGGTGCGCGAGCTCCAGCGCCGCTCCTTCGCGCGACCGTAGGCGATGGGCCGGCTCCTGCTCGCCGTGGCGCTGCTCCTGGCGTTCGCCGCGCCCGCGCAGGCGGACACGCGCACCCTGACGCTCCGCTACGGCCCGGTCCACATGGGCGGGTACAACGTCGACTTCCCGAAGGCGGCCGTGCGCGCACCGAAGCTCGACGGCTACGTGACGCACATGAGCGCGCGGCTGGTGGACCGGCGCGGGCGGGCGATCACGATCCGCGACGTGATGCTCCACCACCTCGTCTTCCACCGGGTCGGCACCCGTCCGGAGCTCGGGCCGTGCACGAGCGGCTCCGGTGAGGCCATCTACGGCACCGGCGAGGAGGACGAGGAGTTGCGGCTGCCGGGCGGGTACGGCTATCGGGTCGCCAAGCGGGACCGCTGGCGGGTCACGGCGATGCTGATGAGCCACTCCGAACGCTCGGTCGACGCATACATCCAGTACACGGTCACGGTCGTCACCGGGCGCTCGATGACGCCGGTCGAGCCGTTCTGGGTGCGCGCCAACGGGTGCGGAGCGCAGGTCTCCTACGCCGTGTTCGGCGGTGGAGCGCCGGGCTCGACCTACATCCGCTCCTACGACTGGCGGGTGCCGTTCGACGGCCGGATCGTGGCGGTCGGCGGTCATCTGCATGGCGGCGCGAAGGACATGTGGATGTCCCAGCCGCGCTGCGGCGACCGGCGCATCCTCGACAACTCGCCGCACTTCGGGATGCCGGATCACATCTACTACCGCGCGCGACCGATCCTGCACGAGCCCGGGCCGTTCGACACCCGCTACTTCCTCTCGCGTACGGGCATCCCGGTCCGCAAGGGCGAGGTGATCAGGCTCAACGCCGGCTACGACAACAGCGCGCCACACCCGCGGGTGATGGCGATCTCGCACGTCTACGTCGCCCCGGACAAGGCGTTGCCGAAAGCCTCGGCCGCGTGCGCCCCGCTTCCTGCCGACGCGGTCGAGCTGACCAAGCCGGGCCCGTTCCGCGCCGAGCCGCCCGCCGTCTCGGTGCCGCTGAACCGGATCGGCAAGGACGGGCGCACGGAGACGTTCTCGCTGAACCCGGCGAGCGCGAAGCAGGTCAAGTCGGGCTCGACGGTGCAGCTGCGAGATCTCCGCTTCGCCCCGTCGCACATCCAGCTGCCCGCCGGGGGATCGGTCAAGTGGCGCTTCGCGGACGCGATCCCGCACAACGTGCTGTTCGCCTCCGGTCCGCGCCTGGTCGGCAGCCCGACGTTGAGCAACGGGCAGACCTACACGACGACCTTCACCACGCCCGGCCACTACGAGCTCTTCTGCTACCTGCACCCGATGACGATGCACGAGACCGTCGAGGTCACGGGGTGATCGTGCGCGCGCTCGACGAGGCGACGTGGCCGGCGTACGCGGCGCTGATCGAGCGCCACAACGGCGTCTGGGGCGGGTGCTGGTGCATGGGCTTCCACCCCGAGGGCGTCGGGCGCCACAAGACGCCGGCGATCAACCGCGCCGAGAAGGAGCAGCGGGTGCGGTCGGGACACGCCCACGCCGCACTGGTCTTCGAGGACGGGACGTGCGTCGGCTGGTGCCAGTTCGGCTCGCCGGACGAGCTGCCGCGGATCAAGTTCAAGCGGGCGTACGAGGCGGGCTCGCCCGCGCCGCCGGACTGGCGGATCACGTGCTTCTTCGTCGATTCCGGCCATCGCCGTCAGGGCGTCGCGGACGCCGCGCTCGGCGGAGCGCTCTCGTTGATCGCGGGCCTGGGAGGCGGCGTCGTCGAGAGCTCCCCGGAGGACATCGGCGAGCGCACGAAGGTCTCGGCCTCGTTCCTGAACAACGGCACGCTGGCGATGTTCGAGCGTCACGGGTTCGAACGCGTCCGGGCGCTCGGCAAGCACCACTGGCTGGTGAGCCGTACCGTCTGACGCGTGCTCGACCGCTACCGCGCCGTCCTCACGCTCCCGGGGGCGCGTGGGCCGGTGGCGGCGTCCGCCCTGGGCTCGCTGCCGATCGGGATGTTCGGGCTGGCGATCCTGTTGCTGGCGCGCGAGGAGACCGGGTCGTTCGCGGTCGCCGGCCGCGTCGCCGGGGCGTTCGGGCTCGCGAACGCGATCGGCGCGGTGGTGCAGGGGCGCCTGATGGATCGGCTCGGACAGAGGCGGGTCCTGCGGCCGGCGTCGGTCGCCCACTTCGCGGCGGTGGGTGCGCTGGTGGCGGTGGCCGACGCGGGGGCGCCCTTCATGGCGATCGCGGCGGCCGCGGGCGGCTTCACGCTCCCGCAGGTGCCGGCCGCGATGCGCTCGGTCTGGGGCGAGCTCGTGCGCACCGCCGCGCAGCGCCAGGCGGCGTACGCGCTCGTGTCGATCACGTTCGAGGTGGCGGTGATGACCGCCCCGGTGCTGGTCGCGGTCGTGACCGAGGTCGCGGGACCCGGGGAGGCGGTGCTGCTGGCCGCCGCGCTGTGCAGCGCGGGCGGGCTGGCGTTCTCCGTGACCGGCGCGTCGCGGCGCTGGCGCGGCGAGCCGCACGACGTGAGCTGGCTCGGGCCGCTGTCCGCCGGCGGCATGCAAGCGCTGCTGGCCGTGCTGCTGGCGTTCGGCGTCGCGCTCGGGATCGTCCAGGTCGCGGTGCCGGCGTTCGCCGCCGCGCACGGCTCGGCCGCGGCCGGTGGACTCCTGCTGGGGGCGCTGTCGGTGGGGAACCTGACCGGCGGCGTGGTCTACGGTGCGCGCTCGTGGCCGGGCACGCCCGCGTTCCGGCTCACCGTGTTGCTGCTGGCGCTGGGCGCGGGGCTCGCGTTCCTGTCGCGGGCGGGCTCGCCCGCGATATTGGCCCTGCAGCTGGCTCTGGCCGGGCTCGTGCTGGCGCCGTCGACGGTCGTCGGGTCGACGCTGCTCGACCACGTCGCCCCGCCGGGGACGACGACGGAGGCGTTCGCGGTGCTCGTGATGGGGATCGTCGCCGGCTCGGCCGCGGGGAATGCCCTGGGCGGGGCGCTGGTCGACGGGGCGTCCTACGAGGCGGCGACCCTGACGGCGGGCGCGCTCGCCGTCGCGGGCGGCGGGCTCGCGTGGGTGCTGCGGCGACCGCTCACGGGATCGTCAGTCGCTCACGCCCGACCGTGACCGCGTTCAGGTTGCCCATCGGGAGCTGCCCGGGCTCGGTCGCCTGGTTGTAGGTGACGACGATCCGGTACTCGCCGCCGCCGTTGAGGTGCTGGAAGAGCACCTCGGGGCGATCGCCCGCGCGAACCTGGCCGCGCACCGGCCCCATCGCGCTGCGGCCGGACTTGGTGGGCGGGAAGATCCGGACGCCGTAGCCGGCGGACACGCCGTCGGCGTCGCGTCGCGCGTTGAAGCGCACGCGCAGGTTCCAGAATCGGCGACCCTGGCGGGCGGTGGCGGTGATCGGCGAGCCGACCGCCGCCTGCTCGGGCAGCGTGATCGTCCGTGGGTGGAAGCCGGGGAGCGGGCAGGCCGCGGCGTCGAACTGCTCGCGCGTGCAGGTGCGGCCGTCCCGGAACGTGATCGCGGTGATGGCCTTCGCACGCGGGTAGCGGGAGGCGCCGCCGGGGTCGTTGGCGTTCGGCGGCGCGATCAGGTACACGCCTTCGGGGCCCGAGACGGGAACCGTCTTGGATCCGAAGGTCACGCTCGCCGCCTCCGGCCCCAGCGCGCCGTACAGCAGCGGTTCCTGGCGCGGATTGCCGCACGACGCGGGCGTGAGGTCGCGGGCGCAGGCGTCGTCGAGCAGGGCTGCCCGGGATTCGTTGAAGAACAGCCGGTCGCCGGCGTCGAGCGGGGAGCAGTCGAAGATCCCGGCCGGAGTGCGTCTCGCGCCGCCGACGCGTTCGGGCGTGAGACAGGCGGCCTCGCCGATCCGGGAGAGCCGCAGCGTCCACCCTTCGACCTCGATCGGGAGCAGACGGTCGGTGCCGTCGACGACGACCCCCGTGTCCGCGTCGGCGGGGGCGACGCCGATCCGAGCCGGCACGCTCTTGCTCGAGAGCGCGCCGCTCGCGGCGAGCGCGATCCCACCGGTGGCGACCAGCGCGACCGGCGTCAGGCCGAGGATCCAGCGCCGGCGACGGCGCGTGCGGCGCTCGAGGGTCGCGCCCAGCTCGGACCGCAGCTCCGGGATCAGCGTCATCGCGGTGCCCTCCAGGTCTTGCGCAACGTCGCCAGGCCGCGGCTGACGCGCTGGCGCACGACCGCCTCCGAGCATTCCAGGTCCGCCGCGATCGACGCGTAGTCGTCCTCCGCCAGCACTCGCCGGCGCACCGCCTCGCGCTGCTGCGCGGGCAGGTCCGACAGCCACGTCTCGACGACCGCCGCCTCGGACTCGAGCACCGTCCGCTCGACCTCCGCCAGCGTCTCTTCGGTGAGCGCGATCGCCTGCATCGTCAGCTGCCGCCGCGCCTCGGCCTCGACGCGTCCACGCCGCCAGCTCGCGAACACCACGTGCCGCGCGATGCCGAGCAGCCACGCCCGGGCGCTGTCGGCCTCGCGGAACGTGCGCCGCGACTGGTAGGCGCGGGCGAACGTCTCGGCAACGATGTCGATCGTCACGTCCGGGTCGCGCACCATGCCGCCGACGAACGCGACCAGCGCCCGCTCATGGCGGTCGTAGAACGCGACGTAGGCCGCGGGGTCGCGGTGGGCGCGGGCGAGCAGTTGCGCGTCGGTGGGCGGCACTCTGAGACCTCTATTGCGCGGTTCGCGCGCTCTTGTGACTAGAGGATCTCGCCGACGTCGAACTCCGTCGCGACCTCCAGCTGCGAGAAGCCGCAGGAGGCGGCGTCGCGGTCCGGCCGCCAGCGCAGGAACGTCGCGGGGTGGCGCAGGAAGCCGCCGTCCATGTGGTCGTAGCGGACCTCGACCACCCGTTCCGGGGCGAGCGGGACGAACTTCGCCTCGCGGGCCGGGTTCCAGCGGTTGCCGTCGCGCTCGTGCTGGAGGGCGCCGCCCCACGGGTGGTCGGCGGCGGGGATCTCGAGCGGGCGCAGCTCCAGCAGCAGCTCCTTGCGGCGCGCCATCGGGAACGAGGCGGTCGCGCCGATCGGCAGCAGCCCGCTGAACATCTCCCCCCAGGGCGCCGCGCGCTCGTCGTCGGCATACAGGCCGAGGAGCAGCGAGCCGATCGCGTCCTCGGCCGTCTTGTGCACCCGGTAGCCGCAGACGACGCAGTCGGCGGTGCGCTGGTGCTTGACCTTGAACATCGCGCGCACGTTGGGGCGGTAGGGGTGGGCCGGGTCCTTGGCGATGATGCCGTCCAGGCCGGCGCCCTCGAAGCGCTCGAACCACTCGCGGGCCTGCGTCTCGTCGCGCGTGAGCGGCGTGATGTGCAGCGGCGGGGAGGCGTGTTGCAGCAGTCGCTCGAGCGCGGCACGGCGGTCGCCGAAGGGCACGGGCTGCAGATCGGTGTCGCCGAGCTGCATGAGGTCGAACGCGATGAAGCTCGCGGGGGTCTCGGCCGCGAGGCGGTCGACCCGGCTCGCCGCCGGGTGCACCCGCTGCTGGAGGGCGAAGAAGTCCAGCCGCCGGTCGGTGACCACGACGATCTCGCCGTCGAGCGTGCAGCGATCCGGCAGCTGCGCTCTGAAGGCCGCGATCAGGTCGGGGAAGTAGCGCGCCATCGGCTTCGTGTTGCGGCTGTGGATCTCGATCGCGTCGCCGTCCTTGACGACGATCGCGCGGAAGCCGTCCCACTTGGGCTCGTAGAGCAGGCCGGGCGGGATGTCCGCCACGAGCTTGGCGAGCATCGGCTTCACGGCGCGAACCGGCTCACGGTGAAGTCCTCGGGTCGCACGTCGTCGAGCTGATCCCATTCGAGCGGCGCCGAGATCAGGCCGCCGGGGCGGATCGAGTAGGCCGAGGCGACGGTCTGCGGGCCGCAGTCGACGTACACGCGGGCGCCGCGGTCGCGCTTGAGGCGACGCATCGTCGCCAGCTCGGGCGCTCGGGCGACGACCGCTTCGCCGATCGCCTCGCGCAGCTTCTGCACGTCGCCCCAGGGTGCGGGCTCGATCGGGACGATGACGTGGATCCCGCGCCCGCCCGACGTCTTCGGCGCGCCGCTGAGGCCACGCTCGGTCAGCGCGTCACGCACCAGGCGGGCGACGGCCACGGCCTCGGCGAAGCCGGTTCCCTCCTGCGGGTCGAGGTCGATCAGCAACCGGTCGGGCGTGGTGAGGGCGCCGCGTCGCACCGGCCAAGGATGGAACGTCACCGCGCCCAGGTTGACCATCCACGCGACCACGGCGAGGTCGTCGGGGCAGACGAGCTCGTAGTCCGGACCTCGCACCGTCGGCACCCACTCCGGCGCGCCCTGCGGGACCCGCCGCTGGAAGAACACCTCGCCGTCGCGGCGGCGCTCGAGCATCACCGGCCGGTCACGGAGCGCGCCGACGATCCCGTCCTCGACGGCGGCGAAGTAGCGCAGCGCGTCGCGCTTGGTGACGCCGTCGACGAGCACGCGGTCGGGGTTGGTGATGCGCACCTCGCGGCCGGCGACTTGGAGCTGCACCGCAGCGACCATACTGGCCTCGTGCGCAAGCCTCGGCGCAAGGGCGGCACTTTAAAGGACGGCGAGCGCCGCCAGCTCGCGCGTGCCTCGCGACACGGACCGGTCCCGTTGCCGGCATGCGCCGACCGCCCGCTCCTGCTCTGCGACGGCGGCTCGCGGGGCAATCCCGGGACCGCCGCGATCGCCGCGGTGTTGGTCGACGGCGACCGCGTGCTCGAACGCTCGGCGCTGATCGGCCACGCGAGCGCCGCGGAGGCCGAGTACCGCGCGATCGTCCTCGGGCTCGAGCTGGCCGCGTCGGAAGGGGTCGATGAGGTCGAGGTGCGCTGCGACTCCCAGCTCGCGATCCGCGCGATCGAGGGCGGCGCGGCCGTCGCCGCCCCGGTGTTCGAGGCCGCCCGCCCGTTCCGCTCGGTGCGCTGGCGCTGGCACCCGCGGGGCGAGAACGAGGCCGCGGACGCGTTGGTGCGCGCGCTGCTCTGGCCTTAGCGTCCGAGGCCGGTCTCGCGCAGCGTCAGGTTCAGGCGGCCGTTCAGCAGCCCGGGGCTCGTCCCGGGCAGGATCTTCGGGACGCCGTGGTAGGCCCAGCGCGACGGCCCGCCGAAGACGAACAGGTCGCCCGACCGCAGCTCGATGTCGGTGAAGGGCTTCCCGCGCGTCTCGGCGTTGCCGAAGCGGAACACGCACGTGTCGCCGATGCTCAGCGAGACCACCGGCGCGTCCGCGCGCTCCTCCTTGTCCTGGTGCATCCCGAGCTTGGCGGCGTCGTCGTAGAAGTTGATCAGCGCGGCGTCGGGGTTGTACTCGCGTGTCTCGCCGTACGCCGCGGTCAGCGCTTCGCGGCCGAGCTCCGCCAGCCACTCCGGGAATGGCTCGACCGGCGCGCCGTCGACGTCGTCGGCCGTCCGCGAGTAGCGGTACGGCAGCCAGTGCCAGCCGAGACAGACCGTCTGGACCGACATGACGCCACCGCTCGGGAGCTTCGTGTGCCGCATGCGCTTGGCCCACCCGCGGCACGCCTCGACCAGCCGCCGCTGCTGCTCGGCGTCCAGGTAGCCCGGCACGTGGACCGCGCCGGGCGCGATCTCGACCGGCTCCCGGCTGAACAGCGCTTCCGTCATCGCAGGATCACGGTACGCATCGGGTCCCAGCTCTCGGTCTCGCGCAGGCGCCGCTCGATGTTCGCCCACCCCGCAGGCGTGTCGGCGATCACCCATGCGTCGGCGTCGGCCGCGGTGAGCCGTTGCGCCGGGCGCAGCCAGGACGCCGCGGTGCGCGGCCAGTCGACGACCACGGCGATGTCGTGCGGCCACGTCGCTCGGAACGCCCGCGCCGCGGCGACCGACGCCTCGTCCCGACCGTGACCGACCGCGACGAGTCGCGCGTCCATCTCGGCGAGGAGCTCCAGTGCGCGGCGCAGATCGGGCACGATGAGGTGAACGCGTGGGAGGGGTGGGAACGTGAGGAATGCGCTGATCACCGGGGTGAGCCGGCGGGCCGGGATCGGGTTCGCGACCGCGCGGCGCCTGCTCGACGACGGGGTGGCGGTCTTCGCCCACCACCACGTCGAGCACGATCTCGAACGGCCCTGGGGCGGCGATTCGTTGCCCGACGTGCTCACAGAGCTCGACTCACCGCCGCACCGCGGGCTCGACCTGGCGGTTCCGGACGCGCCTGAGACGCTGATGCAGGCCGCCGTCGACGCGCTCGGCCACGTCGACATCCTCGTCTGCAACCACGCGTCCAGCGGCCCCGACGGCGGCCTCGGCGACCTGACCGCCGCGATGCTCGACGACCACTACGCCGTCAACACCCGTGCCTCGCTCCTGCTCGTCCAGGCGTTCGCCGCCCAGCACGACGGCCGCCCCGGCGGCCGCGTCGTCCTCATGACCTCAGGCCAGAACCTCGGACCGATGCGCGGCGAGATCGCCTACGCCGCCTCCAAAGGCGCCCTCTCCGCGATCACCGCGACCCTGTCCGACGAGCTGATCGACCGCGGCATCACGGTCAACTGCGTCAACCCGGGCCCGGTCGACACCGGCTGGCCGGACCCAGAGCTGCGCGAGACCGTCGCGGCACAGATGCCGCTCGGGTGGGCGTCTCCCGACGACCCGGCCCGCCTGATCGCGTGGCTGGTCTCCGAAGACGGCCGCTGGATCACCGGCCAGGTGCTAAACAGCGAGGGTGGGTTCCGCCGCTGACGGCGCCATCGTCGGCGCCTCCATCCGCACGCTCGATCCTGACCGGCCGTGGGCGTCCGCGCTCGCGTGGCGCGACGGCGTGCTGATCGCGGTGGGCGAGGACGTCGGTGAGCACATCGGGCCGCGCACGCGGGTGATCGACGGCGCGGGGATGGCGGTCGTGCCCGGGCTCACGGACAGCCACATCCATCCGTTCTGGGGGACGCGGCTCACGCGCGGCGTCGATCTGCGCGACGCGGGCACGTTGGACGAGATCCGCGCGCGGTTGGCGACTGCGCCGCGGGAGGGGGAGTGGGTGCTCGCGCACAGCGCGCACTACGAGCCGTTCCACGAGTCCGGGCTGCGGGCCGACGCGATCGAGGAGGCGCTCGACGGCGCGCCGGCGGTCATCCACTTCTTCGACGCGCACACGTCGCTGGCGTCGTTCGAGGCGCTCAGGCGCGCCGGGATCACCGGCGCGCGGGCGTTCGAGGAGGCCGCGGAGATCGTCGTCGATCAGGACGGGACGCCGACCGGCGCGCTGCTGGAGAACGCGGCGATGGACCTCGTCAACGCCGTCGTCCCGGACTGGACCGACGACGAGCGGCTCGACGCCTACGCGGAGACGATGCGGCGCCTGAACGCGGTCGGGCTGACGGGCGGGCACGTGATGCTCGGCGATCCGTGGCTGCTCGATGATGTGAGAGCGCTCGAGGGTCGGAAGCAGCTTACGTTGCGGATTGTCGTCCCCATGCACCAGGAGCCGGCGATCAGCGACGAGGAGGTCGAGCACAGGCTCGGGCTGGCGGACGAGCGCGGGCGGCTGTGGCGGACCGGGACGGCGAAGTTCTTCCTCGACGGCGTGCTCGAGTCCGGCACCGCGTGGCTGCTCGATCCTGGCCCGAACGGCGAGAACGCGCACCCGTTCTGGCCCAGCGTCGAGCGCTACGCGGAGCTCGTGGCGCGCTTCACCGACGCCGGGTTCAGCGCGATCACCCACGCGGTCGGGGACGGCGCGGTCAACGGCGCGCTCAACGCCTACGAGGCGGCCGGGCCGCCACGGCGCGGGATGCACCGGGTCGAGCACATCGAGACGCTGGTCGACAGCGACCTTCCGCGGTTCACCGCGTTGAACGTGGCGGCCTCCATGCAGCCGCTGCACATGGAGGGCCTCGACGACCCGGACGCTCCGAGCGCGTGGCACGAAGGCTTGTCGGCGGGCCGCGCGGAGCGTGGGTTCAGGTCCGGCGACCTCGTGCGCAGCGGTGCCACGCTCCCGCTCGGCTCGGACTGGATGGTCGCCGACTTCGACCCGCGCTACGGGATGGCGTGGGCGCGGCTGCGGCGCACACCGGGCGAGCCGACCCGGGTCCCGTACCTGCCGGGGCAGGCACTGTCCGCGCTTCAGACCCTGGACGGCTACACGACCCACGCCGCGCGGGTCAACGGCGACGAGCAGGTCTACGGTCGCCTGCACCCGGGCCTGCGGGCGGACATCACCGCGTTCGCCCAGGACCCGGTCGAGACAGACCCGGACGAGCTGCCCGACGTTCCCGTCCTCTTGACGGTGGTGGACGGACACGTGGTCTTCGCGGCACACTGACCCCTGTGCAGAAGGATCCGTATCGCGTACTCGGCGTGCCCCACGGGGCGTCGCAGGCCGTCGTCCTCGAGGCCTACCGGCGGCTGACCAAGCTCCATCACCCGGACCGCGACGGCGGGACGGACGAGCGGTTCATGGAGATCCAGCGCGCCTACGAGACGCTTCGCGCGCGGCCGGAGCCGCCCGGGGCGATCGAGGACCGCCTCGCGGCGATCGAGCGGGAGCTACGGGAGAAGGGGCCGCGCGGGCCCTACCGGGACGGGCGCGCGGACGCGGTCGTGCGCGGCGTCAATGACCTCGTGGACGGGCTCGATGGCCTCTCGTCCCAGCTTGATTGAGTGCGTCGCGGAGAACGCGATGCACGAGGCGGTCGAGATCGCGCGCTTCTATGACCGCTGCAGCGACCTGATGCGCGAGCTGCTCGACCACCTGGCCGAGGGTCCGCACCGGCCACGGCCGTTCCCCGAGATCGAGGATGCGATGGGCTGGCCGCGGCGCCGGATCTCTTCGGTGCTCGGTGGGGTGGGGCGGGTGCGCAAGCTCGAGTTCGGCGGCCGGCGCCCATACCACTTCCAGGACGAACGCCAGTCGGCGTCCGGACGCTGGGAGATCTGGATGGACGCCGACCAGGCCGGATGTGTCCGAGCCGCGGCCGGCGACTAGCGCCGGTGCGGCTTTGACTCGAGGCCGTCGATCACGCCTTCGACGTGAGCGACATCGAGGTGCGACGTGTCCTCGACGACGTGCTGGTCTTCGACCGCCCCGTCCTCGAGTTTGCGCGCGGCCCTCTTGGCCTGCTTGATCTGGCGGCGATCGCGGACCGCCGCCTCACGGTTGAGCTTCGCGAAGGTGGTGCGCTTCTTGGAGCTCGACGCCATTTAGACCGCGGTGACGTTTACGGCGTTCGGCCCCTTCGGCCCGTTCTCGGCGTCGTAGCTGACCTTCGCGCCCTCAGCCAGGGACTTGAACCCGTTGCCGGCGATGCCGGTGTGATGGACAAACAGGTCCTTGCCCTGGTCATCGGGAGTGATGAACCCGAAGCCCTTCTCGTCGCTGAACCACTTAACGGTTCCGGTTGCCATGTGTACTGCCCTCCAATGGATATGTGCTAGCGAAACGCGGAGGGTGCTTCGGCAACCACAGAGAAACGCGGGCACTGCTTCGCTGGACCTTCGTCCAGCACGATGGATGACAGTTTAGAGACTCAGCAAAAGTTTGCGCAGCAGGTCGGCGAGTACGGCCTGTTCGCTGGTGTCCAGGGCGCTGATCAGGCTCGCCTCGTTGGCCAGGTGGGCGGCCGTCACGGAGTCGATCAGCGCGCGTCCTGCGTCGGTGAGCGTGATCAGCGTGCCGCGTCGGTCGTCCGGGTCGGGGTCGCGGCGGATCAGGCCCTGGGCCTCGAGCTTGTCGAGGCGCTTGGTCGTCCCGCTCGAGGTCAGCATGCTCGCGTTCGTGAGGTCCGTCGGGCGTAGTCGGTAGTCGGGGCCCGTGCGGCGCAGCGTCGCCAGCACGTCGTGCCAGCCCGGCTCGAGCCCATGCGCCTTGTAGACGGGCTCCAGGCGCGCCTCCAGTTCCCGCGCGAGCCGTGACACCCGTCCGACGATCCCGATCGGCGACGGGTCGAGGTCGGGTCGCTCCGTCTTCCACTGGTCGAGGATGGCGTCGACGCCGTCGCGCTCGGTCATGGAGCGAACTTTATCGTCCTGGCGAGTTGCGTCCTGGGAAGATATGTCCTAAGATGCAAAGCATGCTCAAGAACTACTTCTCCCGCCGCCTGTCCCGCGCCCCTCAGCCGCAGCCGCGCATGCGCTGGTATTGATCCATGCGTGACCCGCGTTCTCGCTCAGCTGTCTGTCCGCCGCGGACCGGAGGCCATCGCCTTCTACGAGGCCGCCTTCGGCGCCGTCGTCGACTACAAGGTGGGCGACGAGACGATCGTCGCCCAGTTGTCGATCGGGGCTGACGCGACCTTCTGGGTCGCCGACGAGTCCCCCGAGCACGCCAACTTCAGCCCCGAGACCGTGGGCGGGGGAACCGTGCGGATGTTGTTGATCGCCGACGACCCGGACGCCGCCATCGCGCGAGCGGTCGAGGCGGGCGCGACGCTGGTCTACCCCGCCGAGGACGCCCACGGCTGGCGGCTCGGGCGCGTCGCCGACCCGTTCGGCCACCACTGGGAGATCGGCAAGCCGCTGGTCCCCTGGCCGCCTACCTGAGCTTGTCGAGGTTGGCCGGCGTGGCCGGGAGCTGCTCGATCGCGTCGACGACGGTCGTCGCGGTGAACGTCCCGTTCGGGCCCGTAGCCGGCTGGCCCGGCCCGGGGCTGAGGACCGCGAACTCCTCGATCGACCCCAGCGGCATGCCGGACTCGGCGTCGATGAAGTACTCGGCCCGGTTGCGGCCTTCGTCGACCACATACCGGCGGGCGTGGCGGCCGTTGAAGGTCGTCGTGTCGCTCTGGTCGAGCGTGCCGCGCTCGTAGCGCTTGCGGAACTCCTCCACGAACCCGGGCTCGCGCAGTTCGACGTAGCTCTGCGGGGCGACCGTGCCGTCGCTGAAGCGCAGCTTGCCGTCCGCTCCCCGCGTCTCGCCGAAGACCTTGCCATCCATCTCGACTCGCTCGTTCCAGCGCTCCCCCTGCTGCCAGCGCTCGCGGATCGCGTGGGTGTCCTTGGTGACGGTCGGGGTGCGCATCGTCGTCTCGATCGTCGTGCGGACATAGAGGATGTGGCCGCTCGTGGGCGCGGTCTGCGCGTAGGCCCGGGCGGCGAGGTTCGTGTTGGCGCTGGGGATGAGGAAGGCGGCCGCGGCGGCGGCGATCGCGACCGGGACGAGCAGGAGCGCTCGGTGCCGGCGCTTGCGCTTGCGCGGTGGAGTCGCCTTGAGGCGGGTCAGCAGCGCCTCGGGGGCGATGGGGTCGACGTCGCGCGCGGGATCGGCGGCGCGCAGGCGCTCGATGACGTCAGCGGGCATGGTCGGCTCCGGAGGTCGAGTGGGTGACCGCGGCGGCGGCGCGGACGGATGCGGCCGGCGGCGCCCCGCCCCGCGCGGACGCGCCGCGCGGCGCCGGGACCGGCGCGGCGTCGCTGTGGGGTGCCCTGCCGCGCGCGGACGCGCCGCGCGGCGCCGCGACCGGCGCGGCGTCGCTGTGCGGCGCCCCGCCACGCGGTTCCTCTTCCAGCGCCGCCGCCAGGCGCTTGCGGGCGCGTGAGACGCGGACCGCGAAGGCGACGCGGGTCGTTCCCGCCACCTTGGCCGCGTCGGCGAGGCTGAGGTCCTCCCACGCCACGAGGCGCAGGGCCTCGCGGTCGCGGGCGGACAGGGTCGCGAGCGCCCGCAGGACGGCGTCCCGCTCCGCCAGCGCGTCGGCCGGGTCGCGGCCGTTCTCGTGGCCGAGCGCGGCCGCCTTGTGCTCGTCGCTCGCGGCCTTGCGGCGGCGGTTGTTGAGCTCGTTGGCCGCGGTCGTGTAGAGCCATGGGAGCGGCTTCTCGGGCGGGACCTTCTCAAGCCGACGCCACGCGATGGCGAACGTCTCGGCCGCGACGTCCTCGGCCGACGCCGGGTCGGTCCGGCGGCGCGCGAAGCGCAGCACGGCCGCGTAGTGCGTGCGGTACAGGGCGTCGAAGCGCTCGTCGGGGCTCACATCGACTACACGTCGCGAGGCGGGCGATGTTGACGCACGAGGTCGGCGAGTTCACGCACGCCGGGCACGATCGCGGGCTCCGGCAGCGCGCCGTAGCCGAGCATCAGCGTCGGCGGGCCGGTCGCCTCGTAGTCCTCGAGCGTGCGCAGGTCGATCCGCCGCTCCCGCGCGCCCTCCCGGATCGCCGCGGCCTCGTACGGGAGCTCGACGGTGACGTGCAGGCCGGCCGCGATGCCCTTGACCGTCGCCTCGGGCAGCTCGGCGGCGAGGGCCGCGACGAGCGTGTCCCGGCGGGAGCGGTAGCGGGCGCGCATGCGGCGCAGGTGGCGGTCGAGCTCGCCCCGGGCGATGAAGTCGGCGAACGCGTGCTGCTCGATCCGCGCCGTCCCGAGGTCCGCCAGATACTTGCTCTCGCGGATCGGGTCGACCAGCCGCCGCGGGACCACGAGCCACCCGAGCCGCAGCGCCGGCGCGAGCGTCTTGCTCGCCGACCCGGCGTACACGATCCGCTCAGGCTCGAGCCCCTGCAACGCGCCGATCGCCGCGCGGTCGTACCGGTACTCCGCGTCATAGTCGTCCTCGATCGCCAGCGCGTCGCGGTCGCGGAGCCAGTTGAGGAGCTGTGCGCGACGCTCGGCCGTGAGCACGACTCCCGTCGGATGCTGGTGCGCGGGCGTGATGAGCACCGCGTCGACATCGCCCAGCTCGTCGACGCGGATGCCCTGCTCGTCCACTTCGACCGGGACAGGCTCGAGCCCCGCGCGGGCGACCACCTCCCGGTTCTCCGGGTTGCTCGGGCTCTCGAGGGCGACCCGCTTCGCCCCGCCGCGCCGCAGGACGCCGCACAGCAGGTTCAGCGACTGCCCGAACCCGTTGGTGACCACGACGCGTCCCGGCTCGGCGACGACCCCGCGCACCCGCCCGAGGTAGTCCGCGAGCACGCGCTTGAGGACGTCGTCACCCGTGGGGTCGCCGTACTGGAGCTCCGCGTCCGTGGCGTTCGCGATGGCGGTCCGCAGCGACTTCAGCCACGCGGCGCGGGGAAAGGCGCTCACGTCGGGGACGCTCGGCCGGAAGTCGAACCGCGCCGCCCGCGGCGCCGCGGCGGCCGGCAGAGGTGCGGCGAGCGGCCCGCCGCCGCGCGCCGGCTCGTCCGCTCCGCCGCCGCGCGGTCCCGCGTCGCGTGTCTCTCCGCCGCGCCATCCGGCGACGGTCGGCGCCGTCTCGACGGCGGTCTCGGACACCCGTGGGCGGGCGCCCTGGCGGATGCTGAGGTAGCCCTCGGCGGCGAGTTGGGCGTAGGCCTCGACCGCGACGCGGCGTGAGATGCCGAGTTGCCGCGCGAGGTCGCGCGTCGAGGGGATCTCCGCTCCCGGTCGGAGCGTGCCGGTGCGGATCGCGGTGCGCAGCTGCTCCTCGATCTGGGCGCCGAGGGTGTGCGGGCCGTCGCGATCGACCGCGAGCAGGAGCTCTACTGAACGACTGGTACCGTCCACGGCGGCGAAAGTGGCACTGGTATCTGCACCAGTGGAGCGTAGCTTCTTTCGCATGCTCACGCTCTCGATCGTCGCCCGCCTGCCGCTCGCCATGTTCAGCATCGGCCTGCTGGTCCACGCCCAGCGCGTGACCGGCTCGTTCGCGGCCGCGGGGCTCGTCACCGCCGCCTACGCGATCGCTCTCGGGATCGGTGGTCCTGCGCTCGGCCGGGTCGTCGACCGGCGCGGCCAGACGCTCGTGCTGGCCGTGACCTCGTCGGTCTCGCTCGCGCTGCTGGTCGCGATCGCGCTGCTCCCGGCCGGCGTGCCGCTCGGCGTGCTGCTCGCGCTGTCGGCCGGGATCGGCCTCGCGACCCCGCCGGTCGGCGCCTGCGTGCGCACGCTGCTGACCGACGCGCGTGCGTTCGCGGTCGAGGCCTCCGCCGTCGAGCTGTGCTGGGTCTTCGGCCCCCCGCTGGCGCTGGGTGCGGGCGCGCTCTTCTCGACCGGCGCCGCGCTCGTCGGCGCCGGCGCCGTCCTGCTGGCGGGGACGCTCGCCTTCGCCGCCCACCCTGCGTCCCGGGCATGGCGTCCGGCGACCGACGGTGAGGGGCGCGTCGCGTCGGCGGGTGGCGAGCGCGGCGCGGCATCGGCGGGCGCGGCGTCGTCGCGCTCGCCTCGTCGTGGCGCGCTGGGGTCGCCGGCGCTGCGCGCGCTCGTCCTCGTCATGGGCTCGGTCGGCGCGATCTTCGGTGCGACCGAGATCGGCGTGACCACGGCGGCCGACGCGCTCGGGAACGCTGCGGCGGCCGGGCCGCTGCTCGGGGTCTGGGGCATGGGATCGCTGCTGGGCGGGGTGTGGCTCGCGCGGCGTGGGGGGATCGCGCCGCTCGTCCCGCTGCTGCTCGTCCTCGCCGCCGGCCACACCGCCTTGGCGGGTGCCGCGGTCAACGTGTTCGTCCTGGCGCTCGGGCTGCTGGTCGGGGGCGCGGCGATCGCGCCGACATACGCCGTCGTGTACGGGCTGGTCGAGCGGGCGGCGCCCGCGGGCACGGTCACCGAGGCGTTCGCGTGGCTCGCGACGGCGGTCTCGGTCGGCGCGGCGCTTGGATCGGCACTGGCCGGCACGGTCGCCGACGCCTTCGGGCCGTCCGCGGTGTTCGTGATCGCGGGTGTCGCGGGCGCCCTCGCGCTGGCCGCCGGCTCGACCCGCACCGCCCGCACCCCCGCCGTCGACTGCGCCTAGCACCGGGTGCGTCGGCTTGGTCTGGTTTTCCGCGACCAAGACGGCACACCTCGTTCGCTGCGAGCCACGAGGCGGCGCGACGCGGGTCCGGCGGGGCGTGGAGGCGGCGCGCCGCGGGGTCGGGCGAGGCGGCGCGACGCGGGTCCGGCGGGGCGTGGCGGCGGCGCGCCGCGGGGTCGGACGTGGCGGCGCGACGCGGGTCCGGCGGGGCGCGGAGGCGGCGCGCCGCGGGGTCGGGCGTGGCGGCGCGACGCGGGGTCCGGCGGGGCGTGGTGGCGCCGGCGCGGCGGCGTGACGCGGGGTCGGGCGGGGCGCGCGGCGCGACGCGGGGTCCGGCGGGAAGCGATGGCGCTGACGACGCGGCGCGCCGCCAGCGGCACCGCGTGGGCGGTGTACGGTGGCCGGCGTGCCTCAAGACGTGCTGATCGACGCGGACACGATCCGCTCTCCCGAACTGCGCCATGAGATCCCCGCGAGCGTGGTCGATCCGTTCCTGTACGGCGAGCGGGACGGGCTGGCTTTTGCGGCGGTGTCGTCACTGGACGCGGCGACGATCGGCGCCGCGCGGCCGGAGTTGCAGCAGCTCGACATGTTCGCCGACCTCGGGCTGCGGGACCTGATCGACTCGGGTGAGTCGCGGGAGGGCGCGCTGCTGGAGGTGCGGTTGCGGGCGTGCCGGGAGATGGGGATCACGCGGGCGGCCGTGCCGCCGACCTTCCCGCTGGCGACGGCCGAGCATCTGCGGGCGGGAGGGATCGAGCTCTACGTCGACCATCAGCTGTTCGCGCAGCGGCGGCGGAACAAGAGAGCGGCGGAGTTGCGCGGGATCTGGCGTGCCACGAAGGCCGCGGAGGCCGGCCTCAAAGCGGCAGCTCAGGCTCTACATGAGGCTGAGGGTCGCGACGGCGTTCTGCACCAAGACGGAAAGCCGCTCACGTGTGAACGGCTCGGTGAGGCGGTTCGCGCCGCGGTCGAGGCCAACGGCGCCTCGCTCGCCACGTTCACCGTCGCCCGCGGGGCGCAGACGGCCTCGGGGCACGGGCCGGGGTTCGGGCCGATCTCGGCAGGCGAGGTCGTGATCGTCGACCTCGCGCCGCAGGACCGGGAGTCCGCGTGCTTCTCGGACATCGCGCGGACGTTCGTCGCGGGCACGCCGGACCCGGAGATCGCCGAGTGGCACGCGCTCGTCGTCGAGGCGCACGACACCGCGATCGCGAGCGTCAAGCCCGGCGTGCTGTGGGCCGCGACCTGTGGGCCGCGGCGTGCGACCGGTTCGAGGCCGAAGGCCTGCCCACCCAGCGCACGAGCGCGGCGATGGAGGGCTTCCCGACCGCGCTCGGGCACGGTGTCGGCCTCGAGATCCACGAGGATCCGGGCCTCGGGCGTTCCGGCACGGAGCTTCAGCCCGGCGACGTGATCACGATCGAGCCGTTCCTGTGCCGGCCGGACTTCGGCGCCGTCCAGGTCGAGGACATCCTCCTGGTGACGGCGGACGGCGCCGAGGTGATCAGCTCGCTGCCGACCGCCCTAGCTCCGGGCGAATTCCAGTAGGTCGTTGTTGAGTCGGTCCGTGTGGGTGTCGGTGATGCCGTGCGGACCGCCCTCGTAAGTGATCAGCGTCGCGCCATCGATCAGCGCCGCCGAGGCCTTCCCGCCCACCTCGTAGGGGACGACCTGGTCGTCGTCGGAGTGGATGACCAGGGTCGGGACGTCGAACTTGGCGAGGTCGCCACGGAAGTCGGTGGCGCTGAACGCCGCGATGCACTCGTAGGCGTTGCGGGCGCCGGACTGCATGCCCTCACGCCAGAACTCGTCGCGGGTGCCCTGGGGGATGTCGGTCCCCTCGCGGTTGTTGTTGAAGAACGGGCCATCGGCCAGGTCGCGGTAGAGCTGCGCGCGGTTGGCGAGCGAGCCGGCGCGCAAGCCGTCGAAGACGTCGATCGGCACGCCCCCTGGGTTGTCGTCGGTCTTGAGCATGAACGGCGGGACGGCCGAGACCAGACACGCCTTCGCGACACGAGCGGTGCCGTGGCGGCCGATGTAGCGGGCGACCTCGCCGCCGCCGGTCGAGAACCCGACGATCGTCACGTCGGTCACGTCCAGCGCGTCGAGCAGCGTGGCCAGGTCGTCGGCGTAGGTGTCCATCTCGTTGCCGCCCCACGTCTGACTCGAGCGACCGTGGCCGCGCCGGTCGTGGGCGATGACCCGGAACCCGTTCATCGACAGGAAGATCGACTGCGCGTCCCAGCTGTCGGAGCTCAGCGGCCAGCCGTGGCAGAGCACGATGACCGGACCGGTGCCCCAGTCCTTGTAGAAGATCTCTGTGCCGTCCTGCGTGGTGATCGTGGGCATGGACGCGACGCTACGACCGCCTTTCCAGCGCCGCGTACGTCGCGTGACTGCCGCGTCACTCGAGCATCGCCTCGCACAGTTCGATGTTCTTCTCCGTCGCCGGGTCGTGACCGTGTTGCTCGAGCGAGGCCTCGAAGAACTCGATCGCGTCCTCGTAGTCCTGCAACTCGTAGAGCAACAGCCCGATCGCGAACGGGAGGTCCGGGTCGCCGGGCACGGCGAAGTGCTGGTCGTACGTCTCGAACAGGGCGAAGCGCAGGTCCTCCTGGGTCGCCGGGTCGGCCTCTGCCGCCTTGTCGCGCAGCGGCCCGAGCACCGCGTGCAGGGTCGTCGCGTCCCACCCGCTCAGCCGCAGCAGCGCGACGATCTCGCCGACGCCCAGCCCGTCAGCCACCCGCTCGACGCCCGCCGTCAAGGTCGCCAGATCACCCGGCCCGAACCGCTCGATCGCGTCCGCGTACGCCGCCCGCGTCTCATCGCCCGCGCCGAACACCAGCGCGGCCACGTCGAGCGCCTCGTGCCGGTCGCCGCCGTGCAGCAGCTCACCGCCATGGCGCCGCGCGTCGAGGCCGAGCGCGTGCATGTTGACCATCAGGCTGAACGCGCCACTGTGCCGGGCGGGCTCGGGCTCGGAGCGGTAGGCGAGCGACTCCTCCGTGTTGAGCGACTTGTCCGCCGCCAGGACGAGCAGACGGTCGCCCGACAGCTCGCGCAGGCGCCGCAGCGCGCGGATCGCTGTCGTCGGGATGGTGAACACCGTGTCGTCGAGCGCGGTGCGGTAGTGCTCGAGCAGCGCGTCGAGGTCCGCGTCGCCGTACCCGGTCGCCGGCCTGCGCGTGAACCGGAAGTCCTCGTCGACCAGACACTCCGAGATGACGCCGTCCTTCACCGCGAACGCATCCACCGGGAGGCTGTCGAACACGTAGTTGGCGATGACGACGAGCGGGCCGGAGACGTCGAGCGCGATGTCGCCCGTGAGATCCACCCGCGCGAACTGGAAGCCTTCGAGCGCCGGGTGCTTGCGCCAGTCGTCGAGCTGGCTCTCGGCGAAGTCGGTGAGCGTGTACGTGAACGGGAGGCGCAACGCGCGTGCGAGCCCGTGCGCGAAACGCCCCGCACCCGCCCCGAGCTCGACGATCTGCACCCGCTCGACCGGCTGATCGCGGACGAAGGCCTCGATCACCCGCGCGTACGCCGCCGCCACCCACGGGTTGTCGACGGCCTCATGGGGGATCTCCGCGAACGCCTCGCTCGCGCGGTCCTCGTAGAACGCGCGCTGCTGCTGCCAGGCCGGCGACTGGGACAGGGGAAGCATCCGGGCGAGATTAGAGTCCTGTCTCCTATGGACACCGAAGCCGAACTCGCCCGCCTCGCGGCGGCCTTCTTCGCCGCCGTCTCCTTCGAAGAGGGCGGGCAGCCGGGCTACGACACGATCCGCGACCTCTTCATGGACGGCGGGATGCTGATCCGCAACACCGGCGACGCGCCGGAGGTCACCACCGTCGACGAGTTCATCGCCCCGCGGGCGGCGCTCGTCGCCTCGGGCGCGCTCACCTCCTTCTACGAGGGTGAGCTCGAGGCGGTCGATCAGATCTTCGGCACGGTCGCGCATCGGTGGTGCTCCTACGAGAAACGGGGCGTGCAGAACGGGGCGGCCTTCGAGGCGCGCGGGGCGATCTCGACGCAGTTCGTGCTCACGCCGCACGGCTGGCGCATGAGCTCGATGGCGTGGGACGACGAGCGCTGACGGCAGCGACGATCGTCTCGCTCGGCGTCGTGTCGGGGAAGCGCAGCACCTCGTAGCCGGCGGTGGTGAGGATGCGCTCCTTGAGCTTGTCCTCGCGGCGGGTCGACGGGCGGCCATGGCCGGCCCCGTCGATCTCCAGCACGAGCTTCAGCGACGGGAAGTGGAAGTCGACCTCGATGTCCTCCACGTGCACGTTCTGGCGGAACGCGGGGAGGTCGGCGGCTCTGAGGGCGAGCGCGAGCTCGGCGCGGCTCTTGGCGCCGGCGGAGCCGTCGTTGTAGAGCGCGATCGCCTGCTCGAGCACCTCGAGGTTCTGGCGGCCGTTGAGGCGGGCGGCGCAGTCCCGGACCGCGGTCTCGACCCAGCGGCCGAGGTGGGCGGCCTCGTGGATGACGTTCGCGAGCTCGGGCGGCGTGAGCTCGTCGGCGAGGTCGACGATGGTGCGGTGGAGCGTGGTGACGGGGATGCCGCGCTCGGTTGTGACATCGCGGGGGTCGAGGGACCGGTACCTGTGGACTTTGACGCCCGGGAGGGTGCGAACTCGCGGAGAAAAGACAGCAATAAGGGGAGGGCGATGGGAGCGGACCCCGTGCAACTGTGAGGCCGAGCAGCGGCACAAGACCGAGCCTGGACCGGCGCCGAGCACCGCTGCAAGCCACTGTGCCTCAAGCGAGAGATGTGCCGGGCCGAGCGAGTAGACGCACCGGAAGCGGCGATGCAGGACCCCGCGCGCGACGCGCTTTGCGATCGCGCTGTCCGAGAGCCCGCACGCGCGGAGTTGAGCCGTGGTGATGAGGTCCTTCTGCGCTGCTGCGATCACCTCCACGGAGGGGGGTGATCCGGCTGACTTGCCTGTGGGGAAGGTGGGTCGGATCACCCCCCAAGCATCGACGCCAAACTGCGACGAAACAACACGCGAACTGTGACTTAAGCGTGCAAACTCTCGCGCAGGATTGCGGAGAGATCGTCGTCGGTCACCGGGCGCGGCGAGCCGACCAGCAACCGCTCCTGCGCCCGCGCCCCGCGTACCAACGCCGGGATGTCCTCCTCGCCGTAGCCGAGATCGGACAAAGACGGCACGCCCAAGTCAGCCATCAAGGACGACAGCGCCGACGGCAGCGCGTCCGGACCCGACCCCGGCGCGCCCAACAGCGCGGCGACGTGCTCGTGGCGCGAGGGAGAGGCCGGAAAGGTGAACCGGAACGCCGCCGGCGCCGTCACGATGACGGAGATCCCGTGCGGCACGAACGGATGGTCCGACGGGTAGCCCGGCGGCACGTACAGATGTCGCAGCCCCGCGATCGGATAGGCGCACGCGTGGGGGATGTGCACGCCGGCCGAGCCGAAGCCCACGCCCGCCATCGACGCCGCGAGCATCATCCAGCCCCGCGCCTCCACATCGCCGGAGACCGCTCGCCGCAGATATCGCCCGCCGTACTCCAGAGCCGTCGATGACCACACGTCGGCCACCGGGTTCGCCCCCTGGTAGGGCGGGCGAGCCGAAGGAGAAGCCGCCGCCGGGCGCGAGGAATACGGCAGCGACAGGTACGACTCGGCCGCGTGGCAGATCACGTCCAGACCAGCCGACGCGACCACCTCGGAAGGCAAGGAAGCTGCCAACGACGGGTCGACGATCGCCTGCGAGGGCCGCAAGAACCGATGCGAGATCCCCGACTTCACCGAAAGCGACGGCACGTCCAGCACGGCGACCGTCGTCGCCTCCGAGCCCGTGCCGCACGTCGTGGGAATGGCGAGGTGCGGGCGGAGCGGCCCCGGCACGGCAAGACCGTCACCCACCGGCGCATTGACATACGACATGAGCGGCGCCGGCCAGGAGACGATCAGGTTCGCCACCTTGGCGGTGTCGATCGCCGAGCCACCGCCGATCGACACGAACCCGTCGACATCGGATGCCAGAGCGAAGTCCGCCGCCGCCTGCAGCGACTCGAGCGTCGGCTCGACCCGCGACTCCGAGAAGACCACCACCGAGATGCCCGAGGCGCGCAGCGACGCGCAAACGGACTCGACCCAAGGAATCCCTGGATCGGTGACCACGAGGGCCCGCGTGATCCCGAGGCGCGCCGCCTCGAACCCGGCGTCGGCAACCGCGCCGGGCCCGAACTTGATCGGCGTCGCCTCGAGGGTGAAGATCGATTCGAACGCGATCAGCGCACGGTAACGCTCGTGCGGGCGGTCACGCGCTTGGACCCCTGGACCAGCGACGCCGACACCGTGTAGCGGCCCTTCTTCAGGCCCCGCACGGCGCCCAGGGACAGCCCGACGAGCTTGCCCGGGATCACCTTCACGCCGGCGATCGACCCGTTGCGGGAGCCCGCGCCGGACAGCGTGTACGTCCCCGAGACCGGGTCGATCGAGTTGCCGAGGTTGCGCACCGGGAGGATCAGCGACCCGCCGCGCACCTGCGCCGCGCCCGTCTTGAGCCGGTAGGACTTACGCGACGGGTTGAGCCGCAGCGACGAGACGATCTTGTACTGGGGGATGATCCCCTTGCGGCCCTTCGTGTTGGTCGGCTTGCCGAACGCCTCGACCGACGCGTACAGCGACCCGCCCGACGGGCGCCGGACCATCCGGAACGACACCGGCCGCTTGGCTCCGGCGCTCAACGTGAACGTCTGCGTGGTCGCCCGCACGTAGCGCGTCAGGTTCGCCCGCGGGTCGGAGATGACGGTCCCGTCGAGCTGCTGCCGCCACGGCCGCACGGTGACCGTCACCCGCAGCGACTCCTTGGTCGTGTTGTTCAGCGTGTAGGAGCCGACCGAGCCGAGCTGGGCGCGATGCTCCAGCACGGCCGGTGTGACCGATAGGCCACCATCCGCGAATGCGGGAGCAGCACCGCCCAGGACGATGAAACCAGCGACGACCGGCACGACGAGACGCCGAGTTTGAGAACCCATCACAACCCTCCAAAGAAGACAGACCCGCGCGTCGTCTCGACAGCGCGCAGCGAGTCTCGACTGACTCCCTAAGCGGGCAATGAAGAGAGAAGTAAGAGTTCCTCAGGGTTGTTAGGGTCGCGACATGGCGAGGCTGGTGGCGCTGCTGCGCGGGATCAATCTGGGCGCCAAGCGCCGGGTCCCGATGGCGGACCTCCGCGACCTGATGGAGGAGCTCGGGTTCACGGACGTCAAGACCGTCCTGCAATCCGGCAACGTCATCTTCACGGGCGCGAAGAAGGACGCCCGGAAGACGCTGCAGGACGCGCTCGAGCAACGTTTCGGCTTCGAGATCGAGGTCGTGATCCGCACGATGGACGAGCTGCGAAAGGTCTCCGAGCACGACCCGTTCAAAGCACAAGCCGACGACCTGAAGCGCTCCTTCGTGATCTTCACCGAGGGCAAGCTCTCGGTG
Source organism: Solirubrobacter soli DSM 22325 (assembly GCF_000423665.1). GTDB lineage: Bacteria > Actinomycetota > Thermoleophilia > Solirubrobacterales > Solirubrobacteraceae > Solirubrobacter > Solirubrobacter soli. The sequence goes on along the minus strand of NZ_AUIK01000026.1, from coordinate 87,662 downwards.
CCGGAGGACGATTGGAGCCCCGACGAGCTCCACGTCCACGGCCGCGAGCTCTACGCATGGTGCCCGGACGGGATGCAGGGCAGCCGGCTGATGAAGGCGCTCGGCAAGCCCGGTCTGGCCGACGTCGCCACGTTCCGCAACATGGCGACGGTCACGAAGCTGCTGGACTGAGCAGGCGTCCCATGCTGACCCCGAGCCGGTCGAGCAGCCGCCGGCCCTCGGGATCCTCCAGCGCGGCGCGCACGAGGTGGTCGAGCTGCAGCGTCCCCGGGTCGCGGGTCAGCCGCGCGTGCAGCGCCGGGTGCAGGCCGCTCGGGGCAGCGGCGTTGATCGCGGGCGGCGGGAAGGTGCGGCGCGCGGCCTCGACGTCGACCCCGCGGCCTTCGGCGATCGCCAGCAGCAGGTGCGTGGCGTCGATGCTGATCGAGCCGTGGCGCGCGGCCTCCTGGCGCGCGCGGATGAGCGCGGCCCGCGCCTCCGGCGCCAGCGTCGGCTTCTGCGGGGGCGGAGCGGCGAGGTCGCGGTAGCGGCGATGCGCTGCCTGGCGCGAGATCCCCAACGGCCGTGCGACGTCGGCGAACGAGCTGCCGGCCTGCAATGCCCGGCCTACGTGGCTGCGCTCGAGCTCGTCGAGCTCTCGCCGCAGGTCGGTCAGGATCAAGAGCGCCTTCGTGGGCTCTGGATCGGTGAGAGTGCGCTCGAGCAGCGCGATAATCCGTTGCGCGTTGGGGGCCATGCCCTGACAACGCAGCGTGACGCCCAGGGTTGGGTAGTACCCAACCCGGAGAGAGGTTTCGCGTTGAGCACCTGTGAGCGATGACGGCACTACGGATCAGAAGCGAGGGCGTACTCCGCTCGAAAGCGGCGCGAGGCGACTCGGCGGCCTTCGCGGCCGTCTACGAACGTCATCACCAGGCGCTGTACCGCTACTGCCGCTCGATCCTCCGCCACGACGAGGACGCGCAGGACGCGCTGCAGAGCACGTTCACGCGCGCGTTCGCTGCCTTGCAGGACGAGCAGCGGGACTTCGAGCTGCGTCCGTGGCTGTTCCGGATCGCGCACAACGAGGCGATCTCGATCCTGCGCCGGCGCCCCGCGACCGACGAGCTGGACGAGCGACCCGCGCCCGGCGAGCTCGAGGACCGCATCTCGGAGCGCGAGGAGCTGCGCCTGCTCCAGCTCGACCTCGCCGACCTGCCGGAGCGTCAGCGCGCGGCGCTGGTCCTGCGCGAGCTCAACGGTCTCTCGCACCAGGAGATCGGGCTCGTGCTCGAGCTCTCCACCGGGGCGGTCAAACAGGCGATCTTCGACGCCCGGTCCGCGCTCTTCAGCTTCCGCGAGGGGCGTGAGATGGCCTGCCACGACATCCGCCGCATGCTCTCCGACGGCGACGGCCGCGTCCTGCGCGGGCGCGGCGTCCGCGGGCACCTGCGCTCCTGCCCGGACTGCCGCCGCTTCCGCGCCGACCTCGAGACGCGCCCGAAGGCGCTGAAGGCGCTCGCTCCGCCGCTGCCCATGGGCGGCGCCGCCGCGCTCTTGGCCCAGCTGCTCGGCGGCGGCGCGACCGCCGCGAAGCTGCTCGCCTGCGTGGCGATCGCGGGCGGCGGGACGACGATCGCGGTCGAGATGCAGCACGCGCGCACGCCCAAGCCGGCCGAGGCGGCGACCACCGAAGCGCCGCCGCGGGCCGCCAAGGCGGTCCCGGTCGCCGCGACCTCGACGCCCGCCCCCACGGCGACCGTCGCCCCACCGCGCGGCGCGGCGAAGACGAACGCGCGCGCGAAGGCCAAGGCGCACGTCCGCGCGCTCGGCAAGCCGAAGACGAAGACGGACGAACGGGCGCACGGCAAGGCACGCGGGCGGACGAAGACGGACGGGCAGACGGCGGTCGGCAAGAGCCAGGCGCCCGGGCAGACGGGGGAGACCGGCAAGGCCAACGCGCCGGGCCAGGTCAAGAAGGCCGAGACCACGAAGACCAACGGCAAGACCAGCGCGCCGGGCCAGGTGAAGAAGACCACCGCGCCCGGTCAGATCAAGAAGGCCGACACCACGAAGACCAACGGCAAGGACACCGCCCCCGGCCAGATCAAGAAGGAGTCCGCGACCCCCGAGGCGACCTCCGTTCCGCCGGGCCAGGCGAAGAAGGACGAAGTCAAGCCCGAGAAGGACAAATCGGCCAAGCAGGACAAGTAGGCTTGCCGCCAGATGGCGGCAAGCGGCGTATGGGTGACCTGCGGGGCACCGCTCCAGAGCGGCGACGGCTGGCGCGTCTGGTACTCCTGGACCGGGGATGACTTCACGCCCGCCCCGGTGACGGTGCGCACCCCGGACAGGCAACCCCAGCAGAGCACACAGGGTCCGTTGACCCCCATCCAGCCGCCCGGCTCCAAGCGCCGCATGGGGGTGAGCGAGCTCCGCATCGAGCAGGCGACCGCGGGCGCGCTCTATGAGGTGACGATCCCCGAGATCGGCCGCCCGCTGTACTGGCGCACGCTCCCGAGCGGCATCCCCGGCGGCGGCTTCAGCCTCCTGTTCGGCTCCTGCTTCTGGATCAACGACGACCGCGACGGCTTCTACAGCGCCGCCGTCAAGGAGCTCGTCCAGCGCGAGCGCCCGGTGTTCAAGATCCTCGCCGGCGACCAGCTCTACATGGACGTGTGGTCCCCGTTGCCGGACAAGGTGCCCGAGGGCCTGGCCGACAAGTACGAGCGCTACTGGGGCGACGGGCCGTACCTCGAGCTCCTGCAGTCCTGCCCGACCCTGGTCACCTGCGACGACCACGAGTTCTGGAACGACTTCCCCCAGCCGCAGCTGCAGGTCCCGCTCAGCTGGGACCGCTACCAGCCCAAGACCACGGACGCCCTGCGCGAGATCCTCGACGCGTACCAGACCGCGCTGAACCCGGGGGCCAAGCGCTGGTACACGATCGCCGTCGGCCCTGTCAGCTTCTTCGTCGCCGACACGCGCTCCTACCGGACCCGCGACAAGGTCCCCGATGAACGCCTGATGCTCCCGGAGCAGTGGGACGACCTCGAAGCCTGGGCCGCCGGCCTCAAAGGGCCTGGCGTCCTCGTCCTGCCGCAGCCGCTGATGAAGAACGGCGGCTCCAAGACCGACCGCACGCTGCTGGACTTCCAAGAGTCCGCCCGCTTCGGCCCGATCTTCGAGCGTCCGGTGCACGACATCCTGATCCTGACCGGGGACATCCACACCGGTCGCCTCTCGATGGCGAAGATCAACGGTGGGGACGGCCGTTGGATCTACGAGTTCGTCGCCAGCCCGGCCAGCCGCGTCACGCCGTACCTGCCGCCGTGGGGCCAGAAGGCATCCAAGTTGGACACGGCGGTCAGGGTCAACCGTCGCGTCTGGGACGTCCTCCCCCGCGACGAGGTCCCCACGACGACCGACAACAACATCGGGCTGATCCGGATCGCGCAGGGCCGCAACGGCAGCACGCGCTTCACGCTCCAGCTCTGGTGCGTGCGCCCGTACCAGACCGTCCCCGGCCGGATCTTCAAGCGCAAGCCCGCCAAGGGCGCGCAGCCGATTCACGACCCCATCGAACTCGAGCTTCGCTGAGGAGGAGAACGTGCTCCGGCACTCCCAGAGCGACACGCAGAACCCGAACGTCATCGACTGGTCGGACACCCACGCCGGCGGCGACAACGCGACGTTCTTCAAGGACGCGATCGATGACCTCGGCGGCGCCCTCGGCCTGATCGGCCTGGTGGGAAGCAGCGACCTCCCCGGCGTCGCGCTGCGGCGGGCGCAGAGCATCCTGCGCTGGGACCGGCGCCCGAGCCTGTGGTCGCACGCCTTCCTGCTGGTCGGCGGGAACGAGCTGCGCGAGGTCGCCCTCCACAGCCGCGCCGGGCACTTCCCCGAGCCGGCCGACAACGCGATCACCGAGGCGACGCTCGAGCACTACGGCGACAAGCGGCGCGACCCGAACATCGCGCTCCTCAGCGTGAAGATGGACGCCGAGGAGGCCGCGCGCGTCGTCGCGCGCGCCACCGAGACCCCCAACCTCGAGCGCCTGCGCTTCGACCTGTTCGAGACGCTCGGCTTCTGGCAGGCGTACCTGTGGACGCGGGGCACGCCGAACCCGCTCGAGAACGGCATCCCCAACCACTCGTCAGCGATGGTCGAGTACTGCTTCGAGGAGATCCAGCTCGACCTCACGCCCGGTGCCAACGACCGCAGCTCGGCGCCCGAGCACGTGTGGAACGGGGCGCGCTGGTGGAGTGAGGCGTTCGGCGAGTTCGACCGCCCGATCGCCGGGCGCTACCTGATCCGCGACCCGCATTGCGCGGTGCTGGGGCCGGGGGAGCTCTAGGTGGAGGTCATCCGCCGCCGGCCCGACACCAAGCGCGGGCCCAGCGATTGGTTCACCGGCGACGTCTACCTCGACGAGATCTCACCGGGCCCGCACGTGAAGCTGCTCAGCGTGCACTTCACGCCGGGTGCGCGCACCGCCTGGCACGCGCACCCGTTCGGGCAGACCATCCACGTGACCGAGGGCGCCGGGATCTTCCAGGTCGCGGGCGAGCCGCCGCAGCCGCTGCGCGCCGGCGACACCGTGCGCTTCGACCCCAACGAGGTCCACTGGCACGGCGCCGACCCGGCGACGTTCATGACGCATCTGGCGATGCAGGAGCTCGCGGACGACGGGACCGACGCCGTGTGGGGACCCCACGTGACCGACGAGGAGTACTACCCGGCATGAGCCGGGACCGCGGCCGGGGCGGACGCCTCGCGCGGGACCCGCAGCACGACCAGCGAGACGACCACGGCGACGGCCAGCGCGCCCGCGCCGATCAGGTACGCGAGGTGGTAGCCGCTGTTGATCGCCGCGGCGTCGGTCGCGCCACCGGTGCGCTCGGACGCCAGCGTGGCGAGCACGGCCAGGCCGATGGCGCCGCCGACCTGCACGGTCGTGTTGATCAGACCCGAGGCCAAGCCGGAGTCCTGCGGCGTGGCGCCCGACATCGCCAGCGTCATCACCGCCGGCATCGACATGCCCATGCCGAGGCCGATCAGGATCGTCGCGGGCAGGATGTCGGTGACGAAGGTCCCGTCCACCGGCGTGCGGGCGAACAGCAGGAGGCCCGCGATCGTCGACACAAGCGCGGGAACGAGAATCCGCTGCGGGCCGAAACGCATCATCAGCGGCTGCGAGGCGCGCAGCGACACGATGCCCATGACGACCGTGCTCGGGAGGAAGGCGAGGCCCACCTCGAGCGGCTCGTAGCCGAGGATCTTCTGCAGGTACAGCGCGCCGAGGAAGAACAGGCCGAACATGCCGATCACGATCATCGCCATCACCACGTTCGAGCCGGTGACGTTGCGCGAGCGGAACAGGCGCAGCGGCATCAGCGGGTTCTCGATCCGCGTCTGGCGCACGAGGAACGCGCCGACCAGGGCCGCGGCGATGGCGCCGAGGCCGAGCGTGCGCTGCGAGGTCCAGCCGTGCTCGGTGATGCCGAGGATCGTGTACACGCCGAGCATCACGCCCGCGGTCAGCAGGAACGCGCCCGGGATGTCGGCGCCCGCGCCGACGCCGATGCCCGGCTTGGGCTCGATCAGCCGCAGCGCCAGCAGCCCGGTGGCGATGCCGATCGGCAGGTTGATGAAGAAGATCCAGTGCCAGCTGATGAGGTCGGTCAGGACACCGCCGGAGAGCAGGCCGATCGACCCGCCCGCGGAGGCGACGAACCCGTAGACGCCGAGCGCCTTCGCCTGCTCGCGCGGCTGCGGGAACATGGTCACGATCATGCCGAGGACCACGGCGCTGGTCAGCGCGCCGCCGACGCCCTGGACGAAACGAGCGACGATCAGCATCTCCTGCGTCTGCGCGAGCGCGCACACGGCGGAGGCGGCGGTGAAGACCGTCAAGCCGATCAGGAAGATCCGCCGCTGCCCGATCAGGTCGCCCATGCGCCCGGCGAGGAGCAGCAGCCCGCCGAAGGCGATCAGGTACGCGTTGACCACCCAGGCCAGGTTGCTGGCTGAAAACCCGAGGTCGTCCTGGATCGACGGGAGAGCGACGTTCACGATCGTCGCGTCGAGCACGATCATCAGCACGCCGGCGCACAGCACGTACAGCGCTGCCCAGCGGTTGCGGTCTGTCTGCGTGGAGGTCATGCCCCTATGACCAGGACCGCTCCGAAAACTCATCGGTCCGATTCGTTCAAGACGCCCGCGCGACACTTACGGGCATGGGCGAACTGACCGACATGCCGAACATCGGGCCGAAGGTCGCCGCCAAGCTGCGGCGGCTCGACATCGACGCGCAGGAGGACCTTGAGGGCCAGGACGGCGAGGAGCTGTTCGAACGGTTGTGCGCGATGGACGGCCGCCGTCACGACCCGTGCCTGCTCGACACCTTCGTGGCCGCGGTCGACTACGCCAACGGCGCCCCGGCGCGGCCGTGGTGGGAGTACTCGCGCGAGCGGCTTGCGCGAGAATCCGCGCATGGAAGTACGGCCCAGCCGGCCTGAGGACGGCGTCGAGACGTTCCTGGCGGAGCGCAACGCCGACCGCGTCGCGCGGCTCGGCGCGCTCGAGGACGCCGTGTCGCGGCCGCATCTGGTCGCGGAGTACGCGGACGGGACGCTCGCGGGCGTCCTCACCTACGTGATCCGCGGCGAGGAGTGCGAGGTGCTGACCCTGAACGCCGTGCACCGCCATCGCGGCACGGGCACCGCCTTGATAGCGGCGGTCGAGGCGCTCGCCCACGAGGCGGGCTGCACCCGCCTGTGGCTGATCACGACCAACGACAACGTCGACGCGTTGCGCTTCTACCAGCGGCGCGGCTTCCGCCTCGCCAAGCTCCACGCGGGGGCGGTCGACGACGCCCGCGCGCGCCTGAAGCCGGGCATCCCGAGGTTCGGCGACCACGGCATCGCGCTACGGGACGAGATCGAGCTCGAACGCGTGCCGTGATCCGCCGGCACGAGACGCTCGACGGCTGGGTGATCGGCGACGCGCCCACGGCCCTGGCCGTGCTGCGCGACCCGGCGACCTGGAGCTCGGACCGCTTCGACGGGCCGCGGCCCGCGGAGTACGCGGCCTGGATCTCCGAGCTCGAGGCCGAGGAGGGCATCAAGGAGCTGCTGGAGCTGACGCCGCAGGCGCTGATCGGCCTCGACCCACCGCGCCATACGCGCATGCGGGCGGTGCTGCGGCGCTCGTTCGCGCCCGGCGCGGTCGAAGCGTTGCGGCCGATCGTCGCCGAGGAGGTCGACGCCGCCCTCGGCGCGATCCTCACCGGCGAGCCGGTCGACGTCGTGCCGGCGTTCACCCGCCCGGTGCCGTTCCGCGTCGTCGCCCGCCTGCTCGGGCTGCCGCGCGAGCACTGGGCGGAGCTCGAGGCACTGGCCCACGCCGCCAGCACCGACGACACCGCCGCCGAGGACTTCGCGACGCTGCGCGGGCGGCTGCTGGCCGAGCGCGACGTGATGCGGTTCTTCCTCGCCCACCTCGACATGCCGGTCCTGCGCGAAGCGGTCGACGAAGCGACGATCACGCCGCGCGAAGCCGCCGGCCTGTGCCGGGAGATCCTCGTCGCCGGCTCGGACTCGGTCGGCCACCTGCTGGCGGGCGCGCTGCTCGAACTCGCGCGCAGCGGCACCGTGTCCGTGGAGGAGCGGCTCGCGCTGGAGCCGCCGTTCGCGGCATTCTGGCGGCGCGCCACGCGCGACACCGCGCTGGACGGGGTGACGATCCCCTCCGGCGGACTGGTCCAGCTCCCCTACGCCCAGCTCAACCACACCGCCGCCCGCCATCTGAGCTTCGGGCACGGCGTCCATTTCTGCCTCGGCGCCGCGCTCGCGCGGCTGGAGGCCGAGGTGGCGCTGACCGCGCTGCGCGGCGTCACGATCGAGGTCGCCGGCCCGATCGAGCGGCTGGCGTCGCCCGACGTCAACGGCTACCGCCGGCTCGTCCTGAAGTTCACTTGAGAATCGACTTCGGTAGGGGGTCGCGACCCGCGGCGGCACGTACCTTCGCCGCCGATGCCCGCGGCGTTCTCCACCCACCACCGAGGTCGACGGATCGAGGTCGTGCCCGACTCCCTGTGGGAGCGCGACCGGATCCGCCTGCTGGTCGACGGCGAGACGGTCGACGAGACGAGGGCCCACGGCCCCAAGACGCGCCTCACCGGCGAGGACTTCGAGATCCGGGCCGTGACCCCGCTGTGGGGCGGGAGCGTCACCCGCGCCGAGCTCGTGCCGCAGGACGGCGGGGAGCCGATCGCGCTCGAGCCCGAACCGGGCACCCGCGCGGCGCGACGGGCGCGATTCGCCCGCGAGCACCCGCGCTGGTACGCCGCCCGCTACGTCGTCAAGGGCGCCGCGCAGGTCGCGCTCGCGCTGATCGGCCTGACGTTCCTCTTCAGCCTGATCCCGGACATCACGATCGACATCGATCTGCCGCACATCGACCTGCCGGACATCCCGTGGCCGCACGTCGACCTCCCCGAGATCCCCGCCTGGGTTCGCGAGGTGCTGCAGTCCAAGAAGTATTGGCTGCCGATCGTGATCGGGCTCTTCCTCGCCAATGCTGAGCTCAAGCGGCGACGCAATAAGGTGACGCGCGACGATGATCGAGCTTGAGACCCCACATGGCCCCGCGCGCGCCCACGTCAACGAGGCCGAGGCGCCCGTGGGGGTGCTGGTGCTCGGACACGGCGCGGGTGGTGGCGTCGGTGCACCGGACCTGAAGGCCGCGACCGAGGCGGCGCTCGCGGTCAACGTGACGACGATCCTGGTCGAGCAGCCCTACCGCGTCGCCGGCCGCAAGTCCGCCGCGCCCGCCGCGCAACTCGACACGGCATGGAAGGCCGTCATCGAGCAACTGCCGATCGAGGGGCTGCCGCTCTACGTCGGCGGGCGTTCCTCGGGGGCGCGAGTCGCCTGCCGGACGAGCGGTGCGGTCGGCGCGACCGGCGTGCTCTGCCTGGCGTTCCCGCTGCACCCGCCCGGGCGCCCGGAGAAGACGCGTCTCCCCGAGCTCGAGCAGGTGACCGTGCCGGTGCTGATCATCCAGGGCGAGAGCGACCCGTTCGGGATGCCGCCGGAGGCGCCGAACCGCACCGTCGTCCGCCTGAAGGGCAACCACAGCCTGAAGTCCGACGTGCGTGGGCTGCGCGCGGCGGTGACGAGCTTCCTAGCGGGAAGCGACGACGACGCCGTCGATTAGCCGCGCGCAGGTCACGCGAGCGCGAGCGGGTGCGAGCAGCAACTCGTCGAGGACGCCCTGCAGCGTGCGCGCGGACGCCGGCTGCAAACGCGACGGGCGCACCGAGACCGAGCAGATCAGCCGCACGTAGGCCGTGCCGCGCTGGTGCGCGACGCGCTCGACGCCGAAGGAGTCCACGTGGTAGCCCTCGTCCTCGAGCGTCGCGTGCTCGTGACGATGCTCGCGGTCGCCCAAGAGCTCCGCGGCCCAGTCGGTGTCAGCGCGGTGCGCGCGGACGCAATCGACCGCCCAGACACCCACGACCTCGGCGTGCCGCACGATGCGATCGCGCAGCTCGGTGACGGGGCCTGCGGGTACAGCGGTCACAGACATGTGACTCTCCTCTCCGCAACAGGGTATGCCCGCGATGCCGCTCAGGTATTCATAAGCCGGTAGAGCACGTGGTCGCCGAAGGTCTTGTACGGAGCCGTCTTCTCGTACGTGAAACCGAGCTTCTCCATGACCCGCCGCGACGCACCGTTATGCGGGAGCGTGTAGGCGACCACATCGGGCGCCTTCAAGCGCGTGAAGGCGACTTCGACCATGGCGCGTCCGAGTTCGGACGCGAAGCCCTCGCCCCAGCGCTCGGGCGTCGTCGTCCAGCCGACTTCGAGCACCGGCTCGCCGTCGAAGACGGCGTTCGACAGGCCGCCGCGCGCGATCGGCTCACCGGTCGAGCGCTCGAACCACATCAGGTAGCCGAAGCCATGCTCGGACCAGTGCGCGTCGACGGCCGCGGTGGTCTGCTCGACGGTCTCGCGTGACCAGACGCCGCCCATCGTCGCGCCGACCCGCGGGTCGCCGAAGATGACCTCCAGCGCGTCGTTGTGCCGGGGCCCGAGGCGCTCGCCACGGAGGCGTTCCGTGGTGATCTCCTCGAGCCCGGCCATGGCTTCAGGCTACTGGTAGATCGAGGTGTCGAACGTCACCTCGTCGCCCCAGAAGGTCGTCGCGGCGTTCCCGACGCGGCGCTCGATGCGCACGATGTGCGGACCGTCGCCGACGCGCTTGACCCACTCGTACGCGTGAGCGGAAGCCGTCGCGTCCTCGGAGTCCATCGCCTGGAAGCCGGCGCCGTTCGGGTCCATCGGCGCGCCGTCGATCAGGGCGCGGACGTAGCAGAAGTCGTTCCCCGCGAAGCCCGAGCAAGCGGTCTCGGCGGTCAGAAGGACCTTCACGCAGCGCGTCTGGCCGTCCGGGACGGCGAATTGCGTGGCCAGGCCGTTCCACTGCTCGAACTCGACCGAGTTGGTCGTCGTCGGCGAGGCGTCGGTCTTGACGATGCTGTTCACGTTCGGTCCGCACGCCGTCGTCTGGACGTTCGGGCCGGCAGGCTGCGGCGGACCGCCGTCGGGCGGCGGGCCGGGGATCACCTGCGCGAGCGCGATGCCGGCGGTCGCGGCGAGGGTGGCGGCGGCGCCGCCGATGCCGATCGCGAGCTTGCGGCGGGTGGTGCGGGGACGAGGCAACATGCCTTCCTCCGAGGGAGTGGGTGGGGGGATCGAAAGGGAGGACCCCGCCCACCCGGCGAAGGTTGGCCGGTTAGGGTCCGCGGATGCGCAACGTGATCCGCCGTCTGATGGGCAAGCCCGTTCAGCTCTCCCCCAGGCAGGAGGAGAAGATGGCGCGGATGTACGCGCGGGCCGAGCAGCAGTCCGCCAAGCAGGAGGCCGAGGCGGCGAAGGCGCGCGCGGAGTACGAGGCGTTCATGACGTCGCAGGGGCTCGAGGTGCAGCCGGCCCCGAACACCGCGGCGCCGACGAGCCTGCGCGAGATCGGCGGGCTCTTCAAGCAGTCGCTGGAGGACTTCAAGGACGCGATCGGCGAGACGTTCGACGATCGCCGCGACGTGCTCGACCCAGGCGACGCGGACCTCAACAAGCCGCCCGCCGAGGTCGAGGACCCGGCTGAGCGCGAGCGGATCATGGCCGTCGAGCGCGCGGATCGCGACCGCGCCCGCGGGCCGTTCTGCGCGCCGGTCGTCCCGGAGCTCGCCTTCACCCGCTTCGCGACCACGGGCAAGCTGCAGCTGGCCGACGTCGAGGCGGCGCTGCGCGAGGCCGGTCTGGCGGCCCATCCGGAGCGCGTCTACGGCGTCTACCGGGTCCCGACCCGCTACGAGCTCCGGCGCAAGAAGGAGGGCGACGTGCGCGTGGAGTGGGAGATCGCGCACATGCCGGGCACGCTCCCGCCCGCGACCGACGGGGTGCTGGCCGCGGGGTTCAAGCGCTCCGACCACTGGGCGGCGCGGCGACCGGGCGAGCCGTCGGTGCTCGACGAGGACGTCGCCGGTGCGCTCGTCAGCCGGGCCGGGATCGCGCCCGAGGACTGCTTCGGTCTGCACCGCCTGCTCAACGTGCGCGGCAGCGACATGGAGGACGGCATCAACTGGACCCCGGTCGTCGAGGGCGTTCTGCTGTTCACCCGGCCGTCGGAGCCGGTCGCGGCGGCGCAGCGGGCCATGACGGCCGAGGCACCGCTGCGGGTCGACCCGCCGCCGTTCCACGTCGAGATCCTCGACTGGGAGGCGGTCGCCGCGTGGGTCTCACCGCACCGCTACGGTCCGCAGCGGGTCCCCTCGCCGCTCCCGCACCTGCCGAGCACCTGGCAGGAGCTGATCGGGGCGTACCTGCAGGTGGTGGGCGTGCGCAGCGACGACACGTACGGCGTGCAGGTCACGCGCGCCGGCGACGACCGCTCGCTCGCCGATCTCTCGCTGGCGAGCTTCTCGAAGAACCTCCGCGGCGCACGCAACGAGATGCACGTGGGCCAGCACGTCGTGATCGCCTATCGCGACCGTCCCGAGTACGTCGCCGGCCGCGGGCGCTGGCGCCTCTACCAGGACGAGGTCCTGCGCGCGCGGCTGGACCACCTGACCGGCGTGCGCAGGCCGATCGAGGTCGACGACCACCCGCGCCAGTCGTTCCTCTCCGAGGTCTTCGACATGTTCGACCCGTTCGGCGCCTCCGCGCTCCCGCAGGTCTTCCACCGCAACGCGCTGCCGAGCCTCGGGCCCTACTGCGGGGAGCTCGAGGACTGAAGGAAGCCCTCGATCACCGGGGCGAGCAACGGTGACTCGAGCATGTTGTAGTGGTTGCGACCGGGCAGGATCGCGAGCTGGTTGGCGGGCTGCTTGGAGCCGTCCCAGCCGGCGTCGGCGAGCCCGCCGCCGAGCAGGCCGTAGAACTCGGCGATGTGGTCGGGGCGGATCGAGTCCGCGTCGGCGAACACGAGCAGCGTGCGGGGCTTGAGGCCGCGGATCTCGTCGGTCCAGTCGAAGTCCTGCTTGATCGCGTCGGCGGTCTTGCCGATCAGCGTGCCCCAGTTGTCCGGGTCGGGCGCGTTGGCCGCGTAGAACTGCCCGGGCGGCGACGGCTTGATGAACTCGGCGGCCTCGGCGGACATGCCGTCCATCGCGGCGATCACCTCAGGGTGGTTGCCGGAGCGCTTGATCGCCACCGAGATGACGATCAGGTTGTCCACCCGCTCGGGGTGCTGGAGCGCGAGCCGGACCGCCACCTTGCCGCCGAGCGAGTAGCCCAGCAGGTCGAACCGGTCGGGGAGGATCCCCGCGACGTCGTCGGCCATCTTGGAGACGTCGAACGGCCGGTCCACGTCCGCGGTGCGCCCGTGCCCCTGCAGGTCGACGGTGATCACGCGCCGGCCTTTCAGCGCGGGCCTGAGCGCGGCGAACATCTCGCCTGACCCGATCCCACCGTGCAGCAGGACGAGCGGCGCGCCCTCGCCCTGCTCCTCGTAGTAGAAGTCGATCCCGTTGCTCGTGGCGTAGCTCATGCCGCGTCTAACGTTGACGGCTCGCGAAACTCATCGCACGGGCGTCACGATCCGCTCGCGGGTGGCGCCGAAGGCGTAGAGGGTCACGTACCGCACGCCGGCGGCCGGCCTGAGCGTCAACGAGAACGACCGGTGGTCGCGGGACGTGCCGGTCCAGCCTTCGACGAGCGGCTCCTCGAAGCGCGAGCGGGTCGCGGTACCGACCGCCGGGAACGTGACGTCTTCCTGCGGCTGGGACATCCTGAACCGCACGCGGATCGCGTTGCCGTCCCGGGTGACGCGCAGGTTCGTGACCCGCGTCGGCGGCTCGTGGTGCAGGCCTGTGCGCGCGATGCGGAAGGAGATCGTCCGCTGCTCCTGCCGGGTGCCGCCGATCGCCCTGGCCGACACGCGCACGCGGACGCGGCCCTCGCGGTTGCGGTCCACGTCGTCGAAGAGCGGTCGCATGGACAGCGTCCCGGTTCCGGCCTTGTCGAGGTCGAGGTCGGCCCACCCCTCGACGATCCCGCTCGCCTCGGCGACGAGCTCGCACGGGCGGTCGCACTCGACCGGGATCCGTAGGGCGGCACGCTCGCCGCGGAGGGTGCGCTCGGCGGGCGCGCGGACCCGCAGCCGCGGCAGCGCCGGCTCCTCGTGCGTGGCTCCATCCGCGGCCAGACGGAGGCGGAGACGGCCTCGTTCGTAGCGATCGATCCAGGCCAGCGCGGGCGCGCCGTCGGCGAGGAAGAGCGGGATCGGGTTCCCCATCGGCCAAGGTGCGCCTCCGATCGACCGGACCTCCGGCCGCTCGCCGGCGGTCCCGAACGTGGCCAGATTGACCTTGTCGGCACGGGGCCAGGTCAGGGTGGCGCGGCCGTCGGGGCCGAGCGCGGTGGCGATGTCCGCGCCGCCGAACTCCCAGTGCCCGGGGCCGCCGCTGATGCCGCCGAAGAGGTCGTTGAGGAACATGTCGTCGAGCATGCGGCGATTGCCGGCGGCGAGCGTGACGGGCGCCGAGAACGCGCCGCCGGCCGGTCTCGAGATGACGTGGACGCCGCCGAGGGCGATGCCCGTCCACGCGATCACGGCACGGCCGTTCGACCCGAGCACGGCGCGGGTCTTGACCGCGACCGGGTCGTGGGCGTCCGCGATGACGGTGGGCGCGCCGAACGTCGTGCCCGGAGCCCGCTCGGCCACCTGCACCGACGCGCCGTCCGAGAAGGCGACGAGCGCGTGCCCGTCGGCCGCGACCGCGAGCGACGCCGCGCCGCGGCGGTTGAGCCGTGCCAGCGTGGTGGCGGGACCGGCGGCCGTCGCGACCTTGACATCGACGGTGTTGCGCGGCTGCGCGTTCGGGCGCGTCCACATGACGGCGACGTCGCCGTCGCCACCGATGCCGGAAGCGATCGTCCCGCTCGTGCCGGAGTACGGGCCGTCGAGCACCTCCGGCGCCCCGAACGTCCCGCCAGGCGCGCGGCGGACCATGCTCACCTGGACGCGGTTCCTGCCGGAGCGCTCGATCCAGGCCACGACCGTGTCGCCGCGCTCCGACACCGCGGCGGTGATGCCGACGACCTGCGTGCTGTCGTCCGCGAGCTCCACCGGCTGGCTCCATGGGCCGCCGGGATCGCGCGTCGTGGCGATCGGGACGCCGCCCCGGTCGACGCAACACGCCATGACGCCCGCTCCGCTCGCGGTCGTCGCCACGACGGGACATCCGCTCTCGAGCTCGACCAGCGCACCCGGCGCGATGCCGCCACGGCTCGCAGTGAGCAGGCGCACGCCGGTCCGCTCGACGGTGAAGAGCTCGCCGGGAGCGCCGGCGGGTCGCGTGCACTCCGCGCGATCGGACTGCACCGTGGACGGTGGGGCGTCACCGAACGGGGCGGCGACAGCCGCCGCCGTCAGGATCGTCGCCAGCATCAGGACGCCTTGAAGGCGCGGAGCTTCACGGTGGCGTTGCGCTTGCCCCGCAGGTGCAGGGTCCCGTTGCCGGACGCGGTCAGCTTGCCGGAGACCCGCAGGCCGGTGAACAGGGAGACGTTGCGCAGGTCCAGAGCGCCGCGGCGGGCGAGGGCGGAGCCGCCGCGCATGCCGGGCAGGGTCACGCGCGAGGGCGGGTCGTCGTCGCCGGCGTTCACGACGTCGAGGTCATGCCGGACCCCGGCGACGGTCTGCTCGACGGCCTTGGCCGGGGTGCCCTTGAAGATCGCGGGGAAGTACGCGCCGGCGGTCACGAGCGGCTTGGTCGGGCACGGCGCGACGGGCTGGCCCGCCAGGAACGCGGCGGCGCCGTTGACGGCGCACTTGCTCTCGTCGGTGGTCAGCACCGAGTGGCCGATGTGGGGGACGTCGAGCACGGTCGCGTGCGGGTAGGCGGCGGCGACGGCCTGGGCGCCCTCGAGCGGCGTGCGGATGTCGTCGCGGCCGGACAGCACGAGCACCGGGACGTCCGGCGCGGTCGCGGGCGCCGGCTCGGGGAGCGGCGTCGCCGGCCACTTCAGGCACTCGGGGGAGGCGCCCATCGCGTTCACGACCGACGGCTTGAACGGTGCGAAGGGGCGTGAGCCGAGCTTGGCGAGGTAGTCCTTCGTCGCGGCTTTGCGGGTCGACGGCGCCGACGTGGGCGACCACGGCAGTTGCGCCTCGAGACAGGCGGTCGCGAGGAAGCGCGAGATGCTGTACTCGTCGTCGTCGGACTGCAGGCCGTGGCGGATCAGGCTGAATTGGTCCACGCCCGTCATCCGCAGGAAGATGTGGGCGAACGGGGCCGCGTCGCCGTGCGCGAGCGAGCTCAGCACGGCGGGCAGGTCGGCGCGCAGCAGCGGCTCGAAGTCCGACGAGCGCATCACGAGCAGGATGTCGCTCTCCTTCACGCGCGCGGACTCGCGTCCGATGCGGATGCGCACGTTGCTCTCGCGCACCCGCTTGACCGCGGCGAACAGCGCCGCGCCGGCGTCCTTGACGGTGCCGGCGCACGGGCCGCCGTCGCCGCAGATCTCGCGCAGGATGCGCGGCATCGCGGCGATGCCGCCGAGCGCGTCGAAGTCGATCGGCTCGACGCCCACCGGCGAGTCGAGGATCACCGACGCCGTGCTCGCCGGGAACCGGCGCGCGTACTCGTTGGCGACCTTGGTGCCGTAGGAGACGCCGAGCGGCGTGATCTTCTCCAGCCCGAGCGCCTTGCGCAGGTCGTCGAGGTCCTTCGCGGTCTCCACCGTGGTCAGGAACGGGCGCTTGGCCCCGAGCTTCTTCGCGCACGCCTGCACCGAGCGCGAGTTGTTGCAGTCGACGGCGCCGGAGCGGCCGGTGCCGCGCTGGTCGACCATCACGACGTCGTTGTTGGTGCGCAGGGGTGCCAGCTCGCGGCGGACGAGGCCGGTGTAGACCACCGCCGACTCGCCGGGGCCGCCGCTCAGGAAGAAGATCGTGCCGGTCTTCGGGCCGGTGGCCGGAAGGACGGCGTAGCCGATCGGCAGCGTGCCGGGCGTCGCGCCCGTGTGATCGAGCGGCACAGTGATCGAGCCGCAGCGTGCCTGATACGGGCACGTCGCGGCGGCGGCGGGGGCGGCGAGCGCCGCGAAAAGGGTCAGACCAATGATGAGGAGACGCAAAGCGTGGCGGAGGGTACTCATCCGCGCGCTCCCGCGACCAGCGCCTGGACGGATGGACGGGCTGCATCGGCCTCGCGGACCACCGCCAGGATCCGTCTTTTCACACCGGTGGGCTTCAGGACGACCCCGGGATGGTGTTGCGGGATCGCCAATCCCGGCACGAGCGCGACCGCGAGCCCGTGGGCGACGAGCGCGAGGCTGACCGTCGCGTCGTTGGTCCGGTGGCGGATGTCGGGCTCGAAGGCGCCGAGCTCGCGGCACGCGCGTCGCGTCATCTCCTCCCAGGCCATGCCGGGGTGGCCGGTCGTCCAGGGCTCGTGGGCGAGGTCCTCGAAGCTCGCGTGTTCGAGTCGCTCAGGGAGCGCCACGTGGACGGGGTCGTCGAACAGCTCCTGGCGTTCGAGGCCGGGCGGGAGGCGCAGCGGCTGGTGCTGCCACTCGTCGCCGAGCACTAGGTCGAGGTCGCCGAGCGCGAGGGCGGGCAGTGCCTGCTCGGGCTCGGCCTCGATCAACTCGGTGCGCAGGCGGGGTGCCTCGTGCTTGAGCCGCTCCATCATCGGTATCGCGAGCGTAAGCGCGACCGACTGGAACGTGGCGATTCTTGCGCGCCCGACGACCGTCCCCGCCGCGGCGGCGAGGTCCGCCTCGGCTCTGGCCGCACGGTCCAGGAGTGCGGTGGCGTGCTCGACGAGGACCAGCGCCGGGTCGGTCAGCCGCACCCCGCGGCCTGCCTTCTGCAGCAGCGTGACGTTCGTCTCGCGCTCGAGCATCGCCAGTTGCTGGGAGACCGCGGACGGCGTGAACTGCAGCGCGTCGGCCACCGCGGCGATCGTCCCCCGCTCGTGGAGCTCCTTGAGAAGACGCAGTCGCCGCAGGTCGAGCATGTAGCAAAACTACCGAATAGTGCGTAGAAATCGGAATCGACACTTGCGTGTTCGGGCGACACGATGCCGACATGCTCTTCAGCCTCGGCTCCGGCGCCGCCTTCGGCGCCATGGCGGTGTTCGGCAAACTCGCGTACGGCGAGGGCGCGACGGTGGGAACGCTCCTCGCGGTGCGCTTCGCGCTCGCCGCCGCACTGTTCTGGGCCGCGGGCGCCGCCGCGCGGGCGTGGCGCGCCCGCGACGCGCTCGACGTCCCGGGCCGGACCGCGCTGTCCCGCCCGGCCGTCGCCGCGCCGCCCCACCCGCGGCGCCCCGCGCCGTCCCGCCCGGCCGTCGCCGGGCCGCCCCACCCGCGGCGCCCCGCGCCGTCCCGCCCGGTCGTCACCGCGCCGCCCCGCCCGGCCGTCGCCGGGCCGCCCCACCCGCGGCTCTCGCGGCGCGACGTCCTCGCCGGCCTCGCCCTCGGGGCCGGCGGCTATGCACTCCAGGCCGGGTGCTACTTCGCCGCGCTCCAGCGGATCGACGCTTCGCTGCTCGCGCTGCTGGTCTACACGTTCCCGGGGATCGTGGCGGTGGCGGCGATCGCGCTCGGGCGCGAGCGGGCCGATTCGCGCCGGCTCGCCGCGCTGGTCGTCGCGCTCGGCGGGCTCGCGCTCCTGGTCGCCGGTGGGGCGGGCGCGCTCGACCCGCTCGGCGCGGCACTCGGCATGGTCGCAGCGGTCACCTACAGCGCGTACATCCTCGTCAGCGAGGGGATCGCGCGGCGGGTGCGCCCGCACGTGCTCGCCGCGCTGGTCTGCACGGGCGCGGCGATCGCGCTGACCGCCGGGTCGCTCGTGCTCGGCGATCTGCGTCCCGGCGAACTGACCGCCGCCGGGTGGGGGTGGCTCGCGGCGCTGGCGGCGATCTCCACCGTCGGGGCGATCGGGCTGTTCTTCGCGGGCCTCGCGCGCGTGGGACCGACGACCGCGTCGATCCTCGCGACGGTCGAGCCGCTCGTGACCGTCCTGCTGGCGTTCCTCGTGTTCTCCGAGACGCTGACGCAGCTCCAACTCGGCGGCGGGGCGCTCGTGCTCGCGGCCGCCGCCACCATCGGGAGGATGTCGACATGATCGCTCTTGTCACCGGTGCCACCCGCGGGGCCGGGCGCGGGATCGCGGTCGCGCTCGGCGAGGCCGGGTTCACCGTGTACTGCACCGGCCGGAGCACCCGCGAGCGACGCTCGGAGATCGACCGGCCCGAAACGATCGACGAGACCGCCGAGCTGGTCACCGAGGCCGGGGGCGTCGGCATCGCCGTGCCGACCGATCACCTCGACCCCGCGCAGGTCGCCGCGCTGCTCGACCGCATCGACGCCCTCGACGTCCTGGTGAACGACATCTGGGGCGCCGAACACCTCTTCGAGTTCGACACGCCCGTGTGGGAGCACGACCTCGACAACGGCCTGCGCCTGCTGCGCCTCGCGCTCGACACCCACCTGATCACGAGCCACCACGCGCTCCCGAAGCTCCGCCCCGGCGGCCTCGTGGTCGAGATGACCGACGGCACCGCCGCCTACAACGCCACCCGCTATCGCGTGAACCTCTTCTACGACCTGGCCAAGAACGCGGTCACGCGCATGGCATGGGCGCTCGCGCAGGAGCTCGGCGAGGACCGCACCGCGGTCGCCCTCACGCCGGGATGGCTGCGCAGCGAGACGATGCTCGAGCATCACGGCGTCACCGAGGCCACGTGGCGCGACTCACCCGTCCCGCACTTCTGCATCAGCGAATCCCCGCGCTTCGTCGGCCGCGCCGTCGCCGCGCTCGCCACCGACCCGGACGTCCACCGCTGGACCGGCCAGTCGTTGTCGAGCGGCCAACTCGCCCAGGTCTACGGCTTCACCGACCTCGACGGCACCCGCCCGGACTGCTGGCGCTACCTGACCGAGGTGCAGGAGGCCGGTCTCCCGGCCGACGACACCGGCTACCGCTGACAGCACCTCGCGCGGCCGCTCGTATACGGCGTCGGCGGGAAAGCGCAGCACCTCATAGCCCGCATCGCGCAGCGTCCGGTCGCGCCCGGCGTCGTCGAGGCGGGTGTGGGGGCGGCCGTGCGCGGGCCCGTCGATCTCCACCACGACGCCGGGCCAGCGGAAGTCCCGCTCGAACCCCTCGAAGCTCACGTTCACGAGCGGCTCCGGCAACTCGTGCACGAGCGCGAGGAACGCGTCCTCCGCCGCGCTGCGCGTCCCCGCGCTCCCGCCCGCATGCAGTTCCAGGGCGCGCTCGACGACCCACAGCCGCGGCCGCCCCCACACCCGCGCCATCGCGTCCCGGATCGCCGCCGGGACGAGCCGCCCGCGAAACGCGGCCTCGTGCATCACGTTCGCGAGCTGATGCGGCGTGAGCACGTCCGCCAGGTCGACGACCGTGCGGTGCATCGTCGTCACGGGAATGCCGCGATGGGTGGTGCGATCGATCACCGCCGCGCGATGGAACCGGACCCCGGGTCGGTCGCGGCGCTGGCGCGGGACGACCACGTCGATCACCGGCACCGCGAACCGGCTCACGTCAGAGTGCTTCGCTGCGGCGAACCGCGCGAGCGCCGCGCCCTCCCCGCCGCCCAGCACGGCCGCGAGCCAACGCGCCTCGCGCGCAAGCGCGTCGTGCCCCACGGCATAGACGCGCGGGCCGACGCGGTGGAGCTCGCCACGCCGCACGCGTTTGCTGATCGCGCTGTCCGTCAGGCCGAACGCACGCAGCTGCGCGGCCGTGACGAGGCCGTATTGCCGCGCCGCGACGTCCGCGAGCGACGGACGTCCGTTACGAAACTTGCCTGTGAGGACGGTTTCGTAACGCACGTCCTAAGGCTGGGACCCACCGCGTTATGGAACAAGACGCGTTTGTGACTTAACTGCCACCAAATCCATACGCCTCTGCCAATTCCGGGTCCTTGGCGGCGAGCAGTTCGGCGAGGTCGACCATGACCTTCGACTGCTTCCAGGTGGCGTCGTCCTGCATCTTGCCGTCGAGCATGTGCACGCCCGCGCCGTCGGGGATCGCCTCCAGCACCCGCCGCGCGAAGGCGACCTCGGACGGCTCGGGGGAGAAGACCTTCTTGGCGATGGTGATCTGGTTCGGGTGCAGCGACCAGGCGCCGACGCACCCCATCAGGTACGCCCCGCGGAACTGGGCCTCGCAGCCGTCGAGGTCGCGAATGTCGCCGAACGGCCCGTAGAACGGGAAGATCCCGGCGGCGGCGCAGGCGTCGACCATGCGGCCGATCGTGTAGTGCCAGAGATCCTGCTGGTAGGAGGCCCGCGACTCGCCGGGGTCCGCGAGGACCCGGTAACCCGGATGCCCGCCGCCCACCCGCGTGGTCTTCATCCGCCGCGAGGCGGCCAGATCCGCCGGCCCCAAAGACATCCCCTGCATGCGCGGCGACGCCACCGCGATCTCCTCGACGTTGGCCACGCCCTGCGCGGTCTCGAGGATCGCATGGACGAGGATCGGACGTTCCAGCCCCGCGCGTGCTTCCAATTGCGCGAGCAGCCGATCCACGTAGTGGATGTCCCAGGGACCTTCGACCTTCGGAACCATCACCACGTCCAGGCGCGAGCCGATCTCTGTGACCAATGTCACCAGGTCGTCGAGCACCCACGGCGATTCGAGCGCGTTCACCCGCGTCCAGAGCGGTGTTGAACCGAGATCGATCTCACGCCCGGCGCGAACCAGGCCCGCCCGCGCGGCCTCCTTGCGATCGGCGGGAATCGCGTCCTCGAGATTGCCCAGCAGGATGTCCGCCGAGGCGACCATATCCGGCAGCCGGCCGAGCATCTTCTCGTTCGACGGGTCGAAGAAATGGATCATCCGCATCGGCCCGACAGGGATCTCGCGGAGGGGTTCAGGAGCGCCGATCGCGAGCGGCGCGAAGTGCGAGCGAGGGTTGCGCATCCCGGGCATCATGGCGCTCTATGACCCCTGTTGACACCGATGGCGCCACCCGCGAGGCGTCCGGCGCGCACCCCTACGGGCGCTACTTCGAGGAGTTCGAGGTCGGCGCGATCTACAAGCACTGGCCGGCCAAGACGGTCACCGAGGCGGACGATCACCTGTTCTGCCTGTTGACGATGAACCACCACCCGCTGCACATCAACGACGTGTACGCGGCGGCCTCCCAGCAGGGCAAGAACGTCGTCGTCGGGCCCTACGTGTACAGCCTCGCGCTGGGGATGTCCGTGTCCGACATCAGCGGCAAGGCGATCGCCAACCTCGCCACCCAGGAGCTCAGCCATCCGAATCCCGTCTTCCACGGCGACACGTTGTTTGCGGAGACAGAAGTGCTGGAAAAGAAGGAGTCCAGGAGCAAGCCCGACCGCGGCACCGTGCTCGTCCACACCCGGGTTCTGAACCAGGAGGGAACCCTTGTGGCTGAGTTCAAGCGCCTTGTGCTCGTCCCCAAGCGAGAAGTTTGAACGGGGCTGGCAAAACCCCCCAGAGCGCACCAGACGTTCGTCTGGTGGTGTTCCGGGGAAGCCTCGCGTAAGCTTGAGCTCGGCGGAGTGATCGATCTGGCGCGTTGACGTTCAATCGCGGCGGATCGGTCGTTCGTTTCCCACAAGGTTTGTAGTGCCCTGCCAAACCCCGCGAATGTCCAAGAGAGGTCGAACGCCCAAGTGACCATCGAGACCACCGTCCCCACCAAGAACAAGAAGCTCCTCGCCTGGGTGGAGGAGGTGGCCGAGTTGACGCAGGCGTCAGCGATCCACTGGTGCGACGGCTCCGCGGAGGAGTACGACGCGCTGTGCCAGGAGCTCGTCGACGCCGGCACCTTCGAGAAGCTCTCCGAGGCCAAGCGCCCGAACTCCTATCTGGCCCGCTCCGACCCGGGCGACGTCGCTCGTGTCGAGGACCGGACCTTCATCTGCAGCACGGAGCCCGAGGACGCCGGTCCGAACAACAACTGGCATGACCCGGCCGACATGCGGGTCGTCCTCAAGCACAAGTTCAACGGCGCGATGCGCGGCAGGACGATGTACGTCGTCCCGTTCTCCATGGGCCCGCTCGGCTCGCCGATCGCCGAGATCGGCATCCAGCTCACGGACAGCGCCTATGTGGCGGTCTCGATGCGGATCATGACCCGCATGGGCAAGCGCGCCCTCGACGTGCTCGGCGAGGACGGCACCTTCGTTCCCTGCCTGCACACGGTCGGCGCCCCCCTCAAGAAGGGCGAGAAGTCGGCGGCTTGGCCGTGCAACGAGGAGAAGTACATCGTCCACTTCCCCGAGACGCGCGAGATCTGGTCCTACGGCTCCGGCTACGGCGGCAACGCGCTCCTGGGCAAGAAGTGCTTCGCCCTGCGGATCGCGTCGGTCATGGCCCGCGACGAGGGCTGGCTGGCCGAGCACATGCTGATCCTCAAGCTCACCTCCCCCGAGGGCAAGGTCAAGTACATCGGCGGCGCCTTCCCGAGCGCCTGCGGCAAGACCAACCTCGCGATGCTCGTCCCGACGATCGAGGACTGGGAGGTCGAGACCGTCGGCGATGACATCGCGTGGATGAAGTTCGGCTCCGACGGCAAGCTCTACGCCGTCAATCCCGAGTACGGGTTCTTCGGTGTCGCGCCCAACACGGCGCGCAAGACGAACCCGAACGCGATGGACACGATCGAGCGCAACACGATCTTCACCAACTGCGCCAAGACCGACGACGGCGACATCTGGTGGGAGGGCATGTCCGGCGAGACCCCGGACCACCTGATCGACTGGAAGGGCAACGACTGGACGCCCGAGACCGGGACGCCCGCCGCCCACCCCAACGCCCGCTTCACGACGCCGGCGGCCCAGTGCCCGTCGATCGCCGACGAGTGGGAGGACCCGAAGGGCGTGCCGATCGACGCCTTCCTCTTCGGCGGCCGCCGTTCGAGCGGCGCCCCCTTGGTCCGCGAGGCCTTCGACTGGGAGCACGGCGTCTTCCTCGGCGCGACGATGAGCTCCGAGAAGACCGCGGCCGCCGCCGGCACCGTCGGCGAGCTGCGCTTCGACCCGATGGCGATGCTCCCGTTCTGCGGCTACAACATGGCCGACTACTTCGCGCACTGGCTCAAGCTCAACGAGCGCGACGACGTCCAGCTGCCGCGGATCTTCCACGTCAACTGGTTCCGCAAGGACGCCGACGGCAAGTTCCTGTGGCCGGGCTTCGGCGAGAACTCGCGCGTGCTCGCGTGGGTGTTCCGCCGCTGCGACGGCGAGGCGCAGGCGAACGAGACGCCGATCGGCTTCGTGCCGAGCCCGGAGCACCTCGAGCTCAACGGGCTCGACCACGCCCGCGTGGCCGAGGCGCTGAGCGTCGACCTCGACGAGGCGCGCGCGGAGCTCGAGCAGACCGCGGCCCATCTCGACGGCTTCGGCGCCGCCCTGCCCACGCCTATCCGTCAGCAGTTCGAAGCGCTGAAGACCCGCCTGAGCTAAGTTCACTCGAGTGAGCCTCGCGGAGGAGACCGAGGCAGGCTCAACCGAGTACCGGGACCGCCTGCTGACCCTCGTGGGTGACCACGGGGGTGACACCGCACGCGCGTTCGCGGCCGCATACGTCCGCCGGTTGTCCACCGACGGCATCTCGCCCGAGCACCTCGCCGCAGAGGTGCTCGGGGCGTATGGCTTCGCGAACGAGCGTGGCCGCGCGCCGATCGGCGTGCGCGCCTTCAATCCGACCCTCGGCGACGAGGGCTATGAGCCCCTGGGCTCGGTCGTCGAGACCAACACCGACGACTGGCCGTTCCTCGTGGACAGCGTGTCCGCGGCGCTCGAGCGCCGCGGCGAGCACGTCGCGCGGCTCGTGCACCCGATCATCGGCATCACGCGCGAGGACGGGCACATCGCGAGCGTCTCGCACGCCCGCAACGCGATCCATCGCGAGTCGGTCATGCACTTCGACCTCGCCCGCAAGCTCACCGACCGTGAGCTGCAGGAGGTCGAGAACGACATCAAGGCGGTGCTGCTCGCCGTCCGCGCCACGGTCACCGACTTCGGCGCGATGACGCAGCGGGTGGAGTCGATGATCGGCCTCGCCCGCAAGGCGAGCACGCGCTACGACAGCGACGAGGTGCGCGAGGCGGTCGACTTCCTCGCCTGGCTGCTGCGCGGGAACTTCGTCCTGCTCGGCGCGCGCGAGTACGAGATCCGCGACGACGCCTACCGCTGCATCCCCGGCTCCGGCCTCGGCATCCTGGCGGACGAGGAGCGCTCGGCGTACGCGCAGCCGGTCCCGCTGTCGAAACTCAGCGAGCGCCAGCGGATGCTCGCCACCACCGGCGACCTGCTGATCGTCGACAAGGCCAACGCGCGCTCCCCGGTCCACCGCCACGAGCGGATGGACTACGTCGGCGTGCGCCGTGTCACGCCCGACGGTGAGATCGCGGGCGAGGCGCGCCTGCTCGGCCTGTTCACCTCCAAGGCCTACACCGAGCCGGCGTCCGAGACGCCTGTGCTCCATCGCAAGCTGCGTCGCGTGCTCGAGGCCGAGGACCTGATCGAGGGCTCGCACGACTACAAGGGTGCGGTCGCGCTGTTCGACACGTTCCCGAAGGACGAGCTGTTCGCCGCACCGGTCGACGACCTCCGCCGCGCCGTCGTCGCGCTGCTGCGACTGGAAGGCACGGACCGAGTACGGCTGCTCGGCCGCCCGGCCCAGGACCGCCGCAGCGCCTCGTTCATCATCTCGCTCCCGCGCGACCGCTACCGGACCGCGCTGATCGACCGCGTGCGCAAGCTGTTCATGCGCCGCTTCCACGCCGACGACGTCGAGGCCCAGCACGTGCTGGGCGAGGGGACGCGCGTGCGCGTGCACTTCCTCGTCCACGCGCCCGCCGGGCTGCCGGAGATCGAGAACGCCGAGCTCGAGCGCGAGGTCGTCCAGCTCGCCCGCACGTGGGACGACGCGCTGCGCGACACGATGGTCGAGCGCTTCGGCGGCCCGCACGCGCGGCTGCTGCACTCGATCTGGGCGGGGGTGCTGCCCGAGCACTACAAGGGCTACACGGCGCCGCAGACGGCGGCGCTGGACATCGCGCTGCTCGAGCAGCTCGCCGAGGACGGGCCGTTCCTCGTCTCGCTGCAGCCGCTCAAGGAGCACACCCGCGTCGCGCTCTACGTGCGCGGGCCGAAGGTCGAGCTCGGCGACGCGCTGCCGATGCTCGAGGACCTCGGGCTGCGGGTCATCGAGGAGATCTCGACGCGGTTGATCGGCGACGCCGAGACGTGGGTGCAGGAGTTCCGCGTGCTGGGGCCGGACGGCGGGCCGCTGGACATCGACGCGCTCGGCTCGCGCGTGGCGGAGCTGCTCGCCGCCGTGCATCGCGGCGACGCCGAGACCGACAACCTCAACCGGCTCGTGATCACGGCGGGCCTGGACCGTCGCCAGGTCGCGATCCTGCGCGCCTACCGCAAGTACCGCGCGCGGGTCGGCTCGCGGTTCACCGAGAGCTACCAGAACGACGTGCTGGTCGCGAACTCCAAGGTCACCGCCAAGCTCGTGAGGTTCTTCGAGTTGCGCTTCGACCCGGACATCGAGACCGACGAGGCGGCCGAGACCGCGCTGCGCGACGAGATCCTCGCCGATCTGGAGGACGTGGCCTCGCTCGACCACGACCGGATCCTGCGCAACCAGCTGACGGTGATCGAGGCGACGCTGCGCACCAACGCGTACAACCCCGACCGGGCCGCGCTGGCGTTCAAGCTGCGCTCCAAGGACGTGCCGGCGATGCCACAACCGGCGCCGGCGTTCGAGATCTACGTCTACTCGCCCGCGGTCGAGGGCATCCACCTGCGCGGCGGCGCGATCGCCCGCGGCGGTCTGCGGTGGTCGGATCGGCAGGACTACCGCACCGAGGTCTACGGCCTCATGCGCGCGCAGCTGACCAAGAACGCCGTGATCGTGCCCGCGGGGGCGAAGGGCGGGTTCTATATCAAGGGCGACGGGGCGGTCGAGGACCACTATGTCACCTTCATCCGGTCACTTCTGAGCGTCACCGACAACCTCGTCGACGGCGAGGTCGTCCATCCGGAGCGGGTGCGCGTGCGCGACGGGGACGACACCTACCTCGTCGTCGCCGCCGACAAGGGCACGGCGACGTTCAGCGATACCGCCAACCGCGTCTCGCAGGAGTACGGGTTCTGGCTCGACGACGCGTTCGCGTCCGGCGGCTCGGCGGGCTATGACCACAAGGCGCTCGGCATCACCGCGAAGGGCGCGTGGGAGTCGGTGAAGCGGCATTTCAAGGAGCTCGGCGTCGACACGCAGGCGGATGAGTTCACCGTCGTCGGCATCGGCGACATGAGCGGCGACGTGTTCGGCAACGGCATGTTGTTGAGCGAGCACATCCGGCTCGTGGCCGCCTACGACCACCGCCACATCTTCATCGACCCGGTGCCGGACGCGGCGACCGGCTTCGCCGAGCGCACGCGGCTCTTCGAGACGCCGCGCTCCTCCTGGGACGACTACTCGCGCGAGCTGATCTCCGAAGGCGGCGGCGTGTTCCCGCGCAGCGCGAAGTCGATCCCGCTCTCGCCGCAGGCGCGTGAGGCGCTGGGCATCGACGCGTCCTCGCTGGCGCCCAACGACCTGATCCGCGCGGTGCTGCGGGCGCCGGTCGACCTGTTCTGGAACGGTGGCATCGGCACCGTCGTGAAGGCTTCGGTGGAGAGCGACGCCGACGCCGCGGACCGATCGTCGGACGCGATCCGCGTCAACGCGAACGAGCTGCGGGCGAAGGTCGTGGGCGAGGGCGGCAATCTCGGCTTCACCCGCCGCGCGCGGGTCGAGTACGCCGCCGGCGGCGGGCGCATCAACGCCGACTTCATCGACAACTCGGCGGGCGTGGACTGCTCCGACCACGAGGTCAACCTGAAGATCCTGCTCGGCTTGGCGGAGCGGCGGGGCGAGTTGACCCGGGCCGAACGCGACGAGCTGCTCTTCGACGTCACCGAGGACGTCACGCGGCACGTGTTGTACGACAGCTTCCTGCAGGCGCAGATCATCGCCCAGGAGGTCGATCGCTCGGCCTCGCGGCTGTACGCCTACGAGGATCTGATGACGCTGCTCGAGGAGTCCCGGATCTTCGACCGGGCGAGCGAGGACCTGCCCACGGGCGAGGAGATCGGCGAGCGGCGGCGGTCAGGGCGCGGGATGGAGCGGCCCGAGCTGGCGATCCTCGTCGCCTACTCGAAGCGGCTGCTGGCGCGGGCGCTCGAGCAGTCGCGCTTCGTCGAGGAGCCGTGGCTGGAGCGCGACCTGCGCGAGTACTTCCCGGCCGCGGTCGTCACCCGCTTCGGGCACCTGCTCGCCGACCACCCGCTCAAGCGCCAGCTGATCTGCATGGTCAACTCCAACCAGGTCGTCAACGCGCTCGGGCCGACGTTCGTGTCGCAGCTGCTGGCCGAACGCGGCGCCGAGGCGGCGGACGTCGTGCGCGCCTTCCGGATCGCCCGGGCGGTGACCGGCGCCGACGCGCGCTGGGAGGTCGTCGAGCGGCTCGAAGGGGTCGACAAGGCACCGCAGCTCGAGCTGATGGGCGGGGTCGACCGGCTCGTCGAAGAGGTCACCCGCTGGTACCTCGCCTGGGAGCCGGAGGGTGACATCGAGGAGACGATCGTCGCCGGCCGCGACGGCTTCGAGCGGCTGGCCGCCGTGCTGGGCGAGCTCGGCTCCGACGAGCGGCGGCGCCGGCGCGAGCAGACCGCCGAGCGGATGATCGGCCTGGGCGTCCCCGAGCCGCTGGCGCGGGCCCACGCGGTGCGGCCCGAGCAGCGCTACGCGCCGGACATGGTCTGGGTCGCGGGCTCGACCGGCTGCGCGATCGAGGAGGTCGCCGAGGTCTTCTTCGAAGTCGGTGCCGAGCTGCGCCTCGACTGGATGGAGACCGAGCTCGAGCGAGTCCCGGCGACGTCGAGGATGCAGCGGTGGGCGCTGCAGGCCGTGCGCGAGGACGCCGCCCAGGTGCGCCGCGAGCTCGCGGGCGGCGTGCTCGCCGAGACCCAGCCGGGTTCGGCGTCCGAGCGCGTGCAGGCCTACCTGGCCGATCGCGGCGACGCCCGTCGGCGCCTCGAGGCGTTCCTGCGGTCGTTGTCGCGCGAGGGCGAGCCGGACCTCGCGGGGCTCACGCTGGCCGTCCGGCAACTCCGGACGTTGGTCGCCTAGGTTCGGCGAAGCATGGTCGGTCCGACCGCGTTGGTGCAGCCGCCAGTGGCTCGGACCGGCCGCGCTCGCGATGCGGCCCTCTGGGCCGTGAGCAGCGGGGGTGGTGCGAGACGCTGCGGATGTGCCGCCGCGGGCGCACCGGAATGCTTCGCCGGGCCTCAGGTGGGTGGGTCGCCGCGCTGGTCAGGCGCGGCGACCCGGCACCGGGTTCGGTCCACGGGTTCGGTGTGGGGGAAGAACGCGTGGTCCGGGGTTGCGGAGAGGTGGTCAACCTCCACGGCGGCAGCTTTCCGCGTGCGCGCGCAAGTACCTATCGCTCTCGGGGGTGAAACAGATCACCCCTTAAAGAGGAACGGCCGCCGCGCTGGTCAGGCGCGACGGCCGGGGAGAATCGAGGCCGGCGAGTGTCGGGGAGGAGAGGAAGGGACTGCCCGGGGGCCTTGTGTGTCTGTAAGAGGCATATTGGCCTGCGCCAGATACATCTCCTATCGCCTAGAGGGGTGAACCGGATCACCCCTGCCGGTACCGTTGCAAGGAGATGCTCGCGCTGCTCGCCGCCGCAGCCTTCATGGCGCCCCCCGCGTGCGCGGCCGATTCGCCCGCCTCGCTGTCGCTGACCGGGCTTCCAGCCGTCGCGATCACCGGCAAGGCGTACGCGGCCACGCTGTCGGGCGATGGGCCGGTGGTCGACTCGGCCGGTTCGGACATCGGCATCAAGGACGCGAACGGGCGGGGCTGGAACGCGCACTTCGAGTACGCGCGCGGGGTGACGCAACCGTTCAGCCTCTCGCTCGCCCGCTCGCCGTTCACGGTCACCGCGTCATGGACCGAGCCCGGGCCGTGCCTCCGCACGGTGACGGTGTCGCTGCCGACGCAGCGGCGGATCCTCGCCGTGGTGGCGTGCAAGCGGGGCGCGACGGCGCCGGCGGGGCTCACCCTGCGCTGCGACGGGCCGCGGCTGCGCCTGGGCTCGTTGACCTGGAGCGGGTGGAACGGTGCGAAGCCGGTCGGGCATGGGCGGTTGAACGGTCGTCCCGTCCGGGTGACGCTGTCGCGCCCGGATGAATGCTCTGAGGTCGACGGCTTCATCTACACCCGCGCGACGGTCAAGACCGCCGCGCGGACGCTCAAGCTGCCGGTCGACTGTCCGCTTCCACCGCGGTCATGAAGAGGTCGATCGGCCCCGGCCCGGTGCCGAGGCGCTCGTCGATGAAGTCCTGATTGAGCTCCATCGCGTCGAAGTCCTTCCAGATGCGGTCGTCGCCCACGCAGCTGTACTGGTGACACGGCGGCGGGCGGTCCTCGTAGATCAGGCAGGCGTGGGTCTCGGGCTCGGACTGGTGGCAGTAGCCGTCCGGGCCGTGCCGGTTGAAGTACGGGCGCCCGAGGTCCCACTTGATCGGCCCGCCGGACTCGACCTCGTCGATGCTCAGCGGGAAGCGCAGCCGGCAGCAGACCGCCTTGCAGATGTGCAGCCGCGCGGAGCAGTCCACCGGCGGGCCGTCGGTCGGGTCGTCGGCGTCGTCGACGCGGATCGCGACGTCGACGTCGGTCTTTGTCTCCGGACGGACCGCGTTGACCGCGGCGACGAGCTCGGACGGCTCGACGACCCCACGTTCGATCAACAGCTCGACGAGGCCGCGGATGATCGCCTCGTTCTCGCCGGCACGGTTGGCGTGCTCGGCCAGCAGGGCGTGATTGAACACATGCCCTCGTTCGACCTGCCTCTCCAGCTCCCGCAGCGGGTCGGGCTCCATGGCCCGACCCTACTGAGGGGCGCGTTTACAAGCTAGCCCTGCGGCTGCGGGACGATCCGGATGTACGGGCGCGGCTCCTTCCACCCGTCCGGGTACGTCTCCTTGGCCTCGTCGTTGGAGACCGAGCCGGCGATGACGACGTCATCGCCCTGCTGCCACTGGGCCGGCGTGGCGACCTTGTGCTTGGCGGTCAGCTGCAGGCTGTCCACGACGCGCAGGATCTCGTCGAAGTTGCGGCCGGTCGTCATCGGGTAGACGAGGATCAGCTTGACCGTCTTGTCCGGGCCGATCACGAACACGTTGCGGACGGTGGCGTTGTTCGCGGGCGTGCGGGCCGTCGGGTCACCCTCGACGTCGGCGGGCAGCATCCCGTAGAGCTTGGACACGTTGAAGTCGTGATCGCCGATCATCGGGTAGTTGGGGCGGAAGCCCTGCGTCTCCTCGATGTCGTCCGACCACTTCTCGTGGTTGGACACCGGATCGACCGACAGGCCGATGATCTTCACGCCGCGGGCGTCGAACTCCGGCTTGATCTTGGCCAGGTAGCCGAGCTCGGTCGTGCAGATCGGGGTGAAGTCACGCGGGTGTGAGAACAGCACGGTCCACGAGTCGCCGATCCAGTCGTGGAAGGAGATGCGGCCTTCCGTGGTATCGGCTTCGAAATCGGGAGCAACGGAGCCAATTGACAGTGCCATGTGTGGCGGTCTCCTCTAGGGCGGGGGCGAGGCGGCGGGACCCAACCTCTATACACGGTCGAGTTTAGGGTACTTCGCGAATGCGACCGGTCTGAGGCGGGCAGGCCGCATCGACGCGCGGCGGAGCTGACGAGACCGTATCTGCATGACGACGACCGTGGTGAAACTCTTGCGCCCTGGGGTGCGCGCCGGGCTCGCGCTGCTCGCCGCGATAGCGTTGACCGTCTACGGCGTGCTGCACACGGCGTACGGCGGAGTCGTCCTCGGCGTCCCGACCGCGCTGGTCGGTCTGTCCCTCCTCGGGCTGGCGGCATGGATCCCCTGGCACGCGCGCGGGAGCGGGTCGTGGCGCAGCCGGGCCGTGGCCGTGCCGGCGCTCCTGCTCGGGCTCTTCTACGTCGTGCTGCCCCTGAGCATCGGGATCACCGAGACGCAGAAGTGGCGCTCGGATGTCGGCTCGCCGCCCAGCGCCGCGTATCGCGACGTCTCGTTCCGGGCGGCCGACGGCGTGCGGATCTCCGGGTGGTACAGGCCGTCGCGCAACGGCGCGACGGTGCTGGTGGCGCACGGCGGCGGGTCCGACCGGCGCGGGTCGGTCGCGCACGCCTCGATGCTCGCCCGCCACGGCTACGGCGTGCTCCTGTGGGACGCGCGCGGTCGCGGCCGCAGCGAGGGCCGGCAGAACGCGTGGGGCTGGGGCTGGTCGCGCGACGTGGAGGGCGCGCTCGCGTTCCTGCGGCGGCAGCCCGGCGTCGACATGTCCCGGGTGGGCGGGCTCGGCCTCTCGACCGGCGCGGACGTGCTCGTCCAGGTCGCGGGGACGAGCGGCGGCCTGCGCGCCGTCGTGGCCGACGGCACCGTCGCGTCCTCCTTCGCGGACGTGCGCCGCGTCTACGGCGTCGACGCGATCACGCCGTTCTTCGCGGCCGAGTTCGCGGCGGTGCGCCTGACGTCGGGTACGAGGCCCGGCCCGACCCTGGAGGACGTGGTGCCGCACATCACCGCGCCGACGCTGCTCGTCGCCGCCGGCCCGCAGGAACGGGACGCGGGCCGCGTCTATGACCGCGCGGCGGGCGACGCTCCCGTCGACGTCTGGTATCTGCCGAAGGTCGGCCACACGGCCGCGATCCGCGAGGTCGCGGACGAGTACGAGCGCCGCGTCACCGCGTTCCTCGACGCCGCACTTCTGGGATGAGCGGCGCGAGCGTGCGAGCGCGCAGGCATCCCGCCCAGACGCCCGCGGTGTAGGCGAGGTCGTCTGCGACACGCAGCGCGGTGAAGCGCGCGGGGTCCAGCGCGGGACGCCGTGTCGCGTAATCGGTGGCGGAACCGGCGAGCAGCGCTCCGGCGAGGAACCGCCGCCCGCGTCCGGTCGTGGCCAGTGCGGGCGCGTGTGCGCGCCAGGCGGCGTCGGCGATCTGCCGCGCCGTCCGCGCCCGCGCCTCGAGGGCGAGCGCGGCCGGCGACGAGCGGCGCAACACGTCGTGCGGTAGCGCGGCGAGAAGCGCGAGGCGCGGGCGGCCGGCGAGGGCGAGCGCCCACGGGAGCAGCGCGTCGCGTCCGACGACGACGTGCCGCATCTTCCCGGGATGCCGCCGTGCGAGCGGCCCGGCCGACGAGCCGTACGCCGCGCGCTGGCGCAGCCAAGCGCGGAGCGTCGCCCGGTGGGGGTGCTCGACGACGCTCGCGGGCTCGTACCGGACGGTCCACCCGGCCGCGGCAAGGCGCCACACGAGGTCGACGTCCTCCCCGAACCGCAACGAGGGGTCGAAGGGGGCCGCCAAGGCCGCGGCGGCGGGCGACGAGGGCGCGGCGGCGGGCGACGAGGTGACGGCGGCGGGCGACGAGGTGACGGCGGCGGGCGACGAGGTGACGGCGGCGGGCGGCGAGGGCGCGGGCGGCGAGCCGGCGCGCGGCGAGGTCGGGGCCGCGGGGGCGGCGCCGGCGAGGGCGTCGCGGCGGACGACGAGCGCGGCGGCGGGCACGTAGCCGACGCGGCGGCCCGGGCCGACGATCCCCGGGTCGGGGCCGAGGTCGAGCGGCGAGCGGACGGCCTCGTAGCGCGCGAGCGCCGACCGGCCTGCCGGAACGCGCACGCGCGGCGCGACCGCGCCCACCCGCGGGTCGGCGAAGTGCGCGAGCAGCGGCTCGAGCCATCCCGCCGTGGGGAGCGTGTCCGAGTCCAGGAACGCGACGAACGGCGCGTCCGTTGCCGCGACGCCGTCGTTGCGGGCCGCCGCCGGCCCGCCGCTGACATCGCGGCGGATGACGCGCACGGAGGCCGCGCGGGGCGGGGTGGGCGGCGCCGGAGCGGGTGCCGGCGGGGCCGCGCGGAGTGGGGCGGGTGCCGGCGGGGCGGCGCGGGGTGGGGCGGGCGCCGGCGAGGCCGCGCGGGGCGGGGCGGGCGCCGGCGGGGCCGCGCGGGGTGGGGCGGGTGCCGGCGGGGCCGCGCGGAGTGGGGCGGGCGCCGGCGAGGCCGCGCGGGGTGGGGCGGGCGCCGGAGAGGCCGCGCGGGCGGGGGTGGCGATCGGCGCCCGCGAGGCGTCGTCGACGATCACGATCTCGCGGCAGGGGCCGACTCGCTCCAGGCACGCGGCCAGCTCGTCCGGGCGGTCGCGGACCGGGATCACGATCGCGACGTCGCGCGGGGAGACGTCGCCGGCGGCAAAGCGGGGGTGGGCGAGCTCGGCCGAGACAAGGCGCTCCGCGAGGGCGCGGGCGCCGGCGCTCGTGCCCACCGGCGCGCCCGCTCGCCACCCGGCGACCAGCTCCGCGCCCGCCGCGGTCAACCGCAGCAGGCGGGTCGGGCGGCCGCCGATCAACACGCGCCCGCCTTCCAGCGTTCGGGCCGACGGATCGAAGACCAGCGTGGTCATGCCCGCCGAGACGCTAGCGTCCCACCTGTGAACACTCGCGGCAGAACCGGGATGCCCGAAACCCGCGGCCAGGGTGGCCGAATCCGGGGGCCGGGCTCGTGAACACCCGCGGCAGAACCGGGATGCCCGAAACCCGCGGCCAGGGTGGCCGAATCCGGGGGCCGGGCTCGTGAAGACTCGCGGCAGAACCGGGATGCCCGAATCCTGCGGCCGGGGGCCGGGCTCGTGAACGACATCGTGGTCTTCGGGGCCACGGGGTTCGTGGGGCGTCTCGTCGCCGGCTACCTCGCGGGTCACGCGCCGCGGGAACTCAAGATCGCGCTGGCCGGACGCTCGCGCGACAAGCTCGAACGCGTCAGGCAGGAGCTCGGAAAAGACTTCGAGCTCATCGTCGCCGACAGCCGGGATCCCGCCTCGCTCGACGCCATGTGCAAACAGGCGAAGGTAGTCGCGACCACGGTCGGGCCCTACCGGCAGGACGGCCTGAAGCTCGTCGACGCGTGCATCGCCAACCGCACGGACTACGTGGACCTCACGGGCGAGATCCTGTTCGTCCACGACAGCCTCACCCGCCATGACCGAGCACGGGCGAACAACGTGCGGATCGTGCACAGCACGGGCTTCGACTCGATCCCGTCCGACCTCGGGACCCTCCTGCTGCACCGCGAGACGGGGCAGCTCGGTCCGACGACGCTCGTGGTGGCGGCGATGAAGGGCGGCCCGAGCGGCGGCACGCTCGCGTCGATGAAGGGCCAGATCGACGACATCACGGCCGACCACTCCAAGCGCAAGCTCGTCTTCGACCCCTACCTGCTCGGCGGCGACGGCCCACCCGCCCGGGACGTCACGAAGGTGTCGCGCCACAAGCAGCTCGGCTGGATCGGCCCGTTCGTGATGGCGACCTACAACACGCGGATCGTCCGCCGCAGCCACTCGATCCTCGACTACGGCTCGCGCTTCTCCTACAGGGAGGTCCAGCGCTACAAGGACCCGGTCACCGCGCTCGGCTTCACCGCCGGCCTCGGCGCGCTCGCCGGCGGCCTCGCGTTCAAGCCCACCCGCAAGCTCCTCGACAAGGTCCTGCCCGACCCGGGGGAGGGTCCGAGCGAGGAGTCGCGCAAGTCCGGCTTCTTCCGCATGGAGATCCACAGCGGCAACCACAAGGCGACCGTGGCGGCCAAGGGCGACCCCGGCTACGCGGCGACCGCGGTGATGATGGGCGAGAGCGCGCTCGCGCTCGTGCTCGAGCGCCCGAAGCTCCCGCCCTACACCGGCATCCTCACGCCGGCGACCGCGCTGGGCGCCCCGCTGATCGAACGCCTGAAGACGGCGGGCATGACGTTCGAGGTCGATGTAACGAAGCGTTGACGTTACTTCGCACGCAGCGTCGTCGAAGGCGTAGGGTGACCCAATCTGACCGGAAGTATGGGGATTGGGGGTTGGAGAATGAGTGGCAGACGTGCGCGGCTGGCTGGAGGGCTCGCCGCAGTGGTGGCAGCGGGGGTGCTGGCCGTCCCGTTGGTCGGGGCGGAAGCCAATGGCGGTGGCGGTTCCGACCACGACTGGGGCCACGGCCATGATCACGGCGACGACAGCGGGAAGGTCCTGTTCTTCGCCTCCGATGGCATGCGCCAGGACGCCATCGAGAACTTCGGCAAGGACCTGCCGGGCTTCAACGAGATGCTCAAGAAGGGCGCGCACGCGTCCGACAACGGCCTGCTCACGCAGGCGCCGCCGAACACCGGCGCGGGCTGGTTCAGCCTGACCACGGGCGCCTGGCCGGGCGTCCACGGGTCGACGAACAACACGTTCCACATCAACGGCGCCGCCTTCACCGGCTCGACCGCGGCGTTCTCGAACCCGAGCATCCTGCAGGCCGAGACGCTCGCCCAGGCGGCTGAGCGCGGCGGCAAGAGGGTCGCCCAGATCGAGTGGGCCGGCGGGCGCAGCGGCTCGATCAACGGCCCGACGCTCGACTTCCGCAACTTCCGCTCCGGCCGCGGCGTGGTGACCAACTACACCGAGCCGCCGGACAACCTGCCGTTCGCCGCCCAGCTGGGCGTGCAGTTCGATCGCGCCGACCCGGTCGCCGCGACCGGCTGGACGGGCGCGCCGACGTCGTACTCGCCCGCCAAGGAGATGCACCTGCGGGTCATCGACTCAAACATCGACAAGTACGGCCTCAACGCCTACATCTACGACTCCAAGAACGACCGCAAGACGCGCTATGACCGCGTCTTCTTCAGCCGCACGAAGGCCGCCGCCGACAAGGTCGCGGACCTCAAAGAGGGCGAGTGGGCGGACGTGAAGGTCAAGATCGTCGGCTCCGACCTCGACGGCAAGACCGGTGCGTTCCTGCTCAAGGTCGAGCGCCTCGACCAGGACCTCAGCCACGTGCGCCTCTTCCACACGAGCGTCACGCGCGCGATCGCGATCTGGCCGAACTGGACCGGCGAGGCGGGCTACACGAACTTCGAGGACTTCGTCGCCGACAAGTTCCCGTCATCGCAGGCGGGTGACTTCGCCGTGCTCGAGTCCGGCGTCGTCTCCGAGGACACGTACATCGAGCAGGGCCAGTACTGGGAGAAGCTCTACCAGCCGCTGATCAAGTACGTCCTGACCAAGTACAAGCCGGACCTCGCGCTGGTCGGCTACCCGGGCACCGACGAGGTCCAGCACCAGTTCCTCGGCCTGGTCACCAAGCGGCTGCCCAACGGCGCCAAGAACCCGGCCTACGACGACATCGAGGTCAACGGCACGCCGGACGGCCGCGTCAAGCAGCGTGAGGCCTACATCAAGGAGGCCTACGAGGGCTCCGACGAGACGATGCGTCTCGCCCAGCAGTACATGAACGACCGTGACCTGAACACGTTCGTCTCGTCCGACCACGGCTTCGCGCCGCAGTTCGCGGCGATCGATGCCTCGAAGGTGCTCGTCGACCTCGGCCTGCTGAGCACGCCGCAGACCGGCAACTGCCGCCCCGCGGCGACCGAGACGCTCTCCAGCGCCAAGGCCTGCTGGGCCGGCGGCGCCGTGCAGATCTACCTCAACCTCGCGGGTCGCGACCCGGCGCCGCCCGCCGGCAGCACGATCAAGCAGATCCCGGCCAACCAGGAAGCCGCGACCGTCGACAAGATCAAGGCCGCGTTCCTGGCCATCAAGGACCCCAACGACTGGACCGGCGACGGCCAGCCCGAGGGTTGGAAGGTCATCGACCGCGCCTACACCAAGGCCGAGGCGCGCTACATCCCGAACGGCAAGAACTCGACGGCCGACATGTCACACCCGACCCGTACGGGTGACGTCGTGGCCTTCAGCTACCCGCCGTACCAGTTCGACGCCGAGACGCCCGGCACGCTGATCGCCCGCTCGGCGTTCTTCGGCCAGCACGGCTACGTCCCGGACGTCCAGGACCTCAAGTCCAACACGAACATGCGCGCCACGTTCCTCGCCGACGGCCCGGCGATCGAGCGCGGCGAGGCCGACGACGTCCGCACGATCGATCTCGCGCCGACGATCGCGTTCCTGCTCGGGATCCCCGAGCCGCAGCAAGCGCAGGGCGTCGTGCGTCGCGACATCCTCGAGAACGGGGATCGCTACACGCCGATCTCGATCGTGGGGCTGAACGACTTCCATGGTCAGCTCGAGGCGACCACGGCGACCTACGACAACGGCATCGCCCGCCCGGTGGGCGGCGCGGGTCAGCTCGCGACCATGTTCGACGAGGAGGCCGCGGCGCTCCCGAAGCCGTCGCTGCTGCTGGCGGCGGGTGACAACGTGGGCGCGTCGCCGCCGATCTCGGCGCTGCTCGAGGACATCCCGACGATCGATGTCGAGAACGCGTGGGGGCTCGATGCCACGAGCTTCGGCAACCACGAGTTCGACTACGGCCTCGCGCGCATCCTCAAGCACGAGGCACGGGCGAACTTCCCGTTCCTGAGCGCGAACATCGTCGACGAGCAGACCAACGAGGCGCCGCCGTGGATCAAGCCGTCGACCGTCTTCAAGGTCAACGGCGTCCGCGTCGGCGTGATCGGCGCCACCACCAAGGAGACGCCGGAGCTCGTCGCCGCGGGCAACACCGCGGGCCTGCTCTTCCTCGACGAGGCCGAGCGCATCAAGCGCGAGTCCAACAACCTGCGCCGCCAGGGCGTCAACGTCCAGGTCGTGGTCATCCACGAGGGCGCGTCGGTCGGCTCCAACCCGATCGGCAACACCCCCGGCTCGCCGTGGGACGGCCGCATCAAGGGCATCGTCGAGGGCCTGGCGGGGAGCAGCGTCGACCTCGTCATCGCCGGCCACACCCACCGTGTGGCCAACACGGTCATCGGCGGCATCCCCGTGGTCGAGGGCGTCAACGCGGGCGGCAGCTACACCGTCGCCCAGCTCATGGTCAAGAACGGCGACGTGGCGTGGGCCGGCGCGGCCACCCGCATCGCCAAGAACCAGGGCGTGGCCTCGCGGCCTGACGTCCAGGCGATCGTCGACAAGGCCAACGTCGACACGGCGCCGTTGCGCAACCGCGTGATCGGCACGCAGAGCGTCGACCTGCTCCGCGACCCGACGCGCCTGAAGGAGTCCAACATGGGCAACCTCGTCGCTGACGCGATGCGGGCCAAGTACCCGGAGGCCGAGGCGGCGATCACCAACTCCGGCGGCCTGCGGCAGGACATCCGCGGCACTCCGCCGTCGGCGAACGAGGCGGTGAACGAGATCACGTACGGCGAGATGTTCGCCGTGCTCCCGTTCGGCAACCAGACCGTCGTCGAGACGCTCACGGGCGCGCAGCTCGTGACCGCGCTGACCAATGGGTTCAGCCCGGTCTGCAACCCGCTGGTCGCGACGGGCCGCTTCCCGCAGGTGTCGGGCCTGAAGCTCACGTTCCACTGCAACGGCACGACCGCGGTGGTGGATCAGATCCTCAAGGGCTCGACGGTGGTCGGACCCACCGACACCGTCCGCTTCGTCACC
Source organism: Solirubrobacter soli DSM 22325 (assembly GCF_000423665.1). Lineage (GTDB taxonomy): Bacteria > Actinomycetota > Thermoleophilia > Solirubrobacterales > Solirubrobacteraceae > Solirubrobacter > Solirubrobacter soli. The sequence continues at coordinate 48,674 of NZ_AUIK01000026.1, read as the reverse complement.
AATGACTTCATGTTCAACGGCGGCGACGGCTACACCGCGTTCACCGGCGGCGCGGACGTCCAGTTCAAGGGCGACCTGCTGCTGGACGTCGCGATCGGCTACGTCACGGCGCACTCGCCGGTGGCGCCGGCGATCGAGCAGCGCATCGTGCGCACCTCCTGAACCGAGGCTGGGGAGGCCGGCTTAACGGTCGGCCTCCCCATTCGCCGGTAGGCTGGGTGGTCCAGGGTCCATTCCGGATCATTCGCCACCGCGTCAGGAGCGGCACTTATGAAGAGCAAGCCCAACGAGGCACCGCTGCGTGGCGAGGCGGCATGGCGGGCGGAAAAGCTCCGCATCGCTCAGAGCAACGAGCAGGCGTGCGCCAAGGCGCAGGACGAGCGCGGACGTCGAGAGCGGGCCGCCGAGGTCGAGCGCCGCGCGGCCGATCGCCGCGATTTCGCGAACCTGCCGGTACAGCCGCACCCGTAGCGCGCCGCGGCGTGGCACGGTTCGGCGTCCCGTATGGTGCGCTCGCCACATGAGCGTCACCATGAGCGCATGCCGACCCGCCTGCTGGAGCGCGATGCACCGCTCGCTGCGCTCCTGACGGCGCTGGACGACGCCGAGACGGGGCGCGGCTCGATCGCGCTCGTGTCGGGGGAGGCGGGCATCGGCAAGACGTCGCTGGTCCGGGAGTTCGCGACCCGCGCGGAGGCGCGGGCGCGACTGCTGCAGGCGGCGTGCGACGACCTCGTGACCCCGCGCACGCTCGGTCCGCTGCACGACGCGGCGGCGGGGACCGATGGGCCGCTCGCCGCCGCTCTGGAGGAGGAGGGGCCGGTCTTCACGGCGCTGCTGGACGAGCTCGAGGCCTCCGCCCCGACCGTCCTGATCGTCGAGGACGCCCACTGGGCCGACGATGCGACCTTGGACGTGCTCGGGTACGTCGGGCGGCGGGTGGAATCCAAGCCGGCGCTGCTCGTCCTGACCGTGCGCGACGAGGCCGTCGACCCGCATCACCCGCTGCACCGGCTCTACGGGATGCTCGCGGGGAGCCCCGTGCACCGGCTCGAGCTCGAACGGCTCTCGCGCGAGGCCGTGGGCGCGTTGGCGGACGGGACCGGGCGGGACGCGGGCGCCGTGCACGCGCTGACGCGCGGGAACCCGTTCTTCGTCGCCGAGGCGCTGGCCGCGCCCGCGGACGAGGTGCCGGTGTCCGTCAAGGACGCGGTGCTGGCGCGGGTGCGGCTGCTCTCGCCGGAATGCCGCGCCGCGCTCGACTGCATCTCGGTCGTGCCCTCGACGATCCCGACCGACCTGGCGCAGGCCGTGGGGGCGCTCGACTCGCTCGAGGAGGCCGAGCAAGCGGGCCTCGTCGAGCTGCGCCCGGACGGCCTCGGGTTCCGGCACGAGCTCGCGCGGCGGGCGATCGAGCAGTCGCTGAGCGCGCTGCGGCGGAGGCAGCTCAACGCGGCGGTCGTCGCGGCGCTGCGGGCGCGCGGCGGCGCCGACCGCGGGCGGCTCCTGCACCACGCCGCGCAGGCGGGGGACGTCGAGACGCTGCTGGCCGAGGGCCCCGCGGCGGCGCGGCAGGCGGCGCGGGCGGGCTCGCACCGGCAGGCGCTGGCGCACTTCCAGGCGGTCGTGCCGCACGCGGACCGCCTGGGGTTGGAGGAGCGCGCCTCGTTCCTGAACGACTACGCGTGGGAGCTCTACAACGCCCACCACTTCCGGTCCGCGGTGGACGCGTCGCACGCCGCCGAACGGCTCTACCGCGAGATCGGCGAGCCGGTGCCGCTGGCGATGTGCCTCGTGCGGCTCTCGCGGCATCTGTTCATGACGGGCGCGACCGACGCGGCCGAGGAGGCGGCGCAGCGGGCGGTGGTGACGCTGCTGGACGCGCGCGACGAGCCGGCGTTGGCGTACGCGACGCTGTACCTCGGCGGGATCCTCGCCCAGACGCGGCCGGAGTTCGCGGCCGACGTGCTCGAGCGGGCGGACGCGCTCGCGTTGCGCTCGCGGCTCCCCGAGCTGGCCGCGTTGTGCCTGAACTACCTCGCGATCGTGCGGGTCGAGGCGGGTGAGCCGGACGGCCTGCAGACGATGCGCAACTCGATCGCCCTGGCCCAGGCGGGCGCGCACCACGAGGCGACGGCGCGCGGGTACTGCAACCTCGCCGAGCTGTTGCTGCGGGTGGGGCGGCTGGACGAGCTCGAGCGCTGCGTGCGCGAGGGCCTGGACTTCACCCGCGAGCGGGGCTTCTGGTCGCACGCCTACAACCTCGAGGTCCACCGCTGCGTGCTGCTGATGCGGCGCGGTGACTGGGAACCCGCGCGGGCCGGGCTGCGCAAGCTGCTCGACGAGGTCTCGGACCCGGGGATGATGTTCGCCTACAGCGCGCCGTGGCTCGGCCGGCTCCTGGCGCGGCGCGGGGACCGCTCGGCGGAGAAGCTGATCGTGGAGGCGTGGGAGCACGCGCAGAGCGGGCGGCTGCGGATCGGCCTGGCGTATGCGGGGATCGCGCGCGCCGAGTGGGCGTGGCTGAACGGCGACGTCGACGCGGCGCGCGAGGTCGCGGCGGTGATGCTGCCGCGGATGGAGAACGCGGGCGCGGCGCCGTTCCGGGCCGAGCTGCTGCGGTACCTGAAGCGGGCGGGCTTCGGCGTCGAACCCTTCGAGGGCTGTCCGCCGGGGTGGGACCAGGGGCTGCGCGGCGACTGGCGGGCGGCCGCGGCAGCGTGGCGGCGGGCGGGCGATCCGTACGAGCTGGCGCTCGAGCAGATGGAGGGCGACGCCGACGCGTGCGCCGAAGCGGTGATCGCGCTGGAGCGCCTGGAGGCGACCGCGGTCCTGCCGTTCGCCCGCGACCGCCTGCGCGACTTCGGCGTCTCGGTCCCACGCGGCCCACGGGCGACGACCCGCGCCCACCCGGCGGGCCTGACGGCCCGCCAGGTCGCGGTGCTCGAGCTCGTGCGAGAGGGCCTGACGAACGCCGAGATCGCCGACCGCCTCGTCCTCTCGGTGAGGACCGTCGACCACCACGTGGCCGCGATCCTCTCCAAGCTCAACGTCTCTTCCCGCCGAGAAGCCGCGTCGCTCGAAATCTAAAGGGGCCTGACCCCTTTATCTACGCGGCGAGGGCGCAGGCGAGGCGGGAGCGGCCTCGGGAGAGGCGGCTCATGACCGTGCCCGGCGGGATGCGGAGCTGGCGGGCCGTCTGGCCGTAGGAGAGGCCGACGATGTCGACGGCTTGGACGACCTTGCGGAAGTCCTCCGGGAGGGCGTCGACGGCCTTATAGACGTCCTTGGCGATCACGGTCGCCTCGGGGTTGCCCTCGGTCGCGAGGGAGGGGTGGTCCTCGTCGACCTCGCCGACGACCTGGGGCCGGCGCTGCTCGGAGCGCCAGTGGTCGTTGGCGACGTTGCGCAGGGCGCGCACCAGGTAAGGGAAGTCGGCGCCGCCTTCTGAGAGGCGCCGTGGCTTGGCGAGGACCCGAGCGTAGGTTTCCTGCGTCAGATCCTCGGCGAGCTGCTGAGACCCTGTCAGCGCACGCGCCACCGCGACCAGGCGGTGCCGGTGCTGCGCAGCAGCGTTCGGATCGAGGAGCGAGATGTGGGGAGGCATCGCCGAGAAGCCTCCCCGGCGGAGGGGTACCGGCGCATCGGCAGGCGGTGCCCAAGTTACCTAGGTAGGTACCTATTTTGGTCCGCAGACCAGCCTGCCGCTGGATCGGCCCGTTTGGAGACTATATGTTCCGCCGCCACATGAGCGCCTTCGAGCATCTCCTGACGGGCTGGGACGGACAGCAGGTGGCCGTCCGCTACGACGCCGACTTCGCCACGTGGATGTTCATCGGCGTCCACTCCACGTTCGAGGGCCGCTCGGGCGGCGGAACCCGCATGGCCGTGTACGACGCGCCGGAGGACGGGCTCGCCGACGCGCTCAAGCTGAGCGCCGCGATGACCCGCAAGATGGCCGTCTGCAACGTCTCGATGGGCGGCGGGAAGGCCGTGCTCGCCGTGCCGGAGCTGCCGGTCGGCGAAGCGCGCGTCGAGCTCCTGCACCGCTACGGCGACTTCATCGGGTCCCTCAACGGCCTCTACGCCACCGCGCCCGACGTGAACACCTCGGAGCGCGACATGGACACGATCGGCGAACGAACCGAACACGTCTTCTGCCGGTCCGTCGCCAACGGCGGTTCGGGTAGCACCGCGCCGGCCACCGCGGTCGGCGTCTTCCACGGCATCCGCGCCAGCGTCGGCCACGCGCTCGGCACCGATCTCACCGGCGTCAAGGTGCTCGTGCAGGGCTTCGGGGCGGTCGGCTCGCTGCTCGCCCAGCAGCTCAAGGCCGCCGGAGCCGACGTGCTCGTCTCCGACATCGACCCGACCCGCGTCGACGGCTTCGCAGCCGTGGACCCGCAGGACGTCATCGGCACCGAGTGCGACGTCTACGCCCCCTGCGCCATGGGCGGCACGATCACCGCCACGACGGTGGAGGCACTGCGCTGCCGGGTCGTCGCGGGTGCGGCCAACAACCAGCTGGCCGACCCGTCGCTCGCCGACCGCCTCCACGAGCGCGGCATCCTCTACGCGCCCGACTACGTGATCAACTCCGGCGGGGTCCTGCACGGCACCGGCCTCGAGCTGCTCGGCTGGGACCACGCCCAGCTGGACGAGGCCCTGCGCGGACTGGGCGACACGCTGCTCGAGCTCTACGCCGGGAGCGACCGCTCGCCGGTCCACGCCGCCGAGGCACTCGTCGCCCGCCGCCGCGGGCTCGGCCGCTAACCCAACCGCCGCACGGCGTCCTCGGTGACGCCGCGCTCGCGCAGCCAGGCCGCGACGGCGCCGTCGCGGTCGAGGATGAGGCTGAGCAGGTGCGCGTCGACGCTCGACGAGCCGATCGCGCCGAACCCGACCCCGTTGAGCGCGACGGTGACCCGCTCGGAGACGACGGACGCCGCCACGGCGCCGGGCGGCGGGGCGGCGGCGAGCCGCTGCGTGATCCGCTCGCGCAACTCGCTCGGCGTCGCGCCCGCCGCCACGAGGATGCGCCGCGCGACGCCGTCGCGCTGCTTGAGCACGGCGAGCAGCAGGTGTCCCGGGCCGACCTCGCGCTGACCGAGCCGCATCGCCTCCCGTAGCGACTCCTCGAGCGCCTCTTTCGCCGCCGCCGTGAACGGGATCCGCCCGGACACGCCCACGTCACCCAGCCCGGTCGTCTTGACCACCTCGGCCCGCGCGCGCTCGGGGTCCAGCCCAAGCGCCGCGACCTCCGGCTCGCCGGCCAGCGCCACGAGCAGGTGCTCGGTCCCGATGTGCCCCTGGCGCATGTCGCGCGCCTCGCCCTGGGCCTTGACGACGACCTGTTGGGCGTCCTGCGTGAACCGTTCGAACATGGCTATGCCCGCAGACGGTACCCCCGCGCGAAGAGGCGGTAGTTGATCGCAAACAGTCCTGCAGACGCGCCGACCAGGAACAGCAGCGACAGCGGGATGCTCTGGTCGCTGTAGCCGAGGAAGCCGTAGCGGACCAGACCGATCATGTAGTAGACGGGATCGAAGCGCGTCAGCGTCTGGAACGGCTCGGGCAGCAGCGCGGCGCTGTAGAAGACGCCACCGAGGAAGATCAGCGGCGTGAGGATGAACGTCTGATAGAAGCTGACGTCGTCGAACTGCTCCGCCCGCAGCCCCACGAGCACGCCGAGCTGGGAGAAGAAGAAGCCCACGAGGAACAGCGAGGGGACGAGCACCAACACGTTCTCCAGCGGGATGTCGACGAGCACCCGCGCGGCGACGAACGTGCACACCGCGACGATCCCGCCGCGCAGGAACCCGCCCGCGGAGAACGCGAGCAACAGCTCCGAAGGCGACGCGGGGGAGGAGAGCTGGTCGTCGATCGAGCGCTGGAACTTCTGCTGCAGCAGCGACGACGAGTTGTTCGAGAACGCGTTCGTCGCCCAGGCCATCATGATCAGCCCAGGGATGATGAAGACGACGTAGTCGACCCCGTGGAGCTTGTCGATGCGGCTTCCCAGGGCGGCGCCGAAGACGCTGATGTAGAGGAACGTCTCCAGCAGCGGCGCGCCGAGCGTCTGGCGCTTGATCTTCCAGAAGCGCGTCGTCTCCCGCCGCACGAGCGACAGGAAGCGGATCTGCCCGGGACTCAAGGTGCGTCGGCCCCGATGTGGGCGCGGCTGAGCTCGCCGCGGCCGACCAGCGCCAGGTAGGCGTCCTCCAAAGACCTCACGCCGTACTGCTCCGCCAAATCGCCGCTCGTCCCGGTGGCGACGATCTCGCCCCCGTTGATGAACGCGATCTTGTTGCACAGCTGCTCGGCCTCTTCGAGGTAGTGCGTCGTGAGCAGGATCGTCGTGCCCTCCGCGTTGATGCGCTGGACGTAGTGCCAGAGCTCGAGCCGCAGCTCGACGTCCACGCCCGCCGTCGGCTCGTCGAGGATCAGCAGCTTCGGCCGGTGCATCAGCGCGCGGGCGAGCACCAGTCGCCGCTTCATACCGCCGGAGAGCGTCCGCGTGCGGTCGTCCTTCTTGGCCGTCAGCGAGAACTCGTCGAGCAGCTCGCGCGCCCGCTCGCGGCGCTCCTTGCGCGGCATCCCGAAGTAGCCGCCGTGGTAGTCGAGCTGCTCCTCGAGCGTCAGGAACCAGTCGAGGTTGAGCTCCTGCGGCGCCAGCCCCACGGCCATCCGTGCGTCGCCGTAATGGTGCACGGCGTCGTGGCCGAACACGCGGATCGCGCCCGACGTCGGCTGCGCGAGCCCGGTCGTGCAGTGGATCAGCGTCGACTTGCCGGCGCCGTTCGGGCCGAGTAGACCGAAGAACTCGCCCTCCTCGATGTGCAGCGAGACGCCCTTGAGCGCCTCGGTGCCGGTCGGGTACCGCTTGACCAGGTCTTCAATGTCCAGGGCGTGCATGAGCGGCGAGCCTTATAGCAGGGGGTCCGGGGGGCGGCAGCCCCCCGGTGGTTGTCTAATTCGATGAGTTTTCAAGGGCACCGCCGTCACAGAAGGCATGACCGTGACCGAGACCGCTTTCAGCGCACAGATCGAACAGCACCGCCGCGAGCTGCAGGTCCACTGCTACCGCATGTCCGGCTCGCTCGACGAGGCCGAGGACCTCACGCAGGAGACGTTCCTTCGCGCCTGGCGGTTCCGCGAGACCTACGCCGGCCGCGCGTCGCTGCGCGCCTGGCTGTACCGGATCGCCACCAACGTGTGCATCGACGCGCTCGAGAAGCGCCCGCGGGTCCCCACCGCCGACGGTGAGCTCTCGTGGCTGCAGCCGATCCCGGACGACCTCCTGGTCGCGGCCGACGACGAGACCGACGCGGAGGTCGTCGCCCGCGAGACGATCGAGCTCGCGTTCCTGGTCGCGTTGCAGTACGCGGCGCCGCGCGCCCGCGCCGTGCTGATCATGCGCGACGTGCTCGGCTGGCGCGCCCGCGACACCGCCGAGCTGCTCGAGACCACCGAGGCGTCCGTCAACTCCGCGCTCCAGCGCGCCCGCGCCGCGTTGAAGGAGCACCTGCCGGCGCGCCGGAGCGAGTGGAGCGTCGAAGCCAGCGCCGCCGACAAGGCGCTCGTCGCCCGCTACATGGAGGCCTCCGAGGCCGGCGACATCCCCGCGCTGAAGGCCCTGTTCGTCGACGACCTGCGCTTCTCGATGCCGCCCGAGCCGGGCATGTTCGTCGGCGTCGACACCATCGTCGACTTCTGGGAGCAGGGCGGCTTCGGCGACCCGGAGCGCCTCGGCGAGTTCCGCTGCGTGCTCACGTTCGCCAACCGCCAGCCCGCCGTCGCCAACTACCTGCGCAAGCCCGGCGGGGACACGTTCGAGGCGCTCGCGCTGGACGTGCTGACCGTCGCCGACGGCAGGATCACCGACATCGTCACGTTCGGCGCCTCGCTGTACCCAGCCTTCGGGCTGCCGGAGACGCTGTGAGGATGCGGGTGGTCGCGGTCGCGCCCGGGGACGAGCGCCCCTACGACGAGGACGAGTGGCGCGACGCCATCGTGCTCGTGCGCTCGGGCGAGCTCGAGCTGTGCGGCGTCTCCGGCGCGCGCAGCTCGTTCGGCCGCGGCGACCTGCTCTACCTGCAGGGCGTGCCGCTGCGCGCCCTGCACAACCCGGGCTCGGAGCCCACCGTGCTCGTCGCCGTGTCACGTTAAGGGGGTGAAGCGAGAGCTGGCAGCGGCGCACGCCGCGGTGGACGAGGCCGTCGCGCTGCTGCGCGCCCGGCGCGACGAGCGCCACACCCGCACGGCGAAGGCCGCCAAGGACTTCCTGACGGAGGTCGACACCGCCTCCGAGGCGCTGCTCAAGCGCCTGCTGTCGGAGTCGACGCCCGACATCGGCTTCTACGGCGAGGAGGGCGGCGGCGCCGAGCTGCACACCGGCCGCGTGTGGGTCGTCGACCCGCTCGACGGCACGATCAACTACGCCACCGGCTCACCGCTGTGCGGCGTGATGGTCGGCCTGCTCGAGGACGGCGTGCCCGTGCTCGGCGTGATCGACCTGCCGTTCCTCGGCACCCGCGTCGACTCGACCGCGGGCCACCTGAACGACGTCGACGCCCTCGACGAGGGGATCGTCGCGGTCGGCGACGCCTTCCACCGCGGCGGGCCGCGCATGGACGCGTTCCTGAACCTGGGCTCAGAGGTCCACCGCCGCGCGCTGCGGTTCCGTTGCGTCGGCGCCGCGTCGGTCCTCTGGACCTGGCTCGTCGGCGGCCAGATCCAGGGCATGTTCCTCGCCCACAACAACCCGTACGACGTCGTCGCGGGCCACGCGATCGCCCGCGCCGCCGGCGCCACGGTCACCGACTACGCGGGCAACCCGCTGACGATCGACTCGACGGGCGCGATGGCCGCCGTTCCCGGCATCCACGCCCCGCTCATCGACCTGGCGTCCGACCTCGCGGCGGCGGCTACTTAGCGGGCAGCTCCAGCGCCCGCGCGGCGCCGCGCTCCACCCACTCGGCCAGCTCCGCGTCGCTGAGCCCGTCCGGGTCGATCAGCACGAAGCCCTTCATCGGCTTGGAGCCCGGGCGGCCGAACTCGTGGACGTGCGGGGCCTGGATGGCCTCGTCGACCTCCTCCGGCGGGAGCCGGACGACCATGTGGTCCTCGCGCATCACGCCGACGGCCATGTTGCCGCCGATCGTCCAGCCCATGCCGCCGAACATCTTGCGTTCGACCACGCCGGGGCGGGCGTGGATGAGCTCGGAGATCCGCGCCGCCAGCTGTTCGTCGTACGCCATCAGGGCCTCCTCTTGAGCTCAACGTAGTAGCGCCCGTCAGCCTGCTCTCCCGAGCGGACGACGTCCAGTCCGGCCCGCACCGCGCGCTCCCGGAACGCGGCGAGCGAGTCCGTGGTCCCGCCGACCAGGACCATCTCGATCATCAACCTCCGCGGCGCGTCGTCGGCCGCGACGCCGCCGGAGACGATCAGGCGGCTCGAATCGCCCATCGCCGCGGCGACGTTGCGCAGCAGCGCGTCGGTGTCCGCGTCCGGCCAGTCGTTGAGCACGCTGCGCAGGATGTACAGGTCGGCGCCCGCGGGCAGCGGGTCGAAGAAGCTCTGGCCGACCGTGGCGAAGTCGCCCGACGCGCGCGCCACCGTGCCGGGGAAGTCGACCAGGGTCGCGCGCACGTGCGGGTACGCGCGCGTGACCTCGCGCAGCAGCGCGCCCGTCCCGCCGCCCAGGTCGACGACGGTCGCGATCTCGTCCATCGGCAACCCGAAGTCCGGATCGGGCGTCGAGTGGCCGCCGGGACCGATCAGGTCATCGAACTCGGTCGCGAGCTCCTCGTGCGCGGCGAGGTCGTCCCAGAACGGGCGCCCGAACTTGTCCGCGTAGGCCGGCCGGCCGGTGCGCACGTAGGCGGGGATCGTCTCCCACGCGCCCGCGAATCGCCCGCCGATCCCGTCCAGCCGGAGGAACGGCATGCCCAGCAGCGAGCGGCCCGCGTCGGTCAGCGCGAAGCGGCCGGGCGAGGGCTCGGTGAACACGCCCTTGGTCGCCAAATGTCCGAGGACGTTGTGCAACGCGCGCTCGTCGCAGCCGGCAGCGGCCGCCAGCGCGCCGATCGAGTCGGTACCGCCGTCGACCAACTCCGCGATCCTCAGCGTGGCGACGGCGTGGACGCACCAGGGCGTCATCAGGTCCATGAGGTCGTCCATCACCCGCAAGGGATACCGTGCGCCGATGAACAAGCGAGCCCGGCCCACGTCCTCGAGGGACCGGCCGTGCGGTTTCGGGCGTACCAGGGTGGCTTCGTGAGTCGCCGCGCGCCGGCCGACGGCAGCGAGTGGTCGACGATCGTCCTGCTGATGCTCGGCGCGTTCTTCGTCGGGATCGGCTGGTTCGTCGGCGTCTACGCGCTGTGGCGCTCGAAGGTCTGGAGCGTGCCCGAGAAGCTGGCCGGCACGTTCCTGTGGCCGGGCGGCCTCGTCACGGGGATGTTCTTCGGCGTGATCGCCGCGCAGGGAGGCGGCGCGCTGTGGCTCGTCGCGGCTGTCTCGGTGGGCGTTCCGCTCGGCACCGCGTACCTGCTCTGGGCTCGCGCGGCCAAACAGTCGTCCACTTGAAGGGCGTCAGCGGGCTGACGGGTCAAGTCCCGTCCAGCCGCGCCGATCCGGTTGGAGGTGAATGTCCTCTTTGCGGGTGTTCCGGTGCTGGTCGCGACAGCGGCGGTGCTGGTCCGCGCCTTCAAGCGCACGCAGGATCGCGGCGCCTGGGTGGCGCTCACCTTCGCGCTGGCCGCCAACTCCGCGGGCGCGATCACGCTCGCCGCTCATCACGACGCGCTCGAGTTCCCGTCGCTCGCCGACATCTTCCTGCTGGCCTTCTTCCCCGCGGCGTTCGTCGCGGCGGTCCTGTTCGCCCGCGCGCGCGTCCCGCGCTTCGGCCTCGCGCTCGCGCTCGACGCGGTCATCGGCGCGCTCGGCGCGGCCGCGGTCGTCACCAAGCTGCTCGGCCCGGCGCTCGGAGCCGACATCGGCAGCGCTTCCGAGACCGCGCTCGCGCTCGCGTTCCCGATGGGCGACGCCCTGCTGGTGATGATGGTCGGCGTGGCGTTGACGCTGCGCGGGTGGCGGGTCAACGCGGTCTGGGTGCTGCTCGCGGCGGGCGTCGTGCTGCGCACCGCCTGCGACGCCGCGCATGTGCGCGCGGGCGTCTACGGGACCGGCGAGACCTGGTTCGCGCCGGTGTTGGGCGTCTCGTCCATGCTCGTGATCGCGGCGGCTGCGTGGTGCCGCGACTCGCCGCCATGCCAGGTCGCGCGCGGCGGCCGGCACATGCTCGTCATGCCGACGCTGCTCGCGCTGCTCGCCGCCGGGCTGCTCGTCGCCGACCACTTCCACCCGACCGTCGACGCCGTGATCTGGTTCTCGGCGGCGACCCTCGTCGCGGTCCTCGGCCGCGTCGCGCTGACCTTCGCCGAGAACAACGCCCTGCACGCCAGCCGCGAGCTCGCGCTCACCGACGAGCTCACCGGCCTGGCGAACCGGCGTCTGTTCCACGACCGGTTGAACGATGAGCTCGGCGGCGACAACGACACGCCGCTGGCGGTGGCGATGGTCGACCTCGACCGCTTCAAGGAGCTCAACGACACGCTCGGCCACCACGCCGGCGACCTGCTGCTCGCGCAGCTGGGGCCGCGCCTGCAGGAGGTCGTGGGGGAGGCGGGGCTGGTCGCGCGCATGGGCGGCGACGAGTTCGCGCTGCTGCTCCCGGGCGCCGGTCTCGCCGCGGCCACCGAGCTCTCGCGGCGGGTCGGCATCGCGCTGCAGACGCCCTTCGAGATCGACGGGCTCGAGGTCGTGATGGACGCGTCGATCGGCGCGGCGCTCTGCCCGGACCACGGCGTCGACGCCGAGGCGCTGCTGCAGCGCGCCGACGTCGCGATGTACCAGGCGAAGGAGGCGCGCACGGGCTTTCAGGCCTACGACTCCACCCGCGATCGGCACTCGCGGGAGCGTCTGGCGCTGATGGCGGAGCTGCGGCGCGCGCTGGAGGGCGACGAGCTCGTCCTGCACTATCAACCTAAGGTCGACCTCCAGACCGGGCTGGTGGCCGGCGTCGAGGCGCTCGTGCGCTGGCAGCACCCGATCCACGGGCTGCGCGGTCCGGGCGCGTTCCTCCCGCACGCCGAGCACACCGCGCTGATGCGCCCGCTGACGCTGCACGTGCTCGAGACCGCGCTCTCGCAGCTGGCCGAGTGGCGCGCGATGGGACTCGATCTGCACGTCGCGGTCAATCTCGCGGTCCAGAACCTGCTCGACCTGCGCACCCCGCGGCAAGTAGCGGACCTCCTCGACCGCCACGGACTTCCGGCGCAGGCGCTGACGCTCGAGGTCACGGAGTCGCTGATGCTGCACGATCCGCAGCGTGCCGGCGAGGTACTGGCGGACCTTGCCGACCTCGGCCTCGGGCTCGCGCTCGACGACTTCGGGACCGGCTATTCCTCGCTGGAACATCTCAAACGGCTCCCCGTCAACGAGCTCAAGATCGACAAGTCGTTCGTGATGTCGATGGACCGGGATGCGGCGGATAGAGCCATCGTGGCCTCCACCTCGGCGCTCGGGCGCTCGCTCGGGCTGCGGGTGGTCGCGGAGGGCGTCGAGTCCCACGCGGCCGGCTCCGTGCTGGCCGCGATCGGGTGCGATCTCGCCCAGGGCTTCCACTATTCGCCCCCGGTCCCCGGCGAGCAGATCCCCGGGCTGGTGCGCGCGGCGGTGGCCATGCAGGTCGGCGTCGCCACCGTCAGCGATCGCTGACGAACCTACTACCCCAAGTAGTCATAAGCAGTAATGTGGGTCTTCAGAGGGCTGTGGGAGCCCTCACCCGCACATACCTGAGGGGGTACACATTGTCACTGAGCCGTTTGGCTCTGGCGGCCGCATGCGCCGCCACGCTGACGTTTGCGCCGACCGCGTTCGCGGACGGCGGTGGAGGGAACGTCACGCCGCGCGATCCCGGCGCCCGGAAGTTCGTCGAAAACGTTTCTGTGCCGAACATCGTCAAGCACCAGATCGCGCTGCAGCAGATCGCGACGTTGAATGACGACACGCGCGAGGTCTTCTCGCCCGGCTACCAGGAGTCGCTCGACTACGTCGTCCAGACGCTGAAGGACGCGGGCTACAGCCCGAAGGTCACGCCGTTCAACTATCCGGTCTGGAAAGAGACGCAGCCGGCGGTGCTGAACTCGCTCCCGCCGAACGCCAAGACGTACAAGCCCGGCACGGCGGCTGACGACGGCTCGCCCAACGTCGACTTCATCACGATGGCCAACTCGCCCACCGTCGAGCTGACCAACGCACCGGTGTTCCCGGTCGGCGGCATCGTCGACCCGCCCACCGGTGGCTCGGCGTCCGGCTGCGTCGCGGCCGACTACGCCGGCGTCTCCGGCAAGGTCGCGCTCGTCCAGCGCGGCACGTGCCCGTTCGTGACCAAGTGGGAGCTCGCGCAGGCCGCGGGCGCGACCGGCGTGATCATCTACAACGAGGGCAACACGCCCGCGCGCCAGACCCCGATCTTCGTCGACAACCAGCCGACGCCGGACGCCACGATCGCGGCCGTTATCACGAGCTACACGCTCGGCAACGACCTGCTCCAGGCCTACAAGGCCGGCAAGAACCCGAAGGTCGACTTCAAGGTGTACGGCTTCTTCGAGCCGCGTTACCTGAACCAGGTGATCGCCGAGACGCGCGGCGGCGACCCGAACAACGTGGTCGTGGTCGGCGCGCACCTGGACTCCGTGCCCGAAGGCCCTGGCATCAACGACGACGGCTCCGGCACCGCGACCCTGCTCGCGCAGGCCGAGGAACTCGCCGACGGGCACTACAACCTGCGCCAGAAGATCCGCTTCGCCTGGTGGGGCGCCGAGGAGAACGGCCTCGTCGGCTCCTCGTACTACGCGAAGACGCTGAGCGACGCGGAGGTCAAGAAGATCGACGTGATGCTCGACTACGACATGCTCGCGTCGCCGAACTACATCCGCGGGATCTACGACGGTGACGGCGACGACCCGTCCGAGGATCCGAACGTCCCGAACCCGCCCGGCCCGCCCGGCTCCGGTCGCGTCGAGGACGTCTTTGACGAATGGTTCAAGGCGCAGGGCTTCAAGTCCGAGCGCGGCGCGTTCGACGGCCGCTCCGACTACGTCGGCTTCACGCTGCGGGGCATCCCGTCCGGCGGTGTCTTCGCCGGCGCCGAGGGCGTCAAGACCGCCGAGCAGGAGCAGATCTATGGCGGCGCCGCGGGTGCCTGGTACGACCCGTGCTACCACCAGATCTGCGACAACCTGCAGACGGTCATCTCCGGCGTGCCGCCGATCACCGCGGACGGCTTCACGGAGGAAGGGGTCTTCCCGGAGAACGCCGCCAAGAAGGCCGCCGCCCGCAAGATGAAGGGCGGCGCGCTCCGGAGCCTCAAGGAGCTCTCCGGCGCCGCGTCCTACGGCGTGTACTACTGGGCGATGTCCAAGGACGGCTTCAACTCCAAGCCGCACGGCGGCAAGCCGCCCAAGTGGCCGCGCCACCGCTGGCACGGCCACGGCCACCGCAACAACGGGTAGCTGACCCCGCGGGGGCGCGCGTCGCGCGCCCCCGCCCGGTTACTCTCCGCCGGTGGCCGAGACCTTCCTGCTCGTCGACGGCGAGAACATCGACACGACGCTGGGCGTCAGCCTGCTCGGCCGCCGCCCCGCCCCCGAGGAGCGCCCGCGCTGGGATCGCGTCCTCGATTACGCGCGTGCGATCTGGGAGCAGCCCGCCCGCGGCCTCTTCTTCTTGAACGCCACGGCCTCGGTGCCCTTGAGCTTCGTCCAGGCGCTGACCTCGATCGGCTTCCGGCCCGTGCTGTTGAGCGGCCCGCCCGAGGTCAAGGTCGTCGACGTCGCGATCCAGCAGACCCTCGAGGCACTCGCCGAACGCGAGGCGGGCGGGGACGCGCTGCTGGCTTCGCACGACAGCGACTTCGCGCCGCAGGTCGCCGGCCTGCTGGCCGTGCCGGGCCGGCGGGTCGGGGTGATCTGCTTCCGCGAGCTCGTCTCGAGCGCGTTGGCCGACCTGGAGGGGCTCGAGGTCTACGACCTCGAGGACGACGTCGGGGCGTTCACGGTCACGTTGCCGCGCACGCGCGTGATCCCGATCGAGCGCTTCGACCCGTGGGTGCTGCTGGACTAGGCGGCGATGCGCGCCGGACGGCGGCGCAGGCGGGCGACGACGCCGGCCACGACCGCGATCAGCACGACGAGCGCCAGAAGCGGGAGCCACGGGATCGCCCAGCCGTGGCCTGTGGCCTTGATCGGGGCGAGTGGCGCGGTCGAGCCCGCCTCGTCGGTGAGCAGCGGCGTGAGCGTGACGGTCGCCGTGAGGCGCACGGCGGGGGTCACGTCGCGGACGGGTGCGGTTCCCTTCCAGGTGGCGCCCGGGAGCAGCGGCGGGGAGTCGGGGAGCGTGCCGGCCTTGGCGGTCCAGCGGCCGAAGGGGCCGGAGACCGACACGGCCGCGTGTGCGGTCAACGTCGCGTTGCCGGTGTTGCGGATGGTGTAGGTGACGGTGGAGTCGCCGATCCGGACGTCCTCGATCGCCAAGCTCGGCTTCAGCGCGCCGCCGACCCGGAGACGGATCGGGATTCCGGCGATGCCACTCGCGTAGTCGCCGGCGGCGGCGTCCTTGGGCAAGGACACGGTGAACGGGACCTCGACGGAGTCGCCGGCCGGGACCGTGACGTCGTCGCGCGAGGGGCGGACCCAGGCGCTCATCGGGCCCTTGGCGGTGCGCAGGGCGACGTGGACCGGCGCGGCGCCGTCGTTGACGACGACGAGGCCGTCCTCCATCTGCCCGCCGGGGTTGATGGTGTAGCTGAACGCCTGACGACCTTCACCGAACTGGTTCGCGGCCGGGGCGGCGGTCCAGTCGGCGGCGGCCGCGGGTGGGGCGAGCAGCCCGACCAGTCCCAACGTCAACAACAGCAGCGAACGGGGACTGATCGGGCGCATCGTCATCTCGCTACGGGTTGGTCGTGGACAGCGTGAACGTCAGCGTCTTCGCGTAGGTGCCCGTACGGAGCGCCTCGTTCGCGGCGATCGACTGCTTGAAGTCGACCGTGACGTTGTCGTTGGAGACCGGCGCGGCGTACGTCTTGACCGTCGACGGCAGCGGCGTGCCCGCGACCTGCAGCGGGGTGGCCAGGGCGAACGTGCCGTTGACCAGCTTGCCCGTGGCGGTGGAGCTCGGGTCCGAAGCGGTCAGGGCGGCGTCGCCGGCGGTCGAGATGACCGTGGCGGTGGTGCTGGCGGTGTAGTCCTTCGCGATGCCGGGCGTGAACGGGCCGAACGAGGCCGGGGCGCCGAGCGTCAGGGCGAGGGTGGGAGCGACGGAGCCGCCGACGCCGCCGTCAGCGGGAGCCTCGGCAGCGTGGATGACGACCTTGTCGACGACGGAGCCGACCGGCTGGGCCGGGCTGGCGCCGTTGTTGGGGCCGCACCACGGCACGTTCTTGAGCTCGACCGCCGCGTTCGGGGCGGCGCACGTGCCGGAGCGGATGTTCTCGACCGTCAGGGCGTCTTTGCGGACCTGGACCTTGACGTAGGTGCGGACGTGCTCCTGGTTCTCGACCGAGTTGGCGTAGTGCCGGTTCGGATCGAGCGGGTCCGGACCGAACTCGCCGGCGACCGGCTTCGTCAGGTCGTAGTACTTCGAGCCCGAGGCGGAGTTGCCCGTGACGTAGATCACGCCGCCGGGACCCTGGACGACCTGGGCGGCGCCGGGCTGCTCGCTCGCGTTCGCCTTCTGGCCGTTCTTGAGCGCGTAGGAGCGCGAGTAGCTGTGATCGTGGCCCGCGAGGACCAGGTCGACGCCCAGGTTCGAGAAGGCGGTCGGGAAGTCGACGCGGCGGATCTTGTTGTCGCCGTCGTTGGCGTGCGACGCCGGCGAGTAGATCGCGTGGTGGAACACGAGGACCGTGTAGCGAGCCTCGGAGCCGTGGGCGTTGACCACGCTGGTGATGTAGTTGATGTGCGCGGGGTCAGCGCCGTTCTGGTACGCGTTGGAGTTCAGGTGGATGAACAGCGCGTCCTTGTAGACGTACCAGTAGTCGCCGCCCGACTGGGTGGTCTGGCTGCCCTGGTAGAAGGCCGCGGAGCGGTCCGTGTTCGGGGTCCAGAAGTGCTGGTCGTAGGCCTTGCCACCGACGTCGTGGTTGCCGATCGTGGCGGCCCAAGGGTAGGAGCGCAGCTTGTCGGAGGCCAGGAACGCGTTCCACTGCGTCTCGGTGTTGGCGGTCTCGACCTGGTCGCCGCCCGACACGAGCAGCTCGGCGTCCGGGTTCGCGGCGAGCGACACGTTCAGCGTGTCGACCCATCCCGCGCCGTCCTTCGGCACGTCGCCCGACGAGCCGATCTGCGGGTCGCCGAAGAACAGGAAGTCGAAGGCGCCGTTGAACTTCTGCGTCTTGAACGTGTACGTCGCCGACCAACCGCCGTCAGCGCCGACGCGGTACGAGTACGCGGTGTCCTCCGAGAGGCCGCTGAGGACGGCGTGGCCGTTGAAGCCGCCGTTGACCGAGTTGGCCGTGACGGTGGCCGCGAACGTGAGGGCGTTCGCCGGGAACTCGCCGTTGACGAGCTGCGACGTCGGGGCGACCTGCACCGACTGCGCCGTGTTGGCCGACGTGTACCAGGACACGACGCGCTGCGACGCGTTCGCGCCGACGCCCAGCACGACGGCCGAGTTGGTGGCCGGCGCCTGAGCGCCGGCGGTCGTGATCGAGCCGATGCCGAACGCCGCCGACGCGGCGAGGGCCACCAGGCCCGTGGCTACCACACCTCGCCGGCGACCAACCGGCGAATGAGATGACTTCAAGTGGTTCCCTTCCTTGAGTGCGGATGGACGGCGAGGAGCTTGTTCGAGCCGGTGCCCTCGGATGTGAAGAAGCCGTCGCAAAGGGATGAGCAGAAGATGAGAGTCAGAGTGCGAATGTTCGTTCGGCGAACCACACGAGGCCCATCGCGCACACGCCCGCCGCGATGACACCGGTCGCCGAGAGCCCGGCGAGCGGCGCGCGGCGGCGCAGGAGCGCGAGCATCGGGAAGACGGCGGCGATGATCGCCAGCTGCACGCACTCGATGCCGACGTTGAACACGAGCAGCGAGGACAGCAGCGTCCACGAGAACGCCTCGTCGATCCCGAGCGCGCCGGCGAACCCGAGCCCGTGCACGAGGCCGAAGCAGAACACGGCCACGAGCCGCGCCCGCCCCGACGCGTCAAGGCCGATCAGCCCGTGCCCGGTCGTCTCGAGCTCGGTCGCCTGCGATCCGCGCTTGAAGATCCGCCACAGGTGCAGCGCGGCGACGACCGAGATCGACAACGCGATCGTCGGCTCGACGATCGCCGCCGGCACGGCCACGAGGCCGAGCGCGGCCAGGATGAACGTCACCGAGTGGGCGAGCGTGAACGTCGACGCCGTCAGGACGATCTCGCGCAGGCGCCGCGACCCGGCGATCAGCGCCAGCAGGAACAGGATGTGGTCGATCCCGGTGTAGAGGTGCTCAGCGCCGAGGCGGAAGAACTCCCAGTAGCGCTCCAGCAGCGACTGGTGGGTGGAGAACGACGGATGGGCGGCCTCGAGGCTCGCGCTGCCGTGGGTGAAGTCGAGGTCGTAGGTGACGATCGTCTTCGTGCCCTTGACGTACTCCTCGCCGTCCGGGAACAGCCCGCTGCGAACGATGTGCGCGTTGCCGCCCGGTGGGCAGGTGAAGTCGAGCGCGACAAAGGCGTAGGGGACGCCGACGCGCTGCTTGATCTCAAAGCCGCCGTCGTAGGCGGGCGTGCACGCGCCGCCGCCGTCGACCTCGACGCCGAAGCGCTTGCTCACGTAGGCGAGGACCGTGTCGGCGTGCGCCTCCAGCGCCGCCGCCATGGCCTGGTCGTCGCGGTCCTCCCACGCCGGGGTCCCGGTCTTGAAGAGCGGATCGTCCTTCTCGGCGTCCGCGGCCGAGACGACCAGCAGGTCGTACTCCAATCCGAGCTCGGTGCGCACGTGGCCCTTGCCGGGCGATGTGGCATCGACGTAGACGACGGAGCTGAATCCGTGACCGAAGGCCGACGCGGCGGTGAGCAGCAGGAGGCCTGCCGCGACGGCCGCCGCGATGGCGGAACGGCCTCGAAGGCGAAGAGGGTTAGCCATGACCGAGGCCGATCTTGTTCGACCACCGGTGCACGAGCGGTGAACGATGTGTGAACGGATGCCACCGACCGACCGGAAAGGCGGCTAAGACAGTGCGGTGCCCCGAGGTCCGCTGCTCGCGCTGCTCCTGATCGCCGTGGTCGTGGCCGGCTGCGGAGCCGACGACTGGTCGCAGCCACACCCGAAACCGACCGCGATCGGCAAGCTCGGCGCCGGGTTCGTCGAGGGAAAGCCCGCGCCGGAGGCGACGATCACGCCACGCCCCGGCTCCTGGGACGGCGTCCACCCGTCCAAGGGCTACCGCGTCGTCCTGCTGACCGCGGGCACCGACAAGGCGACCCGCACCCTCGCGAGCGCGGTCACCAACTGGGCCGACGACGAGGACGCGAGCCTCAAGACCGTCACCGCGAAGGCCCCGACGGAGTTCATCTCACGCATCCGCGAGGCCATGGACCTCAAGCCGGACCTGATCATCAGCGCCGGCAACGAGCTCGTCGACCCGCTGGCGCTGGTGACCGCCAACCATCTCGACCAGCACTTCCTCATCATCGGGGCCGAAGTGGCCGAGCCCACCTACAACGTGACCGCGGCCGACTGGGTGGGCGCCTCGTTCCGCGGCGAGGGCCTGAAGATGTCCGACAGCTACGACCCGAGGACGTTCACGCCCGAGCGGGCGACCCGCGCCGTGCGGGCGGGGGTCGCCGCGGTGCTCAACGGCATCACGGGCATCGTCATCCGCGTCGATTGAGGAGCCGGTTCGACGAATACCGGTACGCCCGCTGCGGCGCATCCGCGGCGTCTCGCGCCACCCGCGCGGCTCACGGCCCAGAGGGGCGCATCGCGAGCACGTGCGGCCCGAGCCACTGGCGGGCTGCACCACATCGGTCGGACCGACCATTCGCCAACAGACTCCTAGCGAGCCAGGTACCCACCGTCGATCACGAGCTCGGTGCCCGTGACGAAGCTCGCGTCGTCGCTCGCCAGATATGCCACGGCGCCCGAGATCTCTGAGACGTGGGCGCGGCGGCCGAGGGGGGTGAGCGGGACGACGCCGCCCTCGGGCTCGTCCTCGTTCATGGTGGTGGAGACGCCCCCGGGGCAGATCGCGTTGACGCGGATGCCCTCGGCGGCGAGCTCGAGCGCGGCGGTCTTGGTCATCGCGAGGATCGCCGCCTTGCTCGCGGTGTAGGCGATGTAGCCCTCGGAGCCGGTGACGCCGAAGATGCTGGCGACGTTGATGATCGAGCCGCCCCCGGCCGCGCGCATCGCTCCGATCGCGGCCTGCATGCCGAGCAGCGTGCCGGTCGCGTTGACGGCCAGCAAGCGGTTCCAGGCCTCGAGCGTCTCCTCGATCAACAGGTTGACGTGGATGATCCCCGCGTTGTTCACCAGCACGTCGAGGCGGTCCGGCACCGCCGCGGCCCAGTCGGCCGGGTCGGTGACGTCCAGGCGGCGGTAGGTGACATCGAGCCCGTCGCCGCGGAGGCGGGCGGCGGTCTCCTCGCCCGCTTCGTCGAGGACGTCGCCGGTGATGACACGAGCGCCCTCGCGGGCGAGCCGCTCGGCGTGGGAGGCGCCCTGCCCGCGGGCGCCGCCGGTGATCAGCGCGACACGACCGGCCAGCCTCATCGGGCGACCCGCTCCACCCGCGCGGCGCGGTCGAGCGCCTTGTGGGCGTCGCGCAGCTGGCGGTTCCAGATCGCCCGCACGATGTCGATCCGCGCGTCGGGGACGTCGATCTCGGCGAAGTGGGCCGCCAGGGCGGTCCGGCGGGCCGGGTCGAGCTTGAGCATCCGCACGACGAGCTCGGTCTGCATGGAATAGACGGGCAGCTGCGGCCCGCGCGGCGCCGCGAGCCCGACGAAGTAGAGGTTCTCGGCGCCGACCGGCAGCGTCAGGCCCGCGGTGCGCAGCGGGACGCCGTCGCGTTCGCGGATGAGGCTGCGGTCGAGGAACGGGAGCGAGACGTTGAAGCCGGTCGCCCAGAGGATCGTGTCGAACTCGCGGCTCGTTCCGTCGACGAAGTGGACGGTCTTGCCGTCGAGCCGCTCGATCGCCCCGGCGACGTCGATCCGGCCGTGGTGGATCCAGTACGGCAGCAGGTTGTTGACGACCGGTGGCAGCTCGTTGAGGTTGCGGGTGGGCGGCTCGGGCAGGCCGCGGTAGGCGCGGGTCGGGCCGATCACCATGTCGGACATGAAGCGGGCGATCCGCTCGTTGACCTTGACGGGCAGCTTCGCCATCCAGCCGATCTCCGCCCGCGGGCGGCCGAAGACGGCCTTGGGCTGGAACATCTGGCCGCGCCGTATCGAGATCGTCGACTGCAGCCGCGCGTTGGCGACGTCCACGGCGAGGTCGCAGCCGGAGTTGCCGGCGCCGACCGTCAGCACCCGCGTGCCCTCGATGTCGTCGATCGACCGGTAGGCGCCGGAGTGGATCTGGCGGCCGGTGAACTCGCCCGGGTACGTCGGCAGGTGCTGGTCGGTCAGGTGCCCGTTGCACACGATGACGCCGGTGTACTCCCGCGTCTCGCCATCGGAGGTCGCGACGCGCCAGCCGTCGAGGCCGATCGGCTCGATCCGGTCGACGGACACCCCGAAGCGGACGTGCGCGCGCACGCCGGTGTCGCTCGCGAAGCCCTCGAGGTAGTCGCGCATCTGGTCGCGGCTCGGGTACACGGGGTAGTGCGATGGCATCGGGTAGCCCGCGAAGCCCGAGAGGTCGCGGGACGTGATCAGGTGCAGCGACTCGTAGTCGGTGTGCCAGTGCCCGCCGACGCGCTCTGAGCGCTCGAAGCAGTCGAACGCGATGCCGTGCCGCTGCAGCACTTCCATCGCTCCAAGTCCGGCCGCGCCGGCGCCGATGACGCAAAACCGATCAGTGGTCATGAAGGGCAGAATGACCAGCGCGGGCGCCGCCGTCCATCACGGATGTTCGACGTCGGCTATAGGGCTGGGCTATATCAACGCGAGATGCTGCTCGATGATCGCGATCAGGGCGGTCATCGCGGGCGACGCCGGCGCGCCGCGCGGCGTGATGAACGCGAACCGCTCGATCAGCGGCGGGTCGAGCGACACCCACGCCAGCCGGTCGGCGAGCCCGAGGTCGTCGATCAGTGCGCGTGAGGTCACGGAGTCGCCGACGCCGCGCACGACCAGGTCCAGCACCGCCGCGGGCGACTCGACCTCGACCACCGGCTCCAGGCGCACGTCGGCGTCGGCGGCACGGTCGCGCAGCTGGCGCCGCGTCGGGTCCTCGTTGCCGGCCAGCACCTCCGGGAGGACGAGCTGCGCCGCCGCGAGTTGCTGGATCGAGCGCGGCTCCCCGCGCAGGCGGTCGCCGTCGGCGGTCACGTAGACGGCTTCCGTCGTCCACACCCGCTCGCCCACCACGAGACCGCGCTCGTCCACCGGCAGCGCGACCAGGCCCGCCTCGAGGTCGCCGCGGCGCACCGCGTCCGCGGTCTCGGTCGAGTTGCGGCTGAAGATCCGCAGCCGCACACCGGGGTAGCGGCGCCGGAACTCGGCGACGGCGGCGCCGAGCAGGAGGTGGTGCGCGGTCGAGAAGGCGCCGAACGCGACGGTGCCGGAGACGATCGCGCCCGCCTCGCGCACCGCGTCCTCGGCGTCGCGCGCGGCGGCGACCGCTCGCTCCGCGCGGGGGACGAGCAGCCGCCCGGCGTCGGTCAGCACCAGCCCGCGGTTGGTGCGGACGAACAGGGCGACCCCGAGACCCTGCTCGAGCCTCCGCAGCTGCTCCGAGAGGCTGGGTTGCGACACGAAACAGGCCTCGGCGGCGCCGGAGACCGAGCCGCGCTCGACCGCCGCGAGGAAGTAGCGCAGCTGCTGGAGCGTGAGCGTCACAGCGCCCCGGCGAGCGCGTCCACGAGCACCGGGACGTGGGTCTCGTCGAACGCCAGCGGCGGGCGGATCTTGAGGGTGTTGCCGTCCCGGCCGGTGGTGCCGACGAGCACGCCGGCCTCGCGCATCCGGTCGCGCACGCTCCGGGCATCGGGAAGGTCCACGCCCCAGGCGAGGCCGACGCCGCGGACGTCCCCGACTCCCAACGCGCGCAGCGCGGCGCCGAGCGCGCGGCCGGTGCGCTGCACGCGGTCGAGCACGCGCTCGTCCTCGAGCACGTCGAGGACCGCGATCGCCGCGGCGGCGCTCACGGGGTTGCCGCCGAAGGTGCTGAACAGCGTCACGTGGCCGACGAGCTGGGCGGCGATGTCGCTGCGGGTGATGACCGCGGCGACCGGGTGGCCGTTGCCCATCGGCTTGCCCAGCGTGACGAAGTCCGGCACGACGCCGAAGCGCTCGAAGCACCAGAGCGCGTCGCCGGTGCGCCCGTGGCCGGCCTGGACCTCGTCGGCGATCCAGAGGCCGCCGGCGGCGTGGGTGCGCCGCACGAGCTCCTGCACGTGACCGGGGTCGAGGTCGGCGATGCCGTCGCTCGTGATCAGGCCGTCGAGGACTGCGGCGGCGAGGCCGCGGTCCCCCAGCCGGTCGATGGCAGCGGCGAACGAGGCGGCGTCGTGCGGCTCCCACGTCTCGACGTGGGCGGGCCGGACGCCGTCGAGCCAGCCCTCGGGCGACAGCGCCGCGGTGGCCTCGGTGATCCCGTGGTAGGCGAACGTGGTGCAGAGCCCGCCGGTGCGCCCGGTGACCGCGGTCGCGATCCGCCAGGCGAGGTCGTTGGCCTCGGAGCCGGAGTTGACCAGCAGGACGGTGTCGAGCTCCGGCGGGCAGGTCGCGGTGAGGCGCTCGGCGAGCTCGATCGCCGTCGGGTGCAGGTAGCGCGTGTGGGTGTTGATCGCCCGGCTCTGGCGCGCGATCGCCGCCGTCACCCGCGGATGCGCGTGGCCGATGCACGGCACGTTGTTGTAGGCGTCGAGGTAGCGACGGCCGGCGGTGTCGGTGATGTGGACGCCTTCGGCGCGGGCGACCTCGATCGGCGTCGCGTAGAAGAGCGGGTCGATCGCGGGGCCGAACGCGGCCGCGCGGCGGGCGGCGAGCGACGGGTCGGGGCGCTGGGCGGGTGCGCCGAGCCGGCGCGCGACCTCGTCGAAGCCGGCGCTCTCGAACGTCTCCAGCACCCGCAGGCTCGTCGCGTTGTAGCGCTCGGCGAACGTCTGCTCCTCCAGGCCCTGGGCGACCCGCCAGGAGCTGATCGCGATCGTGATCGCGCTGCGCGCGGCCCACGCGACGCCGAGCACCTCGAGCTCTGCGTCCTCGAGCACGACGCGGCGCTGGTAGCCGTCGATCACGAGCCGGGCCATGCGGAACAGCTCGTCGCCCTCGCGGCCGTCGCCGAGCGAGTCCAGCACCGACGCGAGGTCGGTGATCAGCGCCGTGTGGCTCATGTCGCCGAAGTCGATGATCCCGGTGATCAGGCCGTCGTCATCCGTCAACGTGTTGTCGACGGTGAGGTCGGTGTGCGCGATCTGCGCGCGCAGCCGCGGCCAGATGGGCACCGCTCGATCCTCGAACGCGTCGAGGATCCGCGCGGTGGTGGCGCGGGCGTGCGGGTCGCGGATGTCGTCGAGCATCGCGCGGGCCGACAGCGCGTGCTGGACGTCCCACGGCATCGTCCGGTGCGCGCGCGGGTGGGTGAAGCCGCGCAGCGCCTGGCCGAGGCGGGCGGTCGTCTCGCCCCAGGCGATCAGCGCGGGGTCGGGGAGGTCGGCGGCGGCGATCCGGCTGTTGCCGGGGAGGACGTCGTAGAGGCGGATCCAGTGGTCCTGCCAGCGGGCGCGCAGCTCACCGTTCGTCGCCGGCTTGGGGAGCGCGACGCGCAGGCCCGGGTCGACCGCGTGGATGTGCAGCGCGGCCGCGGCCTCCATGTCGAGCACCTCGGGGTCCTCGGCGGCGTTGGAGACCTTCAGGATCGCGATGTCGTCGAGGGCGAACGTGCGGTCGCGTTCGCTGCCGAGGTCGCGCGCGCCGGTCGCGGCGACACCGAACGCGCTCGCGCCGATCGCGACCGCGTCGGCCGTGGTCAGCTGGGGCGTCGCGCCGCTCAGGACGGAATCCATTCCGAAAGGAAACCAGGTGGTACCGTCGCGGCGTGACGGACTTTCTCGTTCGGCGCGACGACCTGCGCGCCTGGAAGGTCACCGACGGCGACGCCGACGAGGCGCCCGGCCCAGGCTCGCTGCGGCTGCGCGTCGAGCGCTTCGCCCTCACCGCCAACAACCTCACCTACGGGTTGCTCGGCGATCGGCTCGGCTACTGGAGGTTCTTCGCCGCGCCCGAGGGGTGGGGGCGGCTGCCGGCGTGGGGCTTCGGCGAGGTGACCGCGACGGGCGTCGACGGGATCGGGGTCGGCGAGCGCTTCTACGGCTACTTCCCGATGTCGAGCGCGGTCACCTTGGAGGCGAAAGCGACGGGCGAGGGGTTCGTCGAGTCCTCCGAGGCGCGCCGGGAGCTGGCGCCGGTCTACAACCGCTACGCCGCGGCCACGGAGGAGAACGGCTACCCGCGGGCGCACGACGACGCCAACGCGATCCTGCGACCGCTGTTCCTGACGGGCTGGCTGATCGCCGACCACCTCGAGCAGGCGGACTGGTTCGGCGCCGGCGCGGTCGTCCTGGCCAGCGCGTCGTCCAAGACCGCGTTCTCGACCGCGTTCGAGCTCGCCGCCCGCTCCGAGCGACCGGAGATCGTCGGCCTGACGTCGCCCGGCAACCGGGAGTTCACGTCAGGTCTCGGCTGCTACGACCGCGTGGTCACGTACGACGAGATCGGAGCGCTCGGCGACGCGGAGCTCGTCTTCGTCGACATGGCGGGCGCGCCGGACGTCCGCAGTGCCGTGCATCAGCACGCGGGCGACGGGGTGCGGGCGTCGCTGATGGTCGGCGCGGCGCACTGGGAACACGCGTCCTTCCGCTCGGAGGCGCTCCCGGGCGCGCAGCCCGAGGTGTTCTCGGCCCCCGCCCACGTCGAGCGGCGCGCGCACGAGCTCGGGCCGGCGGAGTTCAACCGGCGCCTCGGGCGGGCGTGGCTGGCGTTCGCCGACCGCGTCCCGGAGCTGCTCGAGATCGAGGTGAGCAGCGGGGCTGACGCGCTCGGCCGCGCCTACGACGCGCTGGTCGCCGGGAACGCCGACCCGCGCAAGGGGTACGTCTTCATTCTTTAGTGGGGCGCCGGCGGCGGCTCGGGGTCGGACCCGGTCTGCATCACGATCGCGCCGATCACGATCGCGCCGCCGATCAGGGTCGGGGTGCCCGGCTTCTCGTCCATCGCCAGCCAGACCCAGAGCGGGCCGAGGACGACCTCGAGCAGCGTGATCAGGCCCACCTGCGCCGCGGGGATCAGCCGCGCGCCGACCGTCAGCAGCGCGAACCCGAGCGCGATCTGCCCGACGCCGAGCGCGATCAGCCAGACGACGTCGGCGCCGCCCACCTCGCTCGCGGTGGCGAACGGGGCGAACACGACGACCAGCAGCACCTGCGACAGACACGTCGCCGGCGCCATCGAGACGTCATGCCGCCAGCGGGTGATCACGACCATCACCGCGAACGCGCTCGCGCACAGGAACGCGAGCCCATCGCCCACCAGGTCCCCGTCGCCCGGCGTGCCGAGCATCACGCTCACACCCACGAGCGCGATCCCCATCGCGATCCACGTGCGGCGCGAGATCGGCTCGTGGAGCGTCACCCGCGCCAGCAACGCCGCCAGCACGGGGGAGAGCGCGAGCAGGAACAGCACCCGCGCCACGCTCGAGTGGTTGAGCGCCGCGATGAAGCTCGCCGAGGCGATCGCGACGCACAGCGCCACCGCGACCCCGGCCAGCCCGACCGACCGGAACGCCTGCAGCACCCGCCCGCGGTCGACCACCGCCACGTAGGCGAAGAGCGCGATCCCGGCGAACAGCGCCCGCCCGGCGACCTGCGTCGCCGTCCCCACGGTCAGCTGCCGCTGCAACACCCCCGCGGTCGACCAGGCGATCGCGGCGAGCGCGACGTAGACCTGCCCCTGTCGTTGGCGGCCCAACGTCGCTGTTGTCACGCCGCCAAGTGATAGCGGACGCCGCCGTCCGCCCGTACCCTTGCGCGTCGATGCCCGATTCGGTGATGTATGGCCTCCTCGTCGTCGGCGTTACCGCCCTCGTCGGCGCGCTCGTCGCCGGACTGTTCGGCAGCGACCTGGCGCTGTGGCTGTTTCCCGTGTGGTTCGGCGCCGGGGTGGTCTTCCTCGTCGGCGGCTACGGGATCGCGTACGTGCTGCGGATGCTGCGCGTCGTGGCGATCGCCGCCGCCGCGCTGGTCGCCGCGGCGCTCGTGCTGCCCGCGGAGCTCATCGCGACGCTCGGACCGGTCGCGTTCACCGGGGCCGTCGCGGTGTTCTTCCGCCTCGAGCGGCGCCGCCGGCCCCACTTCTGATCCTCAGGTCGAGGGTGAGACCTTGCCGAGCGGCAAGGTCCGGGCAACGTTCCTAAAGCCCGCGTCAAGGTTGGGTCAAGGGCGGCTCAGCAATCTGCCGCCTCGATGAATCAAGGACGACGCATCGAGCGCGCGGCCGCCATGGCCATAGCGCTCGCCGCGCTGCTCTGCGCGGCGCTATCCACTTCCGCGGCCAACGCCGCGCGAGGGCTCGAAGGCCGGATCGCCTTCGCCCCGAGCCAGACCACGATCAAGACCGTCGAGGGCGACGGGACGCGCGGCAAGGATGCCTACACGGGCGCGGCGCCGTCCGAGCCCGCGTATTCCCCGGACGGGCGCCGGCTGGCGTTCGCCGATCAGGGCATCAAGGTCATCAGCGACGGCGGCTCGCCGAAGACTGTTGCGGACGCCGGCACGCGCCCGGCGTTCAGCGCCGACGGCAAGACGATCGCGTTCGTCGCCCCCGAGGGGCTGTTCACGGTCCCGGCCGCCGGCGGGACCCGGGCGCGGATCGCGCTGCCCGCCGGGTACACCGCTCCGCGCGACCCCGCGTACTCGCCCGACGGGCGGCTGTTCGCGTTCTCGGCGCTCGACGCCTCAGGCGACCGCCGGATCTACATCAAGAACCTCGAGACGGACGCGATCACGCCGCTGACCACGAGCGGCGGCCGCCAGGAGCTGCCGGCGTTCTCGCCCGACAGCGCCGACGTCACGTACGTCGACACCCCGCTCGCCCCCGGCGGCGGCTTCGGCTTCCCGCGGCTCGCGGTCCGCCCGCTCTCGGGCGGCGCGCCGGACATCCTCTGGTCCAACCAGGTCGAGCCGGGTCGCGAGGTCAGCGGCCGCCCGGCCTACTCGCCCGCGGGCAACAAGATCGCTTTCACGGTCACCAAGCCGGGCGACCCCGCCTGCACAGGCGACCTCATGCTCGTCAACACCGACGGCGCCGCCAACCCGCGCTCGATCGGCTGCTCGACCGGCACGGTCGACTGGGGCGCGCGCCCTGCGACGGGCGTCAACAAGCTGATGTCGGCGCTCCCCGGGTCTTCGCGCGAGAGCGCGAGCGCCGCCAGCGATTCCGCGCAGATCAGCGCGGCCGGCCGCTACGCGGTCTTTACCTCCGACGCGACCAACCTCGTCGCCGGTACGACCGATGAGAACGAGGCGGGCGATGTCTTCGTCCGCGACCTCGCGGCCGGCAAGACGATCCTGAGCAGCACGTCAGAGTCGGCTTCGGTCACCGCCAACGGCGTGTCGGACCTGCCGCTGATCAACGCCAACGGCACCCACGTGGTGTTCCGCTCCACGGCGACGAACCTGACGCGGCTCACCGGAGCGGCCCGGAACGCGGTGTACGCGCAGGTCATCGGCGGCCGGTCCGCGGCGCTGATCTCGCGGCGTGCCGGCTCGACCACGGTGCCCGCCAACGGCGACAACCGCCCGGTCGCGATCAACGCCGCCGGCAACCGCGTGCTGTTCAGCTCGACCGGCACGAACCTGGTCGACCAGCAGGGCGAGTCCGACCAGGACGCCGACCTGTTCGCGTTCGACATCGCCGGCGGCGCCACGCACCTCGTCACCGCCAAGGCGGGCTCGGAGACCACGCCGGGCAACGGCGCCGCCGGCCGGGCGTTCATGAGCGAGGACGGCCGCTACGTCGCGTTCGAGTCGACCGCGACCGACCTCGTCGAGGGCTTCACCGACGCCAACGGCGACGCCCCCAGCATCTTCAAGCGCGACATCACGACCGGCACGACGACGCTCGTCGACGCCGGCACGGGCACGCCGCAGCTCACGGGCATCAGCGCCGACGGCCAGACCGTGCTCTACACCGACGGCGACGCGCTCTACGCGAACGCCACCCGCGTCACCGACAAGAAGACCACCGGGAGCAAGGCCGCAAGCGGCAAGGTCCTCTACTCGACCGCCGAGGACGGCCAGGTCTACGCCCGCGCCACGGACGGCACGACGACCCGGATCAGCAACGGCGTGCGGCCCGACCAGCCCGCCAACGGCCCGTCGACGCTGGTGGACGCCACCGACGACGGCGCGTACGTGCTCGTCTCGAGCACCGCGACCGACCTCACGTGGCCGCACAAGCACCACGACGACGCGCCCTCGCTATACCGGATCGAGACCGCCACGGGCGAGGCCGAGGCGCTGACCGCGCTGGGCGACGACACCGCCGACAAGGCCGCGACCGGCGGCACGATCGCCGCCGACGGCAAGGTCGTCACCTACACCTCGACCGCGAGGAACCTCATCGATGGCTTCATCGATGGCAACGGCGAGGCGACGGACGTCTACGCGTGGATGGAGCGCAGCGCTGCCGAGCGCGATCCGTTGCCGCCGACGATCACGGTCGTCACCCCGAAGGAGCAGCAGGTCTTCCGCCAGGACCAGGTCGTGTTCGCCGACTACTCGTGCGAGGACGAGGGCCCGTCCGGCATCGTCGCCTGCGACGGCACCGTCGCCGCCGGCCAACCGCTGGACACGAGCACCACCGGCGAGTTCGAGTTCAAGGTGACCGCGAAGGACGCAGCCGGGAACACGAGGAGCCGCGAGGTGAGCTACATCGTCGCCGCGGCCAACAAGAAGCTGTCCCTCGCGACGCGGACGGTCAACGGCAGCGGGAGCGCCAACGCGCACGCCGACAGCGTGTCGATGAGCTCCGACGGCCGCTACGTCGTGTTCCGCTCGGGCGCGACCGACCTGGTCAAGGACTTCATCAACGCCAACCAGGGCGACAGCGACGTGTACCGCCGCGACGTGGTGACCGGTAAGACGGAGCTCGTCAGCGTCGGCCTCCCGCGCGACGGCGACAACGGCCGCCCGCGCGGCGCCAACGACGGCGCGACGCTCGACTCCGCCACCCGCGCGATCAGCCCGGACGGCCGCTACGTCCTGTTCTCCTCCGACGCGACGAACCTGACCGAGCGCCAGAACTTCCCGGCCGGCACGCAGCTCTACCTGCGCGACATGCAGGAGGGCGTGACCAAGCTCGTCACCCACCGCCCCGACGGTCTCTCGTCGGGGGACGCCGACCCGTCCGGCTACGCGTTCTCGCGCGACGGCAAGACGGTGGTCTTCGCCGCGGCCGCGGCCGGGCTCGTCCCCGACGACACCAACGCCGCGAGCGACATCTTCACGTACGACCTCGCGACCGCCGCGCTGACGCTCGTCTCGGTCGAGAGCACCGGCAAGTTCCCCGCCGACCGCTACTCGAACAACCCGCTCATCTCCACCGACGGCCGTCGTGTCGTCTTCCAGTCGCGTGCACAGAACCTGCTGTCCAAGCGGATGGAGGACGACGGCCAGATCCATCTCTTCTGGCGCGATCTGCAGACCGGCACGACCAAGCTCGTCGACCGCAAGTGGGACAAGCCCCAGGAGGGCGGCCGCTGGTCGCCGCGCGGGGCGCGCCTGAGCGCCGACGGCGCGATCGTGCTCTTCGGCTCGGAGGCTCCGGAGATCGTCGAGGGCTATGCCGGCACCGCCCAGGGCGAGGAGCTCACGCAGCTCTACCTGCGCGACATGACGACCGACGGCCCGGCCACGCTGGTCACGACCGCGTTCGACAACCCCAAGAGCGGCACCGGCGGCGAGATCCAAGACGCTGACTTCTCCCGCGACGGCCGTACCGTGATCTGGTTCAGCCGCTCGCACCGCGTGATCGCGGACTTCGTCGACCACAACGACAACTTCGCGTGGGACGACGGCGGCGACCTCTACATCCGCACCCCGGACGCGCCGGTCAGGCTCGCGGCGCACGGCTTCGAGGGCCCGAACCACGGCCTGCGGTTCTCGCCGCGCGTGCGCTCGCTCGCCGACAACGGCCGCTGGGTCACGGTCTACATGCCCACCGAGGGCTGCGACAAGTGCCACATCGGCGAGGACGTCCAGCGCCTGGACCTCAAGCGCAACAAGTTCACCAACGTCGTGGCCGAGGCCAACGACTACATCGATGAGGTCGTCGCCTCCGACGACGGCCGCCGGGTCGCGGTGGTCACGGCCGCCGACAACCTGATCGACGGCTTCATCGACAACAGCTCCAACCAGGACGACGTCTTCACCTGGTACGACGCGCCGCCGGTCGCCAAGGCCGACGTGCGCATCACCGGCTCGCTCAAGCTCGAGTTCGACGGCTCCGACTCGGCCGACAGCGACGGCACCATCGACTACTTCACGTGGAAGTTCGGCGACGGCGACGCCACCGCCGACACCGAGAAGGCCTCGCACGTCTACCCGGACGAGGGGACCTACGACGTCACGCTGACGATCGAGGACGACGGCGGCAACGAGGTCGTGCACACGTTCCAGGTCGTCGCGATCAAGGGCATCCTCACGACCGGCCAGCGACCGCTGGACTTCCTCGGCGTCGACAAGCACCTGCGCTGCAGCGTCGTCCGCGACGGCCCGGTGCTGGCCGACGGCGGCGGCAACTGCGGCACGTTCGTGGCCGTCGACGGCAAGACCTACGGGCCGCCGGAGCTGCTCGACGGCATCGAGACCTACACGCCCGTCTCCCAGGACCTGACGACCGAGGGCGACGTGACCAAGCTCGTCACCGTCGTCGCGGTGGGCGAGACCGGGCTGAAGGTCCGCCAGACCGATCAGTACAAGGCGGGGAAGGACTGGTACCGCACCGACGTCGACGTCATCAACGACGGCGCGACGGCCATGACGGCGACGGTCTACCGCGGGGCTCGCTGCGAGATCGGCGACGGCGCGGGCCGCCGCTCGATCCACGATGCCGCCACGCAGATGGCCGGCTGCGACGGTGCGGGCCAGAGCGGGCGACTGCTCGCGGCCTGGCTGCCGCTGACCGCGGGCGCGAAGCGCGACGCGGGCGCGGCGGACTCCGTCTACGGTCGCATCAAGGCGGGCGCGGCGCCGGCTGACAGCTGCGCCTGCGGCTCCCAGCCGGACCCGGCGGCCGCGATCGGCTGGCCCGTCGAGGTCGCGGCCAAGGGCCACGCCAACCTGGCGTCGGTCGCCGCGTTCGGCCCGGACGGCTCGATCCCGGTCACGCTCGCCCTCAAGGCCGACAAGGACCAGGTCCAGCCCCTCGACGACAACGCCTA
The DNA here is from genome assembly GCF_000423665.1 of Solirubrobacter soli DSM 22325. Classification (GTDB taxonomy): domain Bacteria; phylum Actinomycetota; class Thermoleophilia; order Solirubrobacterales; family Solirubrobacteraceae; genus Solirubrobacter; species Solirubrobacter soli. Next base: position 16,008 of record NZ_AUIK01000026.1, on the reverse strand, counting down.
CACCGTCACGCTGCGCAATCCGAACGCGGGCGAGCGGGCGATCACGGGGCTCGCGGTCGACAGCACGGGAGCGTGGGACGTCACGCCCGGCACGACCACCGGCCTGACCACGGCCGAGCCGACGGTCGCGGGGACGGTCGCGACGTGGAGCGCGCTGAAGATCGGCGGGCACGCGGGCGGGGAGCTGCGCTTCGGCGTCCAGCACCGCTCGGGGCAGCGCACGACGACGACGCTCGCGACGCCGAGCGGCGGCGAGTACGCGAACCTCGCCGCTGTCGGCATCGCCGATCTCCCGACCGCGGGCGCGACCGTCGTCGCGCGCTCGGACGGCTCGGCCAAGCCGAACACGGCGATCACGAGCGGCCCGTCCGGCGCCACGACGGACCGCAACCCGGCGTTCGGACTCGAGGCGTCCAAGGAGGACGTCCACTACGAGTGCCGCTTCGGCGACGACGCGTGGGCGCCGTGCGAGGGCAACCCGCACAGGCCCGGCCCGCTGGCCGACGGCCCGTACGTGCTCGAGGCGCGCGCGGTCGACGGCGTCGGCGCGGACGAGACGCCCGCGAAGCGCTCGTTCCTCGTCGACACCGCGGCGCCGGCGACGACACTCTCGAGCGCTCCGCACGGCACGATCTCCGACCCGCGGCCGAACTTCTTCTTCTCGGCCTCCGAGGCCGGGGCGAAGTTCCAGTGCCGCCTGGACGGCGCGGGCCGCGCGGGCGCCTGGTTCGCGTGCGAGAACCCGTACCGGCCGAGCGCGCTCGCCGACGGTGAGTGGACGTTCTCGGTGAAGGCGGTCGACGCCGCCGGCAACGAGGACGCGACGCCCGCCACGGCGACGTTCACGATCGACACCACGCCGCCGGTGACCGTGATCGACGGCATCACGGGCAAGGTGCTCGGGGCGAACCGGACGGGCTCCGCGGCCGCGGCCGGCGGCTCGGGCTCGACGGTGGCGCTCGGCGCCGACGGCGCGGCCGCGCTGAACGTGTCCTGCCCGGCCGACGGCCCAGCCTGTGAGGGCACGGTCGGTCTGGCGAGCGCGCCGGCGACGGCCTCGGCGTCGGCCGCGCGGGCCTCCGCGTCGCCGCGCGCCTCCGCGGCCCAGGCCCGCGGCTCGGTCCCCGCCAACGCGGTCACGCTCGCGCGGATCGCGTTCTCGGCCCAGCCCGGCCAGACCGTGGGGGTGCGGTTGCCGCTGAGCAAGACGGTGCGCAACACCGTCGAGCGGGTCGGCCGGATGGCGGTGTTCACGACGATCGACCTCGGCACGGGCTCCGTGACCCGCGGCTCGGACGTGGTGCTCACGCCGGACCCGCGGACGGTGCGCCTGCTCAACGCGGGCCGGACGGTGGCCGTCAAGGGCGGCTTCGTGAAGCTGCCGCTCGTCTGCCCGGCGACGGCCTGCAAGGGCTCCGTGAAGATCGGCGCGCACGACCGCGCGACGTTCACGATCAAGCGCCGCGGCACCGTGCGCGTGCGCATCTCGTCCAAGACCAAGCGCGGCAAGGAACTGACCGTGCTGCTCAACACCCGCTCGGCACCGTCGAAGCGGTTGACGCTGACCCTGAGGGCACAGGAGGCCCGTCGATGACCCGCATCCTCGCGTTGCTCGCGAGCCTGTTCGTCCTCGTCCCCGCCGCTTCGGCGGCGGCGGCCGAGGTCCACATCACCTCCGGCCCGGAGGGCGCCACGCGCATGGACGCGCCGACCTTCGAGTTCACCGCCTCCGACGCCACGGAGTGCCGGCTCGACAACGGCCCGTGGACGCCGTGCACGGACTCCTACAAGACGGCCGTGCTGGCGGACGGCGGCCACCTGTTCGTCGTCCGCACCACGGACCGCGCGGCCAACGACATCCGCTCGTTCCGCGTCGACACGACGGTGCCGGAGGTCTCGATCGACGGCGCCGACGACCAGACCGTCGACGACATCCGCGCCACGGTGAGCTTCGGCTCGCCGGAGGGCGGCGTCGAGTTCTCGTGCGCGATCGACAGCGATGCGGCGGTGCCCTGCACGACGCCGTGGACGACGCCGGTGCTGACCAACGGCCAGCGCTCGATCCGCGTGATCGCCACCGACGAGGCGGGCAACGCGGGCGTGGCGACGAAGCTGGTGAAGATCGCCGCTTCGCCGCCGGAGACGGTCCTGGACGGGCCGCGCGGCTCGGTCCGCGACCGCGAGCTGCACTACGGCGTCTCGGCGGACCGCGCCGGCTCGACCTTCGAGTGCAAGGTCGACGACGGCGCGTGGGCCAAGTGCGACGCGGCCTTCAATCCGCCCGCGTTCGCGCCGGGCGCGCACACGGTGCTGGCGCGCGCGACGGACGAGGCGGGCAACGTCGACCCGACGCCCGCGGGCGCCGACGTCGAGGTCTCCAACTGCGAGACCAAGGTGACGATCGGCGTGCTCGAGGCCGTCGCGGAGTGCTTCACCCGCAACGCCGACGGCAACCTGGAGGCCGACGGGTCGGTCAAGGTCAACGGGATCACGTTCAACGCGATCGGCGGCCACAAGCTGGTCTTCGACACGAAGAACAAGAAGATCGCGCTCGGCGACGTGCACCTGAAGCTCGGCTCGATGACGCTCTACAAGGGCGACCTCGGGTACGCGGTGCCGGACGGCGATCGCGTCACGCTCGCGAAGTTCGACATGAAGTCGCACACGCGGACGGACGTGCAGTCCAAGGACTCCGAGTCCGCGCTGGATCTCGAGGGCGACGACAACGCCAACGTCCAGGGCTTCCAGCTCGCGGGCGAGGCCAAGCTCGAGCTGATCAAGGGCGGCAAGGCGCTGCTGAGCGGCAACGTGAACCTGCCGAAGGTCTTCACCGACGCCGAGGGCAACGGGTTGAGCGGCGCGGTGCAGATCGAGTCCGACAACGAGAAGGGCGTGCATCTGAGCGGCATCCAGATCAAGGCGCCGCTGGTGTGGATCGGCAAGGTCGAGGTGCACAACTTCTTCGTCAACTTCGTGGGTGAGAAGAGCGGCGAGGCCAAGGGCACCTGCAACGCGGAGTCGCCCGGCCTGCGCTGGGAGGGCGGCGCCGAGAAGGTCGTCCTGCCGACCCCGGACAAGCTGACGGTCGAGAGCGTCGGCCTGGGCTTCGCCGACGGCGAGTTCAACTACGCGAAGGGGACGTTGCAGGGCGGCTCGCCGGGCCTCTCGATCGGCGCCGGCATCCGCGTGCAGAAGATCGCCATCTCGGTCTGCGCGGGCCCGCCCGTCACGGTCGAGGGCCGGATCGCGCTGACCGCGGCCGACGGCAAGCTGACGGTCCCGGACGGCGGCCTGCTGTTCAAGGGCGGCGACCCGTGGTCGCTGCGCGCCGAGGCGCCGTCGGCGGTCTTCAAGGCCGACCGCGACTACACGTTCAAGGACGTCTTCGTGCAATACGCGTCCTCGGGCGCGATCGACTTCGGCGCGCGGGTGAACTTCTCGCTCGGCCTGAAGGGCTCGGTGCCGATCGGCACGCTCGACGCGTCGCTGGCGATCGACGCCGGCGTCAAGGGCTGGATCGAAGGCGGCAGGTTCAACGCCGACATCGACGCCACCGGCTGCTTCAACGGCAAGTTCACGGTCGGCGACGCGATCCCGGTGAACATCCCGAAGGACCTCTGCCCGAAGATCACGGGCGTCGTCTCGTCGACCGGCATCGCGCTGTGCGGCGAGCTCAAGGTGGGCGACAAGAACGTCGGCGGCGTCGGCGCGGGCTATGCCTGGGGCGGCGCGCTGAAGTTCATGGCCGGGACGTGCGACGTCGGCACCTGGCGCGCCGTGCGGGCGGGTGCGAGCGCGGCCTCGCCGGGTGCGCGGCGCGTGACGCTGCCCGGCGGGCAGCGCGGCGTGCTCGTCGCGGTGCGGGGCATCGGCCGCGCGCCGGTCGTGACCCTGCGCGGGCCGGGCGGCGTGACCGTTCGCACGCCCGCCGACGTCGACGGCATGGTGTCGACCCGCCGCGCGGTGGCCTTCGCCAACCGCGGCGAGAAGACCACGTACGTCGTGCTGGCGACGCCGCGGGGCGGCCGCTGGACGGTCGAGCCGGCTTCCGGCTCGCAGATCGCCGAGGTCAAGGCCGCGAGCATGCGGCCGGCCGCCAAGGTGACCGCGTCCCTGCGCGGCAACTCGCTGCGCTACCGCATCCCGCGCGTCAAGGGCCAGACGGTGACCTTCGAGGAGCGCGGCCGCGGCGTCGCGCACGCCCTCGGCACGGTCCGGACGGGCGGTCGCGGCACGCTGCGCTTCACCCCGGCCGACGGCGCCGGCGGCACCCGCAGGATCGTCGCCACGGTCCTGCAGGACGGCCTCCCGCGCAAGCGCATGACGGTCGCGACCTTCAAGGCGCCCGCGAGGGCGAAGCCGGGCCAGCCCGGCGCGGTGAAGGTTGCCGTGGGCGCGGGCGGCAAGACGCGCGCCAGCGCGTCCGCGGCCGGCGCGGCGCGGGGCGCCGCCGCGACCGCGGCCGCCGCGTCTTCGCGCGGCCTCACGATCACGTGGAAGCCCGCCAAGGGCGCGTCTCGCTACGGCGTGCGGGTCGTCCTGCCGGACGGGCGCAAGCTGTTCTTCCTGCGCGGCGCGGATGACCGTTCCGTGCGCATCGACGACGTGCCGGCCGACGGCCGCGCGATCGTCCGGGTGGTGGGGCTGCGTGCCGACAACGGCACCGGGCCGGCCGCCACGTCCAACACGAGCCTCTCTGGAGGGACCCGCTGATGCAAGGACGCATCCGCCGCCTGGTCGCGACGACCGCCGCGGCCCTGATGCTCGTCGGGACGGGCACCGCGCTCGCCGACGGCACCGCGGTCACCGGCGGGCCGTCGGGCACGACGACCGACGCGACCCCGACGTTCACGTTCACCGGCGAGCCCGGCGCGCGCTTCGACTGCTCGATCGTGCCCGCCGGCCAGCCCGCGGCGTTCAAGCCGTGCAGCTCGCCGATGACCGCGCAGCTCACCGACGGCGACTACGTCTTCACCGTCCGCGCCACCGACCCGGCCGGCAACGTGGAGACCAACCCGCCGAGCCGCGCGTTCACGGTCGACACGAGCGCGATCGACACCGCGATCGACGCGGGTCCCGAGGGCCTGACCAACGACGCGACGCCGAGCTTCACCTTCAGCACGGCGACCTCCGGCGCGACCTTCGAGTGCCAGATCGACGGCGCCGGATCGAGCGTCCCGACGTACACGGGCTGCTCGACGCCGTTCACCGCGCCGAAGCTGGTCTCTGGCGCCTACACCCTCAAGGTCCGCGCCAAGAGCCCGGACGGCAAGACCGACTCGACGCCCGCGACGCGCGCCTTCACGCTCGACGCCGACAAGCCGGAGACGACCTTCGCCGAAGGGCCCGAAGAGGGCTCGAAGGTCACGATCCGCACCCCGACGGTCACCGCCGCGTCCAACGAGCCGGGCGCGACGTTCGAGTGCCGCCTGGACAACGTCACCAAGGAGAAGGTCGACACGGTTCCGTGGGCCCCGTGCGACGCCAGCTGGAAGCTCCCGCAGCTCGACGGCGGCAAGCACACGGTCGAGATGCGCGCGACCGACCAAGCCGGCAACACCGACGACTCGCCCGCCAAGCGCACGTTCACCGTCCTGGTCTGCGACACCGAGGTGCGCTTCGGCGTCGTCGAGGCGCTCGGCAAGTGCCTGGCCAACACGGGCACGTCCGCGGCGCCGGTCTGGGAGTCGACGCAGCCGATCAAGCTCAACGGCCTGACGCTGCCGGTCGTCGAGGGCACCAAGCTCGTCCTCACGGGCCCGACGCCGGACAAGCCGGGCGGCTCGCTGGCGATCACGAACATCAAGATCGAGATCGCCGGCATCAAGCTCTACGACGGCGGCTTCGAGTGGGCGCTGCCCGAGGGCGGAGCCGGCGACGAGAAGGAGTTCAAGAAGATCGACCTCTCGGGTGCCGGCCAGAAGCTGTTCGGCATGAAGGTCGAGGGCTACGCGGCCCTGCGCCTGCGCCGCCCGCAGAACGAGGGCGGGGCGTACAAGACGGTCTTCGCGCTGCACGTCGCGCTGCCGGAGGTCTTCAAGGCGGGCCCGAACGCGGGCGCCGGCGGCGTCACCGGCGACGTCTCGATCAACATCGACTCCGAGGGCGTCCATCTCGACGGCCTCAAGATCCTCGTCACCAACGCCTACATCGGCAAGCTCGGCGTCAAGTCGGTCTGCCTGTCGTTCGCCGCGGCCGGCTCCAGCGCCGTCGCGCCCTGCACGGCCCCGAGCATCGGCGGCGGCAAGCCGCAGCCATACATCGAGTGCCGCTCGGACAACCAGGAGGACCGCTGGGACGGCGCCATCGCGATCGTCCTGCCGACCGAGGCCAAGACCGAGCTCGGCCTGTGGGGCGGCCTGCGCGGCGGGCGCCTCAGCCACGCCGGCGCCTACGTCGACAATCTCGGCACGGCGGTGCCGCTCGCTCCCGGCGTCTTCCTGCAGAGCGTGCGCCTCGGCGTCTGCCTCGAGCCGCCGCCCTTCCAGATCAAGGGCGGGGCGGGGATCTCGATCGGGCCGGCGGTCAACGGCGTCTCGCTCGTGCGCCTCGACGGCGACATGCACTACTCCGACGCCTACGGCGACCAGCCCTGGTTCATCCGCGCCGACGGCCGCCTGCGGCTGTTCGACAAGCAGGTCGCGTCCGCGTACTTCCAGTACTGGGGCACGGGCATGATCGACTTCGGCTTCGAGGCCGGGATCGACTTCGGGCCCGCGAACATCAGCGGCAACGTCGACGGCTGGATCCAGACCAAGTCGCCCTCGACCTTCAACGTCCAGGGCCACGTCGAGGTCTGCGTCGACAGCGTCGCGTGCGCCGAGGGCGACGCGGTGTTCTCGACGATCGGCGCCGCGGGTTGCATCAGCGTCTCGATCGTGCGGGTCCCGATGCTGGTCAAGAACGACAACTGGAAGTGGTACGCGCCCTGGCGCATGCACATCGAGATGGTCCCGATCAAGGTCAAGGGCGGCGCGGGCTACACGTGGTCCAAGAAGGACCTGGACCTGATGCTCGCCTCGTGCTCGATCGGCAAGTGGGTCCTCGCGCGCCCGTCGCAGGCCGGCGGGACCTACCTGATCCCGGTCCCCGCGGACATGCCCGCGTTCACCGTGCGGATGCACGGCAAGGACGCGCCGCCGATGGTCGACCTGGTCGGCCCCGACGGCCGTCGCATCGTCATGGACAACTACGAGGGCGGCGGCTTCGTCAAGGGCTCGCACCTGATCGCCACCAACCCGGACGACAACACGACCTCGATCATGGTCACCAACCCGGCCGCGGGTGAGTGGAAGATCGAGCCGCACGCCGGCTCGAGCGCGATCACCGAGGTCGACCGCGCCTACGCCGAGCCGGAGCCCACGATGGGCGCGGGCGTCGGCGGCACCGGGTACAAGCGCACGCTCGGCTACGCCTACGGCGTCAACCCGGGCCAGAAGATCACGTTCGTCGAGCGCGGCGAGCGCACCACGCAGGTCCTCGGCGTCGCCAAGCCCGGCCACTGCAAGGCGCAGCCGGGCGGCATCGAGGCCGACATCCAGATGGCCTGCGGCCAGCTGAAGTTCACCCCGGGCCACGGCCCGGCCGGCCAGCGGCAGATCGTCGCCGTGATCGAGCAGGACGGCCGTCCGCGCGACGAGAAGATCGTCGCCACCTACACGGCGCCGAAGGACCGGCTCCCGGGCCGCCCGCGGCTCCTGCGCGGCCGCCGCTCGGGCAGCAACGTGCTGTTCCGCTTCCAGGCCGTGCCCGGCGCGACCGGCTACACCGCGTCGGTCACGACGTCCGACGGGCGCAAGCTGTCCTTCGCGCCCGCCAACGCCTCAAAGACCATCAAGGTCGCCGGCGTCGGCCGTGACACCACCGTCCGCATCGCGCTCCGCGCGCTGCGGGTCGACGGCGCCGTCGGCCAGGCGTCGCGCCTGAAGGTCAAGGCCACGCGCAAGGCCAACGTGGCCCCGCGCAAGGCGAAGCCGATCAAGATCAAGAAGGGGGGCCGCTCGTGATGCGCCTGCTCATCGCCGTCCTGGCGGCACTCGCCATCGTCCCGTCCGTCGCTCAGGCGGACCGCACGGACGACTTCAACAAGCCGGTCCTGTTCGTCCCCGGCCCGGAGCAGGCGGACCCGAGCTGCTCGCCGTTCGACGACATGACGATGCACTTCAACGAGTACACGACGACGGTCGGCGGCCAGAAGGTGGGCTTCACCGGGCAGCTGATCGGCCTTGGGCTCTACGCGGGCTCCGACGGCTGCAGCGAGCTCGTCGGGGCGGCGCGGGGCGACTCGATCGCGCAGCTCGGCGCCAAGCTCGCCGCCTGGATCAACCAGGCGTACACGTCGCAGAAGCAGCCGGTCGACATCGTCGCCTACGGCGGCGGCGGGCTCGTCGTGCGCTCGGCGCTGGCGCAGCAGCCGAAGCTCATGGTGGAGGACGTCGTCGCGCTGGGGTCGCCCAACGGGGGCTCCGCGGCGCTGGCCGCGGCATGCGGCAGCCGGGCGGTCTGCGCGGAGCTGGCGCCTGGCAGCGACACGGTGAAGGGCCTGGCCCGCAACCCCCAGGGCGCGGGCGGCACCGACTGGTCCGCGATCGGCTCGGAGGCGGACACGCTGGTGCCCGCCGACTCCGCGGTCGCGATGGACGCCGAGCACAAGACGATCTACCGCGCCGGCGGGCCGTCGCACGACGGCCTGCTGACCGACAGCTCCGACAACCAGGACGCGAAGATCCGCTACTCGCACGGCGCGGGCAAGTGGGTCGACTGGAACCAGGCGCCCCACGCCGTCGAGCGCGCTGCCGAGGACATGATCTTCGGCGGTGGGGCGAGCGCCGAGGTGTGCGGCCTGCAGGCGACCCAGCCCGAACTGTGCGGGCAGACGCCGGTGATCCTCGTGCCCGGCTTCGGCGCGTCGCAGATCGACTGCACGAGCCAGTTCGGGACCGGGAACATGTGGCCGCAGGCGCTCTTCAACAGCGACCGCTGGATCCAGATGTCGCTGGCCGACGACGGCAAGTCGCCGGCCGGGACGAGCGAGTGCGCGCGGACCGCCGGGCCGAACGGCCACGTGATCCAGAACATCGCGGGCTTCAAGGACTGGGCGAACATCCACGGCAAGTCCTGGGCCTGGCTGCAGCGGATCGCGCCCGGGCGCGCCTACGAGTTCGGCTGGGACTTCCGCAAGGGCCCGGATCAGTCGATCGCAGTGCTGGATCGCTTCATCGACGCGGTCAGGGCGCGGCACGGCGTGCAGCGCGTGGCGATCGTCTCCCACTCCTACGGCGGGCTGCTGACACGCTGGTACATCGACGACCCGCAGCGGGCGCGCAAGATCACGCGCGTGGCGAACTTCGGGTCCCCGTGGTGGGGCGCGCCGAAGGCGTGGTTCGCGCTGGCCTACGGCTACGAGTCCCCGGCGGGCGGCCCGATCGACAGCACCACCAAGCCCGAGATCTTCGGCGCGTTCACGCACAACCTGACGGGGCTCTATTACCTGATCCCGCCGAAGGCCTGGTTCGACGGCGCGCCGCCCGTGCTGCGCAACTGGCTCGAGGTCGACGACAAGCCCGTCAAGAGCGTGACCGAGGTCGTCGACGCGATCCGCGCCTTCAAGGGCAACGCGAAGATCGCCGCTGACGTGGCGGGCAATCACGAGCAGCACATCGACGGCTTCAGTCGCAAGAACGGGGTCGACTGGCGCACGTTCATCGGCTCGGGGCTCGGCACGCTCGGTCACGTCCGCGCCTACTCGGACAGCAAGGCCGTGCAGTACTCGTGGATCAACGGGGACGGCACCGTCCCGCTGTTCTCCCAGCGCCAGTCGGCCAAGGCCGGCGACGACCAGCTGGGCGACGACGTCCCGACGTACAACTTCTGCGGGATCCCGCACATGGGCGAGATGGAGGACGCCAAGCTCCAGGACGCGGTCACGCCCTTCGTCGCCACCGGCGCCGACCCGGTCGTCGACGGCGACACGCTCAAGCGCCAGCCGTGCTCGATCGCCGCGAGCGAGTTCGTCAAGACCGGCAAGGAGGACGAGCGTTCGCTGTGGCTGTCGAAGATCGCGAGCGCGGGCGCCGCGAGCGTGAAGGCGCACGCCGCGCAGGCTCCGGCGCGCATGACGGTCGACGAGGCCGAGCGTGCGGGCCTGATCGAGGTCATGCACGACGCCGGCCGCCTGACGTTCATCACCAACCAGCCCGTCGTCGTGCACAGCGAAGGTGAAGGCAGCCTGCAGGTCACGCCGATCACCGGCGAGGGCAAGCGGGGCGAGGCGCGCGTCTACGACGGCCCGGTCGAGGTCACCGCCGACGGGGCGAAGGCCACCGCGCCCGTCGCGGGCCGCGCGGCGGACCGCAAGGCGCCGCGGACCGTGGCGAAGTACCGGCGAGGCCGGCTGACGCTGAAGGCCAGCGACGCCTCCGGTGTGGCGGTGACGATGGTCAAGGTCGGGCGCGCGAAGACCAAGTCGTACAAGCGCGCATTGAAGGTTCGTCGGGGGACGAAGGTCCGCTACTGGTCGATCGACACGTTCGGAAACGTGGAGACCGTGCGGATCAGCAAAGCCGGCTAGGCAGCTTCGCCCAGTCGGTGTGCGCCAAGGCGGCGCGGATCGCGTTCACGCGGTCCGCGCCGACCTGCTTCTCGGTCTCCTGCCCGTTCGCGCGGTCGACGCGGCGGCCGTCGGCGTAGATCTCGAGCAGCTCCTCGCCGAAGTCCACCGAGACCAGCGGCGTGCCCTCCGGCGGGTCGTCGGCGGCGGGGCGCGCGGCGCTCGCGTCGGGCATGAACAGCGCGTCGCGCAGCGCGCTCAGCGCCTGCACCTCGCCGATGTCGCAGCGCGCCTCGAGCGTCACGACCTCGCCCTTGCTCCACAGCCGCCAGGTGCTCGGCAACGCGGGAACCTTGCGCAGCTCGGCGATCTTGTCGAGCAGCTCGGCGAGCTGCGGCGCGGCCTTCGGCCACTCGTCGACCTTCACGGTGCGCCCCTTGAGCACGAACGTCGCCGTGGCGGCGTCGGGCGGACGGTCGCCGGTGATGTGGTCGGGGACGTCGAGGGCGTCGATCGCCTTCTCGATCTCGGCGACCTGCTCCTGCGTGAACGGGTCGTACGCGGTCCATTCGGGATCGTCGTCGTCGCGCAGCTCGTAGCGGCCGTCCATGTAGACGCGGCCGCCGTAGTGGTGCAGGTGGTTGCCCGCCTCGTAGGAGAGCAGCAGGTCGGTGCCTTTGCCGTTGGTCTCGGTCACGGGTCGCTCCTCAGCACCGCAGGCCATCGCCACGAACGCGAGCAGGACGCATAGGAGCCTCACACGACGACAGGATCGCCCTCTTTGGCGGGCACCGGGGTCTCGCCCGCCGGCTCGCCCGCGCCGGTACCGGGCGCGGCGGCGCCGGGGAGCGCCTCGTTCTTGCCGGTCGCCGGGCCGAGCGCCCACGGGCTCTGCTTGGTGATCTGGGTCAAGGCGGCGTGGAAGGTCGCGTAGTGCTGCGGGCGGACGACGTTGCCGACCGACATGATCGAGTCCGTGGGCTCGCAGACCGCGCCCGCGAGCGGGTGGCCGCCCGCGTCGACCATGTTCTTGACGAGGTTGTCGTGGGTGGCGTCGTCGCCCATCTGCGGCGTGCCCGTGTCGCGGCCGAGCCCGGAGCTGACGAGCGGCGTGTTCGCGTACTCGTCGCCGAGGCCGAACGCGTGGCCGAACTCGTGCTGGAGCGTGTTCTGGTTCCCGCCCGAGCCGATCACGATGTCGACGCGCCGGTCGTTCTCGTTCTCGCCGCCGGTGGCGGTGGTGTCGCCCACGCCGGAGCCGGACACGCGCTTCTCGACGTTGACGAAGCCCTTGGCCTTCATGAAGGCCTCGACGGCGGCGGCACGCTGCTCGGAGAGCTCCTGGTTATGGGCCGGGTCGCCGGTCGCGGAGGCGCGGCCGGTCAGCACGACCGGGGTCTGGATGCTGCGCGCGTCGGCGACGCCGGGGCTCGTCTCGGCGCCCTTGAAGGTCTTGACGACGTTCTCGAGCTTGGTCGCCTGGTCGCCGACGATCGCCGACGAGTTGACCGCGAACGTCACCTTGTGATTGAGGAAGCTGCCCTCGGCCCCGATGTTGCTCGTGACGTTCATGACCTGGTCGCGCGCGTTGGTCGCCTGCCCCGGTTCGACGTTGGCGCCGAGGCTGACGTCCGGCGGGACCTTGACCGGCTTGATCAGCAAGTGCTGGTCGGTCATGTCCTCCTTGTCCTTGATCTGGATGTCGACCTTGACGTTGGCGCCGAGCCAGCTCCAGCCCTTCTTGCGCAGGAAGAACTGATGGTTGCCGCTCCAGAACGGCTCGATCGTGGTCTCGACGCCGCTCATGAAGTTCGTCTTGTCGATCGCGGTCTTGGCCTCGGGCCAACGGAACAGCGCGAGCCGCTCCTGGCGCTGCGCCTCGGTCGGCAGCTTCTTGATCTTCTCGAGCTGTTTCTCGAGGCCCTTGGCGGCCTTGCCGTCCTTGTCGATGCCGTCCACCCACTGCACGGCGCAGCGCATCGTGATCGTCAGCTCGTCCTTGCTCGGGTCATACGAGGCGTCGAAGCCGCCGGGCGCGTTGTTGAGGCCGGCGCCGCCGACCCCGGGCGTGAGGTCCTTCTCCGCGAACGGGCCCTTCGCCGCCCAGTCCTCGGCCTCCTTGATCTCGGCGGCGGAGGGCAGATCGTCGCGGGCGAGCGTGCGACCTTCGGCCTGTGCCCAGCGCGCGACCATGCGGCCGAACTGCGCATTGCCGACCTTGCGCTGCAGCGCGAGCAGGCGCTGCGGAACGTCGAGGGCGGGGGCTGCGGCCTGTGCTGCGGGCGCCGCGGTCTCGGCGACGCTCTCAGCCGCTTCATGCTCACGGCTCATCCTCGGCCGACCTTAACGGACCGGGGTGCCGTGCGATAGGGGGTTTCGGGAAGCCGTTAGTGCGGGTGGTCGCCGCCGGTCGACGCGGGCGGGCGCGACTCCTCGGCCAGCGACGTGATCGTCAGCTCGCCGCGGGCGGCCTCCTCGAGCACGCCCGTGGCCTCCTCGCTGGACCGCGCGTAGAGCTCGACCAGCAGATGGACGACGATCTGCTCCTCCTCGTGCTTGTGGAAGCGCACGTGGGTGAAGAACTCGCGCGTGCCGTGGTCGCCGAAGGCGGCGTAGGCCAGGGCGTCCGCGGCCTCGGGGCCGGAGCAGGTCTCGACCGACTCGGCGTCGACGGTCACCGTGCAGGACGCGACCCACGGCGTTCCAACGACCATCCGCTCCCACCGGTCCTCGACGGGTTCGATGCGGTCGTTGTGGAAGATCAGGTGCGGCTGATCGTGCATGCAGTCCAGGCACTGGACGACGGCCTCCTGCAGCTCGTCCACGACATCGGCGCGCTTGCCGGTCACGGGATCGATGCGGTGGATGCCCTCGTAGTGGACCTGGACCTCGAGGTCCTGGGACCAGCAGCGATAGCAACGCAGCCAGGAACGGATCGGTCCTGCAGTCGACATGGCGAGCCATTCTATGCTCCGCCCCGTGCGCCGCCCGATCGTCGCTGTTTTGGCCGTTTCCGGCGTCTTGAGCGGCTGCGGCGACGGACCGTCCGACACCCAGCGCGTGCACGACGTCGTCGAGGCCTTCGGGCAGGCCTCCGCGGCCAAGGACTATCAGCGGCTCTGCGACGACCTGCTGGCGCCGAAGCTCGTCTCAGAGGTCGAGTCCACGGGGCTCCCGTGCGAGCTCGCCCTCAAGCAGGGGCTCGGCGACGTGTCCTCGCCGAAGCTGACGATCGGGACCATCCGCGTCAACGGCGACGCCGCCACCGCCGACGTCCAGTCCTCCGCGGAGGGCGAGGAGCCGTCGCGGGACACGCTGCAGCTGGTGCGCGTGAACGACTCCTGGCGCATTGCTTCTTTGAAGTAGCAGTTTCTGCTGTTTATGATGCGCAGTCATGCGGCTGGCTGCGTTGCGTGGAGACATGTCGGTGCTCGAGCTGTCGCGGCGCTCGGGCGTGACGCGGAACACGATCGCGGCGCTCGAGCGCGGCGAGGGGAACCCGACGCTCGAGACCTTGTACGCGCTCGCGGACGCGCTCGGCGTCCCGCTCGCCGAGTTGCTCGTCGCTCCGGCGCCGCCGGTGTCGGTGGTGCGGGCGGGCGCCGGCGCGCACGTGTCGGGCGAGGCGCTCTCGGCCGAACTGCTCGAGCGGATCGACCGGCCGGGCTGGCTGGGGGAGCTCTACGCGATCCGCGTCCACGGGCGGCGCGAGGCGCAACCGCACCCGTTCGGGGTCGAGGAGCGGCTGCACGTGGTGAGCGGGCGGCTTCTGGCCGGGCCGCTCGACGCGCCCGTCTCGCTCGGGCCGGGCGACTACGCGACGTACTCCGGCGCGGTCCCACACGTCTACGACGGCGAGGCCGCCGGAACCCTGTTGATCCTGACGCCCGGAAGGGGTGTGCGATGAAACGCGCGGCACGGATGGAGGGCATCGCCGGCTTCGGCATCGACCGGGTGGCGGCTGCGGTCCTCGACGCCGACGTCCTGCGGTTGGAGAACCTCGACACCGATTTGGGATTGCCGCCAGAAGCGGTGTCGGTGACGCGTTCGGCGTTGGAGGACCCGGTCTCGAACTCGTGGCTGCCGTTCACCGGCGACCTCGGGCTGCGCGACGCGATCTCCTCGCACGTCGCCCTGCGGCACGGCCGCGTCTATGACCCGGTGTCTGAGATCGTGGTGACGTGCGGCGGGACCGAGGGCGTGCTCGACGTGCTCCTCGCGACGGTCGACCCGGGCGACGAGGTCCTGATGACCGACCCGATCTATGCCGGCCTGGTCAACCGCGTGCGGCTCGCCGGCGGCGTGCCCACCTTCGCGCCGCTCTCGGTGGTCGACGGCGAGTGGCGGCTCGACCGTGTGGGGTTGGCCGCGGCCGTGACCGATCGCACCGTCGCGCTGCTGCTGATGAGCCCGTCGATGCCGTCCGGCTGCGTGCTCGACGCCGACGATTGGACCTTTGTCGCGTCGCTTTGTCAGCGTCATGACCTGTTTCTGGTCTACGACGCGGCAATGGAGGCGCTGCTCTTCGACGGCCGCGCGCCGGCCGGCCCGCTCGACGTCCCCGGGATGGACGAGCGCACGGTGCTGGTGGGCTCGATGTCGAAGGCGTACCGGATGATCGGCTGGCGCGTGGGCTGGATCGCGGGGCCGGCCTCCGTGGTCGGCGACGCCGGCTGGGTCCACACGTACAACACCACCGGCAACGTCTCCGTGGCGCGGCGGGCCGCCGAGGCGGTGCTGCGCGGGCCGCAGGGCCACGTGGGTGAGGCGGTGGCCGAGCTCGAGCGCCGCCGCGACGCGATCCTCGCCGCGCTGCCCGGCTGGCCGTTGGTGCGCCCCGCGGGCGGCTGGTCGCTGCTGCTCGACGTCGCCGCCCTCGGCGCCGACCCGGCGACGGCCTCGGCGGCGATGCTCGAGGCGGGCGTCGCCGCGACCGGCATGACCGGCTGGGGCGCCGAAGTCGCCGCCCGCTACGTGCGCTTCGTCTTCAGCGCCGAGCCGGTCGAGCGCCTGGCCACCCTCGGCGAGCGGCTCGCGCGCACGCCGCTCGCCGCGGCGCTCTGACGCCGCGCCGGCGCGCCCCGCGCGGGTCCGCGCCCCCCCGCGCGCCCGCGCCGCGCCACGCCGCTCGCCCCGCTCCGCGCGCCCGCGCCGCTCGGCGGGGCCGCGCCGCTCGGCGGGGCCGCGCCGCTCCGCGCGCCCGCGCCGCTCCGCGGGGCCGCGCCGCTCCGCGCGCCCGCGCCGCTCCGCGCGCCCGCGCCGCTCCGCGGGGCCGCGCCGCGGCGCTCTCCCCGCGGCCCCCCGCCGCTCGCCCCGCGCCGCCGGGTAGCCTGGCCGGCATGTCCGAGCTCACGCCGAACGGTCTCTACGCGGCCGAGCATCGCGCGTACCGCGAGCTCCACGCCACGACGCGGCAGCTTCAGAGCCATTGGGGGAAGCTCGCGCGGCGGCTCGATGAC
>NZ_AUIK01000025.1:1857-188941 GCF_000423665.1 Solirubrobacter soli DSM 22325 | reverse complement strand
CCCCGCGCGGTGCGGCGGCGTCCCCGCGCGGTGCGCGCGCCACCGTCACCGCGGCCATCAACAGCGCGCCCAGCGCGGCCGGCCACGCGGCGTCGATGTCGAGCGGGCCCGCCACGACGAAGCCCACGAGCGTCAGCGCGAGGACCACGAGCGGTGCGGGCGCGAAGGGCGGCATCGATTCGCGGGGCGTGCGGCCGGGCGGCTCGAGCTCGCGGCGGAACACCCACCGCAGCGCGCCCCACTCGATCGCGATCGCCACCACCCACGGCAGCGCCATCAAGGCGGCGAAGCGCGCGAACGAGAGCTCCGAGGCGCGGAACGCGAGCAGGTTCGTCAGGTTCGAGATCGGCAGCAGCAGCGACGCCGAGTTGGCCAGGTGCGCGCACGCGTACACGTGCGGGCGGCCGTTGAGGCGCGTCTTCGCCGCGGCGGCGAACGCGGCGGGCGTGAGCAGGACGACGGTCGCGTCGAGGCCGAGCACCGCGGTCACCGCGGCGGCCGCGACCACGACCAGCGTCAACAGCCGCGGCGCCGACCCCCGCGCGCCGCGCGCCAGCCGCGCCGCGAGCGCGTCGAACACCCCGGCCTGCTGGCACCCGTGCCCCAGCACGAGCAGCGACGCAAGCACGACGAGCGTCGGCGCGAGGTCGCCCGCTTCGGTGCGGACGTCGTGCCAGGAGAGGCCGCCGAGCAGGAGGAGCAGCGCGGCGCCGCCGAGCGCGACCGCGGCCTCGGGCGCGCGCCGGTCCTGGACGACCGCGGCGACGATCGCGGCCGCCAGCAGGACGGCGGCGAGAACTACCACGGCCGCGTCGCGCCGCCCGCGCGCGCCGCCGCGTCACGCCGCGCCGCCGGACCGCGCCGCGCCGCCGGACCGCCCCGCGCCGCCGGACTCCGCCGCGCTGCCGGACCGCGCCGCGCCGCCGGACCGCGCCGCGCCGCCGGACCGCGCCGCGCCGCCGGACCGCGTCGCCGCGCCACGCCACGCCGCGCCGCCGCGCGCAGCGGCCTCACCACAGAGCCTCGTGGCGCTCCATCACTCCCCACCCGGTCAGCTCACCGGCCACCGGGAGGGAGCCGGAGAAGCTGCCGAAGGGTTGTTCGTAGTCGGAGGCGATCACGAGGTAGTTCTCGCGCTTTGCCCGCGTGGCGACCGCTTCGAACGCGAGGTCGCCGACGCGCGTGAGCCCGTCGAAGGGTTGGTGGGCGACCTCGTGGGGCTTGCCGTCGACCCAGACGGTGCGTTCCGAGGGCGAGCGGTCGTGCAGGCCCTCGACGAGGTTCCACACGACGGACGCGCCCGAGGATGACACGCCCGCGCCCGCCGACCAGCGCCACGCGGTGCGGCGCGCGTGGCGCCCCCGCGACTCGTCCAGCAGGCCCGGCAGGTCGATCTCCCGCCCGAGCACGGTGCCGCGCACGCGCAGCGGCGTCTTGCGCGTCCACGCCGGCCCGGTGGTCACCTCGATCGGCTCGCCCTTCTCATACGCGAGCGAGAACGGTGCACGCGTCCCCTCGTGCAACGTCGAGCCGTCCCACACCGCCCACCACGAACGGCGGATCACGCCGACCTTCGCCCACGCGCTGCACAGCATCAGATCGGGTCCGAACGCGCCCATCCACTGCCACGACTTTTGGAGTGCCATCGACCGGAACGATATGCTCGTTGACTGACGGGTCAGTCCGTCTTGGGAAGGAGAACCCTCGTGCGTGCCGCCGCCGTCCAGCTGCAGTCAACCCCTGACCGGGACCGCAATCTCGCGACCGCCGACCGCCTCACCCGCGAGGCGGCGAAGGCCGGAGCGGACCTCGTCGTGCTGCCGGAGAAGTGGCCGGCGCTCGGCACGCCGGAGCAGACGATCGCCGCGGCTGAGCCGTTCGACGGTCCGATCCAGGCGTGGGCGACGAGCATCGCCTCCGAATTGTCCATCGATCTGGTCGCGGGCTCCTTCAGCGAGTCGACCGGCGGCGAGCGCGGCGCGAACACGTCGATCCATGTCGGCCCTGACGGCGAGCTGAAGGCGAGCTACCGCAAGATCCACATGTTCGACGTCGAGGTCGGCGGGCGCGTCTACAAGGAGTCCGAGCACGAGGCGCCGGGCGACGAGATCGTCGTCACGACGCTCGCCGACGGCGCCGAGCTGGGCATGTCGATCTGTTACGACGTCCGCTTCCCGGAGCTCTACCGGATCCTCGCGGTCAAGGGCGCGCAGATCGTCGCCGTGCCCGCCGCGTTCACGTTCGCGACCACCCGCGACCACTGGGAGATCCTCCTGCGCGCTCGCGCGATCGAGGGGCAGGCGTTCGTCGTCGCCGCCAACCAGGTCGGCGAGCACGCGCCGGGCATCCGCTCCGGCGGGCGCAGCATGATCGTCGACCCGTGGGGCGTCGTGCTCGCGACCGCGCCGGACACCGAGACGTTCATCGTCGCCGAGCTCGACCTCTCACGGCAGGCCGAGATCCGCCGCACGCTGCCCTCGCTGGCCAACCGGCGTCCCGAGGCGTACCGCTGGCCGACCGAGGTCCACGCGTAGTGACCAAGCAGGCCGCGGTCGACAAGCGCAGGCTGATCCTCGACGCGGCGGTCCGCGTCTTCGCCCGCGAGGGGTTCCACTCGTGCCGGGTATCGGACATCGCCAACGAGGCCGGCGTCGCGTACGGGCTCGTCTACCACTACTTCAAGTCCAAGGACCAGGTGCTCGACACGCTGTTCCTGGAGCGCTGGGACTTCCTGCTGGAGGCGATCCGCGAGACCGATCGCCTCAACGTCCCGGCCGAGCAGAAGCTGACGGCGATCGCGGGCTTCATCGTCGAGTCCTACCGTCACGACCCCGACCTCATGAAGGTGATCATCGTCGAGGTCACGCGCGCCGCGAACACGTTCGGCGCGACCCACATCGGCAAGATCGGCGAGGCCTACGCGCTGATCCGCGGCGTGGTCGAGAAGGCCCAGGAAACCGGCGAGTTCCGCAAGGAGATCCCCTCCGAGTTCGCCGTCATGGCGTTCTACGGGGCGATCGAGCAGGTCCTCACCGGGTGGATATTCGGGCTCCTGCCGGAGAGCGACGCCGAGTACGAGCTGGCCAAGACGTACGTGGTTCGCACCATCGTCGGCGGCTTGGCCGCATAGACTCCGCCGCCATGACCGAAAACGAACTCGTCAAGCGCCTGGCTTGGTCCGGACTGCTCGCCGGGGTGGGCGCACTGGCCTCGATCGTGACCACGCGGATCGCGGCCGTGGTATTCCGCCGCATCTTTGGGGAAGATCCGCCCGAGTGAAAGACGACGACCCCCAGCGCACGCAGGAGTGGAGCCCCGGCTTCGACGACGAGCAGCCGGGCGCGACCGCCGAGCAGGCGGCCGACGTCGCCGCGGCGCGCGAGGCGCAGGCGCAGGCTGAGCGGACCGCCGCCGAGGCGCGCGGTGCCGAGTTGCGCCAGCAGGTGCTCGACGCCGAGGCGCGCCGCGCCGAGGAGGAGACCCACAAGGCTCACGACGAGGTCGAGGAAGCCGAGAAGGCCGAGGAGAAGCTCTCCCGCAAGGAGCGCAAGGCCAAGGAGCGGGCCGAGCAGGCGCAGGCCGAGGCCCGGCGGGCGCGTGAGCAGGCCGAGAACGCCGAGAAGCTGGCCCGCGAGAAGGCAGGGGCCACGAACCCCAAGGCGAACCTCTCCGGTGCGAACGTGATGTCTCCGGGAGTGGGATCAGACACCGACCCCGCGGCCGCCGCCGCGGCGACCTCGTCGTACGAGGCGCCCAAGCCGGCGGAGGCGAGCCCGCTCGAGCGGCCCGAGGTGGCCGCGGGCGTGGCTTTCGCGAGCGCGTTCCTGATTGCCCGCATCCTCAAGAGGCTGGTCGACTGAGCAATGGCGGACCCACAGATTTCGGACCTCGGCAAGGCGATCCAGGAGGTCTCCGAGAAGGCCTCGCTGCTCGTCCGCGAGGAGATCGAGCTGGCCAAGGCGGAGGTGACCGAGAAGATCACCGGCCTGGCCAAGGGCGCGGCGGTCGGCGCCGCCGCGGGCATCTTCATCCTCGCCGGGCTCATCTACTTCCTGCACTTCATCGCGCTGCTGATCGCCGACATCCTGGGCACGAACGCCTGGGTCGGCTATCTGATCGTCTCGGGCGCGCTGTTCCTGCTCGGCGGCCTGGCCGGCTTCCTGGCCGCGCGCTTCTTCAAGAAGGGCTCGCCGCCGACCCCACAGATGGCCATCGAGGAGGCTCAGCTGATCAAGCAGACGATCACGGCGCCGCACCCGGCGACGCCGTCGACCACGGTCGCTCCCGCCCCGCCGACCCAGGTGGAGTCGCGATGAGCGCCCCCCGCTCCCCGGAGGAGATCCGAGCGTCGATCGAGGCCAATCGCGCCGAGCTCGCGATCGCGGTCGAGAGCCTGCGCGGCGAGGTCACGAAGGCGACCGACTGGCGCGCCCACCTGCGCGCCCACAAGCGCGAGGTCATCATCGGCGCGGCCGTGACGGGCTTCGTCCTCGGCGGCGGGATCGCCGCGTTCACCGGTCTGTTGACCGGCCGCCGCTCCAGCCGGCGCTACTAAGCGGGTTCGGGCGCCGGCGGCGGCGTATCGTCCGGGGGCGGCGTAGGCGTCCCCGGAGCGATGAGGTCGTTGAGCGTCTGGTCGTGGCGGAAGTCCCACCACTCGCGGATCGCGATCTGCACCGACGCGGCGATCGGGATCGCCACCAGCGCGCCCAGGACGCCGAGCAGCGTCGACCCGAACAGCACCGCGACAAGCACGATGAACGGGTGCACGTTGACCGCCCGCTTCTGGATCTGCGGCTGGATCACCGTGTTCTCGATCTGCTGGTAGGCGATCGAGTAGATGACCCAGACGATGGTCGCCGTCGGGAAGTCGGCGAAGACAGTCACGATCCCGACGAGGACGGCGCCGATGGTCGCGCCCACGAGCGGCACGAGGTCGGAGAAGAAGATCACGATCGCGAGCGCGGCGGCGAACGGCACGCCGAGGACCGTAAGCACGATGTAGGCGAGGATCGCGGCCACCGTCGCCTGCGCGAGCACGCCGCCGACGTAGGCGCCGACGGCCTTGCCCATGTGGTCGAGCGCCTTGCGGATCCGCGCTGACTGCTCGGCCGGCCGCAACTCGAGGAAGCGGTTCACCCAGCCCCGGCCGCTCCCGAGCAGGAACGCGGTCAACACGAGGATCGTGAACAGCGCGAAGAGCGAGTTGACGACGCCGAGGCCGATGTCGCCGAGGACGCTCGCCGCGTCGCCGATCCGCGCGGGCAGCTTCTCGGCCTGCTGTTGGAGCTTCTCGGTGATGTTGTAGTCGGCCTCGATCTTGCGCAGCCGCTCGTTCTTGTCGGCGAAGTCCTGGACGTCCTGCGCGTACTTGGGCAGGTTCTGGATCAGGTTGTTGCCCTGCGTAACGAGCGGGGGAATGATCAGCGCGCCGATCCCGATCGGGATCAGGAGCAGACAGAAGTAGACGATCGTGATCGCGAACCCGCGCCGCATGTAGTTGTTGAGCAGGTTCACCGGCCCGCTCAGCGCAACTGCGAGGAACGTCGCGATCAGCACCCACCCGATCGGCTTGCGCAGCAGGAAGATCAGGTACAGCGAGATCGCGAACGTGACGAAGATGAGCAGCGTCCGCACGAGGATGCGCGGCGAGAACGCCGGCACGACCTGGATGGTCGGCGGCTCACCCGGCTTGCGTGTTGGATCGAGCGGAACGCCCACCGGGCGGGGCTTTCCAGCCCACGCCCGGGATTCCTTCTCAGAAAGGTCCGAGCAAGTCTGATCGAAGCCCGGCGACGCCGAGCACGCCCGGGCCGGTGTGGGTGCCGATCACGGGGCCGATCTCCGACAGGAGCTCCGGGTCGCGCCCGTAGATGTCGCGCCCGCGCTCGGCCAGGCGCTCGGCCTCGGCCGACGCCTGGATGTGCTGGATCGCGAACTGGTCGCAGCCGTTCTCGTGGCGCTGCTCGAGGTGGGCGACGAGGCGCTCGAACGCGCGACCCGCCGTCCGCACGCGTTCGACGGGCTGCATCTCGCCCTCGATCGTGAGGATCGGCTTGACCTTCAGCGTGGCGCCGATCCACCCGCGCACGGCCCCGATCCGCCCGCCCCGGCGCAGGTACTCGAGCGTGTCGACCATGACGATGATCTGCAGGTCCTCGCGCAGCTTGCGCGCCGCCGCCGCGGCACCCGCCAGGTCCGCGCCGCCCGCCGCGGCGTTGGCCGCCGCGACCGCCATGAACCCGTGCCCCGCGCACCCCGTGAGCGAGTCCACGACGAGCATCTTCTCCGGCGCCATCCCGCGCTCGATCAGCAGGTCGCGCGCCTGCTCGGCCGCGCGCACGGTGCCCGAGATCCCGCCGCTCAGGTGGATCGAGAGGATGTCGTCGCCGTTGGCCACCAGCGGCTCGTAGACCGCGAGGAAGTCACCGACGCTCGGCTGTGACGTGCTCGGCAGCTCACCGCCGCTGCGCAGGAAGTCGTAGTAGGCGTCGTAATCGACGAGGTCGCTCTCGCGATCCGTCCGCCCGTCCCAGTTGACGTAGAGCGAGACGAGCCGAACGTTGTGGCGCTCGATCACCTCGCGCGGCAGATATTGCGTCGTATCGGTGACCACGGCGACTTCGGACATAGCCGCCGGAGACTAGCCGGTGACCCGGACGAGCGTTTACGCGCCACGAATGTCGTACGCCGCTCACGCAGACGTCATAGGGTCGCAACCGCACCTCAAAAGGAGGCCACACCATGAAGTTCCTGGCGCTGATCTACAACGACGAGAGCTCATACGCGGACGCCTCGCCGGCGGACATCGCGGCGACGTTCGAGGCCCACGGGAAGTTCGGCCAGGCCGCCGGGGAGGCGGGCGTGTTCGTCGGCGGCGACGGGCTCCAGCCGACCGCGACCGCGACCACCGTGCGGGTGCGCGACGACGAGCGCATGCTCACCGACGGCCCGTACGCCGAGACCAAGGAGCAGCTCGGCGGCTACTACCTGCTCGAGTGCAAGGACCTCGACGACGCGCTCAACTGGGCCGCGCGGATCCCCGAGGCCAAGACGGGCGCGATCGAGGTCCGCCCGGTCATGGACTACGAGGCGATCCAGGGCCAGATCGACGGCGCGCAGGCCACCGCCTCCTGACCGGCCCGCAGCACGTACTCGTCGACCGCCTGTTCCGGCGCGAGTCGGGACGGGCGGTCGCCGTTCTCGCCCACATCCTCGGCGACCTCGACCGCGCCGAGGAGGCGGTGCAGGACGCGTTCCTCGTGGCGCTCGAGCGCTGGCCGCGCGACGGGTTGCCCGACAATCCGGCGGCGTGGATCGTCACCGCGGCGCGCAACCGCGCGCTGGACCGGATCCGGACCGAGCGCCGCTGGGCCGGCCGTCGCACCGCGCTCGAGGCCGAGCTGCGCGCGCTCGGCGGCGATGAGGAGGACGCCTACGAGGAGCCCGTGTCACCGATCCCCGACGAGCGGCTGCGGCTGATCTTCACGACGTGCCACCCGGCGCTCGCGCCGGAGGCGCGGGTGGGGTTGACGCTGCGCGCGCTCGGCGGGCTCACGACCGCCGAGGTCGCCCGCGCGTTCCTGATCTCCGAGCCGGCGATGGCGCAGCGCATCACCCGCGCCAAGCAGAAGATCGCCGCGGCGGGCATCAAGTACGAGGTGCCGCGCGACGCCGACCTGCCGGCGCGGCTGCGCAGCGTGCTCGCGACCGTCTACCTCGTGTTCAACGCCGGATACGGGCCGCCGGTGCGGCCCGGACTGTGCGGCGAGGCGATCCGCCTCGGCCGCGTGCTCGTGGACCTGATGCCCGACGAGCCGGAGGCGATCGGCCTGCTCGCGCTGATGCTCCTGCAGGACTCGCGCCGCGATGCCCGCGTCGACGCCGACGGCCGGCTCGTCCTGCTCCCGGACCAGGACCGCTCGCGTTGGGACGTCGCGGAGATCGTCGAGGGCGAGCGGCTGGTCGCGCGCGGGTGGCGGCTCGCCCGTCTCGGCCCGTACCTGATCCAGGCGTCGATCGCGATCGAGCACGCGCGCGGCTCGGACTGGGACCGGATCGTCTGGCTCTACGACCAGCTCCAGCACGTCTCGCCGACGCCGATCGTGGCCTTGAACCGCGCGGTCGCGGTCGCGGAGCGCGACGGGCCGCTCGCCGGCCTGGAGCTGATGGACACGATCGACCTCGCCGACTACCACCTCTTCCACGCCGCTCGCGCGGATCTGCTGCGCCGCCTGGACCGCCGCGAGGAGGCCGCCGCGGCCTACCGCGAGGCGCTCGCGCGCACCGAGAGCCCGGTCGAGCACGAGTTCCTTGCACAGAGGCTGCACGAAATCTCCGCAGATAAAGGGGCCTGACCCCTTTATGTTGGGCGCGTGTCCGACGCACTGATCGTTGAGGGCTTGCGCAAGCGGTACGGGGCGAACGAAGCGCTGAAGGGCGTCGATCTGCGGATCGGTGAGGGTGAGCTGGTGGGCCTGCTCGGGCCGAACGGGGCCGGGAAGTCGACGCTCGTGAAGATCACCTGCGGGCTCGTCCGCGCGACCAGCGGGAGCGTCCAGGTGAGCGGCGCGATCGGCTACCTCGCCGAGCTCTTCCGCTTCCCGGACTGGCTGAGCGCGGATGAGCTGCTGCATCTGCACCAGAAGCTCGCGGGCTCGTCCGGGGGTGCCCCGGAACGGCGGGAGCTGCTCGAGCTGGTCGCGCTCGGCGAGGTGGCGGACCGGCGCGTGGGCGCGATGTCCAAGGGCATGCAGCAGCGGCTCGGGATCGCGCAGGCGATGATCGGCGACCCGAAGCTGCTGCTTCTCGACGAGCCGACCAGCGCCCTTGACCCCGCCGGCCGGCGGACGGTGCGCCAACTGCTCGAGAACCTGCGGGAGCGCGGCGTCGCCGTGCTGCTCAATTCGCACCTGCTGAGCGAGGTCGAGCTCGTCTGCGACCGCGTCGCGATCATCGCCCGCGGCGAGGTCGTCGCCGCCGGCTCGCCGGCCGAGCTCAGCCACGCGGGCGGGGTCGAGATCGACACCGGCCACGGGACGCGGACGTTCGCCCAGGCCACGCGCGACGACATCCCGCGGCTCGTGCGCGAGCTGGTGGCCGAAGGCGAGGACGTCTACGAGGTGCGGGTCATCCGCTCGACGCTCGAGGACACCTACCTCGAGGTGGTGGGCGGCCGGTGAAGGGCGCGCTGATCATCGCCTCGTTCGCGCTCCAGGAGTCCGTGCGGCGGCGCGTGTTCATCGTGGTCGCGCTCCTGACGGTCGCCTTCCTCGGCCTCTACGGGCTCGGCACGTGGCAGATCTCCGGCAACGCGGACGAGATCGGCCAGACGACCTCCGAGGGCGTTGACGGGCGGGTGCTCTTCGGCGGCACCCTGCTCGGCCTCTCGATGTTCGCGACGCTCTTCCTCGGCGCGGTGCTGGCCGTCTTCCTCACGCTCAACGCCGTCCGCGGCGACGCGGAGCGCGGACTGCTGCAGCCGCTGCTCGTGCGGCCGATCTCGCGCGGGACGTTCCTCGCCGGCCGCTTCATCGCGGCCGGCAGCGTCTGCGCGGCCTACGTGATCGTCGTGTTCCTGGCGAGCGCCGTGATCACGGACGTCTTCATCGGCTGGTGGCCGGACCGGGTGGTCGTGCCCGCGCTGGAGCTCGGCGTGGCGGTGGCGATCATCGCCGCGCTCGCCCTGGCCGGCTCGGTCGTGCTCTCGAGCACCGCGAACGGCATCGCGATCTTCATGCTCTTCGGCGCCGGGCTGACCGCCGGCCTGCTCGGCCAGATCGCCGAGGCGCTGAGTTCCGACACCCTCGCCGATGTCAGCAAGGCCGCCTCGTGGGTGCTGCCGTTCGAGGCGCTGTACCAGTCCGCGCTGAGCCAGATCACCGCCGACACGTTCGGCTTCACCCGCTTCGCGATCGACCTCGGCCCGTTCGGCGGCGCGCAGGCCTTCGGCGCGGGCCTGTGGCCGTACGTGATCGTCTACACCGCGCTCGTCGGCGCGTTGGCGCTCGCCGCGTTTCGGCGGCGCGACCTGTAGGGAATGCACCACCCATGATCGGAGTCGAGAACATCACCGACTGGCGCGGGCAGGAGGTCGTCGACCGCACCGGCGAGAAGCTCGGCAAGCTCGAGGAGATCTACTTCGACGGCGAGACCGACGAGCCGACGTTCGCGGCCGTCAAGTCCGGCACGTTCTCGAAGTCGCTGACGCTCGTCCCGCTCGCGGGCGCGTCGGTGGGCCGCGAGTACCTGCGCGTCGACCGCGACAAGGGCGAGTTCAAGAAGGCGCCGAGCTTCGACACCGACGTCGAGCTCACCCTCGACGACGAGGCCGCCACGTTCCGCCACTACGGCCTCGACTACGCGCCCGCGGGCGAGGGCGCGCGGCGGCTCGCCAAGCGTTAGCGCCGGATCGCGACGAAGCGCCTGCCGACGGCGGCCAGCTCGCCCGCGGCGATCAGCCGCTCCTCCTCGTCGCG
Source organism: Solirubrobacter soli DSM 22325 (assembly GCF_000423665.1). Taxonomy (GTDB): domain Bacteria; phylum Actinomycetota; class Thermoleophilia; order Solirubrobacterales; family Solirubrobacteraceae; genus Solirubrobacter; species Solirubrobacter soli. The sequence continues at coordinate 178,463 of NZ_AUIK01000025.1, read as the reverse complement.
CAGCTCGGGGCGGTCCGGCCAGCGATAGAAGTAGGCGCCCGGCACGGGCTCGCCGAGGTCGAACCAGGCCGCGAGCTCCTCGCGGATGTGGCCGACCGAGTAGAGGTGCTCGCGCATCTCCGCGACGTGGTCGGCCGGCTTCTTGTCGTGGCCGTTCTGGCCGAGCCACCAGGCCGAGGCACGCTCGTCGAGCGCCTCGACGTCGAACTCGTCGACGACCAGCCGCGCGCCGCGGCGCAGGACCTCCGACAGGCGCTTGAGCGAGTGGCCGAGCGGGACGACGTGGTGCAGCGAGACCATCGCGACCGCGGCGTCGAACGTGCGCGGCGGCGCGTCGAGGTCCAGCAGCGCGACCTGCTCGACGCCGTCGCCGCCCTTCGGGTCGATGGCGGTCACGGTGTAGCCGGCGGCGCGGAGGATGCGGGCGAGCGTGCCGTCCCCCGCGCCGATCTCGAGCACGCGGGCGGGGGGTGGAGGGAGCGCGGCGCGGACGTACGCGATCGCGTCAGTCGACGGCACCTGGCTCGACGATCCCGTGTTCGTAGGCGAAGACCACGGCTTGCACTCTGTCACGCAGGCCGAGCTTCATCAAAACGCGGGCGACGTGGGTCTTGATCGTGGCGTCGCCGACGATCAGCGCGGCGGCGATCTCCTGGTTGCTCATCCCGCGCGCCATCAGCTGCAGCACCTCCATCTCGCGGGCGGTGAGCTCGTTCAGGGTCGACGGCGGCGGCTTGGTCGCGACGCGGCGGCCGAAGGCGGCGATCACGCGGCGGGTGACGGCCGGGTCGATCAACGCGTTGCCGGCGGCGACGGTGCGGACGGCGCCGATCAGCTGCTCGGGCGGCGAGACCTTCAGCAGGAATCCGCTGGTGCCGGCGCGCAACGCCTCGTAGAGGTACTCCTCCTCGTCGAAGGTCGTGAGCACGAGCACCTTCGGCGGGGCGTCGGTGGCGAGCAGGCGGCGCGAGGCCTCCAGGCCGTCCAGCACGGGCATGCGGATGTCCATCAGGACGACGTCGGGCTTGACCTTGCGGGCGACCTCGAGGACCTCCTCGCCGTCGGCGGCCTCGCCGATGACCTCGATGTCCTTCTCGGCGTCGAGCACCATCCGCAGGCCGGCGCGCACCAGCGCCTGATCATCGGCGACCACGACGGAGATCATGTGGAGAGCCTCGCACGGACGAGCCAGCCGCCGCCGGGCGCCGGGCCGGCTTCGAGCGTGCCGCCGAACAGCTCGGCGCGTTCGCGCATCCCGACGATGCCGTGGCCGGAGCCTTTCGTGGGCGGCGTGCCGTTCACGCGCGCGCCGCTGTCGCGCACCTCGAGCTCCAGCGTCCGCCCGTAGCTGACGGTCACGCCGACCGCGCTGCCGGGGGCGTAGCGCAGGGCGTTCGTCAGCGCCTCCTGCACGATCCGGTAGGCGGACATGTCGAGACCGGGGCTCAGGTCGACGGGCTCGCCGGTGATGGTGAGTGACGTTTCCAGCCCCGCGGAGCGCACCTGCGTCACCAGCTCCTCGACGCGCCGCAGCGAGGGGGAGGGAGCGAGATCGGCGCCCGGATCGGCCTTGCGCAGGATGCCGAGCATCCGGTGCAGCTCGTGCACCGCCTGGCGGCCGGTCTCCTCGACGCCGGCGAGCGCCTCGCGCTCGCGCTCCCGCTCGGGGTCGTTGCCGAGCAGGCGGCGCACGCCGCCCGCCTGCAGGACCATCACGGACACGCTGTGCGCGACCGCGTCGTGCAGCTCGCGGGCGATCCGCGCGCGCTCCTCGACGACCGCGGCGCGGGCCTGCTCCTCGCGCTCGAGCTCCACCCGCACCACGTGGCGCTCGGCGGCTTCGCGGCGCTCCTCGTGGCCGCGCAGCGCACGGCCCGCGGCCCAGGCCAGCAGGTAGAAGCCCGACTGCGCGCCCGCTTGGGCGATCTCCTGGATGCGGCCGGTGCTGAAGTCGACGATCACGTACGCGAGCCCGATCCCGTAGCCGAGCAGCGCGAGCCTCAGCGGCAGCTGGTAGGCGACGGTGAACATCAGGATCAGCTCGGCCAGGAACGGCGAGAGCGGGTCGGTGTCGTAGGTCTGGTCGTGCGCGAACGACTGCACGATCACGACCGCTGCCAGCGCGACGAGCGGCTGGCGGCGGCGGAACGCGACCGCGACGCCGTTGACCGCCGCGGCGACCAGCCAGCGGTCCGTGTGCTCTCGCACCACCGCTTCCAGCACGCCCAGGGCGAAGATCGGCAGCGCGATCGCGATGTCGATCCTCTGGGCGCGGTCCATGGGCGCCAAGGTACCGGCGCGGCGCTCCGTGTTCATCGGCCCCGCGGATGATCGGTTCGTCCCCCACGCGGCGGACGCACGATCACTGCGGCGGGCGACGACGGGTGACGAAACGGCCCGTAGCTTCGAATGCATGCTCTCCGATCCCCGCCGCTTCAGCCGCGTCGTCGCGGCTCTCGCCCTGATCCTCGCCCCCATCGTCACGCTCGCCGGCATGCTCGCCACGCCGTGGGAGCAGGAGGCGACGACGGCCTCCTACCACGACGCGCTCGCCGCCCATCCCGAGCAGGCCGGCATCGCCGCGCTGATCCTGCACTTCGGCTACCTGCTGCTGCTCCCGGCCGCGCTCGGGATCATGCACCTCGCCCGCCGCTCGACCCCCAAGGTCGCGCACATCGGCGGCGTCCTGGCCGTGATCGGCCTCGCCACGCTCCCGGGCCTGCTCGTCACCGACTACTACGACCTCGCGCTGGCGCAGTCGCTGCCGCGCGAGCAGTCGGTCGAGATCGCCGACAGCGCGATGACGTGGGCCGCGGGCGTGATGCTGGCCACGACGATCGCGCCGATGTTCTTCGGGCTCGTGACCCTGCTGGTCGCCGCCGTCCGGGCGGGCGTGGCGAAGTGGTGGGCGCCGATCGCGGTCGCCGTCGGCTGGATCCTGCCGTTCGCCTCCGGCACCGGGCTCGTCCCGGCCGCGCTCGGCGCGGTGCTGATCGGCGTCGCGCTGATCCCGATCGGCGTGCGCGTCGCGCGGATGAGCGATCAGACCTGGGCGGAGTGGACGTTCGCCCGGACCAAGCGCGCGAAGGCGCCGAAGATGGCGGTCGAGAGCGCCGCCTGACCGGGGAGAAAGCGGGCGTCCGCCTCGCGGGCGCCCGCTTCGGTCACCCCGGCGGGCTCGAGCGCCTCGGGCCAGCCCGCGTACCAGCTGTCCACCGCGGCCTGGTCGACCTCCGGATGGAACTGGATGCCCCACGCATGGCGGCCGATGCGGAAGCCCTCCGCGCGGCCGCCGTTCGGGCGTGCGTAGATCTCCACGGCGCCAGGCGGGGGCTCGATGCCGTCCTGGTTCCAGTGCAGCGCGTACGCGTTCGAGGGAATCGCGCCGAGCACCGGGTCCGGTGCGATCACCGTCAGCGGCTCCCAGCTGATCATCCGGCGGGGGAGCCGCGACACCTCGCCGCCGAGCGCCTGCGCGAGCAGCTGTGAGCCCAGGCAGACGCCGAGGAACGGGATCTCTCGCGCGACGGCCTCGCGGATCAGCTCACGCTCGGGCTCGTACTGCGGCTCCCACGCGTCCTGCGCGCCGCCGAAGGAGACGATGCCGTCGACCTCGTCGAGATCGGGCAGCCCGTCGAAGTACTCGTTGACGGGGCCGAGCGGTTCCCCGGCGTTGCCGAGGAAGGGCTGGGCGAGGTGGTGGATGACGGCGATGTGCGTCATGGGGCCAGTATGCGCGATGCGATGCCGGCTTCGGTCGCGCGGCCGACGTCTGCCGGCTCGCCGGAGGTCAGGACCGCGAGCGAGACGCGGCGCCCGAAGCGCTCCAGCAGCGCCACCTGGTGCTCGATGTCCTCGCGCCAGCCGCTCTTGAAGAAGACGGTGAAGTGACGCGCGCGGGCGACGGTCGCGATGCCCCGCCACTGCGGCTCGACGATGCCGTGCAGGAGTTGCCGGGCGTACGCGCGGTGGCGCTTCGGGACGAGGCGGTCGATGCGGAGGAACAGGCGCGCCTGGTCGGCGGCGGTGCGCGCTCAGCGGTCGGGACGGGGCTTTGCGCAGCACCGCGACGAGCAGCGCGCGGGTTGCTCGTTGCCGCCACCCGCGAGCGCGAGGGCGGCGACGAGAAGTGCTGCTGCGTCAGGCGAGGTTGTTCTTGATCTGGAGGGGCGGGGCGCCGGCCTCGGCGGCGACGGGGGCGTCGGCCGGAGCGGCGTCGGACGGGATGATGCCGAGCGTGCTCGCCAGCTCGCCCGTCTCGTACATCTCGGTGACGATGTCGCAGCCGCCGACCAGCTCGCCGTTCACGAACAGCTGCGGGATCGTCGGCCAGTTCGAGATCGCCGACAGCTCCTGGCGGATGCGCGGGTCGGGGAGGATGTCGACCGCCGCGTACGAGGCGCCGAGCGCGTCGAGCGCCGCGACCGTGCGCGCGCTGAACCCGCACATCGGCTGCTCCGGCCGGCCCTTCATGAAGAGGATGACTTCGTGCTCGGAGATCGCCTTGGAGATCTCGTCGCGGATGGGATTGGTGCTCACGGTCTACTCCGCCTTGGTGACGAGGGACAGGGCATGGATGGGGCCGCCGATGTCGGTCCCGAACACCGCGTAGACACGGCGATGCTGCTCGATGCGGCTCATTCCGGCGAACTCCGGCGCGACAACTTCGGCGCGAAAGTGGTCCTCAGTACCGGTGAGGTCGATAACCGTGGCTGAAGCACCCGGAATAGCGGCCTCGATGCGTTGCTTGAGATCGTCCGTAGAGGGCATCTGACGTACAGGCTAGCGGTCGCTACACTTCGGGAAGTATTGGCTGGGAGACCACCACAGGAGTACGACACGTGATCAGCTTCACCGACAAGGGCGCAGAGAAGGTGCAGGAGTTCCTGTCGTCCCAGAGCGCCGACGTCCAGACCTCGGGTCTGCGCGTGGGCGTGCGCGGCGGCGGCTGCTCAGGCTTCCAGTACGCGCTCGCCTTCGACACCGAACGCGACGGCGACACCGTCTTCGAGGACCACGGCCTCCGCATCCTCGTCGATTCCCCGTCGCTGCCGTACGTGCGCGGCGCGATCGTCGACTACGTCGAGTCCATGCAGGGCGCCGGCTTCAAGGTCGACAACCCGAACGTCATCGCAGCCTGCGGTTGCGGCTCTTCCTTCCGCGTCGCGGAGGAAGAGGAAGTCTCCGCCGTCTAGTCGACAAACGTTCACTTGTAACGGCGTTTCGCGCCGCTTGAATGGCGCGCATGTTCATGCGCGCCTTCTTGTTGTCCATGGCCGTGCTCGCGTTGGCCGCTCCGGCCGCCTCCGCGGGGCCTTTCGACAAGGTCGTCCCGATCTATGACGCGTCCGACGGCGTCTCTGTGACGCGCTCGGGCGGCAAGATCGTGTTCCGGTTCGGCCCGAAGGCCGCGAAGCTCTATCGCGGGCTCGCCGGGAAGAAGGCCGTGGTCGCGTGCGGGCATCCGATCAAGGACGACGGCAGCTACGGGGGAGGCGGGGACACCGGCGGGGGCAACTACTCGTGGCACGCGGGGATGTTCTGGACCGACGTGCGGCTTCCGAGCAGGCGCGGTCGCGTGAGCGTGCGACTGCCGAATCCGTCTGACGTCTGCTTCATCTCGGTCAAGGATCCGCGTGACGACGTGTGCATCCCGGCCGTTGGGGACGACGACTACTGCATGAAGGTCGTGGTCACGCGGACCGAGCAGGGTGTCATCGACCTCGACGAGCGGTTGCGCGCACTCGAGCTCGACTCGATGTTCGACCAACCGATCGCGGAGCTGCAGGAGGAACTCGGCGATGAGGTGGTCGCGCTCGACTCGCCCGACGCCACGCCGCCGCCCGGCATGGTCGGGCTCTTCAACGACGAGCAGACGACCGTGGCGGCGACGCTCCTGCGCGACGGCCGCCGCTGGTATGTGCGCCGCGACGGCGATGTCTTCAGCACGAACGTCCCGGCGATCGGCACCAGCGGGCACCTCGACTCACTCTTCTAGCCGCTCGCGCGTTGGAGGCGTATGCGCCTCTATGACTACGCCGCCTCCGGGAACTGCTTCAAGGTCCGTCTGCTGCTCGCGCTGCTCGGGCGGTCGTACGAGCGGGTCGCCGTCGACATCTTCGCCGGCGACACGCTGACCGACGCGTTCGGGGCGCTCAATCCGCTGCGCGAGACGCCGGTGCTCGAGCTCGACGACGGGCGGACGCTGACCCAGTCCAACGCGATCCTGACGTTCCTCGGCGAGGGCACAGCGTTCCTGCCGGACGATGCGTTCGCGCGAGGGGAGGTCGCGATGTGGCTGTCGTTCGAGCAGGAGCGGGTGATGGGCGGGATCGGCGGGCCGCGGTTCCGGGCGCTGACCGGGCGGCCGTTCGACCCGGCGCGGCTCGAGACCGGGCGCGGGGCGCTCGCGCACCTCGACGCGCACCTGGCGACGCGCGACTGGCTGGTCGGTGAGGCGCCGACGATCGCCGACGTCGGTGTGTTCGCGTACGGCAGCCGCGCGGGCGAGGCCGGCCTGGACACGCCGCCGCACGTCAACGCCTGGCTGGACCGTGTGCGTGGGTTGCCGGGCTTCGTCGACGACTACGTCGTCTACCCGGACAACGCGCGGCCCGGGGCGTCGCGGTCGATCTACGACTGACCCGGGGCACAGTCGCGGCGTGACGCTGCGCGAGCGCGACGAGGAGTTGGCGCGAGCCGAGCGGCTGCTCGACCGGGCGGGCGAAGGCTTTAGCGTGGTGGGATGAGCGAGACGCCGACGATCTATGAGTGGGGCGGTGGCCGCGAGGCCTTCGAGCGCTGGCTGAACGTCTTCTACGACCTCGTCGAAGGGGTGCCGGAGCTCGCGCGGCTGTTCGGCGGGACCGTGAGCGAGGAGCACCGCGTGCACGTCACCGAGTGGTGGTGCGAGGTGATGGGCGGGCCGCCGGTCTACACCTCCGAGCGGGGCGGCTACGAGCACATGCTGGCCAGGCACCGCGGCCTCGCGATCACCCCCGAACTGCGCCTGCGCTTCGTCACGCTGCTCAGCGAGGCGGCCGACGTGGCGGGCCTGCCGGACGACCCCGAGTTCCGGGCCGCGCTGATGGGCTACGCGGAGTGGGGCACGCGGCTCGCCGTCCACAACTCCCAGCCGGGCGCAGCGGTCGCGGAGCACGCGCCGGTCCCGCGCTGGGGCTGGGGCGTCGCGCCGCCGTACATCCCTGAGTAGACGAAGATCCCATTGATCAGCGGTTCGCGTGCGCTTCAATGCCGCGCGATGCTCATCCGAACCCTGATCCTCGCCTTGGTCTCGCTCGGCCTCGCCGCTCCCGCGGCGCACGCTGAGACGCTCGGCGACCTGTACGTCCCTGACTACGACGCCGCTGACGGCGTGACGGTCGGCCACGCGGGCGACATCCCATACCTGCATTTCGGTCCGAAGGCGGCGAAGCTCTGGAAGACGATCGGCGGCCGGAAGGCCACGGTCGGGTGCGGGACGGTCACCGTGAAGGATCTCGGGGACGGGTTCGGGACCACGGGGTTCGGCTCATCGGAGATCAAGCTGCCCGCGCGGCGCACGCGTGTGTTCCTGTACGACGGCGGCTCAGGAGAGCTGTGCGTGATCGCGACGAAGCGGTCCAAGCGCGAGAGCCAGTGCCTGCCCATGTCCGCGCCGGACGACAAGCTCTGCATCCGCGTGGTGGTGGCGATGACCGACTCGGGGCGCGCGTACATCGACGCGAAGAAGCGGGCGATCGAGCTCTTCGTGGCTCCCACGCTCCAATCGTTCGCCACCGGGGAGGACGGCGCCAAGGTCCGCAAGTTCCTCGACCGCTACGTGGTCACGCTTCCCGACCCGGACGCCGCTCCGCCCGCCGGCAAGATCGGCGCTTGGACGCAAGGCGAAGACGCGGTCTACTCCAGCCTGCTCGCCGACGGCAAGCGCGCGTTCTGGAGCATGCGCGGCGGCGTATACAGCACGAACCTCGCAGATCTCATGGGTCCGCGCGAGGACGCCTTCTCGATCTTCTAGCCTCGGCTGGGTGCCGAGGCTCGCCCTGGCTTGTTACGCGCTGGCGGCGGCCGTTCTCGTCGCGCTCGTGGTCGTGGAGCTCTCGCGCGACGACGTCGACGTCAAGCCGGCGCGACAGGGGCCGACCGCGAAGAGCTCCCCCACGCCGGCGGCCACACCCGCTCCTCCCACGCCGCCGCCCGCCGGCAAGGGGCTCGCGGTGGGGGTGACGGAGTTCAACCCGAACCTCGTCGCCGCGCCGGCGGCGAAGCAGGTCCCCGAGCCGTGGAACGGCGTGCGCGACAAGCTCGGCGCGATCAAGCCGGCGTACTTCCGGCTCGTGATCGACTGGGCGTCGATCCAGCCCGCGGCGGAGACGCCGGCGAACATGGACCAGCCGAACGGCGGGTGCATGCGGGAGGTCGGGCCGTGCCTCGGCTGGGGCGGGGTGCGGGAGCAGCTGCGGGCGCTGGCGTCGCGGCAGCGTGAGGGCGGGTGGACGGCGCTGGTGGTGTTCACGGGGACGCCGGACTGGGCGGCGAGCCCGGCTTCCGGCTGCGAGCGCCCGCAGGCGGGGCCGCGGTCACGCCCGCCGCGCGCGGACGCGCTTGGGGCCTACCAGGCGCTGATCGAGCGGGTGATCGCGACGGCGCGCGAGGAGGGCGCCGCGCTGAGCTTCTTCACCCCCTGGAACGAACCCAACCACCCGGCGTTCGTCAGCCCGCAGCGGGCCGCGTGCGACCCGTCGTCGCCGAGCCTGGCGCCGGCGGCCTACGCGCAGCTCGCGGCCGCGATGCAGCAGGCGCTCGCGGCCGCGGCCGGCGACCAGCAACTCGTGCTCGGCGAGACGGCGGGGCTGATGAAGACGACCCGCTACGTCACCTCCGTCCCCGACTTCATCGCCGGCCTCCCCAAGGACCTCGTGTGCGCGACGACGGTCTGGACGCAGCACGCATACATCGGCGGCGACGACCCGGTCGAGCAGGCGTCGAAGGCGCTCGACGCCTTCGGCTGCGGCCACCCCTTCACGATCTGGATCACCGAGACCGGCGTCGGCCCGGCGCCGAAGGACCTCAGCGCGGGCGCCTCGATCTCCGACGCCGCCGCCGGCTGCCTCGCCCTCCACGACCAGCTCGTGCGCTGGTGGGAGGACCCGCGGGTGACGATCGCCTTCCAGTACACCGTCCGCGAGGACGACAAGTTCCCCACCGGCCTGGTCTCCACCGACCTCACCCACGAGCGCCCAGCCCTCAAGGAATGGACCGCGTGGGGCGGCGCCCGCAAGCCAACCGACCCGCCCCCACGATCCACCTGCGCAACCTAAACCCCACCTAAAGGGTCAGACCCCTTAGGTGGGGTTTAGGTTTGTCGCTAGCGGACTCTCGCGGTGAGGGTCTTGGTGACCGCGGGGCCGCCGTTGGGTGCCCAGGTGACCTTGACGGAGAGCTTGCCCTTGCGGGAGACCTTCAAGCGAAGGGCGGCGGTGCCCGCCTTCTTGACGGTCTTGGAGGCCTTGCCGACCGTGCGCTTGCCCGCCTTGGCGGTCGCGGAGAGCTTGCCGGCGCCCGGGACCTTGACGGAGAGCTTCACGCCCGCCCGCTTGGTCGCGGAGAGCACCTTGACCGAGAGCGACGGCACGTCGGTCTTGACGTCGTCCTTGACGTCCTTGTCGACCTGTGTGCGCGCCGGCGGGACGTCGGCCGGGCCCCAGTCGGGCTCCACGGCGTTCGGGATGACGACCGGCGGCGTGGGCGTGGCGCCCTCCACCGTGCAGTCGGCCGCGAACGGCGGGACCGCCGCGACGTGGACGCCGTCACCGTCGTGGTAGGCGATCGCGCCGCCGTCCGGGGAGAACGAGGGGACGCCGAACGTCCCGCCCGCCGGCGTGCCGTAGCGGTAACAGATGTGGACCTCGTCGCTGTTGGGGTCGCCGTCCTTCCACGAGGTCGGGAACGTCGGGACGTAGTAGACGGTGAGCGTCGAGTCGTTCTCGCCCGTGACGAACGCGAGCTTGCGCTTGTCGCGGGTGATGTCGCCGCCTGAGACGTGCGGGTTCTTGTCCGCGGTGTCCGACGTCCAGTTCATCACCATGTTGCCGTGGCCGTTGCCGCCGTCGGAGATGCGGTCGAGGATGATGTCGCGGTTCGGCAGGTGCGACGGGTTGGAGATCATCGTCATGTCGTTGTCGACCCACGCCGGATGGCGCCAGCCCGAGTGGTAGCCGAGGCCCGGCTCGTCCCAGGACGTCTGCCGGTCCGAGTACGAGTAGCCCGTGCCCGCCTCATTGATCGCGACGACGCAGGTGGGCGGGAAACAGCCAGGGTTCTGGCTCTGCGTCATGTAGTAGTACGTATAAGCGACCTTCGTCCCGTCCGGGGAGATGGCGGGATCGAAGGGGCCGAAGAACGTCCGCGAGCCCGCGGGGCGGGTGTCGGAGACGGGCGTGTCGAAGTCGGCGAGCACGGCGCCCTCGCGCGACAGCTTGTTGAGGCGGACGCCCTTGAGGCCGATCATGGTGCCGTCGTCGGCCTGCGACACGTCGCTGTAGCCGCCGGTCGAGGTCACCTGGTAGGAGCGGGAGCCGTCCGGAGTCGACAGATAGATGTTGCCGTCGGTCTTGTTGACATAGGCGATCGAGTCGGCCGACGCGGTCTGCGCGCCCACTGCCAACGCGAGCAGGGCGGTGGGGAGAGCCGCCCACGTGGTCCATTTCATGGCAGGAGGATCGCGGCGGCTCATTGCCGCCTCATTGCCGGACCCTTGCGACCGCTTCTTAGGAGCCGGCTTGGGCCAGCAACCAGAGGGCAAGCGACGTGAAGCCGACCATCACGCCCAGCATCCAGTACTGCGAGCGCACGGCGAGCTTCGCCTGGCCGTACAGGACCAGCGCCCGGTCATGGGCGAGCATCAACGCCGCGACGTGGCCGACGACGACCACCGCGACCTGCACGTACCACGTGTCGTTCTGCGGGAAGACGCCGTAGTCGATCCCGGCATTGACGGTGCCGAACAGGTCCCACCCCTGCCCGAACGGGTCCGACGCCAGGTAGATGATCGCCTGCCCCTCGAAGACGAGGAACGTCAGGTAGTGGGCGGCGACATAGACCGCGGCGATCGGGACGAGCGAGTGCACGAAGCCGAACTCGAGCTTCGCGAACGAGAGCCCGCCGCCGACCGAGCGCGCGCCCTCGATCCCGAGCCGGTAGAAGCCGGCGACGAGGCCGACGCCCAGCAGCAGCCCGAACGTCGCCGCGATCTTCGACGCCGTCAGCGCGCCGATCCCGAGCCCGTCGAGCACGTCCACGACGTCCGCCGAGACGTCCTTCCACAACTGCCCCTGCGAGAGCCCGTCGAACGTGACGGTGCCGATCATCACGGTGACGAACGCCACGGTGCCGGCGGCGGGGTCCAGCCGCGTCAGGCCGGCGAGCGGACGCCGCACACCCAGCCTGCCGTCACGCACCTCCCACACCGACATGCGGGCGAACATGTCGAAGTACACGCCGAACGCCTCGCCCCGGCGCGACCAGGTCTCCACGCCCCAGTAGCACTGCGCGGCGAGCATCAGGATCGTGTAGCCGAGCGCGGCCGTGACAAGCGTCCCCGGCTCCTCGCCCCACCCGCTCACGAGCTCGATCCACGTGAACATCCACAGCCCCACGACGGCCGGCCAGCGCCCGAGCTTCTCCGGATACGGCCGATTCAAAGACGGCAGCACCCGCCCGATCGCCCGGAACGGGCTGAACGCCCGGTAGATCCCGCCGAAGATGATCGACGCGAACACCATGCCGACCCAGAACGTGATCAGCAGGAACGTCGGCGCCCAGTTGTCCAGCGCGGTCCCTGACCCCAGATAGCCGGCCAACAGCGTCACGACGAGCAGGAACACGCCGATCGACCCGCACACGATCTGCACCGGGAGCGACGCGATCGCCCGCCCGTACTTCAGCGGCTTCCAGGAGTCCTGCTCCAACCGCGGCTGCGGCCACAGCACGGCCAGCGCGAAGAACGAGATGACCAGCACCGCCGCGGCCGCCCACGCGAACAGCCACTGCGGGATCGGCAGCTGCTGGCGCTGGACGAGACCGTGCGCCTCCGCAACTCCCGGCACGAGCAGGGCGACGGCCGCGGCCGCCGCGAGGACGCGCGTTTTCACAGGCCGGACTTGACCGCGTTCTCGAATTGCGTCACGCCGATCGACCCCTCCAGGCGGGCGGTGATGACGCCCTTGGTGTTGACCACGAACAGCCAGGGCTCCGACGCGAGGTTGAACTCCTTCAACGGCTCGCGCAAGCCCTTGTTGACGTCGTTGTCGACGTAGACCTCCTGGTGGATGAAGTCCATCTTGTCGCCATACTTGGCCTTCATCTGGAGCTCCATGTCGGTCACAGGCCCGCAGACCCGCGACTGGCACAGCTGCGGCGTGGAGAACAGCAGCGCGACCGGCTTCTTGCCCACGACGTCGGCGAAGTCCACGTCGTGCATGTCGCTCGGCGGAACGCGCGTGTCGATCTTCGAGACGTCGCCCTTGGCGCTCTCGAGCGTGTCGGTGTGCACCTTCGGCGCCTTGTCGCCGACCCCGGGGATCCGGTCCGCGCTGGTCGGGGTGACATTGATCTCGCCGGTGGCGCCGGTCAGCGACCCGTCGGCCTTCTTGGTCGTCGCCAGCACGGAGTACTTGCCGTCCTTGGCGAACTTGACGTCGGCGCCGTAGACCGCCACGAACGGGTCGGTGGTCGTCGCCGCCTGCTTGGAGCGGTAGCGCTTCTCGGTCAGCAGCACGTCGGCGGGCGCGACGAACGGGCCCTCGGCCTTCGCGTCCGGCGTCGGCGCCACGTAGACCGCGGTCGGCCCATAGACCGGCGTGCCGTCGCTCGCGATCATGCCGAACGCCATCCGGCTGTCACCGGGCGTGGTGAAGACCGAGCTGGCGAGCGCGAGCTGCGGGCCCGCCGCCATCTTGTTGGCCAGCTCCTGCAGCGTCGCGCCGTTCGCCGCGGGGAACTCCGCCGCGGTCGGCTCGGACGCCTTCTTGACGTTCTCGCGCACGCCGTTCTCGCTCGGGACGTTCTGGACGGCGTCCGACGGTGTGGTCGGCTTGTTCGAACCGCCGCCACAGGCGGCGACGACGAGGGACAGCGACAGGGCGAGGATGGTTGTGGCGCGCAGCATCAGCCGGGCAAGGGTAGTCGCCTGCGATGGGATCTGACCCAGGAGCCGGTTGACGAATACCGGTACGCCCGCTGCGGCGCATCCGCGGCGTCTCGCGCCACCCGCGCTGCTCACGGCCCAGAGGGCCGCATCGCGAGCGCGGCCGGCCCGAGCCACTGGCGGGCTGCACCACATCGGTCGGACCGACCATTCGTCAACCGGCTCCTAGCCGGTCAGCGCTTCGACGAGGGACCCCGCGTCGAACGAGCCGATGTGTGGCACGCCGTTGACGATGAACGCCGGGGTGGCCGCGATCCCGGCGGCGCGGGCGGCGTCCTCGTCGCGCGCGACCCGGCCGGCGTAGGCCCCGTCGATCAGCTCGGCGCGGAACCGCTCGACATCGAGTCCCAACCGCTGCGCCACCTCGGCCAGGTCGGCGACCGCCAGCTTGCCGCCGTTGGCGTACATCGCGTCGTGCATCTCCCAGAACTTGCCTTGGGCCGCCGCGGCCTCTGAGGCCTCGGCCGCCTTCTGCGCCTCCGGGTGCACCTCGTGCAGCGGCAGGTGGCGGAAGGCGAACCGCAGCCGTCCGTCGAGCCGCGTGCGCACCCGCCGCACGATCGACTGTGAGGCGGAGCAGTACGGGCATTGGAAGTCGCCGTACATGATCAGCTCGAGCGGAGCGTCCGGCGGGCCGGCGACGTGATCGTCGCCGTCGAGTGGCGGCACGGGCATCGCCGGCGATCCTAGACTCCCGCGCTCCGTGGGTGACCTCGAGCTCCTCTTCGCGCTGCTCTTCGCGGCGGTGCTGCTGGTCCGCGCCGCCGACCACGTCGGCGTCCCGTACCCGATCGTGCTCGTGCTCGCCGGTCTCGGGATCTCGTTCATCCCCGGCCTGCCGCCGATCGAGCTCGACGCCCACGTCGTCCTGCTCGTCTTCGTCCCGCCCCTCCTGCTCTCGGCAGGCTGGTACTCCTCGCCGCGCGAGCTGCGGGCGGAGAGCCGCGCGCTGGCGCTCCTCGCGCTCGCGCTGGTGATGGTCACGACCGTCGTGATCGCCGTCGCCGCCCACGAGCTCGTCGCCGAGCTCACGTGGCCGGCGGCGTTCATGCTCGGCGCGGTGGTGGCGCCGACCGACGCCGTCGCCGCGGTCGCGACCTTCACCTCCGTGCGCGTGCCCGAGCGCGTGAAGCTGCTCGTCCAAGGCGAGTCGCTGATCAACGACGCGACCGGCCTGACCGCGTTCAAGGTGGCCGTCGGCGCTGCCGGCGTCGAGGGCTTCCAGGCGGGCAAGGGGCTGGGCGAGTTCGTCCTGGCGGCGGCGGGCGGGACGGTCGTCGGCGTCGGCGTCTCGTGGGTGATGCTGCGGCTGATCCGCCGCCAGCCCGACGTGACGGTCTCGGTCTTCCTGACGGTCGCCGCGGCCTACCTGAGCTACATCATCGCCGAGGAGGCCCGCGCGTCGGGGATCCTCGCGGCCGCGGTCGCGGGCCTGTACTCCGGCTGGCACCAGTCGGAGTACTTCGACGCCGACACCCGCCTGACCGCCAGCGCCTTCTGGAAGATCATGGTCTTCGGGCTGGAGGCGCTGCTGTTCATCCTGCTCGGACTGCAGCTGGACTCGATCCTCGACGAGGTCGGCGACGGCAGCGCGGGGACGCTGCTGGCGACCGGCGCGCTGCTGGCGGCGCTCGTGATCGCGGTGCGGTCCGTGTTCGCGCTGCTGCCGCTCGCGCCTGGCCTCTCGCTCAAGGAGCGCGTCGTGGTCGGCTGGTGCGGCATGCGCGGGGCGATCTCGCTGGCCGCGGCGCTCTCGATCGAGGAGGGGATCGACGGCCGCGCCGAGGTGATCTTCCTCACGTTCGTGGTGATCCTGATCACGCTCGTCGGCCAGGGGCTCACGCTGCCGCCGCTGATCCGCGCCCTACGGCTCCCGGACGAGCGCGAGTGGTCGCCCGAGGAGGCGATCGCGCGGCTGGAGGCGGCGCAGTCGGCGCTCGACCGGCTCGACGAGCTCGAGGACGAGCAGCGGATCGGCGAGGAGCCGCTGCGGCGGCTGCGGGACCTCTATCGCGCCCGCTTCCGCCAGTGCATGGCGGTGATCGGCGGCGAGAAGACCCCGGACGTCTCGGCGGAGCAGCGGATGCGCTTCGGCGAGGTCCGCCGCGACCTGATCAAGGCCGAGCGCGCCGCCGTGCTCGGCCTGCGCAACGAGGGCAAGGTCAGCCAGGAGATCCAGCGGCTGATCGAGCGCGACCTCGACCTCGAAGAGGCACGGCTGAGATAGCCCGCTCCCCGGACTCCGCGGGGAGCGGACTACAAGAGATCAGCCGTCCGCGTTGATCTTGGCGACCAGCTCGGTGAGCACGCGCGCGGCGTCGTCGTTGGAGACCTGGCAGGTGCCGGCCGCGTCGTGACCGCCGCCGCCGTACTGGAGCATCAGCTCGCCGACGTTGGTCTTGGAGCCACGGTCGAGGATCGACTTGCCGGTGGCGAACACCGTGTTCTGCTGGCGCAGGCCCCAGAGGACGTGGATCGAGATGTTGCACTGCGGGAACAGCGCGTAGAGCATGAAGCGGTTCGTGGGGTGGATGACCTCCTCCTCGCGGAGGTCGAGCACCACCAGGTTGCCGTGCACGGTGGAGCAGCGCTTGATCTGCTCCTCGGCGGCCGCGGCGTGCGCGTTGTAGAGCTCGACGCGCTCGATGATGTGCGGGTTCTCGAAGATCTCCTCGACCGACATCGCGGTGCAGATGTCGATCAGCTGCATCATCAGCTGATAGTTGGAGATCTCGAACTCGCGGAAGCGGCCGAGGCCGGTGCGCGGGTCCATCAGGAAGTTGAGCATGACCCACCCGGTGGGGTGGAGGATCTCGTCGAGGTCGAACTGGGCGGCGTCGCCCTTGTCGACGGCGTCCATGAGCTCCTCGATGCCGGGGAAGACCTCGGCGCCGCCGTAGTAGTCGTAGACCACGCGCGCGGCGGACTGCGCGCCCGGCACGATCACGTGGTTGTCCTTCGGGCCGCCGACCCGCTTGGCCTCGGAGCTGTGGTGGTCGAACGAGATCGCCGCGTTCTCGTTGTACGGGAGGTTCGTCGTGACGTCGTTCGGGCCGATCTCGACCTTCCCGTCCTGCACGTCCTTCGGGTGGACGAAGAGGATGTCGTCGAGGATCCCGAGGTGCTTGAGCAGCGCCGCGCAGACCAGCCCGTCGAAGTCCGACCGCGTCACCAGCCGGTAGCGCTCGGCGTGGGTGGAAGTCATAACTGGAGTCATCCCCCAGGGACATCGGCCGCATTCGCGGAAAGTTCAGCCGCCTCACCCGGTCCACCACCCGTCGATCTCGCCGATCCAGTCCACGAGCAGGCGCGGCAGCTCCGGGTCGAGGTCCGTCAGCGGCCCGCCGCTGATCGCCTCCATCACGTTGAACCGGCCGCTGAGCCACGCGGCGAGGAACGCGTCCTGCAGGACGATCGCCGCCCGGGCCTGGTCGAGCTCGTGCAGGACGTCGGCGATCGTGAGCAGCGACGACGCGCGCTTGTGGGCGTCGGGGATCGTCGCCGCGGTGGCGATCAGCCCGTCGAGGACCCTGAGCGCCTCCGCCGCGGGCAGGAGGCGCGCGAGTTGGGCCGGGAGACGCAGCGGCGCCCAGTAGTCGACCGCGTCCTCGTCCAGGACCTGCAGCGCCTCCCGTGCCGCGGCCGCGGCCTCGGTGTCGAGACCGGCCTCGGCGAACACGTTCGCGACGATCCACGGCTTGTCGTCGATGCTCTGCGCGAGGCCGTGGGCGGTCGCCGCGGCGTCGCGGCCGGCGGCGCGCAGCCCGCGGACGAGCGCCGGGCCGTAGAACTGCGCGCCGTCGGGATCGGTCCCCTCTGCGAGCCCGATGCACCGCTCGGCCTGGTCCTCGTACCCGCTGTCCCGGAACACGGGTGCGAGCGTGAAGAGGGTCTCGACCCGCGCCCTCGGCCCGTATTCGGCGGGCGCGTCGGCGAGCACGCGCTCGGCGAGCGCCAGCGCGCGATCGGTCGCGCCGGCCCGTGCCATCGCCGCGGCGATCTCGGCGAGCTTGAGCAGATCGGGGTACTCGCCGTCGGCGAGCGCGAGCGCGTCGTCGATCCGGCCGCAGTCCAGGAGCGCATCGATCACGGGGTCGACGTCCCGCGACACCCGCGCCCCCGGGAGCACGCGCTCGACCCGCGCGTGGGCCGTGTCCGCGCATGCGGCGGCGCCGGCGCGATCGCCCGCGGCGGCAAGGGTCAGCGCCAGCCGGCCGAGCGCGCCCGCGGCCTCGCCGCCGTCGTCGATCGACTCGGCGATGCGGATCGCGCGACGCGCCTCCTCGAGCGCGGCCGTCGTCTCGCCGCGGTCGAGCAGGACGGCCGCGACCTCCGCGCGCGCCGCCGCTCGCGCGTGCGGGAGGGCGAGGTCGGCCACGGCGCGGGCGTCGTCCTCGTGCCCGCGTGCCGCCAACGCGGCCGCCACCGGGACAACGGCCGCCGCGAGGACCGATCCGTCGCCCACGTCCAGCGCCTGCAGACAGCGCCGCGCGCCCGCCGCGTCGCCCATCAGCGCGTAGCCCTCGGCGAGCACCGCGAACGTGTCGTTGCGGTCCTCGTCGACCTGCGCCTCGAGCGCGGCGAGCGCGTCGCCGTGGCCGAGCGCGCCCAACGTGCGCAGGTCCTCGTTGCTGGTCCAGCGCTCCGGCAGGCCGAGCTCCTCGCGGGCGGCCGCGAGCCGGGCACCGAGCAGCTCGCGCTCCTCGTCCAGGCCGGGGTGGTGGAGCAGCCGCAGCGCGTCGCCGACGTGCTCGGCGGGACCGTCGGCGATCCTGCGCGCGAGCGCGCGGGCGTGTTCGAGATCGCCGGCGTGCGCCCAGCCCTCGGCCAGGCCGCCGAGCTCGACCGACGACGTCGCGCCGGCCTCGATCTCGGACAGCGCGTCGTCGAGGCCGGCGGCGCCGGCGGCCACGGCGAGGTTCGCGAGCAGCGTCTTGTCGACGTTCTCCTGCGCACGCGCGTCGTCGAGGGTCGCCCGCACGAGCGCGGCCGCCGCGTCCGGCTCGCCCGCCGCGCGCAGGGGCCCGGCCACGTATGCGAGGCACAGCGCGCGCTCGTCCTCCCACTCCGCCGACGCGGCGACGTCCAGCAGCCGCCGCAGCAAGGGCAGGTCGCCTCCGGCGGTGTCGACGAGGTCGAAGAGCACCTGCACGAAGTCGTTGAACTTGAACTCCGCGACGGCGAGCTGCTCGATGGCATCGGCCAGGATCGCTCGTGCGGCGTCCGTGCCGCGCGCCACGGCGCCGAGCGCGGCGGCCCGCTTGGTCGCCGAGACGGCGAGGTCCGCGCGGGCGCGGGCCTCCTCGGCTCCGCCGCAGCGGGCGAGGACGCGCAGCGCCGGCGTTGGGATCGTGCTCGCGGCCGACACGGCGTTGCCGCCGATCAGGCACAGCCGGACCCGCGCCGGCGCGTCGCCGTCGGCGAGCTCGATCGCCGTCGCCACGTCGCGGATGAACCCGGTCGCGGCACCGAACCGGTCGCGCTGGCGCGTCAGCCAGGCACGGTCCGGAAGCGCGACCGCGCTCGGCGGATCGGTCTCGGCGTAGTGGTCGGCGCAGTGCTCGAGGACGTAGACGGGGGTTTCGGGCGGCCACCCGCGCGTCCCGTAGGTGCGACACCAGCCGGCGAACACGGTCCGCAGCTCGTTCAGCTCGGCGGCCGAGAACTCGCCGGCGACGAGGCCCCGGAGGCTGTGATGGAAGATGTCCAGGCGCTCCGGGCCGATCAGGAAGCGCCGCACCGGGCGCAAGGCGGCCCGGAGCGAGCGGCGCGGCTGCTCGAGCACCTCGGCGAGCTCCTCCTCGGTCATGCCGCCGTGCGCGACGACGAGCGCGCCGAGCAGCCGCCAGGAGACGTCGCCGAGCTCGGCCTCGGCGAGCCGCTGCAGCTGCCGGGCGAAGTAGTCGTCGGCGTCGTCCGGCGGGTCGTGCTCGAGCCGGTCGAGCTCGCCGGCGCCGTGCTCGGCGATCGCCTCGCACACGAAGCGCGCGAACAGGGGCTCGCCGCGGGTCAGGGCGAGGATGCGGCCGGCGCTCGCCGGGTCGAGGCCGTAGCGGTCGAGGAGGCTCCCGATCGCGGTGACGCCGAACGCCGCGAGCTCGAGGACGGCGGCGCGCTGCAGCGGATGCTCCGGGGGGACGGCGCCGCGCGGGTCCGGCTCCGTCCGCGATGAGACGACGACGTGGACGTGCGGGCCGAGCGCCGTCGGCAGCAGGTCGGCGATCGCGATCTCCTCGGCGGCCATCTCGTCCAGCCCGTCGACGATCAGCAGCAGCGGCCGCTCGATCGTCGCGCGGGCGACCGCGGCGGCCCACAGCTCGCTCGCCTGCGCCCGCAGCTCGATCACGCCGGGTGGTGTTCCGCCCTGCGCGCCGAGCGCGTCGAGCAGCTGCGCGTTGATCGCCTGCAGGAACGCGACCGCCGTGTTGCGGGCCCCGTCGGCGCGGATGAAGAAGCAGGCCATGGTCGGCCGTGGCCCGGGCCGGTCGGCGGCGCCGAGGCGGTCGACGAGCTGCGCGAGCAGCGCCGACTTGCCGAAGCCGCCGCGCGCCTCGACCAGCACGTAGCCCGGCGCGGCGCGATTGACGTGGCCTCCGATGAAGGCCAGCTCGTCCTCCCGCGCGACGAACCGCTTGCGATAGAAGGCCAGCAGGTCGGCGATGTCGGCGAGGTACTGCGTGCGGGGGTAGCCCGGACCCTGGTAGACCGTCAGGCTGAGGTCGCCGCCGACGTCGAGGTCGTGAAGGTGGAAGCGCGCCGGCGCCGGTGCCGACGCGCCTTCTAAGGGCGTTCCGGTGACGCTCCGGAGTCGACGTCGACGCCGCTGATGTCGATGCCGCCCGTGGTCGTCACGTGATCGAGATCGACCGCCGTCGCGTTGCCGCGCGCCTTGATGTCCGCGATCCGGATGAACGCCGCGTGGACCTCGTCGAGGTCGACGCCGACCGCCTTCGCCGCGGCCGCGTCGTTGGCGCGGACCTCGTCGATCACCCGCTGCGCCGCCTCCAGGACGGCCACGTCGTCCCCCGCCGCGCCGTCCTTGAGATCCTCGGCCAGTGAGTCGCGCTTGGGCTCGGACTCGGGCTTGCGCTCGACCGCCCCCACGTCGACGCCGCGCTTGGAGAGGAGCCCCTTCAGCGCCGCGTAGGCGTCCTTCACGGCGCTGGCCGCCGTGTCCTTCAGACCGGCGGCCGCGCCCGCGGCGACGGCGGCGACGATCAGCGAGATCGGGTCCATAGGGCCGATCCTCTCCCCGCGCCGCCCGCGGGTCAAGCTCAGGTCAGGTGGCCGCGTGCACGACCGCGCCGTCGAGCGCGTTGAGCGCGCGCTCGACCGACATCGCCACGCAGGTGAACGTGGGGGTGTCGCGCTTGGTGTAGGCGCTCGCCTCGGTGGTGCGCAGGCGCTGGACGAGGTCGAGGAAGACCGCCGGCTCGTCGCCCTCGAACGCGACGACGAACTCCTGGTCGTCGAGCCCGAACGAATAGCTCGTGTTGAGGTCGATGCTGGGGTACTCGCGCCCGACGCGGATGTGCTCCTGCATGATCCGCCAGCGCTCCTTCGGGTCGATCCCGTACCACTCGCGGGTCTTGACGAAGGGGTAGACGAACAGGTACTTCGAGTGCGCGGGGCGGACCTCGAGGCGGGACTCGTCCGAGTACTCGGACGGCTTGGTCATCGCCAGGAAGCTGTAGGACGTCGTCGCCCACGCCATCAGGCCCGTCTGGGCCAGCACGACGTGGAACTCGTGGATGCGCTCGAGGTTGCTCGCCTGACTGAGCAGGAGCAGGTCGGCGTCACCTCTCGTACCCACCAGCGAGAAAGCGCGCAGGAGCCGATCCTGCCCGAAGTCCTCGCAGGCGGCCATGACCTCGCGCTTGTGAACCTCGCGCTCGCTCGGATCCAGGCGCCGCCAGGCCGGGTCCACCTTCAGAAACGTGTATTTGACGAACTGGCGCTCAGGCATATCTCGGGGAGTCAGGATAGGTGAAGAGCGGTTAGCCGTACCGGACCCGTCGTTCACGTTTCATAGGATCGCGGGATGCGGGTGGCCCTTGTATCCCCGTACTCGTGGACATACCCGGGCGGTGTAACCCGCCATATCGAGGCCCTTGCCGGTGAGTTGGACCGGGCCGGCCACGACGTCAAGGTGCTCGCGCCGTTCGATCCCGACCGCCGCCGGACCGCCTGGATGCACCGTGGGGCGCGGCCTCAGGTGCGCGATGTGCCGGACTGGCTGGTGCCGCTGGGCGGGACGATCGGGTGGCCGTCCAACGGTGCGGTCTCCAACCTGGCGGGCACGCCGTCGGGCGTCGCGAAGCTGCGCAGGGAGCTGCGAGCAGGCGGTTTCGACGTCGTTCACATCCATGAGCCGGTCGCGCCGACCATCGGATGGGACGCTCTGACGAGCGGCAACGCGCCACTTGTCGGGACGTTCCACTGCTATTCGGAGTCGGTTCCGCCGCACAAGGTCGCGGCGCTGCTCGGGGCCCGGCGCAAGCTCAATCACCTGAACGTGCGGATCGCCGTGTCGGAGGCCGCCGCGTGGACCGGCCGGCGCTTCTACGGCGGGCGCTACCGGATCATCCCCAACGGCGTCGTGATGCCGGAGAACGGGGTGCCGGAGCCGCGCCGCCGTGGTCCCGGCGAACCGCTGCGGATCGCGTTCGTCGGTCAGGCCGTCGAGCGCAAGGGCCTGCCCGTGCTGCTGCGCGCGTTCGAGGCGCTGCGCCGCGAGGTCCCCGCCGAGCTGATCGTGATCGGCTCGACCGCCGAGGAGCTGGCGCCGCTGCTGGTCGAGGCCGACGGCGTGACCGCGCTCGGCCGCATCGACGACGCCGCCAAGGAGGCCGCGCTGCGCTCGGCCGACCTGCTGTGCGCGCCGTCGCTCGGCGGCGAGTCCTTCGGGATGGTGCTGACCGAGGCGTTCGCGGCCGGCCGCCCGGTCGTCGCGTCGGACATCGCCGGCTACCGCGACGTCGTCGCCCACGGCCGCGACGGCCTCCTGGTCCCGCGCGGCGACGCCACGGTGCTCGCCGAGACCCTGCGCGACCTCGCGATCGACCCCGCGCGGGTCGAGGCGCTGGCCGCGC
The DNA here is from genome assembly GCF_000423665.1 of Solirubrobacter soli DSM 22325. Taxonomy (GTDB): domain Bacteria; phylum Actinomycetota; class Thermoleophilia; order Solirubrobacterales; family Solirubrobacteraceae; genus Solirubrobacter; species Solirubrobacter soli. The sequence goes on along the minus strand of NZ_AUIK01000025.1, from coordinate 156,164 downwards.
ATGCCGGCCGTAGCGCCGAGCGCTACACGTGGCCGCGGATCGCCGCGCAGGTCGCCTCGGCCTACGAGGACGCGCAGGTCGTCCCGCAGCCGGAGACCGCGACCGAGCGGGCGGCGGTCAGGATCGGCCTCAAGCCCGCGGACGGCCTCGAGCGGATCCCGGCGCGACGCCTGCCTTCGCTGGAGCCGGTCCCGGCGGGCGGGCGCAAGACGCGCCTCGCGCGGCGCGCGCTGCTCGGCGGCGCCGGGCTCGCGACCGTCGTCGGCTCCTACCTCGCCGTCCAGCACATCGGGCTGAGCCGGATCGGGGACACGCTGGTGCGCTCGCAGCCGTCCTGGGTGCTGTTCGGCCTGGCGCTGATGTGCGCGTCGATGCTGCTGCGCGCCGTCTCCTGGCACGCGATCTTGAAGGCGGCGATGCCGGACGCCCGGCCGCGCGTGGTCGACGCCGTCCAGGGCACCACGATCGGGGTCCTGATGTCGGCGACGCTGCCGGCGCGGCTCGGCGAGCCGTCGCGCGCGCTCGTGGTGGCGCGGCGCCTGGGGCGTGCGCGCGACCGCTTGCCGGTCGTGCTCGGCACGCTCGTCTCGCAGACGCTGATCAACGTGCTCGCGCTGGTGATCCTCGGCGCGGTGATGTTCACCACGATCGGGCTCTTCGCGGGCCGCCAGCAGGCGCTGCTCTGGTACGGGCTGGCGCCGCTGATCCTGCTCGTGGCCGTGCTGGTCGCGCCGGCGCTGATCCGCAGCGGGCTGCCGTCGCGCTCGGCGCGCGTGGCCAAGTGGGTGGCGCAGGGCCGCGACGCGGCCTCCCGCGTGCGCTCCGGCCTGACCGTCTTCATGCGCCCGCGCGAGGGGACGATCGCGATCTCGATGCAGTTGTCCGCCTGGGCGCTGCAGTGGGTGTCCTGCTACGTGCTCCTGGTCGCGCTCGGGCTCGAGCACAAGGCCGATCTGGGCGCCGCGGCGGCGATCCTGTTCGCGGTCAACGTCACCGCGGTCCTGCCGGTCACTCCCTCCAACCTCGGCGTCTTCCAGGCGGCGTGCATGGCGGTGCTCGTCGGCGCCTACGGCGTCGCGCCCGCCCAGGCGCTCGGCTACGGGATCATCCTGCAGGCCGTGGAGGTCGCGACCGCGGTGATCATGGGCACGCCCGCGCTGGTCAAGGAAGGCCTCTCCTGGCGCGAGGTGCGCCTGCGCGCCCTGCACAGCGCCCCCGTCTCGTTGAGACCGAGCAACCCAGCCGAAGAGCCAGTCTGAGTTTGACCTGACTGGGTCCGGGGAGCGAAGGACTGCTCGTACTGACAGGCCGGTCACAAAACTCAGGGCTCGCGCAACTAATGGGCGATGGCCCTACTTTCCGCCGTAGCCCTCGGCGCTGCGCTGATCGCGCCTGTCGCGCCCACCGACACCACACCTGAACAGCGGGTCGCTCCCGCGAGCAGCGCCGTGACCACGCTGCGCGCCGCCGATCCGGAGAGCGGGCAGCCCGCGTGGACGTTGCGGCTCGCGCGCTCGGAGACCGGGCTGCAGTGCAGCACCGTGGGGCAGGTGAGTGACGACGCGTTCGGCCTGGAGGGGCTCGACGGCACGTTCCGCGTGCTGCCGGAGCCCAACGTGGACGCGTGCGGAGAGCCGGGGACGCTGCTCGGCGCGCGGGTGTTCGCGGCGCGGCAGGTCGAGAACGTGCGGACGGTCGTGTACGGCGTCGCGGGCGCGGGGGTCACGCGGGTCAGCATCGCCGTGGCGGGCGGGAGGACGCAGGTGGTGCCGCACACGGCCGAGGGCGCATTCGTGGCGGTGCTGCGCGGCTATCCGGAGGATGCGCAGCCGAGCGTGACGATCGCGCGGGCGGACGGCTCGGAGCGCACGCAGTCCTTCGCGGCGAAGCACGGGTTCGTCGTCGCCGATCCCTATGGCGGGCGGGCGTGGAAGCTCGAGGCGTTCGGGTTCGGCGGCTCGCGCGCGGCGAAGCTGCAGCGGACGTGCGTGCTCTTCGCGACCGCGCGCTCGGTGCCGGGTGACGCGAACGTCAGCTCGACCCCGGTGTGCGGACTCGAGCCCGCACGGCGGGGCGTCAAGCATCGCGCCCTGTACTTCGCCACCCGGCGTCTGAGCGGTGCCGGGCCGTCGCGGAACTACCTGGCGGGCAACTGGAACCACCATCCGGCGCGGGTGGCGGTCTGGGGGATCGCCCGCGACGCCAAGCGGATCACGGTCATCGCCGGCTCGCTGCGGGTGCGGACCGCGCCGCGGCTCAACGGAGGGTTCCTCGTGTTCCTGCCGCCGTCGACGCGAGCGGCGTCGGTGCACGTGGTGATCGACGGGAAGCGCTACGGGTCGTCGTTCGGCACGGTCACGCCGCCGAAGCAGGCGCGGGCCTCGGCGGCGAGCGTCCCGGTCGGCGAGGTCGCCCCGGGCCGGTTGGACGACGGCAGCTACGCGCCGGGGTGGGTCCAGTACCGGATCACGAGCTCCAAGCTCGCGGTCACGCTCGACGATCCTGCCGGCGGGCTGCCGTGGGTGCTGCGGCAGTTCGACGCCGACCGCGTCGTCGTGGAGGAGCCGACGCGGTCGCTCGCGGGCGCGCGGCGGATCGGGCGCAGCCGCTGCGTCCAGCTCGGCCGCCTGCGCGGCGCGACGGTCGGGTGGGTCTACGCGGACGGGCAGTTCCGGCCGGTCGACAACGAGTACCCGCTGCTGCAGTGCACGGCGCTCAAGCGGCAGACGCCGGTCGGCACGATCGCGTCGACGCTCGGGCTGGCGGACGTCGCGGCGCCGACCTTCACCGGCTCGGTGGTGTGGGGGTACATCCCGGGCGCGAAGGAGGCGACGGTCAGCGGGACCGGGAGCGCGGACGGCGCGGCGAAGGTCAACGACGGCGCGTTCCTGCGGCTCGGCGGGGCCGACGCGCGGGCGGGCGCGCTGACGGTGACCGGCGGGGGCAAGACGCTGCGGAGCGGGCAGGGCGAGCTGCCGACCTTCATCACGAAGCGGTTCACGTTCCCGACGCCGATCGCCGGCACCGAGGCGCTCGAGGCGCCGGCGCCCGACCCGTCGGGCGGCCCGCACTGGGCGATGCAGGTCGCACAGACCGAGCAAGGCGTGCCCTGCGTGGTCGGGCCGGCGCGGGCCGTCGGCGACCGGGCGGGCACGGTCGACCTGCGGCTCGGGCTGTTCACCGGCGGCGGCGCGTTGCGCAGCGAGTCGTGCCGGCCGCTCGAGACCAAGCCGAACGCCGAGCGGCCCTGTGACATCGGCTGGGGCGGCGGCAACGCCGAGGAGCTCGAGGGCCAGGACGCGTTCCTCGCCGTCGGGCGGACCGAGCGCCGGCTGCTGGCGGGGCGGACGTACGTCTCCGGGCAGTGCCGCGCCGACGTCGAGCGGGTGACGCTGCGCACGCCGCGCGACGTCCGCATGCTCGTGCCGTCAGCGACCGGGCGCGCGATCCTCGCCGTCTACGACGGGGACTTCGTCGACGGCGAGCTGGTCCTCACCTACCACCTGCGCGACGGGAAGACGGTCACCGAGCGGCATCCGCTCGGCTTCTAGACGGAGTTCGGTGTACAGCCGCGCGAAGTCCGCGGGCTTGTAGTGGGCGTTGAGGCCGCTCGGGTTGGGAAGGACGAAAACGGGAGTCCCGCCCACCCCGCCGCCGATCGTCTCGGCCTGCCGGCCCATCTTCGCCTTGGGACGACCGTAGGCGGTCTGGTAGGCGCCGAGGCCGAGGACCGCGACGACGCGCGGTCGGAGGCGCGCCACGAGCGCGTCGAGGTCGGCCGCGCCGCTGCGGAGCTCCTCGCGCGAGAGCTCGTCGGCGGCGCGGGTGGGGCGGGCGACGAAGTTCGTGATGCCGACGCCGTAGTCCGGCAACGTGCCGTCCTCGTCGGGGCGCAGCAGACGCGGGGTGAAGCCGGCCGCGTGCAGCGCGGGATAGAACCGGTTGCCGGGGCGGGCGAAGTTGTGGCCGACCTCGGCCGAGCGCAGCGACGGGTTGATGCCGACGAAGAGCACCGTCAGGTCTTTTCCCAGAACGTCGAGCACGATCCTTAGGATGCCCGCGATGCGGATCGAGCCCTTCTCCATCGCGGTCGAGGACGCGGTGCTCGACGACCTGCGGACGCGGTTGGAACGGACGCGCTGGCCGAGTCCTTCTCCGGGCGAGCCGTGGGCGCAGGGCGCCGACGTCGCCTCCCTGCGGGAGCTCGTGGCGTACTGGCGCGACGGCTTCGACTGGCGCGCTCGCGAACGGCGGCTGAACGCGTTCGACCAGTTCGTCGCCGACGTCGACGGCGTCCGCGTCCATTTCGTGCACGTGCGCCGTGGCGGCGTCCCGCTCGTGCTCACCCACGGGTGGCCGAGCGCCTTCACCGAAGGTGTGGGCCTGGTCGACCTGCTGGGAGGCTTCGACCTCGTCATCCCGTCGCTGCCCGGCTACGGATTCTCCACGCGCCCCGACGTCTGCACGACCCCTGACGTCGCACGGCTCTGGCACACGCTGCTGCAGGGGCTCGGCTATGAGCGCTACGGCGCGTGCGGCGGCGATTGGGGCGCCGCGGTCACGACCTACATGGCGGTGCAGCAGCCCGAGCGGATGCTCGGCATCCACATCTCCGCGCTGGACAACTCGCCGGAGCCCAAGCCGCCCTTCACCGACGCCGAGCGCCGGTTCATGGAGGCGGTCGGCCACTGGGACGTCACCCAGCGCGGCTACAGCACGATCCAGAGCACCCAGCCCCAGACCCTCGCCTACGGCCTGACCGACTCACCCACCGGCCTGGCCGCGTGGATCGCCGAGAAGTGGCGCTCGTGGGCCGACCCGGACTGCCCGATCGACCGCGACTTCCTGCTCGAGCTGATCACGCTCTACTGGGTCAGCGACACGATCGCCACCGCCAATCGCGACTACCTCGACAACTACCGCGCCGGCACCCCGCGCCTGGACGACTACGTCACGGTCCGCACGGCGATCGCCAACTTCCACCACCAGCGCATCTCCGAGGGCGTCCTCCCGCGCGAGTGGGCGGAGCGCTCCTACAACGTCGAGCGCTTCACCGACATGCCCCGCGGCGGCCACTTCGCCGCCGCCGAGGCCCCGGACCTCCTCGCGGCCGACATCGCCGCGTTCTTCGGCTAGTTCGGGACGCCGGCGATCTGCCAGCGGCCGTCGGCCCTGCGGAGGGCGACCTGGGAGTCGCCCGGGAAGAGGCGGGCGCGGGCGTTGTCGCCCGCTGAGGTGACGGTGTCGACCTTGAGCACCTCGGTCTCGCGGCGCTGGTCGGGCGTGAGGGTGTCGTGGGCGCGTTTGAGGGTGGCCGGGCAGTCGCCGAGGGAGCGCTGCACCTCGGGGAGCATCAGCGCGCACGCCTTGGCGGCGTCGCCCGCGGCGAAGGCCGCCAGGTAGTCGGTGACGACCTGGCGGACCGCTTTGTCGTCCGGGTTCTCGCCGCAGCCGCCCAGGACGGCGGCGGCGAGGGCGGCGAGCGCGAGGCGCCGCACCGTTAGCCCGTGACGCCCGCCGGGGTGGCCTGCGCGAGGGTGTCGGCGTCGGCGAAGCGCGAGGGGTCGCGGGCGGTGCCGCGGATGACGTCGTCGGGCGAGCCGTCCGGCAGCAGGCGGCCGTTGCGCATCCCGTAGTAGCCCGCCTGCGGGTGGTGGGAGACGAGCGCGAGCGTGGACTGCTCCGGGATCGGCGCGTAGCCGTCGGAGATCTCCATGCCGATGTTCTCGAGCTCGAGGAGCTTCTCGACCTTGAGGTGCTCGGACTGGTCCGGCACGGCCGGGTAGCCCCACGAGTAGCGGCGGCCCTGCGTGACGGGGATGCCGAGGTCGTTGCGGACACGCCAGTGCAGCCACTCGGCCAGGCCCTCGGCGGTCTGCACGCCCAGGCCGTGGACGAAGAGCTGCTCGGCGAACTCGCCGTCGGCCTCCAGCTTGGCCATCAGCTCGGTGACCTCGCTGCCGACCGTCACGGCCTGCAGCGCCACCACGTCGAGCTCGCCGGAGTCCTTCGGGCGGTAGAAGTCGGCCAGGCAGAGCCGGTCGCCCTTCGGCTGGCGCGGGCAGGTGAAGCGCTCGATCACCGTCTCACGATCGGTCGGGTCGAGCACGACGATGTCGTTGCCCTCGCTGTAACACGGGAAGTAGCCGAGCAGCGCCCGCGGGTGCAGGTAGTCGGCCTCGTTCCACATGCGCTCCAGGCGGGGACGGAAGTCGTCCTCGAGCAGCTTGCGCCACTCCTCGCCCTTCACGCCGCGCCCGCCCCAGTGCAGCTTGAAGAGCACGTGGGTGTCGAGGTGGGTGTAGAGCTCCTCGCGGTCGACCTCGATCTCGCGCACGCCCCAGAACGGCGGCTCGGGGACCTCGACGTCGGTGCGGACGGGGCTGCGCACGCTGTCGTCGGTCGTGTCGAGGACCTCCTCCTCCTCGCCGACCTCGCGCAGGCGCACGGCGGCCTCACGGACCTCCTTGACGATCTCCACCCGGCGCTCGGGCTCGATCAGGCGGTCCATCACGGCCAGGCCCTCGAAGGCGTCCTTGCAGTAGAAGACGCCCGGGTCGTACTGGACGTCGGACTCCTTGCCCTCCGGGAAGGCGGCGCGCAGCGCGAACTTGCGGTTGATCGCGGCGCCGCCGAGCAGCACGGGGAACTCGAGGTTCTGCGAGTGCAGCTCCTGGATCGCGGCCGGCATCTGCTTGGAGGTGGACACCAGCAGCGCGCTCAGCCCGATGGCGGTCGCCTTGTGCTCCTTCGCCGCGTCGAGGATCGTCGAGATCGGCACCTGCTTGCCGAGGTCGACGACGGTGTAGCCGTTGTTGGTCAAGATCGTGTTGACCAGCGACTTGCCGATGTCGTGTACGTCGCCGAACACGGTCGCCAGCACGACGGTGCCCTTGGTGTAGCCCTCGAGCTTCTCCAGATACTGCTCGAGCTGCGCCACGGCGCGCTTCATGACCTCCGCGCTCTGGAGCACGAAGGGGAGGATCAGCTCGCCGGCGCCGAACTTGTCGCCGACCTCCTTCATGGCCGGCAGCAGCACGTTGTTCAGCGTCGGGACGGCGCCGATCTTCTCCACGGACGCGTCGATCTGCGCCTCGACGCCGTCGCGCTTGCGGCGCAGGATGTGCCAGTGCAGCGCCTCCTCGGGCTCCATGCCCGCGGTGGGGTCCGCCGCCTCGGCCTCGGCCGCCGGCCCCTTGGCCTCGAAGTGCTGGATGAAGATCTCCAGCGCGTCCTCGCGCCGGTTGAAGACCAGGTCGTCGGCGAGGTCGCGCTCGTTCTGCGGGATCTCGCCGTACGGCGTGATGTGGTTCGGGTTGACCATCGCCAGGTCGAGGCCCGCCTCGACGCAGTGATGGAGGAAGACCGAGTTGAGCACGCTGCGCGCGGGCAGGCCGATGCCGAACGACACGTTGGAGACGCCCAGCGACGTCTTCACGCCCGGGAGCTCGGACTTGATCAGCCGGATGCCCTCGATCGTCTCGACCGCCGACGGCTTCCACTCCTCGTCGCCCGTCGTCAGCGTGAACGTGAGCGCGTCGAAGATCAGCAGCTCCGGGTCCATCCCGTGCTGGTTGCAGACCAGGTCGGTGATGCGGCGCGCGACCTCGAGCTTGCGCTCGCGGGTCTTGGCCATGCCGACCTCGTCGATCGTCAGCGCGATCAGCGCGGCGCCGTGCGCCATAGCGATCGGGACGACGCCGTTGAGCTTGTCCTCGCCCGCCTCGAGGTTGACGGAGTTGACGATCGCGCGACCCGGGATCTGGTCCAGCGCGGTCTCGATCACCTCGGGCTCGGTCGAGTCGACCTGGATCGGCGCCGGCTGCGTCAGCGACACCTTCTTGGCGACGAGCCGCATCTGCTCGTCCTCGTCGGTGCGCTCGGTCAGCGCCACGCACAGGTCGAGCACGTGCGCGCCGCCCTCGACCTGGTCCTCGGCGACCTGGAGCAGCCCGTCGTAGTCGTCGGCGAGCAGCAGCTCCTTGGCCTTGCGCGAGCCCTGCGAGTTCACGCGCTCGCCGACGATCGTCGGCGCGGGCTCCTGCACGAGCGGCGCGGCCGCGATCATCGAGGACACGTGCGGCGGGCGCGGCGCCGGGCGGCTGCCGATCTGATGGTCGCCCACACGCTCCTTGATCGCGCGGATGTGCTCGGGCGTGGTGCCGCAGCACCCGCCCACGATCGACACGCCGTAGCGCTCGACGAACTCGCCGAGCGACTCGGCCAGCGGGCCGGGCTGCTCGGGGAACACCGTCTCGCCGTCCGGCCCCTGGTGCGGGATGCCGGCGTTCGGGATGCAGTGCACGGGCAGCGGGGAGAACTCGCCGAGGAAGCGGATCGCGTCGCGCATGTCCTCGGGACCGGTCGAGCAGTTGAGGCCGATGACGTCGACCTTCAACGCCTCGAGCGTCGTCAGCGCGGCGCTGATGTCGGTGCCCAGCAGCATCTTGCCGCCGTTCGGGAGCAGCGACACGCTCGCCTGGATCGGCACGGAACGGCCCACCAGCTTGAACGCCTCGCGCATGCCGAAGATCGCGGCCTTGACCTCGAGGATGTCCTGCGCGGTCTCGACGATCAGGAGGTCGACGCCGCCTTCGAGCAGCCCCTTGGACTGCTCGGCGAAGACCTCGACCAGTTCGCGGAAGCGGATCTGACCCAGCGACGGGTCCTCGGACGCGGGCAGGAAGCCCGTCGGCCCGATCGAGCCGGCGACGAAGCGGTCCTCGCCGACCGCCTTGCGGGCGATCTCGGCGGCACGCCGGTTGATCTCGAGCGTGTGCTCGGCCAGGCCCCACTCGTCGAGCTTCAGGCGCGAGGCCTGGAACGTGTCCGTCTCGACGACCTCGGCACCCGCCTCGACCATCGACTCGTGCACGCCCTGGATGACGTCGGGGCGGTTGAGCACCAGCGCCTCGTGACAGCGGCCCGGCAGCTTGTAGTCGCGCTCGAGGGACAGGTCGAACTGCTCGAGCGTCGCGCCCATGCCACCGTCGAAGACGACGACGCGGTCACGTGTGGCGGCAAGGAAGTCGCGCATTACCGACATAGGCTAGCGCAACCTTGACACATGTTTGGCAAGGTTTGCGGATGTCCGCATGGCGACGCACCGGGAACAGGAGCCGTTAACGCCGCTGTAGCGTCGCGCTGAGGCCATGAGCACCCGTCGGTTTGCGGAGGGGGAGAGGGTCCAGAAGGAGCGGCGGCCGCCCGAGCCGGCCCCGCTCCAACTCCACGCGCTGCTGCGGATGCAGCAGGGCGCGGGCAACCAGGCCGTGGGCCGCATCCTCGCGCGCGCCAAGTACAAGCCGACCGAGGTCCGCAAGCAGGTCAACACCGCCGCGGCCGACGGCGCGGGGACCAAGGACGCGATCCTGCTCGCGATCTACAACGAGATGCGCTTCACGTACGACCCGCTCCCGCCGGTCTTCAGCAAGGTCGACGTGGCCACGGCGAAGTTGATCGAGCTCGGATCGATCGACGCCGATGACGTGCTCGCCTTCGCCGCCGCGGCCGAGGCGAAGGTGTCGGGCGGCACCGGCAGCGCCAAGGGCAAGAAGGGCAAGAAGGCCGGCACCACGGTCAAGTCGCCGGAGGAGACCCTCAAGGCGGAGATCGAGGCGGACCGCGGGGCGATCAAGTCCAGCATGGGCGATCACGTCCTCAAGGGCGCGTGGCGCACGGACAACCGGCCGAGCGGCTTCCACACCAAGAACGGCGGGTCGACCACCCACGAGGGGTTCGGAACGATCACGAAGGTGACCGACCTCGTCTATCAGCAGAGCGTGCGCGCGGTCGACGAGCCCCGCAACGTCAAGCCCACGCAGTCGACGTTCTTCCCCGACGCGGCGAACGCCGACGACGTGATCGACGCGATCACGAGCGTGTACGGCAAGCACGGCCGCGAGAAGGGGCGCTCGACGGTCGGCTATCCCAAGGCCCTGGTCGGCATCAAGCTCACGCAGCGCGACGGGACGGCGTTCCCGGACGCCGACCCGATACCCGGCGAGGGCTACGACAAGGGGTTCAAGCCCAAGAAGCGCTAAGCGTCGCGATTCCGACTCGGGACGCTAGCCCGTGAGGTCGCGGCGACGCAGGCCCGCGAGGCCGGCGGCGCCGAGCGCGGCGGCGATCAGCGCGAGTGTGAGCGGCGCGGCGCTGAAGGCGCCGCCCGGCAGTTGCGGGCTGTGGGCGAACGGCGACAGGTCGATCACGCCCTGGCTGAGCTTCAGCACCGGGCCGAGCTCGGCCAGCGCGAGGCAGAGCGCGAGCGCGGCCCAGGCGGCGGTGGTCGCTCTCGGGGCGAGGCCGAAGAGCGCCAGCGCGACGCCCGCCAGCACCCACGCGGCCGGGACTTGCGCGAGCGCGGCGCCGAGCAGGCGCGGGAGCTGTCCCGCGTCGCCCGTCGTCGCCGCGTGCGCGACGCCCGCCGTGACGCCGGCGACCGCGAGCAGCGCGGCGGTCCCGGCCAGCGCGATCAGCGAGTGGCTGAGCGCCCACGCGGTACGCGAGACCGCGGTGGCCAGCAGCGGCTCGGCACGCCCGCCGGTCTCCTCGCCGCGCAGCCGCAGCACGGCCTGGACCGCGTACCCGGCGGCGACGAGCGCGAGGACACCGAAGGTGGCCGCCAGGTAGGCGTCGGCGAGGCTCTCGGTCCCGCCGAGGCGGGCGAGCGCGTCGCGGACCTCCGGGCTGTCGCCGATGACGTCGCCGATGTCCTTGGCGATCGAGCCGAACGCCGCGCCGACGATCGCGAAACCGAGCACCCATCCCGCCAGCGCGCCCCGCTGCAGGCGCCAGGCGAGCTGGAGCGGGGTGCGCAGCGTCCCCCGCGCGGGGCCGGGGCGCGGCGGGAGGATCCCGGCTCCGAGATCGCGGCGGACCGCGAGCCGGGTGGCGCTGAACGTGAGCAGCGCCGCCAGGGCGAGCAGCGCGGCGACCAGCCACCAGCGCTCGCCGCCGAACGGGCGGATCGCCTGCGCCCAGCCGAGCGGCGAGAACCAGGAGACGGCGTGCGGGCCGGCGTCGCCGATCGCCCGCAGCGCGAACGCGGCGCCGAGCGTCCCGATCGCGAGGCCGTTGGCGCCGCGCGCGGACTCGGCGACCTGCGCCGCCGCCGCGCCGACCGCGCCGAAGACGAGCCCGGTGGCGGCGAACGACGCGCCCAGCGCGAGCGCGCCGGCGAACCCGAGGCCGGTCGCCACGACGGCCAGCAACACGATCACGCCGAGCACGACGCTTGCGAGCGCCGAGGTGATCAGCGCCGCCGCGAGCGGGGCGTGGCGGGAGACGACGCCCGCGCCCACGAGCTCGGCGCGGCCGGTCTCCTCCTCCGCGCGCGTGTGGCGCACGACGAGCAGGATCGCCATCAGCCCCGCCAGCGCGAGCGCGATCCCGCCCAACCGCCAGGCGACGAGGCCACCGACGGAGTCCGCGTAGATGCGCCCGTACAGGGCGAGCGTGGCGGGGGTCGAGCCGAGCGTGCGGACGACCTCGGCGCGTGAGGACTCCGTCGCGTACAGACTCGAGTAGGACGAGGCCGTGACCATCACGGCGAGCCCGAGCCCGAGGACCCAGGCCGGGATCATCACCCGGTCGCGCTTGAGCGCGAGCCGAAGGAGGATCCCCACCCCGGTCACGAATAGTGCCTCAGGAACAGCTCTTCGAGCGTGGGCGGGCGGCTGACGAGCGACCTCACGCCGACCTTGACGAGCTGCTCCAGCGTCGCCTGCAGCTCGCCCGGGTCGACGCGTTCGACGACGTGTCGGCCGTCGCTCAGGTCGGCTTCGATCGTGATCTGCGTGAGGTGGCGCAGCTCCGCGAGCGTGCCGGTCTCGACGGTCTTGCCCGAGCGGATGATCGTCACGCGGTCGCACAGCGCCTCGACCTCGGAGAGGATGTGGCTCGAGAGCAGGACGGTGCGGCCGCGGCCGCGCTCGTCGGCCACGCACTCGCGGAAGACCTCCTCCATCAGCGGGTCCAGGCCGGAGGTCGGCTCGTCGAGGATCAGCAGCTCGACGTCGGAGGCCAGCGCGGCGACGAGCGCGACCTTCTGGCGGTTGCCCTTGGAGTAGGCGCGGCCCTTCTTGGTCGGGTCGAGCTCGAAGCGGTGCAGCAGCTCGGCGCGGCGCTGCTCGTCGAGGCCGCCGCGGAGCCGCGCGAGCAGGTCGATCGCCTCGCCTCCGCTCAGGTTCGGCCAGAGCGTCACGTCACCGGGCACGTAGGCGAGGCGGCGGTGCAGGGCGGTCGCGTCTTCCCAGGGATCTCCATCCAACAGGCGCGCCGCCCCGCCGTTCGCCCGCAACAACCCGAGCAGCACCCGGATCGTCGTGGACTTCCCGGCACCGTTTGGGCCGAGAAAGCCGTGCACCTCGCCCGCGGCGACCTCGAGGTCGAGGCCGTCGAGGGCGCGCGTTGTGCCGAAGGTCTTGACGAGGCCGGTGACGGAGATGACGGGCACGTTTCACAACATACACGAAATCGTGAAAGTTCTGAAATGTGTAAAGATTGGCTGGTGACAGACGACGTCGCGCGGTTCGTCGAACGTTTCGCATCCGTCTTGGAGGAGAGCGGCATGCCGCGCATGCCCTCGCGGGTGTTCGCGGCGCTGCTCGCCACCGACAGCGGGCGCGCCACCGCCGTCGAGCTCTCCGACGGGCTGCGGGTCAGCGCCGCGGCCGTCTCCGGCGCAGTGCGGTACCTGATCCAGACGAGCCTGATCAGCCGCGAGCGCGAGCCGGGGTCGCGGCGCGACGTCTATCGCCTGCACGACGACGAGTGGTACGAGGCGATCTATCGCCGCGAGGCCGTGCTGGCGCGGTGGGTGCGGGCGGTCCAGGACGGTGTCGAGGCCGTCGGGCCCGACACACCCGCGGGCGCGCGCCTGCGCGACACCGCCGACTTCTTCGCGTTCCTGCAGACGGAGATGCCGGCGTTGTTGGAACGCTGGCGCGCGTCACGTTCTCATTGAACGCCCATCTGGCACCCTGCGTAAGACAGTCGTCTTCAACAGGGGGAGTCTGATGACGGAGCTGCAGCAGTACCTGGCGGACGAGGTCGCGGAGGACCACGCGGACGGGATCATCACCCGGCGCGAGGCGGTGAGGCGCCTCGGGCTGCTCGGGGTGACCGCCGCGACGGCGTCGGCGATGCTGACCGCCGAGGCGGCCGCGAGGACCGGCGGCGGGCACGGCGGGCACGACCACGACCACGGTCATGGCAAGCACGGCCACAAGCCGGAGGCGGCGACGTCGGCGTGGGCGCCGGCCGCGCGCGAGTCGATCACCTTCAGTGGCCCGACCGGCCCGCTGCTCGCGGCGTGGGCGCCGGCGGTCAAGCCGCGTGGCGGCGTGCTCGTGATCCACGAGAACCGCGGGCTGACCGAGCACATCAAGAACGTCGCTGGGCGCTTCGCCGCCAGCGGCTACTCGGCGCTCGCGCTCGACCTGCTCTCCGAGGAGGGCGGGACCGGCGCGTTCCCGGGCGAGGCCGAGGTGGCGGCGAAGCTGTCGGAGATCTCAGGCTCCAACCCGGGCCGCTTCGACGCCGACATGAAGGCCGCGCTGACCGAGCTCGAGAAGCGGGTGCCGCGCAAGTCCACGCTCGGCGCGATCGGCTTCTGCTTCGGCGGCGGCATGATCTGGCGCCTGCTGGCCGCGCGCGAGCCGCGCCTGGACGCGGCGGCACCGTTCTACGGCCCATTCCCGACCGGCGGCAACCTCGGCGGCAACAAGGCGAACGTCCTCGGCGTCTACGGCGGCCTCGACGCGCGCGTGAACGGCACCATGCCCGCCGCCAAGGCGTCTCTGGACGCCGCGCGCCTGGACTACGAGCTGCTCACGTTCACTGAGGCCGACCACGCCTTCTTCAACGACACCGGCGCCCGCTTCAACGTCCCGGCGGCCGAGGAGGCCTGGCGACGCGTGATCGGCTGGTTCGACCACGCGGGCGACCACGGCCACCGCTAGTTAAAGGGTCCGACCCTTTATCTAAAGCCCACCTAAGGGGTCAGACCCCTTAGGTGGTGTTTAGAAACGCTCGACGAGCCACTCGGTGAGGCCGCGGACGCCGACGTCCGCGGCGACCGCCCGCTGGCGAAGCGCCCCATTGGACTCGACGAGCGGGCGGGCGGCGTCCGCGCCGAGGTGCTCGATGCGGGCGAGGAGCAGCTCGCGGGTGGAGGTGCGCTCGCCGGTCTGGAGGTCGGCGAGGGTGCCGTCGAGGCCGTCGCGCATCGCCGACCAGCGGTTCTCGTCGATCCGCCAGGAGTCGTCGGCGGAGAGGATCTCGCCCGCGTCGTGGCGGGCGGCGAGGTCGTGCATCAGCGCGTACGTGAAGGCGGCGATGCCGTGGACGTCGTCGACGCTGGACTGGGCGTCGGGCGCGCGAAGCTCGAGGGTGCCGTAGGTCGTGTGCATGCGCAGCTCGAACCACCAGCGGCGCGGGTCGGGCACGGTGTCCGACCGTTCGCCCCAGGTGAGGCCGTTGGCGAACCACTCCCAGCTCGGGATGTACGGGGGGACGCCCTGGCGCTGGAGGTTCACGGCGATCGTCGGGCGGATCGACGCGAGGCCGGTGTCGCGGCCGGCGTGGAAGGGCGCGTTCGCCGCCAGCGCGGCCAGCTCGGGCAGGTGCGAGCGCATCGCGTTGTAGACCGCGAGCGTGCGGTCCGCGCCGCCCAATGACACATGCAGGTGCAGACCGGAGACCAGCTGACGACGGGCGCGCTCGCCGTACTCCTCCAGCGTGCGCACGTAGCGCGGGTCGTCCGTCAACACGCCGAGCTCGGCGGTGAACGGGTGGGTGCCGGCGGTCATCAGGCGCCCGTAGGGCTCGGCCGCGGCCGCGAGGTCGCGCCGGGCGGCCGCGAGCGAGGCGACCGCGGTCGCGACGTCGGGGCACGGCGGCGTCACGATCTCCAGCTGCGCGGCGGGCAGCTCCAGCTTGAAGCGCGGATCGCCGTCCGTCGCCTCGACCACCTCGCGGGCGTACGGCGCCAGGTCGAGCGTCTCCGGGTCAAGCAGGAACAGCTCCTCCTCGATGCCGATCCCGAGCTCGTCCGGCGCGTCGAAGCGCGCCCGCAAGGTGTCGGCGTTCACGTCGCCCAGCCGCCGTGGTCGAAGGCCGCGTTCGGGCCGCCCTGGTACTCGTAGTCCGGCCCCTCGAGCGAGTCGGCGTAGACCTCCGCGTCGTCCTGGGGCACGAAGCCGATCTCCTCGTCCGGCGGCCACCAGCGGCGCGTGTTGGCCGAGGCGCCGTAAACGATCGCGAAGTCGACGTCGTCGGCGGTCAGCGCCGCCTGCACGAGCCGGATGCCGTCGGCGTGGCTGAGCCACGTCGAGAGCTCGCGCCGCTCGCCCGGCGTCGGGCGCCAGGAGCCGATCCGCAGGCAGACGATCGACAGCCCGAAGCGGTCGACGTACATGCTGCCGAGCGCCTCGCCGTAGGCCTTGGAGGCGCCGTAGAGGCCGTCGGGCCGGGCGCGCTGGGAGCCGTCGAGCGGCACGCCGGGCGCGTACATGCCCGACGCGTGGTTGGAGCTCGCGTAGACGATCCGCGAGACCTTGGCGCGCCGGCACGCCTCGAAGACGTGGTAGACGCCGTGCAGGTTGGGCCCGGCGATCACCTCGAACGGCGCCTCGTTGGGGACCGCGCCGAGGTGGACGACGGCATCGACGCCGTCGACGGCGCGCTGGACCGCCTCGAAGTCGGTCAGGTCGGCGTGGACGTAGATCTCGGGCGGTTGCAGGTCGTCCGGCTCGGTGAGGTCGGAGAGCCGCAGCTCCTCGACGGTCTCGCGCAGCGCGGGGCGGATGACGGTCCCGATGTGTCCGGAGGCGCCCGTGATGAGCACGCGTCGTGGCTCCATGGGGCCGGATCCAAGCAAGTCCGGGAAATCCCGGAGACGCCCTCCGGACAATCACGACTGGTCGTCGGCGCGAGTGCCTCCGACAATGGACGCCATGAACGACGTCCCCGCTCCCACGACGCGCGCCCGCTCCGGCCGCTGGCTGGGCGGCGTCTGCGCGGGGCTCGCCGAGCGCTGGGGCGTGCCCGTCGGGCGCGTCCGGCTCGGGTTCGTGCTCGCGTCGGTCGTGCTCGGCCTCGGCGTGCTCGTGTACCTCGCGGCCTGGCTGATCCTGCCCGAGGACGGGGTGGACGGCGGGCAGCGCGGCATCGTCCTGGTGGCGCAGGCGATCGGCGGGCTGCTCGGGCTCGCGGCGCTCGCGGCGGCGGGGGCAGCGGCCACGATGTTCGGCTACGGGTGGGCGGTCGTGGCGGTGGCGTGCGCGGTGCTCGTCGGCGTCCTGGCCGGGTGGGCGCGGCTCGGGCCGGCGTGGGCGCTGCTGCCGATCGGCGCGCTCGTGCTGCCCTCGGTGGCGATGGCCGTCGGCGGGGTGCGGATCGACCCGAGCACCTCGACCAAGGTGCTCGCGCCCGGCACGACGGCGGAGCTGCCGCGCGGGGTCGTGCGCAGCGGCTTCGGGCTGTTGACGGTCGACCTGCGCCGGACCGAGCTGCCCGCGAGCGGGACGATCCCGCTGCGCATCGAGGCGGGCCCGCGGCGCACGCTGATCGCGCTGCCGCACGATCGCTGCGTGCACGTCGTCGTCAACCAGCACGAGGCGCCGCCGGCGCTGCGGCTCGGCGGGGCGCTCGTCGGGCGCTACGGACAGGTCGGCCCGCAGGTCTTCGGCGAGCGCCGGCCTCCGCACTACGCGACGCCCCGGGACCGCCCCGGCCCGGTGCTGGCCGTCGACTTCTCCTCCGTCGGTGGATCGCTGGTCGTCCGCGACTACCCGAACGACATGAACCCGGATGACTTCCCAGACTGGCCCGGCTATCCCGTGTTCGGAGAGCCGCGGCCGGACACGACCGGCGTCGCGCGTGCCGAAGCACTGACCATGCTTCATGACTGGCACGCGCGACGCAATGTCCAGGTACGTGACAAGAAGCGGATCGATCGACTGATGGGCGGGCCGTGCACGGCGAAGCGCTGAACACCGCCGAGACGGTCGAGCTGCCGCGCCCGGAGCGCGCCTCGCTGCTGGAGCCCGCGCGGCTGCTGACCGCGGCGGCCGGGCTCTTGCTCGTCGGCGGCCTCGCGCTGGCGCTGGGCGAGGCCGGGACGACGGCATCGCTGGCCGCGGCCGGCGCGGGCACGGTGCTCGCGCTGTTCGTCCTCGTCCCGCGCGCGATCGCGGGCGCGCAACGGCATCCGATGCTCGTGGTCGGCGCGTTGCTGGCGGCCGCCCCGGTGCTGCTGATCGGCTTCACGGGCTACGTCGGGGACACCCGCTACCTCTACGGGCTCACCGACCTCGTGCGGGCGTTGCTGCCGCTGTCGATCGTCGGGCTCGCCGCGCTCGGCGGCCTCGTGCTGCTGGCGGAGGACCTGCGGGTGCGGCTCGGCACCGCGGGCCTGACCCCGTGGCAGCGGCTGACCGGGACGCACGACACGCCGGTTCCCGCGCCGTGGCGGGCGCTGGCCGGGCTCACGCTGCTCGGCGGCTCGGCACTGCTGCTGCTCGCGTTCGCGGGCGCCAACGGCGGTGACGTGGTCGTCCTGTTCGTGCTCGCCGTGGGCGCGTTCGCGGTGATCGTCACGCCGCTCGTGATCGCGGGCTTCGCGCGCGCCGACCGGGTCCACGTGGAGGACGCCCGTGAGGACGAGCGGCGGCGCGTCGCCGCGCACCTGCACGACTCCGTGCTCCAGACGC
Organism: Solirubrobacter soli DSM 22325; assembly: GCF_000423665.1. Taxonomy (GTDB): domain Bacteria; phylum Actinomycetota; class Thermoleophilia; order Solirubrobacterales; family Solirubrobacteraceae; genus Solirubrobacter; species Solirubrobacter soli. Next base: position 138,447 of record NZ_AUIK01000025.1, on the reverse strand, counting down.
TCGCCCTGGTGCAGCGCCAGGCGCACGACCCCGCCGCGGTGGCGCGGCTCGCGCGCCGGCAGGAGCACGAGCTCCGGGCATGGATGGCGGGCGAGGTCGAGCTCGGCTCGGAGACGCTCGGCGCCGCGCTGCGGGCCGCGGTCGCCGAGGTCGAGGACGACCACGGTGCGACAGTGGAGCTGACGATGCTCGGAGACCGCCGGCTCGACCGGTCGACGGAGGCGCTCGCCGCCGCCGCGCGGGAGGCGCTGCGCAACGCCGCGCGCCACGCTCCGGGCGCGCCGATCTTCGTCTTCGGGCAGGCGAACGCCGACGGCGCGGAGGTGTTCGTGCGCGACGAAGGACCGGGCTTCGAGCTCGAGACGGTGCCGACCGAGCGGCGCGGCGTGCGCGACTCGATCGTCGGTCGGATGGCCGCGGTCGGCGGCTCGGCCGTGGTCGAGTCGCGGTTCGGCGAAGGGACGGAGATCGCGCTGCGGATCGGGGTGATCGGATGAGGATCGTCGTCGTCGACGACCACCATCTCTTCCGCGCCGGTGTGCGCGCGGAGCTCGCCGCGCACCACGTGGTCGTGGGTGAGGCGGCGACGCCCGCCGAAGCACTGCGCGTGATCGCCGAGACCAAGCCGGACGTCGTGCTGCTCGACGTCCACCTGCCCGAAGGCGGTGGCGTGAGCGTGCTCGAGGGGCTCGCCCCGGACGGTCCCAAGGTGCTCGCCTTGTCGGTGTCCGACGCCGCGGAGGACGTCGTGCCGATGATCCGCGCGGGCGCGCTCGGCTACGTCACCAAGACGATCGACACCGAGGAGCTCTTGAACGCCGTCGCGACGGTCGCGGCCGGCGACGCGTGCTTCTCCCCCCGGCTGGCGGCGTTCGTGTTGCAGGCGTTCTCCGCACCCGCGCCGGCGACGGACGAGCTGCAGGCGCTGACGCCCCGCGAGCGCGAGGTGCTCCACCACCTGGCCCGCGGCTACTCCTACAAGCGCATCGCGGCGCGGCTCGGGATCAGCGACCGCACCGTCGAGTCCCACGTGGGCGCGGTGCTGCGCAAGCTGCAGCTGACGTCGCGCCACGAGGTCTCGCACTGGGCGGCGACCCGCGGTCTCGTCACCCCGGACGATTAACGACCTACGGCTCCGTCGGGGGAGTGACGGAGCCGCAGATCGGGGTTTATTGAGGGGAGGCGAGCCACCTCGCAAAGGCCTCGTCCGCGACGAAGGGTTGTTTGTCGGACGAGCGCTGCGGGTGACTCAACCCCTGTATCGGCAGCCGCGAGAAGGACTTGAGCACGAATTTTCGCTCGTCCATCCGTCGAGCGGGCTGGGCCGGTTCGCGGAGGGTGCCGATGTTGCGAGTGGGTCCTCGGTGGGGCTTGGAACCCGGGAGAAACCGACAACCGAATGAGCAACTTGAACGTAGGGGGCGCAGGGAGCGCCGCCTGGCCCGACAGGGAGTGGGGCGCCGCCAGCCGCAAGGACAAGGTCGAGCACGTCGACTCGATCAAGAAGGTCGTGGACGACCAGCGGAGTCTCGGGCCGCTCGCCAACGGGACGGCGCGGCGGACGAATCCGGCGACCGCGCTGACGCAGCAGGACTTCGAGGTCGCGACCCGCCTCGGGCCGCACGGCGTGACGATGAAGTCGTTCGACCAGTTGGTGCCGAACGCGCCCAAGGTCGAGCGCAACCCATGGAACCCGGTCGCCGACCGCAAGTCGGTCAACGGCTACGACCACATCATGGAATCGCTGCGGACGTCCGCGCTCAAGCGCGACGCCGCGCTGGCCGGCAGCGCCAAGACCGAGCAGGCGCCGACCGCGACCGCCGACACGGTCGTGCAGGAGCAGCCCGAGACGGCCAAGCTGGCCTACAAGCCGCTGACCGCGAGCGAGTTCGGCGAGCAGTACGTGCGCAATGCGATCGCGCAATACCAGCGCAACTCGAGCCTGACGCCGGTCTCGCCGACGCCGTCGGACCAGGTGGAGCCCGTGGAGCCGACGCCGGACGACCCGACCGTGGAGCCGACGCCCGAGCCCGACCCGACGGTCGAGCCGGACCCGACGGTCGAGCCCGACCCGACGGTCGAGCCCGACCCGACGGTCGAGCCCGAGCCGACGCCTGAGCCGGACCCGACGGTCGAGCCCGAGCCGACGACCGACGATCCCACGGTCGAGCCCGACCCGACCACGGACGACCCGACCGTCGAGCCCGACCCGGCGACGGACCCCGAGCCCACGCCCGAGCCTGAGCCCACGCCGGACCCGGAGCCGCCGAGCGCGGACGGTCTGCTCGACGAGCTCATCGGCTTCCACTAGCGGCAGCCGCCGGAGCCCGTGTCACGCGCGGGCTCCGGAAACCGGCGGGTGTACCCTGCCGGGCTCGTGTTCGAGGCCCCGCCGCCATGGAACCCGCCGCCGGTCGTGCACGAGTCGCCGGTCAACGCCCAGGCAGGGCCGCTGGACCTTGCGTCCGCGTCGCTGGGGCAGGACGGGACCGAGCTGGTGCTCACGGTCACCACCCGCGGCGCGTTCAAGCCCAAGCAGCTCGATCACCGCGGCCCGCGCGCGCTCTGTCTCACGCTCACGTACGGGACGACGAAGGTCGCGCTGTGCGTCGCCGCGACGACGACCGGCGCGACGATCCTGCGCCGCGTCCCGCTCGACCCGCCCGGGACGGCGACACGCATCGCCTCGACCGAGACGCTCGAGGAGACGACGCTCACCGCCCGCTTCACGCCGACCGACGCACAGCTGCCGTTCGGGCCCTTCGACTGGTCGGTGATCTCGACCTGGGACGGCGGCATCGACCAGGTCGACGGCGGCGCCGCCCGCGCCCGCCTGCTCAACGTCCCCGACTGCTTCGGCGCCGCCGCCCGCGACCCCGCTCACCCCTGCAGCAACCCCGCGCTGGCGAAGGTCGTCACCCCGACGCCGTCTGAAGCGCTGCTGACGCCCAACGCGCCGTGCGCGCCCTACGGCCACACCGGGCTCGTCTACCCGTGCTACTTCGGCGTTGCGGCGGATCGGGCAAGAGCGACCGTCGCGCTGCTCGGCGACAGCCACGCGGAGCACTGGCGCGCCGCGATCGAGGTCGCGGCCCAGTCCAAGCGCTGGCGCGGGATCTCGCTCTCCCGTTCCGGCTGCCCCTACAACAGCGCGGGCGCGAAGCTGCGCACAAAGAAGGACAGCGACGAGTGCCGCCGCTGGCAGGGCCAGATCCGCCGCTTCCTGGCCGACCACAAGGAGATCCACACGGTCTTCGTCGCCGCCCGCGCGAGCGCCGACTTCACCCGCGACCCCGGCGAGGGCGCCCGCGAGGCGCTGCGGTCGCTGCCCAAGAACATCCGCCGCATCTACGTCCTGCGCGCGACCCCGGAGACGCTCGGCCCGGAGAACGGCTGCGTCAGCCGCCGCCTGCGCGCCAAGCAGACGATCGGCACCTCCTGCGCCTTGCCGCGGGCGACCAAGCTCCTGCCTGACCCCCAACGCAAGGCCGCCGGCGGCCGCGTCAAGGTCCTCGACTTCACGAGGTTCATGTGCGACGCGACGAAGTGCCCGTCGGTGATCGGCGGCGTGCTCGTGCGCAAGGACGGCTCGCACCTCACCCGGGCTTTTGCACAAACCCTGGGTCCTTTCCTGTTGCGCTCACTGTAAACGTTTGCCATTCTGTCGTCGCTGGCGGCAAAAGTGCTGTCACGGACGACAGAAGAGGGAGCGAATGGGTTTCAGGAGGAGAGCGGTCCTCGGGCTGCTTGCTGTGCTGGCGCTGTGCTTCGCCGGTGCCGGTCCGGCGCACGCGGCGGCGCTGGAGAAGGTGCTCGTCTTCTCGAAGACGGCCGGGTTCCGTCATGACTCGATCCCGCAGGGCATCGCGGCGATCCAGACGCTCGGCTCGCAGAACGGGTTCGCCGTCGACGCCACCGAGGACGCGACGAAGTTCACGGACGCGAACCTCGCGCAGTACGACGTCGTCGTGTTCCTGTCGACGACCGGTGACGTCCTCAACGACACGCAGCAGGGCGCGTTCGAGCGCTATATGAAGGCGGGCGGCGGCTTCGCCGGCATCCACGCGGCGTCCGACACCGAGTACACGTGGCCCTGGTACGGCCAGATGCTCGGCGCCTACTTCCGCAACCACCCCTCCGGGACCCCCACGGCGACGGTCAAGATCGAGGACGGCGACGAGCCCTCCACGACCGGCATCCCGGCCTCCTGGACGCGCGCTGACGAGTGGTACAACTTCCAGAAGCCGACCAACCCCGTGGTCGGCGGCAACCAGCCCGGCATCCCGGACTACTCGCCGCGCACGAGCGGCGTCCACGTCCTCGCCACCGTCGACGAGTCCACCTACGACGAGGTCGACGACTCCGCCGACGCCGACGACCACCCGGTCATCTGGTGCTCGAACTTCGACGGCGGCCGCGTCTGGTACACGGCGCTCGGCCACACGCAGGCGAGCTTCTCCGAGCCCGACTTCCTCAAGAGCCTGCTCGGCGGCCTGAAGACCGCCGCGGGCGCGGTGCCGGCCGACTGCGGCCCGATGCGCTCCGCCCCGCCCACCACGAACGACTTCGAGCTGGCGACGCTGGCCAAGGGCGTCGACAAGACCGGCGAGCCGATCTCGCTGGCCGTGCTGCCGGACCGCCGCGTCCTGCACACCTCGCGCGACGGCCGCCTGTGGCTGACGACGCCGAACGCGACCACCTCGCTCGCCGCGCAGTTGAACGTCTACTCGCACGACGAGGACGGCCTGCAGGGCGTCGCGGTCGACCCCGACTTCGCGACCAACAAGTGGGTCTACCTCTTCTACGCGCCGCGGCTGAGCACCCCGCTCACCGACGCGCCCACCGACGGCAACGCCGCCGCGTTCGCGCCCTACAAGGGCTACAACGTCCTCAGCCGCTTCAAGCTCGGCGCCGACGGCAAGCTCGACCTGACGAGCGAGCAGCAGATCCTCCAGGTCCCGACCGACCGCGGCTCCTGCTGCCACGTCGGCGGCGACATCGACTTCGACGCCCAGGGCAACCTCTACCTGGTCACGGGCGACGACTCCAACCCGTTCTCCTCCGACGGCTACGCGCCGATCGACACGCGCGCCGGCCGCAACCCGGTGTACGACGCGCAGCGCACCGCGGCCAACACCAACGACCTGCGCGGCAAGCTGCTGCGGATCAAGGTCGGGCCCGACGGCACGTACACGATCCCGGCCGGGAACATGTTCGCGCCCGGCACGATGGGCACCAAGCCCGAGATCTACGCGATGGGCTTCCGCAACCCGTTCCGGTTCGCCGTCGACAAGGCCACCGGCTGGGTCTACCTCGGCGAGTACGGCCCCGACGCCGGCGCCGCCAACCCGAACCGCGGCCCCGGCGGTCAGGTCGAGTTCAACCTGATCAAGCAACCCGGCAACTATGGGTGGCCGTACTGCACGGGCTCCAACGACGCGTACAACCAGTGGGACTTCGCCACCAACACGGGCGGCGCGAAGTTCAACTGCGCCGCGCCGAAGAACACCTCGCCCAACAACACGGGCCTGGTCGACCTCCCGCCGGCCATCCCCGCGTGGATCGCCTATGACGGCGGCTCCATCCCGGAGTTCGGAAGCGGCTCGGAGTCGCCGATGGGCGGCCCGACCTACCACTACGACGCGGGCAACCCGTCCGAGACGAAGTTCCCGGCCTACTTCGACGGCAAGAACTTCGCCTACGAGTTCGGGCGCGCGTGGATCAAGACGTTCACCGGCGGCACCGACGGCGTGACGTTCCCGTCGGTCGAGACCTACTTCGGCAACTTCGGCTTCAAGCAGCTGATCGACCTCGAGTTCGGTCCCGACGGCTCGCTGTACGTCCTCGACTACGGCTCCGGCGGCTACTTCCAGGGCGACGAGAACTCGGCCGTCTACCGGATCGACTACGTCTCCGGCCAGCGCAGCCCGGTGGCCGTGGCCAAGGCGGACAAGATCTCCGGCCCCGCCCCGCTGACCGTGAAGTTCTCCTCGGCGGGCTCGATCGACCCCGACGGCGGCGACCTGACGTACGCGTGGGACTTCGACGGCAACGGCACGGTCGACTCGACCGACCCGGCGCCGACCTACACGTTCCCGCAAGGCCGCCACACCGCGGCGCTGACCGTCAAGGACCCGTCCGGCAAGGAGGGCCACGCATCGGTCAACATCGTCTCGGGCAACACGATGCCCACGGTCAAGATCAACCTCCCGCCGAACGGCGCGATCTACGACTACGGCGACACGATCAAGTACACGATCACCGTCACCGACCCCGAGGACGGCACGATCGACTGCTCGAGGGTCCGGCTCGACACGGCGCTCGGCCACAACGACCACTCGCACGGCGACCAGTCGATGACGGGCTGCAGCGGCCAGTTCACGATCCCGCAGGCGTGGGAGGACAAGACCCAGCACACCTGGTACATCCTCGGCGCCAGCTACACGGACAAGACGTCCGGTCTCGAGCTGACGGGCACCGCGCAGACGATCCTCGAGTGGCGCACGCAGCAGGCCGAGCTGTTCGACGCCCAGCAGGGCCTCACCGCGGTCAACGCGGCGGCGGCCGCGGGCGGCGGGCGCATGGGCTACAGCGATCCCGGCGATTGGGTGCGCTTCGACAACGTCAACCTCACCGGCATCACGTCGATCACCGCGCGCACGAGCGGCACGTCCGCCTCGCGTCTGGAGGTCCACGCGGGCTCGCCGACCGGTCCGCTGGTCGCGACGATCCCGGTCGTCGCGTCCGGTGACTGGGAGCAGTACAAGGTGCAGGACCCGGCCGCGGTCACCGACCCGGGTGGGACGAACGACCTCTACGTGGTCTTCGCGCAGGGCGGCATGGACCTCGACGAGTTCACGTTCAACGGGCCGGGCGCCAATGGCAACGCGGCCCCGCTCGTGACCGCGAGCGCGTCGACGGCCTCCGGCGCGGCGCCGCTGAAGGTCGACTTCACGGCCTCGGCCACCGATCCCGAGGGGACCGCCGTGTCCTACTCGTGGAACTTCGGCGTCGCCGGCGCGCCGCTCGCCACCACGGCGAACGCGACCTACACCTACACGCAGCGCGGCATCTACACCGCCACGCTGACGGTCAAGGACGCCGACGGCCGCACGACGACCCGCACGTTCAACGTCGAGGTCCTCGGCACCTGCCCGGGCTCGGACACGTTCCCCGGCACGTCGCTGAACCGCACGGTCTGGCCGACGATCGTCCGCGAGGACGCGGCCAACTACAAGGTCGCCAACAACGTCCTGTCGATCAACGCGGTCGCCGGCGACATGTGGACCGGCAACACGACGGCCAAGAACATCATCTCCCGCCCGGTCCCCGCAGGCCCCTGGAGCGTGACCACCAAGGTCACGATGAACCAGGTCGCCACGGGCGAGCAGGCGGCGCTGATCCTGCGGCAGTCCGACCAGGACTTCCTCAAGGCGGCGTTCATCCGCACCGCGGAGGGCCGCAACGTGGAGCTCGTGGGCCTGCGCACCGGCGCTGAGCCGGTGGTCGAGCGGTCGGCGATCTTCCCGAGCAGCGCGTCGGGCACCGTGTTCCTGCGGATGATCTCCGACGGCACGAACGTCACCGCGCAGTTCTCCCAGGACGGCGTGAGCTGGACCGCGGTCGGCACGCCGCGGCCGCTTGACCGGATGCCGAGCCCGACCATCGGCCTCTCGGCCTACAACGGCACCGCGGGCACGCCGGCGAACTTCGAGTGGTTCAACCTCTCGGGGCCGACCGACGAGTTCGACGGCGACGCCGTCAACGACTGCCGCTGGACGACGATCCTGCGGCCGGTCGCGGGCGAGACCCGCGTGACGGGCGGGGCACTGCAGATCGACGCGCTCGACGGTGACCAGTACAACGGCACCTCGACCGCCAAGAACGTGCTGCTGCAGCCGGCTCCCGCGAGCGGCGCCTGGCAGGCGATCACCAAGGTGACCGTCCCACAGGGCGGCTCCTACGAGCAGGGCGGCCTGATCTTGTTCAAGGACGACAAGAACTTCGCCAAGGCCGTCGTGATGGACCTCGAGGGCACCGGCTGGGTCGTCGAGTTCGGGCAGGACATCAACGGTGTCGCCAACAGCCCGACGGGCTACCGGTCCGGCACCCTGCCGGCGAGCGTCGCCACCAACGGCGTCTGGCTGCGGCTGACCAGCGACGGCACCTCGCTCCGCGCGGCGTACTCGCTGGACGGCACGGCGTGGACGGACCTCACCCCGGTCCGCTCGCTGGCGACGCTCGCCAGCGCCAAGGTCGGCCTCGCGGCCTATCACGGCAACGGCCAGGCGGTGTCTTTCGACCGCTTCGAGCTCAAGCTGCCGGTGACGAACACCGCCCCGGCGATCAGTTCGGTGACGGCTTCGCCGCAGAGCGGCCCGGCACCGCTGCAGTCGCAGTTCGCCGTGGTCGCGACCGACGCCGAGAACGACCCGCTGACCTACAAGTGGGACCTCAACGGCGACGGCACGGTCGACTCGACCGCCGCGAGCCCCTCGTACCGCTACACGGTGGCGGGCGAGTACATCGCGACGGTGACCGTGTCCGACGGCAAGCTCGAGACGTCCAAGAGCGTGAAGGTGACCGTCACCGGCGCGTTCGTGGACACGTCGGGCGCCGTCAACGGCGAGGTCCCGGGCGTGCTCAGCGTGACGCTCGGCGCTCCGGCGTCGTTCGGCATGTTCATGCCGGCGGTGACGAAGGACTACACCGCGTCGACGACCGCGACGGTCACCTCGACGGGCCTGAACTCGGTCCTGACGGTCGCGGACCCGAGCACGACCAGCACCGGCTACCTGGTCAACGGCACCCGCCCCCTGGCGCAGCCGCTGCAGGTCAAGACCGGCTCGGCGGCGTTCGCGCCGCTCACCTCACCGGTGACGCTGCTGACGTTCCCCGACCCGGTCGGCAAGAGCACGTCGGCGATCGACTTCAAGCAGTCGATCGCCGAGACCGACGGCCTGAAGTCCGGCACGTACGGGAAGACGGTCGTCTTCACGCTGTCGACGACGCAGCCGTAGACGAACGATCGGTTCTCCGCCCCGCGCGCTCGCGCGGGGCGGAGCGGCCGTCGATGCGGATCACAGTGGACCGCATCTCTTTGAACCTGACGGTGCAGGGCGTCGGTGCCGCCTCCGCCCCGAAGCGGGACCTCAACCCGCCGACGGCGCGCGCGGTGCCCCAATCGCTCGACGGCGGCGCCGCGGACGAGTTCCGGGTGTCGGTGACCGTCCCGCCGCCGAACCGCTACGACGCGGTCCTGGACCGCCTTCGCCTCGCCGCTCTGCGCCGCGACGCCGCGGCCGCCGCGACATCGCACACCGCGAAGTCCGACACGCCGACCGACGACGACGCGATCGTCGACCGGCGCGAACGACAGCGCAAGCGCGAGGGCTGACCTCGACCAAGGTCGAGTCGCCGGACGCTCCTGACTGGAATACGGTCGGCTGGAAAGCCACCAGGAGGAGTGGAGATGCAGCGTTCGTCCCGGCTACGGCCGTCTCCCAGCATGGTCGTGGCCTGCGCCGCGGTGGTTCTCGCCTGCGGCGGGAGTGCCGCGGCGGCAACCCTCATCACCGGCGCCCAGATCAAGGACGGTTCCCTCACGGGCGCCGATGTCCGCGACGGCTCGCTGACGCGGGCCGACCTCTCGGCCGAGGCGCAGACCTCGGCGACCGGGACCCGGGGGCCGCGCGGCAGACGTGGACCGCGCGGGTTCCGCGGCCCGCAGGGCCTGCAAGGCCCGCCCGGCGCCAACGGCACCAACGGCGCGCCCGGCGCACCGGGCGCGCCCGGATCGGCGCTCGCGTACGCGCACGTGTTCAAGAACGGGACCGTCGACGGCAACCGGTCCAAGAACATCAGCGTCAAGCGCCCGTCGACCGGCAAGCTGTGCATCTACGTCAGCGGCGGCGCGCACGTGATCACCGCGAACGTCGACCTGAACACCGACGGCACCGGCGCCCGTGCATTCACCACGACCGAGCCCGACGACGCCGGCGGCAACGCGTGCGAGGGCACGGAGAGCGGCCGCGTCGTGATCACCGACGCCAACGGCAACGCCACCGACGACGGCGTCTACATCAGCGTCGACTGAAGAACGCCGAAGGCCCCGCGCGAGCGGGGCCTTCGAACGACGTCTGCTTGTCGGCAGCCGAGGCTACTTGACGAAGAGCATCTCCGAGTACTTCGGGAGCGGCCAGAGGTCGTCCGGCACGATCCGCTCGAGCTTGTCGGCGACCGCGCGGACGTCGTTCATGGCGGCGAAGACCGTGCCCTGGACGTACTTGGCGCCGTCGAGGCCGTGGTCGTCCTCGGGGTGGTTCTCGTCGAGGTTCGCCTTCTCGAGCGCGAAGATCGCCTCGACGAACTCGTCGACGAGGGCGGCGGACTCGGCGACGAGCTTCTCGATGCCGACCTCCTTGAGCGTGCCGAGCCAGCGGATCGCGGCGGGGAGGAGCATCGTGCGGGCGATCGACGCCGCGGTCTCGGCCTCGATGTTGATCGTGGTGACGTACTGCTCGACCGCGACCTCGTAGCGGGCGTGCAGCTCACGCCCGGAGAGCACGTTGTACTTGCCGAAGACCTCGATCGTCGACGGCTCGATCAGCCACGGCAGCGCGTCCGGCGACTGGCGCAGGTTGGCCAGGCCGCGCGTCTCGGCCTCCTTGTGCCAATCCTCGGAGTAGCCGTCGCCCGAGAACACGATCCGCTTGTTGGCGGTCCAGGTGTCCTTGACGACGTCCAGGACGACCGCCTCGAGCGAGCCGCCGCTGCCGATGGCGGCTTCGAGCTGGTCGGCGAGCTCGTCGATCGCGCCCGCGGCGATCGTGTTGAGAACCGTGTTCGGCATGCCGAGCGACATCGACGAGCCGAGCGCGCGGAACTCGAACTTGTTGCCGGTGAAGGCGAACGGCGAGGTGCGGTTGCGGTCGCCGCCGTGCAGCGGCAGGCGCGGGAGCACCGACGCGCCCATCTCGAGGTAGGCCTGCGGCGTGGCCGCGTCCCCGCTCCCGGACTCGATCGCCAGGAACGCCTTCTCGAGCTCCGCGCCGAGGAAGATCGAGATGATCGCCGGCGGCGCCTCGTTCGCGCCGAGGCGGTGGTCCTGGCCGGCGTTGGCGACCGACGCGCGCAGCAGCTCCTGGTGCTCGTTGACGGCCTTCAGCACGGCCGAGCAGAAGAAGAGGAACAGCAGGTTCTCGTGCGGGGTGTCGCCCGGGTCGAGCAGGTTGACGCCGGTGTCGGTGCCCATCGACCAGTTGTTGTGCTTGCCCGAGCCGTTGATGCCGGCGAAGGGCTTCTCGTGCAGCAGGCAGACGAGGCCGTAGCGGCGGGCGACGTTCTGCATGATCTGCATCGTCAGCTGCTGGTGGTCGGCACCGATGTTCGAGTTCTCGAAGATCGGGGCGACCTCGTACTGCGCCGGGGCGACCTCGTTGTGGCGGGTCTTGATCGGCACGCCGAGCTTGGCCAGCTCGACCTCGGTCTCGAGCATGCACGCCAGGACGCGCTCCGGGATCGACCCGAAGTAGTGGTCGTCGAGCTCCTGGCCCTTCGGCGGCTTGGCGCCGAACAGCGTGCGGCCCGTGGTGACGAGGTCGGGGCGCTCGAAGTAGTAGGTCTCGTCGATCAGGAAGTACTCCTGCTCGGCGCCGACCGTCGTGAAGACGTGGTTGGCCGTCGCGTCGCCGAGGATCCGCAGCGCGCGGATCGCGGACTTCGACAGCGCGTCCATCGAGCGCAGCAGCGGGATCTTGTTGTCCAGCGCCTCGCCGGTCCACGAGGTGAACGCGGTCGGGATGCAGAGCAGCGCGCCGTTCGGGTTCTCGAGGATGAACGCGGGCGAGGACGGGTCCCACGCGGTGTAGCCGCGAGCCTCGAAGGTCGAACGGATGCCGCCGCTCGGGAACGAGGAAGCGTCGGGCTCGCCCTGGATGAGCTCCTTGCCGGAGAACTCGGCCAGCGCGTTGCCGTCGCCGGTCGGGCCGTAGAACGAGTCGTGCTTCTCAGCGGTCGACCCGGTCAGCGGCTGGAACCAGTGCGTGTAGTGCGTCGCGCCGCGCTCCATGGCCCACTCGCGCATGGCCGACGCGACGGCGTCGGCGAGCGAGGCCTCGAGCGGCTCGCCCTTGGCGATCGTGGCTTCGAGCTGACGGAACACCGCCTTCGGCAGCCGCTGACGCTGGACGGCGACCGAGAAGACGTTCTCGCCGTACAGGTTGGCGCTGGGCTGGGTCAGGTCCGCCTGGCCAAGAGCGCCGCCGTTGGGGCTCCATTGGGCGGCAGCGACGTTGGGCGTGCGGGTGCGGGTCGGCATTTCGGGCGGAATCCTCCTCAGGATCGAGACAGCGCGCCTTACCCTAGGCGGGCGCGCCGCGGGCCTCTTTGTCCACGTGTCCAAAGAGACGGGCTTCGGGTTCGACTCAGGTGAGGCCCGGCCACGTGAAGCAGAACACGCTACCGCCGCCGCGGTGGGGCTCCACCCAGATCCGCCCGCCCGCGGCCTCGACCACCTTCTGGGCGATCGCGAGCCCGATCCCGGTGCCCGGATACTGCTCGCCCGCGGGCGAGCGGGCGAACATGCCGAAGATCCGCTGGGCGTGCGGGGCGGCGACGCCGATCCCGTTGTCGGCCACCTGGAAGCGCCAGCCGGCGCCCTCGGGCACCGCGGTCACGCGCACGCGCGGCTTGATCCCCGGCGCGACGAACTTGACGGCGTTGGACATCAGGTTCGTCAAAAGCTGCTCGAACTCGCGCGGGCGGGCCAGCACCACCGGCAGCTCGCCGATCTCCAGCAACGCGCCGGAGGCCGCCGTCGGGGCGATCCGGTGGACGAGCTCGTTCACGTCGACGCGCTCGGGCCCACGGCCGGAGTGGCCCACGCGCGCGTACGCGAGCAGGTCCTCCACGAGCGCGTGCATCCGGTCGGAGCCCTCGCGCGTCAGGCCGAGCAGCTCGGCGGCCCCGGCGGGCAGCTCCGCGCCGTAGCGCGTCTCGAGCAGGGCGAGGAACCCCGACACCGCGGTCAACGACTGGCGCAGGTCGTGCGAGACCACCGAGGCGAACCGCTCGAGCTCCGCGTTGGAGCGTTCCAGCTCGGCCGTCCGGCGCACCGAGCGCGTCCGCTCGCCCGCGAGCTGCTCGACCGCCTCGCGCAGGTCGGTGACGTCCTTGGCGGAGAGGTAGACCAGCGGCTCCGAGCCGTCGGCGACGACCGCGCTGCAGCGGAACCACCGGAAGGTCCCGTCCCGGCACAGCGCCCGCGCCTCGACCTCCTCGCTCTCCCCGCGCGGCATGTGCTCGAGCCGCTGCGCGAACGCCAGCACCTTCGCGCGGTCCTGGGGGTGCATGAAGTCCAGGTATGGGCGTTCGTAGAGCTCCGAGGGCGTCCAACCGGTCGTTCGTTCCCACGCCGCGTTGACCCAGCGCAGGTAGCCGTTGGCGTCGGCCGCGCCCAGCAGGTCCTGGGAGAGCGCGAACAGCCGCTCGGCGTGGGCGGCCTCGGCGCCGCCGGGGAATGGTGCTGATGGCGGTATCGAGGGCCTCCGCTGGCGATCCTTCCAGTAGTGACACGCACGGGCAACCCCAGGGGCCCGTTGAGGGATACCGGCACGCCCGGTGCGGCACATCCGCAGCGTCTCGCGCCACCCACGCTGCTCACGGCCCAGAGGGCCGCATCGCGAGCGCGTGCGACCCGAGCCACTGGCGGCTGCACCACCCCGGTCGGGCCGACCATCCCTCAACGAACCCCTACAGTCCCCCGCGTGCGCCGACCTTGGGGCCTCCGTTTTCGCGTGCTCGCGGCCGCCGGCGTCATCGCCGTCGTCTCGCTGATCACGTTCGGGGTGCTGCTCAACGGGCTGTCGGACCAGAGCAGCCTGGCGACGAAGGGCCGGTCGGTCACCGACGGGGTCAACCAGGCGGCCATGCTCGAGCGGCTCGCCTTCGAGATCGAGAACAGCGCCGGCCCCGCCGCGTCGGCGCGGGCGCGGGCCGCGGTGCCGGCGGCTGTGGCGAAGCTCACCGCGACGCAGAGGACCGCGGCCGATCGCGCCCAGGCGCAGGCCGTCGGCCGCCGTCTGGAGGCCTACGCGGCGCAGCCGAGCGACTCGACCCTGACCCCGTTCCGCGACGCGGTGCGGCGCTTCTCCGGTGCCAAGCGGGCGCAGCAGATGGCGCTGCGCGCCGAGAGCCAGCACCTGCGGACGCGGGCGGAGCGGATCGCCGCGGGCGGGCTCGCGGTCCTGCTCGTGCTGATCGCGGTGCTGGCGTTCGCGGCGGTACGGGCGATCGTCGTGCCCGTCAACCGGCTCCAGGGCTTCGCCCGCGAGCTCGGCGCCGGGCGGTTCGGCACCCGCCTCCCCGAGACCGGCCCGCCCGAGACCGCGGAGGTGGCACGCGCGTTCAACGTCACCGCCGAGAACCTGCAGCGCGCCACCGACCGCCACCTGGCCGAGCTCGACGCGGTCTTCCGCGACTCCCCGGTGGGAATCGCGTTCCTGGACCTCGACCTGCGGTTCGTGCGCGTCAACGAGGCGCTCGCGCGGATGAACCAGGTCCCCGCCGAGGAGCACCTCGGCCGCACGGTGGGCGAGGTGACCGGCCAGTACGAGATCGAGCGCGCGCTGCGCGCGGTGATCGCGAGCGGCGAGTCGCTCCTGGAGGTCGACACCGCGCTGCACGGCCGCCGGTTCGAGGTCAGCTACTTCGCCGTCCGCGACGACCGCGGAGAGCTGCTCGCGGTCGGCAAGGCGATGATCGACGTCACCGCCCGCCGTCGCGCCGAGGCCGCGCGCGAGCGGCTGCAGCAGGCGACCGAGGCGCTGGCGGGCGCGGTCACGGTCGCCGACGTCGCGGCGGTCGCGGTCGAGCAGGCCGCCCAGGCGCTCGACGCCGACGCGGCGGTCCTGCTGCTGCTCGACGCCGAGCGCGGCGTGCTCGAGATCGCCGCCGACCGCAACCTCGGCGGCCAGGCCCGCGACCGCTGGGGCACGCTCCCGCTGAGCGAGCCGATGCCCGCCACCGAGGCGGCCCGGCTCGGGCAGGCGATCTTCCTCCCCGACGAGGCCGCGCTGCTCGAGCGCTTCCCGAACCTCGAGGGCGCGCCGTACCCGCGCTCGGGCGCCTACGCGGCGGTGCCGCTGGTCGCCTACGGACGCACGCTGGGCGTGCTCTCGTTCGGCTTCACGCGGCCGATCGCGTTCGACTCCGACGAGCGCAACCTGCTCGCGGCGCTGGCCGCGCAGGCGGCGATCGCGGCCGCTCGCGCGCAGCTGTACGAGCGCGAGCACGCGGTCTCGCAGACGCTGCAGAAGTCGCTCCTCCCGCGCGCGCTTCCGGAGATCCCCGGGTTGGACCTCGCGGGGCGCCTGGAGTCCGGGGCGAAGGGGGTCGAGGTCGGCGGCGACTTCTACGACGCGTTCGCGATCGCCGATGGCGTATGGGGGATCGCGATCGGCGACGTCTGCGGGAAGGGCGTCGACGCCGCCGCGCTGACCGCGCTCGCCCGCCACACCGTGCGCGCCGCCGCGCACGCGAGCGAGTCGCCGGCCGCGGTGCTGCACACGCTCAACCGCGCGGTGCTGGACGAGAGCCGGCCGGGGCAGTTCCTGACCGCGATCTTCGCGCGCCTGATCGGGCTCGGGGACGGCAGCTTCCGCCTGACGCTGGCGTGCGGCGGCCATCCGCCGCCGGTCGTGGTCGACGCCGATGGCGCCCGTCGCGAGCTCGGCTGCGCGGGGACGCTGCTGGGTGTCGTCGACGAGCCGCAAATTGCGGACTCGACGGTCGACCTCCACCCGGGCGACACGCTCCTGCTCTACACGGACGGCCTGACCGAGGCCAACGCCCCGGAATCGACGATGACCACCGAGGAAGTCGCTGCACTGCTCGCGAAAGTGCGGCGCGCGACGGCGGCGCAGACCGCGCAGGGCGCGCTCGCCAGCGCGCTCGAAGCGGGTGCGGGCGCGGTCCGCGACGACGTGGCCGTACTCGTCGTACAGGTGCGAGAGCCCGCGCTCGACCGCGCGGACAACGGGGCAGATCGAATCTTCGACACGGGGACAATGTCGTGAGCTAGGTCCGAAGCGATTCTCCTACCGGATGCTGTTTGACAGAGGAGGATCGATGCGTAGGACCCGCTGGGCCGCCGGTGTGGGGGCCGGTCTGCTCGCACTACTGGCGCTGCCTGGGGCGGCGCTCGCCGATGGGATGACGTTGAACCTGTACACCGACGGCAAGTTGCCGATCGAGACAGGGATCAACTCGGTCTGGGTGCTCGTCGCGGGCATCCTCGTGATGTTCATGCAGGCGGGCTTCGCCTTCCTGGAGATCGGCTTCTCCCGCGGCAAGAACGCGGGCACGGTGATCGCGAAGATCCTGGTCAACTTCTCGATCGCGGCGATCTGCTTCTGGGCCGTCGGCTTCGCTTTTGCTTTCGGCAACGGCAACGAGATCATCGGAACATCCGGCTTCTTCCTGGCCGGCGCCGACGTCAGCAAGGACTTCGCCCTGATCAACCTGGGCGACGGCTCGATCACGGTCGAGACCCTGTGGTTCTTCCAGTTCGTGTTCTGCGCAGTGTCGCTGGCGATCGTCTGGGGCACCACGCTCGAGCGCGTCAAGTTCGGCGTCTACGTGATCTACGCGATCGTCTTCTCGGCGGTCATCTACCCGATCGGCGCCCACTGGATCTTCGGTGGCGGCTGGCTGGCCACGCAGTTCTCGGTGCAGGACTTCGCCGGTTCGACGGTGGTCCACCTGATCGGCGCCACCGGCGCGTTCGCCGTGCTGCTGCTGCTCGGGCCGCGTCGCGGCAAGTACGGCGCCGACGGCAAGCCGCGGGCGATCCCCGGCCACAACATGCCCCTGTTCGGTCTCGGCGTGCTGATCCTGTGGCTCGGCTGGTTCGGCTTCAACCCGGGCTCCGGCCTGACCGCGCTCGACGGGCGCTTCCCGGAGATCGCGATGGTCACGAACCTCGCGGCCGCCGCGGGCGTGATCGCCGCCGTCGCGGTGATGTACGTCAAGACCAAGCGGATCGACATCGGCATGGCGGGCAACGGCGCGATCGCCGGCCTCGTCGCGATCACGGCGCCCTCGGGCTACGTGGAGCTGTGGGCCGCCCCGATCATCGGCGCCGTCGCCGGCGTGATCGTCGTCTACGGCGTCCTCGCGATCGACAAGAAGATCGACGACCCGGTGGGCGCCCTTTCGGCGCACGGCCTGGCCGGCATCTGGGGCACGCTCTCGTGCGGCCTGTTCACCGCGCCGCGCCTGGCCGAGAAGAACGCCGTCGGTGAAGGCGGCCTCTTCTACACGGGCTCGCTCCACCAGCTGTGGGGCCAGTTCGTCGGCGTCGTGTCCGCGTTCGTGTTCGTGTTCGCGCTGTCCTTCCTCACCTTCTACCTGATCAAGAAGACGATCGGGCTGCGGGTTTCCGCGGAAGAGGAGGACGCCGGACTGGACATTTCCGAGCACGGCATGTACGGGTATCCGGAGCAGTTCATCCCGGCTCCGGAGCTCGTCGGGTATGCGCCGGCGGGTATGCCGGTCAAGTCCGGCGCGGCGCCCGCGGCCACGACCCGTGAGGTTCCCGCATGAAAAAGATCGAGGCATTCATCCGGCACGAGGCGTTCGAGCCGATTCGGATGGAGCTGCTCGAACTCGGCTTCCCGTCCCTGTCGATCTCCGAGGTCAAGGGGTCAGGACGCCAGAAGGGCATCACCGAGCGCTACCGCGGCGCCGAGCTGACGAACTGGCTGCGGCCGAAGGTCAAGCTCGAGTGCGTTGTCGCCTCCGGTGACGTGCAGACGGTCGTCGACGCGATCCTCAAGCACGCCCGGACCGGCTCCATCGGCGACGGCAAGGTGTTCGTCCTGCCGGTCGAGGAGGCCTACCGGATTCGCACAGGCGAGTCCGGCGAGGAGACCCTGCAGGCCCACCCAGGGGTCGCCGCACAGGCGGCCTCGTAAGAGGCCACCTGACCACAGGCGGATCTCGCGGGGCGGCCCACCACAGCCGCCCCGCGTATTGAAGGAGGCGTATTGAACGTGGCGATGGAGGTCCAGCCCGAAGATCGCGGGGCCACCGTGATGGAGCGGGTCAGGGCGGTGCACCTGCGAATGGTGGACGCGGTCCTGAGCGGCGACGGACTCGAGGGCGTGGCCGGTCTGGCCGCCTCGGAGACGGGTGGTGTCGTGGCGATCGTCGTTCCGCGCCTTGGCGCGGCGGCGGCGTCCGGACCGGTCGCCGACCTCGCGGGGCTGCGCCGCTACGTGGGAGAGCGAGCGCGGTCGCGTGCCGCCGCCGTGCCGAGCGGCGTGGTCGCGGAGGTGCCGATCGCCTCGGGCGACGAGCAGCTCGGCGCCGTGTTGCTGCTCGGCGAGGATCAGCCGGCCGCCGAGGCGCTGGAGTTCCTGCACGTCGCCGCGGTCGCGTGCCTGACCGAGGTCGCTGTCGAGGAGGCGCGGCTGGAGGTCGAGCAGAACCTCCGCGGCTCGTTCCTGGAGGAGCTGCGCGGGCGCGACGACCTCGAGGCCGATGAGGTGCTGCGGCGTGCGGCTCGCCTCGGCTGCGACCTCTCGCGGGGCGCGGTCGCGTTGTGCGCGGAGCTCAGCTCGGATCGGCCGCGCCACGTGGTCGCGACGATCGCGGGGGAGCATCCGGGCGCGCTGGCACAGCACATGGACGGCGGCGGCGGGTCGGGGCGCGTGTACGCGCTGCTGCCGGCCGTCGGCGGGGCGGACGCTTCGGCGACGCTCACCGCTGCTCGGCGACTCGCGGCGCGGCTCCAGCGGCACGGCACGGTCGGGGTCTCGTCCTTCTACGCCGACGTCGCCGATCTCGGCCGCGCGATCCAGGAGGCCGAGCTCGTGCTCGACGTCCTGCGCCGCTCGGACGTCCCGATCGACGAGGACATCGGCACCGGCACCTATCGGCTGCTGTTCCGCGTGCTCGCGTCGCACCCCGAGGAGGTGCGCTCGTTCTACGAGGACACGGTCGCGCCCCTGGTGGCCTACGACGCGCAGTACTCGACGGACCTCGTGGGCACGCTGAGCGCCTACCTGGAGCGCAACTGCAACATGAACGCCACCGCCTCGGCGATCTACGCGCACCGTCACACGGTCGCGTACCGCCTGGAGCGGGTGAAGGAGCTGACGGGCCTGGACCCGCTGCTCTCGGAGGACCGTGAGCGGCTGGGCCTCGGCCTGAAGGCGTACCGCATCATCGCTCCTCGTTTGCATAGGTAGACCGAACCTTCTCGCGTCATCCTGGGTTTCTTGCTCGGGATGACGCGTGGATGGATGGCGGCTGGGCTCGCCGTGATGACGCTCGCCGCCGGGTCCATCGAAGGGACGGATCTGGGCGACTTCCTCGTCGGCACGGCCGGCGAGGATCAGGTGCTGGCCAAGGGCGGGGGCGACACGGTCTTCGGCCTCGGCGGCGCCGACCGGATCAACGGCGGGCCGGGGAACGACCGCATCCAGGGCGACGGCACCTGCGAGGCGGGTGCCGTCCGGCCGGAGCAGTGCACCGACGACGACGATCGCTCCGGCGGCGACGACACGCTGCGCGGCGGCGACGGCGACGACGTGCTGCTCGGCGGGCGCGGCAACGACCTCGTCGACGGCGGCCCGGGGGTCGACTCGCTCTCGGGCGACTCCGGCAACGACGAGATCCTCGGAGGCGAGGGCGACGACGAGATCGACGGCGGGACCGGGATCGACAAGATCGACGCGGGCGACGGGGACGACTGGATCGCGACTGGTCCTGGCTCGGACACGATCAAGGCGGGCGCCGGCGACGACATGATCGCGACCGAGACCGGCAACGACCCGATCGACGGCGGGACGGGCGACGACGAGATCTCCTCGGGCGGCGGGAACGACCGGATCACGCCTGGGACGGGGCGTGACAAGGTCGAGTCCGGGGCGGGTGCTGACACGATTAACGCCCGCGATGGCGAGCGCGACGTCATCGACTGCGGGCCGGGAAACGACACGGTTTACGCGGACACGCGCGACAAACTCACCCACTGTGAGCATGTCAAGCACCACTCACGTGGATAACACTGGTACTTTTCCGCCGCCCGGCCGGGCATGTGACCCGGCGATATCTCAGCGGAGACACCAGAACAATGCCGACCGGCACCGTGAAGTGGTTCAACGACGACAAGGGCTTCGGGTTCATCACACCCGACGACCAGGGCGCCGACCTCTTCGTCCATCACTCCGGCATCAATGCCGACGGCTTCCGCACCTTGCGTGAAGGCGCCCGTGTCTCTTACGACTCGGAGGCTGGGCCGAAGGGCCCCAAAGCCGTCAACGTGACGGCGATCTAGCACCCACGAGTTCGACTTCGCCGTCCTCGCCGATCCGGGCGGGGACCGGCTCGTCGTCGATCGTGACGTCGAAGGAGCCGCTGGTGTCGCCGGCGGCGGCCTTCGCCTTGCCGGTCAGGCCGGGGGAGACGCGGTAGCCGAGCGTGTAGCTGCCGGCCCTGGAGGCGACGAGCTTCCAGACCAGCACCTTGGACTCGCTCGGCCCCAGCGTCCCCGCCGACCACGTGTTGACGGTGGCGACGTCGCCGCCCATCGGGCCCTGGTCGAGCACCCAGACCGGCCGCGCGGAGTCCGCCAGCGCCGGGTTCACCGCGTGCTGGCCGAACGCGACCGCGGCGGTGCCCTCCACGGGCTTGGTCTCCACGGTCACCGCGACGTTGTGCAGGGTCTTGGAGTCGGCGTTGCGCACACGCACGCGCAGCTGGACCGCCTGGCCGATGTGCTGGGCCTTCGGGAACGAGGCCGAGACGATCTCGACCTTGAACTCGCCCGAGGGCTCGTCGGCGTCCTGGCGCGCCCCGCCGCCGCAGCCGGCGACGATCACGGCGCACACGAGAGCCAGACGGCGCATCGCGCGCAAACGTACCATCGTCGCCGTGCCCAGCCTGCCGGTTCCCGAAGGCCTCGAGCGCGACGGCGTCGCGCTGAGGCGCTTGCGCGCGCGTGACGCCGGCCCGTTCGCGGCCGCGTTCCGCGACGACCCCGAGCTGGGCGTGGTGATCGGGGCCGACGAGGACCCGACGGAGAACGGGGTGCGTCGCTTCATCGCGCGACAACCTGGGTTGCGGGCGCGCGGCGAGTTCCTCGGCCTGGCCGTGACCGACGAGTCCAGGCGACCGTTCCTGGGTCACGTGATGCTGCACACGCTCGCGTGGCGCCACCGCCGAGCGGAGATCGGCTACTGGCTCGTCCCGGCCGCGCGCGGGCGCGGAATCGGCGGCACAGCGGTGTCCCTGCTGGTCGAATGGGCGTTCGACGAGCTCGGCCTGGAGCGGATCGAGATCACCACGACACCCGACAACGGTGCCGCGCGGGCGCTGGCGACGTCGCTCGGCTTCAGCGAGGAAGGTGTGATGATCGCGCGCAACCTTGAGCGCGGGCGGCGGGTCGACGTGATGATCCTGGCCCGTTTGCGCAAGTAACGGCGCGTCAACACGTTTGCAGCCCATAATCTAGGCGCTTCCGAGAGGGGAGAGGAGACAGTTGGTTCGCAGCGCCGCCGACCGCGTCTTCCTACCGGCAAAGGGTTTGCTGGAGGAAGTCGGGGACATGATGATCCTGACGGGGAAGACGATCGTCTCCGCGCTTCGTCCTCCCTACCCCTACGGCGGCGAGTTCGTCCAGCAGTTCCTGTTCGCGCTGCGGCTCTGCTGGTTCCCGCTGATGATCTCGACGATCGCGTTCGGCTACGCCGCGCCGGGCCTGCAGGCGTCCAACTTCCTCACGCTCTTCGGCGCCAATGACCGCCTCGGCGGGTTCTTCGTGCTCGCCTCGATCCGCGAGTTCGCGCCGTTCGTGACCGCGATCGTGCTCGCCGGCGTGGCCGGCACCGCGATCACCGCCGACCTCGGCGCGCGCAAGATCCGCGAGGAGCTCGACGCGTTGCAGGTGCTCGGCGTCGACCCGGTGAAGAACCTCGTCGTGCCGCGGTTTCTCGCGCTGATGCTCGTCACCGGCATGTTCGACGTCTTCGCCGTGCTGTTCGGCATCTTCGGCGGCCTCGTCGCCAACGGCGTCAACCAGCAGCCGGTCGGCCCGTTCTTCGCCAACCTGCTGACCAACGCGAGCATCCCGGACCTCTGGGGCAGCGTCCTGAAGTGCACGCTGTTCGGGGCGATCATCGCCGTGGTCTGCTGTTACAAGGGCATGACGGCCTCCGGCGGCGCCGCCGGCGTGGGCCGCGCCGTCAACCAGGCCGTGGTCATCTCGACGCTCGGCGTCTTCGCGTTCAACTACGTCTTCACGCAGACGCTGCTGGCGACCCACCCCGACATCCTCAACATCAAGTGAACGAGTGGCTCGCAGTCCCGCGCGACTGGATCGCGTCCTTCGGCGACATCGTCCGCTTCTCGGGGCGCGTGGTCGGCGAGGTCCTCGGGCTGAAGGTCCTCAAGTACTTCGGCGAGGCGCTGCGCCAGGCCGGCGTGCTGATCCTGAGCTCGACGCTCGTCATCTGGGGCCTGACGTTCATCATCGGCCTGCAGTGCGGCATCGAGGCCGCGTACTTCAACCGCGCGACCGGCGCCCCCGCCTACGCGGGCGTGTTCGCCGCCTGGTGCGACCTGCGCGAGCTGATCCCGTACGCGTTCGGCTACATGATGTCCGCCAAGGTCGGGACGGGCATCGTCGCCGAGCTCGGCAGCATGCGGATCTCCGACGAGATCGACGCGCTCGAGGTCATGGGCATCAGCTCGATGACGTTCCTGTGCGCGACCCGGTTGATCGCGTCCTGGCTGGTGCTGCCGTTCGTCTACCTGGCCGGCATCGGCGCGGGCTTCCTGGCGAGCTATCTGGCGGTGGTCGAACAGATAGGCGAGGTCTCCAGCGGCGGCTACTCGCTGATCTTCTGGATGTTCCAGAACCCGCCGGACCTCTTATTCAGCCTCATCAAGGCGATGGCGATGGCCACGGTCATCGTGCTCGTCGGCTGTTACTACGGCTACACGGCCAGCGGCGGCCCGGTCGGGGTCGGAACCGCAACCGCAAAGTCGATGGTTCTCAACATCGTCCTTGTACATCTCATCGGCATGCTCGGCACCCAGGTCTTCTGGGGCGCGAATCCGCGAGCGCCCATCGGAGGCTGACGTGAGTGAGCAACACCACGACGACGAATACAAGTGGCACACCGGCAAGAAGCGCCCGTCGGGCGTTCCGGACGCCGTCGAGTTCGTCGAGGTCCACAAGGCGTTCGGGCGCAACAAGATCCTGCGCGGCCTGAACATGGGCATCCCCGAGGACAAGATCTCGATGATCCTCGGGCCCTCGGGCACCGGGAAGTCCGTCTGCATCAAGCACATGGTCGGGTTGCTGTACCCCGACCAGGGCGACGTCCTGGTCCACGGCGAGTCCGTGCCGGGCATGCGCGACGAGGACCTGTTCGAGATGCGCAAGAAGTTCGGGGTGCTCTTCCAGGACGGCGCGCTGTTCGGCTCGATGAACCTGTGGGACAACGTCGCGTTCCCGCTGCGCCAGCACACCGACAAGGGCGAGGACGAGATCGCCGACATCGTCAACATGCGCCTGCGCGAGGTCGGTCTCGAGAACTCCGCGGACAAGATGCCGAACGAGCTCTCGGGCGGGATGCGCAAGCGGGCCGGGTTCGCGCGCGCGCTCGTGCTCGACCCCGACATCGTGCTCTTTGACGAGCCCGACTCGGGCCTGGATCCGGTCCGCACCGCGCTGCTGTGCGAGCTCATCCAGGAGATCCACGAGGAGAACGGCGGCGCCTACGTGGTCATCACCCACGACATCATGAGCGCCAGGCGCGTCGCGGAGTACATCGCCGTCCTCTGGAAGGGCCGGATCGTCGAGTCCGGGCCGGCCGAGGAGCTCTTCGAGTCCGACAACCAGTTCGTCTCCCAGTTCCTGTCCGGGGCTTCGAAGGGCCCGCTGGGCATGGAGTGATCGTTTGACGCTCGCCCGCACCGCCGTCCTGATCGCCGTCGCGCTCGTCGCTGCCCTGGCGATCTACCTCTTCGCCGTGCGCGGTGGCGGGCATGAGTACACGCTGATCTTCGAGAACGCGGGTCAGCTGGTGAAGGGCGACAACGTGCAGATCGGCGGGCGCGCGGTCGGCAGCGTGCGCTCGATCGAGCTCACGTCGAACAACCAGGCGGCGATCCGCATCGACGTCGAGGAGCCCTACGCGCCGCTGCGCGAGGGCACGCAGGCCGTGATCCGCTTGACGTCGCTGTCGGGCATCGCGAACCGCTACGTGGCGATCTCGCCCGGGCCGGACGCGAGCCGGACGCTGCCCGACCACACGACGATCCCGATCTCGCAGACGACGACCTCCGTCGACCTCGACCAGCTGTTCAACACGCTCGACCCGCAGGCGCGCAAGGACCTCCAGGGCGTCATCGAGGGCTTCAAGACCCAGCTCGACGGCAAGGGCCCGCAGGCCGCCGCGGCGACCGAGTACTTCAACCCGCTGCTCTCGAGCGCCCGCCGGCTCGTCAACGAGACGACCGAGGACGAGGACGCGCTGACCCGCTTCATCGTGTCGAGCTCGCGCACCGTCAGCGCGATCGCGGACCGCCGCGACGACCTCGCCGACCTCGTCGGCAACGCGAACGCCACGACGGGCGCGATCGCCTCCGAGAACCGCGCGCTGAGCCAGGCCCTGGCGCTGCTGCCGACGACGCTGCGGCGCGCGAACTCCACGTTCGTCAACCTGCGCGCGACGCTCGACGACCTCGACCCGCTGGTCGCCGACTCCAAGGTCGCGACCAAGGACCTGGCGCCGTTCCTGCGCGAGCTGCGCCCGCTGGTGCGCGACGCGAAGCCGACGGTCGCCGACCTGAGCACGCTCCTGCGCCGGCCAGGCCCCGACAACGACCTCGTCGAGGCGACCCGCAAGCTGCCCGGCTTCCAGAAGGTCGCCAGCCCGGCGTTCGCGAGCGGCACCGGCGCGCTCAAGAAGGGCCAGCCCGTGCTCGAGTTCGCCCGCCCCTACATCCCTGAGCTCGTCGGCTGGTTCCGCGACTTCGGCGCCGGCGCCGCCAACTACGACGCCAACGGGCACTACGCGCGCATCCAGCCGATCTTCAACGCCTTCCAGCTCGAGGAGCTCCCGGCCGGCCCGCCGCAGCTGGTCCCGCTGCCGGTCGCCCAGCGCCTCGACGGCCTGCAGACGGGCATGCTGCGGCGCTGCCCGGGCTCGGCCTCGCAGCCCGCGGCGGACGGCTCCGCGCCGTGGCGGGACACGGGCGGCAACCTCGACTGCGACCCCACGCAGGTGGTGGTCGGCCCATGATCCGCAAACTGGTCCCGATCCTGCTCGTGTTCGCCGTGATCGTGGTGGCGGTCGTGCTGATCGTCGCCCGCGACGACTCAGAGCAGGGCTACCAGGTGCGCGCGATCTTCGACAACGCCGGGTTCGTGATCCCCGGCGAGGACGTCAAGATCGCGGGCGTCAAGGTCGGCAAGGTCGCCTCGCTGGACGTGACGCCGGACTTCAAGGCGGCGGTCGTGCTCGACATCACCGAGCCCGGCTACCAGGACTTCCGCCGCGACGCGAGCTGCATCGTGCGCCCGCAGAACCTGATCGGCGAGCGGTTCGTCGAGTGCAAGCCGACGCAGCCGCGCGCCGCGACCGCGCAGGCGCCGCCGAGCCTGAGCAAGATCGACCGCGGGCCGGGCGAGGGCCAGTACCTGCTGCCGGTCACCAACACGATGCAGACGGTCGACATCGACCTGATCGGCAACACGATGCGCGAGCCCGAGCGCGAGCGGCTGTCGCTGATCCTCAACGAGCTCGGCACCGGCCTGGCGGGCCGCGGCAAGGACCTCAACGAGGTCATCCGGCGCGCGAACCCGGCGCTGCAGGAGACCAACAAGGTGCTCGAGATCCTGGCTCGCCAGAACGACCAGCTCGAGCAGCTCGCGGTCAACTCCGACACGATCCTCGCGCCGCTCGCGCGCGACCGGGCGCGGGTGGCGAGCTCGATCCGCAACACGAGCGAGGTGGCCAAGGCGACCGCCGAGAAGAGCGGGGCGCTGGCGGACGACATCCAGACGCTGCCGCGGTTCCTCGACGAGCTCGACCCGACGATGGTGCGGCTCGGATCGCTGGCCGACCAGACCACGCCGGTGCTGACCGACCTGCACGCGCAGGCGGGCAACATCAACGACATCGTGCGCCTGCTCGGCCCGTTCTCGAAGGCCGCGCTGCCGGCCGTCGACTCGCTCGGCGAGGCGGCCAAGAACGGCACGCCCGCCGTCACCGACGCGCGGCCCGTGATCGCCGACCTGCGCGGGCTGGCGAAGGCCGTGCGGCCCGTCGGGGCGACCCTGCGCGACGTGCTCGTGTCCTTCCAGGACACCGGCGGCATCGAGCGCGCGATGGACTACATCTTCTACCAAGTGGCCGCGATCAACGGGTTCGACGCGGTCGGCCACTACCTGCGCGCGGGCCTGATCGTCAACACGTGCTCCACGTACGCGGTGACGCCGGTCGGCGGCTGCTCGGCGCGGTTCCCGGACTACAGCGCCACCAGCTCGGGCGCGACCGCCACCGCGTCGAGCGCGATCGACGCCGCCGGTGACGACCCCGTGCTGCGCGCGACCGCGATCGCGCTGGCGCGCGCGCTCGGGCAGGAGATCGACAAGGCCAAGAAGGAACAGGCGGCCAAGCAGAAGGACGCCAAGGAGCCCAAGGCCAAGGTCAAGCGCAAGCAGGCGAAGGAGGACACGAGCTCGCCGCTGGAGTCCGTCCCGACCGTCCCGCCCGACCCGTCCGCGACCGCCGCTCCGGCCGATCCCGCCGCGCCCGCGCCGCCGGCCGAGACCGCCGCGCCGACCGCGACGCAGGCGCCCGCGGAGACCGCGACCCCCGCGCCCGACCCGTCCGACGCGCTGCTCGACTACCTGTTCGGAGGCGACGGATGAGAGGGCGCGGCGGCGGCATCGCGAGCAACCCCGTCCTGATCGGCGCCGCCACGGTGCTCGTGATCCTGGTCGCGGTCTTCCTCTCCTACAACGCCAACAAGGGCTTGCCGTTCGTCCCGACCTACCAGGTCAACGCCGAGGTCCCGAGCGCAGCCCAGCTCGTCGTCGGCAACGACGTGAAGATCGGCGGCACGCGGGTCGGCGCGGTCACGAAGATCTCGCCCCGGACGCTGCGCAACGGGCAGGTCATCGCGGTCCTCGGGCTCACGCTCGACAAGAACGCGGGCCCGCTGCCGCGCGACTCGACGCTGCTCGTGCGGCCGCGCTCCGCGCTCGGGCTCAAGTACGTCGAGATCACCCGCGGGAGCTCGCAGCAGACGTTCGCCGACGGCGACACGATCACGCTCGCGCACGCCCAGACCCCCGTCGAGCTCGACGAGTTCCTGAACATGTTCGACGAGCGCACCCGCGCGGCCTCGCAGGCGAACCTCGAAGGGTTCGGGACGGCGTTCGCGGGCCGCGGCGAGTCGATCAACACCGCGATCGGCGCCTTCCGCCCGCTGCTGACCGACCTCATCCCCGTGATGCGCAACCTCTCGGACCCGCGGACCGGGCTCGGGACGTTCGTGCAGGAGCTCTCGGACACGACCGCGATCGTCGCGCCGGCGTCCGAGACGCAGGCATCGCTGTTCCGCAACCTCGACGTGACGATGGCCGCGCTGCGTGCGGTCGCGCGGCCGTACATCCAGGACTCGATCGTCGGAGGCAAGCCCGCGCTCGACGCCGGCATCGAGAGCCTGCCGCGCCAGCGGCCGTTCCTGGCCAACACCGAAGGCCTGATGCGCGAGCTGCAGCCCGGCGTGCGCGCGCTGCGCACCACGGCGCCCGACATCGCCGGCGCGCTGGAGGCCGGCGTCCGGGTGCTGCCCAAGACGCCGCCGCTCAACAAGCGCCTCGACTCGCTGCTGCAGGAGGTCAAGACCTTCGCCGACGACCCGCTGGTCCCGCGCGGCATCCAGCACACCACCGAGCTCGTGAACTCGCTGAAGCCGACGCTCGACTACCTCGCGCCCACGCAGACCGTCTGCAACTACGTGACGCTGTGGTTCCGCAACATCTCCTCGCTGCTCAGCGTGGGCGATCGCAACGGCACCTGGCAGCGCTTCATCATCGTCACGACGCCGCAGGGCCCGAACAACGAAGGCGGCCCGTCGTCAGGACCCGCCAACGGGCCGACGGAGTCCAACCACCTGCACACCAACCCGTACCCGAACACGGCCGCGCCCGGCCAGCCGCGGGAGTGCGAGGCGGGCAACGAGCAGTTCCTGCGCGGCCAGACGGTCACGTCCAACGTGCCGGGCACGCAGCAGGACAAGACCGAGGGATACCCGGAGAGCAAGTGATGGCCGCCCGCCGCCACGCCCCCCGCCGCTCGAACGCCTTCATCGGGCTGATCGCGCTGCTGCTCGCCGCCCTGGTGCTGTATTTCGGCTTCACCAAGGACATCCCGTTCACGCACGGCTACATCCTCAAGGCGCAGTTCGAGTCGGCGAACTCGATCCGGCCCAACTCGCCGGTGCGCATCGCGGGCGTCGAGGTGGGCAAGGTCAAGTCCGTCGACGGCATGGAGGGCTCCAACGCGGCGGTGCTGACGATGGAGCTCAAGGACACGGCGCTGCCGCTGCACGCGGACGCGACGGCGAAGATCCGGCCGCGCATCTTCCTCGAGGGCAACTTCTTCGTCGACCTCAAGCCGGGGACGCCGGGCTCGCCGACGCTGCACTCCGGCGACACGATCAAGATCACCCAGACCGCCACGCCGGTCCAGCTCGACGAGGTGCTGACCTCGCTGCAGAGCGACTCGCGCGAGGACCTGCAGGCGGTGCTGACCGGGCTCAACACCGCGTTCAACGCCAAGGACGCCTCCGGCGAGACCGCGGCGCAGTCGTTCAACCAGGCGCTCGACGACATCCCGCAGGCCGAGAAGTCGACCGCGGAGGTGCTCGAGGCGCTGCTCGGGACCGAGCCGGGGCGTGACGTCGCGCGGCTGATCCGCGGCACCGCCAACACCGCCGACGAGCTCTCGCGGTCCGAGTCCGATCTCAAGGACCTGATCACCAACCTCAACCTGACGACGGCGGCGTTCGCGTCCGAGCAGTCGAACCTGCGCTCGACGATCCGGCTGCTCCCCGGCACGCTGGCGAGCGCGAACTCCGCGTTCAACTCGCTCAACGCCGCGTTCCCGCCCACGCGCCGCTTCGCGCGGGACATCCGCCCGGGCGTGCGCGAGACGCCCGCGACGATCGACGCCGCGTTCCCGTGGATCGAGCAGACGCGCAAGCTGGTCGGCAAGGACGAGCTCGGCGGCCTCGCGGAGGAGCTCTCGCCGGCGACGCAGGACCTCGCGAGGCTGATCGACCGCGCGACCGAGCTGCTGCCGCAGACCGACCTCGCCTCCAAGTGCCTGCGCGACGTCGTCCTGCCCGCCGGCGACGTCGTCATCAACGACGAGTTCATGACCGGCAAGGAGAACTACAAGGAGTTCTTCTACGCGCTGGCGGGGATCTCTGGCGAGGGCCAGAACTTCGACGGCAACGGCATGTACGTGCGCTTCCAGACCGGCGGCGGCTCGCAGACGGTCTCGCTCGGATCCCAGACGGCGAGCACCGGGCAGCTCTTCGGCAACAACGTGCAGGTGCCGCTCGGCAACCGGCCCGCCTACCCGGGCAAGAAGCCGCCGTACAAGCCCGACGCGCCCTGCTACAAGCAGAAGATCCCGGACCTCAACGGTCCCGCCGCCGCCAAGTCGCTGCCGACCGGCGCGCCCGCCGAGACGGCCCAGGTCAAGTCGGCGCGCGACAAGCTGATCCGCGAGGCCGACCTCAACGCCGTCCGCAAGAAGCTCAACCCGTTCGGCACCGCGAAGAAGACGGGGCAGACGCGGTGAGGATGGCGATCCGCAAGCACTACCTGGACTTCCTGGCGATCCTGGGCCTGCTGGTCATCGCCGCCGCGGTCTCGACCGTGATCCTGGGCAAGCAGCGGCTCGCGCTGCCCGGCTGGGTGCCGCTGGTCGGCAAGGACTTCTTCGTGATCGAGGCGGAGATGACGACCGCGCAGGCCGTCACGCCGGGCCAGGGGCAGACCGTCAACATCGCGGGTGTCGAGGTCGGCGAGATCTCCTCGGTCAAGCTGCGAGACGGCAAGGCGATCATCGGCATGCGGATCCGGCCCAAGTACGACCGGATCTACAAGAACGCGACGGTCCTGCTGCGCCCGAAGACGGGGCTGAAGGACATGGTCGCCGAGCTCACGCCCGGCACGCCGGACGCCGGGCGCATGGACGAGGGCGGCGTGATCCCGGTCTCGCAGACGCTGCCCGACGTCAACCTCGACGAGATCCTCTCGGCGCTCGACGCCGACACCCGCGACTACCTGTTGCTGCTGCTCAACGACGGCGCGCAGGGCCTCGGGTCAAAGGCCAAGGGCCGCGAGCTCTCGCAGGCGATCCGACAGCTCCAGCCGACCGCCCAGTACGCGCGCGAGATCAACGAGGGGCTGGCGCTGCGGCGCAAGAACATCGCGCGGGTCGTGCACAACTTCTCGCTGCTGACCGACGAGCTCGGCCGGCGCGACACGCAACTGGCGAGCTTCGTGCAGAACAACAACGCGGTGTTCGACACGCTGGCCGGGCAGGACGCGTCGCTGCGGCAGATCCTGCGCAAGCTCCCCGGCACGCTGCAGACGACGACCACGACGCTCGGCAAGGTCGAGACGATGGCCGACGAGCTCGGGCCGACGCTGGACGCGCTGCATCCGGCGGCGGTGGCGTTGGCGCCGTCGCTGCGGCAGACGCGGCCGTTCCTGCGCGAGTCGACCCCGATCATCCGCGACGAGATCCGCCCGTTCACGCGCGCCGCGCTGCCGACCGTGCAGGAGCTGCGGCCGGCGATGCGCGACCTGGCCGCGGCGACGCCGGACCTGACCGACTCCTTCAAGGTCCTCAACCGGCTGCTCAACGAGGTCGCCTACAACCCGCCCGGCGACAAGGACGAGGGCTACCTCTTCTGGCAGTCGTGGGTCAACCACGCGGGCAACGCGATCTTCTCCACCGCGGACGCGCACGGGCCGATCCGGCGCGGCCTCGTCGTGTTGACGTGCAACTCCGCGCAGCTGCTGGACTCCGTCGCACAGGCCAACCCGCAGCTCGGCACGCTCGTCGCCCTGCTCAACGCGCCCGCCCCGGCGCAGATCTGTCCGACGGCGGGGGGCTGAGGCGTGGTCAAGGACGCTCCCTCCTTCGGCAAGATCGCGGCGATGGTGCTGTTCGCGCTGTCGTGCTTCGGGCTGCTGCTGTTCCTCTGGCTCGCGTTCGGCGGGCCGGTGCCGCTCAAGCCGAAGGGCTACCGGTTCCACACGTCGTTCGCCGAGGCCGGGCAGCTGGCGCTCGAGGCCGACGTGCGGATCTCCGGCGTGCCGGTCGGCAAGGTCAAGACGATCACGCCGGACAAGCAGACCGGGCGGGCGGACGTCGTCATCCAGCTGCGGTCGCGCTACGCGCCGCTGCCGTCGGACGCGCGCGCGATCCTGCGCCAGAAGACGCTGCTCGGCGAGACCTACGTCGAGCTGACGCCGGGGCACGCACGGGTCAAGCCGATCCCCGAAGGCGGCGAGCTGCCCGCCTCACAGGTGTCCGACACGGTCGAGCTCGACGAGATCCTGCGCGCGTTCGACCCGCAGACCCGCGCCGCGTTCCAGGACTGGATGCAGACGCAGGCGGTCGCGATCGGGAACCGCGGGCGCGACCTCAACGACGCGCTCGGCAACCTCGCGCCGTTCGCCGAGGACACCTCGGACATCCTGTCGATCCTCAACAAGCAGGAGGGCGCGGTCTCGCGCCTGATCTCCAACACCGGGGTCGTGTTCGGCGCGCTCTCGGAGCGTGACGGGCAGCTGCGCTCGCTGATCGAGAACACCAACTCGGTGTTCTCGACGACGGCCTCGCGGGACGCGGAGCTGCAGGCGGCGTTCAAGGCGCTGCCGACGTTCGAGAAGGAGTCGGAGAAGACGTTCAAGCGGCTCGACGAGTTCGCCGCGGACACCGATCCGCTGATCACGCAGCTGCGCCCGGCGGCGCGCGAGCTGTCGCCGACGCTGGAGGACCTCGGGGACATCGCGCCGGACCTGCGCAACCTGCTCGAGCAGCTCGAGCCGCTGATCGACGCGTCGGTGAAGGGCTTCCCGGCCGCCGAGCAGACGCTCGAGGACCTGCGGCCGCTCGTCGCCCAGCTCGACCCGGCGACCGCGCAGCTCACCCCGGCGGTCGACTTCATCGGGCTCTACAAGCGCGAGCTGACCTCGTTCTTCGCCAACACGGTGGCGGCGACGCAGGCCACCGGCCTGCCGACCGGCGTGCACTACCTGCGCACGAGCAACCCGCTGAACCCGGAGAACCTCGCGGTCTATCCCAAGCGCCTGCCGACCAACCGGCCGAACCCGTACCGGCTGCCCGGCGGCTTTGACGAGATGAATCAGGGGCTGTCGGTCTACGAGGACCGCCAGTGCACCGGTGGGACGCTGGTGCCGACGGTGACCAACCAGCCGCTGCAGCTGGTCTCGGACGTCGCGGCGCCGGTCGCCACGGTCGTCGGCGGGCTGACGGCGACATTGCCGCCGATCCCGCAGGTCCCGCTGACGCCCGAGCAGGCGGAGGCGCTGATCCCGGACGAGCTGCTCGCCCGCATCCAGCAGTACGCCTTCGGTGGGACGACCGGCGTGGTCGCACCGCCGTGCCGCAAGCAGGGGCCGTTCGACGTCGGGGGCAAGAAGACGCAGTACCCGCAGATCGTCGCGCGCTCCGACGGGAAGTAGTGCCGTGGTCCGGTGGGCGGCAGCGCGGCCCGTGCGAGCGCTCGCGGTGGTGTTGGCGCTGGCGCTGGTCGGCGGCGGGTTGGCGGTCTGGCGGCTCTCGCCGTCGGCGGCGACGTCGACCCTGGTCGGCTCGGGCTCGTCCGCCGGCCGGGCGACCGACGTCGTGCACGCGCGGTTCGGGGACGACGCCGTCTACGTGCTCGTGCGGGGCGACCTCGCGCGGCTGGTCCTGACGTCCGACCTGAACCGGCTGCTCGGTCTCGAAGGCTGCCTAGCAGGCAATGTGCCGTCGGGGGCGGCGGTGCCGGGTGGGGCGTCCGGCCCGTGTGCGGGGTTGGCGCGGATGAAGCCGGTGCGGGTCGTGTACGGGCCGGGGACGTTCATCAACTCCTCGGTCGAGGAGCTGACCAAGCAGCTGCAGGCGCAGACGCGGGCGCGGGCGGCGCAGGCGGACCGGGCCAACGAGGCGGCGCGCAAGCTCGCGCTGGCCGAGGGGCGCTCGCAGGCCGAGGCGAAGCGGCTGGGCAAGCAGGCCGAGCAGCTCGTCTACGCGCAGTTCGCCCGCGACCTGCTGGCGCTGAACGCGAAGTACGGGCTCAACCTGACGGGCGCGCCGAAGCTCAACGACC
Organism: Solirubrobacter soli DSM 22325; assembly: GCF_000423665.1. Lineage (GTDB taxonomy): Bacteria > Actinomycetota > Thermoleophilia > Solirubrobacterales > Solirubrobacteraceae > Solirubrobacter > Solirubrobacter soli. Next base: position 104,994 of record NZ_AUIK01000025.1, on the reverse strand, counting down.
CCGATTTCGTCTACTCGCTCGTGTTCGACCCGGCGCGCGGCGCACGCGAGCCCAAGGCGCGGTTCGCGTACCTGTTCCCGTCGGCGGACTCCGCGCTCGTGTCGGTGCGGCTGAAGGCGGGCCTCAGCGACTCCGAGCGCGCGCGGGCGGTGGCGCTGATCCGCGCGGCCGTGGCGATGCCCGACTGGAAGTTGGACGGCGGCGGCCGCTACGTGGTCACGGGCGTGCCGGTGCTCGCGGGGGACCTCACGGACGTGCTCGCGTCGTCGACGCTCCGGCTGCTGCTGGTCGCGGTGGCGGTGATGGCGCTGGTCCTGGCGCTCCTCTTCCGGGCGCGGCTGCGGCTGCTCCCGCTCGGGTTGGCCCTCTGCGCGGTGGCGATCCTGTTCGGGGCGCTGACGCTGCTGGGGCTGCCGCTGACGATGGCGTCGATCGCGGTGCTGCCGGTGCTGATGGGCCTGGCGGTCGACTACGGCATCCAGTACCAGGCGCGGCCGGCGGCGGTGCGGTCGATCTGCACGGCCGCGCTGGCGACGGCGGTCGGCTTCCTCGTCCTGCTGCTGTCGCCGGTGCCGATGGTGCGTGGGTTCGGCGCGTTGTTGGTGGTCGGCGTGGGTGTGTCGCTGGCGGTCGCGCTGACCGCGGGCACGGCGGTGATGGTCCTGGCCGCCCGACGCCGCGGGTCGTCGGGCCCGGTCGCGCGCTCGCTGCGCGGCGCCGGCGAGCTCTTCGACGGCGCCGCGCGAGGCGTCGCCACCGGCGCGGCCGGGGCCGGCCGGCGCTCGCGGCGCGGCTCCGCCGCGGTCTGGGCGCGGCTCCGCCGGCGCGCGCCGCGCACCGCGGCCCCGCGCGGCGCGTCTTTCCCCCGCGAGGCGTCCGCCCCCCGCGGCGCGTCCGCCCCGCGTGAGACGTCCGCCCCCCGCGGCGCGCCCGCCCCGCGCGGCGTCGCCGCCGCGCTGCGCCTCTTCGCGCGCCACCCTGAGCGCGTCCTTGTCGTCGCGGCCGCCCTCGCCATCTGCGGGTGGGCGCTGGACGCGCGCATCGGCGTCGTCTCCGACTTGCCTCGGCTCGTGCCGCAGGACCTCGCGGCCGTGCGCGACCTCGACGCGCTGCAGAAGGACACGGGCGTGGCGGGCGAGGTCGACGTGCTCGTCGAGGCCAAGGACCTGACGGACCCGAAGATGATCGCGTGGATGCGGGCGTACCAGCAGGAGCTGCTCACGCGTCACGGCTACAACGCGCAGAAGGGCTGCTCGGGCGGCGAGCTGTGTCCCGCGCTCTCGCTGCCGGACCTCTTCCGCACGCCCGCGCTGTCGGCCACCCGGGAGCAGATCCGGGCGCTGCTCGACGCGGTTCCGCCGTACTTCTCCCAAGCAGCGGTCACGCCTGACCGCAAGACCGCGGTGCTCGCGTTCGGCATCCGCCTGCAGTCGCTCGAGGCACAGCGCGCCGTCATCCAGGACATGCGCGCGCGGCTCCACCCGCCCGCGGGCGTGACGGCGACCGTCGCCGGGCTGCCCGTGCTCGTCGCCGACGCCAACCACGCGCTGAGCGACCCGCTCCGGCGGGCGCTGACGGCGCTCGCCGGCCTGGTCGCCGTCGCGCTCGCCCTGTTCGCGGTCTACCGCTCGTGGGCGCGGGCGTGGGTGCCGCTGGTGCCGATCGCGCTCGCCACCGGCTGGTCCGCGCTCGTCCTGTGGCTGCTGGGCATCCCGCTGAACCCGATGTCCGCCGCGCTGAGCGCGCTCGTGATCGCGATCTCGACCGAGTTCTCCGTCCTGCTCAGCGCCCGCTACCGGGAGGAGCGCGAGGCGGGCCTCGCCCCACCCGACGCGCTCACCGCCACGTACGCCTCGACCGGCGCGGCCGTGCTCGCCTCGGGCGTCACGGCGCTCGCGGGCTTCGCGGTCCTGATCGCCTCCGACGTCGCCATGCTGCGCGACTTCGGCCTCGTGACCGTGATCGACCTCGCCGTCTCGCTGCTCGGCGTCCTCGCCGTCCTCCCGGCGGTCCTCGTGGCGGCCGAACAGCGCACCGCGCGCCGCCGCGCCCGCTCCCGGGCCGTCGCGGCATGAACGCGCGATCATTAACGGGCCTGTCCCCTTAACGTCTTGTTCGCATGAAAATCCCTGCTCACAGCGATTTCGCTTGGTTAAGGGGTCTGACCCCTTGATGAGGGGGGCGCGGCCTGGGGTCATCGTTGCGGCGTTCGTCGTCGCGCTGCTCGGGTGGATCGCGCTCAACTCGGCGGCGACGGAGACGGCGGGGTCGAAGGGGCTTCAGCCCGGGGAGGCGCTGCCGCCGTTCGCGATGCCGTTGTCGACGTCGAGCTGCACCGGGCGCTGCGACGCGAACGTGGCGACCAAGGCCGACCAGGGCGCGGCGGGGTCCAAGCCCGCTTGCGAGGTGCGTGGGAAGGACGTGCTGAACGTGTGCGAGCTCGCGGAGGGCGGCCCGTTCGTGCTCGCGTTCGTGTTCACGCCGGTCGAGCGCTGCCGGGCGCAGGTCCCGCTGCTCGAGGCGGCGGCCGAGCGCAACCCCGACGTCGAGTTCCGGATCGTCGCCGTGCGCGGCACCGCGGCGGACGCGCGCGCCCTGCGCTCGACGCTGCCGGTCGGCTACGACAACGACGGCGCGGTCGCGAACGAGTACGCGGTCGTGGTCTGCCCGACGATCACCTTCGTGCGCGCGGGCGGGAAGGTCGCCGGGTCGACCGTCGGGCCACTCGGCGAGCAGACGATCGAGGCCTGGGTGCAGCGGATTGTCCGCTGAGCCGCCGATCGCGTTCGGGCCCGGGATCGCCACGTGCACCTTCGCGGTCGAGCGCAACCCGGTGCGCCGATCGCCGCGCGACCTGCGCCGGCGGCTGAACGCGCTCTCGGACCGCCACGGCGGCGCCCGCGCGATCACCCAGCGCACCCGCGAGGTCCCGCAGGCCTACCGCACCCACTACGGCGTCGAGCGCAGCCCCGCCGAGGAGCTGACGATCAAGCGCCTGATCCGCGGCCAGTACCGCTCGCGCGGCGTCCTGCGCGACGCGCTGCTGATCGCGACGATGGACACCGAGGTCGCCGTCTACGCCCTCGACGCCGACCGCGTCACCGGCATCCCACGTCTCGCGGGCGAGGAGATCGTCGACGACGACGGGCCGCTCGTGCCGCTGTTCGTCGAGCCGGGCGCGAAGACCGGCCGCTGGCCGAACCGCCGCCTCATCGGACGCGACGTCGCCGCCACCCGCGCCACGCGCCACATCACGCTCTACGCGGTCACCGCGCCCGGTATCGCCGACATCACGGTCGAGGAAGCGGTCTACACGGCCTACGACATCAGCGCCTCTGCGTAGGCGCGGCGCGACTACGCCCGGGCGCGCCTCGCGTGCCGGGCGACCCGCGTGCGGGTCCCGCAGGCCGGCCCGCACCAGCGCTGGTCGCGGCGGCTGCGCATGAAGAACTGGCCGCAGCTCGGCGCGTCGCAGTACGCGAGTGCGGGGGAGGCGAGCAGCTCCACGGCCGACATCGCCGTGCGGGCGAGGAGCTCGTCGAGCGGGTCGGTCTCCGGCGGCGCGACCAGCTCGACCGTGCCGTCGCGCAGTTGCGGGACGAGCGGCACGGCGGCGAGCGCCGCGTTCACCTGCCGCTCGATGCCGGGCGGCGCGGGCTCGCGGTTCGCCGCGGCGAGCAGCAGCGCGAAGATCGCGTCGCGCAGCTCGCGAACCTCCTCCAGCCGGGTGTCCGCGGCGGACTCGGTGGGGCCGGGGACGCGCGACGCCTCATGCTCGACCCACGCCCGCAGGTCGGCGCCTGACGCGAGCAGCTCCGTGTAGTCGCCGCCGCGGCGGCGCACGGTGTTCGCGAAATCGACCGCGAGGGGCTCGCCCAGCCAGGACCAGCGTTCGGGTGGCACGATGAGAACTCTATTAGAGATGCCGCTCGAAGCAGAGCGAATCTTCACATCCGGCGTACGCGCCCCAGCATGCGATGGGCCGATAGCCGACCCGCTCGTACAAGGCGACCGCCTCGTGCTGGAGGAAGCCGGTCTCCAACCGCATCGTGGTCACGCCCCGCGCGGTGGCCTCCGCCTCGATCGCGGCGATCAGCGCGCGGCCCACGCCGCGCCCGCGGGCCTGCGGCCGCACCCACATCCGTTTGAGCTCCGCGACCCCGTCGTCCAACAGCCGCAGGCCGGCGCAGCCGAGCGGTTCCTCGTCGACCGCCACGAGGAAGATCGCCGTGTCGGACACCGACGGCTTCACGCCCGGCTCGTTGTCGAAGCCGTAGGTCTCGATCACGTAGGCCTCGAGCTCGTCGCGCAGGACAGCGGCGTCGGGATCGTCGAACGGCCGGCGCTCGATCCGCATCACAGCTCCCGCAGCGCCGCCAGCAGGCGATCGGTGGACGCGGCGTCCCCCAGCGTCACCCGCACGTGACGCTCGTCGCCCCACGCGGACCCGGGCGCGACGTAGATGCGCCGCGCGGCCAGCTCCTCGGCGACCGGCAGCTCCAGCCACGCGTACGGCCCGACGCCCGGGGCGACCGGGAACTCGGCCGCGAGCCGCGCCCGCTGCTCCGCCACCTGCGCGGCGCGCCGAGCCGCCGCCTCGCCGCCGTTCTCCACCGCCCACCGCGCCGCGGCCAGCGCGGGCGCCCCCACGCCGAGCGCCGGCGTAAGCGAGGGTCCGTCCTCCGGCACGATCGCGTAGCCGATCCGCAGCCCCGCGAGCGCGTGCACCTTGGAGAACGAGCGGACCTGAATCACGCGCGGGTGGTCGATCACGTCGAGGTCCGCGAACCCCGCGAGCGCCTCGTCGAGGATCAGCCACGCGTCGCCGGGAGCGACGTCAGGCACCGCGCCGGTGGGGTCGTTCGGCCGGCACGACACCGCCGTCCGCGTCCCTGACACCTCGCTCACCGGCACCGGCGTCGCGCCCGCCTCGGATACCAGCTGCGGCAGCAGGCCCCAGCCGGGCCAGACGATCTCGACCGTGTCCGTCGCCACCGCCCGCAGCGCCGCCCGCAGCAGCTCGCCCGCGCCGTGCCCGATCATCACCCGCGCGGGCGCGATCCCGTGCGAGGCGGCGATCGCCTCCCGCAACGCCGAGGCGTCGGGGTAGCTGTTCGCCGCTCGTCGCAGGGCGAACGTCGCGGCGTTGATCGCCTCCGCGTGTGGGGCGAGGTGCAGCGCCGCGCCCGAGAGGTCGAGCGGCGGCAGCCCGACCGGGTGCCGCCGGCGCTCCTCGTCGCGCCGCTCCAGCAGCTCCCGCGAGACCTCCTCGGGCGACAGCTCGTCGAACTGCCGGTAGTAGCCGAAGAGCCGCTTCATCCCCCGGCCGACAGCGAGGGAGCGGGGCCTTGGATGATCAGGAACCAGAAGCCGAACGCGACCAGCGCGATCACCGCCGAGGCGCCGAAGATCCGCGCCAGGGCGCCGTCGCGCTGCTCGTGCCCGGCGGCGCGCCGGACCATCCGCCACATGCGGTCCAGCCGCGAGCAGATCGACAGCGTCACGAACAGGGAGGCGAGGATGCCCGCGAACGCGACCACGATCCCGCCCATGTGCGAGTCCAGCCAGTAGTCGGCCTGCGAGCCGATCCACAGCCACGCCAGCGGCTGCGGCCCCCACACCGAGAGGCACAGCAGCGCCTCGACGAACAGGATCGCCGCCGCGAGCACGCCGTCGGCCCGCCGACGCGCGTCCCCGCCGCGCTCCGGCGTGCCGCGGAGGTGCACCGGCCCTGTCCCCGGACGGCGCCCGATGAAGAGCCCGCCGGTGTCCGTCGGATCGTTGCGCGGCACCCTGTCGAGGATAGATAGGCTCGGAGCACGTGAGCCGGCACAACAAGGGCAAGCGCCGCCGGCGCCCGAAGAGCACGTCGCCGCAGGTCCCGCCGCGCCCGCCCCGCGGCGTCGAGCGGATCGACGCGCGCCCCAAGGCGCCCTGGCACCCGGTCCCGCTGGTCGAGATCTGCGTGCTGATCGGGATCGTCTGCATCGCGGTCGGCTTCTTCTCCCGCGACAGCCCGATGGGGCGGCTCGTGTTGGCGCTCGGCTTCATCCTCGGCGCGCTCGGCGGCCTCGACACCACCGTGCGCGAGCACTGGGCCGGCTACCGCTCGCACACGCTCGTGCTGGCGGCGTTCCCGGCCGTCGCCGTGGCCGTCCTGAGCGCGCTCGCGGGCGCGCCGCCGATCGTCGTGGTGATCCTGTTGCTCGCCGTCTTCCTGGCCGCCTTCGTCGTGCTGCGTCGCGTGTGGGAGCGGGCGGCGCCTATCCTTCCGCCGCGTGGCGGATGACAAACGCATGCGGCTGCGTGGGCTGCACCACGTGACCGCGATCAGCGGGGACATCGAGCGGACGATCGCGTTCTACCGCGACACGCTCGGGTTGGCGATCGTCCACGACGCGCCGTCGGACGACGATCCGGACGCCCGCCACGTGTGGTTCGGCTCGGGCGACGGAACCTACGTGAGCTTCATGGAGTACCCGCGGATGCCCGACGGCGTCGTCGGCCGCGGGTCGACGCACCATTTCGCGCTGCGGGTGGACTCCGAAGAGGAGCAGGAGGCGTGGCGGGACTACCTGCGCGAGCACGACGTCGAGTGCACGGACGTCTTCGACCGCGGCGAGTTCCGTTCGATCTATGTCAGCGATCCCGACGGCCACATCGTCGAGATCGCCACGCGGATGTCCGGTCTCGGCGCCGGCGGGCCGCCCGCTTAGCGGACCAACTCGCCGACGCCGCTTCCAAAGGGCCGCGCTATGCGATCAGGGCAAAGCCCTGCTCGTGGTCCCCGCTCAACCGCTTCGCGAGCTCGTTGCGCTGACGCTCGGTCATGGACCCGATGGTCTTGGTCTCCACCATCGGGATCTGGGCAAGGAACCGGCGGCAGCGAGTGCGTCCCCAGCGATGCTGGCTCATCAGCAGGTCCGCGATGCTCATGCTCTCCGCCTCCCAAGGCCGCTCGAGCACGATCTCGGCCACCGACGCCTCACCCTCGGCCACCTGGCGCTTGAGCTCGGCGCGCGCAAGCCGCACGCGGTTTGCCTGCGCGAGCGCCCGCATGTGTTGTGGCGCAGGTGCTGTCGCAGTTGCTTCCATCGAACCTCCCCGCTGGATCCCCGCTCCGTCTTGCGCGGATCCGTCGTTTGCATGTCCTCGGTCGATTCGCGGGCACGGCAACGAGCGCCGCTTTGGAGAACGTGCACCCGACAGTGCGCGTCTCCGACGGCCACCCGATGATTTCCAGCCCTGCACGTCCCGTGCGTCCCTCACCCGGGACATTCCGTGTCGCGCTTCGACCGGTGAGGAGGCTAGCCCGACCCCGCCCTGCCTATCAACGCTCAACCACCCTCCGCACCCGCAAAGAGCACCCTTTTTTCTGCTGGTGTTGCCGTTCGGTGAATCTGCTATGCGGCCGGTGACGGCAACGCGCCGTGCTCGGATTCGAACTTCTGTTTGACGTTTTGAAATGCAACCAATGCGCGATCCAGGACTTCCCGGTCATGCGTCGCCATGACGCTGGTTCGCAGCAATGCACCACCAGGTGGTACGGCGGGATGTATCGCGACGTTGACGTAAACGCCGGCGTCGTAGAGGGCGCGCCAGAGGAGCACCGCCTTCCAGTCGTCCTCGACCAGGATCGGGACGACGGGCGTGATCGCGGGCTCGCCTTGGATGACCCGGAAGCCGAGATCGCGCAGACCGGCTGAGAGGTACTGCGCGTTGTCCAGGACGCGCGCGAACAGCTCCGGACCCTCCGGGCTGCGAATGATCCGCAAGGCCGCGAGAGCGGCGCCTACGGCCGCCGGAACGCCGCTCGCGGTGAAGAGGAAGGCGCGGCTCGAGATCCGCAGGAAGTCGATGACCTCGTGCGAGCCCGCGATGAAGCCGCCGCAGGACGCGAGCGACTTGCTGAACGTGCCCATGCGCAGGTCGACGTCGGCCTCGACGCCGAAGAGCTCCGACGCGCCCGCACCGCGCGCGCCGAGCACGCCGGCGCCGTGAGCCTCGTCGACCATCAGCCGCGCGCCGTACTGCTTGACCAGCTCGACGATCTTCGGCAGCGGGGCGATGTCGCCCTCCATGCTGAAGACGCCGTCGACGACCACGAGCACGCCGCCGCCGTCCTCGTTGGCGCGCTGGAGCATCTTCTCCAGGCGGTCGAGGCGGTTGTGCTTGAACGGGCGCAGCTTGGCCTTGGAGATCAGGCAGCCGTCGAGGATCGAGGCGTGGTCGGCGGAGTCGACGATCACGGTGTCGCCGGGGGCGAGGATCGTGCCGAGCGTGCCGACGTTGGCCTGGTGGCCGGTCGAGAAGACGATCGCCTCCTCGGTCCCCATCCACTCGGCGAGCTCGCGCTCGAGGTCGAGGTGGAGATCGAGCGTGCCGTTGAGCAGGCGGCTGCCCGTGAGCCCGGTCCCGTACTTGTCGAGCGCCTCGCGGGCGGCCTCCCTGACGCGGGGGTCGGCGGTCAGGCCGAGGTAGTTGTTCGACCCGAGCATGATCCGCTCGGCGCCCTCCATCTCCACCACGGGGCCCGCCGGGCCCTCCAAGCGGCGGAAGTACGGGAGGAGGTCCGCCTCGCGGGCGGCGCGCAGCTGCTCTGAGCGCTCGTGCCCGCGCACCTTGGCGAAGACGTCAGTGGCAGTCGGCATTGGTAGGGTCCGTCTCCGTGAGCGTGGTCGTCCGTCCCGTCTCTGGCTGGCGGGACCGCCGGGAATTCGTGAATCTCCCGTACCGGTTGCACTCTACTTCGGGGGTCTGGGTGCCTCCCCTGAAGCTGGAGCGCCACCTGTTCCTGATGCGGTCGCAGAACGCGTTCTTCTCGCACGGCGACGCGCAGCTGTTCCTCGCGTGGCGCGACGGGCGCGTCGTCGGGCGGATCTCCGCCCAGTACGACGACAACTACAACGCCTACCACTCCAACCGGGACGGCATGTTCGGGTTCCTCGAGTTCGAGGACGCGCCGGACATCGTGGCGCCGCTGCTGGAGGCCGCGTCGATCTGGCTTCGCGCCCACGGCCGCGACCGCATGATCGGCCCGATGGACTTCACGATGAACGACGAGTCCGGCGTGATGCTCGAGGGCTTCGACCGGATGCCGTTCGTGCGCCAGCCGTGGCATCCGCCGTACTACGGCACGCGCTGCGAGGAGGCGGGGCTGGACAAGGCCGTCGACCTGTTCATGTACGAGCTGGTGATCTCCGACCGCACGAAGATCCTCCCGATCGTCTTCAAGCTCGCCGAGCAGGTGCAACCGCGGCACGGGATCACGATCCGGCGGATGTCGCGGCGGACGCTGCGCCGCGACATGGACCGCTTCGCCGAGGTCTATAACGAGGCCTGGAGCGAGAACTGGGGCTTCGTCCCGTACTCCAAGCGCGACCTGGACGTCTACGCGCAGGAGATGCAGCTCGTCTTCGACCGCAACTGGTTCATGGTCGCCGAGGACGCGGCGGGGGAGACGGCGGCGATCGCGATCACGATCCCCGACATCAACCAGGTCCTGATGAAGATGCAGGGGCGGCTGCTGCCGTTCGGCTGGTGGTACTTCCTGCGGCGCGCGTCGATCATGGATCGGGTGCGGGTCGGCTTCCTCGGTGTCAAGCACGCCTACCAGCACACGGGGGTCGCGGCGGCGCTGTACGTGGAGCACTTCGACACCGCCTCGCGCGTCCCGCAGAAGTGGGGCGAGATGGGCTGGATCCTCGAGACCAACCGCAACATGAATCGAGCCATGGAGGCCATGGGCGGCCGCATCGTGCGGCGTTTCCGGGTCTACGAACGGGTTTTGTAAGGTTTCCCTTATGGACCGCTCGGAGTTCTTGAAGGCTTCCCCGCCGATGTTCAAGTCGGGCGTGCTGGACAAGTTCACCCGCGTCCATCACCTGGTGCCCGTCGTGATCTTCCTGCCGGCGATCGCGATCCTGTTCGCCTACGGGATCGACCGCGTCGGCTTCGTGCAGTCGCTCGGCTACGCGTTCGGCGGCTACCTGCTGTGGACGCTCGCCGAGTACTGGATCCACCGCGTGATCTTCCACTTCGAGCCGGAGGACGGGATCGGTGCGCGGCTGCACTGGATGGTCCACGGCGTGCACCACGATCACCCGAACGACCCGCTGCGGCTCGTGATGCCGCCCGCCGCGTCGGTCCCGCTCGCGCTGATCTTCTACGCGGCGTTCTACGTCGTGCTCGGCGCGGATCGGGCCTTCGCGTTCGGCGCGGGCTTCCTGGCCGGTTATCTCGCTTACGACATGATCCACTACGCGCTGCACCACCACACCCCCCGCACGCGGATGGGGAAGTGGCTGCGTGAGCTGCATATGCGCCATCACTTCCAGGACGACGAGCGCGGCTTCGGGATCAGCGCTCCGTACTGGGATCGCGTGTTCGGCACCATGCACGTCCGCCGCGGCCGCTAGTGTCTTCACTTCGTGGCTGAGGAAGCTGAAGAAGTCGTTCAGGACGCCGAGGTCGTCGACGGCCTGCCCGTCGTCACCGAGTCCGGCGTGATCGAGGAGCGCTCCATCGGCGCGCTCGCGCCGGCCCAGGTCGCCGCGCTGGCCGCCACCGGCTTCGTCGCCGGTGCCGCGACGGTCGCCGTCGTCTCGCGCCACCGCACCAAGAAGGCCTTGAAGAAGAGCCGCCGCTCGGGCCCGATCGGCGAGATCGTCTCGTCGCGCTCGTTCCTGGTCGACGTCCACCTGCTGCGCCGCGACTAGCGTGTCACCGCGCGGTGACGCCGCGTCGCGGGGACGGTACGCGCCGGCGTCCGCGGCAAGCACGCTCGCGTCGCCGCGGGGCGACGCCGCGCCCCGCGCGCATCCCTCCGCGCGGCGCCACCCCGCGGCCGACGGCGACGCCGCCCCCCGCGCGCGTCTCTCCGCGCCTGGTCCGGGAGGGGTGCGTAACGCGGGCGTCCGCTCAGGACCTTCTCGTTACGCACCCCCTTCCGCGGCCGGCACCGCTGGAGGGTTCGTGCTCGTGCGCGAGGTCGTGGAGCCTCGCTGGGCGCCGTTCCGGCCCGGTGTCGCCGGTGGGCTGGCGCGACGTCGCGGGAACGGGTTCGTCCGGCTCCTGCACGTGGACGGGGCGCCGGTCGTGGTGGCCGTGGCCGGGACGGTCTTCGCGGCGCGGGCGCGAACTGAGGGGGCCGCGCGGGAGGGGATCGCGCGGATGCGCTTCGCGACGGGCATCGACGACGACCTCGCCGACTTCCACGCGCGCTTTCGCGACGACCCGGTGATCGGCCGTGCGGTTCGCGCGGACCCCGCCGTACGGGTCCGCCGCAATCCGGACCCGTGGGAGACGCTGATGTTCTCGATCACGGAGCAGCTGATCGAGCTGACCCGCGCGGTCGCGATCCAGCGCCGCATGACCGCGGCGTACGGCGGCCGCTTCGACGGGCTGCGCGACTCGCCGTCCGCGGAGACGATCGCGGCCCGCGCACCCGCCGAGCTCGAGGCCTGCGGCCTGCACGCCAAGCGCGCGCTGGCGATGATCCGCTGCGCCCGCGAGGTCGCCGCCGGCCGCGTCGCGCTCGCGCGCGGCGAGAGCCGCGCCGCGGCGCCGGGCGGCACCGCGGGGCCGCGCGCCGCCGCGCCGGGCGGCCCCGCGGCGACGAGCGCCGCCGCGACGGGCGGCCCCGCCGCGACGAGCGCCGCCGCGCCGCGCGCCGCCGCGCCGCGCGCCGCCGCGCCGCGCGCCGCCGCGCCGGGCGGCGCCGCCCCGCGCGACCTCTCGCCGCCCGCGACGGAGCGCGATGCCGTCGTCGCGTCGCTGCGCGAGCACGCGGACTTCGCGCGCCTCCTGGCCGTCCCGGAGATCGGGCCGTGGACCGTCGAGATGCTCGCCTTGCACGGGCTCGGGCGGCTCGACGTCGTGCCCGCGGGGGACCTCGGGTACCTGAAGCTCGTCGGGCGGCTCACCACCGGGCGGCCGAAGGCGATCGCGGACGAGGCCGAGGTGCGTGGGTTCTTCGCGCCCTACGCGCCGTATGCCGGCCTCGCCGCGAGCTATCTCATCCGCGCGAGGACGATCCCAGGCCCTCTCCGGGCAGGAACTCGTTGGTCAGCGGGGGCGCCTCGGACGGCGGCTGCTTGAGCAGCTTCTCCGCGCGCATCCAGCGCTCGTAGTTGGCCCAGTCGACGGGCTCCATCCAGCCCCAGGGCTGCTCGGAGTCGGTCGGGAAGAACGTCGGGATCGTGGCCTCGAGCTGGGGTGCGAGGTCCTTCGGGTCGAGGTCCTTCTCGACCGCGGTGAGCGACTGGGCGCCGACCGTCGGGTCCTCGCGCACGAGCCGCGCGCCCGCCGCGGTGGCGGTGATGAAGCGCCGCAGCCGCGAGGAGCCGGCGGCGTCCAGCGACTGCCGGCGGGCGACGAAGATCAGCTCGTTGTAGGTCGGGACGCCGAGGTCGGGCATCTTCAGGATCACCGGGTCGCGCTTCTGCTGCTGCAGCTGCACGCCCTCGACGTTCCAGAAGGCGCCGAGGGTCGCGTCGGCCTTGCCGGAGACCATCGCGGGCACGAGATTGAAGCCGACGTTGGTCTCCTTGACGGTGGAGGGATCGACGCCCGCCTTCTCCAAGATCGTCTTGAGGTAGGCGCTCTGGTAGGGGATGCCGGCGGTGGCGACGCGCTTGCCCTTCAGGTCGGCGGGCGACTTCACGCCCGCCTTCGGCAAGGACATCAGCGACGTCAGCGGCGTCTGCACGAGCGCGCCGACGGCGACGAGCGTGTCCGCCCCCTGGTCGCGCGCGATCAGCAGGTCGGGCTCGTAGGAGATCGCCAGGTCGGCGCGCCCGGCCTGCAGCAGCTTGAGCACCGAGGACGGGTCCGGCGGCGGCTGCAGCTTCACGTCCAGCCCGGCCTTGCGGTACAGGCCGGTCTCGAGCGCGGCGTACATGCCGGCGTGGTCGACGTTCGGGATGTAGTCGAGCATCACGGTGAACGGCTCGAGCTTCGCGGGTTCGTTCCCGCTCGGCTCGGCCTTCTCGCCGCACCCGGCCAGCAAGGCCGCGAGCAGCGCAACGAGCAACGTCTTCTTCATGTCTTTGGCTCCCACGTGACGACCCGCCGCTCGAGCCACGCGAACAGCGCGTAGAGGGCGATCGCCTCAGCGATCAGCAGCGTGGTCGCGGCGAAGGCGCGCGCGGTCTCCAGCTGCCCGTTGGCGGTGACGAGGATGTGCCCGAGGCCGGCGTCCGAGCCCGCCCACTCGGCCAGCACGGCGCCGATCACGGCCACCGCGGCCGCGATCTTGAGCCCGGTGAAGCCGGCCGGCAGCGCCGACGGCCCGTCGAGGAACCGCAGCCGCTGCCACGGCGACGCGTCCAGCGAGCGCAGCAGCTTGCGCGCGTCGGCGTCGGACTTGCGCAGCCCGTCGGACACGTTGACGACGATCGGGAAGAAGCAGATCAGCGCGATGATCAGGATCTTCGGCGCCAGCCCGAACCCGAGCACGAGCACGAACAGCGGCGCGACCACCGGGATCGGCACCGCCTGCGAGCCGATCGCGAGCGGCCGCAGCGCACGGTCGACCGCGGGCACCATGTGCATGGCGACCGCCAGCCCGACACCGAGCACCACCGACGCCAAGAGGCCGAGCACGACCTCGAACGTCGTCGTCCACAGGTCGGGCGCGAGCAGCGACCGGTCCTCCCACAGCGCCTGCGCGATCTGCGTCGGCGCGGGAAGGAGCAGCTCGTCGACCCACCCGACCCGGACGATGAGCTCCCAGACCGCGAAGAGGGCGAGCAGGACGAGGCCGGGCGCGACGAAGCGCGCGGCCCCGCGGCCCACGGGCGTGGAGCGGCGCGGCGCGGGCGTGGCCGGCGCGGCGGGGCCCGGCGAGGCCGGGGAGCGTGGGGCGGAGCCGCCGGCGGGCGGGCGCGGCGCGCTCACGAGTCCACCCCCAACGCGGCGAGCGCGCGCTCGCGCAGCTCGACGACCGCGGCATCCGTCCGTACCCGGGGGCGCGGCAGCGCGACGTCCAACTCGAGGACCACGCGCCCCGGGCGCGGCGACAGGCAGACGACGCGGTCGGCGAGCAGCACCGCCTCCTCGACGTCGTGCGTGACCAGCAGCACGGTGCGCGGCTCACGCTCCAGCGCCGAGCCGAGCCACGTCTGCGCCTGCGCGCGGGTCAAGGCGTCCAGCGCCGCGAACGGCTCGTCGAGGCAGAGCAGCGGCCGTCCCGCGAGCAGCGTGCGGATGAACGCGACCCGCTGGCGCATCCCGCCGCTCAGCGCCGAGGGCCGCGACCGCTCGAACCCTTCGAGCCCGAACGTCGCGAACAGCCCGTGCGCGGCTGCGCGAGCAGAAGCCCGCGACGCGCCCCCCACCCGCAACGCCAACGCCGCGTTGTCCAACGCCGACAGCCACGGCAGCAGCCCGTCGCGCTGCGGCATCAGCGCCGCCGGCGGCGCAGACACCGTCCCCGCGTCCGGCGCCGCCAGCCCGCACACGATCTCGAGGAGTGTCGACTTCCCGCACCCGCTCGGCCCGACGACCGCGACGAGCTCGCCCGCGCCGATCCGCAGGTCGACCCCGTCCAGCGCCACGACGTCCCCGAACGCCTTGCGCACGCCGGAGAGCGTCACTCCGCTCACGTAAGGAGGCTCCTTCACAGGAGCCTCGACCTCGGTCACCATCCGCTCCCTCCGCGGGCATTACCCCACAGGTTCGAAGGGTCAGCGCCGGTACGTGGCGCTATCTCAGCCGGGCGTTCCTCCCAGCCCCCCTGTTTGAAGTTCGTCCCAAAGAGTACCCGGTACCTTGAGCGCCACGCATGGACTGGGACGCGGAAGGGCTCCTGGAGGGCCTCGAGGACGACGCCGCACGCGAGGCGCGCATGCGCCTGCTCGACGAGCTGCATAAGAGCGGGATGGACCTCGAGGAGCTGCGGCGCACCGTCGCCGAGGACAAGCTCGTGCTCGCGCCGGTCGCCCGCGCGCTCAGTTCCGAGGCCCGCTACACGGCGCGTGAGATCGCCGAGCGGACCGGCATCGGCCTCGAGTTCCTCACCGCCAGCCGCCGCGCGCTGGGCCTGCCGGTCGCCGACCCGGACGAGCGCGTCTACGGCGACACCGACCTCGAGGCCGCCGAGCTCGGCTCGTTCCACCGCCAGACGGGGTTCGACGACGAGGACGCGCTCGAGGTCGCGCGCGTGCTCGGCCAGGGGATGGCGCGCTACGCCGAGGCCACCCGTGCGCTGGTCGGCCGCACCTTCATCGAGCCGGGCCTGGACGAGCACGAGCTCGCCCACCGCTACCGCGTCGTCGCCGAGCAGCTGATGCCGCTCGCCGGCCCGTGGCTCGAGCACGTGTTCGCGCTGCACCTCCAGCAGGTCCTGCGCTCGGACGCACTCACCCACGAGCAGCGCCGCGCCGGCAAGCTCGACGACACGCAGGAGGCCGTGATCGCCTTCGCCGACCTCGTCGGCTTCACCGCGCTGGGCGAGAGCGTGCCGGTGGAGGAGCTCGGCAGCGTCGCCGGGCGCCTGAACACGCTCGCGGTCGACGCGCTCGAGCCGCCGGTCAAGATCGTCAAGCTGATCGGCGACGCGGTGATGCTCGTCTCGCCCGAGCCGGAGCCGATGCTCGACGTCGTGCTGCGGCTCGTCGAGGCCGCCGCCGAGGACGAGGCCTACCCGCCGCTGCGGGCCGGGATCGCCAGCGGCCAGGCGGTCCACCGCTGGGGCGACTGGTTCGGCACGCCGGTCAACCTCGCGAGCCGCCTGACGACCCGCGCCCGTCCGTCGACGGTCCTCGTCGCCGAGGAGGTCAAAGCCGCCGTGGACGGCCGGTTCGAGT
The DNA here is from genome assembly GCF_000423665.1 of Solirubrobacter soli DSM 22325. GTDB lineage: Bacteria > Actinomycetota > Thermoleophilia > Solirubrobacterales > Solirubrobacteraceae > Solirubrobacter > Solirubrobacter soli. Next base: position 89,185 of record NZ_AUIK01000025.1, on the reverse strand, counting down.
TCTCCGACGCCGGGCGCAAGAAGCTCAAGGGCTTCTCGGCGCCCGTGCGCGCGTACCGGGCTAGAAGGTTCGACGGTTGAGCGCCAGCAGCGCCTGCGCCGACACCCACACCGGCGTCTGGCGCCCGGTGCGCGAGTAGCGCACGAGCCCGTTCGCCTCGGTCAGCGAGCGGATGTACGACTGCCCCTTCTTGACCGCGCCCGCATGGCCGCCGACCGCGACGAGCCCCTGCACGGCGTACGCCGTCGACTGCGAGTTCGCGGCGCCGCCGCGCGAGAGCGGGAAGCCGCCGTTGGCCTGCTGCTGGCGGGCGAGGAACGTCGCGCCGCGGCGGGCCGCGGCCGTCCGCCCGGCGAGCTTGAGCGCCTGCACGGCGGTCGCGGTGTCGTCGATGCCGCTCGCCCCGCGCCCGCCGACGTTGAAGCCGCCGTCGGAGTTCTGGTGGCGTTCGATCCAGCGCGCGGCGCTCGCCACGGTCTTCGGGCTCGCGCCTGAGCGCCGCAGCGCGAAGATCGCGAACGACGTGTAGCTCACGTAGCCGTCGAAGGACCCGTCGGAGCGGCGGTGGCGGAGGATGTCCTTGAGCAGGTTTCGCCCGCCGAACTTGCGCGGGTCCTGCCCGGCGGCGCGGACCACGAGCACGGTGCGCTCGACGTCGCCGATCGCGGTCAGCGAGCCGAGCCCGCGCTTGATGTAGCCGAGCGCCGCGGGTCCGGGCTTGGTGCCGGTCGCGGCGAGCCCGAGCAGCGCCCAGCCCGTCGCCAGTTGCGAGGAGCCGCCGGACTGGGTCATGCCGAAGCCGCCGTCGGAGTTCTGGGCGCCGCGGACATAGTCGGCGGTCGAGGCGGCGCTGGCAGGAGCGGCGAGCGCGAGGCCGACCACAAGGGTCAGGAATGTCAGACGAAGCAAGGAATCGAGGGTAGTTGGTTGCGGATATGAACATCCAGTGAAAACATCCGGCGCGGCGGGGCCCGCCGGCAGTGGCATTTGGAGGGCGAAACTGGGGGGTGGGAACGATGCGCATGCGCATTCGTTTGCTGGTGCTCGCGTTAGCCGCGACGGTGGTCAGCCCGGCCGCGGCTCAACAGCGTTCTCCGTTGGAGACGCCGGACGCGGTCCAGCAGGTACGTGTGCACGTGGACGGTGCGGTGGCGCTCTCGAAGCTCGAGAGCGAAGGCTTCGACTTCTCCGGCGGGCTCGTGCGGGTGCCGACGGGGATCGAGGTCGACGCGATCGTCACCGATCAGCAGGAGCTCGACCTGATCGCGCGCGGGGCGCGGATCGTCGAGCAAGGACAGGAATTCACGTGGCGGACCGTCAAGGCCAAGACGCTGACGTTGCCGCGGCCGGCGGACCCGACGGTGCGGATCGTCCGCGCCGACTGGTTCACCACGAAGGGCCAGGGCTTCCTCTACGTCGAGGCCCGCACGACACAGGGGTCGCAGACCACGCCGATCGTCGGCATGACGCTCGAGAACGACCAGGGCCCGGGCACCGAGTTCATCTCGGCGCGCGCGATGAGCCGCTTCGTCGACTCCGGCGTCTACATGTTCCACCGCAACCTCTTCAAGCTCGCGACGCGGCCGGACATGATCCGCGTCAGCTCGAGCACCGGCGGGGTGGCCACGGGCAAGGTCTCCAACTGGCTGCAGGACGTGACGCCGCTGACGGCGACGCCCGGCTACCAGTCCGACTTCGTCGACGACTACAAGACGCCGCAGCAGGTCTACGCGCGCTTCGAGCAGATCGCGCAGCAGTACCCGGACATCGCCGAGATCGTCCCGCTCAAGAACAAGACCAACGGCTACCAGCGCAAGGCGCAGGCGACGATCGGCGGGACCGGCCAGGCCGCGGTGGTCATGAGCTCCGCCGCGTGGGGCCATGAGGGCGGCAACGACATCACGGTCGAGTTCGTCAACCGGCCCGGCGCCGACCTGCCGCTGAGCGTCGAGATCAACGGCAAGGCGATCCGCGTGCTGCTGGCCAAGAACGCGGCGGGCGCGCTCGCCTCGACCGCGGCGCAGGTCGCGGCCGCCCTGGAGACCCAGTCACAGGGCCTCATCGATCGCGCACACCCGTACCGGACCAACGCGGGCACGGGCGTCGTGCAGGCGGCGGCGCCGACCGCGCTGACGGACTTCCTCGATCAGAAGCGCACCGGCGCGCCCGCGGGTGACCCGCCGCGGGGCCCGTACTCCGTCCGCGCGCTGCGGATCGGCAAGTTCCGCGACGGCTCCAAGCCCGGCGTGCTGATCCAGGCCAACGATCACGCGCGCGAGTGGGTGCCGATCACGATCACGCTCGAGACCGCCGAGCGGCTCGTGCGCAACTACGCCACCGATCCCGAGACCAAGAAGATCGTCGACACCACCGACCTCTTCCTGATCCCGTCCAACAACCCGGACGGCGCGAACTACTCCTTCTACAACTTCGCCTCGCAGCGGCGGAACATGACCAACCACTGCCCGGACGACAACGCCGATCCGGCGCGGCGCAACGCGTGGGGCGTCGATCTGAACCGCAACTACAGCGTGGCGTCCGGCTTCGACGGCTACGACGGCGCCTCGACGAGCTGCATCAGCGACACGTTCCAGGGCCCGGCCGAGCTCTCCGAGCCCGAGTCGCAGAACATCATCGACCTCGTCCAGCGCAACCGGAACATCAAGTTCATGATGTCCGTGCACTCCAACGGCGGGCAGCTGTTCTGGCAGCCGGGCGCGTACATCGCCAACGGCCGCATCACCACGCCGCGGCCGCCGCTCGGCCACGAGGCGTTCTACTGGCAGTCCGCCAACCGCATCCTCTCGCAGGTGCGCGCGTCGCGGCAGACCGTGGTCACGCCCGAGAACGTCGGCGGCTCGTCCGACGTGCTCTATTCGAGCGCCGGCAACGTGCGCGAGGAGCTGTACTTCAACTACGGCGTCTACGCGTTCGGCTGGGAGGTCGGCGGCTCGGTCTACAACCCGGCGACCGGCAACTTCCAGGACGGCTCGTTCCAGCCGCCGTGGGTCGCTGGCGGGCTCGTCTCCGGCCACGACGAGACGATGGAGTACGCCAACGGCGTGATCGAGATGTTCCGGATCGCCTCCGACTGGGGCGCGGACAAGACGCCGGCGACGACCTCGCTCCTGAACGCGGGTCAGTCGGACTCGCCGAAGGGCGTGCGCTTCGACACCTCGGAGCCCGCGACGATCTACTACACGACCGACGGGACCACGCCGACGCTGAACTCGCCGCGGTACAAGGAGACCGAGTTCCGCGAGCCGGGGGAGACCCTGTGGGTCGAGCAGACGACCACGTTCAAGTGGTTCTCGGTCGACGCGGCGGGCAACCTCGAGCCGGTGCGCACGCAGGACGTCGCGATCGGTGAGACCAGCACGCCGAGCGGCACGGTCCCGGCGACGCTGGCGCTGACGCTCGGCGCGCCGGCGAACTTCGGCGCGTTCACGCCCGGCGTGGGGAAGGACTACACGGCCACGACATCCGCGAACGTCATCTCGACCGCGGGCGACGCGGCGCTGACGGTGTCCGATCCCGGCCGCCTGGCGAACGGCCCGTTCACCCTGCCGCAACCGCTGGTGGTGGAGCTCTCGAAGGCGAGCTGGACGGCGCCGGTGTCCAACGACCCGGTGACGATCACGTTCAAGCAGCGGGTCAACGCGAACGACGCGCTGCGGACGGGCACGTACTCGAAGACGCTGACGTTCACCTTGAGCACCACGACGCCCTGAGCGCGCGAGGGCGTCGGGGATTTTCCCCGCCGCCCCACCGCTCGTCTGTACGGTTGGGCGGTGACTCGGACGTTCGAGCGCGAGCGGGAACCGGACGAGACCAAGCAGCCGGTCGCGCCGCAGGCGGCGCGTGTGCCCCCGGTGCTCGCGCTCCAGCGCTCGGCGGGCAACCAGGCGGTCACGCGCGCGCTGCTGCAGCGCTCCGCGCCCGACCCGCCCGCGGGGGTCACGCTGCCCGCCGATCCGCTGCCCGCGGGGGCGAACGTCACCGACCCGGACAAGTCGCGGGTCGCGCCCGACGCCTCGCTCCCGGGCGGGTGGAGCGACAAGAGCGGCGCGCAGTCGTCGGGAACGGTCGGCGGCGTCGACCGGATCCTGCTCGAGGGCATGCCCGGCAACCAGAGCCAGCAGCCCAACTCCTCGGGCGCGCCGACGCATGGCGGCGACGTGTCGGACACGGCCGGGACCGGCGCGGGGCTGAAGGGCCGCGCGATCGCGATCGTCCCGCGGGCGATGAAGGCGGCGCCCGGTGGGGAGGTCACGGTCGTCGTGCACCTGCACGGCATCGGCAAGGCGCTGCGCGAGCGCAACGACAACCCGCGCGACGTCCAGCACTACGAGATCGAGCAGCAGCTCGACGCGTTCGTCACCGCGCGCCCTGGGGCGAAGATCGTCGCGCTGTTGCCGATCGGCATCCAGACCGAGGGCAAGACCAAGGACGACAAGACCGTCTACGGCGTCAGCTTCGGCAACTTCGACACCGACGCGTTCGTCAAGGCGGCGTTCGCCGGGCTGGCGGGCGAGCTGCCGTCGGGGTCGACGCCCGGCGACGTGATCATGAGCGCGCACTCGGGCGGCGGGCTCCCGCTCGGCGGGATGCTGTCGAGCGGCAAGGGCCTGCCGGCGCGGCTGAAGGGCGTCTTCCTGTTCGAGGCGCTGCACGGCGACGTCGACAACTACGCGACCTTCGTCACCGGCCGTCTGGAGGCCGACCTGAAGGCGCTTGAGGCTGAGCGCGGCAAGGGCGCGAGCGACGCCGACACCTTCAAGGCCCAGGCCGCGTACCTCCAGGGCGCCCTGCACGTCGTCGCGTTCGGCGGGTTCGGCGGCTACAAGGACCGCACGCTGTCGGTGCGGACCAAGATCCTCGAGTGGTGGCAGCGCAACGCGAAGCGGCTGACCGCGGCGGCGAACGGCCACTCCGCGCTGCTGGACACGTTGTGGGCGCACTACCAGGCGCAGTTCTTCCCGGGCTCGACGCACGAGAACGCGCTCGCCACCTCCGCCAACAACCTGGGCCGCGCGCTCGCGTCGCTGGAGAAGGCGGGCGCGCTCGCCCCGGCGGCCGGTGCGACCGTCTCGCCCAAGCTCGCCCGCGCGCCGTGGGACCTCTCGCAAGACCCGGTCGTCGTGGTCAAGGCCGACGAGAAGAAGAAGCGCTCGGCGGTCAGCGCCGCGCCGTCGGACTTCGTCCCCGCGATCATCGCCGACGCGGGCGTGCCCGCCGACTGGCTGTCGAACTTCCAGTCGACGACGTTCCTCGGCAAGACCGTCGCCGAGCCGATCCACGCCGATCTCGTCGCGCACCTGAAGACCGTCGAGGCGTCGTTCGCGACCAAGTACGGCGGCGGCAAGCCGGAGGAGGCGGGCAAGGCGCTCGGGCTGAAGGAGAGCATCATCGGCTCGCGCCACGCGCCCACCAGCGCGGCGCTCTCGATGCACCTGTTCGGGCTCGCGCTGGACATCAACTACACGACCAACCCGTTCATCTCGGCGTCGGCCAACGACGTGTTCGCCCGCGCCAACAAGCAGCTCGGCCGCTCGGTCAAGGGCTTCCGCAACGGCATGAGCTACGACGACCTGGCCGAGCTCGACAAGCTGCTCGAGGACTACTTCGCGCTGCTCAAGGACGAGTCGACCGCCGCGGACGTCAAGAAGAAGATCCAGGCCGACCTCGATTTCGTGACGACGAAATGGGAGCGCAAGCAGCCGGCGCAGAAGGCGGCGATCGAGGCGGGCGGGCTGCTGGACCTCGACAAGCGCCTGGTCGAGGAGATCGGCCTCGACTGGGGCGCATCGTACGGCGACGTCATGCACTTCGACATGCGCAACAAGGGCAACGGCGCGAAGATCCACGCCGCGCTCGAGCGGTACAAGTCCAAGAAGGAAGGCGAAGGCGAGGCGCAGTACGCCAAGGACCACCCGGAGCCCGCCAAGTGACCCCCTGGCGCACTCGTCGCGCCTGTTGTCCGCGACATGCTCAGCACCGGACGCCGCGCCCTTGCGCTCGCCAGCCTCCTTGTCGCGGTTTCGCCCGTCGTCGAGCGACGGCGAGACGCTGCGCGCGCCGCGGCACCATCCATGACCTGCGGCTCAAGCGCGTCCCGGTCTCCGCGCCGAGCTTCTGCACCATCTGGCAGCGTCGCTGAAGAGGCCGAGCTTGCCGACCAACGCGCAGATCTTCGATTAGGCGGTGGTCGGGCGGGTGAGCGCCTTCACGAAGTCCTCGAGCTGGCGGGTCGTCCAGCACTCGTAGGCCTCGCAGAACGGCGTGTAGGCGCTGATCACGCTGTCGCCGTAGTTCCAGTAGAGCTTCGGCTCCGGGTTCAGCCAGAACGTGCGGCCGGCCTTCTCGGCGATCGTGGCGAAGATGTCCGCGCGCGGGTCGCGGCCGTTGGTGCGGGCGTCGCCGAGGACGATCACGGTCGCGCGCGGGTGCAGGTCGTCCTCGACCGATTGCAGGAACTCGCGCCAGACGCGGCCGTAGTCCGTGTAGCCCGAGACGTCGGCGACGCCGGCGTCCTTGGAGATCGCGTCGTTGACGGCCTTGAAGGAGCGCTCGCGCTCGAAGACGTCGGTGACCTCGGAGATGCGCTCAACGAAGACGAAGCTGCGCATCTTGCGGAAGCTGTCGTGAAGGGCGTGGAGCACTGAGAGGAAGAAGACGCTCGCGCTCGTCACGCTCGTGGACACGTCGCAGAGGACGTAGAGCTCCGGGCGTCTTGGCCGCTTGGGCTTGTACTTCAGGACGACGGGGACGCCGCCCGTCTCGAGGCTGGCGCGCATCGTCTTGCGTACGTCGACGTGGGCGTGGCGGGTGTGGCCGCGGGCCTGGTGGCCCTGGCTCGCCAGGCGCCGCTTGAGCTGCATCACGACCTTGTGCACCGCGGCGAGGTCCTGGGCGGGGCCGGAGGGGAGCGCGCGGTCGAGCTCGTTGAGCGGACGGGAGGGCGGGAGCGCCTGGGTGCGCTCGATCTGCGCGCGCTCGAGCTCGCGCCGCAGGTGCGCCTCGAACTTGCGGATCTGGTCGCGGGTCAGCGGCAGCTCCTGCGGAGCGCCCTCGCCCTTGACCAGGCCGGATGGCTCGGACTTCAGCCCCAGGGCCCTTCTTATCCGCTGGACGTCGACGCCGAGGACGCCGGAGCCCTCGCCACGGCGGCCGAAGGCGGCGATCGCGAGGCGGGCGAGGTCTCGCAGCGCGGCCTCGTCGCCCGCCCGGATCGCTTCGAGGATCTGCTCGCGCAGGGCGTCGAAGTCGATCCGGTCCCCGGTCTCGGCGCCGCGCGCCTGGGCGTCGGCCTCACCGATCCCGGCCTCGAGCGCGGCGCCCTCGGTGGCGCGGAAGAAGTAGCGATCGAAGACGAGGTCGAAGACGCGGCGGTCGTCCGGCGACTTCGCCAGCGTCGCCGCCAGTGCTTCCTTGAACGGCGTCGGGCGGGTCCACTCGACCTCTCCGAGCGCCGCGAACGCGTCGTTGAGCTCTGACGTGCCGACCGCCACGCCCTCGCGTCTGAGCGCGTCGGCGAAGCCGATGACGTGGGTCGATATCACCGCAACCACACCCGGGATGCCTGAAACCTGCGCACGATCCCTAGGCTGCCGTGGGCCAGGCTCCTAAGCGGCAAGGCGGACGCCGACCCGTTCCGCAACGGTGTCGAGGTCCGTGCGGTGCTTGACGATGATCGACAGCGTGTCGCGGAACGTCTTCTGGTCGATGTCGTTTGCGCCGAGCAGCAGCAGCGCGCGCGCCCAGTCGATCGACTCGGCGATCGACGGCGGCTTCTTGAGGTCGAGCTCGCGCACCATCGCCACGACCTCGACGAGCCGCTGCGCGACGGTCTCCGGGAGGCCGGGCGCGTGCAGGTGGACGATCTCGAGCTCACGCTCGGGCGTGGGGTAGTCCAGCCACAGGTAGAGGCAGCGGCGCTTGAGCGCCTCGGTCAGCTCGCGCGAGTTGTTCGACGTGAGCAGCACGACCGGGTGGGTGCGCGCCTCGATGCGGCCGAGCTCGGGGATCGAGATCTGGAAGTCGGAGAGCAGCTCGAGCAGCATCGCCTCGAACTCCTGGTCGGTCTTGTCGATCTCGTCGATCAGCAGGACGACCGGCTCTGGGCTCCTGATGGCGGTGAGCAGCGGGCGGGTGAGCAGGAACTCCTCGCCGAAGATGTCGTCCTGCACCGCCTGCCAGCCCGTGCCCTCGGCCTCGGCCTGGATGCGCAGCAGCTGCTTGCGGTAGTTCCACTCGTACAGCGCCTTCGCCTCGTCCAGGCCCTCGTAGCACTGCAGGCGCACGAGCTCTCGGTCGAGGTACTTCGCCAAGGCCTTGGCGAGCTCGGTCTTGCCGACGCCGGCGGGACCTTCCACCAGCACCGGCTTGCCGAGGCGGGCGGCGAGATAGGAGACGAGCGCCGTCGACTCCCCGGGGAGGTAGCCGACGCCCTGCAGGCCGTCGGCGACTTCGTCGACGGACGCGGGGACGACGGGATCGCTCATCGGGTTGAGTCTAGGAGGCGGGTGCAGAGGTCCGCGTGCGCGTCGGCCAGCTCCGCGCAGCTGAGCCGCCGGACGCCGCGCAGGTACGAGAACATCGTCGCCCGCAGCGGGGCGAGGATCACGTCGGCGAGGAACTCGGACCGATCGCCGAGGCCCGCCTCGCGCAGCAGCATCGTGACGTGGGTGCGGTAGAAGACGTAGGGCGAGCTCTCGAGCTGGCCGTCGAGCGAGTTCTCGGCAAGGCGCAGCAGCTCGCCGTGGCGGCTGAGGAACTCGATGTAGGCGCGGCCGAAGGCCAGCAGGCGCTCGAGTGGGGGCGCGCCCGGGCCGAGCGGTGCCGCCCCGCGGATCATCTCGTCCTGCAGGCGCGACTCGGTCTCCGACACGAGCGCGCGCACGAGGCCCGCGCGGTCGCCGAAACGCCGGAACAGCGTCCCCTTGCCCACGCCCGCCTCCGCGGCGACGGCGTCCATCGTCACGCAGTCGGGGCTGCCGCCGTTGAACAGCCGCTCCGCCGCCGCGAGGACCTTCCGGCGGTTCTCCGCCGCATCCGCCCGCTCCGGCCGCTCGCCGCCCGCCAACGGCAACGCCCCGCCCGCCATCGGCAGCGCGCTCACGCCGACCACCGCTCGCGCGCCCGCGCGTCTTCGCGCCGCGCTGCGGCGGCTGCTCGGGCGGTGTCGGGGGCGGTTGTCATGAGAACAACTATAGCTAAGTGGACCGTAGTCCGATCAGGTGCTACAGTACCTGCATCAAGCGGACCACGGTCCGGATACGAGCCAGAAGGACACCCCAACCCCATGAGCGCCATCACCTCCACCACCCCGATCCCCGCCGGCACGACGTGGGCGGTCGACAAGGTCCACTCCAACGTGGGCTTCGCCGTCAAGCACATGGTCGTCTCGACGTTCCGGGGCCGTTTTGAGGACTACGACGCGACCCTCACCGCCAACGAGGACGGCACCCTGCGCCTCGAGGGCCGCGTGTCCGCCGACTCGATCTCGGTCAAGGACGAGAACCTCGCCGCCCATCTGAAGGCGCCGGACTTCTTCGACACCGAGCGTCACCCGTACGTCACCTTCTCCTCGACGCTGATCCGCGCCGAGGGCAACGCGCTGATCGTCGACGGTGAGCTGACCATCAAGGGCAACTCCCGCCCGATCGAGGCGCGCGGCACGATCTCCGAGCCGGCCGTCACCTTCGGCGACGTCGAGAAGGTCGGCATCGAGCTCGAGGCGATCGTCGACCGCACCGAGTACGGCCTCGACTGGAACGCCCCGCTCCCCAAGGGCGGCTTCGCGCTCGCCAACGAGGTCAAGCTGGTCGTCGAGCTCGAGCTGGCGAAGGCCTAACGAGCGATGAAGGTTCTCGGTCTCTCCGGCAGCCTGCGCGCCGGCTCCCACAACTCCAAGCTCCTCCGGGCGGCGGGCGACCTGCTGCCCGGGGAGGCCGAGCTCGTCGAGTTCGATGGGCTCAAGCTGATCCCGCCGTTCGACGAGGACGACGAGCACACCCGCCCCGACGAGGTCCAGGCGCTCTTCGACGCCATCGCCGAAGCCGACGCCGTCCTGGTCTCCACGCCCGAGTACAACCACTCGATCCCGGGCCAGCTCAAGAACGCCCTCGACTGGCTCTCGCGCCCGCTGGCGGACTCGCCGCTGCGCAACAAGCCCGCCGCGGTCGTCGGCGCCTCCACCGGCCTCTTCGGCGCGGTCTGGGCGCAGGCCGAGGCCCGCAAGGTCCTCTCCGCGATCGGCGCCCGCGTCATCGACCGCGAGCTGCCGGTCGGCATGGCCGACGACGCCTTCCACCCGCACGGCGCCCTCGTCGACGAGGACCTGTCACTGGCCCTCGCCGGCATTCTCGAAGAGCTGCGCGCCGAGACGCGCGACCGCGTCGCGGTGTAACTGCAGAACCTAAAGGGGCCTGGCCCCTTTAGGTTTTCGCGCGTGCGGATCCGCGAGAACGTCTGGACCGTCTGGCGCGAGAAGGTCGCCGACGCCGGCGCAACGTGGAGCATGCTGCTCCTCTTCGTACCCGACGACGGCGATCTCGCCGAGGCCCAACGGGCCATGCGGGCGGCAGTTCGGGCGGTCGCGAAGCCGTTTGACGAGACCTTCGGCGAATGGGACGTCTTCGACCTGGCGCTGCCGGCGATCGCGGACCGGCTGACGGTCGACGGGACGGTGTCGGTGTTCGCGCCGCGCGATCCCTATGTGCTCCCTTGGCGGGCGGCGATGCTGGCGGTCCGGGTGTGCGTCCGCGGCGAGCGGGAGAGTAAGGCGAACCGCTGGTACCGCTGGCATCCGGACCCGGAAGCACACCGCGCGGTGGTCGCGCACGCGGTCGAGTGGGCCCGGTTCGACGGCGCCGCGGACCGCTGCTCGCTCCGGGTCGACGCGGGCCTCTTCGACGTCGAGCCCGGCGAGCAGGTCGCCGATCGCGGGTCGCACCCAGAGGTGATGGCCTGCCGGGGGGCGGCGTTCCGGGGCATGGCGGCGATCCCGTTCTCCGGGCGGTGGATCTGATCGTCGGGACGGAGGACGAGACGCCCGACTGGTGGCAGGCGACGCTCAGCGAGTTGGCCGCCTTCCTGGAACGCCACGCCGGGCGGCTCGCGTACGGACGCGTGTGGCGCGGACGCTCACCAGGTGAGACGTTGCGCGTACAGGGGATGGTCGGAGCCGACTGGCCGGATCGCCGCTCAAAGCACCGCGGCCGCGGATTCTCCAAGGAAGCGTTCGAGGCGGTGCTCGCGCCGGATGCGTTCGGCGTCCAACTGCTCGGACCGGGCTACGCCGGCCGCGTCCCCGTCGGCCCACGCTGGCGCGGGCGGCCGGCGGGCGAGAACGCCGTCCTGCTCGAGCACGTCGACCCCGCCGCGTGGTTCGCGGCGCCGTTCGAGACGCAATGGACCCACTGGGGTCCGGGCAAGCCCGTTCCCCCCGAGGTTCCGGTGCCGGCGGTGCTGGCCGAAGCCCGCGCGGACCTCGCGTCGATCCTGGAAGGTCCGGGCGCGTGGGCGAGGGCGGGTTTCCCCGCCCTCGAGCGCGACGGCTAGCGCGCCAGGTCGAGCTGTTCGGTGAGGCGGGAGAGCTTCTCGGAGTGATCCGAGAGCTGCGCGACCGATGCGACGATCTCCTGCGTGGAGGCGTTGGTCTGCTGCGTCGTCGCCGACATCTGCTCGGCGGACGCGGCGGTCTCCTCGGCGTTGGTGGCGATGTCCGCGGTCAGCTTGGACATGCCGTCGAGCTCGACGGTGATCAGGCCGACGGCGCCGTCGATCTCCTCGAGGGTCGCCTTGGCGCGGGAGAAGCCTTCGGTGCCGACCTGGGTCTGGTCGGCGGCGTTGCGGACGAGCTGGACGGCCTGGTCGGTCTCGGACTGGATGCCCGCGATCAGCTCGCCGGCGTCGGCGGCGGACTTGCCGGCGCGCTCGGCCAGCTGGCGGACCTCGTCGGCGACGACCGCGAAGCCCTTGCCGCGCTCGCCGGCGCGTGCGGCCTCGATGGCGGCGTTGAGCGCGAGCAGGTTGGTCTGGCGGGCGATGTCGTGGATCGCCTCGACGATGCCGCCGACCTGCTGGGAGCGGCCGGCCAGCGCGGTGATCGCGGTGGCGGCCTCATCGATGCGCTCGCGCGCGTCGTTGAGGGCGGCGGTGGCGCCCATCGCGGCGTCGATGCCGGTGCGGCTGTGCTCGGTCGCGGTCGCGGCGGCGCTGGAGGCCTGATCGACGAAGTTGCGGCCCTGGACGGCGACGTCGGCCTGGCGGGCGGACGCCTCGGCGACCCGCGACGCGCTCTCGGCCATCTCGTTGATCGCCTGGCCGGTCTCGGACAGGCGCACGTTCATGGTCGAGCACATGTCCTGGACCTCGAAGGTCGAGGCGCCGAAGGTCTGCAGGGTCTCGTGCATCGTGGTGCGCACGGCGCCGAAGAGGTCGGAGATGTCGCGGCCCGGGCCGGCCTGGCCCATCATCTTCAGGTTCACGCCCATCGACGCGAACGTGTCGTAGTAGAAGGACTCGACGATCGCCTGCGAGTCGTAGTTGAAGATGCGGCTCAGCGCGCGCTCGGCGGCGGCCAGCACCGCGAAGTCGATGCCCTCGCCCTTGCGGCCGAACCCCTTCTTGACCACCCGCGCCGGCTCCGGCACGTCGGCGAGCATCGCGTCGTGGACGAGGTCGATGAAGACGGGGTAGGTGCCGAGGAACCACTTCAGCGGCAGGTTGATCTTCGAGTGCAGGGCGCCGACGCCCAGCAGGCCCTCGAAGTACTTGACCCCGAAGCCGCCCGGCTTGGCGGCCTCCTTGAAGATGTCCTTGAAGTGCCCGGCCTGGGCGGAGCCCCAGCCCTTCTTGAGCCCTTCGAGCGGAATGCCCTTCCCGTTCGCGTACTCGCGCAGGAAGCCGCCGGCGGGCCCGGCCGTGAACGTGTGCTCGGCGAGGGCCTTGCCGATCTCGTCGGCGTTGCGGTCCGCCCACGCCTGCATTCCGGCGAGGAGCTCGAACTCGGCGGCGGTCATACGCATATAGGAGCGACGCAGCTCTAGCCCGCGCTCGTCGATCTGGTAGATGGAAGCGGCAGACTGGGTCACGCCCCCCTCATCGGCCGATCGGCCGATGAGCTATAGGCCGCCTAACGGGGCGGGTCGTCCTCCCAGAGCGGCGGCGTGTCCTCAGGCCGCCGCTGGCGCCGGGTCGGGGCGTCCGCGGGATCTTCGGGTAAACGCGTGGTCTTGGCGCGCGAGGGATCGTCGAAGAGGCGCTCGGTGCGCGCATCCGCGGGGTCGGGAAGCCGTGTCGTCGTACTTTCGTCCAGGCGCGTGGTCTGCTCTTCCCACGTCGGCCGCTCGCGCAGCATCTCGGTGACCGCGGTGGCGTCGCGCGGGCGCCGGTCGGGCCGCCGGTCGGGCTCCCGCTGCGGGGGAGCGACCCAGCCCGTGTCGTCCGCCGCCGGGTTCGGCGGCTCGGGAGCGTGAGCGGCGCGGACACGCGCGCCCGCGGCGATCAGCAGCCCCGCGGCCAGCAGCGCGCCGAAGATCCCCCACTGGATGCCCATCGTCGCGCCCGCGCCCTGGATGCCGGGCTTGTCGAACAGCCGCCAGACGAGCAGCAGGACCGCCCACCCACCGGCCAGCGTGATCGCGACGCCGTCCCCGCCCGGCAGGTGGAACGCCTTCTCGCGCGAACGCGCCCAGACCAGGAACAGCACCGCGACCGCGACGAGCAGGACCGCGGCCTCTACGAACGTGAAGACCCCGAGAGCCCTGACGTTGGCCTGGACGACCTTGCCCGCCTGGAAGTACGACTTCTGATACCAGGGCAGCAGCTCCGACAACGCGAGCAGGATCGCCGCCAGGCCCGCCAGCTGCATCTCCTTTGAGACCTTGGACAGACTCACTGGATCGGGATGTCCTCCACCTCGCGCTCCGGCGCGGGCGGCGTGTCGAGGCGCTCGATCGTGTAGTCGAGCACCGCCCGGATCGCGATCAGCAGCTCGCGCAGCGCGTCGGCCAGCTGGCGGGCGAGCTCGGGCGGGAGCTGGCCGCGCAGGCCCTCGATCAGCCCGAGCAGGGCGCCCAGGTCCGGGAACGCGCTGCTCGATGGCGGCGGCGAGCCGGAGCTCCAGCCGTTCGGCGGCACGTCGCGCGCCGCCTCGTTGGCCGCCTGCTCGGCGCGCTCCTGCGCCTCGCGCACGAGCTTCTCCGCCGCCTCGTATGCCGCGCGGTCGGGCTCAGGCATCCTCGAACCCCACCACGAGCGACCCGCCCTCGAGCGTCGCCGACGTCGGCTTGAAGCCCGCCAGCGCGCCCGGCAGCACGATCGTCCGCTTGTGCCCGTCGACGCGGACGAGCAGCTCCAGCCCGATCTTCTTCAGCGACACGTCCCCACGCTCCGCGAACGGCAGATCCAGCCGCAGCGAGGCCGAACTGCCGTTCATCGACAGCTCCTGCGTCAGCCGGTCGTGGAGGATCGCCGCCGGGTCGGCTTCCGCGAAGATCGCGCCCGCCAGATCGTCCAGCCGCTCGGCCCCGATCACCTCGTTCGCGAAGTACGGCGCCTTGAGCACGGGGACGGCGAACGCGCTCGCGACCAGCGCCAGCTGCTCCTGCTGGACGGCGTGCCAGGCGCCGAAGTAGCCCTCCGACAGCTCATCCGGGAAGACGCGGTTCACGACCACCGCGTCGGTCAGGTACCCGTACAGGTTCAGGTACGTGTACGTGCGCATCGCCTCGGCGACGACCATCCGGTCCGGCGTCATCACCAGCCGCATCGACACCCGCGCGCCGTCGCGCAGCAGCTCGTGCATCGCCACCAGGTTGCCCACGAGGCGCTGGACCTCGGCGAGCACCTTCTCGTCGGGCAGCTGAACGTCGAGGAACATGCGCGCGAGCGGCCGCGCGGCGGACATCATCGACTGTTCCTTACCCAGGACCTTGTCCAGCCACCAGCGGGCGGCGTCGGGGAAGGACAGCAGGCGCAGCGTCTCGCCGGTCGGTGCGCAGTCGACCACGATGACGTCCCACTCGCCGGACTCGACGTGGCCCTTGAGCACCAGCAACGAGAAGAGCTCGTCGCCGCCGGGCGGGACGGTCAGCTCCTCGGCGGCGATCCGGTCCACGCCGCGCTCCACCAGCAGTGACCCGAGCCACTCCGAGACCGCGCTCCAGTGGACCTCGAGCTCGTCCTGCGCCTGGACCTGTTGTGCCTGGAGCTTCTTGCCCACCTTCGTCGGCGTGCCGCCGACGTCGGTCTGCAGCGCGTCGGCCAGCGAGTGGGCGGGATCGGTCGAGATCACCAGCGTGCGCAGGCCCGCGGCCGCGCAGCGGCGCGCGGTCGCTGCCGCCACCGACGTCTTCCCGACTCCGCCCTTGCCCGTGTAGAGGATGGTCCGCGGCCGCACGAACAATCCATACTACGGGCGCTTGGAGACCGTCACCTCACCGGACGCGCTCGTCTTGTTGTTGTTCAGATCGGTCGCGATGACGGTCAGCGTGTAGGCCCCGGTCTTCTTCGGCGCGGTCCAGTTGATCGTCTTGGTCCCGCGCCCCAGCACGCCCGGGTTGATCTGCGCCACGACCGTCTCGCCGCGCCGGACCGTGAGGTTGATCCGCGAGATCTTCGAGAGCTTGAAGCGCAGCTTCCCGGCCCTCTTGGCGACCAGCGAGCGCGGGAGGACCGACACGACCGGCGGCGTCGTCAGGTACTGGGTGAAGTGCTGCTCGGCGCTGCAGTACTGGACGGTCGCCGTGCGCTTGCACAGCTGGGTGAGGAAGTCGCGCAGCAGCTTGTGGTAGCCGAGGTCGGACTCGTAGGTCGTCGAGCCGCGGCTGTAGAGCGACCAGGCGCCGGTGTCGAAGGTCGGGACCTCCTTGCGGGCGGCGAGGTCGCCCGCGTCGAACAGCGCGCGCGCCGTCGCGTCCCCCGTCAGGGCGGCGAAGTCATAGAGGCCGACCAGCGACTGGACGAAGCCGTTGATGATGAAGAGGTTCGGCAGCCCGGAGTACTGCAGGTAGTGGGCGCCGTTCCCGTCCGGGACGCGCACGCCGGCGGGCGGGGGCGTCTCGAAGATCCCGAGCCCGCGCAGGGCGATCGGGAAGACGTCGGCCTGGCGCTGCAGGCGGGTCGCCGAGCGCGCGATCGCCTGCAGGCCCGTGCCCTGGGCGAGCGAGGACACCCACGGCGGGTTCTGCCCGTCGAACGGGAACAGGTACTCCCACGCGAGCCCGCCCGCGCGCTCGGTGGCCAGCGGCAGCGCCTCGTCGAGCAGCGCGCCCGCCCGCGCGTCGTAGCGCTTGCCGCCGCTCCAGTAGCCGTTGAGCTTGCCGAAGGTCCCCAGCCACTGGATCTGCAGCCCGTGGCCGGGGTAGAGCTGGTAGACGAGCTCCGAGCCGGGGAAGCTGATCCGCGCGCCCGCGTTGAGCAGCGGCTGCGATGCCCAGTACTCGCGGTTGCGCTGCAGCGTGAGGAACAGCGCCGGCAGCCGGCTCGGCTGGGAGAACGAGCCGCGCTCGGCCATCCCGTCGAGGTCGCGGATGACGCCGCCGAGCTCGACCTTGCGGCTCCCGGTCAGCTTCTTCTCCATCGCCTTCGCGTCGTCATAGATCGCCCGCTTGGCGGCGGCGTCGTCGGGCGTCAGCTTGCCTTCGGCGGCGAGCCGCTTGAGCTCTCCGGGGACCGTCAGGCGCTTCGCGGCGTCTGCGGTTCCGACGATCGAAACACTGCACAAAATCGTCGCAAAACCACAACAAAGACTGCGTCGTAGGCGCATTTCCCAATGCTAGGCTCGGCCGTGCCGATGACCCGCAGTCTCCGTTGCATCGTGCCGTTGGTCGCCGCGTTCGTGCTCGCTTCGTGCGGCTCCGACAGCAAGGACACCGCCGATCCGGCACAGCGCGCCAGCGCCACGTCGGACGTGAACGCGCTGTTGCGCACGACGTTCGCCAATGTCTCGAAGATGCAGTCGGCGACCGTCGACATGCAGCTCAAGATCGTGCCGCGCAAGTCCGGCGACGGCCCCGTCACCGCGCACCTGTCCGGCCCGTTCGCGACCCAGGGGCAGAACAAGCTGCCGAAGTTCGCCTTCACGGCCGAGCTGACGTCCGGCGGCCAGACGTTCAACGCGGGCGCGACCTACGACGGGTCCAAGGCGTACGTGGCGCTGATGGGCACGCCGTACGTGGTCTCCGACCTCGTGACCAGGCAGTTCGTCGCGGGCTACGAGCAGTCGCTCAAGACGCGGCAGAAGGCCCAGGGCGGCCTCGTGCTCGGCACCCTCGGCATCGACTTCACGAAGTGGCTGCCGAACGCCTCCAACGAGGGCGAGACCCAGGTCGGCGACGCGAAGACGATCAAGATCTCCGGCCAGGCCGACGTCAAGCAGGTCATCGCCGACCTCGAGAAGATCACCGAGAAGGCGTCGGCGCTCAACGTCCCGGGAGCGAGCGGCCGGCTGCCGCAGAAGCTCACGCCCGAGCAGAAGGCCGCGGCCGAGAACGCGATCAAGAACCTGACGGTCGAGGTCTACACCGGCGTCGACGACTCGATCCTGCGCCGGCTGGTGGTCAACGCCGACCTCCAGGACGCCGGCTCGAAGATCGACGCTGGCCTGTCGCTGGACGTGACGTTCACGAAGGTGGGTCAGGAGCAGACGATCACCGCTCCCTCCAACCCGAAGCCCTTCACAGAGTTGCTGAAGGCCGTCGACGCGGCCGGCCTGGCGAACCTCGGGCTCGGCGGCGCCGCCCCGGGCGGAGCGAGCGACTCCACGGTCCCGAACAGCTCGAAGACGCCCAACAACGTGGACAAGTACGCCACGTGCATCGAAGCGGCCAAGGGCGACGCGGCCAAGGCGCGCAAGTGCGCCGACCTGCTGTCCGGTTAAGGACTCACGCACCTCTCACCGACCGCGGTCCGTATCCTCCGCCGCGGTGAGCGACGCCAGCGCCTCCAAAACCGACCTGCGCTCGTTCCTTTTCAGCGGGCAGGGCTGGCCGTACCTGCTCGTCCCGTTCATCGTCATCGCGATCGTCCTCGACCAGCTCGAGGCGGACCCGATCATCGTGTTCTTCTCCTCCGCGCTCGGCGTCGTGCCGACCGCGGCGCTGATGGGCCGGGCGACGGAGGAGCTCGCGCACCGCGCCGGCCCGGGCATCGGCGGCCTGCTGAACGTCACCTTCGGCAACGCGCCTGAGCTGATCATCGCGCTCTTCGCCCTCAACAAAGGGCTCCAGGAGGTCGTCAAGGCCTCGATCATCGGCTCGATCCTCGGCAACCTGCTGCTGGTGATGGGCGCCGCCTTCCTGATCGGCGGCTGGGGGCGCGAGCGCAACAAGTTCGTGGCCGAGGCGGCGAGCGCGCAGGCGACGATGCTGCTGTTGGCCGTCACGGCGCTGCTGCTGCCGGCGATGTTCCTGCTCGCGCGCGGCGGCGAGCTGCCCCAGCTCTCCGACGAGGCGACGAACTTCCCGTCCAGCGTCGAGCACATGTCCTTCGCGGTCGCGATCGTCCTGCTGATGTCCTACTTCGCGGGGCTGTGGTTCTCGCTCAAGACCCACCGTGACGTGTTCAACCCGGACACCGAGGATGAGGACACCGCGGCGCACGCGTGGTCGATCAAGAAGAGCGTCGGGCTGCTCGCGGGCGCCGGCGTGGCGGTCGGCTTCATGTCCGAGATCCTCGTCGGCTCGATCGAGGAGGCGTCCGCCGGCATCGGCCTGTCGCCGTTCTTCGTCTCGCTGATCATCGTCGCGATCGTCGGCAACGCGGCCGAGCACTGGGTCGCGGTCTACTTCGCCGCCCGCAACAAGATGGACATCGCGATCGCCATCGCGATCGGCTCGAGCGCCCAGATCGCGCTGTTCGTGATGCCGGTGCTGGTGCTGCTGAGCTTCGTGCTCGGGCCGTTCCCGCTCTCGCTGGAGTTCAGCGGCCTGGAGCTGGGGGCGATCCTGCTCGCTGTGTTGATCGCGTCACACGTCTCCCAGGACGGCGAGTCGACGTGGTTCGAGGGCGTGCAGCTCCTCGCCGTCTACGTCGTCCTGGGCGTCGTCTTCTACTTCGTGTAGAGACCAGGGGCGACCCTCGTGTGAGGGTTGATCGGCTGTGGGACGATCGCGGCGATGCGCGTCCTGATCGTCGACGACCACGCGCCGTTCCGAGCCGCCGCCCGCGCGCTGCTGACCGCCGAGGGCTACGACGTCGTCGGTGAGGCGGCGGACGGCGAGACCGCGCTGCGCGCGGCGGGTCAGCTGACGCCGGACGCGATCCTGCTCGACGTCCAGCTGCCCGGAATCGACGGCTTCGAGGTCGCCGCGCGGCTCGCGGACAGCGGGTACCCGGGCGCCGTCGTCCTCGTCTCGGGCCGGGCGCCCGGACGTCGCCTCCAGGACACGCCCGCGCGTGGATTCATCCCCAAGGGCGAGCTCACCGGGCCGGCGCTCGTCGCGTTGCTCGGCTGATGGACGTCGCGACCGGCATCGCCCTGCTCGCCTGCGCGGCCGTCGCCGTTGGGCGCGGGCGCCCGACCGCGACGCTGCTGGCGGCCGCGGGCGGGGCGTGGCTGCTCGGGTGCGCGGTCGACGTGTTCGTCTTCCTGCACCGCGGGCCGCTCATCCAGCTCGTCCTGGCGTACCCGGCGTGGCGCGCGCGGCGTTGGTCGTGGCTCGTGGCGTGCGGCTACGCGGCCGCCCTGATCGAGCCGGTCGGCGCGGCGGGCGCGGTCACGGTCGCCTTGGCGGCCGCCGTCGTGGCGGCCGCGGTCGCGCGCCGGCGGGTCGCCACGGGGATCGAGCGCCGTGCGGCGCGGGCCGCGCTGGTGGGCGCGGCGTTGCTGGCGCTCGCGCTCGCCGGGGCGACCATCGCCCGTGCCGCCGGCGCGGACCCGGCGGCCGCGCTCGCGGGCTACGAGCTCGCGATCGTCCTCTGCGCCGCCTACCTGGCCGGCGAGCTCTGGCTCGGCCGCTGGACGCAATCGATCACAGTGGCGCTGCTCGAGAGCCTCGGCCGCCGCGAGCTGGGCCGAGCCGTCGGTGACCCGACGCTCGCCCTGGCGTGGCGCGACGGCGACGGCTTCGTCGATCGCGCGGGAGGGCGGGTCGTCCCCGGGAGGCGAGTCGCGACCGCGGTCGGGGACGACGTCGTGCTGCTCCACGCGCCGGAGGCGCTCGCGGACTCCGCGGTCGCGGAGGCGACGGTCGCCGCCGCCCGCATCGCGCTGCGCAACGCGGCGTTGCAGGACGAGGCGGCCGCCCAGGTGGTGGAGCTCGAGGCGTCCGCCCGCCGGCTCGTCAGCGCCGCCGACACCGAGCGCCGGAGGCTGGCGCGTGAGGTCTCCGAGGAGGCGCACGCACGGCTGGTCACCGCCGCGGCGACGCTCGCGGTGGTCGACCCGGCGCTGGCGCGGGAGACCGCGGCGGCGGGGGACGAGTTGCGCGCGTTCGCCGCGGGCCTGCGCCCGCGGGCCCTCGCGTCCGGCGGGCTCGCGGCCGCGCTCGGCGAGCTCGTGGCGCACTCCTCGGTGCCCGTCGGACTCGTCGTCCCCACCCGGCGCTTCTCCGAGCTGGTCGAGACCACCGTCTACTTCGTCTGCTCGGAGGCGCTCGCCAACGTCGTCAAGCACGCGGGGGCGACCAGGGTCGAGGTCGAGATCGCCGAGCGCGACGGCGGCCTCGAGGCCCGCGTCACCGACGACGGCCGCGGCGGCGCCGACGTCGCCCAGGGCCACGGCCTCCGCGGCCTGCACGACCGCGTCCACGCCCAGGGCGGCACGTTCTCCGTCACCAGTGCGGAAGGAGCCGGTACGACGCTGACGGCGGTGGTCCCGGCATGACCGCGCCCTCGCAGGTCGCGGGCGCGCGGCCCGCCGCGGCGGCGGACGGCCGGGCAGGACTGCTCGGGCTGGCCGCCCTGGCGCTCGCCGGCGCGCTCGCGGCGTCCACCCGCGACGCCGACCTGACGCTGGCGGGTCCGCGGCCGTGGATGGTCGCGCTGCTCGTGCTCGTTCCCGTCGCGCTCGCCCTGGCGGCGATCCGGGAGCCGCGCTGGCTATCGGTGGCGGTCGTGTGGCCGCTCGCGCAGCTGGCCGGCCCGGCCGCGCCCGGGAGCGTGGCGTTCACCGCCGGTCTCGTCCTCGGGGCGGCGACGCCGGTGGCGGTGGCCTGGGCGGCGCCGACCCGGGCGTGGCCGCTGCTCGTCCCTTCGGCGCTCGTGCTCGGGCCCCTGTCCGCGGTCCTCTTCGATCCGGCCGCCTGCGAGGCGTGCCCCGCGAACCTGCTGCTCGTCCACGGTGACGGCACCGCGTACGACGCGCTGCAGCGCGCGGGCGTGTGGCTGGGCTTGGCCGGGGCGGTCGCGGTCGCGCTCGCCACCCTGCGTCGGGCGCCCGCGGTCGCGCTCTACCTCGCATTGGTCGCCGCCCAGTACGCTCACGGCCTTGCGCGCGGCTACGTCTCGACGGACCCGCTCGACCGCGGCCTGTGGGCCTTGCAGGGACTCGCGTTGCTGGCGGTCGCGGCGGGCACCGCCCGCGAACCGCTCCGGCGCCGCGCGGCCCGGGCGCGGCTCGCGCGGCTGATCGTCGAGCTCGAAGCGCACCCGGCGCCGCGCGGCCTGGGCGAGGCGATCGCCGGCGCGCTCGGCGACCCGGAGCTCGAGCTCGGCTATCGGCTTTCCGACGGGCGGCTCTACGACGCGAACGGCCGCGCGCTCGCTCCGGGTGCGGGGCGGGAGCTGACGCCGCTGCCCGAGGGCCGGGCGGAGCTCGCCCACGCTCCTGGAGCCGTGGACGCCGGGCTCGCCGCGGCGATCGCCGCCGCGGCGCGCCTTCCGCTGCACAACGAGCGCCTGCGCGCGGAACAGGTCGTGCGAGCGGCGCAGCTGCGCGCGATCCGTGCCCGGATCGTGGCGGCCTCCGACGCCGAGCGCCGCCGGCTCGAGCGCGACCTCCATGACGGCGCCCAGCAGCGCCTGGCGACGCTTGCGGTCACGCTGGAGGTCGCTCGGCTGCGGGCGGAGCGGACGGCCGGCGGGTCACGCGACGCCGGCGCGCTCCTCGCCGCGCAGGGACAGGTGCGGGCCGCGTTGGCGGCGCTCCGGGACATCGCCGGCGGCCTGGTGCCGCCGGTCCTGGCCGACGAGGGCCTCGCGCGCGCCGTTGAGGCGTTCGCCGAGGCCGCCGACGTGCGGATCGACGGGCCGCTGCCGGAGGGCCGGTTCCCCCCGGAGATCGAGACGACGGCGTATCGCGTGCTCACCGAGTCGATCCGCCACGCGGAGCCCGCGGGCGCCGCGGTGCACGCCGTCCGCGAGCGCGGCAGGCTCAGGCTGCGTGTCACCGGCGTCGCGGTCGAACGGGTCGACCTCGTCGCGCTCGACGATCACGTCGGCGCGCTCGGCGGCGCCCTGGAGGCGGCGCCGGGCACGATCTCCGCGGAGCTCCCGTGCGGGTAGTCATCGCCGACGACGAAGGCCTGCTCCGCGACGGTCTCGCGCACCTGCTGGGCGAGGCCGGCATCGACGTCGTGGGCAAGGCGGGGACCGCTCCCGAAGCGCTCAGGGCGGTCGCGCTGACCCGCCCGGACGTGGCGATCCTCGACATCCGGATGCCCCCGAACGGCACCGATGACGGGCTGCTCGCGGCGCAGGAGATCCGCCGGGTGCATCCCGCCACGGGCGTCCTGGTGCTCTCGCACGTGGTGGAGTCGCGCTACGCGCTGCGCCTGCTCGAGGAGGCCCCGGAGCGCGCCGGCTACCTGCTCAAGGAGCGGGTGAGCGACGTCGCGGTGCTCGTCGATGCCCTGAGGCGGATCGACGACGGCGGGTGCGTGGTCGACCCGACGATCGTCGCGCGGCTGATCGGCGCCCGCCGCGCTCACGATCCCCTCGACGAGCTCACCGCGAGAGAGCGTGAGGTGCTCGAGCTGATGGCCGAGGGCCGCTCCAACCAGGCGATCTGCGATGCCCTCTACGTCTCGCCGAAGACGGTCGAGGGCCACGTGCGGCTGATCTTCATGAAGCTCGGGTTGCGCGACTCGCCCGACCGGCACCGGCGTGTGCTCGCGGTCCTGACCTTCCTGCGCTCGCGTCAGAACTGACGCGCCGGCGCGGGTGGCGGGCACGTGCGCGACAGCGGCGCGCGGGCCGGGTCGTCGCCGATCCGCCGCCACGGCTTGGCGTCGAAGTTGAACGCCGAGATCGCGCCGCGCACCGGCCCGAGCTCGAGTGTGTCCTTGAAACGGCTCCACGTGTAGACGAAGTGCTCGCCCGGGCGATTGGTCGCGCTCTGCGGTCCGTAGCCGCCGCCGTCGATCACGTCCCAGACGACCCGCCGGCCGCGGACCGCGTACGTCCCGTACACCCACGTGCACGCCGGTGCCGCCGGCTCCTCCTGGGTGATCGCGAACCGCCCGCGCGAGAAGACGAGCACGTGATGGCCCCAGTTCTCGGGGGTGAGACCGCCGCCGCGGACGCCGTGGCGGACGAGGTCGTCGCGGTCGCTGGTGAACGTCCAGACCCCGTCGATCTTCGTCGGACCGGATTGGACGGCGCGCCGGCTCGGCGTGCACGCACGGTGCGGCGGCTCCGGCGGCAGGTCCGCGCGCAGCCGCGCGATCCGCGGATCCTCGCGCAGCCCGACGGCGCGCCGCAGCGCCGTCACGTCGGCGTGCGCGAACGTGACCGACCCGCGGGCGCAGATGATGTCGTAGGACTCGTCGTCGAGCGCGCGGATGCCGGCCAGCGTCGCCGGGAGCGCCGCCCGGGCGGCATCGCGCAGCCGCGAGCGTTGCGTGGCGGCGAGCCGGTTCCACGCGGCTCGGTTGGCGATCAGGACCATGATCCGCGGCCACAGCACGAGGTCCGGGTCGATGACCGCCGCGCCCTCGTCGGCGCGGGTCTGCTCGATCGCGGTGAGATCGATCTCGACCCCGTCGAAGCCCGATCGGTCGTCGGCGACGAACGGAGCCGTCGTCGCCCCGAGCCGTTGGAACGTCTCGGCCGACAACCGCGAGTCGCGCACGCCGATGCGCGCCCCCGCGAAGTCGCGCGGGGTCAGCAGCGGCCGGCGGAGGCCGAGCACGTGCCGCGGGGGCCCGGGCAGCACCGCGACGCCGACCACCCCCGACGCATCGACCTCGCGCAGGGCCGCGCCGGCCAGCGGGCTCTCCAGCACCGCGCGCTGCAGCGCGAGCGAGTCGACGCTGAACGGCGTCAAGAGCGGCTCGAACGCGTCCGTGCCGAGCGTGTCGAACGCCCGCGCGGCCACCAACGCGAACGACAGGCGTCCCGACCGCACGTCGGCGAGGGTTCCCGCCTCCGGGCGCGGGTCGCGCTCACGCCACTTGATGCGCGGGGTGACGCGGATGTTCTCGCGCGCCAGTTCCTCGCTGTAGGCCGTCAGGATCTCGGGCGAGCCGTCGCGCAGCGCGATCTCGATCTTCAGGTCGTCCGCGGACGTCCCGCCCGCCGCGTCGTGGCCGCCGCAGCCGGCCAGCGCGAGCGCGAGGAGCAGCCATCGACGGCGCATAGGCGGACCCTACGCCCGCCGCCGGGCCGGCACACGAGGGCCAGCCCTGGAACGGTCGAGGGCGTGCCCTCGTGATCGCGGGCCGCGCCATACCTAGCGTCCGCCGCATGCACTCCACCCGCTTGTTCCCATTGGGCCTGCTGGCCCTGCTCGCGGCCTGCGGCGGGACCGACGACGCCCCCGCGACCACGAAGGCCGCCGCCGCGCAGGCGCCGCAGCCGAGCGGCCGGATCGCCTTCCGGCGCTACCTCGACCAGGACCACCGGCAGGGCGCGGTGTTCCTGATCAACCCCGACGGGACCGGCGAGCGCCAGCTCACCCATCCGGGTCCGGCCGAGGTCGACGACCAACCCGACTTCTCCCCGGACGGCCGCGAGATCGCGTTCGAACGGTGCGACTCGTCCACCGGCGCGTGCAGCGTCTGGCGCGTCAACGTCGACGGCGGGGCGGCGACCAAGGTCAGGATCCGCTGCCGCCTGAAGCCGGTCTGCGAGGCCGGCGTCCCGAGCTGGACGCGCGACGGCCGGATCGTCGCGCAGCTCTCGGAGGGCCGCGTCAAACAGCACGGCGACGTCGACCAGATCGAGCGCTCCTCGATCGTCGTCGCCGAGCCGCGGTCCGCGTTCGGCAAGACGATCATCTCCCGCGACCACTTCACCGGCGACACGGCCCAGCCGATGGTCTCCCCGGACGGGACGAAGGTCGTCTACATGCGCTGGAACTCGTGGCGGACGCGGCCGAAGCTCGGCCGGGCGCTGCACGTGGTGGGGATCGACGGGCGCGGCGACCATCGGGTGACGCCATGGTCGCTGGGCGCCGGCGACCACGCGGTGTGGGCGCCCGACGGGCGCATCCTGTTCCGCTCCTTCGACGGTCAGGACGACAAGCAGTCGGACTTCTGGAACGTCGCCGCGGACGGCAGCGGCCTGAAGCAGCTCACCCACTTCAAGGCGCCGACGCTCGTCCTCTCGGCGTCCTACTCACCCGACGGCGCGTGGATCGTGCATGCGAGCGACGGCATCGACGGGAACGCCGACCTCTATCTGATGCGCGCCGACGGCAGCGAGAACCGCCCGCTCACGCGCACGAAGCTCTGGGACTCCGCCCCCGACTGGGGCTAGAGCGGGGGTCCGGGGAAGGGCAGCCCCCCGGTTTCAGTACTCGTCCGGGTCGGGCTCGAGCTCGTCCTCGTCCTCTTCCTCGTCCTCGTCCGGATCCTCGCGCGCGGAGGAGCGGGCGCGGCGGGTCTCGAAGGCCTCGACCAGCTCGTCGCGCTTGTGCTCGTCGATCGCGGGGTCGTCGCCGAGCAGGATCCACTCGGCGACCTCGTCGGCCTCCTCGTCCTCGATCAGCTCGAGGTCGACATGGGCGGAATCATCGACGATCAGGACGATCTCGGTCTCTGGGTTGAAGTAGGTGCCCGGACGGGTGAGGAGCTCGTCAACGTCGAAGCGGCGCAGGGCAGGCATGGGCGGGAGGCTACCCGTCCTGACTGAAAAGGCGCCGTTCGACCTCTCCTTCTACGTCGAGCGGCGGCTTGCCGCGGGCGATCAGGCGCCGGTTGCGGGCCTCGATCGCGGCCCTGACCTCGGCCTCGAGCGCGGGATCGCGCGGCGTCGTGTGAGGCCGCCCGAGCGCGGTGAGCATCTGCGCGATCTCCTCGTCGCGGCTCGAATCTTCGTTGACTCGCGAGTCAAGGGTCAGATCGGAACGGCCGATGTTGTCGTATGGCGCGCGGCTCAGCCCGAGCGCCGCAACACCGACCAGCCCGGCGACGACCACCACGGCCACGATCACGATCGGCAGCGCGTCCTGCACTTCCGTTCATTGTGCCGTTCCGGTCAAAAGCGGGTACCATTGAGACTGTTGACTGACCAGTCAATCGTGAGCTGGCAAGGAGTTTTGAGATGGTCGATTTCACACTGACCGACGAGCAGATCGCCCTCCGCGAGATGGCGCACGACTTCGCGGAGAAGGAGATCCGTCCGGTCGCCTGGGAGTACGACCGCGACGGCACGTGGCCGCAGGCGATCCTCGAGAAGGCCTGGGAGCTCGGGCTGATGAACTCCCACATCCCGGAGCAGTACGGCGGTCCAGGCGTCTCCTACCTGGAGGGTGCTCTGATCGAGGAGGAGCTCTCCTGGGGCTGCTCGGGCATCGCGACGTCGATCGGGGCCAACGGCCTCGCCACGGCGCCGCTCGCGCTCGCCGGCTCTGAGGACCTCAAGGCCAAGTACCTCGGGATGCTCACCGAGGCGCCGCTGTTCGCCTCCTTCTGCCTGACCGAGCCGGACGCCGGCTCCGACGTGTCCGGGATGCGCACCACGGCCACCCGCAAGGGCGACAAGTGGGTCATCAACGGCTCCAAGTGCTTCATCACCAACGGCGGCTACGCGAACTTCTTCACGGTCTACGCCAAGACCGACAAGGAGAAGGGCCACCGCGGCATCTCCTGCTTCCTCGTGCCCAAGGACGACACGGTCACGGTGGACAAGAAGGAGGACAAGATGGGCCAGCGGGCGTCCAACACCGCGACCATCACGTTCAACGACACCGAGATCCCGCTCGACCACATGATCGGCGAGGAGAACAAGGGCTTCAAGATCGCGATGATGACCCTGGACCGCACGCGTCCGGGCGTCGCCGCGATGGCCACGGGCATCGCCCGCGCGGCCTTCGAGTTCGCCACGCAGTACTCCAAGGAGCGCGTCCAGTTCGGCGTGCCGATCGCGATGCACCAGGCGATCCAGTTCCTGATCGCCGACATGGCGACCAAGGTGCATTTGAGCCGCCTCGCGGCCTGGAACAGCGCCGTGCTGCTCGACCAGGGCAAGCGCAACACGCTCGAGTCCTCGCACGCCAAGCGCTTCGCGGCCGACTCCGCGATGGAGGTCGCCACCGACGCCGTCCAGGTCTACGGCGGCTACGGCTTCATCAAGGACTACCCGGTCGAGAAGCTCATGCGCGACGCGAAGATCATGCAGCTGTACGAAGGCACGTCGCAGATCCAGCGCCTCGTGATCGCCCGCGAGACGCTGCTGCCCCGCCGCATCGAGGAGCCCACGGCCGCTTAGTCGTCGAGTCGTTCGATGAATCCGAGGATGCGGCGCCACGCGTCCTCGGATTCGTCCTTGAAGTCCTCCTGGCGGCGGTCGAAGAAGGAGTGCGGCGCGCCGGGGTAGGTGTGGATCTCGTGCTCGACCGGGATCGCCTGGTCGAAGGCCTGGACCTGATCGGGCGTGATGTGCTGGTCGGCCCCGGCGAACAGGCCCAGGACGGGGATCTTCGTCTCGGGCGCGCGGTCCAGCGCCCAGCGCTCGCCGTCGCGCTTGAGCGAGCCGTAGAACCCGACCGCGCCCGCCAGGCCGGCGTGGCCGAACGTGGCGCTCATGAACAACTGCGCGCCGCCGAAGCAGAAGCCGACGGTCACGGCGCGTTCGGCTCCGAGTGCGTTGAGCGCCGTCTCGACGTCGAGCGCGACCGTCTCCGGGGTCGTTTGGCGGACATGCGGCATGTACTCGAAGGTCTCGTCACGCGGGCCGAGGCCCGCCGTGCGGCCGAAGTAGTCGATCGCGATCGCGGGGTGTCCCGCCGCGGCGAAGCGCTCGGCGAGCTGCTCGTAGAAGCGGAACAGGCCGCGCACGTCGGGCAGGACGACCACGCCGGTGGGGCCGTCGGCGTCGGTTCGGTAGGCGCTGAAGTCGGTGCCGTCGGCGGAGGTCAGCGTGAGGCGCTCGCCGGCCGCGCCGCCGGCGATGACCTGGAAGCCCTCGGGCAGCTCGGGCACGATCGCGTCGAAGGGGAAGCACATGGTGCTCGGAACCTACCCTTGACAGGTGAGACGCACGTCGGTCATCCGGGTCGTCGAGGGCTCGGGCAACGAGGTCGAGCAGCTCTGGCACGATCGCTCGCGCTGGGCGTCGTGGCTCGACGGGTTCGCTTCGATGAAGAAGCTCGAGGACGAGTGGCCGCAGGAGGGCGCGCGCCGGGTGTGGGTGACGGCGGTGGGCGGGCGCGGGATGGTGATGGAACGCGCCACGGCCTTCGCGGCGGGCGACGGGCAGACCGTCGAGTTCGAGGACGAGAAGGTCCGCGGCGAGCAGCGGGTGCTGTTCGAGACCGACGGCGAGCGCACCCGCATCACGGTCACGTTCTGGTTCGAGACCAAGGAGCGCACGCCACCGGCGCGCGTGTGGTGGCAGCGGCGCAAGCTCCGCCAGGGCTGGGAGCGCTCGCTCGCCCGCTTCTCCTACGAGCTCGCGGCCGAGCGCGATCGCTAGCGTGCAGGGCATGTTCGTCTTCAAAGCGGCCGTCGTCGGGGCAGACGACGCGGCCCGCGAGATCGCGGCGGCGATCGAGGCCGCGGGCGTCTCGACAGTGCTGATCGACGGCAGCGAGTTCGCCGGGCTCGGCGACGTCGACCTGGTCATCGAGGCGATGCCCGAGCGCATGGAGGTCAAGCACCGGGTCTTCGCCGAGCTCGACGCGGCCACCCCCGGCCACACGATCTTCGCGACCACGACCTCCGGCCTGTCGATCACGGAGATCGGCGAGATCACGTTGCGCCCGGACAAGGTCGTCGGCCTGCACTTCGTCGCCCCGCGGCTCGTCGAGGTCGTCGAGTCCGACGACACGTCGGCCGAGACCGCCCAGGTCGCCGCCAACCTCGTCCAGCGGCTGCGCCGCGTGGCGGTGCGCTGCGTCGAGTGCCCCGGGTTCGTGGTCAACCGCGTGCTGACCTCCGCGGCCGCCGAACGGGGCTCGGCGACCGAGCATTCGGGCGCGCTGCGCGACGCCTACGGCGACCGCTTCCAGCTCGCCCGCAACGCCGGCGATGACACGGCCGACGAGCGGGCGGAGCTGAAGGCGTTGGTCGAGGCGTGCCTCTTGCTGGAGGAGGGCATCGCCGGCGTGCGTGACATCGACGCCGGCACCGGTCGCGTGTTCGCCGCGGCCGACGCGCGTGGGCTCGACGACCTGCTGTCGGCGCTGGACCGCGCCGAGAGTCGTTGGGGCGAGCACTTCGAGCCGCCGCTGATCCTGCGCCGGCTCGTCGCGCAGGGGCGGCTCGGCGTGAAGGCCGGCCAGGGGTTCTATCCGTACCCGCAGGTCGACGCTGATTTCGGGCCGGTGAAGGTGGATGTGCGGGGTGACATCGCGGTCGTCTGGATCGACAACCCGCCCGCGAACTCGCTCGGCCCGGCGACGATCGACGGGCTCGTGGCCGCGTGGGACGAGGTGCTGGCGCGGGGCGCCCGCGCGATGGTGCTGGCATCGGCTTCGCCGGCCCTGTTCTGCGCGGGCGCTGACATCAAGGCGTTCACACGGTGGGATGAGGCATCGGGCCGCGCGCATCTGGAGCGCATCCACGGCCTGGGGCGGGCGTGGGAGACCTCGCGCGTGACGACGATCGCCGCCGTCAACGGGTTGGCGTTCGGCGGCGGCTGCGAGATCGCGATGGCCTGCGATGTCAGGCTCGCCGGCCGCTCGGCGACCTTCGGCCAGCCGGAGATCAACCTCGGCCTGATCCCGGGCTTCGGCGGCTCCCAGCGGCTGGCCCGGCTCGTCGGCCCGGCGAAGGCGCTGGAGATGAACACGCTCGGCGACCCGATCTCCGCCGACGAGGCCTTCGAGTACGGATTGGCGAACCGGGTCCTCGAGGACCACGAGCTGTTCGACGCCGCGCTGGCGTGGGCGCGCAAGCTGGCCGGCCAGGCGCCGCTGGCGGTCGAGGAGATCAAGCGCGTCTCCCACCACGGCGACCTCGACGCGGGCCTCGCCGCCGAGCGCGACGCGTTCCTGCGCGTGCACGGGAGCGAAGACGGCCGCGAGGGCGTCGCGGCGTTCATCGAGAAGCGCGCCCCGCAGTGGCGCGGGGCGTGACGAGGCGGGTGCACGACGGGCGGCGCGCGGTGGCGGGCCACGCCCCGCGGCGGTGCGTGAGCGACCGCGGGCGGCGCGCGGTGGCGGGCCGCGCCCCGCGGCGGTGCGTGAGCGACCGCGGGCGGCGCGCGGTGGCGGGCCACGCCCCGCGGCGCGCGGGCGACCCCGGGCGGGCGCGGTGAGCGGCCCCGCGCGTCTTGCCGCGCTGCTGCGCGAGGCCGGGCCGGCGGTCGTCCTGACAGGCGCCGGCGTCTCCGTGCCGTCCGGGATTCCCGACTTCCGCACGCCGATGACCGGCCTGTGGGCGAACGTGGACCCGATGGAGGTCGCCCACATCGACGTCTGGCGGCGCGACCCCGAGCGCTTCTGGGACTTCTACGGCCAGCGCTTCGCGATCCTCGACGGCAAGCAGCCCAACGGCGCCCATCTGGCGATCGCCGAGCTCGAACGCCGCGGGCTCGTGTCGGGCGTGGTCACCCAGAACATCGACGGTCTGCACGCTTTGGCGGGCTCGGAGCCGATCGAGGTCCACGGCTCGATCCGCACCGCCTCGTGTCTGTCGTGCGGCGCGTCGTTCTCCTTGGCCGAGACCCGGGCGCGGTTCCCGCTCCCGCTCTGCGACTGCGGCGCCGTCCTGAAGCCCGATGTCGTCCTGTTCGGTGAGCTGCTCCCGGAGCGGGCGATGCTGCGGGCGTCCGCCCTGGCGATGACGAGCGGGCTGATGCTCGCCGTCGGCTCCTCGTTGGAGGTCTGGCCGGTCGCCGGCCTGCCAGAGGACACGTTGCGCGCGGGCGGCAAGCTCGCGATCGTGACGATGGGGGAGACCCCGTACGACCGCTACGCGGACGTGCGGCTCGGCGGCGACGTCGTCACCGAGCTCGAGGCCGTCGTCGCCGCGCTCGACGCCTGACGCTGCGGCTACTCCGCCGCGTACAGCGCGCGGGCGCGCAGCGCGGCTTCCAGGCGGGCGAGCGCGGTGCTCACGACCTCGACGCCGTCGGCTTCGAGCCGCCCTTCGCGGGCCGCGAGGGCGGCGGCGCGGACCGGATCGAGGTAGGTGCGAAGCTCGTCGATGCGTTCGGCGAGGTCGCCGAAGATGACCCAGCCGGCGAGCTCGGCGACCGCCGCGGAGAGCGCAGCCTCAAGCTGAAGTGCAGCTTCAGGGTGGCGGTTGCAGTCGAGATCGGCGCGCGCGCGGAGGGTCAGCTCCTCGCACGCGAGGGCGACGTCGCGGCCGGAGAGGAGGGCGGCGAGGCGCTCGGCCGGGCGGTGCTTGGAGCGGCGGCGGACCCGCGGGGGCTCGGGCTCCGCGAGCTCCTGGGCCTCGGTCCAGTCGCCCTCGGCGAGCTCGGCCCCGGTGCCGATGCCGATGCGGACGATGAGCGCGCGGCCGGGGTCGGGGGCGGCCGGATCGGCCGCCGCGACGCGGTGGGCGGAGAGGAAGCGGGCGAGGCAGGTGTCCGCGCGGCGCTGCCAGGCGTCGTCGTCCGGGTCCTTCTCGGAGGAGGCGTCGATCACCGTCACGCGGGTGACGGCGACGGTCCCCGCGGGCGGGGAGCGGCGTGAGCGGCGGCGGGGCGCGTCGGCGTCGGTGACGACGACGACCTCGTGGACCTCATCGCCCGCGTACCGGCGGACGACGTAGCGGCCGGGCGGCGGCCCGGTCCGCCCCGCGAACTCCCACTGCACGAAGCGGAAGCTGCGCGGGTCGTCCGTCAGCTAGTTGCCCTTCTTCTTGGCCTTGATCGCGGACTTGGACGGCTCGACGCGGACCGTCGGGTTGTCGATCTTGCCGAGGCGCTCGATCAGGCGCGTCCACTGGCTGGGCTTCAGGACGGCGTTGAGCTGCTTGGAGAGCTTGGAGTTCGAGCCGTACTGCGGGCGGAAGCCGATGTGGATGTGGTCGGCGTGGTCGGGCAGCGCGAGCGTGTTGTCCGAGCCGGGGAAGTCGTCGCCGCTCATCAGCGAGATGATCTGGTGCGGCTTCATCGTGCCCTGCAGCGTGAGCAGGCGCTCGATGGTGATGTCGGTGATCGAGCCCTTGCCCTGGTTGCCGAGGATCGGGATGCCGTTGATCGCGGCGATGTCCACGGCGGTGCCGGTCGAGTGCTCGGACACGTTCCCCGAGGCGGTCATCAGCGAGTGGCCGCAGTTCAGCGACGTCACCGTCGGGTTCAGCCCCGACGCGACCAGGAACTCGAGGGTGGCGAGCACGCGGCGGTCGATCTGGCCCGCCTGGATGTCCTGGCGGCCGCAGTCGTAGATCTGGATCCGCGGATCGGCGAGGACGCGCTGCTGGAGCGTCTCCTTGCTCATCAGCAGGATCTGGCCGATCGTCGGCGTCGCGGCGTCCGGGCCGACGAACGGGTTCTTGCCCTTGGCGCGGTAGATCGCGGTCGACTCGAGCAGCTTCCAGCCGTCCAGGATCGGCTTCGGGTCGATGCGCGGAGCGCCGCGGCCGGCGGGGCGGATCTCGAAGCGCACGTACGGCTTCTTCTTCGAGGAGGCCGAGCCGATGCGGCCGAGCACGGTGCCGGCGGGCAGCTGCGAGCCGACCTTGAGCTTCTTGATGACGATCTGGTCGCGGGCCAGGCCGAGCGCCAGTGCCGGCGTGAGCGCGCCGTCGATCCGGCCGGTGCGCAGGAACTCCTGCTGCGCGCCGCCCGAGGCCATCGCGTTCGAGCGCGTCGGGTGGGCGAAGAGGCGCTCCTTGACGGGCGCCGCGGCGGCCGTCGCGTCCACGGTCGTCGTCGCGTCGGCGCTCGTCTGCGTGACGGGCTCGGCCGCCTTCTTCGCGCGCGAGGCGGGCCGGTCGGTGTCCGAGGCGGCCTCGGTCGGCTTCGCGTCCGGCTTGGGCAGCGCGAGCATGCGCTTGACCTCGGCCGGGTCGACCTTCTGCGGCTTCGGCGCGGCGTACTGCTCGGCGATCTTCGTCAGCTTCCCGTACGTGTACGTGTTGCCGTACGCGTCCTGGACCTGGACGAACTTGCCGAGGCGCGCGTTCTCGCCGATCCGCGTCACCTGCACGTCGCTGACGGCGACGACCGGCGCGCCCGCGTCCGCGTAGATCTGGATCCCGTTCTGGCCCGACGAACCCTCGAGCGCGACTGCACGGTTGTCGCCCTTGGTCTTGAGGCTGCGCTTGGTGACCTCGTCGCGGTAGCTCGCGTCCGCCGCGACCGGGAAGCGGCCCTCGGTCAGGCCCGTGAGCGAGCCGACGAGGTTGGTCGGCAGGCCGCCGATCAGCTGCGCGCGCAGCAGCACCGAGTCCACGTACCAGTCGGCGTGGTTGTAGGCGAAGATCGCGCTGCGGATGTCCTTGTCACCGCCGGCGGCCTTGAGGTAGCGCGCGGCGGCGAAGATCGCGTCGACCGGGTTGTACGGGTCCATCAGGCCGTCGTTGTTGCCGTCGACGCCGTACGTCTTCCAGGTCTCGGGCATGAACTGCATCCAGCCCTGGGCGCCCGCGGAGGACACGCGCAGGTTGCGGCCGTAGTCGGTCTCGATCTCGTTGATCGCGGCCAACAGCTCCCAGCGGATGCCGTACTGCGTGCCCGCGGCCTGGTAGATCGGCAGCAGGAACGGCGGGATCCGGAACCGGTCGATGAAGAAGTTCGGGACGCCGATCCTGGCCGCGCCGGGCTGGGTCAGCGTGTACGAGGGGTCGTTCTGGGTCGCCGTGGAGGACCCGTGGTCGACGCTGTCGGGCGTGGGCGTCTCGGTCGCGGCCGCCTCGACCTTGCCCGTCAGCGACTCGGTGTTCGCGTCCTCGCCGGAGGCCTTGTTCGTGGCCTGGTCGGTCGTCTTGTCGACCTTCTTCTTGGTGTCGCTCTTCGTCTTGCCGCTGCCGCCCTTCTGGTTGGAGGGCGTGGGCGTCGAGGTCGGCGAAGTGGTGGGCGTGGCCGTGACCGTCGGCGCCTGGGTGGCGGTCGGCGTGGGCGTCGTCTCCGTCGACCCGAGGTCCACGATCGACGCTACCGCCGCGGGCAGACCGGGTATCTGAATCTGGTCGACAGGCGTACCGGCCGGGACCTCGACGGTGATCGTCAACTGCTGACCCGTGACGAGGGTCACACGCACGTAGTGCATGTCGGCCTGCGCAGCGGTGACGAAAACGCCCGCGTAGAACGCGGATGCGGCGAGCGCGACGGCAAGTGGACGGCTGGACGGATTCATGTCGGAGCGCCGCAACCTAGCGGCGTTTTTCTGGGTCCCGACTCGGACAACGCAGAATTGTCACGAGTCTTGCGCTGTTTTGTTGCAATTGCCTGCACATTGGCTCAGTCTCGACCTGTACTTGAGCATGAGCCCGGTGTTCCCTCGCCGCCTACGGTACCGTCAGCCACATAGGCGTTCGATAAGGAGTTGGAAAATTGGCCGACGAAGACGGCTCGAGCCTGCGCGACCGGCTCTCCCGCCAGAGCGAGGAAGCGCTGGGCAAGATCGCGTCCGACCTGCTGGAGAACCCGCTGGTCAACAGCGCGATCACCAAGGCGTTCTCCGCGCGCGAGAAGGCCGCCTCCGCGCAGGAGGCCGCGATGGGCGCGTTGAACCTCCCGTCGGCCGCCGACATCGACCGCCTCACCCGCCGGCTGCGGACCGTCGGCACGCGCCTGGAGGGCATCGAGGAGGCGCTCGACCGCCTGCAGGACGGCGTCGACAAGCTCGCCGACCGCCTCGAGCAGGCCGGCCGCTCGTCCGACGTGGGCCTCGCCGACCGCGTCGCCGCCATCGAAGGCCAGCTCTCGAAGCTCGTCAACGAGGTCGGACACGTGTCGGACGCGATCGACGCCCGCCCGGTCGAGGTCCACCGCGAACAGGAACGCCTCGCGGTCGACGAGGCCCACCCGGCGGCCAAGGCCAAGCCGAAGGCGGCGGCGAAGAAGGCCGCGGCGAAGAAGCGCGCGGCGAAGTAGGACGGAGCGGCGGGGGCGCCCCGCGCCCGCCGCGCCGCCCCGCCCTGCACCGGCCGCGCCGCCCTGCGCCGCGCCGCCCCGCCCTGCGCCGCGCCGCCCGCGCCGCCCTGCGCCGCGCCGCCTGCGCCGCGCCGCGCCGCCTGCGCCGCGCCGCCTGCGCCGCGCCGCGCCGCCGGCGCCGCGCCGCCCGCGCCGCACCGCCCTGCGCCGTGCCGCGCCGCCCTGCGCCGTGCCGTGCCGTGCCGCGCCGCGCGATCCCGCGCCGCGCGACCCCGCGCCACGTCGCGCGGGCTCCACATCACACGAGCGCGACTGATCCAGCGGGGGGGTGTGTTGCTGGTGTTGCGCTATGCGGGAGCGGAGCAACACACCCCGTGCTGGCGAGGACGCGCCGCGCGGGCCCCAGGCAAGCGCGTGCGCGACGGCCCGCGCCCGCTGCGGCGCGGCGCACCGCGCGGCCGTCACGACGCCAGTGCGGCGAGGGCCACGCGGCCCATCTCCTCCTCGGCGGCGAGCAGCGCCTCGTCGGCGATGCGTTCGCGGGTGGGGACGATGTCCGAGACCACGCACACGCACGCGGCGGCGAGGCCGTGGCGGGCGGCGAGCGCGAACAGGGTCGCCGCCTCCATCTCGATCGCGACCGCGCCCGCGGCGCGCCACTCGTCCACGCGCGAGGGGAACGGGTCGTAGAAGAGGTCGGACGAGACGATCACCCCCGCGGGGGTGTGCAAGCGATCTTGCAGGACCGGGTCGGGCGCCAGCGGCCCCGAGGCGCCGAGCGCGCGGCTCGTCCCATCGCCGGGCAAAGCCGCCGACGCGGACAGCAATCCGCCGAGCGCCAGCCCCTCCGACAGCGCCCCGCAGGTGCCGACGCGCAGCAGTCGGCGGGCGCCCAGCATGATCAGCTCCTCGGCCACGATCGCCGCGCTGGGGCCGCCCATGCCGGTCGCCTGGACGGTCAGCGGGGCCCCGTCGATCGCCACGCCGCTGTAGCCCCACAGGCCCCGGTTGTGGTTGAGCATCTTGGGGACGCCGGTGATCAGCAGTTGGGCGAGGCGCAACGCCCGGCCGGGGTCGCCGGGGAGCAGGACGCGCTCGGCGACGGGCTCGTGCGGGCGGATGTGGATGGTCTCTGGCGACATGCGACGCCCTATCGAACTAGAGTTGCCGGTCGCCATGGCGAAGGACAAGAAGAAGGACAAGAAGGACAAGAAGGACGACAAGAGCGTCGAGACCGACGCTCTCGCGGCCGTCCGCTCCGCGGTCGAGCGGGCCCTCCAGGTTTCTGCCGAGGGTGCTGCCTCGACGCGCGAGAGAACTCGTGAGATCGTCGACGAGATCGCTGCCGCCGCCGGCAAGGTGCGCGTGACGCTCGAGGACATGAAGGTGCTGGACGAGGTCAAGCGCCTGCGGCGTGAGGTCGAGGCGCTCGCCTCCCGCGTGGCGTCGCTCGAGATCCGCCCGTCCGGCGCCGCCGCGCCCGCTGCCAAGGACGCGCCCGCCAAGCCGGCTGCCGCCGCCAAGCGCAAGCCCGCCGCGCGCAAGACGGCCGCCAAGCGCAAGCCCGCCGCCGCCAAGAAGCCCGCCGCGGCCAAGGCCAAGGCCAAGCCCGCCGCTGCCGCCAAGCCGAAAGCCGCCGCCGTCAAGAAGCCGGCCGCCGCGCGCAAGCGCGCCCCCGCGAAGAAGCCGGCCGCCGCCGCCGCGAAGCCCGCCGCCGTCGCGAAGCCCGCCGCTCCCGCCGAACCCAAGCCCGCGGCGCCCGCGCCAACGGTCCCGGCGCCCGCGGCCCCGAAGCCGGCGGCCGGGGAGTCCTGAGCCATGAGCGCCTCATTCGAGTCGGCCAAGGAGCTCCGCGAGGTGATCGACAAGATCTTCTCGCTGATGGACGCCGACCCCGACATGGGGCCCAAGCTGCGTGACGCGGACACGCCACAGCGGTTCGAGTTCTCGGACTTCGACGTTGTCGTGAACATCCGCGCCACGCGGGGCGACGAGGAGGGCAACCTCTACTGGGAGTGGTCGGACGACGTCGACTGGGAGTCCAAGGTCCAGATGACGATGTCGTCCGAGGTCGCGAACCGCTACTTCCAGGGCAAGGAGAACGTCCCGATGGCGGTCGCGCGGCGGCGGATCAAGACCGGCGGCGACCTCAAGGCCGCGCTGGCGCTGATCCCCATCACCAAGCCGATCTACGACCAGTACCGCGACTACGTCGAGCGCGAGAAGCCCCACCTGAAGGTCTGACGAGCGGGGCGGTCGTCGCATGACCCTGGCCGACGTCGCCCGCTCCCTGGACATCTCGCCCGCCACCCTGCGCCGGTGGGTGGCGGAGGGGATCGTGCCGCTGCGCGACGGCGAGTGGACGCCCGCGGCGCTCGCCCAGGCCCGGCTGGTCGCCCGCCTGCGCTCACGGGGTCACTCGCTCGACCAGCTCCGGGTCGCCGCCAAGCAGGGGCGACTCGCCTTCGGCTATCTCGAGGACCTCTTCCCGGACCCGGAGGTCGAGTACGGCCTCAAGGACGCCGTCCGCGAGACCGGCCTCGAGCCGGAGCTGATCCGGCGCATCTGGAGCGCGGCGGGGTTCAGCGCGGAGTCGCTCGAGCACCTCACCGAGGACGACATCTCGCTCCTGCAGCGCTTCGGCGCCGTCCTGGACGCCGGGCTGCCGCTGGTCGCGTTCCTCCAGCTCGTGCGGGTGTACGGGCTGGCGCTGGCCCAGATCGCCGACGCCGAGGTCAAGCTCTTCCACCTCTACGTCCACGAGCCGATGATCCGCGACGGCGCGCCCGTCCTGGACATCGCGGAGGAGCTGAGCGACCTTGCCTCGGAGCTGCTGCCGCTGGCGGGCCCGATCATGGACTCCGTGCACCAGCGCACGCTCCAGCACTTCATCGCGCAGGACGTCGTCGGGCACCTCGAGCTGGTCGCCGACGACGCCGCGCTCGGCCGCGTCCGGGTCGCGATCGCCTTCGCCGACCTCGCGGGCTACACGCGGCTGACCGAGGAGGTGGGGGAGGAGGAGGCGCTGGAGGTCGTCGAGCGCTTCGTCGACCTCGTCGGCGAGACGCTGCCCGACACCGCGCGCGTGATCAAGACGATCGGCGACGAGGTGATGGTCGTCGGGACCGAACCGTCAGCGCTGTGCGACTGGGCGGTCGGCCTTGTGACGCTGTCGACCGAGCGCCCGCTGCCGCGGATCGGCGTCCACGTGGGCAGCGCCCTGTATCGCGACGGCGACTACTACGGCCGCGCGGTCAACCTGGCGGCGCGGGTGAGCGCGCGGGCGACCGGCGGCGAGGTCCTGGTCACGCGCGAGGTCCGCGAGGCGGCGGGCCGGCACCTCACCTTCCAGCCGATCGGCGAGGTCAAGCTCAAGGGCTTCGGCGAGGCGACCGAGCTGTTCCTGGCAGGGCTGCGATGAAGGTGCTCGTGCTGCTGTCGGGCGGGCGCGACTCGGTCTGCCTGCTGCACAAGCTGCGCGACGAGGACGTGCAGGCGCTGCACGTCAACTACGGGCTGCGCGGGGAGGAGTCCGACGGCGACGAGGCCTTCTGCCGCGCGCTCTGCGACGAGCTCCGGATCGAGCTGCACGTCGTGCACGCCGGACAGCCCGTCGGCAACGTGCAGGCGTGGGCGAGGGAGCTGCGCTACGCCGCGGCGGAGCGGATCGCCGGCGACCGGCAGATCGCCGTAGGACACACGGCGACCGATCAGCTCGAGACCCTGATCTACCGCCTCGCCGCCTCACCCGGCCGCCGCGCGCTGCTGGGGATGCGCGAGGACCGTGTGCTCCGCCCGCTGCTCGACCTCACGAGAGAAGAGACCGCGGCCTACAACGTCGCGCACGGTCTCGCGTGGCGCGAGGACTCATCGAACCCGGCATCCGTGCGCGGGCACATCCGGAACGAGATCCTCCCGGCCCTGCGCCGGCTCCACCCGGCCGCCGAGGCGAACATGCTCGAGACGCTGCGGCAGCTGCGGGAGGAGGCGGCCGCGCTCGACGAGTGGTCACAGAAGTACGTGGAGCGGGCTTTTGTGACCACGGCGGATCTCGAGGTTGCGCCGCGAGTCGTCCTCCAGCGCCTGGCCGGGGAGATCAACATCGCCGCGCACGTCGACGCGATCGTCTCGCTCGCGAAGCATCCCGGCACCGCGTCGCTCGACCTGCCCGGCGGTCTGCGCGCCATCTCCGAGTACGGCCGCCTGCGGATCGAGCACCCGCAGGAGACGAGCGATCCGACTCCCGCGGAGCTCCCGATTCCCGGCCGCGTCGCGTTCGGCGACGGGGAGCTCGTGTCCGAGCGGGGACACTTCGCGATCGCCGACGGGACATTGGCCGGCGAGGCGCTGGCGGGCACGCTCGAGGTTCGGGGATGGCGGCCCGGCGACCGGATGCGCCCACTCGGGCTCGACGGCAGCAAGTCCCTCCAGGACCTCTTCACCGACCGCAAGATCCCGCGCGAGACCAGGCACAGGCTGCCGATCGTGCTCTCCGACGGCGAGATCGCGTGGGTGCCGGGCGTGGCGACGGGGGAGCGCTTCCGCGTCGGACCGGAAACCCACACGCAAGTGCGACTGTCCTGGCTCCTAGACTCCGCGGCCCCATGAAGGAAGAGATCGGCGAGATCCTCGTCCAGGCGGACGACCTGCAGCACCGCATCCGGGCGATGGCGGAAGAGATCGCCCGCGACTATGAAGGCAAGGACCTGCTCCTGATCGGGGTCCTGAAGGGCGCGTTCCTGTTCCTGGCCGACCTGATGCGGCATCTGGACGTCGGCTGCGAGGTCGACTTCATGGCCGTCGCGTCGTACGGGTCGAGCACGGAATCGAGCGGCGTGGTGCGGATCCTCAAGGACCTCGACGCGCCCCTGGAGGGCCGGCACGTCCTGATCGTCGAGGACATCGTGGACTCCGGACTGACGCTCCAGTACCTGATGCGGACGCTCAAAGGTCGAGGGCCGGCCTCCCTGGAGGTGTGCGCCCTGCTGACCAAACCCAGCCGGAGGACGGTGGATCTCCCTGTCCGTTACACCGGTTTCGAGATTCCTGACAAGTTCGCGATCGGCTACGGGCTCGACTACGCGGAGCGCTACCGGAACCTTCCCTACGTGGCCGCGTTGGTACTCACTGACGACTGATTAGCCGCCGCATACAAACCCGAACCACACTGGCCGAACCCCCTTTGGCTCTGCGAACTCCTTGGTAGCCTTGATCATCTTGACTCGCCGTATCAC
The DNA here is from genome assembly GCF_000423665.1 of Solirubrobacter soli DSM 22325. Taxonomy (GTDB): domain Bacteria; phylum Actinomycetota; class Thermoleophilia; order Solirubrobacterales; family Solirubrobacteraceae; genus Solirubrobacter; species Solirubrobacter soli. Next base: position 48,623 of record NZ_AUIK01000025.1, on the reverse strand, counting down.
TTCTGCGCGCGGGATGCGCGCCGGCTCATGAGCCGCTTCTTCAAGAGCGCCGCCTTCCCGATCCTGATCGTGATCGTGCTGGCGTTCTTCGCCTCCAAGCTGATCCAGAACGGGAATCAGGCGCCGGCGACGAGCTACAACCAGTTCCTCACCCAGATCGACAACGATCAGGTCGACAACGTCGTTCTGCGCACGAAGGACAACTCGGCCGAGGTCACGCTGAAGGGTCCGGAGAAGAAGCGCTACACGACCGGCTGGGTCCAGGGCGACGCGGGTGCCGCGCTGATCAACAAGCTGCGTACCGCGGCCGCCGAGGGCAAGATCAACGGCTTCGACATCAAGCCGGCGCGCTCGAGCGTGATCCTCTCGCTCCTGACCTACGTCTTCCCGATCCTGATCTTCATCGGGTTCTGGATCTTCCTGATGAACCAGGTCCAGGGCGGCGGCTCGAAGGTCATGTCGTTCGGCAAGTCCCGGGCGAAGCGGATGAGCGTCGACTCGCCGAAGATCACGTTCCGCGACGTCGCGGGCGTGGACGAGGCGGTCGAGGAGCTGCACGAGATCAAGGAGTTCCTCGAGAACCCGAAGAAGTTCCAGGCGCTCGGCGCGCGGATCCCGAAGGGCGTCCTGCTCTACGGCCCGCCCGGCACCGGCAAGACGCTGCTGGCCCGCGCGGTCGCGGGTGAGGCGGGCGTCCCGTTCTTCTCGATCTCGGGCTCGGACTTCGTCGAGATGTTCGTCGGCGTGGGCGCGTCCCGCGTGCGCGACCTCTTCGAGCAGGCCAAGCAGAACTCGCCCTGCATCATCTTCATGGACGAGATCGACGCCGTCGGCCGCCATCGTGGCGCCGGGCTCGGCGGCGGTCACGACGAGCGCGAGCAGACGCTCAACCAGCTCCTGGTGGAGATGGACGGCTTCGAGGCCAAGGACAACATCATCATGATCGCGGCCACCAACCGGCCCGACATCCTCGATCCCGCCCTGCTGCGCCCCGGCCGCTTCGACCGGCAGATCACCGTCGATCGCCCGGACCGCAAGGGCCGCGCGAAGATCCTCGAGGTCCACACCCGCGGCAAGCCGCTGGCCAAGGGCATCGACGTCGACACGCTGGCGGGCCAGACCCCCGGCTTCACCGGCGCCGACCTGTCCAACCTGGTCAACGAGGCCGCGCTCCTCGCCGCCCGCACGGGCAAGAAGGAGATCACGCAGGTCGAGCTCGAAGAGGGCATCATGCGCGTGGTCGCCGGCCCGGAGAAGAAGACCCGGGTCATGGGCGAGAAGGAACGCCTGGTCACCGCGTACCACGAGATGGGCCACGCGATCGTCGGCCACTACCTCGAGCACTCCGACCCGGTCCACAAGATCTCGATCATCAGCCGCGGCCAAGCCCTCGGCTACACGATCAGCCTCCCGTCCGAGGACAAGTTCCTCACCACGCGCGCGGAGCTGCTGGACACGATGGCGATGACCCTCGGCGGCCGCGCCGCGGAGGAGATCATCTTCGGCGAGATCACCACGGGCGCGTCCAACGACCTCGAGAAGGTCACGGCGACGGCCAAGCAGATGGTCATGCGCTTCGGCATGAGCGAGAAGCTCGGGCCGCGCGTCTTCGGCCACGATCACGGCCAGCCGTTCCTCGGCCGCGAGTTCTCCTCCGAGCCGGACTACTCCGACGAGATCGCCCGCGAGATCGACGACGAGATCCGCCGGATCGTCGAGGGCGCGCACCAGGTCGCCAAGGACCTGCTGGCCGAGCACCGCGCCAGCCTGGAGTCGATCTCCGAGCTGCTGCTCAAGCGCGAGACGATCGAGCGCGAGCAGTTCGAGGCCCTCCTCGCGGGGGCGCCGGAGTCCGAGCTCTGGCCCGACCTGCCCGAAGGCCCGGAGCGTCCGGAGCTCGGCGGCACGGTCTCGCGCGACCGCGAGTCGGCCAAGCGCGGCCTCCCGCGTCCCGGCCTCGCCGGCGGCGCCGCCGAGCTGCGGCGCGACTTCCCGGAAAAGCCCGAGTTGGCGTAAGCCCGACGCGGCGTGGTGCGGCGCCCGCCCAGCGGGCGCCTACGCCGTCGCGTAGCGCGGAGAGCGCGCGGCGATGCCGTCAGGCGCTACCCGAAGGTCGGGCCCGAGAGCTGCGCGCGGAACGTCGCGATCTCGGTGACCGCCGCGCCGATGAAGGCGGCGTGCGAGCGCGCGATGTCGCGCTCGAGGTCGGCCATGTAGGACCCGATGTTGGCGACGCCGGTCTCCTCGGCGAGGTGACGCTCGGCGTGCAGTTCCTTCAGTTGGTTGTGGAGTTCGAAGGCGGACATCGTGGATAGGAGATTCGCAGTGCGGCGCCTGATACACGCGGGTGCGACCATGCCAATCGCGTGTACGGAGCCCCCACCAGGGGGGTGCGGCTAGCCGGACGTGAGCAGCTGCTGCGCGGCGGTCGAGAGCTCGAGGATGACGTTCTGGTGGTCCTGCGGGGTCTGGGCGTGCTGGGCCTGGGCGAGGGTTGCCCGTACTGCGTCGAGCGAGTTCGCCTGGATCATCAGAGCGGGGCTGTTTCCTTGGATCTCCATATCCCGGTCATCGACACCCACCGCCGGCTCATCGGCGACCTTGGACGGATGTCGCACGCAGAGGCAGCGGCGATGCGGGCTTGAGCTCCGCCAGCCGAAGCAGGGTGATCAGCCGTTGCGCGCCCCCGCGCGTGGAGAGCCGCGACAGCGTCACGTGCAGCTCCTGCACGTCGTGGGCGACGAGCATCAGGATCGCGTCGATCTCGCCCGCGACCGAGTCGGCGGAGATGATGTTGTCCAGCGCGGCCACCTCGGCCGCGAAGCGGCGCTCCGCCGCGTCGTCGTGGCGCGCGAGCGTGACCAGCAGGTAGACCTGCAGCGCGAAGCCGGCCGTCGCCGAGTCCAGCCGGGCGGTGATGTGGCGGACAACGCCCGCCTCCTTCATGCGCCGCACGCGGTTCAGCGTCGCGGCGGGTGACAGACCGACGATCCGGGCCAGCTCCACGTTGGGCCGGTCCGCGTCCGTCTGGAGCTCCTTCAGTAGTCGGACGTCGATTTCGTCCAGTGAGACGGGCATAGGACGAAAGAATATTTCGTCACACGGCGTCAGTAGGCGATCCACAAAAGTCGCAAGCGGTTGGCGCCGAAGATGTGAGGGTCATGTTGAACATTCGCCGTCACACCGCTCTGGTGGCGCTCGTCGCCGCGGGCCTCCTCTGGGGGCTCACCGTGCCCCTGTCGAAGCTCGTCCTGGACTGGCTCGACGGCGGCACCCTCACCTTCATCCGGTTCGCGCTCGCCGCGCCGATCCTCGCGATCCTCTCCCGCAAGCACCTCAAGGCCGCGTTCACGCCGCGCATCATCGCGGCGGGGGCGATCGGCTACGGCGTCGTCGTCGTGCTGCAGAACCTCGGCATCGAGCGCACGTCCGTCAGCCACGCCGCCCTGATCGTGGGCGCCACGCCGGCGCTCGTCGCGCTCTCGGCGATCCTCAGCGGCCGCGGCCAGAGCGGCCCGCTGGCCTGGGCCGGGTTCGCGCTCGCGCTCGCGGGCGTGGTGATCGTCGCCGGCGGCGGTGGGGGAGCCGCCTCGCTCGGCGGCGACGCGATCGTGCTGATGTCCGTCTCGATCAGCGCCACGTTCGTCCTGATCCAGCCGTCGCTGTTGCGCGGGCGCGATCCGTTCGCGGTCACCGCCGTGCAGATGATCGGCGGCGCGGCCGCCGCGCTGCCCAACGCGCTGAGCGAAGGCCTCCCGCATGCGCCCGCGGGCGCGACGCCCGTGATCGCCCTCGCGTTCCTGGCCTTCGCCGGCACGGTCGGTCCGTTCGCCCTGTTCGCCTACGGGCAGTCGCGGGTCGCGCCGGAGCTGGCGGGCGCGTTCCTGAACCTCGAGCCGCTGGTCGGCACCGCCGCGGGCGCGCTCGCGTTCGGCGACCCGTTCGGGCCGCTGCAGCTGCTCGGCGGCGCGGTGATCCTGGCCGGCATCGCGCTCTCCACGGCGCGCCCGAAGCGGCCAGCCGCCGCCCCGAGGCGGGCTGCCGCACCGGCCGGTGCGGCTCACCGCACCCGCACACGCCAGCCAACTCCCTCCCGGCGGCGAGGCGAAATCGCGAGTATGCACGTATCAAGCAGCACCTCTGAACACTCTCTCCAACATGACCCTCCTCGCCCCCCGACCCGACCGCAGCCTGACTCCCCACACCTTTGTGGTCCCGGTGGTTCGCGAGGTTCCCTCCCCTTCTGAAACCCTCAAGGCTGCCGGAGTCTCCCCCTCCTCCCTCTGGTAGCGATCCTCCCCCTCGAACTCCTACATCCACCTACCGGCCGCCCTGGGTTCCTCCTCCCCCACGGCGGCCGGTAGCGTTTAAGGAGCCCGTAAGAGGACCCTGGTGCGCCCGCTGCGGCCCATCCGCGGCGCCTGGCGCCACCGTCGAGCTCGACGGGCGGCGCCCGCCTTCGCTCGCCGGCGGCCCCAGGCATCCACGGCTGGACCACATCGGTCGGACCAGATCTCCTCTGCCAGACTCCCGGGTCATGCCGTTCGAGATCATGGGTGTGGTCAACGTCACGCCCGACTCCTTCTCGGACGGCGGGCAGTTCGACGATGCCGCTCAGGCGGTCGCGCACGGTCGCCGGCTGGCTGCCGAGGGCGCCGCGATCCTCGACGTCGGCGGCGAGTCCACCCGCCCCGGGGCCGACCCGGTCCCCGCCGAGGACGAGCGCGCGCGGGTGATCCCGGTCGTCGAAGGCCTGGCCGGCGTGGCCAGGGTCTCGATCGACACGATGAAGCTCGCCGTGGCCGAGGCGGCGGTGGACGCCGGCGCCGGCTATGTCAACGACGTCAGCGCCTTCCGCCACGACCCGGCGCTCGCCGAGTTCGTCGCCGACCGCGACCTCGACTGCTGCCTGATGCACATGCTCGGGGAGCCGCGGACGATGCAGCGCGACCCCCGCTACGACGACGTCGTCTCCGACGTCAAGGCCTTCCTGACCGAGCGGATGGACGCCGCCGTGCGGGCGGGCGTCAAGGAGGAGCGGATCCAGCTCGATCCGGGGATCGGGTTCGGCAAGACGCTGGAGCACAACCTCGAGCTGCTGCGCCGCCTGGGCGAGCTCACCGACCTCGGGCGGCCGCTGGTGATCGGCACGAGCCGCAAGTCGTTCCTGGGCAAGATCACCGGCCGCGACGTGACCGAGCGCGTGCACGCGACCGTCGCCACCTGCGTGATGGCCTACGAGCGCGGGGCGAGCGTCTTCCGGGTTCACGACGTCGCGGCGGTGGCGGACGCGCTCAAGGTGGCTGATGCTACGGTCGCCGGATGGCCGACGACGAGTCCGACGACTACGAAGACGATCTGAGCGAGGACGACGACGAGGAAGGCCTCGAAGTCGGCGTCACGATCGAGATCACCGGTCTCTCGCTCTACACCCATCACGGCGTCACGGCCGAGGAGCGCAAGATCGGGCAGCGCCTGCTGCTCGACGTGCGGTTCGACGCGGGCGAGCCCGACGCGCTGATCACCGACCGCGTCGAGGACACGATCGACTACGGCGAGGTCTGCCAGGTGATCGCGCTGATCGCCCAGGCGCAGTCCTACAAGACGCTCGAGCGGCTGTGCGCGGTGATCGCGGACCGGCTCGCCTCCCAGTTCGGCGCCGAGAGCGTGACGGTCAAGGCCTCCAAGCCCGAGCCGCCGATCCCGCTGCCGGTCGAAGAGGTGTCGGTCGAAGTCTGGCGCGAAGAACGTTAGTGCTCACTAACATATAGGGCATGGCCAGAAAGTCCGCCGAGGAGCGCCGCGAGGAGATCGTGGCGATCGCGTTCCGCCACTTCGCCGAGGGCGGGTACAACGGCACCTCGACGGAGGCGATCGCCCGCGAGGCCGGCATCTCGCAGCCGTACCTGTTCCGGCTCTTCCGCACGAAGAAGGAGCTGTTCCTCGCCTGCTCGGACCACTGCTTCGCGCAGGTCATCGACGTCTTCCGCGCGGCGGTCGAGGGCGTGCCCGAGGGCGAGCGGTTGACGGCGATGGGTCACGCGTACGAGGAGCGACTGCTGCCCGACCGGCACGGCGTGATGTTCCAGATGCAGGCCTACGCGACGTCGGAGCCCGAGATCCGCGCCTATGTGCGCGAGGGCTACATCAGACTGACGCGGACCGTTGCGGAGTTGGCCGGTGTACCCCGCGATGAGACATGGCAATTCTTCGCCTACGGAATGATGCTCAACGTGGTGGCGATGCTCGATCTCGACTGGGTGCCGGAGCACGAGAGTTGACCTACCGCCACCGGCGGGCGATCGCCTGGGGCGCATTGGTGCTCGTGCTCGTCGCGGCGGTCTTCGCGCTGCCCGTCTTCGGCGAGCTCGGCAACGAGAACGACTTCGACGACCCGAGCGCCGAGGCGGTCACCGCGCGCAACCAGGTCAACCGCACGACCGGGGCGCGCTCGACGCCGAGCATCGTGGCGCTGGTGCGGCTCGGGGCGCCGGCGGAGTCCGGGCAGGCGAGGGAGCGGATCCTGCGCGTGCGCTCCGCGCTGGCCGGCCCGGGGGTGGCATCCGTCGTCTCCTACACGCCCGGCGGCGACCGCCGGCTCGTCTCGCGCGACGGCCGCTCGACCTATCTCCTCGCGACCTTCAGGAACAACGACCTCGGTGCGCGGACCCGGATCGAGCAGCGGCTGGGCGATGTGCCGTGGGTCGTGCTGGGCGGTGGCGCGATCGCCGCGCCCGCGATCGGCGACCAGGTCTCCAAGGACATCGCCCGCGCCGAGCTGATCGCGTTTCCGATCCTGTTCCTGCTGACGCTGCTCGTCTTCCGCAGCCCCGTCTCCGCGCTGCTGCCGCTCGCGGTCGGCGCGGCGACGATCCTGCTCAGCTTCCTGGCGATCCGGATCATCAACCTGCACGTGAACCCGATGTCGATCTACGCCCTGAACCTGATCAACGGGCTCGGGCTGGGGCTGGCGATCGACTACTCGCTGTTCATGGTGTCGAGGTTCCGGGAGGAGCTGGCGGCGGGGAAGGACCGCGAGACGGCGCTGTCGGCCACGCTGCGCACCGCCGGCCACGTCGTGGCGTTCAGCGCGATCACCGTCGCCGCCGCGCTGGCCGCGCTGATCGTCTTCCGCCAGCGCTTCCTCTACTCGATGGGCGTCGGCGGGGCGCTGTGCGCGCTGATCGCGGCGGGTGTGTCGCTCACGCTGCTGCCGGCGCTGCTCGGCATCCTGGGGGAGAAGGTCAACGCGGGCGGGCCGCGGCGCTGGAAGGAGGCGATCGCGCGCGAGGCGCGGGCCGAGCGCTCCGGCTTCTGGTACCGCCACTCGCGGCGGGTGATGCGCCGGCCGATCCCGTTCGCGACCGGCGCCACGATCCTGCTGATCGCGCTCGGCCTCCCGTTTCTGACGATCAAGTTCACCGGGATCGACCCGAGCGTGCTGCCGAGCGATCAGCCGGCACGGATCGTCGACGACGCGATCAAGAAGGAGTTCCCGCCGAGCGAGACCTCGCCGGTGTACATCGCGGTGCCGCGCGGCGCGAACCTCGGCCCGTACTCCGCGGCGCTCCCCAGGCCGGTCGCTCCGCCCCGGATCCAGGACGGGCGGATCGACCTGATCGCGCCGGGCGCGCCGTTGAGCGACGAGGCGAAGTCGTTCGTGCGCCGTGTGCGCGCGATCCCCGCGCCGTTCGAACGCTCCGTCGGCGGCCAGACCGCGGGCTTCCTCGACCAGCAGAAGTCCCTTCGCGCCCACCTGCCGATCGCGCTGGCGATCCTCGCGACCACGACGCTCGTGATCCTGTTCTTCATGACGCGCTCGGTGGTGCTGCCGGTCAAGGCGCTGGTGATGAACCTGCTCTCGCTGTGCGCCGCGTTCGGGCTGATGGTGCTGGTCTTCCAGGACGGGCACCTCGACTGGCTGTTCCGGTTCGACTCCCAAGGGGCGATCGAATCCAGTCAGCCCGTGCTGCTGTTCGCGGTCGCGTTCGGGCTGTCGACCGACTACGGCGTGTTCCTGCTCGGGCGCATCAAGGAGCTGCACGACTCCGGGCTCTCCAATGAGGAGGCGGTCGCGCTCGGCCTGCAGCGGACCGGGCGGATCGTCACGTTCGCGGCCGCGCTGATGGTGATCGCGATCGGCTGCTTCGTCACCGCCTCGATCATCTTCATCAAGCAGCTCGGGTTCGGCGTGGCGGTCGCCGTCCTGATCGACGCGACGATCGTCCGCGCGCTGCTCGTCCCCGCCCTGATGCGCCTGTTGGGCGACTGGAACTGGTGGGTTCCGCGTCCACTCGCCAGACTCTTGCCGGCATGAGGGAGATCGGCTACCTCGGATTGGGCTCGAACATCGGCGACCGGCGGATTAATCTGCAGGCGACCGTCGAGCTGTTGTGGGGACACGGCGTCGACGTGCTGCTGTCGTCGAGCGTCTACGAGACCGAGCCGATCGGCGAGGTGCTCACGCAGCGCGCGTTCTACAACGCGTGCCTGCGGGTCGAGACGACCTTCAAGCCGGAGAAGCTGCTCGACGCGTGCAAGGCGGTCGAGCACGCGTTCGGGCGGGTGCAGGCGGGCGAGCGGGGCTACGTCAAGCACGGCCCGCGCGAGATCGACGTCGACGTCCTGCTGCTCGGGCAGACCACGTATGAGTCCGAGCGGCTCACGCTCCCGCACCGCGAGGTGACCACGCGCCGCTTCGTGCTAGTGCCGCTGCTCGAGCTCGACCCGCATCTGCACGTCCCCGGCAAGGGCCGGGCGGCGGACTTCCTCGATTCGATCGAAGGCCAGGACGTCTCGCGCGTCGGGCCACCATTGGATACGGGGCCTTAGAGATGCTGCTCGTCGTCGACGTCGGCAACACGCAGACCCACCTGGGCGCCTATGACGGCGAGGACCTCGTCCACGACTGGCGCTTCGCGACCGTGCGCGAGTCCACCGCGGACGAGCTCGGCGCCGCGCTGACCAACCTGCTCGCGCTGCGCGGGTTCGCGTTCGAGGACATCGACGCGTCGATCGTCTCGGCCACGGTCCCGTCGCTGCGCCCGCAATGGACCGCGATGGCCCAGCGCTACCTCGGCCACGAGATGCTGCTGGTCGGCCCGGGGCTGCGGACCGGGATGCCGATCCGCTACGACAACCCGCGCGAGATCGGCCCGGACCGGCTGGTGAACGCCGTCGCCGGCTACGAGCGGGTCGGCGGGGCATGCGTGATCGTCGACTTCGGCACCGCCGTCACCCACGACGTGGTCTCAGCCGGCGGCGAGTACCTCGGCGGCGTGATCTTCCCGGGCCTGGAGATCTCGATGGAGGCGCTGGCCAACCGCGCCGCCGCGCTGCCCGCGATCGACCTCACCCCGCCGCGCGCGCTGATCGGCAAGTCCACCGTCGATGCGATCCGCGCCGGTGTCCTGTACGGCTACGCGGGCATGTGCGACGGGATCATCGACCGCCTGCACGCCGAGCTCGGCGACTTCAAGGCCCTCGCCACGGGCGGCCTGGCGGGCGCGGTCGTGCCGCACTGCCGGACGATCGACATCGCCGACGACCTCCTCACGTTGACGGGCTTGCGGATCATCTGGGAGCGCAATCGATAAAGGGGTCAGACCCCTTTAGGTGCTCGGGACGAAACCGAGTGTGCAGAGTCGAGACGGCCACCTAAAGGGGTCAGACCCCTGGCTCCGTCGCTCGGAGCCGCTGGGTTCACGCGCCAGGGGTCTGACCCCTTTAGGTCCACGCCGTCACGAGTGACTCCGTCGCTGACACCTAAAGGGGTCTGACCCCTTAAACGACCCCTCGTACGCTTACAAGCGTGCGCAGCCTGCACGATCCATGGGAGCTCGGGGGTCTGACGATCCCCAACCGCGTGATGCTCGCGCCGCTGGCGGGCATCGGGAACTGGTTCGTGCGCCTGCAGGCCAAGCGCTACGGCGCGGGGCTGGCGGTGAGCGAGATGATCTCGAGCTTCGCGATCCACTACGGCAACGCGAAGACGCTCAACGAGCTGCTCGTCATCCACCCCGAGGAGGGGCCGGTGTCGATGCAGCTCTTCGGGCAGGACCCGGAGATCATGCGCTCCGCCGCGGCTCGGGTGGCCGAGGTCGGCGCCGACATCCTCGACCTGAACATGGGCTGCCCGGTGCCGAAGGTGACCAAGACCGGCGCCGGCGCCGCGCTGATCAAGGACCCGGACACCGCGGTCGCGGTCGCGCGTGCCGCGCGCGAGGGAAGCGGTCTCCCGGTCACGGTCAAGCTGCGCGCCTCGATGAAGCCCGGCGGCGTCGAAGGGCTCGAGCTCGCGCGGCGTCTCGTCGAGGAGGCGGGCGTCGCGGGCATCACGTTCCATCCGCGCAGCGCGGCCGTGCGCCACAAGGGCGTCCCGGACTACGACCTGGCCGCGCAACTGGTCCAGGAACTGCCGGTCCCGGTGATCGTGAGCGGCGGCATGGAGGGCGTGGAGCACATCCGCTGGGTCTTCGAGCACACGGGCTGCGCGGCGGTCATGTTGGCGCGTGGCGCACTTGGAAACCCGTGGCTCTTCGCCCAGGTCCTGGGCGAGCGGACCGACGAGCCGACGCCTGAGGAGATCCTCGACGAGTGGCTGTGGGTGATCGATCGGGCCGAGGAGCATCTGGGTCCCGACCGGGCCGCGCGGTATCTGCGAAAGTTCCATCCCTGGTACGTGGAGCGCCTCGGCGCCCCCAAGACCCTCCAGGACGCGCTCCAACGCGCGGAAACGATCTCTGAACAGCGCGCCGCGCTGTTGCTATCCTGCGCGCCCTTCGCGCCTGTCCAGGCGTAGAAGCCGGTCCGCCTGACCAGCGGGCCGTTTCCATTCTTCAGCCCCGCAGAAGGACTGACGCAGCATGCAGAAGGACGTCATCCTCACCCCCGAGGGACTCGAGAAGCTCAAGCAGGAGATCGAGTACCTCTCGACGACGAAGCGTCGCGAAGTCGCCGAGCGCATCAAGGAAGCCCGCGAGTTCGGCGACATCTCGGAGAACTCCGAGTACGACGACGCCAAGAACGAGCAGGCGATGCTGGAATCCCGCATCGCGACGCTCGAGGACAAGCTCCGCTCCGCGTCGGTGATCGACGCTTCCGAGTTGTCGGCGGACGTGGTCCGCGTCGGCTCGCAGGTCCACATCAAGGACGACAAGGGCAAGGACCTCGTCTACACGATCGTCGGCTCCACCGAAGCCGACCCGGCGGCCAACCGGCTCTCCAACGAGTCGCCCGTCGGCAAGGCCCTCGTAGGCCGCAAGAAGGGCGACGCCGTCAAGGTGACGCTCCCGTCGGGCAAGCAGCGCGAGCTCACCGTCACCGGCATCGAAGTCGCATAACGTGGAGGCGAGCGAGCAATCAGAGCTCCTCGCCACCCGCCGCCGCAAGCTCGAGGCTCTGCGGGAGGCGGGCGTCGAGCCGTTCCCGCACGCCTATCCGGGAGTGATCTCGATCGCGGACGCCAAGGCACCGCACGAGGGACTCGAACCCGGCGAGGAGACCGAGGCGCGCGTGCGCGTCGCCGGCCGCCTGCACGCCCGCCGCGGCCAGGGCAAGGCCGCGTTCCTGGACCTCGACGACCGCTCCGGGCGCATCCAGCTGCACGCGCGCGCGGACGTGCTCGGCAAGGAGTCGCTCGACGCGCTCGTGGCGCTCGACCTCGGCGACCTGCTCGGCGTCGACGGCACCATCTTCCGGACCAAGCGCGGCGAGTTGTCGGTCAAGGTCGACGCCTGGGAGCTGCTCGCGAAGTCGCTACGTCCGCCTCCGGACAAACACGCGGGCCTGACGGACACCGAGACGCGTCTGCGTCATCGCGAGCTGGACCTGCTGTCCAACGAGGAGACCCGCGAGGTGTTCATCACCCGCGCGAAGGTCATCACCGCGATCCGCGCGTTCCTCGACGGCGAGGACTTCATCGAGGTCGAGACGCCGGTCCTGCAGCCGATCTACGGCGGTGCTCTCGCCCGCCCGTTCGTCACCCATTTCAACGCGCTGGACCGCACGTTCTACATGCGGATCGCCACCGAGCTCTACCTCAAGCGCCTGATCGTGGGCGGCCTGGAGCGCGTGTACGAGATCGGCAAGGACTTCCGCAACGAGGGCCTTTCGCCCAAGCACAACCCCGAGTTCACGATGCTCGAGTGGTACGAGGCGTACGCGGACTGGGAGGTCGTCGCCGACCGCGCGGAGCGCCTGATCCGCACCGTGGGAGAGGTCGTGGGCTCCGAGCGCTTCCAGCGCAAGTGGGAGCGCGAGACGCTGGCCGGCTCGATCGCCGCGCGCGTCGACGGCCTCGACGTGCTCGCCAATCGCAGCCTCGAGTCGCTGCAGGGCGCCATGCGCGAGCGGGGCATGGAGATCCCGGACGAGCCGAACTGGGCGGCGCTCGTCGACTACCTGGTTTCCAAGCATGTTGAACCGACGCTGATCGAGCCGACGATGCTGCACGACTATCCGGTCGAGCTCTCGCCGTTCGCCAAGCGACACCGCGAGCACGACGGCCTGGTCGAGCGCTTCGAGGCATTTGCGGAGGGCATGGAGTTCTGCAATGCGTTCTCCGAGCTCAACGATCCGGACGACCAGCGCGCAAGGTTCGAAGAACAGGTGCGTCACGCTGCGGCGGGCGATGAGAACGCTCCGCCGTTCGATCACGACTACATCTACGCGCTCGAGCACGGGATGCCGCCGACCGGTGGCATCGGCATCGGGATCGACCGCCTGGTCATGCTGCTAACCGGTCAGCGGACCATCCGGGAAGTCGTGCTCTTCCCCGCACTCAAGTAGTCGGCCCTCCGGACCGATGGTCCGGACACATATCGATAGCCCCCAGCGTTGGTAGACTGGGGTATGGCCAAAGACGTGCCCCGAGCTGTCATCCGAATCGGCGTTGTCGCCGAATACCTGGATGAGGGCCGGGGTATTTTCGTCTCTCCGGCCATACCGTCACTGCCCTCCCGACCCACTGAGACCACCAGAACGACCGAGCGCTAGGCGAGCACTAGTAGGAAGGAAGCTCCCCAACCCATGTTCGAGCGATTCACAGAGCGAGCACGTCAGGTGGTCGTCCTCGCCCAGGAGGAGGCGCGGACGCTCAAGCACAACTACATCGGGACCGAGCACATCCTCCTCGGCCTTCTCCGTGAGGAGGAGGGTCTGGCCGCTCGCGTTCTCGAATCCCTGGACATCACCGTCGAGCGCGTGCGCGCTCAGGTCGTCCGGATCGTCGGTTCCGGCGAGGAGGTGACCTCTGGCCAGATTCCCTTCACGCCTCGCGCGAAGAAGGTGCTCGAACTGGCGCTGCGTGAGGCACTTTCGCTGGGTCACAACTACATCGGCACCGAGCACATCCTGCTCGGCCTCGTCCGCGAGAACGAGGGCGTCGCTGCCCGCATCCTGCTCGACTTCGACGCGGACTCCGAGAAGATCCGCAACGAGGTCATCCGGATGCTGTCCGGCCCCGGTGGCCGGCGCCAGGGTTCGACCGGCCAGGGCCAGGCGCCCGCGGGTGCCGCGGGAGCCCAGGGCGAGAAGAAGTCCTCAAAGTTGCTGGACCAGTTCGGTCGCAACCTGACCAAGCTGGCGGCCGACGGCAAGCTGGACCCCGTCGTCGGGCGTGAGACGGAGATCGAGCGGATCATGCAGATCCTCTCGCGGCGTACCAAGAACAACCCCGTGCTCGTCGGCGAGCCGGGTGTCGGCAAGACCGCGGTGGTCGAGGGCCTGGCCCAGCGGATCACCAACGGCGACGTGCCGGAGCTGCTCAAGAACAAGCAGATCTACACGCTCGACCTTGCCGCCCTCGTCGCCGGCTCCAAGTACCGCGGCGAGTTCGAGGAGCGCCTGAAGAAGGTGATGAAGGAGATCACCCAGCGCGGCGACATCATCCTGTTCATCGACGAGCTCCACAACCTCGTCGGCGCGGGTGCCGCGGAGGGCGCGATCGACGCCGCCTCGATCCTCAAGCCGGCCCTCGCCCGTGGCGAGCTGCAGACCGTCGGCGCGACCACCCTCGACGAGTACCGCAAGTACCTCGAGCGTGACTCGGCCCTGGAGCGTCGCTTCCAGAAGATCACGGTCGACCAGCCGTCGCTCGAGGAGTGCGTGCAGATCCTCAAGGGCCTGCGCGACCGCTACGAGGCGCACCACAAGGTCAACATCACGGATGAGGCGTTGGAGGCAAGCGCCGAGCTCGCCGACCGCTACATCTCCGACCGCTTCCTTCCGGACAAGGCGATCGACCTCATCGACGAGGCCGCCTCGCGTATGCGCATCAAGTCGATGTCCTCCCCGCCCGTGTACCGGGAGCTCGAGGAGGAGATCGAGACGACGCGGCGCGACAAGGAGGCCGCGATCGAGAACCAGGAGTTCGAGAAGGCCGCGCACCTTCGCGATCGCGAGCGCCAGCTCACGAACAAGAAGCGCGACCTCGAGGACGCCTGGGAGTCCGGCGAGGGCGGCGAGCGGCCGTCCATCGGCGAGGAGGAGATCGCGGACATCGTCTCGATGTGGACGGGCATCCCGGTCTTCAAGCTCACCGAGGCCGAGACCCAGAAGCTGATGCGCATGGAGGACGAGCTCCACAAGCGCGTCATCGGTCAGCACCAGGCGATCGAGGTCGTCGCGAAGGCGATCCGCCGCTCGCGTGCCGGCCTCAAGGACCCGAAGCGGCCGACCGGCTCGTTCATCTTCCTCGGCCCGTCGGGCGTGGGCAAGACCGAGCTGGCGCGTACGCTCGCCGAGTTCCTCTTCGGCGACGAGGACGCGATGGTGCGCATCGACATGTCGGAGTACATGGAGAAGCACGCCGTGTCCCGGCTCGTCGGCTCGCCTCCCGGCTACGTCGGGTATGACGAGGGCGGCCAGCTGACGGAGGCGGTCCGCCGCAAGCCGTACAGCGTCCTGCTCCTGGACGAGATCGAGAAGGCGCACCCGGACGTCTTCAACATCCTCCTGCAGATCCTCGAGGACGGTCGCCTGACCGACTCGCAGGGCCGCACGGTGGACTTCCGCCACGCGATCGTGATCATGACCTCGAACATCGGGGCCGGGGAGATCGCGCGCAACACGCCGCTCGGCTTCGCCGTGTCGGACGACGAGACCGGTATCTCGTACGACGACATGAAGGGCCGCATCATGGGCGAGCTCAAGAAGGTCTTCCGGCCTGAGTTCCTCAACCGCATCGACGACGTGATCGTCTTCCACAAGCTCACCAAGGAAGAGATCAAGACGATCGTCGAGCTGTTGCTGCGGCGCATCCGGACGTCCCTGGCGGAGCGCGAGCTCCAGCTGGAGCTGACGGAGGCGGCCGAGGACTTCCTCGTGGAGAAGGGCTGGGATCCCTCGATGGGCGCCCGTCCGCTCCGTCGCGCGATCCAGCGCTACATCGAGGACCCGCTGGCCGACTTCGTGCTCCGCTCCGAACTGGTGCCGGGCGCGACCGTGATGGTCGAGCCGGCCCCGGAGGGCTCCGACGAGGACATCCTGCTCTCGATCGTCAAGCCCGTGCCGAAGCCGGCCCCGGTGGGCGTCGGCGGGCGCAAGGAGGACGACGCCGAGGCGGTCGACGACACCGGCGCGCTGGACACGCCGCCCGTCGAACCATCCGACGAGGCCTAAGCACCGTTGCGAAGGGGCGCCTCTTGGCGCCCCTTCTGCTTCTCGTAGGGTGTGGGTCGATGCCCACGGGATTGGTCGACGCCGCTGCGCGCGGCGATGTCGCTGAGGTGCGCACGCTGCTCGACGACGGCGCGGACGTGAACGAGCGGCGCTCGGACGGGCGCACTGCGATCACCGCCGCCGCGCTGGGCGACCACGTCGAGGTCGCGCGCGTGCTGATCGACGCGGGCGCCGACGTCGACCCGCAGGACTCCGACCGCAACAACGCGTTGCTGGTGACGGGGGAGACGGGAAGCGTCGCCATGCTGCGCGAGGTCCTGCGCGCCTCGCCTGACCTGGGTGCGACGAACCGCTACGGCGGCGTCGCGGTGATCCCGGCGTCAGACCGCGGCCACGTCGAGTACGTGCGCGAGATCGTTCGCACCGGCATCGACGTCAACCACGTCAACGACCTCGGCTGGACCGCGCTGCTGGAGACGGTGCTGCTCGGCGACGGCGACGCCGCGCACGTGGAGATCCTCGGCATCCTGCTCGCCGCCGGCGCCGACCGCTCGATCGCCGACCGCGACGGCGTCACCGCGCTCGAACACGCGCGGGAGCGCGGGTACCGCGAGATGGTCGCGCTGCTCAGCTGAGGCACGGCTCGTCGCCGGAGACGCACGCCTGGAAGGCGAGCGTGACCAGGAGCGCGTAGCCGATCGCCGCCGCCAGCACCGTGAGGAGCAGGATCGCCGGCGCATAGACGAACCTCCGGTGTCGCACGGCGGCCCGGAACAGCAACACGTCGCCGAACACGACGAGCGCGAGCAGGACGACCTCGATGATCGCGAGCAGGATGAACATCAGTCGCAGTCTCCCCGCGTGCTGACCGCCGGTCAACACGGTGCTAACAGTGCTTAATGACCGACGGTCAACAAGCGGGCCGGCGCGCGAGTGTGGCGTATACGCAACGAGGAGCATCGCCGCGCTTGTGGCATGTGCCGCGTGCCACCGGTCGCGCCGGATAGGTTGCGCGGATGTCCAGGATCGCCGCGATCGCCGCGGCGGCATTCGCCCTTACCGCCGCGCCCGCCGCGGCTCAGGACTTCGCCGCCCCCGCCCGCAACATCATCCCCTCCGGCCAGTACGGGTCCGTCCCGCCCGCGCCCGGCGCCGACACCCAGGCGCTGATGTACGACGCGCTCACGCCGCTGTTCGACAACGTCACCGACGCGGACCTGATGAGCAAGTTCAAGTCCGAGCAGTTCGGGCTCGGGGAGGATGGGCCGGGGACGCCCGAGGCGGTCCCGCGGGCGGGCGTGACCGTGGTCCGTGACCGCTTCAACGTCCCGCACATCACGGGCAACAGCCGCGACGACGTGACGTGGGCGATGGGGTGGATCCTGGCCGAGGACCGCGGGCTGCTGCTCGCGCAGGCGCGGGACGCGGCGCGGCTGGCGGCGATCGACGCGCCCAACATCGACGCGTTCGGGCTGGTCATCAACCTCAAGCAGTTCACGCCGAACAAGCAGATCGACCAGATGATCCAGCACGACGGCGACGCGGCGCTCAAGAGCGCGGGCGCGGCGGGCGCGGCCGTGCGGCACGACATCGACGTCTATCTCGAGGGCCTCAACGCCAAGCTCAAGGCCGACGGCGGGACGCGGCCCTGGACACGCGTCGACATCTACGCCGCCAACGCCATCACCGGCCAGATCTTCGGCCAGGGCGGGGGCGACGAGGCGCGCCGCTCGGAGTACCTGTCGGTGCTCCGCAAGCGCTACGGCAAGACCAAGGGCATGGACCTCTTCGACGACCTCACCGAGTTCGACGACCCCGACTCGCCGACGACGATCTCCAAGACGTTCTCCTACGGCAAGCGGATCGGCATCGGCAAGGGCAACGCGGTGCTGGACGCCGGCTCGTTCAAGCCGGTCGGCCCGAAGGGCCTCGCCCGCGCCGCCTCAGCCCACCCGCGCTGGACGAGCAACTTCCTGCTGGTCGGCGCCGCGCGCTCGGCCACCGGTCACCCGCTGTTCGTCGGCGGCCCGCAGATCGGCTACACGTACCCCGGCCTGACGCTCGAGGCCGACATCAGCTACCCCGGCGTCCAGGCCCGCGGCGCGACGTCCCCGGGCTTCGCGGGCAACATCCTGATCGGCCGCGGGCCGGACTACGCCTGGACGCTCACCTCGGCGGGCAGCGACCTGATCGACACCTATGTCGAGACGCTCTGCGGCGGCTCGAAGACGAAGTACCTCTACAAGGGCAAGTGCAAGAAGATGGGCACGGTCGACGCGGGCACGATCAAGGGCTCCGGCCGCGTGAAGTTCTCCACCACCGTCCACGGCCCGGTCACCGGCTACGCCAAGGTCGGCGGCAAGGTCGTGGCGGTCTCGCGCAAGCGCGCCAGCTACGGCCAGGACATCCTCTGGCAGCTCGGTTTCCGCGATCTCACTATCGGAAAGGTGCGCTCGGCGTCAACCCTGCGTGACGCGATGGCGACCTCGCCCTTCACGTTCAACGTCGGCTACGCGGACGACCGCGACATCGCCATGTACTCCGCGGGCAAGCTCCCCAAGCGCGACTCGCGCGTCGACCCCCGCCTGCCCACCAAGGGCACCGGCGAGTACGAGTGGAAGGGCTTCCTGAGCAAGTCCCAGCATCCGTTCCAGGTCAACCCGCCCGCGGGCACGCTCGTGAACTGGAACAACCGCCCCGCGCCGAAGTGGGGCGCGGCGGACGACAACTGGTCCTACGGCTCGGTGCAGCGCGTGCAGATGCTCAACGACAACCTGGCCAAGACCCAGGTGCACACGCTCGCGACGGTCACCTCCGCGATGAACGCCGCCGCGACCCAGGACCTGCGCAACGTGCGGCTGCTCCCCGTGGTCGCGAAGCTGCTCGAGGCCGCGCCGTCGCCCTCGGCGCACGCCACCGCGCAGCTCGCCGCGCTGCAGGCGTGGAGCCAGATCGGCTCATCGCGCCTGGACCGCGACCTCGACGGCAAGATCGACGCGGGTCCGGCGCCCGCGATCTGGGACGCCTTCTACCCGAAGCTCTTCGACGCCGTGATCGGCGTCAAGGGCCTGGAGCCGCTGATCGGCCGCTCCGCGGGCACGTCGAGCGACTTCACCGACGGCGGCTTCTGGTACGTCGAGAAGGCGCTGCGGACGCTCAACGGCGACCCGGTCAAGCGCAAGTTCAAGACGAAGTTCTGCGGTGACCGCGCCAAGTGCGCGGCCGCCGTCTGGAAGGCGCTGGACTCGGTCCCGGACATCGCGAGCGCCGACGCGACGAAGGAGCGGATCGCGTTCAGGCCCGGCCTGCTCCCGACCACGATCCGCTTCACCAACCGCCCGAGCGGGATTCAGCAGGTCATCTCATTCAGCGGGCACCGCTAAGGGAGGATCTGCAGCACGACTCCGTAGACGCCACAGGTGGCCGCGGCCGTGCCGCGGCCGTCCTGGCGCACGCCGCCGGAGATCATCGCGTTGCGCCCGCCGATCTCGATGTGGAACTCGAACGTGTTCGAGCCGCCGATGCTGATCGACGTCGCGGTCTGATTCGCCGCGAGGCCGAGCTCGCCTGCCAGGTTGCCGACCCGCCGGGCGACGTTGACGGTCGTGCCCGACTGGTTGAGGAACGTGAGGACCGAGATCGGATCCTCGTTGCCCGCGGTCTTGTTCTGGTCGTTGCAGGTCGCGGTCAGCACGCCGAGGCCGCTCATCAGCGCCACAGTCTGCGGCGCGCCGGGCGTGTTGTCGGCGACCTCGAAGCCGCGGCTGAACGTCTGAGACTTCGGGACGTCGGCGACGAACTTGCCGGGTAGGCGGCCCTTGTCCGTGCCCGAGCGGTTGGTCGCGACGAGCTTGCCGGCGGCCTGCGAGAGCGACGCGCCCGCGAACACCGCGCTCTTGCCGTCGACCGCGCCCGCGTTCGACACGTAGCTCACCGCCGCCATCGACGTGCCGCCCAGCGACACGAAGAGCGCGATGCCCGCGACCACCATGGACGGTGAGGGCCGGGAGATCTTCATGGAAACCCCTTCTTTGAATCGGTTGACGCTGCCTCCATCCCCGCAAACCCGGCCGATCAAGCAGAGGTGCGCTTAAGCCTGAGAGGCCCGCCGCCGGGCGGGCCTCTCAAGTTGGGAGTAGGCGGGTGGCCGGGGGTCAGTCGGCGGGCCGCCTCAGAGCATCGGAGGAGGGTGTTCCGATGCGTATGGAGGAGGGGATCGCGGGTCAAACGATCCCTCGTGCATGACGGGAGAGCCGCCGAGCCATTGTCGGCTCTCCGTTATGTGAAATCGACGTCCGTGTCGGGTTTCGCGGTTTCCGGAGGGGTCCATTCCGTACGCCGCTGAGAGCATGATGCGCTTCTTGCGTTGCCGAAACCTTGGAGAAACCTTGGCGCTCCGATAGCGTCCTGGTTAAAGGTGGGCGAGGGCTGGGATATCCGGTTGTGCGGCCCGGTCATGGTCGACGTTTCCGGGCGTCGGTTGGATGCGGGATTGCCAGGGCGGCAGGGCCGCCTGCTGTTCGCCTACCTGGTGCTGAACCGTACACGGGGATGTCCACGCGACGAACTCATCGACGTGCTCTGGCCCGAGGGCCCACCGGCCGCGGCCGACTCGGCACTTAGTGCGCTCCTGTCCAAATTGCGTCGCGCGCTGGGCGACGGCGTCCTCACCGGGCGCGGCGAGCTGCGCCTGCACCTGGAGACGGCGCGGGTGGACATCGAGGCCTCCGCGGCGGCGATCCTCGAGGCCGAGGCCGCGATGGAGTCGGGCGATCACACGCTCGCCGCCGAGCGCGCCCGCGAGGCGCTCTCCACCGACCTGCAGACGTTCCTGCCCGACGCCGAGGGCGGCTGGGCGGCCGAGCAGCGGCGCGAGCTGGAGACGATCCGGCTGCGCGCGCTCGAGACCCTCGCCGAGGCGGGGTTGCGACAGGGCGGGCGCGAACTCGGGGCGGCCGAGCAGGCCGCGCGGGCGGCGATCGCCGCGGCGCCCTTCCGCGAGTCCGCCCACCGGCTGCTGATGGAGGTCCACGAGGCCGCGGGCAACCCCGCCGAGGCATTGCGCGCCTTCGAGGAGCTGCGCTCGCTGCTGCGCGAGGAGCTCGGCACGACCCCGGGGCCGGCGGCGATGACGGTCTTCGAGCGCGTGCTGCGCGGCGAGCCGCCCCCCGTGCACCGCAACCTGCGGGTCGTCCCGTCGGGCGGCATGCCGCTGGAGGCCGCGTCCTGGCCGGCGCCGCTCGCCGCCGCCGTGGACCGGCATGCGCTCGTCGGTCGCGGCGTCGAGCTCGCGTACCTCGACCGCTGCTGGCGGGAGGCGAACGAGGGCCAGCGCGCGCTCGTCCTGCTCACCGGCGACGCGGGCATCGGCAAGACGCGCACCGCCGCCGAGCTGGCCGAGCACGCGCACGGCGAGGGTGCGGTCGTGCTCTACGGGCGCTTCGACGAGGAGACGCTGACGCCCTACCAGCCCGTGGTCGAGATGCTGCGCGGGTGGTCGGCCGGCGCGCCGCTGGACTCGCTGCGCGAGCGCCTCGGCCCGCGCGCGGCGGAGCTCTCGATCCTGCTGCCGGAGTTCGGCCCGCCGCCGGCGGACCACCAGACCCCCGGCGCGATCACCGGCCCGGAGGCCGACGCGCAGCGCTACCGGTTCTTCGACGCCGTCGCGGCGCTGATCGGCGAGGTCGGCGCCGAGGTGCCGGTGATGCTCGTCTTCGACGACCTGCACTGGGCCGACCGCCCCACGCTGCAGCTGCTGCGCCACCTGGTCCGATCCCCCGCCCCGCGGCGGGTGCTGTTCGTCGGCACCTACCGCGAGAGCGAGGTCACCGACCGCCACCCGCTCCACGAGCTGGTCGGCGACCTGCGCCGCGAGGGCACGCTGCGGCGCCTGGAGCTGACCGGGCTGGCCGAGAACGAGGTCGGCGAGCTCGTGGCCGAGCTGGCGTCGGCCCCCGCGACCGAGGCGTTCGTCCACGCGCTCGCCGGCGAGACGGAGGGCAACCCGTTCTTCATCGAGGAGGTCGTGCGCCACATCCGCGACACCGCGGGCGCGCTGACCGAGGAGGTGACGCTCGAGGAGGCGGGCGTGCCGGACGGCGTGCGCGAGGTCACCGCGCGGCGGCTCCGGAGGCTGAGTGAGCCGACGCGCGCGGTGCTGCTCGTGGCGTCGGTGATCGGGCGCGAGTTCGACTATGACGTGCTTGCTTCGGTCGTCTCCCAGGCCGGCGACGAGCTGGTCGAGGCGCTCGAGGAAGGCGTCGAGGCGCGGGTCCTGCGCGAGGCGGGGCACGTCGGGCGCTACGCGTTCACCCACGCCCTCGTGCGGGCGACGTTGTACGAGCAGATCAGTCAATTGCGGCGTGCGCGGCTGCACGGACGCGTGGGCGAGACGCTCGTGCGCCTGCGCGGCGGCGACCTCGACCCGCACCTGGCGATGCTCGCCCACCACTTCGCCCAGGCGGCGCCCGTCGAGCGCCCCGACCGCGCGATCGACTTCGCGCTGGCCGCCGCGCGCCGGGCGGACCGGATGCTGGCGTGGGAGGAGGCGGCGCAGCATTACCGGGCGGCCCTGCGGGCGCGCGAGCTGGCGGGCGCGGTCGACGATCACGTGCGGGCCGAGCTGCTGCTCGCGCTGGGCGCGTCCGAGGACCGGGCGGGCTTGGAGGAGGAGGCGCGGGCGACGTTCCAGGCCGCGATCCGCACGGCGCGCCAGCTCGGCGACGCGGTGCTGACCACGCGCGCGGCGCTCGGCGTGGCCGGGCCGTGGTCGGCGCTCTCGCGCTCGGATCCGGGCCGGGTCGCGCTGCTCGACGAGGCGCTCGAGGTGCTGCCGGAGGACGACTCGCCGCTGCGCGCCCGGCTGCTGGCGCGGATGTCGCTCGAGCTCTACTACGCCGGGGAGCCGGAGCTGCGGCTCTCGCTCTCCGACGAGGCGGTGGCGATCGCGCGGCGCACCGGCGACCTGCGGACTCTGGCCACGTGTCTCGACGCCCGCCACTACGCGCTCTGGCTGCCGGAGAACGTCGAGGAGCGGCTGGAGGTCGCGGCCGAGCTGCGGCGGGTCGCCGAGGAGACCGGCGACCCGGAGCTCGAGCTCCAGGGCGCGGGCTGGACGATCATCGACCTGATGGAGCTCGGCGACATCGACGGCGTCGACATCCAGATCGCCGCCGCGTCGAAGCTCGCCGAGGCGCTCCACCGGCCCGTGTGGCTGTGGTGGACGTCGCTGTTCCGCGGCGCCCGGGCCTTGTTGGCCGGCCACCTCGACGAGGCCGAGCGGCTGGCGCAGGAGACGCTGGCGATCGGCCAGCGCGGGCAGGCCGAGAACGCCCTGCACTACTACGCCCAGACGATGTTCAACATCCGCCGCGAGCAGGGGCGCCTGGCCGAGGTCGAGGGCGCGGTGCGCGGCTTCATCGAGCTCTATCCAGCGATCCCCGCGTGGCGGGGCGCACTGGCGCTGCTGCTGGTCGAGCTCGGGCGGCCCGACGAGGCGCGCGCGGAGTTCGAGCAAGCCGCCGAGGGCGGCTTCGCCGCGTTCCCGCGCGACGCCAACTGGCTGATCGCGATCACGCTGATGGCCGAGGTCTGCGGCGCGCTGGCCGACGCCGGCCGCGCGGAGGAGCTCTACAACCTGCTCGAGCCCTACGCGGGCAACAACGTCGTCGTGGGCCGCAACGCGACCAACTACGGCAACGCGTCGCGGCTCCTGGGCCTGCTCGCGGCGACCCGCGGCAAGGACGAGCTGGCCGAGCGCCACTACGCCCAGGCGCAGCTGATGCACGCCAAGATGGGCGCCAAGCCGATGTTCGCCCGCACGGAGGTGTCGTGGGCGGAGCTCCTGCTCGCCCGACGCGCGCCGGGGGACGTCGAGCGGGCGCGCGAGATGCTGGCCGACGCGATCGTGGTCGCCGACGCGCTCGGGATGGTCGTGCTCGCCGAGCGCGCCCGCCGCCTCGTCCCCCTGCCCGTGTAGCGAAACATAAAGGGGCCTGGCCCCTTTATGTTCACGTGCCCGGGGGTGAACCCGTCCGGGTTCGCACCTACTGTCGGATACATGGCCCGCTCGTCCTCCGTCTTCGTCTGTTCCTCCTGCGCCGCGGAGACGCCGCGCTGGATGGGCCAGTGCCCCGGCTGCGGGGAGTGGAACACGCTCCAGGAGGAGACCCGCGGGAAGGTCGCCGCGCGCGGCTCGTCGCCGGCGCGGGCGGTCGCGAAGCCGCTGCGGCTGGCCGACGTGGCGGCGGAGCGCCACACGCGGCTCTCGACCGGGATCGGGGAGCTGGACCGGATCCTCGGCGGTGGCGTGGTGCCGGGCTCGCTCGTGCTGATCGGCGGCTCGCCCGGCATCGGCAAGTCGACGCTGACCTCGATGGCGCTGGGCAATCTCGAGGGCGCGGGGCGCAAGACGCTCTACGTGAGCGGGGAGGAGTCGGCGGCGCAGATCCGGCTGCGGGCGGAGCGGCTGCCGGGCGCGGCGCTGCAGGTGCCGGTGCTGGCCGAGACCGACCTCGACACGGTGCTGGCCACGCTGGAGGCCGAGCGGCCCGAGGTGTGCGTGATCGACTCGGTGCAGACGCTGCATGCGAGCGACTTGAGCGGCGCCGCGGGGTCGGTCGGGCAGGTGCGCGAGGTCGCCGACCGGATCACGCGGCTGGCCAAGGCGCGCGGGATCGCGGTGCTGCTCGTCGGCCACGTCACCAAGGAGGGCGCGTTGGCGGGCCCGCGGGTGCTCGAGCACCTCGTCGACTGCGTGCTGCAGTTCGAGGGCGAGCGGGAGCGCACGTACCGGACCCTGCGGGCGCTGAAGAACCGGTTCGGGTCGACCAACGACGTGGGCGTGTTCGAGATGCGCTCCGGCGGCCTGGTCGAGGTGCAGGACGCGTCGGCGCGGTTCGTGTCGGAGGCCACGCGCGCGCCGGGCAGCGTCGTCCTGGCCGCGATGGAAGGATCACGGCCGCTGCTGGTCGAGGTGCAGGCGCTCGTGTCGCCTTCAGAGCTCGTGCCGCCGCGGCGGGTGGTCAACGGCGTCGACCGCAACCGGCTCGCGCTGATCCTCGCCGTGCTCGGCCGTCACGCGGGAATAGGCGCGGGAACCGCCGATGTCTTCGTCAACGTCGCCGGCGGCGTGCGGGTGGACGAGCCGGGCGCCGACCTCGCGGTCGCGCTGGCGATCGCGAGCGCCGTGCGCGGCGTGACGATGGGCACCGAAGCGACCCCGCTGGCGTGCTTCGGGGAGGTCGGCCTGACCGGCGAGCTGCGCTCCGTGGGCCACCCGGACCGGCGGCTCGCTGAAGCGCATAAGTTCGGACTCGGACATGTCCTCGCACCCGGTCCAGAGACGCCCACTTTGCGCGCCGCCGTCCGCGCCGCGCTCGGTGCACAGACTTCCCGTGTAGCAGCCTGAAACGGTTTCGTCAAGGACAGTTTTTGGCTCTAGACCAGGGAAAAGCTGTGCTAAATGGCGCTTAAGCAACTGCTAGAATCTCTACGTGATGCAGCCGCGATCAGGGGAAGAGCTCAATGAGCTCGAAGCGCGGCAGGAGCCTCGGCTTGTAAAGGCATTGGAGATGGTCGCCCCCGGCACCGCGGTGCGCGAGGGGATCGACAACATCGTCCACGCCCGCACCGGCGGCCTGATCGTGATCGGCGACCCGGACGAGCTCGCGTTCCTGTTCTCCGGCGGCATCCGGCTCGACATCGACTACACGCCGGCGCTGGTCTACCAGCTCGCGAAGATGGACGGCGCGATCGCGCTGAACGCCAACGCGACGAAGATCGCGTGGTGCAACGTGCAGTTGATGCCCGACCCAACGATCCTCACGTCGGAGACGGGCACGCGCCACCGCACCGCCGAGCGGATCTCCAAGCAGACCGACGCGCTGGTCATCGCCGTGTCCCAGCGGCGCGACGTCGTGTCGCTTTACGTCGACGGCGCGAAGTACATCCTCGAAGAGATCCCCGCGGTCCTCGCCAAGGCCAATCAGGCCCTCGCGACGCTGGACAAGTACCGCACCCGTCTCGACCAGGTCTCGACCCGTCTGACCGCCCTTGAATTCGAGGGCGGCGTGACGCTTCATGACGTGCTGACCGTATTGCAGCGCGCCGAGCTCGTGACCCGCATGGCCGTCGAGATCGAGCGCTACATCGTCGAGCTCGGCACCGAGGGCCGGCTGATCGAGATGCAGCTCGAGGAGACGATGGTCGGCGTCGCGGGCGACAAGGCCGCCCTGCTGCACGACTATCTCGCCGACCCCGTCGACGACGCCTTCGCCGTGGCGCTCGACGGCATCTCAAGACTTCCGCACCAGGACCTGCTGGATTTCGGTCGGCTCGCCGAGCTGCTCGGCTACGACCGCAAGGTGAACACGCTGGACTATCCCGTCTCACCCCGCGGCTACCGCATCCTGGGCCGGATTCCCCGGCTCCCGAAGCTGGTGGTGCAGAACATCGTTCGCGAGTTCCGTGGGCTCGACGAGATCCTGGCCGCGACCGACCCGGAGCTGGAGTCGGTCGAGGGCGTCGGTGAGATCCGGGCGAAGGACATCCGCGAGGGCCTTCGCCGACTGCAGGAGATCAACCTCGTGGACCGGTACTTGCAAACGTGAACCACGTAGTACGGCCCGGCAACCGGGCCATGACGAAGGAGGACACGATTCCCGAGACAGCCCTGGAGATCGAAGATCTCGAGATCGAGCGCGAAATCGTCAATATCGATTTCGAGATCGGCGACAACGTGGTCTATCCCCATCATGGGGCCGGCCAGGTCGTCAAGAAGGAAGAGAAGAACATCCTCGGCGAGGTACGTGAGTACCTCACGATCAAGATCCTCCACAACGACATGACCGTCATGGTCCCGTGCGCGAACGCCGGCAAGGCCGGTCTTCGTCGCGTGATCGACGAGGACACCGTCAAGAAGGTCCTGGCCGTTCTTGCCGACGACGTTTCTGAGATGCCGAAGAACTGGAACCGGCGCTTCAAGCACAACCGGGACAAGATCAAGACCGGCGACATCTACGAGCTCGCCGAGGTCGTCCGCAATCTCGCCGTGCGCGAGCAGGACAAGGGTCTGTCCACGGGCGAGAAGCAGATGTACACGCGGGCCAAGAAGATCCTGGCCTCGGAGATGATGTACGCCCTGGAGAAGACCGAGGAAGAGGCAGAGGCCTACCTCGACGAGATCCTCCTGCGCTCCGCCGAGCAGCTCGCCGCTGCGGGCGCCGCGGCGGACTGACGAATCCGGCCCCGACACAGCGAATGGGTGCGTCGGGGCCCGTAGCCCTTCTCGTCGCCGCGGGCAGTGGCTCGCGGCTCGGACACTCGACTCCCAAGGCCTTCGTCGAGCTCGCCGGCCGGCCGATGCTCGAGTGGTCGCTGGACGCGCTGCGCGCGGCGGGAGTGTCCGAGGTCGTCGTGGCGCTGCCCGACGGTGTCGACGCTCCGGATGGGTGTGTCGGCGTGCGTGGCGGAGACACGCGGTCGGAGTCGGTGCGCGCCGCGCTGGCGGTCGCCGGGCCCGGCGACGTCGTGGTGCACGACGCGGCTCGCCCGCTGGTCTCGCCCGACGTCTTCCGCGCCGTGCTCGACGCGCTCGCGGAGGCGGACTGCGCGATCGCCGCGGCGCGGGTCGTGGACACGATCAAGGAGGCGGACGACGCCGGTGCGGTCGTCGCCACGTTGGACCGCTCGAAGCTGTGGGCGATCCAGACGCCGCAGGCGTTCCGGCGGAGCGCTCTCGAAGCGGCGCTGAACGTCGATGCGTCGCTGTTGGCGGCGGCCACCGACGACGCCTCGCTGGTCGAGCGCGCGGGCGGCACGGTGCGCGTCGTCGAGTCCTCGCCGGCGAACTTCAAGGTCACGACCCCGCACGATCTCCAGGTGGCCGAATTGCTGATCCGCGCCCGCAGCTAGCCTGCTGAGCGCCACATGCTCACCGATTACCACGTGCACCTGCGTCCGGACGACCCGGGCACCTTCGCCGCCGACTACTTCGTTCCCGGCAACGCCGACACCTACCGCGAGACCGCGACCGAGCGGGGCGTGACCGAGCTCGGCGTCTCCGAGCACATCCACCGCTTCACCGCCGCGCTGGACGTCTGGCAGCACCCGTTCTGGCGCCAGAGCGCGGTCGACGACCTCGACCGCTACGTCGGCTTCGTACGCGAGGAGACCGACCTGCGGCTCGGGATCGAGGCCGACTACATCCGCGGCACCGAGGACCGGATGGCGAACCTGCTCGAAGGCCACGAGTGGGACTACGTGCTCGGCTCCGTGCACTTTCTCGGCGAGTTCGCCGTCGACTTCGACGACGAGACCGACATCTGGCGCCACGAGACGAACGCCGAGCGGGTCTGGAAGCGCTACTTCGAGGCGATCGCCGAGTCCGCGTTGACGGGCATGTTCGACGTCATCACCCACCCCGACCTGGTCAAGATCTGGGGCTCCGCGCGGCCTCTGCCGAGCAAGGACCCGCGGTTCTACTACGAGCCCGCGATCGAGGCGATGCTCGACGCGGGCGTGGCGATGGAGGTCTCGACCGCGGGGCTGCGCAAGCCGGTCGGCGAGATCTACCCCGCACGGGCGATGCTCGAGATGGCGGTCGACGCGGGCGTCCCGATCGCCCTGTCCTCGGACGCGCACCGGCCGGAGCACCTCGCCTACGGCTACGAGCAGGCGGTCAAGCTGCTGGAGGAGTGCGGCGTCTCGGAGATCGCCGTGTTCGAGAAGCGGGTGCGGCGGATGGAGCCGCTCGGCTGATGCGGACCGGGCTCGGGATCGACTCGCACCGGTTCGCCTCCGGGCGGCCGTTGATCCTGGGCGGCGTCGAGATCCCGCACGAGCGCGGGCTCGACGGGCACTCCGACGCCGACGTCCTCGCCCACGCGATCACCGACGCGATCCTCGGGGCGGCGTCGCTGGGCGACATCGGCACCCACTTCCCGGACACCGACCCGGCGTTCGCCGGCGCGGACTCGATCGAGCTGCTTCGCGAGGTCGTCAGGCGCGTGGGGGACGCGGGGTGGCGCGTCGAGCACGTCGACGCCACCGTGATGCTCGAGCGGCCGAAGCTCGCCCCGTTCCGCGACGCGATCATGGAGCGGCTGGGCTCGGCTGTCGGCGCCTCCGTGCACGTCAAGGCCACGACGGGCGAGCGGATGGGCTTCGTCGGCCGCGAGGAGGGCGTGGCCGCGATGGCCGTCGCCACGCTCGAGCAAACCTAAAGGGGCCTGACCCCTTTAGGTTCGGGGCACGATGGCGGTCGTGGACTGGTCCGCGGAGACGGTCGAAGGGCTCGCGCCCGACGCGGCGTCGGTGACGGCGGCGCGCAAGCTCGCCCGGCCCGGGCCGTGGTCGTCGACCGGCTACGACGAGCGGGCGCTGTGGGGGCTCTGCAAGGGCTCCGGCGCCAAGCCGTACCAGACGCAGGTCGACGTGTCCGGGCCGGCGTTCAAGTGCTCGTGCCCGTCGCGGAAGTTCCCGTGCAAGCACGCGCTGGCGCTGATGTTGTTGCGGGCGGGCGGGGAGGTGGACGCCGGCGAGCCGCCCGCGTGGGTGGTGGAGTGGCTCGACTCGCGTGCGGCCCGGCCCGCGCGCGTGGCTGGTGAGCCGCCGCGCGATCCCGAGGCCGCGGCCCGGCGGGCGGCGGAACGCGAGGCGCGGGTTGCCGCCGGCGTCGAGGACCTGCGCGTCTGGCTGCGCGACGCCGTCCGCGGCGGGCTCGGCGCGGGGCGGCTGCACGCCTGGGACGAGTGGGACGCTTTCGCGGCGAGGTTGGTCGACGCCCAGGCGCCGGGGGCGGCGTCGCGGCTGCGGTCCCTCGGCGGTGTCGCCGCGGGGCGGCCGGACGGCTGGCCGGAGCGATTGTTGAGCGGTCTCGGGCTCCTGCACCTGCTGTGCGAGGCGCACACGCGCTCGGACGCGGCGGTGCGCGACGACGTCCGCGCGCTCCTGGGCTGGAATGTCGGCCGCGAGGACGTGTTGGCGGGCCCGCGGGTGACCGACCGCTGGATCGTGCTGGCGCGGGTGGTGATCGAGCAGGAGCGCCTGCGCGTGCAGCGCACGTGGCTGTGGGGGCTCGAGACCGGCCGTCCCGCGTTGCTGTTGGACTTCGCGCCCTTGGGGGTGCCGTTGGCGCCGCGGCCCGCCCCGGGCATGGCGATGGACGCGGCGCTGGCCTTCCACCCGAGCGCGACCCCGCTGCGCGCCCTGGTGGCCGAGTCGGGCGAGCCGGCGGTTGCGCCGGGGGCGTTCGGCGTGGGCGGGGCGGGCGACGCGCTGCGCGCGGCCGCCGCGGCGATCGCGGCGAACCCGTGGCTCGAGGAATGGCCGGTCGTGTTGCGCTCGGCCGTCCCGGACGGCCGCGACGGCGGCGCCTGGACCGTCCGCGCCCCCGACGGCGCGCTGCCACTCGGCGGCTCCCCGGGAGCCCGCTGGCGGCTGCTGGCGGTCTCCGGCGGCCGCCCGGTGTCGTTGTTCGGGCTGTGGGACGGCGCGACACTCACCCCGCTGGCAGCGGGCGACGGCGCGCGGACGGTCGCGCTGTGACCGTCGTCCGGCGCGCCCGCGTCGAGGACGCCGGTGGGATCGCGCGTGTGTGGGCGCGTTCGTGGCAGATCGCCTACCGCGACCTCGTGCCCGACGCCGTGCTCGACGCGATCGACGTCGACGCGCGTCGTGAGCGGTGGGCGACGCGGCTCGGGAACGGCGACCACACGTTCGTGGTCGAGGAGCTCGGGATCGCGGGGTACTGTCGGGTCGTCGTGCCCAGCGAGGTCGCGAGCCTCTACGTCCTGCCCGAACGCCGGCACGGCGGCCTCGGCACCGCGCTGCTCACCGCGGGCCTCGACGAGCTGCGCGCGCACGCCGTCCACGCCACGCTCTGGGTCTTCACCGACAACCACCCGGCCCGCGCGTTCTACGCGAAGTTCGGCTTCACCCCGGACGGCGCCGCGCGGACCGACGAGGGGACGGGCCTCGAAGAGATCCGCCTGAGGGCCGAGCTGTGACGCCGGGTGTGTCCCGACTCACCTCGTTCGAGGAGCGCGCGTGAGCGGGTGGGACGACCTCGTCGCCGCGGCCCTCATCGGCACGGACCGGCGGCCGGTGTCGGCGAGCGTGCCGGAAGGGTCGCCGGCAGGGCTTGAGGCGCTCCTCGGGGAGCGCGGGGTGGAGGACCGGCTGCTCGGCGCGGCGGCGGCGTGGACCGTCGCGCGGCGCGCGGGCGCCGTTGCGCGCGCCGGCGGCGAGGCCGCTGCGCCGGCGGAGCTCGACCCGCGGCCGATCGCGCCCGGCGGAGCGCTGCGCCAACGGCTCGAAGGCCTCTACCCGCTGCTGCTCGGCGAGTGGCTGGCGCTCGCCGCCGCTCGGGGTCTGCGACCGCCGCCGGAGCTCGTGCCCGCGTTGCTCGAGTACGTCGTGGAGGCGCCCGAGTTGCACGCCGCCGTGGCCGAGGCGGCGGGGCCGCTCGGAGCGTGGCTGGCCGAGCGCCACCCGGAGTGGGCGTTCGTCCGCGGGGCGAGCGAGGACGTCGACGCGGTGTGGAGCGAGGGTGGGACCGACGAGCGGCGCACGCTCCTCGAACGCCTGCGCGGCACCGACCCGGCCGGCGCCCGCGAGCTGTTGGAGCGCACGTTCGCCGACGAGACGTGGGAGGACCGCGCCGCGTTCCTCGCGACGTTCGCGATCGGCCTGACCGACGCCGACGAGCCGCTCCTCGAACTCGCCCTCGACGACCGCCGCAAGCCCGTCCGGGAGGAGGCCGCGACGCTGCTCACCGCCCTCCCGCGCTCGCGCTTCGCCGCCCGCATGGCCGCCCGCTCCGCGCCGCTCCTCCGCGTGGAGGACGGGCGCCTCCTCGCCACCCTGCCCGGCGACCCCGACGACGCCGCCAAACGCGACGGCGTCCCCACGACGGGCCGCCGCTCCGAACGCCTCCACGCCCTGCTGGCCGCAACGCCCCTCGCGACGTGGACGGGCGCGGAGTCGCCGCCGCCCGGCGCCCACGCGCCCTCGCCGCGCGCCGGCACGTCGCCTCCCGCGCCGCTCACCCACGCCGCGACCGCGCCCGCGTCACCCGCCGACCTCGTCCGCCTCGACGTGGCCGACGACCTCGCCGGGGTCGTGCACGGCGCCTGGCGGGACGCGGCGGTCGCGCAGGGTGACGCGGAGTGGGCGCGGGCGTTGTGGGCGGTGATGCCCGACCCGGCGCTGCTCGCCGCGCTCCCGCACGCGGAGGCGCAGCGACGGGCGGCGGAAGCGGAGTTCCCAGAGGTGGCCGCCACGGCGGTGCCCGGGCCGTGGGGCGAGACGCTCACGCGTGCGCTGCTCGCCGCGCTCAAGGCCCACCGGGGTGCGCTCGACTACGGGCAGGACGTGTCGTTCGCCGGGGAGCGGATGGACCCGGCGCTCGCGGAGGAGGCCGAGGAGCAGCTTCGGGAGGTGCCCGGGCGGGACGTCCGGCGACTGTGCGACATCGTCTCCGCCCGGGCTGCCATGCTGCGCGAGCTGTCGTGACCGCCGAGACGCCACTCCTCCGCCCGCACGCCGAGCAGCTCTACGCGCAGGAGCTCGATGCGCTCGAACGCGCCGACGACCGCACCAGGCCGCCGCAGTGGCGGCTCTCGCCGTGGGCGGTGACGACCTACCTGCTCGGGGGCGAGGCCGACGGCGTCACGATCACGCCGAAGTACGTGGGCAAGCGGCGGCTCGTCGAGCTCGCGGTGGCGACGCTCGCCACCGACCGCGCGCTGCTCCTGCTCGGCGTGCCCGGCACGGCGAAGACGTGGATGAGCGAGCACCTGAGCGCCGCGATCTCCGGCGACAGCACGCTGGTCGTCCAGGGCACGGCGGGCACGCCGGAGGAGGCGCTGCGCTACGGCTGGAACTACGCCCGCCTGCTCGCCGAGGGACCCTCGAAGAACGCACTCGTGCCCGGCCCGGTCTTCCGCGCGATGGAGACGGGCAAGCTCGCGCGGGTGGAGGAGCTCACCCGCATCCCGTCCGACGTGCAGGACGCGCTGATCACGATCCTGTCGGAGAAGTCGCTGCCGATCCCCGAGCTCGACGACGAGGTCCAGGCGGTGCAGGGCTTCAACGTGATCGCGACCGCCAACGACCGCGATCGCGGCGTCAACGAGCTCTCCTCGGCCATGCGCCGCCGCTTCAACACGGTCGTGCTCCCGCTCCCCGACAGCGCCGAGGAGGAGGTCGAGATCGTCAAGCTGCGGCTCGACGCGGTCGGCGCCACGCTCGAACTGCCGCCCGCGACGAGCGCGCTCGAGGAGATCCGCCGCGTGGTGACGATCTTCCGCGAGCTGCGGTCCGGCGTCACCGAGGACGGGCGGACGAAGCTCAAGTCGCCGTCGGGCACGCTGAGCACGGCTGAGGCGATCAGCGTCGTGACCAACGGCCTCGCGCTCGCCACCCACTTCGGTGACGGCAGCCTCAGCCCCGAGGACCTCGCCGGCGGCCTGACCGGCGCGGTCGTCCAGGACCCGGTGCAGGACAAGCTGATCTGGCAGGAGTACCTGGAGGCGGTCGTGCGCGAGCGCGACGGCTGGGGCGCGCTCTACCGGGCCTGCCGAGCGCTCTAGATGACCCACACCGTCTTCGGGATCCGCCACCACGGACCCGGGTCGGCCCGCAGCCTCGAACGCGCGCTGGACGCCCTCCGGCCCGACACCGTCCTGATCGAGGGTCCGCCCGAGGCCGACGCCCTCCTCGAACTGGCGTCGCGTGAGGACATGGAGCCGCCCGTCGCGTTGCTCACCTACGTGCCCGACGAGCCCGCCCGCGCCGCGTTCTACCCGTTCGCCCGCTTCTCGCCCGAGTGGCGGGCGATCCGCCACGCGCTCGACCGCGAGATCCCGGTCCGCTTCATGGACCTCCCCGCGGCGAACAAGATGGCTCACCACGACGACCCGCCGACTCGAGGGCTGCGGGCGGACCCGTTGAAGGCGCTCGCCGAGGTGGCCGGCCACGGCGACCCCGAGCGCTGGTGGGAGGACGTCGTCGAGTCCCGCCGCGAGGACGACGCGTTCGAGGCCGTCACGGAGGCCATGGGCGCGCTCAGAGAGGCCTTCCCCGAGCACGACCCGTCGGAGGAGCGCCGCGAGGCGTTCATGCGCCAGACGATCCGCGCCGCCAACAAGGTCTCCGAGAACGTGGCGGTGATCTGCGGCGCCTGGCACGCCCCCGCGCTGACCGACCTCGGTCCCGCCGCGCCCGACCAGAGAACCCTGAAAGGCCTGCCCAAGGTCAAGATCGCCACGACCTGGGTCCCGTGGACCTATCAGCTGCTCGCGCGCGCCTCCGGCTACGGCGCGGGCGTCGACTCACCCGCCTGGTACGACCAGCTCTTCGACGAGGCCGACGACCCGATCGCCCGCTGGCTGAGCCGTGCCGCGCAGCTGCTCAGAGCCGAAGGGCTCGACGCGTCCGCCGCCCAGGTCGTGGACGCCGCCCGCCTCGCGATGTCACTCGCCGGCATCCGCGACCGTCCGCTCGCCGGTCTCGACGAGCTGCTCGATGCCACCCGCGCCGTCCTGTGCCACGGCAGCGACGTGCCGCTCGCGCTCGTGCGCGCCGAGCTGGTCGTCGGTCATCGCCTCGGCGAGGTCCCCGAGGACACGCCGATGGTCCCGCTCCAGCAGGACGTCGCCCGCCTCCAGCGGCGCCTGCGGTTGAAGGCCGAGGCCCAGGTCAAGGAGGTCACGCTGGACCTGCGGCGGGAGATCGACCGGGAGCGCTCGCGGCTCCTGCACCGCCTGAACCTGCTCGACGTCCCGTGGGGCACACCGACCGCCACCCGCGGCCAGGGGACGTTCAAGGAGGGGTTCCGGCTCGAGTGGTACCCGGAGCTCGCGCTCGAGCTGATCCATGCGGGCCGGTGGGGGACCGCGGTCGACGCCGCCGCGACGGCCAAGGCCAAGGCGCGCGCCGGCACCGAGGAGAGCGTCGGCGCGCTGGCCACGCTCGCTGACAGGGTCCTCCTCGCCGATCTCCCCGATGCCCTGGAGACCGTGCTGCACGCCCTCGCCGACCGCGCGGCCCTCGACCGTGACACCGCCGACCTGATGACCGCCGTCCCGCCGCTGGCGGGCATCCTGCGCTACGGCGACGTCCGCGGCTCCGACACGAGCGCGGTCGCGCAGGTGCTGCGGGGGATCGTCCTGCGGGTGGCGATCGGCCTTCCCGGCGCGGGCGCCGGTGCCGACGAGCAGACGGGCGCACAGCTGGCCAAAGCCGTCGACGACGTCAACGCCGCGCTCGCGCTGCTCCAGGACGAGGAGCTGACCCGCGCGTGGCGTGAGGCGCTCCGGCGCGTGAGCGACGCCGACCGCCTCCCGGGCACCCTCGCGGGCCGCGCCACCCGCCTCCTGCACGACGCGGGCGAGCTCGAGCCGGCGAAACACATGTCCCGCGCGCTCAGCCCGGGCGAGGACCCCGAACGCGGCGCGAGCTGGGTCGAAGGCTTCATCGGCACCTCCGGCCTGATCCTCGTCCACGACCCAGAGCTGCTCGCCACGATCGACGACTGGATCTCGACCGTCCCTCCGGACGCCTTCACCAACGTCCTCCCGCTCCTGCGCCGCGCCTTCTCCGCGGTCCCGGCAACCGAGCGCCGCCGCCTCGGCGAAACCTTAAGCGCACCTAAAAGGGAGCAGGCCGCGTTTAAGTTTGACGATTATGACGCGGAGCTCGCCAAACCCGCTCTCCAAGCCGTCTCGAGGCTGCTCGGTGGCTGAGGAACGGCTCAGAAGATGGCGCCTCGTGCTGGGTGGTGACGAGGCCGACGGAACAGAGCAGGAGCTCGGGGCGGAGGACCGGGCGGTGGACTCGGCGCTGGCCGCGGTGTACGGCGAGCGAGAGGGCGGGCTGGGGAAGTCGGCGCCGGTGGTGGCGCGCTGGCTGGGGGAGTTGCGGGCGCACTTCCCGAGCGGCGTCGTCGCGGTCGTGCAGCAGGACGCGATCGACCGGCTCGGGATCCACCGGCTGCTGCTCGAGCCCGAGGTGCTCGAGAACGTCACCCCCGACGTGCACCTCGCGGCGACGCTGATGAGCCTGCGCGACGCGCTGCCCGAGGCCAGCCGGCAGATCGCTCGCACCGTCGTCGGCCAGGTCGTGCGCGACATCGAGCGCCGGCTCTCGGACCGCACCCGCGCGGCCGCCCGCGGCGCGCTCGACCGCAGCACGCGCACGTCACGACCGCGCCACCAGGAGATCGACTGGGACCGCACGATCCGCGCCAACCTGCGCCACTACCAGCCCGAGCACCGGACCGTGATCCCGGAGCGGCTCGTCGGCCACGGCCGCAGGCGGCGCTCGCTGGCGGCGGAGCTGATCCTCTGCCTCGACCAGAGCGGGAGCATGGCCGCGAGCGTCGTCCACGCCGGCGTGCTGGGCGCGTCGCTGGCGAGCCTGCCCACGCTGCAGACCCGCGTGATCGCGTTCGACACGAGCATCGTCGACCTGACCGACGAGCTGAGCGATCCCGTCGACGTCCTCTTCGGCATCCAGCTCGGCGGCGGGACCGACATCGACCAGGCGCTCGGCTACTGCCAGACCCTCGTCACCCACCCGCAGAAGACCGTCCTGATCCTGATCACCGACCTCTACGAGGGCGGCGACCAGGACTCGATGCTCCGCCGCGCCGCGAGCCTGCTCCGCTCCGGCGTCCGCCTGATCGTCCTGCTCGCGCTCGCCGACGACGGCGCGCCCGGCTACGACCACCAGCTCGCGGCCGAGGTCGCCTCGCTCGGCGCGCCCGTCTTCGCCTGCACCCCCGACGCCTTCCCCGACATGCTCGCCGCCGCGCTCGAAGGCCGCGACGTGGGCGCGTGGGCGGCTGACCAAGGCATCTCCGTGGCGTAGGATTCGTGGTCGACGGCGGCCCCTCGCGCCGAACCTCCATCCGGCGAGCCCCAGCCTCGCCGCCCGCGGAGGCAAAGGGAGGCAGCGACCTCTCGGGTGGGAGGCATCGTCGTGACGAGACGCGCCGGGAAGCGGCTGCGCTGGGGGAGACCGTGACCGGGTGCGGAGGACCGACGATGACCAGCCAAGCCGACTTCAAGCGCCGCGTCCGCGAGCGCATGGCCCGCACGGGCGAGAGCTACACGACCGCGCGAGCACACCTGCTCCGACACGGCACGCTGCACGTCACCAACGGCGACAGCACCGTCATGACGCTCGCGCAGCTCGGGATCGACGCCCTGGCATGGCGCGACGCGCTGCACGAGGGACCGGTCCTGCCCGGCCGGCCCGACCTGCGCGCGCAGGCGATGGAGGCGGACGTCGAAGAG
Organism: Solirubrobacter soli DSM 22325; assembly: GCF_000423665.1. GTDB lineage: Bacteria > Actinomycetota > Thermoleophilia > Solirubrobacterales > Solirubrobacteraceae > Solirubrobacter > Solirubrobacter soli. The sequence continues at coordinate 11,700 of NZ_AUIK01000025.1, read as the reverse complement.
TGGCATCGGCGCGACGCCGCGCTCGAGCGCCACCACGGTGACATCGTCCTGTGGTTCGAGGCCGACCTGTACGACCAGCTGCAGATCGCGGAGATCCTCGCCCGCCTCCACGGCCGCGACGTCGCGCTCCGCCAGATCGGCGAGCACGTCGGCATCGCCCACTTCGGCGGCCTCGGCGAGCTCCAGCCGGAGCAGCTCGCAGCGCTGCCACAGGTCGAGCTCAGCCACGCGGCGATCGACTACGGCGCCCGCGCGTATGCAGCGCTGACGAGCGCGGACCCGATGCAGCTCCTCGAGCTCGGACCGTCGAGCGAGCTGCGCTTCATGCGCGAGGCGCTGGCCCGCCTGGCCCAGGAGTACCCGTCCACCCGCGACGGACTGAGCCTCAGCGAGCGCCGCCTGCTGGCGGCCGCGCCCGGGACCCGCGAGCAGCTCTTCCAGCGCGCATGGCGCAAGGAGGCGCGCCCCTTCATGGGCGACACGATCGCGTTCAAGACGCTCGACCGGCTGGCCCCGCTGCTCGAGGACGCGACCGCCCGCGAGCGCGTGCTCGCGGGCGAGCTCGACTATGTCGGCGCGTATGGCATCGACCGCTGGATCGGCGGCGTCCACCTGCAGGGCCACGAGGTGCCATACCGCTGGGACGACGCCCGCGAGACGCTCGTCAGGTCGTAGCCGCGCGGCGCCCCGCGACCTCGGCCCGCACCCGCTCATGCTCGACGGCCCGCTCGAGCTGGGCGAGTGTGCGGCGGAGGTTCCCGCGCACGATCGGCGCCGCGGCCCGCGCGGCCAGCCAGCCCCAGAGGCCGGGCGCGGAGAACTCGAGCCGCAGCTCCACCCGCGTCGCGCCCCGCTCACGACGCACCCGCCAGCGCCCGCGCTGGTCGATCCCCGTCACCGAATGCCAGGCGAGGTCGCGCTCGGCGTCGAACTCGACCACCTCGATCAGGCCGCCGACCTCGGCCGAGCCGACCCGCATCAGCGTCCGGTAGCGCGCGCCGAGCCCTGTCCGCGGCCCGCCCACGGACTCCCAGCGCGTCACGCCGGCGAAGAAGTCCAGCACCCGCGCGGGGTCTGACACCTGCTCCCAGACGATGCCGGGCGGCGCGGTGACATCGACGTGCTCGGCGACCCTCACCCGAGCACCGGGAAGCGACGCTCGGAAGCGAGCGCGTCGAGGGTCTCCTGCATCAGCCGCTCGAGGTGCTCGTAGACCGCGTCGAGGTCGCCGCCGAACTCCTCGAGCGGGTGGATCGGCGACACCACGTCGATCGTGATCTTCGCCGGGAGCGGCGGCAGCAGCAGTGGCAGCGCGGGCCCGCGCCCGAGGAACATCGCGGTCTCCTGCCCGCCGACCGCGACAACTGGCACGAGCGGCACGTCGCGCTCGATCGCGATGCGGATGAAGTCGGTGTGCTGGCCGAGGTCGACGCGGTGGCGCTGCCAGGACGGGCGGCGCGCCTCGCGCTCCCCGCCCGGGTAGGCGAGCACGGCGGCGCCGGAGTCGAGCGCGCGGCGGGCGTTCGCCAAGGTCGGCGCGAGCGAGCCGAACCTGCGCAGCGACGGCACGTCGGCGAGCTGGTGGAAGAGCCGCTCGACGCCGAAGTAGGTGCTGAAGGCGAGGGCGAAGACGGTCGTATCGGGCGTCGCGGCGCCGCCGGAGTGGTTGCCGACCAGCAGCACCGGGCCGTCCTCGGGCACGTTGCCGAGCCCGCGCACCTCGGCGCGGTGCCAGAGGCTCGACTGCAGCCACAGGCGTGGCAGCGCCGCGCGGATGTGGTCGGGGTCGCGCTCGCCGAGGGAACTCATGCGACCGCCAGCGCTCCCGCCAGCGGGTCGACGCGCGCGAAGAACCGCTCCAGCAGGCCGTTCGTGCGTTCCGGGCGCTCCACCTGCGGGACGTGGCCGCAGCCCTCCAGCACCACCTGCTCGGCACTCGGCAACCAGCGCTCGACGTGGTGGCGGAACCCCTCCGGGATCAGCCGGTCATGCGAGGCCCAGACGAACAAGGCGGGTGGCTGGAGGGTCGCCAGGCGCGGGTAGAAGCTGCCCGGGCTCTCGAGGTAGATCGCGCGGGCGGAGGCGATGAACGCCAACCGCGCGCCCGGCGAGCGATAGATGCGCTCGAACTCGTCCGCGACGACATCGGCCACGACCGGGTCGACGAGGTCGCGGTCGGCGAACAGGGCCCAGAACGTCTGCTGGATCCGGTGGCGGCCGAGCGAGTGGGGGAGCATCCCGAGCTCCGGGCGGGCGAAGCGCACGAGCCAGTGCCAGTCGCGGCGCACGAAGGCGACCGCGGGGCTCAGCAGGGCGATCCCGCCGACGCGGTCCGGCCGCTGGAGCCCGACCTCGATCGCCACCCGCCCGCCCATGCTGTTGCCGACCAGGTGGGCGCGGGCGATGCCCAGCGCGTCCATGGTCCCCACGACCGCGTTGGCGAAGTAGCGGGCGCCGTATGGCGCGGTGGCGGGCTTGGAGGAGCCGCCGAACCCCGGCAGGTCGATCGCGTGGACCCGGTAGCGGCGGCTGAGCGCGGCGGCGGTGTCGAAGAAGCTCGCCTTGGTCGCGCCGAGGCCGTGCAGGAGCAGCAGGTCGGGGCCTTGGCCCATCGTGAGCGTGCTGATCCGCAGCTTGCCGACCGGGACGTTGTGGATGCGCAGCAGCGGCGGGCGACCGGACGGCAGGCGGAAGAGGCCTTCGAAGCCGACGGCGAGGTCGAGGTCCCCGCGCGCGTAGAGCCGGCGCTGGGAGAACGCCTCGACGCCGGAGACCTCGCCCTCGCGCAAGGCCAGCCAGGTGGCGGCGTCGGTGCCGATCACGACGTCGGGCTCGCGGCGGCTCGCCCCGGCGCGCACGCGGGCGCCGAGCGTCGTGCAGCGGACCTCCCAGCTGCGCCCGATGTCGCCCAGCCGCACGTGGTAGGTCGCGTCGAAGCCGGGCTCCGCACCGAGGTAGCGGGACGGCAGCTGACGGAACGCCTCCGTGACGCGTGCCTGGAGGGCGGACATCGAGGGACACTACCCGTCCGCTCGGTGGATACGCTCCGTTGCGTGCCCGACGTCACGCTCTACGACACCCGAACCCGCTCCCTGCAGCCGTTTTCGCCACGCGACCCGGCCAACGTGGGGATCTACGCCTGCGGGCCGACGGTCTACGCCCGCGTGCACGTCGGCAATGCACGGCCGTTCATCGTGTTCAGCCAGCTCAAGCGGTTCCTCGTCCACGAGGGCTACGGGGTGAAGCTCGTCGGGAACATCACCGACATCAACGACAAGATCTACGACGCCGCGCGCAAGGTGGGCAAGCCGTCGGCGGAGCTCGCCGAGGAGATGACGGCGTGGTACCGCAAGGACACCGACCGGATCGGCCTCGGGCGTCCTGACGCGGAGCCGCTGGCGACCGAGTACGTCGGCCAGATCGTCGCGCTGATCGCCGAGTTGCTGGAGCGCGACGCCGCCTACGCCGTGCAGGGCGACGTCTACTTCCGCGTGCGCGGGGTCGAGGGCTACGGCGAGCTGTCGCGGCGCGACCTCGACCAGATGGACCAGGGCGAGGGTGTCGAGGGCGCGGATCTGAAGGAGGACCCGCTCGACTTCGCGCTCTGGAAGGCGTGGAAGGAGGGCGAGGACACCTCCTGGGACGCGCCGTGGGGCCGCGGGCGGCCGGGCTGGCACATCGAGTGCTCGGCGATGGCGGAGGCGCTCCTGGGCGTCTCGTTCGACATCCACGGCGGCGGCGTCGACCTCGTCTTCCCGCACCACGAGAACGAGGCCGCGCAGACGTTCGCGGCGCGCGGCGAGCCGCTCGCGCGGATCTGGATGCACAACGGGATGCTCGAGCTCGACAAGGAGAAGATGGCCAAGTCCGTCGGCAACATCCGCGGGCTGGGCCAGGTGCTCGACGACGTCGGGCCAGAGGTGCTCGTCCTGTTCATGTCGACCGGCCACTACCGCCAGCCGCTGGAGTTCTCCGACAACGCGCTGGAGAGCGCGAAGGCGTCGGTGGGGCGGATCCGCGAGGCGGGCCGGCGGCTGGTCCACGGGCCGTCCCCGGCGGCGTTGGAGCCGCAGCGCGACGCGTTCTTCGCGGCGCTGCGCAACGACTTCAATACGGCGGAGGCCCTGGCGTCGCTGTACGGCTGGATCCGCGAGGCGAACCGCTCGTCGGAGCCGGTGGGTGACGCGCACCTGGTCGAGATGCTCTCCGTGCTCGGGCTCGAGACGCTGCTCGCGGCGGACGAAGGCGCGCCGGCCGAGGCCGTGGCGTTGGCCGAGGCGCGCGAGCGGGCGCGGCAGGAGAAGAACTGGGCCGAGGCCGACCGCCTGCGCGACGAGCTGCGCGCGATGGGCTGGGAAGTGCGCGACGGACCTGACGGGCCTGAGCTCGTCCCGTCGTCATGAGGGGCGCGGCCCCTGACCGTACGGTTTCAGGCATTCCGGGGGTGGCGTCGTGAGTGGCAAGGGCGGACGTAGCGGCGGCTCGCGCGGACCGGGGCGCCAATCGGCCGGCCGGCCGGGCGGAGCCGGCAAGGGTGCCCGAGGCGGCGCCGGCGGGTCGGGCGGCGGCGGCCGTGGCGGTTCCGGTGGCCGCGCGGGCGGGTCGAGTTCCGGCGCCGGCGGACGCGGGCCGGGCGGTTCCGGTGGCCGTGGGGCCGGCGGGCCGGGCGGTACCGGAGGCCGCGGCGCCGGCGGGCGCGGGTCCGGCGGCCCGGGCGGTTCCGGTGGGTCCGGCAGCGGCGCCGGTGGGCGCGGCGCCGGCGGCTCGGGCGGTTCGGGTAGCGGCGCCGGTGGGCGCGGCGCCGGCGGTTACGGCGGGCGCGGGCCGGGCGGCGCCGGCGGGCGCGGCCCCGGTGGCCCGGGAGGCGGCGGTCGTGGTGGCGCGCCGCGCGGTGGCGGCGGTCCCGCGTTCGGCGGCGAGCCCGCGCCCGGGCGCGGCCCGTCCAAGCCCGCGCCGCGCGCGCCGGGCGACTTCGCTCCCGCGGCGCCCGAGGGCGCCGTCACGTCTCGTCGCATGGTCATCTACGGGCGCAACCCGGTCCGCGAGGCGTTGCGGGGCAAGCGCAAGGTCCACCGGATCTGGGCGACGCATCCGGAGGACTGGGCGCCGCACAAGGTCACCGCGGCGACCGCGGAGGAGATCGAGGAGCGCGCGGAGACCGACGCGCACCAGGGCGTCGCCGCGCTCGTGGACCCGTACCCGTACGCCGACGCCGCCGAGCTGCTCGCGACCGAGGCGCCGCTGTTCGTCGCGCTCGACGAGATCACCGACCCGCAGAACCTCGGCGCGGTCTGCCGGACGGCGGAGGCCGCCGGCGCGACCGCGGTGATCATCCCCGAACGCCGCAGCGCCGAGGTCACGCCCGCGGTCTGCAAGGCGTCCGCGGGGGCGGTCGAGCACGTCGCGATCGCCCGTGTGAAGAACCTCGCCGACTTCCTCGCCGAGGCCAAGGAGAAGGGCTGCTGGGTCTACGGAGCGGCGGCCGACGCCACGACCCGTTACGACCAGCCGGACTACACCGGCGGGGTCGTCGCGGTGCTCGGGGCGGAAGGAAAAGGGCTTCGCACACGCGTCGCATCGATGTGCGACGACCTCATCTCGTTGCCGCTGCTCGGCAAGGTCGACTCGCTCAACGTGAGCGCGACCGCGGCGGTTCTTCTGTACGAGATGTTGCAGCAGAGGCTTGACACCTCGACATAAGCGTGCCAACCTCGCGCACATAAACGTGAGCTTGAGGGTAAGCGATGAACCCTCAAGCTCTCGGTCATCTGGGCGCCGCGGGAGGTGTGCGCCACAAGCGATTCAGCCCTGGGAATGGGCTGAGAAGGGCATGCGCTCGTGGCTAGACTCTCACCAACCAAGTCTCAAGCTCAACTTCAGCTTGATGACGGCTATCTTCTCGCGCTGGCCCGGCAGGGCAGTCATGACGCGTATGACCGCCTTGTCCGGCGGTACGCGTCGTTCGTGCGCTTGAAGGCGTCGTCGTACTTCCTGGTCGGTGGCGACAGCGAGGATCTGATCCAGGAAGGCCTGGTCGGCCTCTACAAGGCGATCCGCGACTTCCGCCCCGACCGTGAGAGCTCCTTCCGCAACTTCGCCGAGCTCTGCATCACGCGCCAGATCATCACCGCGGTCAAGACCGCGACACGCAACAAGCACACGCCGCTCAACGGCTACGTCTCCTTCAGCGCGACGCCGGCGGGTTCATCGGACTCCGAGCCGAGCCTCGACGAGATGCTGCCCGGCTCGATGGTCCATGATCCGGTCAACCAAGTCATCTCCTCCGAGGAGTTGCGCTCGCTCGTCGCGTGCCTGTCGACGGTGCTCTCCGACCTCGAGTCGCGCGTCCTGAGCCTCTACCTCGACGGCTACTCCTATACGTCGATCGGCGAGAAGCTCGGCTGCGACTGCAAGACCGTGGACAATGCCCTGCAGCGCGTGAAGCGCAAGGTCGGCGCGCACCTGCAGTCGCGGGCCGTTCTGAACTAGACCGCTCATACTGGGCTCATGCCCCTCTGGCTCATCATCGTCCTGGTCGTGTTCGCCGTCCTGATCGTCGGCGGCATCTACGCCCGCAACCGCCAACTCGCGCGCTCACGCCCCGCGTTCGAGCGCGCGCTGTCGCGCGTCGAGCAGGATCTCGCGGCCGCCGCGGCGGCCGATCGCGGCTGGGACCGCACCGTTCTCGAGGCCGCCGCGCGCCGCGTCAGCGTCGAGCGCTTCGGCGCCGAGCCCGAGGAGCTCACCCTGGTCGAGGTGGTCGACAAGCCCGGCACCGACGAAGACCAGGCGGTCTTCGACGTCAGTGCGGGCGGCGACCACCACCGGGTCGTCCTCGGCCGCCGCGACGGCGACTGGGTCCCGGCGGCCTAAGCGGCCTTCGGCGGCAGCTTGCGCGGGCGGCGGTGCTCGACGGCGTCGAGCTCGGCCGCCACATCGGCGAAGGAGTCCGTGACGACCAGCGAGCGGACGTCGTCCTCGACGATGTTCCCGTCCCGCTGCACGGTGTTCTCCAGCCAGCTGGACAACCCGCCCCAGTACTCGCTGTCGAACAGCACGATCGGGAAGTAGCGGATCTTCTCCGTCTGGCGCAGGGTGGCGGCCTCGAACGCCTCGTCGAGCGTCCCGAACCCGCCCGGGAAGACCACGAACCCGCTCGCGTAGCGGACGAACATCACCTTGCGCGTGAAGAAGTAATGGAACGTCACGCCGACGTCCACGTACTCGTTGAGGGACTGCTCGTGCGGGAGCTCGATGCCGAGGCCGACGCTGATCGCGCCGGCCTCGCGCGCCCCGCGGTTGGCCGCCTCCATGATCCCGGGCCCGCCGCCGGTGACGATCGCGTAGCCGTCCTCGCCGAGCTCGCGGGCGAGGCGCCGCGCGGCCTCGTAGCGGGGATGGTCGCGCGGCGTGCGGGCGGAGCCGAAGATCGAGACCGCCTTGCCCACGTGCGAGAGCGCACGGAACCCCGCCCGGAGCTCGTCCTGGATGCGCAACAGGCGCTGCGCGTCCGAGTACTCGGAGAGGATCGCGGTCGTCTCGGCCTCGAGCAGCTCCTCGTCGTCGGAGGTCGCGGGCCGTGGCTGTCGAGGCGGTTCAGTCAACTCTCCCACTGTAGGTCCCCCGGACCTGCTGCCACGCGAACGCGCCGGTCAGGAGCAGCAGCCCGAGACCGATCAGCGAGCCCACCCGATACAGCGAGTCCAGCGACGCCATGTCGTACAGGAACACCTTCCCGATCGTGACCCCGAGGAAGAGCAGCGCGGCCTGGCGCAGCTCGCGGTCGTCGGTCAGCAGGCCGCGGACGAGCGCGCCGACGCCGACGAGCGCCCACAGCACGCTGAGCAGCGTCTGGCCGGTGTGCTCCGGGCCGGCGAGCGTCACGACCTCGACGCTCGCGAGGTAGAGCAGGGTGACCGCGGCGGCGGTCTCGAGCCAGCGGCGCGAGTCGGGGATCGGCAGCGGCGTCCGGCCGAGGCCGTAGAGCGCGGCGGCGACGGCGGCCAGCGCGCCGGCCGCGGCGAGCGGCTGGTCGAGGCCGTTCAGGAGCGCGTCGGGGGTCGCGAGGGTGCCGAGCGTGTGGAACATGCTGAGCGCGGCGAAGCCGACGGCGGCCCAGGCCGCGTACTGGTCGTTCGTGCGGCGGGCGAGGCTCGCGAGGCCGAGCGCCTGCGCCGCCAGCGCGGCGGCGAGCGCGGCGCCTTCGAGCGCGAGGCCGGTGAACTGGGCGACCGCGGCCAGCGCGAGCGTGTCCAGCCACGGGCGCAGCTGGTCGTTGATGAGGCGTGCGCAGGCCCAGGCGGCGACGGCGATCGCGCCGGTCGCGGCCAGGGCGGTGCTGTCGGTCAGCGGGCCGTTGAGCTGGTCGACGGGGGCGTTGAACGCGAGGCTCTGGAAGCCGGCGAGAGCGATCTGGCCGAACATGCCGGCGATCGCGAGGATGCGGTCGGCGCGGCGGGCGGCTTCGTCGTCGGGGCGGCCGAGGATGCCGTCGACCAGCTTCGTGAAGTGGGTCGGGGCGTCCGAGCGGGCGCCGAGGATCGCCGCGAACGGCAGTGCCGAGACGGCCCAGCCGAGCACCAGCGGGAGGCCGGTCGCGATCGACGCGAAGGCGATGTTCGCGATGATCACGCCGATCGAGAGGACGGTCAGCGCGAGCTCGCGCGAGATCCGGCGGTCGTGGGTGAGGCCGACGCCGAGCGCGATGTGGGTGATCGCGAGGCAGACGAGCCACGTCTCGCCGTCGGCGAGCGCGCTCCAGCCGGTGGCCGCGAGGATCAGTGCGTTGAGACCGAGGACCGATACCGCGATCGGGTGGATGGACGTGCGCGCCTCCGGGCCGATCTCGACGGGCGTGATGCCACGGCGGTTGGCCTCCACGCCGAGCGCGTAGGCGGCGCTCAGCGTGCCGAAGACGATCAGGGACGGAAGCGACGAGGTGTCGAACGCGACGTAGGTGACCCACTGCATCGTCGTCGTGAGGTAGGCGAAGGCGCCGAGCGTGGTCCACCGCTCATGGATGAGGACGGGGATCGTGGCCGCGAACGCGATCGCCAGGAAGGTCATGCCGCCGCCGTCGAACGCGCCGAGCGCCGTCGGCGCCCACAGCGCGCCGAGCAGCCCCAGCCACCCCATCACCTGCGCACGCCAGCGGATCGCCAGCACGGTCGCCGCGGCGCCGGTCGCGAACGCGCCCGCGAACGCGAGCGGGGTGGGGATCAGGTGATAGACGGGCCCGGCGACCACCAGCGTGCCGAACAGCCCCGCGATGCCGACGGCAGCAGCGGCGAGCGACGCCTCGGTCTTCTCCTTGTGCTCGCGCAGCCACACGCCGGCGGCGAGCAGCGCGGCCGACAGCACGCCCGCGAGCGCCGTCCGCGCGCCCTCGCCGATCCACCCGCTCGAGATCGCGATCGTCAACAGGAACGCGAGCCCCGCGAGCACCGCGATGCCCCCGAGCCACGCGAGGACGCTGCCGCCGACGAAGTCCTCGAGGTCGCGCTTCGGCTGCTGCGACAGCGGCTTCGGCACCGCCCGCGCCTCCGCCACGGGCGGGGCGAACACGACGGGCGGGACGCCCAGCGAGGGCCGCGCCGCCCGGCGCGGCGGGGGATAGGACGCGCCGTCGCCGCGCGTCGTGGTGCCGCCGCGAGCCGTCGCGTCGCCGCCGCGCGTCGTGGTGCCGCCGCGAGCCGTCGCGTCGCCGCCGCGCCGCGCCACGTCTCCGCGCGCCGCGTCGCTGCCACGGCGCGCCGTGGTGCCGCCGCGAGACGCCGCGTCATCGCGCCCGCCCATCGCGTCGCCGCGCCCGCCCATCGCGTCGCCGCGCCCGCCCATCGCGTC
>NZ_AUIK01000025.1:0-1847 GCF_000423665.1 Solirubrobacter soli DSM 22325 | reverse complement strand
CGCGCCCGCCCATCGCGTCGCCGCGCCCGCCCATCGCGTCGCCGCGCCCGCCCATCGCGTCATCGCCCCCGCCCGTCGCGTCATCGCGCCCGCCCGTCGCGCCGGTGGCGCGCACCGCCTCTCGGCGCGCGTCGGTCGTCGCGCGGGCGGCTTCGGCCGCCGCGTCCTCGTACCACTGCGCGGCGCCCAGGTCCCACCAGGCGCGTCGTGGGCGCGGGCCGGCGCTCTCCAGCCGAGCCACGCGTTCTTCCAGTGCTGCGATCCGGTCTTCCGCGACCATCATGACTCCCTCTGTTGACCTCCGGTCGATAGGGAGCATACACCCTTGTTGACCGACGGTTACCAAGTTGTCGACCGACGGTCAGCTAATGTTCGAGTCGTGACGAGCGAACCGGCCTACACGCGTTTGGACGTCGACGAGCGGCGCCGGCGGCTGCTGGAGCTCGGCGCGGATCTGTTCACCCGCTTCGCGTACGACGAGTTGTCGATGGCGAGGATCGCCAAAGAGGCGGGGATCTCGAAGGCGCTGCTGTACCACTACTGGCCTTCGAAGGAGGCGTACTTCGTCGCGACCCTCGAGGAGAAGGCTGCGGAGCTCGCGGAGCGCACGGAGCCGGACCCGACGCTCGAGCCGGTCGAGCAGCTCTCGTCCTCGCTGCTGGCCTACCTCGGCTGGATCGAGGAGAACGCGTCCAGCTACGACAAGATGATCCGCTCGGCCGGAGCGGTCGCCGAGGTGCGGGCGATGCTCGACCGCGTGCGCGGCGACACGGCGCAGCGGATCGTCGACGGGCTGCGCGGCGACGCGCCCGCCTCACCCGCGCTGCGCACAGCGGTGCGCGGGTGGCTCGGCTTCATGGACGGCGCCTGCCTGGACTGGATCGCGCACGACCGCGACCTCAGCCAGGAGGCCCTCCACGGCCTCCTGCTGGGAACGCTGATGGGCGCCGTGCTCGCCGCCGGCGAGGCCGACGGCTAGGGCCGCGCGGCCGGGCGGCGAACCTAAAGGGGTCAGGCCCCTTTAGGTTGGGCGGGTCTACGGGGCCTTGATGTCGTCGAGATCGACGACGAACACGAGGGTCGAGTCCGGGGGGATCGGGCCGGAGCCCTGGGGGCCGTAGCCCAGGTCGGGCGGGATGACGAGCAGGCGCCGGCCGCCCTTCTTCATGCCGACGATGCCCTGGTCCCAGCCGGGGATGACCATGCCCGAACCCAGCGTGAACGTGAACGGCTGGCCGCCGCGGTCCCACGAGGCGTCGAACTTCGTGCCGTCCTTGAACAGGACGCCCGAGTACTGCATGTCGACGCTCTGGCCCGCCTTGGCCTCGGGGCCCTTGCCGACCTTGAGGTCCTTGATGAGGAGGCCGGTCGGGGCGGTGCCGCCCTTCGGGACGGTGATCTTCGGCTCGGCGCCGAGCTTGCCGGTCACCTTCACGCCCGCGTCGCCCTCGGTGGGGCCGGCGGGGGTCGCCTCGGGGGTCGCTGCCTCGGTCGGCGCTTCCGTCGGCGCCTCGGTCGCGGCGGGCGTGGCGGCGGACTCGTCACCCGAGGACGAGTCGTCGCCGCACGCCGCGAAGGCGAACACGGCGAGGAGCAGTGGCAGCGTGAGGAGATATCGGCGCATGGCGGTCGGCAAGGGTAGCCCGTCCGCCCCGCGGTCCACCTGAAGGATTGGCTAAGTGGGGGTGGGCGACGCGGAGGTCCGCCATGGACCTCGATGTCGCCCACCCCCGCGCGGGGCGAGGCGAAGGCGCCGCGCAGGGGGGCGAGGTCAAGGCGTCGTGCACTGGGCGACGCGAAGGCGCCGCGCACGGGGCGACGCGAAGGCGCCGCGCACTGGGCGACGC
>NZ_AUIK01000024.1 GCF_000423665.1 Solirubrobacter soli DSM 22325 | reverse complement strand
GACTAGGTGTCCTGCCCGCGGAGTTAGTGGACGCGGGTGATGGGTGCTCGGCCGCCTGCGGCGCTGTGAGGTCGGTAGCGGTTGAAGTATCGGATGAATGAGCTCAGGGCGCGGTCGCGGGTGGCGCTGTCGGGCCAGAGGCGGCCGTGGGCCCATTCGTCTTCGAGGGTGCCGAAGAAGCGCTCGATCTTCCCGTTCCAGCGCGGCGTGTAGGGCGGGATGAGGATGTGACGGGCGCCGAGCTCGCTGAGCGTGTCGCCAAAGGCGTGGCTGCGCGAGTAGCACTTGGCGTTGTCGCTCATGACCGCCTCCACGGGGCCGCAGCCCTGCTCGAGAAACCAGCGCGCGGCGCGGCGCAGCACGATCGAGACGTTCGCGCCGTTCTCGGCGCTGTGCAACTCGGCATAGACCAGGCGCGTGTGATCGTCTTGGACGGCGATCACGACGGTCTTGCCGAGGTTGCGCGCCCGGTCGTGCTTGTCACGATCGCCGGTCACGCGATGCCCGGGCGTCAGGAATTTCGGGGCGCTGTAGGCATCGATGTGCAACAGCGCGCCGGGCTGGCTCCACTCAAAGCGCCGAAAAGTCTGCCGCCGGCCGCGCCGGCGACGCGACACGCCGTGGCGCCAGAGCACCTTCCAGATCGTTGAGCGGTGCCGACCCGTCAACGCCGCCAGCCGCATCGGGCCCCAATTGGTGCGCTCCCGCGCTCGCACGATCAGCGCTTGCTCCTCACCGCTCAGCTGCCACGGACACGACGCAGGCACCGGACGCCGCGGCGCCAGACAGCTGAAGTCCGCCCGCCCGGCCTCGTCGGCCTGCGCCCACCGATCAGCCTGCACCTTCACCGTCGTCGGCGAACACGCCATCGACCGCGCGATCGAACGCAACGACTCCCCGGCCTCGCGACGACGGACCATCTCGATCCGCGCCGCCAGTCCGAACCTGCATCTACGGTCTTGCACTGTCCGGTCCCTTTCCACTCGCTGAGCTGGCTCGCACCTCTCAGCGTCCGGCAGGGACCGGACAACTCTCCCCTAGATCAATTGATCACTGTCCAGCAAGACCGCGGGCAGGACAACTAGGCGGGCGGTGCGGCCGCGGGCGGCATCGGCCGCTCCGGCGTCACCGCGCTCGTCACCGGCGAGCGGAACCGGTCACGCGGCTCCATCGTGGTCAGGCAGCGCGGGCACTGATCCCCGCGCAGGTAAGTGGCCGTGGCCGGCACGGTCAGCTTGCACTCCGGGCACTGCATATAGGCCATCGAGGAGTCCTCCGCAATTCGGGGGGCCTGCTCGCAACGATAACCCGTTTGTCCGCGCTGGACAAACCTCAGCGGTCGGTGCCGAAGATCCGGTCTCCGGCGTCTCCCAGCCCAGGGCGGATGTAACCGGTTTCGTCCAGTTCCCGGTCGATCGTGGCGGTCGTGATCGTGACGTCCGGGTGGGCTTCGCGCAGCGCCGCCACGCCCTCGGGCGCCGCCACCAGGCAGACGAAGTGCAGCCGCTTCGCGCCCGCCCGCTTGAGCCGCGCGACCGCCTGCACGCCGGAACCGCCGGTGGCGAGCATCGGGTCGACCACGAACACCTCGGCGTCCTCGACGCCCGAGGGCACGTTCTCGTAGTAGCCGACCGGCCGCAGCGCCTCCTCGTCGCGGTACATCCCGAGGTGCCCGACCCGCGCCTCCGGCACGAGCCGCAGGAACCCGTCCACCAGCCCGAGCCCGGCGCGCAGGATCGCGACGACGAAGACCTCGTCGGCGAGCCGCACCCCGGACGTCGTCTCCAGCGGCGTCTCGACCGAGATGTCGGCGCCGCGCAGCCCGCGCATCGCCTCGTAGCCGAGGATCAGCGCGGCGTCGGTCATCGTCTCGCGGAAGACACGGTGTGGCGTGTCCTTGTCGCGCAGGATCGAGAGAAGCCGCCGTAGCAGCACGTGATCGACCACCGTGACCCCATCCATGATGCGCAACGTACTAGCGTTGGGCCCATGGCCGCGCCGCGCCGCAACATCGAGCTCAAGGCGTCGGACCCGGACCCGGAGCGTTCGCTGGCCGTCGTGCTCGGCCTCGGCGCCCGCGATCGCGGGCTCCTACGCCAGCGGGACACCTACTACCGGGTCACCACAGGTCGCCTCAAGCTCCGCGAGGAGGACCCTGGGGGCGCCGTCCTGATCCAGTACGACCGGGTCGACGCAGACGAGGCGCGCGAGAGCCGCTACCGGCTGATCCCGATCGAGGACCCAGCTGCGCTGCACGCCGCACTGGCATCGAGCCTCGGGGTGCTGGCGGTGGTCGAGAAGGAACGCCACCTGCTGCTGTGGCAGAACGTCCGCATCCACCTGGACCGCGTCAAGGACCTCGGGAACTTCGTCGAGCTCGAGGGCGTCGCGACCCCGGACTCCAACCTCGCCCAGGAGCTCGACAGCGTCACCCGCCTCACCGAGGCGCTGGAGATCCCGCCCGAGCGGATCCTGCGCAACTCCTACAGCGACCAGGTGGTCGGCAGCGACGCGCTGGTCAACGCCGCCAAGGACGTGATGGAGCGGGCGCACGCGCCGTATAGCCGCTTCCGGGTCGGCGCCGCGCTGAGGGCCGAGGACGGCTCGATCCACGTCGGCGCCAACGTCGAGAACGCCGCCTACCCGCAGGGCCAGTGCGCGGAGGCGTCCGCGATCGGCGCGCTGATCGCCGCCGGCTGCAAGCGCATCACCGAGGTGGCGGTGATCTCCGACGGGGAGGACTTCTGCGTGCCCTGCGGCGGCTGCCGCCAGCGCCTGCGCGAGTTCATCGTTCCCGGCGCCGAGATCCACGTGTGCGCCGCCAATGGCGCGCGCCAGACCACGACGCTCGACGCGCTCCTGCCGCGCTCGTTCGGACCGGAGTTCCTGCCCAAGTGAACGTCACCGACTTCAAGCCCCGGCTGGGCATCGTGCTCGGGTCGGGCCTCGGCGGCATCGCCGACGCGCTCACCGACGTCACCCGCTTCCCCTACACCGAGCTCGACGGCTTCCCGCAGCCCACGGTCGCCGGCCACGGCGGGACGCTGCACATGGGCGAGCTCAACGGCCTGCCGGTCGCGGTCTACGCCGGCCGCAAGCACGTCTACGAGGGCGGCGACCCGGGCGCGATGCGCGTGCCGATCCGCCTCCTCAAGCAGCTCGGCGCGGACGCGCTGCTGGTGACCAACGCCGCGGGCAGCCTCAGAGGAGAGGTCGGCCCCGGCCGCCTGATGGCGATCACCGACCACATCAACCTGTTGGGCGTCAACCCGCTGACCGGCCCGAACGACGACAGCGTCGGCCCGCGGTTCCCGAGCCTCCGGGACGCTTACGACCCGGCGCTCCTGGAGCACCTCCGAGCCGGCGCGTCCAAGCTCGAGATCGACCTCGCCGAGGGCGTCTACCTCGCCACGGCGGGCCCGACCTTCGAGACCCCGGCGGAGATCCGCATGTTCCGCACCCTGGGCGCGGACGCGGTGGGGATGTCCACGGTCCCCGAGGTGATCCTCGCCCGCCACGCGGGCCTCAGGGTCGCCGCGGTCTCGGCCATCACCAACCTCGCCGAAGGCATGGGCGGCGAGGAGCTCTCGCACGAGCAGACGCTGCGCAACGCGGAGGTGGCGGCTCAGGATCTCGTGCGGCTCGTCCAGCAATTCGCGGAGGACTTCTGAACAGTGCTCGCCCCTGAGATCATCCGGAAGAAGCGCGACGGGAGCGCGCTGACCGCCGACGAGATCGCGTTCCTCGTCAGTGGCATCACCGACGGCGGGCTCTCCGACGCGCAGGTCGGCGCGCTGGCGATGGCGTTCTTCCTCAGAGGCCTGGACGCCCAGGAGCGCCTCGCGCTCACCACGGGCATGCGGGACTCGGGCACGGTCCTGGACTGGGATCTCGACAAGCCCGTGCTGGACAAGCACTCGACCGGCGGGGTGGGGGACAAGGTCTCGTTGATCCTCGCCCCGATCCTCGCCGCCTGCGGCGCGGCGGTGCCGATGATCTCCGGCCGCGGCCTCGGCCACACGGGCGGGACGCTCGACAAGCTCGACTCGATCCCCGGCTACCAGTCGGTCCCCGCGATCGAGGTCATCAAGCGCGTGGTGCGCGACACCGGCGCCGCGATCGTCGGCCAGACGGCGGACCTCGCGCCCGCCGACCGCCGCCTGTACGCGGTCCGCGATGCCACCGGCACGGTCGAGTCGATCCCGTTGATCGTCGCCTCGATCCTCTCCAAGAAGCTGGCCGAGGGCCTGGACGCCCTCGTGCTCGACGTCAAGACCGGCTCGGGCGCGTTCATGGCGCGGCGCGACGAGGCGCAGAGCCTGGCCGAGGCGCTGGTCGAGGTCGCCAAGGGCGCCGGGCTGAACACCGTCGCGCTGATCACCGACATGGACCAGGTGCTCGGCAGCACCGCGGGCAACGCGCTCGAGGTGCGCGAGTCGATCGACCACCTGACCGGCGCGGCGCGCGAGCCGCGTCTGCACGAGGTGACGCTCGCGCTCGCCGCGGCCGCGCTCGTCCAGGCCCGCGTGCACCCGGACGACGCGACCGCCCGGGCGGCGGCGCAAGCCGCGCTCGACGACGGCAGCGCCGCCGAGCACTTCGCCCGCATGGTCAACGCGCTGGGCGGCCCGAGCGACCTGCTCGAGCACCCCGGCTCGCACCTGCCGCACGCCACCGTGACCAAGCCGGTCGCGCCCGAGCGGCCCGGGTACGTCGTCGCGATGGACGCGCGCGCCGTCGGCCTGGTCGTCACCGGCCTCGGCGGCAACCGCCGGCGCGAGGACGACCAGATCGATTACGGCGTAGGGCTCAGCCGGGTCGCGGCGATCGGGACCCAGGTCGGCCCGGACACCCCGCTGGCGATCGTGCACGCCCGCGGCGACTCCAGCGCCGACGAGGCGGCGAGCGCGTTGCGCGCCGCGGTCCGGGTGTCGAGCGAGCCGCCCGCGGAGAAGCCGGTGCTCCTGGGACGCGTATGACCCTCCCGCTCGCCGAGCTGCACGTCCACCTCGAGGGCACGGCGCCGCCGGCGCTGATCCAGAGGCTGGCCGACCGCAACGGGCTCACGGTCCCCGACGGGGTCTTCGCCGGCCCGGACCGCTTCCGCTGGGTCGACTTCCTCGACTTCCTGCGCACCTACGACCTCGCCGCCAGCGTGATCCGCACGGAGGAGGACTACCGCGACGTCGCCTACGAGTACCTGATGGCCTGCGCCTCCGAAGGCGCCATCTACGTCGAGCTGATCGTCTCGCCCGACCACGCGGCGTCGGTCGGCCTCAGTGATGCGGCCCACTACGGAGCGATCGCGCAGGGGATCGACGACGCCCGCCGCGACTCCGGCATCGAGGCGCGGATGCTGGCGACCGCGATCCGCAACTTCGGCCCCGAGGCCGCGGTGTCGATCGCGGGGCGCGAGCACCACCCGTACGTGGTCGGCTTCAACCTCGCGGGCGACGAGGCGGGCTACCCGGCCTCGCTGTTCACCGAGGCCTACGCCGTCGCGACCGCCAACGGCCTCGGGTGCACGTGCCACGCGGGCGAGCACGACGGCGCCGACTCCGTGCGCCAGGCGATGGCCCTCCCGGGCATCTCCCGCATCTCGCACGGGGTGCGCGCGATCGAGGATCCGGAGCTCGTCAAGGAGATCGCCGACCGCGGTCTGGTGCTCGAGACGTGCCCGACGTCCAACGTCGCGACAAAGGTGTTTTCCGGATACGAATCTCACCCATTCAGAGCGCTTCACGAAGCGGGTGTGAAGCTCACGTTGGGTTCTGATGACCCCCCCTATTTCGGCGCTACGATCGGCGGCGAGTACGCCGTGGCGCGTGAGCGCTTCGGCTTTGAGGAGGGTGAGTTGGAGACGATCACGCGGACGGCAGTCCAGGGGTCCTTCGCGGACGATGCGGTGAAGCGCGCCCTGCTCAATCGAATTACTGCCACAAGCGACCGACGCACCGAATAGGCTCGCGCCGGTCGCGTTCTTCGACAAAAGGAGTTCCGGCCGTGCGCCGACCTCTTCATCTACTCGCGTTGCTGCTGCTGGTGGCTTCTTGTGCCGTTGTGACGGCGTGCGGGAGCGACGACAACTCGAGCTCTGGCTCGTCGTCGACGAGCAACAGCAGCACGAGCACCCCCGAGGCCAAGAAGATCAAGGTCGGTCTCGTGACCGACATTGGCGGCCTCAACGACCGTTCGTTCAACCAGTTGGCCAACCAGGGCCTGGAAAAGGCCAAGGCCGACCTCGGCGTCGAGACCCGCGTGCTCGTGTCCAAGGCCAACTCGGACTACGTTCCGAACCTCTCCACGCTGGCGCAGCAGAAGTTCGACCTGGTGATCGGCGTCGGCTTCCTGATGGCTGACGCGATGGACACCGTCAGCTCGAAGTTCCCCGACACCAAGTTCGCGATCATCGACGTCGACGCGACGGGCCTCAAGAGCAAGCCCCAGAACGTCTCCGGCGCGCTGTTCAAGGAGCAGGAGGCCGGCTACCTCGTCGGCTACATGGCCGGTCTGTACCTGAAGGACGAGGGCGGCGGAACGGCCGGCTCGGTCGGCGGCCAGAAGATCCCGCCGGTCGACCACTACATCGCGGGTTACCAGGCGGGCGTGAAGGCCGCCAACCCGGACGCGAAGGTCGTCAACGCCTACTCGCAGAAGTTCGATGACCCGGCGCCGTGCAAGGAGATCGCGCTCGACCAGATCTCCAAGGGCGCGAAGGTCGTCTTCCAGGTCGCCGGCGGCTGCGGCCTCGGCGCGCTCGACGCGGCCAAGGAGAAGGGCGTCCAGGGCATCGGCGTCGACGCCGACCAGGCGTACCTCGGAGACCACATCATGACCTCGGCCCTCAAGAAGGTCGATCAGGCCGTCTACGACGAGACCAAGGCCGTCCAGGACGGCACGTTCAAGGGCGGCACCAACACGGTGTTCGACGTCAAGTCGGGCGGCGTGGGGATCGGCGACACGAACGAGGTCGGCGCCAAGTACGCCGATCAGGTCAAGGCGATCCAGGACAAGATCGCCTCCGGCGAACTCACGGATATCCCCGACACGGTGAAGTAGAGGCGATGCAGCCCCTCCGCCCCACCCCGATCATCCGACCTTAACCACCTAGGACGGAACGTTGACTGACACGCCCGCGCTCGAGCTCCGCGGCATCACCAAGCGGTTCGGACCCCTGGTCGCGAACCGCTCGGTGGACTTCGAGCTGCGCCGTGGGGAGATCCACGCGCTGCTCGGGGAGAACGGGGCGGGCAAGTCGACCCTGATGAACGTCCTCTACGGGCTCCACCAGCCCGACGAGGGCGAGATCCTGCTCGGCGGCGAGAAGGTCGAGATCCGCTCGTCCAGCCGGGCCATCGGCCTCGGCATCGGGATGGTGCACCAGCACTTCATGCTCGTGCCCGTGATGACGGTCGCCGAGAACCTGGTGCTCGGCGCCGAGCCGAAGAACGGGCCGCTGCTGGACTACAAGGAGGCCGCGCGCCGCACGCGTGAGCTCTCCGAGCGGTTCGGCCTCGCGGTCGACCCGGAGGCCCGCGTGCAGGACCTCGGCGTGGGCGCCCAGCAGCGGGTGGAGATCCTGCGGGCGCTGTTCCGCGGCGCCAAGGTGCTCGTCCTGGACGAGCCGACCGCCGTGCTCACGGCCCAGGAGGCGCAGGACCTGTTCGTGGTCCTGCGCAACCTCAAGGCCGAGGGCACGGGGATCATCTTCATCTCGCACAAGCTCAACGAGGTGCTCGACGTCGCCGACCGGATCACGGTCCTGCGGCGCGGCGAGAAGATCGACACGGTCCCGGCCGAAGGCGCCACCGAGCGGTCGCTCGCGACGCTGATGGTCGGCCGCGACGTGCTCCTGCGCGTCGAGAAGGACGACACCCAGCCGGGCGAGTCGCTGCTCTCGCTCGCGAATGTCTCCGCGCGCGACGATCGCGGCCTCCCGGCCGTCCGTGACGTCACCCTGGACGTCCGCGCGGGCGAGATCGTCGGGCTGGCCGGCATCGACGCCAACGGGCAGAGCGAGTTGATCGAGACGATCATGGGCCTGCGCAAACCGGACGAGGGGACGATCAAGGTCGCCGGCCGCGACGTCACCCACGCCAACCCACGCCAGACGCTGGACTCGGGTGTCAGCCACATCGCCGAGGATCGCCACCGGCGGGGCCTCGTGCTCGAGTTCAACCTGGCGGAGAACCTGGCGCTGCGAGAGTACGACACGCCCGCGTTCTCCAAACGCGGTTTCCTCTCGCCGAAGAAGATGGTCGCCCGCGCGCGCAAGCTGCTCAAGGAGTTCGACGTCCGCGGCGGCGACCCGGAGACCCGCGCCGGCTCGCTGTCGGGCGGCAACCAGCAGAAGGTCGTCATCGCGCGTGAGCTCAACGCCGACCCGCAGGTGATCATCGCCGCCCAGCCCACACGCGGGCTCGACGTGGGCGCGATCGAGTTCGTGCACCGGCGCCTGGTCGAGGAGCGCGACGCGGGCCGCGCGGTGTTCCTGGTGTCGCTCGAGATGGAGGAGATCCGGTCCTTGAGCGATCGTGTGCTGGTGATCTACGAAGGGCAGATCGTCGCCGAGATGTCACCTGAGTCCTCCGAGGAGGACTTCGGGGTGATGATGACCGGCGGTGGGCGAGGAGAGGCTGTAGCTTGAGCGACGTCGACGACGAACTCCCGCCCGACGCGACCGTCGCGGCGAAGCTCGCCACCTATCTCCGCGCCGGCGGGATCGTCACCCCGCTCATCACGCTGTTCATCGCGTTCCTGATCGCCGGCCTGGTGGTGCTCATCACCGGGCACGATCCGATCGCCACCTACAAGGCGATCTTCAACGGCACCGGCCTGAACTGGTTCTTCCCGTGGATCAGCGAGAGCGACCGCACGATCGCCGCGATCAACCTGCAGCAGACGCTGATCTGGACGACGCCGCTGATCCTCACCGGCCTCGCGGTCGCGTTCGCGTTTCGCTGCGGCCTGTTCAACATCGGCGGCCAGGGCCAGTACATCATGGGTGGCATCGGCGCCGTCTGGGTCGGGTCCTCGTTCGCCGGCATGCCGAGCCTGCTGCACATCGTGCTCGCGATCCTCGCGGGCATGGCCTTCGGCGGCGTCTGGGCCGGCATCGCCGGGCTCCTGAAGGCCGTCGCGGGCACCAACGAGGTGATCACGACGATCATGCTCAACTGGATCGCGATCTGGACCGGTGCCTACCTGTTCAACCTCGGCGGCCCGCTGCAGAACGACAACCCGGCGCAGAAGGACGTGCCGGTCTCCAATGACGTCGTCGCGGGCGCGAAGCTCCCGGTCTTCTGGGGCGACCCGGACCTGCAGGGCCTGCACATCGGCCTGTTCATCGCGATCGGCGCGCTGCTCGTGTTCTGGGTGCTGCTGAACCGCACGACGCTCGGCTTCGAGGTCCGCGCGGTCGGCTTCAACCCGGACGCCGCGCAGGCCTCCGGCATCTCGGTGCGCCGCAACTACATCGTCGTGATGGCGATCTGCGGCGCGTTCGCGGGCCTGGCCGGGACGATGGACGTGCTGGGCTGGCAGTTCCGCATCGCGGTCAACGACGTGCAGATCGGCAACCTCGGGTTCTTCGGCATCGCGGTCGCGCTGCTCGGGCGCAACACCGCGGTCGGCACGTTCTTCAGCGCGCTGCTGTTCGGCGCGCTGATCACCGGCACCTCGGGCCGCACGCTCGACCCGGACGTGTTCGACCCCGCGCTGGCCACGAACCTCACGTCGATGATCCAGGGCCTCGTCGTCCTGTTCGTCTCGACCGACATCATCGTGCTCTGGCTCTGGCGGCTGCGACGTAAACGGCGCACCTCGACGGATGTGGCGGTGGCGGCATGACTCCGGCCAAGCAGATCGGCTGGGGCGGGATCGCCCTCGGCTTCCTCGCGTTCTTCATCGCCGTGCCGCCGATCACGGTGCGCACGCCGATCCCGATCGCGCTCGTCGGGCTGCTCGCCATGACGGCCGGCCTGCTGGCCTATCGGGGCGGTGAGAAACGGCTCGGCTGCGGCGGCATCGTCGCGGGCGTGATCGGGATCTCGGGCGGCTACGCGGCCACGCGGTCGGGCGAGAGCAACCTCACGGAGGTCGTGGTCTGGGGCGCGCTGCTGGCCTCGACGCTGCGCTACGCCACCCCGCTGATCTTCGGCTCGCTCGGCGGCCTGTTCTCCGAGCGCTCCGGTGTCATCAACATCGCGCTCGAGGGCATGATGCTGATGGGCGCGTTCTTCGCCGCGTGGGGCGCGGACATCACCGACTCGTGGTTCCTCGGCCTCGTCATCGCGCTCGTCGCGGGAGCGATCTTCGCCGCGCTGCACGCGCTGTTCGCGATCACCTTCCGCGCCGACCAGATCGTCTCGGGCACCGCGCTGAACCTGCTCGCGGTCGGCATCACGGGCTACATGTACGTGGACATCTACGGCGAGCAGGGCACGCCGGACGACCTGCCGGCCGTGCCGGACGTCCACCTGCCGATCAAGTCCGTGCCCCTGCTCGGCGACGTCTTCGGCCAGCTCAACCTGCTGATCTGGGTGGCGCTGGCGATGGTCGTCGTCACGTGGGTCGTCGTGTTCCGGACGGCGTGGGGCCTGCGGCTGCGTTCGGCGGGCGAGAACCCGCTCGCGGCCGAGACGGCCGGCCTGTCGGTCGTGCGCACGCGCTACATCGCGGTCATGTGCTCCGGCTCCCTGGCGGCGCTCGGCGGCGCGTTCCTGTCGATCGGCTTCGTCCACACGTTCTCGCAGAACATGACCGCGGGACGTGGGTTCATCGCGCTCGCGGCGCTGATCTTCGGCCGCTGGAGGCCCGGGGCGGCGCTGGCCGCGACGCTCCTGTTCGGCTTCGGCTCGGCGCTCGCGCAGCGGCTCCCGGTGTTCTCGCAGTCGGGCGCCGTGCTCTTCCAGGCGCTGCCGTACGTGCTGACCTTGATCGCGGTCACGGGGCTGATCGGGCGCTCGATCCCGCCCGCGGCGCTCGGCCGACCTCTACCGAAGTCGTGACGTTTTCAGCCCTCGCCCACCTACAATCGATCTCGGATGAGGCTGCCGTGGGCGATTGCTGGAGTGGCGCTGGTGCTCGCAGGATGCGGGAGCACGGCGAAGCAGCCGGATCGCTTTGACCTGACCACCCCCGGCGTGCACACGGGCGATCCGGTCCCGTCGTCGACGCCCGTCGCGACCCCTACGCCCGAGCCGGTGACCGCCGCCGAGAAGCGCGTGATCAAGGGCTGGGCGGACAGCCTGCGCCGCGGGCACGTCAACGCGGCCGCGGCCTACTTCGGGGTGCCGTCGTCGGTCTCCAACAACACGCCCGGCCTCGTCGAGCTGGCCACGATCGAGGACGTCCGAGCGTTCAACGCCACGCTGCCCTGCGGCGCGAAGCTGCTGCGGACGCGGCGCGCCACCGACGGCTTCGTGGTCGGCGAGTTCCGGCTGACCGAGCGCAAGAACGCTCCGGCGCCCTGCGGTCAGGGGGTCGGCGCCGAGGCCGCGGTGGCGTTCCAGATCGCCGACGGCCACATCAAGATGTGGGTGCGGGTCGTGGATCCGAGCGAGACCGACCCGCTGGCGACCGCCACACCGTCGGCGACGGCCACGCCCACCGAGACGCCGACGCCGACGCCCACCGAGACGCCGAGCGCCGAACCGACCGTTACGTAGGGTTCGCTGAGGAATGGTCGGTCCGACCGCTGTGGTGTAGCCGCCAGTGGCTCGGGTCGCCCGCGCTCGCGCTGCGGCCCTCTGGGCCGTGAGCAGCGTGGGTGGCGCGAGGCGCTGCGGATGCGCCGCGGCGGGCGCACCGGAATTCCTCAGCGGCCCTAAGTCAGGCTGGGGCTCAGGTACTGGTCGCCGCGGGTGACGGCGTCCAGGCCTGCCAGGAGCTCCGGCAGGCCGCCTTCCTTGAGCACGATCCCGTCGGCGCCCGCCTTGAGGACCTCGTGCAGCTCCGTCGGGTCGGTCGTCGCCGTGAAGACGACGAGCTTCGTGTCCGACGCGGTCTCCGCGAGGCGGCGGATCAGCGCGTCACCGCCCCCCTCGGAGGCGAGGTGCAGGTCGACGACGGCGACGTCGGGAGCGGTGTTCAGGACGAGCTCGGCGCCGGACTCGGCGGTGCCGGCGACGCCGGTCACCCTCCAGCCGAGGCGGGTCAGGACGTCGCGAAGGAAGATGCGCAGCGCTCCGTGGTCCTCAACGATCGCGACGCGGCGAACGGCGGTCTGGTCAAAGCTCATCAAACGGATGATCGGCAGCCGCACACTGAACTTGCGGCTGCCGGTCGTCGTTCAGACGACTATCCGAGGACGCGCTTGATGCGGATCACGTCGTAGACGGTCCCGCGGGCCATCAGCGAGTTGCCCTTGAACGAGTACCGCATCCGGTACGTCCCGACCTTGAGCCGGAAACGCAGCGTGATCTGGCCCTTGCTGTTGATCTTGGGCTTGCCGAGCGTGCGGAACCGCTTGCCCTTCTTGCCGTTGGCGACGGCGACGGTGACGCGGCTGCCGGCGGCGCTGGCGTCGCCGAGCGTGGCGCGGACCTGGTAGCTCGGCCCGCGTGAGTCGGGGAACGTGCGCGACGAGATGTCGAACGGCGTGATCAGGTTGAAGTTCTGCGGCGCCGTCCACGGCGTGAAGTACCCGAGGGACTTGGCGCGGGCGACGATCGTGTACGTGCCCGGCTCGCGCGCGCCGATCAGCTCGACCTTGCCGGTCGTCGAGTTCACGAACCCGTCCTTGATCGCGGGCGAGTTCAGGCTGCCGTCGGGGTTGACGGTCGCGCCGAGCGCGTACTTGATCTCATAGCCCGAAGCGCCCGGGTTGCCGGCGAAGTTGAACTGCTGCACGATCGTGGAGTACGAGTTCGGCTGCCGCGTGAGCATCGTCGGGGCGGGCGGTGAGATCGCGACACCCGCGGCGATGTTCCACGTGTACGTCGTCGAGCCCGTGGCCTTGGTGCAGCCGATGTCCGAGAACGCCGTCACGAGGAGTGTGTACGTGCCGTTGCCGTGGTAGTCGACGTAGCGCGTCGATTCGATGCCCGGCGACCCGCAGCTGAGCGCGCTGCCCGCCGGCTGGCCGTCCGGGCCCGCGACGGCGACGCTGAAGCCCTTGCCATCGCTGGTGTTGACGTAGGCCTTGACGTCCATGTTGCGCAGGGTCGGCGGCGCGCCCGGAGCGATCAGCGCCGGGTTCCCGGTGTCGTCCGTGATCTTGACCGACAACGCGGCGTTCGCCGTCGCCGGCACGACGAGTCCCATCGCGGCGACTGCGGCCGCGAGGAGCTTCCCCCCTACCTTCATCCCTTGCCTCCTGCTGTGAATCAGATCCGTCTTGGTAACCCAAGATCCTGACGAACGATTCGCCGCCTTCAAGGCCCAAGCGCCAAGATGAGACCCCGGACCCATGCCCGTCCTCGTCGACCCGATCCGCCGCTACGACCACATCCGCCTCTCCGTCAAGGACTGGTGCCACATGGCCGTCGACGGCTCCTTCGAGGAGCTGCACGCCTTCGCCGCCTCGTTGGGGATCCCCCGCCACCGCTTTCAAGGCGACCACTACGACCTCCCGCCCTGGCTGCGCGTGCGCGCCGTCGAGCTCGGCGCCCTGGAGGTCTCCACCGCCGATCTGCTGGTCCGGATGGCCGGCCCGCGCGGCGACCGCGCCCGCGTGCGCGCCGCCCGCCGCGCCGGTACCGTCGGCGTCGATGACTGAGCAGCCCTACTTCGACGACGCGGGCGAGGCGTCCACCGAGCCCGGTCGGTTCCTGCGTGTCGCCGAGGACGTCGCACCGCTGGAGCTCATCCCCGGTCTGCGCTTCCAGCCCGTCACCACCGACTCGGTGATGACGAACGTCGTCACCTTCGAGCCCGGGGTCGAGGCGGCGACCCACCACCACTTCGAGCAGCAGATCGCGATCATGGTCTCCGGCGAGCTCACGTTCACGGTGGGCGGCGAGACGCGGGTGATGACGGCGGGCGACCTGGTGGTCATCCCGCCCCACGTCCCGCACGGCGGCGTCGCCGGCCCGGACGGCTGCGTCGTGATCGACGTCTTCACGCCCCCGCGCGAGGGCATCGTGCGCGCGATGGGCTGACCGGCACGGTACGCGCGTAGAAGCCGGAGGACGGATTCGAACCGACGACCTACCGCTTACAAGACGCCAGTGGTCACCGTTCGTCTGCCGAAGATATCCCTGCACGCAGCCGCATTCCATCACGTGACGCCAGGCCCGAAATGCCGCCGGTTTCGACCAGAATCCCGTGGGTTTCGTCACCGTAGTGTCACCGAGCGTCGGCGGATGCCGAGCCGCCCCGGCGGGTTGCTCCGGGCGCGCTGTAGGCCCCTGATGCGCGTCGTGCGAAGTAACCGCGGGACTGGCGTGAGGCGGACGCCGGAAGTACGCGGACAGCAGTGCAGCTATGCCAAGTGGGAGTTCGATTCCCCTCGCCAGAGCCAAGCCCCGTCGTGCTGAGCGCGGAGGACCTTGACCGTGCGTCCCGCCGTGGCGATGATCGCTTCTCAGCGCGACTCACGCCCATGCGCTACTTCTGCTACATCTCGCGGCGAAAGATCGACGTGCTCTACGGTCAGCTCGAGCCGGAAGGCCTCGACGAGATCGCCGAGACTGAAACAGCCGAGCGCACGGTGGGTGGACACGCCGAAGCCGGCCTGAGCGTCGCTGACGTGATTTCGCTCTTTAGAGGGGACGTTACCTACGGGCGGAAGAGCGTCATCCAAACCGAGCGCAAGGTCAAGGCCAGCTACACCGACCGCCTCTATCGCGTCCTGCGCGCCCTTGCCGACGACAAGCCCATCCCGCCGCTGGAGTCTGTCCTGTCCGGTGCGGAGCCGAGCGCGCGGTACTGCCACTACATAGGGCAGTTCAGTGTCATCTCGCGGCAGGCGAACGACACGATCGTCACGATGGAATCCGAGACGCTGAGGCATCGCGTCGTGCTCGACTGCTCGGTGCGCTTCTTCAGCGAGAGCACCGACGTGGACGGGCAGCTCAACCCGCATTCCGGCAATGTCCGGTTCTTCTCGGGTGAGATCGCATTGACCCTTCGCACGGTTCTCGTGCTGATGGCAATCCGCGACTCGACCGTGTTCGGCTCGCCGCTCTTCCTCGAGCTGCCCGACCCGGACCCGTGGACGGTGCTGTGACGGCCGAGCGAGAGCCCCTGGACCTTGCCGTCCATGACCCCGAGCAGTGGGAGGGCAAGTACATCGACGTGGGCGGCGCCCGGTACACGATCGGGCATGAGATCGGAGCCGGCTCCTCGAAGATCGTCCACCGGCTGGTCAACGACCGGTCCGGGCTGTTGGAGCTCGCGCTCAAGATCTGGCGCGACCCGTCGGCCGCGGGCCCAGGGGGCGCCGAAAGTGTCCGCCGCCTGTACGGCAGCCTAGGCATGAGCACGACCATCCCCAGCGAGGTGACGTTTTGGGCGCATGGCGGCTGCCTGCAGCTCCAGGAGTTCTTCGGGAACAGCAACACGAATCCAGTGGTGTCCAAGCTGCTCGACGACGCGCTGGAGCTCCTGCTGTCCGCCCAGGCGGTCGAGCCGCGTGGGGGCGGTCAGCTGAAGCTCAGCCGGGCACGCGCGCCGTTCCGGCGCCAGACGCTCGGCACGTTGTCGCTGGTCGACCTGGAGTGGGGCGACCCTGCGGGCAACCGGCTCGACGAGTACCGGACCAATAATTTCGAGTCGGGAGGACGGCCGCTGCGGTCGCTCACGCGCAGGCTACGAGAGCGGCTGGGCGGGACGTCGGTGCTCGCGCAGGCGATGGCCTGCTACCAGGCCGTGCTGCGCGAGAACCCCGAGCACTCCGAGGCCCTGCACAACGCCGCGGGCATATGCGCGGTCGCGGGTGACATCGAGCAGGCAACCGACCTCGAGACCCGCGTGGTCGTCATCGAGCCTAATTACCTTCCCTACCTCCAGGCCTGCACGTACTACGCCTCGGCGGCGGGGTTACCGCGCCGCGCGTTGTTGGCGTTCGAACAGGCACGGCACAAGTTCCCCTATGATCACGACCAGGACGGACTCGCTTGTGAGGCCTATCTCCAGTGCGGGGAGCCAGAGCGAGCGGCCGAGCTGCTCGACGCGGCGGTCGCTGCCGCGGACGAGGCGCTGCGCGGGTCTGTCGCGGCCGCCGTCCGCGGCCACGAGGCTGCGAGGGAGCTGCTGGTGTTGGGATGCCGGGGGCTCGATGAGGGTGACACCGGGGCCTCGCGGCGCGCGGTGGAGCAGGCGAGCCGTCAGGCTCCGGCGGATCTGCTCGTGCGCGCCACGATGGCCCTCTTCACGCGCGCCGACGGAGATCCGGCCGCGGCGCTCGACGAACTGCTGCGCGTCCATGACCTGGCACGTCCGGGGCTCGATATGCACTGCCTCAGCACCGCAGCCGCGATCGCCTTGGAGATCGGGGATCTCGCGCAGGCCGCCCACCTCCTGGATCGTGCGTGGCGGCTGATGCAGGCATACCACGACGACGCCTCACCGATCGATCCCGACTGGATTCCGGGAATCGCCGAGTTCTTCAGCCCCGACGGCGTGTTCGAGCGCCCTATGAGCGCGATGGCCGAGCTCCTGGAGAACGCCGTACAGGGTCGGGGGGCCGAGGCGCCGGCTCAGCTGATCGAGGCGTATGCGGCCAGGTACTGGGAGGCGGCCGCGCTGACCGAATAAGGCGCCAGGGGGCGAGGCTCTTCGGGGGTCGGCCGACAATCCGGATATCGAAATGGACGACGGCATCAAGTGCGCCACCTGCAGGCGCCGCCTGAATAGTGGTCCGCCTGCGCGGGTTTAGAAGTGGTCCACCTCGGCGCGGGGTCGGAGGTCGTCCGGCCGGGCCGGAGATCTGGCTCGATCTGTTGATCGAGACCGGGGGGGATGGGCGCTTGGGTTGGCGTGGAGCTGTGAGCGGAGATCCGGCGGTTGAACCATTTGGAGGGCCTCTCGCAGCGCGAGATCCATCGTCGCACCGGTGTTTATCGCGACACGATCCGCAACGTGCTGGCGTCGTCGACGCCGCCGGTCTACGGCCGCGGCCGCCGCGGCTCGAGCCGTTCGTCACGGTGATCGGATGGCTCTAGCCCACCGGAACCTCCGAGCGCGGCTCACACAGATCGAACTGCCCAGCTCGCCAGGTCGGTACCGGGTGCGCTGGAAGCTGCGCGGCGGCCGAGCAAACCGCGGCCGCAACTCGCGCAACAACTCATCAAGGATCGTCTTGCGGCCCCCGTAGCCGAGCTTCTCGAGCTCCTCGCGAACACGCATCGCCGGCAGCGTCGGCTCGCCAGCGAGCAGTTCCTGGACCATCGACAACTCATGGTCCGATGGTCCGATGGTTCGATGGTGCGATGGTGCGACGCGAGCAGCCGCGAACTACCCGACTTCCCGCAACGCGGAGCGCGCATTGGCGGCCAAACGGTGTTGGCGCGAGCGATCGACGGCGTTGCTCGCGACGTTGACGAAACGTATGTCCGGTTCCCGATCACGGTGCCGCGAGACGGCGTGGATGACATCCCGATCGCCGTTTGCGTCGTCGCCGATGGCGCCGAGCAACCGGCGTCCGTCGTGTACCCGTTGCGCATCGGCCGCGGGCCGCAGGCTGAGCGGTACACGCACCGTCGTCGCCCCTCCGAGACGCCGGGCAAGGGTCCGCCCTAGGCTCAACCACCTTGGTCGGATTGTGGTCCCGGCGGTTAGCGGTCCGACGCCACGGCATTCGCGGTGGCGAATGCGGTGACTGACGCGCACGGAGGCGACGGCGCGCTGGTGCCGTAACACGGGGATACCCACGAGATGTGCAAGTGCGCCGCGCATGATGGTGCGCGGCAGGTGCGGGGTGAGCCGTGGCCGGGGTAGCCCTCGTAGCCAACGAACTGGATGGCGGGTACCAGCGGGCAGGCCGGTCGCACGCCTGACGCGCCGCAGGGGGCTGTCCAGCCGAGGTCGCGGGCGAGCGCCCGGGCCGTTGCATCCCACGCGGACTGGTCGACTGGTTCCGCGGGGATGAGGTCGAGGGCGGTGCCGTCGCCGTGGGTGTTGTGGCCGGTTTCGCGGGCGGCTGTGACGCGGAGGTGGTAGGTGCGCAGGATCCAGAGCGCGTTGTCGAGCAAGCGAGCGTCGATCGGCTCGGCAGCCCGGCCGCCGGCCATGGTCCACGCGGGCAGCATCGCGTACGCGCGCGGGGTTTCGCGCCGCTCGGCTTCGTGCAGATTCGCCGGGGTCCCGACCTGCTGTCCTGGTGCACAACCGGCGTTGGCGGGTGCCGTCAGTGCCTGTTCGGGTCGAGCGCTGTACGCGTTGGCGCGTGCGAGTACGTCGGTGACGTAGAGGCTGGAGTGGTTGTAGCCGTAGACGGCGCGCGAGATGTCGCCGTGGGATTGCGCGAGCAGGGTGTGCAGGTAGCGCCCGGCTGACGCGATCGCGTCCGCCGGGTCATACGGGTCGGTGTTTCCGTCTCCGTAGCCGTCGACGCGGTAGGTCTGCCACGTCGAGGGTGGGCCGTCGCGCAGGTTGAACTGCATCGGGCCGGCGCAGCAGCCGACGGCGTTGACGCCGGACTGCACGCCGGGGGCGTGCGAGCGGCCGTGGTCGGATTCGATCGCACCGATCGCGGCGAGGACCGTCCAGGGGACGTGGTAGGCGGCTGCGGCCCGCTGGTAGAGCGCGAGGTAGGGGGCGGGGATCGTCTGCAGCGCCGAGGGAGACGGTGTCGTGTCCGAGCCGGTGCCGCAGTTGGCGCCGGTCAGCAGGGCGGGGATCAGGCTGGCCGCACCGGCCAGCAGCAGCACGGCGACTGTCGCGAGCGCGGCGCTGACGCCGGCGAGGCGCGGGCCGGGGGAGAGGACGGCGCCCACGTCAGATCGGTGGGGCCGGTTGCGACGCGCGGTGGCGGCCCACTCTCTTGTCCGTCGCGGGTTGACGGCCGGGACTGGATCGGCCGACGTCGGCTACCGCGGTCTGGAGCGGGTGGCGCTGGTTGGCTGACCAGTCGAGACGTTGCGTTCTGTCAGCCCGCGTCGGGAACGCGTCCGCTCGGGCCGCCTCGGGCGTCCTGTACAGCCGACGGATCACCGACTGCGATGGCCAGCGAGCGGAGCTGTAGCGAGCGAGCGCGGCACCGCCGCGTCGGCGCGCGTGGGTGCCCGACCAGTCGACCGAGGACGCGACGAAGCCGAAGCGCTCACGCCAGAAGTGGTGCGCTCCGCGAACGAGCTCGCGGGTCCAGCGTGCCCGGGATTGCGGCTTGCAGCGCTGGCAATGGCACGACGCGTGTCCCTTGCCGTCCGCCCCGGACGTCGGCGTGCCGCAGCGCTCGCAGGTGCCGGCGTAGGAGGCCTTGCGGGCCTTCGCCTTCTCGCCGGTGGGGTCGTGCAGGTAGCCGCGGATGGTCGCGGGCGCGCGGTCGAGCAGGTGCGCGATCTGGGCGATCGACCAGTCCTGCTGGCGGTGGTGCTGGGCGAGCAGGACGTTGCGTCGTCGCGTGAGCCGCCGGCTCTCAGGCGGACGGTCCGCCGCGGCGGGATCGGGTGCTGCCTGGGCCATCGTGAGGTGCTTCCGCTCGTGCGTGCCGCTGCCTGCCGCGGCGTTGGACGGACTGATCAGGCGGTGTCGTCGGGCATGCCCACGGGTCCGCCGGGGTGTAGCTGAACCGCCGCGCCGGCGGCGGCGTGCGCGACCTCTTCCAGCGTCCGCGTCGTGTCTCTGAACGGGTTGGGCGAGTCGTCCGCATCGGCTCCGTTGATGTCGTCGGCGGTCGGGTGGGGCACCTGCGCGTCGAGTACCTCGAGCATGGCTTGTTGGAAGCGCGGGACGGGCCCGTGCGCGCCCGGATCGGCGGTCATGAGCGGCATGGCTTCCTTGACGCGTCGGCCCAGCGCGCGATCACGAGCGTGATCTGGATCGCCGGTCGCCAGGCGGGCTCGTACATCTGCACGCTGACCAGGTGCGCGTGCAGATGCTCGATCTGCTCGGCGCGGTCGGCGGGCGCGAAGGCCATCCTGGCGCGCAGCGCGCCTGCCGCGGCCAGGCCAGCCACGCGGTCGCGGCGCGCTGGGCGTCGGCGTTGCCGGGGCGCTCGCTGACTGCGGCACATGCGCTGCGAGGACCGCATGATCAGAGGCTGGGCGCGAGCTTGAGCCCGGCGCCGAGCGGCCATCCGAGGTGGATATTAGGTTGTTCCAACCGGCAATCACGGTGTCCGTCGGACCCAGCCCGCGTCAATTTGACTCACGGCCCGAGCGCAGGAGGGAGCCGACAGCGGGCGCTGGACCGGGAGCGGTGCGCGCAGTGCCGCGCGCCCCCACGGCAAGGCCGGAATCATCACACGCGTCAGCCTGCGCCACCGGGAGCGAATTCACCCGCAGCCCATGCGGAGCGAAACCACTCGAAGGTTCGGCTCAGGCCATCCTCCAGTCCAACCTTGGCACGCCATTCGATATGTCTCGCTGCCTGTTCGGTATCAGCACGGATCGCGGTCACGAACGGTCGATCGACCATTGCTCCGTACTGCGGCTCAACGGCGGTCTGGCTCAGTTCGCTTACAATTCCTACAATCTCGCGGAGGGTGGCGAGCCGCCCCGTCCCGATGTCGACTCGCGCCGTTGGCCGCGCGAATGCCGCCGCCAGCAGGCCATCGACCGCGTCGTCGATGAAGGTCCAATCCAAGGGAAGCACTCCCGCCCCGAAGCGTGGCCTCTCGTTGCGAATCGTCGCCAGCATCAGGTGCGGAACCGCCTTTGTCAGCTGCGTGTCGCCCGGGCCGTAGACCATGAAGAGGCGCGCGCGCACGACCGGAACGTCGCAGATGTGCGCGTAGAACTCGGCGACGCCGGCGGCCGCGGCTTTGGTAGCGGCGTACGGGGAAGCGGCAAGTTCTTGGCCGCCCGGACCAGGCTCGGCCATCGATCCGACGAGCACGACGAACGGCGGGCGACTGAGTTGGGCCGCCGCGTCGAGCACGTTCGCTGTGCCCATGACGTGCACGCCCAGCATCTCGCGCATGAGCGCACGGTCCGGGGCGCCGGTTGCGCGACCTGCGAGATGGAAGATCCCGGAGGGTTCAAGCTCATCCACGAGACGTGACACAGTTGAGGGGTCAGCCACGTCACCGCGCCACCAGCGATTCGCGGGAAACGACTCGGGCCGACGGGAACGCGCGAGCACGTGAACCTCGGCGCCGCCCGCGACAAGGCGCGTGCAAAGCGCCCGCCCCAAGAAGCCGCTTCCACCTGTCGCTAGTATCCGCACGCCCGTAAGGCCGACCTTCACGTCCAACTCCTATCATGATTTCCCTGTCTGGTTCGACCCGATGAAGCGCGTCCTCATCACCGGCGGGTCCGGCTTTCTAGGGCGTCGCCTTGCCACACTTCTGCGGGACTCGTACGAGCCGGTCCTCGCATCGCGAAATCATTCTGCCAATCGGCACGCGGAGATCGCCACGGGCTGCCGGTCCGTGCCTCTTGACGTAACCAACATCGAGTCCGTTCGCGACGTGATCGCTGACGTCGAACCCGGTCTGGTGGTCCACGCCGCCGCGACCAAGTACGTGGGGCTGGCGGAACTGCATCCGATGGAGTGCATCGACGTGAACGTTCGCGGGTCTCAGAATGTCGCGCGCGTTGCGGTCGAGACCAACGTTGAAGCCGTCATCGGCGTTTCGACCGACAAGGCGGCCTCGCCGAACGCGGGAACGTACGCACTCTCGAAGGCCCTGATGGAAAGAGCATTCTGCGGAATGCACGGCAAGCGGGGCACGGAGTTCTCCTGTGTCCGGCTCGGCAACATCGCGTGGTCGACCGGATCGGTGCTTCCGGAGTGGCGTGAGATGAGTCGCGACCCGGGTGTCATCACTTCGACTGGGCCCAACATGAGCCGCTTCTTCATCTCCGCCGACGAGGCGGCCGCCGAGGTTCGCTCCGCGCTGGAGACGCGCGATCAACTTGGAGGCAGGGTCCTCGTACGGCCCATGCGCGCCACGAAGATCTCCGACCTCCTCGAAGTCTGGACCGCCGTGTTCGGAAACCGATGGACCGTCGGCGAACGCCGTGTCGGCGACCGCGACCGCGAGTGGCTTGTTTCGCCGGCCGAGTCATCTCACACGCAGATGACGGAGGTTGCCGGGCGCCCCGGCTACGTGATCTCGTTTACGACGCCGCCAGTAAAATATGCGGTGGCGGAAATCTCCTCGGAGACCGCGCCACGATTCACGCGACCGGAGCTTGAAGCTCTACTCCGAGCAGCCCCTGACGGCTGAGGAACGTGTTCCGGCATGTCGTGATCATGGCCGCCGGACGCGGCGCTCGGATGATGCCGCTGACCGCGGACGTCCCAAAGGCCATGGCTCCCTACCGAGGCTCTACGCTGCTTCGACATAGCCTCGAGGTCGCCCGCCGACAGGTCTCGCTCGTCCATGTCACCGTCGGGTATCGCAAGGCGATGCTTGCCAGCCATGCGATCGAGCATGGCGCCGCCAGCGTGTTCAATACCGAGGGCCAGATGAACGCATGGTGGATACGCAACACATTTCTGAGCTTCCTAGACGAGCCCGTTGTCGTCCTGACCTGTGATGGCATCGGCGAGTTGGACTTGGCAATCATCGCCGCGGAGTACGAGCGACTCAAGAGACCCGCGTGCATGCTGGTCCCAATCGCTCCGGTCGCGGGGCTTGACGGCGACTACATCCGCCACGATCGCAACGGAACCGTGCTCGAGGTCAGCCGCACTGCGGTAACCCGAATGTTCGCCTCAGGGATCCAAGTCCTGAATCCGTCGCGCGTCTGCGCATTGTCCTCAATTCAGGCAGATAACTTTGCCGACGTGTGGCGCGAACTCATCAGCCACCGCGAGCTGAAGGCCTGCGCGCTCTACCCGCGGTGCTGGCGCGCCTTTGACACGGTAGAGCAGCTCCGCGTCGCGGAGTTAGCCGAAGGTTAGGTCGAACGCCAGCTTTCGTGCAGCCAGGAGTTCGACAGCCTCGCGGATGTGTCGGCGGCCGATACGGGGCGACGTCGGATACACCTTCAGGCCGGAAATGGGAACACCGCTGGGTGTCGTGACAAAGTGACGCGTATACGAGTAGACAAAGCCCCCAGCGTTCACATCCATGCGTCCCTGGTTATCCCACACGAAGAAGCGCTTGAGATACGCGTTGCCGGCAGTGACGAACTCCCCCGTCGACGCATCTGAGCGGGTAAGTTCCGCGCCACGCCGATCGTCATCGGCCGTGCCGGGCTCATATAGGCGTACCATCGTCTGGTACCCCAGCGCGTACGGGTTCAGGACTTCCAT
Source organism: Solirubrobacter soli DSM 22325 (assembly GCF_000423665.1). Taxonomy (GTDB): domain Bacteria; phylum Actinomycetota; class Thermoleophilia; order Solirubrobacterales; family Solirubrobacteraceae; genus Solirubrobacter; species Solirubrobacter soli. The sequence continues at coordinate 172,524 of NZ_AUIK01000024.1, read as the reverse complement.
CTCGAACTGCTGCTCGACCAGGTGTCGGAACAGCATCGCGTTTTCGATGAGGTTCGCCACCGCGCGTCGGTACCCGTCGCGCCCGAGACTATGGAGCGAGCCAAGGGCAGCCAACGGCTTACCCCCGGCGCGCGAAGTTTCCAGTGTATAGTCGACCGGCGATACGACGCTCAACTCGTCCGCGAGTTGGTGGGTGCTGGCCTGCGGTGTATCTCCCTTTCGCAGCCTGACGATGTCGGCCGCGTCATTTGCGATGAACATGCTGCAGTCGATGGGACAGGCACCCGCGCCCTTGTGAAAGTCGACACCCCACGAATCGGCGAGGCTGATCCATTTTGCGCGCTCATATTGAGCCCTGATGGCCTCAAGGCCACGGGGTGACAGGCCCAGCGGATTGGCATCGAAGTCATAGTGACGGAAGAAGAGCCAAACCCACCCCACGACGGAGTCGGCGTGGACATGGGGGACGTATTCGAGCGAATAGTCAGTGACCAGCCGGTCGCGCAGCTCGACGAACGCCGGAATGTCATCTATGGCGTGGTCATACGTCGTGCCGCCGTTGATCAGCAGTGCGGGTACCGTGTTCCCACGTTCGATTGCCTCCCTGAGCAGACGCTCCGCTCGCTTGATGCACGACCGTCGCTCTCTATCCGACGGCAGGATCAGGAGTTCGTCGGACCCGATTCCGAGCCAGTCCGCGGCCGTCGCATGGGAGAAGTGTGCATCCTCGGTGACGGCGAGCCGGATGTTACGAGGACGGCCGCGTCGAACTGACTCGGGGGCCGCCTTGCGCAAGCCGACCTTGATCGCGTAGGCAATGGTCCCAGTCCCGCCAAAAGTGAAGAGCCCGTGTCCGTGACCGGCTTGGACGCCGGCCGCCTCGAGCAGGATCGCGGCGACGGCCTGTTCCGCGACGATGGTGTTTCCGGCCAAACCATCGTTGATGAGGAAGACGTTCAAGTCGAGCGCGACGGCGTAGAGCGCTGAGCTCACCACATTGACAGCGGCCCCGAGGTTGTATTGAAGTTCGGGGCAGCGCCAGTTGACGGCGCCAGGGAAGAAGTCCGACGCGATCTGAGTCACCAGTGCATCAGGTTGCGAGTGCATGTCCGCCGGCAGCGAGCAATAGCGCTCGAGCAACGCTTGATACTCGCCTTTTCCATCCCAGCCCGGCACACGGGGAAGATCGCCATCAGGCATGAGCCGCGCGAGCGCGTCCGACGCGGCCGCACACAACCGGGCCAGCGATCCGGTCGCGTGCCCTCTGGGGAAAAAGCGCTCGAGCTCTTCCTCGGTGAAGAGCGATTCAGCCTGGGGGGCGCGCGACGACGCGCCGCGGCTACGCATTGGCCATGATCCCTTCCTGAGTGCGCCGAGACTCCATATCGTCAGAACACTATTCGTTCGGCCGACAAGACGTGGGGGCTGTTCTTGTGCGCCATGGCCACGCCGACATCAGCGCGTTGGCCGAGCACGGCACGGTGTTCACCGGCGCTCGCTACGACTTCGTGCCGCTGAGTGCCTGCGGTCGAAGAGAAGCGGACGATGCGGGCGCCGCGCTCGCCACGGGCGGCTTCCGGCGCATCGTTTCGTCGCCCTACACCCGGGCACTTGAGACCGCGGCCCGGATTGCCCGGCAGATCGACCTCGAAGTCGTTGTGGACCTCCGGCTTCACGACTGGCTTCCGGTTCGCCAAGGATCCAGTCAGATCACGGAAGGGGACATAGCCGCTAGCACCAGAGCGTACGAAGCCTGTGATGGCGTCCCGTCGACGGACGATCCTGGCTGGGAGTCGAGCGAGCGTATGTGGACGCGCGCGAGCACGTCGATCGCCGACCACACGCAGCAGGGCACGGAAGCGGTCGTGGTCGTCACACACGAGGCGCTCATTCGTGTGCTAGTGGGTGCGGTCGCCGTGCCGACCGGAAGCATCCATCCCGTCACGTGGCCGTTGGTTCGGCCAACCCCGCCCTAGGTGTCTGGGAGTTCGTAACCGAGACGCTGCATGTCGTTTCCCGCGACCGCCGCGAAGATCGCAAGCTCTTCGGCGGGCCATTGGTCCCATTGCGGTTCTCTGGCGCGAAGGTCCTGACGCGACGGCGTCGCGTGTGGCGTCGAAAGCACGCGCGCATCCGGCGACGACTGAGGAAGCCCGAGGTCACGTAGCAGCGCGCCAAACGCGCCGGTGGGATCGCGGCAAAGGGCCTCAAAGCGGATTTCGGCGAACCGTTTGGGACCGATCTGGCGGCCAGCCTCCTCGCATTGCGCGACCATCGACGTCCAGAGTTGCGCTCGGGCGCGAACGTCAGCCCCCGCCCAGTCGTGCCCTCGCTGGTGCGAGCTCTTCAGTGATTGTGCCACCGCCCCGCCGTTGCGGAGCACGTGCACGAATCGGGCGCAGGGAAAGATGGCGTTCAGAAGCGGTGCGCCCAGCCCGTACCAGGGAGTGTGATCGACCAGGGTCGACTGGCACGCTTCCCTGTAGCGATCTGCGAGGACTCGGTCTGCGAACGCACCGGCGTACTCAACGAAGTCACCGAGGTCGACCGGGTCAACTCCCTCAACGACGCGGCCCGTACGCCAACCTAGTTCGTACAGCATGTCGTGCAGAAAGACCAGGAACGTACTCTCGCCAATCGAACGATGATTCGCCCCGGCCGCCAGGAGTTCCCCGACCAGCGTCGTTCCGGATCGCGGACAGCCGACGACGAAGATCGGCTCGGCCGGAGCGTACGTCCGGGAGACTCCATGGAACGCGTCCCACGGGAGCCGCTTGCCCAGCAGGGCGCGGAAGAAGGACTCAGACAACGAACTCCGAGAGCTTGCGAACGGCGTAGGAAGGAGTCACCGCAAGCGCGAATCCGATCCGGATTAGCGCGCGGCCTGTTCGTGCCCCGCTGCGGTCCTCCAGCGATCTGCGCAGCATCGCCTGAGACCATCTCAGGCGACGCGAATCCGTCCACCCACCGTTGATCGACCGTTCATCACGAGCCTCCCGCGACTGAATCCTCGCCGCGGCGGCCTGCTGCTCCCGTAGCCGAAGGGACGTCGAGCTGTTCGGATGCACGCGGTAGCCCCCGACCGACATCGGTAGCCAGCGAATGTCCCCGAGGCGCGCGAGGCGTGCGATGAAATCGAGGTCCTCGACCTGCCCCGGCTCCTGATCGAGTCGCTCGTCAAAGCCGGCGATGGCGCGAACGGCATCCCCACGGGCGAGTGACGAGGAAAGCGGGAACGGCATGACCCGCGCCTGCTGGATCGCCGCTTGCGACGCGTGGCGTCCCATTAGCCCGACCCGGCCAATCGTTCGCGAGTCATCCGCTGTGATCGCCTCCATGGGCGATCCCACGCAGACCACCCGCGGAAACGCCTCAAGGATGGCCACTTGCGCCGATACCTTGAAGTCATACCAGGTGTCGTCGGCGTCGAGCCATGCGACATAGTCGCCCGTTGCGCGACGCAAGCCGTGATTGCGTGCGGCTGCCACCCCGGCTCTTGTCGGGATGCTCACCATACACAGGCGCGAGTCCTCGATCGATGACACGAGAGCATCCGTGTCGTCAGTTGAGCCGTCGTCGACGACAATCACTTCCACGCAGGTGTGGCTCTGTTGCAAGACCGAGTTGACCGCGGCGAGGATGTACCGCGAGCCGTTGTGTACCGGGATCACCACGCTCACAAGCGGCGCGGGTGAGGCGGACGTCTTCCGGTCGTCAAAGTCCGTCATTGCAAGTTCTCGCGGTGCGCCTCGAGAAAGCCGGAGCCGAACAGGCGATCCGGCTCTAGATAGTTGCCTTCCCCCCACTCATTCCAGGCACGCACGAAGATAATCCGCTCGTCGGCGCTCCTGCGGAGCACAAGATCGACCGCGGCGGCGACCTGCCGACCGAATCCTTCGGGGTGCGCTCCGTGGACGACCACGCCGCGGCGGCCAACCCGCGGGGTGTTGTCCCATTGCGGAACGACGCACGGAAAGCTCAACGTGCCCTCGGGATGAAGTCGAGGGAAGCCGGCGCAGCCTGCGTCGTAGTCGAAGACGCGCGGGCCGTTGGGATAGACCGTGGTCGACGTAAGGTGCGAGAAGCCGAAGTCGATGGTCGCGTCTAGGCCGAGACTGGAAGGTGGCCAGGGTCGGCGACCAGGCCTGAAGTGCACCTCACCGGCGAAGAATATGCCCTCCAGACCGGCGTGACGTGCCATTCGCTGCCAGCGCCGCACGAAGCCGCGGAGATCCGGATGCTTCCTCGGACGGAGCACGACGAACAGGGGCCGGCCGCCGATCCTGACGTACCTGGGATCCTCAAACGCGGGAAGCACAGCCGCGAAATGAGCTTCCTCATCCGGCGTGCCTGGATACATCTGGGCTACCAGCATCCGATCCGGCGCGCCGTACCATGTACCGGTCCAGCTCTCATTGGCCCATGCCAAGCAAAACGGAAAGTCGGGCTCGCCCGACGCGAGCACCTCGTCGAACACTTCCGTCAGGATCCGGCGGCCGCCACCGAACCAGTAGTGCCAATAGCAGAAGGCTGAGATCCCGAACGCCCGTGCGAGAGCCGCTTGTCTGGCGCGAATGTCCCTGTCGCGCAAGTCGTAGTACCCCAGCTCCCCGGGGACACGAGGCTGCTCATGCCGAGGGAAGAGCGGGCGCGCCCGCGACACGTTCGTCCACTCGGTGAAGCCTGGCCCCCACCAGCGATCATTTTCCGGGATTGGGTAAAACTGAGGCAGGTAGTACGCGATGGACCGAGTGGGTCGGTCTCCGTCAAGTGACGCGATGGCCATAGGACTCGCTAACCGGGCTTTCGCAGCACGGCGAAACCTTCCCAGCCGTCCTTCACGTACCAGGCGTCACGCTCGAGCGGCGCCCAGCGACGGATTCCGTAGTCGGCGCTGGGCAGATACCCGGCTTCGCAGAAGTAGAGCAGTGACTCGGGGAACCAGAACACGCTGACATGCGTCGGGTCGGCAAACGGCTGCCACCCATGCACGGGACGCGGTTTCCACTCCTCGTCAGAATACCCAATCAGCGGGACGACGATCTCGAAGACGCCGCCGGGCTTGAGCACGCGATGGATCTCGTTGAAGGTCGTGATGCGGTCTGGTCCCGCAGGTATGTGCTCGAGTACATGACTCGCGAGCGCGCGATCCGCGACGTTGTCGTCGAGCGGAATGCCCTCTTGTACGCGCCGCCTCATCTCCCCCACGCCATGCACCGGGTCGAGCTGGAGGTACCCGGCGCGTGGGGCGGTACCCCCACCGATTTCCAGGTGCGTCATCGAGCCTGTCGGTCGGTGATCGCGCGACGCCGGGCCAAGATCCCGCTCCCATAGCGCGCGGTGAGCTGCGTGGCGAACTGCAACAGAGGCCCCGCGCTCCACCACCGTGAACAGTGCCGATAGTCCGCGATCTCCCGGCGGAGCGGTTCGAGATCGGAGCCGAAGTAGGAGGTGTTGGCAGACACCCGTTCAGGGTCGCAAACGCAGCGCAGGAGCACGTAGTTCTTGATCACGTACGTTCGCAGGTCATCCCAGTTGAGCCGACTGGCGACGCCATTCAACCACTCGTGACGCGAGGATGCCGACCGAAACGCCGCCATCTCCCCCAAGTAGGTCGTGCCGTCAAACAGCGCGCGCGGATCGTTGAGCAGGCGACGCGGACTGGTGACGTACCCGGGGGACTTACACCACCCGGTCCGGGCGCCGATGGCATCGGCCCGAAATTGGAGAGGCCAGCCGACGGCCAGGATCTCCGTGCCGTCCACGTGCTGTTCGGCCATGAACCCGTCAACCGCTTCGTAGAGGGCTGCCGTCATGCCGAATCCGCAGTCGGCGACCGGGCGTCCAAACAGCTCGAAGAGGAGCGGGCTGAAGAGAGCCCGCGACTCGTCGATCTGCAGCGCTCGTGTGGTCTCGGGATCAAAGAACACGGTGCCGACTTCGTCGGCATACGCCGCCGCTAAGTCGGGGCACCGCTGCCACAGTTCGGGCTCAAACCAGCCCGAACTCGCGACCAGTTCACAACCGCCGGCGAGTTCCGTCATCACGGAGTCGAGCCAGCCTGCTGGAAACCACGTGTCGGCGTCCGCCGAAATGAGAAACCGCGGCGACCGGATGCCTCGGTCAAGGAAGCTCTGCATGCCGGCCACGCGCTTGCCGACAAGCGTCAGGTCGTCCGTCTGCAACGCTCGGCAATTCACCCGAGCGTACCGCTCGTCGCACTCGGCGACGATCGCATCTGTGTCGTCCGTGCTCCCGCTCGACACCACTACGACCTCGACGTCCCCGGCATCGAACAGCGTACCGTTCGAGCGGGCCTGTGCCACGATGCTGTCGATCGTCGTCGCAATCCAATCGGCCTCGTTGAGTGCCGGGATCACGATGCCCACGACCGTTTGACCGTGACCGGACCGTCGGTCGACTCGGGGCTTATCACCTGGATCCGGAGCCACCCCACTGTCCGCAAGCGCGCGCCGCGCCGACTCCGGACGTTCGCAACCGGCGAGGTAGCGATCAACGCTGTTAAGGTACTTTACGGCGACTTCCGCATGGTGAGGCCCGCTTCGCGGCTCCCACACCTTCGCGGCCGCGCCCAATTGCTCGAGGAGGGTAACGTGCGTTGGGTGTGTCACGTCGAGCGAGTACTTGCTTGCGAGGCGCAGGAAGCGCGTGAGCAGGAGATACGGATCTTCGCCGTCGACAGGCCGAATGAGCGTCGCCACGCGCGTGACGAGCGCGTGACGCGCGTCGAACGGATCCACCAAGTCGCCGCCTGGGAATCGCCACCTGACGCTGTCGAGGTCGAAACAGCCTATCCGGCCAGTGTCGGCCAGCATGTTCACGTCGAGGGCGAGGCCATCGACATTGGCGTCCACCATCAATACTGGGTGAACGAGTCCGATCCGGTAGCGCCGCAACTCGCCTCTGGTCCCACCCCGTGCGAAGATTCGCGCCAAGACTTCCACTGTGGAGGCTACACCGCATTGGATCGCAATGTCGATGTCTCGGGGTGACACGCTTCCGGCCACCAGAAGGGCAAGCGCGGCACCGCCGAATATCTCGAACTGCGACACGCCGGTCGCGGTCGTCACCGCTCTAGCCAACGCCGGGAGATCAAGCGCCGTCCCGAACCCCTGCTGCTCACGCCTCATGGAATCAGGTGTCACGGTACGCCACCATACCGCTGTTCCCAATCGGCGATCTGCCCCTCCGTGATCTTGGAGAACAGGACCGGTGGCACCGCGAAATGGTGCCCGCCAGAAAGCGCATCGAGGTCTGCGGAAGCCGGCCATTCGTGCTCACACTGGTCAACGTTGAGATAACCGAGGACCTCGGTGGCCGTGATCGGAATGATGGGAAGTGACAAGCGCGCAAACAGCGCGATGAGGTTCGTCGCCGTCCGAAGCGTCAAGGCCGCCTCCGCCTCATCTGACTTGATTGTCTCCCAAGGTTTCTGCGCGTCGAAGTACGCATTTCCCATGGTCCAGATCCGCCTCAGGGTCTGACACGCCTTGCGGAACTCTAGTGCACCGAGATAGCTCGTGTATTCCGCGATGGCGACATCGAGATCGGCTTGCAACTGCTGCTCCGCCGGACCAGGTTCTCCGCCCGACGGAACCGCATCCCCGAACCGCCGCACCACGAAGGTGAGTGTGCGATTGATGAAGTTGCCTAGCGTGTCCGCCAAATCCTTGTTGACCGCGGTCGCCACGCCCTGCCACGTAAAGCTCGTGTCGTCGGACTCTGGCGCGTTGAGCAGCAGATAATACCGCCACACGTCGAGTGGGAGCTCGTCGAGCGCATCGTCCATGAATACGCCGATCTGCTCTGACGTCGAGAACTTGCCTCCGTAATACGTCAGCCAGTTGAACGACTTGAGATAATCGACCAGTTTCCATGGCTCGCGCGACCCCATCAGTGTGCACGGGAAGCCAACCGTGTGAAAGGGCACGTTGTCTTTGGCCATGAACTGCGTGTACCACACGTCATCCGCGTCGTACCACCAACTTCGCCACTCGTCGCCCTTGCCGTTGGCGTCGGCCCACTCCTGCGTAGCCGCGATGTACTCGATGGGGGCATCGAACCACACGTAGTAGACCTTGCCCTCCATCCCAGGCCGGTCAACTGGGACACCCCACTGAAGATCCCGCGTAATTCCGCGGTCCGCGAGGCCCTCATCGAGCCATTTCAGTCCGATCGAGCGAGCGAGCACCGGCCAGTTCTGTTTGTCTTCTAGCCAGTCACGCAGATCGTCGCTCAATAGTGACTGTCGCAGAAACAGATGCCGGCTCTCGCGAACCTCGAGATCACGACTTCCTGAAATGGCCGATCTTGGCTCAATCAGATCGACCGGCTCGAGCAGACGGGTGCAATTCTCACACTGGTCACCTCGCGCACGCGGGTAACCACAGTGCGGACAGGTTCCGACCACATACCGATCCGGAAGGAAGCGGTGATCCGCGAGCGAGTAGATCTGCCTCGTGGTGCGCTCCTCGATGAAGCCTTCCTCGTCGAGTCGCCGGCCGAAATGCTGCGTGAGTTCGCGGTTCTGCGGAGACGAGCTCCGCCCGAAGTGATCGAAGCTCAGGAGATACTGCTCGGCCAGCTTCGCCTGAATCTCGTGCTGCCTGCGACAGTACTCCGCCACGTCAAGTTCGGCGGCCGCCGCCGCGAGCTCGGCGGGCGTGCCGTGCTCATCCGTCGCGCAGATGAAGAGCACTTCCTGGCCCTGAAGGCGAAGGAACCGGGCGTACGCGTCGGCGGGGAGCATGGAGCCGACAAGATTGCCGAGATGCTTCACACCGTTGATATAGGGCAACGCCGACGTGATGAGGTAGCGCACCGAGCGAGTGTATCGAGCCGCCCTGGTTCGTCGGGGTTGCCATCGGGCACCCGACCTGCAAGCATCGACCCATCGAGGCGTTGAACCCCATCCGCGACGCGCGCGTCAGCGAGCCCCCTCGGACGGTAATGATCGAGCTCACCAACGAGTGCCAGCTCGCGTGTGTGACGTGCCCTCGAGACAAGAAGGACGCACACGATTACGACATCGGGACGATGTCGTTTGAGACGTTTCAACAGGTGTTCGACGGCTTTGGTGAGAGCGTGGACACACTCGATCTTACCGGGCTCGGCGAGAGCCTCACGCATCCTGATATCTGGCGGATCATCCGGTGGGTGAGATCGAGGCGGGACGTCCACATCTATCTGACGACCAACACGATCCTCCTGACCCCGCGCAATATCGAGCGGCTGCACGCTGATCCGGTTGACACGCTGTGCATCTCGATCGACGGCGTCACCCAGGAGCAGTTCTCGGCGATTCGCGGGCCACTTCAACTTGGCAAGCTCAAGCGCCGAGTCGCATCCGCGGTAGGCGCGCTGCGCGAACGCATGGACTTCATTCTCTGCACAGTGCTGATGAGCGAGAACCTCGGCTCGATGGTCGACTTCGTCGAGCTGGCCGCAGAGCTGCACATGCGCAAGCTGTCACTCAAGCCTCTGAACCTCGTCGCGCACGATCTTCCGCTCGCTTACTATGATCAGTTCCGGACGCCGAGATTCCAGGAGCTTGCCGAAGCAGCGCGGCTTCGTGGGTCAGAACTCGGAGTCGAGGTCTCGGTCTTCTCAATCGGGGAGTATGACTGCATCTTCCCTTGGGAGATGCCATACGTGACCTGGGACGGGTTCCTGGTGCCCTGCTGCGCCAAGCCGTTCCCGAAGCGCCTTCACTTTGGCAACGTCCTCGAAGTCGGCTACGAAACGGCGTCGAACTCGGCCTCGGCCGTCGAGTTCCGCCAGGCCCTTGCTGCCCCGGTCGGCTGTCCCGAATTCTGCAGCGGATGCCATGTCATGAGCAAGACGATGGACGCCTCCTCGACGTGACCGCAGTCCGGAATTGCACGTGCGAGCCAGGATCGTGCATGAGATCTCCGCGGCCCAGATGGTCGGGCCGCGGAGTTGTGCGCCTGAGCAGGGATTCTTGCGTGCTGAGGCCTGAAGGATCGAATCGGGAGGGTCACCTTGTAGTTGACGCACGATGGGCGCCAGATTGCGGTAGAAGTCACGTCGGACGGACTGGACGTGTGTCACACGGCGGCAACAAGCTGTTGGCTCAGGTCGCCAATAAGGCCGGCCTCGGGCGGGGCGTTTCGGGCGAGCGGGCGAGTTGCAGTTGCGGGCCCTACGGCGAGGCCTACGACGCCTCTCGCCGAGTCCACGATCGGGCGCGTTAAGACCGGGAAGCTTTAAAGCGAAGCGCCGTGGAGACGCGCTCAGACGTCGAACTGACGGCGCTGGAATAGGTCGACGCTAACACTACGCGCCTGCACTCTGCCTGCGGCAGACTCTCCCCGGCGAAGTACGAGCAGCGATAAATCGACAACCTTCAAACCTACTGGCAACAGCCTCCAACGAAGCCGGGGCGGTTCAGGGTGATTCAATTCGTGTAGTGAGCGCCGCGAGGCTTCGAAGCCCTGTGGCTTTCGCAAGAGGCTCTTCCGCAGTCGATGCGGCGCCCAATCGCGAGCACGCCACAGTTGTCGATCTGGCAGACCGCTGCCACAGTGATCGCTCCTGGCGCCTCGGCCCGCGGGATCGCACACCGCTGGAGGCGCAACCTAAGTTCAATGCGTCGCGTCTGTCAAGTCGTGTTGCCGGGCGCTCGCGACTCGCTCAATCGCGCGCACGGTTCCCGGGGTGAGGCACACGCGGCGCGGCGCGACCATCTGGCTCACCGGCCTTCCTGGCTCGGGCAAGACCACGCTTGCCCGGGGTGTCGAGCGGCGCCTCGCCGCCAAGGCGCGGCTTGCGTATGTGCTGGACGGGGACGCCATCCGCAGCGGCCTCTGTTCCGATCTCGGTTACGACGCTGATTCGCGGAACGAGAACGTCCGGCGGGTGTCCGAGGTGGCGGCCCTGTTCGCTGACGCCGGGGTGATCGCCGTCGTCGCGTTGATCAGCCCGAGTCGGTCCGGTCGCGCCCAGGCACGCGCTCTCCACGACCGGATGGCGCTGCCGTTTCTGGAGGTATTCGTCGACACGCCCCTCGAGATCTGTGAGCAACGCGACCCGAAGGGCCACTATTCGCTGGCACGGCGCGGGCTGCTCAAGGCCTTCACCGGCATCGATGCCCCGTACGAGCGACCGGTTGATCCCGACCTCGTTGTGCGTCCGGCAGCCGACCCGATCGAGCTGGGGGTTGATTGCGTGGTAGGCGCGGCTGAACGGATCATCGCGCGACCCGGGCCGGGGTGAGCCAGGCCGGGATTGGCGGAGTCACCAACCCGCAAAACCCGGTCCGGCTCAAGGAGGCGGCCGAGGGAGTTGCGAGACTGTCCGCAAAACTGTTCGTCCGCCTGCGCCAAAAACCCACGTCGACACCCCCCCGTGTCGTCTGACGCGACTTCTACGGTTCCTGGGGCGTCCATCACCGGTCAGCCTCAAGGTGAGGCTCCAAGCTTGAATCAAGACCTTCGGCTACCGCAAGAACCGTCTGTCGGACCGGACGGTACTCGCGCTTCCGCCCAACGGAGCGCGGCCCTGAGAGGATCGCTGCTGGACGCTCGGGACTTAGGTTAGGCGGCTGCAGGGGAGCGAGCGCAGCGGCTCGCTGACGTCGGTCTGCCGCCCGTGCCGGACTGGCGCCTGCGCTGATCGGCGACCTCGACGCACCTGCTATCCAGCGGCGCGCGGGCGTCCGACCAGCCTACGTACAACGGACGGGGTCCGGGGTCACGTCCCTAGAGTTGGTGTAGGAGTGTGTCGGACGGAACCGCGCTGATCGTGGTTCCGGCCACCGTGGCGTCCATGATCGTCGGGCTTTCCACGGCTACGACGAGAAGGGAGGCGCCAGCGATGGCCGGTGCCGACAGGATGACGATCGAGGAGGTCGTCAAGCAGGTGATGGTGCGCGAGCACGGTGATGTGCTGCGGGCGGCGTTGGAGGCGGTCTGCGGCGCGTTGATGGAGGGCGAGGTGTCGGAGTTGATCGGCGCCGAGCTCGGCGAGCGGCGGCCCGAGGATCGGCTGACGCATCGCAACGGCTATCGGTCCAGGGAGTGGCAGACGAGGGCGGGGACGGTCGAGTTGCAGATCCCCAAGATCCGCCAGGGCAGTTACTTCCCGAGCTTTCTGGAGCCGCGGCGGCGGTCTGAGCAGGCGCTGTTGGCGGTGGTCCAGCAGGCTTACATCTGCGGCGTCTCGACACGGCGGGTCGATCAGTTGGTCGAGAGCCTCGGGCTGCGGATCAGTCGCAGCGAGGTCAGCCGCGTCTGCGCGGCTTTGGATGAGCACGTCGACGCGTTCCGCACGCGCCCGCTGGAGGGCCGCTACCCGTATCTGTTCCTTGACGCCAAGGTGGAGAAGGTCCGCGCCGGCGGGCGCGTGGTCAACAAGGCGTTGGTGATCGCGCATGGCGTCCACGAAACCGGCCGCCGCGAGATCCTCAGCATTGACGTCGGCGAGGCCGAGACCGACGCCTTTTGGACCAGCTTCCTCCGCGGCCTGGTCAAGCGCGGCTTGGTCGGCGTCCAGCTCGCCATCTCCGACGCCCATGGCGGCCTCAAGGCGGCGATCGCGAAGGTGCTCGGCTGTGCCTGGCAGCGCTGCACGGTCCACTTCCTGCGCGACTGCTTCGGGCACGCCCGCAAGGACCAGCACGGCCTGCTCGGCGCGCTGATCCGCCCGATCTTCGCGGCCGACAGCCTGGCGCAGGCGCGCGATCGGCTCTCCGAGGCCGTCGCACACCTCGATGGCCGGCTGGGCAAGATCGCGACGATGCTCGAGGACGCCGAGCCCGACATCCTCGCGTTCTACGCGTTTCCGTCGTCGCACTGGCGCAAGCTGCGCTCGACCAACCCGCTCGAGCGCTTCAACAAAGAGATCGGCCGGCGCACCGACGTCGTCGGCATCTTCCCCGACGACCGCAGCCTGATCCGGCTCGCCGGCATGCTCTGCATCGAACAAAACGACTGTCATGAAGGACTCGCGGGCCGCGGGTGCGGTCTGTCCTCCCCGCGCCGGAGACGCGGCGCTGGCCAGCAACCCACTCGCGATGCGAGGAGGACTTCATGCAGTATCTCGGGATCGACTGGGGCACGCGACGCGCAGCGTGGTGCGCGATCGGCCCGGACGGCGAGCTGACCGAGGGCGCGATCACCGCCGACGAGGACGGCCTGGTTCGGCTGGTCACGCGGCTCGGGCCGGAGGTGCGCGGCTGCATCGAGATGATGAGCGGCGCGCCCTGGGTCCGTGACAGCCTGGCGGTCTGCGGCTGGAGGATCCAGATCGCCGACGCGCGCAAGGTCAAGGCGATCGCTCCGCTCGCGTGCAAGACCGACCGTGTCGACGCGCGCGTGCTCGCCGACCTCGCCCGCCGCGACCTCGTCCCCGAGCTCTGGGTCGCGCCGCTGGATGACCGCGCGATCCGCGAACGGCTGCGCCGGCGCTCACACCTCGTCCGCCTGCGCACCTCCTCGATGAACCGCACCTTCGGTTTGCTCACCCAGTGGGGCTTGCGCCGCAGCGTCACGGCCTTGCGCCAACCCGGCGCGGTCGACGAGCTCGCCGAACATGGCGTCCCGCAGGTCTGGCGCGACTCGCTGAGCACGCTGCTGTCGGTCATCGACGATCTCGACCGCCAGCTCGAGCCGATCGAGCGCGAGCTGCGACCGCTCGCCCGCGCCGACGACCGCGCCCGCCTGCTGATGACCATCCCCGGCGTCGCCGAACTGCTCGGTCTCACCATCGCGTCCGAGATCGGCGACGTCGCGCGCTTCCCCAGCGCAAGCAAGCTGGTCGGCTACTCCGGCCTGAACCCCAAGATCAAGCAGTCCGGCCAAAGCGCCCGCATCGGGCGCATGTCCAAGGCCGGCCCCGACACGCTGCGCTGGGCCGCGGTCGAAGCATCCCAACAGGCCTGGCGCCCCACCAACCCCTGGCACGAGCTCTACGCCGACATCAAGCGCCGCCACGGCAAGGCCAACCCGGCCAAGGCCGCCGTTGCCCGCAAGATCCTCATCGCGAGCTGGCACATCCTGTCCCGCAACGAGCCGTTCAAGCCCAGCGCCCCGCGCGCGACCGACCCTGCCCCGGCAAGCTCCTCCATTCGTCTGGCCCACCGAGGCCCACAAACGATCTGAGAAGCCGGGGCAGCTGCAACCGACTACATGCGCCGCCAAGCGCCGAAAGAGATCTCAGCAGCCCGCTGCCCACAACCCCTCAGGGGGTGACCACCAGCAGACCGCTTGACAACCCGACGTCCTTCAAAGAGATGAGTGGCTTGTCGGCCGCGGCTATCTCTCGGCGGAGTCGATCTCTCTCTGCCTCGCGGGGCCAGCCGATCACATAGACACAGAGATCAAGGAGGAAACGACCCAGCTCCAAGCGGCCTGAGCAGCCACAACCTCACCGACGATCAAGGCCTCGTCCTCCTACACCACCTCCAGGGACTTGACTGGGTCCGGCTCACATTGCCGTACGGTGGCCGGCGCCGGAGAACTCCAGATTGGCGGAGAGATTTGTCGCAGGTTGCAGCGTCGGGCTGTTCGGACCACCTCCGGCGTCGGAAGGTGCCTGCCGGAGCACGCGATGTCCTAGGCTCCTTACATGAGCACGGACGCTGGTCACGTACTCCGGGTTGGCGTTTCGATCAGCGCGAGCGTATTGTGCCCCATGGTGTTTCCGTGGTTCCCGATCCCGCGCGCATGGACTGATCCTGTTGACGTACGCGAACACGCAGCGTCCACCGCGTCTGACCTGAGCGTCGTGGGATCCTCGAACGGAGCATCGCTTACGACTATCGGCAGCGGCACGCTCTCGCGAGAGGACTATCGCCTCGCGGAGTTTGACGAGCAAGGCGCCAAACGAGGGCTACACGCGCGGCTACAAGCCGTGTTCGCAGGGACCGAGTCAAGTCCCGAGACGTGGGACCTCGATCGTCGGTGAGACGTCGGCTGCTCAGGCCGCTTGGAGTGCTGGGACATCTTCCTTGATCTGGTTGTGGTGTCCTCGGCTGGTCCTGCGAGGCAGAGCGATCGATTCGGCTGAGAGGACCGGCGGGCGACAGCCATTCGACTCTCCTATGTCAAGGGTCCGGTCCAGGCAGGGCGGTCTGGCCCAGGCATAGAGGCGGCGGTAGACGGTGTTGGCGAGGTGGCGTTTGAGGGCGGGCTCGTCGAGCGGTCTTGCCCTCCGCGCGTTTGCGTTGGTGGTAGGCGCGCGCGCCTCGGGATGCACCCGGGCTTAGACGACGGCGATCCGGTGCAGGGTGGCGTTCATCTGCCGGTTGCCGCCGCGATAGAGGCGGTGGCGTTCGGCGGTCTGGCCGGAACCGCAGTGGATCGGCGCGGCGCCGCAGAAACGTGCGAAGGCGGCCGGGCTGCTGAAGCGTCGGACATCGCCTGCGTGGGCGATCATGGCGGCGGCGACGGCGGGGCCAGCGCGGAGGAGATCAGCGATGGGGGTTGCGGTACTGCTCGAGCAGGTGTGCGAGCTCGGTTTTCGAGCTCGACGACGCGACGGTTGAGCCGTTCGATCTCGCGCGCCAATTCGCGGACGCACCGCGCCGCGGTTTCGGCGGCCAAGTCGTCTCCGAAGGCGATCCGCCTGAGCCGTCTCAGGGCTTTCTGGCGATGCGCGTGCACGACCTCGGCCTCAGCCTAGGGGTCGACCTGCATCCAGATTGCCCGTAGTCGCCGGATGGCTTGGGAGCGATCAGCGACCGTCTGGCGACGCAAGTCTCCAGCAGCGCGATCGCGCGGACCAGCTCCGGTTCCAATGCGCTGCCAAACTGATCCCGCTTGCGCAGGACGACGTGGGGAGGATGTTGATGGAAGGTCACCGACGGCACCTGGGGCCGCTGGTGGAAATTCACGGTCGGCACGATCGCCGCGCGTTGACGATCGGGAGCGGGATCGCGGCGTCGTCGCCGGGCGCGACGGGCTCAGATCGGTCGCGGGTGTTGTTCGCGCTGGGGCTGCTGTCGTCTTAGAGTTCCAACACGCGTTGCCCTTGCTGGTGTCGCGCGGCGTGTGGCAGGGGCGCGGGTGTGCGTACGTGGCGTGATGCTCGTTGTCGATCCCGATCCTCGGCGCGTCGCCGGCCAGCTCGCGGCTGGCCGGTTGGCCTTTCCGGGGTGTGGCGGGCGCGTCTCGCCGTGGGGGTTCGCTGGATCGCGAGTCGTGCGCCAGCGCTAGGGGGCGCCGTCGGCGCGTGCGTTGGCGCTCATGCGCGGTGACGCTCGTGCTCGTGCCGGCGTCGCTAATGGCGCGACGGCGCGACGCGGTCGAGGTTATCGGCGACGCCCTGCATCTGGCCGCCCTGGGTTACGGGGACGTCGGATCGCGGCGCGCCCAGAGCGCCCGCCGGACACGGTCCGTGGCTGGCTGCGCCCCGCACGCCGTGTTCTGGAGCCCGTCCGAGCGTGCGCGGCCCGCTGGTATGTCTCGCTGGAGCCCGACTGCGGTCCGGTGGCGCCACAGGGCTCACCGCTGGGCGACACGGCCGAGTCGCTGACCCAAGCCGCCCCGCCTGGAGGCTGCGGTTCGGCGCAGAACGCACCGGGTCGTGGCCACGCGCGCAATGGATTGCCGCCGGACTGTTCTCGCCGACTCCGACGTTGCCGCCGTAGTCGTGGGTGCTGGTCGTGCCCCGCACGATCTGATCGGTGATCAGCTCTGACGCTGGACGGGGTCAAGCGCCGCCCCGCTATCCCGGGCTCCGACCGCCCACGCCCTCGGCGCTTGACGCTGGCCAGCGTCAGAGCTACGCCGTCCCCGGCCGTGGGCATCGCCATCCTCGCCGAGGACCCTTTCCCGGTTTCTCGTTCGCTCGCCGCGCGCCCGGCGTCCCGACCGTGAACTCCCATCCCATCCCGATCTTCGGCTTCCGACTACAGGGCGATCGCGAGCGCGTGGCCGGGGTCGCTCTTGCCGGGCCCGGAGGTGTGGCGACCACGATGCGTGCGCCACGCCGGGACGTTGAGCACCTGATCTCCAGTGACCGACAACGCCGTGCGGCGCGGCCGTCCGTAGCCAGCGGCGTTCTCAACGCCGATCACTGCGTCGGCCGCTTCGTGCTCGGCCAACCAGCCGCGCAGCTTTTGGATTCCGTCGCGGCTGTTGGCGAAGCACAGAGTGCTGATCTCCCCGCCGCGCGCGTACAGCAGGGCTGCGGGGTGGATGTGTTTGTGGATGTCGATGCCGACGTCGACGCGTTGATCTCCCGGGGCTGTGATGTAGCCCGCCAGGCTGGGCCGGCGCGGGACGCCTCTGTGCAGATCGGACGTGTGAGTCCTGTCGTGGGGCCTTGCCAGGGGAGCCTGATAAGACCAGTCGGCCGAAAAAGCGGCGGGACCCTGCAGAAGGATCAGCGATCGAACGATGAGTAGCCGCTCCAGCGCTGCTCGATCGCTAAAATTTCCACCGGTCGGCGGTCTCTCGGAGTTCGTCCCGCGAACTCCGAAACCCCTTGGCGCGCTGCTGATCGGCTCGCCGCTTCTGCGCTTGCCTTGCCTCCAAGGCCACCACGGCGGCGAGCACCGCCTTGCTGCGGCTAGTGGCTGCGGCGGTGCCTCCGATTGCTCCGAGAGCAAACATCCCGGCCGTGCGGACGCGAGCTCTCGCCCCGGCCTGGCGCCGCAACTCCAATTCCTCCGCCGCCACGTCACCGAACAGCATCCCAGGCGTGCTGCGACGTCTGAGGTGATCATCGCTGAACTCGCTGAGGTCGCTTCTCGCCATGATCGCATCTCCTTACGCTCGGGTGACTCGTCTGTACACTGCTGCTTCGTTCGAGCGGTGCGGTGGCTTCAATTTGATGAAGTACCGGATTAGCAAAGGGCACCGCCGAGCTAAGGCTCAGCCTACGCCCAGCGGCATGTCCCCGCATCGGGCGAATGCCCGAGATCGCGGCGCCACAGCACCCTAGGCACACACTCTGGGCGCAGGTTGGCGCGTGTAGCTTCTTCGGCGGAGTCGAATCCCATAGCGCCGTAGGGTCCGGGTAGGACGGAACGTCGGTGTGGCGCGGCGCTGATAGATCGTCGGGTACCCCAACGGCTTCGACGAGAGGAGGCGCGATGCGGCCGGTGAAGCGCGCTGCCGGTCTCATTACTAACTCATCGGGAGCGTCGCGCCGGCGCTGCAGTCGCATTGGTGAAGCCCTCCACTTCGATCTCCGCCATCGCATGCCTCCCATCACAGTTCCTAAGGGGCCGGTCCATCGCCGCGATCCTGCCGGTGAGCGCCCTGCTGAGGCCAACCGATCGCCATCCTCCGCGATCCTCTCGCGGACCTGACCGAGAGAGGATGGCGCGGTAGTGAGGTCAGTAATCGTCGAGAATCCGCTTGACCAGCCACATGGCAGCCAAGCCGGCTGCCACGGTCAGCGACGCCTTGGCCCACTCATGGTCATCAGACGATGACCAATACCCCGTCGGCTGCGATCGTGTGGTAAGCGCGTTGGAGTGCGACACCGGAGCCGCA
This sequence comes from Solirubrobacter soli DSM 22325, assembly GCF_000423665.1. Classification (GTDB taxonomy): domain Bacteria; phylum Actinomycetota; class Thermoleophilia; order Solirubrobacterales; family Solirubrobacteraceae; genus Solirubrobacter; species Solirubrobacter soli. The sequence goes on along the minus strand of NZ_AUIK01000024.1, from coordinate 154,039 downwards.
GGTCTCGAAGCCGCAGGCGCGACTGGGGCTGTGAATCGTCGATACTCACGGCCGCCGATTCGGATAACCAGCGGTGAATACGGAGAGCCAGCCGCATCAACGACGGCGAAGCTGAGCGGCTGACCGCCTATGGTGTCGACGCGGCCGGATCTGTCGAATGACCACAGGCGCCCGTTACGCGGATCGATCCGATAGGTACCGCTTGTGCGGCCACCGCCTGAAGGAGCTGATTGCCGGGGGCCTAAGCCATAGGCGGCGCTCGACCGCGAACTCACCCAATCGAGCCGACCGTCGGGATGAAACGTCCAGGTCTCAAGTCCGTCTGCTGCTCGGTAGCCGCCCGCGAGCACTCCCTAACACTACGGTACGCTCGACGCACGGTCAATGCACGATACCTCGCGCGATCTCTTCGGCCCGATTGCCACACCTCGGCGCGCAGCGCGCCTCGCCGCTCGGCAGTCCCTCGTGGAGCTTGCGGTCGATGGGCTCGCGGTGTAACTCCTCGGTCCACGTGACGGCTCGTCGGTCGAGCGCGAAGCGGGGGCGGCGGGCGAGGAGTGCGGCAAATCGCGTCGGGCGGTCGGGACTGCAGCGGGGGGCGAGTTTTTGTGCGCGCCGGCCTACAGATGACATGGACATTTTCAGGCCTGCGCGGTCGGTGTGCCGCAATCGTTAGCACTCAGTGTCTGCGCCGCGTGGGTGCATCGGCGGCCTGTGTTCTGGCGCGGGTGGGCGGCGCTGACCGTTTCGCCGGGCGCGTCGTGCGCCGCTCGGGGCTGTGCGTGCGCTTCACCCGTGCCCGGCCGGCCGCATCGGTCTGCGACGGCCATCGCGCGCTCGCCGCATGTGTGGGGCGTGGTCGCGCGGCCGCGTGTCGCTGGTCGCCGTGCTCGCTGCGGTTCTGGCGGCGCCGGTCGCGTCCGCGCAGGTGACGGTGACGCCGTCGAGCGGCGGTCCCCGGGCTGCCTTTGAGATCGCCTTTGCCGCGCAGAGCGTCGGCCTGGATCTGCAGCTCGCGGGGCCGGGCCGCTGCGGCGACGTGGACTCTCTCCACATCTCGATCCGTCGCGCGCGTGACGGCCGCTTTCGGTTCGGGCCGCGTGTCCCGGGCGCGCGTCCGCGGCGCGACGGCAGGCGCCTGCGCGGTTGGTGTCGCGGTCGCTACGGCGTCGCGGTTGTCGCCTCGGGCGAATTTGAGCCCAGCCCGAGCGAAGTCATCGCTGACGGCCGGTGCACCGTGAGATAGCCGGGGGGTTTTCGCGGTGAGCCGGAGCGACTGGCCGGAGCGATGACGGACGCCGGGATCGAGTGCTCGGCCGGCCCGCGCGGCTCGAGCGGGACGCGCGATGAGAGGTCGGACAACGCGCGAGGCCTGAAGAACGGGCTCGGCGTCGCGGCGACCCGCTCCCTGCACGGGAGTGGGTCGCCGTCGTTCGGTCAGGTCGTTAGGCCGCGAGATCCTCGTCGAGGTCCAGGTCATCGAGGCTCGAGTCGCCCCGGTGGGCGGGGAGGTCGACGGTGCTGTGCTCGGTCGCGTCAAGCACGAATGCGTGGCGGTGAAGCTCGGTTAGGCGTGGTGAGAGCATCGGTCGCAGGAACGCCCACACCGCGGCGCGCAGCGGCTCCTCGCCGCCGGGCAGCGCCTCGTGGAGTTTGCGGTTCATGCGTTCGCTGCCGAGCACCTTGGTGCGGGTGATGCCGTCGGGGTCGAGCACGAACGCGGCGGCGCAGCGTGCGACCAGGCCGGCGATCCCGCGCAGCGGATCCGGTTCCTCGAGCGCGCGCTTGAGTTCGGCGTCGACGATCGCGTCGATCGCCATCGGCTCCAGGCGCCCGCTCTCACCGATCGGTCGCTGGCGCTCCGGATCCGTCCAGCCAGCGCCGTAGGCGATGACGTCGCGGTAGTCGCGGGCGAGCAGATGGCACAGGATCGCGCGCAGCGCGTCGAGCTGGGCGGGGGAGGGGTCGATCAGCCCGGCGCGCAGGTCGTGGCCGAGGCCGAGGTTGGTCTGTACCGCCTCGGCGTGGCGCTGGCGTTGTTCGTGGCGACGTTGGCGCTCGGCGGCGGCCGCCTCGCGCAGGTCGGGCGCGTCGAGGCCCGCGCCGGCGAAGTAGGCGGGGTCGGAGGCGGGTTGTGCGTCGGTGTGGCCGGCGAGCGTCTGGTGGACGGCGTCGAGCATGAACACGGGGTCGACGATCCAGATGCCGGCGGCGAAGTCGGGTCCGCGCTCGTGGACGTAGGCGTAGCGGCCGGTGCGGGCGCGATCGCGCAACGCTGCGTCGACGCGGAGCTGGGCGGCGGTGGCCTTCGCGCGGGTCTGCAGGCTGTCGAGCTCGGTGTCGAGCTCGTCGGGCGCGCAGCCGAGCACGTTGACGAGTTGGCCGCGGCCCTGTGGGGTGAGGTGGTCTCGCGCGAGTGCGACGTGGGCGTGCGCGTCGAGCAGGGCGCCGTCGTCGATCCGCACGGCGTAGGTGCCCTCGTCCTCGACGATGGTGCGGTGCACGAAGGCGCCGAGGTCGCGCAGCGCGGCGTCGTGCAGGTCGCCGGTGGAGATCCGTTGGGCGACCGCCTGGGTGAGCTCGGGGGCGACGTCGTGCATGTCGGCCAGGCGGTTGGCGAGCGTGACGGAGAGCTGGCGTTCGCCGGGCCGTTCGGCGACACGTGTGCGGATCGGTTCGGGGAGCGTGAGCTGGCGGCGCAGGTTGTGGGCCTTGACGGCGCCGATGCCGAGGTCGGCGCAGACGGCGGCGATCCGGTCGGGCTCGCGCACGCCGGCGCGGGCGGCCCAGCAGTCGGCGAATTGCGCCTGCTGGTCTGCGAGTGTGAGGTCCTCGCGCTGGTTCTCCTGGGCCTGGATGCGGCGGATCTCGTCGGTTGCGGGCTGGTGGTCGAGCAGCGTGACGATCAGGCTGGAGACCGGGGCGAGGCCGTCGCGGGCGAGCTCGTGGCTGCGGCGCGCGGCCAGCAGTCGTCGTTGGCCGGCGTAGAGCACGACGTGATCGTGCTCGGGGTCGGGTCGGTGGCCGATGCAGGGCACGAGTTGGCCGGCGCGCATCAGCATGCCGGCGAGCCGGTCGATCCCGTCGGGGTCGACCTCGCGGCGGGCGTTGGGCGCGAGCTCGAGGTCTGAGAGCCGCGACCCGCACCAGCCGTCCGGTGGGGGTGCCCGCGGCGGTGGTGGTGACATCGAGCAGCGCGGGTGCCGGGGCGGCCGGCGCCGTGGGGTGTGGCATGGGGTCCTTTCGGATGAGGGTCGAGTCGGCGTCGCGGGCGCTCGAGGCGTCCGCGGCGGTTGGGGTCGCGGTGGCGGGGTGGACGCGGCGCGGGTAACCGGGTGCCGGCGCGGATCGCGCGTCACCCGGGGCGCGTGGCGCGCCATCCCGGGTGGATGGTGCGCTCGACGCGGCAAACGCTGGAGGCGGTGGGGCGGGCGTTCGTGGTGGTGGCGCTGTTCCCGCGCACCGCGGCGTTCGTGCACGCGCCGGGCCTGTTCGGCCCGTGCGGCGTGCTGTTGCACGTCGTTGGCTGGACGCTGTTTCTCTTCGGCATGGGCTAGTGGGTGGGTCCGGCCGCCCGCCGCCGCATCGAGGCCGACCGGAGCGAGCGCGCGGCGCTGCAGCGGGAGCTCGGCCGCGAACCGACCGGCGAGGAGTTCTCTGCGCGCCTCGTGGCGTCTCGTCGAGCGAGGCGACGCGGTCGCCGGGTCTGGGCGCGGCGCGATGCCGGCGCGGCCTGAGCGCGCCGCTCAGCGCGGCCGCGCGGCCGGTGGCAGCTCGATGCCGTTGGCGTAGACGAGCAGGTGAAACGAGGCGAGCGCGGTGCTCGCGGGGGAGAGGTGGCGGGCGGCGTCGACGTGCACGGCGTGGTCGCGCAGGGCGGATTCGATCTCCGCCCTGGCGCTCGCCGGGTCGTCGGCGTCGACGCCCAGCAGCACCGGGACGAGGTACATGTGGGTCCTTTCGATTCGAGCGCCCGCGGTGATGCCGGCGGCGCGTGAGGTCTTTTGGTGTGCGGGGGCTCAGCGAGTGCGCCGGCGACCGCTCGCGGCGCGCAGGGCCTCGACGGTGTCGGCGGCGATCTGGTCGAGCGCGTCGGCGGGGTCGGTGATCACGACGATCCGGTCGGCTTCGACGGAGAGCGGGGCAGCGCCGATCGCGATGTGGATGGTCGGGACGCCGTGGTCGGCGAGCCACCGGATCCGTTCGACTCCCGCGGGCGTGTCGTACCAGCCGCCATCGCTCAACACGTACGAAAAGCGCGGACGGCGCGGGTTGGTCATCTCGAGCTGGTCGCAGGCGAGCACGATCGCGTCGCCGGCGAAGACCGTCCCGCCGCCCGTCTGGATGCCCGGGACGAGCCGGAGCCGTTCGCCGCCGTCGGTCAGCAACCCGGCGCCGGAACCGAAGAGCGCGATCGCGCAGCGCCCGCCGATCTGGCGCAGCCCGTCGGAGAGGATCCAGGCGATCGGGCCGAGCGCGTACTCGTAGGCGCCCATCGAGCCGGACGTGTCGATGACCAGCGCGACGTGCGGCTCCTGGATCGGCGCGCTGATCTGGCGTGTGATCCGCCACGGGTGCGTGCTCACGGGACGGCCGTGGGCGCGCTGCGCCTGGCCGCGGGCGTAGGCGCGGCCGTCGAAGTGCCCGCCGGGCGTGCGCTTGTCGATCGTGCGCGTGCCGAGCGTCATCGCCTGACGTAGGCGGGTGGCGTAGCGGCGCGCCTGCGCGACCTCGTCCGGGAACGGCGGGCGGTCGACGCCGCGGTTGGGCATCCGGCCGCACGGCGCGCCGGTCCCGATCCCGCCGCCACGGCGGGGTGCGTGCGCGCCGTGGCGGGCGACCTCGTCGAGCAGCGCCCGCAGGTCGACCTCATGCTCGAGCTGCTCGAGCTGGCCGGGGCGGGACTGCGCGAGCGCCTTCTCCAGCGCCTCGGCCAGTGAGCCCGCCGTCGGCGCGCTCCCGCCGTCTTCGCCCCCGGCTGCGGTCTCACCGCCGGGCGCGCCCGTTCGGGTACCGGCGTCGTCGCCCGGGCCGCCGGCCGGACCGCCCGTGCCGACGTCGCAGGCAACCGGGGACCCGGCGCCTTCGCCGGACGTGTCGCCATCGCCGTCGTCGGGCTCGGGCTGGGCGATGATCGTCCGGTACTCGCGCGCGGCCCGGTCGAGGGCGTCGTCGTCGCCGTCGGCGATCCAGATCAGCCGTGCGAACAGGGCGTCGAGCGCGGCCAGATCGTCTTCGCCGAGCACGGTCTGCCAGATCGGCTCGAGCCAGGTCAGTGTGGCCGGGTCGGCGGCACCGTAGGCCGTCCGCGCGCGCAGGTAGACGGCAGCGGTGCCCGCGAGCTCGCGTGTCACGGGCCGGCCGGCCAGGGCGGGCGCGAGCAGTTCGGCGGCGAAGCGTGGCAGCAGCGTGTCGGCGACCGCGGCCTGCAGCGCGTGCCGCACGAAGCGACCGCGGATCGACTCCCTCGGGAAGTCGCGGCTGCCGTGCGCCTCCATGCGCGGCTCCTCCAGCAGCCGCCGGTCGGCGCCGAGCAGGCGCGCATCGCGCTCGTCGGAGCGCTCCAGCGCCACCGTGCGCTCGACCGTCCAGCGCTTGGTGTGCTTGCCGTGGAAGGTCTCGTGGAAGGCGACGCCGAACGTGCGCAGCACGTGGCGGCGCGGGAGCTCGCCGGCCATGAGCGCGTCGCGCGGGCCGAGCAGCTCATCGGCATCGAGGTAGATCCAGCGCGAATGGACCTCGATGTGCGCGGGGTCTGAGAGGCCGGGGCCGATCAGCGCCCACACCGGGTACAGGCGCTGCAGGATCCGCGTGAGCTGCTCGGAGAGGTCCTGATAGAGCGGCTCCAGCCGGCCGCGCTGGGCGGCGGCGCGGTGCAGCTGTTGGACGAACGGCGCCGGCCCGCGATGTGTGACGGCCATCAGCCGGTCACCGCACGCGCGTAGCCGTGCAGGTTGGGGACGCCGCCGCTCGGGCGAACGCGGTACTGCGCGTAGCCGGCCTGGTCGAGCATCCGGCAGGCCGCCGCGGCCTCGGCGTCCTGCAGCTTGCCCGCCTGGACCTGCTCGTGCAGGTTGGACGCGAAGAAGGCCAGCGCGGCGCGCTCGCCGACGCGCTCGCTCATCCGCCACAGCGACTCGACGTCACGAAACTGCGGCGTCCAGGTCAGGCCGTCCTCGCCGGCGATCCGCTGACGGTCGAGCACCGCCGCCTCGCGCACGAGCGCGGCGGGCGCGCCGAGCGCGGCGAGCGCGGGCCAATGGCTGGTGACCTCGAGCGTGGCGGGGAAGCGCGAGTGCCACGCGTCGGGAATGTCGGTCGCGCCGACCAGGCCCGGGTTGTAAGCCAGGATGACCGCGAACCCGGGCTGGGCGATCACGGTTTCGCCGGTCGCCGACAGATACAGCGCGAGGCGTCCGTCGAGCGTGGCGTTGATCGAGAGCAGGCAGACGTCGCGGGCGGTGTTGACCTCGTCGATCATCACCACCCAGCCCTCGCGCATCGCCTGCACGAACGCGGAGTCCACCAGCGACACCTGTCCGCCCGAGCCGGCGACGGGCACCCATTCGTGGCGGAAGAAGAACTCGTCCGAGCTCGGCCCGGGCTGCATCTCCACGAAGCCGTAGAAGGGCGCGCCGCGACGGTCCTCGACGTGGTGGCCGCGCTCGGTCCACAGGTGGTAGGCGATCGCGCGCGCGATCTGGCTCTTGCCCGCGCCGGGCGGGCCGACCAGACGCAGGAAGCTCGAGCGCGCCGGGTCGTCCATGTCCAACAGCGCGAGCGCGAGGGCGTCGACGCGCTCGCCGTGCAATAGCGGCGGGTAGATGCGCTTGCCGTCCGGCAGGACGATCGGGTCGCTCGGTGCCTGGAGCTCGAGCGCGTCGGAGGGGAGGGGGTCGGGGGCGAGGTCGCCTTCGGCGGCGACATCGTCGAGCTGCGCCAGGGCAGCGGTGATCGCGCTCATGCGAGCGGCTCCTTTCGTCATGGCGAGGGTGAGGTGGCGGCCCGCTGTGGGTCGGCGGTTCCGCGGTTGGTGTGGCCGGCGGGTCAGCCAGCGAGGACGGCGATGGCGGCCAGCGAGAGCGCTGCGAGCACGATCGCGGCCGCGACTTCACGCAGGCTGCCGGTCGGGATGCGCGCCGGCGCGGGCAGCAGCCATCGCCGTCGGCGCGACAGCGGCGCCCACAGCGCGACACGGCCCGGCGTGCACGCGTCACCGGCGATGTGCGCGGCATACCCGATGCCGGCGCCGGCCGCGGCGGCGATCGCGAGTTCGGGTGCGACCAACGCGACGACCGCTCCGGCGACGATGGCAGTCAGCACGCACGCCAACAGCGAGTGCGTGATCCCGCGGTGCGGCAGCAGGGCGAGCAGGCGCAGCGGCAGTCGTAGGAGCGCTCCAGCGACGCGCGCCGACATGTGCCGACGCTCCATGCGGGTTCGCTGGTGGACGTGCGCACCGGGCTTATCCGCGTCGGGCAGCATCGAACCAAGCCACGCCGCTCCAACGAGAACGGCTGCGGCGGTGCTCGGGACCTCGAGCGCGGCGGCGGAGACCGCGGCGGCGCCGACACCGGTGATCTGATGGGTCATCCAGCGCGTGCTGCAGACGCTACGGACGGGGGCGGACGTCGGGCCGGCCCCGCGCGAAGCGTCCGAGCTCGACTCGCAAGACCCCCACGAATGGCGCTGCCTCGCGCGGCCGACCGTAGCTGACGCGACTCGTGCAAAGGGGCGGCCGGCCGCGTAGTCGGCGCGGCCGCTCCTCCTCGCGCAAAGCGACAGCAACTTGAGGATCGACGTCTGCCAACTCGCCGAGTCTTGTCATTTGGCGGCTCCGATGGATGAGAACCACGAACGCACGGCCGCGTCACATAGCGCGCGCGAAAGTTCTTGTCCGGACAACGCGGCACAGATGTGGTCGAGCCGCCCTTGTGCGACGTCACGCGCCGGACGCTCTCAAAGCGCCGTGGAGAAACCCGATGAGCTGGGCTCGCGCGGCCGGAAGCTCGTTGCTGGCATACGCGATCTGACGCCAGTCCTTGATATCGAACGGCGTGGTGCCAGTGTCCTGATTTAGGACGATAATGCGCTTGTTTAGCGCGTCCGCGTAGCCGAGCTCGAACATGACGTTCGCGTTGCTGCCCGTGATGTCGGCGACAAGTACGTCGGCCCGCTCGATCGCCGCGACGATGTGGTCTGTGATGCGGCCCGTCTCGGTCATATCGTCCGCACGCTCCCATCGGAGGCCGGAAATTGTCTGCTCAACTTCGCGACAGGCCTGCTCGATGCAGTCCTTGACATTCAGTGACCAGGCCTCCCGGAACGGCATGACGATGAACACGTACGGCTGGGCCGGCGGCGGGGAGATCCACTGCGGGCTCGGCGGTTCCGGGCGTCGCCGCACGTAGTCGGCGACATCCTTGACATCGCGGTAACGACGTAGCCCGCGATTCAAGCTGAGTCCCCATGAGCCGTCGTTGCCGCGTGAGCCCACGTTTGGGACGCCCTCGAGCGATGTGAGCTCGAACAGCCGCTTCAACTCATCGCCGTCGAGCTGCCGATCCCAAATGGCGTTGCTCTCCAAGTGCGAGACCTCTGGTACCACCATCGTGCTCGGCTTTGGAGGCGGCAAAATCTCTCGCTCACGCTGGGCCGCGTAACGCAACAGCGCTACGAAGTGCTCTAAGTCCATGGAGGCTGCGCCGATCTGCGCGAGCGCCGCCACATGGGTCCTGCACGATGAGTGATCGGAGATGATCATGGTCGCCGGCAAGGACGACGCGACGACTTCGAAGTCGTCACCGTGGTCGCGATCCAAGCGGGCGTCGACGTACTGGGTCGCCGGCCACTCGCCCGCCTCGCACAGGCCTGCGTAGATGGTCTCAACGAGTCGGCGTTGCGGGTCGCTGAGCGGAATCGTGTCCATGCGGCGATTGTGTGTCACGCGTCGGCGGCCGCGCGCTGGCAATCACGACTGGTACCGAGCGTCTCAGCGACGTAGAAGTCGTGAGAGTCGGTCGTGGTCTCGAAGCGAGGCAGGTCGCGTGTCGCAGACATGCTCAATCTAGGCGGTACCGGCGGCGACGCGCCTCGAACGCGTCGCGTCCGCCCTCGAGTCGCCGCTCGATGAGCGCGCGTACAGACGGTGCATCAACCGCACCGATGTGTTCCGGGAGAACCTCGCCGCGCCGCTGGTCCGAGTCCTTTGCGGAGATCCCGATGACCAGCTCAGCATCAGCAAGCACGGGTACGTTCGCGTTGTGGGTCGAAAACACGAACTGCCGGTGGTGCTTTGCGTCGCGGACGGCGGGCACAACTCGGGTCGAGATGAAGCGGTTGTCGAGATCATCTTCAGGCTGGTCAACGATGAGCGGCGCCTCGGAATCCAAGAGGAGGAGCAGCAATACCGCGATCGCCTGTTGACCTTTCGACAGTTCCTCGATCGGCGTCCAGATCGGGGTGCTGTCTTCTGGCGCCGTATTCAGCTGGATCGCAGTCGTGATGCCAAGCGGCGCCTCCTCGAGTTCGAGGAGGACGAGCCGGGGCAGCGAAGCGATCTTTGCCGCTTGCTGCGGCGGCAGCCCCCACTTCTTGCCGAGCGCGTCCGTGCCACTGCGGGCCGTCTCGACGAGTGCCCGCGCCGAGAACGTCGCGTCCTGACGGAACAGCGTGAGTGATTCGTTGAGGCGACCGCCAGGCTTTCGAAGAATTCGCTCGATCAGGTCGTGATCGACAACCGCGTTCACCTCGATCCGCACGGACGGTGCGAGCATGGTGGACACACGACTCGCTGCCTTGCGAAGTCCCTTGAGGATGGTCGCTTCAAGCTTTTCGCGCGTGAGGAGAAGCTCGCGACGAGCAGTGACCGTTTTGTCTCTCGCCGACGTGGCAGCCTGCAGCTTCGGCTCGAGCTCTCCGAGTTTGTCGACTTGTTGCTGGACAGCCCTGAAGTCTTCGTAGTCGATGCCTTCGCCTTCGAGTTGCGCGCGGGCCGCTTGGACCGTCTGGTCTGCCTCTGCCCGCCGAGTCTTCCACTCGTCGAATATCACGCCGACATCCGTCGTCGCGCCGTCGAGTGCCGTGCGAAGCGTCTGTTGCTGAACGGTCGCCAAAGCAAAGGGCTTGTGGACGGCCGAGCCGGCGCGCTCTAGTTGCGGCAGGAACGGCGACTCAGCCACGGATGAAAGATCGAGTAGGCCATCTGGGCGCTCGTCGCCAAAGGTTTGGAGGAGTTCGCCCAGTTCATCGATGAGGCTCCGCGCGCGTTCGATCACGCGAAACTCACGGTCGAGAAGCACTTGCTCGGCCACACGGTCTGCGACGTTGGCTTCTCCAAAGAGCTTGAGCTTCTCCCGAGCCCCCGGAAGCAGAGATAGCTCTGCCTGAAGTTCCTCGACCTTGCTGGCGCTTTCGTGCACGCGTCGTCTCGATCGCTTCAGCGACGCGGCGGTTTCGTCGTACTCGCCCTGGAGGTCTTCGCGTCGCCCGACGAATCGATGGAGCAGCGCCGTCCGGCGAGCGGAGTCCGCGGCAAGATCTGCGATCTCGTGCTGACCGTAGATCTGAGGGATTGGGGCAAGATCAGCAACTTGCCGATCGGACGTCGCCCACGACTCCGCAACCCGAACAACCGATGGGTTCGGGAGCCGACGCTCGATCACGTATCGGACGGGCGCCGGCGATGGATGGTCGATCACCACCGAAACGGTTGTCCCATTCCGCAAAACCTTCTCAACGATCCCGTGATGGTCCTCTCTCGCACGCGCACTTGATGGACTTAGCTCAAACGCCGCCCGGATGCTCTCGATCACAGTCGACTTCCCTGCTCCAGGCGCACCAATGAGCACGTTGAGCTCTCCTGCCAGAGGAATCGTCTGCTCATCCAGCAGGCCTCCCTCCCAATGAAGCGCCACCAAGCACGGACGTGGCCGGCGCGGCTCATCGGTGTCGAGTCGGACGCGCGAGGCCGGATCGAGAAGCGCGTGGCGCAACCCAGCCTGGGTAACGGCTGAGAGTCTCAGCAGGCACGACGCTCCGGGTCGCGTAACCATCTCAGGGGAACTCACATCTCCAGCGTTCAGGAGCGCCGGTACTATGTCGCGCTTGTACTCACGATCCTTGTTAAGGAGGATCGTCTTGTGCCGCTCAGGAACCACGTTCACCGACCCGGGTATCGCTACCGCGTAGAGATACTCCGACTTCCAGGCAGCTTTACGCGCCTGCCCTTGGAGGTGTTCGAGGAGACCGTTCGCGTGCGTGACATGCGCAGCGATGCATGCGGCCTTCTCGTCCGCACATAGCCGCAGCAGCCGCACTGACGAGATTCCGCTGTGTGGCGAAGGGGTGTCGACGTCGCGTACGTCGCATTTGCCAATCAGTCGCTCGATGTCGCCGATACGCGACTGCTCGTCGAGCACAACGAGGAAATGGACTCCCTCAACCGTGCTGGCCTCAAATCCGGGAAGAGCCACGATCCCTGCCGCCCGCGCGGCCGAAAGCAGACTTTCGCTATCCGCAATCCGAAAATGATCCGTGACCGCGATGAGACGAACGTCAGCCTCGAGAAGAGCCTCTATCAACGCGTCGTTGTACGCACCCTCTTCCGTGAATCCCGAGTCGACCCCGTGACGCGTTCCGTATGCAAACGGGTTGACCTGCAGTGCACATCGCACCCATTGCTCTCGCGTTGGATGTCGCAATTCAGTCAGCCAGCCCGGAACGGATGCCATTAGTCGAGCATATTGTTGCGATGCGAGCTACGTCAATGAGACCTGAGGGCGCGTGGCAGAGTCCGGAACTGCCCAATCAGATGCCCGGGCCGGCGAGCTGTCGGCCAATGCGGTTCGGGGCATAGTCGGGATAGTCGCGATTGCCCCCTCGTCGACGGACTCGCCACTTTCGCCTTCGCGTGACAGCGGCGACGACGCGCGGGATCAGCCGACGCCGAACACGCTCGCCGCGACGCGCAGCTTTGCCGCCGTCCCGGCGTAGCCGGCCAGGTCTTTGTGCTCGGCGATCTCACCGGTGATCTGCCCGAGCTGGGTGGCGATCGTGGAGTCGGCCGCGGCGACGCCCTCGTAGGAGTCGAGCACCTGGTGGTGTTCGCCGCCGCGTGGGGAGAGGATCGAGACGACGTGCGCGACGCCGGCGTCGCGGATGTAGGGGATGTAGGTCTGCACCCACCCGCGCGCGGCTCCGGGTCGCGCGGCGCGTCCGACGCGCTGTTCGAGTCCGGCGGGCAGCCACGGTAGGTCGAGGTGACAGAGCACGCTCGCGTTTTGCAGGTTGTGGCCCTCTTGCCCGACTTTCGAGAGGCAGAGGATCGGGAACTCGCCGGCGGTGAAGCGGCTCTTGAGCGTCTCGAACTCGCGGCTGGCGATCGAGCCGTCGGCGGCGTACGTCTCGATGCCGTGGCGTTCGCGCAACGTGGCGGCGAGTTGGCGTAGGCACCGCACGCGTTCGGCGAACACGAGCACCTGTTCCTCGCCGGCGATCCCGGCGAGGGTCTGGGCGGTCACGCCGCGCAGCAGCGGCTGGCCGTCGCCGCCGCCGCGCATCGCCTCGAGCACCAGTCCCTGTCGGCAGAGCGCCTGGGCGAGCGCGGCTTTGGAGTGCGTGAGCGTCTCGGGGTCGACGGAGGCGTCGACGTAGACGCCGACATTTCCCAGGACCACGCCTTGGACGCGTGCGATCTCGGCCAGCGCCTGCTTGTAGACCGGGCTGGCGGGTTCGAGGTCGCGCAGCTCGCGCAGCAGTTCGAGCAGTCGCCGGTAGGCCTCGCGGCCGCCGCGGCGGATCGCGTCCAGCAGTTCGGCCAGTGCGGTGTCGGCCTCGAGCGCGAGCGGCTGGGCGGGGCGGACGTCGGGCATCCAGGGCTGCATGTCCTGGCGGGTGACGCGCACGAGGTGCGGGCCGTAGTTGACGCGCAGCCGGTGGGCGTTGAGCTCGTCGAGCAGGTCGCCGGCCTCGCGCGTGGTGAGCCGTTCGCGGATCATCGCCTCGTCGCCGAGCGCGAGCCCGACGAGCACATCGAGCTGTTCGGCGTCCTTGCCGCGCGGGGTGGCGGTCAATAGCCAGCAGTCGGCGACCGATGACATCCGTAGCTGGGCGAGGGCCTGGTGGGCCTCGGTGGCAGGGTTGGCGTAGCGCAGCGCCTCGTCGGCGATCAGCAGGTGCCAGTCCAGCGCGGCCAGCTCGCTGGGGTGGCGGTCGAGCACGCCGTTGGCCACCAGCGCGACGCCCGGCCGGTCGCCGAGCTCGCGGTCGAAGCGGCGCATCCGGCCGGCGATCGGGCCGTGCTCGGCGAGCACGAGCACGTCGACGTTCGGCGCGAGCGCCGGCAGGCCGCGCGCGGGCGCGCCGTGCAGCAGCTCATCGCGCCACTGGCCGAGCAGCCGGCCCTCGGCCACGATCGCCCCGCGAAATCGCGGGGTGGTGGCGGCGCGGTGCGCGAGCGCGCGGCCGGAGGTGATCGTCTTGCCGGTGCCGGTCTGCGAGGCGTCGACGCCCGAGCCGACGACCTTCAGCGCCGCGAGCTCGCGCTGGCGGCCGAGCAGCACCGGGTCGTCGGCCAGCGGCCGCGCGCGGACCATGCGCACCAGCTGGCGCGCGCCCGCGTCGAGCGTGACACTCGAGCCGCTGCGCTTGAGCTCGCGCAGTTCGGCGATCGCCTGCTCGCCCACGATGCGGCGCGTGGTCGCGCTCGGGCCGTCGGCGGTGGTGATGGCGAGCAGGCCGGGGCGGCCCTTCATGCGTCCGACGCGCACGGTGTCCTTGAGCTCCCCGGAGGCCTCGGAGGACAGCAGCAGCGGCAGGCCGTGCTCGATCGCGGTCTGGACGGCCTCGCCGAACTCCATAACCGCGCTTTGGGTCGCGTGGAATTCGTCGAAAGGTGCCGAGCCGAGCCGGCGGCGCGGGAGGCGGCGCACGGGCAGGGTGACGACGCGCAGTGAGATCTCTGCGATCTCGGTGCCGCCGGTCGTGGTGTGGCTTTGGCGGCGGACGAGGATGCGGCCCCAGCGGTCGATCGGGTGCTCGGGGGCGCAGGGGTTCACGCTCTGGCCGAGTTCGCGGGTGAGCGCCTCGGCGAGTGGCGTGGCGGCGTCCGCGTTCTCGCGCGGCCCGGCGTGCAGCGTGCGGGGGTTCCAGCGCTCGAGCAGTTCCGGGATGAGGTGCGCGGGCAGCGTGGCCGAGCGCAGATCGGTGTGCAGGCTCGCGCCGAGCGCGGCGAGCGTGCGGATCGCGTTCAGCGAGAAGGTCGGGGCGAGTTCCCAGCCGTCCTCGCGCGCGGGCGTCAGGAACACGCCGACCGGGCGCTCGACCTGCTCCACCGGTGGCAGCTGGCGGTCGGCGAGGGCCAACCACGGGTGCGAGGCGATGCGCCAGCAGCGCAGGTCGTCGGCGTCGAAGTTGTCGAGGTGCTCGACGGCCCAGTGCGAGACCTGCGTCGCGACGGCGGGGTCCAGGCCGAGCCGGCGCGCGAGCGCGCGCTGGCGGTCCTCCGGCGCGACCCAGACGGCGGGGTCGTCGAGGTCGACCGGCAAGCGCGCGTGCGCGCGACGCAGCGCGTCGTCGAGCGCGCTCGCCGGGGTGGTGACGCGCGTCCAGTCGAGCCCGGCGGCACGGTCGGCCTGGGCCTGTTCGCGCGCGACCTGGCGGACGGCCCGCAGCTCGAGTCGGGTCGCGCGCACGCCGGTGATGCCGTGGCGGCGCAGGACCGCCGCGGCGTGCGCGTCGGCGTCGACCCACGTATCGGGGTCGTTGAGGTCGACCGGCTCGTCGGCGGCCAGTCGTCGCCACGCCGCGGGGTGCAGCATGTCGATCGGCGGCCCGAGCGTGCCGAAGCAACGCGCCAGTTGGCGAGCGGCGTCGGTCTCGAGCCCCGCGGCCGAGTCGGGCCGTTCGATCCGGCTCAGCGGCGTGTGCTGCGTCGAGGGCGCCGGCGGTCGCTTCGGGGGCGCGTCGGCGGGTCGGCCGCGGTCTGCGGCCGTCAAGCTCGTGTGAGACAAGGTGGGCTCCTTGTGTCGGGGATGTGCCGTGCAGCGCGCCGTGATGCGGGCGGGCGAGACCACGGCGGGTGAGGACTTCGGCGGGGCGGTCAGTGGGGCCTTCGCGGCGGCTGGGAGTGGCGCGGCCGAGGGCCCGCGGGTCGGCGACGGCACGGCCGCCCGCCCTTGGCGCGGCTGCTCGCCGCTCAACCGTGCGCGCGGTTCCTGGCGTAGGAGGTCAATCGCCCCGGACGGTGATCTCGCGCGATTCGCGTCGCCGTGCGCCACGATCGCCCGTCGCGTCGCGGGCGGTCGCCGCTCAGCCGGTGGCCATGGTGTCGGTCCGCGCGAGTCCGATGAAGACCGACAGGTCGGGTGTTCCGGCGATCGTGATGCGCTGCAGCTCACCGGGTGACGGTGGGTCTGCGCCGAGCGCGGCCAAGAAGACGGCGAGATCGTGGTGGTTCTGCGCGTGCTTGGCTGCGGTGGTCTCTGTCGTCTTGAACTCGTGGATGGCGAACACCGCCTGCTCGGCGTCACGGAGCTTGGCCTCGAGGACGGTCGCGCCGAGCCCGTGCAGCAGCTGGTAGCGCAACGCGGCCGCGTCGACGTCGGCGCCGAACACCAATTCCACGAGGTTGGTGATGCGCGCCGGGAGGTTGGATGTCGGCTTCTCGGCCACGTCGTCGAGCGCTTTGGTGACCGTGGGTCCGAACGGCTCGTCGGCTTTCGCCTCGATCGTGATCAGCGTGCGCCCGCCGTTGGCGGTCCCAAGGAGCAGCAGGTCGGCGTTGCGTGTGGCGCCCGCGTGCTCATCGAGCCGTAGTTGCGCCTCCGGCCGGGCCAGGCCGGCGGCAAAGCCGGTCGTTTCGGGCCGTGACACGAGCAGCAGCGCGAGTTCCTCTGGCAGCGCCGGCCGGTTTGGACGCAACCACGCGGTCGCGAGTTCGCGCGCGGAGCGTCCGGCGCGCCACTGCTTGGCGCGGCCAGCCGGCGGCGCCAGACACAGCCAGTCGCCGAGCGACTCGATCGGCGCCGCGAACGCCACGCACTCGCAGCGGCGGGAGAAACGCGTCCGGATCGGTGATCGCCTCGCTGTCGGTGGGCATGCGCGCAGCGTAGTCAGCAGAGGCCGTGCCGCCCCGCGTCGTCTGAGCAGTCAGTACGGCCGTGTTCCCCACTCGTTGAGCGTCGGGGCGAGCAGCCTCACGCGGGCGTCGCGGCCTCGGTGACCGCGTCGCTCCCAGGATCGCCGACGGTGAAGCGCAGTCGCAATCGGCGTGAGCATGGAAGTCGTTGTGGTCCCGCGTCAACGTCCAGTCCGTTGTCGTTGTAGTCCGTTGTCGTTGTGTAGTCCGTTGTCGTTGGAGTGGCGCGCGTGCACGAGAGGGCGCCGCGCGCGACGGATTCGTACGCGGCGTCCTGATCGACGCAGAGGCATCCTCCTGTACCGGGGTACTTGACGACCGCGCAGCCCATGAAGCACATCGCAGTCATGCATTCGCCTACAGCCCGCCTCCGCCGGGACAGCGGCCGCAGCGCCCGCAGTAGCGAGCCGAGCATTTCCAGCCGCTCGGGTCCGCGAACCCCCATGTCTCATCTGGTCCGTAGCGTTCGTAGAGCGCGTGGATCTGGCTGGCGGCCTGCGCGATCCGCACGAGCGTGGCGCGCAGCTCACGGGTCGACCGGCGGGTGACGACGAGCGCGGTGCTCATCGTCTTGCGTTTCTTGCCGGGCGTGCCGATCTGGGCGAAGCAGAAGTGCTCCGCGGGGCTGCCGACCCGCCAGCAGCGCCCGGCAAGGCACGGACAGGCTAGCGGTGTTGCTCCGCCTCGGCTTCGACGCACAGTGCGACCTTGAAGCTGGCGACAGCGGGCAGGCAATCGTGCGTCGGCGCTCGCTCATCAGTCGGACTCGGGGGACTTCTCAGTGCCGAGACGCGATCATGATCCAGCCCCCGGGGCCCGTGGGGCGGGCGGCGGCGCGTGCTTGGGCCGGTGAACGGATCTTCAGTCCGGTTTCGCTGGTGATTGGCGTGCCGTGCTTCGGCGTGAACGTCGTGACGATCCGTGCCGTGAGCGTCGCTTTCCGGCGCAGGGCCCGTCGTCCGATGGGGGTGAGGCGCAGGCGGATGGTGCCGCTTCCTGCAGTGGCGAACCTATGCGTCGCGGATGCGAGCAGCATCGGCTTGGCATGGGGTGCCCCCTCGGCGGGTGTCGCGAACACCTGTTGTTGGAGTTTGCCGGGCGCCGCCACCGTGAGCCGCTGCCGTGTGGTGGTGAGGGCGGCGCGGCCGCTGCGCTTGAGTGCGCGTGTCAGCGTCGCGGTCATCGCAGCCAGCTCCTTGGCGCTAGTCGCTTGCGTCGCGCGCGCCGGTGGGCTGGCTGCCGGAGTGGGTGTCGCGACGGCCGGTGCGGCGGGAGCTGCCGTGACGGTTTGGAGGAGCGCGGCGGAGGTGCTTGGCTCAGTGTCCTCGTCCCCGCTGTAGCTCGCCGAGATCGCGTCCGTCCGCGCGGCACCGGTCGCGGTGCCCGTCAACACCACCACACCGCTGTCCGGGTCGTCGGGCAAATCCTCGAGCTCGAACGGATCGCTCGCGTCGACACCGTCGACCCGCAGCGCAACGGTGCCGAGGGGTTCGACGTCGCCAGGAGCGAGCGTCGTCACGGTGATTGTGAAGCTCACCTTCGAGCCCGCGGCGACAGGGTTGGGAGCGCTCGCGATGGTGGTCTTGGTCTTGGCCCGCAGAACAGTCTGGTCAGCGGAGCCCACGCTCGCGGCAAAGCGCTGATCGCCGCTGTACGCGGCTCGCACCGTGTAATGCCCGGCGCTGGCCGAGGCGGGGGCCTGCGCTCTGCCGTCGTGGATCTCCGCAGCCGCGAACGGGGTGCCGTCGGCCTCCGTGAAGACCACCGTGCCGGTCGGCTGCCCGCTCGCCGGCGGGTCGGCTTGGACGACGGCACGGAACATCGCGTCCTGGCCGGCCACGGTCGGGTCCGGTTCGACGGTCAAGGTTGTGGCCGTCTTCAGGCGTTCGACGCCTTGGGCCAATTCGGCCTGGCTGCTGACGAACGCGGCCGGCCGATCTGGTTGGTAGGCCGCGATCACGGCACGCGTTCCGCTCGCCAGGCTCGCCGTTGTGAAGGTGGCCGTGCCGTGCTCGTCGAGGGCGACCGGGTTGCCGGCTGCGTCCCCGTCGATGCTGAACTGGACGTGACCGGTCGGGGTGAGTCCCGGCTCGTCGGAGTCGCTTACCCGGGCGGTAAAGGTGACCGACTGCCCGATCGTCGGGTGCGCAGCCGAGCTGGTGAGAGTGGTTTGCGTTTGGTCGGCGGCGACCGTGTACAGGATCGTGTCGCGGGTGTCGGAGAAGTCCGGGCCGTCGGCGCGGTAGACAGCGGAGACGACGTGCACGCCGCCGGTCATGGATACGGTCGTGGTGGCGTGTCCCGTGGCGTCGAGCTCGACCGCCGACCCGACAGGGACGTCGTCGACGATCAGTTGGACGTGGCCGCTGGGTGTCTGAGCCGGGTATTCCAGGTCGCTCACGGCGAAGCTGGCGCGCGCTTCGTCGGGACCCGACGCGCCCCGGCTCAGAGCGAACTGCACCCGGGTGAGATCGCGACGCTGGTTGTCCAGGTGCCAGTTGAGGACGTCCTGCGCGGCGGTCGTGTCCGCGGTTGAGGCGGTGAACCCGACCCAGCTGAGTCCGCCGAGTGCGCTCGAGAGGCTGATCGTTCGCTCGAAGAGCGGCTCGCCGGAAAAGACTGGATGGTTGAGCGGAATATCCCCGGCGACGCGCAGGATCTGGGTTTGCGGCCAGTAGTCGATGAACAGCCGGAGCGTCTGCCCGAAGGCCGGCCAGCCTGATTGCCAGTACGAGTACAGAAGTTGGTCGAGATCGCCGTTCTGGACGAGCACGATCTGGTCGCCGCCGAGACCTTGCCGGTTGGGCTGTACCGCGACCGCCACGCTGGGCGTGAGCCCGCCATAGCCGAGGCCGTCACCGGCCATGCCGAGGGCGTTGGGACCATTGCTCGACCGCTGGATCACGAACGCAAAGCGGCCAAGCCCAGCCGTGCCGTCATGAGCCCGGAGGGTAAAGGAAGTGTGGAACGGCACCGCCGGATCGATCCGAGTCCCGAAGAACGCGCTACCGCGGGTATTCGGTGAAGCAGGCGTCAGTTGCAGGACGTTGCCTTGCCTTTGGGCTGCACCGTTGAGTGTGAGCCCGGCGGTGCTCGAGAAGTCGGGGTAGTCGACGGTTACTGCCAGGGCGGCCGCGGTGATTGTCCACGTCAGCGCACAGGCGACAGTGGTCGTGATCGCAAGGCGACGTACTGCCAGCCGGCGATCGCCTCGATGGCGTCGGTGGAGTTCGACGATTCTCGATGCGACGGCGGCGCACCCTGCTCGGCGTATGCAACCGCCGCTGCTGGCGACAGGACAGCTCATTTCAACCCCGCGCCTTCGGCGACGCGAGACTCCTATACGACCCTACGCCGCCATCGATCCCTTCGTCAAGAATGCTTCAGCGCCCGAGGGCGACGAGCGTCACGTGTCACAGCCCACCGCCGCCCGGGCAGCGCGCCCAATGCCCGCAGTAGCGGTGAGAGCACTTCCATCCGCTCGGGTCGGCGAACCCCCACGGCTCGTCTGGCCCGTAGCGCTCGTAGAGCGCATGGATCTGGCTGGCGGTCTGGGCGATCCGCGCCAGCGTCGCGCGCAGCTCGCTGACTGAGCGGCGGGTGACGACGAAGCTCGTGTTCATCGTCTTGCGCCGCTTGCCGGGTTTGCCGATCTGGGCGAAGCAGAAGTGCTCGGCGGGCGCTCCGGCGAGCCAGCGGCCGGCGAGGTAGAGCCCGGCCTGCGGATCGTTGTCGGCCTTGGCCTGTGAGTGCAGCGTGTTCTTGACCTTGTAGTCGACGATCGCCGGGACGAGCTCGCCGCCGCGATCGTCATTGGGGCGGAGGGTTTCGAGGTCGAGGAAGCCCTGGATCGTCCAATCCAGCCCGGGCGCGAGCGCGTAGTCGAGCTCGCGCTGGACCGCGACGGGACGTCCGAGCAGCGGGAGCAGTTCGCGCCGCGTGAGCGCGAGCGCCTCCAGGCCCAGCGTGAACGCGCGGGTTTCGTCGAGCTCTGCGTCCCAGTGCACGCCGCGGTCGGCCGCTTCGGCGGCGAGCTCGCGCGTCCAGTGGTCGCGGTAGTCGTCCTGGAGCTGGTCCAGGGTGAGCCGTTCGCCGCAGGCGAGCAGGTGGCGGTGGTAGGTGGAGAGCGCGTCGTCGACGCGCGCGCCGAGGAACATGTGCCCGCTCGGCGGGGTGCGCTCGCCGAGCAGGTAGTGGCGGCGCCAGTCGTCGGGGCAGAGCAGGAACTTGGAGTAGGAGGAGTGCGAGAGGTGGCGCAACGGCTCGCCATCGTGGCGGACGGGCAGCCGGCGCGGGATGCGGATGCGTGCGGCGAGTTCCGCGGCGCCCACGGGCGTGGGCGCGTGCGGACTCGGCGAAGCGAGTGAGGCGACGACGGACAGGGGAGGCTCCTTCCGGAGAGCAGTTCGGGATCAGGCGGCCCGCGTGAGCGGCGCGACCGCCGCCGGCTGCGCGCTGTACGCGGCGAGCCGCGCGGGGTCGGCCTCGCACGGGGAGAGCCCGTAGAAGCGCGGGTGGTTGAAGCGCAGCGCGGCGATGCTCAGTTGGGCGCGCCAGAAGGGCTCGCGCCAGCGACCATCGCGGTGACGTAGCCGGTAGGAGCCGACCAGGTCCGGGATCGCCTCGGCGCGGTGGCCGCACTGGGCGAGCACTTCGACCGCGGTGGCGACGTGGGCGAGCCGCGTGTCGTCGAGCCGGTCGCCGGGCCGGTGCGCGGGCAGGGCGGCCTCGGCGATCAGCAGCAGCGTGTCCGGGCCGTACCCCGCGGCCGCGGCGAGTGCGGCCAGCCGCGTGCGGGCCGGGCTCACGCCGCGGGCGGTGTCGCGGGGCCGAGGCCGCCGAAGTCGATCGTGACCAGCTCGCCGCTGCCGTTGCTTGCGTGCCCGTTGGGGACGTCGGCCGGCTCGGCAGCGGCGGTCGCGTGGGGGTCGGCGGGCGTCTCGGGCGTGGGGTGCGCGGCGGCGTCGGTGCTCTCGCCCTGGCCGATGCCGTCGTCGGGTTCGCCGTGGGCGAGGATCGGCCCGAGGTCGCGGACCACCGTCTCGCTGAGCATCCGGGTGCGGTAGCCGGCGCGCAGCCACGCCTCGGTCTCGGGGGAGAGCAGCAGCAGGTCGCTCTTGCCGTTGCGGCGCAGACACTGCACGTGCCGGGGCGCGTCGCCGATCGGCAGCACGACGGCGGCCAGCGCGGTGTACAGGTAGGCGCCGATCCCGGCGGCCACGCCGGCGCGCTTGCGCGCGTCGGAGTACAGCGCCTTCAGTCCGGCCAGCGAGCCGGCGTCGCATTCGCCGACGTCCTCGTAGACGGCCTCGACGTCGGGCCCGTTGACGACCTCGGGGAGCGTGACGTGCAGCCGGCAGGCGAGGTAGAGCCGTCGGCGGGTCTGGCCGTCGGCGGCGGCGGCGAGCAGGTCGCCGTCGACGGGCGCGAAGCTCATGCGCCAGCGGCCGGGGACGACGCAGTTCAGGCGTTGCAGGACCGATTGGGCGCCGATGTAGGCGGCGACCTGGGCGCCGCCCCACGGGTCCTCGTTCCACGGGACCTTGCTCATGGCGCGAAAGCCCACGGCGCCGGGTGCGAACGGCCGCCGGAACAGCGCGATCGCTTCGTCGTGGGTGCGCGCGGGCGGCACGGGACCGGCCGCGGTGGCGGTGTGGTGGGTCATGGTGGTCCTTCCGGAAAGGATGGGGGCGTTAGGCGGCGAGCGCGCGGCGGCCGAGGTCCAGTCCGGCCTCGGCGAGGAAGCGCGACGGTCCGCCGGTGGCGCGGCCGCCGCGGACGTGGCAGCGGGTGAGGACGAGGTGGTCCTTGGCGCGGGTGGCGGCGACGTAGAACAGCCGGCGCTCCTCCTCGAGGTCCTCGGGGTCGGCGCTCGCCAGTGAGCGCCACGAGGGCAGCAGCTGGTCCTCGCAGCCGAGCAGCACGACGAGCTGTGCTTCGCTGCCCTTGGCGCGGTGGATGGTGCTGACGGTGATGCGGCGGTCCGCGCCGGGGCGGATCTCCTCGGCGTGCAGGCCGGCGGCGTGTTCGAGCAAGCCGGTGACCGAGGCGGCGGTGCCGACCTGGTCGGCGTGGGTCTGGGCGGCGCGGCAGAGCGAGCGCAGGTCCTCGAGCACGCGCTCGCCGTCGCGGCGCTGCTCGGCGCGCGGGGCGTGGTCGCGGCGCGCCTGGTGGTGGGCGACGACGCCGCCGTCGAGCGTGAGCGTGGCGACGACGACGTGGCCGAGCGAGCGCCCGGCCCGGTACTGCGCGCGTACGCCGTCCAGGCCGGCGCCGAAGGTGGCGAGCGCGTCCCTGGTCGCCTGCGAGCGGAGTCCGTGGAGGACGTGGGCGTTGGCGCAGGTGGTGATCAGGTCGCCGTCGAAGCGCTCGCGCGCGGCGGCGACCAGGCGGCCGATCGTGGCCGTGCCGACGCCTCGCCGCGGCGCCTGCACGGCGCGCCGGAAGGCGCGCGCGTCGCGCGGGTTGGCCAGCAGCGCGAGGTAGGCGAGCGCGTCGCGGACCTCGGCACGCTCGTAGAGCCCGAGCGAGCCGAGCACGCGGTGCGCGATCCCGGCCGCCGCGAGCGCCGCCTGGATCGGGCCGAGCGCGAACGCGGTACGGGCGAGCACGAGTACCTCGGACGGCGGGGTGCCCGCCGCGAGCGCGTCGGCGATCAGCCCCGCGGCCCAGCCGGCCTCGTCGCGGTCGGTCGCAAACCCGCGCGTGCTGATCCGCCCGCCGCCGCCGCGGACGGCGACCAGTGCCTTCGGGTGGCGCAGCTCGTTGACGGCGATGCAGCAGGTCGCGGCGGTCAGGATCTCGGCGCGCGAGCGGAAGTTGCGCCCGAGCACGACGCGCTCGTGGCGCGGGTAGCGCTCGCCGAAGGCCAGGATGTTGCGCGGCTCGGCGCTGCGGAAGCGGTAGATCGCCTGGTCGTCGTCGCCGACCACGGTCACGTTGCCTCCGGAGCCGGCGAGCAGCTGCACCAGCGCGGCCTGGGCCTGGTTGGTGTCCTGCATCTCGTCGACCACGAGCCAGCGCCAGCGGCCGCGCAGGTGCGCGAGCCGGGCGGGCTGCTCGCGCAACAGCCGCACCGCGAACACGAGCAGGTCGTCGAACGAGAAGGCGTTGCAGCGCTCGAGCTCGGCGTCGAGTGCGCGCCACACGGCGCTCGCGACCGGCGCGGACGGGAGGCGGCTGGTTTTCAGGTAGCCGGCTGGTTCCAGCAGCCGGCTCTTGGCTAGCGCCAGTTCGGTCTCGAGCTCGGCTGCCGGTGGCTGACCGCAGGCGGTGATCGCATCCTGGATGGCCGGTCGGCCGTGGTCGGTGAGCAGCGCGTCGATGACGCGCCGAACGTCGGCCTGGTCATAGATCGTGTAGGCGTCGGTGCGCCCGAACAGCGTGGCGTGCTCGCGCAGCAGCCTGGCGCAAACGGAGTGAAAGGTGGCCGCGAGCACGCCGCGGGCGGTCTGCTCGCCGAGCAGGTCGGCGAGTCGCAGCCGCAGCTCGCCGGCGGCGCGCACGCTGAACGTGACGGCCAGGATCTCGCCGGGCGCCGCGGCGCCGGTGGCGAGCAGGTACGCGACGCGATGGGCGAGCGTGCGGGTCTTGCCGGTGCCGGGGCCGGCGACGATCAACAGCGGGCCGGGCCCGTGGCGGACGGCCCGCTTCTGTTCGGGCGTGAGCCCGGCGAGTAGGTCATCCGGTGCCCGCTCGCGCGGGCAGGGGCCGTGGACCCCCGCGTGCGGATGCGTCATGCATCACCTCCAGGTGGAAAAGAAGGCACACGCCGGCTGGCGGCGTGGGGAGTTCGTGGCGTCCCGCGCCCGTACGGCTCGGGGCCGGGCGCCGCCGGTCCAAGACGGGGTGTCCCCGTCAGTCACGAGAGACAGAGACACACGGCCAGCGGATCGGACCAGCCACTACGGCATGAAGTGCATGGCATCGACGTCATCGCGGGCGCAGAGGTGCGACGATTGGCACGTGTCCGGTGACTACCCGCTGGCGAAGGTCGGCCGCTATGGCCGCAAGACCCATGCCGTCACGGACGTTGCTCGCGAGCTCGTGGCTTGCAACGCCGACGGCTCGTACCTGGTCCGCGACGACCAGGGCGGATACTCGGACACGTCTCGGACGAGCGAGCTGCATCCACTCGGACGCTCCGGCGTTCCCAGTTGCGGAAAATGCCGAGCCGTCCTCGCTCGTCATTGACGACCATGGAGCACCGTTCCCGCGGCTCACGGTCGACCCGACAGCGAACGCAGCGGACGACGAGACCGGCGGTTGAGTCGCAGCGGGATTTCCGCGACGATGCCGACGTCACATCGATCGGAGGTCGCACGTCGGTGGGTTCGCGAATCGGCCAGCTCTTCTGGGAGTCCCGGAGACGCTCAGGTCTTGAAGGTGGCCAGCGGGAGACCGGGCCCGTGCTCCGCGTCCTCGGACTCGGACGAGGTGGCGGATCGCGTCGTTCGCCGGACGCCAACGGCCCTTTCGCCGGCCGCGGCCTCCAGCAGGTGCGGTGGCGAGACGACGCGACGGGCGAGGACTTCAACGCGCACTACGCCAAGTACGTCAAAGACATCGACGTCCACGGTCGGGGCAGGCTCTACTGACCGTTAGGGTCGCGCGCTGCAACGGGGACGCAACTCGGGCCTGCGGGGTCGAGGTCGACGACCCGTCGCCCGCCCGCGGTGGCGACGGTCCAGTGGTTGCCGTCGTCGCTGTCACGCGGGCCGATCAGCAGGGCAACGAGCGCGAGCGCGGACGCCCGCGGCTGCGGCGGACTGGTGTAGGTGCGGCCGTCGTGACCGGAGAGGCGCTCGTCGAGCACGTCGCGCGCGTGGACGACCCAGGCGTTCTGCTCGGTCGCAGATGCGGTGACGCGGCCGGCGGGGCGGACACTGGTCATCGCCGGTCGCCGAAGACCTGCATCACGCGAGCGCGGGCTCGCGCGAACGCCGCGCCACGCAGCTGCTCCCCCCAGGGCCCACCTTCCAGCACCGAGGCGAGGTCGTAGATCGCGCCGCGCGCGCCGCAGCTAGCGCTGTGGCAGCACCAGCCCTGCTCGGGCCTGGTTGCGACGCTGCAGGAGGGGTGCCGGTCGCGATGCCTTGGCACGGGGCAGGACACGAGTCCGCCGCGCGGCACGCTGATCCCGGCGAGGAGCTCGAAGTACTCGGGCGGCGCGATCCGCTTGTACGGGTCGTCCGACGCCCCGTCCCGGCGCCCGTTGCGCGGCGCGGACGCGGCTGTCGGCGCGTCGGGCAGGTCGCCGACGAGCTCCTCGATCGCGTACGGCGCGAGCGCGAGATCGGCCTCGAGCACGCGCGCCCACGCGCCGGTCTTGAAGTTGATCGTGCCGGCCAGGCGCATCACGCGTGAGCGTTCGGCGCAGCGCGGGTCGGCCACGTTCGGCCGGCCTGCTTCGTCGACCCCGAGTGCGCGGATGATCCGGCCGTGGGCGCGCTCGATCGGCTCGGTCACGATCCCGTCGGGCCGCACGTGGCGGGCGGGCAGCGGCTCGGCGAGCTGCCAGTACGCGTGCACGCCGCCGCTGCCGCCGGAGGCGATCAGCAGCTGGCAGGGCCGCTCGGCCAGGAACGCCCACAGCGCGTCGAGCCGGTCGGGCCGGTCGACGTCGACCCACAGCCAGCGCGTGCCCGCCACGGCGTCGCGGCTCCCGGAAGGACACTCGCGTGGGGCGACGCCGACGAACACCTCTTCACCGGGCCGTTCCCCGGGCCGCGCGCTCGCGTAGGTGCCGGCGATGATCCGCTCGGCGTGGTCGAGCAGCGCCCGCAGCCAGCCCGCCTCGCCGCCGGCGCCGCCGGGCCGGAAGTGCTCGAGCTGGCGGCGCCGGTCGACCTCGAGCCGCCCGTCGGCGCGGCGCGTCCCGGGCGTGAGCTCGACCAGCCCCGCCGTGTCGGCGTGCAGCAGCCCGAGCTGCAGTGAGCGATGGCGGGCGGCGGGCAGCGCGCCGGTGAACACGCGTCCGTCGGCGAGCCGCACCCGGCATGGCAGCGGGCCCGCGCCGGCCCCGGCGGTGATGAGCGAGGGCGCCGGGGCCGGTGGGGCGGGCGAGGTGGGCGGCCGGAGGATGTGCATGGCGCGCCTACCACCACCATTGGCAGCCGGCGTCCGTGTGCCTGCCGTGATCGTCGGCGCGTGAGTCAGGCCGCGCACGCCGGCTCCTCCTCGCTCGGCGGGTCGGGGCGCAGTCGCGGCAGCGGGTCCTCGAGCCGCTCGCCGTCGTGGTAGGCCCGCTGCTCGGCGGCGTAGTCGACGGCCAGGGCGGTGGCCTGGGAGAGCAGGTCGTCGAAGCCGGTCAGCGTCTCCACGTGCACGACCTCGGTGTCGGTCGTGTCGAGGATGCGCCAGCGGCCGGCCGGGGTGGTGAGCACGAGCACGTCGTGCTGGCGGCCGTCGCGGGCGCGGTAGGTGGCTGCGATGCGGGGAGGAGGCATATCGCTCCTTTCGCGGGAGGGCTGTGAACAGAAGGCGGAATTGGGCATGAGGCTCCGCGCTGACGTGTGCGCCGTGTCCACGAGCGCGCGTGTCGTTGACCTTCAGCGCGGTCCGGCGGGTCCTCGTTCTGCGGCGTTTATGCTCGTGCGGTCGTGAGCGGCGGGACGAGCAGCGGGGGACGGGGTCGCTGGCTGATCGTCGTGCTTGGGCTCGCGGTCTGCGGCGCGGCCGCGGGCGCGTGGGCGGGCCGGAGGATCGCGCCGGATGAGCCGGCGGTGGCGATGACACTGGCGGTGGCGGGCTTCGGGCTGGGCGGCCTGGTCGGCATGCTCGGGCTCGCCCTGCGCGCCCTGCTGTTGGGCGCGATTGGGCTCCTCAGCCGATCGCGAGACCCCGCCGCGGCGCCGAGCCCCGCCGCGCAGGACACCGAGCCGGATGCACCTGCATCGCCACCGGCGCCCGACCCTGAACTTCAGCTCACAGCAGATCCTCAACCGCAGCCGGGAGGGCCTGGCCCACCGGCCGCGGCGGAGCCCGGACCGCAGCCCGAGCCTGGACCCGAGCCCGACCCGCCGCCGGCGCCCCCGGCGGGCGAAGCACCCGGCTGGTACCCCGACCCGCGCCAGCCCGGGCGCAACCGCTACTGGGACGGACGGACCTGGACCGCGCACGTCTCGCGGGACCGCGAACCACACGCCCGCCGCGGCTCGCGGTCCCGGCGTTCATCACGCTGAGTCGGCTGCCTGGTCTAGCGCGCCGCGTCGGCCGCCGGCAGGCGTCGATCAGCGCGAAGTTGACTTCGGGCGCTCGAGACCATCTGCCTGCACCGACACGCAACGGCTGGGAACGCGCGAGCCTAGCCCTGCTCGTCGCGCAGGAACTGCTTGTCGCGTGCGAAGTGCAGCGTGCGAAGCTCGGCGATCGTCTTGCCGATCAGGTCGCCCTCGCAGACGAGCACCTCATCGTCGTACCAGCGCAGTGCCTCGCCGGTCGTGCCGTCGCTCCATCTGACGATGGCTCGACGGCTGCCGCGCTCGTCAGCTCGCAGCGCCTCGAACGCGACGACTTCGACGACGACGGGGTTCGGGACCACGGTGACCAACGCTATCGCTTAGAGCTCGGGGTGCTGGTCGAGCACGCCGAGCGTGTCGAACTCTGGAGCGAGTCCCCACTGTGCGTGCGGGCCGCCGTCACCTCGCTCGCAGTCCTCGACGTTGACGGGCATGACGTGCCACGGCTCGCCGACGAAGACGGCGCCCGCGGCAGCGGCGTGGATCTGCAGTCCGTCCTCCCTTGCGGCGGGCAGGACGATGACGATCGCGCGGTAGGTCATTGATGTGCCTCCTTCATCATTCGAGAGGGATTCGACTCGCGCGCAGCTGGAACGCCGGCGGCGCGCTGCGCGCGAGCGGGCGGCGGGGCCTCGCAGGCCGCTCGTGCTCTGCGGCCGGCCCGAGCGGCGCCTGCGGTTAGTCGGTTAGTCGGCGTCGAGTGCGTCGGTGACGCGGAGCGCGGGCAGTGCCAGCGCGACGCTGACGAGCTGCCCGTCAGCAGGCACCTCGAGGCGTTCCCGGTAGCCGCCGGCCTCCGGGCTGCGGTGCACGATCGCGCGGCGCCCGTCGAGGTCCAGGACCCAGTACTCGGCGATCCCGGCCGACGCGTACAGCGGCGCCTTGACGGCGAGGTCGACGGGCAGCGAGGACGCGGCGACCTCGATCACGAGCACGGCGCTGGACGGGTGATATGGCTTCGGGGTGCCGCGCTCGCGGACGACGAGGTCGGGCTCGGGTTCGGAGTCGCCGATCGTCAGCGCCCGCTGGCATCCGACGCTGTAGCGGTCGAGGTCCACGTGGTGCATCAGCCATTCGAGCAGGAACTCCGTGGCCGCCTCGTGGGCTTCGGACTTCGGGCTCATGCGGACCAGCAGCCCGTCGAGGAGCTCCACGCGTTCGCCCTCGAACCCGTCGGCCTCCACGAGCCGGTGGTAGTTCTTCAGCGAGAGCGGCAGCAGCGCGTCGACGCCCAGGTGCTCGGCGGCGGCCATGCGACGGAGGATACGCCCGCGCGCGCCCCCGGATCGGCGTTCATCGACGCTCATGGCGTCGGTCGCGCTCGCGATCGCGGTGATCGGGCGTCCGCAGTCCCTGCGGATCGCGCGGCGCTGCTTCGTCCCCGCCAGGCGCCGCCGTCCAGAAGCCGCACGGCGCGGGTGTCTGCTCTCGCAGCGCCGTGCGCAGCTCCGCGCGCCGCTGCATGAGCAGCTGCCCGAGCCGGTTCTGGCCGATGCCCTCGCTGACCCCCCAGCGGCGGTCGCCCCCGTGGTTGCCCTCGACGAGATCGGCGTTGCCGGTGGCCAGCAGGCGCAGGGCGAGCGGCTCGCCGAGCCGGAACTTCTGGGCGAGCAGCCTCCGCATGACGTCCTCGCGGACCTGCTCCCAGTCGGGGCGCAGTGAGGCGCGGCGGCCGAGCCGTTTGGCCTGCGCGGGTGTGGGCGCCGCGGCGATCAGGCGGCGTTGGTCGGGCTCGAGCGCCTTGCAGGCCTGAAAGCCGTGCTCGACGGTCGCACATTCGATCAGCTCAAGGCCCTGGCGGTCGGCTCGGATCCGGACGGTAGACGCGTAGAAGTTGCCCAGGAACTCGTACGTCGTGTTGTCGAACCGGTCGATGCGATCTCGCCCGGCCCGCGGGAGCGGGTCAGCCACGGCGCCCTCCGCCGTGTCGGGGCCGCTCGGGCGGCGGTGGCGGCGTGAGCTCGGCGGCCGGGAGGCGGCCGCCCGTCAGCCGCCGGTAGGTGCTGATCAGCCCGAGGTGGCCGACGGCGTGCGCGACTTCGGTCCGCCAGCGCGGCTCGAGGTACGGCAGCAGGTCGAGCCCGCCGGTGTCGAAGGCGCGGTGGTGCACCCAGCACATCGGCACGACGCAGTCGGGGTCATCGCAGCCGCCCATCCCACGCGCCGCGAGGTGCGCGGGCATGAGCCCGTTGGTCTTCTCGCACACGACGCACGCGCCGCCGATGATCTTGGCGCGCTGTGGCTGGCTGGCCGCCATCGGCCGCCGGGCGCTCGGCGTCGCGGCCTGCTGGAGCGCACTCGGCCGCAGCTGGGTCTTGGTGCCGCGGGCCAGCGGGGTGCGGCGGTGAAGCGGCGTGCGCCGCGCGGGCGGGATGCCGGCGCGCAGCGGCCGCGCCCGCCGCAGCGGCTGGGGGCGGTTCACGCCGCGCTCCGTTCGCGTTCGACCAGGCCGACGGGGGCGAGCCGGTAGCCGACGCCCCAGACGGTCTCGATCCAGTGCGCCTGGCCCGCGGCGCGCAGTTTGACGCGCAGCCGGGCGGCGTGGGAGTCCAGCGTGCGGCTGATTCCGGGTGTGCGGTAGCCCCACACGTCGCGCAGCAGTTCGTCCTTGGTGAACACGCGCGTCGGGTCGCCGGCGAGGTGCACGAGCAGCGCGTACTCCTTGGCCGCCAGCGCGACCGGCTGACCGGCGATGAGCACGGACTGGCCGACGAGGTCGATCTCGAGCTCTGAGATGCGGATCAGCCGGCCGCTCGGCGGCTGGTGCACGCGCCGCAGGACGGCGCGGATGCGGGCCAGCAGTTCGCCGTAGTGAAACGGCTTGCGGACGACGTCGTCTGAGCCGTGCTCGAAGAGCCGCACGCGCATCAGCGCGTCGGCGTGGCGGGTGAGCACGATCAGCGGAGTGGCCGGGTCGATCCGGGCGGCGAGCCCGGCGGCGCCGCGGACGGCGTCGAGCAGCTCGAGCGTGTGGCCGTTGACGTCGCACAGCACGAGGTCCGGCCCGGTTGTGAGCTTGTTGATCGCGTCGGCCTTGTCGGCGGCGACGATCACCTGGTAGCCGTCGGCGGTCAGGTTGTCGGCGAGAAAGCCGCGGCAGACCGCGTCTTCCTCGACGAGCAGGATCGAGCGGGTGGATGGCATGGGATGCGCTCCAGGGATCGGCCGCCCCGGGCTGCGGGGACGGCGAGGGGATGCGAGGTCGCGTCGCGCCACCTGCGCGACGCTTCCGGAGGCGCGCCCGGCTGCCTGCCGGGCGCGCACTCGGGTCGGATTGGTCAGGCGCCGTCGCTCAGAGCAGGTCTTCGCGCGGCAGCCACGCGCACAGCACATGGCCGAGGTCCTCGCGGGCCTGCAGGGCGGCGGGCTCCAGCGGCGCGCGGAACAGGCCCACTGGGCCGTCGAGCGCGCCGAACTCGTCGCGCTCGCTCAGCGCGCGCGGACCGGCGAACGAGATGCCGGGCGCTCCGTTCACGACATCAGCGGGCAGGCCTGCGACGAGCAGCAGATCGGACATGGGGGCTCCTTCACTGGGCAGTTGGATTGGCCGCGCCGCGGGTCACCCGCGCAGCGGCGGTTGCCGCGGTTGCGGCGACTTCCGGCGATGGGTCTCGCCGCCGGGCGCGGTCGGCGCGCGGACATCGGGCGCACGGATCGGTCACAGTCGGCGTGCGTCGCGGCTCTTAGGTGCAGAGCCGGGTTGGACGCTCGTGACGTCGCGCCCCGGCCGCGCCCGCGGATCGTCGCCGTCCCGCCGACGCCGACCGCGAACGGGCCGAGCGGAGTCTGACCAGCTCCGCCGGCGCGGTCCGCGGGCGCGCCGCGCGCGTTCGGCGTCGCGCGGCCCGGCGATGACGCCGGGCCCAGGTGTTCGTACGGTTCTCGGGAGCGCTAGAGCAATCCGTGCGCCGCGAGTTCGGCGCGGATCTCCAGGCGCTCCTGGCGCTTCAGCCACGCGGGCTGCTCGTCAAGGGGCACGTCGCGGTCGGGGCGGCGGGTGGTGACCGCGTAGCGCAGGATCGCCTCGTCGGTGTCGGCGATCTGGGCGTGCGTGGACGCCCCGGTGAGGGTTGGGTTCAACATCGGTATCGGTCTCCGGGTCTTGGGTCGGTGGTGTGCGCGTGTCCGGCACCGCTCCACGGACGGGGCGGGCTGGTCGCGCAACGACGAACGGCCCGGCCACCACCCCGGTGAGGGAGCGGCGTCCGGGCCGTCACGGATTCAGGCGGCGAGGCGGTCACGCGCGAGGCGTGTCACCTTCGCCGGGCCGTGGTCAGCTCAGAGCGAGAAGCTCCAGCCGTCGGGCAGCGTCACGAGCTCGCCGCCGGCGTGCGCGAAGCGCAGGCCGACACTGCCGTGCGGGAAGTCCGCCGGCAGCGACTCGGGCAGCCAGCTCACCGCCGGGTCGAGCGGGTAGCTCGCCGGCGAATGCCC
This sequence comes from Solirubrobacter soli DSM 22325, assembly GCF_000423665.1. Classification (GTDB taxonomy): domain Bacteria; phylum Actinomycetota; class Thermoleophilia; order Solirubrobacterales; family Solirubrobacteraceae; genus Solirubrobacter; species Solirubrobacter soli. The sequence continues at coordinate 122,227 of NZ_AUIK01000024.1, read as the reverse complement.
GTCCAACACGGCCATCGCGCGCAGCTGCGCGAGCGTCGGCCGGTGGTGGACTCGCACGCCCGGGCGCGCGAATTCGCACGCGACCTGCAGCGCGGCGCTGACGCCGCTCGCCCGCCTCGAGGCGGGCGGGTCGTCCGCCGTGGACGGCGGGCCCGGAGATCCCGGAATGCCGTCCGGGGCGGTGGTACGCTTCCAATGCATTGTGCTGAGCCTCCTTTGGCTCGACCTCGACCCCGGAGTTGCCTCTCTGGGGTCGACGCGTTTTCGGGGACGTGGAAAGGCCCGGCTCGGCGCCGGGCACGGTCAGAACATCGGACCTCCCTTGAGTCGAAGCTCGGTGCAGGTTTGCGCCTTTGTCGCCGACAACCCAACTCGGTCCGCGACCCTGCGCCGGTTCGTCGGACTTGCTATTCGGGCACTTCGTGCCCATGGCAGAACGACCGTTGGTTCAGCGTGCTCAGGTCAAGCGACTCGAAGGCACCGAGCAGCTGGGTCCCGCCACAGTGCTCGATTTCTGGCGCTGGGCCATGGGCGACCTGCAGATGAACACTGCGCGCGGCCTGTTGATCGAATGGCTGATCGCGCGAGCGGTCGGTGATCCGTCCGCGTTTCGCGTCGAGTGGGGACCGTACGACGTCCTGGCCGCGGATGGCACGAAGGTGGAGACTAAGGCCACCGGGTTGCTGCAAGGCTGGGCGATGAAGCGCCAGTCGACGCCGCCATGGACGTTCGGAGCTGTGGCCGCCGACACCGTGTGGACGGAGGAACTCGGCGAGTACGTGCCGGTCGATCCGCAATCCCGCGTGCATGTGTGGGTCTTTGCTCTGCATACGGCGACCGAGCAGGAGCAATATGACCCGCTGGATGTCGAGCCCTGGGAGTTTCGGGTCATGGCCCACCGGCGGTTGCTGGCCACCGGGCAGAAGAGTGCGGGTCTGGCGACCCTTACGAAGTGGGGGCTCAAGCCAGTCAGCTACGCGGAGCTTCCCGAAGCGATTGCTGACGCCCGCCGTGACAACGACGCATTGAGCCCTTAAGGGCGCGGCGAGGCCGGTTCCGCGACCGGCACCGTGGGCTCGACTACGCCGGACAGTCGCAGCTCGAACCGACCAGCGGAATGGCTGGTCGACTTTGTCCGGCGGCGCTGAACGAGTCCATCCAGCACACGGCGTGGTTCACCGCCCGGCGCGACACGGAGCCGCGGACAGCGCGCCTCGTGTGCCAGGATCCGGCCGCCGGGGTCGCCGAGTGAGTGAGCTATGTCCGCGCTTGGTCCTCGACCGCCGCCGCGTCGAAGAGGCGGTCGAGGATCGCGCCGAGGAACTGCTCCAGTTCGCGCCTGTGGTTCAGCGGAAGGTTGTCGGCCCGCTGGTAACGCATCGAGCCGCGCTGGCTCGTGTCAACCGTGCCGACGGCGATGTTCGCGTGACCGTCGGGGTAGGCGGTCAGCTCGACGGTGGTTCTGACCCCGGTGCGGACCTTCGTGATCGGCGTGGCGTCTATGAGCGCCTGCGAACGGGCGGGGAAGTCGGACATGGCGCTAGCTTGCCACTCGCTTCACGCTAGAGCGCACTCGCCGCTGCAACAGGAATCAACCAGTGGGGACGTCCGGCATTCGGAGTGACGGACGCTGTCCTTTGTCGGTTGTGGCGGTACAGGCCCCGTCAGTGCGGGGAGGTCACCGGAAACGGTGAGCCGTACACAAGAAGCGCGTACGTTACCGCCGCCGTTTGACGATTCGCGACGTCACCGACACACCTCCCGTGCCGGAGCGCCGTGGACACGCCCATCGCGCCTCACTGACGGCCTCTCTGGATGAGGCGTCGTACGGGAGGTCCGGAAGCCGAGCTTCACGGTCGAACGCCGCGGCTGCGGCCAGGTTCGACCTACCTAAGTCTCCGGCCGCGGTTCGCCGCTACTTGGGCGGAACGGCGGACAAAATGGCTGCAAATCGAGTTCTTTAACGCTGGGATGTCGCAGCTGCGGAGCGTCACGCTCCGCCCAAGTTCGTGGGACTCGAACGTGCGCCAGCGCAGATCATGCGAGCCACGGCGGGGCGGGAGTTCCGGCGCCCTTGCGGCGTTGCGCTTCACCGAGGTAGTGGCCGCTTTCGCTCAACTACGGCGGCACGCGACGGAGGCGGCGCGGCGCGGTCCGACCTGTGGTCGCACGCGTGGCAGGGAACGCGCGGGACGACGATCCTTGTGTGCACGGCGACGCGCTCGGATCGACCGTCGCGTTGGCGGCGACCAACAGCGTCCGGCGCTGAGAGGTTACGGCTGTGCGTCTCGGGCGAGTCGGGCGAGGACCGACACGACGGTGGCGCGGTCGGCCGCGAGGAGCCGCACGGCGAAGCCGTTACCACGGGGACGCACCTCGACCGGTATGTCGATGGTGCCGGCGGCGCGTTCGGTGAGCTCGCGCGCGAGGGCGGCGCGACCGTCGACTCCGTCTGGGGATTCCGGGCGGTGCGGGGCGGACGCCGAGATCGCGCGCTCGAGCTGCCGCACCGACCAGCCGGCCTCGACGGCACGTCGCGCCAGCCGGCTGCGTTCGGCCGCGTCCGGGAGAGCCAGCAGGCTCTTGCCGTGCCCCTTGCTGAGCCGGCCGGCGCCGATCAGATCCAGCGCGTCGTCGGGGAGGTCGAGCAGTCGCAGCGTGTTGGCGAGGTCGGAGCGGCTGCGGCCGATCCGCTTGGCCAGCGCGGCTTGGGTGAGTCCGAGGTCGTCGATCAGCGTGCTCAGCGTCCGGGCCTCCTCGACCGGGGTGAGGTCCTCGCGGGCGGCGTTCTCGATCAGGGCGAGCTCGAGTGCGGCGGCGTCGTCGGTGTCGCTGCGTACGTATGACGGGATCGTGTCGAGTTCGGCGAGCTGCGCGGCGCGCCAGCGCCGCTCGCCTGCGATCAGTTCGAACCGTTCGTCGCCGAGCGGGCGGACGAGCACGGGCTGCAGCACGCCGCGTTCGCGGATCGAGTCGGCGAGGCGCTCGTGCGCTGCCGCGTCGAAGCGTTTCCGGGGCTGCTCGGGGTTCGGGGTGATCGCGTCCAGGGGCAGTTCGCGAAGGCGCGCGTCGGTGGGTGAGCTCGGTGTGCCGAAGGGATCGGATCGCCCCGGCGCGGCGGCCGTGCGTCGCGTTGTGTTGCGGGTGGGCAGGGCGCGGGGCGTCGGTGGCCGAGTCATCGCGCTGGCCTGGCGGCGCCGAGGTTCATGTCGTCCGCGGCGCGGTGCGCGTCGAGTTCGGCGAGACGGCCGGTGACCTCGTGGGCGAGTTCGCGGTAGGCGACGGCCACGGTGCTGGCGGGCCTCAGCCACACGGTGGGCACGCCGTAGCGCGCGTGGTCGGTGACCGGCTGGTGGCGCGGGATGACGGTGTCGAACAACGCGAGTCGCTGCGTGGCGGCCATGGCGGCGAGGTGGCGGCCGTACTCCTTAGTCGAGCGCCAGCGCGGATCGGCGTTCAGGACGAGGGCGCCGAGGAGGTGCAGGCGGGTCTGCGCGTGCTGTGCGCGTTCGTCGAGCACATCGAGCGCGCGCGTCAGCGCGCGGAGTTCGTGGTAGCCGGGCAGCAGCGGGACGATCGCCGCGTGAGCGGCCACGATCGCTTGGCGTCCGAAGACCGTGTCGCCGGCGGGCGTGTCCACGAGCGCGATGTCGAACCGGCCGTCTAGCGGGTCCAGGAGCCGCCGAAGCTCGCGACCATCCCCGCCCAGCAGGCGAGCGGTCTGACGGCGCAGGCGCTCGTGGCCGGTGGGGAGGAGGGCCAGGCTTCCGGCGCCGTCGCCGAGCGGGATGTGCGCGAGCGCGTCGCTGACGTCGGCGTCTGTGTGCTCGAGCGAGTCCTCGATGCGCAGACGAGTGGCGTCGTCATTCAGCGCCCAGCTGGAGGACAGATCGGCTTGTGGGTCGAAGTCGACCATCAGGACTGCGTGTCCCAGGTCGGCAAGGCCCGCGGCGAGGTTGGCGCACGTCAGCGTCTTGCCGACGCCGCCCTTGTGGCTCAACACGGCGATCGTGAACACGACAGGCTCCTCCCGCGGACGGTGATGTTCTACGTGGAACGTTGCCGCCGCACCCAGCTACGCCTGCCTGCCGATCAAGCCGCCAACGCCGGTGTCGATGACCACTGCAGCGGCGGAGTGCGGCTCGGATTGGGATACGGACGTCACGGCGGCCGACGGCGGGTCGCGCACCCGCCGTGTTGCCGCCGCGGCGCGCGCGCTGCGAAACTGGCGACCATGAGCGCCGGGTCGGCCCGCGAGTCCCAACCGCGCCGCAGCCCCGCCGGCGGCGTGCCACACGAGATCCGCGCCGGGGACCCCGGCAGCTGGGACACGGAGGCGATCGTCGCCGCGATGCAGGACTGGGCACGCGTGCGCGGCGGGCGGCCGCGCGCGCACGAATGGTCGGCCACGGCAACCGGCCCGGGCCCCGGGTCGGCACGCTGGCGCTCCGAGCACCCGCGCTGGCCAAGCGCCGGGACCGCCGCGCACCACTTCGGCTCCTGGACCGCGGGCCTGCAAGCCGCGGGGCTCCCCGTGTCTACGGTCGAGCACGACCTCCCGCTCGGCGAGCGGTCGCGAGCGCCACGGCGCTGCGGGCGGCCGGAGAGCCGGTGCGCGCGATCGCCGAACACCTCGGCGTCGACCTGCGCACCGCCTACCGCTACCTCGCGGCCACGGTCTGCCGCGGCTGCGGCGGCCCGGCCCTGCTTGGCGTCCGCTGCCGCGCCTGCCTGCCCCGAGCCCGCCCCGCCTTCGGTCGCGACGAGATCATCGAGGCCTTAAAGGCCTGGACGGCGGGGCCGATGCGGGCATTGCGCGGTTCGGCGATACTCGGGGCTATGCCGACGCGCGTCGCGTATGCGGATCTGCCGACAGCTGACCTGACGATCGGGACGATCTACGAGCAGGGACCTCAACCCGACATCAGAGCCGAGCCGCTACACCGCCTCTTACCCGGCGTCGGCAACCAAGGCGGCTTTCGCACCGCAGGCAGCGTCCAGTCCGGCAGCGTCAAGTTCGCAGTCCTGTTCAGCTCTGGCGAAGACCTTGACTGGCCCGACCGCCTCGACGAGGAGACGGGCCAGTTCACCTACTTCGGCGACAACAAGGTCCCGGGTTCCGACCTGCACGCGACCTCCCGCAGCGGCAACAGGCTGCTGCGGGCGTGCTTTGACGCGCTGCACGGTGAGCCGCCTCAGCGACACGCGATCCCGCCGTTCTTCGTATTCCGCAAGGCCGCCGCGGGCGGCGGCCGCGACGTCACCTTCCTCGGCCTCGCGGTCCCCGGCGCCGCCGAGCTGCTCCCGGGTGCAGACCTCGTTGCGATCTGGCGCACCACCGCGGGCCAGCGCTTCCAGAACTACCGGGCGATCTTCACCATCCTCGACACCGGGACCACGGTCGCGCGAGCGTGGATCGGCGAACTTGCTACCGGCTCTCCACCGGGACCGGCATGCCCGCCGCCGTTCCACGGGTTCATCGACAACGGCAAGTACACGCCCCTCCGCGCCGCACGGACCCGTACGTGGCGCGCACCCGCCGAGCAGGGACCTGCGACAACGGCCGACGCGGCGCTCCTGAGGGCGATAACCGATCATTTCCACAGAAGGCACCACGAGTTCGAAGCTTGCGCCATTGCGTTGTGGCGCATGATGGCCAAGGAGGCCGTCAGCTTCATCGAGGGCACCCGCCGCAGTCGCGACGGCGGCCGCGACGCGATCGGCCGGTACTCGCTTGGCCCGCAAGCCGATCAGATCCACCTGGACTTCAGCCTCGAAGCCAAGTGTTATGCGCCCAGCAACCTGTCCGGGGTTCGTGACGTTGCGCGTCTCATCAGTCGGCTTCGTCACCGCCAGTTCGGCGTCTTCGTCACCACCAGCGGCCTCAACAGGCAGGCCTACGCGGAGCTGCGCGACGATCAGCACCCAGTCGTAGTGATTTGCGGCCGCGACATCACCGACCTGCTCAAGGAGCACGGTTACGCCACGCCGGAAGCAGTCAAGTCCTGGCTGTCTGCGAACTTCCCGCCAATGTGATCTCCGCGGCTCTCGGGTTCCTCTTGGCGCCGCAACGAAGCGCCGATGAGGGCGCGATGACCCGCGCCAGTTGTCGTCGCCACACCGTCGGCCGGGGAAGTCAGCGTTGTGCCGTGATACACCTTGGTCAGCGAGCGTCTCGGCGTGCGACGCGAACTAGCTGCGGCGCTGCCGGTGGTGTGTCGTCCGGACCGGCGACGCGCCAGAGATTGCCGTTGATCTCCGCGACACCGGGACCAGGCAGCCCGTCGTGTGGAGTGACTCGCGCGCTGATGAACTCGCCCTTACGGGGAACCGGCAGGCCGAGAGCGGCTGCCACGAGCGGATCCTGCTCTTGATGGCCAAGGACCAGATATCCCTCGCGTCCAAGATGGCGTGGCAGCCGCGCGTCCCGCGCGCGTTTGAGGCTGTCGTCTTGCATCGCGACCGTGAGGATCACGGCACGGCGGATGATCCTGCCGGTGACCGACCGGAAGAGCTCGTTGATCCGCTGCTGGCCGCTGCCTGCGCTGAAGATCCGCTCGCGGGCCTCATCGGTCAGATGGAGCAGCAGGTTTTCGGGAAGTGGGGGCCTGTCGTAAAGCCATCGGACCCGGCTCTCACCCTCGTCGGTCAGGCGCCGCTTCGCGTCGCGATTGCCACCCGGTCGCAAAAACCCCTCGTGCACACGAATGAGCCCGGCTTCCCAGCGGCTGAGGTCATCGCTCGCCCAAACCACGAGGCATAGATGGCCCACTGACTCTGGCGGCATTTCCCACCCGCCGAGCGACTGGGAGAACTTGCAGTCGACCTCGGCGCCATCGATGCAGTAGTCCATCTTGTCGCCGTCGCCGAAGTCGAACTCCCGGTGCAGATTGATCTCGACCAACGTCCCCATATGGGTCTTCTCGGTCTTGCGCAGCGTGAGCCAGTCCCAGCGGCCCGTGGCCTGGCCATCGAGTAGCTGGTCGTAGGTGTCGCGGAGTACGTCACCTAGCCTCTCGCCGTGAGGGTCGGCGGTGACGATGTAGTCGGTCACGCGATCAAGCTCAGGGTCCGCGCCGCGCGCGGGCGGGTCAGCCCCCACCAGGTGCCTAGGCTCGTTACGGAACCTCTTAGTGCGAGGGACTAGCGTCCCGCTGGCAGGGGAGCGAGGCATCGCACGGGAGTTCGCCGTGCGATAGCTATGTCCCTACGTGCCGGGGTGCGCTTCTACCAAGCTACGCCGCGGCGCGCTCGCGCTCAAGGCGCGCCGCAAGATCAGCCGGCGGGGCTGCGGCAGCAGCCAGGAGCGCTGCGTGGATCTTCCTCCCGACAGCTTCGGCCACCGGGGGTGGGAACGCGTTGCCCACTTGGCGGTACGCGGCGGTCTTGCTGCCCTGCAAGGGCCAATCGCGCGGGAAGCCCTGCAGCATCGCGGCCATGCGCACGGTCAATATCGGATTACCGTCGAGCGGGAAGTCTGGCGCGGGCGGCTCAATCGCCACGAGGTGGGCGTTGACTCCCATCGCTGCCCACTGCTTCTTAGCCTGTGTCGGACCGAGGTCCGGGCCGCCGTGCTTCTTCGACCCGCCCACGAGCGTGGGAGCGATGCCGTTGGCTCGCTTAGCCCACTCAGTTGCGCCGCTCCAACCGCCGCGACCCATCTCCCGGCGCAATACTTCACCAACGGAGCTTGTCGCCTCGGGGCGCTTGTCGGGCCACGCGAAGTGCTCGTCGGCGTCCTCCTTCAGTGCGACAAGGAGCACCCGGGGCCGCAACTGCGGCACGCCGTAGTCTCGCGCTTCCAGAAGTTTCCATCGCGGGACGTAGCCCATGTTCATGAGCGGTTGTTCGATCACGGTACGCCGGTAGTCATCGAAGTCGGGGGAGAGGAGTCCGCGCACGTTCTCCAGCATCACGGCTCGCGGCTCGCACTCGCGGATCAGCTCAATCGCTGTAGGGAATAGGTCACGTTCGTCGTCTGCGCCGAGCCGGCGTCCGGCCCGTGAGAACGGGGGACAAGGAACACCCCCTGCGAACAGGTCCACCCGGCCCTTGAACGTCGTGGCCTTCCACTCCTTCACGCTGAGCTCGCGGACCTGATCCCTCCACAGGCGGCGCGCCCGGAGAGTCTCGCAACACCAGCGATCGTTCTCGACGAGCGCGAGGTGCTTGAACCCCGCATTCTCGAGACCGTGCGCCTGGCCGCCAGCGCCAGCGCAAATCTCCACCGAGGTCAGTTGAGCAACCGGAGCCACGCCGAGAAGATAGGACCCCGTTCGGACGTGACCGCTCGAGATCACCTCGCCGGGCGCTCGACGTCAAGCTTCAGCCCGAGCTCTTCGGTGCCCATGATCACGACGCGGCGTCCAGCAATCGTTAGCTCCGTCTGAGGCAATGGACGCACGCCCGCGTCGAGCGCGGTCAGGACATCGGCTACCGCGAGCCCGAAGGCGCGACCGTCCGCCGCGCTCAACGGGAGGACGATCGGATCGTCCGAGTCATCGCTGAATGCGCGCAGCTCTGTCACTCCGTCATCGCACTGCGTGAGAATGAACGGTGCCGGGTTTCTCATGCCCGGTCCCGGCTGGTCCGCTGGCGCGCCTCGGCCACGCGCTCTTCGATATCGGCGGCAACGGCCGCGGGGTCATCGTGTTCCCAGTACGTGAGGACCGTCCAACCCGCGGAGCGTAGAGCTGCGAGCTGCTCTCCGTCTCGCTCGATGTTCCGCGCGATCTTTGCGCTCCAGTAACCCGGCGGCGGCGGCTTGCGCTCTTTGCTGCATTCCGCGCATCCGTGCCACCAGCAGCCCTGGATCCGGACACAGACAAGCAGGCCCGCGAAGACGACGTCCGGGCGAATCGGCCTCCGGCCCGGGAGCTTGATCGGGTAGTCGACGCGATAGCGCAGCCCCCGGCTGTGGAGCATGCGGCGCACTGTCAGCTCAGGACCCGTATCGCGACGCCGGTTGGCGCGCATGTTCGCGCTGCGCGCGGAAGGCCCGGGAGATGAAGGGACCCGAACGGGCACGAATCCGAGCCTACCCGCCCTCATGTGAGGAACCGATCGGCGAATTGCTCGATCTCGGCCCGGGAGGGAAGATGCACGGTCCCGTACTCGCGCCGTGTCAGTCGCGGCATCTCGACGAACTTGAAACCGGGGAAGTCGCTCAGCAGTCTTCTTGCGGTCAGCTTACGTCCCGCTCCCTCGGCGTCCCGGTAGCGAGCGTTGGCGACGAATAGCGAGATGACGGTGTCTCCCAGCCAGAAGTCGACCCGGAACAGCGCGTCAGCGAGAACGTGGTACTCCACCGCCCGCCCAGTGTCCCGCAGCACCGCCAAGACGTACAACTCGCGGAGCAGCGAGTAGTAGGCGTTGCCTAGACGCCACCACATCGCCTCCTCCGCATCAGCTCGTGAGCGGCCCGCCTGTTCAGCAGTAGCAATCGCTTGCGCTGCAGGGAGGCCCAGCATCGTGCGGGCTGGTTCCTGTTCTCGCCACAGGGCGATGAACTCGTCCCACAATGGTGGCCGCTGCAGGTGCTCGACCGCCCAGTACAGCGAGTGGACGATCGGGAAATTGGGATACCAGTTGGCGATCTCCGTGACCGACTCGCCGATCGATCTCCTCAGCCGCTGGCCAGCAGGCCCTTCAAGCGCGTGACGGGTCGCTTCGCATGCTTCTTCGACGTGCTCGGGGGAGATCAGATACGCCGCTCGCGTCTGCATCTGCTCGGCGAAGCTGACGACGGGCGCCTTGCCTGGCAACGCCCGCCATCGGCGGAGCTCCCCGGACGCCCGCTGGCTGCGGCCGAACCGATTGACGACATCCTCGTACGTCGTGGCGTCAGCCCCAGTTGTCAGTTGATCCACCATCGAGGTCAGCTGCACAACCTAAACGCGCTGGGAGTTGATCCGGTGTCAGATACGGCATACCTTCCCCGACTCCGTGCAAGTGGTTGGGCGATCTTCACCGAAGGTTTCTGATCTGTGGTTCTCGGGCGCCGAGGACGCTGACGGTGACGCGCGGCGAACTCGGATCCCCGAATGGGCATGCTTCATGGCGCACCTAGGCCGGGGCCTGGCCGGGCTTGCTCCGGGGCGCCCGACGACTGCGGTCGTGTCGGTGCCGGTTCGCGACTTCGCGGCTGCATTCGCTGCCGCGGCTGCAGTCCTGCGCTGCGATGAGCTCAATGCTATGGCTCCGGATGATGTGGCGGCCCACATCGAGCTTCTGCGCAAGACACCACCGCGAACGCCGATCAAGTACTTCGGCCCGAAGGACCGAGTGCACGACGGCCGGTGGTGCGGATTCGAAGTGTCGCCGGCTGACGGTGAGGAGCGCATCTGCTTCGAGCTGAGGCGAGGCGAGACACGCAAGCTAACGATCGCCCACGCTTTGAAGATCCGGCTGACCGGGGAAAGCGAGTCCGGCGGCACGCTGCAGGCGCGCACCGTCCGGACATCGCCTTTGCTCCAGGCACTGGTGGGCGGGCCTGCGGCACTCAGCCTCGCGACGACCAAGCGGTGCGACGTCGTCCTGGTCGGGACGCTGGCCGCCCTTGAACAGGACATGTGCGAGGAATCATTGTTCCCGAGTGGCGGACCGGATGAAGCCCGGTCCGGGGTCTTACAGGACCTGGCACGCGTCCAGCAGTTCCGCGAAGCGCACCGGTTCTACCGCTCCGCCGCGATCTCGTCATCGGCCGAGCCGGCGAGCGCTCACCGGGAGCTCGTTCCGAAGGTCGCGGTACTTGACGGCGGGCGGGCGTTTCTCCGGTACCGGCACCTGTGGCCTTCGGCGCACAAGCTCGTGGTGCTCGACCGGTCGACGATCAGCGCCGAGGACGCCTCCGCCGAGCTCGCACAGGACATGGCGTACGCCGCGGAGGACACGGAGCTGTCCTGGCGCCTGGTGGTGCCTGACGGGATCGAGTTCGCCGCATTCACGGAGGCAGCGTGACCCTCCTCGCCGCTGATCGGCTGCACCAGCTCGCCCGGACGTGGACGGGGCATCCAGCAATCGTCGAGAACCCGGTCGTCGAGGAATTCTCCCACCAGATCCAGTTGTTGCTGAGATCGGTCGGAGATGAGGCGGCCGAGGGATACTGGGCAAGCATCGCGCGTCCGCTCCGCGCGCTGCGCTGGCGCTTGGCCACGGTACCGCTGCCGGTGAACTCTCCAGCTCTCGGCGTGCAAGCCGTCGCCGATGAAGTCCTCCCGCGGCTACGGCGCGCGGGCGATGTCGCACCTGATCACGCGCACTTGGCGAGCGCGGTCGCCGGAATGCTCGAGCACTTGTGGGCTTGCGGCGACGACCCGCTCGGTGAGGCCGTCCGGGAGCAGATGGCCTCCCACCAGGACGCTGCGATCCTCCTCGTCGAGGGCCGGCACGCCCGGGCGGTCAGCGAAGCATTCATGGAAGCGCCAGTCCTGACGGCGGCCGAGCTGAGCCGCACGCGGGTAAACGACGTTATCGCGGTCGGGCCGTCAGAGTGGTTCCCGGACCGCGTACTGCGCGCTCCGCGTGCAGAGCGCTTCGTCTTCGTGCGGTTTGGGTGGCTCCGCGACCGCCGTCCCGAGCTGGATCTCGTCAGCGGGAGCCAGAAGCGAGTCCGCCAGGCGCTCGCAGATGCGCCCGCCCGCGACCCTCGCGACGGGCGGCCGGTTGTCGAGGCCGGGGAAGTGGTTCCCCAGATCGAGTGGCATGCGGTACGGCGTGCTGCCCGTCACAGTGATGCGGACAGCTCGGGCGAGCCAGTCGAAGCGGCGCTCTTCGTCTTGGCCTCCGGGCAAGGCGTCCACTTCGAGAGCAGGGAAGGCGCGCGAGCGAATGTCGCGCAAGTCGAGGAAGAGCTCCTCGTCCACCAAGTCGCAGTGGCAGACCTCGCTCAGGGCGACTTCCTCGTCGTGCGGACAGAAGGCGATGAGAACTACGTCCGGACGTATGCGGACAAGCTCCTCGGAGCCGGAGCGGCGGACCTGCGGCGCCTTCAACGCCGGATCAAGGGCCGCCTCATCTCCGAGCTTGACGACGCTGGCGCCGCGCAAGTCGCGCGCAGGCTCCAGCGCCTAGGAAGCAACATCGCGTCTGAGAACAACGTCCGGCGCTGGGCCGATCCGTCGAATATCAGGACGCGGGACTACAGCGATTTCGCCGCGATCTGCGCGCTGATCGGCGAGGAACAGCCGGAAGCGATGTGGGAAGCGATGGACAAGATCTGGAAGGCCCATATCAAGGCCGGCAACGAGATCCGGAAGCTGCTTCTCGCCGAACTGCAAAAGGCAGACCTCAGCGCCCTCTTGCAGAACGGCTGGGACGACTACGAGGTCGAGGAGATCGACGGCGAGGGCACGCTTCGCGTGGCGCGCATCACTGGCCGTGCACCGGATCTAGCCACCGTTCCGCGGAGCCGCCTTCGCAGGGTGTTCGATATTGAAGGTGACTTGTGGCTCGGATGATCCCTTCCGTGATTGCCCCGGACACCGCAAGCCCGGGTGAGCGAGAGCTCTTCAAGCGCTTCCGCGACGATCCGGCCACCGGAGGGTGGACCGTCCTTCACTCCTTCAATCTGCCGCGCCACATCAGCCAGGTGCGCGGCGAAGCCGACTTCGTGGTGCTCGCGCCGGAACTCGGGATGCTGTGCCTAGAAGTGAAGGCACACCGCCGCGTATCCCGCGACGCAGACGGCCGGTGGCGGCTCGGCAACGATCAGCCCACGACGCGGAGCCCGTTCAAGCAGGCCGAGGACAACATGCATTCGCTGCTTGGCGTGCTGAGAGAACGGCGGCGGGCGGAAGCCGACGCGATCATCGCCTGGTCAGCGGTTGCGTTCACGCATGTGGACTTCCGCGAGCCCGCGGTCGAGTGGAACGACTGGGAAGTCATCGACAGTCGGGACCTGCGCCGCACGTCCATTGCTGAACTTGTCACGGCGATCCTCACGCACGCTCGCGGTTGCCTCCCGCACAAGGCCATCCGCGGCGTCCCGAGCCAGCGCCAGTGCGACGTGATCGCTGCGGTATTGCGACCGAGGTTCGAAGTCGCGCAGGCCGCCGCACGGCGCCGCGACGAGGTCGCCGCGGAACTCCTCGCCTACACCGCGGAGCAATACGCCGCTCTGGACGGCCTCAGCCGCAACCCGCGCGTGGTGTTCGAGGGCCCCGCGGGCACTGGCAAGACGCTGCTGGCACTCGAAGCCGCCCGCCGCGCCTCCGCCGAAGGTGAGCGAGTCCTGCTCGTGTGCTTCAACCGGCTTCTCGGCGCCTGGATCGCGAGCCAGGCGAAGGACCTACCCGGAGTGACCACCAGCACCCTGCACCAATGCATGTTGCGCGTGAGCGGCGCTGCGCCGCCGCAGGCAGCGAGCGACGAGTGGTTCCGGGATGAACTCCCGGATCTCGCAGTCGCCGCGCTTCTCGACCAGGAGGGCGGGGGGGCGTACGACCGGATACTGGTCGATGAGGCCCAGGACATCTTGCGCGATGCGTACCTCGACTTCCTGGATCTGCAACTGGCTGGCGGGCTGTCATCGGGCCGCTGGACGTTCTTCGGCGACTTCGAGCGGCAGGCTCTTTTCGATGCGGCCGATGTCGGTCTTGATGAGTTCCTTGCGTCACGCGGGCCGGCTCCCGTGTACACCCTGCGGGCGAATTGCCGGAACACGCCGCGTATCGCCCGCTGGGTCACGATGTTGTCCCGGCTAGAGCCTGCGTACGCGGCCGTCCGCCGCCCTGATGGTGGACGCGCACCGCGGATCCGCTACTTCACCGCCGCTGGAGATCAGGCGCGGGAAGTGCAGGCGGTCCTGGCCGAGCTCTACGCTGGCGGCGCCGAGGGCCGCGACGTCGTGCTCCTCTCCCCGGCCCGCGACAGCATTGCGAAGCGCCTGCCTTCACCGTGGAAGGAACGCCTGCGGCCGTACGCGCAGGATCCGGCACGCAACCTCATCAGGTACGCGACGGTTCAGGCCTTCAAAGGGCTCGAGGCGCCGATTGTCCTCGTTACGGACATCGCCGAAGTCCATGGCGACAGAGCGCGGTCGCTGTTCTACACGGCAACCACCAGGCCGACCGAGCAGTTGTACGTCTTCGCAGACGCGGTGCTCCGCGACGAGATCCTGGACCTCATGGACCGCTTCAACGCTGAGGAGCGTCATGCCTGACTTCATCGCAGCGCGGGAGCGCCTACTCGCTGCGCTCCGCGCGGAGCTAGTGGGACCGTCGCCTGCTGGCAAGGAGATCGACTGCGCTGGCAAGCTCGAATTCGACGCACCGCCAGCCGCGGCTGGCCCGTACCGGCAGTCGGGGACTGGCGAAGAGATCCTGACCGGAGATAGGCCAGGCAAGCGCTATGGGGTGGGCGTTCTCTATCCGATCGGGCTCGAGCTCGAAGCCGATCCCGCGAAGAGCGCCGCCGAGGAGGACACGCTCGATGCCATCGGGAGCAGTCCTGCCACCAACGGTGCCGAGGAGGATGCGCTCGATGTCGCCGAAGCCGAGGCGACTGCGGATAGGGACCGCGGCGACGCTACGGACGGGCTCACGGCGCGGCGGGCGATCTCGCGCGAAGCGGCCGACGATGATCTCCCGCTGACGACCGCCAACGGATTCCGCCCGAGCAGCCTCGGCCTGAGTTTCGTGTGCGACCTGTCGGACGCTGGACACCTTGAGGTCGGGTTTTCTGGCGCCCGTTATCGCGGCAAGGAAATCGCCATCCGCTCGACGGGTGCTCGGTGGACCTGGTGGCTGCGCGAGCCCTTCACGGTTTCGGCGCGCTTTCCCCGCGCGTCGCTCACGGCGGGCCGCGGGATGGTCGCCGCTGAGATCACCGAAGGCGTGCTGCCTGAAGGCATCGCCCTGGACATCGCGGCCTTCACAAGGCCTCTCGGCGGCGGCCGGTGCCTGCTGACGGTCAGCGCCGTCAACCGCTCGAGCGCGAAAGCGCCCGACAGCACCTCGATCTTCCAGGTGCAGCTTGCTTGTAGAGCCGCAGGCGCTGCGATCTTCTGCCCTTACGAGGAGCGGCAGCGACTCGGCGAAGATCCTGAGCTCGCCTCGCTCGCCCTTCTGTACCGGGATGTTCCGGCCTTCGCCATCGGCCACGGGTGCTCAGCCGACTGGAGCGCGCCGGAGGGGAGTCACCGGGCGACGGAAGTCCTGACCGCCGCACTTCCAGAGGTGGAGCTTCCCAGTACGACACCAGAGATCAAAGACGACGACGGGAACACGATCGCGGTTCCCATGAAGCCACTGGCAGGGATGGTGGCGGACGACGACGGAGTCCAGTCACTCAGGGACATCGTGGCCGGCTACGCGGCGTGGATCGAGAAGCAGGCGGCGCGGATCGATGGGGTCCCTGATCACCGGGATGCAGCCGTGGAGCACATGCGCCTCTGCCGTGAGGCCCGCGACCGGATGCAGGACGGCATTGATTTCCTCGTCTCAGGAAAGGACCCGCTGGCGGCCGAAGCGTTTCGGCTCGCGAACTGGGCCATGCTGCTGCAGCAGCAGCGCAGTGGCCACGATCTGCGGGAGACGATCTACGACCGCAAAGCCAAGCGCATACAGATCCAAGGCAGCTTCACGCCTCGGACCGAGGGCCGCGGCGCATGGCGTCCGTTCCAGATCGCGTTCGTCCTGGCTTCTCTCCGCTCGACCGCGCAAGGGGCCGATCCGGAGCGCGGGGTCGTCGAGCTCATCTTCTTCCCGACGGGTGGCGGCAAGACCGAGGCGTATCTCGCACTCACCGCATTCTCGATCTTCTACCGGCGGCTCCGGGACGGGGACGATGCGGGCGTAGACGTCCTGATGCGGTACACGCTGCGCCTGCTTACCGCGCAGCAGTTCCAGCGGGCGTCGGCCTTGATCTGCGCGATGGAGTACATCCGCAAGCAGCGCACCGAGTCCCTCGGCGATCACGAGATCTCCATCGGGGTGTGGCTTGGCGGCTCCGTGACACCCAACTCGCGCCGGGACGCGGTCGCGGCGCTGCGTAAGCTCATCCGCGACGGCGACGGGGAAAACCCGTTCATCCTGCTCCGCTGCCCGTGGTGCGCAGCGCAGATGGGACCCATCAAAGCGTCCAAGGAAGGCCGCCCCGCGAGGACCGAGCCAAAGATCGCCGGCTATGTCGCCCGCGAGGAGTCCGTCGCGCTGCGGTGCCCGGACGGGACGTGCGAATTCCACACGGGCTTGCCCGTCTACGTCATCGACGAGGATGTCTACGAGCGCAGGCCCTCCCTCGTCATTGGCACGGTCGACAAGTTCGCCATGCTCGCTTTCCGCCCTGAGGCCCGCCGCTTGTTCGGGCTGACCAGCGGCGGCCACCGCGAAGTAAGCCCACCGAACCTGATCGTCCAAGACGAGCTGCATCTAATCTCCGGGCCGCTGGGCTCGATGGTCGGCCTGTACGAGACGGTGGTCCACGAGCTCGCGACTGACCGCCGTAGCGGTGATCCGGTGCCGCCGAAGATCGTCGGCTCAACCGCCACGATCCGCCGCTACGAGAAGCAGGTGAGGGACCTCTATGCACGAGATCGCGTCGCGCTGTTCCCGCCACGAGGTATCGATGCGGGCGACTCCTACTTCGCGAGCTACGCGCGCGACGATGAGGGCAAGCTGGAGCACGGCCGCGTCTACGTCGGCATCCACGGAGCAGGCCTGGGGTCCGTGCAGACCGCGCAGGTGCGCACGTTCACCACGCTGCAGCAAGCGGCCTACATGCTCGACGCAGACGTCCGGGATCCCTGGTGGACATTGCTCGTGTTCTTCAACTCGCTGCGAGAGCTCGGGACCTCGGTCTCCCTGCTGCAGTCGGATATCCCGGACTACTTCCGCGTCCTTGCTAAGCGCCTCGGCCTCGAAGCCGCCGAAGTCCGGCGGATCTGGCGGGACACGGAATTGACCGGCCGCCTGCGCAACGACGAAGTGCCTGCCGCAATCGAAGAGCTCGAGGTGCGCGTCACAGAAGAACAGAATCGAGCAGTGGATGTCTGTCTGGCCTCAAACATCGTCGAGGTCGGCGTCGACATCGACCGGCTATCGCTGATGTCAGTCGTGGGCCAGCCCAAGACGACCGCGCAATACATCCAGGCGACCGGGCGAGTCGGCCGTAGCTGGTGGGAACGCCCTGGGCTCGTCGCGACGATTTACAGCGCCTCCAAACCGCGCGACAGATCGCATTTCGAGAAGTTCCGCTCCTACCACGAGCGCCTCTACGCTCAGGTTGAGCCAACCAGCGTCACGCCGTTCGCGCCACCTGTGCTCGACCGCGCTCTACACGCCGTCATCGTTGCCTATATTCGGCAGCTCGCTCAGGATGGCACCGGTCCCCGGCCGGTGCCTGATGACCTGCTTGAAGCCGCGCGCCAGCTCCTGCAGAACCGCGTCGACTACGTCGACCCCGACGAGTCGGAGCAGCTCGCCGCCGTCTTCGCCAAACGCGCTGAGCAGTGGCGCACATGGGGCTATTCAGACTGGCTCGCTGACAATGACTCAGAGGACTACGCGCTACTGCGGTTCGCAGGGAGCTACGCCAGCCGCGAGGAGCAGCTTCTGTCGTGGGCCGTCCCGACATCGTTGCGCAACGTCGACGCCGAATGCCGGGGAGAGGTAACGCAGGCCTATCTGCTGGCCGAGGAATACGAGCGGGACCGGGCCTGATGTCGCGCGCACCTGTACGCCGCGCCCACATGATCAGCCCGTTCGGGCCCGGAGCCATGCTTGTCGCGCCCGACGGGACCTCGATGATCGCAGCAGGCCTGGATCATTGGTTCGGCCAAGACGAGGACGGCACCGCCGCAGACGACGCCGAATTCCGGATCGAGGAATGGCGGCTGCAGCGGCGGCTCGGCGTCGGCCACTTCCGCCTGCCGCCTGACTACCGCCGCCGCCGGCGTGGCCATGCCGTACCTAACGTCGAATTGACCGTCCCGTTCCTGCGTTTCCCGCAGTGGCATTTTTGCCCGTGGTGTAAGACGCTCCGCGAGGTGCGCCTGGAGGCAACCGGGCGGCAGAAGTGCACCGCGTGCGAAGCCGAAGGGCGCAAGCGCTTCTTGGCGCAGGTCCCGTTTGTCGCGATGTGCGACGCAGGCCACCTGCAGGACTTCCCGTGGCGCGAGTGGGTCCACCGGAGCGCGGCCCCGGGGTGCAGGGGAACGATGAAGCTGTTCTCGACGGGCGGCGCGACGCTGGCCAACCAGCGCGTGACGTGCTCATGTGGCGCCAAGCGCAACCTCGGGAGCATCACGCAGGCTGAAGGGGACTCGTCCTTCCTAGCCCGCAACTTGGAACCCGGGACCGTTTACAACTGCAACGGCGTCACTCCGCAGCACGGAAGCTCGCAGCCGCATAGTTGCAACCGGCCACTGCGCGGCAGCCTGCGGGCAGCATCGAACGTCTACTTCGGCGTCATACGCAGCGCCATCTACCTGCCCGCCACCACCGCTACGAGCGCCGCTGAGGAACTCGTTGCGCTGATCCTCGCGACGCCCGACCTGATCACGAGGGTCGTGACCGATCACGACAGTGATCGCGCACCAGACGCCAAGCGCCTCCGGGCCGGCGGCTACGAGCGGATGCTACGCAAGTACTCGGACCCCGAGGTTGAAGCAGCGGCCCAGGCCGCGCTCGATGTGGAGCTCGGCGCCCGGGAAGTCCCGCAAGATGACGGTGACGACGAAGAGAGCGAGGAGCAGTTCCGCAGAGCCGAGGCCGCCGTCCTCAGCGACGTCATTGACACGCCGGAACTGACGGTCCAGCGCCGCGACGCCGACGACTACGCCGGCGTGATCTCTGCCGCGTTCAGCACGCTTAACCTCGTCGAACGCCTCCGCGAGACTCGTGTCCTGGCCGGGTTCAGTAGGATCTTCCCCGAGCAACCTCCCGACCGGGAACACCGGCTCGCACAGCTCTGGAAGGTCCCGCCCCCTCACCAAGAACGATGGCTTCCCGGCTACTGCGTCTTCGGCGAGGGCCTGTTCCTACGGCTCAGCGAAGCACGGCTCAAGAAATGGGAAGCGCAACCAGACGTGCGCGAGCACGTCGGCAAGCTCGTCAAGTTCTACGCCAAGGCGCGGGCGAAGCGGGACCTCCGGGAACGCGATCTGACCGCGCGCTTCGTGCTCGTCCACACGCTCGCGCACCTGCTGATGAACCAGCTGTCGTTCGAGTGCGGATACAGCTCTGCCGCCCTGAAGGAGCGCCTGTACGTGTCGTCCGCCACCGGCCAAGAGCAGGCCGCCGTCCTGATCTACACCGCAGCCGGGGACGCGGAAGGCACGATGGGCGGTCTGGTGCGCATGGGCAAGCCGGACTATCTCGAGGATGTCCTCGATGCCGCTCTCCGCGGAGCCACTTGGTGCGCGTCGGATCCGGTCTGCATGGAGATCGGTATGTCATCCGGGCAAGGCCCCGACTCGTGCAACCTGGCCGCGTGCCACAGTTGCGCGCTCGTGCCCGAGACCGCCTGCGAGGAGTTCAACCGCTTCCTTGACCGCGGGCTCGTCGTCGGGACGCCCAACCATCCCGAGCTCGGCTTCTTCCCCTACTGCGGTTGGGAGGCATGAACGGCGTCGACGCCAAGGCCGAGCTCGATCGGCCGGGTGGAGACCTCGCCGCGGTTCACGCGCCTCGGTCACCAAGGGACTATCGGCACTCCGGATAGACGCCATCACGTCGTTTTCGCGGCCGCGGCTCGTGAGGCAACCCCCGCCGGACACCTGATGCCCGGAGAGTCGTTGGTTTGAACACCAGAGGACGTGCGCCTCACCGGTGCCCGCGCGGCGGGCGTGCTCTCATCCGTGACTCACCTCACTGGAACGCGCAACGCTCGCGGTGAGCGCGCAAGCAGGCGCCCAGAAATGCATACCACGAAGGGCTTCGCATCTATTGCGCGAACCCGCTGTGCGTGCCACTTATCGAGACCCGGCGCGATGCGTTCGCGGCTGCCCTGTGCACGGACATCCTCGGCTACAAGGGCGGCGCCAAACCGACGATGTCCGACAGCAGTTCGGCGGTCAGCGTGGAGATCGGGCGGCGCTTCCTGGCGCGCCTCGCGGCAGCGGGCTTCGTTCCCGCAAAGGGCGTATCCCTCAAGGGCCAGGAGGTCGGGAAGAGGTTCGACGTGCATGTGCGCGAGTACGTGGACCAAGCGTTCGTCAACGGCACGGCGAGTCTCGTCTCCGTTTCGCCTGCGACTGACTTCCACTGCCGCAGCGGCGTGCATATCCGTGATACCGCGCAGTACGCTCACCTCGAGATCCTCCGTCAGATCGGTGAGGATCCTGCCGTAACGACGTCGGCTGTTGCGCGTCAGCAGTTCCGCGCCGTGACTGCGAGCGACTACCAGGTGCAGGCAGATGTCGTTGTCCTCCGGCGCCCGACGCCAGCGACGACCGCACCGCGAACGGGCAAGCTTTACAGTTCATCCAGCGGCCTGGCGATGAGCACAGCGGTTCTGAACCGGCGGCCTGGACAGCACGATCTCCTACACGCAAACGTCTCGTGCAAGTGGACGTTCCGCAGCGATCGCGCGCAAAACATCCGGACCGAAGCTATCGCTTTGATGCGGCACCGGAAGGGGCGGATGCCACACATGGTCGTCGTGACAGCGGAGCCGCTTCCGTCACGTCTGCGGTCAATCGCCATCGGGACAGGCGAGGTCGACTGCGTCTACCACATCGGGCTCGACTTCCTCGCGGATGCGCTCGCCGACAGCCTCGCGGCGGCAACCACCACCCAACGCAAGAAGGCCCTGAGCGACCAGATCGGGCAGTTCGAGCTCATGCGTGATGGAGACCGCCTCCGTGACGTCAGCGACCTTCCATTCGACCTCTGTTCCTGAGCTAAACCGGCTGCGCGTGGCGGCTTAGCGAGCGAACTCCCGCCAAGGCGTCTCGAGGTGCCCCGGCGTGTGCGGTCGGCCATAACATGAGATGCGGCTATGCTCTCGCTGTGCTCACGCGGCACGCGGCACCGCTGCTCTGCCAGACCCGCTTCGAGCGGCGGCCTGGCAGAGTATCTTCGCCCATTGTCTGAACTTCCGGTACTTACGGGTCTTGCTCAACGGATCCTCTCGATCATCGAGCAGCCCATCCTCTGATGCCTCCCGGACAGAGCTTCGCCGGCTACGCCAGCTCAGAGCCCTCCGAAAAACGAATCAAAGAACTGTCAACTCCCCGACGGGGTCCTCGCCACCTCGGTGACGCCGTCATCCCGAGTCAGTTGGAACCAGCGCGGCTCGGTTTCCCTGAGAGCGGTACGACGGCGAGATCCATCACGAGCTCAGCCGCAGCGTCCGGAGGGAGCGGGACGCGGTCAGCCAGTCGATCGGTGTGGAGCTCATCGAGCTCGAGTTGATCGCCCATCACGACGTTGAACCAGCGCTCGCGATCCTTCATCACGCGGAACTGCTTCTCGTCCTGCGCGCCTTCGACGTATGGCTCATAGACGAGGATCGGGAGCCCGGTCACCTCGCCCTTGCTATCGATCCGGTCCAGCCGCCCCGTGCGCTGCTCGATGACGCTCGGGTTCCAGTCGAGGTCGTGGTGGATCACGTGCCGGCAGTTGAGATGCAGATCCACGCCTTCGGCCATGACCGAGCTCGCGACCAGCACCTCCGGGAAGAACGGCGTGTTGAACGCGATCATCAAGCGCTCGCGCTGCTCGTGCGCGACGTCACCGTTGGCCAGGCGGACGTTCGCGATCAGCCCTTCTCGCTCACCTTCGTCGTCGCGGACGGAGATCTCACCCACGCCGATGCTCTCCAGCGCGTCGAGGTAGCGGGCCCGCTCGCTTTCCTCGCGGCGCGCGATGAACGCGCCGAACGCCCCGACGAGCTCACGCAGCCCCCGTCCCGACGCATCCCGACGCTCGAACGCCAGCTCCATCGCGGCGCGCGGTTCGGCGGAGAGATCGGTGTAGCGCACGAGGAACGACCGCGTGCGCAGGAAGCGCAGGCTGAGATCGGCCGCGCGCGTGAGTTCGTCTCCGCTCAGGGCTGACTTGAGCACGGTCAGGAGCTCGCGCTCGACGTAGCGCCGCGCCGGCGACCCCGGACGGAAGAGACGCTCGCGGACCGTGTCGAGCTCTCCGAGAACGTCCGTGTCGCGACGCGCGTCGATGCGCAGCGACTCGGCCCCGAGCCGCACAATCTCGGCTTCGATTCCGCGCGCGATGTGCAGCCGCAGCGCTCGGCCCGTGGCCTTGTAGAAGCAGAAGATCAGCGCCTTCTCGCGGGCGCGCCAGAGCGCCAACGCACGGTGTACCGTCGCAGCGACCTTCGGGTGCGAGCCGAGCGCGGCGCGATCCTCGTCGGGAAGCGCCTGCGCGATCCGGTCGAGGTACCACTGCGTGCTCGCGGGCAGCTCGATGTGCATCCCGGCGACCGCGTCGTCGAGGTCCTCGCCGGCGGTCGCCGGGAGCCTTGTCCGCCGATACGCCTCAAACGACGACGCCAGCCCGTCAGCGAAAAGGGCACGCACCGCGCGGTGGTCGCGGAGGCCCGACGCCGCGACGATGGCCTGCGCCCGTGCCGCAAGCAGGAACGGCAGCACGGCGGCCCCGTCGACGCCGAGCCCGCCGCTGTCCGACACATTTCCGCTGACGATCGACCGCCCACACCACAGCTCGCGGCGAGCATCCCGGTCGGGGCGCACGTGCCGGACCACCAAGGGGCGCAGCGCCGTGGCGGCGGCCCCGGCGCGCTCACGGACTTCGGACCACGTGGCAGCGACCGCGCGCACGCTGTCCGGGGCGTGCTCCCCGCTGTCCGCCCACCAGCGTGAGCGCCGCGCGGCGGACACGTCCTCCGGCGTGAGCCGACCCCAGGCGCGATCGAGCCGCAGCGCCGCAGCCTGCATGTCGTCCAGCGCCCTCCTCAGCTCTTCAAGCCGTGCTTCGTACGCCGCGCGATCCAGGTCGTTCCAGCGCACGCCGATGAAGCGCCGGAGTACCTCGATCAGCTCCTCGTGACCGAGCTGAAAGGGGGTGGCGGTGAGGAAGAGCATCCGATCGAACACGCCGCCGAGCCCGCCACGCAGCGCCTCGACCTCCTCGCGGGCTTCTTGGTTGGCGAACAGCCCAGCCAGCCGTGTCGCGGGATTCTTGGCGTGGTGAGCCTCATCGAGGATGAGCAGAGGCAGGTCCAGATCGAGCTCCGCGAGGCACCGCTTCCAGATAGCGGTGACCTCCGTCGTCGTAGCGCTGCGCATCATCTTGAGGCGGTGCTCAAGACTCTGGCTCGAGCGCAGCGGGAGCTGGGACTCGATGATCTCGCGCAGGGTCCCAAGGTCGGCGCGTGGAAGTGCGTCGAGCACCGACGTGGGGACCGGATCATCACCGGGGTCGGCGCCGATCAAGCGCAGCACCCGTCGCCATCTGCTCACCGGCGTCTCGATCAACGCCCGGCACGTCGCCTCGCTGTACCGGAGGCCGGGGATGATCCGGCCCGCCCAGCGCGGAAACGCCTGGCGCTGCGCTTTCAATCGAGGGCTCAGCAGCGCTTGGCGGACGATCGCAAGCTTCAACAGCGGGTCGTTGAGGGCGTTGTGCAGCGCGCCGTGGGTCAGAAAGATGAGGTGCTTGCGCCGGTCCGGAGGGTCGTCGAGAAGCTTCAGAAACTCCGAGGCGGACGTGACGGACTCCTCCGCCGCCCGGATCTCCATGTCGGTGTCCAGGCGGGCGGCGAGTTTCCGCCACTCCTTCGGCCACTTGCCGCGCACGGACGGCGGCACCATCACGACGACGGGGCTGTGCCCGCCGGTCGCCTCGATCACCGAGACGGCGACCGCGAGCGCGACGAACGTCTTGCCCATGCCGACCTCGTCGGCGAGCACCACCCCGGGCAGCTCGTCGAAGCGGCGCAGGATCTCTACGGCGGTCCGGCGCTGGCGCTCGGCGTCCGCCGGTTGGATCCCGCCGCCCTCGAGGTGAACCGCACCTGAGAGCCGCCACCTCATACGCCGGCCCTCGCGAACGCGTCGCGGACGTACGCGCCGAGCGCTCCCTCGCCGTCCTGCGGAGCCAACGCATGCAACGCCTCGATCGCCCCGCGCAGCACGGTCGCGGCCTCCTCGGCGTGCTCGGGGCACAGGCGCATCGCTGCGGCCACATCGACCCCTGAGAGCGTCAAAGCCACCTCGGCCAGCAGGAACGCGCTCTCGCCCGGAAGCGTCCGTCCGTCCGTGCGCTGCTCCAACAACCGTTCGGCGATCGCGACCGGTCCGAACTGCCCTTCGACGCGCCACCGAAAGCCGTCAATGCTCGCGGCCGGTCGTTGCAGTCGCTCCTGCAGGCCACTGAGCGCCGCGGACAGTTCCCGGGTACGGTGCAGCAACTGCCCGGCGGGGGAGAACCGCCGCAACGGATCCAGCAGCTCCAAACTGTCCGCGCGTGGGAGCTGCATGCCCTCAAGCGCGTCCACCAACGCCTCGTGCATCGGTCGCGTGGACGCGAGCGCCCGTAGGACGGCCTCCAGCGGCAAGGCCCGCAGCTCTTCGGGCGGCGGAAGCGCGGCCGGATCGGTGACGTTCACCGGCAGCGCGGCGTGCTGCCACGCGTCCGGCTCGTGCTCCCAGGTGACGTGAACGTTGAACGGAAGCTCATCGGGGTACACGTGCACGTGCGACGGCCGTCCGCCGGCCCGCCACGCGTCGGCGTCGAGCAACAGCGCGCCAGCGGCGAGCCGCAGCTCCCATGCCGCAGGGAGCTCGGTCGCACGCAGTTCCAAGTGCAGCGTCGGCGGCGTGCTCGGCTCGCCGATCGCCTGGACGAAGCCGGCCGGCAGCGGAATCACGCGGTCCGCCGGATCGGGCTCGGGGTCGAACTCCACCGCGCCCTCGATCGGATCGCCGGCCAATGCGAGCGCGCGTAACGCCGGTGCGGCCACGCCGTCGCTGCGCGTCCCGATCGCGACGCCGATCTCGACATTGCCGCCGCCGATCCCCAGCCCGGGCGCCGTGAAGTTCGCGGAGCCGACCAGCGCCACGGTCCACGCGTCGCTCTCGAGCAGCACGAGCTTGCCGTGCAGGCCGCGCGGCTCATCGGCCACCGGCTGACGCACACCGAGGAGGCGTCGCTCGATCCGGCGTGGCAGACCTTGCACGAGCGCCTTCGGGACTCGGAGGACGGCGCGATCGTCGAGCTGTTCCAGCGCCACGACGAAGTCGACCGACGCGCTGCGCTTGGCCAGCACATCGACGAGCCGGACGGCCGCTCGGCTGGCCCGCTCCTCCGCATCGAAGAACGGCGACATCACGGTGGCGTGTTTCGGTGGCGAGCCCTGCCAGACGCTGCCCAGCTGCGCGAGCGCGTCGTCCTGTCCGCGGCCGGTCGCGACGACGGCGAGCCGCTCGGCGCCACGGGTGGGCCGCGCCGGAAGCGAGAAGGCGTCGATCCGCTCGCGCGCCCGCTGCAGGATCGCGGCGGCCCGGACGACGGGGCCGACCCCCGGCTGCCAGGGCGGGACGAGCGCGACGACGCCCGCGAGCGCGTCCACCAACTCATGCGCGAACGACACCGAGAGCTCGCTCGCCGCGCTTAGATCGAACGCGACGGCGATCTCGAGGCTGCTGCGGTATGACCGCTCGACGAGATTGGCGGACGAGACGATCACCCGGACCGTGTGCTCCCAGATGAGCAGGGCGGCCTTCGCGTGCATGACGCCGATCGGCGCGCGGACGCCGAGCACGTCCCAACGAAGGCTGCGCGCGTCGGGGTTGCAGCTGCGGTCGGCGAGGACAACGACCGGCGTCTCGGCGAGCTTCTCCTCGCGTTCGATCAGCGCGCCGAGATCATCGACGTCGCGCTCCCCCATGCGCGCATCCAGCCGGAGATAACGGGCAAGGCACTGTTGCTCGACGAAGTCGACGTCGAACGTAAACGTGGTGGCGAGACACCCGAGCGGCCGGCCGGCGCCCTCCGGCGGCATCCACAGATCGAGGAGACGCAACGGCTCCGTCATGACGCCGGGTGCAGGTCGCTGGCGAACGAGCGCAGCGAGTAGATCCGATAGGGATGCAGGTACTCGGTGCGCGGCGCGATCGGATCGTGCCGCTGCGCCGCGGGACGGACCGCGAATCCACGTTCGTCGCGCTCGAACCAGCTGCGCTTGCCCTTGTCACGCTGAACCCCGTCGTGGCGATCAAGCAGCGCCTCGACGAACGCCTCGGGGCTTCGCACATCGCGGAACGAGCCGAGCGCGTCCTCCACGTCGACCTCGAGCCCGAGCGGCGCCAGCGCGGCCGACGCAGCGGCCACCGCGGACGCGACGCTGCCCGCCGCGCGGGCGAGACCCGGATGCGCGGCGGCCCGTGAGGGGCGCACCGGCGCCGGCATCAGGGCGCTGGCCAGCACGCGCAGGATCTGCAGGCCGTCGTCGAGCTCACGCACGAGCGCCTCATAGGCCCCGATGGCGGCCAGCCGGGTTGCAAGCTCAGGGCTCACGTCCAGGGTGAGGAACTGCTCAATTTCCTCGCGCTCGGTGTGCTCGGGACGGCCGTGTCGCCGGACCAGCTCGGCCAGCTCGCGCCGCATCGGATGGACCGGGTCCGTGAGGAGCTTCCACAGGAGTGCACGTTCCCGTGGGCCGGCGCCGCTCGGCGCGAACACGCGGCTCACGTCACCCCAGAGGTGGGCGCGCGGGCTGGCGCGGACGCGACCCCCGTCGAGGGCCGCCCGCACCTCGTCGAGCAGGCGACGCGCCAGGCGTTGCCGTCCCATGAGGAACCCGCCGAGGCCGGTCTCGCGCTCCCATACGCGAAGCAGGCCCTCTCCGCGCGGGAGCAGGCCGAGCACCTCGTCGACGACCTGCATGTCCCGCGCCAGGCGCTTGTAGACGCCGTGGAAGCCGAACACTTTCGGGATCTGGAGATAGGAGCCAGCGTCCAGATGCGCATTCGGCGACCGAAGTTGCCGACGTGCCTTCTGCGACCCAGGGACACCATCGAGCGCGCCGTCCGGACGGCGTCGCACAAACGCCTCGACGACCAGCCACTCGAACGCGAGGTAGGCCGGCGTTCCGTCCGCGCCGACAAGCTCGATCGGGCGTTCCACGAGCGCCGAGCACGCAGCGATCGCGGTCACGAAGCGGATGCGCGACATGCGCGCGGTGACTTCGGGAGCAATCTCGTCCGCGAGCCGATCAGCGATCCGCGCGAGCCCCAGCGGGTCCAGACTTCCCTCGCCGCTGACGTCGGGATCCGGCGCGCTGACGAAGGGAAGGGTCAGACCCGCGATGGTCATCGCGCTGCACGCATGCGGGCCGTCCGCGCGCCGGGCGCGGCCTCGCACCCGACACACCGCGCGGTCGCCACGGCGAACATCCAAATTTGCATCTGAATCCTTTCGTCCCGCGACCCCTGGGACTCGCGGCTCTGTCGTCGAACGTCGGCCAGCCCATCATCGACGAGCAAGGCGTGTCCTGCTGCGATTCCGGCCTGCATTCCTCGGCTTCTTTGGCGAGTCGCGAGTCTATGCAGCGACCGCGGTTTCTCGAGTGGCCGAGGAAGCAGACTTCTGACGCGCGGGTCCGCGATCG
Organism: Solirubrobacter soli DSM 22325; assembly: GCF_000423665.1. Taxonomy (GTDB): domain Bacteria; phylum Actinomycetota; class Thermoleophilia; order Solirubrobacterales; family Solirubrobacteraceae; genus Solirubrobacter; species Solirubrobacter soli. Next base: position 94,693 of record NZ_AUIK01000024.1, on the reverse strand, counting down.
GCGCGTCGACGTCTGTCGAGAACATCGGTCCTGGTACCAAGGCGGCCTGTCCAGTTCTTCGGCGACCTCACGCGCAGCTGGCGGGGCTGGCCAGACGACAAGGTGCTCTCAACGATGGAGCACGACTTCGGGCTACGCGCGACGGATGACGGCACGCGCCATGCGACCCTGTGGTTCGGATGAGAAGACCGGGCGCTCGCTGCGCCCTTGGAACTCGAGGCAGGCGGGCTCGACCGACTCGCGGCGCAGATCCGCGTTGAGCTAACCGTCCGGTAGGTCGCCCGCTCTCGCTTTGACAACATCCGAGAGTGGCGTTTCTCGACTCTGGCCCGCGACCCGTCGCGGTGTCGCGTTGCATGTCGGGATCGGGCTGCGTTCGGTTGCTCGGGCAGGCCGTTCGACGGGTCAACTTTGAGCGACACCGGTCCGGTCGGCGTGTTTCCGCCGCCTCATCGGCCACCATCGGATCACTCGCATGATCTCGGGCTCGTTCGCCAACGACCCGCACTCAATACCGGCAACCCCGCGCGAAGGCGTTAGGGGATGCGCTGTCGCGGTCGGGGCCTCGAACGGGGAATTTTCGGGCGGCGGGCATGACAGAAGTTCCGGATTTGCAGGGCCGTCCCGCGAGTCGAACCTATTCCCACCGCAGCAGCTCGCGGGGTGAGCGGGGTTGGATTGCTAGCCCGATGCGCGCACGACGGTCGGCGGCAGGAGTTCGACGGTTCGGATCGCGAGTCGGTCGGCGTCGCTCCGCGGCGCATTTTCGCTGGGTGATGGCAGCGGCGGAAGAGCGAAGGCTCTGAGCGAGTCGCGGTGGATGTCGGGTTCGGCGGCGAAGAAGAGGTGTTGGCGGCCGGCGTAGTACCAGTCGCGTGCCGCCGTGCCCATCTGTCCGACGCGGCCGGTCAGCAGCCGGTCGGCTTCCCGGGCGCAGGCGAGGGCGCTGCGGCGGTCGCGGAACACGAAGACGGTAACCGGCCGCGTGCCGAGTGCGCGGTAGCGCGGGTGGGCGAGCGTCCAGCCGGTGAGGAAGGCGTCGTAGGCGCGCAGCTTGTCCTGGTTGTAGGAAGGGCGGGCCGTGAGGTCGAGCTCGACGAGCAGGTCGAAGGTGAGCCGCAGGCTGGGGATCCGCAGCTCGAGGGAGAGGTCGGGCTTGATCTCGCGAAACGGCGGCAGGTCGAGGTAGGCGTGACCTTCGGCGACGTCGAGTTCGGCGGCGGTGATCGGGTGGCGTTTGTGGCCATTGCCGGTCTGCGGGACGGGGTAGCGGCCGGTGGCGTAACGCGGGGTGCGCCAGTAGTCAGTGGCGAGTTCGCCGGCGACGCGGTGCAGTTCGATCGCCCAGGAGATGGCGTGCAGGTTGTGCGGGAGCGTGCCGGCGCGGCGCTGCTCGATCGGCTTCCACTCGCGTTGTGGGTGCACGGCGGGCGGCGTGCGTTGTTGGGCGAGTTCGAGGCCGAAGCGGGTGAGGCTGTAGACCGCTGGGAGGCGGCCGTCGGCACTGGTGCGTTCGCTGAGTCCGATGCCGGCGCGCGCCACGAGGCCGTGCCCGTAGAGCTTGCTGAGGCGGTGGCGGACGGTCTTGGCGTCCTTGCCGGGCAGGACGGCGCGGCCGATAAGCGAGGGTAGGAGGAGGCCGGCGCGGTCGAGCAGCGCGAGGATCGCGTAGTCGGTGTCGTAGAGGCGCGGGCGGCGCTCGGCGGGCGGCTTGTGCTCGAGCGGTTTGATCTCGTTGATGCGGTCGATGAACGCGAGCTCGCGCAGGCTCTCCGGTGCTGGTCGCGACGGACGCTCGGTGTCGAGCGCGCGTGCGGGCCGACCGACGACTCGAAGCACGGGGCTCGCGAACTGCGGCGCGGGTTCGGACTCAATCCGCTCCACGCGAGGCGCGGGTCGGGACGCCTCTGGCCGTGCGACGTTGTCGAGAGGCGACGGGCACGGAGCCTGCCCGCCCTCTCGCTGCTCCGAGGTCGTGAACGATCTCGCCGCGGCGGGCGTGGCGCGTTCGGTCGTCGCGTCCGGGAGGTGTGCGGTTGCGGCCGCGGTTCGGCGTTTCGCGTTGTCGGCCGCCGGCGGCGACTCCGAAGGCGGCGATTGGTCGGAGAGCGCCGGCGGTGACGGCTGAGGCCTGGAAGGGCTCTGCAGGGTGAGCGTTGAGGCGAGCGCCTCGGGGTAGGGGCCGACGGCGTCGTGGAGTCGGTGCCGGTGGGTCTGGGCCCAGGTGTCGGTGATGTCGGGGGGGAAGGGGAAGGTTTGGCCGATGAAGCTGGCGGCGCGGGTGCCGCCGGCGATCCAGGAGGCGAGGCAGTGGTGGACGGGCAGGTTGAGGATCTGTTCGGGGGTGACGCGTAGGCGGGCGCGGGAGTCGGGGTCGTCGCGGATCATCGTCGTGTAGACCGCCATGGCGATGCGGACGGCGTCTTCGGCGTCTTCGTGGTCGCCGAGCCGGAAGAGCAGGCGGCTCTGGAGGAGGTTGACGATGCCTTTGCGGATCTTCTGTTCGTGCTCTGAGCCGGCGCCGAGCTGGGCGAGGTACTGGAGGCCAAAGGTGACATCGAGGCCGGCGGCGCGGTGGGTGGCGATCTGGTCAACGACGTTCTCGGCGGAGGCGATGTAGTGCGCTTCGTCGGCGAGCAGCGCGACGCGCGGGCGGTCGGTTTCGGGGCGGCGGACCTGGCGTTGGAGTTGGGTGTGGAGCATGCGCAGGACGAAGTGCATGCAGGCCTTGCTGTTCTCGGCGCCGATGGCGGCCATGTTGGCGTCGACGATGAGAATGTCGCGGGCGTCGACGATGTCTGAGAGCGCGACGTCTGAGGTGTGGTTGAAGAAGCGCCGCAGCGGCGGGACACCGGTGAGGCCGGAGACCTTGTTGCGGGGCGCGTCGAGGCGCTGGGCGGTGGCGCTGCCGGCGATCTGCAGGTCCTGGGGGAGTTCGGAGCGAAAGAACTCGGCGGTCTGGTCGAGGTCCGGCGTGTCCGCGCACGCCTCATAGACGGCGGTGCGAGCGTCCGCCTTGGCGGGGAGCAGGAGTTGGTAGACGTCCTCGAAGCGGGCGCGGCGATGCTGTTTGGCGGCCAGGGCGAGGGCACCGATGACGGCGTGGTAAAGGTAGCGGCGGGAGGATTGGAAGATCTGGTTCTCGTTGATGTCCAGCAGCGCGGCGACGATGTTGTCGGCGATCGCGGTGGCCTGCAGCGGCAGCGGTTCGGCGTCTCTGAGGCGCAGCGGGCTCATGCCGAAGGCGGGGTGGCCGAGGTCGAGAAACCAGACGCGTTTGGGCGTGTCGGGCGGGGTGAGCTGCAGGCAGAGGTGGCTGAGCTCGCTCTTGGGGTCCAGGACGACGACGGCGGCGTCGTGGTCGCGGATGTCGTTGAGGTAGGTGCGCAGCATGGCGGCGGTCTTGCCGCTGCCCTGGCCGCCGACGAGCAGGGTGCCGTAGCGGCGGTCGTCGGGGTGGATCAGCCCGGCGCCGTTGGCCGCGCGCAGCACGGGAAGCACGGGGTAGGGGAGCGGGCGGTGGCGGACGCTGCCGGCGGTGAGCGTGCTCATGGGGCGATCCCGCGGGGCGTGTCGGGCGCGGGGATGGCGTGCTCGGCGTTGGCGCGGTGGATCTCGGGCGGCATCGGGATGCGGGGGATGGCGATCCGGCGGACGGGCACGCCCTTCATGCGGGCGGTCGGTAGGGCGAGCAGGTGCGCCGCCTCGGCGGCCGAGATCACGGCGCGCGGCGAGGGGATCAGCGGTGGCATGACGGTGGGGAAGCGGCGGCGGTAGAGGTTCTGGCGGATCGGCATCCAGCGGCGATGCAGGCGGTTCTCGCCGCGGCGGGCCTGGACGGCGGCCGCAAGCTGGCGACAGGTCTCGCGGTCGGCGGCGGCGATGACGAGCTCGAGCCAGAACAGGCTGCGGTTCTGCGCGCGGCCGGCGTTGGTCAGCTCGGCGCGCTGCAGCGTCGAGGTCAGGCCGGCCTCGGGCAGTCCCCACCGGCCTTGGCGCGCGAGCCGGTTCTCGTGGCGGCGGAAGAGCCGGTGCGCGATCGCCTCCAAGCTGGCGGGCGTGGGGGTGAGCGCGAAGCGGATCGTGGACGGCACGCCGAGCGAGGCCTGGGCGTGCGCGATCGCTTCCAGGGGCGGTGAGGCGAGCTCGTCGGCGGCCGGCAGCAGCGGGTAGATGAAGCCGCGCTGTTTGCGGAAGCGCATCACGTGCCCGGGGATCGCGACGGGAGTGGGGGCGGGTTGCGGGGGTTCGCCGGCGATGCGGCCGAGGCGGGCGTCGGGGTAGGCGGCGCTGAGTGCGCCGTCGAGGGCGACGGCGAGCCGCGGGGGGCAGCGGACGGCGAGTGCCCATTCGGGCTCGCCGGAAGGGCCGGGGCCGTGGTCGAGCTCGAGGGCGACGTAGGGTTGGCCGTGGCGTGCGCGGTCGGCCGGCAGGGCGCGCACGAGGTGTGCGATCGCCTCCATGAGATCCTCGACGTCCTGGGGTTTGGCTTCGTCGTGGGGTGAGAGATGCAGGACGTAGCGCGCGTAGTCGCGGTGGCGGCGCGCGCGGGCCCGCCGGACGCCGAGCGCGAGGGCCGTGGTGGCCAGTCCGAGCGCGCCGCCCGCGACCTCGAGCGCGATCAGGATCGGCAGGCTGAGGCCGAGCACCCGTGGGCCCAGCTCTGACCGGCCGACGTGGGGTCGAGGTGCCGGGGTCCGCGGCGTGGACGTTGGCCGAGCCATGCGGTGGCGGTGGGGCTCGCGATTGGCCGGTTCGCGCGACGCGCTGGCGGGTGGATCGGGCGCGACGGTCAGGGTGTGCGGCAGCCGCGCGGCGAACAGCGCGCTCGTGGCCAGCGCGGCGCCGACGAGCAGCAACAGCGCGACCATGCGGCCGGGGCTCATGGCACGACCCAGGTCTCGAGGACGGCGGCGAGGACCAGCAGGGCGATGCAGCCCGGGGCGACCGCGGCCAGGTGGCGGGGTGCCAGTGGGCCTTCGCGGGCCCGCAGGTAGAGGGCGAGCGTGAGCGCGAAGGCGGCGAGCTCGAGCGGTCCGTGGGGGAGCATGGCGGTGGCCATCCGTATCCCGTAGGCGCCGAGTGCCGCCCCGACGAAGCACACGTTGAATGCGCTGTTGAGCGCGACGAGCGCGTCGAGCGCGCTGACGACCAGCGTGCCGACTGCCGTGCGGTGGCCGGCACGCGGGACGCACCACGGCGATTGGACGATCACGGCGGCGGCCAGCGTGGCGATCAGCAGCCGGAGGTTGGCGGCGAGGATGCTCATTGCCGTCTCGGGGCCCGCGATCAGCCCGGCGAACGGGAAGTCGAGCAGCCGGCGCGTCGGTTCGGCGGCCGCGAGGCGCACGACGAGGGCAACGGCCAGAGTGGCGGCGGCGATCGCCGCGCCAACGCTCGCGGCCTGACGGCTGAGACGGTCGGCGTGGCTCATCGTCGCAGCACGCCGAGGACGGCCTGCAGACCGACCTGCGCTGCCGTCAGCGCGCGTCGGGTGTCGTCGGGCAGGAGGGGAAGGTGGACGAGCGGGGCGCCGCGCGCCGCGGCGAGCCGTGCGAGCGTGCGCAGCGAGGCGGGCGCGGCGGCGGGATCGCGTCGCGCGAGGATCAGCTCACGAGCCGCGGGCCGGGGTGCGAGCAGCGTGTGGATTGCTCGGGCGTGCGCGACGCCGCGGTCGGTGTCGGGGAGCACCCAGGCGACGTGTGAGGCATCGCGCAGCGTGTGCAGGCCGGCTTCGTGCTGCAGCGTGCCGCAGTCGATGACGACCAGCGTGTGGTGAAGGTCACGCCGCAGGATCTTGAGCAGTCGCGCGAGCCGGGCCGGGCTGACGGGGGAGAGTTGGCCGGGCGCGGCGGCGACGATGCGTCGCTCGAACGGCCCGATCCGCTCGGTCGCCCAGAGCCGGCGGGCGAGGTCGGGATCACGCACCAGCAGCTCTGCGGCCTCGGGCAGCGACCATGGTGTCTGGACGCCGGTGCGGGCGGATAGGCCGCCGCTCGGGCCGCCGGTGTCGGCGACCAGCACGTGCCCGTTGGCCGCGGCCGCGGAGGCGATCAGTGCGCTGATGGTGCTCGCGCCCGCGCCGCCGCAGACGCCGCAGACCGCCAACAGCGGCGCGGCGCCCAGCGGCGCGGCCGGCGCCGGCGACACGCGCGCAACGCGGGATTCGACCGTGGGGTGCGCGCTCGTGGGGGCGTGCGCGAACGGTTGCGATGCTGTAGCGGTCACGGAGCCGATTGCGTCGGGGTGCTGCGCGCGAGGGCAGTGATGGCCGCCCACGCGTCGCCGTCGTGCTCGCGTAGGGCGGCTTCTCTCCGTGGGATGTCGCGGCCCTGATCGGAGGTGAAGGCCCAGTACTCGAGCGGGCCGACGCGCGCGCTGACGCGGCCGCGGCCGCGGGTGCCGTTGATCCAGAGCATCTGGGCGTGGCTGCCCTTGACCGTCTTTAGGCGCGCGACGAGCTCGCGTTCCTCGTCGGAGAGCTTCAGCGCGGTCTGCATGAAGGCCAGCTCGCTGGGGTGTTGGGCGAGCAGCAGCTGCATGGTGGAGTTCTGCAGCAGCGCGTGGCCGTGTTCGGTGTCGGCCTGGGAGAGCTGCTGGAACATGACGGCGAGCACGAGCCCGAGGTGGCGGGCGCGCAGGGCCAGGTCGTTGGCGTAGTCGCCGGTCTCGCGCCGGCGGACCAGGTGCCAGGCCTCGTCGATGAGCATGATCGAGCGCCCGGCGAAGCGCGCGGTCTCCCCTGTGGGTGCGCCGGCGGTCGTGTGCGTGTGCCAGTGGCGCTCGACGGTGCTGGTGACGTACTCCATGATCGAGAACATCACTGGCCGCAGGACGTCCTGCGGGCAGCGGCGGGTGTCGAACACGACCAGCGGGCTGTCGGCCGGGACGGTGGTGGGGCGGTCGAGCAGGTAGGCGTAGCTGCCGTCCTCGCACCACTCCGAGAGGCGCGTGGCCAGGCTGCGGCACAGCGCGGCGAGCTCGTGCGCGCCGTCGCGCTGGTGGAAGTCGGCCATCGCCGCAAGCTCGGCGCGCAGCAGCGACTCACGGGGCGGCTCGTCCTCGAGTGTCGCAGCGCGCGCGTAGACGGCGCGGATCGCCTCGCCGAGCACGGCCTGCTCGGCCTTGCCCAGGCCTTCGTCGCCCATCATCAGCGTGTGCAGCGAGAGCAGGAAGGCGACCTTCTCGCTCGAGACCCGGGCGGGGTCGGGCACGTCCCAGGGGTTCAGCGCGAACCGTGAGCGGGCGGCGCCGAGCTCGATCTGCTGGGCGCCCGCGACGAGCCGGGTGAGCAGCTCGTAGTGGCCGGCGCGGTCGATTACGAATGCGCGCGCGCCGCAGGCGATCAGCCGCGCGAGCAGCAGGTTGGCGGTCATCGTCTTGCCCGAGCCCGACCGGCCGCAGATCAGCAGCGTGTGGTTGGCGTGCTCGGGGTCGTAGGGGTCCAGGCGCTCCAGCGTGCGGCCCGGGTCGGTGAAGGCGAACGGAATCCCGCCGGGGGAGCCGCAGCCGGTGCCGACCAGCGGGACCGTGTCGGCGGCGTTGCGGGTGGCGTACTTGCGGGTGCGGCGCGCGTTGTCGTGTCCGAGCGGCAGCGTGCTCGCCCACAGCTCGCGCTGGCGGAACTCGCCGCGGCCGACCTTGCAGTCGGCCGCGGACTCGATCGTCTCGGCGCAGTAGTCGACCGCCTCGCCGAGCGCTGCGAGGTCGGGGGTTGGGCCGGGCGCCCTGAGTGCCTGGTAGATCGAGACCTCGAACAGGCCGGCGCGCTCCTGGCCGGCCATTTCGCCCAGCAGCTGCTGGTACTCGTGCTCCTGGGCGTAGCGGTCGAAGTCGGGGACGCGGCCGCGTTGCTCGGCGCCGCGGTTGATCGCGAACAGCCGCCGGTAGCCGAGCCGGATCCGCTGGCGCTCGCGGCGGCGATCCAGTGCGCGCACGTGGACGCTGAGCGTGTACGGCTGGCGCGTGAGCATCGCCCCCAGCAGCCAGCCCATCGCGGTCTGCTGCGCGGTGGTGTGCACGTAGATGACCTGCTCGAGGTCGCGGCCGAGCTCGAGCAGGTGCCGCCCGCGCTTGAGATCGACGCTCGACTGCGCCAGCCGCGCCCGCAGCTCGAGCGCCGCCTGCCGGGCCTGCTCGCGATCGCTGGCGGCATCGAGTTCGCCGAACACCTCGACCCCCTCCACCGCCGGGCGACGGCCGACGTCGGCCAGCGTCGGGTTCACGCGCTCCCACAGCAGCCGGAATACCTCACCGCCGTTGAGCTGGCGCACCGGCAACCCGAGCGCCTCAAGCTCTGCCCGCAACGCGTCGACGTGCCCCTGGCTCTCGCGCGCCGCGCGCCGATGCTCGCCGACGCTGCGTTGCAACGGCGCCGGAGCGCCCGGTCGCAACACGGCGCGCGCGCCGCGTCCGCGCGGCCGCAACGGGATCACCGCGTAGGCGCCGAGTGCCACCGCGGCCTGCGCCTCGCCATGCAGACGAAGCGACTGCTCCAGCGCCGCGTACAGCCGCCAGCGCGACAGTGCCATCGCGTCGCGCGCGGGCCGCGCGCGCGTTGGCGCCGGCCCGGCCGCGGCCTCCACATCGGCGCGGACCTCGGCCAGCACGGCGTCGAGCTGGATCGGCCGCGCGTCCAGATAGAACTGCAGCGACTGGCCCGGCCGCAGGCGCCCGAGCATGCGCCCGAAGCCGCCCGCGATCGCTTCGCGGTCGCTGCCGGAGAGGATCAGCGGGTTGGCCGGCGTGATGCGCAGCACCCGCACGAACGCGCCGTCGCCGGTGACCACGAGCCCGGTGCGGTCGATCGCCTCCACGGGCAGCAGATCGCCGGCCTCCGGCAGTTCGTCGGTCGGAGCGCGGCGTGTGTTCCGTGCGTGAAGGGTCGCGGTCAGTCCCATAGCGCCTCCAGATCGAGCTCGTCGGTGCGCGCGAGGGAATCGGCCGCCGGGTCGCCGTCGGACACCAGCAGATAACCGCGCGCCGCACGGCCACCGCCGGGCAGGTAGCGCGCCGGCTGGCGCCGGCCGCGGAGCGCGGCGACCAGCAGGCCGCCGAGGTCGAACTCGCTCAGGCTGGCAAAGAACGCCGCGCTGGCCGGCACCGCCCCGAGGTAGATCCCGAGCACCATGCTCCACACGCCTCCGAGCGGGCTCAGGTACTGCGCGAACGCGAGACCGAACAGCAGTCCCGCGACGACCGCCGTCCACTGCCCGATGGTCAGCTCGCCGAAGCGCAGCTTCGCCTCGAGGTGCTTGAACGCGACGTTCATAAGGCCGCCGACCCGTCGGCGGGACGGCTGTCATCGGCTGACGGGGGTGCCGGCTGCGCCGGAGGGGCCGCAGGTGCGGGGGCGCCCATCGGGCCGCTCGCCGCGAGCGGTCCCGGGTCGCCAGACCGAGTCGCGTCTCCGGGTGCCGTGACGGCGCTCGAGGCCTGCGTGTCGGCGAAGAAGTCGGCGATGCCCTGCGTTCGGACCTGCGGCGTCGCGGCCGCCAGCGTCCGGAACGCGTCGCGTTCGCCTTCGCCGATGTCAGAACGCGCCGCCTGGTGGACCATCTCGCCGCCGATCCGGCCCTTCTTCGCGTCCGCCAGGCGCTGCAGGGCCGACTGCGTCTCGGGGTCAAGGTCGCGCATGGCCGCCGCCACGTCGGCCCGCGTCGTGGAGTCACGGCGCGCGGCCGCCGCTTCGGCCTCGGCCGGAACGCGCTCGCGGATCTCCTGCCACGACGGAGCCCGCAGCCCCCGGTTCACCGGAGCGGGTGCCGACGAGTCGGCTCGCGGCGACCGCGCGCTCGGGACCGGCGTGGCCGACCCCGTGCTCGCCGGGGACGTCGATGAAGCCGCGGCTGCCGCGCTCGCACCCCTCCCGCCGGCCGCCGTCCCCGCGCCGGCGCCCCTCGCTCCGGCCGCCGCTGCCGCCCCCACAGGGCCGCCCACGGCGGTCGCCGCTGCGCTACCGGCCACGGCGGCGCCGGTGGGACGCTGGCCGCGCGCGCCCGCCCCCGGGGACGCGGGGTCCGGCACGTCGGACGCGCCCGAGCCGCGCTTGCCCCCGAAACTGCTGGGGACGCCTTGGCTGATCGCCGCGTCCGTCCGGCGCGCCGCGACGTAGCTCGCCGTGCGCGCGCCGAACCCGCCACGAGCGAACCCGCCGAGCATCGCCATCCGCGCCAGCGATCGCGGCAACGCGAGCATCACCCACAGCAGCGCCAAGGCGACCAGCGGCATGATCAGCGAGTCCGCCAGCGACCCGGCGCCCTTGAGCTCGAGCGCGTCCATGCCGACGGCGGCGAAGGTCGCAAAGCACAGCGCCCACGCCACCGGGATCACCAGCACGACCGCGAAGGCCCGCATCGCCGCGCGCGCGACCCACTCCAGCTCCGGGATCACCCACAGCGCGGCGGCCAGCGGCATCGCCGTGAACACCAGCGCCGTGCTCGCGCTGGCCACGATCTTGCACATCAGCAGCGCCAGAAACAGCAGCCCGGCAGCGCAGGCGATGACGATCGCGAAGAAGTTCAGGCTCACCGCCGACACGAACGCCTGGCCCAGCAGCCGACTCGTGTCCTCCAGCACGCTGCCACTGCCGAGCAGCCCGCGCGCCGCCGCGTTGCTCAGATCCGCCGCGTGCCGGAACAGCCACGGCCACGCGACCACGAACAACGCGGCCCCGACGGTCCGCGCCAGGCCCTCGAGCGCATCAAAGCCGCCCGACCCGCTCAGGCCCGCCGCCCAGTAGCGCAGCCCCGCCACCGTGCCGACCGCGGCCAACAGCGCGAACGCCATCGCTGACGTCGTCGACGCCAGTTCGGCCAGGTTGCTGCCCGCGCGGCCACTCGACGTCGACCGTGGGGAGATCGCGTAGTCCGGGACCGCGACCAGCCAGGCCAGCAGGTGCCGGTTGATCACCTCGGCCGGCCAGGAGAAGAGCTTCCCCAGCAGCGCGCTGAACCCGTCCACGGCCGCGCCGCCGAGCCCGCCGGTGATCGCGTCGACCCCGACGCCGATCGCCGGCCCCAGCGGACCGACCGGCACCGGCGGCAGCGCCCGCGCCTCATCCGCGCTACTGAGAGAGCCGACCGACGCCACGCCGATCGCGACCAGGGCCCAGCCCACGACGGCGCGTGGGCGAGTCCGCATGCGACGCTCGGTCATCGGGTCGCCTCAGGCGACGATGCCCTTGACCGACCCGAGGAAGATCAGCGTGCCCAACGAGGCGCCGATGATCACCATTCCGCGGCGGCTGCCGAACATCAACGCCCCGGCGCCGACCAAGCAGCCCAGCGGCGCCACGGCGGCCATCGCCACCAACGCCGGACCGATCAGCGCGTCCGCCGCGGCCACGAACCCCTCGAGCCCTTCGGCCTTGTCGGGAATCGCGGCTGCGCGACGCACGATCGCGATCACGCCACCGCTCCCCGACGCCGTCACCACCGCCACCAGCGCGAGCAGCCCAGCGGCGTGCCAACCGATCGATTGCATCCGTCGAGCGCTCATGAACACGTGATCACCCCTGAAGCCGGTCCGATATGCGGCAACCCGTGCGCCGCAAACAGACCATTGAGAGAGGGCCGGCCGGTGCCTGCCCGAAGCCCGGACCGAAGGGCTCAGCATCTGTCGACCTCGCACGGCGCGTACCCGAGCGCGCGTGCGAACCGCCCGGCGGTCTCAACGCCCACGCGCTCCAGCAGCCGCGCCGGATACGTGCGCCCCCGCCGATCGGTCTTCGGCGCGGTCGCCCGCAGCCCCAGCCAGCGCTCCACCTGTACCTGCGAGGTGCCCATCCGCCGCGCCAACGCGGCGACCGTCAGGCCTGGCTCATGCCGCCGACGATCGACGAGCAACTGACGCAGCACCTCTGTACTGACATCAGAGCCGGCGAACTCGGACACCCGCCGGCGGTCGGCGTCGGCCTCCAGCATCCGCTCCACACGTGCCGCAGACACGCCCATCTCGCGCGCCGCCTCCGCCACCGACAGCCCGCCGCCCGTGACCAGCCGGACCGCCCGTCGCCGCCGCGCGGCACACGCCGGACACGGCCGATCCGGATGCCGCTCACACCAGTCGCAGTCCGGTGGAGCGCCTCCCGTGATTGGTCCCGACGCGTGTTGCGTCGGGCGTGTTGAGTCACCGCACTCCGGGCGCGATTGAGTCAGGGACATGGGGACCTCGCGACGTAGCTCGCCTGCTGCGCGCCCCGTCTGAGGGGGCGCTACTCAGTAGGCGGCAATGGCGAGGCGCCCCCGCGCTTTTCCGCGCCGTTCTAGCGCGGGACGCGGCGACGGGCGGTGACCGCGCGATATCCGTCCTGCGCCTCAAAGCGCACCACGACGCTGAGCCGCCGTAGCCGCGCCATCCGGGATGTCAACCGCAGACCGCGATTCCAGCGACCCTCGCGGATCCCGGCGATCCCGCGCACGCGCAGCAGCCGCGACCCGACGCGCCGCTCGACACTCACCCGCACCCGACCCGACGCCGGCTCCGCAACACCCCGGACCCTAACCAGCCTTCCGCGCCGGCTCACCCCGCGGATCCGCACGCCCGGATTGCGACCTGATGCCCCGGCGAGGGACAGCCGAAGCGGGCCGGCCGCACGGTCACTGCTCGCGTTGCCGGCCGCGTCCTCCAGCCAGACCCGCAAGTCCCAATCACCCGACGAAGGAACCTCGAGAGCGTCAAGGCTATCAATCGACGGCTGGACCTTCGCGCCCTCGCTGCACGGCATCGTCTTAGCCGCGGGACACAACGACCAGCGCGCTGCCACGATCGGCGCGATCTGGTCTCCCGGGTTCTGCCAGTGAACGTCGAAGCGATTCGCCGAACGGCGTGCGGCGCCATCCAACTGCAGCCCGACCGGAGCGCTGGGGGCTGTGTTGTCGACGACGATCGATCGCGTCGTCGAAGTGGTGTTGCCCGCGGGGTCGTCGGCTGCAGCGACGAGCGTGTGCTGGCCGTCAGCGAGCGTGCGAGTGTCGAACGTCAGCGTCGCTCCTGCTCCGTTGCTGCAGGGCACCGTCAGCGTGTAGTCACACAGTCGACTCTCCGTTGTGCGGGCTTGATTGTCCACCAGAAGACGTGTGGCACGAATGCCCGTGTTGTCGGTGGCAGTGATGGCGAGGCTCTCCGCACCGCGGTGATATCGGTCGCGCCATAGTTCGCCGTTCGTCGCCTGAATTATTGGCGACGAGGCGTCGGTCACCTGGACGCGAGCGCCGTAGAGCGCGGCCCACACGTGATGGAGCGTCGCTCCGGTACCGCACTGCCCGGTCGCGGCGGCGCAGCGTACGCCCAGCTCCAGGCCTGCGGTATCGACGGCGAAAGAGTCGGCTGGCCCGAACGGAGAATAGGGCGTTGCCCCGCGCTCGCAGGTCGTTTGGCCGCCTGGTGGAACGCAGCTTTGCAGGACGTTCCCTTCGGCCGTTCGAATGAACGGGAGCCACTCGTTCGCATTCGTCTGTCCCAGGTAGTACTGAAGCGTCAGCTGGGTGATTCGCGTGCCGGTAGGGGCCACGATCCGCCACCCGGCTTCCTGGCCTCCGGGCGTATTCGGCGGGCCAGGGATGCGATCCGTTCCGAACAGTCCGTCCTCGGCGCCGCCGAGGATCGAGGCGCAACTGTCCTCAGCACGGAGACTGGTGGGATCACCGTTGAAGGGAACCCATGAGCGATTGATGCCGCTGCTCGCTCCGCAGCTGAGCACCTCGTAGGTTCCCGCATGGGCGAGATCGGCGGAGAGGAGGGCGCAAGCCACGCACGCCAGGCCGAGCCGGAGCGCACGAGGTTGCATTTATCCGGCTCGTCTCTTCAGGCGAACGACGGTCGGGTCGGACGGCGCGAGTCCTTTGGCGACGAAGCGGATGGTCACGCGCTTGGCCTTGCGCGAGTTGATCGTAATCACGCGGGACCGGGTTGTATGACGTCGAGGCTTGCCGTTGACCCTCACAGCCACGCGCACCGACTTTGGAAGCGGGTACAACCGGATGATGACTGCTTGACGCGTCTTTCGCACGTTGCGGACCCGCGGCGCGGTGCACACCCGGATTTGGGGGTTGCAGGGGGCCGGCGCCTGACCTGTCGCCGCTGGTGGGGGTGCCGGAACGTAGCTATCGGGCATGGCGGCGAGCCCGGCAGCGCGGAACACGGCGCCGACGTCGAGAGCGCCACGCAGCAGGTCCTCGGTCTGTTGCACTGAGAGATCCGGCCGATAGGAGCGAAGCCCCACGACAACGCCGGCCGCGTATGCGGACGCAAGGCTCGAGCTCTGACCCACGCCAGACTCCCCGTTCGGCACCATGGCGACCTCCATGTCGCAACCGGGCGCGGTGATGTCAACCTCCGCACCGCGAGACGAGAACGCGCAGAGCGCACCAGCCCGGTCGGTCGCACCTACAGCGATGACGCCGGGGATGGACGCCGGAACGTTGACCGCACCCGCGTCGTTACCGGCCGCGGACAGCACGACGAGACCGTTCTGACGCGCGTATGCGACAGCGTCGGTGATCTGGGTAATTTCAGACTCCGGTCGGTCGGTCGCGGGACCTCCGAGTGCGAGCTCGACCGCTCGAACATCGACTCCCTGCATGTTCTTCGCCTGGACGCATCGGACGATGCCAGCTCGGTAGTCCTCGGCGCTCAGGTGCTCGCTCCCCTCCGGGAGGACGCGAACCGAGAGTACGCGCAGACCGGGCCAGGCGCCGATCATGCCCCACCCGTTTGCGGCGGCGCCGGCCACCATCGCGACGTAGGTCCCGTGGTGGTAGTCCGTGACGTCGTCGGTGGTTCCTCCGTGGATTGATTCGCGGCCGACGAGCATGGTTTCGGTGTCGGGGTTGACATCGACGCCCGAGTCGACGAGGCAGAGCACACCCTGAGTGGGTGGCGGCGGCGCTTGGGTGAGGAACTCGCCGTGGGCCGCGACCGCCTGTGCGGTGACGGTCAGTTCCGCGGCTCGGGCCGAACCGGAGCAACTCAAAACGATGAACCCGACGATCGCGTGCGCAAACGCTCGACGGCCGCGGCTCATCGCTCGACCGTCACCCACGCGGATCGCGACGCGCCGGCGGCGTACGGCAGACCGGCTTGGGCGCGGACGTAGATACGCCACAGAAACTGCGCTCCGCCGGCGGTGTGCCGGAAGCGGTAGCGGTAAGCGAAGCGCCCTCGTCGCACCGGGAGGGTCTTGAAGGTGCGCCACTCACGTCCGTCGAGGGCCTGGAGTTCGACGAGTGCTCGCGCGGCGGCGTCGGTGCCGAGCAGGCGCCCGCGGACGCGGACGCTCCCGCCTGGCCGCACCCTCGCCGGTCGCAGGGACATGGTCACACCGGCTCGCACGCGGACGGACACCTGGGCGCGAGCGCCGACCGACGCCGCCCCAAGCGGCGTGCGGTACTCCATCGCAATGACGCGCGAGGTGCCAGGCGGGACCGCATAGCGGAAGCGCCCCGAAGCGTCGGTGCGGATCTGGCCGACAGGGCGCCACGTCGGCGAGTCGACCGGAAGCTCGCTGACGTCGAGTTGAGCGTCGGCGATCGGTAGACCGGAGGCGTTGACGAGCCGTCCGCCCAGTGTGTGTCGGCGCCCGTAGGCGGTCGAGATGGTGCGCCGGCCCGAGATCGCCAAGCGGGCGGTCGCCGTCGCGTTGATGCCGTTGGGGGACGGCGGAGCGCGGACGCAGCCGTCCGTGGGGCAACGCAGGCCGTCGGCCGGCAGTTCGAACGTGGCGACGCGATCGATGGCCGCGGTGCGGTTTCCCGACGCATCCTCAACCTCGACTCGAACCTGATGCTGGCCGGAGGTGGGCAGTGAGGAGAGGACGAAGCTGCGCGACGTCGACGCGGTCGGACACGCCGAAACGGAGCTGAACTGGTATGGGTCGGCGCTTGTCGGCTCGGCATCGCGGCAGTCCGTCACGGCGGGCGAGAACGGCTCGGTCTCAACGATGCGCCCGTCGACGGTGACGATCAGGCGGTAGAGGCCGAGGCCCGTGTCGGAGGCGTTGATCGAGACGGTGCGCGTGCGGACCGGTTGATCGCTGGCCAGCGGGCCGACGACACCGCCGATGACCGGCGAGACCATGTCGTCGACGCGCAGCACCATCCGGCGGATGCCCAACATTTCGCCGCTCAGCGGCCGCTGGCAGTTGTTGCCGGCCTTGTAGCAACCGAAGCCGATCCGCAGGAGCGGGGTGGGCACGGGCGGCAGATTGACGACGATGTCCGGGAACTGCCAGCTGCCGCCGGCGGTCGCCACACAGGGTTGCGGCCCCCACTCGTAGCTCCACGCCGTCCCGCAGCGCTCGATCGGCGTGTTCTCTGAGGTGGTCAGCCGATAGCCGAAGCCCCACGTGCTCGGCTGCACCGCGGTGCTGTAGAGGTAGCCGAAGATCTGGCGTTCGAGCCAGCCGCCCGAGATCGACGTTCCGGGAGGACCGGCGATCACCAGCTCGCCGGTCGTCGTCGGGTCCCAGTTGCCCGATGAGCCACGAGCGAGCTGGATGCCCCACCCCGAGGATGGTTCGTGGCAGAGGACACTCACGCTCAACCTGGCCGGGTCCGGCAGCCGCAGCATGTCGGTCGCGGCGAGCTGGCCGGCCGGTCCGCGGCACTGGTAGACGGTCGCGCTGCCGGCGCGTGCCTGCGGCGCTGCGAGCAGTCCGGCGGCGATGCACGCCGCGACACTCACGATGCGCCGGCTCGCGGGCGTCACGGTCGAAACTCCCCGCTGAAGGACGAGCTGCGCGGACCCGTCGACCGCTTCGGAGCCGCCGGAGGTGGGGGCGGAGGCGGCGCGCTGGACGTTGCGCTTGCCCCGCCCGCGGAGGCGGCGCTCGCCTTGGCGGTCGCGTCGACCTGTGGCGTGGCGGCTTCGGGTCCGAACTCGCGCGCGACTGCCGCCCGCTGCCGGCGTCGGCGTTCAGCGGCGCTGAGCCGCGCCCGCGAGTGGCGCTTCGGCTTCGGGCTGGCGCTGGCGGTCACGGTCGCGGTGGGCGTGGCGGCAGCGGTCGTGGTCGTGGTCGTGGGCGCCGGCGTGGGGGTCGCCTTCGAGGCGCTGGCGTGGCGCGGCGCGTGCGTGCGCTCCGTGGCGTCCAGCGCGTGGGGGCTGGTCGTTTTTGGCGCGAACTCGTGCGCGAGCGGGCCGGCGCACATGGCGGCGATGGTGACGCCGGCGCAGCCGACGGCGACCTTGGTACCGAGCCCGACGCTGAGCGCGGTGCCCGCGCTCACAGCGGTGCCGCTGGCGAGCGCGGCGTCCTGCGCGTCGCGCGCGGCCGCTCCGCCGCCGCGGCCGACGAGGGCCCCTACGCGAGCGGCGAGCCGTTCCCACGCGCTGATCAGCGGCACGCCGATCACCTCGAGCAGGCCGCGCGCGCGAAGCGCGTATGCGCGGCAATGCAGGCAGTCGAGCAGGTGCACGTCGATCCGCGCCGCGTCGTGTCGCGCGTATCGCGTCCCGGCGCGCAGCAGCTGCCGCACGGGACCGCATGCGGGGCCGGACTCGGCGCTGGTCAGCGCGTCGAGCCCGCGCTCGCTGGCGCGCGTGAGCCGGCGCTCGTACTGCGAGCGGCTGAGGCCGAGTTCGGCGGCGATCTCGTCTGGCGCGCGCTGCTCGAGGTACTTCAGCCGCAGGACCTCGGCGTCGTCGGGCCGCAGGCGATTGAGCGTCCGCTCGATGGTGGCGTGTCGCTGAGCCAGCGCTTGCGCCGCCTCGAGCTCGCTGTCGGGCGCCGGCCCCGCGGCGGCGAGTTCGCCGGCGTTGTCGATCGGCACGAACTCCCGCGCGCCGTCTTGCAGGTTGCGGCCGTAGCGGCGTCTGAGCTCGTCCAGCGCGTCGTGGTGCAGCGCGCGGCGCAGGTAGTTGCGCCGCCGCCGTCCGCCGTCGGGCAGGCGCGGATCGGCCGCCAGGACGGGCAGGGCGTCGGCCACGAGATCCTCGGCGTCCTCGACGCTGAGCACGTCCGGGAACTGTCGCGCCAGCCACGTGACGAGCGCGTCGCGCTCTTCGGCGAGGCGCTCGAGCTCGGTGGGGCTGGCGAGCACGGCCATCTGCACTAGTAGGCGGAGGTCGCGAACGCCCTCCGCGCCGAATTGTCCTGCCGCCGTCGTGCCCTGCGCCCGACCATCGCTCCCGGCCGTGATCCTGTCACCCGGACCCCCCGGTGGGCAAGACTCGTGACCGTCCTCGACGGCCCGCGCGCCGGCGCCCCGGGCCGCCCTCGAGCGTGGAAGAGGTTCTCCGTTCGGCATGTACCGCCTCTAGGCCGCGCCGACAGAAGTTCGCCCCCCAATTTCGCGAGTCGGGAGCTCGCGGTCCGCACCATGACATGCCAGTGGGGCGGCGGCCCATCAGCCCGCGTTCCCGCTGACCGGCAGGCGCGCCGTCGACCGCCGCCGCCAATGCGGTCCCGCCTTCGCCACGATCCGGGAGACGTCGTCGGCTGCGAGTCCGCGCCCAGGTTCCCAGCCGTCCAGCCACGGCAGCAGTTCATCGACGCCGAGCACCCAGCCGCCCCGTCCGCCGTGGTCGGCACCGCCGTACCAGGAGCGTGGCTCAGCTTGGTCGAAGGCGAGACACACCACCGCCTCGACCCTCCCCTGGTATCCGGGGAGTCGATCGCGCAATTCATCGCCGAGGCGCGACAGGACCTCCAAGTCGTACAACGTCCACGCGCCGTCGGTCGCGCACAGCACGAACACCCCAGTCGGCCCGAGGAGCACGAATGGGACCCGGAGGTTGTCGACCAGCACGTAACGTTCGACCATCCAGCCGTCAGCGCTGGTGAGCTCGCGGGCGACCCGCTCCTCCGCCGCGATCAGCCGCCGACTGCGCTCCAGCACTTCGGCGAGTGGATCGACCGAGCGCAGCCTCGCGATGCGCGCACAGCTGGCCGTTGTTGCGTGGCGGTGGGCGGACAGACGCAGCAACCCTGCCGAGCAGGGCCCGGGATTCCGGCCATCATGGTCGAGCGAGGGCGTCGGTCGCGACCAGCGAAAGGCGCGGCTGCGGATGAAAAGCAGGACGCAAACGCTGATCAGCGCCGTGATTGCCAATCCGTCGCTTAGGAGATCAAGACCTTCGGGAACGCTCATGCTGATGGCTGTCCAGTCGCTCACCGGTCGACCGTATCGTCGGGCTTGGCCGTGATCGGCCGCGCTGGGCCCTGAGCGCCCGACCGGCGTTACAACTTCGGCGCAGAAAGTTGCAAAGTCGTCACAACGTTTAGGGCCTCAGTGGCGGGCTCCGCGGGGAGAAGCCGCCGCCAGAGCACATCCTCGAGTTCGCCGCTCGCGACTCGATCTTGCCTCGCACTAGTCAGATACGGGCAACGTGCAACGACTCAGACGAGGTGGATTGGACCTTCCACCAGATTGTCACGGAGTTGATTGTCTATGCGAGACATGCTGCGTAAATTCGCGCCGCGAGGGACGCGCCACAGGCGCTGGATGGTCAAGGAGCGCTCGAAATGACGCAGGCGTTCGCTGAGACGCCGTTGGATACGGCGGTATCGTCGGCGGTCCAGCAGGGCCTGGAGACCGTCTCGAAGTTGGAGGAGCACGTCGCGCAGGTGTCGCGCGAGTGCGTCGTGCTCGCCCGCGAGACGGCGGCGCGTCACGGCGACCAGTCGGGAAGCGAGGTGCTGGCGAGTCTCGAGACGGCGCTGCGGGCATCGCAGGCGGACGCGAGCGCGCGCTTCGAGCGACAGCGCGAGCGATTGCGGACGTTCAACCTCGTGCTGTTCGGCCGGACGGGCGCGGGGAAGAGCAGCCTGATCGAGGCGCTGTCGGGTGGCGACGGCCAACCGATCTCGCAGGGCGAGAGTGACTGGACGACGGATGTGCGCGACGTGCGCTGGCGCTCGTGCCGGCTGTTCGACACGCCCGGCATCGGCGGCTGGGGCCGGACGGTCGCGCGCGCGGATCTGGAGGCGCGTGCGCAGGCGGCCGTCGAGGACGCTGATGTGGTGGTGCTTTGCTTCGACACGCAGAGCCAGCAGGCTGGCGAGTTTCGCAAGGTCGCGGACTGGGTCGCCCAGTACGGGAAGCCGGTGGTCGCGGTCCTCAATTCACGCAATGCTCGTTGGCGGTTCTACGACCGTGTGCGGCGGGAGAGCACGCGGCGGGGGATGTCGCGGTCGGTGCACGAGCACGCGGGCAACATCAGCGACGAGCTGGCGCGGATCGGGTTGGTGGACGTGCCCGTCGTCGCCATCCACACCCAGCGCGCCGCGTTCGGGCGCACCGTCGATCCGTACCACGGGCCCCCCAAACAGGCGCCCGTGCGGGCGCAGCTCCGCGAGCAGTTCGGCGCCGACCAGCTCGTCGAGTGGTCCAACCTGCCCGCGCTGGAGGCGCTGCTGACGGCGGCGCTGCGTGACCACGCGGCGGCCCTGCGCCTGGGGATGCTCCACGAGCAGACCCGCGGCGTGCTCGGAGCCCTCCAAGAGCGCCTGGACGAAGACCGCGTGGCGGCGACCGCGCTGTCCGAGCAACTCGAACGCGGGATCGGCGACGTGCTGCGCGTCCTCGGCCAGCCGAAGGACCGCGCGCTGCGGCTGCGTCTCGAGGAGCTCGAGAAGTTGCGCGGCGGCGGGTTCGGCGTCGGCGCCGAGGGCGAGGCCGAAAGCCGTGCGCGGCGCCGTCTGGAGGCAGCACTCGCGGGGGCGCGCCGCACCGCGTTGCGCCGGGCCGAGCAGCTGGTCGAGGAGGAGTTCGGCAAACGCAAGGACATCGGCGATGAGCGCTTCGAGCGCGTGGTGTTCGTGCCCGGCCGCACGCGGGTGGAGTCAGCGGTCAAAACCGTCCAGCAGGAGTTCGTGGGCTATCTCAACCAGCGCCTCGAGCTCATCGTCGCGGATCTCCGCGCTGACTTCGACGCGACGGCCTCGGCGTTTGCGGGGGCGAAGGGTTCAGCCGGCAGCAGCCGCCGGTGGGCGGGTGTCGGTGTCGAGTCCGTCGGCATCGGGATCGGGGTGGCGGTGATGGTGGTGGCCGCATCGAACCCCGTCGGGTGGGTCGCGGGCGGCGCTGCGGCCGCTGCGACGAAGGCCTTCGGTGGGCGTCTGCGCAAGCAGGCCGCACGGGCGCGCGAGCAGTCGCGCAGCAAGGCGCGGGCGAACGCGCGCAGGGCCGTCCACGAACGTTTCAACGGCATCGAGGCCGAGGTCTGCGCCCAGCTCGCGAGTGTTGTCGCTGACGCGTTTGACGAACGTCTGACCGACCAGGTCGAGCGCGCGAGCGCGCTGCGGCACGCTGCCGCGGTCGCGGAGCGGGCCGGCGCGCTGGTGGGTCGGGCCGGGACGGAGGTCCCGGCCGCCGGTGCGAGCGATCACGTGCTCGCCGACGTCGCCCGCCGGCTCCAGCGCGAGCGCTACCCCGGCCGGCCGAACGCCGATCGGCTCCTGTGGCTCGGCGAGGCGTGGTGTGAGGATCCGGAGGGCCTGGACGAGCGCTTGGAGGCGCCCGATCACGACGAGGCGCCGCTGCCGCCGTCGCTGCGCCAGGAGCACGTGCGCGAACGACTGTGGGCCTTCGCGACCGCGCGCCGCGCACGTCCCGTCGCGGGTGAGGGCGCGGCGTGGCTGGCCGAGGCGCGTTCCCTGCTCGCGGACGACGAGGACGCAATGCGCGTGCTCGACGCCCGCGCGGGTGCGCAGCGACCGCGGCTGATCGTGGCCGGCGACTACAGCGCGGGAAAGTCCTCGTTCATCAAGCGCCTGCTGGTCGAGGCCGGCACTCCGGTGCCCGACGCGCTCGCCGTGGCCGCGCAGGCCTCGACCGATCGCGTGTCGCACTTCGCCTGGGGCGGTTGGGATCTCGTGGACACGCCCGGATTCCAAAGCGGCACGACCGCTCACGCTGCAGAGGCGCACCGAGCGCTGGCGGGCGCCTCCGTCGTCCTGCTGCTGTTGAACCCCAACCTGGTCGTCGGCGACCCGGAGGACCTGACGTCGGTCCTGCTCGGAGACCCGGCCGGCGGACGCGTGGGCAAGCTGAGGCGGACCGTGTTCGTGATCAACCGCACCGACGAGCTCGGGGCCGACCCGTCCGACGACATCGACGCCTACGAGCGACTGTGCGCGCGCAAGGAACTCGAACTCACGCAGGCGATCGCAGCGCTGGTCGGCGCGAACCCGGAGACCGTGCTGTGCGTCGCCGGCGACCCGTTCGGGATGGTCGGCGACCGGCGCGACGTCACCGCCGCCGACTACGCGGAGCATCGCGACTGGGACGGGATCGCGCCGCTGCGGGAAACGCTGCTCGACCCGCAGGGCGACCTGCTCCGGCACGGCATCGACGTGATGGTGCTCGAGGGTGGCGCGGCCGGGCTCGGCCGGATCGTCGCCCGCGGCCGCGAGGAGCTGGAGGCGGCGCGCCAAGGCCTGACCCAGCAGCGCCGCCTGCACCTGGACCTGGAGGCCTGTGTCGCCGGCGGCGAGGCGATCGCCGAGACGGCGCGCGATCGCCTCGCCGCGCTCTTCGTCGCCTTCGTCTCAGCCCTCTACGACGAGATCGAGCAGGCGCCGGACGCCACGACGCGCAACGCCAAGATCGAGCGCCTCGAGCAGTGGTCGGAGGACGACGAGCTCCAGCAGCTCTATGCCGAATGGACGGCAGAGGTCGAGCGGGAGCTGCAGCGGTGGCAGCAGACGACCGCCGACCGCGTCGAGCAGCGCCTGCACTCCGCGGCCTTCGCGGCTGCGTTCCCGGCGCTGGAAGATGCGATCGACCTCGGTCGTCTTGCGGCGGAGGCGGGCCCGGGAGCCAAGCGCGTGGCCGGGGAAGGGGGCCGGCTGGCAGCCGGTGGCGCGTCGAAGGTCGAGCGCGAGATCGTCTTGAAGGTCGCCCATCGTCTCGGGCACAAGTTCCAACCGTGGGGCGCAATCAAGCTCACGAACAAGATCAAGTTCGCGGGAAAGGCGGGCGGGGTCGCGTTCATCGTCTGGGACACGGGTCGCCTGTTGAAGAGCCTGCGGGACGAGGGCAAGGCCGAGCGTCGCGCGGCCGAGATTCGCTCTCAGTTGTTGAGCGATGTTCGGAGCGCCGCGAACGAGCATTTCGAGAACGGTCCAGGCGCCGAGCTCGCCGCGGTTCTGGCGCCGGTCGGCGCCGCCTGCGCGGACGTCGCGCAGCGTATGGGCACCGCGGAACGTGCTGCGGTGGCGTTGGAGGAGAAGATCGAACGAACCGGCGCGTGTGTCACGGCAGCGCTGGAGCGACTGTGAGGACACGAGGATGAACGGAGATTGGCCCGCACGCGTGCTCGAGGGCATCGCCGAGGTCGCCGGAGCGCCTGCGCGCGACGAGGTGGCGGAGCGCTGGGCCGAGCACGCGGCGCGCGATAAGCCGGAGATCACGGTGCTCGGGCCCTACGATGCCGGCAAGAGCTCGCTGATCCGGCGGCTGCTGGCCGAGGACGACGTCGCGATCCCGGATTGGCTGACGGTCAGCGCCCGGCGTGAGACGTTCGAGCTCAACGAGGTCGAGGGGCCCGCGCTCACCTACACCGACGCGCCGGGCTTCGGGTCCACGGTCGAACGTCACGATGCGGCCGCCGAGGATGCGCTGGCGATCTCCGACGCGTTCCTGCTCGTCGTTCCGCCGCAGCTGCTCACCGAGCACAGGGGTTGGGTCACCGAGGTCCTCTCCGGCGAGCACTTCTTCGGTCGCCCGGGGGGAGCGGTCCCACAGGCCGCGATCGCAGTGATCGCGCAGGCCGACTCCCTCGGGATCGACCCCGACGACGACCCGGAGGGCATGCGCGAGCTCGCCGACCGCAAGCGCACCGAGCTGGTCGCGCAGCTCGGCGACGGCGGCGCGGGGTTGGAGGTTCTGGTCGTCTCGGCTGACCCCTACGAGGAGCAGGCGCGCACCGCCCAGCCGGTCCGTGCCGACTTCGAGGCCTTCCGTGAGTGGGACGGCATCGACGCGCTGCGCTCCGCCTTGGCGGAGCTCGCGGCGCGGTCGAGCGAGCTGCGGACGGCCGCCGAGTTGCGTTATCTGAGCCGCGTCGGCGGGATGGTGCACGCCGAGGCGTCCGCGCTCGCCGAGCAGGTCGAGGCGGCCGCGGCCGAGTTGTCCGCCCGCGCCATGACGTTCGCGCAGATGCGTGACCGGGTGGACGGCGTCGTAGGCGCCGCACGCGTCGCGCTGGCTTCGGACCTCATCTCCGTCGGCACGGACGCGGCCGAGGAGGTCAGCCCCTCCGACCCGGGCGCGGCCGGGGCGGTGGAGGGCCGCCTCATGGCAGCGATCGGTCGCTGGGACGAACGCCGGACGGCTGAGCTCGAGATCTTGCTGGGCGAAGCATCGGTGGAGGTCGACGGCCGTCTCGGACGGCCATCCGCTGAGCGCACCGAGGCCTTCCTGCGTTCGTTGCAGGTGCCGGTCGCGGACGCGGACGCGACCACGGCGAACAGTCGCGTGATCGGCATCCTCAACGACGTTCGCGATCAACTCCACGGTGTCGCCAAGGGCACGTTCGCGTTGCGCCTCGGCGAGTCGTTCGACGACGCCCTCGAGGCGGCGCGCAAGATCAAGCATCCCAAGCGGCAGAGCGCCGATACGGGAGCGAAGACCACCGGCACCGGCGCGGTCAAGCTCCAGGCCGCCCTGCAGGTCGTCGACGGCGTGCTCGCGATCGCCACCACGCTTGACGCCGAGCGCGCGCAGGGCGCTCTCGAGCAGAAGCTCCGCGACCAGCGCGAGGCCGCCCGCGACCGGCTCGAGCGGGCAGCCGAGGCGATCGCCACGGAGGTGGTGGAAGGCGAGCACGGGTTCCGCTCCCGAGCGACCGTCGCGCTGGACGCACTGCGCAGCGCCCTCGCCATCCCCGCCGATGCGTCCGCGGTCGAGGCCCTCGCCGAAGACGCCCGCCGGCAGCGCGAGCGCCTCGACTCCTTCGCCGCGCTGCTCGCCGACTGCCCCGCGCTGACGGGCGGCGGATAATGGCCGACTGGGCCGAGCTCGAGGGCCGCGCGCAGGAACTGCACGCGGCGCAGGACGTCTCAGACGCCGCTCTCAACGTGCATGAGCGGATACTCGCGCTGCGGCCGACAGACGCCGCGGCCGCAAACCGCCGCGCATTGCTGTTCGTCCGCCGCGGGCTGCCGGAGGATGCGCTGGCCGCCTACCGCGACGCCATTGTCGCCAACCGCGACAACGCGATCGCTGCCGGAAAGGTCCGCGAGCTCGAGGCGACGGTGGCCAAGCGCCAGAGCGCCGACTTCGTCCGCCGCCCGCCCGCCGAGATCGTCGAGCCGGTGCTGCGCGGTCCGGGCCGAGTGCCGGCGCTGCGGTTCTTCGCCCGCTCGATTCGCCAGATCCAGTCGCTCGACGGCACCCGCCTCGCGGTCACCGACCTCCCGAGCGATCGGCGGTTCCGAGTCGTCGGCGGGATCTACTCCGGCGTGACGCCCTGGAACGGCCTGCTCTGCGTCTCGATCGACAAGGCACGCGGCCGCTCCGTGGTCGAAGCAGTCCAGGCCGTGGGCGGCATCGTCACCGACCGGCCCGGGCCGATGTCCGCCGTACCGCGCTCACTGCAGCTCGGGGTGCCGTTGAACGCCGTCGACCGCTTCGCCGAAGCATTGTGGGAGCCGCACGTCGAGCACCTGCGCGCCTCGATCGAGTACGGCGCCCCAACCTGGCTACACCGGCACGACCCGGCGCTCATGACCTACCTCCTGACCCAAGCCGACGCTTAGCGCACCCTCACGGGCGCGCGACCGGTGACTCGCCGAATCGTCAAAAACCGCGCGTACGGTCGGGTCCATGTCACAGACGGCCCGCAGGCTTCCTCCCCCCACCACCGACTCCGAGCGGCGCATGATCCTGGCCGCGCGCGGCGGCGACGCCACCGCGCAGGGCCGCGTCCTCGCCCAGTACGAACCGATGATGCGCCTCATCGCCCGGCGGCTCTACCTGCCGGGCGGCGAGCCCGACGACCTCGCCCAGGAGGCGCGCATGGGCCTGGTCGACGCGATGCGCCGGTGGGACCCCGACCGCGGAGTCCCGTTTAGCAACTTCGCATGGCTGTGCTCTACCCGCGAGGCCCGCAATGCCGTCCACGCCGCCCGCGCCACCAAGCACCACGTGCTTACCACGGCCACCCCGCTCGGCGTCGCCGACGGCAGCGCCAAGGACGGCTACACGGCGGGCGAAACGCCCCCTGACTTCCAAGCCACCGCCGAGCGCCGCCGGCGCGTTCGCACCACCGGCCCCGCGTGCGCCAATGGCGGCGATCGCGACCCCGTCGCCAAGACCCTCGCCCGCGAGCAGCTACGGGCGCTGATCGCCCGCACGCGCACGCTCTCGCCGCTCGAGCGACGCGCGCTCATGCTCGCCAACAACGACCGTCCGCACACCGAGATCGCCGCCACGCTGCACATCCGCGTCCGAGCGGTCAACAACGCGCTCCAACGCGCGCGTTACAAGCTCCGCGAACCGACCGCCGTCTGACTGGCGGAGAACGCATTCGCGCTCGTCCGCGGGTCAGCAGGCGCGGCGAACTCGTCTCGCAATGGTGTGCGTGAGGCCGTGTGATCCGACCGGCTTCGCGCACCGCTGCCGCGCTGTGGCTCCCGACCGCCGATGACGCTCGACCCGGATGACATCGAAGCTGTCGCGCGGCGCGTGGCCGAGCTGCTGCGGGCGTCGACGAGCGCGACCGAGCCGCTCGTCGACGCGGCCGAGCTCGCCCGGATCCTCGGCGTCGATCGCGATTGGGTCTACGCGCACGCGCGGCGGCTCGGCGCCGTACGGCTTGGCGACGGGCCGAAGGCACGGCTGCGCTTTGACATTGAACGCGTCCGCGCGACTCTCGCGGCAGTGGGGCCAGGCAAGCAACCTGCCCTGGGCGAGCTGCCGCGCCCTCGGCGCGGACGCCCCCGCAGACCTGCTGGCGCAGTGGGTGTGCCACTCATCCAGGGGAGGTCAAGTCGGTGACGAACGGCCGCGGGCGCTCGACACTGTGGCGCCCGCGCGTCCTGTTCAACGTTGTGGTGATCTTCGGGGGGGCGCTGGGGTCGCCCTCAATGTCGCCGCCCGACTCGTTCGAGATCGGGCGAGACGGGGAGGCGCCGGTTCCGTGAGCCCCCGCTGGGGCCGGGCCGACAGCCCGAGTTCGTCTGCGGCTCGCCGGTCGCTCGCAACGAGCAGGGTGCTCGGTGACGGCGCTCGAGCCCGGGGGTAGGCTGGCCGTCGTGGCCAGGCCCACGGTCGGCACCGTCATCCGCAAGAGCACGACCCGCGGCACGAGCTTTGCGCTACGCGTGACCTTCGGGGGCGAGCGCGTGTTCGTCCCGCTCGGCGGGTCCTGGGAGGGCTGGACCGAGGAACGTGTCCAGGCCGAGCGCGAGCACATTGCGCGCATGATCGCCCGCGGCGAGTGGACGCCGCCCGACAACGAGCCGGTCGCCGCCACGCCCGGCGAGCCGCCGAGCTTCCAGGTGTTCGCGTCCGAGTGGCTGGAGCGCAAGCGCCGCCGCGTCGGGATCAAGACCCACAGCGACCTGCTGTGGCGACTGACGACCGGCATGGACCACTTCGGTGCGCACCGTGTCGACCGGATCGACGAGGTCGTGATCGAGGACTTCGTGCAGGCGATGCTCGCCGAGCGCGAAGCGATACGCGTCGCCGCGGCCGCCGGCCATCCGCTGATGCAGACGGTCAAGCTTCCGGACGGGCGGACCTACGAGCGCCGCCGGCGGCCGCTGTCGAACGGATCGATCAACAAGGCGATCGCCGCCGTCCGCATGGTGCTCAAGGACGCCCGTCGGCGCTATCCGAAGCACGTGCTGCGCAACCCCGCCGCCGAGCGCGACGTCTACTTGAAGGCCCCGCCCGCCGCGAGGTCGTTCCTCGAGCCGCATCACATCGCCGCGATGCTCGAAGCGGCACGCCAGCTCGACGGCCGTGGCGGTGTGCTCGACTGGGACAAGGTCGCCTACATCCGCCAGTCGGACAAGAGCGCCGTCAGGCTCGCACGCGACCTCGGCGTCTCCGACGTCCTAATCGGCAAGGTCCGCCGCGGACTGGTGTGGAACGACGCGCGCACCGGGAACCGTCGCCAGCGGCGCGCGATCGTCGGCGCGCTCGTGCTCGCCGGCCCGCGCATCTCTGAGCTGTGCGGGCTGCCGGGCGACCGGCTCGATCTTGCCGGCGGCCGGATCCTGATCCCGCCGCGCGACATGGACGAGACCGGCCCGCAGACGAAGACGTTCGCCGGTGAGCGGATCATCCCGATGGTCCCTGCCCTGCGCGAGATTCTCCTCGACTCGCGCGCGAGCGCGGGCGCGAGAACCGAGTCTTCCGGACTGAGCTCCGCCGCGTTTTCCACACGCAACGGCACGCCGCAGACGCCGGGCAACGTCGCCCATCACGTCCTCGCGCCCACGGTCGCGCTCGCCACGGAGCTGCTTCGCGCGCGCCGGCAGACGCCGATGCCCAGCGTCACGCCGCACACGCTTCGGCGCACGTTCGCGTCGATCCTGGCCGAGTGCGGCGTCGCCCCCCGTCGCGCGATGTATCTGCTCGGCCACACCGACGCGAAGCTCACGCTCAGCGTCTACCAGCAGGTCCTCGACATGAGCGGCGACGCCGTCGAGACCCTCGAGCAGGTGCTCGGCGGGGACCTCGACGACATCGGGGAACTGCTCAACGGCCGGACTCGCCGCCGGCGGCGGGCGACGGAGCAGGCCGACGCGGTCGACGACGCCCTCCAGGACCTCGCGGACGGCGAGCGGTGAGCTGCGCACGCCGGCGACCCGCCTAGCTCGCTCGAGCGCGCGACCTGCGGGCAAGTGGGCCGCGACCCAAGGGTGGCGGAGAACCCGCGCAAGGACTGCGAGTTATCCCGCTCGGGTCGATCTGGGTGGTCGGACCACGGCAACGGCTGTGGCACCCGCGCCATGTCGCCAGGTCGTAGTGTCACCCAATTGTCACCCGGGCCGGAAAATTCTCTGGCTGCCACCAGCTCGCGGGCGAGGAAGCCGCGAGGTCCTCGCTGTAGAGCCACATTGCGTGAAGCCGGAGACGGGATTCGAACCCGTGACCTACCGCTTACAAGGCGGTTGCTCTGGCCAGCTGAGCTACTCCGGCGAAGGGACGGCCAGTGTAGGCGTCAAGATCGACACCCGATCGACCGATCTATTGACTGTGTCGGTCCAGGTGAGCCCGGAGGCGGGTCGCGGTTCTGCGCTCGAAGCGCTGGTGGAAGCGGCCGCGGGGATTCTCGCGGCCGACTCGCTCGACGGAACGCTCGGGAGGATCGCGCACCATCTGCGGGCGCTGCTGCACTTCGACGACCTGACGGTGTACGAGATCGACGAGGCGGCGCAGCTGCTGCGGCCGGTGTTCGCGGTCGGGGACTGGGTCGACGAGGTGCTCGAGAATCCGATCCCGCTCGGGACGGGGATCACCGGGTGGGCGGTCGCGAACCGGCGGACGCGCAACGTCCCGAACGTCTGCACGGAGCCGTTGTCGAACGTGGTCGCGGGGACGCCGGACGAGCCGGAGGCGTTCGTGTGCGTGCCGCTGCTCGCGCGCGACCAGGTGCTCGGTGCGTTGAACGTGTATCGAAACGGACTCGGGCAGGAGTTCTCCGACGCCGAGGTGGAGCTCGTCGAGCGGTTCGCCACGATGGCGGCGCTCGCGTACGACTCGGCGCGCCAGCGGCACACGCTGCGCGAGCAGGTCAAGCGCGACGGGCTGACCGGGCTGCTCAACCACCGCGCGTGCCATGAGCGGCTGCGGCAGGAGCTGGCCGGCGGCGGGCAGGTCGCGGTCGTGTGCATCGACCTCGACCACTTCAAGGTCATCAACGACGCGTACGGGCACGCCGAGGGCGACCGGGTGCTGGCGGCGACCGCGGAGCGGCTGCGCTCCGTCGTGCGCGCCACCGACGTGGTCGGGCGGCTCGGGGGCGAGGAGTTCGTGCTGATCCTCCCGGGGGTCGACGTCGAGAGCGCCGAGGACTGCGCGGAACGCGCGCGGGCGGCCCTCGCGGAGCTCACCGTGCGCGGGCGGCCGCTGGCGGCTTCGGCGGGTGTCGCGGCCTCGCCGGCCGACGGCGCCGACGCGGGCGAGCTGCTCTCCAACGGCGACGCCGCTCTGTACTGGGCCAAGCGCACCGGTCGCGGGCGGACGGTCCGCTACGTGCCGGGGCGGGTGGTGCCGGAGGCGCAGCAGCGCGACGAGATCGCCGCACTGCTCGAGCGGGGCACGGCTGCGCTGCGGACGGTCTTCCAACCGGTCGTCGAGCTCGCCACCGGCCGGCCCGCGGGCTACGAGGCGCTGACGCGCTTCGAGTCGGAGCCGCCGCGCGGCCCGGACGAGTGGTTCGCGCAGGCGCACCGGGTCGGGCTGGGGGAGAAGCTCGAGGCGCTCGCGCTGCGCAGCGCGCTGAGCGTCCCCGACCGCCCCGAGGGAACGTTCCTCGCCGTCAACGTCTCTCCGCGCGCGCTGCTGAGCGAGCCGGTGCGGGCGGCGCTCCCGCAGGACCTGAGCGGGATCGTGGTCGAGCTGACCGAGCACGAGCTGTTCGGGGCCGAGGGGGAGCTCGAGGCCGAGCTCGCCTCGCTGCGCTCGCGCGGTGCGCGGGTCGCGCTGGACGACGCGGGCGCGGGCTACGCGGGGCTGCAGCAGATCATCCGGATCGCGCCCGACATTTTGAAGCTCGACCGCGCGCTGGTGCACGGCGCCCACGCGGACGGCTCGCGCCAGGCGCTGCTGGAGGCGCTGATCGGGTTCGCGGGCACGACCGGCGCGGCCGTCTGCGCCGAAGGCGTCGAGGATCTCGACGACGTGCGCGCGCTCGTCTCGCTCGACGTCACCTACGCCCAGGGCTACGGCCTCGCCCGCCCGGGGCCGCCGTGGCCGGCGCCGCTGGCCGACGCGACCGACGCGGGCGCCGCCGAGATCCGCTCCGGCCTGCGGGTCGCCATCGCCCCGCGCGGCGTGGCGGGCGCGTTCGCCTCCGGCATGGCGTCGCTCGCCGACGAGCTGGCCGACGCGACCTCGCTCACCGACATCGGCCTGTCGCTGCGCGCCGCCGCGGGCATCCTGCGCGGCGACGACGTGGCGTTGATGCTCGTCGACCGCGAGGCCGACGAGCTCGAGCTGCTCTCCGACCACGCCACCAACGCGTCCGGCTCCCGCTGGCCGCTCAGCGACTTCCCCGCGACCCGCTTCGTGCTCGACCACCGCGTGCCGGGCCAGGTCGTGGCCGGCGACGCCGCGGGCGACCCGCACGAGCTCGCCGAGCTCGAGGCGATCGGCATGGCGACCCTCCTGATCGTCCCGATCGTCTACGGCGGCCGCGAGCTCGCCGTCCTCGAGGTCTACCGCACCCTCCCGCAGGCGTTCACCGCCCGCGAGGTCGACCGCGCCCGCGTACTCTCGCAGCAGTTCGGCGCGGCCCTCGACCGCCTCACCTAAAGGGTCAACCTTTATCTAGCGGCGGATGAGGACCGGGGTGCCGCGGGGGGCGAGGCGCAGGAGGCGGTTGAGGGTCTTCTGCGCGACGCGGACGCAGCCGTGGGAGGCGGCGGTGCCGAGTGGTGCGCCGAGTTGCTCGTAGGCGTGGAAGGCGGTCTGGGGGATGCCGCCCTGGTAGCGGGCGAGTGCTCGGGAGTAGGCGGCGATCGCGAGGATGCGGCGGCCGAGCTTGGCCGACGCGGGCTGGTCGACGGGGGCGTCGACGGCGAACAGGCCCGTGGGCGTGGGTGTGGAGGGCGCGCCGATGACCGCGCGGCCGCGGGCGAGCAGCTTCCCGCCGTCGCGGATCGTGACCGTCCGCGAGGAGAGGTCGACGACGACGCGGCGGGTCGTTCGCGAGAGCTTGAGGTGGTCGGCCGGCACCCACCCGCCCAGGCCGGCGGGCATGCGCTTGAGCAGGACCTTGACGTAGTCGACCTCGCCGACGCGCTTGGCGTCCAGCACGAGCAGGACGTTCGGGCCGCCCCAGTACGGCGCGTGGCGGCCGAGTCGCTGGAGCGTGGCTCCCTCGCCGGGGCGCTGGGTCGCGTCCACCGGCGTCAGCACCCGCGCGGTCCACGCGGACTTGGCGCCCGGCTTCGGGCGGGACGGGAGCTCAACCGCGTGTGCCGCCGCCGGGAAGGCGACGGCACACAGGACGGTGAGCGCACTGATCGTGCGCGCCAGCATCAGCCGGTGAAGCGCGGAGCCTGCTTCGCGGCGGCCTTCTTCTTGACGGCCGGCTTGGGGATGCGGATGACGACCTGCTCCTGACGGGTGGCGTGGGAGCCGTCGGTGAACGTCGTGTTGACGGTCAGCGTCGCGTGGATCAGGCGGATGCCCCGCTTCTGCGCCTTCTTGATGAACGCGGGCGAGAGCTTGAGCTTGATCTCGCGCACCTTGCCCGGGGCGACGCGGACGCCGGAGAAGCGCGCGACGGTCTGGGTGTCGGTCGCGGCGGCGCGGACCTGCTTGTTGGAGACGAGGTCGGAGGTCGAGATGACGACCGTACCGTCGAGCGTGCACGCGACGCCGGTCGGGCAGCGCAGCGGGACGGTGACCGACGGGGTGCCGCCGGAGCTCGGGGTGGTGACCGTGAACGTCGTCTTGCTGTTCGGCGGCAGCGTGGCGCCGGTCGGCGGGGCGACGGCGGTGGCGGTGCCGGTCAGGGCGACGACGGGCGCGCCGGCGTCGGAGGCGACCGTCAGCGACGCGGCGGCCGTGCCGGCGGCGGTCGGCTTGAACGACACGGTCAGCTCGCAGCCGGTGCCGGCGTCGACCGTCGGATGGCAGGTGCTCGCCGTGACGGAGTACGCGCCGCCCGCGGTGATCTCGCCGAGGGTCAGCGCGCGAGTGCCCGGGTTGGACACCGTGACGGTGCGGGTCGAGGCGGCGCCGACCGTGACCGAGCCGAAGTCGAGCGCGGTCGCGGAGAGCGCGATGCCCGGCGTCTTGACCGTGAAGTCGTCCGTCCCGGTCGAGGCCGTCAGATACGCGTTGTCGGACGCGCTGTAGGAGGCCGTGACGACGTGCTTCCCACCGGCGGCGGGAGCCACCGCGGTCTTGCAGGTCGCGATGCCGGTCTCACCATCGACCGGGCGCTTCTGGCAGTCCGCGACGGGCGCGCCGTCGACGGCGAAGTCGACCGTCTCGGTCGGCGCGTCGCCCTCGCAGCCACCGGAGCAGGAGGTGATGCCGCCCTGGACCGGACGCGGCGTGGTGACGGACTTGTAGAGCATCGTCTCGCCCGGGTCGGCGAGCTTCGGCGACGCGGTGACGGTCGTGGTCGTCACGGCGTTGACGGGCATGAAGTACATCTGGCTGTTGGAGCCGTACATGCCGCTGCCCAGGTACATCGCGTTGATGTAGTGCAGGCCCGGCGTGGTGAGACCCGTGGTCGTACACGTCGCGACGCCGTCGACGACCGGCAGAGAATCGCAGCCCGGAATGGCCATGCCCTCGTAGAGCGCGACCGTACCCACGTTCGGCGCCGGCGAGAGCGTCATGGTGAAGGTGATCGACTGGCCCGGGGTCGGATGGGCGACGGACGGCGTCACCGTGATGACGGGCGTGATCGGCGGGGTCGCCTGTGCGGCGGGCGCGACAACGGCGAACGCGACTGCGGCCAGCGCGGTCAGCCGCGCGGCGTGCTTCAAGGTCCTGCTCTTCATGTGTCGGGCCTCGGATCGAAGGACGGGCGGCGACCGTGCCGCCTCATTACCCATGGCCATCGACCGGCCCTCGCGAGGACTGAAGCGCTCAGTCCCCCGTCTGACGCCCGCGCCACCACGCGAGCGTGTCGCGCAGCGTCGTCTCGAGCGGGATCTCCGGGCGCCAGCCGGTCGCCGCCTCGATCGCGTCATTGGCGCCGCGGATCTCGAAGACCTCGTGCGCGCGGACCTTCGCGGGGTCGACCTGGTGGTCGACGGCCACGCCCGCCACTTCGCCGAGCGCGACGAGCAGCTCGCGCGCCGAGCGGGTCACGCCGGAACAGACGTTGAGGACCGCGCCCGCCACGCCCCGCTCCGCCAGGAGCCGATACGCGCGGACGACGTCGCGGACGTCGGTGAAGTCGCGGCGGGTGTCGGGGGACCCGGTGACGATCGTGATCGGGTCGTCGCCCGCGTTCTCGGCGAACTGGCGCGCGAAGTTCGCGATCGCGTAGATCGGCTCCTGCCCCGGCCCCGCGTGGTTGAAGGCACGGGCGTGGATGACGCGCAGGCCGTGGGCGTCGGCGTAGAAGCGGGCGAGCAGGCCCGAGGAGGCCTTGGACACCGCGTACGGGTTCTGCGGCCGCAGCGGATGCGCCTCGGTCGTCGGCACCGTCTCCGGCGGCCCGTACTCCTCGCCCGAGCCGACGGAGATCACGACCGCGTCCGGTGCCGCGCGCTTGACCGCCTCGAGCACGGCGGCGGTCATCGCGACGTTGTCGGACAGCGTCCCGATCGGGTCCTGCCACGACTGCCCCACGTGGGCGCGCGCGGCGAGGTGATAGACGACGTCCGGCCGCGCGTCGGCGACGAGCCGCGCCGTGGCGGCAGGATCGCGCAGGTCGAGCGCAACGGAGGGCGGGGCCGAGATGACCTCGTCGCCGCCCGCCTCGCAGGCCGCGACGAGATGGCGCCCGGCGAAGCCCGTGGCGCCGGTGATGAGGACGCGGCGGCTCATGGCGCGGCGAGGCCGTGGGGCGGCGCGGCGAGGCCGTGAGGCGGCGCGGCGAGGCCGTGAGGCGGCGCGGCGAGGCCGTGGGGCGGCGCGGCGGCGTGCGCCGCCGGGGTCGGGACGGCCGGCAACGTCAGTTCAGCGACACGACGTACTCGGCCGACCCGTGGCCGTTGGAGGCGGCGGCCGCGGGATCGATCGGGCGGGGTTCGGTCTCCGGGGGGTTCAGGCGGCGCTCGAGCTCGCCGAGCACGGTGCCGAACAGCAGGTGGCGCCAGGTCGCCTGCGCGAAGGCGGCGCCCGAGCCCCAGAGCTCCGGGAGGTCGTCGGCGGCGGGGTGGACGCGCGACAAGGCAGCGGTCCCCGGCCACGTCGCCAGGTGCTCGGCCAACCCGGCGAGCGGTCCACGCAGAACGCCCGGGACCGGCAGCGCACGGCCGGCGTTGGCGTACACCGCGCCGAACACGGCGCCGTTCAAGACGTGCATCGCGAGCCCGATCGGATACGCGGCACGGCCGTCGGTGACGAAGCGGCCGAGCAGCTCGACGTCGTCGTAATCGACCCCGAAGACGCGCTGGTCGAGCGGCTGCTGCGCGGCCCAGACGGCTGCGGCGGCGGCGCCCGCGAGAGCGCCTCGGAGAGTTCGGGTGCGGTCGAGCGCCATGAGCCGACTGTAACGCGCCGTGAGGGCGCGGTGTACCCAATCCGCGAGGAGGAGTCACCAGAACCCATGGATCACAGATCTCTGCATGCCCGTGCCCGGACGAAGGGCGTCAACCCGATCGTCTACTGGCTGATGCGCGCCTGGCTCCAGCCATTCGCGCACCTCTACTGGCGCCTCAGCCGGATCGGGCGCGAGCACGTCCCCAGCGACGGGCCGGTGATCTTCGTCTCCAACCACCGCAGCTTCATCGACCCCTTCATCCTCGGCCTCTGCAACCGGCGTCCGGTCTACTACGTGGCCAAGGAGGAGCTGTTCAAGTTCAAGCCGCTCGGCTGGTTCCTGAGCTCGCTCGGCGCGTTCCCCGTGCGCCGCGGCGCGGCCGACGCGGACATGATCGAGACGGCCAAGGCGATCCTCAAGCGCGGCGACCCGGTGCTGATCTTCCCCGAGGGCACGCGCACGCGTCCGGGCGCGCTGGGCAAGCCCAAGCGCGGCGTCGGCCGGCTCGCGCTCGAGACCGGCGCGACTGTCGTCCCGGTGGCGATGATCGGCACCGAGGCGATCCGCAAGGGCATCCTGATCCGCCCGCACAAGATCCGCGTGCGGATCGGCGCGCCGCTGCACTTCCCGAAGGTCGAGCAGGCCACCGCGCCGCTCGCCGCGGCCGTGACCGACCGCATCTGGCCCAACGTCATGCTCCAGTGGGAGTGGCTCGGCGGCCTGCCGCCGCTCCGCCGCGCCGCGGTGATCGGCGGCGGGAGCTGGGGAACCGCGATCGCCGTCGCGCTCGCCCGCGCGGGCATCGACGTCGACCTCGGCACGCGCACCCGCGCGCAGGCGGACCTGATGACCGCCTCGCGCCGCAACGAGCACTACCTCCCCGGCATCGACCTCCCGGCCCGCGTCACGCCCGTCAAGGCGTCAGAGCTCGAGCTCAGCCGCCACGACCTCGTCGCGTTCGCGGTCCCCGCGGCCGAGCTGCCCGCGGTCGTCGCCGAGCACGCCCCGAACATCACCCCCCGCAGCGGCGTCCTCGTGCTCTCCAAGGGCCTCGTCCCGCCGCTCGGGACGCTCCCCTCCGCGTACGTCGCCGAGCGCACCCAGGCCTGGGCGTCCGGCGTCCTCGGCGGCCCCGCCCACGCCGCGGAGGCGCTCGCCGGCGGCGCGAGCCTCGTCCTGGCGGCGACCGACGACGCCTTCGCCCGCCAGGTCGCCGACGCCCTCTCGGCCGCCAAGCTGCGCGTCGACCACACGACCGACGTGATCGGCGTCGAGCTCGCGGGCGCCGCGAAGAACGCCGCCGCGCTCGCGGCCGCCGCGGCGTCGCCCGCCGGCGCCAACGCGGCCGGCGCCGCCGCCGGCAAGGTCTTCGCCGAGATCGACGCGTTCGCGCGCGGCTACGGCTCCCAGCCCGAGACGTTCGCGGGCCTGGCCGGGACGGGCGACCTCGTCGCCACCGTGCTCGCCGAGGGCAGCCGCAACCGGCGCGCGGGCGAGCTGCTCGCCGCCGGGATGCCCGCCGACCAGATCGCCGACGCGCTCGGCCAGACCGCCGAGGCCGTGGCGGCCGTCCCGCTGCTGGCCGCGCGGCTGCAGCAGGCGGGCGTCGACGCGCCCGTGCTCAAGGGTTTGGCCGGCGTGATCGAGGGCAAGGTCGACCCGGAACGCTGGACCGCGAGCCTGACCGCGCCCAAGCCGGCCGGACGGAAGGCCGCAAAGGCGGCATAGTTCCATGCTGCATGGCGGACAAGGCCAAGCTCGACGCCGACTTCAGCGAGCTCTACAAGGCGCACCTGAAGGACGTCTACTCGTACGCGTACTACCGCGTGGGCAATCACCACGACGCGGAGGACCTGACCGAGCAGACGTTCCTGCAGGCGTACCGGCACTTCGCGCGCGCCCAGGAGGAATCCAAGGGGCGCCCGCTGCGCCCATGGCTGATCCGCATCGCCCACAACCTCGCGGCCAACTACTACCGCGACCGCTCGCGACGGCCGCAGACGAACATCGACGACGCGGGCGCGCTCTCCGCGCCGCACACGACCGAAGGGCTGGTGGAGGATCGTGACGACCTCGCCCGCATCCTGCGCGGCGTCCAGCAACTGCCCGACGACCGCCGCGAGGCGCTGATCATGCGCTTCGCGCTCGGCATGGACAACCGCGAGATCGCCCGCGCCCTCGATCGCACCGACGGCGCGACCAAGGTGTTGCTGCACCGTGCGATCCGCCAGTTGGAGGACATCGTCCAAGCGGACATGAACGGAAATGGCTGACAGCACTTTCGAGGACCTGGAGCGGCGCCTGCGTGCGGCGCTGCAGCCGGTCGACCCGCCGATCCATCTGCAGCAGCGGCTGGAGACGACCCTCGACAACATCGTCGAGCTGGCCGCCGACGAGCTCGAGTCGTGGGAGATCGAGGCGATCAAGGACCCGCGCAACTGGCCGCGGGCAACGCTCGGCCCGGCGACGGCCGTCGTGCTCGGCAGCGGCGCCGCGGTCGGCCTCGTTCTGCTGCGGACGCAGCGGCGCCGGCACAAGCGGCGCGCCCAGTCCAAGGGCGTCCGCGACCTCGCAGCGCGCACGATGCGCGACGCGGCGCGCGAGGCGCTGAAGGTCTTCAGCGAATTGACGCCGGATCGGTGATCCGAACCGTCGGCGGATGCGAAGAGACGTGCAATGGACGTCCGCGCACTCGCCGATGAAGACCTCATCCCGCTGATGGCGAGGGGTGATGCCCGCGCGTTCGAGACGATCTACGAGCGCCACTCCGGGGCCGCCTACTCGCTCGCCTACCGGATGGTGGGCGCGCGATCGCTCGCCGAGGACGTGACGCAGGAGGCGTTCCTGAACCTCTGGCGCAGCGGCGCCCACTACGACCGCGTCCGCGGCTCCGTGCGCACCTGGATCCTCGGGATCGTGCACCACCGGGCGATCGACGCGCTCCGGCGGGCGTCCGTCCATTCCAAGCGACGTTCCGACGACGAGACGGCGGCCGAGCGGCTGGAGGCGCCCGACCGCGTCGAGGAGGACGTCGCCCGGCGCGACGAGGCCGCCATCGTGCGCAACGCGATGGACATCCTGCCGTCCGATCAGTTGAAGGTCATCGAGCTCGCCTACTTCGGCGGGTTCACGCACGTGGAGATAGCCGAGATGCTCGAGGCGCCGATCGGCACAGTGAAGGGGCGCATGCGCCTGGGTTTGAAGAAGATGCGTGAAGTGCTCGCGCAGGGAGCGGTCGGATGACGGATCACGAGCGCTGGGAAGACGCGGCGGGAAGCTACGTCCTGAATGCCCTCTCGGACGACGAGACGCGCGACTACGAGTCGCACCTCGCGACCTGCCCGGAGTGCCGGGCGGAGGTGAGCGAGCTGCGCGTGGCCGCCGAGGCGCTGCCGGTCTCGCCGCCGCCGATGGTGCCGCCGCCCGCCTTGAAGGCGCGGATCATGGCCGAGGTCGAGCGCGAGGCGGCGCTGCTCGCGTCCGCCGCCAAGCCGGACCGTGCCGCCGCGCCGGCGCCGAAGAAGAAGGAGCGCCGCCGCTGGTTCGGCGGGGGCGCGATCGCGCTCGGACGCCCCGCCCTGGGGCTGCTCGCGTGCGCCCTGCTCGTCGCCGGCATCGCGTTCGGCGTGCTGGTGTCGGGCGGCTCGGACCTGCGCACGGTCCCGTTCGAGTCGACGATCCAGCAGGCCTCCGCACAGCTCGAGGTGGGCGACGACGGCGCGACGCTGACCGCCAACGGGCTCCCGCCGGCCGCCGCGGGCAAGACCTACATGGTCTGGATCCAGCGCAAGGACGGCGCGGTGGAGCCGACGTCGGCGTTCTTCACGCCGGGCCGCGACGGCTCGGCGACCGCCAGCATGCCCGGCGACATGTCCAACGTGAAGGCCGTCCTGGTCAACACCGAGCCCGTGGGCGGTTCGCCCGCTCCGACCTCAGCTCCGGTCCTCACCGCCTCCCTCACCTGAACCCATCGCTTCGAGTCCGCGGACGAGCAGTTCGATCGCGAACTCGAAGCGCGCGTCGACGTCGCCCGCGACGAGCTCGTCGGCGAGCCGGTTGAGCGTGGGGAACTGGTCCGGCGGCAGCGAACGGAAGTACTCGCCGATCTGCTCCGGCGTCGCCTGGCCCTCGTGGGAGAGGCTCTCCTCGTAGGCGAAGGCGCCCACGTAGAGGGCGAACATGTCCGCCGCGTAGGCGATCACGTGCGGCGGTAGGCCCGACGCGGCCAGCACCGCCAGGTTGCGCTCGAGCACCGGGAGCGAGTTCGGCCCGGTGGGGACGCGGCCGAGCGAGAGCTGGGCGGCGTCGCGGCGCTCGGACAGGTGCCTGCGGGTCGCGCGGGCGAGCTCCTTGACCGCGCCCTGCCAGTTCTCCGGGTCGGGCTCGGGCGGCCGGGCCTCGCCGACGATCCGGTCCAGCAGCAGGCCGAGGAGCTCCTCCTTGTCGCCCACGTGCCAGTAGAGGGACGCCGCGCCGGAGCCCAGCTCCTGCGCCAGCCGGCGCATCGAGAGGCCCTGCAGGCCGTCGCGCTCGAGCAGCGCCAGCGCCGCGTCGACGATCAGCTCGCGGGTCAGTGGCTTCTTGTCGCGGGCGGGCGCCGATCGGCGCCGCCACCACGGAGGTTCAGGTACGTCGGGCATTGACACGAACAGTGTACCGGAGTAGAACACTGTTCGAGATGACTCAAACAGTGTTCGAGAACGCGATCGAGGCCACCGGTCTCGTCAAGCGATACGGCGAGGTACAGGCGCTCGACGGCCTGGACATCCACGTCGAGACCGGCACGGTGTTCGGCCTCCTTGGGCCCAACGGCGCCGGCAAATCCACGACCGTCCGCATCCTCACGACGCTCAGCCGGCCCGACGGCGGGACCGCGCGCGTGGCGGGCCTCGACGTCCTGCGCGAGCCCGTGAAGGTGCGCCGCGCGATCGGCGTCGTCGGCCAGAAGCACGGCTGCGACATGGACGCCACGGGGCGCGAGAACCTGATCCTGCAGGCGGAGCTCTACGGGATCGCGGACGGGCGCCGGCGTGCCGCCGAGGCGCTCGAGCGCTTCGACCTCGCCGACGCGGCCGACCGCCAGGTCAAGCACTACTCGGGCGGCATGCAGCGGCGGCTGGACGTCGCGCTCGGGCTGATCCACCGCCCGCAGGTGCTCTTCCTCGACGAGCCCACCACGGGCCTGGACCCCGAGGCGCGGGCGCTGATGTGGGCCGAGATCGAGCGGCTCGCGCGCGAGGAACGGATGACGATCCTGCTCACCACCCACTACCTCGAGGAG
Organism: Solirubrobacter soli DSM 22325; assembly: GCF_000423665.1. Classification (GTDB taxonomy): domain Bacteria; phylum Actinomycetota; class Thermoleophilia; order Solirubrobacterales; family Solirubrobacteraceae; genus Solirubrobacter; species Solirubrobacter soli. Next base: position 54,114 of record NZ_AUIK01000024.1, on the reverse strand, counting down.
GCCGACCGGCTGGCCTCGCAGCTGGCGATCGTCGACCGGGGCCGGATCGTCGCCCGCGGCACGCCGGACGAGCTCAAGGCCGAGCTGGAAGGCGACGCCGTGCACGTGGAGCTGGCCGGTGACGACGGCGGGACGGCGCAGCTCGCGCTCGAACGCGTCCACGGCCTCGGCGACGTGCTGATCGACGGGCACACCGTCCGCGCCCGCGCGGCGAACGGCGCGGCCGCGATCCCCGCCGTGCTGGCCGCGCTCGAGGCCGTCGGGGTGCGGGCCGCGAGCGTCACCCTCGCGCGCCCCTCGCTCGACGACGTCTACCTCCGCCACGCGGGAAGGGCTTACGTGTCATGACCGGACTCCGCCAGACCTGGCAGGTCGCCCTGCGCTACCTGCGCGTGCTGCTGCGCCAGCCCGCCTTCATCATGATCACGCTGATCCAGCCGCTGATCTGGCTGCTGCTGTTCGGCGCGCTGTTCAAGGCCGTCACCCAGATCCCGGGTTTCGACGGCACCTCCTACATCGACTACCTGACGCCCGGCGTGGTCGTGATGCTCGCGGTCTCGAGCGCCGGCTGGACCGGCATGGGCTTCATCGAGGACATGAACTCGGGCGTCATGGATCGCATGCTGGTCGCGCCCGCGTGGCGCGGCGCGTTCAACCTCGGCAGCGTCGCCCAGTCGGTGATCTCGGTGGTGCTGCAGACGCTGCTGATCGTCCTGCTGGCGCTGCTGCTCGGCGCGCACTACACCAACGGCGTGGGTGGCGTGCTCGTGCTGCTGCTCGTGGCCGCGCTGCTGGCGGCGATCTTCGCGTCGTTCTCGAACGCCCTCGGCATCCTGACCGGCCAGCGCGAGTCGCTGATCGGCGCGGTCAGCGCACTGCTGCTTCCGCTGACGTTCCTCTCGGGTGCGCTGATGCAGTTGAGCCTCGCGCCCGGATGGATCGGCACCGTCGCCAAGTTCAACCCGGTCGACTGGGCCGCCACCGCGGCGCGCAACGCGACCTCGCAGTCCTTCGACTGGGGGCTCGTCGGGCTCCGGCTCGGCCTGCTCGGCGCGCTGACGGCGCTGGCGGCGTTCCTCGCCACCCGCGCGTTCGGCGTGTACCAGCGCTCGCTCTGAACATTCCTAAAGAATCCGTCGCTATCGTCGCGGCTCGAATGGCCACTTGCTACCGCCACCCGAGCCGCGAGACGGGCGTGTCCTGCTCGAACTGCGGCAACCCGATCTGCCCCGACTGCATGACCGCGACGCCGGTCGGCATGCGCTGCCCGGACTGCGCGCGCCAGAAGACCCAGACGCGCTCGCTGCAGTCGGTCGCGGTCGAGCCGATCGTGACCTACGTGCTGATCGCGCTCAACGTGGCGATCTTCTTCGGCGCCCGCAGCAGCATCTCGGCGCAGAACAACCTGATCCTCTTCGGGCCGGCGGTGGCCGACGGCGACTACTGGCGGCTGATCACGTCGGGCTTCCTGCACGTCGAGATCACGCACATCCTGCTCAACATGCTCTCGCTGTACTGGCTCGGCCGGATGATCGAGCCGGCGCTCGGGCACGCGCGCTTCCTGGGCATCTACATGGCGTCGCTGCTCGCGGGCTCGCTCGGCGTGATCATCCTCTCCAACGACGAGGCGACGCTCGGCGCGTCCGGCGCGATCTACGGCCTGCTCGGCGCAGCGATCGTGATGGCCCGCAACCGCAACATCAGCCTGATCCAGTCCGGGCTGGTCCCGATCCTGGTGCTCAACTTCGCGCTGACCGTCACGCTGCCGGGCATCTCGCTCGGCGGCCACGTCGGCGGCTTCGTCGGCGGCCTGATCTCGACCTTCTTCGTCGAGCAGCTGGCGATGCGACGGCAGAAGTCGACCGGGCCCGCGGTGGTGGCGTGCGCGGTCGTGGGGATCGCGGCGGGTGTGGCGGCGGCGGTGCTCGCGTCGCCCGTGACCGCCGGCTTCTAGAGCTCCACGACGCCGCCCGGCGGCGCCGGGACGAGGTCGGGGTGCAGGACGTGGCCGAGCCACTCCAGCCCCTCGACCAGCCGCGGCCCGGGGCGGGAGAACCACGCGCAGGCGTCGGCGATGACGATCCGCTCGGCGCCGAGCGCGCGCAGGCGGTCCTCGTAGGCCCGCGCCTCCTCGAGCGCGCGGTCGACCTCGTAGCCGCACGGCGCCACGATCACGACCTCGGGTCTGACGGCGGCGACCTCCTCCCACGAGCGCTGCTCCGACGGCTCGCCGGCGAGGCCGAGGAGGTCGGTCCCGCCCGCGTACTCGATCAGCTGCGGTACCCAGTGGCCGCCGACGAAGACCGGGTCCAGCCACTCGAGCATCGCCACGCGCCGGCGCGGCGCGTCCTTGACCGCGACCCGCACGCGGTCGATGCGCGCGGCGGCGTCCTGGACGAGGTCGACGCCCGCGTCCTTGGTCCCGGTGGCCTGGGCGAGCGTGCGCACGTCGCCGAGCACCTCGCCGAGCGTGTGCGGGTCGAGGCTGACGATCTCGGGGACCGGGTCCATCTCGGCCGCGATCGCCCGCACGTCGTCGACGGAGACCGCGCAGACGCTGCACAGGGCCTGCGTGACGATCAGATCCGGCTTGAGGTCGCGCAGGCCGACGCCGTCGAGCTGGTAGATCGAGCGGCCCTGCTCGGTGAGCTCCTTCACGGCGCGGTCGATCGCGTCGGGACCCAGACCCGGGCCGATCACATCGCGGGTGACCTTGGGTAGATTCCGGGCGTCCGCCGGAAAGTCGCACTCGTGCGTGACGGCGGCGACCTGCTCGCCCAGGCCCAGGGCGAACAGGGTCTCGGTGGCGGATGGGACCAGGGAGACGATGCGCATGGCCGGACACTCAGTATGGCGGGAGGAGGATGAGTCGCTGATCCGCGACTACGAGTTCAAGGACTTCGCCGCCGCGATGGCCTTCGTCAACCAGGTCGCCGACGCGGCCGAGGAGGCCAACCACCACCCGGACATCCTCGTCCACGGGTGGAACAAGGTCCGCCTCACGCTCACCACGCACTCCGAGGGGAAATTGACCGAGAACGATCGTGCGATGGCCGCGCGCATCGACGCTATCCTCGGCACGTCGCCCTGATGAACGACGACGACATCCCCCGAAGTAGCGGGGACCGATGATCGCCCTACTGCTGCTGGCGGTCGTGGTCCTCGTTCTCCTCAACGCGTTCTTCGTCGCCGCGGAGTTCGCCCTCGTGCGCTCCCGTAAGGCGCACCTGCAGACCGACGCCGACGCGGGCAAGCGCGGCGCCGCCACCGCGGTCGACATGATGGACGACCTGTCGCGGTACCTGTCCGCGGCGCAGGTGGGCATCACGCTCACCTCCCTCGGCCTCGGCTTCCTCGGCGAGCCCGCGATCGGCTCGCTGCTCGAGAACCTCTTCGGGGAGGGTGTCCCGCACTGGGTCTCGACGACGATCTCGGTGACGCTCGCGTACCTGATCACGACGTCGATCCACATCACGTTCGGCGAGCAGGTCCCGAAGATCTACGCGATCCAGAAGGCCGAGCCGGTCGCGCGCCGGGTGGCGCGGCCGCTGCTGGTCTTCTCGAAGATCTTCTCGCCGTTCATCGCGGTCCTCAACAGCGCCTCCAACGGGATCCTGCGGCTGCTCGGCGTGCGCACGTCCGGGCAGCTCGACGAGGGTGAGACGCCGGAGGAGCTGCGGGTGCTGATCCAGGAGTCGCTGACCGGCGGCAAGCTGGACGCGGGCGAGGCGGGCATGCTCACCGGCGTCTTCCACCTGCACGAGCAGCAGGCGCGCCAGGTGATGACGCCCGCGCCGGCGGTCATCACCGTCGACACGTCCGAGGACGTCGAGACGGCGCTGCGCCGCTGCGTCTCCTCCGGCCACACCCGCCTGGTCGTGACCGAGGACGAGAACCGCGACCGCGTCAAGGGCATCGTGCACTCCAACGCGCTCGCGCAGCTGCTGCTGGCCGAAGGCCCGCAGGCGACGCTCGACGGGCTCGTGCGCGAGGTGCCGATCGTCCCGGAGACCAAGCCGCTCGACGACCTCCTGGCCGACCTCCAACGCCAGCGCTCGTCACTGGCGGTTGTCATCGACGAGTACGGGCGTACTGCCGGCATCGTCACCGTCGAGGACATCATCGAGGAGGTCGTCGGCGAGATCGACGACGAGACCGACCCGCAGGGCGGCGAGGTCAGAAGACTGGCCAACGGCGACTGGTTCGTCCGCGGCCACGTCGCGATCACCGACCTCATCGACTACGGCCTCGAGCTGCCCGTCGACTCCGACGCCTACAACTCGGTCGGCGGCTTCGTCTTCGGCGAGCTGGGGCGCCTCCCCAAGCGAGGGGACACCGTCACGCACAACGGATATTCGATCCGCGTCGAGTCCGTTCGCGAGAACCGGATCGAGGCCGTTCGCATCCGCGAACGCCACCTTCCGAAGGCCGAACCAAAGGTCCAGTCCTAAAACGAAACTGCGTGACGAATTGCACATTGGGCTCTGACGCGCTACCTTCCCGCCAGCCAACTTGCCGCTCCGGCGGTTGAGGAGGAGAGAGAGGGAGATCCTGGGGAGGATCGACCGAGTAAGCACGAAGCGCCCGGGCTCAGGGGAGCGAGGCCGGGCGCGACGTGTTTAACGACCCGTTTCGCCGCGCCGCCGCCGGGCACGCGAGCCAGGGGTCTGGCCCCTTCAGGTTCGCGCGGTCGGGGCCGCCTCAGAGCGGCCCGTACCTAAAGGGGCCTGACCCCTTTAGGTCGTTAAACACCTGCGCCCGCCTCAGGGGAGCGAGACGGGCGCAAATGGTTCTGGAGGAGGGGTGCGATGAGAAGATCGTCGCGAAACAGATGGTCCCAACGCGTTCTCAATCCTAGCTAAACATTCCCCCGATGTAAATCAATATCGGTGGAATCCGCGCCCGGCCTTGCGTCCGAGCGCTCCGTCGGCGATCAATGCGTCGATCGTGGCGGGGATCTCGACGCCGATCGTGCGGCCGATCGCGGCGCTCACGTCGAGGCCGACGAGGTCCAGCAACGCGAGCGGTCCCATCGGGTGGCCGGCGCCGAGCCGCATGCAGGTGTCGATCGCTTCGGCGTCCAGCTCCGTGCGCTCCATCAGCCGCACGGCCTCGAACAGGAACGGGAACAGCAGGCGGTTGACGACGAACCCCGGCGTGTCCGGGACCTCGACCGCGGTCTTGCCGAGCGCCACACACAACGCGCGGGCGCGCTCGCGCGTAGTGTCCGTCGCCTCGTCCGGGAACGCGAGCTCGATCAGCTCCATCTTCGGCACCGGGTTGAACACGTGCAGCCCGACGAACCGCTCAGGGCGGCCGCTCGCGCGCGCCAACTCGCCGATCGGCAGCGAGGAGGTCGTGGTGGCGAGCACGGCGTCCTCGGCGAGGTGGTCGTTCAGGCGGGCGAAGAGCTCCGCCTTGGCGGCCGGGTCCTCGACGACGGCCTCGACGACGAACGTCGCGTCGGCCAGCACCGCGGGGTCGCGGCTGACCAGCACGTTGCCGTTGACGCTCGCGCCCATCCGCTCGCAGAGGGCACGCACTTTGGCGTCGGCCTTGTCGCAGGACCCCTCGGAGCGTGCGAATACGGTTACGTGGCCCTGGGTGGCGGCGACGGCCGCCAGCCCACACGCGATGGCCCCGGATCCCGCGATGGCAAGACGCTCCGACATGTTGGCGGCTCTCTCTCCTGTTGATTGACTCGCCAGTCAACGCCAACCTTAGTCCGCTGGATTACATCCGTGTGGAGGTTGCGCACACGTTGCGGGACTTGCCGGAAGTGGTCAGGCGGCGTAGGGTCCGACCGACCCATGGAGTCAAACGCAACGCTCGGCAGTCAGACACCCGAGGAGCTGGAGGAGCGCCAGGCGGCGCTTGACCGCGGGGAGCCGTTCCTCCTGTTCCGCGATGGAGACGGCCGCCAGCGGATCGTCTCGCTCGGCGAGACCGAGGCGGTCACGATCGGCCGCCGGTACGAGGCCGACATCTCGCTGCCATGGGACCCGGAGGCCTCGCGCCTGCACGCCGAGCTCTCGCTGCGCGCGGGCGAGTGGACGATCGTCGACGACGGGTGGTCCCAGAACGGCACGTGGGTCAACGGGCTGCGCCTCGCCGGCCGCCGGCGCCTCGCCGACGGCGACCTGGTCAAGATCGGGCGCACGATCCTCGGCTTCCACTCGCCGGGCGTGACCGGACCCGGGCCGACGATGGTGCAGGGCGAGCTGAGCGCGACGCCGCGCTTCTCCGAGCAGCAGCAGCGCATCCTGCGCGCGCTCTGCCGTCCGCTGTTCGCCGACGGCGACGGCTTCAACCCGTCCAGCGACCTCGAGGTCGCCGACGAGACCGGGATCGACGTGGACGTCGTCACGCAGGAGCTCGACCTGCTCGCCCGCCTGTTCGGCCTGGAGGACATGCCGCGGCCCGAGCGCCGCGCCGAGGTCGCCCTGCTCGCCGTCCGCTCCGGATTGGTGGGCGCCGATGAAGGTGGTACTCAGGGCTGACGGGTAGGCTCGCGTGATGCGGGCCTTTGTGGCGGAGAGGAGAGACGACGAGGTCGTGCGCGGCGTGCGCGACTTCGACGATGCCGACCTGGGTGAGGGCGATGTCCACGTCCGTGTCGCCTGGTCGAGCGTGAACTACAAGGACGCGCTGGCGACGATCGCGAAGGGACAGGTGGCGCGCATCTCGCCGCTGATCCCTGGGATCGACCTGGCCGGGACCGACGAGGACTCGGGCGAGGAGGTGCTCGCGCACGGGTACGACCTCGGGGTGTCCCACCACGGCGGCTACGCGGAGCACGCGCGGGTGCCGTCGGAGTGGATCGTCCCCCTGCCCGACGGCCTGTCGGCCAAGCAGGCGATGACGATCGGCACCGCGGGCTACACCGCGGCGCGCTGCGTGATCGCCCTCGAGGCGGCCGGTCTGAACCCTGACTCGGGACCGGTGCTGGTCACCGGGGCGTCCGGCGGCGTCGGCTCGACCGCGGTCGACATCCTCGCGGCGCGCGGCTACGAGGTCGTCGCGTCGAGCGGCAAGGGCGAGGACTTCCTGCTCTCGCTCGGGGCCGCCGAGGTGATCTCCCGCGAACAGGCGGCGGGCGACGCGGGCCGGCCGCTGGAGAAGGCGCGCTGGGCCGGCGTGGTCGACTGCGTGGGCGGCGAGGTCCTCGCGGGCGCGCTCCGCAGCGTCAAGTACGGCGGTGCCGTCGCCGCGTGCGGCAACACCGGAGGCGTGAAGCTGCCCACGACCGTCCTCCCGTTCATCCTGCGGGGCGTTTCGCTGCTCGGAGTGGATTCGGTCCAGACGCCGATCAAGGAGCGCCAGGACACCTGGAAGCGGCTCGCGACCGATCTGCGCCCACCGCACCTCGAGGACGCGCTCGCGCACGAGACCGACCTCGACGGTCTCGAGGACGCGCTCACGCGCATCCTGGCCGGCGAGATCTCCGGCCGGACGATCGTCAGGCTCTAGGAGCTTCCAACCGCGCTACCAGCTCGTCGAGGCGCAGCTCCTCGAGCCCTTGGCCGACGGCCTCGAGCTCGGCGGCGCAGAACTCGACGAGCGAGCGGCCTTCGCGGCATAGGTCGAGCGTCTCGCGCAGCCCGGCCTCGCCGGAGTCCAGCCGCGCGATGATCGCCTCCAGGCGGGCGCTCGCGGTCTCGTAGGTCAGCGTTTCCTCGACAGCCACGCTCCGCAGGGTACCGGCGGCCCCGGCGGTCTTCGCATCCGATCACAACGCGTATCGACTGCGTTCCCACCGGGGGCCGTGCTGCACCGACCGTCCGATGGTTCGCTCGTCTCTGGACGGTCGTCGTGGTCGGATTTCACGTGGTCGATGAATTCACCTTGAATCTGTTTTTCTGGCGGGACGCGGTGCTCGCCCTTTTGTCGGTGGGCTGGTCAAGTGGGGCCCCGTCGCGCCGATCAAACGGGCAGTGCGTCTGATCCCTGCCCGCAAGATCCGCGATGGCGTAGAACTGGCCCGCGACATCGTCGCGGGCCCGCCTGGCACCGCGCCCTTGCTGCGGGCGGGCGTGAAACTCTCGGCGCGCTACGCGGAACTGTTGCCGAAGGCCGGCGTCGGATCGGTCTGGATCGAGGACGACCTCGGCGCGGAGATCGACGTCGTCGAGCCGCTGTCGATCGAGACCCGCGCGAAGGTGCACAGGGCCACCGGCGCCGCGATCGCCGCCGCCGGCGTCGCGCTGCGCTCCGGCTCCGGGATGCCGGGCGCGATCGTCGACTCCCTCAACGACGTCGCCGGCGCGATGGTCAACGACCTCCTGGACTGTCCCGACGCCGCCTTGGCGCTCGACGACCTGTCGGCGTTCGACGACTACACCCACCGGCACTCCGTCCAGGTCACCGTCCTGGGCCTGCTGATCGCCCGGCGGGTGTGGGCGACCGACGGCTGGACCGACTACCGCGGCCGCCGCCGCCACGACCGCGTCGAGGAGCGCCTGCGCAAGCTCGGCCTCGGCCTGCTGGTCCACGACGTCGGCAAGCTTGCCGTCCCGCCCGAGATCCTCAACAAGCCCGGCCGCCTCACCTCCGAGGAGATGGCGGTCATGAAGACCCACGCCGTCGCCGGCGTGGAGCTCCTACGCCCCGCCGACCTGTCCCCGATCGCGATCTCCGTCGTCCGCGACCACCACGAGCGCATCGACGGCTCCGGCTACCCCGAGGGCCTCCACGGCGCCCAGGTCCAGGAGTTCCCCCGCATCGCGGCCGTCGCCGACGTCTACGACGCCGTCACGAGCGAACGCGTCTACAAACCCGCCGCCCCGCCCCACGTCGGTGTCCGCGTGATCACCGAAGGCGCCGGCACTCAGTTCTGCCCGGCGATCGTCCGCCACTTCCGCGCCGTCGTCATGCCCTACCCGGTCGGCCACGAGATCCGGCTCCCCGACGGCCGCGCCGCCGTCGTCGCCGCGGTCGACATCGAGTCCCCCGATATGCCGACGGTGCGGGTGAAGGGGGCGGCGGGTGTGGAGGAGTTCACGGTCGACATGACCGCCGACGCCGCTGAGCGCGACGTCGCTTAGGGGCGTGGCATCGGTGGGCGGTTGCGTGTTGTTCGGCGGTGCCGGTATTCGGGAAACGGCCTAGCACTGAGGGGGGAGGGGGCAGAGAGCCGGCGGGTTCTCGAGCCTTCGTCCTGCGCGTCTATCGGCTGGGTCGTTCGAAGCGGGGTCTAAGGGAGACCGACAGTTACGGGTCGTGATATTGGACACCTCTGTCCGTCCTTGGCTGCCGTGATCGGCCTGAGGAACGTCCATCTTCACTCCGAGGGGGTGGCCTACGTTTCGCCCCTGTACGGGGGCGGAACGTCGAACACCCCTGCGAACGCGCCAAGTCGAACAGTGCGCTTTCGGTCGAGAAGCGCCACCACCGGAGAAAGTGACCACAACCGATCTCGCATGGTCTCCGTGGACTGTAACTCGACGGTCTCCCTGCACGGCGCGGCGAGTCAGCACGGCCAGGCGCGTGGCGGACGGCGGCACGACCGGCCAGGCCAGGGCGCAGCTGCGCTCCCCCTCCCTCAGTGCTCGGCCGTTTCTGGCGCACGGAACCGACGACGAACCGCGGCGCGGGCCCACCGAGAGCGGCTCAGAAAAGGGTCGCGTCGTCCGCTGGCGCGGGATCGCCCGGCGTCACCGTCACCCGCCCGTCGTGGAGCCGCACTGTGAGCGTCGGCTGCGCGCGGGCCGCCTCCGCGCTGGTCACCGGCTCTCCCTGCGGGTCCTCGATCAGCGCGTAGCCGCGTTCCAGCGTGCGTTGGGGGTCGTGGGCGGTGAGGGTGGCGAGGATGCGGTCGAGGTCGCGGCGGCGGCGCTGCACCGAGACGCGGTCGAGCGCGGTGGCGCGGGCGAGCGTGCTGCGGTGGGCGGCGTCGCCGGCCGAGGCCGCGGCGGTCGCCTTGCGCTCCAGGGTCGCGGCGCGGGAGAGCGTCTGGCGCTCGCCGGACGCGAGCGCGCGGCGGGTGGCGGCGCGCAGCTCGCGCAGGTGCTGGTGCAGGCGGGAGCGGTGGCGGGCGACGTGCTGCGACGGCGCGCGGGACAGACGGGCGAGCGTGCGCGCGCGGTCCAGGACGGCGCGGCGGCCCTGGTGCTCGAGCCGCCGGGCGAGGTGAGTCAAAGCGGTGCGGGCGGCGGTGCAGTCGACGGGGACGGCGGTCTCGGCGGCGTGGGTGGGGGTGGAGCACGCGACAGCCGCGACGTCGTCGAGCAGCGTGCGGTCCGTGTGGTGGCCGACGCTCGAGATCACCGGCACGCGCAGCAGCGCGACGGTGCGGCACAGGGTCTCGTCGCAGAACGCGAACAGGTCGGCGAGCGACCCGCCGCCGCGCGCGACGACGATCACGTCGACCTCCTCACACGCGGCCAGGTCCTGCAGGGCGCGGGTGATCGCGGGCGCCGCGTGGCGGTCCTGCACGGGGGCGAAGCCCCACACGAGCTTCCCCGCCCAGCCGCGGCGGCGCAGGCCCGCCAGGACGTCGTCCCGCGCCTTTCCGGACTCGCCCGTCACGACGCCGATGCAGCGCGGGAGCCGCGGCAGCGCGAGCGCCTTCTGCGGCTCGAAGAGCCCTTCGGCGTGCAGCTTGCGCCGCAGTTGCTCGAGCTGGGCCAGGAGGTCGCCCTCACCCGCGACCCGCAACCGCGTCACGCTGAAGCTGAACCCGGGCGACGCGGTCCGCGACCCGGGGTAGTAATCGCACCCACCCGCGACCACCACCTGCGCGCCGTCGGCGAGCGGCCCGAGCCGCAGCTTCTCGAAGTCCTCCCGCCACATCGAGCAGGGCAGCGCGCCGCCGGCGTCGCGCAGCTCGAACCACACCTTCGCCCGCCCGGCCTTGAAGCCGAAGACCTCCCCGAAGACCTGCACTCGCGTGAACCCGCGCAGCCGGTCCCGCAGCGCGGCCGCGTAGGTCCCGACCGGATAGGGGCCCGTCAGGACGGAGCCGGGGATGCCGTCGGGAGCTTCCACGACCGCTGACGGTAGCCGCGAGCGTGGACGACACGCGAGGTGAGCCGGTTTCGTCAGGCGAGGCCAGACGAAACCGGCTCACCCGGCGCGATCAGCCTCGCGGGCGGCGGCCCGCGAGGGCGGAGCGGTGCGCGTGGTGCAGCTTCGGCGAGCGGCCGCGGCGCGGGGCGCGTGGGGAGCCGTGTGGCGGGCCGTCGTGGCCCGCGTCCGCCAACAGGTGCGCGAGCAGGATCGTCAGGACGACGTTGCGGGCGGCCTCGCCATGCCGACCGGACGAGGCGCGCAGGGCGAGCGCGAAGAGCTCGCGCAACCGCGCCGCGTCCGCGCGCGGCTCAGCCACGGGCGACCTCGCCGCGAGACCGGGCGGCGGCGCCGCCGGCGGTCGGGCACGTCCTGCCGAGCCGCTCAGCCGTCGGTGGCGCCCTTCAGATAACGCGGCTGCTCGGTCTCGTTGACCGAGGGGAGCTGACGCATGCCCGGCTGCTCGGGGGTGCCGCGCACCTCGCCGGTGAAGCCCAGCGACTGCAGCTTCGCGATCTCGGCCTCGCCGTAGAGGCGGACCGGGGAGTCGGCCGGGAGCGGCGTGATCAGCGTTCGGATCCGGTTGCGGATCTGGTACGAGAAGTGCGGCGTGGCGGACGCGACGAGCTGGCGCACGTCATCGACGGTGACCTCGCGGCCGCCGCGTAGGCGTTCGGGTTGCTCGGCTTCGGCCATGCTCAGTGGGCTCCGGTGTCGACGGGCTGGATCTCCAGAAGCGTATCTATCCGCGCCTGGACCGCCGCGGCCAGCGCGCTTTCGTCGCCGATGATCCAGCCGTGGTTGTACACGCCGCGGACCGGGTCCGCGTCGTATCCGGGCTGGATGTCGAGCAGATAGTCCTGCAACGGCTGGGGCAGGACTCCGGCGTCCGGGAGCAGCAGCATCGGCCCGTACGTCCCCGTCGCGCTCAAGGGAGCGGCCGCGGCGGCGTCCTGTGGGCGCCGTGAGGACACGAACACCAGGCCGTGCCCGGGATCGACGATCGACCAGCCGAACTTGCCCGCATCGTCCATGTAGCGCGCGAACGTGATCGCGGAGGAGACCGCGTCACCCGCCGCGACCCGCTTGACGGTGCCGAGCTTCTCCAGCGCCGAGAACACGCTCTCCGGCACCACGTCCGCCGGCCCGAGCACGTAGATCTTGGCCGACTTGTGGGTCTTGATCGCCGCCTCGGTCTCCGGCGGCACGCCGGTCCCGTTGACCCACAGCAGCGGCACGCCCGCCTTGGCGGCGTACCCGGCGGCGGGCATCGCGTACTCGGGCCGATCCGCGTTGGCGATCATCACCGCCTCCTTCGCTTCACCGCCCACCGCGGCGGCGTGCGCGCGATCGACGGCCGCGGCCAGATCGGCCGGATTCGCGCCCGCGATGTCGGTCGTCTTGTAGCCCTCGACCGGCGCCTTGGTGCCCACGCGGATCACCTGCGCGCCGCCCACCGCCTTCGACCCGGTCGGCTGCAGCGCGTCCAGGGCGGCCTTCGTCGCGTCCGGGATCTTGTCCTGGTCGGCGAACAGGATCGGCGCGTTGATCGGCTTGCCGACGAGGACCGAGGCGGCGATGCCGGTGCGCCAGTCGCGCACCTCGGCGAGGATCACCGCGGCCGGGCGCGACTCGGGCGTGCGCGAGGGGTAGGTCGCCAGCGCGATCGCGGCGGCGTCGGCGATCGCGTCGCCGCCCGCGACCCGCGTCGTGTTCTTGGTGGCGAACACGGGGAAGCCGAGCGGCGGACCGCCGGCGGGCACCTCGTCACCGGTCTGGCCGGAGACGGGAGGGGTCGAGATCGGGGAGGCCTTCTTGTCGTCGGAGCCCCCGCCGCAACCGGCGACGAGCAGGGAAAGAACGGCCACGGCCAAGGCGAGGGAGCGCACGTGGACCCGAGCGTAGTGGGTCATATGTAAAGAGCGGATACGCGCCAGGGATTCAAGCTCCCGCTAAGCTCGCCGATCTCAAATCAGGACCGGCCACCCCCCAAGTGGCCCGTAGTTACTGGACATAAACCCGCGGCTTCGTATAAGTTGCCGCACACGCCGAGCCCCTGGTTGGTCTCCAGGGGGCGGGGGACCCAAGTAGTTGGGGCTAATCGTGCCGTGGTGGCATGAGACGCAGGCTCTTTCAGCGTCAGCCCGTCAGCTAACCCCGCAGGCCGACGAAAGAGGAATACGGCTTGAAATCGCTGCGGGCTCTCGCCCTCTGTATCACGACATCTGTAGTTCTGGTTCTGCCTGCGACGGCCGCGGCGCAAACCCCCGCGTCCGACAAGTCAGGCGGCGCGGCGTACCAGGAGCCGACCCCGACCCCCACGCCGCCCCCGGCGCCCCAGAACCTCACGGTCCCCGGGTCGGTCGCGCAGCTGCTGCCCGACGGCACGGCCGCCGCTCCCGCCGACGCTCCGCCGCAGGTGCAGCAGGCGATCTGGGCCGCGAACCTGATCCAGGACAAGCCGTACATCTACGGCGGCGGCCACGGCGACTTCGAGGACGACGGCTACGACTGCTCCGGCACCGTCTCCTACGCGCTCCACGGCGCCGGCCTGCTCGACCAGGCGCTGGACTCCGGCAGCTTCATGAAGTGGGGCGAGAAGGGCCCGGGCACGTGGATCACGGTCTACACGAACCCCGGCCACGCCTACGCGGTCATCGCCGGCCTGCGGCTGGACACGAGCGCGGCCTCGGTCACCCGCTCCAACACGCGCAAGTTCAAGAAGGCGCTCGAGCGCGGCCCGCGCTGGCGCCCGACGCAGCGGAGCCCGAAGGGCTTCAAGGTGCGTCACCCGCTCGGCTTCTAGTTCGCCCTACCGAGCACCCTGGTGGTACCCGGCTCGTCTCTTCTTAAAGGAGCCGAGTAGGCTTGGTCTGACTCCATAAGTCCGACCACACATGGAAGGGAGGTGCCGTGGCCGGCATGTCCGGGCGGTTCTCCACGGTAATCAAGGCCAAGATCAACAAGCTGCTCGACAAGGCCGAGGATCCGAGCGAAACGCTGGAGTACAGCTACCAGAAGCAAATGGAGCTGCTCCAGAACGTGAAGAAGGGCATCGCGGACGTCGTGACGTCCAAGAAGCGCCTTCAGCTCCAGCAGCAGAAGCTGGAGCAGCAGGTCGTCAAGCTCGACACCCAGGCTCGGCAGGCCCTCGCGCAGAATCGCGAGGATCTGGCGCGTGTGGCGTTGGAGCGCAAGCAGTTCGCGCAGACCGAGCTGCAGGGGCTGGACAGCCAGGTCCAGGAGCTCGAGGCGCAGCAGCAGAAGCTCGTCGATCAGGAGGCCAAGCTCCGCTCCAAGATCGACCAGTTCCGCACCAAGAAGGAGGTCATCAAGGCGCAGTACTCCGCCGCCGAGGCCTCCGTCAGGATCTCCGAGGCCGCCACTGGCGTGGGCGAGGAGATGGCCGACATCGGCATGGCGATGCAGCGCGCGCAGGACAAGACCGAGAACATGCGTGCGCGTGCGCAGGCGATGGACGAGCTCGAGGCCTCGGGCGCGTTCGACGACCAGCTCAGCCTCACGGCCGGCCAGGACGACATCGACCGCCAGCTGCACGAGCTCAGCTCACAGTCCGCGGTCGACGACGATCTCGCCCGCCTGCGGGCCGAGCTCGGCCAGGGGCCCGCTCCCCAGCAGGCACTCGGTGCCGGCGATCCGGCTCAGGCGCCGGCTCCCGCGCCCGCCCCGCCCACGCCGTCGCAGGAGCGTCCAGCGTGATCGTCCGCATCGCCACCGAGGGGCAGTACGACTTCCCCGACGACGACGTGGACCGGCTCAACGAGCTGGACAACGAGGTCGTGGAAGCGGTCGAGGCTGGGGACGAGGAACGCTTCCACACGGCGTTCGCGTCGCTGCTCGAGCTGGTCCGTAGCGACGGCAGGCCCGTCGCCGACGACGTGCTCGAGGAGTCCGACGTCATCATCCCGCCGCCGGACCTGACGTTCGCCGAAGCCGGGCACCAGTTCACCGGCGATGGCCTGATCCCGGACTGAGCTCCGGCTAGCCAGAGATGAAAGATGCGGGGTGGCCGGTCTGGTCGGCGCCCCGCATCCGCCATACCGTTCTCGGCGCATGATGAAGCTGCGAGCGACGTTCTCCGCCGAAGCGTTCGAGGCCACCGCGTACGTGGCCCTGAGCGCCACGATCGGCTTCATCGCGTTCTGCGTCCTGCTGCCGACGCTGCTGCTCGGCACCGCGCTGCTCGTGCTGGCGCTCGTGGGCCTCCCGCTGATCGTCGTCGTCTTCGCGCTCTCGCACCTGCTGGCGCGGCTCGAGCGCCGCCGCGTGATGGCCGTCTTCGGCGTCGACTTCCCCACGCGCCGCCTGCCGCGCGACGGCAACTGGCTCAACCGCGCGCTGCGCTGGCTCGGCTCGCGGGGCGCGTGGTTGGAGCTGACCTACGCGCTCGTCGCGCTGCCGTTCGTGGGCTTCATCGGCTCGAGCCTCGTCTTCTTCGCCTGGGGCGCCGCGATCGCGATGCTCAGCTTCCCGCTCTGGGGCCTGTTCGCCGACGGCGGGCACGTGATCTTCGGCGCCGAGATCGGCTACTTCCCCTCGGCCGTCGCCCACGTCGTCGGCGGCGCCGGCGCGCTGTACGCCGCTCCGTGGCTCGCCCGCGGCGTCGCCGCGGTGCAGGTCGCGATGGCGCGCCTGCTCCTGGAGGCGGGGGAGCGCGAGCGTCTCACCGCCCGCGTCGACACGCTCGAGGCGACCCGCGCCGGCATGGTCGCGGCCGCCGACGCCGAACGCCGCCGGATCGAGCGCGACCTGCACGACGGCGCGCAGCAGCGGCTCGTCGCGCTGGCGATGACGCTCGGCCGCGCCAAGGCGACCGAGGACCCCGCGCTCGCCCGCACGCTCGTCGGGGAGGCGCACGGCGAGGCCAAGGAGGCGCTCGTCGAGTTGCGCAACCTCGCCCGCGGCATCCACCCCGCGGTGCTGACCGACCGCGGGCTGGACGCCGCCGTCTCGGCGTTGGCGGCGCGTTGCCCGATCCCCGTCGCCGTCGACGTCGACCTGCCGCGCCGCGCGAGCGCGCACAGTGAGGCGATCGCCTACTTCGTCGTCGCCGAGGCGCTGACCAACGTCGCCAAGCACGCCCAGGCCACGCGTGCCTGGTTGACCGTCGAGTACCTGGGCGACCGGCTCGTCGTCGAGGTGCTCGACAACGGGCGCGGCGGCGCGCTCGCCACCGGGATCGGCATCTCGGGCCTGCGCGACCGCGTCCGCGCCGTCGACGGCGACCTACACCTTTCCAGCCCGCCCGGCGGGGGAACGACCCTGCGAGTGGAGTTGCCATGCGAGCCGTGATCGCCGAAGACGCCGTCCTGTTGCGCGAGGGACTCGCGCGGCTCCTCGACGAGGGCGGGTTCGACGTCGTCGACTGCGTCGCCGACGGTGAGGCGCTGCTGCGCGCCGTCGAGAAGCACCAGCCCGACGTCTGTGTCGTCGACATCCGGATGCCGCCGACGTTCTCCGACGAGGGCGTGCGCGCGGCGCTCGTGATCCGCAAGCAGTGGCCGGACGTCTCTCTCTTGATGCTCTCCCAGTACGTCGAGGAGCGCTACGCCGTCGACCTGCTGGCCGGGGACTCGAGCGGGATCGGCTACCTGCTCAAGGACCGCGTCGCCGACGTGTCCGAGTTCCTGGAGGCGTTGCGCCGCGTCGCCGCCGGCGGCGCCGCGCTGGACCCGGAGGTCGTCACCCAGCTGTTGGTGCGGTCCGGCCGGAAGGACCCGCTCGAACCGCTCTCCCCGCGCGAGCGGGAAGTCCTCGCCCTGATGGCCGAAGGCCGCACCAACAGCCTCATCGCCGAGTCGCTCGTCGTCACCGAGGGCGCCGTCGAGAAGCACGTGACGAACATCTTCCTCAAGCTCGGCCTGCCGCCCGCCGACCAGGCGCACCGCCGCGTGCTGGCGGTGCTGCGCTACCTGGAGCACGATCACAAATGACGCCGCGCGCACAACGCGGCGCCGCGCTGCTGATCGGCGGCGCGCTCGCCCTGCTGTTCTCCGCGATCGCGGCCGTGCAGGTCGCGGGGTGGACGGTCGGGTCGGTCGAGCGCACCAACCACCAGGTGATCCCGGGGCCGGTCTCCAGGCTCGAGGTGGACGCGGCCGCAGGCGGCGACATCACGGTCGTCCGTGAGCTCTCCACGATGCCGCTGGTGACCGTCGACTCCTCCGTCAAGGGCTCGATCCACGCGCCCGTCCTGCGTGCCGTCAAGGACGGCACGACGGTGCGGATCAGCGGCAACTGCCCGTACATCAGCTTCGGCCCCTGCCGCGCCCGGATCGTGATCCGCGTGCCCGCGGGCACCGCGGTCGACGTCCGCGCCGGGTCCGGCGACGTGACCGCCGACGGGCTGAGCGGGAACGTCAAGCTCGAGACCGGCTCGGGTGACGTCAACGCCACCGGGCTGACCGGCGACTCCGAGCTGCACACGAGCTCCGGCGACGTCAACGTGCGCGCGCTCGCGGGCGCGGCGGATCTGCGGACCGGCTCCGGCGACATCAGCGGCGAGGACCTCGGCACCGGCCACCTGGCCGCCGACACCGCGTCGGGGGACGTCGAGCTCGACTTCGCGCACGCTCCCGAGGTCGTCGACGCCTCGACCGCCTCGGGCGATGTCGACATCTCGGTCCCCGAAGGCGGCACGTACCGCGTCGAGGCCGACTCCGGCAGCGGCGACCAGCACCTGAACGTCAAGAGCGACCCGGCGGCGACCCGTATCCTCCGTGCCCAGACGTCCTCCGGTGACGTCACCGTCGGCTACGGAAACTGATTGCTCCCGATCCTGCTCGCCTCGCTGGCCTTGGTCCCGACCGCGGACTGCGCGCAGCACGTCGAGGGCGGGGGGATGACGGCCGAGCAGCGCCGCGCTGTGCTGCGCCGGTCCGTGCAGGTGGGCGGCGTGACGTTCTTCGGCCTGCGCAACGCCGTTCGGCACGACTTCACCGAGGAGCCGGTCTACAAGTCCGGCCTCGGCGTCCGCGCGGGGGCGCCGGTGCGGATCAAGGTCGCGGCCCGCGACCGCTCGTGGCTCGCCGTCGACTACGACCGCACCGACCGGTCCGGCAAGGGCGCCCCAGAGGTGCGGGTGATCCCCTGCGCCCCCGACACGCCGCACTTCTCAGACGACGGCGTCGTGGGTGAGGAGACCGGCTACGCGGGCGGCTTCGTCGCGCAGCGCAACGGGTGCGGGACGCTGCTGGTGCGCCGCGAGGGCGCGCGGGAGTGGCGCCGCGTGCCCGTGGCCTTCGGCGCGCGCTGTCCCTAGGCGGCGAGGTCGTACAGGTCGCGGTCGCCCCACGCGGCCATCGCCTCGAGCACGGCGCGGAAGCTCTGGCCGCGCTCGGTGAGCTCGTAGACGACGCGGGGCGGGACCTCCGCGTACACGGTGCGGGTGAGGATGCCCTGGTGCTCGAGGATGCGTAGCCGTTCGGTCAGCGTCTTCGGGCTGCCCATCCCCAGGGAGGTGCGGAGCTCGGTGAAGCGCTTCGGTCCGGACAGCAGGTCGCGGATGATCAGGACCGACCACTTGCCGTCGAGCACGCGCAGCGCACGCTCGATCGGGCAGCCGGCGGTCGGGGACGCGTCCATGGTTCCCTCGAGGATACTGCATCCCGTTCTGGGTACTGCTACCCAAAGGGAACTATAAGGTCGGACATGACCAAGACCATCGCCGTGCACGGCGCGACCGGCTCGCAGGGCGCGCCCATCGCTGCCGCCTTCGCCACCCACGACGTCCGCCCGCTCAGCCGCGCGACCGGCGCCGACCTGCTCGACCGCGCCTCGCTCGAGTCCGCGTACGCGGGCGTCGACGCGGTCGTCCTCACGCTCCCGGTCGTCTACGACGGACGCGGGCCGCGAATGGCCGCCAACGCCGCCCGCGCCGCCGAGACGGCCGGCGTACGCCACTTCGTGCTCAACACCAGCGGCCCGATCCCGCCCGAGCGCACCGGCGTGCCGTTCCTGGACGCGCGGGTGATCGCCGCCGAGGCCGACGTGCCGGTGGTGACCGTGCTCGCGCCGACCGTCTACCTCGAGAACCTCAGCGCGCCCTGGTCGACGATCGGCGAGGGCGTCGTCGCCTACCCGGTGCCCGCGGCGGCGCCGCTGGCGTGGGTCGCGACCGCCGATGTCGGCCTGGCGGCCGTCCGAGCGGTCGAGGACGGCGTGGCGGGTCGGTTCGCGCTGCCCGGCCACCCGTATACCGGCGTCGAGTTGGCGGCGGAGCTCGGCGAGGCGCTCGGGATGGCGCTGCGCTGGGAGCAGATCGCGCCCCGCGAGTTCGCCGAGCGCCTGCGGCCCCACCTCGGCGACCACGCCGCCGACGGCACCGCGGCGGTCTACGAGCTGCTGGCCTCCGCTCCGCCGGCTCCGGCGCCCGACCCGCGGCCCGCGATCGAGGCGCTCGGCTGGGCGCCGCGCCGAGCCGGTGAGTGGGCGGCCGAGATCGCCTGGCCGCTCGAGCGCGTGTAGAACTCCGCGGCATGGAGGAGCGGGCGCGGGCGGCGTTCGAGGGCGGCGACTGGGAGACGCTGCGGCTGCTGCAGGACTCGAACCGCCTGCCGGCGCCCAGCTCGATCGAGCTGCGCGACGATCAGGTCTACCGTTGGACCGCGACATGACGCACCCGAGCAGCACCGCGGAGTGGGACGACTTCTTCGGCGAGTTCTATCTGCGCGCCTACGTCCACGACGAGATGGACGCGCAGGCCGCCGGGGACGCGCTCGCGGTCGCGAGGCTGGCGGGCGTCGAGCCCGGCGCCGACGTGATCGACGTGCCCTGCGGCTACGGGCGCCACACGATCGCCCTCGCCCGCGCGGGCTACCGGGTCGTCGGCGTCGACCGCTCGCAGACGCTGCTCGACGAGGCCCGCCGGCGCGCCGGCCACGAGCGCTGGCCGAAGCTCATCCGCGCCGACTACCGCGAGTTGCCGATGCCGGATGCCTCGTTCGACGCCGCGTTCAACCTGTACACCTCGCTCGGCTATCTCGGAGACGAGGAGGACACCAAGGTGCTCGCGCAGATCCGGCGCGTCCTCCGGCCGGGCGGCAAGCTCGTCCTGGAGACGATGCACCGCGACCGCCTGGTCACCGGCTGGCAGGAGAAGGACTGGCTGCTGATGGGCGAAGGCCGGCTGCACCTGCAGCAGCGCACCTGGGACCCGGTGACGGGCGTCGCGCAGACCACGCAGACCCTCATCCACACGAACGGCGAGCGCGAGTCGCGCACGTTCAGCGTTCGCACCTACAGCGCCACGGAGCTGCTCGCGATGATCGACGCGGCGGGGTTCGCCTCCGCCAAGGCCTACGGGTCCTTCACCGGCGACCCGCTGACGACCACCAGTCGCCTGGTGATCGTGGCGGCCAAAGGTGACGCGCCTTGAGGTCGGATGATCGGGGTGGGGCGGCGGGGCTGCCCTGCCTCAAATAGGAATTCCCCAGAGCGGGAACCAGCGCTCGAGCTCGGGCTCGATCGGCAGGTCGGCGCCGATCTGGGCCTTCAGGCGCAGCGCGCGCTCCTGGTCCTGCTGCTGGGCGCCGGGGGCGGGGACGAACGGGTAGAACCCGCCCCGCTTGTAGTTGTAGATCCAGTAGACGGCCTTGCCCTTGTTGTCGCGCAGGGCGAAGACCGCGCAGAGGACGCGGTCGCCGTAGCCGCCGCCCTGGATCGCGGTCGAGACCGCGTTGACGCCGACGACGAGGTCCTCCATGTCGGGGTCGTTGAGGATCATCCACCGGTAGCCGAACTCGTCGTCGGTGGAGGTGACGGTCGTGCCGGTCTCCTCGCCGGTGCCCTTCACGACCTCCTCCATGTCGCGGACGATGCCCTCGAAGTCGGCGGTCGCGAGCGGCTGGAAGACGATCGCGGCCTGGCCGGTGGTCTTCATCTCGAGCTCGAGCTCGAGCTTGACGTACGCGGTCGACATGGCGAACAGCCGGTCCGCGGCCGGCTGCTTGAGCTCGCGCTTGCCGCGGAGGATGTCGAAGAGGCCCATGCGCTACAGGCTAGACCCGCTGGCCCTGCAGCTGGGCCTCGAGCCGCTCCAGCGCCGCGATGCGCTTCTCCATCGGCGGGTGCGTGGCGAACAGGCCGCCGATGCTCGTCGGGAAGATGAAGAACGCCTGCAGCTCGCTCGCCGCGCGCAGGTCCTGCTTGGGGATCCGCGCCATGCCGCCCGAGATCTTCTGCAGCGCGCTCGACAGGGCGGAAGGCCGCCCGGTGATCAGCGCCGCGCCGCGGTCGGCCGCGAACTCGCGGTAGCGCGACAGCGCCTGCATCAGCAGGAACGAGACGAAGTAGACGACCAGCGAGACCAGCACCAGCACCATCGCGCTCGGGCCGTCGTCGTCGTCCTGCGACGTGCCGCCGAAGAGGAAGCCGAACTGGACGATGTAGGCCGCGATCGTGGCGAAGAACGAGGCGAGCGTCATCACCATCACGTCGCGGTTGGCGACATGGGTGAGCTCGTGCGCCATCACGCCCTCGAGCTCGGCGGGGGTGAGCAGCTCCATGATGCCGGTGGTGGCGCAGACGGTCGCGTTCTTGGGCGAGCGGCCGAGCGCGAACGCGTTCGGCATCGCGGTGTTGGCGACGGCGACCTTCGGCTTGGGCAGGTCGGCCTGGACGCAGAGGCGCTCGATCATCGCGTGCAGCTGCGGCGCCTCCTGAGGCGTCACGACGCGGGCCCCCATCGCCGCCAGCGCGAGCTTGTCCGAGGTGAACAGCTGCAGCGCGGCGAGCCCGACGAGGATGATGATCACGGGCACGGCGCTCTTGAGCGCCGCGATCAGGACGGCGCCGAAGACGACGTACAGCAGGCCGAGCAGGAAGAACGTGAGGGCCATGCGGACCTGCAGGCCGGTGTCCTTGCCGAAGGAAGTGGGTCGTGGCATCTCATAAAGAAGTCTGGCAGCCGCGGCGGGCGGCTTATCAACTTTTAGCGCCTGGTGAAAGACCTGCTCCATGCAGGAAACCGTGCAATCGCCCAGGGTCCGGTTGCCTAGCATGCTCGGCCGCATGTGGCGTCGTCTTGCCCTGCTCGCACTGGTCGCGAGCCTTCCCTTCGCGCTCTGGTCGGTCCTCCCGGTCGGATCGTCCGCGCAGGACCCTTCAAAGATCCAGAAGAAGATCGATCGCAACAACTCGCTGATCGGCGGCCACAAGGCCAAGGAGCGCGTGTTGACGACCGACATCTCGCGCCAGACCTCCAAGATCAACGCGCTCGAGTCCGACATCACCCGGCTCTCGGCGCGCCAGCAGAAGCTGCAGTCCAACCTCGACGGCAAGCTGGCGGAGCTGGCGGTCGTCCAGCGCAAGCTGCGTGAGGAGCGCGCCCGCCTGACGCGGCTGCGCGCCCGCCTGCTGGTCGTCCGCCGTGCGCTCGCGCAGCGCCTGGTCGAGCTCTACAAGGCCGACGCCCCCGACGCCATCACCGTCGTGCTCGAGTCCGACGGCTTCGCCGACCTGCTGACCCGCGCCGACTTCATGGAGCGCGTCTCCCGCCAGGACTCCAAGATCATGGACATCGTCGCCACCGCCAAGGCCGACGCGACGACCACCGCCAAGCAGCTCGACACGCTCGAGAAGCGCCAGGCGGACGTCGCCAAGACGATCGAGGACCAGCGCGACGAGGTCTCCAACATCCGCACGGGCCTCGTCGACCGCCGCGACCGCATCCAGACCGCCCGCGCGGACAAGAACCGCCTGCTGGCCAGCTCGCGCGACCGCCGCCACGCCCTCGAGGACGACGTCGCCGCCCTGCAGAAGCAGCAGGCGAAGATCCAGGCCAAGCTCGCGGGCTACTCCGGGCCGGTCACGGCGGGCCCGATCAAGCCGGGCTCGGGCGGCCTGATCTGGCCGGTCAACGGCCCGATCACCTCGCCGTTCTGCGAGTCGCGCGCCTGGGAGTCCTGCCACCCCGGCATCGACATCGGCGTCCCCGCCGGCACCCCGATCCGCGCCGCCGCGGCGGGCAAGGTCGTGCTCATGCAGGGCGAGGCATCCTCCGGCGGCTACGGCAACTTCACCTGCATCCAGCACGCGGGCTCGCTCTCCACGTGCTACGCCCACCAGTCCCGGTTCGGGACGAGCATGGGCGCCCACGTCAGCCAAGGCCAGGTCATCGGCTACGTTGGGTGCACCGGTCGCTGCTTCGGCGACCACCTCCACTTCGAGACCCGGATCAACGGGTCCGTCGTGAACCCCATGAACTACCTGTAGGCCTTGAAGCCCGAGATCAACCTGTTCGGCCTGACGATCCAGTCGTTCGGCCTCTGCCTGGGCGCGGCGTTCCTGGTCGCGGGTTGGCTCGCGGCCAAACGCCTGCAGGAGACGGGCCGCAACGTCGACTTCGCGTACGAGATGGTCTTCGCCGCGCTGATCGGCGGGATCGTGGGGGCGAAGCTCTGGTACATCGCCGAGAACGGCGGCCCGCTGTTCTCCGGGACCGGGCTGGTGTTCTACGGCGGCCTGATCGGCGGCGCGCTCGCGGTCTGCGCCTGGGCGTACTACCGCGGTGAGCTCGACCTGCAGCTCGCGGACATCGTCGCGCCGAGCCTCGCCGCCGCGTACGCGATCGGGCGGATCGGCTGCCAGCTGGCCGGTGACGGCGACTACGGCAAGGACTGGGACGGGCCGTGGGCGATGGCCTATCCGCACGGCACGGTGCCGACGACCGCGACCGTCCACCCGACGCCGGTCTACGAGATCATCGTCATGGGCGCCTTCACGCTGCTGCTGTGGCGCTGGCGCAACCGCTGGCAGCCGGGGACGCTGATCGCGATCTACCTGGTCGGCGCCGGCCTGGAGCGCTTCCTGGTCGAGTTCCTGCGCCGCAACTCCGACGCCTTCCTCGGCCTCACGCAGCCGCAGCTGGTGTCCGTGGTGATGATGCTGGCGGGTGGCGCGTGGCTCGTGTCGCGCCGCGGCAGGGTGCGAGAACCCGCAACCGCCTAGCATCCTGCGCCGTGCTTTATCCGGAGGCCTCCACCGTCGAGGACGGCCGCCTGCTGATCGGCGGCTGCGATGCGGCCGAACTCGCCAACGAGTTCGGCACGCCGCTGTACGCCGTCGCCGAGGACGACCTGCGCCACCGTGCGCGGGAGTTCACGGCCGCGATGGGCGACGGCGAGGTCGTCTTCGCCTCCAAGGCCTTCCCCTGCACCGCGGTCCTCGAGGTCTTTCACCAGGAGGGCCTGAGCGTCGACGTCGCCAGCGGGGGAGAGCTGGCACTCGCTCAGAAGGCGGGCTACGAGGGACGCAGGATCGTCTTCCACGGCAACGCCAAGTCGGCGGCCGAGCTGCGCGCCGCCGCCGAGGCCGGCGCCCGGATCGTCGTCGACAACTTCGACGAGCTCGACAAGCTGGAGGCGCTGCAGGCGCCGGTCGAGGTCATGATCCGCGTCACGCCGGGCGTCGTCGCCGACACCCACGCCGCGATCCTGACCGGCCACGCGGGCTCGAAGTTCGGCTTCAGCCTCGCCCAGGCGCCGGAGGCGATCCAGCGGCTGAGCGACGCTCCTTGGGCGGACCTGAAGGGCCTGCACATGCACATCGGGTCGCAGCTGTTCGACCTCGAGCCGTGGCGGCTGGCGGTCGAGGCGCTCGCGACCCTCGGTGACTTCGGAGCCTACGACCTCGGCGGCGGCCTCGCCGTCGCCTACACGCCCGACCGGCGCCCGCCCACCGTGCGGCAGTACGTGGACACGATGCGCGCGACCGCCGACGAGCTGCTCGGCCCCGGCAAGGCGCTCTCGATCGAGCCCGGCCGCGCGCTGGTGGCGACCGCGGGCGTGACGCTCTACACGATCGAGTCGGTCAAGGACGTCGACCTGCCCGACGGCGCCGTTCGTTTCGTCGCCGTCGACGGGGGCATGTCGGACAACATGCGCCCGATGCTCTACGACGCGCCGTACGACGCCGATCTCATCCACAGGGTGGGTGAGGCGGGCACGCCGTGCACCGTCGTGGGCAAGCACTGCGAGTCAGGCGACGTGCTGATCCGCGAGACCACGCTCCCGGACCCGCGGCCGGGCGACGTGCTCGCCACGCCCGTGACCGGCGCGTACGTGTACGCCATGGCCAACAACTACAACGGCGTCCCGCGCCCCGCCGTCGTGTTCTGCACGCAAGGCGACGCGCGGCTCGCCGTCCGCCGCGAGACCTACGAGGACCTGTATGCCAGAGACGTATAGGGTCGGCCTGCTCGGCCACGGCACGGTCGGTGCCGCGTTCGAGACGCTGCTCGCGGAGCGCGCCGACGCGATCGCCCACATCACGGGCTTCAAGCCCGAGATCACCGGCGTGCTCACCCGCTCGCGCGGCGACTTCGACGAGATCCTCTCGCGCAGCGACCTGATCGTCGAGCTGATCGGCGGCACCGACCCCGCCCGCGACTACGTCCTGCGCGCGATGCGCGCCGGCAAGCACGTCGTCTCGGCCAACAAGATGCTGCTCGCCTCCCACGGCGAGGAGCTGTGGAGCGTCGCCCGCGAGCACAACGTGCAGCTGCGCTTCGAGGGCGCGGTGGCCGGCGTCGTCCCGGTCATCCGCGTGCTGCAGGAGTCGCTCGCCGGCGCCCACGTCGAGCGCATCCACGGGATCGTCAACGGCACCACGAACTTCATCCTCACCGAGATGGCGCGCGGCGGCGCGACCTACGAGGCCGCGCTCAAGCGCGCGCAGGAGCTCGGGTACGCCGAGGCCGACCCGACCGACGACGTCACCGGCCGCGACGCCGCCGCGAAGATGGCGATCCTCGCCCGCCTCGCGTTCTCCACGCCCGTCCATCTCGACCAGGTCAGCTACGAGGGGATCGAGCACATCACGCCTGAAGACGTCGCGTACGCGCGCGACCTCGGCCTGGGCCTGAAGCTGATCGGCACCGCCGAGCGCGTCGACGGCGGTATCAGCGTGCGCGTGCACCCGGCGTTCCTCTACGCCGGCCACCCGCTGGCGTCCGTCAACGGCTCCTTCAACGCCGTCACGATCGAGTCCGACGCGATCACCGAGGTCACCCTGTCCGGCCCCGGCGCGGGCGGCTCGCAGACCGCCAGCTCGGTGCTGGGCGACGTCATCAGCGCGATGATCCCGCCCGCCTCGACACCCGAGACGAGCGCGAAGCTGCCGATCGTCGAGGACGTCTCCAACGCGTTCTACCTCTCGATGGAGGTCGACGACCAGCCCGGCGTGCTCGCCCAGGTGGCCGAGGTGCTGGGCATGCAGGGCGCGTCGATCAAGTCGGTGCTGCAGCGCGGGCTCGGGACCCACGCCCGGCTGACGATGGTGCTGCACCCGCTGCTGGAGTCGCGTTTCTACGGCGCCGTCCAGCTCGTCTCGCGGATGGCGTTCGTCCGCTCCGCGCCCCGCGCGATCCGGGTCATCGAGGAGGAGTTCGAGTAGTCATGGGCCTGATCACGCGCTATCGCGAGCGGCTGCCGTTCGCCCCTGGGGACCCGGTCGTCTCGCTCGAGGAGGGCTCGACCCCGCTCGTCCTCGCCGAGCGCGTCTCCGAGCGCGCGGGCGTCGAGGTGTGGCTCAAGCTCGAGGGCGCGAACCCCACCGGCTCGTTCAAGGACCGCGGGATGACGTGCGCTGTGTCGGACGCGGTCCGCGAGGGCAAGGAGGCGGTGATCTGCGCCTCCACCGGCAACACCGCCGCCTCGCTCGCCGCCTATGCCGCCCGCGCCGGGCTCAAGGGGGCGGTCATCGTCCCGGAAGGCAAGATCGCGACCGGCAAGCTCGCCCAGGCGCTGATGCACGGCGCGCGGGTGATCGCGCTGCGCGGCAACTTCGACGAGGCGCTCAAGCTCGTACGGGCGCTGTGCGAGATCCACCCGATCGGCCTCGTCAACAGCGTCAACCCGTTCCGGCTGGAAGGGCAGAAGACCGCGGCGTTCGAGGTCCTGGACGAGCTCGGCGAGCTCGACGCGCTCTGCATCCCGGTCGGCAACGCGGGCAACGTGACGGCCTACAACAAGGGCTTCGTCGAGATGGGCGCGCGGCCGCGCCTGTTCGGCTTCCAGGCCGAGGGCGCCGCGCCGCTCGTGCACGGCGCGCCGGTCGCGAACCCGGAGACGGTCGCGAGCGCGATCCGGATCGGCAACCCCGCGCGCTGGGAGGAGGCGATGGAGGCCTTCACGTCCTCCCGCGGCGCGGTGAACGCGGTCAGCGACGCGCAGATCCTCGACGCCTACCGCTTCCTCGCGGCCAACGAGGGCGTGTTCTGCGAGCCCGCGTCGGCCGCCTCGGTCGCGGGCCTGCTGACGCATGGCGTCGACGGCGCCGAGCGGGTCGTCTGCGTGCTCACCGGGCACGGGTTGAAGGACCCGCAGACGGCGCTCTCGCAGGCCGGCGCGGTCGTACCGTGCGAGCCGAACATGGCGGCGGTCGAGAAGGCCGTCCTGGCTTGAACCGTCGCAGGACCGTTCGCGTCCCCGCGTCCTCGGCCAACCTCGGGCCGGGGTTCGACGTGATGGGCGCGGCGCTGGACCTGCACATGGAGGTCGACGTGGTGGAGACGGGCGAGTTCGCCGTCCACACCGACCTGCAGATCGCCCGCGACCGCCGCAACCTGATCGTGCGCGGGTTCGCCGCGCTGCACCCGCCGGACGACTTCGAGTTCACGATCCGCTCGGACATCCCGCTCTCCGGCGGGCTCGGGACGAGCGCCGCGGCGATCGTCGCCGGGCTGGTGGCGGCCGACTCGATCTTCGAGCTCGGCGCCGACGTCCTCGGCGAGGCGACACGCATCGAAGGCCACCCGGACAACGTCGCGGCCGCGCTGCTCGGCGGCTTCGTGCTCTGCACCGACGACCACGCGGAGCGCTTCGAGCCGCCGCCCGACCTCGAGTGCCTGCTCGTGATCCCCGAGCAGGCGGTACGCACGCAGAAGGCGCGCGAGGCGCTGCCGTCGCGGATCCCGGTCTCCGACGCCGTCTTCAACATCGCCCACGCCTCGCTGCTCGTGCTCGGCCTCGCCCGCGGCGACCTGGACCTGGTCTCGCGTGGGCTCGGCGACCGGATCCACCAGCCGCGCCGCGCCCACCTGTACCCGCGGTCGTGGGACCTTGTCCAGAGCGCGAAGAGCATCGGCGCGCTGGGGGCGACGATCTCCGGCGCCGGCCCGACC
This sequence comes from Solirubrobacter soli DSM 22325, assembly GCF_000423665.1. Lineage (GTDB taxonomy): Bacteria > Actinomycetota > Thermoleophilia > Solirubrobacterales > Solirubrobacteraceae > Solirubrobacter > Solirubrobacter soli. Next base: position 25,964 of record NZ_AUIK01000024.1, on the reverse strand, counting down.
GTGCTCGTCTGGTGCGACGTGGCCTCGACGGGCGCGGTCTTCGAGCGCCTGCACACGGTGGCCGACGGCTGGGCGGAGGTCCGCCGCGTGCCGTTCACGGGCACGGGCGCCGACGTGCGCTCGTTGTGACGATCGTCCTCCTGCACGGCTTCGCGGACTCCCCGCACACGTGGGACCTCATGCGGCCGTACCTGGGGGACGTCCTCACGCCGGCCCTGCCGGGCCACCTGGGTGGGCCACCGCTTCCGCGAGACCTGGATCTCGTGGGCTGGCTCGAGGGTTTCCTCGACGATGCGGGCCTGGAGCGCGCGCACCTCGTGGGCAATTCGCTCGGCGGCTATCTGGCGCTGGCGGCCGCCGCGCGAGGGAGGGCGGAGACCGTGGTCGCGCTCGCGCCGGCCGGGGGCTCAGACCACGCGGAGACGCTCGACCGCCAGGAGCGCGGCGTCATTCCGTTGTCGGACTTCACCACCCGCGAGCTCGAAGACGACGTCAAGCACTGGCTGGGCGCCTCGTTCCGCGCCTGCGACCGCCTGCCGCTGATCGCCAACGCCCGCGAGCACGGCTGGCCGCTGGACCTCGCGAAGGTCCGCTGCCCGGTGCGCATCCTCTGGGGGATGGAGGACAAGCTCCTGCGCTGGCCTGAGGATGCCGAGCGCTACCGGCGCGGGCTGGACGCGGAGTGGATCGAGCTCGACGGCGTCGGCCACGCGCCGCAGCTCGACATCCCGCTCGAGACGGCTCAGTTGATCTCGGGGTTCGTTGACGAATGGTCGGTCCGACCGATGTGGTGCAGCCGCCAGTGACTCGGGCCGCACGCGCTCGCGATGCGGCCCTCTGGGCCGTGAGCAGCGCGGGTGGCGCGAGGCGCTGCGGGTGTGCCGCATCGGGCGCACCGTTATTCGTCAGCGGGCCCCTTCGCGACTTCGCGGATCGCGTCGATCAACGGGCCCTCGTCGTCGCCCTTCTCGAGGTAGCCGTCGGCCGACTGGCCGAGCGCGCCCTCGTGCATCAGCCGCACGTAGCCCGAGTAGACGATCACCTTCACGCCGGGGACGGCCGCGCGGATCTCGCGCAGCAACGAGTCGTCGCCCGGCTTGCCCAGCGTGTCCAGCAGCACGACGTCCGGCCGTGCCGCGGGCAGCGCGGCGAGGGCGGCGTCGGCGGTGTGCGCCTCGCCGACATGCTCCATGTCGTCGTGCTCGGCGAGCCAGAACGCCACGAGGCGCGTGAACGCCTCCGAGTCATCGCAGTGGAAGACGCGGATTCCCATTGACCGCTTCCAGTCTAGGCGAGTCTGGCGCGAGCGTCTATGCGCCCGATTCGGTCCAGCACCTCGGCCGCCAGCGCCTCGTAGTCGGCGCCCAGATCTGGCCGGTAATCAAGAATTGACAACGCTTTCTCCGCGGACTCGGCGTAGGCGATCGAGGAGCGGATCACGGTCTCGAACACCCGCTCGCCGAACGCCTCCCGCAGCTGCTCGTAGGCGTCCTTGGAGTGCTTGGTCCGCATGTCGGCGATGTTCATCAGCACGCCGAGGACCTGCAGGTCGTCGTTGTAGTACTCGCGGGCCTGCTCGATGACCTCCAGGGCGCCGTTGACGCCCTGCAGCGCGAAGTACTGCGCCTCCGAGGAGACGATCGCCCAGTCGGCGGCGACGAGTCCGTTGACGGTCAGCAGGCCGAGCGCCGGCGGACAGTCGATCAGGATCACGTCGTGCTGCTTGCGGGCGTCCTTGAGCGCCTTCTTGAGCACGACCTCGCGGCCCATCTTGCCGCTCAGCGACCGCTCGACCTCGGCCAGGTTCAGCGTGGCGGGGACGATCCCGCCGTCGTAGACCGCGTCCTTGAGCTTCGCGTCGCCCGACAGGACGTCGGCCACGCTGGGCGACGCGTCCGGCGGGACGTCGAAGTAGTCCGACAGGTTGCCCTGCGGGTCGAGGTCGACCGCGAGCACGTCGAGGCCGACGCGCCTGAGCACGTCGGCCAGCGTGCGGACGGTCGTGGTCTTGCCCGTGCCGCCCTTGAGCGACAGGACCGCGATCGTGTCTGCGGCCATCGCGGCCGCACATTAGCTACTCGGCCAGCGCTTTCGGGCGGGCGAGTGTGGGTGTGGACACAGTGTCCAGGTAGTACAGGGTGTGGCGGCCGATCACGAGCTCATCGCCGTCGATCAGCGGGCTCCACTCGACACGGCGGCCATTGACCACGATGCCGTTGAGGGAGCGATCGTCCAGCACGCGAACCCCGCCCTCCTCGTTGGCGACGAGGGCGTGACGGCGCGAGACGGTGGCGTCATCGAAGCGGATGTCGGCCGCCAAAGACCGGCCGATCCGCGTCCATTCGCGGCTCACCGGGACGACGACGATCCGCGAGTCCTGCTCGTAGGCGAGATAGCGCCCGGGGGTCCCGAGACCCGATCTCGCCTCTTCCAGCCAAGCCGGAGGCTCGGGCCGGGAGCTGAGCGCGCCCGAACCGATACCGGGCAAGGTGCCGGTGGTCTGGGCGTCATGGTCGAATCGTGGGTCCATCAAGACAGCTTTCCTCCCTGGGTCCGACGACCCCTCCGCTCAGGAAGCATAAAGCCATGCGGGTGGGGTTGCGACCCCAAATGGGCCCGCGGTTGCACCGGCAGGGTCCCGCGAACCCCCGCCGAATTCCGGGGTCATGCCCCAGCTCTCGGTTCTCAAACCCTTCGGACCTCCAGAACTTTCTTTCGTCCGATCGAGCATGCGAGCGCTGGCCGGCGCCCGCGAGGGCTGCGAGGGCTGCCACCGCACGCCGCTCGTGGGTGAGACCGTGTACTTCTTCGACGAGCGGATGGTCTGCGAGCTGTGCAAGCCGCTGCGCCGCGACGAGCCGCAGCGGAGCGAGAAGGTGCACTCCAGCGAGTACGAGCTGACCGTGAAGCGCCGTTTCGCCGCGTAGCTGCACTATTCTCCGCGGTCGAAATGGACCCTGTCACCGCGAACGTCTTGATCGACCGGCCTCGTGAGGAGGTCTTCGACTACCTGGCGGACATCGCCAACCACCAGGAGTTCTCCGACCACTACCTCAAGGAGTGGCGGCTGACCCGGGTGGACTCCGTCGGGCGGGGCGCGGGCGCGCGCTTCAAGATCGACGCGCCGCTGGATCGCTTCGGCTGGGGCGACATGACCTTCATCGAGGTCCAGCGGCCGTACAAGATCGTCGCCGCCGGTCGCTCGGGCAAGTTCAACCGCAACAAGACCTGGACGACCTGGACGCTCTCGCCGTCCGGCCACGCCACCCAGGTCGAGGTGACGACCGAGGCCGAGGTCAACATGGCCACGGACAAGTTCCTCGCGGCGGTCCTGCGTCGGCGGGCCTGGATGAAGCGCGGGCTGCGCAAGGGCCTGCGTCGCATGCAGTCGATCCTCGAGGAGGATCTCGACCGCGGCAAGCGCGCCACCGTCGGCGGGCTGTAACCTCCGCCGCCCATGTTTCGCAAGCTCGTTCTGCTGTTCTTCGTCGCCGCGTTCTTCGCCGGCTGCGGGGACAAGGAAGCGGTCCACACCGAGGCTGAGACCGAGGGCGTCTACGTCGACGTCGGCGGCCTGACCTACCAGGTCCAGTTGTCGCGCTTCCTGAATCCAGGTGACGTCGAGGACAAGCAGTACCTCGAGGGCCTCCCCACGGGCACGGCCCCGGATCTGCCCGGCGACGAGATCTGGTTCGGCGTCTGGATGCGCGTCAAGAACTACTCGGGCGGCCCGCTGACGCCGACGACGAAGTTCACGATCGTCGACACCGAGGGCAACAAGTTCACCCCCGTGGTGCTGGACGCGTCGAGTCCGTTCGCCTACGAGCCGATCGAGCTGCAGCACTCGCAGGTGCTGCCGACGCCCGACACGGCCGCTTCAAGCGGTCCGATCCAGGGCTCGCTGATCCTCTTCAAGCTCCCCACCGACTCGCTCCAGAACCGCCCGCTCAAGCTCGAGATCGAGCAGGACGGCGCGACCACGGGCGTGGTCGACCTCGACCTCTAGGTCAGGGCGGCCTTGAGGACGGCGCCCGCCGCGGGAGCGGCGGTGTCGCCTCCGGCGCCCTGGCCGACGAGCATCACCGCGACCGCGATCGACGGGTTGCGGTAGGGCGCGAACGCGACGAACCAGGCGTCGGTGTCGGAGGTGTCGTTCTCGGGCGGTGGCTGGTTGGGGTCGGTCACCTCGGGCGGCGGCTCCTCCTTGACCGTGGTGCGCAGCTCCGCCGTGCCGGTCTTGCCGGAGACCTTGATGCCGTCCAGCGCCGCGGCGCCGCCGGTGCCGTCGGTGACGACCGTGCGCATGTAGCTCTTGATCGTGCGGGCGACGGCCGCCGACGCGGCGCGCACGGTCTGCGGGTCGGCGCCCTTGAGCAGCGTCGGGTGCGCGCGCACGCCGTCGTTGCCGATCGCGCCGGCCACGGTCGCCATCTGCAGCGGCGTCGCGAGGACCTTGCCCTGGCCGATCGCCGACGAGCCGACGGCGAGGTCGTCGCCGATCTCGGCCGCGGCGGGAATCGTGCTGCGGGCGGCGCCGGCGATCGGCGGCTCCTCGTTGAAGCCGAACTTCTCGGCGGTGCTCACCAGCTTCTCCGCGCCGAGCTTGGCGCCCAGCGGCGCGAAGACGCTGTTGCAGGAGTGCGCGAAGGAGATCTCCAGCGAGCCGCCGCAGGACTCGCCGTTGGCGTTCTGGATCTCGACGCCCTCGATCGTCGCCGCGTTCTGGACCGGGTACGTCGACTTGCGCTTGGCGATCTTGTTCTGCAGGACGCCCGCGAGCGTCACGATCTTGAACGTCGAGCCGGGCGGCTGCGGCGCGCTGGAGGCGATCCCGGCCAGCGCGAGCACCTCGCCGTTGTCCGGGCGGACGACCGCGATCCCGCCGTAGCGGCCCGCGAGCGCGTTCACCGCGGCCTGCTGGATCTTCGGGTCGATCGTCGTCCGGACGGCGCTGCCGGCCTTGGGCTTGACGTTGGCCAGCACGCGCTTGCCGGCGAACAGGATGCCGCCGGGCGTGCCGGTCAGCCGCTCGTCGAACTCGCGCTCCAGGCCGGTCAGGCCGACGGTCGCGCCGGCGGGGACGCCACGCGCCTCGAGCTCGGCCGTGCGGGTCTCCGGCGCCGGGCCGATCGTGCCCGCGAGGTCCGACGCGATCGGTCCGAGGTCGGACACGCGATCCGGGCCCTTGGCCAGCGGGGTGCCGTCACGCGCCTCGATCGTGGCTCGTGCGGGGAGCGAGGTCTCGCGCCGCAGCTTCTCTCCGCGCCGCAGCCCGGGGTAGACGAGCTCGGCGCGCCAGTCGATGCCGGGGCCCGCGTCCTTGCGCTCGCCCATCGGGAGCGTCAGGTTGCCCCTCAGCGTCCCGAAGATGCGGGTCTCGAGGGCGATCGGGATCGTCTTGTCGCCGACGACCCGCCCGACATGGACCTTCTCCAGCGTCAGCGTGTCCGCGGCCTGCTTGTAGGTGCGCTGCAGCCGCTGCGGGGTCGTGCGCTTCTTGGCGGCGTCGCTGAGCAGCGCGTACATCGCGTTCTGGTCGCCGCGTTCCCACGCACGGGCGAACGCCGTCGCGGTCTTGCGTTCGTCCGGCACGTGGCGGGCGCCGATCACGACCCCGGCGGCCAGGGCGGCGAGCGCCGTTGCCGCGATCGGGGCGAAGCGGCGAGGATCGGCGATCGCATGCCGTCGTCGCCGAGTGCGCGGGCGGGGCCTACTGCTGGTCAACGGAAAGGATCGTACGTGGCCGCCGGTACGCTCGGTGCTACGTGACGGGGATCGACTGGCTGATCGTGGGCGTCGTGCTGCTGTTGGCGCTCTTCGGCTGGGCGCAGGGGTTCGTCGCCGGGGCGCTCGCGCTGCTCGGCTTCGCCGTGGGCGCGTACGTGGGCACGCGCCTCGGGCCGCTGCTGCTCGACGAGGGCCGGCGTTCCCCCTGGTCGCCCGCGTTCGGCCTGGTCGGAGCGCTGATCGCGGGAATGGTCTTCGCGCTCGGGTTCGAGGGGGTGGGCGCCCGGTTGCGCGGGCGGGTGCGATCGCCTGCCGCGACCGCGGTGGACGGCGCCCTGGGCGCCGTGCTGACCGCGGTCGTGGGACTGGGGATCGTGTGGGTGCTGGGCGCGCTCGCGCTCGCCAACGGCGGCGACGCGCGGCGCGAGGTCCAGCGCTCGACGATCCTCCAGCACTTGAACACGGCGCTGCCGCCGTCGAGCGGGCTGATCGAGGCGCTCGCCCGCCTGGACCCGTTCCCGCGCATCGACGGTCCGGAGGCGCGGGTGCCGGCGCCGACCGCGTCGATCGCCCGCGCGCCGGGCGTCGTCGCCGCCGCCGCGTCGGTCGTGAAGATCCTCGGCAACGCGTGCGGCCTCGGCGTCGAGGGCTCCGGCTGGGTCGTCGCGCCCGAGCTCGTGGTCACCAACGCGCACGTCGTCGCGGGCCAGAAGGACACGCGGGTGCTGCTGCGAGGGCGCCAACCTGGTCTCGACGCCCAGGCGGTCTCCTTCGACCCCAAGAACGACCTGGCGATCCTGCGCGTACCTGGTCTGAAGGCGGACGCCCTGTCGGTCGTCTCCACGCCCAAGTCCGGCACCTCGGCGGCGATCCTGGGCTTCCCCGGCAACGGCCCCTACGACGTGCGGGCGGGGCGGATCGGGGCCACGCGCGAGGTGATCACGCAGGACGCGTACGGCCAGGGGCCGGTGCGTCGCTCGATCACGTCGCTGCGCGGCGCGGTGCGGTCCGGGAACTCCGGCGGGCCGATGGTCGACTCCGAAGGCCGGGTGGTCACGACGGTGTTCGCGGCGACCACCTCCGGACCCCGCGGGGGCTTCGGCGTACCCAACGCGATCGTGCGTTCCGCGCTCGAGCGGGCGAAGTCCTCGGGCGGTGTTTCGACCGGCCCTTGCACGGGCTAGCGCTACCCTCCCGGCGCGAAATGGGCAAGACACTCGTCATCGCCGAGAAGCCGTCCGTCGGACGCGACCTGACCAAGGCGCTCCCGGGCGCCTTCGCCAAGCACGAGGGGTACCTCGAGTCCGACTCGCACGTCGTCACGTGGGCGGTCGGCCACCTCGTGCAGCTCGCTGAGCCGGACGAATACGACGCCAAGTACAAGAAGTGGCGCATGGCCGATCTGCCGATCGTGCCGGACCGCTTCAAGCTCGTGGTCCGCGACGAGCGCTCCCGCAAGCAGATGACCGTCATCACGCGCATGCTCAAGCGCGACGACGTCGACGTGGTCATCAATGCCTGCGATGCCGGGCGCGAGGGCGAGTTGATCTTCGCGTGGACGTTCGAGAAGGCGGGCGCCAAGAAGCCCGTGCAGCGGCTCTGGCTCTCCTCGATGACGGCGAAGGCGATCAAGGAGGCGTTCGCGGCGCTCCGGCCGGCCTCGGAGTTCGACCTGCTCGAGCAGGCCGCGCGGTCGCGCTCGGAGGCGGACTGGATCGTCGGCATGAACGCGACGCGGGCGGCGACGATCCGGCTGCGCTCCTCGTTCGACGGCGCGGTGTCGCTCGGGCGGGTGCAGACGCCGACGCTGGCGATCATCGCGCGGCGCGAGGAGGAGATCCGCGCGTTCGTCCCGGAGCCGTACTGGCTGGTCGACGCGACGTTCGAGACCGTCGACGACCCGCGGACCTATGCGGGCCGCTACCACGCGGGCTCGCAGCCGCGGCTCAAGACCGCCGCGGAGGCGGAGGCGATCGTCGATGCCGTGCGCGGCGGCGCGGGCACGATCACCAAGCTCGAGAAGACGACCCGCCGCGAGAAGGCGCCGCTGCTGTACGACCTGACGTCGTTGCAGCGTGAGGCGAACACCCGCTACGGCTTCTCCGCGCGGCGCACGCTGGCGGCGGCGCAGCGTCTGTACGAAGAGCACAAGGTGCTCACGTATCCGCGTACGAACTCGCGCTTCCTGCCGTCGGACATGATCGGCGAGATCAAGCCGATCGCGGGCGTCGTCGGGTCCTTCCCGGAGTACGCCAAGGCGGCCGCGTACGTGCGGTCGTTGGACGTGCTGCCGCTGGGCCGCGTGATCAACGACGCCAAGGTCACCGACCACCACGCGATCATCCCGACGAACTCGGACCACAAGGTCGACAAGCTCAGCGACGACGACCGGCGTGTGTACGACATGGTCGTCCGGCGCTTCCTGGCCGTCTTCCACCCGGAGGCCGTGTTCGAGAACACGCGGCTGGAGACCACGGTGCTCGAGCACGTGTTCCGCACCACCGGGCGCGTGCTGCTGGAGGCCGGCTGGCGCGGCGTGTACGGCCAGCTCGAGGAGCAGAAGTCCGACTCCGACGAGGGCGACAATCAGACCCTCCCCAAGCTCACGCAGGGCGAGGCCGTCAGCGTCGAGAAGGTCGGCTCGGAGGAGAAGATCACCCAGCCGCCGAGGCGCTACAGCGACGCCTCGCTCCTGGCCGCGATGGAGACCGCGGGCAAGGACCTCGACGACGAGGAGCTGCGCGAGGCCATGAAGGACTCGGGCATCGGCACCCCCGCGACCCGCGCCGCGATCATCGAGCGGCTGATCGACGTCGGCTACGTCGAGCGCGACGGACGTTCCCTGGTCTGCACCGAGAAGGGCCTCGGCGTCATCCGGCTCCTCGACGACCACGCGCTGACGTCGCCGTCCTTGACCGGCGACTGGGAATCGCGGCTGTCGAAGATCGAGCAGGGCTCGGAACCACGCGAGCGCTTCATGGCCGACATCGCCGAGTTCGCCGGCGCGACGGTCACCACGCTCGACGAGAAGCTCAAGGACATCCGCATCCCGCGGCAGAACCTCGGCCCGTGCCCGGTCTGCGGCCACGACATCGTCGAGAACCGCAAGGGCTTCTCCTGCTGGGGCCGCGAGGACCCGGGCTGCGGCTTCGTCATCTGGAAGCTCAAGGCGGGCAAGACCCTGCCGCCCGCCGTGGCCCGCGAGCTGATCTCGCGTGGACGGACGGAGAAGCCGGTCACCGGCTTCAAGGGCCGCTCCGGCCGCTCGTTCCGCGCCAAGCTCGCGCTGATGCAGACCGAGGACGGCAAGTGGCGCGTCGAGTTCGACGAGCCCTGGGCCCGCGAGGGCGCCAAGCCGCCTGACGAGCCGCAGTCGGCCGAGGCGACCGAGTCCGCAGAGTCGGCACAGTCCCAGGCCGCTTAAGTCACAAAGCGGTGTAGATCCGTCACAGGCCGCGGCGCGATGCTGCGGCCATGTGGTCGCCAAACACTGCACAGCAACGCTCAGAGACCAGTCCCGACGCCCGCGCGGCCCGACTCGCCGCCGGACAGTGGGGCGTCCTGCACTACGACGAGCTGATCGACGTCGGACTATCGGCGCAGGCGATCCGAACACGGGTCGGGCGGGGCATCCTCCACCCGCTCTACCGCGCGGTGTTCGCGTGGGGCCACCACAACATCGCGGTCGAGGGGCGGTTCCTCGCGGCGGTCAAGGCGTGCGGGAAGCTGGCCGTGCTGTCGCACTACTCCGCCGCGGCGTTGCGGGCGCTCGTGAAGTGGGACGGGCGCCCGTTCGAGATCACGGCGCCGACCAAGCACGCGCACCCTCGTATCAAGGCCCACCGCAGTGAGCGGATCGAGCGCGAGGTGCTCAAGGGCATCCCGGTCACGCCGAAGCTGCGGACGATCATCGATCTTCGGCGCGTGGAGAGCGACGACGTCGTCAAACGGGCGCTGCGCGCGGCAAGGTTCAACGCCGCCGAGCTCGAGCGGCTGCCGCGTTCGATCGTCGATCTCGGAGCCGTCCCAACCCGGAGCCCGCTGGAGGACCGTGCGTATGACCTGGTGGTCGGGCTCGGGTTCGAGCCTCCGCTTTCGAACCCGCCGTACCGCCTGGCGGGGCGGACGGTGTATCCCGACCTCTACTGGCCGCACCTGCGGCTGATCGTCGAGGTCGACAGCCGCGAATGGCACGACGACCCGCTCGCGCGGCGCGACGACATGGAACGGCAGGCCGAGCTCGAGGCGGCTGGCGAACGGGTGCTGCGGTTCAGCAGCGCGGAGCTGGGCAACCCGGGGCGGGTGGCCAAGCGGCTACGCGCGGCGGGAGTGCGCTAAGGACGTGGCTCGGCGTCCGCCGAGCGAGGTGCGCGGCGGTCGTCGCGCGGCGCGGGGAGTTCAGCGCGGGTGCTCGGCGGGCGGATGATCGCGTTCCAGATCGCCGAGATGCTCTGCACCATGGCGACGACGACCTCGGCGAACGGGGAGATCGCGGCGGCCTGGATCTCGTCCGGCGTCAGCGTCTCGACCTCCGGGATCAGGCCCGGGCCCTCGCCGTGCGTCCACGTCACGTAGAGCTCGTGACTGCCGACCACGTGCGCCACCTCGGTGGCGAGGGCGACGTCCGTGTCTGTGTGAGCGGCGGGGAGGTGCAGGGTCGGCATCGCTGCCTCCGGAAGGGTCTGGCTAGGACAGAGCCAGGGTCGCAACTCTTAACGCCGAACGCTGTCCAACATTCGTCCAGAGTGCGTTTGGAGACGCCACGTGGCGGCAATGGGCGGCGTCCCAAGCGTTCTGGCCGACCCGCACGCGACCCTATGTGGTCGCCATGCCGCTGACCTTGATCACCGGACCCGCGAACGCCGCCAAGGCCGGCGCGGTGCTCGACCGCCTGCGTGCCGCGATCTCGCGCGACCCGGTGCTCGTGGTCCCGACCTCGGCCGACGCCGCCCACTACGCCCGCGAGCTCGCCGGCGCGGGGATCGTGTTCGGCGCCGACGTGACGACGTTCCCGCGGCTGATGCGCGACATCGCCCGCTCGGCGGGCGTGCGCGGGCGGCCGTTGGGGAGGCTGGCGCGCGACCGCGTCGTACGGGCCGCGATCCGCGAGACCGACCTGCACGCGCTCGCGGCCTCCGCGCGCGGCCCAGGCTTCGCCGACGCCCTCGGGGACCTCTTCACCGAGCTGCAGCGCTCGCTCGCGACGCCGCAGCGGTTCGCCGCCGCCGTCCGCGCCTGGCGCGAGGCCGGCACCGCGCCGCCGCACGCGGGCGAACTGGCGGCGCTGTACTCGGCGTACCACCGCCGGCTCGAGGCGCTCGGCGCCGTCGACGCCGACGGGCTCGCCCACGCCGCGCTGGACAAGGTCCGGGAAGCGTGGGAGGGCAAGCCCCTGCTCCTCTACGGCTTCGACGACCTCACGCCCGCCCAGCTCGCGCTGGTCGAGACGCTCGTCCGCCACACGGACACCGAGGTGACGGTCGCCCTCAGCTACGAGCCGGGCCGCGCCGCGCTGGCGGGCAGCGCCGCGACCGTCGAGCTGCTGAAGCCGATCGCCCGCGAGCACGTCGTCCTCGAGGCCCGCTCCGAGCACTACGCCGCCAGCGCCCGCCGCGCGCTCCACCACCTCGAGCGCGGGCTGTTCGAGCCGCAGACGGGCGTCGTGCCGCCCAACGGCGCCGTCCGTCTGCTGGAGGCGGGCGGCGAGCGCGCCGAGGCCGAGCTCGTGGGCGCGTCGGTCCTGGAGCTGCTGCGCGACGGCATGGCGCCGGAGGACATCGCGGTCCTCGTGCGCTCCGGCGCCGATCTCTTCGCGCAGGTGCTCGAGGGCTATGGCATCCCGGTCGCCCGCGATCGCCGCACCCCGTTCTCCCACACCCGCCTCGGCACCGGCGTCCTCGCCTTCGCCCGCGCCGCACTGGGCGGCACCGCGATGGACGTCGTGACGTGGCTGCGCACGCCGGGCAAGCTCGAAGGCTCGGGGGCGGACCGGCTCGAGGTCTCGGTTCGCCGCCACGAGGCGCGGACCGCTCGCGACGCCCGCTTCTGGTGGCAGCGCATGGGCGAGCAGGACCTGATCGCGCTCGACGCGCTGGCGGACGCGGCGGAGGAAGGAGCCACGCCGTTCCTGACCGCGCTGATGAACGAGGCGGAGGCGATCTGGACCGCGCCGCACGAGCGGCGCGCGAGCGTGCTCGACGCCGGCGCGGAGGCGGACGCCCGGGCCGCGCGTGAGCTGCGGACGGCGGTCAAGGAGCTGATCCGCATCGCCGAGCAGGACCCGGAGCTGGCGGGCACGCCGGCGGAGCTGCTCGACGCGCTGGCGCGGACCGAGGTGCGCGAGACCGCGCCCGTCGAGGACGGGATGCCCGGCGTGCTGCTCGCCGACCCGCTGGCGATCCGCGCGCGGCGCTTCCGGGCGATCCTCGTGTGCGGCCTGCAGGAGGGCGAGCTGCCGCAGCGTCCACAGCCCGAGCCGTTCCTCGACGACGGAGCGCGGGCGGCGCTGGCGATCGCATCCGGGCTTGTCTTGCCACGCCACGAGGCGACGCTCCCACGTGAGCGCTCGTTGTTCTATGCCTGCGTCTCGCGACCCGAGGAGGCGCTGTTCCTGAGCTTCCGCTCGAGCGACGAGGAGGGCGGCCCGCAGCAGGCGTCGCCGTTCCTCGACGACGTCCGCGCGCTCTTCACCGACGAGCTCTGGGAGGACCGCGGGCGCCGGCTGCTGGCCGAGATCACGTGGCCGCCGGCCGAGGCGCCGACGCCGCACGAGCTGCGCCGCTCGCAGGCCGCGACCGGCGACGCGCCCGACCCGGCCCCGCTGGCCGCGCCGAGCGACCCGGCGGTGCTGCGCGCCCTCGCCGCCCGCGACCGCGAGTCCGCCCGCGGCCTGGAGACCTTCGCCACCTGCCCGGTGAAGTGGCTGGTCGAGCACGTGCTCAAGCCCGGCCCGGTCGACGCGGACCCGCTGCCGATGCGGCGCGGCTCGCTCGCCCACGAGGTGCTCGAGCGCACGCTCGCCCGCCTGAAGGAGCACACGGGATCGGCGAGGCTCACGCCCGCCTCGCTCCCGCGGGCGCTCACCGAGCTGCACACGGCGATCGGCGAGCTGCAGACCGCGGCGCGGACCACGGCCGCGAGGGCCGCCGCGCGCGCGCTGGAGGTCGACCTCGAGCGCTACATCCGCCACGAGGCCAAGACCGGCGCGGAGTGGGAGCCGACCCAGCTCGAGTGGAGCTTCGACGACTACATGCTCGACGGGGTCGCGGTCAGCGGGCGCGTCGACCGCGTCGACACGCGCGGCAACCAGGCGATCGTGCGCGACTACAAGGGCCGCACCGTCCACGCGGGCGCCCGCTGGGCGGAGGACAGCCGCATCCAGGCGGCGCTGTACGCGCTCGCCGTCCGCGAGAAGCTCGGCGTGGAGATCGCCGGCGCGCTCTATCAGCCGATCGGCACCACCGACCAGCGCCCCCGCGGCGTCGTCCGCGCCGACATCCCCGGCCGCTACGTCAACGGCGACGTGAGCGACGCGGCGCTGCTGGAGACCCGCCTGCAGGACGCCCGCACGATCGCCGCCCAGGCCGCGGCCGACCTCCGCGCGGGCCGCATCAAGCCATGCCCCGACCGCTGCGGCTACCAGGGCGGCTGCGCGCACCCGGGGATCTGCCGCTCATGAGCCGCAACTGGACGCCCGAGCAGCGCGCCGCGATCGGCGCCCGCGAGCACTCCTCGCTGCTGACCGCCAACGCGGGCTCGGGCAAGACCGCGGTGATGGTCGAGCGGATCGCGACCGCCGTGCGCGAGGACGGCGTCAACGTCAACGCCGTGCTCGCGCTCACGTTCACCGAGAAGGCGGCGGGCGAGCTGGCCGAGCGCCTGCGCCACCGCCTGCTCGAGCTCGGCGACGACGAGAGCGCCCGCGCCGTCGACGGCGGCTGGATCGGCACGATCCACGGCTTCTGCGCCCGCCTGCTGCGCGCCCAGCCGCTCGCCGCGGGGCTGGACCCGCACTTCGAGGTGCTCGAGGAGACGGCCGCCCAGCGCCTCGCGGAGGCCAGCTACGAGGCCGCGCTCGAGACGTGGGCGCGCCGTCACGGCGCCGGCGCGATCGACCTCGCCGCCTCCTACGGCCCCGGCCTGCGCGACCTCGTCCAGGACGCCTACGCGAGCCTGCGCGCCCGCGGCCACGCCCGCCCCCGCCTGGTGATCCCGCCGCCCGTTCCGGCGCCGGACCCGGCCGCGCTCGCCGCCGCGAGGGAGGCCGCGGCGCGCGACCTGGCGACCGCGGGCGACGGCGTCCGCGTCGCGGCGGGACGAGACGCGCTGGAGCTCTGCGGCGAGCTGCTCGAGGCGGCGCTCCCGCAGGCCCCCGCGGCGCCGGGCCCCGCCGGCGCCACGCCGGGCTCAACCGGCCCCACGCCTGGCCCCGCCCGGGCTTTGCCGGGCCCGGCCGGGGCGGGGCAGGTGCCGTGGCCGGGCGCGCTCAACCCGGCCGAGCTCAAGGGCGGCGCGAAGGCGCTCACCTCGGACGCGTGCGAGGCCTACCGCGCCGCGTTCACCGCCTACCGCGCGGCGTGCGCGGACTTTCACGCCGTCACCGCGCTCGCGTTGATCGACGCGCTCCTCGACGCCTACGGCGCCGCGTACGACGACGCGAAGGCCGAGCGGGCGGCGATCGACTTCGACGACCTCGAGCTGCGCGCCCGCGACCTCCTGCATGACGAGCCGACCCGCGCCAAGTGGGCGGAGCGGTTCGAGCTGATCATGATCGACGAGTTCCAGGACACGAACGCGGTCCAGCTCGGCATCCTGCAGTCGCTCGAGCGCGACAACCTGTTCGCGGTCGGCGACGAGTTCCAGTCGATCTACCGGTTCCGCCACGCGGACGTGAACATCTTCCGCGGACGGGCGAGCACGCTCGACCCGCGCGAGGTCCGCCGCCTGTCGATGAACTTCCGCAGCCGCGAGGAGCTCCTGGACGTCCTCAACGCCGCCTTCCGTCCCGAGCTGGGCGAGCGCTTCGCCCCGCTCAACGCCGGCCGCAAGGAGCTGAGCGTCGACGAGCACGGGGCGCTGCGGCTCTTCGACGTCGGCCCGCCCAGCGGTCAGCCGCCCGTCGAGCTGCTCGTGACCGGGACCCAGGGGTGGGACGAGCTGGCGCCGCGCCTGGGTCTCGCGCAGGGGGGAGACCAGCCCTGGCGGCGCGCGGAGGCACGCCTGCTCGCCGACCGCCTGCGCCGCGAGCTCGACGGCGGGCGCCGCGCCGGCGACATGGTCGTGCTCGTCCGCGCGACCGCCTCCCTGCGTCTGCTGGAGGAGGCGCTGGAGGAGCAGGGCCTGCCGACGTACGTCGTCGGCGGCCGCGGCTACTGGAGCCAGGAGCAGGTCCGCGACGGCCTCGCCTGGCTGCGCGTGCTCGCCAACCCACAGGACGAGGAGGCGCTGCTGATCGTGCTGTCCTCGCCCTTCCACGGCGCGGACACGGACGAGCTGTTCCGCCTGACCCAGGACGGTCACGCCCGAGGCAGCCTGTGGGACGCCGTGCAGGCGACCGGCAGCCCCGTCGCCCGCCTGCTCGCCGCCGAACGAGAGCACGCGCAGCGCGCCCCGCTCGAGGTGCTGCTCGAGCGCGCGATCGTCGCCACCGGCTACGACCTCGCCACGCTCGCGCGCCCAGGCGGCGACCGCCGCCTCGCGAACCTGCGCAAGCTGATGCGGCTGGCGGGCGAGTACGAGCGCTCCGAGGGCCGCGACTTGCGCGGCTTCCTCGCCGACGCCCAGGCGCGCGACCTCGCCGAGGCCCGCGAAGGCGAGGCCGCCCTGGAGTCCGAGGGCCTGGACGCCGTGCGTCTGATGACGATCCACCGCGCCAAGGGCCTCGAGTTCCCCGTCGTCTGTGTCGCCGACCTGGGCCGCAAGGCGGGCGGCACCCGCTCACCGCTGCTCGTCGCCGACGACGGCACCGCGGGCCTACGGCTCGCCCCGCTCGGCGGCGGCGACACGATCCCCACGACCACCTG
This sequence comes from Solirubrobacter soli DSM 22325, assembly GCF_000423665.1. GTDB lineage: Bacteria > Actinomycetota > Thermoleophilia > Solirubrobacterales > Solirubrobacteraceae > Solirubrobacter > Solirubrobacter soli. Next base: position 10,215 of record NZ_AUIK01000024.1, on the reverse strand, counting down.
GACCGACCTCGCCGACGCCGACGCCGAGGCCGACGCCGAGGAGGAACGCCGCCTCTTCTACGTCGCGATGACCCGCGCCAAGGAGCTGCTGATCCTCTCCGGCGGCACCGACATCTCCCGCTGGCCGTCCCCCCGCCCGGGCGGCCCGCCCCTCGACTGGATCGCCCGCGCGATGGTGGGCCTGCCCGAAGTGGTGTTCGCGCGCGCCGCGGAGGCGGCGGGTGGCGCCGCGGGCAGCCCAGGCGCGGCGGGCGCCGCCGCGGGCGCGGCCGGCGCGGCCGGCGCGGCGGGTGGCGCCGCGGGGGCCGCCGGCGCGGCGGGTGGCGCCGCGCCCCGCGCGCGGTCTCGCCGCGCCCAGCCGGACTCGCCGGCGGCGGCCGAGCTCCTCGTGCGCGACTGGGACGGGCGCCAGGCGCGGGTCGTCGCGCAGCTCAACGTGCCCGAGACGTTCGGCACCGTCCTCACCGAGCGGGCGCTCGAGTCGCGCCCGCGGGCGCGCGCCGCCAAGCCGACGACCGCGCTGCCTGCCAAGCCCGCGTTCGTCCCGCCCGCGCCGGCCCGCGCGCGGCCGACGCCGCAGCGGCTGAGCTACTCGCAGCTGACCGATTACGCCAAGTGCGGCTACCGGTTCTACCTACGGCGCGTGCTCGGGCTGCCGGACGTCACGCCCCCGCCGCCGGAGGTCGAGCCGGAGGTCGTGGCGGGTATCGACCCGCGCACGCGCGGCTCGATCGTCCACCGCGCGCTCGAGGCGATCGACTTCCGCGATCCCAAGGCGCCCGACGAGCAGACCCTGCGCGCGTTCGGCGACGACGCGGGCGTCACGCTCACCGACCAAGAGCTCCAGGAGATCAACGCGTTCGTCCAGGCGTTCGCGGACTCACCGCTGAGCAAGCGGCTGACCGAGGCGACGAGCACGACCCGCGAGGCGTGGTTCGCGTTCGCGCTGGAGCCCGACGGCGGCGGCCCGCTGGTGCGCGGCATCGTCGACGTCTACGCCCACGAGGCCGACGGCGCCCACCTGGTCGTCGACTACAAGACCGACCACGTCCCCGACGACGCGACCCCCGCCGAGTACATCGCGCGCAACTACGAGACGCAGCGGCTCGTCTACGCGCTCGCCGCGCTCAGAGCGGGCGCGCCGAAGGTCGAGGTCGCCTACTGCCTGCTCGAGCGCCCCGGCGACACCGTCACCACGACCTACCAGGCTGACGACGCCCCCGAGCTCGCCGACGCGCTCGCTAGCCTCGCCCACGGCCTGCTCACCCACGACTACGCGGTCACGAAGACTCCGCACCGCGAGCTGTGCGGCGACTGCCCCGGCCGCCACGCGCTCTGCAGCTACTCACAAGAGGAGACGCTCAGGAGTTCGGCGGAGCATGATCGGTCCGACCGGGATGCTCCGGCGGGCTCTAGGCCTCCGCCGGCTCTTTGGCCGGGAGCACCGGCCCGTCGTACGTCGCAGGGAGGTGCTCCGCCCGCCGCAGATCCACTACTGCGTTGAGCTCGGCGCCGAAGAGCACGGCGACGTTGGTCACCCACAGCCACACGAGCAGGATCACCGCGCCCGCGAACGCGCCGTACGTCGCCGAGTACGACGAGAAGTTCGAGACGTAGACGAAGAACAGGCCGGAGACGACGATCCAGAGCAGGACGCCGGTGACCGCACCCGCCGTGATCCAGCGGAACTGGCGCACCTCGGCGTTCGGGGCGGCGTAGTAGACGATCGCGTAGATCGCCATGGCGACCAGCAGCGCGGCCGGCCAGCGCAGGTACATCCAGAGCGACGCGGCGGTGTCGCCGAGGCCGATCTTGTCGAAGACGTCGGCGGCGAGCTGGCCGCCGAGGAAGATCAGCACGAAGGTGATCAGCGCGAGGCCCATCAGCAGCAGCGTCCACGCCAGGTCCTGGACCTTGCGCTTGACGAAGCCGCGGCCTTCCTCGACCCGGAAGATCTTGTTCAGCGCCCGCCCGACCGCGGCGAACGCGCCAGACGCGCCGTTGAGCGAGATCATCAGGCCGACGATCAGCGCGACGACGGCCTTGCCGCGCTGGTCCTGGGCGGAGCGAAGCGCGCTGGTCACGGCGTCGACGGTGTTCTGCGGCGCGCCGGCGTCGCGCAGGTAAGAGGCGGCGTCGTCGATCAGCCCTTGCTGGCCGAAGACGCCCAACAGCGCCGCACAGAAGAGCAGCGCCGGAAAGAGCGAGAGCAGCGAGTAGTAGGTGAGCGCCGCCGCGTCATCGGTGATCGAGTCCTTGCGGCAGCGCCCGAACGCGCTCTTGAAATCCCCGAACGTCAGTGCGGGGCCCGCGAGGCGGCCGTCGGTGACGGCCGCGCCTTCACGCGGGGTTCCGGTCAGACTCCGCGCCTTCCGCCCCAGCGGTTGCCGAGACCGTACCCGCCACTGGGGATGCCGGCGAGCAGAACGAGGATCGCGGCGATGATCGCGACGATCGCGGGAAGACCAAGGACGACACAGAGCGCGTACACGAGCGCAGCAAGCAGTACAGCAATCAGAATTCCGATCACTTCCAGCCCTTTCTCTCGAAGAACCTAACTGTCTGTGATGCTTCCCACAAGCGCGAGCGATCAATCCGACCTGTCAATCGCCGTTGCCGCCGCTCAGGCGGCCTTCAGGGCCGCCGAGGCCGCCCGCACCGACCCGCTCAACCCGCGCGCCAAGGGCGTCAGCGCCGACCTCGTCACCGACGCGGACGCCAAGGCCGAGGCCGCCGCGGTCGAGGTCCTGCGCGCCCACCGGCCCGCCGACGCCATCGTCGGCGAGGAGGGCGCCAACGACGCCGGCGAGACCGGCCGTCGCTGGTTCATCGACGGCATCGACGGCACGGTGGCGTTCGCCAGCCGGATCGCCACGTGGTGCAGCGCCGTCGTGCTCGAAGGCCGGGCCGCGGCGGTCTACGACGGCGACGAGCTCTACACGGCGGCGCGCGGCGAGGGCGCCCACGTGGACGGGCAACGGCTCCAGGTGCGCGAGGGCCGCACGCTCAAGACCGCCCACGTCGCCACGTTCTTCCGTCAGGACCGCCTCGTCGCACCGGGCGTGCGCGCCAACGCGCACACGATCGTCGACGCCGCAGGCCTCTTCCGCCACGCCGGACCTGGCACGCTCGAGCTCGCCTGGGTCGCCGCGGGCCGCCTGGACGCCTGGATCCAGCCCGCGACCGACCCGTGGGACTGGCTTCCGGGCGCGCTCCTGGTCACCGAGGCGGGCGGCGTCGCCACGATCGTCGAGCGCGAGACGCGCTGGCACGTGGCCGGCGCGTCAGCGGTGGTTGACGAGCTCGTGGCGCTACTTCGGTAGCAGCGCGTGCCCGTCGAGCACGCTCTGCGCAACCTCGACCACGCGCCGCGAGCCCGAGCGCGCGTGGTCGCGCAGCAGCTCGAACGCGCGCCGGTCGTCGACCGAGTGGCGCTCCATCAGGATGCCCTTCGCGCGCTCGATGACCGCGCGCCGCTCGAGCGCGGACTCGAGCTGGGAGACCTTCTCGCGCAGTCGCTGCTCGTCCCGGTGACGCGCCAGTGCGACCTCGATCGCGGCCTGCACGTCGGCGGGCGCCCAGGAGTCCACGTAGCCCGCGATCCCCATGTCCGCGGCCTGCGCGATCGTCTTGTTCTCCTCGACCTCGCGGATCGTGACCAGCACCGGGCCGGACGCGAATTCGACGGTCTCGGCGATCAGCGCGAGCCCGTGGGCGTCGTTGCCGTCGAACACCACGAACGCCAGGTCGGGGTCCTCGCGCGCGATCAGCTCGACCGCCTCCGACACGGACACCGCGAACGGCGTGACCTCGTGTCCGAGCGCCTCGAGCACGTCGCCGAGCTCGCGCAGCTCCTCCTCGCGGTCGTCCGCGAGCAGGACCCTTAAGTTCTTCTCCGTCATCGTCATCGCGTCAGTCCTTCTCTACACTTCATAGACCTCCCGGCCCAGAGACCCGCCGGAAGAGCAGCGCGCCCCTGAACCCCGGCGCGAGCTTCTTTCCGACGAACAGAGTTGGGCTTGAACGAACACCAGTTGGGCGCGAGTGCGCCGCGAGCATACCCGCCAGAGAACGGCGATCGAGAGGCGCGCCTCCGCGCCGACCGCGCGCTGCTGGTGCGCGCCCACCACGGCGACCAGTCGGCGCGCGAGCAGCTCGTGCAGCGCTTCCTACCGCTCGCGCGCCAACTCGCACGCCGCTACCAGCGGGGCGGCGAGCCGCTCGACGACCTGACGCAGGTCGCCTCGCTCGGCCTGCTCAAGGCGATCGACCGCTTCGACCCGCAGCGCACGACGGCGTTCTCGAGCTTCGCCGTGCCGACCATCCTGGGCGAGCTCAAACGCCACTTCCGCGATAAGGGCTGGTCGGTGCGCGTCCCGCGCGACCTGCAGGAGCTGACGGTCCGCCTGGAGCCGGCGACCGAGGCGCTCGCGCGCCAACTCGGGCGCACGCCGACGACGGCCGAGCTGGCGGAGCACCTCGACGTGACCGTCGAGCAGTTGCTCGAGGCGCGCGAAGCGGCCGGCGCGTACCGAGCCGTCTCGCTCGATCGCCCGCGCGACGACGACGAGGACGGCGACGGGCTCGCCGCGGGCTTCGGCGTCGAGGACGAGGGGTTCTCGGAGGCCGAGGACGCCGCGACCGTCTCGCTCCTGATGCGGGTGCTGTCCGACCGCGAGCGCGAGGTCCTGCGGCTGCGCTTCGCCGAGGACCTGACCCAGGCGGAGATCGGCACGCGCATCGGCGTCTCGCAGATGCATGTGTCGCGAATCATTCGCCAGGCGCTCACGCAGCTGCAGCACGCGGCAGAGGAGTAGGTTGCCCGGGCATGGAGCACTGGGACCTGCGCACCCTCGAGGTCGAGCCGCACCAACCGAAGATCCTGCACTCCGCGCGCGGTGAAGCGCGGTCGATCCTGATCAACCTCCCGGCTGGGGAGGAGTTGCAGGACCATCAGGTGCATGAGCGCGCGTACGTGGTCGTCATCGACGGCGAGGTGGAGCTCGGCGGGCAGATCGGCGGCGCCGGGAGCGCCGCCGTCTTCGACCCGAACGAGCGCCACGCGGCGAAGGCGGTCTCCGACGCGCGGCTGCTGATCGTGCTCGCGCCCTGGCCCGGCAACGGGCACCCGGGGGCGCGTGATCCTTCTTAGTGAGGCGTGGGCGTCCCGGGCGTGTGGAGCAGGTTCTTTACGCCCGTGATGCCCGTGACCTTGCCGGCGTCCTTGGCCAGGCGCTTGGACCACTCCTCGTCGGGGACGGTGCCGCGCAGGTAGGCGACGCCGTCCTGGACGTCGACGGAGATCGTGCTCTTGGGCGCGTCGGCCGGCCGGAAGATCTCCGACCGCACGCGGTCGGCGAGCGTCATGTCGTCCATGGGTTCGTGGCGGTGCGGCGTGACGGCGTGGACGGCGCCCTTCATCGCGTTGGCGGAATGGTGGGCCTGCGTCGAGGCGGCCGACGCGGCGGTTGACGCCGCGGAGGCGGCTTTTCGCCCGGTGGCGGGCGTGAGGAAGCGCGCGGCTGCGGCTCCCGTGGCCACACCGAGCGCGAAGGAGAAGACGGTTCGCATACTCCTCGGCTACCCAGGCCCGGGGGTCAGTAACGCGCGCGCCGACGTCGGCGCGGAAGCCGACGTCGCTTTTTGTCGCTCCCCCGTCGCAGGCGGTTGACGACCTCGTCGGACCACTCGTGCGTGCGCAGCAGCAGGTAGCGCTGGCCGGCGAGGCGCATGTACGCCTCGGCCTCGGTCTCCTCGGGCTCGGTCAGCCCGCCCTCGGCGAGCATGTCCGAGACCGGCGCGTACTCCTGCTCGAACCAGCGCTTGGCGACCTCGTAGCGGTCCGCGAAGTGCCCGCGTTCCTGCATCATCCGGAAGCCCCAGGCCTCGACCATCTCGGCCAGCCATCCGAACTCCCACGGGTCCGAGAGCTTGATCCGCTCGCGCTGGGCGGCGGTCAGCGGCACGCGCTCGCGGAACAGCCGCTCGTGGTCCTTGAGCGGCAGCTCGGACACGCGCAGGTCGTGCGAGAGCTTGAGCTTGGTCGTGACCTCGGTGACGTAGGCGTCGATGTCGTCGCGGCCCTGCGACTTGGCCACCGACACGCGGTGGTGGCCGTCGCGCACGAAGTACAGGTCGCCGACCTTGTACAGCGAGACCGGGGGCATCGCCTCACCGCGCCGCTGCGCGGCCGCGATCCGCTCCCAGCGCGAGCGCAGGCGCTGCGTGGTCGGGCGGAAGCCGCGGTCGAAGTCGGCCGCGCGGTCGACGGTGCCGACGATGTCGTCGAGTTGGACGACCTGCAGCCCGCGATCGACCTGGCCGACGCGTCCCAGCGCCTCGACGACCTCCTCGAACGGGAGGATCATCGCCACGTCGTCGGGTTCGCCGCGCAGCCGCCGCGCGACGTCGGACAGCAACCGCGCCCGCCGGGCGCGGCTGAAGTCGTGCTGGGCGTCCTGCGAGGGGGAGCCGGTGCTCATCCGGCTCCCGAATCTAGCTAAGCACCCACAGCGTTGCCGTTGAGGGCCTCGTCGAGCGTGGCGACGATCGTGAAGACGCTGTCGAGCCCGGTGATCCGGAACGTCTTGACGATCGCGTCGTTGGAGCAGACGATCACGAGCGACCCCTCCAATCGGCGCAGTCTTCGGTGGGCGCCGATCAGGACGCCGAGCGACGAAGAGTCGATGAAGGTCGTCTCCGTCAGATCGACGATCACGTGGGTGCGCCCGGCGTCGATCGGGGCGGAGACGCGCTGCTTGAACTCCGGGGCGGTGAACAGGTCGATCTCGCCTGTGACCGCGACGACGTGCGTCTCACCGTCGACAATCCGGTCCTCGATTGAAAAAGCCATGGCCATCGGGGCTGTTCATCCCCGGCAAACGCGTTCTTCAATCCAGGCGGAACGTTTAGGAGTCTGTTGACGAATGGTCGGTCCGACCGATGTGGTGCAGCCGCCAGTGGTTCGGGCCGCCCGCGCTCGCGCTGCGTGGCCCTGCCACGTGAGCAGCGTGGGTGGCGCGAAACGCCGCGGATGTGCCGCAGCGGGCGTACCGGTATTCGTCAACCGGCTCCTTAGTTCGCCGCGCCCGCGTACTCCAAGCGGACGTGCAGGTACTCGCGCTCGCCCTCGGGCGCCACCCGCAGCTCGTCGGCGAGCTGCTCGATGACGTTGCCCACCCCGGGCACCGCCGCGTCCACGACGAGTGCGTCGCCGCCGCCGGGGCGGAGTGGGCCGACCCGCAGGCTGAGCGTGCGCGGGCCGGGCTCGAAGGCCACGTCGACGGTCCCGTGCAGCACGTGCGCGGGTGCGCGGGCGGCGATCAGGTCCGCGACCAGGACGGCGTCGTCCAGCCGGTCGAGCGGGAGGTCGGCACGCGCGGCGAGCATGCCCACCACGCGGCGCAGGATCGGCCCGACCAGCGGGCCGGCGGCGATCGAGACGGTCGTCGGGGCGTCCGCGCCGTCGGTGTTCGCCGTCACGCGACGTCCCCGCGGCGCTGCCGGGAGAACGTCATCGCCACGCGGCTTCCGCCGCCTGGCACCGGCTGAAGCTCCACCTCGTCCGCGATGGCCGCGATCAGCGGCAGGCCGAGACCAGGACCCGTGGTGTCCGAGCTGGTCCCGATACCCCGTCCGTGATCGGAAACGATGACGGTCACTTGCTCCTCCAGCGGCTGGATCGAGATCTCGACCGGGCCGGTCTGTTCAGGCGGATACGCATGGCGGACGACATTTGTACAGGCCTCGGTGACCGCGAGGCGCAAGTCCTCGACGAGGTCGTCGGGCAGCCGCAGCGCCTCCGCGAACGCGCCGAGCACGTGGCGGATCACCGACACGTTCTCCGGTCGGGCCGGGAGCGTGAGCTTGACGTCGGTGTCAACCCGTTGCATGGCGGTCACGGGCTTGAGCTGGGTTTGTGCGGAGCTGCCCATTGAGATTCACGCGTCCTGATACCCCCGCCGATCAGCGTCCTAACCGTGGCAGAGGACTCTTTCTTGCCGTCGGAAGGATGACACGTCGTCACACGTGCTCGCGCCGCTCAGATGGGGCGGGGATTCGGGTCCGGCGGCAGCGGGATCGGGTCCGGCGTGGGCACCGGCGGCTGCGGGTCGGGACCGGGGGTGGGGGGCCTCGGAGTAGGGGTCATCGCACCGTGGGCTTCCCGCGCAACGCGCGCGCTTAACGCAAACGGGGCGCCCGGTCCAGGCGCCCCGTTCACTGAGGAGGAGGGTTGTGGCGCGCCAGTCGGAGAGTGGAGGGCATCCGTTCAGCGCGTCGAGGCGTTTGTCTCCGGGACGCTTATGCCCTAAACCAACGCACGCTCAATCTGTGCTCAAAGCGTCCAGAATGTCAGCGCGTGGACCTGCGGCCCTCGGCCTCGCCGCCGTCGACGGCGGGCGCGACATCCGGACGGTTCTCCTCGCGGCGGAACCGCGCCTCGTCGTCGCTGATCTCGCTGGTGTCGCCGAGCGGTGTCGGGTCGGGCGACAGGTTGCTCTTCTTGGTCGCGTTCGTGACCAGGAACAGCACGAAGCCGCCCACGATCAGGAGGACGAGGATGGCGGCGATGACATATCCCATACCGATCGCGCTACCCGGCGTTGCGTGACGGTGAAACGGCGTCGCGTTCGGGTAGCGCCGAGGCCATGGCAGATGAACTGAAGGGCAAGAAGATCGCATTCCTCGCCGCCGAGGGCGTCGAGCAGGTCGAGCTGACCGAGCCGTGGAAGGCGGTTGCCCAGGCGGGCGCCGAGCCCGTGCTGGTCTCGGTCGACTCCGGCACGGTGCAGGCGTTCAACCACCTCGACAAGGGCGACACGTTCGACGTCGACCAGACCGTCGCCGAGGCGTCCGCGTCGGACTTCGACGGGCTCGTGCTCCCGGGCGGCGTCGCCAACCCGGACTTCCTGCGCACCGACGAGGACGCGGTCGGCTTCGTGCGCGCGTTCTTCGAGCAGGCCAAGCCGGTCGGCGTGATCTGCCACGGCCCGTGGACGCTCGTCGAGGCCGACGTCGTGCGCGGGCGCACGCTGACGTCGTGGCCGTCGTTGAGGACCGACCTCGAGAATGCGGGCGCGACCTAGGTCGACGAGGAGGTGCACGTCGACGAGGGCCTGACGAGCTCGCGCAACCCGGACGACCTGCCCGCCTTCTGCGCCAAGATCGTCGAGGAGTTCGCCGAGGGCGAGCACGCGGGACAGGCGGCGAGCTTGCGCACGTGAGGGTTTGAACGAGCGCCGAGCGGGTTATTGGACGACCCGAGGCCGGCACGGGAGGCGTCCGGCTCCATCGACCACGGACGCTGCTATGGATACTCTCGAAGCTACCTCGCCGGCTGCGCCCATACGACACGAGTCGGAGCGGCGGTTTCCGGCCCGAGAGGAGAAGCCTTTCGCGATGAGCTCCGTCCCCGCGGGACGGCCCGAGGATGGTCCGAGCCGGTCAGAGGAAGACCGTCGCCTGCTGGTCCGCTACCACCGCCACGGAGACCAGGCGGCGCGGGAGCAATTGGTGCAGCGCCTGCTCCCGCTCGCCCGTCGTATGGCGCGCCGGTACCGCCGCTCGGACGAGCCGCTCGACGACCTCGTGCAGGTCGCGACGCTCGGGCTCATCAAGGCGATCGATCGCTTCGACCCCGCGCGGGAGACCGCGTTCTCCTCGTACGCCGTGCCGACGATGCTCGGCGAGCTCAAGCGCTACTTCCGCGACAACGGCTGGGCGGTCCACGTCCCGCGCGGGATGCAGGAGCGCGTGATGCAGGTCGACAACGCGATGAAGGACCTCTCGCGCCGGCTCGGCCGCTCCCCCTCGGCGGCGGAGGTGGGCCAGCAGCTCGGTCTGTCGACGGAGCAGGTGCTCGAGGCGATGGAGGCCGCGTCCGCGTATGACGCCGTCTCGCTCGAGTCCTATCGCTTCGGCGACGAGGGCGACGGGGAGACCTACGCCGAGTCGATCGGCGTCGAGGACGATCGCTTCGAGCTCGTCGAGTACGGCGCGACGATCGCCCCGACGCTACAGGCGCTCCCCGCCCGCGACCGGATCGTCCTGCACCTGCGCTTCGTCGAGGACATGACGCAGGCGGAGATCGCCGAACGCGTCGGCGTCTCCCAGATGCACGTGTCCCGCCTGATCCGCCGCGCGCTGGAACGCCTGCGCACGGTCGCAGAGCACTCCGGTTAGGAGCCGGTCGACGAAAACCGGTGCGCCCGCTGC
>NZ_AUIK01000023.1 GCF_000423665.1 Solirubrobacter soli DSM 22325 | reverse complement strand
GTCATCTCGGCCGCCATGTCCACGTCGCGGATCCGCGACTCGGAAGCGGTGAGGTTCTCCTGGTAGGTCGCCAGGTTGTTCAGGCGATGCTCGAGGCGATTCTGGACCGCGCCGAAGGCCGCACGGACGGTCGAGACGTTCTTGATGGCGTTGTCGATCACCGAGATGTTCGACACGGCGCCGCCGCCGCCGACGTTGCAGAGGCCCTGGGCCGCCAGCGTCGCGGACGACATGCCGATGATCTCCTGCAGACCGCCGGTGCCGGACGTGCCGACCGCGCCGCTGAACTGCGCAGCCGTCGTGGAGATCGTCTCGGAGTCGTTGGCGCCGACCTGGAACGCGAAGCTCGTGCCGTTGAAGACGGCGTTGCCGTTGAACTTCGTGTCGGTGAGGATGTCGTTGACCTCGAGCGCGATCTGCGACACCTCGGCCGCGATCGCGTCCTTGTCGTCCGAGCTGTTGGTGCCGTTGTTGTACTGCACCTTCAGGTCACGGACGCGCTGCAGCATCGAGTGCACCTCGGTCAGCGCGCCTTCCGCCGTCTGGACGAGCGAGATGCCGTCCTGGGCGTTGCGCTGGGCCTGAGCCAGGCCGCCGATCTGGCCGCGCATCTTCTCGGAGATGGCGAGGCCGGCAGCGTCGTCAGCGGCACGGTTGATCCGGTAGCCGCTGGAAAGCTTCTCCATCGACTTCGACGCCGCGTTGGACGTGGCGGTCAGCTGCCGGTGCGTGTTGAACGCCTCGACGTTGTTCTGGATACGAAGGCCCATGATTCAACACTCCTTGTTGATCGGGATGGAGGGCGTGTGCGAGGTGACTCCATGTCGCCTCAGCTGAGCTATTCGGCGCGCCGGCGCTGATCTTTAGACGGCGCGCGCCTGCTGCTCGGCGGCGCGCTTCTCGCGCTCTTCCTGCTGCGCCTTGAGCTTCTCCGCGCGCTCCTCTTCCAGCTGGCGCACCTCGCCGATGACGATGTGCCGCCAGATCACGATGGCGAAGCGCCAGATGACCACGTTGGCCACGATCCCGGCCAGAAGCGCACGCCAGACGGCGTCGAAGAGCTCCTGGTCGGAGTACAGGTTGATCGCCAGTACGAGGGCGAAGACGATCAACGCCCCGCGGGTGCGGGCGCGGCGGATGCCGGCCTTGGCGCGCGGATGCTGGGCGATCGAGACGACCAGCTCGGGCTTGTCGCCCTTCTCCGCCTTGCCTTTGCCCTTTTCCGGCTCCTTCGCCATCAGCCTCGCGAGGCTCTCAGCGCTTTGACCTCGCGGTCGCGGATGTAGCGCATCAGCCGATCTTCGTCGGCTCGGGAGACGCTGTCAAAGCGAACGCCCTTCTGGTCCACTTCCGAACCGACGCGCACGACCCGGCCGAGCGCCGCAAGCGGCGGCCCGTCGGGGAGCATCAGCTCGATCCGCACGTCGATCCCGAGCGGCAGCTCCCACTTGTCCGCGATCCGCATGCCGCTGCCGGACACGTCCAGCGTCGTCGTCTCGCCGCCGACGTCCTGGTCGACGCCCTGGATCGTGACGTCCAGGTGCGCGGCGACCCGCACGAACTCGCGGCGCTGGATGCGCTCGATGTCGCCGGAGAGGCCGATCGTCAGCGAGCCGGAGCGTTCCGCGGAGAGGGTGCCGGTGTAGCGATGGATGCCGCGACCGGAGGTGATCTCCACCGCCATCTCGTGCCCGACCAGGCGCCCCATGCGCTCGTCCTTGACGGCCAGCGCGACCGTCACCGTCGCCGCGTCCGCCTTCTCGATCGTCGCCGGGAGCATGCCGACGTGCACGTTGCGCACGATCACGTGCTGGCCGGGGGCGAGCGTGGGGGCGGATGCGGACATGGTCATCATGGAAGCAGTTGGGCGGCGAGCTCGGCGGGATCGGCCGGGCTCACGCCCGCCCTCGTACAGATGTACGACAGCGGATGCCCGGCCTTGAGCGCGAGCTCGATCGGGGCGCCTGGACGCTTGGTCTCGTCGGCGTGTGAGAGCACCACGTGCGTCGCGCCGAGCGGGGCGAGCGCCTCGGAGAGCTCGTCGGCCGCCGCGGCGCTGAGCGTCGCCGGCAGCGCGAGGTGCACCTCGGTCACCCCGAGCAGCTTCAACTCCGCCGCCAGGCCCTTGATCTCGCCCGGCGTGCTCGAGAGCCCGACCGCGGGGGTGTCGATCAGGGTCAGCAGCGGGCTCGCGACGCCGAGCCGCTTCTTGGCCTGCTCGCCGTCCTTGGCCTGGATCACGGCCACGCCGAGCGGCTGCAGGCGGGCGGCGAGCGTCGTGTCGCCGCGCAGCGAGACGACCGCGACGTCGGCGCCGACCGCCACGTAGGACGCTGCGATGTACGCCACGGTCGACGTCTTGCCGGCGCCACCGCCGCCGACCACCGCGATCGTGCGCGGCTCGGTGGAGAGGTGGCGGAAGACGTCGATGCGGCCCGCGAGCACGTTGCGCACGAGCTTCTTGATGTTGCGCGGCGACGTGAACGGGAGGCCGTGCACGACCGCCTCGCGGACGATGTCCTCGGCGAGCGCCTGGCTGAGGCCGGCCGCGACCAGGCGCCGTTCGGCGGCGTCGGCCGCCTCGGGGCGGTCGGGCAGGAGCGGCTCGGAGCCGCTGCCGCGAGCCGGGCGCGGGGGAGGCTGGATCGTGAACCCGCTCGGCGCGTCGAAGGTGAACGACGGCGGCGTGTCCTCGAGCTCGTCGAGGTCCTCCTCAGGCTCTTCGTCCTCTGCTTCGAGAACGGGTTCCGGCTCGGGCTCGGGGACCGGCTCCGGCTCGGGCTTGGCCTGCGGCTCGACCACCGGCGCGACCGCGGCCTCGGGCTCCGGCGCCGGTTCGGGCGCCGGCTTGGCCGCCCGGCGGATCGCGTCCGCGTTCGGCTGCGGCCCGTAGAGCCCCGCCGACCCGGAGATGTTCGCCGGATCGAAGAAGTCCTCCTCGAAGGAGACGGGCTCGGTGCGCGCCGGCGCATCCGGCGTCACCGTCGCCGAGAAGAAGTCATTGCTCGGACTTGCGTCGCGCGCGGCGGCCGCCAGCGCGTCGGCGAACGGCGTCGCCTGCTCGAACAACGCCTGAACGGCCGGGGACGAGAGTCCCTCGGCCGTCGCGCGGTCACTGCGGATCTCGAGCGCCTGCTCATCTCCCAGCGGAGGACGAGCGTCGACTTCGATGTAGGGGCGCTGGAAGAAGCCTCCGACGCCGCCGGTCAGACCCTCTCGCCGCCGGAGCACGATCGCGTCCGGCCCGAGTTCCTCCCTGATCTGCGGGAGGATCTCCTCGAGGCTGCGCCCGCGGAAGGTTTTGACGTCCGGATCGTTGCTCGTGGAGGCTTCCATTCATGCGCTCCCTAGTCGACTGACACTAGGCGGCGACAGCTTCGACTGCGCCAATCACTCCAGTGGTCTCTACCCCGATCCCGGGGCTGATCTCGTTGTACGAGCAGACCGCCAACTGCGGCAGCCGCTGCTCGCACAACTGTCGCAGATGGCGACGCACTCGCGCAGAGCACAGCAGCACCGGACGGCCGCCCGCGGCGATCGCGACCTCGACCTGCTGGGCCGCGGATTCGACCACCTGCGAAGCCAGATTCGGGTCCATCGCGAGGAACTCGCCGTCGGCGGTCTGGACCAGCGCCTCGGCCATCGCCTGCTCGAGCGACGGGTCGAGCGCGATGACCCGCAGCGTGCCCTCCGCGTCCAGGAACGGGGCGGTGATCGTCCGGCCCAGCGCCTGGCGGGCGTACTCGGCCAGCATGGCGGGATCGCGGGTGAGGCGGGCCTTGTCGCCGATCGCCTCGAGCACGGCGCCCAGGTCGCGGATCGAGACGCCCTCGCGCAGCAGCGACTGCAGCACGCGCTGGACCTCGCCGAGCGACAGGACGTCCGGGACGACCTCGTCGACGACCGCGGCGTTGACCTCCTTGAGCTGGTCGAGCAGGTGACGCGTCTCCTGGCGGGTGAGCAGCTCGGAGGCGTGCGCGCGGATCATCTCGGTCAGGTGCGTGACGACCACCGACTCGGCGTCGACCACGGTCCAGCCCAGGGCCTCCGCCTCGGCGCGACCCGACTCGGGGATCCAGACCGCGGGCAGGCCGAAGGCCGGCTCCGTGGTCGGGATGCCGGGCAACTGCCCCATGGCGTCGCCCGGGTTCATCGCCATATGGTGACCGGCCATCACGCCGCCGCGTGCAACTTCTGAGCCACGCACGCGCATGACGTACTCGTGCGAGTCCAGGCCGACATCGTCGCGGATGCGGACCGGCGGGATGACCACGCCGAGCTCGGAGGCGATCTGGCGGCGGATCGTGCCGACGCGGGCCAGCAGCGTGCCACCGGCGCCCTTGTCGACGAGCGGGACCAGGCCGAAGCCGATCGCCAGCTCGAGCGGGTCGACCTGCAGCGCGTCCAGCGCGGCGTCGCGCGGCGCGGGCAGCGCGCCCTGCTCGCCGGCGGCGACGGCCTCGGCCGTGGCGGCGGCCTCGCGCTGGGCGGTGGTCGGGCGGTTGCGCAGCGCCCAGCCGACGGAGACGAACAGCGCGCCGATGACGAAGAACGGCAGCTTGGGCAGGCCCGGGACGAGCCCGAAGACCATGATCATCACGCCCGCGACGAGCGGCGCCTTGCGCTGGTCGAGGATCTGCCGGGAGACCGTCGAGCCGAGGTCCTGGTCGCCGGCGCCGGCCGAACGCGTGACGAGGATGCCGGTGGCGACCGAGATCAGCAGCGCCGGGATCTGGGCGCAGAGGCCGTCACCGATCGACAGCAGCGAGAAGTGGTGGCCGGCCTCGGCGGCCGTCATGCCCTGCTGGACGACGCCGATGACGATGCCGCCGATCAGGTTGATGCCCGTGATCAGGATGCCCGCCATCGCGTCGCCCTTGACGAACTTCGAGGCACCGTCCATCGCGCCGTAGAAGTCCGCCTCCTGGGCGACCTCCGCGCGGCGCTTGCGCGCCTCCTCGTCGGTGATCTGGCCCGTGTTGAGGTCGGCGTCGATCGCCATCTGCTTGCCGGGCATGGCGTCGAGGGTGAAGCGCGCGCCGACTTCGGCCACGCGCCCGGCGCCGTTCGTGATGACCACGAACTGGATCACGATCAGGATCAGGAAGATCACGAGGCCGACGACGATGTTGCCGCCGACGACGAAGTTGCCGAACGCCTCGACCACGTGGCCCGCGTCGCCCTCGAGCAGGATCAACCGCGTCACGGACACGTTGATCGCCAGGCGGAAGAGCGTCGTCAACAGCAGGATCGTCGGAAACGACGAGAAGTCCAGCGCGCGCGGCACGTACATCGTGGCCACGACGATCATCAGCGCCGCCGAGATGTTCAGCGTGATGAAGAAGTCGAGCAGCACCGGCGGCAGCGGGATGATCAACATCGCGACGATGAGGACCACGCCCGCCGCGGCGAGCAGGTCGGCCTTGCGGCCGATCTTCGAGAGGAATGAGTTCATGCTGCGACCTTTTGGGCTCCGGCGACGCGGTAGACGTAGGCGAGGAGCTGCGCCACGGCGTGGAACATCTCCTCAGGGATCTGACGACCGACGTCGACCGAGGCGTACAGCGAGCGCGCCAGCGGCGGGTCGGGGACGATCATGACGCCGGCGTCCTTGGCGGCTTCACGGATCTTGAACGCGAGGTTGTCGGCACCCTTGGCGACCACGATCGGTGCCGCACTCCCGCTCTCGTACTTGAGGGCGACGGAGTAGTGGGTGGGGTTCGTGACGATCACGTCTGCGGTGGGAACTGCGTCCATCATTCGCGAGCGGGAGAGCTCCATCGCCCTCCGCCGCTGCGCAGACTTGATCTCGGCAGGAAGCTGGGTTTGCTTGAACTCCTGTTTGATCTCTTCCTTGTCCATCCGCAGCGACTTCTCGTGCTTGTAGCGCTGGTACGCGTAGTCGATGGCGGCGATGAACAGGTAGGCGATCGCGGCCCGCATCGCGATGGTCATGACCATCGAGGCGATCAGCGGGATCAGCTGGCCCGGCGGCGTGCCCACGAGGGCGGCCATCTCGTCGAGCTTCGGGAACAGCGCGAGCGCGGCGATCGCACCCACGATCGCGGTCTTGGTGATGTTCTTGCCGCTCTCGAAGGCGAAGTGCTGCGGGTTGAAGAGGTTCTTGAGCCCTGACGCCGGGTTGAGCTTCTTGAAGTCCGGCTTCATCGCGCCCGGCATCGGCTTCAGCCCGACCTGCGCGGCGGACGCGACCAGGCCGGCGATGAAGCAGGTGCCGACGATCGGCAGGATCGCCAGCCCGATGTGCTGGCCGACCATCGCGAAGAGCGTGCCGACGCCCTGGCGGTCGACGACGTCGGGGTGCGCCATCAGCTGCAGCACCTGAACCATCGCGAGCTTCATCTGCTCGATCGCCTTCGGGCCGGCCGCCGAGAGGGCGAGCAGCCCGGCCACCAGGATCGCCGCGCCGTTGATGTCGGCGGACTTGGCGACCTGGCCCTTCTTGCGCGCGTCGTCGCGCTTCTTGGGTGTTGCCTTCTCCGTCTTGTCGTTGGCCATGGCGCTAGCCGACCTTCAGGAAGTGCAGCGCCTGGGCGATCGCGTCCTGCAGCGCGCCGTTGAAGAAGTTCGACACGAACGGCAGCGACGCGCCCAGCAAGATCAGGCCGACGATCAGCTTCGCGGGGAAGCCGACCGCGAACACGTTCATCTGCGGCACGACGCGGGAGACGACGCCGAACGCGGCGTCGGTGATGATCAGGGCGATGATGACCGGCGCGCCGATCATGAACGCGGCGACGAAGATGCCCGAGAACGCGACCTGCGCACCCTCCACGAGCGAGCCGATGGCCGGCGAGTCGAGCATCGGAACCTTGTCGTACGTGCGAGCGAGGCCCTTGATGATCCAGCTGTCGCCGCCGATCGCGATCAGGATCGCGACGCCGAACAGCGAGTAGAGCTGGGCGATGACCGTCGACTGGTTGCCCGTCACCGGGTCCACCAGCGAGCCGAACGAGAACCCGATCAGCGTGTCCAGCAGCGAGCCCGCGACCTGCAGCCCGGCGAACATCGCCGCCAGCGCGTAGGCGAACGCGAGCCCGACCACGAACTCCTTGATCACCAGCCCGCCGAAGGCGAGCGGGTCGAGGTCGATCGGGCCGTGCTCGACGACCGGCATCAGGCCGACCGTCAGGCCGACGGCCACGACCGTGCGCACGCGCCCCGGGATCATCTTGCTCGAGAACAGCGGAGCGAAGATGAACAGCGGCGACAGGCGCGTCAGGACCAGGAAAAAGGCAGCGACCTGCTGCTCGGAGAACCGAGCGAGGAGTTCGTTGGCGGTCATCGGATCAGCTACCGACGTACGTCGGGATCTGCGACCAGAGCTGGGTCGTCCAGTCGACGACCGTGCTGAGCATCCACGGGCCGAGGATCGCGATCACCGCGACGAGGCCCAGGATCTTCGGGATGAAGGAGAGGGTCTGCTCCTGGATCTGCGTCACTGCCTGCAGGATCGAGATCAACAGACCAACCACCAGGCCCACGAGGAGCATGGGGAGCGCGACCTTCATGGTCACGCCCATCATGTCCACGATCAGTGAGACGACCTTGTCCTGGCTCATGTCATGTGGAAGCTCTGAACGAGCGACGAAGTGACGAGGTTCCAGCCGTCCACGAGGATGAACAGCAGGATCTTGAACGGGAGCGAGATGAAGACCGGTGGGAGCATCATCATGCCCATCGACATCAAGGTGGATGACACCACCAGGTCGATGATCAGGAACGGCAGGAAGATCAGGAAGCCGATCTGGAACGCCGTCTTGAGCTCGGAGATGATGAACGCCGGGATCAGGACCTGGGTGGGCACGTCGCGACGCGTCTTGACGTCGGACGGCTTCTCACCCGACAGCTTCACGAACAGCGCGATGTCCTTGTCGCGGGTCTGGTTGAACATGAACTCGCGCAGCGGCGCCTCGGCGCGCTTGAGCGCCACCTCCTGCGTGATCGCGCCCTTCTGCAGCGGGTCGTAGGCGTCGTGCTTGATCGTCTTCAGCGTCGGGCTCATGACGAAGAGCGTCAGGAAGAACGCGATGCCCACCAGCACCTGGTTCGGCGGCGCCGTGGGCGTGCCGAGGCCGGTGCGGATGAAGCTGAGGACGATCAGGATGCGCGTGAAGCCCGTGACCGTGAAGAGCAGCGCGGGGACCAGCGAGATGCCGCCGATGAACAGCAGCAGCTGGACCGCATTGGAGCCGTCGGTCTTCACTTGACCACCGTCTTCGAGCGCAGCGCGTTCAGGAAGCCCTTGGGCTGCTCCGGCGCCTCGAGGCTCGCCAGCGTGGCGTGCATCGGCACGTCGACCGTCTCCGGCGTGTCGATCAGGCCCAGCGTGCGGGCCTCCGACTCGCTGTAGCGACGGATCGGGGCGATCGCCTGCTCGGCCGTGCCGAGGAGGACGATCTCACGGCCGGCGCGCACCAGGTGCAGCGTCTTGTTGTGGCCGAGCGGGAGGGTGGCGAGCGTCTCGAGGCCGTCGCCGGCCGCGGTCGACTCCTTGGAGGCCTTGACGTTCTTGAGCACCCAGTGGAGCCCGTAGATGACGCCGAGCACGACCACGAGGCCGATGATGGTGCGCACGATGCTGCCGCTGCTCGAGGCCGTGGCCGTCTTCGCCGAGCCGGAGGCAGAATCGGAGAGGTGGATCGTCTTGTCCTCACTGCTGCCCGCCGCGAACGCGGCAGGGGCGGTGAGCAGGCAGCCGAAAACGGCCGCGGGAAGAATGGCGTGGAGGGTCCGCATCTTTACCGAAGGAGGAGGGTGAGCCCGGATCAAGCTCACGGCTCGTATCGGCAGGGGGGTGCGGAAACTTGAACGTCGACTTCTTGGCGTTCGGCTCAGGACCTACGGGCCAATGCCGATCGCGCGGGTAACTGTTGGTCTTCTCCGATGGCCTCTACGAACTCTCGCCCGCCGACCCACCGGACCTATCCCCGCGCGCCCGCGAAGCCGGAATCGCGGTTCGAGCGCCGGGTGGAGACGTGGAAACGCGAGGTGCCGGCAAGTCGACGGTTCCCCCGCGTGAGCGCACCCGCTCAAACCGAAGCTCGTTGACGACAGCGCCGCTGAGCACGACCAGCGCGAGGACGTAGAACCAGACGAGCGCGATCAGCACGAAGACCGCGCTCGTCCCGATCCGCAGCGTCGAGACGTTCGTCAGGTAGATCGGGAACGTCGCGTCGACGATGCCCATCGCGACCGTCGCGCCGAGCGCGCCCGGCCACACGCACGACCACGGGATCGAGCCCTTGGGCACCGCCGCGTAGGTGATGCAGAGCGCCAGGAACAGGATCAGCAGGCCTGCCCCGATGCTGCCGTAGTAGAGGACGTCGTGCGCGTCGCCGAGGCCGAACGGCAGGTCCTTGGCGCCCGAGAGCGCGATCGACTGCACGGTTGGCACGGCGACGCTCGCGGCGATGAAGATCAGGACCACGAAGAGCATCCCGAAGCCGAACAGCTTCTGCCTGACCCACGTCCGGCACGGCAGCTTGTAGATCCTGCAGAACGCGGTGTCGAGCGCGCCCCAGAAGGACGAGCCGACCCACAGGGCGGAGACGAGGGCGACGATGCCCACCGTCGTGGAGGACTGTTGCAGGCGGCGGACGCCCTCGACGAGCGTGCTCTCCGCCGCGGTGGGGAAGATCGTCCGTGCGTCGTTGACGACCGAGGCGGCCAGCTCAGGGCTGCGCAGCACGCGGCCCGCGACGAACAGCGCGATCAGCGCGAGCGGGAAGATCGACAGCAGCAGGTTGTAGGCCACCATCGAGGCGAGGCCGGTCAGTCCGTCCTCGTACGCCTTGCGCCAGAAGGTGGCGACGGCTCGGGCGGCGCGATGCACACCGCCCGTAATACCGCGTCTGCCTTGGTTTAAGCGTCCTGGGCGGCTTCAGCCGCCTCGCTCGCGCTCTTGGGCGCGAGCACCTCGGTGACCCGCAGGCCGAACTCCTCGTCGATGACGACGACCTCGCCACGGGCGATCGGCTTGCCGTTGACCAACAGGTCCACCGGCTCGCCGGCCAGCCGGTTGAGCGTCACGATCGACCCCGGGCCGAGCGCGAGCGCCTCCCGGATGGTCATCTGCGTGCGTCCGACCTCGACGGCGAGCTCCACCGACACGTCGTGCAGGCGGGAGAGCTCCTCGGCCGTGACCGGGTGCGGAGCGGCGGCAGGCGCCGACTCCACGGGCCCGGCCGTGGTGGTCTCGAAGGGTGCGTAATCGACGGTTTCGGCCATTGGGTCTCAGTTGGGGTTACTGAACGGTGAGGTCAGAGAAGAGAACTTCCTCGACATGTACATCGGTCTTCTTCTTGAGCACCTTGAGGATCTCTTTCTTGAGTTCCTCGCGGCCCTTCTCCTCGATCAGGTCCTTGTCGGTCGCGTCGGTGAGGACGCCCGTGATCAGGTCGCGGACGATGCCCTCCTGGCCCATGGCGCCGTAGCCCTCAGGCGGGGTGGCGGCGGCCTCATGGCCACCGGCGGCGGCCGTCGAGGTGTCGTCGTGGGCGAGGACGAGGCCGATCTGCATCTTCGCGAAGCGGCCGTCGGCGAGGTTGATCAGGAACTCCTTCTGGAGCATGTAGACCGTGCCCTCGACGTGGGGCTTGGGCTTCGCGGGCGCCGGCTTGGCGAGCACGAACTTGTACACGCCGCCGAGCACGGCGAGCAAAGCGATGACGGGGACGAGCTTCTTGACCATGGGGTGAGCGCCTCCATGCGCTACGGGGTTGACTCCGTGTCGGTGTTGCTTGAGTGGATCCGGGAGAGGACGATCTCCACCCGGCGATTCTTCGCACGGCCGTCCGCCGTGGAGTTGGTGTCGACCGGGACCTGGCTGCCGTACCCCTGCAGGGACATGCGGGCGGAAAGGACGCCGATCTCGGCGAAGTCATTGACGACGGCGGCGGCGCGAGCGCCCGACAGGTCCCAGTTGGACGCGAACCGCGAGTTCGCGATCGGCTGGGAGTCGGTGTAGCCCTCGACGACGACCGGGTGCTTGCGCTCGTCGCGCACGATCTGGCCGATCTTCGCGACCAGCTTGTGCGCCTCCGGGTGCAGCGTCGCGTCACCCGAGGAGAAGAAGACCTTGTCGGTCAGGAGCTGGATCACGAGGCCGCGACGGCGGACCGTCACGTTGACCTTGCCGGCGACGCCGGCGTCCTTGGCGAGCTTGTCCACGCGCCGCTTGAGCGCGCGGAAGTCCTGCTCCTCCTGCTTGGCGTCCTTCTCCTCCTGGGCCACGTTGCGCTCACGGCTCGTGTTGTTGATCGCGGTCAGCGGACGCAGGGACGGCAGCGGCGGCTCGACCGCCGACTGCTTGGTCTTGTCCTGGTCAGAGCCCGAGCTGAGCATCGACTTGCCACCGTCGAGCACCGCTCCCGAGAACGCGTCCTTGAGCGAGCGCTGGAGCGCCTCGAACTTGGACGTGTTCACGGACGAGATCGCGAACAGCACCATGAAGAGGCAGAACAGGAGCGTCATCATGTCCGCGAAGGACACGAGCCAGCGCTCTTCGTTCTCGTGTTCCTCCTCGTGGTGAGGCTTGTGTCGCTTCTTGGCCATGAGGGTTTACGCGGCCGCCTTCGCGGCGTCGCCGGACTTGGCGGCTTCCGGGTCGACGCGCAGGGCGGGCGGGACGAAGGTGATGAGCTTCTCCTGGACGACGCGCGGGTTGTCGCCGGCCTGGATCGCGAGGATGCCCTCGACGATCAGCGCGCGGGCGTGGAGCTCCTCCTGGGAGAGCTGCTTGAGGCGGGCGCCGATCGGGAGGTAGATCACGTTGGCCGAGGCGACGCCGATCAGCGTCGCGACGAAGGCCGCGGAGATCGACGGGCCGAGCGTCTCGGGCTTGTCGAGGTTGCCGAGCACGTGGATCAGGCCGAAGACGGTGCCGATGATGCCCATGGTCGGGGCGTAGCCGCCGGCCTTGTCGAACGGCTGCACGCCGGCTCCATGACGCTTGCGCATCGCCTCGTTCTCGGACTCGAGGATGTCGGCGACGAGGTCGGGGTCGGTGCCGTCGACGACCAGCTGCAGGCCCTTGCGGGTGTACGGGTCCTCGATGGACGAGGTGACCTCGTCGAGCGCGAGCAGGCCGTCGCGGCGCGCGGCCTCGGCGTACCCGACCAGCTCGGCGACCTTCGCGTTGAGGTCGTGCTGCGGCGGGTTGAACGCCTTCATGTACATCTTCGGGATGTTCGTGATGGTGGCGAAGCTGGTGCCGATGATCACGGCGCCGAGGGTGCCGCCGAGCACGATGCTCATGGCGGACGGGGACAGGATCGCCATGGGGTTGGAACCCTCCATGGTCGCTCCCAGATAGAGGCCGACGATCGCGACGACCAGGCCAATAGCGGATGAGGCCTTCATCGGTCGCTCTCCTCGTGGTCAGTGGGTGGGGTGGCGGCGGTCGCGGCGACGAGGGTGAGGCCCGCGTCGTTGACGCGCCGCTTGACGGAAGGCATGGCGCCGGCGAGGATCGACGAGCGCCAGGCCTGGATGGCGGCGACGACGTCCTCGGCCTTGTCGGCCACGAGCACCTTCTGATGCGTGGTCAGGGTCACCACCGTGTCGGGCGTCGAGTCGATGGCGACGATCAGGTCGGGGTTGAGGTAGAAGACCTCAGCCCGCGCGGATAGGCGGTGGAGACGGATCACATCCCTAAGATCGGCACATGACCTAGGGTCTTAAACGGAAAAGGCTCCCCGAAGGGAGCCTTTTGTCCATCGGTCAGGTGTGCGACTAACGCTTCAGGTTCACCAAGTCCTGGAGCATCTCGTCAGCGGTCGAGATGACACGCGAGTTGGCCTGGAAGCCGCGCTGGGCGGTGATCATGTTCGTGAACGTCTGCGAGAGGTCCACGTTGGACATCTCGATCGCGCCCGCGGTCGTGACGCCGAGGCCGGCGATGCCCGGCGTGTTCTGCGTCTTGACGCCGGAGTTGGCCGACGCGACCCACTGGTTCGCGCCCGTGCGCTCGAGGCCCGACGGGTTCGAGAACGTCGCCAGCGTGATGCGGTACGGGGTGGTGCGCGTCCCGGTGCCGGGGTCGATGTAGGACAGGCCGCCCGTCTGGTCGATCGCCAGGCCGGTGGCGCCGGGCGGGACCTGGATCGCGCAGGTCTGCGGCGTCGCCGCCGTCGGCTGGGCGAACCCGAGCACGAACTGGCCGGTCTGCGTGGTCAGGAAGCCCTCGGAGTTGATCGAGAAGTTGCCCGCGCGGGTGAAGGAGGTCGGGGTCATCAGCGCGCCGCCGG
Organism: Solirubrobacter soli DSM 22325; assembly: GCF_000423665.1. Taxonomy (GTDB): domain Bacteria; phylum Actinomycetota; class Thermoleophilia; order Solirubrobacterales; family Solirubrobacteraceae; genus Solirubrobacter; species Solirubrobacter soli. The sequence continues at coordinate 225,765 of NZ_AUIK01000023.1, read as the reverse complement.
CGGCCGGGTTGCCCGGAGCGACCTGGAAGAAGCCGTCGCCCTGGATGGCGACGTCGAGCGGGTTGCCGGTCGTCTGGACCGCGCCGCCGGTCATCAGGTTGTCGATCGAGCCGAGACCGACGCCGAGACCGACCTGCGCCGCGTTGGAGCCACCGTTGGTGGTGGTCGGGCCGGCGGCTCCGCGCTGCATCTGGGTCAGCGAGTCCTGGAACGTGACGCGCGAGCTCTTGTAGCCGATCGTGTTCACGTTGGCGATGTCGTTGGCGGTGACATCGAGCATGACCTGGTGCTGCTTGAGGCCGCTGATCGCGGCGAACATACCTCGCATCATGGGAGGGGGAGCTCCTTGTTCGTTGGCCGCCGGATCAGGCGACTTCGGTGATCTTGGACGGGTCGATGCCGGCGATTCCGCCGACGGTGATCGTGGCGACGCCGTCCTTGGACGTGGCGACCTTCTCGACCTTGCCGGTCTGCAGCTGGTCGCTGGCGTCGATGTAGGTCACGGTGCGGCCGATCAGGCCGACCGCGGAGGACGTGTTGAGCGACTGGGCGACCTTCGCGGTCGTGCTCGCCATGTTCGTGATCTGCTCGACCATGGAGAACGACGACATCTGCTGCATCGAGTCGTTGGTGTCCATCGGCGACGTCGGGTCCTGATGCTGGAGCTGGGCGACGAACAGCTTCAGGAAGCCGTCCTTGTCCAGCGCCGCGTTCGGGTTGGTCGCCGACGTCGAGCCCGACTGAGGACCAGTCGTCGTCGTCTGAGGCGGAGTGACAGTCATGAGGAGGGAGGTCCGGTCGGAGGGTCAGGCGAGGACGTCGACGTGGACGCCGTCAGGGAGGACAAGAACCGTGTCGGCAGCTGCGGGCGCATCCATGAGGAGAGCGCTCTCATTTGCGCTGGAACGGCTCATGTTCGAGTGGCCCGGGCGGTAGCGATCGTCGCCCCAGCCGCCGTCGGCGGCGAAGCGCGCGGCCTGCTCCTGGCGCTGGTCGGACGTCGAGACGTCGAGCGAGAGCAGGTTCACGTTCTTGTCCTCGAGCTGGCGCTTGAGGTCGTCGCCCGCGGAGGCGAGCATGCGCGCGGCCTCGGGCGAATCCGCGACCAGCAGGGCGTGCACGCCGTCGCCGGTGCTGCGCAGCCGGACCTCGATGCCGCCGAGCTCGGCCGGCTTGAGGTTCAGACGGGCGTGGTTGACGCCCTTGTCGGCCATCATGTGGACCATCACGCCGGTCGTGTGGATCGCACGGCTGAGCGGGACGGCGCGCTGCACGCTGGGCGTCGACGGCATCGCCGGAGCCGCGGCGGGCGTGATCGGGCTGGCGGTGGCCTGCGTGGGCGCCGGAGCCGGCGCGTCGGCCGGCTTGGCCTGCGGCGCGGACGCGCTCTGCTGCGCGGGGGCGCTCGGCTGGTCCTGCGGCTGGTCGTTCGGCGTCTGCTGCTGGGCGGTGGTCGGCAGCTGCGCGTCCTGCGGCTTGACCTGCGAGTCCGCGGGCTGCGTCGTCGTCACCTGCGCCTGCGGCTTGCTCAGGTCCAGGCCGGCCGGCAGCGTCGTGTCGGCGGTCGCCTCGGCGGGGAGCCCGCTGAGCGCGATCGGGCCCGGGGTGGCGGTGGCCGGGGTCTCGGGGGCGTTCTGCGCGACCGACGCGGCGACGGCGCCGGTCAGCTCGGACGGCGCGGTCGCCTGCGCGGTGGTGGCCGCGGCGAGCGAAGCGGGGATCTGGCCGGCGAGGACCGGCAGCGGCTGGGCCTCGGCGGGTGTCTGGGCCGGCGTCGCGGTCTGCGGCGGCAGCGGCGAGGCGAGCTGGAGCGCGAACAGGCTCGGGGTCGTCGGGACCGCGGGCTTGTCGTCCGCGGCCGGCTCCGTCGGGACCTGGTCGGCCGGGGTGGCCGGCGCGTCAGCGACCGGCTCGTCGGCGTGCTTGACCGCCTTCGGCGCGTCGTCGCGCGGCTTCGCGCGACGGGCGTCATCCGCGCCGTGCGGCCGGTCGTCGCGCTGGCGGTTGTCGCGGCGCGGCGTGTCGTCGCGGCGCGCGGGCGCGTCGCTCTTGGGCGTCGCGGCCCCGAGCAGCGCCGAGAACATGTCGTTCGGCGGGGCCGGGGTGCGACCGCCCGCGGGCGGGGTCACGAGGGCAGTGCTGCGCGTGGGCGCAGCGGTGCGATCGGTGGTCATGGGCCTCTAGATCTCGGAGGGAGAGGACGGAGTCGAAGTGCTGCCGACCCGGTAGGCGGCCGCGTTGGCCTGCACGATCCGGACGTAGTTCTGGGTCTCTGAGTAGGGCGGGACGCCGCCGAAGCGCTGGACCGCGCCGGGGCCGGCGTTGTAGGCCGCGAGGGCCTTGGTCACATCGCCGCCGAACGCGTCGAGCTGCTGCTTGAGGTACTTCGCGCCCGCGTTGAGGTTCTGCTGCGGGTCGAGGATGTTCGTCACGCCGAGGCCGGAGGCCGTGCCGGGCATCAGCTGCGTGAGGCCGCGGGCGCCCGCGCCGGAGCCGGCGTTCGGGTTGAAGCCCGACTCCTGCTTGACGAGGCCGGCGAGCAGCGCCGGATCGACGCCGTTGGCGGTGGCCGCCTGGGTGATCTCGGCGGCGTACGGCGTGCCGGCGGGAAGGCTCGAGCTGCTGGAGGTGGGGCTCGCGGTGATGCCCGCGGCCTGCGGGGCGAAGCTCGTCGGGGTCGTCGCGTTCTGCAGCGCGGTCGAGAAGCTGGTGCTGCTGGTGTTCGTCGGCGCGGGCTGCTGCACTGGCGGACTACCGGCCGCCAGCATCGCCTGCAGCTGGCTGACTCGGCTCATAACGGCTTCGATGCTCATGTGGCCAGGGCCCCTCCACGTCGGTGAACGGCGAGCGCGAGCTCGTCCAATGTGTTTTGGGACTTCCGTGCCCACTCGGCGTCGTGCTCGGCCTTCTGGCGCTCCTTGAGCTTGTCGATCGCCTGACGGTCGCGGGCCGCGGCCGCGAGCACCTCGCGGCGGACGGCGACCTCGGCGTCCCGGCGCGCGAGCTCGAGCGAAGCGTCGATCCGAAGGCGTTCGGTGCGCTCGATGAAGGCCTGCGCGGCGAGGAAGTCAGACGAGGAGAGACGCTGTGTGTGCACCGTGGTCCGGCTGTGGTCGCGAGCGGCGACCGCAGCGTCGGCGGCCTGCTGGAGCAGCGCCTCGCCTTCGGCGCGGTTGCGCAGCTCGTTGCTGAGCTCTTCACGGGCGCGGTCTTCGGCGCGTTCACGGATGTTTCGGACTCGTTCGAGCCGGAACGTGAAGGAGGGCGTCTCCACGAAGGCTCTATCGGCAAATGGGGTCCTGACCTGAAGTAGCCTCCCTGGTCGTGCTCATCCTCTCGCGTGCCGAGGTCGAGTCGCTGCTGGAACCGGACGCGTTGCTGGCCGCCGTTTCCGGCGGTTTGCAGGCGGTTTCGGTCGACGCGTTCTCGTCCGCGCCGCGCCAGTCGGTGGCCGCCTACGGTGGCCCTTTCCTGACGATGGCCGGACGTCAGGTGGACAAGCCGGTGGTCGTCAAGCTCGTCGGCGTCTTCCCGGGCAACGTCGCGCTGGGGCTCGATCCGCACCCGGCGACGATCGCGATGATCGACCCCGGTACCGGCCGCTGCCTGGCCGTGATGGACGGCGAGCACATCACCGCGCTGCGCACCGCGGCCGCCTCTGCCTTGTCCACGCGCGCGCTCGCGCGCGAAGACGCGTCCGTACTGGCGGTCGTCGGCTCCGGCGTGCAGGCGCGGGCGCACCTGCGGATGCTGCCGTTGGTGCGGGCGTTCACGTCCGTGCGGCTCGTCGCCCGCGACCCGGGTGCGGCGGCACGGCTCGGCGTCGAGCGGGGCTCGATCGCCGGTGCGGACGTGATCTGCTTGACCACGTCCTCACCCACGCCGGTCGTGCGGGCCGCCGAGGTGCTCCCCGGCACGCACGTCACGTCGGTCGGGTACGCGCCGCCGGGCGGCGAGCTCGATCCGGCGCTGGCGCGGGCGGCTCGCCTGTTCGTCGAGTCGCGGGTGGCGTTCGCGCCTCCTCCCGCGGGCTGCGCGGAGCTCGTGGGGTTGGACGCGTCCGCGGGGACCGACCTCGGCGCCGTGTTGTCGGGCCGTGCTCCAGGCCGGACGTCGGACTCCGAGATCACGGTCTACAAGGCGATGGGCCACATCGCCGAGGACGCGGCCGCCGCCGAGCTCGTCTACCGGACGGCGCTCGAGACGGGCACCGGCACCCGAGTGGACCTCTAGCGCAGCGCCCCTCGTAGTGCGTGCGATGGAACACATCGTCGCGGGGAGGATGGGCGTGGGGCGACCGTTGAGCCGCCGTGGCGACGCCGCGCTCGTGCGTGCGGCCCAGGGTGGCTCCTCCGAGGCCGTCGAGGAGCTGTTCCGCCGGCACTGGCCCGCGGTGCACCGGTCCGCGTGGCTGGTCGTGCACGACGCGGCGGCGGCGGAGGACATCGCGCAGGAGGCGTTCGTCAGCGCGCTGCGGGCGCTCGACCGGTTCGACCGGCGCCGCCCGCTCGCCCCGTGGCTGCACAGGATCGTCGTCAACCGCGCCATCGACTTCGCCCGCGCCCGCTCGCTGCGGCCCGAGACCCCCGCCGACGCCGTGGAGGAGCCGGTCGCCCCCGCGGCCGCCCCGGAGCTCGGCGACGACCTGATCGCGGCGCTCGCCGACCTCGGTCCCGAGCACCGCGCGGTCGTCGTCCTGCGGCACCTGCTGGGGTACACGCCAGGCGAGATCGCAACGATGCTCGAGCTTCCGCGCGGGACCGTCAACTCGCGGTTGCGTCGCGCGCTCGACGCGCTGTCGCTGAGGTTGGCCGATGAAGGCTGAGGAGCTCGAGCGCGCGCTCCGGGAGCTGGAGCCGCCCGATGCCGGGCCGGCGCGCGAGCGGGCGCGGCGGACGGTACTGGCCGCGCACCACCAAGCGCGCTCGCGGCGGCGGTTCCGGCGGCTTTCGCCGCTCGTCTACGTCGCGATCGCCGTCGTGCTCGCCACGCTCGTGGTCACGCAGCGCGACAGCGGACCCGTGCAGGCGTTCGAGCGGCGGGTGCGCGAGATCGTCAACGAGCCGAAGCCCACCCCGACGCCGCCCGCCCCGCTCCCCGCCGGCCGGCTCCTCGTCAGCGATGCGAACGGCCTCACGGTCTTCAGCGGCGCGCGCCGGATCAGGCTCGGCGGATACGACGACGCGACGTGGTCGCCGCACGGCCTGTTCGTCGGCGCGACCGACGGCCGCGCGCTCGTCGCACTCAACCCCGCCAACGGAGCGCTACGCTGGAGGCTCGTCCCGGGCGGGACGGTGAGCGTGCCGCGCTGGGCCCCGGACGGCCTGCACGTCGCCTACCGCGCCGGCGGGGCGTTGCGGATCGTCTACGGCAACGGCCGGCACGACGTGCTGGCCGGCAAGGACATGGCCCCGGTCGCACCCGCCTGGCGCCCGACGACCCCGCGCACCGTCGCGTGGGCGAACGCGAACGGGACCGTGACGGTCGAGGACGCGGACACCGCGAAGGTCCTGCGCAGCTACCGCAGCGCCGCCGTCCGTCACCTCGCGTGGTCGCACGACGGACGCAAGCTGCTCATCGCCGGCCGCCGCAACGGCACGATCCACGACTACGTCACCGGCGCGCGCACCCCGGTCAAGCTCGACGGCGACCTGCTCGCCGCCGCGTACGGGCCGCCCGGCCTCGCGCTCGCCGTCCGGCACGGCGACCGCACCGAGATCCGCCTGCGAGGAAGCGTCCTCTTCTCAGCCGGCGGCCGTCTCGACGACCTCGAATGGTCGCCGGACGGCCGCTGGCTGCTGGCGGGTGACGCCGCCGGCGGACAGTGGCTGCTGGCGCGAGCCGCGGGGCAGGCGTCCGTGTCCTCCGTGCGACGGCTCGGAGCCTCGGCACGGACCCACGGATGGTGCTGCTAGCGGAGCGCGATCGAGCGGGCGGCGTTCTCGGTCTGCGTCCGGCCGGCCTTGTCGGTGGCCGCGATGTCGACGGAGAGCGTGTGACCCTTGAGGGACTTCGCGGCCTTGAAGCCGAGCTTCGCCGTCACGGTCTTGCCGTGGTGGCCGATCGTCGAGCGCGTGGCGGCGATCGCGCCGGTCGAGGTGACCTTGCCGGCCGGGGTCAGCGTGAGCGTGCCGACGGCCTTTGCGCCGTCGAACATCGTCGCCTTGATCGACTTCAGGTCCTTCCAGGCCTTCGGGTGCGTCCAGGCCAGCGACAGCGACGCCTCGGCGCCCGCAGCCGCCTCGACCGTCTTCTTGGAGCCGCTCAGCACGCCGACCTGCTGCGTCTTGACCTCGACGGTCGAGACCGTGTCGTCGCGGTCGAAGAACGCCTGGTCGAGGGTGCCGTCGCCGCCGGAGACGACGTCGGCGCCGCCGCCCACGGAGTTGATGAAGTCGGCGTTGCCGGCGCCGCCCAGCAGCAGGTCGTTGCCGCCGCCGCCGAAGAGCACGTCGTTGCCCTCGCCGCCGTCGAGCGTGACCGGCAGGAACGAGGCCGAGCCGAAGATGCTCGAGCCGGAGAGGCGGTCGTTGCCGAGGCCGCCGATCAGCGTCACGCGGGACGCCTGCGTCATGCTCACGTCGGTATCGCCGTCGTTGTCCATGTCGACCTGCGGGCTGAGCCCGCCGAAAGCGGACATCGCGTCGTCGAAGCTCGTGCCCTCGACCTCGAGCAGATCGTTGCCCGAGCCGGTCAGCAGCTGGAACTTGACGTGCTTGCGGCCCGCGTCCGTGTTGGTGCTCGCCCCGGGGGCGAAGGTGCCGGCGCGCTCCGCGATGCGGACGTGCTCGAAGCTCGGCGAGCCCTTCACGACGACCTTGTTCGTGCCGAAGATCGTGGCCGAGTGGTCGGCGTCGGAGAACCCGGGCATGAAGCAGCCGCGCGGGATCTCGTTGTTGTCCTGCACCTGGATGAAGCTGCCCGGGGCGCGGAGGATCGTGGTCTGGCCACCGAAGCTCGGGTTGGCCAGCTGGATGTTGATCTGGCGGGCGTTGAGGTCGTAGGAGCAGGTGGTCGCCGCGCTCGCGAACGAGGGGACGGCGAGGATGCCGGTCGCGGTCACGGCCGCGGCCAGGGCGATGCGCTTGTGCATGGGGATCCTTGGGGGAGGAGGAGTGATCTAGTGGATCGCCGGGTCCGCGCCGAGGGCGACGCGGCCGACGAGGTCATACGCGCGGTTCGCCCCGAGCGGGTGCATGAAGGCACCGGCGCGGACGTCGCGATATGCGCGGGCGAGCGGGTGACCGCTCATGTACCCGGCGCCGCCCACGAGGGCGAGCGCGCGGTCGACGACGCGGAACGCGGCGTCGTTGGTGAACGTCTTCGCCGTCTGTGCCTCGGCGAAGAGCGCGACGACGTCGTCGCGACGTTCGTCGACCAGCTGGGCGGCTCGGGAGAGCGCCCCGCGCGCGGCCGACAGGTCCATCGCGCTCTCGGCGACGAGCGCACGCGAACGCGCGTCGTCGCTTCGCCGAGCGGCATGGAGGGCCTGCTCCTGGGCCGCCTCGGCGATCCCGAGGGAAGCGGCCGCGTGGAAGAGGCCGGCATTCAAGTTGCGGGTCATGTAGCCGTCGGCGTCACCGGCGGGGAAGCCGCCGCGCAGGGCTTGAGCGGGGAGCGCCACGGCGTCGAACGTGACGGAGTGGCTCCCGGAGGCGCGCATGCCCAGCGCGTCCCAGTCGCCGTGCACGGTGACGCCTTCGGCGTCGGCCGGCACCATCGCGTAGCCGTAGCGCTCCCCGCCGTCCTCCGAGACGAACGAGACCGAGGTGTAGAGGACGGTCGCCGCGGGCGAGCCGGTGCAGAACAGCTTGCGGCCATCGATCCGCCAGCCGTCCGGCGTGCGTGTCGCCACGGTGCCGGGCCGGGTGAGATCCTGCCCCGGCTCGGAGACCGCGGCCGCCATCCGCACGCCCTCGCGGGCGATGCGCTCGAGCACGGGCGCGAGCTTGGTCGCGCCGTCGCGGTACATCCGCGCCATGTTGGCCAGCGCGGCCATGTGCATGTTCACGCCGATGGCGAGGGATGCGTCGGCGCCGGCGAGCCGGCTCGAGGCGACCACGAGGTCGTGCAGCGAGTCGACCCCCAGCCCGCCGAGCTCGGCCGGGACCGGCGCCGCGTAGTACCCCGCGGCGGCGAGCCGGTCCGCGCTCGCGTGCGGGTAGGTCCCGTCGCGGTCATGGGCCGCCGCGCGCGGGGCGATCTCGAGCGCGAGCGTCTCGGCCAGCGCGACCAGGCGCGCGCCGGGCTCCGTACGGGCGGCGAGGAGCATCAGGCGATCGCCGTGATCTGGACGGGCACGCCGTTGGAGACCATGTCGAACACGGCGGAGCGCTTCTGCGCGTTCTCGACGATCGCGCGCAGCTTCTCGGCCGGCGCGTCGCCCTTGATCGTGAACGTGCCGCGGATCTGCGTGAAGCCGTTGCGGTAGGCGTCGTCGATGCCGAGGCAGCCGCGGACGTCCATGTCGCCCTCGAAGGTCGAGGTGACCTCGGTCAGGCGGACCTTGCGCGCCGACGCGCTGTAGACGAGCGTCGTCGTCAGGCAGGCGGCAAGCGCGTGCAGGAGGTACTCGGCCGGGTTCGGGCCCTGATCGGTGCCGAGCAGGACCGCGGGCTCGCCCGCGTCGAGCAGGAAGGCCTCGGCGCGGGTCGTGTCCTCGCCGCCGGCGCCGAAGAAGCCCTTGATCGTCGAGCGGTTGTGAGCACCGTTGAGCCACTGGTTGGTGGCGCGGAACGTGAACGCGCCGAGCTCGGGCTGGGCGCCGATCGCGTCCAGCGTCCCGAACATCTGCGTCGTGTCGACCCCGTTGCGGATCGTGGAGAGCGTCTGCGTCATGGCCGGTAGGTTCCGGCCCCGCGGTTGCCCGCCAGGGGCGCGCAGGGTAAACGTCGAGTAGGTGCGGCGGGCTCTACCGGGAGACGGCGAACAACCGCCATTCGCGCTGGGCGCCGGGAATAGCGTGCGGGCCGCGTTCCTCGAAGTCCACGCCGGAGAGTGCGACGAGGTCGTGCACGGTCGAGGTCGCGAGGATGTCGCCCGGGCGGGCGACGTTCGCGACACCGGCGGCGATGTCCAGCGCCGGGCCGCTCAGCGCCTCTCCCTGGCGCTCGCACTCGCCGGTGTGCACGCCGGCGCGCAGCTCGGGCTGGACCTCCCGCAGAGCGCTCGCGCAGCGCACGGCGCGGGCGGGGCCGTCGAAGCTCGCGCGCACGCGCCCCTCGGGCGCGGGCAGGGCGACGCCGCGGAAGCGGGCGACCGCGGCGCGCGTGAACGGACCCGAGACCTCGGCGTCGAGCACGGTCGTGAGGATCAGCTCCGACTCGCCGTGCTCCTCGACGCTCTCGAGGAACGCCTCGATCTCCTCCAGCACGTCCTCCTGCGCGCCCTCCCATGGCAGATGGTCGGGCCCGGGCAGCGCGACCACCCGCGCGCCCGGCAGCCGCTGGCCCATGTAGCGGGAGGCGTCGCGCATGTACTCCTGCTCGCGGTAGAGGACGAGCGACGGGACGTGCACGGCCGGGAGGACGTGGCGGACGTCGATCTCCTCGTTCATGTCGGTGATCTGCGCGACCGCGGTCGGCGACGCGCCGCGGACGAGGTAGGACGCGTACCAGCGGATCGCCTCCTCGTCGCCGGCGACCGTCGGCGCGCGCTCGTCGAGGAAGCGGCGGGCGGCGTAGCGGCCCCACTGCTCGGGTGTCGGGCGCAACCAGCCGTCCTGCTCGGCGCGGCGGCCGATCGGGTAGTCGGGCGCCCAGCTGCGACGCGCGTAGGAGCCCATCGTCACCAGCGCGTGTGTGCGGTCGGGGTGGGTGGCGGCGAACAGCACGGCCATCGGGCCGCCTTCAGAGACGCCGAGGATCGCGGCGCGCTCGGAGCCGACCGCGTCCATCACCGCGCGCACGTCGTCCATCCGCTCCTCGAGCCCGGCGATCCCGTGCACGCGGTCGCTCAGCCCGGTTCCCCGCTTGTCGAACAGGATCAGCCGGCCGAGCTTGGCCAGGCGGGTGTAGAACGAGGCGAGCGCGGGCCACTCCCACGCTGCCTGGAACGAGCACACCCATCCGTGCACAAAGACGATGTCCAGCGGGCCGTCGCCGACGACCTGGTAGGCGATCGAGTAGCCGCCGAGGCTCTGCACGTAGCGGATCGGGTCCATCCCCCGCCGCGGGTCGAAGGCCTTGCTCTCGAGGTCGAGCGTGGCGTCCTGTCTGAGGATCTGGCCCTCGAGCGCACGGATCTTGGGCGAGGGCTCGAGGCCGAGCTGGGTGTCGAGCGCGGCGCGGAAGTCGCGGTAGGCGTTCAGCGCGTCCGCCTGGCGGCCCGACCGGTACAGCGAGAGCATCAGCTGCGCGCGCAGACGCTCGCGCAGCGGGTCCCGGTTGACCAGCGCCTCGAGCTCGCCCGCGACGTCCGCGTGGCGGCCGAGCGCGAGGTCGGCGTCGATCCGGTCCTCGATGCAGACCTGGCGGCGCTCCTGGAGATGCGTCGCCTCCACGGTCGCGAAGGGCTCGGTGAACTCCGCCAGCGCGGGGCCGCGCCAGAGCGCGAGCGCCTCCTTGAGACGGGCCGCCGCGGTGGCCGCGTCGCCCTCGTCGAGCGCCGCACGACCCTCGGTCTGCAGGCGCTCGAAGCGGTGCAGGTCGAGCTCGAGCGGGTCGAGCTCGAGCGCGTAGCCGGGCTGCCGCGTCTGCAACGTGTCGGGCGGTAGGGCCTTACGTAGCGCGGACACGTGGATGTGGACCATCTTGACCGCGGACTCCGGGATGTCGTCACCCCACAGGTCCTCGACCAGGCGCTCGATCGACACCGTGCGGTTGGCGTCCAGCAGCAGGCGGGTGAGCAGCGCGCGCGGCTTGCGCCCACCGAGTCTGAGCGGTTTGCCGGCGTCGTCCAGCACCTCGAGCGGACCTAGAACGCGGTAGTCCATTTGTGGCGGCTCACGCTATCCGACTGCCGGGCGTTTACCCGACAGCTACCGAGCGTTGGCGCGCCACGCGTCTGTATCGGCAATGACCGACTTCATCCACGCCATGGGCGCCGCCGTCACCGGCGTCACCGTCGTCACCACGTCGATCTCCGGTGAGCCGATCGGGCGCACCGTGAGCGCGATGTGCTCCGTCTCCGCCGAGCCGCCGCTCCTCCTGGTGTCGATCCGCTCGGGATCGCCGCTGCTCGCCGCGATCGCGCGGCGCGGGTCGTTCGCCGTGAACGTGTTGGGCGACCACCAGGCCGAGCTGGCGGAGTCCTTCGCCACTGCTCCCCATGTCTTCCGGGAGCGCGACTGGTGGCCGCTCCGTAGCGGCGCCCCACCGCTGCTGCACGGCGCGGCGGCCCGCTTCACCTGTGACGTGGCGACATTGACGGTCGCCGGCACGCACACGCTCGTCCTCGGCGCCGTGACGCGCGCCGAGCGCGGGACCTCGACCCCTCTCGCCTACACCCGGCGCGGCTACGTCGCGCCCCTGACCACCGAAAGGCTCGCCGCATGAACCCCGCCCTGCACGCCCAACTGCACGCCCACGGCGTGCTCGTGATCGCCGACGTCGACGTGCCCGCGGCGGTCGCCCACGAGCGCCTGCGCTCGGCGCTGCGCCGCCGCTACCCGTCGGGTCTGGGCTCCTACGTCTTCTGGCGCCGGGACGAGCCGGGCACGCTGCACTTCTCCGATGGGGACGTCGCGGCGCTGGTCAGCGCAGCACGCTGAACAGGCGCAGGTCGCCGAGCATGCCGCGCTCGTCGAAGTCGATCCCCGAGCCGGCGACGAGGTCCTGCACCGTGGAGGTCGCCAGGACCTCGCCGGGCTTCGCGGTGCCGGCGAGGTAGGAGGCGACGGCGAGCGCGGGGCCGGACAGCGTGTCGTCGTGCAGCTCGCACTCGCCCGTGTGGATCCCGGCGCGCAGCGCGGGCACGTTGTCGGCGAGGGCGAGGGCGCAGCGCAGCGCGCGGGCCGGGCCGTCGAAGCTCGCCCGCACCACCCGCCCGCGCCCGCCCGGCGAGAGCTCCCGCCCGCGGAAGCGGGTGAGCACCGAGTCCAGCAGGTGCGATTCGGAGGGCGGCAGGTCCGCCTCGAGCACCGTCGTCAGCACGGGCCCGGGGCTGACCGGCGTCTGACCCAGGCTCGAGAGGAAGAGCTCGATCTGGTCGAGCACCGCCGTCTGGTCCCCCTCCCACGGCAGATGGTCGACGCCCGGCACCGCGACGACGTTCGCCCCCGGGAGCCGCGCGCCCATGTACTCGGAGGCCTCGCGCAGGTACTCCTGCTGCCGGTGCAGCACGAGCGTGGGCACCCGCACGGTCGCCAGCACCGGCCGCACGTCGATCTCCTCGTTCATGTCGGTGATCGCCGCCACCGCCGACGGACTCGCCCCGCGCACCAGATACGACGTGTACCAGTCGATCGCGTCCTGATCGTCCGCCACCGACGGCGCCCGCTCGGCGAGGAAGCGCCGCGCCGCGTACTCCCCCCACTGCTCCGCGGTCGGGCGCAACCACGTGTCCTCCTCCGGCCGGCGCCCGATCGGATAGTCCGGCGCCCAGTTGCGCCGCGCGTAGGACCCCATCGTCACCAGCGCCCGCGTGCGGTCCGGGTGCGTCGCGGCGAACAGCGCACACATCGGCCCGCCCTCCGACACCCCCACCACCGCCGCGCGCTCGACCGCCGCCGCGTCCATCACCGCCCGCACGTCGTCCATCCGCTCCTCGAGGCTCGCGATCCCGAGCACGCGGTCCGACAGCCCGGTTCCCCGCTTGTCGAACAGGATCAGCCGCCCCATCTTGCCCAGCCGCTCGTAGAACGACGCCAACGCCGGCCACTCCCACCCGGGCTGGAACGAGCACACCCACCCGTGCACGAACACGATGTCCAACGGCCCGTCCCCGACGACCTGATAGGCGATCGAGTAGCCGCCGACGCTTTCCACGTACCGGATGGGATCCATGTGTGAGCGAACGCTACATGGACGGCCCCGTACACAAACCGGTATGCCGTGGCATCGGTGGGCGGTCGCGTTGTTGTGTGGCCGTGCCGGTATTCGGGAAACGGCCTTGCACCGAGGGGGGAGGGGGAGGAGAGCTAGCTGTAGTTCCTAGGAGCGTTGTTCATCCAGGCCCTGTTGGAGGCTGAGCGGTGCCAACCAGCACAGTTCTCCAACGGAGGGCACCGGATGAAGGTTCACGCTAACGCTCCGCTCGGTCCGAAAGGCCGCGAGTTCATGGTCCGGCGGGTGATCGAGCATGGGTGGTCGCTCACGGCGGCGGCCGAGGCCGCCGGCGTGAGCGAGCGCACGTGCTCGAAGTGGCTCGCGCGCTACCGCTCCGAAGGCCGAGCCGGGTTGCTTGACCGCTCCTCGGCGCCGCGATCGGTGCCACATCGCACCGACGAGCGCGCCGTGGAAGCGATCGTGGCCCTACGGCGGCTGCGGATGACCCCGGCCGAGATCGCCGAATGCTTGCCGATCGCGCTGTCCACGATCTCGGCGGTGCTGTTGCGTGTCGGGCTCGGCAAGCTCTCACAGCTGGAACCGCCTGAGCCACCGAACCGCAACCAGCGCCGCCACCCCGGCGAGCTGTTGCACATCGACATCAAGAACCTCGGTCGCATCCCCGACTGGGGCGCCGGGCACCGCGTCCATGGCAACAAGGCCCGGCAGCGCAAATCCACCAAGACCAACGCCGCCGGCCAACGCGAAGCCACCACGGGCTGGGAGTGCGTACACGTCTGCGTCGACGACGCGACCCGCCTGGCCTACGCCGAGGTCCTCCCGGACGAGAAAGCCAGCACCGCCGTCGCCTTCCTGCGCCGCGCCTTGATCTTCTACCGACGCCACGGCATCGCCCCGCAGCGCGTGATGACCGACAACGGCTCGGCCTACCGCTCGACGGTGCACAGCTTCGCGTGCCGCGCGCTCGGCCTGCGCCACCTCCGGACGCGCCCCTACCGGCCACGCACCAACGGCAAGGCGGAACGTTTCATCCGCACTCTGCTCGGTGGCTGGGCCTACGGCGCGATCTACGGCTCAAGCCGAGAACGCACCGCAGCCCTTGACGGCTGGCTCTGGACATACAACCATCGCCGCCCACACGGCTCACTCAGCCACCAACTACCCATCGCTCGCCTCAACGAGCTGAACAACCTGGCTAGGTCCTACAGCTAGCGGGTCCTCGAGCCTTCTCCTGCGCGTCTATCGGCTCCCGCTCTCGCGGCCGGGAACGTCCATCTGCACTCCGGGGGGTGGCCTACGTTTCGCCCCTGTACGGGGGCGGAACGTCGAACACCCCTACGAACGGCGCCGCTATGACGGGATGTGCAGCGGCGGGATGGCGTTGTGGAGCGGCATGTTCGCCTCTTCCGGCGTCATCTGCAGCTCGCCGTCCAACACGGGGCCGTCGAACGCGCCACCCAGCATCGCCAGCTGGCCCAGGGTCGCATCGGCGTCGCCCGCGGAGGACGGTTCGGTGACGCCCTGCTTCAGGAACGCGTCGATCGGGCCGCGGGCCGCGATGGCGGCGTCGATCGCGGGGTCCGAGCCGGCCTGGTAGGCGCCGATCGAGATGAGGTCGGCCTTCTCCTTGTAGGTGGCCATGAGCTTGCGGACCTCGTTGCCGGCCAGGCGGACGTCCTCGGACACGATCTCGCCGACGAGGCGCGAGACGGACGACAGCACGTCCACCGCGGGGTAGTGGCCCGCGTGGGCGAGATGGCGCGACAGGACGATGTGGCCGTCGAGGATGCCTCGGACGGCGTCGGCGATCGGCTCGTTCATGTCGTCGCCGTCGACGAGCACCGTGTACAGCGCGGTGATCGAGCCCGCGGGCGAGGTGCCCGTGCGCTCCAACAGCTTGGGGAGCATCGCGAAGACGGACGGCGTGTAGCCGCGGGTGGCGGGCGGCTCGCCGATCGCGAGGCCGACCTCGCGCTGGGCCATCGCGAAGCGGGTGACCGAGTCCATCATCAGCATCACGTTGCGGCCCTGGTCGCGGAAGTACTCCGCGATCGCGGTCGCGGTGAACGCGGCCTTCAGGCGCACCAGCGCGGGCTGGTCGGACGTGGCGCAGACGACCACGGACCGCGCCAACCCTTCGGGACCGAGGTCGCGCTGCATGAACTCCAGCACCTCTCGACCACGCTCGCCGACCAGACAGATGACGTTGATCTCTTCCGAGGTCGACCGGGCGATCATGCCCAACAAGGACGACTTGCCGACGCCGGAGCCGGCGAAGATGCCGAGGCGCTGCCCGCGCCCGCACGGCACCATCGCGTCCAGCGCGCGGACGCCCAAAGACACACGATCCTCGATGCGCGGGCGCGACAGGGGATCGGGCGGCGAGGCCTCGGCGGGCCTCCACATCGACACCGGGATCGGGCCCTTGCCGTCCAGCGGACGACCGAGTCCATCCAGCGCGCGCCCCAAGAGCGCATCGCTCACATTCACCGCGAGCGGCTGGCCGGACGCCGTGACACGCGCGCCCGGGCCGATGCCCGCGGCGTCGCCCAGCGCCATCAGCAGCGTGCGGCCGGCGCGGAAGCCGACGACCTCGGCCGGCACCGTCGGGCGTCCGCGGCTGGTCTGGATCGTGCACACCTCGCCGACCTCGGCCTCGAGGCCGGTCGCTTCGACGATCAGGCCGATCAGGTCGACGACGCGGCCGGTCCGCCGGCTGAGATCCGCCTCGCGGATCGCCAGGGTGGCCTCATCGAGCAAGTCATCCGAAGAGGCGCCGACCGCGTCGAGCGCCGCATCCATCACCGAGAACACAGAGGTCTTATCGGCAGCGGGACGAGGATCATGAGCGCCCGAGCGCGGCGGCGACCACTTCGCCCGCCCGCTCGAGCTTGGTCTCGACCGTCGCGTCGATCTCGCCCACCGGCGTGTGCACCAGGCACCCGCCGCGGCCGACCCGGCGCTCGGCCTCGACCACGCAGTGATCGAGCCCGCCCAGCGACGTGCGCAGCCCCTCCATCGCCTCGCGGACGATCTCGAGGTCTGCGGGGTTCACCAGCACGGTGACGCGCTCGCGCTCGACGATGCCGCGCAGCACGCCGGTGACGGCCTCG
The DNA here is from genome assembly GCF_000423665.1 of Solirubrobacter soli DSM 22325. Taxonomy (GTDB): domain Bacteria; phylum Actinomycetota; class Thermoleophilia; order Solirubrobacterales; family Solirubrobacteraceae; genus Solirubrobacter; species Solirubrobacter soli. Next base: position 209,705 of record NZ_AUIK01000023.1, on the reverse strand, counting down.
ACGACCAGCTCCGGCTGAACCGACAACGCGCCGGCGACGACCTTGCGGGCGAGCCCCATGCCGAGCTCGACCGCGCGGCGCTCGAGCTCGACGGCCATCTCGGCCTGACCGGCCTGGACGTCGCCGATCGCCTGCGTCAGAGCGGCCAGGGCCGGCTCCAGCGAGGCGATCGCGTCCGCCCGGCCGGCGGCGTAGCCCTCCGCCCGGGCGTTCTCGCGAATCTGCTCGGCCTCGGCACGCGCCTCGGCGAGGACGTCCATGACGGCCTCGGCGTCCGAGACCGGCGTCCGCGGCTCGGGCAGCGGCTCGAGCGTCTGGAAGTCGAAGTCGGCGATCACGCTCATCTAGACCAGCGCGTCCTCTCCACCCGCACCGCGGGAGATGACGATCGCGCCGGCCTCCTCGAGGCGGCGCACGACGCCGACGATGCGGCCCTGCGCCTCTTCGACCACGCGCTTGCGCTGCGGCGGCTGGAAGTCGATCTCCTCGCGCAGCAGCTCGGCCCCGCGCTCGGACATGTTGCCGAAGATCTTGGACCGGACGTCCTCGTTGACACCGCGAAGGGCGATCGCGAGGTCCTTCTGGTCGACCTCCTTGAGCACCATCTGGATCGAGCGGTCGTCGAGCTTGACGACGTCCTCGAAGGTGAACAGCAGGAGGCGGATCTCCTCGGCCAGCTCGGAGTCGGCCTTGGCCAGCTCGTCGAGCACGTTGCGCTCGGTCGTGCGGTCGGAGGAGTTGAGGATGTCGGCGAGCGACTTGATGCCGCCGGCGCTCGCGTACTCCTGCGAGCCGACCGCGGACAGCCGCGACCGCATGACGTTCTCGACCTGGGCCACGACCTCCGGGCGGGTCTCGCCCATCATCGCGATCCGCAGGGCCACGTCGGCCTGGATCTCCGGCTCGATGTCGGACAGCACCTGCGCGGCGAGCGTCGTGTGCAGGTTCGAGACGACGAGCGCGACGGTCTGCGGCGACTCGTTGCGCAGGAAGACGACGATCTGCTCGGCCGGCGTGCGGCGCAGGAACTCGAACGGGCGCCGCTCGATCGTGGCGGCGAGGCGGCCGATGATCTCGTCCGCCCGGTCCTCGCCGAGCGAGCGCATCAGCACCGAGCGGGCGAAGTCGACGCCGCCCTCGGCGAGGTAGTCCTCGGCGAGCACGGACTCGACGGCCTCGGTGATGACGTCGCGGCAGACCTCGGTCGGGATCTTCTGGGCCTTGGCGAGCTCGAGCGAGAGCGCCTCGACCTCGGACTCGCCCATGTACTTGAAGATCTCGCTCGCGCGCTGCTCGCCGATGGCGACGAGCAGGGCGGCGGCCTTCTGGATGCCCTTCAGATTGGTCTTCTTCGGGGCGGCGTTGTCAGTGGTTGCCAGTGCGGCCATGTGACTAGTCCTCCGCCATCCAGGCCTTGACCTGCGCGGCCACGCGCTCGGGCTCGCGCTCCATCAGCTGGTCGAGCTGATGCAGGCTCGTGTCCGGGACGCGCGGCGGCAGCATGGACGAGGCGGCGGTGTCGAGGTAGTTGCCCTGCGTGTGCGCCTCCAGCTGCGCGAGCGACATCGGCTCCTCGATCGTCGTCAGCCAGGCCGGCGTGCCGAGGTTCTCGCTCTCGCGCTTCTTGAGGCCGCGGGTCATGAAGAAGAGGAACAGGAGGCTCGCGATGCCGAGACCGACCCACTTCAGCGGCCCGAGCATCGTGGTGGGCACCGGGCCCGCCTTGGGCGTGGCCGGCTTGGCGAAGGCCATCTGGGCCGCCGACATCGTGTCGCCGCGCGAGGTGCTGTACCCCGCGGCGGCCTGGACGGTCTTCTGCAGCGACTGGAAGACCGGCGCCGGGACCGACTTGTCGACCAGCAGGGCGATGTCCATCTTGTTGACGGCGCCGGCCGCGGTCTTGGTCTTGGTCACCGTCTTGTCGACGCCGTAGGTGGTCGTGCCCTTGCGGGACTTGTAAGAGCTGTTGCCGTTACCGCCCGAGGTGTTCGTCCCCGAGTAGGTCGGGACGTTGGAGCCGGTGCCGGCCGTGCCGCCCGCGTTGGCGGCGCCCGCACCCTTGAGGTCCTCGTTGTCCTGCGTGACCGTGAGGGGCGTGCCCTTCTGGCCGTAGGCCAACTCGTCCTTGGTGGTCTCGTCCATGTTCAGGTCGGCGTTGATCTTGACCTGGGCCTTGCCCGGGCCGAGCGTCGACGCGAGCATCGCGTTGATCGCGGTCTCCTTCTGACGCGCCCAGCGCGCCTCGGCGCTCGCCTTGCTCGAGCTGCCCGTGCCGGCGCCGCCGGCCTCGTCGCTCGGCCACAGGACCGCGCCGCTGGAGTCGGTGATCGTGACGTTGTCGGCCTTGAGGCCCTTCACGGATGAGGAGGCCAGCTGCGCCATGCCGCGAACGGCACCCGGCGCGAGCGTGTCGGAGGGGTTGCCGAGCTGGATCGCGGCCGTGGCCGGCGTCGCCTCGTCGGCGAACAGGTCGTCCTGCGGCATCACGATCTGGACGTTCGGGTTCGAGACGCCGTCGATGCCCGAGATCGCCTTGGCGACCTCACCCTCCAGCGCGCGCTGGTAGGTGACCTGCTGCTGGAACTGGGACGCGCCCAGCTTGGACTGGTCGAGCAGCTCGTAGCCCGGCTGGCTGCCGCCGCCCGACGTCTGGACGCCCTGGCCGGCGAGCGCGATGCGCGCCTGCGCCGTGGAGGACTTCTGCACGGCGAGCGCCGTGCCGTTGTTGCGCAACTCGTAGGCGATGCCCTGCTCGTCGAGCGCGACGGTGATCTTGCCGGTCTCGGCGGGGTCGAGCCCGCTGGCGATCAGCGCGTACGACGGCGCCGTGGCGATCTTGAGCATGACGAACGCGATCGCGAGGATCGCGACCGCCGACACGCCGAGAACGGCTTTGGTCCGCGTCGGGAGGGCGAGGAGGTTTTGGAGGAACGGCGGCATAGGGGATCAGGTCAGACCTGGGTTCGGAAGATTTCCTGGGCGGCTTCGACGGCCTTGTTGCGGATCTGGCCCGCGAGCTGCATCGAGAGCTGGGCGCGCTCGACGGACATCACGACCGCGGTCGGGTCGTCGGCCTGCCCGGTGGCGAGCGCCTGCGCCTGCGCGGCGGCGTCGTTCTGGGTCTTGGCCAGCGCCGAGATCGAGTCGGAGAGCAGCGAGCCGAAGCTCGAGCCGGAGCCGGCGTCGCCGGTGGCCTCGACGCCCTCGACCGGCTGGATCTGCCATTCGGCGCCCGAGACGGCGAGGGAGGGATCGATGGTCATCGGAGGATCTCCAGGGTCTTGGCGAACATCTGCTTGGAGGCGGACATGGCGGTCACGTTCGCCTCATAGGCGCGCTGCGCGTCGATCAGGTCCACCATCTCGGTGACCGTGTCGACGTTCGGCATGCGCACGTAGCCCTGCGCGTCCGCGTCAGGGTGCGAAGGGTCATAGACGAGCTTGCCCTGGGTCGGGTCCTCGGTGATGGCCTTGGCCTGGACGCCGCCGGGCGCCACGCCCGAGCCGCCGCCCATCGCCTTGCTCAGCTGGGCACCGAAGCCGCCATTGCCGGGGACCGACTCCAACACGACCTCCTTGCGGCGGTACGGCGTACCGTCCGGGGTCTTGGTCGTCTCGGCGTTGGCGAGGTTCTCGGCCGTGACGTTCATCCGCAGGCGCTGCGCGGTGAGCGCGCTCGCGGAGATCTCCATGCCGCCGAACATGCTCATCAGGCGACACCCATGGCCGAACGCAGGATCGCGTTGCGGGTCTTGGCGACGGACACGGCGGCCTGCTGCTCGAGCGCGTTGGCGGCCATCTTGGCCGACTCGTTCTCGACGTCGATCGAGTTCCCGTCGGCCTGCGTGGCGCCGACGGTCGCGTCGGCCTGCGTGGTGAAGGTGGTTCCCTCGACGGCGCCCTTGGCGTTCGAGGAGCCGAGCGCGGCGGCGAGCGCACTGTGGAAGTCCACGTCGACGCGCTTGTAGCCGGGCGTGCTCGCGTTGGCGATGTTCGCCGCAAGCGCCTCCTGGCGCTGGGTGGCGCCGGAGATGCTGCGCTCGAGCGCCAGCTGGGTGGTATCGATCAGCACGGGGACGGATGGCTCCTGGAGGGAAGAGGGGGCGGCCCGTCCTTGAGCCTCACTGCGTCCCGTCCTTGGGGCGCACTCTCCCTATCGGCCCTCCCCGTTGCGGACTTTAGGGTCCGGACCCTAACTTTTTGGCGCTACAGGGCCATTAACGACCAACGGCCGCGCTTATGCGCGGCCGTTGAAGGCGGTGGCTGCGGGGCGGGGGGCACCCCCGCTGTATCCGCGTAACGCGGCCTGGCCGCGGTGCATGTTCCCGAGCTTCTGAAGGGTGAACGCCCGGCCGGTGGAGAGGCCGGCGTGGATCGCGTGCTGGAGCTCGACCAGCCGCTCGAGGTGCACTCGCGCCTCGGCCGGCGGATCGCCCAGGCCCTGCGCGGTGCTCAGCCGCTCCGCCGAGGCCGCCGGGACTTCCTCCCAGCGGCCGTCGCGAATCAGCTCGAGCTCGTGTTCGGCGAGTGCGACCAGCTCGGCCCAGGGGCTCTCAGGACTCACTGCCGGCGATCTCCGCCCAAGCCTCGCGAAGCTCGCCGAGCAACTCGGAGACCTCCTCGATCTTGGTCGGGTCCTGCTCGGCGGCCGCCTCGATCAGGTGACGGCGGCAGAACGCGTAGATGCCCTGGAGGCGGCTGGCGATCTCGCCGCCGCGCTCGTGGTCGAGCGTGACCGTGAGCTCGTCGATGATCGCCTCGGCGCGGCGCATGCGGTCCTGCGACTGCCGGCGGTCGCCCTCGCGCATGGCGTAGGCGGACTGGAAGAGGAATCGGAGGCAGCCGTCGTAGAGCATCACGACGAGGCGCCCGGGAGGAGCCGTGAGGATGCTCTGCTGCTTGTAAGCGGCCGATTGGTTGCCGGCGTAGGTGGCCACTGAAGGCTCCTGAGTCGGTTGGAGGGAGGGAGGGGGGATCAGGTGATTGATCGGCTGGGGAGCCGGGTGCTTGAAGCTCATCCGAGCTTCGGCAAGGACGAGATCTGGCTCGTGAGCCACGCCTGCTGCGTCTGGGACTGGTTGAGCGCGGTCTCCATCGCGGTGAACTGCGCCTTCAGGCGGGCCTGCGTCGTCGTCATGCGGTCGTTGAGCCGCGCGATCTGGTCCGTGAAGTCCTTCAGCGTCGAGTCGTCAGAGGCCATGCGGCCCGTGAGCACACCCTTCGTGCCGGTCTGCGACGTCACGTAGTCGGACAGCAGCGTCGAAAGGCCCTTGGTCGCGCCCTTGCCGGAGAACAGGTCGCGGACCTTGGTCCAGTCGGCATTGAGCGTGTCCGTGAACTTCGACGTGTCGAAGGTCATCTTGCCGTCCTTCGCGTCCTGCGTGGACGTTCCGCCGGACGGCTTCGGGACGGTGATGCCGAGGTCGCCGAGGCCCGTGAGCCCGAGGCCGGTCACGACCTGGGTCATCTGGCTCTTGAGCGAGCCGAGCATCGAGGTCAGGCCCGAGTCGCCGAACAGCGTGCCGGCCGAGAGACCGCTCGTGGTCGTCGCCTTCGGGTCGTTCTTCTCGGTCAGCTGCGAGCGGGTGGTCGAGACGACGGCGTTGTACGCGTCGACCAGCGCCTGGACCTTCTTCTGCACGCCGGCGGTGTCGATCGCGGCGGCGGTCGTGGTCACCGACAGCGGGCTCGAGGTGATGCCCTTCAGCGTCAGGCGGACGCCCGGGATCGCGTTCTCGACGATGTTGGACTGCGACGTGCGGGCGGTGACCTCGTCATCGAGCCAGTAGGACGCGTTCAGCGTCGTGCCGGTCCGGGCGTAGGTGTTGTCCTCGACCAGCGAGCTGCCGGCGCCCATGTTCGTGGAGTCCAGCGTGAAGTTGGAGTCCTCGCCGGTCTTGCGGGCGGAGAGGACGATGCGCTCGTTGCCGTTGGCATCCTTGATGACCGCCGCGTACGCGGGCGAGTCCTCTTTGGCGTTGATCGCCGTGGCGACGTCGGTCGCGGTCGCGTTGGCGGCGACGGTGATCGTGGACTTCGTCGGCGTCGGGTTCGCCGCGGTGGGCGCGTAAGCGAGGTCGAAGGTCCCCGCGGTCGCGCTCGCCGTGTACGTGAACCCGTGCTGGGCCGACGACGCGAGCTTGTCGATCTTGACCGAGTGACCGCCGATGCCGGCGCCGGAGAGCAGCGCGACGTCGAGCTTGGTCGTGTCCGAGGACGACGACGTCTGCGTCGCCTTCCAGGTGGCGGCGTCGCTCAGCGCGGCGGCAGCCGACTTGAACGCGTCCAGCTTGGACTTGATCGACGACAGGTCGTCCTTATGAGCCTGGACCTTGACCTGGCGCATCTGGACGGCGACGACCTTGTTCTGCTCCAGCGCCATGAGCTGGGAGATGATCGAATCGGTGTCCAGACCGGACGCCATACCGGTCAGCGAGATGCCGGCCATGATGCGGTCTCCTTAGAGCTCTGCGCCGGACAGGATGTCCAGCGCCTTCGCGGGCGGGATGGTCTTGATCACGTTGCCGTCGAGGTCGCGGACCTCGATGACCACGCGGTTCGACGTCTCGTCGCGCGAGAAGTGGAGTTCACGGTTCTGCTTGTGCAGCTCTTGCACGCGCTCCGCGGCCTTGTCCACCATCTCGCGCGCCTCAGCCGTCGGGGCGGGCGGCACGTCGCCGAGGATCGTGTCCTTGGAGTGGTCGACATCGGTCGCTGCCGGCTTCACCGCTTCAGGCGCGATGACCGGCGCAACCTTGCCGGCCGAGGACGTCGCAGTTGGGGCGACCTGCTCGTACGGGGATGGGGTGAAGCGACCGATTTGCATCTCAATCTGAGTTGTCGGCGTTCGTCGCTTGACCTTGAGTGGTCTCTCAGCCGACGGCTGAGAAGAGCACCGCGTCGTCTGACAGCTGCTGCTTGAGCGTGCGCTTGAGCTGCGAGTGGATCTGGCAGATGCGGCTCTCGGAGACACCCATCACCTCGCCGATCTCGCGCAGGGTCAGGTTCTTGACGTAGAGGAGGACCGCGACCTCGCGCTCACGCTGCGGAAGCGTGTCGAACGCGCGGCGGAACTTGGCCTTGGCCTCGGCGTTGGCGGCCTGGTGCTCCGGGTCGAGGCGGGTGTCGCCGTCGGCGAGGGTGTCGATGCGCTCGACGGTCGTCTCGTCGTCGGAGATCACGAGCGTGTTGAGAGACGTGACGTCGGAGACGGCGATGTCGTCCTCGCGCTTGCGCAGCTCCTCGACCGAGATCGAGAGCGCGGCGGCGAGCTCCTCGCGCACCGGGCGGCGGCCGTGGATGGTCGTGAACTGGTCACGCGCCTTGGCGATGTCGCGCTCCCACCGGCGCAGCGAGCGCGGGGCCCAGTCCTGGCGGCGGAGCTCGTCGAGGACGGCGCCGTGGATCCGGGTCCAGGCGAACTGCTCGAGCGTCGCGCCCTTGTCCGGGTCGTAGCGATCGATCGAGGCGATCAGCGCCTCGAGGCCACAGGAGATGAAGTCTTCGACCTCACAACGCGCCGGCAGCTCGCGGACCTTCTTGAACACGATGTACTTGACCAAGGGCGCGTAGGTCATCACCAGGCGATTGCGCACCTGAAGATCACCCGTGGCCTTGTACTCACGCCACAGCGCGAGGGCATCCTCCGCGGAAACGCGGCGGCGGCTGCCAGATGACGAAGTGGGCTTCATTGCTGGAACTGCGCTCCTAGAGGGGCGGGACGATCAAACGGACGAAGGCTGTATCGGGCTCAGACCCCACAACCTTCATCACCGATTTGGGGTAGGTCCCTTTCCAGACAGGCCGTACGCCCACGCCAGAACCTCGGCCACGGCGGTCCACATCGCCTCCGGCACCTCCTGCCCGAGCGACAGCTGGGCGAGCGCCGAAGCCAGCTCCGGATCCCGGTGCACCGGGACTCCGGCCTCACGTGCGCGCTCGAGTATCGATGCGGCCAGATGCCCCTTCCCGGCGGCGACGACCTGCGGCGCGCCGTCGCCGGTGTACTTCAGCGCCGCGGTGACGTTCGGATCAGGCATAGAGGTCGAGCGGCTCGTGACGCGGGCGCACCTTCACCGTGGCCTCCAAACCCTTCGCTTCCAAGTTGGCGCGTAAACGCTCAGCGCCCTCGTTCGCGATCGCGTTCGGACGACCTGCCGGGGTCGTGATCTCGGTGAGCAAACGCTCTCCGCGCAGCTCCAGTCGCAGGTCGAGACGACCCAGTACCGGCGAGGTGAAGGCCAAGGAGACGATGTCCGCCGGCTCGCCGTCTGCCCCTCGACGGCGCGCCGGTCGTTCCTCGACCTGCACCCTGGCTTCTACCGATTGCGCGCTTGGAGTGAAAGTGCCGATCACCTGGTTGGGGGATGCCTGATCCGGAGCGATCCGCAGGGTCACGCGCTCCGGTGTGACCTCGGCGACCTTCAGCCGCAGCGTCGCGCCGGCCTCGACCTCCGGCGGCAGCTGCGCCGTCACGGGGATGCCCGCGATCACGATCACGGCGTGGCCCTCGCCCTTGGACGCCACTCGCGCCATCACGCTCGCGCCCTCGCGGATCGTGACGTCGGGCAGCTGGTTGCGCAGCAGCGCGGCGGTCACGGCAATCGGATCCATGACCTCAAGGATCTCAAGCGAAGGGCCGATGGGGTGGACAATGGATCGAGGCCTTTATCTCGCAGCCTCCGGCATGCTCGCCGAGCAGCTGCGCCAGGACCAGATCGCCAACGACCTGTCCAACTCGTCGACGTCGGGCTACAAGGCCGAGCGCACGACGCAGCAGTCGTTCGGGAAGCTGCTCCTCACCAACTCCGTCACCGGCGCGAGCGTCGGCTCCCAGAGCACCGGCGTCCAGGTCACCAACACCGTGACCGACTGGACCCCGGGCGCGCTCAAGGACACCGGCGAGCCGCTCGACATGGCCATCAACGGCGACGGCTTCTTCGCCGTCCAGACCGCCGGCGGCGTCCGCTACACGCGCAACGGCGAGTTCCAGTCCGACGAGCAGGGCCGCCTCGTGACCTCGATGGGCGACCCGGTCCTCGGCCGCAACAACCAGCCGGTCAAGATCGGCGCCGACGGCAAGGTCGATCCCCGCAACCTCAACGTCGTCCTGCTCACCAACCCGGAGAAGGCCGGCTACAACTACATCACCGGCACGCCGGGCGCCGTGGCCGGCCAGGTCGCGGGCGCGGTGCGCGCGGGTGCCCTCGAGGGCTCCGGCGCCGATGCCAATCAGTCCATGGTGGACATGATCGAGTCGATGCGGGCCTACGAGGCCGGCCAGAAGGTCATCCACACGATCGACGAGACGCTCGGCAAGGCCGCGTCCTCCGTCGGCTCCCTCTCCGCGTAGCACCGTCCCTAAAGCCCTCCCTCCCCTCCGCCGACTAGATAACCAATGCTCGAAGGACTTCGAACCGCCGCCGCAGGCATGCTGGCGCAGCAGCAGAAGCTGGATGCCGTCTCCAACGATCTGGCGAATGCGAACACGACCGGCTACAAGCGCCAGCGGGTCGGGTTCGCGGACCTCCTGTACGAGCGCGGCGGACGGCCGACCACGTCGGACAACGCGCAGCTCGGCACGGGCTCGCGGATCGTCCAGAACGGCCGCTACTTCGAGCAGGGCAATCTCCAGAACACCGGCGATCCGCTCAACGTCGGGATCGAGGGCGAAGGCTTCATGCGGGTCAAGCTCGCCGACGGCCGCGACGGCCTGACGCGCGACGGCAACCTGCACCTCGACGGTCAGGGCCGGCTCGTGACCAGCTTCGGCGGCTTCATCCAGCCGCAGATCAAGATCCCGAACAACATCCAGCCGAGCCAGATCTCGATCACGCAGGACGGCACCGTGACCGCCGCGGGCCAGGCCGTCGGCAAGATCGCGCTCGTCTCGGTCCGCTCGCCGCAGAACCTCCAGTCGGTCGGGGACAACGCCTTCGTCACCACCGCGCGCTCGGGCAACGCCGTCGCCGCCCCCGCGGCGACCACGCTCAAGCAGGGCACGCTCGAGGCCTCCAACACGGACATCTCGACCGCGATGACCGACATGATCGAGGCGCAGCGCACCTACCAGCTGACCTCCAAGGCGATCCAGACCGCCGATCAGATGATGGAGATCGCGAACGGGGTCAAGCGCTGATGGACGCGATCTCGAACTTCTCGCTGCCGGCCGACGTCCGCTCGGCGGGCCCGGAGGCGCAGAAGAACTACAAGTCAGCGCTGGCCTTCGAGCAGATGCTCGTCGGCGAGCTGGTCAAGGAGATGGTCCCCAAGGACTCCGAGCTGTCCCAGGGCCCGTACGCCTCGACGATGCAGGACACGCTTTCGACCGCGCTGGTCGGTGGACAAGGGCTGGGCCTCGCCCGCCAGCTGTACAAGGAGATGCAGTCATGAGCACGGTCCTCGAGGCCGAGCTGCTGGTCCACCTGGACTCGCAGATCAACTCCGCACGTCACCTCCTCAAGCTGGTCCTCGCCCAAGGCGCCGCGATCCGCGAGCGCGACACCGACGCGGTGCTCGCGCGCCTCGCCGACATCCAGTCGGAGATGGTCCGCCGCGGCACGCTCGAGCAGGAGCGCGCCAAGCTCCTCCAGCGCGCCGGCGCGGCCCTCGGGATCGCCCCCACGACCGTCACCCTCGAGCGGCTGTGTGCGCTCGTCACTCCTGGCGCCGCCAAGGCCGCCATGGAGCGCTCCGCCGAGCTCCGCGGACTGCTGTCCGAGATCGCTCGCGAGCACGGCATCAACCGCGCGCTGATGCGTCAGGAGCTCACGTTCCTGTCGCACCTGACGCGGCTGATCGGCCAGGAGCCGGAGGCCGGTTACAACCGCCCCGGCGCCAGCAGCACCGCACCCGCCCCCTCCGCGCCGTCCGTGTACCGCGCGCTCGACCTTCAGGCATAGGCCCCCTCCACGATGCCCATCTCCTCCTTCTACGGAATGCAGACGTCGCTGCGCGGCTTGATCGCGCAGCAGCGAATGCTCGACACCACCGGTCACAACATCGCGAACGCGTCGACGGCCGGTTATTCACGCCAGGAAGCGCTCCTGTCAGCGTCGCTCGCCCAGCAGATCCAGGTCTCCGGCGCCGGCAACATGACCGGCGCGCACCTCGGCTCCGGCGTCGACGTCCAGGGCTTCCGCCGCGTCCGCGACAACTTCCTGGACGCGCAGTACCGCGCCCAGAACACGAACCTCAACGACTGGAAGTCGCGCGCCGAGGGCCTGGACTCCGCCGAGCTCTCGCTCAACGAGCCGTCCGACACCGGCATCAACGCGCAGCTGTCGAAGTTCTGGCAGTCGTGGTCGGACCTCGCGAAGGCCCCGGACGATCAGGCGGCCAAGCAGGCGCTCGTCCAGCAGGCCGGCGCGCTGACGGACTCGATCCATTCCGTGCGCTCGCAGATGGTCGCCGCCCAGGACGCTGCGGTCGGCCAGTACAACGACATCGCCGGCAACGGCGGCCAGGTCACCAAGATCGCGACCGAGCTCGCCGGGCTCAACCAGAAGATCGCGTCGTTCATCTCCAACGGCGACAGCCCGAACGACCTGATGGACCGTCGCGACCTGCTGATCGATCAGCTCTCGCAGTACGGCCAGGTCTCGGTCGACAACCTCCAGGGCGGCTCGACCAACGTCTCCTTCGTGGACGGCTCGACCGGCACCAAGTACCCGATCGTGACCGACCAGACCGCCGACTGGGTCGGCCCGCCGACCTCCTGGTCGCCCGGCGGCCAGATGGGCGGCCTGCTCGCCATCGGCCAGACCGGCGGCACGATCGACGGGTACCTCACGTCGCTCGACAGCTTCACCGACTCGCTCGCCAGCGCGGTCAACAACGCGTACGGCGGCGCCTTCTTCACCTCCGGCGTCCCCTCGGGCGCCACGATCGCCGTGTCGGCCCCGATCCAGGCCGCTCCGGCGAGCATCACCTCAGGCTCCGGCGCCACCGGCTCCAACGACCTGGCGCTGGCGGTCTCGCAGCTGCGCGGCAACCCGGCGATCGACGGCGTCTACAAGGCGTTCGTCGCGAAGGTCGGCGGTGACCTCAATGAGGCGCAGCGCATGCAGGCCAACGCCCAGGTGCTGACCGACTCCGTCGAGGACCGCCGCACCAGCGTGTCGGGCGTCTCGATGGACGAGGAGATGTCCAACCTCGTGCGCTTCCAGCGTGCCTACCAGGCCTCCGCACGAGCCATGTCGACGATGGACGAGATGCTGGACGTCCTGATCAACCGTACCGGAAGGGTCGGGCTGTAACCCCATGCGCATCACCACCTCCATGGTCCAGCGCAACGTTCTCGCGGACCTCAACACGCTGCAGAGCAACCTCGCCAAGACCCAGGCCAAGGCCGCCTCCCAGAAGGAGATCACGCGGCCGTCCGACGATCCGTTCAAGGCCGCCCAGGCGATGGGCCTGCGGTCGAACATCGGTGCGAACGAGCAGTACATCCGCAACATCCAGGACGCCCAGGGCTGGATGGACTCCACCGAGTCCTCGCTCGACGCCATCACCCAGTACGTCAACCGCGCGCACGACCTGCTCGTCCAGGGCGCCACGGACACCGCCGACGCGACCTCGCGCACCGCGATCGCCTCCGAGATCGACCAGATCATCGAAGGCATCAAGGAGACGGCGAACGCCTCCTACGGCGACAAATACATCATGTCCGGCACGGCCACTTCGACGCCGCCGTACCTGCTCGGCACGGACGACACGTACCAGGGCAACCTGGGCGGCCTGGACCCCGCGGTCCCCGGCATCGTGCGCGAGATCGGACCGGGCGTGACGATGACGATCAACTCCGTCGCCGTCGAGATCCTCGGCGAGGGTCGCACCAACCCGACCGACGGCAAGCTGCTCAACGCGCTGCGCGACATCTCCGACCACCTCAAGGCCAACGACGGCGTGGCGCTGCGCGGCGGTGACATGGCCGCGCTCAAGGGCCGGCTCGACGGCCTGCTCGAGGTCCGCGCGCGCAACGGCGCCCAGACCAACCGGCTCGAGGCGGCCCAGACGCGCATCGACCAGATCACGGGCGCGCTGACGAATCAGCTCTCGAACACCGAGGACGCCGACATCGCCAAGACGATGATCGACTTCAACTCGCAGAGCGCCGCCTACCAGGCCGCGCTGCGTGCCGGCGCGAACATCGTGCAGTCGTCGCTCATGGATTTCCTCCGCTGAGCCGATAGAGCGCATATCCGTTCCCTCCAGGAGATCCCTCCCAGCATGTCCACCCTCACCATCGAGTCCTCGCGCTTCGGCACGATCGAGATCGCGGCCGAGGACGTCATCGAGTTCCCGGCCGGCCTGATCGGGCTCGGCGGCAGCCGGTACGCGATCGTCGCCACCGACGACAGCGCCTTCAGCTGGCTGCACTCGATCGACGACCCGACGCTCGCGCTGCCGGTCACGAACCCGTGGCACTTCTTCAGCGACTACGCGGTCGACCTGTCCGACGAGGCCGCAGAGCCGATCACGGCCGACGCGGCCGACGTCACGGTCTTCGTGACGGTCCGCGCCGGCGCGGAGCTCTCCGACTTCTACGCCAACCTGCGCGCGCCGATCCTCGTCGCCGACGGGCAGGGCCATCAGGTGATCAATGAGTCCGCGGACGCCCCCGTCCGCGCCCCGCTGTTCCCGGCCGTCGCGGCCGCCGCCTAATCCCTCGCAGCTGAATCCAAGGAGGAACCATGCTGCTCATCACCCGCCGAGCCGGCGAGAAGATCATGGTGGGGGACGACATCGTCGTCCACATCAAGGAGATCGTCGGCAACACCGTCCGCGTCGGCATCGAGGCCCCGCGTTCCACGCCGATCTACCGCGAGGAGATCTGGCACGCGGTGCGCGACGAGAACCGCGCCGCCGCCGACGCGCCGTTCTCGCTGCCAAAGCCGGCACCGGCCGCATAACCCCCGCTTCATGAAGGCCGCCCAGTGGGCGGCCTTCTTTTTGACCTGACGGGTAGCGTCCTGTGTATGAGCCTCGCCAGGAACGCCCGAAACGCCGTGATCGCCGACCTCGCGTTCGCCTTCGCGCGCGACCGTCTCGCCGCTCAATTCCCCGGGGTCAAGCCGCGCAAGCGGGGCCCAAACCGCAAGCTGCTGGTGCTCGGGGGCGCGGCCGCGGCCGGCGCCGCCGTGCTGCTGCTCAAGCGCGACAAGGTGGCCGCGCTGTTGCCGGGCCGCAGCGAGTCCGCGCCCGCGCCGTCGGATTCCGGGTACACGCCCCCGCCCGTGTCCAACTACGACGCGGCCGGGCCGGTCGCCAACACCGCGACCTCCGTGCCCGTTCCGCCGGCCCAGGAGCCGCCGACGATCGACGAGGCCGCCGAGGAGGCCGCCGCCGCGGCCGAGGCGGCGAACATCGGCGGTCCGACCCCGGACTACGCCGGCCCGGAGGGTGAGCCCGCCACGCCGGAGGAGCTGCCGCTCGCCGAGGCGGGCGAGGGCGAGTCCGAGGGCGTCGAGCAGGGGGACGCGGATCTGCGCGAGGCGGCCGAGGAGACCGGCCCGACCAAGCAGCCGGGCGACGACCCCGAGTGGCGGACCTGGTCCGGGCGCTCCGCCGACTCCTGAAATAGGGCGGGAACCGGCGTCCGCGCGCCGAAGTTAACCCGCGCCTTGCAGACATCGGCCACAATAGGGGCGAGTTCTTGATGAGCACGCTCGTGGGCATGCAGCTCAGCGGCCGCTACCGGCTCGACGCCCAGATCGGCGCCGGCGGGATGTCGACGGTCTACAAGGCCTTCGACGTCAATCTCGAGCGGCGGGTCGCGATCAAGCTCCTGCACCGGGAGATGTCCGCCGACTCCGACCAGCTGGAGCGCTTCAGGCGCGAGGCGCGGGCCGTCGCGCAGCTCTCGCATCCCCACATCGTGGGGGTGATCGACGCCGGCGAGGACGAGAACCGCCCATACATCGTCTTCGAATACGTCGAGGGCGAGACGCTGAAGGACCGCATCCGCCGGCTCGGCCGCCTGCCGGTCGACGAGGCGCTGGCGTACGCGATCGAGATCGCCCGCGCGCTCGGCTGCGCGCACTCGCACGACATCGTGCACCGCGACGTCAAGCCCCAGAACGTGCTGATCGACCCCGAGGGCTCGGCCAAGGTCACCGACTTCGGCATCGCCCGCTCGCTCCGCGACGACGGCCTGACCGCCGACGGCCGCGTCCTGGGCACGACCGACTACGTGTCCCCCGAGCAGGCCCTGGGTCACGACGTCGACGGCCAGTCGGACATCTACTCGCTCGGGATCGTGCTGTACGAGATGCTGACCGGGGACGTCCCGTTCCACGGCGAGAACCAGATCTCCGTGGCGATGAAGCACGTCCGCGAGGACATCCCGGACATCCAGGCCGTGCGGCCCGAGGTGTCGGCCACCACGGCGGCGGTCCTCGACCGCATGACCGACAAGGATCTCGCCCACCGCTACGCCGACGTCCCGTCGCTGGTCGCCGACCTCGAGGACGCGCTGGCGCTGGAGGCCGCCCGCCAGGGCACCTCCACCGGCGAGGCCACCGCGGTCATCCGCACCCTCCCCGCGAAGGCGCGCCGACGGCTCCCCTTCCGCATGCGCCACTCGCTGCCGGTGCTCGGGATCATCGCGCTCGCCGCGGTCGCCGTGGTGATCGTCCTGCTCGTGGGCAACGAGGTCCCCCAGCGGGTGGAGCGCGGCACGGGCGCCGGGCGTCTGGAGCAGTCGACGCCGACCGGCACCAAGGTCGTCTCGGTCCCCCGCGGCTCCGCCCACGACTACGACCCCCTCGGTGACGACGAGGAGCACAGCGAAGAGGTCGCCCGCGTCGTCGACCGCGACGACGGCACCGCCTGGTCCACCGAGACCTACCAGGACGGCATCGAGGGCGCGGGCAAGGCCGGCGTGGGCATCTACGTCGACGCCAAGCCGAAGGTCGCCGCCGTCTCGATGCAGATCGACACCCCTGCCCCGGGCTTCAAGGTCACGATCTACGCCGCCCCGGCCGGCCCCGTCCCCAAGTCGATCGACGAGGGCTGGACCAAGGTGGGCGGCGGGACCGTCTCCAGCGCCGACAAGCGCTTCAAGCTCGACACGGGAGGCGTCGAGTACCGCTACTACCTCGTGTGGATCACGAAGCTCGCCCCGGACGCCGACAACGCCGAGATCTCCGAGATCCGCCTGTTCCAGGAAGTCGCCGCTTAGCGCTCTTGTTGGAGCGGGCGTTTGTTGGTGCGTCAGGCTGGTCGTGCGCTGAAAGGCCGGGCCGGTGAGGGAGGGGGAGCGCGGCTGCGCCCCGGCCTGATCGGTCGTGCCGCCGTCCGCCGTCGCCCCTGGCCACGGTGACTCGCCGCGCCGTGCAGGGAGACCGTCAAGTTACGGTCCACGGAGACCACGCGAGATCGGTTGTGATCGCTTTCAACGGCCACGGCGCTTCTCGACCGAAAGCGCACTGTTCGAGCTGGCACGTTGAGAGGGGTGTTTCGAGTTAGTTCACCCCCTGTGAACTAACTCGAACTACCCCCTCGGAGTGCCGATCGACGTTCCTCAGGCCAATTACGGCAGGCGAGAGCGGATAGGGGTGTCCAGTACCACGATCTGTAACTGTCGGTCTCCCTTAGACCCGGCCGCGAGAGCGGGAGCCGATAGATGCGCCGACGAAAGGCGCCAGCAGGTGCACGCGGGTGCACCAACCCCCTCCCCCTCGGTGCTTGCCTTTCCAGCGCCCTAAAACGCGACCGCGCGCTCGGTCTCGAAGCGTTCGACCGCCAAGGCGAGCAGGCGGTCGCAGAGCGCCGGGAACTCCAACCCGCTCGCCTCCCAGAGCTTCGGGTAGACCGACGTGGCGGTGAAGCCCGGGAGCGTGTTGAGCTCGTTCACCAGCACGCGGTCGCCGTCCTCGACGAAGAAGTCGACCCGAGCGAGCCCCGAGCAGCCGACCCGCACGAACGTGTCGCACGCGAGGCGGCGCACCTCGTCCAGGACGGTCGCGGACAGACGGGCGGGGACGACGAGCTCCATGCCGCCCGGCTGGTACTTGGCCTCGTAGTCGTACCACTCGGAGCCGGTGAGGACGATCTCGCCGGGGATCGAGGCTTCGGGCTCGCCGTTGCCGAGCACGGAGCACTCGACCTCGAGGCCCGCGGAGAAGCCCTCGACGATCACCAGGGAGTCGTGGGTGAACGCGAGATCGAGCGCCGGGCCGAGCTCGGCCTCGGACCAGACCTTCGCGATGCCCACGGAGGAGCCGAGCCGCGCGGGCTTGACGAAGACCGGGGTGCCGAGGACGGCGAGCTCGCGGGCGACGGCCTCGGGCTCTTCGCGCCAACGCGACAGGCGCACGCCGGCGTACGGCACCTGGGGCACCGCGGCGGCCGCCAGCACCTCCTTGAACACGACCTTGTCCATGCACAGCGACGAGGCGAGGACGCCCGCGCCCACGTACGGGACGTCGAGCAGCTCGAGCAGCCCTTGAAGCGTCCCGTCCTCACCGAACGGCCCGTGGAGGACGGGGAAGACGACGTCGGCGCCGAGCAACCCGCCGCCAGGCCGCAGGGACAGCGAGACGCCGTCATGCACCCAGTCGCCGTCCCGCCCGATCGTCACCGGCAGCACCTCGTGACCGGCTGCGGCCACACCCGAGCGCACGGCGGCGGCGGAGTTCAGCGAGACGTCGTGCTCGGACGAGCGCCCGCCCGCCAGGACGGCGACCTTCATCCAGTCGTCGGGGTCGGAGTGGGCGAAGCCGTCGGCGTGGCGGCACCGCCGGAGGAGTCCGAGCCGAGGAAGATCGTCACGGTGGCGCCGGTCGAGCGCGGCGTGCCGGCCGCCGGGTTCTGGTCGGACACGCGGCCCACGTTGGCCGGGTCCGGGCGGGTGCGCACGTCGACCTTGAAGCCCGCCTTCTCGAGCGTCGCGGTCGCTTCTTCCTCTGTCGGGTGGTTGGTCGTCACGTCCGGCACCTCGGGCCGTGCTTTGGCGACGGTGAGCGTGACCGTGGCGCCCTTGTCCACGCGCGTCCCCGTCGGCGGGTCCTGCTTCATCACGGTACCCGGCGGCTGGGTCGTCTCCTGCTCGACGACCTTCGCGGTCAGGCCCGCCTGCTCGAGCTGCGCCTCGGCGGCGTCCTGCTGGAGCCCGACGACCTTCGGCACCTCGATGCCCTGCACGCCCTTGGACACGGTGAGCGTGACGGTGTGGCCCTTGGTCAGCGACGTCCCGGCGGCGGGATCCTGCGAGATCACTTCCCCGGAGGCCACGGAGTCGGAGAACGCGGTCTTGGTCTTGGTCTTGAACCCGGCGTCCTCCAATGCCTTCACGGCATCGTCCTCGGACTGGCCCTCGACCGCCGGCACCGGCACCTCGCCCTTGCCCGCCGAGATCACGGTCGTGATCGTCGTTCCTTCCTTGACCCGCTCACCCGCCGCCGGGTCCTGCGAGATCACCTGGTCGCGCGGGACGTCGTCGGACACACGCGGGACGAAGGCGATCTCCAGCCCGCGCTTGTGCGCGACGTCCGCCGCGTCGGACGCGCTGCGCCCCACGAGGTTCGGCACGTCGACCTTGGTGCCCGCCAGCGTCAGGTAGGCGCCGACGGCGATCGCCACCAGCGCGAACGCCACGATCGCCCACAGCCACCAGCGCGTGCGACGCTGCTCCTCCTCGAACTCGTCCCACGGCTCGCCGGGCGTCGGCTCCATCACGATCTGCCGCGTCGGCGCGCGCTGTGCGGCCTCCAAGGCGGCGATGAACTCCTCGGCGCTCTGGAAGCGCCGCATCGGGTCCTTCTCCAGCGCCCGCAGCACCACGGCCTCCAAGGCGGGCGAGAGCCCCGGCCGCAGCTGCGCGGGCGGGACTGGAAGCTCGTTGATCTGCTTGATCGCGATCGAGATCGGCGCCTCGCCGTCGAACGGCACCCGCCCGGTCAGCAGCTCGTACAAGACGATCCCGACCGAGTAGAGATCCGCCCGCCGGTCGACCGGATGCCCCTCCGCCTGCTCGGGCGAGAGGTACTGCATCGTCCCGACGATCGTCCCCGTCTGGGTCATCTCCGAGGTGTCGCCGGCCCGCGCGATCCCGAAGTCGGCGACCTTCGCCTGCCCGTCGCGGTCGATGATCACGTTCTGCGGCTTGACGTCGCGGTGCACGATCCCGCGCTTGTGGGCGTAGCCGAGCCCCCGCAGGACCTGCTCGGTCAGCCCCACCGCGATGTCGGGCGGGAGCGGCCCGCGCTCGGTCACGAGCTCCTTCAACGTCTTGCCGTCGACGAGCTCCATCGCAATGTAGGGCGTCCCGTCCCACTCGGAGTAGTCGTAGATGCCGACGATGTTGGGGTGCTGCATGCCCGCCGCGGCCTTCGCCTCGCGCCGGAAGCGCTCGCGGAAGGACGGGTCCTCGGCGAACCGCCCGCCCATCAGCTTCACGGCGACGCGCCGGCCCAGCACCTCGTCCTCGGCGCACCACACCTCGGCCATGCCGCCGGCGCCGAGCCGCTTCTGCGCCCGGTAGCGGCCGTCGATCACGGTGTCAGGGGTGATCGTGTGCATCTACTGCCCCAGTGCTTGCAGGACGCGCTTGGCGATCGGGGCGGCCACCGTCCCGCCCTGACCCTTCTCCTTCTCGATGATGACCGCGACCGCGACCTTGTCGGTGAAACCGATGAACCAGAGGTCGTTGATCCCCTGCGCGATGTTGATCTCGGCCGTTCCGGTCTTGCCCGCCAGCTCGACGCCTTCGAGCGCGGCCGCGGTGCCCGAGCCCTCGCGCACGACCGACTTCATCATCGTCGTGACCTTGGCGGCGCTCTCGCGCGACATCACGCGTTCGGCCTCCTTGGGCAGCGGCTTGTCGACCGTGCGACCGTCAGGGTCGACGACCTTCTCGACCAGCCGCGGCTCCATCCGCAGGCCGCCGTTGCCGATCGTCTGCGCGACCGTCGCCATCTGCAGCGGCGTGACCAGCAGCAGCGCCTGGCCGATCGCGGTCCGCCCGACGTCGACGCGGTCCGAGCTCATCGGCAGGATCTTCCCGCGCCGGTTCGGCCCGCTGACCGACATCTGATCGGCCGGGTAGTCCATCGGCGGCTTCTTGCCGAAGCCGAAGCGGTCCATGTACTCCTGCATCGTCGAGCGGCCGAGCTTGACGCCGACCTCCGCCCACACGGTGTTGACCGAGTGCGTGAGCGCCTCCGTGAGCGTGATGTCGCCGAAGTTCTCACTGCCGAAGTTGTTCAGCGGCGTACCCGAGATCACCTTCCCGTTCTTGCCGCTCACCTTCGAATCGGGCTGATACTTGCCGGAGTCGATCGCGGCCGACGCCGTGACGGTCTTGAACGTCGAGCCGGGCGGATAGAGGCCCTGGGTCGCGTTGTTGAAGATCGTCGTGCCGGGCTTGCCCGGGTCGTTCGGGTCATACGAGGGCGTGCCCGCCAGCACGCGCACGGCGCCGGTCTTGACGTCCATCGCCACGACCGCGCCCTTGTGGCCGGCGAGCTGCTCGTAGGCGACCGTCTGGCCCTTCGGGTCGAGCGTCGTCTGCAGGTCGTCGCCCACGACGTCCTTGGAGACGATCGAGTCGATCAGGCGCCCGAGCTCCTCCTTGCGACCGACGAGCTCGTCGTTGTAGTACTTCTCCAGGCCCGCGCGGCCGAGCCGGATGTCGTCGAAGCCGACCGGGAGCGCGAACAGGCGCCCGGTCGGGTAGCGGCGGGTGTAGCGGCCGCCGGACAGCGCCGTGCTGCCGGCCAGGACCGTGCCGTCGTCGGCGCGGATGACGCCGCGCTTGACCCGCTGCTCCTCGAGCACGACGCGCTTGTTGTCGGGGTTGTCCCGCAGCCGCTGCGCGCCGAACACCGACCAGCGCGAGCTGAAGCCGACCAGCACGGCGAACATCAGCACGAACAGCGCGAACAGGCGGAAGATCGGGGCGTTCACGACGCGGGCTGCCTCGCGCGATTGGAGATCAGCAGCAGCAGCGCCAGCAGCACGAAGTTGGCGACGATCGAGGAGCCGCCGTAGGACACGAACGGCAGCGTGACCCCCGTCAGCGGGATCACGCGCGTGACGCCGCCGATGATGACGAAGACCTGCAGCGCCATCACGGCGGTCAGGCCGGTCGCCAGGAGCTTCGAGAACGAGTCGGTCGCCAGCGTGGCGATCTTGAAGCCGCGCTCGGCGATCAGCAGGTACGTCAGGATCACGCCGGCCCCGCCGACGAGGCCGAGGTCGTTGACGATGACCGCGTAGATCATGTCCGTCTCAGGCGCCGGGAGCAGCGGCCCGCCGCCCGGGACGGTCAGCAAGGCCGCCCCCAATCCCTGCCCGAAGAGCCCGCCGTCCGCCATCGAGAACAGGCCGTTGGCGATCTGGTAGCCCGAGGTGTCGTAGGTCTTGAACGGATCGAGCCAGATGTCGATGCGGTCCTGCACGTGCCCGACCGTCTTGGTGAAGAACCAGGCGCCGGCGAGGAACAGCACCATCCCGACGACGACGAACGACAGCCGGTTCGTCGCCACGTAGATCAGCGCCAGGAACGCGCCGAAGTACATCAGCGAGGACCCGAGGTCGCGGATGAAGACGAGCATCAGCATCGCCGCGCCCCAGACCACCAGCAGCGGCCCGAGGTGCTTGAACCGCGGGATCGTGATCCCCAGGAAGCGCCGTGAGGACTGCACCAGGACCTGCCGCGTGTCGCGCAGGTACGCGGCGAGGAAGATGACGATCGCGATCTTGCCGAACTCCGCGGGCTGGAAGGAGATCGGCCCGACCTTGACGCCGAGGTAGGCGCCGTTGACCTGCTGGCCGATGCCCGGCACGCGCGGCAGCACGAGCAGCGCCAGGCCGGCGAGCGCGATCGTGTAGCGGTAGCGCTCGAGGATGCGGAAGTCGCGCAGCGCGATGATCGTGATCGAGAACAGGATCAGCCCGATCACGAACCACTGCGCCTGGTCGCGCGCGAGGTCCTCGTCGATGCGGTAGACGACCACCAGCCCGAAGCAGGCGAGGATCGCGCACAGCGGGAACAGGTACGGGTCCGCGTACGGCAGCGTGAAGCGGATCACGAGGTGACCCGCGAAGCAGAGGCCGAGGAAGATCGCCCCGTACGTCAGCGAGACGTTCGAGAGCACAGCGTTGCGCTGGATGAAGATCGCGGCGAACCCGGCGGTCAACAACAGCGACGCCGGGATCAGCGCCATCAGCTCACGATTGCGTGCACTCACTGAGAGAGAGTCCCGTCCTCAGCCGCCTTCACCAGGCTCTCGGCGTCGTCCTTCGGGCGCAGCTTGTGGTTCGTGAACGTCGCCCGCCGCGCGGGCGGGAGGCTTTGGAGGGTGACGCCGGAATGGCGGACGGGCGAGTAGAGCCGGATCCCGAGCGGGAGGTCGTACGGAAGACCCTTGTAGAGGGTGACGACGTTGCCGCGGGACTCGTCGACGCCGACGAAGAAGACCTGTCGCGTGGCGAGCCAGAAGGCCGCCAGGAAGCCGATGATGCATGCGACCGTGAGCAACTTGCCCGGTGAGAGCAATCGCCGCCGCCGGCGCGGCTGCTCGCGTGGCGGCGCGTGGGCGTGGCCTTCCTCGATCGGCTGCGCCCTGGGGCGGACGGCCGACAGAGCAACGGTGCCGGAGGCGCGGTACTCGGCCTCGGCCTCGTCGGAAGCGCGGGTGGAGCCGGCGGGGACCTCGTCCCAGCGGCGCGTGTGGCCCTGCGGGCGGCTGACGCCCTGACGCGGCTCGGCGACGGCCTCCCCGGTGAAGGTGTTGTACTCGCGCGTGTCCTCGTCGACCAACGCCGAAGCGGCGGTCGCGCCGCCGCTCGCCGGCGCGTCGATCTCCGCGAGCGTGAAGAGGATCACGGTGATGTTGTCGCGCCCGCCGGCCTGGTTGGCGGCGGCGATGAGCGAGTGGCCGAGCTTGTCCAGCGGGCCGGAGTAGCCGCTCAGCAGCGGCTTGAGCTTGTCCTCGCGGACCATCGACGTGAGGCCGTCCGAGCAGACCAGGAACAGGTCGCCCGCGCGGGCTCCGTACTCCTCGACGTCGACCATCACGTTCGGCTCGGGGCCGAGCGCGCGGGTGATGACCGAGCGTTGTGGGTGCGTCTCGGCCTGCTCCTCGGTGAGCTTGCCCAGCCGCACCAGATCGCCGACCAGCGAGTGGTCGTCGGTCAGGCGCTGGAGCTCGCCGTCGCGGACCCGGTAGCAGCGCGAGTCGCCCACGTGCGCGACCGTGACCGAGTTCTCGCCGACGTAGGCCGCGGTGACGGTCGTGCCCATCCCGGCCCGCTGCGTCTCCGAGCGCGAGCGCTCGTGGATGCGCTGGTTGGCGGTCTCGATGATGTGCACGAGGCCCTCGGCCGGCGAGTCGCCGTCCGGGATCCCCGCCCCGAAGGCCTCGACGGCCATCTCGGACGCGACCTCGCCCGACTGCGCGCCGCCCATGCCGTCGGCGACGACGAACAGCGGGGCGCGCACGAAGTAGTTGTCCTCGTTGCCCTGCCGCTGCAGGCCGAGGTCCGATCCGTGCCACTGATCAGCGATTCGCAACATGCTCAGCGCTCGAAGGAGAATTCACTGTCGCCGATTCTGATCCTGTCCCCGACATGCAGGGGCTGTGGGCCGCGCAGCGGTTCACCGTTCAGGTACGTACCGTTCGTGGAGCCAAGGTCCTCCAACACCATCACATCCCCCTGCGGGACGAGGCGCGCATGTCGCGCGGACGCAAATCCATCCTCGAGGCGAATGTCCGCCTGATCGCCACGCCCGAGCAGCGCGCCGTCGCTCAGATCATAGGCGGAACCAGGCGCGAGGCCCGCTCCGGACTTCACCCGCAGCTTCGGCGCGCCACCGTCGCGAGCCAGCGGCGCGGACGCCGTATACATGCCGGTGGCGTCATCGACGTCCGCACTCGGACCCAGGTAGACGCTGTCGTCGACCCCGCGCAGGTCCTTCAGCGCCGACCGCGCGACCCACAGCAGGAACAGGTACAGGACGGCCAGGAAGCCGAACTTCAGCGCGACGGCGATGGGATCGAGCTCCACCCGCTTACTCCAGCTCGAACGTCACTCGTGAGGTGCCGATCTCGATCACGTCGCCGCGCTTGAGCGACTGCGGGCCGTCGACGCGGCGGCCGTTGACCTTGATCCCGTTGGTGGAGCCGAGGTCGTTGACGATCCACGACCCGCCCGACGGCCGGATCTCGGCGTGATGGCGGGAGACGTTCGGATCGTCGATGACCACGTCGGCGTCACGCGAGCGGCCCAGGATCGCGCCCTTGGAGCCGACGATCTCGGCGCGGCCGTCGACGCGCAGGCGCGCGCGGCCGCGGCGCGGGTCCGGCTCGCGCAGCGGCTCCGCCACCCGCTCGGCCGAGGAGTAGACCATCGTCCGCCCCTCGTCGGCCTGGTACGGCGCCTCGTTCTCGGTCTGCGGCGGCTTCACGCGACGGGCCTGGATGCCGAACTCGCCGAGCCGCAGCTTCTCGTCGGTCTTGAAGACCACGCGCGGGCTCGTGCCGAGCGTGATCCGCTCGCGGCGCGCGTGCTCGAGCAGGTACCCGCTGAGCTCGGACGCGAGCTCCTCCTCGGTCCCCTCGAACTGGGCACGATCGTCCGGGGACAGCCACACGGCGTACTCGTTGGGCGCGTAGACGCGCGACAACGACTGCACCTTGTGCTGATCCATCTCCTTGGCAAGCTTGCGCGCGATCTCGACGGGGCGGACCTCGGACTTGAAGGCACGCGAGAACGTGCCCTCGACGAGCCCGGCGAGCTTGGATTCAAGGCTGCGCAGCACGCTCACTGGCGGCTACCCGGACATGTGGCCATGATTGCCGGTGCACAGTATCCGCCCCGGCGTCACGGCTCCACCACCGGTCCTCCCCGGAGGTGTGGTACCGCGACGGCGATCACGCCCGCCACGACCGCGCCCAGGACCAGCCCGTTTGGCTCTGGAGCGTCGATCGACTGGGCGATCGCGGCGGTCGCGGCGCCGAGTCCGGCAGCCCAGATCGAGCCCGCGACGACGTCCGCGGCGAGCCAGCGACCACGCACCAGCCACGGCAGCACGAGCGCCGCACCCGCCCACAGCGCGGCGTAGAGCAGCGCGCCGGAGCTGAGCAGTGGGGCGATCACGTCGTCCAGCGCGGCGTTGGCGTCAATCGGAAGCGGCGGCCGCGCGCCGAGTACGGCCACGCCGGACGGATCCTCGCCGCCGAGCGTCGCCGTGCCGAGCAGCGGCGCGGCGAGGAGCGCCCACCACGCGCCGAGCGCGCCGAGGGCGGCTCTCGTCACCGCGCCGCGGGCGCGTCCGGCGAACGCCGGGTAGGCGCCGGCGATCGTCGCGAGGCCGAGCAGCGGCGCGACCGCGGGCACCGACCATGTCGCGCCGTCCCGGCGCAGGGCGAGCGGCACCGGCAGCGCCGCGGCCGCGACCAGGACGGCGGCGCCCGGCTGCTCCGTCGAGAGCGCGCCGATCACCCCCGCGGCGGTCAGCAGCCAGCCGATCCGCGGCAGGAGCGCGACCGCGACGACCGCGGCAAGCGCGGGCAGGATCGGCTCCCCCACCCATTGCAGCGCGGCGGCGGCGAGGCCGCCGGCCAGCAATGCGGCCGCGCCGCGGGCGACGCCGCGCGGCAGCGGCGCGAACGGCTGCGTGCGCTCGAGCGGGTGCGGCGCGACGGATCCGCCCTCGTCGGAGACCTCGGGCAGCGACTCGGCGAGCTCGGCCGCGAGGTCGTCGATCGTCCCGCGCTCGTCGGGCTTCGGGCGCAGGGCGGTGTCGATCGCCGCGCACAACTCCTCCGGGAGGTCCTTGCGATGGCGGCGCAGGGACGGGAGCACCGTGCCGACGCGCCGGGCGGTGGCGGCGGGCGAGCCGGCGCGGACCGGGTTGACGCCCGCGAGCGCCTCGTAGAGCACGAGCGCGAGGCTGTAGAGGTCGCAGCGCTCGTCGATGCGCTTGCCGGCGGCCTGCTCGGGGGCCATGTAGGCAAGGGTGCCGACCACGTCCCCGGTGCGGGTGAGCGGCTCGTCGCCGGCGAGGTGGGCGACGCCGAAGTCCGCGAGCTTGGCCACACCGGCCGCCGACCGCGGCGCGTCGGGGATGATGACGTTCTGCGGCTTGACGTCGCGGTGCACGACGCCGCGCCCGTGGGCGTGCTCGAGCGCGCCGCAGAGCGCGAGGCCGATCCGCAGCACGTCGCGGTCGCTCAACACGCCCTCGGCGCCGAGCTGGTCGAGGGTGCGCCCGTGGACGAGCTCGGAGACCAGGTAGCGGGCTCGTTGGTCCTCCCCCGCGTCGAAGACCGCGACGACGCCGGGGTGGTCGAGCCGCCCCGCGGCGAGCGCCTCGCGGCGCCCGCGCTCGCCGTGCATCGGCGGGCCCGGGATCACCTTCACGGCCACGGCGCGCTCCAGGCGCTCGTCGGTGGCCGCGTAGACTGTCCCGAAGCCGCCGGAGCCGAGCCGCTGGCCGAGCCGGTACCGACCAAGGACGAGCTCCGCGGCGACCTCCGTAGGGAGCTCGTCGGTGGTCTCCATCACGCCCGAGTTCGGCGCACCACCGCGGTTCCCTCCGACCTCCCTGTTACGTTGAAGTTGCCGGAGCCCTGAGGAGACCAAGATTTGTCCTTCTTCGACGAGGACGACGAGCCCCCACGCACCGCGCGCACTCGTGTGCGCCCATCGCCTCCACCGCGTCGCGGCCGGGTGACTTCCGGTGGGGCGACGGACGCCCAGACCGTGCTCGTCCGGCGGATGATCGCCGGCATCGCCGGCCTGCTCATCCTCTTGCTCCTGTTCTTCGGGGTGCGCGCGTGCAACAACTCGCGCCACAAGAACGCGCTGCGCGACTACACGGCCAAGGTCACCCAGATCGGCACGGAGTCCCAGGGGCAGGGCGAGCAGTTCTTCAAGGCGATGGACGGGGCACAGCAGACCTCGCCGACCGAGCTCTACCAGAGCGTCCTCAGCTTCAAGGGCTCGGCCGACCAGTCGCTCAAGCAGGCGCAGGCGCTCAGCGTCCCGGGCGACATGACCGAGGCGCAGCAGTCGTTCCTGATCGCGCTCGAGCTGCGCCGCAACGGCCTGCAGAAGATCTCCGACGACGTCAAGAACGCGCTCGGCGACGAAGGCGACAACGCGGACAACGCGATCAAGGGGATCGCCGGCCAGATGCGCGCCTTCGACGCGTCCGACGTGCTCTACAACGCGCGCGTCCAGCCGTTCATGAAGCAGGCATTGGCGGACGCCGGGATCGGCGGGAACATCACGTCGTCCCAGTTCCTGCGCGAGATCTCCTGGGTCTCGCCCGCGTTCGTGGCGTCCAAGCTCGGCACGCGCCTGTCGACCGGCGACACCTCGGGTAGCGGCGACAACACGAACAAGAACCAGCCGACCGGCCCAGGCCTGCACGGCACCGGCCTCAACGCCACCAGCTACGGCAACGTGACGCTGTCGCCGACGGCTTCCAACCGCCTCACCTACGTCAAGGGCCAGCCGTTCCTCGTCGCCTTCACCAACCAGGGCGACAACGACGAGTTCAACGTCAAGGTGACGCTCAAGATCCAGCTCGCCAGCGGTACCGGCACGCCGATCACGCTCAACAAGACCGTCCCGAAGGTCGCCAAGGGCGAGAAGGCGACCGTGGAGCTGCCGCTCAACCGTGAACCCCCGCTCGGCGCCGTCGTGAACATCAACGTCACGGTCGCCAAGGTCCCGGGCGAAGAGAAGACCGACAACAACAAGTCGACGTACCCCACGCTCTTCGCGCAGGGCTAACGTTCGGGGCGTGTCGGACTTCTCGGAGGCCCCGGGGATCGTTGCCCTCGCCGCCGCCGCCGCGGCGCTGATCGCCATGATCTGGCTGCTGGTGCTGAGCGTCCGCTTCCGGCGGGTGCGCAGCGCGCAGCGGGCGGTGCTGGGCGAGCACGGGCAGACCGACCTCGTGATCCACGCGAGCGACCTCCAACACGCGTTCGAGGCGCTCCACGCGCGGGTCGAGGACGTCGCCGCCCACCTCGACGAGCGCATGTCCGCGGCCGAGGACCGCCTCGACGGCGCGATCGCCTACCGCTCGCTGGTCCGCTACGACGCCTACGGCGAGATGTCCGGACACCAGTCGACCACGATCGCCCTGCTCGACGCCGATCACAATGGCGTCGTGCTCTCCTCGATCGCCCACCGCGACACCGCCCGGCTGTACTGCAAGCAGATCCACGCCGGCCGCGGCGAGCACCAGCTCTCCCCCGAGGAGGAGGAGGCCGTGCGGCTCGCGCTCGCCGGCGGCGAGGTCCAATCCGTGATCATCGAGTCGCAGTGAGAGTCGCCTATCTGGGTCCGCCCGGGACCGTGAGCGACGAGGCGTTGACGGCGGCCGCCCCCGACGCGGAGGCCGTGCCGCTTGCGACGCTGCGCGACGTCGTGCTCGCCGTCCAGGAGGGGCGGATCGAGCGGGCGCTCGTGCCGGTCGAGAACGCGCTGGAGGGCGGGGTCGATCCGGTGCTCGACGCGCTCGCGCTCGAGGCGCCCGACGTCGCGCTGATCGGCGAGGTCGTCCAACCGGTCTCGTACTGCCTCGCGGCCGGCCGGTCGCTGGCGTTCGAGGAGATCACGATGGTCCGCTCGCACCCGCAGGCGCTCGGGCAATGCAAGGAGTGGCTCCAGGTCAACCTGCCCAACGCCGCCGTCGTCCCGGCCGCGTCGACGGCCGACGCCGTCCGCGACGTCGCGCAGGACGGCACCGGCACGACCGCCGCGATCGGCCCACGCCTCGCGGCTCGCCGCTACGGCGCGGTGATGCTCGCCGAGGATCTGGAGGACGATCCGGGCAACGCGACCCGCTTCGCGTGGATCGCCCAGGCCTCCGATGCACCCGCCCCGCCCGACGCCGGACCCGCGAAGACGATCCTCGTGTTCTGGGGCATGGGCTCGGGCGCCTCCGGCTGGCTCGTGTCCTGCCTGGCGGTGTTCGCGTTCGCCGGCATCAACCTCACGCGGATCGAGTCGCGCCCGCTTCGACAGGGCATGGGCGAGTACATGTTCTTCCTCGATCTCGAGGCCTCGATGGCCGACCCTGCGGTGGTCGGCGCGGTCCAGGGGCTCAAGCGCCACGCGGAAATGGTTCGAGTCCTCGGCTCGTTTGGAACCTAGGTCCTTCCGTCAGACCTATCGCTACACTCCCGATCGTGGCAACCGCTGTACCCCCAGGACCACTGGGGTCCGTGCCGCCCGGCGACCACCCGCGGCACGGACCTGAAGCTGACGGCTCGAGTAGCCGTTGGAGTGGTGGTCGTGTGCTCGTCCTCAACGCGACGTACGAGCCGATCAACGTGTGCACCGTGCGGCGCGCGACCGTCCTGCTGCTCAAGGACAAGGCCGAGGTCGTCGAGGTCGGGACCAAGGACCTGCACTGGGCGACCGGTTCGCTTCCGCGTCCCGTCGTGATCCGCCTGGTCACGTACGTCCGCATCCCGCGCGACACGCACAAGCGCAAGATCACCCGCCGCGCCGTCTTCGCCCGCGACGGCTGGATGTGCCAGTACTGCGGCGCCCGCACCTCGCTGACGGTGGACCACGTGATCCCTCGCTCCAAGGGCGGCGGGTCCGGCTGGGACAACATCGTCGCCGCCTGCGCGCCCTGCAACCGGCGCAAGGCCGACCGCCTGCCGCACCAGGTCAACATGCACCCGCGGGCGAAGCCGCACACCCCCGGCGCCCACATCTTCATCCAACTGGCCTCGCCGACGATCCCGGCGACCTGGCGCCAGTATCTCCCCCGGGCGGCGTAACAGACCTTCATTCGGGGCATCCACACCGGTGCGATGCCTCGAACTGATGCTCACGTTCCCGCCGGCCCATCGTTGGCCGGCCGTTTCGCCGCCGCCATCGCCCTGACGATCGGCTTCTACGTCCTCGCGCTCGTGATCGCCGCGGCGCTGATCGCGGGCCCGATCCTCGGGTGGGTCCTCAACGGCACGGGCAACCTATGGCTGACGATCACCGGCTTGTTCCTCGGGTTCTCGATCCTCTGGGCCATCATCCCGCGGCGGCTGAAGTTCGAGGCGCCGGGTCTGCAGGTCAGCAAGAGCGAGCAGCCGCGGCTGTTCGAGCTCGTCGAGCACGAGGCGGACGCCGCGGGCGAGCCGATGCCGGACGCGGTCTACCTCACGCTCGAGGCCAACGCGGCCGTCACGCAGGCCTCGCGCACCAGCCGCGTCCTGATCGTCGGCATCCCGCTGCTGCACATCCTGTCCGAGCGCGAGCTGCGCGGCGTTCTCGCCCACGAGTTCGGCCACTACAGCGGCGGCGACACCCGCCTCGGCCCATGGATCTACCGCACACGGGCGACGATCATCCGCACCGTCCACCAGTTGAGCGACGGCGACGGCGACGAGTCCTGGTCGCAGAAGCTCGTCCGCCAGCCGTTCATCTGGTACGGCAACGCGTTCCTGCGCATCACCGCCAAGATCTCGCGCCGGCAGGAGTTCGCCGCCGACGCGTGCGCGGTCCGCAGCGTCGGCCGCGCCGCGCACGTGTCGGCCCTCGAGCGCATCCACGCCTACGCGCCCGGGTTCGACTACTACTGGCAGCTCGAGGTCGTCCCGGTCTGGAGGCCGGCCGCCGCCCGCCCGTGTCCGAGGGCTTCCAGCGCTTCATCACCCACGAGTCGGTGGAGGCGAACGCGAGCGAGTACCTCGACGCGCTGCGCGAGGAGGAGACCGACCCCTACGACTCGCACCCGTCGCTTCCCGAGCGGATCGCGGCGGTCGAGGACCTGCCGGACGGCGACCCCGACGACTCTCCGCGCGCCATCGACGCCCTCAACGAGGCGTCCCGCACTGAACGCGACCTGCTCGAGTTCCTGCTCGGGAGCGAGGTCGCCGGCCTCCCGCCGATCGACTGGGACGCGGTCGGCGCCGAGATCTACGGCGCCCGGGCACGGGCGCTGACCGAGCGCTTCGCCATCGTCGTCGCCGGCGTCACCGTCGGCACGCTCCCGACCGCGATCGAGCACATCGGCGAGCATGCCGACAAGATCACCGACCCTGACGTCGAGGACCGCAACGCGCTCGCCGCCGGCGTGCTCGGCGACGCCGTGTTGCTCGCGCTCGAGAACGCGGGCTGGAGCCTCGAGGCGCAGCCGGCCGAGCCGGTCAGCGCCCGCCGCGGCGACGACACGCTCGCGCCGCACGTGTCGATCCACGAGCTCCGCGACGGCGAGCTGAGCGCCGAACGCTGGCGCGAGCGCGTCGAAGCGCTGGGGGTCGCCGACCTCGAGCTCGGCGTCGCGACACCGACGCGGGCTTAAGCGGGGGGTCCGGGGGGCGGCAGCCACCCGGTTAAAGAACGAGGCCCCGGTCGACAACCGGGGCCTCGCTTACAACCTGCTGGACTTTCTGCCGCGTCCGAACTTTCTAGGCGGCCGGGGGGACTAACTCCGGCATCGAACACGGCGGTGCACCGGTGTGGATTCCGCTAGAAACGCGGGGTCCAGCGCCGGCTGGTCTAGCGGCCGGGCACCTCCAGGGTCCCACAAGAACTGTCACTCAACTTCGGACCACCCCCTTTCTCTGGTGATTCGAAGAGTAGCGAACCTTCAGGCGGACCCGCAAGCGCTAATCGTCGGCCTCCTCCTCCGGGGAGGGTTCGTCTGTGTCCTCACTGACCGCATCGGGGAGCTCACCCTCCATCGGGATCTCCAGCGGCAGGTCCTCGTCCGGCACGGCGGCCGACGTCGAGCTCTCGGATTCCACGACCAGGGCGATCGCCGACACCGCGTCGCCGGCGCGCAGGTTCATGACCTTCACGCCCTGGGACGCGCGCCCGTAGCGGTTGATGCCTCGCACCGACGTCCGCTGGACCATGCCGTTCTGCGAGATGAACACGAGCTCCTCGTGCTCGCGCACCACCAGCGCGCCGGCGAGCAGGCCCTTGGTCTCGGTGAACGTGATCGTCTTGACGCCCTTGGCGCCGCGCGAGGTGAGCCGGTACTCGTCGACCGACGTGCGCTTGCCGTAGCCGCCCTCGGTGACGACCAGGAGATCCTGGCCGGGCCGCGCGACGTCCATCGCCAGCACGTAGTTGTTCTTGTCCGCGACGTCCATGCCGCGCACGCCGCTGGTGTCGCGGCCCATCGCGCGGGCGTCTGACTCCTTGAAGCGCACGGCCAGGCCGGCGTGGGAGACCATCAGGATCTCGTCGTCCTCGTCGACGCGGCGCACCGCCACGAGCTCGTCGTCCTCGCGGATGTTGATGGCGATGATGCCGTCGGCCCGGATCGGCGTGTTGTAGGCCTGGAAGGCCGTCTTCTTCACGGTGCCGTTGCGGGTGGCGAACATGATGTACGGCGACTCGGAGAAGTCGCGCGTCGCCAGCACCGACTGCACTCGCTCGCCTTCGCGCAGCGGCAACACGTTGCCCAGGTAGCGACCCTTGGACGTGCGCGACATCTCGGGCAGGTCGTAGACCTTGGACCGGTAGACCTTGCCGCGGTTCGTGAAGAACAGCAGGTAGTCGTGGGTCGAGGACACGAAGAGGTGCTCGATGAAGTCATCGTCCTTCGTGTCCATCCCGATGATCCCGACGCCGCCGCGCCGCTGGGCGCGGTAGGTCGCCAGCGGGAGCGACTTGATGTAGCCCGAGTTCGTGATCGAGATGACCATCTGCTGGTCGGCGATCAGGTCCTCGATGTCGATGTCGTCCTCGGACGGCGCGATCTTCGTGCGCCGCTCGTCGCCGTAGCGCTCGGAGACCTCGTTGAGCTCGGTCTTGATCAGCTCGAGGACCTTGTCCTCGTCGCCGAGCAGGGCGCGCAGCTCGGCGATCCGCTCCATCTTGTCCGCGTGCTCCTTGCGCAGCGCGTCGGCCTCGAGGGCGGTCAGCTGCTGGAGGCGGAGGTCGAGGACCGCGCGGGCCTGGATCTCCGTCATCTCGAACTGCTCCATGAGCCCGGTGCGGGCCGTGTCGCGGTCACGCGACGAGCGGATCAGCGAGATCACCGCGTCGAGGTTGTCGAGCGCGATCAGCAGGCCTTCGAGGCGATGCACGGAGCGCTCGAGCGCGCGCAGCTCGTGCTTGGCGCGCCGGACCACGACCTCGCGCTGATGGCGGACGTAGTACTTGATGACGTCGCGCAGGCCCAGCAGCCGCGGCACGTTCTCGACCAGCGAGACCATGTTCACGCCGAACGTGGTCTGCATCGGCGTGTGCTTGTAGAGCTTGTTGAGGACGACCTTCGGGTTGGCGTCGCGCTTGAGCTCGATCACCAGCCGCATGCCGTTGCGGTCCGTGTGGTCCTGGACGTCGGAGATCTCGGTCAGCTTCTTCTCGTTGACCAGCTCGGCGATCTTCTTGACGAGACCGCCGTCGCCGCCCTTCTTGACCATGAACGGCAGCTCGGTGACCACGATCGCCTCGCGGTTGCCGCGGATCTGCTCGATGTGGGCGGTCGCGCGCACGCGCACGCGGCCGCGGCCGGTCTCGTAGGCGTCGCGGATGCCGGAGAGCCCGAGGATCACGCCGCCGGTCGGGAAGTCCGGGCCCTTCATGTACTGCATCAGGCCCGGCGTATCGATGTCCGGGTTGTCGATGTACGCGATCGTCGCCGCGATCGTTTCCTTCAGATTGTGCGGCGGGATGTTCGTCGCCATGCCCACGGCGATGCCGGAGGAGCCGTTGACGAGCAGGTTCGGGAACCGCGCCGGCAGGACGAGCGGCTCCTGCTCGGAGCCGTCGTAGTTGGGCCCGAAGTCGACGGTGTCGGAGTCCAGGTCGCGCAGCAGCTCGCGCGCGATCGGCGCCAGCCGCGCCTCCGTGTACCGCATGGCGGCAGCGGGGTCGTCGTCGACCGAGCCGAAGTTGCCCTGGCCGTCGACGAGCGGGTAGCGCAGGGAGAAGTCCTGCGCCATGCGGACGATCGTGTCGTAGATCGCCGAGTCGCCGTGCGGGTGGTACTTGCCCATGACGTCGCCGACGATGCGCGCCGACTTCACGTACGGGCGGTTCGGCTGCAGGCCGTTCTCGTTCATCGAGAACAGCGCGCGGCGGTGGACGGGCTTCAGGCCGTCGCGGACGTCGGGCAGAGCGCGCCCGACGATGACGGACATGGCGTAGTCGAGATAGGAGGAGCGCATCTCCTCCTCGAGCCCACGGGGCTCGACGTTGCCGGACATGATTGCGGTTGACATGGCTTAGATGTCCAGGGTCGCGACGCGGGCGTTTTCCTCGATGAACTCTCGGCGTGGCTCGACCTTGTCGCCCATCAGCATCGTGAAGAGGCGGTCGGCGGCCGCGGCGTCGTCCATCGTGACCTGGGCGAGGGTGCGGCTGGTCGGGTTCATCGTCGTCGACGCGAGCTGATCGGCGTTCATCTCGCCGAGCCCCTTGAACCGCTGCAGCTTGACGCCCTTGCCGGCGACGTTGAGCACGGCACGGCGCAGGTCCTCGAACGATGGCGCCTCGTCGCTCTCGGTGCCGAGCGTCACGGTGAACGGCGGCGTGCCGGCGAGCTTGATCAGGTCGGCGTGCACGCGCGCGAGCTGGCGGAACTCGTTGGCCGTGAACAGCGACGTGCGGAGTCGGTGCGTGCGGGCCAGGTTCGAGCGGCGCTCGGTGGCCTTCACGCGAATCAGGTTCTCGTCCGCCGACACCAGCTCGGTCAGGAACGGGTCGGTCTCGACGACCGGTCGCGCCAGCAGCTCCAGGAGCTCTTCGGGGCTCTTGATCTCGTTGTCGAGGATCTGCGACTCCTCGAGGAACTGCACGACCTCGTGCCCGTGCTCGGCGCGCAGGGCGCTCGACCAGCCCTCGTACTGCTTGAGCAGCCTCGAGTAGCGCTGCCAGCGCACGTCGGTGAGCTTGAACGCCCGGCCCTCGTTGTCGACGACCTCGAAGCGCTCGAACTTGTCGTTGAGCAGGATCGCCTCGAGCTCGGACTCCTTCTCGATGTAGCGGTCGCTCTTGCCCTGCGTGACCCGGTACAGCGGCGGCTTGGCGATGTAGATGTGTCCGGCCTCGACGAGATCCTGCATCTCGCGGAACAGCAGCGTCAGGATCAGCGTGCGGATGTGGGCGCCGTCCACGTCGGCGTCCGTCATCAGGATGATCTTGTGGTAGCGCAGCTTCTCGATGTCGAACTCGTCGCGCACACCGGTGCCGAGCGCGGTGATCAGGGCCTGGATCTCCGTGTTCTGGAGGACCTTGTCGATCCGCGCCTTCTCGACATTGAGGATCTTGCCGCGCAGCGGGAGGACGGCCTGCGTGGAGCGGTCGCGCCCCTGCTTGGCCGAGCCGCCGGCGGAGTCGCCCTCGACGATGAACAGCTCCGCGATCTCGGGCTCCTTGACCATGCAGTCGGCGAGCTTGCCGGGCAGGCCCATGCCGCCCATCGCGGACTTGCGCGCGGTGTCGCGGGCCTTGCGGGCCGCGGCGCGGGCGCGTGAGGCGTCGACCGCCTTGCGGATGACCTGCGCGGCCTCCTTCGGGTTCTCCTCGAGGAACTCCGACAGCCCCGCGTTGACGACGGACTCGACGAAGCCCTGCATGCCCGGGTTGCCGAGCTTGGTCTTCGTCTGACCCTCGAACTGCGGGTCGGTCAGCTTGGCGCTGATGACCGCGGTCAGGCCCTCGCGGATGTCCTCGCCCTCGAGCGCCTTGTCCTTCTCCTTGAGGATGCCCTCCTTGCGCGCGTACCGGTTGATGGTGCGCGTCAGGGCGGAGCGGAAGCCGGAGAGGTGCGAGCCGCCCTCGTGGGTGTTGATGTTGTTGGCGAACGAGTGGATCGACTCCTGATAGGTGCCGTTCCACTGCATCGCGACCTCGACCGAGCCCTCGTCGCTCTCACCGTCGAAGAAGATGACCTTCTGCTGGAGGGCGTCCTTGTTCTCGTTGATGTAGCGGACGAAGTCCTCGATCCCGCCCTCGTAGTGGAACTCCGCGGACTTGGCGGCCTGGACCGTGCCGTCCTCGTCGCTGACGCCGGCCTTGCGCTCGTCGGTGATCGAGATCCGCAGGCCGCGGGTCAGGAACGCGGTCTCGCGCAGGCGCTGCTCGAGCGTGGAGTACTCGAACGTCAGCGTCTCGAAGACGTCGCCGTCGGGGCGGAACGTGATGATCGTCCCGGTCTCCTCGGTCGGCTCGCCCTGCTCGATCGGCCCCTGGGGCACGCCGCGCGAGTAGTCCTGCGTCCACCGGTAGCCGTCGCGCATGACGACCACGTGCAGCTCGTCGCTCAGCGCGTTGACGACGGACACGCCGACGCCGTGCAGGCCGCCGGAGACCTTGTAGCCGCCACCCTCGCCGAACTTGCCGCCGGCGTGCAGGACGGTCAGCACGACCTCGAGGGCGGACTTGCCCTCCTTCTCCATCGTCGCGACCGGGATGCCGCGGCCGTTGTCCGTGACCGTGATCGAGTCGTCGGGATGGATCGTCACCGAGACGGTGTCGCAGTAGCCGGCGAGCGCCTCGTCCACCGAGTTGTCCACAACCTCGTAGACCAAGTGGTGCAGGCCGCGCACACCGGTCGAGCCGATGTACATGCCGGGACGCTTGCGGACGGCTTCGAGGCCCTCGAGAACCGTGATGTCCTGGGCGTCATAGCCCGCTTGCTGCTGCTGTCCGTTATTCGGGTCGCCGGTGCTCAAGGGTCCCTTTCGTCCACACAAGGACGCCCCGGCGGGACGACCAACGTCCGAGGCCGGGGCGTGGCAAATCAATGCCTCAATATTAGCAGCCGCGGGTTCGTAATAAGGACGCGCGCGCGTAGCAAAGATGCTGCAAATGTCAAGAGTCAGGCACGTGTCGCGCGGGTACGCAACCGCTTGACCGCTTCGCGGCCCACGGCGGCGTTGAGGCGCTCCACCACCAGCTCCGACATCAGGTCCAGCTCATGCGCGAGCACGGCGCTGTCGCACGCCACGGTCACCACGCCATCGTTCTCGGCGACCGGCTCGGCGGTCGTGGCGAACGACCCGGCCGCGGCCGGCCAGACCCGCTGGAGGGCCGCCAGCGTCGTCGGAGGCTCCAACTGGTCCGCCAGGGCCTCCAGCGCGAACGAGAACGGTCTCGGCCCGTTCCTTCTCACGCCGTGATCCTCTGGATTGCCTGCCCGCCCTGTATGAAGATCTTCTCCACGTCGTCGGCCTCTCCTCCCGGGACGTGCTCGATCTCGGTCGTGGTGATGACCGCCTGACCGTCCCTGCGCAGGAGCGTCGTCAGCCGCTCGCGGCGGGTCGCGTCCAGCTCGGACATCACGTCGTCGAGCAACAGCAGCGGAGCGGCGCCGCGCGCGTCGGCCAGCTCCTCCCGCTCGGCCAGCAGCAGCGCCAGGAGCCCGAGCCGCTGCTGCCCGCGGGAGCCGTAGCTCCTGAGCTCGCGCCCCTCGCGGCGGAACGCCAGGTCGTCGCGGTGCGGCCCGTGACCGGTGAAGCCGCGCTCGAGATCGCCGTCGAGCCGCTCGGCGAGCTCCGCGACCAGGCCCTCGGCGTCGGCGGCCTTCGATCGCGGGCGGTACCTGAGCTCGACCTCGCCCTCGAGGCCAAGCCCCGCCGCGTGCTCGGCGAACCGCGGGCGTAGGCGCTCGACGGTCTCGGCGCGGTCGGCCATCAGCGCGAGCCCGTGGCGGGCCAGCTCGGCGTCCCAGGCCGGGAGCGAGGCCCGCGATGCCCGGCCGGCGCGAATCGACGCCAGGAGGGCGTTGCGCTGCGCGAGGGCGGCGCTGTAGGAGCGCCGCGTCGCCGACCGTCCCGGCCACAGCGCCGCGATCACCTGGTCCAGGTGCGCACGCCGCAGCGCGGGCGCACCGAGGACGAGCTCCAGCCGGTCGGGGAGGAAGACCGATACCAACGGCCTTGCCGACACCCCGACCAAGTTGTCCACAGGCGCCCCGTCGGCCTTGAGCCGCTTCGGCTCGCCCGGCTTGAACCCGACCGAGATGTCGTGGCGGCCGAGCTCGTCCTCGCACGTGAGCTCCAAGCGCGTCAGCTCGGCGCCGAACCGCACGACCTCCCGCTCGTTCGCCGTCCGGCACGAGCGGCCGGTGCAGGCGAAGTAGACCGCTTCGAGCAGGTTCGTCTTGCCGGCGCCGTTGCGACCAGAGATGACCGTCAGACCCGGCCCGAGCCGCACGTCCGCCGCCTCGTAGGAGCGGAAGTCGCGCAGCACAAGCCGCATCGCGAGCATGCCTCGCGCCTCTTTAAGGTCGGATGATCGGGGTGGGGCGGAGGGGCTGCATCGCCTTAGCCTCGAATATCGGGGTGGGGCGGAGGGGCTGCATCGCCTTTCCTAGACATTCAGTCTGATTGGCATCAGGAGGTATTGGAAGCCGGACTCATCTCCGGCCTCGATCATCCCCGGACGCAGCGGGGAGATCAGCTTCAGGACGACGTCGCCGCCCTCGATCGCCTCCAGGCCGTCGCGCAGGAACTCGGGGTTGAAGCCGATCTCCAGCGGCTCGCCGGCGAACGGGACCGGGAGCGTCTCGCGCGCCTCACCCACGTCCGGGGTACGCGCCGACACGGTCAGCTCGCCCTCGGTGAACGCGAGCCGCAGCGGCGCGTTCTTCTGCGCGAGCAGGCTGATGCGGCGCACGACCTCCGAGATCTCCCCGCCGGCCAGGCGCAGCGCGTGCTCGTACGTGTCCGGGAGCAGCTGGCGGTAGTTCGGGAACTGGCCGTCGATCAGCCGCGAGGACAGCACGACGCCACCCGCCTCGAAGACGACCTGGTTCGCGCGCACCGACACCGCCAGCTCCTGCGCGTTCTCGTGCTGGACGATCCGGGTCAGCTCCTGCAGCGCGCGCGCCGGCACGTTGGCCTCGAAGGAGCCGCTCAGGGCCTCCTCGAGCTTGGTCTCCTTGACCGAGAGGCGGTAGGAGTCGGTGGCGACCATCCGCAGCTCGTCGCCGTTCGCGCTCACGAGGATGCCGGTCAGGACCGGACGGGTCTCGTCACGCGAGGCCGAGCGGGCGACCTTGTTGACGGTGCCGACGAACGCGTCGCCGGGGACGAGGACGCGATCGCCTTCGGGCTCCGGGAAGGGCGGGAAGTCCTCCGAGCGCAGCGTGCGGATGTGGAAGTTCGCAGAGCCGCCGACGATCTCGACGTCCTGCTCGGTGGGGCGCAGCTCCAAGGAGACGTCGGTGCCGGGGAGCGCGCGGACGACGTCCACGACCAGCCGGGCCGGGAGGACGACGGAGCCCTCACGGACGATGTCGCCTTCGAGCGGCACCCGCAGGCCGATCTCCATGTCCGTGGCGCGGAGCTCGATCGCGCCGCCGGTGGCGAGCACTTGGACTCCGGACAGCGCTTGGACGGCACTGCGCGTGGATGCCGCGCGCGTGACCGTCTGCAGCTGGCCGAAGAGCGCGTCGCGCCGGGTCGTGATCTTCATTCGGCTGCCGCCTCTCGCGTCGAGATCGGGTGATGGGTCAGTTCAGTGGTCATCGGGGTTGTTCATTGTGTGCACAAGCCGGTCGAACCGCGTCAGCGAGCCGTGAAGGCCTGTGCATGAACTGTCGAAGTCTGTCAGGCGAGTCGGATCGCATCACTCGCCGCCGAGCTCGCGGGTGAGCTTGCGCACAGCCTCGTAGGCCTCTTTGTCGGTCGCGATCCGCTCGGCCGTGCGCTTGCACGCGTGCATCACCGTGGTGTGATTGCGGTTGCCGAACGCGCGGCCGATCGCCGGCAGGCTGACGTCGGTCAGCTCCCGCGAGAGGTACATCGCGACCTGGCGGGCGAACGCGACCGGCTGGGCGCGGCTGCTCGACAGCAGGGCGTCCATCGTGATCCCGAAGGCCTCGCACGTCTGCTCCTGGATCTCCTGCACCGTGTGCGCACGCGGCTTGAGCTTCGGGTAGAGGCCGGCGAGGACCTCCTCGGCCAGCTCCGCGGTGACGGGGCGGCCGGTCAGCGAGCCGAAGGCGACGACGCGGATCAGCGCGCCCTCGAGCGCGCGGATGTTGGCGTCGACGCGGCGGGCGATCAGCTCGAGCGCCTCGGGGTCGACGTCGCCGACGTCGTCCTGGGCGACCCGCTTGCGCAAGATCGTCAGGCGGGTGGCGTGCTCGGGGGGCTTGACGTCGCACACGAGGCCGGCCTCGAAGCGCTCGCGCAGCCGGTCCTCGAGCGCCTCGAGGTCGCGCGGCGGCCGGTCCGACGTCAGCACCAGCTGCGCGCCCGCCTGGTGGAGCGCGTTGAAGGTGTGGAAGAACTCCTGCTCGGTCTTGGCCTTGCTCTGGAGGAACTGCACGTCGTCGACCAGCAGGACGTCGACGCCGCGGTAGGCCGCCTTGAACTCCTCCAGCCCACCGCCGTGGAGGGCGCCGACGAAGTGGTCGGTGAAGGCCTCGACGGTCGTGTAGCGGGCGCTGAGGCCGCCGCCGTGCTCGTGCACGTAGTTGGCGATCGAGTGCAGGAGGTGGGTCTTGCCGAGGCCGGGCGGGCCGCAGATGAAGAGCGGGTTGTAGGCCAGCCCGGGCATCTCCGCGACCGCGAGCGCGGCGGCGTGGGCGAGCCGGTTGCAGTCGCCGATGACGAACTGGTCGAAGGTCAGCCGCGGGTTGAGCTCCTGCGCGGCGGCCGCGCGGACGGCCTCGGGCCGCGGGCGCTCATAGAGGATCTCCTCCTCGGGCCCGACGATGTCCACGCGCGCGCCGGGCCCGACCACCGTCTCGGCGAGCGCGCCGAGGAGGCGGGCGAAACGGGTCTCGACCCAGGAGCGGACGTCGTCCGGCGCCTCGATGACCAGCGTCGTGCCGGCGAACTCGCGGAGCGTCAGCCGCTCGAGCCAGATGCTCCACGTGGTCTCGGAGACCGCACGCTGGGCTTCCGTCCGGAAGCGGTGCCAGATTGTCGCTGGATCGGGATCTGACACAGGCGCGGCGAAGGACCTCCTCGGCGAGAGCCGAGGCTCGTGGTGGGCTACAGAGAAGGGCCGCGGAGGGCCCGGAGCGGCGAACATAGCAAAGGGTCTGGGGGCCGATCGCCGGGTCGTCCGGACGCCTCCGCAAATCGCGTGAGAATGTGAACGCGAAGACTGCGCACAGCTGTTGACAGGCTGTTCGCGGGGGTGTGCAGAGCTCCCGTGTATCCTTCTACGCCGCCGCGAAGCGAGGCGGCTCGGTGCTGCCCCGAGCCCTCCACACCCCCGGCCCGCGGCGAAGGAGTCCACGAACGTGAAGCGCACCTACCAGCCCAAGAAGCGCAAGCGCGCCCGCACCCACGGGTTCCGTCAGCGCATGTCCACCCGCGCGGGACGCATCGTCCTCAAGCGGCGCCGCGACAAGGGCCGCAAGCGACTGACTGTCTAGCCCCTGTGGCCGCTCCCCGTCGCCGCCGGTTGTCGCGCAGCGCGGAGTTCGAGCGCGTCTATCGGCAAGGCCGTTCCAAGGGGAATCGTTTCCTCGTCCTATACGCCTTCCCGCGCGAGGACGAGTCGCGCGCGGATCCGTCCGAGGGCCCGCGCCTGGGGCTGTCCGTCTCCAAGCGGATCGGCGGCGCCGTCGACCGCAACCGGGTCAAGCGCGTGCTGCGCGAGGCGTTCTGGGAGGAGGCGGCGCGGCTGCCCACCAGCTCGGACTACGTCGTCGTCGCGCGGCCGGACGCGCGGGGCCTGGCCGAGCGCGAGGGCATGCCCGGCGTGCGCAAGGTCCTGGCGGAGCTCGTCGACTCGCTCGGCGGCGCGCCCGCTTCCGAAGGCGCTTCGTGAAGGCGCTCGTGATCGGCCCGATCCGCGCCTATCAGCGCTGGATCTCGCCGGCGTTCCCGCGTCGCTGCAAGTACCACCCGACCTGCTCGGAGTACGCGGTGCAGGCCGTAGAGCGCTATGGCATCCTCAGAGGTACGGTGCTCGCGGCTTGGCGCATTCTGCGCTGCAACCCGTTCAGCCACGGCGGCTATGACCCCGTGACAGCGCAGACCCTTTTCGATCGCCACCACCACCCCTCTCACTCTTAGGCCGTGCACTTCCTTCTCGCTTCCGTCCCGATCATCCAGCCGCTGATCGACTTCTTCCACGCGATCCTCGTGGAGATCCACAAGGTGATCGGCTCGTGGGGCTGGTCGATCATCTTCCTGACGATCCTCGTGCGCGCATGCCTGCTTCCGCTCACGTTCAAGCAGTTCCACTCGATGCAGCGGCTGGCCCATCTCCAGCCGGAGATGAAAAAGCTCCAGGAACGCTTCAAGAACGACAAGGAGCGGATGAACCAGGAGATGATGAAGTTCTACCGCGAGAACAAGGTGAATCCGTTCGCCTCGTGCCTCCCGAT
Organism: Solirubrobacter soli DSM 22325; assembly: GCF_000423665.1. Classification (GTDB taxonomy): domain Bacteria; phylum Actinomycetota; class Thermoleophilia; order Solirubrobacterales; family Solirubrobacteraceae; genus Solirubrobacter; species Solirubrobacter soli. The sequence continues at coordinate 167,468 of NZ_AUIK01000023.1, read as the reverse complement.
GGTGGCGCAGTTCCCGGTCTTCATCTCCCTGTACTACATGCTCCGCACCGATCTCCGGCGCGACATCTGCCCGGACATCAACGGCGAGGGGACGGCGAACTACGCGCACCCGATCCCGTGCGGGCACACGGCCGAGTCGTCCTTCGGGTTCATCACCGATCTGACGGACAAGGCGACGGGCACGACCCTCGTGATCCTGATCGTGCTCTACGTCGGCTCGCAGCTGTTCTCGACGCTGCTGATGTCGACCACGACCGATCGCACGCAGCGCATGATCTTCCTGGCGCTCCCGTTCGTCTTCGTCACGTTCGTCATCCAGTTCCCGGCCGGCCTGCTCGTGTACTGGATCACGACGAACATCTGGACGATCGCGCAGCAGGCGATCATCCGCAAGCGTCTTGGTCCGTTGCGGCCCGCCGGCGTCGACACCGGAGGTGGCGGGTTGTCCGCCCTGTTCGGAGGCGGGTCGTCGTCGAGTTCGACCTCGACAGCGGACAAGCCGGCGCGTGCGGCAAAGCCCAAGCAGACGTCGGACGGGTCGGCGGAGCCCAAGGGCCGCGCGCCCGGTCCGCCGCCCACACCACCGCGTAAGAAGAAGAAACGTTCAGGGAGACGGCGATGAGCGCATCCGGGGATCGCGTCCGGGACCTGTTGGAGCACGTCAGCGAGGCGCTCTCGCTCGACGCCGACGTGATCATCGAGGAGGAGGGCCGTGTGATCACGGCCACCCTCGAAGGTGACGATCTGGGGCTGTTCATCGGCCGCCACGGGGCGACGATCGACGCCGTCCAGCACCTCGCGTTCAAGGCCGCGACGCGCGACCATCCGCCGGCCACGGGGATGCGGGTCGTCGTCGACGCCGCCGGCTACCGCGAGCGGCGTGAGCAGGCCCTGCAGCGCCAGGCCGACGAGGCCGCGGAGAAGGCGGTCGACAGCGGTCGTCCGGTCGCCCTCGACGCGATGAGCGCGACGGAGCGCAAGGTCGTCCACGAGTACCTCAAGGACCGCGAGGACGTCGAGACGTACTCCGAGGGCACCGAGCCCGATCGCCACCTCGTCGTGGCGCCGCTCGACTGAGCCAGGCGTTTCACGTGAAACTCTCCGAGGTCGCGCCCGCGCACGCCGTCCGCGCGCTCGGGCGCATCCTCGAGCTGCAGGCGACGGACCCGACGGCGTCGACGACCGTCAAGCACGTCCCCGATGCGGTCGAGCGGCACGTGGCCGATGCGCTCGTCGCGTTGCAGCTGCCATACGTGGCCGCGGCCTCGCGGATCGCGGACCTCGGCTCCGGCGCCGGATGGCCTGGCCTCGCGTTGGCCGCGGCCCTGCCCGAGGCGGAGGTCTCCCTCGTCGACAGCCAGATCCGCCATTGCCGCTACCTCGAGAAGGCGGTGGAGGTGGGAGAGCTCACGAATGTCACGGTCGTCAACGCGCGGGCGGAGGCCTGGCCGGAGGGCCTGGGGGTGCAGGACCTCGTGACCGCGCGGGCGCTCGCGGCGCTGCCGGTGATCCTCGAGTACGCGGCGCCGCTGCTGGTGGAGGGCGGGCACTTCGTCGCGTGGAAGGCTGCCGTGTCCGAGGAGGAACGCGCCCGCGGACTCGCCGCGGCGGAGATCCTCGGCCTGGAACCGCTGGAGGTGGTCGGCGTGACGCCCTTCCCCGGTGCGCGTGATCACACGCTGCACCCGTTCCGCAAGATCGCGCCCACGCCGGCGCGCTTCCCACGCCGCCCCGGGATGGCGAGCAAGCGGCCGCTCGGCACCTGAGGCTGGCACCCTGGAGTCATGGCTCAACGCGGCACGTTTCTCGGCATCCCGTACGACTGGCGCCCCCCGACCGTGGCGCGTTTCCGCCGCACGCTGTGGAATCGCGACTCGCGGACGGTCTTCGTCCCGAAGGCGTACGGCTGGGGGTACGACGTCAATCTCGGCGCGTTCTTCCCGCGCCGAAAGTCCCGCTGAACGCGGGATCGGTGTTTCACGTGAAACACCCGAGGCGCGGGTCCGACCGGTCCCGCCGCTAGCTTCGGGTCCGCATGGGCACCATCTACGCGATCGCGAATCAGAAGGGCGGGGTCGGCAAGACGACCACCGCGGTCAACATGGCCGCGTGCATCGCGGCCGCGGGCTACGAGACCCTCGTGGTCGACGTCGACCCGCAGGGCAACGCGACCGTCGGCCTCGGCGTGTCCCGCGACGACAGTCCGGGCGTCTACGACGTCCTCGCCGGGGACATCGACGCCGTCGACGCCGTCCGGCCGACCGGGGTCGAAGGCCTCTCGATCCTCATCTCGACGCCCGACCTCGCGGGCGCGACAATGGAGCTCCCGCGCCTGCCGGGCTCCGAGAGCCGCCTCCGGGACGCGCTCGACCCGCTGCGCTCCGAGTACGCCTTCATCCTGCTCGACTGCCCGCCGTCGCTCGGCCCGCTGACCGTCAACGCGCTCGTCGCCGCCGAGCGGGTCATCGTCCCGGTCCAGACCGAGTACTTCGCCCTCGAAGGCCTGGCGGGCCTCCTCGACACGCTCTCGCTGATCCAGCGCGAGCTCAACCCGCGCCTGACCGTCGCCGGCATGCTGCTGACGATGCACGACGCGCGCACGAAGCTCGCCCAGGACGTCGAGCGCGAGGTCCGCGAGCACTTCCCGGCCCTGGTCTTCGACACCGTGATCCCGCGCAACGTGCGCCTCGGCGAGGCGCCGAGCTACGGGATCCCGGTCATCCACCACGACCCCCACTGCGCCGGCTCGGAGGCCTACTTCGAGCTCGCCAAGGAGGTGGCTGCCCGTGGCTAACGGCAACCGCGGAATGGGCCGCGGCCTCGCCGCGATCCTCACCCCGAGCGAGAACGGCGACTCGACCCCCGAGCTGCGCCGGGTCCCGGTCGACATGATCGCCCCGAACCCGCGCCAGCCCAGGCAGACATTCGACCAGGAGGCGCTCCACGGCCTCTCCGAGTCGATCGGCGAGCGCGGCGTCATCCAGCCCGTCCTCGTCCGCCCCTGCCCGGGCGGCACCTACGAGCTGATCGCCGGCGAGCGCCGCTGGCGCGCCGCCCAGCTCGCCGGCCTCGAACGCGTCCCCGCCGTCGTCGCCCACTACGAGGACCGAGAGTCGCTCGAGCTCGCCCTGATCGAGAACATGGCCCGCGAGGACCTGAACCCGATCGAAGAGGCCCGCGCCTGCTCCCTCCTCGTCGACGAGCTCGGCCTGACCCGCGAGGAGGTCGGCAAGCGCGTCGGCCGCTCCCGCGTCGCCGTCTCCAACCTCATGCGCCTGCTCGACCTCCCCGACGAGGTCCTCGACCTCCTGGTGGAAGGCCGCCTCAGCGAAGGCCACGGCCGCGCCCTCCTCATGGCGCCCGACCACGCCGACCGCCGCCGCCTCGCCCGCGCCGCCGTCGCCGAGGGCTGGACCGTCCGCGAGACCGAATCCCGCGCCCGCGACGCCGCCCGCGCCCCGGACGCCGCGCCACGCCCCCAACGCACGTTCCACCCCGACCAGCTCGCCGCGGCCGAGCGCCTCCAGGACGTCTTCTCCCTCGCCCTCAGAGCCGAGGTCCGCGTCACCCCCCGCAAGGAGGGCTACACCCTCACTTTGGCGGTCGATTCCCTGCAAGAGGCCGAAGCCCTCGCCGAGCGGCTATCATTCCGCGCCGCAGCGGGCGATTAGCTCAGTCGGTTAGAGCGCTTCTCTGATAAGGAAGAGGTCCCAGGTTCGAATCCTGGATCGCCCACTCGCCCAGACCCCGCCACCGAGCGGGGTTTCGCGTCTCTAGGCCGCAACCTCCCCTCGGGCGCCGCGCGTGGCGCCCGCCGAGGCGGCCACCACGCACAGCACGGCGATCCACTGGGACGCGTGCAGAGACTCTCCGAGCAGGATGAGGCCGATGAGCGCCGCCAGGGCCGGTTCGAGGCTCATCAGGATCCCGAACACGCGCGGCGGGATTCTCCGCAGCGCTTCGAGGTCGAGCGAGTAGGGGATCACCGACGACAGGAGCGCGACGCCGAAGCCCGCGAGGAGAACCCACGGCTCGAGCAGTCCGGCGCCGCTGTCTGCCACGCCGAAGGGCACGACCATCGCCGCAGCGACGGCCATGCCCAGCGCCAGTCCGTTGCCTTCGGTGGTGTGGCGGCCGAGCGCCGCGCCGACCAGGATGTAGACGCCCCAGCACGCGCCGGCCGCGAGGGCGAGCAGCACGCCCAGCGCGTCGAGGTCGGCGCCGCCGCCGTCCATCAGCAGAACGACGCCACCCGCCGCGAGCACGGCCCACACGGCGTCCAGCCAGCGCCGCGAGCCGGCGAGGGCCACCGCCAGCGGCCCGAGGAACTCGATGGTGACCGCGATCCCCAGCGGAATCCGGGCCAGCGCCGAGTAGAAGCACAGGTTCATCAGGCCGAGGACCGCGCCGTAGGCGAGCACGACGGTCCAGGCGCGCCTACTCAGGCGGAGCGGCGGCCGCCACAGCAGCAGGAGCACCGCGGCGGCGAAGCACAGCCGCAGCGCGACGGTTCCGAAGCTGCCGACCTCGTCGAACAGATGCTTGGCCACTGCCGAGCCCAGCTGCACGCTGAGGATGCCGAGCAGGACCAGGGCCGGTGCCGGGGTCGCGCCGAGGGCGCGGCCGGCACGCGCGGTCAGGGAGGATCACGTCGGCTGTCGCCGCGAGGAGTCCCGTCGAGGGTGATCGTCGTCATGTGCGGATTATCCACAGGGAGTTCTCATGTTGGTAGCGTCGAGATGTGAGGACGCGGTATGCCAGCGCGGACTTCCAGACCCTCAGCGCCGTCGCACGCGAGGTCGAGGCGCTTCGCCGCGCGCATTGCTGGCGTGAGTTGATCGTGCTGGCGGGGAGTCGTCGCCGCGCGATGTGGAACGGGGCGGGCGCGGTCCGGCGGCTCGACCGCCTCGATCTGCCGCTCTCGCCGTCACCGGCGGGTGACGCGATCCGGCGTACGGTGCGGTCGCCGCCGACGCGGCTCGCTCGCGCCGTGTTGCCGCTTCCGGATGACCGGGTCCGGTACCAACGAGGGCACTCGCGCCAGGCGCTGCGGACCAACGTCCACCACGCGGACGCGCTGGGGATCTCGTGCCGCGAGCTGCACTCGATCGACGAGAGGAACGCGGCGCTCGACCGGCTGCTGCGCAACCTGGACCTTCCGAACACGCGAGCCGAGCGGCGGTACCTCAAGCAGGCGATCGGCCTGGACGTCGCGCGGCAGCAGGTGCATGTGGCGGTCGACCCGACCGGCGACGTGGTCGCGATCGCCGCGCTCGAGGTGGACGTCCGGTGCGCGCTCCTCGTGTTCCTGCACGGGGTTGCGGGCGCTGCGGGGGCGCCGGCGCGCTACGCGCTCTCGCTGCACGTCATCAACTCGCTGATCGACGAGCGGGTGAGCCTCCTGCTGGTCGGTGGGACCGTTCGGCTGGCACCCGGCCTGCAGTACTTCCAGCAGCGGCTCGGCTTCGAGATCTACAACGTTCGTCCCGTCCGATTGGCGGCCGAGCGACCGATTCACGCGGCGAGCAGATTCGCCCCGTGGCGGCGCAGGATGCTGTCGTCGTCCTCGACGGCGTCGGTGGGCGGGCGTGTGCCGAACGCGGTGAGGCGATCGGAGTGGCCGCAGCGCTCGGAGTAGGCGAGCGCGGCGACGAAGGCGGCGTACGCGAGCTGCCGCTCGCGGTCGCTGAACGGCGTGCCGCGGGCCGCCTCGAAGTCGGACAGGAACGCCATGGACTCCTCGAACGTGGGCGCGCACGCGTGGCCCTCGATGCTCCAGTCGGCCGTGAACTGGTGAGCGGCGGCACCCGCGAAGACCGGCGCGGGTGCGACGGCGAGGCTGTCCCAGTCGTAGACGGCGCTCAAGGCGCCGTCGGCGAAGCGCAGGTGCTCGACCCGCCAATCGCCGTGCCCGACGACCACCGGGCCGTCGGCGCACTCGTCCAGCCGTCGCCGGGCGGCAGACGCCAACTCGTCGATCCACTCGGCGCCGTGAGCGGTGCCGGCGAAGTCGAAGCGGCGATCGTGGGGAGAGCGCCAGAGCTGCTCGTACGCTTCGCGCCACGCCACCAGCCCGGGTTCGCGGCGAGCATGCTCGAGCAACGCCGCGAGGCCACCCGCGACCGCTCGCCGGACCGCCGGGACGTGGGCGTCGGCCCAGCGACCCCGGTCGACCAGCGTTTCGACGACCGCGACGCCGTTCGCGAGCGGCGTCGGCGCCAACAGCGGGCGCGGCGCCGGGAAGCCGCTGTCCGCCAGCCGCGCCTGGACGCGCCCGACGGCGGCCAGGTGGACCACGTCGACATCCGACCGGTACACCTTCACGACGACGCGGCGTCCGTCCTGAAGCCGGACGCCGTGGACGCTGCCGACGCTGCTGGCCGAGAACTCGCGTCGCGCTACGCCGGAGCGGAGGTGCGCGCGGCAGAACGCGTCGACGAGCTCGGCACGCCGTCCGGTCCCGAACAGCTCGCGCTCCAGCGGTGACGGCACCGAAGCGCTCAGACCGCGGCGACGGCCTCGACCTCGAGCAGCAGCTCGGGCCGGACGAGGCCCGCGACGCGGACCAGGGTGCTGGTCGGCGGGCGGCTCACGTCGATGAACTCGTCGCGCACGCGCCGGATCGTCCCGATCTCGCCGACGTCGACGACGAAGATCGTGAGCTTGAACACGTCGGCCCAGGTCGCGCCTCCCGTGGCCAACGCCGCCCCGACGTTCGCGAAGACGGCCCGCGTCTGCTCCTCCCAGCCGTCGCCGTCGGCGATCTGCCCGGAGATCCACACGAGGGACTTGCCGGCGGGGATGCGGGCGATCTGGCTGTAGCCGTTCGGCGTCGGATCGAGGAGGTCCATCGGCCGATGGTTGCACGCCCTATGAGAGCCCGGATACGTTCACACGATGCCGAGTCACCGTGTCGTCGCCGTCTGCGCGGGGGTGCTCGCGCTGGCCTTTCCCACAGCCGCGCAAGCGGGGTCCGTCAGCAATGCCGGCGGGTCCAACAACGTCTACGAAGGGTCCGTCGACCCTGAAGAGGTGACGATCTCCACGTCGGGGGGCCAGACGCGGTTCGTCTCCTCGGGGATCGGGCTCGGACCTGGCGCCGTCTGCTTGTTCGTCGACGGCAGCACCCTGGACTGCACGACGACGCCGATGACGACCGCCACGACGCTCGGCGGGGACGACCGGATCGACGCGTCCCTGCTGACCGGGTCGAGCCTGCAGGCGATCGGCGGCGCCGGCGGCGACTACATCCTCGACGGGGCGGGCAACGACTCGATCGATGGCGGACCGGGGAATGACGTCAACATCGCCGGGCGGGGGACCGACGTCTTCGCGGGCGGCGACGGGGACGACACGGTCGACTACTCCAACCGCACCGCGCCCGTCACGGTCCGGCTCAACGGGACCGCGGTCTCGGGCGAGGCGGGCGAGAACGACACGATCGGGGCCGACGTCGAGGGTGCGATCGGCGGCTCGGGCAACGACGTGCTCGTCGCCAACCCGCTCGGCAACCGCCTGTCCGGCGGCGGCGGGAACGACACGATCACCGGCGGTGCGGGCGAGGACACGCTCAACGGCAACGAGGGCGACGACACGATCGACGCCCGCGACGGCCGCTTCGACGCGATCGACTGCGGTCCCGGCAACGACACGGTCCTCGCCGACATCGGCGACAGCGCCGCAAACTGCGAGGTCGCGCCCGACCGCGACGGCGACGGCACGCCCAACGAGCAGGACTGCGCCCCCGACAACGCGGCGATCCATCCCGGCGCGGGCGAGATCGTCGGCAACAACGTCGACGAGGACTGCAAGGACGGACCGCAGTACCTGCGCGTCACCGCGCCGCTGAGCTACAGCACCGCGCGCAAGGGGAACTCGGCGAAGTTCACCAAGCTGACGCTGTCGGAGATCAAGGCGGACGACAAGATCGAGGTCCGCTGCTCCGGTGGCAAGAGCAAGGCCTGCCCGTTCAGCAAGAAGACGCAGACGGGCAAGGCTGGCAAGAGCAAGGTCAACCTGGTCTCACTGCTCAAGAAGCGCTACCTCAAGCTCAACGCGGTGCTCGAGATCCGCGTCACGCGCCCGAACGAGATCGGCCGAGTGGTGCGTCTGAAGATCGGCAAGCGGGGCGTCGTCAAGCAGGAGGGCCTGTGCGTCGCGGTCGGCGCGACGAAGCCCACGAAGTGCAGCTGAATTAGATCTGGATCGGCTCGACCGTCTTATCGCCCCCCGCGTCACCGGTGTTGACGGTGTCGCGGGGCTCGATGAGCAGCACGTGCGTCTCCTCGTCGGCCTTCGGGCAGTGCTCGACCCCCTTCGGGACGACGAAGAGCTCGCCCGGCCCCAGGACGACGTCGCGGTCGCGCAGCTGGATCGTCAACTTGCCGCTCATCACCAGGAAGAAGTCGTCGGTGTCGTCGTGCTTGTGCCAGACGAACTCGCCGAGCACCTTGACCGCGATCAGCTTGTAGTCGTTCATGTAGCCGAGGAGCCCGGGCTGGTAGGCGTCCGGCAGGAGTGCGAACTTCTCGGCCAGGGTGATCTTGTCGTCCATACACCGATGATCCCGGACGCGCTCGCCGCCTACCCGCGAATCCGCTTCATGGGCTCCAAGCATCGGCTGGCGCCCCAGCTGGCGGAGCTGTTCGCGACGCTCCCGCCCGGGCCGGCGATCGACGCGTTCTCGGGCAGCGGGGTGGTCGCGTACACGCTCAAGGCGACCGGCCGCGCCACCCACGCCAACGACCACCTGACCTTCACGGCGACGCTCGCCGAGGCCTTGGTCGCCAACCAGGATCAGACGTTGGGCCCGGAGGACGTCGAGCGCCTGTGCTCCCCCAACCGCGACGGGCGCGACTTCATCGCCACCACGTTCGCCGGCCTGTACTTCCCGGCGCAGGACCACGCCTTCCTCGACGCCGCGTGGTCGCACGTCGACCACCTGGACGGTGCCAAGCGCGCGCTCGCCCTGAGCGCGCTCTGCCTCGCCGCGGCCTGGAAGCAGCCGCGCGGCGTGTTCACCGTCACGACGCCGCGGTACGACGACGGCCGCCGCCAGCTGCACACGCCCTTGCAGACCCTGTTCAGGGAGGCGGTGGAGCGCTGCAACGCCGCGGTGCGGCCGGGCGCGGCGACCGCCACCTGCGGCGACGTGTTCGCGATCGACCCCGCGCAGGCGGCGCTCGTCTACCTCGACCCGCCGTACGCGCCGTCCCGCGACGACACGTGTTATGTCAAGCGCTACCACTTCCTCGAGGGGCTGGCGACGTACTGGCGCGGCCAGGAGATCATGTGGGAGACCCGCACCCGCAAGCTACGCAAGCGCCACACCCCGTTTGGTTCGAAGCGGACGGTGCGCGAAGCGCTCGACCGCCTCTTCGACCACTTCAGCGCCCCGCAGGCGGTCGTCGTCTCCTACGGCTCCAACGCCGACCTGACCGCGGACGAGCTGCAGGACCTGCTCGCCCGCCACCGCCGCAATGTCCGCCGCATCGAGATCCCGCACCGGTACGCGTTCGGGACTCACGCGGCGGCTACGCGGAGGACAGCGACCGAGTGGGTGTTCGTCGCGAGGTAGACTCCCGCAGGTGCAGGAGATGGTGATTTACGGCGTCAGCTTCGACATGGTCGGCAAACAGCCGATCGTGCTGCTCAAGGCCGTCGACACGAACAAGTTCCTGCCGATCTGGATCGGACATCCAGAGGCGGCGGCCATCCTGATGAAACTGCAGGGGGCGTCGACTCCGCGTCCGATGACGCACGACCTCCTGTTCGACATGCTCGGAGAGCTCGAGGTCGCGTGTACGCGCGTCTCGGTGACCGAGTTGCGGGAGAACACGTTCTATGCGTCGATCACGTTGTCAGTGAACGGACGCGAGGTCGAGATCGACTCGAGGCCGTCCGACGCGCTGGCGTTGGCCGTGCGCTCCGGTGCGCCGATCTTCGCCGCCGAGGACGTGATCGCCGAGTCGGCGATCGAGTTCGAGCACGAGGTCGAGGACACCGAAGAGGTCGTCGACAAGTTCAAGGAGTTCTTGGACCGCGTCACCCCGGAGGATTTCGCCGGGGGCGACACCTAGCCCACGGGCGTGGCGCTGACGGCGATCACCGCTGTCGTCAGCGCTTTCTGAGGCTCACCGCAGAACGGCTGGCGGGCCGTGATGGTTCGCGTGCCGCCCGTGACCGGCAGCGTGACGATCCACGCGGCCTCGAACGGGCGCTCGTTCGCGGTGAACCCCAGTGTGACCTCGTCGCCCTGGATCTCGCCGCCGAACGTCGCGGGCGAGCTGAACCCGCGGGCGCGGGCCATGTCCTGCCCGCAGGTGTTGAAGACCGTCTGGTCCCACTCGGTCCCGGCGTAGGTTCCGGTGCCCTCGACCAACCCGTCCTCGGGCCCGATCGTGACGCCGGCGGCGCCGACCGCGTTGGTCTCCGCGATCCCGGGACCCATGGTCTTGTTGAACGTGACTTTGAAGTCGTAGCGCCACCGCTTGGCCTCGACCGGCGGGATGGAGCGGTTCAAAGGCACCGGGCGTCCCGCGGTCGTCGTGACCTCGGCGTGCGCGCACGCGCCCTGCGAGGACGGGATCCAGGCGCGGGCCGGATCGGTGACGGTGATGTGGACCGCCGGGCCGCTCGCCGGCGCCTGGACCGTGCCGCACCCGCTCGTCACGGTCCAGCGCGCGTCGGCGACCGGCGTCCCATCCTGCGCGAGCGCCCGCACGTCGAAGTCGCCCTGCCCGCCCTTGACCACCTTCTCGGGCGAGGAGGCGATGTCCAGCGACGCGCACATCATCGCGTCGTACCAGCGCTTGTCGCCCTTCAGGAGCGCGTCGGAGAGGTCGCTGATGCCCATCATCGCGGTCGTGAGCAGCCCCGTGACCGGCTGGATGTCCTCCTCGGACGCCCGGTTGCCCTTGGGCCCGCGCAGTGTGAAGTCCTTGGCGAACGGGAGCGGGTCCGCACCCACCCGCACGCCGCGCTTGGTCAGCGCGGCGCGATACGTCTTGGTCGGCATCCGCTTGAGGACCTTGCCCGTCGACGCGATCTCGACCCCGGACTTGATCGACAGCTCGCCGCGCAGCGCGAAGTCGAACGTCTCGGCCTTCGCGCCGACCCCCACGTGGCCGGTCCACGTCACCTCGACCCGCACGGTGGCGAGCGTCCAGGTGCGCTTGCCGTGCTCGGCGGTCGCCTGCCCGAAGGTGAAGCTGTGGTCGTACGTCGCGGGGACGTCGCCGTTGGCCCGCGGGCAGTCGGGTACGACGTCGGCCTTGGTCAGCCCGAGCGTGTGGCCGGCGCCCTTGCGGTCGCGCAACTCGATGACCGCCGATCCGGCGTTGTCGATGTTCAGCGTGGCCCGAACGCCGTCGGCACGTTCGTAGACCGCCGTCTGCGGCCCGTCGGTGTCACCTGTGACGCTGACCTCGCGGCCGAAGACGGGATCGTCGGACGACGCGATCCGCGCCGTCTTGCCGACGCGCAGGTCGAGCATCCGCTGCGCCAGCTTCTCCGTCTTGGCCTTGGGCTTGCCGCCCTTGAGGCCGAGCTTCATCAGCGGCTTGAGCGCCTTCGGCCCGTCGAGCTTCGCGTAGACGCACGCCTTCTTGACCTTGACGGGACAGCGCTTCGCCGCTGCCGCGCTCGAAGGGTCCATGAGGTGAAGACCGAACACGAAGGCGAGCAGGGCGAAGCGCATGCCGCCGACCGTATTCAGGCGGATTGCGCGCGACGTCCTCCGCGCGAGGGATCTGGACTACACCGAAAGTCGCGAGGCCGCGAGGTCGACCATCCGGCCGACGAACTCGTCGAAGCCGATCCCCGCCGCCTCGGCGGCCAACGGGAGCAGCGACGTGTCGGTCAACCCCGGGATCGCGTTGGCCTCGAGCACGGTGAGCTCGTCGCCCGCGAGCATCAGGTCGATGCGGGCGAAGCCGGCGCAGCCCAGCGTCCGCCAGGTCGCCAGCGCCAGCTCCTGGGCGTGCGACTGGACCTCGGGCGTGAGCTCGGCGGGGCAGACGAACCGGGTCGCGCCGATCACGTAGCGCGCCTCGAAGTCGTAGAAGTCGTCGGTCTCCGGGATCGCCTCGACGACCGGCAGCGCCTCCGGCCCGTCCGGACCCTCGATCACCGCCACCGCGAGGTCGCGACCGTCGACGAACCGCTCCAGCAGCACCTTCGTGTCATACGAGAACGCCGCGATCAGCGCGTTCGGGACGTCCGCGGCGGTGCGGGCGAACTTGATGCCCAGCGCGGAGCCCTGACCGGCGGGCTTGACCACGATCGGGAACTCGAGCCGCTCCTCGATCGCCGGCAGGGCACGAGCCGCCCCCAGCTCCTCGAACGCGGTCTGGCTGAACGCGTAGAAGTCCGGCGTGGGGATGCCGGCGTCGCGCAGCGCGTGCTTGGCGACCACCTTGTCCATGCAGCGGATGCACGCGCCGGGCCGCGAGGCGGTGTACGGGATGCCGACGAGCTCGAGCAGCTCCTGGACGGTCCCGTCCTCGCCCCCGCGGCCGTGCAGCGCGACGAACGCCACGTCGGGCCGCGCGGCCTGCAGGCGGTCGACGAGGTCGGCGCCGACGTCGATCGGCAGCACGTCGTGCCCGAGCCGCGCGAGCGCGTCCTCGACCCGCGCTCCGGAGCGCAGCGAGACCGGCCGCTCAAGCGACGTCCCGCCCTTCAATACGGCGACCCTCACGAGGCCTCCCGGCGGCGGAACTCGACGACTTGGCCCTCGGGCTCGCTCGCCCGCGGCGCCGCCGGCTTCATGCCCGTCAGCGTGCCGTAGAGCGCGACCTGCTCGGAGACGACCTTGCCGATCCGCCGGATGCCCTCGCGGATGTCGTCGTCGCCGACGCCGGAGAAGTTCAGCCGCATCTCCGACCCGCCGCGCCCGTCGAGGTACGCCGCGCGACCGGGGACGAACGCCACGTGCTCGCGCAGCGCCCGCGCCAGGAGGTCGGTCGTGTCGATGTAATCCGGCAGCTTGGCCCAGATGAACAACCCGCCCTGCGGCGTCGTCCACGTCGTCTCGGGCGGGAGGAACTCCTCCAGCGACGCGAGCATGATGTCCCGCCGGCGCCGGTAGATCCCGCGCAGCTCGTCCAGGTACTTGCGCCAGTCACGGTGGCGGAAGTACTCGATCACGAAGTACTGGTTCAGCGGCGACGAGCACAGGTCCGCCGCCTGCTTGCCGAGGTTCAGGCGCTCGAGGATCGGGGCGGGCGCCGCCGCCCAGCCGATCCGCAGGCCGGCCGAGAGGATCTTGGAGAACGTGCCCGCGTAGGTGACGTAGCGGCCGCCGTCGAGCGAGTACAGCGTCGGCAGCGGGTCGCCCTCGTAGCGCAGCAGGCCGTAGGGGTTGTCCTCGAGGATCACGAGCTCCTGCTCGTTGGCGATCCGCACGAGCTCCTGGCGACGGTCGAGCGGCATGGTGACGCCGCCCGGGTTCTGGAAGTTCGGGATCGTGTAGATGAACTTCGGCCGCCGGCCCTCGGCGCGGAGCCGGTCGAGCGTCTCGCGCAGGACGTCGATCCGCATGCCGTGGTCGTCCATCTCGATCTGCACGACGTCGGCCTGGTAGGAGTTGAAGCACGGCACGGCGCCGGGATACGTGGGCGCCTCGGCCACGACCACGTCCCCAGGATCGAGGAACACGCGGCAGACGAGGTCGATCACCTGCTGGCCGCCCGTGGTGACCATCAGGTCGTCGGCCTCGACGATCGTCCCCTCGGCCGCCATCACCTGGACGATGCAGGCGCGAACGTCGTCGAGACCGTCGGTGGGGCCGTACTGGAGCGCTGCCGCGCTCGAGTCGACGGCTACGCGCGACATCAGCATCGCGAAGTCCTCGGCGGGGAACGTCGTCGTGTCCGGCAGGCCGGTGGCCAGCGAGATCACTTCGGGCCGCGCCGTCACGGCCATCATGTCGCGCATCGCCGAGGAGGTCATCCCGCGCGTGCGGCGTGCGAACAGCCCGCCGTAGCGCTCGATCTCGTGTGCGCTGGAGGGCGTCGCGCCCTTCCCGGGGGTCTCGTCTATCGTCATGCGGCGGAACGAACGCTAGCGCGCAATGGACTACCTCCTCGCCCTTCTCCAGGGTCTCGGGATCGCCGCGGCGATCGGCATCCGGCCCTTTTTGCCCACGCTCCTTGTCGGAGCGCTCGCTGCCGGCGACCTCGGCATCGACTTCGAGAACACGGACTTTGCTTTCCTGGAGCAGACCGCTTTCCTGCTCGTGATCGTGATCGCGGTGGCCGTTTTCAACATCATCGACCGCCGCCGAGGCGCCGATACGAGCGGCCAAGGCGCCGTCGTGACGCTGCTTCTGGGGTGCGCCCTGGTGCTGGGAGCGCTGCTGGCCAGCGGCTCGATCGCCGACGTCAGCTCCGACTGGTGGCCCGGGGTCCCGATCGGGGTCGCCGCCGCGTCGCTCGGCTTCCTGTCGGCGAGGTCGCTGTTCGGCCGCGTCAGCGCCCGCCTGGACGCCGACACGGCCAAGGCGCTCCCGCTGTACGCCGAGGGCTGCGCGTTGCTCGGCGCCGGCCTGTCCGTGCTCTTCCCGCCGCTGGCGATCCTCCTGGTCGCGGCGCTCGCGTGGCTGCTCATCGGCGGTCGTCGCCGTGAAGGCGAGAAGTACGCCGGGCTGCGGATCCTGCGGTGAAGAAGCTCGTCCTCGCCGTCATCGACGCGATGAAGCCCGCCATGCTCGAGCGGGCGGTCGCGACGGGTCGCGCGCCGACGCTGCAGCTGTTGATGGAGCGCGGGCACTACGTCGACGAGTGCGTCGCCGCGTTCCCGTCGGTCACGCCGGTGTGCGCGGCCTCGATCGCCACCGGCACCGGACCGGGGGAGCACGACATCCCCGCGATGAACTGGTGGCACCGCGGCGAGGAGCGCTACATCGAGTACGGCACGAGCTTCGGCGCCTCGCGCGCCTTCGGCATCCGCCAGTCGCTCACGGACACGATCTACAACATGAACCTCGAGCACCTCTCCAAGAACGTGGAGACGGTGTTCGAGAAGCTCGACGACGCCGACATCCGCACCGCCGGCACCACGTACCTCATGTACCGCGGGCGTCACCGGCATGAGCCGTCGGTGGACACCGCGCTCTCCCGGCTCGCCCATACCGCGTTCGGCCTGCCCACGATGGGCCCGCGCGAGCTCTTCTACGCGGACCTGTTCGCCTCGCGCAAGACGTCCTGCCGGTCGCAGCTCGGCCTTCCGGGCGTGCGCGACCAGCACTCCGGCTGCGTCTCTGAGTACATGGTCGAGCACGATTTGTTCGACTTCCTGCTGCTGTCGCTGCCCGACAACGACACCCACTCGCACAAGTACGGGCCGTTCGCGCAGGTCGACTCGATCGCGGCCGCGGACCGCCAGATCGCGCGGGTGATGGACGCCGCCGGCGGGCCGGACAAATTCCTGGAGGACCACGCCTTCATCGTCTGCAGCGACCACTCGCAGTCCAAGGTCGAGGGTGAGATCGACCTCTTCAAGGCGTTCGACGGCTTCGGTCTGCGCGCCGCCCAGCGCTCCCGCGCGGACGACGAGATCGCGGTCTGCCCGAACTCCCGCGCGGCGCAGGTCTACGTGCTGGACCGCGAGAACCGCCGCAAGCTGATCCCGAGGGTCGAGCGGACGCTGCTCGCGCTCGAGGGCGTGGACCTCGTCATGCGGATGGGCGACCACCCGGACGGCGAGGCGGTCGTCCGTGGCGAGCGCTCCCGTGGCGTCAAGGAGCTGCGCTTCGCCCCGCGCGGGGACCTGGTCGACGCGCGCGGTGCCCGCTGGAGCGTCGACGGCGACCTCGACCTCCTCGGCCTGAAGATCGAGGACGACCAGATCCGCTCCTCCACCTACCCGGACGCGATGAGCCGCGTCTGGTCGGCGCTGCGCTGCCACTCCGCAGGTGAGCTCCTGGCCTCCGCCCGCCCGGGGTACGAGTTCCTCGACTGGGGCGGCGCCCACCACGTCGGCGGCGGCTCCCACGGCTCACTGCATGCAAACGACTCCAACGCGGTGCTGATCTGGACCGGAACGGGTCCGGAGAAGTCCGCGCAGGAGCAGTGGGCGCTCCGGGACATCGTCCCGATGATCACGGAGCACTTCGGCGTTTCCTAAAGGGGTCAGGCCCCTTTAGGTTTCGAGGGCGTCTGCGAGTAGGTCGACCTGACCCGGGTCCGGGTCGCACGGGAAGAGGATGAGCTCGTCGCAGCCGGCGTCGGCGAAGCCCTGGACCGCGGCGCGGATCGTCTCGGCGTCCTTGGCCGCGCTGTCGACGATCATCTGCGTGTAGTCGCCGAGGAACGCGTAGTAGTCGCCCAGGTACGCCTGCGCCGCCTCCTGCGCGCGATCGCCGAGCGCGAAGTAGCCGAGCGCCAGCGTCCGCGGCGGGTCGTCGCCCTGCCAGACCGACTGCAGCTTGACCAGGCCCTCGCGGAAGTTGTCGGGCGACCCACCGCCCATGATCCAGCCGTCGTGTGCGGCCGCTCGCCGGAAGGCCGCGGGTGAGGAGCCGCCGATGATCACGGTCGGGTGCGCGGCCGGGCCGATCGCCTCGCCGTCCCAGATCTCCTGCCACTCCGCGAGCATCTGGTCGAAGTCCTTGCCGCGCGTCCTGAACTCGGCGCCGGCGGCCTCGTAGTCGTCCTCGCGCCCGCCCACGGCCACGCCCAGCACGAGCCGCCCGCCCGAGAGCGCGTCGACCGACGCCGCCTGCTTGGCCAGCATCGCCCCGCTCACCCGCAGCGGCGCGATCAGGATCGACGTGACCAGCTTGATCCGCTCGGTCACCGCCGCGGCCGCGGCCAGCGCGGTCAGCGGCTCGTAGTTGGCGTAGACGACCCGATCGATCGTCCCGAGGCTGGAGAAGCCGCGGGCCTCGGCCCGCCGCGCCCAGTCGACGATCTGCGCGCCCGTGGCGCCGCGGATCGTCGAGGGCAGTCCGATGCCGACGTCCATGAGCCTCAGGCTACGGGTCTGAGCACCTGGGCGATGCGCGCGGCGCGGCGCGGGCCGTCGCTCTCGATCAGCACCGCGTTCAGCCACGGGTCGACGTCGCTCGGCTCGTAGCGCATCGGCATGTGGGTGCGCATGACCGCGATCGACTGCTCCTTCTTCATCCCGATCACGCCCCCGCGGGCCCCGGTCATGCCCACGTCGGTGATGTAGGCGGTGCCGCCCGGCAGGACCCGCAGGTCCGCGGTCGGGACGTGGGTGTGGGTGCCGACGACCGCGGTCACCTTGCCGTCGAGGTACCAGCCGAGCGCGACCTTCTCGCTCGTCACCTCGGCGTGCATGTCGACCAGGATCTGGTCGCAGCGGGCGACCTCGCGCAGCGCGTCGTCGATGGCGACCAGCGGCGGCGCGCCCGCCTGCAGGTGCACGGCGCCGCTCAGGTTGACCACGCCGAGCGAGACGCCGTCGCGCTCGACGATCGTCGTCCCGCGGCCCGGCTGGGTCGGGAGGAAGTTGTACGGCCGGACGATCCGCCGCTCCTCCTCGAGATAGGGCCAGATCTCGCGATGGCGGTAGGTGTGGTTGCCCAGCGTGATGACGTCGACGCCGAGCTTGAAGAGCTCGTCGGCCTCCTTGGGCGTGATGCCCAGGCCGCCGGCGGCGTTCTCGCCGTTGGCGACCACGAAGCTCACCGCGAGCTCATCCCGCAGGCCGGGCAGCAGCTCGCGCAGGACCCGGCGGCCGGCCCGCCCAACGACGTCGCCGATGAAGAGGATGGCCGTCACGCCGGGCATACTGGCAGTGATGGCGGAGGAGGCTCCCAACCCGGTCGACGAGACCTCGCCGTCACGGCCGTACGAGCCCGTGCTCATCCCGCGCTGGGTGCAGATGGTCCTGCTGCCGGTCGGGATCGCCGGCGCCTACCTGTTCCTGCACGCGGCCGGCCACATCCTGCTGCTGTTCATCATCGCCGGGCTGATCGCGCTGCTGCTGAACCCGTTGGTGGCGCTCGTGCAGAAGCTGCGGATCCCGCGTGGCGCGGCGGTCGGGATCGTGATGATCGTCGTGCTCGCGTGCCTGACCGGCCTCGGGTTCCTGCTGGCGGCGCCGATCTCCGACCAGGTCTCGGGCTTCCAGCGCGACGTCCCGCGCTACGTCGACGATGCCAACTCCGAGCTCGCCAACCTCCAGGGCTGGCTCGACCGCAAGGGCATCGACATCCAGGTCAAGCAGGAGGGCGAGACCGCGCTGCAGACGATCGGCGAGCGCATCACCGGCGGCGCCGGCGATGTCGTGAGCTTCACCCGCGACGCCGTGCAGACCCTCGTCGAGGCCAGCCTCGCGCTGATCCTGATCATCGTCCTGAGTGTCTACATGATGATCTACGGCGACCGGATCGGGGCGGTGGCGCGAAGTCTCGTGCCGCCCGGCGACGGCTCGCCGGCCGACGACTTCCCGACGCGGATCCAGAGGTCGCTGTTCGGCTACGTGCGCGGCCAGGTGCTGTTCAGCCTGATCATGGGCACGAGCGCGGGGGTGATGCTGTGGGTGCTCGGCTCGCTCGGGATCTTCCCCGAGGGCAAGACGTACGCGGTCGCGTTCGGGGTGTGGTTCGGCTTCGCGGAGCTGATCCCGTACGTCGGACCGGCGGTCGGCGGCTTCCCGCCGGTCGTGATCGCCGCGCTGTCGGACAACCCGATCGACGCGGTCTGGCTGATCATCGCGTTCACGATCCTGCAGCAGCTCGAAGGGCACGTGGTGGCGCCGAACGTCTTCGGCCAGGCGCTGCGGATCAACCCGATCCTGGTGATCTTCGCGCTGTTGATGGGCGGGCAGCTCGCGGGGTTCGTCGGCGCGTTCATCGCGCTGCCGATCGCCGCCATCCTGCGCGAGACGATCGTGTACCTCCGCGACCACACCCGCTTCCAGCGCTGGGACCTTCCGGTCGAGCCCCCGCCGCCCAAGACGACGCAGACGCATTGCCCGGAGTGCGGCGTGCTGGTCGGCGCCGACGCGGAGGAATGCCCCGCGTGCGGGACGGAGCTCGGCGATCGCGACGCGGCGGCCTCGGCGGCCGCGGCCGCGCCCGGATGAGGATCGACGGCGTCGGCAAGCGCTTCGGGGCCACGACGGCGCTGCGCGACGTCTCCTTCAGCCTCCAAGCGGGTGAGCGGGTGGCGCTGCTCGGGCCCAACGGCGCGGGCAAGACGACGCTGCTGCAGATCCTGGCCGGCAGCATGGTCCCCGACGACGGCGAGGTCGACCTCCCGCCCGCGGGCTGGGTCCCGCAGCGCGCCGCGGTCTACTCGAAGCTGACCGTGCGCCAGAACCTGCAGCTCTTCGCGCACCTCGAGAAGGCACCGGCGGAGCGGGTCAAGCGGATGCTCGAGCTGACCGAGCTGACCGGGGACGAGGAGACCGGCAAGCTCTCGGGCGGCAACCGGCAGCGGCTGAACATCGCCGTCGGCCTGCTCGGGGACCCGCCGCTCGTGCTGCTCGACGAGCCGTCCGCGTCGCTGGACCCGGCGCAGCGCGAGCGCCTCTGGGCCTTCATCGCGACCCTGGAGGCGACCGTCCTCTACACGACCCACGACGTCGGCGAGGCCGACCGGCACGCCGACCGCGTGCTGGTCCTCGCCGACGGCGAACTGCTCTACATCGGCACCCCGGCCGAGCTGGCCGGCGACCGCGACCTGGAGACCGCGTTCCTCGCGCTATGCGCTGGCTCCTGATCAAGGACCTGCGGATCCTGCGCCGCTCGCCGCTGCTGGTGAGCCTGCTGATCCTCTACCCGGTCGTCGTCGCGGTGCTGATCGGCGCGGCGCTGACCGGCGGGCCGGAGAAGCCGCGGGTGGCGTTCGCGAACCTCGCCGGCGACGCGAAGTTCAACCTCGGCGGGCAGTCGCTCGACGCGACCGCGTACACGTCGCGGTTCTTCGAGGCGGTCGACCCGATCCGCGTCAAGACCCGCGAGGAGGCGATCGCCAAGGTCCGCGACGGCGAGGCGCTGGCGGCGCTCGTGGTCCCGGCCGACGCGATCCAGCGACTGCAGGGGATGCTCTCCCTGGCGGGCGGCGAGCCGCCCACGGTCGAGGTCTTCTACAACGCGGAGGACCCGGTCAAGCGCCGCTACGTCGAGTCGACGATCCGCTCGCGGCTGGCCGAGGCCAACGGCGCTTTGAGCGACGCCGTGCTGGCGCAGTCGGCGAAGTACCTCGACCTGGTGGTCAAGGGCGGCAAGCTGTCGTTCCCGCTCGTGGGCGAGGTGAAGATCCTCGGCCTGCGCAACGCGCAGACGCTGATCGACACCTCGCTGAAGGGCATGCCCGCGGACTCGCCGCAGCGGGTGCCGCTCGAACAGGTCAGCCGCTTCGCGCGCCTGGCCGCCGAGAACCTCGACCTGTCCAAGCCGATCCTGTCCTCGATCGGCCAACCGGTACGGGTCAAGCAGACCGTGGTCTCCGGCTCCAAGACGCCGCTCGACCAGTTCGCGGTGTCCGTGGCCGCCACGCTCAGCCTGATGCTCGTGACGCTGCTGCTGGCGGCGGGCCTGCTGGCGCTCGAGCGCGAGGAGGGCGTGTTCGCGCGGCTCGTCCGCGGCCTCGTCTCGCGCACCACGCTCCTGACCGAGAAGGTGGTGCTCGCGGCCGCGGCGGCGTTCGGGGTGACGCTGATCCAGCTCGCGGTCATCCGCATCTTCGTGACGTTGGAGATCAAGCCGCTGGCGCTCGCGGCGGGCGCGCTGGCGTTCGCCGCGCTCGGAACGGCCCTGGGAGCGCTGGCGCGCGAGGTGCGGGTGGCCTCGCTGCTGGCGATCCTGCTCGCGCTGCCGCTCGCGTTCCTCGCCCTGATCCCCTCCGGCGCGGTCAACGCCGGCCTCTACGACACCCTCAACGTCATCTCCGGCCTGTTCCCGTTCAAGCCGACGCTGCGGGCGCTCGACGGCCAGGGGCTCGCGCTGCTGCATCTCGTCGTGCTCGCCGCCGCCTACGGGGCGATCAGTCGCCTCGCATTGCGCCGGTTCTAAGCTTCGCTCCGATGGCTTTCCCCGCCACCCGCCTGCGTCGCCTGCGTTCGACCGGGGTGCTCCGCGGCCTCGTGCGCGAGACGGAGCTCAATGTGAGTCATCTCGTCTACCCGATGTTCGTGGTGGCGACAGGTCCCAAGCGCACACCGATCGCCGAGATGCCCGGGATCGACCACGTCTCGATCGACGGCGCGGTCGAGGAGGCCGGGATCGCGCAAGCGCTCGGCATCCCCGCGGTCCTGCTCTTCGGGCTGCCGGCGTCGAAGGACGACGAGGGCTCGGGCGCCTGGGACGACGAGGGCGTGATCCAGCTCGCCACCCGCGCGATCAAGGCGTCGCACCCGGACCTGCTCGTCTTCACCGACCTCTGCCTGTGCGAGTACACGTCGCACGGCCATTGCGGCGTCCTGCGCCCCGACGGCGTCGTCGACAACGACCAGACGGTCGAGCTGCTCGCGCGCACCGCGGTCTCGCAGGCCGAGGCGGGTGCCGACGCGGTCGCTCCGAGCGACATGATGGACGGCCGCGTGGGTGCGTTGCGCGCCGCGCTCGACGACCGCGGGCTGTCCGAGACGCCGCTGATCGCCTACTCCGCCAAATACGCGAGCGCCTTCTACGGCCCGTTCCGCGTCGCCGCCGACTCCGCGCCGCAGTCCGGCGACCGGAAGGGTTACCAGATGGATCCCGCCAACGCGCTCGAGGCGGTGCGCGAGGCCAAGCTGGACATGGATGAAGGCGCGGACATCCTGATGGTCAAGCCGGCGCTGCCGTACCTGGACATCATCCGGCGGGTCAAGGACGAGACGGGGATGCCCGTCGCGGCCTACAACGTCAGCGGCGAGTACTCCATGCTCAAGGCGGCGGCCGAACGCGGCCTGCTCGACGAGCGCGCCGCCGTGCTCGAGGCGCTGACCGGCATCCGCCGGGCCGGTGCCGACATCGTGATCACCTACCACGCCAAGGATGTTGCGAAGTGGCTGTAGCTCGCGCCAAGACGCGTTCCCGGCGCGACGGCGCAGCCGTCCCGCTCGACGAGACCGACAAGAAGCTCCTGAACCTGATGCAGGGGTCGTTCGCGCTCTGCGAGCGGCCGTTCGCCCATGTGGCCGGCCTCGCGGGGATCGACGAGTCCGAGGTGATGGAACGGGTCCAGTACCTGCTCGACAAGCGGATCATCCGCGAGATCACCCCGATCTTCGACACGCGCGCGCTGGGCTACAGCTCGATGCTGGTCGCGGCGAAGGTCGATCCGGAGTACCCGCACCGGGCGGCGCAGTTCATCAACTCGCACCCGGGCGTCACCCACAACTATCTGCGCAACCACGAGTTCAACCTCTGGTTCACGCTGGCGGTCGAGCCCGACTCGAAGCTGGGGCTGGACGGAACGCTCGACGTGATGGCCGCCAAGACCGGCGCCGAGTCGATCCGCCAGCTGCCGACGCTCAAGCTCTTCAAGATCCGGATGGATCTCGAGATGGAGGGCGGGACCGACGCGCTCGCCAAGGCGGGCGAGGCGGTCGAGCCGCTGGAGCTCGACCCGATCGAGCTCTCCGCCTCCGACATCGAGGTCATCAAGGCCACGCAGGGCCCGATGGCCGTGCGGTCCGACGCCTACGTCCCGGCGGCTGAGAAGCTGGGAGTGCCGGTCGCTGAGGTCTTGTCACGGCTCGCGTCGCTCCAGGAGCGCGGCGGGCTGCGGCGCGTGGCCGCGATCCTCTACCACCGCCGGGCGGGCTTCTCGGCCAACGGCATGGGCGTCTGGGCCGTGCCCGACGCGGAGATCCTCGACACCGGACGCCGGATGGCGGCGTTCCGCGGGATCAGCCACTGCTACCAGCGCCCGACCTACGCGGACTGGCCGTACTCGGTCTTCACGATGGCCCACGGGCGGTCCAAGGAGGAGTGCGACGCGGTGCTCGACGCGATCGCCGACTCGTGTGGGATCACGGAGCGCGCGACGCTCTACTCGAGCACCGAGTTCAAGAAGATCCGGATGCTCTACTTCACCGACGACTTCAAGCGGTGGGAACAGGAGCACGGGTCCTGAGCGCCTCCTCTTTGTCGGATACGCGCTCGGCCGAGCTCTACCGGCGGGCGCTGCACGTGCTCCCGGGCGGGGTGAACTCGCCCGTGCGCGCGATGCGGGCCATCGGCCGTGACCCGATCTTCGTCGAGCGCGCCTCCGGCGCCGAGCTGACCGACGTCGACGGCAACGTCTACGTCGACTACGTGTGCTCCTGGGGGCCGCTGATCCACGGGCACGCGCACCCCGCGGTCGTCGAGGCCGTCACCGAGGCCGCCGCGTACGGGACCTCCTACGGGGCTCCGACGGCGGGCGAGGTCGAGCTCGCGGAGGCCATCTGCGCGCGCATGCCCTCGGTCGACATGCTGCGGATGACGTCGTCCGGCACCGAGGCGTCGATGAGCGCGATCCGCCTGGCGCGCGCTCATACGGGGCGCGAGAAGCTGCTCAAGTTCGCCGGTGCCTACCACGGCCACGTGGACGGGCTCCTGGTCGCGGGCGGGTCAGGGCTGGCGACGCAGGGCATCCCCGCGTCGTCCGGCGTGCCCGAGTCCGCGGCGGCGGCGACGATCGTCGTGCCCTGGAACGACCCGGACGCCGTGCGCGCCGCGTTCGCCGAGCACGAGCTCGCGGCCGTGCTCGTCGAGCCGTACCCGGCCAACATGGGCCTGATCCCGCCCGCCGCGGGCTTCCTCGAGCTGCTGCGCGACCTCTGCACCGGCTACGACGCGCTGCTGATCTTCGACGAGGTCATCACCGGGTTCCGCGTCGCCCCCGGCGGGGCGCAGGAACTCACGGGTGTGCTGCCCGACCTGACGGTGATGGGCAAGATCCTCGGCGGCGGGCTCCCGGCCGCGGCGTTCGGCGGCTCCGCGGCGCTGCTGGAGCGGATCGCGCCCGCCGGCGACGTCTACCAGGCGGGCACGCTGAGCGGGAACCCGCTCGCGGTCGCCGCCGGCAGGGCGACATTGGCGCTGCTGGACGAGCAGGCGTACCTCACGCTCAGCGACACCACGCGGGCGCTCGCGGACGGCCTGCGCGAGGCCGCGGGCGACCGTCCGGTCTCCGTGACGTCCACGACGGGGCTCGTGACGGTCTTCTTCGCCGCCGAGGCGCCCACGGACTACGCGGGCGCCGCGGCCTGCGACACGGAGACCTACGGCGCCTGGTGCCGCGCGCTGCTCGCCCGCGGCGTCTACCCGCCCGCCTCGCAGTTCGAGGCCTGGTTCCCGTCGCTGGCGCACACCTCCGACCACATCACGAGGACCGTCGAGGCGGCCGCCGCGGCCTTCGCCGAAGTCTCATGACAGACGCCTTGCACAGACTCGCGGAGGAGCTCCGCCAGGAGGGCGGCCTGCTCGCCAACACGGTGCGCGAGGACGGCGCCCAGCCGCAGCCGCACGGGGACGCCGTCGCCGGCCGCGGGGAGAGCTACCCGCTGCTCGTCGAGGCGATCCGCGAGGGCTACCTCCAGCACTACGCCTCGGGGCGGGTCGTCAAGCCCGACGACCCGGACCTCGCGCTGCTGGCCGGGGACCGGCTCTACGCGCTCGGTCTCGAGCGGCTCGCAGCGATCGGCGACCTCGACGCCGTGGCCGAGCTCGCGGACGTGATCGCGCTGTGCGCGCAGGCCCACGCCGAGGGCGACCCGGCCCGCGCCGACGCCGTATGGGACGCGGGCGCGGCCGCGGTCGCCGGCGGTCCTGCCGCTGACCATCAGGCTGCAAAACGGCGGTGGCGCGGTGTCTGACGCACAGGCCTGGCGCGCCGACACGTCGCCCCACCGCAGCCGAGCGATAGCATTCCGGCCCCTTGCCTGAGTCCCGCAAGCAGCCCGTTTCCAAGTTCACCGCCGACCGCAACATTCCGGGTGCGTTCGAAGGTGAGACCGTCACCCGTCGCCGCCTCATGGTCGGGACGGTGCACACCGCCGGTGCGGTAGCCACCGCCGCGGTGCTGCTGCCCGTGCTCGGGTTCGCCGCCGGCAGCCCGATCTTCGAGCGCGCCCCGGTCATCTGGACGCCCGTCGGCAAGCCGACGGACTTCCCCGACGACGACTACGTGCCGCGCGTGATCACGATCACGCAGGGCATCGGCGAGGTCGGCAAGACGACCGTGTACATGCGCCAGCGCAACCCGGAGATCGACGACGCCGAGGGTGCGCCCGCGCCGCCGGCGACCGACGCCCCGGTGGTCGCGATCTCCAGTCGCTGCATGCACCTCGGCTGCCCGGTCCGCTGGACCGCCGCCGCGCAGCGCTTCATCTGCCCATGCCACGGCGGCGTCTACGGCTTCACAGGCGCCGTCGACGGCGGTCCGCCGGTCCGCCCGCTCGACCACTTCTACACCCGCATGCGCAACGGCGTCGTCGAAGTGGGTCCGCGCTACTCGGTCAACTCGTCGTTCACACGCTTCCCGAGCTACCGCGATCCGGGCCAGCCGCTCGACGGCATCGGCCAGTACCTCTACCCCGGCCGCTTCTCGACGCCGAAGAACCCATGAGACTGCCGACGCTTCCCAAGCCCCCTGTTCCGAAGTCCTTCCAGGACTCCCCGGCCCGCCCGGGTGAGGCCGACAAGGTCAAACCGCTCGAGCAGGTCAAGGAAGCCGGCATCCACGTCGCCGACTGGGTCGACGAGCGCACGTCGCTGTCCGGCGGCGTCCGCTGGATGTTCTTCCGCAAGGTGCCGAAGGGGACGAACTGGTTCTACACGCTGGGCTCGGCGACGATGTTCGCGTTCGTCTCGCAGGCGATCACCGGCGTGTTCCTGGCGATGTACTACACGCCGTCGCCGACCCAGGCCTACGAGTCCGCGCGCCACATCACCAACGACGTCTTCCTCGGCGAGTTCGTGCGCGGCATGCACAAGTGGGGCTCGTCGGTGATGGTGATCCTGATCTTCTTGCACATGGCGAGAACGTTCTTCTTCGGCGCGTACAAGTACCCGCGCGAGCTGAACTGGATCATCGGCGTCGTGCTCGTGATCCTCACGTTCGTGATGTCGCTGACGGGCTACCTGCTGCCGTTCGATCAGCGCTCCTACTGGGCGACGATCGTGGCCGCGAACATCAACGGCACCGGGCCGCTGGTGGGTCCCTTCCTGTCGGACTTCCTGAGAGGAGGCGCCGACTTCGGGGCGACGACCTTGTCGAGGTTCTACGCGATCCACATGATGCTCGTGCCGGGGTTGATCGCCGCGCTGATCGGCGCGCACCTGTACCTCGTCGCCAAGCTGGGCACGACCGCGCCGCCGTGGCTGCGCGCTGACAAGGACGAGAAGCTCCGGGAGGAGCGCGTCTAATGAATCAGCGCGAGAAGGAGGAGTACCTCCGCGAGTACGCGATCCTGAAGTCCAAGGGGAAGCCCTTCTTCCCCTACGCGGTCGCCAAGGACAGCGTGATGATGATGGTCGTGATGGCCGTGATCATCACGATGTCGATCGTGCTGGGCGCGGAGCTGGGCCCGAAGGCGGACCCGACGACGACGACCTACGTGCCGCGTCCGGAGTGGTACTTCTTCTTCCTCTTCGAGGTCCTGCGCGTCATCAAGCCGCCGGAACTGGTCCCGTTCGCGACCATCGGCGTGCCGACGATCTGCATGATCATGCTGTTCCTGCTGCCGTTCATCGACCGCGGCCCGGAACGGCGGCCTGAGCGCCGGCCGATCGCGACGCTGTCCGGCATCCTCGTGATCGTCGCCATGGGCTACCTGACCTTCATGGGCGCTGAGGCCGGCTCGCCGAACTCGATCGACATGGTCGTCCCGGCGAACCTCGAGAAGGGCAAGCTCGTGGCCGCGCAGTCCGGCTGCCTCGCCTGTCACAAGATCGGCGAGAATGGCAACGACGGCCCTGGCCCGCACCTCTCGAACATCGGCAACGTGCTCGAGAAGGGCGCCATCCGCCGGACGCTCGAGAACCCGACCGCACCGATGCCCTCCTTCCGCGGGCTGCCCGAGGACAAGAAGACCGCGCTGGTGGACTTCCTCGCGTCGCTCAAGGAAGGAAACGAAGAAGGCTAGGCCGGCCCGTATGGCGGCCGGGACCGGCACGCTGCCCGCCGACTCGGTGCGGGCGATGTTCGACCGCATCGCGGGCGTCTACGACGTCATGAACACGGTCATGACGGCGGGGCTGCACCACCAGTGGCGCACCCGGGCCGTCGACCTGGCCCGCGTCGGGCCGGGTACGCGCGCGCTCGACGTCGCCACGGGCACGGGCGATCTCGCGATCGAACTGGCGTCACGCGGCGGTGACGTCGTCGGCTCGGACTTCTCGGAAGGGATGCTCGAGCGGGCGCGCGCGAAGGCGCCGGGCTTGACCTGGGAACAGGCCGACGCGCTCGCGCTCCCGTATCCAGACAATGCCTTCGATGCCGTCACCGTGGGCTTCGGCGCCCGCAACTTCAGCGATCTCTCGCGCGGGCTGTCCGAGATGGCGCGGGTCGTCCGTCCGGGAGGCCGCGTGGTGATCCTCGAGATCACGACCCCGCAGAAGCCGCCCTTGTCGACCTTCTTCTCATTGTGGTTCGATCGGCTGGTGCCGCTCCTGGGCCGCTTCGACGAGGCGTACACGTACCTGCCGAACTCGGTCAAGCGCTTCCCGGGCCCGCACGCGCTCGGCGGGATGCTGGTCGAGGCGGGGTGCGAGGATGTCGGCTGGATCCTGACCGCGGGCGGGATCATCGCGATCCACCACGGGACGGTTCGCTAAGTGGCGAGCGCCGAGGCGGTCGCCGCGGTCGTCGAAGCGGGAGGCGCGCACGTCCCGGGGCTGATGCGCGACCTCGAGGTGCGCCTGGCCGAGGTCGCGACCTCGCACGGGTCGACGCTCGGCGAGCACGCGGGGGCGACGATCGCCGCCGGCGGCAAGCGCCTGCGGCCGCTGCTGGTCTTCGTCGCGGCCGGTCCCGATCCGGCGGGGCGCGACGCGGCGCTGCGGGCGGCGGTGGCCGTCGAGCTCGTGCATTCGGCGACCCTGGTCCATGACGATGTGCTCGACGCGGCGGTCCTGCGGCGAGGAAGACCGACCGTGGTCGCCTCCGCGGGGCGCTCGATCGCCACCGCGACGGGGGACCTGCTGTTCTCGCGCGCGTTCGCCGAACTCGCGGGCGGGGGAACGGTCGAGCCGGTGCGGGTCCTGTCGGACGCCTCGTCGGCGCTCGTGCAGGGCGAGCTGCTGCAGCGCGAGGACGCGTGGAACCTCCACACCACCCGCGCGCGCTACCTGCGGCGCTGCGATCTCAAGACCGCGCGGCTGTTCCGCGCCGCGTGCGAGCTCGGCGCACTGGCGGGTGGCGGGAACGTCGCGCTGCTGGGCGAGTTCGGCGAGCGCATCGGGCTCGCGTTCCAGCTGCTCGACGACGTGTTGGACGTCTCCGGACCCGCCGAGCGGACCGGCAAGCACCGCGGCACCGATCTGCTCGACGGCACGGTGACGCTGCCGCTGATCATCGCGCGCGAGCGCGACCCGGAGATCGCCTCGCTCGACCTGCGCGCGGTGCGGACACCCGAGCAGGCCGAGGGGGTGTGCGACGCGATCGCCGCGACCGGCGCTCTGCAGGCCGCGCGCGAGGTGGCGCTGGCGATGGTCGCCGACGCGAAGGCCGACCTCCCGTGCCTGCCGGAGCCCTCACAGCAGGCGGCATTGGAGCTGGTGGCCGACTCCGTGGTCGACCGCTACTCCTAAAAGTCTTCGGGCAGGATCGCGTTGGCGTCCAGGGCGGCGGCGAAGCGCTCGGCTTCGGCCTCCATGTTCGCCTGCACGAGGCGACGCAGGTCCTTGACCAGCGCCTCGGTGCCCAGGTCCAGGTGCTCGTCGAACCGGTCCACGGTGGCCTGGTCGAACGTGCCGACCTCGCTCCACTCGCAGTTCGGGCAGCGCAGCTCGACCTCCCAGTGCGTCACGGAAGCCTCTTCCCAGTCGACCGGGTACACGAGGTCGCGGTCGCACTCGGGGCAGATGTGGAGCTCTTCGACCGGGTTCGAGGCCGCGGCGGCGGCGGCGCCGGCCGCCTCAGCGGCGAGCGGCTCGAAGTAGACAACCTCGATCGAGCGGCCCGAGGGGAGGGTCACGCGGCGGACGTACTGACCGTTGGAGTTGGTGGGCTGGCTCATGACAGCCCTTTAGATCGGCCTCCGGATGACGAACTTGACCCAATTTCGTTTGTTCTGTACCGCTACCCTCGTTCCCAGGAACTGGTAGTAGCCGTCCAACCACCTCCGGGAAGAGCACGATGCCCAACATCGGACCCTTGGAGATCGCCATCGTCCTGGTGATCGTCCTCCTTGTCTTCGGCCCCAAACGGCTGCCTGGCCTCGGCAAGCAGCTCGGTACCGGCATGCGCGAGTTCAAGGAGTCGATCACGGGCAAGGACAAGGACGACGACGATGACGCGCGCGCCTCGCGCGGCGACGATCGTCGTGACGTCGAGGCCGCGCTCGGCCGCCCCGATGGCGAGCAGGCGCCGCTCGACGGTGAGACCGTCCGCGAGCGCTCCCCCCGCTAGCACTCCCGACACCGACCACAACCGTCCGTCGCACCCATGGCGTCTGCGCTGCGATCCGTCGCGCACGAGGACCGCCTGAGCCTCGTCGAGCATCTGACGGAGCTCCGTGTCCGTCTCGTGATCTCCCTGGTGGCCTTCGTGGCCGCCACGATCCTGTGCTTCTGGCAGAACGACCGGGTCCTCGACATCCTCAACCGGCCGCTCGAGCAGACGGAGCAGTCGGACACCAGCGACCCGCTCGCGTCAGGTGCGCGTTGGGATCAGGACGTCGCCGCCTGGATCAAGGACTCCAGCGCGGTGCAGCGTCTTCAGGCGGCCAACGAGCAAGATCCCCAGGTCAAGGCGGCGCTCAACCAGCTCGCCGCGCAGGGGGACAAGCTCGCCGCGTCCGTCCCGGAGGTCAGCACCCGCAAGCCGGTCACGCTCGGCGTGTCGGAGCCCTTCATGCAGACGTTGAAGGTGGCGGCGTACGCAGGCCTCCTCCTCTCGCTGCCGATCGTCCTCTTCCAGGTCTACGCCTTCGTCCTACCGGCGTTCTCCCCCCGCGAGAAGGAGATCGCGCTCCCCGCCATGTTGGGGATCCCGATCCTGTTCATCTGTGGAGTCGTGTTCGGTTACTACACGGTCGTCCCGCGGGCGATCGAGTTCCTCCAGAACTTCAACACCGACTCGTTCGACGTGCTCGTGCAGGCGCAGCCGTACTACAAGTTCGTGCTCATGCTCCTGCTGGCGATGGGGCTGCTTTTCCAGATCCCCATTGGGATCGTGGCCATCACGCGGGTCGGAATCGTCTCCACCAGCCAGCTCGCGCACAACCGCCGTTACGCGATCCTGGTCATCGCCGTCCTGGCCATGTTGTTGCCCGGTCAGGACCCGGTGACCATGACGATGATGATGGCCCCTATGTACGTTTTGTTCGAGGGGTCTATCCTGTTGTCCTGGCTGCTGGACCGGCGCGCCGGCCGCGCCGTCGCCGACGACGAGGATTTCGAGGATCTTGAGGAGACCTCGCTATCCCCGGAGCCAGTGCACGTCACCCGCGATCAGGACTAGTCCGCAACTCCCATGCTGTTCGATCTGAGAAGCGGCGCTCGACGCCGCACCGTCAAGGTTGTCTATCTCGGCCTCGCCCTACTGATGTTCGTAGGCTTCGTCGGGTTCAGCATCGGGTCCAGCGGCCTGTCTGGAGGCATCGTCGACGCCATCACCGGCAACGGTACCCAGGGCGGCGGCGACGACGCCGCGGTCAAGCGCCTGAGTACCGCCGTCCAGACCGCCGACGCCAAGGCCAAGGCCACCCCGAGCGACCCCGCCGCCTGGTCCGCCCTCGCGCTCGCCCGCGTCCGCCTCGCCCAGGTCGGCGACAACCTCGACGCCGCCACCGGCAACTACACCGCCGAAGGCAAGCGGCAGATCACCGCCGCCACCACCGCCTTCGACAAGTACGTCGCGCTGAACCCCCCGACCCCCGACGAGCGCCTCGCCCGCCAGATGGCCAACGCCTTCATGTCGGTCGGCAACGTCGGCAAGGCCGTCACCGCCCAGGAACTGGTCACCCAGGTCGACCCCACCCAGCAGACCTACTCCAACCTCGCGATCTTCGCCTACCAGGCCAACCAGACCCGCAAGGGCGACCTCGCCGCCGCCAAGGCCGTCGAACTCGCCCCCAAGGACGAGCAGAAGGACCTCAAGACCCAGCTCGACTCGGCCAAGACCCAGGCGCTGACCTCGCAACTCCAGCAGGCCGTGCCGAGCGCAACGCCCACTGTCGGCGGGTAACGCGTTCGCCGCTATCCTGTGCGGCCCAGCCCTTGTAGCTCAACTGGCAGAGCAGCGGACTCTTAATCCGAAGGTTCCAGGTTCGATTCCTGGCGGGGGCACTTCCGAAACCGCGCTACGGCGCGGTTTCGTCGTTTAAGCGGGCGCGGCGACGCGAGGTGCGCCGGCTGCGTCTGGGAATCCGCGACGAACCCGGCGCACCTGGCCTCGCGATCGGCGGCGAGCGCGGTACTTCACCAAGCGCGGCCCCCAAGGGATGGCTACGCGATGTGCTCGGCCAGGCGCATGCAGGGACCGCAAGCCGTCGACCCTCTGCGACTTCCGCTCCGTGATCCGGGTCCACCTCTCGGCGGCGTTCGGGTCTCTCCGGCTCGAGGACGGGACAACCAAGCGCATCGAGGCCTGAACGGCGGGATGGCTCGGGCCCGTCGCGTCCTTCGGCTCCCGGCTAACCCCATGGCCGACGTCGAGAAGCCGCGCCACAGGCGCTCGACCGCCATCGAGGTGTTCTCGCCGGAGGAGATCATGGCTTTGGTCGGCGAGGCCGAGTCTGATCAGGACGGCGTGATCTACGTCGCCGCGGCGTTCACAGGCCTCCGCCGCGGCGAGCTCGTCGCGCTGCGCCGGTCCGACGTCGAAGCGGGCACGCCGACGCGAGGTGCGCCGGCTGCGTCTGGGAATCCGCGACGAACCCGGCTCACCTGGCCTCGCGATCGCCATCGGCGTGGACGCGGCGGCCGCCGGACGGACGTCAGCGCCGCAGGACGACGATCGGGCCAGTCAGGACGGAGCGCAGGGCCCATCACGCGCGCCTGGTCGCCGAGAACGCAAAAGACCGCCTCGGCGGGCGGTCTAACGGAGATATCGGCAGCGCGGACGAAGACCTTTAGCCCTCTTGGCGTTGCTGGCGCGTTGCCGCTCAACCTGCCGGCCCGGTTCCGCAAGAGCGTCGTCGATCACCCGGACGCGGGCCGCCGACTCCAGGCGTGTCGGCCGCGTCTCGGAATCCGTGACGAGCTCGACTCACCTCGTCGTTCGAGGCCATGGGGCAACCGCTGCCCGAATGGCTAGCCGCGCGGGCTTGACTCGTTGCACAACGCACGAAGAGGATGGGGCGCAGATGAGACTACGCCGCCTGCTCCCCGCAATCGCGATCGTCGTGTTCGGGGTGGTGCCGGCGGCGCTCGCGGTCTCAGCGGACCCGTGGGGGGCGGTGGAGGTTGCCGACTCGACGACACGGCCGCCCGGGTTGTTCAATGACGACGCCTCGCAGTTGGCGGTCGACGCCAACGGCAACGCGCTGTGGGCGTCGTTTGCCCGCAACAGCAAAGGTGACGACCAGCTGGCGATCTACGAGCGCTGCGGCACGACGTGGCAGCGGACGTTGCTGGGGACGCCCGCGGCGAACTTCTTCGGCACCGGGATCGAGTTCGCGGCGAACGGGACGGCGATGGCCGTGTGGCGGGTGGAGGACGGCAACACCGACACGCACTACTCGGCGATCCGCGGGCCAGGCGGCTCGTGGGAGCAGCCGCAGACCATCGTGAGTGACTCGGACATCTCGAACGTCCAGTTCGCGCTCAGCGACGGCGGGGCCGCGGTAGCGGTGTGGGCGGACCCGACGCCGGGCGGGATCTGGGCCTCGTTCCGGCCCGCCGGCGGCGCGTGGGGGGCGCCGGAGAAGGTCGCCAACCCGATGCTGCGCCACGACGTCGCGATGAGCGCCACGGGGGACGCGGTGCTGCTGTATCAGCAGACGACGCCCGGCTACGTGTACTCGAAGTACCACTCCGCGGGCGGGAGTTGGGGCGGGGAGGTCAAGGTCATCGAGAACACGTTCCAGAACACGATCAAGGACCTGATGGTGGAGTTCGACGGTGGCGGGCGGACGGTGGCGATGGCCTCGTTCAACGAGAACGTCACCGACGCGCTGCGCGTGAACACGGGCAGCAACGGCGCCTGGGGCGCGACGAACCAGCAACTCGGCGACGACGAGCCGAACGCGCAGCAGTGGCGGCTCCGGAACACAAAGGCGCTCGTCCGCCATCCGGGCGGCCTCGTGGCGGCGTGGGAGCGGCGGACGCAGTCGTTCGTCATCGAGACCGTGGTGTCGCGGTTCAACGGGACGAGTTGGGACACGCCGAAGCCGTTCGCGGTGTACGGGCCGACGGTGGCGGTCAACGGCGTCGGCGAGATCCTCGTGGCGGGAACGGCGGGGAACGACCCGGAGACGCACGCCGTGATCGCGTCGTCGCTCTCGGCTGCGTGGCCCGCGATCGCGCGCGTCTCGCCGCCGGGCACGAGCAGCGATCAGTTCCGCGACCCGGAGGCCGGCGGCGGGGGGAACGACTTCTATCTCGCGTGGGGCGTGCATGGCGGCAGCAACGAGCGCACGGAAGTCATCTCGACGAAGCCGTCGACCACGTGCGCCGCGACGCCCACGGCGACACCCACTGCGACGGCGACGGCCACTCCGAGCGCAACGCCCGACCCGCTCCCGGCGACCCCGACCCCGACTGCCACCCCGACCTCCACGCCCACGCCGACGCCCACCCAAGCACCCCCCAGCGCGATCGCCGACTTCACCACCCTCCCCGCGGCCTCCAAGTGCATCCGCGGCCGCAAGCTCACGATCAAGTTCAAGAAGCCCCCGAAGGGCTACACGGTCAAGACGGTCACGGTGAAGGTCAACGCCAAGAAGGTCGCGACGGTCAAGGGCAAGCAGCTCAAGAAGCCGCTCTACCTGCGCAAGCTGCCCAAGGGCACGTTCACGCTCACCGTCACGATCACGCTCACGAAGGGCAAAGGACTGACCGAGAAACGGCGCTACACGGCCTGCAAGTAACCTCATGGGCATGCTCGCCAGCGTCGACGGTGCTATCGGGCCCGCCGAGGAGGCGAGGATCCCTGTCTCGGACGAAGGCCTTCTCAGGGGCGACGGCGCCTTCGAGGTCATGCGCCTCTACCAGGGCCGCCCGTTCGCGTTCGAGGATCACCTGGAGCGGCTCGGCCGCACCTGCGAGGGCTTGCGGCTGCCGCTCGACCTCGACGCGTGGCGCCCCGAGATCGCCGCGCTGCTGGAGGCGAACGGACCCACCGACTCGCTGCTGCGCCTCGTGCTGACCCGCGGCGGCCGCCGGATCTCGATCGTCGAGCCCGCCCCGCGCCACAAGGCGCTCGCGCGCGTCGCGACGATCACCTACGCGCCCAACCGCGTCCTGGACGGCCTCAAGACCCTCTCGTACGCCGGCAACATGCTGGCGACGCGGATCGCGAGGGAGGGCGGCTACGACGAGGCGTTGCTGGTCTCGCCGCACGGCCGGGTGCTCGAGGGCCCGACGTGGTCGTTCTTCTGGGTCCGCAACCAGCGTCTCTACACGCCGCCGCTCTCGGAGCGCATTCTGGGCTCGATCACCCGCCAGCGGCTCCTCGCCGAGACCGACGTGATCGAGGAGACGTGCACGCTCGACGACCTGCGCCACGCCGAGGAGGCGTTCATCGCGTCCACGACGCGCACGGTCATGCCGATCGCCTCGATCGACGAGCTCGAGCTCCCGGCGGCGCCGGGCGCGGTCACGCTCCGCACGCGCGAGATCATGGATCAGGCGATCGAGCGGGAGCTGGGTGCTGCCGTCTAGCGTCGCCGACGCGGCTCGCCGCCGCACGCGTAGTCCACGTACCAGACGACGTGCCGGACAATCCCTCGGATGCGACCCATGCGCTACGTATTACCCGTGCATGTGGGGTGAATTAACGTGACCCGGGTCGGCGTCGTCGGCCTCGGCTACTGGGGTCCCAACCTCGCGCGCAACTTCGCGGCGATCCCGGGCGTCGAGCTCGCGTGGTGCTGTGACGCGTCCGACGAGGCCCGCGCCCGCTGGGCGCCGTCGTTCCAGACCGCCCGCTTCACGGCCGACCTGGACGACCTCCTCGACGACGACATGCTCGATGCCGTCGTGCTCGCCACCCCGGTTCCCACCCACGGCCCGCTGGCGGAGAAGGTCCTCGATGCCGGCAAGCACTGCCTGGTGGAGAAGCCGCTGGCCTACACGGTCCAGGACGCCGAGCGGGCGGTCGCGGCGGCGCAGCGCAGCGGCCGGATCCTGATGGTCGGCCACCTGCTCGTCTACCACCCCGGGGTCGAGAAGCTGAAGGCGATCTCGGACTCCGGCGAGCTCGGCGACATCCACTACATCTACAGCCACCGCCTCAACCTCGGGAAGCTGCGCAGCGACGAGAACGCGCTCTGGTCGCTGGGCGCGCACGACATCTCGGTGGTCCTGCATCTGGCCGGCCAGGACCCGGACTTCGTCGAGGCGCGCGGGGAGGCCTACACGCGGCCGGGCGTCGAGGACGTCGTGTTCTCGTTCTTGCGGTTCCCGTCCGGCGTCGCCGCGCACCTGCACATGTCCTGGCTGGACCCGCACAAGACCCGCAGCTTCACGATCGTGGGCGCGAAGCGGATGGCCACGTTCGACGACATGGAGCTCGAGCGCAAGGTCACCATCTACGACAAGGGCTTCGACGAGGACACGCACTCCTACGGCGAGTACATCACCCGCTCGGGAGACATCCACAGCCCGCG
Source organism: Solirubrobacter soli DSM 22325 (assembly GCF_000423665.1). Classification (GTDB taxonomy): domain Bacteria; phylum Actinomycetota; class Thermoleophilia; order Solirubrobacterales; family Solirubrobacteraceae; genus Solirubrobacter; species Solirubrobacter soli. The sequence continues at coordinate 131,582 of NZ_AUIK01000023.1, read as the reverse complement.
GATCTCCAACCGCGAGCCGCTGCGGATCGAGTGCGAGCACTTCGTCGAGTGCATCCGTACGGGAACGCAGCCGCGTTCGGACGGAGAGGCGGGCCTGCGGGTCGTGCGGGTGCTCTCACAGCTCCAGGAGAACTTGGACGCGACGCGCAGGTAGCGTTGTCCTCATGAGCGACCCACACATCACCTCCGGCGACCCGCTGGCCGGGTACACGTCCCCGCCGCCGCCGGGCGCGAGCGGGGTGGCGACCGCGCCCTTCGAGGCGCCTGTCGCCGGCCACTGGCAGCTCTCGGGCTGGTGGCGGCGCGCCGGCGCGCTCATCATCGACGGCATCGTCGTCTCGCTCATCGCCGGGATCTTCTTCGGCGTCTTCGCCGCCTTCGCGGGCGCGGGATTCCTGGTCGGCGACACCACGGGCTACATCGCCGCCGTGCTCGGCATCCTCGGCTGGGGCATCTGCGTCCTGGTCGCCGCGCTGCTCTACGCGCCGCTGATGATGGTCAAGACCAACGGCAAGACGCTCGGCCGCATGGCGTGCGGCATCCGCGTCGTGCGCGCGAAGGGCGGTCCGGTGACCTTCGGCTGGGCTTGCCTGCGCGAGGTCCTCGTGAAGTGGCTGCTGTTCGGCGTGATCGCCAACTCGTTCACGTTCGGCCTCGCGGCCCTGATCGACTACCTGTGGCCGCTGTGGGACGAGGAGAACCGGGCGCTCCACGACTTCGTCGTGGACTCCCGGACCATCCTCGACTAAGCGGCGGCGGGCTCGGCCGCCGCCATGCTGTTGCGCCCGGCCTCGGTCCAGATGATCTGGTCGCGGCCGGGACCGACGCCGATCAGCGCGATCGGCACGCCGATGACGTCGGAGATGTAGGCCAGGTAGTCGCGGGCGTTCTGCGGCAGCTCGGACTCGTCACGGCAGCCCGTGATGTCCTCGTCCCAGCCGGGCAGGCGCTCGTACTCGCCGACCGCCTGGTGCATCACGGTCTGGTGGTACGGATAGGTCGTGAACGTGGCTTCCTCCGCGCCGCGGTAGCGGGTGCAGACGTTGAGGTCGCCGAGGCCGGTGAGTACGTCGAGCTTGGTGATCGCGAGGTGCGTCAGCGAGTTGATGCGGGCGGCGTAGCGGAGCGCCACGAGGTCGATCCAGCCGACCCGGCGCGCGCGGCCCGTGGTGGTGCCGTACTCGCCGCCGGCCTCGCGCAGCGTGGTGCCGAGGTCATCGTCGAGCTCGGTCGGGAACGGGCCGGAGCCGACGCGGGTCGCGTAGGCCTTGGCGATGCCCCAGACCTCGTCGATGTCCTTCGGGCCGACGCCGGTGCCCGTGCAGGCCGAGGCGCTCACGGGGTTCGAGGACGTCACGAACGGATACGTGCCGTGGTCGATGTCCAGGAGCGTGCCCTGCGCGCCCTCGAAGATGACGCGGCCGTTGGCATCCAGGACGTCCCACGTGAGCTTCGCGGTGTCGGCGACGTACTGCGCGATCCGGTGGCCGTAGGTCAGGTAGTCCTCGGTCATCGACTGCAGGTCGAGCTCGGCCGCCTTCGCGTAGGGACGCAGCGAGAGCCGCTTGGGCTCCATCGCGGCGACGATCTTCTTCTTGAGGATCTTCTCGTCGAGCAGGTCCTGGACGCGGATGCCCAGGCGTGCGGCCTTGTCGGCGTAGCACGGGCCGATGCCGCGCCGCGTGGTGCCGATCTGGAGCTTGCCGAGCTTCGTCTCGCCCGCGTGGTCGAGGAACATGTGGTACGGCATGATCAGGTGCGCGTTGGCGCTGATCCGCAGCCCGGACAGGTCCACCTGCTTGGAGCGCAACGAGTCCAGCTCGTCGGTCAGCACCTTCGGGTCGATCACGACGCCGTTGCCGATCGCGCAGAGCTTGCCCGGGTAGAGGATCCCGGACGGGATCAGGTGGAACTTCCAGTGCACGCCGTCGCGCACGATGGTGTGCCCGGCGTTGTTCCCACCCTGGAAGCGGATTACGAGGTCCGCCTTCTCCGCGAGGAGGTCGACGACTTTGCCCTTGCCTTCGTCGCCCCACTGGGCGCCCACGATCACGATTCCGGCCATGTCGTATGACCAGTCTACGGCGCTCGCCCGTATCCACGATCGCGCTCATCCCAGCGCGAGTCGTCGAACGGGTCGGGCGTGTTGCGCGGCGCGACCGGCTCCGGCAGGTGGTACTGCGCTTCCAGGCGCCGGTCGTGGCCGAAGAGGAAGTTCGGATCGCCGCAGATCTCCCAGATCCGGGACACCGTGCGCTCGCCGATCTGGGCCACCAGATCCGCCGCGGGATGCGACTCGGCCGAGGCGTGCGAGGTACCGACCAGGTTGGTCGTCAGCAGCACCGCCTTGCCGTCCTCGTAGCGGGTGTTGAAGATCGTGTAGAGCTGCTCGAGCACCCAATCGGTCGACTGCTCGGCGCCGACGTCGTCGATGTGCAGCAGGTCGACGGACGAGAGCATGTCGATGAACTCGGTGAGCGAGTGGCGGGCGTCGTCGTCGTAGGTCTCGCGCAGGATCGACAGCAGCCGCGGCAGCGAGTAGATCGCGACCGTGTGGTCGGCCTCCATCGCGGCCTTGGAGATCAGCATCGCCAGGGTCGTCTTGCCGGTGCCGACGTCGCCGCTGAACCAGATCCCGCGGCCCGCCGCGAGATTCTCGGAGATGCGGCGGATGTAGCTGCGGACCTCGCGCACGACCGGGGCGTTGGCCCGCTCGATCGACGGCAGCGGCTCCCGCTCGAACGACACCTCGCGATAGCGCTTGGGAATCCGGCCGGCGACCGCCGCCGCCCGCTTGCGCGCCATCACGCGATCGCGGCAGGAGCACGGGTACGCCCGCCGCTTCTCCTCGTCGAAGAGGAACCCGGAGCCGTCACACCGGCCGTCGAGGCACTCCGCCATCTAGTACCGATCGTCCGCGACGTACGTCATGAACCGCGGGAACTCCTTCTGGAACGTCAGCTCGACCGTCCCCAGGCCGCCGTTGCGGTGCTTGGCGATGATCACGTCCGCCAGCCCCTCGCGCTCGGACTCCTTGTCGTAGTAGTCGTCGCGGTAGACGAACATCACGAGGTCGGCGTCCTGCTCGATCGCGCCCGACTCACGCAGGTCCGACAGCACCGGCCGCTTGTCCGTGCGCTGCTCGACGCCGCGGTTGAGCTGCGACAGCGCGATCACGGGCACCTCGAGCTCGCGCGCGAGCGACTTCAGGCCGCGCGAGATGATGCCGATCTGCTCGACGCGGTTCTCGACCGTGCCGCCCGCGCGCATCAGCTGCAGGTAGTCGATCAGCACGAGGCCGAGCCCGTCCGGGTTCTGCTGCGACAGCCGCCGGCACTTCGCGCGCACGTCGAGGACGCTCAGATCCGACGAGTCGTCGACGAAGAGCTTGGACTCGGCCAGACGGCCCGAGGCGGCGAGGATCTTGCCCCAGCGCGACTGCGGCACGCGGCCCTTGCGCAGGTCGTCGCCCTTGATCGACGCCTGCGAGGCGATGAAGCGCTGCGCGAGCTCCCCCTCGGACATCTCGAGCGAGAACAGCGCGACGGCCTTGTTGGACGCCAGGGCCGCGTTCTCGGCGAAGTTGACCATCAAGGCCGACTTGCCCATCGACGGACGCGCGGCGAGGATGATCAGGTTGCCCGGCTGGAAGCCGCCCGTGATCAGGTCGAGGTCCTCGAACCCCGAGGGCGTGCCGGTCATCGGGTTGCCCTCGAGCGAGAGCTTCTGGAGCTTGTCCAGCTCCTCGTTGAGCAGCTGGTCGGCCGAGCGGAAGTCCTTGCGCGAGTCCTGGTGGGCGACCTCGAGGATCGCGCGCTCGGCCATGTCGACCAGGTCGCGCGGCGGCGCCTCGTGGTTGAGCACCTGCGCCTGGATGTCGTAAGACGCGTGCAGCAGCCGCCGCAGCATCGCGTTCTCTTTGACGATCTTGGCGTAGTTGCGCAGGTTGCCGACCGCGGGGACGGAGCCGGCCAGCAGCTCGACCGCCACGGCGCCGCCGACGCTCTCCAGCTCCCCGGCCTGCTTGAGGTGCTCGATGACGGTCAGTGCCTCGACCGGCTCGCCGCGCGTATTGAGGTCGAGCATCGCCTCGTAGATGCGGGCGTGCGAGTCGCGGTAGAAGTCCTGCGGCGCGAGGTTCGCCTCGATGATCAGCGCCGGGAGCGCGGTGTCCGACAACAGCACCGCGCCGAGCACGGACTGCTCGGCCTCGAGGTTCTGCGGGGGCGCCAGCGGGCCGCCGGCGAACCCATCGCCATGACCGTTGGTGATGGGAGGTGCGCTCATCGGGCAGTCGAGTCTAAGTCGCCGGTCGGATCGAACACACGTTCTGCCCGCTCCCTGCGGGGTTTGCCGTGAAATAGGGTTCGGTGCGTGGCCACGATCGACCCCGTCGTCGCACCCAGCCCGGCGGGGTTGCTGCTCGAGCGCGACCGTCAGCTCGACGAGCTCGGCCGCATCCTCGAGCAGGTCCGTGACGGGGAGGGCACCACGGTGCTCGTGGTGGGCGAGGCGGGGGTCGGGAAATCCCTGCTCCTGCGGGAGTTGCTCCGGTCCGTGAACGGGCTCAGCGTGCTGCGCGCGCGGGGGGACGAGCTCGAGCAGGAGTTCCCGTTCGGCGTGGTCCGGCAGTTGCTCGAGCCGGTGCTGCGGACGGCGTCGGACAGCGTCTGGGACGGGCCTGCCGAGCTGGCCCGCGAGGTGTTCTCCCCGCGGGGCGATGGTGCGGGTGATGACGCGTCCTTCGCCCGCCAGCAGGGCCTCTACTGGCTCGTCGTGAACCTGTCCGAGCAGCTCGGCCCGCTCCTGCTCGCGGTCGACGACGCCCACCGCGCAGACGAGCCCTCGCTGCGCTTCCTGCGCTTCCTCGGCCACCGCCTCGACGGTCTGCCGGTCGCGCAGGTGCTCGCCACGCGTCCCGCGGTCGAGGTCGAGCACCGCCAGGCGCTCGCGGACATGTTCGAGGACGTGCCGCTGCTCGACGTCGACCGCCTGTCCCCCGCGGCCACGACCGCCTACCTCGCGCAGGCGTGGCCCGAGGCCGCGGAGGGCCTCGCTCCCGTGTGCCATGCGCTCACGGCCGGCAACCCGCTGATGCTCCGCGCGCTCGTGGCCGAGGCGCGCGGGAACGTCACGACGCCGGCGCAGCTGCAGGCCCTGGGGGTCCGGCCGATCGGCCAGCGGGTCCGTCGCTCCCTGAGCGGAGCTCCGCCGGGCGCGCTGCGGCTCGCGCAGGCGGTCTCGGTGCTGGGCGATGGGGTGAGCGTCGCCGAGGCGGTCGCCTTCGCGGGCGTGGAGGACCCGGCGGCCGCCGTCGACGCGCTGCTGCGAGCCAACGTGCTGGAGGAGGACCACGGGCGGCTGCGGTTCGTCCACCCGCTCGTCCGCACCTCCGTCTACCGCCTGCTCTCCCCCGTCGAGCGCGCCGCGACCCACCTGCGCGCCGCCACGGCGCTGCACGAACGGGGCGCGACCGGCGAGCAGGTCGCCGCACACCTCCTCCACGCCGGGCCGACCGGGCACGCCTGGGCGGCCCGCGAGCTGGAGGAGGCCGCCGAGCGCTCGCTCGAGCTGGGAGCGCCGGACAGCGCGGCGTCCCTGCTGGCGCGCGCGATCGACGAGCCCGCGGCCGACGACGCCCAGCTCGCCCGCCGGCTGGCGCGCCTCGGCGACGCCGCCTCGCACGCGGGCCTGCCCGGCGCGCTGCGCCACTACGAGCGCGCGCTCGCGGTCGCCCCGTCGGGCCCGATCACGCTCCAGTACGCGGGCGCGCTCGGGATGGCGGGCGAGACGGCCCGGTCCTTCGAGGTCCTTTCGAGCCTCGGCGGGGAGCCGACCCCCGAACAGCAGGCCGCGCTGCACGCCGCCGCGCTCTTTACCGACTCGCCGGCGGCGCGGGCGTTCCGGGATCAGATGGCCTCGGTCGAGCCGACCCACCCGCTGCTCGCGGGCACGGTTGCCTACGAGCTCGCGATCCGCAACGTCCCCGCGCCCGAGCTCGCCCTGCGGTTCTGCGGCGCGCCGCTGGACCTCGCGACCACCGGCGCGTGGGGCTACGGGATCTGGGCGCTGCTCCTGCTGGAGCGCTTCAACGAGGCGCGGACGGAGCTCGACCGCGCCGTCGAGCTGGGTCGGCGCACGGGCGCCTTGGTCACCTACGCGCTGGCGCTCGTGCTGCGCGCGGGCCTGCACCTGCGCAGCGGCGCGCTGCAGGCGGCGGAGGCGGACGCGCTGCAGTCGCTGGAGCTCTCCAAGCACCCGTCGTGGCGATTCGGCAACGCGGCGTCGATGCAGTTCCTCGTCGAGATCCTGCTCGAGCAGGGGCGCCTGGAGGAGGCGGCAGCGGCGGCCGCGTCGATCGACCCGGTCCCGCAGATCGCGGTCGACGAGCTCGCCCAGTTGGCGCGGGCGCGTGTCCTGCTCGCGCAGCGCCGGGCGGAGGAGACGCTCGCCGCGGCGCGCGCAGCCGGCGAACGGGCGGCCGCGACGCTCACCGACAACGCCGTCTTCCTCCCGTGGCGCAGGACCGCGGCGCTGGCGGGCTCCGACGTCGCGCTGGCGGAGGAGCAGCTGCGCATGGCCCGGGCGTTCGGGGCGCCGGCGGCGACCGGCGACGCGCTGATCACGCGTGCGTTCCTGCTGCGGACCGTCGAAGGGCTGGACGAGGCGGCGAGCGTGTCGCATCCGGTCGTGCGCGCGCGGGCGCTGCTTGCGCTCGGCCGTGCGGAGCGGGTCGGCGGGGCGCCGGCCGCCGCGCGGGAGCCGCTGCGGGAGGCGATGGAGCTCGCGTCAGCCGCGGGAGCGCGCGGGCTGGTCGACGAGGCGCTGGACGAGCTCGCCGCCGCCGGCGCGCGGCCGCGCAAGCGCGGCGGCCATGGCGCGCACCTGCTGACCGCGGCCGAGGCGCGCGTGGCCCGGCTGGCGGCCGACGGCGCGAGCAACCGCGAGATCGCGCAGGAGCTGTTCGTGACCCTGAAGACGGTGGAGATGCATCTCTCCAGCGCCTACCGCAAGCTCGACATCTCGTCGCGGGCTCAGCTCGCCGCCAGGCTCGACTGAAGGTTCCGCCGCGCGCGGAACAGCAGCTGGCCGGTGGCGTTCTCGGTCAGGCCGAGCTCGGCGGCGATGTCCTTGCGGTCCGCCTGCTCGAAGTCGTTGCGGAAGATCACGGTTCGCTGGCGTTCCGGCAGGCGCTTGATCGCGGTGCGGACGCGTTGGCGCAGCTCGGCGCGCTCGAGGTGGGTGTGTGGGTCATCGACAAGGACGCGCTCGGCGGGCGTGGCGATCACCCGGCGGCGCTTCAGGGCCTCGTGGCGGGCGACCGTCGTCGCGTAGGCGCCGAAGCAGACCGTGTCGGGGTCGAGCTGCGGGAGGCGGGCGAACGTGGCCAGGAGGGCGTCCTGCGCCGCGTCGGCGGCGTCCTCGGGACAGCCGGTGATCGCGAGGGCACGGCGCTGCAGCGTGCCGAAGTGGGTCCTGTAGAGGGTCGCGACCGCCTGCGGGTCGCGGGCGGCGGCGGCACGGACGAGCTGGGTCTCGGTCATGGGATCAGCGTCCCGTCCGCGCGGCGGTTGGGCCACGGCGTCTCACCCTGCCATTTACCCGGGGATTTCGATGCGGACGGATACGGAAGCCCATGCTCATACGAGCGAGGACGGACCCCGGTGATACGTCCCGTCCGTTAAACGAGCCAGGGCGCCCGTGGGGCGCCCTGGGGTGAAGCTCGTTCTGCGCGCGGCGCTACTTCTGCTCGACGACCATGGTCTTGACGGTCGCGACGACGCCGTCCTCGACCTCGACCTCGATCATGCGCGTCCCGACAGTGCGGATCGGCTCCTCGAGGTTGACCTTGCGGCGGTCGATCGTGATGCCGCGGGCCTCCTGGATCGCGTCGACGATGTCCTGCGACGTGACCGAGCCGAAGAGGCGGCCGTCGTCGCCCGCCTGGTGCGGGATCGTCAGCACGGTGCGGTTCAGGGCCTCAGCGGCCTCGCGCGCGGCGGCCGTCGCCTGGGCGAGGGCGCGCTCCTGCGCCTCGGCACGCTTGGCGGCGGCGGCGATGGCGCCCTTGGTCGCCGGGGCGGCCAGCTTGCGCGGGATCAGGTAGTTGCGCAGGTAGCCCTTCGAGACGTCGACGACCGTCCCGCGGGCGCCGAGCAGCTCGTGGTCCTGCAGGAGGATCGCCTCAGGCATGACTAACGGTCGCGTCCACCGCGGCCGCCGCGGCCGCCCTCGCGCTCGTCGTTGCCCGAACCCTCGCCGACGTACGGAAGCAGCGCGAGCTCGCGCGCACGCTTGACCGCCGTCGCGATCTGGTTCTGATGCCGGCGGCACGCGCCAGTGATGCGGCGCGACCGGATCTTGCCGCGGTCGGAGATGAACTTCCGCAGGGCGGTGATGTCCTTGTAGTCGACGAACTCCACCTTGTCGCGGCAGTACTGGCAGGACTTCCGGCGTCCGCCGCCCCCTCCGGTCTTGCGATCACGCCGGCGCGTCGGCCGGCTGCGCTGCTTCGCCACTGTTGAAAAACCTCTCTAGCTGCTGACTCTTCGGATGCGCGCCCCGCGCGCACGAGGCCATTGCGCCGGGTTCGGCGCAGCCAGAGAGGGTAGCGGACTCCTTCGTTCCGTCCGCCTTTCGCGCTAGACAGTCTTGGTTCGCAACAAGAGTGTGACTTTTCTGCGGAGAAACCGGCGTGGTTGGCCGGATCTCTCCGAAGGCGCCCGTAGACTCGACCGCAGGTCTTAGAGAGTCTGGAAAGGAGCCAGCCGGCATGGCGGCAAGCAACATCAATCGCGTGGTTCTCACAGGGAACCTCACGCGCGACCCGGAGCTTCGGTCGCTGCAGTCCGGCACGTCGGTCTGCAGTCTTCGCATCGCGTCCAACTCACGTCGCCGCGATCAGTCGGGCGAGTGGGTCGACAAGCCCAACTACTTCAGCGTCACCGTCTGGGGCGCCCAGGGCGAGAACTGCGCCCGCTTCCTCGCCAAGGGCCGCCCGGTCTGCATCGACGGCCGTCTCGACTGGCGCGAGTGGCAGGACCAGAGCGGCAACAAGCGCGAGGCGATCGAGATCATCGCCGAGTCCGTCCAGTTCCTCGGCGGCCGCGACGACAACGGCGGCAACGGCGGCGGCGGCCAGCAGTACAACAACGGCTTCGCTCCGCACTCCGACGTCCCGGCTGACACGTCGGACTTCGCGCCGCAGCCCGTGGGTGGCGGCCGCCCGGCGCCGCCGGCGGACGACGACATCCCGTTCTAGCCGCTCGCGCACACCGCGTCGCAGGTCAGGGGCCGCTCGGGAGAGCGGCCCTTTCGTTTGCGTGTGGACGTGCGTTACGAAACCGTCCCGACAGGCAAGTTTCGTCACGCACCCCCAACGAAAACGCGCCCCGGAGGGCGCGTTGGCTAAAGCTCTGCGGGGGCCGGCTCGGGCGGAGCCTGCGTCGGCGTGGCCGACGGGCGCAGGTCCGGCGGCTCGGGCGTGCCGGGCCGGAGCTTGATGATCCGGTGGCGCAGGACGCCGTCCGTGATCTTCAGGTTGTGGTCGAGCTGCTCGAGCAGCTCGTTCGCACCCCGGAACTGGATGAGGTGGTAGTCCGCTTCGGCCTTCTTGCGCACCTCATAGGCGGTCTGACGGGAACCCCAGTCGTGCCGTCCGATGAATTCGCCGGTGCGATCGATAAGGTCCGCGATGTCCGCCACGATCTGCTCACGACGCTCGGCCTCCACGGCCGGGTCGAGGAGCAGCGTGAGGTCGTAGATGTGCTGTCCGCTCGCCATTGCGGCCCTCACGGTAGCAACGTGGGGCGAACCGACCCGCCCCACGGCCTACCAGAAGCATGCGCCGCGACGTCCTCCGACGCATCCGGTGGTCCAACGTGGCCCTCACCCTCGCCGTCCTGGCCGTCGTGGCGACGGCGATCGTCTCCCCTTCCTCCCCCGAGCTGCCACCCGACGAGCCCCGCCCGCTGGTCGCGGGCGGAGAGGGTCGCGCGAGCACGCGCGGCGCGGACGGGGGCGCCCGGAGCGGGGCCGACCCGCGCGCCGAGCGCGAGGCAGGGCGGCGCGCGGCCGAGAGACGGCGGGCCGCGGAGCAGCCACGCGCGCGGGAGAGGAGCGCGGAGCGGCGGCGCGCGGCGGAGCGGCGCGCGGCCGAGAGACCGCGGGCCGCGGAGCACCGGCGGGCCGCGGTGAAGCGGGCGGCCGAGAGACGGCGGGCCGCGGCGAAGCGGCGGGCGGCCGAGCGGCGACGCGCTGCGGCCAAGCGGCGGGCGGCCGAGCGGCGACGCGCTGCGGCCAAGCGGCGGGCGGCCGAGCGGCGACGCGCTGCGGCCAAGCGGCGCGTGCAGCGGGATCGCCCAGCCGTGGAGCGGCGTACCTCGCGCGGAGGTGAGGCGCCTCGTACGCCCGCGCCGTCGCCGCGTGTGCCCGCGCGGCCGTCGCCCGCCGGCGGGGGGGAGTTCGGCTTCGAAGGGGCGCGCTAGGTGTGCGTGGGGGAGGCCGTGCCGGCCTTGGCGCGGATGTCGGCGATCTGCTCGTCGATCCAGTCGCCCGGGTCGCGGGAGGTGACGATCTCCTTCAGGCCGCGGGCGCGACGCTCGCGGGCCTCGGGGCTCATCACCAGCGCGGAGTGGATGGCGTCGGCGAGCTCTTGGACGTCGAAGGGGTTCACGGACAGCGCGAACTCGCCGAGCTCCTCGTGGGCGCCGGTGTTCTCGGAGAGGATCGACACGCCGTGGCGCTCGTTGACCAGCGGTCCTTCCTTGGCCACGAGGTTCATGCCGTCGAACATCGCGTTGACCATCATCACGTCGTAGTGCTTGTACGAGGCGACGGCCTCGTCGAGGTCGTCGCGCAACTTGAGGTCGATCGGCATCCAGTCCGGCGTGCCGTGGCGGTGGTTGACCACGGCGACCAGCGCCTCGATCTTCTCCAGGTACTCGGCGTACTCGGGGACGTCCGTCCGCGACGGCATCAGCTGGGCGGTGAAGGTGATCCGCTCCGAGAACTCCGGGTGCTGCTCCAAGAAGATGTCGAACGCCGTGAAACCGCGCAGGACGTTCTTGCTCAGATCAGCGCGGTCGACGCGCAGGATCGAGTACTCGCGCCGCCGGGCCAGCACGCGCTCCTCGAACTCCCGCACCCGCGGCCGGCGGGCGACGGCCCGGGTGGCCTCGTAGTCGATCGGCAGCGGGTAGGCCCGGACCCACACCTCGCGCCCGTCGACCACGACGACGCCGTCTGAGAACGACACCTCGAGGTCCAGCAGATCCCGGCAGCACTGCAGGAAGTTGCGCTGGTAGGACTGCGTGTGGAAGCCGATGATGTCGTTGGCCAGCAGGCCGTGGTAGATCTCCTCGCGGATCTTCGTCGGCAGCACCCGCCAGGCGTCCGGCTGCGTCCACGGGATGTGGACGAAGTGGTGCAGGAAGACGTCCGGGCGCGCCTCGCGGACCATCGCGGGCAGCGTGTAGAGGTGGTAGTCGTGGACCATGACGACGGGCTCGTCCTGGCCTTCGATCTCATCGACGACCGCCTCGGCGAGGTCGCGGTTGACGCGCTGGTAGCCCTCCTGGAAGGCGACCACCTCGTGCCGGCGGATGTCCGGCGCGTTGCTGAGGTCCCAGAGGTAGTGCTGGATGAACCACAGCATCGGGTTGGCGATGATGTTGTAGAAGCGGTCGTAGGCCTCGTCGTCGGACTCGACGAAGCGCACGCGGAAGGAGCCGCCCTCGGGGGCTTCGACCGCGAACGGCTTGCCGCCGTGCTCGCGGGCGACCTCGACGTCGCTCTCGGTCATCGCGGACGCGATCCAGATCGCGTCGCGGTGGGACGCCAGGCCGGTAAGAGCGGTCACGAGCCCGCCGGTGCCGCGCTTGACCGACCCGTCGTCCTGGTAGGTCACCGGGCCTCGGTTGGAGACCAGGACCAGGGGCGGTTGCTCGGTCATGGACTCTGACCTTATCCGGACGGAGGCCGTTCCATGCGCGGCAATTACCGCGCGGCGTCCGGGCGCTCGCCGAGCTCGACCTGGACGGTCTTCGTCTCGCCGCCGCGGTGGATCTCGACCGACGCCTTGTCGCCTGGCTTGAACTTCGCGATCGCCGTCGCGAGGTCGTCGGAGTTGGTCACGGCGAGGTCGCCGACCTTGGTGATGACGTCGCCGCCGCGGGCGAACGGCTGGCCCTGGAAGACCTCCTGCCCGTTGCCGCCGCGCACCCCCGCCTTGGCCGCCGGCCCGCCCGCCACGACCTGCTGCACCCACACGCCCTTGGCCGCCTTGAGCCCGAAGTGCTCGACGAGCTGCGGATACAGCGGGACCGAGGAGACGCCGAGATACGCGTAGCGCGCCCGGCCCTCGTCGCGCAGCTGCCCGACGGAGCGCTTGACGACGTCGATCGGCACCGCGAACCCGACGCCCTCGCCCCCGCCCGAACGCGACTGGATCTGCTGGTTGATCCCGATCACCCGCCCGTCGGAGCCGACCAGCGGCCCGCCCGAGTTCCCCGGGTTGATCGCGGCGTCGGTCTGGATCGCGCCCGAGATCGCGAAGTCCGTCAACGACGCGACCGAGCGATCGACGGCCGAGACGATCCCCACCGACATCGACTGCGCCTGTCCGAATGGAGACCCGATCGCCGCCACCGGCTCGCCCACGGAGACCTTCTCGCTGTCGCCGAGCGGCAGCGGCCGCAGCGTCAGGCCCTTCGTGTCGACCCGTAGCAGCGCGACGTCCGCGTTGGGATCGGTCCCGAGCACCTTCGCGCCGACCCGATTGCCGTCCGCGAACTCGACGTACACCGCGGACGCGCGCTTGAGCGCCGACCCCTCGCCGGTCGTCACGACATGCGCGTTGGTGACGATCTCGCCGTCGTCATTGAGCACGAACCCTGAGCCCTCGCCGCCCTCCGAGCCGAACTGCGAGAGCACCGTGACCACGCCCGGCGCCTCGTCCGTGTAGATCTTCTGCGCGTCGAATCCGCCCTCGGCGCCGATCGACGCGACGACCTCGTCGCGCGAGGACGGCGCCGGCGTCGCGGAGGGCTTGGCCTTGTCGCCGCAGCCGGCAAGCAGGACGACCGCGCAGGCGAGCGCGAGCCGTCTCATGACGGCAGGACCAGCGAGAAGGTCGTGCGGCCCGGGCCGGAGCGGACGGTGAGGCGACCGTGCATGCGCTCCGCCAGCTCGCGGGCGATGGCCAAGCCGAGCCCGGCGCCGCCCGCGGCCTGCTCGTTGGAGGTGAAGAACGGCTCGAAGATGTGGGGCATGTTCTGGCGCTTGATCCCTAGTCCGGCGTCGGTGACCTCGAGCCGAACGTGCCCGTTGGAGCGGGCGGCTGAAACTTGAACCCCGGTCCCGGGCGGGGTGTGGCGCAGCGCGTTGTCGAGCAGGATCCGGAGCACCTGGGCGACGCGCTCGGGGTCGCAGTCGAGCTCGATCGGCTCCGCCCGCAGGCTCAACGTGACGTTGGAGTCGTGCTGCGCGGCCGCGGGCGTGAACTCGGCCGCGACCTCGCGCGCGAGCTGGCCCACGTCCGTCGGCTCGGGGCGCAGCTCCAAAGCGCCGGCCTCGAGCCGGGAGAGATCCAGCAGCTCGACCGCCAGGTTGCGCATCCGGTCGACCTGCCCGCGGATCTGCGCCAGGAACGCGCGCCGGGTGTCCTCGTCGAGGTCCTCGTCGGCGAGCAGCTCGAGGAAGCCGCCCAAGCTGAAAATGGGGGTGCGCAGCTCGTGCGACGCGTTGGCGATGAACTGCTTGCGCGCCCGGTCGAGCCGGGCCAACTGCGCCTGCATGTCGTCGAAGGCCCGCGCCAGCTGGCCGAGCTCGTCGTCGGAGTCGGCGCGGATCGGGTTCGAGAAGTCCCCCGAGGCGACCTTGCGCGCCGCCCGCTCGAGCCGCTTCACGCGTGCCGCCAGCGCCCGCGCGACCAGGTAGCCCGCGAGGATCGCGATGACGAGCGCGATCCCGCCCGAGATCAGCACCTGGCGGCGGATCAGCGCGACGTTGTCCTGCACGTCCGACAAGGAGTCGGCGAAGACGGCGACGTAGCGGCCGCCCTTGACGTTCTTGTCTTTGATCGGCATCGCGGCGAGCGTCATCCGCCCGTTGTCCGTCGTCACGACGGCGGAGGCGAGCCGATTCGTACGCGCCGCCTCGCGGGTCACCTCCTGCACGTCGCGGCTGGTGGCGCCGCCGTCCGGCGTGGAGTCCGTCAGCAGGTACGCGCCGCCGGGCCGGACGGACATCGTGATGATCTCGGTGCCGATCCGCTCGGCCAAGCGCCGGACCGCCGTGTTGCGGTCGACGAGGATGCGCTTGTCGTCGCGCTTGCCGTCGCGCACCGGGGGTGGGCCGTCGTAGAACGCCCGCGGCGGATACAGGTACTTGGCGACGTCCGGCGTGTACTGGATCGCGCTCGCGCGCACCAGATCGAGCCGCTGCGAGGTCAGCGACGCCTCCAGGCGAGGCGTCACCGACAGGTAGATCGTCCCGATCGCGCCGATGATGATCAGCGCGAAGATGACGGCGAGGCGGTTGCGCAAGGACCGCAGCCCAGGCAACTACCCCTCCTCGTCGCGGAAGCGGTATCCGACGCCGCGCACCGTGAACAGGTACTCGGGCTCCTTCGGATCCACCTCGATCTTCTCCCGCAGGTGGCGAATGTGGACGTCGATGGTGCGCGGGTCGCGATACGCCGAGTCCCCCCACACCCGCGCCAGCAGCATGTCCCGCGTGAACACCCGCCCGGGGGAGCGCGCCAGCGCGGCGAGGATCTCGAACTCGACGTAGGTCGTCGCGACGACCTCGCCGTCACGGGCGACCGTGCGCTTGCCCGGATCGATCCGCAGGCCGCGGACGTCGATCGGGCGCTCGTCGTCGGTGTCCGTGCGCGCCATCCCCGACCGCCGCAGCGCGGCCTTCACCCGCGAGCGGAACTCGCGCATCGAGAACGGCTTGGTGATGTAGTCGTCGGCGCCGAGCTCGAGGCCGAGGACCTTGTCGATCTCCTCGGACTTGGCGGTGAGCATGATGATCGGGACGGTCTCGCCCTTGGCGCGCAGACGCCGGCAGACCTCGAGGCCGTCCATCCGCGGCAGCATCACGTCCAACACGACCAGATCGAAGATCTGCTCGTCGAACCGCGCCAGCGCTTCAGCGCCGTCTGCCGCCTGAACCACTTCGTACCCGTCACGTTGGAGCGGGAACGACAGGAGGGTCTGGATCGGCTGCTCGTCGTCGACGAGGAGAATTCGGGGAGCCCGGTCTGCCATGACCTTTGCAAAAACAGGATAGTTGGAGACGTGGGCATTAACCTCGACGGAGGTGCTGGATGCCCGCGTGTACCGGACCGCTTTCCTCCCAGCGCTCGTGGCGCTGTTCGTCGCTGCGTTCGCGCTCGAGGATCGGCCCGACCCGTCACGCAGCACCGTGGCCGCGGATGTCTTCGAGGGCGCCCGCGCGTTCAGCGGCGCCGACACGTCCCTGAGCGGCCTGGCGCAGGCGTTTCCCGACCGCAGTCCGGGATCCGCGGACGACAACCGCATGGCCGACCTGGTCGAGCGCACGTTCAAGGCGCCTGACGAGACCAGCGGCAACGCGCCCTTCACCGTCCGGCGCATCGTCACGCCGAGCCGCGGCCGCGACCTGACCACGGTCGTCGCGACCCGCCCGGGGCAGTCCGACCGCCGGATCGTCCTGCTCGCCAACCGCGACGGCGCGGGCCAGGCGAACCTGTCCGGCACCGCGGCGCTGCTCGAGCTCTCGCGCGTCTTGAAGTCGCGCGAGCTGCGCAAGACGCTGGTGCTCGTCTCCACCTCGGGCGCCACCACCGGCTTCGAAGGCGCGCGGGCCTGGGCCAAGACGCAGCCCGCGGGCCAGGTGGACGGCGTGATCGTGCTCGGGGACATGGCGGGGACGAGCCTCGCGAAGCCGTGGATCGTCGGCTGGCCGCAGTCGTCGGGCCCGACGCCGCTCGGGCTGGAACGCACGCTGCAGGCCTCCGTGCGGCGTGAGATCCACAGCGACGCGGGCGGGCCGCGCGCGTTCGGGCAGTGGATGCGCCGCGCGCTGCCGATCGCGGTGTCCGCACAAGGACCGATCGGCGGCGAAGGCCTTCCCGCGGTGCTGCTCTCGGAATCCGGCGAGCGCGGCCCGAAGGCCGACGAGCAGGTCCTCGACAAGCGCCTGCAGGTCTTCGGGCGGGCCGCGCTGGACGCGGTCGGCGCGCTCGACGCCGCCGGCCCGCGCGACGAGCCCGCCTTCGCCGGGGCGTCGCAGGGGATCGTCACCCTGCGCAACGTGCTGCCGGACTGGGGCGCGCGGCTGATCGTCGGCTCGCTGCTGCTGCCCGCGCTGCTCGCGGCGCTGGACGCGTTCTTCCGCGCCCGCCGGCGCCGCATCCCGATCGCGCCCTGGATCGCGTGGCTCGCGGTCGCCGCCGTCCCGCTCCCGGTCGCGTGGCTCTGGCTGCGCGCGCTCGGCGCGGCGGACGTGATCGAGGTGCCCGACGGCCCGGTGCTCCCGAGCCTCTATCCGCTCCACACGAGCGGGATCGTGGCGATGGTCTCCGCGCTGCTCGCGGGCGCGCTCGCGTGCTGGCTGATGCGCTTTCTCGTCGGTGCGTTGCTGCCCCGCGCGGCGTCGCCGCCGGACGATGGCGACGGACGTCGCCGGCGCCCCGTCCCGGGAGTCGACGGATTGGCCGTCGCCACCGGGGTGTGGATCTGCGCGCTCGCGGCGATTACCTGGGCGATGAACCCCTACGCGGCCGGTGTGCTCGTTCTCGCCACCCACCTGTGGCTGTTCTCCGCGGGCGGCTGGCGCGGGTGGCCGGCGGTCGTGGCGGTGCTGGTCGGGTTGGTCCCGATCGTGCTCGTGCCGGTCTACTACTGCCTCGCGCTCGGGCTGTCGCCGCTCGACTTCGCCTGGGGTGCCGCCCTCGCGGCCGGCACCGGGTCCGGGCTGGCCTCGACGCTGTTGCTGGCGGGCGTGCTGTCCGCCCTGGCGGGGACGATCCGGGTGCTGTTCGCGCGCCGCCGGCTCGCCCGTGACGAGACGCCCAGCGGCGCGGGGATCAAGACCCGCGGCCCGGTCTCCTATGCGGGTCCGGGCTCGCTCGGCGGCACCGAGTCCGCCCTGCGCCGATGACGGCCAAGACCGCCACCCGCAGCCGCGTCCGCTCCGCGCTTCGGCTGTTGTCGACGCTGTTGATCGTCTCCGGCAGCCTGCTCCTCGCCGACGCGGCCGCGACGCTCGTGTGGGAGGAGCCGGTCTCCTCGCTGTACGCCCACTACCAGCAGAGCGACCTGGAGGGCGAGCTCGACCGGCTCGACAAGGTCAAGCCGACCCCCGTCGAGGTGCAGGCGCTCAAGAAGCTGCCCGATCCCACACGGCGGCTCGCGTTCGCCGCCCGCTCGCTGGACCGCAAGACCCACGAGGGCGACGCGGTGGGCAAGATCCAGATCCCACGGATCGGGCTCAACACCGTCTTCGTCGAGGGCACGAACGCGGGCGATCTGCGCAAGGGCCCGGGCCACTACCCGGCAACGCCGCTGCCCGGCCAGCACGGCACGGTGGCGATCGCCGGGCACCGCACGACCTACGGCGCGCCGTTCCGCAAGATCGACAAGGTCAAGCCGGGCGACCAGATCACGGTCGTGATGCCGTACGGCCGCTTCACCTACCGCGTGGAGCGCACCCGCATCGTCCCGCCGACCGCCGTCTGGGTCACTCAGCGGGTGTCATACGATCGACTGATCCTCTCCGCGTGCCACCCGCTGTATTCGGCGGCGAAGCGCATCGTCGTGTTCGCGCGGCTCATCCGATCGGCCCCGCGCGGCGCCGCGGCGTGACATCGGGCGAGGACCCCATCGACCGTTGTCCGTCTGAGGACGATGAGGCTCATATGACGGTGCAGGACATCCGATATGTACCGCGAGCCCGGGTGACGGGCCCGGCTCGCGACGGTGGACGGCGCTTCGCGCGCTGCTCCCCATCGCTCCCTCCCAAGGATGGTGCGGTGACCAAAGTGCAACAGCTCCAAGCGAGCATTCAAGGCGGGACGTATGAGGTGAACTCCTCGGCTGTCGCCGAGGCGATCCTCAAGCGCCTGCTGTTGACCCCGGAAGGCGACAAGTGACGGGCTGGCGCAACTAAGCGTGCTCGTACCCCCGCCAGGCCTCCGAGCCTGGCGGGGCGCCTCTCCACACCACGCCAGGAGGCCCCTCAACCACCTCACCGATCCAGGTGAGGCCCGCCACATCGCTCGAGCGAGCGACGCAGGCGCACAACTCGTAGTCCTCTCCTCCGGTCGCGGCCAGCTCCATCGCCGAGACCCCCAGCGCAGCCGCCACCTCCGGCACCCCCTTGGCCAGAGGCAGCGCCCCTGCGTCCAGTTCGATGCGCACGCCGCTCGCGTCGGCGATCCGCCGTGCGTCCGAAGCCAGTCCGTCAGACAGGTCGAGCATCGCGCTCGCCCCCGCGCGTGCCAGCGCCCGCCCCGCCTCCAGCCGCGGGCGCGGGCGCAGGTAGCGGCACACGAGGTGGTCGTGGACGGAGCGCGGAAGCGCGAACCGCCCGGCTTCGCCGTCGAGCACGGCCAATCCGGCCGCGGCGGCGCCCAGCGTCCCGGTGACGCCCACGCGGTCGCCCACGCGCGCGCCGTCCCGGCCCACCAGCGCGTCGGAGGACGGCGCCCAGCCGACCACGGTGACCGCCAGCGTCAGCGCCGGCCCGCGCGCGAGATCGCCGCCGGCGATCGTCACGCCGCTCTCGGCGGCCAACGCCTCGGCGCCGCGATGGATCGCGATCACGTCGTCGTCGCCCAGTGTTGACGGCAGCACCACGCTCAGGTACGCCTCGCCCGCTTCGGCGCCCATCGCCGCCACATCGGAGAGCGCACCGGCAAGTGCGCGCCACCCCACGTCCTCCGGGGTCGCCTGGCCGAGCCGGAAGTGGGTGCCGTCGACCATCACGTCGGTCGAGATCGCCGCGACCCCGTCCGCCCGCACGACCGCGGCGTCGTCGCCGATCCAGCGCACGACTCGGGAACCCGGGCGCACGGAGAGCGCATCCCGGATCGCCGAGATCAGCCCAAGTTCACCCAAACCACACCCGGGATGCCTGATCTACGCGGGCGGGCCGCTTGCGCCGTGGTCCAGCTCGCTCAGCGATGGCGGTAGACGATCCGCGCTCGGTTGAGGTCGTACGGCGAGACCTCTACGCGGACGCGGTCGCCCGGGAGGATGCGGATACGGAACCGCCGCATCTTGCCGGCGACGTGTCCGAGCACCTCGTGCCCGTTGTCGAGCTGCACCCGGAACATGGCGTTCGGGAGCGCCTCGACGACCTCGCCTTCGAACTCGACCTTGTCTTCCTTCGCCAAACTAAATGACCCTGACGTTCGTGGCCTGAGGGCCTTTCGTGCCCTCGCCGAGCTCGAACTCGACCTTTGCGCCTTCGGCCAGCGTCCGGAAGCCATCACCCGCGATCCCGGAGAAGTGGACGAACGCGTCCTTGCCTCCGTCATCGGGCGTGATGAAGCCGAAGCCCTTCTCGTCGCTGAACCACTTCACGACACCGGTAGCCATCTGACAGCACTCCTCATTGGATCTGCATGCGCGAGGGGTGCTGCCGGCACTGCCTTCCCGCATACCACCACGACCGCCTCCGGCGGCCCTGACGGCGCAAGTTGTACCAGTGTTTGGGGGTGAGGGCTAGCCGTCGGTCGGGGCTTGCGTACCGCCGCCCGGATCCGCCTGCGGTGGCGTCTCGTAGGCGTTGGGATCGAAGTTGCCGTTGTTATCGGTCGTGGGCTTCTTCTGATCGCCGCCGTTGGCGGGGTCCTGCGTGTCCGCGCCAGGCTTGGTCTGCGTGTCCGGAGCGTTGGGATCGACCGGCTTGCCGTTCTCGTCCTTCTTCTCGTCGTCCTTGCCGCCCATACGCGCGTAGTGGCCGTCGAACGGCGAGCTCGTGAAGGGCTCGGTCGGCTTCTTGAAGTCGCCGCAGTACTTGCCGACGGCCTTCTTCATGTACTCGCCCCAGATGTCGGCGGGGTAGGTGCCGCCGTCGATGTTGCCGCCGGTCGGCGCGTACATGCCGTTCATCGAGATCGCGGCCGAGCCGGGGAAGCCGACCCACACGGCGGTCGACAGCCGGGGCGTGAAACCGACGAACCAGGCGTCGATGTTCTTGTCGGTCGTGCCGGTCTTGCCGCCGGCGGGGCAGCCGATGTTGGCGTGCGTGCCCGTGCCGCCCTGGATGTTCTGCTGCAGGATCTTCGTCGCCTCATAGGTGACGCCATCCGAGAACGCCTTCACACGGTGGATGCGCCAGCGCTTCGGGAGCTTCTGCGTCTTGCCCTTGACGACGACCTTCTTGATGATCCGCGGGCGGTTGCGGTAGCCGCCGTTGGCGATCGTCGCGTAGGCCGAGGCCATCTCGAGCGGCGAGACGCCGTTCTCGAGGCCGCCGAGCGACTCGGCGCAGAAGCCGTTGAGCTTGGACTTGATGCCCATCATCCGCGCGGTCTCCTTGACCTTGTCCGGCCCGAGGTCGGACGTCAGCTGCGCGTAGACCGAGTTGTCGGACGCCAGCGTGGCGCTCACGAGGTTGATCGAGCCGCGCCCCGAGCCGCTGTAGGTCTTGACCTTCCACGGGCTGGCGGGCGAGCCGCAGGGCGGGTCGTCGAGCTCCATCGTGCCGCGCGACACGTAGGAGGTCGAGCTCGGGTTCACGCCCTCGCGCAGCGCGGTCAGCAGCACCATCGTCTTGAACGACGAGCCGGGCTGGCGATGGCCCTGGGCGGCGAGGTTGAACTTCGACTTGCCGTACTGCGCGGAGGAGGCCATCGCGACGATGTTGCCGGTGGCCGGGTCGATCGAGACGATCGCGGATGAAGGACCGACGTTGGCGAGCTTGTCGGCGATCGCCGCGCGCGCCTCCTTCTGCTTGTTCAGGTCGATCGTCGTGTAGACCTTGTAGCCGCCGCGCTGGACGTTCTTGCGGCCGTACTCCTTGATCAACTCGGACTGGACGAAGTCCAGGACGTAGCGCTCGCGGGCCTTCTGGAAGTAGCGCTCCATGTGCAGCCCGAGGCCCTTCTTCATCTCCTTCTGCGCGGTCGCGCGGGAGATGTAGCCGAGCTCGGCCATCTTGCCCAGCACCTCGTTGCGGCGCTTCTTGGTCCCGCTCGCGTTGAGCACCGGCGAGTACTGCGACGGCGCCTGCGGCATGCCGGCGAGCATCGCGGCCTCGCGCAGGGTCAGGTCCTGGACGCGCTTGTTGAAGTACAGGCGCGCCGCGGCGCCCGCGCCGATCGCGGACTGGCCGCCGACGGTGCCGTAGGGCACGTTGTTGAGGTACTTGCCGAGGACCCAGTTCTTCGGGTCCTTGTGCGCGGCCTCGAGGTCGCGCGCGAGCCGCGCCTCCTTGATCTTGCGCTGGTAGCCCTTCAAGCCGCCGCGGGTGTCGTCCTGCGTGTAGAGGATCTTCACCAGCTGCATCGTCAGCGTGGAGCCGCCCTGCACGGTCTTGTGCTCGGTGGCGTTCTTGACCGCCGCGCGGATGATGCCCTCGTAGTCGACGCCCTTGTGCTTGTAGAAGCGCTCGTCCTCGATCGCGACGGTCGCCTGCTTGAGCACCGTCGGGAACTGGTCGGCCGCGACGGGCTGGACGAGGTCGTCGGACTGGATGTAGCCGAGCCGGGTCTTGCCGTCGGAGGCGAACACCTCGGACAGCGACCCCGGGTTCTTCGGCACGAAGGTCGAGAGGGCGGGCGCGGAGTTGGCGGTACGCAGCACCCAGGTGACCGCGGCACCGGCCGCGCCGGCACCGGCGAGGAGCACGATGAAGACCCCGAGGAGGATCCATCGACCGTAATGGGCGCCCTGTTGGCGCCGCCTCATGCGCGCAGAATGACTCAAGGGCGAACGTCGGATTCTAGGTCGGGTTGCTTAAACCTCCCCTTAGAAGGCCTTCCTGACGCAGTCTCTTGAGGCACTGGCGGCGCAGCGCGGCCTCGGCCGGAGCCTTCTCCGGAGGGGTCACGGGGTCGCTTCCCACCGCCAATCTCGTGCCCCACGGGACCGCCTCGGCGACGCTCACATCCTGGCCTGTCTCATCGTGCAACGCTTCGACCGCGCGCTCGACGTCGGCCTCGGGCGGGACCCACACGGCGACGTCCAGCGCGACCAGGTCGACCTTGAGCGTGTCGTTCTTGAGAATGCCGCCGGCGAGCTTCTCGTTCGGGATCACGATCCGCTGCTCGGAGGGGGTGCGCAGGACGGTGTGGTTGAGGCTGACGTCCTCGACGACGCCGTAATTTGCCTCGAACGTCACCCAGTCGCCGACGCGGATCGGCTGCGTGATCGCGAGCATGATCCCGGCGATGAAGTTGGCCAGCACCTGGCGGGCGGCGAAGCCGACGATCGCGGCGGCGATCGCCCCCGACGCCAGCAGGCTCGTCGCCAACTGGTTGATCCCGGTGAAGCCCGAGAGGGCGATCGCGATCCCGATCAGCAGGATCACCGCATAGATCAGCCGGCGCACGAAGCGCAGCCGGGTCGCGCCCTCGCGACTGATCCGCTCGCTCGCGAGCTTCGCCGCGCGTCCCCGGAACGCCCGGTCGAGCAGCGTCGCGGCCGCGAACGCGATCAGGAGCGCGGCGCCCGCTTGTATCCAGGTGCCAGCATCCGCATCCATGGCGCGGCAACCTATACCCCGGGCGATCCTGCTCGACGCGCTCGGCACGCTGCTGACGTTCGAGTCGCCCGTGCCGCACCTGCGGGCCGCGCTCGTCGAGCGGACCGGCACCGACATCGGCGAAGCGGCGGCCAAGGAGGCGATCCGGGCCGAGATCGCGTACTACCGCGCGCACCTCGACGAAGGGCGCGACGCCGAGTCGCTGCTCGACCTGCGGCTGCGCTGCGTGGACGCGATGCGGCTGCCGTACGACCGCGAGCTCGTCTTCGCGGCGCTGATGGACTCACTGCGCTTCCACGCGTACGCCGACAGCGCGCCGTTCCTGCGCGAGGCGCGCTCGCGTGGCATCCGGACGGTCGTCGTCTCCAACTGGGACTTCTCGCTGCATGAGCGCCTGCGGGAGACCGGGCTGGCGGGGCTCCTCGACGGCGCGATCGCGTCGGCCGAGATCGGCTCGGCCAAGCCCGACGGCGCGATCTTCGCCGCGGCGCTGGAGCTCGCCGGCGCGCGCCCGGACGAGACCTGGCACGTGGGCGACACGCCCGAGGCCGATGTCGCCGGCGCGCGGGCGGCGGGGATCCACCCCGTCCTGATCGCGCGCGACGGGACGGCTCCCGCCGGCTCGGTCCGTTCGCTCACCGAGCTCATACCCTTGCTCTGAACTTGATGACAGAGCCCGAGATCCCGCTTCCGCCGCCGCCGGAGCCCCGTGAGCCGACGGTGCCGGTCTGGGCCCCGTTCGCCGCGCTGCTCGCGGTGCTCATCATCGTGAGCATCACCGCCGCGGCGGTCTACGGCGTCGTCAAGGCCTCCGATCCCACGATCAAGAGCGCCGACGACCTGCCGGACGCGGCGACGCTGGCACTGACGTTCTTCCAGGACCTCGTGTTCGTCTTCGGCGCCTGGATCGCGGTCAAGCTCGCGCTGGGCACGGCCACGCTCGCGCAACTGGGCCTGCGGCCGGTGCGCGACTGGAAGACCGCGCTGAAGTGGGCGGGCGGCGCGTACGCGATCTTCTGGGGGATCGCGCTCGTGCTCGCGCTGGTCTTCGGCAATCCCGACGACCAGAACCTGGTGACCGACCTCAAGGCCGAGAACTCGACGCTGATCCTGATCGGCTGGGCGGTCCTGATCTGCGTCCTGGCGCCGGTCGTGGAGGAGTTCTTCTTCCGCGGCTTCATGTTCGGCGTCTTCGTCAAACGGATGCCGCTGCTGTGGGCGGCGCTGCTCGACGGGGTGGTCTTCGGCCTCGGTCACGCCCCCGCCGCGCCCATCCAATTGATCGCGCTCGGCGCGTTCGGGTTCGGGTTGTGTCTGCTTTATTGGCGCACACAGTCCATCATTCCCTGCATGGCTCTCCACGCCCTCAATAATTCGATCACGTTCGGGGCGACGAAAGACCTCGACGGCGGCCTGTTCGCCGCCGTCGTGGTTCTCAGCGTCGGCACCGTGATCGCCGGCGGCACCGCCGTCGCCCGCCGCGCGGCGGTGGCCGGATGAAGCGGTCGGCGCTCGCGCTCCTCGGAGTGCTCGCGCTGCCCGCCACGGCCGCCGCACAGACGCCTCCCACGCCCACGCCGACGCCCACCCCGCCTCCGGCCCCCGCGCCGGCGACGGCCGCGCTGAGCGTGTCCGCCACGGGTGCCCTGACGAAGACCGCCGCGCTCACCGGCCGCTCGTTCGTCGCACGGGTCGTGATGAAGCCCTACGTGGCCAACGAGGGCGCCGTGCTCCGGGTCTACCGGGGCAAGAAGAAGATCAAGGTCAAGTCGCTCACGTTCAAGCCGGTCGCCGGCGGGACGTCGGGCGTGGCCGAGATCAAGGTCGCCTCGAAGGTCTCCGGC
Source organism: Solirubrobacter soli DSM 22325 (assembly GCF_000423665.1). GTDB lineage: Bacteria > Actinomycetota > Thermoleophilia > Solirubrobacterales > Solirubrobacteraceae > Solirubrobacter > Solirubrobacter soli. Next base: position 107,034 of record NZ_AUIK01000023.1, on the reverse strand, counting down.
ACCGTGACGCTGAAGGCGTCGCACCGTGCCACCCCCGGCCTCGCGACCGTGGTCGCCAAGCCGGTCAAGATCAGCGTCGTCAACGCGTACGCCGGCCCGGGCTCCAAGGGGCCGCAGGTGAAGTGGCTCCAGAACAAGCTGGCGTCGCTGCACTACGTCACGTCGCGCTCGGGCGTCTACGACGCCGCCACGGGCCGCGCGATCATGGCCTGGCGCAAGGTCGCGGGCTACTCGCGCACATACACGGCGACCGCCGACGTGTTCGCGGGGATGCTCAAGGGCCGCGGCGTCTTCAAGGTCCGCCATCCCAAGGACGGCCACCACGTCGAGGCGCGGCTGAACCAGCAGGTCCTGGCGCTGATCAACGGCTCCAAGGTCGAGCGGATCTACCACACCTCGTCGGGCAAGCCGTCGACGCCGACCGTCCAGGGCAAGTTCAGCGTCTACATGAAGACGCCGGGCACCAACGCCAAGGGCATGGTCGACTCGAGCTACTTCATCCGCGGTTACGCGATCCACGGCTACGCGGACGTCCCGGCGTACAACGCCAGCCACGGCTGCCTGCGGGTGCCGGTGCCGAACGCCCGGTCGATCTACGACTGGCTGCGGATCGGCGACGTGGTCTGGGTCGAGCCGTAGGTCTCGTCGGCGAGCCGGGCCAGCAGGCCCGGCATGCCGCCGGAGGCGTGGGCCTCGCGCATGCGGTCCGCGCCGCCGCCCTCGCGCAGGACGCGTTCGATCTCCTCGAGCGCGTCCTCGCCGTCGAGGTCGCGGGCGTACGGTCGCGCCAACTCGAGCGCGTCGGCGCCGACCTCGCGGATCGGCCGCATCGCGCCGCGCCACCAGATCGTCGCGTCGACGCCGTCGCGGGCGGCGCGGAAGCTCGACTCCTTCAGCGCCTCGCTGGGCGGCGTGGGCTCGTGGTTGCCGTCGGCGCAGGCGACCGCGAGCGCGTGGATCAGCGCCGCCAGGCCGGTGACGGTCTCCAGCCGCGACTGCGCGTCCATCGCGCGCACCTCGACCGTGCCGAGGTTCGGGCTCGGGCGGATGTCCCACCACAGGTACGTGTAGTCGTCGACGTCGGCGGCCTTGATGCACCACTCGACCAGCGCCTCGTACTCGGCCCAGTTGGCGAACGCCGGGGGGATCGTGGAGCGCGGGAACGCCCGGAACGTGAGGGCGCGGGCGCTGGCCAGGCCGGAGTCCTGCCCGTGCCAGAAGGGCGAGTGCGCGGCGAGCGCCTGCAGGAGCGGCAGGTGGGCGCGCAGGCCGTTGAACACGGTGATCGCCGTCTCGGCGTCCGGCATCCCGACGTGGACGTGCACGGCCGCCGTCGGCGTGCGGGCGACGAGGCCGCGCATCTCCCGGTGGATCGCCTCGTAGCGCTCGAGCGGGACGTGGATGACGTCGCCGAACGCGGCGCCGGGATGCATGCCGGCCCCGATGAACGCCGCGCCCGCGTCGCGCAGCTGCTCGCGGAAGCCCGCCAGGAACTCGACGCCTTCCGGCGCGCTCGACACCACCGGCGTCGAGCACTCGATCAACGCCTCATAGACGTCGTTGGTGATCGCTCCGCGCTCAGGCGTGAGCTTCGCCACGAGATCGCTCGCGATGTTCGCCGGGCGGAAATCCCGCTCATCAACGAGCAGGAGCTCCTCTTCGATGCCAAGGGCGAAATCGGCCTCCAGGCCGAAGTGCGGCTCCACACGCGCAGCCTACTGCCGCGACGCCCAATAGTGTCCAAATCGATGTCAGCAAAAGACACTTTGATCTCCGAACTGCGCCAGCACGCCCTCGTGATCGGCGAGGTCACGCTCACCTCGGGCGCGACCGCGCAGTACTACGTCGACGCCAAGCGGGCGATCCTGCGACCGACCGGGTTCGCCGCCCTCTCCGAGCTCGTCGCGGGCTTCGCCCGTCAGTGGGAGGCGACCGCGGTCGGCGGCCTCACGATGGGCGCCGACGCCCCGGCCTGCGCCGCGCTGGCGGGCGGCGCCGACGTCAAGGCCTTCTTCGTGCGCAAGGAGACCAAGGCGCACGGGCTGCAGCGCAAGATCGAAGGCCCGATGCTCGAGCCGGGCGAGCGGTGCCTGATCGTCGAGGACGTCGTGACCAGCGGCGGCTCGACCGTGCAGGCGATCGAGGCCGTGCGCGCCGAGGGCTACGACGTCGTCGGCGTCGTCTCGATCCTCGACCGGCTGGCGGGCGGCGCGGCGAAGATCGCCCTGGCCTCTGACGACGCGCCGTACGAGGCGCTCGCGACGATCGACGAGGTCTACCCGGACCGCCCCGACCGCGGTTAGCCGCTCTGAGGGGTCACGGTGACGTCGTCCCAGCGGCCGGCGCGGATGACGCCCGGCTCGGCGTGGAACGTGAGGTCCGCGCCGTCGAGCCATTCGAAGCCGAGGACCCGGTCGTAGCCGATGTGCAGCAGGTTGAGCTCGTCCGGCCCGCGCGGGTCCCACTGCACGGCGCAGGGATGGCCGAGCACGAGGTGGATGGGCATGCGCTCGGCCAGCTCGTCGTAGTAGAGCCGGTCGTAGCCGAGCTGCTCGGCGGCGGAGAGCCCCTCCGGGTTCTGACGCGGCGCGAGCGCGGGTTCGAAGCGCACCCTCCGCTCCGCGAGCAGCGGAGGGAGCATGTCGGGGTCGCGATCCGGCTCGTCGGGCGGGTCGACCGGGTGGGTGGGTGTGCCCGCGGGGATGAAGACGATCCGGACCCGCGGGTCGCTCGCGGGCGTCGGGTCCCACAGCTCGCCCTCCTCGGTCAGGTCGGCGAAGAACACCAGCGTCCCGTCGCGCGGCAGGACGTCGCGGCCCTCGATCTCGGGGACCTCGTCGAGCGCGATCGTCGCGAGATGGGTGAGCGCGCGGCCGTCGGCGGTCGGCCAGGCGCCGGTCAGCTCGGGGCGTCCGCCGAGCCGGCTCGTGCCCGTTCCGCCGGGGAGGAGCGCGAGGCCCCAGCGGGCGTCTTCGGCCAGCCGCGCGGGCAGGCGGCGGGCCGTCAGCACCGACGCCAGTTCCTCTCTTGAGGCGGGCACGCGCTCGAGGGGCGCCACCGCGCTCGGCGCGACATCGGGCAACCTCGGTGTCCCGGCGCCAGCGACGCCGACCGGCCATGGCGCGTCGGCGAGCCGCTCCTGCAACCGCTCGGCGAGCACAGGTGACCAGTGGGTGCCGCGCTGGCGCAGCGAGCGCCAAGCGCGCAGCCCGTGTTCGTCGAGCAACCCGAGCAGCGGGATGCTCGGCTTCCAGCAGGAGCTGAAGGCGTCATCGGCGCCGACCCGCGCGGCCGCGTCCTCGAAGTAGGCGCGGTCGACCGGGATCGCGACGGGCTCCTCGTCGTGCTCGAACCGGCTGTCGACGCGGACGGCGAACGCCCCACCGTCAACGGCGCGCGGCACCGCATCGGCGAGCGCGTCGACCCAGGCCGCGAACGCCGCCTCGCGGTCGAGCGGATCGGGCTCGTAGCCGTGGAGCGCCCGGTCCCAGACGACGGCGTCGCCGTCGCGGACGCGCAGCAGGCCGGCGTCGTCGTACTCGCCGGTGATGTCGTTCGCGCGGACGCAGTGGGCGCCCTCCCACTCGCAGCGCGTCGCCTCGACGCCGTCCTCTGTCGCCGTGGCGAACCCGATCGGGCGGCCGTCGGCGTCGTGGTCGATCCACGTGACCGACGAGATGCCCGTCGCGGTCTGGAAGTGGATGACCTCGAGCCGGTCGCCCTCGTGGCGCAGCAGGTCCGTGTGGATCACGGTCTGGCCCGGCGCGCCGGGCACGTACTCCTCGCTCGGGTGCGCGAGGACCGCGGCCGGCGGCTCACCGCCGGGGCTGTGCACCGAGCGGACGAGGACGGCGCGGCCGGACTCGTCCAGACCCGCGAGTAAGTCCCATTCGCCAGGCTCCTGCAAGATCCGTGGCGGCGGCGCGTTGCGCGGTGGTGGGAGCGGGACCGGCGGGATCCACAGCTCCCGGGCGGTCCCGAAGACCATCTGCGCGACGGCGGTCTCGATCTCGGCGCGCAGCGCAGCGCGGGCGTTCGGGCGGCGCCTCAGGTCGCGCAGACGCGCTTGGACGCCGTCATCGATCACTCATGCCCCCGGCAGGAATCGAACCTGCATCCCGCGCTTAGGAGGCGCGTGCTCTATCCATTGAGCTACGAGGGCCGCCGAGAAGGGTATGGGGAAGCGAATGGAGCGGCTCGCAAGGTGTAGTTTGTTCACTGGTTCGGGGAATCAGGGGGAGCAACCCACCCGAGGGGAGCAATCGAATTGAGTACGGGAACAGGCGCCAGCGATCTGCTGAACGCCGAGGAAAGCGGCGTCGATGAGATCGTCGCCGGTAAGGCGCCGGTCACAGCGCGCTCGCCGCTGCAACTCTTCTGGCGTCGCTTTCGCAAGGACAAGGTCGCGATGGCCGCGCTGGTGTTCATCGTGCTCCTGGTCCTGGTGGCGATCTTCGCCCCACTGATTCGCAAGATCCTCGACACGCCGCCGCCGAACGACAACAACCCGGCGGCGTTGGATGACTTCGGGCTGCCGTCCGGCCCGAGCGGCACGCACTTCTTCGGTGTCGACGACCTCGGGCGCGACGTGTTCTCCCGCGTTCTCGACGGAGCGCGGGTCTCGCTGCTGGTGGCCTTCGTCGGCACCGGCCTGTCGGTGGCCATCGGCGTGACGATGGGCATGATCTCGGCGTTCTATCGCGGTTGGGTGGACACCGCGATCGCCCGCACGATCGACGTGCTGCTGGCGTTCCCCGTGCTGCTGCTCGGCCTCGGCCTGGCGTCGGCGTGCTCGACCAAGGACGGCTGCCTGGGCGGAGCGCTCGAGCCGGGTCTGAAGGTCGTGGTCGTGATCATCGTGCTCGCCAACTGGCCGTACGTCGCCCGCATCATCCGCGGCCAAGTGCTCTCGTTGCGCGAGAAGGAGTTCGTCGAGGCCTCCAGGTCGCTCGGCGCCTCCAACAAGCGGATCATCTTCCGCGAGATCCTGCCGAACCTGGTCGCGCCGATCATCGTCTACACGACGCTGTTCATCCCGGCCAACATCATTCTCGAGGCCTCGCTGTCGTTCCTCGGCGTGGGCGTGACGCCGCCGCAGGCGTCGTGGGGATCGATGCTGTCCGACGCCTCGACGATCTTCGCCTCGGCGTGGTGGTACATGTTGTTCCCGGGCCTGGCGCTCGTCCTCACCGTCCTCGCGTTCAACCTCGTGGGCGACGGCATGCAGGACGCGCTGAACCCCAAGAGCTCACAGTCGAGGTGATCTAGTGGCCGCCTACATCGCCCGCCGCTTGGTCTGGGTGGTCTTCCTGCTGTTCGTGATCACGCTGATCACGTTCATCATCTTCAGCGTCCTGCCGTCCGGCGATCCCGCCGTCGCGCGCGCCGGCCGCCAGCCGTCGCCGGAGCTGATCCAGAACATCCGCGAGCAGCTCGGGCTCGACAAGTCCAAGCCGGTGCAGTTCGTCAACTACATCGGGGACCTGCTGCCGTTCCTCGGACACAACGGCATCTACTTCGGGTTCAGCTACAACAACAACACCGAGGTCCTGCCCGAGATCCTGGACCGGCTCCCCACGACGCTCTTCCTGACCGCCGGCGCCGTGATCCTGTGGCTCTCGATCGGCATCCCGATCGGCGTGCTCTCCGCCGTCAAGACCGGCACGTGGCTGGACCGCATCGCGATGGGCATCGCGCTGATCTTCATCTCGGCGCCCGTCTACTTCCTCGGCCTGGTCGCCCTCTACCTCTTCGACGACAAGATCGGCAAGTTCCCGATCCTGCCCGGCAACTCCGCCTACGGCGCCGCGACCACCTTCGCGGGGAAGGCCGAGGCCCTGATCATGCCGTGGTGCGTGCTCGCGGCGGCGTTCGCGGCGGTCTACGCCAGGTTCCTGCGCGGCAACCTGATCGACACGCTGCAGGAGGACTACATCCGCACCGCGCGGGCCAAGGGCCTGAGCGAGCGGCGCGTGGTCTTCCGGCACGGCGTCCGCGCGGCGATCACGCCGATCGTGACCCTCCTCGGTCTCGACATCGGCATCCTGCTCGGCGGCGCGATCCTGACCGAGACCGTCTTCAACATCCCCGGCATCGGCCGCTACGCGTACAACGCGATCGCCGTGTCCGACCTGCCGGTCATCCAGGGCACGGTGCTCTTCGGTGCGTTCTTCATCGTGATGATGTCCCTGGTCGTCGACATCCTCTATGCGTTCATCGACCCGCGAGTGAGGTACTGATGGCTCTCCTCGAGGTCGAGAACCTCCAGGTCCACTTCGAGACCGAGGACGGCCTGGTCAAGGCCGTCGACGGGATCTCCTACTCGGTCGATCGCGGCGAGACGTTCGGGATCGTCGGCGAGTCGGGCTCCGGCAAGTCGGTCTCGTCGCTCACCGTGATGGGCCTGAGCCGTGCCCGCAACGCGCGCATCAGCGGCAGCGTGCGCTTCGACGGCAAGGACCTGCTGGGCGCGTCCGAAGAGGACATGCGGCAGATCCGCGGCAACGACATCGCGATGATCTTCCAGGACCCGCTGTCCTCCCTGCATCCCTTCTACAAGGTGGGCGCGCAGATCGCCGAGGGCGTGCGGTCGCACCGAGACGTCTCCAAGGCGCAGGCGTGGGACCGGGCCGTCGAGATGCTCTCGCTGGTCGGGATCCCGGAGCCGCGCAAGCGCGCCGACTCCTACCCGCATGAGTTCTCGGGCGGCATGCGCCAGCGCGCGATGATCGCCATGGCCCTGGCCAACGATCCGAAGCTGCTGATCGCCGACGAGCCGACGACGGCGCTCGACGTGACCGTCCAGGCGCAGATCCTCGAGCTGATCGAGGATCTGCAGAGCGAGTTCGACACTGCGGTCGTCGTGATCACCCACGATCTCGGCGTGGTCGCCGAGATGGCCGACGAGATCGCGGTGATGTACGCCGGGCGGATCGTCGAGAAGGCCGACACGGACACGATCTTCGCGGCGCCCGAGCATCCCTACACCTGGGGTCTTCTCTCGTCGATCCCGCGGCTGGACTCGCCGCGCGGGGAGGAGCTCGTGCCGATCCCGGGCCGTCCGCCCTCGCTGATCACCCTGCCGGGCGGCTGCTCGTTCCACCCGCGCTGCCCGTACGTGCGCGAGGCGCACAAGCGCACCGACCCGCAGCTCGAGCTGGTGCCGGGCGCCGAGAACCACTCGGTGGCGTGCCTGCTCGCGCCGGAGACGCGGCGCAAGCTGTGGGGCGAGCTCCAGCAGGGCATCAAGCCCGACGAAGCGCGCCAAGAAGTGATGGAAGAGGAGAAGGCTGTATGAGCGTCGCCGCCAGCGAGGCCTCCTCGACCCCCACCCCGGCGGGCGAGACGCTGATGGAGGTCAGGGACCTCGTCAAGCACTTCCCGATCAACGCCGGCTTCTTCCGCCGCCAGGTCGGCGCGGTCCAGGCCGTCGACGGCGTGTCCTTCGACGTGATCCGCGGTGAGACGCTGGGGCTCGTGGGCGAGTCGGGGTGCGGCAAGTCCACCACCGCGCGCCTGTTGCTGCGCCTCGTCGATCCCACGTCGGGCTCGATCACGTTCAACGGCCGCGAGATCGCCGACATCAAGGGCTCCGAGCTGAAGAGCCTGCGGTCCGAGATGCAGATGATCTTCCAGGACCCGTACTCGTCGCTGAACCCGCGCAAGACGATCGGCTCGATCATCTCGGACCCGTTCGTCATCCACGGCATCAAGCAGACCAAGGCCGAGCGCAAGGCCACCGTCCAGGGCCTGATGGACACCGTCGGCCTCAACCCGGAGCACTACAACCGCTACCCGCACGAGTTCTCAGGCGGCCAGCGGCAGCGCATCGGCGTCGCCCGCGCTCTGGCTTTGAAGCCCAAGGTCATCGTCGCGGACGAGCCGGTCTCGGCGTTGGACGTCTCGATTCAGGCGCAGGTCCTGAACCTGCTGCGCGAGCTGCAGCGCGAGCTCGGCCTGACCCTGATCTTCATCGCCCACGACCTGTCCGTCGTGCGCCACATGTGCGACCGCGTCGCCGTGATGTACCTGGGCCGGATCGTCGAGCTCGCGACCTCCGACCAGCTCTACTCACACCCGCGCATGCCGTACACCGGCGCGCTGATGTCCGCCGTCCCGGTCGCGGACCCGCGGCTGGCGAAGGCGAAGAAGCGCCAGGTGCTGATGGGCGACGTCCCGTCCCCGACCAACCCACCCCCGGGCTGCCGGTTCCACACCCGCTGCTGGAAGGCGCAGGAGATCTGCCGCACCGACGACCCGGCGCTGGAGGCGAAGGCGGGCGGGAACCTGGCCGCGTGCCACTTCCCGCTGACGGACGCCGAGGTGCTCGAGCGGGTGCCGTCGGCGCGCAACGTGCACGAGTCATGACCGCTCTTGTTGGAGCGGCCGGCGTTGGCGCGTCGTGCGCTGAACTGCACTAGCACTGAGGGAGGGGGTCGCGGCTGCGCCCCGGCCGAGTAGGTCGTGCCGCCGTCCGCCGCGGCCCCTGCCCGTGCTGACTCGCCACTTCGTAGGGGTGTTCGACGTTTCGCCCCCGTACAGGGGCGAAACGTTCGCCACCCCCCGCGGAGTGCAGATGGACGTTCCTCAGGGGCCACACGAAGCCACGGCGCCCGCTCCAATCAGAGCGACCGGCGCAACCCGTCCACATCCACCCCCAGCGCCACGAGCGTCCGGTACGCGCCGCCCGTCTCATCACCGAGCGCGGACCGCAACAGGTCCGCGACGCCGATCATGTGGCTCGGGTCGGCGGCGGCGGCGCGGAGGGCTTCGGTGAACACCCGCCGCGCGTAGGCGGTGATCTTCTCGTCCGGGATGTCCTCGCCCACGAGCGTCGGCGCGGCGGCCATGCGGGCGTTCTCGACGGTCACGCCCGCGGCGCGCAGCGCGCCGGCGGCGATCGGGTCGCCCGCGCGGAGGATGCCGAGCAGGAGGTGCTCGGAGCCCATCCGAGGCGCGCCGAGCGCCGTCGCCTCCTCGCCCGCGAGTTGGACGGCGGCGCGCGCTTCGGGGGCGACGCGAAGGCGTGAAGGGGTCTCGGCGCCGGGCGGGGGCTCGGTCGCGGCGGCGAGCTCGCGGTACCGGCGATGGGCGGCCTGGCGGGAGATCCCGAGGGCTCGGGCGACGCTGCCGTAGGAGCTCCCGCCGTCGAGCGCGCGCCAGGCCTGGACGCGCTCGAAGGCGTCGAGCTCGCGCCGCAGGGCCGAGAGGGCGTGCAGGGCGACCTCGGGGTCGGAGGCGCGGACCGCGTGCTCGAGCAGCTCGACCAAGCGGTTCGGTTGGTCTACCGGGCGCTCCATCCCATGTCCATCGTCACCGGCACGCCCGTGAAGGTGGCGCCCCCCGGGCCGGCCAGGAAGGCGATCACGTCGGCGACCTCGGACGGCTCGATCAGGCGCTTGACCGCGTGCGGGGCGAGGATGACCTCCTCGAGGGCCTGCTCGGGGCTGATCCCCAACCGCTCGGCGTGGGCGGGCAGCTGTCCTTCGACCAGCGGCGTGCGCACGTAACCGGGGCACACCGCGGTGGCCGCGATCCCCGCCTCGGCGCCCTCGAGCGCCAGCGTCTTCACCAGCCCGAGCACCCCGTGCTTGGCCGCGACGTACGCGGCCTTGTACGGCGACGCGACCAGCGCATGCACGGACGCGACCGCGATGAACCGTCCCGCCCTGGACGCGGCCAGCGACGGCCAGGCGTGCTTGGCCAGCAGGAACGGGCTCGTCATGAGCAGCGCGACGATCGCGTCCCACCGGTCCTCCGGGAACTCGGCCACGGGCGCGACATGTTGGATGCCGGCGTTGGCCACGACGACATCGAGCCCGCCGAACGTGTCAACCGCGGCTGACACGGCGCCGGCGTTGCCCTCGCGCGTCGTCAGGTCGGCGATGTGGTCGGCGTCGCGCAGGTCGACCCCGAGCACGTCGTAGCCATCCGCGCGAAGGCGCTCGGATACGGCCTGGCCGATGCCCGAGGCGGCGCCGGTGACGAGGGCGGCTGGCATGCCGCCTATCCCTTACCCGCGCGCCCGCTCAGCCAGACGTGCGAGCCGCTGGTCCCACTGCGCGCCGACGTCCGCCATCCAGCCCATCGCGTCGACGAGCGGGGCGGGCGTGAGCGTGTACCGCGTCTCCCGCCCCTCGCGATGCGGCTGCACGAGGCCGGCCCGCTGCAACGCGGCCAGGTGCTTGGCCACGGCCTGGCGGGTGATGGGGAGCTCGCCCGCCAGCCGGGAGGCGGTCAGGTCGGGCTCGCGCGCGACCGACCGCAGAACCTCGCGGCGCGTGGGGTCCGAGAGCGCGAAGAACACGTCGTCGACGGACGCTCGAGCCTGAAGGTCGGATGATCGGGGCGGGGTGGAGGGGATGTCCCGCCTTCGTTCTACGCCGGGCAAAGGGAAGACACGGCGCTCAGCGCCATCAGCTTCGGTCCCCAGGTGACGGCGTCGGCCGCGTACCGGTGCTCGGTCACCACGAACCGCGTGCCCGACACGGCGTCCTCGAGCTGCCACTCGACCCGCGAGTCGCCCCAGCGGAACACGATCCGCTCGAACTCCGTGACCTCCTCGACGACGCCCTCGCGGTCGCCGACGCGCAGCGGCGCGTCCTCGGCGGCCTCGAACTCGACGTCATCGCCCAGCCACTCCTCGAGCTCGGCCGGTTCGGTGATCAGCTCCCACGCGCGCTCGCGATCGACGGGGAGGACGACTTCTCGGTTCACGACGGGCATCGGCGGCTCCTGCAACTCAAGGGTTGCGTTACAGGCTACCATGGGGAGAAACACGCAACTCGGAGGTTGCACGAAATGCCCCTAGTCCCCATGGTGGTGCAGCAGGACTCCCGCGGCGAGCGCTCGTTCGACATCTACTCCCGCCTGTTGCGCGAGCGGGTGGTGTTCGTGGGCGAGGCGATCGACGACACCGTCGCGAACCTCGTCGTCGCGCAGCTGCTGCACCTCGAGGCCGAGGACCCCGACAAGGACATCCAGATGTACATCAACTCCCCGGGCGGAGTGGTGTACGCGGGCCTCGCGATCTACGACACGATGCAGTTCGTCAAGCCCGACGTGGCCACGATCTGCTGCGGGATCGCGATGTCCGCGGGCTCGCTGATCCTGGCCGGCGGCGCGCCCGGCAAGCGCTCGTCGCTGCCGAACAGCCGGATCCTGATCCACCAGCCGTCAGGCGGCTTCCAGGGCCAGGCGACCGACATCCAGATCCACGCCAAGGAGGCGCTCGAGCTGCGCGAGCGCCTGGAGGAGATCTACGCCGACCACACCGGCAAGCCGAAGGAGGAGATCACCAACGACATGGAGCGCGACCGGTTCTTCACGCCCGCGCAGGCGAAGGACTACGGCTTGATCGACCGCGTGGTGATCGATCGCAACAACGGCAACGGCTACTCGTCGTCGTCTTCGTAGAGCGACTCGCGCACCAGCTCGTTCCCGGCGCCGTCCTTGAGCACGACGTCCAGGTAGGCGTCGTCATAGGCGTCGGGGGCGAGCAGCGTGAAGCGATCGCCGGTGACGTCGGCCTCGTCGACCGTGTCCGGCCCGAGCTCGGCGGCGACGATCCGGCCGCGGCGCTCGAAGGGCACGCCCCAGATCAGCGTCATCGCCGCCGTGTCCCGCTCGCCGCGCCAGCCACCGATGACCTCCTGGGAGATGTCCATCCGCCACTCGGGATGGTCGTCCGCCGTGTCGGCGGTGTAGTCCGCCCACGCGTAGAGGTCGACCGGCCCGTCGTCGGTGGGCGAGAACGACACGTAGCCGAAGAACTCGAACCCGCGCTCGGTGCGCGCGGTCGCCGGCACGTACGTCCGGCCCGACCAGGTCCGGTCCGGGAACCAGTGGATCTCCCCGGCAGCGCCGAGGTCGCCGTCCTCCTCCTCGGTCTCGACTCGCAGGCAGGCTCCGAGGAACTCGGCTTGGAGCGTCTCCTCCGGCGGCAGGTCGCCGTGCGGAGGCTCGGCGGCGAAGCGGCAGATCGGCATGGCCGCCAGCCTAGCCGGGAACCTGCAACATGAGCGTTACGGGGCCATCGTTGACGAGCTCGACGTCCATGTGCGCGCCGAAGACGCCGCGCCGCGCGTTCAGCCGCTCGCAGAAACGCTCGTAGAGCGGGATCGCGATCTCGGGCCGCGCGGCGTCGACGAACGCCGGCCGGTTGCCCTTGCGGGTGTCGCCGTACAGCGTGAACTGGGAGACGCAGAGCACCTCGCGGTCGCCCAGCGCCTCGTTCATCTTGCCGTCGGCGTCGCTGAAGATCCGCAGGTTGCGAACCTTCTCGGCGAGGCGGTCACAATCGGCCTCGGTGTCGGTATGCGTGACGCCGAGCAGGACGAGGAGCCCTGGTCCGATCGCCCCCGTCACCTGACCGTCGACCGTCACCGAGGCTCGCGCGACGCGCTGGACGAGCGCCCTCACCGCAACTCCGCCGCGGCCTGCTCGGGCGAGACGATGTTGAGGTTCACGCCCGTGCCGAGCTCCAGCCCGGCCATATGGGTCAGGCGCGGCTGGATCTCGATCCGCCAGGAGAAGTGCTCGGCGCCGCTGGGCGCGGTTCGCACCCACAGGTTCAGCGGGGGCGAGACGCCCAACCGCGTACGGAGTCGCCTCAACGCGTCATGGAGCAGCGCCGCGCCGGTCGGCCCATCGTCCTCGAAGCGCGCCCGGGCGCGCCGTGGCGCGAGCACGAGGTGGAACGGCACACGGGAGGCGTAGGGCGCCATCAGTACCGCCTCGTCGTCGATCGCGACGATCCGCTCGCGGCGCCGGACCTCCTCCTGCACGAGGTCGGCGAGCAGGTTCCCGCCCATCGTGCGCACGGCGTAGGCGCCGAAGCGCTCACGCTCGCGAGCGACCGCGGCGGGGACGAAGTCCAGTGCGTAGAGCTGCGCGTGGGTGTGCGGGATCGAGGCGCCGGCGGCGCGGTGCTCGTTGACGATCAGGTGCCGGCAGGCCGCGTCGCGGTGCTCGTGCATGCGCTCGCGCCAGACGTCGACCGCGAGCCGCACCTGCTCGACCGACAGGTCCGCGAGGTGCGAGACGTGATCCGCGGCGTTGATGATCACCTCGTGCCGCCCGGACGCGCGCTGCGCGGTGAAGAGGTCCGGGTGGGCGTCGCGCTCAGGCTCCTCGGGGTCCGGGACGAGCGCCGGGAACTTGTTCGGGACCACGCGGACCTGCCACGGGTCGCCGACGCGGGCGATCTCGGGCGGCGTCTGCTCCTCGTTGCCCGGGCCGAACGGGTCCGTCGCGGGATCGATCGGCGTGTCCGGCGGGATGTCGAACTCGGCGCCGGGCCGGTGGGCGCGGCCGTCGGCGACGATCACCTTCAGCCCCGTGAGCGGGTCGACGCGAACCTCAGGCACTACTTGAAATATCGATCGATGTCCTCGGTCAGCTGCTGTTCGCTCGTGTACGGCCCGGTGTGGATGTACGCCGTCTTGCCGTCCCGCCCGATGAACTGCGTCATCGGGAAGCCGACGGCGATCTCCTGCTTGCGGGCGATCTCGTCCTTCGGGTCGGTGTAGGACGGGAACGGGAGCGGGCGCGTGTCGAGGAACTTCTTCGCCGCGGTGTCCGAGTCGTGAGCGTTGAGGCCGAGGAACGCGATCTCCTTGCCGTGCGTGCGCGCCGCCTCCTGGAAGACCGGGAACTCGGCCTGGCAGGGGCCGCACCACGACGCCCACTTGTTCACGATCACCGGCGTGCCCTTCAATTCGGCGATCCGCTGGTCGAACGCGGACTCGCCGCCGCCGATCAGCGTGTTGGCCTGCGCGTAAAGCCCGTTGAGCGGCGCGGGGGCCGTCGCGAGCTCCTTTTTCGCGGCCGGCAGGTCGAAGTCGGTGCCGTCGCCGAGGTTTCCGCCCCCACCCGCTTGCGTCAGGCCGATGACCACGACCGCGACGAGCACGATCGGCACGGCGATGTACAGGACCCGGCGCATGAGACAAGAGGGTGGCAGATCGCGGACCTCGTCTTACGAACCTGCTTCAATAGTCACTGACTCGCCGGGAGCAAGACCGAGGGGAACGCCTACAGGCGCCTGGAGCTCCCGCCCGTGAGTCCCTTCTGGAGCGTCATCCGCGTCAACCGGCTGCCGCTGCTACCGCCACTTTTCGAGCCGTCTTCTTTGGCTGAGACCACGCCAGTGGCCGACCCGGCCACGCTTCCTTCAATCGAAGAGATCGACCGCGCGTCGGCATTCGCCCGTGAGCCCTTCCTGACCGAAGGGGAGGACGCCGCATCGGCGCTCGCACCGGGCACGCCGCGGCGACGCGCCCTGGACTCCGCGCTCGAGGAGCTCGAGAGCGGCGCCCGGGTCCCGTCCCCCCACTGGCGCCGCCAGTGGTCGCTGCTTTTGGGCCTGGAGCGGTTGCTCTCGCAGGAGGAGCCGCACCTGGTCGACGGGACGGTGCTCTCCGCCCACCAGGTCGACGCGCTCTCCGGCACGCTGACCGCGCTGCTCGCCGACCGGCTCAAGAACGGCGACGGTCCGTCCGCCCCCGTCGCCGAGCCGGTGCTCGACGCCGACGAGCCGCCTCCGCCGCCGGATGACGACGACGAGGACGAGGACGACGACGAGGAAGAGGCGCCCGAGGAGCAGTGGACGCCGGACGAGGCCGAGGCGGAGGACATCGCCGAGGCCCCGGAGGACCCGAACGCGGGCAAGCGCTTCTGGTTCGAGCACGCGACCGGCGCCGGCAAGACCGTCGCCGCGGTCGGCTTCGTCGAGGCGTCGCGCACCGGCGGCATCCTGATCCTCACCCACCGCCGCAACCTGGTCGACCAGTTCCACGGCGAGCTGCGCGACCGCGGGTATGCCAAGCGCATCGCCCCGGCGCTGCTCGGGCACGAGGACACGCCGAACGGTCCCGTCACGGTCGAGACGTACCAGTGGTTCGTCCGCAACGCGGGCAACATCTCCGACGCCTACTCGATCGTCATCTGCGACGAGGCGCACACCGCGCTCGGCGAGAAGACGTCAGCGGCGATCCGCGCCTGGACCGGCCCGGTCTTCGTCGGCATGACGGCCACGGGCGCGCTGATCGCCCGCCACGTCACGGACCTCTTCCCGACCCAGACCTCGCGCTTCGACCTCGCGCAGGCCGCGCGCCGCGGCGTCATCTCGCCGCTGCGCTGCGTCCGCATCCCGCCGGGTCCGGGTGTCCGCACGATCGCCAAGGTGCCGTTGCGCCGCGGCGAGGTGGACACCGAGTTCGACCAGGAGATGCTGGCCCAGCTGCTCGACCAGCTGCCGTTCAACCTGGCGATCGCCGACCTCTACAAGACCCGCTTCAACGGCGTCCCGGGCGTCGTCTACGCCGCGGGCGTCCGGCACGCCTACAACGTCGCGCAGGCGTTCCGCGACGTCGGCATGCGGGCGCAGGCCGTCTCGGGCGAGACGCCCAAGCGCGAGCTGGCGCAGATCCTCGCCCGCTACGAGCGCGGCGACATCGACGTCCTCGTCAACGCCCAGCTGCTGGCCGAGGGCTGGAACTCGCCGCGCGCCACGGTCTGCATGCACCTCGCGCCGACCGCCTCCAAGCGCATCTACCAGCAGCGCGTCGGCCGCGTCACGCGCCGTCAGCTGGGCAAGGAAGCGGGCATCGTCGTCGACTTCGTCCATCCCGCGACCAAGCACGACGACCCGGTCGTCACGCTGCACTCGCTGCTCGACCGCGACGTCTACCGCGGCGGCGCGATCGTCGTCGGCCCGGTCCGCCGCGGCCGTGGCCGCCGTCTGCGCGTCGAGCGCCGCGTCCTGCCGGTCACGGCCGACGAGAACCGGCGGATCGAGGTCTTCGAGCGCGAGCTCTGGCGGATCGCCGTCGAGCACCTGGACTACGGCGAGCAGGTCCAGTGGGCGGCGCTGGCGGGTGCGCGGGTCGCGCCGACCGGCTGGCGCCGGGCGCGGGCGATGCTCCACTTCGACCAGGGCGGCGAGCTCAAGCGCACCTTCCTGATCACCGCGGTCGACCGCAACAAGAACCCGCAGCTGCGTCTGCGCGCGCTGCAGGAGATCGCTTCCGGCCGCGACGCCGAGGCGTTCGACCGGGCGTTGGACTTCGTCGAGTCCTGGCCGCGCGACGACAAGCGCGAGGGCGTCAAGGTCGTCCTGCAGGCGCTGGCCGAGAAGAAGATCGGCCGCCGCGACCAGGCGAACAACTGGATCTGGCGCTGCGCGAACATGACCCGCGAGGTCCACGAGGAGTACGCGGTCCAGCGCTGGCCGGAGACCAAGCGGCTCCTGGGCCTGCTCGTGAACTCTTCCGGCGGGGCCCACGCGCGCAACGCTCGCCGCCTGGTCCATCAGGCGCGGTTGCAGGACCGGCGGCTCTCGGCCGCGTTGCTGGCTGCCGCGATCCCCCACACCGCCGAGGCGGGCGAGGTCATCAACGGCGCCCGTACGCGGATGTCCCGCAAGCCCGCCGCCCTGGCGCGGGAGCTGCTGCGCAACTTCCCGAAGGGCCGTGGCAAGACCAAGCGCCGCCGGCGCCGCAAGGGCGCCGGGGACGCGGCGGCTCCGGACGCCGTGCTGGTGGGCGTCGAGAACGGCGCCGTCCTGGACGACGATCTCGAGCTGGAGCTCGAGGGCACCGAGGACACCGAAGGCGAAGAGGAAACCGAGGCCGCCCCGACGCGCTCGCGCCGGTCGCGCCGACGCCGCGCCGTCGACTCCGACCCGGAGGCGGCACCGTCGTCGTCCCGCCGCGGCCGCGCCCGCAAGCGTCCGGCCGAGCAGGCCGCCGAGGGCGAGACCGAAGACGCGACGCCGAACCCGTCGGCACGTTCCCGCCGCCGCAAGCCGGCCGCGGCCGAGCCGACCGTCGCCGCGAACTCCGAGTCCTCCGAAGCGCCGACCCGTTCGCGCCGCCGCCGCAAGCCCGCCGCGCAGACGCCCGAGGGCGTGGCCGAGGCCACCCCGGCGACCGAGTCCGCGGAACCGACGTCGTCGCGCCGCCGCCGCACGCCCGCGGCGCAGGCCCAGCCGGCCGCGGCCGAACCGGCAGTCGCCGAGACCGCCGACGCTCCGGCCGGTTCGCGCCGTCGTCGCAAGCCGGCCGCCCAGCCCGCCGACGTCGCGCCGGCCGCGTCGCCCGACGCCGGGTCCGCGCCGACCACGTCCCGTCGCCGCAAGCCGGCCGCTCAGCCTGCCGACGTCGCGCCGGTCTCGCCGTCCGACGCCGAGTCCGCGCCGACCACGTCCCGTCGCCGCAAGCCGGCCGCGCAGCCTGCCGACGTCGCGCCGGCCGCGTCGCCCGACGCCGAGGCCGCGCCGACCACGTCCCGTCGCCGCAAGCCGGCCGCTCGGCCCGCCGACGTCGCGCCGGTCTCGCCGTCCGACGCCGAGTCCGCGCCGACCACGTCCCGTCGCCGCAAGCCGGCCGCGCAGCCTGCCGACGTCGCGCCGGCCGCGTCGCCCGACGCCGAGGCCGCGCCGACCACGTCCCGTCGCCGCAAGCCGGCCGCCCAGCCCGCCGGGGCCGTCGCTGAGGCCGCGCAGGCCGCTGAGGCTGCCGCCACCCCGTCGCGTCGTCGCCGCAAGCCCGCCGCGGAGGTCGAGGTCGTCGAGGTCGTCAAGCCGGCCGCGAAGACTCGTGCTCGGCGCAAGCCCGCCGCCGAGGCGTCGCAGCTCACGCTCGACGTCGTGGAGGCGAAGCCCGCTGCCCGCAAGCGGCCGGCCGCGCCGTTGCCGCCGCTGGACGCGCCGGGGATCGCTGTGGTCGAGGCGCCGTCGCGGCGGCGCAAGCCGGCGGCCAAGACGCCGCCGCTCGAGTCGCCCGGCACCGCCGTGCTCGAAGGTCCGACCCGCGCGACGCGCAAGCCGGCCGCGGCCGCGCCCTCGCTCGAGGCGCCCGCGAAGCCCCGCGCCAAGGCCAAGCCGAAGCCGGCGGCCGACGCACTCGCGCCGGGCGTCGCCGCACCGACCGCGAAGGCCAAGCCGAAGGCGAAGCCGCGCGCCACGCGCGCGCTCGACGATCTCGCGCCCGGGATCGTCTCGCCCGCGTCCGCGCCGAAGGCCAAGGCGGCCGCACCCAAGGCGAAGCCCGCGGCCACACCGAAGCCGGCGGCGAAGGCCGCGGCCAAGCCGAAGCCCGCGGCGAAGCCGAAGGCGGCCGCCAAGGCGAAGCCCAGCGCGGCCGCGAAGCCCAAGGCCGCGGCGAAGCCCAAGGCTGCAGCGAAGCCGAAGCCCGCCGCCAAGGCGAAGCCGGCCGCGAAGCCCAAGGCGGCCGCGAAGCCGAAGGCCGCCGCCAAGGCCAAGCCCGCAGCCAAGGCGAAGCCCGCAGCCAAGGCGAAGCCGAAGGCGGCCGCGAAGGCCAAGCCCAAGGCGGCCGCCAAACCGAAGGCCAAGGCGAAGCCGCGCGCGAAGAAGCCGGCCGCCCGCGCCCTCGAGGACGCCGCGGCCTAAGCGCCATGGACCTCGCCGGCAAGGTCGTGGTGATCACCGGCGGCGCGTCCGGGATCGGGCGCGCGCTCGCGTACCGGTTCGCCGACGAGGGCGCGAAGGGGATCGTCGTCGCCGATCTCGACCAGGAGGGCGCGACCGACGTCGCGACCGACCTGGACAACGCGATCGCGATCGGCTGCGACGTCACCGACCCGCGCCACGCCGAGGTCGTGATCTCCGCCGCCGAGCAATCGTTCGGCCCGGTCGACCTGTTCTGCGCCAACGCGGGGGTCGCCGTCGGCCTGAACCTGGCCACGCTTGCCGAGTGGGACCTGGCGTTCAACGTCAACGTGCGCGCCCACATCACCGCCGCGGAGCGCCTGCTGCCCGGCTGGCTGGAGCGCGGCAGCGGCTACTTCCTCACGACGGCGTCGGCCGCGGGCATCGCCAGCCAGATCGGCTCGGCGCCCTACGCGGTCACCAAGCACGCGGCGGTCGCGTTCGCCGAGTGGCTGAGCATCACCTACGGCGCCCGCGGGGTCGGCGTCAGCTGCCTGTGCCCGATGGGCGTCAATACGCCGCTGCTGACCGACGGCCTCGGCGGGACCGACAGCCTCGGGTTCCGCGTCGTCGCGGCGGCCGCGCCCGTGCTCGAGCCCGATGAGGTCGCGCAGGCGGTCGTCGAAGGCATCGCCGGGGAGCGGTTCCTGATCCTGCCGCACCCCGAGGTGCTCGAGTTCTTCCGGCGCAAGGCGGCCGACTACGACCGCTGGCTCGCCGGCATGCGCCGCCTGCAGGCGCGCGTCGACAGCAGCTAGTCCAGCGCGACGCGCACGCCGAGCGCGATCAGCACGCTCCCGGTCACGCGCTCCATCCAGCGACCCGCCCGCGAGGCCATGAAGCCGGCCTTGGCGCGGCTCGCCAGGATCGCCAGCGTCGAGTACCAGACGAAGTCCAGGCAGACGATCATCGCCGCCATCGCCAGCGTGGTCGGGAGCACGTCGCCCCGTGCGCCCACGAACTGCGGGAACAGGGCGACGAAGAAGACCGCGAGCTTGGGGTTCGCGAGCGAGGTGATCAGGCCGTCGCGGAACGCCCGTGCGCGCCGCGGCTCGAGCTCGACCACGGCGGAGCCGGCGCGCCGGAACGACTGGATGCCGAGCCAGACCAGCACCAGCGCGCCTGTCACCTTCAGGGCGATGAACGCGACCTCGGAGGCCGCGACCAGGGCGGAGATCCCCGCGATCGACAGCAGCGCCCATGCGACGACGCCGATCGAGTTGCCCGCGATCGTGCGCAACCCGGCCGTCCAGCCGCCGCGCATCGCGCTGCGGATGACCATCGCGGTGGCCGCTCCCGGGGTGATCGTCACCAGCGCCGCGATCGGCAGGAAGGCCCAGAGCATACGAACGAGGATAAACCTCCACGGCCGGGCGATTGACCCGCCCCCGGCCAATCCATAGGGTCGCCGGTCGGAGGAGGGCAAGTTCCATGTTCAGAGGGGGTCCCCAAGGATGAAGCGCGCAGCAGGAATGCTGGCGGCGGTGGTGATCGGTGCGTGTGCGGTGCCGTCGATCGCGCAGGCCGACCCGATCGTCGATCAGGCCGTCGCCCAGCTCAAAGATCTCGGTATCGGGACGCTCACGGGCATGCCCAGCGGCCGCACCACGTACCGGACGACCGACGAGTTCAACACCGAGCTCGACGCGCTCGCCGTCGCGTACCCGAACCAGGTCGTGGTCAAGGAAGCTCCGTTCAAGAGCGTGCAGGGCCGCACGATCAAGTACGTCGAGATCACGAACAACGCCGCCGCGGTCGGCGACGGCAAGCCCGTGTTCTTCAACATGGGCGGGATCCACGGCAATGAGACGGCCGGTGCCGAGGACAGCCTCGAGTTCGCCTACGACGTCCTGCTGCAGGCGAAGACGAACCCGAAGGTCGCCGCGCTGCTGGACAAGGTCCGCCTGATCGACCTGCCGCTGACCAACCCGGACGGCCACGCCTTCAAGAACGCCGCCGGCAACGCGTCCCCGCGCCGCGCGAGCTGCGGCCCGGTCACGCTGATCGTCCCGCCCGCGACGTGCTCGCCCTCCGGCGTCGACCTCAACCGCAACTATCCGTTCGGCTGGGGCTCGAACATCGGCGTCTCGCTGACGCAGCGCGGCAGCGGCCCGGGCTCCGAGCCCGAGGTCAAGAACACGATGGACATCGTGCTCAAGAACCAGGTCGTGACGCTGGTCACGCAGCACACGAACTCGCGCGCGGTCTTCTACCCGGGCCTCGAGGTCTTCGCCGGCCAGACGCCGGACCTCAACAACGGCTACCGCGACCTCGCCGTGGCCATGGGCAAGGCGACCAACGACGGCTACACCAACGTCCGCGACTCCGCGCACGACTACGAGACCTCCGGCGAGACCGTCGACTGGTCCTACTACGCGACCCGCGGCATCGCCAACACGCTCGAGCTCGTCGGCTCCGGCGCCGGCTGCCCGCAGGCGCTGCCGCCGTACCAGCAGTGCACGACGCCCGATTACACCGGCACCGCCGGCCCGAACTCGACCGCCGCGCAGACCGCTCGCTTCCAGGGTCACCCGGTCCGCGACGCGATCTGGCTGAACCTGGTCTACGCGTCGATCGCCGGCGCGCACTCGCAGATCACCGGCACCGCCGTCCCGGGCGCGACGCTGAAGATCACGAAGGACTTCAACCTCTACACCGCGCCCGTGCAGATCGGCAACACCCAAGGCGGCGGTGCCAATCCCAACCCCGGCCCGTCGACGCCGCCGCAGGCGATCCCGACCCACATCGAGTCCTCGCTGAAGGTCCCCGCGACCGGCGCGTTCAAGTGGGACGTCAACCCGTCCGTGCGTCCCGTCCCGGCCTACGAGGCCGACGGCGTGCACGCCGGCCCGCGCGGCTTCTACGCCGAGAGCTACACGCTGACCTGCACCGCCGCCGACGGCACGCTGCTCGGCACGACCAAGGTCATGGTCGACAAGGGCGATGTCGCCAACGTCTCGCCGTGCGTCAACGCCGGCGTCGGCGGCTCCGTTCCGGCCACCCTGGCGCTCACGGTCGGCCAGAACGCGAGCTTCGGCGCCTTCACGCCGGGCGTCGACAAGGACTACACGGCGTCCACGGCCGCCAACGTCATCTCCACCGCCGGCGACGCGGCCCTCTCGGTCTCGGACCCCGGCCACCTGACGAACGGGACGTTCTCGCTCCCGTCCGCGCTGCAGGTCTCGTTCTCGAAGTCGGCCTGGACCGCCCCGGCGTCCAACGACCCGGTGACGATCACCTTCAAGCAGCACATCAGCGCGACCGACGCCCTGCGCACCGGCGCGTACTCGAAGACGCTGACGTTCACGCTGTCGACGACCACCCCGTAGATTGACCGCATAGAACCGCAATGGCAGCTCCTCCGCTTGTTGGACGGCTACGTCGTGACGCAGCTGCTCTACGTCGCGGAGGAGCTGGGTGTGGCGCGGGTCCTCGCAGAGGGCCCGCGCACCGGCGCCGAGCTGGCTGAGGCCGTCGGCGCCGATCCCGCGGCACTCACCCGCGTGCTGCGCGGCCTCGCGATCGAGGGCGTCGTCTCCGAACACGACGGACGGTTCGCGCTCACGCCGATCGGCGAGCAGCTGGAACCGCTCGCGGGCATGGCACGCGGCCGCGGTCAGGTCTACTACTCGGCCGCCGGCGGCCTACTGGATGCCGTTCGCGAGGGCGGGGTCGCCTTCGAGCGCGTCAACGGCACGTCGTTCTTCGCCCACCTCGACGGTGCGCCGGCCGATGACGCGGCCTTCGCCGCCTCGATGGCCGGCCGCGCCGAGACCGAGGCGAGCGCGGTCGTGGATGCGTACGACTTCGGCGCGTTCGAGACGCTGATCGACGTCGGCGGCGGGCGGGGCATCCTGCTGCGGGCGATCCTCGACCGCTGGCCGCTGCGCGCGACCCTCGTCGACCGTGCGGACACGGTCGCGACAGCGCGCGAGTCCCTCGGTGACCGCGCGACGTGCGTCGCGGGGGACTTCTTCGACCGCGTCCCGGCGGGCGCGGACGCCTATCTGCTCTCGCGCATCCTGCACGACTGGGACGACGAGCCCGCGCGGCGCATCCTCACGGTGATCCGCGAGGCGCTGCCGTCGCACGGGCGTGTGCTCGTCGTCGACGCGATCGTCCCGGAGCGGGCGAGCGACCTCCCGTTCGCGATCCGCATGGACCTGCACATGCTGCTCCTGTTCGGCACCCGCGAACGCAGCGAGGCCGAGTTCAGCGCCCTGTTGGCCGCAGCCGGCCTGAACGTGACGCGGATCGTCCCGACCGGCTCGCCCGCCGGCCTGAGCGTGATCGAAGCCACAAGGCCTTGAGTATCCCGCCGTCGACCACCCACTCGGCGCCGGTCGTGCTCGCCGAGCGGGGGGACGCGAGCAGCGCGACCGCGTCGGCGATCTCCTGGGGCGTGACGAACCGCCCGGTCGTGAGCTGCATCTGCGCCGGGGCGAGCGTCGCCACGACGCTGTCGGCGTCCGATCCCGTCCAGCCCGCGACGGTGCGGGCGGCGGACCGCCGACGTGGTCGACGTCGAGGTCAGGCGCGGTACGCGAGGCCTCACGACCGTCATCCCTTCGGCGGCCAGCGTGCTCCCGATCGCGAGGCCGATGCCCTTGGAGGCACCGGAGACGACGGCCACACGGCCGTGCAGTTCGAGGTCCTTGCCCTCCCAACGGAGGGCGGCGTCAGGTTGTGAGGGTGACTTCGCCGGCGTTGAGCGTCGTCGTCGTCCCGTCGTCGCGGCGGACGATGAGGGCGCCGCCGTCGTCGATGCCCGCGCCTTCGCCGTGTCCGCCGTCCCATTGCACGGCGCGGCCGAGGAGCGCGTCGCGTGCGCGCAACTCGGCGAGCGTCGCGTCCTTGCCCGCGGTCAGACGATGCCCGAGGCGCTCCAGCAACTCGCTCAGCGTCGACTCGATCTCCGACGGGTCGCGGCCGAGCGTGCCCGCGATCGCCGCCACGTCGGGCGGGAGCGTGGCCGGGTCGAGCGCGACGTTGACACCGATGCCGAGCACCGCCCAGTCGTCGCGCGCCTCGACGAGGATTCCCGCCACCTTTTTGCCGTCGATCCAGACGTCATTGGGCCACTTGACCAGCGACCCCGGGCCGGCGACGTCGGCCACCGCGAGGCCGGCGCGGAGCGGGAGCAGTTCGTCGAAGTCGCGCAGGACCAGCGAAGCCGCGATCGCGACCCCGGCGGGCGTCTCCCACGTGCGCCCCTGACGGCCGCGACCCGCGGTCTGCTCGTCCGCTGTGACCAAGGTGCCGTGCGCGGCGCCCTCCTCGGCCAGCTCGCGCGCGCGCTGGTTGGTCGACCCGATCGTCTCGTGGTGCTCGCGGGGTTCTCCGAGGCTCATGCCGCAGACGTTACGGCGTCCGCGAGCAGCGCGGCCACCAGACCGTCCGGCGTGTGGGGATCGGCCTCGATGTCCGGCTCCCAGCCGAGCCCGCGCAGCTCGGCGCTCGTCGCCGGCCCGATCGATACGAGCCGTGGTCCGTCCAGCGAACCACCCGCCGCGGCGAAGAACCGCGCGCTCGACCCGGACGTGAAGAGCAGGTAGTCCGCGCCCTCCGCCGCCTTGCGCGTCGCGTCGTCCAGCGGCTCCGGGACGGTCTCGTAGAGGGCGAGGACGTCGACCTGCGAGCCGCGCTCGCGCAACGCCTCGATCAGCGTGTCGCGGCCCTCGGCCGCGCGGGCGACGAGGACGCGGGGGAACGCGGGCGCGGCGTCGCGCGGAGCGGCCGCGGCGGGGTCGGAAGAAGTGGCCGCGGCGGGGTCGGGAAGGGCGGCCGCGGCGGCGGTGTCGGGCGCGTCGCCGCGCGCGGCCGCGTGGGCGTCGAGCGCCTCAACGAGCCCCTCGGCGACGGCCCGCGCCGGCACGATGTCGGCCTCGATCCCGCGGGCCCGCAAGGCGCGCGCGGTGCCGGGGCCGATCGCGGCCACCGTCACGCCGGCGAGATCGCGGGCGTCGCGCAGGTGCCGGAACAACTCGTCGGCGCCCGTCGGCGACGTCACGCACAGCAGGTCGTACGAGCCGACGTCGGGGAGGTCGACCGGCAAGGCCTGCGTGCGGATCGCGGGCGCTTCGACGACCGAGGCGCCGAGCGCGCGCAGCCGCCCCGCCAAGGCAGAGGCCTGCGCCCGCGCCCGCGTGACCGCGACCGTGCGGCCGTGCAAGGGGCGCGTCTCGAGCCAGGCGATCTGCTCGCGCAGCGCCGCGACGTCGCCGACGAGCGTGATCGCCGGGGCGCGGATGCCCTCGACCGAGCCGATCTCGGCCAGCGTCGAGAGCACGGTCTTCTGGCCCTCCAGCGTCCCGCGCTCGACGACCGCGACCGGCTGCGAAGCCGGGCGCCCACCGGCGATCAGCTGAGAGGCGATCCGCGGGAGCGCCTTCACGCCCATGTAGAAGACCAATGTTCCGGGGAACGCGGCCAAAGCGGGCCAGTCGAGCGCCGTCTCGGGCTTGGACAGGTTCTCGTGGCCGGTGACGAACGCGACCCCCGACGCCAGCTCGCGGTGCGTGACCGGAATCCCGGCGTACGCCGGCGCGGCGATCCCCGCGGTCACGCCCGGCACCACCTCGTACGGGATGCCCGCCTCGCGCAGGACGAGCGCCTCCTCGCCGCCGCGGCCGAACACGAACGGGTCGCCGCCCTTCAAGCGCACGACGCTCCGGCCGCCGGTCCCGTACTCGACGAGCAACCGGTCGATCTCCTCCTGCGGCATCTGCGGCCCGCCGCCCTGCTTGCCGACGTAGACGAGCTCCGCGCTCACCCCGTCCAGGACACCCGGCGGGATCAGCCGGTCGTACAAGATGACGTCGGCGGCGTCGATCAGCTCGCGCGCCCGCACCGTCAGCAGGCCGGGATCGCCCGGCCCCGCACCGACGAGGTAGACCGTCACGACGACCGCCGCAACATAAAGGGGTCAGGCCCCTTTAGGTTTGCGAGGAGGTCGGCGGCGCCGGCGTCCAGCAGGCGCTTCGCGAGGCCCTCGGCGGTGGACGCGGTCTCGAAGAGGTACTCGGAGCCGTCCGGCAGTCCGACGAACGCGCGGACTCCGTCGCGCGAAGCGAGGACGCCGATCGGCGTGTGGCAGCTGGCCTCGAGCTCGCGCGCCACGTGGCGCTCGGCGTCCAGCGCCGCGTGCGTGGCGGCGTGGTCGGCGCGCAGCGCCTCCGAGGCGGCGGCCGAGCCCGCCCGCGCCTGGATCGCGATCACGCCCTGGCCCGGAGCGGGCACGAAGACGCCGTCGAACAGCAGCGCGCCCGCCTCACGGCGCCGTCCCAACCGCTCCAGCCCCGCCGCGGCCAGCACCAACACATCCACCTCGCCCGCCACCCGCTTGGCCAGCCGCGTGTCGACGTTCCCGCGCAGCTCCGTGACCTCGAGGTCCGGCCGGACGGCGAGCAGCTGCGCGCGGCGGCGCAACGCGCTCGTCCCGACCCGCGCGCCCTCGCGCACCGAATCCAGCCCGGCCTCGCCGACCAGCACGTCGAACGGCTCCGCGCGCCGCGGCGTCGCGGCGATCACGGTGCCCGGGGCGAGCTCGCCCGGGACGTCCTTGGCCGAATGGATCGCGAGGTCGATCTCGCCGCCCAGCAGCGCCGCCTCCAGCGCCCCCACCCAGCGGGACTTGTCGCCGCGCGCGCGGTCGACGTCGCCCGCGGTCGTGATCCGCACGATCTCGACATCGCCGCCGAGCAGCCGCGCGACCTCACCCGCCTGAGCCAGCGCCAACGCGCTGCCTCGGGTTCCGAGACGGAGAACGCTCACCCGTGGAGCCGGCGGACTTCGGCGGCTTCGTCGGCGTCGGCCGCAGCCGCCTCTTCGAGGCCGAACAGCTCCCGCAGCAGCGAGAGCCGCGCGTGGCGGTCCGTCGCGTCCAGGTCGCGCACCCGGGCGGTCGGCTCGTGCAGGAGCCGCTTGACCACGGCGCGCGCCATCGCCTCGACCCGCGCGGCGTCACGCTCCGACAGCGACTCCCAGCGAGAGGCGTTCTCCGCGAGCAGCCCGTCGACGATCGCGTCCCCGCGCTCGCGCAGGGCGGTCAGCGTCGGGAGGACCTCCAACCGGCCGAGCCAGCCCGCGAACGCCTGGATCTCGTCCTCGACGATCGCCTCGGCCTGCACCGCCTCGGCCCGCCGGACGCCCAGATGCCCGCGCACCTGCGCCTGCAGCGCGTCCATGTCCAGAAGCGTCACGCCGTCCAACGCGCCGCACGCGTGATCGATATCGCGCGGCACGGCCAGGTCGATCATCAGCAGCGGCCGCCCGCCGCGCTCCTCCATCACGAACGCCAGCTCCTCGGGGCCGATGATCGCGTGCGGCGACGCGGTCGAGGAGACGACGACGTCCGCGCGCAGCAGCTCGTCCGGCAGCGCGTCGAACGAGCCCGACGACCCGCCGAACCGCTGCGCCAGCGCGATCGCCCGGTCGCGGCGCCGGTTGGCCACGAACATCGTCGTGACCCCGTGGAAGTGGAAGGCGTTCGCGACGGCCTCGGAGTTCTCGCCCGCCCCGACGATCAAGACGTGCCGTGCGGCGAGCTCACCCACGAGCGCCCGCGCGGACTCGACCGCCACCGAAGCGACCGACGCGTTCCCCGACGAGATCGACGTCTCCGTCCGCACCCGCTTGCCCGTGGCCAGCGCCGCGCGGAACAGCTTGTTCGTCATCGGCCCGGTCGTGTGCGCGGCCAGCGCCCGCTCGTAGGCCCGCTTGACCTGACCCTGGATCTCCGCCTCGCCCACGACCATCGAGTCCAGGCCGGAGACCACGCGGTACAGGTGCCGGGCGGCGTCGCAGTTGCGCTCGGAGTACAGCGCGACGTCGGCCGGCAGCGCGGCCCGCGCGATCTCGGGATCCTCGCCCACGACGTAGAGCTCGGTCCGGTTGCAGGTCGACAAGACCACCGCCTCGGTGATCCCCGGCCGCGCCATCAGCTCGCGCAGGAACGGCTCGACCTGCCCGTCGAGCAGCGCCAGCCGCTCGCGCACGGCCAGCGGCGCGGTCTTGTGCGACGCCCCGAGGACGAGCAGCTCGCTCAAGAAGCGACCGGCTCCCGATCGTCTTCGGTCCGCCGCTCGAGCAGCTCGGTGACCTCTTGCAGATCCTTCTCGATGCGCGACAGCCTGCCCGCCATGATCGCGACGTAGATGAGGATCAGGGCCAGGAACACCAGGTAGGCGGCCGCGACGTACTTGCCGGCCTCGTCGAGGGGGAGCGCGGGCATCAGAGCGTGGGCGCCGCAGAACGGCGCGGGTTGCCGACCCAGACCTCGTCCTCGCCCGCGAGCTTGCGCTTGAGCGCCCGCAGCTTGAACGTCGTGCTCTTGGACGCGAGCTCGTACTTCCAGAGCGTCACGAACAGCAGCGCCATCCCGATCAGCGAGACCAGGAACGTCAGCCGCATCGAGCCGGGCATCGAGCCGCCGGTCGTCGAGAGCACGCGCGGGTGCACGAGCGACTGCGCCATCCGCACCGCCATGAAGTTCAACGGCACGAACGCGCCCGCGATGACCGAGAAGACCGCGGCGTAGCGCGCCTGGCGCTCGGGATCCTCGATCGAGAACCGCAGCGGCTGGTAGCAGGCGTACAGCAGGAAGACGATCAGGAAGCTCACCAGCGTCGGCTCGTCCCACGTCCACCAGACGCCCCAGGAGGCCTTGGCCCAGATCGACCCGGTGACCAGCGCCCCGACGGCGAGGATCAGCGACAGGTGGATCGCGACGTAGGAGCGCAGGTCGTGCATCCGATCGCCGGTTCGCAGGTAGCGGATCCCGTAGATCCCGCCCGCCACGAAGCCGAACAGGGCGACGATCGCCAGCGGCACGTGCAGGTAGAAGATCTTCTGGATGAAGCCCTGGTCCGCGTCGTTGGGCGCGTAGAAGAACACGAGAGCGAACGCGCCGACCAGCAGCGCGACGGTGAGGAGCGAGAGGGTCTTCAGACCCCGGCCGAACACAGCGTCATTCCTCCAGCAGGAAGTCGAAGATCGCGTAGGCGAGCAGCCCGAAGACCAGATCATAGAGACCGAGGACGCCCAGCCAACGCGCCTCCACCGCCCCGGCGCCTCCGGCGGTGAGCAGCGGCTCGCACGCCCGCGCCCCCGCGATCACCAGGGGGACGGAGAGGGGAAGTGCCAGCAAAGGGACCAGAAGGTCGCGGGCGCGGGTCTGGATCGCGAGCCCGGCGACCAGCGTGCCGATCACCGCGATCCCCACGTCGGCCAGCGCCAGCACGAGGATCAGCGAGGGCAGTCCGGGCCACGGCGAAGGGCCCAGCAGGAGGATCGCGAAGGCGGCGATGACGAACACCTCGACCAGCGCCAGGAACACGAACAGCACTGTCGCCTTGGCCACGAACATCGCGGTGCGGTCGACCGGCGCCAGCAGGAAGCCGTCGAACCCGCCCTCCTCGCGCTCGGCCACGAACAGCCGGTTGATCCCGAGGATCGCCGCGAACAGCAGCGTCACCCACAAGATCCCGGCCGCCAGACCGCCGCTGACCTCCGTCTGGTCCAGCGCGAAGTGGAAGAGCACGAACGTGCTCAAAGAGAAGAGCACCATCGCCGGCACCGACTCGCGGCTGCGCAGCTCGAGCTGCAGGTCCTTGCGGATCAACGCTCCGACGGCGCGCCTCATGCGTACAGCGCCCGCACGTCGGCCGGCGACACGTCGCGCTCGCAGAACGCCACCCGCCCGCCCCTCAGACCGAGGACGAGGTCCGCCTGCGCGAGCCCGTGCTCGACGTCGTGGGAGATCAGCACCCGCGTCCCGTCGCCGATCAGCGCCGCGACCAGTTCCGCCGCGCCCGGGTCGAGACCCGCGAGCGGCTCGTCGAGCAGGAGCAGCTTCGGCGAGTGCAGCAGCGCGCGGCAGACCGCCGTGCGCTGGAGCATCCCGCGGGAGAACGTGTGCACCGGGTCGTCCGCGCGCACCTTCAGCCCCACCGCGTCCAGCAGCTCGTCCACGCGGGCGAACGCGACGTCGTGCAGGCGGGCGTGGAAGCGCAGGTTCTCGCGGGCGGTCAGGTCGCGGTAGAGCAGCGGCTCGTGGCCGAGGAAGCCGATCTGGCCGCGCACCGCCCAGCCCTCCTTCGGCAGCTCGCGCCCGAAGACCCGCGCCACACCCCGGTGGGGCCGCAGCAGCGTGGCCAGGATCCGCAGCAGCGTCGTCTTGCCCGCTCCGTTGGAGCCGAAGACCGCCAGCGTCTCGCCCTCCTCGACGTTCAGGGTGACCCCGGCGAGCGCGACCCGCTCGCCGTACGCCCGCCCGACGTCAGCCAGTTCGATCGCTCTCATGGTGCGACGAGTCCCCGCTGAGGGTCCGCACCACGTGCTTGAGCGTCGGCGCGAGCACCGGGAAGAGCTGATCGATCGACTTCGGCGAGCCCGGGAAGTTGACGATCAGCGTGCGGTCGGCGATGCCCGACACGCCGCGGGTGAGGATGCCGAGCGGCGTGTGCTTGAGGCCCTCGGCGCGCATCGCCTCCGCGAAGCCGGGCGCGTCGCGCTCGATCACGGCGCGGGTCGCCTCGGGCGTGATGTCGTTCGGGGTGAAGCCTGTGCCGCCGGTCGTGAAGACCAGGTCGATGTTCTCACCGACGAAGTGACGGAGCCGGTCCTCGATCAGCGCGAAGTCGTCGGGAACGACCTCCATCGCCGCGATCTCGCAGCCGGCGTCCTCGGCGGCGGCGGCCAGCTTGGGGCCTGAGAGGTCCTCGTTCTCGCGGCGCGAGACGGACGTGGAGACGGTGAGGATCGCGGCGCGGATGGCGTGAGAGCCTACGCGGTGGCCGGTTCGTGTGCCCGCTGGGCAGCGGCGATCAAGGCGCGCACCGCAGCCTCGTCACCCGCGCGCAGCAGCTGGACCGGATCGGGGTCGCCGTTGACGATCCCCTCGAAGAAGGCCTTTCGGTCCTGGTAGGTGGGCAGCGTGCCCTTCGCCCACCCGCGGACCTCGTTGAGCAGCACGGCGAGCCGCGCGTAGGGCTCCCCGAACTCCTGCGCGATCTGCGCCTTGATCCGCTTGGCCAGCGCGGGCGAGGCGCCGGCGGTCGAGATCGCGATCGCGAGCGGGCCGGTGCGCACGATCGCCGGCAGGATGAAATTGCACAGCGGCGGGACGTCCACCACGTTGACGAGCATCGCGCGGCGCTCCGCGTCCTCGTAGACGGCGATGTTCACGTCGGTGTCGTTGGTCGCGGCGATCGCGATGAACGTCGCCTCGAGGTCACCGGTCGCGTACTCGCGGCGAATCCACTCGATCGAGCCCTCGGACGCCAACTTCTCGAGCTCCGGCTCGGCCTCGGGCGCGATCAAGACGACCTTGCCGTCGCACGCCAGCAGGCCCTCGACCTTCTCGAGGCCGATCTCGCCTCCGCCCACGACGACGCAGCGCCGCCCCGTGAGCTTGAGGCACGCGATGTAAAACGGTGTGTCCAGCATGTCGCGCACGCAGGTCTGGTCGCAGATCCCGCGCCGGTACTGGCAGACACACTCTTTCCCTGCATAGGCCTGAGCCGGCATATCCCCTATCACCGTACTAACAGCAGATGGAGCACTACTTCGACGATCACTCGCTTCTACGGCAGGTCGTGGGTCATCGGCTCACCGGGCTGAGCGGTCCGCGTGCCCTGCTGGTGATGGCCGCGCACCCGGTTGCCTTCGCCGGCTTCTTCGCCCACACCGGCGCGCTGGACGATCCGTACGCGCGTCTGCGCCGCACCGCGACCGTGCTCGACGCGATCGCGTTCGACACCAAGGCGCACGCCGACCGGCTGACGGCGCGGGTGCGAGCGATGCACCGGACGGTCTCGGGCGAGCTGGCCGAGGCCGCCGGCCCGTTCGCGGCGGGGACGCCCTACCGCGCCGACGACCCCAAGCTCCTGCTGTGGATCCTCGCCGCGCTGGCCGAGTCGGCGATGCTCGTCTACGGCCGCTATGTGCGATCGCTCTCACACGACGAGCTGGACTCGCTGTGGGCCGACTACCGCGTCGTCGGGCGGCAGTTCGGCCTGCGCGAGGGCGACATGCCGCGCGACATCGACGACTTCCGCGACTACATGCACGACATGTACTCCGGCGGGGAGCTGTACGTCACGCCGGCGGCGCGCGAGCTCGCGATCGACATCGTCATGAGCCCGCCCGTCCCGCTGCGCCATCGGCCGCTGGTCGAACTGGTCAACCAGATCACGATCGGCTGGCTGCCCGGCGACGTCCGGCGCCAGTACGGGTTCCGGTGGGATCCGGTGCGTGCGGTCGCGCTGCGCGGCGGGGCGCTCTACGTCAAGCGCGCGACCGGGCTCTTGGGTCGAGCCGGGATCGAGTTGCGCCAGCCGGGCCGCTCGCCCGCGCCCGCCTGATCAGCCGCGCACGCGCGGATCGAGCAGGTAGTGGACCACGTCCACGAGCGCGTTGGCGACGACGATCAGCACCACGCCCTCGAGTACCAGGGCCTGCAGGACGGCGATGTCCGCCGGGTCGTGGACCGCGTTGTTGATCACGCGGAAGAGCCCGGGGATGCCGTAGACGACCTCGATCACCGCGACGTTGATCAGCATCGTCGAGACGTTCACGCCGGTCATCGCGGCGATCGCGGGCCCCGCGACGGGGAGGGCGTGGTGGTTGATGACGCGGCGCTCGGGGACGCCCTTGGCGCGGGCGGTGCGGATGAAGTCCTCCTGCAGGTCGTCGCGC
Source organism: Solirubrobacter soli DSM 22325 (assembly GCF_000423665.1). Classification (GTDB taxonomy): domain Bacteria; phylum Actinomycetota; class Thermoleophilia; order Solirubrobacterales; family Solirubrobacteraceae; genus Solirubrobacter; species Solirubrobacter soli. The sequence continues at coordinate 74,885 of NZ_AUIK01000023.1, read as the reverse complement.
AGCGAGGCCTCGGTGATGCGCAGGAGCAAGGCCGCCAGCGGGAAGGCGATCAGCAGCCATGGGACCCACATCGCCTGCAGGAACTGGATCGGGTCCTGCTGCACGGGCACGTATTGGCCCTGGCCGGAGATGAACGGGAGGCGGATGAACTCGCTGACGTTCGAGGAGAAGTAGAAGATCACCAGCAGCGCCTGGAAGAACACGGGCGCGGCGAGCTGGAACGCGGTCGCGACGTGCAGGACGCGCGCGCGCCGCGTCCCTGGGTGGGTGGCGCAGAAGCGCCCGCCGGCGACGCCGATCAGCAGGCCCAGGAACGCGCCGACCGTCAGCAGGAGGACGTCCACCTGCACGCGGTCGACGAGCAGGTGCGCGACCGAGCCGGGGCTGTAGGACGCACACAACGGACCACCCGGGTGCAGGCTGTCCGGCTTACCGCAGCGGCGGCCGTCGGTGTCGCCGAGGTCGAAGTGCACGAACACGTCGCGCATGTAGCCCGGGGTGGAACTGACCGCGCTCGCGAACGACTCGTCGCCGGTGGTGGAGACCAGGAAGACGTGACCGATCGCCACCGCGACCAGCACAGTTCCAACCAGCACCCCCACCCGGCGCAAAGCTGCCACGTACTTGTCATAGCCGATCGTCATGTGGTACTGTCACCAGACCAGTTGATCGCTATGACGTCCTCTGATCGAACCACTTTCCGCCTGCTTCAGCGCTACGAGCAGATCGCCGAGCGCTTGGCGGACGACATCCGCTCGGGTGTGCTCGCGCCGGGTGAGCGTCTGCCGTCCGAGCGCGAGCTCGCGCGCACACTCGAGGTGAGCCGCGCCTCGGTGCGTGAGGCGCTGGCCTCGCTGGCGCTGCAGGGCGTGGTCGAGACCCGCCACGGCGCGGGGACGTTCGTCGTCGGGCTCCCGCCGTCGGAGCCGCCGCACGACGCGTCGCCGTCAGCGGTGTTGGAGGCCCGGTTGGCGCTGGAGCCCGCGGTCGCCCGGTTGGCCGCGGCCCGCGCGCAGGCCGATGATCTCGCGGAGAAGCTGATGGCCGCGATGGAGGTCGAGCCGGTGGACATCGCCATCTGGAACGCCTCCGACCGCCTCTTCCACCGCCAGCTCGCGGCCATGACCGGCAACCCGGTCCTGCTCGCGTTCGCCGATCACGTCGCGTCGCTGATGGATGAGCCGCTCTGGCAGCGGCTGCGTGACGACTCGATCGCTCAGCCCGGCCGGACCCGCATCCACGTCGCCGAGCACCGCATGATCTACGAGGCGATCGTCGCGGGCGACGCCGAGGCCGCTTCCTTCTACTCCGTCCAGCACATCAACCGCGTCCGCGCCTACATGGAGCTGTCATAGCCATGGCCTTCGAAGGCATCATCCCCGCCGTCACCACCCCGTTCACCGCCGCCGATGAGGTCGACGTCCCGGCGCTGAAGGAGAACGTCGAGAAGCTGATCGAGGCCGGCGTGCACGGCTTCGTCGCCACCGGCACGATGGGCGAGGCCGGCTCCCTGACACGCGCCGAGCGCGCGCTGGTGGTCCGTTCGGTGGTCGAGGCCGCCGCGGGGCGCGTGCCGGTCACGGTCGGCGTGTCCTCGGGGTCCGCCCGTCAGTCGCTCGAGTACGCGCTCGACGGCAAGGCCGCGGGCGCGCAGTACGTGATGTCGCTGCCGCCGCTCGGCTACCGCGCCGACGACGACGAGGTCGTGGCCTTCTATGCCGAGTTGGCCACGTGCGGCCTGCCGGTCATGGCCTACAACAACCCCGAGGCCTCGGGCGTCGACCTGCCGGCGTCGCTGATCGCGCGCATCTACGAGTCGGTGGACGGCGTGATCGCGATCAAGGAGTGCTCGGGCGACACGCGCCGGATCCCCGCCCTGCTGCACCTCGAGGGCGATCTCGAAGTGGTCGTGGGTGGCGACGACTGGGCGCTCGAGGGCCTGGCCGCCGGCGCGATCGGCTGGATCACCGGCGTGGGGGTGCTCGCCCCGGTCGAGTGCGTCGAGCTGTTCGACTCGATCCAGGCCGGCGATCTGCCGACGGCCCGCGCCGTGTACCGTCGTCTGCTGCCCGTGGCCCGCTTCGACATGACCTCCAAGCTCGTCCAGTACTTCAAGGCCGCCCAGGACGCCGTCGGCTTCACCGGCGGCCCGACGCGCGCGCCGCGCCTGCCGCTCAAGGCCGACGAGATCGCCGCGCTGGAGGACGCGCTCGCGATTCTGCGCGAGCCGGCGGTGGCGTGAGGGCTCGCCGCTACTTCACCGCCGTCGACTCCCACACGGAGGGGATGCCGACCCGCGTCGTGACCGGCGGTTTCGGCCCCGTGCCCGGCGCCACGATGCTCGAGCGCAAGCTGCACTTCGAGGCGCACATGGACGACCTCCGGCTCCTGCTGATGCGCGAGCCCCGCGGCCACGGCGCGATGTCGGGGGCGATCCTGCAGCCCCCGACCCGCGACGACGCCGACTGGGGCGTGCTCTTCATCGAGGTCAGCGGGCTGCTGCCGATGTGCGGGCACGGCACGATCGGCGTCGCGACGGTGCTCGTCGAGACCGGGATGGTCGAGGTGACCGAGCCCGAGACCGTGATCCGGCTCGACGTCCCCGCCGGTCTGGTCGAGGCGCGCGTGGCGGTCGAGAACGGGCGGGCGACCGCCGTCACGATCCGCAACGTCCCGTCGTTCCTGCACACCCGCGACCAGATCGTCGACGTCCCCGGCCTCGGGGTCGTGAAGTACGACATGGCCTTCGGCGGCAACTTCTACGCGCTCACGCCGGCCGCCGACGCGGGCCTGGTCGTCGACCCGGCCAACAACGCCGCGCTGATCGAGAAGGGCCTGGCGGTGATGGCGGCGATCAACGCGGCCGACCGCCCCGTCCACCCGGGCGACCCGCGGATCAACGGCTGCCACCACGTCGTCTTCTACGAACCGGGCCGCGACGGCGCCGACGCCGTCGCCGCGACCTCGATCCACCCGGGCTGGCTCGACCGCTCCCCGTGCGGCACGGGGACCTCCGCCCGGATGGCGCAGTTGCACGCGCGAGGCGAGTTGGCTCTGGACACGCCCTTCGTCAACCAGTCCGTCATCGGCACCCGCTTCACGGGGCGCCTGGTGGAGGAGACGTCCGTCGCCGGCGTCCCGGCCGTCGTGCCGACGATCACCGGCCGCGCGTGGGTGACGGGGATGAGCCAGTACCTGCTGGACGACTCCGACCCGTTCCCGGCGGGTTTCGCTCTGTCTTAGTCCGCCCTTGTTGGATCGGGCGTTTGTTGGTGCGTCGGCCTGGTCGTGCGCTGAACACCTCTAAGCACTGAGGGAGGGGGTCGCTGCTGCGCCCCGGCCTGATCGGTCGTGCCGCCGCCCGCCGTGGCGCTTGGCCGTGCTGACTCGCCGCGCCGTGCAGGGAGACCGTCAAGTTACGGTCCACGGAGACCGTGCGAGATCGGTTGTGGTCGCTTTCGGCCATGGTGGCGCTTCTCGCCCGAAACCGCACGGTTCGAGTTGGCGCGCTCGTGGGGGTGTTCGACGTTCCGCCCCCGTACAGGGGCGAAACGTAGGCCACCCCCTTCGGAGTGCAGATGGACGTTCCTCAGGCCGATCACGGCAGCCGAGAGCGGATAGGGGTGTCCAGTACCACGATCTGTAACTGTCGGTCTCCCTTAGACCCGGCCACAAGACGCACCACACCGCCAGCCCACCGAGAACGGCCTACCCCCGCATCGTCTCGATCCCCCGGACCAGCGCGTCGAGCCCGAACTCGAAGCGCGCGTCCGGCTCGGCCTCCGACGTCAGCGGGACCGCCATCGCGACCACGTGCGGGAACCGGTCCGCGGGCAGCGAGGCGAAGTACTGCCGCAGCTCCGCGATGTACTGGTCGCTCATGCCCGGGTCGTCCTTGGCGCGGTAGAGGGACTCCTCGAACGCGGTGGCGTTCGCGTACAGGGGGAGGATGTCGACGGCGTAGGCGATGACTTGGTCGGGAAGGCCCGCGTCGCGCAGGACTCCCAGCAGTCCGTCGACCCAGCGCAGGGCGTTGGGGCCGGTGGGGACGTTGCCCAGAGCCGCCAACGCGAGGTCGCGGTGGGCGGCGAGCTCTGAGCGGATGCCTCGGATCGCGGCCTTGAGCTGCTCCTGCCAGGGGCCGGCCCCGATCTCGGCGATGGGGAGGTTGCCGGCGATCCGGTCGATCATCGCGGCGAGGAGCTCGTCCTTGCCCGCGAAGTGGGCGTACAAGGAGGACGGGCCGGTGCCGAGCTGGTCGGCGACGGCGCGCATGCTCAGGGAGTCGACGCCGCCTTCGTCCAACACGGCCATCGCGGCGTCGACGATCGCGTCCGGCGAGAGCGTCCGGCGCGGCGGACGCCGGGAGCGCATCCGGGGCGGCGTCGGGAGGTCGGACACGGGTGCCGCTCACATTACCACTTGACACGAACACGATTCGTGTCTAGAACAGTGATCGTCATGACGAACACTGTTCTGAACACCGTTCCCCAGCAAACCGCGCTGGGCCATCCGAAGCGCTGGCTGATCCTCGCGCTGATCCTCGCCGTCGAGTGCATGGACCTGCTCGACGGGACGATCGTCAACGTCGCCGCGCCGTCGATCCGCGCGGACCTCGACGCGTCGCTGTCCGCGCTGCAGTGGATCGCGGGCGGGTACGCGCTCACGTTCGCCATCGGCCTCGTCACCGGCGGGCGGCTGGGCGACATCTTCGGCCGCCGCCGGCTCTTCCTCCTCGGGCTGGCCGGATTCACCGCCGCGTCCGCGCTCTGCGGCGCCGCGCCCACGCCCGAGGCGTTGATCGCGCTGCGGCTCGTCCAGGGCGCCTTCGCCGCGATCATGATCCCGCAGGGCTTCGGCATCCTCCGCCAGGCGTTCGGGCCCGACGAGATCCAGAAGGCGTTCGGGCTCTTCGGCCCCGTGATCGGCCTCAGCGCCGTGCTCGGCCCGATCGTCGGCGGCGCGCTCACCGACGGCGACCTGTTCGGCCTCGGCTGGCGCGCGATCTTCCTCGTCAACGTCCCGATCGGGATCGCCGCGCTGGTCGGCAGCGCGAAGCTGCTGCCCGAGTCGCGCGCGGACGAGCGCCCCACGCTCGACCTCAAGGGCGCGGCGCTGATCACCCTCGCGATGGGCCTGCTCGTCTACCCGCTCATCCAGGGCCGCGAGGCCGGCTGGCCCGCGTGGACCTTCGTGTCGATCGCCGCCAGCGCGATCGCCCTCGCGGCATTCGTGATCCTCGAGCGCCGCCGCGAGTCACAAGGCGTCTCCCCGCTCGTCACGATGAGCCTGTTCCGCAAGCGCGCGTTCTCCGCCGGCCTCGCGAGCGCGCTCGTCTTCTTCGCCGGGATGATCGGGCTGATGCTGGCCTTCAGCCTCTACCTGCAGCTCGGCCAGGGCTTCAGCGCCATTCACACCGGCCTCACATTGATCCCGTGGTCGCTCGGCACCGCGATCGGCGCGGGCCTCGGCGCCGGCCTGCTCGGCCCGAAGTTCGGCCGCCCGACGCTGCACGCGGGCCTCGCGGTGATGCTCGTCGGCGTCCTCGGCCTGCTGGCGACCACCGACGACGGCGCGAGCTCCTGGGCGTTCGTCGGTCCCGAGCTGATCGCCGGCGTCGGGATGGGCGCGATGCTCGCGCCGCTGTTCGACTTCGTGCTGGCGGGCGTCGACGACGACGAGGTCGGCTCGGCCTCCGGCGTCCTGAACGCGATGCAGCAGCTCGGCGGCGCCCTCGGCATCGCCGTGATCGGCACGATCTTCTTCTCCATCGCGGCCAGCGGCGACTTCGTCGGCGCCTTCCACGGCACGCTGTGGATCGAGGCGGGTGTCCTCGTGGTGACAGCCGGATTGGTCGCACTTCTCCCGAAACGCGCCCGGGAGGGGCACGACCACTAGTAGGCTCCAGAGGTATATGCCGCCGCGCGATGACGAGGTCCAGGCCCTCGTCGAGCAGCTGAGCGCGGACCTCGACCGCTCGGTGCTCGTCGATGACGCCAGCCTCCGGCTGCTCGCGTACAGCCCCACGCTCGGCTCCGACGACGAGGTTCGCAAGACCGCGATCCTGACCCGCGAGACGCCGCGGGTCATCCGCGACCTGCACTTCTCCCAGGGCATCGCCACGGCCACCCAGCCCGTTCGGACCGCGAGCCGGCCGGACATCGGCCTGGAATCGCGCGTATGTGTACCGATCCGCTGTCAGGGGGCGCTGTTCGGCTACCTGTGGCTGATCGACGCCGACCAGTCGCTGACCGACAACGACTGCGCGGCGGCCGAGCGCACCGCGGCGGAGATCGGCACGGCGATGTATCGGCGCGACGAACTCGAGAAGCCGCAGCGGGAGCTCGAGGTGCGGTTGCTGGAGATGCTCCTGGGCGAGGACGCGGCGGCGCGCGACGCCGCCGCGCACGAGCTCGCGGTCGGCGACGTCCTGATCGCCGGCAGCGCCGTCGGCGTGCTCGCGATCCGCCGCGCGAACGAGCCGGACTCCGAGCTCGGCGCCGCTGAGCGCGCCCGCCTGGGGCTCGCGCTGGACCAGTTCCGGCGCACGCTGCCGCGCCGCCACGCGCTCTCTACCGTCCACGCCGACCACGGCATCCTGATCGCGGCGCTGACCGAGCGCGCGGGGATCGCCGACCTCGCCCGCCGCGCCCAGGACGCGCTCGACGCCGCGTTCGCCCACGACGGCCACGCGGTCATCGGCTACAGCGATCTGTGCGAGCACCTGCGCGACGCCCATCGCGCGCACGAGCACGCGCGGCTGGCGTTGCGGGTCGCAACGGCGCTCCCCGAGCATGGCTCACCTGCTGGTTGGGATGGTCTGGGTGCGTACCGGCTGCTCGCCCGCGCGGCCGATACGCCGCACGCGAAGGAGCTCATCCACCCGGGTCTGCCGAAGCTGTTCGCGCTGCAGTCCAAGGAGTCGCTGGTGCAGACGCTCGAGGCCTATCTCGACAACGGCTGCGACACGAAACTCACGGCAGAGGCGCTGTTCCTGCACCGCGCGAGCCTCTACTACCGATTGCAGCGCATCGAAGCGATCACGTCGACCTCACTCAAGAGCGGCGCGGACCGGCTCGCACTGCACTCCGGCCTCAAACTGGCGCGCCTGGTGGGCATACATCCGGCGCTGAGACGAACCAACACCGACTAGTCATCGTTGCGACGCTGGTCTAGGCTGCCGCGTCGCGGTTTCCGTCATATGCATGCCGGACCGCGGGCCGCCCGTCCATAGAGTTGTGGGCGAGGTGGAGGTCGAACCCGTGCCCATTGGAGGGGGGCGGAAGATATGCACGCACGACGAATGGCCGTATTCGGCTGCACGGCGTTGCTCGCCATCGGCGCAGCAGCATGTGGCAGCTCGAACGACGACAAGGGCGGTAGCACCGACAGCGGTGGAACCACCACCGAGGCCCCGAAGGGCAATGCGGATACCGTCATCCTCGGCACGACCGACAAGGTCGTCTCGCTGGACCCGGCCGGGGCGTATGACCTCGGCTCGCAGCAGCTGATCGGCAACATGTATCAGAACCTCCTGTCGGTCCCCGCCGGCGGGAACAAGCCTGAGCCTGATGCCGCGGAGAGCTGCGAGTTCAGCGATCCCAAGACGTACGTCTGCAAGCTCAAGTCGGACCTGAAGTTCTCGAGCGGCGACCCGCTGACGTCCGAGGACGTCAAGTTCTCGCTCGACCGCCAGCTGAAGATCGCGGACCCGAGCGGTCCGTCCTCGCTGCTGGCCTCCCTGAAGGACGTCGAGGCGACCGACCCGACGACGGTGACGATGCACCTGAAGAAGGCCGACGGCACGTGGCCCTTCATCCTCACGCACAACGTGGCGGCGATCGTCCCGAGCAAGATCTATCCGCCTGACGCGAAGCAGCCGGATGACAAGGCGGTCGGTTCGGGCCCGTACAAGCTCGACAAGTACACGCCCAACCAGCAGGCCGTGTTCTCCCCGAACCCGAACTACAACGGGCCGAACAAGGCGCAGACCCCGAACTTCATCGTCCAGTACTTCGAGCAGGCCTCGGCCCTCAAGCTGGCGATCGAGCAGGGTGACGTCGACGTCGCCTACCGCAGCCTCTCCCCGACCGACCTCGAAGCCCTCAAGGGCGAGGCCGACAAGGGCGTCAAGGTCGTGGACGGCGCCGGCACCGAGATCCGTTACATCACGTTCAACGTGAAGAAGAAGCCGGTCGACAACGTCGCCGTGCGCAAGGCCATCGCCCAGGTCATCGACCGTCAGGCGATCGCGACCAACGTCTACAAGGACACGGTCAAGCCGCTGTACTCGACGGTCCCGGCGGCGCTGCCGGGCGCCAAGGAGTCCTTCAAGGACGCCTTCGGCGATCCGGATCCCGCCAAGGCCAAGTCCATCCTCGAGGAGGCCGGCGTCTCGACCCCGGTCCAGCTCGACGGCTGGTACACCCCGACCCACTACGGCCCGGTGGAGGTCGACCTCTGGAACGAGCTGAAGCGTCAGCTCGAGGCCAGCGGCCTGTTCAAGGTCAACATCGACTCGACCGAGTGGGACCAGTACAAGGACGAGGCGTTCGCCAAGCACACGTACTACTTCTATGGGCTCGGCTGGTTCCCGGATTACCCGGACGGCGACAACTACCTCGCGCCGTTCATGCGCGACGGTGGGTTCTTCCAGAACGGCTACTCGTCCAAGGAGGTCAACGACGCGCTCGACAAGGAGCTGTCCTCCGACGACGAGACCGAGCGCACCGAGGCGTTCGGCGTGGTTCAGGACGCCGAGGCCAAGGACGTTCCGCTGATCCCGCTGTGGGAAGGCAAGCAGATCGCAGCCATCCGGGATGGCGTCGAGGGCGTCGAGAAGACGTTCGATCCGGCGTTCCAGTTCCGCTTCTGGCTCGTCACCAAGAAGGAGTCCTAGTCGGATGAGCCGGGCCGGATCGCTCCGGGGCTATGTCCTAGTCCGGATCGCGCTGATGATCCCCATGATCTGGGTCCTCCTGACCGTGGTGTTCCTCATGATGCGCGTCGCCCCGGGCGATCCGATCTCGGCGACCCTGGGGGGCAAGCTCTCGCCTGATGAGCTTGCCCGCCGCCAGGCCGCGCTCGGGTTCGATCGCCCGTTGCTGGTGCAGTACCTCGACTACATGTGGGATGCCGTCCGCCTGAAGTTCGGCGTGACGATCACCGACGGACAGTCGATCGGGTCGATCATCGTCGAGAACGGCGGGGCGACCCTGACGCTGACGGTCGCCGCCCTGATGGTGGCGCTGATCATCGGCCTCCCGCTGGGCCTGATCGCGGGCCGCTACCGGGAGACCGTCCCGGACGCGTTCATCCGCATCTTCGCGATCCTCGGCTACGCCGCGCCGCCCTTCTTCGTCGGCCTGCTGGCGCAGTTGTTGTTCGCCAAGAACCTCGACTGGCTACCAGCATCCAAGATGGCCTCGCCACTCGTGCAGGCCACGTCGGTCGAGCACACCCACATCCTGATCGTCGACCTCGCCATAGAAGGCAACTGGGACGGGGTCGTGGATGTCCTCAAACACTTGATATTGCCCGCGCTGACGCTGGGGCTCCTGGTCACCGGCGTGTTCATCCGTCTCGTACGGGTCAACGTCGGGCAGGCACTCGGCGGTGACTACGTGGAAGCCGCGCGCGCCCGAGGCGTGCCGGAGCGGCGCGTCGTCTCGCGCCACGCGTTCCGCAACGCGCTGATCCCGGTCGTCACGGTGATGGGCCTGCAGGCCGCGCTGCTGCTCGGCGGCGCCGTGCTGACCGAGCAGACCTTCAGTTGGCCAGGGCTCGGCAGCCGGCTGCTGCAGTACCTCAACAACCGCGATTACATCGGGGTGCAGGGCCTGATCACCTTCTTCGCGTTGATCGTCGTCGTGATCTCGTTGATCATCGACATCGTCAACGCCCTCATCGATCCGCGGGTGAGGTACTAGGTCATGGCCGCCACCACCACGGTCACCGGGTCCGACGACAAGGCCCCGGTCGTCCAGCCGCCCCGCAAGGGGAACATCTTCACGAAGATCGCCGCGCCGTACCGTCAGTCGCACGGCGTCCAGCGGTTCATGCTCGTCACCGGCACGATCGTCTCGATCGGGCTGATCCTGCTGGCGATCTTCGCGTCGCACATCGCGCCGTACAGCTACGACACCTTCAAGGACGCCGCGGGCGAGTTCCCGCGCCAGGGCCCGCCGACCGACCGCAACCACTGGGGCACCACCGTGGGCGGTCTGGACGTCATGTCGCGCGCGCTGCTCGGCGCCCGCACGGCGGTCGAGGTCGTCGTCCTCGCCGTCACCTTCTCGGTGCTGATCGGCGTGCCGCTCGGCCTGGTCTCCGGCTTCGTCGGCGGCTGGCTGGACCGCATCCTGGTCCTGATCATGGACGCGCTGTTCGCGTTCCCGTACCTGCTGCTGGCGATCGTCGCGGCCTTCCTGCTCAAGGACACGATCGACTCCGGCATCGTGGTCACCGCGATCGCGATCACCGTGGTCTACGTGCCGCAGTACTTCAGAGTCGTCCGAGCATCCACCTTGAGCGCGCGAGAGGCCACGTACATCGAGGCGGCGCGGGCGATGGGCGCGCGGCCGTCCACGATCATCCGCAAGTACCTGTTCGGCAACGTCGTGCAGAGCGTCCCGGTGATCGGGACCCTGAACGCGGCCGACGCGATCCTGACGCTCGCCGGCCTCGGCTTCCTCGGGTTGGGCATCCAGCCCGACGAGGCGGCCGAGTGGGGCTACGACCTGCAGCGCGCGGTCGCCGATGCGGGCGCGGGCATCTGGTGGACCGCGCTGTACCCGGGTCTCGGCATCGTGATCGCCGTGACCGCCCTGACGCTGGTCGGCGAAGGGCTCAATGACGTGTTGAACCCGACGCTGCGCCGGCGCAACGTGAAGCGGCCGAACGTGGAACGCCGCGCGATCGGCTCGTCGGCCGTCGGACCGGCCTCGGCGCCGGATGTCGAAGAGGACGCTGGACGATGAAGGAACCTACGCTCTCCCTGCGCGACCTGCGCATCTGGTACGGCCACGAGCGCGGCGCCGTGCGCGCGGTCGACGGCGTCAGCCTCGACCTGCTGCCCGGCGAGACCGTCGGCCTCGTGGGCGAGTCCGGCTGCGGCAAGTCGACGCTCGGACGCGGCGTGCTCGGCCTGCTCCCCGAGGGTGCCGGCCACGCGGGTGAGGTCTCCTTCAAGGGCCAGAACATCCTCGACCTCAAGCCGAAGGAGCTGCAGGCCCTGCGCGGCCCGGAGCTCGGGATGATCTTCCAGGAGCCGATGACCCGGCTCAACCCGTTGATGAAGATCTCGGCGCACTTCGAAGAGGTGCTCAAGATCCACGAGCCGGAGATCGGTAAGAAGGAAGCCCGCAAGCGCGCGCTGGAGACCCTGCGCGGGATGGGCATCCCGCCCACGCGCTACCACCAGTACCCGCACGAGTTCTCCGGCGGCATGCGCCAGCGGATCATGATCGCGCTCGCGCTGGTGCTGCGGCCCGCGGTGGTCGTGGCCGACGAGCCGACGACCGCGCTCGACGTGCTGGTCGAGGCGCAGATCCTGCGGATCATCGCCGACCTGCGGCGCAATTTCGACACCGCGCTGCTGCTGATCACCCACAACCTCGGGATCGTGGCCGAGGCGTGCGACCGCGTCGCGGTGATGTACGCCGGCCGCGTCGTCGAGCAGGGCCCGGCCTACGACATCACGTCCAAGCCCGCGCACCCGTACTCGCGCGAGCTGCTGCGCTCGACGATCTCGCTCTCGACGACCGAGCTGCACTCGATCCCGGGCGCGCCGCCGAACCTCGTCACGCCGCCGCCCGCCTGCCGCTTCCACCCGCGCTGCCCGGACGCGATGCGCGTCTGCGCCACCGAGTGGCCGCCGACGATCGCCGTCGGCCCCGCGCGCCGGTCGGAGTGCTGGCTGCACGCCAAGGAGGACATCCCCGCGGGGTTCGAGGTCCCGCTCGAGCGTGAGGCCCTCGCCGCCTCGGAGGAAGCATGACGACGAGCCTGGCCCCCGACTCCGAGGGACACACCGTGCGGTTTCAGGCATTCCGGGGGTGCCGTGATGCCCACTGACGTGGCCACCAAGACGTTGATGGAGGTCCGCGACCTCCAGGTCCACTTCGCGCTGCACGAGAGCTTCAAGTCGCGCGTCACCGGTCGCGGCGGCCGCGCGGTCAAGGCGGTCGACGGGGTCTCGTTCGATCTCCGTGAGGGCGAGGTCCTCGGCCTGGTCGGCGAGTCCGGCTCGGGCAAGACGACGCTCGGTCGTGCGCTGCTCGGCCTCGTGCGCCCCACGGGCGGAAGCGTCAAGCTGCGCGGGGAGGAGCTCGCCGGGCTGCCCGAGCGCCAGCTGCGGCCCAAGCGCCGGCACCTGCAGATGGTCTTCCAGGACCCGCACGCCTCGCTGAACCCCGGCATGACCCTGGAGACCGCGCTCGCGCATCCCCTCCAGATCCACAAGCTGACCAAGGGCGACGCCGAGACCAAGGCGAAGGTGCGCGAGGTCCTGGACCTCGTCAACCTCTCTCCGGTCGACCAGTTCTCCTACCGCCTGCCGGGCGACCTCTCGGGCGGTCAGAAGCAGCGCGCCGCGATCGCGCGGGCGATCATCACGAGCCCGGACCTGGTGGTCGCGGACGAGCCGATCTCGATGCTCGACATGAGCGTCCGGGCGAAGATCCTCGACCTGATGATCGACCTCAAGAAGCGGCTCGGCCTGACGTACGTCTACGTCACCCACGACCTCGCGTCGGCCAAGTTCTTCTGCGATCGCGTCGCGATCATGTACCTCGGGCGGATCGTCGAGATCGGGACGGTCGAGCAGATCTTCAACGACCCCAAGCACCCGTACACGCAGGCGTTGATCCGGGCGATCCCGGAACCGGACCCCGACAAGGCGCTGCCGCGTGACCTGCCGCGCGGCGAGGTGCCCGACGCCGCCTCGCCGCCGCTGGGTTGCTCGTTCCATCCGCGCTGTTCGCAGGCCTTCGGGCCGTGCGGCTGGGAGACCCGCGACCTGCGAGCGATCCTCGACGAGCGCTGGACCAACGCCGGCGAGGAGGCCTACACGACCGAGCGCGGGCTGTTCGGCGACCTCGAGAAGCTCGAGATCGGCCACGAGGCCGTCGTGCCCGCGGGCTCGGGCCGCGACCCGGGCGAATTGGTGAAGATGCTCGAACAGATCCGCGCGGAGGAGCCCGACGAGCCGCTGTGGAAGGGCGTCGAGGAGATCAGCGCCGAGACGCATGGCGTGCGGGTCAAGTTCGTCCCGGGCATCGATCCGGAGCTCTACGAGACCGACGGCGCAATGGCCGCGTGTCTGCTCTACAAGCCTGACCTCCGACAGTAGTCGGACCGCTCCGCGTGAGACTTCTGCCGTCTGCCGCAAGACAGACCGGCAGAGGTCCGGAAGGCTTCTCATGAGAGAGACCGCAAACGCGGAGGGGCTCGTCATGAGGGTTGGATTGGGTGTCGTGCTGGCCGGCGCCGTATTGGCGCTGCCGGCTGGGGCATCGGCGGCGGACTTCCCGCCACCGATCGACAAGCAGGTCGTCACCGACCAGGACGACATGACGTGGGCGGATTACCGCGCCGTGCCGGGGACCAATTGGGCGGACCCCACGCTCGTGCCGTCGGTACGCAAGCTGAAGATCGCCGTGGTGGCGGTCGACTTCTCGGACCAGCCGTTCGTGATCACGCAGCCCAAGGGCTCCGATCCGTTCGGCAATCCGCAGATCGACCCGATCCCACGTGAGCAGGTCCCGAAGTTCTACGCCGACTTCAACGGCATCCCGAGCGCCCTCAACAACGGGCACACGGTCAACGAGTACTGGATGGAGCAGACGCACGGCCGGATCGGCATGAGCTTCACGCCGTACGGGCCGTACCGGATGCCGCGGCCGCTCTACGAGTACGGCCTCAACGAGTTCAACCAGCAGGGCGGCTGCCCCGCCGGGCACACCTGCAACGGCAATATGGACTCAGACGTCGACGCGCTCTGGCGCGCGGACCAGGGCGCGAACATCCGCTCGCAGTTCGACCTCGTCCTGCGCATCTACGCCGGCTACGACGAGACCACGGTCTGGCAGGAGTTCGGCGAGATGAAGTTCGAGACCAAGGAGGAGATCCCGGACGAGTGGGGCCCGCCGGACCCCTTGCTCCCGAACTGGGTCACCAATCGCTACGTGCCGTGGACGTCATGGCGCGCCGGCGCGCAGCAGTGGGGGCTCTCGTCGATCCGCCAGGGCGAGAGCTCGGGCACGATCACGCACGAGATCGTCCACACGTTCGGCCTGCCGGACAACAACAACAACCCGTACGTCACGCCGTATCACCGCGTCGGCTCCGGCCCGTGGGACATCCTCGACCGCGGCTCGTTCAACGGGCCGGGCGGCCCGCACAAGCGCTGGCTGGTCCCGGTCACGCAGGGCGGCGCGATGGAGGCGGGCATGACGCTCTGGACGCGCCTGAAGAACAGCTGGCTCAAGGAGGCCGACGTGCACCGCGTCACCCGCAGCGGGCTCCAGGCCTCCGGCGTCCAGGTCATGCGCGTCAAGGCGCGCACGGTCGAGCCGGGAACCGACGGAACGCTGGCGGGCATCAAGCTCGACCTCGACGGCGCGGCGCCGATCGACAAGACGCCCGCCTGCAACACCAACACGGAGCCGCTGTGCGCGGGGACCGGCTGGCAGTACTACACGCTCGAGACCGTGCAGCGGATCGGCGAGGACTCGATGACGCCCGACAGCGGCGTGCTGATCCAGAAGAACAAGAACAACTCGTCCAACGGCTGCGGCTACGGGTGCTTCTCGTGGACGATCGACGCGCACCCGGAGGACATCAACAAGGTCGACTTCCTGCGCCCGCGCACGAAGACGCCGGTGATGCGGACGGTCGGCGACTACCGCCAGCTCAACGACGCGCTGTTCCACGCGGGCACCGGGTCCGGCTCGCAGTACGAGTTCGAGGACACGCCCAACCGCCTGCACTTCTACGTGCTCGACGTGTCGCGCGACGCGACCGGCGTGCAGTCCTATGACGTCGCGATCCGCAACCTCGACGGCGCCGGACCGCACACCCGCGGCGTCACCGTCGGCGCGCCGACGGCGAACCTGAACGCGGGCGGCGTCAGCACCTGCACGTTCACGGTCAACAACACCGGCACGGCGGCCTCCGTCGCGCCGCCCGCGTCGCCGCTGGACGATCCGAACCCGTACATCGGCTCGGACGTCTACCGCCTGGAGGCGACCGGCTCGAACGGCGTCCAGGTGCACCTGACCAACGCGCTGGCCGCGATCAAGGCCGGGCAGTCGGCGCGGATCCCGGTCTACTTCCAGGGCGCGAACGGCTCCGTCTCCCTGCGGGCCACCTCGGAGAGCGACCCGTCGAAGTCCGCGGTGGGCGTGTGCGGCCAGAGCGACGTCGGCGGGACGGTGCCGGCGACGCTGGGGCTGACGCTGGGGACGGCGGCGAGCTTCGGCGCGTTCACGCCGGGCGCGACCAAGGACTACACCGCGAGCACGACCGCCAACGTGATCTCCACGGCGGGCGACGCGGCGCTGTCGGTCGGTGACGCGGGGACGAACCCGGGCCACCTGGTCAACGGGGCGTTCGCCCTGCCCGAGGTGCTGCAGGTGAAGGCCAAGACAGCCGCCAACCCGGGTGGGGCGTTCGCCGACGTCGGGGCGGCGACGCAGGTGCTGACCTGGAGCGCGCCCGCGTCCAACGACTCGGTGACGGTCGACTTCATGCAGCGCGTGAAGGCGGTCGACGCCCTGCGCACCGGCGCCTACGCCAAGACGCTGACGTTCACGCTCAGCACCACCACTCCGTAGGAGTTCTTCATCTGTGGTTCCGTCGCGGCTCATCTTGGGCCGCGGCGGCCTCAGACAGCGGTCGCCCGCGGCGCTCCGGACTTCTGGCACGTGACGGATGCGGAGCAATACCGACGGAACGTAGGTTTGACGGCATGGAGAGGTTCCGTCCCTGTCGCACGGCCGCGCTGGGTCTCGCGCTCGCTGCCGGCCTGGTGCTCCCCGCGGTTGGGTCTGCCGCGGTACCGCCGCTCGATCCTCAGCAGGTCCAGGATCAGCAGAACATGACGTATGAGGACTACAAGCCGATCCCGGGGGTCGACTGGGCCACCAACGGCGCGGTCCCGACGTCCAAGAAGGTCACGATCGCGCTCGTCGCGTTCGATTTCCCGGATCAGCCGTTCGTGATCACCCAGCCGAAGAAGAGCGACCCGTTCGGCAACCCGCAGATCGACCCGATCCCGCGGGCGGACGTGCCGAAGTTCTACGCGGACTTCTACAACACGCCGAGCGCGGTCAACCGCGGCCACACCATCAACGGCTACTGGATGGAGCAGTCCGGCGGCAAGGTCGGGATCACCGACATCAAGACGTACGGCCCGTACCGGATGCCGAAGAAGCTCTACCAGTACGGCCTCAACGACATCGGCCAGCAGGGCAAGCCCACCGGCAACGGGTGCCCGGCCTCGACGACGGTCACCGGCGCGCACACGACGACGCAGACGATCGCCGTCGCCGACTCCGGCTCGTTCTACGTGGGCGACATCATCACCTTCGGCACCGTCTCGCCGACCGGTACCAAGACGGTCACCGCGATCCCGGACGCGACCCACATCACGGTCAGCGTGCCGATCACGGTCGCGAACGGCGTCACCGTGCAGGACTGCGTGAACACCAACTTCAACTCGGACGCGACCGCGCTCTGGAACGCGGACACGGGCTGTGCCTCCACCAACTGCGGTCAGACCGTCCACCTGTTCGTCTACGCCGGCTACGACGAGACCTCGGTCTGGCAGGAGTTCGGCGAGATGATGTTCCAGAACAAGGAGGACATCCCGCGCGCGGTCTGGGGCAACCCCAACCCGAACAAGCCGAACTGGGTCGCTTCGCGCTACGTCGACTGGACGTCCTGGTTCGCGGGCGAGCAGCAGTGGGGCGAGTCCTCGATCCGCCAGGGCGAGAGCTCGGGCACGATCACGCACGAGATCTCGCACAACATCTTCTCGGTCGGCGACAACAACAACAATCCGTACGTCACGCCGTACCACCGCGTCGGCTCCGGGACGTGGGACATGATGGACCGCGGGTCCTTCAACGGCCCGGGCGGCCCGCACAACCGCTGGGAGGTGCCGGCGCAGTTCGGCGCCTCGATGGGCGCCGAGCACACGCTGCGCTCGAAGGTCGGCATGGGCTTCGTGCCCAACTCGCAGGTGCTGCGCGTCAACCGCAACGGGCTCGCGCAGTCCGGCCTCGCCGTGGCCGACGTGGTCGCCCGCGCGGTCAACGCCGAGCCGCAGCCGGCGGGCATCCGCTCCGGCATCCAGGTCTTCCTGGACGGCGCGGCCCCGGTCGACAAGGAGCCCGCGTGTGACGTCAACACCAACCCGCTCTGCGACGGCGGCGGTCCGAGCGGCGCGTGGACGAACTACTCGCTCGAGACGGTCCAGCGGATCGGCTACGGGTCCTTCGAGCCCGACAACGGCGTCCTGATCGCCAAGAACAAGGCGTGGGCGGCGGGCGCGAGCCGCG
This sequence comes from Solirubrobacter soli DSM 22325, assembly GCF_000423665.1. Taxonomy (GTDB): domain Bacteria; phylum Actinomycetota; class Thermoleophilia; order Solirubrobacterales; family Solirubrobacteraceae; genus Solirubrobacter; species Solirubrobacter soli. The sequence goes on along the minus strand of NZ_AUIK01000023.1, from coordinate 57,321 downwards.
GCACCGAGGGCTCGCAGTGCGGCTACAACTGCTTCACCTGGGTCGAGGACGCGCATCCCGCCGACATGAACCAGGTCGACTACTACAAGCCCGACGGCACGCCGATCATGCGCACGGTCGCCGACTACCGGCAGCTCAACGACGCGCTCTTCCACGCGGGCACGAACTCGGGCTCGTCGGCGGAGTACGTCGACGCCGCGAACAACCTGCGCTTCTACGTGATCGACAAGTACACGGACGCGCGCGGCATTCTGCACTACAAGGTCGGCGTCCAGAACCCGACGGGCGCCGGGCCGCAGAAGCGCGGCGTGGCGGTGGCCACGACATCGGGTGACGCCCTGAACACGTGCACGTTCAAGCTGACCAACACCGGCGCTGCCGCCGACACCGATCCCGCCCTGCACCCGCAGGACGAGCGGGCGTCGCTGGACAACGACATCTACCGGTTGAGCGCGTCCGCCTCGGGCGCGGGTTGGTCGGCGGAGCTGCGCAACGCGCTGGCGACGGCGAAGTTCGGCGACTCGGTCGACGTCCCGGTCTACATCTCGCACGCCGCGGGCGCGGAGCCGGGCAACACGGTCACGCTGACGGCGACGTCGGTCTCCGATCCGTCCAAGACCGCCACGGCGACGTGCGCGTCGACCTCCTCGGACGGCAACGTGGGCGGCTCCGTGCCGGCCACGCTGTCCCTGACGCTCGGCGCTCCGGCCTCGTTCGGCGCCTTCCAGCCGGGCGTGGCGAAGGACTACGCCGCGTCCACGACGGCGACCGTCACCTCGACGGCCGGCGACGCGACGCTGACGTCGTCCGATCCCGGCCACCTGACCAACGGCGCGTTCTCCCTGCCCGAGGCCCTGCGGGTCGAGTTCTCGAAGTCCACCTGGAACGGGCCGGCGTCGAATGACTCCTCGACGATCACGTTCCGCCAGCACATCGGCGCGTCGGACGCGCTGCGCACCGGTGCGTACAGCAAGACCCTCACGTTCACACTCGCGACGACGACTCCCTAAGAGTTCGTTGAAGAATGGTCGGACCGGAATTCTTCGACGGGCTCTGTACCCCGTCGTCGTGATCGCCGCCGCCGCAGCGCTCTCCAGCTGCGGCGGCGGCGCCTCCGGCCCCACGGTCGCGATCATCGCCCCGGACACGGTCCTGCGGGCGCTGGGCGAGGCCTGCTCGGGCGGCGAGCCGTACCTCTACGCCCACGCGACCGCCGCGTGGCGCGTGGAGGACGCGTCGTCGGGCAAGGTCATCTCCAAGGGCGACCTGCCCGAGGGGAAGGCGATCGCCGCCTTCAACCATGATCCAGGGGTGCCGCGCGTGCCGACGTTCTGCCGCTTCGAGGTGCACGCCAACATCAAGGCGGGCGCGAAGTACCGGCTCATCCTGCCCGAAGGTCCCCCGCGGCCGTTCGCGCTCGAGCGCGGCCGCGCGACGGTGGTGCTGGATTGAGGCGGCTCGCTCTGGCCCTGCTGGTGCTGCTGGCCGCTTGCGGCGGCTCGGCGGCGCATGACGGCGGCCGCGACACGCTGCCGGGTGCGCTCCCGGACGGGGTGACGTTCGCGCCCGCCACCTCGACCGCCGCGGCGCCGCCGTTCTCGCTGTCGCTGCTCGACGGCACGCGGGTGGACGCGGCGGCGCTGTGGAAGCAGCGCCCGGTCGTGGTGTTCTTCTTCGCGTCCTGGTGCAGTCGCTGCGCGACCCAGCAGAAGGCGCTCGCGCCGCTTGCGTCCAAGTACCGCGACGTCGTGACGTTCGTCGGCGTCGGCGGGCAGGACAAGGCGCCGGCGGTGAAGTCGTGGCTGGACGCCCACGACGTCACGTATCCCGTGGGGATCGACGGCGGGATGGACACCTGGCGGCGCTACGCCATCCGCACCCCGCCGGCGGTGATCCTGATCGCGCCGGGCGGCAAGCTCGAGCGCGGCTGGCCGGGCGGCGTGACCGAGGACGTCCTCGGCGGCGAGCTCGCGCGTCTGGTCAAGCGCTGACCCTGCGATCCTCTCCTCGCAATGCGAGTGACTTTGATGCTGGCCGATTCGGCGCAGGTGGCCGACGGCAAGCTGTACATCCTCGGCGGCGGGTGGAGCATCACCGGCCCGCCCGCCCCGTCCGCGATCGCCCTGCTGGTCGAGGTCCCGTGGGACCAGACGAACCGCCGGCTCGAATGGTCGCTGGAGCTCGTCGACTCCGACGGCTACCCGGTGATGACCGGTGACGGCGAAGGCGGCGAGAACGCGATCCTGATGGGCGGGGAGTTCGAGGTCGGCCGCCCGCCCGGCACCCCGCACGGCACCCCGATCGGCTTGCCGCTGGCATTGAACCTCAGCCCGCTTCCGCTCGAGTCGGGCAAGCGCTACGAGTGGCGCTTCACGATCGACGGCGAGTCGCGCGACGACTGGCGGCTGGCGTTCAGCACGCGCTGAACGCCAGCGGGTTCGGCTATCGCGCGAAGGCGGAGAGCAGGCCGTCGCGCGGGTAGCGGGTCAGGGTGCGCCAGGTCGCGGGGAGCTGGCCGGGGTCCTGGCCGGCGGCGAAGCGTCCGGTCTCGCTGGGCGAGTTGCCGGTCCCGCCGTCGTGGTTGGCGATGCGCAGCGCGCCGCCGGTCCCCATCACCGCGATCCAATACGGCAGCCCGGCGGCGAGGGCGGTGGGCGCGACGCTGACCTCGTTCCAGGCGTCGGGCGTGGGGGCGGCCAGCTCGCCGGTGGTGAGCAGCTGGCCCGGGTGGCCGTTGTTGTCGGCGTAGACGCCGATCACCAGCCGGGAGGCGGTGGTGCCGGCGGCGACGCGCAGGCTGACGTGGTCGACGGTGGCCGCTGTGGACGCGATCGCGCGGTAGGCCTCGGGGAGGCCGGGGTCGAGCGTGCTGACGCCGGGCCCGATCTCGTCCGAGCCGAGCACGTCGGCGAGGCCGGCCGTCAGGTCCACCTGGTGGCCGACGAGCCGCTCCGCGGCGGCGTTCGCCGCGTCGATGCGCGGGAGTTGCGGCGACGGCCCCGCGAACCGCTCTTCGCAGCTCGCGGCGACGACGTCGTCGGGGTCCGCCCACACGGTGTCGAAGCCGGTGCCGCAGGTGACCTCGTCGGGATCCCCGCCGCCGGAGACGTCGATCTGATCGTTGTCGGTGCCGGAGTCGATCTTGCTGACCTGCCTGTAGTCGCGGATCACGTCGTCGCCGGCGCCCGTGGTGATCGTGGCCCGGCTGGAGGTGCCGCGCAGGAACTTGACCGTGTCGTCTCCGGCACCGCCCGAGATGGTCGTGGCGAGACCGCCGTAGAGGATGGTGTCGTTGCCACCGTCGCCGTTGATCGTCGAGACGGCGTTGGTCGAGATCAGCACGTCGTCGTCGGGGCCGCCGTCGAGCTTGCCCTGCGTCGCCTCGTAGCCGTAGATCCGATCGTCGCCGGAGCCGCCGTCGCCCAGCACACCCCCGCCGGAGGCGAGCGTGATGGTGTCGTTTCCAGGCCCTCCGTACCCGGCTCCGTCGGTCGAGCCGCCGGCGTGGAAGTCGTCGTCACCGGCGTCGCCGTACACGATCCCGTAACTCAGCGTTGCCGAGTCGACGTACGCCTTGTCGTCGCCGTTGCCGAGGTGGGCATCGCCGCCGGTGTACATGCAAGTGACCGGCCCGATGCCCGAGCAACCGGGCCCGGCCGTGAGCGGCGAGAGGTAGTCGAACCATCCCCAGGCGCCGCCGGGCAGCCTCGTCAGCAGGACGGCGTTGACCTCTCCCGAGGCCGCTTGGAACGCTGGCTGTCCAGAGACCGACTGGACAACGCCCGCCGAAGCGGTGGCGACCGGCACGAGACCCAGCGTGAGCAGCGCGATGGCTGCATGCGTACTCCTCATCGTGTGGGGAGCATATGTTTGATCAAGGAATCCTCGCTACTGGACCTTCGGTGAGGTCCAGTAGCGAGTGCCGATCCCTTACGGCGAGGTCGTGCTCAGCGTGAAGGTGAGCGTCTTGGAGTAGGCGCCGGTGCGGAGCGCATCGGTCGCCTTGATCAGCTGCTTGAACGTGATCGCGACCGCGTCGTTGGAGACGGGCGCGGTCCAGGCCGACTTGCTGAAGCTCACCTGGAGCGGCTCGGGGAGCGCGAAGGCCCCGTTCATCAGGCGGCCGGGGTCGGCGACCTTCAGCGCCGCGTCGCCCGCCGTCGAGATGACGTTGGCGCTGGTGGCCGCGGTGTACTCCTTCTGCACGCCCGCGGTGAACGCGCCGAACGTGGCCGGCGCGCCGAGCGTCAGGGCCAGGGTCGCCGGGACCGAGGCGCCGACGGCGAGCGTCCCGCGGACCGTGACCGTGAACGACTTGGTCGACGTGTTGCCGTTGGCGTCGGAGGCGGTGCAGGTGACGATCGTCTGACCGACGTGGAACGTCGTGCCGGACGCCGGCGTGCAGCTGATGTCCGGCGACGGGTCCTCGTTGTCGGTGACGGCCGGCGTGGCGTAGGTGACGGTCGTCGTCGGGCTCGCGGAGTCCACGGTGATGTCCGGGGCGGCGCCGATCTCCGGCGCGACCGTCTCGGGCACGAACGCTCCGGCGGCGACCGCCGCGTCGTAGCCGCCGACGATCGGCAGCGAGACCTTGCTCAGCTTCGTGTCGAGCGTGATGTCGGTCTGCGTCATGCCGTTGGTCGATCCGTAGGCGGAGAAGTTCGCGCCGATGACGATCCCGATCCGGTGGCCGGCCGCGAACGTGTAGTCCTCGGGCAGCTCCGGGAACGTGAAGCGGTACTTGGAGCCGATCGTGACCGGCTCGGCGACCCGCAGCGAGTTGCGGTTGGAGGAATCCATCATGCCCTTGGTGACGCGCCACTGGGTGACGGTCTGCTGCGGCTTGGTGGTCTCGATGAAGCACGGCGTGTCGTCGGGCACGGACTCGCCCCAGCAACTGCGGACGACCGGGTTGGAGTTGGCGACGCCGTCGCCGTTGCGGTTCGTCTGCGTCGAGTTGCCGTAGTCGACGATCAGCGCGGTCAGGTTCGACTGGGTCTTGCTCAGCGACGCCTGCAGGTCGATGATCGCGGTGCCGGACATCCGCAGCGGCTGCTTGAGCGGCGCCGAGATGAACGACTTCTTGTTCGTCTGCCCGTTGGTCAGGCTGAGCATGTTGTTCTCGCTCAGGTTCGCGTCGCGGAAGGTGAGGCTGTCCGTCGCGCCGCCGGACGCGCCGCCGAGCTCGCCGTTGGTGGTGGCGGTCGTGCCGCGCAGGAAGACGTCGGTCATCTTCGTGCCCGGGATCGGCCAGTCGGCGTAGCTCTTCCAGTTGTCGCGGGACTCCTCGATGTCCACCGCGGGCTCGCTCATGATCCCGTTCTGGACACCCTGGAGCCAGTAGTCGAACCAGCGGTGGATCGTGTCCACCCACACGGCGCGGCGGCCGTCGAATGGATCGACGTGGCCCTGGCGAAGGATCCACAGCTTGCGCGGGACGTTGCGCTCCTTCAGCCCGTACCACCACTTGGAGAAGTGGTCGGCGCGGACGTTCTCGTCCTGGACGCCGTGGGTGATGAAGACGCTCGCCTTGACCTTGTCGAGGTCCTTCAGGTAGTCGCGGACCGCCCAGAAGTCGCTGTAGTCGCCGGTCGCGTCGCCGTCATTGGCACTCAGCTCATTGCGCACCGGCAGGCAGTAGTCGCGGCGCTCCGGGTTGGTGACGGTGCTCGAGAGGCTCGCCAGATAGTGGTTGCCGCGCTGGATGACGCCGTTGGTGCGCGTGTAGTCGTAGTAGGAGGCGATCGCGGAGATCGGGACGATCGTGGTCAGTCCCTCGACGCCGGACGCCGCGACGGCGTTGGCCAGCGTGCCGTCATAGGACTTGCCGATCAGGCCGGTCTTGCCGTTGTGCCACGGCGCCTTGACCTCCACCCCGTTCTTGTCGACGCCCTTGGTCCGCCCGTTGAGCCAGTCGATCACGACCTTCGCGCTCAAGTTGTCGGGCTCGTCGTGGACGGTCGGACAGCCGGTCGAGTTGTTGGTCCCGATCATGTCCATGAGGATCACGGCGTAGCCGCGCGGGACGAACCAGTTGTCGTAGAACAGCGGCCACAGGTCGAGCAGGCCGTCGTTGTCGTAGTCGCGCTTGAGCTGGGACTCGTTGCCGCGCCCGAGCGTCGAGTAGTACGGGCTCGGATCCATGATCACCGGCGCCTTCAGGCCCTCGTTCGTGGCCTTGGGACGCTTGACGTCGATGGCGATGATGTCCTTGACGTTGTTCTTGTCCGAGTCATAGGGCGACTCGATGAACACGCGCTCGCGGATCGCGTCCGCGTACCCGAAGACGGGCTGTGTCTTCCCGCCCGTCGTGTCGATGACCGGCGGTGCCTGGGCGTGCGCGCTCGACGTCCATGCGCAGGCTGCAACGACCGCGGCGAGGCCCACTCGCCGGACTGACCGTGATCTCATTCCCCGTCCCTCCTGGAGTTCTCATGAGAAGTCTGCTCGGGCGGTCGATCGCGGTCAATCGCGCGTGTGAGAGTTCCGGCAGTCAACGCAAGCGCGTGCGGGCAACCCTCGACAATTGGCGGTAGGTGGCTCGTGTGACCGTCCGTACGCTCGTCGGGTGAGCGAGCCCGGCGACCGCCTTCGAGGGACCAACCGATCGATTTCGGGCGTCCCGGGTGTGGGGCCGTGACCGAAGCGTCGAAGTTGGTCGACGTCGCCATAGTCGGCGGCGGGCCGGCGGGGATGGCCGCTGCCATCGCCGCCCGTCAGGCAGGGTCGTCGGTGGTCGTGATCGACGAGTACGCAGCGCCGGGAGGACAGATCTGGCGCCGCCGGTTCGACGAGGTCGACTCCGCCGCTCCGCCCTCGCTCCCGCCGGAGGCCCGGTCGCGGGTGCGCGCGTTGCGCGACTCCGGCGCGGAGGTGCTCGCCGGCCGCTCGGTCTGGGGGACGCCCGAGCCGGGCGTCCTCATGCTCACCGGGTCCGGCCCGGCGCGGGTGCGCGCGAAGGCGATCGTGCTCTGCACCGGCGCGTACGACCGTCCCGTCGCGTTCCCGGGCTGGACGCTCCCCGGCGTGCTCACCGCCGGTGGGGCGCAGGCATTGGCGAAGGGCCAGGGCGTGCTGCCGGGCAAGCGGGTGCTGCTGGCGGGCGCGGGGCCGTTCCTGCTCCCGGTCGCCTCGCAACTGGCGTCGTTGGGCGCCGATGTGGTCGCCGTGGTCGAGGCGACGCGCCGGCGCGAGTGGATGGGCGTCGGCCCGCGGATGGCCGCCCACCCGCAGCGCCTGGTCGAGTACGCCAAATACCGCACGAAGGTGCGCCGGATCGTCTGGGGTCACGTGATCGTGCGCGCCGAGGGCGAGGGCCGCGTGCAGCGCGCGACGATCGCCGCGGCGGGTCCGGACTGGTCTCCTTCGGGGGCCGAGAAGTCGTTCGCGGTCGACGCGGTCTGCACCGCCTACGGCTTCCTTCCGTCCGTCGACCTCGCCCGCGCGCTCGGCTGCGAGCTCGCCGGTGACGCGGTCGCCCACAACGAGGACATGCAGACCTCCGTGACGGGCGTGTTCGTGGCGGGTGAGGCGACGGGTGTCGGCGGCGCCGAGCTCGCGCTCGCCGAGGGCGAGCTGGCGGGCTTCGCGGCCGCCGCCCATGCGGCCCGGCCGCGCGCCAACGGCAACGGCGCGCTCGCGCCCGCGCGCGACCTCGCCCCGCTCCGCGTCCGCCGCGAGAAGCTCGCGAACTTCGCCGGCATCCTCTCGGACCTCTTCGATCCCCGGCCGGGCCTGTTGAAGCTCGCCGACGCCGACACGACGCTGTGCCGCTGCGAGGACGTCACCGCCGGCGCGGTCGACGCCGCCGTCAACGGCGGCGCCACCACGCTCTCGGCGCTGAAGGTCGTGACCCGCTGCGGCCAGGGCCCGTGTCAGGGCCGGGTGTGCGAGCGGCTCGTCGCCGCCCGCGTCCCGGAGCCCGAGCGCTTCAGCGCCCGGGCTCCGATCCGGCCGATCCCGCTCGGCCTGCTGATGGCCGAAGCTACGGATTCGTAGTGCTCAGCGTGAACGTCAGCGTCTTGCTGTAGGCGCCGGTCCGCAGCGCGTCGGACGCCTTCACCGTCTGCTTGAAGCCGATCGTCACCGGGTCGTTTGACACCGGTGCGGTCCAGGCGGCCTTGCTGAAGCTCACCTGCAGGGGCTCCGGGAGCGCGAACGTCCCGTTCATCAGGTGGCCGGGGTCGGACACGGTCAACGTGGCGTCGAGCGCGGTGCTCAGCACGTTGGCGGTCGTCGAGGCCGTGTATTCCTTGGTGACGCCGGGCGTGAACGCGCCGAAGGTCGCCGGCGCGCCCAGCGTCAGTGAGAGCGTGGCGCCCACGGCGCCGCCGACCGGGGCGGGCACGCTGACCGCGTCCGGCACGTCGGCCGGTGCGACCTCGCCCGGCCCGCAGGAGGACGAGCGGTCGATGTAGACGATCGGCGCGACGCAGTGCCACGTCTGCGGCATCACCTCGGACGGCGTCTGCCGCACGAGCGCCGCGCGCTCGTAGGCGTACCCGAACCCGAGCAGCTTCGCGTCGTCGCCGGCGGTGCCGGTGAACGAGATCGACTGCGGGCGCCGCGCCGTCGGGTCATACCCGGCCGGGATCGACACCTGCGGGTAGCCGGCGCGGACGCCGACCTCGGCCATCGTCGCCGTCAGCGAGAGGATCGCGTCGACCGGCGCGCCGGCGTTGGCCAGCAGCGTGTCGATGTACGCCTTCGACTCGGCGCGGCCGTTGGCGAGATCGTTGTTGTAGGACGTCGCCGTCGCGGGATCGTTGAGGTCGATCGCCGCCGCGGCCCGCAGGCGCGCCTGGCCGAACTTGAGCGTGTCGGCCGCGTGGGCGTCGTTGAACGCGACGATCCCGGCGGTCGACTTCCCGTACGGAGCGAGGTACGCGTCGAGGTCGCGCTTGAACTCGCGGTCGACGATCTTCGCCGTCGTCGGCCGGCTGGGTGCGGTCAGCGGGACGGCCGTCGCGCCGAGCGAGGTGATCTCGGCCACCGCGTCATTGAACGGCGTCAGCGAGTTGCCGGACGTCGGCGCGATCACGCCGATCCGCTTGCCGGAGAGCGCCGACTTGGTCAGCCCGGCGGCGTAGTCGGGGGCGGTCGCCGGGGCGTTGGCGGTCGTCGCGTCGGAGTCGTCCTCGCCCACCAGGCCCGACAGCACCGCGGCGATGTCCGCGACCGACTTGCCGACCGGCGCGGGGATGTCCTGCGAGCGCGCCACCGGCAGCACGCCGGTGCGCGAGACGAGCCCGAACGTCGGCCGGAACGCGGCCACGCCGGTCGCCGCGGCGGGTGCCAGGGCGTCGATCGAGGCGGAGTTCGTCGCGTTGTTGGTCCCGTTCGTGGTCGCGTCGGTCTCGACGCCCACGGTGGCGGCGGCGAGGCCGGCCGCGGCAGCCGCGACCGCGCCCGCGGACGAGCCGTTGGTCGACGTGCGCACGTCGTACGGGTTGAGCACCTGGCCGTGCAGCGAGCCGTAGCCCGCGGGCATGCCGGTCGCGACCATGCCGTTGAGCTCGGTCACGTTGACCTTGCCGAGGATGATCGCTCCGGCGGCCTTCAACCGCGTGACGATCGCGGCGTCCTTGGCCGGGACGACGTCGGCGAGCGCGAGTGAGCCCCCGGTCGTCGGCATCCCCGCCACGTCGATCGTGTCGCTCACCAGCACCGGGATGCCGGAGAGCGGCCCGGGCTTGGGTGCCGCGGCCTCGGCGGCGGCGTTCGGGTTCAGCGCCCGCACCGGGTTCATGCCCGGGCCCTGATTGTTGACGAAGTGGATGCGGTCGATGTACGCCTTCACCAGCTGCGACGGCGTCAGGGTGTTGTTGGCGAAGCGCCGCTGGATGTCGTTGATGCTCAGGTGCTCGAGGTCGAGCGCCGGCGGGATCAGCGCGTCGGTCAGCGGGCCCGCGAAGCCGGCGAACGGGCCGCAGCCGACCGCGTCGGCCGTCACGCAGCGCCACGTCGCCGGGTTGATCTCCGACGGCGGCTTGCGGAGCTTGGTCGCCTGCTCGTACGCGTAGGCGAACCCGAGCAGCTTGGCCTCCGAGAAGCGGCGCCCGACGAACGTGATGTTGACCGGGCGGCCGGTGTCGGCGGGGAAGCCGCCGGGCACGGAGACGATCGGGTAGCCCGCGAACGCGGCGGGCGAGATCAGCCCGAGCTGGGTCTGCAGGACGGCGTCGACGCCGTTGAGCAGTCCGTCGAGGTACGTCCGCGCGCGGTTGATCTCGAAGGTCTTGACGCCCTCGTACTCAGCCTGCTCGTCCGGGTTCTCGAGGTGGTACTGAGCGGGCGGCCCGAAGCGCGAGTCGCCGTACTTCAGCCCTTCCTCGGGGTGGTTGTGGAAGTAGGCGTTGGCCTCGTCATAGCTCTTGATCGGGGCGTTCGCGGGCAGCCGCGACAGGTACTTGTTGAGGTCGCGGCGGAACTCGCGGGTCTGCAGCGACTGCGCCGTCGCGAAGTTCGGGATGTTGATCTGCACGATCGTCGCCCCGAGGCTCTGGAGCGCGTTGCGCGCCGCGACGTACTGCGCGTTCGTGGAGTTCGAGACCGCGATCCGCGCGCCCTGGAGGGCGTTCGCGGTGAGCCCGGCGGTGTAGTCGGTGCCGGCGACCTGCGCCGTGTCCGCGGTGTGCGGGTCCTCCGGGTCGACCGCCGTCAGCGCGTTCAGCAGCAGTGCGGCGTCGCTCGTCGTCTGCACGAGCGGGCCGAGCGTGTCCTGGGACTCGGAGATCGGCACGACGCCGGTGCGGCTCCACAGGCCCGTCGTCGGCCGGATGCCGACCACGCCGTTCTGGGTCGCGGGCGAGAGGATCGAGCCCTCGGTGTCCGAGCCGAGCACCAGAGCGGCAAGGCCGGACGCCGCGGCGACGCCGGACCCGGCGCTCGAGCCGCCCGGGTCCGCAGACGTGTCGTACGGGTTGAGCACCTGACCGTGCAGCGACCCGTTGCCGCTGGACTGGTTGTTGGAGACCCACGCGGCGAACTCGGTCAGGTTGACCTTGCCGAGGATCACCGCGCCCGCGGCCTTCAGCCGCTGAACGACGAACGCGTCCTTGTCGGGCACCGAGTGCTCGAGCACGATCGAGGACGCCGTCGTCGGCATCCCGGCGACGTCGATGTTGTCCTTGAGCAGCACGGGCAGTCCCTCCAGCGGCCCGCGCACGCTGTGCGTCCTTCTCGCCAGGTCCGACACCCGCGCCTCTTTGAGCGCGTTCGGATTGAGCGAGCGCACGGCGTTGAGCGCCGGCCCGCGCTGGTTGACCGCGGCGATGCGGTCGATGTACGCCTTCGTCAGCTCGACGCTCGTCAGCTGACCCGCCTTGAGCATCGCGGCGAGCTCCGTCGCCGACGTCCGCTCCAGATCCGGCACCGCGGCCTGTGCAGGCGCCGCCCCTACCCCGACGACGAGCGCCGCGGCGATCGCCGCGGTCCGTATACGACCCATCGATTCCCCCTCTCGCTGTGCCCGGGGTTCGTTGACGAATGGTCGGTCCGACCGAGGTGGTGCAGCCGCCAGTGGCTCGGGTCGCCCGCGCTCGCGATGCGTCCTTCTAGGACGTGAGCAGCGTGGGTGGCACGAGGCGCTGCGGATGCGCCGCATCGGGCGTACCGGTATTCGTCAGCGGACCCCTTATGTGTGACCGGTGGTCACGCGCATGCCCGCGGTGACCGGGGTCACGCAGGAGCGCACGACGACACCGTCAACGACGACGCGGCATTCCTGGCAGACGCCGATGCCGCAATAGAGGGCGCGCGGGTCGCCCGCGGGGCTGTCGCGCAGGACCGTCTGGCCGGCGTTCAGCAGCACCGCGGCCAGGCTCTGGCCGGCGGGCGCGTTCAGCGCCCGGCCGTCGACGGTGAGCTCGATCACGACGCCGCCAGCTCGACGGGCGCGAAGCGGTCGGGCGAGAACCATTCGATCGGCACGGGCGAGGGCGCGCCGGTGTGCCAGGCGGTGACGAGCTCCCCGGTCGCGGGGGCGAGGCCGATGCCGGCGCCCTCGTGGCCGGTCGCGACGCAGATGTTCGGCGCGTCGTGGAAGGGGCCGATGATCGGCACGTGGTCGGGCGTCAGCGGCCGCAGGCCGGCGTAGACGCGCAGCGCGCGGGCGTCGTTGAGGATCGGGAAGAAACGCGCCGCGCGGCGGGCGATCGCGCCCGCGACGCCGAGCTCGACCGTGCGGTCGAAGCCCACGTGCTGACGGCTGGAGCCCAGCAGCGCGGTGCCGGAGGGCGTCGACTCGACGACCATCGCGATCTGCAGCTCCGCGTCGTCGGCCTCGACGGCGGCGACGTAGCCCGCCTCGCTCAGCTTGCGCCGGAACACGACCGGCGAGCGCTCGAGCACGACGATCTGGCCCTTGCGGGGCGTGACCGGAACCGACAGTCCGGCGGTCGCCAGCAGCTTCGGCGTCCACACGCCCGCGGCGACGACCACCATGTCCGCGCCGACGCGGCCCGCGGTCGTCTCGACGCCGGTCGCCCGCCCGTCGGCGCCGCGGACGATCGCGGTGACGTCGACGTCGGTGCACAGCTCCGCTCCGCGCGCGACCGCGCCGCGGACCAGCGCGGCGGTCGCGAGCCGCGGCTCGAGCTGCGCGTCGCCGGGATAGAGGACGCCGCCCGGGAGGTCGTGCGCCGCGTAGGGCTCCTCGCGGCGCAGCCCGTCGGCGTCGAGCACGATCCCCTCGACCCCGAGGCCGGCGAGCACCCGGTTGCGCTCCGCGCAGGCCAGCAGCTCGTCGTCGGTCTCGGCGACCACGACGCTGCCCTTGCGGTCGTACTCGAAGTCGTCGTCGAGCTGCTCGGAGAGGCCTTGCCAGAGGTCGGCCGAGCGCAGCGCCAGCGGCAGCTCGCGCTCGAGCTCCTTGTCCCAGGCGAGGACGTTCCCCTCGCACGATCCGGAGCTCCCGGAGGCGATGAAGGAGCGGTCGTAGAGCCGCACCCGCACGCCGGCCGAGGCGAGGAAATAGGCGCACGACGCGCCGACAACGCCGGCTCCAACGACGACGACGTCAGGACTGCGACCCATGAATCCCACCCTAGGGGCTCATCACTGCGCTGCCTTCCGACAATCGCTGCATAGACGACCCGTGGCCCTTCGACATATCGCCATTGAGGGGCTCTCCGGGGAGACGGAGAATGCCGGGCAAGGGGGACCCTGGGTCCACGCAGAGGGGTGTGTGCGCGACGGTGAGTGGTGTGAGCGGAGGGGCCCCGCCACTCACCGGTTGCGCCGAGTCTTCACCAGCTCCTTCAGCGCCGGCCAGCGACGTGACTCGCGCCCGTGCCGGAACTCGGCGAGCGCGGTGAGGAACGGCACGCCCTTCGCTTCGAGGCTCGGCGTCCCGGGCGCCCACGGCGCGCGCCACTCCAGCTGGCGCGCGACGACGTGGCGGGCGATCCGCACCTCGACCGCGGTGGGCGCGAGGCCGTGGCGGCCGAACCAGGTCGTCTGCGACGGCAGGCGGCGCGAGACGCGCTCGCCCTTGTAGCGGTCGCGGGCCCAGACGGAGATCGGGCCGTCCCGGCCGTCGCGGGCGGCAACGCGGACGGCGGTGTCGGCGTCCGGCACCTCGACCACCGCGAGCGTCAGGCCTTCGGGGTGCGTGAAGCGCGGGTCGTCGGCGCTGATCCCGTCGAGGATCTGCGGCTGCGCGAACGTGTCGGGAGCGACCGGGCCGATATCGGTGTCCTCGGCCTGTGGGTCCCCGACCGTCAGGTCCGCCGAGCCCTTGCGCAGCGCCTCGACCAGCCCCGGCACCGCGCCCTCCACCACCACGAGCCGCCCGGCGGCCGCGGGGTGGTGGCCTGAGCCCGCGAACGCGGCCCACAGCGCGGCCTCGACGAGCTGCTCCTTCGGCGCGCCCTCGAGCACCAGCAGGGTCCCGCGGCGCGAGGGCGGCTGGAGGCGGTGCACGCGGCGGCAGACCGCATCGAGGCCGTCGGCGCCCGGCACCGTGGCCAGCACCTCGCCAGGCAGCCCGGCGCGCAGGAAGACCTGTCGCAGGCGCTGGGCGGCGAGCGGCGCGCCGGCGGCCAGCAGCACCGCGTTGCCGGCGAGCAGCGCGGCGGCGGCCTCGAGCGCCGGCTCGGCCCACGGCGAGGCGGACGGGCCCTCGAGCCCGATCACGCCCACCGGGGACTGCACCAATCGCGTGCTGCGGCCGGTCAGCAGCGCCGCGCGCGGCGCGAGCCGCCGGTCGGCGAGCGCGCGCGGCCCGTCGGACGCCAGCGCGTGCAGGCCCTCGACCGCGGGCAGCAGCTCCGACAGCACGATGTGACGCTTCGGCCACCCGGTCTCGTCCGCGAGCCGGCGCGCGAGGTCGTCGAGCTCGTCGAGCATCGCGACCGCGGTCCGGCGGATGTAGCGCGCCCGCGAGGCGACGGGGACGAGCGACCACAGCGGCTGCGCGACCTTGGCCTGGAGCGCGGCCTCGGCGAGGTCGACGGGCGCGACGCTGCCGAGCACCGCGCCGCTGGCGGGGGCGCGCACCTGAAGGGGCTCAGCCACGCGCCCGCCCCGCGTGCGTCGCGTCGCCGCGCCGCGCCGCGCCCGCCCACCCGCGCACCTCAAGCATCGCGCCGCCTCGCCGCGCGCGCGGCCGCGAGCCGTTCGCGCATCGTCGGCTCGGTGTCGCCCGGGTCGTAGAAGCGCACCGACTCCAGGCCCGCGGGCATGTGCTCCTGGTCGTTCACGTTGCCGGGGTGGTCGTGCGGGTAGTCGTAGCCCTTGCCGCGGCCCAGCGCCTTCGCGCCCGGGTAGTGGGCGTCGCGCAGGGCGGCGGGCGGCGCTCCGGCGCCGTGCTGGCGGATGTGGGCACGGGCGGCGGACAAGGCCGTGCCGCTCGCGTTGGACTTCGGCGCCAGCGCGAGGTAGACGGCGGCCTGCGCGAGCGCGAAGTGCGCCTCGGGCATGCCGACGTGCTCGACCGCGTGGGCGGCGGACACCGCGACCTGCAGGGCCTGCGGCGCGGCGTTGCCGATGTCCTCGCTCGCCAGGATCACCATCCGGCGGGCGATGAACCGGGCGTCCTCGCCGCCCTCGAGCATCGCCGCCAGGTAGTACAGCGACGCGTCCGGGTCCGACCCGCGGGTGGACTTGATCCAGGCCGAGATGTAGTCGTAGTGCTGGTCGCCGCCCTTGTCGTAGCGGACGGCCTTGCGCTGCATCGCGTCCTCGGCGTCGGCCAACGTCACTTCCTGGCCGGTCCGCTCCGCGGTGTCCAGCGCCAGCTCCAGGGCGTTCAACGACGAGCGCGCGTCGCCGCCTGAGCGACCCGAGATGAAGTCGATGACCTCGTCGGACACGCTGCGCCCGACCGTGTCCAGCGCCCGCCGCAGCAGCCCCGCGATCTCCTCCTGCGTGAGCTCCTGCAGCTCGTAGACCTGCGAGCGCGAGAGCAAGGCGGAGTTGACCTCGAAGTACGGGTTCTCGGTCGTCGCGCCCACGAGCACGACGAGGCCCTCCTCGACCGCGGGGAGCAGCGCGTCCTGCTGGGCCTTGTTGAAGCGGTGGATCTCGTCGAGGAAGAAGATCGTGTGCCGGCCGCCGCGGCGCCGTTCCCTCGCCCGCGCGATCACCTCGCGCACCTCGGCGCGCCCGGCCTCGACGGCGGAGAGCTCCTCGAAGGCGGCGTCGGCGTACTCGGCCGACATCCGCGCGAGCGTCGTCTTCCCGGTCCCGGGCGGGCCGTAGAGGATCATCGAGTGCGGCTCGCCCGACTGGATCGCGGTCCGCAGCGCGCTCGCGGGCCCGAGCAGGTGGGTCTGGCCGACGAAGTCCTCGAGCGTCCGCGGGCGCATGCGCGCGGCCAGCGGCAGGTCGGCCGCGGGGGGCTCAGGGCGCCCGGGCGGCTCGTCGGGCACGTCGAACAGCCGTCCCATGGCGGCTAAGTATGGAGCGCCCGCCACTACGCTCTAGTGATGCGGCCCGAGGACCTCCAGGACGAGACCGCGGAGGTCCTGGCGAAGCTGATCCGCTTCAAGACCGTCAACCCGCCCGGCAACGAGCGCGCGTGCATCGAGTGGCTGGCGAGCTACCTCTCCGACGCCGGCCTCGAGGTCGAGCTCGACGGCTCGTCGCCTGAGCGCCCGAACCTCGTCGCGAGATACGAGGGGGGCGAAGACGGCCCGGTCCTGGGCTACCTCTCCCATGTGGACACCGTGCTGGCCGACGCCGAGGACTGGAGCGCCGACCCGTGGGGCGGCGAGATCCGCGACGGCTTCCTCTACGGCCGCGGGACGATCGACATGAAGAACCAGACGGCCGCGGAGGCCGTCGCCGCGGCACGCCTCGCGCGGGCGGGGGCGCGGTTCAAGGGGACGCTGAAGGTGATCGCCGTCCCCGACGAGGAGACCGGCGGCGAGCTCGGCGCCAAGTGGATCACCGAGAACCGCCCGGACCTGAGCCGCGTCGACTACCTGCTCAACGAAGGGGCGGGCGCGATCATGCCCTACGGCGACCGCCGCCTCTACGGCGTCTGCGTGGCCGAGAAGGGCACGTTCCGCTTCAACGTCGACACCACCGGAACCGCGGCGCACGCGTCCGTCCCCGCGCTCGCGCGCAACGCCCTGCTCGAGCTCGCTCCGCTGATCACGCGTCTCGGCTCCAACCGGCCCCGCTACGACCTGATGGAGGCCACGAGCGCGCTCGTCACCGCGCTCGGCGGCGACCCCGCCGAGCCGAAGGCGGCGCTGCAGCTCGTCGCGGACACCGAGCCTCGGCTCGCGCCGCTGCTGGACGCAGCGATGCGCTGCACGTTCGCGCCGACGATCGTGTCCGCGGGGGAGAAGATCAACGTGATCCCGGCGCGTGCCCGCGTGCGGGTCGACTGCCGCGTCCCGCCCGGGATGGGCGTCGATGTCGCTCGCAAGCGCGCCCGCGAGGTGCTCCAGGACGACGACGTCCAGATCACCTTCACCGAGGAGGTGACCGGCAACCGCTCGCCCGTCGAGTCGCGTTTGATGGACGCGATCGGCGACTGGGTGGCCGAGAACGACCCCGGCGCCGAGGCGGTCCCCACCGTCCTGCCCGCGTTCACCGACTGCCGCTGGTTCCGGACGGCGTTCCCGGACTGCGTCGCGTACGGCTTCTTCCCGCAACGCCACCAGACGATCTATGAGACCTGGCCGCTGATGCACGCCAAGGACGAGCGCATCGACGTCCGCGACCTCGGCTTCGCCGCCGCGTTCTTCCACGACCTGCCCGGGAGGCTGTTGACCTGATGCCCGTCCCCAAGGACAAGCTGCGACTGGGCGGGATGGCCCTGCGCAACGGCCTGCTCGTGCACGGCCCGACCCACTGGGCGGCCGCCGTGCGCACGAAGTCCGGCGACGTCAAGGTCGCCTCCGGACCCAAGCCGCGCGTGACGATCGCCGACGACATCCCCGGCCTGCGCGGGCTGTTCCGGCTCGGCGAGGCCTTCGCCGTCATCCCGCTGGTCAAGAAGGGCCTGCCCGAGGCCAAGCTCGCGTTCGAGCAGCCGAGCGTGCTCGGCGTCGCCGCGGGCGCGTCGATCGCCGGCACGCTGCTGCGGCGCCGCGCGCCGGGCGCGACCGGTGAGGTCGCGTCGGCGTTCATCGCCCTCGCGCCCGCGCTGTTCGCGCTGCGCGGCGGCGAGCTGGCGGCCTACCACGGCGTCGAGCACAAGGCGATCGCCGCCTACGAGGCCGATGACGACGACGCGCGCGATGCGCTCAAGGAGCACGAGCGCTGCGGCTCGCACCTGATGGCGCCGATGCTCGCGGCCAACCTGGCGGGCACGCTGCTGCTCAAGCGGACGGTCGAGCGGCCGACGCCGATCATGGGCGGCGCGGTCTCGCTGGCGTCCACCGCGGCGGCGGTCGAGGTCTTCGCGTGGACCGAGCGCCACGCCGACTCGCCGGTCACCCGCGCGCTGAAGAAGCCGGGCTACGAGCTGCAGCGGCTGATCGGCACGCGTGAGCCGAACGAGACCCAGTTGGAGGTCGGCCGAGCGGCTCTGGCCGAAATACTGAGGGTGGAAGACTCGAACTAGGGTCCAGACCCTCTAGTCAAACCCGCAGGCGTGGCGATACTTGGTCGCACATGAGCCTGTGGGACCACATCTCGAACAACCTCCTGACCTGGGGACCGCTGGTCTTCATGGCCCTCATCGTCTTCTTCCTGTGGCGGACGATGAAGCTGATGCCGAAGACCAAGCCGATGGAGCTGACGCCCGACTCGGCGGGCTCCGTGAAGTGGGACGAGGTCGCGGGGGTCGACCACGCGAAGGCCGAGCTGCGCGAGGTCGTCGACTTCCTCGCCGATCCTGAGCGCTTCCGCAAGCTCGGGGCGACCGTCCCGAAGGGCATCGTCCTGCACGGCCCGCCCGGCACCGGCAAGACGCTGCTGGCCAAGGCGGTCGCCAACGAGTCCGGCGCGAAGTTCTTCGGGCAGTCGGCGGCGAGCTTCGTCGAGATGTTCGCCGGCCTCGGCGCCGCGCGGATCCGGCGCCTCTTCGCCGAGGCGCGCAAGCACGCGCCGGCGATCGTCTTCATCGACGAGATCGACGCGGTCGGCGCCGTCCGCGGCTCGGACAACAACTCCGAGCGCGAGCAGACGCTCAATCAGCTGCTGGTCGAGATGGACGGCTTCGCCTCCTCCGGCGACGTCGTCGTGATCGCGGCCTCGAACCTGCTGGAGAAGCTCGACCCCGCGCTGATGCGCCCGGGCCGCTTCGACCGCCAGATCTTCGTCTCGCCGCCGGACGTGGGGGGCCGCAAGTCGATCCTCGAGGTGCACACGCGCAACAAGCCGATCGGCAAGGACGTCGACTTCGAGAAGATCGCCCGCTCGACCTCCGGCCTGACCGGCGCGGAGCTGGCCAACATCGCCAACGAGGCCGCGATCGCCGCGGCCCGCGGCATGCGCCCGCGCGTCGAGCAGCAGGACTTCGACTACGCGCTGGAGCGCGTGATGGTCGGGATGGAGAACGGCCACGCGCTCAACGAGCACGAGCGCCAGGTCGTCGCGTTCCACGAGGCCGGCCACGCGCTGCTGGCGGAGCTGCTCCCCGGCACCACGAAGACCCACCGGGTCTCGATCGTCCCGCGCGGCACCGCGCTCGGCTACGTCTTCCACCTGCCCGAGGAGGACCGCCACCTCTCGACGCGCTCGGAGCTGATGAACGAGCTCGTCGTGCTGCTGGGCGGGCGCGCGGCCGAGGAGATCGTGTTCGGCTCGATCACCAGCGGCGCGTCCAGCGACCTGTTCAAGGTCGCCGAGACCTCCCGCCGGATGATCCACGAGTGGGCGATGGGGACCTCCGTCAGCGCGATCCAGCTGCTCGCCGAGGGCGGCGCGCTGTCGGATCGCACACGCGAGCTGCGCGACGCCGAGCAGCAGCACCTCGCCGACGAGGCGATGCGCCGCGCGGTCGCGCTGATCACCACCTACCGCGCGCAGCTGGACGCGATCGCCGCCGCGCTGCTGCACCACGAGGTCCTCGACGGCGAGGACATCAAGCGGCTCATGCAGGGCGTCGAGCTTCCCGGCGAGGGTCGGGTCCATCTGCGCGTCGCAGCCGCCCAAACGAACGTCCAACACGGTTCCTGAGTGGTTCAGATGAAGTCGCTGCGGCCGATCATCCGGATTGATGGGCGCCGCAGACGACTTCAGGGTGTTGCTGGAACCCGGCGCCATCCGCGCCGTGTTCCAGCCGATCGTCCGGCTCTCTGATCTCGAGACGATCGGCTACGAGGGCCTGGCGCGCTTTCCCACGCCGCCGGGCCTGGTCGCGCTGCCGCCGGACGTGACGCTCGCCGCCGCGGCCCGCGCCGGCATCCGCGACGACATCGAGGTCGCGTGCTGGCGGGCGATCGCCGCCGCCGGCGTCCCGCCCCACGGGCGGCTGCTGTGGGTCAACCTCTCGCCCGAGGCACTCGGCCACCCGGGCCTGCTCGAGCTCGCCGGCAAGCTACCGTCGCGCCTGGTCATCGAACTGACCGAGCAGGACACCGTGCTCAATCACACCCTGTTGCGTGAGCGGCTGCGGCCGTGGATCGCCCGCGGCGCGCTGGTCGCGGTCGACGACGCCGGGGCCGGGTTCACGTCTTTGGAGTACGTGGCCGACATCCGGCCGGACTTCCTGAAGCTCTCGCGCGGCATGGTCGCGGGGGTCGACCAGGACACGACGCGCGAGGCGGTCCTGCGCGCGACCGCCGCGTTCGCGCGTGAGGTGGGCGCGCGGGTCGTGGCCGAGGGCGTCGAGCGGGCCGAGGAGCTCGAGGCGCTGCGCGCGATGGAGATCGACTACGGCCAGGGGTGGCTGTTCGGTCGTCCCGGCGAGGCGTGGCCGCGCGAGCAGCCCGCGACGCCCGCGAGGCCGTGTCCCGTGACGGTTTCCGGCCGCCTGGAGCGCGACCTCGAGAAGGCCTGCACCGCCCGCGACGCCAGCGAGGCGATCGTCGACCACCTGGCGCGCCGCGGCCTCCTCCCCGCGGTCCTGCTCGGGCAGGAGGGCCGGTTGCGCTGCCAGGCGGTGCGCGGGTTCTGGCAGGTCTACGACGGGCTCTCGCCCAACACCGGGATCGTCGGCCGCGTCTACCGCACCGGTCGGGCCGCGATCGTCGAGGACGTCGGCGAGGCGCCGGACTACCTGCCCGCCGTCCCCGGCGTGCGCGCCGAGGTCTGCTTCCCGCTCGTCGTCGCCGGCCACGTGGTGGGTGTGCTGGACGCGGAGTCGCTGACCGCGATCGATACCGCGACCGTCGCCGAGATCGAGCGCTGCGCCGCGCTGCTGAGCGCGCGGTTGGAGGACGTGGGCGCTGTCGGCGCCGCCTCCCCGGCGCAGCGACTGGCGCGCACCGCGGTCCGGCTCGCGTCGACCGAGGACCCGGAGGGGGTCGTGCGTGAGGCGTTGTCGGCGGCGCTGGAGCTCTCGGGCTTCGAGTCCGGCGTGATCGCCCTGGCCGACGGCCACGGCGCGCTGTACCCGCACCTCGCCGAAGGGCCGTTCGGGGTCGCGTTCAGCCAGCTCGCCTCGGAGGAGCTCGCGGCGATGGCGTCCTGGGTGAACGAAGGCACCTCCAGCTACACCGTCGGCGACACCGCGGGCCGCGGGTTCGTCGGCCACGAGGTGCTGCGCCGCTCCGGCGTCGGCTCGCTGATCGTCCTCCCCCTGAGCTTCGCGGGCGACCGCCTCGGGCTGATCCTCGTCGCCGACCGCGGCAACCGCCGGCCGGTGATCGAGGACGTCGAGCTGCTCGAGCTGCTCGCCCTCCAGGCGGCGTCCGGGCTGCGGATGGCGTCGATGCTCACCCAGCTGCGCGAGCGCGTCTCCCGCGACCCGCTGACCGGTCTGCGCGCCTCCCTGCCGCCGCTGCCGGACCAGGCGGGGATCGTCCTGGTGGACGTCGACCGCCTGGCCGACGTCAACGACGTCGGCGGCCAGGCCGCGGGCGACGACGTCCTCCGCGCCACCGCCGGATTGCTGCGCGAGCTGATGCCCCCGGGCTCCCAGGCGTTCCGGATCGGCGCCGACGAGTTCGTCGTGACGCTGGACCCACGCCGCGCCTCCGCGGCCGAGCACATCGGATGGGAACTGCGCGCCCAGGCCCCGCTGCGGATCGGCCGCACCGTCTCCGTGGGCGTCGCGGTGGGTGCGTCGGGCGAGTCGGGCGAAGCGGTCGTCCTGCGAGCGGGCGTGGCGCTGGACTCGGTGAAGCGCGCGGGCGCGGACGGCGTCGCGGTCGCCTAGCGCGCGCGAGCGGTTGTCGGCGTTCCTCACGCCGATCACGGCAAGAGCGGCACCACCAACTCGAACGCCCCCGCCCGCGCGGTCACCCGCTCGAGCCCGCCATCGACGAACTCCCCGTCCACGTTGAGCTCCGCGCCGGAAGGCAGCGCAACCTCGACCACGCGGCCCTGAAAGTGCGACACCGCCCGCTGGCGCTCGATCGTGCGCGTCCGCAGGCCCCACGCGCGCCGGGCCAAGGCGACCCGCGAGCCCGCCGGGACGATCACGACGTCGAGCTCGCCGTCGGTCGCGTCGGCGGTGCCGATGCCGGAGCCGCCGCCGAACGCGCCGGTGCAGGCGACCATGAGCTGCCAGGCGTCGCCGGTGAAGGCGTCCGAGCCGTCGACGCGCACTCGGACGGGGAGCGGGCGGCCGGAGGCGGCCGCGCGGACCGCGCCGAGCCCGTAGGCGAGCGGCCCGAAGCGGGACTTCAGCGGCTGTGCCCGGCGGCCGGCGACGGACGACAACCCCGCGCTGGCGACGTTGACGAACGGGCGCCCTGTGCTCAGCCGGCCGAGCTCGAGCGCGCGCGTCCGCGTCCCGGAGGCCGCGAGTCGAACCGCCGCTTCGAGGTCGGAGGGGATGCCGTTCGCGCGGGCGAAGTCGTTGGCCGTCCCGCCGGGGATCACGGCCAGCGGCACTCCCATCGCCCCGGCCCGGTCGGCGACCGGGGCGATCGTCCCGTCCCCGCCGCACACCACGACGCGGTCCGCGTCGATCCGGTCGAGCTCGTCGAGGCCGAGGACCTCCGCCCCGCCCAGCAGCGAAGCCAGCCGCGCAGGGTCCAGGCCGCGGCCCGACTTCTCATTGGCCACTAACGCGATCCGCACGCCGCCCGAAGATACACTCGCTGCCGTGTTCGGCCGCATCGACCACATCGGGGTCGCGGTCGCCGACTTGGAGTCGGCGATCGAGCTCCATACCCGGGCCTACGGCATGCCGCTCGTGCATCGCGAGACGATCGCGGAGCAGGGCGTCGAGGCCGTGCTGCTCGACGTCGGCGAGAGCCACGTCGAGCTGCTCTCCCCGTTGAGCGAGGACACGCCCGTCGGGCGCTTCCTGGCGAAGAAGGGGCCGGGGCTCCACCATGTCGCGTACCAGGTGGAGGACGTCGCCGCCGCGCTGCAAGAGGCGCGCGACAACGGTCTGCGGCTGATCGACGAGACGCCGCGCACCGGTATCCGGGGGACGCAGGTCGCGTTCCTGCATCCCGCCACTGCCGGCGGTGTCCTGACCGAGCTCGTCCAGCCCGTGGAGGCACATTGAGTTCCAACGCCGTACGTCGCACCGCCGTCGGGTTCCAGGGCGGGCAGGTGCTGTCACTCCGCCTCACCGATGAGGCGCTCGCCAACCTGAACAGCACGCTCAAGGAGGGCAAGGAGCGCTGGGTGGAGGTCGACGCCTCCGACGGCGCGGTCCTCGTCGATGTGGGCCAGGTCGTCTACCTGCGTGTTGAATCCGACGAGCACCGAATCGGCTTCTAAGCCCGCCTGGCGGGTCCAGTTCAATGCGGTCGACCTCGCCCTGTACCGGCGGGTGCGGCTGCTTGCCCACACACCGGAGACGGTGACGTGGGTCCGCCGCTATTCGCACCTCGGTGAACACGGCGGGATCTGGCTGGCGACGGGCGCCGCGGCTGCTTTAGTGGACCGCCGGCGCCGCCGTCGCTGGTTGCGCGCCACCGCGTCCATCGGCGCGGCCTACGCCACCTCCACGACGATCAAGCTCGCCGTCGGCCGCAAGCGCCCGGCGATCGAGGACCTCCCGCACCTGATGGCCACACCCACCGGACTCTCCTTCCCGTCGAGCCACACGACCTCGTCGTTCGCCGCCGCGCGCGCGTTCGGCGCCCTGATCCCGGGTGCGCCGCTGCAGATCGCGGCCGCCGCGATGGGGCTCTCCCGCCTCTACCTCGGCGTCCATTACCCGAGTGACGTCGCCGCCGGCGCCGCGCTCGGCCTCGCGATCGGGAGCCTGGGCCGATGATGAAGGTCGGCCTCGTCGGCATGCCCAACGCGGGCAAGTCGAGCCTCTTCAACGCGCTCTCCCAGGCCGGGGCGGAAGCGGCCAACTACCCGTTCACGACGATCGAGCCCAACGTCGCCGTCGTCCCCGTCAAGGACGAGCGGATGGAGCAGGTCGCGGCCACGGTCAAAGCGTCGAACATCGTGTGGGACACGATCGAGTTCCACGACATCGCGGGCCTCGTCGCGGGCGCCTCCAAGGGCGAGGGCCTGGGCAACAAGTTCCTGGCCAACATCCGCGAGTGCGACGCGCTCCTGCACGTCGTCCGCACCCACACCGACGACAACGTCATCCACCCCGAGGGCTCGGTCGACCCGGCGCGCGACATCGCCACGATCGAGACCGAGCTCCTGCTCGCCGACCTCGACACCGCCGAGCGCCGCCACGCGAAGGTCATCCGCGACGCCCGCTCCGGCGATCGCGCGGCCGTCGCCGAGGAGGCCTGGCTGCGCCAGATCATCGAAGCGCTGCAGGCCGGCAAGCCCGCGCGCACCGTCCCGACTCCACAGGACGCGCCCGACGCGCTTCGCAACCTGTCGCCCCTCACCGGCAAGCCGGTCCTGTTCGTGGCGAACGTCAACGAGGGCGAAGATGCGGTGCCGAGCGTCGTCGCCGACCACGCCGCCGCCACGGGCGCCGCCGCGGTCGCGATCTCCTCCCGCATCGAGGCCGACTTGTCAGACCTGGGTGACGACGAGGAGGCCGCGGCGATGCGCGAGGAGCTCGGCATCGGCGAGTCCGGCCTGCACCGCGTCGTCAACGGCGCGTTCGGCCTCCTGCACCTGATCGCGTTCTTCACCGCCGGCGAGGGCAAGCCCGCCCAGACCTGGCATCTGCGCCAGGGCCTGACGGCCTGGCACGCCGCGGGCCAGATCCACACGGACATCCAGAAGGGCTTCGTCCGCGCCGAGGTGATCGGCTGGGACGCCCTCGTCGAAGCGGGCGGCTACGCGGGTGCTCGCGACAAGGGCACGCTGCGCCTCGAGGGCCGCGACTACCTGATGACCGACGGTGACGTCCTCACCGTGAAGTTCACACCGTAGGCCTGTAGGGTCGCGCCGTGACGCGACGGCCCTTCGTCTTGCCGGGCCCTGATGTGGGTCGGCTGCTGCTCGACCGCCTGGTCGCCGAAGGCGTGCGGTACGGACGCGATTTCGCGCTCGTCCGCATCGTCGTCCCGCTCGGGACGGCGGACGAGATCGCCCCGTTGCTGGCCGCGATCCTGCGTGACGCCGACGTGCTCGTGCGGTGGGAGGCGGACGAGCTGCTGGCGCTGCTGCCGGCCACGGACCGCGCGGGGGCCGAGCGCGCCGCCCAGCGCATCTCCGCGGCGTCGGACACGCCGATCGCCGTCGGTGCCGCCCACTGGGTGGGCGACACGGCCTATGACCTGCTCAGCCGGGCTGAGCCGCGTCGCTGAGGCGCTTCGACAGCCGGCCCATCCCGAGCTCCTCCGCGGCTCGAGAACCGCCCGCGTAGTCGGTCGGCCGATCCTCCGGCCGCTCCAGCGCGACCATCCGCAGCGTCGCGATGTCCTTGAACGTGCGCAGCTGCTCGGCCTGCTCGATCAGCGCCTTGCGGACCGACGGCGTCTCGCGGATCGCCCCGAGGATCACGTGGTCGAGGTCCCCCTTGCGGCGCAGCAGGTCCCCGGCGGTCTTCGCGCCGATCCCCTTGGCCCCCGGCAGCCCGTCCGACGGGTCCCCGCGCAGCGCGATGAAGTCCGGCACCTGCGCCGGGTCGATCCCGTAGATCTCGCGCACCTGGTCGGGGCCGACCTCGTCCGGGCCCTGCTGGCGCGCCTTCTGCAGCAGGATCGTGACGCTGTCGTTCGCGCACTGGAACATGTCGCGGTCCGCGGTGAGGATCAGCGTCTGCCCGCCGTGCTCGGTCTCCAAGGCCGCGAACGAGCCCATCAGGTCGTCGGCCTCGAGCGACTCGTGGCCGAGCACGGTCCAGCCGAGCGCCTCGTAGAGCGCCGGCGCCCGCTCCCACTGCCACGCGAGGTCGTCCGGCATCTCGGGCCGGGCCGCGTGGTAGTCGGGGTAGGCGTCGGTCCGATACGTCGCCGACTCCTGCCCGAAGCACATGACGACGGCCCGCGGTGCGTACTTCTCGATGCACCACAGCGTCATGTTCACCGAGCCGACGAGGGCGTTGACCGGGCGGCCCTCCGCGCCCTTGATCGAGTCGGGCAGCGCGAAGAAGCCGCGGTAGAGCAGTCCAGGGGTGTCGCACAACAGAAGCGGAGCAGGCACGGCGCGAAGTATGGTGCCCCGCCATGCGGACGATCACCGGACTCGAAGAGCTCAAGGCCGCCGAAGGCGAGACCCTCGGCACCTCCGACTGGCACCAGATCACGCAGAAGGACGTCGACGCCTTCGCCGACGTCACCGGCGACCACCAGTGGATCCACGTCGACGTCGACCGCGCGAAGGAGACCCCGTTCGGCGGCACGATCGCCCACGGCTTCTTCACGCTCAGCCTGCTGCCGTACCTCAACAACCAGATCTTCAAGCTCGAGGGCTTCGCCTTCGCCCTCAACTACGGCCTCAACAAGGTCCGGTTCCCCGCGCCCGTCCCGGTCGGCTCCAAGGTCCGCTCGTCGCCGAAGGTCGCGGAAGTGACCGACGTGCCGGGCGGGGCGCAGATCGTCTTCGAGACGACCTTCGAGGTCGAGGGCGGCGAGAAGCCGGTGTGCGTCGCGGCGAGCGTCGTCCGGGTCTACACCGGCTAGAGCCGCACGGCCGGCCCGAAGGCGCCGGCGAAGACCACGCGGTAGACGCCCGCGTGCGTCGCGGGGTACTCGTAGGCGCCGCCGCGGGTCCTGATGTCGCCGACGTCGACCCAGCGCCCGTCGCGGCGCTCCTGGACGGTGCCGTGGGCGCCGCCGCCGATCACGGTCCCGCGCATGACGCCGGCGACCTTCGGCGCCACGAACGAGAACGAGCGCGGCGGGGCTTTGGTGCCGCCGGACGCGTCCGTCTCCGGAGCCTTCTCGCCCTTGATCGCGGTGAAGTACGCCCACGTGTCGAAGAGCTCGAGCTGGGCCCGCAGCGTCGCGCCGTTGACGGTCGTCACGCCGCGCGAGCCGACGACCTCGGCGCTCATGATCCGCGGCGACGCCCCGCGCTTGGTGACCCGGATGCCCTTGAAGGAGCCCTTGACGAGCGGGCCGAGCTTCTTCGCGGCGGCCTTCATCGTCAGCTTCACCGTCCAGCGGTGCCGGGGGGAGACGCTGTCGTACTCGTCGTTGACGGACTTCAGCCACGGCTTCGGCTCGTTGCCGAGCGTGGTGTTCTCGACGTCCTCGGTCTTGCCGCCGGAGGTCGAGAAGAAGTAGGTGACGACCGGCTGGCCGTTGTAGGTCACGATCTGGCCGCGCGTCGCGGCGACCGCCGCGTTGGTCGAGGCGGTCTCGATCCCGATGCCCTTGTAGACCTGCGAGCGGGTGTCGGCGTAGTGGTCGAACTCTGCGCTCTTGGCCGTGGTGATCGCGTAGGTGCGGGCGGCGATCGCCTGCGCCTTCAGCGCTTCAGCCGGCCAGGAGGCGGGCGACTCGGCCGGGACGACGCCCTGCAGGTAGTCGTCGAGCCCGACGCTGTTGATCACCGAGACGCCCTTGAACGACGTGGGCGTGAACTCGAGCACGCCGCGATAGGTCCCGACGCCTGAGAGCGCCGTCACCGGGTTCCCGGCGACCTGCAGCGGGGCGGTGAACGTCGCCAGCTTCTTCCCGCCGCTCGAGAGGTCGACCTGCGTGAGCCCGCGGCGCTTGACCGTGTAGGTCTTCGTGGGATCGAGCTTGCGCGAGCCGGCCTGCTTGGCACCGGAGAACGAGGCCGAGCGCGTGTCGTCGACGAGCTCGATACGGACCTTCCGGTTCGGGTCGGTCGTGCCGGGCGCGGTGCCGGTGTAGTAGTGGGCGAGGATCTGGCTCGCGGACCAGCCGTGCTCCGCGTAGCCCATGGCGCCGTACTGGCTCATCCCGACGCCGTGGCCGAAGCCGGCGCCCTTGATCGTGAAGGTGGTCTTCGCGGCCTGGGCGGGCGCGGCGGCGAGCAGGAGCGTCGCCGTGATGATCGTCAGCAAGCGGGTCATAGGATCAGCGGTGCGGCGCGCCATCTAAGTTAGCCGGACACGTCCCGAGGGGAGGAGTTGCGGACATTGAGTTCTCGCAAAGCGTCTGACCTGTTCGTGGAGTGCCTGGAGGCCGAGGGCGTCAAGTACGTGTTCGGCATACCGGGCGAGGAGACCCTCGACCTGAATGAGTCCCTGCAGGACTCCTCGGTGCGGTTCGTGCCCGTGCGGCACGAGCAGGGCGGGGCGTACATGGCCGACATGTACGGCCGGCTCACCGGCCGCGCCGGCGTCTGCCTGGGCACGCTCGGCCCGGGCGCGACGAACCTGATCACCGCCGTGGCGGACGCGTTCCTGGACCGCTCGCCGCTCGTCGCCCTCACCGGGCAGGCCGACCTGCAGCGGATGCACAAGGAGTCGCATCAGCACATCGACATCGTCTCGATGTTCAAGCCGGTGACGAAGTGGAACACGCGCGTCAACGCGGCGGGCGTGATCCCCGAGGTCGTCCGCAAGGCCTTCAAGGTCGCGCAGGAGCCCAAGCCAGGACCGACCCACATCGAGCTGCCCGAGGACGTGATGGGCGACACGCTCGACGCCGAGCCGCTGCCCGCCCCCACGCACACGCGCCGCTTGGAGCCCAGCGCCGCCGACCTGCTCGCCGCCGCCGAGCTGATCGGCAACGCGATCAACCCGATCATCCTGGCCGGCAACGGGGTCGCCCGCGCGGGTGCGGCCAGCGCGCTGCGCGAGCTCGCGCGGGCCACCGGGATCGGGGTCGCCGAGACGTTCATGGGCAAGGGCGCGCTCGACTACGAGGATCCCCACGCCCTCGGCACCGTCGGACTGCAGTCGCGCGATTACGCGCTCGCAGGGTTCGAGGACGCCGACGTGGTCATCACCGTCGGCTACGACCTCGTCGAGCACTCGCCGTCGAACTGGAACCCCAAGCGCGACAAGAAGATCGTCTGCATCGACAGCGTCCCGTCAGAGGTCGACGAGCACTTCATCACCGAGATCGACCTGATCGGCGACCTCTATCACATCCTCAGCCGCCTGGCCGAGGAGCTCCGCCACTCGCCGCGGACCGTCACCCGCTCGCGGCTGGACGACATCGTGCTCGGCCGGTTCGAGGCGGCCAAGACCGACAACGCCTTCCCGATGCAACCCCCCCGCGCGCTGTGGGAGATCCGGCAGGCGCTCGGCCGTCACGACATGCTGATCTCCGACGTCGGGCTGCACAAGCTGTGGATCGCCCGCATGTTCCCCGCCCACGAGCCGAACACGGTGCTGATCGCCAACGGCCTGGCGGGGATGGGGATCGCGCTGCCGACCGCGATCGCGGCCAAGCTCGTGTACCCCGGCCGGCGGGTGGTGACCGTCAACGGCGACGGCGGGTTCCTCATGAACGTGCAGGAGCTCGAGACGGCCGTGCGGCTGAAGACCCCGATCGTCAACGTCATCTGGGAGAACTCCCAATTCGGCTCGATCGTTTGGAAGCAGGACAAGAAGTTCGGCCGCCACTTCGGTACAGACTTCACCAATCCAGACTTCGTCAAGCTGGCGGACGCCTTCGGGATGCCGGCCTGGCGCTGTGAGTCCGTCGAGGACTTCGGCAGGCACTTGCGACATGCACTCTCGCTCGACCTTCCCAGCCTGATCGTGGTACCCATCGACTACTCGCTGGACGTGTCGATCTCAGAGGAACTCGGAACGGAAACGGTGGTCGTATGAGCGCAACGCAGGAGCGGACCGCGGTCGACGCGGTCCCGACGCAGCTGTTCATCGGCGGCGAGTGGCGCGACGCTTCCGGCGGCGCGACGCTGGACGTCGAGGACCCCTCGACCGGCGACGCGATCGCCTCGGTCGCGGACGCGACGCCCGACGACGCGCGCGCCGCGTTGGACGCCGCGTGCGCGGTGCAGGACGAGTGGGCGGTCCACCCGCCTCGCGAGCGGGGCGAGATCCTGCGCCGCGCGTACGAGGCGATGGTCGCGAACGTGGACGACCTCGCGCTCGTGATGACGCTCGAGATGGGCAAGCCCGTGGCCGAGTCCAAGGCCGAGATCGCCTACGCGGCGGAGTTCCTGCGCTGGTTCTCCGAGGAGGCCGTGCGGATCGAGGGTCGCTTCGGGACCGCGCCGACCGGCATCGGGCGGCTGATCACGATGAAGCAGCCGGTCGGCCCGTGTTACGCGATCACGCCGTGGAACTTCCCGGCCGCGATGGGCACGCGCAAGATCGGCCCCGCGATCGCCGCCGGCTGCACGATGGTCATCAAGCCCGCGCAGCAGACGCCGTTGAGCATGCTCGCGCTGGCGAAGATCTTCCAGGAGGCGGGGCTGCCGGACGGCGTGTTGAACGTGCTGACCGCGTCCTCCTCAGGTGAGGTGTCGGCGCCGATCGTCAACGATCCCCGGCTGCGCAAGCTGACCTTCACGGGCTCGACCGAGGTCGGCCGCAAGCTCGTCGAGCAGAGCGCCAAGGGCCTGCTGCGGACCTCGATGGAGCTCGGCGGCAACGCGCCGTTCCTGGTCTTCGCCGACGCCGACGTCGACGCGGCCGTCGAGGGCGCGATCATCGCCAAGATGCGCAACATCGGCGAGGCCTGCACGGCCGCCAACCGCTTCCACGTGGCCGATCGCGTCGCCGACGAGTTCGCGGAGAAGCTGGCGGCGAAGCTCGGCGCGATGAAGGTCGGGCGCGGCGTCGAGGACGACGTCAAGGTCGGCCCGCTGATCGACGGCACGCAGCGCGACAAGGTCGCCGAGCTGGTCGACGACGCCACCGGCAAGGGCGCGAGCGTCCTCGTCGGCGGTACCAAGCGTGACGGCGCGGGCTACTTCTTCGACCCGACCGTGCTCGCGGGCGTCTCACCGGACTCGCGCCTGCTCAAGGAGGAGATCTTCGGCCCGGTCGCGCCGGTCGTCGGCTTCGACGACGAGGAGGCGGCGATCGCCGCCGCCAACGACACCGAGTACGGCCTCGTCGCCTACGTCTACACGAGTGACATCAAGCGGGCGTTCCGGGTCGTCGAGAAGCTCCAGACCGGCATGGTCGGGCTCAACCAGGGTCTGGTCTCCAACGCCGCGGCGCCGTTCGGCGGCGTCAAGGCCTCCGGCTTCGGCCGCGAGGGCGGCAAGGAGGGCATCGAGGAGTACCTGGAGACCAAATATGTTGCAATGGCGATGTGAGCGAACCGCTCGAGCTCTTTCGCCATTGGTATGAGGGCGCGGTCGCCGCGGGCGTTCTGGAGCCCGAGGCGATGGCGCTCGCCACGGCCGACGCCTCCGGCATGCCGGCGGTGCGCTTCGTGCTGCTCAAGGGCATCGACGACCGCGGCGTCGAGTTCTTCACCAACTACGAGTCCCGCAAGGGCCGCGAGCTGATCGCCAACCCCCGCGCGGCCCTGGCGGTGCTGTGGAAGCCCCTGCACCGCCAGGTGCGCCTCGAAGGCCCGGTCGAGGTGCTCTCGCCCGAGGAGTCCGACGCCTACTTCGCGACCCGCTCCCGCGGGTCGCAGCTCGGCGCCTGGGCATCCCGCCAGTCCGAGGTGATCCCGGACCGCGAGTGGCTGGAGACGCGCCTGCGCGAGCTGGACGCGTCGTACCCGGCAACGGTCCCCCGACCGCCGCACTGGGGCGGTTTCCGGCTCCTCCCGAGCGCGATCGAGTTCTGGCAAGGCCAACCGAACCGCCTCCACGACCGCGAACTCTGGACCCGCGCCGAGGGCGGCTGGGTCTCCACCCGCCTCTCGCCTTAGTTAAAGGGGTCAGGCCCCTTTAGGTTCGCTGAGCGCGGCTGGGCCGATCCCGCAGCAGCCGCCGACGAGCGCCGCGGCGCCGCTCCACGTCTGCGCGGCGCCGCTCCACGTCTTCGTCGCCGCGTCGTAGGCGCGGCCCGCGTTCGGGTAGGCGACGAGCGGGAGGTCGGTGACGCTCCTGATGCGGTTCAGCAGCTCGTCCATGAACTCCGGCGCGGTGCAGTTGACGCCGACCGCGGCGACGCTGTCGTGGGCGACGACGGCGCCTACCGCGTCCTCGATGCGCTCGCCGTGGCCGGTGCGCTCGCCGTCGCGACACGTGAACGTCACCCAGCAGTCGAGGTCGTGGACGAGCGAGGCGATGTGGGCCGCCTCGTCGGCGCGCGGCTGGGTCTCGATCGCGAGGAAGTCCGGACCCGCCTCGATCAGCGCCGCGACGCGGCGCTCGTGCCAGCCCGCCGGGACGTCGAAGTCGCCGGTGTACTCCTGCCCGCCGGCCAAAGACGCTCCGTACGGCGCGACGCTCGCGGCGACGAGCGCCCCTGAGGCGCGGGCGATCCGCACGCTCTCGGCGAGCAGCTCCAAGGGCGCCTGGTAGCTGGCGCTGATGACGACCTCCGCCCCCGCGTCCACGAACGCGCGGTGGGCGGCGAGGACGAGCTCCGGCTGGTCGCGGAGGATGCGGGCGGTCCAGAGCGGGTCGTCGAGGTCGGCGCCGAGCTCCTCGAGCGCGGTCGACAGCCCGCCGTCGAGCTGGATGCGGCGACCGCTAGCCAGCAGGTCGTGGAGCAGCACGTCGGACCGCCACGGTGAGCACTCCCGCCAGGATGAACGCCACGCCGCACAGCTGCAACACGGACAGGTAGGTCGGGTAGTGCCCGACAGCGCCCCGCGCGTACGCCCACCGGTACAGGGCGGCGGTGGCGGGCGTCACCCGACGATGCAGGCGGTGCCGACCCGCTTGAAGCCCAGGCGACCGTAGACGCGGGCGATGTCCTCGCTGCCCGCGGACAGGAACACGGTCTCGACGCCCCGAGCGATCGCGTCCTCGACCAGCGCACCGGTGAGCGCGCCGCCGATGCCCTGACGGCGGACGATCGGCAGCGTGGCGATCCCGACGACCTCGGTGACGCCTTCGACCGGCTGATGGGCGCCCGCGGCGACGATCCCGAACTCGCCTTCGGCGACGGCGGTGACGGTCAGCCCGGCGCGGGTGCGCTCGACGAGCCAGTCGAGGCCCTTGTCGTTCACGGCGGCGTCGCGTTCGCCGCGGCCCTCAGGTCCCGCCGAGGTCCCCTCGGCGCCGAAGCCGACGTCCTGGACCGCGCGCGAGATCGTCAGCGCCTCACGGTCGTCGGCGTCGAGCACGCGCAGCGTCACGCCGGGCGGCGGCTCGGGCGCCCGCCACGAGCCACGGTCGAGCACCATCAACGGCGCCTCGAGGACGTCCAGGGCGGCGTCGCGGGCGGCGGCGAGCAGCGACGGCGTCGTCTCGTGCACCCACTCCAAGCTCTCGGGCTGGCCGAGCTCGCGCTTGCGCGCCAGAGCGGCCCGGACCTCGTCAGCGGTGTACGTGTGCTCCAGCCCGAGCCGGGGCCGCACGTAGTACTTCCACGGGCCCGTCCCCACGAACAGCGAGAACGGGCCGACCTCCTCGACCCGCGCCGCAAAGCGCGGCGCGGCGTCGTAGTAGCGCTCCAGCTCAGGAAGCACTGCTTCCCGCGGCGATCTTGCGCAGGTCCAGCGCCTTGTCGAGGGTCTCCTCGTCGACGCCGTGCTTGCGGGCGACCTCGCGCAGCGTCCCGCCGGAGGCCGAGGCCTCCTTGACGATCGCGGCCGCGCGGTCGTAGCCGATGAATGGGTTCAGCGCGGTGGCGACGGCCAGCGTGCCCTCGGCCGAGTTCTCCAGGCCGGCCAGGTTCGGCTCGATCCCGTCCACGCACTTGGAGGCGAAGATCTTCGCGGTCGAGGACAGCAGCGCGATCGACTGCAGCAGGTTGCGGGCGATCAGCGGGATGCGCACGTTGAGCTCGAACTGGCCCTGGAGGCCGCCGACCGTGATCGCCGTGTCGTTGCCGATCACCTGCGCGGAGACCTGGAGCACGACCTCCGGGATGACCGGGTTGACCTTCCCCGGCATGATCGACGAGCCCTTCTGCAGCTCGGGCAGGAAGATCTCCCCGATGCCCACGCGGGGGCCGGAGCCCATCAGCGCGAGGTCGCCGGCGATCTTGGTCAGCGAGACCGCGACGACCTTCAGCGCGCCGCTCAGCTCGACCAGCGCGTCGCGGTTGCCCTGCGCCTCGAACGGGTCCTCCGGAGCGGAGATGGTCAGCCCGGTGTCGGCCGACAGCTTCTCGCGCACCTTCGCCGCGAAGTCGCGGTGGGTGTTGAGGCCGGTGCCCGTGGCGGTGCCGCCGAGCGGGATCTGCGCGACCTGCGGCAACGCGTTGGCGATCCGCTTCTGCCCGAGGCGGATCTGCGCCGCGTAGCCCGCGAACTCCTGCCCGAGCGTCACCGGCACCGCGTCCATCAGGTGCGTGCGGCCGGACTTCACGAGGTCCTTGTAGGCCTCGGCCTTGGCCGAGAACGACGCCTCGAGCTGCGCCAGCGCCGGCAGCAGCGTGTTCGTCGCCTCGTCCAGCGCGGCCAGGTGCACGGCCGACGGGAAGACGTCGTTGGACGACTGCCCCATGTTCACGTGGTCGTTCGGGTGCGCACCGGACAGCGTCGCGATGACCTCGTTGGAGTTCATGTTCGACGACGTCCCCGAGCCCGTCTGGAAGACGTCGATCGGGAACTGCGCGTCGTGCTTGCCCTCGGCGATCTCATCGCCGGCGGCCGCGATCTTCTCGGCCAGCTCCGCGTCGAGCAGCCCGAGCTCCGCGTTGACCCGTGCCGCGGTGCCCTTGATGCGCCCGAGCCAGCGGACGACCGGCAGCGGGACGCGTTCTCCCGAAACAGGGAAGTTCGCAACGGCCTTCGTGGTCTCGCCGCCCCACAGCTCCGTCGGGGTGTCCTGCACGCTCATGGGCTCCTCCGCGACATATTCGGTTCCGGTTCCCTTACGCTAGCGCTGCATTGTCCATCGCCTCATCGCCAGTTGGCTGCCTCGGCAGGGTGACCTCCACCGGGGGGATCGCACCGGGACGCACAGGCGAGGTCATGGTCGCGATAAGGGGCGGCGTGGAGGCATTCCTCGCCCGCGACGTGAATGGCGGATCCATCGAGCCGTACACCGAGGTCGTGGTGGTCGAGTACCAACCGCCTCGGCTCGTGCTCGTCACCCCCCTCACACAGGAGACCTGAAGTGAACACCACGCTGATCGTGGTCATCGCCGTCATCGTGCTCGTCCCGCTCGTTCTGGCGATCTTGTTCAAGGTGTTGTGGAAGGTGCCGGCCGCTGACGAAGCCCTGATCGTCACCGGTTTCGGCGTCAAGGGCGCGGCGGTCGCCGATCGCACGTTCAAGATCGTCACGGGCGGCGGCGCGTTCGTCGTGCCCGTGATGCAGAAGGCGCAGTACCTCGGGATGTCGGCCGACAAGGCGCTGCTCGAGGTTGAAGGCGTCGACTCCCAGAAGATCCCCGTCGGCGTACGCGGCGTCGCGATCTTCAAGGTCGGCGACGACGGGCGCTCGATCACGAACGCCGCCACCCGCTTCCTCGACGCGCAGTCCGGTCAGATGCACGACCTCGTCCGCGAGGTCTTCCACGGCCACCTGCGCTCGATCATCGGCGGGCTCTCGGTCGAGGACCTGATCGCCAACCGCAACGAGCTCGCCCAGGCGACGCGCGACGCCAGCGCGGACGAGATGCAGAAGCTCGGCCTGATCATCGACTCGCTGCAGATCCAGGAGATCATCGACCCGACCGGCTACATCCGGGCGCTCGGCGAGCCGCGGGCCGCCGAGGTGAAGATGCGCGCCCGGATCGCCGCCGCGGCGTCCGATCGTGAGGCGACCGAGCGCGAGCAGGAGGCCGAGGCGCTCAAGGCCGCCGCGCGCCGCGACTCCGAGATCAAGCGCGCCGCCTACCAGGCGGAGATCGACAAGCAGGCCGCGCAGTCGGCCCAGGCCGGCCCGCTGGCCGACGCCGAGGCGCGCAAGCAGGTCGTCGTGCAGGAGACCGCGGTCGCCGAGCTCGAGGCCGAGCGCGAGGAGAAGCGCCTGGACACGCAGGTCCGCAAGCCCGCCGACGCCGCCGCCTACGAGAAGCAGGTCCAGGCGGAGGCCGAGCGGGTCGCCCGCATCTCGATCGCCGAGGCGCAGGCGCGCGAGGTCGAGCTCGCCGCGGCGGCCAAGGCCAAGCAGATCGAGCAGATCGGCGCCTCCGAGGCGCGCATCACCACCCAGCGCGGCATCGCCGAGGGCGAGGCCACCAAGGCCAAGGGCGAGGCCGAGGGCGCGTCGATCCGGGCCAAGGGCCTGGCCGAGGCGGAGTCGATCGCCAAGCGCGCCGAGGCCCTGGAGAAGGAAGCCGACGCGGTCATCGGCCAGCAGATCGCCGAGCAGCTGCCGGAGATCGTCCGCGCCGCCGCCGAGTCCTTCAAGCACGTCGACAACCTCACGGTGCTCAACGGCGCGCAGGGGATCTCGGAGATCATCGCCCAGGTGATCGGGCAGGCCGGCCCGGCGCTCGAGATGGCTCAGAGCGCGCTCGCCCGCACCAGCAAGGCCGCGACCAACGGCGCCAAGCCGGAGGAGAAGTCCGCCTAGCGCAGGACCTCCGGGCCGATGGTGCGCGGGTCACCGTCGGCCGGCTGGAGGGTGACCGAGAGGCGCGGGTAGACCTTGGGGTCCGCCGCCGCGAGCAGGCGGACCTCGCCGCGGCCGTTCGCGTCAGGATGGAACGTCCCGGCCGAGACCCGGTGGGGACGGCCCGGGCGATCGTCCGGCGCGACGAACCACAGCTCGTAGAGACCTCTCGGGCGCGGGTCGGGCTGGCGGTCGATGTTCGCGTAGCCGGCGCCGACGATGCGCGGCATCCCGGGGTTGAGCAGCTTGTCGGCGCTCAGCAGCGTGCCCTCGTCGACGTTCAGGCGCACGTTCTGGGCCGCGTCGGAGACGACCCGGATCTTGTCGACGACCGGGTTGAAGTCGACGCCGAAGGAACGCCCGCTGAGGCCGGGGGTGAAGGCCGGGCCCTCGGCCACGGCGATCGTTGAGGCGGTAGACGACCGAGTCCGAGCCGACGCCGTAGAGGTCGCCGGTGGCGGGGCGGAAGTCGATCCCGGCGAGCGTCACGCCCGCGGGCAGCCCGGTGATCGTCCGGTAGGACTCGATCCGGTCCGGCCGCTTGGACTCGAACTGCACCAGCTGATTGGAGTCGGTCGTCGCGAACAACTCGCGCGACTGGCCGTGGGTGGTCTTCGCGGCGGCCGTGCCGGGCGGCGGAGAGGGTGAGGACGGTGGCGAGCGCCGCGGCGCGGCGCAGTGGGGAGGTGAACATGGCCCCGAGTTCGGGGCGGGGCTCACGAAAGGTTCATGCTTCGGTGAGCGGCGACGCGCCTTCAGTCACGTCGCTGCGCTCGGGCGTGACCTCGTGCGGGTCGAGCTCCTCGCGGCAGTGCGAGCACACCAGCGTGGGCTCGGCGATGTGACCGCACGGGTTGTGGCGCAGGAGCACCGGCGGCCCGAGCTCGCCGCTCAGGTGCTTGTCGCCCCAGCGCATCAGGGTCACGATCGCCGGATAGAGGTCCTTCCCGGCCTGGGAGAGGCGGTACTCGTAGCGTTCGGGCTCCTCCTGGTAGAGGACGCGAACGAGGATTCCCGCGCCGACCAGGGTCTGCAGACGGGTGGAGAGGATGTTGCGTGCGATCCCGAGATTGCGCTGGATGTCCGAGAACCGGCGGACGCCGTAGAACGACTCACGCAGGATCAGGAACGTCCACCGTTCGCCAAGGATCTCCATGGCGCGCCCGATCGAGCACGTCATCGGCCGGTCCAGCTCGTACATCTCCTTAAACGATAACGATCTCCTCACCCACAAAAGGCAAGAATTTCGCGTGCCAGACCTACCGGATCGTCGTAGGCCATCAGGTAGCCGGTGCGCTTGAGGATCCGCAACTGCGCGTCGGGGAGGAGGTCGAGCGCCTCCTCGGCGATCGCGAGCGGGTGGAACGGGTCCTCATCCGCCCACAGCAGCAGCACGGGGAACGCGAAGCCGGGGTAGGCGTCGATCAGGTCACGCTGCGCGCCGCGCGGCCACCGACGTGCCGCCTTGGCCCAGGAGCGGACGCGGTTGCCGTTGCCGCCGAGGTCCATCAGCGCGTGCCGGACGAGGTCGCGGGCGCCTGGGGCGTCGGTGACGGTCAGCTTGTCGCCGTGGCTCGGGCGCAGCGCGAGGGCCGCCGTCCGCGCCAGCAGGCGGTCGATGCCGGGGACGGCGGCCGCCCGCACCACGATGCGCCCTGTCTTCTCCAGCCCGCCGCGGTTGGGCTTGGTGTGCATCGGGTTCGGCAGCAGCACGAGCTTGGCGGGCGTGGTCGTGTGGGCGGCGATCGAGCGCAGCGCCAGCTGGGCGCCGACGCCGTGGCCGGCCACGAGCGGGCGCGGGCCGCAGGTGTCGAGCAGGAACCCCGCGACCACCTCGGTGAGCCAGTCGGGTGAGTACGGGTGCGTCGGCCGGTCCTCGGACGCCCCGTGCAGCGGCAGGTCCGGGAGGACGACCCGGTAGCGGCGCGCGAGCTCGTCGACGATCGGCTCGTACTCGCGGTGGGTGAGGCCCTTGGAGTGCAACAGCGCGAGCGCGGGTCCGGTCCCCGCCTCGCGATACGCGATCCGTGCGCCATCGGAGTGGTGGTACAGCCGAAGCTTCACTGCGGGCCGCAGCTTCCCACAAGTAGTCTCGATGTCGTGGGCGCCGCGGGGTCGATCGGCCGGCCGGTCCGCCGTCGCGAGGACGAGCGGATCCTGTCCGGACACACACAGTTCCTGGACGACATCCGGCTCGACGGGATGCTGCACATGGCGTTCGTGCGCAGTCCGCACGCCCACGCGCGGGTCCGTGCCGTGCGCGGGGCGCTGTGGACCGCGGCCGACCTGGTGGGGCTCGCGGTCCCGGCTCGCGTCGACCCGCCGCCTGGCCTGATCGTGGCCGACGCGCCGCACCCGGTCCTGGCGGGCGACGAGGTCCGCTACGAGGGCCAGCCGGTCGCGGTCGTCGTCGGCGAGACGCGCGCCGAGGCCGAGGACGCGCTCGACCGGGTCGAGGTCGACTACGAGGTGCTCGAGCCGGTGCTCGATCCGCGCGCGGGGGAGGAGCTCGCGCGCTGGGAGCAGCGGGCGGGCGACGTCGAGGGCGCGTTCGCGCGGGCGGCGCACGTGGTCCGGACCGAGCACGTCATCCCCCGGCTGGTGGCGAGCCCGCTGGAGACCCGCGGCGCGATCGCCCGGCGCGAGGACGAGCGGCTGACGGTCTGGACGTCGTCGCAGAGCGCGCACCGCTCGCGCACGCAGCTGTGGCAGATCCTCGGCCTCCCGGCGCACGTGATCCGCGTGATCGTCCCGGACGTCGGCGGCGCGTTCGAGTCCAAGGGGACGTTGCCCGTCGAGACGCCGGTCGTCGCGCTGGGGGCGATCGAGCTCGGGCGGCCGGTGAAGTGGATCGAGGATCGGCGCGAGAACCTGTTGTGCGCGCCGCAGGGGCGCGGGCAGCGGGCGTCCGTCGAGCTGGCGCTCGATGCGGACGGCCGCATCCTCGGGCTGCGCGGGCGCATCCTGGCCGACCTCGGCGCCTATCTGCTCCCGAGCACCGCGATCCCGCCGCACACGACCGCGATGGGATTGAGCGGCAGCTACGACATCCCCGCGGTCGAGGTGATCGTCACCGGCGCGCGGACCAACCGCGTCCCGACGGCGCCGTACCGCGGGTCGGGGCGGCCGGAGGCGACGTACCTGATCGAGACGACGATCGACGCGGCCGCGCGCGAGCTCGGGATCGACGCGCTCGAGCTGCGCCGGCGCAACCTGGTGCGGTCGTTCCCGCACCGGACCGCGCTCGGCTGGACGTACGACTCGGGCGACTACGAGTCCTGCCTGAACCTGGCGGTCGCGTTGTCGCGGACGCGCCGGCGGTCCCCGGGCGCCTCCTGGACGGCGGCGCCGGACGCGCAGGACCGGCGGTCGCCGGACTCCTGGTCCTCGCCGCCCGCCGTCGAGCGGCGCGAGGTGCTGACGGGCGTCGGCGTCGCGCTCTACGTGGCGCGCTGCGGCGGGCTGTACGAGACCGCGACCGTGCGGCGTTCAGGTGAGGAGTTCGTCGTGTGCGTGGGCTCGGTGCCGAGCGGGCAGGGGCATCACACGCTGTTCGCGCAGATCGCCGCGGGCCGGCTCGGCGTGGACGCGTCCCGCGTGCGGGTCGTGACCGGGGACACGGACGCGCTCGCCGACGGCGTGGGCTCGTTCGCGGCGCGCACGACGGTCATGGGCGGCTCGGCGGTCGCCGCGGCGGTCGACGACCTGCTCGCCGGCGGCCCCGGGGACGCGCGCTTCGAGGCTCCGCAGGTGTTCTCGTCGGGCGCCTACGTGGCGGTGGTCGAGATCACGCGCGCCACCGGTGCGGTGCGCGTCCGGCGGCTGGTCGCGGTCGACGACGCGGGGCGGATCGTCAACCCGATGCTGGCCGAAGGGCAGGTGATCGGGGCCGCGGTGCAGGGCCTCGGCGCGGTCCTCACCGAGGAGGCGCCGGCGTCGAGCCTGCTCGATTACGCGCTGCTGACCGCGGCCGAGATCCCCGAGTTCTCGACCGCGTTCGTGGAGAATCCGTCGCCGCTGAACCCCCTGGGCGCGAAGGGCATCGGGGAGGCCGGGACGATCGGCGCGCCCGCCGCCGTGGCCAACGCGGTCGCGAACGCCCTGGGCGGGCGGCGCGTCGACCCGCCGTTCACCGCCGAGAAGGTCTGGCGGGCGATGCAGTGAGGTGGCCGACCCAACTGCGCGACGCCGATGGCGCGATCGTGCTCGAGGAGGTCGACGAGGACGCCGGGACGGCGACGTACCGCGTGCATGGTCGCCGGTCGGTGACGCTCTCGGCCGACGGCCCGTTCGAGGACGCCCCGCCGGTGCTCCGAGTCGTCCTCGATCCGCCGGTGTTCGGTCGCTTCGTCCCCGCGAGTCGGTGGTCGTGAAGCCCGCGGCGTTCGAATACGTGGCCGCGCGGTCGGTCGACGAGGCCCTCGAGGCGCTGGCGGTCGAGGGCGCGCGGGTGCTGGCAGGCGGGCAGTCGCTGATGCCGCTGCTCAACGCCCGCGAGGTCCGTCCTTCGCGGCTCGTCGACATCAACCACGCGGGGCTGGGCGTCATCCGGCGGCGCGACGGCGCGCTGTCGCTCGGCGCGACCGTTCGCCAGGCCGCGCTGCTGCGCTCGGCGATCGTCTTGGAGGGCTGGCCGCTGCTCGCGCTGGCCGCCGCCCACGTCGGCACACCTGCGACCCGCACGCGCGGAACGGTCGGTGGCTCGCTCATGCACGACGACCCGCGCGCGGCTCTACCAGCGGCTTTGGCGGCCCTCGACGCCCACCCCAAACAGAAAGACGGCCTGCTCCCGTTTAAGTTGCTTTTAGAAATTGAGGTGCCTCCGATGCCGAAGGCCGCGCGCTGTGGGTACGCGCAGTTCGCTCGCACCCGGGGGGTGTTCCCGGACGCCGGCGCGGCGGTGGTGGTTGCGCCGGGGCATGTGGCGATCGCGCTGCTGGGGACCGGGCGGGCGGCTCGTGCCGAGGCGGCGGTGCGGGCGGGGGCGAGCGCGCGTGAGGCGGGCGAGATCGCGGCCGAGCTGGTCGAAGGCGACCACCGGCGCGCGTTGGTCGCCGACGTCACCCGCCGCGCGCTCGAACAGGCGGGTCGCCGATGAGGGTGCGCATCAACGGCACGACGTACGAGACCGAGGTCGAGGCCCGCACCCTCCTGAGCGACTTCATCCGCGACCAGGGGCTGACGGGCACCAAGGTCGGGTGCGAGGACGGCGTCTGCGGCACGTGCACGGTGCAGGTCGACGGCGAGCCCGTCCGGTCGTGCCTGATGCTCGCCGTCCAGGCCGACGGGTGTGACGTGCGCACGATCGAGGGCCTGGCGCCAGGGCGGCTCCAGCGCAGCCTGCACGAGCACCACGCGCTCCAGTGCGGGTTCTGCACCGCCGGGTTCCTGATGACGCTCGACGCCTACCTCGCGGAGCATCCCGACCCGACCGAGCCGGAGCTCCGCGACGCGCTCGCCGGGAACCTCTGCCGCTGCACGGGCTACAAGCCGATCATCGAGGCGGTGCTCGAGCTATGAGGCTCCGCTCCCGCTACGACCGCGAGATCCTCCTGCTCGGCCTGCCCGCGCTCGGGGCGCTGGCAGCCGAGCCGCTGTACGTGCTCGTCGACACCGCGATCGTCGGCCACCTGGGAACCACGCAGCTCGCGTCGCTGGCGATCGCGGCGACGGTGATGTCGACCGCGTTCACGATCTTCAACTTCCTCACCTACGGCACGACGGCGCAGGTCTCGCGGCTGCACGGCGCGGGCCGCGACCAGGACGCCACGGCGCTGGGGTCGCAGGCCCTGTGGCTCGGCGTGGGGATCGGGCTCGTCCTGCTCGTGCTGATCGAGCTGCTGGCGCCGGCGGTGGTGTCGCTGATGGGCGGCGAGGGCGAGGTCGCCGACGGCGCCGTCCTCTACCTGCGGATCTCGGCGCTCGGCGGCCCGCTGTTCATCCTCGCCAGCGCCGCCCAGGGCTACCTGCGCGGGATGGGCGACCTGCGGACGCCGCTGTACGTCCTGCTCGCCGCCCACACCGTCAACGTCGCCCTCGAGCTGCTGTTCGTCTACGGGTTCGACTGGGGCCTAAAGGGCTCGGCGTGGGGAACGGTGATCGCGCAGGCGGGGATGGCGGCCGCGTTCTTCGTCGTCCAGTACCGCGCGGGGCTGGAGCGTCCACACCCGGACAAGATGCGCCCGCTGATGCGGATCGGCTCCGAGATCGCCGTGCGCACGACGGCGCTGACCGGCTCGTTCCTGCTCGGCTCGGCGGTGCTGGCGCGGATCGGGGCGGCGTCGCTGGGCGCGCACCAGATCGCGTTCCAGCTCTGGGTCTTCCTCGCGCTGCTGCTCGACGCGATCGCGATCGCCGGGCAGGTGATGGTCGGGCGCATGCTCGGTGCGGGCGCGGCGGGGGAGGCACGTGAGGCGGCGGTGCGGATGATCGGCTGGTCGGTCGCGATCGGCGCACTGTTCGGTGTGATCCTGCTCGCGCTCGGCGATCTCGTCCCGAAGCTGTTCACCGACGATCCCGCGGTGGTCGCCAAGGCCCACGAGATCTGGCCGCTGTTCGCGCTGATGATGCCGTTCAACGGCGCGGTGTTCGCGCTCGACGGGATTCTCATCGGCGCTGGTGACACACGGTTTTTGATGTACGGCATGATCGCCGCGGCGGCCGTCTACATCCCGATCGTCCTGCTCTCGCTGCACAACGACTGGGGCATCCTCGGGGTGTGGTGGGGCCTGGTCGCGCTGATCGCCGTTCGTCTAGTTACGTGCGGCATTCGGTTCGCCGGATCGCGCTGGGCGTTGACAGGCGCGCCCGCGT
This sequence comes from Solirubrobacter soli DSM 22325, assembly GCF_000423665.1. Classification (GTDB taxonomy): domain Bacteria; phylum Actinomycetota; class Thermoleophilia; order Solirubrobacterales; family Solirubrobacteraceae; genus Solirubrobacter; species Solirubrobacter soli. The sequence continues at coordinate 14,121 of NZ_AUIK01000023.1, read as the reverse complement.
GACTACCCTTTCCCCGCCCATGACGCGTCGCATCGCCCTCATCACCACTCTCCTCGTCCTCGCCCTCCCCGCCGCGGCGGGAGCGCAGGGCGGCGCCTTCGGCTCGCTTCCCCCCGGGGACCCGGTCGAGACTCCGACCCCGGCCGTTCAGACGACCACGGCCGATGACGGCTCGACCGGCCGCAACGTCCTGTTCATCGTCGGCGGCGTCCTGATCATCGGCTTCGCGGTGATGGGCTGGTTCATCCTGCGCGACGCGCGCGGTGCCGTCGGCGAGCCCGAGTTGGCCGGCCCGCGCCTGCGCGACGCCGGTCCGCACAAGCACAAGATGCAGGCCAAGGCCAAGGCGCGCAAGAAGACGCACGCGCAGAAGGCCGCGCGCAAAGCACACCGGAAACGGTAAGGCAGCATCCCCACCGCCCCACCCCGATCATCCGACCTCAAGGCGCGAACGCTCGGCGCCTAGCTGCTCGGCCCTGGTCTCACCACGCGGTCCCGGACCGTGAAGGTCGCTTCCTCCCGCGGAATCTCCGCGAACGGCTGCTCGAAGCCCTCGAACGTGTTCGAACCCCGATAGTCGGCGAACCGCACGACCTTGCCGTCGTGCACGAACAGCAGCAGCTCGCCGCCGTCGACGGTGTCGATGCCGGTCCACTTGCGGCCGAGCCTTTGCGAGATCGCGTCGCGTGACGTCCCGGGCTGGACGATCAGCACGCGGTCCCAGTCGAACCGCGCCAGCTCGGGCAAGGCGACCACGTTGCCGTTGTCGGGCGCCTGCGTCACCGCCTTGGTGAAGTTCTCGGCCAGCAGGTTGTCGGCCTGCAGGTTGTCCTCGTCGCGGGTGAAGTAGACCGCGAGGCCCAAGGCGGCGATGAAGAACACGAGTGCTCCCGCCACGAGCGCCAGCACTCGGCCCATACGCATCCCTCGACGTTACCTAGACTCACTCGCGATGCCGCATCGTCCCCTGCCTAAAGACGCCAACTTCCCGCAGCTGGAAGAGCAGATCCTCGAGCGCTGGCGCGAGCGCGACATCTACAACGAGTCGATGCGCCGCCGCGAAGGCGCGCCGCCGTTCGTCTTCTACGAAGGCCCGCCCACGGCCAACGGCCGGCCCGGCTCGCACCACGTCCTGGCGCGCGTCTTCAAGGACATCTTCCCGCGTTACAAGACGATGCAGGGCTTCTACAGCTACCGCAAGGGCGGCTGGGACTGCCACGGGCTGCCCGTCGAGATCGCCGTCCAGAACGAGCTCGGGATCGAGAACAAGCAGCAGATCGAGGAATACGGGATCGCGGAGTTCAACCAGAAGTGCCGCGAGTCGGTCTTCACGTTCCTCGAGGACTGGACGAAGCTGACCGAGCGCATCGGCTACTGGGTCGACCTCGACGATCCGTACCGCACGCTCGACACCCCCTACGTCGAGTCCGTCTGGTGGGCGCTCAAGCAGCTCTGGGACAAGGACCTGCTGTACGAGGGCTTCAAGGTCGTCCCCTATTGCCCGCGGGACGGCACGTCGCTGTCATCCCACGAGGTCTCGCAGGGCTACAAGGACGTCGAGGACCCGAGCGTCTACGTCAAGTACCCGGTCACCTCGCCCGCCGGCGCCCTGCGCGCGGGCGACGTGCTGCTCGTCTGGACGACGACGCCGTGGACGCTGGTCTCCAACGCGGCCGTCGCGGTCGATCCGGGCCTCACGTACGTGCGGTCGAGCGAGGGCTACGTGCTCGCCGAGGCGCTGGTGGCGCGGGTGCTCGGCGACGGCGCCGTCGTCACGGATCGCTTCACCGGCGCGGACATGGTCGGCGCCGGCTACGAGCCGCCCTTCCCGTTCATCCCGGCGAGCGAGTACGGCGAGAAGGGCCACACGGTCCTGCCGGCGGACTTCGTCTCGGCCGAGGACGGCACGGGCATCGTCCACACCGCGATCGCGTTCGGCGAGGACGATTTCCGGCTCGGCGCCGAGAACGGCCTGAACGTGATCAATCCCGTGCGGGCGGACGGCACCTACGACGAGCGGATCGGCCCGTACGAGGGCGTCTTCGTCAAGCACGCCGACCCGGACCTGATCAAGGACCTCGAGGCGCGTGGGCGGATGTTCCGCTCCGAGCGCCTGCTGCACTCGTACCCGCACTGCTGGCGCTGCGGGACGCCGCTCCTGTACTACGCCAAGCCGACCTGGTACATCCGCATGTCCGCGGTCAAGGACCGGCTGTTGGCGGCCAACGAGACCGTCGACTGGCATCCCGAGCACATCAAGCACGGGCGCTTCGGCCGCTGGCTGGAGAACAACGTCGACTGGGCGCTCGGGCGCGAGCGCTACTGGGGCACGCCGCTGCCGATCTGGCGCAACGAGGCGGGCGAGGCGCTGGCCGTCGGCTCCTTCGAGGAGCTCAAGGAGCTGAGCGGCGTCACGTTGGAAGACCCGCACCGGCCCTACGTCGACGACGTGGTGATCCCGTCGCCGACCGGCGGCGAGCCGCTGCGGCGCGTCCCCGAGGTGATCGACGTCTGGTTCGACTCGGGCTCGATGCCGTTCGCCCAGTGGCACGCGCCGTTCGAGAACCAGGAAAAGTTCGACGAGCAGTTCCCCGCGGACTACATCTGCGAGGCGATCGACCAGACCCGCGGCTGGTTCTACTCGCTGATCGCGATCTCCACGCTGCTCTTCGACCAGAGCTCCTACAAGACCGTGCTCTGCCTCGGCCACATCGCCGACCCGCAGGGCAAGAAGATGTCCAAGTCGCTCGGCAACGTCGTCGCGCCCTGGGACGTCATCGACCGGCACGGCGCCGACGCCTTCCGCTGGTACTTCTTCATCAACACGCCGTGGGACGGCTACAAGTTCGACACGGACACCGTCGGCGAGTCGCTGCGGCAGTTCCTGCTGCAACTGTGGAACACGTACGGCTTCTACGTGATGTATGCCAACGTCAACGGTGTCGAGCCCGCCGACGTGGAGCCCGCCAACGACCTCGACCGCTGGGCGCTCTCGCGGCTCGCCGCGACGGTGCAGACGGTCACCGAGCGACTCGACGCCTTCGACGCGACCCGTGCCGGCCAGGCGATCGCCGCGTTCGTCGACGACCTCTCGAACTGGTACGTGCGCCGCTCGCGCCGCCGCTTCTGGGATGGCGACCCGGCGGCGTTCTCGACGCTGCGCACCTGCCTGGTCACGGTGACGAAGCTGCTCGCGCCGTTCACCCCGTTCATCGCCGACGAGATCTACGACAACCTCGACGGCTCCGAGGGCTCCGTGCACCTCTGCGACTGGCCGAAGGCCGGCGAGCGCGATGAGTCGCTGGAGTTCGCGATGGCGACGGTCCGCGAGACGGTCCGGCTGGGGCTCGCCGCCCGCGGCCAAGCGAAGCTCAAGGTCCGCCAGCCGCTGCGCGCCGCGGTCGTCGTCGCCGCGGGGTCCGAGCGCGCCGCGATCGAGCGGCTCGCCGACGTCGCGCTGGAGGAGCTCAACGTCAAGGAGCTCCGGTACGTCAGCCAGGCCGACGAGCTCGGCTCCTACGAGGTCAAGCCCAACTACCGCGCCCTCGGCCCGCGCTTCGGCAAGTCGATGCCCCAGGTCGCCGCGGCCGTCGCCGCGCTGGACCCCGCCCACGTCGCCGACGCCCTGCGCAACGGCGGCCGCGTCGGGATCTCGATCGACGGCCACGACCACGAGCTCGACACCGACGACCTGATGCTCGCGATGAAGCCGCTGGACGGCTACCAGCTCGAGCGCGAGGGCTCCCACGCGGTGGCGCTCGAGCTCGAGCTCGACGAGACCCTGAAGCGCGAGGGCCTGGCCCGCGAGATCGTCCACGCGATCCAGAACGCCCGCAAGTCCGCGGGCCTCGAGGTCGAGGACCGCATCGCGCTCGTCCTCGGCGGCGACGCCGGCCTGCTCGACGCCGCCCGCGAGCACGAGGCCTACGTTTCCCGCGAAACGCTTGCGACCTCGGTCGCCTACGACGGCGCCGCGGGCGTCGAGCCGGTGAAGATCGAAGGCCTCCCGCTTCACATCGCAGTGTCACGAACGTGACGCGCGCCGACATACTGAGCGAATGCTCCTCGCTCTCGGTCTCGCGCTCGCCGCGCTGCCGCCGGCCAACCCGCCGCAGATCACCTGCGAGCGCGGCACGCGCGTCGAGCCGGAGGTGACGGTCGAGCCGGTCCTGCACCCGGGCCAGGATCTCGCGCTCCGGATCCGCAACGCCGGGCGGTGTCCGCAGGGCGTGGACCATGCGCCCTCGGTGGGGTGGGAGCAGGCGACCGAGGCGGGCTGGGGGCCGGTTCTGAGGGAGGTGGACGTGAAGTAGTTGCGTGCGCAATCAACTAGCGCTACACTTCAGGCCATGGAGTTCACTGGCCTGCACCACATCACGATGATCACCGGGGACGCACAGCAGAACGCGGCGTTCTACGGGGATCTCCTGGGCCTCCGGCTCGTCAAGAAGACGGTCAACTTCGACCAGCCGCAGGCCTATCACCTCTATTTCGGGGACGAGACCGGGGCGCCCGGCTCGATCCTCACGTGGTTCGAGTTCCCCGGGGCGGCGAAGGGCCGCGCCGGCGCGGGATCGATCCACACGCTGCAGCTCGCGGTCGCCGACGAGGCGGCGCTCGATTTCTGGGAGCAGCGGCTCGCCGGATGCACGACGTCTCGTGAGCCGGGCGTGCTGCGCTTCGCGGACTACGACGGGCTCAAGCTCGAGCTGCTGATCTCGGACCTCGGCAACGCGCCGCTGGTCGCGACCCATCCGGACGTCCCGGAGGAGCACGCGATCCAGGGCCTACACGGTGCGCGCGCCTACGCGGCCTTCCACAGCGTCGAGGACACGATCCTCACCGACCTGCTCGGCTTCACGTCCGAGGGCGGCGGCGAGTACGTGCTCAACGGCTCCGACCGCAGGTTCCGCTTCGCCTACGACGCACCCACCCACAACGACCATCAGGGCGCCGGCAGCGTCCACCACATCGCGTGGGCCTCGACCGACGAGGACCACCTCGCCTGGCAGGAGCGGATCGCGCAAGCGGGCGGCTTCGTCACAGACGTCCGCGACCGCGACTACTTCAAGTCGATCTACTTCCGCGTTCCGAGCGGCGTGCTGTTCGAGATCGCGACGCTGAGCCCCGGCTTCGCCGTCGACGAGGACGCCGACCATCTCGGCGAGGCGCTCAAGCTCCCGAAGCAGCACGAGCACCTGCGCGCGCAGCTGGAGTCCACGCTGCGTCCCGTGAACAACCCGAGGGTCCTGGCATGAGCGCGCTCGTCTACCGGGAGCGGCCCGCGGCGGGAACGCCCGAGGGCCTGCTGGTCCTCCACCACGGCCGCGGCGCCGACGAGCACGACCTGCTCGGCCTCGCCGACGTCCTGGATCCGGAGCGCCGGCTGCACGTCGTCACCCCCGGCGGCCCGCTCCAGATCCCGGGCTGGCAGGGGAAGCACTGGTACGTCGTCCCGCGCGTCGGCTTCCCGGACCCCGACACGTTCCACGCGGCGTACAAGGCGCTGGCGCAGTTCCATGACGAGACCTGGGAGCGCACCGGCACCACGCCGGAGAACACGGTGTTCGGCGGCTTCAGCATGGGCTCGGTGATGAGCTACTCGCTCGGTCTCGGGCCGGACCGCCCCGCGCCGGCCGGGATCATGGCCTTCAGCGGTTTCATCCCGACGGTCGATGGCTGGCACCCGGACATCCCGCGCGACACCCGCGTCACGATCGCGCACGGCCGCAACGACCCGATCATGGACGTCCACTTCGCCCGCGACGCCCGTGACCTGCTCACCGACGCGGGCATGGACGTCACCTATCAGGAGTCCGGCGCCGCCCACCACATCGACCCCTCGCACGTGCCGGGTGTGATCGATTGGTTGTACGCCCGCGCCGTCTCCGGGTAGACGTCAAGTAGTGCTGCCCCTCATCCTCGCGGCCGCGGCGATCGTCACCTTCCCGAAGGCGGACGTCGTGAACCCGGGGACGAGGGTCACCGTGCGGATCGCCTCCGACCAGCCGGTCAAAGCCACGCTCGTGCGCGTGACCACAGCCGGCACGGTCATGCGCACCATCAAGCGCAAGACCCTACGCACCGGCACGTTCACGGTCCGCATCCCGGCCGGCCGGCACGCGCTCCGCGTCAGCGCCGGCCGCCGGCATTGGCAGCACCGGATCGACGGCGTGTGGACGGACTGCGTCCAGGCGACGGCGAAGACCACCGCGCTGACGCTGAAGGCGGCGACGGTCCAGCGCGGCGGCACGCTGCCGTACGACTTCGAGAACACCGGCAAGGACTGCAGCTTCACCGGGCTCTCGTACCGGCTGGAGCGCCAGGCGGCCGACGGCACCTGGGCCGCCGTGCCGCTTCCGTGGGTCTTCCCGGCGGTCGCGTTCGCCGTCGCGCCCGGCGGCACGCGGGCCAAGACCGCGCGGATCCCCGCCGACGTCGAGCCGGGACGATTCCGGCTGATCGACGGTGTTGCCGCCGAGTTCGACGTGACCGCCTAGCGCGGCAACATCGCGGCAACGGCCGGGAGGCACCATGCCTCTCACGATGGCCGACGGAACGCTCCACATCGATCTCGACCTCCACGTCACAGGTGGGGACGTCGAGGGCCGCGCGGCCACGGATGGCCAGCCGGAGCGTCCGTTCAGCGGGTGGGTCGAGCTGCTGGCGGCGCTCGACGCGATCATCGCCTCAGGGGCAGCGCCCGGAGAGGCGGGGGCCCGCGTGGCGGCGCCGTCAGGGGGCGAGCAGTGACGCCGCGAGCCCGTCGGCCCCGCACTCGCGGGCCAGCGCCAGCGCGGTCGCCGCGTCGCCCAGCGCCGCGTGCGCCTTGGCCCGTTCCAGCCGCGCCGACGTCCCGTCGAGCAGCGTCACCGCCTCGCGCAACGTGTCGCCGTCGCCCGTCAGCTCTCCCAGCTGCCGCAGCGAGCGCCCCACGACCCACGGCGCCCCGCTGCGGCGAGCGAGCTCCAGCTCTTCGCCCGCGAGGCGCGACGCAGTCTCCAGATCGTCCTCCGCCCGTGCCAGCAGACTGCGCCACGGCGAGAAGATCGGATGCGTGCCGGGCGGCCGCGTCGCCGCGAGCTCGTCGGCGATCTCGCGCACCGGCGCGTACGCGGAGTCGCCCAGCAGCAGTTCGGCGTGGCTGATCATCCAGAAGCGCCTGCCGTCGGAGGAGCCACCCGGCTCGCCGGCGTGCCGCAGCGCCGCCCACGCCCGCTCGCGGTCGCCGCGCTCATGCCACGCCAGGGCCAGGAACGCGGACGAGTACGCCATGTGGGCGTTGCCCGCGCTGCCGAACAGCGCCTCACCCTCCTGTGCCCGCTCGAGCAGCTCGATCGCGCGCACCAGGTCGCCCATCCAGATCGCCGACCATCCGCCCCACAGATCCGCGCCGATCGCGTCGAGCACGGACCCGCGCCGAGCGGCGAGCGCGAGGAAGCGCCGCCATTGCGGCTCCGCGCGCGCGGGCTCGGCCAGCGCGAGCGCGGTCGCGGGCGTGACGGTGAACGTGCCGCGGTCGAACTCGGGCATCTCGTCGCCGTCGAGCGACTCCGCGGCGAGTGCCGCCGCCTCCTCCGCCGGGCCGTTCTGCACGGCGACGGCGAGCGCGGTGATGCCAGTGAGCGTCTTCGCCCCCGGACCCTGAGAGCGTGGTCCCGCCCGCCAGGCCTCCAGCTCGGCCATGCTCGACGGGTCCGAGAAGCCGAAGAACGCGCCGACGGCCCGGACCGCGCGCAGCGCCAGGTCCAGGTCGGCCTGCTCGGGTGACAGCTCGGCGCGCGCCGCGTCGACGACCGCCACCGCGCGGACCGGGTTCTCCATGAACAGCAGCGTGCGGGCGAGCATCAGGGCCGCCATCGCACGTGCCTCGGGGTCGGTGAGCGAGGCGTGGGCCTGCGCGAGCGCCACGGCCGCCGCCGTGCCGCGGACGAACTCGGCCGCCGTTCCGAGCTCCAGGGTGAGTTCGGAGCGCAGCTCAGCCGCGGGCGGCTCGGCCTGCGCGCGCTGCAGGTGCGACAGGGCGGCCTCGGGCGCGCCGCGCTCGATCGCGATCGCCGCCGCGGCCCGCAGCCGCTCCACCACCCACGCGTCGCCGCGCGGCGGCGCCGCCATCAGCTGCGCCGCGACCCGCTCAGGCGACGCGTCGAGCTCGGCCAGCAGCCGCGCCGCGCGGGCGTGCTCGAGCCCGCGCCGCGCGGCGGGCAGCTCGGTGTAGACGGCGTCGCGTACGAGCGGGTGGACGAAGCCGAGCGGCTCGTCGGCGCGCAGGATCTCCGCCCGCACGAGCGCGTCGATCGTCTCCGCGGCGGCGGCCTCGTCGATCCCCGCCAGCCCGGCGATCGCCTGCAGCCCGGGCTGCTCGCCCAGCACCGCGACCGCGCGCGCCACCGCGGCGGCCGGCGCCGGAAGCCGGGCGAGCCGCAACAGCACCGTGCGCGACACGGCCCGCGGCCCGATCGCCCGCACCGACTGGGCGTGCGCCGCGTCCGGCACGACCTTCTCCACCGCCAGCGCCGTCAGCAGCTGGCGCAAGAGCAGCGGATTCCCGCCGGTCACCTCCAGGCACGCGGCGGCGAACGCCTCGTCGGCGTCGCCGAGCACGTCGGAGACCATCCCCGCGGTCCCGTCCTCGGTCAGCGGCCGCGGCTGGACGGCGACCGTCGCCGGGTCCTGGCCGAGCTCGCCCAGCAGCAGTTCGTCCGAGTCGGGCTCGCCGGTGCGGATCGTCGTCGCCACGAGGACCGGCAGGCCCGCGATCCGCCGCGCGAGGTAGGCGACGAAGCGCAGCGAGGCGGTGTCGCTCCACTGCAGGTCGTCGACGCACAGGACCAGCGGGCGTCGCGAGGCGAGCGTGGCCGTGTACTGGAAGAGCGCGTTCAGCGCGGCGAACAGGCCGTCGCCGGACGGCGACTCACCGAACACCGCGCGGGCGCCGGCGGGCGGGGGCTCAGTGGCGGCCACGGCCTCGAACAGCTGGCGGACGACGCCGAAGCCGAACTCGCGCTCGAGCACGCCCGCGCGGGCGTCGAGCACCTCCGCGCCGGCGTCGAGCGCCCGCTCGCGCAGGACGCCGAGCAGCCGGGTCTTGCCGATCCCGGCCGGGCCTTCGAAGGCCAGTACGCCGCCCTCGCCCATCGCCACCCGCCCCAGCGCGGCGCCGATCTCGGCCAGCTCGTCCTCGCGCTCCAGCAGCCCGTTCGGCTTCGGCGCGGCGACAGGCGCCGGAGCGAGCATCCGCTCGTGCAGCGCGACGAGCTCGGGGCCGGGCGTCGTGCCGAGCTCCTCCCGCAGCAGCACGCGGATCTCGTCGTACGCGCGGACGGCCTCGGCGACGTTCCCGCGCGCCATCAGGACGGCGATCAGCGCCGCGCGTGCGGACTCCCGGAACGGCGCGGCGGCGATCGCGGCGCGTGCCACCCGTTCCGCCGCCGGCAATGCGCCGCGTCCCCGCTTGAGCGCCGCGCGGGCGGCGAGCTCGAGCGCCTCGATCCGCAGGTCCTCGAGGTGCGAGCGCGGCGCGGCGAGCCAATCCGCGTCGACGTGCGGCAGCAGCCCCGGCTCGGCCAGCGCCGCCGCCTCGAGCGCGAGCTCCATGTCGTCCGAGTCGCGCGCCCGCATCATCAGCTCGCCGACGGCCTCGACGTCCACCCACACGGGCTCGGGGAACACGATCCGCAGCGTGTCCCGCCCTTCGAGCGTCGCCGGCTCGATCGCGCGGCGCAGTCGCGAGAGCACCGGGGCCAGCGCGGTATCGCTCGGCGGGGCGCCCTCGTGCGCCCACAGCGCCTCGATCAGCTCGTCGCGGCGGACGGGACGCGCGCGGTGCAGGATCAGATAGGCGAACGCGAGCCGGCCTTGGCGCCCGCGCAGCTGCGCGTCACGGCGCGCACCAGCGAGCTCCACGCGGAGCTCGCCACACAGATGAATGGACCAACGGCTCACTGACCGCCGGGAACCTACCCGGCGGCAGGGTCATTAAGCGAGAGCGGGCTCCAGCTCGGCCTCGATGCGCTTCTTGGGCATCGCGCCCTGGATGCGCTTGGCCTCCTGGCCGTTGCGGAACAGGATCATCGTCGGGATGGCCAGCACCTGGTACTGCGCGGCGGTCTGCTGGTTGTCGTCGACGTTGAGCTTGACGATCCGCAGGTCGTCACGCGCCTCGGCGATCTCCTCGAGCGCGGGGGCGACGACGCGGCACGGGCCGCACCAGGGCGCCCAGAAGTCCACCAGCACCGGCGTGTCGTTCTCCAGGACTTCGGCCTGGAAGCTGTTGTCTGAGACGTCGGTGATCTTGCCTGCCATGGTGGTCCTTCCTCAGTCGGGTCGCTTCAAAAAGTATAGCTAGTGGTGGTAGACCCAGCGGAGGATGTCAGGGGTGATCCAGGTCTCGATCGCCGCGGCCAATACCAGCAGTGGTACCGCAACCGCGGTCGTCGCGAACGTCGCGGCGAGGAGCTCGTCCCAGGCGCCGCGAGCGCTCGCCAGCGACCAGGCCGCGAGCGGCAGGAAGAGGGCGAACAGCTCCGGCAGCGCGTGGGGGAGGAGCGCGATCAGCAGGACCGCGGGGGAGACGTCGAGGCGCGCGGAGAGCGACGCGGCGCCGTTGCCGAGCGCGTAGGCCTGGGTGCCGAGCGAGAACAGCGTGGCGCCGGCGACGAACGCGATCGCGGCGGTGCCGGCGCGGTCGTGGACCTTGCGCACCAGGCCGGAGTAGTCCTTGGCCGCGGTCGGCAGCTGCGACCCCGCGATGAACCCGGCGACACAGGCGGCCGCGTGCAGCGCCAGCACGAGGCCGTTGCGGTAGAGCAGGAAGAAGAAGTCGCTCCAGAAGGCCGGGCGGGTCAGCCCCGGATAGCCGTACTGCGTGGGGTCGGCGCGGGTGGTCGCCGCGACGATCCAGGTCAGGGTCAGCAGGGTCGCGGTCACGGCGAGCGAGCCGAGCGCCCAGCTCCGCGCCACAGGGCCGGGATTCGCGTTCCAGCGCCGCAGCGTGGCGCGCGTGTCGTCCCAGCCCTGGACGACCGCCAGTTCTTCAGCCTTCATGTGTCAATGGATCGGCAGGCAGGCCGTCCGCCTCCAGCGGACGCCACCGCCGCGGCCCGTAGCGGAGGGCCGGAACGCGCCAGGCCGCCTCGAGGGCGATCTGCGCGGACATCTTGGACTCGCCGAGCCGGCGCTCGCGGAAGCGGATCGGCACCTCGGCGACGCGCAGGCCGAGGCAGAGCGTGCGGTAGGTGAGCTCGACCTGGAACGCGTAGCCCTGAGCGCCCGCCGTCTGCGCGTTGATGCGCTCCAGCGTCGCGGCGCGGAAGCACTTGAAGCCGCCGGTGAGATCGCGGATCTGCACGCCGAGCACGCGGCGGGCGTACTCGCAGCCGGCGAGCGAGATGAAGCGGCGCGTCAGGTCCCAGTTCTCGACGCCGCCGCCGTGGACGTAGCGCGAGCCGAGGACGAGGTCGGCGCCCTCTTGCGCGGGCGCGATCAGCCGTGGGAGGTCGGCGGGGTCGTGCGAGAGGTCGGCGTCCATCTCGCAGACGTACTCGGCGCGGTTCTTCAGCGCCCGCGCGAAGCCGGCCGTGTAGGCGCGGCCGAGTCCCTGCTTGCCCGGGCGGTGCAGGACGTCGTCGGCGAGTTGGTCGGCGAGTGCCCCGGTCCCGTCGCGCGAGTTGTCGTCGACCACGAGGATCTTCACCTCGGGTGCCGCGGCGCGGATCCCACCGACGACGGCCTCGATGTTCTCGGCCTCGTTGTAAGTCGGCAGGATCACCCAGACGGAGCCGTCGGCCATTGAGGGCGCGTAGGTTAACGAGGACCCATGGCCACCAAGACCAACGCCGAGATCGCCGCCGCCTTCGACGAGCTGGGGGACCTGTACGAGCTCGACGGCGCGGTGTCCTACCGCGTCATCGCCTACCACACCGCGGCGAAGGCCGTGCGCGACGCTTCCGTGTCGATCATGCAGCTCACCCGCGAAGGCAAGGTCACGACCGTGCCCGGGATCGGGAAGACGCTCGAGGAGAAGCTGATCGCGCTCGACGAGACGGGCGACATCCCGTCGGCGGTCAAGCTGCGCGCGAAGTTCCCGAGCGGGCTGATCGCGATCATGCACCTGCCGGGGTTCGGGGCCAAGCGGGCGAAGCTCCTGTACGACGAGCTCGGGATCGACTCGCTCGAGAAGTTGCGCGAGGCGGCCGAGGCGGAGCAGATCCGCGGCATCCGCGGGCTCGGCAAGAAGGTCGAGGAGAACCTGTTGCGGGTGCTGGCCGAGCAGGACGAGGGCGGCGGTCCCGCGCCCCGGATCCTGCTGTCGCGGGCGATTCCGGTGGCGGAGCAGATCGCGGGCGCGCTGCGCGACCACCCCGCGGCGCACCGGGTCGAGATCGCGGGCAGCGTTCGCCGGCGCGGCGACACGGCCAAGGACATCGACATCATCGCCACCGCCGACGACGTGGGCGCGCTGATCGCCACGTTGTCCGAGCTGGAATTGGTGGAGAGCGTCGCCGCTTCGGGGGACGCCGGAGCGCGCGTGAAGACCCACTCGGGCGTCAAGGTCGACCTGCGGGTGGTCGAGCCCGACCAGTTCGGCAACGTCCTGCAGCACTTCACGGGGTCCAAGGCGCACAACGTGCAGTTGCGCGAGGCCGCGGTCCGCGCCGGGCTGAGCGTGTCCGAGTACGGGATCCTCGATCGCGAGACCGGCGAGACGCTGCGCTGCGCGACCGAGGAGGAGGTCTACGAGCGGCTCGGCTACGCGTGGATCCCGCCGGAGCTGCGCGAGGGGCGCGGGGAGCTCGAAGCGGCGCGCAACGGCTCGCTGCCGCGGCTGATCGAGCTGTCCGACCTGCGGGGCGACCTGCACTGCCACACGACGCTCTCGGACGGTCGCCAGACGTTGGACCAGATGGCGGAGGAGGCGCTGCGGCGCGGGTGGGAGTACCTCGCGGTCACCGACCACTCGGCGTCACACGGGTTCGGCGACCACGTCACGCCGGAGGCCTTGGAAGCGCGCATCGAGGAGATCGCGGCGCTGAACGCGCGCCTGGAAGGGCGGTTGCGCGTGCTGGCCGGGACCGAGTCCAACATCCTCCCGGACGGCTCGCTCGACTACCCCGACGAGCTGCTTTCGCGACTCGATTGGGTGATCGGCTCGATCCACACGTCGTTCGCCATGGACGAGGCCGCGATGACCGAGCGCATGATCGCCGCGATCGAGCACCCGTGGCTGGACGCGATCGGTCACCCCACGGGCCGCAAGATCGAGACCCGCCCGCCCTACGCGATCGACATGGCCGCCGTGATCGCCGCCGCGGCCAAGAACGGGACGATGATCGAGATCAACGCGGCCCCGGACCGCCGCGACATGAACGAGAGCCACGCCCGCGCTGCCGCCGAGGCGGGGGTGATGGTGCTGGTCGACTCCGACGCCCACTCCGCCCGCAACTTCGACCTGCTCCAGTACGGCATCGCGACCGCCCGTCGCGCGTGGTTGACGGCGGACCAGGTCGCGAACACCCGCTCGTGGGAGGACTTCGCGCCGCTGCGCAAGCGCGCCCGCGCGAGGTGAGCCGGTTTGGTCGCGTTTTCCGCGACCAAACCGGCTCACCTGCTCGCGAGCAGGCGCGGGAGGAGCTCGTCGGCGACGACGCGGTCGACCGCTGCGGGCGAGAAGGGCGCGAGCGCCGCGGCGGCGCGCTCGGCGTAGTCGGCGCGGGGCGAGTCGAGCGCCGCGCGGATCGCGAGCCGCGGCCCGACGAGCCGATTGTCGAGCCGCCGCGCGATCGGCGCGGCGACGTACGGCCCGGGCGCGTCCGTGGTGACGAGCACGCACCCGTCCGCGAGCGCCTCCAGCTGCGCGATCCCGTAGTCCTCCCGCCGCGGCACGGACACGAAGACGCGGGCGCGCCGCAGGAGGGCGCGATAGTCGTCGCGCGGGATGAGCCCGGCGAACCGCACGCGCCCCCGCCCCACGGGGGGAAGGGGCCGCCCGGCGCCGCCCGCGGGGCTCGCGCCGCCCGCGCCCGCGGCCCCTGCCGCGCCACCCGCGCCGGCCGCGCCGCCCGCGCCGGCCGCGCCGCCCGCGCCGGCCGCGCCGCCCGCGCCGGCCGCGCCGCCCGCGCC
>NZ_AUIK01000022.1 GCF_000423665.1 Solirubrobacter soli DSM 22325 | reverse complement strand
TTGCCGTCGTGGCCGAGGAGGTGCGCAAGCTCGCCGAGGAGTCCCAGTCGGCGGCCAGTCAGATCTCGTCGCTGATCGGCGAGATCCAGGCCGAGACCCAGAACGTCGTCACCGTCGTCGAGGAAGGCAATCAGCGCACCGCCGACGGTGTCGCCACCGTCGAGCAGACCCGGGAGGCCTTTGAGGCCATCGGCACCGCGGTCGCCGACGTCACCGACCGCGTCACCGCGATCGCGACGGCCGTGCACCAGATCAGCGCCGAGGCCACCCGCGCCGAGTCCGACATCACCGAGGTCGCGGCGGTCGCCGAGCAGTCCTCCGCCTCGGCCGAGGAAGTCTCGGCCTCCACGCAACAGACCAGCGCCTCCACCCAGGAGATCGCCGCCTCAGCCCAAGAGCTCGCCGCCACCGCGGAGAAACTCGACAGCGTCGTCAGCCGCTTCAAGCTGGCCGTGTAGACTGCCCGACCAATGGAGCCGACCGCCACATCCGCTGTGACGCTCGGCTCCGCCTGCATCGCCATCATTATTCGCTAGGCCCGCGGAACACCACCGCGGGCCTTTGTCGTCCCTGACGGGGACGTCAAGCGGCGGGTAACGCGCGTGGCGATCGCATCGGGGACAGAAAGGCTCTTCCCCCATGTTGCTGCTTCCCCCCGGCGTCGCCCCCTCGTCCGTCACGCGACTCGCGGTCGACGTCTCCGACGCCCCCGGCGTCCTGTTGCGCGTGCTCGGCATCTGCCAGCGGCGCGGCGCCCAGGTGCTGGCCATGACCTACGCGCACCCGCGGCTGGAGCTCGCCGTCAGCGCCGACGAACGCCACCTGCAGCTGCTGCGCGGCCGCCTCGAGAACGCGATTGATGTGCTCGCGGTCGACTACGCCCCATAGTTGCCGTTGAGAGTTCTCCGCGACTTCTCACTTGCCGCTCCTGGAGCTAACGCATTAGGAATCCGAGCGTGTTGGTTGCCGAGGGTGCCCCTGCGCGAACGCTCCGGGTCCTCGTGGTCGACGATCACGAGGTGCTGCGCAACGGATTGCGCTGGTTACTGGGCCGCGTGCCCTGGGTCGACCGCTGCGCCGGCGCGCGCAGCGGGCCCGAGGCGCTTCTCATGGCCGGCTCGATCGCGTTCGACCTCGCGCTGGTCGACGTCGACCTCGGATCCGAGTGCGGCCTCGCGATCTGCGAACAGCTGTCGGAGTTCGTGCCGATGACGGCGCTGCTGACGTCGCGCTGGGACCTGGTCCCGATGCGCACGGCGCGCCAGGCCGGTGCGCGCGGCGTGATCGCCAAGGACCGCCCCGCCCGCGCGCTGCTCGAGGCGGTCCACGAGCTCGCCGCCGGCCGCGCCTGTGAGCCGGACCCGGGTGACGGCGTGCGCTTCATCCCGCGCGAGCGCGAGATCCTGCGGCTGGTCGGCGCGGGGCTGACCAACGCCGAGATCGGCGCGTCCCTGTACCTCGCGCCCGGGACGATCAAGCACCACATGCTCGGGCTCTACGACAAGCTCGGCGCCCCGAACCGCGCCGCGGCGGTGCACACCGCGCGGCGATTGGGGGTGCTCGCCGACCACCAGATGGTGGACGACGAACCGGCAGGTCCGTTGACGCACGACGGGCGACCGCGCGTGCTCGTCGCCGATCCCGACGACGTGCGCCGCACCGGCTTGCTGCTCGCGCTGCAGCACCACGCCGTCGTCGCCGGCGCGCGCGACGCGCGGGATGCGGCCGCGGCCGCGGCACGGTTGCGACCGGACGTCGCCCTCGTCGGCGACGTGAGCCTCAGCCGCGCGCTGGACGGCGTGCGCACGCTGCTCGTACGCGACGACGAGAGCGGCTCCCCCGCCGAGCTGCGTGAGGCGGGCGCCGTGGGCGTCGTGCGTCAGTGGTGGACGGCGGCGCGGCTCGTCGACGCGGTGCAGCGCGCCTGCCGCGGCGCCCACGAGCGAGGCGGCAGCCCTCAGGAGGTCGTCTCCCCGCGTGAGCACGAGGTGCTGACCGCGTTCGCGACCGGGGCGACCAACCCCGCCATCGCGGCCGACCTCGGGCTCTCCCCCAACACGGTCAAGCAGCACGCGTCGTCGATCTTCCGCAAGCTCGGCGTGCGCAACCGCGCCGAGGCCGTTCGCCGCGCGAACGACCTCGGCCTGTTGACCGCTGCCTAGTTGTCGGTACGGACGGGCATCTCGACCGCGTCCTGGCCGACGCCGGCGAACGAGAGGATGCTGTGGGCGAGCACGTCGGTGAACTCGTTGAGGCCGTACTCGCTCAGGTTGAACACCGTGTCGCACCATTCGTGGTAGCACGGGTCGGCCTGGATGCCGGCCTGGCCGCCGGTCCCCGCTGTCGACGCCGCGTTGTCCGCCACCTGCTGGGCGGTCTTGATGCCCTCGGCGCCGGTGTAGAAGCCGGTCGCGGGGACGCCGCGGGTCGCCGACGGGCGGCGCCACTGGGCGTAGTCGGACCGGTTGTCGAACGGGTAGTCGACCTGCTTGACGTTGAGCTTGGAGTTGAGGTAGTCGATGTGGGTCTTGCTCAGCGTCGCCTCCGCGGCCCGCTGAGCGGGCGGGAGCGTCGGCTCCGTGACGTCGTTCGGGACGTACATGAACGGGATCCAGTTCGTCGACGCGATCATGTCGTAGTCGAGCATCGCCAGCGTCTGCGTCGTCTGCAGCGAGTTGAGCTGGTTGACGAAGAACGTCGAGCCGAACAGGCCCTGCTCCTCGCCCGAGAACCAGCCGAAGCGGATCTTGTACTTGGGCGTGATGCCGAGCTTCATGATCTGGCTGGCGATCGTCAGGTTCATCGCCGTGCCGGTGCCGTCGTCGTTGATGCCCGGGCCGGCGGCGACGCCGTCGATGTGGGCGCCGACCTGGAGCACGCGGGTCGGGTCGCCGCCCGGGGTCTCGGCGCTGATGTCGTAGTCGATGCGCAGCGTCAGGTTGTTGTCGGACTTGAAGCGCATCGTCACGGGGCCGGCCTGCGAGGCCTCGACGATCTGCTGGCCGAGCGCGTAGGTGATGCCGATGCCCACGGTGCCCGGGTAGGTCTGTGACACATAGCGCGCCGAGGCGGTCCGGCCGGTCTGGCCCTCGTTCATGATCATGACCGCCTTGGCGCCGTTGGCGCGGGCGTTGATCGCCTTCACGAGCTCGGTGCAGCCACCGCGCTGGACGAGCACGATGTTGTCCTTCACCGCGGCCGGGTAGTCGCTCATCGAGCAGCCGCTGCGAACCGTGTCGGCGGTCGCGGGCGGCGGGATCTGGATGCGGGCGGCCGGGATCACCTGCGCGGTGATGTCGGCGCTCTGGCTCCAGGTCATCTGCGCGAAGTCACTCGTCGCCGTGGTGCCATTGACGAACGTCTTGCCGTCGGGCAGCGTCGTCTGGTTCGGCGACGTGACGACCGCGAGCGTCGACGGCGTGCGCTCGGACCAGGCGTTCGGCGACGACGTGTTGGCGTAGGGCACGAGCGTCGGGTTGTAGCCGATCTTGCGCAGCTCGCCGATGACGTAGTTCACCGATTCGAAGTTGCCCTGGGACGCCGTCAGTCGATTGTTCTCATTGGACAGCGCGATGGCGTTCAGGCGCTGTTCGTAACGCAGGACTTCCGCCCGCGTGACCGCGTTTCTCAACGCAGTGGTGTCAGGGTCCGCCGCAACGGCCTGGGCTGGCGCAACGCCCAGCAGGCCGAGGGCGAGCACCGCAACGGTCTTCCGCACGATCTCTTCCTCATCCGATGTGAACTGGATGCGAGCTAGTCGGGACGGGCGGCGCTCACAGACCGGCGACGTTACCCCGCCGGCGCCGCGCGTGCGCGAGCGCGGACCGTTCGGGTTCCCCCGAACGGCCAGTTCTTACGCGGCGTAGTAGCGAGCAGGCCATCATGGCGGGCGGGGACGGGTCGAACTGAGGAATCGGCCCAGAGAGGGATACGCAGTGCTGAATACGAGAAGACGGCGTGCGCTGGCGTGCGCCGGTGTGACTGCCGCGCTGTGCGCGGTCGTCGCACCCCAGGCCCTAGCCGGCCCGCTCAACGCGGGTGGCTCGGTGGACCTCCTGACGGAAGCCAACGTGCGCATCGGCAACCTCGCCGCGGCCGCCAAGGTCGGCGACAAGATCACCGCCGCCGGCGACTTCAACGGCGATGGCATCAGGGACGTCGCGCTCGGCATGTGGATGCTCGGTGCCGACGGCCCGACCCGCGCCCAGGCGGGCGTGGTCTACGTGGTCTACGGCAAGGCGTCGATGGGCGCTTCCGTCGACCTCGCCGCGCTCGGGACCAACGGCGTCCGCATCGAGGGCGCGGTCGCCAACGACCACGCCGCCTGGTCGCTGACCGGCGTCGGCGACGTCAACGGCGACGGCAAGGACGACCTGCTGATCGGCACCCCGTGGGCCGACCCCGGCACGCCCGCCAAGACGAACGCGGGTGGCGCGCGCGTGGTCTACGGCCGCGCGAGCAACGCGGAGATCGACCTCGCGACCGACACGCAGGGCTTCCGCATCGACGGTGCCGGCGAGGGCGACCGCGCGGGCTACTCCGTCGCCTCGGGCGACGTCAACGGTGACGGCCGCCGCGACTTCGTGCTCGGCGCGATCGGCACCTCCTGCCGCAACGGCGGCCTCCCGAAGACCTGTGAGGGCGACGCGGGCGCGGCCTACGTCGTGTTCGGCCAGGCCAACCAGGCCAACGTCGACCTCGCCAACCTCGGCGACGGCGGCTTCCGCATGAGCGGCGCTGCCGGCGACTCCAAGGCCGGCTGGGCGGTCGCCGCGGGCGACTGGACCGGCGACGGCAAGGACGATGTCGCGGTCTCCGCGATCTGGGCCAACAACTACTCCGGCGCCACGTACGTGGTCAAGGGCAAGACCACCGGCACCGCGGTCGCGCTGGGCGCGCTCGGCGCCGACGGCTACCGAATCGACGGCGACGCCGAGGACCAGTCCGGCTGGGCGCTCGCTTCCGGCGACGTCACCGGCGACAAGAAGCCCGACCTCGTCATCGGCGTGCCGTTCCACGGCCAGGGCGGCTCGCTCATGTCCGGCTCGGCCTACGTGCTCAAGGGCGGCGCGCTCTCGAGCGACATCGCGCTCGCCTCGCTGCGCCCCGGCGACTTCCGCATCGACGGCGCCACGACCCAGGACGGCGCCGGCTGGTCGGTCGCGGTCTCGCCCGACCTCAACGGCGACAACATCGGCGACGTCCTGATCGGCGCGCCCGGCAAGGACCGCCCGTCCGGCCCGACGCTCGCTCCGGCGCCCAACAGCGTCGGCCCGCAGGAGTCGATCGGCGCCGCCTACGTCGTCTACGGCGCCCCGAACCCGACGAACGTCAACGTCGGCAGCATGGCCGCCAAGGGCCAGCTGCTCATGGGCGGCGGCGGCTTCCGCTGGGGCGACCAGGCCGGCTGGAGCGTGGCCGGTCTCGGCGACATCTCCGGCACCCACACCAACGTGGCCGCGGTCGGCATCCCGGGTTGGGACTCCAACCAGCAGACGCCGGTCGGCACCGGCCGTGACCGCGGACTCGCGCTGCTGCTCAACGGCGTCTCGGCCGTCAGTTCCGAGCTGCCCGCCGGCGGGTCCGTCCCGGCGACGCTCTCGCTGTCGCTGAGCACCGCCAGCGCGAGCTTCGGCGCCTTCGTCCCGGGTGTCGCGGGCACGTACAACAGCACGCTCGGCGCGAACGTCATCTCGACGGCGGGTGACGCCTCCCTGTCCGTGTCCGATCCGAGCTCGACGGCGACCGGTCACCTGGTCAACGGCACGTTCTCGATGCCCGCGGCGCTGCAGGTCCGGGCGATCAACACCGCCAACCCGAACTCGGCGTTCGCCGCGCTCGGCACCGGCCCGCTGGCCCTGCTCAGCTACCCGGGCCCGGTCTCGAACGACGCCGTCACGCTCGGCTTCCGCCAGACCGTCGCCGCCAACGACGCCCTGCGTACGGGCACCTACAGCAAGACGCTCACCTTCACGCTGTCGACGACGACACCGTAAGCGTTACACGCTGGCGAGCCGCTCGACGAGCGCTCGCTCGTCCGTTCCGAACCAGGGCGGCTCGCCGGCAGCAGCGTTCTCCCGGACCCGCGCGGCCTTCGAGGTCGCTGGGATCGCGACCGTGATCCGGGGATCCGAGAGGACGTACTTGAGGAGGGCCTGAGCCCAGGAGTCGACGCCGAGCGGGGCCAGATCGGCCGCGCTCGGCGGGCGGCGCATCAGGGCGCCCTCGCCGAAGGGGCGCATCACGACCACGCCGATGCCGAGTTCCTCGGCGGCGGGGAGGATGCGCCGCTCGACCTCGCGCTGGCGCGGGTTGTACGGGACCTGGATCGCGGTGATGCGCCCGCTGCGCATCACCCGTTCGAGCTCGTCGAAGGCGCTCGCGCTGTAGTGCGTGGCGCCGATGTGGCCGACCTTGCCGTCGTCGCGCAGCCGCTCGAGCAGGTCGAGCCGCCGCGGTGTGCCGACGAGGTTGTGGACCTGGTAGAGGTCGACGCGGCCGTACCACTTGATCGCGCGGTCCGCCTGACGCGCCGCCTCGGCGTCGTCGCTCGTCCACAGCTTCGTGGCGACGAACGCCTCGTCGCGACGGTCGGCGAGGCCTTGCGCGAGCGTGCGCTCGGCCTCGCCGTACATCGGCGAGGAGTCGATGAAGGTGGAGCCGGCGTCGAGGGCCGCTTCGACCACGTCGTCACGGCCCTCAGGGGTGTCGAGGGTCTGCCAGGTGCCCATACCGACGACGGACACGCGCGGCCCGCCGGCTCCCAGCTCACGCAGCTGCAATGGCGGCTCCCAGCCGCGCGGCTCCCTCGTGCAGCTCGGCCACGGTGGCGGTGGCGAACGAGACCCGCAGCGTCCGCGGGTCCGGCTCGCCCGCGTAGAAGTACTTGCCGGGAACGAAGGCGACGCCGCCGGCGATCGCGCGTGGGAGGATCGACTCGGCGTCGTAGCCGTCGGGCAGCTGCACCCAGATGAACAGGCCGCCTTCGGGGCGCGTCATCGTCGAGCCCTCCGGGAGGTGCTCCTCGAGCGCGGCGGCCAGGGCGTCGCGGCGCGGGCGGTAGTGTGCGGCGAGGCTCGCGATGTGCTCGCTCAGGTCGTTTTCCGCCAGCCAGCGCTCCGCCGCCATCTGGGCGATCGTCGACGTGTGCAGGTCGGCTGCCTGCTTGGCGACGGCCAGCGGGCCGCGCAGTGCCTCGGGAGCGCGGAGGTAGCCGATCCGCAGGCCGGGCGAGAGGACCTTCGAGAGCGTCTGGATGACGATCGTGCGCTCGCGGGCGGCGGGGTGCGCGGCGAGCAGGTCGACGGGCTCGCCGTCGAGTCGCAGCGCGCTGTAGGGGTCGTCCTCGATCAGCCACAGGCCCGCGGTCGCGGCCGCCTCGGCCAGCGCGGCGCGGCGCTCGGCGCTGAGCGTGCGTCCGGTCGGGTTCTGGAAGGTCGGGATCAGGTACGCGGCCTTGGCCCCGGTCTCACGCGCGCGGCGGATCAGGTCCTCCGGGTCGGGACCCTGCTCGTCGGAGGCGATCGCGACGGCGTTGACGTCGGCGAGCTGGAAGGTCTGCAGCGCCGCGAGGTAGGTCGGGTCCTCGACGAGGATCGTGTCGCCCGGGTCGCACAGCGCGGAGGCGATGAGCCCGAGCGCCTGCTGGGAGCCGGTCGTGATCAGGATGTCGCGGCCGGTCGCCTCGAGGCCGCGCGTGCCGAGGAACGCGGCGAGACGGTCGCGCAGGGCGGGGTCGCCCTCGGTCAGCGAGTACTGCAGCGAGCGGACCGCGTCGGGACCGCTTAAGACCTCGTCGAAGGCGGCCTGCAGACCAACCACGTCAAACGTGTCGGGCGCGGGCAGGCCGCCGGCGAGGCTGATGATGTGGGGCTGCATCGCGGTCTCGAGCAGCTCGCGCACGGGCGAGGACTGCGTATCCGCGAGGCGGCGGGACAGCGGTGCGCCGGCGAGCGGCGCGGGAGGCGAGATGGCCATGTGTGGCTCCTGGATCGTCATCGGAAGGGTGTGGAGCCGTCGCCCTCCCGGCGAGCGGGCCGGGGCTAAGGAGCGACGGTGTGGGCTACTCGCCTCATGGGGAAGATGGTACGCGCTCCGTCAATCGGAATGCCACGCTTTTGTCCATGCTCGCCTATGACCGCGCCGGTCCGACCGGCCGGAACCCGATCGTCCTCCTGCACGCCGGCATCGCCGACCGGCGCATGTGGAACCCGCAGTGGGCCGCGCTGACCGCGGAGCGGGACGCGATCCGGCTCGACCTGCCCGGGTTCGGGGAGTCGGCTGAGAAGCCGCGGGTGTACGACCCGCTCGCCGACGTGCTCGCCGCTCTGGAAGGCGTGCCGCCGTTCGCCCTGGTGGGCGCTTCGTTCGGTGCGGGCGTTGCGGTGGAGCTCGCGCTGGCGGCGCCGTCGCGCGTGACGTCGCTGCTGCTGAGCGCGCCCGGCGGGTCGCTGATCGCCGAGGTGACGCCGGGCCTCCGGGCCTTTTGGGACGCCGAGAACGCGGCCGTGGCCGCGGGTGACTTCGACGCCGCGGTCATGGCCAACCTCGATACCTGGGTGCCCGGAGCGGACCCGGCGGTGCGTGAGCAGGTCGGCGTGATGCAGCGGCGCGCCTTCGAGGTCACCGACGGCTGGGACGACCTCGAGGAGGTGGAGAACGATCCGCTGCCGCGGCTGGGTGAGATCGCGGTGCCGACGACCGTGCTCGTGGGGACGCGCGACATCGACGCGACGCAGGCCACGGCGCGGAGCGTCGCCGCCGCGATCCCGGGCGCCCGTCTGGTCGAGTGGGAGGGCGTCACCCACCTGCCGTCGATGGAACGGCCGGCCGAGTTCCTCGCGCTACTGCGCGATCAGCGGTAGCCCGAAGCGCGCGAACAGGTTCGGGTCCAGGAACGCGATCATGTCCGTGATCTCGCCGCGCTCGTCAACTGTGATCACGTGGATCGCGTTGGCGACCCATTCGCCGTCCATGAGCTTGTAGGTGCCGAACGCCAGCTGCCCGTTGGCGCGTGTCGGGACGAAGATCCGCGGGATCGACAGCGGGCCGGTCGGGAGGAAGGCGCGGATCGGCTCGCGGCCGCGGAACCACTCGAAGTTCGGCGGCATCGAGAACGTCGCCTCCTCCGTGAGCATCGCGACGACGGCGTCGACGTCGCCGCGGTCCCACGCCTCGACGTAGCGCCCGACCAGCGCCTTGATCTCCTCGTCGCCGAGCGCCGCCAGCGTCGCCTGCTGGGAGCGGGCCGGTAGCCGCTGGTCGACCGTGACGCGAGCGCGCTGCATCGCGCTGTTGACCGACGCCGGGGTCGTGTCGAGCATCTCCGCGACCTCCTTGGCGCTGAAGCCGAGCACCTCGCGCAGGATCAGCACCGCGCGCTGGTTGGGCGGCAGGTGCTGCAGCGCGGCGATGAAGGCCAGCTCGATGCCCTCGCGCTCCTCGTAGCCGTCGGCCAGCTCGTCCGGGCAGGGCTCGAGCCAGACCGTCTCCCCCAGCGGCGCGTCGTCGTAGTCGATCGGCAGCACGCGCTTGGGCCGCTTGCTGAGCGCGTCCAGGCACGCGTTGGTGGCGATCCGGTAGAGCCAGCTGCGCGATGAGCTGCGCCCCTCGAAGCGGTCCAGCGCCTTCCACGCCCGCAGCAGCGCGTCCTGCAGCGCGTCCTCGGCGTCCTGGACGGAGCCGAGCATCCGATAGCAGTGGGCCTGGAGCTCGCGACGGTGGGGCTCGACGAGTGCTTCGTAGTCGGCGAATGCGGCCGTGGACATCTCTCCTACCGAGGGTAAGGGATCCGGCGGACCCGCTAGAACCAGTCCCGGTGGCCCGCAGGCGTCGACGTCGGACTGGATCGCTCGGGTACGCCCCCCGGGCCGGTTCGCTGTTCCTGTCGCCGCCCAAGTCCGCGTCGCGCCGGCGGCGGCGCCAGCGGGGCGGGTCCGGGCCGTCGCTGAGCGTCGTCTTCGTGGGTATCGTCGCGCTGATCGCGCTGGCCTACGGCGCCTACGCGCTGATCTCCAGCCAGCTGCACAAGGACAAGCGGCACGAGACCGTCGAGAAGTTCACCTCGGCGTGGGCGCGCGGCGATTACGAGGCGATGTACGGGCTGCTGGACGCGGCGTCGGTCAAGGCCAACCCGAAGATCTCGTTCCTCGCCGACTATCGGCGGGCGAACCGCGCGGCGGGCGTCGAGAAGGTGACGATCGGCACGCTCGGGCCGCTGCTGAGCGGCGGCGTGGTCAAGGTTCCCGTGTCGGTCAAGACGAAGGACTTCGGGACTTTGAAGGGCACGATCACCTTCCACGCGATCCAGAAGGAGGACGTCGCTCGCGTGGGCTGGTCGCCCGAGATGGTGCTGCCCGGCGTGCGCGAGGGCGAGGAGGTCCGCCGCCGCAGCGGCGCCACCCCCACCCGCGGGAACATCTACGCCGCGGGCGGCCAGCTCCTGAACTCCAACCCCACCGGCGCGTCGATCGCGGGCGAGGCGGGCAAGAAGCCGACCGGACTCGAGCGCATCTACAACGACCGGCTCGGCGGGCGTGCCAGCTCGTCGCTGAAGTTCGGCGACCGCACGATCGCGAAGATCGAGGGCCGGCGCGGGCGCTCGATCCACACCACGATCCGGTTGGGGCTGCAGCAGCAGGCGTTGAACGCGTTGGGTGGCAAGGCGGGCGGCGTCGCGGTCATCAAGCCCTCGGACGGCTCGGTTCTCGCGCTCGCGGGGCTGGCGGTGAGCGCGCCACAGCCGCCCGGCTCGAGCTTCAAGATCATCACCGCCGCGGCGGGCCTGACGTACGGCGCGACGAAGATGTCCAGCTCCTATCCCGTCCGCCAGTACGCGACGCTCTCCGGCGTCAAGCTGCGCAACGCGTCCGACGAGCAGTGCGGCGGCAGCCTCGTCACCTCGTTCGCCCACTCCTGCAACAGCGTCTTCGGGCCGATCGGCGCGAAGGTCGGCGCCAAGCGCCTGGTGGCGATCGCGGAGAAGTTCGGCTTCAACGAGACCCCCGACATCCCCGCGGCGAAGGTCAACACGATCCCGAAGGCGTCGGAGCTGAAGGACTCGCTCGCCGTCGGCGCGTCCGCGATCGGCCAGAACAAGGACAACGCCACGCCCTTGGGCATGGCCTCGGTCGCCCAGACGATCGCCAACAAGGGCGTCCGCATCAAGCCGTGGCTGGCGGGCGGGCGCAACCCCCGCAAGCGCGTGGTCAGCGCCGGCGTGGCGGGCGACGTGCGGACGATGATGATCGCGGTGGTGAACTCCGGCACGGGCCGCGCCGCCGCGATCCCGGGCATCCAGGTCGCCGGCAAGACCGGCACCGCCGAGCTCGTCTCGACCGCCGACATCGCCCAGAACGCCGCCAACACCACCGCCTGGTTCGTCGCCTTCGCCCCCGCGTCGAACCCGAAGGTCGCGGTCGCCGTGATGCTCCCGAACGCCGGCCAGGGCGGCGCCTCCGCCGCCCCGATCGCCAAGCGCGTCATCCAAGCCGCGCTCTAACCCGCCCGCGCTTCCGCCACGCCGGGCCGCGCCACTCCGCGCCGCGCCTCTCCGCGTCGCGCCGGGCCGGGCCGGGCCGGGCCGCGCCACTCCGCGCCACGCCACGCCACGCCGCGCCACGCCGCGCCACGCCGGGCCGGGCCGGGCCGGGCCACGCCGCATCGCGCCACGCCGGGCCGCGTCACCCGCGCCACGCCACACGCGCCGCGGCACCGCAGGCCGCGCCGCGCCGCGCGCGCCTCGGTGACGGGGGGTGTGTTGCTCGTGTTTCGCTATCCGGGAGCTGAGCAACACACCCCTAGGCCCGAGTGGTCGACCATGCGCGATCGCGCACGCTGAGCCTCACGGCGAACACGATCGAGCGGTCGAGTCCGGCGTGCTGTTGGGGGTGTGATGCTGCGCCGTCCTGAGAGGACGGTGGAGCAACACACCCCACCGTCACAGGGCCGAGCTGAGGAAGATCGACTCGGGGAGGACGGCGGACACCACGTATTGGCCGGCGTCGACGATCTCGGAGATCTTGAGGTCGACGACGAGGCTGCAGAGCAGGTAGGCGTCCTCGCGGGTGAGGCCGTAGCTCGAACCGAGGTGGTCGATCATCGCTCGGGTCGCGTCCTGGGCGGCGGCGTAGAGGTCGCCGCCGACGCCGGTCGTGCCGTAGAAGGCGCCGTAGTTGACGGCCGGGGTGAGCGGGCCGGGCGCGGTGCGGTACTGCGGGGCCGGGATCGACTTGCCCTTGATCAGCGAGAAGCGCATGACGGCGTACATCGGGGCCTCGAGTCCGGTGACGCAGATCTCGCCGTCGCCCTGGCAGCCGTGGGCGTCACCGGTCGAGAAGAGGGCGCCCTGCACCTGGACCGGGAGGAAGAGGGTCGTGCCGGCGACGAGCTGGCGCGTGTCCATGTTGCCGCCGAACGTGCCGGGCGGCATCACCGGCACCTCGCTCGCGCCCGCCGGGCAGACGCCCATCGTGCCCATGAACGGGGTCAGCGGGACCATGATGTCCTCGCGGAAGGCGGTGACGTCGCCGCGGGAGAGGTCGAAGACGCGCAGGTACGGCTCGGTGAAGTCCTCGGACAACAACCCGAGGCCTGGCAGGATCGCCGTCCAGCCCCAGCCCCTGGTGTGCAGGTCGACGATCTCGATGGCGAGCGTGTCGCCGGGCTCGGCACCCTCGACGTAGACCGGGCCGGCGAGCGGGTAGACGCGGGTCCAGTCCAGGCCGGCGATGACGCTGACGTCGGAGCCGGGGCCGATCTGGTTGTCGCTCACGTCGCGGGTCTCGAAGACCACGGTGTCGCCGTCGGCGACCGTCAGCAGCGGTTCATTGCCGGTGTCCCACGTGAAGTGCACGCGGTCCGTCGGGCAGTAGTGCGTCCGGGGCATCCCCGGACGATATGCCTATACGCCCGGTCGAAGCGTTTCCAGGAATCCTGGACCGCAGGCCACTGTGGAGACATCTCCACGCCCCGCACAATGTTCACCATGCGGGAACCACTCATCACCGCCACGCTGTTCTCGATCTACGTCAGCACGCGCGGCACTGCCAAGGCGCTGGGCGCGATCCAGCGCCTCTACACCAGCCCGACCCTGTGAGCGAGCGCCGCGGCCTCGGTCCGCGAGCGCACATCGAGCTTGGAGAGGATGCGTGAGACGTGGACGCTCGCGGTCTTCTCCGCCATGTAGAGCGACTGGCCGATCTCACGGTTGGTCCGCCCATCGGCGAGTAGCGCCAGCACCTGGCGTTCGCGCGGCGTGAGCCCGAACGGGTCTTCGCCGGCATCCGTGGCGGGTAGCGCGGGTGCCGGCGAAGACTCGTCCGGCTCCAGCCGCAGGCGCGCGCGCAGCGCGAAGCCCTCGATCTCCGACGCCAGCCAGCGGGCGCCGATCCGCTGCGCCGCGCTGAGCGCTTCGACGGCGCTGGCGGCCGCCGCATCGCGGTCCCCGCGGGCGAGCTGCGCCTCGGCCTTGCGGCGCTGCGCCTGCGCGGCACGGTAGGGACGCCCGAGCGCCTCCCACGCGCCGACCGCGGCGGTCCAGAGGTCGGGGTCGTCGTGGCCCTGCGCCCGCGCCTCCTCGGCCCGCGCCGTCGTCAGGAACGCGGACTCGACCGGCCGGTCGCCCTCGGCGCACGCCTCGACGCGGGCGATCAGCCCCGCGGCGGTCCCGACCGCGAACGACGGGTCGTCGCCGAGGTCGCGCGCACGGACGGCGGCGTCGGCCTCGACGCGCACGCCGGTGGCGGCGACGCGGGCCATCCGCTCGACGTCCTGCGAGCAGAAGTCGAGGCGGTCCAGCGCGTCGTCGATCGCGCCGCGGGCGGCGTCGAGGTCGCCGGCGCGGCGCTCGAGCTCCGCGCGCAGCGAACCGAGCGGGCCGATCCACTGCGGCTCGCGCGTGTCAGCGGCGACGTCGCGCGCCTCGTCGAGCAGGCGACGCGCCTCGTCGTGGTCCCCGCGGCCGAGCGCGAGCTCGATCCGCCGCAGCGAGTCGTTGATGAACGTCGTCCCCATCGCGGGTCGCGCGGGTGACGGCAATGCCTCCTCGGCCATGGCCCAGTCGCCGGCGGCGAACGCGAGCTCCGAGCGCAGGAGCATCAGCCAGCGCCGCGGGGCGCCCTTCTCGGAGGCGAGCTTGTCGCCGTCCTCGACGACCTCGCGCGCTTCGGCCAGCCGGCCGGCGCCGAACAGCGCGTCGGCGAGGTTCACGTGCGAGTACAGGTAGTGGATCAGCCCGCGCTCGCGCATCCGGCGCAGCGCCTCGCGCAGCGCGACTTCGCCCTCCTCGTAGCGGGCGAGCCCGAACAGCGAGACGCCCATGCCGTCCATCGCGCGCAGCTCCGCGACCTCGTCGCCGGAGGCGCGCGCCACCGCCATCGCCTCCTGGGCGGCGTCGACGGCCTCCTCGTAGCGCGACTCGAGCATCAGTTCCTTGACGATCGACGCCAGCAGCATCGCGCGGACCTTGCTCGGGCCGTCGGGCAGCAGGGCCAACGCCTTGCGGCGCGTCTCGGCGGCCTCGGTCGACCGGCCCTGGTTGAACTGGTTGCGCGCGACGTGCTCCATCAGCTCCGCGGTGCGCGTCGGGTCCGAGTCGCCGAGCTCTTGCAGAGCGGCGCGCAGGTAGGACTCGGCGCGGCCGGGCTCGTGCTCCTTGCCGGTCGTGATCGCGGCCGCTCGCAGCAGGCTGACGTGGTCGCGGCCGGTGAGCTCTTCGGCGCCCGCGACGCGGTCCCAGATCATCAGCGCGCGCGAGTAGAGCGCGGCGGCCTCGCCGCTGGCGTGCACGCCGTGGGCGGCCTCACCGGCGCGGACCGACGCGACGAGCGCCTTCGGCTGGTCGCCGGACGCGACGTAGTGATGCGCGATCGCCGCCGCGAGATGGGCGCCGCCGTGGCCGGGAAGGCCGTCCGCCCGGTGCTCGAGCGCCCGCGCGAGCGCGAGATGCATGTCCGCCCGCTCGCCCGGCAGCAGGTCGTCGATCACGACCTCGCGCAGGAGCGCGTGGCGGAACATGTAGCGCCCCTCCTCGTCGGTGACGACGAGCTGGGCGGCGACCGCCTCCCGGAGCGCGTCGCGCAGCGCGCGCGAGTCGATGCCAGAGGCGGCGGAGAGGATGTCGTGGTCGAGCCGGCGGCCGGCCGCGAGCACGCGCAGGGTCTCCTGGGCGTCGGCGCTGAGGCGTTCGATCCGCAGCATCAGCGCGTCCCTGAGGGTCGGCGGCAGCGAGCCGCGGCCGTCCGTCCCCGCCGCGAGCAGCTCCTCGGCGAACAGCGGGTTCCCCTCGCTGCGGGCGAACAGGCGCTGCAGCAGGTCGTCGCCGGGCGCCTCGCCGAGGATGTCGGTCAGTTGTTGGGCGAGCTCCTCGCGGGTGAGCGGGCGCAGCTCGACCCGGCGGTGGCGGGCATCGCGTTCGAGCTCGGCGAGCAGCGGGCGGAGCGGGTGGCGGCGGTGCAGCTCGTCCGGCCGGTACGTGGTGACGACGAGGACCCGCTCCTTGCAGAGGCTGCTCGCCAGGTAGACGAGGAACGCGCGGGTCGAGCGGTCGGCCCAGTGCAGGTCCTCGATGGTGATCATCAGGCCGTCCTCGCCCGCGAGCAGCTCCAGCAGCTCGAGCAGGCCGTCGAACAGGCGCGCCTGGGCGGTGGTCTCGTCGTCCTGGCGGGTCTCGCCGAGGCCGGGGAGGATCTGGGCGAGCGCGCAGCGGGCGGCGTCGGAGAGCTCCTTGAAGGCCGCGTGACCCGAGCGGGCCAGCGGGCGCAGCGCGCCGACGATCGGCGCGTACGGCAGCTCGCCCTCGCCCAGCTCGACGCAGTCGCCGCCGATCACGCGGATGCCGTCGGCGCGGGCGGCGCGCTCCAGCTCTGAGAGCAGCCGGGTCTTCCCCACCCCGCTCTCGCCCGCCACGAACGCGAGCGACGGACGGCCGCCGACCGCCTCGGTCAGCGCCCCGCGAAGCTCGACGAGCTCCGCATCGCGTCCGACGAAGGTCGAGCTGGTGACGCGTGAAGCCATACGGGCAGTATCGCGCCGAGCGCCGCCGGAACGCGGGGAGCGGTCTCCGGCGGCGCTGGCGAGGTACGGGGACACGCCAACCATGCTGCCGCCGCGTCGGAGGCCGTACATCGGGCGAATGGAGCCGGTTGAGCGGGCAACGGTGCCTACGCCGACCCGTACGACCCCTTACGGTGCCTGCATGGAAGCGCCTTACGGGACGTGGAGCACGCCGGTCGACGGCCGGTTCGTCGCCGCCGACAGCGGCTGGATGTACTCGCTGGTCAAGGTCTCCGGCGGCGACGTGTACTGGTCGGAGTCGCGCCCGGCCGAGGACGGCCGCGACGCGCTCGTGGTGCGCCGCGGCGAGGCGCGCGGCGCGGGCGGCGCGGGCGGCGCGGCCGGCGCGGCCGGCGCGGGCGGCGCGGCCGGCGCGGGCGGCGCGGCCGGCGCGGGCGGCGCGGGCGGAGCGGGCGGAGCGGGCGGCGCGGGCGGAGCGGGCGGCGCGGGCGGCGCGGGCGGCGCGGCCGCCGCTGGCGCGGCCGCCGCTGGCGCGGCCGGCGTGGGCGCGGCCCTCGCGGCTCCGCGCGACGTGCTCCCCGTGGAGTTCTCCGTCCGCACCCGCGTGCACGAGTACGGCGGCGGCGCGTACACGGTCGATCGGGACATCGTGTACTTCTGCAACGACGCGGACCAGCGGATCTATCGGGCGGCGCCTGGGGAGGCGCCGCGGGCGATCACGCCCGCGCCGGAGGTCCCGTTCGGACTGCGGTACGCGGACCTGCGGGTCGTGGGCGACTGGCTCGTGTGCGTGCGCGAGCGGGCGGCCGAGCCGGAGCATGTCAACGAGCTCGTCTGCGTAGATACGCAAGGCGTCGACGAGATACGCACGATCGCGTATGGGCACGATTTCTACGCGGCGCCGCGTATCTCGCCGGATGGCGCGGAATTGGCGTGGTTGACGTGGGACCACCCACGGATGCCGTGGGAGGGGTCGGAGCTGTGGACCGCGCAGTTTCGTGACGGTTTGCTCATCTCCGACCCACGCAAGGTTGCGGGCGGAGCGGCGGAGGCGATCGTCCAGCCGGAATGGTCGCCGGACGGCGTCCTGCACTTCAGCTCGGACAGGACGGGCTGGTGGAACCTGTACCGCGGCGACTACGAGCCCGTCACGACGCTGCAGGCCGAGATCGGCGGGCCGCTGTGGGTCTTCGACGAGTCCTGGTACACGTTTCTCCAGGACGGGCGGATCGTCGCCACGGTCTTCAGCGATGGCACCGACCGTCTGGCGGTGATCGATGGCGACGAGCTCCGGTACGTCGAGCTCGAGTTCACCCGCATCCTCGACGTGACCAGCGACGGCCGGCGGGTCTTCTTCGCCGCCGCCTCCCCCACCCGCGAGGCGTGCGTCGTGGCGCTCGACCCCGACGACGGCGCGGTGGAGCTGCTGGCCGGCAGCGAGGCGCCCGCGCTCGACCCGGCGTACATCTCGGTCGCGAGACCACTGGACTACGAGACGACCGACGGCAAACGCGCCCACGCGCTGTTCTACGCCCCTCGCAACCCCGACCACACGGCGCCCGCGGGCGAGCGCCCGCCGCTGCTCGTCCGCGTCCACGGCGGACCCACCGCCCACGTCACCTCCCGGCTCGATCGCGAGATCCAGTACTTCACCAGCCGCGGGTTCGCCGTGGTCGACGTCAACTACGGCGGCAGCACCGGCTACGGGCGCGAGTACCGCGACCGCCTGCACGGCCGGTGGGGCATCGTCGACGTCGACGACGCCGTCAACGCCGCCAAGGCGCTCGCCGACGCAGGTGAGGCCGACCGCGCCCGCATGGCGATCACCGGCGGCTCGGCCGGCGGCTGGACGGTGCTCTGCGCGGCCGCGTTCCACCCCGACGTCTTCGCCGCCGGCGCGGACTACTTCGGCGTCTCGGACCTGATGGGCTTCGTCGACGACACCCACAAGTTCGAGTCCCGCTACAACGACTGGCTCGTCGGCCCGTGGCCCGAGGCGGAGGCGCTGTGGCGGGAGCGTTCGCCGGTCAACTTCGCCGACCGGATCCGCGCGCCGATCATCATCCTCCAGGGCCTCGAGGACGCGGTCGTCCCGCCGCAGCAGTCCGACAAGGTGGTCGAGGCCCTGCGCGCGAACCGCGTGCCGTTCGCGTATCTGGCGTTCGAGGGCGAGCAGCACGGCTTCCGCAAGGCCCAGACGCTCGAGCGGGCGATCGACGCCGAGCTGTCGTTCTACGCGCAGGTGCTCGGCTTCGAGCCCGCGGGTGACATCGAGCCGGTCGCGATTGAGGGTCCGGTCTAGGGGCATCGCCCTGAAGTCGGGGTGCCCGCGCCACGGGAAAGTGGTCGCATGCTCCCCGCCATCGAAATCGACAGCCTCCGCGTCCAGCGCGGAGGCAGGACCATCCTGCACGGGATCGACTTCACGATCCCGCCCGGGACGGTCTGCGGCCTGCTCGGACCGAGCGGCTGCGGCAAGACCACCCTGATCCGCTCGATCGTCGGCGTCCAGAAGATCGCCGCCGGCACCGTCACCGTCCTCGGCGAGCCCGCCGGATCCGCGAGGCTGCGCTCACGCGTCGCCTACGTGACCCAGGCGCCGTCGATCTACAGCGACCTCACGGTCGCCGCCAACCTGCGCTACTTCGCGTCGATCCTCGACGTCCCGGCGACCCGCGCGAAGGAGGCGCTCGACGCCGTCGGCCTCGCCGACCGCGCCAACGACGTCGCCGGGAACCTGTCCGGCGGCCAGCGAGGCCGCGTGTCGCTCGCCTGTGCGCTGCTCGCCCAGCCCGATCTCCTGGTGCTCGACGAGCCGACCGTCGGCCTGGACCCCGTCCTGCGCCGCGATCTCTGGGGCCTGTTCCACGACCTCGCGAAGAGCGGCACCACCCTGCTGGTCTCGAGCCACGTGATGGACGAGGCCGAGCAGTGCGACCGCCTGATCCTGATGCGCGACGGCATGCTGATCGCCGACGCCGCCCCGAGCGTGCTGCGCAAGAAGACCGGCGCCCGCGACGTCGAGCAGGCCTTCCTGCACCTGGTGGCGGCATGACCGCCCGCGCCACGACCGCCACAGCCCGCCGTGTCCTGAGCCAGCTCAAGGGCGATCCGCGCACGATCGCGCTCCTGCTGTTCGTCCCGTGCCTGCTGATGACCCTGCTGCACTGGGTGTTCGCCGACCAGCCCGAGACCTTCGACCGTGTCGGCCTGCAGCTGCTCGGCATCTTCCCGTTCATCACGATGTTCCTCGTCACCTCGGTGGCGATGCTCCGCGAGCGCACGAGCGGGACGCTCGAGCGCCTGCTGACCACGCCGATCGGCAAGGGCGACCTGCTCGTCGGCTACGCGCTCGCGTTCGGAGCGGCCGCCCTCGTCCAGGCCTCCCTGGCGAGCGCCCTCACGCTCGGAGTCCTCGGGCTCGACGTGGATGGAAGCGTTGACCTCGTGCTCCTGCTCGCGGTCGCCGACGCCGTGCTCGGCATGGCCCTCGGCCTGCTCGTCTCGGCGTTCGCCAAGACCGAGTTCCAGGCGGTGCAGTTCCTTCCCGCCTTCGTCCTCCCGCAGGTCCTGCTGTGCGGTCTGATCGCTCCTCGCGAGGGCATGTCCGGCGTGCTGGAGGCGATCTCCGACGTCCTGCCCATGACCCACGCCGTCGATGCCATGTCCTCACTCGAGGCCGGCACCGACCTGCTCGTCGTCGCCGCCAGCGCCGCCCTCGCGCTCGCGCTCGGCGCCGCCACGCTGCGCCGCCGCAGCGCCTGAACCTCCCCGACGACACCCTCCCCACGAAAGGCATCCCTGACATGTCCCGCTCCCGCACGTACCGGCTCACCGGCGGCCTCACGTTCGCCGCCCTGCTCACGGCGCTCGCCATCGCCGTCTGGCCCACCTCGAACACCGACAAGGCCCGCAACGACGGCGAGGCGCTCGGAACCGCCGTCGCGTCACTGAGCTCCGCCACGACGCAGGAGGAGATCGACGCCGCGATGGTCGACATCCGCGACGCCGCCGCCGACACCCGCGAGCACGCCGGCGACGCCCTCGCCGACCAGGTCGAGGACCAGGCCGACGCGCTGGATCGCGCCGCCGAGGGCGCCTATGGCGTGGCGACGGCCGGCGACGAGTTCTCCCAGGACGTCTACGAGTCCGAGCTCGAGGACGCCATGACCGACCTCACCAACAACGCTGACGACTTCCGCACCGAGGGCCCCGAGGTCCAGCAGGCGTTCTGGGAGGGCTACCAGTCGACGATCTGAGCCCTACCAGGCGGCGGGCGAGAAGTCCTTCAGGAAGACCCCGTGGAGGTCCTCGCCCGCCTCGCCCTGGATGATCGGGTCATAGACCCGCGCCGCGCCGTCGACCAGGTCCAGCGGCGCGTGGAAGCCCTCTTCGGCGAGCCGCATCTTCTGTGGATGCGGCCGCTCGTCGGTGATCCACCCGGTGTCGACGGCGGTCATCAGGATGCCGTCGGCCTCCAGCAGCTCCTTCGAGCTGGTCTTGGTGAGCATGTTCAGCGCCGCCTTGGACATGTTCGTGTGCGGGTGGCCCGGCCCCTTGTAGGTGCGACCGAACTGCCCCTCCATCGCCGAGACGTTGACGATGTACTTGCGGCGGGCGGGCGCTGCCGCCAACGCCGGCCGCAGGCGGCTGATCAGGATGAACGGCGCCGTCTGGTTGCAGAGCTGGACCTCGAGCAGCTCGACCGGGTCGACCTCGTCGACGAACTGGCTCCAGCTGTTGTGCGGATGCAGGTCGGGAACCAGGCCGCCCGCGTCGATCGCGGTGCCGTTCAAGATCCGTTCAGGCGACGCGGAGCCCGCGGTCTGGGCCAGCTCGGACAGCATCTGCGGCGTCGGCGCCCAGTGCGCGTTGCCGGTCGCCAACACGTTGCCGTGGCCGTTCGCGCGGGCGAGCTGGATGATCTCGGGCCGCGGCCCGGCGGCCAGCGGGAGCCGATCGTTGGCGATCAGGTGCGCGTAGGACTCCGGCGAGCGGCGCACGGTCTGCGCCGCGTTGTTGATCAGGATGTCCAGCGGCCCAGCGGCCGCGACCTCGTCGGCGAGCGCGATCACCTGGCCCGGGTCGCGCAGGTCGATGCCGACGATCCGCAGCCGGTGCAGCCAGTCCGCCGAGTCCTCCATCGCGCTGAAGCGCCGCGCGGCGTCGTTCGGGAAGCGCGTCGTGATCGTCGTGTGGGCGCCGTCGCGCAGCAGCCGCAGCGCGATGTACATGCCGATCTTCGCCCGCCCGCCGGTGAGCAGCGCGCGGCGGCCGGTCAGGTCGGTCCGCGCGTCGCGCCGCTCGTGGTTGCGCGCCGCGCAGCTCGGGCAGAGCTGGTGGTAGAAGGCGTCGACCTCGGTGTAGCGCTGCTTGCAGATGTAACACGCGCGCGGCCGCAGGAGCGTGCCGGCGCTGGCGCCGACCACGCTCGTCTTCAGGTGGATCCCACGCGTCTCGTCATCGATGCGGCCCGGGGCCGCCGTGGCGGTGGCCGCGTCGATCTCCGCGTCGTTGGCCTTCACGAACGCGCGCCGCGCCGTGCGCCGCTGCTGCTTGACGGTCTTGAACAGCTTCCCCGTCGCGCGCCGGACGGCGACGGCGTCCGGGTGGTCCACGGGAAGTTGCTCGGCCTCGGCCAACACGCGCAGGGCATCGGCCAGGCGGTCGGGGTCGATGCCGCTCACGGTCAGAGCAGCGTAGAACGCTGTCAGGCGCTCAGGGCCGCGCGCACCGCGTCTTCATCCTGCTGGCCGGTGCCGCCGCTCGCGCCCATCGCGCCGATCACGACGTCGCCATCGGTGATCGGCAGGCCGCCGATCTGCGGCGTGTAGCGCCCGCCGGTGGCGGCCGAGATCGAGGCGGAGAACGCGTGCAGCTCGCGCATCTTCTCGCCCTGGGCCGCGCTGGGAGCGCGGTAGGCGGCGGCCGTCCAGGCCTTCCCGAGAGCGACCTCCGGCGCGATCCACGGCGCGCCGTCCATGCGGTGCAGCGCGACCAGGTGGCCGCCGTCGTCGACCACCGCGAAGGCCAGCGCCAGGCCCTGGCGGCGGGCCTCCTCCTCGCCGGCGGCGATCAGGGACAGTGCGCGCTCGAGCGTGATCATCGCCGGAGCCTATCCTCAGAGGGATGGGGCTCAGACTCAGCGTCCTGGATCAGTCCCCGATCGCGGAGGGGATGACTGGCGCAGAGGCGCTGCACAACACGATCGACCTCGCGCGGCTCACGGACGCCCTCGGCTACCACCGCTACTGGGTCGCCGAGCACCACGGCGGGCCGATGCTCGCGGGGCCGAGCCCGGAGGCGCTGATCGGCCCGATCGCGTCCGCCACGCGTGAGATCCGCGTCGGCTCAGGCGGCGTGATGCTCCCGCACTACTCGCCCTTCAAGGTCGCCGAGACCTTCAGCGTCCTCGCCGGCCTGTACCCGGGCCGGATCGACCTCGGGATCGGCCGCGCCGCCGGCACCGACCCGATGACCACGCACGCGCTGCAGCGCGACCGATCCAAGGCGATGCCCGACGACTTCCCGCAGCAGCTGGCGGAGTTGCTGGCCTACTTCGAGGGCACGATCCCGATCTCGAACCCGCTCGCGCGGCTGGCGAAGATCCTTCCCGGCAGGCCGGAGACGCCGGAGCCGTGGCTGCTCGGCTCCTCTCCGCAGAGCGCCGTGTGGGCCGGCGAGCTCGGTCTCCCGTACGCCTTCGCGGACTTCATCAACTCCAACGGCGCGGAGATCGCCGACCTGTATCGGCGCGAGTTCCGCGACGGCGTCCGGCTCGACGCGCCGCGCACGACCGTCGCCGTGTGGGCGCTGGCCGCCGATACCGAGGAGGAGGCGAAGCACCTCGCCACGTCCAGCCGGATGGCGTTCACGATGCTCCGCCGCGGCCGGCTGATCGCGGTGCCGCCGCCCGAGACCGCCGCGCGGTTCCTGGCGAGCGAGGACGGCGGCCAGACGATGCGACGCCGCACGATCGTCGGCACCGCCGCGCAGGTGAAGGCCGGGATCGAGGAGGCGGCGGCGGAGTACGGCGCGGAGGAGGTGATCGTGGTCACGATCACCTACGACCACGGCGCCCGCCGCCACTCCTACGAGCTCATCGCCGAGGCGTTCGACCTCGCCGGCTCACCGGCAGCGGACGCCCGCGCAGCGCTCTGAGCGGTTGCCGCCGCCGTCGATCGCGCCGGGTGCGTTGATCCCCAGGGCGCCGTTGCGCAGCGCGACATTGAGGCCGATCCACGTGCCGGCGACCGCGTTGAAGCCGTCGGCCGCCGACCGCGTGACCACGTTGGCCTTGACCACGTTGCGGGCGCCCGAGAGCACGCCGATCCCATAGCCGAAGCAGCCGTCGCAGCCGCCTTTCGCGCCGTCGACGGCGTTGGCGGCGACGGTGTTCGCGTCGCCGGCGACGAGGATGCCGTCCGCGGCGCCGTCGACGTGGTTGAGCGTGACCAGGTTGCGGGCCGCGGTGTCGACGATCAGGCCCAGCTCGCCGCCGCGGATGTCGTTGAGCGCGATCTCGTTGTCATCCGACCCTTCGACGACGACCGCGCCGTTGTAGCCGTTGTCGGCGATCCGGTTGGCGGTCACGTGGCTGCGCGGGGCGCCGATCAGGGCGATCCCGGTGATCGCGTTGCGCGAGAGGTCGCTCAAGCGCACCGTGTTGCCCTTGGAGCCGTTGAGCGTGATCGCGTTGCGGTTGCCGGTGGCGCTCAGCCCCTCGAAGACGTTGTCGTCGGAGCCGTTGGCGGCGTCGATCCCCCGCACCGGGTGGCCGGTCAGCGTGACGCCGGAGACGCGGTTGCCACGCGCCGCGTCCAACCCGATGCCGATCCCGAACTCCTTCACGGTGCCGCCGGTGATCCGCACGCCCTTGCGCCCGGCCAGCCGGATGCCGACGCCGTTGCCCGTTCCGTCGACCGTGTGCCGGCCGAGGTCCAGCGTGATGTTGTCCTTGCCGACGACGAGCCCGTCTCCGGGGCAGTTCGTCAGGTCGGCGCGGAGCGTGGTGGTCTTCGTGATGGCGGCGCCGCAGGCGGGCGTCTGCGCGCCCGCGGTCGCCGGTACGGCCAACAGTGCCGTCGCCGCAGCGACGACATACCTGAAAGCAGTCATTTAAGCCGCGATACCCCCGTCACGGATCTCGATCACGCGATCGCAGTCGATCGCCGCGTGCAGCTTACGGTCGTGGCTGGCGACGACGATCGTTCCCCGGTAGGCCCGCAAAGCGGCCTCGATGACCTCGAGCGTGTCGAAGTCGAGGTGGTTGGTCGGCTCGTCCAGGAGGATCAGGTCCGCGCCGCCGGCGACCATCGCCGCCACGTGCACGCGCGCTCGCTCGCCGGGTGAGAGCCGCCCGAGCGGCCGGGCGACGGCCTCGCTGCCGAGCCGGTAGTGCGCGAGCAGGGTGCGCGCCTCGTCCTCGGGCAGCCGCGTCTGCTCGCGGAACCAGTCCAGCAGCCCGCGCTCGCCGGGGAGCCGGACCGGGGTCTGCGGGAGGAGCCGGACATCGCCGCGGACGTCGATCTCCCCCGCGTCGGGCTGCACGGCGCCGCTGAGCAGATGCAGCAGCGTGCTCTTGCCCGCCCCGTTGGGACCGACGAGCGCGACGCGGTCGCCGCCGTGGAGCTCGAACGAGGCGTCGGCGAAGACGCCCTCGACGGCGACGTCGCGGACGGCGGCGACGAGCCGTCGGCCGGTCTCGCTCTCGGGCAGGCGGACCTTGAACGCCGCGGGGTCGCGCGGCATCCGCGCCCAGTCCTCGGAGGCCATCTCGCGCTGCAGCCGCCCCTCGCGCACCTTCGCCTTCTTCGCGACCTTCGCCGCGAGGCGCTTGTAGTGCGGCGCGCCCGCGCCCATCCCCGCGGCCTTGCGCTCCGCGTACTGGCCTTGGCGGGCGGTCGTGGCGATGTCGGCCTGCAGGCGCCGGCGGCGCTTGTCCTGTGCCTCGACCTGCAGCGCGAGCCGCTCGCGCCGGCGGTCGCGTTCCTGCTTGTACGCCGTGTAGCCGCCTTCGTAGGTCGTCAGCCCGTCGGCGGAGAGCTCGAGCACGCGGTCGACCGTCGCGTCGAGGAACTCGCGGTCGTGCGAGACCGTCAGGAGCGTGCCGGTGAACGACGCCAGCCACTCCGTCAGCCACTCGCGGCCGTCGGCGTCGAGGTGGTTGGTCGGCTCGTCGAGCAGCAGGACCGTGGGCCGGCTCAGCAGCACCGACGCCAGCAAGCAGCGGGCGGCCTCACCGCCCGAGACGCGGTCCAGGCGGGTGGCGCGGTCGAGGTGCTCGATGCCGAGCCGGCGGCGCGCCTCGTCCAGCCGCGCCTCCAGCGCCCAGCCGCCGAGCGCCTCGAAGCGCGCCTGCGCCTCGCCGTAGGCGTCGAGGTCGATCAGGTCGCGTTCGAGCTCGTCGAGCCGCAGCCTCACCTCCCACACCTCGCCCAAGGCTCGTCGGAGCAGGTCGTCGATCGTCGCTCCCGGATCGAGCACGTCCTGCGGCAGGTAGCCGACCCGGTCGCCCGCGCCGAGCGCCACCGCGCCGCGATCAGGAAGCTCGACGCCCGCGAGCAGCTTGATCAGCGTCGTCTTGCCGACGCCGTTGACGCCGACCAGCGCGGCGCGCGCGCCGTCGTCGAGGGTGAGCGAGACGCCGTCGAACAGCGGCGCGCCGTCGTGGGACTTCGTGAGATCGGTGCCCTTGAGCATTGTGGTCCTCTCTGTGATGTGAGGACCGGGCGTGCGGGCGCGCAGAAGCGGGTCGCTTTCAGAGCAACGCCACGCCACCGCACGCCCGGCCGTAGTGCCGGATTGGAAGAATCAGTGCGGTGGCTGCTTACTTCACGCAGGTCGAAGGGTAGGGCGAACGCTCGATGTGTCCAGTGGAGCTAACCGAACACCCTCTCGGGCTCACGTGGGTCGATCAGGACCCGCTGTTGCGCGCGTCGCACGCGCTGGTGCACGAGGGCCGCGTGTGGTTCGTGGACCCGGTCGACGCGCCGGAGGCGATGGAGCGCGCCGCGGCGCTCGGCGAGCCCGCGGGCGTGCTGAAGCTCTTCGTCGGCCATCCGCGCGACGGCCAGGCGATCGCGGATCGCCTCGGCGTCCCGTTCCTGGCGCTGCCCGACGTGCTGCCGGACACGCCCTTCAGCGTGCTCGACCTGAACCTCGGCCCGTGGAAGGAGCGCGCGCTGTGGTGGCCCGAGCTGAGGGGGCTCATCGTCGCGGAGTCGGTCGGGACCGCGACCCACTACGCGGTCGGCAACGGCCCCGCGGGTATCCATTTCCTGCGCCGGCTGGTCCCGCCGACGCGCCTGAAACCGTTCCTTCCGGAGCACCTGCTGGTCGGCCACGGTCCGCCCGTGCACGGCGGTGACGCGGCCGCCGCGCTGTTGGACGCCATCAACCGATCGCGGCGCGAGCTTCCCCAGTTCGTGTTGAAGGCGCCAGGCCTCATGCGAGGCATGAAGTCGCGGAGCTAGGTAGGTTCCGACGCATGTTCACCCTCGACCACGATCCCGTCGACGGCAGCCACCTGATCGTCGCGGGCGGCGAGCTCGACCTCGCCGCCACCTCTGAGATGAGCGCGATCTTCGCCATGTCTGCCGCCGGACCGCAGGACGCAGTGGTCCTGGACCTTGTCGGCGTGGACTTCATCGACTCCAGCGCCCTCGGCACGATCCTCCGCGCCGCCCAGCAGCTCGAGGCTTCAGGCAAACGGCTGCACGTCGTAGCGCCGGAGGGACCCGTGCGGCGCCTGCTGGAGATCACCGGCACCGCGTCGCGCTTCTCCCTGCATCTGACCCGCGACGACGCGTTCGCGAGAATTTGAGGCAGAACATCCCCTCCGCCCCACCCCGATCATCCGACCTCAAGGCACGCTGATCCGGAGCGCGTCGAGGTCCGGGAGGATCTCGTCGGCCAGGTCG
Source organism: Solirubrobacter soli DSM 22325 (assembly GCF_000423665.1). Lineage (GTDB taxonomy): Bacteria > Actinomycetota > Thermoleophilia > Solirubrobacterales > Solirubrobacteraceae > Solirubrobacter > Solirubrobacter soli. Next base: position 212,443 of record NZ_AUIK01000022.1, on the reverse strand, counting down.
AGGGCGTCCTGCGCGGGTGGGAAGTGCGGGTTCGGGATGGCGATCACGCGCAGGCCGGCGGCGTGGGCGGACTTGATGCCGTTCTCGGAGTCCTCGATCGCGGTGCCTTCGGTGATGCCGAGGCGGCGCATCGCCTCCAGGTAGACGTCCGGAGCGGGCTTGCCGCGGGCGACTTCCTCGGAGGAGACGGTCGCGGCGAAGAGGTGGGTGACGTCCATTGTCTGAAGGACGACATCGATGACCGGGCGGTTCGAGGAGGACGCGAGCCCGAGCGTGTGGGTCTCGGCCAGGCGCTCGATGGCTTCGCGAGCGCCCGGGAGGAGCGGGAGGTGCTCGCGGTAGCTGATGAGCATCGCCTCGACGACTGCCTCGTTGACCTGCTCGGGGGTCAACTGGGCGCCGAGTTGCTCGACGACGTAGACCGGCCACTCCTTGGAGCTCATGCCGAGCATGTCGCGGGTCGCGGAGTCCTTCCACGCGCCGCCGTTGGCCGCGACGACGTCCTTGCGGGCCTGGTCCCACGCCTGCTCGGAGTCCACCAGGACCCCGTCGAGATCAAAGATGACTGCGTTCACGCAGCACGTACTAGCGGAGTCTGACGCCGCGCACTGTCCACCAGCGCGTCCAGCACCACGCGGATCGCGGGCGAGGACTCGGCGCCGGAGCGGCACGCGGCGAACACGTGGCGCTTCGGCGGGACACCGGTGAGCGGGATGATCACGACGCCCCGCGGGGGCGCCGTGTGTGCCAGACGCGGGACGAGCGAGATGCCCAGACCGCCCGCGACGAGCCCCATCGTCGCCTGCCAGTCACCGGCCCGGTGGGCGATCTTCGGCGTGTAGCCCGCGGTGCGACAGCCGGCCATGAAGACCTCGTCGCAGGACCAGCCGATCGGCGGCGCGACCCAGGACTCGGGCTCGAGCTGCGCCAGGTCGATCCGCGCGTGCCCCGCCAGCGGGTGATCGACCGGCAGGACCGCGTCGAGGATGTCGCCGAGCAGCTCCTGACGGTGGAAGCGGGTGTCGTCGCGGCGCGGAGCCGCGGAGCACTCCATACCGAGGATCAGGTCGACGTCGCGGGCGACGAGCAGCGCCACCGCGTCCGGGGTCTCGGCCTCCTGCACGCGCAGCTCGACGGCGGGAGCCCGGGCGCGCAGCGGTCGCGCGGCCGGCGCCAAGAGGCCCGCCAACGCCGTCGGGAACCCGCCGATCCGCACCTCCCCGCGCGGCGCCGAGTCCTGCGCCGCCAGATCGCCCTCGAGCATCTCGAGCTGCGCGAACAACGCGTCGGCGTGGCCGAGCAGGACGTGCGCGGCGGGTGTGAGCCGCACGCTGCGCCCGCTCGGCTCGAGCAGCGCGTGACCGACCTCGCGCTCCAGCGCCGACAGCTGCTGAGAGACGGCGGACGGCGTCAGGTGCAGCGCGTCGGCCGCCGCGGCGAGCGTGCCGTGATCGGCCACCGCCCGCAGAGCTCGCAATCGCCGGAGGTCAACCATAAGCGAATCTTACGAGTTACCTCCACAAAGTCCAATCGCTCTGGTCGGTCGTGGCCGTCACCGTAGTCGGCATGCCCCGCCGCCATGTCCTCCTCGCCCTCGCCGTCGCGGTCGTGTGGGGCGTCAACTTCGTCGTCATCCACGTCGGCCTCGACTCCTTCCCGCCGCTGCTGTTCGCCGCGCTGCGCTTCTGCCTGGTCGCGCTCGCCCTCCCGTTCGTCCCCCGCCCCGGCGTGCCGGTCCGCTACGTGATCGCCGTCGGCGTCTTCCTCTCCGCCGGCCAGTTCGGCCTGCTCTTCCTCGGCATCGACAAGGGCATGCCCGCCGGGCTGGCGAGCCTCGTCCTGCAGCTCCAGGCCGCGTTCACCGTCGGCCTCGCCGTCCTGCTGCTCCACGAACGCCCGAAGCCCGCGCAGCTCGCCGGCGGCGCGCTCGCGCTGACCGGGATCGGCATCATCGCCGCCGGGCGCGCGTCGTCCGTCCCGCTCGGCGCGCTCGCGCTGACGATCGGCGCCGCGCTCTCGTGGGGCTTCGGCAACGTCGCCACCCGCAAGGCGCAGTCGCCGAACCCGCTCGGCCTGCTCGTGTGGTCGAGCCTCGTCCCGCCGCTCCCGCTGCTCACGCTGAGCCTGCTGACCGAACGGGGCGAGCCGGTCTCCATCGACGCGGCCGGGGTCGCGGCGCTGCTCTACGTCGTCGTGCTCTCGACCCTGCTCGGCTTCGGCGCCTGGGCCTGGCTGCTGAGCAAGCACCCGGCCAGCACCGTCGCCCCGTTCACGCTGCTCGTGCCGGTCGTGGGCATCGCGGCCGCCTGGATCGCGCTCAACGAGGTGCCGTCCGCCGCGGAGCTGATCGGCGCCGCCGTCGTCCTCTCCGGCCTCGCGCTCACGGTCGGGTTGACAGCACCCAGGCGATCGCGGGAGGCTCGTGAATCATGCGCCTCTCACGTCGCGTCGCCCTCGCCGCAGCCGTCATCGCCCTAGGAGCCGCGCCCGCCGCGGCGGAAGCGGGGACGTATCGCGTTGAGAATGTCCGCACGCAGGGCCAGCGCTCGGCGGTGGCCCGCACCGGAGCAGCGATCGTGCAGGTCGACAGGGCTTCGGTCACGGTCACCGCGAGCGCGTCGGACGCGCGCGCCCTCAGACGTGCAGGCTTCACCGTCCGCGCCCTCGCCCGCACGGCCGACTTCCCCGGCGCGGACGCCAACTACCACAACTACGCCGAGATGACCGCGGAGATCAACGCCGTGGTCGCCGCACATCCGGACATCGTCAGCGTGCGCAACATCGGCACCTCTTACGAGGGCCGCAACCTCGTCGCGATCAAGGTCTCCGACAACGTCGGCACCGACGAGGCCGAACCCGAGGTGCTCTTCACCGCCAGCCAGCACGCCCGCGAGCACCTGACGGTCGAGATGGCGCTCTACCTGCTGCACACGCTCGCCGAGGACCCGGACACCCGCGTGCGCGGACTCGTGAACACGCGCGAGATCTGGATCGTCCCCAACATGAACCCGGACGGGTCCGAGTACGACATCGCCAGCGGCAGCTACCGGTCGTGGCGCAAGAACCGCCAGCCGAACTCCGGCTCGACCGCCGTCGGTACCGACCTGAACCGCAACTGGGGCTTCAACTGGGGCTGCTGCGGCGGCTCGAGCGGGACGTTCTCGTCGGAGACCTACCGCGGCGCGTCCGCCTTCTCCGCGCCCGAGACCCAGCGCGTGCGCGACTTCGTCAACTCCCGCGTGGTCGGCGGCGTCCAGCAGATCAAGACCAACATCGACTTCCACACCTACTCGGAGCTGGTCCTGTGGCCGTACGGCTACACGACCGCCAACACCGCCCCCGGGCTGTCCGCCGACGACCAGGCGACGTTCGCCACGCTCGGCCAGAACATGGCCTCGACCAACGGCTACACGCCCGAGCAGGCGTCCGACCTCTACATCACCGACGGCTCGATCGACGACTGGCTCTGGGGCGTGCACCGCATCTGGAGCTACACGTTCGAGATGTACCCGACCGGCTCCAACCCGGGCTTCTATCCGCCCGACGAGGTGATCGGGCGCGAGACGAGCCGCAACCGCGAGGCGGTCCTGCGCTTCCTCGAGTACTCCGACTGCCCGCAGCGGATCATCGGCAAGGAGGCGCAGTACTGCGGCGGCCCGGCGCCGGTGACGATCTACTCCGACGACTTCGAGACCACGAAGGCGTACACGTTCACCGGCACCGCCACGACCGGCCGCTTCGAGATCGCCGACCCCGCGGCCACGACCTCGAGCGGCGCCAAGCAGCTCGGCACCACCACCAGCGGTACCCGTGACCTCGTCAGCGGCGCCTCCGCGGGGGCCGCCGCGGGCGACAACGACATCGACGGCGGGACCACGTCCGCCGAGTCCGGCCCGATCGCGCTCACCGGCGGGACGAACTACGCGCTGAGCTTCAACTGGTACCTCGCGCACGGCTCGAACGCGACCAGCGCCGACTACCTCCGCGTGTTCGTCAACGGCACGCAGGTCTTCCAGCAGCTCGGCTCGGCGGTCAACCGCAATGGCGCGTGGGCGCTCGCGACCGTCAACCTCAACGCGTTCGCCGGTCAGACAGTCCGGATTCGGGTGGAAGCGGCGGACGCCGGGACCGCTAGCCTCGTCGAAGCCGCTGTCGACGACCTCAAAGTGACCCGCACCTGAACCGTTTCCTCATCGTCGCCGCGGCGTTCGCCGCTCTCCTCGTGGGAGCGGCGCCCGCCCGGGCGGACTTCCCCGCGGCCGACGCCCGCTACCACAACGACGCGGAGACCCGCGCGCAGATCGACGCCACGATCGCCGCGCACCCGGACCTCATCTCGCGCACGACGATCGGCACCAGCTACGAGGGCCGGGAGATCTGGGCGGTCAAGATCTCCGACAACGTCGGCGTCGACGAGGGTGAGCCCGAGGTGTTGTTCACCGCGGGCCAGCACGCGCGCGAGCACATCACGGTCGAGATGGCGCTCTACCTGATCGACGAGCTCACCGGCAAGTACGCGACGGACCCGCGGATCAAGGGGATCGTCGACTCGCGCGAGATCTGGATCATCCCGGACGTCAACCCGGACGGCAGCGAGTACGACATCGAGACCGGGACGTACCGGTCGTGGCGCAAGAACCGCCAGCCCAACGCCGGCACGAGCGCGATCGGCACCGACCTCAACCGCAACTACGGCTTCCGCTGGGGCTGTTGCGGCGGCTCGAGCGGGATCGCATCCTCCGACGTCTACCGCGGCCCGTCCGCATTCTCCGCGCCCGAGACCCAGGCGGTGCGCAACTTCGTGCTCAGCCGCGTCGTCGACGGCGTCCAGCAGATCCGCACCTCGATCGACTGGCATTCCTTCTCGGAGCTGGTGCTGTGGCCGTTCGGCCACACCCGCGCCGACGTCACCAAGGGCATGAGCCGCGACCAGCACGACACCTTCCAGGCGCTGGCGACGAGCATGGCCCGCACCAACGGCTACACCGCCGAGCAGTCGAGCGACCTGTACATCACCGACGGCGCGATCGACGACTGGCTGTGGGGCGCCAACGGCGTCTTCGCCTTCACGTTCGAGATGTACCCGGCCGACGGCCCGGGCCCCGGCTTCTACCCGCCCGACGAGGTGATCCACCGCGAGACCGCGCGCAACCGCGAAGCGGCGCTGATGCTGCTCGAGGACGCGGCCTGCCCGTATGCCGCCGTCGGCAAGGCCGCGCAGTACTGCGCCAACGCCCCGCTGACGACGATCTACGCCGCCGCGCGCCCGGCCAAGGTGACCTCGGTGGCGCTCAAGGGCTCGACCAACTTCGGGCTGATGCTGCGCCACCAGGGCACGCTGCGGGTGCGCGTCGACGACAAGACGGTGCTCAAGCTGTCGGGCTCGGGCAACGCCACCGCGTCGTTGAGCCGCTTCGCCGGCAAGACCGTCCGGATCACGCTCGACGGCAAGGCCAGCGGCCTGCGCATCACCCGCTACTGACCCGCGAGCCCGTGCTCGTAGGCGTAGATGACGACCTGCACGCGGTCGCGCAGCCCGAGCTTGCCGACGAGCCGTTTCGTGTGCGTCTTGACCGTCGACTCCTCGATCACGAGCGCGGCGGCGATCTCTGCGTTCGACAGTCCGCGGGCGACGAGCCGGAGCACCTCGCGCTCGCGTGCGGTGAGCCGCTCGGCCCCGCTCTCGGCGCCCACCGCGGGCCGCCGCGCCATTCGCTCGATCACGCGGCTCGTCACCGACGGTGACAGCAGCGAATCGCCCGCCGCGACGGTGCGGACGGCGGCGACGAGATCCTCGGGCCGCGTGCGCTTGAGCAGGAAGCCGGACGCCCCGGCGCGCAGCGCACCGAAGATGTAGTCGTCCTGCTCGAACGTGGTCAGGATCATCACCCTCGTCTCCGGCAGTGCGGCGAGCACCTCCCGAGTCGCCGCGATCCCGTCCACGCCGGGCATGCGGATGTCCATCAGCACGACCTCCGGGCGTGTGCGCTGCGCCTGGGCGACCGCGTCGCGCCCGTCGCCCGCCTCGCCCACGACCTCGAGGTCGCCCTCGCGCTCGAGGATGCCGCGCAGGCCAGCCCGCATCAGCGCGTCGTCCTCGACGATCAGCACGCGGGTCATGCGGGGAGGCGGGCGTGCAGGCGGAAGCGCCCGTCCCGGTCGATCGTCTCGAGGCTGCCGCCCAGCAGCGCCGCTCGCTCGCGCATGCCGGTCAGCCCGTGCCCGGCTCGCATGGCGCGGCCGGGGTCGACCGGGTTGTCGACGGTGAGGTCGAGCGCGCCGGCGCCGAACGCGATGCCGACGCGGGCGGCGCCGCGGCCGTGGCGCGCGCTGTTGGTCAGCGCCTCCTGCAGGATCCGGTACGCGCCGCGGTCCACGCCGGGTCGCAGCGCGCGGGGCTCACCCTCGATCGTGGTCGTCACGTCCAGGCCGGCGCGCCGGTGGCGCTCGAGCAGCGTGTCCAGCGCCGCGAGGCCAGGCGGCGGCTCGACGCCGGGCTCCTCGGCCCCGCGCAGCGCGCCGACCAGCTGATCGATGTCGGCGACCGTCTGGCGCGCGACGTCCTCGATCGTCGCGAACGTGTCACGGGCGTCGTCGTCGGTGGCCCGCACTCGCCCGAGCCCGGCGTGCACGAGGATCACGTTCAGCGCGTGGCCCGCGGAGTCGTGGAGATCGCGGGCGATCCGCGTGCGCTCCTCGGCGGCGGCGAGCCGCGCGCGCTGCTCGAGGGTCGCGATCCGCTCGTGGCGCAGCCGGGTGCGGTCCGCCGCCAGCCAGGCGCCGCCCCACACGACCACGCCGAAGGCGATCGGGGTCGCGGGGAAGCGGTCGGACGCAAGCCCCATCGCGGCCACCTGGGCGATCAACAGCGCGCCCGCGAGTACCGCCAGGCGTCGCGTCGGCCCGGCCACCACGGCGAAGTACAACGCGACCGTCGGACCGAGCGGCGGCCCTGCCGGCTCCTCGAGCGCGCGCAGGGCGACGCTCGCGACGGCGGTCGCGACGAAGACCGCGACGGGTGCGCGCCGGCGCGCGACGAGCGGGAGCGAGGCGAGCGCGGTCAGAGCCACGGACGCCGCCGTCACGTGCCCGTGCCCCTCGCCGGCGACGCGCAGCGCCACCGACCCCGCGAACACGAGCAGAGCGAGGCCGACGTCGCTGAGCTTGGGCATCCGCGTCCGAGCGTAGTGCCCGGCGTGTCCTCCTCAGGAGGGATCTCCCGGACCCCGCCGCGGGGCGATGACGGCCGCGCCGCCCGGACCTACTGTCGCCGCCATGGATCTGGTGATCGAGACCGAGGCGCTGACGAAGCGCTACGGCGAGAGCACGGCCGTCGACCGGCTGGCGCTGCGGGTGCGGCGCGGCGAGGTGTACGGCTTCCTCGGCCCCAACGGCGCGGGCAAGACGACGACCCTGCGGATGCTGCTGGGGCTCGTGCGGCCGACGTCGGGGACGGCGAGCGTGCTCGGCGCTCCGGCCGGGCAGCGTCTCGCACGGATCGGCGCGATGGTCGAGGCGCCTGCCTTCTACCCGTATCTGTCAGCGCGCGACAACCTGCGCGTGCTCGCGGGCCACGCAGGCGTGGCACGCGAGCGCATCGACATCGTGCTGGACGAGGTCCGCCTGCTGGACCGCGCGGGCGACGCCGTCCGCGGCTACTCGCTCGGGATGAAGCAGCGCCTGGGTGTGGCCGCCGCCCTGCTCAAGGACCCTGAGCTGTTGATCCTCGACGAGCCGACCAACGGGCTCGATCCTGCCGGCATGGCCGAGATGCGGACCTTGATCCGGGCGCTCGGTCAGGGGGAGCGGACGGTCGTGCTGTCGAGCCACCTGATGGGTGAGATCCAGCAGATCTCGGACCGCGTCGGCGTGATCCGGGCGGGGACGCTGGTCGCCGAGGGCACGGTCGACGAGCTGCGCGGCCGCGCGGGCCTGCGGGTGCGCGCACGGCCGCTGGAGCAGGCGGGCGCCCTGCTCGCCCGCCTCCCGGGCGTCGAGTCCGTCACGTGCGCGGAGGATGCGCTGTCGGTCGCCGCCGACCCGCGCCTCGCGGCCGACCTCAACCAGGCCCTGGTGACCGCGGGCGTGGCCGTGAGCGAGCTCACCGTCGAGCGGAGCTCGCTCGAGGACGTCTTCTTCGAGCTGACGGCATGATCGCCGCCGAGCTCCTGATCCTGCGCAAGCGCGCCGCCACGTGGATCCTGCTCGCGGTGTGGACGCTGCTGGGGATCTTCTTCGCCTACGTCATCCCGTACGCGCTCGACCCCGAGTCCGACGACATCACACCGTTCCTGCCGCACGCGCTGACCGGCACGCTGCTCGAGGGCTTCCCGTTCTTCGGCGGCGTGTTCGCGCTGATGCTGGGCGTGTTCGCGCTCGGCAGCGAATACGGGTGGAGCACACTCAAGACGCTCTTCACGCAGGGCCCGAGCCGCACGCGCGTGCTGGTCGCCAAGCTCGCCGCGCTCGGCCTGACACTGGTCGGCTTCGTGCTCTGCCAGTTCCTGGCCGGGCTGATCGCGAGCCTCGTGATCGCGCGGGTCGAGGGCGCTTCGGCGGCGCTGCCATCCGCTTGGCTGCTGGCGCGCGCGGTCGCCGCGGGCTGGTTGATGCTGGCCGTGTGGGCCGCGCTGGGCGTGCTGCTGGGAGTGCTCACCCGCGGCACCTCCGTCGCGATCGGGCTCGGCATCCTCTACGCGCTGCTCGTCGAAGGCGTGCTGAGCAACATCGACGCGCTGGAGCCGATCGCGGGCGTCTTCCTGCGCGCGAACGGCTACTCGTTGGCGAAGGCGCTCGGCGCGGGCATCGACTCGATCGCCTCGAGCGGACCGGGCGCGTTCGGCGGCCCGTTCGTCGGTGCGGGACAGGCGGTCGCCGTGCTCGCGGGAGCGAGCGCCATGTTCCTGGCGATCGCGCGCACGCTGCTCGTGCGCCGCGACGTGGGTTAGGCCACGGCGCGCAGGCGGCGCAGCGGCTTGCCGCGCAGCGCCTTGACGACCGACTGCACGACGGCCTCGGACTCGTCGCGACGGCCGTCGGTGACGGCGCCGACGATCCCGCGCTTGCGGGCGAGGACCTCGGCCATCTGCTCGTCGATCGAGCCGGCGGCGAGCAGATACCAGGCGGTCACCGCGTCGCGCTGGCCGATGCGGTGCGTGCGGTCCTCCGCCTGATCGTGCATCGCCGGGCTCCACTCGAGGTCGAGGAACGCGACGTTGGAGGCGCGGGTGAGCGTGATGCCCTGGCCGGCGACGCGGGTCGAGCAGACGATCAGCCCCGGGCCGTCGGGGTCCTGGAAGGCCTGCACGGCGCGGTCGCGCTCCTCCGCCTTGTCGGCGCCGACCACGTGCAGCGCGTCCGGGAAGCGCTGCACGACCATCTCCTGGATCTCGCGGTGCGAGGCGAAGACAACGAGCGGTTCCTCGGACTGCATGAAGTCGTCGATCCAGGCCAGCATCGCGCCGAGCTTGCCGCGGGCGGCGAGGCGCCGGAGCACGTTGAGCTGGGCGAGCCGCTCGGCGCGCAGCGTCGCCTGGACCTTGCCCTCGAGCTCGGACAGCTCGAGCGGCTGCTCCTGCAGCCAGGCGATGACGTCGCGCTCGGCGAGCCGGTACTCCTTCTCGTTCTCAAGCGCGACCGGCACGACGACCTGGCGCTTCTCGGGCAGCTGCGGCAGCACGTCCTTCTTCAAGCGCCGCACGAAGCAGGTCCGCCGCAGGTGCCAGTGGATGCGCTCCTCCGCGCCCGCGCCCTGGAAGCGGCGCTTGAAGCGGGCGCCGCTCCCGAACTCCTCCAGGCGCCCGATGATCCGCAGCTGCGAGATCAACTCGTCCGGGTGGTTCATCACCGGCGTGCCGGTCAGGCAGATCTTCAAGGCGTCCTGCGGGAGCTGCTCGGCGAGGCGGCGGACCGCGCGGGTGCGTTTGGCGGCGGGGTTCTTGACGTAGTGGGACTCGTCGAGGATCAGTGCCTTGGGGCGGCTGATCGCGAGCCGTTCGCGGTGCGCCTGGGCGATCTCGTAGTTGAGGACGGTGATGTCGGCCTTCGGGATCGCCTTGCCGGTGCCGACGACGACGTGCAGCGTGCGGTGCGGGAGCCAGTGCTCGGTCTCGCGCTGCCAGTTGAGCTTCAGGCTCGCCGGGCAGATGACGACGGCCGGGTAGGCGTCGTCCTCCTCGAGCGTGGCGAGGGCTTCGACGGTCTTGCCCAGGCCCTGCTCGTCGGCGATGAAGAGGCGGCGGGCCTCCAGGGCGTACTTGACGCCGGCGCGCTGGAACGGGCGCAACTCCCCGCCGAGGCGCGGTTCGCAGGCGAGCGCGTCGGCGTCGGCGGCGCGTGAACGTCGGACCGAGTCGATCGCGGCATCGTGCTCGGTGCGCAGCCGGTCGAGCGCGTTGCGGGCGTTGTCGCCGACGTCGATGCCGTGCATCCGGATGAAGTGCTCGAGCGGCTCGAGCAGGTACGGGTCGATCGGCAGCGTGCGGCCGTGCGCCTCGGCCGCGGGCAGCTCGACGAACGCGCCGACGGTGTCCGGATCCCAGTTGACCTCGAGCTTGAAGCGCGCCTCGCCGTAGCTCTCGACCAGCGTCAGCGTCGCGGGCGCGGGCGTGAGGCCCACCTGCAGCCGCGTCGCGCAGCGCAGCGCGCGCGGGTCGAGCCGCGCGCCGGCCATGTCCAGCAGCGCGTTGGCGACCTCCTCGGTGAAGGGCAGCCAGCGCCGCTCGCCGCGGTGCTCGGCGACCGCCTCGAGCTCTTCAGGCAGCTCGCCGGCGATCCCGTCCAGGACGAACCAGCCCTCGCCGGCCCGGCGTGCGGCGGTGACGCGTCCGACCCAGCCCTTGACCGCGCGCGAGAGCCATTCCTCGACCTCGGGCGCGACCTCGAGCTCCGGGAAGCGCTCGAGCACGCTCTGGACGTACGCCGCGGTCGCGTCGGCCTTCATCGCCGACCACTCCTTGGCCTGCCAGTCGAAGCGGCGGCCGGGAATCGAGCGCACCGCGTCGACGATGTCCGCCCGATACGGGAAGGCGAACACGACCACCTCGTGCCCCTGCGCGTTCCGCCGGAGCTCGACGTTGGGGACAGGCTCGACTTCGCGCACCCTCCAACGGTAGCTAGCCGACCGGCTGGCCTAGAACGTGGCGCTCGATAACCATCGCTGTGTGCGGGCGAAGATCGTGGAAGGTGTGGCGCTTCCCCGCGATCGTCTTGACCGTCAGCGCGGCGTGCTTGCGGCGGACCCGGTGGGAGATCTCGGCGATGTTGCGGAAGACGAGCGAGTGCACGCGCGCCACGGGGGCGTCGTCGAGCAGCCACAGCAGGCGGCGCTCGGTCACGGCGAGGATGGCGCGCGGGGACGCCCAGGTCGAGGTCGGCGTGACCAGCCGCACCTCCTCGCCCTGAGTGAGTACGTCCAGCAGTTCTGGGCCGAGCGCCTGCCGCAGCGGCGGGACCAGCCACGACCCCTTGCCCGCGGAGCGGGTGGCCGCGCGGGTGGCGGGCGTCGCCTCACCGCTCCGCCACGGGCCCTCGATGCCGTGCTGCTTGGCCGCGCGGACCATGTCATAGGCGGCGTTGATCTCCGCCATGCGCGCCGCCGCCTCCGCCCCGTTGGCGAGGTCGGGATGCCAGCGCTTGGCCGCCTCGCGGTACGCGGCGGCGATCTCCTTGTCGTGAGAGCCGGGGTTCACGCCGAGCACCGCCCAGGGATCCATCCGGGCATTGAAGCAATGGATGGGGTAGACATTGCCGGGATGCGGGTCCTGGCCCTGGCCGATCGCCCATTCCACGCGGATGTCGAGAAGCTCGCGTCGCAGTGCGACGTGGAGGCGCTCGTCACGCTCGGCGACCTCGAGCCGAGCTGGCTCGAGACGCTCGACCGCGTGAAGCTGCCCAAGCTCGGGGTCTACGGCAACCACGACGCCGAGCCGTACATGACCTGGTTCGGGATCGACAACGTCCACCTCAACCGGATCGACCTCGACAACGGGATGTCGTTCTCCGGGTTCGAGGGGTGCGTGTCCTACCGCCGCTCGGGGACCGCGAAGGTCGGCCCGTCCTACACGCAGCGCGAGGCCAAGAAGCTGATCAAGAAGCTCCCGCCCGCCGAGATCCTGCTCTGCCACTGCCCGCCGATGGGCGTCAACGACGATCCGGAGGACCCGGCGCACATCGGCTTCGAGGCGCTTCGCGAGTGGGTGCTCAAGCACCAGCCGCGCTGGCTGCTGCACGGCCACGTCCACCCCATGCCGGGCAGCCTCCTCAAGAACCTGGGCGACACGCGGATCGTCTACGTCAACGGCGCGCGCGTCGTGGATCTCACCTGAATGGGTGAGGGCTATGGGCGGGAAACCGCACCTTTTGCCCACGAGGTGCCTCCCTCGTCGGTTGTCCGTGTCGCTGCGACCTTTCAAGCCAGATGAAGAGCACACGAGATCGCACCGGAGCCGCCGCCCTGATCGGGGCCGCAGTCACCGGACTGATCGCGTTCGCCCTCTTCCTCGCCGGCGGTCTGCTGCTGTGGGCCAACGGCCACTACAAGGACGCCGAGGGCTACCTCTCGACCGGCGCCCAGCGCTTCAACTCGACCGAGTACGCGATCACGACGCCGAGCCTGCAGGTCGACGCCGGCTTCATGATCAAGGCCGACCGCTACGGCGAGCTGCGCCTGCAGACGATGGCCAAGGGCGGCAAGCCGCTGTTCGTCGGCATCGCCCCCACCGCCGACGTCCAGCGCTGGCTGCGCGGGACCTCCTACACCGAGGTCACCGACGTCGACTTCGCGCCGTTCAGATCGACGGACGAGACCTTCAAAGGCACGCGCAAGGCCGGCCCGCCGGCCAAGCAGACCTTCTGGGTCGCCACCGGCAGCCACTCCCTGCACTGGGACGTCCAGTCGGGCGACTGGTCGATCGTGGTCATGAACGCCGACGGCTCGCGCGACGTCGCCGCCGCCGTCTCGGCCGGCGCCAAGATGCCGTTCATCGCCACGATCGCCTACGTGACGCTCGGCCTCGGCCTGCTCTTCGTGATCGCCACCGCCGCGCTCACCGCCTTCGGCTCGCGCCCCGTCGTCCGCAAGCTCGCGGACCCCGTGCCGGCGTAAGCGGCCCTAGCGCGCGAGCGCGCCGACCACTTCCTGCCACCACGCCCGCTCGCCCGGCGAGGACGCGGTGGCCAGGCGCCGGCGAGCGAACGCCTGCAGCTCGCCGGACGGGCCGACCGCCAACAGGGGGCCGGAGACGCCGTAGCGGCCGTCCTCAAGCACGACCAGCGCGCCATCCTCGTCGCGGCGCGTGCGCAACTGCTCGATGACCTCGAGGCCGAGCAGCTCCGTCGGCCGTTGCGGATCGCCGTCGGCGGGTTGCCAGGGGCGGATCGAGGTGACCGACGGGCGGCTGCGGGGGCGGCGCGGCGGGCGCTCCGGAGGGCCGATCGGGCCGGTCCGCCAGCGGCGCATCAGCTCGCGGAACTCGACCGCGACCTCCTGGCGGACGAGCACGTGGAGCTGGTCGCCCTCCTGGATGACGGTCGAGCCGCGGGGCGGGATCGCCCGCTCGCCGCGGACGATCACGTTCAGCAGCGCTTCGCGCGGGAGCCCGAGCTCGCGGACCGGATGGCCGGCGATCGCGTCGTCGGCGCGGACCGGGAACTGCATCGTCTCGGCCCCCAGACGGTTGAGGAGCACGGGCTCGACCAGCGGCGCGGGGATCGCGGCCTCGTCGGCTGTCACGCCGAGCCAGCGGGCGACGGGCTCGATCGTCAGCCCCTGCAGGACGGTCGAGAGCAGCACCACGAAGAAGGCCACCTGGAAGATCAGGTGGCCGTGCGGGATGCCCTCCGTCACGGGAAAGGTCGCGAACACGATCGGCGTCGCACCGCGCAGACCCGCCCAGCCGAGCATCAGCCGCTCGGGCAACGTGAAGCCGTACGCGACCACGATCGCGGCGAGCGGGCGGGCGAGCACCGCCGTGACGATGGCGATCGCGGTGCCCTCGGGGATGATGTCGATCAGCTCGCCCGGATTGACCAGCAACCCGAGCAGGAGGAAGAGGGTGAGCTGGGCGACCCAGGCCAGACCTTCGTGGAACGTGATGATCGTGCGGCGGGCGGGCGAGGTCGCGCTGCCGATCACCAGGCCGGCGATGAACACCGCGAGGAACCCGGTGCCGTGCAGCGTGTCGGCGCCGCCGTACGCCATGCCCGCGAACGCGACCGAGGCGACCGGGTAGAGGCCGGCCGACGGCAGCGTGACGCGGCGCAGCGCCCACACGCCGAAGCCGCCGACCGCGAGCCCGACCGCGCCGCCGATCGCCAGCTCGCTCGCCCCCAGCCAGAGCGCGTCGAGCAGGCCGAAGTCGGAGTGGTTGATCGCCTCGATCGAGGCGAGCACGAGGATCACGGCGATCGGGTCGTTGACGCCGGACTCGCCCTCCAGCGTCCGGGCGATCTTGCGTCGCAGCGTCGACCCGCGCAGCACGGCGAACACCGCCGCGGCGTCGGTCGCGGCCACGGTCGAGCCGAGGATCAGCGCCTCGAGCGTGCTCAGCTCACTGAACAGCAGCGCGGCGGCGACCGCGGTGATCCCCGCGGTGAGCGCGGTGCCGACCGTCGCCAGCAGCACCGAGACGCGGATGACCGGCTTGATCTCCGCCCAGCCGCTGGAGAGGCCGCCCTCGTACAGGATCAGCGCCAGCGCCATGATCGCGGCGCTCTGCGCGACGTCGTAGTCCTCCGTGCTCGAGCCGAAGTCGATCCACGAGAGGCCGTCGGAGCCGATGACCATGCCGAGCACCAGCACGAGCACCAGACCGGGCAGGCGGAGACGGCCCGCGAGCAGCGAGGCGCCGATGCCCGCGGTCAACAGTGCGCCGACCGCGAGGGCCACGACCCCGATTTCCATCTAAAAACCCTTTCAGAACAGCGTGTCTGAGGGCGCCGTGAGTGGCTCGTCGGGGGGTACGAGCAGCTCGGGACCTTCGACACCCGCCTTATTGACAGCGGGATTGGCGGGTGCTACCGACACTCGCCGGCTGGGCAGCGGCACGAGGAACTCGAGCACCTCCTCGACGCCGACGTCCTCACTGAGCCACGCCGCCTCGGCCTCCGGCCCTTCGAGCACGACCGGCATCCGGTCGTGGATCGGCGCGCAGATCTCGTTCGCCTCGGTGGTCAGGATCGCCGCGCCGGTGCCGTCGTAGAGGCCGGCGAACGCGAACGGGACGCCGCCGTCGACCGTGTAGCGGAACGGCAGCCGCGGGGCCCCCTTCTTCTCCTGCTTCATCCACTCGTACCAGCCGTCCGCCAGCACCAGGCAGCGCCCGCCCGTCATCAGCCACTTGTAGCGCTGCGCGACGGTCTCCGAGC
Organism: Solirubrobacter soli DSM 22325; assembly: GCF_000423665.1. Classification (GTDB taxonomy): domain Bacteria; phylum Actinomycetota; class Thermoleophilia; order Solirubrobacterales; family Solirubrobacteraceae; genus Solirubrobacter; species Solirubrobacter soli. The sequence continues at coordinate 197,077 of NZ_AUIK01000022.1, read as the reverse complement.
GCACGTTGATCGGCGTGAACTTCTGGCCGCGGAACGGCCGCAGGCCCCAGGCCACCGAGGCGGCCTGGTTGGGTTGCAGCACGGTCGCGATCGTCTCCGTCGGGCACACGTTGAAGCGCCCGAGCGTCTCCTCGTCAGGTGGGGAGAGCAGGCTGAAGCGCTGCGCGAGGTCGGGGCCGTCGACGGTCGACAGCGTGTAGCGGCCGCACACCTACGCCGTCTCGACTTCCGCCAACCCAAGATCCTCGATCGCCTGCTCGCGCAGCTTGTACTTCTGGACCTTGCCGGTCACGGTCATCGGGAACTCGCTCACCACATGAACGTAGCGTGGGACCTTGTAGTGGGCGATCTTGCCCTTACAGAACTCGGCCACCGTCTCGCGGTCGAGCTCGGCCCCGCCGCGGGTGACGATCCAGGCCATCAGCTCCTCGCCGTACTTCGGGTCCGGCACGCCGACGACCTGGACGTCCTGCACGTCCGGGTGGCCCATCAGGAACTCCTCGATCTCCCGCGGGTAGACGTTCTCGCCGCCGCGGATGACCATGTCCTTGATCCGCCCGACGATCTTGAGGTAGCCCTCGTCGTCCATCTGCGCGAGGTCGCCGGTGTGCATCCAGCGGGCGCGGTCGATCGCGTCGGCCGTCTTCTCCGGCTCCTCCCAGTAGCCGAGCATCACGCTGTAGGCGCGGGTGCAGAACTCGCCGGGCGTGTTGCGCGGCACCACGGCGCCGGTCTCCGGGTCGACGACCTTGACCTCGACGTGCGGGTGCACGCGCCCGACCGTCCCCACCCGCTTCTCGAGCGGGTCGTCGGCGCCGGTCTGCGTCGACACCGGCGAGGTCTCGGTCATGCCGTAACAGATCGTGACCTCCTCCATGTGCATCTCGTCGACGACGCGGCGCATGGTCTCGATCGGGCACGGCGAGCCGGCCATGATCCCGGTGCGCAGGCTGGAGAGGTCGAACTCGCCGAACTCGGGGTGCTCGAGCTCGGCGATGAACATCGTCGGGACGCCGTAGAGGCTCGTGCAGCGTTCGTCCTGGACGGCCTGCAGCGTCATCACCGGGTCGAACGCGCCGTTGGGGATCACCATGCAGGCGCCGTGCGACGTGCAGGCGAGGTTGCCCATGACCATGCCGAAGCAGTGGTAGTAGGGCACCGGGATGCAGACGCGGTCCTGCTCGCTGTAGCGACAGCCGCGTCCGACGAAGTAGCCGTTGTTGAGGATGTTGTGGTGGCTGAGCGTCGCGCCCTTGGGGAAGCCGGTGGTGCCGCTCGTGTACTGGATGTTGATCGGGTCGTCGAACTGCGTCGCCGCCTGGCGGTCCGCGAGCTCCTCCGGCGGCACCTGCCCGCCGTCCGCGATGAACTCCTCCCAGTCGCGCCCGATGAACACGACGCGCTCGAGCCCGACGAGGTTGTCCCGCACGTCGCCGACCATCTGTACGTAATCGGAGGTTTTGAAGGCGGTCGCGGCGACGAGCATCCGGCACCCGGACTGGCGCAGGACGTACTCGAGCTCCGAGGTCCGGTATGCCGGGTTGATGTTGACGAGGATGATCCCGGCCTTCGCGGTGCCGTACTGGACCAGCGCCCACTCCGCGCAGTTCGGGCTCCAGATCCCGACCCGGTCGCCCGGCTCGATCCCGGCCGCGATGAAGGCGCGCGCGCAACGGTCGACCGCCTCGCCGAACTGGGCGTACGTGTACCTGAGGTCCTGGTGGACCGAGACCAGCGCCTCGCGGTCCGGGTACAGCGCGATCGTGCGGTCGAGGTTGTCACCGATCGTGTCGCCCAGCAGCGGCGTTGACGACGTCCCGGATGCGTACGACGGCTCCATGCGGGTCCTCCTCTCGCGGAGGACCAAATCTACCGCTGGCGCTGGAAGCGGGCGCTATCGAGCGGAATCGTGTCCAACGCGTGGATGCGCGTGCCCTCGAGGCGGAAGCGCACCTTCTTGCGATCGCTCGGCTGGCCCGCCGGGTCGCCGGACGCGTAGACCCCGTACGTGAGCGTGACCATCATCTTGCCCTGCTTGGCGACGCTCAGCTTGGTTGACGGGTTGAGCGCGTCGTTGCCCAGGAAGGCGTCCTTGGAGAAGAAGAACGCGCGGTACCCGCCGGCCGAGTCGCCGACCGGGCGGCCGATCAGCACCCGGAACGTCGCGGTCGGGTCGTAGTCGCCCTGCCTCAGCGTCGTGTAGCCCTTGGCGCGCAGGACCGTGACGGCGTCCGCAAGCGCCTGGCGCTGCGCCTTCGTCGGTCCCTTGGGCTTGGCCTTCTTCTTCTTGACCGCCTTCTTCTTCGAATGGGTGGCGGTGGCGGTGGCCGTCGGCGCGACCGCCGCGTTGGCCTCGGTGTCCTTGTCCTTGGGGATGACCATCTGCGCGATCGCCACCCCGACGCCGATGAACGCGATCGTCGCGAGCAGGCCGACGATGCGGCGCGCCCAGCGGTAGCTCTTCCGCCGTGGCGGAAGCCGGTTGCGGTTGCGCTCCGCCTGCACCCTGCGCGCACTCGAGTCCATCCCGCGCGGGAGCATCGCCTACCGCACTCGGCGCGTCAATAGGGTCCCCCACCCACCCAGGACCCAATCAGCCGAGAAATGTGTCGTAGAGCAGGAAGCCGTTGAGGCAGATGATCATGGCCGCGACGATGCTCGCGACCGCCGTGGTGAGGGTGCGGTTGACGAGCGGGCCCATGATGTCCCGGCGGCGGGTGAGCAGCACCATCGGCACCAGCGCGAACGGGATGCCGAAGCTCAGGACGACCTGGGAGATGACGAGCGTGGTGCTCGGGTTGACGCCGATCGCGAGCACGATCAGCGACGGCGCCATCGTGATCGCGCGGCGGGCGAAGAGCGGGATGCGGCGGTTGATGAAGCCCTGCATGACGACCTGGCCGGCGAACGTGCCGACGCTCGAGCTCGAGAGGCCGGAGGCGAGCAGCGCGACCGCGAAGGCCAGCGCGGCGCCGCCGCCGAGCAGCGCGGTGAAGCCGTCGTGCGCGCCTTCGATCGAGTCCACCCCGGTCCGCCCGCTGTCGTGGAACAGCTGCGCGGCGACGACCAGCATCGTGATGTTGATGATCCCGGCGAGGCCCATCGCCAGGAGGACGTCGAGGCGCTCGAAGCTCAGCAACGACCGCTTCTCGGCCGTGTTGCGGGGCGCGATGCGGCGGCTCGTGAGCGCCGAATGCAGGTAGACGACGTGCGGCATCACGGTCGCGCCGAGGATGCCGACGGCGAGCAGGATGCTGTCCGTCCCGTCGAAGGTCGGGATGAGGCCGCGGACGAAGTCGTGGCGGTCGACCCCGACCTGCAGCAGGTCGTACATGAAGCCGAGGAAGACGATGCCGAGGAAGCCGGCGATCGCCAGCTCGAACTTGCGGTGCCCGCGGGTCTGCAACTCGAGGATCGCGAACGCGACGACCGCGGTCATCAGGCCGGCGACGAACGGCGGAACGCCGAACAGGAGGTTCAGGGCGATCGCGGCGCCGACGAACTCCGCCAGGTCGGTGGCGATCGCGATCGCCTCGGCCTGAAGCCAGAGCCCGAAGGTGACCGGCTTCTTGAAGTGCTCGCGGCACAGCTCCGGCAGGTTCTTGCCGGTCGCGATGCCGGTCTTGGCCGACAGGTACTGGACCAGCATCGCCATCAGGTTCGCGGCGACGATGACCCACAGCAGCATGTAGCCGTACTTGGCGCCGCCGGCGATGTTGGTGGCGAAGTTGCCGGGGTCGATGTAGGCGACGGCGGCGACGAACGCCGGGCCGAGCATGGCGACGACGCCCTTCACGCGCCCGCGCGAGCGGACCAGTTCGAGCTCGGTCGGCCCGACGGGAACGGTGGCGCCGGTCGCGGCGAGCGCGGCCTCGGTCATCGTCGGCGGGTTCATGCCGCCGCCTCCGCGCCGCCACGCGGCGACGCGCCTGGGCGCGCCTGCGCGGCCTCGCCGCGCACGCGCATCGCGGTCGCGAGCTGGCCGCCGAGGGCGTGCGTCTCGCCGGCGACCTCGACGAACAGCGGGCCGCCGAACGGCTGCTTGTCCACCACTCGCAGGTGGGTGCCGGGGACGATCGAGCGGGCGGCGAGGTAGCGGAGCATCTCCGGCTCGGCGTCGCTGATCCGCACGACGGTCGCCTCCTCGCCGGGCTCGAGCGAGGACAGGCACGTGGTGCGCTCCTCGGCGATCACGAGGTCGGCGTCCGGGATCGGGTCGCCGTGCGGGTCGTGCGTCGGATGGCCGAGCTTGGCGGCGATCAGCGCCTCGAGCTCCTCGGAGAGCACGTGCTCGAGCACCTCGGCCTCCTGGTGCACGCGGTCCCACGGCACCCCGAGCGACTCGGCGAGGTAGAGCTCGAGCAGCCGGTGGTGACGGATCATCTCCAGCGCGAGCCGCGTGCCGGGCTCGGTGAGCCGCACACCGCGGTAGCGCTCGTGGGTGACGAGGCCGAGCTCGTCGAGCTTGCGCACCATCCCGCTGGCCGAGGCGGGCGTGACGTTCAGGCGTTGCGCGATCGCCGTGATGCCGACCGCCTCTTCGCCCTCCTGCAGGGAATAGATGGCCTTCGCGTAGTCCTCTACAGCGGAGGAGAACTCTGTTTCGCGCGTGGCCACGGATCGGATTATGGCACGCCTAACTTTGGTTTCAATAGACCGAGGGAAGAAAGTGCGACAGCGCAGAGTGCGACGCTCGCTCCCGCCGCGATCTCGAACTCGTACGAGATGACCAGGCCCGCGATCCCGGCGATCACCGCGAGGCCCGCGGCGAGGCCGAGCACCGCCGGCAGCCGCCGCGCGAGGTTGAGCGCCGCAGCCGCGGGCGCGAGGATCAGCGCGACGAGCAGCAGGTTGCCGAGCCCCTGCACCGCGGCGACCGTCGTCACCGCGAGCACCGCGAGCAGCGCGAGATCCGCCCGCCCCGGCCGGATTCCCAGCGCATGCGCGCTCCCCCGGGCGAACGCGGTCGCCGTCAGCGCCCGGTAGCCGAGCGCGAGCGCGATCAGCACGCCCGCCGAGAGCAGCGCGGCCGCGACCAGGTCGCCATCGGTGATCCCGAGCAGGTCGCCGAACAGCAGCTCGCCGAGCCGCGGCGGCGTCTCCGGCGAGAGCGCGAGGATGCCGCCGAGTCCGAACAACCCGGAGACGACGACGGCCACGCCGACGTCTCCCCCGGCCCTTGCGTCCCTGGCGACGAGCGCGATCCCGCCCGCCGCCAGCAGCACGCCCCCGGCCGCGCCGAGGATCAGCGGCACGCCCGCGAGCGCGGCGACCACGAGCCCGGGCAGCATCGCGTGCGAGAGCGACTCGGCCGCATACGCCCGCCGCAGCAGCAGGATCCATACGCCCAACGGCCCGCACGCGAGCCCGAGGATGATCGCCTCGGCGAACGCCCGCTGCATGATCCCGCTGGATAGCACCTCAGGGCCGCCCCGCGAGGTCGTGGCGCGCGTCCGCGGCGCGCCCGCGCGAGGTCGTCGCGCCGCGCCGCATCAGTGGTCGTGGTGGTGGTGGGAGACGGTGACGGCCTGGCCGGAGCCGTCGAGGACCACGAGCTCGTCGCCGTAGGTGCGGCGCAGGACGTCGGTGGAGAGCGTCTCGCCGGGCGCGCCGAATGCCACCTGCCCGTGGTTGAGGCAGAGCACGCGCGGCCAGGCACGCGCCTGGGCGACGTCGTGGGTCGCGACCAGCAGCGCGCGGCCCTCGTCCTGCAACTCGGCGAAGACCCGCTCGATCTGCGCGGCGCTCGGGCGGTCGACGCCCGACAACGGCTCGTCGAGCAGCAGGACGGGCGAGTCCTGCACGAGCGCCCGCGCGATCAGGACACGCTGGCGCTGGCCGCCGCTCAGGGTCCCGAAGCGCGCGTGCGCCCGGTCCGCGAGGCCCACCCGGTCCAGCGCGGCGTCGGCGCGCGCCCGGTCCTCACGCGAGACGCGCTTGAACCACGGCGTGCGGCCGTACGCGCCCATCAGCGCGACGTCATGGGCGCTGACCGGGAAGTCGAGCCGCGCACCCTCGGTCTGCGGCACGTACGCCGGCCGCCCGGCCAGCTCGACCGTCCCCGTGCGGAACGGCAACTCGCCCAGCAGCGCGCGGAACAGCGTCGTCTTGCCGCCGCCGTTCGGCCCCAGCACCGCGGCGATCTCGCCGGCCGCGACCGAGAACGACACGCCGCCGAGCACGTCGACGCCGCGCACGTAGCCGCCGCGCAGATCGCGCGTGGAGACACTCATGCCGCGCCCCGAACATAAAGGGGCCTGACCCCTTTAGGTTTGCGCGGCGCCGTCACGCGGGCACCGCCACGCGGCGCGGCGCCGCGATCGCCGCCAACCCGTACACGCAGGCGCCGATCACCGCCATCGCCGGACCGGGGCCGATGTTGAAGCCGTCGGCGATGACGATGGCCAACAGGCCCTCCACGGCGGCGACCGCGAACGTCGCCAGCTGTTGGACCCGCAGCCCGGGCTCGAACAGGCGCACGGTGGCGGCGGGCACGGTCAGCACGACCGTCACCAGCAGCGCGCCCACGGCATCGAGCGCCACGACCACCGCGACCGCCACGGCCAGCAGCAGCGCGCGATCGCCGAAGGCCGTGCGCACGCCGCTCGCGCGGGCGCCGTCCGGGTCGAAGCCTGAAGCCAGCCACGGCCGCCGCAGCGCCGCATCGCAGGCCAACGCGCCCACGACCGCCAGCGCCGTGAGCCACACATCCACCGGCCGTAGGGCGATCAGCGAGCCGAACAGCAGCCGGTCGACGCCCGCACCGGACTCGTAGACGTCGCTGGCGAGCACGACGCCGATCGCCAGCGCCGCCACGAGCAGCAGGCCGATCGCCGCATCCGGATCGAAGCGCTTGGTGCGCTGCACCCGCTCGAGCACGCCGCCGAACCCGACCGCGCACACCAGCGCCGTCAGCTGCGCCGGCACGCCCCACGGGCCGGCGACCACCAAACCGGGGAACGTCGCAGTCCCGATCGCATGCGTGTAGAACGGCAGCCGCCGCAGCACCACCCACGTCCCGAGCACGCCCGCGATCACGGCCAGCAGCAGGATCTCGGCGATCCCGCGCTGGATGTAGGGCGCGCTCAGGTCAAGCATCGACCGGGCAGTCGACCGCGCCGCCCGTGAAGCCCTGCACCAGCGCGCGCGTGTTGGCCTCGATCGAGCCGATGTAGGTCTCGCCGTCTGAGCCCTTCGGTCCCAGCGAGTCGGCCCACAGCGCCTTGCCGATCCTCGCCCCGGTCTCGCGCGCGACGGCCTGCTCGACCTTGGGGTTGACGGAGCTCTCGGCGAAGATCGTCTTCACGCCCTCGCGCTTGATCGTCGCGACCAGGTTCGCGATGTCACCCGCGGACGGCTGGGCGGCCGTCGTCAGTGCCGGGATCACGGCCCCGACCACCTTGATGTCATACCGGCGTGCGTAGTAGCCGAGCGCATCATGCGAGGTGACGAGTTTGCGCTCAGATGCAGGCACTTTGTCCATGCACGCGCGGACGCCGGCGTCAAGCCGCTTCAGCCGCGCGATGTAGGCCGCGGAGTCGTCTGGCAGGCCTGCGGCGGAGAACGCACGACCGATCGCGGCCGCCGCCTTCTCGGCGCGGACCGGGTCCTGCCACCAGTGCGGGTCGTCGCCCTCGAGGCCGGCGGCGGTACCCGCGTCGACGACGTCCTGCTCGTTCACGCCCGCCGCATCCAGCGCCCCGCCGAGCCACGCGTCGACCTCGCCGCCCGAGCGCAGCACGATGTCCGCCGACGCCAGCGCCTTCACGTCGTCGGGGCGCACCTCGTACTCGTGCGGGTCGGTGTTCGGCGCGAGGATCGCCCGCACGTGGGCACCTGGCGCCACGTTGCGGGCGATGTCGGCGAGCTGGGTCGTCGTGGCGACGATCGTGGGCGCGTCGGATGAACCCTGCGAACCGCCACATGCGGAAAGGGCAATGAGCAAGAGCGCGAGCAGGGCCAAACGGGTCATCGTCGCGGAAGCTTACTGAAACTCATTCCCATTTTCTCCCCGACCGAAAGATCTCTCTCAGCCCCCGCCGACGCTCCGATCGCGGCCATGCTGTGTTCCGAACCTCTGATGGATGGTCATCGACTCACCCGCCGCCAGGCGGTCCGCCTCGGCGCGGGCGTCGTCGCCCTGGGCGCGCTGCGTGTCCCCTCCCCCGCGCTCGGCGCCGAGCCGGCGCTGTTCGAGCTCGCGCTCCCCGACGCCAAAGCCCACGCCGCAGCCGTCTGGCGCACGACGGACGTGCTGACGGCCCCACGCCGCTTCGACCTCGCCGGGCTGCGCTGGAGCCGCGCGACGGCCTATCGGGCGCAGATCCGCACCCGCGCCCGCGGCGGCCGCTGGACGCGCTGGACGCCCCTGCCGGCCAGCCACGGCACGCTGAAGGGAACGGACCCGATCTACACCGGCGCCGCCGACGAGCTGCAGCTGCGCTCGCGCGGTAGCGCGACCGGCCTGACGCTGCGGTTCGTCAAGACCACGCCGCAGCCCACGAGAAGAGCCCGCGCGGCCCAGGCCACCGGCGCGCCGCCGATGGTCCCGCGCGCGGACTGGGGCGCCGACCAGGTCCCGCCCCGCACCGGCCCCAGCTACGGCGTCGTCGAGGCCGCGTTCGTCCACCACACGGTCACCGCGGTCGACTACGCGCCGGATCAATCGGCGGGGATCGTCCTCGGCATCGCCCGCTATCACCGCGATTCCAACGGCTGGAACGACATCGGTTACAACTTCCTCGTCGACCGCTACGGCGTGATCTTCGAAGGCCGCGCGGGCGGCGTCGAGGCTGCCGTCATCGGCGCCCAGGCGCAGGGCTGGAACAGCGTCTCGACCGGCATCGCGTGCCTCGGGACGTTCACCAACATCCCGCTCGACGCGCCCGCGATGGAGTCGCTGGCCAAGCTGATCGGCTGGAAGCTCTCGCTCCACGGGGTCCCCGTCCAGGGCACGGTGACGCTCCAGTCCGGCGGCGGTGAGAGCAACCGGTACCCGTACGGCGAGCTCGTCGACTTCCAGCGCATCAGCGGCCACCGCGACGGTTGCGAGACCTCCTGTCCCGGCGAGCAGCTCTACGCGCAGCTGCCGGCCCTGCGCTCCCGCGCGGCCGCGTTCAGCCACCCCGTGTCGGCGATCACGGTCAAGGCCTCCAGCCAGAAGGGCGCCAAGCCGACCAGCGTCTCCGGCGTCCTGCGCTTCGCCGACGGCTCCTCCCCCGCGGGCGCCGCCCTCGGCGTCGAGTACATGGCGGCGGGATCGGCCTGGACGCAGGTCACCACGACCACCTGCGGCGTCGACGGGAACTGGTCGACGAGCGTGCAGCTCCCCGCGTCCGGTCAGGTCCGCGCGGTCTTCGCGGGCGACGCGACGCGGACGCGGCTGGAGTCGGCGCCGGTGGCGGTCAAGGTCGTCCCGAGCATGTCGCTCACCAGCGACAAGCGGCGCGCCAAGGCGGGTACCGCGTTCGCGATCAGCGGCACGCTGGCGCCGGGCCAGGCGCTCGTGCAGTGCCTCCTGGAGCGCCAGGTTGGGAACCGCTGGGTGACCGTGCAGCGCAAGCGCATCGGCGCGTCCAGCGGCCGCTTCCAGACCAAGGTGCGCCCCAAGAAGGCGGGTCTGTACCGGGTCAGCATCATCGCCGCCGGGGTCACGCGGCGACGCACCCTCCGGGCGCTGCATTAAAGCCGGGGGCGTCAGCTTCCGAACACCTGGGCAGATGCATCGCCTGCTGTCCTGGCTGCCGCGTGGCCGTGCCCTGCCTGAAGAGGTATGGGCCGTGCGTCACCGTGGGCTCCTCGCGGTGCTGGCGATCCACCTCGTGCTGCTGCCCGCGTTCGCCGTCAGCCAGGGCTGGTCGCTCGCGGCGGGCTGGGCGTTCGACATCGGCCCCGCGGTCTTCGGCGCGCTCGCCTGCTGGCCGCGCCTGGGTCGCGGCTGGCGCTCGTCGATGTGCGCGATGGCGCTGCTGTCGTGCTCGGCGCTGGTCGTCGTCTCCTGGCACGGCACGACCGAGGCGCACTTCCACTACTTCGTGATGGTGGGCGCGCTGGCGCTCTACGAGGAGTGGTGGGCGTACCTGATGGCGATCACGTTCGTCGTGCTCCAGCACGGCGTGATCAGCTTCTGGGAGACCGGCGCGGTGTTCAACCACGACCGCTACGCGTGGGCCTGGGCCGGGGTCCATGGCCTGTTCGTCGCCGCGCTCGCCGTCGCCAACCTGATCTCGTGGCGCGCGAACGAGTCCGCCCGCACCGCCACCGCGAGCTCGGAGGAGCGCTTCCGGCGGGCGTTCGACGCGGCGCCGGTGGCGATGGCGCTCGTGTCGCCGGCGGGTGAGCTGCTGCAGACCAACGACGAGCTGCGCGAGCGCGTCGGGACCCAGGCCGCGCGCTTCTGGGACTTCGCGCCCGCCGCCGACCAGGCCGCGCTCAAGGCGAGCTGGCCACCTGAGTCCGACGCGCCCGAGGCCGAGCAGCGCTACGTGCGCGCCGACGGCACGCTCGGCTGGTTCATCTGGCGCCACTCGTTGATCCTCGACAGCGCCGGCAGCCCGGATCACTACATCTCCCAGGGCGTCGACATCACCGCCCGCAAGCACGACGCCGAGCGGCTCGACCACCAGGCCCACCACGACCCGCTGACCGGGCTCCCGAACCGCGCGCTGTTCGACATCGCGCTGGCCGACGCGCTCGAGCGCCGCAAGACCACCAACACCCGCCTCGCGGTCCTGTTCGCCGACATCGACGACTTCAAGGTCATCAACGACTCGCTCGGCCATCGCGCCGGCGACGAGCTGCTCGTCCAGGCCGCCGAGCGCCTGACCGACGCGGTCCGCCCCGGCGACACGATCGCCCGCTTCGGCGGCGACGAGTTCGTGATCCTGCTCGAGCGGATCATGAGCCTCTCCGACCTGCGCCGGGTCGCCGACCGGGTCGCGGCGGAGATCAAGCGCCCGTTCGTGCTCGACGGCCGCCAGCGCTTCCTGTCCTCGAGCATCGGCATCGCGGTCGCCGACGGCACCGACGTGACCGCCGAGGAGCTGCTGCGCGACGCCGACGCCGCCATGTACCAGGCCAAGGAGAACGGCAAGGCACAGCTGGAGTTCTTCGACCGCTCGGTGCGCTCGCGCGCCGTCGAGCGGCTCGAGCTCGAGGCCGAGCTGCGCGACGCGCTCGCCGCGGGCCAGCTGTCGCTCGCCTACCAGCCCGAGGTCATGCTCTCGGACACGTCGCGGATGTTCGGCGTCGAGGCGCTGCTGCGCTGGCAGCACCCCCTGCACGGCGCGATCTCCCCCGCCCGCTTCATCCCGGTCGCCGAGCAGAGCGGGCTGATCGTCGAGATCGGCGAGTGGGTGCTGGGCGAGGCGTGCCGCCAGGCCGCCGCGTGGCGGGCCGAGGGTCACATCGAGTTCGTGATGGCGGTCAACCTCTCGCCCCGCCAGCTCTCCAGCCCGCAGCTCGCCGGCGTCGTCGAGACCGCGCTGCGCGTCAACGGGCTTCCGCCGTCGGCGCTGTGCCTGGAGATCACCGAGAGCGCGATCATGGAGCACCCGGAGGCCGCGCAGCGGATCCTCCAGGGCCTCAAGACGCTGGGCGTGCGGCTGGCGATCGACGACTTCGGCGTCGGCTACTCCTCGCTGTCACACCTCAAGTACCTGCTGCCCGTCGACGTGATCAAGATCGACAAGTCGTTCGTCGACGGCCTGCTCGAGTCAAACGACGCGCGCGCCATCATCACCGCGATCATCCAGCTCGCCCAGGCGCTCGGCGTGACCGCGGTGGCCGAGGGCGTCGAGACCGGCGAGCAGGCGATCGCGCTGCGCGACCTGGGGTGCCACGTCGCGCAGGGGTATCACTACTCCAAGCCGGTGCCGGCGGACTACTTGCTCTTCAGCCAGTCCGACAGCCGGTCGGCGGCGTCGCCCGCCTTGTCGCCGGCCTTGGAGAACCCGTCACCGGCTTCCCTGAAGATCGTCCGGAACTTGTCGGCGTAGTATTCGGCGGCGTCGCCGGCCTCCTCGCGGGCGTCGGCGCGGGTGCCGCGGCGGACGTACTCGCCGTTGATGATCCGGTCGTACTCGCCCGAGCGCACCCACTTCATCAGCTCGTGCACGCGCCGCACCGGGTACGGATGCGTCAGCGTCAACTCGCGGCCGAAGCGCATCAGCTTGTCCCAGCCCGGCTCCCAGTCGACGTACTCGTTCGCCTGGTTGACGAACGCGTCCAGGCTGAGCTTGCGGGAGGGCATGCCGGCCGCCATGACCATCATCGTCTGGCAGGTCGACATCGGGCTGCGGGTCACGAGCGTGGCCGCCCGGTCGCAGCTGAGCTCGGCGGCGCGGTACCACTCCAGCAGCGCCAGCCGGATCGCCAGCAGCGGCAGGCCGGCGAAGAACGGCAGGCGCGACAGCGGGCCGGCGCCGAGCACGAGCAGGATGTACAGCGCGGTCTGGTAGAGCACGTGGTCGGAGAGGATGTGGCCGGCCTCGTGCCCGAGCACGGTGCGCAGCTCCTGCTCGTCCATCAGGTTCACCGTGCCCGAGTTGAGCACCACGATCGGCTTCTTGGAGCCGATCGCCATCGCGTTGGTGAGCGGCATCTGCCAGATGTAGAGATCCGGCACGTAGTCGATGTCCAGCCGCGCCAGCGCCGCGCGGTGTGACGCGTAGACCTCGCCCATCTGGTCCGGGCTGAGCCGGACCGCGCTCGCCATCAGCTGCTGGAAGATCGACCGCTCGCCGAACTCGATCAGCCTGCGCACGACCGTGTCCATCATCGGGATCTGTTGCAGCGCAGCGGTTGCGGCCCGATCCGCGGGATGCTCGTACGCCTTGGGCGAGATGTCCTTGAGGCGCTGGTCTTCAGGCAGGTCCATGAGGCTCAAGGTAGTCGGTCCTTGACCCTGATGACCAACTGCAGACCACTCCAGATCTCCGTGATCGCCGCGACCTTGTTGTCCACCAGCGCGTTGGCCAGCGCCAGGTCGCGGACGACGTTCTCGGTGATGTCGGTCTCGAGCTTGGACGCCTTCTTCGGCCACGCGATCCACAGCCGCCCGTTCTGCTCCATCCGCTCGCGCAGCACCGGGATGCGCCGCTCGAGGTCGCGCCGCTCGGTGTGGAAGGACAGGATCACGTCGGCGATCCCGGTCGCCCGGCGCGCCACCTTGACGCCCTCGAGGTCGAAGCCGTCGGGCGCGTTGAGCACGAGCACGCGGCTCTGTGGCTTGATCCCCAGCTTCTTGGGCAGTGGCGTGCCGCTGTAGCCGGCGACTTTCACCGAAGGCAGCCTACGCCGTACAAGTGTCGAGTCCGCCCAAGAACGCCCGCGGAGTGTCGATCAGTGACCAAGAGCAGGTTTAAGGACACCTCAACACCAAAGGGATCGGACACGGATGACCACCCGCCACGGATGGCGAATCGAAGGGAAGGGACGAGTCGCAGCACTGACGCTCCTCGTCTTGCTGTTCGCATGTACCTTGCCGGCCCGCGCGCTCGCCTGGGACTCGCCGATGGAGCCGCTCACGCCGGCCACCGAAGCCGGATCGCTCCACGGGCTCGGGCTCGAGCTCTCGCCGCAGCCGAAGCCCACCGCGAAGGCGATGTCCGATGTCGTCACCGAGGCTGCTGATCTTCCCGACGCGGTCGACCTGACCCAATGGGCGATGCCCGTCGGCGACCAGGGCCAGATCAACTCCTGCGCCGCCTGGGCCGTCGACTACAGCGCGATGGGCTACTGGATGAACAAGCAGGGGATCTCGGGCGGCCCGCTCGCCCCGATGTTCACCTACTCGCAGGTCACGAACGGCGCGAACGTCGGCACGACGCTGCCGTCGCACGCCAACATCGCGATGTCGACCGGCGTCGACAACCTCGCCGACTACACCCAGGGCAACTACAACTACACCACCAAGCCGACCGACGCCCAGAAGGCCAACGCGCAGCAGTGGAAGATGACCGCGATGGAGCTGCTCGCGGTCTCCCAGGCCACCGGCGCGACCGTCACGCAGGCGTCGATCAAGACCGCGATCGCCGACGGCAAGCCCGTCGTGCTCGCGATCCCGGTCTACCAGAACTTCTACAACGTCTCGACCGCCAACGGCGGCCTGTACTCGACCGTCTCGGGCGCCAACATGGGCGGCCACGCGGTCACCGCGCTCGGCTATGACACGACCGGCGTGCGGATCGAGAACCAGTGGGGCACCGGCTGGGGCGACCACGGCTGGGCGACGCTCAGCTGGGCGTTCGTCAACAAGTACGTGCTCGAGGCCCGCTCGGTCGGCCCGATGGTCGACCAGGACCCGCAGCCCAAGCTCGTCGCCAACCCGATCGTCTCCGGCTCGGTCAACCGCGCCTCGACGCTGAGCGCGACCGCCGGCAAGTACACGGCCAGCCCGACCACGTTCGCCTACCAGTGGCAGCGCAACCCGGGCTCCGGCTGGGTCGACATCTCCGGCGCCACGAACTCCACCTACGTGACCACGCAGGATGACGTCGGCGGCAAGGTCCGCGTCGTCGTCGAGGCGTCCAACAACGACGGCTCGGTCACGGGCACGGGCAACGAGATCGGCCCGATCAAGCCGATCGCGCCGACCTCGAAGATGCCGCCCGTCGTCTCCGGCTCGGAGAAGCGCGGCCAGGTCCTCACCGTCACGACCGGCAGCTGGACCGACAACCCGACCAGCTACGTCTACGCGTGGCAGCGCAACACCGGCTCGAGCTGGGTCGCCATCGCCGGCGCCACGACGGCCAGCTACACGCTCACCTCGACCGACGTCAACGCCACGGTGCGGGTCCTCGTCACGGCCAAGAACGCGATCGGCGCGAGCCCGGCCACCGCTTCCGGCGAGCTCGGCCCGGTCGTCAAGGACCCGCCCGCCAACTCGGTCGCGCCCCCCGTCACCGGCACGGCCGCCCGCGGCTCGGTCCTGACCGCCACGAGCGGCACCTGGAGCGCCGCCGGCAACACCTACAAGTACCAGTGGCAGCGCGACCCGGGCACCGGCTACGTGAACATCACGGGCGCCGCGGCCGCCACGTACACGCCCGTGCTGGGCGACGAGGGCGCGAAGATCCGCGTCGTCGTCACGGCCACCAACGTCGACGGCACGGCCACGGCGAACTCCGCCGAGACCGACGCGGTCGCCAAGTCGCTCCCGGTCGCCAGCTCGGTCCCGAAGCCGACCGGCAACGCGACCCGCGCGAGCGTGCTGACCGCGACCGCCGGCACGTGGACGGGCGTCGGCAACACGTACAAGTACCAGTGGCAGCGCGACACCGGCTCCGGCTACGCCAACATCACCGGCGCGATCGCGGCCACGTACACGCTGGCGCTCGCCGACAAGGGCGCGAAGGTCCGCGTCGTCGTCACCGGCACCAACGTCGACGGCACCGCCACGGGCAACTCCGAGGACGTCGGCCCGATCGAGGCGAACCCGCCGGTCAACAGCGCGGTTCCCGCCGTCACCGGCACGCCCAAGCGCGCCATGACGCTCACCACCAACGCGGGCTCCTGGAGCGGCGCGGGCAACACCTACGCCTACCAGTGGCAGCGCGACGACGGCTCCGGCTACGCCGACATCGCCGGCGCCACCAAGAACACCTACGTGCTGACCGTCGCCGACAAGGGCGCCTCGATCCGCTCGAAGGTCACCGCGACCAACCCGGACACCGCCGTCTCGGCCGTCTCGGTCGGCGTCGGCCCGGTCGTCGCCGACCTGCCGGTCAACACCGTCGCCCCGAAGGTCACGGGCACCGCGCAGCGGACCAAGGTGCTGACCGCGACCGCGGGCACCTGGACGGGCGCGGGCAACGCGTACACGTACCAGTGGCAGCGTGACGACGGCTCCGGCTACGTGGACATCACGGGCGCGAAGGCCGCGACGTACACGCTGACCGCCGACGATCTCGGCGACACCGTCCGCGTGAAGGTCACCGCGACCAACGTCGACGGCGCGGTGGACAAGGCCTCCGAGCCGACCGCCACCGTCACCACGGCCCTGCCGGTCAACGGCGCGCTCCCGATCGCCTCCGGCACCACCCGCACCGGCCTGGTCGTCACGACCACGGCGGGCACCTGGACCCCGACGGGCCCGACCTACGCCTACCAGTGGCAGCGCAGCGACAGCGGCAGCTGGGTGGACATCTCGGGCGCGACCGCGGCCACGTACACGCTCACCAACGACGATGCCGGCCTGAAGGTCCGCTCGAAGGTCACCGCCACCAACGGCGACGGCTCGACCGCGGCGTTCTCGAAGGAGATCGGCCCGGTGCTCTCCACCCCGGCGAACACCGACCTCCCGACGATCACCGGCACGCTGACCGACGCGTCGACGCTGACCGCCGACCCGGGTGACTGGGCCTCGGCCGGCAACCTCACGCACACCTACAAGTACCAGTGGGTGCGCTGCCCGGTCGCCGCCGTCAACGCCAACTCGACGGGCTGCGCCGTGCTGGCGGGCGCCACGAACGCCACGTACCTCACGGTGGCGGCCGACGTCGGCGTCAAGCTCGGCGTGCGGGTCACGGCGACCAACTCGCAGAACGTCGCCACCACCGCGGCGTCGGCGGTCACCAACACGCTCGAGGGCCGCGCGCTGACCAACTCGGTCAAGCCGGCGATCAGCGGCACCGCCGCCGTCCGCGGCGTCCAGACCGCGACCGAGGGCCAGTGGAGCGTTCCGCTGACCAAGGTCGCGTACCAGTGGAAGCGCTGCGCGGCTGACGGCACCGGCTGCGTCAACATCACGGGGGCGGCCGCCAAGACGTACACCGCGACCGTCGCCGACACCAACAAGAAGCTCGTCGTCGCCGTCAGCGTGACCTCCCCGGGTCGCACCGCGAGCATCGAGAGCGAGCCGTCCAGCGAGATCCAGCCGCTCCCGCTGCCGACGGTCGACGCCGACATCACCATCACCGGTACCGCCGCCCGCCAGCAGTCGCTGAAGGCCAACATGCCGGTCTGGAACGACTACCCGACCACGTTCACCTACCAGTGGCAGCGCTGCGACACCGACGGTGACAACTGCGTCGCCATCACGGGTGCGACCGGTGCCGCCTACGTGCTGGTCAAGGCCGACGAGGGCTCGACCATCCGCGTCAAGCAGACGGGTACGAACACGACGGGCGCCGGTACGACCACGTCGGACGCCACCGGCGTCGTCGCGGCCGTCCCGCCGGTCAACACCGCCGCTCCGGCCGTCACCGGCACGGGCGTCGTCAACACCACGCTGACCGCGTCGAAGGGCACGTGGACCACCACCACGGACACCACCTACGCGTACAGCTGGAAGCGCTGCGACGCCTCGGGCGACAACTGCTCGGTCATCTCCGGCGCGATCGCGGCGACGTACAAGGTCGTCCCGGCCGACGTCGACGCGACGATCCGCGCGGTCGTCACGGCGACCAACCCGGACGCGGCCGTGTCCGCGACGTCCGCGCCCAGCGCGAAGGTCAAGCCGGCCCCGCCGGCGGCGAGCCCGATCCCGGTCCTGACCGGCACGGCCAAGGTCGGCCAGACGGTCACCGCCACCACCGGCACCTGGACGGGCACGTCGGAGACGGTCAAGACCACGTTCTGGCGCTGCGCCACCACCTGCACGGAGATCGTGACGGGCACGGACCGCACGTACGTCCTGCAGGCCGACGACGCCGGCAAGAAGATCAAGGCGTCCGTCACGGGCGTCGGCGCCGGCGGCTCGACCACGGTCTACGCCGCGGCGATCCTCGGTCCGGTCGCGTCCGCCACGACGGGCTCCGTGCTCGCCGCGGCCGCTCCGGTCTCGCTCAAGAGCGGGAACGGGAAGGTCATGGCGAAGACGTCCGCGGTCGTGCCGAAGGCGGGCGGCCAGGCGACGGTCACCGTCACGGCGGCGGCCGGCTTCAAGAGCGGCTACCGCGCCTGGGCCTGCCCGACCGATCCGGCGAGCCCGGACTGGCAGCCCTGCACCAAGCCGGTCAAGCTCGGCTCCAAGGCGGCCAAGCTGAAGGTCGCGGTCGACGCGGGCGAGAAGGTCCGCGTGGTCGTCGCCAAGACCGGCAAGTAGCCCGACCGACAAGCCACACCCATCGGCCCGCTCCCCTTCCCCGGGGGGCGGGCCGTTGTCGTTCCCAAAGGTCTGCCCGATCTCTCCTGGCGAATGAGCTTGAATGCAGAGCGTGAGCAGCCCGATGGGGTCTCGATCGGCTGTCCGCCGAGATGAAGCGATCGTCGCCGCGTTCCAGCCGATCCTGGATCTGCGCGACGGGTGCGTGGTCGGTTACGAGGCGCTCGCGCGGCCGCGTGACGGCTCATCCCCCGAGGAGCTCTTCGCCCGCGCGCGGGCGGAGGGACGGCTGAGCGAGGTCGACCGCGAGTGCCGCTCGGCGGCGCTGCGGGACGCCGCGGCCGCCGGACTGGGCGCACCGTTCGCGCTCTTCCTCAATGCCGACGCGGGCGCTCTGGAGCTCGACCTCCCCGATCTCCCCCACGGGTCCGCGACGCTGATCATGGAGATCACCGAGAGCGCGCTGACCGAGAGCCCGGAGTCGGTCCTGGGCACGCTCACGCGCCTGCGCACGCGCGGGTGGGGCGTGTCGCTGGACGACGTCGGCGGCGACTCGCGCTCGCTGGCGACGATGCCGCTGCTCTACCCCGACGTGATCAAGCTCGATCTGAAGCTCCTGGCCGAGCGAGACCCCTTGGATGTCGCGCGCGTGGTGACCGCGGTCGGCGCCGAGGCGGAGCGCCGGCACGCGACCGTGCTGGCGGAGGGAATCGACTCGCAGGCGCACTTGGAGACCGCTCGCGCCGCGGGCGCGACCCTCGGGCAGGGCTTCATGCTCGGCGAGCCGGGGCCGCTGCCTTCGCCCCTGCCCAAACCGGGGCGGCCGCTGCGGCTGGCCGGGTCGGGCGGCGATCCTTCAGGTCCGCTCCCCTACCAGCGGGTGACGAACTGGAAGCGCCCGACGCGCGGGCCGCTCGAGCTGGCCGAGCGCGCGGCGGCGATGCTCTCCGCGCAGGCGTCGGCACTCGGCCCGACCGGCATGCTGCTGGCGGCGCCCGACCGGTTGCACGCGCCGGCGCGCTACGAGGCGCTGCGCGACTCGCTCGGCTTCGTCGGCGTCGTCGAGCCGGGGCTGCTGGAGGACACGTGGACCGAGGTCGCTCTCGGACCGGGGTTCGGCGTCTGCTTCGTCGCGCGCCGCGACTCCGACGGCCAATGGCTGTTCGCGACGTCCTACGACCGCGAGCTGGTCGTCGAGTGCGCGCTGCTGCTCATGGCGCGGTTGCCGCAGCCGTCGCGAGATCGCTGATCACCTTCGACACCTGCGCGCCCTGCCACGCCAGCGGGGAGGTGCCGGGCTCCTCGGAGATGAGCTCGGCGCCGGGGATCGCGGCCGCGTAGCGCTCGCCGGTCGCGTACGGGTGCTCGGGGTCGACTTCGTCGCGGCTGGCGACGACGACCGTCGGTGCGTCGATGGCCTGCAGGTCGCTCCACTGCTCGAAGGGACGGCTGCGGGGGACGGCGCGCAGCGCGTCGGCGAGCGCGTCGGGGTGATCGTGGGCGGCGAGGCGCTGGTGCAGCACGCGGTCGATCGTCTCCAGCCACTTCTCCGGCACGTTCGGCGTGCCGTAGGCGGCGACGAAGCCCTCGACGCCGCCGTTGCGCAGCCCGTCGGAGAGGCGGTCCCAGCGGTCCATCTGGCCGGGTCGGTCGTCCTCGGGGTCGTACGCGGGGGTCATGATCACCAGGCCGGCGACGCGGTCGGGGCGGGTCAGCGCGAAGTGCGTGAGCGTGTGCGCGCCCATCGAGGCACCCGCCAGGACCGCGCGGTCGATGCCGCGGTCGTCGAGCAGCGCCTCGAGGTCGCTAGCGAGGCGCTCGTAGCCGTAGTCGCGCGGGTCGCGGGCCGGCGCGGAGTGCCCGTGGGCGCGCGCGTCGTAGGCGATCACGCGATGACCGGCGCGCTCGAGCGCCTTGGAGCCCATCACCACGTAGCGCCGCGTCGCGGTCAGCCCGTGCAGCAGAACGACCGGGCTCCCCTGCCCGTCCTCGGAGCCCGCCAGCATCACGCCGTCCGCGTCGATCCGGAAATCCATGCCGACTATCCTCGCAGGGGTGCCCATCGACGCCACTGAAGAGACCTTTGAGCGCGACGTCATCCAGCGCTCCTACGAGCACCCCGTGGTCGTCGACTTCTGGGCCGAGTGGTGCGGTCCGTGCCGCTCGCTCGGCCCCGTGATCGAGAAGGCCGTCGAGGCGCGCTCCGGCCAGGTCGATCTCGTCAAGGTCGACACCGACGCCAACCCGCGGCTCTCCCAGGCCTTCGGCATCCAGTCGATCCCGGCCGTGAAGGCGTTCAAGGACGGCAAGGTCGTCGACGAGTTCATCGGCGCGCTCCCGCCCGTGCAGGTCGAGCGCTTCCTGGACCGGATCGTGCCGAGTGAGGCCGACGCGCTGATCGCCGAGGGCGGCGACTCCAACCTGCGCCGCGCGCTCGAGCTCGAGCCGGGCCGCGCCGACGCCGCGATCCCGCTCGCCCGCTCGCTCGCTGCTGCCGGCGACCGCGAGGGCGCGCTGGACGTGCTGGCCAACGTGCCGTCGTCGTTCGTGGCCGACGGCCTGGCGACCCGCTTGCGACTCTCCGACGACGAGGCGCTCGCCGCGGCGTTCGCGCAGCTCGACGCGGGCGAGACCGAGGCGGGCCTCGACGCGCTGATCGAGGCGATCGCGGCGAGCTCGGACGAGGCGCGCAAGGACGAGCTGCGCAAGGTCGTCGTGGGCGTGCTCGACGAGCTCGGCCCGGGCGACCCCCTCGCGCGCGAGTCGCGCCGCAAGCTCGCCTCGGCGCTTTACTAGGCGCCCGGCCGCGTCTCGCCGCGGCACCGATCGACGCCGCGCCCACCCGGGCCGCGCCCGGCGGGCGCCGCGCCACCGATCGACGCCGCCCCCACCCGCGCCGCGTCCGCGCGGCCCGGCCCGCGCCGCGCCCGCCTACAGCGGCAGCGCGAGTTGCCCCACCGGCGCGACCGGCGCCGGCGGCTTGTCCGGCTCGAGGTCGTCGAACGCCGCCAGGCGCACGCCCAACAGCCGGACCGGTTGGGTGGGCGCGTAGGCGCGCAGCAGCTCCATCGCGGTGTCGGTCACGAGCGCGGTGTCGTTGGTCGCGTCCGGCAGGGTGCGGGCGCGGGTGACCGTCGTCCAGTCGGCGAGGCGGACCTTGATCGCCACCGTGCGGCCCTGGCGCTCCTTCTTCTGCAGGCCCTCGCAGAGCTCTTTGGAGAGCGTGCGCAGGATCGTCTCGAGCTCCTCCGCGGAGGCGATGTCGAAGTCGAAGGTCCGCTCGGTGGAGACGGACTTCGCGGGGCCGCCCTCGGTCTCGACCGGCGAGTCGTCGTAGAAGGACGCGCGGGCCTTCAGGTAGCGGGCGGTGCGGTCGCCGAAGCGATGGGCGAGCTCGCCCTCGTCGGCCTCCTGCAGCTGGGCGACCGTGCTGTAGCCGAGCGACGCCAGGCGCTCCGCGGTCTTCGGCCCGATCCCGGGGAGGCGGCGGGTCGGCGCCGTCGCGAAGCGGATGCACGCCTCCTCGCGACCCATCGCCACGAAGCCGGCGGGCTTGCCGAGGTCTGAGCAGCACTTCGCGATCAGCCGGTTGGGGCCGACGCCGGCCGAGATCTGGATGCCGGTCTGCTGCTTCACGTCGTCGATCAGCTCGCGCAGCACGCGCAGCGGCTTCTCGACGCCGGTCAGGTCGGCGTAGGCCTCGTCGAGCCCCATCGACTGCACGCGGTCGAGCTTGGCCCGCACGAGCTCCCACACCTCGCGCGACTTCTCGCGGTAGGCGGTGAAGTCGGGCGGGATGACGATCGCCGTCGGGCACAGCCGCTTCGCCTGCGAGGCGGGCATCGCCGAGCCGACGCCGAACTTGCGCGCCTCGTAGCTCGCCGTGGTGACGACCGAGCGCGGACCGGAGCCGGCGACGATCACCGGCTTGCCCTTGAGCTCCGGTCGCCGGATGAGCTCGACCGTGGCGTAGAACGCGTCGCAGTCGAGGTGGGCGATCACGCGCTTCGGGGCCACACCGATGAGGTTAGGCGCGGCCCCGGACGCACGTATGTTCGTACTACCTGGTGACTTCGACCACACCGTGGCCGCTGAAGCCGAGCTTGCGCGCGGTCGCGGCGGTGAGGTCGTACTCGCGGCCGCCCACGTAGGGGCCGCGGTCGATCACCCGGACGCGAACCACGCGCCCGCGGTGGCGGATCGTCACCTTCGTGCCGCACGGGAGCGACTTGTTGGCGACGCCCAGCGAGCCGACCTGCAGCGTCCCGCCGCAGCCCAGCTTGTTGCCGAACAGGCCCGGCCCGTACCACGACGCGAGCGCGCGGCGATAGACGTTCAAACGACCGATCACGCGCGTCTCGCCGTTGTTGAGGCGCACGCGGGCGCGGGTGCTCATGGCGCCCCGGAGCCGCTTGCGCAGGACGAACTTCCCGGCGCGGTTGGTGCGATCGCGGTCGAGGGTCACCCAGCGGCCGTGCCGCTGGATCTGCAGGCTTGCGGTCATCGGCGCCGCGGTGCGTCCCTTGACGGTGACGCGGCTGCCGGTCGTGATGTTCAAGCGCTTCGCGCTGACGCCGACCTTCGCGTCAACAGCAGCCGGGATGACGGCCGCCGTGGTCGTAGCCGTGAGGCACAGTGCGCCGGCGCGCAGCGCGCGGCGCAGCGTGGATCGCGACATCGATCCTCCTGTATTCCCACGTCCGGCCAGGTCTGCCTACAGGGCGTCACAGCGATCCCCGCGCACCTCACTCCTCCCGGAGGCGCTTGTCCTTCTAGGGATCCCCCACCCGCGAGCGCTTCGAGCGCTCGCGGCTCGGCTTGACCGAACGAGCGTTCGACCTTACCACCGATCTCAGATGTCAGCGTGCAAACCCGACAATTGTCGGGGTCTACACGGCGACGGGGAATTCTTCGCGCAGCCGAGCCAAACCGAGCCGGATCCGGCTCTTAGCAGTTCCCAGCGGAACGTGTGAGCGGCGGGCGATCTGATCGGCCGTCAGCCCGCCCCAGTAAGCGAGCACCAGCGCTTCGCGTTGGGCTTCCGGGAGCCGGCCGAGCGCCTCGCGGACCTCGGCGCGATCCTGGTCACGCTCGGCCATGACGGCCGGGTGGTCCTCCACCACGGGCACCTCGTCGGTCACGAGCTTCAAGCGGTCCGCCGCACGCCCGCGCACCTGCCCTTCGCGCCACAGGTCGAGCGCGCGCGAGCGGCCCATCAGCCGCAGGTAGGTGCCGAGGTCGCCACGCTCGGGGTTGAACGAACCCGGCCGGCGCCAGAGGCGCAGGAAGACGTCCTGGACCACGTCCTGGGCCTGTCCCGCGTCGTTGACGATCCGGAACGCGGCGCTGTACACGGCGCGGTGGTGCTCGTTGAACGCGCGCCGGAATTGTTGAGGATCACGCAGGTCGACATCCACACGAGGGTTATACACCCTGTTGAAGGTTTCTCAAACATCAGGCAGGTGAGACAATGTCGTGCCGATGCCGAACCCTGACCGGCTGACCGGCCTGGACGCCTCCTTCCTTGCCCTCGAGAAGGACGGCGCACACATGCACGTCGGCTCGGTGCTGCTCTTCGAAGGGCCCGCGCCGGACTACGACGACTTCGTCGCGCGAATCGCGGGCGGGCTGCACCTCGTGCCTCGCTACCGGCAGCGGCTCGCGTTCGCCCCGCTCGGCGCCGCGCGCCCGCTGTGGGTCGACGACCCGCACTTCAACGCCGGCTATCACGTCCGTCACACGGCGCTGCCGGACCCCGCGGGCGAGCACGAGCTGCAGCGGCTCGCAGGCCGGATCTTCTCCCAGCAGCTCGACCGCGAGAAGCCGCTGTGGGAGATCTGGCTCGTCGACCGCGTCGCCGACGACCGCTTCGCGCTGATCTGCAAGACCCACCACGCGCTGGTGGACGGGATCTCCGGCGTGGACATCATGACCGTGCTGTTCGACCTGGACCCGGACCCGCCGGAGGCCGCCGAGCCGCCGGCCTGGGCGGCACGTCCCGTCCCCGGCCGGGCGGAGCTGCTGGCCGCGGCGATCCGCGAACGGCTGACCGCGCCGTTCGGCTTCGCCCGCGGGGTGCTCTCGGCGCCGGACAAGGCCGGTGTGGCCGCGGGGCGCTCGGTGGCCGGCCTGGCCGCGATGGCCGCCGCTGGGGTCTCGGGCGCGCCGCCGAGCCCGCTGAACGTGCGGATCGGGCCGCACCGGCGCTTCGCGTGGGCGTCGGCCGAGCTCGCGACGTTCAAGGCGATCAAGGACGAGCTGGGCGGGACGATCAACGACGTCGTCCTGACCGTGGTCGCGGGCGCGCTGCGGGCGCACCTCTTCCGCCACGGCCGCGACCCCGAGGGGCTCGAGCTGAAGGCGATGGTGCCGATCTCCGTGCGCGCCGACGCCGACCGCGGCGCGCTCGGCAACCAGGTCGCGGCGATGTACGCGCCGCTGCCGGTCGGGCTCGAGGACCCGGTCGAGCGCTACCGGTTCATCAACAGCGCCATGAAGGGGCTCAAGGAGTCCGGGCAGGCCGTGGGCGCGCAGGCGATCACGCGGCTCGCCGACGCCGCGGCGCCGACCGTGCTCGACCAGGCCGCCCGGCTGCAGTCGCGCCAGCGCTTCTTCAACCTGACGGTCACCAACGTGCCCGGCCCGCAGGTCCCGTTGTATGTGATGGGCAGGCGCCTGGAGGCGTTCTACCCGAAGGTCCCGCTCGTTCTGAACACCGCGCTCGGGATCGCGATCATGTCCTACGACGGCGGGATCTATTTCGGTCTCCTGGGCGACTACGACGCGCTTGCGGACATCGACGCGCTCGCAGCCGACCTGGACGCCGCGATCGCCGAGCTCGCCGCGATCGCGGGCGCCCCGGTCAAGCGCGCGCGGCGGCGGCCGCCGGTCAAGGCGTGAGAGAGCCCGGCCGGCGCCTGTCGCGGCATCAAGGTTGCGGTTTCGGGCATCCCGAGGCGGTGGGAGCGCTGTGAGACGGGTCCTTATCGTCGTCGCCGCGGTGGTGGTCGCCGCGGTGGGCTGCGTCGCGCTCATCGCCCTGCTGACCTCGCAGGACTCCAGCCAGGTCAACGAGGCCTCCGGGCCCGGGACGCTCGAGCCCGACCGCGGCTCGGGGCTCCAGAGCGGGCCGGTCACACCCGCGTCGCCCGCGGACCGGCCGCCGACGTCAGGCCGCCATCGCGAGGAGCACGTCCTCAAGGATCAGACCGAGCTCACCGACGATCAGATCCTCGACGCCCTCCAGAACGGCAACGTGATCGTCACCTACGACCAGGCCAAGCCGCCCAAGGCGCTGGTCGCGCTGCAGCGCGATGTGCAGGGCGGCCCGTTCGACGCGTTCCTGTCAGGGGCGGGCCAGGCCGTGATCCTGGCGCACCGGCCCGGCGCGGGCACGCAGGCGCTGGCGTGGCGGCGGCGGCTGATCGCGTCAGGTCCGGACGACCCGAAGCTCCGCGAGTTCGCGGACGCCTGGCTCGGTCAAGGCCCCTCCGGGTAGATCGTCGTCCGCACCAGCGCGCACGGGCGCCCCTGGTCGTCGGTGATGTCGACCTCCCAGACCTCCGTGGTGCGACCGCCGTGGCGGCGACGCGCCGTCGCGTGGATCGTCCCGCCCGTGATCGGCCGCAGGAAGCTCGTCTGGTTGGACACCGCCCGGCCCGTGTGGGCGGTGAGGATGTCGGCGATCGTCGCGTAGACGCCGCCGTGGACGAGCCCGAGCGGCTGCTTGAGCTGGTCCGTAACGGGTACCTGCGCACGCACCTCGTTTTCCGTGCGTTCCAGGAGCTTGATGTCGATCAGATCCGCCAACTCCACTAGGCTAGGCGAGAAGATGCCGTCGCGCTCAAGCGCCTCCGCGTTCGATCGCCTGGCGCCCGACCAACGCGCCGCCGTCGAGCTCGTCCTCCGCCAGGGACGCTCCTACGGTGAGCTCGCCGACATGCTCGGGATGCCCGAGGAGACGATCCGTGCGCGCGCCCGCAACGGTCTGACCGGCCTGGCGCCGGACCTGCTGCCCCCGCCGCGCGTGGGCGAGATCGCCGATTGGCTGCTCGGCCAGCAGTCCGAGGCCCACGCGGCCCGGACGCGTGCGCTGATCCTGGGCGACCCCGCCGCGCAGCGATGGGCCTCGACGGTCGCCGAGACGCTGCGCGGCGCGCCGGGCGGCGAGTCCGTGCCCGCGTTGCCGGCCGCGCCTGACGAAGCCGCCCCGCGCGTCAACGGGAGCAGCCTCGACGAGGCCGCGGTGCGGCGCGACGACGCCGGCGGCGCCCAGCGCCCAAGCGCGACCGAGACATTCGCTGCGGCGGGCCTCGGCGAGCCCGCGGTGGGTGGCGACGACGACGCGCGCGGCAGAAGCGACGCGGCCGGTGGCGGCGAGCCGCCCCACTCCGCGCCCGCCGACGGCGAGACCTCCGGCGGGTCGTCGCGGCTCGGCGGCGCGCTGCTCATCGGGGCCGCTGTGGTGCTCGTCGCGGCGGTGCTCGTGTTCGTCTTCACCCGCGGCGGCGACGAGCCGTCCTCGACCGCGGCGGCGACCGCCACGGCGACGGCCACCGCGACGGCGACCACGTCGCAGGGGGCCAACGACATCGTGCTCAAGGGGCCCGCAGGCTCGCAGGCGGTCGGGCTGATGCGGCTGTTCCAGGCCAATGACGGGACCGTCCGGTTCGCGGTCGCGGCGACGGGCGTGACGCCGAACAAGGCGGACGAGCGGTACTCGCTGTGGTTGCGCAAGAACAGCGGCGGGGCGCAGCTGCTCGGCGACGTCCAGAAGGCGGTCGGCTCCAACGGCGAGCTCACCGCGGCCGGGCCGGGCAACGCCGACGTGGACAAGTTCCCGCAGTGGTTCGCCGAGTACGACACGATCCTCGTGACGCTCGACGGCAAGGGCGCGAAGGAGCCCGGCAAGGTCATCCTCAGCGGTGACCTCCCGAATGCCGGGTGATCATCGCCGGCCCGAACCTGACGATCGACCGCACCTCGCGGCTGGCTGAGCTGCGCCCGGGCGAGGTCCTGCGCGTCGGCGACGTCGCGGTCACGCCCGGCGGGAAGGGCCTGAACGTCGCCCGCGCGGCGCTGCTCCTGCGCGCGCCCGCGTCCCTGGTCGGCTTCATCCCCGGCTACACGGGCCGCGCGGCGGCGGCGATGATCGCCGAGGAGGGCGTGACGCTGCAGGGCGTTCCGGCGCCGGGCGAGATCCGCTCGACGACGATCGTGCTCGAGCCGGGCCGCGCGACCGTGATCAACGAACCGGGGCCCGAGCTGCCGCACGATGCGTGGCTGACCTTCGAGGCGATCGTGGACGACGACCTCGCCGATCACGCGGTGCTCGTCTGCAGCGGCTCGCTCCCGCCCGGCGCGCCGGACGACGGCTACGCGAAGCTCGTCGCGCGGGCGCGTGACGCCGGCCGCCGCTCGGTGGTCGACGCGGCGGGCGCCGCGCTCGCCGCCTCGCTGTCCGCCTATCCCGACGTCGTCGTGCCGAACCTGGGCGAAGCCGAGGGCGTGCTGCACGGCCACCCGGACGAGGCCGTCGACGCCGCCCCGGACGCGCGCCCCCGGGCGGAGCAGGCGGCGCGTGAGCTCGTCCGCCGCGGCGCCGAGGCCGCGGTCGTCACCGCCGCGGCCGCCGGCGCGGCGATCGCCTGGGACCACGAGCCGGTGTGGATCGACGCCCCGCCCGTGAACGTCGTCAACCCGATCGGCGCCGGCGACGTCCTCACCGCCGCGCTCGCCGCCGCCCTCGAACGCGGCGTCCCCCTGATCGACGCCGTCCGCGAGGGCGTCGCCGCCGCCTCCGCCGCCGTCGAGCACCCCGTCGCCGGCCGCTTCGACCCCACCCGCTTCCGCGCGCTTCTTAAACGGGCCTGACCCCTGTATCCATCTTGCATACAAGTCGCATCCCGCCCGCATACCGGGGTCTGACCCCGGTATGCAAGGTGGGTGCAAGGGTCAGAGCCGGGCCTCGAGGAAGGCGCGCTCGGTGGAGTTCTCGGTGAGGCGGAGGGCCTCGCGGTAGGCGGCGCCCGCCTCCTCGTGACGGTCGAGGCGGCGCAGGAGGTCGGCGCGGGTCGACCAGAGGTAGCGGTAGGTGTCGAGGCCTTCGATCGCGTCGACGGTCTCGAGTGCGGCCTCCGGGCCATGGACCTCGGCGACGACCACCGCGCGGTTGAGCGCGACGACGGGCGACGGCCAGACGTGCAGCAGCAGGTCGTAGAGGATCAGCAGCTGCGGCCAGTCGGTGGTCTCGTAGCTCTCGGCGGCGGCGTGCAGGCCGGCGATCGCGGCCTGGAGGGTGAAGCGACCCGGCGGTCCGGCCTGGAGTGCGGCGACGATCAGCGCGTCGGCCTCGGCGATCAGCGCGCGGTCCCACTCCGACCGGTTCTGTTGCGAGAGCACGTCGTCGCGGGTCGCCGCGCGGGCGCGCAGGAGCAACAGCAGCGCGAGCAGCCCGGCGACCTCGCGCTCGTCGGGCAGCAGCAGTCGCAGCATGCGGGCGAGGTCGAGCGCGCGCTCGGCCAGGTCGGCGCGGGCCAGGTGCTCGCCTGACGGCGCGGTGTGGCCGGTGGTGGCGAGCAGGTACACGACCGCCAGCACGGCATCCAGGCGCGGGGCGAGGTCCGCGGGCACGACATACGGGATGCCGGCCGCCGCGATCTTCTTCTTCGCGCGGGTGAGCCGGGCGGCCATCGTCGGCTCGCTCACGAGGAACGCGCCGGCGATGTCGGGCGTCGTCACGCCGCACACGAGCCGCAGCGTCAGCGCGACCTGGGCCTCACGGGAGAGCGCCGGATGGCAGCACGTGAACACGAGCCGGAGTCGGTCGTCGGGAATGAAGTCCTCGGTGTCCACAGGCTCGGCCTCAGCCTCGAGCAGCAGCGGGAGCTTGGTCTCGAGCGTCTTGCGACGCTCGAGCGCGTTGAGCGCCGTGCGACGCGCCGCGGTCGTCAGCCAGGCGCCGGGACGCGACGGGACGCCGTCGCGCTCCCATGCGGTGAGCGCCGACAGGTAGGCGTCCTGGACGGCGTCCTCGGCCGCGTCGAGGTCGCGGGTGACGCGCACCGTCGCGGCGAGCACGAACGCCCACTCGCGCCGGTGCGCCTCGGCCACGGCGGCCTCAGAACGCGACAAAGCCCAAGAGCGGCCGCACCTCCACCCCACCCTTCACGATCGGGACGAGCTTGGCGAGCTCGATCGCGTGGTCGAGGTCGCGGGCCTCGATGACGGTCAGGCCCGCCAGGCCCTCCTTGGTCTCGATGAACGGGCCGTCGGTCAGCAGGTCGCCGCGGATCGAGGTGGCGGTGTCGTCGGTCTCCAGGGCGACGCCGGCGAGGAGCTTCCCGCCGCGCGCCTCCATCTCGCGGTCGACGGCGCCGTGGGCCTCGAGGACCTCGGGCGGCAGCTCGGAGGCGGGCGTGGCCTCGAAGATGAGAATCGCGTACTGAGGCATCAGGCGCCCACCTTCGCACGCCAGTGGGCCTCGTCGGCCGGTCCGTCGAACGAGTGCACCGACACGCCGACGGGCCAGCCCCAGGCGTCGCGCCCCCACACGCGGACCAGCTCGTTCTCCCCGCGCACGCCGATCATCGTGCGGTCGCGGTAGTCGACGACCCCGAGCGCGACGTGGTCGCCGACGCCCGCGTCGCCGATCCCGAGCCGCTCGAGCACCTCGGCGGTGCTGCCGGGCACGTCGTCGAAGCCGAGGTAGTGCGGCTCACGCCCCACGAAGTGCCCGAGGTACTGACCGAGCGAGTGCATGTAGAGATCGGTGTGCTGGACGCACGCGTCGTACTGCACGTCGAACTCGTCCTCTTGGACGCACGTGTGGTGCACCAGCGTGAGGTGGTGGCCGTCGATCCGGTAGTCGAGCCGGTTGAACCAGCCGTCGTCCTTGCTCGCCTCGGTGCGGAAGTGGCTGGGCGGTTCCCACGCCGTGACCTTCCCGCCGCCGCTCGTGAGGCCGGTCTCCGCGCCGCCCACGCGCGGCTCGTACGTCACGGGCCACATGTACGACGCGTTGTCGCGCGTGAAGCCGTCGAAGATCTGCTGCGGCGTGCCGGGCAGCTCGCCGCTCCAGGTGACCTCCCAATTCTTGTACATGTCTCTCCGACAAATGGGATCCGCGGAAATCGACAACCTCGCACTCGGACTGGACGTTGGCACAACGGCGCTCAAGGCGGCGGTCGTCGACGCCTCCGGGAACGAGATCGCCCACGGCCGGGCGCCGACGCCTTGGCAGGGGAACGAGCTCGACCCGGACGCGTTGCTGCGCGCGGCGCTGGACGCGATCGAGCAGGCGCTCGACGGCCGGCGGGTGACCGCGATCGGCATCGCGAGCATGGCCGAGACCGGCGTGCTCACCGACGACGCGCTGCGCCCGGTCGTCCCCTCGATCGCGTGGTGGGACGAGCGCGGAGCCGAGGAGGCGGCCGAGCTCGCGGCGCTGCCTGACTTCAGTGCCCGCACCGGCCTGCCGCCGACGTCGATGTGCACGCTCGCCAAGTACGGCTGGATGCGCCGGAACTGGCCCGAGGCGAAGCGGGGCACGCGCTGGTTCAACGTGGCGGAGTGGATCGTGCTCGGCCTCGGCGGCGAGTCGCGCCCGGAGGCGTCGCTCGCCTCGCGCACCGGGTTCTACGACCTGCACACGGGCGAGGCGTGGGCGCCGGCGATGACGTGGGCGGACGCGCCCGCGAGCCTGGCGCCGCCGCACGCGCCGGCGGGAACGCCGATGGGCCGCGCGCGAGTGTCGACTTTGCCGAGTACAGCGCGAGAAAGTCGACACTCGCGGGGCGGCGCGAGGAGCCGGAGCGGACTCGCCGGCATCGACGGGGCGCGGCTCGCGGTCGGCGGGCACGACCACGCGGCGGCGGCGGTCGGCGCGGGCGCGGCGGGCGAGGGCGACGTGCTCGACTCGTGCGGCACCGCCGAGGCGATCCTGCGGGCGACCGCGCCGCTGGACCCGGGGACCGTCGCCCGCGCGGTCGCCGACGGGTTCACGGTCGGCCGCCATGCGGTCCCCGGCCGCTCTGTCCTGCAGGGCGCGACCTGGTCCGGCGAGAAGCTTCAAGCTGTCATCGACGGTTATGGCGAGGAGTCGAGCGAGTACCGGATCGCGCTCGAGGAGGTCGGGGCGGCGGGGGCGGACATCCTCGCCCGGATGGAGCGGCTCGCCGGCCCATACACCCGCCTCGTGATCACCGGCGGCTGGTCGGATCGCGCCGAGGTCCGCGAGATGAAGCGAAGGCACCTCGGCGCCTTCGAGCACGTCGCCGAGGGGTTCGCCGGCTGCAGGGGTGCGGCTAGAGCAGCACGCCAGGGTTCATGATCCCGGCGGGGTCGCAGCGTTCCTTGACGGCACGCAGGAGCTCCAGGCCGAACGCGCCGAGCTCGTCGCCCAGGTAGGGCTTGTGGTCGCGGCCGATCGCGTGATGGTGGGTGATCGTGCCGCCCGCCGTGACGATCGCGCGGGTCGCCGCGTCCTTGATCGCCCGCCACTGGCCCGCCGGGTCCTCGGTCTGGGCGCCCAGGAGCGTGAAGTACAGCGACGCGCCCGTCGGGTACAGGTGCGAGACGTGGCAACCGACGTGGACGCCGTCGAAAGCGCCCCGCACGGCGTCATAGAGGGTCGAGAGGTTCCCCCAGGTCGTCGCGGTCTCGAGCGTCTCGACGAGCACGCCGCGGTCCATCAGGTCGTCGCGCAGGTGCGGGCCGGCGAAGCGTGACCGCTCCCACGCGCGCCCCGGCGCCGGGCCCAGCGGCCGCGCGCCGCTCCGCAGCAGCTCCTTCGCGGCAGAGGCGCGCCCGACGGCGCCCTCCCAGCCGCAGACGAGCAGGCAGCGCCCCTCCAGCAACCGCCGCCCGACGGAACCCGTGCCGGCCAACGCGACGCTGAGCCGCGTCTCCTCCTCATCGCTCAGGCGCGCGATGTCCGGGGCGATCCCCGCCTGCTCGAGCCGCCGCAGCGCGTCCGCGCCCTCCATGAACGAGCCGACGGTCCACGCGTCGTAGGCGGTGTCCCGGAGCGGCCGGACCCGCAACGCCACCCGCGTGATCACCCCGAACGCCCCCTCGGACCCCAGGACGAGCT
Organism: Solirubrobacter soli DSM 22325; assembly: GCF_000423665.1. Lineage (GTDB taxonomy): Bacteria > Actinomycetota > Thermoleophilia > Solirubrobacterales > Solirubrobacteraceae > Solirubrobacter > Solirubrobacter soli. The sequence goes on along the minus strand of NZ_AUIK01000022.1, from coordinate 164,939 downwards.
GCCGCAGCGACGGCCCCGCGGCGGTGCCGGGCGCGTCCAGCGTCGCCAGCGAGCCGACCGGGGTGATGCACTCCAGCGCGGCGACCTGCGCGTCGATCCGCCCATGCCCGGTCGACGACTGCCCGGCCGAGCGCGTCGCCGCGCACCCGCCGACCGTCGCCCACTCGTACGACTGCGGCACGTGCCCGAGCGCCAGTCCGTACGGCCGCAAGGCCGCGTCCGCCTCGGGCAGCCGGATCCCCGGCTCGAAGACCGCCAGCCGCGAGCGCTCGTCGACCGACACCAAGCGATCCATCCGCCCCAGGTCGAGCGACACGTGCGGGCGATCGGTCTCGAGCCCGCCGACGACACTCGTCCCGCCGCTGAAGGGGACGACCGCCACGCCCTCCTCGGCGCAGGCCTGCAGCACGGCGGCGACCTCCGCCGCGTCCGCCGGCGCGACGACGGCGGCGGGAGCCGACGCGAACTCGCCGGCGCGCTGCGCCAGCAGGTCGAGATACGACTTCCCGCGGGTCCGCAGCACTCGGATCTCGTCGTCCGTGCGCACGTCACCCGGCAACTCCGGCACCCCGCGGGCCGCGGGCAGCGAGAACGCTTGGACCGGCCGCGACACGATCTCGCCCGACACGCCGATCTCCTCCCGCAGGAGCTCGACCGCGTGCTCGGGCAACGTCGGCCCCGCCCCGGGCTCGCCCCAGCCCCAGAAGACCTGCTCCCTCCGGGGGGATGGGGTCATTCGGCGTCGTAGGCGATCAGCGTGTGGACGTCGAACGGCGCGAGGCGCTCCCGCCCACCCAGGAACGAGAGCTCGACCAGGAACGCGCAGCCCGCGACGACTCCGCCCGCGCCCTCGACCAGCTCACCGAGCGCCCGCGCCGTCCCGCCCGTCGCCAGCAGGTCGTCGTGCAGGAGCACCCGCACGCCGTCGCGCAGCGCGTCGGCGTGCATCTCCAGCGCGTCGACGCCGTACTCGAGGATGTACTCCGCCGAGACCGTCTCGGCCGGCAGCTTGCCCGGCTTGCGCGCCGGTACGAACCCCACGCCCAGCTCGCGGGCGACCGCGGCGCCGAGGATGAACCCGCGCGCCTCCGCGGCCACGACGAGATCCACGTTCAACGGCCGTGCGTAGCCCGCGATCGAGGACACCGCGAAGTCCAGGGCGCGAGCGTCGAGCAGCAGCGGCGTGATGTCCTTGAAAACGATCCCCGTCTTGGGGAAGTCCGGGATGTCGCGGATGAACTCCCGGAGATTCATTTGGCGATCTTGCGGAGATCGCGCACCAGAAGCAGATGCTTCAGGTGGGAAGCGACCGCGGCGAGGTTCTCGAGCGCCTCGACGGCCTCCTTGCGCCGCTCCGGGTTCCGGGAGCGCAGCGCGGGCGCGAGGATCTGCTGCAGCAGCGCCGCCTCGCGCTCGGCGGAGGTCTTGAAGACGCGGAGGTTGCGGCCGGCGACGCCGTAGCGGGCCAGCTCGGACACCGAGCGGACGATCTCGCGCTCGGTCTCGTCATAGAAGCGCCGGCCCTCGCGCACCTCGCCCTTGATGATCCCGAAGTCCTCGAGCTCCTGCACGAGCCGCGGCTCGGCGCCGGTCTGCTCGACCACGTCCTCGAGGGAGTACTGCGCGCCACGGTCGCGGACCGACAGCGTCAGCCGCCGCAGCGCCGCGCCCGGGCGCCCGACCTCGCGACGCTCGCCGTCCCCGGAGCCCGCGGCGGGCTTCGCCGGCGTCTCGTCGAACGTGCGCCCGGCGGCCAGCTCCTGACGGATCACGGCCAGCGGCAAGAACTCGTCGCGCTGCAGGCGCAGGATCGTCCGCAGCCGCGACACGTCCGCCGCCGAGTAGAGCCGGTAGCCGCCCGGCGTCCGCCGCGGCGTCAGCAGCTTCTGGTCCTCGAGGTAGCGGATCTTGGAGATCGAGATGTCCGGGAACTCCTGCTGGAGCCCCTTGCAGACAGCGCCGATCGTCAGCGACTTCGCCTGGCGCGGTACTTCCTCGAGCTGAGGTTCACCGTTACCGCCATTGGAAGATTCGCTCGCTCCGGTGGCGGCGTCGTCGGACACGGCCACCTCAACGCGCCAGGTAGGTGAGCTTGTACTTGCCAACTTGCAGTTCGTCGCCGTCTTCGAGCTTGTGCGACTCGATCCTGCGCCGATTCACGTAGGTCCCGTTCAGGGAGCCGGAATCGTCCAGGAACCAGGCGCCCGAGCGACGGACGAGCACGGCGTGGTCGCGGGAGACGGTGACGTCGTCGAGGAAGATCTCGGCGTCGGGCGAGCGTCCGATCGTCAGCCGCTCGCCCTCGAGCGGGTACGACTGACCGACCTTGCCGCCGCCGGAGCGGATCACGAGCGCGCCGGTCGACTCGGCGATGTCGCCGACGTCGACGGGCCGCAGCTCGCCGGTCTGCTCGTCGATCATGTAGGTAGCCGTGGTCGCGTCGTCGCGCTTCTCTTCAAGCGTGCCGACGTACGCGCCGCAGCGCTGGCAGTAGTTCGCCCCCTCCGTGACGACGAACCCGCACTCTGGGCAGTGACGGGCCAAGGGCCGTACCTCCGAGGCGGCTAGATGTCGTCGCCGGTGCCGGTCGCACGACCGGCAAGGATGTCGGTCAGACGCTGGACGTCCGCGCCCGAGATCACTTCCTCGCCGCCTTCGTGCTTCTTGCGCAGGCGGTTGACCAGCTCGGCGCGCAGGATGTCGATCTTGCCGTGCAGGATGCGCCGTCGATAGGACACCTCCTGCTCCTCGTCAGTGAGCTGTTGGATGAGGTCCTTGAGCTCCTGATCGGAGAGCGAACCGAGATCGGGGAAGGTGTCCATCTGTAAGCGAGTCCTCTCCTCAAAGGCGACGAGACGGAAGGCGAAGCATAGCGTTCATCAAGCTCAGGTCGAGCCTTGCAGTCGTGCCTGCGCGAGACCATCGCGCACGTATTGGACCGTCGACCCCAACGTGAGGACGAGCCCCACATACAAGCATGCCAGGGCCAGCCAGTGCACCCCGCACAGGGCGAAGAAGAGTGCGCTGAACACCGGCCACACCCCCCAGCGGCCCAACCAGTTGATCTTCAGCTCGACCTTCCGGTGCATGGCATACCGGGCCAGGAGCAGCATGAACAGCTCCCGCGCGGCCAGCAGAGCGAGCGCCCAACGCGGCAGCAGCTCGAACTTCCAGCACACGATCACGCCCGCCAGAACCAGCATCCGGTCGATCAGCGGGTCCAGCAGCGCGCCCATCCGCGAGTACTGGCCGGTCACCCGCGCGGCGATCCCGTCCGCGTAGTCGCCCCAGCCGATGAGCGCGAACAGCACCGCCGGCAGCGCGTCGGTGCCGCTCTCGGAGTTCAGCGCGAGCACGAGGAAGACCGGGATCAGCGCCATCCGGATGTAGCCGATGGCGTTCGGGATCGTCCACGGGCGCAGCGGAGCGCCCGCCACCGTCTCGGGCGGCGGCGGCCCCGTGCGGTCCAGGCCGGAGAGCCGCTTGAAGGTGAGCTTGCGTTTTACGGGAGCGTCGCCCACAGGTCAGCGGCCGCCTGAGCCGCGCCCTCCAGGGGAAGTGCGCGGGACTCGCGTCCGCGCCGGATCTGCGCTTCGACCTCGCCCGACTCCAGCGACCGCCGGCCGACCGTCAGCCGCAGCGGCACGCCGAGCAGCTCGGCGTCGGCGAACTTCGCGCCCGCCCCGGTCGCCCGGTCGTCGAAGACGATGTCCAGGCCCGTCGCGCGCAGCTCCTCATAGAGCTTCTCCGCGGCCACGAACTCGTCGGTGCCGGGCTTGCCCGCGGCCACCAGGTGGATGTCGAACGGCGCCAGCGCACGCGGCCAGGAGATCCCGGCCTCGTCGGCGAACTGCTCGACCGCCGCCGCGGCGATGCGCGCCGGGCCGATGCCGTAGGAGCCCATCCAGATCGGCTTGGACGTGCCGTCCTCGTCGAGGAACGTCGCGCCGAGCGGCACCGAGTAGCGCGTGCCGAGCTTGAAGATGTTGCCGATCTCGATCGCGGGCTCGATCCGCACCGGGTGGCCGTCGACCGTGTCGCCGGCCTCGACGGTGCGCACGTCGACCTCCGTGAACTGGAAGTCGCGGCCCGGCTTGACGCCGCGCAGGTGCGTGTCGGCCTTGTTGGCGCCGGAGATGTACGACGCGCCGTCCAGCGCGGAGTCCAGCAGGATCGGCACCTCCATGCCGACCGGGCCGATGTAGCCCGCGGGACCGATCCGGTCCGCGAACTCGACCTCCTGCGCGGGACGGAACGGGGCGCCGAGCGCGTTGGTGAGCTTGATGTCGTTGACGCGATGGTCGCCGCGGACGAGCACGAGCCGCAGTTCGTCCTCTCCGACGATGACCGGGTAGGCCTTGATCAGCGCGCCCGCGGGCACGCCGAGCTGCTCGCACACCTGGGCGACCGTGGTCGCGCCCGGCGTCGTGACCTCTTCGACCGCCTGCTCGGCAGGCAGCTCGACCGGCTGCGGCGTCGCGGTGGCGACCTCGATGTTGGCCGCGTAGTCAGGCGCCAGCGCGACGTCGTTCTCACCCGCCGGACAAGGGGCCATGTACTCGTGCGCGCCCGTGCCGCCCATCATGCCGACGTCGGAGTCGACGCGGTACCACTCGAGGCCGCACCGGTCGAAGATCCTGTCGTAGGCCACGCGGTGCTTCTCGTAGCCGACGTCCAGCCCGGCCGCGTCACGATCGAACGTGTACGAGTCCTTCATGATGAACTCGCGCGTGCGCAGGACCCCGGCGCGCGGGCGGGCCTCGTCGCGGCCCTTGGTCTGGAAGTGGTAGAGGATCTGCGGCAGGTCGCGGTAGGAGCGCACGACCTGGGCGACGTGGGTGGTGACGATCTCCTCGTGGGTGAGCGCCAGCACCATGTCGGCGCCCTTGCGGTCCTTGAGCTTGAACAGCTCGTCGATGTCGTAGCGCCCGGTCCGCCGCCAGATCTCCGCCGGATTGAGGACCGGCATCAGCATCTCGTGCGCGCCGATCGCGTCGAGCTCCTCGCGGATGATCTGCATCGTCTTGAGCTGCACGCGCCACCCGGCGGGCAGCCAGCTCCAGAGGCCGGCACCGACCTGCCGGATCATCCCGGCCCGCACCAGCAGCTTGTGCGAGAGGGCCTCGGCGTCGGCGGGCGGCTGCTTCTCGGTCGGAAGGAAGTACTGGCTCAGACGGGTCATCGGGGCGCGAAGCCTAGAGGGTCGACCGGGGGTTCTGACAAACAGGGGAGGTTCGATTCCAGGACGGGCCGCGGGGACCGATAAGCGGTGATGTCGCACCTACCACGCCCTCCTGAGACAGGACGAACGCCTCATGTCTGACGTTCCCGCAGCACGCCGGATCACGATCAAGGCCAAACTGCTCGGCAGCGCCGGGGTCCTCCTCGCCCTCATGCTGCTGATCGGCGCGCTCGGGATCTCCAGCGTGTCCTCGATCACCAACAAGTCCGACACGATCCTCGGCCAGGCCGTCACGCCGCTGGTCGACCTCGGCTTCGCGACTTCATCGCTCAACGACACCCGCCAGCAGCAGACGACCTACCGCAACGCCAAGGACGCGGCCGCCCGCGCCGAGGTCCTGGCCAAGGTCAAGGCCAACGACGCCGACGTGACCAAGCGCCTCGCGGCCGTCACCAAGTCCGTGACCACCCCGAACGAGCGCGCCGCGATGGACAAGGTCGAGCAGGACCTCGCCACGTACTACGGCATGCGCGACAAGCTCTTCAAGATGGTCGACTCGGCCGCCGACCCGGCCAACGACCAGGCGATCGCGGACTACAGCCGCAACATCGTCTCCCCCGCGATCACCGTCGCGCTCGCGGACTTCAACACGCTCTACACGGCCAAGCACGAGCTCGCCAAGCACCAGCAGGCCGACATCGCGGCCGCCGGCTCGCGCAACCGCACCCGCGCCTTCCTCCTGCTCGGCTTCTCGCTGATCGTTGGCTTCGGCCTGATGTTCTGGGTCTCGCGCGGGATCGAGCGCGGCGTGAAAGTCATCCTCGAGCGCCTCTCCAGCCTGCGCGACCACTGCGCCGCGCAGCTCAACCACGCGCTGCGCTCGATGTCCGAGGGTGACCTGACGGTCGCCGTCGAGGCCACGACGCCGGCGCTCGAGCGCACGTCCAACGACGAGATCGGCGACGTCGCCGAGGCCGTCGGCCAGATCCGCGACGCCACCGTCGCCTCGGTCGCCGCCTATAACGCGACGCGCGCCGGCCTTTCGGAGATGATCAGCGTCCTCACCTCGTCCACCAAGTCCGTCGCCTCCAGCTCCGGCGAGATGGCGTCCACGTCCGACGAGGTCGGACGCGCGATCGGCGAGATCGCCGGCGGCATCGGCGAGGTCGCCAGGGGCTCCGAGCGCCAGGTCCGCTCGATCGAGTCGGCCCGCGCGCAGACCAACGAGATGGCGATCGCCACCGACGAGTCCGCCACCAACGCCCGCGAGGCCGCCGAGGTCGCGAAGGAGACCAGCCGCCTGGCCGACGAGGGCGCGCAGGCCGTCGCCGAGGCGACGGGCGCGATGGAGTCCGTCCGCAACTCCTCCGCGGAGGCCACGCAGGCGATCCGCGAGCTCGGCGCGAAGTCCGAGCAGATCTCGGGCATCGTCGCCACGATCACCGGCCTGGCCGAGCAGACGAACCTGCTCGCTCTCAACGCGGCCATCGAGGCCGCCCGCGCCGGAGAGCAGGGCAAGGGCTTCGCCGTCGTCGCCGAGGAGGTCCGCAAGCTGGCCGAGGAGTCGCAGTCCGCGGCGGCCTCGATCTCGGACCTGATCGGCCAGATCCAGGGCGAGACCCAGCGGGCCGTCGAGGTCGTCGAGACCGGCGCCCAGCGCACCACCGAGGGCTCGCAGACGGTCGAGCAGGCGCGCGAGTCGTTCGTGCGCATCCGCGAGTCCGTCGCCGACATGAGCACCCGCGTCGACCAGATCGCCGTCACGATCGGCCAGGTCGCCGACGCGTCCCAGCGCGTGCAGGACGACTTCGCCGAGGTGGCCGCGGTCGCCGAGGAGTCCTCCGCCTCGGCCGAGCAGGTCTCGGCGTCGACGGAGCAGACCAGCGCCTCCACGCAGCAGATCGCCGCGTCGGCGCAGGAGCTCGCGGGCACCAGCGAGGAGCTCGCGCAGCTCGTCTCGCGCTTCAAGCTGGCGGGGGTGGCGTGATGCAGATCGTCGTCTTCTCCTACGCCGCCGAGGAATACGCGCTGCCGATCACGGACGTGCAGGAGATCATCCGCTACGTCCGCCCGCGTCCGGTCTCGGACAGCGGGTACGGGATCGAGGGCGTGATCAGCCTGCGCGGGAAGATCATCCCGGTCTGCGACCTCGGCGCGCGGATGGGCCTCGCCGCCGAGTCCGAGGGCCACAGCATCGTCATCGTCGAGACCGGCGCCGGCGCGGCCGGCGTGATGGTCGACCAGGTCGACCAGGTGCGCACCGTCACCGAGGATCAGATCGAGCCGAACCCCGTCTCCGACGACGGCCTGATCCAGTCGATCGTCAAGATCGGCGAGGACCGGCTGATCGTCCTGCTGGACGCGCAGCTGCTGCTCAGCGGCGTCGTCTCGGCCTGATCGGAGGGCCCCGCCGGCGGCGACGTCGGCGGGGCTCACGCCTCCGGGGTGATAGAACGCTCGGGCGAGGGGTTCGAACACCGCACATTGGAGGCCCGAATGGCTTTTGAAGTCCCGCCGCTGCCCTACGACTACGCCGCGCTCGAGCCGCACATCGACGAGGCGACGATGCGCGTGCACCACGACAAGCATCACCAGGCGTACGTCGACAAGGCCAACGCGGCCCTCGAGGGCACCGAGTTCGCCGACTCGTCGATCGAGGAGATCCTCAAGAACCTCGACGCGTTGCCCGCGGACAAGCAGAAGGCGGTCCGCAACAACGGCGGCGGCCACTACAACCACTCCCTGTTCTGGGAGTTCCTGTCGCCCGACGGCGGCGGCGCGCCCGACGGCGCGCTGGCCGAGGCGATCAACGGCGCCTTCGGCTCCTTCGACGAGTTCAAGGCCAAGTTCAAGGACGCCGGCGTGAACCAGTTCGGCTCCGGCTGGGCGTGGCTCGTGCACGACGGCTCGGGCCTGAAGGTCACCTCGACGGCCAACCAGGACTCCCCGCTGTCGGCCGGCGAGACCCCGCTGCTGGGCGCCGACGTCTGGGAGCACGCCTACTACCTCAAGTACCAGAACAAGCGCCCGGACTACCTGGACGCGTTCTGGAACGTGGTCAACTGGGGCAAGGTCGCCGAGCTGTACGCGGCCGTCGCGTAACCAGACACTCCGCAACTCCTGTCCGGTCGTGGCGTTGGAATGTCCTTGATGACTGAGACGTCCCGACGCCGCGTCCGGCGGTTTCTCGTGGCGGCGGTGGCCTGTGCCGCCGTCGCCCCCACCACACCCGCCCTCGCCGCCCCGGATCAGCAGTCGCTGATCGAAGACGAGACCCTGATGCTCGATTCCGGCCCGGTGGAGCAGGCGCGCGCGCTCGACGAGGCCAGAGACCTCGGCGCGGACCTGATCCGCGCCAACGTGATCTGGTCGCGCTTCGCGCCGTCGGCGAACTCCAAGAAGAAGCCGAAGGGGTTCGACGGCAAGAACCCGGCGGCGTATCCGGCGGGCGCCTTCGGGATGCTCGACTCGTTCGTCTCCGGCGCGCAGGCGCGCGGGCTGGACGTCCTGCTGACCGCCACGGGCCCAATCCCGGCGTGGGCGTCCAAGTGCAAGGGCTCGGTCGCGACGCTGCGCACCTGCAAGCCCGATCCGAAGGAGTTCGGCGCGTTCGTCCGCGCACTCGGCACGCGCTATCCGACCGTGAAGAAGTGGTCGATCTGGAACGAGCCGAACCTGCGCTCCTGGTTGAGCCCGCAGTACGAGAAGAAGGGCGGCCAGGCCGTCCAGACCTCGGCCTACCTGTACCGCCGGCTCGCGACGTCGGCGATCGCCGGTCTGCGCGGGACCGGCCATCGCGCCGACCAGATCTGGCTGGGTGAGACCGCGCCGCTGGGCGACGACCCGTCGGGCTGCAGCGCCCAGCGCTCGCTGCGCGTGCCCGCCAAGTGCGCCTCGAAGATCCTCAAGACCTCGCCCGAGACGTTCCTGCGCGGCGTCTTCTGCCTGAACACCAAGGGCAAGCGCCTGACCGGCGGGGAGGCCACCGACCAGCACTGCGGCGGCTACAAGAAGCTCAACGTCACCGGCTACGCGCATCACCCCTACACGCGCGGCGGCTCGCGCCCGCCCACATCGGGCGTCAACCCGGGTGAGATCACCATCAACGTCGCGTCACGCCTGACGAAGCTGCTCGACAACGCCGCCAAGCTGAAGCGGATCCCGGCCAAGCTGCCGATCGAATACACCGAGCACGGCTGGCAGACCAAGCCCGACCTGATCTTCGGCGTCACCGACCAGCAGCAGGCGGAGTACATCAACCAGTCCGACTGGATCGCGTACAAGAACCCGCGGGTGCACACAGTCGCGCAGTACAAGATCGTCGACGACCGCAACATCGGCGCCGGATTCCAGATGGGCCTGCGGCTGCTGACCGGGGCGCCCAAGCCCGCGTACGCGGCCTACAAGCTGCCGATCTGGGTGTCCGGCAAGGGCGCGAACGTGACCGTCTACGGGCAGGTCCGCCCGGCCCCGAACGGCACGCCGCAGACCGTCGACATCCAGGTCGCGTCCGGCGCCGGTTCGGCGTTCAAGACGGTGCAGTCGGTGCCGGTGACGTCGGCGAACGGCACGTTCACCGCCTCGGTGCCGAACTCGGGCAGCCTGTGGCGGCTGGCCTGGAACGGGAACACGTCGCGCCAAGCGGAGGTGTCGCCCAAGTGAAGCGGGCGCTCGGAGTTCTGATGGTCATCGCGGCGATGCTCGGCGTCGCGACCACGCCCGCGCGGGCGGCGGACTTCGAGCTCGGCATGGAGGACGAGGGGCTGCTGCTCAACAACCAGCTCCTCGCGGGCTTCGCCGTCGCCGACTGGCGCGACCTCGGCGTCGACGTCGTCCGCATCCACGCGCGCTGGTGGGAGATCGCCCCGCAGACCGGTGCGGTCCGCAAGCCGGCGGGCTTCAACGCCAAGGACCCGAACTCCAAGGGCTACAACTGGGGCGCGCTCGACGCGGCGGTCAGCATGGTCGAGAACAACGGGATGCGGGTGATGCTCACGATCACCGGCCCGGGGCCGCTGTGGGCCTCGACCGATCCGAGCAAGCACAACCCGCGCTGGATCCCGAGCGCCGCCGCCTACGCGGAGTTCGCCCGCGCGGTCGCGACCCGGTACCGCGACCTGGTCGACCGCTACCTGATCTGGAACGAGCCCAACCAGCAAGGCTGGCTGCAACCGCAGTGGGAGTGCGACAAGCGGCGCCGCAACTGCACGCCGGTCGCGCCGCACGTCTACCGCTCGCTGGTGCGCGCGGCGGCGCCTCAGGTCCACGCCGCCGACCCCGGCTCGGAGGTCGTGATGGGTGAGCTCGCGCCGGTCGGGGACCCGCCGATCAGCGCCAACACGCCGATCAAGCCGCTGATCTTCATGCGTGAGATGGGGTGCGTCGACAACGCCTACCGGACCATCCGCACGGGCCGCTGCAAGGGCTTCAAGGCGCCGCAGGCGGACTCGTTCGGCTACCACCCGCACCCGCTGCTCAACGCGCCCGACAAGGTCAACCCGGATCCCGACGAGGCGCAGTTCGCCGACCTGCCGCGGCTCTTCCACACGCTCGACAAGCTGCGCGCGAAGAAGCGCCTGCGGGTCAGCGGGAACATCCACCTGACCGAGTTCGGGTACCAGACCAACCCGCCTGACAAGGCGGTCGGCATCAGCCTCGCCAACCAGACGAAGTACCTGCAACAGGCGGCATTCGTGGCGTGGAAGTCCAAGCGGGTGCGCGGGCTGTCCTACTACCAGTGGGACGACGAGCCGGTGGTCAACCGCGGGGGCGGCACGAAGCGCTACTCCGGCTGGCAGACGGGCCTGCGCTTCAACAACGGCAAGCCCAAGCCGGTGCTCTCGACGTTCCCCGCGCCGTTCGTGATCGAGCGCAAGGGCAAGGCGACGTCGGTGCGGCTCTGGGGCCAGGTGCGCCCGTCGTCGTCCGGCGAGGTCGTCGTCCAGATCAAGCCGAAGGGCGCCGCCGACTACACGGATGTCGCGACGGTGAAGACCGCGGCCGACGGGACGTGGACCCACCGGCTCACGATCCAGACCGGTGCCCTCTACCGCTATCGCTGGACGCCCGCGACGTTCGTTCCCGGAGCGGTGCCGGCGCCGAGCTTCTCAGGCTCCGTCGATCCGTCCAAGAGCGAGAAGACCGAGATGCGGACGGGCTCCGCGCTGTGATGGACGCGAGCGAGAACCCCACGGCGTTCTACACCGCGGGCTACTCGCTCGAGCACGACGAGGGCATGAAGATGGGCCGCTGGCGGGCGCTGGGCGCGCGCACGAAGGCGGCCCACGCCCGTACGCTGACCGCCCGCGCGGGGGTCTCGCCGCGGCGGGTGGTCGAGATCGGCTGCGGCGACGGGTCGCTGCTGCTGGCGTTGGCCGAAGTGTGGCCGGAGGCGACGTTCGACGGCTTCGAGCTCTCGCCGCCGGCGATCGAGATCGCCCGTGGGCGCGGAATCCCGCGCGCCGGGCGGCTCGAGGCCTACGACGGCGAACGCGTCCCGGCCGATGACCGCGCATACGACCTGGCGGTGCTCTCGCACGTGCTCGAGCACGTCCCGGACCCGGCGCCGCTGTTGCGCGAGGCCGCGCGGGTCGCGGACCGGGTCCTGGTCGAGGTGCCGCTGGAGGACAACCGCTCGGCGGCGCGGCCGGCCAAGCGCGCCGAGGCGGCGCGGATCGGGCACCTGCACGCGCTCAACCGCGGGCACGTGCGGGAGTGGATCGACGGCGCGGGGCTGAAGGTCACCGGCGAGCTCAGCGACCCCCTCCCCTACGCCCACCACGCGTTCTTCGCCGAGAGCGCCGCGGCGCGCGCGAAGGCGGCGGCCAAGTGGGGCGTGCGCGCGGCGGCATGGCGAGCCGCTCCGCTGCGCGGAGAGCGACTCTTCACCGTGCACTACGCCGTGCTGGCTACGCGCGGGTGAAGCGCCGGCCGGCGACGGGCGAGAGCGCCTCGTCGATCGCGTCGGCGTTCTCCTTGGCCTTCTCGGCCTCGAGCATCGCCAGGCGCTCCGGCGTCATCGCCGTCGCGTCCTCTTCCTCGGCGAGCCAGGCGGCGGCCTCCGCGGCCGCCGCCGCGTCGCGCGTGACCTGCTTGCCGGAGGCGTAGTACTTGTCGATCTCCACGAACAGCTCGTCCACGAGCTGCTCGGTGGCGACCTTCTTGATCGGCTCGCCCTTGGAGTAGATCATCCCCATGTCCTTGGCGCCGGTGATGCCGAAGTCGGCGTGGCGGGCCTCGCCGATGCCGTTGACCGCGCAGCCGAGGACCGAGACCTCGATCGGGTCGTCGTAGGCCTCCAGGCGGCGCTCGACCTCGGCCACGACCGAGTCCATGTCGAACTGCAGGCGCCCGCAGGTCGGGCAGGCGATCAGCACGGGACCGCGCTCGCGCAGCTTGAGCGCCTTGAGGATCTCCCAGGCGACCTTGACCTCTTCCTCGGCGTGGAAGGTGCTCAGCGAGATACGGATCGTGTCGCCGATGCCGTCGGCCAGGAGCGTGCCGAGCCCGACGGCGGACTTCAGCGAGCCGGACCACTTCGTCCCCGCCTCGGTGATGCCGAGGTGCAGCGGGTACGGGATCCGCTCACTGAGCAGGCGATTCGCGGCGATCGTGTTCGGGACGCTCGTCGACTTCAGCGAGACCTTGAAGTTGGTGAAGTCCAGCCGCTCCATCAGGTCGACGAACTCGACGGCGGCCTGGACGAGCGCCTCGACCGGGTTCTCGAACTCGAGCTCGTGCAGGTGCTTGGGGAGCGAGCCGGAGTTGACGCCGATCCGCATCGGCGTGCCCGCGGCGGTCGCGCGCGCGGCGACCTCGGCGACCTTGTCCGGCCCGCCGATGTTGCCCGGGTTCAGGCGGATGCAGTGCGCGCCGGCGTCGATCGCCTTCAGCGCGAGCGTGTGGTTGAAGTGGATGTCGGCGATCACGGGGATCGGCGACTCCACGACGATCGTCTTGAGCGCCTCGATGTCCTTCTCGCGCGGGACGGCCACGCGCACGATGTCGGCTCCGGCATCGGCGACGCGACGGATCTGATCCATCGTCGCCTGCAGATTGGCGGTCTCGGTCTTGGTCATGGTCTGCACCACGACCGGGGCGCCGCCGCCGATCTGGACGCCTCCGACGTTCACTGAGCGCTCCGAAGCCATTGCCACTGAGTCTAGAGGCGCCCAGGCGGCTCAAGTGTAAACGTCTTGACGCCGAAACATTCGATGCTAAACTTTTGGTATCGAAAGATTCGGAGTCAAAACGAAATGAACAAACACCTCTGGCGCATCGCCATCGTCGTGATCCTCGGCGCGATCATGTCGGTGCTCGACACGACGATCGTCAACGTCGCGCTCGGCACCCTCTCCAAGGACCTGAACACCCCGCTCGACGGCATCCAGTGGGTCGTCACCGGCTACATGCTCGCGCTCGCCGCCGTGATCCCGGTCACCGGCTGGGCCGCCGCCCGCTTCGGCGCTCGTCGCCTGTATCTGATCTCGCTCGTGCTCTTCACGGCGGGCTCGGCGCTCTGTGGATTCGCCTGGTCGGCTGAGTCGCTGATCGCCGCCCGCGTGCTCCAGGGTCTCGGCGGCGGCATGCTGATGCCGATCGGCCAGATGATCCTCGTCCGCGCCGCCGGCCCGCAGAACATGGCGCGCGTCATGAGCGCGATCGGCGTCCCGATCATCCTCGCCCCGGTCTTCGGCCCCACCCTCGGCGGCCTGCTCGTCGAGCACGCCGGCTGGCAGTGGATCTTCTTCGTCAACCTCCCGGTCGGCATCGCCGCCGTGTTCGCCGCGCTGCGCCTGCTGCCGCATGACGAGGCCTCACCGCTGAAGGCGGGCCGCCTCGACGTGACCGGCCTCGCGCTGGTCGCCACCGGCCTGGTCGGCATCACCTACGGCCTGGCCGAGTCCGGCACGGCCGGCAGCCTGCTCGCCGACTCCGTGATGGTCCCGTTCCTGCTCGGCATCGCGCTGGTCGCCGCGTTCGTGGTCCGCGCGCTGCGCATCGACAATCCGCTCCTCGACGTCCGCCTTTACGCAAACAAGGCCTTTGCCGCCGCGTCGGTGACGATGACCGCGCTGGGCGCCGCGCTGTTCGGCGCGATGGTCCTGATGCCGCTGTACTTCCAGCTCGTCCGCCACGAGGACGCCGTCCACACCGGCCTCCTGCTCGCCCCGCAGGGCATCGGCGCGGCGCTGGCGATGGCGCTCTCCGGCCGCGTGACCGAGCGCCTCGGCGGCGGGCTGACGTCGCTGATCGGCGGCGCGATCACGATCGCGGCCACGGTCCCGTTCGTCCTGATCGAGGCCGACACGAGCTTCGTGTTGATCGCCGCGGCGATGATCGTCCGCGGCTTCGGCATCGGCATGTCGATGATGCCGTCGATGACCGCCGCCTACGCCGTCCTGCGCCCGGACCAGATCAACGACGCGACGCCGCAGCTCAACGTCCTGCAGCGCGTCGGCGGCTCGATCGGCACCGCGATCCTCACCGTCGTCCTCTCGAGCGGCATCGGCGGCCTCGCCGCCCCCTCCCCCGAGGGCATCGCCGCCGCGTTCGGCGACACCTACTACTGGGTCCTCGGGATCAGCCTCGTCGCGCTCCTGCCGACGATCGTCCTGACCCTCGTCGAGCGCCGCGCGAAGGCGACCGCCGGGGTCCTCCCCGCCGACCTCGCCCTGGAGGCGGTCGCATGACCCCCACCGAGATGGACACGCTCCGCGCCGCGTTCGGCGAGTTGATGGGCGCCGAGCGCCGGCTGCGGGGCCGCGACCCGCGTCACGCCCAGATCCGCGTCCTCGTCCAGCTGGCCAAGGACGAAGAGGTCACGGCGGGCGAGCTGGCCAAGCGCGCCGAGCTGAGCCCCGGGGCGATGACCGCGATGCTCGACCAGCTCGAGGCCAAGGAGATGGTCTCGCGGCGGCGCTCGGAGACCGACCGCCGCCAGGTGATCGTCCGCATGACCGACGCCGGGCAGGAGAAGCTCAAGTCCAAGCGCGCGCTGTGGGAGCGCATGTGGGAGGACGGCCTGGCCGAGCACTCCGAAGCGGAGCTGCGCACGGCGGCCGCCGTCATGCGCACGATCGCCGGCGTCCTGGATCAGGTAGGGGTAGCCCGAAACGAAAATGGGGTGCTCTCCCCGTAGAGAGAGCACCCCAAGTGCCCGACCATGAAGTTCTCCGGCCGGCCGCGGCTCAATTGCGCGGCCGGCCGTTGACTCGTTGACCCGCCGCTAGAGGCGGAAGGTGGCCACCACCCGCTCGAGCTCGGCGGCGCTGGCCGCGAGGTCCTGGGCGGACGCGGCGATCTCCTGCGTCGACGCGCTGGTCTGCTGCGTCGAGGCCGAGACCTGCTCGCTGGAGGCGCTGGCGGACTCGGCGACCGTGGCGACGCCGACGACGTCGTTGGCCATCTGGTCGGCGTCGTCGGACAGCTGCCCGATCGCGCCGGCGATGTCGGCCGCGCGGCCGGAGACGTCCTCGACGGCGCTGCCGATCGCCTCGAAGGCCGCGCGGGCCTTCTCGACGGTGACGGTGCCGCCCTCGGTGCGCGCGGCGGTGTCGGCGACCATGTCGACGACCTCGCCGGTCTCGCGCTGGATCTCGGAGATGAGGCCGGCGATCTGGCCCGCCGCGGTCTGCGACTCCTCGGCCAGCTTGCGGACCTCCTCGGCCACGACGGCGAAGCCCTTGCCCTGCTCACCGGCACGGGCGGCCTCGATCGCGGCGTTCAGCGCCAGCAGGTTCGTCTGCTCGGCGATGCCCGTGATCGTGTCGACGATGCCGCCGATGCGCTCGGACTTGCCGGCCAGCGACTCGATCGCGCCGGTCACGCCCGCGGCCGACTCGGCCAGGCCGCGCATGGCGGCGGACGCCTCGTCGGCGGCGACGAGACCCTCGGTGGCGATGCCCTTGGCCTGCTCGGCCGTCTGAGCCGCCTCGTGGGCGCGCTCGGCGCTGTCACGGGCGGTCTCGGCGGCGCGGACCGCGGCCTCGCGGACGATCTCGACCTTCTGGACCTGGACGTTGGTGCCCTCGGCGACCTCGCCGATCGCGGTGGCGATCTCCTGGATCGCGCGGCCGGCCTCGTCGGAGGTGCCGGCCATCTGACGCGAAGCGTCGGTGACGCCCGAAGCGGTGCTCGACACGCGGCCGACGATCTCGCGCAGGTCGCCGACGAGGCGCTGGAACGCGTTGCCCAGCAGGTCCTTGTCCGAGCGCGGCGCGACCGAGACGGTCAGGTCGCCGTCGGCGACGGCCTCGGCGGCCGTGGCCTTCTCGCGCAGGTACTCGACGGTGCGGCCGAACGACGCGGCCAGACGGCCGACCTCGTCCTTGGACTGGATGTCGACCTTGACGTCGACGTCACCGTCGGCGAGGCGCTCGGCGGCGTCCGTGACCTGACGGATCGGCTTGGTCAGCAGGTTGGCGACGAAGAAGATCACGCCGGCGACGAGCAGCAACATGACCAGCCCGATGCCGAACAGGGCCTTCTTGAGGCTGGCGACCGGGGCGAGCACCTCGGAGACCGGGACGGCGGTCAGGAAGCTCCAGCCCGCGCTGTCGATCTGCGACCAGGTGAGGACGACGTCCTTGCCCGTGAACGGGTCCTTGGTCTCGATCTGGCCGTCCTTGCCGGCGGCGATCGAGTCGGCGACCTGCTTGAGCTCAGGGTTGTTCTTCTGCTCGGCCAGCGTGGCGAGGCTGAGCTTGCCGTTGTTCTTCTTGTCGGGGCTGGCCACGAAGACGCCCTTGCCCGACACGGCGAACGCGTAGCCGCTCTTGAGCAGCTTGGTGGCGGAGATCGTCTTGTCGACGCCCGCGAGCGTGTTGGCCGTACCGGCATAGCCGATGACCTTGCCGTTCTTGGTGATGTTCGCCTGGTAGGTGACGTACATCGTGCCCTGGTAGGCGGCGGGCTCCTGGACGCCCGGGACGGGCTTGGCGACGTACGCGGCGGCGCCCTTGGCGCCATCCTCGGAGCCCGAGGCCACGACGCCCTTCTCGGAGAGCGTGATGCTCGGCTCGAAGTTGCCGGCCTTGTCGGCGCCCGGCGTGCCCTTCGCGGGCTTGTCGAAGCCACCGGGGGCGATGCCGGAGTAGACGGCCATGATGTTCTTGCTGTTGGCCGTCAGCAGGTTGGTCATGCCGCCGAGCGCGGAGGTGCGCGTGTCAGAACCGGCGATCACGGCGGCCGCGGCGTTGGCGGTGGCGAGCGCGCCGCCGACCGTCTGGTCGACCTTCAGCGACTCGACCTGGGTGCGTTGCTGGAGCTCGGCGAAGGCCGACTTCTTCTGATCATTGGACGCGCGGGAGATCGCGAACAGCGTCAGCAGGATGATGGCAACGGCAACCGGCGTGAGGATCAGCGCAAGCATCTTGCCGCGCAAAGACCCGAAGTGGGGCATGTAACTCTCTTCCATGGACGGGAGGACGATTGCTCCATGGATCGGGTCTCTTCGCCAAGTCTTTAGATACTTCTGTCAGCCGATCGACCGAACCGGTACCTCGTACATCCTCTCGATGGCGTCCGCGTACTTGGCTTCGACGGGTCGTCGTTTGAGCTTCATCGTGGGCGTCAACTCGTCCCCGCCCGGCAGCCAGTCGCCCTCGATCAGCGTGAAGCGCTTGATCGCCTCAGGCCTCGAGAGCGTCCGGTTGGCCGCGTCGACGCCCTCCTGCACGGCGGCGATCACCCGCTCGTCACGCGCGAGTGACGCGAGGTCTGAGTCGATGCCGTGACGCGCCGCCCAGGCGGGCGCGACGTCGGGGTCGAGCACCAGCAGCGCGGTGTTGTAGCGGCGGCCGTCACCGATCACGCACGCCTGGCCGATCAGTGGCGAGGCACCCTTGAGCGTCGCCTCGATGTTGGCCGGCGACATGTTCTTGCCGGCCGCGTTGATGATCAGCTCCTTTTTCCGGTCGATCAGCGTCACGTAACCGTCTTCGTCGATCGTCGCGACGTCGCCGGTGTGCAGCCAGCCATCGTCGTCGAGCGCCTCGGCGGTGCGCTCCGGCAGGTTCCGGTAGCCGACCATGACGACCTTCGAACGGGCCAGCAGCTCCCCGTCGGAGGCGAGCTTGAGCTCGACCCCGGGCGACGGCAGACCGACCGTGCCGATCTTGATCCGCTCGCCCGGATTGGACGCCCCGGCGCCGCAGGTCTCGCTCATCCCCCAGATCTCGGCGAGCGGGATCCCGATCGCGTGGAAGAACACGAGCACCTCGCGCGGCGTGGGTGCCGCGCCGACGTTGACCAGCTTCGCCTCGTCGAGCCCGATCGCCGCGCGCAACGGGGCGAACAGCTTCGGCTCGGCGACGTCGAGAACGGCCTGCAACTCGGGAGGGACGGACTCCCCCGTTTGGAGGAGCTCGACCGCCTGCGCGCCGGCCGCGATCAGCTGCATCGCCTGCTCGTCGCCGCCCAGCTTGGCCTCCACCCCGGCCTTGAGCTTCTCCCATACGCGCGGGACCGCGAAGAACCACGTCGGTTTGACCGCCGGCAGGTAGGTGCCGATCTGGCGCGGGTCCGGGCAGGTCGTGATCGTCATCGCGTAGACGATCGGGAGGTAGTGGTGGGCGGTGCGCTCGGCGACGTGGGCGCTCGGGAGCCAGCTGATCACGCGCGAGTCGTCGGGGAACCCGACCCGCCGCTCGACGGCGTCGACCGCGGCCATCTGGTTGCGATGGGCGATCTGCACGCCCTTCGGCGGCCCCGTGGTGCCACTGGTGTAGATCAGCGTCAGGATGTCGTCGGGCTCGACGGCGCGCCAGTGCGGCTCGGCGTCGAAGTCCGGGTCCTCGGGCAGGTCGTCGATCGTGAGGACGTGCTCGGCGAGACCGGCGACCAGCGGCTTGAACGGCTCCTCGACGATCGCGACCTTGGCCGCGGCGTCTCGCAGCACGTACGCGACCTGGTCCGGCGCCGAGGTCAGGTAGATCGAGAACGGGGTCGCGCCGAGCGTCATCGCCGCCAGGTCGGCGACCATGAACTCGGGGCGGTTGGAGATCATCAGCGCGACGGTGTCCCCGCGGCGTACCCCCAGGCGGTGGAGGCCGCCGGCCAGCGCGTCGACCTTCTCACGCAGCTGCGCCCAGGTGTAGGAAACCTCGTCGTGCAGCGTCCGGACGGCGATCTTGTCCGGGTGGTCTTCGGCGGTGAGGCGGAACGCCTCGGCGATCGTCGCGGCGCCGACCGCGCGTCGTGTCTCCCCCATAGGGGGAAGCTACCGGAGTCTGAAGCCCCCGTTGGCCAGCCGGTCGAGGTCGTTGGTGAGCCCGACCAGGAACAGCGCGATGACGAGTGCGAACCCGATGAACCCGGCGCGCTCCATGATGCTGAACGGGATCGCGCGGCCGCGGACCTTCTCCGCCAGCGCCCAGAAGATGTGCCCGCCGTCGAGCGGCAGGAACGGGAACAGGTTGATGATGCCGAGCGACAGGCTGATGAACGCGAGGATCACGAGCGCGGTGCTGGTGCTGATGGTGAACGCCTGGCGGGTCTGCTCATAGCCGCCGACGACGCTGCCGAGCTCCTTGCGCTTCTCGGGCACGAAGATCTGCGCGATGTGGCTGACGGTCGCGCTCGTCACCGTCCACATCTCCTCCAGCGCCAGGCCGCTCGCCCGCAGCGGGCCGGCCGGCTGGACGCTCGCGTCCTGGTCGTAGGCGAACCCGAAGCGGTAGCGGTCGTTGGCCTTGTCGAAGAACGTCTTGCCGGTCACGACCTGCTCGGTGCCGTCGCGGCGGACCTTGATGGCGACCGCTGTCCCTTTGTGGGCGCCGACCGCCTTCTGGATCTGGTCGAGCTGCTCGGTGTAGTTGCCCGACAGCGGCTTGCCGTCGACCGCGAGCAGCACGTCGCCCTGCTTGAGCGCGGTCGCGGCGGGCGTGTTGGCCTCGATCTTGCCGACGACCGGCGGCGGGCTGACCGTCCCCTGGGAGATGAAGACACCCGCGAGGATCACGAAGGCCAGCACGATGTTGACCGCGGGGCCGGCGGCGATCACGACGATCCGCTTCCACACCGGCTGGCGGTAGTAGGCGCGGTGGGCGTGCTCCGGCGGGATCTCCTCCGCCGGGTTCATGCCCGTGATCTTCACGTAGCCGCCGAGCGGGATCGCCCCGATGCCGTACTCGGTCTCACCGCGGCGGATCTTGTACATCAGCGGCGGGAAGAACAACGCGAAGCGCTCCACCCGCATCCCGACGGCCTTGGCGGCGAAGAAGTGGCCGGCCTCGTGCAGGATCACGAGCATCGCGAAGCCGAGGAACGCCAGGACCCAGCTCACGCCGGCACGCCGCTCTCGATCAGCTCGTTGGCCAGCTCGCGGGCCTCGGAGTCGGTCACGTACAGCGCCTCGAAGTCATGCACGCGGTGGCTGCCCAACTGGTCCAACACGCTCTCGATGACGCGCGGGATGCCGGTGAACCCGAGGCGGCCGTTGAGGAAGGCGTGGACGGCGATCTCGTTGGCGGCGTTGAGCGCGCACGGCGCGGTGCCGCCGGCGACGGCGGCCTCGCGGGCCAGGCGCAGGCACGGGAACGCCTCCAGGTCGGGCGCCTCGAAGTCCAGCCGGCCGAGCTTGACCAGGTCGAGGTTCTCGATCGGCAGGTCGGCGCGGTCCGGGTGGTGCAGCGCGTAGCCGATCGCGACCCGCATGTCCGGGTAGCCCATGTGGGCCTTGGTCGAGCCGTCGCAGAGCTGGACGAGCGCGTGGATGATCGACTGCGGGTGCACGACGACGTCGATGCGGTCGTAGGGCGTGCCGAAGAGGTGGTGCGCCTCCATCAGCTCCAGGCCCTTGTTCATCAGCGTCGCCGAGTCGATCGTGATCTTGCCGCCCATCCGCCACGTGGGGTGGTTGAGCGCCTGCTCGACGGTCACGTCCTCGAGGTCCTTGCGGCCGCGGAACGGGCCGCCGGAGGCGGTGATGATCAGCTTCTCGACCACACCGGGCGGCTCGCCCGAGAGGAGGTGGTGGATCGCGGTGTGCTCGGAGTCGATCGGGATCAGCCGGGCGCCGGTGGCCTCGGCCAGCGCGGTCACGAGCTCACCGCCGACGACGAGCGACTCCTTGTTGGCCAGCGCGACGTCGATGCCCTCGGTCAGCGCGACGATCGTCGGGCCGAGCCCGGCCGAGCCGACGATCGAGTTGAGCACCAGATCGGCGCCGGACTCGGCGACGAGCGCGATCAGCCCTTCGGGGCCGCGCAGGACGTCGCCGCGCGTCCACTGCTCGGCGGCCAGCGCCGCGGCGTCGGGATCCGAGACGGCGATCTTGGCCACGCCGTGCTCGAGCGCCTGCTTGATCAGCTGCTGATGGTCGCGCCCGGCGGACAGGCCGACGACCTCGAAGGCGCCCTTGGCGCGGGAGATGACGTCGAGCGCCTGGGTGCCGATGGACCCCGTCGAGCCCAGGATGAGTACCCGCTTCACGGAGGCCCATTGTGGCAGCGGGTGGATTTGGGCTGGATAAGGTTCGCGGATGGAGCTGTTCGACTCGGGCGGCAACGGCCCGCCGGTGCTGTTCCTGCACGGTGCGCTCGTCGACCGCACGCTGTGGGATCCGGTCATCGACCTGCTGCCGGGGCGCCGCTGCCTCGCGCCGACGCTGCCGCTCGGCTCGCATCTGGAGCCGGTGGAGAACCGCGCCGCGCTCTCCCCCTCAAGCGTCGCCGACATGGTCGCGGACCTGATCGCCGCCGAGGGCTTGACCGACCTGACCGTGGTGGCCAACGACACCGGCGGCGCGATCCTGCAACTGCTGCTCACGCGTCGTCCTGAGGGGATCGCGCGCGTGGTGTTCACGCCCTGCGACGCGCTCGAGGTCTTCCCGCCCGCCCTGTTCAAGCCGCTCTTCACGCTCGGCCGCTCACCGCATCTGCTCGCCGCGTTCCTCTCGCCGCTGCGGGTCCCGAACGCCTGGCGGCTGCCGATCGGCTTCGGCTGGCTGACCAAGCGAGCGAGCAACGAGACCGTCGCGGGCTGGACGGCGCCCGCCCTGAGCGACTTCGAGATCGTCCGCGACGGCTCGCAGTTCCTGCGCGGGTGCACCCCCGGGCTGCTGCTCGACGCCGCGCCCAAGCTGCGCGCCTTCGAAGGCGAGGCGATCTTCTGCTGGCCGTCGGACGACCGCTGCTTCCCGGTCGAATTGGGCCGCCGACTCGCGGCCCAGTTCGCCGATGCCCGCTTCGTGGAGATCGAGGACTCCTACTCGTTCGTCTCGATCGACCGCCCCGACGCGCTCGCGGCGCTGATCTAGGCGGGGGCCGGGACGGCGCCGAGCTGGACGAGCAGGCCGAGCATGTCGGCCTGCGACCAGCGTTCGACGACCTTCTCGCCCTCGAAGCGCAGGATCGTGATCCCGGGGAGCACGATCTCCGTCCCGGTCGGCGGCACGCCCATGAACTCGCCGACGTGCCGGCCGCCCATCGTGAAGCGGATGGTGGCCGTGTCGCCCGACCACAGCACCTCGTCGAAGCGCAGCGGCGGGAGGCCGAACGCGGCGACGATCATCTCGTAGAAGGCGCGCACCTCGTCCTTGCCCATCGGCTCCGGGGTGTAGCCGTAGAGCTGGCTCCGGTCGTCGTACATCGTCAGGTAGCCGTCGAGATCGCCGGCGTTCCAGCTGGCATGCGCGGCCGCGAGCACGTCCTGGGGTGAGGTCATGGGCACGCTGCGCAGCCGCCGCGGTCATGGATCACACCGGGGTGCGATCCCACTCGATCTCGCGGGCGCCCGCCGCGGCGGCCGCGGCGCCGAGCTCGGCCTCGATCAGGTACAGGGCGAGGTCGATCCCCGACGTGACGCCCGCGGCGGTGATGACGTCGCCGTCGTCGACCACCCGCTCGCCCTCGCGGACGTCGACGCTGAACTCGCGGAGGTGCTCGATCGCGGTGTGGTGGGTGATCGCCGGGCGCCCGCGCAGGATCCCGGCCTCGGCGAGCAGCATCGCGCCGGTGCAGACGCTGCCGATCCGGCGGCCGGCGGCATGGCGGTCGGCGAGCGCCTTGGTGATCACGCCGCGCCGCGCCTCGGCCCACGCGCCGGGACCGGTGCGGTCGTGCCAGCCCCCGCCCGGGACGAGCACCAGGTCGGGATCGCCGAGGACGCCGTCGGGGACGACGGTCGCGCCGTGGGCGGACCGGACCGACGACTTCGGCTCGATCGTGACGAAGCGGGTGTCCAGGCCCGCCTCGCTCAGCACCTCGAACGGCCCGAACGCGTCCAGGTCGTCGAACCCGTCGAACAGCAGGATCTCGATGGTCATGCCGAGCATCGTCCCGCCGCGCGGCCGATCCCACGAGTGGCAGGAATGCCATTGTTCGTTACGATCCAGCCAATGCATCGCATGGTCGTCCTCGCGCTGGACAAGGTGGTCCCACTCGACATCGCGATCCCGGCGCAGGTGTTCGGCACCTACGAGGCGACGCCGTACGCGTTCGTCGTGTGCGGCGAGGCGGCCGGGCCCGTCCGGACGAGCGCCGGCTTCGAGGTCGTCGCCCAGGCCGGACCGGAGGCGCTGGCGACCGCCGACACCATCCTGGTCCCCGGCTTCGAGCCGCACCTGCGCGTGCCGCCCGAACCGGTCCTCGGCGCGCTGCGCGCCGCCCACGCACGCGGCGCCCGCCTCGTCTCGATCTGCACCGGCGCGTTCGCGCTGGCCGCCGCGGGCGTGCTCGACGGCCGCCGCGCGACCACCCACTGGCGCGACGCGGCCGATCTCGCCGCCCGCCACCCGCGGGTGGACGTGGAGCCCGGCGTCCTCTACATCGACGAGGGCCAGGTGCTGACCAGCGCGGGCGTCGCCGCCGGCCTGGACCTCTGCCTGCACATCCTGCGCCGCGACCACGGCGCGGCGCTGGCCAACACGATCGCGCGCCGGATCGTCGTCCCGCCGCACCGCGAGGGCGGCCAGGCCCAGTACGTCGACCGGCCGGTGCCGGAGAGCGCAGGCGGCTCGCTCGCCGCCACCCGCGCCTGGGCGCTCGAGCGCCTGCACGAGCCGCTCACGGTCCGCACCCTCGCCGCCCACGCCCACGTCTCCGAGCGCACCTTCGCCCGCCGCTTCAGCGCCGAGACCGGCACGCCCGTCCTGCGTTGGCTGCTCGCCCAGCGCGTCGACGCCGCCCGCTCCGCGCTCGAGTCCTCCGACGCGTCGATCGACGAGATCGCCCACCGCTGCGGGTTCGGGACTGCCGCGAACCTGCGCAAGCACTTCCACCGCACCGTCCGCACCACACCGACGGCCTACCGGCGCACCTTCGCAACCTAAAGGGGCCTGACCCCTTTAGGTTCGTAGATACTTGTTGGTTGACAAGCAAGTGTCTACACTGCCGGTATGACCGGCTCTCTCGAGATCTCGCGGCACGCCGCCCTGCGCAGCCCGACCACCGCGGCCGCGCTCGGCCGCGGCAGCATCATCACCGGTCGACGGCCCGCCGCCACGATGCGGACGGTGCTCGACGCCGCGGCGGCGCTCGTCGCCCAGCGTGGCGTGCGGGCGGTCACGCCGGCGACGGTCAGCGCCGCCGCCGGCTACCAGCGCGGGGTCGTCACCACGCGGTTCGCCAACCGCGCGGCGTTGCTGGACGCGCTGACCCTTGACCTCCAGGACGGGTTCCAGGTGCCGATCTCGGACAAATCCGGGCGCGAGCAACTGCGGGACTTCGCCGACGCCTACCTGCGCGAGGCGGCAGAACGCAGCGAGCGGACGCGGGCGTTCGCGACGCTGTGGGCGGCGGCGCAGGCCGGCGAGCCCGACCTACAGGAAGCGTTCGCTGCCCGCGACGCGCGGTTGAAGGCGACGCTTGCGGACTATGTGCGCCAGGGCATCGTGGACGGCACGATCCGCGGGGACCTCCACCCCGAGGCGACGGCGTTCGCGCTCCTCGGCCGGTTGCGACTGGGCCTGCTCAACCGCGCTCTACGGACCGGATGACTCGTCGCGCTTGAGCGGCCGGATGAACCAGAAGAACGCGATCGCCAGCGCGATCAGCGTCGGGAGGACGAAGACCGCCGGGCCGTTGTAGAGCACGTCGGTGATCAGCGTGATGCCGAGGACCATCGCCACGCCGAGCCAGACCAGGCCGGCGATCAGGTAGCGATTCGCGGAGATGATGATGTAGCGGCGGTCGCCCTTGCCGAACCGCAGGCGGTGCGTCGCGCTCGGGGCGATCAGGCAGATCGTCGAGGCGGTGGTCGCCACGAGCGTCGCGTAGAGCAGCCCGCGCTGGGTGGACGTGACGGTCTTGAAGCCCGAGGCGAACGGGACGGTCAGCAGGAAGCCGAACAGGATCTGCACGCCCGGCAGCGCGATGCGGAGCTCGTTCAGCAGCTCCGTCATCTGCCGGTTGTGCTTGTCCTCCTCGTTCATCCCACGGCGAGCCACACGTAGTAGCCGGCCACCAAAGCGAACAACGCGGCGTCCACGCGGTCAAGGGCGCCTCCATGTGCACCGAACAGCGTGCCCGTGTCCTTCACGCCCATGTCGCGCTTGATCAGCGACTCGAAGAGGTCGCCGATGGGCGCGGCGATCACGACCGCGAGCCCCAGCAGCAGGCCGTCGACGCCGGAGATCCAGTGCTCGTCCGAGTAGGTCTGCGCCGTGTACCAGACGACCAGCGTGCCGAGGACGATCCCGCACGCGAGGCCCTCCCACGTCTTGTTCGGGGAGATCGTGGGCGACATCTTGTGGCGGCCGAGCAGGCGCCCGCCGAAGTACGCGAACGTGTCGCCGAAGAACGTGCCGAGCAGGACCATCAGGACGAGCGAGCCGCCGTGGTCGAGCCCGCGCAGCAGCGCGGCGTGCGCGACGCCCAGCCCGATCCACATGACCATCAGGATCGTCACCGAGATCGACGCCGAGATCCGCTCGCGCTGGGGCATCGCGACCGCCAGGAAGAACGTCAACGGCAGCGCGGCCATGAAGACCATCAACACGGTCGCCTCGTCGCCGATCGTGCCCGCGGCGGTCAGCCCGAGCACCGAGATCATCGCCGCCAGGCGGACGGGGCGCGCGCGCTCGAACATCACCGACAGCTCGTGCACGCAGATCACGGCCAGGATCGCGATGCCGGCGGCGAAGATCCAGCCGCCCTGCCAGATGATCAGCGCCGCGAAGACCGCGGCCGGGACGGCCACGACCACGCGCGCGAGGAGGTCCGACGTGCCACGGGCCCTCGGCTCGCGTGACCGTCGTGCCGCGCCCACTATCGACCCCCGAAGCGACGCACGCGCGCCTCGTAGCTCGCCAGCGCCTCTTCGAAGTCCGTGCGCGAGAAGTCCGGCCAGAGCACGTCGGTGAAGTGCAGCTCGCTGTAGGCGGCCTGCCACAGCAGGTAGTTGGAGATCCGCTGCTCGCCGCTCGTGCGGATCAAGAGGTCGGGGTCGTGCATCTCGGGCGCGTAGAGCAACTTGCGGAACTCCTCCTCGCCGCCGCCCGAGTACTTCGCGGCCGCGTCGAGGATCTCCGAGCGCCCGCCGTAGTTGAACGCGACGTAGAGCGTGATCCGCGTGTTGTCCGCGGTCTTGGCCTCCGCCCACTCCATCTGCGAGATCAGCTCGGGGAGCACGCCCTCGCGGCGGCCGAGGAAGCGCATCTTGACGCCCTCCTCGTGCAGCTCGGGCGTCTCGTCGATGATCCGCGCGCTGAAGAGCGCCATCAGCGCGTCGACCTCGTCCTGCGGCCGCGACCAGTTCTCCGTCGAGAACGAGTAGATCGTCAGCTCGCGGACGCCGAGGTCGACGGCATCGCGCAAGCGCGCCTTGACCGTGTCGGCGCCCGCCTTATGGCCCTCCGCGACCGGCACGCCGTGCTGAAGGGCCCACCGCCCGTTGCCATCCATGATGATGGCGACGTAGGTAGCGCTCACACCTCGAGGATCTCGGCTTCCTTGCCCTTCAGAAGGGCGTCGAGCTCCTTCACCTTTTCATCGGTGAGCTTCTGGAGGGCCTCTTCGGCGCGGTGCTCGTCGTCGGCGCCGGCCTCGCCTGCGTCCTTGAGCTCTTTGAGGTCGTGCATGACGTCGCGGCGGATGCTGCGCAGCGCGACCTTGCCCTCCTCGGAGAGCCCACGCACGACCTTCACGAGCTGCTTGCGGCGCTCCTCGGTCAGCTCGGGGATCTGCAGGCGGATGATCAGGCCGTCGTTGTTCGGCGTCAGACCGAGATCGGACTCCATGATCGACCGCTCGATCGCCTTGATCGAGCTCTTGTCATACGGTTGCACCGTCAGCAGCCGCGGCTCGGGCGCGTTGATCGTCGCCATCTGCCGCAGCGGCGTCATCGTGCCGTAGTACTCGACCGAGATGCGGTCCAGCAGCGACGGGCTGGCGCGGCCGGCGCGGACGGAGCCGAACTTGGTGCGCGTCGCCTCCACGGACTTGTCCATGTGCTCGCGCGCGTCCTGGAGCAGGTCATCGATCATGTCGTCACCAACGTTCCCACACGGTCGCCGGAGATTATCCGGTTGATGTTGGAGTCGTCAGCCATGTTGAAGACGTGGATGGGCAGATGGTTGTCCATGCACAGGGCCAGCGCGTTGGAGTCCATCACCTTCAGGTCGCGCTGCAGCGCCTCGCGCGCGGTGATCTCCGGGATGAACTCGGCGTTCGGATCCGTGCGCGGGTCGGCCGAGTAGATGCCCTCGACGCCGTTCTTGGCCATCAGCAGGACCTCGGCGTTCATCTCCATCGCCCGCAGCGCCGCCGCGGTGTCGGAGGTGAAGAACGGGTTCCCCGTCCCGGCGGCGAAGATCACGATGCGCTTCTTCTCGAGGTGGCGCATCGCGCGCCGGCGGATGTAGGGCTCCGCGACCTCGGAGATCGTGATCGCCGACTGCACGCGGGTGTGCACGCCGCGCTTCTCCAGCGCGTCCTGCAGCGTCAGCGCGTTGAGCACGATCGCGAGCATGCCCATGTAGTCGGCGGTCGCGCGGTCCATGCCCTCGGCCGCGGCCGCGAGGCCGCGGTAGATGTTGCCCGCGCCGAGCACGACCGCGATCTCGACACCGCGATCGTGCACAGCCTTGAGCTGATCGGCGATGGACCCGACCGTGGCCGGGTCCGTGCCGTACTCCAGCGGGCCCATCAGGGCCTCGCCGGAGAGCTTGATCAAAACCCGTTTGAAAACGGGTTCTGCGTCGGTCAAGAGCCCACCGCGAAGCGGGAGAAGCGGCGGATCACGACGTTCTCGCCGGTGGTGCCGGAGAGGGTCGTGCGCAGCTCCTCGATCGTCTTGCCCTCGTACTTGTCCGTGTTGACGTGGACCTGGTTGAGCAGGACGACGTCCTTCATCCACGCCTTCAGCTTGCCCTCGGCGATCTTCGGGCGGATGTTCTCGGGCTTGTCCGCGGCCTGCTGCTCGAAGACGCGCAGCTCGGCGTCCTTGGCCTCCTGCGGGATCTCGTCCTCGGAGACGTAGAGCGTCGCCGGCGAGGCGGCGATGTGCAGCGCGATCTCGCGGGCGAAGGCCTGGAAGTCCTCGTTGCGCGCGACGAAGTCGGTGTTGCAGTCGACCTCGACGAGCACGCCGACCTTGCCGTTGGAGTGGATGTACGAGGCGACGGTGCCCTCGGTGGCCTCACGGCCGCCGACCTTCAGCGCCTTGTCGCCCAGGCGGACGCGCAGCAGCTCGACCGCCTTGTCGATGTCGCCGTCGGTCTCGGTCAGCGCCTTCTTGCAGTCCATCATCGCGGCGCCGGTCAGCTTGCGGAGCTCACCGACCTGCTTGGCGGAAATGGTGGGAGCGGTCACTTCGTCTCAGTCCTTGTTCTCGGTCGTGGTCTCTTCGGTGGCGGCGGCAGGCTCAGGGGTGGCCTCGGCCGCGGGCGCTTCGGCGGCGGGCGCCGGCGCCTCGGGCTCGGCGGCGGGCGCGGGCGCCTCAGCCGGAGCGGCGGGCGCCTCAGCGGCGGCGGCGGGCGCCTCAGCCGGAGCGGCGGGCGCCTCAGCCGGGGCGGCGGGCGCCTCGGCCGGGGCTGCGGCCGCCTCGGCCGGAGCGGCGGGCGCCTCGGCCGGAGCTGCGGCCGCCTCGGCCGGAGCGGCGGGCGCCTCGGCCGGCGCGGCCTCGCCGGCCTGGGTCAGGGCGGCCTCGGCCTCGGCGCGCTTGGCGGCCTCGGCGGCGGCCTGCTCCTCGGCCTCGCGGCGGGCGCGCTCCTCCTGCTCGCGCTGCTGCTGCGCGGCGGCCTCGGCGCGGGCCTGCTCCTCTTCCTGGCGGAAGCGCGAGCGGCCCTGCTGGACCACGTCACCGATCGCCTGGGCGATGATGTTGCAGGCGCGGATCGCGTCGTCGTTGCCCGGGATCACGTAGTCGATGCCGTCCGGGTCGGCGTTCGTGTCGACCAGGCCGATGATCGGGATGCGCAGGCGCTGGGCCTCGCGCACGGCGATCGCCTCGGTCTTGAGGTCGATGACGAACATCGCGTCGGGGACGCGGGTCATGTTCTTGACGCCGCCCAGGTTGGCCTGCAGCTTCTCGAGGTCGGCCTCGGCCGCCAGGCGCTCACGCGTCGGCAGCAGCGACAGCTGGCCCTCGGAGGCGTAGCGCTCGAGGTCGTGCAGGCGCTTGATGCGCGCGGACATCGTCTGGTAGTTCGTCAGCAGGCCGCCGAGCCAACGGTGGTTGACGTAGGGCTGGCCGGCGGCGGTGGCGATCTCCTTCACGCCATCGCGCGCCTGCTTCTTGGTGCCGACGAACAGCACCGTGCCGCCGCGGTGGGCGATCTCGGTCGCGAAGCGCTGGGCCTGCTCGAGCAGGGCCTGCGTCTTCAGCAGGTCGATGATGTAGATCCCATTGCTCTCGCCGTGGATGAAACGGCGCATCTTGGGGTTCCAACGTCGCGTCTGGTGGCCGAAATGAACGCCGGCTTCCAGCAGCTCCTTGAGACCGATCTCGGCCATCGGGGAGTACTCCTTGTCGTATGAGATTGCATCCCGGGCATGAGCCGCTGCGGACCCGGCGCGTCTGTACGCCAGGCAGGAACCGCGCGCCTCGGAGGTTGGGTTCCCCGGGGTCGATTACTGGACTTGGAAAAGTTTAGAGCAAGGTTTTGCGCGGGCCAGCGTTGGCGTCCTCGACGGGTCGGTCGAGGTTCCCCTACACCGTTCGGCCGACTCGTTCCCCTGATGCCTGCCGGAGGGCCCTGACCAGGTCCTCCGGCAGTGGCGCCTCCAGCTCCAGCGGCTCGCCGGTGGCCGGGTGGGTGAACGCGAGCCGCGTGGCGTGCAGGAACTGGCGGGCCAGGCCGTGGCGGCCCGCGCCGCCGTACTCGGGGTCGCCGGCCACGGGGTGGCCGATCGCGAGCAGGTGGGCGCGGATCTGGTGCGTGCGGCCGGTCTCCAGGCGCACCCGCAGGAGCGTGTCCTCCGGCAGCGCCTGCTCGGTCTCGAAGTGGGTGACCGCGTGATGCGGGTCGTCGGTGTCGGTCGAGATTCGAGTCCGGACGCGGCGGTCGCGGCCGAGCGGCGCGTCGATCGTCCCGCGGCGCGCGGGCGGGCGCCCTTCGACCAGCGCGAGGTACTCGCGGGTGATCTCCCGCTCGCGCAGCGCGGCCTGCAGCGCGGCGTGGGTCGCCTCGTCGCGGGCGAGCAGCAGCAGGCCGGAGGTGTCGCGGTCGAGCCTGTGCACGACGCCGGGGCGCTCCGGGTCAGGCCCGCCGGCGACGCGGCCGGCCAGGGCCTGGACCAGCGTCCCCTGCTCGTGGCCGCGGGCCGGATGGACGACGACGCCCGCCGGCTTGTCGACGACGAACAGGTGCGGGTCCTCGTAGGCGATCCGGAAGGTCGCGGGCGGGACCTCGGGGCGCGGGGCGGCCTCCGGCTCGGTGTACGTGACATCCTCGCCCCCCTCGAGCAGGTGGCGCTTGGCCTTGGGGGTGCCGTCGACGCGCACCAGGCCGGCGTCGATCAGCTTCTGCGCACGGCTGCGCGTGCCCACGACGCCGGCGAGGAAGACGTCGAGTCGCTCGCCCGCGGCCTCCGCGGGGACCCTCATTTCGTCTTCTCGAGCACGTAGATCAGCGACAAGACTCCAAAGGTGACGCAGATGTCGGCGACGTTGAACGCGGGCCAGTGCGGGAACTTGATGAAGTCGGTGACCGCGCCGACCCGGATGCGGTCGATCAGGTTGCCCGCGGCGCCGCCGAGCAGCAGGCCCGTCGGGAGCCAGACCAGGCGGCGGTGCATGTGGGTGAAGAAGAACGCCAGCAGCGCGCCGAGCGCGATCAGGGCGATGATCACCACGAGCGGGCCGCCGCCGGAGAACATGCTGAACGCGACCCCGGTGTTGCGGGTGTTGATCAACTTGATGCCGAGGAACAGCTCGTGCTCCTCGAACCGCGAGATCTCGGCGCGCACGACCGCCTTGGAGATCTGATCGGCGACGACGACCCCCGCCGCGACCAGCGCGGTCAGCGCCACCGTTTTCGATGCGGTCACGGCGCGATCAGGTTCACGATGATCCGCCCGCCGATCTGCAGCACCAGGATCGCGACGATCGGGCTGAGGTCGATCGGGCCGAATTGCAGCCCCAGGCGGCGGAACAGGCGCAGGTACGGGTTCGTGACGTCGCGCAGGAAATCGAGCACGGCGTTGAGCGGGCGCGAGTACGGGACGCGCACGCCGAACGAGAACACCCACGACACGATGATCGCGGCGAAGATGATCAGCGTGTAGACGCCGAAGAGGGCGCTGAGAAAGTCGGCGATCTGTTGGCGGGCCTCCATAAGCGCCCGCCAGTCTACGACTGGTTGAAAAAGCCTTTCTCAATCAACGCCGCGCGCTCCTCCGCGGAGACCTCGACGTTGCGCGGCGTGAGCAGGAAGACCTTGTCGGCGATGCGCTGCATTCCGCCGTCGAGCGCGTACGTCAAGCCCGAGGCGAAGTCGATCAGGCGCTTGGAGAGATCGGGGTCCGAGCTCTGCAGGTTGATGATGACCGGGATCGAGTCCTTGAACTTGTCCGCGACGTCCTGGGCGTCGTTGAACGACTTCGGAACCACGAGGTGCACGCGAACCTCCCCACGACCGTTCCGGGTCGGCACCGGTCGCAACTGCGTCGTGCGGCGCTCGGACGTCGAGTCGTCGCCGAAGATGTCGTCGATCTCGTCGCGCCGGCGCCGCGAGGACTGCAGGCGGCGCACGTTCGGGCGCTCCTCCTCCTCGTAGCGAGGCTGGGGCGCGCGCTGCTCGCGAACCTCCGGTTCATCGTCGTCGTAGTACTCGCGGTCTTCAGCCAGACCGAAGTACACAGCGACTCTTCTAAGGGAATTGCCCAAGGCCATAGTCGGGTGAATCGTTCGGGACAGGGAGAACTTTCCCTGCTCACACTCTACGTATAGAGGGACGTGCCGATCCGCACAATCGTTGCACCTTCGGCTGCAGCGACGGCGTAGTCCTGCGAGGTTCCCATGCTCAGGTGCCGGAGCCCGTGAGCGGCGGCGAGCTCGGCCAGGCGGGCGAAGTGCGGGCGGCTCGCCTCCGGATCCTCCGCAAACGGGGGCATCGTCATCAGGCCGACGACCTTGGCGGGAGAGAGCTCCAGGTAGTGCTCGAGGGCGGCGGGCGCGATGCCGGCCTTGCCCTCCTCCCCCGCGACATTGACCTCGAGAAGGATCTCGGTCTCGGGCGTGCCGTGGACCTCGAGCTGACGCAGCGCGGACTCGGACGCCACCGAGTGGATCAGCTCGACGTACGGGAGGATCTGCTTGACCTTGCGCGACTGCAGCTGGCCGATGAAGTGCCAGCGGAAGTCGGGGTGAAGCGTCGCCTTGTCCTCGAGCTCCTGGGCGCGGTTCTCGCCCAGCAGGGTGAGGCCGGCCTCGCGCAGCGTGCCGATCTCGTCGATCGGGACGTACTTGACCGCGGCGAGGATGTCCACGGTCGCGGGGTCGCGGCCGGCGTCGGCGATGGTCTCGCGCACCCGCTCGAGGTTGCGGGCGATCGTCGCGGCGTCGAGCCCGGTGATCAGGCGCGGCATATGACCCCCGCCTGGCGGCCGGTGACGCCCTTGTCGCGGCGATGGCTGAAGAAGCGCTCGTCGCAGATCGTGCACAACTCCACGTCGAGCACCTCGATGCCGTGGGCCTCGAGTTGCTGTCTGGCGACCGCCGCGATGTCGAGGTTCTGGCCGCGCCGCGCGTCGTAGGCGGTGAAGTGCTCGTGGACCTCCTCGCCCACCTCGTAACAGCAGCCGCGCGCGCTCGGGCCGAGCGCGGCGACGATCGGGCCGGTCCCGCCCACCTCGCGCAGCGCGGCGATGCCCTCGTCGACGATGTTCGCCGCGAGCGGCTTCCAGCCGCAGTGCAGCGCGGCCACGGCCCCGTCGGCGGCGAGCAGGACCGGCAGGCAGTCGGCGACGAAGACGATCGCGGCGGCGTCGCTCAGCGCCGTCGCCTGGCCGTCCTCGTGGGTGTAGGGCCGCTGCTCGGACGGCGGCTCCGTCGCGCGCCGGACGGTCGCGCCGTGGACCTGGCGTCCGTAACAGAAGCGCGGCCACGGATGGCCGACCGTCTCCCCCAGCCGGCGGCGGTTCTCGGCGACGTTCTCGGGCGCGTCATCGGTCAGCAGACCGAGGTTGAGCGAGTCGAACGGCCCGCTCGACACACCCCCGTGGCGGCTCGAGAACACCGCCCGCGCATGCGGCAGGTCCACCACCAGCTGCTCGTTCTCCCAACGGAACTCCACGGGTCAAGAGGGTATTGCCGCGGCCAGCTGGCTCTGCTTGTCCGGCGCGCGGCCGTCGAGCATGGCCTCCATCGCCCGCGCTAGGCCCTCCCCCACCTGCGGACCCTTCAGGCCCTGCGCGACGAGGTCGTCGCCCGAGATCGAGAGCTTGCGGTGGCGGATCCGGTTCAGGTAGCGCTGGGCGCCTTCGTCGCCGCCCGCGGCCAGCAGCTGCACGGTCTCCGGGCGCTCGCGGCGCAAAAGGCGCCACACCTCGGCGTCGGAACCGTCCAAGTGACCGTGAAGGCGCTCGAAGCCGCCCGCCGCGGCCACGACTACATCTCGGTCCTGCCTCTCGAAACCGAGGTGGTTGAGGCGGGCGGCGAGCTCCTCACGGGGTATCGCGGTGGCGCACGCCGCGAGGGCAAGTACCCCCGGCCCGGCGCGCTCGGCGAGCCAGTTGACTGCGAAGTGCTCGCCGAGCAGCGCCCGGCCCAACCCGTAACGATCGAGGAGCTCGAGGGCGGCGAACGGCTCCTTGAGCGCCAGGCGCAACTCGTTGCCGGCGCGGTCGCCGGTCACGGTGTCCAGGAGCGCGGGGTCGATCAAGGCGTCCGTGGACGCCGCGACGGCGAACTCGAGCCGCGCGGCGTAGCGGACGAGGCGCAGCATCCGCGTCGGATCGTCGATGAACGAGCGGTCGTGGAGGACGCGCAGGACGCCGGCGTCGAGGTCGTCGCGGGCGCCGGGCCACTGCGTGATGTCGCCCGTGCTCAGGCTGACCGCCATCGCGTTGACGGTGAAGTCGCGGCGCGCGAGGTCCTCCTCGATGGTCGCGCCCAGCGCCACGGTGGGCAGCGCTCCCGGGCGCTCGTAGGTCTCCCGCCGGGCGCCCGCGATGTCGAACGCGAAGTCGCCGGTGCGGATCGTCGCGGTTCCGAAGCGCTCGTGGACGGTCAACGTGCCGCCGACGCGCTCGGCGGCGTGTCGCGCGACGCTGACGGCATCGCCCTCGACGACGAGGTCGAGCTCGCGCGGCACCTGGCCGCGCAGCGCGTCGCGGACGGCGCCGCCGACCACGTGCACGCCCGGCTCCCCCGCGACCGCTGCGAGCACGATGTCGGCTCCTGGGGCCGCGCGGAGAGGGTCCATACCCACATGTTCCGTTAAGCCCCCCGGCTACCCTGCTTCGACTTCATGACGACCAGGAAGAAATTGCTCCTGGGCGCCGTTGTGGTGCTGCTGCTGTTCGTTGCCGGCGGTGCCGTGTTCGCGCTCACGCGCCCACCGGAGGACACCTCGAACCCCAACGTCGAGTTCGATCCCGAACCGACCGCGACCGAGGTGCCCGACGCGATCCCGGAGGAGCCCAAGGAGGGCTCCAAGCAGGTCGATCCGCTGCGCAACTTCGTCTGGGCGAACTACGGCTACTCCAAGGACCGGCGCAAGTTCCTGCCGGCCTCCAGGCTCCTGCGGCCGCCGTTCTGGCGCGTCTGGACGTACCCGGGGTCGGTGCTGCTCGAGTTCCCGCCGGTGATGGCCGAGGGCAAGCTGTTCCTGCTCAAGAACAACGGGTCGCTGCACGCGATCGACAAGCGCACGGGCAAGGCCGTGTGGAAGAAGAAGCTGGGCGTGCTGGCCGCGGCCTCGCCCGCCTACGGCAACGGGCGCATCTTCGTCCCGCTGCTCTCACGCGGGAAGAACCTGCCAGGGGCCGTCTACGCGCTCGACGCCAAGACCGGCAAGGTGCTCTGGAAGCGCCTGCTGCCGTCGCGCTCGGAGTCCTCGCCGGTGTTCGACGGCGACCGCATCTACCTCGGCTCCGAGAACGGCACCGTGTACTCGATCCGCGCCGGCGACGGCGCGGTGCGCTGGAAGTACAAGGCCAGCGGCGCGGTCAAGTCCGGGCTCGCGCTCGCCAACGGCAAGCTGTTCTTCGGCGACTACTCGGGCCGCGTGTACGCGCTGCGCCAGACCGACGGCGGCGAAGTGTGGACGACCGGCACCAAGGGCGGGAAGTTCGGCCTGCGCAGCGGCCAGTTCTACTCGACCCCCGCGGTCGCCTACGGCCGCGTGTACATCGGCAACACCGACGGCCGGATGTACTCGTTCGCGTCCGACAACGGCAAGCTCGCGTGGACGAAGGGGACCGGGTCCTACGTGTACTCCTCCCCCGCCGTCGCGCAACTGCCGGGGATGAAGCCGACGGTCTACTTCGGCTCCTACGACGGCAAGTTCTACGCCGTCGACGCGCGGTCCGGGAAGGTCCGCTGGTCGCGCAACTTCGGCGGCAAGATCTCAGGCGGCGCGACCGTCATCGGCGACATCGTCTACTTCTCCAACTACGCCAAGAAGGACACGACGGGCCTCGGCGGGCGCACCGGCAAGACCGTCTTCAAGATGGGCCGCGGGGCGTTCAATCCCGTCATCTCCGACGGGCGGACGATCTTCCTGACCGGCTTCTCGAGCCTCTACGCGCTCAGGCCCTCATCGCAAAGCCGGAAGCACTGATCGCGGCCTTCACCTCGGGGATCGTGTGCGTCCCGTAGTGGAAGATCGAGGCCGCGAGCACCGCGTCCGCGCCCGCCTGGAGCCCTTCGATCAGGTGCTGCGGGTTGCCGACGCCGCCTGAGGCGATGACCGGGACCTCGACGGCCTCGGAGATCGCCCGCGTGAGCGTCAGCTCGTAGCCGTCCTGGGTGCCGTCGCGGTCCATGCTGGTGAGCAGGATCTCGCCCGCGCCGCGCTCGACGCCCTCCCGCGCCCATTGGATCGCGTCCCGGCCCGTGGGTGTGCGCCCGCCGGCCACGTAGGCCTCGTAGCTGCCGTCGGGGCGGCGCTTGGCGTCGATCGCGAGCACCACGCACTGGGCGCCGAAGACCTTGGCGAGCTCGTCGATCAGCTCGGGACGAGCGAGTGCCGCGGAGTTGATCGACACCTTGTCGGCGCCCGCATCCAGGACCGCGTGGGCGTCCTCGACGGCGCGGACGCCGCCGCCGATCGTGAACGGCACGAACACGTCGTCCGCGGCTCTGCGCGCCAGCTCGACGACCGTGGCGCGCTTGTCGCTGGTCGCCGTGATGTCGAGGAAGACCAGCTCATCCGCGCCCTGGGCGTCGTAGTGGGCGGCGAGCTCGACCGGGTCCCCCGCGTCGCGGATGTCGATGAAACGCGTGCCCTTGACGACGCGCCCGTTGTCGACATCCATGCAGGGGATGACGCGCTTGTAGTGCATCAGTGCACGCTCAGGCCCCGTCGAGCGCGGCCTGACCCTCGGCCACGGTGAACTTCTTCTCATACAGCGACTTGCCGGCGATCACGCCCGCCATGTTCACCTGGCGCAGCCTGGCGAGCGCG
Source organism: Solirubrobacter soli DSM 22325 (assembly GCF_000423665.1). Classification (GTDB taxonomy): domain Bacteria; phylum Actinomycetota; class Thermoleophilia; order Solirubrobacterales; family Solirubrobacteraceae; genus Solirubrobacter; species Solirubrobacter soli. The sequence continues at coordinate 127,743 of NZ_AUIK01000022.1, read as the reverse complement.
CGCAGGTGCTCGAGCGAGCCGATCCCGCCGCTGTAGATGAAGCGCCCGCGGACGGCCTGTGCGACCTGCTTGACCGCCTCGAGGTCAGGGCCGGTGAGCTTGCCGTCGCGCGACACGTCGGTGAAGACGAAGGAGCGCACGCCGCGGCCGGTCAGTCGCTTGATCGCCTCGACCACCGGCAGCTCGGTCGTCTGCGTCCAGCCCTCGGTGGCGATCATGCCGTTCTTGGTGTCGACGGCGACGACGATCCGCGGCCCGAACTGGGCGATGATGTCGTCGAGGAAGTCGATGTCCTTGAAGGCGGCGGTACCGACGATCGCGCGCTCGGCGCCGGCGCGCAGGGCGTCACGGACGGCGTCGACGGTCCGCAGGCCGCCCCCGTACTGGATCGGGATGCCGGTCGCGGCGACGATCCGCTTGAGGTGGTCGAGCGACTTCGGCTCGCCGGAGCGGGCGCCGTCGAGGTCGACGACGTGCAGGAAGCGCGCGCCCGCGTCCACCCAGGACTGGGCAGCGTCGAGCGGGTCGGCGTGATACGTGGTGGCGTCCTCGAAGACGCCCTCGACCAGGCGCACCGCCTGGCCGTTCATGATGTCGATCGCGGGATAGAGGATCATGCGACCGCGACCGCCGCGAGCTGGGCGAAGTTGCGCAGCATGCGCAGCCCGTCGCGGGACGACTTCTCAGGGTGGAACTGGCTGGCCATGACGTTGTCGCGCTCGACGACGGAGACGAAGCGCTCGCCGTACTCGCTCGTGCCGACGACGTCCGTGGCGTCGGCGGGGCGGCAGGCGAAGGAGTGCACGTGGTAGAAGGCGGCGGCGTCGCCCAGGCCCTCGGTCAGCGCGCTGTCGCGCTCGAAGGTGACGAGGTTCCAGCCGATGTGCGGGAGCCGCGGGCTCTCGAGGCGCGTCACCGTGCCGGGCAGGATGCCGAGGCCCTCGGCGCCCTCGTGCTCGGTCGAGGACTCGAACAGCAGCTGCATGCCGAGGCAGATGCCGAGCAGCGGGACCCCCGCCTGCGCCCGTTCCTTGAGCTGCTCGCCCAGGCCGCTGCGCTCGAGGTGGCGCATCGCCTCCGGGAAGGCACCCACGCCGGGCAGGATGATCGCGGACGCGTCGCTGACGTCGGTGGTGATCGTGCTCTCGGCCCCCACGTGCGCCAGCGCCTTCTCGACGCTGCGGCGGTTGCCCATCCCGTAGTCGGCGATCGCGATCACGTCAGCGTCCCCTTGGTCGACGGCACGCCGGTCTCCTCGGGATCGATGCTGACCGCGATGCGCAGCGCGCGGGCCAGGGCCTTGAAGCACGCCTCGATCATGTGGTGCGCGTTCGTTCCCGCCTGGAGGTGGACGTGCAGGGTCAGGCGGGCGGAGGACGCCAGCGCGCGGAAGAACTCTTCCGCCGCCTCGTACTCGAAGCCGTTGATGTGCCCCGCGGGCAGGCGGTCGAAGCCCTCGATCAGCGCGTACGGGCGGCCGGAGATGTCGAGCGCGACCGCGGCGCGCGCCTCGTCCATCGGGACCACGGCGTGACCGTAGCGGACGATCCCCTTGCGGTCGCCGAGCGCCTGGTCGAGCGCCTGCCCGAGCACGATCCCCGTGTCCTCGACCGTGTGGTGCGAGCCGGTCTGGAGGTCGCCGGTGACCTTGACGTCGAGGTCCAGCTTCCCGTGGCGGGCGAGCAGGTCGAGCATGTGATCGAAGAAGCCGACCCCCGTCTCACGGGTGCCGGCGCCGCTTCCGGACAGGCCGAGCGTCAGGGCGACGTCGGTCTCGCCGGTCTTGCGGCTGAGCGTGGCGGTGCGGGTCACGGTCATCGATTCTGACGCAGCCTCATGCTGGCGGCGTGCGCCTCGAAGCCTTCGGCCTCGGCGATCGGCACGCCGGCCGCCGCGAGTGCGGGCGCGGCGTCGTGGAGGCGGACCTCGGCCATCCGGCGCCGGAAGTGGCGCACGTTGAGGCCGGAGGCGAAGCGGGCGGCGCCTTCGGTCGGAAGCGTGTGGTTCGAACCCGCGACGTAGTCGCCGAACGCGGTCCCGGCGGCGTTGCCGACGAACACGCAGCCGGCGCTGCGGACGCGTGGGGCGAGTCGCTCGGCCTCGTCGCCGGCGAGCTGCAGGTGCTCGGGGGCGAGCGCCTCGGCCAGCGCGAGCGCGGCCTCCAGGTCGTACGCGAGGACCTTGCTGGACGCCTCGAGCTGCTCGAGGATCTCGGCGTCGGTGGCGATCGCCACGGTCAGCGAGCCCTCGCCGTGCTCGGCCTGGGCCTGCAGGTCGAGCTTGAGCGCCTCCACGTCCGCGCCCTCGGTGGCGATCACGGTCAGGTCGGAGGGTCCGGCGAAGCCGTCGATGCCGACGGTGTGCGCGACCTGGCGCTTGGCCTCCTGGACCCAAAGGGAGCCGGGGCCGACGATCACGTCCACGCGCTCGATCGACTCGGTCCCGTACGCGAGCGCGGCGACGGCCTGAGCGCCGGTGATCGCGTAGACGGCGTCGACCTCGCAGAGCCTGGCCGCCGCGAGGATCACGGGGTGTGGCGCGGTGGCGAGGACGACCTCGTCGACGCCCGCCGCCTTGGCCGTGATCGCGCCCATGACGACGGTGCTCGGATAGGGGTGACGCCCGGACGGCGCGTAGACCGCGGCCCTTCTCACCGGGATCTCCCGCAGTGTGACGGTCTGCCCCTCGGGCAGATCCACCCGCCGGTCCTCGTCGAGGCCCGCCTGCGCGACCGCGCGGACGTTGTGGATGGCGACCTCCAGGCCCTTGCGCACCGCGGGGTCGAGCGCGTCGAGCGCCGCGTCGAGCTCGACCTCCCCCAACTTAAAGGGGTCAGACCCGTTTAAGTTCGTGCCGAACCGCGTTTCGTACTCGCGCACCGCGTCGTCGCCCCGCTCGCGCACGGCCGCGATGATCGCCGCGACGTCCTCGGCCACCGACGCGCCCGCGGGCACCGCCGCGCGGATCTGCGCGGCCACGTGCGGCGCGTGCTCAGCGCGCACCGAGCTTCTCCAGCACGGCGTCGATCTCCGCCGCCTTGACGCGGTAGGAGACCGGGTTGGCGATCAGGCGGGCGGTCGAGCCCATGATCTCCTCGCGCACGACGAGGCCGTTCTCGCGCAGGGTCGTGCCGGTCGCGGTGAGATCGACGATCCCGTCGACCATGCCGGTCAGCGGCGCGAGCTCGACCGAGCCCTTGACCTCGACGATCTCGACCTGGCGGCCGGTGCGCTCGAAGTAGTTGTGGGCGATCCGGGCGTACTTGGTCGCGATCCGCATCACGCCGAGGCGGCGCAGCGCCTCAGCGGCGGGGTCCTCCCCCTCGACCGTCGCGAAGACCATCGTGCACGGCCCGAAGCCGAGGTCGTGCAGCTCATACACGCCGCGTCCGCCCTGCTCGGCCAGCACGTCCTTGCCCGTGATGCCGAGGTCGGCGGCGCCCGCTTCGACGTAGGTCGGGACGTCCGACGGCCGCATCGTGATGATCCCGGCGTCCTCGAAGAGCAGCTTGCGGTCGTTGGCGCGCACCTCGCTCGTGTCGATCCCGAGCGTGTCGAGCAGGTCCAGCGTCTCCTTGAACATCGCCCCGCGGGGCACGGCGATCCTCATCGCCGCTCCTGAAGGCGGGCGGCATGGACGCGCTCGACGTCGAGCGCCCAGCCACAGGCGGGCAGCTCGCGGCCGAAGCGGCCGAGCAGGTCGTCGTAGCGCCCGCCGCCGCCGAGCGGCGAGCCGAAGGCGGCGTCGTAGACCTCGAAGACCGGGCCCGTGTAGTAGCCGAGCGTCCGCACGAGGCCCAGGTCGAAGATCACCCGCTCCTTGACGTCGTCGGAGAGGCCCGCATACAAGGCCTCGAGCGTCTCGGCCTCCGGCACGCCCTCTAGGACCGTCACGTCGCCGCGGGTCCGCGCGAGGTCGAGGAGGTCGCTCGCGCCCACCCGCCCGAGCTCTCGCCCGAGGCCGACGAGGTCGCGGGTCGCGAGCTCGTTGAGGATCAGCGGCTGCGCCTCTTTCGGCACCCCGTCGCGGTCGAGCGCACGGCCGAACAGCGACGCGTCCCCCAGGCCGACCTTGTAGGAGTTCAGGCCCGCGGCATCGAGCGCGGCGCAGAGCACCGAGACCGCCTCGGCCGTCCCTTCCGGCCCGGGCGCGCCCACCAGCTCGATCCCCGCCTGGAGGATCTCGCGCGGCTGCCCCCGGTGCTGGCGCACGGCCCGGTAGGCGTGCTGGAGGTAGTAGAAGCGCAGCGGCGTCGGCGCGGTGGGGTAGCGGGTGGCGACGACCCGGGCGATCGGGATCGTCATGTCCGACCGCAGGACGAGCACGTTGCCGTGCTCGTCGAAGAGGCGGTACGCGGGGTCGGCGGCGGCCTGGTCGCCGCGCGTCAGCACCTCCTCGTACTCGAGCGCGGGCGTCGCGACCTCGCCGTACCCGCGCGCATCGAAGACCGACCGCATCCCGTCGCTGATCACGCGGAGCTCGGCGAGCTCGTCCGGCAGGACGTCGCGCGTCCCCGACGGGATCGGATGAATCATGCCGGGACGCGCTCGATCCGCGCGCCCAGCGCCTTCAGGCGCTCGTCGATGCGCTCGTAGCCGCGGTCGATGTCGCGCACGTTGTGGATCTCGCTCGTGCCCTGCGCGCAGACGGCGGCGATCAGCATCGCCATGCCGGCACGGATGTCAGGCGACGAGACCCGGGCGCCGCGCAGCTGGCGCGGGCCGATGATGATCGCGCGGTGCGGGTCGCAGATCGTGATCTCCGCCCCCATCGAGATCAGCTTGTCCACGAAGAACAGGCGGTTCTCGAACATCTTCTCGAAGATCAGCACGCTGCCCTCGGACTGGGTGGCGAGCGCGACGGCGATCGACGTCAGGTCGGCCGGGAACGCGGGCCACGGGCCGTCCTCGACCTTGGACTGGTAGTCGCCGGCGTCGCGGGCGACCTTCAGCTCCTGGCCGCCGCGGACGAAGCACGTGCCGTCCTCCTCCATCCACGAGTCCAGCCCGAGGCGGCGGAAGACCATCCGGATCATCCGCAGGTCCTCGGCCACGCAGCCGCTGATCCGCAGCTCGCCGCCGGTCACGCCCGCGAGGGCCATGAACGACGCGATCTCGATGTGGTCCGGGGAGACCGTGTGCTCGCAGCCGCCCAGCTGGGCGACGCCGTGGACGGACATCACGTTCGAGCCGATGCCCTCGATCGCCGCGCCCATCTTGTTGAGCATCCGGGCGACGTCCTGGACGTGCGGCTCGCACGCGGCGTTGCGGATGATCGTCGAGCCGGCGGTGGCGGCGGCCGCCATCAGCGCGTTCTCCGTACCCATCACGGACGGCTCGTCCATCAGGAAGTCGCACGGGCGCAGGCCGCCGTCGGGGGCCTTGATGACGATGTCGGTCCCGTGTTCGACCGTCGCGCCGAGCGCGCGGAAGGCGTCGAGGTGCGGGTCGAGCCTTCGGCGGCCGATCACGTCGCCGCCGGGCGGCGGCATCGTGGCCGCGCCGAAGCGCGCCAGAAGCGGGCCGGCGGCGAGGAACGAGGCGCGGATGCGCTCCGCCAGTGCGGCGTCGACTTCCGTCTTGTGCACGTTGGCGGCGCACAGGACGACGGTGTTGGGCTGGGGCCGGTCGATCTCCACGCCGAGGTCGGCGAGCAGGTCGAGCAGCGCCTCCGTGTCGCGAATCCGCGGCACGTTGTGCAGGGTCACCCGCTCCTCGGTGAGCAGCGCGCACGCGAGCAGCGGCAGCGCGGCGTTCTTGTTCCCGGCGGGCACGACGGTGCCCGAGAGGGGCACGCCGCCTTCGATCACGAACTTCTCCATAAGGGCGGCGGCTAGGCTACCGACTCGATGTCCCTGCCCATGACGCGTGACGAGGCATGGACGCTGTTCTGCGAGTGGACGGCGTCTGAGAGCCTGCGGCGGCACGTGCTGGCCGTGGAGGCCTGCATGCGCGCCTATGCGGAGAAGTTCGGCTCCGATCCGGAGCGCTGGGGGATGGTCGGGATGCTCCACGACCTCGACTACGAGCGCTACCCCGATCTGCACACCGGCCACCCGCGTCACGCGCTGGCCGAGATGGAACGGCTCGGCTTCCCCGAGGACATGGTCCGCGCGGTCGCCTCGCACGCCGACTACCTCGAGGTCTCGCGCGACACCCCGATGGAGAAGACGCTCTTCGCCGTCGACGAGCTGAGCGGGTTCGTGATGGCGTGCGCGTACGTCCGCCCGCAGGGGATCGAGGGCCTCACGCCCAAGTCGGTCAAGAAGAAGATGAAGTCGCCGGCGTTCGCGGCGGCCGTCGACCGTGACGCCCTGCGCGAGGGCGCCGAGGGGTTGGGCGTGGATTTCGACGAGCACGTCGCGTTCGTCGTCGCGGCTCTGGAGCCGCACGCCGCCGAGCTCGGCCTGTCGGGCTCCGAAGCCGCCTGACGGCTACTCTGGCTGCCGCCATGGCGGACACCCTCAAGATCATCGTCCTCGAAGGCGACGAGACCGGCCAGGAACTGCTCGAGCAGTCCGTGCGGGTGCTCGACGCCGACCTGCTGGGAATCCCGCTCGAGCTCGAGTACTTCGACCTCTCGTTGGAGAAGCGGCGCGAGACGGGCAACGAGATCGTCCACGAGGCCGCGCGCGCGATGAAGGCGGCGGGCTTCGGCCTGAAGGCCGCGACGATCACGCCCGAGGGCAAGGACGACGTCGGCTCTCCCAACCGCATCCTGCGCGAGGAGGTCGACGGCAAGGTGATCGTGCGCACCGGGCGGCGGATCCCGGGCGTCGTCGGCCCCGTCTCCGGCATCTATCACCCGATCTCCGTCGTGCGCATGGCCGTCGACGACGCCTACGGCGCCAAGCAGTGGCGCGAGGGCTCGGGCGACGACGAGATCGCCTACCTGACCCAGAAGATCACGCGCGCCACCTGCCGCGCGGTCTCTGAGTACTCCTTCCGCACCGCCGGACGGATCGGTGCGAAGGTCTACGGCGGTCCGAAGTGGACCGTCTCGCCGGTGTACGAGGGCATGCTCAAGGAGGAGATGGACGCCGCCGCCGCGCGGCATCCGTCCGTCGAGTACCAGCCGGTGCTGATCGACGCGCTGTACGCCGGCCTGATCTCCGGCGCCGCCGACTCACCATTGGTCATTCCCGCACTGAATCGAGACGGGGACTGTCTCTCCGATCTCGTGATGCCGATGTTCGGCTCGATCGCGGGCGCCGAGTCGGTCCTGCTGAGCTTCGACGAGGAGTACAGCGTCCACGTCGCGATGGCCGAGGCCCCGCACGGCACGGCGCCGTCGCTGATGGGCAAGAACCTCGCGAACCCGATGGCGATGCTGCTGGCCTGCGGCTCGGTGCTGTCCTACGCCGGGACCAAGGGCTACGCGGGCGCCGAGCGGGCGTCCCGCGCGGTCTACGAGTCGGTGCTCGAGGCGACCGCCAACGGCATCAAGACGTTCGATCTCGGCGGCCACGCGACGACGTCGGAGTTCACCGACGCCGTCGTGGAGCGGATCCGGACCAAGATCGAGGTCTGGTCCACGCTCGGGACCCGGTAGCGGGTATTTCGGCATCATTGGTGCCGATGGACGTCGACGCGAGCATCGAGCAGGTGACCGGCATCCTGGTGCGCGAGGGACTGCGCTACCAGATGTCCGCGGACGGCCGGACCCACCGCCTGCTGTTCGGGTCCGCCGCCGTCTTCATCGACTTCAACGAGTGGCAGGACGACAGCGTCGTCCTCACCGTGCACTCGCCCGTGCTGCAGGACATCGATCCCGCCAGCGCGGGCGCCGCGCAGGCGCTGAACATGCTCAACGACCTCAACCGGTCGTTCTTCTTCGTGAAGTTCACCTACCGCGACGGCATCCTGATCGCCCGTTACGACCTGCTCGGCGAGACGCTGCAGGCGGGTGAGCTCGTCAACGCGCTGTACGAGATCGCCGGCGCGGCCGACCGGCTCGACGACGAGCTCGCCGAGGTGCTCGGCGGCAAGCCCTACGTGGTGAAGGCCGAGGAGTGGTCAGGCGATGAGACTTAGATTCGTTCAGGCAAACCGAAACGCTGGAACGTGTTCTTGAGCCGGGTGGCGTCGGTGCCCTCGGTGTCCCACCGGTGGTAGGTCTCGTCCGCCTCGGCGTCGATGGCCTTGACCGCGAAGGCGATCTCGTCGCGGATCTTGTTCCCCTCGAAGGTGAGCACGTTGAGGGCGAACGCGAGGTATGCCTGTTGGTCGTCGTCCCAGGCGTAGGCGCCGAACGCCGGCTGCCCGTTGGCGGTCGTGATGACCATCTTCCAGCGGATCTGGCCCGACATCGGGTAGCGGCGCAGGAAGTCCTCGAACTCCGGCTTCGGGCCGAACCAGCTCGCCAGCGGCGGCATGCTGATCGCGGCGTCCTCGGTGAGCATCGAGACCACCGCCTCGACGTCGTTGCGTTCCCACGCGTCGACGAAGGTCTTGACGATGGTCTCGATCTCCTCGTCGCCGAGTGCCCTGAGCGTCTTCTGCTGTGACTGGTCGCCGACGCGCTCCTCGATCGAGGCGCGGGCGCGCTGAAGTGCGGAGTTGACGGATGCGACAGTGCTCTCGAGGGCTTCCGCGACCTCCTTGGCCGAGAAGCCCAGGACCTCCCTGAGGATCAGCACCGCGCGCTGCGTGGCGGGAAGGTGCTGGAGGGCGGCGATGAAGGCGAGCTCGACCGATTCGCGCTGCTCGTAGCGGGCCTCGGGGCCGAGCAGGCCGTCCTCGAGCTCGGCGTCCGGGTACGGCTCGATCCAGACGGTCTCGGTGATCGGCTGGCTCGGACCGGTGAGCGGCTCGGTCGCGGGGCCGTAGTCGATCGGCAGCACGCGCTTCGGGCGTCGTTGGATCTGCGTCAGGCAGGTGTTCGTGGCGATCGTGTACAGCCAGCTGCGCAGGCTGCTCCGCTTCTCGAAGCGCCTGAGCGCCTTCCAGGCGCGCAGCTCCGCCTCTTGGAGGGCGTCGTCGGCGTCGAACATCGAGCCGAGCATCCGGTAGCAGTGGGCGTGGAGCTCGCGCTCATAGGGCTTCAGCAGCCCGGCGAACGCGGACTCGTCTCCCCCACGCGCGGCCTCCAGCAGACGGTCTTCACTCATCGAGATGGCCACCTCGACATTGTTACCAGGGGCGACCGATGAGTTCTCCCGGTCCCGGTGGTCTCTAGCGGTGATCATGTCCGCGCCACCGCAGGCCCCCGTCGTGCACCTCGAGCTGCACACCAACGACCTCCCGTCCGCTCGCGATCTCTACGGCGAGCTGTGCGGGTGGAAGCCGGACCGGGTCGACACCCGCCACGGCTCATACCTCGCCCTCGACATGGGCCGGCAGCTCGGCGGCGGGATCGTCGAGAGCGTCACGCCGCACCGGGCGCTCTGGTTGCCCTACGTCCAGGTGGACGACGTGGGCGCGGCGACGTCGCACGCTGTCGCCCTTGGCGCCCGGCTGCTGCTGGAGCCGCGCGAGGGGCCCGCGGGATGGCGGGCGGTGGTGTCGACGCCGGTGGGCGGAGAGCTCGCGTTCTGGCAGCAGAAGCGCTAGCCGGGGGCGTGACGGCGCTTGCGCCGCTGATAGAGCATGCGCTGGATATAGAGCGTGAGCGTCCCGGCGACGAGGATGCCCGCGAGGTTGACCGCGAGCTGGCCGGTCGAGCCGGCGGCCGTGTGCCAGTTGCCGAACGCCGCGGCGATGCCGATGTTGGCTGCCGCCGGGATCGTCGTGACGCTGATCAGCACGCCGATCAGGGCGCCGGACTTGGCGGTGCTCAGGCTGAGCATGCCGGCGGCGCCCGCGCAGACCGCGACGATGAAAGCGAAGGCGTCGGGTTTGGAGATGCTGCTGGCGAGCTGGTGGGACTGGACGTCGAAGTCGTCGGGCACCAGGTCCATCGCGTCGAACAGCAGCGTGGCGACGACCGTGGCCGAGATCGCCAGCGGGAAGCCGATGCCGAGCGCCGCGGCCGAGCGCTTGGCGAGGGTGGGGCGCACCTGGACCAGCGCGACGCACAGGCCCGCGACGGGACCGAACTCGGGACCGACGACCATCGCCCCGACGACCAGGATCTCGCTGTCGAGGAAGATCCCGATCGCGGCGATGATCGCGGCCAGGATCATGTAGATCAGGAAGACGCCGGAGAGCTCGACGCTCTCGCTCGTGCGCTGGTCGAGCTGCTCCCAGACCACGGCATCGGCGGGCGAGCCGGGCGCGTGTGCCAGCGCGGCCTCGGCGTAGTCGGAGATCGTGTCGACCGGGCTCATCGAGATCGACCCGTCCCTGTCGAGTCCGAGCTCGCGCAGCTGGGAGATGATCACGCTCGCGTCCTCGGGCGCGACGTCGCACATGATCAGGTCGCCGTTCGGCCGCGTGGAAGCGTTCTCGACCCGGATCACGTCGATCGCCGACGGCGTCGCGCACAGGAGCGCATGGACCCGGTCGGCCCGGTCGGGCGGGCTCACGACGCGTACATGGAGCATGCCGGGAGCCTATTTCGAGACCGATGCAAGAACGATTGCAAGCCCGGAGACCCGATTTGGCCCTGCGCCGTGGGATCCGGAAATTGCGGCTTCGAGTTCCCGGACGTTGCGTTGTTTTCCGTCCGACGACCCCCGTAGCCTTGCGAACACATGTTCCCTTCGATGACCGACCGCCACCAGAACAAGCGCTCGCTTCGAGCGTTGATGCGCGGGGCCATGGACACGGCCCTGGAGTTCGTAACGCTGGGTGAGGCAACTCCCGCGAGGGCACTTCGCACGCCCCCGCCCGCCCCCACTTCCGGACACCCGCATCGCCGGCAACTGGATCATCGTCGTCACCGGCGGCGTCGCACAGGGATGGTCGCGCCCCGGCCCCAGGTCTGCACCACGCCGGTTCATCGCCCGGCCCGCAAGACCTGACCCCCGCGCCCGCCGGCGATCAGCACTGGGAGGTCTGATCGATCCGGCCGGGCCGCGGACAACTCCAAATCCTCTCGAGCCGCGGCGGCACAGCGCGGCTCGAGTGCGTTAACCCGCCGCCGCGCCGCCGCGCCGCGCCGCGCCGCGCCGCCGCCGCGTTCGGGTCACGCCGCCCGCGCCACGCCGCCCGCCGCGCACGCGCAACTCCTCGCCACTGGCGGCCGTGCCGCCCCGCGCCGCCCGCGTTCGGGTCACGCCGCCGCCCCGCGCCGCCGCGCCGCGCCGCCGCGCCGCGCCGCCGCGCACGAGTTCTCGCCGCCGCGCCGCGCGCCCGCCGCGCACGCGCAACCCCTCGCCACTGGCGGCCGTGCCGCCCCGCGCCGCCGCGCCGCCCGGCCCGCCGCGCACACGCGACCCCTCGCCACTCGCGGCCGTGCCGCCCCGCGCCGCCGCCACGCGCGGACTCACGCCGCCGCGCCAGGCGACCGCGCCGCGCCGCCGCCACGCGCGGATTCACGCGACCGCGCCGCGCCGCCCCGCGCCCCTTCAGGCCGGCCGGGCTCGGAGGGGTCGGTGCCGCGCGGCCTCTCGTGCCGCGCGACCCCAGCCCGCCGCGTGATCCACTCGTCTCGCGGCGTCCTTCCCCCCGCGGCCCCCTCGCCGCGGTGGTCGCGCGCTCTCGCCCCTGCCGCTGGACCCGTGGCGGTGGGGCGCGGTTGCTCATCGCGCGACCGGTGGTGCCGTGGTTCCCCTGCCCGCGCCGTACCCCTGGCGCGGGCGCCCTCCGCGGCACCGCGTTGCGCCCGCGCGCCCTCATTCCGCGCGGGCCTCGCCCACACCGCCGCCGCCGGCAGCGGCGGCGGTGCGAGCAAGCTCTATGGCGTCGTCGTCGACAACGTGAACGTGAGCGTCTTGGCGTAGGTGCCCGTGCGCAGGGCGTCGTTGGCGGCGACCGGCTGGGCGAACTCGAGGGTCACGGCGTCGTTGGAGATCGGCGCCGACCAGGCGAGCAGGTTCAGCGGCGAGCCGCTCACGGTGTTGAACGCGGTGCCGGTGTTGGCGGCGTTGCGGGCGCGGGCCTGCAGCGCGGACGGGAGCACGAAGGCGCCGTTGACCAGGTGGCCGGGCGCGGTCGCGCTCGGGTCGACGACGCTCAGGACGGCGTCGCCGGCGGTCGAGACCACGTTCGCGGTCGTCGTCGCCGTGTACGTCTTCGCGATGCCGGGCGTGAACGCGCCGAAGGAGGCGGGCGCGCCGACCGTCAGAGCGAGCGTCGCCGGGACGGCGCCGGTCACGGTGCCGGGAGCGTCGGTCGTGATCGCCGGGACCTTGACCTCGGTCGAGACGACGCTGGTCTGCCCGCTCGAGTCGGTGATCTTCGCCGCCAGCACGACCGTGTCGCCGATGTCGCCGTAGGCCGGCGTCCAGGTGAACTCGTACGGCGTGTGGCCGATGCTCGCGACCGGCGCGCCGTTCGCGGTCAGCGAGACCGACTTCACGCCGAAGTCGTCTCCCGCGACCACCACGGGGTAGATCGTCTCGCCGTAGGGGACGACGGTCGGGCCGACGGGGTCGACGATCGTGCCGGTCGGGAGGGCGTCGAGCGTCGGCGCCGGCACGCTCAACGACGCGGGCGCGGCGGCCAGCGGCGAGCCGGCGTCCACGAGCCCGGTCGTCGTGGGGCCGGCTGCGCCCCACCAGTTGCCGGTCGCCAGCGCGGTGCCGGTGCCGGAGTTGGCGAGCGAGGCCAGCGACGAGCCGGTGACGGAGAACGCCCGCACGGCGGGGTTCGACGGGTCAGGGCCGAGTTCGGCGTCGGTCAGCGTGAGCGCGCCCGCGAGCTCGGAGCCCGAGATGAGGCCCCGCTGCCCGTACGTGTACGTGACCGGGCCGGCGACGCGCGAGCCGACGATGTTCCCGTAGGCGGTGATGCCGGAACGGGCCGTCGTGGTGGCCGTGCCGTCGGCGCCGCGGGCGTCGTCGAAGAAGATCCCGCCGGCGCTGAGGACGCTCTTCTCGAGCGTGACCTGACGGCGGACCCCGGCCTCCGACGCCCCCTGCAGCGAGTTGGTCATGATCAGGCCGTAGCCGTACGGGCCGGCGGGCGTGACCGTGCCGAGGACGCTGTTGGCGATCCGGCCGGACGTGTTGAAGAAGGCCACCAGCGCCTCGGCGGGCACGCCGCCGGAGTCGATCGTCACGCCGGAGATGTCGACGAAGTTCTCGTTGTCGTCGGTCGAGCCGAGCGACTGGCGCGAGATCGTGACGACGTTGCCGCCGCCGTCGCGCAGGTAGGGAGCGGTTCCCGCAAGCGCGCTCGCCGGCTTGATCGTCACCTTGTTCGCGCCCGCGCCCTTCAGCGTGAGCGGCTTGGTGATGGTGAGGCCGTTCTTCGAGCCCGCCTGGCTGGGCGAGTTGTTGCCGCTGGTCGGCGTCGAGGACTCGATGTAGGTGCCCGCGCAGATGACGACCGTGTCCCACGGCGCCGCCTGGTCGACCGCCGCCTGGATCGAGGTGAAGCGGGCGTTCGGGCAGTCCGCCTTGTCGTCATCGACCGTCCAGGTCGACGCGAAGGCGGTGGACGGGGCGATCGCCGCGAGCACTGCGGCGGCCACCACGGCGCGGAGTGGGTTCATGTGAACGAGTCGACCTTTGTGACGTGAGGAAGAGCCGCGCAGCGTTGGCCGTCAGTGGCCGCCCCCGCGTGGCGGAGCGGGCCGCAATCTATGTGGCGGAAGGGGCGGTCCGTTATGTGAAATCGGTCGGTCGTTGACCCATCACCTTTCTACCGCCGGTCCAACAAATGGAGGACCGGCGGGACATACGATCTCGCCGCCTCGCCGCGCACGGTCGTCGCCGTGCGAGCACGGACGCACATCTGAACCGATCGCACGGAGAACTGGTGACCCCTGCCTGCTTGAAGAAGGTCTTCGCCCTGGCGCTCGCGCTCGTCGTGATCGCGCCCGCCACGGCGCTCGCCGCCCCACCGGACCCGCTCGCCCGCGGGCCGTACACGGCCACGACCGTCGATCCGGTCCTGATGGGCACGACCGGCCTGCAGGAGCCCAACGCCGCGGGCGGCGCGACCACCGGGCCGGCGGCTGCCGCCACGGTCCAGGTGCGCGGGTCGATCTACTACCCCGCCAACCGGGCCACCGGTTCCCCGGTGATCCTGCTCGTGCATGGCAACCACGGCAGCTGCGACTCCGGCTCGGCACCGAACTGCACCGCGTTCAAGCGCAACGACCGCGGCTACGCCTATCTGGGCGAGAACCTCGCGACCTGGGGCTACACGGTCATGTCGCTCGACCAGGACCAGCTCATCTACTACCAGGACAACGCGCAGGGCAAGGGCATGCACCAGCGGCGCATCCTGATGGCGGCGGCGCTCGACGCGCTCTACGCCGCCAACCAGGCGCCGATGCCGGCCAACGCCGACAACAACCTCGGCGCCGCGCTCGTCGGCAAGCTGGACTTCTCGCGTGTCGGCCTGATGGGCCACTCGCGCGGCGGTGACGCGGTCTCGAGCTTCATCGACTACAACCGCACGCGGCCCGCACCCGGGCGCAAGTACAACCTGCGCGGCGTGATCGCGCTCGCTCCGGTCGACTACGAGCGTCGCGCCCCGTATGGCGTGCCCTACATGACGATGTTCGGCTACTGCGAGGGCGACGTCACGAACCTCCAGGGCGCCCGCCTGTTCGAGCGCAGCCAGTACATCCAGCCCAGCGACCCGTTCCCGCGCATCCAGATGTCGGTGCTCGGCGCGAATCACAACTGGTTCAACACGGTCTGGTTCGCCGACGGCGATGACGCGACCGGCACCGACGTCGCGTGCGGCACCAGCCAGCCGAACAACATCCGTCTCTCCGGTGGGGCCTATGACCTCACCACCCGCGGCTCCGGCGACCCGGCGCTGATGGGCGACCAGGAGAAGATCGGCCTCGCGATGATGTCCGCGTTCTTCCGCCGCTACGTGGGTGGTGACGTCGCCTTCGACCCGTACATGACCGGCGAGATCAGCGCCGACGGCACGACGCCGCAGGTGCCCGCCTCGGCCTGCCCGACCTCCGTCAGCGGCACCCGCATCCCATGCTTCGATCGCGTGCTGACGTCCTACTTCCCGGCCCCGGCCGAGCGCCGCGACATCCTGCGCCCCGAGACCGACAACCCGCTCGAAGTGAGCGCCGTCGGGACCGCCATCACGGGCTCGGGCTTCTCGAACCCCTACCTGGCGACGGGCGGCATCACCCCGGTCCCGGCGACGACGGCCGGCGGCTTCGACTGGTGCAACCCGGAGCCGACCCACTTCGCGCCGTCGCAGATCGGTCTCGCCGGGCTGCCGACCGCGACGAAGGGCTGCCCGCTCCCCGCCGCCTCGGCGCTGGGCGGCCAGAGCGGGACGCGTGAGAACGCGCCAGTCAACCATTCCTACGGCCTCCAGCTCGCGCTCGCGTGGGACCAGCCGGCGTCGATCGGCACCCGCATCCCGGCTGCCTCGGGCAACGTGACCGGCTTCAAGGCCCTCTCATTGGGGGCCGCGGTGAACTTCTTCGACCCGCGCAACCCGTCCCGCGGCACCGACGCGATCTGGAACCCGGGCCTGACGACCCAGAACTTCTCGATCGAGCTGACCGACAAGAACGGCAAGATCGGATCCGTCGCCGCCGCGTCACCGCGCTACGGCACCGCGCTGCACCAGACCACCGGGTCCACCACGACCCGCGTGCACGAGGTCCTCAACCAGATCCGCGTCCCGCTCGGCGACTTCGCCGCCCAGGGCGTCGACCTCGCCAACGTCCGCAAGATCGAGTTCAAGTTCGGCGGCGCGGGCATGCCGGCCACCGGGTCGATCCAGCTCTCCGACGTGCGCTTCCAGGAGGCCGTCAGCGGCCCGACCGTCTACACCGACAAGCTCGCCGACGTCGCCCCGACCACCCCGCCCGCGCCAGAAGCGCCGCAGGCGGCGCCCGTCAGCGTCGCGTCCGCATCCGCGCCCACGTCTTCCCCGACCGCGAGTTGCACGACCGCTTCGGCAACCATCGCTGCCGCGACGGTGACCAAGCGCCGCCTGACCGTGACCGGCGCGAGCTCACCGTGCGTCACTTCCGTGAAGGTGACGATCGCAACGGTGAACGGCGCACGCACCAGCAAGGCACTCCGCGCGACCCTCGCACACTCCAAGTGGACAGCCGTGACCGCACTCGCCAAGGGCAAGTACCGCGTCACCGTCACGCCCGTGGGCGTGGCCGGCGCCAAGATCGCGCCCGCGAAGACAAAGCTCGTGACCGTCAAGTAACTACCGCTCCGACGCAAGTGAGAGGGCGGCCTTCGGGCCGCCCTTTCGGCGTTAAGGGGTAGGCGCCAACGCGCCTCGCGGGGGCGCGGCGCGGCGTGGTGCGGGATGGCGGCGCGCAGCGCGAACCGGCGCCGAGAGCCGGGGGCGCGGGCGCCAACGCGCCTCGCGGGGGCGCGGCGCGGCGTGGTGCGGGATGGCGGCGCGCAGCGCGAACCGGCGCCGAGAGCCGGGGGCGGGCGCCGCCCGAGCCAGCGCGGCGCGAGCCGCCGTCGACGGGGCGGCGAGGAGGTGCGGGGACAGCAGTGCCGCAGCGCGAGCCGGGCCGGCCGCGCACAGCGCCGAGCCACGCAGCGGGCGCGGCGTGAGCGTGAGCGGCCCGAGCCACGGCGGGACAGCGCGGAGCGGGACGGCGAAGCGTCGCGCCGAACGGCACGGCCTAGCGGAGCGGCGAAGCGGCGCGGGACGGGCAAGCGGCGCGGCGGGACGGGGCGGCGGCACGGGGCGGCGGCGCGGGGCGGCCTGAGCGGCGCGGCGGCGCGGGGCGGCCGAGCGGGGCGGCGGCGCGGGGCGGCCGAGCGGCGCGGCGGCACGGTGCGGCGGCACGGGGCGGCGGCGCGGGGCGGCCAAGCGGGGCGGCGGCACGGGGCGGCGGCACGGGCAGCCGAGCGGCGCGGCGGCGCGGGGCGGCCGAGCGGCGCGGCGGCACGGTGCGGCGGCACGGTGCGGCGCGGGGGCGCGGAGCGGCGCGTCCTACGGCTACGGCGGCGTCACCCTCGCCGCGGGGATCAACCTGCTCTGACGGGGCGTCGACCATGGACGCCGATCCGTTGGGGGTGTGATCCCCTACTGTCCCCACAGGACGGTAGATCAACACACCCCCGCCGTCGAAGGGGGTGTGATGCTCCGCTCTCGCATAGCGAAACACCAGCAGCACACCCCCCCGCGCGCCGACGTCAGTCGCGTCATCCCCCACACGCAGGCGGGCGCGTCACCCGCGGGCGGGGCCGCCCCCGTCACCTACCGCACCGAGGCGTCCGACGCGCGCCCAAGACCGGGCGTGTCACACCCCCGCCGGGGCCAGCCGCATGGCCTCGCGCGCCGAGGGCGGCCGCGCCGGCGCCGACGTCGCTCACATTTGAGGGCGTCGGGCGGGCGCACGCGGTCCTCGGGCTCGAGGTGAGTCAGGACATCGGCGCCCTTCAGGCCGTCCTGGATCTCATGGCCGAGACGGGAGGGTGGTGGAGTAGATGTCGATCTCGCCTGGGCGTTGGGGGTGCGGGAGGGTCCTTTCGACGGTCATGCCCAGGCGGCGCGCGACGGCGGTCGACGGGGTGTTCGCCGGGTCGATCACCGCGATGATGCGCAAGAGCTCGAGGTGGGTGGAGGCCGCGGTGAGGGCGGCTCGAGCCGCCTCGGTCGCGTAGCCGTTGCCCCAGAACGCTGGGTGGAGGCGCCAGCCGACTTCGACCTCGTGGGCCATGGCCGGGAACCACAGTGGGTGGGCGACGCGCACGAAGCCGATCGTCTCGCCGGTCGACCGCAGGACGCCGCCCAGAGGCCGAAGCCGTGCAGCGTCCAGTGACGCGAGAAGCGTTCGGACTGTGCCGCGGACTCCGCCGGCGTGTACGGAACGCCCTCGTTCAGGTAGCGGACGGTGTCCGGCAACGCGTTCAGCGCCGCGAGCGCCGGTGTGTGGAGCTCGGCAGACCAGCGGGACAGCTGCAGGCGCTCGGTGGTGACGTCCGGAAAGGGCATTAACGACGAAGAGCCGCCTCAGGGGCGGCTCTAAGCGTATTGAAGGACCGGCGGCGACCTACTCTCCCAGACCCTTGCAGGTCAAGTACCATCGGCGCTGCGGGGCTTGACTGCTCTGTTCGGAATGGGAAGAGGTATTTCCCCCGCGCAATAGCCACCGGAAACTTGTCAAGACCACGCCTCAGCGGGCCTTCAAAACTGCACAACCCGCCAACGAACGGGCACTACCTAAGAAAATATATCCGTCAAGCCCTCGACCCATTAGTACCGGTCTCCTGCGGACATTACTGTCCTTCCAGATCCGGCCTATCAACCTAGTGGTCTACTAGGGGTCTTACCCTCTCGAGGAGGTGGGAGAATTCATCTCAAGGTCAGCTTCCCGCTTAGATGCCTTCAGCGGTTATCTGGTCCGCACGTAGCTAACCTGCGGTGCCCTTGGCAGGACAACAGATACACCAGAGGTGCGTTCATCCCGGTCCTCTCGTACTAGGGACGAATCCTTTCAATTCTCCAACGCCCATGGCAGATAGGGACCGAACTGTCTCACGACGTTCTGAACCCAGCTCGCGTACCGCTTTAATGGGCGAACAGCCCAACCCTTGGGACCTACTTCAGCCCCAGGATGCGACGAGCCGACATCGAGGTGCCAAACCGAGTCGTCGATGTGGACTCTTGGACTCGATAAGCCTGTTATCCCCGGAGTACCTTTTATCCGTTGAGCGACAGCACTTCCACTTGCTACTGCCGGATCACTAAAGCCTGCTTTCGCACCTGCTCGACCTGTCGGTCTCACAGTCAAGCTCCCTTGCTGCTTTTGCACTCTACGCACGATTTCCAACCGTGCTGAGGGAACCTTTGCGCGCCTCCGTTACATTTTGGGAGGCGACCGCCCCAGTCAAACTACCCGCCTGGCACTGTTCACTGCCCGGATTACGGCGCAGTGTTAGAAGCACAATACATCAAGGGAGGTATCTCAAGGTTGGCTCCACGCCAGCCGCAGCCGGCGCTTCAAAGCCTCCCTCCTATCCTGAGCGAGATGCACCGCACTCCAATACCAGGTTGTAGTAAAGGTTCACGGGGTCTTTCCGTCTAGCCACGGGTACTCGGCATCTTCACCGAGACTGCAATTTCACCGAGCCCATCGTTGAGACAGCGTTCAACTCGTTACGCCATTCGTGCAGGTCGGAACTTACCCGACAAGGAATTTCGCTACCTTAGGACGGTTATAGTTACCGCCGCCGTTTACCGGGGCTTAGTTTCAGTGCTTCGGCATACGCCTAACACCTCCACGTAACCTTCCGGCACCGGGCAGGCGTCAGCCCCTATACGTCGTCTTACGACTTAGCAGAGACCTGTGTTTTTGGTAAACAGTCGGTTGAACCTATTCACTGCGGCCCTCTCAGGCTCCGCACGCGAGGTGCTTCACCCTACTGGGGCGCTCCTTATCCCGAAGTTACGGAGCGATTTTGCCGAGTTCCTTAACGATGGTTATCTCGATCACCTTAGTATTCTCTACTTGCCCACCTGTGTCGGTTTTGGTACGGGCACGTGCGCTCTCCCTAGAGGCTTTTCTCGGAGGCATGGCGTCCGGGACTCGCCGGCTTTAAGCCAGCTGTCATCGCACCTCAGGTTATGCGGCTCCGCATTTATCATGAGCCACCCCTACATGCTTGACCCAGGACTACCATCGCCTGGGTTCCCATAGCCTTCCTCGTCCCCCCATCAGTCAAATGAGTGCGACGTGGTACAGGAATATCAACCTGTTGTCCATCGACTACGCCTTTCGGCCTCGCCTTAGGTCCCGACTAACCCTGAGCAGACGAACTTTACTCAGGAATCCTTGGGCAATCGGCGGAGGGGATTCTCACCCCTCTTTCGTTACTCATGCCGGCATTCTCACTTCCCAGGGCTCCACGGCTGGGTTCCCCCGCCGCTTCACTGCCATGGGAACGCTCTCCTACCGCTCGACTTACGTCGAACCCGAAGCTTCGGTGTCTAGCTTGAGCCCCGTTACATTATCCGCGCCCGGACACTTGACCAGTGAGCTGTTACGCACTCTTTCAAGGATGGCTGCCTCTAAGCCAACCTCCTGGTTGTCTATGCACCCGGACATCGTTTGCCACTTAGCTAGAACTTAGGGACCTTAGCTGTCGGTCTGGGCTGTTTCCCTCTTGACGCTGAAGTTTATCCCCCAGCAACTGACTCCCGGAGTAACCGTGACGGTCTTCGGAGTTTGCCTGATTTCGGTAACCTGGTAGGGCCCCTAGACCAAACAGTGCTCTACGGCCGCCACGGACTTTATCCGAGGCTATACCTAAATATATTTCGGAGAGAACCAGATATCTCTGAGCTTGATTAGCCTTTCACTCCGACCCACAGGTCATCCGCCCAGTTTTCAACCTAGGTCGGTTCGGTCCTCCACGGGGTCTTACCCCCGCTTCAACCTGCCCATGGGTAGCTCGCTCAGTTTCGGGTCTACCGCCTACGACTAAATCGCCCTATTCGGACTCGCTTTCGCTTCGGCTCCGCTCATCGCTTAACCTTGCCGCAGACGAGTAACTCGCCGGCTCGTTATGCAAAAAGCACGCCGTCACAGGACAAGCCTGCTCCGACCGCTTGTAGGCACGCGGTTTCAGGTACTATTTCACTCCCCTTCCGGGGTACTTTTCACCTTTCCCTCACGGTACTTGTCCGCTATCGGTCACCAGGGAGTACTTAGCCTTGGAGGGTGGTCCCCCCAGATTCAGTCCGCGTTTCACGGGTGCGGACCTACTCAGGTACCTCATCGGGAGACTAGCTCGATTTCGCTTACGGGACGATTGCCCTCTGTGGTGCGCGGTTCCACGCGCTTCAGCTATCGACTAGCTTTGTAACTCCCGCCGAGAGACACACCTCTCGGACAGAGGCCCTACAACCCCGAACCGGCAACGCGTGTGCGCTTACACCGGCCCGGTTTGGGCTGATCCCCTTTCGCTCGCCACTACTCGGGGAGTCTCGGTTGATTTCCTTTCCTCCGGGTACTGAGATGTTTCAGTTCCCCGGCTTGCCCCCAACCCGCCTATATATTCAGCGGGAGGTAACGCCGTACTAACAGCGTTGGGTTTCCCCATTCGGGAATCCGCGGGTCACTGGCTATTCAGCGCCTCACCGCGGCTTATCGCAGCCGTTCACGCCCTTCATCGACTCCTGGTGCCAAGGCATCCACCGTGTGCCCTTCCTATCTTGACGGTGATCAACTCGAATCCTTACGGGATTCGAGGTGGTGATACCCGTTCACACCACCCTTGCGGGTGGTGCTTCGTTGGCATGATTGTGCAGTTTTCAAGGTCCGCTGCGAGGCGCACACCCGGACTGGGTGTTCGGTCTCTCAAAACTCAACAGCATGCGCCCGCATCAGCAAGCTGATCGGGCGCCAGGTTCGGTCGACATTAGGTACCGGGTCGAGCTCGAGGTGGACGGTATGCCCACCTGGCCTTCGCCGGCGCTCCAAGTCCTGGAGCTTCCCTAGAAAGGAGGTGATCCAGCCGCACCTTCCGGTACGGCTACCTTGTTACGACTTCACCCCAGTCACGAGTCCCACCTTCGACAGCTCCCTCCCTTGCGGGTTAGGCCACCGGCTTCGGGTGTTACTTGCTTCCATGGTGTGACGGGCGGTGTGTACAAGGCCCGGGAACGTATTCACCGCGGCAATGCTGATCCGCGATTACTAGCAACTCCGCCTTCATGCAGGCGGGTTTCAGCCTGCAATCCGAACCGAGACGCGCTTTAAGGGATTCGCTCCACCTCGCGGTATCGCAGCCCTCTGTACGCGCCAATGTAGCACGTGTGTAGCCCTGGACATAAGGGGCATGATGACTTGACGTCATCCCCACCTTCCTCCGGTTTGTCACCGGCAGTCTCGCATGAGTCCCCAACTAAATGCTGGCAACATGCGACGGGGGTTGCGCTCGTTGCGGGACTTAACCCAACATCTCACGACACGAGCTGACGACAGCCATGCACCACCTGTGATCCTGCCCCGAAGGGAAGCCCTGTTTCCAGGACGGTCAGGAACATGTCAAGCCCAGGTAAGGTTCTTCGCGTTGCGTCGAATTAAACCACATGCTCCGCTGCTTGTGCGGGCCCCCGTCAATTCCTTTGAGTTTTAGCCTTGCGGCCGTACTCCCCAGGCGGGGCACTTAATGCGTTAGCTTCGGCACGGAGGGAGTCGACACCCCCCACACCTAGTGCCCATCGTTTACAGCGTGGACTACCAGGGTATCTAATCCTGTTTGCTCCCCACGCTTTCGCGTCTCAGCGTCAGTAACGTCCCAGCGAGCTGCCTTCGCAATTGGTGTTCCTCCTGATATCTGCGCATTTCACCGCTACACCAGGAATTCCACTCGCCTCTTCCGTACTCAAGCCCGACAGTATCCACCGGCATCCGAGGGTTGAGCCCCCGACTTTCACAGCGGACTTACCGGACCGCCTACACGCGCTTTACGCCCAATGATTCCGGACAACGCTAGCCCCCTACGTATTACCGCGGCTGCTGGCACGTAGTTAGCCGGGGCTTCTTCTGAAGGTACCGTCACTCCACAAAGCTATTAACTCTGGAAGCTTCGTCCCAACTGAAAGGGGTTTACAACCCGAAGGCCTTCTTCCCCCACGCGGCGTTGCTGCGTCAGGCTTTCGCCCATTGCGCAAGATTCCCCACTGCTGCCTCCCGTAGGAGTCTGGGCCGTGTCTCAGTCCCAGTGTGGCTGATCGTCCTCTCAGACCAGCTACCCATCGTCGCCTTGGTAAGCCGTTACCTCACCAACAAGCTAATGGGCCGCGGGCCCGTCCCGATGCGAAGGCCAAAGCTATCTTTACTCGGTTCCCTTACGAGAAACGAGAACATCCGGTATTAGCCCGAGTTTCCTCGGGTTGTCCCGGTCATCGGGGTAGGTTACCCACGTGTTACTCACCCGTTCGCGGCTCTGCCCCAGGGCAAGCCCTGGTTCGTCGCTCCACTTGCATGTGTTAAGCACGCCGCCAGCGTTCGTCCTGAGCCAGGATCAAACTCTCCGTGAAGAACTTCACAAAGAGCGTCTTACGCCACTCGAGGACCCACCAGTACACATGCGGTGGATCGGGCGCTTGACAGGGTTACTGCTCAGTACTACTGGCACTACAATGCACCGCGACTCGAAGAAGTAAGAGTCGCGAATGCGGATTCCTTGTACCGGTCCGTGCTCGGGTAGAGCAGGCCGGCATCTCGAAACCTGGACACAATCCATCGGCAAGGAGCCGAAGGATGTGCATGCTGTTGAGTTTTCAAAGACCGCTGCGCCTGTGGAGCATGAGGTGTTTCCTCAGTGCTCTGCGCTTCAGTGCTGGGCGAGGAGCTTAGCAGCCCCTCTGCGAGCTATCTGCCCCCGGAGCGCTGCTCCGGCGGGCGTTGCAGTCTAGCGCATCCCCGCTGGGAATCAATGTCCCTGGCGGCTGCGGAGCGCCTCTCGCTGCCCGACGGCGCGGAAGAGTAGCAGCACGGATCCCTCCATCAAGAGGTTTCCGGATTTTTTCCTACGCGGCCTTCAGGCGTGCGAAGCGACGCTTGCCCAGCTGGAGCACGCGACCGTCCAGGGAATCGGCCGGGACATCGAGCGGCTCGGCGGGCACGGGCTCGCCGTCGAGCTTGACTCCCCCTTGCGCGAGCATGCGCCGCGCGTCCGAGCGCGAGCCCCCGAACGCACCCACGATCAGCTCGGGCAGATGGACCGTGCCCCCGTTGGCGGCGAACGAGAACTCGTCGATCTCCTCGGGCAGGTCGTGCGCGATGTGGATCCGATCGAAGCCGGCCTCGGCGGCCATCGCCTCGTTCTCGCCCCAGAACCGGGCCACCAGCGCTCGCGCGAGCGCGCGCTTCGCGTCGCGCGGACCGAGCTCGGCCGGCGGCGGCGACCCGATCAGGAGGTCGTACCAGGACCCGAGCTGCGCGTCCGGGATGCTCAACGTCTTCCCGTACATGTCCGCGGGCGGCTCGGTGATCCCGATGTGGTTGCCGTAGGACTTCGACATCTTGCGCTCGCCATCGGTGCCGTTGAGCAGCGGAACGGTCAGCACCACCTGGGGTGGCTGCCCGTATGAGGTCTGCAGCGCGCGCCCCATGAAGAGGTTGAAGGTCTGGTCGGTGCCGCCGAGCTCGACATCGGCATTGATCGCGACCGAGTCGTAGCCCTGCAGGACCGGATAGAGCATCTCCAACAGCGAGATCGGCTCGGAGGCGGCCATGCGCTTGGAGAAGTCGTCGCGCTCGAGCATCTGGGCGACGGTCACCCGCCTCACGAGCCGGAAGAGCTCCTCCATCGGCATGTCCAACCACTCGCTGTTGCGGCGGACCTCCAGCCGCTCGTCGGCGGCCAGCACCTTGGTCGCCTGGTCGAGATAGGTCTGCGCGTGCTCGTCGATCTCCTCGGGCGAGAGCACCGGCCGAGTGGCGGAGCGCCCGGATGGATCGCCGACCCGGGCCGTGTAGTCGCCGACGATCAGCACCACCGTGTGCCCGAGGTCCTGGAATTCCCTGAGCTTCTGGAGGACCACCGTGTGGCCGAGATGCAGATCGGGCGCGGTCGGGTCCAGACCGAGCTTCACGCGCAGCGGCCGGCCCTCGGCCAGGCGCGCTTCGAGAGCCCCTTTCGGGAGCACCTCGACGGCGTTACGAGCGAGGAACGACGCGGGAGATTCCATCCGACCCAATGCTAGAGTTCCGCCGCCGACGAGGCCTGGTCCGCCGCGTCGACTCACGGCCGACGCTTAACCTTGGCAGTGTTTGAGCCGAAGGTATTAGGTCGGCATCCCTCCATGAGCGATCACGAGCGAACGAGCACGATCCCAGAAGAGGCAGGCGCCGAGGTGCTCCAGTTCCCGCGTACGCGTGAGAGCAAGCCCAAGCGCCGGCTTCGTCTGCCGCGCCGGCGCAGGCGCCAGAAGCGCTTCAAGGTCCGCAAGCTCCGCGTGCTGGCGGTGCTCTTCTTCCTCGGGATCCTGGCCATCGTCTCGGCGCTGTTCGGGATGTTCATGGCCGTCGCGTCCGACCTGCCGCCGCTCGAGGAGCCGGCGCACCAGCCGTCGGTGATCCTCGACTCGCGCGGGCACCAGATCGGCACGCTGACCGGCAACGAGCGCCGGATCTACCTGTCCGAGAACGAGATCGCGCCCGTGATGAAACACGCGATCGTCGCGATCGAGGATCAGCGCTTCTACACGAACTCCGGCATCGACCTGCGCGGCATGGCCCGCGCCGCGATCGAGGACGTCAAGTCCGGCGGCGGCGTCCAGGGCGCCTCGACGATCCCGCAGCAGTTCGTGAAGATCTCACTCGCGGCCGAGAACGACCGCACCGTCTTCCAGAAGCTCCGCGAGGCCGCGCTCGCCTACCACCTGACGCGCAAGTGGTCCAAGGAGCGGATCCTGCGCAACTACCTGAACTCGATCTACTTCGGCAACGGCGCCTACGGGATCGAGTCGGCAGCGCAGACCTACTTCGCCTACAACCACGACGGCTGTGGCAGCCAGAAGGGCGAGCCGCGGTGCGCGAGCGTGCTGCTGCCCCACGAGGCCGCGCTGCTGGCGGCGATGGTCTCCTCGCCGAGCAAGTACGACCCCGTGCTGCATCCGGTCGCGTCCAAGCGCCAGCGGGACGCGGTGCTGCTGCGGATGTGGCAACAGGGCTACCTGACGCGTTCGATCTACGACAGCGAGCGCGCCGAGGACCTGCCCAAGCGCGACGATCTGACCTTCCCCAAGGAGGACACGGACTTCCCGTACTTCACCTCCTGGATCAAGCAGCAGGTCGTCGACCGGCTCGGCGGCGGCCAGCAGGGCGCGCAGCTGGCGTTCGAGGGCGGGCTGCAGGTCAAGACGACGATCGACTCCAAGCTGCAGCTCGCGGCGCAGAAGGCGATCGACGCGTGGCTGCCCAACAAGTCCGGCCCGCGCGCCTCGCTCGTGGCGATCTCCAACAAGGACGGCGCCGTCCGCGCGATGGTGGGCGGCGACAACTACGCGGTCGCCCCGTTCAACCTCGCGACGCAGGGCCAGCGCCAGCCGGGGTCCTCGTTCAAGCCGTTCGTGCTCGCCGAGGCGCTCAAGAAGGGCATCAGCCCGAACTCCACGTGGGAGT
This sequence comes from Solirubrobacter soli DSM 22325, assembly GCF_000423665.1. Classification (GTDB taxonomy): domain Bacteria; phylum Actinomycetota; class Thermoleophilia; order Solirubrobacterales; family Solirubrobacteraceae; genus Solirubrobacter; species Solirubrobacter soli. The sequence goes on along the minus strand of NZ_AUIK01000022.1, from coordinate 101,640 downwards.
CCAAGAAGCTCACGTACATCCTCAAGGGCGGCGAGCGCTTCACGGTCAACAACTACGACGACGCGTACGCGGGCGTGACGACGCTGGCCAACGCGACCGCGTTCTCGGACAACTCGGTCTTCGTCCAGGTGGGCAAGCAGGTCGGAACGAAGAACGTCGCCAAGCTCGCGCGGCGCATGGGTGTGCGGACGCCGGTCTCGTCGAACCTCGCGATCGCGCTCGGCGGCCTGCGCCAGGGCGTGACGCCGCTCGACATGGCACACGCGTACGAGACCTTCGCGACCGGCGGCAAGCTGATCTACGGCAGTCTTTCGCCCGGGCAGAGCAAGAAGTCGCTGCCGGTGCCGGGTCCGGTGGGCATCGAGCGGATCGACCGCGGCACCGGCAAGAAGAAGAAGTTGGTCGAGCTGGCTGACGGCGAGCGGATGATCAACAAGCGCAAGGAGAAGCGCGTCCTGAAGCCCGAGATCGCCGGGGAGGTCGGGCTCCTGCTCCAGGGTGTGGTCAAGAAGGGCTCGGCCACGCGCGCGGGGATCCCCGGCGTGATGGTCGCGGGCAAGACCGGGACGACCGAGAACTACGGCGACGCCTGGTTCGTCGGCTGGACCAAGGAGTACACGGTCGCCGTCTGGGTCGGCTATCCGGACGAGTTCAAGCCGATGAAGACCGAGTTCCAGGGCGAGCCCGTCGCGGGCGGCACGTTCCCGGCCGGCATCTGGAAGACCTTCATGCAGTCGCTGCTCAAGATCGACCCGCTGCCCAAGAAGGAGGGCGGCGACGGGACGGGCAAGGACCTCGAGCCGACCCCGACGCCGAGCGGCGACGGCACCGCCCCGCCCACCGCGACGACCGCGCCCCCGACCGCGACGACCGCCCCGCCCACCACCGACGGTGGGACCGGCGGCACCGCGCCGCAGCAGGAGACGCCGCCGCAGGACACGACGCCGCCGCCGACGGCGACGGCACCGCCGAGCACGACGACCACGCCGCCCACCGACCCCGGCACGACCGGACAGGGCACAGGGGGTGGCGGTCAGGCCGCGCCGCCTGCGGGCGGCGACGCGACGACCGGCGCGACGACGACGGGCTAGGCGAGCAGCGCTGGCGGGCGGGCGCGGCGACGCGCGGCGCGGCGGGCGCGGCGCGGTGACGCGCGGCGCGGGCGGTGACGCGGCGCGGGCGCGGTGACGCGCGGCGCGGGCGGTGACGCTGCGCGGGCGCGGTGACGCGGCGCCGGCGCGCGGGCGCGACGCGGCGCGGGGCGGTGACGCGCGGCGCCGGCGCGCGGGGGCGGTGCGGCGCGGGGCGGTGACGTGCGGCCCGGCGCGATGGCGCACCTAGGTTGGACGGGTGGGGTCGCTGAGCGTCCTGTCGGGACGCTCAGCGACCGCACCCGTCACGAGATCAGGCCAGGCGGCCAGGGGCGGGAGACGTCTCGGGAGCCAACGGCGCAGAAGCGCCACGGGAGCTCCGCCGCCTTGGTGATTCCGATCCGGGGGCCGGTGACGTATGGGAGTGGGTCGCCGGCGCAGATCTGGATCGGGCCGGTGATCAGGGACGAGGCGTTCTCGGTCAGTTCGATGCCGAGCGCCTGGGTGAGCTTCCCCGGGCCGTTCGTGAGGCCGGCGGCGCCGCGGCGGCGGACGCGCATCAACTCGATGCCGTCCAGCGGCGACAAGGCCCGGATCAGCACCGCGGCGCCGACGCCTTCGGGCTCGCAGACCGCGTTCAACAGGGCGTGAATGCCGTACGAGCGATAGACGTAGGCGATGCCCGGCGGGCCCCAGAGCACCTCGGTGCGCGGCGTCACGCCCACGTAGGCGTGGCAGGCCGGCTCGGTGAAGTGGTAGGCCTCGGTCTCGACGATCACGCCCGCGCAGTCGCCGTGCACGACGACACAGCCCAGCAGTGCGGGCGCGACCTCGAGGACCGGCCGGTCGTAGAACGCGGTGTCGAGCACGGCGCGGCCGGCGACGGGGTCGGTCGACGCGGCGGCGGCCGCGCGAGGCGCCGCGCTGCGTGGGGTGCCGGCGCTCGGCGCGGCCGCGCGTGGGGTGCCGGCGCTCGGCGCGGCCGCGCGTGGGGTGCCGGCGCTCGGCGCGGCCGCGCGTGGGGTGCCGGCGCTCGGCGCGGCGGCGCGCGGGCCGGCGGCCCGCGCGGGGGCGGCGGCGCCCGCTACGACGTCGTGTCCAGCGCCGCCCGGGCGTGGGCGAGCTGCTCGCGCACCCGCGCCAGCGACGTCCCGCCCTCGCTCTCCTTGGACTCCAGCCACGTCCCTTGGGATAGCACCGCGTAGAAGTCGTCATCCAGCACTTCCGAGTGCTGGGCGAGCTCCTCGCGCGTCAACTGCGACAACACGCGGCCGGATTCGACCGCAGTGCGCACCAGCCCGGCGACGATGCCGTGCGACTGGCGGAACGGGACGCCGCGCTTGACGAGCATGTCGGCGACGTCGACCGCCGCGAGCATCTCGTCGGTCGCGGCGCCGGCGAGGCGCTCGCGCTTGAAGGTGATCGACTCGAGCATCCCGCGCGCGGCAGCCAGGCACAACTCCAAAGTGTCGACGGTGTCGAAGAGGTGCTCTTTGTCCTCCTGCATGTCCTTGTTGTAGGTCAGCGGGAGGGCGTGCATCACGCCGTGGAGACCGGCCAGGTGCGAGACGATCCGCGGCGCCTTCGCGCGCAGCAGCTCGGCGGCGTCCGGGTTCTTCTTCTGCGGCATGATCGAGGAGGAAGAGGCCCAGTCGTCGCGCACCTCCGCGAAGCCGAACTCCTCCGACGACCACAGGACGATCTCGGCGCCCAGCCGGGACAGATGGGTCGCGCAGGTCGCGGCGGCGCTCAAGAAATCGAGGACGAAGTCACGGTTGGAGACGCCGTCGATCGAGTTCGGGACGACGCCCGCGAACCCGAGCTCGGAAGCGACCAACCGCCGGTCGGTCGGGAAATTGACGCCGGCCAGAGCGCCGGAGCCCAGCGGCAGCTCCGCCGTCGAGCCCAGCACGAGCTCGAACCGCGCCGCGTCGCGCCGGAACATCCAGAAGTACGCGAGCAAGTGATGCGAGAGATAGACCGGCTGCGCCCGCTGCAGATGCGTGTAGCCGGGCATCGGCCAGTCCAGGTGCGCCTCGGCGACCCGCACGATCACGGTCTGCAGGTCGGTCAGCGCCTCGATCGCCCGCAGGGCGTGCGCACGCGTGAACATCGCCATGTCGGTCGCGACCTGGTCATTGCGCGAACGCGCGGTGTGCAGCTTCCCGCCCACCGGCCCGACGATCTCGGTCAGCCGCCGCTCGACGGCCATGTGGATGTCCTCGTCGTTGTCGAGGAACTTGAACTCGCCGTCGTTGAGCTCGGCCTCGACGCGATCGAGGCCGCCGAGCAGCTCGTCGCGGTCGGATTCGCTGATGATGCCGACGGAGGCGAGCATCGTCGCGTGCGCGCGCGACTGCGCGACGTCGTAGGGCGCAAGGCGCCAGTCGAAGCCGATCGACGCGTTCAGTGCGACGAACGTGGGATCGGGCGGAAGGCTGAAGCGGGACACGGACCCGGCATCATGACCAAAGATGAATCTGCTCGTCCGCCCCGCGACGCCCGGCGACCCCGCGGTCGGCCTCCTGTTCGAATCGGCGAAGCCGTACTACACGGCGTACGCGGGCAGCGAGAAGCGCGCGCTGGCGATCCTGGAGTCGGTCTTCCGAGAGCCCGGCCACGCCGCGAGCTACGACTGCTGCACGGTCGCGTACGTCGACGACGAGCTCGTCGGCGTCGTCGCCGGCTTCCCGGTCTCCAGGGGCGACCAGCTCTCGCGCCGGTTCATCCGGCTGACGCTCCCCAAGCTCCCGCCGTGGCGCTGGTGGGGGACGTTCCGGCACCTGCGCGCCGCGGGCGACGTCGCCCCCACCCCGCCCAACGACGCCTACTACGTCGACGCGCTGGCCGTCGCCCCCGAGTGGCGCCGCCGCGGCATCGCCCACCAGCTGCTCGACGAGGCGCACCGCCACGCCGAAGCGGCCGGCCTCGCCCGCCTCGCGCTCGACACCGGCCTGCAGAACACCGGTGCGCGCAAGCTCTACGAGGCCTACGGGTTCGGCGAGCGGGAGATCCGGCGAGCCCCCGACGACCGCACGGCCCGCGCGCTCGGCGGGCCGGGGTTCGTCGGCTACCTCAAGGCGGTGTAGAGCACCGACTCCAAGGCGGACGCGACCTGCGCGACCTCGCCCTCCGTCAGCTCCGGGAAGAACGGCAGCGCGATCGAGCGCGCGGCGACGTCCTCGCACACCGGGAACTCGCCCCCGCGATAGCCGAAGCGCTCGCGGTAGAAGCTCATCAGGTGGATCGCGGGCAGGTACGGCTTGGACTGGATGCCGCGCTCGAGCAGCGCGCGGATCGTGTCGTCGCGGTCGCGCCCGTGCGGCAGCTGGACGACGTAGACGAACCATCCGCGCACGTCACCGTCGAGGTTCTCGCACGGCAGCGTCAGGCCCTCGAAGCCGCTCAGCGCGTCCCGGTACCAGGCGGCCACGCGAGCACGTGCGGCGAGCATGTCGTCGAGCCGCTGCAGCTGCGCCAGCCCCAGCGCGCACGCGATGTCGGTCAGGCGGTAGTTGAAGCCGAGCCGGTCGTGGTCGAGCCAGTCCATGTTCGGCGCGCGGCCCTGGTTGCGCTCGGAGTCGACGAGCTCCTTGTGATCGGGCGAGGCCATCGTGAGCATCCCGCCCTCGCCTGTCGTGAGCTGCTTGTTCGCGTAGAAGCCGAACGCCGCGGGATGTCCACGGCCGCCGACCGGCAGGCCGTCGGCGTGCACCGCCCCGAGCGCCTCGCACGCGTCCTCCACGATCGGCAGCGCCGTCTTCTCCAGCGCGGGCGTGTCGGCCGGATAGCCGAAGATGTGGACAGGCAGGAACGCGGCGGTCCGCTCCGTGATGGCCGCGACCGCGGCGCCCATGTCCATGTTCAGCGTCACCGGGTCGATGTCCACGAACACCGGCGTCGCGCGTTCGAACAGGATCGAGTTCGCGCTCGCCACGAACGAGAACGGCGACGTGATGACCTCGTCGCCGTCCTGGACGCCGACCGCGCGCAGCGCGAGGTGCAGCGCCGCCGTGCCCGAGGAGATGGCGCTCGCGAACGGCGCCCCCACCCGCGCGGCGAACCGCTTCTCGAACTCCGGAACCCGCGGGCCCAGTGACAGATGCCGCGACCGCAGCACCTCCAGGACCGCCTGCTCTTCGAGATCCCCGATGACGGGGCGGGCGACCGGGATCACTTGAGCGCGGCCTGACTGCGCAGCATCCCCGCCTCCAAGGAGTCCACGAGCGCGTCCCAGGAGGCCTCGATGACGTTCTCGTGCACGCCGATCGCGCCCCAGGTCGACGTCCCGTCCGACGCGTCGAGCAGCACGCGCGTGGTCGCGCCCGTCGCCTTCCACTCGTCGAGGATGCGGACCTTGAAGTTGACCAGCTTGATGTCGCGCAGGTGCGGGAGCCGCTCGCCGATCGCCGCCCGCAGCGCCATGTCCAGCGCGTGCACGGGACCGTTGCCCTCGGCGGTGCGCACGAAGCGCTGCGAGCCGACCCAGACCTTGACGGTCGCCTCGGTCTCGACCCGCCCGTCGGCCCGCTTCTCGGCGATCACCCGCCAGGACTCGAGCGTGAACAGCGGCTGGTACTCGCCCGTCTCGCGCCGGATCAACAGTTCGAACGAGCCGTCGGCGGCCTCGAACTGGAACCCGCGGTGCTCGAGCTCCTTGACCTTCTCGACGACCCGCGCGGCCGTGGCGTCGTCGAGGTCGCCGCCGGCGTGCGCGATCACCGTGCCCTTGCCGGAGAGCTCTGACACGAGCACCTCGCGCGAGTTGCCCACGACCGCCGGGTCGATGTGCTCGAACGTCGACGGGTCGGCATTGACGCCCGCGACGTGCATCCCGCCCTTGTGCGCGAACGCGTTCTTGCCCACGTAGGCCTGGTTGGCGTCCGGCGGCAGGTTGAGCATCTCGGCGACCATGTGCGACGCCTCGGTCAGCCCTTCCAGCGACGGCAGGCACGAGTAGCCCATCTTCAGCTGCAGGTTCGGGATGATCGAGATCAGGTTCGCGTTGCCGCAGCGCTCGCCGTAGCCGTTCATCGTGCCCTGGACCAGACGGCAGCCCTCGGCGATGCCGGCGAGCGAGTTCGCGACGGCGCACTCGGCGTCGTTGTGGGTGTGGATGCCGAGTGAGGCCTCAGGCAGCGCCCTCCGCACGACGTGGACCGCCTCGGCGATCTCGTGCGGGAGCGACGCGCCGTTGGTGTCGCACATCGTCAGGTTCTCGGCGCCCGCGTCCAGCGCCGCCCGCAGGCACTCGATGGCGTACACCGAGTCGTCGCGGTAGCCGTCGAAGAAATGCTCGGCGTCGTAGATCACGCGCTTCCCCGAGGCCACGAGGAAGGCGACCGACTCGGCGATCATCAGCAGGTTCTCTTCGCGCGAGACCTTGACGACCTTCTCCAGGTGCAGACCCCACGTCTTGCCCACGATCGTCGAGACCGGCGTCCAGGACTCCGCCAGCACGCGCAGAGCGGCATCTTCGGCGGCCTGCACCCCACGCCGGCGGGTCATCCCGAACGCACACACGTCGGCGCTCAGACCGGCCTCGGCCAGCCGCTCGAAGAGCTCGAGCTCCTTCGGGTTCGACGTCGGGAACCCGGCCTCGATCATCGGCACGCCGAGCGAGTCGAGGATCTTGGCGACGCGCACCTTCTCCTCGACCGACAGCGACATGCCCTCCCCCTGCATCCCATCGCGCAGGGTGGTGTCGTAGACGACGACGTGATCCATGTCAGGAGACTGCTGCTGGGACCTTGTCCAGCCAGTCGGCGTAGCGCTCCGAGCGCCCGTGCAGCGCGTCCTCGAAGATCGCCTGGATCTCGGTCGTGATCGGGCCGCGCGTGCCGTCGCCGACGACGAGGTCGTCGACCTCGCGGATCGGCGTCAGCTCGGCCGCGGTGCCGGTCATGAAGATCTCGTCGGCGCGATAGAGCTCGCCGCGGGCGATGTCGCGCTCGATGACCTCGTAGCCCTGGTCGCGCAGGATGTCGATCGCCGCCGCCCGGTTGATGCCCTCGAGGATGTCGTTGGCGAAGCCCGGCGTGAAGACCTTGCCCTCCTTGACCAGGAAGAGGTTCTCACCCGTGCCCTCGCAGACGTACCCGCGCGAGTCGAGCAGGATCGCCTCCTCGTAGCCCGACTTGTCGGCCTCGATCTTCGCCAGCACCGAGTTCAGGTACTGGCCGCCGGCCTTGGCCGTCGGGATCAGCGAGTCGCTCGGAATCCGGCGCCACGAGGACACCTTCGCCCGCACGCCGTTGACCTTGCCCTCGTCGCCGAGATAGGCGCCCCACTCCCACACCGCGATCATCACGTCGACCGGGCAGTCCAGCGGGTACAGGCCCATCGGGCCCGCGCCGCGGAAGACCAGCGGCCGGATGTAGCACGACTTCAGGCCGTTGCGGGTGATCGTCTCGAACGTCGCGGCCCGGATCTCCTCCTTGGAGAACGGGACGTCCATGTGGTAGAGCGCGGCCGAGCGGAACAGGCGGTCGATGTGGTCGGCGTGGCGGAACACACCTGTCCCGCCGTCCGGCGTCTCGTACGCCCGCACGCCCTCGAACACGCTCGTGCCGTAGTGCAGCGCGTGCGTGAGTACGTGAACCTTGGCGTCCTCGTACGGGACGAGCTCGCCATTCATCCAGATCACTTGGCTCACGTGAGCTCCTTCAGCACCGCCTCGGTCACCTCGGCGGTGGTCGCATTGCCGCCCAGATCCCCGGTGCGGACGCCCTGCTCCAGGGCCTTGTCGACCGCCGATTCTACGGCAGCGGCAGCGTCCTCCCGCCCGAGTCCGTGCCGCAGCAGCAAGGCGCCTGACAGGATCATCCCGATCGGGTTGGCGATCCCCTGGCCCGCGATGTCGGGCGCCGAACCGTGCACGGGCTCGAACAGGGACGGACCGTCGCCGCCCAAAGACGCCGTGGGGAGCATGCCCAAAGACCCGGTGAGCATCGACGCCTCGTCGCTGAGGATGTCGCCGAACATGTTCTCGGTGACGATCACCTCGAAGTGGCGCGGCGCGTTGATGAGCTTCATCGCGGCCGCGTCGACGAGGATGTGCTCGAGCTCGATGTTGGGGAACTCCTCCTGGTGGATCCGCGTGGTCACCGCGCGCCACAACCGCGACGTGTCGAGCACGTTGGCCTTGTCGACGCTGGTGACGCGCGACTTGGCCGCGCGGAAGGCCGCGCGGACGATCCGCTCGATCTCGGGGACCGTGTAGACCATCGTGTCGAACGCGCGGCCGTTCTCCGTGCCGCGGTCGCCGTAGTAGAGGCCGCCGGTCAGCTCGCGCATGATCAGCATGTCGACGCCCTCGATCAGCTCGCGCTTCAAGGGCGACGCGTCATACAGCGCGGGGAGCGGGCGGATCGGGCGCAGGTTCGCGTAGAGCCCGAGATCGGCGCGCAGGCGGAACAGGCCCTGCTCGGGACGGACCGCGCCGGGCTCGTTGGTGTCCCACTTGGGACCGCCCAGCGCGCCGAGAAAGACGGCGTCGGAGGCCTTGACGGCGGCCATCGCCTCCTCGGTGATCGCGACCCCGTGGAGGTCGATCGCGGCACCGCCCGCGGGGTGCTCGTCGAAGCTCAGATCGTCAGCGACCGCGTTCAGGACCTGGACGGCGGCGGCGGCCACTTCCGGGCCGATCCCGTCACCGGGGAGAAGGGCGATATTCGGCATAAGTTGCGGGACCCTACCTAATAGGTGATGAACTCAAGAAGCGACCCGTCGGGGTCGCGGAAGTAGACGCTCTGGCCTTCGCCTTGCGCACCGTGGCGCACCACCGGGCCGAGCTCGATCTCGACGTCGTTCGCGCGCAGATGCGCGACGGCGTCGTCGATCGGACCGTCCCAGACGAAGCACATGTCGCTGTTGCCGGGGCGGACGCGGTCGCGCGCGACGGGCTGGGGATCCAGCCCCGGCCCGTGCACGTTCAGCTGCTGCTTGCCGAACCGGTACGCGAAGCCCGCGCCGCGCTCGACCACCTCGGCCCGCACGACGTCGCGATAGAAGGCGTTGGACGCCTCCCAGTCCGAGACGGCGATGACGAAGTGATCGAGCGTCACAGGTTCAGCGTGACCGGGCCGGGGCGCTCGCGCGAGGACTCGTACGAGCTGATCTCCTCCGCCTGCTGGAGCGTGAGCGCGATGTCGTCGAGGCCGTTGAGCAGGCGGTGGCGGCGGTCGGCGTCGAGGTTGAACGGCACCGCGCGGCCGGCGAAGCGGACCTCGAGCGCCTCGAGGTCGACCTCGGCCTCCCCCGCCTCCATCACGGCCTTCACGTCCTCCTCCGGCAGGACGACCGGCAGCAGGCCGATCTTGGTGCAGTTGGAGAAGAAGATGTCGGCGAAGCTCGACGCGATGATCGCCTTGAACCCGTAGTCCTGCAGCGCCCACGGGGCGTGCTCGCGGCTGGAGCCGCAGCCGAAGTTCGGGCCGGTGGCGAGGATCGGGTTCTTGGGCAGCGACCAGCCGTCCTCCTGCGCCCAGTCGTAGAAGAGGAACTCGCCGAACCCGGTGCGCTCGATGCGCTTGAGGAACTGCTTGGGGATGATCTGGTCGGTGTCGACGTCGGCGCGCGGCAGCGACGTGACCGGACCGGAGATGACGCTGATCGCTTCCATCAGTTCCACTCCCGGATGTCGACGAAGTGGCCCTCGATCGCGGCGGCGGCCGCCATCTGCGGGGACACGAGGTGGGTGCGCCCGCCGCGGCCCTGGCGCCCCTCGAAGTTGCGGTTGGAGGTCGACGCGCAACGCTGACCGGGATCGAGGATGTCCGGGTTCATGCCCAGGCACATCGAGCAGCCGGCGGTGCGCCAGTCGAAGCCCGCGGCGCGGAAGACCTCGTCCAGGCCCTCCTTCTCGGCCTGCGCGGCGACCTGCTGGGAGCCCGGGACCACCATCGCGCTGACGGTCGAGGCCACGTGGCGGCCCTTGATCATCTCCGCGGCGGCGCGCAGGTCGCCGATGCGGGCGTTGGTGCAGGAGCCGATGAAGACGCGGTCGAGCTTGAGCTCGGTGATCGGCGTGCCCGCCTCCAGGCCCATGTAGGTGAGCGAGCGCTCGTCGGTCTCGGTGCTCGGCGACGGCACCGCGCCGGCCACGCCGACGACCTGGCCGGGGTTCGTCCCCCACGTCACCAGCGGCGAGAGCGCCGACGCGTCGACCGTGATCTCGCGGTCGAACGTCGCGCCTTCGTCGCTCTGCAGCGTCCTCCAGTACGTCAAGGCCTCTTCGAAGTCCTCCGGGGCGCCGGGGCGACCGCGGACCCACTCGAAGGTCGTCTCGTCCGGCGCGATCATGCCGGCACGCCCGCCGCCCTCGATCGTCATGTTGCAGACGGTCATGCGCTGCTCCATGTTCATCGCGCGGATCACCTCGCCGGCGAACTCGACGACATGGCCGGCGGCGCCGTTGGTGCCCATCTGGCCGATCGTGCCGAGGATCAGGTCCTTGGCGGTGACGAACGGCGCGAGGTCACCGACGTAGTTGATGCGCATCGACTTCGGCTTCGGCTGCGAGAGCGTCTGCGTGGCGAGCACGTGCTCGACCTCGCTCGTCCCGATCCCGAACGCGAGCGCGCCGAACGCGCCGTGCGTGGCCGTGTGCGAGTCGCCGCAGACGATCGTCATGCCCGGCTGGGTCACGCCCAGCTCCGGCCCGATGATGTGCACGATGCCCTGACGGTCGGACCCGATCGAGTAGAGCGGGATGCCGAACTCGTCGCAGTTGGCCTCGAGCGCCTCCACCTGCCGGCGCGAGAGCGCGTCGGCGATCTTGGCCGACACCGGCGTGCCGTCGGTCGGCACGTTGTGGTCGGCGGTCGCCAGCGTGCGATCCGGGCGGCGGACCTCGCGGCCGGCAAGCCGGAGCCCTTCGAAGGCCTGCGGGCTCGTGACCTCGTGGACCAGATGGAGATCGATGTAGATGAGCCCAGGCGCAATCTCGTGCGCGGACCAGATCTTGTCGAACAGCGTGGTGGGCGTCATGACCGGCGCAGCCCAGCCGACACGATGGCCAGCAGGACGGCCTCCTCCTTGGAGTGGTTGGCGAAATGGTGGGGCAGGTCGGCGTCGAACGTGACGCAGTCGCCCGCCTCGAGCGGGTGCTCGGAGCCGTCGACGTGCAGGGTCACCGAGCCCAGCTCGACGACGGCGGTCTCGCGCGCTCCGGGCTCGTGGCGCGGCGGGTCGCCGGGGCCGCCGGTGACGGCTCCCGCCGCCAGCGTGTGGCGGGTGACCTCGGCGCGCAGGCCCGGCAGCGGCGGGGTGAGCACCACGTAGGCATGTCCGCCCGCCCCGCCGCGGCGACCTTCGCCGCGGCGCACGACCGAGACCATGCCCTCCTCGTCCAGGCGCAGCAGCTGCGAGAGCCGCAACTCCAGCCCGGAGGCGATCTTGCTGGCGACCTGCAGCGTCGGGCTGGTCTCGCCGCGCTCGACCTGCGAGAGCATCGGCGCGGAGACGCCGGACCGCTCGGCGAGCTCGCGCAGCGAGAGATCCATCGCCTCCCGCAGCGCCTTCACGCGCGGCCCGACAGCCGCGATGGTGGGATCGGCAGCTGCCGCCATTACGCTTGTACGTTATCACGTACGTCACGCTCCACGTAGCCTGGGAGGCGTGAGCGAAGCGATCCGCGACCTGCCTGACGCGCTCGTGCTCGGCGCGGGCGGAACGCTCGGTGAGGCGTGGCTGCGGGGCGTTCTCGGCGGGATCGAAGCGGGCTCCGGGCTGGACTTCCGCGACTGCGAGTACCTGCTCGGCACCTCGGCGGGCTCGATCGTCGCCGCGACGCTGGCGGGTGGGAAGCGGCCTGAGGCGGGCGATCGTGCGGCGGAGGAGTGGGCGCACGCGGCGGCGCTCCCCGAGCCGCCCGGCGCGCCGGACGTCCCGGCGCGGGCGAACCCGCTCGGCGCCGTCGGGCGCGGGGCCGCGCGGTTCGGCAAGGCGGTCGCGACGCCGCTCGCCCCGTTCGCCCTGGCGACCACCGCGCCGGCGGGACGGCTCGCTCGCGCCGCGGTCCTCAGCCGCGCGCCGCGCCGCGTGCGCACGCTCGGCGACCTGCGCGGCTATCTCGACGCGCTGGGCGCGACCTTCGACGGCCGGCTGCGGATCTTCGCCGTCGAGCGGGCGAGCGGGAAGCGGGTGACGTTCGGCGCGCCCGACGCTCCCCGCGCGAGCGTGAGCGACGCGGTGCTCGCGTCGTGCGCGGTGCCGTGGATCTTCGCGCCGGTGACGATCGGCGGACGCGAGTACGTCGACGGTGGCGTGTGGAGCCCGACCAACCTCGACGCCGTCCCGGCGGGGCGCGGTTCGCACGTACTCTGCTTGATCCCCACCGCGGGCGCGGCTTTGACGCCGCTGCGAACGGCGAGCGCGGCCGCCGCGGGCTATGAGGGCATGGCGATGACCGCGCGCGGCGCGTCGGTCCGCACGGTCGCCCCGGACGAGGACAGCCTCGCCGCGATCGGCCCGAACCTGATGGACCCGACCCGCCGCGGGCTGGTCGCCGCCGCCGGGTACGCGCAGGGCCGCCGCCTCGCGTCGAACTAGACCTTCGGGCTGGGACCGTCGCCGCGCGTGCAGCACAGTGCGCCGCAGTGTTCAGAACTCTTACATTGCCCGCGGTTCTCGCCGCTGTGGCCGTCGTTCTCTCCTTCACGCCGGCGGCACACGCCCAGGCGACGCGTACCTGGGTCTCCGGCGTCGGCGACGACGCCAACCCGTGTTCGCGCACCGCGCCCTGCAAGACGTTCGCCGGCGCCATCAGCAAGACCGCGTCGGGCGGCGAGATCAACGCGACCGATTCGGGCGGCTTCGGCGCGGTGACGATCACCAAGCCGATCACGATCGACACCCGCTCGGTGCTCGGCGGGGTTCTGAACTCCGGCATCAACGGCGTCATCGTCAACACCGACGGCGACGTCGTGCTCCGCGGTCTCGACATCTACGGATCCGACGACACGACCCCGCCGATCGCGCCGTGCGCGTATGCCGGGACCTCCGGGGTCCGGGTGCTCAAGGCGAGGTCGCTGCGCATCGAGGACTCGCGCATCGCCCGCCAGCAGAACGGCATCGAGATCGCGAACACGACCCCGGCGAAGGTCTTCGTGAACCGGGTCGACATCAGCGACAACTGCGCGTACGGCATCAAGGTCGCCCCGGCGGGTGCGACCGCTCAGCTGCTCGTGCAGGACAGCTCGATCTCCAACTCGGGCACCGGATTGAGCGTCGGCGACAACGGCGCCGCCTGGTTGTCGGGCGTCACGTTGTTCGGCAACGCGCTCGGCCTGCAGCCTCTCGGCACCGGCACGATCACCGACGATGGCAACACCACGTCGATCGGCAACACCGACAACGGCGCGCCGACGACCAAGCCGACCCAGAACGCGGCCGTCCCCGGCCCGCAAGGACCGGCCGGCCCCACCGGCGCCACCGGCCCGCAGGGTCCGGCGGGCGAGCCCGCGATCAAGCTGCTCGTCGCCGCCTCCCAGCCGAAGCTGACGTTCAAGGCCGGCAAGGCCGTGTCGCTCAGCTACGCGGCCACGACCGCGGCCAAGAGCACGCTGACGATCGCCAAGGGCACCAAGAAGATCGCGACCGTCAACACCGCGGCCAAGGCCGGCGCGAACACGATCAAGTGGAACGGCAAGGCGGGCAAGAAGGCCGCGGCCGCCGGTGCCTACACGCTCACGCTGATCGCGGTCGGCGCCGACGGGCAGACGGCCAAGACGAGCGTGGCGCTGAAGCTCACGCGCTGACACCTGGGGGCGTTCCGGCCGACTACAGGGGCGATGTCACGACGCTCGCCCCTGCGCGCCCTGCTGATCGCCGGCGCCCTCCTTTTGACCTTCGCCACCCAAGCCAACGCCCAGGCGACCCGCACCTGGGTCTCCGGCGTCGGCGACGACGTCAACCCGTGCTCGCGGACGGCGCCGTGCAAGACGTTCGCCGGCGCGATCGCGGAGACCGCTGCCGGGGGCGAGATCAACGTGCTCGATCCGGGCGGGTTCGGCGCGGTGACGATCACCAAGGCGATCACGATCGACATGGCCGGGATCTCCGGCGGGATCCTCAACACGGGCACCTACGGCGTGGTCATCAACGCGGGCGCGACCGACAACGTCGTGCTGCGCGGGCTCGCGATCACCGGCGGCGCCAACGGCTCCGCGTGCGGCTACGCCGGCGTGAGCGGCGTCCGCATCCTCAAGGCCGGCACGGTCCGCCTCGAGGACGTGCGGATCACCCGGCAGCAGAAGGCGATCGACATCGCGCCCACCAGCCCGGTGAACGTGATGATCAACCGCGCCGACGTCGCCGACAACTGCGTCAACGGCGTCGCGGTCGCCCCCGGCGCCGGCGGCTCCGCCAACGTCACCGTCAAGGACGCGACGATCTCGAACTCCGGGACCGCGCTGAGCGTCGCCGACAACGGCATCGCGTGGCTGACCGGCACGACGCTCTTCGCCAACGCACTCGGCCTGCAGCCGCTCGGCGCGGGCCAGATCAACGACTACGGCGACAACCACCTGATCGCCAACACCGCCGACGGCGTCGCGACCAAGGACCTCAGCACGCCGGGTCCGGCCGGCCCTGCCGGTCCCGCCGGCCCGACGGGCGCCCAGGGCCCGCAGGGCGAGCCCGCGACCAAGCTGCTGCTCGCCACCCCGGGCACCAAGCTCGCGGTCAAGACGGGCCGCGTGCTGACGCTCCGCTACGCCGCCACCGCGGCCGCCGACACGACGCTCACCGTCACCCGCGGCGGCAAGACGGTCGCGACCGTCCGCACCACGAGCAACGAAGGCGCGAACGTGATCCGCTGGAAGGCCCGCGCGGCCACCGGCACCTACGCGCTCAAGCTCAGCGCGGTGGGCGGCGACGGACAGCGCGCGACCGCGAACGTCGCGCTCAAGCTCACGAAGTAGGCCGCGCAACTCGGCGCATGCGCCTTCGTTGAAGGCGCATGCGCGTTCTGCTCGTCTCGATCGGTCTGCTCCTCCTCCCCGCCGGCGTCGCCGACGCGCGACCCGTCTGCGGAGCGGCCACGGCCCGCACGTTGGCCGCGAACGGCGAGGCGCGGATCTACTGGTCCTCGACGCGCACTTACGCGTGCATGCGCGGCCATCGCCCGATCGCGCTCGGCCGCGTGCAGCAGTATCGGCTCGCGGGGCACTACGCCGCGGTCGTCCGCGAGCGGCGGGTGACGGTCCATGACCTCCGCCGACGTGTGAGGACCGTGCGCGGAACGCCGGGCGACCCGGTGAGGCAACTCCTGGTGACGGCGTCGGGAGTGGCGAGCTGGATCGCCGGCCGGACGGCCTACATCAACGCGCATCCACTTCCAGGCCAGACGGTCGCGCTGGCGGGCAGCGTGCTGGTGACCGACGACCACGGGTACTACGCGCTGGATTGGGTGTCCGACTACCGGACGACGGCGGCCGGCACCCTCCTCCGGGTCGGCAACCTGCGCGTCGAGGCTGCCGACGGCAGCGTCTATGTGCGCTACCGCGACCACCCGCGCCGGCTGATCGGCGAGGCGTACCTGGATGACTCGGCCTCCGCCGGCGGCGGCCTCGAAGCGCTGTGGGTGGTGGGTACGACGGTCTACACCCGCTCGTACTTCTACGGGATCGGCGGCGACCCGGCGGGCGCCGACGTGCAGGTGCTGCGCGCCGCCTCGGGCCGGACCCGCACGTTCTGTAGAGGGGACGCGGTCGGGGACGTGGTCGTGACGACGGGCGGCGTGGCCTGCGTCGTGGACGAACCGGCGACCACCCGCATCGACTCCAACGGGCTGATACTGGACCGCTTCGACCGGACGACCACCACGCTCACGCGCGAGGGCGACCGGCTGACCTGGCGCCATGACGGCCAGACGGTCCAGGGCCCGCTTCCCGGCGAGGTCCCCTGTGGCCCGCCGACGGAGGCGACGCTCATCCAGAGCGCGACGGCCCGCGTCTACCGAAACGGTGCCGGCATCGTCGGGTGCGCCGGACCCACGGCCATCGCCCTCGGCGCGGCGAAGGACTTCATCGGCGTCGCGATGGCCGGCCGCTTCGCCGCCGTGCACCGGCGCGGCGAGACGCTGACCGTGTACGACCTCACGACGGGCGCGATCACCGGAACGCCCGCGTCCGCCAGCGGGATGAAGCAGGTCGCGGTCGGCGACACCGGCATCGGGGCCTATCTGACCGCTGACGGCGCCGGAGACACCGTGACCGGCGCCTATCCGGACGTGGACAAGGGCGTCTCGCTGCGGGTCCGCGGCCCGCTGGTCGTGTGGCGCGGGCGGCGCACGCACCTCCACGTCGCGGGCGCGGAGCCGATCGCCGACGGAGTGGTGACCGTCGGCCTGCAGATCACCGGCGGGCGTCTGGTCACGTGGAACCGCGTCGACCTGGGAGCGCCGGCCGAGGTCGCGGCGATCGAGCAGTCCGACCTGAGGATCGCCGTGCTCACCACCGGCCACGAGCTGACCGTGCGCGACTACGACGGGACGAACGTGACCCGGCCGTGCCCGCCGCCGGTGCGTGACTTCACGCTCGACGACCACGGCCGGGTCACCTGCAGCTAGGGGGTGCCGGTGAGCTCGAGCGGCGTCGCCGCCTCGGGCTCCTCGGCCGCCAGGACGACCTTGCGCTCGACGTTGGAGAGTGCGCGCACGTAGGCCAGCGCGGCGGCCTCGATGATGTCGGTCGAGACGCCCTGACCGGCGGCGGTGGAGCCCGAGAGCTCGAGGATCACGGACGCCTCGCCGAGGGCGTCCTGGCCGCCGGTGACGGCGTCGATCCGGAACTCGCGGAGCTTGACCTCGCGGCGGGTGGCGGAGTTGATCGCGCGGAAGATCGCGTCGATCGGGCCGTCGCCGGTGAAGTCGCCGCGCACGGTGTCGCCGTCGGGGGTGACGATCGAGACCGTCGCGTGCGGCGGGCGCCGCGTCGAGGCCTCGACGTCGAACCACTCGAGCGTGTACGCGTGCACGTCGGAGCGCAGCTCGTCGGTGACCAGCGCCTCGAGGTCCATCGCGGTGACGGTCTTCTTCTTGTCCGCGAGCTCCTTGAAGCGCTTGAACGCCTGGTTGAGCGTCTGGCCGGACACGTCGTAGCCGAGGTCCATCAGCGCCGACTGCAGGGCGTGGCGGCCGGAGTGCTTGCCGAGGACGATCGAGCTCACGTCGTCGAAGCCGACGGAGGCGGCGGACATGATCTCGTAGGTCGAGCGCTCCTTCAGGACGCCGTCCTGGTGGATGCCGGACTCGTGCTGGAACGCGTTGCGGCCCACGACGGCCTTGTTGGGCTGCACGCTGTAGCCGGTCAGGCGCGAGACCATCCGCGAGGCGCGGGCGATCTCCTTGGTGTTGATGCCGGTCGTCAGCCCGATGTCGGCCTCGCGGGTGCGCAGGAGCATCACGATCTCCTCCAGCGACGCGTTGCCGGCGCGCTCGCCGAGGCCGTTGATCGCGCACTCGACCTGCCGCGCGCCCGCCTTCAGGCCGGCGAAGGAGTTGGCCACGGCCAGGCCCAGATCGTTGTGGCAGTGGACGGAGAGCACGACGTCGTTCAGGCCCGGGACCAACTCGTACAGGCGGGTCAGGAACGCGGCGTACTCGTCGGGCATCGTGTAGCCGACGGTGTCGGGGATGTTGATCGTGGTCGCACCCTCTTCGAGCGCCGCCTGCAGGACCTCGGCGGTGAACTCGACGTCGGCGCGGGTGGCGTCCATCGGGCTGAACTCGACGTCCTCGACCAAGGAGCGGGCGTGCGCGACGGCGGCGCGCGCCTGGCCCAGCACGTCGGAGCGAGTGGACTGCAGCTGGTGCTGGATGTGGATGTCGCTCGTGGAGATGAACGTGTGCACGCGCGGGCGCTCCGCGTCGCGCACCGCCTCCGCCGCTCGCTCGATGTCAGCCGCATGGGCGCGAGCCAGACCCGCGATCACCGGGCCTTGGACCTCGCGGGCGATCGCCCGTACGGCCTGGAAATCACCCGGGGAGGCGATCGGGAAACCAGCCTCGATGACATCGACGCCGAGCCGCGCGAGCTGCTGGGCGATCTCCAGCTTCTCGGTCGCGTTGAGCGAGATGCCCGGCGACTGCTCGCCGTCTCTCAAGGTCGTATCGAAGATGATGACCCGGTTGGGGTCCATGACGTTCTCCTTTGAAGTTTGGCCTGCTCCTGCTTCGTCTTCTCTCGCGGCTTAGCGGCCGCCCACGCGTTAATCCCCCTTGCGGGGGAGGAGAAGAAGAAGGGAAAGGCCGAGCGAGAACGCCATTCGCGGCAAAGACTAGCTCAGACGTTCCACGCGTGCCAACGATCGATCTCGATCCAGGCGCTGACGCGCGCGCTCTCGCGATTGCCGTAGGGCTCACCGCGGTACTGGACGGAGAGCCGGTCGATGTCCTTCAGGTCCTCGTCGGCCGCGAGCTCGGCAACCCGCCCCTGCAGGCTCACGTGGCGGTACCAATTGCTGTCCAGCACGGTCAGCGAGACGCGCGGGTCGGCGCGCAGGTGCTCGAGCCGGGCTCGGCTGTGGTCCAGGTTGATGAGCACGCGGCCGTCGGGCTCCCACAGGTACCACGTGGCAACGCTGAGCGGGCTCCCGTCCGGCTTGAGCGACGCCATCACGGCGGGGTTGGGCTCGCGCAGCAGCGCCTGGAGCTCGTCGGGCAGAGGCGGTCTCGGCATTCACGGAACCCTGGCAGATCGGGCGTGGCCGGTGCGGTCGTCGGTCGTCCACGACTGCGACTGGAAGCGCAGCAGGATCGCGGTCCAGCTGGCGCCCGCCCGCACGATCAGGCCGCCGTCCTGCCAGACGCCGTCGTCGCGCTTGAACTGGCGCAGGTTGCCCTGGTTGGCGTGGACGTCGTGGATGCCGCGGCCGGGCCGGAACCCGAAGAGAGGGTCCTTGGCGTCGTCCGGACCCCACGGCTCACCGAACGCGTACAGCAGCGCGTCGCGGGTCAGATGGAGGTCGAAGAGCTCGTTGAGGTCGTTGTTCGCCCCCGGCTTGGAGAGCGGGAGCGGCGTGAACTGCTCGGGGCGGCAGAGGTCGCCGCGGACGTAGTCGAGGCCGCGGTCGAGCACGTGCCAGCCCTCGTTGAGCGCCTCGACCCGGTCCAGGATCGGGTGCGCGAAGCGGGGGATGACCGCCTGCGCGACCTCGGAGGGCTTGATGTCCGACCACGAGTTGATCGCGACCCGCCAGCGGGTGGTGCCGACGCCACAGAGCACGTGGTAGTGCGGATCGCGGGACGTGGCCGAGCGCCGGTCGAGGATCCTCGCCTTGAGGACCCCATAGCGTTCGAGCGGCATCTACAGCTGCGCGACGACGTCGAGTTCGAGGTCGTGGGCCTCGGCCAGGTACACGCGCTGGTCGAGATGGCGGCGGCGCATCTGGACCTCGCCGCGCGGGCCCGCGTAGGAGAGCGCCTCGGCGGCCGCGGTCATCCGGCCCACGTCGAGGCTGCCGGCGCGGCGGGCGAGCGCCTCGAGCAGCAGGATGCCCTCGTAACACGACTCCCCCACGCTGTTGAGCGTCGGCGCGTCGAGGCCGAACCGGCGCGTGTAGCGCCAGCCGAAGTCGAGCGACTCGGGCGTGGCGAGCGTCTCGAAGTAGGCCGCGGCGGCGCAGATCCCGCGGGTGTTCTCGGCCCCGGAGCCGGCGAGCGTGTTCTCGTCGATCAAGGTGCTCAGGCGACGGCACGCGTGGTCGAGGCCGGCGGCGGCGAACGCCCGGTTGAAGGTCACCGCGTCCTCCCCCACGAGCAGCATCAGCACGGCGTCGGCGCGCGAGCGCTCGACCGCCTCGACCGTCGCGCGCCAGTCGCTGGTGCCGAGCGGGCGGAAGACCTCGTGGCAGATGCTGCCGTGCGGGGCGCCCGCGTAGGCGTGCGCGGCGCGGGCGGTGACGCGCGGCCAGACGTAGTCGTTGCCGACGATCGCCCAGCGGCGGACGCCGTGCTCGCGGCTGAGGAACTGCATCGCGGGCAGGAGCTGTCGTGACGGGACCTCGCCGGTGAGGAACACGCCCGGCGTGCGCTCGCCGCCCTCGTACAGGGCGGTGTACACGTACGGGACGAGCCCGGCGACGCGCGGGGCGACGACCTGGCGCACCGCCGAGATGTGCCAGCCGACGACCGCGTCGACGAGGCCCGCCGCGGCCAGCGCGCCGACCTCGTCGGCGACCGCGCCCGGGGTCTTCGATCCGTCGATCACGCTCAATTGCAGCTCGCGCCCGAGCACGCCGTCGGCGGCGTTGACCTCGGCCACGGCGAGGCGCGCGCAGAGCTCGCACGAGGGACCGAAGATCCCTGCCGAGCCGTGCAGCGGGACGACCAGCGCAACATTGACGGCGGAGTCCATCGACGCTGGCGTTAGTCTTCCACACGTGGCCAGTGGAGAGGCTGGGACGCTGCATACCGGTGAGGCGCTCGTGCTCGCGATCAGCGACGCGGAACGGCGCCTGACGCGCCGGCTCGCCGCCGTGCTCGCCCACCACGACTGCACGGTCGAGCGCTGGCGCGCGCTCAATCTGCTCGTGCACGGCGAAAGCCATCGCATGTCCGAGCTCGCCGAGTTCACCCAGCTGCCGCCGGCGAGCCTCACCCGCCTCGTCGACGGCCTCGTCGCCGACAACCTCGTGCATCGCAAGCCCGACCCGCGCGACCGGCGCGGCGTGCTGGTGCACATCACCGAGCGCGGGCAGACCCTCGCCGCGGCGCTCTCCGAGCGGATCGCCGCCGAGCGGCTGCTCGGCGACGTCGACGAGCGGGAGGCCGCAGCGCTGCTGGACGCGCTCTCCTCCGTGCTCGCCGCGTTGCGTTGAATTCGTCCATCTGAAATAGTTCCGAACGGAAACATTTCGCTCCTGGGGAGGAGTCGATGGATGAGTTCGTGCAGGACTACGAGGTGTTCGATCTCGGCGATGTCGCGCTGCAGCACGGGGCGACGTTGCGCGACGCCAAGCTCGCGTACAAGACGTTCGGGCAGCTCAACGCCGACAAGAGCAACGCGATCGTGTACCCGACGTGGTACTCGGGGCGCCACTGGGACAACGAGTGGCTCATCGGCGAGGGCATGGCCCTCGACCCGGCCAAGTACTTCATCATCGTCCCGAACATGCTGGGCAACGGGCTCTCGAGCTCGCCGTCCAACACGCCGCCACCCTACAACGGCGCGCGCTTCCCGAAGGTCACGTTCTACGACCAGGTCGCGCAGCAGCACAAGCTCGTGACCTCGTTCGGGATCGAGACGCTTCCGCTGGTCACCGGCTGGTCGATGGGCGCCGGGCAGACCTACCAGTGGGCGGTCAGCTACCCGGACATGGTCCAGCGCGCGTGCCCGTTCTGCGGTTCCTCGAAGACGTCGGAGCACAACATCGTCTTCCTGGAGGGTGTGAAGGCCGCGCTGACGGCGGACGCCGCCTTCCAGGACGGCTGGTACACGGAGAAGCCGGCCAAGGGCCTGCGCGCCGCGGCGCGCGTGTACGCCGGCTGGGGCTTCTCGCAGGCCTTCTACTGGCAGCAGGAGTACAAGGCGATGGGGTTCTCGTCGCTCGAGGACTTCCTCGTCGGGTTCTGGGAGGGCTTCTTCCTGGACCGCCGCGACCCGAACAACCTCCTGACGATGCTGTGGACGTGGCAGAACGGCAACGTCGGTGCCACGCCCGGCTTCGACGGCGACCAGGTCGCGGCGCTGAAGACGATCAAGGCCAAGACGATCGTCCTGCCCGCGCTGAAGGACCTCTACTTCCCGCCCGAGGACGAGGAGTTCGCGGTGCAGCACATCCCGAACGGGGAGCTGCGCGTCATCCCGGGCGTGTACGGCCACTTCGCTGGGGGTGGCGCGAACCCGGTCGACACGAAGTTCATCGACGACACCCTCAAAGAGCTGCTGGCGAGTTGACATGGCCGCGACCATCGATGCGCCGCCCGTGGCGGCGAGCGAGACCGCGAGCGGCGTGCCGCTGTGCGTGTTCGCGTTCGGGTTCTCGGTGCTGGCGCTCTCGTTCGCCAATGCCGGCTGGGTGGACGCCTCGGCCGGGTTGTTCGTGCCGGTCGCCTTCGGCACCGGGGCGTTGGGGATGCTCGTCGGCGGGCTGTGGGAGTTCCGCGGCGGCAACCTGTTCGGCGCGACGTTCGGCGTCGGCTATGCGTGCTTCCTGTTCACGACGCCGATGATCCTGCGCTGGTTCGCGCCGGAGGTCTCCGACGCGGGCCAGTTCGGTGACTCGTTCGGCGCGTACCTGCTCATGTGGGCCGTCTTCACGGCGTTCATGACATATGGCGCCTACTACGTGAACCTGCCGGCGTTCCTGGCGTTCCTGCTGCTCGTGCTCGTGTACCTGCTGGCGGGCATCGTCAACATCGCCGGGCCTGAGGGCACCACGCTGCTGCGGATCACCGGCTGGATCGGGATCCTCGACGGGATCTGCGCGTGGTGGGTGGGCTTCGGCCTGGTGCTCAACGGGATGGGGCCTAAGGCCTTGATCCCGCTCATTCCGTACCCCTACGGCAAGTAGTCAAGGGAGGCAACTGCCATGCCCGAGGTCGTCTTCTCCGTCGACCAGTCCAAGCCGATGGCCGAGCAGGCGGTGCCCGGCCACAACCGCTGGCACCCCGACATCCCGCCCGCGGCGTCGGTCAAGCCCGGGAGTGAGTTCCGGGTCGAGTGCCGCGAGTGGACCGACGCCCAGATTCACAACAACGACTCCGCCAACGACGTGCGCGACGTCGACCTCAACCGCGCGCACATGCTGAGCGGGCCGGTGGCGGTCGAGGGCGCCGAGCCCGGCGACCTGCTGGTGGTCGACATCCTCGACCTCGGGCCGTGCCCGCAGGAGGTCGGCGACGCGCCGGGCCAAGGCTGGGGCTACACGGGGATCTTCGCGCGCGAGAACGGCGGCGGGTTCCTCACCGACCACTACCCGGAGTCCGCCAAGGCGATCTGGGACTTCCACGGTCAGGAGGCGACCTCGCGGCACATCCCGGGCGTGCGCTACACGGGCATCACGCACCCCGGGCTGTTCGGCACGGCGCCGTCGGCCGAGCTGCTGGCCGAGTGGAACCGCCGCGAGCAGGCGCTGATCGACAAGGACCCCGATCGCGTGCCGCCGCTTGCGCTGCCGCCGCTGATCGACCAGACGCTCGCGGGGACCCTCTCCGGCGACGCGCTGGCGAAGGTCGCGCGCGAGGGTGCGCGCACCGTGCCGGCCCGGGAGAACGGCGGCAACCACGACATCAAGAACTTCACGCGTGGGAGCCGCGTCTTCTACCCGGTGCACGTGGACGGCGCCCTGCTGTCCGGCGGCGACCTCCATTTCAGCCAGGGCGACGGCGAGATCACGTTCTGCGGCGCGATCGAGATGGGCGGGTTCATCGACTTCGGCGTCGAGCTGATCAAGGGCGGCATGGCCAAGTACGGCGTCACCACGAACCCGATCTTCATGCCGGGGCGGGTCGAGCCGCGCTACTCGGAGTTCCTGACGTTCATCGGCATCTCGGTCGACGAGGGCGGCGAGAACCACTACCTCGACGCCACGATCGCCTACCGGCGGGCGTGCCTGAACGCGATCGCCTACCTCAAGACGTTCGGCTACACCGGCGAGCAGGCGTACCTGCTGCTGGGATCGGCGCCGATCGAGGGACGGATCTCGGGCGTCGTGGACATCCCGAACGCGTGCTGCTCGCTGTATCTGCCGACCGCGATCTTCGACGTCGACATCCGGCCGACCGCCGACGGCCCGACGCCGACCGACCGCGGGACCTCGGCGCTGGCGAGCTGATGCCGCTCTACGACTTCGTGTGCGAGGGGTGCGGGCCGTTCGAGGCGCGGCGCCCGGTCTCCGATCCGGGCGCCGCCTGCCCGTCGTGCTCCGCCCCGGCCCGGCGCGTCTTCAGCGCGCCGGGGGTGCGCCGCATGGGCGCGCCGCTGCGACGGGCCCTCGATCGCGAGGAGCGCAGCGCAGGTACGCCCGAGGTCGTGTCGCGGCCGGGGCCGGGCCGGCCGCTCCACCTGCACTCGCACTGATTAAAGGAGTATGAGACGACGGCGGAGCGGGTACCCGCTCCGCCGCGATGATCCTCAGGCCCCTGTGCATCGCGGCGGTCCTCGCGGCCGCCGCGGCCGCCCCCGCCGCCGCGCAGACCTCGTCTGTGCCTTCGCCGTTCCCCACCGGCTCGAGCCCGTCCTCGATGGTCGTCGACGGGGACGTCGTCTACATGGCGGGCGCGTTCCGGCTCGGGCCGCCGTCCTCGCCGTTCTCGGTCATCTCGGCGGTGGACGGCGCATTCATCCGCGGCTACCCGGGCATGGTCGACTGGGCGATCCCGCCGTACACGGACGGGAGCGTGCTGCCCACCGAGGCCGAGTCGGTCGAGTCCGACGGCGCCGGCGGCTGGTTCGTGAGCGGGAGCTTCCAGCGGGTCGAGGGAACGTCGATCGAGAACCTCGTCCATATCCGCGCGGACGGGAGCGTGGACCCGGTGTTCCGGCCGGAGAGCAACGGCGTCGCGTACTGGATGCTCCTGCGTGACGGCGTGCTGTGGGTCGCGGGCACGTTCAACCGGATCGGCGGGCGCACGATCAAGGGGCTCGCCGCGCTCGATCCGAGCACGGGCGCGGTGTTGGATCGCTTCCCGCACGGCCTCAACGGCGCCGCGTGGGACATGGCGCTGGACCCGGTGTCCGAGCGGCTGTACGTCGTCGGCGGGTTCTCGCAGGCGGGTGGGGACGCGCATCCGCGGATGGCGGCGATCGACCCGGACACGGGCGCCGTGCTGGACTGGACCGCGGCGCTGCCGCCGGGCGAGGCGTCGCGCGTGTCGGCGTACGGCGACACCGTCTACGTGTCGGGCGACATGCACGATGCGCGCTACGAGGACATGCGGATCGGCGCGGTCGCGCTGCGAGCGTCGGACGGGTCGCTCCTGCCGCTGGACTTCGGGATCTATGAGGGCGGCGAGGTCGTCGCCACGTCCCGGGCGGTGGTGATCGGCGGCGAGTTCAAGGACGACAGCAACGTGCAGGCGTTCGCGCCGGGCACCGCGACCCGCCTCGGGTGGTTCGCGGGCGAGTGGGAACCGACCGCGTTCGAGGTCTGGGGCGATCGCCTGCTCGTGTCCGGGCTCAGCGGCGGGCTCGTGGGCATCGATCTGCGGACGGGCGCTCCGGACGGCTTCGTCGGAGGCGCGGGTGGTCGGGCCAACGACATCGCGATCGGCGGCGGGCGGATCGCCGTGGCCGGGCGGAGCGTGGGCAACGGGCCGAGCGCGACGCGCGACGGGATCGCCGCGATCGATCTGCGGACGGGCGTGCCGACCGGGCTGTCGCTGAAGGCCGGTGGGCAGCTGCCGGGCTTCCCGCCCCGCTACGGCGGCGCCGGCGTCGTCGCCAAGGCCGGCGACTGGCTCTACGTCGGCGGCGACTTCACCGAGATCTCGGGCCGGGCCGAGAAGGGCGTCGCCGGATACAACGTGCGCACGGGCGAGTGGCGGGATCTGCCGGACGTCACCGGGCTCGTGACGGCGCTGGCCGTCAGCGGCGACCGGCTGTTCGTCGGCGGCCGGATCTCGAAGATCGGCGGCGTCGACGTGTTCAACCTCGGCGCGATCGACCTGGCGACGGGAACCGCGCTGCCGTGGAGCCCGGTGCTCGACGACCAGGTCATCGCCATGGCCCTATCCGGCCCGACGCTGCACGTCGGCGGGCGGTTCTCGCCGTATCTGGTCGCGTACGACGCGTCGACGCTGGCGCGGTCGACGGTGTTCACCACGACGGCGGGGTCGTGGGTCGAGTCGATCGTCCCGGACGGGTCCGGCGGCGTCTGGTACGCGGGCCAGTTCGACGGCGGTGTCGGTCACCTGCGCGCGGACGGCTCGGTCGACCCGGCGGTGCCGCGGGTGGACAAGGACGTGTACGCGATCGCGGTCGCGCCGGACCGGCTGTACCTGGGTGGCTACTTCGACGCGGTGAACGGGGTTCCGCGCGACGGGTTCGCGGAGATCCGGCTCCCGGACCGGGTGGTGACGTCGTTCCGGCCGCACCTCGATCCCACCGTGCTGGACCTGGCGATCGCGCCCGGAGGCGTGTTGGCGTCCGGGCTGTTTCAGATGACCGAGCTGACGAGCGCGAACGGGCTGGCGCGGTTCGGGCCGGCGCAGTCGGTGCCGCCGCCGGTCGCGGTGTCGGCCCCGCGGATCTACGGGAGCCGGTTCCCGGGTGGCACGCAGCGCTTCGAAGGGCTCGAGTGGAGCGGCTCGCCGACGTTCGTGCAGACCCGCTGGCTGCGCTGTGACGCCGACGGCGAGGGCTGCGTCGAGGTCGAGGACGACACCTGGCTGATGGGCGTGCGCGAGGCCGACGCCGGCCATCGCTTCCGCGTCGAGGCGGTCGCGTTCAACGACGGCGGGATGTCCGCCCCGGTGCGGTCCGCTCCCGGCCCGCTGATGGTCGGGCACGGGCCGCGGACCGTGGTCGGGCCGCAGCTGTGGGGGCGGCCGGTCGTCGGGTCGCTGCTGACCGCGGACGCGGGCCTCTACGAGCCGGACGCCGCGACGGCGAGCGTCGGCTTCGAGCGTTGCAACGCGTCCGGCTGCACGGATCTGACGGGCGTCGACGGGACGTACACGGTGCGCGCGAGCGACGTCGGGTACCGCATCCGCGTGCGCGCGTGGCCGGGCTACGCCGACGACGACTTCGTCGAGCCGCTCTCGAACGAGATCGGGCCGATCGTGGCGTCGCCGGCAGGTGCGCCGCCGGCGGCGGTCGCGCCGACCCTCGACGGCGCGGCCCGCGCGGGCGAGATCCTCCGCGCGTCCGAGGCCACCGGATCGTCGCGCTACGGCTGGCTGCGCTGCGACGCCGCGGGCGACACGTGCGCCGAGATCGCCGGCACGGGACGCGGCCACCGCCTGGACGACAGGGACGTCGGCCACCGCCTCCGCACCTTCGTCATCGCGTACGGCGCGGGCGGCAGGTCCGCGCGGGCGGTGAGCGCGCCGAGCGCGCTGATCGCTCCGGACCCGACGGCAACGCCGACGCCGACCGCGACGCCCACGCCGACCGTGACCGCAACGCCGACGCCGACCGCAACGCCGACGCCGACCGTGACCGCAACGCCGACGCCGACCGCAACGCCGACGCCGACCGTGACCGCAACGCCGACGCCGACCGCCACGCCCACTCCGGCGTCCGCCGAGACCCCCGTGGCGGTTCCCGTGGGCGGCGTGCGCGATCCGTCCGGGCGCGTGCGCGACGGCGTCGTCGCCCCCACGCGCATCAGGATCCAGAGCGCGTCGGCGCGGCGTGTGGCGGTCGTCGTGACCGACCCCGCCGGCGGTCGTCAAGCCGTGGTGGTGCGGCTCGCGACCGGCAGGCGGACCGTGCTCGGCAGGACGACCGTCTCGTTCCGCGCCGGGGTCGCGCGGACCGTGCGGATCACCGTGAAGGGGCGGGCCGGGTTGCGCGTGCGCGCCGAGGTGGGCTCGGCGCGCAGCGCGGTCAGGCGGCTCTAACGCGCGACGTGGATGCCCAGCGCGCGCGGGGCCGCGGCCACCGCGCGCGTCAACGGGTCGACAGTGCGACCCTGCTCTTCCAGACGCTCTTTACGTATGAAGGCACGGCGCACCAGCATTCCGCCCGCGAATGCGATCGGCTCGGGCGGCACACGGACGGGCGCGGGGTCGACGACCGCGAGGTCGCTCCGCTCGCCTGAGGCCAGCGACGCGAGCACGCGGCCGGCGAGGTGCGAGGGCCCGACGCCGTTGCCGGTGAAGCCGAACGCGTAGTGGACGGGCGCGCCGTCGAGCGTGCCGATCTGCGGGAGATGACTCGGGGAGACGTCGATCGGACCGCCCCAGGCGTGCGTGATCGCGCGGCCTTCGAGCGCCGGGAACATCTCGACCAGGTGCTTGCCGGTCTCGGCGGCGACCGCGGCGTCGACCTCGACCTTGCCGCCGAGGCGGGCGCCCGGAGCCAGCCGTCCCCCACCCCACCCGAACGCGATCCGGTCGTCGCGGGTCGTGCGGAAGTAGTGCACGAACACGCGCGCGTCGGTGATGCACTCGCCGCCGCGCCAGCCCAGCTCGTCCAGCACATCCGGGACCGGCTCGGTGAGGACGATGTGCGACGACGTGACCGAGATGCGCGACTTCAGCGGGCCGAAGCCGCGGGTCGCGGCGTTGACGGCGAGCACCGCGGCGCCCGCGCGCACGCGCCCGCCGCCGGTCTCCGCGGTCACGCCGGCCGCGTGGGTGTGCAGCGCCCGCACCCGCGAGCGCTCGAAGACCTCGACGCCCGCTCCGCGCACGCGATCGCGCAGGCCCAACGACAGCCGCGCGGGCTGGACGGTGGCGTCGTCGCGCACGAACAGCCCGCGCCGGAACCGCGGCGAGTCGCAGCGGTGGCGCACGCCGGACTCGTTGAGCTCGCGCACGCGGCTCCGGGGCGCCACGGCGAGGATCTCGTCGACCACCGCGTCGTGGGCGGGCGCCGTCGAGGCCATCATGTACCCGCCCTGGCGGAACCACGCGTCGACGCCCTGCTCGTCGCACCAGGCGCCGATCATCTCGACGCTCTCGGTCGAGGCCTGGCAGATCTCGATCGCGCGGTCGCGGCCGAAGCGCTCGATCAGCGACGGGAGATGCGTCCACAGCGTCTCGCAGAACCCGCCGTTGCGCCCGCTCGGCCCATGCCCGCACAGCTCGGCCTCGAGCAGCACGACCGACGCGCCACGCTCGCGCAGCTGCCACGCCGTCCACAGGCCGGTATAGCCGCCGCCGATGACGACGACATCGGCGCTGACGTCGCCGTCGAGCGGCGGCGCCGGATCGACGCCGCCGGCTTCGGCGAGCCAGTAGCCGTGCGCTGTGTGGACGAGGCCCGGCATCGCCGCGCCGCGCCGCACCGCGACGGTCATCCCGCGTAGAAGCGCTCGGAGGCGTCGGCCAGCACGGCCTCCGCCTTGGCCGCCATCTCCTCGAGCTCGGAGCGGGTCGAGATCAGCGGCGGCGCGAGGTGCAGGACGGCGTCGCCGCGGTCGTCGGGCCGCGCGATCAGCCCTTCCTCGAGCAGCCGCCCGGCCATGAACCCGCGCAGGAGCTTCTCGCGCTCCTCAGCGGAGAAGCGGGACTGATCGGCGTCGCGCACCAGCTCCAGCGCCCAGAAGAACCCGGCGCCGCGCACATCGCCCACGATCGGCACCCGCGACTTGATGCCCTCCAGCAGCTCGCCCATGTACGGCTCGAGCGCCCGCACGTTCTCGAGCACGCCCTCACGCTCGAAGATCTCGACGTTGCGCAGCGCGATCGCCGCCGCCACCGGGTGCCCGGCGAACGTGATGCCGTGCATCAGCATCCGGCCGTCCTCGTACAGCGGCTCGGCGATCCGGTCGCTCACGAGCACCGCGCCCATCGGCGCGTAGGCCGACGTGATGCCCTTCGCGCATGTGATCAGGTCCGGGGCGACGTCGTAGCGCGAGGACGCGAACCACTCGCCGATGCGGCCGAAGCCGGTGATCACCTCGTCGGCGACCAGCGCGATCCCGTACTTGTCGCAGAGCGCGCGCAGCCCCGGCCAGTAGCCGTCCGGGGGCGTCAGGCACCCGCCCGCGTTCTGGACGGGCTCGGCGATCAGCATCGCGACCGTCTCCGGCCCCGCCTCGAGGATCGTCCGCTCGGCCTCGTCGAGCAGGCGCGCGCACAGCGCGGCGTCGTCGTCGCCGTCGGGGTCGCGGTAGCGGTTCGTGTTGGAGATCCGCACGACCGGGATCGGCGCCGCGCCGAACGGCTCCTTCATCGGCCGGACGCCGGTGAAGCTCAGGGCGCCGAGCGTGACGCCGTGGTAGGCGATCTCACGCGCGATCGCCTTGGTGCGCTGCGGCTCGCCCTTGGCCAGGTAGTGCTGGCGGACGATCTTCCACGCGGCCTCGACCGACTCCGAGCCGCCGTTGGTGAAGAACACGCGGTTCAGGTCGCCCGGCGCGCGCTCGGCGAGCGCGGCGGCGAGCTGGATCGCCGGCGGGTGCGCGGTCGCCCAGTTGGTGTTGAAGGCGAGCGTCGAGAGCTGCGTGCCGGCGACCGCGGCCATCTCCTCGCCGAACGAGTAGCCGATCTGGCAGCAGAACAGCGACGACAGGCCATCGAAGTAGCGCTTGCCGTCGGTGTCGAAGACGTAGGCGCCCTCGCCCCGCTCCAGCACCAGGAGCGGCTTGCCGTCCGGCCCGAAGGCCCCGTTGCGGGTGAAGTGCATCAGCAGGTGCCGGTGCGCCTGCTCCTGGAGCGATTCCGAACCCACCGTGTCGGCCACAGTCATGCCGACCATGCTCGCCCTGCCCGTGGGGGCCTCGCAATGGGCGAAGCGTCGCGTTCGGCCGGCGAATCGTCGACGGACCGTCATTCCTGTTCATCTTCGAAGTTTGTAAGATTCTAAGTCAATGCCGTACCGCACCGGCCAACCGCCCGTCTACGCCCTCAAAGCCGACTTCTTCCGGACGCTCGGTCATCCGGCACGCGTCCGGATCCTCCAGATCCTGCGCGAGGGTGAGCAGACCGTCGGCGCGCTGCAGGCCGCGCTGGACCTCGACTCCGGCGGGACCTCCCAACACCTGGCCGCGCTGCGCAAGCAGGGCCTCGTGACGAGTCGTCGTGAGGGGACGAGCGTCTTCTACCGCGTCAAGGACCCGCGCATCCTCGAGCTGTTGGAGCTCGCCAAGGCGATCCTGACCGCCGGGCTCGAGGACAACCGAGCGCTGCTCGACGAGCTCGCGGTCGAGGACTTCAGCCCCCGCTGAACATGGGCGTCGTCGCGCTGACCGGAGCGCTGGTGCTCGCGCTCGCCGGCGTCGTGACGGCGCTACCGGGGCGGCTGCGCGGCGGGTTGGCGCTCCAGGCCGCGGGGATCGCGCTGCTGGGCGCCGCGGGCGTGGGTGTGCTCGTGGACGGCGGGACCGTCGGCGCCGAATGGCGCGAGGGCTTCTCCCCCGCGCTCGGATTGGACCCGCTCAGCGGCTTCTTCCTCGCCGTGCTCGCGGTCACGGCCGTGCCCGCGCTCGTCTTCGCCGGTTCGTATCTGCGCTCGCGGGCGGCGGGCGCGCTCATGGCGCCGTTCCTGCTCTCGCTCGCCGGGCTGCTGGCCGCGCGGGACGTCTCGACCTTCCTCGCGTTCTGGGAGCTGATGACGCTGGTTCCCGCCGCGGCGATCCTCGTGGCGCACAACGACGCGCCGACACGCTCCGCGGTCCAGCGCTACGTCGCGATCACGCACCTGGGCGGCGCGGGCGTGTGGATCGCGCTGCTGGTGCTCGCCGCGCCCGGGCCGCTGAGCGCCGCGGCGACGACCGTGGTGGCGATCGCGGCGCTGATCGGGTTCGGCACCAAGGCCGGCCTCGTGCCTCTCCACAGCTGGCTGCCACGTGCGCACCCGGTCGCCCCGGCGCCGTTCTCGGCGCTGATGTCGGGGGTGATGGTCAAGGTCGCGCTCTATGGGCTGATCCGCGTCGAGCTCGAGTGGCTCGGCCCGGCGCCGCGCTGGCTCGGGTTCGCGCTGCTGGCGGGCGGCGTGGTGTCGGCGCTCGGCGGCGTCGTGTGGGCGCTGCTGCAACAGGACCTCAAGCGGCTTCTGGCCTACAGCACGATCGAGAACGTCGGCGTGATCGTCACCGCGCTCGGCGCTTCCGTGCTGATCGCCGACCCGTTGTGGGCCTCGCTCGCGTTCGGAGCAGCGCTGCTGCACACCGCGACCCACGCCGTCTTCAAGACGCTGCTGTTCCTCGGGGCGGGAGCGATCGAACGCGCCACCGGCACGCTCGACCTCGATCGCCTCGGCGGCCTCGCGCGACGCATGCCCTGGACGGCCGCGGCCTTCGCCATCGGCTGCGCATCGATCGCCGGCGTCCCGCCGCTGAGCGGATTCGCCTCGGAGTGGCTGACGCTGCAGTCGCTGGCGCACCTGGGGTTCGACGGACCGGTCGCGAACGGGCTGGCGGGCGCCGCGGCGCTGGCCGCGATCGCCGCGACGGCCGCGCTGGCGCTGCTGTGCTTCGTCAACGTCGCCGGCCTCACGCTGCTGGGCGCGCCGCACGGCAGCGCAGCGGCAAGCGGCGGCGCGCTCGCGGACGGAGAGGCGCCGCTCGCGATGCGCGGCGCGCTGGTGGTCCTCGCGGCGGGGTGCGTCGTGCTGGGCGTGGCGGCGCCCGCGCTGATCGGAGTGCTCGCCGAGCTCGCCCCTGGCGCGCCCGCGCACCCGACCCCGACCGGGACGGGCTCGCTGCCCGCCCCCGCGCTCGCGGTCGTCCTCGTCGCGCTCACCGCGCTGCTGGTCCGGGCGCGAGGCGCCCGGCGTGCCGCGCCCGCGCCGACGTGGGCCTGCGGGCAGCCCGTCACGGCCGCCTTGCGCTGGACGTCGGCCGGATTCACGAAGCCGATCCGGCTCGTCCTCGAAGCGCTGCTCAGGCCGCGGCGTGCGCTGCTGGTCGAGTCCGCGGGCGGGGTCGTGCAGCGCATGCGCTACGAGCGCCATCTGGCCTCGCCCGCCGATCGGCTCCTGTATCGGCCGGCGATCCGGGGTGCGCTGGCCGGGGCGGCGGTCGCCCGCCGGCTGCAGACCGGCAACGTCCGCACGTACGCGGCATACCTGCTCGCGCTCGTGCTCTGCCTGCTGGCGCTCGTCCGGGTGGGCGGGCTCGGGTGATCGCGCTGCTGGCCTCCGTCGTGCTCGCGCCGCTGCTGCCCGGGACGATCCAGACGCTCAAGGCGTTCGCGCAAGGCCGCCGCGGCGCTTCGCCGCTGCAGCCGTACCGGACACTCAAACGGCTCTGGGGCAAGAGCGCGGTCGACCCCGCGGGGACGACCGCCGTCTACGGGGTCGCGCCCGCGCTCGTCGCCGCCTGCCTGCTGGCCGCGCTCGCGGTGCTCCCGCACGGAGTCGGCCTCGGCCACGACGCCTTCGTGCTCGCGGGTCTGCTCGCGCTCGCGCGGTTCGCGATCGCCGCCGCGGCATGGGACACCGGCAACGGCTTCGCGCTGATGGGCGTGGCGCGTGACCTGGCGCTGGCCGTGTTCGCCGAGGCGCTGCTCGTGCTCGCGCTGCTGCTCGCGGCCCAGCCGGCGCACAGCACCGACCTGGTCGCGATGAGCGCGGCCGCGGCCGGCGGTGAGATCTGGCGCGAGCCGTCGCACTGGTGCGCGTTGCTGGCGTTCGCGCTGGTCGTCGTGGCCGAGACCGGCAGGCAGCCGGTCGACAACCCCGACACCCACCTCGAGCTGACGATGATCCACGAAGGCCCGCTGCTCGAGTACGCCGGCCGCGATCTCGCCTACCTGCAGTGGGCGGCGGCCGCGCGCCACTGGGTCGTGCTGGTCCTGGCCGCCGAGCTCGCGCTCCCGCATGGCGCGTCGCCCACGCTCACGCTCGCCCCGGCCCTGCTCGCGCTGTGCGTCGTCCTCGCGGCCGTCGAGACCGCGCAGGCCAAGATGCGGATCCTGCGCGTGCCCGCGCTGCTCGGGCTCGGCGCACTGATCGCGCTGGTCGGCGTCGGAGCGTGGCTGGCATGACCGAGCCTGGCCACCGGCTGTGCCGGGACCAACCGTTCGGTTTCAGGCATCTCGTGGCGGAGGTTGCCCGATGACCGAGACGTTGGTCTTCGCGCTCGGCCTCGGCGTCGTGCTCGTCCGCCGCCGGTCGCTGGCGATCGCGCTGGTGGCCGCGCAGTCGCTGGCGATCGGCCTGCTCGCGCTGGGCGAAGCCGACGAGCTGCTCGTCCCCGGGATCGTGCTCGTGGTCAAGGCCGTCGCGTTGCCGGTGCTGCTCGGCGCGGTGCTCAAACGCACCCGCGAGCCGCGTCTGGTCCCGGCCGCCGCGGGCCCTCTCGCCCGGCTCGCCGCGACCGCCGCGGCGGCGGGAACGGCCGCGGCGCTGCTCCCCGCGCTCGGCACCGGCGACGTCCACGCCGAGCGGATGGCGGTCGCGATCGTCGTGACCGGGCTGGCGATCGTCGTCGCGCGCCGCCCGGTCCTGTTCCAGCTGCTCGGCCTGATCGTGGCCGAGAACGGCCTCTCGCTCCTGGCCGTCTCGGTCCCCGGCGGGCTCTCGTACGTGATCGAGCTCGGCGCGCTCCTGGACCTCGCGCTGATCGTCGTCGTCGCGTCGTTCTTCGCCCGTCGCATCCACGACGAGCTCGGCACCGGCGACACCCACCTGCTGCGGGGCCTGCGTGACTGAGCTCGCCGCGGCCGTGCCGCTCATCGCGCTCGCCGGCGGCCTGCTGACGTGCCTCGCCCGGACGCCCGCGCAGGCCGACCGCCTCAACTCGATCGCCGCCCTCGCGACCGCACTCGCCGCGTTCGTCCTCGCCGCGCTCGCGATCGCGGGCGAAGAACGGCACACTCGCTGGCTGGAGATCGACGGCGCGAGCGGCGTCTTCGTGGCCGTGATCGCCGCCGTCGGCCTGTGCAGCGCGCTCGTCTCGCCCGCGTACCTGCGCACGAGCGGCCGCAGCTGGTTCACCGCCGCACGCTCGCGTCGCGCCTACTACGCGGCGCTGCACGCCTTCTGGGCCGCGTTGCTCTTCGTCCCGCTGGCCGGCAACCTCGCGCTGGCGTGGCTGGTGATCGAGGCCACCACCGGCGCCTCGGCGCTGCTGGTGTCCTTCAGCGGGAGCGGGCGTGCGCTGGAGGCGGGCTGGAAATATCTCGTGCTGACGACGCTCGGCCTCGCGATCGCGCTCCTGGGGATCGTGATCCTCGCCATCGGCCAGGGCGAGCACGGGCTCGGCGCGCTCGACTGGCACGCCCTCGAGCAGGCCACGCTCCCGCGCGAGACGGCGCTCGTGGCGCTGGTGCTGATCGTCGCCGGGCTGGCGACGAAGATCGGCTGGGCACCGGTCCACAACTGGCTTCCGGACGCCCACAGCGAGGCGCCCGCGCCGATCAGCGCGCTCCTCTCGGCCGCCCTGCTGCCGACCGTCGCGCTCGTCGCCTGGCGGGTGAAGACGGCGCTGGCGCCCGTCGCGGGACCCGGCGCGGCGGGCGCGCTGTTCATCGGCTTCGGCCTGGCATCGATGATCGTGGCCGTGCCGTTCCTCTGGCGCTCGCTGCCGTGGAAGCGGCTGCTGGCGTACTCGAGCCTCGAGCACATGGGCGTGATCGCGCTCGGCATCGGCTTCGGCACGCCGCTCGCGATCGCGGGCGTGCTCGTCCATGTCGCCGGGCATGCGCTGGCCAAGGCGCTCGGGTTCTACGCGGCGCTCCCGTTGCTGCGCGCGGACCCGGAAGCGGCTTCGCGGCCGCCCACCGGGCGCGCGGGCGTCCCGACTGCGACCGCGATGGGCGTCAGCCTGATCGCGCTCGCGGCGCTCCCGCCGTCGCCGCTGTTCGCGTCGGAGCTGCTGATCGGGCTCGGCGGCGTCGACGCGGGCGAGCCGGTCGTCGTCGCCGTCGCGGTGCTCGCGCTGGCGCTCGGGTTCCTCGGGCTCCTGCACGCGCTCTTCGAGGGCGTGCTGACCGGTACCGGGGAGCGTCGCCGCGGCGACCGTTCGATGCTCGCCCTGACCGGCGTGCTCGGCGTCGGGCTGCTCTCGCTGACCGCCGCCG
Organism: Solirubrobacter soli DSM 22325; assembly: GCF_000423665.1. Taxonomy (GTDB): domain Bacteria; phylum Actinomycetota; class Thermoleophilia; order Solirubrobacterales; family Solirubrobacteraceae; genus Solirubrobacter; species Solirubrobacter soli. The sequence continues at coordinate 65,964 of NZ_AUIK01000022.1, read as the reverse complement.
CGGCGCTGCTGCCGGGCTCGGCCTTCATGGAGCGGCTGCTGTGACCCAGGTCGAGACCGTCGCCGACTGGCGCGACGCCGTGGGCCGTGTGCTGGCGAGCGGAGGGCGCTTCGCCGCCGGTTGGGCCTCGGCCGGCCAGTGGCGCGCCGCGTTCGAGACGGCGGGCACGCTGCGCGTCCTCTCGACCCCGGCCGCCGACGCGCCGACGATCGTGGACCTCGTCGAGGCCGCCGCCTGGGACGAGCGCGAGGCGCACGATCTCGCCGGCCTGCGCTTCGAAGGCCACGCGCCGTTGCGGGCGCTGGTCGCCCATCCGGATCAAGGCTGGACGACGCCCGTGACCGGCGACGGGGTGCACGAGGTCGCGGTCGGCCCGATCCACGCCGGCGTGATCGAGTCCGGCCATTTCCGCTTCCACACCGTCGGCGACCGCGTCCTGGCGATGGACCCGCGCCTGTTCTACAAGCACCGCGGGCTCGAGCAGGCCGCGCGCGGACGCGACCCGGAAGCCGCTCTGGCCCACGTCCAGCGCGCGTGTGCCGCGTGCGCCGTGACCAACACCGTGGCCTACGCCCAGGCCGTCGAGGACGCGCTCGGGCTGTGGCCGGACCGCGATCTGCGCGTCGCGCGCACGACCCTGCTCGAGCTCGAGCGTCTGTACAACCACCTGCACGACATCGGCGCGCTGTGCGCGGGGGTCGGGTTCGCCGCGGGCACGATGGCGTTCGCCGCGCTCAAGGAGCGTGCGCAGCGGCTGAATGCTCGCCTCTGCGGGCACCGGTTCCTGTTCGGCACGATCGCCGTCGGCCGAGGCGTCTTCGTTCCCGCCGACAGCGCCCGCGCCGACCTGCGCGACCTGCGCGCCGACGCTGCCGCGGCGTGGCGCGAGCTGGAGTTCGCCACCTCGCTGCAGGCACGCCTGGACGGAGTCGGCGTACTCACCCGCGAGGACGCGCTGCGGCTCGGCACCGTCGGCCCTGCCGCGCGGGCCTCAGGCGTGCGTGAGGACGCCCGCGAGCACAGCCCGCGCCTGTGGTACGGCGGCTTCGTGCCGGCGCGACCGCTTCAGGAGCGCGGGGACGTCGCCGCGCGCTTGCAGGTGCGTGCCGCTGAGCTGACGACGACGTTCGAGCTGCTCGACGATCTGCTCGCGCACCCGGCCGGCGCGGGCGCGGTCAGCGCGCAGGCGCCCGCCGGATCGGTCGGGGTCGGCCGCGTCGAGTGCCCGCGCGGCGCGACGACCTGCGCGGTGGAGCTCCGCTCCGGCCGGATCGCCCGCATCCGGCTGCGAACCGCCTCCTACGCCAACTGGCCGGCGGTCGCGCACGCCGCCGCGGGCTGCCTGCTGCCGGACTTCCCCCTGATCAACAAGAGCTTCGAGCTCTGCTACGCCTGCGTGGACCGCTGATGTTCGTGTTGCTCCGCCAGCTGCAGACGGTCCGTCACCAGGCGAAGCTGCGCCGGGGCGCGCCGCGCTCGCTCGCGATCCGCCACGTCGACGCGGGCTCCTGCAACGGGTGCGAGCACGAGCTAGGGGCGGTCTCGAGCCCGTTCTACGACCTGCCGCGGCTCGGCCTCGACATCGTCGCCTCACCGCGCCACGCCGACATCCTGCTCGTCACCGGCCCGGTCACGACGCGGATGGCCGGGCCCCTGCGCACCGCCTACGACGCGATGCCCGAGCCGCGTCTCGTGGCCGCGCTCGGCGACTGCGCGCTCGGGTGCGGCGTGCTCGGCGACCCCGAGGAGCTGATCGGCCGGCTGGATGCGGTGCTGCCCGTCGACATCCGCGTCCCCGGCTGCCCGCCCACGCCGGAGGCGATCGCGGAGCACCTGCTCGCCGCACTCAACGCCGGGCGCGCCTGAAGCGCCGCGCGCGTACCGCCAGGTGCAGCCCCAGCACGACGTCCTCGTCGTCGAGTGAGACGTCGAGCGCCTCCTCGATCCGGCGCAGCCGCAGGTAGAGCGACTGGCGCTCGAGGTGCAGGACGCGCGCGGCCTCGGCCTTGCGCGCCCCCGCCGCCAGGTACGCCTCGAGCGTCTCCAGCAGCGCCCGCGAGCGCGGCGTCGTGTCGTTCAGCAGCGGGCCGAGCTGCTCTTCGACGAAGGCATCGAGCTCGGGTGTGTCGCGCAGGTCGTGCAGGAGGTCGGCGACGCCGGGTCGGCGGGCGTCGTGCCAGCGGGCGGGAGTGAGCGCGGTCGCCGCGCCGGCCGAGCGCCGCACCCGCCGCAGGGCCTGACCGGCAGCCGCCCACGTGTCGGCCGGTGCCCCGATCGCCAGGGCGGCGTCGTCAGGGCCGAGCCCGTGACGGTCCAGCGCACCGTGGAAGAGGTGCGCGATGTGCTCGGCCAGCGCCGCGTCGTACTCGCGCGCCCCGAGCGCCACGACCATCAGCAGGTCGACGTCGCGCGGGCCGAGCAGCACCGCCAGGCCCGTCGACGACAGCGCGGTGCGCAGCTCGCCGGAGAGCCGCGTCCACGTGATCGCGTCGGCGACCTGCGGCTCGGCCGTGTCGCCCAGCGCGCGCCGCCCGCCCGCTTCGCGCACGCCGCCGCGCCGCCGCGCGAAGGACGGGGCGCGCCAGGTGGCGACGATCGGCAGCAGCGCGCCGCGGTTGGACGCGTTCAGCCCGAGCGCCTCGGCGCGCCGGCGGGCGTCGGCCTCCTCCACGCGCCCGTCTGCGAGGTCTGAGAGGAACGCCCCGCGCGAGCGCGCGCGCAGCTGCTCGTCGTGCTGCTGGGCGAGCAGGCCGATCGCGACCGCCAGCGCCGCGCGCTCCATCGCCACGCGGTCGAAGTCGTCGAGCGGGTTCTCGAGTGCGAGGGCGACCAGGCGGCCCCACGAGGAGTCCAGCAGCCGGACCTCGGCGGCGAACATGCCCTCGGCGGCCTCGCCGCGGTCCTCGGCGCGGTGCACGTCCGCCCATGCCGAGAGGGTGAGATCGTCGCCGTACGGCCCTGACACGTAGTAGACGAGCGCGCCGCCCGCGTCCTCGAGCACGACCGGGTTCTCGACCGCGCCGACCAGCTCGGCCAGGATCTCGGGCACGCCGCGGCCCTGCAGGATCAGCTCGGTGAAGCGGCGGTGGATCTCCTCACCGCGCGCGAGCAGGTCGTATTGGGCGTTGACGACCGCGCCGTGCACCGCCTCGGTGATCTCGATGAAGCGCACCGGGCGGTGGAAGGCGACGACCGGGATGTTGGCGCGCGCACACGCGGCCACGACCGGCGCGGGGACCTCGCGCCAGCTCGAGCCCAGCTCCACGGCCAGCGCCGCGATCCCCTGCTCGATCAGCGACCCCGTCCACACCGCCTGATGGCGCGCCTCGTCGCCGGCGCCGAGCCCGGTCGTCAGGACCAACTCACCGCCTTTGAGCAGATCGTCGGGATCGCGCATCTCGACCACGTGCGCCCAGCGAATGGGCCTTCCGAGCGCGGCATCGCCGATTACAACTTCGGGCAGCGCACGGCGCACCACGGGGAGATCCAACACGTCGGCAAGGCTCAGCATGACGCTTCGTCATGCATCATTACGGAACATCCGACCCAGTGTCCATTGCGGGGGTCCGCCGCAACCGGAAGGGTGGGCAATGGTCAGACGGAAGGAGCGAGGGTGGCAGCAACGCAGGCCGAGGCCGACATCCATCTCGAGGGTGTGACGAAACGCTTCGCCGATATGACGGCGGTAGACGATCTCACGCTCTCGATCCCGCGCGGGAACTTCTTCGCCATGTTGGGGCCGAGCGGCTGCGGCAAGACCACGACGCTGCGGATGATCGGCGGGTTCGAGAACCCGACGATGGGGCGCGTGTTCCTGGGTGGCTCGGACGTCACCGACGCGCCCCCGTACAAGCGCGACGTCAACACCGTCTTCCAGTCATATGCGCTGTTCCCGCACCTGACGGTCGAGAAGAACGTCGCCTTCGGCCTGGAGCGCAAGAAGGTCTCCAAGGAAGAGGTCCGCAAGCGCGTCGGCGACGCGCTCGAGCTCGTCCAGCTCTCCCACCTGGCCAAGCGCAAGCCGGGCCAGCTCTCCGGCGGCCAGGCGCAGCGCGTGGCGCTCGCCCGCGCGCTCGTCAACCGGCCGCGCGCGCTGCTGCTCGACGAGCCGCTCGGCGCGCTCGACCTGCGTCTGCGCAAGCAGTTGCAGATCGAGCTCAAGCGCATCCAGCAGGACATCGGGATCACGTTCGTGCACGTCACCCACGATCAGGAGGAGGCCATGAGCATGGCCGACACGATCGCGGTGATGAACGGCGGGCGGATCGAGCAGGCGGGCGGAGCGACCGACCTCTACGAGCGCCCGCAGACGGCCTTCGTGGCCAACTTCCTCGGGATCTCGAACCTCGTCGACGCCCGCATCAAGGCGCGCGACAACGGCCACGCGCGCGTGGAGACGCACGACGGCGCCGCGCTGCACGTCCCGTCGGAGCGCTGCAACGGCGCGGACGAGGTCAGCGTCGGCGTGCGGCCGGAGAAGATCACGCTCGTCCCCGAGGGCGAGCCGGTGCCGGACGGCTCGAACGTCCTGCGCGGGAAGGTCGTGGTCGCCGCGTTCCTCGGGGTCTCGATCCAGTACGTGATCCAGACCGCGGCCGGCGAGGAGCTCAACGTGTTCACGCAGAACACGCAGGGCGCCGAGCCGGACTCGCTCGGCGTCGGCCGCGACGTGCAACTCGCCTGGAGCCCGGAGCACACGTTCGTGGTCGCCCGTGGCTGACCCGCGCACGACGCGGCGCGTCTTCCTCGGCCGCGCGGGGTCGCTCGCGCTGGCCTCGTCGCTGGCCGGCTGCGGGATCGAGGGAACGCTCGAGCGCGCGGCCAAGCAGGCGACCCCGGTCCCGACGGTCACCCACCCGAAGGTGCCGATCGGCAACTGGACGTTCTCCAACTGGCCGCTCTACATCGACAAGAAGGTTCTGAAGACCTTCGACCAGCGCTACGGCGGGCACGTCAAGTACGTCGAGGACATCAACGACAACGACGAGTTCTACGGCAAGGTCCGCCAGCAGTTGCAGGCCAACGAGTCCATCAACCGCGACATCGTCGTGCTGACCGACCCGATGATGGGCAAGTGGGTCCGCAACCGCTACGTGCAGGCGCTCGACAAGAAGAACCTCCCGAACGTCGAGAAGAACCTCGTCGACAACCTCCGGTCGATCCCCTACGACAAGAAGCGGCAGTTCACCGTCCCGTACCAGTCGGGCGCGATCGGGCTGGGCTACAACCCAAAGAACACCAAGCGCAAGCTCAACTCGATCAATGACCTGTTCGACCCGGCGTTCAAGGGTCGGGTGACGATGCTCTCCGAGCCGTATGACTCGGCGAACTCCGTGCTGCTCGGCATGGGCATCAACCCGACCACGGCCAAGATCGACCAGATCCTCAAGGCGATCGAGAAGATCTCGCAGGCCAACGACGCCGGCCAGTTCCGGCGCTTCACCGGCAACGACTACTCGACGGATCTGACCAAGGGCAACATCTGGGTCGCGCTGGCCTACTCGGGCGACATCGTCCAGCTCCAATCCGACAACCCGGAGCTCGAGTTCATCTACCCCGACGAGGGGGCGATGACGTTCACCGACAACATGACGATCCCGAACAAGGCCGAGCACGTGTTCGCGGCCGAGACGATGATGAACTTCCTCTATGACCCGGAGATCGCCGCGAAGGTCGCCATTTATGTGAACTACCTCTCGCCGGTCAAGGGAGTGAAGGAGATCGTCGAGAAGACCGACCCCGACATCGCCAACAACCCGCTGATCTTCCCGCCCGACGAGATCCTCAAGAAGCTGCACCCGTACCCGGCGCTCTCCGACACGGACGAGCGCACCATGAAGGAGGCGATGGCGAAGGTGACGGGCGCATGAGTCTCGCAACCCGCCGCAAGCTCCTCCCCTGGCTGTTCCTCGGTCCCGGCCTGCTCTGGCTGGTGATCTTCTTCCTGTATCCGCTGCTCAATCAGGCGAGCGTGTCGCTGATGAGCGGCAACCCGGAGCAGGGGTACACGCTCACCTGGGCGTTTCACACCTATTGGGACGCCATCTCGGGCTACAAGGAGCAGTTCGGGCGCTCGATCGCCTACGCGGCGATCGCCACCTGCCTGTGCCTGATCATCGGGTTCCCGCTGGCGTACTTCGCCGCGTTCCACGCGGGTCGCTGGCGCGGGCTGATCCTGCTGTTGATCATCCTGCCGTTCTTCATGTCCTACGTGCTGCGCACGGTCGCCTGGCAGCTGATCCTGTCCGACGACGGCGCGGTCGTGAGCTTCTTCCGGACGATCGGCCTGCTCGGCGACGACGGGCGTCTGCTCGCCACGCGGACGGCGGTGATCGCCGGCATCACGTACAACTTCCTGCCGTTCATGGCGCTGCCGCTCTACGTGGCGCTGGAGAAGATCGACCGGCGGCTGTTGGAGGCCGCGACCGATCTCTACGCGTCACGGGCGACCGCGTTCCGCAAGGTGACGGTGCCGCTGGCGCTGCCGGGCATCTTCGCCGGCTCGCTGTTGACGTTCATCCCCGCCTGCGGCGACTTCGTCAACGCCGCGCTGCTCGGGACGCCGCGCCAGTACATGATCGGCAACGTCATCCAGTCGAAGTTCATCAACATCCTCGACTACCCGACCGCGGCCGCGCTGTCGTTCACGCTGATGCTGATGATCCTCGTCGGGATCTTCCTGTACGCCCGTCTGCTCGGCGCGCAGAACCTCACCGAGGCGGCGATCTAGATGGCGGTCGCCGAACAGACCGCGCCGCCCGCCGCGCCGCCCGTCGTCAGCGGCCGCTCACACGACAAGCTCCGCCACTGGGCGCTCGGCATCTGGTCCGGGCTCGCGCTGCTGTACCTGTTCATCCCGGTCTTCATCGTCGTCCTGTTCTCGTTCAACGACAACAAGGGCCGGTTCAATTTCACCTGGCAGGGCTTCACCCTGCGCCACTGGCAGCACCCGTTCGCGGACAGCGACCTGTCGAAGGCGCTGACCAACTCGGTGGAGATCGCGCTGATCTCCACCGCGATCGCCACCGCGCTGGGCACGTTCATGGCGATGGCGCTCGTCCGCTACCGCTTCCGCGGGCGCAGCACCGTCGACTTCTTCGTGTTCCTGCCGCTGTCCTCGCCCGAGGTCGTCCTCGGCGCGGCGCTGCTGGCGATGTTCCTGACCCTGAACGTCAACACGGGCTTCATCACGATCGTCATCGCCCACGTGATGTTCACCATCTCCTACGTCGTCGTCACGGTGAAAGCGCGACTGGAGGGGATGGACAGACACATCGAGGAAGCGTCGATGGACCTCGGCGCGACCGAGTGGGTGACGTTCCGAAAGATCACCTTGCCGATGATCGCCCCGGGCGTCGCCGCCGCGGCGATGCTGGCCGCGGCGATCTCCTTCGACGACTACGTCATCACCTCGTTCAACGCGGGTCAGACGCAGACGTTCCCGCTGTTCATCTTCGGCGCCACCCGCCAGGGCGTCCCCGCCGAGGTCAACGTGCTGGCGACGATCCTGCTGCTCGCCGTGCTGGTCCTGATGGGCCTGAACGTCCTCGTCCAAAAGCGCCTGGCCCGACGCGACCGGATCCGCACCGAAACCTAAAGGGGCCTGACCCCTTTATCTACGCGCTGACCTTGAACCGCCGGACCAGCTCCTCGAGCTGGCCGGCGGTGCGGGCCAGTGAGTCGGCGGAGGCGGCGATCTCCTGCGTCGTCGCGGACGTCTGCTGGGTCGAGGCCGAGACCTGCTCGGCGGAGGCGGAGGACTGCTCGGCGACCGCGGCGACCTCGGCCACGTCCTGCTCGGCCTGACGCGTCTCGGCGCTGATCTGATGTACCGCCGTGGCGATCTCGCCGACGCGCGAGGTCATGTCCTCGACCGCGACGCCGATCGCCTCGAACGCGTCGCGGGTGCGGTCCACGGTGGCGACGCCGTCCTCGGTGAGCTTGGCGCTGTCGGCGACGACGCCGACGACGCGGGCGGTCTCGGTCTGCATCTCGCCGATCAGCGACGCGATCTGCCCGGCCGCGCCCTCGGACTCCTCGGCGAGCTTGCGGACCTCCTCGGCCACGACCGCGAAGCCCTTGCCCTCCTCGCCGGCGCGTGCGGCCTCGATCGCGGCGTTGAGGGCGAGCAGGTTCGTCTGCTCGGCGATGCCCGTGATCGTCTCGACGATCCCGCCGATCTGGCGGGAGCGCTCGGAGAGCTCCTCGATCGCGGCCGCGACCTGACGTGAGGAGTCGGCGACACCGCGGATCGCCTCGGTGGCGTGCGCGGCCGCGGTGACGCCGTCGCCGGCGACCCGGCGGGCCTCGCCGGCGGCCTCGGTGGTCGCCTGGGCGGTGCCGGCGCTCTCGTCGGCGGCCTTGGCGGCCTCCTGGATCGCGTGGCGGGTGGACTCGACCATCCGCACCTGGCGCTCGGCGCCCTGGGCGACGTCGGCGACCGCGGCGGCGATCTCGCTGACCGCGCTGCCGGTCTCCTCCGAGGTCGCGGCCATCTGCTGCGAGGTGCTCGAGAGCGTGCCCGCGCTGTGCGCCACCTCGCCCACGAGGTCGCGCAGGTTGGCGACCATCTCGGCGAACGCGTTCCCGAGCTGGTCCTCGGGCGCCTTCGGCGTCACCGTGACCGTGAGGTCGCCGCCGGCGATCTGGCCCGCGGTGGCGGCCATGGCGCGCTGGTGGGCGATCATCTCCTCGAAGGCTTCGGCCATCTCGCCGATCTCGTCGCGCGAGCGCACGGTCAGCTCCTGCTCGGTGTCGCCGCGGGCGAGGCCGCGGGCGGCGCGCAGCATCTGCCCGATGCCGGCCGCGATCCCGGCCGAGACCCGCCAGGCGAGCCCGGCGCCGAGCGCCAGGGCGGCGAGCAGCAGCGCGATCGTCAGGGTGCGGCTCGAGCCGTAGGTGGCGGCGATGTCCTCGTTGAGCCCGCGCGCGACGTGGTCGTTGACGTGCACGAGGTTGGCGAGCTGGCCGTCGACCTTCGCGTAGAGCGGCGCCGCCTGTGCGAGGTAGAGCTTCGACGCCTCCGCGTCCCGGTGCGCGGCGCCGAGCTGCGCCACCTGGGCGTAGGCCTGCGTGTACTGGTCCCACGCCGAATGGAAGCCGCGGAGCCCTTCCTTCTCCTCCGCGACCAGGTACGTCGACTCGTACGTCTTGATCAGCGCGTCGACGCCCGCTTGATCCTTGCGCGCGGCGGCGAGCATCGGCTGCTCGTCGGCGGTGGTGCCGAACGTCCGCAGGATCTGGCTGTCGATGTCACCCAGCAGGCTCCGAGCCTGGCCGAGGTCGCGGACGGGCACGACGCGGTCGCGGTACATCGACCCGCCCTTCGCATCGACGGCGCCGAGGTTGCGGATCGACATGACGCCCTGCACCGCGGCGAACGCGAGCAGGACGCCGGCCAGCGTGAACAGCTTGGCGCGGATGGAGAAACGGCGGGTCATGCATCGGGTCATCGGCCGCACCGGAATGCGGTCGACCGTAGGTGTCCGCAATGCGACGCCGGTGGCATCACCGGCGCCGGTGTGCGGACGCACCAGGCGATGGTCGCGAGCCGTCGACGATCAGCGACGCCGGGTAGGTCCCCAGGCGCCGCAGCGGGTCCTCGACGGCTTGCACGATCCAGCGCTGCGGCGCTCCGCGCCGGTTGGGATCGGCATCGTCCCCCAGTCCGAACACGAGCTTGGTCTCGAGCACGACCCCGTCGCGGCGGCCGCGGAGCGCCTGGCCGACGATCGATCTCTCGCGGTTGCGTCGCCAGCCCTGGGGTGAGAGGGTCGGCGAATGGTGTTCCGATGTCTCCTCGGAGCAGCCGCCTGTCTGGCCTTCGCCGCTCCGGCGCACGCGACGACGTTCGTCGTCACGAGCGAGCAGTCCGCCGGCGCGAACACCCTGCGGCAGGCGATCCTCGACGCGAACGACACGCCGGTGCGCGATGAGATCCAGTTCAACCTCACGGCGAGGCAGATCAACCTCGATTCGCCACTGCCGGCGATCACCGCGCCCCTGGTCATCGACGGGGCGACCAATCCGGGACACGTCGACAACACCGATCCCGCCGGGTTCAACGCGACGCTGAGCTTCCTGGTCTTCAATCCGTCTGGCAACGCTTCGCCGGGTCTGGACGTCCGCTCCGACGACGTGACCATCAACGCGATGTGGTTCGAGGACTTCAGTCCCGCGGTCCGCGTGACCTCGGGCCGGAACACGTCGATCACGGGCTCGGTGCTTGGTGACACCGGTGGCAGCTATCCGCTGGCCGAGCTCTCGCCGGTCGTGGACGTGGCCGGCGGATCCGACGCGACGATAGGGGGGCTAGCCATCAAGGACACCAACAACCTCGTGGGCGGCTCGATCGGCGTCCGTACCGCCGCAGCCGGCACGGACGTCATCGGCAACATCATCGCCGCGCACTTCATCGGCGTCGATCTCGCCCCGGCGACGCGCGACAGCACCGTCGAGCTGAACCTCGTCGGGCCGTCGGGCTTCTACGGAGGCAACTCGACCGGCGTACGGGTGCGCGGATCCGACAACCTCGTCACGGACAACGCCGTCTACGGCAGTCGCGGGCCGGGCGTCGCGGTCGTCTCCGGGGCCGGAAACGAGATCCGCGGGACCGAGTTCGAGGACAACGGCGGTCTCGGCATCGACCTCGACGCGCCCGGTGTGCTGCCCAACGACCCGCTCGACGTCGACACCGGGCCGAACGGCCTCCAGAACTACCCGGTCCTGACCAGTGCCGTCACCAGCGCCGGCGTCACCACGGTCTCGGGCACATTCGACGGCGCGCCAGGGACTCAGGTCGCCGTCGACTTGTTCGCCTCGGAAGCCTGCGACCCGTCAGGAAACGGCGAGGGTGAGCGCTTCGTGGGCTCCACGACCTCGACGACCGACACGTCCGGGCATGCCTCGACGAGTGTGAGCATCTCGGCCGTCGCGGACCGCACCGCGTTCGCGGCGACGGCGACCACGGCGGACGGGACGTCGGAGTTCTCCAAGTGCGTGCTGGCCGGCCCGCCTCCGCCCGCCGCGACCGCGACGCCCGTCCCCGCTCCGGTCCGCGACACCACGGCGCCCGTGCTCTCTCGGCTGTCCGTGAAGCCGAAGACGTTCACGGTGCGCCGCGGGACGACCATCGCGTTGCGGTCTTCCGAGCCCGCGCGCCTCGAGATCCGGATCGGCCGCCTCGATCGCGGCCGGCGGGTCGGCAAGCGTTGCCTGCCGGACAGCCGCGCGCGAAAGCGCCGCCGAGCGTGTCAGCGGCTCGTCGCCATCGGCGTGATACGCCGCGACGCGGTCGCCGGCGAGAACCGGATCCGCTTCACCGGCACCGTGGGCACACGCAAGCTGCGTCCGGGCACGTATCAGGCGACCGTCGTCGCGACCGATCCTTCCGGCAACGTCGGCGCGCCGTCGACCGCGACGTTCCGCGTGAGCGGTTAGGCGGGAACGGCGGCGCGCGCGGGCTCGACGTCGTTGCCGAGCGCGGCTCCGGACTCGAGGTCGAAGCCGTGCAGGCGGGCGGCGTCGACGGTGAGCTCGATCGTGTCGCCGACGGCGACCTCGGCGCGGGCCTCGGTCACGATCGTGAAGGAGGCGCGATCGTCCTCGGCGAGGAGGATGTCGTCGTCGGGGGCGGCGTCGATCGCGTCGGTCAACGCGCGGGCGCGCAGGCGCGGGGCGTCGATGCCGACGACGACGTGGGTCTCGGTGCCGAGGCGCTCGACGACCTGGACGCGGCCGCTGATCGGGCGGCCGGCGGCGGTGTCGGTTCCGAGTCGCAGATCGTGGGGACGGATGCCGAGGACGATCCGGCCGTGCAGCGGCGAGCCGGCCGGGAGTGGGACGCGGCAGGAGCCGAAGCGTGCCTCGCCGTCTTGCACGTCCGCCTCCACGAGGTTCATCGCCGGCGAGCCGATGAAGGCGGCCACGAACAGGTTCGCGGGATGCTCGAACAGCATCTCGGGCGTGTCGCATTGCTGCAGGACGCCTCCGCGCATGACGGCGACGCGCTGGCCGAGGGTCATCGCCTCGACCTGGTCGTGGGTGACGTAGACGGTGGTGACGCCGAGCCGCTCGTGCAGGCGCGAGAGCTGCGCCCGCATCGAGACGCGCAGCTTGGCGTCCAGGTTCGACAGCGGCTCGTCCATCAGGAACGCCGCCGGCTCGCGGACGATCGCGCGGCCCATCGCGACGCGCTGGCGCTGGCCGCCGCTCAGCTCGCCCGGCTTGCGCTCGAGCATCTCGTCCAGGCCGAGGATCCGCGCCACCTCGTCGACGCGCGCCTCGATGTCGCGCTTGGCCGTCTTGCGCAGCTTCAGGCCGAAACCGAGGTTCGCGCGCACCGAAAGATGCGGGTAGAGCGCGTAGTTCTGGAAGACCATCGCGATGTCGCGCTTGCGCGGGTCGAGCAGGGTGACGTCGCGGTCGCCGATCAGGATCCGCCCGGAGGTCGTCTCCTCGATCCCGGCGATCAGCTTCAGCAGCGTCGACTTGCCGCAACCTGAGGGCCCGACGAGGACCATGAACTCGCCGTCGCGGACCTCGAGGCTGACCTCGTCGACCGCGCGCGGGCCGTTCTTGTAGGCCTTGGTGACCTCCTCGATGACGATGCCGGGCATTCAGGCGGCCCCTTTCATGATGTGAGCGTGACCTTGTGGAGGCCGGTCGGGTGGTCGACGTCGCGGCCGAGGATCTCGGCGGCGCCGACGGCGAGCTTCTGGGCGGGAATGACGGACACCAGCGGCGAGAGCCACTCCGGGACCGCCTGCAAATGGATGCGCCGGCCGGGCAGGTCGGCGGCGTCGGAGATCACGGTGACGTCGGCGCCACGCGCGGTCGCGGCCTCGAGCAGCGCGCGCACGCCGTCGAGCGTCGGACCGGACGGGGCGATCGCGAGGATCGGGAAGCCGTCCTCGACGATCGCGATCGGGCCGTGCATGAAGTCGGCGGACGAGTACGGCGCGGCGATCACGCCGGTCAACTCGGACAGCTTCAGCGCCGCCTCGAACGCGGTCCCGTAGACCACGCCGCGGCCGACGACCGCCAGCCGCTGCCACGATGCGGCCTCCTCGGCGGGAACCGGCGCGTCGAGCTGCAGCGCCATCGCGTCCGGCAGCTCCGCCAGCTCGCGCGGCTCGACGCCCACGAGCGCCGCGACCGCACCGAGCGATGCCGTGTAGGTCTTGGTCGCCGCCACCGAACGCTCCGGGCCGGTGCGCAACTCGATCACGTGCCGCGCCGACTCGGCGAGCAGCGAGCCCGGCTCGTTCGTGATCGCGACGCTCACGGCACCGGCCGCGGTCGCCGCCTTGACCACGCTCGCGACGTCCGGGGAGGCGCCGGACTGCGAGATCCCGATCACCAGCGCCTCGCGATAGTCGAGGTCGGCGTCGTACAGCGTGTGCAGCGAGGGAGTCGCCAGCGCCACCGGCATCCCCCAGAAGCGGCCGAACAGGTGCTGCGCGTAGCGCGCGACGTTGTCGGAGGACCCACGCGCGGCGATCACCGCGAAGCGCGGCCGGCGGGCGACGATGTCCGCCCCCGCCGCCGCGATCGCCGGCGCCGACTCCCGCAGCAGCCGCTGGAGCACCTGAGGCTGTTCTGCCATTTCATTACGTGCGAGCGACACGCTCTCTCCCGTCCACGAGAACCCGGATGACGTCCACCCGATCATCCAGGACCACGATGTCGGCCGCTGCGCCGGGGACGAGCCGCCCCAGGTCGGCGCGCTGCGCGACCCGCGCCGGGACCTCCGACGCCGCCCGCAGCGCGTCGGGCAGCGGCACGCCGAGCGAGACGAGATTGCGCACGCCCTCGACCATCGTCAGCGCCGAGCCCGCCAGCTGCCCCTCGGGCCCGCGCACGACGCCGCCCTCCGCGTGCACCTTGCGCCCGCCGAGCACGAACTCGCCGTCGCCCATCCCCGCCGCCGGCGCCGCGTCGGTCACCAGGGCGAAACGCCCGGACGCCGAGTGCCACGCCACGAGCACCGTGTCGGGCGCGACGTGGTGCAGGTCGACGATCACCTGGACGATCACGTCGGGCCGCGCGAGCGCGGACATGGCGATCGAGGGATCGCGGGCGGTCGAATGCCGCATCGCGTTGAACAGGTGGGTGACGGTGCGCACGCCGCGGTCGAAGGCGAGGTGCGCCTCGGCCGCGGTGGCATCGGTGTGGCCGGCGGAGACGGTGACGCCGCGCGCGACGAGCTCGTCGATCAGCTCGAACGCGCCGGGCAGCTCCGGCGCGAGCGTCACCTGCGAGACCGGCGCCGCGTCGAGCAGGCGCCGCAGCAGCGCGAGGTCGGGCGCGAGCACCCAGCGCGGGTCGTGCACGCCCGCCCGCCGCGGCGAGAGGAACGGGCCTTCGACGTGCGCGCCGAGCACGCGCGGGCCGATGTCACCCGTGGGCATCGCCCGCAGCGCGTCGAGCAGCACGGCCTCGGGCGACGTGACGAACGTCGGCTGGAACGCGGTCGTGCCGGTGGCGAGCATCGCCTCTCCCGCGCGGACGTATCCGTCGTGGTCGGCGGCCAGCAGGTCGACGCCCGCGAAGCCGTTGACCTGCAGGTCGACGAAGCCGGGCGCGGCGATGTCACTCCCGGTCGCCCCCGGCAGCCCGACGGCCTCGATGACCCCGTCGGCGACCGACACGTCGCCCGAGACGAGCACGCCGTCGACCAACGCCGCTGAGACGCCCAGCCTCATCCCTTCACCGCCCCGGCCGTGCGAGCGGTCATGAGGTGCTTGCGCGCGAGCACGAACACGAGCGCGACCGGCAGCGTGTAGAGCACCGACGTCGCCATCACCGCGCCCCAATCCGTATCGCCCCGGCCGACGAACGACTGCAGGACGAGCGGGACGGTCTTGCGGTCCTCGCTGTTGATGAAGGTCAGGGCGAGCAGGAACTCCTTCCAGCCCTCCAGGAACGCGAGGACGGCGGTGGTCGCCAGGCCGGGCGCCGCGAGCGGCAGCACGACCCGCCACATCGCCCCGAAGCGCGTCGCCCCGTCGATGCGAGCGGCGTGCTCGAGCTCCTCCGGGATCGACATGATGAACCCGCGCATCACCCAGATCGCCAGCGGCACGCAGAACGCCAGGTAGGTGATGATCAGGCTCCAGTAGGTGCCGAGCAGGCCCGCCTTGCGCATCGTCACGAACAGCGGGATCACGAGCACGACCAGCGGGAACATCTGCGTCATCAGCACCAGCATCAGCAGGATGTAGGTGATCCGCACCCGCCAGCGGGCGAGCGCGTACGCGGCCATCGCGCCGACGATCAGGCAGATCACCATCGTGCCCGACGCCACGATCAGCGAGTTCATCAGCGCCCGCCCCACGTGGCCTTCGCCGAGCACGCGCGGGTACTGGTCCCACTGCGGGTCGTTCGGCCACAGGTCCGGCGTGCGCGTGTAGATCTCCGACCGCGGCTTCAGCGACGTGATCACGACCCAGTAGATCGGGAAGAGCGCGAACGCCGAGATCGCCGCCATCGCGCCGTACATCCAGCCGCGCTTGAGCAGCCACCTCATGTCGTCCCCTCCCGGCCGATCAGGCGCACGTAGAGCAGCGAGAACGCCAGCAGGATCAGGAACAGCACGACCGCGACCGCGCTGCCCAGCCCGTAGTGCGAGAGCGCGAAGCCCTCCCGGTAGGCGGCGACCGCCGCGGTGTCCGCCGCGCGGTCGGGCACGCCCGCCGCCATCACGTAGATCTGATCGAAGATCTTGAAGTCCCAGATCGTGGAGAACACGACCAGCACGGCGACGATCGGCCGCAGCAGCGGCAGCGTCACGAGCCGGAAGCGGTTCCACGGGCCGGCGCCGTCGACGGCGGCGGCGTGCAGCGTCTCCTTCGGGATCGTCTGCAGCCCCGCGAGCAGCGACAGCGCGATGAACGGGAACGACTGCCAGACGACCGTCACGAAGATGGCGACGTAGGCGCTGAAGCGGCCCGCGAACCACGCGTAGTCCTGGAAGCCGTCGAAGCCGAGCTCGACCAGCATCCAGTTGACGAAGCCGTACCGCGAGTCGAAGAGCCACTTGAAGATGGCCGAGGCCGCGATCGCCGGCACCGCCCACGGCAGCAGCACGGCCAGCGCGAAGAACCAGTTCCCCCGCAGGCGCTGGTTGAGCAGCAGCGCGACCGCGAAGCCGAACACCATGGTCCCGGCCACGCACACGGTGCCGAACACGACGGTGTTGACCAGCGACGCGCGCAGGTGCTCGTCGGAGAAGACCTCCTTGAAGTTGTCCAGCCCGACCCAGGTCGAGCCGCCGTAGATCAGCTGCCCGAGCCCGGTGTCGGTGAAGGACAGGTAGACCGTCCGTACCAGCGGGTAGCCGACGAGACCGACGATGATCACCATCGCCGGCAGCAGCATCAGCACCGGCATGGTGAGCCGGCTCACGAGGCGCTGCGCCCTGTGGGCCGGCCGCGGGGCGCGCGCGGCGCGCCCCGCCGGAACGGCTGCCGGAGCGATGCTCACCCGGCGAACTCCTCATCCATCTTCTTGGCCAGCTCCTGCACAGCCTGCTGGCCCGTGGCCTGACCCTTCATCACCTTCTGGATCTCGCCGTCGAAGATGTTCGCGCCCTCGAGGCCGCCCCACTTCGGCGACGGCGGGTAGACCGCGGAGTGGTCGAGCAGCTGCTCGGCGAACGGCTTGCGCTGCGGGTCCTCGAGGTACCCACTCGCCTTGATGCCCTCGGTCGTCCCGGGCAGGAACCCGATCTCCGACGTGAACTTGTTCAGCTGCGCGGGCTCGAGCATGAAGTCGATGAACGCGGCACCGAGGTCCTTGTTCTTGGACTCCTGGAACTGCACGAGGTGCGACCCGCCCGCGAACGCGGTGTTCTTGCCCGACGGCCCGGCCGGCGCGAGCTCGGTGCCGATCTTCTTCTCGAGCCCCGGCTTGGTCGCGATGATCGAGTTGTAGGTCCAGCCGCCCGCGATCAGCATGGCCACGTCGCCGTTGGCGAAGGCGGTCTGCGCGTCCGGCTCCTCCCAGCCGACCGCGGCCTTGGGATCGAGCCCGTCCTTGTAGAACGAGGCGTAGTAGTCCAGCGCCTTGGCCGCCTCGGGCGTGTTCAACGCCGACTTCCACGTGTCGCCGTCCTGCGTGGCGATCTGCCCACCCGCCTGCCAGATCGTCGGCAGGTACATGTGCTCGCTCAGCCCGGTGAAGGAGACGGGATAGACCCCGCCGCCGACCTTGGACTTGATCGCCTTGGCGGCGGCCATCATGTCGTCCCACGTCTTCGGCGGCTGCACGCCGGCCTTCTCGAGCATGTCCTTGCGGTAGATCAGCGCCCGCGCGCCCGCATACCAGGGCTTGCCGTAGACCTTGCCGTTCAGCGTCGCCGCGTCGACGAGGCTGGACACGTAGTCGCCCTTGGAGATCGTGGGCTGCTCGACGAGGCCGCCCTGGTCGGCGAACTCCGGCGTCCAGGTGGTGCCCATCTCCGCGACGTCCGGCACCTTGCCGCCGGCGATCGCGGTCACGAACTTGTCGTGGGCCTGCGCCCACGGGACGAACTGGATGTCGATCTTCGTGCCGGGATGGGCGGCCTCGAAGTCGGTTCCGTACTGCTTGACGACGTCCTGGATCTTCGGCGAGCCCGGATCCATGATCCAGACGCTGATGTTGCCGGAGAGCTTGCCGCTGCTCGCGGCGGCCTTGTCGCCCGTCTGCTTGTCGTCCGAGCCGCCGCATGCGGCCACGACGACCGCGAGCACCAGGCCCACGGCCGCCACGCTGAACTTCCTCATCCGTCCTCCTGTCCCGCCCTCGCGGCGGGTAGATTGGATGCGTCGCCCGTTCCAGCGGACGACGCAGACGTACCTCGCCGGCCGCGCTCGCGCGGCCGGCCCCCTTTCCGGCACCGCTATCGCAGCGCCGGCCTCAGCTCCGTCACCAGCCGGTACCGGTCCCCTCGGTACACGGACCGCACGAACTCCACCACCTCCCCTTGCTCAGATTGCGTGGTGCGCTCGAAGAGGAACGCCGGCGAGTGCACCGGCACGCTCAGGTACTCAGCCTCCTCGGGGCTGGTCACCGTCGGTTCGATCGTCTGCGTGCCCGAGGCGATCACGATGCCCTGGCGCACGCGCAGCAGCTCGTAGAACGAGTGGGTGAGGTCCTCGCGGCGCAGGCCCGGCAGCAGGTTGACCGGGGCGTGCAGCCACTCGATCGCCATCGTCTCGTCGTCGGCGAGGCGCAGGCGGGTGATCACCCAGACCTCGTCGACCGGCGAGATCTGCAGGCGCTGGCCGAGCTTGGCCCCGGCGCTCTGGCGCTCGAAGGAGACCACCTGCGTGCTCGGCCGCATACCGCGCCGGGCCATGTCCTCGCTGAAGGAGGTCATGGTCAGCGGCAGGGCGATCTTCGGCTCCGCGACGTAGGTGCCGCTGCCGTGGCGGCGCAGGAGCAGGCCTTCGCGCACGAGCTCGTCGATGACGGCGCGCAGCGTCGGGCGCGACACGCCCAACTCGCTCGCGAGCCGCCGCTCGGACGGCAGGGCGTCGCCGACCTGCAGCTCGTCCAGCATGCCGAGGATCTCGTCCCGGACCAGGGCCTGCTTGCTCCCGCCCCGGCCGTTCGTGTGCGCCATCGAGGTCATACCACGCTCTCTCCGGGGCGGCAGAGTACAGACTGGTCAACTATTGGTCAAGACCACTTTGCCGTGGTCGCTCAAGTTCTCGTTGAATCGGGCGATCACCCCGGGCAGCCATGTCTCGGGCCCGTATCGCCGCCGTCTTCGCCTTCGCCCTGGCCATTGCGCCGATCGTCGTCGTCGCCGCCGTCGGCACCCACCCGGCGAAGCTCACGCCCAATCAGCACTTCGGCCTCGTGGGCGGCGCCGCCGCGCTGACGTCGCTCGCGTCGCTGCTCCTGAGCCTCGCCGGCGCCCGCGCCCGCGACGGCCGCGCGATCCTGATGGGCACCGCGTTCTCGACGATGACCGCGCTGTTCGCGATCCACGCGCTCTCGACGCCCGGGTTCTTCGTCGGCAAGAACGGCATGATCGCGCTCGCCGGCGGCCTGTCGGTCCCGGTCGGCGTGTTCCTCTTGACCCTGACGGCGCTGCCCGCGCTGCGCCGGCCCGTCAACGTGCGCGGCCTGCTCGCACTGCAGCTGACGCTGTTCGTGGCGATCATCGGCTTCGGCCTGTTCGGCATGTTCTTCCCGCGGGACATCCCCGCGGTGCCCACGGTCGGCTCGACGCCCGCGAACATGCTCTTCGGGATCGGCGGCACCTGCCTGATCCTGCTGATCGTCCGCGCCGTGCGAACCTTCCGGCTCACCCGCCGCACCGCCGACCTCACGGTCGCGGTCGGCTGCGCGTGGCTCGGCGTGACGCTCTACGCGAACCTGATCCTCGGCGGCGGCACCCTCGGCTTCTACGCCGGCCACCTGGTCGAGATCCTCGCCGTGGCGTTCGTCGGCATCCCGGCCGCGCTCGACATCAAGCGCGCCGGCGCCTCGCGCCCGCTGGTCGGTGACCTCACCACGCCCGAGCTGGTCGCGAGCGAGGAGGCCTACCTCGGCCCGCGCGTGCGCGCGCTGATGGTCCGGCTCGAGCGCCGCGACGTCTCCACCGAGGCGCACACCCGCCGCGTCGCGCTGCTGGCCGCCCAGGTCGGCGAGGAGCTCAAGCTCTCCGCGACCTCGCGCCGGCACCTCGCGGTCGGCGGCCTGCTGCACGACATCGGCAAGCTCTCCGTCCCGCTCGAGATCCTCAACAAGCCCGGCAAGCTGACCGACGAGGAGTTCGCGGCGATCAAGCGCCACCCGGGCGACGGCCGCAAGCTCCTGGAGGAGCTCGGCGGCTTCCCCGAGGGCGTCCGCGAGCTCGTCTCCGACCACCACGAGCGCCTCGACGGCTCCGGCTACCCGCGCGGCCTGAAGGGTCACGAGCTCTCGGTCGAGACGCGGATCCTCGCCGTCGTCGACGTCTACGACGCCCTGGTCAGCGACCGCGTCTACCGCGCCGCCTGGTCGCCGGACCGCGCGTTCGCGCTGCTCGAGGAGGAGGCGCACGCGTACGACCAGACGGTCGTCGCCGCGCTGAAGCGGGTCGTCGCCCCGTTCGTGGCCGACGTCTCCCCCGCGCCGGTCGCTCAACGCCTGCGCAGCCCCCGCATCGCCTAGGCATTTCCACGGGAAAGCGCTTGCCGCGGGTCAGCATGGCGACATAAGATCGCCCCCGTCTACCCACGGATGGGAGTGTTGGTCCTGATGCGTTCGCGGCTCGCGCTGCTGCTCGGAGTGCTGGTGTTGGCCGTTCCGGCCGCGTCGCTCGGGCTCGTGCTCGGCCATCCGGTGACGCCGGCGCCGCACGCGTGGGCCAGGACGCCGCCCAATCCCCCGCCGCCCGCGCCGGAGAAGCCCGGGCACTGGGACGAGCCCGCGCGCGAGTCGCTGGCGCTCTTGCGCCGGACGACGGCCGCCGAGGCGAAGCGGTCGCTCGCCTCGCTCGCGTCGTGCGAGGCGCACGCCGAACACCTCGCCCGCGAGCTGCGCAACCGCGACTACCGGCGCTGCGCGACCGCTCCGCTGGCCCGCACGCACGCGTTCGCGTCGGCCAACAGCCGCATGCTCTCCAACCTCGCCGGCTCGACCAACCCGGTCCGCGAGTGCCGCGGGCGGGTGCTGGCGCTGTCGGGCGCGAACAACATGCTCGCGTTCACCACGAACTCGACGCTGCGCGGCGGGCTCGACGCGCCGTGGGGCGAGCTGCTCGGCGCCTCGCGCTCGATCCGCGGGATGGCGGCGGAGGCCCTGCGGCTGGCGAAGCAGCCCGGCTGGGCCTCGACGTGCAAGCCGCAGCCGGCGAAGAAGTCTCCGCCGGCTGCGCGCGAAGTGCTCTAGTCGAGCGCGATGCTGCGGCCGCTGACGAAGCCGTCAGAGCCCGCGATCTCACTCACGACCGCGTCCGGCACGGCGGCGTCGGTCGTGACCGCCATCACCGCGATGTCGGCGTGGCCGTCGCCCTCGCCGCGGCCCACCGCGGCCGCGGAGATGTTCACGCCCTGATCGCCGAACTTCGACCCGACCCGGCCGACCATGCCCGGCACGTCCGAGTAGCGGAACAGCGTCAGGTACGGGTCGTCGATCTGCAGGTTGAAGCGCTGACCCCACGCCTCGAGCAGGTGCGGGCGGTGCAGCTGGCCGAGCGTCGTGCCGACGACCCGGACCCGCTCGTCGCCGTTGAACAGCGTCACGCGGATCAGGTCGGCGTAGTCGCGGGCCTTGGTCTCGCGACGCTCGGAGACCGAGATCCCGCGCTCCTCGGCCAGCGTCGGCGCGTTGACCAGGTTGACCTCTTCCTCGGTGCGCCCGGCGAAGAGCCCCATCAGCACGCTGAGCGTGAGGAAGCGGGTGTCGCGTTCGGCGATCCGGCCGAGATGCTCGACCTCGACGCGCTCGACGCCGTCGGTCAACGCCGCGGCGATCCGCCCCAGGCGCAGCGCGAGCGGAACGAACGGCCCGAGCACCTCGGAGTCCTCGGCGCTGATCGCCGGGATGTTCACCGCGGTGGAGACGACCCCGCCGGTGAGCGCGGCGACGACCTGCTCGGCCGTCTGCACGCCGGCACGGTCCTGCGCCTCGGCGGTCGAGGCGCCCAGGTGGGGCGTGACGACCACGTTGGGGTAGCCGAACAGCGGGTGATCGGTGATCGGCTCCTGCGCGAAGACGTCCAGCGCGGCGCCGGCGACCTTGCCGGAGTCGATCGCGGCCTTGAGGTCCTCGTCGACCACGAGCGGCCCGCGGGCGACGTTGATGATCCGCACGCCGTCCTTGGTCTTGGCCAGGGTGTCCTTGTTGATGAAGCCCTGGGTCTCCGGGGTCTTCGGCAGGTGCAGCGTGAGGAAGTCGGCGGCGGCGAGGACGTCGTCCGGCGACTCGGCCTTCTCGGCGCCGATCTCGCGGAAGCGCTCCGGGCTGACGAACGGGTCGTACGCGACCACGTTCATGCCGAAGGCGCGGGCGCGGATCGCGACCAGCTGGCCGATGCGGCCGAAGCCGAGCACGCCGAGGGTCTTGCCCTCGACCTCGGTCCCGCCGAACTTCGAGCGCTCCCACTTGCCGCTCGTCAGCGACGCGTGCGCCTGCGGGATGTTGCGGGCGAGCGCGAGCATCAGCGCGACCGTGTGCTCGGCGGCGGCGACCGTGTTGGCCTCCGGCGCGTTGGCGACGATGATCCCGCGCTTGGACGCGGCGGCGACGTCGACGTTGTCCACGCCCACGCCCGCGCGGCCGACCACCCGCAGGTTGTCGGCGCGGTCGATCACCTCGGCGTCCAGCTTCGTCGCGCTGCGGATCAGGATGCCGTGGTAGCTGCCGATGCGCTCGAGCAGGTCCTCGCGGCTCCAGTCCGTGCCGAGGTCGACGTCGAAACGCTCCTTGAGCATGTCGACGCCGGTGTCGGCGATCTTCTCCGCGACAAGGACGCGGAAGGGTTCCGTCAGGGTGCTCATCAGCCCTCTTCGAATTCGGTGTCGATCCAGCTCATCATCGAGCGCAACTGCTTGCCCTCGGTCTCGATCTGGTGACCCATCTCCTCTTTGCGCATGCGCTGGAAGTTCTCCTGGCCGGCGCGGTTCTCGGCGATCCATTCGCGGGCGAAGGTGCCGTCCTGGATCTGGCCGAGGACGTTCTTCATCGCCGCGCGGGTCTCGGCGGTGATGATCTGCTTGCCGCGGGTCAGGTCGCCGTACTCGGCGGTGTTGGAGATCGAGTGGCGCATGCCCGTGATCCCCTTCTCGTACATGAGGTCCACGATGAGCTTGAGCTCATGCAGGCACTCGAAGTACGCGAGCTTGGGGTCGTACCCGGCGTCGACCAGGGTGTCGTAGCCGGCCTTGACCAGCTCGGAGACGCCGCCGCAGAGCACGGCCTGCTCGCCGAAGAGATCCGTCTCGGTCTCGTCCTTGAACGTCGTCTCGATCACGCCGCCGCGGGTGCCGCCGATGCCCTTGGCGTAGGCCAGGGCGAGCTTCTGCGCGTCGCCGGTCGCGTTGGAGTCGATCGCGATCAGGCACGGGACGCCCGAGCCCTCGAGGTACTGGCGGCGGACCAGGTGACCCGGCCCCTTCGGGGCGACCAGCGCGACGTCGACCTCCGGCGGGGCCTCGACCTCGCCGTAGTGGATCGAGAAGCCGTGGCCGAACATCAGCAGGTTGCCGGGAGCGATCCCGTCCTTGATCGACTGCTCGTAGACGTCGTGGTGCTTCTCGTCGGGGAGCAGGACCATCACGATGTCGCCCTGGCTGGCGGCGTCCTCGATGCTCGTGACGTTCAGGCCGGCGGCCTTGGCGTGCTCGACGGAGCTGGAACCCTCGCGGAGGCCTACGACGACGTCTACCCCAGAGTCGTGGAGGTTCCGGGCGTGCGCGTGGCCCTGGGAGCCGTACCCCAGGATGGCCACGGTCTTGCCCTTGAGCAGGTCCAGATCCGCGTCGTCGTCGTAGTACATGGGCGGTGATCCTAGGCGGTTGCTGTCGCGATCCATGTCCGTGCGGGAATTTCCAGACGGTCGTCGGGTTGGGTGAATGGTTCGGCCACCTTCTCGAGGTCGGCCAGCACGTCGCTGCGGGTCGCGAAGTCCATCTTCGCGTCCGCCTCGCCGACCGAACCGCTCGTGAGCGTGAGGTGCGTCCACCAGTCGTCGAAGTCCTCGAAACGCATGACGAAGTCGATGGCGTCGACGTCGGGCTCGATGAACCCGGCGGCCTCCATCGTGTCGACGATCAGGGCCGGGTCGGCCCACGTGAACTGGCCGGGACCCTGCGGCGCCGGGATGACCCCGTGCTCGACCAGCGCGCGCGTCGCCGCGGCGCTCCAGAGGTTGTCGTCGGGCCCGGTCCAGGCCGCGAGGGCGAGGTTGCCGTCGTGCTTGAGGATCCGCCTCGTCTCCCTGAGCGCGGACTCGGGGTCCTCGAGCAGCATGTAGCCCCACCGGCACAGCACGGCGTCGATGCTCGCCGCCGGCTGGTCGATCGGCGTGCTCAGGTCGATCTGCCGGAAGCGGACGTTCTTGAGCTTGTTCCGTCTCTGCGCCGCGGACAGCATGTCGGGCGAGAAATCCGACGTGATCAGCTGCCCGCCGGGCTCGATCAGCTCCGCCGCGAGGTACCCGGTGTCACCGATCCCCGCGGCCAGGTCGAGGATCGTCTGCCCGGGCTGCGGCTGGATCGCCTCGACCATCGCGAGGGACACCGGCATGGTGTCCCGCGCGAAGAAGTCGGCCCGCGCCTCCCAGCCGGCGGCCGCCTTGATCCAGCGATCGCGGGACTCGAGGCTCACAGGTTCTCGACGACGAAGTCGATGCAGGCGGTGAGCGCCTTGACGTCCTCCGGCTCGATGGCCGGGAACATCGCGACGCGCAGCTGGTTGCGGCCGAGCTTGCGGTACGGCTCGACGTCCACGATCCCGTTGGCGCGGAGCGTCTTGGCGACCTGGGCCGCGTCGACCGCGTCGTCGAAGTCGACCGTGCCGACGACGAGCGAGCGCTTGTTTGCGTCCTTCACGTACGGCGTGGTGTACGTCGTCTCCTCGGCCCAGTCGTACAGGTGGGTCGAGGAGGCCGTGGTGCGCTGCACGCAGGCGTCGAGGCCGCCGAGGCCGAGCATCCACTCGATCTGATCGGCGAGCAGGACCAGCGTTGCGATGGCGGGCGTGTTGTAGGTCTGGTCCTTGAGTGAGTTGTCCAGCGCGGTGGAGAGGCTCAGGAACTCGGGGATCCAGCGGTTGGAGGCCGCGATCTCGCCGATCCGCTCCTGGGCCTTGGGGCTGGTGAGCGCGAGCCACAGCCCGCCGTCGGAGGCGAAGCACTTCTGGGGAGCGAAGTAGTAGACGTCGGCGTCCTGGCTGTTGACGGGCAGGCCGCCGGCGCCGGAGGTCGCGTCGATCAGCACGAGGCCGTCGCCGACGCGCTCGACCGGAACCATCACGCCCGTCGAGGTCTCGTTGTGCGCCCAGGCGACGACGTCGGCGCTCGGGTCGGACGTGGGCTCGGGCGCGTCGCCCGCGTCGGCCTTGATGACGATCGAGTCCTGGAGGAACGGCGCGTCGTTGGTCGCCTTGGCGAACTTCGATGAGAACTCGCCGTAGGTCAGGTGCAGCGCGCGCTCCTTGACGAGGCCGAACGTCGCCGCGTCCCAGAACGCGGTCGTCCCGCCGTTGCCGAGCATGACCTCGTAGCCGTCGGGGGTCTGGAACAGCTCGCTCAGACCTTGGCGGACCCGCCCCACGAGCGCCTTGACGGGCTTCTGGCGGTGCGAGGTGCCCATCAGCGCGGCGCCGTCGGCCTCGACGAGACGCTGGAGCTGCGCGGGACGGACCTTCGACGGCCCGCAGCCGAACCGGCCGTCACCCGGCTTCAGGTCCTCCGGGATGATCACGGGGGTAGTGGTGTCTGGAACGGTCACGGGGTCTCCTCGTTGGATCGAGTTGAAGGTGCCCAGGCGCGCGACCGTTCGACGCTCGTCGCTCCCCGGTGGTTCTCCACCTAAGCGCCAGTTGCGACGGCCATTGGCAATGTAGCGGGCGGCGTCATCCCAGCGAGTGAACCCATCGACCGATGGCAACATCGTCGCGGTAGCCGACGGCGCGCCACAGCGCCTCCGCCTGTTCGTCCCCGCGGCCGACGAGCGCGGTGACCTTGGGGGCGCCTTGGGCGCGCAGCCGCTCCTCCCCCGCGGTCACGAGTTGCTTGGCGATCCCGATGCGGCGATGGTTCGGCGCGACCGCCAGCCGGTACATGTTCCCGCGCCAGCCGTCGAACGCGGCGATCACCGCACCGACGACCTTCCCGTCGTGTGTGTGCACGATGAGCGCGCCGTCGTCGAGCCGTTCGAGCGCCTCGATCGAGTCGGGCGTCTCCGCGTGGCCGCTGCGCGCTTCATCCCACAGGGCGAGAACGGCCGGGAAGTCGTCGCGTGTGGCGTTTCGTGGCATTTCGTTGACGGTATTGGCACGGTTGCGTGTGGAGCCGTAGGGGGTGTTTCGAGTTTGCTCACGCGTTGTGAGCAAACTCGAACCACCCTGGGTCATCGCGGCCCGCCAGCACGGCGTGATCCGCGGTGCTCAGCTCGGGATGAGCTCCAGCGGGATCGCGAAGTGGGTTCGAACCGGGCGGCTCCACCCGCTCTACCGCGGCGTCTACGCGTATGGGCACGCCGCGTTGTCGGAGCGCGGTGGGTGGATGGCCGCGCTGCTCGCCGCGGGCGACGGCGCGACGCTCACCGGGTTCGCGGGCGGGCGACTGCTGGCGGTCATGACGCAACGGGTGCAGGTGATCGACGTCTTGGTGCCGAAGCCGCGCACCTCTCAGCCCGGGTTCCGGGCCCATACGTGCCGCAACCTGGACCCCCGCGACGTCGTGGTCGTCGACGGCATCCCGGTCGCGACGGTCGCGCGACTGCTGGTCGACCTCGCCGACGAGCTGGATGCCGACGACCTCGCGCTCGTCATCCATGAGGCCGCGCATTTGGGGAAGTTCAGCCGCGAAGCGACGCTGGCGGCGATGGGACGAGCCAACGGGCGGCGGCGGGTCAAGGTGCTCGAGGAGGCGCTGGAACTGCACGCCAGTGGGAGCGCCGGCTCGCGAAGCCGGCTCGAGAAGCGGTTCCGGCGGATGGTGGTCGGCGCGGGCCTTCCGGCGCCGCGTCAGAACGTGAAGATCAACGGGTTCGAGGTCGACGCGTTCTGGCCGGGGTTGTGCGTCGAGGTCGACGGGGTCGGGCATCGGCGCAAGCGGTCGCAGGTGGACGACCGGATCCGGGACGCGGCGCTTCGGGCGGCCGGATTCGTGGTGCTTCGCTTCAGGGAGGAGGACCTCAACGAGCGGCCCGGCTGGGTGCTAGCCCAACTCGCGGCGCAGGAGCTTCCCGCTCGCGTTACGGGGTAGCTCGGTCACGGGCTCGATCGTCTTGGGGACCTTGAAGCGGGCGAGGCGGGTGGCGGCGAACTCGCGCAGGATCTCCGGCTCGAGCGGGGTGCGCAGGACGACGTGGGCGGTGATGGCCTCGCCCCATTCGGGGTCGGGGCGGCCGAAGACGCCCGCCTCGGCGACCGCGGGGTGGGCGAGGAGTGCGGCCTCGACCTCCGCGGGCATGACGTTCTCGCCGCCGGAGACGATCGTGTCCACCTTGCGGCCGAGGACCTTCAGGCGCCCCTGCTCGTCGAGGGTGCCGAGGTCGCCGGTGTGGAGGCGTTCGGTGACGGTGGGCCCGTCGACGACGATCTCGCCGTCGGGCGCGATCTCGACGGTCACGCCCGGGAGCGGCGTTCCCGACGTCTCGGTGTCGCCGGACCGGGCGACGGTCACGGCGGAGCACGCCTGCGTGAGCCCGTAGGTCGGGGCGACCGGCCAGCCGGCCTCGCGGGCGCGGGCGAGCAGCGTCGGATCGGCGGGTGCGCCGCCGAGCATCACGAGCCGCAGGGTCCGCGGTGGTTCGCGGACGAGCAGGCGGGAGAGCTGGGTCGGGACGAGGCTCGCGATCGTGACGTCGTCCGTGTCGGCGGGTCCGAGCACGGCGGTCGTCCCGTAGATCGCCGAGCGCAGCAGGACCATCAGGCCGCCGACGTGGCTGAGCGGGAGCGGGCACAGCCAGCGTTCGTGCCGGTCATGCCCGAGCGCGACCGCGCACCCGAGGGCGTTGTGGAGGATCTGCCCGAGGGTCAGCTCGACCGGCCGCGGCGTGCCGGTCGTGCCGGACGTGTGGACGACGAGGGCCGGCGCGGCGAGGTCGAGCGCGCCGGCGCCGGCGCGGCGCGGCGAGAGCGCGGCGGCGCCCGGCGACGCGGCGGCGCCCGGCGACGCGGCCGGGCCCGTGCCGAGCGGGCCGTCGATCGTGATCGTCGCCCCCGCCAGGCGCGGCGCCGGCTCGCGCAGGTCGAGGGGCACCGCGGCGGCTCCCGCGAGCAGGCAGGCGTGGAGCGCGACCGCGAAGTCGAGGCCCGGCGGGAGCGCGATCGCGACCCGCTGGTGGCCCGCGAGCTCGGCCGCGCCCGCGCGCGCCCGGGTCAGCAAGGTGCCGTAATCCAGCGCGCCGTCCGCGGTCTCCACGGCCACCCCGGACGGGGGAGCCTGCTCTACCCAGTGCATCCAGACGAGCTTAGGTTGGTGCCATGCAGGACACGCTCTCCTCGGCGATCCGGGAGTTGTGGGCGCAGTGGCGTCCGACCGAGCTCGCGCGCGTCGGCGTGATCGAGCGCGCGGCGGCCAAGGGTCCGCATGTCCTGGAGCGCGAGCGGCGCGAGGCGCAGGCGGAGGCACACCGGCTTGCGGGGACGCTGGCGGTGCTGGGCGAGACGGCGGCCGCCGACCATGCCCGCGCGCTCGAGCGGCGGTTCCTCTCCGGCGAGTTGGACGCGATCGAACCGCTCGTGCGCTCCCTGCGCGCCGCCCTCGAGGCGCCGCCGCTAGGCTCAGCGCCGTGAACTGGACTGCCGGCGCCGACTACGAAGACATCCTCTATGAACTGTCCGGCGACGGGATCGCGAAGATCACGATCAACCGTCCCGAAGTCCATAACGCGTTCCGCCCGGAGACGCTGATCGAGGTCTCCGACGCGCTCGAGAAGGCGCGCGAGGACACCACGGTGGGCGTGATCATCCTCACCGGCGCGGGCGACAAGGCCTTCTGCTCCGGCGGCGACCAGCGGGTGCGCGGCGACACCGGCTACGTGCCGGGCGGAGCGCAGGTCGGGCGCTTCCACGTGACCGACCTGCACGTGCAGATCCGCCGCCTGCCCAAGCCGGTCATCGCCATGGTCGCCGGGTGGGCGATCGGCGGCGGCCAGGTCCTGCACCTCGTCTGCGACATGACGATCGCGGCCGACAACGCCCGCTTCGGCCAGACCGGTCCGCGGGTCGGCTCCTTCGACGGCGGCTACGGCGCGAGCCTGCTCGCCAAGCACGTCGGCCCGAAGAAGGCCAAGGAGTTCTGGATGCTCTGCCGCCAGTACGACGCCCAGCAGGCGCTCGACATGGGGCTCGTGAATACGGTCGTCCCACTCGACCAGCTCGAGACCGAGACCGTCCAATGGTGCCACGAGATGCTCGCCCTCTCCCCCTTCGCCCTGCGCCTCGTAAAGCTGAGTTTTCACGCTGAGGAAGACGGTATGGCGGGGATCCAGCAGCTCGCGCACGACGCCAATCTTCTGTTCTACGCCAGCGACGAGGCGAAAGAGGGCCGCGAGGCCTACAAGGCCAAGCGCCAGCCCGACTTCGCGCAGTTCCCCAAACGACCTTGAGTCCGTTCAAGATCTGGCTGATGGCCTCCCGGCCGCGGACGCTGCCGGCGGCGGCCGCACCTGTGCTGGTCGGCACGGCCTACGCGTACACGCTCGGGACGTTCAAGGTCCTGACGTTCATCGCCACGCTGCTCGGCGCGCTGCTGATCCAGATCGGCACCAACCTCAGCAACGACTACTCCGACGCCCGCCGCGGCGCGGACACCGAGGACCGCCTCGGCCCGGTCCGCGTGACCGCCGGCGGCCTGGTGCCGCCCAAGCAGGTCCTGATCGCCACCTACGTCGCGTTCGGCCTGGCGGTGCTGGTGGGCGTCTATCTGATCGTCACCGCGGGTTGGCAGATCCTCCTGATCGGCGTCCTCTCGATCCTCGCCGGCGTGCTCTACACGGGCGGCCCACGCCCCTACGGCTACGAAGGGCTCGGTGAGGTCTTCGTCTTCCTGTTCTTCGGCCTGGTCGCCGTCACCGGCACGTTCTTCGCCCAGACGCAGGAGTTCAACTGGGAGTCGTTCGTCCTCGCGGTCCCGGTCGGCCTGCTCGCGACCGCGATCCTGATGGTCAACAACACCCGCGACCTCGAGACCGACCGCCGCGCAGGCAAGCGCACGCTCGCGGTCCGCCTCGGCCGCGACAAGGCGAGGCTCGGCTACGCGCTGCTGGTCTACGGCGCGTTCGCGACCGCGCCGCTTGCATGGGTGTTCGGCGGCGAGCACCTGACCGCGTGGCTGCTGCTGCCGTGGCTGGCGCTGCCGCTCGCGGCGCCGATCGTGCGCGTGGTCCGCAACCGCGTCGACGGGCCCAGCCTGAACGGCGCGCTGGCGCGCACCGGCATGCTCCAGCTCGTGTTCTGCGTCCTGCTCGGCATCGGGCTCCTCCTCTCGCGCTGATGGTCGAGCTCTCGGTCCGGACGGTCCGCTACGCGCTGCGCGCGCCGCTGCGGGCGTCCTGGGGCGAGCTGCACGAGCGCGAGACGCTGCGGGTCCGCCTCGACTTCCCCGACGGTCTGTACGGCGAGGGCGAGGCCGCGCCGCTGGAGCCGTTCGACGGCGTGTCCCTCGCCAGCGCGAGCGCGGCGATCGACGCCTACAAGGAGGTCTTGAGCGGCATCGAGCCGACCGCGGACGTCCTCGCCGCCTGCAAGGCCGAGCGCGACCTCCCGCAGGCGCTCGCGGCGATCGACATGGCGCTGTGGGACCACGCCTCGCGCCGGACGCAGACGCCGCTCGCGAAGCTGATCCACCCGCTCGCTGCCGATGAGGTCGCCGTGAACGCCACGATCGGCGCCGACGACCGCGCAGGGGCGGCGCAGGCGGCGGCGGAGGCGGTGCGTGAAGGCTTCCGCTGCGTGAAGGTCAAGGTGGGCGTCGGCGACGACGCGGGGCGCCTGGCCGCCGTGCGCGCCGCCGTCGGGCCGGACGTGCTGATCCGGGTCGACGCCAACGGGGCGTGGCAGACGCCCGAGGAGGCGCTCGCGAACCTGCGCGCGCTCGCCCCGATCGGCCTGGAGCTGTGCGAGGAGCCGGTGCACGGCGTCGAAGCGCTGCGCGCCGTGGCCGCCTCCTCACCCGTCCGGATCGCGATGGATGAGACCCACGCCCCCGGCTCCGGCGCCGCCGAGCTCGTCTGCCTGAAGATCTCGCGCGGTGGCATCTCCGCCGTGCTCGAGGACGCCCGCCGCGCCCGCGCCGCCGGCTCGAGCGTCTACCTGACATCGACCTTCGACGGCCCGCTGGGGATCGCCGCCGGCGTCCACGCCGCGGCGGGGCTGCGGATCTCGCGGGCGTGCGGGCTCGCGACGCTCGCGAACTTCGCCGAGCCGACCGGCGCACCGGAGCCCCGGGGCGGTTCGATCCCCGTCCCTTCCGTTCCAGGGTTGGCTTGACGTAGGCTTCCGGTCATGGCACCGGAATGGCCTGAGACGCCGGACGACAAGGTCGATCCCGCGCTCGCACCACTGATCGAAGCCGGTGAGGGCGAAAGCGAGGGTTTCGAGCTCGCGGAAGCGGACCTCATCGAACACGCCGAACACGGCGACGAGCACGGAACGAGTGCGATCACGAGCGACGCCTTCGACGAACTCCTCGAGGAGGACTTCGACGGCGACGACTACGCCGAGGCGGACGAGGAAGACAAGGACTGGTAGATGGCGCTGGCCACAGCGGCCGGCTCTTCCAGCTGGACCGCGTGGCCGGCGCCCTCGACCATCACGAGGTTCCCGATCGGCAGCCGCTCGCGCATCGCCTCGGCGATGCCGCGGAACTTGGTGTCGCGTTCGCCGACGATCAACGTGACCGGGATCTGCAGTTCCGGCAACCGGTCCCACAGCGGCTCCATCACCCCCGTGCCAAGGCCGCGCAGCGCCGCGGCCAAGCCCGCGGGCGTGTTGCGCAGGCGGTCCGCGTAGGCGGCCGCGGCGACGCGCTCGGGCTGGCCGGCGAACAGCGGCTGCGAGCCCCATTCGCGGGCGAAGGTCTCGATGTCGAGCGTCTCGAGCCGGTCGGCGAGCGCGTCGTCGGCTTGGCGGCGTGCGGCACGCTCCTGAGGATCGGCCAGGCCGGGGCTCGCGCCCACCAGGACCAGGCGGGTGACGACCGAGGGGCCGAGCGTGAGCGCCGTGTGAAGCGCGATCCGCCCGCCCATCGAGTACCCGCACAGCGCGAACGTCCGCTCGTTCACGAGCGCCCGTGTGTACGCGGCGACGGCGTCGAAGCTCGCCGTCCGGTGGTTCGCCTGACCGTGGCCGGGGAGGTCCGGCACCAGCGCGCGATAGCGTCCTTGCAGCGCCTGCGCCGTTCGCCGCCAGCTCTGGCGGGTCTGTGTGAAGCCATGCAGCAGGACGAGCGCGGGTGGCACCCCTGACATCATGAGCCCCTTGAAGAATTCCGGTGCGCCCGCTGCGGCACATCCGCGGCGCCTCGCGCCACCCGCGCTGCTCACGGCCCAGAGGGCCGCATCGCGAGCGCGGCCGTCACGAGCCACTGGCGGCTGCACCACATCGGTCTGACCGACCATTCTTCAACGGACTCATGCCCGGAACCGATACCTACCTCGGCCTGCGCGCGTTCGTCGACGAGCTCGTGCGCTGCGGCCTGCGCGACGCGATCACCTCGCCCGGCTCGCGCTCGACGCCGCTCGTCCTCACGCTCGCCCGCCAGGACGGGCTGCGCGCCACCTCCCACGTCGATGAGCGCAGCGCCGCGTTCTTCGCGCTCGGCCTCGCCAAGGCGACCGGCATCCC
This sequence comes from Solirubrobacter soli DSM 22325, assembly GCF_000423665.1. Classification (GTDB taxonomy): domain Bacteria; phylum Actinomycetota; class Thermoleophilia; order Solirubrobacterales; family Solirubrobacteraceae; genus Solirubrobacter; species Solirubrobacter soli. The sequence goes on along the minus strand of NZ_AUIK01000022.1, from coordinate 33,462 downwards.
CGCCGCGATCGCCTGCACCTCAGGCACCGCGGCCGCCAACTACGCGCCCGCTGTGATCGAGGCCCACGAGGCGCGCGTGCCACTGCTCGTGCTGACCGCGGATCGCCCGCCCGAGCTGCGCGACGTCGGCGCCGGGCAGACGATCGACCAGGTCAAGCTCTACGGCAGCGCCGTCAAGTGGTACTTCGAGATCGACGACCACCCCGCTTCGGCGGCGCGGGTGCGCTGGTTGCGCCAGCTCGCCTGCCGCGCGTTCTACACCGCGATCGACGGGCGGCCCGGCCCGGTGCACCTCAACTTCGCGCTGCGCGAGCCGCTGGTGCCGGACGGGGGCGGCGTCCCGGACGTCGAGATCGTGCCCGGTCGCGAGGGCGGGCGGCCGTGGGTGACGCGGCCGCTGAGCCGGCGGGTCGCGTCCGACCGGCTGCTCGAAGGGCTCGAGGAGGAGCTGCGGTTGCGGCCGCGGACGATCGTCGTCGCGGGACGGGCGGAGCGCGATCCGCGCCTGCCGGACGCGGTCGCCGCGTTCGCCGAGCGGGCGGGCGCGCCGCTGCTGGCCGAGCCGACGTCGGGCGCGCGCCGCGGGCCGGCGGCGATCGCGCACTACGACGCGTTGCTGCGCGATCGGGAGTGGGCGGCCTCGCACGCGCCCGATCTCGTGCTGCGCGTGGGCGACCTCCCCACCTCCAAGCCGCTGCGGCAGTGGCTGGCGGGGCTGGACGCGCTGCAGGTGGCCTTCGACTCCGAGAACGCGTGGCACGACCCGTCTGGCGTCGTCGGCACGATCGTCGGCGCGGACGCCCGGAGCACGCTGGAGACGCTCACGGGCAAGCTCCCACGCAAGCGCAAGGACACGTCCTGGCTCGACGGCTGGCACGAGGCCGACCGGGCGGCCTCGAAGGCGATCGCCTCGGTGGTCGGCCCCGCTGGGTTGAACGAGCCGCGGATCGCCGCGGAGCTGGGGACCGTGCTGCCGCCCGAGGCGACGCTGGTCGTCGCCTCCTCGATGCCGATCCGCGACGTGGAGACCTTCTTCCCGGCGCGCGAGACGCCGTTCCGGGTGCTGTCCAACCGCGGCGCGAACGGGATCGACGGGACGGTGTCCACCGCGTTCGGCGTCGCCGCGGCGAGCCGGCTCACCGTCCTGCTGATCGGCGATGTGGCCTTGGCCCACGACATCGGCGGGCTGCTGGCCGCGTCGCGGCTCGGCCTGAAGCTCGTGATCGTGCTGATCGACAACGACGGCGGCGGGATCTTCCACTTCCTCCCGGCCGCGCGTGAGGGCGCGGAGTTCGTGGAGCACATCGCGACGCCGCACGGGCTCGACTTCGCGCACGCGGCCGCGCTGTACGGCGTGGGCTATGAGCGGGTGGCGGACGTCGAGAGCTTCCGCGACGCGCTGGCGCGTGCGGCGTCCGCGGAGCGCACCACGATCATCTGCGCCCGCACGAACCGCGAGGAGAACGTGGAGCTGCACCGCCGCGTCTGGGAGTCCGTCCGGGCCGCCACATAGCGTGCGGCGTCCATGCTCGAAGCCCAGACCTCGCTGCTCGACGTGTCGGCCACGGCACCGTCGAACAAGCGGACGACCTCCAAGGGGATCGGGCCGGGTGACATCGTCGAGGTCGACAAGAAGGGCCGGCGCTTCCACGCGCTCGTGACCGAGCTCACGCAGCTCGAGAGCGGGCGCTTCGAGCTCGTCCTGCGACCTTTGGACTCACGCATCTCGTATCGCATCGCCTCGGTGCGCGAGGTGATCGACGTGTGGAGACGCGTGGGCCGGTCCTAGATGTAAGACAGGACCCGGGACTCTGGTCGGGGGTCTTGGGCGCGGGCATCCTGCCGCGCTGTGAAGCGTCTCCGCTGCTCGCGTGGCCAGACCTCCGCCGAGCTCCTCGGCGTGCTGGCGCTCGTCTGCCTGATCGTGGTCGCGATCCTCGCGTCCGGCGCCGGGCCGAAGATCAGCGACGGGATCCAGTGCGCGGTGACGCGGATCACCGGCGGCACGTGCACCGATGACCTGACCGGGCCCAACGGCGAGCCGCTGATCTCCGAGTGCGTCCGCAACGCCTCGCAGCGCGGGATCGCGGGGTCGATCCGGGTGGCGGCGTTCGACTTCGGCGGCGGCGTCGAGGGCACCAACGAGCTCCGCGCCGACGGCACCGTGAAGGTGACGATCAAGGGCAACGCCAAGGCGGGGCTCAACTGGGGCGTCGACGTCGGGATCAAGGCGGGCGACACGGAGGCCGGGGTCGGCGCGGGCGGGCGCGCGGGCGTCACCGCGACCGTGGCGCGGGCGTGGATCTTCGACAGCGAGGCCGACGCCGACCGGTTCGTCTCCGACGTCAAGAAGAAGGTCGGCGCGATCGCCAACCCGCTGCCGAACTTCCCTGGCACGAAGGACGACGCCGACATCAAGCTCCCGCCGCACGACGAGAGCACGATCCAGGGCGGGCTCGAGCTGCGTCAGAAGGCCGGTGCATCCGGAGTCCAGACGCTCGAACGCAACGTCAGCGTCGCGCTCGGCCGCACCGTAAACACCAACGCGGACGACCCCAACCAGGGCGACACGACCTACTACTTCGAGGTCGCGGGCGGCGCCGTCCAGGACACCGGGCTGGGCGATCTGGAGAAGGAGAAGCTCATGCTGTTCAAGATCGCCGCCTCCGGCCAGGCGAATCTCCGGCTCGCCTACACGATCGACAAGAACGGGCAACCGAAGACCCTGCGCGCCACCGGCCAGCTCGACGTGACCGCCGCCGGCGACGTCTCGGCGAACCTGAAGGACTTCGAGGGCACGAAGTTCAACACCGTGCTCGACCGCCTGACCAAGCGCAAGGAGGCGCAGAACGGCGCGCTGGGCGGGCGGGCGATCGTCGACTTCAAGCTCGACCTCCGCGACCCGGCGAACCGCGAGGCCGCCCTCGGCTTCGTCAACGGGGTCAACAGCGCCGGCCAGCCCGTGTCCCGCCTGAGCTCGATGATCGACCTCGGCGGGCGGCTGCTGACGGACTCGACCTTCAACGCCCGCTTCTACTCGCTCGCCAAGCAAAAGACCTCCGTCGGCTTCAACGCGGGCGTGTTCGGCGTCAGCGGCGAGTACACGAGCGAGGACGCCACCCTCGTCGACGCCTTCTACCGCCCCGCCGGCGGCGACACCTTCGGTTTCACGAGGTGGGACTCATGCGTGCACTGAGCGCTACGCTGGCGACTGATGCCAGGGATCTTCATCGCCGCGTTCGTCGTGTGCGCCGTGCTGATCATCGGGTTCGTCGTGACCGGCTTCCTGTTCCGGGGCTACCACCTCAAGAACGCGAACGAGAACGACTTCGATTTCAGCCCGCACTACGACTCGAACTCGGACACCGGCACCTGAGGAGGCCGTCGTGACCGCCCGGGCGGGCGCGCGCGCCGCAGGCGTCGCGGCCGGCGCGTGGGCGCTGGTGCTGATCGCGTTCGGGTTGCTGGGCAGCTTCTTCGACCCGCTCTCCCAGGACACCGAGCTGCTCGTCCTGGTGATCGTCTCGAGCTTCCTCGGCGCCCTGGCGGGCACGTGGGCGGGCGCGTGGCAGGCGCGCCGCGCGGGCGCGTGGGCGCCCGGCCTGGGCCTGGTGGTTCCGGCGCTCGTCGTCGTGCTCCTGGGCGTCTTGCTGACCGCCGGCGGCGGCGGAACGAACGACGCGAGCGACACGGCGCTCATCTACGCGGCGTTCCCCGCGGGCGCGGTCGTAGGCGCCGTCGTGTACGGACGTCGTTGGCTCACCGATTCCCGGTAGCTTTCTGAACCTTGAGCGCTGACGACGACCACCAGATCGGCTACCAGGCCCTCCCTCGCGGCGTCCCGATCGTCACCACCGACGGCGTCACGATCGGCACCGTCTCCAAGGTCCTCGACAACGCCCGCGAGCACATCTTCGACGGCATCGTCGTCAAGACCGAGACCGGCCGCCGCTTCGTCGACGCCCCGGAAGTGGCCCGCATCACCTTGCGACAGGTGACGCTGACGATCGACGCGGCCGAGGCGGCCAAGCTCCCGGCCTATGGCGGCACGATGGGCGCGGTGCAGACGAACGCCCGCCGCACCAGCACCCGCTGGTGGCGCCGCATCTTCCGCTAGCAGGCGACGATCAGGTGGAAGCCGAGCGAGTCCGAGTTCCCGGACGCATCGTAGGTGCGGACCCGCACGTCGTCACCGTCCGCTGAGACGATCACGAACCCGGGCGGCGGGTCCTCAGGCGGCCCGACCGGCACCCGCGCGATGCTCGCCGCGTACGTGCAGCCGGCCACGGAACGCGGGAACGTCACTTTGTAGTCACCGCCCGCTCCCCCTTCGGACGCCGACGTGGCAGTGCCGCCGGCCAGCCGACCGTGTGCGTCGACCCTCGCGGTCAGTGTGATCCCCGGGGCTCCAGGCGGACCGGTAGGTCCGGCTGGTCCCTGCGGACCTGTGGCACCACGATCACCCGCCGAGCCGCGCAGTGCATCACGCGCCGACGTTGAAAGATCGCGCACACCGAGAGAGCCGTCGCGGACCTTGGGCGAGGTCACCGCGTTGGACCTGAGCTCGCTGGCGCCGACCGATCCGGTCCTCAACTCGCGCGACCCTACGCTGTCGCGCGGCAACGAGAGCGCCGCGTACCCTGTCCCGCCCAATGCGACGAAGACGGCGATGGTCGCCATCACGTTGGCGTACGACACTCGGGCTCGCAGCCGTCTGGCCATGCGGCGCAGCATGACGGACGGGATCACGCTCGGCCACCTGCTCCGATGACCAGGACGCGCGCGATTGGCGACGCGCCTGCGGCGTAGGGATAGCTCGGTTCCGCCGGGATCAGAGCGCGGAAGGCGTAGCGAGCCGTCGTCTGGGTCCCTGTGAACGTGTATGCGTACGACCAGCGGCCCGCCGCGTTGGTGTGCGGCGTGGCGAAGGTTCGCCATCCGAGACGCGTCTTCGCTTGCAGCACCATGAGTTTGCCGCCAGCCGGAATCGGACCGCCACGCAACCGGCCCCGGAAAACGACCGTCTCACCGTTCTGGAGTCGTCGTCGGCTCGGCGTCAAGGTCGTCGCCGCCCGGACGCGCAGTTCGACGTCCTGCGTCCGTGGTCGGTTGGTCGCCGTCCCCGCATACGTGAAGCGCAAGGTGCGAGCCGCGCCGGCGGGCGCGAGAAGCGTGAAGACACCTTTCGCGTCCGTCTTGATCCTCGCGATCACCCGCCATTCCATTCCTGGGAGATCCACGCGCTCGGTCACCACGACCTCGGCGCCGTCCCGCGGATTGCCGGCGTCGTCCGTGAGCGCTCCCTGAATGGTCACCCGCTGACCGTACTCGAGGCTAGGTCGAGCGACGATGACCGTGCGGTATCGCGGCCGCGCGCCGCTCGCGCCCTTCACGCGCACTCGCACGGACCGGCCGACGGTCAGGACTGACAGGACCCGTAGTGGCAGGAGGGCCTGCATCGGCCGCCCATCGGGGAAGGTTGTGACCGACTGCTCGTTCCCCGCGGCGTCGAAGGCCCTTGCCCGAAGCTCGTAGAGCCCGTCGCTCAGAGATCCGTCGTCGAGGATTGCGCTGTACTGGCCGTCGGTGCGTACGACATCGAGCGCCCGCCAGACCGGCTCGCCTTGGCGTCGCACCTCGATCTCCACGCGCGAGACGCCGGAAAGGCCGTCGCTGACCCTCAAGCGCACTCTCGTGGGATCCTGCGGATCGAAGGGCTCAAAGTTTGCCTGAGGCGGTTCCCTGTCCAACCACAGTCCTTCGAAGACCGCATCGCGGCTTGGATCGTGATTGCCCGCCGAATCGACGAGCGCGAGCCGAAGTGTCCACGCCCCGTCGCCCGGCACAGTCAGACCCTCGAGTGCGGAGAGGCCGGGCCCGGTGCGTTCTCCCGAAACGCACCCGTCCTCGGCATACGGTGGGTTCGCCGCCGGACAGAGCCGGAATCGGGCGCGGGCGACCGGCGCTCCAGCTGTGTCCGGTGGATTCGTCCACGCGACGTCGAAACGGTTCTCGCGTCGCCATGCACGGGCAGCCGACATCTGGCCGCGCGGCGCCACCGGAGCGCTGTGATCGATGTGGATCGGCAGCGTCTCTTCGCGCGTGTTTCCCGCCACGTCGCTCGCCACCACTACCAGGGCGTGGGCGCCTTCGGACAGCAGATCCGCGTCGACGTTGGCGGCGAGCGGTGTGGCCTCTGATGAGCACGGCGCGACCACGGTGTTCATCTGCGGCGGGTAGCAGTCGCGAGACGCGAAGCTGATGCGCTTGCCGTCCAGTCTGGCGTCGAGCCACAGCACGCCGACGTTGTCGGTCGCGGTGAACGAGACCGTCGATCGACCCCGGCTCAGCCACCCCGCGGGTGGCGGCCGGAGGACCGTGATCCGCGGCGGCGCGACGTCGCGGATGGTCACGCCGAGGCGGCGGAACGCCGACCAGGCGATGAACTTGGGTTGATATCCCGGCAGCGGGGCGAGGCACGGGTTCGCGCGGCAGCGCAGCCCGACCGCGACTCGGCGCGCGGACATCCCGGGGGTGGCGATGGCCTTCCAACCGCCTGAGTCCTGGACCGGGGCAGTGGCCAGCCAGGCCCCGGTGTCCGGGACCCAGATGCCGCGCGACCATGAGTTCGCGTGTGTCTCCTGCCCGCCTGGGCCCTGTGTCTCGGCGGCGACGCCGACGATGTCGGTGTTCGGCGGGGCTTCGAACACCCATCCTGAGGTCGCTCCTGCAGGCCATGACCCAACACTCGTGATGTCACGCAGGCCGCCTGGATCGCCGTTCGGGGCAGGTTGGTCGGCGGGGCAGATCGCATAGGCGTTGACCCCGGGCGCGCCGCCGCCCAGGCGGGTCCAGCCGCCGGTGTCTCCGCTGGTCCAGCAGCCGTAGACGACGTAGGTGCCGGCGAGGGCCGACGATGCCGGGAGGGCGAGCAGTACGGCGAGCGTCGCAAGCAGGAGGCGGATCATGGAGGGCCGCCAACCTCTCACGAACAGTGAGTGAATGTCGAGCGTGTGCACGACACGCCATAGGTGGGACGCGGGAAATCTCGCCCCTGGTGAACCGGAAACCGGTCAGTCTTCTGACACGGCTAGGCACCGTAGCGGTCGATCAGGTCGTCGAAGGTGCCGATGAGGCCGCGGAGCTCGTCCGGGAGCTCGGTGGAGTCGGTGGTGACCTGGTGGCCGCGGTAGGTGAAGCGGTAGGAGAGGGCGTCCGGGACCGGTGGGTCGGCGACGGCGTCCTCGAGGTCGGAGAGGGACGCGTCGGCGATGCCGCCCGCGAGGGTCGCCCGTTCGGCGGCTGTGAGGGTCGCGGAGCGGGTGCCGGCGCGGGTCTCGACGGACGCGGTGCCGTCGGGTTGGACGGTCACGGTGTCGTCGCGGAAGGCGTCGCCGCCGATCACCTCGTACGTGATCGGCTCGGAGAGGGCGGCGGGCTCGGTCCGGGCGTCGTCGCCGCACGCGGTCACGAACAGGGCGACGAGGGCGAGCAGCAGGATCCTCATGCCGACACTACGTTCGAGCGGTCGGGTCATCACAGCGTTCAGCAGCCTTCCTGGTCGGGGGCCTGCCAGGTGCCGTCGAGGCCGACCGCGGCGAAGGCGGCGTCGATGCCGTCGACCTCCGTGCCGCGGCCGTAGAGCTCCTCGGCGGAGTCGAGCATCGCGGTGCGGAAGTCCTCGAACCCCGAATCGGGCTGTAGGTGCTGCGTCAGAGCGCGCCAGACGACCTGCTCGGCCTTGTCGCGGCCGATCCGGAGGACGACCTGGTAGTAGGCGTGGTTGGGGATGCCGCTGTTGGTGTGGACGCCGCCCCAGTCGCCGAAGCGGTCGTTCTTGGTGGCGCGGTAGTCGTCGACGTGCATCGGCTGGTCGAAGCGGGTCGGGAGGCTGTAGTCGCGGATCGTCCCGCCGTCCGGGTCGTCGGGGCCGTCGCCGTCGCGGTCCTCGCCGTAGGTCGCGTCGGAGGGGTCGAGGTTCCAGGCCATGATGTCCGAGATCGACTCGTTCAGCGCGCCCGACTGGCACTCGTAGCGCAGGCCGGCGGTGCTGGCGGTGATGCCGTGGGTGAACTCGTGGGCGGCGGTGTCCAGCGCGTCGCCGGCGCCCGGCGCGAAGTGGACGCGGTTGTCGCTCCAATACGACGACGTGCCGCCGTCGCAGACGTTGACGATCCCGACCACCGGCGCGCCCTTGCCGTCGTAGGAGTCCCAGCCGAAGGTGTCGTGGTAGTAGTCGTAGACGCGGCCGAGGTTCTCGTAGGCCTTGTCGACCTGGTCGTCGCCGACCGCGCCGTCGTCACCCGCGCGCGAGGGATCGTCAGGGGTCGAGCCGCAGTCGGCGTCGTAGATCTCGCGGTCGGCGAGCCCTGAGTCCTCGTAGTCGTCCTCCGCGTAGCCGCCGGAGCGGTTGGGCGTGCCGCAGTCGCTGCCGGCCCGGATCGAGCAGACCGCCTGGCGGACCTTGCCGGCCACCTGCGCAGGGGCGTCGGTCACGACGAGCGCGAACACGATGAGCGCGACGAGCAGCAGCCCGCCCATGTAATCGGCCCCGGTCTGGCCGCGTTCGCCTCGCCATGAGACACCCGTGAACATGCTCGACAGGCTCACGGCCGGGTGCAGCCGTCACAAGAGACGCGGGACCCAACTTGCGGCCTGGGCCCGGCCCGGGACCACGTCAGCCGGCGAGGATCGGGAGGAGCGCGCCGAGCTTGATCTCGGTCTCCCCCAGCTCGGACGCCGGGTCCGAGTCGCGTACGACGCCGACGCCCGCGTAGAGCCGCGCCTCGCGCCCGCGCAGGAGCGCGCACCGCAGCGCCACGCAGAACTCGCCGTCGTCGTTGGCGTCGGTCCAGCCGACGGCACCCGCGTACCAGCCGCGGTCCAGCCCTTCGAGCACCGGGATCTGCGGTGCGGCCGCCGCGTGCGGCTCGCCACCCACAGCGGGCGTCGGATGCAGCAGCCCTCCGAGCTCGATCGCGCTCAGCGGGTGGGCGAGCTGCGCGCGGATCGGCGTCGCCAGGTGCTGGATGTTCGCGACCTTGATCAGCGTCGGCTCGTCGGGCGCCGCGACCCACACCGCGTGCGGCCGCAGCGCGCGCGAGATGCGGCGGACGACGATCGCCTGCTCCTCGCGGTCCTTGCTGGACTGCAGCAGCTGCTCGCCGAGGTGATCGTCGACGGCGGGATCGGCGGAACGGCGGGTGGAACCGGCCAGGGCGACCGTCTGCGCGCGGTGACCGTCGCGGCGGATCAGCAGCTCCGGGGAGGCGGCGACGAACGCCGCGTCGCCGCGGCCGGCGCAGAAGACGTAGCAGGACTCGAAGCCGGCCCGCAGCACGCCGAAGACCGCGGCGGCGTCATGCGGCGTCGGCGCCTGCACGGTGACCTCGCGCGCGAGCACGATCTTCTCGAAGGCACCGTCCCGGATCCGCTCGACCGCCCGCGCGACCGCGCCCTCGTAGTGCTCGGGCGGCGCGACGGAGTCGATCCGGAAGCGCCCGGCGGGCGCGGGGTCCAACAGCGGGAGCGGCGAATGCCGGAGCGCGGCGGCCCGGGCGCTGAGCCGCGCGGCGACCTCCTCGGCGACATCGTCCGGCGCGACCAGCGCGGCCAGCGTCAGCCGGACGTCCTCGCCGCGCCGCGCCAGCGCGACCTCGGGGACGATCAGGTCGGCGGCGTCGAAGCCCGCCCAGTGCGGCGCGTGGCCGCCGTCCGGGGCGAACGCGAAGCCACCGACGGCGACCAGGCCCGCGCCCGCGGGACCGTCGGGCGGGTCGGCGACCGCGCCCGCGGTCAGCGTGCGCCAGTCGGCGGCGACGCGCTTGAAGCGCTCCGTCCCGGAGGCCGTGAGCCGCGTGACCGTGCCGAGCGCGGCCAGCGCCGCTCCGTCACGGTCGGGCTGCTCGAAGCAGAACCAGTTCTCCCCCGCGGCGCGGGAGGCGAAGGCGACCGCGCTCGGGTCGACGTCGGCGCCGACGCGGGTCGTGTGGCCGAGCAACACGGGTCGCCCGGACTTGCGCGCACGCCGGACCGCGCGCTCCGCGCGAGCGCGCAGCTCCGCGGCGTCGACGGCGAGCCCGCCGACGCCCGATGAACGGGTGACCTGGGTCAGGTCTCGCCTCTCCCTCGGGAGATGGCGATCTCGCCGGTGCGCGCCATCTCGATCAGGCCGAACGGGCGGACCATGCGCTCGAAGGCCTCGATCTTGTCCCAGGAGCCGGTGACCTCGATGATCACCGAACGCTTCGAGACGTCGATGATCTTGCCGCGGAAGATCTCGACCATCTGCATGACCTCGGCGCGGGAGGCGCCGTCGGCCGCGACCTTGAACAGCGCGAGCTCGCGGGCGACGGTCTCGGTCGGCTCCAGATCCCTGATCTTGATGACGTTGACCAGCTTGTGGAGCTGCTTGGTCACCTGGTCGATCGGGTGCATCGCGCCGTCGAGCGTCAGCGTGATGCGCGACAGCGTGGGGTCGTCGGTCGGCCCCACCGCGAGCGTGTCGATGTTGAAGCCGCGCCGCGCGAAGAGGCCCGCGATGCGGGTGAGCACGCCGGGCTTGTTCTCCACGAGGATCGAGAGGATGTGCTTGCGGCCGGTGCGCAGACCGACGCTGGCCTCGAGCTCCTCGAGGCTGAGGACTTCCTTGGTGCCGGGTTCGCCCATCGCTCAGCCCACCATTTCCCGGGCCGCGGCGCCCGGCGCGATCATCGGATACGTGTTCTCTTCGCGCGTCACCTTGACGTCGACCACGACCGGGCCGGGGGTCGCCAATGCCGCCTTCAGGTCATCCACCAGCGTCGTCTTGTCGGTGAGCAGTACGCCGGTCGCCCCGTAGGCGTCGGCGAGCTTGACCCAGTCCGGCCAGGAGCCCATGTCGACGTTGGAGTAGCGCTTGTCCCAGAACAGCTCCTGCCACTGGCGGACCATGCCCAGGTAGCCGTTGTCCATGATCACGCACTTGACCGGGATGTCGAACTGCTTCGCGGTCCCGAGCTCCTGGATGTTCATCTGGAAGGAGCCGTCGCCGGTCAAGAGCACGCTCGGGACCTCAGGGCACGCGACCGCCGCACCGATCGCGGCGGGCAGGCCGAAGCCCATCGTCCCCAGGCCACCGCTGTTGATCCAGCGGCGCGGCTTGTTGAAGTTGAAGTACTGCGCCGCCCACATCTGGTGCTGGCCGACGTCCGAGGACAGGATGCAGTCGCCGCCGGTCGCCTGGTAGAGCGCCTGGACGAGGTACTGCGGCTTGATCTCGGAGTCCGGCGAGTCCTCGTAGCGCAGCGGGTATTGCGCGCGCCAGTGGTCGATCCGCTCCCACCAGCCGGCGAGCCGCGCCTGATCCGGGTTCAGCGCCGCGTACTCGTCCACCAGCCGCGCCAGGATGCGCTTCGCGTCACCCACGATCGGGATGTGCGCGGGCACGTTCTTGGAGATCTCGGCCGGGTCGATGTCGATGTGGATGAACTTCGCCCGCGGCGCGAACTCCGACAGCTTGCCGGTGATGCGGTCGTCGAAGCGGGCGCCGATCGCGACGATCAGGTCGGCCTCGTCCATCGCGTAGTTGGCCGTGCGCGTGCCGTGCATGCCCAGCATCCCGAGCCACTGGTCGTGGGGAGCGGGGAACGCGCCCAGGCCCATCAGCGTGCACGTCACCGGCAGCCGGCCGGACACCGCGAGCTCGATCAGCTCCTCGGACGCCTCCGCGTTGACGACGCCGCCGCCCGCGTAGAGCACCGGCCGGCGCGCGTTGGCCATCGCCTTGGCGGCGAGCCGGATCTGCTTGGAGTTGCCGTCGACCGTCGGCTGGTAGCCGGGCAGGTGGACGTCCTCGACCGGCTGGTAGTCGATCTCCGCGCGCGAGAGGTCCTGCGGGATGTCGACGAGGACCGGCCCGGGACGGCCGGTGCGGGCGATGTGGAACGCCTCGTGCACCACGCGCGGGATCTCCGCCGGGTGCTGGATCACGAACGAGTGCTTGACGATCGGCATCGTGATGCCGAACGTGTCGGCCTCCTGGAAGCCGTCGGTCCCGAGCAGCTCGGTCCGCACCTGGCCGGTGAAGGCCACGAGCGGCACGGAGTCCATCATCGCGTCGGTGAGCGGCGTGACGATGTTGGTCGCGCCCGGCCCGGAGGTGGCGAAGACCACGCCGACCTTGCCCGACGCCTTCGCGTAGCCCTCGGCGGCATGACCGCCGCCGGCCTCATGACGCACCAGGATGTGGCGAATGCCCGCGTCCACGAACGCGTCGTAGGTGGGCAGGTTGGCACCACCCGGATAACCGAATACGACGTCGACGCCTTCGGCCTTGAGGCATTCCATGATGGCGTCGACGGCACGCATCATCGGCGATTCAGCTCCTTGTGGAAACGCGAGGGGGACAGCGAAAACTGAGTCTAGCTTCGCTGCAACGCCGCGGATTCCGGCTCGATCCCCACCTCGGGGAACTCGAGATCGGTTCCGCAGCGCATGCACATCGCGTCGTGGAGCTTGACGACCTTCCCGCAGGTCGGGCACTGGCGGCGCACCTCGTCGCGCTCCGACCGGTACAGGAGCGCGATCCCGAGGCCGATCACCGGCACCACGGCACCGACGATGAACCAGATGAAGAACGACGACCCGCGGATGCGGCCCACGATTCCGGTCGCAACGCCGAACCAGATCGCGAGCAGCAGGTAGATCACAGGTTGCGCAAGGCCCAGAGCACCGCCCAGATGACGGCGGCGATCAGGATCAGGCCGAACAGCAGCGAGACGAGGCCCGCGAGGGCGGCGACCACGAACTTGAACAGCAGGATCGCGACGACGGCGACGATGGCCCACGCCAGGGCCTTACGAGCGAAAGAACCGGACGAGTTGCGCATGAACGCAACTTTAGACCGCCCGGTTCAAAGCAGCGTTAATCGTGCGTGCGCTTGAGGTGGGCGAAGCGCTCGGCGCGGGCGACCTCGCGGTCCTCGAGACGCAGGCGCGCGATCCGGTAGCGGCGGACGGCGGCATCGGAGCGACCGGAGGTCGGCACGAGGGCCAGGCGGCGGATCGGCAGACCGGTGGAGGAGAGCGAAGCGCTGGCGGGGGTCATGACGACAATGATGCTCCTCCAACGGCCAGTCCGGCATATACCGGCGGCTGAATGTTCACACCCTCGACCTATCCACTGTGTCGAACCGCGTCGAGCGCCGGGCGCACCCGTTTGGGGAGGCGCCTCCGCACGCGCCAGCGCGCGCCCGCGAAGGCGTGGTTGGCGACGGTGGCGAAGCCCTGCTCGTCGGCGCGCAGCGCGAGCAGCAGGTGGGCGATGCGGTCGCTCGACGGCAGGTCCGGGTCGGTCGCCCGCACGCACCAGCAATGCACGCGGCGCCCGCGCACGAGCAACGCGCCCGCCTCCCCCACGAGCCAGACGCCCAACGCGCCCCGCTCCATGATCAGCCCGGTGCGGGCGTGGAGCTCACGCGCCCGGTGGTCGACGAGGTCGCCGAGCAGCCCGAGCGCCGTGGCCTCGGCGGCGTCGCCGGAGGGCGCTTTGGGCTTGATCACCTTCGCCCCGCGGTTGGCGTAGAGCTCCGGGATCACCCAAGCGTGCACGAGCATGATCGCGCCGACCGCGATCGTCACCGGGTCCAGCAGCACGAGGATGATCGCCAGGGCGAGCATCGGCAGCACCTGGACGAGCGTCGACGCGGTCCACGACCAGCCGATCAGCGAGAGTCGCCCCGCGTCCATGCGCGGCCGCCAATGGACGGCCGCCGTCTCAGGGAGCGTCGCGCTCATGAACCTAAAGGGGCCTGACCCCTTTATCTAGCCGCCCGCGATGGGGCGGCGGAGGATCACGAGGTCGGCGTCGACCGGCAGCGTGGTCACCTGCTCGGCGCGGCCTTCGCCGTGGTTGACGACCGCGTAGTAGCCCTGGTCGAGCTCGGCGCGCAGGGCGGCGACGGCGGCCTCGACCGACGCCGGATCGGCCGCTGTCCACTCCGCGAGCGTGGTGTGACCGGTGTTGTCCATGCGGATGAGGCGTGCCATGCCCCGAATGCTACGCCTGTCCAGGCCGGTCAAGAACCGTACTCACGCGCCGACTACCGGACAGATGGAGGAGTCGAGTCGCAAGAGTGTCGTGTCGCGCGAAGCCTTCGTCTGGGTCTACGTGGTCGCCCTTGCGAGCCTCGCCGCGCTCGCGTGGTTCTTCATCACCCACGGCGACACCCCGCACGCCGACCCGCACCTCCCGTGGTGGGCGGTCGCGCTCGGCTTCGCGTTCGCGGAGATCTGCGTCGTCCACGTCCGCTTCCGCCGCAGCGCCCATTCCTTCTCGCTCGCCGACCTGCCGTTCGTGTTCGGCCTCGTGTTCGCCTCGGGTGACGCGTTCGTCGTCGGCGCGCTGGTCGGCACCGGCATCGTCTGGGGCCTGATCCGCCGCCTGGAGCCGGTCAAGCTCGCCTTCAACCTCGCCCAGCTCGCGCTCGCCGCCAGCGCCGCCGCCGGCATCCTCTCGGCGATCGCCGGCAACGCCGACGCGCTCCAGCCTGAGACCTGGATCGGCCTGTACGCCGCGACGCTGACCAGCGGCGCGCTCACGATCCTCCTGCTCGGCGGCGCGATCGCGATCGCCGAGGGCAACGTCAAGCCGCCGATGCTGGTGCAGATGTTCGCGACGGACGCGCTGGTGACGCTGATCAACGCCTCGATCGCGATCGCCGCGGCCCTCGTCGTCGCGACCGATCCGCGCGCCGTGCCGGTGCTGCTCGTCCCGGCGCTGACGGTGTTCGCGGTCTACCGCGCCTACATCGGCGAGCGCCAGCGCCACGAGCGGCTCGAGTTCCTCTACGACGCGAACCGCACGCTGAGCCGCTCGCCCGAGGTCGCCGAGGCGCTGGAGGCGCTGCTCGCCCGCTCGCTCGAGGCCTTCAACGCCGACGTCGCCGAGGTCGTCCTCTACACCGGCGAGGGCGAGCCGCTGCGCACGACCCACGGCCCGGGCGACCACCGCGTGACGATGGAGATCACCGACCGCGCGATCGCCGAGGAGCTCTCCGGCCTCGTCGACGCCGAGAACCCGGTCGTCTCGCTCACCCCGCCCTTCGGCTCCCCGCACCTGCGCGCGCACATGCAGTCGCGCGGCATCCGCCACGCGATGATCGCGATGCTCCCGGGCGAGGAACGCACGATCGGCACGATCATGCTCGCCAACCGCGTCGGCTTGGAGCGCTCGTTCGGCGCCGACGACCTGCGCCTCCTGGAGGCCCTGGCGAACAACGCGGCGGTCGCGCTGCAGTACGACCGGCTCGAGCAGGCGGTCAACAAGCTCGAGGCGCTGCAGGACCAGCTGCACCACCAGGCCTACCACGACCCGCTCACCGACCTCCCGAACCGCACGCTGTTCATGGAGCGCGTGCGGCTCGAGCTGGCCGCGGAGCGCTCGATCGCGGTGCTGTTCATCGACGTCGACGACTTCAAGACCGTCAACGACTCGCTCGGCCACCACGTGGGTGACGCGCTGCTGATCTCGGTCGCCGAGCGCCTGCGCGGCTGCGTGCGCCCCGAGGACACCGTCGCCCGCCTCGGCGGCGACGAGTTCGCGGTGATGATCCCGGGCGTCGACGACCCGCTGGCCGACGGGCGCACGATCGCGCGCCGGATCCTGAAGGCCTTCGAGCTGCCCGTCGAGGCCGGCACCGAGCTCGTCTCCGTGCACCTCTCGGTCGGACTTGCGTCCAGCGACCAGTCCAGCGGCGACTCCGACGAGCTGATCCGCAACGCCGACGTCGCCATGTACCAGGCCAAGTCCAAGGGCAAGGCGCGCTTCGAGCTCTTCGAGCCGCAGATGGCCTCCGCGGTGCTGCGCCGCCATGACTTCAAGGAGGAGCTGGCCAAGGCGATCGAGCGCGAGCAGATGATCGTCCAGTACCAGCCGATCGTCGCGCTGGACTCGGGCCGGATCGTCGCCGCCGAGGCGCTCGTGCGCTGGGAGCACCCGGTGCGGGGCCTCGTCCCGCCCGCCGAGTTCGTGCCGCTGGCCGAGGAGACCGGGCTGATCGTGCCGCTCGGCCGTCACGTCCTGCGCGAGGCCTGCCGCCAGGCGCGCCGCTGGCAGGACGCCGAGACCGACACGAGCGTCGAGCCGCTGCGCATGCACGTGAACCTGAGCGTCGCCGAGCTGCGCGACCCGGGCCTGGTCGAGAACGTCCTCGCCTCGATCCAGGAGTCCGGCATCGATCCGGGCCAGCTCGTGATCGAGATCACCGAGTCCCAGCTGGTCGCCGCCGCCGGCGTCGAGCGCTTCCACGAGCTGCGCGACCTCGGCGTCAAGATCGCGCTCGACGACTTCGGCACCGGCTACTCGTCGCTCTCCTACCTGCACTCGCTGCCGCTGGACACGCTCAAGATCGCCAAGCCGTTCATCGACGGCCTGACGAGCGGGCGGCGCGAGTCGAGCTTCGTCGGCATGATCGTCGATCTGGCCAGGACCCTCGAGCTCGAGGTGATCGCCGAAGGCATCGAGACGGCCGATCAGCTGGCCGCCCTGCGTGAGCTCAAGGCCGGTCTCGGCCAGGGCTACTTCCTCGGCCGCCCGACGGGCGCCGCGCCCCGCCTCGGCCGCAACACCCGCGCTTAACGCAAACGACCCGGCAGAGCCGGGTCGTCAAGCGAGGGGGGAACTACGGGGTTGGAGGGCTAAAGGTGCTTGTACGCCGCCCGCGTGATGGCCCACGTGACCAGCAGGCCGGCGAGGCAGCTGAGGGCGGAGCCGATGTGCGCGGTGGAGGCGAAACCGAAGGCGAAGAGCGCGAGCGAAGGCCCGACGATGAAGAAGCCGAGCAGGAACGTCAGGGCCGAGAGGGCGGTGACGATGGCGTGGCGCCGATCCTCGGTCAGGCCGTGCTTCTTGGCCTCAGTGGTGCTGCCGGGGAAGTTGATGACCTGACCCATGACCACATGGTTCCAGGCGATTCCCAATTCCTTAATGGGACGAATGTCCAGACGGGGAACATGGGGTCCAGACCCCATGTGTTAGGGTGCCCTAACTAAATCCGACTTCGGCAGTAGGAGAATGATAGATGGGGCGTCACACCGGACCAGTCGAGAAGCTTTCGCGCCGCGAGGGCGTGGAGCTCTTCCTGAAGGGTGAGCGGGCCCTCAACGGCAAGTCCGCACTCGAGCGCCGCGGCGACGCGCCTCCCGGGCAGCACGGCCAGAACCGCCGCCGCAAGGTCTCCATCTACCAGACCCAGCTGCGCGCCAAGCAGACCTGCAAGCGCTACTACGGCGTGCGCGAGGGCCAGTTCCGCCGCTACGTGGACAAGGCCAACCGCGCCCCCGGGATCACGGGCGAGGAGCTGCTGTCGCTGCTCGAGCGGCGGCTGGACAACGTCGTCTACCGGCTCGGCTTCGCCGGCACCCGCGCCCAGGCGCGCCAGTTCGTCAACCACGGCCACGTGACCGTGGACGGCAAGAAGGTCGACATCGCCTCCTACCTGGTCGTGCCGGGCGAGGTCGTCGCGATCAAGGACGCGGTCCGCGAGTCGGCCGCCGCGGCCACCGAGCTCACGGGCGCGGTGTCGGGCTGGCTGCAGACGGATTTCGAGCAGCTGACGGGCAAGGTGCTGCGCCTGCCGGAGCGGTCGGACATCAACGCGCCGGTCAACGAGCAGCTGATCGTCGAGCTCTACTCACGTCTCTAGTGGGTTGCCCCGCTCACGCTGAGGTCGCGCTGTCGGTCGCGCGCGAGCTCGGCTGTTCGCTCGAGGGCACGGATCTCGCGCTGGCCGAGCTGGCCGCGTCGCTTGCGCCCGGCGACGCCTACAGCGAACTGCAGGCCGTGGGCGTGTTGTGCGAGACGTTCGGGCACGGGCCGGCCCTGCTGCTGCCGGACGTCCTGCGCGCCCGCGCCGGCGACTCGGCTGGCGTCGCGCTCGCGGTCGCCGCGGCAGCACAGCGGGCGGGCCTGTCCGTCGACCTCGTCGCGCCGCAGAATCCGGGGTCTGTCCCCTCAACAATGCGCTTTCGCTCTGAGCAGGGCTTTTCGTACGAACACGAAGTTGAGGGGACAGACCCCTTATATCTCGCGCATCCCGACGCGCCGTTGGTGGTCGAGGCGAGCGGGCGGCTGCTCGACGGGCGGACACTCGGGGTCGACCTCGAATGGCAGTGCGCGCACGAGACGACGGCGACGATCCTCGACCGGATCGCGGAGCGGGCGGAGCGCACGGGCGACTTGGCGCTCGCGATCGCCGCCCGCGCGCTGACGCTCCCGTTGGAGGGCGACTACCGCGAGCGCGAGCACGCGAGGCTGCTCGCGCGGCTGAACTAGGCGGCGCGGATCTCGCCCCGGGCGATCCGGAACAGGCCGACCGCGAGCGGGACCGCCAGCCACAGCAGCTCGGAGGTCGCGAACTGCGCCCACTCGGTGCCGCTCAGCAGGTGCTCGGTCATCGGCGAGGTGGTGCGGGTGGTGTCCAGCCAGTCCGCGGCGTCATTGAGGAACGGGATCGAGCCGAGCGCGGCCCAGGCGATCGGCAGCGCGAAGTAGAGGACGATCGCGGGCGCCGAGCTGAGGAAGGCGGCGCCGAAGGCGACGCCGGTGAGGATCGAGATCACGCAGAGCAGCGCGATCTGGCCGAAGACGCCGATCCCCAGCTCCCACGAGCCGCCGACGGCGAGGATCGCGACGACCGCGACGGCGAACGCGATCACCATCGCGATCGCGCCCAGCGAGAGGCTGGCGACGATCTTGGCGTTCATCACCCGCATGCGCTTTGGAACGAGCGTGAAGGTGATCAGCGCGGTGCGCTGGGACCACTCCGAGGACACCAGCAGGATGCCGATGATCGGGAGCAGGATGCTCGCCGGGGTGATCGCGAGCGCGAACGCGTCGCGCAAGATCAGGTCCTTGGTGTCGGCGAAGATGCAGAAGAGGATCACGACGCCGAGGGTCAGCACGGCGGTCCCGAGTTGCAGCCAGAAGCCGGCGCGGGTGTCGACCATCTTGCGCAGCTCGACCCAGGTCAGGCGCGGGAACGAGACGGTCATGCGGGCACCTCGGTGAGGTCGAAGAAGAGTTGTTCGAGCCCGGCGCCCTCGGACGGGCCCAGGTGGGTGAGGATCACGGCTCCGCGCAGCGCGGCGGCGCCGACGGACTCGGCGGAAGCGTCGACGACGAAACCGCCGTCGACCGTCTGGTAGTCGAGGTCTGCGGCGCGCAGGGCGGCCGCGAGCTCCTCGTCGTCGGTGGCGCGCACGAGCACGCCCGCGCCGGAGAGCAGCTCCTCGCACGAGCCGTCGGCGACGATCCGGCCGCCGCCGATGATCAGCAGCCGGTCGGCGACCGCCTCGACCTCCAGGAGCAGGTGGCTCGAGAGGAAGACGGTGCCGCCGCGGTCGGCGAAGTCGCGCAGGAGGCCGCGCATCCAGCGGATCCCCTCCGGGTCCAGGCCGTTGGCGGGCTCGTCGAGGATCAGCACCTCGGGGTCGCCGAGCAGCGCGTTGGCGAGCCCGAGCCGCTGGCGCATGCCGAGCGAGTACTGGCGCACCCGCTTCTTCGCGGCGCTCTTGTCCAGCCCGACCAGCTGCAGCAGCTCGTCCACCCGCGACGTGTCGACGCCCATCATCAGGGCGGAGACCGTGAGCGCCTCGCGGCCGGTGCGGCCGGGGTGCTGGGCGGACGCGTCGAGCAGCACGCCCACCCGCCGGCCGGGATTCTCGAGCTCGCGGTACGGCCGGTCGAGCACGCGCGACGCGCCCGCCTCGGGGTCCGAGAGGCCGACGAGCATCCGCATCGTCGTGGTCTTGCCGGCGCCGTTGGGTCCGAGGAAACCGGTCACGGTGCCCGGCTCGCAGCGGAAGGAGACGTCGCTGACCACGGTGCGCCCGCCGAGGCGCTTCGTGAGTCCTGTCGCTTCGATCATGGCCTCAGCATCGGGCGCGGCGGCGGCGCCGAACACTGCCTGGAGTCGACAGTGGGATCGACTTCGGTAGGGGGTCGGAATCCTCCTTCGGGCGTACATTGGCGGAGCGATGCCGAACCGCCGCCACCTGCTTCCCAGCGCGCTGCTCGAGGAGCCCGGTGCCAAGCGCACGGGCCGCGACTGGCTGGTCGACATCACGATGATGCTCGTCGCGATCGGCATCGGCGTGGCGGTCTTCAGCCCCAGCGAGGACCAGCACTCCGAGCTCGGCTCGCTGATCGACCTCGTCGCCGGCGTCATCGGCTGGATCGCGCTCTGGTGGCGGCGCCGCTGGCCCGTCGCGGTCGCGGTGATCACGATCACCTTCAGCGCGTTCTCGGCGTTCGTGGCGGGCGCGAGCCTGATCGCGCTGTTCAACGTCGCGCTGCGCGGGTCGCGGCGGGCGCTCGTCCTCACGGCCGCGTTCGGCCTCGCGATGGCGACGGTCTACACGCTGATCTACCCCGACGACGAGCTGCCGTTCGCGGTCGAGGTGGCGCTGTCGGTCCTGATCACGCTGATCGTGATCCCGTGGGGCCTGTTCACCCGCGCCCAGCGCGACCTCCTGCGGTCCGCCAACGAGCGCGCGCGCCAGGCCGAGGCCGAGCAGCGCGCCCACATCGAGCAGGCGCGCGAGGCGGAGCGGCGCCGTATCGCCGGCGAGATGCACGACGTGCTCGCGCACCGGCTCTCCCTGCTGAGCGTGCACGCGGGGGCGCTGGAGTTCCGCCCGGACGCGCCGCCCGAGGAGATCGCCGAGGCCGCGGGGGTGATCCGCGCCAACGCGCGCGAGGCGCTGCAGGAGCTGCGCGAGGTCATCGGCGTCCTTCGCGCCGGCGCCGACAGCACGGCGCCGCCGCAGCCGACGCTGGACGCGATCCCGTCGCTGATCGAGGAGTCGCGCGCGGCGGGGATGAAGGTGGAGGCGCACGTCGACGCCGCGGGCGGCGACGTCCTGCTCGGCCGCACGGCGTACCGCGTCGTCCAGGAGGGGCTGACGAACGCGCGCAAGCACGCGCCCGCCGCCGCCGTCGAGGTGACCGTGGCCGCGGCCGACGAGCTGGTGGTGGAGGTCGTGTCGCGCCGCTCCGCGCAACGGGTCGAGTCCGACGGCGCCGGCAGCGGGCTGATCGGCCTGGCCGAACGCGTCGAGCTGGTGGGCGGCGAGCTCGAGCACGGCCCGAACCCGCGCGGTGACTTCGTCCTGCGAGCCACGTTGCCGTGGACATGATCCGCGTCCTGTTGGTCGACGACGACGCGCTCGTGCGCTCCGGGCTGCGGATGATGCTGTCCGGCAGCGTCGAGATCGTGGGCGAGGCCGAGGACGGGCGCGAGGTGCTCGCCGCGATCGACCGCCACCGCCCGGACGTCGTGCTGATGGACATCCGCATGCCGATCGTGGACGGGATCGAAGCCACGCGGCTGGTGCGCTCCCAACCGTCGCCCCCGGCCGTGGTCGTGCTGACGACGTTCGACGCCGACGAACTGGTCCTGCGCGCGCTGCGGGCGGGCGCCGCGGGGTTCCTCCTGAAGGACACGCCGCCGGCGGAGATCGTGCGCGCCATCGAGCACGTCCACGCCGGCGACAGCATGCTCTCCCCCGCCGTCACCCGCCAGCTGATCGCGCTCGTCGCGGGCGACGACGGCGGCCGCCACGACGCGGCGCGGGCGCGGCTGGAGACGCTCTCGGCGCGCGAGCGCGAGGTGGCGCTCGCGGTCGGGCGCGGCGCGGCGAACGCGGACATCGCGCGCGAGCTGCACATGAGCGTCGCGACGGTCAAGGCACACGTCTCGCGGCTGCTGGTCAAGCTCGAGGTCGAGAACCGCGTCCAGGTCGCCTTGCTGATCCAGGAGACACATTCCCGGTGAGCTCCGTCAATAGAGAGCATGATCGACGAGGCCGCGTTCGCGGAGCTCTATGACCGGCACGCGCCGGCGCTCGCCGCATGGTTGCGGCGACGATCGGACCCGGACACCGCGCAGGAGCTGCTCGCTGAGACGTTCGCCGAGGCGTGGTGCTCGCGGCGGCGCTTCAAGCCCGAGCGCGGGCCCGCCCGCGCGTGGCTGTTCGGGATCGCCCAGCACCTGCTGTTCGGCTACTACCGGCGCCTCGAGGTCGAGGACCGCGCGCGCCGGCGACTCGGCGTCGCCGCTCTGGAGCCCGCGCTCGTCGACGAGGCTGACGAGCGTCTGGATGCGGCGGCGCTGCGCGCCGAGCTGAGCGCGCGGCTGGCGCGGCTTGGAGACGGGACGCGTGAGGCCGTGCTGCTGCGCGTCGTCGAGCAGCTCGACTACCACGAGCTCGCCCGCCGCCTGGGCTGCTCCAACACCGCGGCGCGCCTGCGGGTCTCGCGCGGGCTGCGCGAGCTGCGGCGCGAGCCCTCCCCCACTTTGAGCCCTGAAGGAGCCGTGTCATGAGCGTGGAGTCCGACGTCGCCGCCGTCCGCGCGGCACTCCTGCCCGCCGTCGCCCGCGACGCCGCGCGGCGCTCGCGGCGTCGCTGGATCGCTCCGCTGACGATGATCGCGGTGCTGCTCGCGGGCTCGACCGCGGTGGCGGCCGCGACGGGCGTGATCTGGTCCGAGCCGAAGGTCGACCACAGCGTCCCGGCCGCCCCCGAGTGGCAGTACTACGCCAAGAACCCGTTCGGCCACGGCGAGGGACCGGTCCTGCTGCGCGAACACCCGGAGGCCACCGCGCGCATGAACCGCAAACGCGAGCAGGCCTTGGCCGCCGAGGGCGTCACCGCCCGCTGCGGCGGCGACCCGGACCACCGCGGCGCCTGCTTTCTCCCGAGCGGGGAGTACGCGCCGCCCCTGGAGGGGATCGAGGTGATCGACCTCGGGCCGGCCGACTACGACATCAAGCCTTTGAGCGACGCCGAAGCGCACGCCTGGCTGTGCGCGCACCCGACCCAGCGCCCGGGCGCCGACGGCGGCGAGAAGCCGGCGCCCTACATGAGCTGTTGAGTCAGCTCGTCCGCGTAGGGGTGGCCGAAGAGGCCGACGAGGCCGCCCGTGTGGACGAACACGGTCTTCTCCCCCGGCCGGATCTCGCCGTCGCGCACCGCGGCGGCGAGGCCCGCCATCGCCTTGGCCGTGTAGACCGGGTCGAGCACGATGCCCTCGGTCCGGCCGGCCAGCTCGATCGCCGAGCGGGCCGCGTCGGTCAGGAGCTCGTAGCCAGGGCCGACCTGGTCGACGCGGATCCGCAGCGCGTCCATCCCGGCGAAGTCCGCGACGGTCGCCACCGGGTCCGAGACCGCGCCGGTGTCGACCCCGAGCACGCGCTCCGGGCCGAGGCCGCGCACCAGCCCCGCCATCGTGCCGCCGCTCCCGACCGCCACGACCACGTGGCGCACGTCGGGCGCGGCCGCGATGATCTCCTCCGCGCACGTGACGTACCCGCGGGCGCCGAGCTCGCTCGAGCCGCCGTACGGGAGCACGACGGCGTCCGGGATCGTCGCCGCCACCTGCTCCGGGTTGCCGTCCCAGACGATCTCGGCGCCGAAGACGGCGTCGAGCGTGAGGTTGCCGGTGCCGGAGCCGCGCCGCAGGCACAGGACGACGTCCAGGCCGAGCCGCCGCGCGCTCGCGGCGGTCAGCCGCGCGTAGTTGCTCTGCGCGGCGCCGCTCGTGACCAGGCAGCGGGCGCCGCGCTCGACCGCGTCACCCACGAGGTGCTCGAGCTTGCGCAGCTTGTTCCCGCCGCCGCCGAAGCCGAGGAAGTCGTCGCGCTTGATCCAGAGGTCGCCCGGTTGCAGGCCGAGCCGCTCCGCGAGCCGCGGAGCGGGCTCCAGTGGTGTCTCGAAGACGCCGAGGTCAGAGACCGAGGGCACTCCGCAGCAACCGGTTGACCTCTCCGCCGTCGGCGCGGCCCTTCGTCTCGCGCATGATCGGGCCGACCAGGGCGCCCATCGCCTTCGCGTTGCCGCCCTGGATGCGCTCGACCACGTCCGGATTGTCGGCGATCACCTTGGCGACGATGGCCTCGAGCTCGCCGGAGTCCTCCATCGCCGTCAGGCCTTCGCGCTCGGCGATCTCGGCGGGGTCGCCGCCGTCGGCGACGAGCTTGTCGAGGATCGTCCGGCCCGCGGCCGCCGTGACCGTCTTGGCGGTGACGAGCGTGACGAGCTTGGCCAGGGTCTCCGGGGCGACGGACGCGCCGTCGCGCGAGCGCAGCTCGGTCACCCAGATCGCCGTGGCCTTGGGGTCCTCGCCCGCGGCCTGCTCGAAGTACTCGCCCCACTCGGGCTCGAAGCTGAACAGGTACGCGGTGTCCGGCGAGAGCCCGAAGTCGTTCTCGTAGCGGGCGGAGCGCTCGGCGGGGAGCTCGGGGATCGCGCGGCGCGCGGTCTCCAGCATCTCCGGCGTCGGCACCAGCGGGACGAGGTCGGGCTCCGGGAAGTAGCGGTAGTCGTGCGCCTCCTCCTTGGAACGCAGCGAGCTGATCCGGCCGCTGACAGGGTCGAAGTGCAGCGTCTCCTGCACGACGGCCTCACCCGCCTCCAGCAGCGCCGTCTGGCGCGCGATCTCGGCGTTGATGCCCTGCATCACGAACCGGAACGAGTTCATGTTCTTCAGCTCGGTCTTGGTCCCGAGCTCGGTGGTGCCGACGGGGCGGATGGAGACGTTGGCGTCGCAGCGCAGCGAGCCCTCCTCCATGTTCACGTCGGACACGCCCAGCTGGCGCAGGGTCTCGCGCAGCAGCTGCAGCCAGTCGCGGGCCTGCTCGGCCGAGTGGATGTCGGGCTCGGTGACGATCTCCGCCAGCGGCGTGCCGCCGCGGTTGTAGTCGACGATCGACGCGTCGGAGCCGTGGATGCGCCCGCTCGTCCCGAGATGGACGAGCTTGGCGGCGTCCTCCTCGAGGTGGATGCGGTGGATGCGCACGTCCCCCAGCCGCCCGCCCAGGCAGAGCGGGATGTCGTACTGGGAGATCTGGTAGCCCTTGGAGAGGTCCGGATAGAAGTAGTTCTTGCGGTGGAAGATCGACCGCGGCGCGATCTCGCAGCCCAGCGCGAGGCCCATCATGATCCCGTACGTCACGGCCTGGGCATTCGTCACCGGCAGCGTTCCGGGCAGGCCGAGGCACACCGGGCAGGTGCGGGTGTTGGGCTCCTCGCCGAAGCTCAGCTCGCAGCCGCAGAACATCTTCGTGCGGGTCTTGAGCTGGACGTGGATCTCCAGCCCGATCACGGGTTCGTACTGGGTCACGCGAATGCCCCCGATCCGTCGAAGCCGATGGCCTGCTCGAGCGCGAACGCCGCATCGAGGATGCGGTTCTCGCTGAATGCCGGGCCGGCGATCTGGAAGCCGACCGGCAGCCCCTCGGACAGCCCGTTCGGGATCGAGATGCCCGGGATGCCGGCGAGCGACATCGGCACCGTGCAGACGTCGTTGATGTACATCGCCAGCGGGTCGGCGGTCTTGGAGCCGAGCTCGAAGGCGACGCTCGGCGCCGTCGGGGTGACGATGAAGTCGAACCGCTCCCACGCGTTGGTGAAGTCGCGGCTGATCAGCGTGCGGACCTTCTGCGCGCGACCGTAGTAGGCGTCGTAGTAGCCGGACGACAGCGCGTAGGTGCCGAGCATGATCCGGCGCTTGACCTCGGGACCGAAGCCCTCCTCGCGCGTCTTGGTGTACATGCCCAGCAGGCCGCCCTTGGCGTCCTGCGCGCGGTAACCGAAGCGCACGCCGTCGTAGCGGGCGAGGTTGGACGAGCACTCCGCGGGCGCGATCAAGTAGTACGCGGCAAGCGCGTGCGGAGAGTGCGGCAGGTGCGTCGTCTCCACCGTCGCGCCGAGCTCGCGGGCGAGGTCGAGCGTCTTGTGGAAGGCCTCCAGGACGCCGGGCTCGATGCCCTCGCCGGACAGCTCCTCCGGGACGCCGAGGCGGATGCCCTTCAGGTCGCGCGCCGTCGGCAGCTTGACCGGTTCGGGCAGGCCGATGCTCGTGCTGTCGCACGGATCGGGGCCGACCATGCCGGACAGCAGCAGCGCCGAGTCGGTGACGTCGCGGGTGAACGTGCCGGCCTGGTCGAGCGAGCTCGCGAACGCGATCATGCCGTAGCGGCTGATCGCGCCGTACGTGGGCTTGAGCCCGACGATCCCGCAGAGCGCCGCGGGCTGGCGGATCGAGCCGCCGGTGTCGGTGCCGATCGACCACGGCGCGGTCGCCGCCGCGACCGTCGCGGCGCTGCCACCGCTCGACCCGCCCGGGACGCGCGTCGTGTCCCACGGGTTCAGCGTCGGCCCGTAGGCGGAGTTCTCGGTCGACGAGCCCATCGCGAACTCGTCCTGGTTGGTCTTGCCGAGCAGCGTGCCGCCGGCGGCCTTGAGGTTGCGCACCGACGTCGCCGTGTAGGGCGGGCGGTAGTCCTCGAGGATCTTGCTTCCCGCCTGGCTCGGGACGCCCTCGGTGCAGAACAGGTCCTTGATCGCGACCGGCACGCCCGCGAACGGCGTCTCGGTGTTCAGCTCAGGCGCCTCGTCCGCGACCCAGATGTAGGAGTTGAAGGCGTCGTTCGCCGCCCGCTCGCGGTAGAAGTCGAAGTACTCCTTCGCGTCGAGCTCGCCCTTCTTGATGGCATCGGCGGCCTGCTTGGCCGTGAGCTCGATCATGCGGCCCCCGGACTCGGGACGCGGAACCCGTCCTGGGCCACGTCCGGCGCGCTCGCCAGCGCCTTCTCGCGCGGCATCGAGGGCCGCGGCTCGTCGGCGCGCAGGGCGTTCTCGACGTCGATGACGTGGCTCGTGGGTGGAACGTCGGCAAGATCGCCGAGCTCGCCGATCAGCTCGATGTGGTCGAGCACCTTGGAGAGCTCGCCGCCGAAGCGCTCGACCTCCTCGTCGGTGAGTTCGAGGCGGGCGAGGCGGGCGACGTGAAGTACCTGATCGCGACTCAGCATTGGCGCTGATGTTAGGGCGCCACCTGCGGCCGGGCTCTCAACCGGTTCGAACCTGCGCCCACGGCCGCGAGCACGGCTCCCGCGAGGCCGAGCCAGGCGCCGAAGCGAAGATCCGAGAAGTTCTCGGGCGGCGCGAG
Organism: Solirubrobacter soli DSM 22325; assembly: GCF_000423665.1. Lineage (GTDB taxonomy): Bacteria > Actinomycetota > Thermoleophilia > Solirubrobacterales > Solirubrobacteraceae > Solirubrobacter > Solirubrobacter soli. The sequence goes on along the minus strand of NZ_AUIK01000022.1, from coordinate 6,471 downwards.
CAGGGCATAGACGACCAGCACGATCGCGAGAACGCCACCGGCGGCGGCTGCCCGCTTGGAGGCGAACGCCAGAGCCGCGGCGATCGTGATGGCGACCGGGAGCAGCTCGAAGGCGCGCCAGAGGGACAAGGTGTCGGGCCCGACGAGCGTGTTCAGGAGGCCCAGCACGCCGTTCTCGTACCCGGCCGGCGACGGCCGCGACGGCGGCGCGAAGCCATACCAGGGGGCGAACAGCGCGCCGAACAGCAGCAGCGCGCCGGCGCCGGCGATCACGGGCGGACGGTTCCACTCCGGCCGCCCTCCGGCGACGAGAATCGCGATCGAGGCGACGAGGGCGAGCCACGCGCCGACGCCGTGGGCGTCGCCGAGCAGCTGCGCCGCCGCGATCACGCCGGCGAGCGCCCCCGCCGCCCGCGGAGCCGCGACCGCGGCCAAGGCGAGGACCAGCAACACAGCGTCGAGGTATTCGAACGCCTCCCACGCCGAGAACGTCGGCAGCACGCGAGGCTGGCCCTCGTACGCGAACCACCCTGTGGCTCGGTACCAGGGCAGGAACAGGGAGATCGCGAGGACGAGGGCGCCGACTCCGGCGGCGAGGCGCCGCATCACGCCGGGACGAGCCGATCGTTGCGCAACGTGCCCACGAGCAGGATCACGGCCCCGGCGAGGCCCAGCCACCCGCCGTAGCGGGGGTCCGAGGTCGTGAACAGCGCGTAGCCCACGAGCGCGACGACGGCGATCGCCGCGGGCGTGGAGCGGCGCACGATCGCGATGACGGTCGCGACGGTCGCCGCGACGGGCGTCAGCTCGAGCACCGCCCACGCCGACAGCGCGTCGATCCCGTGCCAATCGGTGAACAGCGAGGCGAACACGAGCACGCCTCCCGCGAGCGCGATGGCGTCTTCGCGCTGCGGCCGCCAGTCCGGGACCTCCGCGCGGGCGAACAGCAACAGCGACGCGGCGAGTGCGACCCAGACGCCGATGTCGGTGCCCGGGGTCGTCAGCCGCGTCGCGACGACCAGCAGCGCGATCCAGGCGGCCGGACCGGCGAAGCGGGCGGACCCGCCGATCGCCGCCACCGCACACCCCACGAGCACCACGTCGAGGGTGGCGAACGCGTCCCACCCGCTGAACTCGGCGACATCCGCCACCTCGTACCACGGCAGGAAGAGCGACGCGATCAGCGCGACGCCTCCCGCTCCCGCCACCAGCCGGCGCGTCACGCGGGTGCCGGCCGCCGGGGAACGTCGGGCGCGGCGGCGCCGGGGGTCGTCTCGTCACGCATGCTCAGCCAGCTTCCGACCCAGGCGAGGACGGCGCCGGCGAGCGCGAGCCAGGCCCCGGCGCGCAGGTCCGGCCAGTCCTCCGGCGCGGAGACGAGCGCATACAGGACGAGCGCGATCCCGATCCAGCCGACGGCGCTCGCGAGCGCCGCCGCGCCGATCGCTCGTGCCGGACCGGACGCGATCAGCGAGACCACCGGGACGGCAATGGCGAGCGCGGCAGCGATCAGCAGCGCCACTGGCAGCAGCTCGTGGGCCTCCCAGATCGAGAGTGTCGCCCCGGGGATTCGCTCGAGCTGCGCGAAGGCCTCGCCGGACAGGTCGGGGCTGGGCTCGATCCCGTACCAGTCGAGGAACAGCGCGACCAGCAGGAACAGTCCACCGAGGCCGGCGAACGGCTCGGCGCGGCGCAACCGGCCGAGGCGGCGCGGGATCCCGAACCGCCAGGTCGCGCCCACGCCGACCGCCGCGACCGCCAAGGCGAGCCAGGCGCCGGCGGCCGGATGCTCCCCGGCGACCACCACCGACGCCACGATCCCCAGCGCGAGCGGGGCGGCGAGCCGCGCGAGCGGAGTGAGCATCGCGAGCGCGAGCACTGCCAGGAGGACGTCGAGCGCCCAGAACGCCTCCCAGGCCGTCAAGGTCGACGACGACCCATCGATCGTCCGTGCACCGCCGTCGAAGACGATCCACCCCTGCGTGACCTCGAACCAGGGCGCGAACAGCGTCGCGAAGAGCGCGACACCGGCGACCGCGGCGATCGCTCGCCGTGTCACGGCGCGGGTGCGGGCCGCCGTGGGATGTCGGGGGCGACGGCGCCGGGCGTCGAGTCGTCGCGCATGCTCAGCCAGCTCCCCACCCACGCCACGATGGCGCCGACGAGCACGATCCAGTTGCCCGTGGTCGCGTCGTCGAGCACGCGGATCAGCGCCAGCACGATGCCGATCCAGCCGAGCGCGCTGGCGGCGACGGCGGTGCCGATCGACTTCGCGGGGCCGCTCGTCGCGAGCGTCGTCACCGGGACGGCGAGCGCGAGCAGGCCGAGCACGATCAGCAGCACGCCGGTCACGCCGACCCCGGCGATCAGGACGCCGGCGATCGTGAGGAGGCCGCCGAGGCCGGCGATGGGCTCGGCGCGCCGCACGGGTCAGGCGGCCTTCGCGGCTTCGAGGGTGTTGCGCAGGAGCATCGCGATCGTCATCGGGCCGACGCCGCCGGGCACGGGCGTGATCAGGGATGCCCGCTCGACGGCGGTCTCGAACTCTACGTCGCCGGTCAGCTTCTCAGGCGTGCGGTTCATGCCGACGTCGATCACGACGGCGCCTTCCTTGATCCAGTCGCCCTTGATCATCTCCGGCACGCCGACGGCGGCGACCACGACGTCGGCGCGGCGGACGACGTCCGGAAGGTCGCGGGTGCGCGAATGGCACATGGTGACGGTCGCGTTCGCGGCCAGCAGCAGGGCGGCGATCGGCTTGCCGACGAGGTCTGAGCGCCCGACGACGACCGCCTCGGCGCCTTCGAGGGTCACGTCGTGGCGGCGCAGCAGCTCCATGCACCCGCTGGGCGTGCAGGGGCGCAGGCCGGGCAGGCCCTTCGACAGCAGGCCCGCGGAGATCGGCGTCAGGCCGTCGACGTCCTTGCCGGGGAGGATCTCGGTGGTCAGCAGCTGGCCGTTCACCTGCTTCGGCGTCGGCAGCTGCAGCAGGATGCCGTTGACGGTCGGATCGGCGTTGAGGTCGTGGATGACCTTGCGCACTTGTTCGTGGGTGGCGTCCTGGCCGAGGCGGATGTCGAACGGGCGGATGCCGACCTCGGCGCTCGCCTTCTGCTTGCCGCCCACGTAGATCGCGCTCGCGGCGTCATCCCCCACGAGCACGGTCGCGAGCCCGGGCGGCTCGTGGCCCGCGGCGACCCACGCCGTGACCTCGTCGCGCACTTCGTTTCGCACCTGTTGGGCGATGGCCTTACCGTCGATCAGCGTCATTGCGCCGCCGAGGCTAGCGTTCTGGGGCGATGGCATTCACGACCCGGCCCGAGCTGAGCGGCACCTTCGGCATGGTGGCCTCCACGCACTGGCTGGCATCGTCGGCGGGGATGGCGGTGCTGGAGCGCGGCGGGAACGCGTTCGACGCCGCGGTCGCGGCCGGGTTCGCGCTGCAGGTGGTCGAGCCGCACATGAACGGGCCGGGCGGCGATCTCCCGCTGATCTTCTTTACGGACGGGGCGCCGACGGTGCTGTGCGGGCAGGGTCCGGCACCTGTGGCCGCATCGGTGGCGTCGTACCGGGCGTTGGGGCTTTCGCTGGTCCCCGGGACGGGATACCTCGCCGCCTGCGTCCCCGGTTCCTTCGACGCCTGGCTGACGCTGCTGCGCGACCACGGGACGTGGGAGCTGGCCGACGTGCTCGCGTTCGCGATCGGCTACGCGCGCGACGGGTTTCCGCTCACGCCCGGGATCTCGCGGGCGATCCGGGCGCTGCAGCCGACGTGGACGACGTCGTTGGCGCTGTGGCGGGAGACGCCGCGCCTGCGCAACCCGCTGCTCGCCGACACGTATGAGCGGCTGGCGCGCGCGGGCGGGTCGACGCGGGAGGCGCGGATCGACGCCGCGCGGGACGCCTGGTACCGCGGCTTCGTGGCCGAGGCGATCGTGCGCGCCGTGGCTACGCCGGCCGTCGATTCGTCCGGCTCGGCGCACGCGGGCGTGCTGTCGGGCGACGACCTGGCGGCGTTCGCGGCGACCTACGAGGCGCCGGTGTCGCTCGCCTTCCGCGACTGGACCGTGTTCAAGACGGGCCCGTGGGGCCAGGGGCCGGTGTTCCTGCAGCAGTTGGCGATGATCGACGACCTCGGGCCGTTCCTCGGGGTCGAGCACCTGCATGCGGTGGTCGAGGGCGCGAAGCTCGCGTTCGCGGACCGCGACGCGTTCTACGGCGACTCGGCGCCGGTGCCGCTGGACGAGTTGCTCTCGCGCGCGTACGCGGGCGAGCGGCGGGCGCTGATCGGCGAGACGGCGAGCGGTGAGCTGCGGCCGGGGCTGGATGGGCGGTTGCCCGAGATCGTGCGGCGCGGCGGCGTGCCGGCCGGCGGCGGCGGCGTCGGCGTCGGCGTCGGCGAGCCGACCCGCGACGAGCCCGTTGCCGGGCCGCCGCGCGGCGACACCTGCCACCTCGACGTCGCCGACCGCTGGGGCAACCTCGTCAGCGCGACGCCCAGCGGGGGCTGGCTGCAGAGCTCGCCGGCGATTGAAGGCCTCGGGTTCTGCCTCGGCACCCGCGCGCAGATGTTCTGGCTCGAGGAGGGGTTGCCGGCGTCGCTGGTGGGCGGGCGGCGGCCGCGCACGACGCTCTCGCCCTCGCTGGGTGTGCGCGAGGACGGGACGGTGATGGCGTTCGGCACGCCGGGCGGCGACCAGCAGGACCAGTGGTCGCTGGAGTTCTTCCTCGCCCACGTGGTGTTCGGCCTCGACCTGCAGGCGGCGATCGACGCGCCCATGTTCCACACCACCCACTTCCCGAGCTCCTTCTATCCGCGTGAGGCCGAGCCGCGGCGGGTCGAGGTGGAGGGGCGCGTGCCGGCTTCGACGGTCGCGGCGCTGCGGGCGCGCGGGCACGACGTGCTCGTGGGTGACGACTGGGTCCACGGGCGCCTGAGCGCCATCGCCCGCTCGCCCGACGGGCTGCTGCGCGGCGCCGCGAACCCCCGCGGGATGCAGGGCTACGCCGTCGGCCGCTAGCGCCGGCGCGCCAGCTTTGGAATAACCCGCCAACCTCTGGCGTCCTGTCCGGGTGGAGAGGTTGTGCCCCTGTGCGCCCGCGTCCGGCGCCCTTGGGAATTCCCAAGGAGATGCCAACCCCGCTCGGGGAGGGTCGACCGATCCTCATGTCCGGCCGCTTCGCAGAGATCGACGACTCGAGATTGGCCCGCCGGGTCGCCGCCGGCGACGCGGCGGCGTTCGAAGCGCTCTACGACCGCCACCATCGCGCGCTGCTCTCGTTCTGCCGCCACATGCTCGGCTCGACCGAGGACGGCGAGGACGCCCTGCAGCAGACCTTCCTGCGCGCCCACGGCGCGTTGCGCGGCGGCCAGCTCCCCGACGCGGTCCGGCCGTGGCTCTTCGCGATCGCCCGCAACCGCTGCCTCTCGATGCTCGCGCTGCGCCGCGCCGCGGCCGTGCCGATCGAGGACCACGAACCGTCCTACGACGGGTTGGCCGACGGCGTCGAGCAGCGCAGCGACCTCCGCCAACTGGTCGCCGACCTCGGCCGCCTTCCCGAGGACCAGCGGGCCGCGCTCGTGCTCTTCGAGCTCGGCGGGCTCTCGCAGGCGGAGATCGGCGAGGCGATCGGCGTGCCCGCCGGCAAGGTCAAGGCCCTCGTCTTCCAGGCCCGCACCGAGCTGATGGCCGAACGCGACGCCCGCCAGACGCCGTGCGACTCGATCCGCGAAGAGCTCTCCGTCGCCCGCGGCGGCGCCCTCCGCCGCGGCCCCCTGCGCCGCCACCTCAAGCACTGCGAGGCCTGCCAGGCCTACCGCGTCGCGGTGACGACCCAGCGCGCCGGCCTTGCGTCGATCATCCCCGTCACCCCGGCCCTCACGCTCAAAGCCGCGGTCCTGGCGGCCGCGGCGGGCAAGACCGCACTCAGCGGCGGCGCCGCGGGAGGCATCCTCGGCGGCGGCGCCGGCGGCGCGGCGCACGGCGGCGGCTGGAGCGACATGGCGTCGAGCGCCGCGGCGCACGGTCACGGCTGGAGCGATGCGGTCGCGGGCGGCGTGGGCGCGGGAGGCGCCGCGGGCGGCGGCGTGCTTGCGAGCGGCGGCGGCGCGGCCGGCGCAGCGGCGGCCGGCGGCGGCGTGCTCGGTGGCGGCGGTGCGGCGGCCGGCGGTGGCGCGGCCGCGGGCGGCGCGGGTGCGGCCGGCGGCGGCGTGCTCGGCGGCGGCGCGGTGGCCGGCGGCGCGAGCGGCGCGGGCGCGGCAGCCGGCGGCGGCGCGGTGGCCGGCGGCGCGAGCGGCGCGGGCGCGGCGGCCGGCGGCGGCGCGGTGGCCGGCGGCGCGAGCGGCGCGGGCGCGGCAGCCGGCGGCGGCGCGGCGGTCGGCGGCGGCGCGGCGGTCGGCGGCGGCGCGGCGGTCGGCGGCGCGGCGGCCGGCGGCGCGACTGGCGCGGCGGCCGGCGGCGGCGCCGCGAG
>NZ_AUIK01000021.1 GCF_000423665.1 Solirubrobacter soli DSM 22325 | reverse complement strand
GCGAGCCGCTCGTCGCTGAAGCGGGCGTCGTGGCGGACGGGTGCGCTGCGCCGCCAGTGCTCGGCCGCGAGCAGCATCAGGCCGTTGCCGAACAGGAAGATCGCCGCCGTGATCGGAGAGGCGAAGACGCTGCGCAGCGGATGCTCGAAGACGAGCCCGAGCAGGCCGGCCGGGATCGTGCCGATGACCAGCAGCCAGCCGAGGCGGGCGTCACGGTCTTCGGGATCGAGGCCACGGTCGCGGACCGAGCGCCCGAGCCCGGCGAGGATGCGCATCCAGTCACGCCAGAAGAACCCGAACAGCACGATCGCCGTGGCGAGGTGGGTCGCCACGAGAAAGGTGAGGAAGAAGTCGTCCTGCTGGTGGATGTCCCAGCCGAGCAGCCGCGGCGCGATCACGCTGTGCCCGAGGCTCGAGACCGGGAAGAGCTCGGTGGCGCCCTGGAGGGCGCCGAGGAACGCGGCCTGGGCGTAGGAGATCGGGTGCATCAGAGCGCCTTTCGGAACCGGACGAGGACCAGCGCCGCGCCGGCCAGGACGGCGACCACGGCCGCGTAGTCGAGGTAGCGGAACACGTGGTGCAGCGACTCCCAATTGCTCCCGAGCGCGTGCCCGCCGGCGGCGAACGCGACGCACCACAGCAGCGACGCCAACGCGCTCAGCAGGACGTAGCGCGCGAGCGGGTACTCGAGCACGCCGGCGGGGATCGAGACGAACGACCGGATCAGCGGCAGCAGACGGCCGAAGAGGACGAACGAGGCGCCGTAGCGGGAGAACCACTGCTCCGCGCGCAGGAAGCGCTGGGGACCGAGATGCAGCCACCGGCCGTAGCGGTCGACCAGCGGGCGGCCGCCGACTCGGCCGATCGCCCAGCCCACGACCGATCCGGTGAGGTACCCGAGCGTCCCGGCGAGGATGACCGCGATCAACGACGGACCGGTGTGGCCGGCGATCGCGCCGGCGGCCAGCGCGCCGCCGAACGCCATGACGAGCTCACCACCCGCAGGCAACACGGCATCGACCGCCATCAACAGGAACACGGCGAGGAGGCCGTGGTCGGCGATCCAGTGCGTCAAGTGCGTTGTCATTCGGGCTTCAGCGTGCCTTCGCCTACCTGACTGCGACCTGAACGGGCACGACGGGCGCGGGCGCGCGGCGCGTACGCTTCGGGGCGATGCGCTTGAACCTGAGCGAGGGCGCTGAGGTCACCGTCCACTACCTGGCGTCGACGGAGACCGGGACGGTGGAGCGCATCGAGGACGACGGCCGGTCGGTCGTCGTCGTCACCGAGTCGGACGCCGTGCTCGAGTTCCACCTGATGGCGAGCACGCACTACTTCACCCGCGACCGCGCCGCACGGCTCTCGGCGACCTGACACCGCGTTCAGGTGGGAGTCATCCGCGCGGCGGTACAACCGCCTTGTGCGGCCGCAGCACATCGCATACGGGGCCGCCGCGCTGGTGGCGGTGGGCGCGACCGCCGTGGCCTGCTCGCGACTCGACCTCAGCGTGCTCAAGACCGCGGCGCCGATCTGGGTGGCGGCCGCGCTCGCGCTCAACTGCGCGTCGATGATGCTCCGCTCGCTCGCGTGGCTGGGCACGCTGCGCGGAGCCCTTCCCGGCGTCTCCGTGCCGGTCGGAGGCGTCATCCGCGCGACGATGATCGGCGTGCTCGCCTCCGCGGTCGCGCCCGGTCGGGTCGGCGAAGGGGTGCGGACATGGCTCGTGAGCCGCCGGCTCGCCCACCGCAACCCGTTCGCGACCGTCGCCGGGACCGTGTTGTCACAGACCGTGCTCAACGTCGTCGCGCTCGTGGCGCTCGCCGCGATCGCGGTCCCGACGACGCTGTCCGGCGAACCGCCGAAAGCGGTCCTGATCGTCGTCGCGGGCCCGGTGGCGCTCGTCATCTCGGTGCTCTTCTGGGCGCAATTCGTCCGCCGGGGTTGGGCGGCCCGGCAACTCGCCGCGCTGCGTTCGGGCCTTGCGGTGTTCCGCCGCGCCCGCCTCGGCGCCGCCGTCTCGACGCTGCAGTTCGCGGCGTGGGGACTGCAGGCGTTCGCGGCCTACGCGCTGTTGTTCGCGCTGCACCTGCACGTGGCGGCACCGCTGGCGACCGCGGCGGCTGTGCTGTTCGCGGTCAATGTCACCGCCGCGGTCCCGGTCACGCCGTCGAACATCGGCGTCTTCCAGGCCGCGTGCGTCGCGGTGCTGGCCACGGCGGGCGTCGCGGCCGGTGACGGCCTGGCCTACGGGGTCCTGCTCCAAGGCGTCGAGATCGTGACCGCCGTGGCGCTCGGCGTGCCGGCGGCGGCGGTCGAGCTCAGCGGCGCCTGGGCCAGCGGCCCCGGCGCCAGTACTCGACGATGATCACCACCGCGAGCGCGAAGATCACGGCGCCAGGATCGATGCTCATGGCGTCAGTGTGGGCCCGGCCACCTGACGGCCGCCTGAACGCCTGCGCTGACATCGGCTCTCAAAGTCGTCTTAGACCGCGTCGCCCATACTCGCGGCCATGAGACGCACACACCTCATCGTCGCCGCCGTAGCGGCGACCGTCACGTTCGCGGGTGGCGCCGCGGCCTTCGCGGGCGCGGACAGCCCCTCCCGACTCGACGACGGCAAGGACCTCGCCGGGCAGGCGGACATCAGCGAAGGCCAGGCCATCGCCGCCGCGCGTGCGGTGGCCTCAGGAGCGCTCGACGAGATCGACCTCGAGCACCGCAACGGGGCGCTGGTCTACAACGTCGACGTCGGCTCCAAGGACGTCAAGGTCGACGCTCGCACCGGCGACGTCGTCGCGGTCGACGCCGACGACTGACGCTGACACCATCCATACCTGACGATGCGCGTCCTGCTCGTCGACGACGACGCGAAGCTCGCGCAGGCTCTCGCGAAGGGCCTGCGGCGGCACGCGTACGCCGTCGACGTGGCGGGAGACGCCGACGGGGCGCTGCTGCGCGCCGCGGTGTACGAGTACGACGTCGTCCTGCTGGACGTGATGCTTCCCGGCGGCGACGGCTTCAAGGTCTGCCGCTCGTTGCGCGAGCGCGGCGACGCGGTGCCGGTGCTGATGCTCACGGCCCGCGACGCCGTGCACGACCGGATCCGGGGCCTCGACGCGGGTGCCGACGACTACCTGCCGAAGCCGTTCGACTTCGGCGAGCTGCTCGCCCGCATGCGGGCGCTGCTGCGGCGCGGGCCGACCCAGCGCGAATCGGCCCTGCGCACCGGACCGCTCGTCGTCGACCCGGCGACGCGCGTGGTCACGCTCCACGATCGTGTCGTCGACCTCACCGCCCGCGAGTTCGCGGTGCTCGAGTACCTCGCGCGACACCCCGGTGAGGTGGTCACCCGCACCGCGCTGATCGAGCACGTGTGGGACGAGAACTTCGACGGCTCGACGAACGTCGTCGACGTCTACATCGGCTACCTCCGGCGCAAGCTCGGGGCACCGCTGATCGCCACGGTGCGCGGCGTCGGGTTCCGGCTGGAGACGGCGTGAGCCTGCGCACCCGCCTCACCGTCTGGTACATGGCGCTGCTCACGCTCATCGTCGTCGCGCTGGCGGCGTTCGTGGTCGGCCGGCTCAACCTCGGCCTCACGGGTGCCGTCGACCGCACGCTGTCCGGCGCCGCGGCACAGCTCCGCAGGGGCGGGGACGTCGATGCGACCGCCGTCAGCGCCGCGCAGGTGGTCGTGGGCGGGCGCGTCGTCGCGCACCGCGGCGCGCTCGCCGCGACGCCGCTCGCGCTCGCGCCCGGTGGGCCGTACTCGCGCCGCCTGGCCGACGAGGACTACCGCGTGCGGGCCGACGCGATCGGCGACGGCCGGCTCGCCGTCGTCGCCCAGTCGCTGGACGGGAGCCAGGACGCGTCCGACCGGGTCCTGACCCTGATCGCGATCGCCGGTCCCGCCGCGCTGCTGATCGCGGCCGCCGGCGGCTGGTGGCTCGCCGGCAAGGCGCTGCGCCCGCTGGACGCGGCCCTGCTCCGCCTCGCCGGCGAGGTGGAGCAACGCGAGCGGCTCGTCGCCGACGCCTCGCACGAGCTGCGCTCCCCGCTCGCGGCGATGCGCGCCGAGCTCGACGTCGCGCTCGACGCCGGGGAACCGTCGATCGAGGTGCTGGAAAGCGTGCGCGAGGAGACCGACCGCCTCTCCAAGATCACCGCGGACCTGTTGGCGCTCGCCCGCCTCGACGCGGGCGCGGTCGTCTCGCGCCGCGAGCCGGTCGGGCTGCGCGAGCTGGCGGGGGAGGTCGTCGCGTCGCTCCAACCGCGAGACGGCGCGATCGAGGTGACAGGCGACGGCGACGCGCTGGCGGATCGGAGCCATCTCCGCCAGGCGCTGCACAACGTCGTGGAGAACGCGATCAAGCACGGGTCCGCTCCGGTCACGATCGCGATCGCGCCGGGCGAGCTGCGGATCGCCGACGCGGGACCCGGCATCCCTGCGTTCGAGCGCGAGCGCGTCTTCGAGCGCTTCGCGCGCCTGGACGCCGCCCGCGGGCGGGGCGGGGCCGGGCTGGGACTCGCGATCGCGCGCGAGCTGATCGAGGAGGACGGAGGAGCGCTCGTCGTCGGCCCGGACAGCGCGTTCGTGTTCACCCTCGACGTCGACGGCGGAGCGTGACGCGGCGGAACCGGCCGGGAGCGAGCGGCTCCAGCGCGGCGTCGAGATCCTCGCCGCGGGCGAGCCGCTCGACCCAGGCCGCGGTGACCGGTGCCAGGGTGATCCCGAGCATGGCGTGGCCGGCGGCGATGATCACGTTCTCGTGCGCGGGCGAGCGGCCGACCATCGGCATGCCGTCGGCCGTCACGGGCCTGGGCCCGCGCCAGACCGACGTCGGCGTAGCGCCGTCGATGCCGCTCAGGCGTTCGGCGCCGAACCGCTGGATGGCATCGATGCGGCGGTAGTCGACCGCGTCGGGATCGCTGCCGAACTCGAGCGTGCCGGCCAGGCGGATCCGTCCCTCCAGCGGCGTCGCCACGACCCGGGTCTCGCCCAGGTAGACCGGGCGGCCGGGCGTGGCCGTGGCCTGATACTCGACGTGGTAGCCCTTCGCCGCGCACATCGGCAGCTCGACGCCCGCGTCCCGTGCCAGGCGCTCGGACCACACACCGGTCGCGATCACGACCTGGGAGGCGTGGATGGCACCGCTCGTGGTGTCCAGGCGCACGCCGGTCGGCCCCGGCACGATGCGGATCGTGTCCACACCGGTGGCCAGGCGGGCACCGGCACGCTGGGCGGCGCGCGCGACGGCCTCGGTGAAGCCGAGCGAGTCGACATGCGCGTCGCCCGGATAGAGCGAGCCGTGGCGCGCGCCGCGCACGAGCGGCTCGAGCTCGCGGATCTCGTCGGCGTCGAGCAGCTGCACCTCGATCCCGGCCGCGCGGTGCTCCCGCGCCCAGCGACGGGCCTGCTCGCCGCCCGCCTCGGACGCCCACACGTTCAGCAGGCCCGCCTCGACCATGCCGGTCTCGTGACGCTCGTTCCACTCGCGGTGCAGCGCCAGGCTCTCGACCGCCGCGCGTTGCAGCAGCGCCGACCCGGCGTGCGCGGCACGCGAGCGGACGGCGGCGGCCGCGAAGCGCGTCAGCCACGGCAACAGCCGCGGCTGCGGGCGGATCGCCAGCGGGCCTTCGGGATCGGCCAGGAACCGCAGGCCCTCGAGCAGGGCGTGCGGGTTGGCGAGACGCTCGGCGTGGCTGGCGGTGAGCAGGCAGGCGGTTCCGGCGGACGCCCCGCGGCCGACCTCGCCGCGGTCGAGCAGCAGGACCTCGCGCCCGGCGAGGGCGAGCTGCAGCGCGACCGAGGCACCGATGGCACCGGCGCCGATGACCGCGATCTCGGTTGTCCGCGGAACCGCCGACATGCGGCCACGATAAAGCGCGCGGCGGGCAACGCGCCGCCCTGGCGAAGTCCAGGGCGGCGAGTCGCGGAGCGTCAGCGCGTGCGAGCGCGCTGGTGGCCCTGGTACTTGAAGTGCCGGGCCTTGGCCTTCTTGGCCGTCGCGGTCGTGGCCTTCGCCGGAAGCGCGTCCTTGACGCGGGCGAAGTACCAGACGGCGTGCACGAGCGTGCCCTTGAACTGCTCGAGCGAGCGCAGGGCGTTGCCCCGCAGGCTGTCGGCCTGCTGCTGCGCGAGCACGGGGTTCGTCGCGAACGTGTTCATGGTCGAGGCGGGCGGCTGACCGGTGACCGTCGGGTAGGTGTCACAGGCCTCGTGGTAACACGGATCGAGCTGTTCGCCCTGCACGCCGCCGTACCGGGCGACCTGCTCCGCGGTCTTCGGCGCCTCGGCGCCGGCGAACACGCCACCGGCCGGGATGCCACGGTTGACGAAGCCGACGTAGTCCGAGCGGCCGTCGAACGGGATCGGCTCGCTCACCATGCCGCGCTTGGCCCAGTAGTCGGTCAGGACCTTCTCGACCGTGCCGGACCCGGGAGGCCCTGAGACCTCGGACCCGAACGTCGAGCCGTCGCCGTCGTAGACGAGCCGGGCGAAGTTCGGCGAGGCGATCATGTCGGTGTCGAGCATCATGTCGGTGCGCGCGACGTCGGCGGCGGACATGTGGGCGGCGTAGTACTGGGAGCCGACCAGGCCGTCCTCCTCACCGCCGAACCACAGGAAGCGGATCTTGTTCCGCGGCGGCGTGCCCGGCTTGGCGAGCTGCTCGGCGAGTTCGAGCTGGAACGAGGTGCCCGAGCCGTCGTCGTTGATGCCCGGGCCCGCGGGGACCGAGTCCAGGTGCGCGCCGAGCAGGACCATGTGATTCGGGTCGCCCTTCGGGGTCTCGGCCACGACGTTGGGGTAGAGCTTCTGCTGGTCGACGCCGTTGGTCGTCAGGTTGACCGTCGGGTTCTGGCCGGCCTTGAAGGCGTTGTAGAGCTCCGTGCCCACGGCGGTGCTCGAGAGCACGGCCGGGATCGAGTAGCCGGGGTCCGCCGAGCGGAACAGCGCGTTGCTGCGGCCCGCCGTGTCGCCCTCGTTGAACAGGATCACGCCGACCGCGCCCGCCGCCACGGCGTTCTGGAGCTTCAGCGTGAACGCGCACGTGCCGCGCTGGATCAGCGCCACCGCGCCGCTCGTCGCCGCCGGGAAGTCGGTCATCTCGCAACCCGACGTGGTCCCGCCCGGGCTCGGGATCGTGACATCGTTCGTCGGCACGACCTTGACGTTGGTCAGCGTCTTCGTCGGCGAGTGCTCGAAGGTGATGTAGTCGACCGCCGGCGAGTTGTCATCGGCGGCGGTGCCCGCCTTGTAGGTCTTGTTCGTCGGCGTGACCTGCTGCAGCGTCGGCGGCGCCGTCTCCACCCACTGCGGCATGTTGAACATCTCGTAGTGGGCGTCGTAGCCCGCCTTCTCGAGCGTCGCCTTCACGTACGCCGCCGAGGCGGTGAAGCCCGGGGTGCGCGTGTAGCGCGTGCCGCCGTTCATGTCGGCGATGCCCTGCAGCGCCTTCTGATGTTCCGTGATCCCCTGCACGGTCACCAACTGCTCCAGCCGCGTCGAGTCGACGTCAGGCGGGTTGGCCGCCGCGACCGGCGCGGCGGCGACGAAGGCTGAGACGGCGGCGCAGGCCGCTAGATGCGTTCGACGCATCTCTCCTCCTCAATTTCGAACCAGCGACCCCTCCCGGAGCCGCCCTAGGCCCGCCACAGTAAGCACATCGCCTCGGAGGTACTACGCCGCGTAGTCTCAATTTCGCGCAGCCACTGGCCTGACCGCCGCGACCGCTGTCAACGGTCGTGGACAGGCGCGGGTGGGCGCCGCGAACGGCGCCCACCCCCTCTGGGCTAGGGGTTCGTGGTGGACAGCGTGAACGTCAGCGTCTTGGCGTACGTGCCGGTGCGGAGCGCGTCGCTCGCGCCGATCGACTGCTTGAAGTCGATCGAGACCGGGTCGTTCGCCACGGGCTGCGTCCAGGTGACGAGGCTCAGCGGCGCGCCGCCGACGGCCGCGAAGTCCGCGCCGGCCTGGCCGCCGCGGCGGCCGCGGGCCTGGAGCGCCTGGGGCAGCGCGAACGTGCCGTTGACCAGGTGGCCGGTGGCGTTCACGCCGGCGTCGGCGACGCTGAGGACGGCGTCGGCGGCGGTCGAGACCACGTTCGCGGTCGTCGACGCGGTGTAGTCCTTCGCCAGCCCCGGCGTGAACGCGCCGAACGAGGCCGGCGCGCCGAGTGACAGCGAGAGCGTCGCCCCGACGCTGCCGCCCACGCCGCCGTCGACCGGCGTCTGCACCAGCGGCGGCTCGCCCGTGAGCGTCGCGCAGTCCCCGCTCTTGGGGCCGCCGACGCTGTTCGCCGCGCCGAAGTCGAACACGCCGACCTTGTTCTGCGTGCACGTCAGGCCGACGTAGATCGTGTTGGCGACGAGCTTGACGCCGTAGGTGCCGCTGTCGTTGCCGGTGAGGTTCGCGCCGCCGTTGAGCTTGGAGTGCACGAGCGTGACATCGCCGAGCGTGTTCGCGATGCTCGTCGAGCCGAGGACGGTCGTATCGATGAGCTGGACGGCGTTCGCGCCGCCGGCGTCGAGGCGCCCGGTGATCGAGCTGCCCGTGGAGACCACGGAGGCGCCGGTCTTGACGATCACGTCGCCGCCGACCTGCGCCTTGTCCAGGCACGTCACGCCGCTGTCGGCCACGACGCTGCCGGCACGGGCGCCGGTGATCGTGGTCGTGCAGGCGGGCTTCGCTCCCGGGATCACCGTCGCGGAGTACTCGGTCGCCGGGCCGACGTTGCCGGCCGCGTCGATCGCGTGGTGCTCGACGGTGTGGGTGCCGTAGCCGGGCTTGAAGTCCGGGTAGGACTGCTCGAACGGCGCCTTGGACATGCCGCCGGAGCCGAGCGAGCCGTACGTCAGGTTCTTGATGTCCGTCCCGCGCGGGGTGAAGAGGTACGGCGTGCCCGCGGACGCGTCCGGCCAGCCGAAGTAGTTGAACCACCCGTCGTGGTCCAGCCGGAACTCCGGCGTGACGTAGCCGGGGGACTCGTCCTGCGCGGTGATGCCCATCGTGAACTGCTCGAAGTAGATGTTGTGCGGCTGCGAGCTGAGCGGCGTCGAGAGCGTCGCCGTGGTCGTCGGGTCGCTGTTGTCGACCGTCCACGTGCGCGTGTCGGAGCCGAGGTCCGGCGCCTTGGGGTCGGTCACCGTCGCGCTCAGCGTGTGGTCGCCGGCGGTCAGGTTGGCGAGCTTGAAGTTGCGGCTGTTGGCCGGGTTCGGCTGGGTGACGCCGTCGAGCTTGAAAGTGACGGTGAGGACGTGGTCGACCGGGTGCGAGGTCTCCGTGAACACCTCGGCGTCGCGCGCCACGGGCCGGTTGGTCGGCGTCGAGCTGGTGAACACAGGGGCGCCGGGCGTGCCGGGCGCGGTCGGCGTCGAGCCCACAGTCCAGGTCCGCGTCTGTGTCATCGAGGTCGAGTCGCGGACCGCGGGGTCGCGGACGAACGCGGTCGGGTCGACGACGGTCGCCGTGATCGTGTCGCCCGCGGTCAGCCCGGTCACCTTCGAGAGCTCGAGGTTGCGGCTGTCGGCCGTGTTCGGGATCTCCGTGCCGTTGCGCTTCCAGACGGTGTCGAGCTGCTGGAAGCCGGGGTGGCCGGTCTCCAGCCACACGACGTCGGTCGGCCCGACGTTGCCCTGCGGCGTCGAGATCACCGACATCGCGTTCGACGCCCGGCGACCCGAGATGCGCTGCGTCATCCGCTCGCGCCCGACCTGGTCGTAGTGGTTGCCCAGCCAGCGCATGATCGAGTGCTGGCTCGGGCGCCAGATGTTCGACGAGAACAGGTTGCCGCTCTCGAAGCGGTCGATCTTCCCGCCGGACTCCGAGTCCTCGCCGAGCCAGCGCCACCACTTCAGGTGGCCGTCGAGCATCTGCTGCACGGTGGCGATCGTGTGGTGGATCGAGGACGGCTCGCCGCCGGTGTAGCGCCCGCCGGGGACGTTGCGGGCCGAGTACGGGTACTCGTCCTGCAGGCCGCCGAGCGAGTGCCCGAGCTCATGCGGGCTGATCAGCGGGCCCTGGGGACTGCCGCCCGAGGTCGTGGCGTCGCCGCCGCCGATGCCACCGTAGGTGTTCGTGTTGGCCAGCGTCAGCGTCTGCCGGTTGGCGGTGGTGACGCCGGGGATCATCGCGACGTACTGATTCAGCGCGGCCGAGCCGCCGGTCCCGAACGTGATGCCACGCGCGTCGAACGCCGCCGGGCACGTGCCCGCGTACTGCAGGTGCAGCGGCGTGTCGCGCCGGACGTTGCCGTCGTCGGGGTCGCAGGAGATGCCGGACACGCCGGACACGACCTCGATGCGGTACACGTTGAAGTAGTCGCGGTAGGAGCGATACGGCTCGATGCTCCACTGGATGTTCAAGTGCTTGTCCACCTGGTCGCGGAACTTCTGCATCTCGCCCGCGGTGTAGCCGTCGCCGAGGATCACCAGGTTCAACCGCTCAGACGGCGGGCCGGTCACCTGCACCGGTACGACCGTGGCACTCCCGACCGCCTGGGCATGCGCCGCCGGCGCGGCCGCGGCGACCAGGCCGAGCGCCGTCGCCGCGAGCGCCAACGCGCTGCGTCCACTCCGCATACACCCTCCCTCAATTGGACCCGTGTACGCCGAGCGTAAGTGAGACATGGCGACGCGATCATCCACCGTTCGTCGGAAACGCCGGCGCGTCGCTCCTACACACCGTTCGGGTGTGTGAGCGCGATGAAATACAGGTGAAATCGGCTCTTGTTGGAGTGAGCGTTTGTTGGTTCGTCGTGCGCTGGGAAAGGCAAGCACTGAGGGAGGGGGTCGCGGCTGCGCCCCGGCCGGAGTCGGTCGTGCCGCCGTCCTGCGCGGCGCCTCGCCACGTTGGTGGGGGTGGGCGACGTGAGGGTCCTGTGCGGACCTCCATGTCGCCCACCCCCCCTCGGAGTGCAGACCGCCGATCCTCAGGCCGATCACGGCAGCCGAGAGCGGAGTACCACGATCTGTAACTGTCGGTCTCCCTTGGAGCCGCCGCGAGAGCGGGAGCCGATGGCCTTTCACACCCATAGTCGACGTTCACTGAACCGAAGGGAAAGTCCGCTGGATCGTTCATCGCCCGCACGGCACGCTGCCGTGCTCATGCTCGCCGCTCTGGACCCGACCGCCCGCGAGTGCGTCCGCGCCGCCGCGCACGCCTGCCGCGCCCACGTCGGAAGCGGCGACGCCCATGCCGCGGACGCCGCGGCCACGGACGCGATGCGGGCCGCGCTCGCGCGCACGCCGGGGACCGGCACCGTCGTGATCGGGGAGGGGGAGAAGGACGCGGCGCCGATGCTGTTCAACGGCGAGCGCCTCGGAGCGAGCCCCGCGCCGGCGTTCGACATCGCCGTCGACCCGCTGGAGGGGACGAGCCTGTGCGCCGACGACGAGCCGGGGGCGATGACCACGATCGCGTTCGCCGCCCACGGCGCGCTCTGGAACCCCGGACCCGCGCACTACATGGAGAAGCTGGTCGTCTCCGTCAAGGGTGTCGTCGACCTGCGTGAGCCGCTCGAGACCAACCTGGCCGCGCTGGCGAAGGCGCTCCAGCGGCGACGGCTCCGCGCCGTCGTGCTCGACAAGCCGCGCCACGCCGAGTTGATCGCGCGTCTGCGCGCCGCCGGGGCCGAGGTCACCACGATCGCGGCCGGCGACGTCGGCGCCGCGGTGCTCGCCGCCACGCCCGACTCGCGGGTCGACCTGCTGGTCGGCACCGGCGGGACGCCCGAGGGCGTGATCGCCGCGTGCGCCGTGAAGGCGCTCGGAGGGGACTTCCAAGGCCGCGTCGACCCGCAGCGCCCGGATGAAGCGCAGCGGGTGCGTGCCGCCGGCATCCGAACCGGCGTGCTGACCGCGGATGAGATCGTCGCCGGGCCTGCGCTGTTCGCCGCGGCCGCCGTCACAGGCGGACCGTTGCTGGCGCGGCCCGGCGACGAGATCGTCATCCGCACCAAGGAGGTCTGATGCCGCTCGTCCCGATGCGCGAGATGCTCGTGATGCACGGGTCCTCCAGCGTCCCGCACGCGCCGGTCGCGCGGATCAACGCCGCCGGCGGTGCGATCGGCGCCGCCTACGGCGTCCCGGTCGACCAGATCCAGCGCGGGCTCGCGCACGGGGTGCGCAAGATCAACGTCGACACCGACGGGCGGCCGGCGATCACGGCCGCGGTGCGAGAGGCGCCGGCGAGCGCCCCCGCGGAATGGGACCCACGCCACGTCACCCGCGCCGCCCGCCAGGGCATGCGCGAGGTCGTCGCCGAGCGGATGGTGCAGTTCGGGCAGGCGGGGCGGGCGTGATCGACGACAACCCCGACGACGCCTGGCTGCTGATCGGCGACCTGCTCATCCACCTCGACCCGGGTTGTGTCATCGATGCGCCCGGACGAAGTCCAGGAACTCCGTCACCACCGGCCGGACCGGGCCGACCCGCGGCCGCATCACGTGCCAGTCGCGGGGAGCGGGCGCCGGGTCGACCGCGATCGTGGCGAGCAGCCCGTTCTCGAGCTCGGTCGTCACCGCGTCCTGGGACACGAGCGACACCCCGAGCCCGGCGCGCGCCGCGGCCTTGATCGCGCCGTTGGAGCCGACGGTGAGCGGTGCGACGTCGATCGCCTGCGCGGCCAGGTACTCCTCGTTGAGCGCGCGTGTGCCGGAGCCGGGCTCGCGCAGCAGCCAGCTGCGGCCCACCAAGGCCCGTGGAGCGACCGCGGCGCCGGCCAGCGGGTCGTCGGCGGCGCAGATCAGCACGAGCGGGTTCGGGCGCACGGCGCGCGCGGTCACGCGGTCGGTCTCGGGCGGGCGACCGCCGAACGCGAGGTCGATCTCGTGCGCCAGCAGCCGATCGATCACCTGGCCGCGATTGCCGACGTTCAACGCCAGCTCGATGTCAGGCCGCGCCTGGGCGAACGCGTGCATGAGCGCGGGGACGAACGACTCCGCCGCGGTCGTGACGGCTCCGATCCGCAGCGTGCGCGCCGCAACCCCGGCGGCCTCGCCGGCCGCGCGCCGGCCGCTCTCGAGCAGCCCGACGACGTCGGCGGCGTACGCGGCGAACGCCAGTCCTGCCGGCGTCGGCCGGACGCCGCGTCCCTCGCGATCCAGCAGCGGCGTCCCGAGCTCGCGCGCGAGCGCGGTGACCGCCGCCGACACGGACGGCTGCGTCACCACGAGCTCATCGGCCGCGGCCGTCACCGACCCCGTCCGCACCACTGCCAAGAAGCTATGGAGCTGAGTCAAAGTGATCGACACGACCCAATGATAATGGTTGATGTGGCCCTGACGCCAGAGACCGCGCGGCCCGCGCCCACGACCGTCGTCATCGACGTCCTGCGGGCCACGTCGACGATCGTCTCCGCCCTGCACGCCGGCTACGCCCGCGTGCGCTGCGTGCCGGACCTCGACACCGCCCGTTCCTTCGCCGCGCCCGGCCGCGTGCTCGCGGGGGAACGCGGCTGCCGGCGCCCGCACGGCTTCGCGCTGGGGAACTCGCCGGGTGAGACATCGCCGCCGCAGGGGGAGGAGCTCGTCCTGACGACCACCAACGGCGTGCCCGCGCTGGCACTGGCCGCCGAGCTGTCACCGCGCGTCCTCGTCGCCTGCCTGCTCAACCTCGACGCGGTCGTGGAGCGCCTCGACGGCGACACGCAGATCCTCTGCTCGGGCACGGACGGCCGGCTCGGTCTGGACGACGTGTACGTGGCGGGGAGGATCGCCGCGCGGCTCGGCCTCGGGACCGATGCCGCCCGCGTCGCCCAGGCCGTGGCGGGCAGAGACGCGCGCACCGTCCTCGCCGAGTCCGCGGGCGGCCGCGCGCTCGTGGCGGCGGGTCTCGCGAGCGACCTCGACGTGTGCGCGCGGGAGTCGATCACGACCGTCGTGCCGGAACTCATAGACAAAAGGCAAATGATGATCGCCTAAGTCTCGTTGATCGGTTCTGAGTGACGCCATAGCTTGCCGCCATGAACGAAGACCGCTGGACCGCCGGCGTCACCCCGTACGCGCGGATGGGCTACTGGGACGGGGACTACCGACCGAAGGACACGGACGTGCTGGCCGCGTTCCGCATCACGCCCCAGGAGGGTGTCGATGCGATCGAGGCTGCGGCCGCCGTCGCCGGGGAGTCCTCCACCGCCACCTGGACCGTCGTCTGGACCGACCGGCTGACCGCCTACGAGCACTACCAGGCCAAGGCGTACCGGGTCGACGAGGTGCCCGGGCAGCCGGGCACCTACATCGCCCACATCGCCTACGACCTCGACCTCTTCGAGGAGGGCTCGATCGCGAACCTCTCGAGCTCGATCATCGGCAACGTCTTCGGGTTCAAGGCGCTCAAGGCGCTGCGGCTGGAGGACATGCGGATCCCGCCGCACTACGTCAAGACCTTCCAGGGACCGGCGCACGGCATCGTCCAGGAGCGCGAGTACCTGGACAAGTTCGGCCGCCCGCTGCTGGGCGCGACGACCAAGCCCAAGCTGGGGCTGAGCGCCAAGAACTACAGCCGCGTCGTCTACGAGGCGCTGCGCGGCGGCCTGGACTTCACCAAGGACGACGAGAACATCAACTCCCAGCCGTTCATGCGCTGGCGCGACCGCTACCTGTTCGCGATGGAGGGCGTCATGCGCGCCTCCGCCGCCACCGGCGAGGTCAAGGGCCACTACATGAACGTGACGGCCGCGTCGATGGAGGAGATGTACGAGCGGGCGGAGTTCGCGCGTGACATCGGCAGCGTGATCATCATGGTCGACCTGACGGTCGGCTACACGGCGCTGACATCGCTCGCCCGCTGGTGCCGCGCGAACGGGATGATCCTGCACCTGCACCGCGCGGGCCACAGCACCTACACGCGCCAGAAGTCCCACGGCGTGTCCTTCCGCGTGATCGCCAAGTGGTGCCGGCTGATCGGCGTCGATCACATCCACGCCGGCACCGTCGTCGGCAAGCTCGAGGGGGACCCGGGGCTCGTGCGCGGCTACTACGACGTCTGCCGCGAGCGGCGCAACGAGGCCGACCCGCAGACGGGCCTGTACTTCGACCAGGACTGGGCGTCGCTGCCGGGCGTGATGCCGGTCGCGTCCGGCGGCATCCACGCCGGGCAGATGCCGCAGCTGCTCGATCACCTCGGCGAGGACTGCGTCCTGCAGTTCGGCGGCGGGACGATCGGGCACCCGATGGGCATCGCCGCGGGCGCGACCGCCAACCGCGTCGCCGTCGAGGCGATGATCCAGGCGCGCAACGAAGGCCGCGACGTCCTGCGCGAAGGCCCGGACGTGCTCGCCCGCGCCGCACGCACATGCGCGCCGCTCGCGGCCGCGCTGGACGTCTGGAAGGACGTGGTGTTCGATTACGCGTCCACCGACACGCCCGACCTCGTCGTCACCCCGACCCCGGCCTGACCATGCGGATCACACAAGGAGCGTTCTCCTTCCTCGAGGACTTCACCGACGAGCAGATCGCCGCCCAGCTGCGCTACGCGCTGCGCAACGGCTGGTCGATCCTGGTCGAGCACACCGACGACCCGCACCCGCGCAACTCCCTCTGGGAGATCTGGGGCGAGCCGCTGTTCGAGCTGCGCGAGAGCGAGGCGGCGGTGGCGATGCAGGCCGTGACCGATGCCCGCGCCGCGTTCCCCGGCGACTACGTGAAGGTGGTGTGTTACGACCGCTCGCTCGGGCGCCAGACGACCGCGCTCTCCTTCATCGTGCAGCGGCCCGCGGTCGAGCCGGGCTTCCGCCTGGAGCGCACGGAGGGGGCCGATCGCCGCATCCGATACACGTTGCACAGAGCATGACGGCGGTGATGGCTCCCGACGAGCTGGACGGCCTCGTCGCACTGGCACCGGTCAAGACCCGCGTCCGCGAGATCACCGCGCTGCTGACCGTCGACCGGATGCGCGCCCAGGCTGGGCTGGCCGCCACCCGCCCGACGCTGCACATGTGCTTCATCGGCAACCCGGGCACCGGCAAGACGACGGTCGCGTTACGGATGGCGGCGATCCTGTTCCGGCTCGGGTACGTCGAGAACCCGCGGGTGGTGAGCGTGACCCGTGACGACCTCGTCGGCCAGTGGGTCGGGCACACCGCGCCCAAGACGCGAGCCGTGCTCGACCGGGCCGCGGGCGGCGTGCTCTTCATCGACGAGGCGTACTACCTGCACCGGCCGGAGAACGAGCGCGACTACGGCCAGGAGGCGATCGAGATCCTCCTGCAGGCGATGGAGAACGACCGCGATCGCCTCGTCGTGATCCTGGCCGGGTACCGTGAGCGGATGGAGCAGTTCTTCGCGTCCAACCCGGGCATGCGCTCGCGCGTCGCCCATCACGTCGAGTTCCCGGACTACAGCGAGGACGACCTGCTCGAGATCGCGCGCCGGATGGTCGCCGAGCGCGACTACGAGCTCGGCGAGGGCGCGCTCGACGGCCTCGAGCTCGACCGCTCCGCCAACGCGCGCGCCGTCCGCAACGCGGTCGACCGCGCGCGCCTGCGCCATGCCGCGCGCGTGGTGGACCTCGTCGACCCGACCCGGGAGGACCTGATGACCCTCGCCGCCGAGGACTTCGCGCCATGATCGGGCGACCGATCCTGCTCGGCGTCGTGGGGGACTCCGCGGCGGGCAAGACGACGATCACCCGCGGCCTCGTGCGGTTGCTCGGCGAGGAGCACGTGACGCACATCGCCGCCGACGACTACCACCGCTACGACCGCAAGCAGCGCGCCGAGCGCGGGATCACGCCGCTCGATCCCGAGTGCAACTACGTCGACATCATGGAGGCCGACTTCCAGGCGGTGCGCGCGGGGCGTTCGATCCTCAAGCCCGTCTACCGGCACCAGGACGGGACGTTCGCCCCGCCGGTCTACGTCACGCCGCGGCGCTTCACGATCGTCGAAGGGCTGCTCGGCTACCACACCCGCGCGCTGCGCGAGTGCTTCGACGTCCGCGTCTTCCTCGCCCCGCCGGAGGACCTGCGCCGCCAGTGGAAGGTCGACCGCGATTGCTCCCGCCGCGGGTACACGACCGATCAGGTGCTCGAGGAGCTCGACCGCCGCGAGGCCGACTCCGCGGGCTTCATCCGCCCGCAGCAGCGGTACGCGGACATCGTCGTCTCCTTCATGCCCGGCGAGCGTTCGGACCCGGGCCACCTCGACGCCCAGCTCACGCTACGCGACGGGCTCGCGCACCCCGAGCTCGCGGGCTACGTCGACGGGTCGCGCGAAGGCCTGCGCCTGGTCGAGGGCGACAATGAGCGCATCCTGGTCGTGTCCGGTGGAATCGACCCCGCGTACGCGGCGACGATCGAGGAGGCGATCTGGGACCGGATGCACTTCGCCAGCCACCTGCGCTCCGACCGCCTCGGCGAGTTCACGATCGGCACGCAGCTGCACCGGTCGGAGTCGCTCGCGCTCGTCCAGCTGCTCGTCCTCTACCACCTCGCCACCGCGCGGGCGGCGGTGGCGCTGGGGGGCGAGAGCGCCCGCGCGGTGGCCGCGCCGTCCCATTAGCACAACCCCGACTAGACGGATGTGCCGTTGTGTCAGGAATGCGTGCGCGGTTGACTGCGCTGTCTCAATGGGCACTCGCCGATCATCGCTTTCTCTGTGTGTTGCCGCGCTCGCCGGCGCGCTGTTCTGCGCTCCGGCAGCGGACGCGCGAGGCCCCGCACGCGGGACCACGGCGCCGTCGGCGCTACCGTCGGGCGCTGCTCACGCGGCCGCCGCCGAGCCGCGCAAATGGCTTGTCGGCGCGCGTCCGACGCCCGAGGCGCGGGCGCTGGCCCGGCGCTTCGGCGCGGGGGTCGTGTCGGATCGGGGCACGTTCGTGGTGGCGCGGGAGAACGCGCGCGCGTTCGCCGACGCCCTCCGCGCCGCGGGGCTCTACCGGTTCTCGGAACCGAATCGCGAGTTCAAGGTCCAGCAGACCCCGCCCGCGCCGGTGGACGAGTTCACCGCGACGGATTGGCGGGCGTTCCTGATCCCGGCCGGGCTCACGCCGCCGCCGGTGGAGCAGGCGCCGCTCACCGCGGTGATCGACTCGGCGGTCGACGTCACGCACCCGGACCTCGCCGGCGTGCGGGTGATGGGCGACCCGACCGTCACCGACGTCCACGGGACCGCGGTGACCTCGGTGGTCGCCGGGCGCGCGAACGGCGTCGGCATGGTCGGCGTGTATCCCGGAGCGCCGGTGCTCGCGATCGGCACCTCGCTGGACTCGGCGACGCTCGCGCGGGCGATCGCCACCGCCGTCGACGCGGGCGCGAAGGTGCTCAACCTCAGCTTCGGCGGGCCGTCCCCGAGCTACGCGATGTTCGTCGAGTTGGCCTACGCCGCCTCACGGGGCGTGCTGCCGGTCGCCGCGGCGGGCAACGACTACGAGACCGTCACTTCCGACGGCACGGCCAACCCGGTGATGTTCCCCGCCGCCTTCCCGCACGTGCTCTCGGTGGCGAGCATGGGCCCCTCGGGCGCCAGCAGCAGCTTCTCCACCGCCAACGGCGCGGTCGACATCGCCGCGCCGGGCGAGTCCGTGCTCACCGCCGTCCCGCCCGCGTTCGACACCGACGGCGTCCCGGACGGCTACCAACGCCTCGACGGCACCAGCTTCGCCTCGCCGGCCGTCGCCGGAGCCGCCGCCTGGCTCCTCGCCGCCCGCCCGGGCCTGGACGGCGGCCAGCTCGCCGACCTCCTGCGCTGGAACGCGACCGACATCGACGTCAAGGGCTGGGACGCCGATTCCGGCTACGGGCTGCTGAACCTTCCCGCGGCGCTGACCGCGGAGGAGCCGTACAGCGACACCCAGGAGGTCAACGACGACGTCGAATGGGTGGACGGAACCCGCTTCGACCGTGCCGACCCCTACATCTTCCGCACGTTCAGCAGGACCAAGAGCCTGAGTGCCTCGGTCGACGCGTGGAAGGACCCGGCGGACGTCTATCGCGTCGAGCTCGCCGGCCACGGTCGTGTCGAGATCGTCGTGCGCACCGCCCGCGACGCCGACCCCGACCTCGCCTTCTACGGCTCACGCGCCAGCTCGATCTACAAGCGCAAGGGCCTCGTGTCCGTGTCGACGCGCGGCGTGGGCAAGCGCGAGCGCGTGGTCGTCGAGAACCGCGGCTCCCGCAAGACGGTCGGCTACGTCGCGGTCTACGCCCCCCGCTTCGACGCCGACCGGCTCGACGCCCCCTACGCCCTCACGGTCCGCCGCCTCCGCAAGTAGGTCACGCCGTCGCCTGGCGGTGCGGCAGCTTCCATCCGGGTCGCGGGAAGTGGCAGGTGTAGCCGTTCGGGTAGCGCTGGAGGTAGTCCTGATGCTCCGGCTCGGCCTCCCAGAACGGGACCGCCTCGCTGATCTCGGTGACGACCTTGCCGGGCCACAGGCCTGAGGCGTCGACGTCGGCGATCGTGTCCTCGGCGACCTGACGCTGCTCGTCGGTCGTGTAGAAGATCTCGGACCGGTAGCTGGACCCGATGTCGTTGCCCTGGCGGTCCTTGGTCGTCGGGTCGTGGATCTGGAAGAAGAACTCGAGGATGTCGCGGTACGAGATCCGCTCCGGGTCGAAGACGATCTCGACCGCCTCGGCGTGCCCCGGGTGGTTGCGGTAGGTCGGGTTCTCGTTCTCCCCGCCGGTGTAGCCGACCCGCGTGGAGATGACGCCGTCGCGGTGGCGCAGCAGCTCCTCGACGCCCCAGAAGCAGCCGCCCGCGAGGATCGCGGTCTCAGTTTGGATGCTCATCACCTGGAGCTTAGGCCCCTCGCCGCGTGTCGGCCGGATCGGACCAGCCAGGAGGCAAACTGTGAGGCGCGCGCCGGGGCATGCGGGGTTTGCTCATGTGGGCGTCCATGCAGTTAGCTGCCCGGCGATGGAGGCTGTGCTCTTTGCGCTCCCGTTGCTCGCGATGCTGGCCCTGCTGGTGCGCGGGCACTTCCTCGGCGAGGAGCGGATCCTCGAGGCGCGCAGCCGGCGACTCGCGGCGCCGAGGCGTCGCAGGCCGGCGCGTCGATGGGCGCGGGACCGGCGGGTGCCGCTCGTCTCGCTGCTCGATCGGGCACCGCGATCGCTTCGCGGCCCGCCGCGGTCGCTCGTGATCGTCTGACCGACCCTGCCCGCGGCGCCACGCGCCGCCCCGTCACGAGCGTCCCCGAGGAGTCACACATGCGCAACCGCCTGATCGCCGCGACCGCCGTCGCGGTCATCGCCCTTCCCAGCGCCCTGGCGTGGGCCCACGCCGAGGTCAAGAGCCGGACCCCGCGCAACGGGTCGACGGTGCACCACTCCGTCAGCGAGGTGCACATCACCTTCAGCGAGGCGGTGATCACCGGCAAGCTCTCGATCACCAAGGGCGGCAGTACCGTCGCGCTCAAGAGCACGGGCCTGAAGCCGTCCAACCACGCGATCGTCCAGGGCATTCCCAAGCGGCCGCTGAGCAAGGGCAGCTACACGGTGAACTGGCGGGCGCTGGCGGACGACGGCCACCACCAGAAGGGGTCGTGGACCTTCAAGGTCGACTGATCAGAATGTGCGGATGCGATCGATCCCGGCGTTCGTCGGACGGGCCGATGAGCTCGACGCGTTCGCCGTCGAGCTCGACGCCGCGCGGGCCGGTCGTCCGCGCGTAATCCTGCTCGAGGGCCCGGCGGGCGTCGGTAAGACGGCGCTCGTCGAGCGGTTCGTCGCGACGGTCGGCGACGCCCGCATCCTGCACGCGAGTGGGGAGGAGTCGGAGTCCGACATCGAGCTGGCGATGCTCGACCAGCTGCTGCGGCGCTCCGGGGCGGGTGGGTTGACCCTCGAGGAGAGTGGGCACGTGCACGCCGGCACGCGGCTGCTCGACGCGCTCGGGGAGCTGCAGGCGGGCGGGACCGGCATCGTCGTGATCGACGACGCGCAGTGGGCCGACGGCGCCTCGATGCGCGCGCTGCTGTTCGCCATCCGGCGGCTGGTGAGCGACTGCCTGCTGCTGTTCGTCGTCGTCCGCGAAGGCTCGGGAAGCCTGCCCGAGGGGCTGCGCAAGCTGACCGGCGACAACACGGTGCGCCACATCAGGCTCGAACCGCTCGCGCTGCCTGAACTGCAGCGGCTGGCGGACTCCCACGGGGTCACGCTCTCGTCCGCCGCCGTCCGCCGGCTGCACGAGCACAGTGGCGGCAACCCGCTCTATGCGCGCGAGCTGCTGGCAGAGGTCCCGGCCGGGTTGTGGGAGTCGGCGCCGGGCCCGCTCCCCGCGCCGCGCACGTACGCGGAGCTGGTCCTGCGAAGGCTCCGCGCCCTGCCTGACATCGCGATCGCACTCGCCGAGGCGGCGTCGGTGCTCGGCGTGCGCAGCTCGCTCGCCGTCGCCGCGCAGGTCGGCGAGGTGGACGAGCCGCACGCGGCGGTGGACGCGTTGGGGTCGCTCGTCGAGGGAACGGGACTCGAGCTGCGCTTCGTCCACCCGCTCGTGCAATCGGCGATCTATCGCGGGATGAACCCCTCGCGGCGCGCCGCACTGCACCTGCGCGCCGCCGCCCTCACGGAGGACACCGCCACGGCGCTCAACCACCGGTTCGCCGCCGCCGCGGTCCCGGACGCCGACCTCGCACGCGAGCTGGCGGCCTTCGCGGCGCACAGCAGCGAGCGCCAGCGGTGGTCGACGGCGGCGTGGGCGTTCGAGCTCGCCGGCGAGGTCAGCCCCGACCGTGCAGGGCGCGAGGAGCGGCACCTCGCCGCCACCGAGGCGGCGATGTTCGCCGGCGACAGCCCCCGCGCGCGGCGGCTCGCGAGTGTCGCCCGCGCGTTCGAGCCCAGCCCGCGCTTGGACGCCGTGCTCGCGTACGTGGCGATCGGCACCGGCCAACGCGCGGAGGCCGAGGAGCGGCTGCGGCGGGCGTGGGTGGCCGGCGGTGAGGACGCGCGCGTGGCCGAGCGGCTCGCGTTCCTCGGCGTGCTCCGGCTGCGCGCGGACGAGGCCGTCGAGTGGGCGCTCGAAGCTCGCTCGCTGACCACGCTCGACGACCCCGTGATCGCGCCCACGGCGGCCTGGCTGGCGACCGGCCTGCACTGGCTCGGCCGCTCCGAGGAGGCGTACGCGGTCCTCGACGAGCAGCGAACGCGGTTCGGCCGGGGGAGCGGCGCGATCCGCGGGACGCTCCTGCTCGCGGACGGCCGCGCGGGCGAGGCCGCGGCCGACCTGGCGCGTGAGGAGGCGAGCGTCCTGCCTTCCGGGTCGCTGATCGTGGCCGGGCGGTTGCTGGCCAAGCACGCGCAGGCGCGGTTCGCCCTGGGGGAGTGGGACGACGCGGTCACGTTGGCCCACCGCGCACAGGCGTACGCGCTCGAGTCCGACGACGTCTCGGCGCAGGCGATCGCGGGGGCGGCGGCGGCGCTCGTCCCCGCCGCGCGCGGCGACCACGAGACCTGCGAACGACTGCGGCTGGAGCTCGAGGCCCTGCCCGCGGTCTTCGAGGCGCACGTCGCCGAGCGCGATGTCGGCCTCGCGACGCTCGCCGCCGCCCGCGGCGATCACGCCGCCGTGCTGCGGATACTGGCGCCGCTCGCCGCGCTCGACGCCCCATTCCACTACCCCTGGGCGCACCTCTATGGGGAGGCGCTCGTCCGCCTCGGGCGGCCGGAGGCGGACGAGTTCCTGGACGACCAACAGGCGCGAGGGCGCGACGATGCCACACGCGCCCGCCTCGCCCGCGTGCGCGGCGAGCTCGAGCTCCTGCGCGACGACCACGACGCGGCGCTCACCGCCTTCGCCCGCGCCGGCGACCTCGTCGCCGCCGATGCCCCCTACGAGCGGGCGCTGATCGACTTCGGGCACGGTCGCGCCCTGCGCCGGGCGCGGCGGCGGCGCGTGGCGGCGGATCGGCTCGCCCGAGCCCGTGACACCTTCGCCGCCCTCGGCGCGCTCAGGGAGCTGGGACCGTGCGAGCGCGAGCTCAGCGCCTGCGGCCTGACGCCGGCCAAGCGCGGGCCCGACGTCGACCGCTCGCGGCTGACACCGCAGGAGCGGTCCGTCGCGCAGATCGCCGCGACGGGGAAGAGCAACCGGGAGATCGCGGCCGAGCTCTTGATCAGCGTCAAGTCGGTCGAGCGCTACCTGACGCAGGTCTACCGCAAGCTCGGGGTCACGTCGCGCGCCGGGTTGACCCACGTACGAAGCGGCGAGGACCCACATGCGAGCGAGTGAAAGTCGAGGGTCGGCTCCGTAGCGAACGCCGCGCTCCGAATGGTCTTGTGTGGTCGCTTGTGGTCGAGAAGACCTACATCACCGTCGGAGGAGAGAACCTTGCACCATTGGAAACGAGGAGTCGCCCTGTGCGTCCTCGCGGCAGGGGCGGCCACGCCGGCCCTCGCGGCGCCCGGCGGGGTGCCCCCGTCGACCGCCACGTTCGCGGCCCTGAACCCGGTCACGCCGCTCAACGCGGCCACGTTCGCCGATCCCCCGCAGAACGACATGCCGTGGGCGCGCTGGAACTTCCCGCCCGCGAGCGCGACGATCGCCGGGCTCCAGGACGACATCCAGGACGCGTATGACCACAACGTCGCCGGGCTCGAGATCGGCCAGGGCGGCGTGCCGACGACCGACCAGCTGGTCGCGATCTACAACAAGGCGACCCCGCTCGGGATCACCATCAGCCTGAAGGTCGCCGGCGCGCTTCCCGGCACGACGTACGCGAGCACCGACCCGTACGCCCGCCGGACGCTCGAGGCGTCCAAGACCACGGTGGACGGCGGCGCCTCGTTCAGCGGCCCGGTCACCGGCACGGCGACCGGGACGATCGTCGCCGTTCAGGCCTTCCGGTGCACGGCCACGCCGTGCCCGGCGACCGGTGTCACCGACCTCGACCGCGCGTCGGGCATCGACCTGACATCGACGCTCACAGGGACGAACACGAGCGGCTACCAGGGCGCCTCGACCGCGGGCACGCTGAACTGGACCGCGCCCGCCGGCGGCCAGTGGGTCGTGATCGCGAGCCGCGCGATCGGGTTCGGCACGACACCCGAGCCGCTCAGCCCGCAGGGCACCAAGGAGCTCACCGACGCGTACGACGCGTACTTCTCCGGCCCGCTCGGACCGTTGGTGAAGGCCAACAAGGGCGACTTCTTCGTCGACTCCCACGCGAGCGACCCGTGGGGCGCGCCCGAGGAGCTGTGGAGCTCGAACATGCGCGCGGAGTTCCAGGCGCGCGCGGGCTACGACATCCTGCCGCTCCTCCCGGCGCTGTACGCGTCGACGATGAAGACCGGCACCGGGCCGTTCTTCAGCTTCGGCGATGGCAGCGCGGACCGCATCCGCTCGGACTTCAACCGCGTCCGCTCAGACCTCTACACCGAGAACCGCCTCGTGCCGTTCCAGAACTGGGCGCGGACCTACAACATGAAGCTGCGCCTGCAGCAGGAGGACGGTCCCGCGACCTCGATCGGCGACCAGCTGCAGACCTCCGCGGTGCTCGACCGCTCGGAGTACGAGTCGCTGACCGGCTCCGACCAGACTGACATCTACCGGCCGATGGGCTCGGCCAACCACATGACGGGCAACACCTGGTACTCGACCGAGTGCTGCGCGGACCTCAACGAGAGCTACGTGCAGACCGTGCAGGACGCGATCATCCGGATGAACCACGAGTTCGCCGGCGGTGTCAACCGGCCCGTCTACCACGTGCGTCCCTACATCGACTCGCCCGCGTCCTCGTGGCCGGGCCTCGGGTTCAACGTCAACAAGGTGTCGTTCTCGAACGCGTGGAACCGGTCGGAGCCGTATTGGGGCGACCAGGTCGCCACCAACGACTACTTCGCCCGCAACCACATGGTGCTCACGCAGGGCGCGGCCAAGACCGACGTCGCCGTCTACCAGCGCAACTACTCCGCGCCCGCCGCCTTCCAGATCGCCGACCCGAACACCCGCCACTGGAACGACCCCGGCCTGCAGCGCGCCGGGTACTCGTCGGACTACCTCGACGAGCCCCTGTTCAACCTGCCCAACGCGGTGGTGACCAACAAGCGCCTGGCGGAGGACGGGCCGGCGTTCAAGGCGTTGATCTTCGACCAGTTCCTGTACCCGTCGACCAACACCGCCCGCGGGGGCCTGACGCTGGCCGCCGCGCGCAAGATCCTCGGCTACGCGCAGGCCGGGCTCCCGGTGATCTTCGTCGGCTCGCCCACGGGCACGGCCGGGATGCCGGCCTCCGACGACACCACGCTGAGCGCGCTGGTCGCGCAGATCCTCGCGCTGCCGTCGGTGTCACAGGTGGCGAGCGAGGCCGACGTGCCGGCGAAGCTGGCGTCGCTCGGCATCGAGCCGGCGGCCAAGCCGGCCGCGCCGACATCGCTTCTCAACCAGCGCCGTTACGACCCCGTGACGAACACGAACTACTACTGGCTGTGGAACGTGGGCGTCGACGCCTACCCCGGCAACAACGGCGCCAACGGCTTCGGCAACAACCCGTCCAACGTCTACGAGGAGCCGTCGGCGTGCCGCTTCACCGGCACGGTCGGCATCAACCCCTGCATGGCGACCGGCGCCGCCGTCGACACGCAGGTGACGCTCGAGGGCGACGGCACCCCGTACACGCTCGACACGTTCACGGGCAGGGTCACGCCGATCGCCCAGTACACGCGCACCGGCGACAAGGTCACGGTCCGCGTCAAGCTCGGTCGCGATGCCACAACGGTCATCGCGCTCAGCGACGCCCCGCAGCGCTTCGGGTTCGATCGCCCGAACCGCTATGTGAAGAGCACGACCGCCGACGGCGCCACGCAGTCCGGGGCGACGATCGCGGTGCGCGACAGCGACGCCGGCACCTACACCACGACCCTCGACAACGACCAGACCGTCACGTCGACGCTCCCGGCGGCGCCGGCCGCACTCGACCTGACGGCCGCGACGTGGCACATCGACGCCGAGGACTGGCAGCCGCAGAACCCGTACGGCACGCTCGGCTCGGCGGGCACGGCCACCACCAAGGTGCCGGTCTCGCTCGACATCACCGGCCTGAAGGCGTGGCCGGACATCCCGCAGCTCGCCAACGCCTCCGGCATCGGCACCTACACCACCACCGTCACCCTCCCGGCGGCGTGGGACTCGAGCCACGGCGCGACGCTGAGCCTCGGCCAGGTCACCGACACGTTCACGTTGACCGTCAACGGGAAGGCGGTGGGCGTCGACGGGATCGACCCGGTCGTCGACCTCGGGCCGTACCTGCACGCCGGCGCGAACACGATCGCCGTCCGCGTGGCGACGACGTTCAACAACCGCCTGTTCGCGCTCGACACCGCGGTCCGCAACCGCGGCGTCACCCAGAACTACGGGCTCGTCGGACCGGTCGTGCTCACGCCCTACCGGCAGGCGGCCGTGTACAGCTCGGCCGGCGCCGGTGGCACCGTCGGCGGGAACGTGCCGGCGACGCTCGCGCTGACGCTCGGCGGGGTGGGCGGGCCGGTTTTCTTCGGGGCGTTCACGCCCGGCGTGGACCGCACGTATGACGCGTCGACGACCGCGAACGTCACCTCGACCGCGGGCGACGCGAGCCTCACGGTCGACGGCGGGCGGTTGACCAACGGCGCGTTCACCCTGAGCGAGCCGGTGCAGGTCGCCTTCTCCAAGGCGGCCTGGACCGCCCCCGTCTCCAACGACCTGGTGACGGTGGGCTTCAAGCAGCACATCGGCGCGTCCGAGCCGCTCCGGACCGGCGCCTACAGCAAGACGCTCACGTTCACGCTGTCGACCACGACGCCGTAGGACCTCGCTCGGCCGGCCGGGTTCGCCCGGCCGGCCGCAGCCGGGGTCAGCCGATGGCCGTGGCCGTGGTGCAGATCGCGATGACGGTGAAGTTGGTGCCACCGCCGGAGCCGGTCGCGATGTGCGCCGTCCACGCGGTGCCGCCGGCTTCGGGGTAGCTGTCATCGACGACCGCCACGGCGGGATTGTCGATGCGGACGCCACCGCCGATGACGTGCTGGCTCGCGTCGCACACGGCGGTCGCGGCGGTGCTGTCGCTCATGGCGGGCGCCGTCGCCGACGCGCTGCGGTAGTTGATCTTGTCCAGCGCGGCGGCGGAACCGGCGTGCGTCGCGTTGTCACAGTCACCGAGAGCGGGACCTTCTCGAGCGAGGACTCCTTGATGTCCTCGCCCGTCAGCGAGTTGTCGAGCACCTTCGAAGCATCGACGGCGTTGTCCTTGATCTTCGCGCGCTCGACGGCGCTCTTCTTGATCGCCGCGGTCCGACGCTGGCGCCCCAGGCACCCGATATTCGGTGCCTGTCTCACCCGGTTGACTGATTTTTGACCGCGACCGAGCAGAGCAGTACGCTCGCCGCGGCCGAAGGGTTCTGACATCTGAAGGGTTCGGCCGGAGAGGGCGAGGAGGAGGAATGAGCGGGAAACTGACCCGGCGCCAATTCATCGGTGCCAGCGCCGGCATGGCCGCGGCGGCTTCGCTGGGTGGTGCCAGTGCCACCTGGGGCGTGCCCGGCAACGGGGGCAGGCCGACGATTCCGCCGGGTCTGCTCGGGCTTCAGCAGTTCTCGGTGCGCGATGCCACCGCACGGCTGAGCATCGCCTCGAGCAACCGCCTCGGCATCCCCCCGGCGATGGGCTACCTCGGGGGCAAGAACTACCCGCGCGACCCGACCGACCTGGGGCCGCTCGTGCCGCTCCCGGGCGGGTACGCGGAGGTGTTCGAGTTCCTCGCCTCGACCGGCATCAGGGGCTTCGAGTTCTTCCAGTCCACGCAGGACGTGCGCGAGCTGGGACGCCAACCGACGGCCGACGAGATCCGGTCCTACCTCGACGCGGCGGGCTTGAAGGCGCTCGGGACGCATCAGTTCGGGCTCGGCAACTTCGACCCGGCGACGGGGAACCTGACGGCGGCCGGCGAGACGCTCTACACGTTCCTGGCCACGCTCGGGATGGACACGATGGGCTTCTCCGGCAACCTGTCGCAGATCCCGAACAACAGCCCGGATCCGGCGGATCCGACCAAGACGCTCCCGGCGTCGTCCGGTTGGGTCGAGGACTACGTCAACCCGGTCACCGGCGTCCGCACGTTCGGCTTCAAGAGCCGGTCCGACCACGCCAACCAGCTCGGCGAGATCCTGCAGGGGCGGGGCGTGAAGTACTTCTTCCACCCGGAGCAGGACAACTACCGCTACCTCAACGATCCCGCGCACCCGGACCTCGACGGCACGCACCGCATCCAATACGTGATGCAGAACACCGCGCCGCAGCTGTTCGGCTGGGAGATCGACATCCTGCACAACTGGTCGGGGCGCGTGCGCTTCCTGAACGCGACGACGCACCAGCCTGACATCAGCGTGTGGGGGCTCGCGCAGACCGAGGCCCGCCGCGTGCTCGGCTGGCACATCAAGGACGGGTTCCGCAACACCGCCCAACGCGGAACGTGGGTGGGCGGCCCGCCGGAGAGCGGTGGCGCGCCGTACAACCAGACGTTCAACCGCACGGCGTCGTTCGTCGACGCGATCATCTCGGGCGAGGGCGACCTGGGGGCGGGCCCCGGGCAGGCGCACCCGAACGCCGACCCGGACTGCCCCGGGTTCAAGACCATGTTCGAGGACCTGGGCGGCCACCAGCGGCTGTACATCATCGAGTCCGACAGCGGGCCCGGCCCGGCCACCGGCCCGGTCGCCGATCCCGGCCGCTCGCTCCGTCACGCCAAGGCGTCCGCCGCGGCGCTGCTCGCGTTGAGGCGGTAAATGCTCCGACGGCTGCTCGCCGTGGCGCTCGCGGGCTTGCTCGCGGCGCCGGCGAGCGCCGTCGCCCACGGCGACCCGACGGCGCACTACCTCGAGACGGACGCGCTGCTGACGTCGTACGCGGCGCCGCCCGACATACCGGTCGAGCTCCAGCTGCGCGGCGTGCTCGACGCGGCCGCGGCCCGCGGCTATCCGATCAAGGTCGCGCTCTTCGCCAACGAGAACGACACGGGCGGCGAGCCCGAGCCGTTCGAGGACCCGCAGACCTACGTCCAGACGATCGTCAAGCAGCTGAGCGAGACGCGTCCGCTGCGCGCGCCGGTGCTGATCGTGACCCCGGAGCGCTACGGCATCGGCGGACGGCAGCCGCAGGTCACGGACCTCGCCTTGCCGCAGGAAGCGAACGGCAACGCGCTGGCCCGCGCGGCGATGGCCGCCGTCCGGCGCCTCTCGTCCGCCGCCGGGCACCCGCTGCCGGAGGACATCCCACCGGCCAAGAACGACCTCAACGGCATCCTCGCCGACCAGAGCGCCCACGACAACGGCGGTCCGGTGCTGATCGCGGCGGTCGTCGCGGCGAGCGCGCTGCTCGTCGCTCTTCTCATCGTCCTGTACCGGCGCACGCTGCGCGAGCCCACCAGCACCTAGCCTTGTCGGCGTGCGCGGCTCCTGGTACGGCGTGGCTGTCGTCGCCGTCCTGCTGGCGGCGCTCGGCTGTCGGGTGGCCTACGTGGCGGCCACGCCGGGCTACACGATCGTCGACGACGCGCGCGACTACGACATGCACGCGAGCTCGATCGCGAGCGGCGACGGGTTCTCGAAGCGGCTGACCGGCAAGCCGACCGCATTCCGCCCGCCCGGGTACCCGTACCTGCTGGGTGGCGTCTACCGCGTCTTCGGCGTCGAGCAGGCGGCCGATGCCGAGCGGATCCGCGTGGCGCGCGCACTCGGCGTGGTGCTCGGGGTGATCGGGGTGGCACTGATCGGGGTGCTCGCCACCCAGCTGCTGACGCGCACGGCGGGGCTGGTGGCGATGGCGCTCGCCGCGCTCTACGTGCCGTCGATCCTCGTGGCGGCGGCGATCATGTCCGAGCAGCTGTTCGTCGTGCTGATGCTCGCCGCGCTGGTCACCGCGATCCACCAGCGCCGCTCGGAGCATCGCTACGCGTTCGCGGCCCTCGCGGGGCTGCTCGCCGGCCTCGCGGTGCTGACGCGCGCGAACGGGCTGATCCTGCTGGTGCCACTGGTCATCGCCGTGTGGAGGACGCCGCGGGCGGTCGGTCCCGCCGTCCTGTTGGTGGCCGTGGCGCTGGCGACCGTCGCGCCGTGGACGATCCGCAACGCGGTCGAGCTGCACGCCTTCGTCCCCGTCACCACGCAGCTCGGCTGGGCGCTGGCCGGCACCTACAACAGCGAGGCGCGCGACGACCATGTCAATCCGGGGTCGTGGCGCTCACTGCGGCGGGTGGACGAGTACAAGCCGCTGGTGGCGAACTTCCCGACGACGCCGGAGATCGTGATGGAGCGCCGGCTCAGCCACGCCGGGCGCGAGTTCATCCGCCGCCACCCCGGCTACCTCGTCACCGTCGCGTACTGGAACACCCGCCGGCTGCTCGATCTCGCATCGCTGCGGTGGTCGCGCCACACCGCCTCGACGATCAGCGTCGGCCCCGGATGGGCGGTCGCGGGCGTCGTCTGCTTCTGGGTCTTCGCGGCGCTCGCGCTGTTCGGCGCGACCCGCCGCGCGGCTCGGCAGGTGCCGTGGTTCGTCTGGGTCCTGCCACTGGCGATGTACCTCAGCGTCGTCTTCCTCGCCGCCGAGACGCCGCGCTACCGCGCGCCTTTGGACCCCTTCGTCATCCTGCTGGCGGCGATCGCCGTGACGTCCGTGCGGATGAGACGCCACTCATGAACGGCCGAACCGCACGGCGGTGCGGTTCGTATGCCGGTCCAACACCGGCTGTAGACCGGTTCCGATCGGCCGAAGGAGGAGCCGATGCACCTACGTGCCCGTTTGTTGCTCACCACGGCAACCCTATTCCTGGTGGCCGCCGCACCTGCTGCGGCGTCGCCGTCGAAGGGCGGCTATGACCAGCACAACCTCGTGTCCAACCAACCGGGGGTCGCCGACAACACCGACGCGCACCTCGTCAACGCCTGGGGCCTCTCCGCCGGTCCCACGAGCCCGTGGTGGGTGTCCGACAACGGCGCCGACGTCTCGACGCTGTACAACGCGGTGGGAACGCCGCTGCCGCTCGTGGTCAGCGTCCCCGGCGCGCCGACGGGCACCGTGTTCAACGGCACGGCCGGAGCCTTCCCCGTCGCCGGCAAGGCGTCGACGTTCCTGTTCGACACCGAGGGCGGGACGATCCTCGGCTGGAACGGCGGGACCGCCGCGACCGTCGAGGTCGACCGGTCGCCGCAGGGCGCGGTCTACAAGGGACTCGCGATCGCGTCCACGCCGTCGGGACCGAGGATCTACGCGACCGACTTCCACAACGGCGCGGTCGACGTGTTCGACTCGGCGTGGCAGCAGGTGCGACACCCGGGGTTCGTGGATCGGTTCCTGCCGCGACACTTCGCGCCCTTCGGGATCCAGGCGATCGGCGACCGGATCTACGTGACCTACGCCAAGCAAGAGGCGGGCAGCGACGACGAGGCACACGGCCAGGGCCTCGGCATCGTCGACGCCTTCGACACGTCCGGGCACCTCGTCGCGCGCGTGGCGCAGCACGGACGGCTGAACGCTCCGTGGGGGCTGGCCTGGGCGCCTTCGAACTTCGGCCGCTTCTCCGGCGACCTGCTCGTGGGCAACTTCGGCGACGGCCGCATCACCGCGTACCACCAGTTCCACCGCCTGTTCCTGCCCGCTGGGCAGTTGCGCATGGCGGACGGCCGCCCGCTGGCGATCGACGGCCTGTGGGCGCTCGAGTTCGGCATGGGCGCCGCCAACAACGGCCCGACCGACTCGCTGTTCTTCACCGCGGGGCCGGACGACGAGTCCAACGGCCTCTTCGGGACGATCCGCGCGCACGGTTGAGTGATCGGGGCGCCTTCGGGCGCCCCGATTCAACCCTTGTTGTGGTTGACGACCTCGATGTTGTGCCCGTCGGGGTCGAGCACGAAGGCGCCGTAGTAGCCGGGGTGGTAGTGCGCGCGTTCGCCCGGTGCGCCGTGGTCGGTGTAGCCGGCGGCGAGCGCGGCTCCGTGGAACGCGCGCACGGTCTCGTCCTCGTGGGTGGAGAAGGCGAGGTGCACGTGCTCGGTGAGCGGTCGCCCGTCGCGGACGAGCGAGAAGCTGTAGTCGTCGCCGGCCAGTGTCACGCGGCCGGCGTCGTCGTGCGTCACGCGCAGGCCGGCGTGCGGGGCGATCGTGGTGTAGAAGCGCTTCGAGGCCTGCGGGTCGCGGACACGGATCCACAGGTGGTCGATGCGGCCGACGGGCGTCGCGTATGCGTGGTCGCGATGGACCGCCTCGACGCTGTTGCCGTCGGGGTCGAGCAGGAAGCCGCCGTAGTACGTGTCGCTGTACTGCGTGCGCGGCCCGGGCGCGCCGTCGTCCTGGTAGCCCGCGTCGATACCCGCTTGCCAGAACGCGTCGACCTGGGCGCGGTCGCGGGCGCGGAAGCCGACGTGGAGCCCGCGGGTGACCGGGTGCTCGCCGTCGGTGAGAAGCGTGTCCCAGTCGCCCCATTCGACGATCTGGTCGCCCGCGTGGATGGGCTCGACGCCGAGGGCGCTCAGGACGGTGCGGTAGAAGCGCTCGGAGGCTTTGAGGTCCGAGACGGCGATGAGGACGTGGTCGAACACCCGGCCGAGGCTACACGCGGACCGTGACCGTGCGCCTGCGCTCGCCGATGAGCGCCAGGACCTCGACGTGGACCCAGCGCTTGTCGGCGGCATCCTCGAGCACCAGGCGGTAGTTGCGGCGGCGCTCGCCCCACAGGGCATCGACTTTGGGGTCGTCGTCCCGGCTCTCGGCGCGGTTGCGCGTGCCGGTCACGGCGACGAGCGTGTCGCGGGCGTCGGAGCTCATGCGCCAGCGGACCTCGACCCGGCCGCCGGCGAGGCGACGCGCGTGGACCGCCTCGATGCGCGGGAACGGGAGCGCGGGCAGCCGCCGCAGGCGCGGGGTGGCGATCGTGCGGGTGACCGTCCGCGCGCCCGGGGCGCTCGAGCGGATCGCGACCCGCACCGGGCCGGGGCGGACCGGGGCGATGGCGCGGTCCGGCGGTGGGAGTTCGACGTCGACGGTTCCGGCGCGGGTTCGCGAGCCCTGGATCGCCTGCCCGTGATAGCCCGCGAGGGAGACGTTGAGATCGCACGCGGCGCTGCAATGGATCGGAAGCGTGAGCGTCTGGGCCGGGCGTAGGGCACTCTGCCGCGGCCGTCGGACCGTCACCTGCGGCGCGTTGAGCTCGGGTGCGGCCGGGGCGCCCTCCAGGGCGAGGTGCACGCGAGCGGGCGCGTGCTCGTCGAAGCGGTCCCGGTTGGTCCACGCGAGCGCTCTCCGGCCGTCGGGCAGGGCGAGCAGCGAGAGGCCTTCGGGGTCGCGCAGCCGGCTGCCGAGCCGGAGGCGTTCGACCACCGCGTTCCCGGACAGCGTCGCGATGCGGGCGTCGCCGTCCGTCCATGCCACCGTGACGCGGCCGTCCGGCGCGACCGCGCTCTGCAGCGGCGCCAGTGGGCGGACGACGGGCGGGCCGGAGCCGAAGCTCCCACCGGTCAGCTGCTTCGGCACGGGAACGATCTCGACACGCGGGCTGAAGCCTGTGGCGCCGGCCTCGCGGATCGCCGCGCCCGTCGTTCCTTGGTCGTCGTCATGCCACGCGATGACGGTGCGCCCGTCGGCGCCGAACGCGAGCGCCATCTGGTCCGGGTTGACCGTTTCCAGCGGGTCCGTGAGCCGCTGCGGCGCGCTCAAGGTGCCGCCGCGCGGGCGCTCGAGCGCGTACACGGAGCCGCCGGACGCCGCCGCCACGACCACGCGTCCATCCGGGGCGACGCCGAGCGCAAGACCGTAGAGATCCGGCGCGAGGAGGGCCGGCGGGCCGAGCGGCGCTCCGCGGGCGCCGCTGCGCACCGCGTCCGTGCTCCCCGACCGCTGCGCGGTGCCCGTGGGCGTGCGGACCAGCACGACCGTCTCGCCGTCCGCCGACATCCCCGCCAGCACCCCGGCCGCGCCGGTGGCCCGCCGCCAGGGCACGAGCTCGACGGGTGCGCCGAACGCGCCGCCGGCGTCGCGCCGCGCCACACGAATCCGGACCCGCTGAGCGTCGTACTCGGCCCAGAGCACGACGGCGTCCCCGTTTGGGGAGACGGCGACGCTGAGCTCGTAGACGTTCTTGGCCGCGGCGAGCGTCAGCGGCGCGCCGAAGGTGGCGGCACCCGGTTCGCGCAGCGCGACGCGCAGGGCGCCCGCCGTCGCTCCTGCCACGATCGCGGCGCCGCTCGGCTGCGCCGCCGCCCGCGGGCAGCCCGTGAGCTTGCCGAGCGGGACGAGCGCCGGCCGTCCGAGCCCGTCCGGGGTCGCGCCGAGCACCTCCGCGCCGCGCTCGGCCCAGCGTGACATCTCACCCGGGGCGCCCGTCGGCGCCATGCACGTGGCGCCGTCCGCGACGCGCTGGAACGGCAGCTCTGCGAGCGGCGCGGCACCCGCGGACGCCGGCAGCGCGAGCGCGATCAACAGGGTCAGCACGCGAAGTCGCCGGTTCACATGGCTGAGCACTACCCGATCGTCGCCCACTTGGATCGGACGATTCGGCGGGCTCACCGGCGCGAGATGACCGGATCTTGGCGCAGGTCGGCGGTCAGGCCGCTGGTCGATCGACGCGGCCCGAGCGACGATCCGCGGCATGGACTCCATCGCGATCGGCGCCCTCGTCCCGCTGACCGAGCCCGGCTGGGTCCAGGCAGGACGGCACCTGCTGGCCGGGCTCGAGCTCGGCGTCCGCGAAGTCAACGCCGCGGGCGGACGGCCGCTCGAGCTGGTGGTCCGGGACACCGCGGCCGATCCGGAGCGGGCCGCGGCTGCGGTCGACGAGCTGGCGCGGCTGGGCGTGGCCGCCGTGGCGGGGGAGTACCACAGCGTCGTCGCGCGCTCCGCTGCCGCCCGGGCCCACGCTCTCGGGCTGCCGTTCCTCTGCTCGTCGGCCGTGCTCGACGCGCTCACCGGGGAACCGACGGACTGGGTCGCGCGGCTGGCGCCGCCACAGTCCCGCGGCTGGCGCGTCTTCGCGGACTTCCTCTCCCAGGCGGGGCATCGCCGGATCGCCGTGGTGGCCGCGCCGGGCGTCTACTGGGCGTCCGGCATCCGCATCCTGCGCGAGCGGTTCCCCGACCTGCAGGTGCTGGCGGGGGCGACCGTGTGCGACGAGCTGGCGGCGAGCCGCGCCACGGCACTGCTGCTCCTGGTCGGCCATCCGGAGCCGGCGGTATCGATCGTCGAGTCGGTTCGGGCCGATCCGCGCCTCGCCGACGTGTTGATCGGCGCTCCGGCGGGGCAGCCGGAGTTCGCCGAGTGGGCGACGCCGCTGGGCGCCGCGATCCCGTTCCTGCGCTACCTCCCGGACCGTCTCGGCGTGGCGGGCGCCCGCATCGACGCGGCGCTTCGTGAGCTGCTCGGCGAACCGCCCTCGTTCGTCGCGTTGGAGGGCTATGACGCCATCGCCGTCCTCGCCGGCGTGCTGCGTTCGGGCGGCACCGACTGGGCGGGCGTCTCCGTCGAGGGCACCCGCGGGCGGATCGAGTTCTCCCGCACCCCAGGTGTCTGGCAGTGGGCGGCGGCGCCGATCCAGGTCGTCGACCGGGACCCGGCGGCGCCCGATCGCTTCCGGATCCGGCTAAGTGTGTAAACACGATCGGGTTTATCGAGTATGCTGATGCGATGCCCGCCGAGTTCGTCGCCCTGCCCGCGTCGGTCGTGTCCACCGGTCCCGATGCCACCGAGCTGATCGTGGCCTTCCGCGTCAGCGACCGCATGAGCGGCGTCGCGATCGGCGTCCAGGAGTCGGCGGACGAGGTGCTGGTCCGGGTCGAGGCGGCCTGGAACGTGCCCCACGACGCCTCCTGCGGATGGTTTCCGTACCTGACCCACACGAGCGCGGTCGTCGAGCTCGAGCTCCCCGTCGGCGAGCGGCGCGTACGGGCCGTCCCGGACCGCCGCCACTCACCGAGCATCTGCTAGCCCCTGTCAGACCGGGTAGCGCAGGATCGCCGCCACCGTCGATTCCGACGGAATGTCATCACGACGGAGCGCGAGCACACGGCCGCCGGAGGACAGCACGCGACGGGCGATCTCGTCGACGACGCCGTAGTTCACCGCGTCATCCGCGTCGTCGAGGGTGACCACGCCGCTGTCGGCGTCGACGAAGCCGGGGATGACGTCGTCGATGTCTGTCATCAGGGTGTCGACGGCGCCGAAGGTGGCGGCGCGGGCGACGTCGGTCAGATCGAGCGCGCCGCGGCCCTGGGTCGCGCGGCGCTCGAAGCGCCGGCGCACCTCCACGAGCTCGGACGCGTACAGCGCGTCGAGGATCGGACGTGCCGCGGCCGCCAGCTCCGCCGCCGACGCGGTCTCCGGATTGCCGGGGATGCCGTCGGCGAGCAGATGCGGAGCGCTGCTCACGGAGCGGTAGATCGAGTTCAGCGGCTCGGCGGCGGCGAGGATCAGCGGCAGCTCGCCGAGTACCGGCCGCAGCGCCCGATCGACGGCGCGGGCGTACGCGCGCTGGCGGACGTGCTCGGGGTCACTGCCCTGGAACCGCCGAGCGACCGTGCGCTCGGGCAGCGTGCCCGCGAGGTCGACCGGCATGTCGGCCACGGCCAGCTCCTCGGCGGGAACGTCGCCCGCGACCTCGATCACTCGCACCGACCCGCTGGCGAGCGCGAGCACGAGCGCCGCCTGCGGGAACGTCACCGAGCGCAACAGCGGCTTGACGTGGAAGCGATCGGACACCTCGACGAGGCTCACGAGCCGGTTCGGGAGCCGGAACGTGCGCAACGAGTCCGCGGTCGCGAAGACCGCGAGGCTGGTCGCGAGGTACGACCAGAACCCGTCGTCCTCCCCGAGGTCCTCCAGCTGCTCGCGCACGCCGTCACCGCGCTCACCGAGCTGGCGGAGCGCCTCGCCGCCGAGGTTGCGGTACTCGATCCGCGCCGCCTCGGCGTCCTGCGGCAGCGGGCTCGTTGACAGATAGATGGAGACGCACGCGTCCGCGCGCTCGTCCAGCAGCGCACCGAGCTGCGCCGGGCTCGGGATGTCGATATGCATGGCCACACCACCAGACTGCGCGCACCACGGGTGACGGCGCATCCCCCACGCCGGGTGACGTGGGAACTACGGAGCGCGTCGCGGGGTCGCACCCGATGCGGGCGGACACGCGGCGGTCGTAGCGTCGCGGTATGTCCGTTCATCCCACATCCGCGGCCCTCGAGGCCCACGAGCTGGTGAAGGTGTTCGGCGATGGCGCGGCCGCCGTGCGCGCGCTGCGTGGCGTCGACCTCGAGGTGGCCGACGGCGAGTTCGTGGCGATCATGGGGCCCTCCGGCTCCGGTAAGAGCACGCTGCTGCACATCCTCGGTGCCCTCGACCGTCCCACGGGAGGGCGCGTCGAGACCCACGGCCGCCGCTACGACGATCTCGACGACCGGGCGGTGACCCGGTTGCGCGGCGAGGTCTTCGGCTTCGTCTTCCAGTTCTTCAACCTGCTTCCGACGCTGACCGCGGCGGAGAACGTCCTGCTCCCCGCGCTCGTGGCCGGCGAGCATCCGCGCGAGTACTCCGACCGCGTCGAGGAGTTGCTGGCGCTCGTCGGCCTGAGCGAGCGCGCGGCCCACCGGCCGTCCGAGATGTCGGGCGGCGAGCAGCAGCGCGTCGCGATCGCGCGGGCGCTGCTCCGACGCCCGCAGGTGCTGCTCGCGGACGAGCCGACGGGCAACCTGGACTCGGCGGGCGGGGCGGTCGTGCTGCGATTGCTGCGGCGCCTCGTCGACGAGGGCCAAACCGTCGTCATGGTCAC
Organism: Solirubrobacter soli DSM 22325; assembly: GCF_000423665.1. GTDB lineage: Bacteria > Actinomycetota > Thermoleophilia > Solirubrobacterales > Solirubrobacteraceae > Solirubrobacter > Solirubrobacter soli. The sequence continues at coordinate 211,596 of NZ_AUIK01000021.1, read as the reverse complement.
GCATGACGCGGCGGCCGCGGCGCTCGCCGATCGCGTGGTGATCGTGCGCGACGGGCAGATCGCCCAAGAGGTCGCAGGGGGTGACCATGACCGCGTCGCAGAGGCCCTGCGCACCGTTCAGCAGGTCGGATACGCCGGCCAGGTGACGTCATGAGCCGCGGCCGCCTCCCCGCCGGCGTGCGCGTCTCGTCGCTCACCGGCATCAGCCTGCGCTCGCTCCGTGCCCGGCCGCTGCGCTCGGTGCTCACCGCGGGCGCGATCATGCTCGGCGTCGGGATGGTCTTCGGGGTGCTGTTGCTGGTCGGCACGATCCACTCCACGTTCGACCGGCTCTATGACTCGATCTACGGCAAGACCGACATCGTCGTGTCCGGCGACCAGTCGATCGGCTCGCTCCAGGGCGGGGTGATCGACCGCATCCGCGCGGTGCGCGGCGTCGACGCCGCGTCGGGCACGGTGTTCAGCGTGTTCCGCACCGTGGACGCGGGCGGCGATGTCAGGCGCGGCCAGATGGACCAGGTGTTCGTCTCGGGCGTGGACTACGCCCAGCCCGACATGACGAGCGCCGAACACGTCGCCGGCCGCGACCCGATCCCGGGACGGATGGAGATCCAGCTGCCGGAGGACTGGGCGCACAAGCACGGAGTCGGCGTCGGCGACCGCCTGGCGCTCTCGACCCCCACCGGCGTGGTCGATCTGCGCGTGTCAGGCCTGTTCAGCTTCAAGGGCGGCCTGGACTTCGGCGGCTATGGCCTGGCTTCGATGGCGCTGGCCGACGCGCGGAAGGTGATGGACAAGCCACAGGTCTGGGACGAGATCGATGTCACCGTCCAGCCCGGCACCTCGGTCGACGCCGTCCGGGGCCGGATCGACGCCACGCTCGGCCGCGGCATCGAGGTCGTCACACCCGCGACCAAGGGCGAGGAGGCGCAGAAGCAGATCGCCGCGCTCGACGTCGTCCTCTACTTCTTCTCCGGCATCGCGCTGTTCGTCGGCGCCTTCCTGATCCTGAACTCGTTCAACATGACCGTCCTGCAGCGGATCCGCGAGATCGGCACGCTGCGGGCGCTCGGCGCCACCGACGCGCGCGTCGTGCGCGCGGTGCTGGTCGAGGCGACCGTGCTCGGTGTGGTCGGCTCGCTGCTGGGACTGGCGCTCGGCGCCGGCCTGGCGGTTCTGCTGATCGCGGCGATGCGCTCCTTCGGGATGCCGGTGTCGACGATCGACTTCTCCGCCGGCGCGGCCGTCGCGGCCGTCATCACCGGGCTCGTCGCGACCGTCGCCGGCGCCGCGTGGCCCGCCATGCGCGCCGGGCGGATCTCGCCCGTGCGGGCGCTGATCGGCGCCCCGGCGCCGCGCCGCGCGCTCACCCGCCGGCGTGCCCTGGTCGGGCTCGCCCTGTTCATCCCGGGCATGGTGATCGGCGGCCTGTTCTGGTTCGGAACGACGTCCGACAGCACCTGGGTCGGCATCGGCGCGGCCGTCGCGACGATGGTGATGATGCTGGGCATGGTGCGCCTGGCGCCGTTCGCCGTGCTGCCGCTGGTCCAACTGCTGGCGCGGCCGGTGCGGCGCGTGATGCCCGCCGAAGGCCGGCTCGCGGCCGACGCGGCGCAGGCGAATCCCAGCCGCACCGCGGCGACCGCGGCCACGCTGCTGGTCGCGCTCTCGGTCGTGGTGGTCAACGCGACGATCGCCTCGAGCTTCGTCGGCTCGGTCAAGAGCGAGCTCGCCGCGCGGCTCTCGCGCGACCTGACCGTCCAGCCGATCGGGTTCGTCGAATATGGCGGCGGCCCGCAGGCGGGCATCTCGACCGCGCTGCGCGAGACGATCGCCGCGCTGCCGGAGACCGGGGCCGTCGCGCGCCGGCGCGTCACCTTCGTCCCGAAGCTGCCAGGCGGTGACACACCCGGAACGGTCGTCGGCTACGACCCGCAGGAGTACCGCAAGGTCGACAAGATCGACTACACGGGCGCCCCGGTCAGCACGGTGTTGAGCGGGCTCGCGAGCGGCGGCATCGTCCCGGCGGAGTCCTACGCCGACGGGCAGGGGCTCCACGTCGGCGATCGCGTGCGGCTCGAAGGACCGGCCGGCACGCGTGTCGTGCCGGTGGTCGGCATCGCGAAGACGTTCGACGCCGGCGGGCAGACGGTCCAGATGTCACTCGGAACCCTCGCCGCGGTCTACGGCATCCAGACGGACTCCCAGCTGCTGGTCAAGGCCGCCGCGCCCGGACAGCGCGCCGCGCTCGCCCGCCGCGTGCAGGCCCTGCTCGCCAAGGACGATCCGGGTCTGGAAGCGCTGTCCAACGCCGAGATCAAGCGCAAGACGACGGACGCGATCAACCAGCAGTTCGGGTTCTTCAACGCGATCGTCGGCATCGCGGTGCTGGTCGGCATCCTCGGGATCGTCAACACCCTGACGATGTCGGTGATGGAGCGCACGCGCGAGATCGGTGTGCTGCGGGCGCTCGGCGCCTCCCGTTGGCGCGTCCGGCGCGCGATGGCCGACGAGAGCCTGCTCGTCTCGCTCGCGGGGACGATCTCCGGCATCCTCGCCGGGCTCGGGATCGGCATCGTGTGGGTGCTCGGCATGCGCGCGACGACCTTCCCCGGCATGTCGATGCACCTGCCGGTCGGCATGCTCGCGTCGCTCGCGGTGCTCGGCGTCGTCATCGGGGTCGTGGCGGCGATCCTGCCGGCCCGTCGCGCCGCCCGGCTGGACCCGCTGACCGCGCTGCGCTACGAGTGAGCTGACGGGACGACGACCGCCGCGCCGCTGAAGCGCCCGGCGCGGAGGTCGTCCAGCGCCCGCGGCGCGTCCTCGAGCGCGTACGGCGTGACCTCGGTGTGGACCGGGACACGCGGCGCCAGGTCGAGGAACTCGTGCCCGTCCGCGCGCGTCAGGTTGGCCACGGAGCGGATCGTCCGCTCATGCCACAACAGCTCGTACGGGAACGCCGGGATGTCGCTCATGTGGATCCCGCCGAGCACCAGCGTGCCGCCCGGTGCGAGCGCCGCGAGCGCGGTGGGGACGAGCGCGCCGTCCGGGGCGAAGATGATCGCGGCGTCGAGCGGCTCGGGCGGCGCGACGCCCGACTCGCCCGCCCACGACGCGCCCAGCCGCAGGGCGAACGCCTGGGCGGCGGCATCGCCGGGGCGAACGAACGCGAACACCCGCCGCCCCTGCGACCGGGCGACCTGGACGAGGATGTGCGCCGCCGCGCCGAACCCGTAGAGGCCGAGCCGCTCCGCGTCGCCGCACATCCGCAGCGCGCGGTAGCCGATCAGCCCCGCGCACAGCAGCGGCGCCGCCTGGGCGGCCGCGTACCCGTCGGGGATCGGGAAGCAGAAGCGCGCGTCCGCCACGGCGTACTCCGCGAAGCCGCCGTCGATGTCGCAGCCCGTGAAGCGGGCGCGCTCGCAGAGGTTCTCGCGCCCCGAGCGGCAGTAGGCGCACTCCCCGCACGTCCACCCGAGCCACGGCACGCCGAAGCGCCGCCCGCTCGCCACGTCGACGCCGACGATCTGATGCCCGAGCACGCGCGGCGGGGAGCGCACGACGACCTCGCCGTCGAGCAGGTGCAGGTCCGTCCGGCAGATGCCACACGCCTCGACGCGCAACAGGAGCTGCCCGGCCCCCGGCTCGGGGACCGGGCGTTCCTCGATCCTCAGCGGCTCGCCGGGACCGGCGAGCACGACCGCTTGCATCAGCCGCCCGGCCACACCCAATCGCGGAGCTCGGCGGGGTCGTCGCCGTGGGCGCGGGTATACGCCCGGATCCCGAGCCGCGCGTCGACCATCTCCTGCCGCAGCAACGCGGCCCGCTGACCGAGCCCCGGCACGCGGTCGATGACGTCGATCACCAGGTGGAAGCGGTCCATGTCGTTGAGCATGACCATGTCGAACGGCGTGGTGGTCGTGCCCTCTTCCTTGTAGCCGCGCACGTGGAGGTTGGCGTGGTTCGTGCGCCGGTAGGTGAGACGGTGGATCAGCCACGGATAGCCGTGATAGGCGAAGATCACCGGCTTGTCGGCGGTGAACAGCGCGTCGAAGAGCCCGCTCGAGAGGCCGTGCGGATGCTCGCTCTCGTCCTGCAGGCGCATCAGGTCGACGACGTTGACGACACGGACCTTCAGCGACGGCAGCCGCTCGCGCAGGATCGCCGCCGCGGCGACGGTCTCGAGCGTCGGGGTGTCACCCGCGCAGCCGAGCACCACGTCGGGCTCGCCGCCGGCGTCGGTGGATGCCCAGTCCCAGATGCCGATGCCACGCGTGCAGTGCGCGACCGCCTCGTCGATCGTCAGGTAGTTCAGCGCCGGCTGCTTGCCCGCCACGACGACGTTGACATAGTGCCGGCTGCGCAGGCAGTGGTCGGCGACCGAGAGCAGGCAGTTCGCGTCCGGCGGCAGGTAGACGCGGATGATCTCGGCCTTCTTGTTGACGACGTGGTCGATGAACCCGGGGTCCTGGTGGGAGAAGCCGTTGTGGTCCTGGCGCCAGACGTGCGAGCTGAGCAGGTAGTTCAGCGACGCGACAGGCCGCCGCCACGGGATGTGCCGCGTCGACTTCAGCCACTTCGCGTGCTGGTTGAACATCGAGTCGACGATGTGGATGAACGCCTCGTAGGAGTTGAACACCCCGTGCCGGCCGGTCAGCAGGTAACCCTCGAGCCAGCCTTGGCAGAGGTGCTCGGACAGCACCTCCATGACGCGGCCGTCGGGGGAGACGTGGTCGTCGGTGTCGAGCCGCCGTGCCATCCACGCGCGTCCGCTCTCCTCGATCACGGCGCCGAGCCGGTTCGAGGCCGTCTCGTCCGGCCCGAACACGCGGAACGTCTCCGGATTGGCGCGCGCGACGTCGCGCAGCCAGCCGCCGAGCACCCGCGTCGCCTCGCTGGTGGTCGTCGCCGGGGCCGGGACGTCGACGCCGTACTCGTGGAAGTCCGGCAGCCGCAGGTCGCGCAGCAGCAGGCCGCCGTTGGCGTGCGGGTTCGCGCCCATGCGCAGCTCGCCGCCGGCCGCGATGGCGACCGTCTGCGGGCGCGGCCGTCCTTCCTCGTCGAAGAGCTCCTCGGGCCGGTAGGACCGCATCCACGCCTCGAGCATCCGCACGTGCTCCGGGTTCTCCGCCAACTGCGCGAGCGGGACCTGGTGGGCGCGGAACGTCCCCTCGACGGGCACGCCGTCGACCTCGGCGGGCCCGGTCCAGCCCTTGGGCGTGCGCAGCACGATCATCGGCCAGCGCGGACGCTCGGTGGAGCCGCCTTGGCGGGCGTCGTCCTGGATCCGCCGGATCTCGGCGGTGATCTCGTCCAGCGTGGCGGCCATCGCCTCGTGCATCGCCTCGGGCTCGTGGCCCTCGACGAAGTACGCGCGGTGGCCGTAGCCGGTCATCAGCGCGTCGAGCTCGTCGTGCTCGATCCGGCTCAAGACCGTGGGGTTGGCGATCTTGTACCCGTTCAGGTGCAGGATCGGCAGGACCGCGCCGTCGCGCGCGGGGTTGAGGAACTTGTTCGAGTGCCAGCTCGCGGCCAGCGGCCCGGTCTCCGCCTCGCCGTCGCCGATGACGCACGCCACCAGCAGGTCCGGGTTGTCGAGCGCGGCGCCGTAGGCGTGGGCGAGCGCGTAGCCGAGCTCGCCGCCCTCGTGGATCGACCCCGGCGTCTCCGGTGCCACATGGCTCGGGATGCCGCCCGGGAACGAGAACTGCCGGAACAGCCGGCGCATGCCGTCCTCGTCGAGCGAGATGTCCGGGTAGTGCTCGCTGTAGGTCCCTTCGAGCCACGTGCTCGCCACCAGGCCTGGACCGCCGTGTCCTGGCCCCGCGACGTAGATCGCGCTGAGGCCCTCACGCGCGATCACCCGGTTCAGGTGCGCGTAGAGGAAGTTCAGTCCCGGGGTCGTCCCCCAGTGCCCGAGCAGTCGGGGCTTGATGTGCTCCAGCGTCAGCGGTTCTCTCAGCAGCGGGTTGTCGAGCAGGTAGATCTGCCCGACGGAGAGGTAGTTCGCGGCGCGCCAGAACGCGTCCAGGTGCGCCAGCTCGCCTGAGGTGAGCGTGCCCTCGTGATGCATCGTGGCCATGGTTGAACGCTACGCCTTTGTCTCGGACGACTTGTGATCGTCCGGGACGACGAGCACCGGCCGCGCGGCGGCGGTCACCAGGCCGGTGGCGACCGAGCCGAGGATCGTCGACGCGGCGGCGCCGCGGCCGCGCGAGCCGGCGAGGACGACGGCGGCGCCGAGTTCGCGCGCGGCGTCCAGCAGCGCGTGCGCGGCGCCGCGGCCGGATTCGGGCGTCATCGTGTCCGCATCGAGACCGAGCTCGCGGGCGAAGTCCGCCCCGGCGTCCGCGGCTTCGCCCGCGACGTCGGACCAGATCGAGTCGATCGCTGAGGCGTACTCCTCGAACATGCCGACGCGCGAGTGGACGAGCGCCTGCCCGCGCAGCGAGTGCTGGACCGGCGAGCGCCACGCCGTCGCGACGACGACCCGACGGCCGGCGAGGTGGGCGGCGGCGAACCGGAGCGCGCCCTGTGCGCCCTCGGACTCGTCGTACGCGGCGAGCATCGGTCCGTCGAACGCGGACGCGCCGGCCGGCACGACGAGCAGCGGGCGTTCGGCGTGGTGCAGCAGGCTGGCGGCCGTCGAGCCGAGCAGCACGCGGTCGACCGGCCCCTCGCCGCGGGTGCCGCAGACGATGACGTCGGCATCGAGCTCGCGGGCGAGCGCGCGCAGCCCGCGCCAAGGCGTGACCGCGTGCACGAGCCGCGTGGTCCAGTGCGCGGCGCCGTGCTCCGCGGCCTCGGCGAGGCGCTCGCGGCCCGCGCGCTCGTTGTCGTCGCGCAGGTTCTCGAGCCCTTCGCGGATCACCGCGTCGGGCAGCGCGATCCGGGCCATCGCGCCCGCCTCGAGCGACGGCAGTGGCGGCTGGACGGTGGCGATCACCCCCTCGGCTTCACCGAACAGCGCAGCAGCCGCGGCGAGCGCGCTCTTGGCGGCCTCCGAGCCGTCGTAGGCGAGGAGCAAGCGGGTCATCGTGCCTCCAGGAGCGCAGGGAGTTGGTCGTCGGCGAGATCCTTCGCCATCCATGCCTCGGCACCGAGGCGGTGGGCGCGTGCCGCGAACGCGGGGTCGTCGTCGACGCCCATCACGATCACGCGCACCGGGCTCATCACGGTGGGAACCTCGTCGACCAGCCGATCGTCGACGACGACCACATCGGGCCGCGCTGTGCGCAGCGCCAGCGCGATCTCCGCGCGGCTGCCGGCCTCGCCCGCGAGCTCTACGCCCGGAGTATTCCGGAGTAGGAACGAGAGCGCGAGGCGGGCCGCGCCTTCCCGGTCGATGAGCAGTACACGCACCTGAGCAGCATCGGTGCGCCGAGCCCGCCCCGCATCCGGGGTTCGTTGCCGAACCGTTGCGGACAACTACGGATCCGCTCGCGCACCAAGGGCGCGAGAGCCCGTGGTGCGGGGAACTACGTGCCGCGGTCGTGGTGTCCGCGGATGTCGCGCCGCCGCGCCGTGCCATCTTCGATGGATGACCGGGTCTCGCCTCATCGCGGCGCTCGCCCTCGCCTCGATCGCGATCGGCGCCGCGCTGGCGCTGGCTGGAGCGGATGCCGCGGCGAACGCGGTGTGGTCCGTCGCGGTCGCGATCGCGTTGCTCGCGCTGGGCGCCTCGGTCGTCCGCGGGCTGGCGCGCGGGCACGTCGGCGTCGACGTGATCGCGCTGCTGGCGATGGCGGGCGCGCTCGCGCTCGGCGAGGCGCTGGCGGGCGCGGTGATCGCGCTGATGCTCGCCGGCGGAAACGCGCTCGAGGAGGAGGCGGGCAAGCGGGCGCGGCGCGACCTGACGGCGCTGCTGGACCACGCTCCCCGCGTCGCCCACCGGCGCGAGGGCGGGCAGCTCGTCGAGGTCTCCGTCGACACGCTGGCTCCGGGTGACATCGTGATCGTCCGGGCCGGGGAGGTCGTGCCGGTCGACGGTGCCGTCGTCGAGGGTGCGGCGCTGCTCGACGAGTCCGCGCTGACCGGCGAGGCGCTGCCGGTCTCCCGCACCACGGCCCGTGCCGGGACGGTGTGCGCGGGTCAGGCATTCACCCTGCGCTGCGAGCGCACGGCCGCGGATTCGGCCTACTCGGCGCTCGTCCGGCTGGTCGAGAACGCGCACGCCGCCCGCGCGCCGTTCGTCCGGCTCGCCGATCGCTACGCGGTCGCCTTCCTCCCGCTGACGCTGATCCTCGCGGCTGGCGCCTGGGCGGTCAGCGGCGACCCGGTGCGGGGGCTCGCGGTGCTCGTGGTCGCCACGCCCTGCCCGCTGATCCTGGCGGCGCCGATCGCGATCGTCTCGGGCATGTCGCGCACGGCCCGCGTGGGCGTGGTGGTCAAGGACGGCGGGGCGATCGAACGTCTCGCCCAGGCTCGGACCGTGCTGATCGACAAGACCGGGACGTTGACGCTCGGTGAGCCGGAGGTCGCGGAGGTCCTCGGCGGCGATGAGGTCCTGCGGCTCGCGGCGTCGGTCGAGCAGCTGTCCACGCACGGCGTCGCCGAAGCCGTCGTGCACGCCGCCGAGCGGCGCGGCCTGGTGCTCGAGCTGCCACAGGACGTCACGGAACGTCCCGGCCAGGGCGTCGAAGGACAGGTCGACGGCCACCGCGTCACGGTCGGCAGCGCGGCGTGGCTGGCAGAACGTGGCATCGCGGTCGATGCCACACAGGCCGTCCACGTCGGGGTCGACGGCCGTCCGGTGGGCGCGGTGCTGGTGGCCGACCGCCTGCGCGACGACGCCCGCGCGGCGGTCGAGGCGCTCCGCGCGAGCGGCGTCCGACGCGTGATCATGGCGACCGGCGACCGGCGCGACATCGCCGAGGCGGTCGGCCGGCAGGCCGGGGTCGACGAGGTGCACGCCGAGCTCGGGCCCGAGGACAAGCTCGCGCTCGTCCGCGACACCCGCGAACGGCCGGTGATCATGGTCGGCGACGGGATCAATGACGCGCCCGCGCTGGCACTCGCCGACGTCGGCGTCGCGATGGGCGTCGCCGGCGCCACCGCGGCGGCCGAGGCGGCGGACGCGGTGATCGTCGTCGACCGCCTGGACCGCCTCGCGGCCGCCGTCCGCATCAGCGGCCGCGCGCTACGGATCGCCCGTCAGAGCGTGCTCGGTGGCATGGCCCTGTCGCTCGTGGCGATGGGCTTCGCCGCCGCCGGCGCCCTCCCGCCGCTGGCCGGCGCGCTCCTGCAGGAGGTCATCGACGTGGCGGCGATCCTCAATGCCCTGCGGGCGCTGAAGGCGTAGAAACTCCGCCGCGGCCGTAGCGAACTACGGATGTCGGCGTCAGCGCGCGACCGTAGGTTGGAGGCCATGCCGCCCAAACACATCATCATCGCCGGCGGTGGCGTCGCGGCCGTGGAAGCGGTGGCGGCGCTGCGCGCGCTGGCGGGCCCGCTGCCCCGCATCACGCTGATCGCGCCGGAGGACGAGCTCCCTCAGCGAGCGGCCTCCGTGGCCGCGCCGTTCGGCTTCGGGGTACGGGAGCCGATCCCCTTCGACGTGATCCGCCGGCACGCGCGGTTCGACCTTCACCGGGGCGTGCTCGCGCGCGTCGAGCCCGACGCCCGCGTCGCCGTCGACGCGACCGGTGAGCCCCTGCACTACGACAAGCTGCTCATTGCCGTCGGTGCGGTTCCGAAGCCCGCGCTCGACGGGGCGATCACGTTCCGCGGGGCGCGCGACGCGGCCGCGGTCGAGCAGGCGATGGGCGACGCCACCTCGCTGGCGTTCGTGCTCACGAGCCCGTCCGACTGGGCGCTGCCGCTCTACGAGCTGGCGATCATGGCGGCCGTCGAGCTGCGCGACCGCGGCCGCGAGCCGGAGATCACCGTCGTCACCGCCGAGCCCGCGCCGCTGTGGGTGTTCGGCGAGCAGGCGAGCGCGGCGATCACCGAGCTGCTGGCCGAGCGTGGCATCACGGTGCGCGCCGGGGTGCGCCCGATCGGTGTTCGCGACGGGCATGTGGAGCTCGAGGGCGGCGCGCGGGTCCCCGCGGACGCGGCGATCGCGCTGCCGCGGCTCTTCGGGCCCGCGATCCCGGGGCTCCCGCACGCGCCGCACGGCTTCATCCCCGTCGACGGGCACGGCCGCGTGTCCGAGGTGCAGGACGTCTTCGCCGCCGGCGACGCCACGACGTTCCCGCTCAAGCAGGGCGGACTGGCCACCCAGCAGGCGGACGCGGCGGCGGAGGTGATCGCGGCCGAGCTCGGAGCCGCGGTCTCGCCGGTCCCGTTCCGCCCGATGCTGCGCGGCCTGCTCCTCACCGGCGGCGCGCCGCTCTACCTGCGCTCGTCGCTGACCCTTGCCGGGCAGCCGCAGCACGGTGAGGCCCACCGCACGCAGCGTCGCCCGGAGGCCTCCGTCTCCCGGCGCGCGCTCTGGTGGCCGCCGACCAAGATCGCCGGCCGCTACCTGGCGCCGCTGCTCGCGACGGCCCGCCCGCCCTTGCTGGCGACCGCGCAGCTGCAGGACCTCGTGTTGGCGGGCGTCGACCGCGACGATCGCGACGACGCCCAGGAGCTCGCGCTGCTCCTCGCCGAGGAGGAGGCCGCGATGGGCGATTACGGGCGCGCGCTGCAGGCGCTGGACGCCGCGGCGGCGCTCACCGGTGGCATCGTCGCCCCGGAGTGGGCCCGGCGACGGGAGGCGTGGACCGCCGCGCGCGCCGCCGTTCGATAGCCTCCGCGGCAACCGGCCGTGGAACGCCTGACCGTTGGATGAACACCGACTTAGACGCCTGGTCGAGGTGGGCCGCTCGCTCGTCACGGTCCTCGACCCCGAGGCCCTCTTCGAACGCCTGCTCGAGGTCGCTCGCGAGCTGACGGGGGCGCGCTACGCCGCGATCGGGGTGCTCGACGAGCGACGCGAGCGCCTCGAACGCTTCCTCACCGCCGGCATCGACGCCGAGACGCACCGGGCGATCGGCGACCTGCCGCGCGGGCGCGGGGTGCTCGGCGTCCTGATCCGCGACCCGCGCCCACTGCGGCTCGCCGACGTCGGCACGCACCCGCAGTCCTACGGGTTCCCGCTCTCGCACCCGCCGATGGAGTCGTTCCTGGGCGTGCCGATCGTCATCGAGGGCGAGGCGTGGGGCAACCTCTACCTGACCGACAAGGACGACGGCCACTTCACGGACGAGGATGAGGAGGCCGTCGTCGTGCTCGCCGACTGGGCGGCGATCGCGATCGCCAATGCCCGCCTGTACCGGGATGTGCGTGAGCGCCGCGACGAGCTCGAGCGGACGATCCGCGGCCTGGAGACGACGACCGAGGTCAGCAAGGCGCTCGGCGGCGTCACCGACCTCGACCGCGTGCTCGAGCTGGTGGTCAAGCGCTCGCGCGCGCTGATCGACGCCCGAGCGGCGGAGATCGCCCTGCTGGACGGCGACGAGTTCGTGATCGCCGCCGTCGCGGGGGAGGGCGTGGACGGCCTCAAGGGGGCGCGGATGCCGGTCGCCGACTCGCTGGCCGCGTCGGCGATGCGCACGGGCCGCCAGCACCGGTTCGACCGGGTGCCCGTGGACACCTTCGCCGCGAGAGAGCTCGGTGCCAGGTCGGGGATCGCGACGCCGATGATCTTCCGCGACCGCCCGATCGGGTTCCTCGTGGTCACCGATCGCCTCGAGGGCGACCGGCCGTTCAACGAGGAGGACGAGCGGCTGCTGCAGGCGTTCGCGGCGAGCGCCGCGACCGCCGTCGCGACCGCGCAGAACGCGAGCGACGAAGCGCTGCGGCGCGGCATCGAGGCGTCGGAGTCCGAACGCACCCGCTGGGCGCGCGAGCTGCACGACGAGACCCTCCAGCAGCTCGCCGGGCTGCGGGTGATCCTGTCCGGAGCGCGGCGCAGCGGCCAGGCGGAGCGGATGAGCGCGGCGATCGGCAGCGCCGTCGAGCAGATCAACACCGCGATCGGCGACCTGCGCTCGCTGATCACCGAGCTGCGTCCGGCGGCACTCGACGAGCTCGGGCCCAAGCCGGCGCTCGTGAGCCTGGTCGAACGCGTCAGCCGCCAGGCCGATCTCGACATCGCCCTCCAGGTCGACCTCGACGAAGCGATGCCACGCCACCTGCCCGAGATCGAGGCGACGATCTATCGCCTGGTGCAGGAGGCGCTGACCAACGCGGTCAAGCACGCCGGCGCGGCGCGTGTCCAGGTCGCCGTGGGCGACCGCGAGGGCGTGGTGGAGATCTCGGTCCGCGACGACGGCGCGGGCTTCGACACCGAGGAACGCTCATCCGGCTTCGGCCTGCTCGGCATGCGCGAACGCCTGGCCCTCGTGCACGGCTCGCTGACGATCCAGTCCGCGCCGGGCGCGGGCACGACCGTGAGCGCCTCGATCCCGGCGCGGCGCCGCCCGGAGCCGGCGACGCTGCGCCCGGACGCGGCCTGAGCTCGGACCGCCTTGGCTCAGCGGCCCTGGCGGACCTGCAGCAGGTTGCCGTCGGGGTCCTTGAACTGCGCGACGTAGCCCCACGGGAACTCGAGCACGTCCGAGACGAACTCGACCCCGCGCGACGTCAGCTCTTCGACCGTCTTGTGGCAGTCGCCGGTCTCGATCGTGATCGACGCCGGCGGGCGCCCCATCGCGGGCTGGGCCTGCCCGGGCGTCCCGGGCCAGAGCACCAGCATGAAGTCGTCGCCCTCGACGCCGACGGTCAGGAACCGCGGGCCGTCGGGCGTCGGGTTCTCGACCCGCTTCTCGAGGCCGAGCACGTTCGTGTAGAAGTCGAGCGCGACGTCCTGGTCGCTGACGAGCACGCTCGTGTAGAAGACCTTCTCGAGCACGTTGTCCCTCCAAGGGAGTCGTTGGTCACTGACTCCCTGACTCCTGGAGAACGGGAAACGTGACAAGCGCAGGGTCCGGGCGCCCGCCCTCGGCGACGAAGCCGGTCAGGTAGCGGCCCGCGACCTTGCCCTGCGGCCACCAGAGCTGGCTGCGGCCGACCCCGGGCGGGGTTCCGCGCAGCGGGCGGATGACCTCGTCGGCCTCGTCCAGGTCGCGGCGCAGGTACAGCGGCCGCCCGCCGGTCAGCACGACGCCGCGCAGGATCCGCCGGTACGGGCGCCCGATCAGGACCGCGCCGGCCTCGGCGGCGATCGTCTCGGCGGCGGCGTCGGCCTGCTGCGCCGCGAGCCCGCCCTGCTTGATCGGCTCCGTCGTGGCATCGCCGGCGGCGAAGACGTGCGGGACGTCGACGACACGCGCGTTGGCGTCGGTCGGGATGAAGCCGCGGTCGTCGCAGGGGAGACCTTCGATGAAGCGCCCCCGGATGCGCGGGAGCGAGATCGCCGCGTCGGCGGCGAGCAGCCCGCCGTCACCGGTCGCGAGGGCGCCGCCCACGTACTCGACGGCGCGGGTGCGGCCGATGAACTCGACCCCGGCGCTGTGCAGGAGCCGGGCGAGCGCGTCGGACGCGACCGGGCCGAAGATGTCGAGCGGACGCGGCTCGGGCGTCACGATCGCGACGTCCGGGCCGTCCGGGAACTCGTGCGCGGTCAGCAGCGCGAGCTCGTAGAGCGGCAGGATCCAGCCCGCCTCGACCGGCGCCACGAACACGATGCGCGATGTCGCGCCGCGGATCGCGCTCTCGACGGCTCCGGCGCTGATCGCGCCGCGGAACGTCACCGCACCGGGCACGCCGTCGATCGCGTGCGCGCCGGGAGCGACGATGAGGCGGTCATACGTCAGCCGGCCGCCGTCGGTCGTGCGCACCTCGCACCGATCTGGATCGACGGAGGCGAGCGCGCCCCGGTGGCGGATGACGCCGAGCGTCGGCAGCGCGTCGAGCGGCACACGCGGCGCGGGGGCGCCGCCAAAGGGCGACAGCACCGAGCACGGCCGCTCGACGTACTCCCCCGCCGGCGCCAGCATCTCGATCTTGACCCGGGAACCGGCGAGCGCGTGCAGCGCCAGCACGGCCTCGAGCGCCGCCACGCCGCCACCGGCGACGAGGACGCGAAGTGGGGGAGCGTGGAACGGACCGGACATGTGCGGCACCTTCAGGACGGGGTCTGGAGCCGGAGCTCGGGGTGGGCGGTGAGGTAGGGCGCGAGCTCGCGCCCGGAGATCTTGTGCGGCGGCCACCACGGGGCGTCGTCGGAGACCTGGCCGCGGTCGGTCGCGGCGTGCCGCAGGAAGCGCGGGCTGCCGCCGGTGAGGAGCATCGCCCGCAGCACGGGCCGGTAGCGCTCGGCCTCGACGTCCGCGCCGGCCGCGGCGGCGATCGCGGCGGCGGCGACGTCGGCCTGCTGCGTCGCGAGCCCGCCCTGCTTGAGCGGGCGGCTCGTCATGTCACCTGCCGCGTAGACGTCGTCGACTCCGCGCACCCGGCTGTGCTCGTCGACCTCGACGAACCCCGCCGCGTCGTGGGGGAGGCCGGGGATCGCGGGACCGGCGGGTCGCGGCAGGGCGACCGCCAGGTCGACCGGCAGACCGCCCTCGAGGCTGACCCACACGCGACCGTCCTCGACGCACTCGACGAAGGCGCCGGTCCAGAGCCGCACGCCGGCGTCGTCCAACAGCCTCGCGATCTCGGCCGCGGCCTGCTCGCCGAACACGCTGAGCGGCTGGTGCTCGTAGGTCACGACCCACGTCTCGAGCGTCAGTCCCTGCTCGAGGGCCCACCGCGAGGTCATCAGGGCGAGCTCGTACAAAGGCAGCGTCCAGCCGTTCTCCGGCCCGGCGAGGAACGCCACGCGCGCCGACGTGCTGCCGAGCCGCTCCAGCGCCTCGCGCAGCCGCGGGCCGTCGCGGAACGTGAGCGCGCCGGGGATCGCATCCCGCGACCGCGCACCGATCGCCAGCAGCAGCGTGTCGTACGGCACGCGCTCGCCGTCGGCGCACACGACATGATGGCCCTCGGTGTCGACCGCGCTCAGCGGGCCGAGCTTGAAGGCAAGCCCGCGCTCGGCGGCGATGCCACTCAGCGAGAAGCGCTCGGGGGGCGCGAGCCCGAACGGCTCGGCCACTGACACCGGGCGGTGGACGAAGTCGTCGCGATCGCTCAGCAAGGTGATGTGCACGCGCTCGCCGGCGAGGCGTTGGACCGCCAACGCGGCCTCGAGGGCCGCGGGTCCCCCGCCGACGATCAGGAGTTCGGAACGGTCCGCCATACGCTCAAGCTAGGCGCGGCGGAGGACCCTGGCATCCGTCACCACCTGCGCACACGCTGCGGGTTTCCCGCACACCTGGACCGCGCTTTGTCCCGGATCGCCTCCTCGCCGAGCGGGACGACCATCGCGCTCACGGGCGCGGCGGGAGGATGATCTCGAAGCGTGCCGGGCGGCAGTGGGTGAGGCGCAGGCGTCCGCCGCCGGCTTCGTTGCGTCCGTTGGTCCCGCTTCGCGCACCAGCAGCGCGAACACTCCGCGATGTCCCGGTCGTCCTCGACGAGCAGCACGCGGGTCACGATCTGATCCTAGGCCGCGACCTTTGCCGAACCATTACCTGCCGATCGGGACCCTGCGGCGATGCCGCATCTCTCCGAGTTGCACGGGGCGGCGACGCACCTCGCGGTCGTCGCCGTTCCGGTTTATCTGATCATCCTGTTGGTGCGCCGCAGTGGGCGGGGCGGTGCGCCGCTGAGAGCGGCCGAGCCGTGGGTCGTCGGCGCCGCGGTCGTCGGCGTGGCGTTGGCGGGTCTGACCGGCTTGCTCGTCTGGGGTCAGTCCAAGACGATGCTGCGGGGTCACAGCGGGCGGCTGGGCACGGTCCACTTCTGGCTTGGGATCGTGCTTGCGTTGATCGTCGTGGGCGTCGCTGCGTGGCGGTTCAAGCGCGCGACCGATGACCGGCACACGCACGGCCTGGAGCTGGTCGCGGGCGGGCTGCTCGCGCTCGTCGCCGTGTTGGCGCAGGGGTATATCGGCGGCCGCATGACCTACGAGCACGGCGTCGGCATCGACTCTGGCGGCCAGCTCGCGCAGACCGCACGCGGCACAGCGCAGCTGGAGGTCGCGCTGGCCACGGGCACGCCACCCGCCGTCGCGGGCAAGCAGGCGTTCTCGACCGACGGGCTCGGCTGCGCCTCCTGCCACGGCGACCAGGCCCAGGGCATGCGCGGTCCGAGACTCGCGGGCGGGGTCGAGCTCGAGGAGTTCCGTGGCGTCCACGGCCACGGCCTGTTCCCGCCCGACGTCGTCACCGACCGGGACTTCGCCGCCATCGAGGCGTACCTCCGCTCGCTGCCCCGCTGAGCCCCTCGATCCTGCACCGCGCCGGCCGGACGTGAGTCCCGGCTCGGCGGGCGCGCATCCGTTCAGCGCCACGGAAGTGGCGGGTGCTCGATTTGGTCGACTTCTGGCCGGGCCCGGCACTCATCGAAGGCGTTCGCACTGTTCGAGTTGGCGCGTCTCGAGCGCGGGAGAACTACATGATCAGTCATGTAATTGCTATCGTTGTCTGCGCAACCAACAAGGCGGACGACATGCAATTCGGAATCTTCTCGGTCAGCGACATCACTCGGAACCCGGTCACGGGGTACACGCCGAGCGAGGCTGAGCGCATCGACGCGAGCGTCCAGCTCGCCAAGAAGGCCGATGAGGTCGGGCTCGACGTGTTCGCGATCGGAGAGCATCACAACCCGCCGTTCTTCTCGTCGTCGCCCACGACGCTGCTGGCGAACATCGCCGCCCAGACGCAGAACATCGTGCTCAGCACGGCGATCACGCTGATCACCACCAACGACCCGGTGAAGGTCGCCGAGGACTACGCGATGCTGCAGCACCTGGCCAAGGGGCGGATGGACCTGATGCTCGGCCGCGGCAACACCGTCCCGGTGTATCCGTGGTTCGGCCAGGACATCCATAAGGGTCTTGAACTCGCGCTCGAGAACTACAACCTGCTGCACCGGCTGTGGCGCGAGGACGTCGTCGACTGGGAGGGGAGCTTCCGCGCGGCGCTGCAGGGGTTCACTTCGATCCCGCGCCCGCTCGATGACGTCCCGCCGTTCGTGTGGCATGGCGCGATCCGCACGCCCGAGATCGCCGAGCAGGCCGCGTACTACGGCAACGGCTACTTCGCCAACAACATCCTCGCGCCGAACTTCCACTTCAAGCCGCTGGTCGACCTCTACCGCCGGCGCTACGCCCACTACGGGCACGGCACGCCGGAGCAGGCGATCGTCGGGCTCGGCGGGCAGTCCTACATCGCGAAGCGCTCGCAGGACGCCGTCCGCAAGTTCCGGCCCTACTTCGAGGGCTCGCCGATCTATGGCTCGAGCTACCGGCTGGAGGACTTCATGCACGGGACGCCGCTGAGCGTCGGCAGCCCGCAGGAAGTGATCGAGAAGACGCTCACGTTCCAGGAGGGCTTCGGCGACTACCAGCGCCAGCTGTGGATCGTCGATCACGCCGGGCTGCCGTTGGAGGAGGCGCTGGAGCAGGTCGAGCTGCTCGGCACCGAGGTCGTGCCGACCCTGCGCAAGGAGCTGGAGTCGCGCCGGACGCCGGGCGTGCCGGACGCGCCGACCCACGCGAGCCGCGTCCGGGAGAAGTACGGCGACGCCGAGCCGCGTCAGCCGCGCCCGAACCCGAACCGCGGCGACAACGTCACCGGCACCTCGCCCTACCAGGACACGGACCCGGCGATCGTCGCCGACCTGCCACTGGTGGGCTGAGCCATGGTGAGCCGCACCCGCATGGCGAACGAGGCGTGGGAGGCGCTCTTCCGCGCGCAGGCGACCATGCACCGGGAGCTGATGGCCCACGACGTGTGGGATCGGCTCAGCCCCAGCGAGTACGGCGTGCTCTACGCGCTCTCGACCGCCCCGGACGGGCTGCGGATCACCGAGCTCTCCGGGGACGCGCTGCTGACGCAGGCCGGCATCTCGCGGCTCGTGGCGAGGCTCGAGACCTCCGGCCTGCTCGAGCGCGTGCCCGACCCCGATGACGGCCGCGCCTCGCGCGTCCGCCTGACCGAGGCCGGCGCGGCCGCCCAGCGCCACGTCGGCCTGCGCCACGGCCACCACGTCGCGCAGATCATGACCTCGACCTTCAGCGTCGAGCAGCTCAAGCAGCTGCGCGACCTCTGCCAGACCCTCACCGAAAGCGCCTCGACATGAACCCCAAGCGTCTCGTCGTCATCAGTGCCGGCACCGGCAACCCGTCATCGACGCGTCAGCTCACCGACCGCCTGGCCCAGAAGGCGCTCGACGCACTCTCCGGACCGGCGACCGTCAGCGTCGTCGAGCTCGGCCCACTGGCCGTCGACACCACCCGCGCGGCGGTCACCGGCTTCCCCGGCGCAACGGTCAAGGAGGCGATCGACAAGCTCGCCGCCGCCGATGGCATCATCGCCGCCACGCCGATCTACAAGGCCGGGATCAGCGGCCTGTTCAAGACGTTCGTCGACATCCTCGACAACGACCTGCTCGTCGCCAAGCCGGTGCTGCTCGCCGCGACGGGCGGCACCGCGCGGCACGCGCTCGTCATCGACGACCAGCTACGCCCGCTCTTCGCCTACATGCGCGCGCTCACGCTCCCGACCTCGGTCTACGCCGCGCCCGAGGACTGGGGGACGAGCGAGCTCGGCAAGCGCATCGAGCGCGCCGCGAGCGAGCTCGCGGTGCTGGTCCGCGCGGGCGTCGAGCAGGAGATCGCCGACCGCGGCTGGTCGGGCTACCAGCACCAGTTCGCGGGCAACGCCGCCCGCGCCGAGCGCACCGCCGACGACGTCGACTTCGACTCGCCGCTGATGCGGCTCGCGGCGGGCGGTCAGTAGCCCCGTGTATCGTTTCCCGCGGCGTCGTTCGCACCCGAAGCAACGGGTCAGGGAATCCGGTTCGAAATCCGGAGCTGGCGCGCAGCGGTAGGGACGCGCGAAACGGCCACTGCCACTGGGGAGACCTGGGAAGGCGGCCGTCCGATCGCGTCCGAGCCCGAAGACCTGACGACTCCGTCCCGGCGAAGCCCGAGACACCGATAACGCGGCCTCGCGACAAGGCCGCACGGCACATCAGGAGTACAACTGCAGATGGCACGCACTGCTGTTCTGGGCCTCCCGCGGGTGGGTCCGAACCGTGAGCTGAAGTTCGCCCTGGAGGCGTTCTGGGCGGGCAGGATCGGGCGAGCGGAGCTCGATGACGTCGCGCGGACGCTGCGACGCGGCGGGTTCAAACGCGCACGCGGCTCGGGGATCGATGTCATCCCGTCCGGCGACTTCAGCCTCTACGACCACGTGCTCGACACGGCCTGCGCGCTCGGCGTGCTCGACCGAGACGCGTACTTCGGCCACGCCCGCGGAACGGCTACGCGCCGTCCGCTCGAGATGACGAAGTGGTTCGACACGAACTACCACTACCTCGTCCCCGAGCTCGTTCGCGACCAGCGCTTCGAGCTCGACGCGACGCACTGGACGGAGCCGCTGCGCGAGGCGGCCGCGCTGGGCATCCGGACGCGCCCCGTGGTCGTCGGGCCGTTGACGTTCCTCGAGCTGGCCAAGGGCGAGAAGCCGCCGCTGCCGGCGCTCGTCGACGTCTATGTGCAACTGCTGACGGAGCTGGCCGCAGCCGGGGCGAGCGAGGTCCAGCTGGACGAGCCGTGTTTGGCCCTCGACCGGTCGGCGTATGAGCTGGACGCGTACGCTGACGCCTTCGCGGCTCTCGCGCAGGCGCCGGTCGAGATCTGCCTGGCGACCTACTTCGCGCCGGCCGACCCCCGCGTGCTCGCGTTGCCGGCGGCCGAGGTGCACATCGATCTCGTGCGTGCGCCCGGGCAGCTGAGCGCCGCATTGGAGCGCGTCCCGGGCCGGTTGTCGCTCGGCGTCGTCGACGGGCGCAACGTGTGGACGACCGACCTCGATCGTGCGCTCGAGCGCATCGACGACGCGGTCGCCGCGCTCGGCTCCGAGCGCGTGACGATCGCGAGCTCCTGCTCGCTGCTGCATGTCCCGTACGAGGCCGCGCGCGAGACGCGTATCGACCCCGAGATCCGGCCGTGGCTGGCGTTCGGCGCAGAGAAGCTTGATGAGCTGGCGCTACTCGCGGGCGGGAGGCCTGACCGGCCGCGACTACGACCGCAGCGTGTCGTTCGCCGACCGCCGCGACGCGCAGCGGGCGCGGGTCGCGCTCCCGGAGCTGCCGACGACGACGATCGGCTCGTTCCCGCAGACGCCGGACATCCGCGCGGCGCGCCACGACCTCCGGGCCGGAGCGCAACGACATGGTCGAGTACTTCGGCGAGCGGCTCGAGGGCTTCGCGTTCTCCGAGCTCGGGTGGGTGCAGTCCTATGGCAGCCGTTGCGTGGAGCCGCCGATCCCGTTCGGTGACGTCTCCCGCCCGCAACCGATGACCGTGCGTTGGTGGCGGTACGCGCAGTCGCTGACGGAGAAGCCGATGAAGGGCATGCTGACCGGACCGGTCACGATCCTGCAGTGGTCGTTCGTCCGCGACGACCAGCCGCGGCGCGAGACCTGCACCCAGATCGCGCTCGCGATCCAGGACGAGGTGGCCGACCTCGAGGCCGCGGGCTGCTTCGCGATCCAGGTCGACGAGGCCGCGCTCCGCGAAGGCCTGCCGCTGCGGCGCGCCGACCAGGACGAGTACGTCCGCTGGGCCGTCGACTGCTTCCGGCTGACCGTCGCGCCCGCTCGCGCGGACACCCAGATCCACACCCACATGTGCCACTCGGAGTTCAACGCGATGATGGAGCACATCGTGCGCTTGGATGCCGACGTGCTGTCGATCGAGGCCTCCCGCTCGGGCATGGAGGTGCTGGACGTGTTCGCGGGTGAGCTGGAGTACCCGAACGAGATCGGTCCGGGCATCTATGACATCCATTCGCCGCGCGTACCGGGCGTCGAGGAGCTGGAGCGGCTGCTCGAGCTCGCCGAGCGGCGCATCGGCCGCGACCGGCTCTGGGTCAACCCCGACTGCGGGCTCAAGACGCGCCGCTGGAACGAGGTCCGGCCCGCGCTGCGAAACCTGATCGCCGCCGCCCACCGGCGCCGCGCCGCGGTGCCCGCGTGAGCGCGCTCGACCGGCTGCCGCCGTGGGCGACGACGGGCGTCGGCAGCCTGCCGTTCACGGATGCCGAGGCCGCGGCGGCACACGCGGTCGCCGCTTACGATCTCCCGTTCTGCCCGCAACTGCCACGCCTGGAGGGGGACATGATCACCGAGTGGCTCGGGGCCGACCCGGCCCGCTGCGGGTGGTCGCCGGCGCGCGACCGCGAACGCCCGCGTGCCTGGGACGCGTTCCTGCGGCGGCTCAAGCTCCAACCGCCGGAGCATCGCGTGGTCAAGCTGCAGGCGACCGGTCCGGTGACGCTCGCGTGTGCGCTGGAGCGGCGCGACGCCCTCGACCTGGCATCGGAGCTGGCGGTCTGGCTGGCGGCGAACGTCGCCGACCAGGTGCGAACGCTCGCCGAGCTCGATCTCGACGTGCTGCTGATGGTCGACGAGCCGTCGCTGCACGAGTTCGCGGCCGACGGCGTCGAGCGCGTGTGGGACCCGCTGCGTGCGTGCGCGCCATGCTGGGGGCTGCACCTGTGCGGGCCGGTGCCGTGGGAGACCGTCCGGCGCGCCGCGCCGGAGGTGCTGTCGTTCGACGTCTCGCTGGGGGCGATCGACCCGCGTCTGCTCGCCGGCGGAACGCGGGTCGCGTGGGGCATCGTGCAGCCGCATCGCGCCGAGCACGCCGCGGACGCCCGCGAGCGCCTGAAGGAGGCACTCGCGGACATCGATCTCAGCGGCTATCGGTCGCTGCTGACGCCCAGTTGTGGCAGCGGGCGCGTGTCATGTGAGCGCGAGCTCGAGCTGGTGGCCGCGTTGCGCGACGCCGTGCCTCACTGACAGGCCTCGCACTCCTCGCCGCTGCGCATGGCCTCGATCGAGCAGGCGGCCACGGTCGCCTTCTCGATCGCCGAGGCGCCGAGCGTGCGCAGGTAGTAGGTGGTCTTCAGCCCCGCGCGCCACGCGCGCCGGTACATGTGGCTCATCGTCTTCATGTCCGGCGCCGCGAGGAAGAGGTTCAGCGACTGCGATTGGTCGATCCACTTCTGGCGGCGCGCGGCGGCGTCGATCAGCGCCTCGGCGGGGAGCTGGAACGCGGTGCGGTAGCGCTCGCGCAGCTCGGCCGGGATGCCGGGCAGCGCTTCGAGGTCGCCTTCGACGGCCTTCAGGCGCTCGGCGAGGGCTGGGTTCCAGAGGCCCGCGGCCTTGAGGTCGGCGACCAGGTAGGGGTTGAGGACGATGAAGTCGCCCGAGAGGTTGGACTTCGCGAACAGGTTCTTGTAGATCGGCTCGATGCACGCCGACGTGCCCATGATGTTCGCGATCGTCGCGGTGGGGGCGATCGCCAGCACGTTGGAGTTGCGCATGCCCTGCGCGGCGATCTTCGCGCGCAGCGGCGCCCAGTCCAGCCGGCCGCCGCGCTTGACCTCGACCGGCTCGCCGCGCTCGGCCTCGAGCAGCTCGACGGTGTCCTGGGGGAGCAGCCCGCGATCCCACTTCGAGCCGGCATAGGAGCTGTAGGTCCCGCGTTCGGCCGCCAGGTCGGATGACGCCTCGTAGGCGTAGTACGCCACGGCCTCCATGACCTCGTCGGAGAACGCGATCGCGGTCTCTGAGTCGAACGCCTCGCCGCGCCGGTAGAGCGCGTACTGCAGGCCCATCACGCCGAGCCCGATCGGGCGGTGGCGCGCGTTGGCGGTGCGCGTGGGCTCGGTCGGGTAGAAGGTGGCATCGATCACGTCGTCGAGTGCGCGGACGGCGATCCGGATCGTCTCGCGCAGCTTGTCGTGGTCGAGCTCGCCCGACGCGGTCAGGTGCTGGTCGAGCACGATCGAGCCGAGGTTGCAGACCGCCGTCTCGTCGGAGCCGGTATTGAGCGTGATCTCGGTGCAGAGGTTGCTGGAGTGGATGACGCCCGCGTGGTCCTGGGGCGAGCGGACGTTGCACGGGTCCTTGAACGTCAGCCAGGGATGCCCGGTCTCGAAGAGCATCTTGAGCATCTGCTTCCACAGCTCGAGCGCAGGCAGCGTCTCGCCGTGCAGCTCGCCCGCGGCGACGCGCTGCTCGTAGGCCTCGTAGCGCGCCCTGAAGTCCGCGCCGTAGGTCTCGTGCAGGTCGGAGACGTCGTTGGAGCGCAGCAGCGTCCAGTTCCCCCGCGCCTCGACGCGCTGCATGAACAGGTCCGGTATCCACACGGCGGTGCTCATGTCATGCGTGCGGCGTCGCTCGTCGCCGGTGTTGCGGCGCAGCTCGAGGAACTCGCGGATGTCGTTGTGCCAGACCTCCAGATAGGCGCAGCCCGCGCCGGCGCGCTTGCCGCCCTGGTTGACCGCGACGAGCTGGTCGTTGTGCATCTTCAGGAACGGGACGACGCCCTGGCTGGAGCCGTTCGTGGACTCGATGTGCGAGCCGGTCCCGCGGACCGCGGTCCACGAGCCGCCGAGCCCGCCCGCCCACTTCGAGCACATCGCGTTCTCGGCGATGCCACGGCCGACGATCGACGCCAGCGTGTCCTCGATCCTGTAGACGAAGCACGAGGAGAGCTGCGGGTGGTTGGTGCCGGAGTTGAACAGGGTCGGCGTCGAGGAGCAGAACCGCCGCTGCTTGTAGATCGTGTAGAGGTCGATCGCGTCGCCCGTGACGCCCATCGCGACACGCATCCAGAACAGCTGGGGCGCCTCGATCCGGCGCGGCTCGTCGCCGGTCTTGTCGACCAGCAGGTAGCGGTCATACAGCGTCTGGATGCCGAGGAAGTCGAAGTCGAGGTCCGCGGTGGGATCGAGCGCGGCGGCGAGCCGGTCGAGGTCGTGGCCGAGCAGCCGCGGGTCGATCCGCCCGATCGCGACACCATGCTCGAGCGCGCGGTGGAAGGCGCGCTCGTGGAAGGCCTTCAGCGCGCCGATGCCGTCGCGCATGATGTCCCAGCCGAGCGCCTCCTCGTAGATGTAGCTGAGCAGGATGCGGCCCGCGAAGCGCGAGTACTCGCTGTCGCGCTCCATCAGCGCCTTCGCGTTGAGGACGACCAGGCGCCGCAGGTCGGCGCGGGCGATGCCCGGCCGCACCGCGCGGCGCAGCTCGCGCTCGAGCGCGTCCGGGTCGAGATCGAGGTCGAGGCCGATCGACGCGAACGCGATCCGCTCGCGCAGGTCCGCGCCGCTCCACTCGGTGCCGTCGTCGAGCGGGATCGCCGGCGGCGCGGACGGCTTGGCCTCCTGTGCCCGCAGCAGCGCCCGCTCCGCGCGGTACACGATGTAGCGCTCGGCGACCCGCATGTGTCCGGCGAGCACGAGCTCTTCCTGGACGATGTCCTGCACCGTCTCGATCGGCACGTACGCGGTCCCGAGGGCGTGCGCACGCTCACCGACCCGTTCGGCCAGCGCGACCGCGGGGGAGGAGTCCAGTCCGGCGGAGAGGAAGGCCTTGCGGATCGCGACCTCGATCTTGACCGTGCTCCACGCGGCGAGCTCGCCCGAGCGGCGGATCAGCCGCACGCTCTCGCGGGAGGCGACGGTCGGGAGCGCGCGACGCAGGACGAGCGCCTTGGCGACGTCGAAGTAGCCGGCGTCGATCAGCGCCGCCTCGACGACCGTGGAGACGTCGGCGACGGTCACGCTGGCCGCGCCGTCCAGACGCGCGAGCACGTCGCCCGTGACCGCGCGGACGATCGCCCGCGCCGCGACCGTGTCCGCTTCCTCGCCGAGCGCCGCGGCGAGGACGGCGAGCGCGTCGGCGACCATCGCCGCGGGCAGCTCGGCGGTGAGCGTGGCATCGTGGCCGTCACTGACGTCGACGGGCGGGGCCGGCGGGAGCTCGGGCAGCGTGACCGGGGCGAGCGCGTCGACCGCGGCCGCGCGCTTGAGGTCGAGGTCGAGCAGCAGCTCGGAGAAGTCGATGACCATGACCTAGAGCTCCTCGTCCGCGACGAGCGCCAGCGACGAGGCCTTCTGGTACTCGGTGACCCGCCCTTCGAAGAAGTTCTGCTCCTTGCGCACGTCCATCAGCTCGGCCAGCCACGGCAGCGGGTTCGCGACCGCGACGTCGCGCAGCGGCTCCAAGCCCACGCCGGCCAGACGCCGGTCGGCGATGTAGTCGATGTAAGTCGAGAAGTCCTCGCTCGAGAGACCGACGCCCTCGACCGGCAGGCAGTCGGCGATGAAGCGCTGCTCGAGCGTGACCGCTTCGCGCATCAGCTCGCGCAGCTCGTCCTTGAACTCCGTGGTCCAGACGTGCGGGTTCTCGGCCGCGAGCTCGAGCAGCAGGCGGCGGAAGAGCTCGATGTGGTTGGACTCGTCGCGCAGCGTGTACCGGAACATCGTCCCGATGCCCGGCAGCTTGCCCTGTCGGTACAGCGACAGGATCATGCCGAACAGTCCGTAGAACTGCGTGCCCTCCATGCACTGGCCGAACACGAAGATGTTGCGGGCCAGCAGCCGGATGTTGTCCGGGTCGTTCATGTCGAGGTCGCGGCGTAGCGCGCGGCTGGTCTCGGTGACGAAGTGGTTCTTGTCCGCGATCGATTCGACGTCCTCGAACATCGCCTCGCACTCGTGCGGATCGATCCCCAGCGACGCGATCATGTACAGCAGCGAGTCCGCGTGGACGTTCTCCTCGTGCGCGTGGCGGCCGAGCACGAGCTTGAGCTCGGACGCGGTCACGAGCTCGCGCACGACGCCGATCACGTTGTCGCCGACGATGCCCTCGGCCGCCGAGAAGTAGCCGATCCCCATCCGCACGATCCAGCGGTCGATGTCGCTCAGCGCCCGCGAGTCCCGCCACTGCTCGATGTCCTTGGCCATCTGGACGTCCTCGGGCTCCCAGTGGTTGGCCTTCATCGTCCGGTACAGCTCGTACGCCCAGCCGTAGCGCAGCGGGAGCAGGTTGAAGTTCGGAGTCTCTCGCCCACCGACGACGCGCTTGGCCGCCAGTGCGGCCTCCGCCTTCGCGGTGTCCAGGACGAACGTGCGTGATCCGAGTGTGTACTGCAATCCGGGCCTCCTGACGGTCGGTGGAGGAGGCCTCGAGGCGCGGGGTGGCGCTCGTGTCGGCTGTCCTTATCACCGAGGACGTTCCAACGGGCGTCGAGCAGTCGACCGGGCTGGGCCAAGCATGGCCATTACCGTTGCGGGACAGCGCCGGGATCACACCGGACTTCGCTGGCATCCACGCCGTTCTGTACGGGCGAGGAAGCTACGCGCGCGCTCGGACGGAACCGTCGCCCCGCGCCCGCGTCGGGCGTCGGACCGTCGATCAGCCGTCACCCGCCGGGCGGTGAGGGGCACCGCCCGGCGGGCTCGTGACGGGACATGAGGATCCCGGCACGGCTCACAAACCCGTCTTGATGGCGGTCTCGAACGCGTCGAGGCCGAACGAGCCCTCGAGCCTCGCGGTGACCTTCCCGCGCCGGTCGACGACGAACAGCCACGGCTCGGTCTGCAGGTTGAACGCCTTCAGCGGCTCGCGCAGGCCCCGGTTGACCTGGTTGCCGGTGTAGACCTCCTGGTGGATGAACGTCATCTGCTTGCCGTACTTGGCCTGCAACTGCAACGCGACGTCGGTGACCGGTCCGCACACGCGCGACTCGCAGAGCTGTGGCGTCGAGAACAGCAGGGCGACGGGCTTCTTGCCGACGACCGTCGCGAAGTCGGTGTGCATGTCACTCGGCGGCTTGCGGGTGTCGAGGAGCGCCTTGTCGCCCTTGACGGTGTCGAGCGTGTCGGTCGCCACCTGCGGCGCCGTCTCGCCGACGTCGGGCACCTTGTCCTGGGCCTTGGTCTTGACCTGGATCTGCGTGGGCGCGCCGACGAGGCGGCCGCCGCTGCGGGTCATCACCAGCACCGCCCACTGGCCCGCTTCATCGAACTTCACCGGCGCGGCGTAGATCGCCGCGAACGGGTCGGTCTCGCGCGCGGCCTGTTCGGAGCGATATCGCGGGGCGGTGAGCAGCACGTCGGCCGGTGCGACGAACGGGCCCTGCGCGGGCTCGTTCGGGGTCGGCGCGACGTAGATCGCGGTCGGGCCGTAGATCGGCTTGCCGTCCTGTCCGATCACGCCGAACGCGAAGCGGCTGTCGCCGACGGTGAAGTTCGAGCTCGCCATCGCGGCCTGCGGGCCCGCGGTCACGAGGTCGGCGACCTGCTGCAGCGTCTTGCCCTTCGGGTCCGGGAACGAGGCCGGGTCCGGTGTCTGCGCCTCACGTACGGCCTCGCGCAGGCCTGGGATGTCGGGCACCTGCTCGACGGGATCGGCGGACGGCGGCGTGTCGCTGCCTCCACAGCCGGTCAGGAGGACGAGAACCGCGATGAAGGCGAGTGCGAGACGCATGAGGTGTGACAGGGTACCGACTACACTCGTAGTGGATGATGCTCGCGCACGGCCTGGCGGGACGCGCCGACCTGCCGATCCCGACCTGGCTGTTCAGCTGGGCCGCCGCAGCTGTGCTCGTGGTCTCGTTCGCCGCGCTGGGCACGCTTTGGGCCAAGCCGCGGCTCGAGGGCGATGACTTCCGGCCGGTCCTCCCGCGTCTCGGCCGGCTCCTGACCGGTCGAACGCTCGATGTCACCTGCGGGACGATCGGCGTCCTGCTGCTCGTGCTGGTGATCGCGGCGGGCATCACGGGCGCCCAGGTCACACCCCACAACATCGCGCCCACGTTCGTCTACGTGGTCTTCTGGCTCGGGTTCGTGCCCGTCAGCGTCGTGTTCGGCGATGTGTTCCACGCGTTCAACCCCTGGCGCGCGGTCGGCCGGCTCACGGGGTGGCTGTTGCGCGGCATCGACGCCGAGCCGCTCGAATATCCACGCCGGCTCGGCCGCTGGCCGGCCGCGCTCGGCCTGCTCGCCTTCGCCGCGCTCGAGCTCGTCTCGGCCTACGGCGACCGGCCGTCCACCGTCGCCTACGCCGCGATCGTCTACTCCTCGCTGACGTGGGTCGGCATGGCGCTCTTCGGCGTCGAGCCCTGGACTCGCCGCGCCGAGGCCTTCGGCGTCTACTTCAACCTCTTCTCGCGCCTCTCCGTCGTCGAGGTCCGCGACCGCGTGCTCGGTCGGCGCCCGTTCCTCAGCGGCCTCGCGCGGCTCGAACTGATGCCGGGCACCGTCGCGGTCGTCATGACGATGATCGGCTCGGTCACCTTCGACGGCCTCAGCGCCGGCCCGACGTGGCTGCGCGAGACCAAGCCCTACATCAACGACCTGGCCGACGCCGGGCTCGGGCCGCGGTTCGCCGTCGAGCTCTTCTACGGCCTCGGGCTGATCGTCGTCGTCGCGCTCATCACCGGTCTGTACCTGCTGGCGATCGCCGGCGTGCGCTCGGTCGACGGCACACGCTCCCTGACCGACCTCGCCCGCCGTTTCGCGCCCACACTGGTGCCGATCGCGCTCGCGTACGCCGCCGCCCACTACGTCAGCCTCCTGCTTTTCACCGGCCAATCGATCCTGCCACTGGCATCGGACCCGTTCGGCAAGGGCTGGGACCTCTTCGGCACCGAGAGCTATGACATCAGCTTCTTCGTCAGCGCCGAGGTCTTCTGGTACCTGCAACTCGCGTTCGTCGTCGGCGGCCACGTCGCGGCGCTGGTCCTCGCCCACGACCGCGCGCTCACGCTCTACGAGGACAAGCGCAGAGCCGCCCGCTCCCAGTATTGGATGCTGACGATCATGGTCTTCTTCACCGTGCTCGCGCTCTGGCTCCTCTCAGAGGCCTCGAAGGGCTAGCGTCCTAATTCAGAAGTTCGCGGGCACCTACCGGTGCGCCTCGCCGCGCCTGGCGGCCGCCGGCGATCCCGCACGTACCACCGGTATGCACCGGATCACCGCCGGCCCCCAGCCACGACGATGCGGACCGCTATGCGCGCGCGAACTTCCGACTCAGGACACTAGGTGAGCTCGGTCGCCGCGCGGCGACCGAGGACGCCCGCCGGAACACATGCGAGGCCCAAGGCGAACACCGCGAGCGGTGCGCCGAGCTCGGTGGAGAGCGGGAGGCAGAGCTCGGTCGGGACCGGGCGCAGCAGATAGACCAGTCCGGCGGCCAGCGCCAGGAGGACGAGCCCCGCGATCCCCATGCTGAGCGTGGTCGCCGAGCGCCGCGCGGAGACACCGAGAAGGTGGCTGACCCGCTCGGCGCTGGCGCCCTGCTGGTCCCCGCCGTGTTCCTCGAAGCGCACGAGGGCGGAGGCCAGCGAGCCGGCCCCGGCCTTGCGGATGGCGACGGCGTCGGCGGCGAGCTCGGAGATCGTGGCGTAGGTCTTCCCCGTGGAGCGCATCCCGGGAACGAACCAGAACCCGTCGCAGGTCGCCTTGACCAGCGCGCGACGCAGCGGGTCACGACGGCGCGCGTGGTGCGCCTCGTGCGCGATGACACACAGCAGCTCGTTCTCGGAGAGCAGGTCGAGCAGGCCGTCGGAGACCACGATCCGCGGACGCAGGAACCCGACGCAGAACGCATGCGGGCGGCGACTCGCGATCATCAACACCGGCACCCCGAGGAGTGTCCGGGACACGGTGGGCAGACGCGAGACGAAGGTCCGCTGGCGCAAGCTCTGACGGACGAACGAGGCGCCGATCAGCACCACCGTCAGCAGCTCGAAGCCGAGCGTGACCGCCAGCGGCACGCCACGGTGGAAGCGCAGCGCATCGATCCCGATGACCAGCGTCGTCAGCAGCACGGTCACCCCGAGCGCGCAGACGGCGAGCTCGAGGCGCAGAAGATGGCGGCGGTCAGTCACCCTTCGCACGCCGGCGCAGCGCCCGCTGCCGCGCCGGGTCGAGCTTGGCGAACTTGCGGGCGAACGAGGCCAGGGCGAGATCGCCGTAGGCCTCGACGAGCGCGTCGACCTCGATCTCCGACCGGGCGCGCATGTACACGTCGCGGTCGACGGCGGCGACGTAGATGTCGCGCTTGCCTTCACGGCGGCGGTTGAGGAAGCCCTTGGTGTCCAGCCGCGTCATCACCGTGAGGATCGTCGTGTAGGACCGCGGGCCGTCGGTGACTTTCTCGGCGACCGCGTCGGTCACCGAACGCACCGTCGCCTCGCCTTGGTCCCAGACCGCGGCCATCACCAACGACTCCAGCTCATGCAGGGCGGGGGGAAGCGACATCGCGTTCAAGCGTAGTGACTACGACACGAGTAGTCGGTGTAGTCATTCGCATGTTCGTGCGAATGATGGTCTAATCTCCACGTCATGCCCGAACGCGACACGTGCGACCTGCTGTGCCTCGACCTTCCACTGGCTGAGGCCAAGCGCGCGGCGCTGCCGGCAGCCGAGGACCTCGAGGCCTCGGCCGTGCCGTTCAAGGCGCTCACCGACCCGACGCGGGTCGCGGTTCTGCTGTCGCTGGCCGACGGCGACCGCTGCTGTGTCTGCGATTTGTCGTGGATCGTCGGCCGCGACGAGAAGCTGGTCTCGCATCACGTCCGGCTGCTCAAGACGCTCGGGGCGGTGCGGTCGCGGCGCGACGGGCGCATGGTCATGTACGAGCTCACCGAGCTCGGCGCGCAGCTGATCGCGGCGTACCGGGGACTGCAGCCGGTGGTGGCGTGAACCCGGTCGAGTTGCCGATGGCGCCCGTCGGGCCGCCGCCGTCCGCGCCGGTGGTCGGGCGGCGCTTCCGCGTCGAAGGCATGGACTGCGGCGCGTGCGCGAAGACGGTCGAGCAGGCCGTCGCGGCGTTGCCGGGCGTGACGACCGCGCAGGTCTCGTTCGGCAACGGGACCATGTCGGTCGCCGGTGACGCGCCGGATGAGGTCATCGCCACCGCCGTGGCACGCGCCGGCTACCGCGCGCTCCCCGCCGTCCGCAGGACCGTCGACGACGGAGCGCCCTTCTGGCGCCGTGACGCGCGAGCGCTCTCGACCAGCGTCTCGGTGGTGCTGCTGATCGCAGGGGTGATCGCCTCGCTGGCATCGGCGCCTCGTGTCATCGCGGAACCGCTCTACCTGTTGTCGATGGCGGTCGGCGGCTGGCCGATCGCCCGCGCCGCGTGGGTGGCGCTCGGCCGGCGGCGCCTGGACATGAACGTGCTCATGGGCCTCGCGGCGGTCGGCGCCGTCGGCATCGGCGCGTACGCCGAAGGGGCCTGGGTGCTCGTCCTGTTCGCCGTCGGCACCGGGCTCGAGGCGATGGCGTTGGAGCGCAGCCGCCGGACGGTCGCCTCGCTGATGGACCTCGCGCCCGCCCGCGCCCGCGTCGGCGAGCACCTCGTGGACGTCGAGGCCGTCCCGATCGGCGCCGAGATCTCGATCCGCCCCGGCGAGCGCGTCCCGCTCGACGCCGTCGTCGTGTCCGGGACGTCCAGCGTCGACCAATCCCCGATCACCGGCGAGTCGGTCCCGGTCGACAAACAGCACGGCGACGAGCTGTTCGCCGGCACGCTCAACACCACCGGCGCCCTGAACGCGCGCACGACGCGGGCGGCGGCCGACTCGACGCTGTCGCGCGTCGCGGCGCTCGTCGAGGAGGCGCAGGGCGCCCGCGCGCCCTCCGAGCGTTTCGTCGACCGCTTCGCGGCGATCTACACCCCGCTCGTCTTCATCGCCGCCCTCGTCGTCGCCGTCCTGCCCACCCTGCTCGGCGGCGACGGCGGAACGTGGCTCTACCGCGCGCTCGCGCTCCTCATCGTCGCGTGCCCCTGCTCGCTCGTCATCTCCGTCCCGGTCGCCGTCGTGTCCGCCGTCGGCGGTGCCGCCCGCCACGGAATCCTCATCAAAGGCGGCCAGGCGCTCGAGGACCTCGGCCGCGTGCGAGCGGTCGCGCTGGACAAGACCGGCACGCTCACGCTCGGCCTGCCACAGCTGCAGCGCGTGGTCGGCGACGACGAGGCCCTCGCACTGGTCGCGGCCGTCGAGACCGGCTCCGAGCACCCGCTGGCGGCGGCGCTCCGTCGCGCCGCCCGCGACCGCGGTCTCACGATCCCCAAGGCCGAAGGCTTCTTCGCTTTGCCCGGCCGCGGTGCCACGGCACACGTCGACGGGCGCCACCTGTGGGCGGGCGGGCCGCGATTGATGCAGGAGCGCCTCGGCGAGGTCCCGGCGGGCGTGCGGGAACTGCACGGCGCGGGGCAGATCGCGATCGCGCTCGGGGAGGACGACCGGCTGATCGCGCTGTTCGGCCTTGCCGACCAGCCACGCCCGGAGTCCCGCGACCTGGCCGCCCGGCTGCGCGAGACCGGCGTGACCCGCGTGGTGATGTTGACCGGTGACACCGAACCTGTCGCCCGCGCGGTGGCGGGCGGCGCCGGCATCGACGACGTCCGGTCCGGGCTGCTTCCGGAGGACAAGCTCGAGGCCGTGCGGGCGATCGAGCGCGACTCGGGCGTGACCGCGATGGTCGGCGACGGCGTCAACGACGCGCCGGCCCTCGCCGCGGCGAGCGTCGGCGTCGCGATGGGCGCCGCCGGCTCCGACGTCGCGCTGCAGAACGCCGACGTCGCGCTCATGTCCGACCGGCTGGACCGGCTTCCCGAAGCGATCACCCAGGCGCGCCGCGCGTTGGCGATCATGCGCGCGAACATCATCGCCTCACTCGCCATCAAGGCCGTGTTCGTCGTGCTCGCGCCGTTCGGCCTCGTCACGCTCGTCCTCGCGGTCGCGGCCGACATGGGCATGTCACTGCTGGTCACGCTCAACGCGATGCGACTCCTGCGCGGGTAGCCTCGGCCGATGCGAGCCACCGGGCAGTTCCGCGTCGAGTCGTTCACCCCCGTCGGGCTCGAGCCCGCCACCGCCATCGCCACCGCTCTCCCGGTCGGCGTCGCGACCATGCTCAAGCGCTACGAAGGTGAGGTCACGGGCACCTCGGCGACCATCTTCACCGCCGCGTTCGACCAGCCGACCGGCGTCGGCACCTACGTCGCGATGGAGTCATTCGAGGGCGCCCTGAACGGCGTGGCGGGCACGTTCAACTTCGTCCACAGCGCGAGCACGTCCGGGTCCGATCGTGCACACGAGTACTTCCTGATCGTCCCGTCGAGTGGCACCGGCGCCCTCGCGACGATCCGCGGCGCGGGCGGCCTGGCGATCGACGCCGACGGCACCCACCGCACGTGGTTCGACTACGAGCTCGAGTGAGTGCGGGAATCTACGGATCCGGTTCCGTGCTCAACGCCGATCACGAACGGCGCCGCCCGACGAATCATTAGGGCATGACGACTGAACCGCAGACTTCCTACGAGCCCGCCGGTGGTGACGGGCTCATGTTCCTGATCGCGATGGCCGTGGTGGTCGTCGTGGCGTTCGAAGGCCTCTTCATCGCCTTCGCCGGTTGGTGGCTGATGGCCGCCGCGCTGCTGCTGGTGATCTGCGCCGCGATCGGCGTGACCGCCGCGCTGGCCCGGCTGATCGAGGAGGACACGCCGATTCCCGCCCCGCGGCGCGCGCCCGCCGAGCAGCGCGCTCCCGAGCGCCGCTCCGCGCCCGCCACGCTCCCGCGCCCGATCACGCACTGAGCCTGGAGGCGGTGCGACTAGCATTGCGCGCCGCTGCCTGTGCCCGACGTCCACCCGCTCGTCCAGGAATACCTCGACGCCGTCGAACGGCGCGCCACCCACTTGCCGCCTGAGCAGCGCGAGACGCTCGTGCGCTCGGCGGCCGCCCAGGTGCAGGTCGCGCCGGACGCGAGCGAGTCCGACGCGCTGACCGCGCTGATGCGCGCGCCCGCGCCCGCCGAGCTCGTCCCACGCCCGCCGCAGGATTGGCTGACGGTCGGGCTGGTGTTGCTCGGCGGGTTCCTGTTCCTCGCGGGATGGTTCTGGGGCGTCTACCGGTTGTGGAAGTCGCGCGGGTGGACGCGACGCGACAAGCTGATCGGAACGCTCGTCTGGCCCTACGGCCTCTTCGGCGGCCTCGCGCCGTCGTTCTGGTTCGCGGCGACCGGCTCACCCGCGCTCGACGTGCTGCTCTTCGGCGTCCCGCTGATCGTCCCGTTCATCACCGCCGGCTACCTGGTCCGGCGTCACTACGCGCCCTAGGGGCGCGCCGCGTGCTCGCGCGCGTCGACGACCTTGAAGTCCTTGCTGACGAGGACCTCGAGCTCCTTGCCGTCCTTGGTCGTGACGTGCGACTCGTAGGGAGCGGCGGAGTCGCCGTTGGTCTCGGTCCGCTCGATGGTCGCGCCCGGGTACTTGTCCAGCACGGCGGCTTCGACCTTGGTCTTGGTGTCACCCGTGAGCGCGGTCTCGCCGTGGCCGCCACCCGGTCCGCCGTGCCCGCGCCCACCGCCGCCGCGGCCCTGATCGGCCTGGACGGCCGTGGCCGTGAACGACGCGTCGACGAGGACGACCTGGAGCTTGCCGTCGGACGTCTTGATGTGGGCGTGGTAGGGCGTCCCGTACGGGCCGCCGGCCTCGGTGCGCAGGACGGTCGCGCCGGGGACCTTGGCCAGGGCCGCGGCCTTGACCTTCGCGGCGATGTCACTCGCGAGCTGCTCACGCTGCGGGCGCTGCTGGGGTGCGGTGGTGGTGTTGCCGGCGGCGCCGGCGATCGCGGCGCCACCGAGCCCGAAGGCGCCGACGGCCGCGACGGTGATCGCGGTCTTGCGGACGGTGCTGACCATGGAACGTTCCTCCTGAACGGGGGTGGTTGTGCGGCAACCGTGACCGCCCGTCGGTCAACTCTGCGTCAAGCCCACCTTGGAGGTTCCTGAGCGGCGGGCGACGAACAGCGCCTTCGCGTGGCGTTGCTCGTCGAGGCTCGGTTCGAGCTGCGCGTCGCGGCGCCGCCCCAGCACCTGCACGATCTCGAGGCCCGCCTCCCGCGCGACCCGCGTGACCTCGGCCGGCGGCCAGTGCCGCTGCCGATGGCGGCTGGTCGACCGCGACCAGACCGCGCCGCGATGCCGGAATGCGTCGATCCGCGCCTCGACGACCGCACCGGGGCCGACGTCGGGCGACCCGGTGCCGTGCCACGCCAGCACCCACTCGCCGCGGTCGGCGATCCAGTCGCGCGAGAAGCTCGAGCGGACCGTCGCCAGCGTGTTGACGTCCCAGACCGCGATCCCGTCCGCGGCGAGGTGGCCGGCCACGCCGGCGAGCGCCCGCGCCAGCTCGTCGCGGTTGATCAGTTCGTTGAACGCGTCGTCCAGGCACGTGACGAGGTCGAACGTGCCGAGCGCCGGCAGGGCGCGCATGTCGGCGACGAGCACCGTCGCCGCCGGTGCCTTCGCCGTGGCGCGCTGCGCCATCTCGGGCGACAGGTCGCAGGCCGTCACGGCGTAGCCGCGCTCGAGCAGGCCGAGGAAGCTCTTGCCGGTCCCGCACGCGAGGTCCAGCGCCCGCCGGCCACGCACGCCGCGTTCGGTCGCGATGCGGTCGATCTGTCCAAGCCAGAGGTCATGCCGCGAGTCGGCGGTGAACGCGTCGTAGGCGGGCGCGAGTGCGTCGTAGGCGAGCCGGACCGGGTCGGCCTCCGGGCGTGCCGCCGGCCCCCGCGGGCCAGGGAAGGTGAGGATCGTCGGCATGGTGAGTCTCGACCACGCGTAAGAGCCTCGGGGCGCCGGTCTTGTGACGCCCGGTCAGTGTGCGAACTTCAGCGCTGGATCCGCTTGCCGAGGCGCGGGTACGCCTCGTTCGGCTGCAGGTGTCCGTCGAAGACGAAGATGAACGCGCCGCCTCTCGCCGGCGGGGCGGAGTGCGTCTTGCCCTTGAAGTCGACCGCCACTTCCCGGTCGGGACGGCTGGAGCGCCCGTAGATGATCGTGCGCGGGTGCTCGCCGGCGGTCTGCAGCCGGTCGCTGAGGATCGGGAACCGGGAGAGGTCGCCGCAGGAGCCCGAGCTTCCGGTCGCGAAGGCGTGGAACTTCCCGTCGCGGATCAGACCCAGCTGAACCCCGCGGACCTGCCCGGCGATGGAGCAGTCCAGGCCCTTCTGGGAGGTGTAGACCCCGACGCCCCATGACGCCGCCCCGGTGGAGTCCTTCGCCTTGGCCGCGAGGTCGTAGAACCCGTTGGGGTCGTAGCGGGCGCCACGCACCGTGTGGTCCGGTACCGGCTCGCCGGTCGAGATCAGGTCGGCGGCACCCGCGGCGGCCGCGCCGCCGAGCACGACGGCGGCCAGCAGCGCGATCCCGCGCCGGCGGCGGCGGCGCGCACGCCGCGGCGTGGCCGCCGCCTCGTCGCGTCGCGCGGCCTCCATCAGCTGGTCGAGCAGCTGCTCGCTCGCGGCGCGGT
This sequence comes from Solirubrobacter soli DSM 22325, assembly GCF_000423665.1. GTDB lineage: Bacteria > Actinomycetota > Thermoleophilia > Solirubrobacterales > Solirubrobacteraceae > Solirubrobacter > Solirubrobacter soli. The sequence goes on along the minus strand of NZ_AUIK01000021.1, from coordinate 175,428 downwards.
GGGGTTCCGGGGCGCTCACGCGGTGTCTCCCACCATGTCCTGCAGGGGCTCATCCGACAGCTCTCGAGCGAGCGCGCGCAGGCCGCGCGAGACGCGGGCCCTCGCCGTCTGCTCGGAGATCGCGAGCGCGGCGGCCACCTCGGCGTAGGAGTGCTCCCGCACGACCCGCAGCTCGACGGCCGCGCGCTGGTCCGCGGGCAGCGCGTCGAGCGCCCCGGCGACGCTCTCGGCGAGCGTGTCGAGCCCGGCCAGCGCCTCGACGCGGTCGGCCTCCTCGTCGCTGAGCGCGGGGACCGAGATCGAGAAGCGCTGGATCGCCGCCCGCTCGGTCTTGCCCGACCGCCAGTAGTGCAACAGCTCCGTCCGCGCGATCGCGAACAGCCACGCCTGTTCCTCCTGCGTGGTCTGCCCACGGAACTGCCGGCGCCGCTCGAGCGCCTTCGCAAACGTCTCCGACATGAGGTCGAACGCCACCTCGGGATCCAGGACCCGCCGCGCGAGGAAGGCCAGGATGGACTCGTAGTAAGCACGATAGAAGTCCGCGAAAACCTCGATGTCATCGAGCGACTGCACGAGCAGGCTCGACGGCCGGGGACCCAGAAGGCGGAAGCGGCGACGCACTGGAAAGCGAGCCTAGCCCACCCGCGTCCGCACGCACAGGTTTTCGCAACGTGCGGGGAGGTTTCGCCCGACCTGTCACAGCGTCGTCACGACATGGCTCCTAGGCCACGCCGGAGCGCGCACCGGTCCTCCAACCGAAAGGACCGAGAAATGAACCGACGCACTCGGCGCGCATCTGTGCGCGCGATGCTCTGCGCCATGGCGCTGTCGTCCGGCGTGTTGCCGGCCACAGCCCACGCGCAGGTGACCAGTGACCTCATCGACTGGAACCTCACCGAGTCGACGAGCACCTGGAACACGCAGTACCACATCAGCACCAGCGGGGACGGCTGGGCGGCCTTCCGCTGGCTCGACAGCCCGAACAAGACCACGGTCATCTCAGGCAACTCCTGCGCGGACCTGACGCTGTACGGCAGCGACACGATCGGCGTCAACGACACGAACTACCACAACCTGTTCTGGGGTGGCGCCGGGACGTGCTTCGTCCTGCGCGGGCGGACCGCCAGCGGCTCGGGCTCGATGGTCAACCACGACGGGAGGGTCCGGCGATGACGCGCGTCCGCATCCTCGGCGTGGCGGCGGTCGCCGCCGTCCTCGCCGTCACCGGGTCGAGCGTGGCCCAGCAGGGCTCCGGCGACCCCGCACTCGAGCGCTCCGCTCAGCTCGCCGTCGCGCCGGCCCCGGCGGCCGGCTCCCCGATCGGCGCCGAGGCCGCGCGTTCGGCCGCGGCCGGGATCGCGCGCACGATCCCGCTGCCTCCGGGCGGCACGTTCGACGGCATCCGCTGGGAAGAGGCGGGTGGCGTCTTCACCGCGGACGAGATCGCGCTCGTCCTGCAGTACAACGCCACCTGCCAGTGGCTTCGCGCCTGGCGGGACGGCCGGAACACGCCGGCGACCGCGCGCGTGCTCGCCGACGTCCCCTCGTGGCCGCTCTGGCGCGGGGGCGACGGCGCGGCGGCGATCGCCGGGGTCGTGGGCGACGTCCGTGCGGGCGGTGGGGCTGACGCCCGCGCGATGCTGGCGGACTGCGACGCCGCGCACCAGCGCGAGGTCGCCTACGCCACCGCGAAGGGACTGACACCGACACGATGAGCGGTGCGGGGCGGGGGTGGGGGGAACCACCCCCGCCCCGCACGGCCTCTCAAAGGCGCGCGAGCGCGTCCACCGCGGCGCGCAGCGCGTCCTCCGCCGCTTCGAGCGAGCGGTCGACGTCAGCGGCCGTGTGTGAGGCGCCGATGTGGCTGCGGCCCAGGCTCTCCGGCATCTCGAACACGCCGCGCTCGATCAGCTCCCGGCGGTAGCGCCCGAACAGCGCGTCGTCGTTGCGCAGCACGTCCTCATAGGTCTCCAGCGGGCCATCCATGAAGCACAGGACGAACAGCGACCCGAACCCGCCGACGGTCGCCGGCACGCCCACCCGGGCGGCGACCTCGGTGAGACCGTCGCGCATCCGCTCGCCGAGCGCGAAGACATGCTCGTGGACGCGGCCGTCCTCGAGCTGCTCGATCGTCGCCAGCCCCGCCTCGACCGCCGCCGCGTTGCCGTTGTAGGTGCCGCCGAAGTGGACGTCGCCGTCGGCGGTGGTGTTCAAGCGCTCCATGTGCTCCCGCCGGCCGCCGATCGCCGCCAGCGGGAAGCCGTTGGCGATCGCCTTCCCGAGCGTCGTCAGGTCCGGATGCACGCCGCAGATGGCCTGGTAGCCGCCGATGTGGTGGCGGAAGCCCGTGATCACCTCGTCGAAGATGAGAAGCGCGCCGGTGGCGTCGCAGAGCTCGCGCAGGCCTTCGAGGAAGCCGGGGCGGGGGAGGAGCCCGGGCGAGTTGTGGGCGACCGGCTCGACGATGATCGCCGCGACGTCCTCGCCGTGGCGCTCGAGCGTCTGGCGGACGTCGTCGAGGTCGTTGTAGCGGCAGACGAGCGTGGCATCGATCGCCGCCTCGAGCATGCCCGCCGAATGCGGGTCGCGCCGGCCGACGCGGTCGGGGCGGCTCAACACATTCCGGAGCACATAGTCGTGAAACCCGTCGTAGCAGCCTTGGAACTTGATCAGCTGCTGCCGACCGGTCACGCCGCGCGCGAGCCGGATCGCGTGGTAGGTCGCCTCTGATCCGCTGTTGCAGACGACGGTCTGCTCGATCGACGGCACGTGCTCGACGATCTTGCTCGCGAGCGCGACCTCCGCCTCGGTGACACCGACGCCGAACAGCACCGTCTCCTTGATGGCATTCGCGACCCGCTCGGTGACCGCGGGGTGCGAGTGGCCGAGGAAGATCGCACCGTACGCGGCGTGGTAGTCGACGAAGCGGTTGCCGTCGAGGTCCTCGAGGTACGCGCCCGCTCCGCGGCGGAAGCACAGTCGCGGCTCACTGCGCCGGCGACACGTGTTCACGCCGCCCGGGATCACCTCGGCGGCGGTCTCGAGCAGGGCTTCGGACGCGTTCATCGGAGACCTCCAAAGAGAGTAAGTGATTCAATCACTCTACTACGTGACGTCGCATTCGGCCAATGCGCCGCGGATCTCGCCCTCGGTGACGTCGTCGGCGATGACGGTCTCGCCGAGTGCCACCGGCAGGACCCAGCGCAGGCTGCCCGCGCGGATCAGGCGCACCTTCTCCATCGCGGCGAGCAGCGCGTCGGCGGTGACATCGGCTCCGAGCGCGGCCGCGCGGGACGGCAGCCCACAGCGCTCGATCACGGCCAGCAACCGGTCACGTGTGCCGGTGGAGAGCCAACCGCGCCGCGCGGCGATCCGCGCTTCCACCGCCATCCCGAACGCGACCGCCTCGCCGTGCAGCAGCGGGGCGTACCCGGTCACGGTCTCCAGCGGGTGGCCGACCGTGTGTCCGAAGTTGAGCGGGCGGCGCAGGTCGTCCTCGTACGGGTCGCGCTCGATCAGCGCCGTCTTGATCGTCGCGGCCGAGCGGACCAGCGGTTCGAGCGCGGCGGGGTCGCCGGCGACGAGCGCGTCGGCCTCGTCCTCGATGAACGCGAAGTACTCCGGCGAGGCGATCACGCCCTTCTTGATGCACTCCGCGACCCCGGCGGCGAGCTGTCGCGCGTCGAGCGAGCGCAGATAGCGCAGGTCGGAGATCACGCCCGCCGGCTGCTGGAACGCGCCGAGCAGGTTCTTCGCCACCGGGTGGTTGACCGCGACCTTGCCGCCGAGGGCGCCGTCGACCATCGCCAGCAACGTCGTCGGCACGTTCACATACGGCACGCCGCGCATGTACACGCTCGCCACCCAGCCGCCGAGGTCGGCGATGACACCGCCGCCGAAGCTCACGACCACGTCCCGGCGCCCCAGCCCGCTGCCGGCGAGCCAGTTCCAGAGCGCGACCGCCGACTCGAGCGACTTGCTCGCCTCGCCGGCCGGCACCGTGTGCATGAGGACCTCGTGGCCGAGCGCTCGCAGCTCGTCGCGGAGCTCGTTGCCGTAGAGGGCATCGACGGTCTCGTCGGAGATCACGGCGACCGTGTGCGCCTGCTCGAGCAGCTCGGCCAGGCAGCGCCTGGAGCCGGCCGCGTCGCGGGTGACGTGGATCGAGTGGCGCTCGGTGCGGGTCGCGTGGGCGACGACCGGGCGGTCGTCGTGTGACATGGCGATCGCGTCGCGGACGCGGAAACCGGTGATGACGGCGCTGTGCATGCCGCCACCGTGCGTCGCCCGACCGCCCGCCGGTATCCCGTTCCGGTGGGATCGAGTGCGACGCCCGCATCCCGTCGCCGATCCTGCGATCAGGGGATGGCGCGCCGGGCTCGCGCGGCCGAGGTTTGCCGGCATGTCCGAAATCCAGTTCCGCGACGCGCGCGGCGCCGAGCTCGCCGACGGCTGCGCGCTGCTCGCCCGGTCGCTCGCCTTCGCAGAGCGCGACGCGTTGCCGCCGTGGCTCGTCCAGACGAGCGCCGCGCACGGCGGGCTCGCGCTCGGCGCGTTCGACGGCAGCAGCCTCGTCGGCTTCTCGTTCGCGCTTCCGGGCGAGCCCTCTACGCTCTTCTCCTGTGGCCTCGCGGTCGCCCCGGGCGTGCGCGGCCGGGGTGTCGGCCGCCGTCTGAAGCAGTTGCAGCGCGACCGCGCGCGGGCCGCCGGCGTGCGGTTGATCCGCTGGACCGCCGATCCCCTGTCGGTGCCGGCCCTCGCCCTCTACCTCGGTCGGCTCAGGGCGCGCCTGGTCGCGTACGCGCCGGCGCTCTACGCCGCCGTGCGGCCGGGGGCGGCGGACGACGTCGTGATCGAGTGGCCGCTCGTTGAAGGTCCGGCTCTGGGGTCACCGTCAGCCCGGGTCGAGATCCCGCTCGACCGTGACGCCGGCGACCGCTGCCGCGGCGAGGTGCGGCGCGCGATGACGGACGCGCTGGCCGCCGGCGGCGTCGGTGTCGACGTCACCGTCGACCGCGCCGCCGGCCGCGCGTGGGTCCTGTTCCGAGAGGGGGCGTGATGGGACTGTCGATCACCGTCGACGTCGACGGCGCCGCGGGCCTGCCCGGCGGTGGCATCGGCTTCGAGCAACGGCTCTCCTGCTGGTCCGAACGCACCTACGGGCTCACCGCCGGCCTGCCTCGGATCCTGCGGGCGCTCGACGAGTTCGAGGCGCGCGCGACGTTCTACGTGGTGGGCGTGACCGCGCAGCGCCACCCGGACGACATCGCGGCGCTCGCGGGTTCGCGCCACGAGATCGGGCACCACGGCCACACGCACCGTCTGCCGTGCCGGATGGACGCGGTCACCCAGCGGCGCGAGATCGCCGACGGCACCCGCGCGCTCTCGGCCGTGACCGGTATCACGCCTCGCGGCTACCGCGCACCGGGCTGGGAGCTCACACGCGCGACGCTCGACGCGCTCGGCGAGGCGGGCTTCGTGTTCGACTCGAGCCTGATGGGCGACGACCGTCCGTACTTCGTCGAGGCCGCCGGCCGGCAGTTGATCGAGCTGCCGGTGCACTGGGCGCTCGACGACGCGCCGCACTTCGCCCACACCACCGATCAGGCCGGCCTGCTCGCCGTCTGGCTCGACGAACTCGCGCTGGCCGTGCGCGAGGACCGCCACCTCACGATCACCTGCCATCCGGAGATCCTCGGCCGCGGCGCCCGCGTCGACGTCCTCCGCCGGCTCCTCGACGCCGCCGCCTCGAGGGGCCTGCGATCGATCCCGCACGGCGAAGTCGCGGACACGGTCGCCGCCGCCCTACCCGCGGACTCGTTCGCCTCCACCTCGCCGTGACCCGCGCGGCGCTGTGCGCGTGTGTTCCGGCGGCGCTGGGCGCGTTCGACTTCGGTCTGCTCGCGCTCGCCGGCCCACGCATCTCATCGGAGCTCGGTGTCAGCGGGGACGCCTACCCGTGGCTCTTCAGCGCGTCCTCGTTCGCGTACGGCGCCGCCGTCATGGCGGCCGCGGCGGTGACCGCCCGGCTCGGCCCGCCGCGCGCACTCGCGCTCGGCCTCGCGGCCGCCGCCCTGGGCGTCGCCACCCTCGCGCTCTCGACGGGCCTGGCGACGACGCTCACCGCCCGCGTGGTGTTCGGCCTCGGCGGCGCGCAGGCGGCAACCGCGGCCCTGGCCCTGCTGGCGTCGGCCGGAGAGACCCGCGGCCGCGCGGCGGGCTTCGCCGCGCTGGGCGGCGCCGTGGCCGCGGGCTTCGCGACCGGCACCCTGGCGGCGGGCGTCACCGACTGGCGACTCGTCCTCGCGGCGGTCGCCGTCCTCACCTTGGCGACCGCCGTCCTCGCGTCCCGGCTCGACGTCGAGCCGAGTAGGCCCGCCGCGCCGCAACGAACGACAGCGCGGCCGGCCGCCGCGCCGACGCCGGCCTCTCTACCGCGGCGCACCGTGTCGCGGGTCGCCGCGCCACGCGCGGCGCCGCCGGCCGTGCCGGCGCGCAACGCCGCGCCGCTCGCAGCTCCGCCGGCCGTCCCGGCGCGGAACGCCGCGCCGCGCTCGGCGCCGCCGGCCGCGCCGGCGCGGAACGCCGCGCCGCGCTCGGCGCCGCCGGCCGTGCCGGCGCGGAACGCCGCGCCGCGCTCGGCGCCGCCGGCCGCGCCCCAACGTCGCGCCCCGGCGCCCGCCTCCCCGCCGCTCGCGGCGCCGTCGGCCGCGCCGGCGCGCAACGCCGCGCCGCCATCCTCCGCGCGGCGCGGCGCGCCGCTCGCCGCGCCACCTCGCGGCGGCGTCGCGCTCACCGCCGCGATCGTCCTCGTCGCCGGCGCCCTCGCGGCCGCCAGGTGGCCCGCCACCGTGCTGGCCGTCGGCGCCGGCGTGGCGTTCGTCGTGTTCGTCCGGCGCGCTCGGTGTGGGGCGGCGCTCGGTGCGGCGTGTGGCGTCGGCGCGGCCACGACCGCCACGGGCGTAGGGGCGACGGTCGTCCTCGGTGCCGCGCTCGCCGCCGAGGGGCTCCCGCCCTCGCTGCTCGTCGTGTTCGGGCTCGGCGTCGTTCCCGGGGCGTGGGTGGCACGGCGGATCGTGGCGCGGGCGGGACCGCAGGCCGGCGCTTCGGCCGGCATCGCGATGCAGGGCCTCGCGCTCGCCGCGGTCGGCCTCGCGCTCGCGACCGAGAGCCCATCGGTCGTGCTCGCGGCGGCCATCGCCTGCTTCGGCGCCGGTCACGTCGCGGCCAACGCCGGCGCGGCGGCCGCGGCGCTCACCACGGGCCCGGCCGCCCGCTCCGCGGCGCTGCTGATCGCGGCGCAGTACGTGGGCGGCGGCGTCGGGTCGTTGGCGGCGACGTCGATCGCTGCCGCTCACGGCGCGCCGGCCGCGGTGTTCGTGACCGCCGCGGTCGCCTTCGCCGGTGTCGTCCCGACACGACTCTTCCGGGCTGCGTGACCCGTCCCGCGACTGGGGCGCGCGGCGGACGAATCTCGCCGAGCATTTGCAGGGACTTGAGGTATTGGCCCTGGTACCGACGAGGGTGAACCCCGAGCATGCGCGCCCGTGGAGCCGCTGGCTCAGTTCTCGGAGAACCTGCGCCGGCTGCGGCTCGCGAACGGCATGACGCAGGAAGCGCTCTCCGATGCCAGCGAGCTCGACCCGGGCGAGATCTCGCGCCTGGAGCGGGGCGACCGCAACCCGCGGCTGTTGACGATCGTCCGGCTTGCGCGCGGGCTCGACGTCACTTTGCCTGAGCTGCTGTCCGGCGTCGAATAGTCTCGGCGGCGAGCGCGCCGTGGGTGACGGCCTCGAACCCGAGCTCGCGGGCGAGGTCGAGCACGCGGCGGAGGATGTCGGCACGGTGCGGTCGACCGAGGATCTCGGGGTGCAGGGTCAACGTGATCGCACGCCGCTCGTCCGCTGCGAGCTCGAGCTCGCGCCGCCACACGTCCCAGAGTCCGCTGCCGGCGGGCGACGCCTCGAAGTACGGCGCGTCGTCGAGGCTCCAGTGCACCGGCAGCTCGACCAGCGGGCCGGCGGTGTACGGCCGGTCGTCGCCCATCAGGCTGGAGTCGTACTCGAAGCCGTGCTCGGCGAGCAGCGCGACCGTCACCGGTGTCAGTTCCCACCCGGGCGCGCGATAGCCGCGCGGCCGGGCCGCGAGGTTCGACAGCGCCGCCACACCGCGCAGGATCTCCTCGCGCTGCTCGGCCGGGCTCAATGTGTCGGGACGGCGGTGCGTGTGCCCGTGGTGGCCGAGCTCGTGACCGCCTGACGCGATGGCATGGATCGCCTCGGGATGCCGCAAGGCGGTGAGCCCTGGCACATAGAAGGTGGCCACGACGCCATACGCATCCAACAGTCCCAGGATCCGCGGAAGCCCCCGCAGCACCCCGTACGTGCGCTCGGAGCGGCTGGAGAGACGGTCGGCGTACGCGCGCCCGCCGTCCGGCAGCCCGGCCTCGCCGTCCACGTCGACCGTGATCGCGAGGCTGGTCACCAAACAACCTCGAACGGCGTCGAACAGGGTGGCCCAGGCGCCACGCGCAGCAACCGCCGCGCGGGCTCCATCCACACCGCGAGCAGCGTCGCGCGGCGCTCATGCCACGGACCCGCACCATCGTCGTGCCGGCAGACCGACTCGAGCCGCCCGTCGTGCAGCGCCAGCGCATCCGGCGGTGCCAGTCCGTCGCGCGCCGCTTCCAGCAGCCGCGAGCGGCGTTCCAAAGTGCCGGGGTGGACACTCGGCGTCGGGTCGCTCCCCGACGCCGGCGGTAGCAGGAAGTGGTTCGTGTGCACGAGCCAACCGTCATCCGCTGGCGAGACGAACCGCGTCCCTCCCGGAGATAGCTCCGCGGCGAACAACGAGTCGCCCGCCGCGACCGTGATGCACGACGACGCCGCCGTCCGGACATCACGCAGCAGCGCCCGCGCCTCCGAGGCAGACGCGCAGCGCTCGAGCACGAGCCGCAGCAACAGGTGGATGGGCATGCCACCCGTCCGTCGGTCCTCCGAGCACGTGAGGAAGTTCAGCCCACACGCCACACCCGCGTCGTTGCACCCGAGCTTGGCGAGCACGCCGGCCTCGGTGACGGTGGTGAAGCGCCCTCCGGCGTGCTCGACCGTCCACGCGATCGCCGCGCCCGCCAGATCGGGATGCCAATCCCACGTCTGCGCGAGCCACGTCCCGCGACGAGCCACCAGCGAGCACTCACCCCGCGCCTGCGTCCCCGCGAGCAACTCGGTGCGAGCGTTGATCGCCAGCAGCTCGCGGGGATCGTGGCCGGCGCCCGCGGCGAGACCTTCGATCTCGTCCACGAGCTCCGGCCACCCCGCGGACACCGCGATGCCGACCTGCTCACCGAGCCGCAACACCTCGTCACGACACAGCCCGGCAGCGTCGGCGAAGAGCCGCCGGTACACCCCGACGGTGCGCGCGACCGCCTCCGCACAGGCGCTGCCGAACGCACGCCCGCGATCCCCCGGGGAGACCTCTCGGGAGACTAGCCCTTCCAACTCGCGGCGTTGTCGGCGCTGACGACCGTGACCGGGACGAGCGTCGTCTTCTCGACCGCCTGCTTGCGCGCGGCGGCAACCGCGGCCTTGACGGCGTCTGCCCCCAGCTCGTGCGCCGACCACGCGACCGACGCGTCCACGACCGTCCCGCTCTCGATGTCCTTGACGATCGCGGGCTGCGCGTCGAAGGACACGACCACCGGGTCCTCCTTGGCCGCCTGCAACGCCTTGATGACGCCGATCGACTGGCTGTCGCTCGTCGAGAACACCGCGTCGAGGTCACGGTGGCGCGCGAGCATGTCCTCCATCGCCTTGCGGCCCTTCTCGGGATCGCAGCCCGCATCGGCCTCGGCGACGTAGGAGAACCCGGGTCCCGCGCCCGCCTTGAAGCCGTCGAGCCGCGCCGTGGTGACCGGATGCCCGGCGACGCACAGGATCACGCCGACCTTCCCACCGTCCGGGAGCTTCTGCTTGAGCCACGCGCCGCCCGCCTCGCCACCCGCGCGGTTGTCGGTGCCGATGAACGCCGCGAGCTTGTCGTTGAGCTCCTCGGCCGGCGCGTCGAAGAGCACGAGCGGGATGCCCGCGTCGATGACACGTCGCAGCGCCGGGAGCAGCGGCTTGGTGTCGGAGCCGTTGACGGCGATGGCATCGACGCGCTTGGCGATCGCGTTCTCGATCAGGGCGACGACGTCGTCGGTCGACCCCTGCGCCCGCCCGGCCGAGACCGTGACCTCCGCTCCCGGCTCCGACGCGGCCTGCGCCTCGGCCCCGGCCTTCTGCGCGATGTAGAAGTCATTGCCGAGCGACGCCATCACCACCGCCACACGCACCGGCTTGGCCTTCGCCGCCGCCGATGCTGCCGGCGCCGCGGGCTCGTCCTCCCCGCCACAGCCGACGACCACGGCGGCCAGGACGGCCACGGCCGCCAATCCACGTCTCCTCATCCAAGCTCCCTCCTCGGGGGCGGCGGAGGCACCGCGCCGACGATCATCGACACGAGCGCCTCGTGGTTTTCGGATGTCGGTGCCGCTACGCCGACCGTCCGGCCCTTACGGAGCACGACCGCGCGGTCGGCGACCTGCGCGACGTGCTCGAGGTTGTGAGAGATCAGGATCACTGCGACGCCGCGCTCGGGCAGGCGGGCGATCAGCTCGAGCACCTTGGCCGACTCACGCAGTCCGAGCGCGGCCGTCGGCTCGTCGAGGATCACCAGCCGCTGGGCGAACGCGACCGCGCGCAGCACCGCGATCGCCTGCCGCTGTCCGCCCGACAGAAGCGCGACCTCCTGACGCGGATCGACGCGATCGACCGCGAGGCGCTCCAACTGCGCGATCCAATCGCGCTCCATCGCGCGCTCACGCAGGAGCCCGAGCCGCCCGAGCGCCCGCGGGCGCCGCAGCTCCCTCCCGATGCGAAAGTTCGCGACCGCGGACAGATTGTCGAAGAGCCCGAGGTCCTGGTGCAGCGTCTCGATCCCCGCGTCGCGCGACGCGCGCGGCGAGCCGAGCACGACCGGCCGGCCGTTGATGCGGATCTCGCCCGCGTCGAGCGTGTGCACGCCGCCGATCGCCTTGATCAGCGTCGACTTCCCCGCGCCGTTGTCGCCGAGCAGCGCGACGACCTCGCCGGCGTGGACCGACAGCTCCGCACCGTCGAGCGCCCGCACCGCGCCGTAGCTCTTGACGGCGCCGCTGACATCGAGCAACGGCGTCATGCGATCGACGCCCGGGTCCGGAGCCGCTGCTCGAGCCGCCCGCGCAGGACGTCGAGCTCCAGCGAGACGATGACGAGCGTCCCGACCGCGATCAGCTGCCAGAACGGGCTCACCCCGAGCAGATCGAGGCCGTTGCGGATCACGCCGATGATCAGCGCGCCCGCCAGCACATTGACCACACGCCCGCGGCCGCCGAGGAAGCTCGCCCCGCCGATGATCACGGCCGTGATGGCATCGAGCTCGAGGAGCTGGCCCGCCTGCGGCGAGGCCGAGTCGGTGCGCCCCGCGACGAGAATGCCCGCGACCCCCGCGAGCAGCCCGCAGAGCGCGTACACCGACAGCAGCACGCCGTCGGCGGGAATGCCCGCGCGGCGCGCCGCCTCCGGGTTGCCGCCGACCGCGTAGATCCAGCGTCCCCACTGGGTGCGACCGAGCAATGTGCCGACGCACAGCGCGAGCGCGGCGACGAGCACGACCGGCACCGGAATCCCCAGCACCGTGCCCGAGCCGAGCGTGCTCACCACCGGCGGCAGCCCGGTGCGCGTCTCGCCGTCGGAGATGACGAGCGCGAGGCCGCGCGCGATGCCGAGCGTTCCCAGCGTGACGATGAACGGGTTCATCACCCGCCCGAAGACGAGGACCGCGCCGTTGACGAGCCCGACCGCGAGGCCGGTCAGCACGAACAGCGCGAGGCTCGTCGGGCCGGACGCCGACGTCGCCGCGATCACGCCCGCAAGCCCGACGACGGATCCGACGGACAGGTCGATCCCGCGGGTGATGATCACCAACAGCTGCCCGAGCGCGAGCACCGCCACGAACGACGCCTGGAAGCCGAGGTTGGTGAGGTTGCGGCTCGTGAGGAAGTACGGCGACAGCAGCGCCATCACGACCAGCAGGACGACGAGGATCACGAGCGGACCGCCTTGGAGCGCCCGCAGGCCGAGGGCGGACGTGCGCCGGTCGGCGGCGGGGGTGACCGCCTCGGCGCTCACGAGCCGCCCTCGACCATGCGCTGCAGCGGGAGCGCCGCCGTCAGCAGCAGCCCGCCGTCGACCACGAACGAGCTGCCGGTCACGTACGCGGCGTCCGCCGACACCAGATGCGCGATCGTGGCCGCGACCTCAGCGGGAGCGCCAGGCCGCCCGAGTGGGATCGGTGGCAGCGACACGGAGTGCGGGTCGACGTCGGCCTTGCCGGTCATCGGCGTGGCGATGTGCCCGGGCGCGACGGCGTTGACCGTGATCCCGAACCGCGCCAGCTCGAGCGCCATCACCTGCGCGGCCATGCCCAGGCCCGCCTTGGCGGCGGAGTAGGCGGCCGCGAAGCGCAGCGGCACGTGCTCGTGCACCGATGTCACGAACACGATCCGACCTCCGGCGCCCGCGGCCACGAGCCGCTGCGCCGCCGCCTGCGCGCAGAGGAACGGGCCGGTCAGGTTGATCTCGAGCGCACGCCGCCACGCGTCTGGCTCGTCGTCGAGGGAGCCGGCCCGATGGTTGGCGCCCGCGCACGCGACGAGTGCCCAGAGGCTGCCGCCGAGCGACGCCGCCAGCTCGGCGATCGCGTCGCCCGGACGGTCCGTCAGATCCAGCCGCGCGACCTTGGCGCCAAGCCCGGCCTGGCGGGCGGTCTCGAGCGCGCCCGCCTCGTCCGTGTGCCACGTGACTCCCACCGCATATCCGGCGCGCGCCAGCGCGATCGCCGTCGCCCGGCCGATGCCGGAGTCCGATCCGGTGACGATCACCGCGCCGCTCACGTCGCCACCGCGCGGTAGAGCTCCGTCAACAGCTCGATGTCACGGGCGCCCTGCTCCGCGGGCGTCCGGCACGGCTCACCGGCGGTGATGCAGGCGTGGAAGTGCTCGAGCTGGCGCACGTAGGCATTCGCGGGTTCCCGCCAGCACGCGTTCCCGACGCGGAGCTCGGCGGGCGCGGACCCGAGATAGGGAGCGGGGAACCGCAGTCGCGAGACGCCGTCGCCGGTGTAGACCGTCAGCTCCTCGCTGAACTCGCCGGCGGGCAGCCGGTACCAGCCGGCCGTCCACCGGGCGCCGTCATCGCGCGCCCACGCGCCGTACGCCGCGTCGGCACCGCCCGCCGCGTCGGTGACGTGCCACGCGCCCGGGCACACGCCCAGCACCAAGTTCACGTCGTGGATCAGCGCACCGAGGAACACGTCCGAGAACGGGGCGACGTGCTGTGGGTCGTCGGTCTCCAGCGCCGTCGCGACCTGCGCCGCGGTGTCACGCCGGTACGCGGCCGTCGCCCGCGGGCGGGGAGCGATGAAGCCGGACGGGCGCAGCCGCTCCCCGATCCCGGGGTCGACGGTCGCGCTGGCGACGAGCCGGAGGTCGCCGGACAGGTTCGCCCGCAGGCGCTCGTACGCGGGGTCGAACCGCTTCATGTACCCGACCTGCACGACGCGCCCGGCGCGGTCGGCCTGCGCGGCGATGTCACGCGCGTCGGCGGGATCGAGGCAGAGCGGCTTCTCGACCAGCACGTGGAGCCCGGCGGAGAGCGCGTCGAGCACGACGCGAGCGTGGGTGCCGTTCGGCGAGCACACGAGCAGCGCGTCGAGGTCGGCGCGCTCGAGCATCGGCGCGTGGTTGGCGTATGTGGCCGCGATCCCGTACCTGCGGGAGAGCGCGTCGCGGGCGGCGAGGTCCGGCTCGGCGAGCGCGACGACCGCGAACAACCGATCGAGCCCGAGCAGCGCGGGGAGATGCGCGACTTGGGAGATCAGACCGCCGCCGACGACGCCGAGCCGGACCACGGCATCGGGGACGTTGAGCACACAGAGATTGGATCATTGGTTGACTTCCGGCGTCAACGCCACGGATCGGTCCAGCGAATCCGCCGATATGTCGGCAGATCGGGGGACGAAGTTCTGACTGGCGGACCTAGGAGGAGGGTGGTCGAATCACCCTATGTCTCGGTTGCACCGCACGCTGCTCGAAGCCTTGGTGGCCGACATCGTGCGCGGAACTCTCCCCGAGGGCGCGCGGCTGCCCACGGAGGCGGCGCTCGCGCAGCGCTTCGGCGTCAGTCGCGGCGTCGCCCGCGAGAGCTTGCGCAGCCTGGAGGAACGCGGGCTCGTGACCGTCAAGCACGGCAGCGGCGCGTCGGTCCGGCCCGCGACGGAGTGGGACATGTTCAACCCTGACGTGATCGCCGCCGTGCTCTCGAGCGACCGCGGGCCGCAACTGCTCGGCGACTATCTCGAGTGCCGCCGGCTGTTGGAGATCGAGGCCGCGGCGCTCGCCGCGCGCCGCGCCACCCGCGCCCACCTCGTCGCCCTCACGGACGCGCTGGACGCGATGACCGCGGCCGCCGTGGAGACGGCGGCGAGCCCGTCCGCCGAGGATCGCTTCCACGCCGCCGACGTCGCGTTCCACCGCGCGGTCATCCATGCCACGGGGAACCGTGCACTGGGCTCGATGACCGAGCCGGTGCACCGGGCTTTGGCCGCGGCGCGGCGCCCGCTCGCGCGGCCGGACCTCCGGCTCGAGCGCAGCCTGCCCGAGCACCGGCGGATCCTCGGGGCGATCGCCGACGGCGATGCCGACGCCGCCCGCGACGCGATGCGCACCCATCTGCTCACCGTCGAGCGCTACCTGTCCGAGTACACCGCGGGCCTGCGGAGCCGCGTGTGAGCGCGACCGAGGCGTACTTCGCGAGCCGCGCGATGCAGGCGCTCGAGGTGCTGGCGTTCGGCCCGTCGACCGCCACCCGGTTGGCGAACGAGCTGCAGGTGCACCCGCGCACGGCGAGACGGCTCCTGAACCGCATGGTCCATGACGGGTGGCTCGTGCGGCGCGAAGGCCCGCGCCCGACGTACACGCCGACGATGCGGATCGTCGCCCTGGCCGCGCAGCTCGCGCATCGGGCGCCGCTCGTCCAATACACGCTCGACGTCGCCGACGGGCTGCATCGCGGCCCGGGTGACGCCGTCCACCTCGCGGTGCCGAGCTACCGCTCGGCGCTGCGGCTCGTGCGGGCGGCGCCGTCAGCAGCGGCGGCGCGCGACCTCACGCCGGCCAACGCGATCGCGGCCGGCAAGCTCCTCCTCGCGTTCCGCGATCCATGGCGCGAGGCGGTCCTGGCATCGCCGCTGACACCGCTGACCGAGCGGACGCTGATCGAGCCCAGCATCCTGCGCGCGGACCTGGAACGCGCACGCGAACGCGGGTACGCGCTCGAGCAGGAGGAGTTCCGGGTCGGCACGTACGCGCTGGCGGTCCCCGTTCGCGGCGACGACGACGAGGTGGTCGCGGCCCTGGCCCTCTCGACCGCGGGCGGGTCGATCGACGGACTGCTGGAGCGCGCCGCGGACGTCGTCGCGGCGGGCGAGGAGATCTCGGCGAGGCTGCAGGCATGAGCGAGCCCCGCTATCGGCTGCGCAGCTCGGTCGAGGCCGTGTGCGGCCGTGACGGGTCGCTGTTCCTCGTGCGGGCGTGCGAGGAGGATCTCCTCGTCCGCGACGCGGTCGAGGCAGATCACGCACTGCTCGCGCTGCTCGGGGCGGGAGAGCCTTCGCTCTCCGAGCTGACCGCGGCGATCGGGCTCGACGCCGAGGCGAAGCTGACGTCGCTGATCGCCGCGGGCGTCGTCGTCCAGGCGGCGAGCTCGCCCGCGCTGGCCGGCGACGACGCGGAGCGGTACGCCAGGCAGCTGCCCTACCTGGCGGACTTCGGCGACGAGCGCGTCCTCCAGCGGCGGCTGGGCAACGCGTGCGTGGCTGTCGTCGGCTGTGGCGGGCTCGGCACGTGGGCGATCTGCGCGCTGGCCGCGGCCGGCGTGCGGCGGTTCCGTGTGGTCGACGATGACACCGTCGAGCTGTCCAACCTCAACCGTCAGGTGCTCTACTCGCCTGCACAGCTCGGCGCGGCGAAGACCGGCGCCACGGAGCAGTGGCTGCGGCGCTTCGACGAACAGGTCGAGGTGGAGGAGCTGCGGCTCCGCGTGGACAGTCCGGCCGCCGCCGACGCGGTCGTCGAGGGCGCGGATGTCCTCGTGCTGGCCGCGGACTCGCCGCCGTACGAGCTGGCGCGGTGGATCAACCAGGCGTGCGTGCGCGAGCGCGTCCCGTTCATCACGGCCGGCCAGCTTCCGCCGCTGGCGAAGGTCGGTCCGCTCTACTGGCCCGGGCGCACCGCGTGCTTCGCCTGCCACGAATTGGCGCTGCGGCGCGAGTCGCAGGACTACGACGCGTACGTGGAGCACATCGGGTCGGCGCCCGTGCGCGGTGCCACCCTCGGCCCTGCGTCCGGCGTGGTCGGGTCGATGCTCGCGATGGAGCTCGTGCATCTGCTGATCGGGGCGGAGCCCGCCAGTGCGGGCGCGGCGCTGCTCGTCGATCTGCGCACGTTCGGGGTGCGACGGGAGCCGATCGCGCGCGATCCCGCCTGTCCGGCGTGTCAGCCCCAGACGCGCCAGATCGGATCGACGGCGTCGGTGACCGGCGGGTCCTGATCGCGTTCCTCCACGAGCTGCCCGAGCGCGACGATGACGTCGGGATCGTGGTCGGCGAGCAGGAACTCGAGCCTCGTGGCCAACGCGTTGCGGCCGCCGGCGGAGAGCCCGACGAGCCTCAGCCGCCGGTCGGCCGGGTCGGTCTGGCGCTCGACGTAGCCCTGCTCCTCCAAGCGCTGCACCAGTGTCCCAGCGCCGCTGCGCGAGAGCCCGGTGACCGCGGCGAGCCGCCCTTGCGGAACGGCGCCGTGGTGCGCGAGGTGGAGCAGCGCGGAGAGCTCCTCGTCGCCGACACGCAGGCGCTGTCGCATGCGCCGGAGGTGCTCGATGGCTGCGAGTTCGAGCGCCGCGAGTGCGCGTTGCACGTCGGTCATTGACGTACGAGTGATCCTGTGATTGGGTCTGTGGACCAATGCGGTTGCACCGCGAGGCCATGCTGCAGTACGTCGCCGACATCGTGGACGGTCGATTGCTGCCGGGCGACGCCCTGCCGCGCGAGGTCGCGGTCGCGGAGCGGTTCGGCATCAGCCGCGGCATCGCGCGCGAGTGCCTGCGCGCGCTGGAGGAGCGTGGACTGGCGACCGTCAAGCACGGGAGCGCGACGACGGTCAATCCCCGCGAGGACTGGGATCTGTTCGATCCCGACGTGATCGCCGCATCGCTCGCCGGGTCGGCCGCGGTCGAGCTGCTGGGGGAGTACCTCGAGTGCCGGCGGATCGTCGAGATCGACGCGGCGGGGCTGGCGGCCCAGCGCGCGACCCCGGAGACGATCTCGGTGTTGGAGGCGCGCCTCGCTGACATCGAGAGTGCGTTGTCGGTCAAGCCCGCCCGTGACCAGGAGGCCGCGTTCCATGCCGCCGACGTCGCGTTCCACACGGCGCTCGTCGAGGCGACCGGCAATCTGGCGCTGCTCGCGTTGGTGCGCCGCGTCGACGCGGCGCTGCTCGCCGCCCGCTACCCGCTCGCCCGCCCCGCGTATCGACGCACGCGCGCGCTGCCGGAGCACGAGGCGATCCTCGCGGCGGTCAGCGCAGGGGACGCGGAGGCGGCGCGCTCGGCGATGCGCGCGCACCTGGACACCGTCGAGGGCTACCTCCAGGAGCATGCCCGCAAGGTCGCGCGGGCGGCCTGAGTCAGGACGCACGGAACCTCCAGGTGACTCGGCCGGCGACGCCTGGGCGCAGACGCATGAGCGGGCCTCGGCGTGCCGACGTGACATAGAGATCGCGCAGGTCCTCGCCCCCGAACGCCATGCTCGTCGGGTGGGTTGCGGGGAGGGGGATATGCGCGTCGAGGCGTCCGTCGGGGAGGTAGCGCCGGAGCGCGCCGCCGCCGAAGAGCGCGATCCAGATGCCACCTTCGGCGTCGACGCACAACCCGTCGGGGAGGCCGTCTGCCGGGTCGATCGCGATCAGCGGCCTGCGGTTGCCGAGCAGCCCGCGGTCGAGGTCGAAGCCGATGGCGTCGATGCGCTGCGTGAGCGAATCGACGTAGTAGAGGCGGGTCGCGTCGCGGTCGAAGTCCAGGCCGTTGGAGATCGTCACGTCGCGGATCGCCGTGTCCGGCGGGCCGTCGCCCGTGTAGCGGTACAGCGCGGCGGTCCCGTGGGTGCGGGTGGTCGACATCGTGCCCGCCCACAGGCGCCCGCGCGGGTCGACGACGGCGTCGTTGAAGCGGTTCTCCGCCCGGTCTGGTTCGACGGTCGCGAGCTCCGCCTGGTCGAGCGCGACCAGCGTGCGTCCGATCCCGGCCAGCAGGCCGCCGTCGGCGGTCGGCACGGCGAAGCCGACGTGGTCGGACACGGCGCGACGCCGCTCGCGGCCCGTGGCGACGTCGCGCACGACGATCGCGGGCGCGTGGATGTCCACCCGCAGCAGCTGCCCGGTGTCCGGGAGCCAGACCGGTCCTTCTCCCAGGATGTCGGCGCTCTCGATGAGGATCTCGACAGTGATAGAGTGATTATATCTCTGGCATCGCGATTGTCACCGGTGGCACTCGAGGAATCGGCCTCGCGGTCGTCGAGCGCCTGCTCCGCGACGGGCTGTCGGTGTGCTTCTGCGGGCGGTCCTCGCCGGACTTCGAGGTCGCGGACCGCGCCTTCTTCGTGCCCGCCGACGTGGCGTCCGAGGACGATGTCCGTGCGCTCGTCGACGCGTGCGTGGCGCGGTTCGGGGCGCCGACGGTGCTCGTCAACAACGCCGGCCGCAACGCGAACTACTCCGCGACAGCGTTGACCGAGGCCGAGTGGGACGCGTTCATGGCCACCGACCTCAAGTCCGCATGGCTGTGCGCGAAGCACGTGCTGCCTTGGATGGGCGAGGGCGGCGCGATCGTCAACGTCTCATCGATCCACGCGGCCGTGACGTTGGACGGCTTCTTCCCGTACGCCGCGGCGAAGGCCGGCCTCGTCGGGCTCACCCGCAGCCTCGCGCTCGACTATGGCCCGCGCGGCATCCGCGTCAACTGCGTGTGCCCCGGCTTCACCGACACGCGGCTCGTGCGCGAGAGCATGGCGCGGGCGGACGACCCGGCGGCGGCCGAGCGGGCGATGGTCGCGGGCGTGGCGCTGGGGCGGATCGCGACGCCGGCCGAGGTCGCGGCGACGATCGCGTTCCTCGCCTCCGACGACGCGAGCTATGTCACCGGAGCCACGCTGTTCGTCGACGGCGGCCTGACGGCTCGCCGGGCGGGGTGAACCCGGACAGATCTGTGTCTACCCCCGCCGGTCGTCCGGTGATTGGATCTCTTTCGTGAACGCGACGATCCTCGTGACCTGGCCGGACTTCGACGTCGACGGTCCTGACGTCGGCCGCCGGTTGTCCGCCGCGGGGCACGAGTTGCGCCTCGCGCCGGGCGTCGGGCGCTCGCGTGATGAGCTGATCGCGCTGCTCGATGGCGTGGAGGCGGCGATCGTGTCCACGGACCCCTTCGACGCCACGGTGCTCGCGGCTGCGCGGCGGTTGCGCGTCATCGCCCGCGTGGGCGTCGGCACCGACTCGATCGACCTCGAGGCCGCCGCCCGGCACGGCGTGGCGGTCTGCACGACACCGGGCGCCAACACCGAGAGCAGCGCCGACCACGCGATCGCCCTGATGCTCGCTGCGTTGCGCCGGGTGCCAGAGCATGATCGCGCCGTGCGCGCGGGGGCGTGGGAGCGGACCGGGAGCGCGACGGGCTGGGAGCTGCACGGTGCGACCGTCGGACTCGTCGGCTGCGGCGCGATCGGTCGCGCCGTCGCGCGCCGGCTCAGCGGCTTCGACGCGCGGGTCCTCGTGTTCGATCCCTACGCGGGCGACGCTCCGGGCACGGAGCGCGTTCCGCTCGAACGCCTGCTGGCCGAAAGCGACGTGATCTCATTGCATCTGCCGCTGACATCGGCGACCCGAGGGCTCCTCGACCGGCGCCGCCTCGCCCAGATGCCCGCTCGGGCGGTGCTGGTCAACACCGCCCGCGGCGGACTGATCGACGAGGACGCCCTCGCCGACGCGCTGGAGCGCGGGGCGCTGCGTGCGGCGGCACTGGACGTCCTGGCGAAGGAGCCGCCGGGGGCGACACGGCTGCGCGCGCTGCCCAACGTCGTGCTCAGCCCGCACGTGGCGGGGCTCAGCGACCGGTCGATCCACGAGATGACCCGGCGGGCGACGGACGTCGTCCTCGATGTGCTCGCGGGGCGTGAGCCTGCCGACCGGGTGGCATCGGCATGATCCACTATCTCAAGAGCGCGCCGTGGCACGCGCCGGCGGCGGCCGCTGCCGTGCGTGAGCGCGTGTCCGAGCTGCTGTTGGAGATCGAGCGTGGCCGCGAGCAGGCGGTGCGCCGGCTCTCCGCCGCGCTCGACGACTGGTCGCCGCCGAGCTTCCTCGTCCCCGATGACGAGATCCGGCGCGCCTCGGAGGTCGTCGAGCCGGTGCTCGCGGAGCACATCGCGTTCGCGCAGCAGCAGGTTCGTGGCTTCGCCCGTGCCCAGCTCGGCACGCTGAGCGAGCTCGAGGTCGAGCCGCTGCCCGGGGTCGTGCTCGGCCACCGCCATCTTCCGGTGGGTGCGGTCGGCGCCTACGTGCCCGGCGGCCGCTACCCGATGCTGGCGTCGTCGTTCATGACGGTGGCCGTGGCGAAGGTGGCCGGCGTCGGCGACGTCACGGCGTGCGCGCCGCCGCGCGGCGGGCAGGGGCTCGATCCGCTGATGATCCACGCGATCGCGACCTCCGGCGCCGATCGGATCCTGTGTCTCGGCGGCGTGCAGGCGGTCGCCGCGATGGCGTTCGGGCTGTGCGGCGCCTCGCCGGCCGACCTCATCGTCGGGCCCGGGAACGCGTACGTCGCCGAGGCCAAGCGTCAGCTCTTCGGAACGGTGGGGGTCGATCTGATCGCGGGCCCGACGGAGATCGCCGTGATCGCGGACGAGACCGCGGACCCACAACGCGTCGCCGCGGACCTGCTCGGGCAGGCCGAGCACGGGCCGACGTCGCCGGCGCTGCTGATCACGACGTCCGACGCCTTCGGTCGGGCCGTGCTCGCGGCGGTGGACGAGCTGCTCGCGACGTGGCCCACTCGCGCGGTCGCAGGCGTCGCCTGGCGCGACCACGGCAGCATCGCGGTGGTCGAGGACGACGAGGCGGCGATGCGCCTCGCCGACCAGCACGCGCCCGAGCACCTCGAGGTGCACGTCGCCGACTCCAAGCTCGACCGCTACCTCGCCGGCCTGCGGTGCTACGGCGGCCTGTTCCTCGGCGCCGAGGCGACCGTGGCCTACGGCGACAAGGCGATCGGCACCAACCACGTCCTCCCGACGATGGGCGCCGCCCGCTACACGGGCGGTCTCTGGGCGGGCTCCTTCCTGCGCACCTGCACCTACCAACGGGTGACACCGGCCGGCACCCGCGCGGTGGCGCGGGCCGTGGCGGCGATCTCCCACGCCGAAGGCTTCGCGGGCCACGCCCGCACCGCCGAGCTGCGCCTCGCCGCCGCGGAGCGGGCATGAGCGCCCCCGACGCGCCCCGCGCCGCGCGCATGAGCGTCCCCGTCGCGCCCCGCGCCGCGCGCATGAGCGTCCCCGACGCGCCCCGCGCCGCGCGCATGAGCGTCCCCGACACGCCCCACGGCGCGCGCATGAGCGTCCCCGACGCGCCCCGCGGCGCGCGTATCGCTGTGCTGCGGCCGGCCGCCGCGGAGCGCCGATGAGCGCCCCCGCGACTTGCGTCGGTACGCCGAGCGCGAGCTTCCGCCTCGACGGTTACCACGCGCTCGTCACTGGCGCGAGCCGTGGGATCGGCGCGGCGATCGCGGTCGCGTTCGCGGCCGCGGGTGCCGCGCGGCTCACGCTCGTCGCCCGCTCGCTGGATGCCCTGGAGGAGGTCGCGCGGTCGGCGCGGCGCCATGGCGCGGACGCCACGGCGTTGGCGTGCGACGTCGCCGACGTCGCTCAGTTGCAGGCGGCGTTCACGCGCGTCGACGCGCTCGACGTCCTCGTCTGCTCGGCGGGCGCCAACGTCCCGCAGCCGCTCGCGCAACTCGATCTCGATGTGGCCGACGCCCTGTGGGCGCTCAACGTGCGGGCGGGTTTGCATGCGGCGCGGGAGGCGACCCGGCGGATGCGCGCGGGCGGCGTGATCGTCTTCCTGTCGTCGCAGATGGGTCACGTCGGCGCGCCACGCCGCAGCGTCTACTGCGCGACCAAGCACGCGGTCGAGGGGATGACCCGTGCGCTGGCGGTCGAGCTCGCGCCGCGCGGAGTCCGAGTCGTGGCGCTGGCGCCGACCTTCGTCGACACGGATCTGACTCTGCCGTTCTTGGCGGACCCGGGGTTCCGCGCCGACGTGGTGCGCCGGATTCCACTCGGGAGGCTCGCGACGGTCGACGAGGTGGCGGCGGCAGCGGTCTTCGCCGCCTCGCCCGCGGCCGGGTCGCTGACGGGATGCAGCCTGCGAATCGACGGAGGGTGGACGGCGCAGTGACCGAACGACTGACGACCGGCCAGGCACTTGTGCGCTGGCTGCAGGCGCAATGGTCCGAACGCGACGGCGAGCGCCGGCGCGCGGTGCCGGCGATGTGGGGGATCTTCGGGCACGGCAACGTGCTCGGGCTCGGGCAGGCGCTCGCGCAGGAGGGCGGGGAGCTGCCGCTCTTTCAGCCCAAGCACGAGCAGTCGATGGTGCACGCGGCGCTCGGCTTCGCCAAGGCCGCCCGAGGGGTGCAGCTCCAGGCGTGCACGGCGTCGATCGGCCCCGGTGCGACGAACCTGCTCACCGGCGCCGCGACGGCCACGGTCAACCGGCTCCCGGTGCTGCTCCTGCCGGCGGACACCTTCGCGTCTCGGCGATCGGGCGTCGTTCTGCAACAGCTGGACGGCGTCGGCGACATCACGGTCAACGACGCGTTCCGCCCGCTCAGTCGCTTCTTCGACCGCGTCAGCCGACCCGAGCAGCTGTTGACCGCGCTCCCGGCCGCGCTGCGGGTCCTGCTCGATCCGGCGGAGACGGGGGCGGTCACCGTGGCACTGCACCAGGACGTGCTCGGCGAGGCCTATGACTGGCCCGGGTCGTTCTTCGCGCCGCGGACGTGGGTGGTGAGCCGGCGGCCGCCGGCGGCCGAGGAGCTCGGCGCGGCGCGGGAGTTGCTCGCCGGCGCGCGCCGCCCGCTGATCATCGCGGGCGGCGGGGTGCGCTACTCGGCGGCTGAGGCGGCGCTGGCGGCATTCGCCGAGGCCGCCGGAATCCCCGTGGCCGAGACGTCAGCGGGCAAGGGCGTGATGGCGCGCGGTCCGCTGAACCTCGGCGGCATCGGCGTCAACGGCACCGCGGCGGCCCGGCAGGTCGCCGAGGACGCCGACCTCGTCGTGTGCGTGGGGACGAGGCTGACGGACTTCACGACCGGCTCGCTCTCGCTGTTCCGGCATCCGTCGGTGCGCTTCCTCTCGATCAACGTGCGCGCGGCGGATGCGGTCAAGCTCGGCGCGACCCCGGTCGTCGCCGACGCCCGGCTCGCCCTCGAGGCGCTACGGCGTGGCCTGACGACCGGTCCCGGAGAGCGTCCCGACGTCGTGTCCGCCTTGGCGTCATGGCGAGTCGACGTGGGCGAGCGCGCCGCGACGTTCGATCGCCGCGCGGTCTACGAGACGATCAACGCGTGCGCCCGCGCGGGCGATTGGGTCGTCGCGGCCGCGGGCTGGGCGCCCGGCGACCTCCTGAAGCTCTACGACGTGCCAGATGGCGGCCATGCCCACCTCGAGTTCGGCTATTCGTGCATGGGACACGAAGTCCCGGCGGGTCTTGGCATCCGCCAGCACGAAGGGCCGGCCGGGGAGGTGGTCGTCGTCGTGGGCGACGGCAGCGCCCTGATGGTCCTCGGCGAGCTGCTCACAGCCGTCCAACACCGCCTGAAGATCACCGTCGTGGTCATCGACAACGCCGGCTTCGGCTCAATCGAAGCCCTCGCCCTCGACCTCACCGGCGTCAGCGTCGGCAACCGCTTCGTGTCCGACTCCGGCGAGCCGCTCCCCGTCGACTACGCCGCCCTGGCCACCGCCCTCGGCTGCCGCGGCACCCGCGCCGACGACACCGAGACCCTCCGCGAGCTGCTCACCCTCGCCCGCACGGGCGACGACACCACCGTCATCCACTGCCCGGTCGTGCCAGGCGAAACACCCCCGAGCGGGGCCTTCTGGGACCTAGGCGTGCCCGAGATCGCAACCGACCCATCCACCCAACGCCGCCTCACCCAGGAGCTCGACCGCCGCCGCACCTTGGCCCAACGCCCACCCGCCTGACCCACACGCCGCCCCACGCGGCGCCATGCCGCCCGGCGCCTCGCCGCGCCGCCCGGCGCGTGGCCACGCCGCCCGGCGCGTCGCCACGCCGCCTCGCGCGCGCCACGCCGCCCCGCCCGGCGCCCTGTCGCGCGGCGCGTCGCCGCGCCGCCCTGCCGCCTCGCGGGCGCCACGCCGCCCCGCCCGGCGCCACGCCGCCCGGCGCGTCGCCGCGCCGCTCTGTCGCCCGGCGCGTCGCCCTGCCGCCCCACGCGTCGCCATGCCGCCCCGCGCGTGGCCACGCTGCCCGGCGTATCGGCACGCCGCCCCACCGGACGTCACGCTGCTCGCGACGCGCCCCCCGCCGCCAGCCCGGCGCCACGCCGCGCGCGCCGACCACGCCCGCCAGGCCGGCCATGTCGCGCCCGCCGCGCCGCGATGCCCGTGGCCGTTCCGCGTCACGTTGCACCGCCCACCCGGCCGCTCGTTCGGCGCGTGACGGGTGGGTTCATTAGGTTGCGCTACGCGCAAGGTTGTTACCCCACCCGTCACGCGGTTCCCCCGGCGCGCCGGGTTCGCCCACTCTGCTTCCGCACGGCGACGACGGCGAGCGCACTTCCGAACTTGAGCGCGCGCCCACGCGCCCTACCCGCGGACCGCGCCGCGCTGCGCCGCGCTGCGCCGCGCTGCGCCGCGCTGGGCCGCGCTGCGCCGCGCTGGGCCGCGCTGCGCCGCGCTGGGCCTTGGGCCGCGCTGCGCCGCGCTGGGCCGCGCTGGGCCGCGCTGCGCCGCGCTGGGCCGCGCTGGGCCGCGCTGCGCCGCGCCGCGCCGCGCTGGGCCGCGCCGCGCGGCGCCCGATCCCGCGGCGTGAGCGACGTCGCCGCCCGGAGCGAGCCCCCCAACGCGCCTCGTCGACAGCGGCGTTCAGCCGATGCCGAGCTCGCGGAGCCGGGTGACGCTGCGGGCGAGGTCGGTGGCCGGGTCGCCCGCGGTGTCGGGGCGGCGGTCCTGCTCGATGGTGGCGAAGCCGGAGTAGCCGGTTGCCGACAAGGTGTCGCGGAGGCCGGGGAGGTCGAGGAGGCCTTCGCCGACCGGGCAGAAGATGCCGGCGGCGACGGCGTCCCAGAAGCCGAGGCCGCGGGCGCGGACCGGGGCGGCGACGTCCTTGAGGTGGAGGTGGCGGATGCGGTCGGCGTGGCGGTGCAGCAATTCGAGGGGGTCGCTGCCCGCGTAGAGGGCGTGGCCGGTGTCCAGGCAGAGGTCGAGGGACGTGTCGGCGAGCAGTCGCGAGATCTCGTCCTCGAACTCGAGGTACCCGCCGGCGTGGGGGTGCACGACCGCGCGGACGCCGCGTGCGGCGGCGCGGTCGGCGGCGGCCACGAACAGCTCCAGCATGCTCGTCCACGCAACGTCGTCGAGTCGCGGCGCCGCAGGAGAGCGCCCGGCGACGGCGGCACGGGCGGCGCTGGGGCGGTCGATCAGGACCAGCAGGGAGCCGCCGGTCGCGGTGATCGCGTCGAGGGCGGCGTCGGTCGCGGCCAGAACCTCGTCCGACGGCGCGCCCGCGTGGAAGTCGTCGAAGACGAACGTCCCGACGGCGCCCAACCCGCGGGACGCGAGGGCATCGCCCGGCAGGTAGCCGACCGGGCCGAGCTCCATCCAGCGCAGGCCGACCGCGGCCAGCGCGTCGAGCACCACGGTGTACGGCGGGTTGCCGGGGGCGTCGGCGAAGTCGACGCCCCAGGAGACCGGTCCTCCGGCGAGTTCGATCACGGAGACATTCAATCACTTATTCTCTGGTGATGAGGCGCACGGTCAGCACGGCACACGCGACGAGCGCGGTCGCAGCGACCAGCAACGCGATCGAGAGCCCGTCGGCGTAGTCGGCGGCACGGCCACTCGCGGCGTGGGTCGTGACGATCGAGCCGAGCGCGGCGACGCCCAACGTCGCGCCCACCTGCCGGCTCGCGTTGTGGATGGCGGACGCCATGCCGGTGCGCCCAGCGGCGACGGCGCTCACCGCCGTCGCGGTGGTGGCGGGCAGCGCGATCCCCGCGCCCGCGCCGAGCAGGAGCAACGCGGGAACGAGCCCGCGGTCGGTGCCGGCGCGGCTCAGAACCAGCGCACCGCCGCCGGCGCACAGCAGGCCGAGGACGATCTGCGTCCGCGCCGGCACGTGCGAGGTCAGGCGGCCGGAGACGGCGGCCAGGACCGCGGTCGCCAGGCCGAGCGGGAGCAGGGCGAGCCCGGCGTCCAACGGCGAGTTCGCGCGGAACGTCTGTAGGAACTCGGAGACGTAGACGCTCGTCGCGAGCATCGCGAACATCATCGTCGCCGCCGAGAGATTGGCGGCGAGGAACTTCGGTCGACGGAGCAGCTCGAAGTCGATCAACGGCGCGGGGTGCGCGCGCTCGGCGAGGACCAGCGCGCCGGCGAGGACTCCGGAGGCGACGAACGCCGCGACCACCGACGCCGAGTTCCACCCGCGCGAGGGACCTTCGATCAGGGCGAACACCAGCCCGCCGATCGCTCCCGTCACCAACACGGCGCCGCGCAGATCGAAGCGCCGCGACGGCGTGGGCGGCCGGTCGGCGGGGATCGAAACCGCGACAGCGACCGCGAGAAGCGACGCGGCGAGCGCGCTGACACCGAACGCCCACCGCCACCCGAGCCCGGCGACGATCAACCCGCCGACCACCGGCCCGACCGCGATCCCGAACCCGGAGCCCGCGCCCCACACGCCGATCGCCTTGGCGCGGGCGGTGGGGGAGGAGAAGGTCGCGCTGACGATCGACAGCGAGGCCGGGAGCACGAGCGGCGGCCCGAGCGCCTGCAACACACGCGCGGCGATCAGCAGCCCCGGGTCGGACACGACCGCGCACGCCACCGAGCCGGCGGCGAACACCGCGAGCCCGGTCAACAGCGCGCGACGTCGCCCATAGCGATCGGCGAGCACGCCCCCGGCGACGAGCAGCGCCGCGAACACCAACACGTAGACATCGACGATCCACTGGCGCTGCACGGCGGTCGCGCCGAGCTCGGCGCTCAGCGGCGGCAGGGCGATCGCGATCAGGTTCGTGTTGGCGACGGTCAGCACCTGGGCGGCCACGAGGACCGCGAGGATCATCATCCGCGCGCCTCGAGCGCCGCCGCCGGCTCGGCGCGTGGCGCGCCGTTGTGCGGCCGCAGGGGGCGCGCGGCCGCCTCGAGCGCCGCCGCCGGCTCGGCGCGTGGCGCGCCGTCGTGCGGCCGCAGGGGGCGCGCGGCTGCCTCGAGCGCCGCCGCCGGCTCGCCGTCGAGGGGGCGCGCGAGCGCCGCGAGCACATCCGCCACCTCGTCCCGCGCCGCGCCGTCGAGGAGGCGCAACGGGCGCGGGAGATTGCGCTCGCCGGCCAGGCCGAGCAGCGCAGCCGCAGTGGCGACCACGCGAATCCCGCCGTGGCGGCGGAACAGCGCCCACAGCGGCTCGAGTCGCGCGGACGCCGCGTCCCCCTCGGCCACCACGGACAGCGCCGCCGACGGAAAGAGCCCGCCGACCACGCTGAACCACACGTCCGCGCCGGCGGACAGCGCGCCCGCCGCGAACTGGTCGCCGCTGACGCCCAGCGCGACCGTGTCGGGAACGAGCGCTCGCAGCACGTCGACACGCTCCGCCGCCCCCGCGCCGGGCAGCTTGATCGCGCCCACGTTGGGCAGCGCCGCCACGCGCGCGTGCAACTCGTCCGTGAACGTGAAGTGCGTCGTTCCGGGGTTGTCGTAGACGCACAGCGGCACCGACAACTCGCGGGTGACGTCGTCGTAGAACCCGAACACCTCGTCCTCGGTCAACGCCTGGTAGGAGACCGGTGCGAGCATGACCGCGGCCGCGCCCGCGTCCTGGGCGTCGACGGCGTGCTCCAGGACATGCTCGGTGCGCACGGCGCCGATGCCGATCATCACCGGCACGCCCTGCGCCGCCTCGACTGCCAACCGTGCCGTGCGCGCCCGCTCGGCGCGGGACAGGTACGCGTAGGAGCCGGTGCTCCCGAGCGCGCCGATCGACTGGACGCCCGCCTCCACCAGGCGCGCGACGAGCCGCACGAACGCGGCCTCGTCGAGCTTGCCGTCGTCGTCGAGCGGGGTGAGGGGGAACGCGCTGAGGCCGGTGAACATCAGGAGAGCTCCTTCAGGTCGGCGGCGAAAGCAGCCGCCTGTTCAGGGGTCATGGTGGAAGTGGTGACGCGGATCGCGCCCATCGGCGAACCGACGGCGAACGCCGTCGCGGGCCGCACGCGCCACCCGCGGGCGGCGAGCGCGTCAACATCGACGCCGGTCTCGATCCAGACGTTGAGCCCGTCGCGCCCGCCGAGCAGCGCCGCGCGCGAGGCGTACGTCGCGGACGCGCGCAGGCGCAGCGCCTCGATCGCCGGGTCCGCGAGCATCGTCGCGACCGCGTGCTGGAGCAGGTGGCTGACCCAGGTCGTCGCCGGCCCGAGCCGCGCGTGCAATCGCGAGGCCGTCGTCGCGTCGGCGGCGACCAACGCGACGCGCACGTCGGGCCCGAGGAACTTGGCGGCGGAGCGCACCAACGCCCAGCGCGAGGTCTCCTCCGGCGTCACCCGTTGATACGGCGCCGTCGAGAGTGCCCAGAAGTGGTCGTCCTCGATGACGAGCACGTGCGGATGACGAGCGAGCACGGAGCGCAATTCGGCGGCGCGGCCCGCGGTCACGCTCGCGCCCGTCGGGTTCTGCGCGCGAGGCGTGCAGATCACCGCCCGCGCGCCCGCCTCGAGTGCGCGCGAAAGCCCATCGGGCGTCATCCCCTGCGCGTCGACCGCGACCGGGAGCGCCGCGAATCCGTTCAGCCGCAAGGTGCTGATGTGCGCGAGGAAGCACGGGTCCTCGACCGCCACCGCGTCCCCGCGGGTCAGGTGCGCGGCCAGGAGACGCTCGATCGCATCGACCGCGCCGTGGGTGACGACGAGTTCGCCGTCGACCTCGAACCGCCCCCGCGCGACATCCAATAGCGCCGGCAGCTCCGCGGGCGAGCCGTAGAGCGCGGGCGAATAGCCGCGGAGATAGGCGCCGATGTCCGGCAAGAGCGCGGGGTCGGGATTGCCGCCGGCGAGGTCGACGAGATCCGCCGCCCGACGGTCCGGCCGCGCGCCGCCGGGCGTCGCGCCCGCGCGGGCGGGCCCGCGCCGAGCCGACGCGCCACCGTGCGCCGACGCGCCACCGCGCGCCGACGCGCCACCGCGCACCGTCGCGCCACCGTGCGCCGACGCGCCACCGCGCCCGGTCGCGCCACCGCGCACCGACGCGCCGTCCCGCGCCGTCGCGTCGTCCTGCGGCGCGGCCCCGTCGCGTGCGACGTCGGGCAGCGCCGCGATCGCCGTCCCGCCGCGTCCGCGCGTCTCCGCCACCCCGGCGGCCACGAGGTGTCGGTACGCCGCGGCCACCGTGTTGCGGTTCACACCCAGGTCGGCGGCCAGCGACCGGATCGGCGGCAGCATGTCGCCAGGCCCGATCCGCCCCGCGCCCACGAGGTCCCGCACGCTTGTCGCAATGCCGGCCGCTGTCGTCCCGCCGATGCTCATCGGCGACGATTCTACTTTGTCCTAGGACAAAAGGGGAACAACGTTGCGCAGCGGCGAGCCCGCCACGTACGCGCGCAGCTGGTCGACGGCGAATTGCGCTGCGCGCGTGTCGGCCTCGAAGCTGTCGCCCGCCTGGTGGCTGGTGATCGAGAGCACGCCGGGAGCGGTCCACAGCGGATGGCCGGTGGGCAGCGGCTCGGGGTCGGTCACGTCGAGGACGGCGCGCAGGCGCGGGAGCTCGGCGAGCAGCGCGTCCTGGTCGACCGTGCCTCCGCGACCCGCGTTGACGAACAACGCGCCGTCGCGCATCGCCCCGAACACGGTGGCGTCGAACATGCCGCGGCTCGCGTCGGTCAGAGGCACGAGGTCGACGACGACATCCGCGTCCGCCACCAGGCGCGACAACTCACCGAGTCGCGACCGGCCCACGCCGACCACCGTCGCGCCGAGTGCGGAGAGTCGCGAGGCCGCGGCGAGCCCGATCGACCCGAACCCGACGATCACGATCCGCGATCCGGACACCTCCGCCGGAACACGGTGCTCCCAGACAACCCGGCGAGCGCCCTCCAACAAGCCGGTCGCGGCGCCGAGGATCGCGCCCACGACCCACTCGGCGACCGGGATGTCGCGGGTCCCGCGGGCGTTGCACAGCACGACGCCCGGCGGGAGCGACGGCTCGATCCAGTCACTTCCCGCCGACAGGATCTGCACGACGCGCAACGCCGGCATCGACGCCAGGTCGGGCACGTCGCCCCACTCGGGGGCGAGGAACTCGACGTCGTCGAGGCGGTCGTGCACGCCGCGGAGTTCGACACCGCCGACGCCGACGGCCAACTCGCGAACGCTGTCGGCCACCGCCGCGACGATCACGCCGCGAACCATAGAGATTGACACGTGTAACTGGCCCTGGTTACGCTCCAGCTTCCTGAACGTGAGGTGAGGGGGAGAGGGCATGTCTGTGAGGGATTCGGTCCGTCGCTGGGCGCTGCCGGGGATCGCCGTATCGCTGCTCGCCGCGGCGCCGGCGTCCGCGGCCGACACCGTGGCGCCGGTCACGGGCACGGCGACGTTCGCCGCAGCGGCCAACGGCAACAGCAACTGGCGGCTGACAGCGCCGCAGACGTTGCAGCTGTCGGCGACGGACGACGTCGCGGTGGCGAAGCTCCAGTACTCGATGGACGGCGGCGCGACGTACGTCGACGTCCCGGTCACGGCCGGACCGTCGGTGAGCGCGAACGTGACGCTCTCCGACGAGGGCAACACGACCGTGCGCTACCGGGCGATCGACAGCTCCGGGAACACGTCGAGGGGCGCGACCACGAACACGACCCTCAACCAGGCCTCGGCGGCCGGGGCGACGGCCGTCCGCCTCACGAGCACGACCGGTCGCGGCGCCGGCGACAGCCTCCTCATCGACACCGGTGCAGGCCAGGAGACGGCGACGATCGCCACGATCGTGACGCCCGCGCCCGCCGCGCCCGCGCCGAACGTCACGCTGACGGCGCCGCTGGCCAACGCGCACGCCGCGAACGCGACGGTCGCCGGCACCGCGCTCTACAGCACGGTCGCGCTGCAGATCGACACCAAGGGTCCCGTGGCGACGTGGGGGACGCAGGCCACGACGCTCAACCAGGGCGTGACGAGCGGGAACACGCAGGTCCGCCTCGCCAGCCTGACCGGCCGCGCCGTGGGGGAGACGCTGCAGCTCGACCAGGGCGGCAACGCCGAGACCGTCAAGATCGCGACCATCATCTCGCCGGAGCCCGCCGCGCCCGCGCCGAACGTCACCCTCACGAGCGCGTTGGCCAAGAGCCACGTCGCCGGTTCGAACGTCTACGTCCCGTCGATCGTCGACGGCAAGATCCTCCAGTCCCAGACGCTGACGCCGCTGCGGACCGACCCGCGCCTGCGCGACGCGACCGACACCGTCGCGAGCGGCGCCGGCGGTGCGGCGCCGCGCCGGATGACCATCGACGGCACGTTCATGGTCCCGAAGACGCTGCAGCTCAACCGGCTCACCACCGGCAAGCACACGCAGACCGTCTCGCTCCAGGACGTCGCGGGCAGCACGGCCAAGTACACGAACACGTTCGTGGTCACGACGTCGTTCGCCGACCTGGCGATCGTGATCGACCAGCTCGCCGACAACGCGCTGCGGACCACGCTCAACGGGGCGACGACGGTAGGAGCGACCGGCCTGCGCCTCGCGACCCCGTTCGGCTTCCGTGAAGGCCAGGAGATCGTCGTCGACACCGGCGACAACCAGGAGAGGGTGACGATCGCCAAGGCGCTCAAGCCGCCGCCGACCCTCAACACGACCCTGTCCGCGGCGGCGAGCGCCGGCGCGACCCAGGTCCGCCTCGCGAGCTACTCCACCGAGACCAACAACGGCGTCAACCCGCCGTCCAACAACGGCCCGATCGTGGGCCAGCCGATCGTGCTCGACACGGGCGCCAACCAGGAGGTCGTGACGGTCAAGCGCCACATCTCGCCGCTCCCCGCGGCGCCGGCGCCGAACGTCGAGCTCAGCGCGCCGCTGGCCAAGGACCACGCGGCCGGGACCGCGACGACGCTCGCCAACGTCATCCTCAGCTCCCCGCTGACCAAGGCGCACGCGACCGGCGTGACCGTCGCCGACCCGCAGCCGTACATCTCCGCCGCGAAGGCGACCGAGCTCAAGGCGCTGCTCGCCGACGCGAAGGCCAAGGCCGACGCGAGCAACACCGCCGGCGCCATCGCCTCTCTGCAGCAGTTCGTCACCGCGGCGGGCTCCGAGGCGCCGCTCTCGAGCGCCGGAACCGCGCTGATCGCACAGCTCAACGGCACCCCGGTCGACACGAGCGGCACCGGCGTGACCGTCGGCGCGGCCGAGCCGGACACGCAGGCGATCCGCGCGTTCTACAACCCCGTCCCGTTCGTCGCCACGCCCGGCGCGACCTACAAGATCCTGATCAGCGGCCGCGCGGGCGGCTTCCGGCACCAGTCGATCGTCGACTTCGAGTGGATGATCCAGCAGCTCGGCGCGACCAACGGCTTCGACGTCGAGATCTGGGACCCGAACATCAACGCGAGCCCCGGCCGCCAAGCCCCGGCCGGCGTGTCGCTCGCGACCAGCCCGTTCATGGATCTGGCGACGCTCAAGCAGTACAAGACGATCGTCATGAACTCGACCGTCGGCATCAACGCGTCGGCGACGTTCAACGCGACGGAGTTCGCGAACCTGCAGGCGTACATCCGCGGGGGCGGCGGCATCGTCGCCATCCACGGCGGCACGGACTCGATGCAGAACGTGCCCTGGTTCATGGACCTCATCGGTGCGGGCTTCAGCAACCACGGCTCAAACCAGGGCGGCATCCTGATCGACACCGAATCAGGCGGCCACGTCGAGCTCGTGACCGCCGATCCCGCCCACACGAGCACGGCGGCGATGCCCGCGCGCTGGTACACGGTGGAGGAGAACTACAACACCAACCGCGACCCGGTCGACCTGGGGATCGCGCACCCGCTGGTCTATGAGAACGAGGACTCGCTCATGGGGCAGATCGGCTACGGCACCGGCTCGCTGCACAACACCGACCGCCACGGAATGGTCTGGTGCCGCAACTTCGACGGCGGCCGTTCCTTCACCTCGACCCTCGGCCACAACTGGCAGTTCGCGACCGAGGCGTGGTTCCGGGGGATGATCCTCAACGCGATCCAGTGGACCGGCGGGCAGGAATACGCCAACTGCGTCACGTTCAACGAGGTCAAGGACCTGCTCTCGGCCGCGGTCGCCGACGGCAACGTCAAGGCGTCGACCGCGATGAGCGCCGCGCTCAACGCCGCCGACACCGCCTACCGCGCCGGCGACAACGCGGCCGCGGCCACCGCCGCCAAGCAGTTCGTCGCCGAGGCCAAGCGGATCTCCAACTGCGGCTGCGCCGACGGCGGCGCCGCGCTGCTGAAGATCCAGTCCAAGGGCGTCGAGCTGGTGAACTGGATGAGCGGGAACGAGGTCGCGCCGCCCACGCCCGCGCTGCAGACCGACACGCCCGGCAGCGTCGGCGGCAGCGTTCCGGCGACGCTGGCGCTGACGCTGGGCGCTCCCGCGACGTTCGGCGCGTTCACGCCGGGCGTGGCGAAGGAGTACACCGCGACGACCACCGCCACCGTGGTCTCGACCGCCGGCGACGCGACGCTGAGCGTCGCCGACCCGAGCACGAACGCCCCAGGCCGGCTCGTCAACGGTACGTTCGCGCTGCCGCAGCCGCTGCAGGGTCTGGGGGTCGTGAAGACGTGGACCGCGCCGACCTCCAACGAGGCCGTCCCGGTCACGTTCAAGCAGGCGATCGCCGCCGGTGACGCCTTGCGAACGGGCACGTACAGCAAAAACGTGACGTTCACATTGTCGACGACAAGCCCGTAACCGCGGCGAGACCCGCCTCGACGTACGTGATCGTGACGTCGAGGATGTGGTCGATCTCAGCAGGGGAGAGCGCGACGCCGCGCTCTCCCATCTGCGCCGCGGCGGTCAATTCGACGGCGTTCAAGCCGCCGATCAGCCCCGCGGCGGTGAGCTGCGCGGCGAGCTCGCGGCCGGGGCCGAGCTCCAGCTTCAGCGCCTCGGTGATCACGTCCTCGATGGCGCCGAGGAGCTGAAGCCGCCGCGCGGCCACGGTCGGCGCCTCCTCGCGCAGGCGCTGCTGCAGCAACAGCTCCGGCTCGAGCCACCCCGTGAGCTGTTTCAGCCACGCCCGCACGGCCACGATGGTCGGCGCGTCGCGCAGCAGTTCGCGAAGCGCGTCGACGGCGACGGCCGCGTCCCCGAAGACGATCTCCTCCTTGGTCGGGAAGTAGGCGAAGACCGTCGCCCGCGAGACGCCGGCGTCCTCGGCGATCTCGTCGATCGTCGTCCCGGCGAACCCACGCTCGGCGAACAGCCGCATGCCCGCGTCGCGGATCGCGATACGGGTCGCGGCCTTCTTGCGTTCCCGGAGTCCCGTCACGCCAGAAAGCATACCGCGTCGAATTTAGAACTCAGTTGAATTTTAGACTGAGTATGAGTACCTTCGATCCATGACCTCCCCGCTCTCCCGTCTGGCCGGACTCGCAGGGCGCCGCCCGCGAGCGACGACGCTCACCGTCATCGCGGTGCTGATCGCGCTGATCGCCGGCGCGGTCTTCGCCGGCGGCTCGTTCAAGGACGACTTCACCGTCCCCGGCATCGAGTCCCAGAAGGCGCAGGACCTGCTCGAGCAGCGCTTCCCCGCGCAGTCGGGCACGCAGACCACGCTCGTGTTCACGGGCTCCAAGCTCGACGGCGTCGACACCGTGCTGGCGACGATCCGGCGCCAGCCGCACGTGACCGCGGTCGAAGACCTCCACGTTGCCAGGGACGGCCGGACCGCGTACACCACCGTCAGCTACGACCAGACGGCGACCGACCTCGACGCCAAGGCGCGCGAGCGCCTCGAGCAGGCCACGGCCGGGCTGCCCGCGGCGGGCATCGCCGTCGCGATGTCCGGTGAGCCGATCGACGGCGCCGCCACCGGTGGGTTCCCGATCGGCGAGGTGATCGGCCTGGTGATCGCCGTGCTGCTGATGCTGCTCGTGCTGCGCAACCTGCGCGCCACGCGCAACGCCCTCGGCGCCGCGTTCGTCGGCATCGGGTTCGGCTTCGCCGCGCTGATGTGGGCCGCGGCCGCCACCGACGTGCCCGGCCTCGCGCCGACGCTCGCCGGCATGCTCGGCCTCGGCGCCGGCATCGACTACGCGCTGCTGCTCGCCGCGCGCCAGCAGGAGGAGCTCCGCGCCGGCTACGGCCCGCTCGAGGCCGCGCAGCGCGCCAACGCCACCGCCGGCGAGTCCGCTCTGACCGCCGCGGGGATCGTGCTCGTCTCGATCTCCGGTCTGCTCGTGACCGGCATCCCGTTCGTGGGTCGCGCCGGCGTCGCCACCGGGCTCGTCGTCCTCGCCTGCGCCGTCGTCTGCGTCGTCCTGCTGCCCGCCCGCTTCGCCCGTGCCGGTCGCAAGCTGCTGCCTCGCAGGGAGCGCAGGGGTGGCGCGGCCCCCGCGAGCGCTCCGCGCGCCCCGTGGGCGACCAAGCGCCCCGTCGTCGCGCTGCTCACCGCGGGCGCCGTGACGGTCGCGCTCGCCGCTCCCGCCGCCGGCCTCGAACTCGGCCAGCCCGACGACCGCAACCTCACCTCCGACACGACCCAGCGCCAGGCCTACGACCGCCTCGCCGAGGGCTTCGGCGCGGGCGTCAACGGGCCGCTCGTGATCGCGGTCTCCAAGCCCGGCGACAAGGCGCTCGCCGGCCTGACCAAGGGGATCGCCGCCGACCGGGAGGTCGCCGCCGTCGCCCAGCCGGTCACCAACAAGGCCGGCGACACCGCGGTGATCACGGTCACCCCGAAGCACGGCCCGCAGGACGAGCAGACCCGCGCGCTGGTGGACCGCCTGCGGTCGTGATCCCGTCCGCATTGCGCGGGTCGGAAGCCACCGCCTTCGTCGGCGGCCGCACGGCGCGCTTCGGCGACGAGGCCGAGAAGATCGCCTCGCGGATCCCGCTGTTCGCCGCGGCCGTAATCGGCCTCTCGCTGCTGCTCCTGCTGGCCGCGTTCCGCTCGTGGCGGATCTCGCTGCTCTCCGCGCTGTTCAACCTGGCGTCGATCGCCGCCGCCTACGGCGTCGTGACGCTCGCGTTCCAGACCGCGGCCGGCGCCTCGTTGCTGGGCGTCGAACAGCAGCCCGTCGTCCCGTACGTGCCGCTCTTCATGTTCGCGATCCTGTTCGGCCTCTCGACCGACTACAACGTGTTCCTGCTCTCGCGGGTCCGCGAGGAATGGGACCGCCACGCGACCCACCACGAAGCGATCGCCGCCGTGTCGGCGGGCACGCGCAAGATCGTCACCGCCGCCGGCGGGATCATGATCGCCGTCTTCCTCGGCTTCGCCACCGACTCGGACCCGGTGATCAAGATGACCGGCATCGGGCTCGCCAGCGCCGTCCTCGTGGACGTGACGCTCGTCCGCCTGCTGATGGCGCCCGCCGCGCTCTCCCTGCTCGGCGACAAGCTCTGGCCGGGCCGCCGCCGACTTGCCGTCAGCCCTGGGTACGCCGCCTGATACGAGGAGCCCGACCGCGAAGATCACGAGCCCTCGAGGCAGCACGCCGCCACGGTTGGCCCGTGGCGGGCGGCGGCGCGATCGCGCTAGCTCACCTGTCCGCCCACGGTCGTGGTGACCGAGACGGAGGTGACCGGCGGCGGCGTGTAGCCGGCGGGGGCGGCGGCGACGGCGGCCTCGTAGGCGGCGACGGCCTCGGCGTAGGTCAGGTTGTAGAAGACGTAGCCGCCGATCGAGATCACGGAGTTGACCGTCGGGGCGGGAGTGGGGGCGGGCGCCGGGGCCGGGGCGGGCGTGGCGGCCGGAGCGGCCTTCGGGACCACCTTCACGGCGGCGGGGCGCTTGGCCTTCGGCTTGCGGTGCTTGGAGGAGGCGGCGTCAGCGGGGCCGGCGCAGACGGCGAGAGCGAGCGTGGCGAGCAGAACGGAACGGAGGGTGGTCACAGCCCCTGTATCGGCATTTCGCGCCGGAAGTTGGGGTCATGAGGGGGACCGATCAGGCGACCAGGGTCGTGAGGTCGGCGAGCGACGCGCGCATGACCTCGGCGAGCGGGCGCTCCACCTCTTCGTCCATCCAACGGGGGAACGCGACGCGGAACACCGCGATCCCGGTCTCGGCCGCCAGGCCGGCCTGCGGCTCGGGCACACCCCGCCGGCGCAGCGCCGCGGCGAGAGCGGCGGCCAGCGACGCCATCTTGATCAGCTCGCGCTCGCGCAACTCGGCGCTGGACGCGAGCACGGCCTGGCGGGCGCGGGAGTGCTCGCGGTTGCCGCCGATCATCGCGGCGGCGGCGTCCAGTGCGGCCGCGACCGCCGCCATCGGCGACGCGTCGGCGGGTGCGGCCTCCAGTGCCTCCACCAGCGGCCGTTCGAACTCGTCCGAGCGCGCGAAGAGCACCTCGCGCTTGTCGGTGAAGTAGCGGAAGAACGTGCGCGAGGTGACCCCGGCCCGCGAGGCGATGTCCGCGACGGTCGTCTGCTCATAGCCGCGCGACGTGAACAGCTCCATCGCGGCTTCGCGCAGTCGTCCCTCGGCGTTTGGCTCCCAACGACCCATCCACTCCAAGGATAGGGCTATGTCACAGTGCGACATCACAGTGCTACGATCCCTGATGTCGCACTGTGACATCACGGAGGTTTCCCAAATGCGCGTATTCGTCACCGGGGCGTCGGGCTGGATCGGCTCGGCCGTCATCCCGGAGCTCATCGGCGCCGGCCACGAGGTGGTCGGGCTGGCCCGTTCAGACCAAGCGGCGGAGAAGGTCGCCGCGCTCGGCGCCACCGTGCGCCGCGGCGACCTCGACGACGTCGACGGCCTACGCGCCGGCGCGGCCGACTCGCAAGGCGTCGTCCACCTCGGCTACAACCACGACTTTTCGCGGATGCCCGACGCGGCGCGGACCGACCTCGCCGCGATCACGGCGATGGGGGAGGCACTGGAGGGCACCGGCGCACCGCTGGTGATGGCTTCCGGAACGCTCGGCCTCGCGCCTGGCAGGGTCGGCACCGAGGACGACATCCCCGACCCGGGCGTCCACCCGCGGGTCGCGAACGCCGAGGTCGCACGCGCGTTCGCCGACCGCGGCGTGCGCCCGATCGTCGCCCGCTTCGCGCCCACCGTGCACGGCCCCGGCGATCACGGCTTCATCGCGGTCCTCGTGGGCGTCGCGAAGGAGAAGGGCGTCTCGGCGTACGTCGGCGGCGGCGCCAACCGCTGGCCGGCGGTCCACCGCCTCGACGCCGGCCGCCTGGTCGCGCTCGCCGTCGACCACGCGCCCGCCGGCAGCATCCTCCACGCCACCGCGGAGACCGGCATCCCCGCGCGCGAGATCGCCGAGGCCATCGGGAACGCGCTCGACGTCCCGACGACCTCGATCGAGCCCGAGCAGGCCGCCGAGCACTTCGGCTGGATCGGCGGCTTCTTCGCCGCCGACGCGCCCGCCTCGAGCGCCAGGACGCGCGCGCTCCTGAACTGGGAGCCAACGCACCCGGGCCTGCTCGAGGACATCCCGCACTACGCCTAGCTCGGGTTCAGAAGAACGCCGCCAGTTCGCGGCCCACGACGTCGGGGGCGTCCTCCACGAGGAAGTGCGAGGCGCCCTCGACCGCGCGGCCGGTGATCGGGGGCGCGAACGCCCGCCACGGCTCGAGCGGGTCCTCGTAGAGGCGCGGCAGCGCCCCTTCACCCGCCCACAGCGCCCGCACCGGGCAGGCGATCGTCCCGCCCTCGTCGTCGTGCTCGCGGTCGATCGTCGCCCCCGCGCGGTAGTCCTCGCACACCGCGGTCACGAAGCCCGGGTCGCCGAGCTGCGTGCGATACGGGTCACCGGGCTTGAGCCCCATCCGTCGTGCCGCGATCCAGAACCCGTCGGGGACGCCGAGGATCAGCCGCTCGGGGAGCGGCGCCGGCTGGGCGAGGAACGCCCAGTGCCAGCAGGTCAGCGCCAACGACGCGTCCGCGCGGCGCCAGACCTCGCCCGTCGGCACGACGTCGAGGACGGCGACCCGCTTCACGACCTCAGGGTCGTCGAGCGCGATCCGGTAGGCCACCCGCCCGCCGCGATCGGGCCGCGCGGCGTGGGGATCCTCATCGCGCGATCCACGTCTCGAAGTCGATCGCTCCGATCCGCGCGCCCTCGCCGGTGGTCAGCTCCCCGCCCGCCAGCTCGGTCCCGAAGTAGCCCGCGCGCGGATCGCCGATCACCGAGCGCCCGTCACCCGTGGCGGCGAACAGCCGCCGCGCCCACGCGTCGATCCCCAGCTTCTCCGGGCCGCCGAGCTCCACGACCCCGCCGACCGGCGAGCCCGTCGCCAGGTCCGTCACGGTGGCGGCGACGTCATCCGCCGCGACCAGTTGCATCAACCCGGTCGACAGCCGCACGTGATCGCCCTCGGCACCCGCCTCGACGATCACCGGCAGGAACTCGAAGAACTGCGTCGCGCGCAACACCGTGTAGGGGACCTCGCCGCCCGCGATCTCCGCCTCCTGCGCGACCTTGGCCCGCAGGTAGCCGCTCTCGGGCAGCCGGTCGGCACCGACGATCGTCACGGCGAGGTGATGGCCGACGCCGGCGGAGCGCTCCGCCGCCAGCAGGTTGCGGGTGGAGGTGACGAAGAACCGCCGGACGGCCTCGTCGTCCCACTCGGGCGCGTTGGACACGTCGACGACGACGTCCGCGCCCGCCAGCGCGGACTCGAGCCCTTCGCCCGTGATGGTGTCGACGCCCGTGGAGGGCGAGGCGGGCACCGGCTCGTGCCCGAGGGCGGTGAGCCGCCGGACGACATTGCCACCGACGCGTCCGGTCCCACCGATGATGACGATCTTCATGACCGTGAAGATCGCGTCTGAACGCACCGGTCGCATCCGTCACCCCACCCAGTCCACCCCCTAGGGCGCGCCGAGCAGGAATCGAGAAACGGTCCGGCAGAACCGCAACTAGAG
The DNA here is from genome assembly GCF_000423665.1 of Solirubrobacter soli DSM 22325. Classification (GTDB taxonomy): domain Bacteria; phylum Actinomycetota; class Thermoleophilia; order Solirubrobacterales; family Solirubrobacteraceae; genus Solirubrobacter; species Solirubrobacter soli. The sequence continues at coordinate 134,870 of NZ_AUIK01000021.1, read as the reverse complement.
TGACCGCCGTGGCCCCCCGCTCACGTGATCAACGGCGTCGCGACACCGAGCACCGGCTCGCGCACGACGTCGACCTCTGGGTCGCGACCGCCTCGGCCGACGGCGCGCCGTACCTCGTCCCGCTGTCGTTCGACTGGGACGGCGAGGCGCTGCTGCTCGCGACCCCGGCGAACAGCCCCACCGGCCGCAACCTCGCCGCCACCGGCACCGTGCGGCTCGGCCTCGGCGACACCCGCGACGTGACGATGATCGAAGGGACGGTCGAGGTCGTCGACGTCACACCCGAGGTGGGGGATCGGTTCGCGGCGCGCACCGGGTTCGATCCGCGCGACTTCGCGTACCCCTGGTTCCGCGTCACGCCGCGCCGCATCCAGGCCTGGCGCGAGGTGAACGAGCTGTCCGACCGCGAGCTGATGCGCGACGGGCGGTGGTCGGTTTGATAGATGGAGACTTGATGAGTACGACGATTGCGGCTGACACCCACGACCTGATCCGCGTGACCGGCGCGCGCGTGAACAACCTCAAGGACGTCAGCGTCGAGATCCCGAAGCGGCGGCTGACCGTGTTCACCGGGGTCTCGGGGTCGGGCAAGAGCTCGCTCGTGTTCGGGACGATCGCGTCCGAGTCGCAGCGGCTGATCAACGAGACCTACAGCGCGTTCGTGCAGGGCTTCATGCCGACGCTGTCGCGGCCGGAGGTCGACGTGCTCGACGGCCTGACGACGGCGATCATCGTCGACCAGGAGCGCATGGGAGCCAACCCGCGCTCGACCGTCGGCACCGCCACGGACGCCGACGCGATGCTGCGGATCCTCTTCAGCCGCCTCGGCCGGCCGCACATCGGCGGCCCGGGCGCGTACTCCTTCAACGTCGCCTCCGTGCACGGCAGCGGCGGGATCACGGTCGAGCGCGGCAACAAGACGATCACCGAGAAGGCCAGCTTCAGCCGCACCGGCGGCATGTGCCCGCGCTGCGAGGGCCGCGGCTCGGTCTCGGACTTCGACCTGCACGCGCTCTACGACGAGGACAAGTCGCTCAACGAGGGCGCGCTGACGATCCCCGGATACAGCATGGAGGGCTGGTACGGGCGGATCTTCCGCGGCTCCGGCTACTTCGACGCGGACAAGCCGATCAAGAAGTACAACAAGCGCGAGCTGCACGACCTGCTCTACCGCGAGCCCACGAAGATCAAGGTCGAGGGCATCAACCTCACCTACCTCGGGCTGATCCCGGCGATCCAGAAGTCGATGCTCGCCAAGGACGTCGACGCGATGCAGCCGCACATCCGCGCCTTCGTCGAGCGCGCGGTCGTGTTCACCACCTGCCCCGACTGCGACGGGACGCGGCTGAGCGAGGCGACCCGCTCGTCGAAGATCGACGGCGTCAGCATCGCCGACGTCTCGGCGATGCAGATCACCGACCTGGCGGAGTGGGCCTCGGGCCTGGACGAGCCGTCGGTCGCGCCGCTGCTGAAGTCGCTGCGCGCGACGCTCGACTCGTTCGTCGAGATCGGGCTCGGCTACCTGTCGCTCAACCGCCCGTCGGGCACGCTCTCGGGCGGCGAGTCGCAGCGCACGAAAATGATCCGCCACCTCGGCTCCTCGCTCACCGACGTCACGTACGTGTTCGACGAGCCGACGATCGGCATGCACCCGCACGACATCCAGCGGATGAACGACCTGCTGATCCAGTTGCGCGACAAGGGCAACACCGTGCTCGTGGTCGAGCACAAGCCGGAGGCGATCGCGATCGCCGACCACGTCGTCGACCTCGGCCCCGGGGCGGGGAAGGACGGCGGCACGGTCTGCTTCGAGGGGACCGTCGAAGAGCTGCGGGCGAGCGGGACGCTGACCGGGCGCCACCTGGACGACCGCGCCTCCTTGAAGCCGTCGGTGCGCTCGTCTTCCAACTCCTTGCCGGTGCGCGGCGCCTCGACCAACAACCTGCAGGGCGTGGACGTCGACATCCCGCTCGGCGTGCTCGTGGTGGTCACCGGCGTGGCCGGGTCGGGCAAGAGCTCGCTGATCCACGGCTCCGTCTCGCCGCTCGACGACGTCGTGGCGATCGACCAGGCCGCGATCCGCGGGTCGCGGCGTTCGAATCCGGCCACCTACACCGGCCTGCTCGATCCGATCCGCAAGGCGTTCGCCAAGGCCAACGGCGTCAAGCCGGCGCTGTTCAGCGCCAACTCCGAGGGCGCCTGCCCGAACTGCAACGGCGCGGGCGTCGTCTACACCGACCTGGGGATGATGGCCAGCGTCGCGTCGACGTGCGAGGAGTGCGAAGGCAAGCGCTTCGACGCCTCCGTGCTCGAGTACCACCTCGGCGGGCGCGACATCAGCGAGGTGCTGGCGATGTCGGTCGACGAGGCCGAGCAGTTCTTCGCCGGCGGCGACTCGAAGGTGCCCGCCGCCCACAAGATCCTCGGCCGGCTCGCCGACGTCGGCCTCGGCTACCTCACCATCGGCCAGCCGCTGACGACGCTGTCCGGCGGCGAGCGCCAGCGCCTGAAGTTGGCCACCCACATGGTGGAGAAGGGCGGCGTGCTGGTGTTGGACGAGCCGACGACCGGCCTGCACCTCGCCGACGTCGAACAGCTGCTCGGCCTGCTCGACCGGCTCGTGGACTCCGGCAAGTCCGTGATCGTGATCGAGCACCACCAGGCGGTCATGGCGCACGCCGACTGGATCATCGATCTCGGCCCGGGCGCGGGCCAGGACGGCGGCCGGATCGTGTTCGAGGGCACGCCGTCCGATCTCGTCGGCGGGCGTTCGACGCTCACGGGCGAGCATCTCGCGGACTACGTCGCCGGTTGAGACGCCACCGGCGCGCGTCTATCATGCCCGCGCCCGCACCACCGATTCAACGAGGACGGATGCCGTATGGCCGAGAAGAAGAAGAACGCGAAGATGGCCAACCGCAACGTCGGCGCCGAGGTCATCAAGGACGACGGTGACAAGTACGCCGTCGTGCGCGATGGCATTCGCGTCTACGGCGGCACCGGGGTCTCCCTCGGCGAGGCGGTCCGGCTGGCCACCAGCCTCGAGGCCGGCGCCGGCATCGCGAAGGTCGACAACGGCTCGCTGATCGTCGGCTCGGTCACCGCCGCCGGCGACTTCGTCGCCTTCGAAGGCGCCGCGGCCTGAGAGCCTGCTGACGGATACCGGTACGCCCGCTGCGGCACATCCGCAGCGCCTCGCGCCGCCCGCGCTGCTCACGGCCCAGAGGGCCGCATCGCGAGCGCGGCCGGCGCGAGCCACTGGCGGCTGCACCACATCGGTCGGACCGACCATTCGTCAACAGGCTCTAGCCGAACGTGAACACGTAGGCGCGCGCGCCGGGGTCGTCGAACGCGATCTCGAACGTGCGCGCCACGATGTCGCCGCGCTGGCGGATCAGCTGGTACATGCGCGGCTCGTCGAAGGACCCCTCGCCGTCGGCGGTCACGTCGACGCCATGGTCATCCCCCGGCGGCTCGCCGTCGAGGTGGACCGTGAAGCGGCCGGTTCCGGACATGACCAGGTTGAGGTCGCGCGCCTGGAAGTCGAACGCGAGCGTCCCTGAGCCGGACTCGAGGAGGGCGGACTCGTCGCCGACCGTCCACGCTCCCCTCAGGTCGAGCGCGGTGTCGCCGCGCGCCGTGCCGACGTAGGTCTCGGGAGTGCCGACGTTGGCCCAGTCGGCGGCCTTCGTCACGCCGTCGGCGTCGACCTCCACCAGGTCGCCGTCCACGCCCAGCAGTGCCTGGATCGCGCGCTCGATCCCGTCGTAGTTGCCCTCGCCGAAGTGCTCGAAGCGCACGTTCCCGTCGCCGTCGACGAGGTAGGTCGCCGGCCAGTAGTGGTTCCCGAACGCGCGCCAGATCGTGAAGTCGTTGTCGATCGCGACCGGGTACGGGACGTCCAGCGTGGCGACCGCCCGGCGGACGTGGTCCAGTTCGTGCTCGAAGCTGAACTCCGGCGAGTGCGCGCCCACGACGGTCAGGCCCTCGTAGCGCTCGTGCCACGCCCGCACGTACGGCAGCGTCCGCAGCCAGTTCACGCAGGTGTACGTCCAGAAGTCGACCAGCACGATGCGTCCGCGCAGGTCCGGCTCGCCGTTGATCCAGACGGGCGCCTCAGCGAGCGCCCAGCGGGGAGAGGTCGCCATACGTCGAAGGATCGCCGATCGGCATGTTCTGGTCGAAGACGTTGTCGGGGTCGTAGACCGCCTTCAGCTCTCGCAACCGGTCGAGCGTCGCGCCGGGGAAGCCCTCGGCGAGCCGCTCGGGCCGCGGATCGGTGTTGAAGCTCAGGTACATGCCGTCCGTGTGCGGGGCGATCACCTCGTCCCAGACCGGGTTGAGCCGCTCGAGCGAGCCGCTGACCGCGTTGAGCGAGAAGTTCTGGTGGCGGTGGGCGTACGCGGTCGCCATCGGGTCGACGTCGTTGACCGCGCCGCCAACCGCCCGCAGCTGGATGAACGGGGCGACGGGGAGGATCTCGACCAGCCCTTGCGCGAGCGCCGGCGTGACGTGGTCGATCAGGCCCGAGCGGATCGCGGGCGGTCGCGAGCTGCCCGTGTGCAGCCCGCCCTGGGGGGCGACGACCGCGTGGTAGGGGACGAGCGAGGCCTGCTGGTCGAGGAGGCGGCCGGCTTGCAGGAGGGGCGTCAGCGCCTCGACGGCCGAGTCCGTGTCTCCCGCGTAGACCGTGTAGAGCTGCGCGAGGTCGGACGCGATCGTGAGGAAGCTCGTGAGCTCCCGCGGAGAGGCTTCTACGAGGCGTCCCCACCGCTCGAGCATGTCCGCGTCGGCGGCGAAGACCATGCGGCTGAAGACGACGTCGCCGACCGGGTACGGGGCGAGCTCGAGGTTCGTGACGATGCCGAAGTTCCCGCCCGCGCCGCGCAGGGCCCAGAAGAGGTCGGGGTGCTCGTCGCGATCGGCGTGGACGATGCGGCCGTCGGCCAGGACGACGTCGGCGGCGGTGACATGGTCGAGCGTCAGCCCGTGCTTGCGCCCGAGGAAGCCGATGCCGCCCGCGGTCGCGAGGCCGCCGACGCCCACGTCCCCGTAGTCGCCGGAGCTCATTCCCAGGCCGTAGGGCGCCAGCGCCTGCGCGACGTCGCCCCAGCGGGCGCCTGCGCCCACCCGTGCGCGGCCGTCTGTCAGCGTGACTTCGTTGATGCGGCCGAGGTCGATCACGATCCCGCCGTCGTTGGTCGAGCGGCCGCTGATGCCGTGCCCGCCGGAGCGGACCGCCAGCGGGACGTCCTGTTCGCGGGCGTAGACGAGCGCGTGCGCGACCTCGGCGGTGTCCTTCGGGCGCAGCACGAGCCCGGGCGTGCCGCTGCGCACGTAGGTCGAGCGGACCTTGTCGTACCCGCGATCGCCGGGCTCGACGGCGTCCACCGGGGCGGCGTCGTAGTCGATGCCGTCGCGGCGCGCCGCGAGGGCGTTCGCGCCGCGGGGCGGGCCGCTCGGCGCGCCGGAGGTCTCGCGGAACTCGGCGACGGCGTCGCGCAGGGCGGGTGCGATCTCCTGGCCGAAGCGCTGGATCTCCTGCGGGTCGTCGGAGGCGAGGATGAACGTGCTGAAGCCGTGCTCGGTGGTGAGCTCGAGCAGGCGGTCGACGGTCAGCTCCGCTGACGTGATGTTCAACAGGCGCCGGATCTCGCGTGGGTCGCGGCCGGCGGCGAGGGCGGCGGCGTCGATCGTGCGGTTGGACTCCGCGATCTGCTCGAGGTAGCCGAGCGTCGGGAGCCAGCCGTCGGCCTTGGTGCCCGTCAACCGCAGCATCCGCGGCTTGTAGGCGCCGAGCCAGATCTCGATGTCGTGCGCGGGCGCCGGGCCGCGCTTGGCGCCTTTCGCGGAGCCGCTGATCTTGACCCCGCCACGCCGGCTCGTGTCCCAGATGCCGCGGATGACGTCGATCGCCTCGTCGAGCGCGGTGACCGCCTCGCCCGGCGTGCGGCGTGGGCCGCCCATCGCCTCGATCGCGTCCCAGAACGCGCCCGCCCCGAGCCCGAGCTCCAACCGGCCCTTTGAGAGCAGGTCGAGGCTCGCCGCGGACCGTGCGAGCACCGCCGGCGGCCGCAGCGGCAGGTTGAGCACGTTGGCCGCGACGCGCAGCGTGGTGGTCTGGGCCGCCACCCACGAGAGCAGCGTCCAGGTGTCCAGGAACGCGGGCTGGTACGGGTGATCCTGGAACGTCGCCAGGTCGAGCCCCGCCGCCTCAGTCAGCTGGGCGAGCGCGACCACGTCCTCGGGTCGCTGGTTCTGCGGGGTGATGAAGGTGCCGAAGGCAAGGTCGTGGCCGTAGTCGGGCATGTAGTCAGCTCTCTCGCAAAGTCGAAGTCGCTTCGAAAAAACTAGCAGCTTCGATCGCGCTAGCATCGTTCCCGTGACGGAACCGCTCTCGCCCGACCAGTGCGTGCCGCGGGCCGAGTCGCTCGCGCGGGCCTTCCGCTTCCTCGGCAAGCGCTGGACCGCGGTTCTCCTGGGCCGCCTGAGCGAAGGCCCGGCGGGGTTCCGCGAGCTCTCGCGCGCGGTCGGCGGCGTCAGCGACTCCGTGCTGTCGGACCGGCTGTCCGACCTGACCGAGGGCGGCCTCGTGACGCGCACCGTCGACGAGGGGCCGCCGCTCAGCGTGACCTATGCGCTCACGGACTCAGGCCGCGCCCTCATGCCCGCGCTCGAGCAGATCGCCCTGTGGGCCAACGAGCACCTCAAGGCCGACGCGTGCTAGTCAGCATCACGTCGTCCGTGTAGTCCATGAAGCTCGGCGCGACGGGTCGCTGTCGCAGCTCGGCGACCATGATCGTGTTCGAGGTGCCGTCGTTCGCCGCCAGCGCGGTGGCGGGCAGCGCGAGGGTGAACGTGGCGAGGAGGGGGAGGAGGATGCGGGTCATGCGGGTCAAGACCCTGTCGCGCGGGCCGAGGTTGGCCACTTGCCTACGATCTTCGCGTGACCACCCTGACGCTGCTGCACAACCCGCACTGCTCGACGTCCGTCCACGCGCTCGACGCGCTCGAGGCCGCCGGGCGGGACGTGACGGTCCGCAAGTACCTGCTCAAGGCCGAGCGGCTGGACGAGGCCGAGCTGCGGTCGCTCGCCGAGCGCCTGGTGGGCGACCCGCCGGACGCGCTGATCCGGCGCGATAAGAAGTACGCGGAGCTCGGGCTGAACGCGGACGGGCTGGGCGTCGACGAGGTCGTCGCGATCCTCGTCGAGCACCCGTCGCTGCTGCAGCGGCCGATCCTGGACGACGGCACGGCGGCGATGATCGGCCGCCCGCGGACGCGCGCCGCCGAGTGGGCGGCGGCCGGCAAGATCACCAGCTAGCACGAGTTTTCAGGCCCGATCGCGGTGGTAGCTTCGACTGGCGGTGACGCCCGAACAGGTTGGCCCCTACCGGATCGTGAGTCAGCTCGGGCGGGGCGGGATGGCGGTCGTCTACCTCGCCCGCCAGCCCGCGTTGGCGCGCAGCGTGGCGCTGAAGGAGCTCGCGCCGTTCCTCGCCGGTGACCCCGCGCTCGCGCAGCGCTTCATCCGCGAGGCGCGCGTCGCGGGCTCGTTGAACCATCCGAACGTCGTCACCGTCTTCGACTTCCTCGAGCAGGACGGCGTCCCCTACATCGCGATGGAGTACCTCGAGCGGGGCTCGCTGCGGCCGTTCGTGGGGCGGATGTCGCTGGCGCAGGTCGCGGGCGTCTTGGAGGGCCTGCTGGCCGCTCTGTCGCACGCCGAGGCGATGAACATCGTCCACCGCGACGTCAAGCCCGAGAACCTGCTGGTGACCGGCGAGGGTGGCGTCAAGATCGCCGACTTCGGCATCGCCAAGGCCATGCAGCAGGTGGCCACGGAGGAGATGCTGACGCCCGCGGGCGCGACCGTCGGCACCCCCGCCTACATGGCCCCCGAGCAGGCGATGGCGCAGGAGATCGGCGGCTGGACCGACCTCTACCAGACCGGCGTCGTCGCCTTCGAGCTGCTGGCCGGAGCGGTGCCGTTCCGTTCCGACGGCTCCCCGGTCGCGGTCCTGATGCAGCACATCACCGACCCCGCTCCGCCCCTTCCCGCGGGCACCCCGCCGGCGCTCGAGGCGTGGGTCGGGCGGATGATGGCCAAGGACCCGTCCGACCGCCCCGCCGACGCCCGCGCCGCCTGGAACGAGCTCGAGGACATCGTGTTGTCGATCGAAGGCCCGCGCTGGCGCCGCGACGCCCGCCTCGGCGAACACGAGCCGACCGTCGAGCACCCGGCCTCCCTGACCCCTGCCCGCTTCTCGTCGTGGCAGAACTACGTGCCGGAGAGCCCGTCGACGCCACCACCCCCACCGCCGCCGACGCCGGTCCCGACCTCGGACCCGATGTTCACGTCGGGCTACGTCGACTTCGTGCGCACACCGCCGCGGGGCGTGCCGGACGACGCGCCCGCCCCGGACGACGTGGCGCCGCCCGGCGACATCCCCGCGCGGCCCGCCGCCGCGCCCGCGCCGGCCGACGACGTGCCCGCGCCGGCAGACGACGTCGCCGCGCCGGCCGACGCCGCGCCCGCGCCGGCCGACGACGTGCCCGCGCCGGCCGACGACGTGCCCGCGCCGGCCGACGCCGTGCCCGCGCCGGCCGACGCCGCGCCCGCGCCGGCCGACGCCGCGCCCGCTCCGCCCGACGACCCGCCCGCGCCGGCCGACGCCGCGCCCGCGCCGGCCGACGCCGCGCCCGCGCCGGCCGACGACCTGCCCGCTCCGGCCGACGACCTGCCCGCTCCGGCCGACGCCGCGCCCGCGCCGGCCGACGACGCGCCCGCGCCGGCCGATGGCTCGCCCGACGACGTCGACCTCGGGCCCGTCACGACGGGCTTCCACGACTATGTCCCGGTCGGGCCACCGGCCGTGCGCGAAGACGCGCCGCCCGAGCAGCCGGCGGCGCGCCTGCCCGCGGTCACGCCTCCGCCCGCGGACACGCCCCCGCCGCTCGCGGACACGCCCGCCACGGAAGTGCCGCCGCCCGCGGAGACGCCCGCCGCGGAAGCGGCGCCGCCCGCGGAGACGTTCCCGCGCGCCGACACGCCGGCTCCGCGCGCGGACACGCCGCCGCCCGCCGCGTTCGCGCCGACCGTCGCGCCCACCACGCCCCTCCCTCCGCCTCCGCCCACGCGGCGCCGCTCCAAGGCCGTTCCGTTCGGCCTGCTCGGGGCAGTGGTCGCCGCGGTCGTCGTCGTGGTCGTCGTCATCTCGAGTGGCGGCGGCGACACGCCCACGCCCACGCCGACACCCACCGCGACCGCCACCGCCACACCGACCGCGACCACCGCGCAACCGCCCGCCGGGCCGTTCACGGTCGGGGACGCTCCTGACGGGATCGCGGTCGGGGCCGGGGCGGTGTGGGCGGTCGGCAGCGGCGACGGCACGCTCACGCGGATCGACCCGCAAACGGGCAAGACCACGAGCGTCGACGTCGGCGACAACCCCGACAGCGTCATCGTGGCGCTCGACTCCGTGTGGGTGTCGGTCACCGGCGAGAACAAGGTCGTGCGGCTGAGCGCCGGCGCACAGCCCAAGATCCAGAAGACCTACGCCGTCGGCAACGGCCCGGAAGGGCTCGCAGCGTCCGACAAGGCGATCTGGGTCGCCGACTCCGGCGACGGGAGCGTCTCGCAGATCATCGCCCGGACCGGTGAGGTCAACCAGATCGACGTCGGCGGCGAGCCCGTGGACCTCGAGATCGGCGCCGGCGCGGTGTGGGTCGCGGACGCGAAGAACGCCAGCGTCGCGCGCGTCGACGGCGGCACCGGCAAGCTCGTCACGAAGGTGAAGGTCGGTCCGAACCCGCGGGCGGTGGCGATCATCGACCGGGACGTCTGGGTCGCGACCGCGGATGACGGCAAGGTCTGGCGGATCGCGGGCGACGACAACAAGACCACCGGCACGGTCGACGTCGGCGGCCAGCCCCGTGACATCGCCACCGATGGCAAGCGCCTCTACGTCACCGACCGCCAGGGCGACAGAGTCATCACGATCGACCCGGCCGGACCGAAGGTCGTCAAGGAGGACCCGGTCCAGGACGGCCCGCTCTCGGTCGCTCCGGACGCCGAGGACCTCTGGGTGACACGAATCGACGCGAACGCCGTCGCGCGCGTCCCGTTGGCTTCCGGCTGACAGTTCACAGCACCGTCACGTAAACCGGGCGCGCCGTCATTTAGATCGCCGGTCTCCCCGCAGTACCTCTCTCAATAGGAGCCCGGATGCTCGAACCACGCCCGCGCACCCTCGTGCGTGCGGTCATAGCGGCGGCTGCGATCGTCGCCGCCACGCCGTCCTTCGCACACGCGGCGGATCGGCTGAGCCTGATCGACACGTCGGAGCCGGTCGGTCCCGGCATCACGCTGCAGCATCACAAGTTCCTCGACTCGTCGGGCTGGTACGACGAGCAGGTCCTGACCGTCGACCTGTCCAACTCGGCGGTGAAGTCGGACCTGCTGACCGCGCCGAAGGTCGCGCAAGGCGAGGCCTTGACGACGATGGCCAACCGCGTCGGCGCGGCTGCCGGCGTGAACGGCGACTTCTTCGACATCGACAGCACCCAGGCCTCGCTCGGCGGCGAGGTCAAGGCAGGCGAGCTGATCAAGAGCGCCGACTTCTCCGGCTGGGCGCACGTCGGTGTCACGAAGGACGGCCTCGGCCGCCTGGTCGACCTCACGCTGCAGGCCACCGCGAACCTCAACAGCACCGAGAAGCCGGTCGTCACGCTCAACGCGGCCAGCTCGGGCGGCGTCCCGGCAGGCAGCATCGTCGCCTACACCTCGGCGTGGGGCAGCCAGATCCGCGGGCGCAGCTTCGCCGGCGTCGCCAATGTCGCCGAGGTCCTGGTCCAGGACGGCAAGGTCGTCCAGGTCAACAACGCGGCGGGAACGGGCGCGATCCCGGACGGCGCGTTCTACCTCGTCGGCCGTGACGCCGGTGCCGATGCCATCAAGGCGCTCAAGCCCGGCGACCCGGTCACGCTGACGTACGGCCTGAAGGACGAGGCCGCACGCCAGATGCAGTGGGCGATCGGCACCAACAAGCCGCTGATCCAGAACGGCGACATCGTCCCGCAGGGCGACACGTCCGTCGCGCCGCGCACCGCCATCGGCTTCAAGGACGGCGGCAAGACGATGTTCCTGCTGATCACCGACGGCCGCCAGCAGCAGGTCGCGCTCGGCACGACGCTCACGCAGACCGCGCAGATGCTCAAGGACCTCGGCGCCGACACCGGCCTGAACCTCGACGGCGGTGGCTCCACCACGCTCGTGGCCCGCCCGCTCGGCGCAACTGCCGCGACCCTGCGCAACACGCCCTCCGACGGGCAGGAGCGCGCCGATCCGACTGGCATCGGCCTCTTCGTCGCGGCGGGGTCGGGCAAGACCGAGGACATCGTGGTCTCGCCTGAGGAGCCGCGCATCTTCCCCGGTCTGCACCGCACGCTGACCGGCGTCGGCATCGACTCCAACCAGGTGCGCGTCGACGGCGCGACCTGGACCCGCACCGTCTCCGACGGTGGCACCGTGGCCGCGCAGATCGGCGACGTCTCCAAGAACGTCAAGGTGCGCACCCTGCACGCGTTGCGCACGCTCGAGCTCTCGACCACGCGCATGTCCTTCGCCGACGTCACCGGCAGCCAGACATTGAAGGTCGTCGGCCGCGACGACGAGGGCTACACCGCCCCGATCGAACTCCAGGACATGACCCTCGACTACGACCACGAGCTGATCAAGGTCGAGGAGTCCGCGGCGGGCTCGCTGAAGGTCACGCCGCTGAAGGCCGGCGGCACGACGCTCTCGATCAAGGTCGCGGGCGAGACGGAGCTGCTCCCGATCACGATCGGGGTCGTCCAGCAGAACGTCTACTCCTTCAACCACGCCGACGAGGTCTCGCGCTGGAACGTCAACGGCACGTCCGCGGCGAACCAGAAGCTCGACACGGACGCCGGCGGCAACCTGCGCCTGACCTACAAGGCCGAGCGCAACAGTGGCATCAGCGCCAAGACCACCGCGTTCCGGATCCCGGTCCCGGGCGCGCCGCTGCGCATCCACCTGAAGCTGAACTCGACGCAGGCGCTGCAGTTCTCCTACATCTCCTACGTCGACGCCGCCGGCGTCTCGCGCGGGCCGCTCGGCACGCCGATCAAGGTCGGCGACGGTGACTACGTGTTCACGCCGCCGGCGGACACGAAGTTCCCGGTCACGATCACCTCCTCGCAGGTGATCGAGACCAACGCGGCGCTCCAGAAGGACGGCGTCGTCACGTACAAGTCGATCGACGCGGACTACTCGGCGACCGTCGACAACCCGCCGGTCAAGCCGCTGAAGGCCGACGCGCTCTTCTCGCCCGACGGCTCGACCAACGGCAAGGACGACTGGAGCTTCGGCACGCTCTCTGACGTCCAGTTCACCGCCGCGGACCCGACGCTGGCCAAGGTCGGCGTGGCCGCCCTGCAGCGCATCCGCAAGACCAACCCGGACCTGATCGTGCTCAACGGCGACATCACGGACCTCGGCGCCGCCGCCGACCTGACGCTCGCCCGCCAGACGCTCGAGGCCGGCGGCTGCCGGCTGATCCCGCTGACCTCGACGATCGGTCGTGACGACACGCCGGCGCCGACCGCCGACAAGACGCCGTGCTACTACGTGCCGGGCAACCACGAGTCCTACCGCTCCAACGGCCAGGGCGACCTGGCGCCGTTCCAGGCCGAGTTCGGCCAGCCCTACGGCACGTTCGACCACAACGGCACGCGCTTCATCCTGCTGGCCTCGTCCTACGGCACGCTGCGCGGCACGTTCTGGGCGCAGATGCCGATGTTCGCATCCGCGCTCGAGCAGGCCGAGACCGACCCCGCGGTGAAGAACGTGATGGTCTTCGCCCACCACCCGGTGGACGATCCTGACATCGCGGACGCCTCGCAACTCGGCGACCGCACCGAGGTCGCGCTGGTCGAGAAGATGCTGTCCGACTTCCGCGACGCGTCCGACAAGGGCGTCTCGATGGTCGGCTCGCACGCCCAGATCGCCAGCGTCGAGCGCATCGAGGGCGTCCCGTACACGGTGCTCCCGTCGTCCGGCAAGGCGCCCTACGGCACGCCGGACCGCGGCGGCTTCACCGGCTGGCTGGACTGGCACGTCGACAAGGACGCGTCCGCCGGACAGCAGTGGCTGACGGCCGACGTCCGCGCGTTCGCGCAGTCGATCGCGCTCGACGCACCCGCCGTCCTGGAGAAGGGCGACTCCGCCGAGATCAACGGCACCATCGTGCAGCCGTCGGGCGTGCAGAACGGCACGCGCGTCGTGCCGCTGCGCTACCCGATGTCGGTGCACTTCGGCGGCTCCGGCAACCTCGCGATCGGTACTGACATCGCGGCCGCCAAGGCCGCCGGCAAGGCGGCGATCCTGGACCCGGCGACCCGCAAGCTCACCGCGCTCGCCAACGGCGACGTGACGGTGCGCGTGACCAACGACTCCATGCGCGAGTACACGGGCGAGGACTCGCTCGCTCCGGTCTCCACCGAGAAGGTCGTGCACATCCAGACGACGCACGTCTCGGCGGATGCGCCCGTCGGCGGTCAGGTCCCGGCGACGCTGGCGCTGACGCTCGGCGGGCCGGCCTCGTTCGGCGCCTTCACGCCGGGCGTCGCGAAGGAGTACACCGCGTCGACGACGGCCAACGTCACCTCGACCGCGGGCGACGCCGCGCTGACCGCCTCGGCGGCCACGCTGGCCAACGGCGCGTTCAAGCTCGCGAAGCCGGTGGTCATCACGCCCGAGAAGACGGCGTGGACCGGCCCGGTGACCGCCGACGCGTTCGCGATCGCCTTCAAGCAGTCGATCGACGCGAACGACCCGCTGCGCACGGGCGCCTACAGCGCCGCGGTGACGTTCACGCTGTCCACCACCACGCCGTAGTGGTGCGCGCCCCGGCGGCATCATGCCGCCGGGGCGCGCGGGTGGGCTACACCGGTCGACGCAGCACGTGCTCGCAGTCGGAAGCGACGTCGTCCTTGAGGTCGGCGAAGACCGTGTCGTCGCCGGCGCCGCAGGCGATCCGGTCCTCGCTGCCGTCGCGGGCGTGGATCACGTCGTCGCCCGGCCCGGCGTCGATCGTGTCGGTCTTCCCGCCGCGGCCCTTGGCCCAGATCCGGTCGTTGCCGTCGCCGCCCAGGATCGTGTCCGAGCCGGCGCGACCTTCGATCCTGTCGTCACCCGCGCCGCCGTCGAGCACATCCGCCCCGCGGCCGCCGCGGAGGACGTCGTTTCCGTCGCCTCCGGAGATCTTGTCGTCGCCCTGCCCGCCATAGATCCGGTCGGGACCGGCCAGGCCGGCGATCGTGTCGTTCCCCGCGAAGGCGAAGATGACATCGATGCCCGGGGTTCCCTGCAAGGTGTCATCGGCCTCGGTACCGCGGATGACATTGACCGACGTCGTCGACTGCGCCGACGCGGCGGCCGGTGCCACGAGCGCCATGGCGGCGAGCAGAGCGATGGTGATGCGAAGCAATTCGAAGCCTCCCAAATGAGGTGTGCGGACACCCGTTGAGACCTCGCCCACCCCGCGAGGTTGCAATCAAGACCCGGAGATTCGCCGCCGCAGCCGCTCGAGCCGCGACGGCTCGGACTCGGGCGTCGCGGTAGGGGAGGGCGTGGCGGTGGGCTCCGGCGTGGGGGCGGGCGTCGGCTGGGCGGCGGCTTGGGGCTGGTCGGACGTGGCGGCCTCAATCGCGGCGCGGCGTTGCGCGGGGGTGAGGTCGGCGGCGGCCTGGCGTTGCGCGGGCGTGGCGTTGTTGGCGGCCTCGACGACGGCGCGGCGTTGCGCGGGCGTGAGGTCGGCCGCGGGGTTGATGGCGGCGCGGCGCTGCGCGGGCGTCATGTCGCGGCCGGTGGTGATGAGCGCGCGGCGTTGCGCGGGGGTGAGGTCGGCGGCGGCGTTGATGGCGGCGCGCCGTTGCGCAGGCGTCATGTCGCGGCCGGCGTTGATGAGCGCGCGGCGTTGCGCGGGGGTGAGGTCGGCGGCGGCGTTGATGGCGGCGCGCCGTTGCGCAGGCGTCATGCCGCGGCCGGCGTTGATGAGCGCGCGGCGTTGGGCGGGCGTGAGGTTCCGGGCGGCCCTGATGGCGGCGCGGCGTTGCGCGGGCGTCAGGTTGGCGGCGGCACGCCGAGCGACGCGCCGTTGTGCCGGCGTGAGGCGGGCAGCGGCCCGACGTCGTGCCGCCGCGCGCCGCGCCGCCCGCCGGTGTGCCCTGGCGACGCGCTTGCGGGCCCGGCGTTGCGCGGCCGTGAGGCGCCGGGCGGCGCGGCGATGCCGCGCCGCTCGCCGCTCGGCGCGCGCGTCGTCGCGCGTGGTCTTCGCGTCGCCCGGCGCGGGCGTCGCGCCGGGCGTCGGCGGCGTGGCGGCGACGAAGACCGGCGACGGCGTGGGCGTGACCGTCGCCGAGACGGTCCGGAACGGCACCGCGCCGGCGCTCTCGGCGCGCGCGTCCGGCGCGGCGCCAAGGTGCGCGGCGGCCGCGCCGCCGACCGCCGTCCCGCCGACGACCACCACGACCGCGACCTTGACGAGCACGGCCACCGCGCCGCCGCCGGCCGTCACCGCCGCGACGCCGCCGCCGGCCACCGCGCCCGCGCCGCCGGCCGCCGCCCCCGCGCCGCCGGCCGCCGCCCCCGCGCCGCCGGCTGCCGCGCCTGCGCCGCCCGTGCCTGTCGCGCCGCCGGCTGCTGCGCCCGCGCCGCCCGCGCTCGCCGCGCCGCCGCCCACGTTTCCTCCCAGGACTCGCGCGAGGATGCTCGCCGGGGCGCTCGCCGGGAGCAGCGTCGCGAGCGCGGCGCGTTGGGACGTCACGCCGCGGTGGAACGCGCGGCAGCTCGGGCATTGGCGGAGATGGCGGCGCAGGCGGGAGCGGCGGAGGTCGGGGCCGTGGGCGATGGAGAGCTCGGCGCGGATCTCGCCGCAGGGGACCGCGCGGGCGGCGCGGTCGGCCATCAACGCCTGGCGGGCGCGGAACACGAGCGCCTTGACGCGGGCCTCGCTGGTGCCCATCACCTCGGCGATCCGACGCTGCGGGAAGTCCGACAGCTGGGCGAGCAAGAGCGCGGCTCGCTGGGGTTCGGGAAGCGCGGCGATGTCCGCCAGGAGCGCGCGCAGCTCGGCGCGGCGCTCGACGGACTCCGCCAGCCCTTCGACCTCGACCACGACCTCGTCGCTCACCACCTCGCGCCGCGCGGCGAGCACGCTCAACGCGCGGTTGCGGGCGATCGTGAACAGCCACGCCCGCGGGTGCTGCGGGACGACGCCGCCGCGCAACGCGTCGAGCGCGCGGACGAAGGTCTGCTGCAGCACGTCCTCGGCCTCCTCGTGGGAGCCCAGCAGGTGCCGGCAGAACGACAGCAGCTCGGCGGCGTGTGCCGCGTACAGGTCTTCCAACGCGCGTTCGCTCGTCATCGCTCGCCCCATCGACCCGCGCGAAGCCCGGAAGTTCGCATCAAGCCATGAGCTGGCGCGTAGGCGCTCAAGCGATGAAAAGGAGGACCATCGGCAGTCTGGACCCACCATGGACGAGATCTGGCGCATCCCCGAGGAACGGCTCCACGGCGGCGAGATCCCCGGCTACGTGGGCGCGGTCCGCATCAACGGCGAGACCCACGTCCGCGCGGCGGGAGCGATGGCGTTCGGCGGGCCGCCGATGCGACCCGACAGCCGCTTCCGCATTGCGTCGGTGACGAAGCCGATCGGCGGCGCGCTGACGCTGCTCGCGATCGAGGACGGAACGATCACCCTGGACGACGAGGTCGAGCACTACGTCCCGGAACTCCCCGGCGACGCGACCGTCCGCCACCTGTTGACGTTCACGTCGGGCTGGGGCGTGACGATGACGCAAACGCCCGCGAGTCAGAAGATGCTGGAGCTCGACATCCATCCGGGCCCGCTCACGCCGCAGATGACCGGGGACGAGTTCGTGCGCCGCCTCGCTCAGGTCCCGCGTCCGTTCGCCCCCGGCGAAGGCTGGCTGTATGACACGAGCATGGACGTGCTCGCGGTCCTCCTCGCACGCGCGACCGGGCAACGCGTCAGCGCCCTGCTCGAAGAACGCATCTTCGCCCCGCTGGGCATGACCGACACCGCCTACTTCGCCACCGACCGCATGACCACGGCGTACATGAACGGCGAGGTGCTCGACCCGCCCGACGGCACCCACGCGACGCCGCCGCTCTTCGAGGAGCTGGCATCGGGCCTCGTCTCGACGGCAGAGGACGTCCTGCGCTTCTACACCGCCGTCGCCGAGCTCGTCGACACCGAAGCGATGACCCGCGACCAGCTCACCCCACGACAACGCGAAGCCGCGGAACCGTTCCTCGGCGCCACCACCAGCTGGGGCTACGCGACCGGCGTCGACGACAGCGGCCGCTGGGGGTGGGACGGGGGAACCGGCACGACCGCGCGGGTCGATCCGGCCAACGACACCGTCGCCGTCCTGCTCACGCAGCGCGCCATGACGAGCCCGAAAGACGGGTTCGATGACTTTCACGACGCGGTGCGGGCCGCCGCGTAAAGGGGGGAGAACGCAGTCAAGGATGGGCGCCAGGGGTCGACGTAGAGGACATGCCCTCCCACCCGTATTGGACGATCGAGACGGCGCGCCCGCGCGGGTTCTGGCGCCGGCGCCGCGAAACCCTGATGGCCCCGCAGACGCGTCCCGAGTGCGTCGGCACGTGGCTGATCGAGTACCTCGAGCAGCACCCCCGGGACCACACGTTCTCCCGCATTCGCGTGCTCGAGCATCCGATCGAGGGCATCGCGCCGCTCGTGGTCGACCGCCCGCGCGGCTTCATCGACTACGCCCGCGACCCGCTCGCGGGTCTCACCTACCTGCCGGACCTGCAGCTCGTCAGCGTGGGATGACGGCGCGGACGGTCGTTCCGCGCCCCACGGGCGAGACGACCTCGAGCCGCCCGTCCAGCGCCGCGATCCGGTCGCTCAGGCCGCGCAGGCCCGACCCGCTGCCCGGGTCGGCCCCGCCGACCCCATCGTCGACGACGGTCACGACCACACGCCCGTCCACGCACTGCACCTCCACCGAGGCGTGTGACGCGTCCGCGTAGCGGGCGACGTTCGTGATCGCCTCGGCGACGACGAAGTAGGCCGCGGCCTCGATCGGCGCCGGCAGCCGCTCGGCCGGCACCGCGGTGATCTCGATCGGCAACGGCATCCGCCCGGCGAGCGCTTCAAGGGCGGACCCGAGCCCACGATCGGACAAGACCGCCGGATGGATCCCGCGCGCGAGCTCGCGCAGCTCACGGATCGCTTCGTCGAGGTTCGCTGCCGCGTCGTCGAGCAACTCGCCCGCGGCGGAAGGATCGCCCGCCACCCGCGACCGCGCGAGCCGCAACGACAACGCCAAGGCCACGAGCCGCTGCTGCGCCCCGTCATGCAGGTCGCGCTCGATCTTGCGGCGCGCCGCGTCGGCGCTCTCCACGATCCGCGCCCGCGACGCGCGCAGCTCGGACACCGTCGCGCGCAGGTCCGCCGTCAACCGCTCGTTCTCCAACGCCAGCGCTGCCGCGCCGCCCACGGCGTGCACGAGCTCCGGCTCCTCCGCCAGCGACGGGTCGTGGACCAGCATCGCGATCGTGTGCCCGTCGCGCGAGACCGGCGTGCAGCGGCCTTCGTCGGCCGGCAGCACGACCACGTCACCGCGCGCGTCGACCCACTCGCCCCGCTCGGGCAACCAGTAGGCCAGCGCGAGCGACGGATCGCGCAGCGCATCGGCCAGCGCGCCCTGCAGGTCACCGGTGCCCGCGCCGAGCCGCGCGACGAGCTCGTTGACCGCGCCCGCCCCGACGACCCGCGCCCGCAGCAGCCCCGCGAGGAACGCGAACGGCACCGTCGCCAGCGCGATCACCCGCGCCCGTTCGAGCGTCTCCTGAAAGCCCGGGGCCACGTCCAACATGCCGAGCACCGACCAGACGGCGTACAAACCGAGCACCAGGCCGCCGCTCGCGTACACCAACGTCAAAGCGCGCCGCGACGGCCTCGTCGCCCCGCTCCAGCGCCGCACGATCACCACGCCGAGCACCGCGATCAACAGGGCGACGACACCCAGCCGCACCCGCGACAGGACGTCGAACAGCGACGGCCGGGCGTCGACCAGCAGCGGGTTGGCCGGGAGCCCGAACGCTCCGGTGTCCTCGATCACCATGCACGCCCACCAGAACACGGTGGCCGTGAAGTACATGAGCCCCGCCAGCACGAGCTCGAAACGCGTGACCAGCCGCCCCGACGGGAACGCGAGCAGGATGTGGAAGAGGATCGCGTACGGCACCGCGATCAGCGCGAGGCCGATGATGAACGGCCACGAGTCCGTGGTCACGATCAGCCCGGACAGGCAGTAGGTGAACCCGACCGCGACCAGCAGCGCGCCGAACGGGTTCTCGGGCCGTCGCTGCCACGCGCGCAGGCCGGTGAAGATCGACGCGCCGCCGATCACCGGCCCGAACACGGCGATCAGGTCGCGATGGTGGCCTCCGACGCTGTGGACCGCGACCGCGAGCGGCACGGCCGAAGCGACGAGACCGAGCGCAGCGAGGCCTCCCAGCACGCGCTGCAGGCTTGGTGAGGAAGCCGGCAAGGCGGTGTCCAGACTAGCCGTCAATCCCACGTGACGATCGCGCCGACTTCATCGTCATTTCAGCGTTCGCCGAAAAGGTGAGATGAAAGAGGGCGGCACTCGCGGGGGGTGCCGCGTTTCACAGAAGGAGCTTGTCTTGACGAAGCGATTCGCATTCGCTGCGGCGATCGGCGCTGCGCTCTCGATGGCCGTGGCGACGTCCGCATCGGCGACGCCGCAGGCCATCCAGGCGCCCGAGCCCGTCGCGAGCACCGGCGATGCCACAACACCGGACTGCGTCACGCCGGCACCAGCCGTGGCCTACGCCTGGCTGCACTGCTACACGGCCCAGCAGATCCGGGCGGCCTACGGCGTCGATCAGCTGTCCAACAAGGGCGATGGGCAGACGATCGTCCTGGTCGATTCCTACGGCAGCCCGACGGCCGCGCAGGACCTGAAGACGTTCCATGACACGTTCTTCCCGACCGAACCCGCGCCCGACTTCACGGCCGTGTATCCCAACGGGCAGCCCGACTTCAAGAACGTCGGCAACGGACAGTCCGGCTCCGCGGGCGCCGAGGGCTGGGCCGGCGAGGCGACGCTGGACATCGAGTGGGCGTACGCGATCGCGCCGCACGCCCACATCGTCCTGCTCGGCGTCCCGCCGGCCGAGACGGAGGGCGTCCAGGGCTTCCCGAACCTGTTCAAGGCGATCTCCGACGCGATCGACCAGTACCCGCCCGGCACCGTCTTCTCGCAGTCCTTCGGGGTGACCGAGCAGACCTTCGGGGGCGCTGCGCAGGCCCAGACCGCGCGCTTCGACGCCGTCTACCAGAAGGCGATCGCCAAGGGCGACACGGTCCTCGCCTCGTCAGGCGACGACGGCACGACCGGGCCCTCAAAGCAGCACCGCGACTCGGTGAACTACACCGTGCCGACCGTCGGCTGGCCGGCGTCGAGCCCGTACGTCACGGCGGTCGGCGGCACGCAGCTGCAGTACGGCTGGACGTGGAACCCGAGCAGCGACGTCCCGTTCACCGCCGACGGCGACTACAACCCCGCGTACTGGAACGCGATCGCCGGCGGGAACACCGAGGCCGTGTGGAACGAGTCCTGGCTGCCCGCCGCCACCGGGGGTGGCCCCAGCACGATCTACGCGCGCCCCAGCTGGCAGGACAGCGTCGCGAGCCGGATCCCCGGAAACCATCGCGGCGTCCCGGACCTGGCGTGGAACGCGGCCGTGAACGGCGGCGTGCTCGTGTACACGTCGTTCTTCCCGAAGACCGACCGCGTCGGCTGGCACGTCTATGGCGAGACGAGCGCGGCCTCGCCGCAGGTCGCCGGGCTCGTCGCGCTCGCCAACGAGCAGCAACGCACGAGCAATCAGCCGCCGCTGGGACACCTCGCCCCGCTGCTGTACAAGGTCGGCTCGAACCCCGCCGCCTTCCGCGACATCGCCCCGGTCACCGAGGGCAGCGCTCTCAGCGGCCGGCTCGTCGACAACCGCCTGTTCGACTACAACGGCGACGGCCTCCCGGTCACCCCGGGCCCGGTCAGCGGCTGGCCCGTCACCAGCGGCTGGGACATGACCACCGGCTTCGGGACGCCCAAGGCGCCCGGGTTCGTGGCCGCGATCCGCGCCGCCCGCAACACCCCCTGAACGGCGCATCGGTGGGGGTGGCCAGGATTTCCGTCCTCTGAGTCAAGTTTTCCTGACCACCCCCCGAACCGAGCGCGGCGGGGGGTGCGCGGTGCGAATCCGCGTCGGTGGCTGCGGGCCGCTACTGTCGCGCAGCTCATGGAGCTCGTGACCTGCATCTACAGCGCCCCGATCCCGATCGGCCACCGGATCGAGGTCCGGTGGTTCCAGTCGAGCGGGGGCGGCGTGTTCGGCAACAAGACCGAGGAGCAGCCGCACCAGCCCCTGATCAAGGACCTCGACACCGGGATCGAGTACATGGGCGACTGGATGCTCAAGCACGCCGGCTCCAAGCGCCCCAAGCGTGCGCTCGAGACCGAGGAGCACCTCAAGCACGAGCTCGAGGTCGTGCGCACGGTCGTCGGCACCGTCCGCCGCTGCCGCGTGGTCACGGTCGCGTGGAGCGAATACGACGTCCAGACCCACCTGGACGTCGAGCCCGATTAGACCGTGGCGACGCGCCGGGCGGCGTAGAGCCGCTCGTCGGCCCTGCGCACCAGGGTGTCGGCCGCGAAGCCGTCGTCGGGCGCGGCGGCGACACCGGTCGTCGCCTGCACCCGCTCGGCCAACGCGGCGCGGGTGCGCACCGCGACCGCCACGGCGCCCGCGAGGTCCATCCCCGGCAGGATCAGCGCGAACTCGTCGCCGCCCAGCCGGGCGACCGCGTCATCCCCACGCACCAGCGCCTGCAGCGTGCGGGCGACCCACACCAGCAGCTCGTCGCCCGCGGGGTGACCGAAGGTGTCGTTGACCGCCTTGAAGCCGACGAGGTCGAACAGGACCAAGCCCGTTCCCACCACCTCGCCGCTGAAGCGCTCGGTGAACCCGAGCCGGTTCAGGCAGCCCGTCAGCGAGTCGGTGCGCGAGATCCGCAGCAGGTGGTTCGCGCGGCGGGTGTTCAGGCGCGCCTGCCAGATGCACATGAAGGCGACGAGCGCGAGGCAGGTCGCGAAGACGAGGATCGTCGACGGCGACAACGACGCGGCCGCGCCGGTCTGCTCGAGCAGCGCGAGCGACACGTACGCGCCGAGGCTCGACACGCTCACCACGACCACCAGCGTGAACGGATACGACAGCGCCGAGAAGACCATCGTCAGGAAGAACACGAGCGTGGCCGGACTGCGGGTGCCGCCGGAGCCCGCCGCCAACGCGGTGATGAAGACGATGTTGGCCATGCTCCAGCTCACGAAGAACGGCTCGCGCCAACGGGAGCGAACGATGCGCTCGTGCGGGAGCAGCGCCACGAGCAACGCGGTGAGCGCGGCGATGACGAGGAACGTCGCCATCAGCGCCCGCCCCGCCTCATGCCACGTCGCCGCGACCCACACGGCCAGCGCCGCGATGATCGCGAACGACACGAAGACCCCGATCGGCACGCTCTGCGCACGCAGCCGCAGCCCGTCGTCGAGCGGGTCCCGCGGCACTCGCGCGTCCTGCATACCCGTGTGGTCGGCCCGGCCGGCCGCCGGCTTTAGGCGTAGCGGGTGAGATCGAGCGCGCACCACACGGACTTGCCGTCGCGGATCGGGCGCGTGCCCCACTCGTCGGCCATGATCGCGACGAGCTGGAGGCCGCGGCCGTGGACGTCGTCGGCGGTCGGGCGCAGCTTGCGGGGGACCGCCGTCGCGGTGTCGGAGACCTCGATCAGCAGGTGCTCGCGGGCGCGTCGCAGGCGCAGCCGGATCGGCCCGCGGCCGTGCACGATCGCGTTGGTGACCATCTCTGAGACGAGCAGGATCGCGTCGCGCGTCAGCGCTTCCGGCAATGCCAGGGCGGCGAGGGTGATCCTGGTGAACGAGCGCGCCTGGTGCACGGCGCGGACGTCGTCGTCGATGGAGAGCTGGGCGGACGCGGGCTCGTCGCCCTCCAGCACGCAGGCGACGAGGACCGCCACGTCGTCGTCGGAGCCCTCCGGCGCCAACGCTGAGACGAGCACGCCCGGCAGCTCGGCCACCGGCTCGGCGGCAGCGGCGAACCGGGCGGCGAGCAGGTCGATCCCGGCGTCGAGGTTGCGGTCGCGGCGCTCGACCAACCCGTCGGTGTAGAGCGCGAGGCACCCGCCGACCGGCAGCTCGACCACCTCCTCTTCGAGCGTGAGCGGCCCCGCGCCGAGCGGCGGTCCGGCCGCGCCGGTCAGTCGCCGCACCGGCGCGCCGGCCACCCGCAGCAGCGGCGGGAGATGGCCGGCGTTGGCGTAGATCAGCGACCGGTCGGTGGGATCGAAGACCGCGTAGACGCACGTGACGATCTGGACCTCGCCGAGATCGCGCACGACGGCGTCGAGGGACTCGAGGATGTCGGCGGGCGGGAGGTCGAGCCGCGCGTAGGCCCGGACGGCGGTCCGCAACTGACCCATGACCGCCGCGGCGTTGACGCCGCGGCCCATCACGTCGCCGATCACCAGCGCGGTGCGTCCCGCCCCGACCTGGATGACGTCGTACCAGTCGCCGCCGACCTGGGTGCCGGCGACGCCCGGCTGGTAGAAGGTGGCGACCTCGAGCCGGTCGGGGGCGAACGTCACTGCTGGGAGCAGCGAGTGCTGGAGGTGGTCGGCGATCTCGCGCTCGCGCGCGCTCGCCTCGCGCTCGGCGGCGGCGCTCGCCAGCGCCCGCTCGGCCTCGCGCTGGGCGGTGATGTCCTGGAGGCTGCCGCGCAGGCGCACGGGGTCGTCGCCGTCGAGCTCGCCGAGCGCACGCACCCACGGGCGCCCCGGCAGCGCCAGCTGGACCTCGACGTCGATCGGCACCCCCTGCGTCCCGGCCTCGATGGCGGCCCGCAGGCGTGGCACGTCAGCCGGGTCGAAGATCCGCTCGAAGGCGGCCTCCAGGCCACCGGACGCGAGCTCCTCGGCCGTCCGCTGGAGGATCCGGGCCAGCTCCTCCGAACCGCTGATCGCGCCGCTGGCGAGGTCGAGCTCCCAGCTGCCGACGCGCGCGAGCCGCTGCGCCTGGTCGATCAGGTCCTGGCTCTTCCGCAGCCGATCACGGGTGCGCCGGACGCGGTCGAGCTCGAGGTTCGCGGCGACGCGCGCGAGCAGTTCGCGGGCCGCGAACGGCTTGATCAGATAGTCGTCGGCGCCGGCCTCGAGCCCTTCGATCGTGCCTTCCTCGCCCGCTCGCGCCGAGAGCATGATCACCGGGACGCCCATCGTCGCCGGGTCCTCCTGCAGCGCCGCGAGCAGCCCGAAGCCGTCCAGGCGGGGCATCATCACGTCGGTCAGCACGAGGTCGGGCGGGTGCGCCCGCGCCTGCTCGAGCGCGTCGACGCCGTCCGCCGCGGTCTGGACCGCGTACTCGGACGCCAGCAGCGTGGCGATGTAGCGCCGCATGTCCGCGTTGTCGTCGACGACGAGCACGCGCGGGGCATCCGGGTCGGTCACGGCGGCGATGCCGTCGTCGTCGGTCCCGAGCCAGCGCGAAGCCTCCTCGAGGAACCCTTCGGCCTGCTGGCGGGCGCTGACCGCGGCGTCCCCGTCGCGGCGGATGTCCTCCTGCGGAAGATGCGCGTCCCCGAACGGCACGTCCACCGTGAACGTGGAGCCCTCGCCGCGGCGGCTGGTCGCCGCGGCGCAGCCGCCGTGCAGCTCGGCGAGCTCGGCCACGAGGGCGAGGCCGATCCCTGAGCCCTCGTGTGAGCGCGCCCGCACGCCCGCGACGCGGTGGAAGCGCTCGAAGAGCCGCGGGAGCTCGTCCTCCGGGATCCCGATGCCGGTGTCGGTGACGGTCAGCCGCGCCCGGTCGGACTGCGCGCTCAGCCGCACCGTCACACCGCCGTCGAAGGTGAACTTCAACGCGTTGGAGAGCAGGTTGAGCACGATCTTGGCCCACATCTCGCGGTCGACGTAGACCGGTTCGGGTAGCGGCGGGCACTCGATCTCGATCGTCAGGCCGGCACGCTCGACGGCCGACTCGAACATGCTCGCGAGCTCGGCCGTGTAGCGCGCGAGGTCGACCGGCTCGAACTGCGCGCGCACGTTCCCGCTCTCGAGCCGGGAGAAGTCCAGCAGCGTGTTGACCAGCTTCAGCAGGCGCTGCGCGTTGCGGGTGATGACCTCGACGCGGCCGCGTTGCTTGTCCGGCAGCGCCGCGTCCGGGTCGGCGAGCGCGTCCTCGGCCGGGCCGAGCAGGAGCGTCAGCGGCGTCCGCAGCTCGTGGCTGACGTTGGTGAAGAACGCGGTCTTCGCGCGGTCGAGCTCGGCCAGCGCCTCGGCGCGCCGGCGCTCGGCCTCATACGCCCGGGCACCCGCGATGGCGGCCGCGACCTGGCCCGCGACGAGGCCGAGGAACCCGCGGTAGTCGTCGTCCAGCTGCCGGTAGCGGTTGAGCGCCGCGACCAGGAACCCGGGCGAGTCGACCTGGCCCTGAGCGGACAGCGGGAGCACCGCCGCGGCGTACGGTGGCTCGGCCCAGGCGCCGGTCGGAAGGTCGTCGACGTCGAGCTCGACCATGTCCGCGTCGGCCGGCCAGATCCGGTGGGTGACGGGGTGGTCGGCCGCGATGCCGGTGGCCGCGCGCAGGACGGGCGTCCCCTCGTCGTCATAGAGGTAGGCGAGCGCGAAGGGCAGGTCGTGCGGGTTGCCGGCCAGCTGCCGTGAGACGCTCGCGAGCACCTCGTCCTCGCTCGACGTCGACGACACGGAGCCGAGGTCGCGCAGCGTCGCCAGCCTCCGCTCGCCGATGACGCGGTCCGTGTCCTCGGAGACGACGCACAGCATCCCCGCGATGCGGCCGTCCTCGTCGGTCAGCGGGCTGTAGGAGAACGTGTGGTAGGTCTCCTCGGCGTAGCCGGAGCGTGCGAGGAAGAGCTGCAGCGCCTCGTCCCACGTCGCGATCCCGGTACGCATCACGGTCTCGATCCGCGGCCCGATGTCGGGCCAGATCTCCGCCCACACCTCGCGCGCGGAGCGCCCGAGCGCCCACGGGTACTTCTTGGCCAGCGTGTCGCGCCGGTAGGCGTCATTGCAGAAGAACGTGAGGTCCGAGCCCCACGCCATCCACATCGCGAAGCGCGAGGTCAGGACGACCTGGACGACGGTCTGCAGCGAGCGCGGCCAGTGCTCGGGCGGGCCGAGCGGGTGTGCGGCCCAGTCGACCGCCAGCGTGTCGCGCCCGACCTCGCCACCCGCGAGGAGCACGTCACGAATGCCGGATTCCGCGGCCCGCTCTTGCGTCACGCGTCGCCGCCGGCGAAGAAGGCGTCCGGGTCGTCGACGAACGTCAGGACCTTCGTGAGCCCTGACATCTCGAGGATCCGATGGACGTCGGTGGCGCCGCCGACCGCCACCGCGAACCGGAACCCCTGCTTGCGCGCGCGCTGGTTGGACTCGACGATCAGCCCGAGGCCGCTGGAGTCCATGAAGGTGACACCCCGCAGATCGAGGACCACGGCGCTGTCACGCGAGCCGTGACCTGCGAGCGCGGCCTTGATCTCCGGCGCCGACCAGAGGTCGATCTCGCCGCTGGCGACGACGACCACACCGGCCTCGCGTCGCTCCAGGCGCACGTCAAATGGTCGCTCCTCCACCGACATCGGAGGAGCTTATTCCCCTGTCCGACCGATTTCAGGCGCGCGGCGGGTTTCCCCTTGCACCGCCGCGCGCCTGATGTCCCGCCCCTAGGAGGCGGCGGGAACCGGGTCCGGGTTCACGATCACCGTTTCGGCGATGAGCGTGATCTCGTCCGCCGGCATACCGGTGCGCTCGGCCTGCTCGCGCACCTTCTCGGCGCTCGTGCCCTCGTAGATGCACAGCGTGCCGAGCTTGCCGGAGTCTTCCTGCACGATGTAGGTGCGGATCCAGCGGATGTCAGCCGCCATGTCCTCGCCCACCTGTGCGGACTTCGCGGCCGTCGCCTGCAGCTCCTCGGGGGTGCCCCAGAAGTCACGACGGCGGATGGCGTAGAGATTCATGCTTGACCTGCCTTTCTCACTGGACGTTGTAGCCCTTCGCGGCGAGCTCTTCGGTGGCCGCCTGCAGCTCCTTCGCGCCTGGGCTGGAGTCGATGTCGGAGATGACCTTCAGCAGCTTCTCGCTGTCGTTGGACTTCGCGGCGTCCGCGGCCTCGCGGAACGTGTCCGCGAACTTGTGCAGACCGTCGACGATCTGCCCGTGGGCGTGCTTGGCGTCGTCCGGCGGCGTGATGTTGTTGAAGTTCTCCGCGGCGACGTCCATCGCCTTGGCGCCGTCCTGGAGCCGCGTGACCGCGGCGCCACCGTCCGTGGCGGCCGGGCCCAGCGACGCGGTCGACTTCTGCAGCGACTGCACGGCCTCGTTGAGGTCCTTGACGTAGTCGTTCTTGCTCACCCCGCCGGACCCGCCGCAGGCGGCCACGAAGAGCGTGGCGGCGACGGCGAGGGCGCTGAAGGGACGGAGGGCGTTCACTGGTCTGCTCCCAGGTCGACGGTGGCGGCGATCAGGTCGGAGATGTCGTTGTCGAAGACGACGCTGTCCTTGCCGCCCAGGGTGTTGACCTGGAGGGTGTCGAGCGTCGGCTCGGAGTCGAAGATGTGCAGCTGCGGGCCGAGACCGGTGAGGTCGACACGGCCGTTGATCTTGAAGATCGTGACGTTGTCAGGACGCTCGGAGCCGTTGACGATCACCTGGTCGGCCGTGGCGTCGCCGCCGCCGCCGAACCCGCCCAGCTGCAGGTCGACGTTGGTCACGTCGGTCCCGCGCAGGTCGTTGACCGTCAGCTTGTCCGCCGAGCCCAGCGACCGGACCACGACGTCCTCGAGATTGTCGTAGTCCATCGTGATGTTGGCGATGTTGCGGGTCAGGCGACCGCGGCTCCCGTTGGCGGAGAGCTGGATGTCCTCAGCGGCGTTTGAGCCGTTGAAGTCGAGGCCGTCGAAGCCGGACTGGCCGTCGATGACATCGTTGCCGTCGCCCGGGTCCCACTGGAAGCGGTCGTCGCCGATGCCGAGGTTGGCCGTGTCGGTGCCGCGGTTGCCGTCGACGTGGTCGTTGCCCTGGCCCCCGAGCAGCAGGTCGTCGCCGTCGCCGCCGCCGAGCGTGTCGTCGCCGTTGCCGCCGTCGATCGTGAAGTGCGAGTCGCCGGCGATGCCGTTCTGGCCCTGGATCGTGTCGTTGCCGTCGAGACCCTGGATGAGCGTCTCCTCCGTGCCTGCGCCGGCGGTGACATCGAGGCCCGAGGTGGTGGCGGTGCCGACGCGGGCGATCCCGGTGCCGGCGGCTGCGAAGAAGATCTGATCGTCCCAGCTCGTGCCGAGGTACTTCGCGGTGTCGTCGTCATCGCCGCCGTTGGCGACGATCGCGGCGGGGCCGGTGACACCGACGCCCGAGGTGATCGTGTCGTCGCCGGCGAGG
This sequence comes from Solirubrobacter soli DSM 22325, assembly GCF_000423665.1. Taxonomy (GTDB): domain Bacteria; phylum Actinomycetota; class Thermoleophilia; order Solirubrobacterales; family Solirubrobacteraceae; genus Solirubrobacter; species Solirubrobacter soli. The sequence continues at coordinate 106,233 of NZ_AUIK01000021.1, read as the reverse complement.
CCGTTGACGGTCACGAGGTCCTGCGTGAACTCGGCGCCGTCGACCTGGACGTTCGCGGCCAGGCCGCTGATCAGCGCGGTGCCCGCCGTCGGCGAGGTCGCGGTGACCTTGTCCGGGCCGGAGGTGCCGTTGACGATCACGTTGTCCTTGGCGCCGTCGCCCTGGCCGTCGAAGCCGGCCTCGTCGACGTCGACGAGCTTGACGCCCGTGCCGTTCAGGTCGTTCACGGTCACGTTGTCGACGGAGCCGAGCGCGCGGACGTTGACGCGCTCGATCGTGCCGAGGTCCATGACGATGTTCGCGATGTTGCGGGTGAAGCGCGTGCGGGCGCCGTTGGCCGAGACGGCCATCTCCTCGCCGGCGTTGGAGCCGTTGAACTGCAGGACGTCCGCGCCGGTCTCGCCGTCGACGGTGTCGTTGCCGTCGCCCGGGTCCCACTGGAAGGTGTCGTTGCCTGAGCCCATGCGCGCGGTGTCTGAGCCGCGGTTGCCGTCGATCAGGTCGTTGCCGGCACCGCCGAGGATCAGGTCGTCCCCGTCGCCGCCGAGCAGCGTGTCGTCGCCGTTGCCGCCGTCGATCGTGAAGTGCGAGGCGGTGGAGACGCCGTTCTGACCGGAGACCTTATCGTTGCCGCCGAGGGTCTGGATGAGGGTCTCCTCGGTGCCGCCGCCGGCCGCGACGTCGATGCCGGTGGCCGTCGGCGTCCCGACGCGGGCGATCCCCGTGCCGGCCGCCGCGAGGAACAGATCGGTGTCGTCGCCGTTGGTTCCGACGTATTTGGCGGTGTCGGCGCCGTCGCCGCCATTGGCGACGATCGAGGCCGGGCCCGTGACACCGACGCCGCCCGCGATCGTGTCGTCACCGAACAGGCCGTTGACGGTCACGAGGTCCTGGGTGAACTCGGCGTTGTCGACCTGGACCTTGGCCGCGAGGCCGTTGATCTGCGCCGTGCCCGGGGTGGGGGAGGTGGCGGTGATCGTGTCCGGGTCGTTGGTGCCGTTGACGATCACGTTGTCCTTGGCGCCGTCGCCCTGGCCGTCGAAGCCGGACTCGTCGACGTCGACCAGGCCGAGCCCGGTGCCCGCCAGATCGTTGACGGTGACGTTGTCGGTCCCACCGAGCGTGCGCACGTTGACGCGCTCGATCGTGCCGAGGTCCATGACGATGTTCGCGATGTTGCGGGTGAAGCGCGTGCGAGCGCCGTTGGCCGAGACGTCCATGTCCTCGCTGGCGTTGGAGCCGTTGAACTGGAGGACGTCTGCGCCGGCGTCGCCGTCGACGGTGTCGTTGCCGTCGCCCGGGTCCCACTGGAAGGTGTCGTTGCCGGTGCCCAGGCGCGCGGTGTCGGTGCCCTGGTTGCCGTCGACGAAGTCGTTGCCCGGGCCGCCGTCGAGGACGTCGTTGCCGTTGCTGCCGAGCAGTCGGTCGTTGCCCGCGCCGCCTTCGATCGTGAACGCCTCGTCGGCGAGGTTGCCGAGCGTGCTGATCTCGTCGTCGCCGTCACCGGCGTTGACGTGGACCTTGTCGAAGGTGCTGCGATCGAACTGGAAGTCGATCGTGCCGTCGGAGCCGACGTCGAGGGCCAGGGCCGTGCCGTTGGCCGCGAACGTCAGCTTGTCGGAGGCCTTGTCGCCCGCGACTTCGAGCGTCGTGCCCTGAACCGAGGCGGTATATGAAGCCGACGCCTGCGTGGCGGTGAGACCGAGGAAGGTCAAGCCGACAGCCGTGACGGCGAGGGATCGTCGCATCCTGCTCCTTATTGAGAGAGTGATCCCGGGCGATCAGTGCCCAGGGGTTGGGGAGGAAGGTCAACCGTAAATCAGAGGTAAGGGCGCGGACAATCAGGCCCCTACCCTGAGATTTCTCGAACCCTTACCAGCGCGTGATCTCGAGCAGCCCCTGGTCGACCAGGCGCGTGCGCTTGCCGCGCTGTTCGAGCCAGTCGATCGAGCGCGGGGCGCGTGGCATCGAGAGCCACAGGGGCAGCCGCGCGGACTCCAGCGCGCGCACCGTCTGCTCGAGCATCGGCTGCCGCGGGGAGCGGGCGTCGAGGATCAGGAAGTCAGGGTGCTCGGCGTGGAAGAGGTCCACGAGCCGGCTGATCGTGCCGCCGTCGTCGAGGTCCATGGTGGAGTCGATCGAGAAGCCGACGGCGACCTTGCCGACCCGCTTCTGCGCGGCGATGGCGAGGCGGGCGAGACGGACGCCGCGGCGGGCGATCGTCATCCAGCGGTCGGGCTCGGGGGAGACCACGGTGGCGGCGGCGATGCCCCACGTGGCGGTCGTGACGACGTCGGCGCCCGCACGCACGTCGCGGCGGTGGCGCTCGAGCACGTCGCCCGGGTTGGAGACCAGTTGACGGAGGCCGTGGCGGCGCTCGACCTCGCGCCGGTGCCGGTGGCCTGAGTCGATCATCAACGGCCGGTCCACGACCCAAGCCTCACGAAGGGCAATGTACGCGCTCATGCCATAAGTGTCCGGCGAGTCGCCCACCCTGACAATCGGTGGGCGACCCTTAAATCACCGGGGGGCTGCCGCCCCCCGCGGACCCCCCGCTTTAAGTCACTTGGCAAGCGCCCACTGGGCGGTGTCCCCGTACCCCGAGTCCGAGGTGTAGGAGAACGTGTCCAGCTTGCCCTTCTTGGGCACCTCGAACGCGATGCAGACGCTCTTGGACTTACCCGGCTTGAGCTTCACGCGCGGGTTCTCGCACGGGTCCTTGGACCCGTCGATCTGGATCAGGTTCGTCTGCTTGCCGGTGCCCCCGCCGACGAGCGTCAGCTTGCCGTTGGGGAGCGGGTTGTCGTAGACGAGCTCACCGGTGTTCTTGAACTTGAACTGCAGGCCGATCAACTTGCGGTTGGACTTGATGTCATAGCCCTTGAACGGCCCCTTGACCTTGCTCAGGGTCACCGTGATCTTGGTCTTGGTGTGGTCGTTGGGGTCCTTGTTGCCCAGCCCGGAGCCGTTGAGCTCGAGCGTGTCGCCGACGGCGCCCTTGACCGTCACCGGGTCCTCGATGCCGTCGCCGTCGTCGTCCTTGATCTCGGCCTCGGTGGCGGCCGGGGTCGCCTCCGCGGTCTTGGTGGCGCCGCCCGAGGAGGCGCCGCCGCCCGACGCGGCCGACTCGTCCGAGCTCGAGGACCCGCAGCCGGCCAGCAGCGCCAGCAGGATCAGGAGTCCGCCGAACCCGGCGAGGCGCGCCGGTTGACGATCAATTCGAACGCGTCGGCGACGTGCCACTCGAGCGAGAGCATCACCGCCCGCCCGCGCGCGTCGTAGTCGACCTGATCGATGTGCAGCAGCGGGGTACCGCATTCAACCTCCAGCAGTTCGGAGAGCCGTTCGTCGGCGAGGGTGGGGAGGAGCTCGGCACTGGCCCGGAAGACCGGGTGGCCGGCGGACTCGAGGATCACGTACAGCGAACTGTCGAGCGCATCTTCAGAGATGCCGTTCAGGAGCGCCGCGGGGATGCGGTCGCGCGAGTAGATGACGGGCCGGTCGTCCGCCAGGCGGACGCGTTCGACCTCGTGGACGCGGTCGTCGCCGTCCAGGCCGAGCACCTCGCACTCGTGCTCGGTGGGCGCGCGCACGGCCTTGGCGATCACCGTCTCGCCGGGCGTGTGCCCGGCGTCGCGGATCATCGCGGTGTAGGAGACGGTGGTGTCGAGCGCGTGGCGGCTGCGCGGCACCTTGGTCACGTAGGTGCCGGAGCCGTGGCGGCGGGTCAGGTAGCCCGCCTCGAGCAGGCCGAGCACGGCCTCGCGCACGGTCGCGCGGCTGACCGAGAAGCGCTCGGCGAGCCGGTCCTCGTTGGGCAGCTTGTCGCCGGTGACGAGCTTGCCGCCGACCAGGTCCTCGAGCAGCCCTTGCCGCACCTGCTCGACCAGGGATGTGCGCCGCACCGACGTCACGCGGTCGCCTCCGCGAACCTAAAGGGGCCTGACCCCTTTATGTGGGCGAGCACGGCGGCGACCTGGCCGGGGACGCTCGGCCCGCCGGGGAGCTGGTTGGCGAAGATCGCCGAGCCGATCGTGAAGCCCCAGGCGCCGGCGTCTCCGAGCGCGGCGATCTGCTCGAAGGACGTGACCGACCCGGCCGCGATCACGTGCCCGCTCGCCGCGGCGGCGACGGCGCGGGTGAGCGCGATCGGGTCCTCGGTGGGGTGGCGGTACGCGAGCAGGTCGACGCCGTGCACGCCGTCGAGCGCGGTCAGGCGCTCGGCGTCGGCGGCGATCTCGGCGATCGAGCCCTTGAGCACGCTCGGATGGCCTTCGATCGTGCCCGGGAACGGGCAGTACTTGACGGCGCCGCCGAGGATCTCGACCCCGACGTCGGCGCGGGTGCCGCCGAGGACCCAGTCGACGCCGATGTCCAGCGCCGCGTGCAGCGAGCGCAGCTCGTCCTCGGCGCTCGTGGATACGACTTCCAGCATGACCTCCATGCTCGCCTCGTGGGCCGCGCGCGTAACCTCGGCCAGCGTCTCGGGCGGCGGTCCGATGTCCTTGAACCCGACGTAGCGCAACCCGCTCTCGCGCAGCGACGCCAGCACCTCGGCGGCGTTGCCGACGGTGACGTCGTCGCGCGTGAGCATGAAGACGAACTCGATCACAGGCCGGCTCCCAGCCGGGCGGCGCACACGAGCAACGCGTCGACGTCGGCGGAGTCCCAGATGCCCATGAAGAACGCGAGGTCCGCGACGCTGAAGCGCTCGCGCATCAGGTGCCCGTGGGCGAGCGCCCAGCGCGCCGTGCGGTCGCGCACGCCGAGCTGGGTCAGCCGCACCGGCGCGCGCGCCGAGCGCAGCGCCGCGACGAGGCGCTCCGGCGACGCCAGCAGCCGGTCGAGCTCGGCGTCGAACGCGGGCCAGCGCTGCCACAACGTCTCGAGCTCTCCGCGCGCGTCGTTCCAGCGGTCGAGCTTGCGGGCGTAGTCGTGCCAGCAGGCCTCGCCGACGCGTCCCGACGGGTCGAGCACCGCGAACGCCTCACGCACCTGCGGCTCGAGCTCGTCGCGCTCCGGGAAGCGCAACGCGCGCAACCCGCCGCCGCGCGCGACCGTCCGCACGCGCGCCCACAGCATCGCGGCCAGCACCGACAGCGCGCCGACCTTCGCCCCGTGCAGCGGCGCCTCGACGCCCGGCCGTTCCGCCATCTCCAGCAGGTGGCTGACGGTGTGCTCCATCCCGGACCCCGGCGCGGTGCGGCCGGCGACACCCATCGCGATGCCGCTCAGGGTCAGCGCCGCGCTGAGATGCTCGAGCGCCGCGGGGTCGGCGCGGTGGATGCCGTCGGCGCGGTCGAGCACTTCATCCACGTGCGCGCGCGCGAGGCCGACCGCGAACGGCGAGTAGCTGTCGTCCTGCCCGACGAGCTGGGCGAGCCGCCAGTCGGCGGGCGCCGTGTAGGTGGCGAGCAGGTCGCCGAACCCCGCTCGGTTGAGCTCCACCGGGGCGCGCGCGATGACATCGGAGTCGATCAGCAGCCGCTCCGGCCAGCGCGTGGCGGTCGTGTGCTTGACGCCGTTGAGCAGCAGCACCGACTGGTCGTCGGCGAACCCGTTCACGCTCGCCGCGGTCTGGACGACGACGTGCGGGACGCGGCCGAGCTCGGCGCTGAGCGCCTTGCCGATGTCGGCGATCGTGCCCGAGCCGACGCTCACCACGACGCTCGCGCCCGCGGCGGCCGCGGCGCCGCGGCGCAACGTCACCGCGTCGGCGTGGACGTTGGCCCGCTCGTCACCGAGCGTGACCTGGCGGACGGACATCCCCGCGGCTTCGAGCGCCGACGCGACGTAGGCCTTGACCTCGCCCGCGGCGCTCGCCATCTGGCGGCGGTCGGCGAGCACGACCACGTCGCCGTCACGATGGCGCACCTCGGCGACGACGTCCGCGACGCGCTCGAGGACGCCCGGGCCGAGCAGCAGGCCGCCGAGCCCGAGCGGGCGCAACGTGGCCGCCTCGGCGCACGCGGCCAGGCGCACGCGCAGCATGTTGAGGTCGCGCGCGACCTCAGGGGCGGAGGGAGGTGGAGCGAGCGTCATGCCAGCGCGTCCTCCACGCCGTCGAAGAGGCGCCGATAGGCGCGATAGCTGTCGTCATACACGGAGCGGACCTCAGGGCGCGGGGTCACCGGCTCGGGGGCGAGTTGGACCGTCGCCTCGGCGGCCTCGGCGAGGTCCTTGAAGGCACCGTCGGCGACGCCGGCGAGCATCGCCGCGCCGGCGCTGGTCGCGCACTCGCTCAGCACGGCCCGCACCGGGCGGTCGGTGACATCGGCCTTGATCTGCAGCCACAGCGCCGAGCGCGCGCCGCCGCCGACGACGCGGATCTCGTCGCCCGCGAGCTCGAGCGCCGCGAAGCGGTCGACGATGTCGCGCAGCGCGTACGCGCAGCCCTCGAGCACGGCGCGCGCGAGGTGCGCGGCGTCGTGGCTGAGGGCGAGCCCCGCGAAGCACCCGCGCATCCGGCCGTTCCAGCGCGGCGCCATCGAGCCCGAGAGCGTAGGGAGGAAGAGCGCGCCGTCCGCACCCGCCGGGGCGAGCGCCGCCAGGCCGAAGAGCTCGGACTGCGGGATGCCCTGGGTCGCCGCCCACCAGCGGGTGCTGCCGCCGGAGACGAAGCCGGGGTTCTCCACCAGCAGCATCTCGTCGACCGCGTGCGCGTGCGTCTCGATCATCCGCTCGGCGTCGAGGACGGGCTGACGCGACGGCGCCGCGACCGGCTCGGCGGTGCCGGTGACGTCGACGATCACGCCCGGTGCCAAGGCGCCCGCGCCCAGCGCACCCGCGTGGTCGTCGCCCGTGCCGACGATCACGCGGCAGTGACGCGAGAGCCCGAGCGCGTCGGCGATCTCGCCGCGCAGCGTGCCGAGCACGTCGCCGGCGCGATGGATCGCGGGCAGCCGCGCGGCGTCGAGCCCGGCGTGGCCGATCAGCTCGGCGCTGTAGTCGCGCCGGTACAGGTCGTAGAGCAAGGTCGAGGACGCGTGCGCGTGGTCGTGGGCGACCTCACCGGTCAGCCACGCGTTCATATGCGCGCCCGCGGACGCCAGCCAGCGCGCGGCGGCGTAGTTGGCCGGCTCGACCTCGCGCAGCCACATCGCCTTCGGAGCGACGTGCGACGCGTCCGGGTTCAGGCCGGTGCGGCTGATCAGCACGTCCTCGCCGACCGCCTCGGCGAGCGCGGCCGACTGGCCGTCGGCGCGCCGGTCGAGCCAGATGATCGCGGGACGGATCGCGCGCAGCTGCGCGTCCAGCGCCACCAGCCCGTCCACCTGACACGCGAGCCCGAGCATCGTGATGTCATCGCGCCCGAGCCCGGCGCTGGTGCGCGCCTGGCGGACCGCGTCGATCAGGGCGCCGGTCCAGTCGGACGGGTCCTGCTCCGCCCAGCCGCCGGCGGGATGACGCATCGTGCAGGGCGCGCTCGCCGTGGCGAGCGCCCGTCCTTCATCGTCGGCGACCACCGCCTTGACGCTCTGTGAGCCGACGTCGACCCCGATCACGCAGCCCATCTAGACCCTCATCGCTTCCCGCATGGCCTCGGTCTCGCCGGTGGCGAGCACGGCACCGGCGAGCTCGAGCTCACGCGGGCGCCGCGATGCCAGCCACTGCGCGCCGAGCGCCATCAGCACGACCCAGATCACGATCAGCCACGGGAACCACGTGTACGGGCGCACGGTCTGCTCGAGGATCTGCCCGATCAGCAGCGCGACCATCAATGCGGCGCCGCCGAGTGGGAGCACGCCGTGGCGGATCAGGTTGAAGCGCCCACTCGCGGCGAAGTAGCGCGCCGCGGCCAGATTGGTCAGCACGTACACCGGCAAGATCCCGAGCGTGAGCAGGAAGCCGAGGTAGCCGTAGACGTTCGAGCCGCCGACCGGGTCGCCGAGACCGCCGGCCACCGCGCCGACGCAGAGCGCCAGCACGATCGCGAAGGCGCCGGTGGCGAAGATCGCGTAGGACGGCGTGTTCCGCTTGGGGTCGATGAACGCGAACATCGGCGGCAGCAGGCGCTCGCGGCCCATCGTGTTGAGGATCCGCACGATCCCGTTGGACGAGTTGATCATCACGGCGAACATGCTCGAGACCGACGCGATGATCACGGGCCACTTCATCCACGACGCGTACATCGCGGCGAGGTCGTTCCACGGCGTCGAGGTGCCGTCGAGCTTGTTGGTGGCGGCGATGCCGAGCCCGTTGACCTCGGCCCAGATGCAGAACACGTAGATCAGGCCGACGAGCAGGACGCTCGTCAGCACCGCGCGGGGGACGACCCGGCGCGGCTCCTTGACCTCGTCACCGAGCGTCGCGGCGGCCTCGAAGCCGACGAAGCTGAGGGCCGCGAACACGAACCCGGTGGTGAGTCCATTGAACCCATTGGGTGAGGCGGACGGATTGAGGGGATGCAATGTCAACCCGTCGTGACCTCCTTGGCCGACGACGATCAGCGCCAGACCGACCACCACGAGCACTTCGAGCGAGAACAGGATCAGCGCGGCGCGCAGTGAGGAGCGAATGCCCTCGAAGGCCAGCAGCATCATCAGCCCGGCGGGAACCATCCCGATGATCCACCACGGGATGTTGGCGCTGAACTCTGCGCGGAACGTGCTCTGCAGATACGACCCGATGAGTCCGACCTCGGCGGGTGGCAGCAGGGCGTAGGCGACGAACATCAGACCGCCGGTGACGAACCCGGCCCGCGGACCGAGTCCGCGGGTGACGTAGGTGTAGAACGCGCCGGCGCTCGGAAGCTCACGGGCCATCTCGACGATGCCGGACGCCGCGATCAGGATCGCGATCAGGCAGACGAGGTACACGAACGGGGTCGCGGCCCCGGAGAACGGTGTCGAGAACTGGGGGTTGAAGAACGTCGAGACCGCCGGTCCCATGATCGCCGCGGACATGATCACCGCGCCGGTCAGGCCGACCGCATTCCGACGTAGACCCCCTGGAATCGCACTCGACATTTGGCTCGAAGATGTCTAACGTCTGACGACTTTTGTGTCAAGCCGGGCAGCACGATTGTGAGACAGGACGAAGCAGAAGATGATCTTCAGCAGCGATGGAATAAATCCGCGAAGGAGACGTCGTCGGTGACTGTGACCACCGCGCTCGCCCCCCGCAGGTCCAACCTGCACGTCGTACCACTGCCAACCGCTCCGTCGCCGCTGATCGAGCGCGCCGTCGAGCTCGATGTGCTGCGTTCATCCGTCGATCGGCTGGCCGCGGGTGGCAGTGGTGTCGTTGTGCTGGAGGCGCCGGCGGGGCTCGGCAAGACCGCACTGCTGGAGTACGGAGCCTCGCTCGCCGCGCAGGCCGGCTACCTCGTTCGCCGCGCCGCCCCCGGGCCGCTCGAGCGCCACTTCTCCTTCGGGGTGGTGCGGGCCCTGCTCGAAGGTCCGGTCCGTGAGGCATCGGGCGACGAGCGCGAAGGCCTGCTCGACGGCGCCGCCGCGGCAGCGGGCGAGCTGCTGCTGGAGGGCAACGCGCCCGCCGGCGACTCGGCGATGCTGATCGCGCACTCGATCCTCTGGCTGTGCTCGGCGATCGCCGAGCGGCGCCCGCTCGCGCTGGTGGTCGACGACGCACAGTGGGCGGACCGCTCCTCGCTCGAGGTCCTCTCCTACCTCGCCCGTCGGGTCGACGACCTGCCGCTGCTGATCCTGATCGGCGCCCGCGCCGACGACCCCGACGCCGCATCCGATCTGCTGACCCTCCTCGGGTCCGTCCGCTCGGCGACCGTCCTGCACCCGCAGCCGCTGACGCCGCGCGGCGCGATGCAGCTGATCCGCCGACTGGCACCGGAGACGCCCGCCGCGGTCTGCCGCGACTGTCATCGCGCGGTCGGCGGCAACCCGTGGCTGCTCGGCGAGCTCGGGCGCCAGATCGCCGCCCACGGCCCCGAGGCGCTCGAGGACTCCGAGCAGGACGCGCCGCAGGTGACCGCGGTCGCCCGCACCGTCGTCCGCCGCCGCCTGGCGGAGCTGACGCCGCGCGACCGCGGCGTCGTCTCGGCGCTCGCGGTGATCGGCGACGGCGCGCCGCCGCACGTGCTGGCGGCGGTGGCCGGCGTGCCGGTCGGCGAGCTCGGCCCGGCGCGCGACGCGCTCGTGGTCGCCGGACTGCTCGATCCCGGTGCCGGCGCCTCGCGGAGCGGTGCGCTCGCCGGCAGCGACGCGCTCGATCCCGCCGCCCGCGCGGCGCGCAACGGCGCTCCCTGCGCGGACGCCGACGGCCGCAGCCCACTCGAGCCGTTGCCCGGCGCGCGGTTCGCGCACGGCCTGATCGCGGTCGCGATCGCCGAGGACCTGCCGCGGACCGAGCGCGAGCGCCTGCACCGCGAGGCGGCGCGGGCGCTGATGGACTGCGACGCCGAGCCGGGCGTGGTGGCGTCGCACCTGCTCGAGTGCGGTCCCCAGGCAGACCCCGAGGTCTCTGACTTACTGCTGCGAGCCGCGGCGGACGCGGCGCGGGGCGGCGTGCCACGCGCGGCAGCGGCCTACCTGGAGCGGGCGCTGCAGGAGCGCGCGCCCGGCGACGACCGCGGCAAGATGCTCGCGCGGCTCGGCACGATGGCCTTCGACGCCGGCCTGCCCGACTCGCGGCGGCGCCTGCGCGAGGCGCTGCGCGAGGTCGACGACCGCGAGTGCCGGATCGACGTCCTGACCCGGCTGGCCGCGCTGAACCTGGTCGACGCGGGTGACGAGGGCCTGGCGGGCGTGTTCGAGGCCGAGCTGGCCAACGAGACCGACCCGGACGTCCGGCTCGCGGTCGAGGCCGCCTCGCTGGACGCGCTGCTGATCTTCCCCGAGCGCCACGCGGAGCGCGCGCGGCGGGTGGCGGCGATCGACCTCTCCGGCAACCGCGACCCGCTGCTCGGCCGCGTGATCCTCGCCCACCGGGCGTGGGTCGGCACCGAGCTGGGCGCGCCGTCGGCGCAGGTGTGGGCCGCGATGGCACGCAACGCGCTCGACGACGGCCTGCTGCAGGAGGAGGCGCACTGGCGCAGCGCCTACTCGCTGTGCGCGCGGGTGCTGGTGGCGACCGACGACCCGCAGGCGGCCGACGCGATCGCCGGCATGCGCGACGTCGCTCTCGCTCGCGGCTCGCTGCGCTTGCGCGTCGCCGCCGAGTGGTACGCCGCCGACCACGCGCTGCGCACCGGCCGCGTGGCCGAGGCCGAGAACCACGCGCGGCTCGCGCTCGATCTCGTCGACGATGACACCAACGTCTTCAGCGGCGGCGCGGCCGAGGTGCTCGTCAGCGCGCTGGCCGAGCGCGGGGCGTTCGGCGAAGCGCGCGAGCTGCTGCGCGAGCGGCGGCTCGACGGCGTCCTCGGGATCGCGGTGTGGGAGATCGGCCTGCGCCATGCCAGAGCCCGCCTGTGGCTCGCCGAGGGTGACTTCGAACGCGCCCACGCCGAGGCGATGGAGGCCGGCGCGCTGCGCGCCGAGCAAGGGCGCCCGAACCCCGCGCTGGAGCCCTGGCGCTCGACCGCCGCGCGTGCGTTGGCGCACCTGGGGCGGCGCGAGGAGGCGGCGGCGCTCGCCGACGCGGAACTGGCGCTGGCGGAACGCTTCGGCGCGCCCGCGGCGATCGCCACCGCGCTGCACGCCCGCGCCGTCGCCGAGCCCGACCACGAGGCGCGGATCGAGCTGTGCGAGCGCGGCCTGGCCGTTGCCACCCGCGCTCCGGGCCTCGAGAGCGTGCGCCTGCGCCTGGAGCTGGGCAGCGCGCTCGCCTCGCTCGGCCGCCGCGTCGAGGCGCGCGACGCGCTCCGTCCCGCGCTCGCCGACGCCGACGTCGCGGGCGCCGTGATCCTCGCCCAGCGCGCTCGCCGCGAGCTCGTCGCGACGGGCCTGCGCCCCCGCCACGCCGCGATCGAGGGCGCCGCCGCGCTGACCCCACGCCAGCGCCAGATCTGCGAGCTGGCAGCGGCCGGCAAGGGCAACCGCGCCATCGCGCAGCAGCTCTTCCTCTCGATCAAGACCGTCGAGACGCACCTCGCCGCGGGGTACCGCAAGCTGGGGGTGAACACGCGCTCGGAGCTTGCCGCCGAGCTGGCCGCGTAATCGCAAATCTCAGGGTCACCCACCGATTGTCAGGGGTGGCCCGAGACCCCGATAGTCAGTCGGATGCGTTCCTCCCCAGCGCTCTGTCTGCTCCTCGCGGCGATGGCACTCGCCGCACCCACCACCGCCCTTGCCTCGGACGAATGGTCGGTGCCACCCGACGGGGCGTCGCAGCCCGCGTCGTCGTGGCCGCACGCCTCGCGGTTCGAGATGGTCGACTTCACCTTCTATGGCGACGAGGACCTGCCGACGCGGGTGCAGGTCGCCACCGACCGCGCCATGCACGACGTCGTCGCGACCTACGACACGGCGCCGAGCGCCGGGCTCGACGAGATCGTCTCGGCCCGCACCGCGCCTGACGACCGCTGGGTCGGAACGCCCGGCATCTACTACTGGCAGGGCGGCGACCGGCCCGTCCAGGCGCTGCGGATCACCGGCGGCGACGCCACACCCGCCGCGGCCGCGCTGGCCGGTGTCACCGAGGTCGTCTTCAGCCCGGCCGACAACGGCACCGAGGCCGGCCTGCGGATCACCGGCGACCACACCGTGGACGAGGACGATCACATCACGATCACCCAGACCCAGACGCGCTACATCGTCAGCCGGGAGTCGGGCGACTTCGCGCCGGCGACCGGCCAGTGCACGGGAGGCAACGGCAACACACCCGTCAGCTGCCCGATCGCGCCGAGCATCTCGGTCGACCTCGCGGGCGGCAACGACTCGCTCACCACCAACCATGTCACCCACCCGGTGCTCGTGGCGGGCGGCGCGGGGAACGACACGCTCAACGGCGGGGACGCCGACGACGTGCTCGCGGGCGGCCCGGGCGATGACACGCTCAACGGCGGCGCCGGCGACGACGCGTACTTCGGCGAGGCCGGCAAGGACGTGATCGAGGCGCGCGACGGCACGCCGGAGCGGATCGCGTGCGGCGCCGACGACGACCAGGCGCGCAACGACTTCACCGACATCCTCGCCGAGTGCGAGCGGGGCGTCGACGGCGACGGCGACGCGTTCGCCTCCGGCGCGGACTGCAACGATGGCGTGGCGGCGATCCACCCCGGCGCGCTGGACATCTTCGAGAACGGGATCGACGAGGACTGCGACGGCCGCGACGCCGTCAACCGCGATCGCGACGGCGACGGGTTCCCGGTGCCGATCGACTGCAACGACGCCGATCCGAACATCCGCCCGGGGGCGGTCGAGATCCGCGGCAACGACGTCGACGAGAACTGCGACCGCAAGGCCGAGCGCTACGGCCTCCTGCGCAGCCTGGTCCTGAGCAACTGGCAGTTCACGAACACCTTCTCGCGCCTGCGCAGCATGGACATCCGCAACGCGCCCAAGGGCGCGCAGGTGTCGCTCTCCTGCGCCAAGTGCGCGCTGAAGACGACGAAGAAGCTCATCGTCGCCCGCGACCTGCAGCCGCTGCACCTGAAGAAGTTCCTGGGCACGGGGAAGCTCAAGAAGGGCGCGTCGATCAAGGTCGTCGTCACCGCGAGCGGCCTCGTCGGGCGCACCTACACGTACAAGGTCGTCCGCTACGGGGAGTTCCCGGCGCCGTCGATCGTCTGTACGAACCCCGGCGAGAAGGGGGGACGGCCGTGCTGAGGCGCGCGCTGATCCTGACCGCCGCCGTGTGCGCGCTCGCGCCCGCGACCGCGGCCCACGCCACCGGCGTCTTCCAGAAGGCCGGCCCGACCGTGATCTATACGGCCGCGCCCGGTGACATCGACCAGATCGCGGCGTTCGAGACTCAGACCACGATCCGCTTCACCCGCTTCGGGGGCGCGAGCTTCGGCCCCGGGCCGGGCTGCAACTTCCTCGACAACGACTCCAACACGATCGACTGCACCAAGGACGGCGTGACCTCGGTCGTGCTCAACCTCGGTGACGGCGACGACGTCGCCTCGATCGACCCGTCGCTGAAGATCCCGGTGATCTTCAACGGCGCCGACGGCCGCGACGGCCTGTTCGGCGGCGGCGGCATCGACATCTTCGACGGCGGCGCCGGCGACGACAACATCATCTCGCGCGACGGCGTCGCCGAGCGGGTGACCTGCGGGATCGGCCATGACACGGCGATCTCCGACGACGCCGACCAGCGCGACTCGTGCGAGGAGGTCCAGGGCGACGCGGACCTCGACGGCGTCCGCTACCCGGCCGACTGCGACGACACGAACCCGAACATCCACCCGGGCGCGACGGACATCCCGGACAACGGGATCGACGAGGACTGCTCCGGCGTGGACGCGGTCGACCTCGACCGCGACGCCGACGGCATCCCACGCCCGCAGGACTGCGATGACACCAATGCGGCGATCCGTCCCGGCGCCACCGAGGTGATCGGCAACGCGGTCGACGAGAACTGCGACGGGATCATCGCCCCGTACCCGCCGCTGGTCGGCTCGATCCAGGCGACGTGGAAGAAGAGCGGCAAGAACACCCGCAACGTGACGCTGCTGGCCAAGGGCTTCCCGGACAGCGCGCAGATCACGATCGTCTGCACGGGCGTCAAGAACTGCCCGAAGCGGACCGTGCTCGCGCACGTCTCGGCCAAGGCCGGGCAGATCAACCTCCACGGCGCGCTGGGCACGCGCAGCTTCTCGAGCAAGGCGCGGATCGAGGTCCAGGTCACGCGGGCGGAGCGGGTCGGGCGCGTCCTGCGCTTCGACATCGGGACGCCGGGGCTGCCGACGGTCGACTTCCTCTGCAAGCCGCCGAACGCGGAGGCGGGCCCGTGCTGATTGAAGGTCAGGGGGTCAAGGCGAGGCGGACCGAGCTCTTCGACCACGTGGTCGGGCGCGCGTCGTCCGACGCCCCCGAGGAGGCCGACCGCCGGTTCGCCTTCCACTTCCCGCTGTTCCTGTCCGAGTTGCTCGACGACGTCGACGGCGGCGACGCCAACACCGTGCTGGCGGAGTGGGCGGAGGCGTTCGACTGGATCGCCGGCACGACCACGCTGGTGGGTCAGGCGATGGTCTCCGTGCTGGACGCGGACAAGCTCCGTGCCGCCGCCGGCCGGGCGGACAAGCCGGAGACCGCCATGTGGCTCGAGCGGCTCGCCGCGGAGTGGCCGCAGGTCCGCGCCTGGATCGAGGCCGATCAGGCGGCAGCTGTGGCGCGCCGCAGCAGCGGCGTGCCGGCGGGCCACAGCACGTACACCGCGGCCGGGATCAGGAAGACGAGGTACCCGACCAGCTCGGCGTAGGTCGGCAGCGGCTGCCAGCCGAGCATCCCGGTCAGCAGCGCGGACGTCCACGAGCCCGGTACCACCAGCCAGGTCAGGTCGAGCGCCTGGCCCTGGGCGACGTTCAGCCAGCCGGCCTCGTGGGCGCTGTGCAGCGTGCTCGCCACGAGGCCGGCGGCGACGAGCACGAGCACGAACCCGGTGATGCGGAAGAACCGTGCGAGGTTCAGCCGCACGCCGCCGGTGTACACCAGCGCGCCGATCCCCACCGCGACCGCCAGGCCGAGCAGCGCGCCCAGGCCCGCGGTCGCCGGATCGTCCGCGTTCTGGAAGACCGCGAGCAGGAACACCACGGTCTCCATGCCTTCGCGGATGACGGCGAAGAACGCCATCGCGATCAGCGCGCTCGCCGACCCCGACGCGAGCGCCGCCCGCGCGCTGTCGCGCAGCTGCCCCGAGAGCCCGCGCGCGTGCCGGCGCATCCACACGATCATGAAGCTCACGATCCCGATCGCGGCCACGCCGATCACCGTCTCGAGCCCTTCCTGCCGGCGCTGCGGCAGCTCCGTGTCGAGCAGCTCGAGCAGCCCGCCGACGGCGACGCAGATGACGATCGCGGCGACGACCCCGGCCCACATCGGGCGCAGGGCGTCGCGCCGTCCCTCCTGGCGCAGGAAGCTGGCGATGATGCCGACGATGAGCGCGGCCTCGACCCCCTCCCGGAGGCCGATCACGAAACTGGGCAACATGAGTTAGGGGACCCTAAGGGTCCCTGATGAGAAAACGCCTAGGAGTCGGTTGACGCATGGTCGGTCCGACCGGTGTGGTGCAGCCGCCAGTGGCTCGGGTCGCCCGCGCTCGCGATGCGGCCCTCTGGGCCGTGAGCAGCGTGGGTGGCGCGAGGCGCTGCGGATGTGCCGCACCCGGGCGCACCGGTATGCGTCAACCGGCTCCTAGGACACGGAGAACGTCAGGCTGACCGTCGCGTAGACCTCGCGGGGGACCCGGCAGACGCGGTGCGTGCCCTTGGTCGCCACGCGGCGCCGCACGCCGTTGCGCACCACCGTCTTCGTGTTGCGGACCTTGCCGCAGTAGTGGCCGTTGCCGAACGTGCCCTGCTGGCCGAAGAACGTGTAGCCGTTGTTGGGGTTGTCGGAGATCGCGATCAGCGGGCCGAGCGTGACGCCGGCGGCCGCCGCGAGCTCGGCCGCGTGCGCGCGGGCCTTCTCCATCGCGTCGGGGAGCGCCTTGGCGTTGGCGGCCTTGACGGCCTCGCGGATCGACGCGTCGCTCTTGCGGTTCTCGGGCTTGACGTCGGCCTCCCCGAGCCCATTGGCGGTCAGCGTGGTGGCGGGCTGCTGCGCGTGCGCGGGTACCGCGGCGAGAGCAGTGAGAACGAGCGATAGGGCGGCGACGCGGGCGACACGGAACATGGAGGCTCCTCCGATTGGATTGAGGACCGGCACATTGATGTTTCGCCGAACGCTGAACTTTGTGACCGATCTCATGGTCGTGTCATCTGCGCGCACGACGTTCGGGAGGTGCTGCACGCGATCTACCGCTCCACGGCCAAGGTCAACGCGAAGCCACGCCCGCCGGGGTTCTCGAAGCTCTCGTCGCTCGAGTCCTTCCTCGCCGCGTGGCCGGACCACGGCGACCTGATCTTCCTCAACGACGGACCGGTGGCGGGCGAGCAGCTCGAGCTGATGGAGGCCGCGGGCCGGGTGACGGTCCGCTCGGCGGCCGACGCGATGGGCGCCTACTGGACCGCGCTGGAGCTCGCGCTCGAGCAGGGATGGGCGGACGAGGACCTCGTCTATTTCGGCGAGGACGACTACCTCTACCGCCCGGAGACGTTCGCCGCCCTGGAAGCGGCCGCCGCGCGGCTCCCGCACGTCGACCACTTCGCCCCGTACGCGACGATCGGTCACACGATGCCCAACGGCGAGCCGCTGCACGAGGGCCTCAAGCGGCCGCGCCTGCAGCCGCTCTTGCTCGCGGACGTGGATGGTGTCGCGTGGCATCACGCCACCAGCCATACGGTCTCGTACGCGATCCGGGTCCGTTCGCTGCGCGAGGACCGCACGCTGCATCGCCTCACGCTGAAGGCGAGCGGCGCCTGGGACCACACGATGTGCCTCGCCTGCCAGGGGATCGTCCCCTACACGGCGCGCGAGCTGATCGAGCCGCTGCGCGCCCGGACGGGCGCGTCCGCGAGCCGGCGGGCGAAGATCGTCATCTGGCGCGTGGTGCTCAGCGGGCTGGCGCTGCGGCGCCGCCGCGACCCCCACGTGATCGCCGCGCCGAGCCCCGCGCTCGCCTCGCACATGGAGGTCGGCCTGACGGCCGCATAGATTTGCGGGCGTGGACATCTTCGTCCGTGCCTTCGGAGACGTGGCGGACCGGGACGGGATCCCGGTCCGGCGCATCCTGCTCGAGGCGGGCGGCTTCCGGGTCGCCGGGGACGGGAGCCTCGACGTCGCGGGCACGTCGGTTCACGGTCTGCCGATCGCGGGGCGGCCGTTCGCGGGCCTGAAGTTCGCGCACGTCACCGACGCCGTGTTCGAGCTGATCGTCCACGTCGCCCGCACCGCCGACATGGTCATCCTGCCGGTCGGCTGTCCGCTGTGCGTCGTCTTCGAGCACCAGCGCGCCCAGCTGCCCGAGGACATGGCCTCGCACGACGTCCAGCTGGTCGAGACGGGGGAGGAGCTCGCGATCGTGGTGCGCGGCGCTCTACCGTCCTCGGGGTGAGTCCCCAAGAGCCCGACCTCGCCGAGGCGCTCGAGTTGCGCGACGAGCTCCTGCTCGCGTGCCGCGAGGTGCTGCTGACGGTGGGGACGCGACCCGCCTCGGCGCTGGTGGCGCACATCGACATGCTGCTCGATCTCGACGACGAGGCCTCACCCGGCTCGCAGCGGGGTACGGGAAGCGGCGATGCATGACTATTTCGGCGAAGAGGTGGCGGCCCGCTACGACGCGTCCTCCGCGGGCGAGTTCGCTCCGGAGGTGATCGACCCGATCGTCTCGTTCCTGGCCGCGCTGGCGGGGGACGGCGCCGCGCTCGAGTTCGGGATCGGGACGGGACGGATCGCGCTCCCGCTGGCGTCGCGCGGGGTCGCGGTGAGCGGGATCGAGCTCTCGGAGGCGATGGCCGCGCGCCTGCGGGCCAAGCCGGGCGGCGCGGACATCCCGGTGGCGATCGGCGACTTCTCCTCGACCCGCGTCGCGGGGGAGTTCCAGCTCGTCTACCTCGTGTTCAACACGATCGGCAACCTCACGACGCAGGCCCTGCAGGTGGCGTGCTTCGCCAACGCCGCCGCTCATCTGCGACCGGGCGGGACCTTCGTGATCGAGGTCGGCATCCCGGATCTGCAGCGGCTGCCGCCGGGGGAGACCGTGATCCCGTTCCATGTGGGTTCCGACCACGTCGGCTTCGACGAGTACGACGTCGCCAACCAGGGGCTGGTCTCGCACCACCTCGAGATCACGCCCGACGGGCGCGCGATCCGCGGGTCGATCCCCTTCCGTTACGCCTGGCCCGCCGAGTTCGACCTGATGGCGTTGCTGGCGGGCATGACGCTGCGCGAGCGCTGGAGCGGGTGGCGGCGCGAGCCGTTCACGAGCGCCAGCCGCAAACATGTCTCGGTATGGGCCAAATAGCCGAGTTGCCGATCGTGCAGGCGCCGATGGCGGGCGGGCCGTCGACGCCCGCGCTGGCCGCGGCGGTCAGTGAGGCGGGCGGGCTCGGGTTCGTCGCCGCGGGCTATCTGACCGTCTCGCGGATGCTCGAGGACATCGCCGCCACGCGGGCGCTGACGTCCAAGCGCTTCGGGGTGAACGTGTTCGTCGGCGGTGGCTCGGCCGCCGACCCGGGGGTGGTCGAGGCGTACGCCGCGCGGCTGGAGCCGGTGGCGGCCCGAGCCGGGGTCGCGCTGGGAACGCCTCGATTCGACGACGACCTGTTCGACGCGAAGGTCGACGCGCTCGTGTCGGAGCCGGTCGCGGTCGTCTCGTTCACGTTCGGCCTGCCGCCCTCGGGTGCGGTCGAGCGGCTGCGTGCGGCCGGTTCGGCCGTGTGGCTGACGGTGACGTCGGTCGCGGAGGCGCGGGCGGCGATGGAGTCGCGTCCGGACGCGCTGATCGTGCAGGGCGTCGAGGCGGGTGGGCATCGGGGCGTGTTCGTCGACGATCCCGACGCGTCGGACCTGACCTTGTTGAGCGCGCTGCAGCTGATCGGCGCGGCGGTCGACGTGCCACTGATCGCCGCGGGCGGGCTCGCGACCGGCGCGGCCGTGGGCGCGGCGCTGGTGGCGGGCGCGAGCGCGGCACAGGTCGGCACCGCGTACCTGCTGGCGGCTGAGGCGGGCACGTCGGAGGCGCAACGCGCGGCGGTCGCGGGCGACGCGCCGACCGTCTTGACGCGCGCGTTCAGCGGCCGGCTCGCCCGCGGGATCACCAACCGCTGGCACACAGACCACGCCGCCGACGCTCCCCGCGCCTACCCCGAGATCCACCACCTGACCTCGCCGCTGCGAGCGCACGGACGCAAGGCGGGCGACCCGGACCTGATCAACCTCTGGGCGGGTCAGGCGCACCCGCTCGCCGAGGCACTGCCGGCGGGTGAGATCACGCGGCGGTTGGCCGCCGACGCGCGCGCGGCGATCGAGGCCGCCGCCCGCCGCCTGTGAAGCTCCACCCGGGCGAGGTCGACACGAGCGCGGCGCTCGTCTCGGCGCTCGTCGCCGGCCAGTTCCCGTCGCTCGCCGGTCCGGTGCGCGAGTTCCGCTCGACGGGGACGGTCAACGCGATCTACCGGATCGGCGACGAGCTGTACGCGCGGCTGCCGCGGATCGCGAAGTACGAACGCGACCTCCACCGCGAACGCGAGTGGCTCCCACGCCTCGCGCCCGCTCTGTCGCTGCGGGTGCCGGAACCCGTCGCCTTCGGCCGCCCCGGCGAGGGATATCCCTTCGCCTGGGGGATCTTCCGCTGGCTCGAGGGGGAGCCGTACGCGGGGCTGGCTGCGGCCACCGCGCCGGCCGGGCCTGGCGAGCCGCCGCCCGCGCGGGGCGAGCCGCCGGCCGCGCGGGGCGAGGCGCCGGCCGCGCGGCGCGAGGCGCCGCCCGCGCGCGGCCTCGTCGCCGACGAGCGCGTCGCGGCGCGCCACCTCGCGCGGTTCGTGCGCGAGCTGCGCGCGATCCCCGTCCCGGACGACGCGCCGCGCGGCGGCCGCCGTCCGTTGCGCGAGCTCGACGCCGTCACCCGCCCGGTCCTCGACGGCGCCGCCCTCGAAGCCTGGGATCGCGCGCTCGACACGCCGCCCTTCACCGGACCGCCCGTGTGGATCCACGCCGACCTGCTGCGGCCGAACCTCCTCGTCCGTGACGGTCGGCTGAGCGCGGTGATCGACTTCGGCGGCGTCGGCGCCGGCGACCCCGCGACCGACGTCATCCCCGCCTGGGCGGTCTTCGACGCGCCCGGGCGCGCGGCGTTCCGCGAGGCGCTCGAGGTCGACGACGCCACGTGGGAGCGCGCCCGCGGCATCGCGCTGCACCAGGCCGCGCTGATCGTCCCCTACTACGAACAGACCAACCCGGCGTTCAGCGCACTCGCCCGCCGGACGATCGAGCAGCTCCTCGACTGACCAACTGTTCGTTTGCTTGCGATACCTTCCGGACCGGAACCGACGAGGAGACGGCTCAGATGAAGTTCGGACTGCTGTTCCGCCCGCAGGACCCACCGGAAGCCGCGAACATCGGGCAACGCTGGCAGGAGATCCTGGCCGCCGGCGAGGCCGCCGAGGAGGCGGGCTGGGACGGCCTCTTCGTGCCCGAGCACCACATGATGCCCGACGCCTACCTGCCGTCCCCGTGGCCGGCACTGGGCGCGCTGGCGGCGCGGACGAAGCGGGTCGACATCGGCACCACGGTGCACCTGCTCCCGTTCGAGCACCCGGTCCACGTCGCCGAGCACGCGGCGATGGTCGACGTGCTCTCCGGCGGGCGCCTGAAGCTCGGCGTCGGCCTCGGGAACTTCCCGACCGAGTTCGAGCTCTTCGGCCTGAACCCCAAGACGCAGGTCTCGCGCTTCGAGGAGGCGATCGAGATCGTCCAGAAGCTCTGGGCGGGCGAGACGCTCGACCACAAGGGCAAGCACTTCAGCGTCAAGGGCAACCTGACCCCGCTGCCGCGGAACGCCGAGCTGTGGATGGGCGCGATGTCCGAGCCCGGCATCCGCCGCGCCGCCCGCTTCGGCGCGCCCTGGCCGACCGACCCGCTCCACAACATCGACGTCATGAAGGAGTGGAAGGGCATCTACGACGCCGCGGGCGAGGAGTACGGCACGTCCGACAAGCTCCAGATGGTCCTGCTCCGCGACGGCTGGGTCGCGGATTCGATGGACGACGTCGAGCGCGACTGGTGGCCGTGCATCCGCGCCGAGCACTGGTTCTACTTCTCCCAGATCCCGCGCTGGGTGCTCGACCGCGAGCCCTTCCTGCAGGGCGTGTCCTCCGAGGACGACTTCCACTTCGACAAGCACCGCGTCGATCGACTGATCGTCGGCAGTCCCGACGACTGCATCGCTCAGGTCAAGCGCTTCCAAGCAGAGCTCGGCATCGACTACCTGATCCTGTCCATGCGCGTCGCCGCCGGCCCGAGCCACGAGCTCGAGCTCGAGGCCATCCGCCGCTTCGGCCGCGACGTCATCCCCGCCTTCAAGGACTGACCCATGGCCGAATACAGCGACATCGCGGAGCTCTTCGCCCGCTACGGCGCCGCCCAGGACCTCCACGACCGCGAGCTGATGGCCACGACGCTGACCGCGGACGCGACCGTCACCATCCACATCGTCGGCATGGACTCGATAGGCCCGCTCGCCGGCCGCGACACGATCGTCTCCTTCTTCGGCGACATCCTCGACAGCCAGACCGACCAGCGCCGTCACTCGATCACCAACATCCACCGCCTCGAGGGCGACCGCGTCAACGCCTACCTGACGCTGATCGTCACCGACGAGGGCGAGACCGTCGTCAAGAGCGCCGGGATCTACGAGGCGACCGTCGCGGAGGAGGACGGGACGCTGCGGCTGAGCGGCTTCGTGCTCTCGCTCGACCGCGGTTTCTGACCCACAAGCGGCCAACCTTCGTGTGGGTGGGCGGGTCATGCCCATCGTGACCACCACCCACCCAAGGAAGGCCCCCATGCTCCGTATCGCCCTGCTCGCCGTCAGCGGCTTGCTCGCCCTCGCCGTGCCCGCCTCGGCCCAGCCACTCGAGAACACGATGATCAGCGGCTACGCCGTCCACGCCGCGATGGCCGGAACGCAGGTGGGCAGCGAAGGCTTCGCCCACATTGCGGGAACGTCGTCGCGGACCCCTTGACCGGCGGCGTCCCGCGGGCGTACCTTCATGGAGCACGCGGAACCGAGCCGCAGAGAGCGAAGCCCAGGGGTTGCAAGGGCTCGCCGCTCAGCCGTCGGCCGGCGACACTCTCCTTCGTGGGGAATGGCGCTGCCGGGGGAGAGCACCCCGAGCGGCTCGGGACCGCGTCACTTTGCGTTAACGGGCGATCGCCGACCTGTGGTCGGGCTGCGACTAAGATGTCGACACCATGTCGATAACTTGTCTCGTCTGATGTTCCTCGCGCTGCGAGATCTCCGGCGCGGTTGGCGGCGCTTCGTGCTGGTCGGGTCGGTCGTCGGCCTGGTGGCGGTGCTGTCGACCGTGTTGTCGGGCTTGGCCGATGGGCTGGTGCGCGACGGGACCTCGGGTCTGCGGGCGCTGCCGCTCACGCACCTGGCGTTCGCGCCACATAGCGAAGCGGTCTTCAGCCGCTCGACGCTCGACGAGCGCGCGCTGTCGGCCTGGACCGCGCAGCCCGGGGTGCAGGCGTCGCCGATCGGCGTGTCGTTCGTCAACGGTGCGCCGGTCGGCGGGCGGCGCGGTGAGCCGTCGATCGACCTCGCGCTCTTCGGGGTCCGGGACGGAGACTTCCTCGCCGCCGCCGACGCGCAGCGGGCGCGCGACCTCGAGGGGCTGGTGCTCGCGGGCGAGTTGCGCGACGAGGGCGTCCGGATCGGCGACCGCTACCGGATCGCGGGCTCCGATGTCGTGCTGCCGGTGCTCGGCTTCACCTTCGCGGGGTCCTATGGGCACGTGCCGATCGCGTACACGTCGCTGGCCGCTTGGCGGCGGATCGCCTACGGCAACGACGCGCGCGGGCGCTTCTCGGCGCTCGCGCTGCGGCTGCCCCCGGGACTCGACGCGACGAAGCTCGCGGCACGGGCCGGGACCGAGCTCAAGACCAAGGAGCAGGCCTTCGCGGGCTCGCCGGGGTTCACGGCGGAGACGGCCACGATGTCGCTGATACGGGCCTTCCTGCTCGCGATCTCGGCGCTGGTCGTGGGTGCGTTCTTCACCGTGTTGACCGTCCAGCGCACCCAGCAGATCGGGGTGATGAAGGCGTTGGGCGCGTCGACGGCTTACGTGGTGCGAGACGGCGTGGCGCAGATGCTCGTGGTCGTTGCGGTGGCGACGGTCGCGGGCGGGGCGGCCGGGACGGCGATCGTGGCGCTGCTGGACGGCGGGCCGGTGCCGGTCGCCCTGGTGCCGGGCGGGATCGCCGCGAGCGCCGGGCTGCTCGTGGCGGCGGGACTGGCGGGCAGCCTCGTCGCGTTGCGGCGGATCGCGCGCGTGGAGCCGGCGATCGCGCTCGGGGTGCAGGCATGACCGCCGCCCTCGCGCTCGAAGACCTGCACGCCGAGGTCCCCGACGGCGACCGGGCGCGCGTACTGCTGGACGGCCTGAATTTCGTGCTGGCTCCCGGCGAGCTGGTCGTCGTCACCGGCGCGTCGGGTTCGGGCAAGTCGACGCTGTTGACCTACGCCGGTCTGCTCCGTCGGCCCGCGCGCGGCGAGGTGCTGGTCGCGGGCATGCCGACGGCGCGGCTGCGCGAGCGCGCCCGCACCGCTGCGCGGCGCGAGCACATGGCGCTCGTCTATCAGTCGGCGAACCTGCTGCCGTCACTGACGGCGCGCGAGCAGCTCGAGTTGGTCGCCCACGTGCGGGGCGAGCGCGGTCGGGCGGCGCGACGCCGGGCGGACGAGCTGCTCACGCGCGTGCAGGTCGCCCACCGCGCCGACGCGCTCCCCGCGCAGCTGTCGGGCGGCGAGCGCCAGCGCGTGGGCGTGGCACGCGCGCTGATGGGGCGCCCGACGGTCCTGCTGGCCGACGAGCCGACGGCGTCGCTGGACCCCGATCTGTCGGCCGAGATCGCCCGGCTGCTCGCGTCCGCGGCCCGCGAGGATGGTGTCGCGACGCTCGTCGTCTCCCACGACGACGCGCCGCTCGCGTACGCCGACCGCCACCTGCGGCTGATCCGGGGTGGGCTGGTGTCAGGATGACCGGGTGCCGCGGATCAGCGCCGATACCGTCGCCGAGCACGTCGCCCAGCAGGAGAGTGCCGTCTTCGACGCGGCCATCCGCCTCTTCTTGGAGCGCGGCTACGCTGCCGTCGGCCTCGGCGACATCGCGGCCGCCGTCGGACTGAAGCGCACGTCGCTGTACCGGTACTTCCCGGACAAGGCGCACATCCTCGCCCGCTGGTTGCGGCGCGAACTCGACGCCGAGGCGGCGACCTCCGCGGAGCTGCTCGCGGGCAACGGGGACATCGGCTCGCGCATCGAGCGCTGGGTCGACCACCAACTCGCCTACGCGCGCCGGCCCGAGCACGCGCTCGTCCGCGCAGCGCCCGAGGCCGAGCGCGCGCTGGACGACGAGACGCGCGCCGGGCTGGCCGACGGCCACCGCCGCCTGCTCGCGCCGCTGAGCGACCTGCTCCGCGCGAGCGGTCTCAGCGACACCGAGGTCGCCGCGACCACGACGCTCCTCTTCGGCCTGGTCCGCGCCGCCGTCGACGCCGAGCCCTCGCCCGCGCTGCATCAGCAGCTCTCGGCCGCCATCGGCGGCCTGCTCGCAGCCGTCCGATAACCGGGCCTTAACGGGGTTCTCTCATACGCACTGGGTAGGGCCGGGGTGTGTCCCGCTTCCTCCCGTTCGCCCTTGCCGTCCTCGCATTCGCCGGCGCGCTCATCCTCGGCTGGTGGATCGTCGCGGCGATCCTCGCCCTGATCGTCGCGGTCGGGATCCACGACCTCGTCCAGCGCAAGCACAGCATCCTGCGCAACTACCCGCTGCTCGGGCACGCCCGGTTCGCGATGGAGGCCCTGCGGCCCGAGCTCCAGCAGTACTTCATCGAGCGCGACACCGACGGGCGGCCGTTCGACCGCGACACGCGCACGTCGATCTATGAGCGCGCGAAGGGCGCCAAGGACGAGCAGGCCTTCGGCACCGAGCTCGACGTCACCGCGCCGGGCTACGAGTGGCTCGTGCACTCGATCGCGCCGCTCGACCCACCGAAGGACCCGCCGCGGGTCCGGATCGGCGGCCCGGACTGCGCGCAGCCGTACGAGATGGCGCTGCTCAACGTCTCGGCGATGAGCTTCGGCGCCCTCTCCAAGGCGGCGCTCACCGCGCTCAACCGCGGCGCCAAGGCGGGCGGCTTCGCCCACGACACCGGGGAGGGCGGCCTCACCGACCATCACCTCCAGGGCGGCGATGTGATCTGGGAGCTGGGCAGCGGCTACTTCGGCGCCCGCACCCACGACGGCGGCTTCGACGCCCACGAGTTCCAGGACAAGGCCGCCCACGAGCACGTCAAGCTCGTCTCGCTCAAGCTCAGCCAGGGAGCCAAGCCCGGCATCGGCGGACAGCTGCCGGGCGCGAAGGTGACGAAGGAGATCGCCGAGGCGCGCGACGTCCCACAGGGCGAGCCGTGTGTCAGTCCGGCCGCGCACACGGCCTTCCACACGCCGCGCGAGCTCGTCCGCTTCATCGCCCACATGCGCGAGCTGGCCGGCGGCAAGCCCGCGGGCTTCAAGCTCTGCGTCGGCAGCCGCCGCGAGCTGCTGGCGATCTGCAAGGCGATGCTGGCCGAGGGCACCGCCCCGGACTTCATCATCGTCGACGGCGCCGAAGGCGGGACCGGCGCGGCCCCGATGGAGTACGCCGACCACGTCGGCATGCCGCTCACCGAAGGGCTGATGACCGTGCACAACGCACTCGTCGGCGCGGGGCTGCGCGACAGCATCAGAATCGGCGCGAGCGGGAAGGTCGCGACGGGCAGCGACATCGTCAAGCGCCTCGCGCAGGGCGCGGACTACACCAACGCGGCGCGGGCGATGATGATGGCGCTCGGCTGCATCCAGTCGCAGGAATGCCACCTGAACACGTGCCCGGTCGGCGTCGCGACGCAGGATCCGAAGCGCGCGCGGGCACTCGACGTTCCAGACAAGACCCAACGGGTGACCCGCTACCAGCAGGCGGCGGTCGAGGAGGCGGTGCGGATCATGGCGTCGATGGGGATCGATCGGCCGGCGAAGCTCGGCCCGGGGCACCTGATGCGCCGCGTCGACGAGCACACCACGAAGAGCTACGGCGACCTCTACGAGTGGCTCGAGCCGGGAGAGCTGGCGAGCGGCGACCCGCGTGAGAGCTGGGCCGCCGACTGGCAAGCGGCGAGCGCGGAGACGTTCGCATGACCGTCGCCGAGCACATCGTCGCCGCGCTCGCGCGCCAGGGCGTCACGACCGTGTGGGGCGTCGTGGGCGACGCGCTGAACCCGATCACCGACGCGATCCGCCGGCACGACGGCATCGACTGGCTCGGCGTGCGTCACGAGGAGGCGGGCGCGTTCGCCGCGTCCGCGCAGGCGCAGCTCACCGGGACGCTCGCGGTCTGCATGGGCACGGTCGGCCCCGGCTCGATCCACCTGCTCAACGGCCTCTACGACGCCAAGAAGTCGCACGCGCCGGTGCTGGCGCTGTGCGGTCAGGTGCCGTTGGCGGAGCTCGGGACGGACTTCTTCCAGGAGGTCGACAACGACGCGCTGTTCGCCGACGTCGCCGTCGTCCGCCACACGATCACGAGCCCGGAGCAGCTCCCGAACCTGCTCGAGCGAGCGGTCCAGGGCGCGCTCACGCAGCGCGGCGTCGCGGTGCTCACGCTGCCCGGCGACCTCGGCGACAAAGACCTCCCGAAGGGCACGCCCGAGGCGCGCTTCATCGCCCCGCCGGCGAAGATCCTCCCCGACCCGCACGCCCTGCACGAGGCAGCCGCCGCCATCGACGGCGCCGACAAGGTCACGTTGCTGGCCGGGATCGGCGCGCGCGACGCCCGCGCCGAGGTGCTCGCGCTCGCCGAGAAGCTGTCGGCGCCGATCGTCCTGACACTCAAGGCCAAGGAAGGGCTGGAGCGCGAGAACACCTACCAGGTCGGGCAGACCGGTCTGATCGGCAACCCCGCGGCGCGGCACGCGTTCGACGGCTGCGACCTGCTGCTGATGCTCGGGACGGACTTTCCGTATACGGACTGGTATCCGCAGGACAAGGTCGTCGTGCAGGTCGACGTCGTGGGCTCGCACATCGGC
Source organism: Solirubrobacter soli DSM 22325 (assembly GCF_000423665.1). GTDB lineage: Bacteria > Actinomycetota > Thermoleophilia > Solirubrobacterales > Solirubrobacteraceae > Solirubrobacter > Solirubrobacter soli. The sequence goes on along the minus strand of NZ_AUIK01000021.1, from coordinate 78,481 downwards.
CGGCGGACGCGGGTCGACGTCGGCATCGTCGGCGACGCCGCCCTCACGGCCGCCGCGCTGCTGGACCGCGTCCGCGCGAAGCCCGACCGCACCCACCTCGACGACGCCACCGGCCGCTACGCGTCGTGGCGCGACGACCAGCGCAAGCTCGCCGACCCGGGCTACGAGGACTCAGGCATCGTGCCCAAGCTGCGCGCGAAGTTCGACAACCCGGACCAGCGCATCCGCCCGGAGGCGCTGGCCGCCGCCGTCAACACGCACGCCGCCGCGGACGCGATCTTCACCAGCGACACGGGGATGTCCACGGTCTGGCTCTCCCGCTTCGTCGAGTTCACCGGCACACGGCGGCTGATCGGCTCCTACAACCTCGGCTCGATGGCCAACGCGCTGCCGCAGGCCCTCGGCGCGCAGGCGCTGGACCGGCGGCGGCAGGTGATCGCCTTCTGCGGCGACGGCGGGTTGACGATGCTGCTCGGCGACCTGATCACCGCCGTCAGCCACGACCTGCCCGTGAAGTTCGTGGTCTTCGACAACGGGCGCCTGGGCATGGTCAAGCTCGAACAGGAGCAGGGCGGACTGCCGGAGTTCGGCACCATGCTGGCCAACCCCGACCTCGCGGCGGTCGGACGGGCGCTCGGCCTGCACGGCGTGCGTGTCGAGGGCCCGGATGAGCTCTCCGACGCCGTGCGGGCGGCGCTTGCGCACCCCGGCCCCGTGCTGCTGGACGTGGTCACGAATCCCGACGAGATCTCGCTCCCGCCGCGCGTGAAGGTCGCCGACGGCTGGGGGTTCGCGATCGCCAAGCTCAGCGAGGAACTCCAAAGCTCCTGAGCAGGGGGTATGGTGCTCGCCGATAGCGAGCATGGACGACTTCATCCTCGGCGAGTCGTTCGCCGCAATCCTCACGGAGACCACGCAGTCCCTCGTGTGCGTGTACGACCGCAACGCGCGGATCGTGCTCTTCAACGACGCGTGCGTGCGCGCGACCGGCTACGCCCGCGACGAGGTGCTCGGCAAGGACGCGCGCGACTTCGTGATCCCGCCCGAGGAGCGCGAGGCGTTCGGCGACTTCCTGACCTACGTCTTCAACACCGGCTCGCCGAGCCCGCAGGTCGGCCACTGGGCGACGAAGTCCGGTGGGAGGCGCCTGATCGCCTGGTCGAACCGGCCGATGACCGGCGACGACGGCGAGCCCGTCGCGCTCGTCACGACCGGCATCGACCTGACCGACCGCGAGTCGCTGCGCGAGGAGGAGGACCGCGCGCTGCAGGGCGACCCGGAGGCCAAGCTCGCGCAGATCTCGCGGCTCGCGTCCGAACAGCGGGCGCTGCGGCGGGTCGCCACGCTGGTCGCCGCCGAGGTCAGCCCCGACCGCGTGTTCATGGCGGTGAGCGAGGAGTGCGCGCGCGTCCTGCAGGTCAACTCGTCCGCGGTCTTCCGCTACGGGGGTGACGGGCGCGCGACGATCGTCGGCCGCCACAACCGCGACAGCGTCGACGTGCTCAGCATCGGCGAGGTGCTCGAGGCCAAGGAGAGCTCCGCGATCGGCCGCGTGCTGCGCACCGGCTCGCCCGCCCGCATCGACGACTGGGGCGGCGTGCGCGACGAGTCGGAGATCGCCGAGGCGATCTTCCGCGTCGGCTACCGCTCCTCCGCCGCGGCGCCGATCGTCGTCGCCGGCGCGCTCTGGGGCGCCGTCGCGATCACCAGCGAGGACCCGCTGCCCGAGGACACCGAGGACCGGCTCGGCGCGTTCTGTGAGCTCGTCTCCCTGGCGGTGGCCAGCGCGCAGGCGCGGGCCGACCTGATCGCGAGCCGCGCCCGCCTGGTCGAGGCGGGCGACGAGCAGCGCCGGCGCCTCGAGCGCAACCTCCACGACGGCGCGCAGCAGCACCTGGTCAGCGTCGCCGTCAAGCTGCGCGTCGCCCGTTCGCAGTTGGAGGCCAAGCCGGATATCACGGCCCGGTTGCTCGACGAGGCGCTGCACGAGCTCGGCGCGGGGTTGGAGGAACTGCGCGAGATCGCCCGCGGCCTTCATCCGGCGATCCTCGGCGAGCACGGCCTCGGCCGCGCGCTCGAGGTCCTCGCCAGCCGCCTCCCGGTCGCCGTCGTCCTCGACATCCTCCCCGAGCGCCTGCCCGACCACCTCGAGGCGACGCTCTACTACATCGTCTCCGAGGCCTTGACCAACGTCGCCAAGCACGCCAGGGCGGACGAGGCGCGGGTGACCGTCTTCCGCCACCGCGACGTCCTGCGCTGCGAGATCACCGACGACGGCCGCGGCGGCGCCGACGCCTCACGCGGCAGCGGCATCACCGGCCTGCGCGACCGCGCCGAGGCCGCGGGCGGAACCCTGTCGGTGGTGAGCCCGCCGGGCCGCGGGACCGTCGTCAGCGCCGCGCTGCCGCTGTCATGAGCGCGATCATCGAGGTCGCGCTCAACGGGGTGACGCCACACGCCCCGCGAACGCCGGCCGAGATCACGGCGGACGCGCTGGCGTGCATCGCGGCGGGCGCTTCGATCGTCCACAACCACAACGACGAGCCGATGTGGGTGGACGACGGGGTCCACGCGTCAGAGCCGTACGCTGAGGCGTGGCGTCCGATCCTCGCCGCACACCCGGACGTCCAGCTCTACACGACGCAGGCGAGCGGCGGGCCGGGGATCGCGATCGAGACGCGTTGGGCCCATCAAGAGGCACTCGCCCGCGCGGGGCTGTTGCGGGTCGGGCTGATCGACCCGGGCTCGGTCAACCTCGGCGACCGCGTCTATGTGAACACGCTCCCGGACGCCCGGTTCGCGGTGGCCCGGTGCGCCGCGCTCGGTCTCACGGCATCCGTCTCGATCTTCGACCCGAGCTTCCTCCGCGCGGCGCTCGCGCTGCCGCTCCCGGCGGGCGCGATCATCAAGCTCTACTTCGGCGGCGAGGCGCTGCCGTTCGGGCTTCCGCCGACGGAGCCGAGCCTCGACGCCTACCTGGCGATGCTCGACGGTGCCGGAAGGCAATGGCTCGTCGCGGTCCTCGGCGGGGACGTGGTCGGTTGCGGCCTGGCGGCGCTCGCGCTGGCGCGTGGCGGCCACGTGCGCGTCGGGCTCGAGGACTATGCCGGCCCGCGCTCGCCGTCCAACGTCGAGCTCGTCCGTGAAGCCGCCGCGCTGATCGCCGCGTCCGGCCGCCGTGTCGCCACGCCGGCCGAGACCCGCGCACTGCTCGGTTAGGGCTTCACCGCCAGCACCGACACGCTCGTCACCCCGTAGCGCTCGGCGGTCGCCTGCGCGCGCGGGGAGTGGAAGCGGTACCCGGTGTTGGTGCGCACGGTCTGCTTGTGCAGGCCGGACGCCTCGACCGCCTGCAGGCAGTGGGCGAGCGGCACGGCGCCGGCGATGCACGCCGACCACAGCTCCTTGTTGCTGCGGGTGCGTTCGGGCAGTTGCAGCTCGCAGACGACGACCGCGAAGGCGAGCCGGCCGCCCGGCCGCAGCGCCCAGGCGGCCGCGTCGAACACGGCCTGCTTGTCGGGAGCGAGGTTGATCGCGCCGTTGGCGATGACCACGTCGACGCTCTCGCTGTCCACCGGCGGCGCCTCGATCAGGCCCTCGACGAACTCGACGTTCGCGGGCGCGTCGCGGCGGGCGGTCGCGAGTTGGGCGTCGGTCATGTCGACGCCGATCACCGACCCCGCGGGCCCGGTGAGGTGGGCGGCGATGCAGGCATCGGTGCCCGAGCCCGACCCGAGGTCGAGGACCTTCGCGCGCGGTTCGATCTCCGCAAGGTCGAGGAAGTGCCCGACGCCGGCGAAGCGCGCCAGCCGTTCAGGCCGGACAGCGTCCAGCCACTCGGCCGGGTAGCCGAGCCGCTCGGCGAGCGGGCGTCCGGTCTCGAAGTGGAACTCGCCGTCGGGGTCGCGGGCGACGTCCCGGTACGTCGCGCGTATCTCGTCGCGCAGCGCGCCGGCGTCCTGCAGGGTGGGGCTCATGGGAAGAACTCCTGCGAGGTGATCGTGGGGAGGACGCAAGCGTCTCGCATTTGGCGCGTTGACGCAACCGAGTCGCTTCGACGACAAAAGCCTTCGGGTTCTCATCAAACCCCTTCATCCAGTCATCGGATGACCCGATTCGATGCCACCCCTGCTTATTCGTGTCTTGCGGCGTTTCCGGGAATATATGTCGGGTGAATCAACGAACTTGTCATCAACCCTGAAAGATCCTTCGCAAGGCCTTGCAATGAATTGAAAGGAATTCGTTGACAGAGGCACCGAACTCGGTGTAGCGTCACTAAGGCCGTCCGAGCCGGGTTGGTCAGAGAGGGATTCCAGGGGCTCAGGGCGGACCGTCGCGTACTTCGGAGGAGGGAACGGATGCAGCTGTCCTTGGCGGCACGGCCGCCGCATGCTCAGACAACGACGGAGACGCCACCGGGCCGCATGATGCGGTCCGTTTGCGTGTTCTTGGGCGCTCTGCTCGCCGTCTTCGCGCTGAGTACAGCGCCCGCGCTCGCGGACGCGGGGAAGGTCCTGGTCTTCACCGGCACCGGTGGGACACCCAACGCGGCCAGCGCCGACACGGTCACCACGATCAAGGCGCTCGGTGCCGCCAACGACTTCAGCGTCGACAACACTGCCGACAAGGCGGACATCAACGCCGCCAACCTGGCCAAGTACCGCGCCGTCGTGTTCGTTCACTCCTCGGGCGACGCACTCGACGCGGCCGGCGAGACCGCCCTGCAGGATTACGTCCAGAACGGCGGCGGCTTCGTCGGTATGGGGGAGACCGCGCTGCTCGAACAGGGCGGCGCGGCCTTCTTCAACACGCTGACCGGCCTGACCGGCACGCGCATCACCGGCACGGGCACCTCGAGCGCCGCCGACGTCGAGTTCCTCGACCGCGTGCACCCGTCGACGCGCGCGCTGCCGCTGCTCGACAAGGCGCAGACCGAGACCTGGTACACGTGGGCGACGAACCCGACCGGCACCGTGCACACGGTCGCCCGCGTCCGCGGCAACGCGCTGCCGGACGGCACGTCGGTCCCGAACGACGCCGTCAGCCGCTTCACCGGCGGGACCGCGACGATTCAGCCGCAGCTCGAGCGCCCGGCCTCCTGGTGCCGCGACATCCAGCAGGGCCGCTCGTTCTACACCGAGCTCGGCAGCTCGGCCGCCAGCCTCGCGACCGCCGACATCAAGAAGCACCTGCTCGGCGCCATCCAGTGGGCGGCCGGCATGGTCCGCGGCGGCTGCAAGGCCGGGATTAACTCCAACTACTCCGCGACGCGGCTGACGCCGATCCAGACCAATGCCCAGGGCAACCAGTACTACGGCGAGATGACGAAGTCGGCCCTGGCCGACGACGGCCGCGTGTTCTACGGCGGTCGCGCGATCTGCAGCGCCACCCAGGCACAGGTCGCCGACTGGGATCAGCCCAACGTCGGCCTCGGCTGCGGCACGATCCACGTCTGGGACCCCCGCGTCGACGGGCCGAACAGCCAGAACCCGGCGAAGATCACGATGGTCGCGAGCCTGTCGGTGTTCGGCGCCAAGGGCAACGGGGCCGAGTACGGGCAGACGTCGGTCTCCGAGGCCGGCATGGTCGGCATGGTCCTCGACCCCGACTTCACCAAGGGCCGTCCCTACATCTACATCCAGTACTACCCGTACTTCGGCGGCGAGCAGGGCAAGGACACCAACCCGAAGCTCGGCAAGGGCTTCGACCGCCGCACGTACATGGGCGAGAAGCGGATCAGCCGCTTCACCTACGACGATGCGACCAAGACACTCGTCCCCGGTTCGGAGAAGGTGATCTTCTCGTACATGTCGCAGGTCTACAGCTGCTGCCACAACGGCGCGGGCATGGCCTTCGACTCCAAGGGCAACCTCTACGTCACCAACGGCGACTCGACGCCCAACGGCACGTCGGCCAACGGCGCCAACAACCAGTCCAACAACAACAACGGCGGCTACGTCAACCCGGACGGGCACTTCACGCTGCCCTGCCCCGGGGCTGCTGCCACCACGCACTGCGGTGACGTCCCGGCCGACCAGCGGCCCCCGGACACCGGCCCACTGATCTCCTACGGCGACGCGCGCGGCACCTCGGGCAACACGAACGTCTACGAGGGCAAGATCATCCGGATCAAGCCGCTCGCGAACCCGGGTGACACGCCGGGCATCGGCTCGACGTACACGATCCCGGACGCCTCGGCGCCCAACGGGCCGAACCTGTTCGCTCCGGACAGCCAGCCCGTCAAGGACGGCAAGGCCAAGCCGGAGATCTTCGCGATGGGCGTGCGGTCGAACTACACGATCCACATCGACAAGAAGACCGACGCGATCACCACGGCGTGGATCGGTCCCGACCAGGGCTCCGAGAACGGCCAGTGGGGCCCGGCCAAGACCGAGAACGCGACGATGATGAACTCCTCGGGCAACTGGGGCTGGCCCTTCTGCCAGGGCGGCAACCGCTGGAGCTACCGCGCGAAGACGGCGAGCCTGAACGGCGGCAACCCGGCCCCGCTGGGCACGCCCGGTACGGTCGGCGGCGGCGCCGACGGCCAGACCGGCGGCTACTTCGACTGCCGCGGCGACGTCCTCAACGACTCGCCGTACAACACCGGCCTGACGACGATCCCCGCGCCCAAGCCGGTGAACATCTGGTACGGCCCGCAGGGCGGCTGCTACGGCTACAACAAGAACGCCAACGGCATCGGCCTCTACTCGCCGCTGAACACGACGCCGGCCCCGGACACGTTCCGCGCCTGCCCGTGGATCATCGGCGGGAGCCAGGCCCCGATCGACGGTGGCATCTACCGCAAGCCGGCGGGTGACAAGCCTGACGCCTGGCCCTCCTACTGGGACGGGCGCTGGTTCATGATCGACTTCGCGAACACCAACGCGACGCGTCACGCCCTCCTGATGGACCCGGCGACGCAGTTCAAGGGCGGCCAGCCGGTGGCGGTCGACTCGCTGTACGGCATCGTCACCACCCAGCTGATCGGCGGTGCGCGCCCCGTGTTCATGGACTTCGGGTCCGACGGTGCGCTCTACGTCGGCTCCTATGGCGGCGGCTACTACGTCTTCACCAACAGCAACATGGGCATCTGGCGCTTCGCCTACACCGGCGGCCCGGACACCCCGGGTCCCGACCCGAAGGCGATCGTGCCCACCACGAGCAGCGTCGTGCAGTTCAACATCGGCAAGTCCGGCGGCGTCTCCTACACGTGGGACTTCGGCGACGGCTCACCGAAGGTGACGACGCAGAACGCGACGGTGTCGCATACCTATGACACCGCCGGGTCCAAGACGGCGACGCTGACGGTCAACTACGCGGACGGCGACTCCGCTTCGAAGACCGTGGTCGCGGCCGACGTGCCGCAGCCGCTGTTCACCAACTCGTCCCAGGATGTCAGCGCGAGCGTTCCGCTCGTGATGTCGCTGACGCTCGGGTCTCCGGCCACGTTCGGCGCGTTCACCCCGGCGGTCGACAAGGACTACACCGCCTCGACGACCGCTCGCGCGATCGCCACCAGCGGTGATGCGACCCTGACGGTCGCCGACGCGTCGGCCACCGCCACCGGGTTCCTGACCAACGGCGACTACGCGTTGACGTCTCGGCTCCAGGTCAAGGCGACCAGCACGATCGGCACCGGCGGCGGCACGTTCGCCAACGTCGGTTCGAGTGCGAGCCCGACGCTGCTCCTCAGCTATCCGCGCGCGCTCAACGACGCCGCGGTCGCGCTGGACTTCAAGCAGCACGTCAGCGCCACGGATGCCCTGAGGGCAGGGCGGTACAGCAAGACGCTCACGTTCACGCTCGCGACGGTCACGCCGTAGAGCACAGCCGTTGACGCCGGGGCGGCCGCAGGGCCGCCCCGGCGCGTCCATATCGAGATCTTTGATGGAGGGTCATGTCGTGTTGGGACTGAGGAGGAGGTTCCCGTGTTGGGACTGAAGAGGAGGCGCGGGCCATGGCTGGCGAGCGGCCTCGCGCTGTTGGCGCTCGTGGTGCCCGCCGTCGCATCGGCGGCACCGGGCGCGATCAAGGCGGCCGACGACGAGAACTTCGGCTCGTTGTTCATGGACGCGTCGCAGTCCAACCCGCAGAAGAACAGCGTGACGATCTCGCCGGGCGAGAAGGTCACGTTCAGCTATCCCACGGGCAACAGCGCCCACAACGTGGTCTTCAACCAACCCGGCCCGCAGCCGGCGAGCTGCACGCAGACCGTGGCCTCCCCGGGCATCCCGATCATGGCGGCGCCGCCACTGCCGGCGTTCGGCGAGCCGCCCGGCTGGGCCGGTGAGTGCACGTTCGCCGCCGCCGGGACCTACAACTTCTACTGCAACGTGCATCCCAACATGCTCGGCAGTGTCATCGTCGCCGCGGCGTCGAACACCAACCCGACCGTCACGATCGGGCGCACACCCTCCGGCGACGTCCCGCGCGGCACCTCGATCGCGTTCACCGCGACGGGCGCGGACGCCGACGGCGACCCGCTCACCTACGCCTGGGACTTCGGGGACAGCCAGACCTCCACCCAGCAGAACCCCAACCACACCTTCGATTCGGCCGGCACCTACTCGGTCAAGGTCACGGTGTCCGACGGCAAGGGCGGCACGGGCACGGCGACCAACAGCGTCACGATCACCCAGCCCAACCGCGCGCCCACGGTCACGGCCGCGCGCACGCCCACGGGCAGCGTCCCGACCGGCACCGCCGTCGCGTTCACCGCGACCGGCACCGACGCCGACGGTGACACGCTGACGTACACGTGGGACTTCGGCGACTCGACGGCGACGTCGACGACGCAGAACCCGTCGCACACGTACGCCGCGGCCGGCTCGTTCACCGCGAAGGTGACGGTGTCCGACGGCAAGGGTGGCACCGGCGAGGCGACCGTCCCGGTCACGGTGACCGCCGCCAACACCGCCCCGACGGTCACCGCCTCGCGCACGCCGAGCGGCGACGGCAACGTCAACACCAGCTTCGCCTACACGGCGGTCGGCGCCGACGCCGACAGCGACCCGCTCACGTACGCGTGGGACTTCGGCGACGGCCAGACCGGCACGGGCGCGACCGTCTCGCACACGTTCGCGACGGCGGGCGCGTACAGCGTCAAGGTCACGGTCTCCGACGGCAAGGGCGGCAGCGCCTCGGCGACGGTCCTGACGACCGTCTACGGCGCGACCTGCACGCCGGGCGTCTACCGCGACGACTTCAACGGGAACGAGCTCGGCGCCGCGTGGAGCGTGCTCCGCCGCGATGCCACCCTGACTGTCTCCAACGGCGCGGTGACGATCCCGACCCAGGCCGGCGATCTCTACCAGACGACCAACACGGCCAAGAACATCGTGACGCGTCCGGCGCCCTCCGGCGCGTGGACGATCACCACCAAGCTCAACCACAAGGGCACCGCCCAGTATCAGCAGGGCGGCCTCATCGTCTACGGCGACGACGACAACTACATCAAGCTCGACCGCACCTCGACCAACACGGCGGGGGCGACGACCAAGACGGAGTTCGTCGAGTTCATCCAGGAGGTCGCCGCGACCGCCCGCAACCAGAGCGCCGACCACACGACCAACCTGCCGGCCGCGCAGGACCCGAACATGTGGCTGCGGATCGTCTATGACGGCACGACGCTGATCGGCCAGTACTCGGCCGACGGGACCACCTGGACGCAGGCCGGCCAGTCCTCGACGGCGCTGCCGGCGAACCCCCGGATCGGCTTCTTCGCGCTGTCCAACGCCGCCACGACGACCGTCAACGCGGTCTTCGACTGGTGGCAGGTCGAGGGCACCAATGCCCCGGCGATCCCGGGCTGCACGAACGCCCCGAACGCCAACCCGGTGATCACGTCCGCGACGCGCACGCCGAGCGGCAACGTGGACACCAACACGGCGATCAACTTCGCCGCCGCCGCGACCGACGCCGACGGCGACACGCTCTCCTACGCGTGGGACTTCGGCGACTCGACGACGAGCAACCAGCAGAACCCGACGAAGACCTACGCGACGCCCGGCACGTACGCGGCCAAGGTGACGGTCACCGACGGCAAGGGCGGCAGCGCCACCCAGACGGTCAATGTCACCGTCACGCAGGGCAACCGCAACCCGACGGTGACCGCGGCGCGGACGCCGACCGGCACGGTCGCGCCCGGCACGGAGGTCTCGTTCACGGCGACCGGCGCGGACGCCGACGGCGACACCCTGACCTACTCGTGGGACTTCGGCGACTCGTCGGCGGCCTCCACGGAGCAGAACCCGAAGCACACCTACCCGAACGCCGGCAACTACACGGCCAAGGTGACGGTGTCAGACGGCAAGGGCGGCACCGGCAACGCCACCGTGACGGTGAACGTCGCAGGCGCCAACTCCAACCCGACGGTCACCGCCACGCGCAATCCGACGGGCAACACGCGCGTCGGCATCCCGATCACCTTCACGGCGACGGGCGCCGATGTCGACGGTGACACGCTCACCTACTCGTGGAACTTCGGCGACTCGACGGCGGCCGGCACGGGCGCGAGCGTGACCCACACGTTCGCCACCGCCGCGACGTTCAACGTCGTCGTCACCGTGAGCGACGGCAAGGGCGGCACGGGCACCGCGACGCTGAGCGTCGTCGTCCAGGCCAACCGCGCGCCGACGATCTCGGCCGCGACAGCCACCCCCAACGAGGGCTTCGCTCCGCTCAACGTGTCCTTCTCGGCGACGGCCACCGACCCCGACGGGCAGGCGGTCACCTACGAGTGGGACCTCGACGGCGACGGCACGTTCGAGACCCAGGGCGCCACGGCGACCAGGACCTACACGGCCTCGGCCGCGCCGGTCCTGCGCGTCAGCGACGGCCTCGGCGGCGTGACGACACGCACGCTCGCGTCCGCTCCGAACGGCGGCGGCATCAACGTGTTCCCGGCCACGCTCGACCCGAGCGCCCGGTACCACGTCCTCGTCTTCTCCAAGACGGCCGCGTTCCGCCATTCGGCGATCGACGAGGCCGAAGTGGCGATCGCGAAGCTGGGCCGCGAGAACAACTTCACGGTCGACTGGACCGAGGACGCGACGCGCTTCAACGACGCGTTCCTCGGCCGCTACGACCTGGTGGTGTTCAACTCGACCACGGGTGACGTGCTCAGCGACGACCAGCAGGCCGCGTTCGAGCGCTTCATCCGCTCCGGCAAGGGCTACGCAGGCATCCACTCGGCGACCGACACCGAGTACACCTGGCCGTGGTACGGCCGCCTGACGGGCGCGTACTTCCGCAACCACCCGAACGGCACGCCGACCGCCACGGTCGTCGTCGAGGACCCGAACAAGGCCTCCACGAAGGACATCCCGGCTCGCTGGACGCGCGTCGACGAGTGGTACAACTTCCAGAAGATCGACAACCCGGTGGTCAACGGCGGCGGCGACGATGTCAGTCCCCGCACGCAGACCCCGATCCACGTGCTGTTGACGATGGACGAGTCGACCTACACGGAGTCCGATGGTACGGACGGCGTGGATGACGACCACCCGATCGCCTGGTGCAAGCGCTACGACGGCGGCCGGATGTTCTACACCGCCCTCGGCCACACCGAGGCCACCTACACGGATGCGACGTTCCTGAAGCATCTGCTCGGTGGCATGGACACGGCGGCCGGCCAGGTCGTCGACGCCGACTGCGGCGTGGACCCGAACGCCGCACCCGTCCTCACCGCCTCCCGTGACCCGCAGGGCACGATCGGCGCGGGCGACGCGATCAAGTTCACCGCGAGCGCGACGGACGCCGACAACAACCCGCTCACGTACGCGTGGGACTTCGGCGACAACGGCACGTCGACCATCCAGAACCCGACGCACACCTACACGACGCCCGGCACGTTCACGGCGAAGGTGACGGTGTCCGACGGCAAGGGCGGAACCGACACCAAGTCGTTCACGATCGTGGTCGAGCAGCGCAAGGTCGAGGTCGGCCAGTCCGTCGGCGCGGACGTGCCGCTCGTGCTGGCGCTGTCGCTGGGTGGCCCGGCGAAGCTGGGCGCGCTGACACCGGGCGTGGCGGGCGAGTACACGGCCTCCGTGCCCGCGGTCGTCACCAGCACCGCGGGTGACGCGGCGCTGACGGTCGCCGATCCCGACCCGACCAACCCGGGCAAGCTCATCAACGGCACGTACGCCCTGGCCTCGCCGATCCAGGTGAAGGCCAGCAACACGGCCAACCCGAGCACCGCGTTCGCGCCCGTCGGGTCGAACCCGGTCACGTTGCTCTCCTGGCCTCGCTCGGTCAGCTCGGACGCGGTCACGGTCGCGTTCAAGCAGGTCGTCGACGCCAACGAGACGCTGCGTGCCGGCAACTACGGCAAGACGTTGACGTTCACGCTGTCCACGACAACTCCCTAACCGGGGTCCGCCGGTGGGTCCTCGCCTTGGGCGAGGACCCGCTGGGCCCAGTGGACGTCGTGCCAGGCACCGAGCTTGTAGCCGATGCTGCGGTAGGTGCCGACCGGCTCGAAGCCGAGGGCCCGATGGAGGCCTTCGCTGGCGGGGTTGGGCAGTGTCATCCCCGCGATCGCCGACCGGTAGCCCCGGTCGGCGAGGTCGCGGAGCAGGACGTCATACAGAGCTCGGCCGGCGCCGGTGCGGCGCCGGCCGGGTTCCAGGTAGACGCTGACCTCGCACGCCCAGCGGTACGCCGCGCGCGGGTGGAAGCGGCCCGCGTAGGCGTAGCCCGTGACGCGGCCCTCGTCCTCGACGACGATCCAGGCGATGGCGGTCGCGATCCGCCCGGCCATCTCGTCGGCGCTCGGTACCTCGGTCTCGAAGGTGATCGCGGTGTCGGTGACGTACGGCGCGTAGATCGCGGCGCACGCGTCGGCGTCAGCCTGGGTTGCGGAGCGGATCAACATGTGACTATCGTACGCACCGTGTCCACTATGATGACGGACGAGGCGCTGGCGGCGGCGGTGCTGGCGGCGCGCGAGGCCCAAGGGCTCTCGACCAGTGCGCTGGCCGAGCGGTCCGGCGTCTCGCGGGCGATGATCGCGAAGATCGAGCGCGCCGAGGCGCAGCCCACCGCCGCGCTCCTCGGCCGGCTCTCGGGCGCGCTGGGCCTGACGCTGAGCGAGCTGATCGCCCGTGCCGAGCACGCCGAGTCCCGGCTCGCACGCGCGGCCGACCAGCCGCTGTGGACGGACCCCGACACGGGCTACACGCGCCGCGCGGTGTCACCCGCCGCGGGTGGAGCGCTCGAGCTCGTGGAGGTGACGTTGCCGCCGGGTGCGCAGGTCGCCTACCCGGCGGATGCCTACGTCTTCACCCACCAGCAGCTCTGGGTGCTGGAGGGCACGCTGCGCTTCGTCGAGGGCGCGACGGCCCACGAGCTCGCGAAGGGCGACTGCCTGCAGCTCGGCGCCCCGGCTGACTGCGTCTTCGTCAACCCCGGGCGCCGCGCGTGCCGTTACCTCGTCGCCCTCACTCGGCGGCCGGGTCGTAGCTGAACGGGTCGTACGGCAGGTCGGGATGCTCGCCGGGCTGCGACAGGTCGTACGCGCGGATCTGTCCTGACGGCTCGTCGAACGCCAGCGCCCAGCGCTGCGTGAACGCGGGGTTCGTGCCCGGCTCGCGCAGCTCGGCCATCCGAGCGGAGACGAGCTTGAGCGCGCTCATCGCCCGCATCCGCGCTCCGAACAGATCCTGGCCGACGTGCAACGCGTTGTCGCGCAGCGCCTCGGCCATCGGTGCCGTCAGATTGTCGATGAACGCGAGGTCGTCGCGCGCCCAGCGCGCGAGCTCGTGCGTCGTGCGGTCGATGATCGCCACGCGGCCGTAGAAGCCGTAGAAGAGCCGGTGCAACGCGTCCAGACGCTCCTCCTCCGGGACGGCGTCTTCGTATTGCTCGAGGCTCTCGGCGAGCGTCTGCGGTTCTGGCATCGCGCGACGATCACCCACCTGCGTGCTCGCGTCAAGAACCTCCAGCTTGGTGGGAACGGTGTGGGAAACCGCACCACGCCCGACGGGGCGCCGACGCCGATCCGCCAGGGTGCCGCACCAAGCGCGAACGTCCGCGCTGGGAGGCTTCCGCTCGCTTCCTCACGCCCACGAAGGAGACCCCAACTTCATGCCGCTCCCCCTGCGTGCGGCGCTCGCCACCCTGGCGGTCGTCGCGCTGGCCCCTGCCTCCGCCTCCGCGCAACAACAGCAGCAGTACACCGTCGGCCTCGGCTGGGCGCCGACGGCGCCGACCGTCCTCGACGACGTCACCCTGACGGCGACGACCACGTCCAACGATGTCACGTGGGACTTCGACGCCGACGGTCATCCCGACGCCGCCGGCAAGTCCGTCGTGCACCGGTTCACGACCGAGGGCGATCATCGTGTGGTCGTGAAGGCGTCGTGGCCGGGCGCTGTACCGATCGTCCGGCAGGCCGTGGAGTCGATTCACGTGACACCGTCCCCACCCACCCAGGTCACGCCGACGCCGACGCCGACGGCGACGGCCACGCCCACGGCCACGCCGTCGCCTGAGCCGACCGTCGTCGTGCCGGTGCCGACCGCGGTGGCGACGCCCACCCCGGCGCCGTGCAAGACCAGCGTCACCGTCGGCAAGCTCGTCGCGACCTCGATGTGCTTCGAGCAGAAGGGCTCGACGTACACGACGAAGTGGCCGATGGCGCTCAACGGCATCTTCGTCGGCCCGCAGAACGGGGCGATCATCGCCATCGACACCCGCGGCGCCACGAAGATCACCGCCGACAGCGCGAAGGTCAAGGTCACCATCAAGGGGACGTCGCTGACGACGTCGACCGGCAAGCTCGACTGGACGGTCACGGGCGACAAGCTGGTCGGCTTCAAGTCGTCGGCGCCCTCGCTGGGCGGCATGAAGATCACCGGCATGCCGATCGCGCCGCAGCTGCTGACCGGCGGCAAGTCGCAGTTCGCGTTCTACTTCGCGCTGCCGGAGAAGCTCGGCGGCGGGACGCCCACCACGCCGGTCAAGATCAACATCGGCTCCGGCGCCGACAACGGCTTCAACTTCAAGATCGCCCACGGCTGGCTCCCCGGCCTCAGCCTCAGCGAGCTCAACGTCCGATACGACGGCAACTCGAGCTGGAACGTCGACGCCCGCGTGCGGCTCCCGCAGCCGGTGCCGCTCGATGTCAGCGGCGGCCTCGGCATCAAGAACGGCTCGTTCGCCTCGCTGTACGCCAACACCACCTTCGGTGCCAACGGCCCGCACTACGGCCCGATCGCGCTTCAGCGCCTCTCCTTCGCCCTGGAGCTCAACCCGACGGTCTCCAAGTGCGTGCCGAAGATCGGCAAGGAGACCGTCAACGTCAACAAGCTGCTCAAGGACGTCACGGGCCAGACGTTCAACGTCCCGCCGATCGTCGTCGACCACGGCAAGCCGATCTCCGCGCTGTGCGGTGACATCGCGCTCACCGCCGGCCCGACCCTGGTCGGCAAGCCCGCGCTCTCGGTCGAGGGCGGCCTCGGCATGACGATGTTCAACGACCGCCCGAGCGTCATGCGCGCCTACGGCAAGGTCAAGCTCGTCGGCTGGACGATGTCCGACGCCGAGCTCGAGGTCCACGGCAACGGCTACGTCGGCATGCGCTCGAAGTTCAACTGGGGCTGGGACGGCGTCGCGGCGCTGCGCGGCTACTCCTCGCTCGAGTTCCTCGGCAAGAAGTTCAACGGCGAGGCCTACATGAAGGCGTGCCTGGACTTCATCGACTACTGCCTCGGCGCCGAGGGCCTGCTCTCGAGCAAGGGCGTCGCCGTCTGCCTGACGATCGACACCTGGGTCGGCGACTGGCATCCCGGCTTCGGCGCCGCCTGGGGCAAGTCGGCCAAGCTCTACTGGTCCGGCTGCGACCTCGGCCCGTACCGCGAGAACCTGACCGCGTCGGCCTCGGCCGCCACCGGCCAGAGCGTGCGCATCCCCGGCGGTCTGCCGGGCGCCGTGATCGCCGTCACCGGCCGCGGCGGCGTGCCGAAGGTCGCGTTCATCTCCCCGAGCGGCAAGCGCATCGAGACGCCCGCCGACGTCAAGCCGGTCGGCGCCAAGGGCTCCTTCCTCATGCAGGTCCCGAACGAGAACCTGACCCAGGTCGCGCTGGGCAAGCCGGAGGCCGGCACGTGGCGCGTCGAGACGCTCCCGGGCTCCGTGCCGATCGCGAAGGTCGCTTCGGCCCAGGGCCTGGAGAAGCCGTCGGTGAAAGCGAGCGTGCGCGGCAACAAGCTCACCTACAAGGTGAAGACCCGTCCCGGCCAGGTCGTGCGCTTCATCGAGCGCGGCCCGTCCGCCGCCGGTGAGATCGGCGTCGCCCGCGGCACGCACGGCACGCTGAAGTTCACCCCGGCCGCCGGCCGCGCCGAGCGCCGTGACATCGTCGCCCTCGTCGAGCAGGACGGCGCGCTGCGCGACCGCGTCGTCGTCGCCCACTACCGCGCCCCGGGTCTGAAGAAGCCGGCGAAGGTCCGCTCCCTGCGCGCCAAGCGCTCCGGCTCCTCGCTCGTGGTCACCTGGAAGGGCGCGAAGACGGCCGAGGTCCGCGCCGTGCTCGCCGACGGCCGCCGCCTGACCGTCCGCGGCGCCCGCGCGAAGTTCGCCAACGCCACCCGCGGCACGATCACGGTCCGCTCGCTCTCGCCCGACGGCCGCCTCGGCGCCCCGGTCACGCTGCGCGTCCACTGACCGCCCCGCGCCCGCGCGGCTCCGGCCGCGCGGGCGCCTTGTCGCGCCGCGCCGCGCCGCCCCGCGCCCCGCCGCGCCGCGCCGCCCCGCACCCCGCCGCGCCGCCCCGCGCCGCCCCGCCCCGCGCCGCCCCGCGCCGCGCCGCCCCGCGCCGCCCCGCCCCGCGCCGCGCCGCCCCGCCCCGCGCGGCGACGCCCCGCGCCGCGCGGCGACGCGGGGTACGGCTGGCCGCACTACGGGCGGGCGGTGCCCGTAGGCCGCAGACGCCAGCCTCCCACACATGCCGAGGGGGTCCGGAGTGAGAGAGTTCCGCTTGTCGCACGGAACCCCCAGAGACCCGAAGACAATGACCGTTCAAGCCACTACGCCAAGGATCTCCTCCTCCGCTCCCCACGCGTATCTCCTCCCCGTCGTCCGCGAGTTGCCGTCTCTCCCCACCACCGCCCTGACCACGCAGTGGTGACCGCGCTCGCCAACGACCCGGCTTGAATTCCGAAGGCCCCGCTCTCCCCGGCGGGGCCTTCGTCATTTAACGAGCTGTGCCAGCGCCCGGTCGACGACGGACCGCGCGAGCGCGCGCAGCTCCTCCTCGTCCTTGCCCCAGATCGGGTGGGGGACCGTCAGGGAGTGGTAGCCCGGGGCGCCGAGCTTCGCCGCCATCGACGCGATCACCGTCTGGAACGGCTCGGTGATCAGCACCGTCGCCGGGGTCCCGCGCTCCTCGATCATCACCGCGTCATGCAAACTGCACGACGAGCAGGCGCCTCAGTCACCGAGGCCGGAGATCACGACGTGCGCACGCACCGCCATGACATCGGCCTCCTCGGCGCTGATCACGTACGCCGCGCTCGGCTTCTTGAGCTCCTCGACGTCGACGGTCCGACCCAGCCGCTCCGCCAGCTCGGCCACGAGCGCGTCCAGCAGCTCCTTCGCCAGCGGCTTGCCGTTGGAGATCACGCCGATCACCGGACGCTCCGGCAGCGGCACACGCGGCGCGAGCGACACCGTCGCCACCGCGGGCGCGGGGAGATCGGGGCGGAGGACTTCGATCTTCATCGCATCCAGGGGACGATGCAGCCGTCCGGTCCGCATTCGGGGAGTGGTTCGCCGGCGGGACGGACGCGGCGCGTGGCGCGGTAGGCGTGGATCGTCGGCGCCCACGCGGGCAGCCAGGCCGACCAGCCCGCGCCCTCGCCCCCGGCGGTGACGAGCAGCACGTCGTCGGGGGAGCGCAGGGTGTCGATCTTGCCGTCGGCGGCGACGGTCATGTCGTGCTGGGCACCGGTCTCGAGGTGCACGCCGGCGGCGGTCAGCGCGTCGGCCTCGATCCGCGCGTGCTCGAAGACGTACTCGCGCACGCGCGCCCGTGACCACCCTTCGCGGACGCAGAATCCCGCGTGCTCCGGGCCGAGCACGAGCGCGCCGTGGCCGCCCTTGCCGGTGGAGAACCACGCGGGGTGGCGGATCGAGGTCGCGAAGGAGCGCAGCACGTCGCCGGCCGAGTCGGTCAGCTGCTGGGCGAGCTGGTGCGGGCCTTCGACGGGCACCACGGTGACCGTCGTGTCCTCGCGGAAATAGCCGAGTTCCATACGGAGCGGTTCCCACGGCTCCGGCGGCGGGTCCTCGGCGAAGCAGAGCGTGAACTTGCCGGGATGTCCGAACGACGAGGCGTCGGACTCGCCGGGCTTGGAGTCGAGCACGTTCATCGCCACCAGCCGCAGCGCCCGCCCGATCGTGGCGTTCGCGCGGTTGCCCTGGCCGAGGACGTTGTGGCGCGCGTTCATGCCGATCTCCTCCGCGATCGGCCCGCTGACGATCGCGCACAGCGCCGCGCCGCCGGTGCTCGTGAGCACGGTGTGGAGGTTGAAGGCGTCGTCGAACATCGCCTCCAGCGCGGCGACCACGACCGGGAAGCACTCGGCCTTGCACCCGGCCATCACGGCGTTGATCGCGGCCTTCTCGAGCGTCACGCCGCGGCCACGGGCGGGCAGGAAGCCGATCAGCGTGTCGGGGTCGTCGGCGAGCACGAGATCGAGCATCGCCTGCACGCGATCTGGCGTGGGGGCGACGATCGGCAGCCCGTCGGTCCAGCCGCGCGCGAAGAACTCCTCTTGGAGGTCGAGCTCCTCGATGACCAGGCGTTCGGCCACGCCGTGAGTCTATAACAACCGACCGGTTGATTGATTGGTAGGGTGGTGGGCAGGGCAATGCGTGAGTCCGACATCCGCCAACTCGCCATCACCTACGCCCGCCGCGCCGACGAGCGCGCCCTGGACGGTTTCGCCGAGCTCTTCACGGAGGACGGCTGGCTGACGATCAGCGAAGGCGGCGAGGAACGAGCGGCGTTCCGCGGCCGTGACGAGCTGCGCCGCGTGCTCGCGCCCATGGCCCAGTACGAGCGCACGCTCCACGTCGTCACCAACCACGAGATCGACGGAGACGCCGGCAGCGTCTACTGCATCGCCAACCACCTGCGTGGGCGCGGCGACGAGCACGAGAACATCCGCATGCTGATCGAGTACGCCGACCGCTACGCCGAGGTCGACGGTGCCGCCCGCTTCGCCTCGCGCGCCGTCGACATCCTCTGGGTGGAACGCGTGCCCGCGCTCGTGGGCCGGCTCCGCGTGTGAGCGTCGTGAGGATCTCCGTCTCGCTCCCGTACCCCGACGCCGACGCCGAGGCCGCCGACCCCGCCGCCACCGTTACCCTCGCGCAGGCCGTCGAGGCCGCCGGGCTGGACGCCGTCGCCGCGACCGACCACCCGTTCCCGTATACGGCTCCGGGCCGCGCGGGCCATCAGGCGCTGGACCCGTTCGTGCTCTTCGGGTACCTCGCGCAGGCCACGACGAGGCTCGCGCTGCACTTCAACCTGATCGTCGTGCCGTACCGCAACCCGTTCCTGACGGCGCGGATGGTGGCCACGCTCGACCACCTGTCCGGCGGGCGGGTGATCGCCTCGGTCGGCGCGGGCTACATGCGCGAGGAGTTCGCCGCGCTGGGCATGCCGTTCAGCGGCCGCGGCGCGGCTCTGGACGCCGGCGTGGCCGCGATGCGCGCGGCGTGGAGCGGCGGGCGGGTGGACTGGGAGGGCGAAGGCTTCCGCGCCGAGGGCAACGTCATGTGGCCGGTCAGTTCGCCGCCGCTCTGGCGCGGCGGGAACACCCGGCGCGCGATCGAGAGCGCGGTCGCGAGCTTCGACGGCTGGTCGCCGTTCGAGGCCGGCGAGGACACCTCAGTCCAGACGAACACCGCGGCGATGTCACTCGACACGCTCCCGGCGCGGATGGAGCTGCTGCGCTCGGTGATCGAAGGGGCCGGCCGCACCGCGCCGCTCGACGTCTGCTTGGTGCGCCCGAGTCCTGGCTGGATGAAGGACCGCACTCGTGCGATCGAGACGCTGCAGGAGCTCGAAGCGCTCGGCATCACCTGGCTGACCACCCACGTCCTCGGCCGGTCCGGCGCGGAGCGCCTCGAGGGCGTGGAGACGCTCCGGGAGATCGCGGAGGCTAGCGGCGTGCGCGCTAGAGCAACGCCCGGCTGAGCGCCTCGACCGCGGCCGGCGCCTGCGACTCGGGCAGGTTCGCGTAGCCGACGACCAGCGCGCCGTCGATCGCGTCCAGGACGACGCCGTTCGCCGCTGCGCGGCGCTGTGCCTCGTGCGCGTCCTGGACGTGCAGCACGGCATGCAGGCCGGCCGCGGCGCCGGTGATGGCGTTGTCCGGAAGGCGATTGGCGAGCGCCTGCAGGAGCGCCTCGCGGCGGCTGCGGTACAGGCGGCGGCGGTCGCGTAGGTGGCGGTCGAAGTCGCCGCGGGCGATCAGGTCCGCGAGCGCGAGCTGGTCGAGCACCGGCGGCGGGGCGGGCGAGTCGCCGCCGATCCCCCGTGGCAGCACGAGCCACCCGATCCGCAGCCCCGGCGCGAGCGTCTTCGACGTCGACCCGCCGTAGATGACGACGTCCGGAGCCAGGCCCTGGAGCGAGCCGACCGGGTGGCGGTCGTAGCGGAACTCGGCGTCGTAGTCGTCCTCGAAGACGAACGCCCGGTTCGCCCGCGCCCACTCGATCAGGTGGGCGCGGCGGCCGGGGGAGAGGACCGCGCCGGTCGGGTACTGATGGGCGGGCGTGACGAACACCGCGCCGACACCGTCGAGTGCATCCGCATGCAAGCCCTCCTCGTCGACGGGCGTGGGGACGGCTTGGAGGCCGGCGGTCGACAGCGTGTGCGCCAGCCGCGGCCAGCACGGGTCCTCGATCGCGACGCGTGTGACACCACGCGCGGCGAGCAACCGCCACACGAACGGCAGGCCCGGCCCCAGCCCACCGGTGACAACGACCTCGTCGGCGGTCGTGAGGACCCCACGCCGCCGCGCGAGCGACTCGGCCAGCGCCTCGCGGAGCTCCGGCTCACCCCGCGGGTCGGGATACCCGAGCCGAGCGTCGGGCGTCGTCCGCAACACGCGCGCGAGCGCGCGCCCCCACGCGGGCCGGACCGCCCCGTCGAGGGCGGGCAGGGCGGGTCGAAGATCGAACCTGGGCGCCCGCGCCGCGCCGGCGCCGCGGCCACGCCCGTCGCCTGCCGCGCCGCCCGCGCCCGCCGCGCCGCTCGCGCCTGCCGCGCCGCCCGCGCCTGCCGCGCCGCCCGTGCCTGCCGCGCCGCTCGCCGGCTGCGGCGTCGCCGCGACGAACGTCCCGCCGCCACGCCGCGTCAGCAGGTAGCCCTCGGCGGCGAGCTGCGCGTACGCCTCCACCACGACGCCGCGCGACACCCCCAGCTCCGCCGCCAGCGCCCGGGTCGGCGGGAGGCGGGTGCCGGCCGGGAGGCGGCGGACGGCCGCGCGCAGCGCGTGCTCGCAGCGGGCGCGCAGGGGGCCGTCGCCGCCGAGGTCGAGGTGGAGGTCCATTTGGCCCGCGATTATCGCGCACGATTGGCACTGGAATGAGGACCAAGGGACCCGTAACTTCGATGTTGTGACCGCCGCTCCCTCGACCCGCACCCGCGTTCGCCGCGTGCCGAACCGCGCCGACTACTCGCGCGAGACGATCGACGCGATCCTCGACGAGGCGCTCGTCGCGCACCTCGGGTTCGCGGTGGACGGCCAGCCGTACGTGATCCCGACGCTGCACGCGCGGGTCGGTGACATCGTCTATGTCCACGGCTCCTCGGCCAGCCGGATGGTCCGCGGCCTCAGCGCCGGGCTCGCCGCCTGCTTGACGGTGACGCTGATCGACGGGCTGGTGCTGGCCCGCTCTGCCTTCCACCATTCGATGAACTATCGGTCGGTCGTCATCCTCGGCGAGGCGCGGCCGGTCGAGGGCGTCGACGAGCGGCTGACGGCGCTCGAGGCGTTCACCGAACGGCTGGTGCCGGGGCGCTGGGATGAGGTCCGCCCGCCCACGGCGCAGGAGCTCAAGGGCACACGCGTGCTCGCGTTCGACCTCGACGAGGCCTCGGCCAAGGTCCGCTCCGGCCCGCCCGTCGACGATGACGAGGACTACGACCTCGACGTCTGGGCGGGCGTGGTCCCGCTCACGCTCACCCCGGGACCACTGACGCCCGATCCAAAACTGACACCGGGCATCGAGCCGTCGGAGGCCGTGCGAAGCTGGGGGCGGTGAACGCCTGGCTGCTCGGCTGTGGCGGGTGGGTGCCGACGGCGACCCGCGAGACGATGTGCGTGCTCCTGCGCGAGGGCGAACACGCGCTGCTGCTCGACGCGGGTTCCGGAATGCGCCGCGCGCCGGGGTATCTCGACGGGGTCACCCGCATCGACATCGCGCTCACGCACTTCCACCTCGACCACGTCAGCGGGCTGCACTACCTGTCCACGCTCCCCGTCGTGCCGACGATCTGGGCGCCCGGCGCCTGGCTCTACGGCCGCGCGAGCGAGGAGATCCTCGACCCGTTCGTGCCGGCGGAGAAGACGATCGCCGAACTGGGTGAGGCCCAAGACCTCGGTCCGTTCCTCCTGCGCGCCCGCGCCCAGCCACGTCACTGGCATCCGACCGCCGGCCTCCGCGTCGGCGACCGCCTCGCGCTGATCACCGACACCGCCTACGACCCCGGCTCCGCCCCGTTCGCCCGTGGCGTCGACCACCTCCTCCACGAGGCGTATTCGACCGTCGGCGACGAAGGCGACGCGAGCGCCGCGCAGGCGGCGCAAGTCGCGCACGAAGCCGAAATCGCGCGGCTGACGCTCGTCCACATGGCCCCGGACGCCGACGAGGCCGCGCTCCTCGCCCAAGCGCCAGGAGCGACCCTCGGCCGTGACCTCGCCCGAATCTAAAGGGGTCAGGCCCCTTTAGGTTCGGTGGAGGACGAGCTTGGTGGTGCGCGTCGCGTACGCGGTCGGCGCGTCGTCGAACGCGGCGAGGTGGGTGGTGACGCGCTCGGCCGGAAACCCCGTCTCGTGCACCCACGCGAGCAGTTCGGGGAGCACCGCGCGCGGGTGGGAGATGCCGAGGTGCAACGTGATGTCGGTCGCGTACATGTGCATCAGCGGCACGCCGGTGTTGCGGGCGAGGTAGTAGCCGATCGCGGTGCAGATACCGCCCGGGGCGGTCGAGCGGAGCGCGGAGCGTAGGCCGCGCGTGCGGCTCGTCGCCTCGACGACGATGTCATACACGCCGTGCGCTTCCGTCCCGGCGCCGAGCGACGCCGCGATCGCGCGACGATCGCCGCCCGCGTCGACGTAGGCCACTTCGCCCGCCCCGTGCGCGACCGCCAGACCCGCCGCATAGAGACCGATCGACTGCGCCCCGCCGCCGAGGACCAGCACGCGCGCGCCGGGCCGCCGCGACAGGTGGGGGACGACGGTGCGCCAGGCGTCGGCGAGGTTGTCGGACGCCGCCGCGACGCGCAAAGGGTCGAGACCGGCCGGGAGCTTGACGAGCATGTGGTCGGCGAACGGGACGCGCACCAGGTCGCTGACCATGCCGCCGTACGGTCCACACGCGGGCCCGAACCCGTACGCCGCGAGCGTACGTCCCGCGGTCGTCGTCCGGCACTTGGACGTCAGGCCACGACGGCACGCCTCGCACGTCCCGCACGAGACCGACCAGGGAACGACGACGCGGTCGCCCACATCCACAGCGCGCACGCCGGCGCCGACCTCGACGACCTCCGCGATGCACTCGTGACCGATCGCGAACGGGCCGGCGAACGGGACGGCGCCGCAGATGTGGCCGACAGCCGGGTCGATCGCACCCGCCTTCAGCCCCGCCTGCAGCGCCCGCGAGACGCGCCGGTGGACCGGCAGCGTGTCGCCGTCGCAGCGGCTGACGACGATCGGCCGCACGATCGCGTCCGCCGGCGACTCCAGCTCGGGCTCCGGCCGTTCGACCCACTCGAGCCGGCCGGCGGCGATCAGGTTCAGCTCGCGCACTAACAGCCGGCGGCGGTGGCCTTGGCCAGCAGCTCGTACAGCGTGTCGCGCTGCTTGGCGGTGAGGTTCGCCAACACAATGTCCTCGGCGGCGGCGAGGACGAACTCGGCGCGGGCGAGCCGCTCGCGGCCGAGATCGGTCAGCACGACCGTGTGCCGGCGCCGGTCCTGGGGGGAGCGGCGCCGCTCGATCAAGCCGTCGGCCTCCAGCTCGTTCAGCAGTCCGACGAGGTTGGTGCGGTCGAGTTGCAGCGTGCCGGCGAGGTCGGCCTGGCTGCTCTCGCCCCGGTCGCGCAGCACGGTCATGGTCAGCAGGTGCCGGGGGCGCAGGCCGACCGTCGTCAGCCCCGTCTCGCCCGCGGCGCGCATCCGCCGCGACAACAGGTCCAGAAGCGCGCCGGAGCGCCGCGCCGGCTGGGAGATGACGGGGAGCTCGGTGATGAGCGGAATTCTAGGCGCGCGCACAGACGATCAGCATCACACAAACAGTTTGTGCTACACAAATGATCTATGAGCCACCTCCTGCACATCGACTCGAGCCTCCAGGGCGAGCGCTCGGTCAGCCGTCGCCTCACCGCCCGCGCCGCCGCCAACTGGAAGGCCGCACACCCCGGTGGGACCGTCACGTATCGCGACCTCGGCGCCGATCCGGTCCCGCACTTCGACGCCGACACGGGCCTCGCGCGGATGGTCCCGCCGGACCAGCGCACCCCCGCCCAGGCTGCCTCGTTCGCGCTCAGCGCCGGCCTGATCGAGGAGGTCCGCGCCGCGGACACGATCCTGCTCGGCCTGCCCGTCTACAACTTCGGCGCGCCCAGTTCGGTCAAGGCGTGGGTGGACCACCTGGTCGCGCCCGGCCTGTCGGTCGACCCCGAGACGCACGCGGGCCTGCTCGGCGACCGCGAGCTGATCGTCCTCGCCGCCCGCGGGGGCGGCTACGGCCCCGGCACCCCGCGCGAGGGCTGGGATCACGCAGAGGCCTGGCTCCCGCACGGCCTCTCCTACACCGGGCTCGAGCCGAAGGTCTTCATCACCGCCGAGCTCACGCTCGCCGAGGTCAACCCGGCGATGGCCGACCTCCGCGGTCTGGCGGCGGAGAGCCTCGCGTCCGCCGAGCGTCAGATCGACGCGCTGTGGGCGCCGGTCACGGCGTAGGCAGCCATTCCGCGCTGACCCACCCGTCGTAGCCGAGCTCGGCGAGCAGCGCGAACAGCGCGTCGAAGTCGATCGTCCCGGTCCCGGGCTCGCCGCGTCCGGGATGGTCGGCGATCTGGACGTGGGCGATGAGGTCGCGATGCGCGCGCAGCGCGGCCTCGACGTCCTCGCCCATGCGGGTCATGTGGAAGACGTCGAACTGGATCCCGACGTTCGGCTCGCCGACGCGCGCGACGAAGTCGGCCGCGGCGGCCGTGCTCGACACGAGATAGCCGGGGACGTCGTGGGTGTTGATCGCCTCGACGAGCACCGTGATCGGCGCCGCCGCCCGCGCCGCGAACGCCACCTCCTCGGCCGCGCCCGCGAGCTGCGCCTCCAGCGGGCGTCCGTCATCGCGGCCGACGAGCGCGTTCATCCGCCGGCAACCGAGCGACCGCGCGAGCGCGACGGCCTCCGGCACGTGCGCCCGCCAGCGTGGCGGGTCGCTCACGATGCCCCGCTCGCCGGCGGCGAGATCGCCGCCGTCGAAGTTCATCAGCACGACCTCGAACCCCGGCGGCACCGGCTCAGTCGTCCACCAGAACTCGACGCCCTCGAACCCGGAAGCGATCGCTGCCTCGAACCGCGCCGCGAACGGCAGCTCGGTGAAGAGCATCGAGACGTTGGCGGCGAAGCGCATCAGGGCGAGCGCCGGCGATCCGCGAACAGCGTCTCCCACGCCTCTGCGAGCGCCAGCGTCCAGTCGTCACCGCCGCGCGGACCCATGATCTGCAGGCCGATCGGGAGCCCGTCCTCGTCATAGCCGCACGGCACCGACGTCGCCGGGCACCCGGTCAGGTTGGCCGGGATGACCAGGTTGCACCAGTCGTCGAAGAACGGGTCGACGGGGACACCGTCGATCTCCGGCGGGGTCAGCAGGTCCACCGAGAACGCGGTCATCTGCATCGTCGGCAGCAGCAGCACGTCGTAGCGGTCGAAGAAGCGCGCCCACGCCCGCACGTAGTCCTCTCGCTCCTGGAGGGCGTCGAGATACTGCGCCGCGGAGACCTCGGCGCCCGCCGCGATCAGCCGTGCGGTATCGGGCTCGATGAGCTCCGGCCGTTCGAGCAGCGCGCGATCGGCGGCGTAGCCCTCCGGGATCGCGACCGCGTTCCACAGACGCGCGGCGGGGATGGGCTCGGGCGCGGCGTCGTCGATCGCCCACCCCGCGGCCCGCAGCTCGGCCACCGCCGCGTCGAACGCCGCGCGCACCGCGGGCTCGACGGGGAGATGCCCGAGGTCGACGCTCGCCGCCACGCGCAACCGCTCCGGTACCGGTCGGCGCCACACGCCCCAGCTTCCCGGGTCGCTCGCGTCCGGCCCGGCGATGGCGTCGAGCATCCGTCGCGCGTCGGCCACGGACCGCGCCAGCGGCCCGACCACCGACAACGTCTCCCACCCGCGGAACCCGGGGGTCACCGGAACGAGCCCGAACGTCGGCTTGTGCCCGACGACCCCGCAGAACGACGCGGGGATGCGGATCGACCCGCCGCCGTCCGTCCCCAGCGCGGCCGGCACGGCGCCGTAGGTCACCGCCGCGCCCGATCCGCCGCTGGACCCGCCGACGACGCGCCCGAGGTCGAAGGGGTTGCGCGTCACCCCGTGCAGCTCCGACGTCGTCACACCGCGAAAGCAGAGCTCCGGGTTGGTCGTACGGCCGACGATCGAGGCGCCGGAAGCCCGCAGTCGCGCGACGGCGACGGCGTCCGACGGCGCGATGAAGTCCGCGAACGCCCGCGACCCGCGTGTCGCCCGCAGCCCTTCCATCCAGATCGTGTCCTTGACGGCGACCTCGAACCCGGAACCGTCGTGCTCCAAGAGCTCGGTGAACGCGTTGACCCGCGGCTCCCAGGCTTCGATCGCGGCGTTCACGCGCCGTACCCTACGCGCGCGCGGCGACGCTCGAACGCCCGCAGGCGGTCCAACGCGATCGAGAGCAACTCGCGCGTGGCGGGCGACAGCGGCAGCGACCGCTGCTTGACCACCGCGAGCGTGTCGTACAGCGGTTCCGCGAACGGCGTGACGTGCAAGCCGGAGGGAAGGAAGCCGCCGTCGACGGCGGCCTGGGCGACGATCGTGTCTCCCACCCCGAGCGCCGCGAGCCGCAGCGCACCGGCCAGGTACTCGACCTCGATGTGCGGCGCGAGCCGCCCGCCGAGCTGCTGCAGGCGACCGTGGAGCTGGCGACGCGTCGGGTCGGTGTTGCCGTAGTGGGCGTCGTACAGCACCAATGGCGTCTCGAGCAGGTCGCCCGTGGCGACCGGCGCCGACGCTCGCGAAGCGTCCGCCGTCGCGTAGAGGACCTCGTCCCTGAAGATCGGCTCGACCTCGAGCCCGTCATCGTCGACCGGGAGTACCACGAGCCCGGCCTCCAGCGTCCCCTCGCGGATCGCGTCGGCGACCTCGGCCGAGTTCTGCCCGATCAGCCGCATCCCGACCAGCGGGTGCCGTTCGTGCATCTCGGCGGCGAGATCGGTCAGCTCGTAGAGCTCGGCGTTGCGGGGAAGCCCGAAGGAGGCGACGCCGCCACGCAGCGTCCGATGCGCCCGCACCGCGTCGGCGCCGTCCTGGCAGGTGGCGAGCGCCTGCTCGGCGTACGGCCGCAGCGCCGCGCCCGCGGCGGTGAGGATCAAACGCCGCCGCTTGCGGGCGAACAGCGGCACGCCCAGCTCGGCCTCCAGGCGCCGGATCTGCTCGGCCACTGACGGCTGCTTGAGGAGCAGCTCGTCGGCCGCACCGGCGAACGACCCGTGCTGGGCGGTGGCGAGGAAGTAGCGAAGCTGCTGCAGAGTCAAAGGCTCAGCCTGGGTTGAACAGCGGCAAGAAAGGATTGTGCCGCAAGTGATCCAGGCGGACGATGGCGGGGTGATCAATCAGCGACTCCTCGACCATCGGGACCTGCTGTTCCTCAAGCGCCCTGCGGCGCACGCCGTCGAAGCCGACCCGCGGATCGCCGAGCGCGTGAGCGAGATCCTGCTCGACATCGAGCGCGGCGGCGAGAGCGCCCTGCGCCGCTACTCGCGCGACCTGGACGGCTGGGACCCGCCGTCGTTCGAACTCACCCGCGAGCAGATCGAGAGCGCGGGCGACCACGTGGATGAGGACCTCAAGCGCCACCTGCGGCGCTCGCGCGAGCGCACCGAGGCCTTCGCGACGGCCCAGCGCGGCACCCTGCTCGACCTCGAGGTCGAGGTCGCGCCGGGCGTGATCGCCGGCCACCGCCTCGTACCCGTGGGCACCGTCGGCGCGTATCTGCCCGCCGGCCGCGTCCCGCTGCTCGCGTCCCCCTTCATGACCGTGCTCGTCCCGAAGGTCGCGGGCGTGGAGACCGTGATCGCCTGCGCGCCCCCCTCGGGCGACGGGATCTTCCCCTCGCTCGTCTACAGCACCGCGCTCTGCGGCGCCGACCGGATCTTCGCCATCGGTGGCGTCCAGGCATTGGCCGCGATGGCCTTCGGCCTCGCGGGGCTCGAAGCGGTCGACATGATCGTCGGCGCCGGCAACGCCTACGTCGCCGAGGCGAAGCGCCAGCTCTACGGTCGCGTCGGCATCGACCTGCTCGCCGGCCCGTCGGAGATCGCCGTGATCGCCGACGCGACCGCGAACCCCGAGCTCGTCGCCGCCGACCTGCTCGGACAGGCCGAGCATGGGCCGACGTCGCCCGCGGCGCTCGTCACGACCGATGAGGATCTCGGGCGTGCCGTGCGGGCGGAGGTCGAGCGCCAGCTCGAGGACCTGGCCACGGCGGAGGTCGCGGGCGCGGCCTGGCGCGACCACGGCGCCATCGTCGTCGCCCCCGACCGCGAGACCGCCGCGTTCGTGTCCGACGTGCTCGCGCCCGAGCACCTCGAGGTGCACACGGGCGACGACGCGTGGTTCCACGACCGGCTGCGCAACTACGGCTCGATCTTCCTCGGCGAGAACGCCACCGTCGCGTATTCGGACAAGGGCGCGACGGGTACGAACCACGTGTTGCCGACCGCGCACGCGGCCCGCTACACGGGCGGGTTGTCGGTCGCGCGCTTCCTCAAACCGCTGACCTACCAGCGGATCGAGAGCGACGCGGCGGCCACGGAGATCGCGGAGGCGGTCGTGGCGATCAGCGCCGTCGAGGGGTTGGCGGGACACGGTGCCACCGCGGCCAAGCGGCTGGCGCACGTCTAACGGGAGGAGAGAGCGATGAAGAGGACAGCGATTGCGGCCGCGCTCGCACTGACGGTCGCGGCCTGCGGGTCGGATGAGCCGAGCTCCGGCGGCGGCTCCAGCGGCGGCGAGCAGGCCGGCAAACAGCTGACGATCTACTCGAGCCTGCCGCTGCAGGGCGCCGCCCGCGCGCAGTCCGAGGCGGCGGTCAACGGCGCCAAGCTCGCGCTCGAGCAGGCGGGCGGGAAGGCCGGGAAGTACCCGATCAAGTACGTCTCGCTCGACGATTCGACCGCGCAGGCGGCCGGCTGGGAGCCGAACGCGACATCGTCCAACGCCCGCAAGGCGGGCCAGGACGATTCGACGATCGGCTACATCGGCGAGTTCAACTCGGGCGCGACCGCGGTCTCGCTGCCGATCCTCAACGAGGCCGGCGTCGCGCAGGTCAGCCCCGGGAACACCGCGGTCGGCATCACGTCCAACGACCCAGGCGCCAGCCCCGGCGAGCCGGACAAGTACTACCCGACGGGCGTGCGCACCTACGCCCGCGTCCTGCCGAAGGACACCTACCAGGGCGCCGCGCTCGCCGCGCTGGCGAAGGAGAAAGGCTGTGCGTCGGCCTACATCCTCAACGACAAGGAGGTCTACGGCGCGGGCCTGGCCAAGAACGTCGAGCTCGCCGCCAAGAAGGTCGGGCTCGAGATCAAGGGCGACGAGGGCATCGACAAGAACGCCGCCAACTACCGCTCGCTCGCGTCCAAGATCAAGGCGACCGGGGCGCAGTGCTTCATCTACAGCGGCATCACGGCCAACAACGCCGTCCAGATCTTCAAGGACATGGCGGTCGCGCTGCCGGACGCGCCGCTACTCGGGCCCGAGGGCGTGGGGGAGTCCGGGTTCTTCGACCCCAAGGACGGGGGCCTGCCCGCCGACGTCGCCAAGCGCGTGCTGATCACGATTCCGGGCGTCGCGCCCGAGGAGTACCCGCCCGCCGGCAAGGAGTTCCTGAAGGCCTACGAGGCGAAGTTCGGCGAGAAGAACCCGGACCGATACGCCGTCTACGGCTACGAGTCGATGAGCCTCCTGCTCGACGCGATCAAGCGCGCGGGCGACAAGGGCTCAGACCGCGCCGAGGTCGCCAAGCAGCTGCTCGCCACCAAGGACCGCGAGGGCGTGTTCGGCAAGTACTCGATCGACAAGAACGGCGACATCACGCTGACGCCGTACGGCATCTACCGGATCGAGGATGGCGCGCTCGTCTTCGACCACACGGTCAAGGCCGCCGCGTAGCGCACGACGTCATCGTCCTGCTCGCGGGCCACGTCGCCGCGGTCCGCGAGCAGCTCGAGGTGGGTGATCGTCTCGGTCGTCGCGAGCATGCGGTTGAAGAGGTCCATGTCGGCGAACGGGCGCTCGCGCCGCGTCCACGTCAGGCGCGCGGCGACGTCGTGGGCCGTCAGCGGGCCGTCCGCGAGTGCTGCCAGGCATGCGGCGAGGCGCGTGTCGTGGTGCGCGATCAGCTCGTCGACCCGCCCCGCCAGGTCCTCGAACACCGGGCCGTGCCCCGGCAGGACCAACGACACCGGCAGCGAGCGGCACGCGCGCAATGACGCCAGGAACGCCTCCAGCGCGCGGCCGTCGGTGAACGCCTCGAAGCCGAGCGACGGGGTGATGTGGGGGAGGACGTGATCGCCCGCGAAGAGCAGGTCAGCGGACTCGAACATCAGGTGCCCGCGGCTGTGGCCGGGCGTGAGCCGCGCGCGCAGCACCCGCCCGCCGACCTGCAGCTCATCGCCGTCGGCGACCCAGACGTCCGGCCACGACGCGAACCCGCGCCGCTGCACCGATTCGAATGTGAACGGGACCGCGGCCAGCTCGTCCGCCAGCGTCCGCGCGCCGTGGCGCAGCAGCAGGGCGCGCCGGTGCGCGCGGTCGCGCTCGAACTCCTCCCGCACCAGCGCCGCTGCGAGATTCTCCCGCTCGCGCGAGCCCAGATACACGGGGGCGCCCGACAGCTCCCGCAGATATGCGGAGAGCCCGTAGTGGTCGTAGTGCGAGTGGGTGGCGACGATCGCGGTGAGGTCGCGCAGCGCGAAGCCGAGCTCCGCGAACCCGTCCTGCAAAGCGTCGATGATCGCGTCGCTGCGCCAGCCGGTGTCGATCAGCGCGAGCTCGTCGTCGCCCGCCAGCACGTAGACGTTGACCGCCTTCAGCCCGTCCTTGGGAAGCGGGCAGACGATCCGGTGCACGCCGGGCGCGACCGCGTGCGCGCCGGGGTCGGTCCAGGTCAAGACACGTACGCGATCGTCTGCGGACCCTCGGGCAGCACACACACCGACGCGCTCGAGCCCTCGGCGGCGACGGTCGCCGCGATGTCG
Source organism: Solirubrobacter soli DSM 22325 (assembly GCF_000423665.1). Classification (GTDB taxonomy): domain Bacteria; phylum Actinomycetota; class Thermoleophilia; order Solirubrobacterales; family Solirubrobacteraceae; genus Solirubrobacter; species Solirubrobacter soli. Next base: position 46,714 of record NZ_AUIK01000021.1, on the reverse strand, counting down.
CGCGTCTGCTCCAGGTGAACGGACCGCAGCTCGGCGTCGGAGAGGTGCTCGGTGTGCATCACGACCCGCGCGTGGTCCTGGATGTTCGCCTGGATCTGCACCTGCCACTGGTCCGGCGTGACGTGATCGGACGCGGCGATCTGCGCCAGGAACGCCCGCGGCCCGCCGCTCGATTCCAACAGCTGCCGGTAGGAGCCATGGCCCGGGAAGCCGTCACGGCACTCGGCCGCGCACACGATCAGCCCGCCCGGCTTGACGACCTTGGCGGCCGCCGACATGCCCTTGACCGCCTGGTAGAGGTTCTGGTCGAGCGGATAACCCGAGTTGCTCGTGACCACGACGTCGAACGGCTCGGGCACCGCCTGCATGGCGAACCGCCGAGCGGCGTCGCACGCCGCGGCGTGCATCTCGTTCAGCGAGCCGGCGAACGCCTCGATCACCCGCTGCTCGCGGTTCAAGATGACGTCGAACGTAAAGTGGGGCGGCGCAGCGCCACATGCGGCGCGGATGTCGGCGTGCACCGGGTTGTCGTCGACGACGCCCCAGGTCGCCCGCGGGTCGCCGATCCGGGCCGCGTTGTGCAGCACGAGCACGGTGTCCAGGCCGGCGAGGCCGGGGGTGACGAGCTTCGGCCCGCCGCTGAAGCCGGCGAAGAAGTGCGGCTCGACGAAGCCGGTGGTGATGCGCAGGTCGGCCTCGACCCACTCGCGGTTGATCCACACCGGCACGCCGTTGCCGTGCTCGCCCAGGTACGCGAGCGTCGACTTGTCGCGCGCGTCATGGTTGACGACCCGGATCCGCGAGACGATGTCGTCGCCGAGCATCGCCCGCAGCTCCTCGTCGGAGTTGCCGCGGTGCGTCCCGGTGGCGACCAGGATCACGACCTGCGAATCCGGCACGCCGAGCTCCTCGAGCACGGCGGGGATCATCTTGTCGCGCGGCTGTGCGCGGGTGCCGTCGCACATCGAGATGGCGACCTTGGCGCCAGGCGACGCGAGCTCGCGAAGCGGCGGGCCGGCGACCGGCCGGCGCAGCGCGCGGCGCAGCACCTCGTCCTCGTCCGGCGCGCCCGCGTGGTACGCCGGCTCGACCACGGTCGTCCGCTCCTGGGGCAGCTCGACCTCGAGCCCGCCCGCTCCATACGCCAGCCGCACCTTCACGTGCCGCGAACTCTAGAAGGACGCCGGGCCGGTGAGCAGCGCGTCCACGGCCGCGAGCAGCCCCCTCGCGTCGAACGGCTTGTCCAGCAACTGGCTGCGCTCGGGCCAGTCGCCGCGCTCGATCACCGACGCCGTCCACCCGGACATGAACAGCACCCGCAGGGCGGGTTGGCGCTCCGACAACCGTCGTGCCAGCTCCGGGCCGGTCATCTCGGGCATCAGGACGTCGGTCACGAGCGCGGCGATCGAGTCGTCGCCCTCGCCGAGCGCGAGCGCCTCGGTCGGACTGGACGTGGCCACGACGGAGTAGCCGGCGTCGGTGAGGATCCGCTCGACCAGCATCCCGACAGCGCGCTCGTCGTCGCAGACGAGGATCCGGGCGGCGCCGCGCGCGGCGAGCGCTGGCGACTGCTCCGGGGGAGCGACCGGGCCCGGGTCGACCGGGAGGTGGACGGCGAAGCGGCTACCGGCGCCGAGCGTCGACTCGACGGTGATGTGCCCGCCCGCCTGCGTCACCGCGCCGTGGACGATCGCGAGGCCGAGCCCGGTGCTCGTACGGGCGCCGCGCACGTGAAAGAACGGCTCGAACAGCCGTGTCCGGGTCTCCTCGTCCATCCCGCGGCCGGTGTCGCGCACGGCGATCCGGACGTACTCGCCGTCGGGCGCGTCGACCGCGATCGCGATCGCCCCGCCGTCCGGCATCGCGTTGCGGGCGTTGACGACGAGGTTCATCACGATCTGCTCGAGCCGCCCGCGATCGCAGCGCACCGGCGCGAGCGGCGCCTCGACGGCGAACGACACGCGCACCGTGTCGCCGGCCAGCGCCCGCAACGCCGGCAGCATCTCCTCGACCACCGCGTCCGCCCGCAGCCGCTGCGGCGTCGCCTCGTGGCTGCGCGCGAACTCCAGGAGCTGGCGGGTGAGGGTCTCGGCCCGCCGCGCGGCGGCGAGCGCCTCGTCCAGCGCTTCGGCGGCGGGGCCGTCGGCGAGCTCCAACCGGGCGAGCCGTCCGAAGCCGGAGATGATCGTCAGCAGGTTGTTGAAGTCGTGCGCGACGCCGCCCGCCAGCCGGCCGAGCGCCTCCAGTCGTTGCGCCAGGCGGAGGTCGTCGGCGAGCCGCTCGCGCTCGGAGACGTCGCGCACGACCGACACCAGGGAGCTGGTCTTACCGGCGTCGTCGCGGATCGGGAACGTCTGGACCTCGAGTTGGACCGTGACGCCATCGGGGCGCTCGTGGCGCACCGGGCCCTCCACCGCCGTCTCGCCGGTCCGCGCGCGCAGCTGCGTCGCGGCCAGCGCGGACACCCGGGCGCCAGGGCCGACGCCGAACACCCGGCGGGCGTTCTCGTTGGCCTCGATGACGCGCCCGTCCAGCGCCGCGACCAGGACCGCTGACGGCGAGCCCTCGACGACCGTGGCGAGCCGCCGGATGCGGGCCTCGGCCGCGCGCTGGGCGGTCAGGTCGCGCGCGGTGGCCGAGACGCCGGCGAGCTCGCCGCGGGCATCGCGGATCGGCGCGAGCGTGATGCCGAGCACCAGCGTCTCGCCGTCCCCGCGCGTCCAGATCGTCTCGAACGTCTCGGCGGCGCCCCCGGCCCGCTGGCGCGCGACGATCGCGACGGCCGCGGGATCGCCGAACAGCGCGTCGAACGAGGAGCCGATCGCCTCGGCCGCGCCGATCCTGAGCAGGCGCTCGGCGGCCGGGTTCCACGACGTGATCGTGCGCTCGGCGGTGAGCGCGGCGATCGCGTCCTCGGCCGCCTCGACGATCGCCGCCAGGTGCAGCGCCTCGGAGGTCGCGGCGGCGCGGGCCAGCGCTGCGCCGGCGGGTCGCGCGATCGAGTGCAGCAGCGCCGCGTCGGGCTCGGCCCCGCCGGGCTCGTGGACCAGCGCCAACGCGCCGACGATCGCCCCGCCGGCGCTGAGCGTCGCCGTGCACACCCGGTTGGCCGCGCCGCGGAGGGCATCCGACAGGTCCGGCGTCAGCCACGGCCGCGACGCGTCGCCGAAGTCCGGGTCCGGCAGCGGCACGGTCGCGAGGCTGCCGAAGGCGCTCATACCGCCCGCGCGCCGCCAAACAGCGGCGCCCTGGGCGCCGGTCGCGCGCGCCGCGCGCTCGGCGATCACCGCCGACACGTCCTCGAGCGTGGCGGCCGTCACCAGCCCCAGGAGCAGGTCCTGCAGCTCGAGCGTCGATCCGTCCACGGCCCGCATGGTCGTTCCGGTGACATCCTCACACGAATGGGCATGAGCGACTACGCGATCGTCGACGCCGACGACGTCAAAGACCACTACGCGGGCACCGACGTGCCGGGCGAGTTCCGGCGGCTGACGCCGGACCTGGGCGCCGAGCAGGTGGCGCTGACGCTGATCCGCGTTCCGCCGCACTCGGACTTCGAGCAGGGGACCGGCCACTATCACGACGAGATCGAGGAGATCTACGTGGTCACCCGCGGGACGCTCACGTTCCGGCTCGGCGACGACATCCATCGCGTGTCCGCCGGGAGCGCGGTGCGGGTGGCGCCGAAGACCCCGCGCTCACACCGAAACGAGGGCGACGAGCCGGTCGACATGTGGGCGATCTCGAAGCAGCTCGGCCGCCACGACGCGACCAAGATCGACGAGTTCTGGGAGGCGTCGCCCGACGCGGCGCAGAAGCGCTAGTTCTTCTGCATCACGGCGTCGAGCTGCTCGAACGTCAGCGCCGCGATCGGGAGCGGGGTCGCGGACTCGGGGCGAAGGCCGTCGAGGATGATCGCCAGGTAGCGGCGCCACAGCTCGGGCTCGACGTCGCGCGAGCGATCCATCACCGCGCCGAGCATGATCGCGATCAGCGGCGAGTCGAACGGCTCGACGTCGTCGCGCAGGACGCGCGCCACCTTGCCGCGGTCATACAGCGCCGTGACCAGGGCGCGCAGCCGCGCCTTGGCCTCCACGACGGGCTCGCCGCCGTGGGTGGAGCACGAGAGCAGCTCCTTCAGGCCGCGGTCGCGCGCCTGGAGTTGCGAGCCCTTCTCGAAGTAGAAGACGAGCGCCTCCCACGCGTCCGGGATCTCCAGCGCCTCCTCGGCGATGTCGCAGAGCGACTCGATGCGCTGGGCGAACAGGGCGTCGATCAGCGAGCTCTTGTCCGGGAAGCGACGGTAGACGGTGCCCACGCCCACGCCCGCCGCGCGGGCGATGTCGTCGAGCGTCACGCCCAGCCCGCGCTCGGCGAAGACCTGGCCGGCGGCGGTGAGGATGCGCTGCCGATTGCGCTCGGCGTCTTTGCGAAGTGGGCGGGCGGTCGTTGCCATCGGTTAGGCAGTGTAGTCGGAAGCGGAGGCAATGTCTCCAGTTCGTGCTACTTTGGCCGATGAAACTAGAGAGACCTCCTCCGCTTCTCCCCAGAAAGCCTCCCCACATGCCTCACCAGAACCCACATCACGCCCGCCGCTGGGCCATCCTCGCGGTCCTGGGCATCGCGCAGCTGATGGTCGTGCTCGACGCGACGATCGTGAACATCGCGCTCCCCAGCGCGCAGCGCGACCTCGGCTTCTCCAACGACTCGCGCCAGTGGATCGTCACCGCCTACGCGCTCGCGTTCGGCTCGCTGCTCCTGCTCGGTGGCCGCATCGGCGACCTCTTCGGCCGCAAGCGCACGTTCATCGCCGGGCTGCTCGGCTTCGCCGCCGCCTCCGCGATCGGTGGTGCTGCCGGCTCGTTCGGCGTCCTCGTCGCCGCCCGCGCCGCCCAGGGCCTCTTCGGCGCGCTGCTCGCGCCCGCCGCGCTCGGCCTGCTGACCACGACCTTCACCGATCCCTCCGAGCGCGCGAAGGCCTTCGGCATCTTCGGCGCGATCGCGGGCGGTGGCGCCGCCGTCGGCCTGCTGCTCGGCGGCCTGCTGACCGAGTACGCCTCCTGGCGCTGGTGCCTCTACGTGAACCTGCTGTTCGCCATCCCGGCCGCGGTCGCCGCGTTCCGCCTGCTGCACACGGTCGTCCCGGCGCACCGCCCGAAGCTCGACATCCCCGGCACGCTGACCGCCACCACCGGCCTGTTTGCGCTCGTCTACGGCTTCTCCCACGCCGAGACCACGAGCTGGAGCGACCCGCTGACCGTCGGCATGCTCGCCGCCTCCGCCGTCCTGCTGGTCTCGTTCGTGCTGATCCAGCTGCGCTCGAAGAACCCGCTGCTCCCGCTCCGGATCGTGCTCGACCGCGGCCGCGGCGGCGCGTACCTCGCCATGGGCCTGGCGGGCGCCGGGATGTTCGGCGTCTTCCTGTTCCTGACCTTCTATCTGCAGAACACGCTCGGCTTCTCGCCGATCCAGTCCGGCCTGGCGTTCCTGCCGATGTCGGCGGCGATCATCGCCACGGCGACGACCGCCACCACCCGCCTGGTCCCGCGCATCGGCGCCAAGCCGCTGGTGATGACCGGCATGACGTTCGCCGCGGGCGCGATGGCGTTCTTCGCCCAGCTGCAGGTCGACTCGACCTACGCCGCCCACATCCTCCCGGGCCTGGTCCTGCTCGGCGTCGGCCTCGGCCTCGTGTTCGCCCCGGCGTTCAGCACCGCGACCGTCGGTGTCGATCACGCCGACGCGGGCGTCGCCTCGGCGATGGTCAACACCAGCCAGCAGGTCGGCGGCTCGATCGGCACCGCGCTGCTCTCCACCCTGGCCGGCAGCGCCGTGACCAGCTACGTCGCCGACCACGGCCCGCAGGCCGCCGCGGCGGCCGCCGTGCACGGCTACACGACCGCGTTCTACTGGTCCGCCGCGATCTTCGCCCTCGGCGCGATCGTCAGCGGCATCGTCCTGCGCTCCGGCGTGCCGGCGATCGCCGCGGCCCCGGCGGCGGAGCCGGTGCTCGCGCACTAACCTCGCGGCATGGAGCCGCGCAAGATCGAGTTCGCCACGCCCGTGTCCCACGACGCGGGCGTGTTCGACTCAGAGGCTGAGGTGGACGGCACGCGCTGGGCGCTGGTGGAGTACTCACCGGGCTCGGGGCGTGCCGACTGGTGTGAGACGCCGCACTCGGGCTACATCGTCAGCGGCGAGCTGACCTACGCCTTCGAGGACGGGCGGGAGGAACTGCGGCTGCGCCCAGGCGACGCCTTCGCGCTGCCGCCGGAGCCGCGCCACCGCGGCCGCAACGAGGGCGACGAGCCCGTCCGGCTGTTCATCATCGACGCGCTGGCGTAAGCAGCGGAAGCTCCGCGAGCGCGTCGCGGACGTGCTCGCGCAGCTCAGGTGGCCTATCGCGTGACCGACGTCACGCGCCGCGACGACCTGCACGCGCTCGTCGCCACGCCGTTGACGCGCACGGCACCAAGCTCGCGGTGAACGTCATCTCCGAAGGCCTGCGCCAGGAGGCGGGCCCGAACCTGCGCGTCAGGCATAGCCGACGGGCGCAGTGGGCACAGGAGTCAGCGTGCTCGCGCTCGCCGTCGCCGCCGCTCTCGCCTGTTCCGTGCCCGGCCCCGAGGCCAAGGCCGAGAAGGAGCTCCAGACGCAGATCCGGCAGCGCAAGCACTACGGCTTTCGCAGCGACCGGGCGTACGTGCTCGAGCTCCGCGCGGCCGGGGAGTCGTTCACGCCCGCCGAGCAGCGGTACCTGAAGCGGCGGGAGGCGCTCAGCCCGGGCGCCGGCGTCACGCGGTACCTGCGCAAGCATCCGGAGATCTCGGGCTGGTGGGACGTGCGCGACGACTGGCCGCGCCGGGCCTACGTCGCGGTCTTCCTGACCGACGACTCGGCGCGCCAGCGCGCGACGATCGAGCGGCTGGCGACGTTCCCGGCCGTCACGCGGGTGGTGCGGATCCGCTACAGCGACCTCGAACGCGATCGGGTCCAGCGGCGGATCGAGCGTGACTACCGGAAGCTGCACAAGGCGGGGTTCGACGCGGTCGAGACCGACGCGGAGACCGGGACGGACCGCGTCGAGGTCTCGCTCGTCAGCAAGCGCAAGGACGCTTCGCGCTATTTCAAGCGCCGCTACGGCGCGATGGTCCGCACCCGCGTGACGCCTGAGGACACGGTGCCGGGGTGCGCGCGGGCGAGCACGTACATGATCGCGCCCGACGGGATGAGCCTGACCGTGAGTTGGAGCGACGCGCCGAAGGCGCAGCGGATCGAGGTGACCGAGCGCGCGGGGTATGTGGCGGTCGGTGTCGCCGTGCGCTACAGCGTGTATCCGTCCGGGTTCGGCGACCCCGGCGGGACCGCGACGGTGAAGCTCGGCGCGCCGCTCGGCAACCGGCCGGTGTACGACGCGTACGATGGCTCGCGCCTGATCCAGACCGGCCCGTCGCCCGGCGATCCGCCATGCCCCGAGCCTCCGCCGGAGCCGACGCCGCTTCAACAGACGATCCGGGAGCGCCGGCAATACGGCATGAACATCGATCCGGCCTTCGTGCAGACGCTGGTCGACGCCGGCCTGACGTACACGCCGGAGGAACAGGCCTGGCTGGAGCGCTATCGGGAGATCACGTACGAGTCCAAGGTCGACGACTACGTCGAGCACTGGCGGCAGGACTGGGGCGGGAACGCGGTCTACGCGCAGTACCCGGACCCGCCGATCGTGGTGATCCGCTTCCTCCGCCGGCTGGCGTACCACACCGAGCGGGTGAAGGCGCTCTCGAAGTACCCCGACCAGATCCGGACGGTCGCCTCGAAGATCCAGCGCGACCTCTTCTACGAGCTGCCGTACACGATCGGCGACGAGGCCCGCTCGGGCGGCGGCTTCCTCGACGGCTACGGCCGCGACGGGTTCTACGTGAACCCGAGCGAGACCGACGGCGACGAGGGCTCGCAGACCGTCGACATCGACGTGATCACCGCCCGCCCCGACGCCGCCGCGTACTTCACCCGCCGCTTCGGCCCGATCGTGCGCGTGAACGTGATCGGCGACCGCTTCGAGTGCCGCGGCTCGTACTACCGGCGCTGACGCTTCGGCGCGGTCCGGTCACGCCGGACCGCCACCTTCTTGCCCTTGATCGTGCTGGCGCGCAGGGCGCCGATGATCTCCTGCGCGTGCTCGTCGGGGACCTCGACGATCGAGAAGCGGTCCGAGACCTCGATCGAGCCGATCGCCTGCCCGCTCACGCCTGACTCGCCCGCGATCGCGCCCACGAGGTCCTTCGGGCGCACGCCGGCGGTGCGGCCCGCGCCGATGAAGATCCGGGTCATGTTGCGCCGGGAGGCGCGCGCGTTGGGCGTCTTCGGCCGCGGCTCGCGGACCTCGGGGATCTCGGCCTCGTCGTCGTCGGGCTGGCCGGAGGCCTCGTGCGCGAGCTTGATCGCGGCCAGCGCGATCTCGACCACGTCGTGCTCGTCGGCGAGCGAGTCCAGGACCACGCGGTAGCGCTCCAGGTCACCCTCGACCAACAGCTCCTCGACGGCGGAGCGCGTCATCTCCAGCCGCCGGGCTCGCAGGTCGGCGACCGTCGGCAGCTTCTCGACCGTGATCTTCGAGCGCGTGACCCGCTCGATCGTCTTGAGCATCCGGTGCTCGCGCGGCTCGGCCAGCGTGATCGCGACGCCTTCCCGGCCCGCCCGCCCGACGCGGCCGATGCGGTGTGTGTAGGCGTCGGGATCGGACGGCACGTCGTAGTTGACGACGTGGGTGAGCTGCTCGATGTCGAGCCCGCGGGCGGCGACGTCGGTGGCGACGATCAGGTCGGAGATCTCGTTGCGCAGGCGCGCCATCACGCGGTCGCGCTGGTCCTGCGTCATACCGCCGTGGAGCGCTTCGGCGCGGTAGCCGCGGCCGTTCAACGTCTCCGAGAGCTGGTCGACCTCGGCGCGGGTGCGACAGAAGACGATCGCGGCCGTCGGGGACTCGACGTCGAGCACGCGGCCCAGCGCGGCCGGCTTGTGGGCGCGCGCGACGACGTACGCGGACTGGCGGACCAGCGCCCCGCCCTCCGCGGCGGGAGCGCGGTCGATGGTCACCCGCTCGGGGTCGCGCAGCCGCGAGCGCACCATCTGCTCGATCCGCGGCGGCATCGTCGCGCTGAAGAGGACGGTCTGGCGCTCGTCGGGGGTCGCGTCGAAGATCGACTCGAGGTCCTCCGCGAAGCCCATGTCGAGCATCTCGTCGGCCTCGTCGAGGACGACGGTCTGCAGGGCGCCGAGATCGAGGCTGCCGCGGGCGATGTGGTCCAGCGCGCGGCCGGGCGTGGCCACGACGATGTCCACCCCGCGCGACAGCGCGCCGAGCTGGCGGGTGATCGGCTGGCCGCCGTAGATCGGCGTCACGCGTGCGCCGATGGCGCGGCCGTAGCGGTGCAGGGCCTGGGAGACCTGGACGGCGAGCTCGCGGGTGGGCACGAGCACGAGGGCGACCGGCGTCCGGCCGCGGTCCTCCCCGAGGCGCGCCAGCAGCGGCAGCGCGAAGGCCGCGGTCTTGCCCGTCCCGGTCGCCGCCTGCCCGAGCAGGTCGCGGCCGGCGATCAGCGGCGGGATCGCTTCGCGCTGGATCGGCGTGGGTTCCTCGTAGCCGAGCGAAGCGAGCGCCTCGAGCAGCTCCGGGCGCAGGTTCAGATCGGCGAACGTCGTCGTCATGGTGCCCCTAGGGATAGAACACCGGGCAGCCGCACCCGCTTCCGGGTGATTCCCCCGTGGGATCCGAGTGCCCGTGCAGCAACCATATGAGCCATGACCAAGCTCATCCAGCGCATGCGCAATCGACGCAACGACCACGACCGCTGGCCGCCCGGCAGCGCCGGTGCGACCCTGCGAGTGGCGTTCGCCTAAAGCCCGTTGTGAGCGGCCCGCCGCTTGGGCACGAAGCCCGAGCGGTCGGGGCACGCCAGCAGCGACGCGGCGACGAGATCGCGCTGCGACAGGGCGCGGCGCGTCTCGGCGACGGTCGGAGGCGGCTCGATCGCGGGCGCTGCGAGCTCGCGAACCTGGGGGACCCGATATTCGTGATGCGAGGTGACCAACCTTGCTTCCATGTTGGTCCGACGGTAGACGAGCTAGATGTGCACGTCAAGCAAAAGTCTGTGGGCTTCAGTTAGACATTCGTCCAAAGCCCGCCGTCTAGGCTCCATGTCCCATGGCTGGAACGCTGATCGCGCGCGATGTCCACAAGGCCCACGGTGCCGGAACCATCCTGGCAGGCGTGTCGGTCACCGTCGCGCCGGGTGACGTCCTCGGCGTCATCGGTCCCAACGGCGCCGGCAAGTCGACGCTGCTGCGCCTGCTCGCGGGCGTCGACCAGCCCGATCAAGGCACCGTCCAGCTGACCGCCGGCACGGCGGGCTATCTCCCGCAGGAGCCCGACCGCGCGCCCGGCGAGACGCTCCAGCACTACCTCGCCCGCCGCACCGGCGTCGCCGCGGCCGACGCGCGCGTCCAGGACGCCACCGCGCGGATGGCGACCGACCCCGAGGCCTTCGACGACTACTCGTCCGCCTTCGAGGCCTGGCTGGAGCTCGGCGGCGCCGACCTCGACCCGCGGGCCGAGACCGTCCTGCGCGACCTGGGGCTGGACCCGAAGCTGCTCGACCTCGAGACCGTCGCGCTCTCCGGCGGCCAGGCGGCCCGTGCCTCGCTGGCGGCGATCCTGCTCAGCCGCTTCGACGTCCTGCTGCTCGACGAGCCGACCAACGACCTCGACTTCGACGGTCTGGCGCGCTTGGAGCGCTTCGTCGCCGAGCGCCCCGGCGGTGCGGTGATCGTCTCCCACGACCGCGCCTTCCTCGCCCGGACGGTCACGCGCGTGCTCGAGATCGACGAGATCGCCCACACGGCGGCCGAGTACGGCGGCGGCTGGGCGGGGTACCTCGAGCTGCGCGCGACCGCGGCCCGCCACGCGGAGACCCGCTTCGAGAACTACACGGCCCAGCGCGAACGGCTGACCGATCGCGTGAACACGCAACGCCAGTGGTCGGCCGTCGGCGTCAAGAAGGCCAAGAACGCCAAGGGCTCGGAGCCCGACAAGGCGGTCCGCCGCCACATGGCCGAGCGCTCGGAGAAGCAGGCGGGCAAGGTGCGCGCGTCCGAGAAGGCGATCGAGCGGCTCGAGGTGGTCGAGAAGCCGTGGAAGCGGTGGGAGCTGCAGCTGCGCTTCGGCGGCGGCGAGCGCTCCGGCGACGTCACCGTTCGGCTGGACGACGCGGTGATGCGGCGGGGGAGCTTCGTGCTCGGACCGCTCGACCTCGAGCTGGCGTGGGGGGAACGGGTCGCGCTCGTCGGTCCCAACGGCGCGGGCAAGACGACCCTCGTCGACGCGCTGACCGGCCGGCTGCCGCTCGCCGGCGGAAGGCGCTGGATCGGCCCCGGCGTCCGCATCGGCACGCTCGACCAGGCGCGGGCGGGCTTCGACGGCGCCGGCACGCTGCTCGACGCGTTCGTCACCCAGAGCCAGATGACCGTGCAGGACGCCCGCTCGCTGCTGGCCAAGTTCGGCCTCGAGAGCGACGAGGTCGGCCGCGACTCGCGCAGCCTGTCGCCGGGCGAGCGCACCCGCGCATCGCTCGCGCTCCTGATGGCGAGCGGGGCGAACTGGCTCGTGCTCGACGAGCCCACGAACCACCTCGACCTGCCCGCGATCGAGCAGCTCGAGTCAGGCCTGGACGCCTACGACGGCACGCTGCTGCTCGTCACCCACGACCGCGAGCTGCTCGAGGCCGTCAAGCTCGACCGCACGATCGACCTCGGGGCGTCAATGTCCCGGGCATGAGCTCCGACTCCGAGAAGACCGCCGCGGCACGCAAGCGGGCGCGCGCCGAGCTGGCACACGGTGACGAGCGCGCCGGCGCTCGCTCGCACTTCCGCGCGATGGGGATCGATCCCGAGCGGCTCGACGGGCCGATCGTCGGGATCTCCTCGATGTGGACCCAGACGATGCCGTGCAACCTCAACCATCGCGACCTCGCGGCGGCGGTGGAGGAGGGCGTGACGGTGGCGGGCGGGGTCGCGCTGCAGTTCAACACGATCGCGGTGTCCGACAACCAGACGCAGGCGACGCCGGGCATGCGGGCGTCGTTGGTCTCGCGCGAGCTGATGGCGGACTCGATCGAGCTGATGGACATCGCGCACGACTTCGACGCGCTGGTCTGCATCGTCGGCTGCGACAAGACCGTGCCCGCGGCGCTGATGGCGCTCGCGCGGCTGGACAAGCCGGCGTACGTGATCTACAGCGGGCCGATGCGCGCCGGGCACTGGCGCGGCGAGCGGGCGACGATCCAGGAGGTCTGGGAGGCGGTCGGCGCGCGCCGGCAGGGCAAGCTCGAGCGGGCGGAGCTCGACGTGCTGGAGCGCAGCGCCTGCCCGGGGCCGGGGACGTGCGCTGGGCACTTCACCGCCAACACGATGGGGCTGGCGCTGGAGTTCCTCGGCCTGGCCGTGGCGGGGAGCACGATGGTCGCGGCCGATGAGCTGGACGCGCGTCGCGGCGCCGCCGCCGACGTCGGCGAGCGCGCGGTGCAATTGGTCAAGGACGGCGCGCCCGGCGCCAAGACGTTCCTCACCCGCGGCGCGCTGCTGAACGCGATGACCGGCATCGCCGCGTCCGGCGGGTCGACCAACGGCATCCTGCACCTGCTGGCGATCGCTCGCGAGGCGGGCGTCGAGCTGAGCCTCGACGACCTCTCCGAACGCGCGCGGACGACGCCCGTGATCGCGAACCTCACGCCGGGCGGCCGGTACGTCGCGACCGAGCTGCAGGAGGTCGGCGGGATCCCGGTCCTGATGCGCGAGCTGGCGCGGGCGGGCCTGGTCGACGGCGCCGCACCGGTGGCCGGCGGGGGGACGCTGGCCGAGGCGGTCGCCGAAGCCCCCGCCCCCGACGGCACGGTGACGTTCTCCGCCGATGACCCGTACAAGACGGCGAGCGGGCTTCGCGGCCTGCGCGGCAACCTCGCGCCGGACGGCGCGGTGGCGAAGATCTCCGGCGTCGAACAGCGCCGCCACACCGGTCCCGCGCGCGTCTTCGAGCGCGAGGACGACTGCATCGAAGCGCTCGGCGCGGGCGCGATCGTGCCCGGCGACGTGCTGATCATCCGCAACGAAGGCCCGTCCGGCGGCCCCGGCATGCGGGAGATGCTCGCCGTCACCGCCGCCGTCGTCGGTTCCGGCCTGGGCGAGTCCGTCGTGCTCGTCACCGACGGTCGCTTCTCCGGCGCCACTCGCGGCCTGATGGTCGGCCACGTGGCGCCCGAGGCGGTGCGCGGCGGGCCGCTGGCGGTGGTGCGCGAGGGCGAGCTGGTCACGGTCGATGTGGACGCCGGCGAGCTCAGCGTGGCGATCGACGACGAGGAGCTCGCAGCGCGGCTCGCGGCCTTCGAGGCTCCCGAGCCACGCGTGAAGACCGGCGTCCTCGGCCGCTACAGCCGCCTCGTCGGCTCGGCGTCCGACGGCGCGACGCTGCGCTGAGTCACCCCGGGGTGATTCTCCTGCCGGGGTGAGATCACCCCGGTGATCCGGCCTGGGAAGGGTTGACCCACCCCACTACCGGACCCCAGCATCGCCGCCCCATGAAGAGCATTCCGATTGACGGGTGGGGGCCATGAGACGGGCGGCGAAGCGCTTCGCCCTCGCGGCGACCGTGGTGGTGATCTGGGCCGCGGCCGGCTCGGCCTCGCCCGCGGCGGCGACCGGCGGTGTCGGCGACAACGGCAGCATGTGGGGGCAGATCAACAACCTCACGCCATACACGTGGACGTTCGTGCGTCGCACCTCGCTGAACTGCGACCAGGCTCAGCCCGGCCAGGCGTGCGGGTTCACCGGCGAGGGCGGCGGATTCCCGCAGACGGTCAAGCCGGGCCAGTTCTTCGTGTACGTATTGCGGCCGTACAGCATCACCGGGGGCGGCCTCGCCGCATGGGTGTTCACGGACTACTACGACGGCTATTTCACGTACCGCGTCGACGCGGCGAACGGGCCCGAGTACGTCACGTTCGCGCTGTCACAGACCTACGCGGAGGACTTCTGGGGAAACGTGACGGGGCCTGTGGCGCAGGTCTACAACACGGTCGCGCCGCCGGAGGACTCCTACGACCCGCGCGTGCAGCTGTCGTCCGGACCGTCGGTCGCGCGCACGCCGAACAACGAGGTCAACTGGGTGCACGCCGACCAGTACAACCTCGATGTCACCTTCGGAGTCAACGGCGGCGACTACATTCTCGACGCGACGCAGGCCCCGAACCTGGCCGACATGCTCAACGCGCTCTGCTCGAACGCGCCCGGCACGACCTGCAGCTTCAAGGGCGACGGACCCGCGACGTGGCGCAACGGCCAGGCGGTCAAGGCGGGCGAGTCGCTGAACTGCGCGGGGGTCACGGAACCCGGTGAGGACAAGTCGGAGCCGAACTGGTTCGAGGTCTCATACAAGGCGGCGCAGTCGGCCACGCTGACCGTCGGCGGCGGCCTGACCGTCAGCGCGGAGTTCGAGTTGTTCGACATCGTCGGCAACGAGGTCTCGTTCGGGGTCGAGGCCGACCACGACTGGGGGCAGACGAAGACCGAGACGCGGACGACCAGGATCTACGTCCCCGACAACAGCGTCGGCGACGTGTGGGTGGCGCCGACCGAAGCCGCGATCACCGGCACGCTCACCGTCACGTTCGGCGGCGCGAAGTACACGATCTACAACTTCAGCCAGACGCAGAGCGGCATCAGCCGCGACGCGCTCACGCCCGCGTTCAACGTGACGACCCGGACGCGCGCCATGACCGCGGACGAGATCGCGGACAACTGCAACCCGAGCCGCGCGCTCAAGGCGACCGCGACCACGGCGGCGCCGAAGGCCAAGGCGGCGAGCGTCGCCCCGGCCGAGCCGGCTCCCGTCGCCGCAGCCGCGGCCCGCCTGAACCTGGGTCACGGCGTCCGCGAGATCGAACTCGGCCAGACCGAGGCGCAGATCGCCAAGCGACTCGGCAAGCCGCGCTTCAAGTCTCCCCAAGCGGTCGATTGCCGGATCATGGATCCGGCCTGCAGCGCCCGCGAGGGACGCCGCGGGACCTGGTGGTACCCGCAGGTGACGGTCGTCTTCGGCGGCAACCGTCGCGCCCACACGCTGATCTACCGCGGCCGCGAGGTCACGAGCAAGGGCGTCGGCGTCGGCTCGAGTTACGCGAAGGTCCGCGCCGCGTACCCGAACGCCAAGTGCGTCCGCTACGTCGCGCAGTCGACGTGCTCGGTGCGCTCGATGAACGGTCCGCGAGCGGTCAAGACCGTCTTCCACTTCACCCACGAAGGCGGCGACCGCCGCAAGGTCGACCGCGTCCTCATCCACTACCACGTGAGCCGGGGGAAGGCATGAAGCAGCACATTGCGATGGCCGCGCTCGCCGCGGTGCTGACGGTGGCGGCCGCGCCCGCCGCGTTCGCCCAGCCCGCGCCGTCCAAGACGATCGACTCCAAGGCCAGCCCGGGCGCAGCGGCCGACATCCTCACGACCTTCTGCGGGGACGACATCAAGAACTGCCAATGGGTGACCAACGGCAAGTTCACGGGCGACTACGGACCTGAGCGCATCATCGGCGACGCCGCGTACAACTGCACCGATCCCGGCATCGCCAACGCCAACATCGAGGCGGCGACGGGATTCGAGGAGGAGCGCGAGGAGTCCACGAGCGTCCAGGAGACGCTCAAGCTCAAGCTCTCGCTCGGCCTCATCGGCCTGGCCGACAGCTCGGCCGAGTTCGAGGCCTTCAGCAAGCAGGCGGGGTCGACGTCGACCGCCGCCGAGGTCACCAACGAGGTCACGGTCGTCCCGGGGTGGAAGGGCTACACCACCTATCGCGTGCCGAGCGCCAACGCGAACGGCAGCGTCTATGTCACCGACGGGATCAGCGTCATCGCGGTCTCGAACATCGACGTCTCCTTCCCGGGCTACGTGCTGCCCAACCAGGACTCCACGATCCGCTACATCTCCAACAAGAAGCCGATGACCGATCAGGAGTACACCGACCATTGCAAGGCGGTGGTCCCGACCGCCGCGGCGGCGAGCCGCGCGCTGGTGCCCAATCCGGTGACCCGGGCGACGTTCGGCCTCGAGCTGTGCACCGGTGAGACCTGCACGACCCGCAAGGTGACGGGCGCTCGGCCGGCCGCCCGGCGGGGAACGGCGACGCTCCTGCGCGAGGGCCGCGCCGTCGCCAAGGGCCGCGTCGGCGACGGACGGATCCGCCTCCGCGCCGGCACGCTCGCGGCGGGCACGTACCAACTGGTGATCGCTGAACCGGAGACGGTCACGAAGCGCTCCCGCACCCATGAGGAGACCCGCGTCAACATCACCGTTCGCTGAACATCCCGCCAACGATCTGCGCCGGCCCGTCACTTCGGGCCGGCGCATCGTTCGACCAACCGCCGTCGCGATGTTAGGCTCGCTTCACACCGGTAGGGGCGGCGATGAGCGCGGAGCACAAACTGCTGACGGTCGGGGAGCTGGCTGACGTGCGGCTCCCGTGCCCCGCGAACCCTACGATCGGCCGTGGGCGGGAGCTCGCCGAGATCGGTGAGCTGCTCGAGCGGCCGGGCGTGCGGCTGATCACGCTCGTCGGTCCCGGCGGCGTCGGCAAGACGCGGCTGGCGCAGGAGGCGGCGCAGGCCGCCGTGCCGCACTTCCCCGGCGGCGCCGTCCACGTCACCCTCGACGGCGCCGACGACGCCGGCGTGCTCGTCGCCGAGGCGGCCGCCGCGCTGGACGTCGTCGCGGCGACCGCGGAGCAGCTGGCCGAGCAACTGCGGCTCGCCACCCGCGGCGCCGCGGCGCTGCTCGTGCTCGACGGTTTCGAGCGCTTCGTCGACGACGCCGGCCAGGTCGGGCGCCTGCTGACCGCGGTGCCGAACCTGAAGGTGCTGGTCTCGAGTCGCGCGCCGCTGCGGGTGACCGCCGAGCACGTCTACCCGGTCCAGCCGCTCCCGCCGCACGATGCCGCGGCCCTGTTCGTCGCGCGCGTCGGCGCGGCCCGCCCCGGCTGGGACCCCGCGATGGAGCGACCGGAGGTCGTGGACAGGATCTGCGCGCGTCTCGACCGTCTGCCGCTGGCGCTCGAATTGGCCGCCGACCGCGCCCGGCTGTTGTCGCTGCCCGCATTGCTGACCGCGCTCGACGACCGGCTCGCGGTGCTGACCAGCGGCCCGCGGGACCTGCCCGCCCGCCAGCGCTCGCTGCGGGCGACGCTCGACTGGTCGTGGGACGTGCTGGACGTGCGCGAGCGGACGCTGCTGACGCGGTTGACCGTCTTCGAGGGTGGCGCGTCGCTGGAGGCGGTCGACGCCATCTGCAACCCCGGCCGCCTGTTGGGGACCGGCGTCCAGGCGGTGCTGAGCTCGATCCTCGACAAGGCGTCGCTCGTCCAGGTGAGCGTCGGCCCCGACGGGCAGCCCCGGTACGCGCTGCTGGACACGATCCGCGAGTACGCCGCCGAACGCCTCCAGCTGCGCGACGTCGAGCGCCGCCACGCGCAGTGGTTCCTCGCCTACTGCGAGCAGACGGCGGCCGACCGCGACCACCGGCGCGACCGCCTCGAGCGGTTCGCGCTCGAGCGCGGCAACATCCGTCTCGCGTTCGAATGGCTGCTGCGCGACGGCGCACCCGCGGACGCGCTGCGCGTGGCGGTGGCGTTCGCCCGTGCGCTGCCGTGGGACGCGCACGTCCACGAGGTCCGCGGGTGGCTCGCCGACGCCATGCAGGCGCTCGAAGCCGAGCCGGCGGCGGTCGGGCTCTACTGGGACGGGCGGCTCGCGCTCTCGCAGGCGAGCTTCGCGGAGGCGGAGGACCGCCTGGGCACCGCTGTGGCGGTCGCCCGCGAGACCGGCGACCGTCAGACGGAGGCGGCCGCGATGGCGGCGCTCGGCCTGCGCGCGGCGCTGGTCGGCGAGCCGGATGCGACACGCCTGTGCGAGGCGGCGGTGGCGGCCGCGCACGACGCGGGCGATCCGGCGCTGATCCCGGACGCGCTGTTGTGCCTGGCAGGTGCGTGCGAGCGCTCGCGCGACTGGACGCGGGCCGAGGCCGTCGCGGCGGAGGCCCTCGAGCGCTTCCGCGACGCCGACGACCCGTACGGGATGGCCGCGGCGTTGGCGGAGCTCGGCTGGTACGCGCTCGTGCACCGCCGCTTCGACGAGGCCGACGCGCGGCTCGTGGAGGCGATCGAGCTGCGCCGCCGGCACGGCGACGACCGCCGGCTCGTCCAGCCGCTCATCGACCACGCGTGGCTCGCGCTCGCCCGCCGCGTCGCGGACGCGGCCCGCCGGCAGTTCCTCGAATGCGTCTCGCTGTCGCGCCAGTTCGACGATCGCTTCACGCTCGCCGAGGCGCTCGCCGGGCTGTCGGCCGTGTTCGCGCTCGAGGCGCGCTGGGAGGACGCCGCCCGCCTCGCGGGCGCGTCGGCGGCGGTCCACCAGCGGATCGGCGCGCCCGCGTGGGCGTCGGTCACCGACATGCACGAGCGCGAGCTGTCCGAGGCGCGCGCGGCGCTCGGCGACGCGGCGTTCGCGGCGCAGTACGCGCGCGGCTTCGCGCTCGGCGAGGACGAGGCGATGGGCGATGGGGTGTAGGCGCGGCATGCCCACGGACCAGTTCGCCGCGCCGCGGACCAAGCTGCTGATCCCCGAGCCCCGCCGCGGCCAGGCGGTCCGGCGTCGGGTGCTGCGCGCGCTGGAGGCCGGCCGCCGGCGGCGGCTGACCCTCGTCTCGGCCCCGACCGGATTCGGCAAGACGAGCGCGCTCGCGGCGTGGGGCCTGACCGGCACGGCGCGGTTCGCGTGGGTGTCACTGGACGAAGGCGATGACGAGCCGACGCGCTTCTGGGCGTACGTCGTCGCCGCGATCGAGGGGGCCGCGCCGGAGTTCGCCGGGACCGCCGCACGCCGTCTGCGCGCCCCGGGCGTCTCGGTGGCGGACGAGGTGCTGCCCGTGCTCGCCGACGCGCTCAGCCCGGTGAACGCGCCGCTCGTGCTGGTCCTCGACGACTACCACCAGATCACCCACGAGGCGGTCCACGCCGGCATGACCTACCTGCTCGAGCGCCTCGATCCGGACGTGCACGTGGTGCTCTCGTGCCGCCATGACCCGCCGCTCGAGCTCGGCCGCCTGCGCGCCCGGGGCGAGCTCAACGAGGTGCGGGCACCGCAACTGCGCTTCAGCGACGAGGAGGCCGCCGCGCTGCTCAACGGCGCGAACGGGCTCAACCTCGACCCGGAGCAGCTCGCGTCCGTACAGGCCCGCGCGGAAGGCTGGGTGGCGGGCCTGAATCTCGTCGCGCAATCGCCGCGCGACGCCGGCGACCGCCTCGTGAGCGACTACCTCTGGGACGAGGTCGCGGCCCGGCAGGCTCCCGGGACGCGCGAGTTCCTGATGCGGACCTCGGTGCTCGAGCGCCTTTCGGGGCCGTTGTGCGACGCCGTGGCCGAGCGGGCCGACAGCGCGGCGATCCTGGCCGAGCTGGAACGCCGCAACCTCTTCCTGGTCCCGCTGGACGCCGAGGGGCGCTGGTACCGCTACCACCACATGTTCCGGGAGATGCTCGTGCGCAGGCTCCAGCGCCACGCGCCGGAGCTCGTGGGCGACCTGCACCAGCGCGCGAGCGCGTGGTTCGCCGGCCACGACGACCTCGGCGGTGAGATCGACCACGCGGTGCTCGCGGGCCACGTCCATCTCGCGGCCGACGCGCTCCAGCGCAACTGGCTCGCGCTCTACAGCGGCGGCCTCGGCGACCGGGCGCTCGGGTGGATCGACCGGCTGCCGGCGGCGACGCTCGCCGAGTACCCGGAGCTGCTGCTGGCACGCAGCGCGATGGCGCGCGCGGTGGGACGCATCGACGAGGTCGAGCCCTGGCTCCGCCGCGCCGAGCAGGCGGCCGACGCCGAGCCTGACGCGCCACGGCGCGCGGAGCTGCGGGCCGGCATCGCCCGCCAGCGCGCGATGCTCGCGCTCGGCGAGGCGCGTGTGGGCGAGGCCGTGCGGCTGGGGCGCCTGGCGCTCGACCTGCGCCCGGACGGGTCGCGCCACGCCGTGCCGGACTCATTGTTCCTCGGCGTCTCCCTGTTCTTCAGCGCCGCGACCGCCGAGGCGGAGCGACGCCTGCGCGCCTACCTCGACGTCACGGCGGCGGGCGAAGAGGACGTGCGCCGCGTGTTGGCGATGGCGCTGCTGGCCGAGCTGCACGCGGGCCGCGGTGAGCTGGACGAGGCCGAGCGGCTCGCGGAGCAGTCACTGGAGATCGCGACCACGCGCGGTCTCGAGGGCCACGCGCATGTGCCGGCGGCGATCGTCCTGCTGGGGCGTGGGCAGGTCGAGCGAGCTGAGGAGCGTCTGGAGCGAGCGGCCGCACTGGCACGGATCGGCGGCGACCGCATCGAGATCGCCCACGCGCTGCTGTGGCTGGGCATCGCCCGTGCCCGCGCCGGTGATCCCGGCGGCGCCGAGGACGCGCTGGAGGCCGCGCGGGAACAGCTCGCGGGGGCGCGTGTCCCGAGCCTGGTCGAGCTGATCCGCGATCTCGAGCTCGAGATCCGCGACACGCCCGCCGCGCCCGCGCTCGATCCAGGGGACGGGGAGACGCTCAGCACCGCCGAGCTGCGGGTGCTCGAGCTGCTTCCGAGCGATCTGACCTACCGCGAGATCGCGGACCGGCTCTACCTGTCGCTGAACACCGTCCGCACGCACGGACAACGGATCCGGCGCAAGCTCGGCGCCTCCACGCGCGACGAAGCGGTCAGCGCCGCCCGCCGGCTCGAGCTGCTGTGAGTCAGGCCGGGACCGGCACGAGCTCGTCGGCCAGGCGTCGCACCAGACCGTCCAGCTCCGGGAACTTGTCCGGCTCCCACTCCGCGACGAGCTCGCGGAGTCCGTCGGTGCGCGCCGCGACCAACCGCGTGCGCAGCGCCGTGCCCTCCGCGGTGACGTGGTCTCCGGCGAGCAGTCCGCCGTCGCGCAACTCGCCCAGGGCCGCGGCGAGGCGGTCGGCGCGGACGTGTGGCAGCGCCGCGAGCTCGGCGACCGAGGGCGCCTCCGGGGCGCCGAGGCGCAGCAGCGCCCACGAGGCGCCGGGGGAGAGGTCGACGCCGGCGCGCTCGACCACGCCGCGCATGAACGCCAGTGTCCGGTCGCGGCCCGCCTCGCGGCTCAGGCAGCGGGTGAGCTCGCGCAACGAGTCCGTGTCGACCGGGCCCCCGATCGTGTCGCCGACGACGGTGGCGTCGACGGTCTTGCGCAGGCGCTGCTCGGGGATCAGCCAGCTCAGCGCGAACGCGATCACGACGACGCCGGCGGCGACGAGGAAGACGACGTGCAGCGCGTCGGTGAACGCGTGCACCTGGGTGTCCCCGCTCGCGACCTCGGCCGCCAGCCGGCCCGAGAAGATCGCGCCCAGGATCGCCGTGCCGAGCGAGCCGCCGATCGAGCGGAACAGGGTCGAACCCGACGTGGCGACGCCGAGCATGTCGTAGGGCACGGAGTTCTGGACCACGAGCACGAGCACCTGCATGACCATCCCGAGGCCCAGGCCGAGGATCAGCATGTGGAAGGCGGCGACGCCCGTCGACGTGGTCTCGTCCAGCGACGAGAGCAGATACATGCCGAGGGCGGCGACCGCCGTGCCGAGGATCGGGAAGACCTTGTAGCGGCCGGTGCGCGCGATCACCTGCCCGCTCACGATCGACGTGACCAGCAGCCCGCCCATCACCGGGAGCAGCTGCAGGCCCGACGCGGTCGGCGAGAGCCCGCGCACCGTCTGCTGGAACAGCGGGAGGAACGTGAGCGCGCCGAACAGCGCGAAGCCGACGACGAAGCCGACCGCGCTGGTCACGACGAACACCCGGTTCTTGAACAGGGCCGGCGGCAGGATCGGCTCAGAGGCGCGGCGCTCGACGAACGTGAGGGCCACGATGCAGGCGACGCCGAAGACGCCCATGCCGACGATCGCGGGCGAGTTCCAGTCGTACGTGTTCCCGCCCAGCGTCGTCAGCAGGATGATCGAGCTGAGGCCCAGAGCCAGCAGCAGCGTGCCCAGGTAGTCGATCTTGTGCGAGCGGCGCTCGGTCATGCTCGGCAGCGTGACCGCCAGCACCGCCAGGGCGGCCACGCCCAGCGGCAGGTTCACGTAGAAGATCGAGCGCCACGAGATGTGCGTGGTCATGAACCCGCCGATCAGCGGCCCCGCCACCGACGAGACGCCGAAGACGGCGCCGAACAGCCCGGTGTAGCGCCCGCGGTCGGCGGGCGCCACGACATCCCCGACCGCCGCCTGGGCACTGACCATCAGCCCGCCGCCGCCGAGCCCCTGGATGAAGCGGAACGCGATCAGCTCCGTCATCCCCTGCGCCAGCCCGCACAGCGCGGAGCCGACGAGGAACAGCACGAGCGCGCCCTGCAGCACGATCTTGCGCCCGAACAGGTCGCCGAGCTTGCCGTACAGCGGCGTCACCGCGGTCACCGCCAGCAGGTACGCGGTCACCACCCACGAGAGGTGCTCGAGGCCTCCGAGTTCCTTCACGATGGTCGGCAGCGCGGTCGAGACGATCGTCTGGTCCAGCGACGCCAGCAGCATCACCAGCATCAGCCCGCTGATCACCACCAGGACGCGGCGGTGATCGAGGTTCTCTGTGGGCATTCAGTCGTCTGTGACGGTGATGCCGGCCGCCCGGGCCAGATGGCCCGCGAGGCCGGCGAGTTGCACGCCGTCGATGATCGCACCGCGCAGGCCGCTCACGTCGCCCGCCGGGTCGAGCTCTGACCCGCGCAGGTCCACCCGCGCGAGCGACGCGCCGGTGAAGTCGGCGCGGCGCAGGCGGCAGTCGTCGAAGCGGACGGCGCGCATCGTGCCGCGGCCGAGGAACGCCTCGTCGAGCTCGCACCCCTCGAAGACGACCTCGCGCAGCCGCGCGGAATTGAAGCTCGCCAGCGTCAGCTTGCAGTTGCGGAAGACGACGTCGTCGAGCTCGGCGTCGGCGAACAGCGCCCCCGCCATCCGCGAACCCTCGAACACGACGCGGCGCAGACGCGCGCTCGTCCAGTCCGCGCCCGAGAGCTCACAGCCGCTCCCGATCACGTCGATCAACGCCACCGACCGCAGCCGCGAGCCGGTGAACACCGCGCGGTCCAGCCGCGAGCGCATGAACCGCCCGCCGGCCGCGCGGACCTCGGTGAAGTCGCCGCCGACGAGCGCGTCCTCGAGTTCGAACTGCGACGTCAGCTCCCCGGCGAAGGGCTCGAGGTCCTCGTCGATCACGTCGGGGCGCGCGGGCATCGGGTCTGAACATTCCCTGAACTGCGCGTAACGTGTCGCCCGGCCACGCGACAATGGAGCCAGATGCACGTCCGCGGATCCGTCCTGGTGGTCGACGACGAGCCCACGATCGGGGAGGTCGTCTCGGCCTACCTGCAGCGCGCCGGCTACGAGACCCGCGTCGCGTCCGACGGCTTCGCCGCGCTCGACGCCGTCAACGAGCGCGTCCCGGACCTGATCGTGCTCGACCTGATGCTGCCGGGCCTCGACGGCCTCGAGGTGATGCGGCGTGTGCGCGAGAAGAGCGCCGTGATCCTGCTCACCGCCAAGGGCGCGGAGGCCGACCGCGTGATCGGGCTGCGGCTCGGCGCCGACGACTACGTGGTCAAGCCGTTCTCGCCCGCCGAGCTGGTCGCGCGGGTGGATGCCGTGCTGCGGCGGGTGCCCCACGTCGCCGAGGGCGCGCCGCCGCTGCGCTTCGAGAACCTCGAGATCGACCCCGCCGCCCGCGCCGTGCGCCGCGACGGGGAGGACGTGCAGCTCACCGCCCGCGAGTTCGACCTGCTGCTCTTCTTCGCCCGCCACCCGCAGCAGGCGTTCACCCGCGAGCAGCTGATGGACCACGTGTGGCAGTACGCGTTCTACACGGACACCTCGACCGTGACCGTGCACATCCGGCGGCTGCGGACCAAGCTCGAGGCCGATCCGGAGCATCCGCGCTGGATCGAGACGGTATGGGGCGTCGGATACCGCTTCGCTCCCTGAGCCTCGCGCTCGCGCTCGCGGCGGCCGTCGCGCTGGTCGTGCTGGTCGCCTACGACGCCCACGGCGCGTGGATCACGTTCGCGATCGTCGCCCCGGTCGGCGTGCTCACGGTGCTCGCCGGCGCGGCGATCGGCGGCAGCCTGCGACGTCAGTTCGCCGCCATCGCCGCGCTCGGCCTGGCCGCGCTGGCCGCCACGGTGGCGCTGTTCGTGGACCTGATGTTCGTCTCCGGCCACGACGCGCTGATGACGATCCTGCTCGTCAGCTTCAGCGCCGCGCTCGTCTACCTGATCGCCCGCCCGGTCGTCCAGCGCGCGCTCGACGACGTCGCGCGCGAGGAGCGCATGCGGCGGGAGCTCTTCGCCGCCGTCAGCCACGACCTGCGCACGCCGATCACCGCGCTCCGCCTGCTCGCCACGGCGATCGACGACGAGGTCGTCGAGGACGCCAAGCGGCGCGAGTACGCCGCCCGCATGAACACCCACGTGCGCGCGCTCGGCGCGCTGATCGACGACCTCTTCGACCTGACCCGCCTGGAGGCGAAGGAGCTCGCGTGGACGATGGAGGACGTGCGCCTGGACCTGCTCGTCCACGATGCCGTCGAGGCGATGCAGCCGACGGCGCAGGCGGGCAGCGTGGCCGTCCAGGCCGACCTGCAGGCGCCGCTCCCCAGCGTCGGCAACCACGAGCAGCTGCAGCGGGTGCTCTTCAACCTGATCCAGAACGCGATCCATCACACGCCGCCCGACGGCAGCGTGACGGTGCGCGCCGAAGGCGTGGACGGCGGCGTCGAGGTCGAGGTCGCCGACACGGGCCTCGGCATCTCCGCCGATCAGCGCGAGCGCGTGTTCGAGCCGTTCTTCCGCGGCGACGCCGCCCGCACCGATCCGGGGGCCGGGCTCGGCCTGGCGATCTCGCGCGCCATCGTCGAGGCCCACGGCGGCCGGATCTGGCTCGAGGACGCCGACATCGGCACCCGCGTCCGCTTCCGGCTGCCCGTGTCGATCTAGGGGATCCTCGTTCGTGTAGAGGGTGCAAGCCTTCTACGACAAGGAGCGAACGATGCCCCAGTATCTGCTCAACGTGATCCAGCCCGACGGCGAGCCGCCCGCGCCGGAGATCCTCGACCCGATCATCGCGGCCGTCGACGCGTTGCAGGACGAGATGAAGGCCGCCGGCGTGTGGGTCTTCTCGGCCGGGCTGCATCCGGCGAGCTCGGCCACGGTCGTGCGCCGGCAGGACGGTGAGACGCTGCTGACCGACGGCCCGTACGTGGAAGCGAGCGAGCACATCGGCGGCTTCACGCTGATCGAGGCGGGAGATCTCGACGCCGCGCTCGTGTGGGCGGGCAAGGTGGCCGATGCGACGACGCTGCCGATCGAGGTGCGCCCGGTCGCGTGAACATCGACCGTGTCTTCCGCGAGGAGTACGGCCGCGCGGTGGCGGTCCTGGTCCGCGTCTTCGGTGACATCGACGCCGCCGAGGAAGCGGTCCAGGACGCGTTCGCCGAAGCCGTGCGGCGCTGGCCTCAGACCGGGCTTCCGCCGAGCCCGGCCGGCTGGATCATCACCACGGCGCGCAACCGCGGGATCGACCGGTTCCGGCGCGAGGCGGCGCGCGAGGACAAGCAACGCGCGGCGGCGGACCTTGCGGCCGGCGAGCCGGCGACGGAGGAGGAAGGTCCAGTGCGCGACGACCGCCTGCGGCTGATCTTCACCTGCTGCCACCCGTCACTCGCCGCGCCCGCGCAGGTCGCCCTGACCCTGCGGCTGCTCGGCGGGCTGACGACGCCCGAGATCGCGCACGCGTTCCTCGTGCCGGAGGCCACCATGGCCCAGCGGATCGTGCGCGCCAAGCGCAAGATCCGCGACGCGAGCATCCCGTACCGCGTGCCCTGCGAGGCCGACCTGCCGGCGCGCCTGACCACCGTCCTGGCCGTCGTCTACCTGATCTTCAACGAGGGGTACGCGGCCAGCGAGGGCGAAGCGCTCGTGCGCGGCGAGCTGTGCGACGAGGCGCTGCGGCTCGGCCGCCTGCTGGCGGAGCTGATGCCCGACGAGCCGGAGGTCCTCGGCCTGCTCGCCCTCATGCTGCTGATCGACGCGCGCCGGGCCGCCCGCACCACCGCGGGCGGCGCGCTCGTGCGGCTCGGGGATCAGGACCGCTCCCTGTGGGACGCGGTCAAGCTCGAGGAGGGGCGCGCGATCCTCCGCCGTCTGCTGCGTCGCGACCAGCCCGGCCCGTACCAGCTGCAGGCCGCGATCAACGCCGTCCACAACGACCCGCCGCCCACCGACTGGGACCAGATCCTGGGGCTCTACGACCTGCTGCTGACGTTCACGCCCACGCCGGTCGTCCGCCTCAACCGCGCGATCGCCCTCGCCGAGACCGCCGGGCCGGCCGTCGCACTGGCGGAGATCGACGCGCTCGACCTCGACGGCTACCACCGCTTCCACGCCGTGCGCGCCGATCTGCTGACCCGGCTCGGCCGCGACGCCGATGCCACCGCCGCCTACGACGCCGCACTCGAGCAGACCGCCAACACCATTGAGCAAAGCTTCCTCAAGTCGCGCCGGGCCGCGTCGATGAAAGGGGCGTGAACGCCAAGCAGGTTGGATTTGTGCTGGGCGGTGCCGGGGTCGCCGCCTTTCTCGCTTTTGCGCCCACACCCCAGGGCAGCTCCAAGCCCGATTGCGACCGGATGGTCCACGAGGGCGAGCAGGCCGCCAACCAGGTCGGCGGAGAGTTCCCGGAGGAGGCGTTCCGCGACGTGTGCGCGAGCGCGACCTGGCACATGGTGCCGGACTCGACGCCGCAGCCGATGCCGCCCTCGCCGGGATGCGAGAGCGCCGAGCACCCGAAGCCCCCGCCCCGGCGCAAGGCCGCGGCGCCCGCCGCGCCGATCCCGTACTTCGCCCCCAGGACGGGCGAGCTGCCCGCGGACGGCGCGGCCGTCGTCGGCGGCGTCAAGCTGCCGCACGGCAGCCGCTGTGCCTCCTACTGGGCGACCGACAACGCCGTCGAGGAGCCGTACGTCCTCGCCGGCCGGCTCGCGGCGCAGTTCCCGCGCACCGGGTTGTGGCCGATCCTCTGGGCGGGCCAGGGCGAGTCGCCGGACGGCTACTTCAGGCGCGTCACCGATCCCGACGCGGCCGCCCGGGTCGACGTGATGGCGACGCTCAGCGCCGACAACGACGAGGTGAAACGGCTCGCGCCCGGCTCGGGCTCGGTCGCCCGCACCGACGCCGACCCGTTCGCGGGCGTGCACGCCCCGGCGTCCGCGGTGATCATGCTCGTCCCGGTCAACCGCCCGGCCGACGTCCTGTCCGTGCTGGGCGGGCTGATCGACACCGAGTACTACACCGACACGCAGCTGGCCGCCGTGGCGCGTTCCTGGGAGGAGCGCTTCGGCGCCGTGCCGGTCACGCTCGAGCCCGGCGGCCTTGTGATGCACGTCCAGGCGCCGCCGCGCGACCCCGACGACGCGGCGCTGCTCGCCCACGAGCTCAGAGTCTTCGCCCCCGACGAGCCGTACGCCCTCGGAACGCTCACCTCCATGATCATGCACGGCGACCCGTGGGCGTTCAGCTGGCCTGACTAGCGGCGCAGGCTCATCAGGAGCTGGCGGGTGGTCGTGCTCGGCACGGCGCCGATCTCGGCGAGCGCCCGCTCGCACTCCTGGTAGGCCCGGATGACGCCGTCCTCGTCGCCGAGACCGCTGAGCAGGCGCATGCTCAGCCGCCAGGCGGTCTCCCGGAAGCGGTCGGCGCGCAGCACGCTCTCCACCAGCGCACGTGCCTGCGCGAGCCGGCCGGCGGCGAACGCGAGCTCGGCCGCCTCGTAGCGCGCGTCCGTCGCGAGCTCCGCGAGCCGCCGCCGGCGCTCCTCCGCCCACTCGGAACGGACGCCCGGCAGGTACTCGCCGCGGGCGATGACCTCCAGCGCGAGCAGCGTGGCCGTCCGGCGGTCGTCCCCGCGCAACCGCGCGGCCTCGGCGAGCGCGGCCTCGAAGCGCAGCGACTCGGTGGCGATCGCGTCGCCGCCGAGCACCCGCACCACGCCGTCCTGGACGGTCACACGCTCCTCGCCGAGCGCGTGTCGCAGCCACCGCACCGCTTGCCGCAGATAGGCGCGCGCCGCGTCGTCGGCCCGGCCCTCGAAGAGCGCGTCGAGCAGCGCCTCGCGCTCGGCGCGCCAGGGCGGACGCCTGGTCGCGAGGTAGGCGAGCAGCTCGTAGGACTTGGCGATCCGCGGACGTTGCTCCTCGCCGTCGACGAGCAGCCCGCAGCGCCCGAACTCGATCAGCAGCGTCGACGTCGCCACCGAGGCGCCGATCGCGATGCCCTGCGCGATCAGCGACCGGCCGAGCTCGTGCCAGGGCGAATCGGCCGCCGGCTCGGCGTCCAGGCGGCGCGTCACGACCGCGGGGAAGTCGGCCAGCGCCTGCAGGAGCATGTGATTGGAGCCCTGGAGCCGCGACGCCTCGAGCGCCACGTCCGCGGCGCGGTCGGCCGCGTCCTCGTCTCCCGCGCGCCATTCGGCCTCCGCGAGGTAGACGGCGGCCGTCGGCAGCTCGTGGACGCGCTCGCTGCGGAGCATGCTCGCGACCGCCCGCCGCAGCCGCAGCAGCGCCGCGTCGGTCGAGTTCTGGAGCAGGAGCGCGTAGCCGTACCAGCTGTCGACCTGCTCGGCGAGGTACCCGAGCCGGCTCGTCGGCTCACGCCGCCGCAGCCGGTCGAGCACGGCGCGGGCGGTCGCCGGGTCGCGGTCCAGGCGCAGGGCGAGCCGCGCCTCCGACATGCTCGCCAGCTCCTCGTACACGATCGACCCGCCGGCGCGGGCGGCGCGGCGCCCCCGCTCGATCGCGGCGAGCGCGTCCTCGCGCCGGCCGACGTTGACCAGGACGTGTGGGCCGACCGACGCGTCCAGCGACGCGCTCGTCAGCCCGCGGGCGCGCATCGTGTCGTAGAGCTCGAGCGCCTGCTCGGTGTGGCCGATGTTCGCCAGCGCGGCGATCGTCCACGGCTGCGCCCACGCGCTCACCCACCCGCCGGCGCGCCCGGCGACCAGCTCGGCGAAGCGCCCGAACCCGTAGTCGACGGCGAGCACCAGCGCGTCGAGCGGACCGCCGGTCAGCGGAGGGCGCGGCGCCGGCGCGTCCGAGCCGTAGATCGTCATGTAGTACCGCAGCACCTCGGCCTCGGGCCCGGGTTCGGTCTCGGCGAGCACCGCCGCCATGGCGTCCAGCCGGCCGACGTGCGCGTAACAGAGCATCATCAGGACCGCGGCGGCGGGGGCGACGGTGGCGCGCAGCCCTCGCTCGGCCAGCTCGTCGGCGAGCGCGGCGCCGCGGCGGAAGTCCTCGACTCCGAGGGCGAGCATCAGCTCGGCGATCACGAGCGGCGAGATCCCGCTGGGGATGACGTCGCGGATCTGCCGGATCCAGCGCTCGGCGACGGCGAAGTCGAGCCGGTCGATCACGGGGAAGATCGCCCGCTCGGCCAGCGGGAGCGCGTCCTCGGGAGCGCCGGCGGCGAGCAACTGCTCGATCGCCTCCTCGACACGCCCCTCCTCGGCGAGCAGGTGGCCGTAGCTCAGGCGCCGGCTCGCGACCTCCTCGACCCCGTGGCGCTCGAGCAGCTCCAGGAGGTACTCGCGAAAGCGCGGGTGACAGCGCAGCACGCGGCCGTCGTCGCGCCAGACGGCGGGGAGGTGCTGGGCGCGCAGCGACGCGAGCCGCGCGGCGGCGTCGCGGCGCCCGAGCGCGCGGGCGCGGGCCGCGGTCACTTCGTCGAGCACCGATGTGGCCACGAGGAACGCGCGGTCCTCCGGCACCAGCGTCTCGATGATGTGGTCGGACAGGTACCCGTGCAGCGGGTCGGCCTCGCCGCCGGCGCCCGCGACGTGCTCGTCCACGCGCCAGGCTTCGAAGAGCACACCGGTCACCCAGCCGCCGGTCGCCTCGACGGCCATCGCCGGATCGATGTCGTCCGCCCCGGTCGCCGCGAGCGCTTCGGCCGCCTCCGCCCTGGTGAACGCGAGGGCCGACTCGGGGAGCATCGGCAGGCGCAGCGGCCGGCGCAGCGTGAGCGAGACGGCGCGGCGGCTGATCAGCACGACGCGCAGGCCGTCGCCGGCGTACCGCAGCAGGGCCTCGATCACCGCCCACGCCTCGGGGGAGGAGTCCAGCCGTTCGAGCTCGTCGAGCACCAGGAGCACGCGCTCGGAGCCGATCGCCTCGGCCAGCACGCCCGCGGCTTCGGGGTGCGGGATCCGCGCCGCGAGGGCGTCGGTCGCGACGCCTTCCAGGTGCGGCAGCCGCGCCGCGAGCGCCGCCTCGAGGTAACCGACGAGCCGGCCCGGCGCGGCATCCGTGGCGTCGAGCGTCAGCCACGCCAGCTCGCGGTCGAGCGTCGCCGCCGCGGCGGCGACGGCGGTCGTCTTGCCGGCCCCGGCCGTCGCGGCCACCACGAGCGCCGGATGGCGCTCGATCAGGCCGGCGAGCTGGGCCTCGAGGCGGGGACGGCGCACACACCGCTGCGGCGCCGGGGGAGGCCGCAGCTTGGCCCGTATGACCTCGACATGCACGTCTCGTCCTTTCAGCTTCCGCTCATCCGAGCATATTCCGGTGCGGGCCGTTTCGCTCGGGTTCACACCGATTTCGGACACTGCCGGGCATGAGCGAGGAGGACGCGACCTCGGTGCTGTATCGCGAGATCGAGGAGATGCGCCGCCGGCTGGCTGGAGCCGGTGTGCCGAGCACCTGGATCCACGACGAACTCCGCTACGCGTGGCGCGACGCGCAGGCCGAGGCCGCGGCGGCCTACGCGTGCTGGCGTGACGAGCCGGGCGCCGAGGGCTACGCCGTGTACCGAGCCGCTCAGGATCGCGCCGACGCCGCGCAGGACATGCTCCGCCGCCAACGGGCGTGATCCGGGAGGGGGACACGCGGACCGGCGCCGGTGGTCGCGGCGCCGGTCCGCGGAAGTCACCGGTTCTTCACGTTCAGATTACGTTCAGGCAACGTCGGAGATGAGCGGAATCTAAAGGCTCCCGGGCATGGATAAACCCGGAGGGGGTCGGCAGGGTCATTCCCTGTCCCGACGCAAGTTCCTGACCGTGGCAGGCTCGGCAGGGGTCGCCGTAGCCGCCACGCAGTTCCCGTTCGCCAAGGCACGCACCGCGCCCGCGCGGTTCACGGGCTACCCGTTCACGCTCGGTGTAGCGTCGGGCGACCCGACGTCGGACAGCGTCGTTTTATGGACGCGTCTCGCGCCGTCGCCGCTGGCCGGCAACGGCGGCATGCCCGACAAGGCCATCCCGGTCCAGTGGGAAGTGGCCAAGGACGAGAACTTCTCCAACGTCGTCGCGCGCGGCGAGGAGATCGCAACGTACGGTGACGCGCACTCGGTGCACGCCGAGCCGCAGGGCCTCGAGGCCGGCTACGAGTACTTCTACCGCTTCAAGGCGGGCGGCGAGATCAGCCCGACCGGCCGCACCAAGACCGCCCCGAGCGGCGCGGCGAGCGCGCTGGCCTTCGCGTTCGCGAGCTGCCAGCAGTACGAGCACGGCTACTACACGGCCTACAAGCACATGTCGCAGGAGGACCTGGATCTCGTGATCCACGTCGGCGACTACATCTACGAGTACGACTCGAACTCGTACACGGCCACCGGCGGCAACGTGCGGGCGAACTCCAACCACGAGATCGTCAACCTGCAGGACTACCGCGAGCGCCACGCGCAGTACAAGACCGACCCGGACCTGCAGGCCGCGCACGCGAACTTCGCGTGGCTCGTGACCTTCGACGACCACGAGGTCGACAACAACTGGGCCGAGAACACGCCCGAGGAGGGCATGCCGCTCGACCTCTTCGCCCGCCGCCGCCGCGCGGCGTTCAAGGCCTACTGGGAGCACATGCCGCTGCGCAAGGCGGCGCGCCCGTCGGGCAACGCGATCCAGATCTTCCGCCGCGCCCAGTACGGCAACCTGGCGACGTTCCACGTCATGGACACGCGTCAGTTCCGCTCCGACCAGGCGTGCGGCGACGGCAACCGCGCGGGCTGCGACGACCGTTCCAACCCGGCGCGCACGATCACCGGCGCCGCCCAGGAGCAGTGGCTCTACGACGGTCTGCAGGCCTCGCCGGCGAAGTGGCAGATCCTCGCCCAGCAGGTCTTCATGGCCCAGATGGACAACACCAACGGGGCGGGCGAGTCCTACAACATGGACGCCTGGGACGGCTACAAGGTCTCGCGCGACAAGTTGCTGGACTTCATCGACACGCGCAACATCGCGAACCCGATCGTCATCACCGGCGACGTGCACCAGAACTGGGCCGCGAACCTGCTGCGCGACTTCCGCAACGCCGACTCGAAGATCCTCGGCTCGGAGTTCATCGGCACCTCGATCTCGACCACGGGCGACGGCAGCGACACGTCCAACGCCGCCCGCCTGACCGAGAACCCCTGGATCAAGTTCAACAACCAGCAGCGCGGCTACGTGAAGGTCTCCCTGGACCAGCAGAAGTGCCAGGCGGACTACAAGGTCGTGCCCTACGTCAAGCGTCCGGGCGCCCCGATCACCACCAAGAAGTCGTTCGTCGTCGAAGCCGGCAACCCGGGCCTTAAGGACGCGTGATGTACAAGACCATCGCCGGCCTGGCGGCCGCTGCCGCCGTCTTCGTCGCCTTCCACAACGCCCGCGCGGTCGAGGACCCGCCGCAGGCGCACCTGCAGCTCATCGAGGTCGAGCAGCAGACCCCGTACCTGGAGTCCTTCGCCGGCGTCACGGCCGGCACGGCGACCGTCTCGATCATCCGCCGCGTCTCGCAGGCGGGCACGTCGAGCCAGTCCTACGCCCAGTTCGACAACCACAACGGCGACGGCAGCCGCGCGTCGTTCCCGCTCGACGTCGAGGACGGCGACACGTACGGCGTCTCCGCGTCGCTCGTGAAGGGCCCGAACTTCGGCATCGTGCAGCTGTTCGTCGACGGCCGCCAGATCGGCGGCACCTACGACCTCTACGCGCCGGCGATCACCGTCGCGCAGCCGATGCTCCTCGGCCCACTCGCCCTGTCCGAGGGCAAGCACGTCCTCACGATGAAGGTCGTCGGCAAGAACGAGGCGTCGACCGACTTCCTCGGCGGCATCGACCTGCTCGTCCTCGACTCGGCCGCCGCCCCGCAGCCGACGCCGACCGCGGTCGCCACGGCCGAGGTGGGCGCCGAGGTCCCGGCCACGCTCGCACTGACGCTGGGCACCAACCCGACGTTCGGCGCGTTCGTCCCGGGCGTCGCCAAGGAGTACACGGCGTCCGCGACGGCCAACGTCGTCTCCAGCGCCGCCGACGCCGCCCTCACGGTCTCTGACCCGGGCAAGCTGGCCAACGGCACCCGCACCCTGCGCAACCCGCTGCAGGTCGCGATCGCGCCGAACACCTGGAGCGACCCGGTCTCCAACGGCAAGTCGACGATCACCTTCAAGCAGGCCATCGACGCCGACGAGCCGCTGCGCACCGGCAGCTACACGAAGACCCTGACGTTCACCCTCGGGACCACCAACCCCTAAGTCGCTGTGCGGAGCCTGAAGGGCTGATCCCTTCAGGCTCCGCATCGGTTCAATCCGGGGCCTCCGGGTATCCCAACCAGCGCTCTGGACCGCGACGCTGCACCAAACGATTGTTGTCGAAAGCTGTGTACCAGTGTTGGTCATGGGGTCCGTCGAAGATCTCCGGGGATACCGCAACGGCCTGGCCTGTCTGTGCCGCGGCCGTATGGAAGACCTGGACGAAGAATTCGTCCCGTTGGACGAGATAACCCTCGATCCCGGTCGCGTGGTCTCGTCGCCAGGGCCCGTACACCGCCTGCCAGCTTGGGTGCCGTCGCAGTAACACGATCGCGCTGAGGTATGAGTGCTGCGCGCTCAGTTCGCCGTTGCGCCCCGTCACAGCTCCCGGACTCGGATCTCCGTACATCGCCCAGAGCACCTGAGTGGGCCACAGAACGCCGCTGATATCGAGTCCGCGCGGGTTCACGAGCAGGACGACGAGCGGTCGTCCGTACTCCTTGAGCTTGACGAGCTTCTTCGCCGCCCTGTTGATCTTCCGACGTACGAGGTTGAGAGCGTCGGTTCCGGAGGATTCGTACACGGATTCGCCCGCGGCGAACGCCGCGTTCTGCGCGTGTAGATAGTCGGAGCCGACGAACTCCTTCACCTCGACCACGGCGGAGTGTCCGGCCTTCTCGACCAGGTAGTCCGGTCGAACAGGGACGCCGAGGTCTGGCTCGTGCCGATCCCACCCACCGTGTCCCGTCTGCCGCAGGTACGCCTCAAACCAGCGTTCGCTCTCATTCCGCCTCACACGCCGGCCCAGGCGCGCAACGTGCTCTGCGCTGAGCTGAGACGCAGCCACGACTGCGGTCTGCGAGAAGCCCGCCACGAGGGCTCGAGTGGCACCGTCCTCGACCGCCTCCGGCGAACGCGCTTGCTGCAGATCGCGAAGGATCATCGACTCAGTCGGGCCAAGCGGTGCAGGCGGGAGGCTGTGGAGCGGTGTCCCCGACGAGGGGGTCCGACCCTCGTCGTAGACCGGCACGAGGTGGTCGGCGAGGCGGTGTCGCCGGGGCGGGGTCACTGCAACTTGAAACCTCGTAGGCGGATCTCGACGCGCGCCGGGCGCGTCGGGGCCGCCAGCGAGAGGAAGTCGCGCACGCGGCCGAACGCGCCGCAGTACGGGCACTCGATCGACTGCGTGATGCGGAGCGGCGTGTTGCCGGGGGCGACCGGGGCGTCGCAGCGCGGGCAGGCGAGCGTGCCGACGGCCACGATGCCGGCGTGACCGGGCCTGATCTCCTCATGCCCGATCCCGTCGCGCTCGAAGGCCATCGCCTTCGAGTCTAGGGGTTCGGCTTCGCCGGGCCCCGAGGCGTTAGCCCAGCTTCACCACCTCGGTCCAGGTCTTGCCGCCGTCGGAGGAGCGTTTGATCGCGCCGCCCGCGACCGACGCGTAGAGGTCGCCCTTGGCACTGAACGTCAGCTCCTTCGGGCCGGCGCCGATCGCGCCGGCGTCGTTCCAGGTCTTCCCGGCGTCGGGCGAGACCTTGACCTTGCCGTCCTTGCCGGCGAGGTAGAGGGCGTCGGGCTTGACCCAGGCGATCCGGGGGCCGAAGGTCGTGTCCCACTGGCGCCAGGACTTGCCGCCGTTGGCGGAGATGAACGTGCCCTGGTCGGTCGACACCGCCCACTGGTCCTTGTTGCCCGGGTTGACGGCGATGTCGATCGGCGCGGCCACCGAGGGCGCCTCGCGGGTGTCCCACGTCTTCCCGCCGTCGCTGGAGATCTGGATCATCCCCGGGTCCTCGTAGCGCAGGGCGAGGATCCGGTTCCCGTCGATCTCGATCTCGTGGTAGTCGGCCTCGCCCAGGCCGGAGATCGGCTGCCAGGTCTCGCCCTCGTCGGTCGACCGGACGAGCCCGAGCACGGCCGGCAGCGACGCCTCGCCCGAGTGGCCGGACGCGATGATCGCCCCGTCGGGCGTGAAGCGCGCCACGACGTCCTTGGTCAGCGTCCCCGACCCCTTGTCGGTCTTGATGTTCCCCGTGGCGGCCTCCGGCGCCTTCGCGCCCGGCTTGAGGCGGTAGAAGGCCGGGCCGCCGCCGGCGAGCAGCGTGCCGTCGGCGGGGTCGATCGCGATCGAGAGCACGTCGGTGCCGGAACCCGGCGCGGTGGTCGACGCGGTCTCGGCGTCAGAGCCGCCGCACGCTGCGGCAAGCATGGCGACGAGCAGGAGCGAGGCGAGAGATGATCGCTGCATGAGAGGAAGGCGAAGGTAGCGGGAGGACCGGCGTGTCGCACCGGCCCTCCCGTTGATTTGTCTCTACGGGTTGGTCGTCGACAGCGTGAACGTCAGTGTCTTGCTGTAGGCGCCGGTGCGCAACGCGTCGGTGGCCTCGATGCGCTGCTTGAACGTGATCGTGACCGGGTCGTTGGAGACCGGGCCGGTCCATGCGGCCTTGCTCAGCGAGACCTGCAGCGGCTGCGGCAGCGCGAACGTCCCGTTCATCAGGTGGCCCGGATCGGAGTACGTCAGCGCCGCGTCACCGGCGGAGGAGATCACGTTCGCGGTCGTCGAGGTCGTGTAGTCCTTCGCCACGCCCGGGGTGAACGCGCCGAACGTCGCGTTGGTGCCGAGCGCCAGCGACAATGTCGCCGGCACCGACCCGCCCGCGCCCGCCGGCGTGTCCACGTGCGCGGAGCAGTCGACGTTCACCTGGCCGGGAACCGGCTCGTAGCAGAGCGCGTCGCCCTGGTTGGAGTTGCCCTCGAGGAAGCCGATCGAGTCGACCTCGTGCTGGTACGGGCCGTTGTACTTGAGGATGTAGAGGCCGTTGCGCAGGTCGACCGTGTAGATCAGGCCGTCCTGGATGACCGGGTAGCTCCACATCACGACCTTGTTGTCCGTGCGGCCCGGGATGTCATCCGAGCTCAGCCGCGGGTCCTCGAGCGAGACCATCGGCAGCGGGTCCGGCTTGAACTGCGCCAGCTGCGTCGGGGTGTTCGGGTTGGTGATGTCGATCGCCTGGAAGCCGCCCGAGTGCCAGGTGCTGAAGGCGATGCTCGGCGTCAGCGTCGGGTTGTGGGCCGAGTAGGACGTGCGCGGCGGGTTGAAGGACGAGCACAGGCCCGGCTGGTTCTCGGGCAGCCGGAACTCGCTGCGCACCACCGGCCGGGTCTCGTCGGCGACGTCGATGAACCTCGCCCAGCCCCACGGGCAGCCGTGGCCCGCCGCGGTGATCGTGCCGTAGACCTCGTCGGAGACGTAGACCCAGTCCTTGTTCCAGAGCTTGACCGCGCTGTGCGCGCCCGGGCCGGGCCACTGCACGCGGTTGGCCTGCGGCGTGATCAGCCGGTACGTGTTCGTGGTCGGGTCGGTGTCCGTGAACGCCGACACGTCGGTGATGCCGAACCCGCGGGTGAGCAGCGCGAAGTACGCCTTCTTGCCGTCGTTGGAGACGCTGAAGGAGTGGATGCCCGAGCCGCTGGAGTTGCCGAACCCGTGGTTGCCGCTGAAGAGCTGGACCGGCGCCTCCTTGTTGAGCACCGGCGAGATGTCGTAGATCTGGAACTGCGAGCCGGCGCTCGCGGCGAACATCAGCGCCCGCTTCGGGTTCTTCGGGTCCTCCCAGATGAAGAACTCGTGCGTGTCGCGGGTGTTCTGGTAGAGCAGCTCCGGGTTCGCGGCCTTGTCGCCGGAGATGTCATAGAAGCGCATGCTCGAGCGGCTCGCGATCGAGCACTGGTGCGCGCCGTTGCCGCCGCAGTTGGTGTGCAGGACGACCAGCACGTTCTGCGACCGCCACACGCGCAGCTCGCGCGAGGACTCGCCCGGGAGGCCCTCGTAGGGCGGGCCCATCTCCTTGACGATCTGCGGGTGCGCCGGATCCTGCGCGTCGACGATGAAGATGCCGGCGTGGTTGGCGTTGTTGTTCTTGCCGTCGGTGCGGCTGCCGACGTACACGTAGCGCTTGTGGACCGCGATCGCGGCGTTCATGCCGCGGCCCATCAGCGGCTCGTGCCCGATCTGCGTGAACGACCCCGGCGTGTCGACCTCACGCTGCAGGAACGTCCCGACCCCGTCGTCCGGGTTGCCGATCTCGCGCACGTACTCGCCCCCCGGCGTGTACATGTAGTCGGCCGGGTGCGCGGATGCGCTCGCGACCGGTACGGCCATGGCTGCTACCGCCATCCCTGCGACCAGGCGTGACCTCATATCCCTCTCCTTGTCCCCTCCGCGCCCTCTCCCCAGAGGGTCACAGTTGGCGGGAAGTCAACCACAAGTGGAGGCGACCGGAGTAGTTTGGATCCGGACCGATGCCTGACTTCCTCGCGATGCTGGCAGAGGAGGAGGAGCGCGCCCTGCGCGCGCGTGGGATCACGCGGCAATTCCGCCGCGGCGCGATCATGCTGCGCGAGGGCGAGGAGGCGACGCGGGTCCTCGTGCTGACCGAGGGACGCACCAAGGCGGTCACCTTCACCGAGGACGGCAAGGAGGTCATCCTCGGCGTCATGGGTCCGGGCTCGCTGCTCGGCGAGGTCGCGACGATCCAGAACCGACCGCGGTCGGCGACCGTCACCGCTCTGGAGCCCTGCACCGCGATCGCGCTCGCCGCGCGGGACTTCTGGGGCCTGCTCGAGGAGTACCCGCGGATCTGGATCGCGGTCCACGAGGTCGTGATCGGGCGGCTGCGGCTCGCCGACCTCCAGCGCAAGGAGTTCTCGGGCTCGAACACCCTGAGCCGGGTGTCCCGCCGCCTGGTCGAGTTGACCAACGAGCACGGCCGCGAGGACGGGGACGGCGTGACGATCACGCTGCCGCTGACCCAGGAGGAGCTCGCCGGGTGGACCGGCGCCTCGCGCGAGGCGGTCGCGAAGTCGCTGCGCACGCTGCGCGATCTGGGCTGGATCGAGACCGGCCGGCGCTCGATCTCCGTCCGCGACAGCGACGCCCTGCGCCGCTTCGCGCGATGATCAGCGGGTGCTCACCGCTGTCGCCCTCACCGCCGCCCTGCTCGCACCGTCGACCACGATCGAGGTTCCGGACTCCGGCCAGATCGTCCGCGTCGGAGACTTCCACCCCAAGCAACGCCTCGGCGAGCACTCGTTCCCGGGTGGCGTGACGCCGAACCGGCGCAACGCGATCAAGGCCTACGGCAAGCCCGACGGCAAGAGCCCTTCCGGGTGCCCGAACAAGTGGAAGCAACTCGGCGTGCGGATCGTCACCGCCGACTTCGGCGGCGGCCCGCCCTGCGCGTCGACCACGCCCGTGCAGCAGATCGTCATCACCGGCCGGCAGTGGACCACCGAGCGCGGGCTGAAGATCGGCGACTCGCTCGACCGCGTCCGCGAGCTCTATCCCGAGCTCAAGCGCTTCAACGAGCTGTACGGCAAGAACAAGCTCTGGCAGTACCAGTGGGCGCTCGTGCTGGAGGAGTCCCAGGTCGGCGGGCCGCCCAACGTCATCGACCGGTTGTCAGCGGTGATCCGCGGACGCACGGTGCGGTCGTTCACCGTTTCCCCGTACGGTGCCGGGGACTGACATGCGCCATTCCCGCCACTTCACGCTCGAGGAAGCCAACGCCCAGATCCCCTGGGTGGTGGACAAGCTCGCCGCGCTGCGCGACGCCCGCGCGCGCCTGACCGACCAGGAGGCGCGCCAGGCGCTGACCGAGGGCTCGCCCACCAACGGCGGCGGCCACCCCGGCAAGCAGGTGGGGGAGGCGTTCGTCGAGCTTCAGAACGGCATCGCGGCCTTCGACCACCGTGGCATCGTCCTGCGTGACCTCGACAGCGGACTGATCGACTTCCCGTCGTTCCGCGAGGAGGAAGAGGTCTACCTCTGCTGGATCGACGGCGAGAGCGAGATCGGGTTCTGGCACTCGCTCGACGCGGGTTACGCGGGCCGCCAGCCGCTCTAGCGGGCGCGCACGCCGTCGATCGCGAGCTCGAGCGTGCGCGCCGCCTGCTCGGGTGAGCCCGCGCGCCAGAGGAAGCTCATCAGCAGCACGACGTCCGCGGGCTCGAGATCAGGCCGGACGAGACCGTCGCAGGCCTCGAGCAGCGTGCCGACGGCGGCGTTGACCGGCGCGTAGGACTCGGCGATGACGGCCTGCGCCGCGGCGGTGTTCAAGGCCTCGCCGAGCCCGTGTTTGATGCGCACGTACTCGGCCAGGCGTTCGAACCAGACTCGCAGGGCGTCGAGCGGTTCGTGCTCCTCCAGGACCTCCTCGACGGAAGCCGAGAGGCGCTGCACGTCGCGCGCGTAGACCGCGAGGATCAGGTCCTCGCGCGTCGGGAAGTGCCGGTAGAGCGTGCCCGCGCCCACACCCGCCCGCTTGGCGATCGAGTTCAGCGACGCCGCGGCGTCCTCGGCGAGGGCGTCGTGGGCGACCTGGAGGATGCGGTCGCGATTGAGCTGGGCGTCGCTTCGAGGCGTCATGCGTTGATAAACGGAGAGTTCTCCGGTACCTTGTGGAGAGTTCTCCGCTTACGAAGACTCTAGGAGCATCGATGGACTACATCAAGCTGGGCCGCACCGGCCTGGACGTCTCGCCGATCGCGATCGGCGCCATGACCTACGGCGAACCGGACCGCGGGCATCCGGTCTGGTCGCTGGACGAGGAGGCGAGCCGCCCGCTCATCAAGCACGCGCTCGACGCGGGCATCAACTTCTTCGACACGGCGAACATGTACTCGCAGGGCTCGAGCGAGGAGATCCTCGGGCGGGCGCTGCGCGACTTCGCCGATCGCGACGACGTCGTGATCGCCACCAAGGTCCGCCATCCGATGCGCCCCGGGCCGAACGGCAAGGGCCTGTCGCGCAAGGCGATCATGACCGAGATCGACCACAGCCTCCGGCGGCTGGGGACGGACTACGTCGACCTCTACCAGGTCCACCGCCTCGACCAGTCGACGCCGCTGGAGGAGACGCTCGAGGCGCTGCACGACCTCGTGAAGGCCGGCAAGGTCCGCTACCTCGGCGCCTCCTCGATGCACGCGTGGGAGTTCGCCAAGGCGCTGCATCTGCAGGAGCGCAACGGCTGGGCGCGCTTCGTCTCGATGCAGGACCACTACAACCTGCTCGCCCGCGAGGAGGAGCGCGAGATGCTCCCGTTGTGCGCCGACGAGGGCGTCGGCACGATCGTCTGGAGCCCGCTCGCCCGCGGTCGCCTCGCCCGCCCGTGGGGTGAGGACACGGCGCGCGCGGAGACCGACGGCTGGTACGCCGACCTGCTCTACCGCGAGGTCGAGGCCGATCGAGCGATCGTCGACGCGGTCGGCGAGATCGCGGCCGACCGCGGGGTGTCGCGCGCGCAGATCGCGCTGGCGTGGCTGCGGGCGAACCCGGTGGTCGTCGCGCCGCTGGTCGGCGCGGGGCGGACGTCGCACGTCGACGACGCGGTCGCCTCGCTCGCGATCGACCTGACCGCCGACGAGATCGAGCGGTTGGAGCGCCCGTACACGCCCCGCCACGACTTCCAGGGCGTTTCGGAGGAGGCCGAGTTGCAGCGCCTCATGGCGCGGATCCCCGGCTTTCAGGCGGCCGCGCGGTAGCGACCCGGCGGGAGGCCGCGGGTGCGGCTGAACGCCCGGCTGAAGGCGTAGACCGACGTGTAGCCGACCGAGCGGGCGACCGCGGCGAGCGGGTCGTCGGTGTCGCGCAGGCGGCGGGCGGCGAGGTCCATCCGCCAGCGGGTCAGGTAGGCGGCGGGCGTCTCGCCCAGCGCGGTGGCGAAGCGGCGGCCGAGGGTCGCGGGGGAGACCGCGAGCTCGCGCGCCAACGCGGCGTTGGTCCAGTCGCGGTCGGGCGCGGCATGCAGGAGTGACACCGCGTCGCCGACGACCGGGTCGCGCAGCGCGCCGAGCCACGAGGGCACGGCGACGGGCGCGGTCGCCAGCCACGCCCGGAGGAGCTGGACGAGCAGGATGTCGACGAGCCGGTCGAGCACGACGCCGGTCGCGAGGCCGGGGGAGGCGAGCTCGCGGCCGAGGAGGCGGACGGTGTCGTCGAGCTCGTAGGCGCCCTGGATGTGGATCACGTCGGGCAGCGGCGCGAAGAGCGAGATCGCCGGGTCGTGCTCGTAGTGCGCGCAGAGGATGTGGGTGCGGGTGTCGCCGGAGCCGATCCGGACGACGGCGCCGCCGGCGCGCTCGTAGCCGCTCGAGTTGTCCGGGCCGGTGGCGGCGACGGTCGCCTCGTCGGCGCCGATCGCGTGCTCGGTGCCGTGGGGGAGAAGGACGACGTCGCCGGGCAGCAGCTGCCGCGGGGCCTGCCCGCGCGGCGCGAGCCAGGCCGTGCCCGAGGTCACCGCGTGAAACGCGGCGCCCCTGATGCCGGTCGCCCACCAGCCCCAGCGCGCACCCGCCTCGATCCGCGCTCCGAGCGTTCCGTGGACCCGGGCGAGCGAGAGCACATCGGCGAGCACATCCATGACGCATATAGATATCAATCAGCGCAGATCAGGTATCGATACACGCATAGCCTGCGGAACATGGACATCGACGGAACGATCGCGCTGGTCACCGGCGCGAACCGCGGCATCGGCCGCCACTTCGCCATGCAGCTCCTCGACCGCGGTGCCGCGAAGGTCTACGCCGCGGCGCGTGACCCGCGCGGCATCGACCTCGACGGCGTCATCCCCATCCAGCTCGACATCACGGACCCGGCCCAGGTGGCGGCGGCCGCGCAGGCCGCGCCTGACGTGCGGCTGCTGATCAACAACGCGGGCGTCTCGACCGGCACCGACCTCGTCAGCGGCGACCTCGACCGCATTCGGGTTGAGCTCGAGACGAACCTGTTCGGCACGCTGAACATGGTCCGCGCCTTCGCCCCGCGCCTCGACGCCATCCTGAACGTGCTGAGCCGCCTGTCGTGGCTCTCGTTCCAGGGCGCGAACGCGTACGCGGTCTCCAAGGCCGCGGCCTGGAGCCTGACCAACGGCATCCGGCTCGAGCTGCCGGACACGCTCGTCACCGGCCTGTTCCTGAGCAGCACGGACACCGACATGATGGCCGGCTGGGACATCCCCAAGAACGACCCGGCGGACGTCGTCCGGCAGGCGCTGGACGGCATCGAGGCGGGGCTGACCGAGGTGATCGCCGACGCCGACACCGCGGCGGCCAAGCTTCAGCTCAGCGCGTAGGCGTTCGGGTCCAGCGTGGCGGTGCGGCGGCGGTACTCGAGCCACGTCCACGGCCACTGCGACGGGTCGTTGCCGTGCTCGTCGACGTACCAGTTCGTGCAGCCGGAGTGCCAGACGGTGCCGGCCAGCGCCTCGCGCAGGTCGGCGTTGAACGCGTCGGCGGCCTCGCGCCGGACCTCGATGGTCGAGGCGCCGCGGCGGTCGAGCTCGCGCAACGCCGCGAGCACGTGCGCGATCGAGGACTCGATGGTCGAGACGACCGAGCCGGTGCCGCCGTTGGTGTTCGGGCCATACAGCAGGAACAGGTTCGGGAAGCCGGGGACGGTGACGCCGAGATAGGCGCGGGCGACGCCCGCCCACGCCTCGGCGAGCGTCGCGTGCGGGCCGGCGATCTCCATCGGCGCGACGAACTCGTGGCTCTTGAAGCCGGTGGCGAGCACGATCACGTCGGCCTCGCGCTCACGCCCGCCGGCGCGGATCCCGGTCGGCGTGATCGTCTCGAGCCCGTCCGTGACGAGCTCGACGTCCGGCCGCGCGAGCGTGGGATACCAGTCGTCGGTGAGCATGATCCGCTTGCAGCCGACCTCGTCGGTGGGGGTCACGCGGCGGCGCAGCGCGGGGTCCTTGATGCCCTTGCGGATGTTCAGCCGTCCGGCGCCCTCGAGCAGCTTCAGCAACGGGCGGTGGCGGGTCATGCCGTAGGTGAAGAACTCGTGGAAGTAGAAGATCGAGGCGCGGTCGAGCCTCTGGAGCGCCGGGAAGCGCTCGAACAAGGCCTGCATGCGGTCCGAGTAGGCGAAGTCGAGCTTCGGGATCGTCCAGGCGGGTGAGCGCTGGTAGACCGTGAGCGAGGCGACCTCGTCCGCGATCGCCGGGGCGACCTGGACCGCGCTGCAGCCGCTGCCGATCACCGCGACGCGCTTGCCGGCCAGCGGCACGTCGTGGCGCCACTGCGCGGTGTGGAAGGCGTCTCCCTCGAAGTCTTTGAGGCCCGGCAGAGGCGGGATGCTCGGCTGCGAGAGCTGCCCGCACGCGGTCAGCAGCACGTCGGCGGCGAACGGTCCGCCGCTCGTCTGCAACTGCCAGCGTGCGCCGTCCCAGCGGGCGGCGGTGACCTCGGTCTCCGTCCGCGCCTCGACGCCCGAGCGCCGCGCGACGTCCTCGACGTAGGCCTGGATCTCGGCCTGCGGCGCGTAGCGGCGCGACCAGTGCGGGTTCGGCGCGAACGA
Source organism: Solirubrobacter soli DSM 22325 (assembly GCF_000423665.1). Lineage (GTDB taxonomy): Bacteria > Actinomycetota > Thermoleophilia > Solirubrobacterales > Solirubrobacteraceae > Solirubrobacter > Solirubrobacter soli. The sequence goes on along the minus strand of NZ_AUIK01000021.1, from coordinate 2,691 downwards.
AAACTCGTACAGGTGCGACGGGATGTCGCACGCGGCGCCCGGGTACGTGTTGTGGTGCCAAACGCCGCCGAGGCGCTCGCCGCGTTCGAACAGCGTCACGTCGGCGTATCCGGCGCGGCGCAGCAGCGCCGCCGCGCCGACGCCGCCGAACCCGCCACCCACGATCGCGACTGAAGGCATGTGCGAACGCTATCCCTCGCGCGGCGTCAGCAGGTGAATGAAGAGCGGGACCCGGCGCGCGTCCGGCCAGTCGCCCTCGATCTGGCGCAGCAACTGCTCGGCGCCGTTGATGCAGCCCGCCTGCGAGCGCTCGATGTGCCACTGGTCGATCTCGTTGTCGGGGTCGTCGCGATGCTGGCGCTCGACCCGCAGGCCGGGCTCGTCGACGACGTCCCAGACCCACGCCCAGAGCTCCGACGGGCGTCCGCCGAAGACGTTCATGCGGTTGAACTCGCCGCGGACGATCGCGTGCAGCGCCACGGCGAGATGGTCGGCGTGCGGCGCCGAGGCGGGCGGCACGTCGTCCTCGGGCACGCCGCGGCCCGGGTATCCCGGCTCGACCTCGTCCGCCGCGAGTCCGTGCGCGCCCGCCAGCGTCTCGATCCAGCGCTCGGCGACCTCCTCGTCCGGCGTCGCCGCGTCGAACGGCAGCACCCAGCAGTCATAGGCCTTGGTGAACCCGTGCTCGATCAGCCAGTTGAGCTCCGGCCCTTCGTTGCGCCAGAACCGGCGCTTCCGCGGCTCGGAGACGCGCAGCTCGAGCGAGCCGTCGATCGCGGAGACGATCGCGCTCCAGCGACGCCCGTCCGCGGGATCGAGGTTGACCGACCCGCGGACGCGGCGCGCCTCCGCGACGGCGGCTACGTGGACACTGTCGGACGTGCGCTCGGTCGCCACACCCGCATGATGTCGCGCATCGAGATGATCCCGACGAGTGCCCCATGGTCGACGACCACGAGGTGGCGGAAACCGCCCTTGGCCATCGTGTCGGCGGCCTCTTCGAGGTCCCACTCGCAATCGGCGAACGCGGCGTTGGACGTGAGGTGCTCGGCGACGTGCTCCGTCTCGGGATCCTCGCCCTTGCCGATGGACCGTACGAGGTCACGCTCGGTGAAGATCCCGGGCCCGGGCTGTTCCGGATCCTCGATCACCACGGCGCCCACGTTGTGGTCCGCCATGAACTTCGCCGCCTCCCGCAGGCTGCGTCCGGGCGTCATCGTCAGGACGTCGCCTGTCATTGCGTCTCGGACCTTCACGACCGCTCCTCTCCGAACAGGTGGCTGTCCTCACAAACCATACTGTGTCATTTGCCACAAGGAACCCCTCGTCTGTGTCAAACGACACATTCGCCGCGGGCGATCTGACGCAGAACGCCTCGCCGGGCGGGCTTAGCCTCCCACTCAACCTCAGCTGACCGGCAGCGGGCCAGATGCCCGCCGCGGACCGGCAGCTCACACCGAGGAGCACCCAATGCTCGCGCGTACCCTCGCGTTGCTCGTCGCCGCGCTCGCGGCCGGCGGCGCGTCCGCCTCGGCGGCGTTCGCCGGAACCGTGGACGTCACGATGGAGATCCAGGGCGCCGGAACGATCCCGGCCCGCGGCTCGGTCGCCGAATGCAGCCAATCGGCGCCGGTCACGAACACGACCCGCAAGACGTGCCCGAACTGGAAGCAGTCCGTCGCCGCCGGGATCGTGTTCTGGGCCGTCCCCGCGCCTGGGTGGGAGTTCACCGGCTGGGTCGGCTGTGACGGCGACATGGGGATGTACTGCGAGGTCACCGCGCCCGGCGACTCGACCAAGGTGTGGGCCCCGGTCGCCCACTTCGTCGATCGCAAGCCTCCGGCGGTGACCGGCGCGACGGCGACGCCGGTCGCCGGCAACGAGGGCTACTTCAAGCTCGACTGGACCGACAGCGAGCCCGGCGTGACCTACCGCTGCTCGCTCGACGGCGGCAGCTACGCGCCGTGCAAGGCGGGCCAGCGGCTGCACCTCGGCGAGGGCGCGCACAACGTGTGGGTCTACGGGACCGACCCGAGCGGCAACTCGAGCCCGATCGTGAAGCTGCCGCTGCCGGTGGTCGACACGACGCTGCCGGTCGCCCCGCCGGAGGGCGCCCACCGCCGCTCGGTCGACTTCGAGGCGCGCTCGCTGGTCGCCGACCGCTTCGAGTGCTCGCTCGACGGCGCCGCGTTCGCGGGCTGCGGGTTCGGCACGGCGGGCGTCAGCACGCCGCTCTCGCTGCCCGACCTCACCGAAGGCCGGCACACGTTGCGGGTCCGCGGCGTGGGCGCGGGCACCGTCGACCTCTTCCCGGCGGAGCGGACGTTCACGATCGACACGACCGCCCCGGAGACGACGATCCGCGCCACCGACGGTGGCTTCGCCCTCGGCGCCGACGAGGCGGGCGTGACGTACCGCTGCCGGATCGACGCGCAGCCGTACGGGCCGTGCGACGCGAACGTGGCGCTCGCCCCGGGCGCCCACGACGTCGAGGCGTTCGCGACCGACGAGGCCGGCAACGCCGACGCGACGCCCGCGACGCTGAAGTGGACCGTCGCCGCGCCGCCCGCGGGTGGCGGCGGCACGGCCGGCGGGAGCGGCGGCCCGGCGGGCGCGGGCGGCGGCCCGGCGGGCGCGGGCGGCGGCCCGGCGGGCGCGGGCGGCGGCCCGGCGGGCGCGGGCGGCGGCCCG
>NZ_AUIK01000020.1 GCF_000423665.1 Solirubrobacter soli DSM 22325 | reverse complement strand
GGTGGCGGCGGGCGGCGTGGTGGCGGCGGGCGGCGTGGTGGCGGCGGGCGAGGCGGCGTGGCGCGGCGAGGCGGCAGGGCGCGGCGAGGCGGCGGCCGGCGGCGTGGTGGCGGCGGCGGGCGACGCGCCCCCGGCGGGCGGCTGCGGCGCGGCGAGGGCGGCGGCGAGGCGGGTGCGGGTGTCGTGCAGGGCCGTGGTGGCGATCGCGGTGCGGGTGGCGAGGTCGGCGGCGTCGATCGCCGGAGGTGTGTCCGGGCCCGGGAGGGCGAGGTCGCGGGCGTCGAGCGGGCGGGCGCCTTCCAGCAGTTCGCGGACGGCGCGGGCGAGCTCGTGGAACTCCGTGAGGCCGAGCTGCGACGGCGTCCAGGCCGGGTCGCGGTCCAGGACGAGCTCCCCGAGGCGCTCGCGCAGCGCGTCCTCCAGCTGGGGCGCCGTCATCGCGAGCACGTCGAGCGCCGACAACCGCAGCACGCTCAGGTCCGAGGTCGCGCCACCCGCGCGCACCAGCACGCGGTTCGCCGGCCCCAACATGGCGGCGGCCCACGCCTCCAGCGCCGGCTCGACCCGCGCACGCACCTGCAGCCCGTCGGTCGGCCAGCCGGAGGCGCTGGCGGCCGGGTCGGTCAAGAGGAGCAGGCGGTGGGTGAGCGCCACGCCGGAGCGCGGTGTGCGGGCGATCTCGGGCTCGGGCGCCGGAGCGTCACCGCGCGAGAGCGCGTCGACGGTCGCGCCCGCCCGCTGCGCGTTGCCCTGGACGACCTGGTGCACGCTCTCGGCCACCAGCAGGTCGGCGAGCGCGTCGACGGCGTCGTCGATCGCGCGCAGCTCCGCGTCGATCGCCTCGCCCTCAGGGCTGGAGCGCATCGGCAGCCCGGCGGTCCCGAACGGGATCGTGGTCGAGTCCCAGCGCGCGCTGTCGATCCCCGACCGCCAGCGCTTGCGCAGGCCCAGGCCGTCGGCGACGTTGCTCGCGCGCAGCGCCTCGGACACCCGCGGCTGCGACCGGCGCAGCTCCTCGAGCAGCGCGGTGGCGGCGGCGACCGCGGCGTCCTCGGCCGCGGCGCCCGCGACCTGGTCGGTGACCTGCTGGTCGAGCGCGACGACCTGCATCGCCGTCGACTGCTGCTGGGCCCGCAGCGAAGCCAGGTTCGCGGCCAACGCGCCCGCGGTCTGGTTGGCGGCGGCGACCTGCGGCTCGAGGCTCGCGATCTCCGCGTTCGCCGCGTTGACCTTGTCGCGCCACTCGAGGATCGAAGGGAAGCCGCCCGGCCGGTTCTCCAGCAACCGCTGCAGCTCGGCGCGCGCCCCCGACAGGAACCCGGCGAGCCGCGTCGCGTTGGTCTGCGCGGCGTCGAACTGCGGCTGCGCGGCGGCGATCTGGTTGCGCAGCTGCGTGTCGGCCGCCTTCGCGGCGTCGCTCTGCACCCGCAGCTGCCCGAGCACCGTCGCCGCCGCCCGCTGACGCTCCTGCGCCACGGTCAGGTCGTGCTCGGCGACGGTGATGGCGTCCAGCGGAGCGAGCCCGCGCAGTGCCGCGATGTAGCGATCCAGCACGAGCTCCGGGTGGTGCTCGCGCAGCCCGCGCTCGAGCCGGTAGCCGAGCAGCGCGCCCAGCGGCTGGCCCGCACGCACCCCGTCGAGCAACGCGAGCGCGAGCCGGACCCGGCGCGAGGAGAGATCGAGCGCCAGCGGCGCATCGGCGCCGCCGCCGTGCGCCAGGTGGCCGGAGCGCAGCACGGCGGCCGTCGCGGCCTGGCCGAGCGACGGCGCGTGCACGTAGCCCTGGCTCTGCGCGCCCGTGCCCGGCCGCAGGTTCTCCACCACGCCGTAGCCGCCCAGCCGCACGCCCGCCGCCTTCTTCGCCCGCAGGGCCGTGAGCCGTCGCGTGGCCATCGAGCTCTTCCACGCGTCGAGCCGGTGCGAGGCGAGATCGAGCACGCCGCCCGCGTACCGCTCGAGCGCGGCGGGCGGGACCGACAGCAGCTGCCGCAGCGCGCCATGGACCTCCAGCAGCTCCGTCACCTGCGCGGCCGCGGGCGAGCCGGCGGCGCTGTTGGCGGCGCGCAGCGCGTCCAGATGCGCCGCCAGCGTCTGCCCCGCGGCGGTCACGCCGTCCAGCGGCGCCGCGAGCCGGGACCACGGGGACGGCGCCACGCCCTCGTCGCCCTCGCCCGGCGCCGCCAGCCCGCGGGCGCGCAGGATCCGCCACGCCGCGCCCGCGTACGAGCGCAGCAGCGCGTGCCGCAGGAGCGCGAACAGCAGCGAGTTCGCCCCCGCCGGCGGCGCGCCCGCCCGCACGGTGTCCATCCCGTTGAAGACGAGCCAGTTGAGGAAGCTCTGCGCGGCGGGCAACGGTGCGGTCTCGGAGGGCGAGGCGGCCACGAGCGGCCCGGTCAGCGATGTCACACCGGGGGAGAACACCGCCCGCGCGAGCACGGGGTCGAGCGCGAGCCCGAGCGCCTTGACCGGTTGCAGCGCCTGCGCGATCCGCGAGAACGTGCTGACATCGGCCGCCGGCACCTGCAACGCGCGCGACGCGTAGTGCATCGACACCGGACCCATCGACACGGCCGCCGCGAGCACGGTGCCGAGGTCGGCCCCGCGGGCGATCCGCGGCACGCCGCCGAGCGCCGCCCGCCACGCGCCCGCGAGCCCGTTCAGCAGCGGGACGAGCTGCGCGTCGAGGTCCGGCGGGTCGAGCAGCCGCCAGCGGCGCAGCGAGGTCACGGTCAGGACGCCGTACGGCTGCCGGCCCACCCGCAGCGTCGGCAGCGAGCCGCCCGCGGCCACGCTCGCCAGGTAGTGCGTGCGCGCCGCGGCGATCGCGTCGTCGGAAAGCCCGATCAGCTGATCGAGCAGATAGCCCCAGGTGGCCGGCCAGAGCGCGGCGCGCAGGTTGCGCTCGGTGGCGATCGACGCGCCGCCGGCGCCGCCCACGTGGGTCAGCGGATCGACCGCGATCCCCAGCGCCCGCGCCAACAGCGTCCCGTCCGAACCGCTCCCGGTGAGCACGGCGCCGCGCTCGTTGCGCAGCCACGCCGCGGGATCGTCGCCGGTCGCCGACCACGCCGAGCGCGTGTTGTCGGTGTTGTTGGTCGGGGTGCCGGGCGGCGCCAGCGCGAGCCCGCTCGTGTAGTGGTGGGCGTCGAGCAGCGCGGAGACGCGGCGCGCGCTCTCGGTCCCGTCGCTGCTCGCGCGCACGCCCAGCACGACGAGCCGGTCGATTCCGGTGACGTCGCCGAGCGTGAGCGGGATCCGAAGCGCCATGCCGCGCTCCACCGCACGGTCGAAGTCGACCAGCCACTGTGCCGCCGCGCCGAGCGGCGAGGCCGGGTCGGCGGCGGCGTCGTTCGGGTCCGGCCCGACCGGCAGCGGGTCCGGGATCGGCTTGCCGAGCACGGCGAAGCGCCGCTCGCCACCCCGGTACCCGAGCGCGATCCAGCGGTCGGGAAGGACGTTCGTGCGCGCCGCGCGCGTCCACGCCGCCGCTCGCGAGCCCGGGGTTCCCGCCGCCGCCCGCGCGACCCACGCCGCGCGCGGCGCCCCGAAGCGGTCGACCAGCGCGCGCCACGCCTCGGGAGCCGCCGCGCCACCCGCGCGCTCGGCGTCCAGGTAGGCGCGACCCCAGGCGAGCTCGTCAGCGGTCAGCTCGGGCTCGTGCGCGTCGACGTGCAGCGTGTCCGGATAGACGCGCACGAGCAGGTTCCCGGCGTCGAAGCGCGTCTCGAGCCGCACCGGCAGCAGCGCGAGCGGGACGTCCGCCGCGACGAGGGAGACGAGGTCCTCGGGCGACTCGCTCGCGACCAGCTCGCTGCGGAGGCGACCCGTCGCGTCCGCGAGGATCGCCGCGTGCGCGCTCGCCAGCAGCGCGTCCCACGGCTGCCACGCGGTCGCCACCTTCGCCCGCTGTGCCGCGATGTCCGCGCTGAGCTTGGCCGGCAGCGCCTCGACGGCGGCGGACCGGCCGCGCGCGTCGTCGAGCTGTGCGTTGGCGGCGGCGAGCTGCGAGGAAGCCGTCGCGAGCTCCGCCTTGGCCGCGTCGAGCTCCGCGATGGCGGCGTTGAGCGGGGCGATCAGCGCGTCCGCGGCGGTGCGTGCGGCCTGCGCCCGGTTGCGGGCGGCCTGCGCGGCGCGTTCGGCGTCGAAGAGCCGCTTCTGCGCGGCCTTCAACGCCCCCGGCGGCGGGTGCCCGCCGTCCTCCTGCATCAGGTCGAGCAGGTCCTGCCGCGCCTGCTCGGCCGCGTCGTCCGCCGCCTGCGCGGCGTCGGTCGCCGCATCCGCCGCTGCCTCGGCCGCGGCCGCCTGGGCGGCCAGCGCGTCCCGCGGCCCCGTCGCAGCGGCCACTCGCGCCTGCGCTTCCGCGACGGCCTGCTGCAACGCGGTCACACGCCCGGGAAGCTGGGCGAGGTCGGCCCGCACGCGCGCCCGGTCGTCCTTCGCGGCGACCAGCTTGTCGGCGAGCGAGAGCGCATCGGCCTCGGCCGCCTGCCCGCGCACCCGCGCGGCGGCGATCGCCGCGAGATCGGTCATGCCGTCCTCCTCTTGACGAGCCGCGAGGCGTGCAGCGCCACCCGGAACGGCTGCTGGAACGTCAACATCGCGGTTCCGGCCGCGTTCTTGCCCCAACCGCCCTGCAGGTTCGCGCTCGCCGTGATCGGCTTGGTCACGTCCGCGTGCCCTGAGGCCGTCACCGGGATATGCGACCAGGCGAGCGCGTCGGGGGTGGTGGGAACGGCGGTCGAGCTCGCGACCTCGTCGAACCCGAACCGCGGCTCGCCGGGGTACTCCTCGAAGACGAAGTACCAGCCGAGCCCGCCGAGCGCGTCCTCCTCGCCGAGCGCGAACCCGACGAGCACGACGTCCGGCGCCGGCGCGGCGCGGAACATCGGCGCCAGCCGCGTCGCGGGATCGAGGGCGCCGCCGGCGAGCGCCCGCGCGGCGTAGATCGTCGTCGTCGGGTAGCGGCGCAGGAGCTCGCCGCGGATCGCCAGCACGAGCTGCTTGTCGCCGCCGCGCAGGTGGCCGCCGAGCGGCGCGCTGTCCCACTCCGACATCGGCGGCACGTCGGGCGTCCCCGGGGCGTCCCAGAACTGCCGGAACGCTGTCCCGTTCAGCACCGACGGGTACTCGCGCCACAACAGCTCCCGGCTGAGCTCGTGGTTGAGGCCCGCCAGGTAGGCCTCGATCACCCGTGGCGACGTCTCGAGCAGCGCCACCCCGTCGGCTTCGAGCTGCTCGATGCCGGGCAGGAACAGCCACGGCGCGACCTCCTGCAGCCCGTCGTACATCGCCTCGTCGAAGCGCGGTCCCGCGGCGACCTGCGCCAGCGGATCGGGCCGCGTCCACGTGGTCGGAGCGGCGTCGATGCGTGCCTTCGCCCGCGCCAGCACGGTCGCCTCGGGGGCGAGCCGCGCGAGCAGCTCGACGCGCAGCGCGGCAGCGGACAGCGCGGGCCGCGTGTCGACGTCAGCCACCCGCGCGGCGAGGCTCGTGGTCACGACCATCCCGTTCGGGGCGCCGGGAGCGGGTTTCATCGCCTCGCGGTCCACCGCGGTGAGGAGGTCGATGCGCGGGGTCGGCCCGGCGCGCCGCGCGAGCACGCCCTGCGGGCTGGCGAGCCGCCGCATCGCGCCGGACATGACGGCCTCGGGCACGCGGCTGGCCCGGACCTCGCCGTCCACGGTCGTCCCGGCGAGGGCGATCGTCGCGTGCGCGGGCTGGGTCATCGCCAGCAGCTCATCCGCCGCCAGCGGCGCGAGGTGGCGCTCCAGAACGACGTTGCCGAGCTCGCGGGCAAGCTGGGAACGGCGCAGCAGCGCGTTGACGTCGTTCGCGGCGCCGGCCTGCTCCCACGCGCGCGCCATCAGCTGCTCCTGGCGCTCCTGAACCACGCGTGTACCCGCCGCAGCGGCGACCCTAAGCCTCGGGTCGAGGTTGAGATCACGGAGCCAACCGGCCGCCGGAAGGCCGGTCCCGCCGGCCTGCATTTGGCCGTACAGCGGGGGAGCGACGACGTCGGGCTGATTCAGCGCCTGCGCCAACGCGGCCTGGAACGGTGCCGCGTTGGGCCACGGCGGCGGGGCGTCGTCGCCAGGTGCGCGAAGTGCGCTCTGCATGCCGATCACCCCGGCGGCGGGCAGGCCGCCGCCGGGGGAGTTGAGGTCGAGCCGCGGCGGGGCGGCGTCGAACGGACTGGGGTGCAGCCTGCGCACGAGCGTCTCGAAGCTCCCCGCCGGCCCGGTGGCGAACTCCCACGCGTGGTAGACGGGCAGCCGCAGCGGGCCGGCCGGCGTCGGACCCCAGGCGGGCTCCAGCGCGGCCTCGTCGGCGGGGGTCACCGGGTCGCCAAGCCCGGCCTTCACACCGGCGCGGAACGCGGGCACCACACACGCGACGTACGCCGTGTCCGGCTCCAGATGGCGAGGGCAGACGAGTCGCGAGCAGCCGCGCCCCGGGTCGCTCGCCAGCAGCTCGGCCGGCCGCGCACCCGTGGGGAGGCCGGTGATCTGCCCGTGCGCCCAGGCCCAGGATTGCGAGAGATCGGGCAGCTCCGCCGCGGGGTCGTCGAGCTCGAGCACGCCGGAGCCGAGCCGGACGCCCTCGCCGCGACGGACCGCGATCAGCACCAGCCACGGCCGCAGCCGCGTCTTCGCGGTCCCGGGCGCGGCGGGCGTGAACAACCACGGCAGGTCGGCCCGCGCGAACTGGATCTGCGGCATGGAGCCCGCCTCGAACCGAGTGGTGCCGGCGGGCGGGTCGCAGCGCACGATCTGCCCCGGGTCGAGCCCGGTCACGTCGCCGGGACCGTAGAGCTGGACGGTCGCGGGGACGTCGCCGGCGCCGTCGACGTGCACCGACACGGGCAACCGCACCCGCGCGGTCAGCGCCACGCCGGGCTCGTCCAGCGCGGCGACCGAGCGGCCGATCCCGCTCTGCACCCACGGCAGGAACGTGTAGGCGGCGCTCATGCGACCACCTTCAGCGCGAAGGCGGGGGCGCGCGCGGGCGTCGTCGCCGTGAGCGCGTCGAACACGTCGCCCGGGATCGGCACACGGGTCGACTTCGGCTCGGGGATGCCGACGGCGGTGACGATCAGCTGCTCGTGGTTGACCGCGACGGTCACGCCGGTCCCGGTGATGAAGCCGTCGGCGCCGAGCGCGGCGCCCGACGTCATCGGCTCGAACGAGGGCGCGGAGAGCTTGGCGTCGTCGCTCAGCGCGGTGAACTGCGCGGGCGCGAACTGGTCCTGCAGCGGGGTCAACGTCGTGCGGACGCCGCCGATGGTCGCCAGCGTGATGCGGAAGCGCTTCGCGCCGCTCGGCACGGTCGTCCCGAAGCGCTCGAGCGTCCGCTCCAACGGCGCGAGGCGCTGGCGCACCCGCAGCGTCCCGAGCGGGTGGGCGAGCACGGCGGCGCCCGGTTGCAGCGCGCGGAGCGTGACGACGTCGGCGCCCGCGGGCAGCTGCGCGGTCCAGGCACGCGCGTCGGTGAGCGCGGCCAGCACGAGCGGCGCCACGTCGACCGGCGCCGGCAGGGCGGGGGCGGTGGCATCGCCGATCGTGACGTCGAAGCCGAAGGAGACGTCGAAGAAGAGGATCGAGAACGACGCGCGTCCGCGTGCGCGCCACGGCCGCGGCCCGCTCAGGGTCAGCGACAGCGAGATCGACAGCAGCGTCCTTGAACCGACCTTCACCGCGAGCTTGGCGGCGATGTCGACCACGAACGCCAGCGGCGACAGCGTGACCAGCGCGTCGAAGGAGAGGAAACCGGCGATGCTGAAGCTCCCGGCGCGCGCGGCCAGGTCCACCCGCGCGCCGAACTGCACGGTGTTGGACGTCAGCGCCAGATAGGCCTCGAGCCGCAGCTTCGGGTTGTCGCCGCTCGCCAGCGCGATCGCGACGCGGTCGAGCGCCGGGAACCCGGGCGGGGCGGCGAACCGCGGGTGGAAGCCGCCGACCGCGAGCAGGAACGACGGCCGCGAGCCCCAGTTCATCCGCAGCGCCATGTCACCCGTGAGCGCGAACTGCGCCAGCCGCGAGTCGACGAGGGTGGCATCGACGGCGGCCTCGGCGCGGTCGAAGTCGATCACGCCGAGCAGGTCGACCTGCAGGCGCACGATCGGCTCGTGCTCGTCGGGCAGGAGCGCGCGCAGACGGCCGAGCACGACCAGCCGGACGGGCGAGGGAAGCTCGAGCGCCAGCGCCAGCTCGATCGTGATCAGCGTCGGCTGGCCCCAGACGATCCGCGCGGTCGGCGCGAACACGTGGCGGCCCTGGGCGGGCGGGAAGAGGCGGGCGAGCGTCGCGACGAGCTGGCCGGCGCTCGCCTTCGGGTCGGGCGGCGAGAGCACGGCGCCGAGCGCTCCGCTCTTCAGCCCGGCGCGCAGCGCGTCGACCGCGATCGTCCGGTTGATGCCGAGCAGCCCGCCGACGCCGACGAGCATGAAGCCCATCCCGAGCTGCACGGGCGGGAAGTCGGCGGAGATGATCACCAGCAGCGAGAAGCCCTGCGCGCCGGTGGTCAGCAGCCCGGTCGCGCGGACCGCGAGCCCCTCGAACTGGAGCCGGACGTCGCCTGCGTACTGTCCGCGCGCGGGGTCGTAGAGCAGCGAGCCGGAGCCGGTCACCGGCCCGCCGTCGATCGCCAGACCCAGCTCGGTGGGCGCGCGGAAGCCGATGTCGAGGTCGGCGCCGCCGAGGTTCCCGCCGTCAGCGAAGTCGAGGGTGGCGCGGACGCCGACGCCGTCGATCGCCACCTGCACCGGCCCGATCGCGGCCTTCAGGGCGGCGGAGATCTCCGCGTCCAGCGCTCCGTCGCGCGCGTGCAGCCCGAGGTTGACGGCGCTCAGCCCGACGCCCGCGAGCGTCAGGTCGACGGGGATCGTGGCGTCGAGGCCGGCGCTGCCTCTGAACGTCAGCCCGCGCTCGTTGGACCACACCAGGCCCGCGCTCAGCTCGGCGCGCAGGCCGTCCCGCGGCAGGATCGAGGCGAGGAAGCTGTCGCCGTCGGCGGGTGCGACGACCAGCGCGGCCTGATCGACGTCCGCGCCGAGCTCGAGCAGCTGGCGCGCCGATGTCAGTGCGGTCTGGGCGCCGAGCTTGATGTTCGGGAGCTCGAGGCGCGTGCCGGTGGGGGAGCCGACGATGAACGGCGGCTGTCCCTGACGCGTGGCGGTCAGCCCGGCGGCGAAGCTCGTCGCGCCGGTCGCGAGCGTCAGGCCGTGTGCTCCGTACGCGAAGGCGGGTGCGCCCGCCGCGAGGTCCAGCGCGACCGTGAACGGACCGACCGCGCGGGTCGTCGCCAGCGCGCCGAACGGGTTCACCACGAGACCGAGGTCGGGCGTGAACGAGAACATCGCTCCCGCCTCGCTCGCCGCGGGAACGTTGAGCGGCTGGTCGACGTAGACGATCAGTGACTTCGCGAGGAGCGGGGCGGAGTCGGCCAGCGCTGCCACGTCTCGCGGGTGGATGCCGTAGCGGACCGGGACGCCGAGCACCTGCAGCAGCCCGGCGACGCGCGGGAAGAGCTTCTCGGCGACCGCGTCGGCGTATTCGTCACGCAGCACCTCGGCCGGGTCCTTGACGAGGTCGACGATCCGGTCGAGGTGCACGCGGTCGATCCGGTACGGCAGGCGCACCGGCGTCGGCCCGTTGAGCTGCACCGGCGCGAACGGCTGATCGCTCGAGAGCTCGATCAGCGTCAGCAGCACGAGCACCTGGTGCACGATCGGGTGCAGGGCGGTGAGCCACGCGCCGACGAGCAGCTCGCCGAGGTCGCGCCCGAAGCCCCCGAGCTGGTCCAGGGCATCGTCGCCCTCCGTGATCGCGTCGATCGCGGCCACGACCTGTTGCGAGCTCTCCAGCAACTCCGCGATTGCCGCAAAGGAGGGCGTCGCGGTCTCGTTGAGCGCGTCGATCGCGCGCTTCTCGGCCACGATCGCCTGCAGCGCGTCGGCGAGGTTCGCGGTGTCGGTGTCCGGCAGCGCGCCGAGCTCGAGCAGCATCTTCTCCAGCGCGCCCGGGATCGTCGCCGCGCGGTCGAGCGGGTACAGGAAGGCGCCGAGCTCGGTGGCGAGCCGGTTGAACAGCGTCACGTGGCCACCGCGAAGACGTCCGGGCGGAACGGGAACGCCGTCGAGTTCGGGTCGAGGTCGACGGCGTAGTCGACGAACCGCAGCTGGTTCGAGCGCGGGTCGATCCAGCGCACCGTGTGGATGACCTTCTTGCGGTCGCCGTCGGGCCACTCGAACGTGACCTCGCCGACGTTGTTGACCCCGACGATCTCGCGCGTGAACGCCGAGTCGGTGTTGTACTGGCGGTAGTTGCCGGTGGCGACGTTGAACGCCTGCAGCGCCTGCTTGCGCTGGTCGGGCGTCCCGCCACTCGGCAGTGCGGGGAGCGGAGCCGGCGCCTGCGGCGTGCTCGCGCCCTTGGTCGTCAGGAGGTAGTCGAGCTGGTAGATGTGGTCCGGAACCGTCTTCGGGCGGAACGCGGGCTCCAGCTTCAGCGTGCCGGACTTGCGCAGTGACATGTCGACGAACTTCGGGCCGGTCACCTGGATCCGCACCGCCTTGACGACCGCGCCGGGCGGGACGTTCCAGCCGGCGTAGTACTCGGTCTCGTGCGGGCCCATCAGCGGTTTGATGAACCATTTCGGCGCGTACGTGTAGCCCTGGGTCCCGAGGTCGAGCGTCGACTGGGTCTGCTTGCGCAGCGAGCTCGAGACGAGCTGCGCCACGACCGCGGTGGCGGGCTTGGTGCCCGTGTCCTCGAAGCGCTTCGCCGCCTTGTAGAGCATCCGGGAGGCGAACCCGAAGTGCACGTCGCCGCTCAGGAGGATGACTGGGCCGCGCAGCTCGCCCGCGACGGTCGGCAGGCGGTCGCTCAACGCCTTGATCAGGCGGTCGAAGGCGGTCGACGGCAGGTCCCAGGCCTCATGGACGTCGGGGAAGTGGCTGACGTGGTTGGTGATCCACTCGTGGCGGGTGGCGCTGCGGATCGGTTCGACCGGCGGTGCGTTGGTCGTGAGCACGACGATCAGTGCACGGCCGGCCGTGGGCGGCTGGATCTGCGAGATCTGCGCGGCGATCTGCTCGGGTGGCAGGAGGTCCGGCGCCTCGCTGCCGCCCAGCGGGAAGCTGCGCCAGGTCCGGGTGTCGGTGAAGATCACCTGGTGGCCGGGGCCTTCGACCGTGAAGTTGAAGATCAGGGAGCCCGGGTCGTGGAAGACCGCCTTGCGGGCCTTGATCTGGTCGCCGGTGTGGACCGAGGTGAGCGAGTCCAGCGCGGCCGAGTTGGTCTCATAGCGTGTGGCATCGCCCTTGTCGAGCAGCGCCAGCAGCTTGGAACCGGGCTGGTTCGGATCGGTGAACTGCTCGGGCGCGTTGCCCCAGTGTTGGCAGAGCGTGTACGCGACGACACCGTTCTTGACCACCCGCCGGCCCACCGCGTTGCCGTACAGCCCGACGGCGATGTCCAGCGTCATGTTCCAGTCGTCGGTGACCTCGTGGTCGTCGCAGATCATGTAGCTGGGCACGTTCGCGAGCACGCGCCGGACCTCGTCGAGCCCGGTCGCGAACGACTTCAGGTTCCCGATGTGGCCGTCGATCGACTTGCGATCCGGCGGCTTCGTGCCCGCCGGCAGCTTGGCGACGACGTCCTCGTACGTCGGCACGCCCGCCGCGCCCCACAGCACGTCCGACCACACGAACAGGTACATCGCGAGGTACTCGCCGAGCGCCATCAGGTGCGCGTCGAGGTCCTCCGAGGTGAACCCGCAGCTGTCGAGCAGCTTGCGGCGGGTGTGCGGCGGCAGCTGGTTGGCCTTGCCCGCCGGGGCGGGCATCGTCTCCTGCCAGCCGAGCAGCACGTCGGACGCGTCCGTGAGCAGGAGCAGCAGGCTCGCCCCGACGTCGTCGGCATAGATCTGGTCGCCCATCAGCAGCAGCTGATGCGGGCGCTGCTGCGGCGTCTGCGCCGTCTGCGAGATCAACTGACCGACCAGCGGCAGCACGTCCACCCCGTTCCCGTGCGGCATCCGGCACGACGAGTGGATCAGCCGCAGGTCGTCGAGGTTCGGCGGCGGCAGGCAGAACGACGGCCGCTTGAACGGGTCATACGCGAGGTTCGCTTTGTTCGTGGCGTCCGCCAGCGTCTTCTGCGGGCCGCCATCGACTGCGAAGGAGAGGTCGTACTCGTAGACGGTTCCGGGCAGCAGCGCCGTCCCGGTCGCCGTCACCGCCACGAGGTGCAGGTTCGTCCCGATCGCGACCGTGTGCCGCGTTCCCTGCATCCGCTGGGTCGTGCCCTCGACGACGGTCAGCGTCACGCTTGCCGCCTGCTTGAGCGCGAGCCACACGGTCACCGAGCCGGGCACGACCTTGCGCAATACCGGTCCCGCGAGCACCAGCGGTTTGTCGCCCAGACTGGCGCTCAGCGAGGTCCACGGCATCCAGGGACCACTATCCGAACCGTCCGTCCCTGTGCAATCAGGGAGCGTCCCTGAAGTTAGCCCTTAGGGGTGCCACCCGATCGGTAGCGTGCTGGGCATGGCGCAGATGCGAGCGGTGGTCGCGGAGCGGCCGGACGGGCCTGACGGCCTCGTCATCCGGGAGGTGCCACGCCCCGAGCCACGTCCGGGCTGGGCGCTGGTCAGGGTCGAGGCGTTCGGGCTCAACCGGTCCGAGTACAAGACGCTCAAGGGCTTTGCCGGCGACGCGGTGACGTTCCCGCGGATCCTCGGGATCGAGCTCGTCGGCGTGGTCGAAGCGGTGGATGGCGACGAGCCCGCGGTGCCGGTCGGGACGACCGTCGCGGCGCTGATGGGGGACATGGGCCGGGCCTTCGACGGCGGCTACGCCGAGTACGCGCTCGTTCCCGAGCATCAGCTGATCGCGCTCGACACCACGCTGCCGTGGGAGGTGCTCGGCGCGCTGCCCGAGACCTTCGTGACCGCCGCCGGCTCGCTCGAGCACCTCGGCCTGCAGGCGGGGGAGACGCTGCTGCTGCGCGGCGCCACTTCCTCGGTCGGCCTCGCCTGTCTGGAGCTCGCCCGCGGCGCCGGCGTGCGGGTGATCGCCACCACGCGCAGCGAGGCGAAGGGCCGCCGGCTGACCGAGCTCGGCGCCGCGGGGATCGTCCTCGAGGGCGACGGCTTCGTCGAGCGAGCGCGGTTGGCGCTGCCCGAGCGCGGCGCCGACGGCGCGGTCGACCTGATCGGCGGGCCCGGAGTGCTGGACACCCTGCGGTTGCTCCGCCCAGGCGCGACGGCCTGCAACTCCGGCTCCCTGTCCGACACCTGGACGATCCCGGACTTCGAGCCGATCGCGATGATCCCGTCAGGACGCAAACTGACGGCGTTCCACTCCAACTCCGTACACGACGCGCGGGTGAGCGGACCGCTGCTGCGCGCCGTCGTCACGCAGGTCGAGCGCGGCGAGGTGGCACCGAACATCGACACGGTCTACACGCTCGAGCAGACTCCCGACGCGCATCGCCGGATGGCCGCGGACGAGGCGACCGGCAAGCTCGTGGTGCTGCCGCGAGGCACGACCGGCTGAGTGCCATCGGGCAGCCAGGCGCAACCGAAGCCCACAGCGCCCCGGTCCGTGAGGTGACCCTCCCGGGTTTCGTCACGCGGCAGTGGCGAGGGGCACCCCCACGCGCCGCGAAGTTCGCGGGCGGGGGTGATCGATCTCGGCATCGCTGCACGCCCAAGCGGCGCCTAGCGTGGTCATGCCGGCGGCGACGAGCGCGCGCACCAACGGCCGCGGGAGCCGTGGTGGCGTCTGGCACCGGCCGGGATCAACGGGCCGGTCGAGGGCGCGTGATGCGCTCGACCAGCCACACGGCCAGCGCGAGCGCGAGTGCCGCGATCAGGAGCACGACCGGCCAAGGGAGCCCCGACCCGAGCGCTGAGGGCGTGTATCCCTGATAGCGCGGTCCGGCGATCGTCGGGCCGGTGAAGGCGATGCGATCGGCGATCAGCCGTGAGCCGCATCGCGTCGCCGTGATCGAGAGCCGCTGCCCGCGGCGGATCGGCTGGTACACGGGGCGATTCACGAGCGCGGTACGTGCGTCGACCCGGACGAGGTGGCTGCGCCCGCCGGCGATCAGGTCGATGGTGTTGTACCCGGCGCTGTCCGCGGCGCCCTCGAGCGTCGGCTTGCGGGTCGCGCAGCGGCGGCGCGAGAAGCGCGGTGACGACGGCTGGTGCAGCGGGTGCGTCGCAAGTGCGGTGAGAGAGCCGTACGCGATGTACACGTGCTCACCGTCGACGGAGCGCACCGCGATGTCGGCCGGGACTCCGGCGAAGCGCACGACCGTCGTCCTGCCGTCGGGCTGTTTCGGTCCCCCGTCGTTGCACGCGGGGGACACGGCGGGCATCTCTCCCGCGGTCCGCGGCAGCGTGCGATCCGATGCGGATTCCCCGAGCAGCACCGTTCCGTCGACGACCACCGCACCGACGCAGCTCGCCCGCGCCACACGTGGCGCCACGCATGCGAGCAGCGCGAGCAGCAGCACACAGACGAAGAGTCTCATATAGGCACTACGCGCGGCCGCGGAAGCCATCACGCGAGCGCGCGCAGCAGATACGGGCCGAGCGTCGTCGAGAAGGTGCGCGTGAGGTGGTCGAGGTCTCTGAGCACGAGCGCGCCGCCGACCACGGGCGGGCACAGCGTCGCGGTGCACATGCGGTCGGACAGGTCGAGCAGCCGCACGCGGTCGTCGCCGGGGGCTCGCGCGGCCTCGACCTGCGGATCGGGAGGAAGGGCTCCTGCCCGCGGTTCGGCGCAGCGGGAGCCGATCGCCCGCCGGGCGCGCAGCAGCCGCTCGACGCACGTGCTCGTCTCGAGGCTGACGCGGCTCGGCGTGTCACGGAGCACGTAGATGGTCCGCACACTGGCGGGGAGCGACTGCCACGCTGACCGGTAGCCGGCCACGGCGTCGCCCGCGAACTGCGACATGTCGTTCGCCGAGACGAACACCGTGTGCACCTCGGGATGGTCGAACAGCCAAGCCCGGGCGGCTGCGTTGAAGCTCTGGCACTCGGCGGCCTGCGGGGGCGGGAAGTGACTCACCGGGGTGTCGGTCAGCGGGCAGCCCCCTCGCGTCATCGCGACGACGCGCCAGCGCTTGGCCTGGGCCACCACGTCGAGGGCGGCGCGCCAGTGCTCCGCGTGGCTGTCACCGATCAGCGCGACCGACTCGCGAGCCTCACCCGGCGCGACACCGAAGTGACATGGAGCGAGCATCGGCGTCGCGTCCATCACCGTGCACGGTGCCCCCGGGATCAGCAGCGCCTCCGACGGCGTCGGGCTGGCGACGGTCGTCAGCGCCGGGTTGCTGCACCGGGCCTGCGCGGCCGCACCGAAGCACCTGGGCTCCGCCAGCAGCCGGGCACGCGCCGCGAACGTCCCCCGCCGCGGCAGCGCGTCGGAACCGTCGCCCCAGCGGCTGCGAACCGACCACCGGAACGCGCCGAAGGGGAGCTCAGCATCGACGGGGGTGAACTTCGCCGTGAGCCTCGTCCCCTTCAGCGTCACCGTGCCCGCGACGGGCGTGGACGCGACGCGGCTCAGCACCAGGCGGCCGCGGAACCTCCTGACGCACAGCTCGGCCTTCTGCCGCGGCTGGCCGTACGCGAGGTCCAGACACAACACGCGCCGCCCGCGAGTCGTGAGCTCGGCAGGGTCGTAGACGCCGCGCGTCCGGATCACCAGCTTGAGCTTGGTCCCGTCCTGCCCGAGCGCGGCCGACGCGAGGTCCAGCGGCGCGGCCCGGGGCGTCGCCGGCGAGACGTGGACGACCGGCGTCGGTTTCCAAGGCGGCGCCGGGACGTCGAACACGTGCGCACCCTACAGCCGCTCGGCGAGGCCGATGAGGATCCCTTCAGGGCCGCGCATGAAGCAGAGCCGGTAGACGTCCTCGAACTGCTCGATCTCCCCGACGAGCTCGCCACCGTGCCGGCGCAGGCGCGCGACGACGTCGTCGATGTCCTCGACCGCGAACATGATCCGGCGGATGCCGAGTGCGTTCGTCGGCGCGTCCTGTGGCTCGGCCCGGACCGCGGGCGGCGTGTGGAACTTCGCCAGCTCGATGCCGCCGTGGCCGTCCGGGGGGCGCATCATGGCGAGGTCGCAGCGGACGCCCTCGAGCCCGATGATCTTGTCCACCCACGGTCCCTCGTTGGTCGCCTCTCCCTCGAGCTCCATGCCGAGCTCGGTGAAGAACGCCTTGGCCCCGTCGAGGTCCTCGACGACGATGAGCACATTGTCCATTCGTTGAAGCGTCATATCCGGTGAGCGGAGCGGGTCAGCGCTTCTCGACATACGACACGCCGAGGCGGTCGAAGTAGAACGAGAAGTAGTCGGTGACGAGCCCGACCGCCTGGTCCAGCGACTGGCCGATGCCGTGGCCGCCGGCCTCCATGCGCAGGAGGATCGGCTGATCGGAGGAGGTGGCCGCCTGCACGCGGGCGACGGTCTTCTTGGCGTGGTGCGCCTCGACGCGCGTGTCGAACTCGCCCGCCGTGAACAGGACCGGGGGATAGGCGGTGCCGTCGACGACGTTGTGGTACGGCGAGTACGCATAGAGCGCCTTGAACAACTCGGGGTCGCGGACGCTGCCGAACTCGGTCACGTTGAAGGCGCCGTTCGGGGTGAGCTCCGAGCGCAGCATGTCGAGTACCGGCACGGCGCAGACGACGGCGGCGGCGATGTCGGGTCGCTGCGTGAGGACCGCGCCCATCAGCAGCCCGCCGTTGGAGCCGCCCATGATCCCCAGGCGATCGCGGCGCGTGACCCCCGTCCGCACGAGGTGGTCGGCGCAGGCCGCGAAGTCGTCGAAGCAGTTCTGCTTGGCCGCGAGCCGCCCGGCGTGATGCCATTCGCGGCCGTACTCGCCGCCGCCGCGGAGGTTCGCGACGGCGTACACGCCGCCTTGCTCGAGCCACAGGAGCCGCGACGGCTGGAAGGACGGCTTGAGCGAGATCGCGAAGCCGCCGTATCCGTAGAGCACGGTCGGGGCGCCCTGCGGCGTGCCCGTCCGGTACATCAGGTTGATCGGGACCTGGGTGCCGTCCTTGGAGGTCGCGAACACGCGCTCGACCTCGATGCCGGCGAAGTCGATCGGCACGGTCGTGCCCAGCGCGGTGCGGCGGGGCTCGTCCTCGTCGTCGGCATGGACCCACCACGAAGGCGGCGAGACGAACGTCTCCACCACCCACGCGACCGCGTCGGAACCGAGCCGGCGCGGCTGATCGATCGCGCTGATCGCCGGCACCGGCACCTCGGCAAGGGCGTTGCCGTCGTGGTCGAAGGCCCGGATGCCCGACGGGCCGCCGTCGATGTCCACCACCCACAGCCGGGCGTCGCTCGCGGCGATCTCCTCGATCGCGAGATCGCCCTGCGGCACGACCACCGTCGCGTCGGCGATCGTGGCGGAGTCGTCGAGCTCGAGGCGCAGCACCTGCCCGCGCGGGGCGTCGCGCAGCGAGAGGACGAACAGCCACCGGCCGCCGAACTCCGCGCGGATGCACTCGTCGCCGAGGTCCGCGATCAGCCGCCACGCCGCGTCGCCCTCCTGCCGGCGCACGAAGATCTGCCACTCGCCGCCGTCGCCCTTCTGGACCAGGTCCATCGCCCAGTCGGCTGACGCGGACAGGAAGTTCTCGGCGATCCGGTTCTCGGCGAAGACGCCCGCGAGCTCCCGCCGGCCCTCGCCGTTGCCGAGCTCGTGGAACCACACCTCCTGGAAGAAGCCGACGTCGGCGTCCGGGACCGTCCCCGGTGCCGCGCACCACGTGCACCAGAACCCGCTCGAATCCGCGCGCCAGGCCAGCGACCCGCCCGCCAGCCCGGAGTTGACGTGCGGCAGCGGCCCATCGACGAGCTCGCCGGTCACCGTGTCGTGGACGAACACGGTCCCGTCCTCGGTCCCGTTCTCGGAGAGCGAGACGGCGACGAGCGAGCCGTCGGGCGAGGCGCGGTACCAGTCGATCGTCGTCGCGCCCGAGGCGTCGAGCGCGTTCGGGTCGACCACCACGCGTTCGCCGGCCGTGTCGTCGAGGCTCTCGAGCGCGACCAGGAACGGCTGCTGGAGCGGCGGCTGGGTCTTGAGCGCGAAGTAGGTCGAGCCGCCGCGCGTCAGGCCGTCATACGCGGTGGACTCGACCTTGAGGATCTCCTCGAACCGGTGCCGGATCGCATCACGGGACGGCAGCGCGTCGAGGTGGGCGCGGGTTCGCGCGTCCTGCGCGGCGGTCCATTCCTTCGTCGCCTGCGAGCTCTTGTCCTCGAGCCACCGGTACTCGTCGACGACCTCGACGCCGTGGTAGATGTCTGTGACCGGCTCGCGTGACGTGAACATTCGTCAGAGAGTGCCGGACGGTAGCCTCGGCCGCGTGTTCGATCACGTTGGCGTCGCCGTCTCGGACCTCGCGGCCTCCGAGCGCTTCTACCGCACCGTCCTGAGCGCCCTGGGCGTCGAACCCAGCCACGCGGACGCCGAGCTGGTCGAGTGGGAGGACTGGGACATCGGTCCGACGGACGGCGGGCATGCCCTGACGCGCGGGCTGCACGTCGCCTTCCGCGCCCGCGACCGCGCGCAGGTGGACGCGTTCCTGCAGGCGGGTGTCGACGCGGGCTACCGCCGCGAAGGCGCCTTCCTGCTCGACCCCGACGGCAACGGCGTCGAGGCCGTCGAGGTCGACCACGAGGACACGGGCCGGATCGATCACCTGTGGCTCCGCGTCCGCGACCCGCAGGCCTCCAAGCGCTTCTACACCACGATCGCCCCACACGCCGGGCTGCGCCTCACGCACGACGCGCCGGACCGCGTGACGCTCTCAGGCTCGGACTACAGGCTGTCGCTCGTTCGCGACGAGCGCCCGCTCTCAAAGCACGTACACATCGCGTTCGGAGCGCACGAGGACTCCGCCGTGCGCGCGTTCCACGCCGCCGCGCTCGCCGCGGGCTACACCGACAACGGCGCACCCGGCGAGCGCACCGTCTACCACGCCGGCTACTACGGCGCGTTCGTGCTGGACCCGGACGGGCACAACATCGAGGTCGTCAACCACAACCGAGGCTGAGGCATGGACGTCGTCCCGCTGATCCCGGACTCGCAGGTCGAGGACTACGCGCGGCTGGCGAACGAGCTCGCCGCCGGCGGTGGGATCGACGCGCTGTGGACGGACCCTGATCCCTTCGTGCAGGGCAGCTTCGACCGCGTCGTCGCGGGCATCCGCGCCGCGAGTCCGTCGACCCTGGAGGACGCGCAACGGGTGCTGGCGCGTGCGCACGGGTTCGACCGCTGGGAGGACTTCACCGAGCATGTCGACGGGATCGCGGGGAACACGTTCGAGGCGGCGGCCGATGCCGTGGTCGGCGGCGATCTCGCGACGCTCCTGAGCGACGACCTGGTCCGCGAGCGGTCGGCGCGGCGGCATCACGCGACGCTTCTGCACTACGTCGCCGCCAACGGCGTCGAGGACTTCCGCCAGAAGTCGCCGGCGAACGCGGTCGCGATCGCGACGCTGCTGCTCGACGCCGGCGCCGAGGTCGACGCCCTGGCGGACACCTACGGCGGCGGGCCCGCGCAGACCACGTTGAACCTGCTCGTGTCGAGCGTCCACCCGGCGATCGCGGGCGTCCAGGTGGGCCTGGTCGAGCTGCTCGCCGACCGCGGCGCCGCGGTCGACGGCGTCGCCGACGACGGCTCACCGCTGATGACGGCGCTCGGCTTCGGCTATCCCGCGGCGGCGCAAGCGCTCGCGGCACGCGGCGCCCGCGTGGACAACGTGGTGGTCGCGGCGGGGCTGGGGCGCCTGGACGTCGTGCGCGCAAGGGTCGGAGAGGACCGCGTCATCGCGGACCCATGGGGCGGTGACGTCACGAAGCCCGAACAGCACGCGTTGGTGTGGGCGGCGAGGTACGGACACGCGCCGGTCGTCGAGTTCCTGCTCGACCGTGGCGTCCCCATCACCGCGATGGACTCCTTGATGCCGCTGCACTGGGCGGCGGCGCAAGGGCACATGGACGTGATCGAGCTCCTGCTCGCCCGCGGCGCGCCGCTGGAGGCGCTCAACGAGTACGGCGGGACGGTGCTCGACTCGACCCTGTGGTTCGTCGACAACGCGCCGGTCGCCGGGGTCGACTACGCGGACGTGATCCGCCGGCTCCTCGCCGCGGGCGCCCGCGCGGACGTCCGTCCCGGGATGCGACGCCGGGTCGACGAGATCCTCTCGTAGCGGGTCGCGAAACGGACACCGCGCCGCGTCGCGGACTCCCCGGCCGGGGTTCATGTGCAATACATGCGTGGGCTGCGGATAGGGAGGAGTTCTCATGACGGCGCCTGTTTCGCGTCGCACGTTTCTGGCCACCGGCGCGGTCGCCGCGGGCACGTTCCTGCCGGGCGTGGCCGCGTACGCTCGGCGGCCGCCGACGGGCGGCGTGCGTTTCACGCTCGATGCGGAGGTGCTCGACGGTGGGGAGCAGGTCACCTCGATCACGCTCGACACGGCTCGGCTCGGGCCGATCGACCCCGCCAGCCTGACCACCGGCACGTTCAAGGTGCACGCGAAGGCGACCAGCCCGATCCCGATCGCGCCCGGCGATTTGATCTTCAGCGAGTACGACCTCGACCGGGTGGTGACCGCGGCGCGGCTCGACCACTGGGGCAACATCGTGCTCGAGCTCGCCCATGGCGAGGGTCAGGTCGGTGGCGGCACGCTCGGGTACATCGTGAGCAAGGGCCGCAACGTTTTGCTCGACCTCGTCTACACGATCACGCAGACCGCGCCGCTCAGGACGCGCAACCGCCGCCCGGTCACGATCGCGCGGTTCGTGCAGGGTGCGCTGTCGGACCCCGAGGTCGACGCGTTCAGCTACCACACGTCCCGGTCCGGGATGAAGTACCGCCTCTACTCGCCCGATCGCGGCCGCGGACGTGGCGGGAGCCCGCTCGTGGTCTGGCTCCACGGTGGGGGTGAGGGCGCCTCGCTGCCCGACGGGTACTACGACAACGAGACGACGTTGCGGGCCAACCGCGGGGCCTTGGGCTTCGCGACGCCGGACGCGCAGCGGATCTTCGGCGGCGCGTTCGTCGTGGCCCCGCAGAGCACGTCCTTCTGGCTCGAGGACGGCCCGCGGTTCGCCCCGCTGATCCGCGAGATCATCGACGACCTCGTGCGCCGTTACCGGATCGATCGCTCGCGCATCTACGTCGCCGGCTGCAGCAACGGCGGCTACATGACGATGGAGATGACATCGGTCTACGGCGACCTGTTCGCGGCGGCCGTGCCGATCTGCGGCGTCGTCACGTCACTGACGCCGGGTGGCCCGCCAGTGCTCACCGACGCCCAGCTGCGGGCGATCGACACCCCGACGTGGCTCGTCGCCTCGCGCGATGACACGACCGTGCCGATCGAGCCCAACACCGTCCACGCCCACGACCTCATCCCCGGCTCGCTGATGAGCCTGTACGACCACGTCATCTGGAACGGCTACCAGTTCCCCGGCCACTGGTCGTGGATCTATGTGGCCCGCAACGACCCGGCGATCGACGGGACGCACATCTGGCAGTGGATGGCCGCGCAGCGCTGAGATGTATCCACGGGGCTCTCGCGCGGCTCTGGATCCGTATGGGATCACAGAAGTCGCGCGAGGAACTCGCCACGTTGCGGCTCGAGGCCGCGATCGGTGCGCTGCTCGCCGCACGTGCCGCTCGCGAGCTCGAAATCAAGCCGCGAAGACGTGGGCTACGGCTCCTCCGCTGAAGGCGATGGTGCTCATCGGCTCGATGGTGAGCGGCTCGGTGAAGAGCCGCTCACCCGCGCCGAGGACGACCGGGTGGACGACGAGGCGGTACTCGTCGATCAAGCCGGTCTCGACCAGCGATCGGGCGAACCGTGTCCCGCCGTGCGCGAGCAGGTATCCGCCGGACCGCTCCCGCTTGAGCCGCGTGATGGCCTCGGCCAGGTCTCCGGCGGCGATCTCGGTCTCGCCCCAGTCGGCGGCCGTGAGCGAGTTCGAGAACACGACCTTGGGGATCGCGTTCATCGCCTCGGCGAACGGTCCGGAAGCGCCCGGCCAGAAGCCGGCCCACGCCGTGTAGGTGGCGGCACCGATGAGGTGCGCGCCGGCCCGGCTCAAGGTCTCGACGGTCCACCGGGCGCCGTCCTCGGAGCGTCCCGCGGCGACCCAGTCGGCGCTCCCATCGGGTGGTGCGACGTAGCCGTCGAGCGACACGGACATCTTCAGGACCAGTGAGGCCGCCATGCGCTGCTCCGTTCCCGTTCAGGTCTGCGCGATCACGAGCACCATCGTCATCAGCGCGATCGCCACGCATCCGCCGCTGAGCCACAGCACCGTGCTCAGCCGCAACGGCACGTGCTCCTCAGGGCTGCGGGCACGTGACAGCTGCTGCTGCCGGCGCACACCGACCGCGAGCATCCCGATGGCCAGCAGCGCGTAGCCGCAACCGAGCACGATGTACGGCCACGGCGCGACCTGCAGCACCTCGGGAGCGAGCCGACCGACTCCCAGCGCCCCCGCCGCGGCCGCGAGCGCGGTGCGCCACCAGGCCAGCCACGTGCGCTCGGCGGCCATCGAGGCCATCCGGGCCTGATGGTCCGGTGGCGAATCAGGCGCGGGCTCACTGGCCATGGCGAGCGTGTTTACCGGCGGGCGCGGACAGAACCCCCGTCGGCTTCCTCAGCCGGCGCGCGCTTACGAGGGTCCGTCGGAGTCGTGCGCTGTTGCGGATTTACTCATGATCGGTGTAGCGTTCGGCGCATGCGCCGCATAGCCTGGACCGTGCTTCTGTCTTCCCTGTTCGTCTGCATCGCCGCGGCGCCCGCGAGCGCGGTCCCGCCGCAGTTGACGTCGGTCGACCAGGAGAACCGGCACGTCACGGCGACCTTCTCGGCGCCGCGTGCCGACGACGTCACGGTCTACCTCGCGTCGAGTCCGGACGTCGCGACGAACGGGCGTTTCCTGCAGGAGAACATCGTCAGCGTCGGCTCCCTCACCGACAGCGAGATCCAGTCGGGGCGTTGGGTCGACCAGTCCCAGACGGACCCCGGTCGCTACTACGTGATGCTCAGCGCCTCGCGCGACTATTCCACGTGCGAGCGAGCCGATTACTCGCCCGACCCGGCGTGCGCGGACGGCCTGTCGAACATCGCCACGCTCGACGTGCCGGCACCGACCACCAGGTACACGGTCAAGTCCGAGTTGCTGCGGGAGATCAGCATTCTCTACCTGACGCTGAAAGCGGACCCGCTCGGCGCCAAGCAGCGCTACTAGGTGTGCTGGAAGACCAAGGCGGGGCGCAAGAAGTGCGTGAAGAGCACGCTCGACGGCTACTCGTGGAACAGCGACACCAGCGACACGGTGCGCATCAGCACGAAGGGGCTCGCCAAGCGCACCACGTTCACGTGGACGAGCACCGGCGACAGTCCTGAGCGGCTGGCCTCCAAGACCATCGCAACGCCGAAGGCGAGATCCAAGTTGTGAAAATCAGGTCCCGCGGCGCGGGTCGGCGGCTATACCTGACCCCGCTCGCTGACTGATCAGGAGGATCGAAGTCGATGTCGCGTCCATGTTGGTCGCTGGCCGCCGCGTTGGGCGGAGCCTGCATGCTGTTCGGTGCCACACCCGCTCTGGCCTCGGAGGTGAAGGTCGTCGACGGCGTCGCGACGTTCGTCGCCGCGCCGGGCGAGTCCAACCAGCTCTCCGTCGCCTCGGGCTTCGGCTACTACGTGCAATTCCAGGACGGATTGGTCGGGTCACCCGCCGTCATCAACACGGGCGCCGGGTGCGCACCCACCCAGTTCAACGGGCCGGTCGTCACGACGCCCTACAACTTCGCGACCTGCCCCGGCGCGGACATCACCTCGATCTCCGTCGACCTCGGCGACGGCGACGACCGCTACGCCGGCCCGGTCAAGCATCCCGCGCGGGTCGACGGCGGTTCCGGCAACGACGTGCTGCGCGGGTTCGAGAAGCCGGTCACGCTCCTCGGCGGTCCGGGGGACGACTCCCTCACCGGCAGCGAACGCTCCGACGTGCTCGACGGCGGGCCGGGCGCGGACGACATCCTGGGCGGCGATCCCTACAGCGCCGCGGGACCGTCCACGGGCGACCTCGTCGACTACTCGTCGCGGACCGCGCCGGTGACGGTCACGCTCGACGACGTCGCCAACGATGGCGAGGCCGGAGAGGGGGACAACGTGCACAGCGACGTCGACGACATCGCCGGCGGCTCCGGCGACGACACGTTGACCGGCAGCGCGGGCGAGAACCGCATCGACGGCGGCGCGGGCGACGACACCATCACCGGTGGCGACGGCCCGGACGCGCTGACCGGCGGCGCCGGCGACGACACGATCAACGCCCAGGACGGCTTCAGCGACCAGATCAGCTGCGGCGCCGGCGACGACTCGGTCGCCGCCGACGCGGACGACGTGGTCGCCGACGACTGCGAACACGTGTCGTTGCCCGCCGCGGTCGAGCCGCCCGCGCCGGTCACGCCGCCCGTCGACGCGGTCCGCGTGGGCGACGCCCCGCTGTCGGTCTCCGTGACGATCGCGTCGCTGGCCGCCCGCGGCCTCAAGCTCCACCTGCGCTGCTCGAGCACGTGCACCGTCGCCGCCGACGTCCGCGTGAGCCGCAAGGTCGCCCGCTCGCTCGGCCTGAAGTCGGTCGTGATCGGCCGCACCGCCGAGAGCCGCTACGCCGGCGGCACCTCCGCGGTCACGGTCAAGCTCACCGCCACGGCCCGCAAGGCCCTCAAGCGCCTGCGCGGCCGCACCCTCACGGTGTTCATCACCGCGACCGACGCAGCAGGCCACGGCAAGACGAGCACCGCGTCCTTCAAGACCGCGCGCTGAACACGTCGCCGCTCCGGCCGGTCCGGAGCGGCGCCGTTCCTACGGCTCGACCGCGCGAGCGTTCTCGCGCACCTGCTCGGGAGTCGTCGCGCCGAGGAGCACCGATGTCACCCGCGGGGCGCGGGCGGCGAACTGGATCGCCAGCGCGGCCGGGCTCGTCCCGAGCTCCGCGGCCCGCGCGCGCAGGCGCGACGCCTCCTCGAACGCTGACGCGAAGCGTGGGTCGTCGAGCCGGTCGGACAGGCGTCCGGTGGCGCCGTCGGCGTACTTGCCCGTGAGCGCGCCGCCGGCGAGGACGGCGGAGGCGATGACGCCCATCGGGCCCATCGCGTCGACCATCGCCTCCTCCTCGACCATCGAGCGGAAGATCAGGGAGTACGGCAGCTGCGCCGCCACCGGTTGGATCGAGGAGAGCGCACGGGCCTCGGCGATCTTCTCGGGCGCCCAGTTCACGACGCCCCAGGCGCGGACCTTGCCCGCCTGGACGAGGCCGGTCACGGCGTCGACGACGTCCTGCATCGGCAGGTCGGGCGGGGGCGGGTCGGAGTAGATGAAGTCGAAGTGGTCGATGCCCGTGCGCTGCAGCGACGCGTCGAGCTCGTCGGCCACGGACTGCTCGGGCCAGAACTCCCACCACAGCTTGTTGGCCAGCACGACCTCGTCGCGCGGCCAGCCCGAGGCGCGGAAGATCTCGCCGAACACGACCTCGGAGTAGCCCGTGGCCAACGGCGCGTCCGGGGTCGTGGCGTTGTAGCGCGCCGTCTCCAGGAACGTGATGCCGACGTCGCGTGCCGCGTTGAGCACGGCGACGCCGTCGGCGCGCGGGATGCGCTCGTAGGTCTGCCACGAGCCGAGGGCGAGGATCGAGACCGAAAGCGGGCCGAGCGGGCGTTGCTCCATCGCCAGAGCGTACGAAGGTCAGGGCTTGCGCAGGACGACGATCGTCGAGCCGAGGTACTGCTCGCTCTCCGGCACGAAGCGCCGTGGTTCGACGAGGAACCCCGTCGAGGCCGCCTCGGCCTCGACCTCCTCCGGCGATACGCGGTCGAGATGGATCACGACGTGCTCGGCGTGCGGGGTCGGCCCGATGATCTCGCGGCGACGGTGCAGCGCGGCGCGCCCGCCGTCGTCGAGGACCGCCACGAGTTGGCTGGCGTAGCGCACCCGCGCGATGTCACGCGCGTCGGGCGGCGGCGGCTCGGGGTGCTCGTCGTCGAAGCAGTCCATCGCGTCGGCCAGCGCCGCGGCCACGACTCCGCCCGGTTTCAAATGGCGAAGAGCGCAACGCAGGAACGCACCGCGGCCGTCCCGTCCCCCGAGCAGCTGCAGCGTCTGCATCGGCACCACGATCAGCGCGAATCGCCGCTCCAGCTCGAAGCTGCGCGCGTCGGCGACGACGGTCGTGACGTCCAGCCCTCCCGCACGGTGCTCGAGCGCGGCCAGCAGCGCCGCTTCGGTGTCCAACGCGACCACCGCCAACCCGGCAGCGGCGAGGTCCAGCGTCACCCGCCCGGTGCCCGCTCCGATGTCGAGCACGGGGCCGCCGGTCTCACCCGCCAGCGACTGCCACGACGGCAGGTCATCCCCGTACCCGCCGCATTCGAGGTCGTGCCACAGCGCCGCGACGTTCATCCGACCATTCTCGCCTGACCGCGACCGCGGCGACGTAACCAGGGCGCACGTCGACATCGCTGAGCCGCCAACCGTCCGGGTGCTCGGGGGTGGGTCCGGCGCCGACGCGGACCGTGTGCGGCTCGCGGCTGAGCCCTTCGCCGGTGCCTTTCAGGTACGCCTCCTTGCGGACCCAGCACCGCATGACCGCAGCAGCGGTGCCCGCGTCGCGCTCGGAGGGGTGCAGGACGGAGAGGAGCTCGAGGTGGCGCGCGTCGTCCGGGACCGCCTCGACGTCCACGCCGACGGGCGTGCTCGCGAGCGCGCACAGGACGACGTCGCCGGCGTGCGAGAGCGAGAAGTGCAGTTCCGTGTGGGCGGGGAGCCGCGGCTTGCCGTGGGGCAAGCCGCACGACACGCAGTCACCCGCCTCGATCGGGACGTCCGGAGCAGCGACGCCCAAGGCCTCACCGAGCACCCGCCGCAGCCACACGTGCGCGATGACATAGCGGTCGCGATCCTCGACGCGACGGAACGCCGCCGCGCGGCGGCGCTCCTCCGGAGAGAGGACGTCGACGAGCGACGCCAGCTCGCCCGCGTCCGGCGTGAACAGCTCGAGCACGCGCGTCATGCCGCCATCCGTTCGACCGCCGTCAGCGCGTGGAACGCGCCCGCCTCGACGTTGCCGCCCGAGAGCACCGCGACGGTGCGGCCGCGGGGGAGCGCCTCGCGTCGCGAGAGGAACGCGGCCGTCGCGACCGCTCCGCTGGGCTCGGGCATCAGGCCCGTCTCCTCGTGGAGCAGCCACATCGCCTCGGCGATGCTGTCCTCGGTCACCGTGACGATCCCGTCGACGTGCTCGCGGATGTGCTCCCAGGCGTGCTCGCCGACCACCGGCGCGCGCAGGCCGTCGGCGACGGTCCGGTACGTGAGGTCCGTCGACCAGCGCACGCGCCGCCCGAGCCGGAAGCTCTCCAACGCGTCCGCCGCGAGCTCGGGCTCGACGCCGATCACGACCGCGCCGGGGTTCCACGCCTTGACTGCCACCGCGACGCCCGCGAGCAGCCCGCCGTTGCAGACCGGCGCGAGCACGACGTCGAACGACGGGAAGTCGTCCGCGATCTCGAGCCCGGCGGTCGCGTGGCCGGCGATCACGTCGAGGTCGTCGGAGCGGACGAGCGCCGCGCCCGGCGCCTCGCTGAGCTCGACGGCGACCGCCTCGCGCCGGGCCGGTGGGACGACGACCAGCGACGCGCCGCGCCCCCGCATCGCGTCCATCTTCAGCGCGGGCGCCGTGTCCGGCACGACCACGGTGGCCTGCAGGCCGAACAGCGACGCCGCGTACGCGAGCGCCTGGCCGTGGTTGCCGGAGGACTGCGCGACGACCTGCGTCACGTCGCCGCGCGCCGCCAGGCGCGCGACCGCGTTGACCGCGCCGCGCACCTTGAAGGAGCCGGTCGGCTGAAGGCACTCCGGCTTGACCCACAGTGCGCCCGCCCGCCGCAGCCGGGTCCGCTCGACGTACGGGGCGATGCGCTCCGCGGCCTCGAGCACATCGGTCTCCCCGACCATCAGCGAGCCCATGCGAGATCCACCCGCGCCTGCACGCGATCGAGGTCCTCTTCGATCTCCGCGCCCGCCTCCGCGTCCGGCAGCGCATCCTCCATGTAGCGCAGCGGGCGGTAGCGCAGGCCGAGCAGCCCCCAGACGGTCAGGAACACGCCTGAGACCAGCACCAGCGTGCTGACGCCCAGCGCGCCCGCGAGCGGCGACGCGGTGAGGAAGCCGATCGGCTCCATCACCGTCACGAGCATCAGGTTCGTCGCGAGCACGCGGCCCTGCAGCTCCGGGCCGACCTTCACCTGGATCAGCGACAGCCAATGCGCGTTGGCGATCGCCATCGAGCCCCACCGCAGCGCGAGCCCGATCGCGACGACCGCGACCGACGCCCACAGGCCCATCAGCACCGTGCCGATACCGGCGCCGACGATGAACCCGACCATCCCGGTGGCCCGTCGCCGCGTGCCGCCCCAGAAGAGCACCGCCAGGCCGCCGAGCGCGGCACCCGCGCCGCCCACGGCGGTGATGACGCCGAGCGAGGCCGGGCCGGCGAACGAGAGCACGAGCGGCGTGACCGCGACCCACAGGACCGCGTTGAAGTAGTTCGCCACGGCCACGAAGACGACCATCACGACGAGCGGCGGGCGCCGCCGGATGAACCGCCAACCGCCGCTGATCGAGGACCGGAACGACTCCTCGCGCCCGCGCACGAGCCGGTCCGGGAAGCGCACGGCGAGCAGCGCGATCAAGCCGACCGCGAACGTCGCGACGTCGATCGCGACCACGGCCGAGAGGCCGACCGTCGCCACCAGCACGCCGCCCGCCAGCGGCGCGACGATGTTGCCGAGGCTGCGGCCCAGGTTCGCCAGCGCGTTCGCCTGCGGCAGGTACGGCTTCGGTGCGAGTTGCGAGATCGCGGCCAGCCACGCCGGCTGCTGCAGCGCGGTGACGAGTGAGGTCACGCCGACGATCGCGAGCACACCGGCGAGCGTCAGGGAGTCCGTTGCCAGCAACACCACGAGCGCGGTCATCGCCAGCCCCGAGAGCGCGTCGCTGACGAGCATGATCCGGCGCCGGTCGAACCGGTCCGCCAGCGCGCCGCCCAGCGGCGTCGCGAGCACGGCCGGAAGCTGCGCGAGCATGATCACGAGCGCGAGGTCGACGATCCGGCCGCTGCGCTGGTAGGCCCAGACGCCGAGGGCGAACGCCGTCAGCGCGCTGCCGACGTTCGACACGAGCTGACCGGCCGCGACCGTGTAGAAGCGGCGCAGGTCGCCGCGCTTGACCGGCACGTCGCGCACCGGCTCAGGGAGCCGTCCCGCGGCCCAGTCCTCGACCGTGGACGCGAGCACGTCGGCCACCTCGGCGGCCTGGTGGCGCAGGAAGTAGTGCCCCGCCCGCGGGATCGTGGCGAGCGCGACATGGTCGGCGAACGCGCCCCACTCGCGGTAGCGCTCCGCATACAGCTCGGTCTGACGGTCGCGCTCGCCGACCAGGCACAGGATCGGCGCCTGGAGCTTCGGCCCGGAGCCGGCGAGCTGCGCGCCGAACCACCGCTGCGCCTCCTCCGCGTCGTGGCGCATGGCGCGCAGCGCGACGGTCGTCGCCGCCTCGTCCATGTCGGCCGTCACGCCGCCCGACGAGCGCAGCGCGTCGCGGTAGAGCTTGTCGGAGACGAAGCGCTCGCCGAACACGCGCGACACCGGCGCGGCCGGGAAGCTGCCGCCGGCGATCGCGCCGAGCACCGCGCGCCCGTCGGCCTCGAGCCGGCGGGCGAGCGCGGTCGCGACGGCCGAGCCGACGCAGTGCCCGTACACGGCGACCGGCCCGGTCACGGTCTCGCCGACCTCCGCCGCCAGCCGGTCCACGAGCTCCTCGAGTGAGAGCGGCGCCTCGTCCGGGCGGGCCGGATCGTGCCCCGGCAGCTCGGCCGCCACGACCGCGATCCCGCGCTCGCCCAGCGGCGCCGCCAGCGGCTGGAACGCCGCGGCCGAGCCGCCGCCATACGGCACGCCGATCAGCGTCGCGACGGCGGCGCGCGGCGAGCCGAGGCGGTGCAGCAGACCGCCGCCCGACTCACGCGAGTCCAGGAACGCGCCGAGCTGCTGCACCGTCGGATGTGTGAACAGGTCGATGACGCGCAGCGCCGGGTCGACCGCCCGCACCGCCCGGACGGCCGCGAACGAGTCGCCGCCGAGCGCGAAGAAGTCGTCGTCGGCGCCGACGTCCTCGACGCCCAGCACCTCGGCCCACGCGGCCGCCACGCGCGCCTCGGCCGGCGTCGAGGGCTCCCGCCGAGCCACGCGCTCCGCGACCGGCGCCGGCAGCGCCGCGCGGTCGATCTTCCCGTTCGGTGTCAGCGGCAGGCGGTCGAGCAGCACGAAGCTGGCCGGGACCATGTAGTCCGGCAGCGACTCGCGCAGCCGTGCGCGCAGCGCGGCGACGTCGAGCGCGTCGCCGACGAGCCACGCCGCCAGCTTGCGCTCCCGGCCTTCGCCGACCGCCAGCACGACCGCCTCGCGCACGCCCTCCAGCGCCCGCAGCGCGGCGACGACCTCGCCCGGCTCGACGCGGTAGCCGCGGATCTTGACCTGGTCGTCGACGCGCCCGAGGAACTCGACCGTGCCGTCCAGGCGGACGCGGATGCGGTCGCCGCTCCGATAGCAGCGGCGGGTGCCGTCGACCGGGTCGAGCACGAACCGGTCCGCCGTCAGGTCCGGCCGGCCGATGTAGCCGCGCGCGACGCCCGGCCCGGTGACGACCAGCTCGCCCGGCACGCCGGCGGGCAGGGGCCGCCCCGCGCGATCGACGATGTAGCCCGTGATGTTGGCGAGCGGCGCGCCGAGCGGCACCACGCCCTCGCCGACCTCGCCGGTCTCGCAGACGAGCGAGATCATCGTGCTCTCGGTGTGGCCGTAGTGGTTCTGTACGCGCAGGTGCGGACGCGTCGCGCGCACGCGGGCGACGAGCGCCCACGGGCACGCCTCGCCCGCGAGGATCAGCAGCCGGCGCGGCAGCACGTCGGCGAGCTCGCCGTGCGTCGCCAGCAGCTCGAGATGGCTCGGCACGCACTTGAGCACGTCGACCGGCCGCTCGGCGAGGTAGCGCGCGAACGCGGCCGGATCGGTCGCGATCTCGCGGTCGACGAGGTGGATGCAGCCGCCGGTGGTCAGCGCGGCGAAGATCGGCGTCAGGCCGAAGTCGGCGGCCGGCGTCGAGACCATCGCGAATGAGCCGCCGGCCACGTCGCCGAGCCGCTCGAGCACGCCGTGCAGATAGTTGGCGACGTTGGCGTTCGTCTGCGCGACGCCCTTCGGCGCGCCGGTCGAGCCGGACGTGAAGATGACGTGGGCGAGGTGATCGGGGCCGGAGACCGGGTCCGGCCGCTCGCTAGGACGGTCCAGCGGCTCGTCGAGCGCGATCACCGTCCGCCCAGCGCCCCGGTCCGCCAGCTCCGCGGTCGTGAGCAGCACCCGCGCGTCCGCGGTGTCGAGGATGCCGGCGATCCGCGCCGCCGGATAGGTGGCGTCCATCGGCAGGTAGCCGCCGCCCGCCTTCATGATCCCGAGCAGCGCACACGCGAGCGCGGCGCTGGACTCGAGCAGCACGCCCACGGGCTGGTCCGGCACGACGCCCGCCTCCCGCAGCCGATGCGCGATGCCGTTCGCACGGCGTTCGAGCTCGGCGTACGTGAGCTCGCCGTCGGCGGCGATCACCGCGGTCGCGTCGGGCCGCGCGTCGACCTGCGCCTCGATCAGCGCGCGCACCGAACGCTCGCGCGGCCAGTCGCGCGCCGGGCCGACGAGCAGCGGTCCTGAGACCGGCTCGAGCGGCACCGCCCCGACCGGGCGGTCGAGGTCGGCGAGCATCCCGTTCAGCACGTGCAGGTACCACTGGCTGAGCCGTTCCGCCGTCCGCTCGTCGAACAGCGCCCGCTTGAACACGAGCCCGCCCGCGAACGTCGCGCCGCGGTCGACGAGCGTGAGGCTGAGGTCGTACTTCGCCGTCTGCGCCGGCGCCTCCGACAGCTCCGCCGACAGGCCCGCGAAGCGCGGATCGACCGGCTCGTCGTAGACGTTCAGCTGCACCTGCGCGAGCGGGGTCGTGCCCGCCGCACGGTCCGGGTTGAGCCGCGCGACGACCTGGTCGAACGGCGCGGCGGCGTGCGCGAACGAGTCGAGCACGCCGTCGCGGACGCGATCGATCAGCTCGCGGGCGCTCGGATCGCCCGAGGTGTCCGTCCGGATGACGAGCGTGTTGACGAAGCAGCCGACCGCGGCCTCGGTCTCGGCCCGGTGACGTCCCGACTCGGGCACCGCGACGGGAACGTCGTCGGTCGCGCAGACGCGACCGAGGACCTCCTGCCAGGCCGCGAGCAGGACGACGAAGGGCGTGCACCGCCGCTCGGCGGCGACCGCCCGCACGCGGGCGGTGAGCGCCTCGTCCAGGCCGACGTCGATGCGGTCGGCCGCCGCGTCGGCACCGAGCCCGCGCGGACGGTCGACGGGAAGGTCGAGCGCGGGGGCCAGCCCGGTGAGCCGCGCGGCCCACCACTCGACCGCGGCGGTCGTGCGCGCGGCTTCGTGACCCTCCGCGAGCCACGCCGCATAGTCGGCGTACTGGACCGCGGGAGCGTCCGGCACCCCGCCGAGGCCGAGCCGCGCCGCATACAGGGCGGCGAGGTCGTCGAGCAGCAGGTTGGCCGACCACGCGTCGGTGGCAATGTGGTGCAGCGTCAACGCCAGCACGTGCTCGTCCTCGTGCACGCGGAAGAGCGCCGCGCGCAGCGGCGGCTCGGCGTCGAGCGCGAACGGGCGCTCGGTCTCCGCGCGCACCGCCGCCTCGAGCGCGCCGGGCGCCACCGCGGCGGAGCGCACCGGCACCGCGTCGGCCGACAGCGGCACCGCCACCGTTCCGCCTTCGCGCTCTTCGATGACGCTGCGCAGCACCGTGTGGCGCTCCGCGAGATCGCGAAGCGCGGCCAGGAGCGCGTCTTCGTCCAGCCGCCCGCGCAGGCGCAGCAGCCACGGCGCGTTGTAGGCGGAGCTGTCGGGCTCGAGCTGCGCCATGAACCACAGCCGGGCCTGGGCCGGCGACAACGGCGCCGCGCCGGTGCAGCGCGGGATCGCCCGGGCGGGCTCGGCGTGGGCGCGCCTCGCGGCGGCGAGACGCGCCTGCAGCGCGCTCGGCTCTCCTACGGCGGTCATACGGCCTCCTCGGCGATCGCGTCGAGCACGAGGCGCTCGACCTCGAGCGCCAGGTCGGCCAGCACCGGCCGGTCGAACAGCAGGCGAACGGGGATGCGGAACCCGAGCGCGTCGGTCAGCCGGCCCGCGACGCGGGTCGCGGCGAGCGAGTGCCCGCCGAGCCCGAAGAAGTCGTCGCGCGCGTCGACCTCGGCCAGCGAGAGCACGGCCTCCCAGACGTCGGCGACGAGCAGCTCGGCTTCGGTCGCCGGCGCGACCCGCTCGCGGCGGGTCGGCGCCTCGCCCGGCGCGGGCAGCGCGTGGCGGTCGATCTTGCCGCTGGGCAGGCTCGGGAAGACGTCGAGCACGACCCACCGGCGCGGCACCAGGTGGTCCGGCAGCGTGCGCGCGAGCGCCGCCTGCAGCGCCTCGGCGTCGATCGACGCGGGCGCGACGTAGCCGACGAGGTGGGCACCGGCATCGCGGCCGCCCACCAGCACCGCGGCCTCCTCGACAACCGGCTGGGCCAGCAGCGCCGCCTCCACAGCGCCGAGCTCGACGCGGTAGCCGCGCACCTTCACCTGCCGGTCGCGGCGGCCGATGAACTCGAGCCCGCCCTCCGGCCGCCGGCGCACGAGGTCGCCCGTGCGGTAGCAGCGCAGGCGCGGACGGCACGGGTCGGTGACGAAGGCCGCCTCCGTCAGGTCCGGTCGGCCGCGGTAGCCGCGGCCGACCCCGGCGCCGCCGAGCCACAGCTCGCCGACGACGCCGGGCGGCACGGGCCGGCCGTGCCGGTCCATGACGTACGCCCACTCGCCGGCGAGCGGCGTGCCGATCGGCGCGGTCTCGCCGGCCACGTCGGACACGAGCTGGACGGTCGAGACGATCGTCGCCTCCGTCGGGCCGTAGACGTTCCACAGCTCCTTCACGCGGCCGGTGAGGTCGGCCGCCAGCGCGGCGTCCATCGCCTCGCCGCCACACCACACGCGCAGCTGCGGGTCGCCGGTCCAGCCGGCGGCGCGGAGCATCCGGAACGTCGTCGGCGGCGCGAGGATGACGGTCGTGCCCCGCATGCGCTCCGCGAGCAGGTGCCCGTCGACCGCGACGTCACGGCTGACGACGTGGCAGCGCGCGCCGGTGGCGAGCGGCGCCCACAGCTCGAACGCGGACGCGTCGAACGAGAGCGACGAGTGCGCCAGCACGGTGTCATCCGCGCCGAGGCCCGGCCGGGCGGCGCTCGCCGTGACGAACGCGGCGAGGTTGGCGTGGGTGATCTCGACGCCCTTCGGCGCTCCGGTCGAGCCGGACGTGTACAGCAGGTACGCGAGCCCGTCCTGAGGGAGCGCGGGCGGTGCGGCTTCCGGCAGCGTGTCGAGATCCAGCACCGCGACGCCGGGGATCGCACGCGCGGTGGCGAGCGCGTCGCCGCGCGAGACGACCACCTTCACGCCCGCCTCGGCGGCAAGACTCGAGAGGTGCTCGACCGGCTGGCCCGGCTCGAGCGGCAGGTAGGCGGCGCCCGCCCACAGGACGGCGAGCAGCGCGGCCGGGAGGTGCCGGTCGCGCGGCAGGCACACGCCGACGACCTCGCCGTCGATCGCGGCCGCGCGAGCACCCGCCCACGCGACCAGCTCGCGATAGCTCAGCTCGCCGTGCTCGTCCTGCGCGGCGACCGCGTCAGGCGTCCGGCGCGCGTGCTCGATCACGGCGTCGAGCACGGTCGCGGGCGCGTCCAGACGCGGGCCGGCGAGCACCGTCGGCTCGGCGATCTGCACCGCGCTGACTGGCTCGTCGAGCGCCGTCAGCATGCCGTCGAGCAGCGCGACGTACCACCGCGCCCAGTTGGCGGCGGTCTCGGGCTCGAACAGATCGGACCGGTACACGAGCGCGCCCTCGTAGGTCGCACCGCGGCGCGCCAGCGTCAGCCGCACGTCGAACTGCGTCGTCAGCGCGGGCGTCTCGACCGCGCTGACCCGCAGGCCGCCGAGCTCGGGCTCCGCGCCCGCCGTGTCGAGCACGTTCAACAGCGCCTGGACGAGCGGGGCGCCGGCGAGGGTGCGCTCGGGCCTCAGCGCGCCGACGACGGCGTCGAACGGGACGCCCGCGTGGGTGAACGCGTCGAGCACGACCTCGCGGACGCGGCCGAGCAGCTCGCGCCCGGTCGGGTCGCCGGCGAGGTCGGTGCGGGCGACGACCGTGTTGACGAGGCAGCCGATCACGTCCTCCGTCTCGGGCCGGTGGCGTCCGGCCTCCGGCACGGCGACCGCGACGTCCTCGACGCCCGCGAGCCGCCCGAGCAGCGCCTGCCAGGCGGCGAGCAGCACCATGAAGGGCGTGCCGCCGCTCTCGGATGCGATGGTGCGGACGCGCTCGGCGAGCGCTTCGGGGATCGTCACCGTGACCTGGCCCGCGGCCCAGTCGGCGACGGCGGGGCGACGCCGGTCGGCCGGGAGCGAGAGCACAGGCGCGAGGCCGTCGAGCCGCTCGCTCCACCAGTTCACCTCGTCGGTGTCGACCGGGGGTTCCACGGCGGCGATGTCGGCGTACTGGAGCGCCGGCGCCTCCGGGGCGGCGCCGCGATAGCACGCGTCGAGGTCGCGCAACAGCAGGTCGTAGGACCAGTCGTCGAAGGCGACGTGATGGAACGTGAGCGCGAGCACGTGCTCGTCGTCGGCGACGCGGAACAGGACCGCGCGCATCGGCGGCTCCGCGTCGAGCGCGAACGGCCGCGCGGCTTCGGCGCGCAAGGCCTCCTCGGAGAAGGCCGCCGTAGAGACCGGCACCGCGTCGGCCGGCAGCAGCACGGACGCCGGCTCGCCGTCGATGACGCGGATCGCGCTGCGCAGCACGTGGTGGCGCTCGGCGACCTCACGCACGGCCCGCAGCAGCGCGTCCCGGTTCAGCGCGCCGCACAGCCGCAGCGCGACAGGGACGTGGTACGCGGCGGTGCTCTGCTCGTACTGCGCCAGGAACCACAGCCGGGACTGGGCCGCCGACAGGCGAGCGGGCCGCGTCGGGTCCGGCCGGCGCGGGATCGCCGGAGTGACATCGGCCAGTGCGGCCTCAGCTCGGTCCTCGAGCAGCGCCCGCAGGCGGGCGAGGTCGTCCGTGACGGGCTGGGTCATGCGGGTCGTGCCTCCGAGATGTCGATCTGTGCGGCGAGCTGCGCCAGGACGTGGCGCTCCAGCTCGGTCGTGAAGTCCGCCAGCACGGGGTGCTCGAACAGCACCCGTACCGGCAGCCGGCTTCCGAGCGCCTGTTGCAGGCGCCCGACCACGCGAGTGGCGGCGAACGAATTGCCGCCGAGCGCGAAGAAGCTGTCATCGACCCCGATCTCGGCCCTGCCGAGCACCTCCGACCACGTCGCCGCGACCAGGCGTTCGGTCGCCGTCCGCGGCGCGCCGCCGCGGGCCTGGCGCTGCGGCTCGGGCAGCGCGCGCCGGTCGACCTTGCCGCTCGGCAGCGTGGGCAGCGCGTCCAGCGCCATCCACACCCGCGGCACCATGTAGCCCGGCAGGCGCCGCGCGGCGAACGCCTCCAGGTCCCCGACGTCACCCACCACGTAGGCGACGAGCTGCGCCTCGTGCACGACGACCGCCGCGTCGGCGACCGCGGGATGCTCGCGGAGCACGCTCTCGACCTCGCCGAGCTCGATCCGGTTGCCGCTCAGCTTGACCTGCGTGTCGCGGCGTCCGACGAAGTCCAGCGTGCCGTCCGGCAGCAGGCGGACGAGGTCGCCGGTGCGGTAGCAGCGCTCGCCCGGGCGCTTCGGGTCGGGCACGAACGCCGCGTCGGTGAGGTCCTTGCGCCCGGCGTATCCGCGCGCGACGCCGGCACCGCCGATCCACAGCTCGCCGACGAAGCCGTCGGGCACGAGGCGGCCGTGGCGGTCGGCGACGTAGCCGTGCGCGCCGGCGACCGGCAGCCCGATCGGGACGCTCGGGCCGTTCGCCGCGGTGACGCGGTGCAGCGTCGCGTTGATCGTCGTCTCGGTCGGGCCATAGGCGTTCCACAGCTCGCGCACGAGCGGCAGCAGCTCGCGCGCGAGCGCCGGGTCGAGCACCTCGCCGCCGGTGATCACGCGCAGCTGCGGGTCGCCACGCCAGCCGGCGGCGAGCAGCGCGCGCAGCAGCGTCGGTGGCGCGTCCACGACGGTCGGTCCCGTGGCCGTGATCCGCTCCGCGAGCTGGTGGGCGTCGAGCACGGCGGCGCGTTCGACGACGATCGTGCGGCCGCCCGCGGCGAGCGGCACCCACAGCTCGGATCCGGCGACGTCGAACGACAGCGAGGTCACGGCGAGCATCGCGTCGTCGTGCGTGAAGCCGGGCGTCTCGAGCATGCCCGCGACGAAGGCCGCGAGGTTCGCGTGCGTGACCTCCACGCCCTTCGGGCGGCCGGTCGAGCCGGACGTGAAGAGGACATAGGCGAGCCGCGTCGGGCGGGGCTCGGGAAGCTTCGTGTCGTGTTCCGCCGCCGCGGCCGCGTCGAAGACCTCGGCGCCGGTCTCCTCGGCCTTCGCTCGTGCGGAGCCGGCGGCGACCACGAGGCTCGCTCCGGCGGTGGCGAGCACCTCGCGCATCCGCTCGGCCGGGTGGTCGGGGTCCAGCGGCAGGTACGCCGCGCCCGCCCGCCAGATCGCGAGCAGCGCCGCGGACAGGCGGTGGTCGCGCGGGAGACAGGCGCCGACGATGTCACCCGGGCGGACGCCGTGCGCGACGAGCGCACGCGCGAGCCGGTCCGAGAAGCGCTCCAACTCGCCATAGGTGAACGTCGCGTCGGGTCCTTGCACCGCGATCGCGCCGGGCGTGCGACGGGCGGCGCTCAGGACGGCCTCCTGAACGGTCGCGGGTCGATCCTGGTTCAGCGCGGGGCCCGTGACGACCAGCTCGCCGAGCTCCGGGAGCGGTTGCGCGGGGTCGGCCTCGAGCAGCTTGACGAGCGCGCGGCCCAGCGTCTCGGCCTCGGCCGCGGTGAAGCGTTCGGCGTCGTATTCGACCTGCAGCTCTTGTGCGCGGACGAGGAACGTCAGATCGGCGGCCGCGCCGCCCGCGCTCAGGCTGCGGACCAGCTCGAAGCCCTCGACGGCCGGCGTCTCGGGCTGGATCGACAGCAGCACCGGCAGAGCGGGGGCGGGCTCGTCCTGGTGGGCGAGCGCGCGGGTGAGCGCGGCGCGGGCGTGGCGCTCCAGCTCGCGGAACGAGCCCGCGCTCGTGGGGACCTTGACCGGCAGCACGCTCACCAGCGGGCCGATGACGTCCTCGGTCCCCGGCCGGTCGCGCCGCGCGGAGGTGACGCCGACGACGGTCTCCGGTGCGTCGGTCAGGCTGCCGAGCAGCGCGCCGACGGCCGCGAGGTACGTCGCGCCGTCGGCCGGGATGCACGGCAGCGTCACGCGCGCGCCGCGAGCCCGCTGGGTCGGCCGGGTCGAGAGCTCCGGCGGCGTCACGTCCGCCGGTACGCGGTCCGGCTTGGAGAGCTGCGCTTCGTAGACGGCGAGGTCGCCGACCTGCAGGGCGGGCTCGCGGTTGGGAGCCCCCGCGAGCTCCTTGAGGAGGATCGCCGTCGAGTAGCCGTCGAAGGCGCAGTGGTCGACGGTCAGGACGAGCTCCGCGGCGTCCGGCTCGACCCAGATGAGCGTCGCGCGCATGAGCGGGGCGGCGGTGAGGTCGAAGCGGTGGCGCGCCGCGGCGTCGATCAGCAGCGTCGGGTCCTCGCCGCGGAACTCCTGCACGGGGACCGGGCAGGGCGGCCGGACCTCGGCGATCGGACCGTCCGGCGTGTCGAGGAAGACCGTGCGCAGCACCTCGTGGCGGCGCACGATGCCGTCGAGCGCGGCGCGCAGCGGCTCCGCGCTCGTGATCGGGCTCACGCGGATGTGCAGCGCGATCGTGTTGGCGGTCGACTCGGGGCGCAGCCGGCGCAGCGTCCACAGCTCGCGCTGGAGCTGCGTGAGCGGGAAGCGGGTGCGGCCGACGTGGCGCACGGGCGGGAGCGCGCTCGCGGTCTCGACCCGCGCGGCGAGGCCCGCCACCGTCGGCTCGGCGAGGAAGCCGGCGAGTGGCACGACGACGCCGAAGCGCTCCCCGGCGCGCGCGACCACCCGCGCGGCGGCGAGCGAGTGGCCGCCGATCTCGGTGAAGTCGTCCAGGACGCCGACGGCGGGGAGTCCCACGACCTCGGCGACGATCTCGGCGAGCGCTCGCTCGGTGTCCGTCCCCGGCTCGATGCGCTCGGCACCGTCGTCGACGAACTCGGGCAGCGCGCCGCGGTCGGCCTTGCCGTTCGGGGTCAGCGGAATCCGGTCGAGCACGATCACGCGGTCCGGGACGAGCGCGTCCGGGAGCTGCTCACGCAGGTACGCGCGCAGCTCGGCGCCGGTGACATCGGCGGCCTCGGCGTACCCGCGCAGGCGGCCGTCGCCCGCCGTCGCGACCGCCAGCGCGACGGCCGGGTGGCTCGCGAGCGCGGCCTCGATCTCGCCGAGCTCGATGCGGACGCCGCGGACCTTGACCTGATCGTCGATCCGGCCGGCGAAGTGCAGGTCGCCGTCGATGACCCGCACGAGGTCGCCGGTGCGGTAGGCGCCGTCCACGAAGCGTTCGGCGGTCAAGTCCGGCCGGCCGAGGTAGCCGGCACTGACGCCGGGTCCCGACACCCAGAGCTCGCCGCCATCGCGGACCGACAGCTCCGCACCCGCGTAGGGGCGGCCGATCGGCGGGGCCCCCGTGTCGTTGCGGCCGACCTCGGCGGCGACGCAGCGGGTGGTGCACTCGGTGGGGCCATAGACGTTGACGAGGCGCTCGACGTGCGCGTTGGCGTAGATGCGGTCGGCCAGCGCGCGGGTCAGCGGCTCGCCGCCGGACAGGACCGTGCGCAGCGAACGCGGGAGCGGCTGGTTGAGCAACTCGGCGAGGACGGAGGGGACGCCGTGCAGCAGCGTCACCCGCTCGCGCGCCGGCAGCGTGTGCAGCGCGAGCAGGTCGGGCGCCATGATCACCGTGCCACCCGTGATCAGCGGGAGGAAGAGCTGCGAGACCGACGGGTCGAAGCAGACCGACGTCGCGGCCAGCACGCCCTCGAGCTCGGCGGCGGAGTAGGTCTTCGCCTCGAACGTGAGCAGGTTGACCGCGTTGTCGTGGCGGACCACGACGCCCTTCGGGCGGCCGGTCGAGCCGGACGTGTAGATGACGTAGGCGGGGTCGGTCGACTCCCCGGGCGCCGCCGCGGCCTTCGGCCCGGGACCCACCATCACGGTGTCGATCGCCGGCAGGGCGTCCGCGGCCGGACGCGCGGGCGATGTCACGACGCAGCTCATCCCCGAGTCCTCCGCGATGAACCGCAGTCGCGAGGCGGGATAGCGCGGGTCGAGCGGCACGTACGCGGC
Source organism: Solirubrobacter soli DSM 22325 (assembly GCF_000423665.1). Taxonomy (GTDB): domain Bacteria; phylum Actinomycetota; class Thermoleophilia; order Solirubrobacterales; family Solirubrobacteraceae; genus Solirubrobacter; species Solirubrobacter soli. The sequence goes on along the minus strand of NZ_AUIK01000020.1, from coordinate 268,542 downwards.
GCCGGTCATCAGCACACCGAGCAGCGCGGCCGGAAGCCACTCGTCGCGCTCGAGGCACACACCGACCAACGACCCGCGGCCGACGCCGCGCAGCTGCAACCGCGCGGCGACGGCGCCGGCCATCTCCTCGAGCTCGTCGTAGCGCACCTCGCGCTCGCCCGCGATGACGGCGATCCCCGAGGGGGTCCGTGCCGCTTGCGCGCGGACGAGCTCGTGCAGCCGCGTTGCTGCGCCGGTTGAATTCATGCTTCCGCCAGGGTTCGTTTCGTGGTCGTTCGCACACCCCGAGCAGGAGGGGCACCGCTGCTGAGTCGCCGCTGGTCGCGGCCGTGCAGGTGCGTCTGCTCGCGCTCGTCGTCTATGTGCAAGAGCGACCTTGCCGCGCCGGAAATACCGTCGCCCGGGTGCTGCCTCACCGGGTCAGGTGTGGCTAACCGGCCGGTGCCCCGACCTGCAGAATCGCCTCGTCAAGTCGTCATTCCCAAGGCGGATCTTGCCGTCGTCCGCAGTGACGACGACACCGGAAAATGGTTCTCGCGACAATGCCCGAGATGCGCGATCACCCACTCGACCGCTGGTTTCGTGCGCACCACCTTCACCTGCGGATCCTGCTCGGGATCTGCGCCATCGCGTTGATCGTCGGCCTGGGCGCCGGGCTGGACCTCCTCGCTCAGATTGCGGGAATCGCGACGTTCATCAGCGGGACGTTGGTGATGCTGTATCTCCCGCGCTCCTCGCCCTGACGTTTCGGGTATTCCCGAGCATGTGGGTCGGTACGGCTTGGCGATCGCTCTCGCGGCTTGCGTGGTCTGCGTCGACTATGCGTGGGTCGCGGTCGCGGCTGAGCTCGCGGTGGTGGCCCTGTGTTTGTACGCGGGGCTCAAGGTGCGGGGTTGGCGCGCGCTGTGGCTCGCCGCGGCGGTGCTCGGTGGCGTCTTCGTCGGCGACGTGCTGTGGGCGGTCGGCTTTCCGCCGTTCGACCGCGACGACCTCTATGAGCCGTTGCCGATGCTGTTCCTCGCGGTGCCGGCGACGCCGATCTTCGTCGCGCTGCTCGCCGTAGGCGTCGCTGCCGGTCGACGTCGGCGCGGTGCTCCACCAAACGTATGGTAGAAATCAGCCATGGACGATCGGGGAGTCGTGGTCATCACCGGCGGTGCGGGTGGGGTGGGGCTGGCGACGGCGCGCCGTTTCGCCCGGACCCACGCCGTCGTCATCGCCGATCTGCGCGCTTCGGCGCTGGAGGACGCCGTCGCGGCACTCGACGCCGACGTGACGCCGGTCGTCTGCGAGGTCACCGTGCCCGACGCGGTCGACCGCCTGGTCGCGGTCGCAGGAGCGCTCGGTCCGATCGAACGTGTCGTCCACACCAGCGGGCTCTCGCCGAGCATGGCCGACGCCCGCACGATCTTGAACGTGAACCTCGTCGGGACGGCGATCGTGCTCGATGCCTTCCTTCCCGCGATCGCACCCGGCGGGTGCGCGGTGTGCGTCGCGTCGATCTCCGGTCATCGTGCGAGCCTCGACGCGCATGACGACCTGCTCGCCGATCCGCGCGATCCGGGGTTCCTGGATCGGGTCCAGGCGCGTGTGTCGCTCGAACGCCCCGGCGTGGGCTACGCGCTCTCGAAGCGCGGCGTGATGCTCCTCTGCGAGCAGCGGGCGCACGACTGGGCGGGCCGCCACGCACGCCTCGTGACGGTGTCTCCTGGGCTGATCGCGACACCCATGGGCGAGCTCGAGCGCGCGGCCGGTGCCAAGCGCCTGGAGAGCACGGCCGCGATCAACCGCCCCGCCAGCCCGGAGGAGATCGCCGCCGCGATCGACTTCCTGTCCGGACCTGAAGCGAGCTTCATCACGGGCATCGATCTCAAGGTCGACGGAGGCGCGATCGCCGGCTTCGCCCATCGCGCCGAGGACGACGTTCGCGACCAGTGGAACGACCCGTGGTACGCGGATGACCCGTGGACGCGTCAGGACGCGAGATCACGCGGCCGCACGTAGTCGACCAGGCTCCCGCAGCCCGGCGCGAGCTCGGACCAGCGCGAGAGCTCGAGGGTGGCGAGCGCACCGGTCGGGAACTTCGCTTGGAGATCGTCTCGCGTGGGGGAAGGCCGCGCGACGGCCAGCGCGAGCTCTTCGATCCCCGGGTTGTGGCCGATCAGCAGCACGCTGCCGATCTCGTCGGGCACCGCGCGCAGCAGCTCGAGCAACTCCGAGGCGCTCGCCGCATACACGCGGCGCTCGTAACGCACCGGCGCCCCCGCCAGCACCGCCTCGAGCCGCTCGTAGGTCTCGCGCGTCCGGAGCGACGTCGAGCACAGGACGAGGTCGGGAACGATCTCGCGCTCGGCCATGTGAGCGGCGATCGCCGCGGCGGCCCGCCGTCCGCGCGCGGCGAGCGGGCGGTCGTGATCGGCGAGCGCCGGGTCCGCCCAGCTCGACTTCGCGTGGCGCAGCAGGTACAGCACGGACGGCGTCATCGGAGCGCCGCGTCGGCGAGCGGGCTGCCGAAGATCACGAGCTCGGTGTCGCGCAACTCGAGCCCGGCGGCGTGCGCCTCGCCGCTGTGGTCGATCACCGCGAACAGCGTCAGTCCCCGCGCGGCGATCTCATCGGACAGGCGCTCGACGGGTACCGGCCTGGAGCTGAGTTTGGTGACGATCTGGTCGTTCATCGTTCCTCTTGTTCCTTCACGCGTGGGACCCAGACGAGTGAGAGCAGGAAGGTCGCCGTCATCACGCCGGCCATGACATAGAACACGGTCTGGGTGGAGTGCGCGAACGCGAGCTGGACGTCGTGCACGAGCGCGGACGGCTGGCCCCCGGCATGCGCCGCGACGCTGCCGAAGGAGGAGGCGACGCGGTGGGCGACGTCTGCGGGGACGCCGTCGGCGGTGAGCGCGCGGGTGACGTTGGCGTCGGTCTGCGTGACGAGGATCGCTCCGAGCACCGCGAGGCCCAGGCTGGCGCCGAAGTTGCGCGCGGTCTGGGTGATGCCGGTGACTTCGCTGTAGGCCGCGTTCGAGGCGCGGTTCAACGCGTCGGTGCTTGCCGGGGTGAGCATCAGGCCGATCCCGCCGCCGGCGATCGCGACGAACAGCCACTGGTCGCTGAGCGAGAGATCGGTGAGCCGGCCGGCGAGCAGGTAGAACCCCAGCGCGCTGATCGCGCTGCCGAGCACGATCGCGGGGCGCGCGCCGCGCCGGTCGAGGATCCGACCGCCGAGCTGGGACATGACGACGTAGCCGAGGAAGAAGTACAGGACGTACAGGCCGGCGTCGGTCGCTGTCGCGCCGAGCGAGACCTGCGCGTAGATGCTGGCGAAGAAGAAGAACGGGATGAACACCACCGACATCAGCCCCAGGACCGCGGTGTCGGCGGCGAAGGCGCGCTCGCGGAAGATCTGCAGTCGCAGCAACGGGTTCGCCCCGCTCAGCTCGCGCCGGACGAACGCCAGTCCGAGCAGCGCGCCGGCCGCGAGAGCGCCCCACGTTGCCGCGTTGCCCCAGCCCCAGGCGGCGGACTGCTGAAGGCCGAGCACGATCAGCGCCATCGCGCCCGTGATGAGCGCCGTGGCGCGGTAGTCCAGTCGCTCGCGGCGGATCTCGGTGTCCTCGACGGCGCGGCGGATCAGCGCGAGCGCGACGATCGCCACGGGGATGTTGATCCAGAAGATCGAGCGCCAGGTCCACTCGGTCAGATAGCCGCCGGCGATCGGGCCGATGGCGGTCATGCCACCCGCGACGCCGAAGAAGATCGCCATCGCCCGGCCGCGCTCGCGCTGCGGGAACGCCGCGGCGACGATCCCGACCGCCGCGGGGAACAGCAGCGCCGCGCCGGCCCCCTGGAGCACTCGCACGGAGATGATCCACGCCTCGGCGACGCCGCCGCTCGGAGTGATGCCGGCCAAGGCCGAGGCGACCGCGAAGCCGATCACCCCGAAGCTGACCATGCGCCGGCGACCGAGGACGTCGCCGAGCTTGCCGCCGAGGGCGAACAGCGCCGACAGCGACAGCAGATAGCCGTTGATGACCCATTGCGAGCCCGTGGCCGACAGCGACAACTCGCGCTGGATGTCCGGGATCGCGATGGCGACGATCGTCTGGTCGATGAACGTCATCGCGACCGCGAACACCATCGCGGTCAAGACGAGGGTGCGGCTCCGCGACGGAGAAGCGACGCGGAGAGGGCTGAGAGCGGCGAGTGCGGACATGGTTCGATGGTCCGCCCGTGGCCGTGTCGTCGCCAGTCCGATCGCGGGCGTAGTATTCCGTCCTGGAATGTCACTCGCGGATCCGCTCCCGGGCCGGGAACTGGCCGCGTTCGTCACCGCGGTCGAGTCGGGCACGGTGCAGGGCGCCGCGGACTCGCTGCAGCTGACGCAGTCGGCGGCGACCAAGCGCATCCAGGCGCTCGAGCGGCGCGTCGGGCGTCCGCTTCTCCAGCGCGGACCGGCGGGCGTCCAACCCACGCCGGACGGGTTGGTGCTCTACCCGCTGGCACGCGAGGCGCTGGCCGTGCTCGCGCGCGCCGAGGCAGCGCTGCGCTCGCCCCACGAGCTGCAGGTGCTACGGCTGCACGCCAGCCGGACGATCGGCGAGACGCTGCTGCCCGAGTGGCTGGCCGCCTTCCGCGCCACCAGCCCACGCTGTCACGTCGCCGCGACCGTGACCAACAGCGAGCAGGTGATCCGGGCCGTCCGCGACGGCGAGTGCGACATCGGCTTCGTCGAGGGTCCGCCGACCCGAACCCGCGGCCTCGCGGAGCTCGTCGTCGCCCACGACGAGATCGTCGCGGTCGTCGCCGCCGGTCACCCGTGGGCCCGCCGGTCATCCGTGCCGGTCCAGGCGCTTCGCAGCGATTCGTACTTCACCCGCGAAGAGGGCTCAGGCACCCGCGCCGTGGTCACCGACGCGCTTGCCGCCGCCGGTGTCGAGTTACAGCCCGAGATGGAGCTCGCGAGTGCCGAGTCGCTCAAGCGCGCTGTCCTCGCCGGCGGCTTCGCCCTGATCTCGGAGCGGACGGTCGCGACGGAGATCACCGCGGGAACGCTCGTCGCGATCCCGGTCGCGGATGCCCAGCTGCATCGTTCATTGCGCGCCGTGCGCCGCACGCGTCCGGCGCTCCAAGGGCCGGCGCGCGCGTTCTGGAACTGGCTCGGGCGCGCCGTCGACTAACTCCGCGAACGTCGCCCGAACGCGAAGTACGCGAGCGGTCCGATGAAGTTCACGAAGGACAGCGCCACCCAGACCCGTTTGCTGCCGCTGATCTCGGCGGCCGGACGGCGCCGCAGGTCCACGAGCGCGGCGAGATGGAGAGCGAGCTGGACCGTGCCCGCCCCGAGGATGGCCGTACGTTGACCGCTCGAGAGCTCGCTCCAGCGCTTCTTGGGACGTGGCGCCATGCGAACAGCCTACGCCAGGCTCAGCACCAGGTCGCGGACGGCCTCCGGCTGCGAGAGGAACGGGTGGTGACCGGCGGCGAGCTCCACGACGCGGTCCGCCCGGCGAGCGAACTCGCGTTGTCGTTGGGCGGGCGTGCCGCGGTCCTCGCCGCAGACGAGGTACGTCGTCGCCACGTGCGGCCAGGCGGTCGAGCGCACCGGCGCTCCGACGACCGCCAGGTTCTGACGCGCGGTTCGCTCCAGGGCGGCCCGCTGGAGCTCCGGATCGCAGTCCCGCAAGAACGTGTCGGCCAGCGTCTCCGCGAACACGGTGAACGTGCCGCCCTCGGGATCGAGATCGAGGTAGGGAGCGGGCTCCCCGCTGCCGAACGAGGAGAGGCTCTCCCCGATCTCGGCCAGGTAGCTCGCGACCAGCAGTCCGTGGCGCACGCTGTCGACACCCGCGGCGGCTTCGGCGGCGACGATGCCGCCGTAGGAGTGGGCGACCACGACCGTCGGCTCGTCGCTCGCCGTCAGGATCGCCCGGACGGCGGCGACGTCCTCGCTCAGTCCGCCGAGCGGCTCACCGGTCTCACCGCAACTCGGCAGGGCCGGCGCCTCGCTCGCGACGCCGCGCTCGGCGAGCAGCTCCGCGGTCGGGTGCCACCACCACGACCCGTCCTTGACGCACGCCCCATGTACGAAGACGACTCTCATCGTCCCGACAGTAGACGAACCAAACGTTACGTGAAAAAGTGCGCCCGTGGGACGGCACCCGCAACCGCAGATCAGGCAGCGACTGCTCGACGCGTGCACCGACTACGCGCTCGAGCACGGGCTGCCCGACCGGCTCGGGCCGCTGGCGACCGCCGCCGGCACCTCGAACCGGATGCTGATCTACCACTTCAAGACCCGCGACGGCCTGCTCCGCGAGATCCTCGGACAGGCGCGCCGGCGCCAGCTCGAGGCGTTCACCGACCTGCTGCGCGTCCGCCCCGAGGAGCCCTACGCGGCGACCCTGAGCCACGCGTGGTCGGCGATGACGGGCCCGCACGGGCGCCCGTATCTGCGTATGTTCGGCCGGCTCCACGACACCGCCGGCGAACCGCTCTGGCCCGGGTTCCGCCACGCCGCGACCACCGATTGGCTCGCGCCGCTCGAGCAGGGCATGGCGACCGTGGGTCGCCCCGAGCTCGCCACCGTCGTGCTCGCCGTCATCCGCGGTCTGCTCATGGACCTCGACGCCACCGGCGACGCCGCCCGCACCGACCAGGCGTTCCACGACTTCCTGGCGACGATCGGCTAGCGCGGAGCCCGCAGCAGCGTGAGCAGCGCGGTGAGCGGCTCGACCATGTCCACGGACTCGGGGTCGAGCAGGAACTGCAGCTGGAGCCCGTCCATCACAGCGGTCAGCAGCGTGGCGAGGTGGACGGCGTCGATCCCGGCGTCGAGCTCGCCCGCCTGCTGGGCCTCGTCGATGCCGTGCGCGAGCGCGGCGCGGACGCCTCGGTAGCGCTCCTGGAAATGGTCGTGGCCGGGGTGCTCCGGCGCGACGCTCTCGGCGGCGAGCACGGTGTAGAGGCGGACGAGGTCGGGCTCGCGCTGGTTGTCGGCGACGACGCCGATCAGGCCGTCCGCGAAGTCCGTCTCGTGGCGCTCCTCGGCGCGGGCGATGGAGGTCTCGTCGCGCAGGTCGAGGACGCCGAGCAGCAGGAGCGTCTTGGACGGGAAGTAGTGCAGGACGCCCTGGCGGCTGATGCCGACCTCGGCCGCGACCGCGTCCAGCGACGCGCCCCGGAACCCCTGGGCGGTGAACAGGCGCAGCGCGGCGCGCAGGATCCGCTCCCGCTGCTCGCGGCCTTCAGGCGTGGTGGTGCGCGGTCGCGTGGCGGCCATTGGTGAACAAGCGTACGCGCCGGCCGCCGAATGGCGACCGGCGCGGTCCGCTTACGGCGTGGTGGTCGACAGCGTGAACGTCAGCGTCTTGCTGTACGAACCGGTGCGCAGAGCGTCATTGGCACCGATGTGCTGCTTGAAGCCGACGGTGACCACGTCGTTTGACACCGGGGCGGTCCAGGCGGCCTTCGACAACGTCACCTCGAGCGGCGACGGCAGCGAGAACGTGCCGTTGGTCAGACGACCTGGGTCGGAATACGTCAGCGCCGCGTCACCCGCGGTCGAGATGACGTTCGCGGTCGTCGAGGCGGTGTAGTCCTTGTCCACACCCGGCGTGAACGCGCCGAAGGACGCGGACGCGCCGAGCGTCAGGGAGAGCGTCGCCGGCACCGTGCCGCCGACCCCGCCGGACTCGTCGCGGACCTTGCCGAACTGCAAGCAGTTCATCAGGTTGTACGAGACCTTCGCGGACGCGAACGGGTCGGGCGACTGGTCGTACTCCCAGTGGTAGTAGTCGACGTCGGCCGCGGCCTCGAAGATGCGCTTCCAGTCCGTCGTGTCCTGCGGGCCGCCGGCATCGGTCAGGCGGCCGAAGTCCAACGCGGGCGTCGGCTGCGTGCCGCCGCTCGGGTTGGAGCCCTTCACGTGCAGCATCGAGATGCGCTTGGAGTACTTGCGCAGGAAGGCGACGAGCTCGTCGGTGTTGTACTTGAGCCCCTCGAGCGCCCAGTGGACGTCGATCTCGAACGTCACCAGCGACGGATCGGTGTTGCGGATCACGACCTCCAGCGCCGGCACCTGCTCCGGCACGCCGTCACCCGTCACGTCGTAGGAGAGCTTCTTGGCGAACTCGTCGACGTGGTTGTGGCCGTAGACCCACAGGCCCTTCGCCCGCGCCTTGGTGCCGAGCTGATTGAGGACGTTCGCCATATTCAGCGCGCCCTCGACGGTGTTCATGTCGGTGCCGGCGGGCCAGCCGCCGGAGCCGACGTACTTCAGGCCGAGCGCCTGCGCCTGGTTCAGCCGCGCGTCCCACGTCGCGGTGTCGACCGCGCCGTGGTCGGCGACGGCGTGCATGCCATAGCTCTCGAACAGCTGGCGGTACTGCGCGTCGGTGTAGCCGAACGTGCCGTTGAAGTTCTCGAACGACTTGAAGCCGTCGGCCGAGAGCTGGGCGAACACGTTCTTGAGCGCCACCTGCATCTGCTCCGGCGTGTTGGGTGTGCCGCCGGGCGGGAAGAACTGGCCGTTGCCGAGCGGGATCGCCCCGAACACCGGCACGAGGTAGTTGTACAGCTGGAAGCTGATCTTGTCCTTGGGGATCGTGCCGTTGCACGACGGCGGCGTCTGCGCCTGCGCCGCCGGCGTGGCCGCGATCACCGCGGACGCCGCCAAGGTGGCGAGCGCGAGGGTCGTCCTTCTCACTTCGTCTACTCCTTCGTTCCGGTCCCGGAGAACGAGACCCAGTTGAGCGCCCCATAGCCGATGAACGGGATGACAGGGCCGTTGGGGATCTGCTTGAACACCAGGTACAGGCGCTTGGAGCCGGTGAAGCTCAGCGGCGCGCTGAAGTTCTGGAACGTGCTCGTGTTGCCGGTCGCCTTCAGGCGCACGGTCGTCAGGACCGGGCCGGTCGGGCTGCCATCACGGACCTCGACGTCGGCCAGCTCCGTCCCCACCGGGGTCACCGGGATGAACGGCGGGAAGCTGTCCGGCCCCGCGAAGCGCAGCGTGATCTGCTTGTCCATGTGCTCGAGGTTCACGGCGCGGTTGATCGCGATCCAGTCGCCCGGATCGAGGCTGTTGCGCGCCTGTCCGCCGCCCGGATCGGCCTCGCCGGCGGCGACGGTGCCCGTGCCCTCCTGGTCCTGCGCGTACTCGACCTGCTGGCGGCGCAGCTGCACCACGTGCTGGTCGGTCGCGGAGAGCGCCGGCATGCCACCCGAGCCCTTGTCGGTGTAGGTGGCGCTGATGCCACCCGCGATGTAGCCGCCGTGCGACGCGTCCTCGGCCAGCGTGTGCAGCGTGCCGCTGCAGCCCGTCTTGGCCTCCTCCGCGTGGCCGTGCGTGTCGTGCACGAGCACGAACGTCACGGTGACCCGCGAGCAGTCGATCGGTCCGTCCTCGGGATCGGAGGCCGTGACCGTGTACGGGATCGTGTCGCCCCACTCGAAGAAGTCGCCGTCGAGCGGGGTCGTGATGGTGATCGTCGGCGCGGTGTTGCCGACGATGATCTGGACCGTCTTGGTGTCGGTCTTGCCGGCCGAGTCGGTGACGGTCAGCTTGGCGGCGTAGATGCCGTTGGCGGTGTAGACGTGCGACGGGTTCGGGTCGGTCGAGTCGACCGTGCCGTTGCCGTCGAAGTCCCACGCGAAGCGGATCGAGTCACCCGGGTCCGGGTCACGCGAGCCGTCGCTCGAGAACTGCACGTTCAGCGGCGCGATGCCATTCGTGGGCGTCGCGTTCAGCGTCGCCTGCGGCGCGCGCTTGCCCTTGACGTACTCCCACCGGTACAGACCGGCGTCCGGGTTGGACTGGAAGAACCCGTCGCCGTAGGTCAGCAGGTAGTAGTTGCCGTCCGCGGCGAACTGCATGTCCATCGGGTTGTCGCACTCGAACGGGAACGGGGAGGTCTTCGAGAGCGCCGCTCCGCAGTCGAGGAAGCGGTTGATCTTGAAGATCCGGTTGTTCGCGTCGACGCGGACCTCGCGCAGCGTGTCGACGTTGAACTCGCCGAGGATGAACGCCCCGTCGTAGTACGGCGGGAACTTCGTCGCGCTCGGGTTGCTCGCGTCGTAGTGGTAGGGCGCGGCGCCATGCGGTGCCACACCGGTGGTGTAGAGCTCGGGGAAGAGCTGCGGGCAGGACGCCGCGCCGGACTCGTTGTAGGACGCCAGGCACGGGGTGCCGAGCGGGGGGTTGGCGTTGTCGCGGTACGAATACCAGATGTCCGGCTGGGCGACCGGCGGGACGTTGACGCGGCCCGGCTCCGACGCCGGGTCGACCGTCTGACCGGTGTTCCAGCGCGACCGGTTCTCCGGACCGCCCTCGGGGTTGCCGCACTCGTACGCCTCGGGCGGCGAGTCCAACGGCTTGGTGGTGTTGAAGTTCCAGCGGTAGTACGGGAGGTTCGGCGAATAGCACAGCGGCCAGCCGTAGTTGGACGCCTTGCGCACCACCTCGACGCGCCCGGTCCCCGCCGGGCCCCGGTACTGCTCGGGCACGTTGGAGTCGGGCGAGTAGTCCGTCACGTACGCGACGTCGTTCTGGTCGACCTGGATCCGGAACGGGTTGCGGAAGCCCATCGCGTAGATCTCCGGCCGCGTCCGGTCGCCCGCGTCCTGTGCCTCCGGGAACAGGTTCCCCGCCGGTGACGTGTAGCTGCCGTTCGCGTTGACGTGGATGCGCAGGACCTTGCCGCGCAGGTCGTTCGTGTTGCCTGCGCTGCGGCGGGCGTCGACGTACGGCGCCTGGAACCAGTTGCCCTGCTGGGTGGTGGCGACGGTCGCGCCGGTCGCGGTCATCTGCGGCACGTCGCGCTGCGCGTAGCGGCCGTCGAACTGCACGGTCGTGCCGGTGACGATGACGTCGCCGGGGTCGATGTTCGACAGGCCCTCGAGCGCCGTCCGGATCTCGGTGGCCGTCGCGTTCGCCGTGAGCGGCGCAGTGGTCGTCTGGCCGTCGAAGGTCAGCGTGAAGGCGCCCGACGGGGTGACGGTCTGCGTCTCGTCGGTCTTCATGTCGTTGTGGGGCGAGAAGCCGCCCGAGTTGCCGCCGCCCGAGGGCGTGTCATCGCCGGTGACGAGCCACAGGTTGTTGTGCTTGTCGAAGTCGATGTCACCCGCCACGTGGCAACACGCGCCGCGGTTGTTGCTGACCCGCAGGATCTTCTGTTCGGTGCTCAGGTCGAGGTGCGGGTCGGCGCCGTCGACGAACTTGAAGCGGCTGAGCTGGAAGTAGCCGACGTAGTCGTCCCACGCGCTCAGCGACGGCGCGGTCGTGGGCGCGCTGCTGTTCGGCGGCGTCGTGATCGTCCGCACCGTGCCGTCGGACTGCTTGACGTTGGTGACGGTCTGCGGTGCGTAGTAGAGGTACACCCACTTGTTGGACGCGAAGTCGTTGTCGACCGCGGGGCCGTAGAGGCCGTCCTCGGAGTTGGTGTAGACCGGCAGCGTGGCGACGACCTTCGAGCTGCCGTCCTTCGGGTCGTGCAGGCGCAGCTCGCCGCCGCGGGCGGTCTGCAGCAGGCGGCCGTCGGGGAGGACGTCGAAGCCGATCGGCTCCCGCAGGCCGGGGCTGCCGGCGACGGTGTTGTCGGACATCTTGACCTGCTGGTAGTTGGCCAGCACGGTCGCGCCGCAGTCGCTGTAGACGGGATCGGCCTCGCCTGCGGTCCACTGGATCGCGCCCGCGAGGTGGCGGCGGATGTCGGTGCCGGAGAAGTCGCCGTTGGCGCCGGCGTTCGTGTAGAAGGCGCGACCGCCCTGGTAGTCCTTGCACCAGGCGATCGGATGATCGGCGAGCGCCTTCATCTTGCCGCCGGCGTAGGTGTTCTCGTCCACGGTCGCGAGCACATGTGCGAGGCCGCGGACGTTGTCCTTGAAGTTGTAGAAGCGGTCGCTGCGCTTCCAGTACTCGGGCAGCGACTTGCTCGCCTCGTGCACGCGGTCGGCGACCTTGATCGTGGCCTCGGCCTGCACGGGCGCGCCATCGGCGCGGGTGCCGAGCAGCTGGGTCAGGTAGGACCACTGCGGCTCGGACTCGATCGCGGAGCCGACGGCCAGCAGGCCGCCGCCGTCCTTGTAGTAGGCCTCGAAGGCGGACTCCTGCGCGGCGTTCAGCGGCGAGCCGATGTCACCGAGCAGGACGACCGCGCGGAAGTCCTTCAGCCGCGCGAAGATCGTGGGGTCATCGCTCTGGGTGACCTTGAAGCCGCCGTCCTTGGCCAGGTCCTTCAGCGCGTCGACGCCCGGGCCGTTCGGGCCGAAGGCGAGGACGTCGAACTTCGGGCCGGTCGTGGGACCGGGCGCCGGGAGCGGGGCGGGGGTGGTCGGTGCCGGCTTGCGTGTCGCCAGCTTGAGCTTGCGGGTGGCGTAGCGGCAGTCCGTGGCACGCGTGCCGACACGGGCGCAGGCGCGCAGGTAGTAGCTGCCGTCGGCGAGTGACTTCGGCAGCGTGACCTTCAGCGAGTAACGCGCGGTCCTGCCCGCCTTGATGCGGGCGGTGCTCTTGGCTCCGAGCGTCGTCGCGCGCCCGGTCTTGGTCTTGCGCAGCGTCAGCGTGACGCGCGCTCTCGCGCTCTTGCGCGTCTGGTTCGTCAGCCGTCCGGAGACGGTCAGTTTCGCCCCCGGCGTCACGGCCGTCTTGGGCGGCGAGCTGATCGACCGCACCTTGGTGGAAGGCGTGGCCGCCTGGGATGCGCCTGCCGGGAGCGCGACGAGCGCGCACGCAGACAGGCCTGCCAGTGACCTGGCAAGTCGCATCGACAACGTGTTCCTCTCCTCTGTTCTGCTGTCCCGCGCGGCCGGCGCGCACTGCCGGCCGGCGGGCGTGAGAGGCAACCTACTGACAGTAGGTCGTTTCGTCAAGCAGCCGACGAAAGGTCTGTCGCCCGGCTCCAAAACGGGTGGGTTGACGCCGCGCCGACACGGGCATACATTCGGTGGTACTCAGCGCGCGGAATGTTCGTATGCGCAACCCGGTTCGATCAGAAGCCGACGCCTTCCACATCGTGGTCGGCAGCACGGCGGTCATCATCGCCGCGGCGGCTCTGGGCGCGCTCGTCAGCCCGCTGGTGGGTATCGCGCTGCTGGTCGGCGCGGTCGCGGGCGGGTTGATCTGGGAGTTCGCGACGGTCGATCCGGACCGGCGGCGCCCGCTGCGAGAGGCCGCGGCCGACGGCCGGCGCTTCGGGTCCTCCAACCGGCGGCGCGTGTTGGTCGTCGCCAACCGGACGCTCGGGACGGACGAGTTGCGCGACAAGTTGCTCGAGCACGCGCGCCGAGGCGACGAGTTGCACCTCGTCGCGCCGATCCTCGCCTCGCGGGCGCACTACATCGCCTCGGACATCGATCGTGAGTACGAGGACGCGCGGACCCGGCTCGGCGACGTCCTGGCGTGGGCCGACGCCCAGGGCGTGGCGATGACCGGGCGCGTCGGCGATCCGAACGCCGCGCTCGGCGCGATCGAGGACGAGTTGCGGCGCTCGCGTGCCGACGAGGTCCTGATCTCGACGCTGCCTCCACAGCGGTCCAACTGGCTCGAGGCCGGGATCCTCGAGCGGCTGCGGGAGGAGCTCGACGTGCCGGTCAGCCACCTCGTGGCCGACCCCGCGCTCGCACCCCGCGTCTGATCGCGAACATCCCCCGTTGGGGTGTGGACCGGGTGTTCGCCGCCGGCGATCGTCCCGACGTGTTAACGCATGAACGGAACTACGCGCTTGGTCGGCGCGCTGGTTCTCGGCGTCGCGGCGCTTGCGTCGGGACCGATCGAGCGCGCGTACTCGGCCACCGGTCTCGTCACGCTGGAAGCGGAGGCGATGTCAGCAGCAGGCACGATCAAGACGGATGCGACGGCCAGCGGCGGTCGTGACGTCATGTTGTCGGGCAACGGCTCGGTCTCCGCCAAGGTCAACCTGCCGAGCTCGGCGACGAGCGTCACCGTGCGCGCCAAGGGCGACCAATGCCTCGGCGCTCCCGCGCTGGCCGTGAAGGTGGACGGCTCGACCGTCGGTACGTTCTCCGTGAGCGCCACGACGTGGTCGACCTACGTGGTCACGAGGTCGATCGCCACGGGGACTCGCACGCTCACGCTGGCGTACACGAACGACCGCACGAGCTCGAGGTGCAACCGCAGGCTCTACCTGGACGTGTCGACGCTCGCCGTGCCGACGCCGATCGCGACCGGGACGCCCACGCCCGCGGCGACCGCGACGCCGTCGCCGACCGCCACGCCCACGCCCAGCGCGACCCCCACGCCCACCGCGACGCCCACGCCCACAGCGACCGCGACGCCGTCGCCGACCGCCACGCCCACGCCCACCGCGACGCCCACGCCCACCGCGACCCCCACGCCCAGCGCGACCCCCACGCCCACGCCGACCGCGACGCCCACGCCTGGCTTCTCCGTGCGCCACCTCTGGACCAACAGCGACGTGGCATCGGCCTTCAACGCCCTCACCGACAGCGCGAAGACGGACGTCTTCATCGCGCACAGCTCCGACTCTTACGCCGCCGCCGACGCGTACCACCTCAATCGCCCGGCCGGCCAGGCCTACTTCTACGTCGACTTCGGCGTCGCCGGCGACCCGTGCTGCGTGGCGAGCGTGCTCGACGCGGCGACGGTCGAGGCCAAGGGCTGGTGGGCGACCCGCAACGGCGCCAAGATCCCCAACCCGTGGGGCGGCTCGAGCTGGCTCGTCGACCTCGGCAAGCCCGGCGTCGCCGACGCCTACGTCGCTGCGCTGAAGGCGAAGTGGGGCACCCGCAACTGGCAGGGCATCTTCGCCGACGACGTGAACGCGTGGCGCAACCTCGGCTACACGATCGACGGCTACACGAGCGCGAGCGACTGGATCAACCGCGCCGTGGTCCCGCTGATGCGCACGGTGACCACCGCGATCGCCACGACCAAGGGCGGCACCGTCATCCCCAACATCGGCAACTGGCCGCAGGAGCCGGACATGAACGCCGTCGCCGACGTCGCCTCCGGCGGCCTGAACGAGTGGTTCCTCACGTGGGGCGGCGGCGCCGGCCAGGGGATCGGCGAGATCGAGAACGAGTACGCGAGCATGCGCCGCGCGATCGCCGCCGGTCGCACCTACCTCGGCATCGTCCACTCGACCACGCTGACCCGCTACGCCTTCTGCGCGGCGGCGATCATGGGCGAGCGCGACAAGGTCCTGATCACCAATCAGACCGCCTACGGCTCCGCCCCGCTGGCGTGGGACCCGGTGTTCGAGCTCGACCTCGGCGCACCGCTCGAGGCCACCCGCCACACGACGGGCTCACCCACATGGGCCCGCCGCTTCACGAACCGCACGCTGACGATCGACACGACCGCCCAGACCTGCACGATCGCGTGAGTTCGCAAGGGGGTGGGCGACATGGAGGTCCGTGGTGGACCTTCCCGTCGCCCACCCCCCGGGGCTAGCCGGCGACAGCCTCCTCGGCCCACGCCGGGCGGACGTACACCCCGCCGGGGACGCCGCCGACACACAGGACCCGCAGCCCCGCGGGGCCTGACGTCAGTACCCGCGCCACGCCCGCGTCAACCGCCACGAGGTGGTCGGCGTCGAGCGCCTGCGGAACGCCGTCGACCAGCACGGCGCCCGCGCCGCTCAAGGCGACGTAGAGCTCCTGCTGACCGGTCTCGGCCTCGTCGTGGGAAGCGGTCGTGTAGTCCGGCGGCAGCTCCATGATGTTCACGCCGAAGGCGGTGATCCCGAGGCCGGCGCCGACGAGCTTCGCGAACCCGTCCCAGATGGTCGGCAGGTCATCGATCGCGGTCATGACGTCGCCCCCGCCAGGTTGCGGGTGATCGCGGCCATCGTCATGTCATGCGCGCGGACCGGGCTGAGCTCGATCAGCTCCACCGGCTCGAGCGTCTGGACGAAATGGCCCGGGCGCAGGTGGTACGCCTCGCCCGCCGTGACGATCTCGTCCGGTCCGTCCAGGTAGGACACGCGGAACGACCCGCTCAGCACGTAGCCCCAGTGAGGGCACTGGCAGCGGTCGTCGGGCAGGCCGGCGAACGGGGACGCGTCCGGCGGGAAGTGGGCGGGCATCGACTCGAACGCGAACCGCATCGAGTCCCAGTCGACGGTCCGGCCTTCGTAGTCGCCGAAGACCATCGCGGTCAGGTCAGCTCTGGACGCGTGCATGGACGATGCTCCCTTCGAGGGTGTGGTTGAGGTAGAGCAGACAGGCGAGGCCGATCGCCGCCGGGCCGACCCCGGAGACGAGCAGCCCGGTGCGGGCGCCGAACGCCCCGACGACGACGCCGCCGAGCGCGAGCGCTCCCAGCTCGGCGCCGTTGCGGGCGCCGTTGTAGGCGGCGAACGCGCGGCCCCGCAGCGCCTCGGGCACGCGCTCGTGGATCAGCGTGCGCAGTAGGACGTTCTTCAAGCCGTGGGCGACGCCGCCGAACGCGAAGCCGATCAGTGCCGTCCACAGCACGGGCGCCACCGCGGCGCCCGCGAGGCCGAGGCCCTGCGCGACGATCGCGCCCAGCGCCACGACGGCGAGCCGCCCCGGCGGGACACGGCCCGGCAGGCCGGCGGCGCCGAACAGCATCCCGACCGTCCAGGCGCTGATCAGCAGCCCGTAGCCGAAGCTCCCGGCACCGAGCACGTCGGTGACGAAGAACGGCTCCGCCGTGGCCGAGATCGTGAACACGCACAGCGCCGCGATCGCGCCGGCGAGCGTCACCGCCAGCGTGCGGTCGGCGACCAGGAACGCGACGCCCGCGCGGGCCCGCTCGGTGCGCACCGGCCTGCGGCGCGCACGCAGCAGGCAGGCCGCGCCGGCGACGACGAGGAACGACAACGCGTCGATCGCCAGCGCCAGCCGCAACTGCCCCGCCGCGCCCAGCACGCCGCCGATCAACGGACCGGCGGAGAAGCCGAGCGCGCGCACGCTCTCCATCGCCCCGTTCGCGCGCGAGAGCGGGACGTCGCCGGCGGCGGCGGGGACGAGCGCGAACTCGGCCGGCTGGCTGAGCGCGACCGTGAACCCGAGCAGCGCGACGAGCACCAGCACGAGCCAGAGCGTGTCGACGCTCGCGACCAGGGCGAGAGCGGTCGCCGCCTGCACCAGCGAGACGCCGATCAGCAGCGCGCGGTTCTCGAAGCGGTCGACGATCGCGCCCGCGAGCCCCGCACCGAGCACGACCGGCGCCCACAGCGCGAAGAACACGGCTGACACCGCGAACGTCGACCCCGTGGCCGATCGCACGTGCAGCACCAGCGGGATCAGGGCGAGGAAGTCGCCGAGGGCGGAGAGGCCGGCCGCGCCGGCGAGCAGGCGGAGGTCGCGGGTCATGAGGGCGATCCTCCTCGGCGACCGTTCGCGCACCGCTCGGCTTGCGTGAAACCGGCGCGATGCGCGAGAGTTGCGCCGTGTTGCGGGTCTGGCTCGGCGGCACCCTGCGGCTCGAGGCCGCGGGTGAGGCCCTGCCCGCGCCGGCGTCCAGGCGCGCCCGCGCGGTGCTCGCGTACCTCGCGCTGCATCCCGACCCGCACACACGCGCGCCGCTCGCCGCCCGCTTCTGGCCCGACGTCCTCGACGACTCCGCCCGCACCAGCCTGCGCGCCGCGTTGAGTGAGTTGCGCCGCGCGCTCGGCCCGGCGGCCGACAGCATCGTCGCCACCCGCGACACCGTCGCCCTTTCCGCCGACGTCGACGTCCGCCGTTTCGAGGACGCGCTCCGCCGCGGCGACCCCGCCGCCGCGCTGGAGGCATGCGGCACGCCGATCCTCGACGACTTCGACGACGACTGGGCGCATGAGGCCCGCCGCACCCACGCGGAGCGGCTGACCGAGGCGCTCGAACAGCTCGCGAGCAGCATCGCCGACCCCGCCGCGGCCGTCCGCCTGACCCGCGAGCAGGTGGCGCTGGACCCGCTCTCCGAGGACGCCAACCGCCGCCTGATCGAGCGGCTCGCGCGGGCGGGCGATCGCGCGGCGGCGCTCAAAGCCGGCGAGCGCTTCGCCGAGCGCCTGCGCACGGCGCTCGCGATCGCCCCGTCACGCGAGACCCGCGCGCTGCTGGAGGAGCTGCGGCAGACGCCTTCGGTCGCCACGCCCGCCCCGGTCGTGCTGGCCCGCGAGCACGACGCGGCCTTCGTCGGCCGCGCCCACGAGCTCGCCCTGCTCAACGCGGCCTGGGGCGACACGCAGCAGCACGCGTCGCGCCGGATCGTCCTGATCGCCGGCGAGCCCGGGGTGGGGAAGACGCGGCTCGCGCACCGCTTCGCCCGCGGCGTGCTCGACGGCGGCACCCGCGTCCTCGTCGGCCGCTGCGGGGAGGAACCGCTGGCGCCGTTCGAGCCGTACGCGGAGATGCTGCGCCAGCTCGGCGCCGCGCACGTCCTCGAGCCCGGGGCGGACGCGGGAACGGGCGCCCGCGCCCGGCTGTTCGCCCAGGTCGAGGCCGCGCTCGGCGACCGCCCGCTCCTGCTCGTGATCGACGACCTCCACTGGGCCGACCGCGCGACGCTGCTGTTGACGAGCTTCCTGCTGCGCTCGGAACGCCGCCAGGGCCTGCTCCTGCTCGGCACCTATCGCGACACGGAGCTCGGCCGCCACAGCCCGCTGACCGGCGCCCTGGCCGAGCTGCAGCGCGACGGCGCCCTCCAACGCGTCGGCCTGCGCGGCCTCGCGCCGGAGGACGTCGCGGCGCTCGCGCGAGCGCTGCTCGGCGACGACGCCGACGCCGCCCGCGTCCACGCCCGCACCGACGGCAACGCGTTCTACGCCGAGCAGGTCCTCCGCGGGCTGACCGAGAACGCCGAGCTGCCGGAGAGCGTCCGCCACGCGGTCGGCGTCCGGCTCGCCCGGCTGAGCGACGACGCCAACACGGCGATCGCCGCCGCCGCGGTCCTCGGGCTCGAGGTGGACCCGCACGTGGTGGCGACGATGACCGCGCCGCCGGCCGGGCCCACCGCGGACGCGGACGAGGCGCGGGGCGGCGCCGCGGAGCGCGCGGACGAGGGGCGGGGCGGCGCCGCGGCGCGCGCGGACGCGGCGCGGGGCGGCGCCGCGGAGCGCGCGGACGAGGGGCGGGACGGCGCCGCGGGGCGCGCGGGCGAGGGGCGGGGCGGCGCCGCGGGGCGCGCGGACGCGGACGCGGTCGCCGAGGCCGCGCTCGACGAGCTGCTGCGCGCGCGGCTGTTGCGGCCCGCGGCGACGCCCGGGCGCGTCGAGTTCGCCCACGCGCTCGTGCGCGAGGCCGTGTACGACGAGCTCAACGCGCTTCGCCGCGCGCGCCTGCACCGGCGCGCGGCCGACGCGCTGACCGCGCTCGGCGAGAGCCGTCACCTCGAGGAGATCGCGCACCACCTCTTCGAGGCCGGCGAGGCGCGCCGTGCCGCCGAGTTGCTCACGCGCACCGGCCGCAGAGCAACGGAGGCGCTCGCCTACGAGGACGCGGCGGAGCGCTTCGCCCGCGCGCTCGAGGCGCTGGAGCTCGCCGGCGCGCCGGACGACGCGGGCCCGGTCCTGCTGGCCCGAGGCGACGCCCTCCTGCGCGCGGGCGAGCCGACCGCCGCCCGCGAGTGCTTCACCGCCGCCGCCAGGCTCGCGCGCCGCACGCGCGACACCACGCTGCTGGCCGAGGCGGCGCTCGGCTACGCGGGCCTCGGCGTCACGATCGTGCGCCTCGACCAGGAGGTCGTCGCCCGCCTCGAAGAGGCGCTCGCGATCGCCACCGACCCCGCGCTGCGCTCGCGCCTGCACGCGCGGCTCGCGGTCGAGCTCTACTACGCGCCCGCCCGCGACCGCTCCGAGACGCTGAGCGCGGAGGCGGTCGCCACGGCACCCGCCTCAGCGCTCGCTGCCGCCCTCAACGCCCGCCACGTCGCGCTGTGGCGCCCCGACCGCGTCGAGGAGCGCCTGCGCACCGCGGGCGAGATGATCCACGCCGCCCGCGCCGCCCAGCAGCCGCACCTCGAGCTGCAGGCGCGCAACTGGCGCGTGGTGGATCTCTTCGAGCTCGGCGACATGCCCGCCTGCCGCGAGGAGATCGCCCGCCACGCACGGCTGGCCGAGGAGCTGCGGCTGCCGGCGTTCGAGTGGTACACGCCGCTGTGGGCGGGGACGCAAGCGGCGCTCGCCGGGCGGTTCGCGGAGGCCGAGCGGCTCGCCGCCGAGGCGCGCGCGGCGGGGGAGCGAGCGGGCGACGACAACGCCGAGCTGTTCGCCGGGATGGTGCTGGAGCTCATCCACTGCCAGCGCCGCGAGCACGAGCAGACCGACATGGCGTTCCTGCTCGACAAGGTCGAGAACTCACCGGCCGGCCCGGCGTACCAGTGCTACCTCGCGTGGACCCTCGCCGGGCTGGGCCGTCACGCCGAGGCGCGGCAGGAGCTCGAGAAGTGGATGCGCCACGACCTCGCGTTCGATGCCAATTGGATCTCCGCGCAGGCCGAGGTCGCCCAGGCGCTCGTCCTGCTCGGCGACCGCACCCACGCGCAGCGGATCTACGACCGGCTCGCGCCCTACGCCGGCCGCCCCGCGACCTCCGGCCGGGCGGTGATGAGCTACGGGGCGATCGACCGCCACCTGGGCGAGCTCGCCGCGCTGCTGGGTGACACCGCCGCCGCGATCGCCCACCTGCGCGCCGGCATCGACCGCGACGCCGAGCTCGGCTGCACGGTCTGGCGCGAGCACGGCCTAGAGGCGCTCGATGCCCTGACGGAACGGCATGTCGATCGGTGAGCGCTCCCCGGTCGGCACGCCGCAGCCGCTCATCGCGAGGACGCCCTCGCGCACGCCGTCGAGGCCAAGCCGCGCCTCGATCGCGCGCGCGTTCACCGCGAGCGTGACCCACGCCCCGAGCCCGAGCTCTGCGGCCAGCAGGTAGAGCGTCTGGCTGAGGTGGCCCGCGTCCATCAGCACGGCGGCGTAGCCGACGTCCCGCCGGCGGTACTTCCAGTAGCCGCGTTCGAAGCGTGCGGTGAGCACGAAGCTGACGTGCGCGTCGCCGAGATACCCCTGCCCGCAGGCGAACGTCGTCGCCAGCTCGCGGACCTCGCCGGCCTCCAACGCCTCGAGCCGCGCGAGCGCGTTCGCGCGCACGTCGTAGTGGTAGATGCCCGGGGCGAGCCCGTCGACGCCGGAGACCAGCGCGTACGCCTCGATCGGGTGGCGAGAGCCGCCGGACGGGCTCGTGCGCTTGATCGTGACGCCGAGGTCGGTCTCCGCCTCGCCGCGGGCGCCGAAGACCCAGGACGCGATCGTCGCGAGGTCCTCCAGCCGCATCGGCACGTCGACGGCGAACGTGCGGGTCGTGCGCCGCCGCGCGAGCGCGTCGAACAGCCCACCCGCCCGCGAGACCCGCGGCAGCGGCGTCCGCGGAGCCTCCGGGACCGGGTCGTGGTACGGCGGCGGCGCCGGACCGTGCAGCTCGACCCAGCGACGCATCTCCGGATTGCCGACCTGCGACCACTCGTCGTGGTCGGGGTTCACCCGTAGATCCACGTCCTCGCGGCGTGTCATGAAGTGGTAGCCGGCGGCGTAGAGGTTCCAGCCGCTATCGAGCAACGCGTCCACACGCGCGAGCGAGGCCTCGTCCACCAGCAGCCCGCGCGAGACGAGCGAGCGCGCGAGCTCCTCGCCGATCTCGCCCGCGTCGATCGTCTCGCCGGCGGGAACGCGCAACAGCGCGTCGAACTCCTCGCGCGTCAGCCGCTCGCGCCGGCCGGTGAGCAGCGCGAGCGCGACGATCTCGGCGGGCTCGGCACGCACCTCGATGGTGTCCCCGAGGACGACCCGGCGCGTGTCGGCGATGTCGAAGAGCGCGAACCGCGCCCGCTGTACCTGCATCAGGACAGCATGGACGTCACGCGCACCGTCTCGTTGCCGACGTCGAATGGCTCGCCGTCCTTGAAGTCGCGCAACGCCGACGCGCACAACCGCTTCGGCGCGAGCTCGATCTTCTCGCGGAGGTCGACGGGGCCCTTGACGCCGATGCCGGCCAACGCCGCCGCCGCGTTCTTCTCCAGGTCCGCCCGGAACTGGTCGTCGGTGGCCAGCAGCTCGAGGAACCGCTCCATCAGCCCCTCCCGGCTGAGCACGGCGGCGAGCCCGTCAGGCGTGGTGCCGACGACGCCCCTCGGCGTCAGCGGCGGTTCGGGCTCCGGAGGGTCGATCCGGTCCACCGCGGCCACGACGTTGATCAGCCCCGCGCCGGTCGCGAGGTCGTGCCCGTCGCCGGCCTCGGCGCCGAACCTCGGGTGCGAGTGGCCGACGCGGATGTCCAGCGCCGAGTCCGAGAGCGCCCGCGCGATCTCGGCGGGCTTCTTGTCCGGCTTGATGGAGCGCAACACGGCGACGGCGCCGGCGACCTGCGGCGCGGCGGCGGAGGTACCCGAGAAGAGCGCCCAGCCGTCGGACGCGGTCGTGCCGTCGGCCGGGTCGTCGCGGCCGGCGGTCGCGCGCTCGGTGTCGATCCGGCAGCGGGGCGCGATCGGCAGCATCAGGTACGAGGCACGCGGCGGCTGCCCGACCAGGCCGCAGACCGTCGGGACGGTGATCGGCTTGCCGGTCGCGTCCGTGTACCACGGGCTGCTGTACGCGCTCGCGTACTCGGACGCCTGGAGCGCCCAGCCGACGTCGGCGTACACGCCGCCGGCCGCGATGACGCCCGGGACCTGCGCCTCCATCCCGAACGAGCCGTTGCCCGCCGCGAAGACGACCACGATCCCCTTGGCGATCGCGTCGCGGATCTCGATCTCCAGCATCCGGTCGGCGGGGTGCGGGAGCCCTGGGACCCTGGGATAGGACGGGTAGTCGCCGCCCCACGAGTTCGAGATCACGACGGGGCCGCCGCGTTCGAGCAGGCGCTGCTTGGCCAGCATGAAGCCGGCGAGGCCGCCCACGAAGTCGCCCTTGTCGTTGGCCGCGCGGATCGGCAGCAGCGTCGCCTCGGGCGCCACCGCGAAGAGGTTCGCCGACTCGCCGGTGCCATGCCCGTGCGGGTCCTCCTTGACATCGGTCCCCGGGATCACGGTCTCTGGCTCCAGGACCGTGTACGGCTTGAAGAACGGGTGTTTCCACCAGCCGGTGTCGACCATCGCGACCGTCACGTCCTTGCCCTTGAACCCGCGCTCGTGCGCCTCGCGCGCGCCGAGGATCGTCGCGACGTCCTCGGGGACCCGCAGGTGGAACCGGGGAGCGGACGGCGGCGTGGCGCTGGGCGGGTCCTCCTGCACCGAGCGCGGGCGCTCGATGACCACCGCGTCGAAGAGCTCGCCGAGGTCCGAACCAGTCGGAATCCGCGCCGTGACCGGCCCGACGCGGCCGTCGAACGCGATCTGAGTGACGCTCTTGACCTGCCCGACCCGTGTGTACAGACCTTGCTCGAACGTGGTGAGCTGCATGTCGCCGAGTGTCTGCCAGGCGTCGCCCGAGCCGGCCACGGCGAAGCCGAAGTCGCTCCGCGTGAGGATGTCGAACCCTTTCTCGGCGATCTCAGCCTCCGCTCGCTCGCGGGTGGCCTGCTCCGCGCGGAACTGGTCCAGGTTCGAGAGGTCGTCGTGCAGCAGGATGGACTTCGGATCCTTCCCGCGGACCGACAGGTAGCCGACGATCTTGTCCGGCAGCACGATCTCGTTGGCCTCCGGCATGGCGTCTTCCTCTCTCTGTGCGTTCAGTGCAGGCGCTTCGGCGGCACCACCGCGACCGACTCCACGTGCTCGCGCAGCGCGTCCGGGACGCGCAGCTCGGCACCGAAGGCGGCGTTGACCGCATCCGCGTCTCCCGTCGCCAGCAGACCCGCCGTGAGCGCCACGACTTCCAACCCGTGTCGTCGCAGCTGGGCTGCGACGACACCCGCGTCCGCGTCCTCGCGGAGCACGACGACCACTTCCAGATGTCGTTGATCCGGCGCCACGACCGTTCCGGCGGATGACACTGTCAATCCATACCGTTTCTCTTGACCGGTGTGCAACCCCGGAATCCGGACTGTTCGTACGCGGACGTTTTGCCGGTTGGCGTATCTGCGCGTCGCTTCTGAGGGTCCATACGTGCGTGCGGACCGCATCGTGGATCGAGCCCCTTGATGGCCCGGAGCAGACCGGAGTAGCGTCTCACGCAGCGGCAATGCACTTCCGGATCCTCGGACCACTTGAAGTCCGCGACGACCGCCGCCCGCTCGAGCTCGGAGGAGCCAAGCAGAGAGCGCTCCTTGCGATGCTGTTGTTGCGCGCCAACACCGCCGTCAGCGCCGAGCAGCTCGCGCACGCGCTGTGGGGCGACGAGGCGCCGAGCCGCGCCGTCAAGACGATCCAGGTCTACGTGTCGCGGCTGCGGACGTCCCTCGGCGCCGCGATCCTGTCGACCACGCCCGCCGGCTACCGGCTGACCGTCCGGCCTGGGGAGCTCGACGCCGAGCGCTTCGAGCAGCTCGTCCGGCAGGGCCGGGACGCGCTGGCCGGCGGCCGGCCCGAGCTCGCCGTCGACGTGTTGCGCCAGGCGCTCGCGCTGTGGCGGGGCGAGCCGCTGGAGGACTTCGCGTTCGCGTCGTTCGCGCAGCCGGAGATCAGGCGGCTCGCGGAGCTCCGCCTCACGGCGCTCGAGCTACGGGTCGAGGCCGAGCTCGCCGGCGGCCACCACGCCCAGCTGATCCCGGAGCTGCAGCAGCTCTGCCTGGACCATCCGACGCGCGAGCGGCTCGCCGGGCATCTCGTCGTCGCGCTGTACCGCTGCGGCCGCCAGGCCGACGCGCTGGCGACGTTCCGTGCGACGCGGGCGCGGCTCGTCGACGAGCACGGGGTCGAGCCGGGACGCGAGTTGCGGGCGCTCGAACAGGCGGTGCTCGTCAACGACCCGGCGCTGGAGCTCGAGGAGGAGCCGGTCGTGGCCGCGGTGGTCGTGGAGCTGCCGCCACGGCCGGCGACACCGCCGCTCACGCGACGCACCGTGACCGTGCTCGTCGCCACGCTGCGATTCGAGCTCGGCGGGGCGCACCCCGACCTGGAGCTGACGCGACGGCTGATCAAGCGCGGGCGCGACGAGGCGGTCGACGTGATCGTCGCCCGCGGTGGGCGCTTCCGCCGCGGCCTCGGCGCGGAGCTCGTCGGCGTCTTCGGGCTCGACACCGTCGACGAGGACGACGCGCTGCACGCCCTGGAGGCGGCGGTCGAGCTGCGCGAGCGGATCACGGCACTGCTCGACGCCGACGCCTGCCTGCGCATCGGCGTCGACACCGGCGAGGTCATCATCGAGGACCCCGCCGACGACGTGTTCGGCGACCCGTTCGACGGCGCGGTCGCGCTCGCCCGCACCGCCCCTGACGGCGGGATCCTGCTGAGCGAGAGCACCCGGCGGCTCGCCCCCGACGCAATCCGCGTCGAGCCGCTCGACCCGCTGACGTGGCGGCTCGAGGACGTGATCCCGAACGCGCCCGCGGTGGTGCGCCGGCACTCGACGCCGATGGTCGGCCGCGACGAGGACCTCGCCACCGTCCTCGCAGGCTTCGCCCGCACCAAGCGCACCCGTCGGGCGCGGATGCAGACCGTGTTCGGCGACCCGGGGCTCGGCAAGTCGCGGCTCGCGCAGGAGTTCCGCGCGCGCGTGGCCGAGGAGGCGACGGTGCTCGTCGCCTACTGTCGCGCCTACGGGGCGGGCGGGTCGCTGTGGCCGCTCGGCGAGGCGGTCGCCGAGCTCGCCGGCGGGACGTCACGCGAGGCGATCCGGCACCTGCTCGGCGACGTCGAGGAAGCCGACACGATCACCGACCTGGCCATGGCCGGCCTCGGCCTCGCCGACCCGGCGGCCGACCAGGAGGCCGTGCCGTGGGCGCTGCGGCAGCTGCTGGCGACGATCGCCGAGCAACAGCCGCTCGTGCTCATCGTCGAGGACATCCACGCCGCCGAGCAGCAGCTGCTCGACCAGCTCCAGCACCTCGTCGAGTGGCTGAGCAGCGCGCCGCTGTTCGTGCTCAGCCTCGCCCGGCCGGAGTTCCTCGAGATCCGCGGGGACTGGGTCGGGGCGGACCTCATGCTGGAGAAGCTCGAGCCCGACGCCGCGGCGAGCATGCTCGACAACCTGATCGACGAGCACGACGTCGAGCTCGCGCGCGACCAGGTGCTCAACGTCGCCGAGGGCAACCCGCTGTTCATCGAGCAGATCTACGCGATGCGGCGCGAGCAGCCCGATTCCCCCGCGATCCCGGCGACGATCAACGCGCTGCTCGCCGCTCGTCTGGCCCGGCTCAGCCCGGGCGAGCGGGTCGTGATCCAGCACGCGGCGGTGATCGGCCGCCGCTTCCTGGCCGACGCCGTCGTCGAGCTGGTGCCGGACGCGGTCCGGCCGGCGGCGGCGCAGCACCTGCGCGAGCTCGTCCACCGCGGGCTCATCACGCCGGATCGCAGCCCCATCGCGGGGGAGGAGCTCCTGCGCTTCGACCACATCCTGATCCGCGACGAGGCGTACAAGACGCTGACCAAGGAGGAACGCGGCCGCCTGCACGAGCGCTATGCGGACGCGCTCGCGCAGGACGAGCGACGCGAGCGGCCGCGCATGCTGCGCGCCAGCGGCGAGGATGTCGACGAGGTCATCGGCTTCCACCTCGAGCAGGCGTTCCGCTATCGCGAGGAGCTCGGGGCGCCGGACCCCGAGCTGGCGGCTCGTGCCGGCGAGCGGCTCGGCGCGGCGGGCCGCCGCACGCTCGCTCGCGCGCACTGCATCGCCGCGAGCGGGCAGCTGGAGCGCGCCGTCGCGCTGCTGCGCAAGGCGGACCAGGTGCGCCCCGAGATCCTGCTCGCGCTCGGGAGCGCGCAGTGCGACCTCGGCAACTGGCATGAGGCGGAGCCGATGCTGCAGGCCGCGCACGAGGGCGCGCGTGCCGCGAAGCTGCGCCTGGTCGAGGCGCACGCGATGGTGGCGCTCTCGCACCAGCGGCTGTTCGCCAACGCCGAGCCGGATCTGCGGGCGATGCGCCGGACGGCCGACACCGCGCTCGCGATCTTCGCCCGCGCGAACGACCACTCGGGGCTCGCGGGAGCGTGGAACCACATCGGCGTCCTGCACTGGGGCAGCCTCGAGATCGAGCAGCTCGAGGAGTCGCTGCAGCGGGCGCTCGACCACGCCAACGCGGCCGACGACGCGCGGGCGCGCGGCGAGGCCTACAACACGTATCTGCGCGCGGCGGTCGTCGGGCCGTGCACCGTCGCGGAGGGGATCCGCCGCTGCGAGCAGGCCCGTGCGAACGCGGGCGACCTGGCCACCACCGGCGCGGTCGCCGATGCCACTCAGGCCGTGTTCGAGGCGATGCGCTCGGACATCGACCGCGCGCGTGAGCTCTATCACGGCGCTCGCGCGCGGCTCGAGGAGTTCGACCTCACCGCGCGGCTCGCCGGGCTGCAGATCTACGCCGCGATGGTCGAGCTGATCGCCGGCGATCCCGCGATCGTCGAGCCCGGGCTCGCCCGCGCGTGCGACAAGCTCGAGCGGATCGGCGAGAGCGGCCGGCTGGCGACCGCGATCGCCGTGCTCGCCCGGGTGCGCGACCGGCTCGGCATGCACGAGGACGCGCTGGCGCTGACGCGGCGCAGCGAGGACCTCAGCTACGCCTACGACACCTCAAGCCACATCATCTGGGCGGGGACGCGCGCGCGGCTGCTCGCCCAGATGGGAGACCTGGATGAGGCCGAGCGGTACGGCCGCATGAGCGTCAGGATCGCCCGCCGCGCCTCCGCCGAATACCTGACCGCGGGCGCGCTCACCGACCTCGCGGAGGTGCTGGTCGCGACGGGTGATCGGGTGGGGGCGCTGGCCGCGTTCGACGACGCCATCGCGCTGCATGAGAGCAAGCAGAACGTCGCCTCGGCGCGCGCTGTGCGGGAGATACGCGTGAATGCCGATCGGCGTTTAGGCGTCTAAACGCGAAATCTCATTGACTGACGCCGGCCATGTGGCAGGCTCAGCTTCGTTTGTTCGCGGGATGTCGCACCCGCGAAGGGTCTGAACGGAGGGTCTATGCACAGAAACAAGGTGCGCGCCGCGGGCGTCGCACTGGTCGGCGTTGCGCTCGTAGGGTCGGTTGCCAGTCCGGCTCTCGCGTCGCCCGGCGTGACCGTGTCCTCGGTGAGCTCGCTCGCGGCGGGCGCGAAGGCCGGGACGCTGCGCGGCGAGGTCGCCAACCGCACCGGACGGGCGGTCGAGGCGCCGGTCACCGTGCGCATCCAGCGCACCGGCGCGCCCGCGAAGTTCGTGGGCGCCACGACGGTCAAGGTCCCGGCGAACGCGTCGGCGGCGTACACGGTCGCGGTCAAGCTCCCCGGCGGGCTCAGCCGCGGCAACTACTACCTCGCCGCGTGCACGCCGGACGGCACCGGCGATCTCGGCTGCGCGACCTCGGAGAAGGACATCCGCGTCAAGGGCGGCGCGCCGACCCGTGGCGCGGCGGCGCAGCTGCCGAACGCCGCGCGGGGCGCGCGGGCGGCGAGCGCGGAGGACTGCACCTCCGGCGCGCACACGCTCGCGCAGCCTGGCGATCGCGTCTATCCCGAGCTCGGCAACGGCGGCTACACGAGCGTCCACAGCGACGTCTTCATCAACTACGACGCGCTCACCAACCAGTTCTTGAACGGCACCCACGTCGACCTCGCGCAGCGCTCGACGCAGTGCCTGAGCGACTTCAGCCTCGACTTCGACACGCACAACTCGATCACCAGCACGACGGTCCCGGGCCCGAACTTCACGGTCGGCTCAGTCACGGTCAACGGCCAGCCGGCGACGTTCAAGTTCGTCCAGCCGACGTATCCCGGTGACCCGAAGGGCCAGGACGATCCGGACCCGCTCGCGCACCGCACGGGCCTGGTCACGCCGCTCAGCGCCACCAACCCGAACCCGCCGGCCTGCGCGCCCGTGACGACCTCCACGCCGCGCAACCAGGTCGACCTTCCGTGTGACGCCACCAAGCTGGTCATCACGCCCGCCGCCCCGATCCCGGCCGGCA
Source organism: Solirubrobacter soli DSM 22325 (assembly GCF_000423665.1). Lineage (GTDB taxonomy): Bacteria > Actinomycetota > Thermoleophilia > Solirubrobacterales > Solirubrobacteraceae > Solirubrobacter > Solirubrobacter soli. The sequence continues at coordinate 239,581 of NZ_AUIK01000020.1, read as the reverse complement.
CCGACTTCAAGGTGACCGTCAACTACACCGGCCGCCCGGGCGTCCGCCCGTCGCCGACCGGGACCGAGGGCTGGTTCCGCAACGGCACGCTCGGCGCCGAGGGCGCGATGGTCACCTCGGAGCCCAGCGGCACGATGGCCTGGATGCCGCTGAACAACCACCCGTCCGTCAAGCCGACCTACGACATCTACGACACGGTGACCAAGGGCAAGCTGGCGATCGGCCCCGGCCGCCTGGTCAGCTCGGGCGACAACGCGCCCGACGCGAACTTCGCGAACGGCTCGACGAGCTACCACTGGAAGTCGAGCGATCCGATCGCGAACTACCTGGTCGAGAACAGCGTCGGCAACTTCGACTACTCGTTCCGCGACGGCGCCAACGACGTCGTCTACTTCGAGGCCCAGGACGCCGCGATCGCCCCGGCGCGCAAGACGCTGAACAAGGTCGCGATGGACCAGCAGGAAGCGATCACGCACTTCCAGGAGCAGTTCAGCGGGCCGTTCCCGTTCAACGCCAACGGGATCGTGGTCGCGCTGCCGAGCGCGAGCTTCGAGGAGGAGATGCAGACCAAGATCGTGTTCGTCGGCGGCACGATCGGCGGCGCCCAGGGCACGAACGTCGGCACGTTCGCCCACGAGAACTACCACCAGTGGTGGGGCGACAACGTCGCCGAGGGCGCGCCCAAGTTGATGTGGTACAAGGAAGGCCAGGCGACGACGGCGCAGTACTTCCAGACCGCGCTGGACGCCGCGAACGCCGCCGGCGGCCAGGGCACCGCGGCCGGCGACGCCGCCTTCGAGGCGAGCATCGTGGGCCAGTTCGCCACCAACTACAACACGACGTCGACCTCGTTCTGGAACGTCGCGCCGAGCAATCCGACGTCGGTGTCGATGAACGGCAACTCCAACGCCTACACGCGTCCGGGCACCGCGTATCTCGCCCTGCGCGCGATCCTCGGCAAGGACAACTACAACGCCGCGCTGCACTACATCCAGACCGCCTACCGCGGGGGCTCGATGACCGAGGAGAACCTCGAGAAAGAGTTCCACAAGTACATGCCGAACAAGTCGATCGGCTGCTCGAACAAGCTCGACGCGTTCTTCAAGCAGTGGTTCGACACGCCCTACACGGGCGCCCCGCTGGCCGGCAATCGGCCGACGATCACCGGCCCCGGCCTGGCCGGCGGCGGGTTCTATGACGCCAACGGCGGCTGCTCGGACTACGGCGTCGACCAGCCGGGCTCCGGTGGCGGGACCGTTCCCGCGACGCTCTCGCTGACGCTCGGCTCCTCGGCCTCCTTCGGCGCCTTCGCGCCGGGCGTGGACAAGGACTACACCGCGTCGACGACCGCCAACGTCATCTCGACCGCGGGTGACGCGGCGCTGACGTACTCCGACCCGGGCCACCTCACCAACGGCGCCTTCTCGCTGCCGTCGCCGCTCGAGGTCTCCCTGTCGAAGGCCGCCTGGACCGCTCCGACGTCGAACGAGTCGGTCACGATCGGCTTCAAGCAGCACATCGGCGCCACCGACGCGCTGCGCACGGGGTCCTACAGCAAGACGCTCACCTTCACGCTGAGCACCACGACCCCCTAACGATCGAGCAGGTGATCGAAGCTGCCCTGGCGCGCATCTCCGGCGCCAGGGCGGGGATCACCCTGGTGCGTCCAATGCCCGCGGAGCTCGTCGAGGCGAGCCGAGCGGGCGCGCACCGCCCGCTCGAGCGGTGCGATCGTCAGCCGCCCGTGCTGCTCGACCCCGAGCACCCGCGCATAGAACGTGCGCCCCCGCTGGACGACGAGGACGAGGTCTTCCGGCTCGATCGACACGACGCGAAGACCCTAGAAGACCTCGGGACACCACGGCTCGACCTCACCGCGCAGGGCCGCGGCTCCTCTCGCCACCGCGCCCGCCGTGAGCTCGCGCACCCGGCCCGCGGCGGCCAGCGCGCGGAGCGACGTGCCTCCGAGGTAGGCGGCTCCCAGGGAGCTCACGTCGAGCTCGAGGTCCGCGGCGGCCCGCGTACGCTCGCAACCGCCGGCCGACAACCGATAGCGCCCGGTGTTCCACGGACAGAACTCGTCCGCGACGGCGATCACGACATCGGTGTCGTGCGCGTAGCTGCGGGCGCTGAGCGCCGCCGCGACGTCCACGAGCCGCGCCCACAGGCTGTCGGTCAGTGTCATGCGCACCGCGCGCGGGTCGGTCAACGCGAGCCACAACGGCTCGTCGACCGGCGCCAGGCGCCACGTGATCGTCCGGGTGAGGTCCTGGTCGAGCAGGAACGCCCACAGCCGCGCGTGAGCCGTCGGGGTGGCCGCGACCAGCTCGCGCACCCGCACTTCCCCCGCGGGTCCATCCTCGTCGGAGTCCGGACGCACGGCATAGAGCGCGTAGCCATCCTCGTCGACCACCGCACGCAACGGCTGAGCGCCGCCGCGCGCACTCTCGGGATCGCTGAGCCGGTCGTGCCACCACGGGCCGCGACGGTCGAGCATGCCCGGCCGCTGTGGTCGAACCCGCTCGTGCACGGCGCGCATCGGCTCCACATGCTCGCCCGCCGGGCCGGCCCGCAGCGGCCCGCCGACGTTCGAGGCCGCTGCGATCCGCGCCTGCGGGCGGCGAGCGACCAGCCGGGCCGCGCGGGCGGCGATCCCGTACCCGAAACGCCCATAGATCCCTCCCTCCGAGGCCCACAGGACCGCCACCGGGTCGCCGCGTGCGTGCAGGTCCTCGAGCTGCCTGCGCATCATCGCCGTCAGCAACCCGCGCCGCCGGTGCGTCGCGACGACGGCGACCGCGGTCACCGCCGCACACGGCACGACCGCACCCGGCACGGTGAGCTCGCGGGTGTACACGCCGGCGGTCGCGACGATCCGCCCGCCGTCGAACCACGCCAGCGAGCGCTCGGGTTCATCGATGCGCCCGTAGCGTTCGCGATCGGCGTCGGTCAGTTGCTGGTGAAAGGCCGACAGCACCGCCCGCCCGAAGTCGTCGAACTCTTCCCGGGTCGCCGGACGTAGCTCCATCACGCCTGTCTATCAGGCCTCTTGAGCGCGGTGTCGCCGCGCCTCAGTTCTGGCGCATGCCGCGCAGCACGAGCTCGGCGAGGCGGCGTGCGCCGGCGGGGTCGGTGCGGCCGCGGACGGACATGAACACGAGCCGCAGGTCCTCATGGCTCGCGTCGTCGCGCAGCACAGGCCGCGCGCGTTCGACCAGCGCCTCGAGCGCTCGCGTGGCCTCCGCTCGGGCCTCCGCGACCTCCGGGCGCAGCGCCGCGGCCTCGTCCCAGGCGGGCTGCGACAGGAAGTCGGTCGCGCCGTCGTGGGCGGTCTCGAGGGTCGCGCGCGACAGCGCCGCCCAGGCATCGTCCTCGCGCAAGGCGTCGGTGAAGCGGCGCACGAGGGCTTGGGCCCGCTCGATCACGAGCGCCGCGATCACGTCCTCCTTGGCGCCGACCATCCGGTAGATGCTTCCCACCCCGGCGCCGACCGCGGCCGCCAGGACCGGCATCGCGACGTCCAGCCCTTCGCGGGCGAAGAGGTCGTCGGCGGCCGCCAACGTGCGCGCCCGCTTCTCGTCGCCGGTCAGCGACGACCACACCGGAATGGCCATTCCGCTAGCCTACCGAGAATGCTCGGGGGCCCGCCCGACCGGCGGAGAACGTGTCGGAGCGTCCGCCGGTCGGGCACCCCTAGGTTCATTCCGCGCAGGAGATCGTTCGTGCCCGCATACCGTTCCCGCACCGTCACCCACGGCCGCAACATGGCCGGCGCCCGCGCGCTGCTGCGCGCCGCGGGGGTCGAGAAGGACGACCTCGGGCGCAAGCCGATCGTCGCCGTGGCGAACAGCTACACGCAGTTCGTTCCGGGCCACACGCACCTCAAGCCGGTGGGGGAGATCGTCGCGGACGCGATCATCGAGGCGGGCGGCATCCCGCGCGAGTTCAACACGATCGCGGTCGACGACGGGATCGCGATGGGTCACGGTGGGATGCTCTACTCGCTGCCGTCGCGCGACCTGATCGCCGACAGCGTCGAGTACATGGTCAACGCCCACTGCGCCGACGCGCTGATCTGCATCTCCAACTGCGACAAGATCACGCCGGGGATGCTCAACGCCGCGCTGCGGCTGAACATCCCGACGGTGTTCGTCTCCGGCGGGCCGATGGAGGGCGGGACCGCCACGCTGGTCGACGGCACCGTCCGCACCCGCGTCAACCTCATCACGGCGATCGCGGATGCCGTCGCCACCGAGGTCTCCGACGAGGACATCGCGATCATCGAGGAGTCCGCCTGCCCGACGTGCGGCTCCTGCAGCGGCATGTTCACCGCCAACTCGATGAACTGCCTGACCGAGGCGCTGGGCCTCGCGCTGCCCGGCAACGGGTCGACGCTGGCGACGCACACCGCCCGCAAGGCGCTCTACGAGGCCGCCGGTCGCGCTGTCGTCGACATCACCCGCCGCTACTACGAGCACGACGACGACTCCGTGCTCCCGCGCGCGATCGCCACCCGCGAGGCGTTCGAGAACGCGATGACGCTGGACGTCGCGATGGGCGGCTCGACCAACACCGTCCTGCACCTGCTCGCCGCCGCCCAGGAGGCCGAGCTCGAGTTCACGATGCAGGACATCGACGCGATCTCGCGCCGCGTGCCGTGCCTGAGCAAGCTCGCGCCGAACGGGACCTACCTGATGGAGGACTGCCACCGCGCGGGCGGCATCCCCGCGATCCTCGGCGAGCTGCACCGCGGCGGGCTGCTCAACACCGGCGTCAACACCGTCCACGCGGACTTCGACACGTGGCTCGCCGACTGGGACATCCGCGGCGGCCAGGCGACCGACGAGGCGCTCGAGCTCTTCCACGCCGCGCCCGGCTGCGTGCGCTCCGCCACCGCGTTCTCCCAGTCCGAGCGCTGGGAGTCGCTCGACACCGACGCGGCGAACGGCTGCATCCGCGACCTCGAGCACGCGCACTCCAAGGACGGCGGCCTGGCGATCCTCTACGGCAACATCGCCGTCGACGGCTGCGTCGTGAAGACCGCGGGCGTGGACGAGTCGATCCTCACCTTCAGCGGGCCGGCGCGGGTCGTCGACTCCCAGGACGCGGCGGTCGAGCTGATCCTGTCGGGAGGCGTGCAGCCCGGCGACGTCGTGGTCATCCGCTACGAGGGCCCGAAGGGCGGGCCGGGCATGCAGGAGATGCTCTACCCGACGTCCTACCTCAAGGGCCGCGGGCTCGGCAAGGCGTGCGCGCTGATCACCGACGGCCGCTTCTCCGGCGGTACCTCAGGGCTCTCGATCGGCCACATCTCGCCGGAGGCGGCGGCCGGCGGCGCGATCGCGCTGGTCGAGGAGGGCGACACGATCGTGATCGACATCCCGAACCGCACCATCGAGCTCGCGGTGACCGAAGCCGAGCTGGCCGAGCGTCGCGAGGCGGTGTCGAGTTTCGAGCCGGTCGGGCGCGACCGCGTCGTCTCACCCGCGCTGCGTGCCTACGCGGCGATGGCGACGTCCGCCGACCGCGGCGCGATCCGCGACGTGTCGCTGATCGAACAGCGCGTGCGCGCCACCACGTAGCGGATGCTCTTCCGGCTGCTGTGGCTGTCGATCGCCGCGGCGGTCGCGACGATCACGCTCAAGACCGTCGCATGGGCGCTGACGGGCTCGGTCGGCCTCTTGTCCGACGCGGCCGAGTCCGTCGTCAACCTCGTCGCGGCGATCGTGGCGATGCTCGCGCTGCGCTGGGCGATGAAGCCCGCCGACGAGGAGCACGCCTACGGCCACGCCAAGGCGGAGTACTTCGCGGCGGGCGTCGAGGGCGCGCTGATCGTCGTCGCCGCGCTCACGATCGCCGCGACCGCGATCCCGCGCCTGCTCGACCCGCAGCCGCTGGACTCGGTCGGCCTCGGCGTCGCGATCTCCACCGTCGCGTCGGTCATCAACCTCGGCGTCGGCTACCTGCTCCTGACCACCGGCCGGCGTGAGCGCTCGATCGTGTTGGAGGCGGACGGCCGCCACCTGTTGACCGACGTCTGGACCTCGGCCGGCGTGCTCGTCGGTGTCGTCGCGGTCGCGGTGACCGGCTGGGACGTCCTCGACCCGCTGATCGCCCTTGCGGTCGCGGCCAACATCGTCATCACCGGCTCGGGCCTCGTGCGCCGCTCGGTCGGCGGCCTGATGGACCGCGCGCTCGACGCTCCTGAGCAGGCGAAGATCGCCGCTGCGCTGGAGCGCTTCGAGAGCGACGACGTCCGCTTCCACGCGTTGCGCACCCGCCAGGCGGGCTCACGCGCGTTCGTCTCGCTGCACGTGTTGGTCCCGGGCTCGTGGACGGTCCAGCACGGGCACGACGTCGTCGAGGAGGTCGAGGCGGAGGTGCGCCACCAGCTCCCGCACGCGACGGTCTTCACCCACCTCGAGCCCGCCGAGGACCCCCGCTCGTTCGCCGACACCGCGCTCGACCGCACGGCGTCGTAGCGTGACGGGGGTGAAGCTCGAGTTCGACGAAGCGGGTGACGGCCCGGCCGTGGTCCTGATCCACGGCCATCCGTTCAACCGGTCGATGTGGGCGCCGCAACTCCACGAGCTTCCGGGCCGGGTGATCGCGCCCGACCTCCGCGGGTACGGCGACAGCCCGTTGACGCCTGGCACCGTGCAGATGCGGGAGTTGGCGGCGGACATCTGGGAGACGCTCGACGTCGAGCGGGTCGCCGTGGTCGGGATGAGCATGGGCGGCCTGATCGCGATGGAGATGGTGCACGCGCGGCCGGAGCGCGTGTCCGCGCTCGGGCTCGTCGCCACGACCGCGCAGCCCGTCACCGACGCGGAGCGGGCGGAGCGGCGCGCCCTGGCGGATGAGGTCGAGCGCGTCGGCATGGGCCCGCTCGTCGAATACATGGCGCCGCCGCTGTTCGGCCCGGATGCTCCGCCCGATGTCGTCGCGAGCGTGCACGCGATGATGGAGCGCAACCGCCCCGCGGGCGCCGCCGCGGCGATGCGCGGGCGGGTGCAGCGGCCGGACTACCGGCCGATCCTGCGGGCGGTGGACGTGCCCGTGTTCGTGTGCGTCGGCGACCACGACACGTGGTCGACCGCCGAGGTCACGGCCGAGCTGGTCGGCTGCCTGCGCGAGCCCGAGGTGCTCGTGTTGGAGGGCGTGGGGCACATGCCGAACCTCGAGCGGCCCGAGGCGTTCAACGCGGCGCTCTCGGCGTTCCTGGGTCGCATCGGCGCATGATCCTCCCCCGTGGGGGGATGATGACCAGCGTCGTACGACGCAAGGAGGACCGAGATGCGGGGCAAGGCGCTGATCGTGGCGATCGTGGGGGCGATGGGGCTGGGAGCACCGGTGGCGTGGGCGGACCCGGTCCAGATCGGGGCGATCCACGTGGACCACCCACCCGCGATCGAGTTCCCCAGCAACGATCTGGCCTCCGGCGCCGGTGCGAACCCCGTGATCACGGACATCCCGGACGGGCTCTGGAACCGGATGACCGGGTACTCATACACCTCGGGTTGTCCGATCGGCCGCGCCGACCTCAAGCTCGTCCGCGTGAACTTCTGGGGCTTCGACGGGGTGCGGTCACGCGGCGGGATCGTGGTGCGTCAGGGCCAGGGCGACAACATCGCCCGCATCTTCACGGCGTTCTACAACCAGGAGTTCCGCATCCGCCGGATGGAGCCCATGGCCGACCAGTTCGGAAAGACGACCCGCAACGGCGTGACGTATCCCGGCGCCGACGACGACGAGGCGATGCGCAAGGACAACACGTCCGCCTTCAACTGCCGCTACAAGACGTTCGACGAGAACGAGCACGTCTGGTCGCCGCATCGCTGCGGCGCCGCGATCGACATCAACCCGTGGGAGAACCCCGAGGAGGAGTTCGACAACGGCGTGCTGCAGGGCTACCACCCGAACCAGTACCACTTCGACCACCGCGCCGGATACGGCAAGTTCACGCGTGGCGACCCCCAGGTCACGGCGCTCTCGAACAACGGCTTCACCACGTGGGGCGGGAACTGGAACGAGACCGACTTCATGCACTTCCAGAACGACGGGCTCTCGAGCTGCTGAGCCCATCGCGAGGGAAGGCGTCACCGCCGCCGCTGCTTCCGGCATGAGGTCGCCATGGCTCGTGCTCATGCGTGAGCCAGACCAGCTCGGGGTCGAGCGCACGGACGCGCAGCTGGCCTTCGGTGTGCGGCTCGTCCAGCTCGCCGAACCAGACCGCCACGTCGCCGCCGACCACGAGCGGACGCCCGCCGGTCTCGACCACGACCACCTGCATGCCAGGGGTGTGGCCCGGCGCGGGGACGAGTCGGAGCCCGGGGAGCAGCTCGAGCTCGCCGTCGACCGGCACGTATCGGACGCCGGGCGCGTCGACCCACTCGCGGATGGTGTAGTCGTCCTCGTTGCGCGCGTCGTCGAGCTCCCGGCGCTGGACGTAGGTCGGCTTGCCGGCGAAGAGGTGGTTGCCGCCACAGTGGTCGAAGTGCAGGTGCGTGTTGACGACGATGTCGATCCCGGCGAGGTCGAAGTCCTGCTCGCTCAGCGGCCGGAGGCGGGGGTCGAGGTCGGCAGCCGCCGGGTGCGACTCCGTGATCCCGGTGTCGACCAGCACGCGCGCATCGGGATGGTCGATGACGTGCACGTACACCGGCATCCGCTCGTCCTCGGCGAGCAGGTCGGCAACACAGATCGGTGTGATGGTGACGCTCGTTCTCGGCATCCGCATTCCTCTCGTCGATGGGACGGTCGACGGGTATGACGGGGCGGACGCCCGAAATTCATCGCAATGATCACGGGGTCGCGCACACCACCCAGACCGTGACGTGCGCGTCGTTGGTGTCGTTGACCGCGTGCCCGGTCCACGACGACGGCTGGTAGCCGAGGAAGGTGGGCGTCCCGATCGTGAAGATCGCGTTCGGGTCCGCTGCGGGCGCGATGGCGTCGAGGACTCCGTCGAAGCTGTGCGCGCCGCCGCTCACGGCCACCTCTCCGGGATTGCAGCTCGCCGTGACGGCCGCCTGATGTTCGCCGGAGTTGGCCCGCACCACGAAGCCACCCACGCCCTTGTCCCCCTTGTCGCCCTTGTCGCCCTTCGGTCCCTGTGGGCCGGCCGGGAGTTGGCCTGCCTTGAAGTCGCCGGCGAGGAGCGAACCGTTGGCCACCTGGTCGGTGCCGACCGCGTTGTCGGCCAGGTCCGCGCGCTTCACCTGACCATCCTTGATCGCTTTCGACGTGACGCTGTTCCGTGCCAACGTGACCGCGGCGTACGAGTTGCCGCCGAGCGAGACGACGAGGGCCGTCAACGCGACGAGCATGGCTGGAGACGGACGACGGACCGACATGGCTGAGCCCCCTTGTTTGCTCAGCCGACCCTATGCGGATCGGGGCCGCGGCGCATCGGGCGAACGCTGGATCTGGCGCGCGTGCGTCGCCCTATATGGGTTCTCGGGCGGCGGTCGCGGTCTCGTCCAGAAGGCCGCGCACCGCGGCTCGCGACGCGAGAAGAGCGACGACCAGCAACGTGACCGATATGAAGCCGCCGAGGCTCACCGCATCGCCGAAGACGAGGTCGACCAGTTCGAGGACGACGAGCTTGCTCCCGGCGGCGACCACCCAGAGCGACACCGCGGCCACGAGTTTGGCGCGTCGCGTGTCGGCGGCGCGAAGCCGGGTGAGGACCTTGCCCTTGAGCAGGATCACGACCTCCAGGGCGAGCTTGAGGAGCACCGCGGTCAAGAGCGAAAGCGTGAACGTCTCGCTGATGACCGACGGCTTGTACTGCATGGCGAGATTGAGGACGACCACGTAGACGAAGACGTCGATGACGTCCGCTGGGCGGGCGCGGGCCCAGCGACGGACCGGACCTCGCTGTCGGTGTCGAGACTGTGTCGCCACAGCGTGATGTTGTCGCATAGGAACGCGCCGCGGGTTTCCTGAGCGTCCTGACAGGCGGCGGAGAACCCGAAGGTCGTGATGCGAGGCGGTCGGCTGATCGTCAGTGGAGCAGTTGCGGGCAAGTGCGGAGCGCCGCTGCGGGTCTTCCGCACACTTGCGCGGCCGACGTAACGGCCGGCGCGAGCCGGGTTCGTTGTTCGTAGATCCACCGACCCCCGAGCCCGACACCTGTGAGCCAATGAAGAAGCGTCCAAAGCCCGCCCCGACCCACCTTGACGGCCATGAGCAAGCCTCGATCTGCATTCAGCTCGCGCTGGACGTGGTGTACGACCCGCGCCCGGACGATCGCGGGAACGTGATGGCGGTCGCCTTGGTCACCACGGAGCGCACGGTCGCGCTGGCGATCAACGCAAACTGAAACCAGGCCGCGCCGGGCTCAATAGAGTCGGCGTCCATGTCATCCGAATGGCGCCGCGTGGTGACGACTCGTGAAGGCCCGCCGCACGCAGGCGTCGGTGGCACCTTCTGCGGGCGGCCGCTCGTCGAGGACCCGCGCGGCCTCGCCGGCGCCGACGTCGCGGTGCTCGGCGCGCCGTTCGACGACGGGACCTCCAATCGCCCGGGCGCGCGGTACGGCCCGCGTGCGATCCGCGCCGCGGACGACGGCGGGAGCGGTTCCGCTCGTCCTCGGCGGTGACCACTCGCTCTCGCGAGCGAGTCGCTCGACCTGTGCGCGGCCGACGTCGTCGAGGTCTGCCCGCCGGCCGATCCCCAGGGCATCACCGCGCTGGCCGCAGAACGCGCCGCACTCGAGATCATCACTGGCATCGCCGTCCGGCGCAACGCGCGCTCAGCCCCGCGCGGGCGGAACCAGGTCATCGAGCAAAGTGCTGCCAAGGCAATGCAGCGGGCGGTGATCCACTTCGACGGCGGCGGGTGCTGATCGTCGGGCTCCACGTCGCGCTCAGGCAGGGCGACCGGCATGTGGTGGTCAGGAGCGACTCCTGCGCGGACCGGAAGGTCTACGCCTGGCCGACGACGTCGCAGACGTCAACGCTCACGAACGTTGCGGGCGCGCCCAGTACGCGGCACCCGATCCGGCCGTGCCCTGGATCATCGACACGCCGCCCTCCGCGATCATCGAACGGGTCTGCTCCTCCTGGCCAGGCGTGATCCTCACGCGGCGCGGGCGTGGCCGTGCTGCTGCTGCGCGAGGTCCGCGTCGGCCAGCACCTCCAGATCGTCGAGATGCAGAGCAGAAGCATGGGGTGGGCAGGAAAACCGTCCTCTGAGTCAAGTTTTCCTTGCCACCCCTGGCTCGTGGTGCGATGCGGTGGGTTGGGCTCGGCGTTCTCGGAGGGCGGCGTGCATCGGGGAGATGACAGGCGGGGAGGCGCCGCCAGCCACCGCCCCGCTGCTGTCGATCTCCCTGCCGGCTCAGACGGACGGACGGCCCCTCGAAGTCGGCGCTCCGCGGCTGCGTGCGGGGCCGTGTGCACCGAGGACCAGTCCACGCGGCCAAGCGCGAGCTCTCCGCAGCCACATCGCGTGCGAGCCTGAGGTCCTGCTCGCCGACGCGGGCAACTGGCACACCGAGCGGATCGAGCGCCTCGACGCCAGCGGCGCGGCGCCGCGCCGCGTCGCGCCGCGTCAGCCACCCCCGTCAGGTTCGCCCACGGCAGGAGCGTCGATGGCCTCGCGCGTGGAGCCACTGGCGCCGACGTCACTTCGCCAGAGCAGGTTCAGCGTCGCCTTGAGTTCGCGGCTCTGGTCCTCGGTCAGGACGGACTCGAACGCGCGCTCGGTTGCGGCCGCGGCCGCGAACATCGTCTGCACCAATGCCTGGCCGCGCGCGGTTGTCGTGACGAGCCGCGCGCGGCTGTCCTCCGGGTCGGGACGCAGTTCGAGGTAGCCGAGCCGTTCCAGATCGCGCAGCAGGTGGTTGATCGCCTGCTTGCTCGTGCCCGCGCGCTCTGCGATCACCGACGGGCGTTCGCCCTCTGGACCCGGCCACTGCAGCACGGGCCAGTGCGCGAGGCGGATGTCGTCGAACCCGGCCGCGGTGACCTGGTCGAGCATGTCGCGGTACGTGCGCTGAGAAAGCATGCGCAACAGCGCGGGCAGTCTGGGGGAGGGCTGGTCGGGCATAGTAAAAATCTGGTACGGTCTGGTGGTAAAAAGACTGTACTACGAGGAGCCAGCGTGAACGCAGCGGAAATGGACCGGCTGATCGAGCAGCATCTCGCCGCGGAGCGGGCGGGCGACGCGCACGCATCGATCGCCATGTACACCGAAGATGTCGAGCACGACGTGGTGGGCGCCCCGCACGGTCCGCTGCAGGGCCGCGACGCCGCGCGCGGCTTCTACGAGCAGCTCAACCGCGAGATCGCCACGGAGTCGATGACTCCGACGCGCACCTACCACGGCGAGGATTTCTGCGTGACCGAGCATCAGTGGACCGGGACCGTCCACGGCCACTTCCTCGGCATCCCCGGCCACGGGCGCCGGGTCTGCATCCGCATGCTGCACGTGTGGGAGTTCGCCGACGGCCGCATCAGCCGCGAGAACCTCTGGCTCGACGGCGGTTCCGCCGCGGCCCAGCTCAGCGCGCCGTGAGTCGTCGGCTGACGTGGCCGGACGGAACCATCTACACGATCACCCGCTCGAGCGCCGACACCGACGGCGTCCTACTCGAGATGGAGTGGCAGCTGCCGGCCGGCGGCTGGTCGCCGCAGCCGCACATCCACCCGCACATCACCGAGACCTACGAAGTGCTCGACGGCGAGCTCGAACTGCTGATCAACCGCTCATGGCGCCGCCTGCGACCAGGCGATCACGCCTCGGTCGAAGCCGGTGCCGTCCACACCTCCCGGGTCGGGGCGGCGCCCGCCCGGGTCCGCAACGTGCACCGGCCCGCGCGCGACTTCGAGCCCTACATCCGCGCGTTGTGCGCCACCGCCAACGCGCGCGACCTGGGCGACCTGAACGGCCCTCGCGCCCTGCTCTACATCGCCATGCTCGTCGACGAGTTCCCTGAGCACTCGCGAGCGGCACGGCAGGCGCTCCACCTGGCCACCGGTCCCCTGGCCACCGTGGCACGCTCCCTCGGGCTTAGACCCCTACACGCCCCAACGTCATGAACCGGTGATCCTAGGACTGGATGCGAGGGCGCTCGATCCCGACACGCCGGGCGCGCCGCACGGTCACGTACATGGCACGACGCGCACGCGGCCGGTCGTGCGCGGCGCCTTGAGGATGGCGACGGTGCAGCGCTTGCGCCGCACCGGGAGGGCGCGGGCGCGCGTACGGAACTCCAGCCCTTTGGTGAACCTGACGTTGCTGAATGTGAATTCGACGCCGACGCGCACGAGCGCGCCCGGCGAGACGCCTCGCCACCAGCGGCCCTTGTAGCGAACGCGCTTGCCGCCCGAGACGATCGTCCCGGCGTCGAGCTTTGCCCCGTGGCAGGGCGCCCCGACGCAGTATGCGAACTCGCGATACAGGTCACCGAAGTAGTCCGGCCAGACCACGGTCAGCCTCGTTGGGAAGCTCAGCCGCGGACCGAAGCGGACGACCCAGTGGTACTTGACCTTGGAGAGGTCGTCGAGCGGGGAGCGTGTGCAGCCCTCGAGCACATCGGTGTCATCGACCTGCGTGATGTCCGCGCCGCCGTTGCACACGACGACGTCACGCACGCCGCGATCGCCTGCGTCGACGAGCAGTTCGTTTCCCGGTGAGCCGGTGAGCCGGTCCGCGCCGGGTCCGCCGGCTGCGCTGGTCCCTGGGCCGGCGCTCAGCTGGTCGTTGCCCGGGCCGCCGTCGAGCGTCGCCGCGCCGGCGGAGACGAGCGTGTCGTCGCCGGCCATTCCGCTCGCCGAGGCGAGCGCGCCGGGCCCGAGCGAGATCTGATCGTTCCCGTCGCCGCCGTCGACGTCCAGCGGCTTGGAGGCCTCGACCACGAGCGTGTCGTCACCACCGCCGAGACCGATGCGAGACCGTTCCCACCCGTGACCGATCCCCGACCCTGCGAGTGGATGGGTGCAGCTCGCACCGCCGGGCACCGGAACACAGCCCTTGCCGGCGATCACGGTCGGCCCGAGCACGATCATCGTGTCCTCGCCCGGCGATACGACGCGAAGGTCGTCGGCTACGCCCTCGGTGTCCTCGAACGACAGCCACGAGATCACGTCGATCCCATCCAGGGTGACCACGCCGGCCCTGGCCGGGGCGCACAGCCACATCGCCAGGATCGCCGCCAACACCAGCACGCGTGCCACACCCGGACCTTAACCATGCGTCCGCCCGCGGCAATCGAGCTAGCCGAACCATGACGGGCCTTCGCCGAACGAGCCAAGCTCCCACACGGACCGTGCACCACTGCGCACGTTGCCGCTCATGTCTGGTTGGGCGGTCGCCCCAGAGTTCGCTCGGCGGTCGTCCATTGCGGTAGCGCGGGAACGGGAGGACTGTTTCCTGGGTCGCTCACGGTCAGGCCCTGGCCACCAGCCGCATCAACGGACCTCCCCGGGTTCGAGGACAAGCACCTCGGGTGGTTTGGCGAGCAGTTCGTCGAATCGCTCGCGGAAGGCGGTCAGGTGCGGCGCCGCGCTGTGGGCCTCGAACCCGGCCCGGTCGCTATAGCTCTCGAGGACTGCGTAGCGTGGCGGCGTCGCGCTGATGCGTCGGACGATGTAGCCGCGGTTGGCAGGCTCGGCGCGCGACGGCGCGACAAGGCCTGCGAGCACGGCGTGCACCGCATCGGCCTGGCCGTCGGCGGGTGTGAAGAGAGCGATGACCTCGTAGTCCGGCATGGCGCCGACGATACGTCGAGCGGGCCGCGGAGAGAAACAGCCCGCGGTTGTCACGTCACAATCGGGTGCCGTGCCCGAGCTGCGCCACATCCGCTATGCGGTCGCCGTCGCCGAGGAGCTCAACTTCACCCGCGCGGCAGCGCGAGAGGGCGTTTCTCAGCAGGTTCTGAGCGCGCAGATCCGGCAGCTCGAGGAAGAGTTGGGCGTGAGGCTCTTCGACCGCAGCACGCGCCAGGTCAGGGTCACCGAAGCCGGCGCCGCGGTGGCGGAACGGGGCCGAGCGCTGCTGCGCGAGGTCGAAGCGCTGTGGGAGGACATGCGACGCCACGGCACCGGCCAGGCGGGCGTCGTGCGTCTCGGCTTCTGGCGATCGGCTGCCTTCACTACCGCCCCGCGCCTGGTGGCGGCCATGGCTGAGGCCCATCCGGACGTGCGGATCGAGGTGTCCGAGCTGCCGTCTCCCGACCTGCCGCAGGCTCTGCGCGACGGGCGTATCGACGTCGGGCTCGCGCGCTGGACGACCAACACCGAAGGCCTGTTCGTGCAGGAGCTCGGCCGCCACGCGGCCGGGATCGTCCTGCGAGCCGACGACCCCCTGGCCGACCGCGCCGAGATCGAGCTGGGCGAGCTCGCCGACCGCAGCCTCTTGTTGCATGAGCGAGCCGCCCTGCCGGCCCGCTACGACGCGGTTCTGGCCGCCTGCGCGGCGGCCGGGTTCAGGCCGCGCATCGTCGCCCCTCGCCTGCCCTTCGACCCCACGTTCGCCGACGTCGCCGAAGGCCGCGCAGTGCTGCCGGCGTCAGCGTCGGTGCGGGCGTCGCTCCCGCCCGGTCTTCGTTGGATCCCTCTGGCGGACGACGTGCTGGAAGAACGGATCGACCTGATGTGGAGTCCGGCACACGCGGCCCCCGCCCGGGACGCGTTCTTGAGCGTGGCCCGGGCGCTTGCATGGCCCGCGCCGGCCCCTACGACAAGCGCCGCTGAGCCTGACGACGGCGGGGCGTCGGAACCCGAGTGAGGCAAAGCGCGACCCGTGCGGCTGCGATACCGAAGACCAGCGCGGGCGGCACGGAGGGTGCAACCGCACACATGAGGTGAGACCGCAGGTGGGCAAGCAGCTGCCGCGGGTGAACCGTCGAGACCGCCCTACGCGTGCTGCCAAGCCTGGCTCGCCTCGTAGATGACACCGGCGGGTGCGAACGGCTCGCCTGCAAGCGCGCGCCAACACGGCTGCCGGATCGTGCGGAGCATGACCATGTCCTTCGCATCTTGCACGACGGTGGGATCGAGCGAGAGGAGCTTGCCGATCACGCCCACGAACGTAAAGCCCGCCTCGACCTTGGCGAACTTCGTGTCGGACATCGCCCGCGTGTAGTCCGCGGCCCACTTGGCGAGCTCGGCGCTCGCTTTGGACAGGACGGCTTTTCGCTTGATCGCGTCCTCTCCAGCTTCGAGCAGTTCAAGCACGAGCGTCGTCCGCCACAGATCGAGCGCGAGCTTGGCCTGGCGAAAGGCCGGCTTGTCGCGCAACTCGACCACAAGTTCGAGTGGTGTGTCATCGGCCGGAACCGGGATGTGGTCCAGGATCAACTCCAGCGTGTCCTGTTCTGCCGCCTCACCCGCGGTGTCGACTGCGAGGGCCTTGAAGTCGTCGGCGGTTTGATACACGGGCACCGCGCTGACATCTCTCACCCCGTCCGGAACTGCTAGCGAGACCGAGCCGGCCTTGACAGCGTGGACGAGCTGCATGCGTGTACGCCATTCGGGACTGCCGTCAAGAAACGTTGCCGCCGACTCTCGAACGACGCCTGCCTCGTATTCGGCGAACCGTGCCGGATCCCACTCGAATCGCACGGCGGCATCCGCATCCGCGAGAAACGCTATGTCGGCCTCGAGAGTTTCGATCTCCTTGGCATCGAGCCGGCCGAACGGCTGACTCGGCACCGGCACGACTACCCGGTCGAAGAGCACAAGCGCCCGCCGGAACGTCGCTCGCCGGTGGTCATAGATCGAGAAGGTTGCCCACTGCTCGGACACACTCGAAGACTCGTCGCGGGACGGTCGTCGTGTCAAGCCCAGGTACCGCTAGAGCGACGAGACGGCTCACCACAGCCGGGAAACGCCGGGACGCGCTCGCTCAATCGCGCAGTGGAGCAATGGGCCTGACTACCGCGTCTCGTCCAATGCGAACAGCGCGCCCGACCGCCGAGGCACTATCGATCCTGCCTCGGAGGACCAGCGCGGCGAGCGGCAACGGAACAACTCGGCGCGCTGCGCCGTGTCGTCCTGAGCGCTACTACTTTGAAGAGCCCACAGCCCCGATCGGGCCGAGCTTGTCGATCAGCCATTCGCCCGTCGCGGTACGTCGCAGCTGGACCGTGTCGATCTCGAGGCCGTCTTTCGAGAGCGTGGCGGCCGCTCGGTCGCCGCTCATGGCGATTTTCTGGACCGTCGCGCCGCGGTGCTCCCATGCCCAGCCCTTGCCCGAGGGCGTGCTCGAGGCGGGTAACAACCACGCTTTGCAGGCCTCGGTGGGCTTGCCGCCCACCAGTTGGCACCCTATCTGCTTGCAGACGGACGGGGCCGTGTAGGCGTTGCAGGCCTGCTCGGTGGAGGCGAACACGCGCGCCCAGTTGTTGGCTGTCTCGGCGATCTGCCTCCTCGCTCCCGACCACGCGACGGGGAAGCTCACGGACGCGACGATGCCGACTGACTGGCGGTCGAGCCGGCACCAGCTCGAGACGTCGCGCGGGAAGCGGTAGCTCAGGCTCGTCTGGCCGGCCGGCCAGCGCCGGAAGACTGTGATCTCGCTTCGCGGATCACCCGACGGCGCGGCGACGTTCGTGCCGCAGGTCGCGCTGATCTCCGCGCCGCTGACCGCTTCGAAGGTCGCGTTGGGCCTATTTGGGAGCAGCTGCACCGTCAGTACCCGGCCGTCGAGGCTGAAGCGCACGC
The DNA here is from genome assembly GCF_000423665.1 of Solirubrobacter soli DSM 22325. GTDB lineage: Bacteria > Actinomycetota > Thermoleophilia > Solirubrobacterales > Solirubrobacteraceae > Solirubrobacter > Solirubrobacter soli. Next base: position 221,906 of record NZ_AUIK01000020.1, on the reverse strand, counting down.
CGCGCTCGACGTCGGTGGCGACGAGCTTCTTGCCCGGCGGCACCGCCGGCCGTTCGACGTCGGACTCCCGCGCGACGGTCAAGACAACCGCGAAGAGGGCAGCGACCACGGCGAGTGCCACCAGCGGGCGTAAGCGGCCGAGCACCGGGCGCAGCCGGCCGAGCCCCGGGCCGCGTTCGCGCCGGTCTTCGATCGCCGCCACGCGTTCGAGTTCGGCGCGCAACCGGTCCAGGTACCACGGCTGCCGATGACCCGTCATCCCCGCCTCCCCCACTGCCGCCGCAGGCCGGCCAGGCCGCGGCTCACGCGCTGACGGACAACGGCCTCACTGACGCCCTGCGTCACCGCGATGTCGGCATACTCACCCTCGTCGACGATCCGGGCCAGGACCGCGGTGCGCTGATCCGCGGGCAAGTCCTGCAGCAGTTCGACGACGACCGACGCCTCGGCCAGCGCGTCGATGCGCGCGACATCGTCGTCGGTGACCTCGACGGGGCGCATCGCGAGTCGCGTCCGCGCGCGGCGTTCGGCATAGCCGGACCGCAACGCCGAGTTGAGCTTGTTGGACGCGATCGCCAGCAACCACGCATGCGCGGACTCGTCCTTGGACCGATACCGGCGGCGGCCGCTGAGCGCCGCCGCGAACACCTCCGCAGCCAGGTCCGCCGCCGCCTCGCCATCGGGGCTGCGCCGCCGCAAGAACCCGAGCACCCACTCCGCATGACGGTCATAGAACACCGCGAACGCCGCCGCATCGCCCTTCAACAGCAGCTCCCGATCCGTGGCCTCGTGGTTGACCATCACCCCATCAGTCGCAGCAGACCGCACCTTGTGACCGAAGTCAACGACACGAGCACGATCGCCGGCCGGCGCGCTGTCGCGTTCGTCTGAAGGGAGCAGCGAGCCCGAGCATCCCGCCGACTGTCCCGACGCTCTTGAGATCGTCGACAAGCAGCAGTTCGCTTCTCGTCCAAGGCGGCAGCGGCGAACCGTCGCCCGAAGGCAAGCGTCGATGGCGAGCTCGGCGAGTCGAAGCTCCGGCGGATTGCTCGCCGGTGCCAATACGTCCCCCAGGACAAGCTGTCACGTCCAGGGACCGGAGCCGTCCGAGCGCTATGACGGTCACAGAGGACGGGCCGTCAGGTGGTGCGGGGATGGGCGGCGCGGGCCGCGGTCACTCCGGGTGATTGCCCGCCGGGTCGTCCGTGGCCGCGTCGTCCGGCTGCGGGGTGCCCGCATCGCCGGCGCCCGGCTTATCGCCGCCGATGGCCGCCGTGTGCGTCGTCCCATCTTTGAACACGATGGTGACTTCGACCGGTTCGTCCTCGACGGGTTCGGCCATCGGCGACTGCGTGGAGGCCAGCTCCTCGAAGCCAGATCGCGAATACACCTCGATGTTGCTGGTGCCGGAGATCGCCAGGTCGTCGACGTCCTCGGCGATCACTGCCACCAGCGAAGGGTGCGGGCGCTTGTCGTCCGGGTCGTCTGGCTCCCCCCAAGGGCGGTCGAGATCGTGCATCGTCACCGCGTCGGCGGTGACCTCCGCCGTCGCGCCGATCAGCGGGACCGTGATCGACCGCCAACGCTCATCCCGCGGCACGTCGGCCTGATCGTCCTCGAACACGAATTCGACGTGCACCCAGCCGTCACGGTCGTCGTACACCTGCACGTCAAGCAGATAGCCCCAATCCCATGGGACCAGTTGGTCCTCCAACTCGCGCCCGCGGTGGCACAGGACAACCTGGTGCTCGCGCAGGTGCTCGACCGCCAGCCACGTCGGGAGCGTCCTTACGGCGGCTGGGCGCGTGAGTTCGACGAGGATGTCTCGCAAGTCGGGCGCCCAGAAGGTGAACGTTGGCCGCATCGGTACGCCCGCCCAGGAACGGTCGTCAGGCCCGCGGTAATCGGGACGCACCGTACGAACCAACTGCGTGACGGTGTCGGCGGCCTGCGCGTCGTCGACACCGCGCTGCGCGATCTCGGCGTCGTAGTCGGCGCGTCTTTGCGCTTTGGCGGCGTCCCGCTCGGCGCGCTCCTCGGCCGTTGCGTCCAGCAGCCATTGCAGCGCATCACGGCGGGTGCTGGCGGTGTGCGTGCGGCCGTCGTCGAGTGTCGCTGTCCACGTCGGTGGCTTGGCAACGGTGCGCTCGACATCGCCGAGAGCAAAGCCGCCGAGGGAGACGCATGTCCCGGCCAACGTCATCTCGTGTTCGCCCACCGTCACGGTGGTGCGGCGCGGATGATTGGATTCGTCGTGCATCGAAGTTCTCGGTGGCGCGCCCCCGGCCGTCCGGCCGGCGGCGAGGCGATTCATAGATCGGATCGTGCACCACCATCAACACCGCCGAGGCGCGATGGTTGCCAGGGATTGTCGCCGTCGGTCACATCACGCGGCGGTTCCCCAGCCTGCCGTCGCCGCATTACGCCGTCGACGGCGCCCCGAAGCCGAATCCCGCGCGGGCTGGGACCGTGGCAGGGCGGGTTGGCATCCGCCGGGCATCGGGCCGAACGGATCGCGCGGCCCGCTGCTCCGTTCCATGTGCGAATCGACGCACGCAACACTGCGTCTCTGTCGGCGACGCGATAGTGCCGGACATAGTGAGTGCGGCGCTGGGTCTTCGGTCCTCGACTTCTTTTGCTTCTGGCTCTCCGCCTAGGGACACAGGGGACCCGCGCTCACCCCAGAGAGCCGTACGGGTCGTCGAACAACCCTCCGGCGAGCCGAAGGGCCCGCTCAGCGGTCGGAGAGTTCGCGATCCTCCTTCAGCCACGCGATGCCCTGTGCGGTCAGGGCCCAGCCGCCATCGGGCACCCGCGCGACGAGGCCGTCGTCACTGAGCGTCTGCAGGTTCAACGGTGTGCGCATGTCGCCGTGCCCACGGCCGATCGCCCGGTCGAGGTCGACCACGCGCACACCGACGTCCGCAACGCCGTCCGACAGGCGCCACAACGCTTCCAGAAGGCGGACCAGATCTCGCCGGCTCACGTACTGATCCTCGCACGCCTCGCGATCGTCGAGAGGAACGGGGCGGCAACGGTCACGAGTTCGCCGACCGCCGATCAGGCGGGTTCGTTATGGTGCACCGATCGGTGCACCATAACCCGGCCTCGGTCGAGGAGGAGCGCATGGCTTCGACGGTTCTCTATACGTCAATCCCGCTCGACGGGTTCCGCCCACGGGGCGCGTGAGCTCGATGCCGGCCGCTCGACAAAGCCTGCGCGTGCTGCAGGGCCGCTTCGTCCTCACTCGCGTGACCGACGTGCGCACGGTGGCATTCGAAGCCGATCTCCTCGCGCTCGTGCTCGGCCCGGACGGGGGTGCCACGATGCGGCGCGACGACAAGGCCGAAGACGCGTGGGCGGCACTTTGGAACGGAGATGACGCGCACGACCCGGAGGCGACGGGCATGCTGAGCGCCATCGTGGCGCCACTCGCCGCCGCCGAGCTCCCGGTCTGGACCGCTGCGAGCTACGACGGAGACCTCGTCCTGGTTCCGGCTGGGCGGCTGGAAGAAGCCGTGCACGTGCTGCGCCGTGCCGGCCACCACGTGGCTCACGAGTAGCGATATAGTGCACCGATCGGTGCACTATCGCCAACGCTCGACGCGACGTTCTTCGCGCTCTCGGACCCCACTCGGCGGGACATTCTGGAACGCCTGGGACGCGGCCCCGCGACGCTGAGCCAGCTCGCGAGGCCGTCGGGCCTGACCCTCAACGGGATCAAGAAGCACGTCGGGATCCTCGAGCTCGCCGGCCTCGTCGAGACCGAGAAGGTGGGGCGCGCCCGCGAGTGCCGGCTCGGCCCGGCCGGGGCGCTCGGCGAGGCGGGCGAGTGGATCGAGGCCCACCGCCGCGCCTGGGAGGGCCGGCTGGACCGCTTCGAGCGCTTCGTGGAGCGCTCGGGTTGAGCCGCGAGCTCCGCTACGAGCGCCTGATCCAGGCGTCGCCCGCGCGCGTGTTCGACCTGTTCACGAGCCCGGCGGGCCAGCGCGAGTTCTACGGCAAGGACGAGCCAGGTTGGGTCGTGCACTCGCGCTGCGAGCTGCGCGTAGGCGGCGCCTGGGAGATCGACTTCGGCCCGTCGCCGGGCGAGCTCTACCGGCACCGGCACGTGTTCGAGGCGATCGAGCGCCCCCGCCACCTGCTGCTGGCCACGACCGAGACCCGCCTCGACGGGTCCAGGCTCGCCTTCAGCACCGAGTTCACGTTCGTGCCCCGAGACGGGGCGACTCTGATGACGATGGTCCAATCGGGCTTCCCGTCCGACGAGCTACGCGACGAGCACGCCCGCGGCCTCTCGCACGCGTTCGATCGACTGGCAGGGGCGCTGTAGACCTGAGGAAGGGGACCGCATGGCAAAGTCGATCCTGTACATGTCGATGTCACTCGACGGGTTCATCACCGGACCGGATGACGGCCCGCGCAACGGGCTGGGGACCGGAGGGCACCGGCTGCACGAGTGGCTCGGCGAACCCGTCTCCGAGCGGCCGCACTTCGCGCCACAGGGACTGAGCGGGCAGGTCTTCGCCGAGGCGATGGCGACCGGCGCGGTCGTCGTCGGGCGCAAGACGTTCGACTACGCCGGTCATTGGGGCGGCGACCATCACGGCGTGCCGATCTTCGTGCCCACCCGCGGCGCCCCCCGGAACCGCAGAGCGACTGGGTCCACTACATGCCCGACGCCGCGAGCGCGATACGCGAGGCCAAGGCGGCCGCCGACGACCAGGACGTGATGGTGCACGGCGCCGACCTCGCGCAGTCGCTGCTGCGCGAAGGGCTGCTCGACGAGATGGAGATCCACCTCATCCCGGTCGTGCTCGGCGACGGGCGGCGGCTGTTCGGCACAGACCGCATAGAACTCGAGCCGACGCGCGTGCTCGAAGCGGCCGGCGTCACGCACCTGCGCTACCGGGTCACGTCATGAGCGGCCGTGAGACATCGGGCTCGATGTCACAGGTGTGGTTCGTGACGGGAAGCTCGCGCGGTCTGGGGCGCGCACTCGTCGAGGTCGCGCTCGAAGCCGGTGATCGCGTGGCGGCGACGGCGCGTCACCCCGAGCGGTTGAACGACCTCCTCGACGACTACGGCGACGCTCTGCTTCCCATGCAGCTCGACGTGACCCACTACGACGCGGCCGCCCGCGTGGTCGCTCGGGCAAAGGAGACGTTCGGTCGCATCGACGTCGTGGTCAACAACGCCGGGTACAGCGACCTGGGCTCGTTCGAGGACACGACGATCGACTCGTTCCGGACCCAGATCGACACCAACTTCTACGGCGTCGTGAACGTCTCCAAGGCGGTTGTGCCGGTGCTGCGCGAACAGGGCGGTGGTCACATCTTCCAGGTCGCGTCGCTCAGTGCACGCGTGTCCGGCGCAGGCCTGACCGCCTACGAGGCGGCGAAATCGGCCATCGCCGGGTTCTCCAGCGGTCTCGCCCGGGAGATCGCTCCGTTCGGGGTCAAGGTCACGATTCTTGAGCCAGGCGGCATGCGCACTGACTGGGCCGGCTCGTCGATGACGATCCCGCAGCCCAGCGTCCCGTATCAGCCGACGATCGAGGCGTTCGCCGAGCTGGTGCGCGCCGGCTCTGGTCAGGAGGCGACGGACCCGCGTCGCGTCGCCCAGGTGGTGCGCGACCTCGCCGGCCTCGACGATGCGCCCGTGCGTCTCCTGCTCGGCGCCGATGCCGTTCCGATGGCGCGGCAGGCAGCACAGGAGCTCGCCGCCAGCGACGAGGCCTGGCGAGAAGTCAGTCTGAGCGTCTCCGATGGGACCTAGACTCGCGCTCGTGACCGACGGCGACTGGAGGGATGGCGGGTTCAGGCAGCGTCGGCCCTCTGCGGAGACTCTCGCCTGGGTTGCGGCGTCGATGGGTCGGGGCAGTCGCGTCGTCGGCTATCGCCGATTGACCGGTGGCGTCTGCTCCGCCGTGCATCGGCTGACGGTCGAGCGGCGTGGAGAGCGAACATTCGTCGTACTGCGGCAGTACCCGGGCGGGCTTGGCCTGCAGAGGAGCTTGGAGAAGGAGATCGCCAACCTTGGCGTCGTGGCCGGAAGCGGGCTCCCGGTTCCGAGCATCCTGGCCACCGATGTTGCCGGTGCTTCGACTCAGGGCGCGCCATCGTTGCTGATGACACGGTTGCGGGGGCATCTTCACCTCAATCCGGCGGAACCTCGGTCGTGGATGACGAGGATCGCGGAGCTTGCTGTATCGCTGCATTCCCTCGATCTCCCCGCGAAGTCGTTCAGACCTTGGACGGACTCCTGGATCGCTCCTCTAGACGGGTTTCAGGTGCCGGTCGACGCACAGAAGCCGGCTGTGTGGAAGGCGGCGTTCGGTGTCATGGCGGCGCCGCCGCCAAAGGACACTGCCGTCTTTCTGCACGGCGATCTCCTGCCCGTCAACATGCTGTGGTCGCGCGGGAGGATTACCGGGCTCACCGACTGGAACTCCATCCATCGCGGGGCGCGCGCGATTGACGTCGGGCACTGTCGGCGATACTTGGCGGCGCTCTACTCGCCCGAGTGGGCGGAGCAGCTTCGGTCGCTCTATGAGTCGATCGCCGGGGTGACTCTCGCTCCGTGGTGGGACCTGTATGCCCTGCTGCACCATGACAACAGCGCGCCGAAGTGGATCCGGGGTCAGGTCGCTGGGCGCCGTCCCGTCGATGTGCCCGGCATGACATCCCGGCTCGAGGTCGCTATCGAGACAGCGCTACGGCGCCTTGGATAGCGAAACTCCACACTAGTCGTCGTACATCGCGAGTCGCCAGAGGTGCGGGCTGAGCTCCGCTTCGCGTGGGAAATTCGGATCGGCAGTGGTGCCGTGAAGCAGCTGATGAACCACGTTGCGCGGCCCGTCGGGGCGCATCCAGTCGTACGTCGGTAGCACGACTTGAATCTCCGCGCCGAGCAGCAGTGCCTGCTCGTGCGTTGCCGGTGGCGCACCGACGCTGAACGTCAACACGGTGTCCTCGATCGCGATCAGGACGGCGTCGAAGCGTCGCTCCCAGGAACGCAACACCGCGGAGATCTCAGCGGTCGTCACTTCGGACTCGCAGAACGGGTCGAGCACGGCGATCGCGTCCGCCGGGTGCGAACACGGCAGGAGCATCAGGCGGTGACCGGTGTAGCTGCGCAGCGGAGCGAAACGCTTCTCGGGAGCGAGTGCCGTGCTCCAGACGGAGGCGGGCGCGAGCCCCGGACCGTCGAGGCTCAGTCGGTCGCCGTAGGAGGACGTCGTGTCCCAATGCGCGGCGATGACGTCAGCGGCATCGAGTGCGTCAACGGCGTCGACCCCGCCTCCCCCGGATACTTCCTCCTCGTCGTACAGGTCACTCGTTCCCCAGGCGAGGGGCCACAAGCCGGTCTCCGAGAAGGCGCGCGCGTGCGTGACGCAGGCGCCGGCGACATCGTCGACGACGCCGTCGCTCAACCAATACGCCTGGTCGCGGTACCACTCGCCGGGAGGGAGCTCGTCACTCATGATGCGAGGCTAGTCGAGCCCTCGCAGGCGGCAAGTGGGACTGGACAGGTGTCGTCGTGTCCCTTTGCCGGCGGCGGCCGGCCTGACCGCGGTCGCCCGCGGCCGGCCCGCGATCGCCGTTCGCGCGTCAGTCCTCGTCGATCTTCTTGCCCGACGGCGACATGACGTACCACTCGGCGCCGAAGCCGTCGATGCCCTGGCCCTTGGTGTCGCCGGCCTTCTTGTCCTGCACGAAGTAGTAGACCGGGTGGCCCTTGTAGGTCACCTGCGTCTTGCCGTCGGCGCGCTTGGTGGTGCCGAGCAACGACGCCTTGGCCTTGCCGGCCGCCTTTGGCTTGCCGGTCGTCAGCAGCGGCGGCCACGCGGTCGCGCAGTCGCCCGAGCACGTGCTCTTCTTGGTCTTGTCCTTCTCGAACAGGTAGAGCGTGCGGCCGTTGGTGCCGACCAGGAACGTACCGAGTTTGCCGTGCCGGGTCTTCACGGTTGCGGCGTCCCCGGCCGCGCTCCCGGTGGCGGTGACGACGAGGGCGAGCCCCGCGACGACGAAGAGCGATGCCAACACACGACGCATGCTGAACCTCCTGCTTGACCTTCGGTTCACGTCATACGCGACCACCGACGAGCCGGTTCAGCACCCCCGGACGGGTCATGAGCGGCGTCTGAGCCCGGAACTAGCGATCCATCCGCACTCCGGTGCAGAACGTGAAGATGCCGCCGGTGCTGCCGGAGGCTGGGAAGTGGCAGTCGAGCAGGACCTCGTCCCGCGCGATCTGGAGGTTCTGGATGATCACGAGCAGCTCATCCGGCTGCGAGTCCAGCCACGCCGTGCCCTTGCTGAGCGTGGCCGCGGCGCCGTGGAAGATGTTCGCCCCGCCGCTGTCGCCGTCGAGCGCCAGGGTCTGGTTGGCGGTCGTGTTGCGGACCACGACGCTCTGGTCGAAGTCGGTGTTCCCGTCGGTCTCCACGCGCAGGCCCATGTCGGGGTAGTCGAGGATCGTCTGCACGGTGGGCGAGGTCGACTCCGCCGCGCCCACCCGGAAGCGCTCTGTCCCCGTGAACGCGGACGCGGCTTTGCCGCCGACGGTGTCCGCGTCACCGGCATGCGTCGCGCCGTCGGCCGTCGCCGCGTGCGTCGCGTTGTCGGCCGTGGCCGCGTGCGTCGCGTTGTCGGCCGTCGCGGCGTGCGTCGCGTTGTCGGCCGCGGCCGCGTGGGCGGCCGTCGCCGCGCTCGGCACCGTACCGAGCTTGGTCACGTCGACCTGCGTCGCCGTCAGCGCGTGCTTCTTCACCCGATCGCCCGGGATCGAGTTCTTCTTGATCTTGCTGCCGCTGATCACGCTGGTCGCGGCGACGCTCGTGCCCCCGAGCGCGATGAAGAGCGCCAGCGTGGCGACCACGTTGGCATAAGTGAGGCGGGTTCGAAGCATCCGCCCACGTTCCCGAAATCCGGAAGAAGGCTCGATGAGAGCGAGCGCTTACGCGTGCGCCTGGGCCGCGACCCGCAGGGCGTCGCAGAACGCCATCACGGCGGGAACGCGGTCTGCGACTGGCGGCAGGACGGCGGAGATGTGCCGCCGGAGCACCGGCGAGACGACCGGCCGCACGGTGACGCCCTCGGGCTTGCCCACGAGCGCCAGCTCCGGGACGAACGCCACGCCCACGCCCGCCTCGACCAGCGCGAGCATCGCCGGGTAGTCGTCGGTCTGCATGCCGATCGTGGGCGAGATGCCCGCCAGCTCGCAGACCCGTGACGTGAAGGCCGCGCAGCCCGGCGTCGCGCACCGGATCCACGGGCTGTCGGCGAGCGCACGGACGTCGAGCGCCTCGACGTCACGCAACGGGTGCGTCGCGGGCAGCGCGGCGTGCATCGGCTCCTCGAGCAGCAGCACGGTGTCGAGCCCGGTCGTCGGCGCGATCCGCGCCACGTTGTAGTCGATGACCAGCGCCAGGTCCGCCTCGCCGTCGCGGATCGCCGCGACCGCGGCGTCGTTCTCGGCGACGATCAGGCTCAGCGAGACGTCGGGATGCGAGGTACCGAACGCCGCCATCGCCGCGGGCACGAACCGGGTCGCGGCGCTGGAGAACGCGGCCACCCGCAGCGGTCCGCCGTTCCCGCTGCGCAGCGCCTCGAGCGACGATTCCGCCTCGGCCAGCTGCGACAGGATCGCCGTGGCGCGGTCGGCCAGCAGTCGCCCCGCCGCGGTCAGGCGCATGCCCCGCGCCTCGCGGACCAGCAACTCGGTGCCGGCCTCGCGCTCGAGCGCGGAGAGCTGCTGCGAGACGGCCGAGGCCGTGTAGCCGAGCTCGGTCGCCGCGGCCGCGATCGACCCGGTCCGCGCCACCGCCTGCAGAGCGCGGAGACGGCGGGCGTCGAGCATCAGCGGATCTTACGTCTGCCGTCAGACCTTCGAACGGCGGCCGGTGTGTCCGCCATGACAACGTGTACGTCTGCGATGAAGCTGCTCGGGCGCACGCGCGAATGCCAGGTGCTCGACCGCCTGCTGCTCGGCGCGCTCGAGGGTGAGAGCGGCGCGTTGATCCTGCGTGGCGAGGCCGGCATGGGAAAGACCGCGCTGCTCACGTACGTGACCGACAAGGCGCAGGGCTGGCGCGTGGCGAAGGCGGTCGGCGTGGAGTCCGAGATGGAGCTCGCCTATAGCGGCCTGCACCAGCTGTGCGCGCCGCTGCTGGACGAGCTCGAGCGGCTCCCGCCGCCGCAACGCGACGCGCTCGCGACGGTCTTCGGCCTGAGCACAGGGCCGCCGCCGGACCGGTTCCTGATCGGCCTCGCCGCGCTGACGCTGTTCGCCGAGACGGCGGAGCGCCAACCGCTGCTGTGCATCGTCGAGGACGCCCACTGGCTCGACCAGGCATCCGCGCAGGTGATCGCGTTCGTGCTGCGCCGCCTGCTCGCGGAGCGGATCGCGGTCGTGTGCGCCGCACGGTCGGGCATCGGCGACCACGTGCTCCAAGGCGTGCCCGAGCTCGCGGTGGAAGGTCTGAACGACAGCGACGCCCGCGCGCTGCTGCTGCGCAACATCCACGCCCCGCTCGACGTCGCCGTCTGCGACCAGATCGTCGCCGAGAGCCATGGCAACCCGCTCGCGCTCCTCGAGCTCCCGCGCACGTGGGCGGACGGCGACCTCGCGGGAGGCTTCGCGGTCCCGGACAGCCGGCCGGTCAGCGGCAAGGTCGAGCGCAGCTACGCCCAGCGGATCGCGGCGCTCGCCCCCGAGACCCGCCTGCTGGTCATCGCCGCCGCGGCGGAGCCGCTCGGCGACCCGCTGCTCCTGCACCGCGTCGCCGGGACGCTGGAGGTCGACATCTCCGCCCTGGACCCCGCGGTCAAGGCCGGGTTGCTGAAGATCGGCGCCCGCGTGCACTTCGCGCACCCGCTCGTCCGCTCGGCCGCCTACCGCTCGGCGCCCGCGGCCGACCGCCACCGCGTCCACCACGCGCTCGCGCTCGCCACCGATCCCGAGACCGACCCGGACCGGCGGGCGTGGCATCGCGCGCGCGCCACGCCCGGCCTCGACGAGGAGTCGGCGGTCGAGCTCGAGCGCTCCGCGGGTCGCGCGCAGTCGCGCGGCGGACTGGCGGCGGCGGCGCTGTTCCTCCAGTGGGCGGTGATGCTGACGGCGGACCCGCTGCGGCGGACGGAGCGGGCGCTGGCGGCCGCGCGGGCGAACCTCGACGCCGGCCGCTATGACATCACGCGCGACCTCCTCGCCAGCGCCCAGACCGGGCCGCTCGATCCGTTCCAGCAGGCGCGGGTGGACATCCTGCGCGGACAGGTGGCCATGTTCTCGGCCTTGAGCGGCGAGGCGTCGACGTCACTGCTCAAGGCGGCGCAGCGCCTCGAGTCGCTCGACGCCGGGCTCGCGCGCGAGACCTACCTGGACGCCTGGTTCGCGGCGCTGATCGCCGGGAACGCCAGCCTGCTGGACGTCTCCCGCGCCGCACGCCAAGCGCCCGGCGCGACTCAACGGCCCTCCGATCTGCTGCTCGACAGCCTCGCGACATTGACGACGGATGGGCGCCGCGCCGCGGCGGCATCGCTCGAGCGCACGACGTCGGCGTTCACCGACGAGGCGTGCCCCGAGGACGCGATCCTGCGCTGGAACTCGCTGGCGGTGATGGCCGCCTGGACGCTGTGGGACGACGAAAGCGCCCTGCGGCTCTGCGAGCGGGCGCTGCAGGTCACCCGCCGGACGGGCGCGCTCGCCCGCCTGCACATCGAGTTGAGCGCGTTCGCCGTCGAGGCCATGCGCTGCGGCGAGTTCGCGAACGCGTCGCGGGCGATCGAGGAGTTCCACGAGGCGAGGGCCGCGATCGGAGGCGTCGTCGGTTCCTCCCTGCCGATGCTGCTGGCCGCCTACCAGGGGCGGGAGACGGAGGCGCGGGAGCTCATCCGCACCGTGGCCGACGATGCCGTGGCGTCCGGCAAGACCTCCCTTCTCGAGCGCTGCCACTTCGCCCGCGCCATCCTCTGCAACGGGCTCGGCCTCTACGAGGAGGCGGCGGCCGCCGCGCAGCACGCGGCGGACCACATGCCGCGCATGTACATGTCGTCGTGGGCGGCGGTCGAGCTGCTCGAGGCCGCCACCCGGGCCGGGCAGCCGGATCGGGCGCGCCTCGCGCTCGATCGCATCCTCGAGTCCGCCGACCACGTGCCCAACGACGCGGCCCAGGGCATCGCGGCGCGCTCGCGTGCCCTGGTGGCCGAGGGCGACGAGGCGCAGCGGCACTACGAGGATGCGATCGAGCGACTGGGGAGGAGCCGGCTCCGGCCCGAGCTCGCCCGCGCGCACCTGCTCTACGGCGAGTGGCTCGGGCGCGAAGGACGCCGCGCCGACGCCCGCGAGCACCTCCGCCGCGCCCACGACCAGCTCGCGGCGATCGGGATGGGGGCGTTCGCCGAGCGTGCGCGGATCGAGCTCGTGGCGACCGGGGAACGGGTGGGCAAGCGGCGCGAGGGGACGCGGGCCGACCTGACCGCGCAGGAGCTGCAGATCGCCCGGCTGGCCCGTGAAGGCCTGTCCAACCCGGAGATCGGCGCGCGGCTGTTCCTCAGCGCCCGCACCGTCGAGTGGCATCTCGGCAAGGTGTTCACCAAGCTCGACATCAGCTCACGACGGCAGTTGCGCGACGCGTTCGGAGAGGTCAGCGTGTGAAGATCGCCTCCGGGAGGAGCGCGCTCACGATGTATTGGCCGCCGTCGACGATCTCGGAGATCTTGAGGTCGACGACGAGGCTGCAGAGCAGGTAGGCGTCCTGGGGGCTGAGGCCGTACTTGCGGCCGAGGTGGTCGATCATCGCCCGGATGGCGTCCTGGGCCGCGACGTAGAGGTCGGCGTTGACGCCGGTGGTCCCGTAGAACGGCGCGGTGTCGACGCGCGGGGTGAGCGGGCCGGGCGTCGAGAACTGCGGCGCCGGGATCGTCATGTCCTTCTCGAGCGTGAAGCGCAGCGACGCCATCATCGGCGACTCGATGGCGGTGACACAGACCTCGCCGTCGCCCTGCGCCGCGTGGGCGTCGCCGCACGAGAACAGCGCACCCTCGACCTGGACGGGGAAGTAGACGGTCGAGCCGCGGACGGTCTGGCGGATGTCCATGTTGCCGCCGAACGTGCCGGGCGGGAGGATGTCCTGTTGGTGCGCGCCGGCGGGGCAGACGCCCATCGTGCCGAAGTACGGCGCGAGCGGGATCACGATGTCCTCGCGGAAGTACGCGACGTCGCCGTGGGAGAGGTCGAAGATCTTCATGTAGGCGTCGGGGAACTCGTCCGGGAGCAGGCCGTTGCCCGGGATCACGCCGGTCCAGCCCCAGCCCTGCGTGTGGATGTCGACCACCTCGACCGCGAGCGTGTCGCCCGGCATCGCGCCGGCGACGTGGATCGGGCCGGTGAGCGGGTATGCGCGGTCCCAGTCGAAGTTCGCGAGCGCGCTGATGTCCGCGCCGGGGGTGATCTGGTTGTCGCTGACATCGCGGGTCCAGACGATCACCGTGTCGCCCGGCTCGATCTCCAGCGTCGGCGCGTTGTCGACGTCCCACTTGTAGTGGACCACCTCGTCGCGCAGGTAGTGGGTCTTGGGGGTGGTGGCGATGGCCATGCTGGGCTCCTACTCGTGGATGAGTTGCCGGAGGTTGGTGGCGGCGACCTCGAGGAGCTCGTCGCCGTTGCCGGAGAGGACGCTGCGGGTGGCCCAGAGCGCGAAGCCCTTGGCCTGGCCGGCGGTGATGCCCGGCGGGAGCGCCAGCTCCTGGCGCGCGACCGGGACGTCGATCAGGGACGGACCGTCGTGGGCGAACGCGTCGCGCAGCGCGTCGTCGAGCTCGCCGGGGTGCTCGACCCGCACGCCGTGCAGTCCGATGGCGCGGGCGACATCGGCGAAGTCGGGGTTGTCGAGGTCGGTGCCGTACGTCGGGATCCCGTTGGCCTTCATCTCGAGCTCGACGAACGACAGCGCGCTGTTGTTGAACACGACGACGTTGATCGGGAGCCGGTGCTGGCGCAGCGTGAGCAGCTCGCCGAGCAGCATCGCGAGGCCGCCGTCGCCGGAGAGCGCGATCACCTGCCGCCCGGGCTGCGAGGCCTGGGCGCCGATCGCGTGCGGCAGCGCGTTGGCCATCGTGCCGTGGATGAAGGAGCCGATCAGCCGCCGGCGGCCGTTCATGCGCAGGTAGCGGGCCGCCCACAGCGTCGGGGTGCCGACGTCGGGGATGAACACGGCGTCGTCGGCCGCGGCGCGGTCGATCGCCGCCGTCAGCGCCTGCGGGTGGATCGGGCGGTTGGCGCTCTGCGAGCGCGCGAGCGCGTCGAGCTTGGCGCGGGTGCGCCGATAGTGGTCGCGCATCTGGTCGAGGTGATCCGCGTCGCGGCCGTCGCGCAGCAGCGGCAGCAGCGCCTGGATCGTGTCCTTCACGGTGCCGACGAGCGGGACGTCCACGTGCACGCGCTTGCCGATCTGCTCCCCGCGCACGTCGACCTGCACGACCCGCGCGTGCTCGGGGAAGAAGTCCCGGTACGGGAAGTCGGTGCCGAGCATCAGCAGCGCGTCGCAGTGCTCCATCGCCCGGTAGCCGCTCGCGAACCCGAGCAGGCCGGTCATGCCGACGTCGTTCGGGTTGTCGTACTCGACGAACTCCTTCCCGCGCATCGCGTGCACGACCGGCGCCTCGAGCGCGCCCGCGATCGCGATCAGCTCGTCGTGCGCGCCCTCGCACCCCGCGCCCGCCAGGATCGTCACGCGCGCCGCGCCGTTGAGCACCTCCGCGGCGGACTGCAGCGCGTACGGATCCGGCATGACGGCCTTCTTGGCGGCGCGGATCACCGTGGGCCGGGCATCCGGCGCGGCGCGCAGGAAGATCTCGCCCGGGATCGTCACGACCGCGACGCCGCGGCGTTCGACGGCGTGCCGCATCGCGATCTCCAGCACGCGCGGCAGCTGATCCGGCACGCTGACGAGCTCGGAGTAGACGCTGCACTCGCGGAACAGCTCCTGCGGGTGCGTCTCCTGGAAGTAGCCGCCGCCGATCTCCTCGCGCGGGATGTGCGCCGCGATCGCCAGCACGGGCACGCGGCTGCGATTGGCATCGAAGAGCCCGTTGATCAGGTGCAGGTTGCCGGGCCCGCAGCTCGCCGCGCACACGGCCAGCTCGCCGGTCAGGGTCGCCTCGGCGGCGGCCGCGAACGCCGCCGCCTCCTCGTGGCGGACGTGCACCCAGGCGATGTCACGGTCGCGGTTCAGCGCGTCGGTGAGACCGTTCAGCGAGTCGCCGGGCAGCCCGTAGATCCGCCGCACGCCCGATGCCTCGAGCGTGTCGAGGATCGCGTCGGCGACGGTCATGGCAGCACCCGGAACGCAGCCGCCGTGGCCGTGCCGTAAACGAGATGCGCGCTGAGGTCCTTCGCGAGCGTTGTGAGGTCGTACTTCCAGATCGGCTTGTAGACGCCGAGCAGCGGGAGCGTGACGTAGCCGCTCGCCCACACGCTCGCGCCGAACGGCGGGCCGTAGCGCAGCTTCGGCGATGTGGCGAGCAGCCCGAACGGCGCGCCCGCCGACATCCCGTAGCCCCAGTGCGTGGCGTTGTTGACGAGTCGCGCGTACTTGGGCGAGAGCTCGCGGCGCGTGAGCGTCTCGATCATGCGCTTGCCGACCTTCGCCGGCGCGGGCGCGTCCTCCCAGCTCGCCAGGCCGGCCGAGGACTCCCAGGCGCCGAAGCCGCTCTCCCCGCCTTCGCGCCGGTAGCGGCGGTAGAGGAAGAGGTCCATCGAGAGCGTGCCGAGGGCACTCGCGGCGACGCCGCGCGTGACGTGCTTGATCACTGCTGTCTCCTTAGACGAGCTGCTGGCCGCCGTCGATGTCGTACGTGGCGCCCGTGACCGCGGTGTTGGCCATCAGGTGCACGGCGAGCGCGGCGATGTCAGCCGGGCCGACGACGCGGCGGATCGGAAGGGTGCGGCTGAGCTCCTCGCGGCGGGCATCGAGCTGGTCGCCGAGCAGCCTCGCCGACAGCGGGGTGTCGACGAACCCGGCCGCGATCAGGTTCACCCGGGTGGGCGCGGCCTCGAGCGCGAGGTTCTTCACGAGTGCGGGCATCGCCGCGGTGAGGGCGCCGATCAGCGACAGGCCCGGCCCGGTGCGGCGGCCGCCGGTGCCGCCCACGAACAACAGGGTGCCGCGCACCCGGCCGATGGCGCTCTTCGCCACCAGGATGGGGAGGAAGAGGTGCGACTCGACGTCGCGGCGCGCCTCGTCGAACTCGAAGTCCGCGAGCGGCGCGTAGTACGGACCGGGGCCGGTGACGAGCACGTGGTCGACCGGGCCGAGCTCCTCGAAGAAGCGCCGGAGCCGCTCGAAGTCGGTGACATCGAAGGCCGCGATCTTGGCCCCGAGCTCGCGGCCGGCTTCGCTCAGCCGGTCGGCGTTGCGCGCGGTGATGATGACGTCGGCGCCCTCGGAGCGGGCGAGGCGGGCGGTCTCGAGCCCGATCCCGGCGCTGCCGCCGATCACCACGACGGTCTGTCCCTGCAGGGTCATCATGCCTCCTTGACGGGCAGCGCGCAGCCGCGGTCGGGCGCCGCGATCCGCGGCGCGACCCCGGGCTTGTCGGACACGAAGAGCCCGGAGATCAGCGCGCCGGCCGCGCACATGCCGCCGATCACGATCATCGCCGGCTCATAGCCGGTGGCGAGCGACTGGGCGAGCGTCTCGCCCGCGGTCACGCCGATCAGCAGCGGCACGAGCGCCACGGCGAGCACGCCGCCGACGCGTGACGCGGCGTCGTTGATCGCGGAGGCCTCGCCGAGGTCCGCGTCACCCACCGCGTCCAGCACCGCCGCCGTCAGCGGCGTCACCGCGAGCCCGAGGCCGATGCCACGGATGAGCGCCGCGGGCAGCACCGCCGACGCGTAGCCGGAGCCGGGCTCGAGCGCGGCCAGCCACACCTGCGAGACGGCGACGAGCAGGATGCCCGCGACCATCGGCCAGCGTGGCCCGAAGCGGGCGACGAGCGAGCCGCTGAGCGGCGCGAGCACGAGGAACACGAGCGTCACCGGGATCAGCGCCGCGCCCGCCTGCGTCGCCGTGTAGCCGAGACGCAGCTGGAGTTGGACCACGATCAGGTAGCCCGCGGCGCTCAGCGCGCCGTAGAAGAACACCGTCACCAGGTTGATCGCGTCGAACTGGCGTGAGGAGAACAGCGACAGCCGCAGCATCGGCGCCCGCCGCCGGCGCTCGGCCGGCACCAGCGCGATCAGCGCGAGCGCGCCGATGATCAGCGAGATCAGCACCCGCGGGCTCGTCCAACCGGCCTGCGCGCCGTCCGTGAGTCCGTAGATCACGCCGCCGAGGCCGAGCACGGCGAGCAGCGCGCCGATCGCGTCCAGCGAGAGCGACCGGCGCTCCCCGGTGGTCTCGGGCACCCGTGTCAGCGCGGCCAGCGCGAGCGCGATCAGCGGGAGGTTGAGCAGGAACACCCAACGCCACGTTGCATGGTCGACGAGCCACCCGCCCGCGTACGGGCCGGCGGTGGTCGCGAGCGTCGAGAGTCCGGCCCAGATGCCGATCCCTCGCGCCCGGTCGGCCGGTCGGAGCGTGCCGTTGAGGAGGGCGAGGGCGGTCGGGACGACGAGCGCGGCCCCGATGCCCTGCAGCGCGCGGGCGGCGATCAGTGCGCCGGCCGAGGGCGCGACCGCGCACAGCACCGAGGCGGCCGCCATCACCCACAGGCCGATCACGAGCACCCGCCGGCGTCCGAAGCGGTCGGCGAGCGCGCCCGCGATCAGCAGCAGCGCCGCCACCGCCAGCAGGTAGCTCGTCAGCGTCCACTGGATCGTCGCCACCCCGGCGCCGAAGTGGTGGCTGATCGCCGGCACCGCGACGTTGACGACGTAGGCGTCATAGGACGCGACGCCCGACGCGAAGACGGTCCCGGCGATCAGCGCGGTGCCGGTGCGTCCGTGCAGCGACGCGAACGACGGCGCGGCCGCGGGGGAGATGGCGGTGGCGCTCATCGTCACACCGGCAGCGCGGCGCCGGCCTGCTCGGCCGCGATGTAGGAGGCGTACCACGCCGGCCAGTTCGCGTCTTCCTCGCCCGTCCTCGCCTCGTGCTCACCGTGGGCGACCGAGGCGCGTCGCATGGCCTCCGCGAGCTCCTCGGCGGAGGCGAAGGACGTCATGCCGACGTCGATCCGGCCGGGCAGCCGGTCCGTGATCTCCTGGAAGAGCCAGGTGTTGCCGTCGGGGTCGCTGAACGAGGCGAACGAGCTGTACGTCGCGCCGTCCGGGGCCGGGCCTGCGACCCGGGCGTCCGGGTTGAAGCGATCGCCGAGCGCCCCCTCGTGGAACACCTCCGAGATCTCGACCCCACGGGCGGCGACCGCGTCGCGCGCGGCCTGGATGTCGGAGACGACCAGGTACACGTTGGTGGCCGAGCCGGGCGGCGCCGACGTGATCTTCGCGCCGAACTGGATCGAGCACCCCGAGCCCGGGGGCGTGAACTGCACGATGCGGAACCCCTGCCCGTCCTCGAAGTCCGCGTCCAGCCGCCAGTCGAGGCCCTCATAGAACGCCTTCGCGCGATCCACGTCGGTCACCGGGATCACCACGACCTCGAGCTTCATCTCAACCGTGCTCATCAGGAGAACTCCTTGCCGTCGGGGAACGGCAGGAAGCATCCCCCGGCTGGGGACCTCATCGCATCCGCGAAACCCCCGGGTCACACACCCCCGGGGGTCGATGCCCGTGCCCGGGGGTCAGATGGTCGGCGCGATCGCGTCGGGCACGATCAGCGCCAGCGTCGCGACGGCCAGGACGAGGGCGACCGCGATCGTGGCGATCCACGGCCACGGGAGCCGGTCTTCGGGCTCATGGTGATTGAAGTGCGCGAGCACGAACTGGACCGTAGCGCGCCTCGCTCCTGGACGCCAGGCACCGCCTTCCGGCGCTTCGCCGCGCTGGCACTTGTGAACGCGTCACGTAGGACCTCCGGTCGATTGAGGGCCGCCGAGGGTGCGCGATCATCCCTCCGGTCGTCGCGAACTCTCTCCTCCCGCGGCGGCGAAGACAGCATCGGTGGTGGCGGGCCGGGCCTGGACATCCCGGTCCGCCGACCGAAACTAGAGTTTCTCGATCAGATTTGTCGAGATTGCCGTAGACTGCGGCAGCATGCCCTGGATCTCGACGATCTCTCCGGAAGCGGCCACCGGCCGACTGGCCGAGTCCTACGCCTGGCAGTCGCAGCGGCTCGGCCGACCCACGGAGTTCACCCAGCTCGGCAGCCTGGAGCCCGAGCTGGTCCACGCGCGGCTCGTGCTGTACAAGGCGAGCGAGAACGCCTCGAGTGCGCTGACGCCGCTCCAGCGGACCCTGGCCGGCCACGTGGCGTCGGCGGTCAACCGGACGCCGCACTGCACGTCGCGCTCGCGGATCAAGCTGCTCGAGCTCGGGCTGACGCCGGAGGCCGTGGACGCCGTCGAGGCGGGGGTCTACGACGGGCTCGGGGCCGCCGACGCCGCGGTGGCCCGCTACGCCGACAAGCTCACGCGCGACCCGGGGGCGATCGCGGTGGGTGACATCGAGGCGCTGCGCGCCGCGGGTCTCGGCGACCACGAGATCGTGGACCTCAACAACCAGGTCGCGCACCTGAACTACACCAACCGCGTGGCGAACGGGCTGGGTCTGCTGACCGAGGTCGAGGCGGACTTCCCGGCGTTCGACACGGTCCCCGCGTGACCTGGATCACCACGGTCGCGCCCGAGGACGCGACGGGCGCGCTGGCGGAGGCCTACGAGGTCCAGCACGACAAGCTGGGCTTCGTCACCGAGCTCACGCAGCTCGGCAGCCTCTATCCGGACCTCGTCGAGCGGCGCCTGCGGCTCTACGACGTCGTCGAGTCGGCGCCGTCCGGCGTCCCGCCGTGGGCGCGCCGCGCGGTCGCGCTGCTCACCTCCGTGCTCAACGGCTGCCGCTTCTGCACCGTCGGTCACACGACCAAGCTCGAGGAGGCCGGCCGCGGCGAGCTGGCGGCGGCGATCAAGGCCGAGCCGGAGACGGCGAGCGCCGGCGATCCGGCCGTCGACGCGCTGTTGGACTACACGCGCAAGCTCGTCCGCCGGCCGGGCGAGATCGTCGAGGCCGACGTCGACGCGCTCCGCGGCGCCGGCTGGAGCGATCTCGACATCCTCGACGTCAACGACATCGCGGCGTACTACTCGTACATCAACCGCGTCGCGACCGGCCTCGGCCTCCTGCACGAAGGATGAGCGCCCGGCTGTCGGTGTCACTCCAGAACGACTGGCCGATCGCCGCCTCGGTCGCCGACGCGCGGTTGGCGGAGGAACTCGGGTTCGCCGAGGTCTGGATCAACGAGAACGGCCATCACCGCGGCGCATTCACGCAGGCGGCGGCGATCGCCGCGGCCACGAGCGAGATCGGGATCGGCATCGGCGTCGTCAACCCGTTCCACCGGCACCCGTCGGTGATCGCGATGGAGGCCGCGTCGCTCGACGAGCTCTCCGGCGGGCGTCTGAAGCTCGGGCTCGGCGCGTCGCTGTGGAACCTGCGCAACCTCGGTGAGGACGACCCGCGCACGGCCAAGCCGCTGACCGCGACCGTCGAGGCGATCCGGATCATCCGCGCGCTGCTGCGGGGCGAGCCCGGGATCGAGAGCGAGATCTACACGGTGTCACCGCGGGCACGGCTCGACTTCGAGCCGCTGCGCCGCGACCTCCCGCTCTACATCGGCGCGGTCAACCGGCGCATGATGCGGGCGGCGGGGCAATGGGCGGACGCCGTCGAACTGGGCGCGATCATGTCGATCGGCTACGTCAAGTGGGCGTTGGCGCTGGTCGACGAGGGCGCCCGGCTGAGTGGGCGCACGCTCGCCGACCTCGACATCGCGGCGCCGCTGATGACCGCGGTCGCGACCGATCACGACGCCGCGCGCGAGGCGGTCAAGGAGCCGCTCGCGTACTACCTGTACCGCGTCGAGCCGGTCGTGACGGACGAGTCCGGCGCCGATCCCGAGGCGATCGCGGCGGTCGCCGCGGCCGTGCGCGACGACGGGCCGGCAGCCGGCGCACGGTACGTCACCGACGAGCTGATCGACACGTTCACCGCCGCGGGCGAGCCCGGCCACGTGGCGCGGCGCCTGAGCGAGTACGCGGCGGCCGGCATCCACGGCCTGATCGCACAGATCCAGGGCACGCCGCGGGACGAGTCGTTCCGGCTGCTGGCGACCGAGGTCCTGCCCGCGATCCAGCCGCCGGTCGGAGCCGCATGACGCGCTGGGCGCTGTGGATCCACGGGGTGCGACCCGTCCCCGAGCTGGTGGCGATCGCTCGCGCGGCGGAGGAGCGCGGCGCCGCCGCGCTGCTGCTCGCGGACGAGGGCATCGAGCGTGACATCTACGTGACGCTGGCGGCGGTCGCCACGGCGACGCGGCGGATCGCGCTCGTCCCCGCGATCACCAACCCGCACAGCCGTCACCCGGTCACGACCGCGGTGGCATTGGCGACGCTCGCCGAGCTCGCTCCCGGCCGCGTCGTCGCCGGCCTCGGCGTCGGCGGCAACATGGTCTTCGGACCGTTGGGGCTGCGGCCGGCGCGCCCGTTCACGGCCTTGACGGAGACCGTCGACGTGGTCGACCGGCTGCTGGCCGGCGAGGTCGTCGATCACGAGGGCGAGTTCACCGCCGCGCACGCGGCGATCCCGTGGTCGCCCGAGCGCCTGCCGGTCGCGATCGCGGGTCGCGGCCCGCGCGTCCGGCGGCTGGCCGCCGACCGCGCTGACTGGGTGATCCTGGCCGGCCAGCCGGTCGACGCGGTGCCGGAGCTGATCGAGGGCATCCGCGCCCGTGGGCGGCGACCGACGATCGTCTGGAACCCGTCCGCCGCGTGGACCGACGAGCACGTCGAGGAGCTGCGCGGCCACTTCGCCTACATCACGGTCGACCTGCCGCCGGAGGAGCGCGCCGCCCTCGAGATCACGGACGCGCACGTGGAAGAGCTGCGCGCGGCGGTCCACTTCGAGGGTCCGGCGGCCGCGGCGGTGCTCGTGCCGGATCGCGTGACGAGCCGGTACGCGATCGCGGGCTCGCAGGAGGAGGTGGCGGCGACGATCGCGCGCACGGTCGAGTTCGCGCGGCCCGAGCTCGTCGCCTTCCACGCACACGAGTACACCGTCGCGTACGTGAACGAGGTCGCCGATGTCGCCGCGCGGGCGCGGCTCCTGTGATGCGCGTCGGCGTCTCGCCGTGGGGTACGTCGCTGGCGGGCGTGAAGCGCGTGGCCGCAGCGGCCGAGGCGGCGCGGGTGGACACGCTGTGGCTCGGCGACGGCCTGCTCGTCGTGCCCGACTTCCCCCAGTGGTCGGGCGGGCTGGAGCCGTTCGCGGAGCTCGCCTGGCTGGCGGGCCGGCATCCCTCGCTGGCGATCGGCGTCGGCGCCGCGGTGCTCCCGCTGCGCGACCCGCTGTACGTGGCCAAGCAGGCGGCGACGCTCGACCAGCTCACCGAAGGCCGGTTCTTCCTCGTGGTGACACCGGGGATATGGGAGCGCGAGTTCGCCTTCCGCGGACTGTCGTTCAAGGCCCGCGGGACGCGCTTCGACGAGTTCATCCGAGTGGTGCGCGCCGCGTTCGCGGGCGAGCCGTTCGCGGGCGAACAGGTGACGCTCCCGCCCGACGGCCGCCTCTCACCCGTGCCGTTCACGGTCGGCGGCCCACCGCTGTGGCTCGCCGGCGGGCGGCCGACGTTCGAACGCGCGCTGCGCCACGGCCTCGGCTTCCAAGCCCGCACCACGCCACCCTCTGCGTTCGCGGCGACCGCGCGCGAGTGGTTCGATCGCGGCGGAGGAGACCTGGCGATGCGGATCGCGCTGCAGGTCGCCGATGCCGTCGTCGAGAGCGACGACGCCCTCGCCGGCCCACCCGCCTACCTCACCGAGCAACTCGCCGCCTACCGCGACCTCGGCCTCGCCGACGTCTCACTGATGCCCGGCCGCGACGACGCCACCTCGCTGCGCACGCTCGAAGCGCTGGCGGAAGAGATCCTCCCGGCGCTGCGCTGACCCGCGCCGCGCCGCGCCGCGCCGCGCCGCGCCGCGCCGCGCCGCGCCGCGGCGCGCCGCGGGGTGGCGTGGCGTGACGCCGCCGCATGGCGTGGCGTGACGCCGCCGCATGGCGTGGCGCGACGCCGCCGCATGGCGTGGCGCGACGACGCCCCGCGCGGCACGACGCGACGACGCGCTACGCGGCGACGGCCTCGCGACTCTGTGCGAGCACCGCGCGCGCCCAGGCGACGCGCGGTGCCACCTCCGCGACGCTGTGGGCGGGCACCGCGATCGCGTCCGCGCCGATCCCCCGGGCCAGCGCCGCGGCCTCGGCGGCCGCGTCGGCGCGTACGATCACGTCGCGCAGCACCGCCTCGGGCACGAGCCGCTCGACGGCCTCGCCGGCCACGAGCCCGCGCCGGATCTCGTCCACCCGACCCTCGTCGAGCCCCCACGCCCGCCGCGTGGCGGGCCGGCTGTTGAGCGCCGCGTACGCGGCGGCGTGCGGCGTCGCGTCGCCGTTCACGAGCAGGGGCGCCCAGATGACGCGCGGCGCCGCCGCGCCGCCGCTCGCCGCCACGCGCGGCTCGCCGGCGCCGGCCGCGCCCGCGGCCGCGCGCAGGTCGCCGCCGGGCGCGCCCGCCGCGTCGCCGCCCGCCGCCACGCGGGGGTCGCCGCGGCGGGCGAGGCCGGCCGCCCAGGCCAACTCGCTGCGCGGCACCGCCCACAGGAGGACGTCGTCGGCGACGGCGGCGCCCGCGCGCAGGACGCTCGGCGCGCGGCCGGCGACCACGACCCGCGGCGGCGTGAGCGGGACCTCGAGTCCCCGCCGGCTCGTCTCGCTCAGCGGCGCGCCTCCGGCGACGCGGCGGATCAGCGCGACGAGCTCGACGATCCGCTCGGCGGCGTCGCCGCGGTCGATGCCCGTGGACGCCGGCAGCTCGCTCCCGCCGGCGCCGAGCCCGAGCCGGACGCGGTCGCCGGCCAGCTCCTGCAGCGTCGCCACGGCGGCGGTCGTGTGGAACGGGTGACGCAGGTACGGGTTGGTGACCAGCGGGCCGACCGCCAGCGCGGACGTGGCGCGGGCGGCCTCGGCGGCGAGCAGCCAACTGTCGCGCCACCAGAACGCGTCGGGCACGCCGAGCCAGTCGGCGCCCGCCGCCTCGGCCTCGACGGCCAGCGAACGGACGTCGGCCAGCGTCGGGTTGTGGATGTGGGAGATGACGCCGACGCTCATACCGGCACCCCGGTCAGGACCGCCGCGGCCCGCGGCAGCAGCTCGAACGGGTCCGCGCCGAGCAGCGAGATGCCGATGCTCGTCGGCCGATGGCGCGCGACGAGCTCCTGCACACGGCCGCTGACATCGCCGTGGACGATGTACTCGTCGACCAGCTTCTCGTGGTCGTCGCCGAAGTACTCGCGCACATAGGGCGGCGAGTCCTGCAGCACGCGCAAGAGGTCGGGCCTGCGCCGTTCGAGCATCGCCGAGTCGAACGCCACGTTCAGGTACACGGCGGTCTCGATCTCACGCTCCGAGCGCGCCCATCCGAGGACCCGGTCGAGCAGGCCGAGCGGCACGCCGCCGACGAACGCGCCGTCGGCGGCGCGCGAGGCGAAGCGGTTCAACCGCGGCCCGCGCGACCCGACGAACAGCGGCAGCCCGCCGGGCGGAATCGCATGCGCGACGCCCGCGAACGCCTCGCCGGAAGCGACCGCGCGCGCCGTCAGCAGCGCGCGCTCGGTGTCGGCGGCGGGCGTCGTCGGCCGGACGCCCAGGGGATCGAGCGCGTAACCACCGCCGGTGCCGAACCCGAGCACGAACCGCCCGCCCGAGAGCTCCTGCAGCGTCAACGCGCTCGTCGCCGCGATCGCGGGCAGGCGCAGGTAGGGGTTCGTGACCGCGATCCCCAGCCGCAGGCGCTCGGTCCGCACCGCCACCGCTGCCAGGAGCGCGAACGGGTCGCGCGCCGGTCCTTCGTCCCCGAGCCAGAGCTCGTCGAGCCCGAGCCGCTCGGCCTCCTCGGCGAGCGCCACCAGCCGAGACGCCTCGAGGCTCGGGAACAGCCAGATGCCGGTGCGCGTCACGCCGGGACGGCCCCGAGCGCTTCATGCGCGGTGGCGATCGGCTCGCGCAGCCCGAGCCCGTTGGCGACGCGGTTGATGTAGTTGTAGTAGGCGACGATGTTGTTCACGTCGAGGATCTCGAGGTCGCCGAGCCCGACCGAGCGCAGCGCCTCGATGTCACCTGCCGCCACCGTGCCCGGCGCCGACGTGAGCTTCGCCGCGTACTCGCGGATCGCCGTCAGCCGCGGGTCGTCGCCCGGCGCGTCGGGGTCGACGCCGAGCTCGCCCAGCTTCAGCCGCAGCCCCGAGCCGCAGTGCGGCGTCCCGTTGAGCGAGGACGTCACGAACGCCGCGAACGCGCGCTCGACCGGCGTCAGAGAAGACGGGCAGGCCTCGACGACCTTGTACAGCCGCAGCCGCTCCAACACCAGCTCCGGATACAGGCTCCCGAGCTTGGTGAACGCCGCCGGCTCGCCGAGCTTGCGCGCCTGCCACTCGTAGGCCTCGGCCAGGACGCCGGACGCGTCCCCCGGCTCGACGATCTCGATCCAGGGCATCAGAGCGCGATCTTCGGATCGAGGAACTCGTTCGTCGTCAGGTCGGCCGGTGTCAGGCCGGCCTTGAGCTTGGCCTTCTGCGCCTCGAAGACCGGGCTCAGCGTGTCGATCAGCGTCTGCACCCGGGCGGTGTCGAACGAGCCGAGCGTGCCGTCGCTGCCGTTCTCGACGAGCTTGAGCTTCTTGATCTGCTCGACCGCCGCCGCGGTGCCGCCCTCGTCGATCGAGAAGCCGCTCGTCTTGAGCTTGCCGACGATGTCGACCAGCGTCTTGTTGACCGGCGCGGGATCGTTGAGGTAATCGATCTGCGCCTGCTGGAAGAGCGGGATGAGCTTGCTCAGGCACGCCTGGTTGGCGGCCAGCTTGTCGGCGCGGATCGAGAGCGCCGACTGGTAGACCGGGTACTCGTTGACGAGCAGGAACTTGACCGGCTTGTTCCATCCGCGCGTCTGGTTCTCGTACGCGTACGGCTCGTTCGTGGCGAAGCCCTGCTGGACGACGTCGCCGTCGGCGGCCACGAACCGCGCGGGCGACCCGTTGTAGGACGTGTCGAGCTGCTTCTTGTTCAACAGGCCCTTCTGGGTGAACAGGCTCAGGTAGGTCGCGCCGTCGAACGCCAGCACCTTCGCACCCGACTTGCCGATGTCAGCCACGCTCTTGAAGTCCCACTTGGGGTTGCCCCACATGAAGATCTGCGGGTTCTTGTCGTAGGTCGCGAACACCGCCACGGTCGGCGCCTTCACCGAGTTCTGGATCGCCTCGTCGGTGCCGACGTAGCCGAGCAGGATCGAGTCGTCCTGATAGAGCAACGACGAGACCTGCTGGAACCCGGTCGCCGGGCCGCCCGCGCGGATCTCGAGGTTGATCCCGGTCGTGCCCAAGGGACCTGTGTAGCTGTTCTTGTTCGCGTCGACCTTGCCGCCCGGCCCGATCAGCTGGTAGGTCCCGCCGTGGTCGGCCTCGGGCCACCAGTTCGTCTGGACCACCACGGTGTCCGGGCAGATGCCCTTCAGCGGCGTCGTGTACTTGGCGTTGCTCGTGGCCGCCGGCTTGCCCGTGGCGGCCCCGCCGGTGGGGGTGTCATCGCCGCCGCAGGCCGTGACACCGGCGGCGACGGCGACGGCGAGCGCGGCGAACGTGGAGAGGCGTTTCACTAGCGGGTCCTTTCATGGGGCGTAGGAGTCGTGCCAGGCGCCGGTCGCGAGCCGGGCCGCGAGGCCGAACAGCCAGAAGACGACGAGGCCGAGCAGGCAGGAGAAGAAGACGGTCGCGAGCAGCTGCTCGGACTGGAGCTGGTACGTGTAGTCCGAGAGCAGGCGCCCGAGCCCGGGCGGTCCCTGCTGGAAGAAGAAGTCGCCGACGATCGCGCCGATCACCGACAACCCGGCGGAGATCCGCAGGCCGGCGAAGATCGCGGGGAGCGCCCATGGCAGCTGCAGCCGCCACAGTCGCTGCCACCGCGTCGCCTCGTTGAGCGTGAACAGCTCGTGGTGCTCGCGCGCCGCCGACTTGAGCCCGAACAACGTGTTGGTGACGATCGGGAACAGCGAGATCAGCACGCACACGAGCACGCGGCTCGAGAAGCCGAACTTGAACCAGAACCCGATCAGGGGGACGATCGCCAGGATCGGCACGGTCTGCAGGACCACCGCCCACGGGTACAGGGAGCGCTCGATCCAGCGCGCCTGGCTCATCGCGATCGCCAGCGCGAGTCCCAACACCGTGGCGATCGACAGGCCGACGACCGCGACCGCGATCGACTGCACCAGGCCGTCGAGGATCTCGCTCAGGTTGTCGCCGTCGAGGAAGCCGATGCGGATGACGTCCTGCGGCGGTGGCAACAGGAAGCGGCGGCGCGGCTCCAGCAGCACGTAGCTGACGAAGAACCAGATCCCGACGATCGCCGCGAACAGCAGCGCGGGCGGCAGCGCCTGCCGGGCCCGGCGGGTCATGTGATCGCCCTCCGCAGACGCGCCGAGGCACTTGCGACGAAGGCGTGGAAGGCGGGGTCCGCGCGCAGCCGCTCGTCGCGCGGGTACGGGAACGGGACCTCGAGCTGCTCGACGATCCGCCCCGGACGCGGTGACATGATCGCCACCCGCGAGGAGATGAACACCGCCTCGGCGACGGAATGGGTCACCAGCAGCGCGGAGAACGCGGTCGCCGCGTGCAGCCGGAGCAGCTCCTCGTTGAGCCGCTCGCGCGTGATCTCGTCGAGCGCGCCGAACGGCTCGTCGAGCAGCAGGACCCGGGGCCGCAGCGTGAGCGTGCGCGCCAGCGACGTGCGCATCCGCATCCCGCCGGAGAGCGCGCGGGGGAGATGCCCCTCGAAGCCCTGCAGGCCCGTGAGCTCGATCGCCTCGGCGGCGCGGCGGCGGCGCTCCTCTTTCGGCAGCCCGTGCAATTGGCCGAGCAGCTCGACGTTGGTGCGCACGCTGCGCCACGGCAGCAGCGTCGGGTCCTGGAAGACGAAGCCGACCGGCCGCTCGGAGACCGCGACGTCACCCACCGACGCGGTCTCCAGGCGCGCGGCGATCCGCAGGAGCGTCGACTTGCCACAGCCCGACGGGCCGACGATCGACGCGATCGTCCCGTGCGGGACCTCGAAGTCGACCTCCTCGAGCGCGAGCGTGCCGTCGGGGAAGCGCTTGCCGACGTCCCGGAACGCGACCGCGGCCAGCTCAGTCGCCGGCGTGGCCTCGACCGCGGTCACGCCTCCACCCGCACCGTCGTCCGTGCGACGACCCGCCCGTCACGCTCGACCACGCGGTCCACGGGCGCGGCCGCGATGGCATCGGCGAGCGACGAGGCGGGCAGCGTGACCGAGTCCGTGCTCGGCGCCAGCCCCATCAGAGCGCGGGCCGAGTCCGAGACCGCGGCCAACGCCTCATCCAGCGAGAGGTGCGCGGCGGTGACCAGCAGCCCGGCCGTCTCCAGCGGGTCCAGGCGGCCCGTCGGGTTGAACGGGTCGCGCACGTTGTCACCGCCCGCGGCCACCGTCACCCCCGCGTCGAGCAGCTCCCGGACCGCTGTGAGCCCGCGCGACGCCAAGGCGCCCGCCTCCCGGCCCTGCAGGTAGAGGTTCGTGGCGGGCAGCGCGACGACGCCGACGCCGGCGGTCGCGAGCCGTTCGGCCGTCCGGGCCCGCACCGGATCGTCCTGCAGCGGCAGGCTGACGAGATGGTCGACCGCGACGGGATGTGGGAAGCCGCCCTCGACGCGGTCCAGCAGCGCCGGCAGCGTGAACACCCGCGGGTCCAGCGTCTCGTCCACATGTAGATCCAGCCCCACGCCGGCCGTGTGCGCGAGCTCGACGACCGCGTCATAGGCACCCGCCGGGTCGGCGTCGAGCCACGGCGCGCCGCCCAGGAGGTCGGCGCCCGCGGCGAGCGCCTCGGCGGCCAGCGCCTTGACGTCCGCCGAGCCGCGCCCCGTGAGTGGCAGGAACGCGCACGCGACGACCTGGAGGTCGAGCACGCCCTCCAGCTCCTCGCGCAGGCCGAGCAGCGCGTGAACCGCTCGCAGGCCGATGTCCGGCCCGGTGTCGACGTGCGCGCGGATCGCGGTGGTCCCGTTGCGCAGCAGCGTGAGCGCCGCGCGCCGCGCCCGCTCGCGTATGGCATCGGCGCTCTGCGTGGCGCGGAAGCCCAGCCACGCGTCGATCGCGCCGGCGAGGTCGCCCGCGGGATTGGCGACCTGATCCACCGTCAGCGCCTTGTCCAGGTGCACGTGCGGATCGGCCAGGGCGGGCAACACGAACGGCTTGGCGGCCGTGGTCGGGACGAGCGGGCTCGAGAGTGGGGCGACCGGCATCAGAGCCGGGAGTAAATCAAAACTCGATAATCCCGATCAAGTTAATGCAGTAGGCGATGCGTCCTCGCTTGACAAGCTATGGCGGTGGCGCGGGAACCGAGCACTGAGCCCCACCCGATCGACTACCGGTTCTCGCTCGCCAACGAGCGGACGTTCCTGGCGTGGGTGCGGACGTCGTTGGCGCTGCTCGCGGGCGGCATCGCGGCGGCGAAGGCGATCGACTTCCACCACGAGCTGTGGCGGTGGGTCGTGTCGGCTCCGCCGCTGCTCGCGGGGTGCGTGCTCGCGGCGACCGCGGCGAGGCGGTGGCGCGGCTACGAGGAGGCGATGACCGCGGGGCGGCGGCTGCCCATCGGCCGCGGGTTCACCGCGCTCGGCGTCGGCCTCGCGATCTACGCGTTCGTGGTGCTCGTCGCGATGCTCCTCGACGGCTGAAGCGTCACCCTCGCTCACGCAGCGCGAACGTCGTGCGCAGCACGCGTTCGACGTTGCCGTGCAGCAGCTTGTCGGCGTCCGCGCTCGGATACGCGTTGCGGATCCAGCCCTCGAGCTTCGCGAGGTCCTCGGCGCGCTCCAGCCCGGACAGCGTCGGTTTGATGAAGCCGTCGAGGTCCGTGCCGATCGCCGTGTGGTCGTGGGACCCGACGAGGTCGTGGATGGCGTCGATGTGCCTGCACAGCAGGGCGACGGAGTCCTGCGGGGTCTTGGTCTCGCCGAGGAGGTGCTGGCCGGTGATGAGGCCGATGACGCCGTTCCGGCCGGCGATCGAGCGGATCGTCTCGGGTCCGAGGTTGTAGGTGTGGCCCGCCGGGCCGGCGGACGCGACGCCGACGTGCGAGGCGATCACCGGGATCCGCCGGTCCGGGTCGAGTTCGTCGAGCTGCTTGAGCGCGGCGGCGATGACGTCGGGGCGCATGTGGCTCAGGTCGACCACCACGTGGTGCTCGCACATGGCCTCGATGACCGCCCGCCCGAGCGCCGGCAGGCCGTCCTCGGGCTGCCGGAAGAAGCAGTTGTACTCGTGATCGCTCAGGACCGGGATCGCCGGCGCGTCGGCCGCGACGCCACGGTAGAAGAGGTGCGCGAGGGTGATGTACGCGACGCCGGCGTCGGCGAGCTGCCGGATCTGGTCCTCGACGTCGATGCGGTTGGGGCCGAGGTGAAAGCCCCCCTCGACGCAGTGCACGAAGCGCATCCGCTCCTCGTCGAGATCCTTCGCGCGCTTGACGACGACGATGTCCTCGCCGGCCAGCCGCTCCTCGACGTCGTCGAGCTGGTCCAGCAGCGCGGCGAACGCTCGCGGGTCGGGCGGGGAGCCGTACTCGGCCCCGATCTGGAACTCGTAGAAGGGCCAGTACAGGACCGAGCAGACGATGCCCGCCCCGCCTTCGCGCAGGCCGGCGGACGAGACCCGCCACGGGTCGGTGAACCCGGCGTTGAAGAGCCTTCTCGCGATCGCGAACCCCTCGGCGTCCAGCTCTTGTCGGAGGCGCTCCAACCACCCCGTGACCCGGTGGCGGGGATGCTCCTCGAGTGCTTCCACGAGGTGCATCGGGAAGTGGCAGTGCAGGTCAGCGATCATTCGAACCTCTGTTGTCTGTCAGCCGTCGAGCGCGGCGAGTCCGGTCAAGACGGCATCGGCGATCTGCTCCTGGCCGTCGGCGTTGGGATGGAAAGAACCGCTGAGGACCTTCAACTGCGGGTTGACGCGGTTGAGGAACTGGCGGCCGGAACAGCTGAGCTCACCGCCGGCGAGCGCACGCGAGACGTCGACCGCGCTCACGCCGGCCTGACGGGCGGCGCCGAGGATCGCGACGTCGGCGCGCTCGACCTTCTCGTTGAGGTAGTCGCCCTCCGCGACGGTGATCGTCTTGGCGGCGGCGCAGTTCGGCTTGCCCTCGGGGAAGAGCCGCGGGTAGTCCACGACGACGATCCGTGCGCCGGGCGCGGCGGCCTGGATCGCGCGGTACGCGTCGGGCAGCGCGAGCGCGAGCTGCTCGATCCGGCGGTCCAGCACGTCGCCGGAGGGCTGGGCGTACTTGCGGACGCAGTTGGTCGCGATGCAGGACTTGAGGACTTCGGCGAACCCGAGGTCGTTGCCGCCGATGCTGATCGTGATGATGTCCGGAGCTCCGCCGATGCGGCTGAGCTGGCTCACGCGACGCTCGCTCTGGCCCGACGGCCGCCCGTGGAGGACGTCGCTCAGGCGCGCGCCGCTGCAGGCCAGGGATGGCATCGCGGTGATGTGCCGCTCGCGCGCCACGAGGCGTGGCCAGGCATTGACGGACCGGTGGCAGCTGTTCCCCGACGTGTCGGAGCTGGGTTCGTACTGCCCGGCGCCTTCGCCGGACGAGTACGAGTCGCCGAGGGCGAGCAGCCGGCCGCGGGTCGGTGCCGGCGCGATCAGACATCCTCGATCGGCGGCGACGTACCCGGCGCCGGCGACGTCGTAGGCCTTGCCGGTGCACGACGGCGACTGGTAGCGCGGTTGATTGCCGGGTGACAGCGGCGGTTGCGCGGATGAGCAGAAGACGCCCATCACGCAGTTCGCCGTTCCCCAGTGCCCACGCCAGGCGTTCCAGCTCGCCGGCTCCGCGCCGGCGGTCCGGGTCGGCAAGGCCGCGACGCAGATCGCGGCGCAGCCGTCGTCGGTGTTGCCCGCCCACTGGACCTTTCCGTCGTGCGGGCGATCGGTCAGCGCCGAGGCGTCGCCGACGTTCTTGAGCACGCCGCGCGGGCACGACTGATCGCCACATTGCGACGGATACGAGGCATGTGTCCCGCGGGCGGGATACACGACAGCGCGAACCGGGTCGCTCGGCTTGACACCGGTCTGGGCCCAGAGGCGCTGGAGCGCCGCCCAGCTGTAGCGCACGCTGCCGTCGTGCTCGGCGTAGTTGACCGACACGGGCGCCTCGTCCGGGTGCTGCGCGTCGAGGACCACGGTCACGCCCTCCCAGTCGGACTGGTGGTTGAAGCACGTGACACCGCCGATGCTGAAGCCGGGGCCGCAGAAGGCGCCGCGGCCCGAGTCCGCCGGGTTGTCGGGCAGGTACCACCAGTAGTCGAGGAGGATCAGCCCGTCCGGATACTCGTCGCCGCGCGCGGGCCCGCGGGTCGCGTTGAAGTAGATGCGGGTCGGGATCGTGCGATCCGCGACGACCGCCTTGGTGTCGAACGCGAGGTGGTTGAACCCGGTCCGCAGCTGGTTGCCGCCATCGATTGCGACGCAGCGCGAGCGGACCTTCTGCCCCGCCTCGCACATCGACATGTACCCGCGCTTGAAGAGCTCGTTGACGTCGAGCGGGCGGGCGTCGCGCTCGCCGCTGTCGAAGAGCAGGTAGGGGCGGTGGGCGATCGCGAGCGCGAGATCTGTCGTGGCGCTCTCGGACTGCGTCGCGGCACGGATCCCGAGCTCCGCCGCGGTGGCATCCGGGCCACCGAGCGCGCCGATCGGAAGGGCGTCGCCGACACGGCCGGTCATGCCCGTCAGCGGGCCACGCCAGCGCTTGAGCTGGTCGGGCGTCGCGCCGGTCAGCAGCGCGTAGGTGCTGGTCGTCCGCGGCTCGGCCTGGTCGGCGAGCTTGAGCCAGCGTGCCTGCGCGTCGTTGTCGCCGGCGGGCGGAAGCAGCAGGAGGACGCGATCGGCATCGGCTTGACCGTTGAGCTCAGGGGCCTGACCGCCCGCCCACGTGATCTCGTCGCCGCTGACGCTGCCCGTCCACACCTTGACGCGCCAGTCGCCCTGCGGCGGCGACGTCTCAGGGCCTGACGGCAGCGCGCCGGGCCGCAGCACGATGACGTCGAGCTGCGTGACCATCGGCCGCGCGGCGAGTGTCCCTTCGTCGCCGTTCAGCTGCCCGAGGCCCGCGATCACGATGCCCGGTCCGAACGTCAGCGCCAGCGCGCTCATGGCGGCGAAGAGCCACCGGTGATCGAGCTCGTTGGCCGTCCAGACCGGCTCGAGCACGACACGGCCGGCGCCGAAGATGATCAGTCCGCCGACGACGAGGCCGACGACCGGGTCGACGGGGCCGAAGAACACGGAGAGGAGCGCGTCGACCCCGAGCAGCGCGAAGACCGGAACGACGATCAGGCTGACGAACGCGCCGATGTTCTCGACGGTTCGTAGCGGGCCGGCGTTTCCGTGGCTGAGCGGGATCAGGCGGATCGCGATCACGCCGATCACGACGACGGCCATCACGACGCGCCAGACGGGCGACAGGTCGAGCCAGAGTGCGATGACACCGCCGACGGCCGCGATGAAGACCGCGATGTGCCAGACCGCCCACTTGGGCGAAGGCCACTGGCCGTTGTACGGCTTCAGGCCGGACATGCGGTGATCTGGGGGATCCTCAAGCGAGGTCATGACCACCAACCGGTCGGCCGTGGATGGCGAGTGCGAGCTCCGCGTCGCGACGCAGACGCGCGATGCAGCGCCCGCGGATCGGACCGATGCTGCCGACCGGGATCCCGAGCGTCGCGCTGATCTCGGCGTAGCTGAGCGAGGGTTCGGACACCAGCAGGTCCATCACCCGGCGTTCATGCTCCGGCGCGCGGGCGATGGCGCTGCGCAGTGCGTGACGGAGCTCCTCGCGCTCGACGTGCTCGTGTGCCGTGTCGGGCACGGACGGCTCGGGCAGGTCCGCGACCAAGGGCTCGCGCCGAGCGGCGGCGAGCACCCGCAGGCTCTCGCGGCGTGCCGTCAGGGCGAGCCAGCCACCGAGCGCCGGGTGGGTCTCGAGCTGGCCGACGTGGCGGGAGAAGGCGACCCACGTCCGCTGCGCGACCTCGTCACGGTCGGCTTCGCAGAGACCGTGGCGGCGCGCGATCATGCGGATCGAGCCGTCGAAGCGCTTCACGATCGCTTTCCAGGCGCCGGCGTCGCCGTCCGCCGCGCGCTGCACGGTCATCGCGAGGTCCTCGTCGCGGCGCGCGTCCCGGCGTGCGCGAAAGCGGACGGTGGGGACGCTCCGCGGCGGCTGCGTACGCTTGTGACGGCGGTCGGCGGCCTGCGCTTCGGTGTACTCCACGATGTGGACTGACAGGTGCATTCGAGACTCCCCGCAAGACGTGGGCGTTTGTCTTGGGATGCAGGCTCCCTGAGGCGGTCCGCGCTCGCATCGTGGAGCCTCCACGATCTTTTCCCGGACCTCCCCCGGCGGGACCACGATTTCCGTGCGGGCAACATGCCGCGCAGGTATGGTTGACCGATGGCGCCCGGCTCGTTGTTGGAGCGCGATCGCGAGCAATCAGTACTCGCGCAAGCGATCTGCGCCGCGGCCGATGGCACTGGCCAGATCGTGTCGATCGTCGGCAAGGCCGGCCTGGGCAAGACGAGCCTGCTCGGCGTCGCGGCGGAACAGGCCGCGACCGCGGGGTTCTGGCTCGTGCGGGCGCTCGGCTCAGAGCTCGAGCGCGACCTCGGGTGGGGCGTCGCCGCCGAGCTGCTGGAACAACTGCTCGAGCATGCCGACGACCAGCAGCGCGCGAGCGCGCTCGCGGGCCGCGCGGCGCCGTGCGAACTCGTGCTGTCGGGCACCGCCGAGCACGATCGGGCCTCGCTCACGTCCGGCACCGTGGCGTCGATCACGGCGGCGCTGACGATCGCGGTCCGCCGGCTCGCGACGCAGCGGCCGATCGCCGTGTTCGTCGACGACGTGCATTGGGCGGACGTCCCGTCGCTGCGCTGGCTGTGTCAACTCGCCACGCGAGCCGCCGAAGACCGCCTGCTGATCGTC
This sequence comes from Solirubrobacter soli DSM 22325, assembly GCF_000423665.1. Lineage (GTDB taxonomy): Bacteria > Actinomycetota > Thermoleophilia > Solirubrobacterales > Solirubrobacteraceae > Solirubrobacter > Solirubrobacter soli. The sequence continues at coordinate 186,686 of NZ_AUIK01000020.1, read as the reverse complement.
GCCGGATTCCGCCCCGACGAGCCCGACGCACCTCGGCTGCTGCTGACCCAGTTCGCGGCATCCGGGGCGAGCCTGCATCTCAAACCGCTCTCGAGCGCCGGGACCGCGGCGTTGCTGGACGGGGATCCCGCCGCGTCGCAAGCCGCGTTCGAGGCCACTGACGGCAACCCATTCCTGCTCGACCAGCTCGTGCGCCACCTCGGCCGCGCGCCCCGTTCCGCCAAGGAGGTCGACGAGGCACGCCCCGAGAGCCTCGCGCGCGTCACCGAGCTGCGGCTGGCCCGCCTCGGGGACGATGCGGTCGCGCTCGCGCGAGCGGTGGCCGTCCTCGGCGTCGCGACCTCGCTCCGGCGCGCCGCGAGCGTCGCCGAGCTCAGCATCGAGGCCGCCGCGCTGGCCGCCGAGCGCCTCACGGCGGCGGGAATCTTCGCCGATCGGATCCCGCTCGCCTTTCAGCATCCGTGGCTGCTGAAGATCGTGCGCGACGGCGTCCACGCCGCGCGGATGGAGACGCTCCGCAGGTGCGCCGCGCGGGTGCTCGCCGAGGACGGGGCCGATGTCATCCAGGCCGCCCTGCATCTCCTCCCCGCCGAGCCGGTCGGCGAGCCGTGGGCCGCCGACCTGCTCGTTCGCGCCGGGCGCCGCGCCTTCGACCGCGCGGCGCACGCCTCGGCGGCGGCCTTCCTCAAGCGCAGTCTCGCCGAGCCGATCCCCGACGCCGATCGCTGCGATGTGATGCTCGACCTCGGCCGCGCGCAACTGATGTCCGGCGACGACGCCGGGCTGCGGGTCCTGCGCGTGGCGGTCGCGGACATCGCCGACCGGGGCCGTCAGGCGAGCGTCAGGCTGGAGGTGGGTGACGCCTTCGTCACCGTCGACCGGCTCACCGAAGGCATCTCGTACTACGACGAGGTGCTGGCCGAGTCGCGCGGCGGCGACGCGTTCCACACCCCGGCGCTCGCGCGGCGGGCCCTGGCCTATCTCGGCAGCCGATTCGAGCCCGACGAGGTGCTGGCCGCCGTCGGTGACGCGGTCGTGGCCATCGGCAACGCGCCCGGCGAGGACCGCGCGGCCCTGAGCCTGGTGTCGATCGTCTCGCTCTGGGTCGGCGCCCCGGCGCAGACGTGTGCGACGCAACTGGAGGCGGCGCTGAAGGCGCCTCCGTTCGGCAATCGTTCGGCGCTGGAGTGGAGCCTCGACTGCGCGTGGCTGGCCGCCGGCCTCGCCTGGTGCGACCGCTACGAGGAGCGCGACGCGTTCCTGGACGCCTTGATCGAGCGTGCGCGGGTCCGGGGCGCGTCGATCGACTTCGCCCTCGGCGCCGCGTGGCGGTCGTACGGGAGGACGCGCCAAGGGCAGATCAATGCCGCGTGGCACGACATCCAGCTCGCGCGTGCCGTGCTCGAAGATCTCGACGATCACACCCACATGTCGGTGAAGGCGTTCGCGCTCGATCCGCTCGTGGAGCTCGGCCGGCTCGAAGAGGCCGAGCAGTTCGTGAACTCACTGCCGCCACCGCACGGCGACGACGACATCACCTATTTCGGCCTGATCGACGCTCGCGGCCGTCTGCACGTCGCCCAGCACCGGCTCCGCGAGGCGCGGCGTGACTTCGAGCTCCTGCGCGATGAGTCCAAGAACCGCGACTTCGCCTGCCCCGGGGCGCTGAGCTGGCGCCCTCGGCTCGTGACCCTGCTGCAGCTCATGGACGAGGACGAGCAGGCACGGACGCTCTCCGAGGAGGATCTCGAGATCACCCGCAAGTTCGGCGCGCCACGCCCCCTCGGGCAGGCGCTCGTCGCGGCCGCGGGCACCGTCGAGCCGGACGCCGCGGCGGAGCTGCTCGAGGAGGCGGTCGCCGTGCTCGACACCCCGATGACGAGGCTCGATCTCGCGCGCGCCGAGGTGGCGCGCGGCCAGCACAGCCGCCGTTGCAACCGGCGTCACGACGCGCAGGAGCAGCTGCGACGCGGCTGGGAGCTCGCGCAGGCCTGCGGCGCGGTGGCGCTGGCCGATCGGGCCAGAGCGGAGCTGCGGGTCGCTGGCGGGCGCCCGAAACGTGCGCACGTGCTCGACGGCCCCGAATCCCTGACCCGCGCCGAGTGTCAGATCGCGTGTCTCGTGCTCCAGGGTCTCGGCAACCGCGAGGTCGCCGAGTCGCTGTTCGTGACGCGGCGCACCGTGGAGACCCACCTGACGAGCATCTACCGCAAGCTCGACATCAAGCGGCGGGACGACCTGCGCGAAGGGCTCAAGGGCTTCGACCCATGCCATGCCGACTCCGACGACATCGAGGAGCCATGAAGCTCTGGCTCCAACGCCGCCACCGGTCGTACGGGACGCTCGAGCATCCGGCGAGCGAGGGCGCGCTCGTCGGCCTCGTCGGGAGCGCCCTGCGGAGGAAGGTCAAGCTCCGCGTCCGGGGCGCCGCGCATTCGGGCTCGCGCGCGATCTACGCGAACCACTCGGAAGATCATCCCAACCGGATCCTGGAGCAGCTGCCGCCGCCCGGCGAGGACATCAGCGTCCAGCTCGACGGCTACCGGGGGCTCCGGCTGGACCCGGCGCGCGATCACGTCGTCATCGCCGACGCCGGCATCCACCTCGGAGAGGACCCGAGCGAGGGCGGTGCCACCCTCGAGCGGAGCCTGCTCCACAGGCTCTACCAGGAGCACCATTGGACCTTGGCCGACGTCGGCGGCATCACCCACCAGACGGTCAGCGGATTCATGGCCACGGCGTCCGCCGGCGGGTCGATCAAGCACTCGTTCGAGGACACCCTGGCCGGCGTCCGGATCATCGACGGGGGCGGACGCATCCTGGACATCAAGAAGGGGGACCCGCACTTCGGGGCCATGTTCGGCAACCTCGGGCTCCTCGGTGTCGTCTCTCAGGTCACCTTCAACTGCATACCGACGTTCGACATCAGCGGGACGGAGGTGGTCACGACCATCGAGAACTGCGAGATCGATCTCTTCGGGGAGCGCGGCGGCCTCTCGCTGGAGGAGTTCCTGAAGCGGACCGACTTCGCGCGGATCGAATGGTGGCCCCAGCGCAAGGCGGAACGGGTCGTCGTGTGGCAGGCACGAATGCTCGACACGCCGCTCGCGGACTCGGAGATCAACCCCTACCGGCGCTTCGGCCGCAAACCGATGCTCCAGCAGCTGGCGCTGTGCTTCGTGCTGACGCTGCTCGGCAACACGACCAACCTCCGCAAGGCGAGATGGAAGCTGAAGGCCGTCTACGCCGAGCTGCGTGAGATGGACATCGTGATCGGGATCCTGTTCGCGGCGGTCGCGAAGCTGTCGCTGGCCGTCTTCCGGCTCATCGAGCGCTGGACGAAGGCGCCCTTGCCGCGCCTGATCCCCTACGTCTTCCCGGGGCTGCTGAACAAGTTCTGCCCCCTGGACAAGCCCCGGCGGGGGAGGGGTGCGGCGCGCCCCTTCACCGATCGCGCCTGGCATGGGTTGCCGATGGACAACGAGCTCAGCGACGTCTTCATCCCGACCGCGTTCACCGAGCTCTTCGTGCCGCTCTCAGAAGCCACGAAGCTGATGCGGGAGCTGCGCACGTACTTCAGCGGCGACGACGACAAGCACGTGGCCTACCGTCGAACCGGGCTGTTCGCGTTCGAGGCGTACGCCGCCAAGGCGAGCGACTCGTGGCTCAGCCCCGCCTACACGACGCGGGCGGACGATTGCCCATGGCGCGACGGCGCGTTCCGGTTCAACGCCTACTGGTTCGCGCTCAACGACGGCGCCCCCGAGCGCGGGATCTTCAAAGAGCTCTGGGAGCACCTCCGCGACAAGACCGACATCAAGTTCCGGCTGCACTGGGGCAAGTTCCAGCCCATCTACGCGGGCGCGGACGGGGAGAAGTGGCGGGAGTTCTTCAAGGACCAGTACCCGCGCTGGGATGACTTCCTCGCCCTACGTGAGCAACTTGATCCGCACGACACGTTCCTCACGAGTTACTGGGAAGACCGCATGGGTGTTCACAGTAAAAGTGGTCATACCAGTGATGGGTGAAGTCACGGTGATCGCGCACCGCCACCGGCTTCACACAGCGCGAGTCGTGACGGGAGACCTCGAGCGTCCAGCGCAGCACGTGCGTGTGGCATCCACGCACCCACACGAGGACCTCGCGTCGGCTTCCCGGTCGCGCGCTCAAGGGGAGCGCGACCGTGATCGTGACGGTCGCGCGCTCATACGGCTCGATCGGGACCGACGCCGATGACACTGTCGTGTCGCTGTCGTCGCCGCTGGTCTCGATCGTGAACGTGCGCGCCGCGACGTCGGCGTTCTCGATGCGGAGCGAGATCGTGGCCTTGTGGCCGGCGCGGGCGCAGGTCCGCAGCGGTCCGAGCTCTCGCGGCAGCCAGCACGGCGGCGGGATCTCGTCGTGACGTGTGAACCGTCTGATCAGGTGCGCGATCACTTGGCCGCCTCCTCGGTGTCGATCTCGATCCGGCTGCTCGCGTTCGCCAGCTGCCACATGCCGTAGTACTGCCGTCCCGGCTTGAGCTCCGTGGGGAGCCTGAACTTCGCCGTCAGGTCGCGCGCGTCGCCGGGCTCGAGCGCGCCCCGGCCCTCGCCATAGCTGACGATGACGAGCCCGCCGTGCCGGTCCGCGAGCTCGTCGGCCAGTCGGCCGAGCCGCGCTTCGCCCTCGACGTCCGAGCGCATCGCCATGCCGATCGCGGTGTCGAGGCTGTCCTGCTCGGCGAGGCCGAACGCGCCCGTGCGGGGCACGTCGAACCGGACGTTCCCGGTGTTGGCGATCGTGAAGGTCTCAGTCAGCGTCGCGCCCGGCGCGGCGCGCGCCTGGATGAAGGGCGGCGACACGAGGACGTTGAGCTCGGCGGCGATCGAGACGGTCATCTCGAGCTCGGTGCCGTCGACGAGGACGGTGCCCCGATAGAGCCCGGGCGCGAGGTCCTCGGGCAGCGAGAGCGAGAGCCACTGCGCGCCGCGTCCGGCCGGCGCGTGGTGCACGTCCAGGTCCTCCAAGGCGGTCGCGCCGCGCTCGTCGCCGGGTGGCGCGAGCCGGGCGGCCAGTGGCGCCTCGGGCGCGCCGAGCACCGCGTCCGGGACCAATGCCGAGAGGGCCGACGGCGGCCCGTGGAAGCGAACGACCATCAGTTCTCACCCGCACCGCTCGCAGGGTCCGGGCCGGTACGGCTCGGTGATCACCTGGGCTTCGCCGCCGAGTGAGATCGAGAGCAGCGGGACGCCGAGCACGCGCAGGCAGAGCGAGAAGTGGGCCGGCAGGTGGGCGCGGATGTCCGGGATCTTGTCCAGCGACAGCCCGATGTCGAGCGGCTCGACGCGCACGCTGGAGTTCGTCGTGAGCGGGTCGATGCGAACCGTCGAGTCCGTCGTGAGCGGGTCGATGCGAACCTTGGAGTCCGTCGTCAACGCGTCAAGCGCGGCGGTGACCTTGGGGATCGGGTCCAGGATCTTCAATGAGAAGCTGTTGGGAATCCCGCTGAAGCTCACGGGACCGATCGGTCCTTCGACCCGCGCACGGAACGGCTGCGGGATGCTGACGCTCAAGGTTGACCTCCAAAGCGCGAGGGTCGGTGACTCACTGTTTTTCGGTGTCGCATGATGTTAATGACACTGTCAGAGAGCGCCTGTGGCAGGTGAGAAATACACGACACAACGGCTTGACCGGACCGACGAGCAACTGGTAGAGATGTCCTGTGGCGAACGACCAGCTGCGGCCGCGCAGCGGCATGTCATTCGCGGAATGGGCGGAGCTGGGCTGCCGTCTGGCACGCATCTCGGACGGCTCCGCGTGGGCGTTGGGAGACTGGATCGTGTTCGGCCAGGACACCTACGGCGACCGGTACAGGAAGGCGCTCGAAGCGACCAACGTCGAGTACAAGACACTGCGCAACTACGCGTGGGTCGCTCGGCGCTTCCCGAGCTCGCGACGGCGCCGCGCGCTCAGCCTTCAGCATCACGCGCAGGTCGCGGCGCTCCACGAAGCCGAGCAGGACCTGTGGCTGGCCCGTAGCGAGACGCTCGGGTGGTCGCGTGCCGAGCTGCGCCGGCAGATGGCGGCCGCGCGGCGCGAAGCGCATGGTCTCGAGGCCGACGTCACCGTGAGCGTGCGCATCACCCCTGAGCGCGAGCGTCGCTGGCGTGAAGCGGCCGCGGTCGCGCACTGCGATCTGTCCGAGCTGCTCATGCGGGCCGTGGACGACGCCGTGGACACGCTGTTGTGCGATCTCCCGGCGGCGGCTTGACCGTGTCCCGCCGGCGGGACATTCCGAAGTGAGAGGAACCGCTGATGACGCCCGCCAATCCGGAGATCGCGCTGGTCCTCGCCGGTGGCGGCGCCCGCGGCGCCTACGAGGTCGGCGTCCTGCGCGAGCTGCTGCCGTTCCTCGATGCCCGCGGGGAGCGGCCCGGGATCATCGTGGGAACGAGCATCGGCGCGCTCAACGGCACCTTCATCGCGTCGACCATGCATGAGCCCGCGGATGAGGCCATGGAGCGTGGCATCGAGCTCTGGCGCGGGGTCCGCTACTCGGACATCTGCGGTCCGCTGGTATCGGTCGATCAAGTCGCGCGCCTGGTGACCTACATCAGCGAGGTGGCGAGGATCCCGTGCGGGACGGTGCGGAGCCTGCTCGGCAACGCGCCGATGAAGGCGACGATCGGCGAGAAGATCGACTTCGATCAGCTCCAGCGCAACGTCGAGGCGAACCAGCTGTCGAGCATCGCGGTCGTGGCGACCTCGTACGCGACCGGTGAGAGCGTCGCGTTCCATCAGAGCCACGACACGAGCCTGCGCGTCGAGCGCGACGACAAGCGCGCGATCCGGTACGAGGCCACGCCGCTGGACGCCGTCCACGTGCGCGCGTCGGCCGCGATCCCGGTCTTCTTCCCGGCGGTCGATGTCGACGGCCCAGGGTACGGCTGGTACGGGGACGGCGGCACGCGCTTGAACACGCCGATCAAGCCGGCGCTCAAGCTCGGGGCGCGGCGCGTCGTGGTGGCGGCGCTGAACTCGAGCGTCGATCCGGACGCGGACCCCAGGCGCGAGCCGGACGTGTTCGACGGCGTCGCCCAGTTCATGCAGCCGCTGCTCACCGACCAGCTCCTCCAGGACGTCGCGACGCTCGCCGCCCGCAACCAGACGGCGGGTCAGGACGTGATCCCGTACATCCTCGTCGCCCCGAAGGGTCGGCTGGCGATCGGTGAGATCGCGCAGAAGGTCTACGAGGAGTGCTTCTCGGGCGTCGGGTCCGTGATGGATCCCGAGTCCCGCGACCTCGCGTCACTCGGCCGCCTCGTCTCGGCCGGACGCAACGCGACGCGCGGCGACCTGCTGAGCTTCCTGTTCTTCGAGCGCGTGTTCGCCGACCGCCTGATCGAACTCGGTCGCGAGGACGCGCGCCGGTTCATCGCCGGTGTCGAGGACGGCGATCCGTGGAGCGTCGCAGCGTGAAATAGCCCACGGTGAGGTTGCCCGCGAGCGGCAGCGGGAGCAGCATGCGTCCCAGCATCGTGCCGGGCACCAACTCGGCCAGCTCCTCCTTCAAGCGCCCGGCGACGAGCGCCCGCGCGGGGCCGGACGGAACCCGTGACAGCCAGCCCACCGGGGTGTCGACGAGCGGGCCCACGACCGTGGTCACGAACCTCCGCTCGCCCGCGGTGTCACTCGGCGCCGCGCCCAGCGCGAACAGCTCGGCCAGCGCATCCGCGTCGTGGCCCGCGCCGAGCTCGCCGATCCATGCCAGCGTCTGGTCCTGGGCGGCGGCCCCGTCGTCGGCGGCGAGCACCCGCAGCCTCGCGAGGTGGCGCGCGGCGGCGTGGTCGCGCCGCGGCAGCGTGACGGGCCGCGGCGCCGGTGGGCTCGGCGAGCGGGTGACCGCGCCCCCCGGCAGCCGGTCGTCGCCCTCGAGCGCGACGTCATACGCCGGCAGCTCCAGCTCGCGCCGGAGGTGCTCGGCCGCGCGCTCCGCGAACATCGAGATCGTCAGGAACGGATTGACACCGAGCGCCCGAGGGATGACCGCCCCGTCGATCACGTACAGCCCGGGGTGCACCGCGCCCTGGCCGTCGAAGACGCGCCCGGCGTCGTCCACGACGCCTGTGCCGGCGTCGTCGGCCGTCGCGCAGCCGCCGAGCGGATGCGCCGTGATCAGGTTGTTCCCCAGCCAGCGGCTGCTCCACACCGGGTTGCGCAGGTAGGAGCCGCCGAGCGCCTCGACCGCGGGCTCCAGCAGGTCGTCCATCTCGGTGTAGATGCGGTCGTCCGGGGCGGTCGGCCAGTCGATCCGCACCTCGCCGTCGTCGCCGAGCACGATCCGCCCGTCGGACCGGTCATGGCCCATGAGCAGGAAGCCCAGCGAATGGTTCATGGCACCGCCGGTGTTGAACCGCAAGTCACGCGCCCGCCGTCCGAGCGCGTCGGGAGCGAGCCCGTCGCGCTCGAGCAGGTCGAGGCCGATGAACCCGAGCCGGAAGACGTCCACGAGCGACCGCGGCGCCGTCAGATCCTGCACCGCGAACCGGCTGCGCAGCTCCTCGCCTCCGAAGCGCATCATCGACGTGATGCTCGGGCCGGCGACCACCGCGCTCCGCGCGCCGGTCTCGCGCCCGAACCCCTGGGCGTCCGTCCGTTCGTCGGTGTTGTACGCGAAGCTGAAGTTGTCGCCGTTCCCGCTGAACTGGTGCCCGAGCCGTTCGGAGAGCGACAAGCCCGCGGACCGTGACCGCAGCAGGATGCCGGTGCTCCCCAGAGACCCGGCCGAGAGGACCACGCGGCGCGCGGTGATCGTGCGGCGGCGCTCGCTCGTCCCGGTCGCCCCGCTGCGGACGCGGCAGACGAGGCGGTAGCCCTCCTCGGCGTCCGCCTCGACGCGATCGACCTCGACGCCCGTGAACAGCTCGACGCCGAAATGGCGCGCCATCGGGAGGTAGTTGGTGGGCAGCGAGTTCTTGGCGCCGTAGCTGCAGCCCATGCAGCAGTCGCCGCAGTTCACGCAGGCGTGGCGCTCGACGCCGTAGCGGGTGACGCGGTCCTCCGCGCTGACCGCGATCTCCAGCGTCTCCCCGGCGGTTCCGGCGCGGTCGGCGATCGCGTCGAACACCGCGGTCTTGCGCAGCGCCCGTCCGTCCCGCCACGGCACCGGGTCGAGCATCCGCCGGGCCCGCGCGTAGTACTCGTCCAGGGCCTCGTCGTCGCGGATCGCGGCCGGCCAGGACTCCTGGAACACCTCTCGATCGGGCACGATCGCCACGTTCATGTTGTTCAGCGAGGTACCGCCGAGCGCGCAGCCCTGGATCACGTCGACGGTGTCGAACCGCCGGATGTCGTAGAAGCCGAGTGGGTTCTCGTCGGTGCGCAGCTGCTCGAGCAACGCGGCCTGGTTCTCCGGGGCCTGCACGGGACGGCGCTCCGCGCCGCGTTCGAGGACCGCGATCCTCAGGCCTCGGCCGTCGCGCTGGTTCGCGCAGCCGAGCCTGGCCGCGGTCACCGCCCCGCCGTAGCCGGAGCCGACGATGACGATGTCATAGGCGCTGCCCAGTGTTGACCGGGCGGCGGCAAGCCGCTTGTGTGCCATCGCGGCGATGCTCCCACACGCCCGGCTCGCCATGGAAGCGACCTGCGGCTAGATTCGCCTCAGGAGGCTGACCCCGTGCCCAAAGCGACGACACTCGAACCACCGGCGCGCACGACCCGCGCCGCCAGGCGAACCGCCGAGACGAAGACCGAGAACCAGCCCGTGACGCGCGAGCAACCGACGCGCCAGGTGGCCGTCACCGTCGTCGCCGACGTCGACGCGTCCGCTCTGGACCGCCTGCGCGAGCTGCTGCGATCGATGGCCGGCGATCCCGCGGGCAACGAGGTCGTGCCACTCGGCCGCCTGCCCGGCACCCACTTCGCCCGCTTCGTGCTGCTGGAGGCGACGACGGACCTGGACGGCGGGGCGATCGAGCCCCACCTCGTCTACATGGCCGACATCGACGCGCCGCTGGACGAGGACGCGCCGGATGAGCGCCACCTGCGCGAGCTCGTGGAGAGCGCTCCTGGACTGGACCGGATCCTCGGCGCGTGCGCCGGCTATCCGCGCCGGCGCCGGTCACGTGAGGCGCGCCTGGAGTTCCTGCTCGCCCACCGGGTGACGCCGGCCGCCGCCTACGTCAACACGGTCGGCCGCTCGGTGTGGCAGATCCTCGCCGAGGAGTCCCTGCACCGCGCGCTGGAGACGTTCCTGGACGAGCACGGCGACTGGCGCCACAGGGTTCCGGAGGACGTTCGCGCGGCGATCCAGGACTACGTCGCGATCACGCCCGAGCTGGCGTGGGCGCGCCGGCGGCGGCCGTCTCCCGGGTTCACCCAGCGCGCGTTGCACTACGCCGGCCTGGCGAAGCTGCCGCTGACCGCCGCCGCGCTCTCGCCCGTGCTGGTGCCGGCGGTGCCGGTCTTCGCGCTGCTCCTGCGTCTGCAGGAGCTCGGCGACAAGGCGCCGCACATCCGGCCGACGGCAGCGCACGTGCGCGAGCTCGCCAAGGCCGAGGACCGGACCGCGGTCAACCAGTTCAGCGCGATCGGCGCGGTCAAGACCGGGCTGGTGCGGCGGGCGACGATCGGCGTCGTCACCCGCGGCTTGGACTTCGGCGCCAAGACGATCTTCGACCACGCCAACCTGGCCGGGGTCAAGACCATCCACTTCGCGCGCTGGGTGACCCTCGACGAGGGCCGGCGGATGATCTTCACGAGCAACTACGACGGCAGCGTCGAGAGCTACAACGACGACTTCATCGACAAGGTCTGGTGGGGCCTGAACGCGGTCTTCAGCAACGGGTACGGATGGCCGAAGACCAGCTGGCTCTTCTTCGGCGGCGCGAAGCGCGAGCAGGAGTTCAAGGACTACCTGCGCTGCCACCAGATCCCGACGCAGGTCTGGTTCGCCGCCTACCCCGACCTGACCGCGCTGAACATCGAGACCAACGCGGAGATCCGGGCGGGCCTCTACGGCGAGATGACAAGGGAGCAGGCGCGCGAATGGCTGCTGCGGATCTGAACCGCGACGACATGCAGGGGCTGCTGGCCAGCGGCTACGGACACCTTCCGGCCGCGCGGTTCGTCCTGCTCTCGGTCACCGACGCCGGTGCGGCCGGGCCCTGGCTCGAACGTCTGGCGGGCGAGCTGACGACCGCCCGCGGGCGCACGGCCGGACCCACGGTCAACGTCGCGCTCACCGCGCCGGGGCTCCTGGCGCTCGGCCTCCCGAGGGAGGCGCTCGACGGCTTCTCCGCGCAGTTCCGCGAAGGGATCGTCAGCGAGCACCGCAGCCGCGCGCTGGGTGACATCGGGGACGGAGCGCCGGAGTACTGGGCGTGGGGCGGGCCGAACGGACCCGCCGTGCACCTGGCGCTGCTGCTCTACGCCGGCGACGGGACCGAGCTCGACGCGATCCAGCGGGACCTGGTCGGCGACGCCTCGTCCGGCGTGTCGGTCACGGCGGAGCTCGACACCACGCCCGGGGACCGCGACCACTTCGGGTTCGCCGACGGGATCTCGCAGCCCGTGATCGAGGGCATGCGTGACGGGCGCCCGGACGACGTCGTCAAGGCGGGCGAGTTCGTGCTCGGCTATCCGAACCAGTACGGGCAGCTGACCGGCCGTCCGCTGCTGCCCGCGCGCGACGATCGCGACCGCATCCTCCCGCCCGACCCCGAAGGCTCGGGTGGGGCGGACCTGGGAGCCAACGGCAGCTATCTCGTCTTCCGCCAGCTCGAGCAGGACGTGCCCGCGTTCTGGTCCTTCGTCGAAGGCGCCGCCGACGGGGACGCGATCGAGCTCGCTTCCCGGATGGTCGGCCGCTGGCCCGACGGCGCGCCGCTGGTGCTCGCGCCGGACCATCCGCCGCCCGAGCTCGGCGATCTCAATGCCTTCCGCTATCACCGGCTGGACCCGGACGGCCTGCGCTGCCCACTCGGCGCCCACGTCCGCCGCGCCCACCCGCGCGACATGCTGGACCCGCACCCGGGGACCGAACACTCGATCGGCATCGACAAGCACCACCGGCTGCTGCGCCGCGGACGGCGGTACGGCACCGAGATGTCACGCGACGCCGCGATCAACGGCGGAGCGGAGGGCTCGCGCGGGCTGCACTTCCTCTGCCTGTGCGGCAACATCCAACGACAGTTCGAGTTCATCCAGCACACGTGGGTGAACAGCCCGAAGTTCGCCGGCCTGCGCGACGACGCCGACCCGCTGCTCGGGCCGCCCGGGCGCACGATGACGATCCAGGCTGAGCCGGTGCGCAAGCGGGTGATGGACCTCCCGTCGTTCGTCAAGACCGTCGGCGGCGGCTACTTCTTCCTGCCCGGGGTCCGCGCGACGCGGTATCTCGGGCGTCTGAGCGAACGGAGCGCGTCATGACGACGGCGACAGCGGTCACGGTGGCCGAGATGGTGCGGATGTCACAGCCCGAGCTCGACGACGTGTTCCGCGCCGCGGTCGCCGGAGACATCCCGAAGGGCGTGACGCACGGCACGGCGATCGCGCTGCCGGGCACGCCGATCGCACCTCCGCTCGTGGCGGTGGCGCGGTTGGGCTGGATCGGCAAGACCTTCGCGCCCGACGGGGGGTCGCTGCGCAACCGGATCGGCCCGCTCGGCGTGCCGCTGATCCCCGCGAAGGTCTATCGCCAGGACAGCTGGCTCGACCAGCGCGAGGCGATCATCCTCGACTACTCGCGCAGCACGCCCGGGTTCCGACCGATCCGGGACGAGATCCGCGAGGTCGCGCCCGGGGTCTGGCTGGGGATCGTCTACTGGGACGGCATGAAGACGGTCAACTTCGCGCTGGAGCAACGCTCGTGAGCGCGCTCGCGCGCGCCACCTCGAGCGCGCTGCGCCCGCTCGAGTGGGGCTTCGGCCACGTCAACTCCACCGTCTTCCGGCAGGTCAACCGCGTCGTCCCCTGGTATCAGCTCCCCCTGCCGGCGGCGCTCCTGAACCTGCGGGCGCTGCGCGACGACCTGCGCGAGTTCAACCTCTATGACACGGGCGATCCCGACGCCGATCTCCCGGTCGATCCTTCGCTGCTGCCGAAGTACCGCACCTACGACGGCTCGCTGCAGGACGCGAAGGACCCCGACATGGGCATGGTCGGGACCCGCTTCGGCCGCAACGCGCCGCTCGACGCGACCGCTCCGGAGAAGCCGCCGCGGCTGATGGCACCGAGCCCGCGCGAGGTCAGCCTGCAGCTCTTCACGCGCGACACGTTCATCCCGGCGACGACGCTCAACGTGCTCGCCGCGTGCTGGATCCAGTTCCAGACCCACGACTGGTTCGGGCACGGCGACAACTCCGCGACCGAGTACCTCGACGTCCCGCTCGCGCGCGGCGACACGTGGCCCGACAAGCGGATGCGGGTCCCGCGGACCAGCCCGGACCGGACCCACGCGCCCGGCGACACCGAGCCGCCGACGTACATCAACACCGTCACGCACTGGTGGGACGGGTCACAGATCTACGGGTCGTCCGAGGAGCGCTGTCGCTCGCTGCGCACCGGCGAGGACGGCAAGCTGCTTCTGGACGGGGACAAGCTCCCCGAGGACGCCGCGCTGACCGGGGTGGACCTGACCGGCTTCAACCGCAACTACTGGCTCGGGCTCTCGCTTCTGCACACGCTCTTCGTGCGCGAGCACAACGCGATCTGCGACCACCTCAAGGGCTCGTACCCGCGGTGGGACGACGAGCGCCTGTTCCTCACCGCGCGGCTGGTCAACGCCGCGCTGATGGCCAAGATCCACACGATCGAGTGGACGCCCGGCATCCTCAACACCCCTGCGCTGGCGCGGGCGATGCACGCCAACTGGTACGGGATCCTGCCCAAGTGGGTGTCGGAGACGTTCGGTCACGTCGGCACCGAGATGATCAGTGGCATCGTGGGCTCCGAGCAGTCCCAGGGGCACGCGCCGTACGCGATCACCGAGGAGTTCGTCTCGGTCTACCGCCTGCATCCCCTGGTCCCGGACGACTACGAGATCCGCGACCATCGCAGCGACGCGCTGATCGAGCGGGCCGAGTTCACGGAGATCCACGGCCATCAGACGCGCGCGGCGGTCGACCGCTGGGGCTGGGACGACCTTCTGTACTCGTTCGGTGTCGCCAACCCCGGGGCGATCACGCTGCACAACCATCCGCGGGCGCTGCAGGACCTCACGCTGGTCAGCGGCGAGCGGGTGGACCTCGCCACCCGCGACGTCCTGCGCGACCGCGAGCGCGGCGTCCGCCGCTACAACGACTTCCGCGAGCGGCTGCGCAAGCCGCGCCTGACACGGTTCTCGCAGCTCACCGCCAACCCGTTGTGGGCGAAACAGATCGAGGAGCTCTACGAAGGTGACATCGACGCGGTCGACCTCCAGGTCGGCCTGCTCGGCGAGCCCGTGCCGCCGGGCTTCGGCTTCAGCGACACCGCGTTCCGGATCTTCATCCTGATGGCCTCGCGGCGCCTGCGCAGCGACCGCTTCTTCACCGACGACTACACGCCGGACGTCTACACCCCCGAGGGTCTCCAATGGATCGATCGCAGCACGATGGTGGACGTACTGCTGCGCCATCACCCGGCGCTGGCGCCGGCGCTGGAGGGCGTGCAGAACGCGTTCGCGCCGTGGACGAGGCGCTGACCGAGGCGTCGCTCGCCGAGCAGCTGGCGTTCAACGCGGTCGTCCTGGTTCCCAACGCGCTCCAGGGGCTGTTCACGCCACGCCGGACGGTGACCGCGGTCGCCAAGCGGGCGGACGTCAACCGGCTCGCGATCGGGCTGATCGGCCGCCTGCGCGACGCTGCCGCCGCGCGGCCCGTCCGACTGCGAGCGCTGCGCGATCCGGCCGTGCTCGTGTTCGCCGCGGATGACGTGCGAACGGTGCTCGAAGGCTCCCCCGAGCCCTTCGCCCCCGACCCGCCGGCCAAGCGCCGCGGGATGGAGCATTTCCAACCCGACGCGCTGACGATCTCGCGCGGGGAGGCGTGGGCGGACCGCCGGCGGTTCACCGAGACGGTCCTCGGGGCGGGCTCGGCGGAGCGATTCGCGGCGGTCGCCGACGAGGAGGTGCGGGCGCTTCTCGACGCGTCCGGGGGTGAGTTGGGGTGGGACGAGTGGCACGCGGGCCACCGGCGTGTCGCGCGCAGGGTCATCCTCGGCGACGCCGCGCGACACGACGACTATGTGTCGCAGCTGCTGGCACGGCTGATGGGTGAGGCGAACGGCCTGCCCGCTTCGGCGCCGCCGAGCGAGCCGCTGCTGGAGCTGATGGCGCGGTTGCGGACGTATGCCGAGGCGGCCGAGCCGGGCAGCCTGGTGTCCTTCTTCGCGCAGGCCCCGTCGGGTGCCGGCACCGACACGGTCGGACAGCTCCCACATTGGCTGTTCGCGATGAGCGACACGCTCGCGATGAACTCGCTGCGGGCGCTGGCGCTGCTGGCGAGCCACACCCGCATCGCCGCGAAGGCGCGGCGCGAGGTCGCGCGGGGCGGCGAGCTGCGCTTCGTCGAGGCGTGCCTGGACGACACGATGCGGCTCTGGCCGACGACCCCGATCCTCGGGCGGGTGACGCTGACCGACGTCGACCTCGGCGGCGGCCGCGTGCCGGCCGGCACGCAGGTGCTGATCTCCAACACCTTCAACCACCGCGATCCGGAGCGGGCGATGGCGGATCGCTTCTCGCCCGAGGCGTGGACCGACGGTGACGCCAGAGAGGACTGGATGTTCAACCACTTCAGCCATGGGCGCCAAGGCTGCCCCGGCGCCGGGCTGGCGCGGCTGCTGGGCGGCCGGATGCTCGCCGGAGCCCTCGGGCGGCCGGACCTGCGCCTGCTGGCGCCGCGCCTGGTCGCGTCGCGGCCGCTGCCGGTGACGTTCGACGTCTTCGACGTGCGCGTGGGAGTCGGGTAGCGTCGGCGCATGGCGGTGCAGATCCGGCACAGAACGGTCCCGGCCAATGGCATCGACTTCCACGTCGCCGTCAGCGGCCGCGCGAACGACCCCGGTGTCCTCTGCCTGCACGGCTTCCCCGAGGGCTGGATGAGCTTCCGCGAGGTCATGCGCGAGCTGCCCGGCCGGCGGGTGTGCGTCCCGGATCTGCGCGGGTACGGTGAGACGGAGCGCCCGCGCAGCGGATACGACGTCTGGACGCTCACCGACGACGTGGCCGCGCTCATCCGGGAGCTCGGATTGAAGCGCCCCGTGCTCGTCGGGCACGACTGGGGCGGCGCGCTGGCGTGGATCTTCGCGCACCGCTACAGCGAGCTCGTCAGCCACGTCGTCATCGTCAATTGCACCCACCCGCGCACGCTCGTGCGGGCGGTGTTCCAGGTGGATCATCTCCAGCCGTTCCGCATCCCGTGGGTTCCGTTCTTCGAGATCCCGTGGGTCCCCGAGACGCTGATCGCCACACCGGTCGGGCGGCTGCTGCTCCGGCTCTCGTTCACGCTGCGAGAGGGGAAGCCCGGGACGATGGACCGAGGCGTCGTCGACGAGCTCGTGGCGCGCTTCCGCAGCGCCGATGACACACGCCCGCCGATCACCTACTACCGGGACATGGTCCGGACGCTCGCGCTCCCATGGAGCCACGCGCGGCTGTACTCGCTCTACGACCGCCCGATCCAGGTTCCGGTCACGGTCGTCTGGGGCGAGAAGGACGAGGCGCTGCCCGAGGCGGTCGCGCGCAAGAGCGAGCGCGACGCGGGACGGCCTCTCGACTGGCGCCGGCTGCCCGGCGTCGGGCACTTCGTCAGCCTCGAGCGGCCGGACCTCCTGGCCGCCGAGATCGCGCGCGTCGTTCCCGCCCGCGCGGCCCGGCCGCGCCCGGCCGTCGGCGTCTAGCGTCGGCGCTCCGCCAGCGGCGGGCTCGGCGTGCCGTTCTGGCTGCGTGGACGCTCGGGCGACCACACGCGGTCGATCGGCTCCGACCCCGGGAAGCGCTCGTCGCCCGTCGGCTCGATGTGCGGCTGGGCGTTCATCTCCTGCCGCACGCGCGCCAGGGTCTCGTAGATCGCCTTCCGTGCCCGGTTCTGGTTGCCGAGCGGGCGATGCTCCGGCAGCGCGTGCCACGGGTTGAAGCTGAGGTTGCCGGCGAACGCCAGCTGCTCAGGTGAGTCGAACCGCTGGATCGGCAGGCGCAGCTCCGCGACGGGCACCGGCTCGGAGAGCCGCTCCGACCAGCGCACGGACGCGTTCTCCACCGGCATGCGATCCGCGTCCGTCTGGAGCTGGACGTAGAGGTCGAAGACGACCTCGCGGCTGTCGAGCGTCTCGGCCATCGTCTCGCGCAGGTAGTTGTCGGACGGGAACAGCGGCACGCGGGTGGTCCGTTTCGAGCGCGGGCGCAGCGAATACTGCATCGCCTGTCCCTCACCGAGCAGGTACGGCACGCAGCTCCAGTACGGAACCTCCAGCGGGCTGGTCTGGGTCCGGGCGTACAAGCCCTGCATCACGAGGTCGAGCAGATGCGAGTCGCGCGGGTCGAGGAAGTAGAACAGCGGCGTCCCGTCGAGCACATGCTCCTGGAGCCGGACGTTCGCGTGCACGTTCGGCGTCGTGAACGTCGGCGAGCTTATACCGAGGAAATCCTGAGTGTAGAGCTCGTCGCCGAGCTTGGGTCCCGCAACCCCCATCACCTTGATCGCGAAGCTGAGGATGCCGTTGTCGTCGACGTCGGCCGGCGCGAGCGGACCCGGCCCCGCGAACCGCACCCACGCGAGGAAGGAGCGCGGGTGGGCGAAGAGGCCTCGCCGAAGCCGCTCCGGGATGTCGTCGAAGACTCGGAACTCGCCCCGCACCACGCCGTAGGTCTTCGTGTTCCCGGCGCGCTCCGCGTGCCCGGGCGCCCACGTCCGGTGCAGGAAGGCGGCCATCGTGTCGATCACCTTCTGCGTGTCCGCCACTTCGTCGGGCTGCTCGCGCTCCTCCGCGATCCCCAGGGACTCGTCGTGCTCGCGCTGCGCGTTCAGCACAATCTGAGCAAGTGAGAACAGGGGCTCGCGAAAGACCCGATCGACCGGGCCGCGGTAGAGCCCGTCGACCCGCCGCTCCAGCCCCAGCGCCGTCACCGCGACCGAGTTCAGCAGCTTGATGGCGTTCACTCCCCAACGCTAGCCCATAGGCCGAGCCTCTACCAATCCTCAGGAATCCGTGATGGACGACGTTTCGTGCGTTGCGCGCCGTGGTCAACGCCGCCGCCGAGTACCGCGGCGTCAGGTGCAGATCAGCTTGTGGTCGAGCGCGTAGCGGACGAGCTCCGCGCGCGTCGTCCGGCAGATCTTCTGCTGGATGTGCGCGCGGTGGGTCTCCACCGTGCGCGTGGAGAGGAACAGCTGCTCCCCGATCTCACTGTTCGTGTAGCCGAGAGCGATCAGTTTGAGCACCTGCAGCTCGCGCGCGGACAGGTCGTCCGGCGGGCCGAGGGGCGTGTCGGGCGTGGCGGCCATGCGCGCGCCCAGGCGCGGGTTGAGGTACGTGTCGCCGGCGGCGGCGAGCCGGATCGCCTCGAGCAGCTCTTCGTCGGCAGCCTCCTTGAGCACGAAGCCGCGAGCGCCGGTCTGGAGCGCGCGCCGCGCGAAGGCGGGGTCGTCCTGCATCGTCAGGATGACGATCGCGGTCTCCGGGACGTGCTCGCGCAGGCGCGGGATCGCGTCCAGGCTCGAGCCCCCGGGCATGTTCAAGTCCAGGATCAGCACCGTCGGCCGATGGGCACGCGTCAAGCGCTCGGCGTCCGGAACGGTGCCGGCCTCCGCGACGACCTGGAGCCCGTCCTCGTTCTCGATCAGGAGCCGGAGTCCCTGCCGGACGACGGTGTGGTCGTCGGCGATGACGATCGTCACGTGCGCGGGGTCGACCCGCTCGGCCGCGGGGTTCTCGGTGGCGTGACTGGACATGTCACAACCCTACGCCGCAGCGGGTCGCACACGATCCGGAGCAGGCCGCCGACCCGATCCGTACTTTCCCACGCGCTCAAACGGTCCGCTCTCGGGTCGAAGCTCGAACAGGAGCTGACCGGGCCAGGCGGTGACCTCGAGCGGGATTCCGGAAGCCTGCAGCAGGTGCGCCATGCGGTGGTTCGTGGGATGCACCACGGCCGTGAACGTGTGGATGCCCGCAGCCGGGGCGAGGCCGGCGAGGTGCGCGAGCAGGATCGTTCCCACGCCCAGCCCCTGCCACTCCGTGGCGACCTCGAACGCGATCTCCGCCGTGCCCGGGCCGGTCTCGACGAACCCGGCGTGGCCGACGATCCGCTCCGGCGTGCCGGCCGTGGCGACGACCCCGAACCCGCGGGTCGCCGCCGCGCGGGCCCTCAGGTCCAGGTTCACGTCGGTCGTGTAGAACCGCAGCCAGAGCGACTGGCTTGACAGCGAGGCCAGCAAGGCCCGCAACTGTGCGACGTCGGTCGCCGCCACGGGCCGGACACGGACGGTCGAACCGTCGCGCAGGGCCACGCCGGACGCTGCATGCGTGGCCGTGGGCATGTCACGCCGCCGTCGCGGTGGTGTCGCCGAAGAGGACGTCGAGTGGCGCCTCGATGCCCCGCGGCACGACGATCACCGGGCAGTGCGCGTCGCGGAGCACACGCCCGCTGACGCCGCCGGCGAGGACCGCGTGCAGTGGGCCGTAGCCGCGCGAGCCCATGACCAGGAGGTCCAGCTCGTTGCTCCGTGCGACGAGGAGGTCGGCGGTGTCACCCGTCGCCCTGAACCCGGTGGCGGCGACGTCGTCGGGCACCGTGTCGACGGCCTGATGCACCTGCTCCTCGACGTAGCGCTCGAGGTCGACCCGCAGCGACGCAGGGCCCGGAGAGCCGATGTACGGCGGCATGACGATGGACTCTGTCGAGAGGATGCCGATCACGACGAGCTCCGCGCGAAGAGCGCGCGCGAGTGCGGTGGCCGCGCTCAGCGCGGCGCGTCCCTCGTCGGTGTCGACGTACGCCACGCCGATCCGGCGGATCGGGTCGTCGGGGTGGTTGCGGTAGTCCTTGGGGACGACCGCGACCGAGCACGGTGAGCCGTGGAGAAGCCGCTCGGCCGTGCTGCCGGGCACGACGCGCCCGGCCCGGCCGGTGTGCGACGAGCCCACGACCACGAGGGCCGCCTGCTCGGCGTGCGCCAGCTGATGCAGCGCCTTGGCCGGCGAGATTTCGGCTCGGACGGCGATCTGGGTGTCATCGTCGGCGACGCGGTCGAGCAGGTCGCGCATGCGACGGACGGTTGCGAGCGCGTCGTCGCGCAGCGCGTCCCGGTAGGCGGAGTTCGCCCCGCGAGAAGGGATGTCGGAGTAGGGGTAGGCGTTGGCGACGATGACGTGGGCAGCGGCCACGTCGGCCAGGCGGCGCGCGAAGGCGACCGCGTCCTCGGAGCGCTCTGACTCGTCGACGCCGATCAGGATGGTGCTCATGCTCGGCTCCTTGCGATAGTGATGAGCCTGACGCTATGACGCTCCGCCGCGGCTGCTATCCGCGTCTAACCACCGACCGGGTCCGTGACTTCCCGCAGTCACGCCCCATGATGCGCCGTGCGAGGACCGAGTGCACGACCCGTCCAAGTTTGCGCCTAGTTATGGCGGGTGATCCGGCCCACCTCGTTGTCCGTCTGGAACGTGCGCATGAACCCGGTGTTGCAGTCGACGTACGAGATGCGGACGTAGAGCTCGTCCTCGCCGTCGTCGTCATCCTCGTTGAGTCTGTACTCGGGCACGCCGTGGACGCTGAGATGCGCCTCGAGCCCGGACCAGTCGGCCCGCGGCCAGCCCGGATCGAGTTGCAGATTCGTGATGAAGTCGTCCTCGGAGTCGATGCCGTTGCCGCCGTCGTTGCCCCACAGCGAGGCCCGGAAGTCGACCCAGCAATTGGCCCCTCCGGCCATGACCTCGCGGGCGTACTGCTCGGGCATGTTCAGGTGCAGCACAGCGTCGTCGTCCCACGAGAAGAGGCTCTTCGTCGTCATGAGATGACAGGCGTAGAAGAACCGACCGTCGTAGTTGCACGCCTGGGTGTCGGAGCCGAGTCGCTGGTTCGCCGAGGCTTGTGGAGCGAGCACGACCAGCGCGACGGCAACGACTCCGAGCGTTACGGCGAGGGCCCGACGTGTGAGTTTGTGCATGGGCCGCGAGTCAACGTGGTCACGCACGAGCGCACAATCAGGGCCCGTCCCCGACCTTTTGCGCCGGCGCCCTGAGCGGAGTCTCGGGACTTCGCGGCGAAGCGCGCCCAGGCTGGCCGAAAGTGCGATCGCGATCGCACGTGCTCGAGTACGTCGGCGGATCATGCGGGTACGCGTGTTCCTCCAAGACAGCACACTTCGCTGTGTGTCCGAAAGAGAGACGACGATCCGAGCGTTCGCGCCGGCGGATCTCGACGCGGTGGTCGCGCTGTCGCTCCGAGCGTGGGCGCCGAACTATCTGTCGATGGAGTCGCTGCTCGGCGATGAGCTCGCTCGTCGACTCCACGGAGACGATTGGCGGGTGTACCAGGCGCAGTCGGTCGTCGACACGGTCTCCGATCGCTCCAAGCACGCCTGGGTCGCCGAGCGCGGCGCCGAGATCCGCGGCTTCGTCGTGGCCGCGATCGTGGACCCCGCTCGCGGTTTGGGCGAGATCACGATGCTCGCCGTCGACCCCGCCGAGCAAGCGCACGGCATCGGCCGAGCGCTCACCGAGCATGCGACGGAATGGCTGCGTGCGGCCGGTATGCGGGTCGCGATGATCGGAACGGGTGGCGATGCCGGCCACGCCGCCGCGCGTCGCCTCTACGAGCGCGTCGGGTACTCGCTGATGCCGATGGCGCGGTATTTCAAGGCGCTCTGACCGGCGAGTCGCCAGGATTTCGAACCGCGCCCCGGGGGGGTGGCAAGGGAAACTTGACTCAGAGGAAGGTTTTCCTGCCCACCCCTTCGACCAGCTCCAAAAAGTTCGGGGTAGCTCCCCGATTGCGGGGACCCAGGCGCTCGCGGAGAGTCGGTCCATGTACCGCCTCGCGCTCGCTCTGCTCGCCCTCTTCGCCGCGACCCCGGCCGCCGCGTCGGCCGCGCCGTTCGGCGAGCTGGCGCCGCTCACGGTCACGGATCCCGCACGGTGCCTGCGAGCGACCGGCGCGCCCGGCGAAGTGGTGCGCTGGGCTCCGGGAGGCGCGGACTTCTTGCAGGCGACCGCGTCCGGCTTCAGCGCGCCGGTGCACGTCGCGCTGGGCGACGGATACGGCCACTGCCCGCTGGCGATGGCGCAGCCGAGCGGCGTCGCGATCGTCGTCGAGAAGACGTACGACGGCATCGCCTTCGCGGTCCGCGATGCCACGGGCGCTTGGGGACCCACGCAGACGCTCGCCGAGGCCGACGGCCACTCCGTCGACGACCCCGCCGCGGCCATCTCGGCCCGCGGCGACGCGGTGGTCGCCTGGACCGACACCACACTGCTGGACTCGGGCAGCGCCGCGCGCCTGTTGGTCGCGCGCCGTCCGGCGGGCGAGGCGTTCGCCAAGCCGATCGAGTTGCAGCCGCTGAAGAGGTACAGCCTGGCGGCGCCGCACGTCGCCCTCGGCGTGCAGGACGATGGCACCGTCACCGCGCTCTGGAACGCCGACGGCGACAAGAGCTTCCTGCGTGAGCGGCTCTTCAGCGCCGTGGCCGCGCCGGGAGCGCCGTTCGGTCCGGCGCAGCGCCTGTCCGAGCAGCTCATCTTCCACGAGTTCTCCGTCACCGTCGCCCCGGACGGCCGCGCACTCGCGGTCGTCCACGAGGGGGACGAGTCACCCGTGCTGGAGCGCGCGCCCGGCGGGGCCTTCACCAAAGTGGCCGCCCTCGGCTTCACCGAGACCCTGCTCGGTGGCTCCCCGACGGTGGCGCTGCGGCCGGACGGAGCCGCGATCATCGCGTGGGAGGATCTGTCAGACGTCCAGGCGTGGGCGATCCGCCGCGACGGTCCGGGGCCGTTCGACCAGCCGGAGCGCGTCGGCGCGAGGCCGTTGCACCCGTATGCGCAAGAGCTCGCGGACTTCGACGGCGGCGCTCCGGCTGAGGACGGCGGGCGCGGTCCGCGGGCCGCGTTCGCCGCCGACGGCCGACCGGTGTTCACGTGGGCGCCCGCCCAGACGCTGGCGGGGCTGACCTGGACCGCGGCCACGATCGCGACGTTCCCAGGCGGCGTCCAGGCGCTGAGCGGCCCGCTGCGCGACGCGGACTCCGTCACGCCCGTGATCCTCGCGGACGGCCGGCCCGCGATCGCCTGGTCGGATGTCTCGACCGGAGGGGACTACCGCCTGCACCTCGCGATCGAGGGCGCTCCCCCGGCGCCGGAGCCCCCGGCGCCGGCAGTCGAGATCGGCCGCGTCGTGCAGATCCCGCACGGCCTCGCGATTCCGTTCCATTGCTCGGCCGCGTGTGACGTGCGCGCCACGGTCCCGGACGGCATCAGCGGCCGGCGCTCGCTGCGGGCCGCCGGCTCGGGCCGCCTGAAGATCGTGCCCGACTTCGACCCGATCATGCTCCGGCGCCCGGACTCCGTGCCGGTCGAGGTGCTCGCCGGTGCACCCGGCGCGCGCACCGTCCCTCGCAGGTCCGTCACCGCCAAGCTGCGCGTCCCGCGACTCCCGCGCTTCCTCGGCCTCACAGCGGTCCGCCGCGGGAAGAAGATCGCGGTGAGCTGGCACACCGACCGCCCGCTGCGGAACGCCACCATCATCGCCATCTCGTCCGACCACAAGGCGCTCGAGGATCCGTTCCTCGGGAGCGCCGTCGAAGGCAAAGGCCGCACGCGCTTTCACATGAGCGTGAGCTCGATCTTCGGGAAGCGCTACGTGCAGCTCTTCCTGCTCTACACCCCCGCCGCCACCGAGCGGCGGATCGCGGTCGTGCCCGTGACGCGGCAGTAGTCCGCGGATCAGCGATCGAGCTTGCCGGACAGCTCGACGCGGGAACGGACGCCGAGCTTCTTGTAGATCCGCGACAGGTTGGCTTCGACCGTCTTGCGGCTGACGAAGGCCGCCGCCGCGATCTCGGGATTCGAGCGCCCCTCAGCGGCCAACGCGGCGATTCGCGCCTCGGTCACCGTGAGCTCGGAAGGCCCGAGTCGCTGGCCGAGCCGCCCGAGCTCGGCGCGGGCGCGGGCCGCCCAGAGCGGCGCCGGCAGCGCGTCGAGGACGGCGATCGCGCGCTCCAGCGCCACACGGCTGGAGCGTCGCTGCTTGGCACGCCGCTCCAGCGCCCCCGACACCGTGAGGCTGCGGGCGAGCTCGAGCGGCTGACCCGCGTTCTCGTGCTCCGTGACCGCTCGCAACGCGCACTCCCGCGCCCTGCCGAGGTCGCCTTCGGCGGCCAACACCAGCGCGCGGCTGCGGGCGGCGATCGCGTGCGCCCACGGGCGGTCGGTCCGTCGCGCGACCGTCTCGAGATGGGTCGTGAGGCGTGTGGCACGACCCTGGTCCCCGACGGCGACGAGCCCTTCGATCTCGTTGTGGACGATCTCCGGGTGCAGGCCGAGCTCCACCACGCCCTGCTCCAGGAGCTCGTCGGTCGCCGGAGCGAGCCATTCGACGGCCGCCGCGGGTGCGTCGAGCGACAACTCGAGCAGCCCGAGCGCGCCACGGTGGGCGATGGCGTGGATCCGGTCGCCCATGTCATCGGCGACGGCCAGGCCGCGCCGGGCCATCGCTCGCGCCTCGTCGACGTGCCCGAGCATCGCCGCGAGCAGGGCCGCGTTGGCCGCGCCCGCGTTCTGCTCCTGCTCGGTGCCGGCCTGGAGACCGAGGTCGCGCGCCTCGACGGTCAATGCCTGCGCCCGCTCCCAGTGCCCGCTGCGGCGCTCGAGATCGGCCAGGTAGGAGAGGACCATCGCCCGCGCGTCCTCGTGCCCGGCGGCGAGCGCCTGCTCGCCCAGATCCGTGAAGACGGCGCGTGCCTCGTCGAACTGGTCGGTGACGAGAAGGGCCAGGCCGAGACGGAACGACGGCGCCTGCTGGCCGAGGAACTCCGGCAGCCGTCGCTCGAGTTCCGCGGCCCGGCGCAGCTCAGGCCCGACGCCGGCGCCGCGCACGAAGCGCGTCAGCCCGAGCGACGCGAGCGCCAGCGCCTCGAGTCCTTCATCACCCACCCGCTGAGCGCCTTCGACCGCGGCAACGCCGTGCGCTTCACTGGCATCAAGACGTCCGCGGATGCGCTCGGCGGTGCCGAGCCGCTGGCGGGTCACGGCGATCAACCGCGCGTCGCCGCCGGCCTCCGCGATGGCCTGCTCGCCGACGCGCACGGACGCGGCGAAGTCCACGACGGAGGTGTGCAGCCAGCACTGCAACGACAGGGCCTCGGCGCGTGCCGGACCGGGCTCGAGCCGGTCGATCAGCTCGCTCAGCAGCTCGTGCGCCCGCCGTGGATCACCGGCCGCCGCGTAGTGCTCGGCGGCGGCGACGGTGCGCTGAGCGGCGAGCGAGTCCGCGGTGCGCGGTGTCAGCCGTGCCGCGTGCTCGGCGAGCCGCGCCGCGGTCTCCTCCGCGCCCTGGCGGGCGGCCCGCCGGGCGGCGGAATCGAGTTCGCCGGCGACCGTCGCGTCGGGCACCCAGGTGGCCAGCGCGAGGTGCAGGGCGCGTGCCTCCCCCGTGGCTTCCACGCCTGCCAGCTCGCCGTGCAAGGTCGCCCGGCGCTCCGGGCCCGTCATGCTCTCGACGGCCGCCGCGAGCAGCGGGTGGGTGAAGGCGACGCGGTCGCCGCTGAGCTCGAGTACGCCGGCCTCGACCGCCGCGTCCAGGGCGCCGGGTGCCGCCACACGGGCGACCGCGCCGACCTGACGGTCGTACAGCAGGGCGACCCGCTGGAGCAGGTCGAGCACGGGCTCCGGCAGCTCCGCGAGGCGCTCGTCGACGACACTCGGCAGCGGGAGCGGCTGCTCGGCGTCGAGCCCGGACGGCGTCGCCCGGCGCCCCAGGGCCAGCGCGTAGAACGGGTTGCCGCCCGAGCGCTCGTGCAGCTGCCGGAGCGCCGGGAGCGACAGCGTGAGCGCCTGCCGCGTCGCCAGCAACTCGTGCAGCGCGGCCGGGTCCATCGGCGCGAGCGTCATGCGCACGATGATGTTCTCGGGCAGCGCCCCCGACAGGCCGAGCGGCAGCTCCTCATCCCCCGACGATCGCCGCGCGAGCAGGAGGACGACCTGACCGGCGAAGAAGCCGCGGCGCGCGGCGAACTCCAGCACCGTCCGCGTGGGCGAGTCCAGCCACTGCACGTCGTCGATGGCGATCACGACGGGACTCTGCGCGGACACGTGCCGCAGAACGCCGAGCAGCCCGCTCGCGATCGCACGGACATCCGGCGCCGCACCGGTCGCCTCCTCGCGCAGCAGCGCCACCTCCAGCGCGTGCCGCTGCGGCGCGGGGAGCGTCGGCAGCGCGTCGTCGAGCATCCGTCCCGCGAGCAGATCGGCGAGCCCCGTGAACGCGAGCCTCGTCTCCGTCGGCGCGGGGCGGCAGCGCAGGATGCGGCAGCCGCCCGCGCCGGCCTCGCGCAACGCCTCCTCGAACAGCGTCGTCTTCCCGATCCCGGCTTCGCCCTCGATGACGAGCGCCGCCGGTCCGTCGCGGGCAGCCAGGAACGCCCGCAGGGCCGCGCGCTCGGCCTCGCGGCGGATGACGCCCTGCGCCGCGGCTGTTCGCTGCATCCGGGAGACGCGCGCGACCGTACCGGGAGCCACGTGAGCCGACGATGTGCGCCCGCTACGCCGCCACCGGCCGGCGGGTGCGGACCAGCGCCTCCAGGAGGCGCGCCGCCGTCGCGGGGGCGTCGTAGGCGGCCATCTCGGCCGAGATCGCCGCCGCCCGGCCTCGGAAGGACGGCTCGGCGAGGACGTGCGTGACGGCATCGCGCACCCGCTCGGGCGCCGGGCTCTGCGTCTTGATGCGCACACCCGCGCCCGACCACGCGACCCGCGCGGCGGTCTCGGGCTTGTCCTCGGTCGCACCCGCCACGACGATCGGGACGCCATGCGCCAGCGCCTGCTGGAGCCCGCCGTAGCCGCCGTTGGTCACGAGCACCGACACGTGGGGCAGGAGCTCGGCGTAAGGGACGAACGGCTCGAGCCGGGCGTTGGGCGGCAGCGTGCCGCCGAGCGCGCCCAGCGCGGCCTGCACCGGCGCGCCCGTGGTCGCGATCACGAGCACGGGCTCGTCGGCCAGCGCGCGCAGCGTGGGGGCGATCAGCAGCCGTGGGTCGTTGGCCACGGTCCCCTGCGTGACGAGCACGACCCGCCGTCCCGACTCGAGCTCGGGCCACCATTCCGGCGGCACGAAGGCCTCGGCGGGCGGCGGGAGCAGCGGCCCGATGAAGTGCACGTGCGGTGGCAGGTCACCGCGGGGGTACTCGAACGACGGCACGGTGCCCTGCAGGTAGAGGAACGGTGACATCAGCGTGTCGAGGAAGCTCTGCCCGAGCGGTGCCAGCCCGACCTCGCCGCGCGCCTGCTCGTAGCGCGCGGTCACGGGACCGAACACCACGCGCCGGTGGATCGCGTTGAGCGTGAGGTTGCGCGCCCGCCCGAGCGGGCCGCGCAGCGGGAACAGCCCGGGCCCGAACGGCGCCGTGTCGCGGCTGTAGGTGCCGAGCATCGTCTCGCCGAGCGTCGCCCACGGCGGGCCGCCGAGCTCGTGCAGCCAGCGGGTCGCGACGAACAGCGCCTCCGACACGGCGACGTCGGCGGGGAAGTCCTCAATGATCGCCTGGAGGTCGCGCAGCATCCCCACGCCGTTGTCGATGAAGACGCGCTGCATCGCCTGGCGCACCATCGTCAGCCCGGTCAGCCCGGTCAGCTCCGGGAAGGCGTCGTCGATGCCGAGGCCGCCGAAGTCATACGCCGACCGGATCGGCCGGTGCGTGGCGCCGGCCGCCTCGATCGCGTCGCGGTACGTCTCGCCCGTGTACCAGTGCACGTCGTGCCCGCGGTCGACGAGCGCACGCACGATCGGAAGGCCGGGCGTGACGTGTCCGGCCGCGGGCATGGTGGCGAACAGGAAGCGCGCCACGATCAGCTCGCGCGGCGGCCGGATGCGACGAGCGCCACGCCGGGGAAGACGAGGCCTTCGCCGGTGCGGTACGGCGTGACGGCGTCTCGCAGGCGGCCGCGCAGCTCGCGCGCGGCTTCCTCCGGAAGGGCCGCGAGAAGGCCCGCGAGCGGCCCCGCCAGCGCCGTCGTGCGCTCCAACCATGCGACGAACGACGCCGCCCGCATCGGCACCGGCACCTCGGCGACGGTGACGTCCTCAAGCCCGCTGCCCGCGAGGATCGAGCGCAGCCGGCCGGCGTCGGAGAGCGCGAACGGACCCGGCATGCCCGGCGGTGGCACCGGGTGGCCGAGCTGGGCGGTCACGGCGTCGAACATGATGCCGAGCCAGGGGTTGCGCTCGCGCGGGCCCCACACGGCGATCGCGAGGCGCCCACCGGGCCGCAGCACCCGCTTGATCTCGTCCGCGGCGCCCGCGGGGTCGAACGCGAACATCAGGCCGTCGCGGCACAGCACGACGTCGTAGGCGGCGTCGGGCTCGGCGATCTGCTCGAGGTCGAGCACGCGGGTGGTCACGTTGGTGAGGCCGCGTTCGGCGGCGCGGTCGCCCGCGATGGCGGCCATCTCGGCGCTGACGTCGGAGAGCACCACCTCGCCGGCGAGCGCGGCCGCCGCCAACCCGGCGCCGCCGGGCCCGCACGCGAGCTCGAGCACGCGGTCACCCGGGGACGGGTCGGCGAGGCTGAGCATCCTCGACGTCACCTCCGCTCCGCGGGCGTCGGCGTAGTCGGCGTGCTCGGCCCAGGCGGGGGCGACGGCCGACCAGATGGCGTGCAGGGTCGTGGTCATGTCGTTCCTTTGTGTCGTCATGAGATGGGGGACGCGCCGCTGAGCACGTGGCTCGAGACGTGGCGGGAGCGCAGGCCGAACGTCGCCCAGCGCACGTCCGCGACGGCGGGGAAGAGGTGGCACTCGCTGTCCAGGCGATCGCTCTCCTCCTGCCACACGACCCAGGCACGGCCGGTGGCATCGATGGCGACGGAGCCGTAGAACTCGCCGTACCGGCGGCGGCCGCGGACGGCGATCGTACGGCCCGGCGTCTGGAGGGCGAGGACGTTGTGGACGTGGGTCAGCACCCACGGGTCGCCGGAGCGCGGGTCCAAGGCCAGGCCCTCGACGTCGCGCGAGGGCAGCGCGGTCCGGCGCGACCGCGTCCCGTCGGTGGACACGGTCTGGACGTAGGCGCGATGTCCCTCGCTCCACCCGATGACGGCGTCGCCCTCGGCGTCGACGACGGGGTCGGTGGCCGAGTCGGCGGCGCCGGTGACGCGCGTGACGGTGACGCCGTCGGCGCTGAGACGCAGGAGCGAGAGGTGGCCGGTCTTCAGCCACGCGCCGCCGTGGCCGTCCGGCACGACCCTCGGCAGCACGGGCTCGGTCGTCGGGCGAGCGAGCGCGGCGGTGCTGGTCAGCGTCGGAGTGCCCGCCTGCGGCCACCGGATCGCGACGCCGCCGCCGTCACCGCGGGCCGCGCCGAACACGGTTCCCTGTCCGTCGACCGCCAGCAGCGGCGCGAACGGGTGCGGCGCGACCGGGATCGCCGGACCGGCGGTGCCGTCCGGGGCGACGCGTTCCAGGACGCCGCCGTAGAGCAGCGTGATCGTCCCGTCGGGACCCTCGGCGGCGGCGACGCCGTCGTAGCCCGGGAACGCGACGCCCGGCACCAGCACGCGCTCGACGCCGCGGTCGACCGCGATGATCGCTCCGCCCGTCTCGTCCCCGCGCCACTCGACGATCTCGGGGTCGCCGTCGGGTCGCGTGACGAGCGTGGGCGAGAACGGCCGGCCGTCACGATCGCCGGTGTCGCTGGTTCCCGCGGCGTGCCCGCTGCGCGTGAGCGTCCAGAGATCGACCTCGCCGTCGTCGAGCGCGCCCTCGTCGGCGAACGAGTCGGCGAGCAGCAGCCCTCGAGCCGTGACGGGCGCGCGGGTGCTGCCCGCGGTGCCCTCGAACTCGCAGTCGTCGGCGCGAGCGACCCCCGCGCCGACGAGCAGGAGCACGGCCGTCGTCGCGATCAGCCGGAGCATGCCGTGAAGTGGTTGGTGAGCGTCCTGGAGCGCTTCGGACCGTGATGGACCTTCAGGAACACCCGCGCGGTGAGCACGTGGCGGCTCCCGGGGGCCACGGTGACGTGGAAGCGAGCGCTGAACGGGGCGTTGGTCCTGCGGCGGATCAGCCTGCCGTCGAGGCGGAAGAGGACCTTGCGCACCTTCACCACGACGTGGCCCTTGCGCTTGCTCGAACGCACCCTGAGACGCATGACGATGTCACCGGAGCGAACGCAGCCGCGCGGCGTCTGCAGGGTCACGATGTCACTGCCGACGCGGAAGGACGTGCTCGCGAACGGGCCGCGGTCTGGGTCGAAGACGACGCCGGGAGGCGCGGGATACCTGGTCGGCGGCGGGGCCTTCACCGGGCCGGGCGGGACGAACGGGGCGATGGGCGCGAGGTCGGCGAGCTCCAGGCCGGTCTCGTCGACGAACGCGACCGCGCCGCTGCCGTCGTCGGCGACGGCAGCGGACGCGTTGCGGTCGTCGAGGTAGTTCTCGCCCACCGTGGCGACGTCGGACTCGGTGAAACTCGCTCCGTGATCGGTGGAGGAGAACAGGCGCATGACCCGTTCGCCGTCACCGGCGCGGGTGCCCGGCCACAGGATCGCGAGCCGCCCGCTCGGCGACTGGGTCGCCGCGCCCGCGTCGAAGAGCCCGGCATCGGGATCGTTCGCCAGGAGCTTCGGCGGTCCGAAGCTGGAGCCGTCGTCCCGGCGGATGTCGAGCAACGTCGGTTCGCTCCCGCCGGCCGCCGTGTCGACGTCGACGGCGAACAGGCCCGCGGCGCCACCGCTGAGCACCGGCTCGTCACCGGCGGTGGAGACGGTGATCGGGCCCGCCCAGTTGTCGCGATCGGCGATCGATCCGGTGCCGCTGTAGCGGTAGGCGCCGACCACGCTGTCGGCACCGGTCGGGCTGTCGCCGAAGTGGAAGTACGCGTCGACCGGACGGCCGGCGGCGTCGAGGGCCAGGCTCGAGGTCTTCACGTCGTGCCCGGGATTCGCGAACGTGAACGAGCCACGGGCGGCGCCGAACGCGCCGACGCCGAGGTCCGCGTCGGCGGCACCGATCAGCGTGCTCGCACCGGCGCCGATCACGTCCTCCGGCGGTGCCAGTGCGGGCGCGACGCCGCGGATGCGGGCGGGCGGGCCGAACGCGCCGCCGTTCGTCGAGGTCCAGGTGATCGCGTCCCCGCGCGACTGGCGCGGGCCGACGAGCGTGACGGTTCCATCCGGTCCGGCGACGGGGAAGAGCCCGTCGACGGCGTCGTCCTCACCGTCGCCTTCCGGCGCGTGCAGGATCTGCGGGGCGCCGCAGCCGAGCCCGGGCGCGACCACGCACACCTTCGGGATCGGGGCGAGCTCGCCCGACCCGGACTCGCTCGTCCAGGCGACGAGCACACTGCCCGGCGCGCTGCCGGGCGGGTTGAGCAGGACGTGCCCGGGCGTCTCCGGGTGCTCGTCGAGCGTGAAGCGGTTGGCGGCATGGGCGCTGGGGACGGCGGCGAGCAGGCTCGTCGCCGCCAGCGCTCCCACCGCGCTGCGGAGGAGGTTCATCGGCGTTCCTTGGTCAGAGGGAGAAGGAGCGGTGCGAGACGGCACCGTCGAGCTCGCGGGTGACCCGCAGCTCGTGGCCGGCGGTGTCGATGCCGTCGATCGTCAGCCGGCCGGAGTGCGTGTCGCCCAGAGGCAGGTAGAGCAGACGCTTGACCGGCTGTCCGGGGCGGGCGAGGAGCAGTTGGAAGGCGCCGTTGCCGGCACCGTCACGGCCGGCGACGAAGGCGGTCGCGTTGCCGGCGCCCGGGGCGACGGCGAGCGGGAACCAGCCCGCCTTGCGCCAGACGGCGCGCGGGCTCCCGCCCGCGAGCGCGCGGGTCTGGACCGCGGAGCCGTGCGCGTACGCGAGCCGGCCGCGGAACAGGCCCGGGAGCGAATCGCTGCTCGTCGTGCCCGTGACGTGCACGAGCCGCCCGGGACGGCTGATCGCGGTCTCGTAGAGGCCGCCGCGGCCGGCCACGAGCGCCGTCAGGCGCCCAGTGGCATCGAGCCCGAGCGCGGGTGACGCGGCGGCCGCCGGCAGCTGCCGGGTCAGGACACGTGGTGTGGCGCCGGGGGCGCGGACGAACGCCAGGTCCCCTTTATGCAGCTGCAGCTCGGCGTTCCCATAGCGGGCGGTTGCGGTGTGCGCCGGCGCGGCGGCCGCGAGCACGGCCGCCAGGAGGAGCATCGGCTTGCTCATCGCGCCGCGGCCTTCAAGCAGTCGATGACACCGTCGCCGCCGTGCGTCTTGCGCAAGCACGGCCGGGCGCGCTCGCCGATGGCCACCGCGACGTGGTGCCTGGCCAGGCACAGCGTCATCTTGGCGGGGTCGCCATTGGCCTGATCGGCGCAGCGGTCGGCGACGGTACCGCCGCCGTGCGGCGGCGAGGACGCTGCGCCCCCGCCGCCGCAGGCGGCCATCCCCAGGCACGCGGCCAGGATCAGCGCGCGCCTCATCGCGGCGCCGTCGTCTCGCGAGCGGCGAACGCGATCAGCCGGGTCGCGAAGCGCACCGGGTCGGCGAGCTGCGGGAAGTGGTGCCCGATCGGCCAGCAGTCGATCTCGGCGTGCGGCAGGCGCTCCTGCAGCCACTCGAGCTCCACGGTCCGGCGCGTGGCCGCGTAGATCGCGAGGTACGGGATTCCGTCCTCGCAGATCCGCGCGAGCATCGCCTCGGCGAGGGCATCCAGCTCGGCCGGCTCCTCGTCGAGCAGCTGCCTCCAATAGCTCAGCACCAGCTCCTGGGAGACGTGCTCGCCCGCCGCCAGCAGCGCGCGCAGCCGCGGTGCGACCAGCTCGACGTGCATGCTGTCGCGGAACACCGACCAGGCACGCCCGAATCCCGTGCCGCGCAGCTGGGGCTCGAGCGCCTGCATGAACCGCGCCGCCGCGGCGACCTCCATCGGCGCGTCGACGTTGACCACGCCGGCGACGGGATGTCGCGTGGCATACAAGCTCGCCACGGCCGCGCCGAGGGAATGCCCGACGACCACGGGCGGCTCCAGCTCGGCCTCGAGCACGGTGTCATGCACCGCCTCGACGACCGGCTCGAGGTCGTGACACGGAAGCGAGGGCGAGGCGCCATGGCCGGGCAGGTCGATGGCCAGCGCGCGCCGCCGCGGCGGCAGAGCGCTGATCACCGGCGCCCACATCTGGTGGTCGAACGTCAGGCCGTGCAGGAAGACGAGCGGCGGTCCGGGCACGCCGACGTGCCCGCGCGCGTACGCCGCGAGTGAGGGAGACATAGAGATCCTTGCCAGTCCGGGGGAGGAGGAGGCGAGTGTCCAGGACCGGGCTCCCCACATCAATTGGGGAGCTCCCTCTCCGTCACCGAGCGGGTCGCCTAGCCTTCTCGCGGAGCATGACCGACAGGACCTACACGACGCCGCAGGGCCGGGGGACGCGCGAGCGGATCATCGAGGTCGCGATCCGCGTCTTCGCGAGCCAGGGCTTCCGCGGCGTGCCGCTGGACGTGATCGCCGCCGAGGCGGGCGTGTCGCGGCAGGGCATCCTCTACCACTTCGAGAGCAAGGCGGAGCTGCTGCTCGCGGTGCTCGAGCAACACGAGCAGGACAACGCGGAGCGCTTCGCCGAGCTGCTGGAGGTCCACGACCACGCACTGGTGCCGACGATGCGTGCGTACATGCGCGCGGCCGTCGAGAACCGTGGGCTGATCCGCATGCTGCTCGTGCTCGCGGCCGAGGCGATGGACTCCGACCATCCCGGGCATGCCTTCTTCGTCGAGCGCTATCGCAAGACGCGCGCGGACGTGGAGGGGTGGGTGGCGCAGGGCCAGGAGGCCGGGCGGCTGAGCACCGCGATGAGTGCGAAGAAGTTCGCCGCGGTGGTGGTCGCGCTCGCGGACGGCCTCCAGCTCCAGGAGTACCTGGACGAGGGGTCGGTGGACCTCGAGGAGACGATCATCGAGCTGCTCGAGCTGATGCAGACCGCGCCGCCGGGCGCGTGAAGCGCCCGGCGGCATCGTCCTAGGGCGTGGTCGTGCTGAGCGTGAACGTGAGCGTCTTGGAGTACGTGCCGGTGCGCAGGGCGTCGGTGGCGCCGACGGCCTGCTTGAACGTCACCGGGACCACCTCGTTGGACGTCGGGGCGCTCCACGTCTTGATGACGCCGAGTCCCTGCAGCGGCCGGGCGAGGACGAACGCGCCGTTGACCAGGTTGCCGGGGTTGGCGCCGGTGTCGGCGACGGTCAGCGTCGCGTCGCCCGCGGTCGAGAGCACGGTCGCCTGCGTCGTGGCCGTGTACTCGCGCGCGACACCCGGGGTGAACGCGCCGAACGACGCCGGAGCGCCGAGCGTCAGTGACAGCGTCGCGCCCACGGAGCCACCGACGGACCCGGGGACGTCGCTCGCGAACGTGATCGCCGGCGCGGCCTTCGTGGCCCAGCTCGTCCCGCCCTCCGCGTTGGTCGCGTTGACGCGGCACCAGACGACCTTGCCGAAGTCGGCGGCCGTCGGTGTGTACGTCGTCCCGGACCCGACCTTGACCGTGCCCAGCTCGGCGTCGGTCGGCGCGTCGTTCGTCGGCGCGTTGGAGCGCAGCCAGTCGATGGCGTAGCTCTGGTCGGCGGCGACGTTCGTCCAGGTGCCGGGCGCGCAGCTCAGCGCGCGGCCGGTGAAGCCGTCGCCCGTGACGGTCGGAGCGGCGGTGTTCCTCGGCGCGGCGGCGAGCTCCTTCACGCGCACGTCGCGGTACTCGATGACATCGCCGTCGGAGTGCGCCTGCACGCCGATGTAGCCGTTCGCGAACTGGCGCGCCATCGTCGGCGGGTCGCCCAGACCACGGTCCGGGAAGCGCATCGGCACCGCTCCGTCCCACTGGTTGATCGTCTTGCCGTCGACGAGCACCGTGTACTGCTGGCCGACGGTGCGGATCTCCATCGTGTGCCAGACGCCGAGGTTGCCGTAGCGCTCGATCGCGTTCGAGCGCGTCGCGTCCAGGTCGGCGAAGCCGTACAGCGAGCCGGTCTTGCGCGGATCGGGCGCGCCGACGTCCGGCGAGTCGTTGATCTGCACCTCCTCACCGCAGACCACCGGCACCCAGGCGGGCAGCCAGCTCGCCGGCAGCAGCGACGGCTGCACGCGCTGGCAGCCGGGTTCGCTGGAGTACTGCTTGGCCGGCGGGAACGGCCCGCCGGCGCCCTTCCAGTCGTACGACCAGGACGCGGGCGTCTCAGCCGCGGGCGTCATCGGGTTCGGGAAGCGCACGAGCACGCCGCCGTTCGAGTAACCCGGCGTGCTGCGGGCATCACGGAAGTCGACCTTCAGCGACATGTCGCCGAACCGCTTGACGGTGTACCAGCGCATGCCGAAGCCGCCCGACGAGCGCATCACGCCGTCGGCCTGGCGATCGATGCTGCCGCCGCCGACCATCGCCCACTTGTCGAACGACGCGTCGGAACCGGTCGCCGTCCCGTCGTAGATCGTCGTGTAACCGGGCTCGGCGGCGTGCACGACGGCGGGCGCCGCGAGGGCGAGTGCGGCGCCGAGCACCGCAGCGGAACGCAGGACCTGCTTCACAGAGCGTCTCCTCACAATCCAACTTACTTGTGAGTCAGACACTACTTACGTTTCAGTCAGACAGTCAAGGGCGCTCGCTTCGCAGCGCGTCGAGCTCGTCCTGGAAGTCCTCGCCGCGTTCGGTCGCGGTGGCGCTCATCGCGCCCGGGGCGCAGATCGCCTGGACCTCGACCTGCTCGGTCAAGGACCTGGTGTTCAGGAATCCGGCTCCCACACTGTTGCCGTAGGTCTTGACGAAGGCGGCGTTGGTGATGCCGGCGTAGAAGCCGGAGCCGATGACGACCTTGCCGGCCGGACAGAACGCCTGCGCGCCGACGACGGCTCCGGGCGCGGCGGACGACCTGGCCACCACGGTCGACACGCCCACGGCGCTGCTCGAACCCGCGGGACCGGCCGGACCCTGGACGCCCTGGGGCCCCTGCGGGCCGGGGATGCCCTGCGGACCGGAGTCGCCCTTCAGCGCGGCGCGCACGCTCGGCTTGATCTGGTTGGGCTTGGTGATCAGATAGCCGCCCTTGGCGACCGCCGTGCCGCCCAGACCGAGCAAGAGGGTGCCTGTTAGTGCGAGCGAGAGAAGCTTCTTGTTGTGTGTCATCGCCGAGGGGAATCGGCGGTCGGGGCACGGCTTTGATCTCAATCCCACGTCAGTGGGATCTCGTCGCCCCCGGTTTCGGTCCGATGTCCGTCTCATGTCGTTGCAATCGTTCACCCGAGCCGTCCCAGTCCTGGCCGTCGCGTTGGCAGGCATCGCGACCGTCGCTGCTCCTCGCGCATCAGCGGAAGGAGACCGGCCATGCGGCACGGTGGCGACCGCTCGGGGCACGTTCAAGGTCACGACCTTCGGAGCGGGAGGGCCGGCGTGCGGGGAGGCGCGGCGTGTCGCGAAGGCCACCTTCGGCAAGACCGTGCGGCGCCGCTACAGCGGGTACCGCTGCTCGAGCGCGCCGACCAGCTCGATCGCGTGGAGCTGCCACAAGCGCGGCGCCCGCAATGTCACCTTGTGGCGGGTCTCGAAGCCCGAGCCGACGCGTTCGATCAGCCTCGACGTCCAGCCCACCGCCGCCGACCCGGGGGACACGCTGGAGGTCGACGTCTCCATGCGCGGGCAGTCCGACCGCGACGCGGTGGTCCTCTACACGACCGAGGACGACTGCTACCAGACCTACGGCGAGGCCCGCAACCGCGGCGATGTCGCCGTCGATGACTGGGCCAGGAACTTCGTCGGCTCCGATCTGCTCGGCGTCTACCACACCTCGATCGGTCTCAGCGGGTGGAACGACCAGCCGGGCTACCGGCTGCAGGTCTGCGCCCTGATGTACGACGGCGACCGCAACCGGACCTTCGTGACGGCTTCGACCTCGGTCGACGTCGCGGCGGGCCGGTACTACGAGGCCGACTAGATGACTGACATCCATACACAGACCGCACAGAAGTTCTGCACGGGTTGCGGCGCACCGGCCACCGGGAAGTTCTGCGCCAACTGCGGCACGGCATCGGGCGTTCACTCCGCGATCTCTGCACTCGAGGCGATCCCGGTCGCCGACGAGCATCCCGAACCTCGACACCGGGCGGAGCCGGCCGAGGATGCCACCCGCCCTGCCGGCAAGCGCGGCTGGGCCCTGCCGGCGGCGATCGCCGGCGGTATCGCGGTCGTGTCCGGCGCGGCCGTGGTGTTCGTCCTCGCGTCGTCCGGCTCGAAGGCGCCCGCGAAGGCCGGCCCGGACGAGAACGTTCGCTACCAGCAGAAGGTCGCCGACGCCTTCGGGCCCGTTCTGGGCGCGAACGAGAAGCTCTCGAAGGCGCTCGTGGAGCTGAGGGTCCATCACGCGCGCTCCGCCACACGCGCCGTGTCCCAGGCCAAGGTGGCGACCACCGCCGCGCAGGGCGCGCTGACCGCGCTCACCGCGCCGCCGGCCTCCACGAAGCTCGCCGGAGATGCCCGTCAGGTCATCGACCGCGAGACCGCGTACCTCAACCAGGTCGCGTTGGTGCTCAAGTCGCCGTCGGTGGCCGGCGCCAGCTCGCTGCAGGCGCTGTCGTCGAACCTCAACAGCGCGTTCCACACGGCGGGCCCGGTGGTCGCCGGGCAGACGGTCACGGTCAGCGGCGCAGACAGCCTCGCCCGCTGGGCCCACCGCTCGATCCGCAAGCCCCCGAAGCACGCGTCTGTCCCCACGCCGGCTCCGACTCGGGTGGCATCGCCTTCGGCTCCTCCCGGCCGCAGCTGCGGCGATGGTCTGTTCGCCAACAGCGTGACCACTTGTGGCTTCGCCCAGAACGTCCGCGACGCGTACTACGACGCCCCGGGCCGGACGAACACGCTGCGCGTGTACAGCCCTTCCACCGGCCAGACGTACACCATGAACTGCGCTCCGTCGGGCGACGGAACGACCTGCTCGGGCGGCAACGACGCGTCGGTGACGTTCTAGCCCGATGCGCGCCTCGACGTGGCTCTGGCTCGCGGCAGCGAGCGCCGTCGCCGGCTGCGGCGGGCACGCGGCGGCCCTGCCGTCCGAACCGCCGGTCGTGGCGCACGCGGTCGCTCCGCCGGCGCTCCCGATCGACACCCCGACCCCGACCCCGACGCCGCGTCGGCCGGACCGCGTCCGCCCGGCCGCCCCGGCGGCGATCCTCTCGCCGGCCGACCGGTCGAGCTTCGACCGTCTGGTCACGCAGCTGGGCGGCGCCGCGGGCGTGTCGGTCTCCGGACTCGGGCGTGAGCAGCGCGTCGAACACCTGGGGAAC
Source organism: Solirubrobacter soli DSM 22325 (assembly GCF_000423665.1). Taxonomy (GTDB): domain Bacteria; phylum Actinomycetota; class Thermoleophilia; order Solirubrobacterales; family Solirubrobacteraceae; genus Solirubrobacter; species Solirubrobacter soli. Next base: position 148,259 of record NZ_AUIK01000020.1, on the reverse strand, counting down.
CTGCGCACCGGGATCGCCTGGTCGACGAGCAAGGTGCCGATCGCGCTCGCCGCGGTCACCGGCGGCCGCCCGCGACAGGCCGACCTCGTGCAGGCGATCACCGCCTCCGACAACGCCGCGGCGACCCGCCTCTGGAACTCGCTCGGCGCCGGAGACGACGCCGCGCACGCCGCCGACTCCGCACTCGCCGCGGCGGGCGACACGAGCACACACGTGCAATCGCGCGCCATCGGCGGTCCCGGCTACACGCCGTTCGGCCAGACCGAATGGTCGCTCGACGACCAAGCGCGGTTCACCGCCGGGATGGTGTGCGTCACCGGCTCGGACACGGTCCTCTCGCTGATGGGCCAGGTCGTCCCGGGACAGCGCTGGGGCCTCGGCTCGGCGGGTGTGCCCGCGTCCTTCAAGGGCGGCTGGGGGCCGGGCACCCAACCGGGTGCGCGCGGCGGATGGCTCGACCGCCAGCTGGGCATCATCAACCTCGGCGACAAGGCCCTGGCGGTCAGCATCGCCTCCAACCCCACGGACGGCTCGCACGAGACGGCGACGCGCAACCTCACGCTGATCGCGCGCTGGCTCGTCGCGCACGCCGACGCGCGAGTCGTTCCCCCGACGCCTCGCTGCTAGCAGCTCGACACCCGAACAAGGACCTCTGTTGCACCGGACACGATCCCTCATCGCCGCACTTCTCGGCGCCCTCGTTCTCGCCGGGTGCGGTGCCGCGACGAGTGCCCAGGCACCGGTGGCGACGCCGCCCGCCGCAGCCGTCGATGCCAAGCAGGCGAGCGATCGTGACCGTAGTGCGGGATGCACCCGCCAAAAGCGCGCCGTCGTCGTCTCCCTGACGAAGTACCCGCACATCGCCGACCACGTGCGCGATGCGATCGGCATCGGCCTTCCGGTGATCCTGCACATCGATCGCGGACATGCCGACGAGCACCGGGCGGCGTCGACCGACGACCTCCCGGCCAAGCGCGGTTACGACCGCGACGAGTACCCGCCGGCGATGAGCCGCGAGGGCGGGGAGCGGGCCGACGTGCGCTATGTGAAGTCGAGCGAGAATCGGGCCGCCGGTGCCAGCATGGGTGGACAGCTCCGGCGATACTGCAACGGCCAGGCGTTCCGCCTGAAGGTGGCGAAGACCTCAGGTGCCGCCGCCAAGCCGGCCGCGACCGCGACACCCACTCCTGAGCCTCACGTCGATGAGCCTGTGTCGTATGCCAATTGTGCCGCGGCGCGCGCCGCGGGCGCGGCGCCTCTGACCACCGGCGACCCCGGCTATGCCGCGCATCTCGATCGCGACGGCGACGGCGTGGCGTGCGAGAACTGACCGGGCGGTGGCATCACCCTCTCGCTGCAGTCTGCGGTGATTCGGCCGGCGAGGTCGCCGACCACCTAGAGCCGCGCGGCGCGGGTCAGGAGGTGGCGCCTCTCGGGTTCGCTCGTGGTGCGCCGGGCCGCCTCCTGGTACCCGGCGCGCGCCGCGTGGCGGTCGCCGGCCATCTCCAGCAGGTGGGCCCGCACGGACACGAGGTGGTGGGAGGCGGAGATGCGCTCGTCGGCCGAGAGGGCGTCGAGCAGGGCCAGCCCGGCCGCGGGTCCGTGCACCTTCGCCACTGCCACCGCCCGGTTGAGCGTCACCGTCGGGTTGGGCGCCACACGCTCCAGAACCGTGTAAAGGGCCAGGATCTGCGGCCAGTCGGTGGCATCGCCCGTGGGTGCCTCGTCGTGGACGGCGGCGATGGCGGCTTGGAGCTGGTACGAGCCGATCGGGCCCTTCGACAGCGTCTCGGTCACGAGCGCCACGCCCTCGGCGATGGCTTCGGTGTTCCAGAGCGTCCGGTCCTGCTCGCTCAGCGGCACGAGCGACCCGTCCGCGGCCGTGCGGGCCTCGCGGCGGGCGTCGGTCAGCAGCAGCAGGGCCAGGAGCCCTGTCACCTCGCCGTCGCGGGGGACGAGCCGATGGAGCTCGCGGGCCAGCCGGATCGCCTCGGCCGTCAGCTCTGCCCGTACCAGCTGCGCCCCCGACGTGGCCGTATAGCCCTCATTGAAGACGAGGTAGATCACCTGGAGCACGACGGCGAGGCGCTCGGCCTGCTCGGCCGGCGGCGGCAGGTCGAAGCTGCCTCCGGCCGCCTTGATGCGTTGCTTCGCCCGGCTGATGCGCTGCGCCATGGTCGCCTCCGGGACGAAGAAGGCCCGGGCGATCTCGGCGGTCGACAGGCCGCCGACGGCCCGCAGGGTCAACGCGATCTGTGACGGTGGCGTCAGCGCCGGGTGGCAGCACAGGAACAGCAGGGTGAGGGTGTCATCGCCCGCGGGCGGGGGCGGAGCGCTGGTGGCATCGGCTTCCTCCCGCCGGCGGCGGGCGGCGTCGCTGCGCAGCTGGTCGGCGAGGCGACGCGACGCCACCGTCACCAGCCACGCTCGGGGACTCTCCGGCCACCCCTGCGCCGGCCACTGGGCCGCGGCCGCCACCAGCGCCTCCTGGACGGCGTCCTCGCACGCGTCGAAGTGGCCGTATCGACGCACCAGGATGCCGAGCACCTCCGGGACCAGCCTCCGGACGTCCCGCCAGTCGTTCACGGGTTGACGTCGGCCTCGTGCATCAGTGGCCGGACCTCGACACCCCAGTAGCGCGCCGACGGGTTGCGAGCCGCGATCTCCAAGGCCCGTTCCAGGCTGTCGCAGTCGACGATCGTGAAGCTGCCCAGGTATTCCTTCGCCTCCGCGTAGGGGCCGTCGGTCACCACCGGCGCCCCGCCGGCGACCCGGACCAGCTTCGCGTTCACCTGGTCGGCCACGCCATACGCGCCGACCAGCTCACCCGACTCGAACAGCTCCCGGTTGAGCGCATCCGTCTCGCGGAGGATCTCGGCGAAGGCCTCCGCACCCACCGAGCTGAAGGCCTCCTCGTTGCCATAGATCAGCAGCATGTACTTCACGGCTCGCTCCTTCTACTGGTTCACTTGGGCGGGTCCGACCAGGTCGCCGCTGGCGCCGCGATCGTCCAGCACCAGCTTCGACCGCCCCGTGACGGTGTAGCGGATGTGGACGACGTCCGGCGCCTCGACGACCCGCGTCGCGACCAGCTCGATGCCGTCGTCCGCGTCGAGGCCGAGCCCGGCGTCGAACAGGCGCTGGCCGTCGCCCAGCAGCACCGGCGCGATGTGCAACTCGAGCTGGTCGAGCAGCCCGGCGCTCAGCACCTGGCGCACGAGCTCCCCGCCGCCGGCGACCGCCACGTCCTTGCCACCGGCGGCGTCCCGAGCCAGCTCGACCGCCCGCTCGAGTCCTTCGGTGACAAAGGTGAACGACGTGCCACCCCGCCGTTCCAGCACCTCCCGGGAACGGTGGGTGACGACGAACACCGGCGCGCGGAACGGCGGCTCCTCGCCCCACGGCACCTCGCCGGCGTCGAACATCCGCCGGCCCATGACATACGCCCCGGCCGCCGCGAACGTCTCCTCGACGATCTCCGAGTTGATCGACCGCTCGCCCCCGGCGAAGCCGATCCGCTCGCGCCAGGCCATCGCGTCGACGGCCCAGCGGGTGACCCGGAAGAACCCGGGCGCTTCGGGACCCTCCCACCAGCCGTTCATGTCCTTCGGGTCCCGCGCGTCCCGCGGTCCTGTGTAGAAGCCGTCGAGGGACAACGACATCTGTGCGGTCACCTTAGTCATCGTTCGCGCTCCTTCTCGAGTCGGCGGCCCCGATGGCCGCCGGTGCCCATGAGTCGGAGCCGACCGCACGTTTCTCGACACGCGCCGACGAGAAATCCCGGCCGCCAACGACGGCCGGTGTGACCGCCGTCGGGCTGTCCGCGGGGTCAGGACTCGCTGTGGAAGTCGCCGCGGCACCGCTCCCACACGCCACTCGATGCGCGCTCGGCGGCGTCGGCGGCGTCCTGGTAGCGGTCCAAGCGCGCGAACGGCTGCTCGAAGACGTACACGCTCGCCCACCCCGCGCGCAGCATCAACCGGCCAAGGTCGCCCTTGCCGCGCGCGTCGAGGAACGCGAGCGTACGGCCGTAGCGGTCGGTCTGGTCCTGGCTCGGATCGCTGACGAGCGTCACTTGGCGACCGCGGCCGTGGTCGAACGCGATCCGACGCATGAACGCGCTTGCCTGCTTGCCGCCGCACTCGACCGCCACCCCGGGGCGCTTGGTCTCGGGCGTATCGATCCCGATCAGCCGGACCGTCAGTTGGCGACCGGATGCCAGCCGGGCGCGGACGGTGTCACCGTCGATCACGCGCACGATCTGGGCCGCGCGACGTGCCGCCACAGGGCGAGGTGTGGGCGTTGGAGTCGGCGTCGCCGAAGGCGGTGCAACGCCCCCGCTCGGCGTGCTCGTGGTGTTGCACGGACACGGCAGCGACTCGCAGGCGATCCCGTCGTGGTCCCCGTCGAGACGATCCGGATCCTGGGCCGGTCCGCCCAGCGCGATGAAATGGTCTTGCGCCGCGGCCTGCGTTGCGAAGTGGCCGCAGTCAACGTCACGCGCCGGGGCTGGGGCCGGACTGAGGGCAGCGGCGGCGACCGCGACGATCAGCGCCAGCACGCCAGCGAACAACGGGCCGCGGTGGCGGCTGCGTGTGCTCTTCGCGACGGTCACCGTTGTGTCCTGACGGCGCTCCTCATGAGACCTCCGAGGTCCGGGTGGGTTGGGACTCCTTACTCATCGGTCGGCAGAAGGCGGCCGCCGCTTGATCGCACATCGGTGCGAGTCGCCTTGAGGCGGCCGACAGGACCTGTCGCGCCTGCGCGAGCCCAGGCGCCGCACCCTGCCTGCTGACGCGTTCATCAGGAGGAGGTGCGGCCCGCCCGGCGGGGGAATGATGCCGGGGCGGGCCGCCCTCTTGGAGGGGCCGCGGGTCGGGCGGCATCAGAGCGCCGGGATGAGGGGTCCAGAGGTGACGCTCTCTCACCATCTTCGCGATCGATGCCAGCCAGGGACACCGTAGGACCCCCGGCATCGGCTCCGTAGTCCGCCGTGGTGTCGCGGAGGGGGCAGGGCCGTCGTGGTCTAGCGACATACCACCGCCGCCCCGGCTGTTGGGCCGGGGCGGCGGGTCCTGCAGGGAGGTTGTGACGGGTGGCGCTCAGGCGGCAGGCACCGCAGCCATGGCCGGGGCGCGTTCCTCCTTGCGGTCGGTGGCGGGCAGGGCCCGCAAGCTGAGGATGCCGAAGCCGATGCCGGCGAGCAGCAGGGCGATGCCCATGACGATGGCGAAGGTGGCGACCTGTTCGGCGAAGTAGGCGGTGTTCAGGGCGGTGGTCAGCGCGGTCTCGTTGACCCACATGTTGCGCAGGCCGTTTTCGACGGGCTGCTTGGTCTTGGGGTCGATGGCGGCGGCGTTCTGGTCGTTGGTGGGCTTGCCGTTGTTGTCCAGGAAGCGGCCCATTTGGGCGTAGGTCTGGCCGCCGGTGGCTTCGAGGGTGTGCTTGCGCATGACCTTGGCGAAGGCCTGGGCCTCGGTGCCGGTGTCGACTTTCTGGCCGGGGATGGTGGAGTCGGGGGTGCCGACGATGTGTTCGGCGGCGAGGTTGTCGCGGACATAACTGCGTCCGTCGATGCCCATGTAGATGGCGCCGATCCCGAAGGCGATCAGCACGATGCTGGCGGCGATCCCGCCGTACTGGAAGAGCTTGCGCATTTCCCTTGCTCCTTGGCTGCGGTGGTTGGTGACTGCGGCCATTTCATCCTGGATCGGCGCTCCGGACTTCCGCAGAACGGCGCCGATTCACTGCGGGAAACCCGCGACTCCGAGAGCAGAACACGCGGATGACCGGGCGGCCTCCTGGCGGCACGCTGCGAGATCCAATGTCTGAGCTCGCCGCTGCCCTCGATGTGCGCGACCACCGGTTCGGCGCGCTCCCGCCGTTCACGATCGGGGTCGAGGAGGAGTACATGCTGCTCGACCCGGAGTCGTTCGAGTTGGTGCCCGCGGCCGAGCGTCTGCTCGAGGCCGAGCGCGACGGCGAGTTCGCCGACCGTGTCTCCCCGGAGCTGTTCGACTCGCTCGTGGAGTTCCATACCGGCGTCTGCGCGACGATCGATGAGGTCTCGGCGGAGCTACGGCGCGTGCGGCATCACGCGGTGCTCTCGGCGCGCCGGCAAGGTGTTCGCCTCGGCTCGGCCGGCACCCATCCGTTTGGCCTGTTCGAGGACCAGCGGGTGATGCGCCGCGAGCGCTACCGGATGCTCCTGGACCAGCTGCAGTACGCCGGCCGTCGCGAGTTGATCTACGGCCTGCACGTCCACGTCGGCGTCGACGACCCCGACCGCGCGATCCGCGTCGTCGAGGCGCTGCGCCCGCATCTGTGCGAGCTCGTGGCGCTGTCCGCCAACTCGCCGTTCTGGCGCGGCGTCCCCACCGGCTACGCCTCGTGCCGGCACCTGATCTTCTCCGCCTTCCCGCGCTCAGGACCGCCCCCGTCGTTCGGGTCCTACGCCGAGTACGTCCGCGTGATCGAGCAGTTGGTCGAGTCCGGCTGTCTGGAGGACTACACGCGGACGTGGTGGGACGTGCGCCCGCACCCGCGGTTCGGCACGGTCGAGGTGCGCGTCATGGACGCGATCACGCACGTCGCCGACGCGATCGCGCTCGCGGCCTATGTCCAGGCGCTCGTCCACCACTACGCCACCACCCCGGCCGGCCCATGTCATCCGCTGATCGCGCAAGAGAACAAGTGGCAGGCAGCACGCTATGGCCTCGAGGCGACGCTTTGCGACCCGTCGGAAGGCGGCCCCATCCCGGCCCGCGAGATGATCGCCCGCACGCTCGAGCGGATCGCCCCGTCCGCCGCCGAGCTCGGGTCGACCCACCAGCTGCTCGGGATCGAACGGATCCTGCGCAACGGGACCGGCGCTTCCCGCCAACTCGACACGTTCGCGGCGACCGGCGGCCTGCGTGATGTCACGCGTGACATCGCAGCCCGCACGGCGAGCTGACCGGCCGACGACGCCGGCGCAGTGGCGTCAAAGTGCTCTGGCGTTGAGGTCTGCGAGCCCCGATTCGTCGAGACGGGCTCGCTCGGCAGCGAGCTCGCGCTCGGCCCGTTGCTCTTCTCGCAGCCGCTCGCGCTCGTCTCGCGCCTCCGGCCGGAAATAGGCCCACAGGAACGCCCATGAGGCGGGCAGCGTCCGGGCGACGAACGCCGGGTCGCGGGCCTGCAACGCGTCGATGGCCTCGGGCGACGCCCCGCGGCCGATGTGGCCGAAGCCGTTACTGCCGGCGCGAAGGGGCACGTCATCCTCCTGTCGACGGTCTAAGGGGAACGGTATGCACGGCTGAGCGCGGGGTCATCGGGAAACCACCCCCGTCGCGGTCCGTAGCTCTCCGCGATAACTCCGCGCCCTACTGCGCATGTGGCGAGGCCCGCGCGCGTCGAGAATCGCCGACATGACCGCGATCGCCAGCAAGACCCGCTATGTCTATGACTTCGACGACGGATCGCGCGAGCTGCGCGCGCTGCTGGGCGGGAAGGGCGCGAACATCGCCGAGATGACCCGTGTGCTCGGCCCGGACCTCGTGCCCGCCGGCTTCACCATCACCACCGAGGCCTGCGTGGCCTTCATGCGCGACGACCGCGTCGAGCCCGCCGGGCTGGCCGAGCAGGTCGCCGACGGCATTGCACGGCTCGAGGCGCGGGCGGGCCGCCGGCTCGGCGACCCGCAGGACCCGCTGCTGGTGTCGGTGCGCTCGGGTGCGCGCGACTCGATGCCGGGGATGCTCGAGACGATCCTCGATCTCGGTCTCAACGACGCGTCGGTGCTCGGGCTCGTGGCGCGCACAGCCGACGAGCACTTCGCGTGGGACTCCTACCGGCGCTTCGTGCAGATGTTCGGCAACGTCGTGCGCGGCGTGCCCGGCGAGCGCTACGAGGAGATCCTGCGGGCAGCCCGCCAACGGGCGGGCGTGCGCGAGGACCGCGGGCTGAGCGCCGCCCAGCTGCAGGACGTGACGCGCCGCTTCCGCACGCTCTACGAGACGCACACCGGCGAGCCCTTCCCACAGGACCCGCGCGAGCAGTTGCGGCTCGCGATCCGCGCTGTGTTCGACTCGTGGCTCGGCGAGCGCGCGGTCGCCTACCGCCGCATCAATCACATCCCTGACGACTGGGGCACGGCGGTCAACGTCCAGCAGATGGTGTTCGGCAACCGCGGCGCGAACTCGGCCTCGGGCGTCGCGTTCTCGCGCGACGAGGTCACCGGCGCGCCCGAGCCGAGCGGCGACTTCCTGCTCGACGCACAGGGCGAGGACGTCGTCTCGGGCGTGCGCACGCCGCGACCGCTGCGCGAGTTGGCAAGCGAGCTCCCGGAGCCGTACGCGCAACTGCTGGAGATCCTGCACCGGCTCGAGGCCCACTACGGCGACATGCAGGACACCGAGTTCACGATCGAATGCGGGCGGCTCTACATGCTGCAGACCCGCAACGCGAAGCGGCCCGCGCAGGCGGCCGTGCGGTTCGCGGTCGACGCCGTCGCCGAGGGCCTGCTCACGCGCGAGCAGGCGCTGCGGACGATCGACCCGCACACGCTCGACGCCCTCCTGCATCCCACGTTCGACCCGGACGCGACGTTCGAGGTGCTCGCTCGGGGCGTCGCCGCGTCGCCGGGTGCGGCCAAGGGCCAGGTGGTGTTCAGCGCCGAGGAGGCGGTCGAGGCCGCGGCCCTGGGAATCGACGTGATCCTCGTTCGCCCGTTCACCGAGGCCGACGACGTGGCCGGCTTCCACGCCGCCCGCGGCATCCTCACCTCCGAAGGCGGCAAGGCCTCCCACGCGGCGCTCGTCGCGCGTGGCATGGGCCGCCCCGCGGTCGTCGGCGCCGGCGAGCTGGACATCGACCTGCGCGCTCGCGTCATCCGCGCCGGCGACCAGATCATCGCCGAAGGCGCGCGGATCGCGATCGACGGCAGCACCGGCCTGGTCACGCGCGACGACGTGCCGTTGGTGGAGCCCGGGCGCAGCGCCCGCTTCGAGCGGGTGCTGCGCTGGGCTGACGAGTTCCGGCGGCTCGGGGTGCGGGCCAACGCGGACACGCCGGCGGACGCGCTGCGCGCGCTCGAGCACGGTGCCGAGGGCATCGGCCTGTGCCGCACCGAGCACATGTTCATGGCGGCCGACCGCCAGCCGAAGATGCGCGCGATGATCATGGCCGCGACCGAGGCCGAGCGCCGTTCGGCGCTGGCCGAGTTGCTCCCGCTGCAGCAGCAGGACTTCGAGGGGCTCTTCGCGGCGATGCCAGGCAAGCCGATCACGATCCGGCTGCTGGACCCGCCGCTGCACGAGTTCCTGCCCGATCGCGTCGAGTTGGCCCAGCTCGTGCAGCAGGCGCGGGACGAGCACGCGCCCGCGCTGCCGGCGCTCGAACGCGAGCTCGACCTCGTCCTGCGCCTCGGCGAGGTCAACCCGATGCTCGGCACCCGCGGTTGCCGGCTCGGCATCGTGCATCCCGAGGTCTACGAGATGCAGGTCGAGGCGATGATGCGGGCCGCGCGGGCGGCGGAGAAGCCACCGCGGCTGGAGATCATGATCCCGCTCGTCGACTTCGAGGCCGAGCTCGCCGGTTTGCGCGCGATGGTGGTCCGCGTCGGCGCCGAGCACGGGCTCCGCGAGGGCGAGGACTTCAGCGTCGGCACGATGATCGAGCTGCCGCGCGCGTGCTTCATCGCCGACCGGCTGGCGGAGGAGGCGGCGTTCTTCTCGTTCGGGACCAACGACCTGACGCAGACCGCGCTCGGCTTCTCCCGCGACGACCTCGAGTCCGGCTTCGTGCCCGCGTACCTGGAGCGGCGGATTCTCGACCGCTCGCCGTTCGAGACGGTCGACGTCGACGGCGTCGGCGAGCTGGTCCGCACCGCCGTTCGGCTCGGGCGCTCGCGCCGCGAGGGGCTCGAGCTCGGGGTGTGCGGCGAGCACGGCGGCGACCCGGACTCGATCGCGTTCTTCCATCGCGTGGGCCTGGACTACGTCTCGTGCTCGCCCTTCCGGCTCCCGGTCGCCCGCGTGGCCGCGGCGCAGGCGGCGTTGTCATGACCCTCGCGCGCATGCTCAAGGTTCGCTTCCACGGGCGTGGCGGTCAGGGGGTGGTGACATCCGCCGAGTTGCTCGCCGTCGCCGCGTTCCGCGACGGGCTTCACGCGCAGGCGTTCCCGCTCTTCGGCTCCGAGCGCACCGGTGCGCCGGTGATGGCGTTCTGTCGCATCGATCATCACGAGATCCGGACCCGCGAGCCGATCGCCGACCCCGATGTGCTGGTCGTGCAGGACCCGACGCTGCTGCACTCGATCGATCTCTCGGCACCGCTGCTGCTGGTCAACACCAGCGGCGATGTCGAGGCCCCGGGCCGTGTGATCACCGTCGCGGCGACCGAGTTGGCGCGGAGGCATCTCGGCCGGCCGATGCCGGGAACGGCGCTCCTCGGTGCGCTGGTCGCCACCACGGGTGTCGCGACCTTCGGCGCGCTGGAGGCGGCGATCCGGGAGCGCTTCTCCGGTGCGCTGGCTGACGGCAACGTCGCGGCGGCCCGGGCGGCCTATGACGCGGTGCACGCGCATGCCTAGCCAGATCGAAGGCTCGCGCGCCGTCGCCGAGACCGTCGCGCGCTGTCGCCCGGAGGTGATCGGCGCGTACCCGATCTCGCCCCAGACGCACATCGTCGAAGGTCTGTCGGCGCTCGTGAAGACGGGCCGGCTGGCGCCCTGCGAGTTCATCAACGTCGAGTCCGAGTTCGCCGCGATGTCGGTGTGCATCGGCGCGTCGGCGACCGGGGCGCGCACGTACACCGCGACCGCGAGCCAGGGCCTGCTCTACATGTCCGAAGCGGTCTACAACGCCTCCGGGCTCGGGCTGCCGATCGTGATGACGATCGCCAACCGCGCGCTCGGTGCGCCGATCAACATCTGGAACGACCACAGCGACTCGATGTCACAGCGCGACTCGGGCTGGATCCAGCTGTTCGTGGAGTCCAACCAGGAAGCGGTCGACGTGCACGTTCAGGCGTTCCGGATCGCCGAGGAGCTCTCGCTGCCGGTCATGGTCTGCATGGACGGGTTCGTGCTCACACACGCGGTGGAGCGCGTCGAGCTGCCCACGCAAGCCGAGGTCGACGGGTTCCTGCCGCCGTTCGAGCCGCGCCAGGTGCTGGACCCCGATGACCCGATGACGATCGGCGCGATGGTCGGCCCCGAGGCGTTCATGGAGGTCCGCTACCTGATGCACGCCAAACAGCGGCTCGCGCTGGAGACCATCCCCCGGATCGCCGCCGAGTTCGAGGCGGCGTTCGGCCGCGCCTCCGGAGGGCTCGTGCGTGGGTACCGGCTCGAGGACGCGGAGACCGTGGTCGTCGCGCTCGGCTCGGTCCTGGGCACGATCGAGGACGTCATCGACCGGCGCCGGGACGCCGGCGAGCGGATCGGGGCGCTCGCGATCCGCACGTTCCGGCCGTTCCCGCTGGAGGCGGTCAGGGCGGCGCTTGCGGGTGCGCAGCGGGTGGTCGTGGTGGAGAAGTCGTTCGCGGTCGGCGTGGGTGGGATCGTCGGCCAGAACGTGCGGCTCGCGCTGGAAGGCAGCGGCATCGAGGTCCGCGACGTGATCGCCGGCCTCGGGGGCCGCCCGATCACGAGCGCGTCGCTGGACGCGATGCTCGACGCCGACCTCGGTCCGCTGACCTTCCTCGATCTCAACCGGGAGCTCGTGGATCGCGAGCTGGCCCGCACCTCGGGCCCGCACGCCGAGAACATGCTCTCCGACCTCGCCGGGAGGCGCTGATCATGCCCTACCAAGTCGGCTCCTTCGCGGTCGGCAACCGGCTGCTGCCGATCGAGCAGCGCACCGCGCAGGCCGATGGCGCACGCGCCAACGCGATCACCAAGGGCCACCGGGCGTGCCAGGGCTGCGGCGAGGCGCTCGGCGCGCGCTACGTCGTCGACGCGGCGCTGCGCGCGGCGTCGGGGCAGTTGATCGCGGCGAACGCCACCGGCTGCCTCGAGGTCTTCTCCACGCCCTATCCCGAGAGCTCATGGCAGCTGCCGTGGCTGCACTCGCTGTTCGGCAATGCTCCCGCCGTGGCCACTGGCATCGCGGCCGCGCTGAAGGCCAAGGGCCGCACCGACGTGCGCGTCCTCGGCCAGGGCGGTGACGGCGGGACCGTGGACATCGGCTTCGCCTGCCTCTCGGGCATGTTCGAGCGCAACGACGACGTGCTCTACGTCTGTTACGACAACGAGGGCTACATGAACACCGGGGTGCAGCGGTCCGGCGCGACGCCGCCCGCCGCGCGCACCGCCACCACGCAGGCTGTCGGGGAGGAGCCCGGCAACGTCTTCGGCCAGGGCAAGAGCGCGCCGCTGATCGCGCTCGCGCACGAGATCCCATACGTCGCCACGGCGACGATCGCCGACCTGCACGACCTCGAGGCCAAGGTCGAGCGGGCGATGGGGATGCGCGGCGCGCGCTACCTGCACGTGCTCGTGACGTGCCCGCTCGGCTGGGGTACCGCATCCCATGGCGCGGTGCAGATCGCCCGGCTCGCGACCCAGAGCGGGCTGTTCCCGGTCTTCGAGGGCGCGCGCGGCGACGTCACCGCGACGACCAAGATCCGCCATCGCGTCAGCGTGGAGGAGTACTTGCGCCCGCAGCGCCGCTTCCGCCACCTGTTCGAGCCCGAGCGTCGCGACGATGTCATCGCGCGCATCCAGGCCCGCGCCGACCGCACCATCGACCGTTTCGGACTACTGCCATGAACCGCCCCTTCGCGATCACCCTGGAGATCGGCTCGAGCCTGGCCAACAAGACCGGCTCGTGGCGCACCGAGCGCCCGGTCTACGTCCGCAACACCGCGCCGTGCGCGAGCGGCTGCCCCGCCGGCGAGGACCCGCAGGCGTGGCTCTACCACGCCGAGGAGGGCGACTACGAGCAGGCCTGGCGCACGATCATGGCGGTCAACCCCCTGCCGGCGATCATGGGCCGCGTCTGTTACCACCCGTGCGAGACCGCCTGCAACCGCGCCCAGCTCGACGAGGCGGTCGGGATCAACTCCGTCGAGCGCTTCCTCGGCGACGAGGCGATCCGCCAGGGCTGGACCATGTCGGTCACCGCGCCGCCGAGCGGCAAGCGCGTGTTGGTCGTCGGCGCCGGCCCGTCAGGCCTGTCCGCGGCCTACCACCTCGCGTTGCTCGGTCACGAGGTCGAGATCTACGAGGCCGGCCCCGCCGCGGGCGGGATGATGCGCTTCGGCATTCCGCGCTACCGCCTGCCGCGGGAGGTCCTCGACGCCGAGGTCTCGCGCATCCTCGCACTGGGCGTGACGCTGCACTGCGACCGGCGCGTGGATGATCTGGCGGGCGTCATGCGCGATGGCGCGTTCGACGCCGCGTTCGTCGCGGTCGGCGCCCATCTCGGCAAGCGCGCGTACATCCCCGCCGGCAGCGCCGCCAAGATGCTCGACGCGGTCGCCCTCCTGCACGACATGGAGGGCGCCGGCCCGCCGCTGCTCGGCCGTCGCGTCGCCGTCTATGGCGGCGGCAACACGGCCTTCGACGCGGCCCGTACCGCCAAGCGCCTCGGTGCCGAGGAGGCCGTCGTCGTCTACCGCCGCACGCGCGATCGCATGCCCGCTCACGACTCCGAGCTCGAGGAGGCGCTCGCCGAGGGCGTGAAGGTCAAGTGGCTCTCGACCGTCCGTCACGCCGACGGTGGGCGGCTGACGCTGGAACGGATGGAGCTCGACGAGTCGGGCTTCCCGCAGCCGACCGGCGAGCTGGAGGAGCTCGAAGCCGACTCGCTGGTGCTCGCACTCGGCCAGGAGTCCGACCTCTCACTGCTCGAACGCGCGTCCGGCGTGGAGATCGTCGACGGGGTCGTCCACGTCGGCGAGAACCTGATGACCGGCCGCCCGGGCGTGTTCGCCGGCGGTGACATCGTCCCCGCCGAGCGGACCGTCACTGCCGCCGTCGGCCACGGGCGCGTCGCCGCCCGAGGCATCGACGCATGGCTGCGCGAGGAGGCTTTCGTCCCAGAATCCTCCGGATCGCCCGCGACGTTCGACGCCCTGAATCCGTGGTACTACGACGACGCGCCGCGCACCGTCCGGCCGCAGATCGAGGCGGCCCGCCGCGCATCGACCTTCGACGAGGTGACCGGCGGCCTCGACACCTCGACCGCGCTCTTCGAAGCCCGTCGCTGCCTCTCGTGCGGCTCGTGCTTCGCCTGCGACAACTGCTACGGCGTCTGCCCCGACAACGCCGTCATCAAGCTCGATGGCACAGAGGCCTACGCCTACGCCTTCGACCTCGACTACTGCAAAGGCTGCGGCCTGTGCATGCAGGAATGCCCGTGCGGCGCGATCGAGATGGAGCCCGAACCGATCTAGTGCGCGACGTGGATCACGATCCGTGTCGGGCCGGTGAGCCTATGGTCTGCCTGACCGCTAGGTCTCCGTCAAGCGGAAGATCGCCGTGGTCGAAGTACGCTGAGCCGATGGCCGATCGGCTTCGTCTCTCAATCGCGCGTGTCGACGACAGCCCAGACGAGTTCGAGGTTGAAATCTTCGTCAACGACGTGGAGATGACCAAGGCCGGGGCTGGGATGGGCATGGATCCCTATGCGGTGCTGATCCCCGAGAACCGATTTCGGGCGACGCCGGAGCCGCGCACGATCGGCGTCGCGCGCTGCGAGTGCGGCGTGTACGGCTGCGGGATGACCGACGCGACGATCGTTCGCGTCGACGACGAGGTGCACTGGGAGTGGCGCGAGGAGGTTCCGATGAACCGCGCCGCGGTGTTCGCGGCCGATCAGTACGACCGCGAGGTCGAGCGTGCGGGGAGCGACCACTCGTGGGAAACGTCCGGGCGTGAAGCCGGCCGACTGATCCTGACCCGCACGGACGTCGCCGCCGCACTGGCCGAGCATGACCTGAGCTTCGACTGGGTCCAGACGGCGTGGGATGACCCCAAGCGCTTCGCGGTCACCCTCAGATACCGGAGCTCGCATCAGGTCTTCCTCAGCTTCGACTGGTCCCGGCACACGCCCGCGACCCTGGCCGCGGCCATCGCAGAGACGTTGCTGCTGGCGCCACAGCGCTGGCGCGCGCAGTGGCACAGCATCGTCCCGAAGGGTGGGCCGCCGCACATCGCAGGTCACGACTGGACGCAGCACCCGCCGTTCTAGCGGCTCGTTCGTCGAACCGTGGCGCGGGCCGGCAACGCGGGAGGAGGGGTCCACGCACGGCCGACCCGCGCCTGCACACGGGTCCGTCCGTGCAAGGCGCTGCAGGGGTCAGACAGCGCCTACTCCCGCGGGAGCACGGTCACCGTCCTGTGTGGGGCGTTCCGCGGCGGACCGATCCGGAGCGATACCCCTTGATCGCAGAGGGGTTTCCCCCCGCTTTGGGGGGTGCGATCGATCCCGGCCACAAGCACGTGAGTAGTTGTGCGCACCCCGATTGTGGACACGTGCGGATGTGCCGGCGTCGGCGCGGTGAGACGGTTGCCGTGGATGTGCGCCATGAGCACCGGACACACGACAACCCATCGGAGCCGGTTTCAGCGAGCGGTCATCGTCGCCGGCGCGATCGTGGTCGCGATCCTCCTCATGCTGCTCGTGGACCGGATCTTCTTCGCGACTTCGACCACGAGCACGGGCACCGGGTCGGGCCACGCCGCCACGCAGGCGCGTTCGGTTCCGCCCTTCACCACGGTCGATCTCACCGGCGCCAACAACGTCGTCGTGCGAGTGGGGGCGAGGCAGTCGGTCGTCGTCCACGCTGACGAGAACCTGCTCGGACGCGTCACGACCAGCGTCCACGCCGGCACGCTGCTGATCGATACCACTCCCGGCGACCTCAACGCGAAGAGCCCGATGTTCGTGGTGGTGAGCGTTCCCTCGCTCGCGGGCCTGCGGCTCGACGGCGCGGGGAACATCTCCGCGAGCGGCATCGCCAATGAGCACCTGACCGTCGCGATGCCGGGCAGTGGCGTCATCGACGCGACGGGGACCACGAGGACGCTCACACTCACGATGGACGGCCAGGGAACCGCGCTGCTGCGGCGGCTCGTCGCGCGCGACGCGAACGTCGCGCTCGCAGGCAACGGCACCATCATGCTCACGGCGACGCGCAGCCTCAACGCGAAGCTCTCGGGCACCGGCGCGATCCTCTACGGCGGCAACCCTCCGCACGTCACCCAGAGCGTCACCGGGAGCGGCACCGTCAACGCTGGATGAGGCGCGGGCTCCCGGCGGGCGTGAAGCGCACGCGGATCTCGGCCCCGCCGCCATTCGCGTTGCTCGCCTCGGCGCCCCCGCCGTGGGCTTCGGCGGCCTGTCGGACGATCGCCAGGCCGAGCCCGGAACCGGGTGTCCCGCGGGAGCCGTCGGAGCGGTAGAAGCGCTCGAACACGTGGGGGAGGTCGGCAGCGGCGAATCCGGGCCCGTGGTCGCGTACCGTCAGGGTTCCGTCGCGCAGCGCGACATCGACGACGCCTCCCGGCGGGCTCCACTTGACCGCGTTGTCGAGCAGGTTGGAGATCGCGCGGTTGATGCGGTCCGGCTCGCCGCGGATCACCGTCGGCTCGAGGTCGGCGCTGAAGCTCGCGGCGACGCCGCTGCGGCTCTCCGCGCGCTCGATCAGTGCGGCGACGATGCGATCGACACGGACGTCGTCCAGGACACGGCCGGGCGTGCTTCCGCGGGCGAGGTCGACGACATCGGCGACCAGATCGGTGAGTTCGTCGAGCTCGGCCAGGATGTCCGCTCGCAACGCGGCGCGATCCTCTGGCGACAGGCGGTCGGCGCGCTCGAGGGTCTGGATGTTCGCGCGCAGGCTGGCCATCGGCGTGCGCAGCTCGTGGCTGGCGTCGGCGACCAGGTGTCGCTGCGCGTCGACGGAGCGCTGCAGCGCGTCGAGGGTGGCGTTGAAGCTCGTGGCGAGGCGGGCGAGCTCGTCGTCGCCTTCGGCTTCGATCCGCTCGCCGGGATCGAGCTTGCCGGTGATCTCCTCCGTCGTGCGGGTGAAGCGCCTGACCGGGGCCAGCGCGGCGCGCGCGACCACCGCTCCGAGCGCGGCGGCGAGCGCGATCCCCACCGCGGCGACCACGATCAGGATCGCCAGCATCTCCCGGAGCGAGTGGTCGACCTCGGTGAGCGGGCGCGCGACCTGGATCGCGCCTCGCCACGCCGGCGTCGCGCGGGTGAGCACCCGCACGCGGACCCCGCTGACGGTGGTGCTGACGAGGCTCTCCCCGGAGCCGGACCGCGCGATCGCCCGCGTGCGCGCCGAGACGGGGAGCGGCGTGGTCGCGCCCGCCGGACGCAGCACGGTTCCGTCCGCGCACACGACCTGCACGTAGCCCTCGGCGCCCCCGAGGCGCGCGTCGTCGCGATCGGTGGGGGCCGGGAACGGGTGCTCGCCGGTGCCCAGCCCGGCGCCGCACGCCGCTTCGCCGTCGCGGCCGCGGTCGGTCAGCTCGGCGGCTCGCGCGCGCAGGGCGTCGTCGATCTGGCCGTGTAGCTGCCCGCGCACGGCGAAGAAGATCGCGACGGCGGCGAAGAGCACCGAGACCGCGACGGCGAGGCCGGCGACGGCGGCGATGCGGTGGCGCAGGCTCATGGCTCGCGCAGGACGTAGCCGACGCCGTACACCGTGTGGATCAGCGGCCGCGCGCCCAACCCCTCGAGCTTGCGTCGTAGATATCCGACGTAGACGCGCAAGGCGTTGGAGGCCGGGCCGAAGTCGTAGCCCCAGACCCGCTCGTAGATGATGTCGTGCGGCAGGACCTGCCGGGGGTTGCGCAGCAACAGCTCCAGCAGCTGGTACTCCGTGCGCGTCAGCTCGGCAAAGCGCTCACCGACGACCACGCCGTGGCGTTCCGGGTCGAGACGGAGCTCGTGGAACGTGGGTGCGGCGGCCTGCTCCTGGGCGTTCGTGCGCCGCAGGAGGGCGCGCAGGCGGGCCTGGAGCTCACCGAGGTCGAACGGCTTGACCAGGTAGTCGTCGGCGCCCGCGTCGAGCCCGTCGATGCGATCCTCGATCGCGTCGCGGGCGGTGAGGAGCAGCACCGGGACCCGATCGCCGGCGGCCCGGAGCCTGCGGCACAGCTCGAGCCCGTCGATGCCCGGCAGCCCGATGTCGAGCACGACCGCGTCCGGGCGCCGCGCGGCGATCGAAGCGAGCGCTTCGTCGCCACTGGCCGCGTCGTCGACCTCATAGCCCTCGAGCGTGAGCGCACGTCGCAACGCGGCGCGGAGGGCGCGGTCGTCATCGATGATCAGCAGGCGCACGGACACACACAAGTGTGCTCGCCGGGGTCCGTCACGCGCCCTCGCGGGCGGCGCGCAGGCGCAGCGCGAGCGTCGGGCAGGCGGCCACCGCGCGGCGCGCGTGGACGAGCAACTCCTCGGTGATCGGCGCGTCGTCGAGCATCGGGTAGCCCCAGTCGTCGAGCTCGATCCGCTCGGGGAACAGCTCGGCGCACGCCCCGTGCCCCGTGCACGCGATCGGGTCCACGGTCACGCGCCACGTCATGCCGCCAGCTCCCTCCCGAGGTTCGGGACGGCGAGCACGGGCTCGGCATCGCAGGCATCGCAGCGACCGAAGCGGCGATGGTCCTCGAACTCGCCCGCGAACACGTCGAGACCGCTGCGCACGAAGCGCACGACCCCGTCCGGGTGGCGACAGGCGCCGCGTCCGGTCACGTGATCGCCCCAGCGCTCGAGCTGGGCGAACACATCGCGGGCGGCGATCCCTGTCTGGAGCGACTCGATCGCGCCGGCGATCGCCTCCAGCCCGTACATGCACGGGCCGCATTGCCGCGCGTTCGCGTCGGCCATCCAGCGGACCACGCGGCTGAGCTCGGCCACCGGGCACGCGTCGGCGCCCAGCGCCACGATCACGCCGGGTCCGAGTGTGGCATCGAGCCGCGCCGGGGCGCCGGTGCTCAGCCACGTCCCGTGGTAGCCACCGAAGAGGACGGCTCGGAGCGGCGAGCTCGCACCGCCGGCCGCCGCGATGACGTGCTCGACCGGCGTCCCGAGAGCGGCCTCGTAGACCGCGGGGCGCGCGACGGCGCCGCTGACCGTGACCAGCGCCGTACCCGGGTGCTCCGGCGTCCCCAGCTCCCGGAACCACGCCGCGCCGTGGCGCGCGATCAGCGCGACGTGGGCGAGCGTCTCGACGTTGGAGACCAGCGTCGGGCGGCGAGCGAGTCCGCGCTCGTGGGGGCGCGGTGGCGTTCCGGTCGGCTTGGTCGGCCCGCCGTTGAGACCGCGCAGGAGCGCGGTCTCCTCGCCCGCCAGATACGCGTCACCGACGACGGCCATGCGCATGCGCGAGCGGTCGCCGCGGGCGGCGAGCGCGCGCGTCAACGACTCCTGCGCCGCCCACGCGGAGCGTTTGACGGCGATCACGATGTCTCGGGCGCCGACCGCCTCGGCGGCCAGCGCGGCGCCGTCGAGGACGAGCTGCGGGGCGACGACGAGCAGCTGCTGGTCCTTCGCGCTCATGGGCTCGCCCTCGGTCGCATTGGCCACGACCGCGCAGCGCCCACGGGCCTGCGCGACGGCTCGTAGCTTGACCGCGGTCGGGAAGGCCGCGCCGCCGCGACCGCGCAGCCCGGCGGCGGCGACCGCGTCGATCAGACCCGCGCCGCGGTACGCGACGTCCAGGCCGCCGGCATGACCGGAGAGCAGTCGCGGGTTCATCGCACCGGCTGCCCCGAGACCGTCCCGGTGACGGCGTCGCCGTCGAGCGTGAGCGCGACCCGCAGGCGCACCGCTCGTCCGTCGGTCGATCCTACGAGCGCCTCGAGCCGCGTCCCATCGAGCGCGTCGATGCGGCCCTGGAACTCGCCCGGGTGCTGCGGAGGGCCGAGCGCCACGGCGCTGCGGCGCATGATCACACCGCCGCCCGCGGCGGGGTCGCCGGCGACGCGCACCCGCAGCCGCCCTGCCACACCGTCGGTCAGGCGGATGCGCAGGTCCACGACCGCCTGGCCGTCGGCGCTCATGCCCTGGGTGATCGTGCCGCGCAGGCCGGCGGTGAAGCTGCGCGTGAGTGCGGGCGGGGCGGTTCGCGCGGCGACGGGAGCGAGCGGCCGGGCGCGCGGGAGCAGCCGTTGCGGCGTGCCGGCGCGACGCGCCCACCCGTCGGCCAGCGGGCCGGCGGGCAGCCACAGCGCCACGAACGCGACGGCGCCGGAGATCGCCGCCACCGCCGCGATCCGTACGGGTCGCCGCTCCGGCCACCCGCCGGCCAACCGCCACGTCAGCGCGGCGATCACCACGGCGACGCAGCCGATCGTGATCGCCAGCATCCAGGATGTGCGGGCGTCCGAGCCGGTGCCCCAGCCGTGGACCAGCGCGACGGGCCAGCACGCGTAGGCCAGCCAGTGCACGCCCCGCCAGGCACGCAGCCCGAGTCGCCTCCGGAGCAGGCTCGTCACGGTGAGCGCGATCAACAGGTCCGCGGCGAGCGCGCCCAGGCCGAGCCACAGCGGCCGGTAGGCGCCGGCGAACGGCAGGACCGCGTCGAGCCAGCGGATCGGGGCGAACCCGTCGAGCACCGCGCTCAAGACATGCACGCCGAGCAGTGCCACCACCAGCAGCGAGATCGAGCGATGCAGCATCACGACGACGAAGCGCGGGGTGCCCGGCGCCGCCCAGCGCAGCGTCTGCAGGATCCCGAGGACGACCGAGGCGGTCAGCGCCAGCAGCGTCACGATCCCGGTGGCCCGGTTGAGGTACCACCACGCGGACGGTGCCGCGGCCGCGATCACGAGGGCCATCCTGACGTCGTCTGTTCCTCGCCCGAGACGCTGACGAGCCGGGCGGGCAGACCCGCTCGCGCGAGCCACGCCGGTGCCGCCGGGCCGAGGACGATCGCCGCTGTGCTGGCGATGTTGGCGTCGACGCACGTCGCCGCCGCGACCGACACCGCCCGCCAGTGCTCGACGGCGGGAGCGCCGAGGCGCGGGTCGATGATGTGGTGGGCATCGCCGGCGCGCCGCCGCCAGCGTCGCGCCGTCGTGCTCGACGTCGCCAGGCCGCCGGAGACCAGGAGGAGATCCTGCGCGGGCTCGACCACCCGCACCGCCCATCCCGCCGGCGGCGCGAGCCCCGCCGCCGCCAGATCGCCCCCCAGGTTCACGAGCACCCCGGGCGCGCCGCTCGCCGCCAGCGCGCGTTCGGCGGCCCGGTCCGCGGCGAACGCCTTCGCGGTCGCGCCCAAGTCCAGGCGCACGCCGGCGGGCACGCGGACGGTGCCCGCGTCGCGATCGAGCGCGACCGTCCGCCACCCGGCGACGCGCGCCGCCCGCACGCGGCGAACGCGTGACGCGCGCACCAGCGCGAAGTCGCGGTCATAGCCCGCCAGCACGAGCGCGTCGCCGATCGTGGGATCGACGAGGCCACCGGTCAGCGCCGCCGCGCGCAGCGCAACCGCGACCGCGTCCTGCAACAGCGGTGACACCGCGACGGCTCGGCCCTGGGCCGCGTTGATCGCCGCCAGCTCCGAGTCGTCGCGAAAGCGACTGCACGCGGCGTCGATCGCGGCCAGCTCGGCGATGACCGCGCGGCGCGCGGCGGCCAGCGCGGCGCGATCGGGCACGACCACCCCGACCGTCGTGCCGATGGCCCGCCAATGCGCCGCGGTCATGATCCCTGTGACACCTCCGGCGCCGTCGCGGCCGGGTCCGGAACGGAAGCGCTCGGGGGCTGCGCCGGCGGCTGCAGCGGCGCGGGGTCGCCTTCGATCGCGGGGATGGAGTCAGGCCCGGGCACCCGGGACCGGGACGCGCCGGGCTGGTCGACTCGGCTCGCCGCCACGGTGCGCGGGTGACCGCTGAACGCACGTGCCGCCACGACCGAGAACACTCCGGAGAGCGCGGCCGCGCCGGCGACCACCGCCACGATCGCGGCCTGCGTCCGGCGAACCGCGAGATCGCGGGCGCGTGAACGTCGCTGGGTGTCTCGGTCGGCCATACCACCGACCCTGATCGGAGGCCATAAGAACTCTGTAGGAGCGTGCCCGTGTAGGGACACGGCTCCGGCGGGCTGACCGCGTCAGCGCGCCTCGAGCACCACGACGGGGATGACGCGCCCGCCCGCCCGCGCCTGGTAGGCCGCGTAGCCCGAGTAGTGATCGCACACGATCGGCCACAGCCGCTCGCGCTCCTGCGCGTCGGCCTCACGCGCACGCATCGCTTGCGGCTCGCCGTTGACCGTCACCGTGACGTCCGGGTTCACGCGCAGGTTGTGCAGCCACGCGGGGTGGTGCGCGGCACCGGCCTTGGATGCGACCAGCAGGATCGCGTCACCCCACTTGGTGCCCAGGAGCGGGACGGTTCGCTCGATGCCGCTCTTCGCCCCGCGCACGTGCAACAGCACGTAGGTCTGTCCCATCCCGGTCGAGATGCGGCCGCGGCTCAACCGCAGCAGCGGCCGGTCGAC
Organism: Solirubrobacter soli DSM 22325; assembly: GCF_000423665.1. Classification (GTDB taxonomy): domain Bacteria; phylum Actinomycetota; class Thermoleophilia; order Solirubrobacterales; family Solirubrobacteraceae; genus Solirubrobacter; species Solirubrobacter soli. Next base: position 125,811 of record NZ_AUIK01000020.1, on the reverse strand, counting down.
CGTGGGCAGGACGTTGATGAACAGCCAGCCGCCCAACCGGGTCTGCGCGAACGCCTGCAGGACGCGATCGAAGCGGGACTTCTCCGACTGTGGGCGGTAGTCGCGCATCCGGCGCGGACCGTACACACTGCTCGTGCGGCGGAGGTGAACGCTCAGACGTGGTTGGTCGCGGGAGGGCGGTCGGCAAGGGGCGCGCCGGGCCTCCCGCCCTCGGCGACGAAGGAGGTCAAGTACCGGCCCGCGACCTTGCCCTGCGGCCACCAGAGCTGGCTGCGAGCGACTCCTGGCGGCACGCCGCGCAGTGGGCGGATGATGCCGTCGGCCTCGTCGAGGTCACGGCGCAGGTAGAGCGGGCGCTCGCCCGTGAGCAGAACACCGCGCAGGATGCGCCGATACGGGCGCGGGATCAGCGCCGCGCCGACCTCGGCCGCGATCGCCTCGGCGGCGGCGTCGGCCTGTTGTGTGGCGAGGCCGCCTTGCTTGATCGGCTCGGTCGTGACATCGCCGGCGGCGAACACGTGCGGAACTCCGATGACGCGGGCGTTGGCGTTGGTCGGGATGAACCCGCGTTCGTCGCCCGGGAGGCCTTCGATGAAGCGACCCTGCATGCGCGGGAGTGAGATCACCGCGTCGGCGGCGATGAGCGAGCCATCGCTGATCGCGAGCGCGCCGTCGACGTACTCGACCGCGTGGGTGCGGCCGATGAACTCGATCCCGGCCCGGTGAAGCAGGCGTGCGAGCGCATCCGATGCGACCGGGCCGAAGACGTCGAGTGGCCGCGGCTCAGGAGTGACGACGGTGACGTCCGGGCCATCCGGGAACTCGTGCGCGGTCAGCAGAGCGAGCTCGTAGAGCGGCAGGATCCAGCCCGCCCCGGCTGGTGCCACGAAGACGACGCGCGAGGTCGCACCGCGGATCGACCCCTCGACCGCGCCGGCACTGATCGAACCGCGGAACGTGACCGCGCCCGGCACACCGTCGATGGCGTGGGCGCCGGGAGCGACCACGAGGCGGTCATACGTCAGCCGGCCGCCGTCGGTCGTGCGCACCTCGCGATGGTCCGCGTCGACGGCGGCAAGCGCGCCGCGGTGGCGGACGACGCCGAGCGCCGACAACTCGTCGAGCGGCACCCGCGGTGCGGGAGCACCGCTGAACGGCGACAGGACCGAGGACGGGCGCTCGACGTACTCGCCCGTCGGCGCCAGCATCTCGATTCTCACCCGCGAACCCGCGAGCACACGCAGCGCAAGCACGGTCTCGAGGGCCGCCACGCCACCGCCGGCGACGAGGACGCGGAGTGGGGGAGCGTGGAGCGGGGCGGACATGTGCGGCACCTTCACGGAGTGGGTTGAGCTGACTCGAGCCTGAATTCGGGGTGGGCGGTGAGGTACGGGGCGAGCTCGCGGCCGGAGATCTTGTGCGGCGGCCACCACGGCGCGTCATCGGAGGCATGGCCACGGTCACCTGCGCCGTGCCGCAAATAGCGCGGCCGGCCGCCGGTGAGCAGCATCGCGCGCAGGACGGGGCGGTAGCGCTCGGCCTCGACGTCCGCGCCGGCGGCGGCGGCGATCGCGGCCGCGGCGATGTCCGCCTGCTGCGTGGCCAGGCCGCCCTGCTTCAGCGGCCGGCTCGTCATGTCACCCGCCGCGTACACGTCGTCCACGCCACGCACCCGCCCATGCTCATCGACCTCGACGAACCCGGCGGAGTCGCATGGGAGCCCGGGGATCGCGGGGCCCGCGAGCCGCGGCAAGGCGACCGCCAGGTCGACCGGCAGCCCGCCTTCGATGCTGACCCAGAGGCGGCCGTCCTCGACGGCCTCGACGAAGGCGCCGGTCCAGAGGCGCACGCCCGCTTCGTCCAACAGCTGCGCGACGTCGGCCGCGGCCCGGTCGCCAAAGGCGCTCAGCGGGCGATGCTCGTAGGTCACCACCCACACCTCGATCGACGCGGGCCGCGTCGCGCTCCAGTGCGCGGTCATCAAGGCGAGCTCGTACATGGGCAACGTCCACCCGGTCTCCGGGCCTGACACGAACGCGACCCGGCACGGGTCGGGCCCGAGACGCCCGAGCGCATCGCGCAGCCGCGCGCTGTCCTGCGGGCCGCGGAACGTCAGCGCGCCAGGGACAGCCTCCTCCGGCCGGGCACCGATCGCGAGGAGCAGCGTGTCGTAGGGCACCCACTCGTCGTCGCACAGGACCCGATGGCCCTCGGCATCGACCGCACGCAACGGGCCGACCCTGAAGCCGATCCCTCGCTCGGCCGCGATGCCACGGAGAGAGAAACGCTCGGGCGGCGCGAGTCCGAAGGGCTCGGCGACGGACACGGGGCGGTAGACGAAGTCTTCGCGATCGCTCAGCAGGGTGATGTGGACGCGCTCGCCGGCCAGGCGTTGGACCGCCATGGCGCCTTCGAGCGCTGCCGGCCCACCACCGGCGATCAGCAGTTCGGAACGGTCCGGCATGCCCTCAACCTAGGCGCGCCGACCGGCCCCGGCATCCGTCGCTACATGCGGACAGACTGCGGGTTTCCCGCACACATGAACCGCGCTTGTCCCGGACGAATCAAGCGCTGCGGGCACCTAGCGTTGCACCATGCCCACCAACGTCCTGATCGCCGGTGGCGGACCCGCCGCGCTGGAAGCCGCCCTCGCCTTGAGCCGGCTGGCCGGCGATCGCGTCACGACGACGCTCCTCGCACCCGAGCTGAACCTCACCTACCGCCCTCTGAGCGTGCTGTCGCCGTTCGCCGCCGGCGGCGCGCCGACCTACCCGCTCAAGCGCATCGCGACCGACGCCGGCTTCGAGCACTTCCGCGGCCGGCTGGCGCGCGTCGACGCGACGGCGCGCGAGGTCGTGACGACCGAAGGTGAACGGCTGGCCTACGACATGCTGCTGATGGCGTCAGGCGCCCGCCCGGTCGAGCCGTTCAAGACGGCGACGATGTTCACGGGGTCGCCGACGGATCAGGAACGTCTCCACGGCATCGTGCAGGACGTCGAAGAGGGATATCTGAAGCGTCTCGCGTTCGTCGTCCCATCCGGGAGCACGTGGCCGCTGCCGCTGTACGAGCTGGCGCTGATGCTCGCGGAACGCGCGTATGAGATGTGCGCGACGCTCGAGGTGCACGTCGTCACGCCCGAGACGGCGCCGTTGGCGATCTTCGGCAGCAAGGCCTCCGCGGAAGTGGCAAAGCTGCTCGGCGAGGCCGGCGTGAGGGTGCACGTCGGAACCGACATCGAGCTGATGACGCACGGCCGGATCCGTCTGACCGCGACCGGCGAGCAGATCGACGTCGACCGCCTGGTCACGCTGCCTCGACTCGAAGGCCCGGCGATCCCAGGCCTCCCGGCGAACGCCGAAGGCTTCCTCGTCACCGACGAGCACGGTCGCGTCGAAGGCGTCGACGACGTCTACGCCGCGGGCGACATCACCGCGTTCGCGATCAAGCAGGGCGGCATCGCCTGCCAGCAGGCGGACGCCGTGGCCGCCGACGTCGCGCGCCGCGCCGGGGCCCAGGTCGACGCCGAGCCGTTCAAACCGGTGCTGCGCGGCATGCTGCTGACCGAGCGCTGGGCACGATTCCTCCGCCACGATCCCGCCGCGGGCGACGACGTGGCCGGCCGTGCACTGTGGTGGCCGCCGACCAAGATCGCCGGACGCGAGCTCGCCGGCTACCTGGAAGCGCTCGACGAAGAGACCGGCCGCGCTCCCGGAATGCCGGTCAACGTCGACATCGGCGACGCCGGAAGCCGCAGCGTCGAGGTCCTGCACCTTCACTGAGCCATGACCGCGGTCGCAACCGACATCGAAGTCGAGGAGGTCCTGCACCGCCTTCTCGCGGCGGCGGCCGAGATGACCGGCGCGCGCTACGCCGCGCTGGGCATCCTCGACGAGCACCGATCGGGACTCGAGCGCTTCGTGACCCACGGCGTCACGGAAGCGGAGCGCCGGGCGATCGGTGCGCCGCCCCACGGCGCGGGCCTTCTCGGCGCCGTCATCGCGAATCCCCACCCGGTGCGCGTCGACGCGGTCCGCGACCATCCAGCGTCCGCGGGCTTCCCGCCGGGCCATCCACCGATGGAGAGCTTCCTCGGCGTGCCCGTGATGTTGCACGACGAGGCGTGGGGCAACCTCTACCTCTGCGACAAAGCGGACGGCGAGCCGTTCACGCTCGCGGACCAGGATGCCGTCGTCGCGCTGGCGGAGTGGGCCGCGACCGCGATCGACAACGCCCGCAACCTGAAGGAGAGCGAGCGCCGGCGCGTACAGCTCGAGGGGCTCGTACGCCGCCTCGAGGCCACGACCGCGATCGCTCGCGCCCTCGGCGGCGAGACCGATCTGAACCGGATCCTGCGGTTGATCGTCGAGCGCGGCTGCGGGATCCTCGAGGCGCGCGGCCTCGTGATCTTCCTGCGCGAGGCGAGCGGGATGGTCGCGGCGGCCGAAGCAGGCGAGGTCCCCGCCGCGCTCCGCGATCCGTTCGGCCTCGCCGCAGCCGGCGGCACGCTCGTGCCGTTGCTCTACCACGGCCGGACGCTCGGGATGCTGGTCGCCTTCGGCGCACACTCGGACCCCGACGACGCGGCACTGCTGCAGGCGTTCGCCGCCAGCGCCGCGACCGCCGTCGCCACGGCCCGCAGCGTGGAGGAGCAACGCGTGCACGACGCGATGGACGCGGCCGAGAACGAACGCAAGCGCTGGGCGCGCGAGCTCCACGACGACACCTTGCAAGGTCTCGGCGGACTGCGGATGCTGCTCGTCGCCGCGTCGCGGATCGATGATCCCGGCCGGTTGCACAGCGCGGTCCGCGACGCGGTCGTGCGGATCGAAGGCGAGATCGACAGCCTGCGTGGGCTGATCCGCGAGCTGCGGCCCGCGGCACTCGACGATCTGGGGCTCGCCGCCGCCATCGAAGGCCTCGTCACCCGCGCCACCGAGCGGGAGGCCGTCGACGTGCATGCGACCGTGCGCCTGCCGCCGGAGCGCTACGCGCCGGACCTGGAGACGGCGATCTATCGCATCGTCCAAGAAGCGCTGGGCAACGCGATCCGGCACGCCCACGCGACCAGGGTCGCGATCGCCATCGGCGATGACTCGGGCGTCGTGCGCCTGCGCGTGACCGACGACGGCCACGGCTTCGATCCTGAGCGTCCGGCGGACGGGTTCGGCCTGGCCGGGATGCGCGAACGCGTAGCAATGCTGCGCGGCGACCTCGAGATCGCCTCATCAGCCGACGGGACGACGGTCTCGGCGGCGATTCCGGCTCCGTAGTCCGCCACATCGGAGCGCGGCGTTGCGCCGATGGCGGGTCAGATCGTGCGGCGTACGGTCGGATCATGACCCGCAATCGACAGCCTCAGGTCGTCGTCGCCGGTGGCGGCGTCGCCGCGCTCGAGTTCGTCCTCGCGCTGCGGGCACTGGCGGGTGATGCCATCCAGCTCACCGTCGTCGCGCCCGATCCCGACTTCGTCCTGCGACCGGCACTCGTCGCCGCCCCGCTCGGTGTCGGCCGCTATTGGCGGCGCCCGTTGAGCCAGTTCGCGAGCGAGCTGGGGTTCTCGCTCGTGACCGCCGCCGTGCGCGCGGTGGATCACGACCACCGCCGGATCATCGATCGGACCGGTGACGCGTTGGGCTACGACACGCTCGTCCTGGCGCTGGGAGCGAGGACCCTCCCCACCTTCGACGATGCCATCCATCTCGGAGACGCCGCGGGCGCGGAAGGCTTCCGCCACCTGCGTGATGAGATCGAGTCCGGCGACGTACGGCGTGTCGGTTTCGTCATCCCCTCGCGCGCCGGCTGGACCCTCCCGGTCTACGAGGCCGCGTTGCTCACCGCGAACGGACATGACGCGGTCTCGGTCTCGCTCTTCACCCCCGAGGACCGCCCGCTCGAGCGGTTCGGCGCGGCCGCCAGCGACGCTGTGGCTGCGGCGCTCGAACAAGCCGGCATCGAGTTCGCCGGCGGCGGCCAACGGTTCGACCCACTCACGGTCGACCGGGTCGTCTCCGTGCCGCTCGTCCGTGGGCCGGAGATTGCGGGCGTGCCCACGACAACCCTGTACGGCCTGATCCCGGTCGACAGCTTCGGGCATGTCGTCGGGTTGCGGGGGACGTACGCCATCGGCGATGCGACGGACTTTCCGGTCAAGCAGGGCGAGATCGCGTGCCAGCAGGCCGACATCGCCGCCCAGTCCGTCGCCGCGCTGTACGGCCATGCCACCACACCCAAGCGGTTCGAGCCCGAGCTTCGCGCGACGCTGCACACCGGCAAAGGCGACCCGCTGCTCCTCAACGGCGGACAGGGACCGGACAAGCTTCCCGGCGCCCACCTCGGCCCGTACCTCGCGCGCTGGGCACAGACGGCGTCACAGCCCGTCTGATGGATACCGAACAGACGTCCGTCGAGCTCCTGGAGGCCGAGCCGCCAGAGCGCGTTCTCGCTGACCTTCACGCTGCTCCGCGCCGGTTGGCATCCCGGCGACGACACGAGCGCCGGCTTGCCGCTCCACGACGACTGGCTGCGCGCGACGACGATGACCTTCGCGGGGATCGTCGCCTGCCAGGTCGGCACCGCGTTCGCCTCGCGCGTCGAACGGTCCTCGTCGCGTGCGATCGGGTTCACCAGCAACCCGCTGTTGCTCTGGGGTATCGCCTTCGAGCTCGTCTTCGCGGCGGCGCTGATCTACCCCCCGCCGCCGCAGTCGGTGTTCGGTACGCGGGCGCTCGGGCTCGGCGACCTGGCGGTGCTCACGACGTTCCCGTTCATCGTGTGGGGCGTCGACGAGCTGCGCCGATGGCGGGTGCGCGCGAGGCGGTGACGGGGTGCGCGCGGCAGCTGTGATCTTCGTCGCCTGCGCGGTGCTCGGCTGCGCCGCGCCGGCGTCTGCCGAGGATGTGGTGTTCACCGTTGGTGGGGGCGGCACCGGAGGCCCTGTTGAAGGGATGCTGGCGGCGCAATCATGGCTGGAGCCGACCGCGGTGACCGTCGAGGCCGACGGGACGGTCGTCTTCCTCGAGTCAGGTCAGCCGTGGGCGGTCGACGCTGACGGTCTCCTCCACCGCCTGCCGGCATTGGTCGCACGCGCCGAGGACATCGACGCCGAGCCTGACGGCTCGCTGCTGGCTGTGTCCACGGGACAGCTCTTCCGGCTTCCGGCCGGCATGACGACGTGGCAACTCGTGTTCACGCCCCCGCCCGCGCACGCGCCGGCCCTGAACGCCGCGCAGGCCGAGCGGGTCTCGCACATGTCGGGTGGAAGGGTCCTCGTGGGCGGAACGTACCTGTCCTGGGTGCTGGACCACGACGGCGGCACCATCGAGACGCTTCATCGTGGCGGTGGCGAAGGCGTCGCGGAGTTGGACGGCGGTGGACTCGCGTTGCTGACGGGCTACGACGGTCTGGCCATCCGCTCGGCCGGAGGTCGGTTCCGCGGCCGCTTCGAAGACGGGGTCAGCGGCGACATCCTGGCATTGCCCGGTGGTGACGTGCTCCTCGCGACCGGAGACCGGCTCCTCCGGGTGGACCAGCGGCTTCGGGTACAGCCCTACGTCTCGGTGACGCCCGGGCCAGGCATCGGTGACGGAGGGGCGCTGAGCCGCGCACTGATCGCTCCGGTGGCTCTGGCCGGCCTGCCCAGTGGCGGCTTCGTGTTCGTCGACAGAACCGCACCGTTCCTTCGCGGCCGGTTCGCGGCGTGGGCGAGCGTGCGCCGCGGGCGCTGGATCGCGGACCTCGACCGGGCCGAGACGAATCCAGAGAGCGGACTGCTCCGGTTGGCGACCAGGAGACTTCCGCGCCGCTCGGCCGTTGCGCTCACCCGGGCGACGTTCAGCTCGCTGGCGCGCGGCCGGGTCAGCTACCGCTCGTCGATCGCCGGCCAAGCGCGTCTCTGGATCCAACGAGGAGACGCGATGCTGGACTACGTGACCTTCCCGGTCGAGCGCGGCCGCGGAAGCGTGCCCCTCCCGGCGCGGCCGCCGCGCGGAGATCTGCGGGTCACCATGCAGGTCCAGAACGGGGCGAGTACCGCCACGGCCCGCTTGGCCGTGAGTACGCGGCGACGCCTCGACTTCGCGCGAGCCCGCAGGCTGATCCGTGAGCAGGCTGAGCGGAGCGGTGTCGGCGATCCAGGCGGGGGCGTCGAGAGCGAGCTCGGACGCTGTGCCATCCGCGGCACGCGGCGTCTCGATTGCGGCCTGGTGCTCACCGACTTCGACGAGCACGGGACGGTGGGCAAGCCGTACTGCGGGGGCGTGTTCTCGGCCCGCCAGCGCGTCGATGGGATGCGGATCGCGCTGTTGCGGGCACGCCGCGGGTCGGGCTGCCTGGAGCCGGCCGCCGCGGCCACGCGCCCGAGTTGAAGTTCACCCTCTTCGCGTGTGGGCAGCGCGCCGGCTGATCGTCAGGAGCGCGGCGGAAGGATGATCTCGAAGCGCGCCGGGCGAGGGCGGACGAGGATCAGACGGCCGCCGTCGGCTTCGACGAGAGCGCGTGCCAGCGAGAGCCCGAGGCCGGTCGAGCCGGCGGTCGAGACGTTGCGCTCGAAGATCGCCGTCTCCAGTGCGACGGGGACACCCGCACCCTCGTCCTCGATGGTGAGCACGTTGCGCCCGTTGGTCACGGTCGCTTGCAGCCGTGTGGTCCCGGATCCGTGGTGGAGGGCGTTCTCGAGCAGGACGTCGAGCGCTTGCGCGACACCGCCGGGGCTGACGCGGGCGGGCAGCGGGACCGTTGCCTCGAGGACCAGCGTGCGGCCTGCACGTGCGTACACGGGCTTCCAGGTCGCCGTGTGATCGCGAGCGACGCTCGCAAGATCGACATCGGTCGGGCGACCGATGTCGCCGGCGCGGGCGAGGGCGAGCAGTTCGGTCACGGTGCGCTCGAGGCGGTCGGCGACGCGCAGGGTGGCGTCGAGCTCGTCGCGGGCGGCGGCGGGGTCTTGGAGGGTGCTGAGCTCGTCGAGGCGCAGGCGCATGGCGGTCAGCGGGGTGCGCAACTGGTGGGAGACGTTGGCGGTGAACTCGCGCTGGCGGCCGACGAGCTGGGCGATCTGGACGGCGGCGGCGTCGAGTGCGGTGGCGACGCGGTCGAACTCGGGGAGGTCGAGGTGGCCGGTGCGGGCGGAGAAGTCGCCCTGGCCGAGCCGGCCGGAGGTGGCGACGAGGCGGTCGAGCGGGCGGGTGAAGCGGCGCGCCTGCAGCACCGCGAGTGCGACGGCGGCGGCGGTGCCGGCCAGGGCGAGACCGCCGACGAGCAGCCAGATCTGGCGGCGTCGGCGGGTGACCTCGGCGGCGGAGGCGTAGACGGTGACGCGAACGCCCTGGGTCGCGCCGGAGCGGGCGGAGAGGACGCCACCCACCGGTATCCGCCCGACCCTGATCCGTGTCGTGCCGGAGACGACGTCGGCGGCATGTCCTGCGCGCAGCCACGGGGCGAGCGCGGCGGCGGTGAGCCCTTTGGCCGCGCGATCGTCGACGGCGGCGGCGATGTCGTCGGCCTCGCGCTCGAGCCGGCTGAGCGCGTCGCCGCGCGCGCGGGAACTCTCGACGAGTCCGAGCGGGATCCCGAGGACGAGCGTCGCCACGAGCGCGATCAGCGCCGTGGTGGCGATCAGCCGCCGGCGCATCAGCGCTCGAAGCGGAACCCGACGCGCCGCACGGTCGCGATCAGCGGCGGGTCGCCGAGCTTCTTGCGCAACCAGGACATGTGCATGTCGAGGGTCTTGGTCGAGCCGAACCAGTTCACGTCCCAGACCTCGTCCATGATCCGTTCGCGGGTGACGACCGTGCCCGCTTCGCGCACCAGCAGCGCGAGCAGGTCGAACTCCTTCGGCGAGAGGTCCAACAGGCGGTCGCCTCGCCACGCCTGCCGCGATGCTTCATCGATGCGGACGTCGCTCGCGAGCAACTCGGGCGGCGCCGTACGACGCAACATCGCCCGTATGCGGGCGAGCAGCTCCGAGAGCCGGAACGGCTTGGTCACGTAGTCATCGGCGCCGGCGTCCAGCCCTGCGACGGTCTCGAGCTCGCCGTCGCGGGCGGTGAGCATCAGGATCGGCACCTGCGGGCGAACCTCGCGCACGTGGCGGCAGACGTCCAATCCGTCCATGCCTGGGAGCCCGATATCGAGGATGATCAGGTCCGGAGGCGCGTCCAATACCTGCTGGAGCGCCACCCGACCGTCGCCGGCGGAACTGACCTCGTACCCCTCGCGCCCGAGCGCTCGCGCAAGCGGCTCGGCGATGTCATGGTCGTCCTCGACGAGCAGCACACGGGTCACGACCTGATCCTAGGCCGCAATCGGAGACCTTGACCAAACCTTTGCCGTTCGCGTGCCGATCCGTTGCTCACCGGATCCGACACTCTGCCCATGCACCCCTCCATAGACCACCCCGCCGGGCTGGCACGCGAGATCGTCACGCGCTCCGTGGCCGCCATCGGCCTCGCCGGCATCGCGCTGATCCACCTGCTCGACTCGCTCGGCAAGTTCCAGGAGACGCCCTACATGGGCTGGATGTACGTCGGCCTCATGATCGCCTGCCTGGCTGCCGCCGCGACGCTCCTGCACAGTCACGCTCGCGAGGCCTGGCTCGCCGCGATCGCCTTGCCCGCCTCGGCGATCGTGGGCTTCGTCCTGACCCGCACGGTCGGCCTGCCGCAGGCCCACGGGGACATCGGCAACTGGAGCGAGCCGCTCGGGCTCGCCGCCCTGTTCGTCGAAGGCGCCGTGATCGCCGTCGCCGGCTACGCGCTCGCCGCGCTGCGACCGGTGACGATGCTCGCCCGCCGCACTCGCGTGGCGATCGCCGGCGCTCGCTGAGCCTCGGCCTTCGCCGGAACCATTGCCTGCCGATCGAGACCCCTGAAACACTCGGCGCACAGCGGCCAGAGGCGGACATGCCATAGGTTGATCGTCGTGCCTGCACGCCACCGCGAGCGACACCTCAGCACACGTTCGAACTGGCTCCGTGCCGCGGTGCTGGGCGCCAACGACGGCATCGTCTCGACGGCAGGTCTGGTTCTCGGCGTCGTCGGCGCGGGCGGTTCGAGCAGCGAGATCGTCACCGCTGGGATCGCGGGCCTGGTCGCCGGCGCCCTCTCCATGGCGGCCGGGGAGTTCGTCTCGGTCAGCTCACAGCGCGACGCCGAGGAGGCGGACCTGCAGTTGGAGCGGCGCGAGCTCGCGAGCGACCCGGACGGCGAGCTGCGCGAGCTCGCGAACATCTACCGCGCGCGCGGGCTGCCCGACGCGCTCGCCGAAGAGGTCGCCGTGGCTTTGACCCAGCGGGACGCGCTCGCAGCGCACTCGCGGGACGAGCTCGGCCTCGAGGAAGACCGCCGCGCCCGCCCGCTGCAGGCGGCGTGGTCCTCCGCTGCCGCCTTCTCCTCAGGGGCAATCCTCCCGTTGGCCGCGGCCGCGCTCGCGCCCCCTGACGTCCGCGCGGCCGCGATCGTGGTCGTCACGCTCGTCGCGTTGAGCCTGCTCGGTGCCACCGGCGCGCGGCTCGGTGGCGCGCCGCCGAAGGCCGCCGCCGTCAGGGTCCTGTGCTGGGGCGCGGCGGCCATGGCGGTGACCTATGGCATCGGCAGCCTGGTGGGCGGCGTGGTCTAGCGACATACCACCGCCGCCCCGGTTGTTGGGTCGGGGCGGCGGGTCCTGCAGGGAGGTGTGACGGGTGGCGCTCAGGCGGCAGGCACCGCAGCCATGGCCGGGGCGCGTTCCTCCTTGCGGTTGGTGGCGGGCAGGGCGTTGAGGCTGAGGATGCCGAAGCCGATGCCGGCGAGCAGCAGGGCGATGCCCATGACGATGGCGAAGGTGGCGACCTGTTCGGCGAAGTAGGCGGTGTTCAGGGCGGTGGTCAGCGCGGTCTCGTTGACCCACATGTTGCGCAGGCCGTTTTCGACGGGCTGCTTGGTCTTGGGGTCGATGGCGGCGGCGTTCTCGTCGTTGGTGGGCTTGCCGTTGTTGTCCAGGAAGCGGCCCATCTGGGCGTAGGTCTGGCCGCCGGTGGCTTCGAGGGTGTGCTTGCGCATGACTTTGGCGAAGGCCTGGGCCTCGGTGCCGGTGTCGACTTTCTGGCCGGGGATCGTGGAGTCGGGGGTGCCGACGATGTGTTCGGCGGCGAGGTTGTCGCGGACATAACTGCGTCCGTCGATGCCCATGTAGATGGCGCCGATCCCGAAGGCGATCAGCACGATGCTGGCGGCGATCCCGCCGTACTGGAAGAGCTTGCGCATTTCCCTTGCTCCTTGGCTGCGGTGGTTGGTGACTGCGGCCATTTCATCCCGGATCGGCGCTCCGGACTTCCGCAGAACGGCGCCGATTCACTGCGGGAAACCCGCGACTCCGAGAGCAGAACCTCGCGATGCGATTCAATCGGCACTGCTATGTCGCACCCGTCCTCCGGCGACCGTGAGCGGATCGAGATCGTGCTCGCCGACGACCACACGATGGTCCGCCACGGCCTGCGGATGGTGCTTGACGCGGAACCCGGCCTCACCGTGGTCGCCGAAGCCTCGGACGTCGAGACCGCGCTCCATCGCACTCGCGACCTGCGGCCGGCCGTGGTCGTGCTCGACCTCAACATGCCGGGCACGCCGACGATCTCGGCGATCGACCGATTCCTCGCACTGGCTCCGGGCAGCGCCGTGGTGGTGCTGACCATGGAGGACGATCCCTCGATGGCGCGGGCGGCGTTGGCGGCGGGCGCCCGTGGCTACGTGCTCAAGGAAGGCGCCGAGTCGTCGCTCGTGGATGCGGTGCGGGCGGCCGCGAACGGCCGCAGCTACGTCGATCCCACGCTCGGAGCCCGGCTCTTGACCGCGACGGACGACGAGCACCTGAGCATCGGCGCCGAGTTCGCCGGGCACCGGATCGACGCCATCGCGGGCCAGGGCGGCATGGGCGTCGTCTACGCGGCGACGGACCTCGCGCTCGACCGGCGCGTCGCGCTCAAGCTGATCGCGCCGGCGCACGCGCGCGACGACGTCTTCCGCGCGCGGTTCGAGCGCGAGTGCCGCCTGGCGGCATCGCTCGACCACCCGAACCTCGTGACGGTGTTCCACGCAGGCGAGGAACGAGGACGGCTCTACGTCACGATGCGGTTCATCGAGGGCACGGACCTCCGTGCACTGCTGCGCTCCCAGGGCGCGCTCGAGCCGCCGCGCGCGGTCGCGCTCGTCGAACAGGTCGCGGGCGCGCTCGACGAAGCGCACTCGTCAGGGCTCGTGCATCGCGACGTCAAACCCGCGAACATCCTGATCCGGCAGCGCGCCGCCGAAGAGCGCGCGTACCTCACGGACTTCGGCGTGAGCAAGCACCGCGCGGCGGGTGCGGAGCTGACCGGTACCGGATTGGCCATCGGCACGCCGGACTACATGGCCCCCGAGCAGGCCCGCGGGCGGTCGGTCGACGCACGAGCCGACGTGTAGTCGCTCGCGTGCGTGCTCTTCCACTCACTCACGGGCCACTTGCCCTTCGACCACGAGAGCGACCTCGACAACCTGTGGGCGCACGTGTACGAACCTGTCCCTGACCTCCAGTCCGTCCGGCCCGACCTGCCGGAACGCCTTGTGGCGGCGATCTCCGCGGCGATGGCCAAGGATCCCGCCGATCGCCCGTCCACCGCCGGCGCGTTCGCCGGGCAGACCCGAGTCGCCCTGGCAGGTTGACGGTCAGCACGTCGTCTGCGGCGTGGCCGCCCCGGGTGGCAGGCACAGGACGCTGGTGACGGGGACCTTGCCGCGTCTGAGCCGGTACCGCACGACCTCGCCGACGTGGCCGGGTGCCGTGATCCGCAGCTCCAGGCGTTGACCGGGGCGCAGCCGGCGGTGCTTGACGGCGACCGCCTTGCGCAGCACGAGGTCCTTGAACAGCACGATCGCGCGGTCGCGGACCCTGCTCGAACTCATCCGCCTGAACGGGCACCCGTGGCCCGCGCAGCGCAGTTGCGCCGTGGCGCCGACGGGCACGGCATCTACGCGGAGTCGCAGCAGGTAGACGCGTCCGCGCCGGAACCCCCACCGCGCCGAGACAGGAGAGACGACCCGCGGTGGGGGCGCCCGTGTGATCACGATCGGACGCTCGACGCTCGCGCTGTTGCCCACAACGTCCGTGGCGGTGATCGTGACCGTGTAGGTGCCGGGGACGGGGTAGGTGTGGGACACGGTCGGTCCGGCGGCGCGGGCACCGTCGCCGAAGGCCCACGCGATCGCGGGCGTCGAGACTCGGTCAGACGCCGTTGCCGCCATCCCGATGGCTGCACCCGCCGAGCCACTGCTGGGCACGGTGACGGCATCGAGTCGCGGTGGCGCGGCGTCGAACGTCGCCGTCTCCAGGCCGTAGAAGCTCGTCCCTCGTGTGCTCGTCCACCTCCTCGACAGCGCGGTGGCGTTCCCCTCGTCGTCGACGGCGAGGTCGAGGAGCGACAAGGAGGTGTCCAGATCGGGGGTGAGGGATGAGCTGGGCGCCACTTTCTCGGGGCCGCCGAAGACCCCGCCCGCGGGCCGGCGCACGACGAAGATGAAGTCGGCGCTCTGCCACCCGACCATGATGTCGCCCGCTCGATTGCCGGCGACGGGCCGCATCCCCCCGATCGCGCTCGCGGTCGGAGCGAAGTCCGTGAAGGCACCGCCGGGCGGGTGCACGCCGATCCGGAGGACGTCGGCGCCGGCGTCGGTCACCCTCCAGGTCGCGACCGCCGCTCCGTCGGGCGCGACCGCGACCTCGGCATCCCGCGCTTGCTCGCCGGGTCGTGAGGCGACCTCTGGCGTGCCCGTCCAGACGCCATCGGGCCCGCGCTCGCGATACTGAACCTCGTACGGGCCGGACCCGATCCGATGGTTCCAGAGCACGAGCGCGCGACCATCCGGCGCCATCCCGATCGCAGGGCTGAAGCTCGTTTCTCCGGAGGACTCGCTGGAGAGCGTGTGCGCCGGCTGGAACGCGAGCCCGGCCGGCCGCTCCGCTGCCTCAACGACGATGGCGTCCGCGGAGAACCTTCGCGCCCAGACGGCGATCGCGTCGCCGCCGTCATCGACCGCGACGCTGTAATCGCTCGGATCGGCCGCGGAGATCGTCGTCGGCTCGTCGAAGCGGCCTTGTGCGCCCGTCCGGATCGCCGCCTTCAGGAAGCTGTGCGCCGAGCTGACGCAGCCCCGGGTCTTGAACACGATCACGGCGGTCCCGTTCGCGCCAACGGCGACGACGTTCGGGAACGGCAGGCACTCCGATGCCGAAGAGACGGTCTGGGTCGCCTCGAATGCGTTCGAGCCCGCCGGGAGCCGCGCGGCCTGCACGCCGCCGGGGGTCCCGAGCACGGTCCACGCCACGGTGAAGTTGCCCTGCCGATCGGCTGCCACGCTAGGACTGTCGGCGCGGCGGCCGGGCGGGCTCAGCTCGAAGGTGTCTCCAAAGCCACCACCCGGGCGGCGCAGCCGGGCGCGGACGCGCGAGAAGCCGTCGATGATCTCGGTGAAGACGACGAGCGTGCTGCCGTCGGCCGCGACCGCGAGATCGCCGCCCATGTAGGTGGCGGATGGGCCCGCTAGGTCGACCGGCGCGAGCCATTGCGGCGCGGCCGACGCCGGAGCCGTCACCGCGAACGACGCGACGGCGACGCTCAACGCGACGATCGCGCGCCGCGCGTTGCCCTTCCGACACTCCGGGAGCACCGTGGTTCAGGCTGTCGTCGCCGTTTGCGACGCGAAGAGCTCGGCGAGATCGCTCCCGGCCCCGCGCGGCAGCGCTACGACCGGGCAGTGTGCCTCGCGCATCAGCGGTCCGCTCGTCCCGCCGAGAATGACGGCGTGGAGCGGCCCGTACCCGCGCGAGCCGACGATCAGCAGGTCGAGCTTCTCGCTCGCTTCCGCCAGCTCGCGCCAGGGGCGGCCTTCGAGCACGATCCCTCGCGTCGGCACGTCGGACGGAAGCCCGGCCTTGGCGGCGTCGAGATCCGCGCGGATGTCCGCCACCACGTCCGAGGCGACCACGATGTAGCTCGGGCCGGCCATCAGGGCGGGCGCGCCGTAGACGTCCGAAGGGACGACGGAGATGATGTCGAGCGCGGCCCCGAGCGCTCGGGCCGCGGTGACCCCGAGGTCGAGCGCGTTCTTGGCCTCGGCGGAGCCGTCGTAGGCGACGCCGATCCGGCTGATCGGCGGGTCGGACCCCGTCCGGTACCCGAGCGGGACGACCGCCACGGCGCAGGGCGCGCCGGCGAGCAGCCGCTCCGACGTGCTGCCAGGACGGACGCGACCGAGCGGACCGGTGTGCGTGGAGCCGACGACGACCAGCGATGCGGACTCGGCCGCCGCCAGCAGGTGCAGACCTTGTGGCGCACTGCGCTCGGCGATCACTGCCGTGTGGACGCGCTGCAACTCGACGCCGGCGAGCAGGCCGCTCATGCGGTTGACCGTCTCGTGCGCTGCATGACGCGCAGGGGATCCGAGTTCGGCGGATCGCGGGATGATCGTGGCGACGACGACGTCGCCCGTTGTGGCCGGCGCGAGTTGCCGTGCGAACGCGATGGCGTCCTCAGAGCGGCTGGTGGCGTCGACACCGATGAGCATGGTGGGCACGATGGACTCCTTGCGCCGGGTGATCGACCCCAAGTTTCGTCGGCGGGGGAACGCCCGCCAACCGCGTTCCCCCGCCGTTGCCATCCGTAGTTCTCCGCGTCGTCGCGCGACTCGCGAAAATCGCCCCTTCCGGCGAATACAGTCGGAACGATGCCGCCGTTCATCGTCGCCCATCGCGCCGGCAACGACCTCGCACAGCTCCGCCGCGCCGGCCGGGCGCGCTTCGTCGAGGCCGACGTGCACCTCCGCCGCGGCCGGCTCGAGGTGCGACATCTGAAGGCGGTGGGACCGATCCTGTGGGATCGCTGGTACATCGCGTCGCCCCGCACGCCGCGGCTCGAGCTGGCGGACCTCCTGGTCGCCGCCGGGCGCGACACCGTGCTGATGCTCGACCTCAAGGGCTTCCGCCGGCGCCTGGCCCGCGCGGTGCTCGCCGAGCTGGCGGTCCACGCCGGGGTGGATGAGATCGTCGTGTGCTCCCGGTCGTGGCGGCTGCTGGAAGCGTTCGAGGCCGACGCGCGCGTCCGGGTCGTCCACTCCGTCGGCAGCCGCCGCCAGTTGCGGGCGCTGCGGCGCCGGTTCGCCGGCCGGCGGCTGTCGGGGGTCTCGATCCACCGGCGGCTGCTGGACGAGCACGTCGCCGCCGAGCTGCGCAGGCGAGCGGAGCTGATCGTCTCATGGCCGGTCGAGACCCCCGAGGAGGCATTGCGGCTCGGCCGCTTGGGCGTCCACGGGGTCACGACGTCCGAGTTCGAGACCCTCGCGGAGGCGATCGCGTGAACGCGGCGTTGCGCATGCTCGACGAGGTCGGCAACCGGCTCGCCGGCGCCGACCTGCGCCTAGCGGTGCTCGCGCTGCTCGCCCACCTCGCCAACCACGTCCTGCGCTCGGTCGCCTGGCGGGGCGTGCTCGCCGCGGCCTACCCCAGAGAGCGCGTGCGGCTGCTGCCGGTGCTGTCCGGCTATGCCGCCGGCGTCGCACTGAACGCCGTGACACCGGCCCGCGGGGGTGACGCGGTCAAGGTCGGGCTCGTCCGCACGGCGATCCCGGGCTCCACGTTCACCACGATCGCCGCCACGCTGTCGGTGCTCGTCGCCCTCGATCTCGTGATCGGCACGCTGCTGGTGTTGACGGTGGGACTGACAGGCGCCGTGCCACTGGATCTCGGAGCGGGTGTCGGTCGGGTGACGACCGCGGCGCCGATCATCGCCGCGGTGATCCTCGTCGTGACGGTCGCCGGGTTCCTGTTCCGAGGTCGCCTGCGGGCGCTCGCCGCCCGGTTGCGACAGGGCGGCGCGGTGCTGCGGACGCCGGCGCGGTATCTCGTCGCCGTCGCCTTGCCGCAGCTGGCCGCGTGGTGCTGCAGGGTGTGCGTGGTCCTGTGCCTCCTGGCGGCGTTCGGCCTCCCCGCCACGGTCGCCGTGGCCGCACTCGTGATGGTCGTCGGCGGCGCGTCGACCGTGATCCCGCTGACCCCCGGCGGCGCGGGCACGCAACAGGTGCTCCTCGCGGTGGCGCTGAGCAAGACCGCGTCCGCCGCGGCCGTCGTGTCCTTCTCCCTCGCGATGCAGGCGAGCGTGACCGTGGTCAACGCCGCCATCGGCCTGGCGGCGGCGATGACCGTGTGTCGCAGCGTCCGTCCGGTCCGGGCGGTGCGCTCGGCGTTCGCCGGCGCCCGCGCTTGATGCGTACTTCCCGTGGACGCTCCGCGGGGAACGACGGATGCCGGGCCGAGGCGGCGGCGGCACGATCGGGGCATCGTGACCGCAGTGATCGAGCTCGAGCACCTGACCAAGAGCTACGGCGCCTCGCGTGGCATCGAGGACGTCTCGATGGCTGTGCAAGGAGGGGAGGTGTTCGGTTTCCTCGGGCCGAACGGCGCCGGCAAGACGACGACGATCCGGACCGTCCTCGACCTGCTGCATCCGACCAGCGGCGCTGCACGTGTCTTCGGTCTGGACAGCCGGCGCGATCGCGAAGCCATCCATGCCCGCCTCGGCAACCTTCCCGGCGACTTCGCCTATGACCCGCGCGTCACAGGCCGCGAGCTGCTGACCTTTCTCGCAGACCTGCGAGGCGTCGCCGGTCTCGGGCGGGCCGACGAGCTTGCGCAGCGCTTCCAGGCTGACCTCGACCGCCCGCTCGGGCAGCTCTCGCGCGGCAACCGTCAGAAGATCGGTCTCGTGCAGGCCGCGTTCCATGACCCCGAGCTGCTCGTGCTCGACGAGCCGACGAGCGGGCTGGACCCGTTGATGCAGGAAGCCTTCCTCGATTTCGTGGGTGACGAGCGCGATCGCGGCCGGACCGTGTTTCTCTCCTCGCACGACCTCGACGAGGTCGAGCGAGCCTGCGACCGCGTCGGCATCATCCGCGCCGGCCGCCTCGCGGCCGTCGAGCATGTCGCCGACATCACCGGCCGCGCCTACCGGCACGTGACGCTCGAGTTCGCCTCGGCGATCGACCCCGACGAGTTCCGCCGGCTCGGAGGCGTCACCGACCTCGATGCGAGCGGGCGAACGATCTCCTTCAAGGCCACCGGCGATCTCGACCCGATCATCAAGGCCGCCGCGCGTCACACCGTGACCGACATCGAGCTCGCGCGACCGACGCTCGAGGAGGTCTTCCTCACCTACTACGGGAGCTTGCAGTGACCGCCACGCTGCCAGACCGCGCCGAGCCCGTCGTCGCCCGTCCGCCCGGTCGCGGCGCCTCATTGCGGGCCGTCGTCCGCCGCGGCCTGCGCGACGGCCGGCGCACCGTCCTGAGCTGGGGCGCGCCCTTGGGCGTGATGGGCGCGCTGATGGCCGCCGTCTGGCCGACGATCGAGGACTCGATGAGCACGCTCATGGACAGTTACCCGGCCCAGCTCAAGCAGGCATTCAACATCACGTCCATCACGAGCGTCGAGGCGTATGTGGACGCCGAGATGTTGAGCTTCATCGTGCCCCTCGCGGTCGCCTTCCTCGCGATCCGCACAGTCGTCCGCACACTCACAGGCGCCGAGGAGCGCGGCTATCTCGACATCATCCTCACCGCGCCCGTCGCCCGCCGGACGCTCGTCGCCGGCGCCGTCATCGTGGCCGGGGCGGTCACCGCCGGCGTGCTCGCGATGGTGACCGTCACGACATGGCTCGCGGGGACCCTCGTCGGTGCCGACCCCTCCATGGCCGTGCTGGCCCGCGGCTTCGCGAACGTGTGGCCGCTCGCCATGCTCTTCGCAGGCCTCGCCGTGCTCGCCTCAGGCCGACTCCATTCGGGGTCTCCGGTGACCGCGGTCGCGGCCGGAACGCTGATCGGGATGTACGTCCTCGACCTGGTCGGCAAGCTCGCTTCGCCCCTGGACCCGATGCGCGCGGTCTCCGCCTTCAAGTACTACGGCTCGGCGATCCAGAACGGCATCGACCCGGTCGCGTTCTGCGGCATCCTGCTCGTCGCGCTGATCCTCGCGGTCGCCGGAGCCATGCTCTTCGAGCGGCGCGACGTCCTCTAACCCTTTGAGATCGAGGCGGTAGGCCGTTGGACGGGTGCGAGGCGGACTACGGATCGCGCGACCGGCATGACCGTGGTAGCCCGAAGCGAAGCGACGCGCATGTACCGATGACCCCGGCGCCTGCGAGGGCTACGTTCCACACGAGCGAGGAGGTGAACATCGTGAAGGTCCTATTGACCATCGTTGTGGGGATGCTGGCTGCCGTGCTGGCGCTGCCCGTCGTCATCGTCGTCGGCATCGCCCTCGGACCCGCCGCGCTGGTGCTCGGCTTCATCGCGTTCTTCACCGCGGTCGTCGCGTTCTTCGCGCGCCCGCGCGCTTCACGCTGAGAGATCCTGCGACCGCGCCCCGGCGCATGCAGACTCAGAGAGCCTTCCCCGGCGCCGTGGTATCGCGACACGACGCCGAGACCGGGGGGTTTCCTGCGATCGTCTTCGCGGCGAATTGCGGATGACGCCGGCGCGGCGGACGGGCACGATTCGTGGGTGCTCCGGTTACGTCAAGCGCTCGCCACGTCAGCCGCGACGCTGCTGCTCGCCGCCCCCGCGTCGGCGGGCACGATCGACATCGGGCGCGGTGCCGGCGGCGCGACGTTGGGCATGGGGCGGGCAGAGGTCCTGCTGGCCCTGGGGTTGCCGACGACCGAGAGCGCGTCGACCTTGAGCTACACCGATTCGGCGGGCGTCTTGACCCTTCATGAGGCTGCCGGTGACGGTCTCATCGATCGGATGTCGATCAGATCGCGCGGACCGGAATGGCGCCTGTCCGGCGGCGAGTCGGTGTTCACTCGCGGTGCCTTGGTCAAGATCCGCCATCGGTTCGGCAGCCGGCTGCGACCGCGCCGCGACCCGGCGCTCGGGCGCGCTTACGTGATCGCGGGGCGATACCAGGGCCGCAGCGTGCGGACCGCGTTCGTGGTGGACCGCTTCACGCCGCGGACACGAGTGAAGCGGGTGGTCATCGAGTTCACTTCGGTGGCCCCAGCACCGGCCACCCTGAAGGCTCCGGGCCGCGTCGTCTATCCGCAGGACCGCGAGGCCCCTGGCTCTCAATCGAACTCGGGTCCGTTCCTCGCTGGTGTCGCGCAGCCGGACGGCCGGCTCGTGCTCGCGCGGCGTGAAGTCTCCGGCGTCGGGCTCATCCGTCTGGAGCCTGACGGGCGCGAGGACCGGTCGTTCGGCTTGGACGGGACGGTGCATCTTCCCGTCACGTTCGCACCGTTGGCGAGCGGGTTCACCCTTCGCGTGCGCCCAGATGGGCGTCTCCTGCTGGCCGTCGCCGTGCCCGGGGTGACGCCTCAGGCGGGTGCGTCGCTCGACCTGATCGCGCTCACCGCCGGTGGTGCCTTGGACGGGTCGTTCGGCGCCGGTGGGCTGGCACGGTCACAGCTCGCGTTCGGGTGTGGGCAGTGCGCTTCCGTCACGATCGGGCCCGACGGGGACATCGTCATCGCCGGCATGACCGGAACGCCGCCCGTCGTGCAGGGCGGCCGGCTCGTGACGCCCGCCCATTATCGCTGGGCCGTGGAGCACCTGCACCCCGATGGAACCCCAGATCTCGGGTTCGGCACGGGTGGCGTCACCGTCGTGTCGACGAGCGAGGGCACCGGCAGCAGCGCCACATTTCGGGCCGACGGCAGCGTCGCCACCACAGGCTACGCGGGCAACACCCCCGAGCTCGCGGTGCTACACCCCGATGGCAGCCCGGACACGAGCTTCAACGGCGGTGCGCCGGTCCCGCTGAGCGGGTTCGTGGATGACGCCCCCGTCGAGCGCCCAGACGGCACGCTCGACCTCCTCACCCGCAGCAACGGCGCCATGCAGGTTGAGCGGATCGCTCGCTCCGGCGTCGCCGGTTCGGTCGTCGCGACACTTCCGGTCGCCCCCACAGGCGACTACCTGGTGCCGGCGGGAGCGCTCCTGTCCCTGCCCGGCGGCGACGAGCTTTTCGTCGGCGTCCAGAGCACCCCGTTCGTCGCGCCGGTCACCCGCATCAGCGCGATCTCGATGGGCGCGGACGGCAGCGTCGGGGTCCCGGTGACCGCGAGGCCGCTGTTCGGGGGCGGCCGCGCGAGCGGCACCGCGGACCTCTTCGTCACCTCGCAGCCTCCCGTCGACCAGACGGCCTTCACCGCCGCCGCGACGTTCGCAGCCCCCGGCGGCCGCATCGTCATGACCGGCGCCGTGTCGATCGCCGCCCCTGCCGGCGAGGAAGACGCCGTGCTCAACGAACCCGCCATCCTGGTCGTCGACCACGGCCTCCAGCCGGACCCGCGCTTCGGCGCACCCACCGCACCGACGACCACGCTGCGAGCCGCCGTCGCCGACACCCGCGTCGACGTCACTTGGACCGCGACGATCGCGATCCCGCCTCGGGTCACGCTGCGTCTGGACAGCTCCGGTCCGGGCCTCGCGGCGATCACGGTGACAGCGGGCGGGTCGACGATCGCCCAGGAGACCGTCGACGTACCGCGCATCGGCCGGCAACTCGTCGGTGTCGCCCTGACCCGCGACGGCCTCACGAAGCTGCGTCGCCACGCTCCGCTGCGCGTCCACGTGACGGCGCACTTCCGGGACGTCCTCGGCGGCCAGGCCACCGCGACGGCCGTCGCCGAGCTCCGGCCGGGGACGCTCCGTTGCCCGGCGTGTCCACGCTGATCCGGCCGGCGAGCCGAAGGACGCCGGCCCGTCATCCGCGGGAAGTCCGGAACTCCGAGGCTCAGGGCGCGGGCGTGGACGCGACGATGGCCGGCAGGGCGCGAGGGCACGTCAGCGCCGTCGGCGCTGCTCACACGTTGCGAGCATCGACGACGGGACGGACCTCCAGATCTCCGCGGCAGGCTGCCGTTCCGAAGTAGACCCGAAGCGTCTTCGTGTCGTCCGGGGGCGTGATTCGGAGCCATTCCGCGGTTGGGCAGGGCGTGTTGTCGCTCGGCACGTTGCTCCAGCGCAGCTGCAACGCGGCGGCGGCGCCCGGACGCAGGTTCACGCGGCGCGCTTTGTGCGTGTGATCTCGTCGAACCGTGGTGGTGAGCGCGTGATTGTCCGCGGTGTACAGCCGGCCGCCGACGAAGCCCTTGAGAAAGCACGGACCATTCGAGGTGTTCACGAGAACGATGCGCGCGTAGCTCGAGCCCGCGGCACCCTGGACGTCGATGATCGCGCCTGCGAGGCCCCTCGCCGTGCAGCGCTGGACAGCCGCCCCGCGGGCGCCGCTCGACCAGGCCGCCGCCATCGCGCCGATCGCACAGACGGCGGCAGGGAGAATCAGCTTTGTGCGCATCGGATGCCCTTCTCAGTCGGGGACGTAGGCGACGACGACCTTCGAGACTCGGCCGTCCTTGAGAGCGAAGATCGTGAACACCGGCGTGGTTGCGGGATTCGTCGTGTAGCAGCTCGTCGCGTCGCACTTGACATGGGCGACGCGCCTTGACTTCATCGGAAGTCGAGCCGACACCGATGCCCTTGGCTGTGCGGTCGGTCGGTCCGGCGACAGAGATCTGGTGCACCCAGTAGTGACTGCTGCCGCGGAAGAAGCGGACGCGCAGCTTGCCGGGATACAGCGAGCACTGGGATGCTCAAGCGGATCATGGCAATGGCTCCGTTCACTTCGTCCGCTGCAGTTGGACGCGCACTTGCGCGAGGCATGCGAGCGACCCGTCGCGCTCGGAGTCGTCGACCGCTTCGAGCGTCGCGGGTTGGACGCGGCTGCTTCGATACCGGATCGTGCTCGACCAGGCGCCCGATGCTCCGAAGCTGACCGGCCGGTGGCCGATGACGTGCCCGACTCGATCGCGCACGATCGTGACGAACTGGTTCTCGAAGATGTCACGCGCGTTGCCACTCACCAGCACGCGTTCGCCCGAGACGCGCCAGCTGCGCAAGGCAAGGCACCCGTCAGCGCTCTGCCTGATCTCGGCCGCCGGGCTCGGTGGCGCGCTCTTGTAGAGATCGATGACGCCACGTTCGGGCGAGCGAAGTTGGCTGTAGGCGATGTACTTGAAGCGCCCAGCGTCGCTCCGGAGGCGGATCGTCAGCTTGTCGGTGCCCTGGGCGATCGTGGTCCGCACGCCGTCGGCGTTGACGTTCGCCGCACGATTCTCGATCGCGCGATGCCGCACGACGACGATGGCCGAGCCGTCGAACGGCACTGGATCGGTGACTTCACCGTCGTTGCCATCGAGCCGGCCGTCCGTGAAGTCGACCACCACCCGGACTGCGGCGGGATGATCGGCGGTGCGGACGCGCAACGCCGTGAGATTGACGGTGCGACCGGAGGCGGGGGCACCGGTCGCCGTCAGGGCGCACGCCGCCGTTCCGAGCAAGGCGACGAGCACCGCCGACCGTACGCTCCACGAGCGTCTCGGTGCGGCTTGGTGTGTCCCGGGCGCCATGCCATCGATGGATACCGCTCGCTCCAGGCGAGCGCATCAGGCCGGACTACCGAGACGGGATCAGCAGCAAGTACGGCTAGCGCCAGGAGCAGTGCAGCCGAGGCTGCAGGTGACACTGGGCGCGTATGACCGATCGCAGGTGCGGCCTCCCGTAGCCCACGTGCTTTCGCAGAAGGCGGTTCGGATAGAAGATCTTGAACCCACTCTTGGTCCACGGGGAGTGCGCGTACCACTCGGCGATTCGGCGCGTGTGGAAGCCGGGCGGCCACCGTCGGATCAACGATCGTGTGATGCGCGGGTGTCCGCTGATCGAGTAGTCCCCGAACTGCAATACGTCCCCGACGAGCGCCGTGGCGATGACGAAATAGCGCCAGTCGTCGCCACCGGTGTCCAGGCTCATGATGCAGTCGACGCGCAGGGAATCGACGCGATAGCAGCGGTGAAGCGAAACGTCACAGTCCGCGTCGCAGAAGTGATCGAAACCGATGTCGTCGGCCAGTACGGATGCTGTTCCGCTGTCCAGTCGCACGGCAGCCGTCGCTGCGCCAGCGTCGAAACCGCCGGCAACGTTGGCCGCGAGTACTGCGACGGTCGTCAACACTGCACGACCGGCTCCTGAGAGCCAGAAAGACGTCCTCCACATCGGTCAATCGTCGCCGTCGGCGACTCCGCGGTCATCGCGTCGAACTACGGACTTGGGATCGTGGTCGGTTGCGGTTGTCGACGCCGGGGGGACGTGATCCGATTCCGGCCATGGGATCCGGATCGCCCATCGTGCGGCTGGGGCAACTCGCATTGGCATCGATGTTGCTGTTGATCGCCGGCACTCCGGCGAGCGCGCAGGTTGCCCCAGTTCCCGCGTCGGGGTTCACCACCGACGGTCTTGTGACGTCCCTGCTGGCCGGACCCGGAAACGTGATGTATCTGGGAGGTACGTTCTCATCCGTGGCCAAGCGCACGGGCCACTGGGTGCGCTTCGACGCCTCGGGGGCGCGCGATGCCGCATGGCCGGAGGTCGACGGCAGTGTGCGCGCGGTAGTGCCGGACGGCGGGGGCGGCTGGTTCATCGGCGGCGCGTTCACGCATGTGGCCGGCCAGCGGCGAGTTGGGCTGGCGCATGTCGGGTCCGCTGGTGAACTCGACCTGAACTGGTCGCCTGACGTGGATCTGAGCAACTGGGACCCGGGGTTCGGCGGGGTCATGGCGTTGTCCGTCGTGGGCGACACGGTGTACGTCGGCGGGCGTTTTGAGGAGATCGACGGGCAGCCGCGCAGCCACTTGGCCGCGGTCGACGCCGTGAGCGGTCAGGTGCGTACGTGGGCTCCACGTCTCGACGGCTCGGAGGTGACCGCGCTTGCCGCGACGGCCGGGACCGTGTACGTGGCCGGGGATTTCACGAGCGTGGGCTCGGCGCGCCGCGAGCATCTCACAGCTTTCGACACGGCCGGCGGCCGCCTGAACGCCTGGAACCCCGACGTGACCGGACAAGACTTTCCGGGCGAGCCGTTGGCGGTGCAGCGCCTACTGATCGATCGCGGCACCCTGTACGTCACGGGTCAGTTCGACGCGGTCGCCGGTCAGGTCCGTCCAGGGATCGCGGCCTTCGACGCCACCACCGGGGAGCTGAGCCCGTGGAACCCCCGCGAGATCGACAGGCTCATGAACGAAGTCGAAGCAATCACGGCGGCCGGGGACACCGTGTACGTCAGTGTGAGCTTCGGCTTCACCGGCGAGCGATGCGGGAGCTTCGACGGGCGTCATCCGATGTACCTCGTCGCTCTCGCCGCAACGACGCGAGCTGACGTCCGCTGGTGTTCCGAGCTCTCGCCGATCTTGGCGTTGGCTGCCGCCGGCGACCGCGTGTACGCCGGCGGCGGCTACGACTCGGTAGCTGGACCAAACCGTCGGTTCCTTCGCGTCGTCAGCGCAACCACCGGCGTGCTGGGGTCGTGGAATCCGAGGCCGGATGGGGAGGTGTCGTCGCTGGTCGCGACCGACGACGGTGTGCTTGCCGGCGGCCTTTTCAGCGGCCTGGACAGCGAGACCCGTACCAATGGAGCGGCGATCGATCTCGACACGGGCGCGCTGCTCGCGTTCGCCCCCGATCTGACCGACAACTGGGACCTGGGACCGATCGACGCCATGGCGACGCACCACGACCGCCTGTTCGCCGCCGGAGACTTCGTCGAGATCGGCGGCCGCCACCGCCACGGGCTCGCCGAGCTCGATGCCACCACAGGCAGAGCACGCCGCTGGAACGCACACGTCAGCCCGACCGGCCGGCCACGGGCGCTCGCCGTGCATGGGCGCCGGCTGTTCGTCGGCGGTGACTTCAGGCGCATCGGCGGCCGCCCGCGCCGCGGCCTGGCAGCTCTCGACGTTCGCACCGGCAGCGCGACACGCTGGCACGCCGACACGAACGGCGCCGTGAACACGCTCGCGATCAAAGCCAACACGCTCTACGTCGCCGGCAACTTCACCCGCGTGGGAGGCCAACGCCGTCGCCACCTGGCTGCGATCGACCTGCGTACCGGTCGCGTCACAGCCTGGCACCCGAACCCGGACGGCCGCGTTCGTGCCATCGCCCTGACCGTCCGGACGGTGTATCTCGGCGGCGATTTCCGCCACGTCGGCGGGAAGTCCCGGGCACACCTCGCGGCCGTCGACGCCTCGTCCGGCAAGGTCGAATCGTGGCGAGCCGGCGCCGACGCGCCGGTCCACGCGCTCGCCGTCCTCGACGGCACCATCTACGTCGGCGGTGCCTTCAGAACCATCGCCGGCGCCGCGCGGCACCACATCGCCGCACTCGACGCAGAGAGCGGAGCGCCAACCCCCTGGGACCCCGGAGCCGACGGAGTGGTCACGGCCCTGTTGACCATGCCCGCGGGGCTCGTGGCCGCCGGATCATTCACCTCGCTCGGCGGTACGGGCCAAACGGGCCTCGGAATCTTCCCGGCAGCATCCACGGCCGCCGCATCTACGGGTCACCGTCCCTAGCCACGTTCGCGGCTGTGGCCTCCTCGCGGAGGAGCGACAGGACGTCCAGTTCGCGAACCGGCTCGCAACCATGGCGCCTTGAGTTCTCGGATCGTGCCGAGACGGCGGTTTCGTTCCCAGGTCGAGACGCAGAAGGACCTTGCCCAGCACGTGGGACTGTGCACCGGGCGTGTCTCGATTCTCCTTCGCAACGCGCTGAGCGCGGTCGAAGGCAGCGATACGCACCACTCACAGGAGCTGACAAGCCCGTCGAGGGTCGAGCGGCTTCGCGAGCTCGAGACGGACCCGCCGGAGCACGCCGTCCAGGATCTGGCTGACATCCGCGCTGGGCGTTCGTCCGGACACTCGCGCTGATCGCCCAGGAGAGTGTCGGTCACGTCGCTTCGGCGAGCAGCTTCAGCGTCGTTTCCACGCCGCGGGCGAGGAGTTGATCGGACAAGTCACGGTCTGTCAGTGCCCTGGCCAGCTGCAGGGTGCCGACCATCAGCCCGAACGCCGTGAGCGCATCGATGCGAGCGGCCTCGATGTCCGTCGTCTCCAGGCGCGACGCGATGTCATCGATCTCGGCCATCAGTCCGTCGGTGAACACCTGTCTGGTGGCGACGGAGCGTCGGACGATCTCGTCGAGCAGCGCAGCCGAAGGGCAGCCATCGGCGGTCTGGTCGCGGTGCTCGGGAGATAGATAGGCGCGAATGAACGCCTCGAGTCCTGCTCGATCCGCGGCCTCGGCGTCAAGGTTCTGGCGTTGGCCGCGCAGCTGGTCGGCGAGGACGTTCGCGACGAGATCCTCCTTTGAGGCGAAGTGGGCGTAGAAGGCGCCGTTGGTCAGGCCGGCGTCGGACATGACTGCTGCTACGCCGGCGCCGTCGATGCCGTCCTTCTTGAAGCGCCGCCCGGCCGCTTCGACGATGCGTTGTCTCGTGGCCTGCTTTTGGTCCTTGCCGTAGCGCATGACCCGCATTGTATTACGATCGTACGATGATATTATGATCGTAAGTCAATCACGATGCGGGACTCGCAGGGAGCGACGGGATGACAACGACCAGCGCACGCACTGACGCGGCTTTGAACACGACGTGGAAGAACGCGCCGACGCACTTCCTCGACACCGGCGGCGTACGATTTGCCTACCGTCGACTGGGTCCGGCCACCGGCGTGCCCGTGGTGCTCCTCACGCACCTGGCGGCGGTCCTGGACAACTGGGACCCCCGAGTCGTTGATGGCATCGCTACCAGGCATCCGGTCATCGCCTTCGACAACCGCGGTGTTGGCGCTTCGAGTGGTTCCACGCCGACCACGATCGAGCAGATGGCGAGTGACGCCGTGACCTTCATCCGCGCGCTCGGCTTCGATCAGGTCGACCTGTTCGGGTTCTCGATGGGCGGCATGATCGCCCAGGTGATCGCGCAGCGCGAGCCGCGACTGGTGCGCAAGATGATCCTCGCCGGGACCGGTCCCGCGGGCGGCGAGGGCATCGACAAGGTCACCCGCATCTCCTATCTGGACACCGCGCGAGGCCTTCTCACCCGCCATGACCCCAAGGAGTTCCTGTTCTTCACCAGGACGCCGAACGGGCGCGCCGCGGCGAAGGAGTTCCTGGCACGGCTCGAAGAACGTACGGACGACCGCGACAACGCCATCTCCGTCGGCGCATTTCGCGCCCAGCTCAAGGCCATCCACCGGTGGGGTCGCCAGGAGCCGGCGGACCTCTCGAGCATCGATCAACCGGTGCTCGTGATGAACGGCGAGAGCGACAAGATGGTGCCCACCAAGAACACCGTCGATCTCGACCGGCGATTCCCGAACAGCCAGCTCGTCATCTATCCCGATGCCGGGCATGGCGGCGTGTTCCAGTTCCACGAGGACTTCGTCAAACGCGCGCTCGAGTTCCTGTGAAGGCGTTCGTCGTAGAGCGGTACGGCAAGGACGGTCTCAGCGCCGCTGACGTACCCGAGCCTGAGGTCGGCGACGGTGACGTGCTGGTCAAGGTGAGCGCGGCCGCCATCAACCCACTGGACTCCATGGTCCGCAACGGGGAGTTCAAGCGGCTCCTGAAGTACCGCACCCCGTTCGTGTTGGGTCACGACGTCGCTGGAATCGTCACCAGGGTCGGACCGGCCGTGCGCGACTTCCAGGTCGGCGACCAGGTCTTCGCTCGTCCGCGCGATCTGCGGATCGGATCATTCGCCGAACACATCGCGATCGACCACAACGACGTCGCACTCAAGCCGGCCTCTCTCACACTGGACGAGGCGGCCGCGGTACCACTCGTGTCACTGGCC
Organism: Solirubrobacter soli DSM 22325; assembly: GCF_000423665.1. Taxonomy (GTDB): domain Bacteria; phylum Actinomycetota; class Thermoleophilia; order Solirubrobacterales; family Solirubrobacteraceae; genus Solirubrobacter; species Solirubrobacter soli. The sequence goes on along the minus strand of NZ_AUIK01000020.1, from coordinate 96,066 downwards.
GCATGGCAGGCCCTTGTCGACCGAGCCCACGTGCGGCCCGGTCAGAAGGTTCTCGTCCATGCCGGGTCCGGCGGCCTGGGCTCGACCGTCATCCAACTCGCCAAGCACCTCGGCGCCACAGTGGCGACGACCGCCCGCGGCGACAACGCGGAGCTGGTGCGCAGCCTCGGTGCGGACGTCGTCGTGGACTACACCAAGGAGGACTTCACCGAGGTCCTCTCGGGCTACGACGTCGTGCTGGATTCGCGAGGCGGCGAGAACCTCGAGCGGTCCCTCACGGTCCTCAAACCCGGCGGACTGGCGATCGGCGTGGCAGGCCCTCCCGATCCCGGGTTCGCGAAGCAGCTCGGGGCACCGAAGGTCATGGGCATCGTGATGGGGCTGCTCAGCCGCAAGGTCCACACGCAGGCCCGCAAGCTCGGTGTGAGCTACTCGTTCTTGTTCATGCAGGCCAGCGGCGCCCAGTTGAGCGAGCTGGCCTCCCTCTACGACGCGGGGTACCTCCGACCGATCATCGACAAGACGTTCCCCTTCGACCAGGTTCCGGAGGCCCTCGCCTACGTCGAACGGGGCCGCGCCAACGGCAAAGTCGTCATCAGCCTCGATTGATTCAAGCCGTTTCGCCCGATGCGACCCCTCGTATGAGGGTGGAGTCGACTAAGGCTCTCGCGGTGAAGCACCCGATCGAGCAGGCTCAGGTGTGCGCCGCGGTCGCGTTCGCGGGCTAGAAGCCTCCTCGGCAGAGGCGTGACCGCAACAAGGTCAGCTGGCGTGTTGTCCAGAAGTGAACACCGTGCACCTCGATGTGTGCGCTCCGCGTTCATTTTCGCTTGACACGCGCGCTCAGATCGGACTAGTGTCCAGTACGTCTTAACCATGCGGTCGTAGGCGCCTCGCCCGGTCTCCGTGAGGCGCGTCTGCGTCCTGAAGAGGGGAGAGATGTGTTCAGTCGTCCGACGTCGACGTTTGTCGACGCGCTTCCTCGTGTCGCGCGCCGCCGCGGAGCGGTCGCGGGTCTCTCACTGGTCCTGCTCGTGATGCCGGGGGTGGCCGTTGCGGCCCCGGCGGTACCGACGGTGCCCACGACTCCGACGCTGCAGGGGCCGATCCCGCGGACCGCAACGTCCATCCCGATCGGGACGGCACAGTTGCCGGGCGCAGCCGAGTCGGTCGATCTCGCCCGCAACGGGTACGTCGAAGAGGAGTACTTCGTCTCCGGCAACGCCAACGTCTACGAGTACGACGCGTCGGGCCAGACGCTCCAGGTCAAGACGCCGAACGTCCCGTACACGACACTGATCCTGGTCCGCCGGCCGAAGAACCCGCATCGGTTCAGCGGCACCGTCCAGTACGAGATGAGCCATCCGCAGTTCGGCGTGGACACGCAGGTGTGGGCGTGGAACCACGACAAGATGATGCGCGACGGCGACGCGTGGGTGCGGATCACGACCAGCCGCGGCGGTCCGCTGACGTCGAGCGTCGGGCTGGCGAAGGAGTACGACCCGATCCGGTACGCGTCGATCAACTACCCCGAGGACGGCCTGAACTGGGACGTGATCGCACAGGTCGGCAAGCTGATCAAGTCCGGCGGCCCGACGAGCCCGCTCGCCGGCTATCCAGTCCGGCGAATGCTGATGTCAGGGTGGTCGGGCGCCGGAGCGATCGTGCAGATCTGGGTCAACGATTTCTCCCGCGTGATGCGGATGCCCGGCGGCGGCCCGATCGTCGACGGCTACATCGTCGGCGAGCCGAGCGGCTACCCGCGCATCAACTCGACGGCGCCCGCGATCCCCGCTACCGACCCGCGCCAGAAGGTGATCCCACCGGGCGTACCGGTGATCAAGCTCCACAGCCATCCCGAGCCCGCTTCGCAGCAGCGGCCCGACAGCGACGCGCCCGCGGATCGCTACCGGACGTGGGAGGTCGCCGGCCCGGCGCACGCCGACGCGGCGACCCATCCTGACCAGTTCCCGACGTTCCTGCAGCTCAAGAACACGTCGTTCGGGGCAACGATGTACCCGTTCCGGTGCCAGCACCCGATGAACGCGTTCCCGTTCCGGCAGCAATGGGGCGTCGCGCTCGAGAACCTCGAGCGCTGGACGACTGATCCGCGCTGGTCACCGCCGCACGCGCAGCGCATCCGTCTCAACGCGGACGGTACGACGGCGAAGGACGCCAACGGGAACGAGCTCGGAGGTGTGCGTTCGATCGGATTGGACGTTCCGACCGCGACGTACTTCGACACGAACGCTCCGTTGCCCGGTGACGCCGGGTTCTGCAGCAACTCGAGCGTGGGACATCAGGAGGCGTTCAGCCACCAGAAGCTGAAGGCGCTCTACCCGACGCACGGCGTCTACGTCCTCAAGGTCACGCTGCGCGCCGCCCAGCTTGTCCGTGAGGGGTGGCTGCTGCCCGCCGACGCCGTCGAGGCCGTGGCCGAAGCCGCGCGGGCGGACGTCCCATGAGCCCGCGCTGCATGTTCGCCGCCGTCGCGCTGGCCGCGACGCTGTCGATCGCCGGCGCCGCACAGGCCGCAATCGTCCCGTCGCCGGCCATCAGCGGCCCCGTGAAAACGCCACGCTCGCTCGACGGGACGCACGGCATCCCGTACACGTCGTCGTCGGTCGACCTGCGCTCGCACGGGTACACCGAGCAGGAGTTCTTCGTCTCCGGGACCGCGCGGGCGTACGCGCCCGTCGGCACGCTGGGTAGTGAAGGCCGGTGGCAGGTGAAGCCGTCCACGACGGCGCCCTACAAGACCCGCATCATCGTCCGACGTCCGATCGACATGAGCCGCTTCAACGGCACCGTCGTGTTCGAGTGGATGAACGCGACGACCGGTCGCGACCTGGACGTCGGCTGGATCTTCGGCCACAACGAACTGCTCAAGAGCGGCTCGATCTACGTCGGCGTGACCGCGCAGGCGATCACTGTGACATCGCCCACGGGGTTGATCGCGTGGGATCCGGACCGCTACGGGACCCTGACGCATCCGGGCGACCAGTACTCCTACGACATCTTCTCCCAGGTGGCGCAAGGCGTACTGAACGGTCGCAAGGTCGATCCGCTCGCGGGCGGGCATCCGCGTGAGACGGTCGCGTATGGAGACTCGCAATCGGCGTCGCGTCTGGTGACGTACGCGGACGCCATTCAGCCGCGCGATCAGCTGTTCGACGCCCTGTTGATCCACAGCCGCTCGGCGGGCGGCGCCGACCTCGCGCCGGGCATCCCGGTCCCCTCGCCGACGCTGATCCGCGCGGACGTCCCGGCGAAGGTGCTGACGCTCGAGTCGGAGTCGGACGTCGTCCGCAATGGCCAGCCTCGCTACGTGTTGGCGCGCCAGGCCAACTCGGACTCGTTCCGCCTCTGGGAGGCCGCCGGCACCTCGCACTTCAACGCCGAGGAGGAGGCGCTGATGCGCATCCAGGCGTTCCGCGAGTGGCCCTTCGCCAACCCGCCGCTGCAGTACAACACCTGCCCTGAGCAGATGAACGACGTCCATGTCAGCGATCTCGTCGACACGGCGTTCGACGCGATCGGGCGCTGGATCGTCAACGGTCGCAAGCCGGCAACACCGCCGCTGCTGCAGGTGCAGACCAACGGCACGGCGACCGACTACGTCCGCAACGAGCTGGGGATCACGAAGGGCGGCGTTCGCCTCCCGCAGATCGTGGTTCCGACCGGCGCGCAGAAGGGCGAGGGCAACACCGGCGTCGGGACGTGCACGCTGGCGGGCAACAAGCAGCCCTACGACGCGGCGACCCTGGCGTCGCTGTACCCGACGCACGACATCTACGTGCGCAAGTTCACCCGCGCGGTCAACGACGCGGTGTCCGACGGCTGGATTCAGCCCTACGACGTCGGCCCGCTGGTCGACGAGGCCGAGGAGTCGGCCATCCCAGCGCTGTCGAACGTGCCGTAGGGCTCCAGGCGCCCGACAACGACCCACACCGCGTGCACCGGCTCGTCCCCGATGGTGGCGAGCCGGTGCGGCTGGGCCGACTCGAACGAGATCGAGTCCCCCGGGCCGAGCCGATACGTATCGAAACCGATCGTGACCGCGAGCCGGCCACTGATCACGTGGCCGTACTCATGGCCCGAGTGACGCACGAGTACACCCTCCTCGCACGACGCCCCGCCCGGCTCGTAGATGAGGAAGTGGAAATCGGCGCGCGGGTCTGTCGCCGGGGTCAACCGCTGCCAGCGCACCCCGGAGGCCAGTTTCAAGCTCTCGCGCTCGTCCTCCCGCACCACCGGGTTCGGCCGCGGCGCGACCGGTGCGGGCGGGTGATCGCCGTTGCCGGTGAGCGAGAACAACTCGTCGAGCGACAGACCGAGTTCGGACACGATCGCGTACAGCGTCGCGACGGAGGGCACAGAGTTTCCCCGCTCGATCTGCGAGATCAGGCTGGGTGAGAGCGACACGCGGCGCGCCAGCTCGCGGGCGGACATCCGGAGTTCCTGCCGGCGCTCGCGGAGGCGGTCGCCCGTCTGGTCGAGTGGCGAGGGCAGCGATGCTGGGTCCCGGGCGGGCACTGCCCGGGATCCTAGGGGCTGGTCGAGGATGGCTAAGCGCCTGGCTCGATGTGGACCTTGACGTTGGCGCTTGTGTCGCGCGCGGCGGCGAGCGCCTCCAGGCCGCGATCGAGCGGGAACGCGGCGGTCACGATCGGCGTCGGATCGACGACGCCGCTCGCCAGGAACCGGATCGTCTTCGGCCAGACGCCGGGCGAGCCGATGACACCCTGGATGCGCAGCGCCTTGGACTGGATCAGACCGAGTTGCGCGGGGGCGCTCGAGCCCACGTCGATCCCGACGTAGACGATGCGCGCTCCGTGGCCGGCGAGTTGCAGCGCGTTCGCCATCGCCGCGGGCACGCCGGCGGCCTCGAGGACGACGTCGAAGCCCCGTCCCTGGGTGACCTCGGCGACGGCTTCCTCGAAATCGTCGGCGGTCGGGTCGAGCGTGGCGCGCGCACCCAGCGTCAGCGCTCGCTCGCGACGCGTCGCCTGCGGCTCGATCAGCACGACGCGCGCATTGCTCGCTGACGCGGCGAGCACGCACAGCAGGCCGATCGGGCCGCCGCCGATCACGGCGACCGTGTCACTCGCATCCATCCCACCCGCGGTCAGGACCGCGTTGTAGGCGACCGAGAACGGCTCGACGAGCGCTCCCGTGCGGTAATCGATCTCCTCGGGCAGGCGGTGCAGCCACTCTGCGCGAGCCTTGAAGTAGTCGGCGTCGGCCCCGCTGATGGAGAAGCCGAAGTGATCGCGCCCGCCCGGGCCGACGACGCACTCGCCGACGACGGCATCACCGGGACGCAGGTCGTTCACGGCCGAGCCGACCTCGACGACCTCTCCGGCCCACTCGTGCCCGGGGATGATCGGGTAGGAGATCGGGATGATGTAGCGACCTTCGAAGAGCTCGAAGTCGGAGTGGCAGATGCCGACGGCGCGCGAGCGGATAAGGACTTCATCGGGTCCGATCTCGGGCGCGTCGATCTCGGCTACCGCCGCGCGATGCGGGGCTTCGAACACCAAGGCCTTCATCTTCTCTCCTCGTCGAGCGACTGTTCAGTCGGCATCTACGTATACTGTACAGTCGAGCTGAACGCAACGGCGGAGGACTTGATGAACGTCGCAGTGCTCGGCCTCGGCGCGATGGGCGCGCCGATCGCACGGCGCCTGGAGGCGGCCGGGTTTGGCCTCACGGTGTACAACCGCTCGCCCGGGCCCGGGCGCGAGTTCGCGGAACGCGGTGTACAGGTCGCTCGAACACCCGCAGCGGCCTGCGCCGGAGTCGACGTCTGCGTGTCGATGTTGTCCGACGGCCCAGCCGTCGAGACGGTTCTGGGCGAGGTGCTTGCGGCGCCGTCACCGCCCAACGTCGTGATCGACATGTCGACCATCGACGTGACTTCGTCGACGCGCGTGGCAGAGCGCATCGCGCAGGCCGGGGTCGCGTATGTGCGCGCGCCCGTGAGCGGCAATCCCGGCGTCGTCGCTGCTGGCCGGCTCGTGATCCTCGCCTCGGGCGATCACGACGCATTCACCGCGGTGCGGCCCGTGCTCGATGCCATCGGCCCGACCGTGCTCCATCTGGGTGCCGGCGAGGAGGCGCGGGTCATGAAGCTCGCGCTCAATCTGATGGTCGCCGGCACGATGCAGCTCTTGGCCGAGGCGCTGGTCATGGGCGAGGGGCACGGGCTCGACCGCGGGCAGATGCTCGAGGTGATCGGCGGTTCGGTGGTCGGTTCGCCGTTCGCCAAGTACAAGGCAGAACCCCTGATCGCCGACGACTACAGCACCACGTTCGCCGCTCGGCTGATGCACAAGGATCTCGGCCTGGTGCTGGACTGCGCGGACGCGGCGGGTGTGCCGGTCCCGATCGCCGCGACGGTCCAGCAACTTCTGCGCGCGTGCATCGGCGCCGGGCTCGGCGAACTCGATTTCGCGGTCCTTGTGGCCAAGCTGCAACAGGACGCGGGACAGCGCAAGACGCTGCCGCAGCTCGTGTAGCTCGCTTGAACGACGCTCGTCCATCCCGGATTGACGGATAGCTCTCGGAACTCCGCTGCACGGCCGAGAACCGTCGATTCCAATCGTCTGCTGAGACTTGACACGACCGCAGTAGCTGTGTAGTAATGCTGAACTGTGGCCGACGCGGCTGGCTCGAACGGCGAGCACGCGCGGCGAGCGGAGGAATGAGCGGATGAGCCCCGATATCCCCGGCAGTTCCAGTCCCAGCTCGAGCACACCAGTGGCCGAGCCGGCACGCGCGGCGCCGGTCCCTCACCAGGTGTCCGCGCCGCGAGCCCGGACGCGAATCCGCATCGGCGGGGCGGCCGGGATCGTCGCTGCGACCGTGCTGCTGTTCCTCGTGAGCCTGATCGTCGAGCCCGAGAGCGTGCGTCACAGCTCGTTGCTGGGGATGCTCCCGTTCGCGGCGATCCTCGCGATCGTCGCGGTCGGTCAGACGTTGGTCATCCAGCAGGGTGGCATCGACCTGTCGGTGCCGGGGATGATCTCGTTGACCGTCGTGATCATGACGCGCTACCCGAACGGGGACTCGGGCAAGGTCGTGGTGGCGCTGCTGCTCGCGTTCGGCGCGGCGCTCGTCGCCGGGGTGATCACCGGGCTGCTCGTGAGCCGCGTCGGGATCACCGCGATCGTCACGACGCTCGGCATGAACGCGTTGCTCTACGGCGCCGTGCTGCAGATCTCGGGCGGTACGCCCCGCACCACGACCGACGCTCTGCGCAACTTCGCCAGCGACCGCGTCCTGGGCGTCCCGATCACGGTGCCGATCGCGGTCGCGGTCACGCTGCTGGTCGCGTTCGTGGTCAAGCGGACGGTCGCCGGCCGACGTTTCGAGGGCGTCGGTGCCAGCAACACGGGCGCGCGGGCGGCCGGCCTGGTCGTCCGCCGCTACAAACTCAGCGCCTACGTCGGGGCGACGCTGCTGTACTGCTGCGCGGGCGTGCTGCTGGCCGGCGTCGTGTCGACGCCCAGCGCCTTTCAGGGGGACAGCTACCTGCTCCCGTCGGTGGCCGCGGTGGTCCTCGGCGGTACGTCGCTGCTGGGCGGCCGCGGTGATGTCGCCGCCAGCGCGATCGCCGCGCTGTTTCTGACGCAACTGGACCAGTTCCTGCTCACCTCGGGCGTCAGCGAGGCGCTTCAGAGCCTGGTCCAGGCGTTCGCTCTTGTGGTCGGGATCGCGATCTACAGCGTCCCGTGGTCTCGCGTTCGCCAGCGCCTCACGGAGTGGCGGTCTCACCGCCCCGGGCTCGCGACGCAGGACTAGGTCAAGCCGGAATGCAATCGAGGAGAGAGCAAGCATGAGCGTCTTTGCGCAGTTCCGCCGCGGCAGCGCGGCGTGGTTCGCCATCGGCGCCGCGGCGCTCGCGATCGGCGTCGCGGCGTGCGGGGGCGACGGCGGTGGTGGAGACGCTTCGGCAGCTGCCGGCAAGCCGGTCGCCGGGGCGCCGTCTTGGTGCGGGTCCAAGAAGATCACGCTCGCTCTGGCCGACGGGTTCGGCGCGAACAACTGGCGGCGGATCACCTCGGCGGAGGCCCAGGACGAGGCCAAGAAGTGTCCGAGCGTGACGAAGTACATCTACACCGACGGCCAGGGCAACACGCAGAAGGCGATCAGTGACATCAAGGGCCTCGTCGCCCAGGGCGTGAACGCGCTCGTCGTCTTCCCCGACGCCGGCAAGGCGATCCTGCCTTCGCTGCGCCAGGCGCATCAGGCCGGCGTCGTCACGGTGCCTTACCGGGTGGACCCCGGCGGCACCCCCGGGAAGGACTACGACTACTTCATCTCGACCGACTTCACGCAGGCCGGGAAGTTGTGGGGCGACTGGCTGGTCAAGGCGCTCAACGGCAAGGGGAACGTGATCAACCTCGGCGGCCCGCCGGCGAACTCGCAGAGCCTGGCCGAGTTCGAGGGGATGAAGCAGGCGATCGCCGGCAGCCCGGGGATCAAGTTCATCGGTACGACGCCCTACTACGTCACCAACTGGGACCCTGCCGAGACGCAGAAGGTCGTCACCGCGGTGCTCGCCAAGTACCCCCAGATCGATGCCATCACGACCGACTTCGGCGCGGCACTGGCGAGCTCGTTCGGCGCGTTCGATCAGGCCAACCGCAAGATCCCGGCGGTGGCCACCGAGGACGCCAACGTCCTCGCCTGCGCATGGGATAAGCAGCAGTCCTCCAACCCGGACTTCAAGCTGTTCACGGTCGACTCGCAGAACTGGATGTCGCGCACCGCGGTGCAGTTCGCGGTGGCCAAGGCGACGGGCGGGAAGGTCCCGGACTCCACCGAGGTCCCGCAGAAGGCGTTCGAGGACTCGATCTCCGGCCAGCCCAACAAGGTCACCTGTGACCCGACGCTGTCCGGTGACGCGTTCCTCTCCAGCCACCTGACCAAGCCCCAGATCAAGGCGGCGCTGGCGAAATGACCGCGCTGCTCGAGCTGACCGGCGTCTGGAAGCGCTTCCCCGGCGTCGTCGCGCTCAAGGACGTCTCGCTCGAGCTGCGGCCGGGCGAGGTGCATGCCCTGCTCGGCGAGAACGGCGCCGGGAAGTCGACGCTGATGGGGGTCGCCGGCGGCGAGATCGCGCCCGACGAGGGCACGGTCTCGATCGCCGGTGAGATCGTCGAGCGTCTGACGCCCGACCTCGCCCGGCAACTCGGCCTGGCGATCGTCCACCAGCACCCCGCGCTGCTGCCGGACATGACCGTGGCCGAGAACCTCTCGCTCGCGGTCCGCAAGCCGGGCGAGGCGTGGATGCGCGAGGCGCTCGCCCGCGCCGGCAGTACGGCCCGCCTCTCGGACCGCATGGAGGACGTGAGCGTCGCGCAGCGCGCGTTGATCGAACTCGCCAAGGCGCTGGCGCTCGAGCCGCGGATCCTGATCCTCGACGAGCCGACCGCCGCGCTCGGGGCGGACAAGGTCCGGCGCGTGTTCGAGGCCGTGCGCGACGCGGCGGCGCGCAACGCGGCCGTCGTCTACATCTCGCACCGGCTGCCCGAGGTGCGCCAGATCGCCGATTGCGTGACGGTCATGCGCGACGGGGCGATCCAGGCCACGCGGGCGCTCGAGGAGATCAGCGACGACGAGATCCTGCACCTGATCGTCGGGCGCGCGGTCGAGGCGACGTTCCCACCCAAGGCCGAGGCGGTCGACGGCAGCAGCACATTGACCGTGCGCGGCCTGTCCGGCGACAACTTCAGTGATGTCACCCTCGATGTGCGCGCGGGGGAGATCGTCGGTCTCGCCGGGATCGCGGGCAACGGCCAGAGCGATTTCATGCGCGCACTCGCGGGCCTCGAGCGCGCGTCCGGCGAAGCGAAGCTGGCGGGGGCCGCGCTGGCGCTCGGCCGTCCCGACGCCGCGCGTCACGCCGGCGTCGCCTATCTGCCCGCCGACCGCCACGGCGAGGGCCTATTGATGAGCCTGACCGTGCGCGAGAACGCGGCGCTGTCGGCCTTGCCCGCGTACTCGTCACATGGCGTCCTCGACCGCTCCCGCGAACGGCACGCGGTCGAGGCACAGCGCACCGCGCTGAACATCCGCACGGCATCGATCGAGAACCCGGTGGCCACACTCTCGGGCGGCAACCAGCAGAAGGTCGTCCTCGCCCGGGCGCTGCTCTCCGAGCCCGCGCTGGTGCTCGCGGAGGAGCCGACGCAGGGCGTTGACGCCGGCGCGCACGTCGAGATCTACCGCATCCTGCGCGAGATCGCGTCCGCCGGCACGCCCGTCCTGGTGCTGTCGTCGGACGGTGTCGAGCTCGAGGGCCTGTGCGACCGCGTGGTGGTGTTCTCGCGCGGCCAGGTCGTGGGCGAGCTCAGCGGCGATGATGTCACCGAGGAGCGGATCGGCCGCGAGATGGTCACCGCGACGTCGCTGCGCGCCGACGAGGCCGCGCGCGCCGAGGAGACCACGGCCGATCGCGTCCGCCGCCTCGCCAAAGGCGACTACGCGCCGAGCGTGATCCTCGCCGTCGTCATCGTGCTCCTGGCGCTGTACACATGGTCGGACAACGCGCGGTTCCTGGCCTCGTTCAACATCACCTCGCTGTTGACACTCCTCGCCGCGCTGGCCTTCATGGCCTTCGGGCAACTGATCGTGGTGATGACCGCGGGCATCGACCTATCGGTCGGGCCGCTCGCCGGGCTCACCGTCGTGGTCAGCTCGTTCTTCATCGTCGACGGGAAGTCGACGGCAATGATGGTGGCCGGGTTCGCGCTGATGCTCGGCGTGTGCGTCGTGGTCGGGTTCACCAACGGCGCACTCGTGCGGTACGGCCGCTTCACGCCGGTGGCGGCGACGCTCGCCTCTTACATCGCGCTGCAAGGCGTATCGCTGCTGCTGCGGCCAGAGCAGGGCGGCTTCATCACCTCCGGCGTCGTGAATGCCGTGCAGTCCACGGTCGGCACGATCCCGGTGGCCTTGATCGTCGCCGTTGTGATGGCCGTGGCGCTCGAAGTCGGACTGCGGCGGGCACGCTGGGGGTTGTCGTTGCGTGCAGCGGGCTCTGACGAGCAGGCCGCGCATCGGCTCGGCGTCAAGAACCATCGGACATTCATCGCCGCCTACATCGCCTGCTCGTCACTGACGTTCCTGGGCGCCATCATGCTGATGGCGCAGCTCGGGGTCGGGGATCCGACGCAGGGTGTCAGCTACACGCTTTCGAGTATCACCGCGGTGGTGCTCGGTGGCGCCAGCCTGTTCGGCGGCCGGGGATCGTTCATCGGCGCGCTGCTGGGCGCGGCGCTGATCACCGAGATCACGAACGCGACGACGTTCCTGCAGTTGTCGCAGGCATGGCAGTTCTGGTTCCTGGGTCTGTTGACGCTCGCGGCCGCGGCGATCTACACCACAGCTCGGCGTGCCGGCGGCACCGCGGTGGCGTGACTGTCAAGTCGCTCGGGTCAATGTCGACCGAGGCTTTACACTCGTCGGGACGGATGATCGGATGCTGCAACCAATGAGTCGGCCGCAAGGGGATGAGGACCCCGCCGCAGTAGCGACCGCGACGGTCGGTCAGCGCCTCCGGCAGGAGCGCGAGCGGCAGAAGATCGGGCTCCGCGAGTTGGCTCGCCGCGTCGGCGTGTCGGCCAGCTTGATCTCCCAGATCGAGCTCGGGCGGGCGACGCCGTCGGTCGGCACGCTCTACACGATCGTCAACGAGCTCAGCATGTCACTCGACGAGCTGTTCTTCGACGAGCGGCCTCAGACGCCGCCTCGCAGTGCGCCGGCGCACCAGCGCCGCGACGAGACCGCCGACGATCACGACCCGAGCCACCCGCCGGTCAGACGGACCAAGCGGCGCACGCAGCCGGCGCCCGATCCTGACGGGCCTCTGGTCCGCAGCGGCGAGCGCCAGTCGATCCACCTCGGCTCCGGGGTGACGTGGGAGCGGATGAGCCCACCGACCGACCACGGCGTCGACTTCCTCTACGTGGTCTATGAGGTCGGTGGCGCCTCGGCGCCGGAGCGCTCGCTGATCCGGCATGGTGGCCGGGAGTACGGCCACCTGCTTGAAGGGCGGCTCGCGGTGACGGTCGGGTTCGACACCTACGAACTGGAGCCGGGCGACTCGATCGCCTTCGACTCGACGACGCCCCACCGCCTGTTCAACGTCGGCGATGTGCCGGCCAAAGCGCTGTGGTTCGTGATCGGGCGCGACGACACGCGCGTCACGCGCAACAACGCCGCCGCGGACTAGCCGCGGCGGCGTCGTCGGACATCACGCTGCCGGCGTCGGCTCGGCGGTGGGCATCAGGTCGGCGCCGCGGACGTAGACGCGGCCGGCGACGAGCAGCTCGTCGGCCGGGAAACGGGTGATGATGCGGCAGCCGGTCTCGGTGACGACGACCTCTTCCTCGATCCGGGCGGCGGACACGCCGTCGCTTCCCGCGCAGTAGGTCTCGATCGCGAACACCTGGTGTTCCTTGATCTCCGTCGGGCGCTCGAGCGAGTGCAAGCGCGAGATCATCGGCGACTCGTAGAGGCCGACGCCCAACCCGTGCGCGAACTGGAGCCCGAAGCAGGCCTCCTCATTGGGGAAGCCGAGCTCCTCCGCGGATGGCCACACACGCGCGATCTCGTCCGTCGTCTGGCCTGGGCGGATCAGCGCGATCGCCTGGTCGAGCCACTCGCGGCACTGCTTGTAGGCGTCGAGCTGAGAGCGGCTCGCGGTGCCCACGCTGAAGCAGCGGTAGTAGCACGTCCGGTAGCCCATGAACGAGTGGATGATGTCGAAGAAGGCGGTGTCGCCGGGGCGCAGGAGGCGGTCCGAGAACACGTGCGGGTGCGGGTTGCTGCGCGGGCCGGTGACGGCGTTGATCGCCTCGACCTGCTCGGAGCCGAGCTCGAACAGGAAGCGCATGGCATGGGCGACGATCTGGTTCTCCGTCACGCCCGGGCGCAGCATTCGATAGATCTCCTCGTACACCGCGTCGACGATCGCCGCCGCGTGGTCGAGCAGCTCGATCTCCTCCGGGGTCTTGAGCTCGCGAGCGCGCAGCATCACCTGCGAGCCGTCCGTCGTCGGGATGCCTGCGCGGTGCAGCGCGTGCAGGGCGACCATGTCGGTCATGTCGATGCCGACCGGCTCGCCCTCGAGTCCGCGCTCACGCAGCGCGTGGGCGATCTGGGCGGCCATCGCGTCCGGGACGCCGGTCTCGTCCGGCATTGCACCGCGCATCGGGGTCACGCCGGCCTGAAAGGACTCCTCCGGCAGCCAAGGCGCGTAGAGCTGGTGATGGCGCGCGGCCGATCCGAAGTCCCACAGGATCGGATCGTGTCCGCGGGGAAGCAGGACGAAGCGCGCGTTCTTGTCGCGCGCCCACTCTCCGATGTGCGTGCTCGTGGTGTAGCGGATGTTGTTCGGATCGAAGAGCAGCAAGGCGCCGAGGTCCGACTGCTCGAGCGAGGCCTTCGCCCGCTCCAGCCGATCCGACCGCAGCTTGGCGAAGTCGATCCGCTGTTCCCAATCGACGCCCATGGTGGCGCCCGGTGATGCGTTGCTCACGGTGGCTTGTTCCCTGGTCTTCGAGGGCCGTTTGTCCGCTCACACTAAACGCCACGGACCGCGTAAAGTCAAGATGAACGGCTGTATGCAGGGATTTTGTGGAGTGGCGTCGACTATGGATTGACACTTGGCGCAAATGTCCAGTAAGTTTGAATCGCCAAGACACCCGGAGGAGCCATGGCCAGCCAGACCGATCGACCCGTCGTCGACGAGCATCCGCAGAAGACCAGTCTCGAGTCCGTGCGCACGAGCGCCGCCGACCGTCCCGAGGCCGGTGAGCCCGGGTGGATCGACATGGACGTACGCTGGCTCGTCACGCGCGAGACCGTGGGCGCCGAGAAGTCGGTCTTCGGCGTCACGTACTTCCCGCCCGGGAGCACCCACGAGATCCATCGGCACCCGCACGCGGAAGAGGTCGAGTACCTGATTCAGGGTGAAGGGGTCGCGCGCGTCGGCGATGCGGACGTGTCGATGCGCGTGGGCGAAGCCGTCTTCGTGGCGCGCGACGAGCTGCACGGGTTCCGCAACACGTCCGAGACCGAGACCGCGGTGATGGTCTGGTCCTACCACGGCGCGGCGTCGCTGAGCGAGGCGGGGTACATCCCCGAGGCGTCATGACCCTGGAGGGCCGCACCGCGATCGTGACCGGCGCCGCCAAGGGCATCGGGCGCGGGATCGCAGAGGCGCTCGCCCGTCACGGTGCCGATGTCACGGTCTCCGACGTCGACGGCACCGGCGCCGAGGAGACCGCGGCCGCGATCGGCGCGCGGGCCGCGCAGGTCGACGTCACTGACGCCGGATCGATCTCTGCGCTCGTGGACGAGACGATCGAGCGCGCGGGACGGATCGACATCCTCGTCAACAACGCGGGCGTGTCGAAGAGCTTGCCGTTCGTCGAGATCGACGAGGCCGAATGGGACCGCGTCTTCGACATCAACGTCAAAGGCGTCTTCCTGGTCTGTCGCGCGGTTGCCCCGCACATGATCGAGCGGCGCGCGGGCAAGATCATCAACGTCGCCTCGATGGTCGGCAAGGAGGCGATCCCGTTGTTCGTGCACTACTCGGCCTCGAAGTTCGCCGTGATCGGGATCACCCAAGGGCTTGCCAAAGAGCTCGCCGCCTACGACATCAACGTCAACGCCGTCTGCCCGGGCGTCGTGCGCACGCCCCTGTGGGAGCCGCTCCTGGACCAGCTCTCCGCGAACAAGGGCATCACGCGCGAAGCGGCGTTCGATGAGTTCATCGCCGGCGTCCCGCTCGGGCGCCCCCAGACGCCGGAGGACGTCGGTGAGGTCGTCGCGTTCCTCGCGTCCGACCAGGCGCGCAACATGACCGGGCAGGGCATCAACGTCACCGGCGGGATGCAACTCCACTGATGTCCGGCTCCGATCGTCACGCGCTGGTCGTCGGCGTCACCGGGATCTCCGGCAACAACGTCGCCCGTCGGCTGGCGGGCAACGGGTGGCGCGTCACGGGGGTCTCGCGCCGCGCCGCGGAGGTGCCCGAGGGCGTCGCCCACGTCGCCGCCGACATCACAGACGCCGAGGCCACGCGAGCCGCGCTCGCGGATACGCGGCCGACTCATCTCTTCTTCTGCACGTGGTCCCGGCAGGCAGACGAGGCGGGGAACATCCGCGTCAACGGCGCGATGCTGCGCAACGTGCTCGAGGCGGTGGGCGGCTCGCTCCAGCACGCGGCGCTGGTAACTGGGCTCAAGCACTATCTCGGGCCGTTCGAGGCCTACGCGCAGACCAAGCCCGACACGCCCTTCGTCGAGGAGCAGCCGCGGCTGCCGTACGAGAACTTCTACTACGAGCAGGAGGACATCCTGTTCGAGGCGGCCGAGCGTGAAGGGTTCACGTGGTCGGTGCATCGTCCGCACACGATGATCGGCTGGGCGCTGGGCAACGCCATGAACATGGGCGTCACGCTCGCGGTGTACGGCTCGATCTGCAAACAGACAGGGCGACCGTTCGTCTTCCCGGGCACCCCCGAGCAATACGAGGGCGTGACCGACATCACCGACGCGCGGCTGTTGGCGGCGCAGCTCGAATGGGCCGCGACCACGCCGGCGGCGGCCGACGAAGCGTTCAACATCGTCAACGGCGACGTGTTCCGCTGGAAGCGCATGTGGCGCGTCGTTGCCGAGGGGCTCGGCCTGGAGGCCGCGCCGTACCCCGGCGCTCCGACGCCGCTCGAGGAACAGATGCGCGACGCCGGCCCGCTCTGGGAGACGATGGTCGAGCGGTACGGCCTGCGGTCGTACCGCGTCGAGCAACTGGCCTCCTGGTGGCACACCGACGCGGACCTCGGGCGCACGCTCGAGACCTTCACGAGCATGGGCAAGTCGCGGCGCTTCGGCTTTCTCTCGTACCAGGACAGCGCCGCCTCGTTCCTCGATGTCTTCGACGCGCTCCGGCGCGAGCGCATCATCCCGAGCGCGTAGGAGCTGACATGCACGCGATCCATCACACGGGCATCACGGTCTCGGACCTCGATCGGTCCATCGGCTTCTACCACGACGTCCTCGGGCTTCCGTTCGCCTCCGAGCCGAGCGGGGTCTTCGACGACCCCGGGCTCGGCGCGAAGGTCGGCGTACCCGGCGCCAAGCTGCGCTTGGTCACGTTCGCCGTCGGTGACGGGTTGCTCGAGCTGCTCGAGTACGTCGAGCCCGCGTCGCCGGTCGCGGAGCCGCTGCCGCAGAACGCACTGGGCTCGCAGCACGTCGCATTGCATGTGCATGACGTGGCGGCCGAGGTCGAACGGCTCCGCGCGTTGGGCGTCGACTTCCTCAGCGACGTGACGGTCGTCGACGACGGCGTGCTCGCCGGCTGGCGCTGGGTCTACTTCCGCGACCCCGATGGGATCCTGGTCGAGCTCGTCGAGATCGCGTACTCGAACGCCTGACATCGAGGTGGACATGACGATTTCACAGAGCGAGCCGAAAGCCACCGAGCCGGCACCGGCCGACGCGCTCGAGCTCTACCGCACCGTCCGGCTGATCAGGCGCTTCGAGGAGACCGTGCAGCGGCTCTTCCTCCGAGGCGAGGTGCACGGGACGACGCACCTGTACATCGGCCAGGAGGCCGTCGCGACCGGGGTCGGCAGCGCACTCGGTCCCGACGACCGCGTCGCCGCCACCTACCGCGGGCACGGGCATGCGCTGTCGATCGGCGTCGATCCGCGAGCGCTGCTGGACGAGATGCTCGGCCGCAGCACCGGCGTATGCGGCGGACGCGCGGGATCGATGAACGTCATCGACCTCGAGCACCGGCTGATCGGCTCGTTCGGGATCGTCGGCGGCAGCATGTCCGCCGCGGTGGGCGCTGCGCTGGCGTTGCGCGCACGGGGCGGCGTGGCCGTCGCGTACTTCGGCGACGGGGCGACCAACCACGGCTACTTCCACGAGTGCCTGAACTTCGCCGCGGTCAACCGGCTGCCGGTCGTGTTCGTGTGCGAGAACAACCTCTACGGCGAGTTCACGCCATGGGAGGAGGTCACCGCCGGGCAGATCATCGATCGCCCGCGCAGCTACGGCATCAGCGCGTCACAGGTCGACGGGATGGACGTGTTCGCGGTGCGGGCGGCAGCTGACGCCGCGGTGGCCGCGGCGCGTGCAGGCGACGGCCCGGTGTTCCTCGAGGCGCTGACGTACCGGTTCGTCGGGCACTCGCGAAGTGACCCCGCTGCCTACCGCAAGCCCGGCGAGCTTGACGCATGGCGCGAGCGTGACCCGCTGAAGGTCGCGGCAGCGGCGTTGCGCGAGCGGTTCGGCATCGGCGACGACGAGATCTCGGGCGTCGACGAGGCGGTCGACGCCGACATGGAGCGCATCGCCGAGGAGGCGCTCGCCGCTCCGTACCCCGAGCCCTCCGACTCCGACGCGGAGTTCCGCCCGTGACGACCGCGGCCGCGACGCTCGTCGTCATGCCCCGCCTCTCGGATGCGATGGAGGAGGGCACGATCGTCCGCTGGTGCAAGGCCGACGGCGACGTCGTCGAGGTGGGCGACGAGCTCGTCGAGATCGAGACCGACAAGGCCACGATGCCTTACGAAGCCGAGGCCGCCGGCGTTTTGCACCAGCTCGCCGCCGTAGGGGAGACGGTCGCGCTCGGCGCGCCGCTCGCGGAGTTGCTCCCGGAGCGTGACGGGAACGGTCGCGTCCCGGCCTCGCCCGTCGCACGCCGGATCGCCGCCGACCTGGCGATCGACCTCGCCACGCTGCTCCCGGGCTCAGGCCCGCGGGGGAGAGTGGTCAAGCGCGACGTGGAGCGCGCCGCGGCCGCGCCTTGCGCGGGTGCCGCGCAGGGCCACGCCGCTGCGCCGCCCGCCGCGTCGGCGCCCCCGCCCACCGCGCCGCCGCCCGCGGCCGCGACCTCGCCGCCCTCTTCTGCCGAACGGCCGGGCGCGCCCACCGCTCCTGACGGCGCCAAGGGCGCGGTCTCGTTCGATGACCTCTCGCGGCTGCAGACCACCGTCGCGCGGCGGATGTCGGACTCGCGCGCGACCGTCCCCGACTTCGAGGTCGAGATGCGCGTCGACGCGGCTGCGCTGGTCGAGCTGCGGGCGCAGCTCAAGCGCGACCTTGGCGAGGCGCCGTCGTACAACGACTTCGTCATCAAGGCTTGCGCACGCGCGCTCGCCGCGCACCCGCGCGTGAACGGCGCCTACCGCGACGGCAGGATCGAGCGCTACACGCGCGTCAACATCGGCGTGGCGGTCGCGGCCGAGGACGCGCTCCTCGTACCGGTCGTCACCGACGCCGACGTCAAGTCGATCGGCACGATCGCCGCCGAGACGCGGCGGCTGGCCGAGCGCGCGCGAAACGGCGAGCTCACACCGCCCGAGCTGGCCGGCGGGACGTTCACGATCTCGAACCTCGGGATGTTCGGCGTCACGCGGTTCACCGCCGTCGTCAACCCGCCGCAGGCGGCGATCCTCGCGGTCGGCGCGCTCGAGCCGGGTCCCGTCGTACGCGATGGTGAGCTGCGGCTCGGACATGTGATGACGCTCACGCTGTGCTCCGACCACCGGATCCTCTACGGAGCGGATGCTGCGGCGTTCCTTGCGGACGTCCGCGCGGGGCTGCAGGAGCCACTTCGACTGCTCGTGTAGGAGGAAACCCGTGGAGACCATCGAGTTCCGCAAGGCGATCCGCGACGCGCTCGACGAGGAGCTCGAGCGTGATCCGTCAGTCGTGTTCTTCGGCGAGGACGTCGCCAAACCCGGCGGCGTGTTCGCGGTCACGCCGGGGCTGCGCGAACGCCATGGCGCCGACCGCGTCTTCGACACGCCGATCTCAGAGTTGGTCATCTCCGGGGCGGCGTTCGGCGCCGCGGTCAACGGCCTGCGCCCGGTGATCGAGATCATGTTCGGCGACTTCCTGCCGCTGGCGATGGACGCGATCGTCAACCAGGCGGCGAAGTACTGGTACCTGTCCAACGAGCAGGCGTCGGTGCCATTGGTCGTGCGCTCGACGCTCGGTGCGGGCGGCAACTTCGGCGCGATCCACTCGCAGAACCCGGCCAGCTGGTTCATGGGGGTGCCGGGGTTGAAGATCGTCGCGCCGTCGACGCCGGGCGACGCGAAGGCGCTGTTGAAAGCCTCGATCCGCGACGACAACCCAGTGCTCTTCCTCGAGCACAAGCGCCTGTACTCGGTCAAGGGAGAGGTCAACGGCGCCGCCGCCGAACTGGGCCGCGCGGAGGTTCGGCGCGCGGGCGCCGACGTGACGCTCGTCTCGGCGATGAAGTCGGTGACCGACTGCCTCGACGCCGCGGCGAAGCTGGCCGACGACAGCATCGACGCCGAGGTGATCGACCTGCGCACGCTGCGCCCACTCGACATGGACACGGTCTTGGCATCGGTGGCCAAGACCAACCGCATCGTCGTCGTCGAGGAGGGGCCGCGCACAGGCGGTTGGGCGGGCGAAGTGCTGGCCCGTGTGGTCGAGGAGGCCCTCCATGATCTCGACGACGCTTGGCGAATCGCCACCCCCGACCAGCCGATCCCGTACAGCCCACCGCTCGAGGCCGACTTCCTGCCTTCGGCGGAGACGATCGCCGCGAACATCAAGGAGCGGCTCGGATGAAGGCGGTTCGTTTCCACGGCGCAGGCGACGTCCGCGTCGAGCAGGTCGACGGCCTGCCCGCGCCCGGCCCGGGACAGGTCCTACTCCGGGTCAGCACGGTCGGCATCTGCGGCACCGACGGCCTCGAGTACAAGCAGGGCCCTGTCCTCGTCCGGCCGCTCGACACCCCGCACCCGGTCACCGGACATGTGGGCCCGCTGACGCTCGGGCACGAGTTCGCGGGCGAGGTCACGGCCGTTGGCGACGGCGTCGACGACCTGCGACCCGGCGTGCTCGTCGCGTGCGGCGCCGGGATGTCGTGCGGTACGTGCGGGCCGTGCCGCGACGGCCGGACGAACCTCTGCACCACATACGCCACGATCGGGTTCCATCAGGACGGCGGTCTGGCCGAGGCGGTACTGGCACCGGCGGCCATCTGCTTCGACGCCGGCGCCTACGGCCTCGGCGCTGACGCCGCCGCGCTCGCACAGCCCATGGCGATCGCCGTCCACGCTGCTCGCCGTGGTCGTGTTGCGGACGGCGAATTGGCCGCGATCATCGGGGTCGGTGGCATCGGCTCATTCCTCACCTACGCCGCGAGCGCGATGGGCGCCACCGTCGTGGTCGCGGACACCGACCCGCAGAAGCTCGAGATCGCCGCGGCGCTCGGCGCGGCCCGCACGGTCGACGTGAGTGCGGGAGAGACGTTGGAAGAGGCGCTCGACCGCGCCCCGGACGTGATCTTCGAGGCCTCGGGCGCGGCGGTGGCCCTCGAACAGGCGCTGCGGCTGGCGCCTCGCGGCGGGCGCATCGTCGCCGTCGGAGTGCAGAAGGCCCCGCCGCCGGTCGACATGGCGCGGGTCACGCTCGACGAGCTCGAGTTGATCGGCACGGTCGCCCACGTCGTCGCCGACGATTTCCCGGAAGCGCTGCGCTTGCTCGCTGCGCGTGAGGTGGGCTGGGCGGACGTGGCGCCCGACGTGCTGCCGCTCGACGATGTGCTCGACGCCGGCATCCGCCCCCTCGCCAACGGCTCCAGTGATCGCATCAAGGCGCTGTTCGATCCGTCGGCGGCGACCACTCGACCGGCGCGCTACTGATGCGGCTCGGCAACGGGCTCGGCCACCTGACGTACTCGATGCTCGTCCATCCCGGCGACACGTTGGACCAGCTGTGGGAGAGCCTCACCACCTACGTCCCACGCGTGAAGGCCCGCGTGTCACCGGACGCGCCGTTCGGTCTCTGTCTGCGCGTTTCGGCAGCGTCCGCGGCGACGCTTGCCGCCGACGCCGCAGCGCGCGACGCCCTGCGCACGTTCCTGCTCGAGAACGACCTCTACGTGTTCACCGTCAACGCGTTCGTCTACGGCGGCTTCAAGGACGTGCTGGTCAAGGAGCGCGTGTACGAGCCCGACTGGGAGACCGAGGACCGCGTGCGTTACACGTGCCAGGTCGCGGACCTCCTGGCCGAGATCTCCCCCGCGGAGGTCCAGCCGTCGATCCAGACGCCCCCGATGGGTTTCAAGCCCAAGGTCACGGGGCCGGACGTGATCGACTCCTACCGCCGCAACGTGCTGCGCGTCGCGGCGCACCTGGTCGAGCTCGAGCGCCGTACGGGCAAGACGATCACGCTCGCGATCGAGCCAGAGCCGGCCTGCTTCGTCGAAACCGCGGACGAGGCGATCGACTACTTCGCGAACCACCTCTACAGCGGCGACGCGGCGCGCACACTGGCCGCGCTCGCCGGCCTCCCCGTGTCAGAGGCCACGGCCGCGTTGCGCCGCCACATCGGCCTCGTCTACGACGTCGGCCACCAGGCCGTCGAGTTCGAGGATCCACGCCCGGCGCTGAACAAGCTGGTGGACGCGGGCATCCCGATCTTCAAGTTCCAGCTCGCCGCCGCGCTGCGCGTGCCCGAGGTCCGCCCGGACGAGGTCGAGCGCTTGGAGCGCTTCGCCGGCACGATCTACCTGACCCAGACCGTCGAACGCCGCGGCAGCGCGATCACGCACTACCTGAACCTCGAGGACGCGCTGGCCGCGTACGCCGCCGACCCAGGCGGAGCGCCGCGTGAATGGCGCATCCACTTCCACGTGCCGATCTTCCTCGGGCACCTCGGGGCGGTGCAGACGACCCGCGCGCAGACCTCCGACGCACTCGCCCTGCATCGAGAGCGCCCGCTGTCACGACACGTGGAGATCGAGACGTATACGTTCGACGTGCTTCCCGACGAGTTCAAGACGGGAGACATCGTCGACTACGTCTCACGTGAGATCGAATGGGCGGCGGCCGAGCTCGGCCAGCGCCCACTGACCACCGCTCTGGAGGGCTGATACATGCGTGCGGTTCGCTTCCACGGTCGCCGGGACATCCGCGTCGAGGACGTCCCGGACCCGCCGGCGCCCCACGGGCACGAGATCCTCGTCCAGCCGCGCTGGTGCGGAATCTGCGGCACGGACCTGCACGAGTACGTTGCCGGCCCGATCGTCACGCCCGTCGAGCCACACCCGCTGACCGGCGCACAGAACCCGCAGATCCTCGGGCACGAGTTCTCGGCCGACGTGCTCGCGATCGGCGAGGACGTCCGGACCGTGGCGGTCGGCGACCGCGTCGCGATCATGCCGCTCGCCTACTGCGGGCAGTGCTACTTCTGCGTGCGCGGGCTCAACCACCTCTGCGAGAAGATGGGCTGCGTCGGACTCAGCTGGGCGTGGGGCGGGCTGGGCGAGCAGGCGATCGTGCTCGAGTACCAGGCCGCGGTGATCCCCGAGTCGCTGTCGTACGAGCAAGGCGCGCTGATCGAACCCGCCGCGGTCGCGATGTACGGCGTCGAGCGCGGGAAGGTCGGCCCAGGAGACACCGTCCTGGTCACTGGTGGCGGCCCGATCGGCGCGCTCGCCGTGCTCTGCGCCAAGGCAGCCGGCGCCGCCGCGGTCTACCTCTCAGAGCCCAACGCCCAGCGCCGCGCGCACGCTGAGAAGCTCGCGCCGTCGGACATTCTCGATCCCACCGCCCAGGACATCGTGCAAACGCTACGCGCGCGCACCGGCGGCGTCGGCGTCGACGTCGCGATCGAGTGCGCTGGCAACGGCCGCGCGCTCTCGGACTGCGTGCGCGCGACCCGGCGCGCGGGCGTCGTCGTCCAGACCGGTCTGCACGTCGGCACCACCGAGGTCGACCCGATGCTCTGGTCACTCAACGACCTCACCATCGAAGGGACCTGGTGCTACAAGGTCTACGACTGGCCGCGGATCGCCGCGCTGATCGCGAACGGCGACCTGCCGGTTCAGGACGTGATCACGGCTCGGGTCGAGGCGGGCGATGTCGTGAGCGGCGGCTTCGACGTCCTCGCCGATCCCCAGGGCGCCGAGGTCAAAGTGCTCGTCGCGGTCGGCTCCTAGCCGCCGGGGGCCAGGCCGTCCAGCAGCCGATGAACGGCGAAAGCCCCGCGGGTGCGGGGCTTTCGTGCAATGCGCCGAAGAGGACTCGAACCTCCACCCGGTTAGCCCGGACGGGGCCCTCAACCTGGTTCGCGCCTGCGCGATGCGTGTCGTTTCGTTCTATGCGGTCGATTCCGTCCACGCCGGTGAACACATTGGACGCTCTGGACGATCTGGATGTTGTCGCGATAAGAGACCAGGGTCTCGTCGCCTACTTGTCGCGACAGCTAAGAGAAGCTGCCCCTCGAGTGAATCGACGACGTCCGGCACGGGCCGGGAGATCACCTGAGCACCGGCACCTCCGCCATCACCAGCGCGGCGAGCTCGACGGTCGAGCCGGTTGCGAGCGGGACACGGACGGCGTAGCCGTTCAGGCGTCCGGCGAGTTCAGGGATGACGAGCCCGAGGGTCTTGGCGGCACCGGTGGACGTGGGGAAGAGGTTGAGCGCGGCGGCACGGGCGCGATGCATGTCCTTATGCGGCGCGTCG
Source organism: Solirubrobacter soli DSM 22325 (assembly GCF_000423665.1). Lineage (GTDB taxonomy): Bacteria > Actinomycetota > Thermoleophilia > Solirubrobacterales > Solirubrobacteraceae > Solirubrobacter > Solirubrobacter soli. Next base: position 72,516 of record NZ_AUIK01000020.1, on the reverse strand, counting down.
TGGAGGTGCTGGTCGGACGCGTAGGCGTCGATGGTGGTCATCACGCGTGGCGGATGCCGACGGTCTCGTGCAGGACCTTGGCCACAGGCGCCAGGCAGTTGGTCGTGCATGACGCGTTGGTGACGATGCGGTGGCGCTCGGGGTCATAGAGGTGGTCGTTGACGCCGAGCACGAGGTTCGCGTCGGCAGGCTCGTCGCCTTTGCGGGCGCGGAGAGGATGGCCTTCCGCGTTCTGGCCTCCAGGTGGCGCGTCGCGTCGGCGCGCGAGCGGAACTTGCCGGTCGCTTCGATCACGACGTCGACGCCGAGGTCCGTCTATGGCGGGTCGGCGGAGTCGCGCTCGGTGAGCGCGCGGACTCGACGGACGCACGGACGACGCCGCGTCCGCTGGGGCCGAAGCCGTTGATTCCTCCGAGTGGGCATGACAGTTCTTGGGTCAGCGTTGAACAGCAGGCACTCGAAGAGCGCGAGATAGTCGACCAGCGAATGTGTGCCGAGATAGCGCCCGGCCCGGCCCGGCGGTGGCCCCCTGCCGCCGCTGCGTGCGGCTACCACCTCTCTTGCGGCTCGCGGAGTTGCTCCGCGCTTCAACGTCCGGGCACGCGCAGCGTAGGCTCGCCCGGTGAGCCTCGGCGACCTCGCCCTGATCGTGGCCGCCGGTCTGGCCGGTCCGCTGCTGGCGGCCAGCCGGCGAGTGTTCGTGCCGGTCGTGGCCGGCGAGATCCTCGCCGGCGTGATCCTCGGCCGCAGCGGCCTGAATGTCATCCAGGCCGACGACGCGACGGTGTCGTTTCTGGCGCAGGCCGGGTTCGCCATGCTGATGCTGACCGTGGGGATGCACATTCCGCTGCGCGATCGGCGGCTGCGGCGCGCCCTCGGGCGGGGCGCGCTGGCGGCGGGCGTGGCAGCGATCGCCGCCTCCGTCGGTGCATTGGTCGCGGGCGAGCTGACCGGGACCGGCCATGCCGCGGTGTACGGCGTGGTCCTGGCCTCGGGCTCGGCGGCGATCGTGCTGCCCACGTTGCAGGAACGAAGGCTCGACGGCCCGGAGGCGCTGGTCGTCATCGCCCAGGTCACCGTCGCCGACGTGACCGCGATCCTCGCCGTTCCTCTGGTGTTGCAGCCGAGCCGGGTCGTCAATATTGCATTCGGCGGCCTGCTCATCGCCGCGTGTGCGCTGATCGTCTTCTATGTCGCCCGCTCGCTCCGCCCGCGGCCGTGGGTCCACCGTCTGCGCAAGCGCTCAAAGCGCCGCGGCTGGGCGCTGGATCTGCGGCTCGCACTGGCGGTGCTCTTCGGCCTGGCGTGGATTGCCGAGGAGAGCGGCGCCAGCGTCCTCCTCGGTGGGTTCGCCATGGGCCTCGTCGTGGCCGGGATCGGAGGACCGAAGCGCCTGTCGGGTCAGGTCCGCGGCGTCGCGGAAGGCTTCTTCGTCCCGCTGTTCTTCGTCGTGCTCGGCGCACGGCTGGATGTAAGTGCGCTGGTCGACCACCCCCATCTGCTGATCGTGACGGGCGTGTTGATCGTGCTCAATCTCGCCGTTCACGCCATCGCTGCGGTGGCCACGCGACAGCCGCCCGCGGCGGCCCTCGTCGCGACGGCCCAGCTCGGCGTGCCCGCGGCGGTGGTCCAGATCGGCCTCCAAGAACACGTCATCACTCCGGGCCTGGGCGCCGCGTTGACGCTCGCGGCACTGACGACGCTCGGCTTCTGCGCGCTCGGAACGGACCTGCTCAGCCGTCGCACGAAGCCATCGGCGAGTGCGCCGCGGCCAGCGCTCGAAGCGGGCTGACGGGAGGTGTACGGTCGACTCGGCGTGCGCGCTTCTACGCGGCATCCCGCGGTGCATCTCAGCCACCGTTCCAACTGGCTGCGCGCGGCGGTGCTCGGCGCGAACGACGGCATCGTCTCGACGGCGTGCCTCGTGCTCGGCGTCGCGGCGTCCGGCGCATCGGGTGCCGCGATCGTCACCGCCGGGGTGGCCGGACTGGCCGCGGGGGCGCTGTCGATGGCCGCGGGCGAGTACGTCTCGGTCAGCTCACAACGCGACGCCGAGCGCGCCGATATCCGGCTCGAGCAACGCGAGCTGCTCAGCGATCCCAAGGGCGAGCTGATCGAGCTCGCCAGGATCTACGAACGGCGAGGTCTTACGCCGGAGCTGGCGAGCCACGTGGCGGAGGCACTCTCGCGCAAGGGGGCACTCGAGGCGCACGCGCGCGACGAGCTCGGTCTGGACGAGCGGCGACTGGCTCGTCCGTTCCAGGCGGCGTGGACGTCCGCGCTGTCCTTCACGGCTGGCGCGGCCTTGCCGTTGGTGGCAGTCGCCGCGCTTCCGAAGCCGTTGCGGATCGGCGGCACGGTGGCGATAACGCTGATCGCGCTTGGATGGCTCGGGGATCTTGGCGCGCGGCTCGGAGGGGCTCCGAAGCGTCGCGCTTCGATCCGGATCGTCATCTGGGGTTCGGTCGCCATGGCGATCACCGCGGGCGTTGGCGTGCTGGTCGGCACGGTCGCCTGACGCACGGCCTTCGCACGCTCGCGGTGTACGCGCTGTCCTCGCTTCGCCTCAACCCACGGCGAGCGAATGCAGTCCCCGGCTCCAACCCTTGGCCGGCATGGGCGCGTCGACGCCGCCACCCGACAGGAGCCGCACGACCGACCTTCTCACCCCGACCGTCCCGCTCGCGCAGCCGCTCTCGGCCGAGGAACTGTCCGTGCTGGACGGCTACTGGCGCGCGGCGAACTACCTCTCGGTCGGAGCAGATCTACCTGCTTGCCAACCCCTGCTGCGCGAGCCGCTCACGATGGAGAACGTCAAGCCGCGGCTGCTCGGGCACTGGGGCACGACACCGGGCTGAACTTCGTGTACGCGCATCTGAACCGGCTGATCCGCGAACGTGACCTCGGCGTGCTGTACGTGACTGGTCCCGGCCACGGCTGACATGGCCTCGTCGCGAACACCTACCTCGACGGGACCTACAGCGAAGTGCTGCTCATCGGCGACGGGGAGGCCGAAACCGGCCCGCTCGCCGCGAGCTGGCACGCGGACAAGTTCCTCAACGCCGCACGCGACGGCGCGGTGTTGCCGGTGCTGCACCTCATCGGCCACAAGATCGCCAACCCAACGGTGCCGGCGCGGATCGGAGAGCGCGAGCTGCGAGCGTTGCTGTAGGGCTACGGCCATGCGCCCCGGTTCGTCGAGGACTCAGAGCCCGAGGCCATGCACCAGCTGACGGCGGCCACACTGGACGAGGTCGCCGACGACACCGCCGGGATCCGACTACGCGCACGCGCGGGAGAGACCAGGCGACCGGCATGGCCGATGATCGTCCTGCGCACGCCGAAGGGCTGGACCGGACTCAAGGTCGTCGGCCGACCACTGCCTGCGCTCGCGCGACTACGTCAACGTGATCGTGGCCTGCGCGGGGGACATCCCGACGCTCGAGACCGTCGCCGCCGCGGCGCTCCGGCGCCACCACCTCCAGAGTTGCGCGTGCGCCTGATCAACGTCGTCGACCTATGCGCCTGCAGCCCGAGAGCGAGCATCCGCACGGGCTCTCCGACAGCCGGTTCGACCAATATCGCGAGTACGACTTCGCGACGCGCCTGCTGATGAAGCGCCAAGACCATTCGACCGATGCCAGCCGGGACTATGACTTCACCGACTGGGCGGCGGTCGACGAGTTCGCGCGCGCCTGCGCGGCGCTGCCGGCCGGTGCCACCCCTGGCTGAGCACGAGCGGTCACTGCGGCACGCCGACTGAACCTTTGGGTAGCAGCCGATGTCCGTCGACGATGGCGGTAGCCAGGTCGATCAGCTTGCGGTTGGAGATCCGGGAGTGGTCGCGCAGCAGTGCGAAAGCTTCCGCCTCGCCGATCCCATGGCGCTCCATGAGGATGCCCTTGGCGCGTTCGATCAGCGCGCGCCGTCCGAATGCGCCTTCGAGGGCGTGGTACTCGGCGAAGCGGCGCAGCACGATGTCGATCGAGCTCTGCCAGTCCTCGACGTCCGCGTCGCTGATATGGGCGAAGACGCCACGCTTGGACGCCTCTTTGATGAACGCCGGATCGCGCGCGTGCAGAAGGACGATGACCGGGCAGGCAGCCTCATGCACGATCTTGTCGATCAGGTCCAGGGCGTGCTGAGAGCTCTCACCGAGGCCGACGAGCGCGACGTCGGGCCGTTCTCGCGCGGTCACCGCACCCACGTCGGCGACATCGATCTCGCGCGCGATCACTTCGTGCCCCAGGGCAGCCACGATCGGCGCGACGAGCGCAAGGCGATCCCTGCGCTCATTGGCGATCAGGACCCGCAGGTGATCGGTGTCGTGATAGCTCATGAGATGCCGCCGACACAAGTTTAAACGCACGAGGGCGGCGCTCATAGGACGTGACGGCCAGTCCGCTCGTGGCTGACCAGCGCGGCGGCCCTGCGGCTTTCCCGCAGCTGGTCAGCGCCCGATTGCGGACGCGCGGTGCGTCGTTTTCCGGTGAGATGGAGGTGAGCTTCACCAGGCAACGCAGTTTCAAGGAGACATCGGATGCGCAAGCTCCTCCAGTACGGCGGCATCGCCGCCAGCATCGTGCTCATCGCCTTCGGCATCGGCGCCATCTTCACCGGGTTCAACGGGCGTAGCCAGGTGCGCACCGATCTGGCCGCCGAGCAGATCGTCGGCACCGATGACTCGACGATCCCCGGGCAGCTGGTCGACACGGGCAGCGAGGCGCAGGCGTTCGCGGCCATCATGCGCCACCACACGCTCGAGGCCACCGCCGGCAAGACCTACTCGCAGATGGGCCAGTACCTCGACGCCAAGGGCAACCCCACCGACGACAAGGCCCTGGCGGCCGTCGACCCGCAGACCAAGAAGCCGGTCGCCAACCAGGCGCGTCAGATCTGGGTCACCGAGACCGCGCTGACGACTGCGCTCAACACCGCCTTCTTCGCCGAACGCGTGGCCACCTTCGCGATCGTCATGGGCTTTGCCCTGCTGCTCAGTGGCATCGGTTTCGCCGTCCTCACGCTCGCGGCGCTTATCCCAGCGGGTGCCCGCAAACGTGAGCGCTCAGCAACCGCCGCCGCTGTCCCCGTCGCGTAGCGGCGACCCGCTGGTTCCGTCAGCCTCCCGCCCCGGCCTGACCCGCCGGGGCATTACAGCGGGATCATCACCCCGGGACGCTCGGCGCGTGGCCCCCGGCAGCATCGTGCACGTCCCGAACCGGTTCGGGGGTCACGCGGGGGGCCGGTCGGCTCCGTGGGGTGCTCGGTCGGCATGTCAGCGACTTCCCCCGCGACTGCGCCTTGCTGGGCGGTGCGCGGTGGTAGTCTCCACCTTGCTCGGCTTTCATCCCTCGGCGGAGCGATGGTTCCGGCTCCAACCCTTGGCCGGCGTAGCGCATGACCGAACGACGGTCGGCGCACAACGCAAGCGCCAGGAGCCCGAATGTCCGTCACCGCACCGCAGCGTGTGAGCAGTCCGGAGCCGCCGGAACCCGAAGCCGCGCACCTGCAGGCCGGACTCCAGCAGCGGCATCTGACGATGATCGCCCTCGGCGGCGTGATCGGCGCCGGTCTCTTCGTCGGATCGGGCGCGGTGATCAGCGTCACCGGGCCGGCCGCGATCCTCTCGTACGTACTCGCCGGCGTCCTCGTGGTGCTGGTGATGCGAATGCTCGGCGAGATGGCCACCGCTCATCCGACGTTGGGCTCGTTCACGGAACTGATCCGTCGCTCTCTCGGTGACGGGGCGGGCTTCACGAGCGGATGGCTGTATTGGTACTTCTGGGTGATCGTCGTCGGCTTCGAGGCGGTGGCGGGAGCGAGCATCCTGCAGCGCTGGATCGACGGCCCGCTGTGGCTGATGGCGCTGGTCCTGACGATCCTGATGACCGCCACGAACATGTGGTCGGTCCGCGCCTACGGGGAGTTCGAGTTCTGGTTCGCCTCGATCAAGGTCGTCACGATCATCGTGTTCCTGGTCATCGGTGCGGCCTACGTGCTCGGACTATGGCCCGACAAGGGCCCGAGCTTCAGCAACCTGACCGCGCACGACGGCTTCATCCCCAAAGGGGCGGTGGCGATCTTCAGCGGGATCGTGGTGGTGATCTTCTCGATGGTCGGGGCGGAGATCGTGACGATCGCCGCCGCGGAGGCAAAGAACCCGGAGAAGGCGATCGCCAAGGCGACCAACGCTGTGGTCTCCCGCATCCTGCTCTTCTTCGTCGGCTCGATCGTCCTGCTGGTCACGATCCTGCCATGGAACGACGCGAAGCTCGGCGACTCGCCCTACGTCGCCGCGTTCGACGTGATGGGGATTCCGGGCGCCGCCGACATCATGAACGCGGTCGTCCTGACGGCCGTGCTGTCGTGTCTGAACTCCGGGATCTACACCGCTTCCCGCGTGCTGCTCTCGCTCAGCCGCAACGGTGACGCGCCGCACTCGCTGCTCGCGGTCAATGCGCGTGGCGTGCCGGTCAAAGCGATCCTTTCGTGCACGGGCGTGGCCTACGTCGGGATCGCGCTGGCCTACATCTCGCCGGACACGGTGTTCCTGTTCCTCCTGAACTCGTCCGGGGCGATCGTGCTGTTCGTCTACTTCCTCATCTGCGCTGCACAGCTTCGGATGCGGCGGCAACTCGAACGCGAGAGCCCGGGGTTGATCCGCGTGCGGATGTGGTTGTTTCCGGTTCTCACCTACCTCGCGATGGTCGCCATCGTGGTGGTTGTCGGGTCGATGTGGTTCATCGAGGGCAGCCGCTCGCAGTTGGTGCTGAGCCTCATCTCACTGGCGGTCGTGAGCGGGGCGTACCTGCTCCGGCGGCGGCGCGGCGTACCCGCCCTGGCGACCTGATGGACCCCTGCTTGCGCTCGGCCGTCGAGCTCCGTTCGGCGCTGGCGGTTGGAGAGGTCTCGGCGGTCGAGGTGCTCGAGGCGGTGTTGGGCCGCGCCGACCGTCTCGCTGGGCCCATCAACCCGTTCGCGGTGCGGTTGGACGAGCGCGCCAGGAGCGCGGCCTTGGCGGCGGATTCGGACCTGACGCTTGGGCGCGGCGGGCCGCTGTGCGGGGTGCCGGTCACGATCAAGGACTCGCACTACCTGGCCGGCGTGAGCGCGGCGTCCGGGTCGCGCGCGCTCGAGGCCTTCGTCCCGGCTGAGAGCTCGGTGGCCGTCGAGCGGCTCGAAGCGGCTGGAGCGGTCATCTTCGCCAAGACGACGACGCCGGAGTTCTGCTACTTCGGGACTACGGACTCGCCGGTGAACGGACGCACCAGCAACCCGTGGGACCTCGGCCGTACGCCCGGCGGGTCCTCCGGCGGAGCGGGCGCCGCGGTCGCGGCCGGCCTCGGCCCGCTCGCGCTCGGCGGCGACGGGGGCGGCTCGATTCGCATCCCGGCGGCCTTCTGCGGCCTCGTCGGGTTCAAGCCGACGTTCGGGCTCGTCCCTCGCGAGCCGTGCGCGGTGGCCTGGAAGACGCTGGTCGCCTATGGCCCGATGGCGCGCTCGGTGGCCGACGCACGGCTCATGCTCCGGGCGCTCGCCGGATGGCATCCTCGCGACCGGCACAGCCTCGACGTCGACGCTCTCGACACCCCCGTCGCTGACCCGCGCGGACTGCGAGTCGTGGCATCAGAGGACCTCGGGTTCGCGCCGCTCGACGACGACGTGCGAGCAGCCTTCCGGACCGTCATTGCGCTGCTCGAGGACGCCGGCGCACAGATCATCGACGACACGACCGGTCTGGGGTCGTCAGTCATGACGTGGTCCACGATCGCGACGGCCGAGGCCAGACATGCCGAGGCCTCCTCGTTCGAGCATCATCATGCCCTGCTCGGTGAGGCAGCCGCCGAGTTCATGGCGCACGGCGGCCGTGTGACGCGCGAGCAGTACGTGAGCGCGCAGATGGCGAGGGAACCGATCCATCGCGCCTACGTCGATCTCTTCGACCGATCGGGCGCGTCCGTCTTGCTCACACCTACCCTCGGCATCGAGGCCTTCGCGCACGGGTCGGCGCACCCGCGGCGGATCGGCGGGCTCCCGGTCGAAGCCCCGTGGCTGGACTGGTGCGGGCTCCTCTATGACGCCAATCTGGCCGGCTTGCCGGCCTGCGCGGTGCCCGTCGGGTTCGGCGACGACGGGCTGCCCGTCTCGGTGCAGGTACTCGGTCCGCGCGGGAGCGACGGCGCCGTGCTCGCCGCGGCCGAGGCGATCGAGCGACTCGTCGATTTCAGCGCCCGTCCAACCGAATTCGAGACTTTGGAGAAGTGACCATGTTGAAGAGCGCTGTCGTGCACGCCCCTGCCGACCCGACGCTGCGTGGCATCGCCGAGATCCGGCAGTTCTTCCGGACCAACGAGACGCCGATCTACTTCATCTCTCCAACGGCGTTCAACCTGCTAGGGATCGACCGGTGGGTGCGCAATTTCTTCTACGTCACCTTCTTTGACTCGTTCGAGGGCGGGCATCCGCGCGTCGTCGTGCCCACCGATCGCACGCATCGCGAGTTCACGTCGATCGAGGACGTCTGCAACCACCTGCTGCGCGACCCCGAGATCCTCGCGTGGATGGCAGCGCGAGGGCCTGGCGGAAAAGCTGCGTTCGTCATGTTCGACGGTGAGACCGAGGCGCTGGCCGCCAAGGCCGGCCTGCAGGTCATCCATCCCCCGGCCGAGTTGCGCTCCCGGCTGGACTCAAAGCTGGTGACGACCCGGCTGGCCGAGGAGGCGGGCCTGCCGAGCGTGCCCAACACGATGGCCTGGGCGTCGACCTACCAGGAGCTGCAGACGCTCGCCGACGCGGCATCGCTGGGTGACGATCTCGTCGTCCAGACGGCGTACGGCGACTCGGGGAAGACGACGTTCTTCATCCGCGGCCAGCGCGACTGGGACCGCCATGCCGAGAAGCTCGTCGGCGGCGAGCTGAAGATCATGAAGCGGATCAACAACTTCGAGGTGTGCCTGGAAGCGTGCTTGACCCGCTGCGGCACCGTCGTCGGGCCATTCATGACCAGCATGATCGGCTGTCCCGAACTGACGCCGTACCAGGGCGGATGGTGCGGGAACGACATCTATCACGACGCGCTGCCGAAGGTGCATCGCGCGCGAGCCCGCGACCTCACCGAGAAGCTCGGCAATCGGCTCTCGCAAGAGGGCTACCGGGGGTTCTTCGAGGTTGACTTCCTCGTCGACAAGGACTCGGGTGAGCTGTATCTGGGCGAGCTCAACCCGCGCCTCAGCGGCATCAGCTCGATGACCAACGTGACCGCCGGCGCCTACGCCGACATGCCGCTGTTCCTGTTCCACCTGCTCGAGTACATGGACGTCCCGTACGAGATCGACGTGGCTGACATCAACCGCCGCTGGGCGCAAAGTGCCGGTGACGACGTCTGGAGTCAGATCATCATCAAGGAGACCAACCCCGAGATCGAGCTCCTGACCGCCGCGCCGAAGACGGGGGTCTGGCGGCTCGACGAGCGGGGGAGGATCTCCTTCGGGCGCTGGGCCAACGACTGGCACAGCCTGATCGACGAGGGTGAGGCGTTCTATCTGAGCATCGCCACCCGCGGGGAGTACCGCTACAAGGGCGCCGACCTCGGCATCCTCGTCGCGCGCGGGCGGATGCAGAACGACGACGGCGAGCTGACCGAGCGGTGCCACGAGTGGATCGACGCGCTCAAGGCGCAGTTCGCCGGGACGCCGGTGGCCCCGGGCGAGCCTTCCGCGCCGGTGAGGCTGGTAGCCCTCAAGCAGCCGGGGTAGCAATATGACAAGTCGCTCTTGCTAATTTGCGAGAGATGAGTTGGCAGAAGATCGCTGAGGACGCCGCCACGCGGTACATCGCCGATGCCGCGGTGCGCGAGCTGGTCCTGGCTGAGATCCGGGGCGCCGAGCGATCTGCCGACCCGGGCCCACGCTCGAGTGACCTCGCCTTCCAGGCAGTCGGCGCGGGCGGGCTGCGAGGGCTGTTCGAGCAGCGCTGGCCCGCATATCGGCGCTGGTATGAGCAACACGGTGCGGCCCGCCCCCCGCTGGCGGAGGCGCGAGCGGCCCTTGAGCGTCATATGCCCGAGCTCGTGCCGGCGTGGTCTGCGCTGGTCGCCGCGGTCGGCGCCGACGAGCTCGGCGCGCGGATGCTGACGCTGTACGACCCGCCACCGCTGCTGAGCGGCTGCGCGCAGGCCGCGCTCGCCGGCGGCGCGGCGCTGGTCCGCAACTACGACTACGACCCACACCTGTTCGACGCCGTCGTGCTGCACACGCAGCTCGCCAATACGCGCGTGGTCGGCATGGCCGACCAGTTGTGGGGCCTGCTCGACGGCGTCAACGACCATGGGCTGGCGGTGTCCTTCACATTTGGCGGGCGCCGGTGCGCAGGTCGCGGGTTCAGCATCCCGATCGTCGTGCGCTACGTGCTGGAGACGTGCGCGACTGTCGCCGACGGCGTCGCGGCGCTGAAGCGCATCCCGGTGCAGGCTGCGTACAACGTCACGCTCCTCGACCGCCACGGCGACCACGCGACGGTCTGGCTCGCTCCCGGCGAGGCGACGCGCGTGACCGAGCACCGGGTGGCGACGAACCACCAGGGCGTCGTGGACTGGCCGGAATATGCGCGCTGGACGCGCACGGTCGAGCGCTTCGACCACCTCGAAGGGCTGCTGGACCACGATGTCGAGGCCGTGGTCGCCGGCATGCTGCAGCCTCCGCTGCGCAGCACCGACTACGAAGGTGGGTTCGGCACGCTGTACACGGCCGTCTATCGACCCGAAAGCGGCGAGGTGGAGTACCACTGGCCGGGTGCGACCTGGCGACACTCGCTCGAGGAGTTCGACGAAGGTGCGTTCGACGTCGAGCTCGAGACCGCGGCGACGCCGGCATGAGCCGCCGCCAGATCCTCGAGGACGTCGCGGCCGGCCGACTGGAGCCGATCGATGCCGTTCGTCTGCTCGACGTTCCAGTTGGTCTCCCGCGGGGCCTACGCGTGCGGTCGGCCTACCACCCGATCGAGGTCGAGGCCGACCCGGCAGTCGCCGACCTCGTCGTGGTGGACGGAACGCACCACGTCCAGCGCGAGGGCGACGTGCTCGTCGTCAGCGACACGGCGTTCGGGGGCTCGCGCTTCGGGACGTGGCACGGCGGCGGCCGGCTTGCGGTGCGCGTGAATCCGGAGCTCGACGTGGACGTCGAAGTGACCGGGGCGCTGCTCACGGTGCGCGGCATCAATGGAGCGCTGCGCGCGGTCGTGCAGGCCGGCAGCGCCGGGATCGAAGGCGTGTCGGGAGCTCTGGATCTCCGGGTCACGGCGGGCTCCGCGGTGATCGCCGGGTCACCGCGCGACGGGGACTGGCGGCTGCGCAGCGAGAGCGCCTCGATCGAACTCGTGCTCGACGCGGGCGCCGACGCGGCGATCGCGGTGACCGGCCGACATTCGCGCGTCGACGCCCTCGGCTCAGAGACGCACGCGGTGCTCGGATCGGGGAGCCGGGCGATCGACATCGAGGCCGCGTTCTCCGACGTCGTCGTCAGGACGACATGAGCCACGAGCACCGCCGCCCACCGGCCGACTGCCCGGCGTGTCGTTCGGAGCTTCTCGTCACCCGGCTCTCGTGCACCGCGTGCGGGACCGAGGTCACCGGATCGTTCATGACGTGCCCGTTCTGTGCCCAGGACGCCGCCGATCGCGCGCTACTCGAGCTCTTCCTGCTGTCACGCGGCAACCTCAAGGAGGTCGAGCGCCGGCTCGGCGTCAGCTACCCCACGGCCCGAGCCCGCGTCGACGCGATGATCGACCGGCTCGGACTGCGCTCACAGGAGCGCCGGCGCCTCGAGACCCTCGAGGCGCTCGCCCGCGGGGAGATCGACGTCGACGCGGCAATGGCCGCGATCGGCGAGGCGGAATGAGGGTCAGACCGCGACGCGAGCCGGTCATCTCTGCGAGCGCGAGCCGAGCTCGACCGGAGCGTGATCCTCGAGACGTGGGTCGTAGGCGACGATGATGGTGCGGGTCTGGGGCTCCTTGAATCAGCGGATGACAGGGTGGGGCGCGAGACGGGCCGCCAGGACGGGGTTGAGGTAGGTGTCGCCCGTGGCGGCGAGGCGGATCGCGGGAAGCAGTTCATCGTCGGCGGCTTCCTTGAGCACGTAGCCCAACGCGCCGGCACGTAGCGCTTGGCGAGCGAAGGCGGGGTCGTCCTGCATGGTCAGGACCACGATCGCTGTCGTCGGCGCGGCCGTGAGCAGGCGCGGGATCGCCTCAAGACTGGAGCCGCCGGGCATGTTGAGGTCGAGGACGAGCACGGCCGGCCGGAGCGCGTACGTGAGGCGTTCAGCGTCTGGGACCGTCTCGGCCTCGCCTACGACGTGCAGGCCCTCCTCGCCGTTGATCAACAGACGCAACCCTTCTCGGACGACGGCGTGGTCGTCGGCGACGACGATGGTGGTCATAGCCGCGCGTCCAGTGCGCATGCGAGCTCGGCCAACAGCACCGCTGTCGTGCGGGTCGTGTCGAGCCGCGCCAGGGGTGGCGCGGGAGTCAGGAAGGGGCCACGATACGTGGCGAGTTCATGCGCGACGATGGTCGCCCCGGCGTCAGAGACCGATCCGTGGCGCTCGCGAGCCTTGGAGCGTTCGAGCAACACTGCTGGGGGTGCTTCGCAGACGATCCAGGCGGCCGCTGCGGCAGCGTGTGACGCCGCAGCGAAGGCGTCGGCATCAGCGGCGCGGCGGAAGGTCGCGTCGACGACCACACCCCCGTCGCGCTGAACGGCGGCGGCCGCGCGCTGACCGAGTTCGGCGTAGACGGCCTGGCTCTCATCGTCGCTGTACGCGCTCGGGGGGGCCCGCTGGTACGGGTCGAGGCCGGCGCGCAACTTGCGGATGCGGTCCGAGGAGAGCACGCTGCGCTCGGCCGCCGCGGCCAGCGCTTCGGCAAGCGTCGACTTCCCACTGGCGGGCAGCCCGGTCACGCAGACCACCCGCGGCAGCCGGGCACGCCATGCGAAGCGCTCGGCCACGCCCAGCAATTCGTGCGCCCGAGCCGATCGATCGTCCGCCGCCGCGCCCTGCAGTTGTGCGGCACGCAGGAAGTCGACCTTGGCACGGACCAGGGCGCGCACCACGCACATGAAGGCGAGCAGTCCTTCGCTGCCCGGGTCGCCTCCTGCGGAGCGGTAGCCGCGGAGCAAGGCGCGTGCGAGGTCGTCGTCGTGGCGGGCGACGTCCATGATCAAGAAGGCGAGGTCGTAACCGACGTCGGCGACGCGCAGAGCACGGTCGAACTCGACGCCGTCGACCGCTTGGACGTCAGTGCCGAGCAGGATGTGCTCCGCCCGCAGATCGCCGTGGCCGTCGCGGACGCGGCCCGCGTGCGCACGGTCGGTGAGCTCGGGTCCGAAACCAGCGAGCGCCGCGCCGCAGAAGCGGGCCAGATCGGCGAGCCGCCCCATTGGAGCACCCACCCTGCGGAGGGTGGTGAGGGTTTCATCGAGGACCGTGGCGAGCCCGTCGGAATCGGCGTCGGCCTCGACTTCAGAGGCCGCATGGAACCTGGCGATCGTTGCCCCGACCGCGACCAAGTCGGGTTCGGTCGCACGGCCGTCCGCGAGGCGTGCCTTCAGGGTCGTCGAGTCCTCGTAGCGGTCCATGACGACCGCGTATTCGACCGCGCGCGGGTCGCGCTCGGGCGCGACGGTCAAGCCGTTGCGCCCACGCGGGACGAGCGCGACGACCTCGCGGTAGCGCCCCGGCGAGAAGCGGCGGTTGAGCTCGAGCTCGGCGTGACAGCAGGTTCGTCGCCGCTCGAGCGTGCTGTAGTCGACGAACGGGAGTTGCACCGGCTTCTTGACCTTGTAGGCCGTCGTCTCGGTGAGGAAGACCCACGAGATGTGGGTCTCGCGCAGCTCCACCGACGCCGGCTCCTGTTGGTAGGCAGCCGGATCCAAGAGCGCGTCCGGCAAGCCGATCGTGGATCCGAACGTCCGCCGCGCGCCACGGGGTTCGACTGCTGGGATGGCTCTCACGGTGTTCCGTTCCTCGGACGAGCAGAGCGTCCGATGCTGCCAACGAACGGCCGTCCTTCCATCGGGCGAAACCCTCACCGCGGCGCGTAGTTGTGCGCAGACTCTCGTGGGGTCGGTAGCCTCGCGAGTGCCATGACTGGGGCGACGGGCGGCGGCGCCCGGCAAGGACGAACTCGTGGATGAAGCGCACCTGCGGCGTCTGTTGGACGTCGGCCGGTCGCTGATCACGCAGCTGGACCCGGAGGCGGTGTTCGCGCGCCTGCTCGAGGTCGCGCGCCAACTCACGGGCGCGCGCTACGCCGCCATCGGGGTCCTTGATGAACGACGCGAGCGCCTCGAGCGTTTCCTCACGGCGGGCATCGACGACGACACGCATCGGCTCATCGGTCAGCTGCCGGGCGGCCACGGCGTGCTCGGGGTGCTGATCGACGAGCCCCAGCGCCTACGGCTCGCCGACGTCGCGGCGCATCCGCGGTCCTACGGATTTCCGCTCGCGCATCCGCCGATGACCACCTTCCTGGGCGTGCCGATCGTGGTCGAGGACCAAGCGTGGGGGAACCTCTACCTGACCGAGAAGGACGGAGGCGAGTTCACCGACGACGACGAGGAAGCCGCCGTCGTGCTCGCCGACTGGGCGGCCATCGCGATCACCAACTCGCGCCTGTTCCGAGCCGTCCGTGAACGGCGCGACGAACTGGAGCGGGCCGTGCGCGGGCTCGAGACGACGACCGAGATCACCCGTGCGCTCGGGGGCGAGACCGACCTCGAGCGAGTACTCGAGCTCGTGGTCAAGCGCTCGCGCGCGTTGGTCGGAGCGCGATCCGCGGAGATCGCGCTGCTGGATGGCGATGAGTTCGTGATCGCGGCAGTCGCCGGAGAAGGCGTCGGCGGAATCCCGGGCACGCGGATCTCGATCGGCGAGTCGCTCGCTGCCGCGGCGCTGAAATCGGGTCGGTTGCACCGGATCCCGGACATCCCGCAAGACTCGTTCGCCTACCGCGAGCTCGGGGCGCGTTCGGCGCTCGTGACGCCGATGTCGTTCCGGAGTCAGCCGGTCGGCTTCCTGATCGTCTTCGATCGCTTGCGCGGCGATCGGCCCTTCAACGAGGAGGACGAACGGCTCCTCGAGGCGTTTGCCGCCAGTGCCGCGATCGCGGTGGCCACTGCCCAACACGCGGGCGATGAGGCGTTGCGCCGGAGCATCGAAGCGTCGGAACGGGAGCGCAGCCGGTGGGCACGCGAGCTGCACGACGAGACGCTGCAGCAGCTGGCCGCGTTGCGGGTCCTGCTCTCGGGTGCCCTGAGAAGCGGTGACCACGACCGGTTGCAAACCGCAGTCGGTGACGCGATCGAGTACCTCAAGACCGGCGTCGGCGACCTGCGGTCGCTGATCACCGACCTCCGGCCCGCGGCGCTGGACGAGTTCGGGATCGAGTCCGCGCTCGAAGCGCTCGCCGAGCGTGTGAGCCGGCAGACCGATGTCGCCGTGGACCTCGAGGTCGATCTCGTCCAAGACGACGAAGCCGACTCCCGGTATTCGCCCGAGATCGAGGCCACCGTCTACAGGGTCGTGCAGGAAGCTCTGACCAACGCGGTCAAGCACGGGGAGGCGACCCGTGTGCGCATACGCGTCAGCGACCGCGACGGCACGGTCAACGTGACAGTGCGCGACGACGGCAAGGGCTTCAACCCTCAGGAAAGCTCGGCAGGCTTTGGATTGCTCGGCATACGCGAGCGGTTGGCGCTCGTTCGGGGAGCGCTGAAGATCGAATCCGCTCCGGGGGTCGGGACGACGCTGGACATCTCCATCCGCCTGCTCACCCCGCGGCCAACGCCGGACGCGGGAACAGCATCGCGAGCGGCGCCTCCAAGCCCCGCGGGACGATGATCACGGACCGCAGCGGACCGTAGCCGCGCGAGCCGGCGGTCGGCGGTCGGCGGTCACTGCGTCGAGCCGGTCGCACATGCCGCGGGCGGTCTGCTCGGCGAGGGCTCGGCGGTACACGCCTCCGGACCCGTCGCGTCGACGCCAATCGGGATGGTGCCTTTTCCCGCACTTCTGCCCGTCGACGTTGATCGCACCGTGGACTGGGTCGGGAGGGCATCGCGGCGCGGTCGGCCTACTCCGGCATCGCGGTCTGACTTCTTGACGACGTGCGAGCGCGTTTCGGAGGGTGGATCTATGCCGTACCCCAGGTCGTTGCGTGCGTTGCGGAAGACGCGACCGCCCCCAGTCGGACGCGCCGATGCAAGCGACGCTGGTCATGGCTGAGCCCGGTTCGCCCGCGTGGCGCGACCCGTTGCGCCGGGACGCGGAGCGCGTGTTGTTTGCACAGCTGACCGCTGATCGTGATCCCGCGGCGCGCGAGGCGATCGTGCGGCACTTCATGCCGCTCGCGCGGCACCTCGCGCGGCGCTACCAACACGCCGAAGATCTAGAGGATCTCGAACAGGTCGCTGCTCTCGGGCTCGTGAAGGCCGTCGATCGCTTCCAACCCGAGCGAGGACTCGCGTTCACCAGTTTTGCCTTTCCGACGATCCTGGGTGAGCTCAAGCGCCACTTGCGCGATCACGGGTGGTCGGTTCGGCCACCCCGCGGCGTGCAGGAGTTGGCAGCGCGCGTCGGTCGTCACGCCGCCGACCTACATGCCGAGCTCGGCCGCTCCGCCGCGCCCGCCGAGCTTGCCAAACTCGCCGACAGCACCGTTGAGCACGTCCTCGAAGCCCTCCAGGCCGCGACCGCCCGCCACGCTCTTTCGCTCGATCAAACGGGCTTTGGAGATGCGGAGCAAGACACTCGCAGGTTCGAAGTCGCGATCGACGAGGCCGGCTTCGCGACCGCGGAAGACGCCGCTCTTCTCGAAGTGCTGATGCGAGCCCTGCCCGAACGCGAACGGCTGGTCCTGCACCTGCGCTTCAACGAGGACCTGACCCAGTCACGGATCGGCGAGATCGTCGGGGTCTCACAGATGCACGTGTCGCGGATCGTTCGCAACTCACTCGAACAGCTGCGCGTGGCGGCGAGCGACGAACGCTCCCCGTCGTGCGCGCCTGCGGAGCGCTACTCCCCCCGGACCTGAGCTCCGGCGGCGGACTGGGCGTCAGGTCGCCATGCCGGCGGGCGCGTGGGCGCGTGTCCCCAGTGTTCCTGGCGCCACATGCTCTCGATTCCGTCCTTCGTGGTCTGTTCATTCGTGTCGAACGTGCTCCCTAACCGCTCGAGACGGTGTTCTTCGCCGGTCATCCGTGTCAGCAGCTTGCGGATCGCGAAGCGCTCACGTGCGATGTCGCTCGCAGCTGACGGGTCGGCCGTGAGCGATTGAGCGGGCGGGTCGACAGTGCCGTCGTCATCGCTGGAGCGGTCTCGTTCGATCTGCGTCACGCTTGCGGCTGGCACTTGAGGTGCGTATGCGTCGGCGAGCCTCGGAAAGCGGACCCCTGGGACTCGTCGGTCCTCGGTAGGACGACGATGCTGGGATGTGCGGCGCTGAACACGCGTGTCACGGTCGGCTTCGATCGCGCCCAGCGTCAAGCGGGTGAACCACGGGGGCCGATCCGTGGAGACCGTCCTGGCGTCGGGTCGGTGCCTCGCAACTCGGATGCCATCGCGGGTCGCGTCTCTAGGGAAGGGCTTCAAGCCGGCCATATCGCCTCGGATCGTCGGGCGAGCGGCCGGGGCTGCGCTAGGCCTGGGTCACTTGCCGTCACGGGCGCTTCGCTAGGTGCGAATTCGGAGCCGCGCTGACCACCACACTAGTCCCCGTAACGCCGCCGATCGATGAGAACTCGGCCGTGTACGTCAGTGAGCACCGCCGGCGAGGAACGCGAGGCGTAGGACGGTCTTGAGGGCATGCGTGTATTGCGCCGCAGCGAGTCGCTGGTGCAGGGCAGGCGTAGCGCTCTCAGATCTCGCGAACCCAGGTACGAGTTCGGGGAGGCGGTTGCTCGGCAGTTCGGGGAACAGGTGGTGCTCGATCTCCAAGAGGAGGCGGCCCGTCGAGATTGGACGAGCCGAGCAGCGGCCGACTTACCAGCCACCGCGGCTCCCGCCTCGAGCCGATCCTCGGCGATCTTAATGCCCGTCGATGCCCGGCCCAGTCGGAGCGATGAAATGCGAAAGCCCCGCGTTTGCGGGGCTTTCGTGATGCGCCGAAGAGGACTCGAACCTCCACCCGGTTAGCCCGGACCAGGCCCTCAACCTGGCGCGTCTACCAATTCCGCCATCGGCGCAAGAGCGGTGGCGCAGTATAGCCCGCATGAGGTGGGGGTTGAGTCCGTCCGGCGGGATGAGTACCTTGTGCGAACACACGTTCGACCCGTTGAGGAGACCGCGAAGCGCATGGACATTGGGAAGGATCTGACGAAGCGCCAGCAGGAGATCTTCGACTTCATCAAGCGCTATTCCGCGCGGCACGGATACCCGCCGACGGTGCGGGACATCGGCAAGGCCGTGGGGCTCGCGTCGTCGTCGACGGTGCATGCGCACCTGGCGAACCTTGAGAAGGTCGGCCTGCTGCGGCGGGACCCCTCGAAGCCCCGCGCGATCGAGTTGCTCGACCGGGCGACCGCTCCCGTGGTCTCCGCGGTCGAGGCCATGAAGTCGGCGGTCACGCCCACCGGTATTCCGGTGCTCGGGCGAGTCGCGGCGGGTGAGCCGCTGCTCGCCGAGGAGAACATCGAGGACTACGTGCAGATCCCGGAGATCGCCGGCGGCGACGACGGGGAGTACCTGCTGCGCGTCCGCGGCGAGTCGATGAAGAACGCAGGGATCCTGCCCGACGACTGGGTCGTGGTTCGCCGTCAGGACACGGCGGACGACGGCGAGATCGTCGTCGCACTGGTCGGGGAGGAGGCGACGGTCAAGCGCTTCTTCCGGGAAGCCGATCACGTGCGCCTGCAACCCGAGAACGAGACGATGGAGCCGATCCGCTCGCGTGAGGTGCGCGTGCTGGGGCGCGTCGTCGGAGTCCTGAGGAAGGTGGCCTAGTGTCAACCCTGATGACGGAGCGGAGACGCCCGCTCGACGATGACGACGGCCAGGAGTCGCTGTTCGGCGGCGAGGCCTTTGCGGCCGGTCCGCCGGCTCCGACTGCGTGGGAGCGCGAGCACGCCCCGCCCGGCCGCACACGCCGCGACGACCGATCCGAGGCGACTGCGCACCTGCCGCTCGACGTGGGGGCCGAGTCCCCCGAGGCGACGGCGATCGACGCCGACGCCCCTGCCCACGAGACCGATGGCGCGGCCTGGGATGAAGCGCCACGCGCCGAGACGAGCGCGTTCGAGGCCGGGGTCGTCACGCCGCTTGAGCAGCACCCGCCGTTCGACGAAGGCCAGTACCTCACGGGCTACGAGTCGGGTCCGTCGACCGCGGATCTCGCGGCGTACGACCTCGCGGTCGGCTCCGCGCCGACAGAGGTGCCGACGCACGACGCGGGCGAGGAGCTCGCGGCGCTGGAGCGGGCGACGCTCGCCCCGGACGGCGCGCGGAGGCCGCGGGCGCCACTGGCCGGGCCGACGCTCGACGACGTGATGTCGCGCGCGTGGGAGGGTCTGGTCAGGGGGATGCCCGCGGCCTGTCCGCTGTGCGACGGTGAGGTGGTGCCGACGTCGGCGGGTGTGACGCGCGGAACGTGCTCCTCGTGCGGGACGACGATCGAGTAGCTTCCGCGCGATGAGCGACTCGGCGGATCGGACGGAGCTCGCGGAGCTCGAGCAGGAGTGGATGGCCGCGATGCAGGCGCGCGACATGGACCGGCTCGAGGAGCTGGTCGCGCCCGGCTTCCGGTTCACCGCGATCCACCTGTATCCCGAGCCGATGTCGCGTCAGCAGTGGATGGACGCGGCGCGCGAGGGCTACACGATCGTGTCGTTCGCGTATGAGCACATGGACATCGACGTCTTCGGGGACACCGGTGTCATCCACGCGCGGTACTCGCAGATGGCGAGCTGGGATCAGAACAACCTGTCGAACGTGTTCCGGCTGACCGATGTGTGGTCACGCCGCGATGGGAAGTGGCAGGTCGTCGCCCGCCACTCCTCGATCCTCGGCTGACGCTCGCCGGTCACGCGGCCCTGTCGCCGCGCGCGCCTTACTTCGAATAGTCGTAGAAGCCTCGCCCGGACTTCCGGCCGAGGAGACCTGCCTCGACCATCCGGTTCAGCAGCGCCGGGGCGACGGAGGCGGGGTCGCGGAACTCGTCATAGAGCGATTCGGAGACCGCCAGCAGCGTGTCCAACCCGATCAGATCCGACAACCGCAGCGGGCCCATGGGGTGCGCACAGCCGAGGACCATGCCCTGGTCGATGTCCTCCTTGGACGCGAAGCCGGACTCGTACATCCGGATCGCGCTCAGCAGGTACGGGATGAGCAGGGCGTTGACGACGAAGCCGGCGCGATCCTGCGAGTCGATGCACTGCTTGCCGAGCGTGCCCTCGGCAAAGCCGCGCACGGACTCGACGGTCTCGGGCTCGGTCATGATCGACGTGACCAGCTCGACCAGCGGCAGCACCGGCACCGGGTTGAAGAAGTGCATGCCGAGGACGCGGCCCGGATGCTTGGTCTCCGCGCCGAGCTTCATGATCGGCACCGACGACGTGTTCGAGGCGAGGAACTGCGCGTCGGGGAGCAGCTCGTCCAGACGCCGGAAGACGTCGCGCTTGAGCTGCTCGTTCTCGACCACGGCCTCGATCGCCGCGTCGACGCCTTCGATGTCCTCGAACACCGAGGTAACGGCCAGGTGCTCGAGAGCGGCGGCCTTGCCGTCGTCATCGAGCTTGCCCGACTTGACCGCGCGCGCCAGTGAGCGCTCGATCGCGGCGCGTGAGCGCTCCGCTCGTTCGTCGTCGGCCTCGACGACGGTCACGTCCACACCCGACCGCGCGCACACCTCCGCGATCCCCGACCCCATCAGGCCGCCACCGATCACACCCACTCGCATGGCGCCAGAACCTAGCGGACCGACGGCCCGACGCACGGACGAACGCCAAACGGCCGTTCGGAGCGGCTGGTGCTACGCGGCTTCTGCGGGCGGAACGGGAATGACGCAGACGCAGTTCGGCAGACGGCTCGAACCCGGCAGGACCATCCGGCCGGCGCCGCGTTCGGCGGCGGCCTGCCGCGCGACCTCCGCGGCGTCCTTGCGGTCGTCGAGCTGTCGTGCCACGGGCGTCTCGTCCCCGTGCGCGTCGATATAGACGACGTCGTACATGCTCATGTCCAGTGTGTTCGGCGTCCCGGACGGCTTCGTGACGTTCCGATCACCGTACCGTCACAACCAGCTACTTTGACCTGGCGGATCGAGCAGCCGCGGGGGCCGACGGCCCTCGAGGAAAGTCCGGACATCGCAGGGCAAGGTGGTCGGTAACGCCGACCCGGGGAAACTCGCGGGAAAGTGCCACAGAAAAGACACCGCCTAAGGCCGCGCGCAAGCGTGGCCCGGCAAGGTTGAAATGGTGCGGTAAGAGCGCACCGGCGTCGCGGTGACGCGGCGGCCAGGCAAACCCCACCTGATGCAAGACCAAGCCGGACCGTTTGCAGGTTGCCCGCCAAGGTCCAGGTCGGTCGCAGAGATGGATGGTTGCTCAAGACAGAATCCGGCTTACAGATTCGCTACGGGTGGGGCCCTTCGGGGCCCCACCTACTTTCAAGAGTCTTGCCGCTCCGAGCGTTAATTCACTGTGATCGAGACAGGGCCGGCGGTGCGGGTCGAGCCGGTCACGCGGATGCAGGCGAGCGGGCGTCGGGACTGCGACAGGCCGAAAAGTTCGTCCGACCCGGATGCGAACATGTGTTCGACACATGGTCGTCTGCATCCTTCTCCCGCGCTTCGAGTTGGCGGTCGCCGCCGGCGGTCGCGAAGCCCTCGCCTCGGGCCCACTCGCCCTCGCTCCCGAGATCGGGCGGGAGCCCCTGATCGGCGAGACCTCCGCCGCCGCCGAGGCCTACGGCGTCCGCGCCGGCCTGCGGTTGGGGGAGGCCCTCGCCCGCTGTCCTACCCTGCGCCTCGTCACGCCCGATCCCGCGGGTGTCGCGGACGCCTGGGAACGCATCGTCGCCGCCCTTGAAGGCATCGGCGCGGCGGTCGAGTCCGAGCACCCGGGCATCGCCTGGTTCGAGGAGAAGGGCCTGCGCGGCGTCCACGGTGGGTCCGCCGAGGCCGTGATCACGGCCGCCCGCCGCGCCCTCGCCGCCGCCACACGCGCGACGACACCCCCGTTCGCGAACTCCTTCGCCGCGCCTCCACGCGCCCCCGCCTCACCCGCGCGCGACGCCGCCGCGCCCCCGCGCACCGCCGTGCCCGGTGGCGCTCCCGCCTCACCCGCGCGTGGCGCCGCCGCGCCCCCGCGCACCGCCGTGCCCGGTGGCGCTCCCGCCTCACCCGCGCGTGGCGCCGCCGCGCCCCCGCGCACCGCCGTGCCCGGTGGCGCCCCCGCCTCTCCCGCGCGCGTCGGCGAGATCATCCCCTTCGGCAGCGCGCCGGTGGAGATCGCCCCGCCGGGCGGCGGCGGCCCCACTACACGCGGCCTGGGCTCTCCCGGCGGGGGAACCGGGGTGGCGAGCGTGGGGAGGATCGGCGCGGCCCAGGGCGGTGCGGCGTCGTCCGGGGCGGGGCGGGTCGGGGCGGCGCCGTCGCGGTTCGCGGCGCTCGCCGCGGCGCACCGGGCGCGTGCGCGGCGACCGGAGATCGCGCCGGAGGCGCCCGCGCGGCTCGCCGCCTATCTCGCGCCGCTGCCGGTCTCGCTGCTGAACGCGCGGCCGGAGGTCGCCGCGCTGCCCGAGTCGCTGGAGCGGTTCGGGATCGCGACGCTGGGAGAGCTCGCGGCGCTCTCGCGCGCGCAGCTGGCGGATCGCTTCGGCCCGGCGGGCCCACTCGCCCGCGACCTCGCCCGTGGGAAGGACACGCCGCTGCGCCCGCGGGTGCCGTCCGAGCGGTTGGAGGAGGTGCTCGAGTTGCCGGAGTCGGCCTCGGGGCCACAGCTGGAGCGGGCGCTGGGAATGCTGATCGACCGTGTCCTCGCCCGCCCGGAGCGCCGCGGGCGAACGGTGCGCGCGGTCGTGCTGTCGGCCGCGCTCGTGGGCGGGGGGACGTGGCGGTCGCAGATGACCTTCCGGGAAGCGCTGGCCGACCCGCGCCGGATGCGGCTCGCGATCACCGGCCGGCTCACGGAGCTGCCCGCGCCGGCGGACTCGCTGCGCCTGCGCGTGGAGGCGTTCGGCCCGCCGAGTGGCGATCAGCGCTCGCTGCTGGCCGAGCCGGCGACAATCCGCCGCGCCCGCCTGCGCGAAGCCGTCCGCCAGACCCGCGCGGCGGCGGGTCCGGACGCCGCCCTGCGCATCCTCGCCGTGGACCCCGACTCGCGCGTGCCGGAACGCCGCCTCGCGCTCGCCCCGTGGGAGCCGTGATGGGGGTGCGTCACGTTCGCTCGGCCTGTCCGGACAAACGTCGCGCACCCCTCCTCTGGAGGCAACGATGACCGCTGAGCGCGGCCACCCGCCGAGCCGCCCACCGGCCGGCCCGCCGCCCGCCCACGGCGGCCCGCGACGCGTGCCGCCGAGCGATGACAACGCCCGCGCGTCGTGGCCCGCGCCGCCGGGCGACGAGGACGCCCGCGCGTCGCGGCCCGCGCCGCGGGGTGGGGAGACACCACGCGGCGGCTCGCGGCGCGTGGCGCCGGATGGCGCAAGCGCGCGGCGTCCGGCCGGGGCGGTCACACCGGCGGCGGTGGGCATCGAGCCCATCGCGAGTCGTGGGCCGCGGCGCCTCGCCAAGCCCAAGGCGGTGCGGGTGAAGGCGGATGACACCGGGCGCCCGCTGAAGATCGAGAAGCGCGAGGTCGACGCGGTGCGGGAGTCGTGGCTGGTGGAGGACCGATGGTGGACCGATGCGCCGCTGAGACGGCGGTACTGGGAGGTGGTGACCGGTGATGGACGGGACCTGGTCGTGTTTCGCGACCTCATCGAGGGACGCTGGTATGCGCAGCGGTGAGGCGCCGCGGTTGCGGGTGGTGGCCGGCGGCGGGCTCTCAGGCGGCGCGATCGGTGGTGGCGGCGGCGCGCGGCTGCGCGCGGTCGGGTATCCACGAGAGAGCCACGGTGGCGGGGGAGGAGCGTTCGACTGGCGAGCGGAGCTCGAGCTCGTCGCGCCCGACGTCCTCCTGCCTCCGGGCTGCTCCCGCCACGCGCTGGCCGCCGCGGAGGGAAGCCTCGGGCTGCGGCTGTCGCCGGAGCTCGCCGAGTTTCTCGGGGCGACGGACGGCATCTATGACATCGACAGCCACCACTGGTACGCGTGGTCGCTCGAGCGCCTCGTGGACGAGAACTTCGAGGCGGAACGCCCGCGGGACCTGCTACTCGTCGGCGACGATGCGGGGAGCGGGTGGTTCTGCCTGCCGCTGCAGGGCACCGGTGCGCTCCACTACAACCGGATCACGGCCCAGCGCCGGACCGTGGCACGCGACCTGCGCGGACTGTGGCTCGGATGGTTCGGAGGGACGCTCGGTGTCTAGTGCGTCCTCGACGGGATCGCCGCGCCACTCGGCACCCGCTTCTTGCGAAAGACCGTGTGCGGGCGCCCGAACGCGATCCGCTCGCCCGTCCGTCGCATCCCGAGCTTCTCCAGCACGTGCAGTGAGGCGACGTTCGCGGGCTCGGCCAGCGCGACGACCTCGAAGATCCCGAGCGACGAGAACGCGCACTCCAGCCACGCCGAGGCGGCCTCGGTCGCGTACCCGCGTCCCCACCACTCCGCGCCCAGCGTGTAGCCGAGCTCGACCTCGCCCGTCGGCGTCCGGTACAGGCCGGCGTCGCCGATCAGCGCGCCCGAGGACCGCTCGATCACCGCCCAGAACGAGTACCCGAGCCGCTTCTGGTGCGCCTGGTAGTCCGCGAGCAGCCGCTCGGTGACCGCCAGGTCGGCCATCGGTCCGGTCGCCACGTAGCGCATGACCTCGGGGTCGGAGTACACGCGATGGACGAGCACGGCATCGTCCCGCCGGAACGGTCGGAGGAGCAGCCGCGGCGTCTCGATCTGGTCCACATCCCCGGTTCTACCTGACACGGGCCTTACGCTGACTCGCGAGGGGTCCCGGTGGGGATGGCGATATGGGGGCCGATCGCGGCGGCGATCGGGCTCTCGCCCGCGCTGTGGGCGGCGGTCGCCTCGCTCGTCGTCGTCAACGGCTCGCTGCTGTCGGTGCCCGCGATCCGGCAGCTGCGAACGTGAGTTCGTCCGACCCGGCTGCGAACATGTGTTCGTGCCGTATGTCGAGCTCCACGCCCACACCGCCTTCTCCTTCCTGGACGGAGCGTCGTCGCCATCCGAGCTGGCCGCGGCCGCGGCGGAGCTGGGGCATTCGGCGATGGCGGTGGTCGACCACAACGGGGTCTCGGGCTCGATGGAGTTCGCGATGGCGGCCAAGCCGCTCGGCCTGCGGGCGATCCACGGGGTCGAGATGGACCTCGTCGACGGTCGTCACGTCACGCTGCTGGTCGAGAACGGCGTCGGGTGGCGGAACCTGTGCCGGATCGTCACGCGGGCGCACAAGTACGACCGCGAGAAACACGAGCCACCGCCGGCGGTGCCGCTGGAGACGCTCGAGGAGTACTCGGCCGGCCTCGTGCTGCTGAGCGGGTGCGCGGACCACGGCGTTCATGACGAGCCGACGCTGCGCCGCCTGCTCGACACATTCGGGCCCGACCACCTGCGGGTGGAGCTGCAACGGCCGTTCCAGCGCCACGACCGCTCGCGCAACCGGGAGCTGGCGCAGCTGGCCGGGCGGCTGGGGGTGCCGACGGTGGCGACCGGCAACGTGCACACCCACGCGCGCTCGCGCGCGCCGCTGCAGGACGCGTTCGTGGCGTTGCGCCATCACCTGACGCTGGATGCGTCCGAGCCGGTGCGGCGCGGCAACACCGCGCACGTGCTGTCGACGCCGAAGGCGATGGCCGCGCGCTTCGAAGGGCATGCGGCGGCGGTCGCCGAATCGGGCGAACTGGCCGAGCGGCTGAGGTTCGACCTCACGGCGGACCTCGGTTATCGCTATCCGGGGGCGGAGGACCCGTCGGCGTCACGCAAGCTGTCCGAGCTGTGCTGGTCGCTGCTGGAGGTGCGCTACCCGACCGGCTCGGCGAACCACGGCGCGGCGCACGCGCGGCTGATCGAGGAGCTGCGGGTGATCGACGTGCTCGGTCTCGCGGGGTTCTTCCTCCTGCACCGCGATCTGCTCGAGCTGGCGCGCGACGTCGCGGTCGAGGTGCGCGGGCCGGCCACGGCGCGGGCGCTGCTGCCACCGGGGCGCGGGCGTGGGTCGTCGGTCTCCTCGATCGTCTGCTACCTGACCGGGCTCTCGCACATCGACCCGATCGCGAACGACCTCTTCCTCGGCCGCTTCCTCAACGAGGAGCTCAACGCACTGCCGGACATCGACCTGGACTTCCCCCGCGACGTCCGCGAGAAGCTGATCCCACGGGTGCACGACCGCTATGGCAAGGAGCGGTCGGCGCTGGTCGCGGCGTTCCCGACGTTCCGCTCGCGCGGGGCGATCCGCGAGCTGGGGAAGGTGCTCGGGCTGCCGCCGGGGGAGCTCGAGCGGGTCGCGCGCGGGGCGGAGCCGTGGGCGGTCAAGAACGTGGGGCGCGACGTCGAGGTCGCGATGGGGGTGGAACCGACGGGGGAGCCAGGCCCGTTCGTGGACCCTGACGCCCGCGCGAACGCGTTCGCCATGAGCACGTCGGAGTGGCTGGCGATGGTCAACGGCAAGCGGCCGGACCAGGCGGAGGCGCACGAGACCTCGCCCGAGACCCACTCCTACGACCACCTGCCGGGGCGCTGGCGGTGGCTCGCGCGGCTGTGCGACGAGGCCTACGGGCTGCCGCGCCATCTCTCGCAGCACTCGGGCGGGATGATCGTCTCGACGCGGCCGCTGATCGACTGCTGCCCGGTGCTGCCGGCGGCGATGGAGGGCCGCCAGCTCTGCCAGTGGGACAAGGACTCGTGCGCCGACGCGGGCTTCTTGAAGATCGACCTGCTCGGGCTGGGGATGTTGAGCGCGGTCGAGCGCTGCGTGGAGGAGATCGGGCGGGTGCGGGGCGAGCGGGTGGACCTCTCGCGCATCCCCTACGACGACGCGGAGACCTACGACGCGATCCAGGTCGCGGACACGATGGGCGTCTTCCAGATCGAGTCGCGGGCGCAGATGGCGTCGCTGCTGCGGACGCGCCCGCGATCTTTGGAGGACCTGACGATCCAGGTCGCGATCGTCCGCCCGGGGCCGATCCTCGGAGGTGCCGTCAACCCCTACATCTCACGCCTGCAGACCCTGCGCGAGAACCCGGACTACGTCGTGCCCTACGAGCACGAGTCGCTGCGCGGCGTGCTGAACGACACCCTCGGCACGATCATCTTCCAGGACCAGGTGATCGAGGTCGCGATGGCCTTCGCCGGCTTCTCGCCCGGCGAGGCGGAGGGCCTACGCCGCGCGATGAGCCGCAAACGCTCCGCCGAGGCGATCGAGGCCTACCACCAACGGTTCTTGGACGGCGCGATGGCCACCCACGGCGTCGGTGAGGACGTCGCCGAACGCGTCTACGGCATGATCGTCGGCTTCTCGGGCTTCGGCTTCCCAAAAGCCCACGGCGCCGCTTTCGGCCTCCTCGCCTACCAGTCCACCTGGCTGCGCGTCCACCACGGCCCGGAGTTCCTCTGCGCGCTCATGAACGAGCAGCCGATGGGCTTCTACGCCCCGGACACCCTGGCCCACGAGGCCCAACGCCGTGGCATCGCCCTCGCACCCCCGGACGTCAACGCCAGCCAAGCCCTCTGCACCGTCGAGTGGGTGCCGGAGATGGGCGAGATCCCACCGCTGGCCGACGCCCGCTGGTCCGGCGCGCCCGGCGAGCCACCCGCCCCGGAGGGCGTCACCCCCGCCCGCCTGCGAGAAGCCACCCACCCACCACTCGCCGCCGTGCCCACGCCGCAGGCTGGGCCGGGCGCGGCCGCCACGCTGCCGGCTGGGCCGGGCGCGGCCGCCACGCTGCCGGCTGGGCTGGGCGCGGCCGCCACGCCGCCGGCTGGGCTGGGCGCGGCCGCCACGCCGCCGGCTGGGCCGGGCGCCGCCGCCGCCCTGGGCGCCGCCGCCCGCCTCGCAGCGGGCGCCGCGCCGGGCGTGGACGCCGCCCCGCCCGCCACCGCCCACTTCGCCGCGGGCGAGGATCTCGCGCACCTCTCCGCCGTGGCGCGATCGTCGGCGGGGACCGCGGGCATCCTGCTCGGTGCCGGGGGTCGCGAGCCGTCGGAGCTCGCCGACGCCGCGGCGACGTCGTCGCCGGCTGGGAGTGCATCACCTGGCGGGGGTGCGGTGTCCCCGCTGCTTCCCGCGCAGCGGGCTGCCGCGGCGCGCCATTCCGGGGCGCCGACCGGGGCGCCGTCGGCGGTCGTGCGGCTTGGGCTCGGGTTCATCCTCGGGGTCAAGGAAGAGGAGGTCAAAGCGCTCGTCGCGGCGCGGGAGGAGGGTGGGCCGTTCCGGTCGTTGGCGGACCTGGCGTCACGGGCCGGGGCGGGGAGGCCGTCGCTGGATCGGCTTGCGTGGGCGGGGGCGTGCGACTCGCTGATCGGGGGGTCGTCCGAGCATGCGCGGCGGACGGCGTTGTGGCAGCTCGGGGTGGCGGTGCCGGGGGAGCGGCTGCTGGAGGGGACGCAGTTGGCGTTGCCGCTCGAGGTGCCGGATGCGCCGGCGCTGCGGCCGCTCACGCCGTGGGAGTCGATGATCGGCGACTACGCGACGACGGGGCTGACGCTCGGGCCGCATCCGATGCAGCTGTTGCGGCCGTCGCTGGAGCCGGGGACGTTGTCGATCGGGGATCTGGCGCGGCTGCCGCACAATACGGCGGTCAAGCTCGGTGGGCTGGTGGTGGCGCGGCAGCGGCCGGGGACGGCGAAGGGGATCGTGTTCCTGCTGCTCGAGGATGAGTTCGGGACGATCAACCTCATCGTTCCGCCGGATCTCTATGAGGCGAACCGGCTGACGGTGCGGGGTGAGCCGTTGCTGTTGTGCGAAGGGCGGCTGGAGAAGCTGCCGCAGGCGGGTGGGGGGATCAACGTGTTCGTCAAGGGGGTGCGGCCGCTGGTGGCGCCGCAGGAGCAGGCGGCGGAGGTTGTCGCGCTGGCGGAGAAGCGGGTCGCGGCGGCGGCGACGGGTCGCGGCGAGGGCGCGCAGGGTGGGCGCGAGGCGGCTTCGACGATGGGCGAGTTCAGGCAGGTTTCGCCGCCGATCCAGAGCTTCGCGTCCGGACGACGACGCTAGGTGACCGCGGGAGTGGGTAGATTGCGCACCTGTGAGCACCATCGCGTTCGTTGCTGCCTTCGTTGTCCTGGGCCTTGGGACCCTGCTGTTCGCCATGAGTGGCGGGCGCGGTGGGTTGGGTTCGGTCGCGCATTCACAGTCGCGGGGCGGTCGTCGCTTCGCCACCTTCGCGTTCTTCGTGTCACTGCTGGTGCTCGGCGTGGCCGTGCCGGCGGCGGTGATCGCCGCGGACCAGAACAAGGACGACATCCCGTCCGCGGGCATCCACAACCTCACCGAGCAGGAGAAGCACGGGCAGGAGCTGTTCGGCCGTCGCTGTGGCCTGTGCCACTCGCTCAAGGCCGCGAACGCCGTCGCGCGGGTGGGTCCGGACCTGGACCAGCTCGCGCCGAACGAGAAGTTCGTGCTCGACGCGATCGAGAAGGGTCGCGCGAACGGCAACGGTCAGATGCCGGCCGGCATCTATACGGGCGAAGACGCGGAGGACGTGGCGAAATTTGTCGCAAAGTCCGTGGGCTCTGACGAGTCGTCCGGCGGTTGATGTAAAAAGCACAAGCGTGCAGGTGCTCCGACCGCTGGTACGATCGAACACGGTCCGGTTGTCGTAGCGCCGCTCTTCTGGCGCGAGCCGTAATGCTCGACGCCGTCAGCAAAAAGAAGAGGACGAGTCAAACATGGCCCCAGAGCACGACGCCCGCACCAGGGCGTTCTATGACCATGAGAGCGACGAGCCGTCGCCGCGTCGGCGTCGTGCCGCTGCCGACTGGGGCGTGAACGAAGACATCTTCGACCGCATGCCTAGCCGGCGCTTCACGCGGTCCGACCGTCGCGCCCACCACGAGGACTTCGACGGCCACCGCTTCGAACGCCGCGTCTCCGGCCCGTCCCGCCCGGTCGACGAGTGGAGCGACGGAGCCCCGCGCGGCGAGGACACCCTCGGCGACGAGTCGTACCCGCTCCGCCGCGACGACTGGACCGACGAGCACGAGCGCCGCCAGATCGCGCCGCGCCGCGGCGACTGGCCGGACCGCGACGACGCCCCGCGCCGCACGACGGACGAGCCACGCCGTACGACCGACGAGTGGGCCGCGCCCACGCGCGACGAAGGGCGCCGCGACGACGGCCGGCGGGCGACGAACGAGTGGGCCGCGCCCACGCGCGACGAAGGGCGCCGCGACGACGGCCGGCGGGCGACGAACGAGTGGGCCGCGCCCACGCGCGATGACGCGCGCCGCGACGACACCCGCCGCACCACTGACGACTTCGCCGCACTCGACCGCGCCGACGGCGCCGCGCCGCGCCGCGCGCGGCGGCCCGCGGAGTCGTGGACGGTCACCGACGACCATGTGCCGGTCGAGGACGGGAAGCGGTCGATCGACTCGTGGCTGGCGCCCGAGGCGGGGCGGGAGCTCGAGCTCGCGCCCGGGGAGAGCCGGACGGTCGTGCTCGAGACGATGGCGTCTGACACGGCGGCGGTCGTCACGCAGCTCGAGGAGCCGGAGTTCCAAGAGGCGCCGCCCGCGCGGCGGACGGTGACGATCACGGGGCACCCGGACCGGATGCCGGTTGCGCGGGCGCAGCGGCCGCCGAAGACGGCGCTGGAGCGGATCGGGGCGAGCCCGGACCGGATCGTGGGCTATGCGGTGCTGCTCGGGTTCGTGCTGGTGCTGATCGCGGTTCTCACCACGGGTCAATAAACGACCTCTTGGACCCTTGCGGGTCTCATGCGGCAGACATAGACTTACGTCTTGTAAGTCTCAGCCCCCCAGCTCCCCCACGGTGGTGGCGTATGCCCAAGACAGAGATGAGTCGGTTCCCCATCCACGACGACCTGACGGCGCCGCAAGAATCGCTTCCGATTCTCAAGGGCGCGTCGTCAGCAGCAGGGCAGCTTCCGAACTTCCTCGGCGTGCTGGCGGGCGCGCCGGCGGCGCTGAAGGCCTATACGCGCTACAGAGCGGAACTGCGGCACGGTCACCTGCCGCGGCACTCCGCCGAGCGGATCGGCCTGGCGGTGTCCGAGCACTACGGATCCAAGCCCGGCTTGCAACTTCACACCCGGACGAGCCGGCAGGCGGGTCTGGGCATCGACGAGGTCGCGCGCGCCAAGCGGTGGGACTCGGGAGATGCCGCGGAGGCCGCTCTGCTGCGGTATCTGCGTCCGCTGCTGGGCGACCGGGCGAACTTCCCGCAGCATTTGCACGAGGAGGCGCGGGAGGCAGGCTGGACGGAAGAACAGCTTCTGGAGGCCATCGCGGTGCTCAGCATGGAATCCTTTACCGCGATGGTGAACATTGCCGGCGACGTCCCGGTGGACGGGTCGGTCGAGGAGACGCGCGTGCTGCGCGCGGCATGACGTACTGAGAGAGATGGGCCTCACCGCCCAACACCAACATCAACACGATCAAGCGCAACAGGCGTGCAGTCAGTGCTGCCCCCGGTACCACGAGGCCGTGGAGCTGGTGGGCAAGCGGTGGACGGGCGCGATCCTGTATGTGCTGCTGCACGGCGGTCGCCTGCGGTTCACGGAGATCGCCAACGCGGTGCCGGATCTGTCTGACCGGCTGCTGTCCGAGCGGATGAAGGAGCTCGAGCAGCGCAAGATCGTGGAGCGCCACGTGTCCGACGGCACGCCGACGAAGGTCTGTTACGAGCTGACGGAGAAAGGCCGTCAGCTCGCACCGGCGATGGCCGAGCTGAAGGTCTGGGCGGACCGCTGGTTGGACTGAGTCCGACCGCACGTCCACCCGTCACCGCCGTCCGGTCCATTAGCCTGCAGGCCGCTATGGCTGATCGACCCCAGACACCTGAAGACGTCAAGGCGCTCGTCGAGGAGCAGGGCATCCGGTTCGTGCGCCTGTGGTTCACCGACATCCTCGGGCAGCTGAAGTCCTTCTCCATCTCCGCTGAGCAGCTCGATGACGCCTTCGAGGGCGGCATGGGCTTCGACGGCTCCTCCATCACCGGCTTCAACGCCATCGAGGAGTCGGACATGATCGCGCTGCCGGATCCGACGACGTTCAACATCCTGCCCTGGCGGCCGGATGACGGCGCCGGCGTCGCGCGCATGTTCGCCGACGTCCAGACCCCCGAGCGGCGCCCGTACGAGGGCGACCCGCGCCATGTCCTGCGCCGCGCCGAGGAGCGGGCGAAGGAGATGGGCTTCGACGCGTTCAACGTCGGCCCCGAGCTCGAGTACTACCTGTTCCGCGACAACCGCGGCACGGAGGTGCTCGACGAGGGCGGCTACTTCGACCTCACCACGCTGGACGCGGGGTCAGACGTGCGGCGCGACACGGTGCTGGCGCTGGAGCGCCTCGGCATCGAGGTCGAGTACTCCCACCACGAGGTCGGCCCGTCCCAGCACGAGATCGACATGCGCTACTCGAGCGCGCTGAAGATGGCCGACGACTGCATGACCTACCGCATCACGGTCAAGGAGTACGCGCTCAAGTACGGCTGGCACGCGACGTTCATGCCCAAGCCGCTGTTCGGCCAGAACGGCTCAGGCATGCACACCCACCAGAGCCTGTTCAAGGACGGCCGCAACGCCTTCTACGACCCGGACGACAAGTACTTCCTGTCGGACATCGGCAAGGCCTTCATCGCCGGGCAGCTGCGCCACGCGCGCGAGATCTGCAGCATCTTCGCGCAGTGGGTGAACTCGTATAAGCGGCTCGTCCCGGGCTATGAGGCCCCGGTCTACGTGGCGTGGTCGAGAAGAAACCGCTCCGCGCTCGTCCGCGTCCCCCTGTACCACCCCGGCAAGGAGAACGCGACCCGCATGGAGCTGCGCTCGCCGGACCCCGCCTGCAACCCGTACCTCACGTTCGCGGTGCTGCTGCAGGCCGGCCTCGAGGGCATCGAGCGCGGCTACGAGCTGCCGGAGCCGATGGAGAAGAACCTCTACCACCTCAGCCCCGACGAGCGCCGCCGGCTCGGCATCGAGCAGCTGCCGGAGACGCTGGGCGAGGCGATCGAGGTCACCGCCGAGTCAGAGCTCGTGCTCCGGACCCTCGGCGAGCACATCTTCAACCGCTACGTCGAGATCAAACGCCAGGAGTGGGAGGACTATCGCGTCCAGGTCACTCCGTGGGAACTCGAGAGGTATCTGGCGATTCTCTGAGGCCGCCGGCGCGGGCCGCGCCGCCGCCCGCGCGGTGGGGCGCGGCGAGCTTCGAAGGCCACCACACGCGCCGGCCGACGTCGATGACGGCGGCCGGCACGATCACCGAGCGGACGACGAACGTGTCCAGCAGGACGCCGAAGGCGACGATGAAGCCGATCTGGGTCAGCACGACCAGCGGCAGCACCGCCAGCGCGCCGAACGTCCCCGCCAGCACGATGCCGGCGCCGGTGATCACCGCGCCGGTCACCGCGAGGCCGCGCAGCGTGCCCTCGCGCGTGCCGTGCTTGATGGACTCCTCGCGCACGCGGGCCATCAGGAAGATGTTGTAGTCGATCCCCAGCGCCACCAGGAAGACGAACGCCAGCAGCGGCAGCGTCGGCCCGACGCCGGTGAAGCCGAACACGTGATCCGACACCCAGATGCCGGCGCCCAGCGCCGCCGCGAAGGACAGGATCACCGAGACGATCAGCAGCACCGGCGCGACGAGCGACCGCAGCAGCACGATCAGGATCGCGAGCACCACCAACAGGGTCAGCGGCAGGATCAGCTTGTTGTCCCGCGTGGCGGAGACGCGTAGGTCGTACTCCTGCGCCGTCGGCCCGCCGACCAGGGTCGAAGGTCCGCCGGCCTGTCGCGCCACCGAGCGCAGGTGCGGGATCTGATCCATCGTCGCCGACGCGTACGGGTCGCCCTTGAGGGTCACCGACAGCTGGGCGCCGGCGTCGCCGCGGGCCGCGACCCGCGCGCTGCTCACCAACGCGGACTCCGCCGAGAGCGCGTCCGCGACCGCCTGCGCACGCGTCGCGTCTCCCACGATCACGTCGGCCGGCGCGGACGCACCCGCCGGGAAGTTGCGCGAGAGCACCTGCTGGCCCTCCACCGAGTCCACCGAGCCGCGGAACTGGTTGCCGGTCGTCTGGCTGGTGTCGAGGCTGAAGACGTTCGCCGCCAGCACCAGCAGGACGATCGTGCCGGCGATCCAGATCGCGCGCGGCCGGCGGGCGACCCGGTCGCCGATCCGACGCCAGAACCCGTGCGTCTCGTCGGTCCCGGTCTCGCCCACGTGCGGGATCGCGTCGGTGAACGGCGACCAGAACGCGCGCCGCCCGAACACGATCAAGAGCGCGGGGAGGACGGTGAGCATCGAGAGCATCGCCAGCCCGACGCCCATCGCCCCCACCGGGCCGAGCCCCGCGGTCGAGTTGACCTCGGCGATCGAGAGCGTCAGCAGCGCCGCGATCACCGTCAAACCGGACGCGACGATCGCCGGTCCCGCGCTGCCCAGCGCGACCCGCATCGCGTCGTGCTTGTCCTCGTGCCGGCGCAGCTCCTCGCGGTAGCGCGAGACGAGCAGCAGCGCGTAGTCCGTCCCGGCACCGAACACGAGCACCGGCAGGATCCCGCCGGTCTGGCCGTTGATCGTCACGCCCGCCTCCGCCAGCAGGTAGCCCGCGCCGCGCGACGCACCCTCGGCCAGCAGCACCGTGAAGAACGGGATCGCCCAGAAGATCGGCGAGCGGTAGATCAGGACGAGCAGGATCAGCACGATCGCCATCGCCGCATAGAGCAGCGTGCCGTTGATGCCGGCGAAGACCTTGATCGCGTCGAGGCTGAAGCCCGCCGCGCCGGTCAGCTTGACGTCGAGCCCGCCGCTCGGCTCGCCGACCCGGTCGCGGATCGACTGCACCGCGTTCTGGAACGTGTCGCCGGACCCGTCGCCGGGCTGGACCGGCTGCACGATCAGCGCGGCATCGCCGTTGGGCGAATACACGGGCGGCTGCGCCTCCAGCACGAGCGGCAGCCGGTTCGCGTTCAGCTTCCCGACCGTGCCGGCGATCCGCGCCTTGTCCGCCGCCGTCAAGCCACCGCGGCGCTCGTACACGACGACCGCCGGCGCGAGCTCCCCGCCCGGGAACGTCTTGACCGCGTCCAGCGCCTTCACCGACTCGGCGTCCGCGGGGAGCCATGAGCTCGATTCGTTCTTCTGCGCGCCCTCGAGCTTGCCCGCCTGACTGGCCAGGGCACCGAAGACGAGTACGACGACGATCAGGACGAACCACTTCGCGGTCCGCCCAGCGGGGAGCGTCAGCATCATGCTCACGCTACGTGGTCAAAGCCCGAATCAGATCTTCGGGCGCGGTCACCGGCAGCCGGCAGGTGAAGTGCTCGCACACGTACGCGGCGGCCTGGCCGTCCACCGGCTCGCGGTCCCGCAACAGCGGGATGTCGCCCGAGCCACCCGCCAGGACGACGTGCGGGAAGTACCCGCCACGGACCACCCGAGCCAACGACGCGACGTCCTCGCCCGCCAGCGCCACCTCGCGAACCGGCGCGAACACGAAGTCGATCGCGCGCAGCAGATGGCCGAACGCCAACGGGTGCTCCGGCGCGACGGTGTGCAGGAGCCGGACCAACGACAGCGCCGCGTCCTCGTAGCGCGAAGACCCCGTGAAGCGCGCCAACCGCAACAGGCCGAAGCACGCCGCCGAGCCGCCCGAAGGGATCGGCGCGTCCTCGAGGTCCTTGCGGCGGGCGATCAGGCCGGTGTGGTCGTCCGAGACCGAGAAGAACCCGCCGCGCTCGGAATCGAAGAACCGCTCCAACACCTCGTCGGCCAGCGAGACCGCCCGCCCGAACCACTGCGCGTCGAACGTCGCCTCGTACAGGTCCAGGTACGCCTCCAGGAGGTAGGCGTGGTCCTCCAGGAACGCGGGGAGCTTGGCGCGGCCGCGGTTGAACGTCCGCAACAGGCGGCCGTCCCCGTCGCGCAGCTCGCGCTCGATGAACGACGCGCAGGCGACCGCCGCGGCCAGGTAGTCGGCGCGCTCGAACGCGGCACCCGCGTCCGCCAGCGCGCTGATCATCAGCGCGTTCCACGACGTCAGCCGCTTGTCGTCCAAAGCCGGCCGGACGCGCAAGGCCCGCGCGGCCAGCAGCGCCCTCTTGATCTCCGCCAACTCAGGCGGGTCCGACGTCGCCCGGACGAGGATGTTCGCGCCCTCGAAGTTGCCGGCTTCGGTGACGCCGAACGCGCGGATCGCCACTTCGGCGAGATCGCCCAAAACGGAGCGGATCTCGTCCGGCGTCCACACATAGAACTTGCCCTCGACGCCTTCGCTGTCCGCGTCCAGCGACGACGCGAAGCCGCCCTCGTCCTGACGCAGCTCGCGCATCGCCCAGTCGAGCGTCTCCTCGCACACCCGCCGGAACAGCGGCTCACCCGAGATCTGGAACGCGTGCAGGTACGCGCGGGCCAGCAGCGCGTTGTCGTAGAGCATCTTCTCGAAGTGCGGGACGAGCCACTGCGCGTCGACCGAGTAGCGGGCGAACCCGCCGCCCACCTGGTCGTAGATGCCGCCGGAGGCCATCCGCCGCAGGGTCTGCAGCGGCATCGCCGGCTCGCCGCGCGCCATCAGGAACTCCATCACCGACGTCGAGGGGAACTTCGGCGCGCCGCCCCAGCCGCCGTTGGCCTCGTCGAACTGGCGGCGCAACGTCACGACGGCCGCGGACAGCACGTCCGGCGACACCTCACCCTCAGGCGCCTCCAGGAACCGCGCGCCCTGCAGCCGCGGGACGTTGTTCCGCGCCGCCTCCTCGATCTCCGCCCGCTGGGTCGTCCACGCGTTCCACACGCCCACGAGCAGGTCCTTCCAGGACACCATCCCCGGGCGCGCCACCGGCGGGAAGTAGGTGCCGGCGAAGAACGGCACGCCGTCGGGCGTCAGGAACGCATTCAGCGGCCACCCGCCCTGCCCGGTCATCGCCTGGACCGCGTCCATGTAGATCGCGTCGACGTCCGGGCGCTCCTCGCGGTCGACCTTCACGCACACGAAGTGCGTGTTCATCACCAGCGCGACCTCTTCGTCCTCGAAGGACTCGTGCTCCATGACGTGGCACCAGTGACACGCCGCATACCCGATCGATACCAAGACCGGCTTGTCCTCAGAACGAGCCCGCGCGAACGCCTCGTCGCCCCACGGGTACCAGTCCACGGGGTTGTCGGCGTGCTGCAGCAGGTATGGGGATGTCTCGGAGGCGAGGCGGTTCGGCATCTCAGATACGGTCCTTCCTATGTCCCATTCTCGCGAAACCGTGACCGCGGACCCCGGACCGCCCGCTGCGGGGCCGTACTCGCATGCCGTCAAGTCCAACGGCCTGCTGTTCCTGTCGGGCCAGGTGCACCTCGATCCGGCCACGGGTCAGCTGACCGGCGACACGCCCGCCGAGAAGGCCCGGCGCTGCCTGGACAACCTCACCATCGTGGCCGAGGCCGCGGGCGCGCAACTCTCCAACGCCGTCCGCGTCGCCGTCTACGTGACCGACGTCAGCGTCTTCGCCGAGATGAACGAGGCGTACGCCACCTACTTCCCGTCCGACCCGCCCGCCCGCACGACGATCGGCGTGGCCGCGCTCCCGATGGGGGCCGAGGTCGAGATGGACGCCATCATCGCCGTCTGAAGATGGTCACCGCGAGCGACGTAACTGCCGCAAGAAGGGCGGTCGAGACCGTCGCCCGCCGGACCCCGATC
Source organism: Solirubrobacter soli DSM 22325 (assembly GCF_000423665.1). Classification (GTDB taxonomy): domain Bacteria; phylum Actinomycetota; class Thermoleophilia; order Solirubrobacterales; family Solirubrobacteraceae; genus Solirubrobacter; species Solirubrobacter soli. The sequence continues at coordinate 34,544 of NZ_AUIK01000020.1, read as the reverse complement.
CTCTCCACCCGCACGTTCTCGGAGCGCGCGGGTGGGACGGTCGTGCTCAAGGCCGAGAACCTGCAGCGGACCGGCTCGTTCAAGGTCCGCGGCGTGGCGGCCAAGCTCGCCTCGCTCGACGAGGAGGAGACCCGCCACGGCGTCGTCGCGGCCAGCGCCGGCAACCACGGCCAGGCGCTCGCGGCCGCCGCGCGCCAGCTCGGCATCCACTGCGAGGTCTACGTCCCCGCCGACGCGCCGATGGCGAAGGTCGAGGCCGCCCGCGCCTCGGGCGCGACCGTCCACGTCGCCGGCGACAGCGTCGACGCGTGCCTCATCGCCGCCCGGGAACGCTCCGCGACCGGCGGGCTCGCGTTCATCCACCCGTTCGACGATCCCGTGATCGTCGCCGGCCAGGGCTCGCTCGGCCTCGAGTTGCTCGAGGACGTGCCGGACCTGGCGAAGGTCGTGATCCCGGTGGGCGGCGGCGGGCTCTGCGCGGGGGTCGCGCTGGCGATCAAGGCCGTCAAGCCCGACGTGCAGATCGTCGGCGTCCAGGCCGCCGCCTGCGCGCCGTTCCCGGCATCGATCCAGGCGGGCGTACCGATCGCGGCCGATACCGCGCTGACGATCGCCGACGGCATCGCGGTCAAGCGCCCGGGCGGCATCACGCTGCCGCTGCTGATCGAGCTGGCCGATGACGTGGTTTGCGTCGGCGAGGACGCCACCGCCGAGGCGATGGCGCTCCTGCTCGAGCGCTGCAAGCTGGTGGTCGAAGGCGCCGGCGCGGTCGGCGTCGCGGCGTTGCTCGGGGGTCAGGTCAAGCCTGCCACGACCGGCGTGACCGTGGCGATCCTCAGCGGCGGGAACGTCGACGCGGGCCTGCTGGCCGCGATCGCCCGCCGGCACGAGAACGAGTCCGGGCGCCGCCTCGTCCTGCTGACCCGCGTCCCGGACCGCCCGGGCGCCCTGGCCCGCATCCTCGCCACGGTGGCCGGCACCGGCGCCAACATCGTCGATGTCAGCCACATGCGCGAAGGGCTCGACCTGCACGTGCGCGAGACCGCGGTGGAGATGGTGCTGGAGACCCGCGGCCACGAGCACGCCCAGCGCGTGGTCGGCACGCTCAACGACGAGGGATACGTCGCGCAAGTCCTCCATTGACTTCACCCCCGCCTGGGGGACATCGGGGCTTGCGCCAAACCGCACACGGTCGATACGGATGCCGTGTCCGTTCGCCGTCTGTTGGTCGCGCTCGCACTGCTGGGCGCCGTCACGTCCGCTCCCGCGTCCGCCGAGACGCCCAAGAAGCGCAAGAAGGTCCTGGCGACCGTCGCCACGCCGGCCGTCTGCCCCAACGCCGACCTCATGCCCGACGAGGGCAACCTCGACCTGATCCGCGGCGCGCTCGACTGCCTCCACGATCAGGTCCGGTCCAAGCGCGGGCTCGGCACGCTGGCCGCCAACGAGGCGCTCGACACCGCCGCGGCCGAGCACACCGACGACATGATCGCCCGCGGGTACTTCGACCACGACACGCCCGAGGGCGGCACCTTCGACGAGCGCATCCTGGCCGCCGGCTACGCCCGCCGCAACGACGGCTGGTCGCTGGCCGAGAACCTGATCTGGGCGACCGGCGACCTCGCCACCCCCGCCGCGATGATGCGCTCCTGGATGGACTCCTCGGGCCATCGCAAGAACATCCTCAACCCGCGCTACCGCGAGCTCGGTCTCGCGGTGCGCCTCGGCACCCCGGAAGGTGAGCCGGGCGTGACGGTGTCAGCCGAATTCGGGGTGCGCCGCCGCTAGGGTGGCGCCCCAATGTCGCTTGATTCCCGTGTCGCCGCCCTCGACGGGCTGCTCGAGGAGGCGGGTCTCGACGCCGTCCTCGCCACCAAAGACGCCTCCATCGCTTACTTCACCGGCTTCTGGGGCCTCCAGATGGAGCGGTTCTTCGGTGTCGTCGTCAAGCGCGGCGGAACCGGCGCGTTGATCGCGCCGACGCTCGACCGCGAGAGCGTCAACGCCGCTGCCACCAAGCTCGACCGCGCGCTCTACAACGCCGCGACGTCCAACGGGCTGACCGAGCTGGCCGAGATCCTCGGCGACGCGCCCAAGCGCATCGGCGTCGAGGAGGACCACCTGAACTTCGCGCGCTCCCACGCGCTGCAGGCGGCCGGCTACGAGCTCGTCCCGGCGACCGACATCGTCATGGGCCTGCGCGCCGCCAAGGACGCCGAGGAGATCGAGGCCGTCCGCCGCGCCTGCACCCACATCGAGGCCGCGTACGACGAGCTGTGGGCCGAGCTCGTGCCCGGCATGACCGAGGCCGAGATCAACGCCCGCGTGGCGTTCAGCCTGATGCGCCGCGGCGCCAAGCACTCCGAGCCGCACATCCTCTTCGGCACCCACTCGGCCGACTCGCACGGCACGCCGGGCGAACGCAAGCTCGAGGTCGGCGACGTGGTCGTGGCCGACGTCGCGGCGCAGTTCGCCGACGGCTACTGGGGCGACCTCACCCGCTGCGCCACGGCGGGCGCGCCGAGCGACTGGGCGGCCAAGGCGTGGGAGGTCGTGCACGAGGCCTACGTGGCGGCGGTCGACGCCACCCGCCTCGGCGGCACCACCCGCACCGTCGACGCGGCGCAGCGCGTGATCATCGAGGCCCACCCGGAGATCGGCGCCTGCCTGCACGGTGCCGGCCACGCGATCGGCACCGAGGTCCACGAGCCGCCGTTCCTGATCCCGACCTGGGACGTGGACCTGGTCGAGGGCATGATCTTCACGATCGAGCCCGGGATCTACAACTCCGATGTCGGCGGCATGCGGCTCGAGGACGACGTCGCGGTCGGCCCCGACGGCCCGGTCATGCTGTCGTCGCATCCCCTCCAACTGAGGATTCTGGGATAGCCCGCCCACCCGCGCGCTCGGCGCGCTTGCGCTCGTACATCCGGCGCATCTTCGCGCGGCTGCCGCACGTCGCCATCGAGCACCACCGGCGGCGGCCGCTCGTGTCCAGGAAGACCCACCCGCAATCGCGCCCGGGGCAGCGATGCAGCCGGGCGATGCGGGCCGGGTCGCCCAACAGGGCGACCGCGTCCGCCGCCACGGCGAAGCGCACGCGGCGCGGCTCGTCGGGCCGCCAGTCCAGGCCGTAGCCGCCGTCCTCGCGCACCGACAGCGTGCCCGCCGCCACCGCCTGCGCGTAGGCGAAGCGCAGTCGGGCGAGGGAGAACTCGTCCGGCGTCTCCTCGCGCGCGAGGGCGGAGAAGATGTGGTGCAGCGCCTCGCGAAGGCCACGCGCGAGCTCGAGCTCCTCGGGCCCGCCCGGGCTGCCCGCCACCTCCAGGCGGGCGCCCCAGCGATCGAGCGAGTCCGGCTCCAGCAACGCGTCCGTCGCTGGGATCTCGCGCTCGTCCTCGGTCCAGTCGACCGAATTGGCGAAGTCGACCGACAACGCGCCGCCCTGCAACTTGATCGATTCGGGGGTTACCCTTACCACGACATGGACATTATACGGTAAGGTGACGGTGATGCACAAGCCGAGCGACATCCGATCCGGGGTCCGCAAGGGACTCCCGCTGGTGCTGCCCACGTTGGCCGGCGGGATCTCCTTCGGAGTGCTCGCCCAGCCCGTCATGGGTTCGTTCGCGCCCGTCCTGATGTCGCTCGTCGTCTTCTCGGGCGCGGCGCAGTTCGCGGCGCTGACCGTCTTGACGGCGGGCGGGAGCGCGGTGGCGGCGATCGCGGCCGGGATGCTGATGAACGGCCGCTGGCTGCCGATGGGGCTGGCGATCGGCCCGTTCCTCTCCGGCGGCCGGCTCAAGCGCTCGGCCCAGTCGCTCGCGCTGGTCGACGCGTCGTTCGCGCTCTCCCGGCGCGCCGACGGGACCTACGACCGCGGGATCCTGATCGGTGCGACGTTGCCGCAAGCGGCGGCGTGGAGCGGCGGGACGCTGATCGGCGTGCTGACCGGTTCGGTGCTCACCGACCCCGGCGCGCTCGGCCTGGACGCGATGTTCCCGGCGTTCTTCGCGGTGCTGCTGTGGGGCGAGGCGCGGATCGGGCGGATGCCGCTGACCGCGGCGGCGATCGGCGCCGTCATCGCGCTCGCGCTGATGCCGTTCGCGCCCCCCGGCGTGCCCGTGCTCGCGGCGACCACCGCGGCGCTGCTGGGCCTGCGCGGCCGCGCGGCCAGATCGCCGAAGATGGCGACGGGCGGCGACGCCCCGCCACGCCGCTCCGCCACGCGCACCGACCTCGCCACCGGGGAGGCGTCATGACCGCCGTCTGGATCACCATCGCCGTCCTCACCGTCGGCACCGCCGGGATGAAGATCGCCGGCCCGCTCCTGCTCGGCGAGCGCCCGCCCGGCGAGCGCACGCTGGCGATGACCGGGCTCGTCGCCCCGGCGTTGTTGGCCGCGCTCGTCGTCTACGAGACGTTCAGCGCGAGCGGCAACGGCATCACGCTCGACGCCCGCGCCGCGGGTCTGGGCGCCGCGGTCGTCGCGATCGCCCTGCGTGCGCCGATGATCGTCGTGATCCTCTTCGCCGCCGCGGTGACGGCGGGCCTGCGCGCGTTTAGCTGATCCTTACCTTGGGGATGACTCCCGAGTCGGGAGCCCCTGCAGGGAGGAGACGCCATGAGGACGAAGCAACGTTCCATCGCGATCTGGGTCGCGGTTGCGGTGGTGAGTGCGATCGCCTGGGGCGTGATAGCCCTGGTTCGCGGTGAGCAGATCTCCGCCGCCTGGCTGATCATCGCCGCCGTCGGGTCCTATGCGATCGCCTACCGCTTCTACGCGCGGTTCATCCAGTACAAGGTCCTCGGCGCTGACGCCAATCGCGCGACGCCGGCCGAGCGCCTCGAGAACGACGTCGACTTCCAGCCGACCGACCGGCGCGTGCTCTTCGGCCACCATTTCGCCGCGATCGCGGGCGCCGGCCCGCTCGTCGGCCCCGTGCTGGCCGCGCAGATGGGCTACCTGCCGGGGACGATCTGGATCATCGTCGGCGTGATCTTCGCCGGCGCGGTGCAGGACATGGTCGTGCTGTTCTTCAGCATGCGCCGGGACGGGAAGTCGCTCGGGCAGATGGCGCGCGACGAGATCGGCCCGGTCGGCGGCGCCGCGGCGTTGGTCGCGGTGCTGGCGATCATGGTGATCCTGCTGGCCGTCCTGGCGCTGGTCGTGGTCAACGCGCTGGCGAACTCGCCGTGGGGCACGTTCAGCCTCGCGATGACGATCCCGATCGCGCTGTTCATGGGGTTCTACATGCGCGTGATCCGGCCCGGGCGGGTGCTGGAGACGAGCGCGATCGGCGTCACGCTGCTGCTGCTGGCGATCGCGCTCGGCAAGGTCGTGCAGGACTCGAGCCTGGCCGACGCGTTCACGCTGTCGCCGGAGGCATTGACGTTCTGCCTGATCGCCTACGGCTTCGTGGCGTCGATCCTGCCGGTCTGGATGCTGCTCGCGCCACGCGACTACCTCTCGACCTTCATGAAGATCGGGACGATCCTGCTGCTGGCGGTGGGCATCCTCGTGACGCTGCCCGTCATGAAGAACGAGGCGGTCACGAAGTTCGCCTCCAGCGGCGAAGGCCCCGTGTTCGCGGGCGCGTTGTTCCCGTTCGTGTTCATCACGATCGCGTGCGGCGCTTTGAGCGGCTTCCACTCGCTGGTCGCCTCCGGCACGACGCCGAAGATGATCGAGAAGGAGACCCAGGTCCGCTTCATCGGCTACGGCGCGATGCTGATGGAGTCCTTCGTCGCGGTCATGGCGATCATCGCCGCCTCGATCATCGATCCGGGGCTCTACTACGCGATGAACGCGCCCGCGGCGCTGGTCGGATCGACCGTGCAATCGGCGTCCGAGGCCGTCAACAGCCTGGGCTTCACGATCACCCCGGGCGCGCTCGAGGCGGCCGCCCGCGGCGTGGAGGAACAGACCCTCGTCGCCCGCACCGGCGGCGCGCCCACGCTGGCCGTCGGCATGTCGACGATCTTCGCCGGCGCGACGGGCGAGGGCCTGCGGGCCTTCTGGTACCACTTCGCGATCATGTTCGAGGCCCTGTTCATCCTCACCACGGTGGACGCGGGCACGCGGGTCGGGCGATTCATGCTCCAGGACACGCTCGGCAACGTCTACAAGCCGTTCCGGCAGGTCTCGTGGAAGCCGGGCGTGTGGCTCTGCAGCGCGATCATCGTCGGCGCGTGGGGCTACTTCCTCTACGCGGGCGTGACGAACCCGCTGGGCGGGATCAACCAGCTCTTCCCGCTGTTCGGCATCGCCAACCAGCTGCTCGCCGCGGTCGCGCTGACGGTCTGCACCGTGCTGCTGATCAAGCACGGCAAGCTCAAGTGGGCGTGGGTGACGGGCATCCCGCTCGCGTGGGACGCGACGGTCACGCTCACCGCCAGCTGGCAGAAGGTCTTCAGCGACAACCCGAAGCTCGGCTTCTTCGCCCAGCGCGACAAGTTCAACGACGCGATCGCGCAGGGACAGGTCCTGCCGCCCGCCAAGTCGATGGACGACATGCACGCCGTGGTGACGAATTCGACGGTCGACGGCATCCTCTCGGCGTTCTTTGCGATCCTGATCGTCATCGTGATCGCCGACGCCGCCCGGATCTCGATCAAGGCCATCCGCGCCGGTGGCCTGCCGACGACGGAGGTTCCGCCCGCCGAGTCGCACCTGCGCGCGCCGTCCGGGCTGTTCACCCGTGACCGCGAGGAGGTCTATGACACCGCGTGACGTCTTCAGCGGGGTGCGCTGGTACCTGCGCGAGGTCTCGGGCGAGAGCGCGTACGACCGCTACGTCGAGCACCGGCGGCGCGAGCACCCGGGGGAGCCCGTGATGTCGCGGCGCGACTTCGAGCGCCGCCGCCAGGACGCCCGCGAGGCCCGACCGCAGGCCCGCTGTTGCTGAAGCTGCGGGCGGCGTCGCCGTTCGCCGCGATCGAACGTGAGCGCTGGCGGGAGCTGGGCGGCGGCGACGAGTCGCTGGCCTACGACGAGCTCGCCGGCCTCAGCGGGCTCGGCGAGCCGGTCGCGGTCGACGAGGTCACCGACGTCTACGTGCCGCTGGCGCGACTGCTGCAGCTGCGGATCTCGGCCGCCCGCACCCTCTCGGCCGCCCAGGGCGAGTTCCTCGGCGAGTCGCACCGCGTGCCCTACCTGATCGCGCTCGGCGGCAGCGTCGCCGTCGGCAAGAGCACCGCCGCGCGACTCGTCGTGCGGTTGCTGCAGTCGCTGCGCCCCGACTGGCGCGTCGAGCTCGTCACCACCGACGGCTTCCTGCTGCCGAACGCGACCCTGATCGAGCGCGACATCCTCGCCCGCAAGGGCTTCCCCGAGTCCTACGACCGCCGCGCGCTGCTGCGCTTCGTGGCCGATCTGAAGAGCGGGGTGGAGGAGCTGCGCGCGCCGCTGTACTCGCACCTCACCTACGACGTGCTCGAAGAGACCCAGCTCGTGCGCGCCCCGGACGTGCTCGTCCTGGAGGGCGTGAACGTCCTCCAGCGCGGCAGCGGGCGCGTCTACGTGTCCGACTTCGTCGACTTCGCGCTCTATCTCGACGCGGAGGAGGAGGACGTCAAGCGCTGGTATCTGAGCCGGTTCCTCAAGCTCCGCAACGGCGCCTTTCAGAAGCCCGAGTCCTACTTCCACCGCTACGCGCAGCTCTCCGACGACGAGGCGCTCGCGGTCGCCTCGGGCATCTGGGAGCGCACCAACCGCCCGAACCTCCTCAACAACATCCAGCCCACCCGCCCCCGCGCCGACGTGATCCTCGAGAAGGGCGCCGACCACTTCGTCACCCGAGTGCTGCTCCGCCGCACGTGAAGACGCTTGCCGTCTGGCTCTGGTGCCGCGCCGCGCGTCGCCGCACCAGCCTGGCGCCGCCGATCGCGTTCCACGCCGCGCCGGCGGCGAGGCGCTCGGAGCACGTTCACACACGGACGGCCTCTCGGTCCCCTAGATTCCGCCGGTGGACTTCGACTGGCTCGTCATCGGCTCCGGCTTCGGCGGGAGCGTCAGCGCCCTGCGGCTCGCGCAGAAGGGCTACAAGGTCGGCGTGCTCGAGTGTGGGCGGCGATTCGCCGACGACGAGTTCCCGAAGTCGACCTGGGACCTGCGGCGCTACTGGTACGCGCCGCGGCTCGGCCTGAACGGGATCTTCCGGCTGACGATCTTCAAGGACGTCGCGATCGCCTCGGGGTCGGGGGTCGGGGGCGGGTCGCTGGGGTACGCGAACACGCTCTACCGCGCGCCGGCGCGGTTCTATGAGGACCCGCAGTGGGCGGGGCTCGACGATTGGCAGACCGCGCTCGCCCCGCACTACGACGAGGCCGAGCGGATGCTCGGCGTCGCCACGTACGACGAGGACGATCCCGCCGACGACTATCTGCGCGAGTACGCGGAGGAGATCGGGGTCGCGTCCACGCATGCCAAGACGCGCGTCGGCGTCTTCCTGGGCGAGGCGGGGAAGACCGTGCCCGACCCGTTCTTCGGCGGCGAGGGGCCGGACCGCACCGGCTGCCTGCGGTGCGGGCGCTGCATGGTGGGCTGTCCGCACGGCGCCAAGAACACGCTCGTCAAGAACTACCTGTACTTCGCCGAGCGCGAGGGCGTGAGGATCATGCCCGAGCGCACCGTCCTCGACATCAAGCCGCTCGCCGGAGGCGGCTACGCGGTCACGTCGACGCCGTCTGGGCTGCGGCGCGGCCGCCAGACGCTGAGGGCCCGCGGCGTGGTCGTCGCGGCCGGTGCGCTCGGCACGAACCGGCTGCTGGCGGCGTGCCGGCTCAACGGCTCGCTGCCGCACATCTCGCCCCGGCTCGGCGAGCTCGTGCGGACCAACTCCGAGGCGATCCTCGCGGTGACGTTGCCGCACGGCTCGCCGGACGTGATCCGGCGGGTGGCGATCACCGGCTCGATCTACCCCGACCCGCACACCCACATCGAGACCGTGGTCTACGGCAACGCGGGCGACGGCGCGTCACCGCTCTTCACGCTGCTGACGGGCGAAGGGACGCCGCTCACGCGGCCGCTGAAGCTCGCGGGCGCGGCGGTGCGGCACCCGCGCACGCTGATGAAGACGCTCAACCCGCGCGGTTGGTCGGAGCGCACGATCATCGTCCTGGTCATGCAGTCGCTGGACAACGCGATCTCGCTGCGCGCGTGTCGCGGGCGCGGCGGGCGTGTCCGCCTGCGGACCGAGCAGGACCCCGAGCGGCCGAACCCCACCTTCATCCCCGTGGCCAACGAGTTCACGGCGTGGCTGGCGAAGCGCACGGGCGGCATCGCGCAGAGCTCGATCATGGAAGCCGCGGCGAACATCCCGTCGACCGCCCACATCCTCGGCGGCGCGGTGATCGGCGCGGACCCGTCGAAAGGCGTCGTAGACGCTCGGATGCGGGTCTTCGGCTACGAGAACCTGCTCGTCTGCGACGGCGCCGCGATCCCCGCCAACGTGGGCGTCAACCCGAGCCTGACGATCACCGCGCTGGCAGAGCACGCGATGAGTCACGTCCCGAGCGCGTAGCCTAAGGGGGAGTGTCAGCCGCTCCCGCCGAGGTCAAGCTCCCTGAGACCGACGACGATCAGGCCGCGGACCGTCCGTGGATCGTCATCGTCTGGAATGACCCGATCAACCTGATGAGCTATGTCGTCCTCGTCTTCCAGAAGCTGTTCGGATACAACCGCGAGAAGGCGACCGAGCTGATGCTCGACGTCCACCACAAGGGGCGCGCGGTCGTGTCCTCCGGCACGCGCGAGAAGGCCGAGCTGGACGTCTTCCGCCTGCACGAGCACGGCCTCTGGGCCACGATGAGGCAGGACTGATGTTCGGGCGCAACCGGCCCAAGCCGCGCGTCACGCCGGCCGCCGGCGGCTACGAGCTGCGCCTGGACGACCGCGAGCGCGCGCTGGTCCGCCAGATCCTCGGCGACATGCGCGCGCTGCTGATGCTCGACGCGAACGATCTCCGCGTCCGGCGGCTGTACCCGTCGGCCTACGCCGACGACGCGGAGAAGGAGGACGAGTACCGCCGGCTCACGCACGAGGAGCTGCGCTCGGCGCGTCTGGCGAACGTCGACACCGTCGAGGCGTCGGTCGACGCCACGACGCTGACGGAGGAGCAGCTGACCGCCTGGATGCAGGCGATCAACTCGCTGCGGCTGGTGCTCGGCACCCTCCTGGACATCACGGACGATGACCAGGAACTGGGCTTCGACCCCGATGACCCGGAGGCTCGCACGCAAGCTCTTTACGGGTATCTCGGCGGTCTGCTCGACGAGATCGTCGATGCCCAGCTCGAAGCCCTTCGCTAAGCGGGGACACCGGGGAGCCGATCGTCGACCTGCGGGTCTGCGTCGTCGCGCGGGATGACCACGAGCATCGCGGCGTAGGCGAGGATCGCGGCGCCGCCGGAGACGAGCGTCGCGAACACCCAGCCGACTCGCACGAGCGTGGGGTCGATGCCGACGTGCTCGGCGAGGCCGGCGGAGACGCCGCCCACGTACTTGTCGGTGGAAGATCGGGTGAGGCGCTTGGTCGTGTTCATGGGATCAAAGATCGTGCAAAAGCGCCCCGGGCACCATTGGGAATGACCCTTAGGTGGCCCGGGGCGGCTTAGGGTTCCGGGTCAGGGACGCAGGCAGAGCCCACGCTGGACGTGCACGGCTCGCCCTGTGGACGCGCTGTCGACCACCGCCCGGTCGGAGGCCGAGAGCTGAACGACGTAGCCGCAGGGCGGCAGCGCCGACAGGTCGACCTTGAAGCCGTGCCACCCGCCGGTCGCAACCTCGTGGGCCAGTGCCGGGTCGGCGACGCCCGTCGGCAGCGACGGGACACCTCCGGGCCCGCCGAGCACCGCGATGTCCCACCGGCGGAAGTGGGTGTCAGCGGCGCGGAACCGTCCCGTCACCCAGCCGGGCTTGACCTCGCAGTCCCCGAGGGTGTCGAGCTCGAGGTCGGCGACGTTGTTCGGGTCGACGCTCGCGCCGTTGAGCGTGTTGTCGAGCTGCACGAACCGCGTGTCGGCGATCGTGCCGCCCTGGAGCTCGAGCTCGATCTTCCAGACGGCGTCGCCGCTCGTCGGGAAGGAGCCGAGCACCCCGGTCGTGTTGTCCTGCCAGCCGAGCCAGGTCGTCCACCCGCCCGGTCCCGGCGTCCGGCTCACGAAGTGCCCGTCGCCGGTGACCGTGGGGAACGCGCCGGTCAACGGGAACGGCGTGCCGCCGGGGGTGTTCGTGACCATGATCCGGTACACGGTGTTCTTCAGCGCGGGGTCGGTCGGGCCGTGGAGAACGACCGCGCCCGCGAAGGGGCAGCCGCGCGCATCGAGCGGCGTCCCGTTGACCGCCAGGTGCGCGACCGGCTTCGTCAGCCCGGTCGTGTTGTCGATCTCGTCGGTCGCGACGCCGCCGACGATCACGAACTTCGCCGTGCCGTCATACGGCGTGCCCGGGGCGATCTGCACGTGCGTGTCGAGACGGTTGCCCCAGGTCGGGAGCAGGTTCGGGTCGGTCGTCGACGGCTTCGCGCCCCAGGAGAGGACCGCGCGCACGCGGCGCAGCACCGGCGTCTTGCAGTTCTTGCGGATCGCGTTGACGTCGACCGGCAGGACGGCCGCGTAGCAGAGCCCGCCCTTGGGCAGCTGCTGGTAGTCGTGCAGGTTGGTCTCGACGGTGCCGAGGTACTCGAACTTGCAGTCGTTGTCCCAGTCCGCCCAGAACGCGACGTACTCGGTGCTCCCGGCCGTGCACGGCGGGCCGGAGTAGCCGTAGGGCAGCTTGACGTTGAACGTCGCGACGAGCCGGTCGGCGTTGTTCTGGTGCTCGAGCCCGAGGCACTCGAGCTCCTCGTAGGCGGTGTTGCCGGAGGTCTGATCGATCGTGTCGAGCAGGGGCGCGAGCTCGATGCCCGCGTCCTTGGCCGAGACCGCGACGGTCGCGAGCTGGTCGGCGTCCGCCGACGCGCTGATCGTCTTGGCGATGTGCGGCAGCGCGAACCGATGCGGCGGAACCTCGACCTGCTGGTAGAGCTTCGCCAGGTACTCGATCGGCGTGTCGGGCAGCGGCGGCGGATCCGGGAGCGGCGGGGTCGGGACCTCGATCAGCTCGAGCGGGGGGAGCTCGAGCTTCTTGACGGCGTCGCTCGGGAGCTTGGCGATGACGTCCTTCACGAACCAGCGTCGCGGGCTGATCTGCACGTTGCACTCGTGGCGGTCGCCCCACACCGGGTGCCAGTCCGGCTGGCCGGCCGGCGGCATCACGTTCCACGAGAGGATCGCGCGCACGCGCGGCAGGACGGGGTTGCCGCACCAGTCGCGGCGTGGCTGGTGATCGACGCCGACGACGTAGACCAGCGGGTGCGTCGGGTCCTTGTGGCAGTCGTGCCCGATCGGGATGTCGTGCACGTTGACGCCGGCCGGCCCGGCGTCCTGCCAGCCGGAGCCGTAGTCGATGTAGAAGCGGACGAACTCGTAGCTGCCGCTCGTGCAGAGGTCACCCGCGTAGCCGGTCGGCCGCTTGACGATCAGGGTCGCCTCGAGCCGGTCCAGACGCGGGCTGTAGGAGACGCACGTGAGCGCCTCGTACGACGTGTTGAAGCTCTGCTCGACGACGACCGGGAAGTCGACGAGACCGGGTGCCGTGCCGAAGTAGTTCGGGTTGGCGGCGAGGAGCGTGCGGAACTTCGCCCGCGTCGGCTCCACATGGGCTGGCTTGTGGGGTTGTTTCTCCATTGCTCAAGAGACCCAAATCGTGGCCCACTGGATACGCTCTTCGTCGTGAAGGCGCTGATCATCCACGGCGGGTGGGAGGGCCACTCGCCGGACCTGTTCGCCGAGGCCTACGCGGGCATGCTGCGCGAGGAGGGCTTCGACGTGTCGGTCGAGGACACGTTGGACGTGCTGCTGGGCGAGCTCGGTGAGCTGAGCCTGATCGTCCCGATCTGGACGATGGGGGCGATCGCCGAGCCGCAGCTGCGTGCGCTGCTGGACGCGGTCGAGAGCGGGGTCGGCCTCGCCGGCTTCCACGGTGGCGCGGGCGACGCGTTCCGCGCCTCGCCCGAGTATCAGTTCATGGTCGGCGGGCAGTTCGTCGCCCACCCCGACGGCATCAAGGACTTCGACGTGACGATCGTCGACCGCGCGAGCCCGATCACAGACGGTCTCGCGGACTTCAGCGTCACCTCCGAGCAGTACTACATGCACGTCGACCCGTCCAACCACGTGCTCGCGACGACGGTCTTCCACCCCGAGACCGCGCCATGGGCGGAGGGCGTCGTGATGCCGGTGGCGTGGACGCGGCGCTGGGGCGCGGGCGCGGTGTTCTACTGCTCGATCGGGCACGCCATCGAGGAGCTCGACGTGCCCGAGGTCGCCGCGATGCAGCGGCGCGGGATGCTCTGGGCCGCGCGCGGCTAGGCGGGCGGGCGGCGCGTCCAGAAGGACGTCTTCTTCGCCGCGCCGGCCTTCGTCATGCCGATGTGCAGGTGGTTGCGGTGGGCGATCGTCTTGTCGACCTTGCGCTTGAGCTTGCCCTTCTTTGACAGGCACGGCGAGTACGGCCGGTACTGGCCCATCCCCGCGCCCCAGTAGCCGCAGTCCCAGATGATCTCCTCGACGCCCATCCGGCGCGCGAGCGCCTGCGGCTGCCCGAGCCTGTCCGGCGCCAGGAACAACTCGATCAGCCGTTCGGCCTCCTTGCGCTGGGCGGGGACGTCGACGTCCAGCGCCCAGTCGACCGCGCGGTTCTCGGCGTGCAGCGAAGCCGAGTGCGGCCCCCACTTCTCGCACCGGTACGTCCCCCAGAACGTGCCGCCGGCGTTCGCGGTCAGCCAGTTCACGAGCGCGGTCATCCCGGGCCTGGCCTTCTTGGAGCAGTGCGTCGCGGGATCGTACGCCGGCGCCTCGATCGGGAGGTCCGCCAGCGCGTCAGCGGGGTTCTTGGCCTGCGACGTGTAGGCGACGGGCCAGTTGAAGTCGTCCGCGCGGGCGGGAGCGGCGAGGACGAGGGCGAGCAGGGCGACGAGGAACGACAGACGGACCGGCATACGGTCTGTTGTCGGCACGGTCCAGGGGGTGGTTGAGCGCGCTCAGGGGGTCGGTGTCGCTTCCGGGACGAGTTGGCTGTCCTCTTGCGGCTGCAGCGGGCTCGACGCGTCGGGCGTCGCCGTCTGCGTGGGGGTGGGCGTGGGTGTCGGGGTCGGGGTCGGGGTGCGCGTCCCGGTGGGGGTGGCCGTCGCCGTCCCGGTGGGGGTGGGCGTGGGCGTCGCGGTGGCGTCCGGGCGGGGCTTGGCGAGCGGGGGATGGATCGCCGTGAGCCGGCCTTCGCCTTCGTAGACCACGGTCTTGCCCGCGGCGTCCATCGAGATCCGCAGGTCCACGGCCAAGGTGACGCGCTCGCGGCGCTCGCCCTTGGCCACCTGCTTCCAGAGCTCGGCCTGGTCGACGGAGACCTTGACGGCACCGTCGTCGCCCGGGGTGACGGAGAACGCCGCCGCCGGCATCGACAGCGGCGTGGTGAGCCGGTGGTCGGCGCTGGGGAAGGCGCGCTTGGTGGTCACGTGCAGGAATCCGGTGCAGACCTCGGGGGCGTCGGCGGGGCAATTGACCGCCAGGCCGACGAGACCGTCCGGCCGGGTGGTCGCCGACGCGGCGACGACGCTCGGCCGCCCGGTGCACACCTTGTGCAGGCGCGTCCAGCCGTAGCGCTCGTTCCCGCACCAGAACTCGAGCGGCGTCATCGCCCACGCGGTCCGTCCGATCACGTACCGGCTCAGGATCGACTGCGGCGGCGAGCTCCGGTCGACCGACGGCCCGACGGCGATCGAGGACGCCGCGGCGCGAGGAATCGACGCGATCGCGTGCGTGGCGGGATCGCCGACCGCGACGTCGCTCGCGGTCATCGCGACCATCACGCCCGTGACGGTGATCGTGTCGTCCGGCGACGACCGGCGGTTGCCGGCGAACACGTTCGGCGGGATCTTCGACGCGTCCGCCACCGTCACCTGGACGACGGGCAGCTGGACCGGCGGGTCGGTCTGCCGCGCGATCGAGATGACGGCGGACGCGAGGACGGCGACGGCCGCGACGCGCCAGACGGGGAGCGGCACGTCCGGATTGCGGAACGCCTCGGTGCGTCGTTGCCGCCAGGAGACGATGACGGCGGCCAGACCCGCCGGCCACGCCAGCGCGCCCGGACTGAACGGGACGGCGAGCGCGGTCAGCGCGGCGAGGATGACGAGCAGCCAGAAGAGCCGCGGCCGCTGCTTGCGCGTGAGCTCGATCGCGCCGGGGCGGCCCCAGCGCGAGACCAGCCACAGCAAGAGCGCGCCGCTCGCGAGCGCCGGCAGCACCATCACCCGCAGGCCGATGATCAGCAGGTCGACCTTGGGCACGAGCGCGACCGCCTGGTCGGCCGGAAGCCCGGCCTTCTCGAAGCGCAGCCACATCACGCTGCCGCCGATCACGTACAGCAGCCCGACCATGCCGGCAGCCGCGCCGGCGAGCGCGGCGGCGCGCGTCACTCCGGACTCGAAGCTCGGCAGCAGGCCGAGCTCGGCGACCGCGGGCTCCGTCGCGCTGGGCGCGGGAACGGGATCGGGCGTGCGCATGGCTGCACAACTGAACGCGTCGGCGCTCACGCTGATACATGAGAGCCAAGGCCCGGCGCTCTCATCGATTCCACCGGAATCCGGGTACCGCGCACCCATGCGTGCACGCATCTCCATCGTCGCCGCGGCCGCCGTGCTCGTCACGGCCGCCGCCCCCGCCGCCGCGCAGGTCGCGCCGGCGCCCAAGCCGATCGTCACCACCATCGACAGGACGCCGATGGTCGAGCTCTATGACGGAGGCGGCGGGCTCCCGTACCTCGGGTCGACCACGAGCTACAACGCGGGTGACTGGGAGAACGCCCTGCGCACCTACCACGACTCCGGGACCTACCTCAACCAGGTCGCCCAGATCGACAAGATCGCCCAGAACGCGCTCGACCGCGGCGTGCGCAAGTATCGCCGCGTGAAGGCTCGCGCCGCCCGCCACGGGCACGACCACGGCCATGGCGGCAACGGCCACGGGCCGCGCAAGCCCGCGATCGTCCTCGACATCGACGAGACCTCGCTGTCCAACTACTCCGCGATCAACGCCGACAACTTCACGTTCGGGCCCAACTCCCAGGCCGAGGCGACCAACGAGATCGGCGTCGCGATCCCGGGCACGCTCGCGCTCTACCAGGACGCGATCAGCAAGGGCGTCGCCGTGTTCTTCATCACCGGCCGCGGCGAGGCCACGCGCCCCCACACCGAGCACAACCTCCAGACCCAGGGCTTCACCAAGTGGAACGCGGTCGTGCTCAAGCCGGCCGGCTCGACCCTCACCACCGTCGCGTACAAGAGCGCGGCGCGGGCGGACATCGAGAAGCAGGGCTACGAGATCGTGGCCAACGTGGGCGACCAGTACTCCGACCTCGCCGGCGGGCACGCCGACGTGACGTACAAGCTCGCCAACCCCTTCTACTTCCTGCCCTGAGCGCGCTGCGTGGGCGGCGGCGGGGCGACCTGGGTCGCCTCGCCGGTGCTCTGCAGCGTCTCGGCGCGCAGCTGGGCGGCGCGCAGCGCGTCGGCCGGGCCGTTGCGGACTTCGAGCATCGCCGCGTAGTCGTTGCGGACCATCGCGAAGACGTGGTCGAGCCCGCCGAGGGCGTTGCGTTCGATCGCGGTGTCGAAGTGGACCTCCGCGGCCGCGAGGTCGCCGAGGGTGGTAGCGAGAAGGCCGAGGTAGCGCTCGACCGAGCCCATGCAGTTGGCCATACCGACCATCACGTTGCGGGCGCGGTGCTCGATCAGCAGGTCGTAGAGCACGCGTGCCCGCCCGCGGTCGCCGACCATCGCGCAGGCCTGGGCGAGGATCGCCATGCCCGCCATCCAGAGCATGTCGCGGGGCAGCGCCTCGATGTCGATGCCTTCGAGAACGGCGCGGGCGCGGTCGAGGTCACCCGACTGGGCGAAGGCGAGCGCCATCACGGGGAGGTTGGTGCCGAGCTGGGGGTTCTCGTCGGCCTGGGCCGCCAGCAGCTCGGCGAACTGACCGAGCGCGTCGTGGCGCCAGGCGAGCGACAGGTGGCGGCCGGCGGCCTCGATGTCGATCTCCGGGGCCTGGGCGCGGCGGCCGATCTCGTACGTGCGCAGGATCAGCTCCTGCGCCTCCTCCTCGTGGTCGGCGAGCATCGCCCACAGGGTCTCCCAGCGGCTCGCGAAGTGCAGGTAGGTGGGCTGGCGCAGCTCTTCCGCGAGGTGGCGTAGGACACGCGACTCGCGGCGGGCGCCGTCGACGTCCCCGGCGTCGAGCAGGTGGTAGATCTGCCAATGCTGTGCCATCGCTTTCAGCTCGCGGTCGCCGAGCTGGGCGGCGAGCGCGAGGAACTCGCGGGAGAGCTCGAGCCGCTCCTCGAGGTCCGGCGACTGGACCAGGACCGTCTGGCGCGCCTCCAACGCGCTCACGAGCGCGAGCGGGTCGCCGCTCGAGTGGGCGAGCTCCAGCGCCCGCGCGCTGAGCGTCTCCACCAGGTCGGCCTGGCCGGTGAAGTGCAGGGAGTTGGCCAGCCGCGCGTGCAGCTGCGCCGACAGCGCGTCGTCGTCCACCACCGCGAGCGCGGCCTCGAGCAGCGCGACCCCCTCGGTGTCGACCGCGGCCGCCTGGGCGTAGCCCATGGTGCGCCCAAGTGCGGCGTGGGCCAGTTCGGCGGCGAGACCCTGGGCGTGGGCGAGCTCCGCCGCGGCCGAGAACGTCGCCGCGGCCTCGGGATCGCCCCCGCGCGACTGCGCGCCGCCGAGCGCGAGCAGCAGCGCGCAGCGTCGCGGGTCCTCGTCCGGGAGGCGCTCGAGCGCGTGCCGGTAGTGCGTCGCCGCGTCCTCGTACGCGAACGCGCGGGTCGCCGCGTCGCCCGCCCGCCTGGAGAACTCGACCGCCTTGCCCTCGCGATCGAGGTGGCGGCTCTCGAAGTAGTGGTAGGCGATCTCGGCCGGCGCCGAGCGGCCGACCTCCTCGAGCGCGTGGGCGATTCGATGGTGCGCGCGCACCCGCCGGGTGGTGCTCTGGCGCTCGTAGAGCGTCTCGCGCACGAGCGCGTGGGAGAAGACGAAGCGGTCGGCGGCGTCCTCGACCTCGCCGATCAGCGCCGCGTCGCTCGCCTCCTCCAGCGCCGAGATGATCCGGTCCTCGGGCTCGGAGACGAGCGCCTCGAGCACCTCGAGGTCGAACTCGCGGCCGATCACCGACGCGACGCTCAGCAGCTGGTTGGCGGTGTCGGAGAGGCGGGCGAGCCGGGTGCCGATCAGGTCCTTGACGCCCTCCGGCACGCTCGCGTCGGACCCCTCGGCGATGCTGCGCAGCGTCTCCTTGATGAAGAACGGGTTGCCGTCGGTGGTCTCGTGCAGACGCACGACGAGCGAGTCGCTGGCCTCGTGCCCGACCGCGGTGGCGAGCGCCTGCGTCTCGCCGCCGCTGAGCCCGAGCAGCGGGACCCGCTCGAACTGCGGCTCGCGCGCGAGCCGCCCGAGCAACTCGTTCAGCTCGCCGCTGCGGTGGGCGTCGGCGTCGCGGACCGTGCCCAGGACGAACTGACGCGCGGGCTCGAGATCGCCGAGCAGGTGCGCGAGCAGCAGCGCCGTCGACGTGTCCGCCCACTGGAGGTCGTCGAGCACGAGGACGACCGGTGCCTCGCGGGCGATGTGGGCGAGCAGCCGCGTGACCGCCTCGAACAGGCGGAAGCGCCGCGTCTCGCCGTCCTCGGCGATCGGCTCGCGCCCCTCGCCGCGGCGCAGCGCGGGGATGAACCGCGCGAGCTCGGCGAGCTCCGGCTCCAGCTCGCGCGGCAGCGTCAGCGTCTCGCGCTGCGCGATGTAGTGCTGCAGCGCGGTGACGAACGGCTGGTAGGGGACCAGCGACTCGAGGTCGCAGCGCCCGTAGAGGACGATCGCGCCCTCCGCGTGGGCCTCGCGGCTGAGCTCGGCCGCCAGCCGCGTCTTGCCGATCCCGGGCTCGCCGACCAGCAGCGCGACCTGGCGCTCGCCGTCCACGGCGCGCGCGAAGCGGTCGCGCAGCCGCTCCAGTGCGTCCTCGCGGCCGACGAACGGGCTCAGCTCCGCCTGCAGCGGACCCGGCAGCGGGATGCCGCGCGGGCGGGGGAGCGGGGTGTCGGCGAACTGCCAGCCGGGGGCGCGCTCGCCGATCGACAGCCGCTGGATGCCGCGCGCGAGCGAAGGACGGTCGACCGCCTCGAGCGCGGCGCGGGCGAGGTCGCCCGCGGACGCGTAGCGGTCATGCGGGTCCTTGGCGAGCGCGGTGGCGATCACGGCGTCGAGCGTGTGCGGCGCCTCGGGGACGAGCGCGGTGACCGACGGCGGCGGCGACTCGAGATGGGCGAAGAGCTTCGCCGCGAGCGAGTCACGCGGGAAGGGGACGCGGCCGGTGAGCGCCTGAAAGAGCACGCACCCGAGCGCGTAGACGTCGGTGCGGGCGTCGACCGGATCCTCGTTGAGCTGCTCGGGCGCGGTGTAGTCGAAGGTGCCGACGAGCGTGCCCGCCTGCGTGACCTTCGTGTCGCTGTGGAGGAACTTCGTCAGGCCGAAGTCGGTCAGCAGCGCGCGCTCGCTCGCCCCCGGTGCCTCGATCAGGATGTTCGCCGGCTTGACGTCGCGGTGCACGAGGCCCGCGCGGTTGGCGGCGTCGAGCGCGGCGGCGACCTGGCCGGTGATGACCGCGGCGCGGATCGGGTCCAGCCGCGTCTCGACCGCGATCAGCCGCGCGAGGTCCGTGCCGTCGATGTAGCGCATCGTCACGTACAGCAGGCCGTCCTGCTGTCCCGCGTGGTAGATCGGGATGACGTTCGGGTGCTGGATCGACGCCGCCGCCTCGAACTCGTGCCGGAAGCGGGTGCGGAACTCGTCGTCGGTCGAGATGCCGGCCGCGAGCACCTTCAGCGCGACCTCACGCTTGAGCGGGACGTGTAACGCGCGGTAGACGACGCCCATGCCACCGCGGCCGGCCACGCCGCGGATCACGTGATCGGCGAAGGTGGCGCCGACGGCGAACTCGTCCATTGCGCCGCGTCTTAGCACCCGCCAGAGCCTGGCGCAATGGCCTGCCTGAGAGTCGCCGAAGGTCTAGGCCGGGCCCGTAGTAGGTGTCACGGTTCCTACCGTCGGCCTCCAAGTCGCCGCAAGGATGTCGGCGCCGAGACAGAGGGCCTTGATGCTCCAGCTTTCCCGCAGTCGGATGTCGATGGCCACGATCGCCGCGACGCTCGCGTTCGCCGCCCCGGCGCTGGCGATGCCGCCGGAGGTCACGCTCACCTCCCCGTCCGGGCGCCAGTCCGCGAACCCGCCCACGTTCGCGGGCACGGGCGGCAAGCTGGAGTGGGAGAGCCGTGAGATCGCGGTGGACATCTGGGCGGGCGACGTCGTCGGCGACAAGCCGCTGCAGGTCGCGAACGCGATGCTCGACCGCGAGACCGGCGGCTTCAGCGGCGTGTTGCCCGCGGTGCTGCCGGACGGCACGTACACGGCCCGCGCGCGGCAGCGCAACAGCGAGCAGGAGACGGGTTACTCCGCGCCGCTCGTGTTCACGATCGGCGCTCCGCCCGTCGAGGCGACACCGACGCCGACGCCGACCGCGACGCCGACCCCCACGCCGACTCCGACACCTGAGGCCTCACCCGCGCCGACGCACCTCGCCGGGACCGGGTTCGTGATCCGCGCGGAGCCCGACCCGTACGTGTGCAAGAGCCGCCGCGACTTCACCAAGCACGTCTTCCGCCCCGCCGGCACGGACCTGCGGGTGCGCGCGACGCTCAACGGCCGCAAGCTCAAGAGCGTCATCGGCCGCAAGGAGATCCGCATCCGCATCAACCTGGTCGGCGAGCCCAAGGACACCTACACGCTGCGCGTGAGCATCACGCGCACCCGCGACGGCAAGCGCTTCACGACCACCGCCGTCGAGCAGATCGACTACCACACGTGCATCCCGACGGCTAAGCCGTATTAGCACCGGGGGGGCTGCCGCCCCCCGGACCCCCCGGCTTAGAACACGTTCTTCGTCAGCCAGTCCGAGCTGAAGAACGCGAGGAACAGCGGCACCATCGCCCACATCAGCGGGTGGACCCGCGAGGCCTTGCCCACCGCGATCATCGCCGCCACGTAGCCGAGGACGCCGAGCCCGATGCCCGCGCTGATCGAGAACGTCAGCGGCACGCCGGCGATCACGAGGAACGCGGGGATGCTCGCCTCCGGGCGGGTCCAGTCGATCTCGGCGACGAGCCGGATCATCAGGTAGCCGATCATGATCAGCGCGGGAGCGACGGCGGGGTGCAGCCCCGCCTCGCCGACGCTCTGCCCGACGACCGCGATCAGCGGTACGAAGAAGATCGTCAGGAGGAAGAGGCCCGCGGTGATCACGCTCGCCAGGCCGGTTCGCGCGCCCTCGGCGACGCCGGCGCCGGACTCGACGTACGTGGTGACGCTCGAGACGCCCATCACGCCGCCGCCCGCTGCCGCCGCGGAGTCCACCAGCAGCAACTGCTTCAGGCGCGGCGGGTTGCCGTCCTCCTGCAACAGGCCGCCGGCCGATGACACCGCGACGGCGGTGCCGATCGTGTCAAAGAAGTCGCTCACGAAGAGCACGAAGATCACCGGCACGAGCGCCCACGTGAAGGCGTCGAAGAAGAAGTCCGGGTTCAGCGCGTCGCCGATCGTCGAGAAGTCAGAGCTGCTCGGGACCTGCGCGACCTTGTCCGGAGGATCGAGCACGCCGAAGATCAGCCCGATCGCGGTGCTCGCCAGGATCCCGATCAGGATCGCGCCGCGCACGCCACGGGCGGTCAGCACGATCATCACCAGCAGGCCGGCCAACGCCACCATCGGCGCGCCCCCGGTCAGGACGCCGAGGCTGATCCCGGTCGCGTCGTTGTTGACCGTGATGCCCGCGTCGCGGAAGCCGACGAGCGCGATGAACAGGCCGATGCCGACGCCGATCGAGAGCTTGATCTCCATCGGGACCGCGCGCATGATCGCCTCGCGCAGGCCGGCGATCACGAGCACGAGCGCGACCAGGCCCTCGATCACGACGCACGCCATCGCGACCTGCCACGGCAGCTTGCGGCCGAGGATCAGGTCGAACGCGACGACGGCGTTCAGGCCGAGCCCGCTCGCCAGCGCGAACGGCAGGTTCGTCAACAGGCCCATCGCGAGCGTGAAGATCGCCGCCGCCAGCGCCGTGGCGACCGCGACCGCATTGAACGGCAGCCCCGCCGCGCTGAGGATCGCGGGGTTGACGAAGACGATGTAGGCCATCGTCAGGAACGTCACGAGGCCGCCGAGCACCTCGGTCCGGACCGTCGACCCGCGTTGGGATACGGCGAAGTAGCGCTCGACCATGTGCCGCAAGCTACAACCGGCTGCGGCGGCACCATCTACCCCGGAATCTGCAGGAGCGCGGCGAGGTCTTCACGCGCGGCTCTGAGCAGGTCCGGCACGGGCTTGTCCGGCGGTTCCCGCTCGTTCAGCATCGGCGCGCCGAACCAGCCTTCGAGATCCTCGTGCTGAAGGAGCACACGCCCTTCGGCGAGTTCCTCTCTCGTCCACTTCGGGTCGGTCGTCAGCAGGCGATCTGCGAACCCAGCGCCCAGCAACTGGATGCCGTAAGCGTCATCGGCGACGAGCGAATCGAATGCGGTGGCGTTGTGACCGTCCGGGCGGCGCGGCCAATCACGGCGGACGTAGTTCGGCGACAGTGCGCCACTCACGTCCCACCCTCGCCAGACCGCGGCGTACTCGAGTTCGGCCGCGTGGCTGCGCAGGAGGGCGACGACGTCATCCAGCATCGAACGCCACCACTCGCCACCATCTTCGCCGCCGAAGACCACGACGATGCGGTCGCAACGTCGGGCCCAGGCGACACTGCGGAAACGGTCGCCGTTCGACGCGTAAATGCGGCGCACGGCGTTGTCGTGCAACTCGAGCTCGGGCCACGCGAACGAGTCAGCGAGCACCGACTCGCGACGCTGCCAGTCCCCGTGGCGAGCTTCAAGGTAGGCCGCGGTCGCACCGTTCCATCGACAGAGCTCGACTGCGCCGGTCATGAACGCCCTGACGGCCATCGGGTCCGCGACCCAGGCGTATTCGCCGGGCCCTGTCATGAGCCGTTCACCGCGGAGGCTCGCCCGGCAGGCAAGGATCGGTGCACGTGCCGGAGGCCGCGATACGGTCGTGTCCCGAACCACCAGCGTTCCCTGGAATCCACTGGCGTCAAGCGCGGCGAGCAGTACCGGAAGCACCTCCTGGAACACCTCGCTCGTCGAGACATAGAACCGGACGCCTTCAGCGATCGCCTCGAAGTGCCACCCTCCGAAGACCTCCAGGTTGCCGCGGAAACCTTCGATCTGTGCTCCGACAGCGTCGTGGAGGATCGCGCATGCCGCCTCACGGTCACCCGCTTCGAGGTCGAGGACCAGTTCGAGCGCCCAACCCGGACCGTCTTCGCGCAGCTCTTGGACCTCGGTCCACACCCACCCGTCCACCGTCACCATCGCTACCCCGCTAGCCACTGAGACGTCACGACCGCGCCGCAGGGGAGCGGGCCACTCAGCGCCTTGACCTTGCCAGTGGCCGGGTTCATGAGACCGAGCTGCGGGCGCCTGAAACGGCCGCCGGCGTACCGCGTCCTTGCCACGAGCAGCTGCCGCCCATCGGGAGACCATGCGGATGGCTGCCAGTCAGTGCCGTAACTCGCGATCTGCCGGTCGGATTCGGACACGATCCTCAACCGAGCGCCCTTCGCTTGTCCTATGCCGTACGCGAAGCGCCCGTCCGCGGCGAAGGCGATGCGTCCGGCGCTACGCATGTGGATGCGGACGTGCCGTTCATCAGCGCCGCCCGCGCTGCGGATGACTTCGAACTTCCCCTTGTCCTGGACGAACGCAGTAAGGCTCTCGCGGACGTAGGCAAGCCCCCACACGTACTTGTAGGTCGCGCCGTCCTTGAAGGCACCATCAGGGGCTCGCGTCACGATCTGGTCAGCCAGTCGGCCGTCGCGCTCTACGAGGCGGGCGAACGCCAGGCGGCCGTCGGTCCCGAGCGCTGGACTGTGCCCAGGACCGATGACGGTGCCCTGGTATGGCGTCGCCTCGCGATCGGCGACCACGACGTGGTCGAGGAGATCGATCGGATAGGAGAACGCGACCTGTCCGTTGGCTACGGAGAAAGCATCGATACGACGTATGTCGGTCAGTCGGGCGAGACGTCCGTCGAAGATCTCGTACATGCCGACCGCGAGCGGCTCATGGGCGCACAGAACCACCACGCGCCCGGACAGGGGTGGGGCGGTCGTGCCGAGCAGCGCCGCGGCTGCAGAAATGGCCAAGGCTCGAAGCACGAGCAAGGTTCTAGCGGTGGTGGCCGGCGTCGGCCACCACCGCTGGACCAGGAGCTGCGATCAGCGGTTGGTGACTTCGCGCGCGAACGTCTCGAAGACGTCCACGTAGCGCTGCAGGTCGGCGTCGGAGTGCAGCACGCTGAGCGTCCACTCCTCGTCCTGGCCCGGCGTCATGAAGATGCCGTTGTTCATGTGGTAGAGCCACGCGAGGTCGGTCAGGTCGTGGTGGATCTTCGTCAGGTAGTCGCGGTACTCGCGCACCGGCTCGGACGACATCACGACGCAGCCCTTCGAGCCCAGGCCGACGGTGTGGGCGGGGAGCTCGTACTCGGCGATCACGCGCTCGCAGCCGGCCATCAGCTTCTCGTTGGCGGCGTGCAGCTGCTTGTAGGCGTCGGGGGTGAGGACGTCCAGCAGCGTCGCCTGCGCGGCGGCCATCGTCAGCGGGTTGCCGTTGAACGTGCCCTGCTGCTTGACCTGGCCGGCCGCGACCAGCTCCGCGAGCGGGTCGGTCATGCCGATCGCGCCGCCCGGGAGGCCGCCGCACATCGCCTTCGCCAGACACACCACGTCCGGCGTGACGCCGAACAGCTCGGTCATGCCGCCCGCCGCGACCGCGGCGCCGGTCTTGACCTCGTCGAAGATCATCACGGTGCCGTTGGCCGAGCACAGCTCGCGCACCTTCTCCAGGTAGCCCGGGACCGGCGGGACGATGTTGATGTTCATCATCGCCGGCTCCATGATCACGCCGGCGACCTGGTCGTCGAGCGCGGCGGCCAGCGCCTCGGCGTCGTTGAACGGGACGACGCGCGTGTTCTCCGCGGTGCCCGGGGCGAAGCCGAGGCCGTAGGGGACCGGGTTCGGGCGCGAACGGTCGCCCATCGTCTCCGGCGAGGGCTTCACGCTCACCATCACGGCGTCGTGGTGGCCGTGGTAGGTGCCCTCGATCTTGAGGATGATCGGGCGCCCGGTGAGGCCGCGGGCGAGGTGGACCGCGTCCATCGTCGACTCGGTGCCGGAGTTCGTGAAGCGCCAGTGCGGCAGGCCCCAACGGCGCCGCAGCTCCTCGGCCACGACGATCGAGCCCTCGGTCGGCGCGGCGAAGTGCGTGCCCTCGTCCATCCGCGCCTTGACGGCGGCGGCGATCACCGGGTTCGCGTGCCCGACGCACATCACGCCGAAGCCGTTGTGGAAGTCGGTGTACTGGTTGCCGTCGACGTCCCAGACCTGTGAACCCTTGCCGACCGTCAGGTACGTCGGCCACGGGTCGTTCTTCTGGAACTGGGACGGTACGCCGCCCGGCATCACGGCCTTCGCGCGCTCGTAGTACTCACCCGACTTGCGGGTGCGCTCGAGCAGAAGAGCGCGCTCGCGCTCCATCAGTGAATTGACCCGGACCCGATCGATGTTCGACGGGGCAGCAGGCAGCGTTGCGGACATGCGTGAGCACCTCCTCGTGGGTGACCTAGAGAGCCGGCCACCGGGGCAGGGTCGCCGTGCGGCTAACCGTACCTCGGAGACCGGCTCGATCTGGTGCGGTTAACCCGCCGAGATGCGCTTTCCGCCCAGCGTTCCGGTCACGTGCGCACGTGAGAACTCAAGCGTGCCCGCGGCGGCGGAGGGCCCGGAGACCGTCAGCGTGCCGGTCCCGGTGGAGCTGAAGGTGCCCGACACGCGCACACCGCGGATCCACTCGACGCCATGCAGCGTCAGCTTCGTCCGCGTCGACGTGACGTAGCCCGCGCGCAGGCCCGGGCGGCGGGACGACGTCGCGAACGCGGCGTCATAGCCGACACCCGCCAACGTGACCGACACCGCCGAGAACGTACGGCCGGCGAGGCCGGAGGTCCCCGTCGGGCGGAGGTCGTCGATCGACGCGGGGGCGAACGGAAGCGAGAGGCCCTGGTAGAGCGCCGAGGCCGAGGTGCGCGAGCAGGCGGCCACCGGCGCGCCCCGCAGGAACGCCACCGTGCCCTTCACCGCGCACCCGCTGAGGTCGGTGCCGAGCACGGAGTGGCCGACGCCGGGCACCGCGAGGACCTTCGCGTGCGGGTACTGGAGCGCGGTCCGGCGGGCGTCCTCCAACGGCGTCCGCAGGTCCGCGCGGCCGGACAGGACGAGCACCGGGACGTCCGGGCCGAGGTAGGAGACGGCTGCCGGGCGCGGCGTCGGCGGCCAGTTCTCGCACAGGCCGACCAGGCTCGACGAGAGCACCGTGTCGGCCGAGAACGGCTTGAAGACGTCCGCGTTCGCCGCCAGGAACGCCTTGACGGCGTCGCCGCGCGAGGCGACCGGCGAGTCGGGCGTCCACGGCAGGCGCGCCTCGATGCAGGACGTCGCCAGCAGGCGTGCCTCGTTGATGTCGTCGACCCCGCCGGAGCTCGACGGGATCAGCGCGCCGAGGTGCAGCAGCGGCGCCGCGTCGCCGGCGGCCAGCGAGGCGATCGCGGCGGGCAGGCCGGCGCGCAGTCCGGGGTCGAGGTCGGACTGCGAGAGCGCGTTGTAGAGCGTCGGCTCACTCACCCGTGCGGTCGTCACCTTGCCGGAGGGAGCGACCAGCGGGCCGCGGATCGAGCCGTTCTGCAGCCGCTCCACCGCCGCGGTCAGCGCCGCGTCGGGATCGCGGACGGTGACCGCGCACGGTCCCGGATAACAGACCTCGTTCAACACTCGCGGCGTGCCGAGGTGCCGCAGCTGGTCGTAGCCGTCGAGCCCGTCGACCGGCGTCGGCGAGTCGAGCACCAGCGCGGCCGTCGTGGCGGGGTAGCGCCGCGCGTACTCGCTCGCGACCTTCGTCCCGTACGACACGCCGAGCAGCGTCAGCTTGTCCACGCCCAACGCGCGCCGCAGGTCCTCGACGTCCATCGCGGTCTCCGGTGTGCTCCAGAACGCGCGCTTGTCGCCCAGCTTGGCGGCGCAGCCGGCGACGTCGCTCAGGCGCTGCACGTCGCAGTCGACGGCGCCGGACTCACCCGTGCCCCGCTGGTCGACCGTGACGAGGTCATACGCCGACCTCAGTGGCTTGAGCACCTCGGCGATGTCGTTCGTCAGCGGGACCGCGGACTGGCCGGGGCCGCCGCTGAGGAAGACGATCGTCCCGGTGGGCGTGCCGGTCGCCGGCAGCTTCGCGTACGCGAGCGAGAGCGTGCCCGGCGTGGCGCCGGAGTGATCCAGCGGAACGGTCAAGGTCGAGCACTGCGCACCCTTCGGACACGCCGCATCCGCCGCGGCCGGAGTCAGCGCGAGGACCACGAAAGAGAGCGCTGCGAGTACGACCGCACGGCGGGGCCTGCCTACAGCCATGAGTTACTCCTGAAAACGGTGGGTGTGGACGTTGGCCAATGTCTCCAAACCAGGCACACTTCATGCATGCCTGGTCTCGAAGAGCTCGGGTGGCTGCAATTCGAACGTCTCTGCGAGCTGGTGCTCGAGGCTGACGCGGGCGTGGACCCGACGCGGTGGGAAGGCTCCGCAGACCGTTGCCGTGAGGTCGTCCTCGAGGACGAGATCCACCTCAACGGCCGGACCCTGGCGCCGCCCGTGCTGATCCGATGCCAGTGGTCCCGCAACGACCCGGTCGATTCGCCGCCGCCGCGATTCAAGTCGGTCGTCATGTTCGCCAACCGCCCACTTCCCGGTGATGTCTACTACGGGGAGGACGAGTTGCGCGACGCGATCCGGCGGCTGCCGGCGCTGCGGATGAAGCTGCCGTCGATCCTCTCGCTCGACGCCGCCCCGCCCGACCCCGACGCGCTTGGGCGCTCGACGTTCGACATCGCGGCGACCCGCCAGCTCGCCCGCGTGTTCGTCCCCACGCCCGCCTGGAGCCGCGCCGTCGGCGTGCTGAAGGCGCACAACTTCCTCGTGCTGACCGGGCCGCCCGAGATGGGCAAGA
This sequence comes from Solirubrobacter soli DSM 22325, assembly GCF_000423665.1. Classification (GTDB taxonomy): domain Bacteria; phylum Actinomycetota; class Thermoleophilia; order Solirubrobacterales; family Solirubrobacteraceae; genus Solirubrobacter; species Solirubrobacter soli. The sequence continues at coordinate 6,233 of NZ_AUIK01000020.1, read as the reverse complement.
CGGCGATCGCGCGGATGCTCGGCCTGGCGCTCCTCACCCAGGGCTGGGAGGTCCACGAGACCACCCGGCCCGAGCAGGTGGAGCAGCTGTTCGACCGCTCCAGGCCGCAGCTGTTCATCGCCGACGACGCGTTCGGCTCGACCGAGTACCGCCCGGACGCCGCCGAGCGCTGGGCGAACAACCTCGACCGCATCCTGCGCGCGACCGACGAGCACCACTGGCTCGTCTGGACGTCACGTCCCGCCCCGCTCAGCGCCGGCCTGCGACGGCTCCACCGCGAGCGCGGCGGCGAGCACTTCCCGCAGCCCGCGGCCGTCCAGGTCGACGCGTCCGCGCTCGGCGTCGAGGAGAAGACGCTGATCCTCTTCCGCCACGCCCGCGCCGCGAACCTGCCCATCCAGGAGCGCGAGCTGGTCCAGAAGCACGGCGCGACCATCGTCCACGACCCGCACTTCACCCCGGAGCGCATCCGCCGCTTCGTGAGCCGCGGCATCCCGGTCGACGACGTCGAGCGTGAGCTGCGTGAGCCGACCGACGCGATGCGGACCTCGTTCGCCGCGCTCGAGCCCGAGCACCGGGAGCTGCTGTTGGCGATGCTCGACTCCCCGCCGGGCCCGGTCGCCGAGCGTGACCTCGCGGCGGGGCTGCGCCGTCACGCGACCAGCGGACTGCCGAAGGCGCCGGCCGACCTCGTCGACCGCCTCGCGGACCATTTCCTGCGGGTGATCGTATGAGGGTCGACTGGGTCCACCCGAGCTGGCGTGACGTCGTGATCGAGTCGTTGGCCGAGGACGCCACCGAACGCCGGCGCTTCCTGCGTTGCTGCGGCGTCGACGGCGCGGCGCTCGCGCTCTCGAGCCACGGCGGGACAGCCGGCGAGCGCAGCCGGCCGCTGCTGCAGGACGACGCCGACTGGGACGCGCTCGGCGACGGCCTGCACTACCTCTGCGGCCCGGAGATGGACGAGCCGCAGGCGCTGCTCCTCCTGGGCGTGCTTGCCGACACCGAACAGGACGCCGAGGTCGAGGCGCTCTCGCGGCTCGTGCTCAACCGGCTCGGCTGGAGCGGGAAGGCGGTCAGCGTCGACGCGATCGGGGCGTGGGCCGCGCTCTCGGTCAAGCTCGACCCGCGGCCGGACCCGCCGGCCGTGGCGATGACGTGGCTCGAGCTCGAGCCGTCGCACGCACCGGAGACGCCGGAGGAGCTCGAGCGGATGGCCGATTGGCTGCGCCTCGCCGAGCTGCTGACCGAGCGCACGCCCGAGCTGATCGAGGGCCTCGGCTTCCCGCAGCGCTACGAGAGCGTGCTGGAGGCGTTCGCGACCAGCACACCGCGCGACGAGCCGCCGATCGAGCGCGAGCTGCGGATCGAGTCGCTCGCGCGGCTGGCGAGCCTCGACAAGGAGCTGTCCGGACAGGCGATGAACGAGTCGCTCGCGCTCACGTTCGAGGTCGCCGAAGCGGTCCCGGACGAGCTCCCGATCTCGAACGGGTTCCCGATCGAGCGCGTGCTCAGAGACCTCTGAGCAGCTGCTGCATGCGCGTGATCTCGATCGCCTGATCGGCGTCGATATGCCGGGTGAAGGCGCCGATCTCCGCCTCGGCGCCGCCGCCCTTGTCGAGCAGCTCCTGCACCATCGTCAGCGCGCCGCGGTGGTGCATGGTCATGTAGCGCAGGAACAGTCCGTCGAAGCGCGCGCCGCGGGCGTCTTTGAGGCGTTCGAGCTGACGTGAGTTGAGCATTCCCGGCATGACCACGTGCTTGTGGGTGTGGTCGGTGGGGTCGACCCCGCGCGCCTCGAGCCACTTCCACATCTGGTCGATCTCGGTCTGCTGGGAGAGCTCCATGCGGCGGGCGAGCAGCCGGATGCTCGTGCTCTGCGTGCGGTCCGGGACCCAGTCGGCCATCGTCAGCGCCTGCTGGTGGTGGTGGATCATGCCCTGCATGAACTCCACGTCGGCCTGCGTGTGCTGGACCGCGGCGGGCGTCGCGTTCGGGTCCACCCGCTTGGCCGGCTCGCCGACCGCGCCGGGCTGGACGACGTTCACCGTCGGCTGAGGCGCGGCCTCCTCCTGCGGCTTGGAGGCGCCGCATCCGGCGAGGAGCGCGGCCAACAGCAGCCATTTGCCCATGCGCATCTTCTTAGGTTATCGTCCGGTGAGACTGGCGTGAGAAGGAGGAGAGATGAGGATGAGGATCCTGTCGGCGCTGTTAGCCGGCGCCGCGCTCGCAGTTCCAGCCACCGCCGATGCCCAGCTGCCATCGACGTCCGATCCGCGCGCCGCGCTGTCGGCCGGCTTGGACAACGCCGCGACGTCGGCGAAGGGCCTCGACCTGCTCGCCCACCTCAACAAGCCGCCGGGATGGTTCAACCCGGCCAACCCGGGTGACTTCGCGTTCCCGAACTCGGACATCGCGTTCCAGGGCAACTACGCCTTCTTCGGCTCCTTCAACGGCTTCAACATCCTCGACATCTCCAACCCGGCCGCGCCGGCGATCAAGACGTCGGTCGTGTGCCCGGGCGGCCAGGGCGACGTCTCGGTCTACAAGAACCTGCTGTTCATGTCGGTGGAGGAGACGCGCGCGAAGAAGGACTGCACGCTGACGCCCGCCGCCGACGCCACGACCCGCTTCCGCGGCGTCCGCATCTTCGACATCTCCAACATCGACGCCCCGGTCCAGGTCGGCCAGGTCCAGACCTGCCGCGGCTCGCACACGCACACGCTGGTGCGGCCGAAGAACGACGCGAACAACGTCTACATCTACGTCTCGGGGACGGGCGGGGTCCGCGCGGCGACCGAGCTCGCCGGCTGCGACGGCGGCCCGGCGACGGGCGCGAACCCGTCGCAGTGGCGGATCGAGGTCATCAAGGTCCCGCTCGCCGCGCCCGCGACCGCAGCGGTCGTCAGCGAGCCGCGCCTGTTCAAGGACGAGGTGAGCGGTCGAATCGACGGCCTGCAGAACGCCCCGCAGACGCCGCAGCACCCGTCGGGCATCAACTGGGGTCCCGTGCCGGACACCAACTCCTGCCATGACATCACCGTCTACGAGAAGTTCGACATCGCCGCGGGCTCCTGCGAGGGCAACGGCCTCCTGATCGACATCTCCGACCCGGCCAACCCGAAGCGCATCGACGCCGTCGCCGACCCGCTGTTCGCCTACTGGCACGGCGCGACGTTCTCCAACGACGGCAAGAAGGTCTTCTTCACCGACGAGTGGGGCGGCGGCACCGCCGCGCGCTGCCGTGCGACCGACCAGCTGAGCTGGGGCGCCAACGCGATCTACGAGATCGTCAACCGCAAGCTCGTCTTCCGCAGCTACTACAAGCTGCCGGTCGCGCAGACGACCTCGGAGAACTGCGTCAGCCACATCCCGTCGCTGGTGCCGATCCCCAACCGCGACATCTTCGTCCAGGCCTGGTACCAGGGCGGCGCGTCGCTGGTCGACTTCACCGACGCCGCGCACCCGAAGGAGATCGGGTACTTCGACCGCGGCCCGATCAGCGCGGCCTCGCTCGTGCTCGGCGGCTACTGGTCGACGTACTGGTACAACGGCGCCATCTACGGCTCGGAGATCGCGCGCGGCTTCGACGTGCTCGACCTCAAGCCGACCGCCGACCTGACGCAGGCGGAGATCGACTTCGCCAAGAACCGCACGGTCAAGGCCGAGCGCTTCAACGCGCAGAGCCAGGACGCGATCGTGTGGACCTCGCCTCCGGCGACGTCACCGGTCGGCGGGAACGTGCCGGCGACGCTGTCGCTGGCCATCGGCCCGCCCGCCAGCTTCGGCGCCTTCACGCCGGGCCTGGCCAAGACCTACGAGGCGTCGACCGGCGCCACCGTGATCTCGACCGCGGGCGACGCGCTGCTGAGCGTGGCCGACCCGAACTCCAACGCCACGGGCTACCTGGTCAACGGCGCCTTCGCGCTCGCGCAGCCGCTCCAGGCCCGTGCCCGCAACGCGGCGAACACGGGCACGGCGTACAACAACGTGGGTTCCTCGGCCTCGCCGCTGAACCTGCTCACGTACTCCGGCCCGATCTCAAACGACGCCGTGACGCTCGGCTTCAGCCAGCGGATCAACCAGAACGATCCGCTGCGCACGGGCACCTACAGCAAGACGCTGACGTTCACGCTGTCGACGACGACGCCCTGAGCACTGAGCGGCGGACCTTGCCCGAGCTGGTCTTGGGCAGGTCCGCCGCGAAGTCGACCACGCGCGGGTACTTGTACGGCGCGGTCGTGCCCTTGACGTGGTCCTGGAGCTCCTTGACGAGCGTCTCGGACGGCTCGTAGCCGTCGCGCAGGACGACGACGGCGCGGACGATCGAGCCGCGCTCGTCATCCGGGGCGGCGACGACCGCCGCCTCGGCGACGGCTTGGTGGGCGACGAGCGCGGACTCGACCTCGAACGGGCCGATCCGGTAGCCGGCGGAGATGATCACGTCGTCGGTGCGGCCCTCGAAGTGCAGGTAGCCGTCCTCGTCGCGGGTGACGCGGTCGCCGGTGTGCCAGGGGCCTTCGTGTGGCTCGTCCCCGAGGTAGCGCAGGAAGAACGTCGGGTCGGTCCGGGCGTTCAGGACGAGCTCCCCGTCGACGACGTCGAGCTCGACCCCGGGGAGCGGCTTGCCCATCGAGCCGGGGCGTGGGCGCTCTCCGAGCGGGGCGCCGGTCAGCTGGCCGGTCTCGGTCTGGCCGTACCCGTCGCGGATCCACAGCCCGATGGCGTCGTGCCAGGCGTGCAGGACCTCGGGGTTGAGCGCCTCGCCGGCGGCGACGACGCCCTTCAAGCTGGGGAGCGGACGCAGCTCCACCCGCTTGGCGATCACGCGGTACTCGGTCGGCGCCATGCACAGCACGTCAACCTGCTCGCGGGCGATCAGCTCGAGGCGCTCCTGCGGGTCGAAGCGGGCGTCGTGCAGCAGCGCGGCGGCGCCGCGGAGCCAGGGCGCGATGAACGCGTTGCGGGCGGACTTCGACCAGCCGGCGGCGGCGGTGCACCACACGAGCGCGCCCGGCTGCGGCGCGAGCCAGTGCTCGGCCTGGAGGTGCTGGCCCGTCAGGTATCTCTGGCCGTGCAGGACGGCCTTCGGCTCGCCCGCGGTGCCGCTCGTGAAGGTGATCAGGCAGGGGTCCTCGGGGGCGAGCTCGGCGGGCTCGGGAGTGTGAGATGCCTCAGCCTCGAACGGCACCCACAGCGTCTCGCCCGACCAGCCGGCCTCGCGCAGCGTCGCCTCGTTGCGGACGTCGGCGACGACGATCCGCGGCTGCGCGACGGCCAGCCGCTGCGCCAGGTCCTTCGGCCGCAGCTGCTCGGTGCAGGGCAGCACGACGTAGCCCTGGCGGAAGCACGCGAGCATCGTGAGCGCCCATTCCAGGCGGTTTCCGACCAGGGTGAGGACGACGTCACCGCGGCGCACGCCGAGCTCGTCGAGCGTCCCGGCCAGGCGGGCGCCGGCGCCGGCGAGCGCGCCGAACGTGTACTCGAACCGGCGGCCGTCGCGCGTCAGCTCGACCACCGCGCGCGCCTGCGGCGGCGCTGTGTGCACGACGTCACGCCAGAAGTTCACCGTCGCCAGGATACGATCGCGCCATGGCCTTCTACGACGTCACGGAGGACCAGCGGGCGATCCTCGAGATGGTGCGTCAGTTCGTGGACGAGCAGGTTCTGCCGCGGGCTGAGCATTACGACGCGGTGGACGAGTTTCCGGAGCCGATCGTGGCGCAGATGCGTGAGTTGGGCTTGTTCGGGGTGACGATCCCGGAGGAGTTCGGTGGGATGGGGTTGGATCTGACGACGTACGCGATGATCGTGGAGGAGCTCTCGCGTGGCTGGATCTCGATCAGTGGGATCGTGAACACGCACTTCATCGGCTCGTATTTGTTGATGAAGTTCGGCACGCCGGAGCAGCGGGCGCGGTTGTTGCCGAGGATGGCCACGGGGGAGATCCGGGCGGCGTTCAGCATGAGCGAGCCCGAGCTGGGATCGGATGTGGCGGCGATCAAGACCAGCGCCGTCAAGGACGGCGACGACTATCTGATCAACGGCCAGAAGATGTGGGTCACCAACGGGCTGTTGTCCGGGGTGGTGTTCGTGTTGTTGCGGACCGATCGTGAGGCGTCGCCGCCGCATCGCGGCCTGACCTGCTTCATCGCCGAGAAGGAGCCGGGCGCGCCGGAGAACCCGGGGCTGATCGTGCCGCCCAAGATCAAGAAGCTCGGCTATAAGGGCGT
>NZ_KE384074.1:148760-342502 GCF_000423665.1 Solirubrobacter soli DSM 22325 | reverse complement strand
CTTTGCCGTCGTGGCCGAGGAGGTGCGCAAGCTCGCCGAGGAGTCCCAGTCGGCGGCCAGTCAGATCTCGTCGCTGATCGGCGAGATCCAGGCCGAGACCCAGAACGTCGTCACCGTCGTCGAGGAAGGCAATCAGCGCACCGCCGACGGTGTCGCCACCGTCGAGCAGACCCGGGAGGCCTTTGAGGCCATCGGCACCGCGGTCGCCGACGTCACCGACCGCGTCAGCGCGATCGCGACGGCCGTGCACCAGATCAGCGCCGAGGCCACCCGCGCCGAGTCCGACATCACCGAGGTCGCGGCGGTCGCCGAGCAGTCCTCCGCCTCGGCCGAGGAGGTCTCGGCCTCCACGCAACAGACCAGCGCCTCCACCCAGGAGATCGCCGCCTCAGCCCAAGAGCTCGCCGCCACCGTGGAGAAACTCGACAGCGTCGTCAGCCGCTTCAAGCTGGCCCTCTGAGACCGCAGTCGCCGGAGGCAACGAGCCGAGCACCGCATGCGGTGGCGCTCAGGAGCGATAGGTCACGGCGTCCGCCAGGACGAGCGCGAGCGCGGCCGCGGCGAACGCAGCGATGCTGATGATGCCGTGGCGAAAGGCCAGGGCGTAATCGCCGTGCGATGACGCGAGCTGGTTGTAGAAGATGCTGCCGGTGATCGCGATGCCGGCGGCTGAGCCGATTCGCTGACCGGTCTGGAGCAGGCCGCCGGCACTTCCGGCGCGCTCGACCGGGACCCGGGAGAGCGTCAGGGTCAGGTTGGGCGAGATCACGAGCCCGCCGCCGAGACCGGCGATCAGCAGCGGCAGCGCCATCCACACGGCGACGTCGTCCCCGGGATGGGCCCCGACGGCCAGCCAGACGCCGGCCATCCCGACCAGGAACGTTGCCAGGCCGAAGGCCACGAGCTTCGGGCCGCGGCGCAGCACCTGGCGGCTGCCCGCGGAGGCGACGAGCGCGCCGCCGATGGCGAATGGCGTGGCGGACAGGCCCGACTTCCACGCCGGGTAGCCGAGCCCAAGCTGCAGGTACTGGGTGAGGATGAAGAACACCGCGATGAACCCTCCGAAGTACAGGAGGCCCACCGGCGCGCCGAGCACGTAGGAGCGGATCCGGAACAGCTCGAGCGACACGAGCGGCTCGTGTGTCCGGGCGAAGCGGCGCTCGTGCAGCACCCACACAAGCAGCAGGACGACACCCAGCGGCAACAGGGCGACGCGGAACGGGCTGTGCCAGGCGCGCTGCTCGATGAACGGGACGAGGATGGACACGACCGCGGCGCCCAGCAGGACCACGCCGAGCGGGTCGAGCGACTGGGGCTGACGCTCGGCCGTGGTCGGCGCCGGCAGGTAGCGGCGAGCGGACAGGAGGATCGCGGCGCCGATCGGCAGATTGACGAAGAAGACCGCCCGCCAGCCGTCATGAACGCCGAACAGCTCGATCAATGCGCCGCCGACCAGCGGGCCGACAGCGGTCGACACGGCGATCACCGAGCCGAAGAGGCCGAACGCCTTGCCGCGCTCCTCGCCCCGGAACAGACTCTGGATGAGGCCCGAGATCTGCGGGCTGATCAGGCCGCCGGCGAACCCCTGGACGAGTCGCATCGACACGAGCCACAGCGTCGTGGGCGCCAACGCGGACGCCACGCTCGCGACGACGAAGAGCGCCACGCCGGCCATGAACACGGGCCTGCGGCCGTGCGCGTCGCCGAAGCGGCCCGCCGGCACGAGCATCAGCCCCAGTGCGAGCGCGTAGCCCGCGACGATCCACTGCAACGCGTGCTGCTGCGCGTGCAGGCTCTGCTCGATGCTCGGCAACGCGACGTTGACGATCGAGACGTCCAGGAGGGTCATGAACCCCGCGGCCAGGACGACCGCAAGCGCCTTCCAGCGGCGTGGATCGGGGCGATTCACGTCACGGTCCGGCGGGCGACCAGGGACTGCGGCGGCCGCTGACGATGGCTCCTCGATATGGGTCGTCGCGGTGGTCATGGCGGATCTCCTGTCGGGCAGTCTCGTTGTTCGTACAACGAGATATGGTCCCTTCGACCACCCTGCCTCGCACCCGTCGGATGCCCTGGTCCGCACTCCTCGGTGCCGGAATGAGGGTCCGCGACGGCGGTGACGGCTACAGCGCCGCGTCGACCAGGGCGCCCGCGGCCGCACGGGCCGCGATGCCCGGGGCGGCGCTGTGATCCAGCTGTGCGCCCACCATCGAGCCGTCGTAGAGCAGCACCAGCTGGTCGGACAGCGCGCGCGGATCCTTCGCTCCGGCCTCGCGGCCGAGGCCGCTGAACAGCTCGCGCACCCATGCCCGGTGGGCGTCGCGCACCTCCTCCACGGCCGCGCTCGCGGACGCCTCGGCGCTCGCGTTGATGAACGGGCAGCCGTTGTAGCCGGGAGCCTCGAACCACTCGGTCAACAGCTCGAAGACGCCGAGGATGCGGTCGCGCGGCGTGTCCCAGCGCGAGGGGAGGACCTCGGCGACGAGCGCCTGCCAGCGGTCGCTGCGACGCTGGAGGTAGGCGCGGACGAGCTCCTCCTTGGACCCGAACGTGGTGTAGAGCGAGGCGCGCGCGACGTCGGCCTGTTTGAGGACGCGATCGACGCCGACCGTGCACACGCCCTCGGAGTAGAAGAGCTCGTCTGCGGCCTCGAGGAGGCGATCGCGGGGAGCGGGGCGGTCGGTCACAACACCCAGTGTAGACCGATCGGTCTATCTGCTACGGTCCATCTATAGACCGACCGTTCTATCTAGGAGAGTTCATGGAACTCCAGGGCAAGACCGCGCTCGTCACAGGCGCCACGTCAGGTATCGGCCGCGCGACGGCGCTGGAGCTCGCCCGCGACGGGGCGACCGTGATCGTCTCCGGCCGCGACGCGAGCCGCGGCGCCGAGACCGTCGCGGCGATCGAGGCGGAGGGCGGCCGCGCGCGGTTCGTCGCCGCCGACCTCGGCGACCTCGACTCGGTGGGCAACCTCGCCGCCGAGGCCGCCGAGGCCGACATCCTCGTCAACAACGCCGGGATCTTCGACTTCGTCCCGACGACTGACCAGGCCGTCGAGACGTTCGAAGCGCTCTTCGACGTCAACGTGCGCGGCACGTTCTTCCTGACCGCCGCGCTCGCGCCCAGGATGGCCGCGCGCGGGTCCGGCAGCATCGTCAACGTCACGACGATGGCCGCCGAGTTCGGCATGCCGGGAGCGGCCGCCTACGGCGCCTCCAAGGCCGCCGTCGTCGGGCTCACCCGAACCTGGGCGGCCGAGTTCGCGGCCCAGAACATCCGTGTCAACGCCGTCTCGCCCGGGCCGACCACGACCGAGGGAACGACCGCGATCATGGGCGCCGACGGCATAGGCAGCGTCAGCTCGACGGTCCCGCTCCAGCGCGCCGCCGATCCGGCCGAGATCGCCCGCGTCATCGCGTTCGCCGCCTCACCGCGGGCGAGCTACATGACCGGCGCGATCCTCGCCACCGACGGCGGCCGCACCGCTGTCTGAGCACACGGCCGTCGCACGTCCGAAGTTCACCCGGGTGAAATCGCGCCGGGTCGGTTCCACGGGTGCCGATCGACCGGAGGACCGATCCCGCGATCCGAACTGGACATGAAACGCTTCCCGATCCTCCTCAAGCTCACGGCCGGCTTCGGCGTGCTCATCATCTTGCTCGCCGTCGGGAGCCTCGTCGCGCAGCGCGGGATGACCGAGATGACGCGCCGAAACGACCGAATCGTTCAGCAGACGACGCCGACGCAGCTGACCGCCGCCGATGTCCGCTTCAACCTGGCCGACATGTACGGCTTCCAGACGGCGTACGTGCTCGGCAACCACGCCGAGCAACGCAAGCTCTTCGAGGCGTCTCGCGCAGGCTTGGGCGAGACGCTGAAGAAGCTCGGGACCCAGGTCAGCACGAAGGAGGAGCGTGCCCAGCTCGAGACGCTCAACGCGGCGGTCGCGGACTTCATGAAGCTCGACGAGCGCGCGTGGGAGCTGACCCGGGCGGCGGGCGACGCGCGCAGCGAAGGCGCGATCGAGATCACGCTCAATGGCGAGCTCGAGCCCTACGGTCGCGCCCTCGATTCCGCGTCCAAGCTGCGCGAGGCGGCGATCGCCGACCAGAAGGCGGCCGGGTCGGCGTTCAAGAAGAGCCACGACGACGCGAGGACGCTGCTGTTGCTGATCGGCGCCCTGTCACTCCTGATCGCCGCGGCGGTCGCGTTCCTGCTGGCACGCAACCTCGTCGTGCGGATGAAGGCCATCCTGGGCGCGGCCGAGGCGATCGCCGAGGGCGACCTCGATCACCCGCTGGATGTGCGTGGACGTGACGAGCTCGGCGACACCGCGCGCGCGTTCGAGCGGATGAGGGACTCGCTTCGCGGGATCGCCGGTGACGCCGGCCGCGTGGCCGCCGGCGACCTCACGGTCCAGGTGCAGCCGAAATCCGGGCGCGACCAGTTGGGCAACGCGTTCGCGACGATGGTGGCCAACCTGCGCGAGCTGGTGGGCAAGGTCGATTCCGTGGCCGGGTCGTTGTCGGCCTCCTCGCACGAGATGGCATCGACGTCCGACGAGGCCGGCCGCGCGGTCGGCGAGATCGCCCAGGCGGTCGGCGACGTCGCGCAGGGCTCCGAGCAGCAGGTGCGCGTCGTGGCCAGCGCGCGGGCCGCGTCGGAGGTGATGGCAGCCGCCGTCGAAGAGTCCGCCGCCAACGCCCGCGAGACGACCGCGGCCGCCGAGCGGACGCGTGAGACCGCGCAACAGGGCGTCGAGGCCGCGGCTCAAGCGGGCGAGGCGATGAACGCCGTGCGCGCCTCGGCGGAGTCGATCGCCACCGCGATCCAGGCGCTGGCCGCCAAGTCCGAGCAGATCGGCGGAATCGTGTCGACGATCACCGGCATCGCCGAGCAGACCAACCTGCTGGCCTTGAATGCCGCGATCGAGGCCGCCCGCGCCGGGGAGCAGGGCAAGGGCTTCGCCGTCGTCGCCGAGGAGGTCCGCAAGCTCGCCGAGGAGAGCCAGCAGGCGGCCGCGTCGATCGAGACGCTCGTGCACGAGATCGGCAGCGACACCGCCCACGCCGTCGCCGTCGTCGAGGACGGTGCGCAGCGCACGCGCGACGGCGCCGCCGTCGTCGAGCGCACCGGCGACGCATTCGAGCTGATCGGCCGCTCCATCGACGACATGACCGAGCGTGTCGACCGGATCGTGGTCGCCGTGCGCAACATCTCCGAGGGCTCCGCGGAGATGCAGGCGACCATCGCAGAGGTCGAAGCCGTCGCCGAGCGTTCGTCCGCCAGCGCGGAGCAGGTGTCGGCCTCGACGCAGGAGACGTCGGCCTCGGCGGAGGAGATCGCCGCCTCGGCGCAGCAACTCGCGGGCACCGCGGGCGAGCTCGAACGACTCGTCAGTCGCTTCACGGTCAAGTAGGGAGCCCGGGCTCCTGCCGACGGGTCGGTGCGGCACGCAGGACGCCGCGGATGGTGCGCTTGAGTCCTTCCGGAGTGAACGGCTTCTCGATGAACGGCACGTCGTGGGGGAGGCCGCGGCGAACGAGCTCGGCATTGCTGTAGCCCGACGTGAAGAGCACCCCGATCGCTGGGCGGTGCTCGCGGATGCGCTCGGCGAGCTCGGGGCCGCTCATGCCGGGCATGATCATGTCGGTCACGATCAGGTCGATCGCGACCGGGTGGCGTTGCGCGAGCTCGAGCGCGTCGGCCGGGGTCGCGGCGCTCAGCACGGTGTATCCGTCCTCTTCGAGCACCAGCTGGATCAGCGTGCGGATGGCCCGGTCGTCCTCGGCGATCAGGATCGTCTCGCTGCCACCTTCGTCGGCCTGTCGGACCGCCGCATCGCGATCGGGCGGCGCGGCGGCGCCGGTGGGCGCGCTGCGCGGGAGGTGAATCCGGAAGGTGCTCCCGTGCCCGGGCTCGGAGTAGACCGAGAGCGCGCCGTCGTTCTGCGTGACGATGCCATAGGCCACGGCGAGCCCGAGTCCGCTCCCGGCGCCGATCGGCTTCGTCGTGAAGAACGGCTCGAAGATGCGCTGCTGGGTCGCGGCGTCCATCCCGTGGCCGGTGTCGGTCACGGCGATCACGACCAGCGGGCCAGGTTCGAGGTCCAAGCGGGCGCGCGCGGAATCGGCGTCGATCGATGCCGTGGCGATCGTGAGTCGCCCGCCGCCGGGCATGGCGTCGCGCGCATTGACCGCGAGGTTGACGATCACCTGCTCCAGCTGGCCGCGGTTGGCGACCACCGTGCCGGCCGTGGGCTCGAGCGCGAGCTCGAGGCTGACATCGTCGCCCAGCAGCCGGTGCAGCATCGGCGCCAGTCCTTCGATGACCTCGTTGGGCTCGATCGCCTCGCGCTCGAGGACCTGGTGGCGGCTGAACGTCAGCAGCTGCCGGGTGAGGGCGTTGGCCCGCTCGGCGGCGACGCGGATCTCGGCGGTCGCCGTCTGCGCCGGGTGCTCCGCGCCGATGGTCGTCGCGACGACGTCGCTGAAGCCGAGGATCGCCGTGAGGACGTTGTTGAAATCGTGCGCGATGCCGCCGGCGAGCCGGCCGACGGCCTCCATCTTCTGCGACTGCACGAGCTGCTGCTCGAGCCGGTGGCGCTCGCTGACGTCCTCGACCAGCGCGAGGGAGTACAACGGCCGCCCTTCGATGTCGCGGACGAGCGACGCGGTGACACGGGCATGCAACATGCTGCCGTCTCGTCGCACGTAGGTGTGCTCGAACTCCAGGTCCTGGTCACCGGCGGCGAACGACTCGCGGTAGCGACGCCGGTGCGCCTCGAACTCCGCGGGGTCGCTGAGTTCGGCGTAGTCGGACCCGATCAGCTCGTCGGGCTGGTACCCGAGCATCGCCGCGTAGGCGCGGTTGCACTCCACCACGCGCCCGTCACCGTCGCGCGCGACGATCCCGACCCGCGTCGAGTTGAACATCGCGCGCAGCCGCTGCTCGCTCAGCGTCCGCGCCGCGATCGCGTCCTGCGCGGTGCGGTAGAGCTGGGCGGCGTCGATGGCGACCGCGACGCGTGGCGCGAGCTGCTCGAGGAACTCGCGGTCTTCCTCCGTGTAGGCGGCCGCGCCCGGGACGGTGCGCGTGATGCTCACCAGCCCGATCACGCGGGCACGGGCGCGGAGCGGCGCCATGATGTTGCTGAACGCCCGCAGCACCACCAGATCGTCGTGCTCGGGGCCGACGATGTCGCGGACGTCGCCCGGCATCGTCGGCGAGAAGTGCGTGGCATCGCGGCGGATCACGTCACCAAGCTGGTTCCCCTCGATGTGGAACCGCTGGTGACGGATGCCGACGCGTTCGCCGAGCGACCGCTGAACGGGATCGCGGATGGCCTGTGCGACGCAGTCGAGCCATTGGCCGTCGTCGGAGAGCAGGTAGATCGAGCACGTGTCGCCGATCGCGTCCGAGATCTGCTGGGCAGCCAGCTCGAGCGCGCGGTCGAGGTCGTCGACGCTCGCGTTGAGCGTCAGCGACACGTCGGCGAGCAACTGGGCTCGCCGCTCGCTTCGCCGAAAGCGCTCGACGATCTCTTCGAGGGGCTCGGTCATGCAGACTCGAGCCTACGCCGTGCCAGATTCCGGCCGCCCGCGGGCTTGACCAGCCAAATGCTGGCTGTAAGGTCGCGGACGGGAATGCGATCAAGTACAACCACCCGGGCGGTTCGGTGGAGATCACCGTCGGCAGGGGCGCGGGCGAGCGCGTACGTGTGAGCGTCGCCGACACGGGCCGCGGGATCTACCCGGCCGATCTGGACCGCGCGTTCGTCGCGTTCGAACGTCTCGACGCGGGAGCGTCGGGAATCGAGGGCAGCGGGCTCGGACTCGCGCTCTCGCGCAACCTGGTGGAGGCCATGGATGGCGCGATCGGCGCCGCGAGCGCGCCGGGGTCGGCAGCACGTTCTGGATCGAGCTCGCGGCCGGCGAGACGGTGGTCCTCGAGGTGATCGTGCTCGACCTGCACCTCCCCGACATCGGCGGCGACGAGGTGCTCGCCCGACATGACCGGCGAGGAGGTCACGATCGCGCTGCAGGCGGACCCGGTGACCCGCGCCATCCCGATCATCGTGCTCAGTGGTCAGGCGGACCCCGCAGCCCGGAGCCGTGCGCTGGCGCACGGCGCCGCCACCTACGTGTCCAAGCCGTTCGACATCACGGAGTTCGTCGCCGTCGCGGAACAGTTGCTAGGGACTGGTCGATCGATCCAGTAACTTTGCGTTATGACCGCGCCCACCATTTCACCTACCTCATCCAGTAATGGACAGCGTCCTGCGGGGGAAACCTCGGAGGCACGCATCGCGAAGGCTCTCGCTCATCCGTTGCGCGCGCGTATCTTGCAGCGGCTCGGTGAGCGTGTGGCCAGTCCCGGGGACCTCGCGGTGGAGCTGGGCGCTCCGCTGGGGGTTGTCTCCTATCACGTGCGGATGTTGCGCGACTACGACTGTGTCGAGCTTGTCCGGACGGAGCCGCGCCGTGGCGCGTTGCAGCATTTCTATAAGGCGACGGCTCGCCCGAACCTGGATGAGGGGCAGTGGCGCACGCTCCCGTCGGGGTTGCGGCGTGAGTTGGCGGGCGAGACGATCGCCGATCTGGTCGCCGATCTCGGCACGGCGGCCGATGCGGGCAAGCTCGACGATCCGGACGTGGTGCTCTCGCGGACGCCGTTGGAGCTGGACGAGAAGGCGTTTCGCAAGTTGAACAAGTTGATGGCCAAGACGCTGGATCAGGCGTTGGCGATCGCGGCTGAGAGCGCCGGCCGCAATGAGGGTTCGGACGACTCGGTGTTCCCGACCGAACTGGGCCTGCTGCACTTCAAGCGCGCCGACGGGTGACAGCTGTCACTGCGCGATGAGCGGAGCCGAACGCCGGCGCGCCCTACCGTCCTAGCTCACTGCGGGCCGCGGCGAGGAGCCCGGAGAGCCGGCTGTTCGGATCGGCGAGGAGTTCCCCCGTCGCCCCTTCTTCGATGACCCTACCGGCCTCGAGGAGCACGACGTGCTCGGCCTGCGAGATGAACGAGAGCCGGTGGCTGATCACGACGCAGGTCCGGCGCTCATCCGCGAGGTAGGCGGCGAGCTTCGAGCTGAGCTCGGCGAAGGTGAACGCGTCCACGCCGGACAACGGCTCGTCCATGAGCACGAGCTCGGCGTCGTCCAGCAGCAGCCGCGCCAGCCCGACGCGCTGTTGCTCGCCGGTTGAGAGCCTGGTCGCGTCGGACTCGAGCGCCGCGTCGACCTCGACGGTGCTCAATGCCTGCGAGAGCTCGTGATCGTCCTTGTCGGGCGCGAAGAGGTTCACTCTGACCGTGTCCTCGATGACATAGTCCGCTTGCGGCAGATAGCTCATCTCCCTGAGCAGCTCCGGGTGGTTCCACGCCCCCAGTTCCTGCCCGAGGACCTGGACAGCACCGCCATCCGGATGCAGGAACCCGAGCAGCATCCGCGCGAGTGTCGTCTTCCCGCTGCCCGAGCGGCCGACGATCAAGGTCGTCTGCCCTCGCGGGATCTCGAAGCTGCACCCGTCCAGCGCGGTCTTGGGCCCGTTCGCGGTCTGGTACGCGTAGCGAACGTCCTCGAACCGCGCGGCCGGTCCCGTCGCCGCGACCGGCTCGACGTCCGGCTTCGGCGCAGGCGGGGACTGCGGGAGCTCATCGCGAGCCGCCAGCAGCGCGCGGAAGCGCTCCGAGACGTCGCGCTGGCGACGGTAGCCATCCCAGACGCCGAGAATGCCCTGCGTCGGATTGAGCATCCGAACGTAGATGGCGATCAGGAAGTAGGCGTCGCCGATATTGCTGACATCGCCAGGATCACCGACCGCCCCGGTCGCGATCGCGAGTGCGACGAACAGGATCGCGAGCCGCCCGGCGTCGCCCAGAACGCCGGTGACGCCGCGGTACGCCTGGTCGCGCCGAGAGAGGCGCTGCTCGATCTTTCCGTACGTCGTCGCGAGCTGTTGAAGGACGTCATGGAACCGCTGGCGTTGCTCGTGAGCCGCGATGAAGTCACGGTTCTCGATGATGTCGTCGCTGCGCCGGACCACCAGGTCGCGCTCCTGCTCCAACTGGCGACGGTCCTCTTGCAGGCGTCGGGTCTTGATGTACGTCAGCAGCGTCTGCAGCACCACGACGATCACGATCGCGGCAGCAAGGCGTACATCTCGCGAGAGCAACAGCAGCGTCGTCACGACAAGGGCGAACGCGTACTGGACGACCTCGAGCATCCCGGTGTAGGCGCCGGCGACGTTGACCGCTCCCTGCTGGACCGTGATGCCCTTCTCGTCGCCTTCCTGCAGCGGCAAAGCGGAGGCCGAGGGATCCATCAGCGTCTCCATCGCTCGACTCCTCAGCTCCGTGAAGAAGTCCCGCTCGAGGCGAGCTCGGAATACCGTGCTCAGATAGACGAGAAATGCCGCGAGGACGGTGATGATCCCGTAGCTCACCGCCGCCTGTAAAAGCGTCGCGTCCGAGAAGAACGTCGACGCGATGCGCAGGACGAATCCCTCTATCCCGCCCTCGTCCGTCGACAGCTGCTCAACCGGAGAGTGCAGCGCGTCGGTGAAGCTCCCACCCTTGCCGAGGTTGTCGTTGATCTCATTGATGACGGCGGACTCGACCTCCGTCTTGAGCGCCGGCACCACGCTCAAGGCGACGCTGAGCACCAGCAGACCGAGCACCAGTGCCCAGTTGACGCGGAGCGTCGGCCATACGAACCGCTTCGCGACCTCCCACCGGCTGAGAGGCTTGGGATCTGCAGGAATCCAGGTGGCGGTCACCGACCATCTCTAGCAGGAGCAACTCACATCAGTCAAATCTCACGTCTCGTTCGGGACACGCTGACTTAGCGGCCGTAGGCACCAGTCGATGTCATGTCATCGAACTCCAGGCGACGTGTCACCGTGGGTTGACGTCCTGCGGGGTAAGATCGGCGCTCACGAGCGGTCGCGGTGCTCAGCGCGCGCGGCCGCCAGCAGCGGAGCGACGACGGCTTCGCGAGACGCATGCCAGACGAGATCGAACGAGAGCACCGGCGCCGGGCCGGCAAGCGGGACCAGCGCGATGGTGTCGGGCCAGTCCCGGAGCGCGCCCGAGGGGACGAAGGTGAAGCCGCCGCTCGTGCAGAACTCGAAGGCGGCGCGGGCGCGGGGGATGCCGATCGTGCGGGGGGTGAAGCCCGCCGCCTCGCAGGCCGCGACGGCCGTGGCGTTGTAGCCGTCCGAGTCGGCGTCGGCGAACAGGACCAGCGGGAGGTCCGACAGGTCGGCCAACAGCACGGATTCGAGCTGCGCGCGCGGATCGGCCGCGGGGAGCGCGACCAACGGTTGGAGCTGCGCCAGGGGCTCGGATCGCAGTCCTTGCGGCGTGACGGTGCAGTAGCTCACGCACGCGTCCAGGCGGCCCTGCCAGAGCCAGCGCAGCAGCTCGCCCGACGCGCTCTCATACAGGCGCACGCGAGCTGTGGGCGCGTCGCCGCGGTAGCGGCGGACGATGTGACGAACCACGGACTGGCGGGCGGCGGGGGAGCATCCCAGGCGGATGCGGTCGCCCTCGTCGGCGGTCGCGTGGACGGCGGCGGCGGTCTCGGCGATCACCGCCAGCGCGGTCGGGGCATCGGCGAGGAGCCGGGAGCCGGCCTCGGTCAGCGTCACGCGGCGGGTCGAGCGGTCGAACAGGCGGGCGTCGAGCTCGGTCTCGAGGCTGCGAAGGCGAAGGCTCAGGGTTGACTGGGAGATGCCGAGACGGGCGGCGGCGCGCGAGAAGTGCAGTTCCTCGGCCAGGACAACGAATGAGCGAAGCTTGACGGCGTCCACGGAAGCGCTCGGTCAGTCCGTCTCGCCGCAGGTGTGGTAACACTCATTGACGTTTCCGATCAATGGAAAGGACCATCGTGTCGGCGCTTGACGAGTTGCGCTCGTTCGAGGCACGCATCGTTACCCGTCTCGACGAGCTGGCACCGCTGATCACCGAATACGAGGAGCTGCGTGACACTGCCACGCGCCTCGGGCTCCCGGTCCCCGCGATCATGCCGCATCCTGATCCTGCGCGGCCGGGCGCGGCGCGCGTGCGCGCGAGACCGGGTGGCACGCGAGCGGCAGGCGCCGAGCGGCGCGACCGTGTCATCGCCCTGATCGCCGAGCGGCCCGGCATCACCGTGGCGGAGCTCAGCCGGACGCTCGGCCTCGACCCACCGCCCGTGTACCGGGTCGTGCGCCGGCTGCTCGCCGATGCCGTCATCGCCAAGGACGGCACCCGGCTCGCGGTGATCGAGACGCCGGCGTCGAGCTGACACCGCCGATCGCATCTACTCGATCAGCCCGCGGCGCATGGCCTCGCTGACGGCCGCGGCGCGGTCGGACACACCGAGGCGCTCGTAGAGCCGCCGCTGATGGGTCTTGACGGTGGACAGGCTCAGCCGCAGCTCGGCCGCGATCTCCGGGCCGCTGAGCCCCCTGGCGATGCGATGCAACACGTCGGCCTCGCGGCCGCTGAGCCGTGGTCGATCGCCGTCGCGGCGGCCACGGATGGCGCTCACGACGATGTGCTGCACGTCGGACCCCAGCACGGTCTCACCCGCCGCGATGCGGACCAGCGCGTCGCCGATCTCCTCGGGCGTGGCCGCCTTGGAGACGATGCCCGCGGCGCCCGCCTCCAGCAGCTCGTAGGCGATCGCGGGCTCGATCGCCCCGGAGATGAACAACACGCGGACGGCCAGTCCGGCGGCCGTCGCGGCGCGCAGGACGGCGAGCCCTTCGATGTCGGCCATCTGCACGTCGAGCACGGCGAGGTCCGGCCGGTGCGCGAGCAGGGCGTCGATCGCCTCGCCGCCCGACGCCGCGCGAGCGACGACCTCGAGCTCGTCGCGGCGAGAGACGCTGTGGGCGAGCGCGAAGAGGAAGAGGGGATGGTCGTCCGCAACCAGGACGCGTAGGGGCCCACGCACGACCGCCACCCTAGCGCCCTCGCGCCACAATGCGGTCGACTGGGAGAGCGATCAGGCGTCGCTCTCCCATAGATGTCATGGTGCCGACATGTCAGGTGCGCGTCAGGCGGTCGCCGCGGTCGTGAAGCGCCCGACGAGCCGGTCGAGCTCCTCCGCCGTCCCGGCCAGCGACTGTGCCGACGCCGCGATCTCCTGCGTCGAGGCGCTGGTCTGCTGGGTGGAGGCCGACACCTGCTCGGTGGACGCCGAGGACTCCTCGGCGACCGACGCCACCTCGACGATGTCGGCCTCGGCGCGGCCGGCATCGACGTTGATCTGCGCGACGGCCGACGCGATCTCGGCGACACGGGTCGTCATGTCTTCGACGGCAACCCCGATCTGCTCGAACGCCGTGCGCGTCTGCTCGACGATCACGACCCCGTCGGCGGTGCGTTGCGCGCCGTCGGAGACCACGCCGACGACCCGCTGCGTCTCGCTCTGCATGTCGCCGATCAGGGCGGCGATCTCGGCCGCGGCGGACTGGGAGTCCTCGGCGAGCTTGCGCACCTCCTCGGCCACGACGGCGAACCCGCGGCCCTGCTCGCCGGCGCGGGCGGCCTCGATCGCGGCGTTCAATGCGAGCAGGTTGGTCTGCTCGGCGATCCCGGTGATCGTGCCGACGATGCCGCCGATCTGCTCGGACCGGGCCGAGAGATGCTCGATCGCCGCTCCGACCTGCGCCGACGACTCGGCCACGTGCCGGATCGCGTCGGACGCGTGCTGCGCCGCCTCGACGCCTTCGCGCGCAACGCCCATCGCCTGCTCGGCGGCGGCGGTGGTCGCCGCCGCGGTGTCGGCGCTGGCGACCGCTACTCGCGCCGCCTCCTGGACCGCCTCGCGCGTCGACTCGACCATGCGCACCTGGCGCTCCGCACCCTGGGCGACATCGGAGATCGCGGACGCGATCTCACCCACCGCGCGGCCCGTCTCCTCCGAGGTCGACGCCATCTGCTGCGATGTCACCGACACCGCGGCGGCCTGGCGCCCGACCTGCTGGATGATCGCGTTGAGGTCGCGGACCAGGCGCGCGAACGAGTTGCCGAGCAGGTCCCGGTCCGAGCGCGGCCGGACCTCGACCGTCAGGTCCGCGGCGGCGACGCGGTCCGCCACGCCGGCCATCTCCTTCAGGTACTCGATCATGCGGGCGAACGCGACGCCCGTGTCACCGAGCTCGTCGCGGCTCGTGATCCGGACGTCCTGTTCGACGTCGCCGTCGGCGATCCCTTGCGCCGCGCGCAGCATCTGCAGGACGCCGCCCGTGATCGACCGGGCGATCCAGAAGGCGACGCCGAACCCGAGGCCCAACGCGATCAGGATGAGCACGATCGCGGTGGTGCGACTCGACGCCGACGTCTGCTCGATCGCGGCCTGTTCGGAGCGGGCCAGGTCGACCTTGGAGTCGTAGAGCTTCTCGAAGTCGGACACGACCAGCCCGACCGCGGGCAGCACCCGCTCCTTGTTGACGCCGTACGCGGCGTCACGGCGACCGCCGCGCGAGATGTCGAGCACCTGTTGGCGTGCCACCCGATACGCCTCCAGGTGATCGAGGAGGGACGTAAACGATGATTTTCCCGCCGCGGTCTGGAGCGTCGGGCGGACCGCGGCGAGCTCGGCCGCGATCAGCTCGTCGTTGGCTTTGAGCTTCGCCTCGAGCTCGGTCTTGGCCGAGACGTCCACCTCGAGCAGGTGGTTGTTGGTGAACGCGCGGTTCTCGTTGAGCTTCGCGCGCGCCACCCCGAGATGCGCCAGCGCCGTCACGGAGTTTCGATACATGCCCTCCGACTTGTCGCTGACCTTGGTGACGCTCTGAACCCCGAGTGCACCGACGACGACCATCAGGGCCAGCACGACGCCAAAGGCGCCGAACAACTTCGTGCGCACGGGAAGGCGCATTGAGATCCTCCTTGTGGGTTTGGTGGAGACGCTCCCCGGCATCGGGCCACGATGCGGAGGGCTAAAGAGGAGTGGGCAAAGATGCGGGGTACCGTGTAGGGCAAATGAATGATGTGATGACACTCGGTGGTCCGGTTGCCGACATGTCGTCGACATGGCATCCGCGCTCGGTGCGCCTCGGCTTCCTGCCTTCGCTCGGCATCGAGGTCCTCCACGATCTGTTGACGACGATGCGCGAGCTCGAGCCGACGCTCGAGATCGAGGTCATGCACGGGCACAGCGGCGAGCAACTCGCGCGGCTCCGAGGCGGGCATCTCGACCTCGGCGTGGTGCGGGTCTCGCACGCGGAGCCGGGGATCGGGTCGGAGCTGCTGTCCGTCGGGGCGCCGATGATGGCCTTCGTGCGCGCGGACCTTCGGCTGGCAGGGCGCGGAGCGATCACGCCGGGCGACGTCGCCGACGCTGTGCTGATCATGCCGTCGCGTCTGCTCGGTCCTGCCACGTTCGACACCTGGGCCGCGCGACTCGCCGACAACGGCTACCGGTTCCGTCAAGTGCGCGGCGCCGTCGGGACCGCTCCTGAGGACCTGATCGCCGCCGTCGCGCAGGGCCAGGGCATCGGGATCGCGATGGCTGACTTCGTGCCCGCCGCCAGCCTCGGGTCGAAGGTCGTCAAGCTGCCACTGGACCCGGCGCTGCCACTCCCGCGCACGGTCCTTGCGTGGCCGGCGGACCGGGCCGGCGAGCTCGCGCACCGGATCGCCGTCGCACGCGGCGCGGCGCGCGTCCTGACAGCGCGCGGCGCGTTCCACCCGCGGGGGATGCGATCACGTGTCGGGCGCGTCCTGAGTCCTCGCGAGCTCGAGATCCTGCAGCTCGCGGCCGAAGGGCTCTCCGCGCCGGAGATCGCCACGCACCTGACGATCGCCGTGGCGACCGTCAGGTCGCACTTCGATCACATCTACCGCAAGCTCGGGACGAAGGATCGCGCCGGCTCAGTCGCCGTCGCGTTCCGGCAACGCCTGATCACGTGATGCCACTACGTGAGCCCGGCGTCCTGGCGGACGCTGAACCCGGCCGGCATCTGGCGGCGGAACCGCCCGGTCCCGGCGGCGGCGGGGCGGCCGATCAGGAAGCCTTGGCCGAGCTCGACGCCGAGGTCGCGCAGCGCGTCGAGCTGCGCGCGGGTCTCGATGCCTTCGGCGATCACCTCCAGTCCCAGCTTGCGCGCGAGCTCCACGATCACCCCGATGAAGCTCGCGTCGTGGCTGTCGCCCGCGAGCCCGTCGACGAACGGCTTCGCGATCTTGAGGCTGTCGAGCGGCAGCGAGTGCAGGTAGCTGAGCGAGGAGTAGCCCGTGCCGAAGTCGTCGAGCGCGATGCGGATGCCGAGCGCCCGCAGCTCGCCGAACCGGGCGGCGCTCGCGACGGCGTCGTCGAGCAACTCGGTCTCCGTGATCTCCAGCGCGAGGCGACCGGGTCGCACGCCGTACTCGTTGAGCACCGCCTGGACGTCGGCGAGCAGATTCGGATCGCGCAGCTCGGCCGCTGACAGGTTGACGTGAAGGCGCAGCGGCGGGTCGTCCGGCGCCACGGCCTCCCAGCGCTGCGCCTGCCGGCATGTCTGCTCGAGCACGTGGCGGCCCAGCGCCCGGATCAGGCCGGACTCCTCAGCGAGCGGGATGAACTCCGCGGGGGCGATCCGGCCACGGACGGGATGCTCCCAGCGCACCAGCGCCTCGCCGGCGCTGATGCGCCCGGTCTCGAGGTCGACGATCGGCTGGTACTCGACGACGATCTCGCGACGCTCGATCGCCTCGGCGAGCTCCTTCTTCAAGTCATGGCGGCGGAGCATCGCGGCGGCCATCGGCGGGTCGAAGAACGCGAAGCGGCCCTTGCCCGACGTCTTGGCCTGGTACATGGCGAGGTCGGCCTCGCGGATCAGTTCGTCGGGATCGCTCGTCCCGCGGCTGTCGGCGATGCCGACGCTGAGGTGGACCGGCACCAGCTCGCCCGCGGCGTGCACCGGCGGCTCGAATCCGCTCAGCACGCGCGTGGCCACGGCCCCGAGCTCCGCGACGGGGTCCTCGACGCCCGGCAGCAGGACCGCGAACTCGTCGCCGCCCAGCCGGGCGACGATGTCCTGGGGGCGCACGGAATGCCGGAGCCGCCCCGCGACGGCGACGAGCAGCGCGTCGCCGACGGCGTGCCCGAGCGTGTCGTTGACGATCTTGAAGTCGTCGACGTCGATGAACAGCGCCCCGAGCGTGGCGGTCTCGTCCGCGAGCTCGGCGCGCAGTCGCTCCATGAACATCAGCCGGTTCGGCAGACCGGTGAGCGGGTCGTGGTAGGCCTGGTGATGGAGCTCCTCCTGGAGGGTGCGCAGCGTGGTCACGGCCTGCTCCAGCCGGTCGTACTGCAGCGCGACGCTGGCGTTGTTGGCGAGCACCTCGAGCAGCCGCCGATCCTCCCCGCCGTACCCGCGCTCGAGCCCGAAGCGGTTCGCGAGCATGATGATCCCGATCAGGCGGCTCTCGCCGGGCAGCATCGCGACCATCGCGTTGCGGATCCCGCGCTGCTCCAGATGCGAACGGAGCCCGGGCGGGTCGTACGGAGGTGTGAGCGAGACCACCGGGTTCTCGGCGTCGACCAGCGCGGCGAGCTCCTCGGCCGCTCCACGGTCGGCCTCGACCATCGTCACGCGCTCGCTCCCGGGACCGTAGGTGCTCCGCAGCGGCGTGCCGTCGGCGCTGAACAGGACCACCTCCGCGATCTCCGAGCGGAACGCCTCGAGCGAGCGCGCCAGCACGCCGTCGATCGCCTCCGCGACCTCGGGGGAGCGCGTGAGGGCCCGGTTGGACTCGTAGAGGAACTCGAGCTTCTCGTGCTGCTGGCGTTCGGTGACGTACGCGCGATAGACGCCGAACACGACCGCCGCCGGGACGACCAGCAGGACCGCGGCACGCGCGTCGGTGGAGATCAGGACCGCGGCCGAGATCGCGATGCTGGAGTTGGCGGCCGTGAACACGAGGTCCATCGAGAACATCTGACGCAGCGTGCCGAGCGTCATCCCGCCCTCGGTGATCGCGATCGCGCCGGCGATGCAGGCGATCGACAGCGCGCCCGTCACCAGCGTGGCGACGTACAGGGCGAGCCACGTTCCCGGCTCCAGCGTGTCGGCGGGCTCGGCGAACGCGCGGACGATCACGAACGCGACGCACACCGCCAGCGCGAGCTGCGCGAGGTTGAAGCCCAGCTTGATCGGCGGCAGCCGGCGGAACGCGTACGCGGCGCCGGCGCCCAGCAGCGCGCCGAGCAGGAATCCGTCGCCGCTGGCGAAAGCGAGCCCGAAGACGAACGGGAAGTCGGCCAGCGAGAACGAGTGCGCGCTGCGGCGGAAATGCAGGTGCACCACGCACGTCTCGGCGAGGGCCCAGCCGACCGCGATCGCCCACCACGGAAGGTGCGGCTCGGTCAGCGGCTCGGCGCCGTGCAGGAACCCGAAGAACAGCGCGACCGCGAGCGCCGCGAGCACCGCGCCGTAGAGCACGATTCCCCCAAACGGGGGAAGGCGCGGACGGCCCATCAATCCCGTGTTTTCACGTCGCGAACATCCACGCACCAGCTTCCGCGCTTATTCGTCCAGAATCGAGCGCGGTTCTCAACCCTGAACCACGAGTTGGTCAGCACGGGGACCTAACGGGAAATCGGGCTCAAGTTGCCATAAGGGGCTGCCGATGCGGCGCGCACATGAGGACATTCATCGTCGCCGTCGTCGCCCTGTTCGGCATCTTTGCCGGCACCGCGCAGGCCGCACCCCCAGCCGCCACCCACATCGTCCAGCTACGGAGCGGAGTCTCGCTCGCTGCGGGGAAGGCGGCGGTACGTGCGGTTGACGGCGATGTCGCCGACACGCTCCCGATCATCAACGGCCTGGCCGTCCGACTGACCGATGGCGCCCGCGAGCGCCTCGCGCACGACACCCGGGTCGCGTCCATCAGCGCCAACGCCGCGCTCAAGTCGCAGAGCGACCGCTTCGATCCCACCCAGCTCGCGACCGCCTACCCGGCGTCGGTGTACGCGCCGACCGTCTGGAACGGCGCGACCGGCGCGACCGGGGCCGGAGTCGGCGTCGCGGTCATCGACACGGGCATCAACGGCGGCCTGGTCGACTTCTCGGACGCCGACGGCCACTCGCGCGTGGTCGCCTCGGTCGTGACGAGCCCGGAGGCCACGACGCCCAACGACGACTACGGCCACGGCACCCACGTCGCGGGCATCATCGCCGGCGACGGCACCCGGCGCCCGGACGGCGATCCGCTCAAGGGCCGCTACGTCGGCGTCGCGCCGGACGCGAACCTGATCGCGATCAAGGCATCCGACGACGACGGCGAAGGCACGCTCGTGGACGCGATCTACGGCCTCCAGTTCGTCGTCGATCACAAGGCGGACTACAACATCCGCGTCGTCAACCTGTCGGTGTCCTCGACGACGGCCGAGTCCTACCACACCGACCCGCTCGACGCCGCGGTCGAGGCCGCCTACTTCCACGGCATCGTGGTCGTCACCGCCGCCGGCAACAAGGGTCACGCCGCCGATGCCGTCAACTACGCGCCGGGCAACGACCCGTACGTCATCTCGGTCGGCGCGGTCGACGACCAGGGAACCACGACGCGCGGCGACGACGCCTACGCCGCGTGGTCGAGCGCCGGGACCACGCAGGACGGGTTCGCGAAGCCCGACATCGCCGCCCCGGGCGCGCACATCGTCTCGACCTTCGCGCCCGGCAGCGTCTTCGGGCAGCTCTGCCCGCAGTGCATCGTCGACGGCAGCTACATCCAGATCGGCGGGACCTCGATGGCCGCGCCCGTCGTGGCCGGCGTCGCGGCGCTGGTCCTGCAGGCGCATCCCGACTGGACCCCCGATCAGGTCAAGTCCACGCTGATGGCCACCGGCCGTGACGTCCCGGGCGCCATCGACGAGGTCAACGCCTCGGCCGCCATCTCGGTCGCGGAGCCCGCGTCGGGCGCGAACAGCGGACTCGTCCCCAACGACCTCATCGACCCCACCACCGGCAACATCGACGAGACCCGCTCGAGCTGGGGCCGCTCCAGCTGGGGCCGGCCGGAGACGCCTCTGGCCGCCGGCTGGACGAACTCGAACTGGGGCTGCGTGTGCCCGGGCTGGCACGAAGGCGTCGACCGCGACACGCGTTCGAGCTGGGGCAGCGCGACGTGGCTCGTGAAGTGGAACGGCTGACCCGCGCGTCGTGGGGCGGCGGGCGCCGTGAAGGTCCCGCCGCCGAGGCCGGCAGGCCGCCGCGCCCGTAGTCCTCCGCCCACGCGCGCGGACTTCCCCGGATGACATCGGGGCCCGCGCGCGTGAGGCTGCAGACATGTCACGTGTCCTCGTCGCCTACGGTTCCAAGCATGGTTCGACGGCGGAGATCGCCGAGGCGATCGCCGCGACGCTTCGCGAGTCCGGCCTTCATGTCGACTGCGTGAAGGCGGCGGAGGTTGAGAGCCTCGAGGGCTACGACGCCGTCGTCCTCGGCAGTGCGGTCTACATGCGCCGCTGGCGCCGCGCGGCCCGCCGGTTCCTCGACCGCTTCGCGGGCGACCTGCGCGAGCGGTCGTTGTGGGTGTTCAGCTCCGGGCCGATCGGCGACCCGGCCAAGATCAACTACGACTGGGCCGAGCCGCCGCGGACGATCGAGCGCGCCGACGGGCTCGGTGCCCGCGAGCACGTCGTGTTCGGCGGGCGCTCGTTGTCGACGCGGATCCCGGAGGACCAGCGCGACCTGCGCGACTGGGACGAGATCCGCGCGTGGGCGCGGCGGATCGCGGCCGAGCTCGCGGTGCCCGCGGCCTAGCCGCAGTCCGCGCAGCGGCCGTGGATCGGGAAGTGGGTGAAGTGCGCGTCGTAGCCGAACTCGGCCTTGATCACCGCGCGGACGCGGTCCAGCTGCTCGGTGTCGGCTGACGTCACCCGTCCGCACCCCTCGCAGACGAGGAACTCGCGCTCGCCCTGGCCGACGAGCCCGTACACGCTCGGGCCGTGGCCCACGTGGACGTGCCGCACGACGCCCAGCTCCTCCAGGCGTTCCAGATTGCGGTAGACGGACGTCAGGTCGAGCGTGATCCCGGTGTGGGTGCCGGCGGCGACCTGCTCGGCGGAGACGAGGTCCTCGGCGGCGAACAGCGCCTGCAGCACGAGCCTGCGCGGGGTGGTCAGGCGGGCACCCCCGGCACGCAGCGCGGCCGCGACGTCGTCGATGTCGCGGAACTGCAGCGGCGAGCTCTTGGGCGCAACGGTCATCGCGTGTCAGAGATCGTAGTTGCGAACGACTCGCGAGAAGTCTTAGAACCGCGGGCGGGGGTGCTGCGCATGAGTTGGCTGACCATGCGAATTTCGAGCTTCTCCCCGATCCTGGCCCTCGCGGTGTGTCTCGGGGCGCCGGCGGTCGCCTCCGCGCACCCGCTCGGGAACTTCTCGATCAACCACCTCTCGCGCGTGAGCGTGTCGTCGGACCGCGTCGACGTGCGCTACATCCTCGACGAGGCCGAGATCCCGACCTTCCAGCAACGCGACGTCCCCGACGCCATGCTGCTGGTCCGCAAGCAGGCCGAGGTCGAGCGCAAGCTCGTGCTCACCGTCGACGGGAAGCGGCTCGCGCTGCGGCCGGCGGGGCGGGCCACGATCGCGCACCCTCCGGGCGCGGGCGGGCTGGACACGACGCGGATCGAGTTGCCGCTCTCCGCGCGCGTGACGGACCCGCGGCGGGTCGAGCTGCGCGACGAGTCGTTCCCGGGACGCGTCGGGTGGAAGGCGATCGTCGCCCAGCCCGGCCGCGGGACCGCGGTGCGCTCGTCCGTCCCCGCGGGCGACCCGACCAACGGCCTGCGGGTCTATCCGGCGGACCTCCTGAAGAGCCCTTCGGACGTGCGCTTCGCGCGGTTGGACAGCGCACCGGGCGCCGGCACGCTGACGGCGCCGGACGGCACCAACCAGATCGACGGCTCGTCGAACCGTTCCGATCGCGGCTTCACCAAGGTCTTCGGCGACGCGTCGGCCGGGAAGGGCGTGCTGCTCCTGCTGCTGCTGGCGGCGTTCGGCTGGGGAGCGGTCCACGCGCTCTCGCCGGGCCACGGCAAGGCGATGGTCGCCGCCTACCTCGTCGGGACGCGCGGACGCCCACGGCACGCCGTCGCCCTCGGCGGCATGGTGACGCTGACCCACACGATCGGCGTGTTCGCGCTGGGTGCCATCACGCTCGCGCTGTCGCAGTATGTGCTCCCGGAGACCCTCTACCCGTGGCTGAACCTCGTGTCCGGGGTGCTCGTGGTGGGGATCGGCGTGACGGTGCTGCGCTCGCATCTGCGGCGGCGGCGCACGGTCGCCCACACGCACGACCATCACCATCACCATCACCACCACCACCACGGGCATGACCATGATCACGATCACGGTCACAGCCACCTCCCGCAGGAACCGGGCATGCGCGGGCTGCTCGGGATGGGCGCCGCGGCGGGGATCATCCCGTGCCCGTCCGCGCTCGTCGTGCTGCTGGGCGCCGTCGCGCAGGGCCAGATCGCCCTCGGGATGCTGCTGATCGTCGCGTTCAGCGCCGGCCTGGCGGCCACGCTGACGATGCTCGGTCTCGCCGTCGTGTTCGCCTCGCGGATCGTCAAGGGCATGCGTGTGCCCGGCCGGCTCGTGACGGCGCTCCCCGCGGCGTCCGCCGCGCTGATCGTCGTCGTCGGCTGCGTGCTGACCGCGCACGCGATCCCGACGCTGGGCTGATCTCCGGAGACTTTCGGCTAAACGCACTGGCGCAACCGGCGCCGCGCCCGCGGCTCCCGCTCGTCGTCCGGCCCGCCGGTCGCCTGCTGGCATCGGCGCTGGCCATGCGGCCACCTCCCTCCACGCCCGCCTTCACCAGCTAGCGGGCGCGGACCGCGGCTTCGGAACCGGGCGCGCGCCCGGGTCCGATGCCACCAATAGGAGGGAATATGCGGGTACTGCTCGCCGTGTCGATCGTGGCTGCAGTGGCCGCGGCCCCCGCGAGTGCCGCTCCGCCGGCGCGTGCGCGGGGACGCCGCAGATCACCGACCCCAAGGGGGACGGTCACCATGCCAATACGGACGTCGTCGCCGCCTGGCTGACCGAGGCGGACGGTCGCGTGCAGGCGGTCATCCAGACCAGCTTCGGGCTCTGGGAACCGGCGCACGAGGACTCCGACACCGCAGGCTTCGCGCTGCTCTACCAGCAGGGCGGGGAGACGCGCTACGTGCGCGCCACGGTCACCCGCGGCGCGCCGCCGGCCTATGACAGCGGCACGTGGAGCGCGGGCGCCTCCGCGAGCAGCGCCGTCACCGCGGGCGCGGTCACGACCGGGCCCAACGGCACGGTCACGCTGGACGTACCCGGCGCCGCCGGCGTGCTCGCGCGCCCGTTCGTCCTGACCTACGACGGGGACGGCCATTGGGTCGACCGCGCGCCAGGCGGGACGACGCCCGACGGCACGGAATTCGGCGCCGACTACGTCGTCGGAGGCTGTGCGCCGCCGGCACCGATCCCGCAGCCGCTGAGCGCGATCGTCCTCACGGCGCCACCGAAGCTGACCGGCAGCGGCACGGCGACCATCACCGGCAGGGTCACCCCGGCGCGGGCGGGGGTCGACGTGGCGATCACTGCGCAGGCGCACGCCGCGGTCACCCGCCGCGTCACCACGGCCGCGGACGGCTCGTTCAGCCTGTCGCTGCCGGTGTCAGAGACGACCCGCGTGCGCGCCGAGGCCGAAGGGCTCGGCTCGCAGACGCTCACCGTCCGCATGTTCTCCAAGGTGCGGATCAAGGTCCGCCGCACCAAGGCCGGCGGCGCCGTCGTCACCGGCACCACCTCCCCGAAGCTGAGCGGCCGGATCCTCTGGCTGCGGACGGACGACGTCCGCCCGAGCGCTCGCACCACGGCGCGCGACGGCCGCTTCACGCTCCGCCTCACCCACCCCAAGCGCGGCCGCTACCAGGCCGTCTTCATCCCGAGCGGCGATCGCGCCGAGCGGTCCACATCGAACACAGGAGTCATCCGATGAAGCACGTCCTCGGCGCCGCCGCGCTCGCGGGGCACGCTGGCGAAGGTCGCCGGGTGGCAGGGCGGCGTGCAGGCCGCGCCGACCACCCAACAGCCGTTCTGGAACTACGTGCCGTTCCAGACCACGTCCGCCGGCCTCGGCGACGACCCGGCCGAGTGGCTGCCCACGCTCCTGGCCGCCGGCTTCACCACCGCCGACTTCGCGACGCCGGCGAGCGCGAAGGCCGCCTGCGAGGGCAAGGGCGGAACCTACGTCGTCGCCGACACGGTCCAGAGCACGGTCGCCGCCTGGTCGGCGGGCGTGACCGAGCCGCTCCAGGAGGAGATCGAGGCACTCAAGACCCAGGGCACGACGGCGGTGTCGGCCAACACGACGCTGACGGCGCAGGTGACGTCACTGACCGCGGAGCTGGCGACCGCCAACAGCCGGATCGCCGCGCTCGTGCTCGATGCCACGCCCATCAAGCTCGCCGTCGGCGGGGCCAAGGGCAGCTCGGTCGCCGTGGGTGTCACCGCGGCGCCGCTGAAGACCGTCACGGTCACCGTGTCGATCCCGGAGGCGAAGGCCCGCCGGCTCAAGCTGGCATCGAGCGTGCTCGGCAAGCAGACCGTGACGACCCGCGCCGACGGCAGCGCGTCGGTGACCGTGAAGGTGTCCAAGGCCGCCGCCAAGTCGCTCAAGGGCTCGCACACGATCACCGTCCAGGCGAAGTCCGGCGACCGCTTCGCGACCACCACCAGCAAGCTGGCCCGCTAGTGCGCCTGCTCACCGCAGTGGCCGTCGCCGCGGCGACGAGCGCGATCGCCGCCGCCACGGCGCTCGCCCACACCGAGGTGAAGTCGACCTCGCCGGGCAAGTCCGGCGCGGAGCATCGGCTCGGTCAGTGTCACCTTCACCGGCACGATCCGGTCCAGAACGATCAAGGTCACCGGGCCGGGCGGGAAGACGTACACCGCGGACAGCGGCGGCCGCGATCCGCGCAACGTCAAGCGGCTCAAGGCGCCGTTGAAGGCCGCAAAGCCCGCCGGCAGGTACAAGGCGAGCTGGACGATGAAGGCCGCCGACGGGCACACGCAGAGCGGCTCGTTCAGCTTCAGGCTCAAGTGATCGCGCGGCTGCTCATCGCCGTTGTGGCGGCGCTCGTCCTCGCCGAGCCCGCCGCGGCGCACATCCAGGTCCGCCCGGCGCTCGCCGCGCCGGGCGACCCGGTGCTCTTCGAGGTCATCGTCCCCGGCGAGCGTGACGCGCGCACCACCGAGGTGACGGTGCAGGTGCCCAAGGACGTGCTCCCGTTCTCGTTCGAGGCATCGCCGGGCTGGACGCGGACGAACACGCTCGCCCGCGACGGCAGCATCGCGACCGTGACGTGGAAGGGGAAGCTCGACGAGGACGGCTTCGCCCGCTTCGCCTTCCTCGCGTCGACGCCGGAGCAGGAGGGCGAGATCGTCTGGAAGGCGATCCAGACCTACGACGACGGGAGCGTCGTGCGCTGGATCGGCGCGCCGGAGTCCGACAATCCGGCGGCGGTGACGACGATCTCCGCGGCGGCGCCGAGGGACGCCGACTCGCCGCTCCCACTGATCCTGGCGAGTGCCGCGCTCGCCGTGTCGTTGGCCGTCCTCGGTACCCATCTTCGTCGAGGGAGGCCCGCGTAGCCTGCTCACGTGACCCGGCGCCGCGCAGCCCCAGTGCTCGTCGCGCTCGCGCTGTGCCTGCCCGCGCCCCCGACCGCGCAGGCCCACGGGCTCGGCGGTTCGACGTCGCCGGGCATCCCCGGCTGGCTGTTCGCGTGGGGCGCGGCGCTCGCGCTGGTCGTGTCCTTCGCGGCCCTCGGCGCGTTCTGGCGCCGACCGCAGCTCGAGCACGCGCGCGAGCGCCGGGTCGCCGGGATTCCGCGTGCGCTCGATCCGCTGTGCGGCGCGGTCGGCGTCGCGACGTTCGCGGGCCTCGTCTACGCGGGCCTGTTCGGTGCGCAGGACAGCCTCGACAACATCCTCCCGACGTGGGTGTTCGTGGTGTTCTGGGTGGGGACGCCGGTGGCGAGCGCGGTGCTCGGGGATGTGTTCCGGGCGTTCAACCCGTGGTTGGCGGCCGCCCGCGGCGTCGCCTGGGTGGCCCGGCGTCCCGGCGCGCGCTTGCCGTACCCCACCTGGCTGGGGCAGTGGCCGGCAGCGCTCACGGTGCTCGCGTTCGGGTGGCTCGAACTGGTCTTCGGCGGGCGCGACGACCCGAGCACGCTCGCCGTCCTGGCCCTCGCGTACGCGTTCGCGCAGATGGTCGGGATGGCGTTGTTCGGCATCGACACCTGGCGCCGGCGCGGTGACGGCTTCGCGGTCTACTTCGGGCTGTTCGCCCGCCTCGCGCCGATCGCGTGGCATGACGGCGCGGTGTGGACCCGGCGCCCGCTCGCCGGCGCCGCGGAGCTCGAGCCGATGCCGGGCACGGTGGCGATCGTGTGCACCGGTCTCGGGGTGACGATGTTCGACGGGCTGTCGGCCGGGCCCGCGTGGCGCTGGGTCGTCGGGCCGCTGCAGTCGGGCGGCGCGCTGGAGGTCGTCTCGACGCTCGGCCTGGTCGGCTGCGCGCTGCTGATGGGCGGCGCCTACCGGTTCGGGATCTCGGGGATGCGCACCAGGCGTGACGACGAGGCCGTGACGGTCCTCTCCGCGCGGTTCGTGCACTCGCTGCTGCCGATCGTGCTCGCGTACGTCATCGCCCACTACGCGACGTTGCTGCTCTTCCAGGGACAGGCCGTGGCCTCGCTGGCGTCCGACCCGCTCGGCGACGGCGCGAACTGGCTCGGCACCTCATCGCTGTCGATCGACTACGCCCTGGTCGGGTCGACGGGGATCTGGGCGATCCAGGTGGGCGCGGTCGTCTGCGGCCACGTCGCCGGGCTGGCGCTCGCCCACGACCGTGCACTGGTCGCCACGCGCGACGCCAGGTCGGCCGCGCGCACCCAGCGCACGATGCTGGCGATCATGGTCAGCCTCACTTCGCTGGCGCTGTGGCTGATCTCGTCGGCGAACCAGTGATGACGGTGTCGTGGATCGCGGCCAGCTCGCGCGCCCGCCGATCG
Source organism: Solirubrobacter soli DSM 22325 (assembly GCF_000423665.1). Taxonomy (GTDB): domain Bacteria; phylum Actinomycetota; class Thermoleophilia; order Solirubrobacterales; family Solirubrobacteraceae; genus Solirubrobacter; species Solirubrobacter soli. Next base: position 315,448 of record NZ_KE384074.1, on the reverse strand, counting down.
CGGTCCGCCTCACCCATGACATAGATGCACAGCGAGACGTAGCGGCGGTCGTGCGCGTGGGCCTCCCACGCGCGGTCGAACGCGAGCGCGCGCTCGACGAACGCCGCGTCCGGCCCGACCGGGAAGCGCGAGCACCACACGGCGTCGTAGCCGCGGGCCAGGGCGGCGTCCATCTCCGCGTCGGACCCGTGCACGTACTCCTCGACGCTGACCCGCGGGTCCATCTCGGAGAAGCTCATCCGGCCCTCGGCCTCGAGCGCGGCGACGTCGAGGCCGGCCGCCGTCAGCGCTTCGCGGTCGCCGGCGGCGTGGCCGGCGAGCGAGCGGTGGTACATCCAGCCGTAGCGCTTGACACCGAGCGAGTAGAACGCCGCGAGCGCGCCCGGGACCTCATCCGCGCGCGAGAGCAGGATCGCGACGTGCGGGCATGCGTCCGGGGTGAAGGCGGCGTCGGTGAACTGGGTCACGGGTGCGGCCAAGGCTACAAGCGCGTGCCGCCCCGGCCGTGAAGGCCGGGGCGGCGGGTCCAACGGGGGTCCGGGCGCGGAAAACCCGCGGAACTACCATCGGGCAAATGCCGGATGTCATCGACCTGGTCTGGATGGGCAGCACGCGCTGCATCGCGACGTGGCGGGTGGGCGACGTGCTCGTCGACTGCGGCCCGCGCACCACGCTCGACACGCTGCTGTCCGCCTTGGGGGACTGGCGCCCACGGGCGCTCCTGCTGACCCACATCCACTTCGACCACGCCGGCGCCGCCGGCGCGCTGGTCGGTCGCTGGCCGGATCTCCAGGTCTACGTGCACCGCCGCGGGGCGCGCCACATGGCCTCGCCTGAGCGGCTGGAGGCGAGCGCGCGGCGGGTCTTCGGCGACGCGTTCGACGAGCGCTTCGGCCACCTCGACCCGATCCCGGAGGCGAACCTGCACGCGCTCGACGGGGGAGAGCGGGTGCTCGACGCCTTCGACACCGTCGCCACCCCCGGGCATGCCTCGCACCACATCTCCTACCTGGACCGCGACGGCCACGCCTATGTCGGCGACGTCGCGGGCGTGCGCGTGGTGGACGACGGGCCGGTGTTGCTGCCGACGCCGCCGCCGGACATCGACCTCGCGGCGTGGGCGACGTCGGTCGAGGCCGTCGCGGCGTGGCGTCCCGCGACTTTGGCGCTCCCGCACTTCGGCGCGGTCACCGATGTGGAGTCGCACCTCGACGCGGTCCGCTCGGAGCTGCGCCGCACCAGCGAGGCGATCCTCGGCGGGATGAGCTCGGACGAGTACGTGACGACGACGCGCGCCCGGTTCGGCGAGCTCGGCCCGGAGCTCGAGCGCCGCTACGAGCTCGTCGTCCCGTTCGAGCAGAACTACGTCGGGCTGACCCGCTGGGCCGAGACGCGCTGAGCGGTCTCGTCGACCCGGGGCGCCGTCGCGGCGCCCCAGCGCGCGACGACCGCCGCCGCGGCCGCGTTCGCCCACCGGCACGCCTCGGCGGGCGGTAGGCCGCGCGCGAGCGCGGCGGCGAACGCGCCGACGTGCGCGTCGCCCGCGCCGGTGGTGTCGACGACGTCGGTCGCGAAGGCGCCGACCCGCACAGGGCCGCCACCCGCCGTCGCGCCGTCGCCGCCCACCGTCGTGCTCTCCCCACGCGCGAGCACGAGCGCGCCCGCCGGCCCTTCACGGACCACCACGCCCGCGTCGCTCCGCGCCGCGATCGCCCGCGCCGCCGCCGCGGGGCGCTCCTCGCCGGTCAGCAGCCGTGCCTCGCGGGCGTTCAGGCTGACCCACGACGAGCAGCGCAACGCGTCCTCGACCAGGTCCGCGGGCAGGTCGGCGACGAGCGGGCCGGGGTCGAAGATCGCGGCGGCGCCGCTCTCGCGCAGCCAGCGCGCGAGCAGTGGGCCGTGCGGGTACGCGAGGTCGTAGCCGGAGAGGTGCACCAGGTCGTCCTCGCGCACAGCCACCCGCTCGAGGTCCTCGGCGCGCAGGTACGCCTCGACGCCCATCGTCGTGACCATCGTGCGCTCGCCGGCCGCGTCCACCAGCACGACGCAGAACCCGGTGTCCTCGCCGGGGGTGGGGGAGAGCAGCGGCTCGATCCCCTCCGCCGCCAGCGCCTCGCCGACCATGCGCCCGAACTGCTCGCCGCCGTAGCGCCCGCCGAACAGCACCGGCAGGCCCTGCCGCGCCGCGGCGGCGACGATGTTGAACGCGCCGCCGACCGTCAGCGCCGCGTGGCGGGCGAGGACGTCGCCACCGGTGGCGGGGACCGCGTCGACGCCGACGACGACGTCGACCAGCACGCCGCCCACGACGACCATCCGCCGGATCATCCGCGCAGCTCCAGCAACTGCTCGGCCAGCGCTTGGAGATGCAGGTCGTTGACGTCGCGCACACGCTCGACCGCCTCGGCGGGGAACGCCTCGAGGCCGCGGCTCGCGCCGACGATCGCGCCGGTCATCGCGGCGATCGTGTCGGTGTCGCCGCCGAGGCTCGCGGCAGCCAGGCACGCCGCCCACGGATCGGCCGGATGCGCCGCCGCGACCGCGAACGCCGCCGGAACCGATTCCTCGGTCGCGACGCCCGTGCCGACCCGCGCGGCGACCTCGTCCAGTCCGACGCCCGCCGCGACGAGCGCGAGCGCTCGCTCGATTCGCCCCGCGAGGTCGCCGCCCGCGCACTCGCGGCTCGCCGCGAGGTCGCCGCCCACGCACTCGCGGCCGGCCGCCAGCGCGTCCGGCGTCATCGCGCCCTCGATCGCCGCGCTGACCGCGCCCGCGACGGCGGACGCGCCCGCGATCGCGACCGGCGTGTCGTGCGTGAGCCGGCTCACCTGCGCGACCCGTGCGAGCAGCAGCTCCCGCGAGCGCGTCGCGATGCCCACCGGGGCGATGCGCATCGCCGCCCCGTTGGTGTTCCCGCCGCGCCCCGCTCCTTCCGTGTCGCCCGCCGCGAACCGGTCCAGCGCCCGGCGCGTCGACGGGCCGAGCAGGTCGAGCGACCCACGGACGACCATCTCCCGCTCCCACGCGAGCAGCGCGTCGGCGAGTTCGCGGTGGTCGACCGTCCCGCCCCCGCGGACGAGCGCGCGGGCGACGATCAGCGCCTGGTCGGTGTCGTCGGTCACCCGCCCGGCCTCCATTCCCGCGCTGATCTCGTTGTCGGGCGGGCCCGGCTCGAACCCGCGCAGCTCGCCCCAGCGGGCGACGATCCGCTCGCGCGAGAACGTCTGCGTCGGCATCCCGAGCGCGTCGCCGATCGCGAGCCCGTAGAGCGCCCCGAGCGCCCGGTCGATCACCCGCGGGACGCTACGGCGTTTCGGGCACGGCGGTCGCGCGCTGCGCGGTCACGGCCTCGCCGCGCCGGCGCGGGCGGGTGACCTTGACGTAGTTGGCGGCGTAGTAGGAGCCGACCACGAACGCGGCGGCGAGCGCCTGCGCGGCGAGCGTCTCCCACACCGGGTAGATCTCGAACCACGCCCCGAGCCACTCGGGCACGCTGAACGGGGTGTCGTGGCGGGGGAGCCAACCGAGCTCGACGAAGCTCAGCGCGGTGCCGCCGATCATCACCACGAGCACGACGCCGACGAGCACGCCGGTGAGGACCAGCATCCGCTTGTACGGCAGCCGCGCGTGCAGATAGAACGTGAGCACGCCCACCACGGCGGTCGCGGCCAGGCCGACCCCGACGCCCTCGAGGACCGTCCCGCTCCCGTCCTGCAGTTGCAGGTTCTGCAGGAAGAGCACGACCTCGAAGCCCTCCCGGTAGACGCTCGTGAAGCCGAGCGCGACGAGCCCGACCGTCGCCCCGATCCCGGCGCGGGCGAGCAGCGTGCGCCGCCGCCGATGGTGGCGGCCGATCCACTCCGACCAGTACACCTTGTGCACGAACCAGTTCAGGACGAGCAGCAGGACGACGATCGCGAGGAAGCCCGTGATCGCCTCCAGCCGTGGGCCGAGAGAGGAAGCCGCGTCGAGCACGGCCTGCACGACGAACCACGTGACGACGGCGGCGCCGAACGCGGTCGCCGCACCGAGGACGACCGGTCGCCGCCGGCGGGCGTTGACGCCCTGGAAGCTGGCCGTGACCGCGGCGAAGATCAGCACCGCCTCCAAGCCCTCCCGGAACACGATCATCGCGGCGTTGAAGACGATCGTCGCGCGGCTCTGCGGGTGCGTGACCTCCGTCGGGTCGACCGGTCCGGTCGACGCGGTCGCCATCAGATAGACGAGGCCGGCGACGATCGCGGCGGCCGCGATCCAGATCAGCGAGCGGCGCCGGCGGGCGGTGACGGTGGTGGACACTTAGGCGACCCTAACGCGAGCTCGCCGGAGTTCCAGTACGTGTTCAGGTTGCGTTCAGGGGGCCGCAAAGATGAGGTGAACCCTTCGTTTCACATCTCGCCTTCATCTTTTCTCATCTACCTTTGCGTAGACCATGCCCAGCACTGCATCGACCTCGTCCACTGGTGGACCACGCCACGGAGGAGAGACCTCCGAGGCCCGCATCGCCAAGGCACTTGCGCACCCGCTGCGCGCCCGCATCCTGCAACGCCTCGGAGAGCGCGTCGCCAGTCCCGGCGATCTCGCGGTGGAGCTGGGCGAGCCGCTCGGCGTCGTCTCCTACCACGTCCGCATGCTGCGCGACTACGACTGCGTCGAACTCGTGCGCACCGAGCCCGTCCGCGGCGCGCTGCAGCACTTCTACAAGGCGACCGCGCGCCCGAACCTCGACGAGGCCCAGTGGCGCACGCTCCCGACGACGCTGCGCGGCGAGCTGCTCGGCTCGACGATCCAGGGCCTGGTCGACGACCTCGCGGCATCGTCCGACGCCGGCCGCCTCGAAGACCAGGACGTGATCGTCAAGCGCACCCCGCTGGAGCTCGACGAGCGCGGCTACCGCAAGCTGAACAAGCTGCTGGCCAAGACGCATGAGCAGGCGCTCGCGATCGCTGCGGAGAGCGCACAACGCGGCTCGGACGCCGTGACGGCGACCGAGGTCGCGCTGCTGCACTTCAAGCGCGGCTAGCCGTTGGGCACGCGGTACACGAAGCGGATCGTCGTCGCGCCCTTGCGGCCGCGCTCGTTGTACGACTGCGCCTCGGTCGGTTTGAGGGTTTTGAACGTAAAGCCCTCGACGCTGCGCGGAACTTTGTAACGCACCTCGAAGCGGTCCTTCCACGCTTTCGCGACGCGGTGGGCCGTGGCGCATGACCCGCCTTCGATGGTGAGCTTGAAGACGCCGAACGTCTTCGGCCCGCCCTCCTGGTACGGGTAGCGCAGGTCCGCGGACTTGCATGTGCGCGGCTTGGCGTCCGCGGTCGCGGTCGCGGTGGCGGTGGCGGCCGGCAGGAGGGCGAGTAGGACGGCGGCGGAAAGGAAGCGGGGCGACATGGCACGGTGAGCCTAAACGCGCCGAGGAGCTCCGTGGTGTAAGGCACTTTGCGGGTTTCGTGCACGAGTCTGCGGTTTTCTGCGGTTTTCTGCACGTTTGCGCTACGGTGAGGATCACGTGCATTTCTCCTCGGAACGACAAGCCGCGATCCTCGCCCGCCTGGACCGCGACGGCCGCGTGATCTCGGCGACGCTCGCCGAGGAGCTCGAGGTCTCTCCCGACTCGATCCGGCGCGACCTTCAGGACCTCGAGGCGGCGGGTGCGCTGCAGCGCGTCCATGGCGGCGCCATCCGGCCGCCGGCCGACAATCCCGCGTTCCTGGAACGCCTTGAGGAGGAGGATCCCGGGAAGCTGGTCGTCGGTCGCCGCGCCGCCGAGTTGATCGAAGACGATCAGCTGGTCGTCATCGGTGGGGGGACGACGGCGCTCGAGCTGGCACACGCGCTGCGGCGGGACCTGCGTGCGACGGTGCTCACGTCGAGCCCCGATGTCGCCCTCGCGCTCCGCCGCCATCCCGGCGTGACCGTCGACGTGCTCGGCGGGCGGCTCGACCGCGCGTCGCAGACCCTCACCGGGGGCGAGACGGTCGAGCAGCTGCGGCGTGTGCGGCCGGACGTCTGCGTCGTGAGCCCGTGCTGGGTGGATCTCGACCTCGGCGTGACGTTGCGCGAGCGGGCGGAGGCGGAGGTCGTCAAGACGATGATCGAGCGCTCGCGGCGTGTGATCGGCCTGGTGCCGTTCATGAAGATGGGTAACGCGGGCCCATACGTCGTCGCCGACGTCGAGCAACTCGACGTGCTCGTCACAGACGCCCCGGAGCACATGGCGGTCGAGTACGGGCGGCTCGGCATGCAGCTGGTGTACGCGTGACCGCCCGCAAGGCGATGTACGCGGTCTACGCCGTGTTCATCCTCAACGGCTTCGCGTTCGCCTCCTGGGCATCGCGGATCCCGCAGGTCCGCGACGGCCTGCACCTGAACCCGCAGAAGCTCGGCCTCGTCCTGCTCTCGATCGCGATCGGCTCGCTGATCTCGATGCCGCTCGCCGGCGTCGTCATCTCGCGGATCGGCGCCGCCAGAACCGTGAGCGTGATGTCGCTGATCGCCGCGACCGGGCTCGCCGTCGCGGCGATCGGCTATCAGCACGGCGTCGCGCCGGTCGTGCCGGGCCTGTTCCTGCTCGGCCTCGGCAGCGGCACCTGGGACGTCGCGATGAACGTCGAGGGCGCCGAGGTCGAGCGTCGTCTCGGGCGCTCGATCATGTCGCGCTTCCACGCCGGGTTCAGCGTCGGCACGGTCGCGGGGGCGCTGCTCGGCTCGGCGATGATCGCGCTCGGCGTCTCGGTCACCGTCCACCTGGTCGCCGTGGCGATCCTCATCGCGGCGAGCGCGACGCCGGCCGCGCGCGGATTCCTGCCCGTCTCCCACCACGAGGAGCACCACGTGGGGGAGGAGCGGCGCAGCCCGCTGAAGGCCTGGACCGAGCCGCGGACGCTGCTGATCGGCCTGTTCGTCTTCACGATGGCGTTCACGGAGGGAACCGGCGTCGACTGGCTCGGTGTGGCGACCATCGACGGCTACCACGTCGACCCGGCGCTCGGCTCGCTGACGTTCGCGATCTTCCTGGCCGCGATGACGCTCGGCCGCTGGTTCGGCCCGGCGCTGCTGGACCGCCACGGCCGCGTGCCGGTGATCCGCGTGCTGGGGGTCACCGCCGTGCTCGGCCTGATCCTGGTGGTCTACGGCGGCTCGCTCGCCGGCGCGATGGCGGGCGCGGCGCTGTGGGGCGTGGGCGTGTCGCTCGGCTTCCCGGTGGGGATGAGCGCCGCCGCCGACGACGCCCGCCACGCCGCCGGCCGCGTCAGCGTCGTCTCCTCGATCGGCTACCTGGCCTTCCTCGCCGGCCCGCCGTTCGTCGGCTTCCTCGGGCACGAGGTCGGCACGCTGCGCGCCCTCACCGCCGCGGCGGCGATGGTCTCGCTCGGCGTGCTCATCTCCGGCGTCCTGCGCCCGAAGCCGAGTGACCCGTTCGGGCGCGAGATCGTGCCGGTCAGTGCAGTGTGAAGTCCGTCAGCAGCACCTCGTCGAGCTTGACGTCGGTGTGCTTGCGGATGTCGCGCGCCAGCTTGAGCTTGAGCTGGTCGCGCCGCTCGCGGTCGAGGAGATCGCGGCGATCGATGCCCATCAGGTCGTTGGTGAGCACCTCGCGGACGACGCCCGTCTGTGACTCGGCCGTCTCGGTCCCGGAGTCGACCTGCAGCCCGACCGTGATCGTGGCGTAGCCACCGCCGGCGAGGTCGACGAGCACGTCCTGGTTGAGGACGTACACGGTGCCGTGCACCTTCGACGGCGTCGTGGGCGCCGCCTGGGCGCCGCAGCCGGCCAGCACGAGCGCGGCGGCCGCCGCGGCGATCAGCGACCTTCCCATCGCACCTGCTCGAGCGGCATGACGACCAGCGCGGTGTTGAGCTTCGGCCCTCGGGTGTCCGATACACGCAGCAGCGCGGGCTGCTCCGCGGGGGTCGTCGCAAGGGTGATCGTGATCGCGACGCCGACGATCCACACCGTCAGGAGCGAGATCCACGTCGCCTTGCTGATCGAACCCATACCTGCCTACTCGGCCGCGGGTGAGCAGCTCGCGAGCGCGCGCGACGCGCGCTCGGCGGATGTTCTACGTGTGGAAATTCGAGACGAGCGTCTGGAGCGCCGTCGCCATCTGCGCGAGGTCCTCGCTGGAGGCGGCGATCTGCTGTGTGGCGGCGGAGGACTGCTGCGTGGCGGCGGACACGTCGGCGGTCGCGTCGCCGGCCTCGCGGGCGATGTCGCCCACGCCGGTGGTCGCACTCGACATGCGGTGGATGCAGTCCGAGACGTTCGTGATGCTCTCGGCGAGGCCGTGGAACGCCGCCTCGGTCTCGCGGACGGTGACGTTCGAGGACTCGGCGAGCTTGCGGACCTCGTCGGCGACGACGGCGAACCCGCGGCCGGACTCGCCGGCGCGCGCGGCCTCGATCGCCGCGTTGAGCGCGAGCAGGTTGGTCTGGTCGGCGATCGCCGAGATCTGGCTGGTGAGCGCGACGCCGGACTCGGCCAGGCGGCCGGCCTGCTGGGCGAGCGCCTCGGCCTCGCGGTTGATCTCCTGGGCGGACTCGATGCTCTGGATCTGGCGGTTCGCGCCTTCGGCGACGCCCGAGGAGAGGCGGGCGATGTTCTCGATCGCGGCGCCGGTCTCCTGCGTGGTCGCCGACATCTCCTGCGACGCGCCCGCGACCTGGCCGGCGGTCTCGGTGATGTGCTCGATCATGTGGGCGACGCTCGTGCGCGTGGCGTTATAGGCCTCGAGGCCGCCCTGGGCCTTGCCCAGCATGACGTTGAACGTCTCGCCGAGCGAGCCGAGCTGCTTGCCATGGCCGGTCTGCAACGGGGTCGTCGCGGGGTGGACGACCACCGTCAGGTCGCCCTGCGCCATCGCCGACAGACCGTCGCCGAGGCCGGTGAGGCAGTGGTCGGACATGCTGTTCAGGCGGGTCTGCAGGTCGTCGAGGCAGGAGTTGTCCCCGAGCGCCGAGCGCATCGTCTCGCGCACGCTGTTGTAGCCCGCGAGCGCGGTCTGTGCCTTCTCCAGCATCGAGTTGAAGAGGTCGACGAGCTCCTGCGTCTCCGGATTCTCAGCGCGCGTGGTGATCGGCTTCGTCGCGGGGTCCACACGCACCGTCAGGTCGCCTCGCGTCATCGCGTCCAGACCGGCGACGAGGTTCGTCAGGCAGTGGTCGTGAAGGCTGCGCAGGCGTGAACGCAGCTCGGCAGCGGCGGTATCGGGCGCAGCGGCGGGCTCGGGGGCTGCGGAGCGACGGAGGAAGGACACGTTCGATTTGTCGGCGCACAGGCACTCGAAGTTGAGGCGAAGGTCAGCAACCTTTCACTGGCTCGTGCTTACTACGAGGAGTGCTGTTCAGGTCCCGTTCAGCTAGCGTGACCCACCATGCCGGGCGTGACGCGGATCGGCATCTGCGAGGACGACTCGGGCCTGAGATCGGTGCTCGCCCGTGCGCTGCTCGACGAGGGCTTCGAGGTCCGGACCGTCCCCGGCGGCCGCCTCGCGGTCCAGGAGTTCTCGGCCTCTCCGCCGGATCTGCTGGTGCTCGACATCGGTCTGCCGGACGCCGACGGCCGCGACGTCTGCCAGGCGCTGCGCGCCCACGGCGTCACCTCGCCCGTGATCTTCCTCACCGCCCGCGGCGAGCTCACCGACCGGCTGGCCGGCTTTCACGCCGGCGGCGACGACTACCTGACCAAGCCGTTCGCGCTCGCCGAGCTGGTGGTGCGGGTGCGGGCGCTGCTCAAGCGCGCCGGTGTCGAGCCCGAGCCGCCCCCGCCCGCCGGCGCGCTGCGGCTCGATCCCGCCGCCCACGGCGTCCGCGTGGGGGAGCGCGCGGAGGCGCTGACCCCGACCGAGTTCCGCCTGCTGGCCGCGCTCGCCTCGCGACCCGGCGAGGTCCTGCGCCGGCGCGAGCTAGTGTCCGCCGCGTGGCCCGATGGCGCGATCGTGAACGCGAACACGCTCGACGCTTACATCGGCCGTCTGCGACGGAAGCTGCGGGCGGTGGAGGCCGAGCAGGAGATCGCCACCGCGCGTGGCGTCGGCTACACGCTCCGGTGAGCCTGCGCGGCCGCGTCACGCTGGGCACGGTTCTCGTGTTCGGTGTCGGCCTCGCGGTGATCTCGGTCGCGCTGAACCTGCTGCTCGCGGAGCGGCTGAGCGCGGACGCGTCGAGCCTGCTGCGCAACCGCGCCGACGCGCAACTGACGACGCTCGAGACCGTCGACGGGAGCCTGCGGGTGCGCGAGGTCCCCAACGACGCGGCGCTGGACGAGCACGCCTGGGTGTTCGACGCCGACGGCCGCGCGGTCGAGCGCTCGCCCGCGACCGGCAAGCTCGCGGCCGCGATCGAGCGGCTGAAGGGCGTCCAGACCGAGACCGAGACCGACCCGACCGAGCACGTCCGCCTGCTCGCCCGCCCGATCGACGGCGGCGGGACGGTGATCGTGGGCGTCTCGATGGACCCGTACCGCCACACCGAGCGGATCGCGGTCGTGGGAACGGGGATCCTCTGCCTGTTCGTGCTGCTCGGGTCCGCGCTCGTCGCCCGCCGCGCCGTCGGCGCCGCGCTCGAACCGGTGTCCGACATGACCGCGCGCGCCGCCGAGTGGAGCGAGAACGACCTGCACCGTCGCTTCGCGCTCGGTCCGCCGGTCGACGAGTTGACCGCGCTGGCGGCGACCCTCGACGGCCTGCTCGGCCGCATCGACGCCGCGCTGCGCCACGAGCAGCGCTTCTCGGCGGAGATGGCGCACGAGCTGCGCACGCCGCTGTCCGGCGTGCGCGCCGAGGTCGAGTTGGCGCTGCGCGACGGCCGCACCGACGCCGAGCGCCGCGCGGCCTTGCAGACGGTGCTCGCCGGCACCGACCGCATGGCCGCCGTGATCGAGACGCTCCTGGCCGCCGCGCGCAGCGACACCGCCCGCGGCTCCTCGGACGCGGTCGCGGTCGCCCGTACCGTGACGCAGCTCGTCCAGCCGTACGAGCGCGCGATCGCGTTGCGTGCCACGGTCGAACCGCTGACGGTGCGCGTCGGCGAGGACGTGATCGCGGGGGCGCTCCATCCCTTGTTGGAGAACGCGGTCCGCCACGCCACCCACGACGTCGAGGTGGAGGTCGCCCCGGGCGCCGACGGCGGCGTGGTGATCGCCGTCAGCGACGACGGGGCGGGAATCGCGCCGGAGGACGCCGAGCGGATCTTCGCCCCGGGCGTGAGCGGCAACGGCGGCGCGGGCCTCGGCCTGCCCCTGGCGCGGCGACTGGCGCGCGCGGCGGGTGGCGACGTCGTCGCGGTCCCGCAACGCGGCGGCCGCCTCGAGCTACGACTCCCGACCTGAGCCGGCGGCGGCCAGCGTCGCCGCGATCAGCTGTCGCGTGTCGGCCGGGTCGATCACGTCGTCGAGCTCGAACAGCTGCGCGGCGTTGAGCGCCTTCGCGTTCTCCAGCGCCGCGGCGGTGAGGTCGCGGACGTGCTGCTCGCGCGCCGCCTCGTCCTCGATCGCCTCGAGCTCCTTGCGCAGCGCGAGGCGGATCGCGCCCTCCAACCCCATCGGCCCGAGCGTCGCGGACGGCCAGGCGACGGTCAGGAGCGGCTCGTGCAGGCTGCCGGCGACCATCGCCTGCGCGCCGAGCCCGTAGGCGCGGCGGAGGATCACCGCGACGAGCGGGACCGACAGCGCGGCGCCGGCGATCAGCAGCCCGGAGGCGCGGCGGACGAGGCCGGTCGCCTCGTGCTCCGGGCCGACCATGAAGCCGGGCGTGTCGACCAAGGACACGACCGGCAGCCCGAACGCCTCGCACAGCCGCAGGAACGCGGCGCCCTTGTCGGACGCGGCGGCGGTGATCGCACCGGCGAGCACCTTGGTGTTGTTGGCGATCACACCCACCGGGCGGCCTTCGATCCGCGCGAACGCGGTCACGAGCTCGGGCGCGTAGCGCTCGCGCAGCAGCAGGACGGAGTCGAGGTCCGCGAGCGTCTCGATCACCGGGACGACGTCGTAGGCGCGGCGTGCGCTCTCCGGGAGCGCGTCGCGCAGCAGCGTCTGGTCGAGCGCGGTCCAGTCGTCGACCGGGCCCTGCAGCAGCCGCTTGGCCGCCGCGACCGCCGCCGCCTCGTCGGAGACGACGAGGTCGACGACGCCGTTGGGCGCCTGTATGTCCATCGGGCCGATGTCGTCGGGCGCGACGTCGCCGAGGCCGCCGCCCGCGATCATCGCCGGCCCGCCCATCCCGAGCGACGCGTCGCGGGTGGCGACGATCAGGTCGCTGCAACCCGCGATCACGGCGTTGCCGGCGAAGCAGCGGCCGTGGACGATCGCGATCCGCGGCACCTTGCCCGCGAGCCGCGCCCACGACGCGAACGCGCGCGTGTGCAGCCAGGAGACGCCCGGGAGGTCGGTGTCGCCGGGGCGCCCGCCGCCGCCCTCGGCGAAGAAGACGACCGGCAGCCGCAGCCGCTCGATCAGCTCGAACAACCGGTCCTTCTTGGCGTGGCCGATCATCCCCTGCGTCCCGGCCAGCACCGTGTAGTCGTAGGCGAGCACCGCGACCGGCCGCCCGCCCACGCGCGCGGTGCCCGCGACGAGCCCGTCGGCGGGCGTGCGGGCGATCAGGTCCTCGACGTCGCGCCGCTTGCGCTGGGCGGCGATCGCGAAGCGGCCGTACTCGACCCAGGAGCCGGCGTCGATCAGGTCCTCGACGTTCTCGCGGGCGGTCCGGCCGCCGCCCGCGTGCCGCTTCGCGACCGCGTCGGGTCGAGCGGCGTCCTCGGTCAGCGCGCGACGGCGGGACAGCGCGGCGAGGTCGTTAGGGTCCGGCGCCTCCATGACGGCGCTGACGATTGCAGATGTGCTGGCGGTCCCCGCCACCGGCGGCTACTTCGCCGACGACCAGGGCGCGATCAAGGCCGGGGCGGTGCGCGACGGGCTCGCCTACCCGGGCGACGTGCGCGTGCCGGCCGAGGCGGTCTCGGTCCTGTTGCGGCTCAGCGACGGCTACGTCGCCCACGGCGATTGCGTGAGCGTGCAGTACAGCGGCGTCGGCGGGCGCGAACCGCGCTTGCACGCCGAGACGCTCGCGACACGCATCCGCGAGGAGATCCCGCTGCGGGGCATGCCGGTCACCGGCTTCCGCGACATGCTGGTCGAGGGCTACGGCGCCGCCGCCGACTACGGCCTCAGCCAGGCGCTGCTCGACGCCGCCGCCCACCGCGCGGGCACCACGATGGCCGAGGTGATCGCCGCCGAGTGGGACCTGCCGACGACGTTCGCGCGCGTCCCGCTCTACGCCCAGACCGGCGAGGCCCGGCACGACAACGTCGACAAGATGGTGCTCAAGGAGGTCGACTCGCTCCCGCACGGGCTGATCAACACCCCTGAGTTGGCGGCGGGGATCGTCGACTACGTGCGCTGGGTCCGCGACCGCGTGCTGCGCCTGCGACGGCGCGAGGACTACGCGCCGATCCTGCACTTCGACGTCTACGGGCTGCTCGGCCCCGACGTCGACACGATCCTCGCCATGGCCGAGGCGGCGCAGCCCTTCGCGCTGCGGGTCGAGCACCCCCTCGACGCGGGCTCGCGCGAAGCCCAGATCCACGCGCTGCGGGACCTGCGCGAACGGCTGGGCGGGCGCGTGCAGATCGTCGCCGACGAGTGGGCGAACACCGTCGACGACATCCGCGCCTTCAACGCCGCCGGCGCCGCCGACGTGATCCAGATCAAGACCCCCGACCTCGGCGCCCTGCACCACACGGTCGAGGCGATCCTCCACTGTCAGGCGCACGGCGTCGTCGCCCACGTGGGCGGCTCCTGCGCGGAGACCGAGCGCAGTGCCCAGGTCACCGCGCACGTCGCCGTTGGTGCGCACGCTGACCAGATGCTGGCCAAGCCCGGGATGGGCGTTGATGAGGGCGTGTCAATAGTTCGTAACGAGATGTTCAGATTGCTGGAAATGGCATTGGCAGGGGTGTACAAACCAAGGTGATGTCGACGCTTCACGTTATGTCCGACGCGCGCGGTCGCTGGCGCGTCGTCGAAGAGGACGAAGAGCAGACCGAGCTCTCCGCATACACCACCGCGGACGCCGCCGAGCGTGACGCCTGGCGCCGCGGAGCCCGGTCCGTGCTCGTGCACGACCGGTACGACCGGATCCACCGCGCCCCGCGCTTCACGAGCAAGACGCTGCAGACCCGCTGAGCGCTAGCGTGACGGCGATGCGCCGCCGCATCGTCGTCATCGGAGCCACCGGCCACGTCGGTACCTACCTCGTCCCGCGCCTCGTGCGGGCCGGCCACGACGTCGTCGCGCTCAGCCGCGGCGAGCGTGAGCCGTACTCGCCGTCGGCCGAGTGGGCGTTCGTCGAGCGGGTGAGCGCCGACCGCGATGCGGAGGACGCCGCGGGGACGTTCGGCGAGCGGATCGCGGCGCTCGCGCCCGACGTCGTGATCGACATGATCTGCTTCACGGCGCAGAGCGCCCGGCAGCTCGTCGACGCCCTGCGGCCCTCAAAGCCGCTGCTTCTGCACTGCGGCACGATCTGGGTCCACGGCCCCGCCCATCGCGTCCCGATCACCGAGGACGAGCCGCGTACCGCGTTCGGCGACTACGGCGTCGGCAAGGCCGAGATCGAGCTACTCCTGCAGCGCGAGACGCTCGCGGGCGGCGTCCCGAGCGTGATCCTGCACCCAGGCCACATCACCGGCCCCGGCTGGTCGGTCATCACGCCCGCCGGCAACCATGACCTCGGCGTGTGGCGCGCGCTCGCCCACGGCGACCCGGTCCCGCTCCCGGACCTCGGCCTCGGCGTCCTGCACCACGTCCACGCCGACGACGTCGCGCAGGCGTTCGAGCGCGCGCTGAATCGGCCGGCCGCGATCGGCGAGAGCTTCCATGTCGTCGCCGAGCAGGCGATGACCCTGCGCGGCCTCGCCCACGGCGTCGCCGGCTGGTTCGGCCGCGAGCCGAACCTCGAGCTGGTCGACTGGGTCGAGTTCGAGCGCCGCGTCGGCGCTGGACACGCACGCGTCACCCACGACCACGTGGTCCGCTCGATCACCGCCTCGATCGCCCGCGCCCGCGACGTGCTCGGCTACGCGCCCCGCTACAGCTCGCTCGAGGCGCTGCACGAGGCGCTCGGCTGGCTCGTCGCCAACGGCGAGGTCGAGCTCTAGCGCGACGGTCTCGGCCCCGCCCGGGAGGGGGTGGGCGGGGCCGAGCGTTCCGTTCGGAAGGAGGGTCTAGGCCTTCCGCAACAACCGCCGGGTCCGTGGCGGGTGCCGGATACCAAGGTACCTGGTTTGATGAAGGAAGACTGAGCCCGCGTCGGATCCGTTACGCCGCTTTTCAGAGCGGCGAGGGCCGGAGCTCGCCGCTGCCGCGCTCGATCAGCGGGGCTTCGAGCACCACCCGGCGCGACGCGCCGCGGTGGCCGTCCAGGCGCGAGAAGAGCAGCTCGGCGGCGGTGCGGCCGAGGCCGAGGGCGTCCTGGGCGACGACCGTCACCGCGGGCTCGACGGCCGCGGCGAGCGGGATGTCGTCGAAGCCGATGTGGGCGACGTCGTGCTGGCGGCCCAGCCGGTGCAGGGCGCGCAGGACCTCGATCGTCAGCAGGTTCTGGCTGCTGAACAGCGCCGTCGGGGCGCCGGGCCCGCTCAGAAGCTCGGTCGTGTCGGCGAACGCGCCCGCCGGGTCGACGGGGTGGCGGGTGATCTCGGGCAGGCCGGCGAGGTGCATCGCCGCCTTGTAGCCCTGGAAGCGCTCGACCGAGGTGTGGATGATCGGCGGGTAGCCGATGAAGGCGATCCGCTCGTGGCCGTGGGCGATCAGGTGCTCGATCGCGCGCTCGGTCGCCCCGCGATTGTCGGTCAGCACGCAGTCGGCGTCGATCGTCGGCGACGGACGGTCGACGAAGACGAGGCCGAGGCCGTTGGCGACGTCGCGCAGCAGGTGGGTGTGATCGGTGGCGGTCGGCGCGATGATCACGCCGTCCACCCGGCGCGACAACATGCCCTCGATCAGCTCGAGCTCACGGTCGGGGTCCTCGTCGGAGCTGCCCGCGAAGGTCACGACGCCGCGGGTACGGGCGACGTCCTCGACGCCGCGGTGGATCCCGGAGAAGAACGGGTTCGAGACGTCCTCGAAGATCAGCGCGATCGACGCCGACATGCCGTTGGACCGGCGCAGCGTGCCCGCGGTGTGGTTGTGCCGGTAGCCGAGCAGCTCGACCGCCCGCTCGACCTTGATCGCGAGCTCCGGGGCGACTGGGGGATGACCGTTGACCACACGTGAGACGGTGCTCAGGCTGACGCCGGCGACCGCGGCGACATCCTTCATCGTCGGTCGACGGCCTCTAGGCGGAGCGGTCATCGGACGCGGACCGTAGCGGACCAGTGGGTCCGGGGGCTTGAGTCACGCGACCGGGATCTCGCCCGAGCCGCGGGCGATCAGCCGCGTGGGGACGACCTCGCGCCGCTCCGCGGTCTCCAATCCGCCGAGCCGCGCGAAGAGCAGCTCGCCGGCGCGGCGGCCGAGCTCGTACGGATCCTGGGCGATCACGGTGATGCCCGGGTCGACGAGGTCGCCGAGCACGACGTCGTCGAACCCGGCCAACGCGACCCGCCGCTGGATGCCGAGCGCGCGCAGTGCCCGGATCGCGCCGATCGTGATCAGGTTCTGGCCGGTGAAGAGCGCGGTCGGCCGGTTCGCCGACAGCATCAGCTCGTGCGTGGCGGCCTCCGCGAGGTCGGAGTCGACGAGCTCGGTGCGCTCGAGCTCGGGGTCCGGCGCGAGGCCGGCACCCGCGAGCGCCTGCCGGTAGCCGTCGCGCCGCTCGGTCGCGGTGAAGACCGACGACCGGTCGCCGAGGAACGCGATCCGGCGGTGACCGGCGGCGAGCAGATGCTCCACCGCGGTGCGGGCGCCGCCGGCGTTGTCGCTGACGACCGCGTCGCCCGGCATGTACCGCGGCGGCCGGTCGACGAACACCAGCGCGGTCCCGGCGCGATGGTCGCGCATCAGGTAGCTCTGATCGCCGGCGCAGGGGACGATCACGAGACCGTCGACGCCGCGGGCGCCGAACGCCTCGGCGAGCTCTCGCTCACGGTCGGCGTCCTCGTCCGACGATCCGACGAACGTCAGGACGTCGCGTGAGCGGGCGACGTCCTCGACGCCGCGGTGCACGGCCGAGAAGAACGGGTTCGAGACGTCCTCGATGATCAGCCCGATGCTCGCCGAATGCCGGTCCGCGCGGCGCAGCGTGCTGGCCGTGAGATCGCGCCGGTAGCCGAGCAGCCGCACCGCCTCGTGGACGCGCTCGGCGAGGTCCGGCCGCACGTCCCCGGTGCCGTTGACCACGCGGGAGACGGTCGCCAGCGACACGTCGGCGACGCGCGCCACTTCCTTCATCGTCGGGCGGCGCCCGGTCTCAGAAAACGTTCCCACGGATCGCACCATACAGCGCCGTGTCAAGGGTGTCGAACGAGAATTCGTTTTCTGAGTTGCTTGACATATGCGGCACTGGCGCGCTAACAATGCCTTCTGAAAACGTTGTCTCCCGGGTCGGGGTGGTTCGGGGGAGGAGAGGTAGGAGCAATGCGGGGAATGCGATTTGCGGTCGCAGGGTCGACACTTGCCCTGGTGGCCGGTCTGGCTTCGTGCGGTGGTGACGACAGCGGCTCCGGCGGCGGTTCGACATCGGGCGCGAAGGACGGCGTGAAGGTCGGTCTGATCACGAAGACCGAGACCAACCCGTTCTTCGTGAAGATGAAGGACGGCGCGAGCGCCGAGGCGCAGAAGACCGGCGCCAGCCTTCAGTCCTTCGCGGGCAAGAAGGACGGCGACAACGAGTCCCAGGTGTCGGCCGTCGAGAGCCTGATCTCGGCCGGGGCGAAGGGCTTCCTGATCACGGCCAACGACTCCAAGGCGATCGTGCCGTCGCTCGACAAGGCGCGTCAGGCGGGGCTGCTGGTGATCGCGCTCGACACGCCGATCGAGCCCGCCGACGCCGCCGACGCGACGTTCGCGACCGACAACTACGCCGCGGGCCTGGCGATCGGCAAGTGGGCCAAGGGCACGTTCGCCAAGGACGGCAAGCAGGCGAAGATCGCGATGCTGGACCTCAACCCGGACGGCGTGTCGGTCGACGTGCAGCGCGACCAGGGCTTCCTCGAGGGCTTCGGGCTCGACGTCGGCGACAAGACCAAGATCGGCGACGAGAAGCTGCCTGAGGTCGTCGGCCACGACGTGACCGACGGCGCCGAGGAGGGCGGGCGCACCGCGATGGAGAACCTGCTCCAGAAGGACCCGTCGATCAACCTCGTCTACACGATCAACGAGCCCGCCGCCGCCGGCGCCTACGAGGCGCTGAAGGCCGCGGGCAAGGACAAGGACGTCACGATCGTCTCCGTCGACGGCGGCTGCCCGGGCGTGGAGAACGTCAAGAAGGGCGTCATCGGCGCGACCTCGCAGCAGTACCCGCTCAAGATGGCCCAGATGGGCGTCGACGCGATCGCCGAGTACGCCAAGAGCGGCAAGAAGCCCGAGCCGACCGCCGGCAAGAGCTTCGTCGACACCGGCGTGACCCTGATCACCGACAAGCCGGTCGACGGCGTGGAGTCCAAGGACACCGCGTTCGGTCTCGAGAACTGCTGGGGCTAGATCACCGTGTCCAATCCCTTCCGTAAGCCCGCGACCGCCGGCGCCTCAGCCGGCGGCGGGACAGCCGGGGTCGTCGGACCCGCGCGCGAGACGACCCTCGTCGGCCGCATTCACGACATCCTGCACAAGAACGCGACGCTGGGGCCGCTGTTCGTCCTGGTCCTCGCGGTCCTCTACTTCAGCATCACGGCCGACCGCTTCCTGGCGCCGGGCAACCTGTCGCTGATCGTCCAGCAGGTGATGGTCGTCGGCACGCTGGGCATCGCCCAGACCCTGGTGATCCTCACCGCGGGCATCGACCTCTCGGTCGGCGCGATCATGGTGCTCTCGTCGATCGTGATGGCCAAGCTGGGCTCCGACTCGGGCCTTCCGGGCCTGCTGGCGCTCGGCCTGGGCTTCTCCGTCGGCACCGCCTGCGGCCTGATCAACGGCCTGCTGATCACGCGGCTGAAGCTGCCGCCGTTCATCGTCACGCTCGGCACACTGTACGTGTTCTTCGCACTCAACCTGTGGTACTCGCAGAGCGAGACGATCCGCGGCACCGACATGCCCAGCCTGCTGCTGTGGACGGGCAAGGCCGTGAGCATCGGCGACACTCGCATCACTTACGGCTCGATCCTGATGGTGGTGCTCTTCGGCGTCTTCGCCTGGGTCCTCAAGAACACCGCGTGGGGCCGGCACGTGTACGCCGTCGGCGACGACGCCGAGGCCGCGCGCCTGGCCGGCGTGCGCAAGGACCGCGTGCTGCTCAGCGTCTACGTCGTCGCCGGGCTGATCTGCGCCGTCGCCGGCTGGATGCTGATCGGGCGCATCGCGTCCGCCAGCCCGCAGGCGGGCGGCACGGCCAACCTCGACTCGATCACCGCCGTCGTGATCGGCGGCACCTCGCTCTTCGGCGGGCGCGGGCTGGTGGTCGGGACGCTCTTCGGCGCGTTGATCGTCGGCGTGTTGCGCAACGGGCTCACGCTGGCCGGCGTCGACGTCCTCTGGCAGGACTTCGCCGTCGGCATCCTGATCATCGCCGCCGTCGCGATCGACCAGTGGATCCGGAAGGTGAAAGCATGACGACCACGACCACGACCCCGATCCTGGAAGCCCGCGGCCTGGTCAAGCGCTACGGCCACGTGACCGCGCTGGGCGGCTCGGACTTCGACCTGATGCCGGGCGAGATCCTGGCCGTGATCGGCGACAACGGCGCCGGGAAGTCCTCGCTGATCAAGTGCCTGTCGGGCGCCGTCGTGCCCGACGAGGGCGAGATCCTGCTCGACGGCCAGCCGGTCGAGATGAAGACGCCGCTCGACGCCCGTGCGCTCGGGATCGAGACCGTCTACCAGACGCTCGCGGTCTCGCCCGCGCTCGACATCGCGGACAACCTGTTCCTCGGCCGCGAGCCGCGCGTGCCCGGGATACTGGGCTCGGTCTTCCGCAAGCTCGACCGCGGCAAGATGCGCGCCGAGGCCAAGCAGCAGATGACCGACCTGGGGATCATGACCATCCAGGACATCACGCAGCAGGTCGAGTCGCTGTCGGGCGGTCAGCGCCAGGGCGTGGCGGTCGCACGCGCGGCGGCGTTCGGCTCGAAGGTGATCATCCTGGACGAGCCGACCGCGGCGCTCGGCGTGAAGGAGTCCGCGCATGTGCTCGAGCTGATCCTGCGCGTCCGCGACTCGGGGATCCCGGTGATCCTGATCAGCCACAACATGCCGCACGTCTTCGAGGTCGCCGACCGCATCCACATCCACCGGCTGGGGAAGCGGATCGCGGTCGTCACCCCGAAGAGCCACACCCAGACCGAGGTCGTGGCGATCATGACCGGCGCCCAGGACCCAGGCGCCGCCGCCTATACGCGCGAGGTGGAACACCCCACCGCCCACTGAGCGCGGGCGAACTGATCGTCCAACGCGCGCGGGAACGGCACGATCGTGTGCCGTTCCCGCCAGCGCGCGTTCTCGTGGACGGCGTTGAAGCCGCCCGCGGTGATGACGCGTTCCGCGTGGGCGAGGTGGGGCGCGACGGGGTAGACGTCGGCGACGATCAGCTTCGGGGCCTCGCGCGCGTGTTCGATCAACGCGTCGAGCTCGTGCTGCGGGCCGGCGTGGACGACGAGCCAGTGCGGCTCGTCGGTCAGCGGTTCGCCGATCTCGCACTGCAGCAGCTCGAGCGGCTCGCCGACGCCGAGCGGCTCGACCTCGAAGGTGACGTCGTAGTGGGGGAGCGGGCCGTCGAGGCGTCGCTCGTAGACGTCCCAGCGCAGGCGGCGGGCGATGTAGGTCGCGCGGGGCAGCGTGAGCCCGCACAGCTCGCCGAGGATGCCGCCCGGGAAGGAGTCGACGAGGATCTCGTCGGCGTCGCGGAGCAGCGGCTCCAGCCAGGCGCGGAACGCGTCGCGGTCATGCCCGAGCCGGCGCGGCACTTTGAGCGCGCGGTGCGGCCCGGTGACGCGCGGGTCGCCGCCGAAGCGGCTCGCGGTGAGCAGGACCGCGTCATCGATGCCGAGCGCCGCGAGCACCTTGCGCGCCCGCGTGAGATGGCCGAGGCCGCCGCCGAGCGCGTAGTAGAGGGTGAGGCGCGGCCGCGCCGCGCCGGCGCCGCGTGCCGCCGCGCCGGTCACGCCGCGAGCCGGCCCGCATGCGTCTCGCGCAGCGCGGCGACGTAGCGGTCGAGCTCGAGCGCGGCGTCGAGCTCCGTCTCGGCCAGCCGCAGGCACGCCGCTCCCATCTCCAGCCGCCGCTCCTCGTCGAGCTTCGCGGCGGCCTGGAGCGCCCAGGCGCAGCGGGCCTCGTCGCCCGGGTCGAACAGGAACGCGGTGCGGCCGTCGTCGAGCACGTCCGCCATGCCGCCCGCGCGCGCGGCGATCATCGGCACACCCAGCGCGGCCGCTTCCGTGAGCACGTTCGGCAGGCCGTCGTAGAAGCTCGGGATCGCCAGCCAGTCGCACGCCGCGTACCACGGCAACAGCTCGAAGCGGTCCAGGAACGGCAGCGTGGTGTGCTCCACGGGATGCTCCGCGAGCCACGCCTCCATGTCGGGCGCCATCCAACCGGCGAGCAGCACGTGGAAGCGTTCCGCGACGCCCGACCGGCGCAGCGCGTCGAGCAGGAACACCCCGCCCTTCTTGGCCTTCAGCTGGCCGAACAGCCCCAGGACGCGGACGCCCTCGGGCAGCGTCGCGCGCCACTCCTGAGCCTGCCGGACGTCGCTCGGCGCCAGCGCCCAGTCGGCGCGGTCGATCCCGTTGGGGATCCAGCGCACGTCCGCGCGCGGGTGCAGCGCCGCGATCTTGGAGACCTTGTCCTGCGTGACCGCGCAGATCAGCGCGGACGCCTCGAAGCACTGATCGAGGATCGGGCGGCGGCGGATGCTGAAGACCGCGGCGTCGAAGTCGTTCCCGCGGATCAGCGTGATCAGCGGCACGCCGAGCCACGCGGCGAAGACCGGGCCCGCCATGATCGGCCGCGAGCCGCCGAACGCGACGACGTGGGTGTACGGCGCGGGATCCGCCTGCAGCGCGTTCCAGGCGAGATTGAGGGCATGCGCCGGGTCGTCCTCGACCGGGCAGGCGAGGTAGCGCCCGCCCGCCTGCGTCTCGATCGCCCACGGGCGCCCCCGCGGCTGCGGCATGAAGTGCAGGACGTCCACGAGCACGCCGCGCCTGCGCAGCCCGCGGACGATCCGGTCGCACGACGTCGCCATCCCCCCGCGTGACGGCGGGTAGGTCTCCGTCAGCCAGAGCGCGCGCAGCCCGTCAGGAATCGTCGAACCCGCCACCGTCG
The DNA here is from genome assembly GCF_000423665.1 of Solirubrobacter soli DSM 22325. Taxonomy (GTDB): domain Bacteria; phylum Actinomycetota; class Thermoleophilia; order Solirubrobacterales; family Solirubrobacteraceae; genus Solirubrobacter; species Solirubrobacter soli. The sequence goes on along the minus strand of NZ_KE384074.1, from coordinate 293,036 downwards.
TCGTCGTAGTCGTCGCTCGCGTTCGGGTCGTCGTACCAGCGGTAGTCCGTGTCGCCCCAGTACGGGTCGTAGGTCGCCCACCAGATCGGCTCGTAGCCGCTGGAGCTGTACCAGCCGCGCCGGTAGCGGACGGCCGAGCGGGTGGGGGCGAGATCGATCCGCCCCGGGTCGACGTCGCGTTCCTCGTCGCGCTTGGCCGCGCACTCGACGCAGACGTTGTCCGGCGCCATGTGCTCCTCGCAGATCCGCCGCGTGCACATCGAGCACGAGGTGACCGCGCCGTTCGCGCAGTTGCGCAGCGTGAAGAACCCGCGCTTGCACGAGCACAGGTCGAGGCCTCCGAAGGCGCTCAAAGCTTCTTCCTCCGCGCCGGCTCGACCCGCTCGTAGGCGGCGGAGATCAGCTCGAGCAGCATCCGGATCGGGACGACGTGATCGACGGTCGGCTGCTCCATCGTCCCGCTGAGCTTGACCGTGGTCCGGCTCTCGCCCGCGTTCACCGTCTGCTTGGGCACGTCGCGGCCGCCCGTCGCGGGCGTGTAGTTGCGCGCGGGGACGGACAGCGTCACGTTCAGCGCGGTCTTCTTCTTGCGCTTGACCTTGCGCTTGGTCTTCCCCGAGGCAGACCGCTTGGTCTTGTTCGAGGCGCGGACCCGGTCGGTCACGGAGAACTGCACGTCGGCGCCGTCGGCGAAGTGGGCGTGGCCCTCGAGCCATGTGTCCTCGTAGAACGAGTCGACGATCTTGTAGTACGAGCCCTTCTTGTACGCGTCGCTCGTGTTGACCAGCTTCTGCGGCTGGATCGGGCCGGACAAGTCGATCTTGAGCGCGAGCGGCTTCTCCGGGTCCTGGTCCTCGCGCAGGATCAGGGTGAGCGGGACCGCGAACCAGCGCAGTCCGTTCGGCACGTCGTGCTTGCGCGCGTAGCGGCGCGCCCAGAACCCGCCGCCGCCCTCGCGGACGGCGTCGGACTGGCGGTCGAACTCGGCCACCGGGCCCAGCAGCCGCAGCCATTCGTCCGGACTGTGCTCGCCGGCGATCCGGCAGTCCTTGACCAGCGCCTGCTGCTCGGGGGTGAGCGCCTTGAAGGCGGACTTGACGTTGTCGCTCACGCCGCAATCCAATCAGCTTGCGTGGCGTACAGGGCTTGGAGTTCGTGAACGCTGCGTTGCCACGTCAGCTCGCGCGCGACGTGCTCGCGGGCGGCCGCGCCCATCGCGCGCAGCTCGTCGGGGAAGTCGAGCGCGACCCGGATGGCCCGCGCGAGCTCCCCCGGCCGGTCGGGCGCCACCAGCCTCCCGTGCTCGCCGTCACGCATGATCTCCCGCACCGCGGGCAGGTCGGAGGCGATCACCGGGGTCCCCGCCGCCAGCGACTCGAGGATCTTCAGCGGCGCGCAGCCCTGCACCACGTTGCGGCTGCAGTCCTTCAACGGCGCCAGGCTGAGCAGCGCGTGCTGCTTGTAGCGGGCGAGCTCGTCCTCGGGCAGCGCGAAGTGCCAATGCACCCGGTCGGCGACGCCGAGCTTCTCCGCGAACTTGCGGTACGCCTTGGCGCGGCGCTGGTGGACCGACGCGCAGACGACGAGGTGCAGCTCGGGGAGCCGCGCGAGCGCGCGCAACGCCGTGTCGACGCCCTGCCACGCCTGCAGCGCGCCGAAGTACAGGAGGAAGCGCTCCGGGACGTCGTCCGGGGGCGCCGCCGCTCCGGGGAGGTCGGCTCCGTTGCGGATCACGTGCGCCTCGACGCCGAGGCGCGCCGCGGTCACCTCCGACGGCGTGATCACGACGTCGGCCTGCTCCAGGCAGCGCCGCTCCAACCCGCCGATGCGCTCGAGGATCGCCGGCGGGATCGCGGGGTAGAGGAACGGCAGCTCGATCGACGGCAGCCCGTTTACCTCGTAGACGGTCATGTAGCGCCGACCCGGGTGCTCGACGATCGGCACCCCGCTCCACGGATCGCGGAAGTGCGCGATCTCGAGGTCCGGCAACCGGTCCAGCAGCGCGCTCAGCCGCTCGCCGTACCCCGCCGCCCGCTCGAGCACGTGGTCGGCCTCGCGCAGATAGCGCACCACCTCGACCGTCCCCTCGCGCTGGTACGCCGGCAGCTCGTCCCCGCCGAGCACATACAGCAGCCCGCCGCCCGCATGTTCGAACAGCGCTCGCGCGAACCGGTCGATGTGCACCGCCGACCCCTTCCGCGACGGGAACCGGTCGAAGGCGGCGTACAGCGCGCGATGTCGGAGCAGGTTCAGGGCTAGCACCGTAGCCGTCGCGCGCCGGATCGGAGAGGATCGAACGCGTGCCACGGGTGATCGCAGCGTTGACGGTGCTCGTGACGGTCGCGCTCGCCGCCGTCGGCCTCACGAGCGACCACGACGACGCGCCGCTCGGGCCGGTCCTGCTGGTGGCGTTCCTCACGCCCGCCTCCGTCGGGTTGTTCGTAGCGTTGCGCCGGCCCGGCAACGTCGTCGCGTGGATCCTCCAGCTGGGCGCGCTCAGCGTCAGCGTGGTGATGCTCGCAAGCGTCGTCGCGTCGGCGCAGGGCGAGACGACGCTCGGCCTGTGGGCGGCGACCGTCGCGGCGCCGTGGCCGGTGCTGTTCCTCTGGCCGCTGGCGCTCGCGTTCGTGTTCCCGGACGGCGGGCTGCCGTCGCCGCGCTGGCGGCCGGTGGCGTGGGCGGTGTCCGCGAACTCGGCGCTGATCGTGATCCTGCTGATCCTCGCCCCGACGCACCTGATCGGCGATCGCGACGTCCCGAACCCGCTGCCGCACCTCCCCGCAAGCCTCGAGCCGCTCTTCTGGGTGTGCTGGGGCGGGCTGCTGGCCTCGTTGTTCGCCGGTGCGCTGGCGCTGCGGGCGCGCTACAAGGCGGGGGACGAGCTGCTGCGCCGGCAGGTGCTCTGGCTCGCCTACGGCGCGCTGCTGATCCCCGTCTGGTTCGGCGGGACCTCGCTGCTCGGCGTGATCGGCCTGCACAGCGACGCGACGGACATCGTCACGCTCACGCTGCTGCAGGCATGGCCCGCGGTCGCGGTGGCGATCGCGATCACCCGCCACGGCCTGTACTCGATCGACCGGCTCTTCAACCGCACGCTCGTCTACGCGACGCTGACCGTGCTGCTGGTCGGGACCTACGCCCTCGGGTCGCTGCTGATCGGCCAGCTCGTCGGCGAGTCCAAGCTGACCGCGTCGCTGGCGACGATCGCCGCCGCGCTCGCCTTCCTCCCGCTGCGCGACCGGCTGCAGACGCTCGTCGACCGCCGCTTCGCCCGCCGCCGCTTCGACGCCGTCCGGATGCTGCGCGACTTCCTCGACGAGGTGCGCGACGGGCACGCCGAGCCGGAGGACGTCGGCGCCGTGATCGCGCTGGCGCTCGACGACCGCGACGCCACGCTCGTCTTCCAGCTCCCCGAGAGCGGCAGGTTCGCCGACCGCAACGGACACGCGGTCGAGCTGCCCGACGACGGGCGGGAACGCTCCGTGATCGGCCGCGACCTCGGCGTGCTCGTGCACGAGGCCACCGCGCCGGATCTGCTCCACGGCGTCCTCGGCGCCGCCGCGGTGCCGGTCGAGCTCGCCCGCCTGCGCGTCGAGCTGCGCCTGCAGCTCGCCGAGGTGGAGTCCTCGCGCGCGCGGATCGCGCAGGCCGGGTACGAGGAGCGCCGCCGGCTCGAGCGCGATCTGCACGACGGGGCGCAGCAGCGGCTGGTGACGCTCGGCATCGTGCTGCGCCGCCTCCAGCGCTCGCTGCCGCGCGAGGCGCAGATGCTCGTTCCCGCGCTGGACGCCGCCGTGGCGGAGGTCGCCGCCTCGATCGCCGACCTGCGCACGATCGCCGCGGGCGTGCGCCCGCCGCGGCTCGACGAAGGGCTCGCGGCCGCCCTCGCGGACCTCGCGCGCGGCGCCGCGGTCCCCGTCGACGTCACCGCGACCCCCGACCGCGCGCCGCCCGAGGTCGAGGCGACCGCGTACTTCGTCGCCTGCGAGGCGCTCACCAACGCCGTCAAGCACGGCTCGCCGTCGCGCGTGGTCGTCGAGACGTTGCGCACGGACGGCGTGCTGCGGATGACGATCGCCGACGACGGCATCGGCGGCGCGGTCGCGGTGCCCGGGATGCAGGATCGGGTCGCCGCCCAGGGCGGGACGCTGGCGATCGTCTCGCCGCCCGGCGAGGGCACGCGGATCGCCGTGGAGCTGCCATGCGGATCGTGATCGCCGAGGACACCGTGCTGTTGCGCGAGGGGCTCGCGGGGTTGCTCGAGGACGCCGGCCACGAGGTCGTCGGCAAGGCGGGCGACGCCGACACGCTGCTCGCGCTCGTCGCCGAGCACGAGCCGGAGCTCGCCGTCGTCGACGTGCGGATGCCGCCGGGGTTCGACGACGAGGGCACGCGCGCGGCCGCGACGATCCGCACCACGCACCCGGAGACCGCCGTGCTGGTGCTCTCCCAGCACATCGAGACCCGCCACATCGTCGAGCTCGTCACCGCCGGCGGCGGCTTCGGCTACCTGCTCAAGGACCGCGTCCTCGACGTCGACGACTTCCTCGACGCCGCCCGCCGGGTCGCCGACGGCGGGTCGGCGCTGGACCCGCAGGTCGTCGCGACGCTGATCGGCGCGCCGCGTCCGGTCAGCGCGTTGAACGAGCTCTCCCCGCGCGAGACCGAGGTCCTCGGGCTGATGGCCGAGGGGCGCACCAACGCCGGCATCGCCAAGCGCCTGTGGCTGACCGAGAAGACCGTCGAGGCGCACGTGCGCTCGATCCTGATGAAGCTCGGGCTGCCGCTCAACAACGACGACCACCGCCGCGTGCTCGCCGTCCTCGCCTACCTCCGCGTTCTTAAGGGCTAGCCCTCAGCGCATTCCGGTGGAAGCCCTGTAGCCGCGCTGCAGAGCCAAACGTAGCGTCTGCAGCATGCTCAATCACCCGCTCCGCACGATCGCCCTGACCGCCGCGCTCGTGCTCGTTCCCGCCGCCTCGGCGTCGGCCAAGACCGAGACCCTGCGCTTCTTCTCGAAGGTCGACAAGCTCACGCTGACCCACGCCGACGGAACCGTCGTCGACACCCCGACCGGCCCGCCCGTCGCCGGCGACCGGCTCGACATCTACTCCTCCGACTTCGCCGGGAACCACGCCAGGCACGCGAAGAAGTCGACCGCCTCCGAGCACGTCGTCTGCACGTTCACCTCGGCCCCGGAGCCCGACTGCATCGCCCACGTCGCGATCGGCGGCTCGCTGCTGATCTTCCGCGGGAACACGCTGATCGGCGGCTCGGGCAAGTACCTCGACGCCACCGGGAAGGTCGTCTCCAACGAGACGGTCGGCGACTCCAACGACTCCGACATCGTGGCGAAGATCAAGGTGCGCTGAAATCCCATGCCGTGATCGAGTGGTTCGACCCCGAGTCCGACCTGGAGCAGCGGCTGCTGGAGGACCCGCAGCTCCAGCGCGGGTGGGCGTGGGGGAGCCCCCGGCACGGCCATCCCGAGGGCGCGGTCGGCCGCCACGTCGCGATGATGCTCGACGAGATCGACCCGGGCGACCCGCTGCGCGCCGACCTGCGGCTCCTCACGCTGCTGCACGACACGTTCAAGGTCGACGCCCGCGAAGGCCTCCCGTACTCGCCGGACACCGACCACGCGCTGCTCGCCAAGCGCTTCGCCGACCGCCACGGGTGCCCGCGCCGGATCGCCGACACGCTCGCCCTCCACGACGCGCCGTACTGGGTGTGGCACCGCCGCGGCGGCGACCCCGGGCTGCTCGAGCAGATCCTCGACCGCGCGCCCGATCGTGAGCTGCTGGAGCGCTTCGTCGAGCTCGACGCGGCGACGCTGGGCAAGAACCCGGAGTTCCTCGAGTGGTTCCGCGCGCAGACGCGCGGCTAGCCTGACGGAGCGAGGGATGGCTTCAGGACGTGCTTTGCCGACCGAGCGGTGCGTCCGCTCTCCATCCCTCGCCTCCATCCTGCGGTGCCTGGAAGAGCGGTCCTCGTCGCTTCCGCGCTCGGAACGCCGGCGCGTGCTCGAGACGCTCGAGTCGTTCCCGCCCGGGGACGTGATCGAGGCCTTCCGGCGTGAGCCCGCGGCGTGGAAGCGGGCGGGCGAGCGGCTGCACCCGTTCGAGTACCTGCGCCGCTACCCGCAGACCGCGACCGCGTTCGCGGTGCTCCGCCGGACCCGCCCCGACGAGCGGCTGGCGATGACGGCCACCGGCCCCGTGACGGTCACGTGGGAGAGGATCCGCGCCCGCACCTGGGGAACCCTGATCGAGGAGGCGCTCGTCGCGGGCGAGCTGGAGGTCGCGCTGCGGCTCGCCGCCCAGCGTCCCGACGAGCTGGCGGCCCGCTTTCTCCACCTGCTCCGCCGGGCGCTCGCCGAGCGCCCCGCGGAGGGCACGGCGGACGCCTCACGGAACCACCGCCCGCTCGCGCCGGCGGTGATCGCCGCGCTGCACGACGCCGCCCCGGACATCTCCGCTCCCCGCCGCCGCGCGCTGACGTCGGCCATCGCCCGCGCCGACCTGCCCGCGGCGCTGCGGGATGCGTGTCAACGAGCTCTGACGACCGGGGAATGAACCCGTTGTGAGGTGGGAAGGGTCCGGGCACCATGCGCGCGGTCCTGCCCCAGACCCGCTTGACGCGTGCCGGCTCGGCGGCGTGGTCGCTGCTCGGCATCGCCGCGGTCGTGCTTCTCGCCGGCTGGGCGGTCGGACGCCTGATGGCGGTCGTGCTGCCGTTCGTGATCGCGGTCCTGCTCGCCACGCTGCTGCGCCCGGTCGCGGCGGGCCTGGAGCGGCGGGGCATGCGCCCGGCCGTCGCCGCGATCGTGGCGGTGGCGCTGGCGATCGTCGTCCTCGCGGTGCTGCTCTCGCTCGTCCTGCCGCCGTTCATCGCCCGTCTCAGCGAGCTCGGGACCAGCGTGCAGGAGGGCGCGCACCGCGTCGCCTATGAGGTCGGCGACCGGGTGGCCGGGATGACCCACGCCGAGGTCGACCGGACGATCCAGAACGCCGTCAACCGGCTGCGCGACCGTGCGGGCGGAAGCGCGATGGCCGGCGTCACCTCCGCGGCCGGCGCGCTCGGGAGCCTCGTGCTGATCGTGTTCCTCGCGTTCTTCCTGGTCAAAGACGGCGACCGCGTCTGGGGATTCATCGTCGACCTGCTGCCGAAGTCGCGGCAGGCCGCCGCGGCCGAGATCGGCGACCGCGCCTGGAGGGTGCTGACCAACTACACGCGCGGCGTCGTCTTCGTGGCCACCGTCGACGCGGTGCTGATCGGCGCCGTGCTGCTGATCGTCGGCGTCCCGCTCGCGCTGCCGCTGATCGTGCTGACGTGGGTCGCGGCGTTCTTCCCGATCATCGGCGCGGTGACCGCCGGCGCGGCCGCCGTGCTGGTCGCGCTCGTGGCCGACGGGCCGACGGCGGCGCTGATCGTCCTCGCCGCGATCGTCCTGATCCAGCAGCTCGAGGGCAACGTCCTCTACCCGGTGGTCGTCGGCCCGCGGTTGCGGCTGCACCCGATCGTGGTGCTGATGGCGGTCGCACTCGGCGGAACCCTGGCGGGCATCCCGGGCGCGTTCCTGGCGGTGCCGGTGGCGACCGTCTTAGCGGCGGCGCTGCGCTACTGGCGTGAGCCCCACGCCGCGATCGACAACGGTTCCCACTCCTTCCAGGTCGTCAGCCGCGCGAGGTAGTCGCGGGTGACCGTGCGCAGCGAGGACCTGCCGAAGAACACGCGGCGCGGCGGCTCGTCGGCGTCCACGACCTCGAGGATCGCCGCGCGCGTCGCGGACGGGTCGCCCGGCTCGTGCGCCCACGAGTCCGCCAACGCGCGACGCACCTCGTCGTAGCCCGGCAGCTCGGAGGAGCGCGAGGGCCGACGGTCCGGCCCAGTCGGTGGAGAACCCGCCGGGCTCGATCAGCGTGACCTTGATGCCGAGCGGCTCGACCTCGCCCATCAGCGACTGCGTGAGCCCTTCGAGCGCCCATTTGGACGCGTGATAGGCGCCGATCGACGGGTAGGCCGTCACGCCGCCCTCGCTCGAGACCTGCACGATGTGGCCCGAGCGCTGGGCGCGCAGGACCGGCAGCGCGGCCTGCGTGACCCACACCGCGCCGAAGGCACTACGCATGACTTGACGATCATCGGCCTGCGCGTCGTGCAGGAGGTCGCCACCCGCGGCTCGTTCACCGCGGCCGCGGATGCGCTCGGCTACACGCAGTCCGCGATCTCGCGCCAGGTCGCGGCGATGGAGCAGGCCGCGGGCGCGCCTTTGTTCGAGCGCCACGCCCGCGGCGTGCGCCCGACGGGAGCCGGGACCGTGTTCCTGCGGCACGCGGCGCCGATCCTCGAGCGCGTCGACGCCGCCCGGCTCGAGCTCGGCGGGCTCAGCGACCGGCTGGAAGGGCGGCTCGCTCGGTGCGTACCCGACCGCGCTCATGGGGCTGGTCCCGCGCGCGGTCGCCAGGCTGCGCGTCGCCCAGCCGGACGAGCCGTGGATCGTGGGCGACGCCGGGGCCGGGGACTCGCCGTTCGGGGCGTGGCCGGGTCTCGTCGACCCGCGGGTCGCGTACGCCGTCCGGGACTGGACCGCGCGGCTCGCGCTCGTGGCCGCGGGCCTCGGTGTGGCCGTCGTCCCGGGGCTGCACGCGTCCGTCCTGCCGCCTGGCGTGGCGTTGATCGAGGTGGATGAGCCGATCCCGATCCGCCGCTCCGCGGTCGCGGTCACCCGCCCGGACCGGACACCGAGCGCCGCCGCTCTGATCGACGCGCTGCGTCATGAAGGTGCCGCGACTGGGTAGTGTCCAAGGACCTGTTCGGTCACCGACATCGCGTTGCTGTCGCTTGCGGCGGCGCGCTCATAACGATCGCTGCGCTCGTCTACGCCCTCTCAGGGCGACGTGACGATTTCGAGACGGCGCTCTCCAGCGCCTCGCTCTGGATCCTCGCGGCGGCCGCGGCGCTGCAGACGGTCGCGCTGGTCTCGCGCTCTGAGGCTTGGCATCTGACGATCGAGGCCGCGGGTGGGAAGATCCCGCGCAGGGTCCTCTTCCGCGCTTCGAGCATGCAGGGCCTCGGCAGCCTGCTCAACGGCCAGCTCGGCGTGGCGGCGCGGATCGCCACGCTTCGCCGCTCGACCTGCGAGCACTGCCCGAAGGTGCCGACGCTGATCGCCGCCGAGGTGCCGATCCTGACGGTCGAGGCGACGCTGGCGGCCGCGGCGTCCTTCACGCTGATCGGCCCGCTCGGCCTCCCGTGGTGGTCGCCGCTGCTCGCACTCGTGGTGATCGTCCTGGGCGGCGCCGGGCTGCGGCGGCTCGCGCTGTGTCGCGGCCGCGAGCTGTGGCGCGGCCTGGCCGTGATCCGCTGCTCGCGCGGCGGCCCGCGCGTGGTCGGCTGGGTGCTGGTCGCCGTCTTCTCCCAGATCTTCCGCAACTGGATGCTGCTGCACGCGGTCGGCGTGGACGCGTCGTTCTTCGACGCGATCGCCGTGCTGATCGCGGTCGTGACGCTCGGTCAGCTGCCGGTCGGCCCGGCGGTCGGCGCCGCTGCGGCGGTGCTGATCCTCGGCTCCCAAGGCGTCGCCGCCACCGCTGCCGCGGGTCTGCTGATGACCGCCACAGGCACGGCCGGCGCGCTGGTCTTCCTCGTCTGGGCGGGCGGGGACCGCTTGTGGGCCTCAGCCGCGCGGCGGAAAGAGGAACGTGCGGTGCGGCGGGACATAGCCGCCCACCTGCAGGACGATCTGCGCGCCGTCGCGTAGCGGGATCCTCGCCGGGTCGCCCTTCACGCGGCGCCCGCCGACGAACGCGCTCACGCGACCGCGGAAGTCCGCCATGCGGGTTCGCGTCAGCGGCTCGCCCCAGGTGGCGAACAGATCGCCGAGGGTGAGATCGGTGCGGTCGAAGTCGATCACGCCGGTCGGCTCGAGCGTGCGCGCGCCGGCGCGGCAGGCGGCGTCGACGATCCGGTGATGCTCGCGCCGCAGCGGCGCTCCCAGCCCGATCCCGGCCGGGATGACGACCGCGCGCCGGCGGCCGAAGAGCTCGAGGTGGGCGCGGTGGGCGCCCTGGATCTCGCCCGGCTCGCAGGCGCCGACGGTGCGCGCCGCGGGGACGAACTCGGGGCCTTTGCCGATCGCCGTCGGCAGGACGCCCTCGCGCGCGGCGACCGCCGGATCGAGCCCCGGTTCGGGCGTGACGGTCGTCTCGCCACAGCCTGTACAGAGGATCAGGGCGACGAGGGCGGCCGTTGTCCGCGTGCGCGACACGGGGCTATTGTTGCTTTCGATGGGGTCCTGGTCGAAGCGGTCGGCCGCTCTTGCGGTCGCCGGCGTGCTGCTGGCCGCCTGCGGTGGCGGCGGGGAGAGCGGCGCGCCCGTGCTGCCCGCGGCGGCGCCCGCGAAGTCCTTCGAGCTGGCGGACTTCCAGCCCGGCGACGCGGCCGAGGCGGGCTCGCCCGCCGACGTCTCGTTCGAGATCAAGCAGCCGAGCGGCCAGGCGCTCACCGAGTACGCGACGGGCAGCGGGCCGCACACCGGCGTGCATCTGCTCTTCGTCCGCGACGACCTCTCGACGATCATCCACCGCCACCCGCCGGTCAAGCCCGACGGCACGATCGACGACAAGGTCACCTTCAAGGAGCCCGGGCGGTATCGGGTCGTCGTCGACGCCTACCCGAAGGCATCCGGGTCGCTGAAGAACTTCCAGCTGTTCCGCTGGATGGACGTGGGTGGGCAGGCGAAGACCGCGCCGCTCCCGCCGTTCGCGGCCACGCAGAAGGTCGGCGGCTACACGTTCAAGATGGAGGGCTCGCCGCAGCTGAAGGCGGTCGAGGCGTCGCTGTTGAAGGTCACGGTGACCGACCGGGACGGCAAGCCCGCCGAGTTCACGCCCTACTACGGCGCTTTGGCACACGCGATCTTCTTCAAGGAAGGCTCGCTGGACTACTTCCACACGCACGTGTGCGCCCCGGGCGCGACCGGCTGCACGAGCCAACTCGGCGGAGCGTCGGTGACGGGCACGTCGGCCACGCCTGGCGACCTCGAGATCGGCGTGCTGCTGCCTGTGCCGGGGACCTGGCGGCTGTTCATCCAGACCAAGGTCGGCGGCAAGGTGCTGACCGCGCCCTTCACGCTGACCGTGCGGTGATGCGCACCGCGGTCGCCGTCGGGCTGATCGTGCTGTGCGGCCGCGCGCTCGCGTACGCATTCCCGGCATGAGCGCCCCTGCCGCGCAGCCGCGCGGTGCGTGTACCTCGATCGCGCGGGTCGTCCGCGCACGTGTCCTTTCGGGGCTCGCGGTCCGCCGCTCGTCGTGTCCTGAACGCGACCACTCTTCGAAAGGAACGTCCTTGCCCCGCAGGCTCGCGGCCCTGTTGCCGATCATCGCCGCGCTCGCGCTCGCCGACAGCGCGTCCGCGCACGCCACGCTCACCCCACCGACCGTGCTCGCCCGCACGAGCCAGGTCTTCACGCTCGCCGTGCCCACCGAGAAGGAGGGCGTCACGACGACCCAGATCGAGCTGACCCCGCCGGCGGGCTTCGGCATCGACTCGTTCGCCGCCGCTCCCGGCTGGACCCGCAAGACCGACCAGTCGGGCAGCGGGGAGGACGTCGAGATCCGCAAGGTGACCTGGTCGGGCGGCAAGGTCCCGACCGGCGAGGCCGCGCTTCTGCAGTTCGTGGGCGACGTGGGCGACGCGAAGACCTACGACTTCAAGGTCCGCCAGACCTACTCCGACGGCAGCGTCGTCGAGTGGACGGGGGCGGCCGGCTCCGACACCCCGGCACCGCAGGTCGAGGCGAAGACCTCCCTGGGCGGCGGCGGCAGCTCGACGCTCGCGACGGTCGCGTTCGTGATCGCGACGCTGGCCTTCGTCGGCGCGGCGATCGCGCTGCTGCTCAAGGCGGGCGAGGGGAGAGAGCTGGCGTGACGGGGCGCGCCGTCGCCGCGCGGCCGCCGCGCCGCGCAGCCGCGCAAGTCCGCGCTGTCGCCGCGTCGCCGCCGCGCCGCGCCGCCGCGCGCGTCCGCGCCGCCGCCGCGCTGTGCGCCCTCGTCGCGGTCCTCGTCGCGCCCGCGTCCGCGTTCGCCCACGCCGCGCTCGTCCGCACCGCCCCGAGCGCGGCCGGCACCGTCACGCCGGCGCCCAAGGAGGTCGTGCTGACCTTCAGCGAGCCGATCGAGCCGCGGTTCGCCGCGGTCTCCGTCTCGGACGCGGCCGGCAAGCAGGTCCGTGCCGGCGACCCGGTCCGCCGCACCGAGGACCCGACGACGCTCACGGTGCCGCTCAAGGACGTCCCCGAAGGGTGGTACCTCGTCTACTGGCGGGTGATCTCGGCCGACGGGCACCCGGTCCGCGGCGCGTTCACGTTCGCGGTCGGCCCGAACGCCGGCCCGGCGCCGCAATTCGTCGTCCCGACGGTGTCCGAGACCGCGGCCACGCCCCGCCTGGTCGCCGCGCGCTGGATCATGATCCTGGCGGCGATGGTCGCGATCGGCCTGTTCGTCTTCCAGATCCTGATCGCGCGGCCGGCGCGTCTGATCAAGCCGTTCGCAATCGCGTGTGTCATCGCGCTGCTCGCCGCCCCCGCCTACCTGCTGCTCTCGACCGCCCAGTTCTCGCTGCGCTCCGCGTTGGACGTCTCCGCGCTCGCGCCCCTCTTCGACGTCTCCGCCTTCGGCCGCGGCTACCTGCGCTTCGAGCTGTGCCTGGCGCTGTTCGTCGGCGCCGCCGCGATCGCGCTCGCGATCGACCGCCCGGACCGGGCACGACGCTCCGTCGCCGAGATCCTGGCAACGAGCGGCGCGCTCCTCGCCGCGGCCGCCACGCTGCTCATCCCCGGCGTCTCCGGCCACCCGAGCCAGACCTCGCCCCGCGGCCTCGCGACGGTCCTCGACCTCGTCCACCTGAGCGCGGGCGCGATCTGGATCGGCGGCCTGCTCGGCCTGCTGCTGATCGGCCGGACCCAGATCCGCCGCGCGCTGCCGCGGTTCTCCACCGTCGCCATCGGCGCCGTCGCCGCGCTGCTCGTGACCGGCACGATCGCCGCGATCCTGCAGCTCCCGACGCTCTCGAGCCTGTGGCAGACGGGCTATGGACGGTCGCTGCTGGTCAAGATCGCGCTGCTGCTCGGGGCGCTCGTCCTCGCCGCCGTCAACCTCCTGCGCAGCCGCCCCCGCATCGCCGCTGGACGCGAGGCGCCCGCGCTCAGGCGCCTGGTCGGGGGTGAGGCGGTCGCGGTCATCGGCGCGGTCTTCGCCGCCGCGATCCTCACGAGCCTCGCCCCGCCCGCCAAGGCGGTCGCCGACCTCGGGAAGCCCGCGGCGAAGGTCGGCCCGGGCGCGGTCGCGGAGACCGTGCGGCACAACGGGTACGAGGTCGCCCTCGAGGTCGCACCGAACCGTGCCGCGGTGCCGAACCGGTTCGAGGTCACCATCAAGCGCGGTGGCAAGCCCGTCGAAGGCGCGCGGGTGACCGCCGGCTTCGCCATGCTCGACATGGAGATGGGCACGCAGTCCTACACGCTCGACGAGTCCGCGCCCGGCACCTACGGCCGCGACGCGCCCGCGCTGGTGATGGTCGGTCACTGGGGGTTGACGTTCGACGTCGAGCCGCCAGGCGCCGCGCCATTCACCGTGACGATCCTCGACAGGGCCAACGGATGAGCGTCCGCCGCCGCTTCCTGCTTTCGCTCCTCGCCGTTTGTCTAGGGATCGTTGCGGCAATCGTCGCGTTGAGCCTCCTCAACGCGACGCTCCATTGACCGGACTTTAGGCTCCTCATAAGCTCGCCTCCTGTAGCTCTGGGTCTCATGAGGGGGAACTGCATGGAGGGTCGTAGGTGTAGGGCTGTGGGCTCGCTGCTGTCGGCAGCGATCCTGCTGGGCACATTGGGCGCCGGGTCGGCGCTCGCACAGGGCGCGCCGGAGGGTCCCGGCGACGATCCCGGCACGATCGCGAAGACGACGCAGGCGTCGGTCGACCGCGCGAACGAGCTCAAGAAGCAGGCGTGCGACGCCGCGACGGCCTCGGCCGCCGCCGCTGCCGCCGATCCGGGCAACGTGGCCAAGCAGGCCACGGCCGCCGCCGACGCGGCCAAGTGCGCCACCAAGACGGCGAACGCCGACGCCGAGTCGAAGTCGCTGTCGATGGTCAACGGTGGCATCGCGACCGAGCCGGCGAGCCCGACGCTTCCGGCAGACTCGCACCAGACGGCCAACGGCGCGGTCAAGAGCGACAACATCGAGTGGCTCTCGAACTCGCGCGGCCTCTCCAACCAGGTCGCCAACCCGAGCAACGCGAACGGCAACTACGCCGGCGCGAACTTCATCCACTTCGAGAACCTCGGCTACGACTTCCTGCTGGGCGATGGCACCGGCGGCCTTTCGATCTGGTCGCTCAAGGACGCCGAGAAGCCGCTCTTCGTCGGCGGCGTCACGTCCAAGCAGCTCGAGCAGCCCGCGGGCCACTTCGGCAACCGCGACGTCGCGGCCGACACGCCCAACGGCCGCTTCTACGAGGGTGAGAACCCCACGGTCGACTCGCGCCGCAAGCTCGCCTTCCTGGCCCGCGACCCGCGCTCGTTCGGCAACAACGGCCACCCGGGCGGCCGCACGGGCCTCTACATCATCGATGTCAGCAACCCGTGGAACCCGCAGGTCGTCTCCTACCACTGGGTCCCGGCCGGTCACACGGCCACCTGCATCAACGACTGCCGCTACCTCTGGAGCGTCGGCCCGGCCAACAACGGCACCGCCGTCAACGGCCAGCCGCAGGACGGCGCGGGCGTGCTGCATCCCGAGTGGACGGGCGTCCCGTCCTTCGTGACCGACGTGCGCGACCCGGTCCACCCGTACACGTACGCCAACCCGGTCGACACCAAGCGCAACAACAACACGACCGCGTACACGCACTCGGTCGACGTCGACCAGAACGGCGTCGCCTGGACGTCCGGCTTCGGCGGCGTCCGCGGCTACTACACCAACGGCTTCCACCACGACCCGACGACCAACACCGACCGCTGGGCCACGGCGACCGACCCGGTCCCGTACGCCGGCGGCGGCGTCCCGACGCTCGAGTCCGACGCGCAGTACGCGCAGGTGAGCATCGAGCACAACTCCTACCACCGCACCCAGGCGGCCTCGGACAAGTCCCCGGCCACGATCACCACCCCGGGCGGGCGGACGTTCAACAAGACCGACCTGCAGTACGTCACGCAGGAGAACGTCACCAGCTGCACGTCGACCTCGGGCGGCGGCTCCGGCCGCTTCGTCACCGCGAACCTCGCGGGCAGCTACAACGGCCAGGCGTGGGACCCGAAGTGGGTCGCCACCGATCCGACCAAGCGCTACTTCATCGAGAAGCTCGACGACTACACGCCCAAGGACCTCCCGGGCTCCGTCAACGGCTCGAGCTGCTCGGCGCACTGGTTCACGGTCCAGGGCGACATGGTCGCGATCGCGTTCTACGCCCAGGGCACGCGCATCCTCGACGTGTCCGACCCGACCGACATCAAGCAGGCGGCCTACTTCCGCGTTCCCGCGGTCGCGGCCTCCGGCGGCAACCCGGCCCAGATCGCCAACAACGCCTCGGCCGCGTACTGGCACAACGGCTACGTGTACGTCGCGGACTACTCCCGTGGCGTCGACGTCCTGCGCTTCACGGACCCGATCAAGGGCGTCGTGCAGCCGAAGGTCTGCTGGAACTCCTGCGACGACTCGCAGACCCCGGCCAAGACGACCAACGTCACGAGCCCGGCCGGCGGCACCGTCCCCGCCACGCTGGCGCTGACGATGGGCACGCCGGCCGCGTTCGGCGCGTTCACGCCGGGCATCGCGAAGGACTACACGGCGTCGACGACGGCCAACGTCATCTCGACCGCCGGCGACGGCGCGCTCGCCGTGGCCGACCCGTCGGCGACGGCGACCGGCCACCTCGTCAACGGCGCGTTCTCGCTGCCGTCCTCGCTGCAGGCCAAGGCGTCGAGCCCGGCCGGCACCGGTGGCGCGCTCAAGGACGTGGGCGGCTCGTCCGCTCCGACCGGCCTGCTCACCTACACCGGGCCGACGAGCAACGACACGGTGTCGATCACGTTCGGCCAGCACGTCTCGGCCGGCGACGCGCTCCGCACGGGCGCCTACAACAAGACGCTGACGTTTACGCTGTCGACGACGACGCCGTAGCGAAGTGACATGGCGAGCGGGCCGCCCTCGATGGGCGGCCCGCTCGTGTTTTTGCAAGGGAGACGTTTGATCGTGGTACGGAAAGGCGCCGTCGCGGCGCTCGTGGTGACCGGGCTCGTCGCGGGCGGGTGCGGCGGCAACAAGAAGGCGGACACGACGCCGCAGCTGACCGGGACGCTGACGTTCGGCGTCCTCGCTCCGGTGCAGCGCCAGGGAGAGCTCGGCACCCGCGCCAAGGACCTGATGGACGGCGCGAACCTCGCCGTCAAGGAGCTCAATGGCTCCGGCGGCGTGCTCGGCAAGAAGGTGGCGCTCAGCGTCGTCGACGACGCGTGCGATCCCAACGTCGCCTACGAGGCGGCGAAGTCCTTCATCTCCGACGGTGACGATGCCACCGCCGGCGTGATCGGCGGCATGTGCGACGCCGCCGCCGAGCGCGAGGTACCGGTCATCGACTCGACCGGGATCCCGTTCCTGGTCACCTCGGCCACCCAGAACGGTCTGGTCAGTGAGGACCTGCAATCGACGTTCCAGATGAACGGGACGGTCTACCAGCAGGCGCTCTCCTCGACGTTCTGGATGAACTACAAGGAGGCCGACCGGCTCGCGGTCGTCCAGGACGACTCGGCCGAGTCCAAGACGCTCGCCCGCGAGGCGATCGGGCTGATCGACAAGACGCCCAAGCTCGTGTCGTTGCAGACGGTCGAGCCGGGCGGGCCCAAGCTGGACACGATCGCCGCGGCGGCGGTCGCCGCCAAGCCGAACTTCATCCTCTGGACCGGTGCGCCCGAGAAGGGCGGCGAACTGATCGCCGCGCTCCGCGACGCCGGCTACAAGGGGACCTTCACGGTGACCTCGGGCAACGAGGACCCCGCGTTCCTCTCCGCGGCGGGCGCTGCGGGCGATGGCACGTACGTGCTCGCCACCGCGACCGGTCAGAACACGCCGATGGCCTCGGGCTGGGCCGACAAGTTCAAGGCCGCCTACGGTCGCGCGCCCGGGTTCGACGCCCAGCAGGGCTACGACTCGATCCGCACCCTCGCCCACGGCGTCGCCCGCGCGAAGTCGACCGACGGGGCGAAGGTCGCCTCCCAGATCTCGACGCTGGACATGAACTTCGTCAACTCGCTGGGCGTCGTGCGCTTCGCCCACGATCACACGCTCTTGTACGACAACCGCGTCATCCTCAAGGTGAAGAACGGAGCCTTCACTTGGGAGCGGTCACTGCGTACAGACTCGTTGGGGTGAGACTCGCCGCGCTCGTCGCGGCGTTGCTCGTCGTCTGGCCCGTCGCGCTCGCGCGGGCCGACGGCGATCCCGCCTCGGACGTCCTGATCAAGGAGCGGGTGTTCTACCCGTACCAGCTCAAGCTGCCCCGCTCGTCGACGTCCGCCTTGGAATCGACGATCGACAAGGCGCGGTCGAAGGGCTACTCGGTGCGGGTGGCGATGATCGCCCACGACTTCGATCTCGGGTCGGTCCCGCAGCTGTTCAAGCAGCCGCAGCTGTACTCGAAGTTCCTCGCGCAGGAGCTCGCCCAGTTCAACTCCGACTGGGTGCTGGTCGTGATGCCCAACGGCTACGGCATCTACAACTGCGTCGGCTTGAAACGGGCCGAGGGCTACGTCGACCCGTGCGAGAAGGAGGAGCCGTCCAAGGCCGACCAGCGCGCCTTGGCGGGGCTGGCGAAGCCGGGGCAGGACTACGCCGCGGCCGGCGAGGTGGCGGTGCGGCGGCTGGCCGAGCTGCACGGGGTCAGCTTCGGGTCGGCGTTGCCGAAGCTCGTCGGCGCCGCGGTCGTCGCGCTAGCCCTGGGCGTCGGCTTCTTCGCGTTCCGGCGGCGGAAGAAACGCCGTGACCAGGTCGACGAGCAAGGCGGCCACCCGGTCCCGGGTGCCGGCGTCGTCGGCGGAGTGGAAGGCGCAGAGCTCTAGGCCGACCGGCGTGATCGCGTCGGCGATCGCGCGGACGTTCGCTTCGGTCATCCCGTTCGGGCGGCCGTAGGGGATCGGGTTGATCGACGGGTCGAGCACGTCCGGGTCGAAGTGGACGTATACGGGGCCGGGCCCGAGCGCCTCCGCGATCTCGTCCAACGTCGCTGTGGCCGGGAGCATCGCCTTCAGTTCCCCGCGCCCCTGCTCCTGCCCGGCGTAGTCGAAGTCCCCCGGCTGCGAGCGGGCGCCGACGTGGACGACCCGCCGCGGATCGATCGCCCCGAACGGGCTCTCCCAGGCGCCGGTCGCGCCCGCGAGGCTCATGCAGCCGAGGAAGTCGTAGGTCTGGGTTGACGGGGTGTCGTAGTCGGCGTGGGCGTCGAGCCAGAGGACGGTGGCGTTCGCGCGTGGGAGCGTGGCGAGCGCGAGCGAGCAGTCACTCGCCAGGATCACGCCCGGGACCCGCTCGGCCGCCTCGCGCAGCACCGCCTCGGACGCGGCGAGGTCATCGCGCCAGTGCGTGCGCTCGAACGGTCCCTGGCGGCCTTCGATCGTGAGCGCCTTCGTGCCGTACGCGGCCTCGAGCCGGGTGCGCAGCTCCCTGACCCCACGCAGGTCGCGGGGCGTGTCCTCCGAGATGCGGGCGTCGACCGCGGTCAGATGCATGAACACGATGATGAACCGCGCCCGCTCCGGGTAGAGCCAAGCGTTCTCTCTTCTGAAAGGAGCCTCTCATGGGCGATGGCAAGACCGACGAGCTCAAGGGCCGCACGAAGGAAGCCGCGGGTGCGCTCACCGGCGACGACGGCCTCAAGCGCGAGGGCAAGGTCGACCGCGCCTCGGGCACGGTGAAGGACAAGGTCGGCGACGCCGCCGACAAGGTCAAGGACACCGTGAACCGCGACCGCGACTGACCACCGCACGCCGCGCCCTCCTCCGGGAGGGCGCGCCGCGATGCGTCGCGGCGCCTTGCGCCCCGCGCCGCGCGCCCGCGCCCGGCCGCGCGCCCCGCGCCGCGCGCCCGCGCCCTGCGCCTCGCGCCTCGCGCCGCGCGCCCACGTCCTGCGCCTCGCGCCGCGCGCCCACGTCCTGCCCTCGCGCCGCGCGCCCACGCCCTGCGCCGCGCGCCCACGCCCTGCGCCGCGCGCCCACGCCCTGCGCTTCGCGCCCGTGCCCTGCGCGCCCGCGCCCTGCGCCTCGCGCCCGCGCCCCGCGTCCTGCCCCGCGCCGCCCGCGCCCCGCGCCCCGCGCGGCGTCTCGCCGTTCAGCTCTGCCGCAGAGCGGCGAGGGCGTCGTAGCGGCGCGTGAACTCCTCGCGGGCGCGGTCGGGGAGCCACGGCTCGATGACGAGGTCGAGCGGCTCGACGCCGTCGAGCTCCGGCCACTCCCAGCTGACCGTGCTGAAGATGCGGCGCTCGGTGGCCAGCAGGGCGCGGTCGAGCGGCTTGATGCGCGCGGAGGCCTCGGGCAGGGCGAAACGCTCGACGATCACCGCCTCCAGCTGCTTCTCCGCCGCGCGGAAGTTCGCGCCGAGCTCGCTGCGGTGCTTGATCGGGTGGGGGAGGTCGCCGAGATAGGCCTCGGCGGCGTCGTGCAGCAGCGCGGCCATCAACTCGTCGGGCGTGGCGCCTTGCTCCTCGAGCAGGTCGCACACGATCACCGAGTGCTGCGCGACCGAGTAGAACCCGCGGCTGTGTCCGCCGAACCGGCACAGGTTCGCGAGCGCGTTGGCGATGTCGGCCGGGTCGATGTCGTCAGGCGCGGCGTCGAGGGGGTTCACGCGGCGACCCGACAGGGTCTGGATGAACGGTCCGGGCTCCACTCGTCATTCGTACCACAGCCACCCCGGGCGACACGCCGCCCCTCGGTCGGCTGCGCGAGGTGGGGGGGTGGGCGACGTGGAGGTCCGCTGTGGACTCTCCTGTCACCCACCCCCCAAGCTCGCGCAGACCGACGAGCCGATCGCTCCGTCTGCCACGCCAAGGGGTCAGCGTTCAGCGATGGCGAAGCCTCCGGGTGGGATCGCGATCGCGACCGTCGCCCCGTCCCCGCGGCCGCTCGCGGCCTCGCGGCCGGTCGCGTCGTAGCTCGTCGCCCGGATGCGACCGGCGCCCGGAACGGTCAGCGTCGCCACCTGGCGGCCCGGCGCGAACGAGCGCGCGAGCGCCTGGCCGCGGCCGTCGCCCGCGAGCGTCACCGACTCGACGAGCGGCTGGAACAGGACCCCGTCGAGGGCGGTCGTGCCGGTCGACGTCGCCGCGAACGCGCTGCCGTCCGACGGCCGCGAAAGCGTCTGGATCTCGAGCAGGCCGGGGATCGCCGACACGCCCTGCGCGCCCGCGTCGACGTGCGACAGCGTGCCGAGCGGGCCCCACTTCGTGAACCCGCCGGTGCGATCGGCCGTGCGGAAGGCGACTGGTTCCACCAGCCCGGGCTCGCCTTGCGCCGCGAACGCGACGCTCGCGCCGGCGGGCATCCGGGCGTACGCGCCGCCGCTCCACCCGCTCTCCCCGGTCCAGCTGTCGGTCGGTGTCACAACGGTCGCACCGCCCGCGAGCGTCGCCGACTCGGCCTCGAGCAGCTTCCACGTGTGGCGGGCGACCGGCTGCGCGATCCTCGCAGCGGCCGCGACGTCCGGCGCCGCGTCGATCGCGAGCATCGACAGCAGCCCGTGGATCGTGGACTCCGCGCCGCTGTTGCGGTTGATCGTCCCGTCCGCGGACACCCCGTCGAAGGTGACACCGGTCGCGGGGTCGTACATCGCCGCGCCCGCGGGGTTGTTGCCGAAGTACCACGACGCGGCGACCCCGGCGAGCCGTCGCAAACCCGGCCGCCGTGCGGCCGAGGCGACGGCGAGCAGCGACTGCAGCCGCGAGTCGGCGCCGTAGGCGATCTGCGTCCCGTCGCTCGGTGAGGGGTTCCACCCGTTCTGCGGGCCGCCCGCGACGAGGAGATGCGGCGTGAACGACGCCGCGTCCGCGACCGCGACGCCGAGCGCGCGGCCTCGCCCACCGGCCGCGCCGTCGGCCGGCTCGCCGGCTCGCGGCGCCCCGTCACCCGTGGTCGCACCGGCGTCGCCATCGGCCGGCTGGCCGGCTCGCGGCGCTCCGTCACCCACGGTGGCGTCGCCATCGGCCGGCTGGCCGGCTCGCGGCGCTCCGTCACCCACGGTGGCGTCGCCGTCGGCCGGCTGGCCGGCGCGCGGCGCTCCGCCTCCCGTGGTCGCCGCGGCGGCGAGAGCGGCGGGCATCTGGGACGCCCAGGCGTGCCAGATCGAGCGCGACTGCGCCCACGGCAGCACCGCGCCGTACGGCCATTCGTCGCCCGCCGGGGTGCCCATCGCCGCGACGCCCTCCGCGAAGCGGTCGAGCGCGCGGGCGGCGGCCGGGGAGCCGCCGGCGTCGAGGTAGGCGCGGAGACCGAGCATCGCCTCGGCGGTGGCATCGGCTCCGTCGACGATCAGCCACGACGGCACACGGCGCCCGTCGACGACCTGCGTCTGCGGATACTTCGTCAACACTTCGCGCTCCAACGCGCGCAACGCGAGCTCGAGGCGATTGCGGAGAAATTGCGCAAACGGCGGATTCTCGTCACGAAAGGCGCGATAACCCTCGCCATACGCCCACACGGTGCGGGCGAGCCAGTAGGACGGGCCGGAATCGGACGGGTCAGGCAGCTCAACCGGCTCTGCAGAAGGGTTCAGGGTCCCGTCCGGCTGCATCCAGAGCACGACGTTGCCGTTCGGCGACTGCAGATACGCAAGACCACGTAGGAGTGCGTATGCGCGCGTACGAGATACGGACGAGTGCGTATCTCGCCAGTGCCGCGTGTAGACGACGGCAGCGCGGGCGATGTCGTCGGCATTGAACGCGCCCTGACCGTAGGTGTTCGCGGCCGGGTCGTAGGTCCCGCCGCCGACGCGGCGATACGACCCGTCGGCGTTGCGGTCCGCGTACGTCCACAGTACGCCGATCGGCCCGCTCCCGAACGTGGAGTGGCCCGCCTGCGAAGGGGGCCTCACGGTGTCACCCAGGAAGTCGAGATGTGCGGTGTTGGTCAGCGGTGCGGCGCGGGCGACCCCTGGCATGAGCAATAGGAACACGCACGCGAACAACAGACGACGGACCATCGGACGACCTCCCTGGAGCTTAAACGTTTTATACCCTTCATAAACGGGGATAAACGCCTCGGTGAGGGAACCGAGCAAACGCCGGCGGGGGCCGACGATCGTCGATGTGGCGCGCCATGCGGGCGTCTCGACCGCGGCGGTCTCGTTCGCGCTCAACGGCCGTCCGGGCGTGGCCGATGCCACCCGGAACCGGATCCTCAAGGTCGCTGACGAGCTCGGCTGGGAGCCCAGCGCGTCTGCCCGCTCGCTCGGCGGGCGCAAGGAGCACACGATCGGCCTGGTCATCGCGCGCGATCCGCTCCTGCTCAGTGCCGACCCGTTCTTCCCGGCGTTCATCGCGGGTATCGAGCTCGAGCTGGCCGACCGGAGCCAGTCGCTGTTGCTGCACATGGTCGGCGACGACCTCGAGCAGGAGCTCGCCCGCTACCGCCACCTCGCGCGCAGCGAGCGCGTGGACGGCGTGATCGTCGCCGACCTGCGGTTCAACGATCCGCGGATCCCGCTGCTGGAGGAGCTCAAGCTCCAGGCCGTCACCCTCAACCGCCCCGACGTCCCGAGTCCGTTCCCGGCGGTCTGCCAGGACGACGCCCCCGGCGTCGCGGGCGCGGTCGAGCACCTCGCGCAGCTCGGCCACACCCGCATCGCGTACGTCGCCGGCCGGCCCGACATGCTGCACGGCGCCCGTCGCCAGACCGTCTGGACCGAGGCCATGACGAGGCTCGGCCTGAAGACCGACCTCGTCGCGATCGCCGACTTCACCGCCGCCGCCGGGGCGCACGCCACGCGCGTGCTGCTCGGCGCCGAAGACCGACCCACCGCCATCGTCTACGCGAACGACACGATGGCGATCGCCGGGCTCACGGTCGCGCACGAGCTGGGCCTGGCCCCGCCGCGCGACCTCTCGCTCGTGGGCTACGAGGACTCTGAACTCGCGGCCCACGTGTATCCGCCACTCACATCCGTCCGTTCGGACCCAGTCACCTGGGGCCGGACGGCAACGCGCGTCCTGCTGGACGCGATCGACGGTCGCGCCACCGATGTCGGGCTCGAGCCCGCTCGGCTCGTGGTGCGGGCCTCGACCGAGAGGAGTCCCTCAACATGAAGCCCTATCTGGTTGGAACCCTGATCGTCACCACCGTGTTCGCCGCGGCCTGCGGTGGAGGCGGGGGGAGCTCGACGAAGGAGGCCGCCCAAGCGCGCGGCCCGATCAAGGTCTGGTACTCGAACAACCAGGAGGAAGTCGCCTGGGCCAAGACGATGGTCACCGCGTGGAACACCGCGCATCCGAACGAGAAGGTGACCGGCCAGGAGATCCCGACGGGCAAGAGCTCCGAGGAGGTCATCGGCGCCGCGATCACGGCCGGCAACGCGCCGTGCCTGGTGTTCAACACGAGCCCCGCGGCCGTGCCCGGCTTCCAGAAGCAGGGGGGCCTGGTCGCGCTCGACGACATGCCCGGCGGCAAGCAGTACGTCGAGAGCAGGACGGGCGCGGCGGCCAAGCAGTACGCGAGCCCGGACGGCAAGTACTACCAGCTGCCCTGGAAGTCCAACCCGGTGATGATCTTCTACAACAAGAAGCTCTTCAAGAAGGCCGGGATCGACCCGGACAACCCGCCGCTGGCGACCTACAGCCAGTTCCTCGACACCGCCCGCAAGATCGTGTCGAGCAAGGCGGCGCAGGCAGCGATCTACCCGGCGCCGACGAGCGAGTTCTACCAGTCCTGGTTCGACTACTACCCGCTCTTCATCGCCGCCACGGGCAAGCAGCTCGTGCAGGACGGCAAGCCGCAGTTCGACTCGCCCGAGGGCCAGCAGGTCGCCGACTTCTGGAAGACGCTCTACAGCGAGAACCTCGCGCCCAACGAGAAGTACAACGGCGACGCGTTCGCGGACGGCAAGGCCGCGATGGCGATCGTCGGCCCGTGGGCGATCGCGGTCTACGGCGACAAGGTCGACTGGGGCGTCGCGCCCGTGCCGACGTCCGACGCCAAGCCGGCGGGCGACGTCCAGACGTTCTCCGATGAGAAGTCGATCGCGATGTACAGCGCCTGCAAGAACCGCGGGACCGCCTGGGACGTCCTCAAGTTCGCCACCTCCAAGGAGCAGGACGGCGCCTTCCTGACCGCCAGCGGGCAGATGCCGATGCGCGAGGACCTGACCGGCACGTACCCGCAGTTCTTCGAGTCCAAGAAGGAGTACATGCCGTTCGCCGAGCAGGCCGCGCGCACCGTCGAGGTGCCGAACGTGGCCAACAGCGTCACGATCTGGCAGACCTTCCGCGACGCCTATTCGAAGTCCGTCATCTTCGGCAAACAAGCGCCGGCGCAGGCGCTCGACCAGGCCTCCGGCAAGGTCCAGGAGTTGGCCAAGGAAGGGGCATGACATGACCGCGGCCACGGTCGCCCCGGTCCGCCGCCGTCCGAGGAGGAGACCCCTCGGGCGGCACCCGCTGGGGCTGGCGTTCGTCACGCCCTACGTCGTCTTCCTGTTCGCGATCTTCGCGTACCCGCTCGCGTTCAGCGTCTACATGTCGGTGCACGACTACTTCTTCGCCGCCCCGGGGGCGATCGTCGATCGCCCGTGGGTCGGTCTGCACAACTTCTCGACCGTGCTCAGCGACCCCGACGTGCGCGCCTCGTTCCTGCACGTCGGCATCTTCATCGCCATCAACGTCCCCCTGACGGTGATCATCGCGCTCGGCCTGGCGGTCGCGCTGAACGCGGCGATCCCGTTCCGCGGGTTCCTGCGCGCGGCCTACTACATCCCGTACGTGACCGCGAGCGTCGCGGTGATCGCGGTGTGGCTGTGGCTGTTCAGCCGCCAGGGCCTCGTGAACACCGTGCTCGGCCCGCTGGCGCCCGCCCCGAGCTGGCTCGTGAACTCGTTCTTGGCGATGCCGACGATCGCCGTGTTCGTGGCCTGGAAGCAGGCAGGCTTCTTCATCCTGCTCTACCTCGCGGCGTTGCAGAACGTTCCGAAGGAGCTCTATGACGCGGCGACCGTCGACGGTGCCGGCCGCTGGCAGTCGTTTCGCAACGTGACCGTGCCGGGTGTCCGCCCGGCCACGGTGCTGGTCGTCGTCCTGGCCACGATCACCGGCGCCAACCTCTTCACCGAGCCGTACCTGCTGACCGGTGGCGGCGGTCCCGACGGCGCGTCCACGACGCCTGTGCTGCTGATGTACCAGAAGGGCATCGAGCAGGGCCAGCCGGACATCGCGGCGGCGATCGGGATCATCCTCGTGCTCGGCGTGGGCGTGCTCTCGCTGCTGAGCCGGCGACTGCTCGAGGAGCGTGCATGATGGCGACCGAAGTCCTTCCGAAGCGCGCAGCCGCGGTCCCGCAGCCCGAGGTGCGCACCGACCCCCGCAGCAAGGGCAACGCGCTCCGGCTCGTGGCGCTGTTCGCCGGCGCCCTGCTGTTCGTGTTCCCCTTCTACTACATGCTGATCGGCTCGCTCCAGAGCGAGCCCAACACCGGTCTCTCCGGCGTGGTCCCGCACCCGGGCAACCTCACCCTGCACAACTACTCGCAGATCGACGGCGCGATCAACCTCGGTCGCACGCTGATCAACTCCGGCATCTTCACCGGCGGCGTCCTGCTGTGCACCGTGGTCTTCGGGCTGTTGGCGGGCTACGCGCTCGCCGTGCTGCAGTTCCGCGGCAAGGGCGCGGTGTTCGCGGCCGTGATGCTGGTGTTGGTCGTGCCGTTCCAGCTGCTGACCGTCCCGCTCTACGTCCTGATCGTCCGCGACTACGGGCTCGCCGACACCTACCTCGGCATGATCCTGCCGTTCGCCATCAACTCGACGGCGGTGTTCGTCTTCCGGCAGTTCTTCCTGCAGTTGCCGAAAGAGCTGTTCGAGGCGGCGCGGATCGACGGCGCGGGCGAGCTGACGATCCTGCGCCGGATCGCGATCCCGCTGTGCAAGCCGGCGCTGCTGACCGCCGTGCTGCTGACGTTCATCGGTCCGTGGAACGAGTTCCTCTGGCCCTTCCTCGTGACCAAGGAGCAGTCGATGCAACCCCTCGCCGTGTCGTTGGCGAACTACATCAGCACCGTGTCCGCGCGTGCGGCGAATCCGTTCGGCGCGATCCTGGCCGGCGCCTGCGTGCTGGCCGCGCCCGCCGTCGCGCTGTTCATCGCGTTCCAGCGGCACTTCGTCTCGACGCAGATCGGCTCGGGGGTCAAGGGATGACGGTTGGGTTCGCGCTGGCGCGCGCGGGAGTCGTGATGTCGCCCAACGGCGATCCATACGAGGCCGAGGGCGTGCTCAACCCGGCGTCGGGGCGCACCCCGGATGGCACGCTGTGTCTGCTGCCGCGGCTCGTCGCGGCGGGCAACGTCTCCCGCGTCGGGCTGGCCGAGGTCGTGCTCGATGACGGCGTGCCGGTGGGCGTCCGGCGGCGCGGCGTCGTCCTCGAGCCCGACGAGGGTTGGGAGCGCGGCACCGGCCACGCCGGCGTGGAGGACCCGCGCGTCACGTGGGTCCCGTCGCTCGGCCTGCACCTGATGACCTACGTGGCCTACGGGCCGCTCGGGCCCAAACCGGCGCAGGCCGTCTCCGAGGACCTGGAGCACTGGCGCCGCCTCGGTCCGCTGCACTTCGCCTACCAGCCCGACCTCGACACCGACCTGAACCTGTTCCCCAACAAGGACTGCGTCTGGTTCCCGGAGCCGGTGAACGGCTCCTACCTGATGCTGCACCGGCCGATGTGGGACATCGGCTGGCTCGTTCCTGGCCAAGGGACGTTCCTGCCGGCCGGCATCGAGGACGACCGGCCCGGGATCTGGCTTTCCTCGGTGCCGGTGGCGGAGGTCGAGGCCGACATCCGCAACCTCGTCCGCCTGCGCGACCACAAGCTCGTGGCGATGAGCGAGTACGAGTGGGAGGCGCTGAAGATCGGCGCCGGGCCACCGCCGGTGCGCGTCGACGAGGGCTGGCTGCTGATCCACCACGGCGTCACGGGGACGCTGGACCACGGCACCGACCAGCAGCAGGGCGTCCGTTACCGTGCGGGAGCACTGCTGCTCGACCTCGACGATCCGTCCCGGGTGCTGGCCCGCACGGCCGAGCCGCTGCTCTCGCCCGAGACGCTCGAGGAGCTCGTCGGCACCGTCCCCAACGTCGTCTTCCCGACCGCGATCGAGGAGATCGAGGGCGCGCTCTACGTCTTCTATGGCATGGCCGACACCTCGATCGGGGTGGCGCGACTGGACCGGGAGGGTTAAGGTCCGCCAGGCGCGCTCCCGGAGGGCGCGCCCGGTCCGCGGGAAAGGGCAGAGCCCACCTCCGTCAAACGCAACACGAGCACTCGCGATCGAGCCTCGCCCGGGAACCGCGGACCGTCGGGCGTCGAGAGGTGGTCGCGGTGGACATCGAGCAGGCGCGCAAGCGCGCGAAGGAGCTGA
Source organism: Solirubrobacter soli DSM 22325 (assembly GCF_000423665.1). GTDB lineage: Bacteria > Actinomycetota > Thermoleophilia > Solirubrobacterales > Solirubrobacteraceae > Solirubrobacter > Solirubrobacter soli. Next base: position 265,379 of record NZ_KE384074.1, on the reverse strand, counting down.
CGAAGGCGTGGCGCGCCGCCGGCCGGCCGGGCCGGCTCGCCGACGCGCAGCGGGAGATCGCCCGCGGTCTCGGCTTCTCCAGTTGGCCGGCGCTCGTCCACCATGCCGAGGCCGAGGCGGTCGACCGCGCCCAGCGGGTCGAGACCTTCGTCGACTGGGCGACGAACGGCCGCCGCGACCGGGCGCAGGCGCTGCTCGACCTCGACCCGTCGCTGACGGGGACGAGCCTCGACGTCGCGCTGCTGGTGGGGGACGCGGAGCGCGCCCGCAGCGCGTTCGCGCCGCGCGGCGGGCGCGGACCGGCGGCGGGCGGCCGCGGCGCCGTGGCGGGCGGCGGCGCGGCGGGCGGCGACGGCGCGGCGCGCGACCCCGACGCGCCCTTCGGGCACCGCGCCTGGGCGCCGCTCGTCTACGTCACCCACTCCGCGTTCCTCGGGAGCGAGCGGACCGATGCGCTGGTCGAGACCGCGCGAGTGCTGCTCGACGCGGGCGCCGACCCGAACGCGAGCTGGCAGCACCCCGAGTTCGGCGCGCTCAGCGCCCTCTACGGCGCCGCCGGCGTCAACAACGAGCCGCGGATGACCGCGCTCCTACTCGACCGCGGGGCCAATCCGGACGACGGTGAGTCGCTGTATCACTCGGTCGAGTCGCGCGACCACACGTGCACGAAGCTGCTGCTGGACGCGGGCGCGCCGGTGGCGAACTCCGGCGCGCTCGGCAACTCGCTCTGTTACGACGACCTCGAGTGCACCCGGCTGCTGCTCGAGCACGTCGAGCCTGGCGCGGACCTCGACGGCCTGATCGAGTTCGCGCTGGCCTACGAACGGTCGCGCGCGCACATCGAACTGCTGCTCGCCCACGGCGCACCCGCCACGCCGAAAGCGGCGACGCTCGCGATCCGGCGCGGCCGCGACGATCTCGCCGATCTCCTGGGCGACCCCGGCGACGTCGCGCCCGTGGACCGTTTCATCGGCGCGATCAGGCGCGGCGATCGCGACACCGCGCTCGACCTGCGACCCGGCCTCACGCTCACCCAAGCCGACCACGACGTGCTCGTCCACGCCGCCGTCGTCCAGAACGCGCCCGCGGTCGAGTTGATGCTCGAGCTCGGCTTCCCCATCGACGTCCGCTCGGAGCAGTTCAACGAGACCGCGCTGCACGCCGCCGCGTGGTACGGCCACGCGGACATGGTCGAGAAGCTGCTCGCGCACGGTGCCGACCCGAACGCGGTCGCGGGCGACCCGGTCGGGACGACGCTGGACTGGGCCGTCCAGGGCACGCGCCGGGCACCGGAAGGCGGCGACCACGCCCGCACCGTCGAGCTGCTTCAGCGCGCGGGCGCGACGCTCGTCCGCGAGTCGCCCGACGAGCTCGCGCTCATCGGATCTTGAGCGGCACGTCGATGTCGGACTCGTCGATCTCCGACGTGCGGATCTGCAGGCGCAGGATCCAGTCACCCGGGTACGGCACCACCATCGGGCTCGCGACGAAGTGCCCGCGCTCGGCTTGGCGGAGCGGCACGTCGAGCGGGCCCGAGCTGCCGTCCTTCGGGCGCAGGCGGGCGGTCAGCTCGGGCACCTCCGTCAGCTTCCCGCCGCGGCTCACGAGGTAGATGTCGGTGACGTTCTCGCCCTGCTTGGCGGGATCGACCCGGACCTCGACCGTCCCGCTCCCCGGCCCCGCGACGGTCGTATGGATCGGATCGACGTACGCGACCCGTGCCGGGGCGGTGTTGACCAGCACCGCCGTCAGTGCCAGCACGGCGACGCCGAGGAACGCCTCGCCCGCCACGGTCCGCCGCGGCGTGCTCCGGCGCTGCACCGCCCGGCGCGAGAAGTACGCGAGGGCGATGATCCCCAGCACCGCCGCCGTCTTGAAGAGCAGCAGCCGGCCGAAGACCGTGTTCGGCAGCGCGCCGAGCTCACCCGACTGGCGGTACGCCAGGTAGACGCCGGTGACGCCGAGCACGACGAAGCACACGAGCGCGACCCGCGAGAAGCGGGCGAGGGGCGCGTCCTCGCCGCACACCAGGACGACGATCAGCCCGCCGAACCACAGCGCCATCGCCAGCAGGTGCAGGCTCGCGGCCGGCACGCCGAGCCACGTCTGCACGCCGGTGCGGGAGTGGTCGACCAGCGTCCACGTGAAGATCAGCGCGATGCCACACAGCGCCGCCGGGACCCGCAGCCCACGGGCGAGCAGCACGGCGAACGCCACCGTGAGCACGATCCTCGCCAGGACCGCCTGGCCGAAGCGCGTGCCGAGGCTGAACGACAACGACGACGGGTCGAAGGCATCCAACACCGAGCCACCGGACGCGTACGGGCCCTGCATCAGCAGCACGACCAGGCTCCCGAACACCAGCGCGCCGACACCGCCCCACAGCAGCCTCCGCGCACGCGCGGGTCCGTCGAGCGCGAACAGCACGAACGCTGCGCCAAGCGCGAGCGCGAGGCCGGCGAACGCGATGCCACGACCGATCGCGTCCAGCGTCCGGACGGCCGCGCTCGACGAGGAGCCCGTGTCGAAGACGACCTGGCTCGGTGTGCCGATGCTGAACGAGAACGCGCCCGACACCGGGTGCGAGTCGGAAGAGACGACCCGCCACGCGACGACGTAGGTGCCATCGGCCAAGCCGGGCGGCAGTTCGAGCACCGCGGTGGCCGCGCCGCCCGGCCCGTGCTTCGCCGGCGCGGTCTTGACCTCCTCGCCCGCACTGTCGAGCAGCCGGACCGAATGCTCGCCGAGATCGACCGCCTCGCTCCACTCCAGCGACACCACCCGCGGTTGCGTCTTGAGCACCTGCTGATCGGCCGGTGAAGTCCGCACGATCGTCGCGTGGGCCTGTGCTGAGGCGGGCATGAGCGCGCCGAGCAGCAGCGCGAGCAGCACGATGCGCGCGATCATGCGCGGACACTGTACGAGCGCCGATAAAGCTCCGACATCCGTCGCTTTTGGCGTGGAGACGTCTCGACACGTATGCGGACGTGATGGCCCGGATCCGCCGGTAAGATCGCCGACGAGGGTCTGCTCGCGCACGAACGCGCGAGAGTCGCAACGAGAGGGGGACTGGTGTACGGAGGGAACCGCACGTCACGGCGGGTCAGGGCGCTCACGGGGGCATGCCTGACCGCTGGTGCGTTGGTGCTCGGAGCGGGCGTCGCCCAGGCGCAGACGCCGCTGCCCGACACGCACAACAACCCGACCAATGCGGTCACGAGCAACGTCACGTGGCTCGACAACACGCGCGGCACGAACGGGAACATGGCCGCGGCGAACTTCATCGACTACGGCGGCGAGCTCGGCGACTTCATGTTCGGCGACGGCACCGGCGGCCTCTCGATCTGGTCGCTCAAGGATCCGGCGCACCCCGTGTACGTCGCGAATGTCACCCCGGCGCAGCTGCGCCAGCCCGGTGACACGCAGGATCGCTTCTACGAGGGCGAGAACATGACGGTCGACGCGAAGCGCAAGCTCGTGTTCCTCAGCCGCGACCCACGCGGCTTCGGCGGCGCGCTGACGACCGGCAAGACCGGCTTCTACATCATCGATGTCAAGGATCCGTACAAGCCGAAGATCGTCACCTTCCAGTCCGTGCCGGCCGGCCACACGGCGACCTGCATCAACGACTGCCAGTACCTCTGGTCGGTCGGCCCCTACGGCACGGGCACGCCGGGCAACAACCCGGACTGGTTCCCGCAGCCGGCGTACTCGCAGAAGCGCGGCGGCGTGCCGATCTGGGTCACCGACATCTCCGACCCGACGCACCCGTACACGTACCCGACGCCGCTGGACACCGCGCGCTTCGACGGCCAGACCGGCTACGTCCACTCGGTCGACGTCGACCGCAACGGCATCGCCTGGGCCTCCGGCGAGGGCGGCGTCCGCGGCTACTACACCGTCGGCACGCACTACGACCCCGTCAAGAAGGTCACCCGCGTCGCCACCGCGTTCGACCCGATCCCCTACGCGGGCGGCACCACGCCGCTGGTCAACCCGACGCAGGACGACTTCTTCGGCTACTTCGACCACAACGCGCAGCACATCACCCAGAAGGTCGGCAACTACCCCTCTGGCGACCTGCTGTACGTCACCAACGAGAACATCGTCACCTGCTCGCTGGCCGGTGAGCTGAAGGTGGTCTCGCTCGCCGGCAGCTATGACGGTCAGGGCTGGAACTCGACGCCGCAGAACCCGTTCCGCCTGAACCTCGTCGGCCACTGGACGCCGTGGGGCAAGCCCGGCTCGGCGACGACCGGCAGCTGCTCCGCGCACTGGTTCACGGTCAACGGCAACACGCTCGTCCAGGCGTGGTACGGCCAGGGCACCCGGTTCCTCGACATGTCGGACCCGGCGAACCCGAACCAGGTCGGCTACTTCCGCGTTCCGTCCGGCACGACCGGCGTGACGTCCGGCTCCGCTTCGGCGACCTACTGGCACAAGGGCCTCGTCTACGTCGCCGACTACAACCGCGGCATCGACGTCCTGCGCTTCGACGGCCAGATCACCGGCACGCCGCAGGACGGCGTCTGCTGGGGCGGCTGCGACGGCTCGAAGGTCACCTACACCGGGACGGCCGACGGCACCGCCGGCGGCAGCGTGCCGGCGACGCTGAGCCTCTCGCTCGGCGCGTCCGCTCCGAGCTTCGGCGCGTTCACGCCGGGCATCGCCAAGACGTACACCGCGGCGGGGACGGCCAACGTGGTCTCCAGCGCCGGTGACGCGCTGCTGAGCGTCGCCGACCCGAGCACGAACGTTCCGGGCCGCCTGGTCAACGGGACGTTCTCGCTGGCGGCTCCGCTGAAGGCCTCGGCCTCGAGCCCGGCCGGGACCGCCGCGCCCGAGGGCACCGTCTCCGGCGCGCCGCTGAACCTGCTCACCTACAACGGCCCGGTCTCGAACGACCCGGTTACGCTCGGGTTCAAGCAGGACATCGGCGCCAACGAGGCGCTGCGCACGGGTGCGTACGGCAAGACGCTGACGTTCACGCTGTCGACGACGACGCCGTGAGCGCATCGCGGGGCGGCGCCACTCCGGCGCCGCCCCGCGGTGAAGGACTGGAAGGGATTCATGGGTAAGAAGGCATCGAGCACACTGGCGGCGGTCGTGGTCATCGCCATCGCGGGCTGCGGTGGGGGCGGCGACTCGTCGAAGTTCACACAGAGCTCGATCCGGACCGGGTTCGTCAAGCCCGCCGACCTCGGCGGCAGCGGCATCATCGAGTTCCAGGACGACGGCGTGGCGGGTCACATCATCTACACGCCCGAGGACTCCGTGCCGACGTGCCCGTACGCCCAGCGCGCCGACGACGCCCCGCAGGGAACGACCGCGGCCGTCCAGCTGCAGGGCGGCAACTCGACGGGCCGCTGGATCGTCGGGCCGAACCAGCCGAAGCGGGGCGCGCCACCGGTCGTCACCCAGGGCGCGGTGGTGTTCCAGAGCGCCCAGCTCGCCGACGCCGGGATGAAGCAGGTCAACGCCGCGGCGGCGAAGTGCCCGGGCACGTTCAGCATCCTCGGGGGACCGCCCCAGATCCTGGGCACGTACACCGTCACCAGCCGCCCGCTCGAGCTCAACGGGTGGAAGGGCTTCTCCCAGCAGCTCGCCCACAACTCGCCGGCCGACGTGAACCCGGACACCTATGACGACCTGGTGACCGTCGTCCTGCACAAGGACAACGCGATCCTGTACGCGGGGTTCGCGCAGATCAAGAACAGCGGTGAGCGCGCCGACTCCGGCGCGAAGGCCGAGCAGGTGATGAAGAAGTCGCTCAGCCGGCTCGACTGAGGGGCCCGCTGGAGAATCACGGTTCGCCCGCTGCGGCACATCCGCAGCGTCTCGCGCCACCCCCGCTGCTCACGGCCCGGAGGGCCGCATCGCGAGCGCGTGCGGCCCGAGCCTGCACCACATCGGTCGGACCGACCATTCTCCAGCGAACCCCTAGGGGCGCCAATGATCGGCCGTGAGGCTGGCTGACTTCGTGCTCGCGCAGAAGTCCGCCAGGACGGCGGCGAAGCGCTCCGGGTCCTGGTGATGGGGCATGTGTCCCGCGCCTTCGAACAGCTCGAGCCGGCTGCCGGGCATGGCTTCGTGGGCGGCATGCCCGTGCTCGGCCGGGATGATCGAGTCCTGCTCGCCCCAGACGATCAGCGTCGGCAGCACGGCCGCGAGGTGCAGGCGGTCGACGGCGCTCACCCGCTGACCCTGGGTGTCGATGACGGAGCGCACCGTGTGCAGGAACGCCGACCGGGAGCCGGCCGTGTCCAGTGACGCGAACCCGGACGCCAGCACGCCGATGTCCCCGCTCGGCGCGATCCGCCCCAGGCGCAGCGTCGCCGCGATGCCCTGCCCGAGACCGCGCACGCCGCGGGAGGTCAGCATCGGCAGCACCCAGTCGGCGCCGGGCAAGGCGGCGGCGCGCAGCAGGAGATGCACCTCCTTGCCCAGCCCGCCGCTGGAGACGAGGACGAGCCGCTCGCAGCGCTCCGGGAACTGGTAGGCGAACTGCATCGCGATCCCGCCACCGAGCGAATGACCGACCACGGTGGCCCGGGGGATGTCGAGGGCGCTCAGCAGGTCCCGGACCCCGCTGGCGTGCGCACCGAGCGAGTAGTCGCCGCGCGGCGTCGCCGAGTGGCCGTGTCCGAGGAGGTCCGGGGCGACGACGTAGAAGTCCTGCGCCAGGGCGTCGACAGCCGGCTCCCACGTCTGCGAGGAGTTGGTGATGCCGTGCAGGAGCAGGAGCACCGGACCGCTGCCCGCGGTCCGATAGGTCACCGACTGCCCGTGCAGCGAGAGCTCGTGCCGGTCGAACGTCGTCAGGTCATGATGACGCGTCGCGGCGCACGCGATAGCGCAGCGACGTCGTCCCGCCCCTGATCGACGTGTCGACCAACTCGAGGGCGACGTGGCCCGCTCCGGGTGAGAACGCGATCCCCTCGCCGAGAACGACCGGCACGATGTGGACGACGACCTCGTCCACCAGCCCGGCGGCGAAACACTGCGCGGCCAGGTTCCCGCCGAACACCTCGACGGTCTTCCCGCCCGCGGCGCCCTCGGCGGTGGCGATGATGTCGCGGACGTCGCCGCGGACCGGCGTGATCCAGTCGGGGAGGTCGAGGTCATGGTGGGTGGCCATGAAGACCGGGCCGCTCCAGGCACCACCGTATGGGCGCGCGGTCACCACGCTCTGGGCGCGCTCGTTGACGCCGTAGGCGCCGCGGCCGGTGACGATCGCGCCGGTCGCGCGCATGATCTCGTCGCCCCACTCCGGCGCGGGGTGGCCGAACATCCACTCCATCTCGTGGTTCGGTCCGGCGATGTAGCCGTCCAGGGACATCGTCCGGTGCACTAGAACGCTCATGGGAAGGCAAGACCGGCCGCGCGGCCGGAATTCATCGCACGCTACGCGACGGCGCCGAGGAAGCAGGCGGCGGCCATGAGGGCGCCGACCGCGGCCAGCTCGCCTCCGAGGGCGAGACCGGCGGCCAGGAAGACCGCGGCGAAGATCATCTTCACGGTGCGGGCCAGGGCGTTCATCATCACCCACTTGGTCGGCCAGGACTCGACGATCTTGACGCGGCGCTGCCTGCTGGCGCTCGGCACCGCCGGGCTCGCCGCGGGGCGCCCTGTCGACGAGGTCGAGGAGGAGCTGCGGCGGATGGGCCGCGCGCTGGGGGAGGACGAGGTCCAGTGCGCGGCGACGCCGACGGGGCTGTTCGTCTCCCTCGACGGGGAGGACGCGACCGGGTTCCGCGCGGTCGGGCCGCCGCTGCGGTTCGACCAGTCGGGCGCGGTTTCGCGCATCGTCGACGCGGTCCTGGCCGGAACGTGCGACCCCGACGAAGCCGTGCAACGTCTCGACGCCGTGCTCGCTTCGTCGCCGCTGCTGCCGCGCTGGGCGGTCGCCGCGGGGCTCATCCCGGTCTCGGCGGGAATCGGCCTGATCCTCCAGCCCGCACCCGAGAACCTGCTGGCGGGCGTGCTCTGCAGCGTGCTCGTGGCCGTGCTGATCGAAGTCGCGGCGCGGTCGCGGCTCGCGCTGACGCTGCTGCCGGTGACCGCGGCGTTCCTCGTCGGCTGCGCGGTCTTCCTCGCCGCCGACCATGACCTGCTCGACGGGCCGCTGCGCACCCTGCTCCCACCGCTCGCGGTGCTGCTTCCGGGCGCGCTGATCGTCACCGGGATGTCGGAGCTCGCGGCGGGCGCGATGGTCGCCGGCACGTCGCGGTTGGTGTTCGGGACGGTCCAGCTGCTGTTGTTCTCGGCGGGCGTGCTGGCGGCGGCGCGGGTGATCGGCCTCCCGGCGCAGGAGGCGCTCGCCAACGTGCGCGTGGATGAACTGGGCGCCTGGGCGCCCTGGGTCGGGCTCTTGCTGCTCGGGATCGGCGTCTGCCTGAACCTGAGCGCTCCCGCCGCGGTCCTGCCGTACATCCTCGGCCTGCTCGCGCTCACCTTCCTCGCGCAGTCGGGTGGGCAGGAGGCCTACGGTGCGGCGTTCGGCGCGTTCGCGGGCGGCCTGACGGCCGCGCTCGGCGCCGCGATCGTCCACTGGCGCGGCGGGCCGCCCAGCCTCGTGGTCTTCCTGCCGTCGTTCTGGCTGCTCGTGCCCGGCAGCCTCGGGTTGATCGGGACGGCGCAGATCGCCACCCACACGGGCGACGGGTTCGTGACCGCGGCGGGCGCGATCGCGGTCATCGTGGCGATTGCCCTCGGCGTCCTGGTCGGCTCGGCCATCGGACGCGGGCTGCGTCGCTAGGGGTTCTGGATGTGGATGTGGTTGTCGTTGTCCGGGAAGACGTAGATCTTGTAGCCCTTGCCGTTGAGGTCGGCGATCGCGGCCTTCAAGGTCGAGCTCTTGAGCCGGTCGATCGCCTGCCCGCCCGCCTTCTTGTCCTCCCACGCGCCGTCCTTGAAGGTCGACGTGTACCGGGTGCCGACGAACTTCTCCAATGACGGCTCGGTGATGTCCTTGGGCGGGTCGCCGGCGGCCGCCTTGCGCTCCTGGAGCCACTCGCTCTTGGGGAAGAACTGGCCCTGGAACGGCAGGCCGATGCCGTAGGAGTCCGCCGGCAGGGCCCGCAGCGCCTCCTCGACCTGAACCGGCCCGTTGGCGCCGGTCCAGTCGAACCCGTTGATGTCGATCGCGCGTCCGCCGTGCGCGCCGGGGCCGCGGAGGAAGCTGCCGACGCTGAGCGGGTCCTTCGGCTTGGTCTCGTCGGCCCGCCACTTGGTCACCCGCGCGCCGACCAGGGTCTTGATCGTCTTCAGGCCGCCGAGGATCGCGGGCTTGGTGGGATCGGTGCCCTTGACCGTCTTGCCCGCGGCGAGGTCCTCCATCTGCTTCTGGGCGCCCATGCCGGGGGACCAGATGACGAAGCCGTGCGGCACACCGTCGATGACCCACTGTGCGTACTCGGCGTTGGTCGTGGGTGCTTTGGCGCTCCACTCGGCGATCGGGTCGGTGGTCGGCGCCGGCGTCGGCGTGGCGGTGTCGGAGACCTCGGCCTCCGCGAGCAGCGGCGCCTCCTGCTCGGGCGCGAGCACGTCGAGCAGTCCGCGGGCGTCGCCGCCCTCGTGCGGCTCGGTGACGTACTCGAGCGGTTCGCGCGCCAGCATCGCGGTGACCGCCCGGTTGCCGGCGGTCTGCTGCAGGCGGGCGATCATGTGCACCGGCGCCGCCGGGGTCGGCTCGGCACGCTGCGGCTCGTCCTTGTCCTCGGCCCGTCGTCGGATCACGTCTTGACGGTACCGGGGCGCGATCAGTGTGTGGGAATCAGTCCGCCGTCGATCACGAAGTCCGCGCCGGTGACGTTGCCGGCGCGCCCGCTCGCCAGCAGCACGACGAGATCGGCGACCTCCGCGGGTTCGGTGAAGCGGCCCGTCGGCGACTGGGCCGCGGCGCCCGCCGCGACCGCCGAGGCGTCCCCGCCCTGCGCGACCGTGGCCGCGACCCCGCCGGCACCGAGCCAGAGGTCGGTCGCGACCGGCCCGGGGGAGACCGTGTTCACCCGGATGCCGAGCGGCGCGACCTCCTTCGCCAGCGACTTCGAGAAGCTCGCCAGGGCGGCCTTCGCCGAGCAGTAGTCGATCACGAGCGGGTCCGCGAGGGTCGCATTGACCGAGTTGACCGACACGATCGTGCCGCCGCCGCGCGCCTCCAGGAGGTCGAGCGCTCCGCGGGTCACGCGCACGGCGGAGAGGAAGTCCAGCGCCAGCGTCGCGATCCACTCCTCGTCGCTGACGCTGCGGAAGCCGCCGAGGCGCGGCGCGACGCCGCCGACGTTGTTGACGAGCACGTCCAATCCGCCGTCGAAGACCTGCTTGGCCGCCGCGACCAGTTCCGTGGCGCCCTGCTCCGACGAGAGGTCGACGGCGACGCCGTGCACCTCGCCGGGCAGGCCCTCGACGTGGCGCGCGGCGGCGACGACCGCGACGCCCTCGTCGAGCAATGCCTCGACGATCGCCAGGCCGATCCCCTTGCTCGCGCCGGTGACGATCGCCTGCTTGCCCGTGAGATGCATGTCCATGCGCTGAACCGTCGCACGCGCGCGGCCTCGGGGCTTACGTCAGTTGACGGTGAGGTGCGCCGGTTTCGTCGCGGAAAACCTGACGAAACCGGCTCACCCGGCGCCGCCGCCCGTCGTCGCCCCGCCGCGCGAGCCGGCCAGCCCGCGCCACCCGCCCGGGCCGGAGCCGCCGCCGCGGCGCGCGTCACGCGGCATGCCGCCGCTACGCGTGGCCGCCGTGTCGCGCGTCGGGCGGTCGCCGCCGCGCCACGTCTCCGCGCGGAACGCATCCGTTCCGAGGTCCGTGTCCGGGCGGGCGCCATCGGGACGGGCGCCGTCGCGGCGTGTCGGCGCGTCGTCAGACGGTGTGCGCGTGTCGGCGGAGCGCGACGTGCGGCCGCGCGGCGATCCGTCGTCGGGAGCAGGTGTCGCGCCGCGGCGCGGGTGCTGGTCCGCGACGGCGACCACCCGCGCGGTCACCTTGCGCTCGGTCGTCGACGTCGGGGTCGCGACCCGGGCGACCTCGACCGTGCGCTTCGGCTCCTGCTTGGCGACCGCGACCTTTGGCGGCAGGCGTCGAGGAGCATCGGACACGACCGCGAGGGAGCCCGACGCGACCGCGGCGACGACCGCCGTGGAACGCAGCGCGGTGGCGCCGCCCGCGGCGAAGAACGAGCTGAGCCACTCGGTCGCGCTGACCAGGAACCCGAACGGGGCGAGCAGGAGCTGGCGGCGCTGCGGACGCCACGCGCGGCAGGAAGCGCACGTGCGCAGGTGGCCCCGGACCCGCCGCGAGCGGTGACGCCGGCGGTCGGTTCCGCGCAGGATCGAGCGGATCTCGGCGCAGTCGGCGTCGCGGGCATCGGCGGCGGCCTCGAGCAGCGCGCGGGCGTCGCTGACGGCGCGGCGGGCGGCGAGCTCGGTGACGTCGAGCTCGCGCGCGATCGCCGCGTACGGCAGACCCGCCTCCGCGCGCAGGAGCAGCGGGCGGCGCAGCCGCTCCGGGAGCGCGGCGACGTCGTCGACCAGCGCGGCCCAGCGCTCCCGCACCACGAGCAACTCGTGCGGGTCGCCCGACACGCCCAGGGTGTCCGCGAGCAGCGGAGCGAACTCACGCCGCCCGCGGGCGAGCGAGCGCGCCTCGTTGTGGGCGATCCGCGCCAGCCACGGCCGCGGCTCCCCGCGCAGCTGGCCCGCCTGCAGCGCCCGGAACGCCTTCAGCAGCGCGTTCTGCACCGCGTCGCCGGCGTCGTCGTCGCTGCGCAGCACCGAGCGCGACACGCTCAACAGACGCGCCTCGTGACGCGCCGCGAGCAGGCCGAAGGCACGCTCGTCCCCACCGGCCGCCAGCGAGGCGAGCCGTTCGTCGTCGGCGAGGCGCATCAGGGCAAGGATCGGGCGCTCACCCGCTGCTCGTCGAAGAACTCATGAAGAGCGCGGGCACCGCCGCGGGGACCAGCCGCGGCGGTGCCGGTCGCCACGCTCAGCTCCGGCCGCCGCCGAAGCCGCGGCCCGGACGAGCGCCGGCGGGCGTCGACGCGGGGGAGTCCGCGTCGTCGTCACCGCGCTGACCGCGGTCCGCGCAATCGGCGCGGTCGCCATCACCCGGATAGTCCGCGTCGTCACCGCTCGCCGCGGGTGCGGTCGCGGCGGTCGCGGCGGCCTGGGTGGCGGCGGCGTTGAGCGCCGTCTTGGCCTCGTCGGTCAGCTCGTCGTCGGCGAGCGCGTCGGCGATGTCATCCGCCTCGCCGGTCGCGTCGCCGTTGATCGCGGCGAGCACCCGCGCGTAGTCCGACTTGTCCGACAGTGCATTGATCGCGGCGACGATCGCGTCGCGGCCGTCGAGCGAGGCCTTCAGCGTCGTCGCGGTCGCCGTGACGTCCGCGCCGGTCTGCCCGTCGAACAAAGCGACCGTCGTCGAGACGACGACGCCGTCGAACCGCGCGACCCGCCCCAGCGACTCCGGCGTCGGCTTGCGCAGCGCGGTCTTGCGGGCCGAGGCGACGTTCCGGCGCACCGTGGCCAGCGAGGTCGCGACGTCCTCGCCGGCGCTCGCGCGGTCGAGCGCGCGGTCGGCGGCGCGCAGCTTGACGTCGATGCGCGACGACGTCGACGCGTGCGCGGGCGCGGCCAGCAGCGCGGCGGCGAGTACGGCGCCCAGGACGGCGCGGGGGAAGCGATGGACCATGGGCTCTCCTTGGGAGCGGGTGGGGTTCATCGCATAGACGCGGCGGGCGACGCCCACGTCCGCGTCGTCTTACGGAGCTCTTACGAAACCGACCTGGCCTCGGGGTCGATCCCGAGCGCCGCCCGCCCGCCGTCGACCGGGACGACCGCGCCGTTGACGAACGACGCCGCGGGGGAGAGCAGGTGCGCCACGACCTCGGCCACCTCTTCCGCCGCGCCCGCCCGCCCGAGCGGGTGCACGCGCGCGAGTGCTTCGTCCAAGGACGCGTCGTAGCGCTCGGTGACGATCGAGCCGAGCGCGACGGCGTTGGTGCGGATCCCGCGCGGGCCGTAGTCGACCGCCAGCGCCCGCGTGAGGCCTTCGATCGCGGCCTTGGCCGTGGCGTACGGGAGCGCGCCCGGCACGGCGCGCTGCGCCTGGTGGGAGGAGACGTTGACGATCGCGCCCGCGGTGCCGTCGGCGACGAAGCGCCGGACCGCCGCCCGAGCGCCCGCGACCGCCGGTGCGAGGTTGGCCGCGATCAGCGCCACGAGGTCGCGCGACGGGACGTCGTGCAGCGCGGCATCGCGGAACACCGCGGCGTTGTTGACCCACCCACTCAACACGGCGCCATCGCTCGCCATCGCCACCGCCCGCTCGAGCACCGCGTCGTCGGCCGCGTCGCCCACGACGTCCCCACCGGACAGGTCGACGACGACCACGCGCCCCTCGGCAGCGAGCCGCGCCGCAATCGCCGCGCCCACCCCGCGCGCCCCGCCGGTGACGACGAACGAACGGGCCGCAGCGCCGCCTGGCATCGTCGCGCCGACCTCGCCCCGCGTCATCGCCGCCGAGCGTAACGTGCCGAGCCATGAGCGAGCGACACGAGTACCCCGCCGGCGTTCCGTGTTGGGCCGACGTCCTGGTGCCCGATCCCGGCGCGGCCGAGGACTTCTACGGCGACGTGTTCGGGTGGGACTTCACGGAGCCGACCGAGAACGGCTATCGCGTCGCCCGCATCCGCGGCCTCGACGTCGCCGGCCTCGGCACCCTCACGTCGGCCATGCCGTCGTGGAACACCTACATCCGCGTCGAGAGCGTCGAAGCGGCGAGCGAGCGGGCGACCGAGGACGGCGGGACGGTGCTGGTCGCGCCGTTCGACGTGCTGCCGGCAGGGCGGATCGCGGTGATCGCCGATCCCACGCAGGCCGTGTTCGCGCTCTGGGAGGCGGTCGACCGTGAGGGCGCCCAGCTGATCAACGAGCCCGGCACCTGGCAGATGAGCTCGCTGCACACCCACGAGCCCGAGGCGGCCGCGGCGTTCTACCAAGCCCTGTTCGGCTGGGAGATCCAGGAGTTCGGCGGCGCCACGCTCTTCCGCCTGCCGGGCTACGTCGGCGGGCGTTCGCGCCAGCCGATCCCGCAGGACGTCGTCGCGGTGATGGCCCCGCGCGAGCTCAGCGTCCCGCCGCACTGGAACGTCAACCTCCAGGTCTCCGACGTCGACCTGACCGCCGAGGCCGCGACCGCGCAGGGCGGGACGCTGATCGCCCCGCCGTTCGACACGCCCGGTTTCCGCAACGCGGTGATCCAGGACCCGCAGGGCGCGGTGTTCTCGGTCAGCCAACTCGTAATTGCGTAAATCCGATCGGCTTTGATACGTTGACCTCCCGCATCCCCTTGCAGGAGGTCACATGTCGGTCACCGCAGCCATCGAGGCCAACGAAGCCGCGATCGCCGAGGACGGCGCGCGCGCCCGGGTCGTGTTCTCCACCCAGGGCGCGCTCGACGGCCCGACCCACGTCACGCTCACCAGCCGCGGCCACCGGATCGAGGTCGACGAGCCGAACGTCCTGGCGGGCGCCGACCGCAACGCCAACCCGGTCGAGTACGCGCTGGCCTCGCTCGCGTCGTGCCAGGCGATCACGTACCGGTTCTGGGCGGCGAAGCTGGGCATCGCGCTCGACGGGCTCGAGGTCGCCGTCGAGGGGGACCTCGACCTGCACGGGTTCTTCGGCCTCGACGACAGCACCCGCGCGGGCTTCACCGGCATCCGCCTCGACGTGACGCCGTCCGGCCCGGAAAGCCCGGAGCGCTACCGCGAGCTGGCCGACGCCGTCGACGCGCACTGCCCGGTGCTCGACCTCTTCGTCAACGCGACCCCCGTGGAGCGCAGGCTGGCCGTCCCCGCGTAACCATGTCCGGGTGCAACCGACCCTGAGGTGGACCGGCGACGCGATCGAGATCATCGATCAGACGCTGTTGCCCGCCGAGCTGCGGGTCATCGAGTTGCGCACCGTCGACGACGTCGTCGACGCCATCCAGCGCCTGGCCGTTCGCGGCGCGCCCGCCATCGGGGTGACGGGCGCGCTCGGCGTGCTGCTCACGCACGGGGACCAGGCGGCGGCGGAGCGGATCGCGGCGGCACGGCCGACCGCGGTCAACCTCCGGTGGGCGGTCGAGCGGGTGCTGGCGTCCGCGGACTGGCACGCCGAGGCGCTCGCGATCCTCGCCGAGGACGTCGATGCGTGTCGCGCGATCGGCGAGCACGGGCGCACCGAGCTCGCCGGCGCCGCCCGGGTGCTCACGGTCTGCAACGCGGGGCGGCTCGCGACCGCCGGGATCGGCACCGCGCTCGCGCCGGTCTACGCGAAGGCCGAGGCGGGCGAGGCGATCGAGGTCTTCGCCTGCGAGACGCGACCGCTGCTCCAAGGCGCGCGGCTGACGGCGTGGGAGCTGCGGGAGGCGGGCGTGCCGGTCACCGTGCTTCCCGACGGCGCCGCGCCGTCGCTGCTCGCGCGAGGGGCGGTGGACGCGGTGATCGTCGGCTGCGACCGCGTGGCCGCCAACGGGGACGTCGCCAACAAGATCGGCACGTACTCGCTCGCGATCGCCGCCCACCGCCACGGCGTGCCGTTCTATGTCGCCGGGCCGCGCTCGACGCTCGACCCGGCGACCCCGACCGGCGCGGAGATCGAGATCGAGCAGCGCGACGGGGAGGAGGTCCGCGCGATCGCCGGCCTCGACGCGGGAACGGCGGTCTGGAACCCTGCCTTCGACGTGACCCCGGCGGAGCTCATCACCGGCCTGATCACCGACGCCGGCGTGCTGCGGCCGCCGTTCGGCCCCGCTATCGCGGGCGTGCTGTGAGGGCGGCCGTTTATCTCCGCGGCGGCGAGGTGCGCATCGAGGAACGCCCCGTCCCGCGGCCCGGGCCGGGCGAGGTGCTGGTCGCGATGCGCGCGTGCGGCATCTGCGGCTCCGACCTCCTGGACTGGTACGTCGATCAGAAGGCGCCGGCGGTGCTCGGGCACGAGCCCGCGGGCGTCGTCGTAGAGTCGGATGTCATCGCGGCGGGAACGCGGGTGTTCATCCATCATCACGTCCCCTGCGGCGACTGCGACGCGTGCCGGCGCGGCCACGAGACGCTCTGCGCGCAGTTCAAGGCGACGCGGATCGAGCCCGGCGGCTTCTCGGAGCTGATCCTCGTGCCGGCGCTCAACGCGGCGCTGGATCTGCTCCCGCTCCCGGACGCGGTGAGCGACGAGGCCGCGACGCTGATCGAGCCGCTCGCCTGCTGCGTCCGCGCTCTGGACCGTGCGCGGGTGGACGCCGGCACTCGCCTGCTCGTGGTGGGAGGCGGCCAGATGGGGCTGCTCCTCGCGCAGGCGGCGCTCGCCCGCGGCGCGGACGTGACCGTGGCGGAGCCGCTCCCCGCGCGCCGTGAGCTCGCGACCGCGCTCGGTGCCCGCGCGGTCGGGCCCGAGGACGCCCCGCAGGACCGGACCGTCGTCATGCTCGCCACCAGCGCGCCCGCCGCCTGGGATCTCGCGCTCTCCGCGGCGGACAAGGGCGCGGTGATCCAGTTCTTCGCCCCCGGAAAGCTCGGGCAGTACGCAAAGTTCGACGTCAACGCGCTGTTCTTCGACGAGCTCGAGATCCAGGCGAGCTACTCGGCCGGCCCGCGCGACACTCGCGCCGCGCTCGAGCTGATCGCCTCCGGCCAGGTCCGCACGCAGCCGCTGATCACGCATCGCTTCCCGCTCGCGGAGACCGCCGCGGCGCTCGAGATGGCACGCAGCCGCGAGGGCATCAAGGTGATCGTCACCCCGTGAGGGCCGCGCTGCTGCACGCGCCCGGCGACCTGCGGATCGAGGACGTCCCGGAGCCGACGGCCGGACCCGGCGAGGTCGTCCTCGCGATCGGCGCCGCCGCGAGCTGCGGCACCGACGTGAAGTCCGTCAAGCGCGGGCACCCCTCGCTCGGTCCATACCCGGCGCGGCTCGGGCACGAGTTCGCGGGCACGATCGAGAGCGTTGGCGACGGCGTGACCAACGTCCGGCCCGGTGACGTCGTCTTCTGCGCCAACTCCGCGCCCTGCGGCGCCTGCCGGCAGTGCGCGCGAGGCCGCGAGAGCCTGTGCGAGGACCTGCTCTACGTGCTCGGCGGGTTCGCCGAGAAGCTGCTCGTCCCGGCGCGTGTCGTCGCCAAGAACCTGCACCCGCTGCCGGACGGCGTACCGCTCGCGCTCGCCCCGCTCGCCGAGCCCCTGGCCTGCGCGGTCCACGCGCTGGACGGTCTCACCGTTGACGGTCCCGTGGCGATCCTCGGCGCCGGCTCGCTCGGGCTGATGCTGACGGCGCTGGTCGCCGACCGCGGCGGTCAGCCGGTCGTGCTCGACCCGCACCGCGAGCGGCTCGAAGCGGCCGCGCGCTTCGGCGCCGCGCACACGATCGTCGCCACGCGCGGACCGGCGGACGTCGCCGCCGCGCGCGAGCACCGCCCCGACCTCGTCATCGAGGCGATCGGACGTCCGGAGGCGTGGGAGCTCGCCGTCCAGATGGCCGAGCCCGGGGGCACGGTGAGCCTGTTCGGCGGCTGCGCCCGCGACAGCACGTTCACCGTGCCCACGGCGCGCGTGCACTACGAGGAGGTCACGCTCACCGGCACGTATCACCACGCGCCGCGCTACATCGCCCGCGCTCTGGAGACGCTCGCGGCGCGAAGGCACCCCTGGGGCGAGCTGCTCGGCCCGACGATCACGCTCGAGCAGCTTCCGGCGGCACTCGCCGGCCGCCTGCACGACCCGCAGCCCATGAAGTACGCGGTGTCGCCCGGTATTGACACGCACTAATGAGGCCGTGCGACGAACCGCGCGCCGTCGCGGTCGCCCACGCTCATGACGTGCTCATCGCGGGGGGCAGGAGTAGAGCGCCGGGAATGACCATCACAGCCGTGGCCGCGGTGGCGGCCGCTCTGCTCGCCGCCGCCTCCCCGGCGTCGGCGAACGTCCCGCTCACGCGCGTCAGCGCGGACCCGTTCACCAACGCGACGAGCCAGCACGCGACCGAGGTCGAGCCCGACACGTTCGCCTTCGGCCAGACCGTCGTGGCCGCCTACCAGGTGGGCCGCTTCTTCGACGGCGGCGCCACGGACGTCGGGTTCTCGCGCTCGCTGAACGGCGGCGCGACCTGGGGCGCGCCGGGCTTCCTGCCCGGGATGACGTTCAGCTCCGGGGCGGCGGTCCCGTACGAGCGCGTCAGCGACGCGAGCGTCGCCTACGACGCCAAGCACGCCACGTGGCTGATCTCCTCGATCCCGCTCCTGCCGAACACCGCCGTGCCGACGATCTTCGTCAACCGCTCGACCGACAACGGCGCCACGTTCGGGCCGCCCGTGTCGATCCCACCGACCTCGAAGAAGGTCGACCTCGACAAGAACTGGACCGTGTGCGACAACCACGCCGCGAGCCCCTTCTACGGCAACTGCTACACGGAGTTCGACAGCTTCGGCGAGGGCGACCTCGAGTACATGAGCACGTCGAGAGACGGCGGCGCCACGTGGAGCGTTCCGGTCTCGCCCCAGGGCAAGCCCAAGGGCCTCGGCGGCCAGCCGGTCGTCCGCCCGGACGGGACGGTCGTCGTGCCGTTCGAGAGCCTGAAGGGCACGATCTCCGCCTTCCGCTCCACCGACGGCGGCGCCAGTTGGACGAAGGAGACGATCATCTCGAAGATCAACTTCCACCCGGTGGCCGGCGACCTGCGGACGAGCCCGCTGCCGAGTGCCGAGATCGACGCCGCCGGGCGCACCTACGTCGCGTGGGAGGACTGCCGCTTCCAGCCGCGCTGCACCGCCAATGACATCGTCCTCTCGAGCTCGGCCGACGGCCTCGACTGGAGAGCGGTCAGCCGGATCCCGATCGACGACGTGGGCAGCGGGGCGGACCACTTCATCCCCGGTCTCGCGGTCGACCCCGCCACGACGGGACGCCTGGCGCTGACGTACTACTCGTACCGCAACGCCGCCTGCACCGAGGCGACGTGCCAGATGGACGTCGGCTTCACTTCCTCGCCCGACGGCGGAGCGCACTGGGGCGCGCCGACGACCCTCGCCGGCCCGATGTCCCTGACGGACATCGCCGACACGTCGCAGGGCCCGATGGTCGGCGACTACATCTCGACGTCGTTCAACGGGGTGGGCACGGCGGCCACGGTCTTCGCGATCGGCAAGCCGCACACCGGGACCGTCTTCGACGAGGGCATGTGGGCGCCGAGCACGCCGCTGCCGGTGACCACCGCCGCCACCCGCGCGGCGACGACCGAGGGCGCGGCCAACGGCCAGGGCGTCGGCGCGGCCCAGGCGGCCGTGCGCGGCGACTAGTACACGTACGGCGCTGTGAGCGGGTTCGCGAGCAGCGCCGTCCACTCCTCATCGCTCACCTGTGTCGGCCGGTCGCGGTCGGAGTCGACCGTGCACAGGAAGCCGAACGGCTCGTCGCCCGCGTTCACCCACCGGTGCGGCTGCCACGGTCCGCTGCGGACGAGGTCGAACGGCCGCAGCGCATGGACCTCGGCGCCGACGAGCGCGCGACCGGCACCGCGCACGCAGACGACCGCGTGCTCGTGCGCGTGGCGCTCCAGCGAGGAGAACCCGCCGGGCGCGATCTCGAAGTAGCGCACCTCGAACGACCTGCGGGCGAGCGTGGTGCGCGAGACGCCGCGCCACGCCATGCCGCGCCCCGTCCCGGGGTCGTCCTTGTACGCGCGGTCGGCCACGCCTTCCCACCGGAACGCGGCCGGGTCGAACGGGAAATATGTCATAAACCTGATCCTGTTTGATAGGTTTCGATCCATGCCATCGGAGCCTTCATGTCCGCGCTCGCCGACCGCGCGGTCGCCGACGTAAGGAAGATCCACCTCGAGATGATCGACGCCGTGCTCGCGGGCGGCGGCGTCGAGCCGGTCGCCGCGATCGCGGCCGAGCATCTCGGCGGGCCCGTCAAGATCGTGCTCGGCGACCTCACCGCGGGCGAGCGCGGCCGGCGGCGCAGCGCCGAGGTCCCGGTGCGCTCGGGCGAGGAGGTGCTCGGGCACGTCGCGCTCTACGACGCCGAGGCCGACCACGACGTGCTCGAGCTGGCGGCGATCGCCGCGCTGACGGCGGTCACGCTGCGCGACGCCAACATCACCCAGCGCCGGGCGACCGCCGACTTCCTCGACGACCTGCGCGCCCAGCTGCCCGCGACCGAGATCGTCGCCCGCGCACGCCGGCTCGGCGCCGACCTCTCGCACGGCGCGAGCGCGCTCAGCGCACGCGGCCACAACGAGCGAATCCTGGCCACGATCGCCCAGGACTTCCCGGGCGCGCTGGCCGCGCCGCGAGGCGATCGGGTCGAGGCGCTGCTGCCCGGCGACGACCCTGCCGCGCGACGGCTCGCGCGCCGGCTGGGGACCACGGGCTTGTCGCCGTTCGAGCCCGATCCCGCCGCGCTCGGCCGCGCACTGCACGTCGCCGAGCTCTCGGCGGAGCTGGACGCCGACCTCGACGACCTGCTGCGCGGCAGCCAGCGGCTCCTGCTGGCCAGCGACGCGGCGGCGCGGCAGGCGCTGGTCGACTCGACCATCGGCCCTGCGGGCGAGCTGAGCGAGACCGTGCGCGCGTACCTCGCCCACGGCGCGAACATGAACGCGACCGCGGCGACGATCTACGCGCACCGCCACACGGTCGCCAGCCGCCTGGATCGCGTGCGCGCGCTGACCGGCCACGACCCGCTCACACCGCTCGGCCAAGCGCAGCTCGCGCTCGGTCTCCAGGCCCTCGACATCCAGCGCGCGGCGACCAGACTGTCCGCGAGATGACGTTTTGGCGCCCCCGAATGCGTCGACCGTTTGGACGTGGTCGATCCGAGGAAAGGTACGTGGTGCGCCCGCGTGCCGAACCAAACCCGTCCCCGCCTACTGCGAACGGCTTTCCCGAAGAACGAGCTGACCCCTCGTCATTGACCGACTCGGCCACGCGGGCGCTGACCCCTCACCAGGAGCGTGGGTGCGGGGGCTTGGACATGACCTCGATGCGGTGCCCGCCCGGGTCGGTGGTGAAGACGCGCGGCGCGTTCCACGCGTTGGAGCCCTCGCGCACCGTGAAGCCGTTCGCCGCGAGGCGCTCGAGCGTCGCCTCGTAGTCGTCGGCGATCACGGCGACGTGGCCCTCCCGCGCCGCGATCGGGTCGTCCACCGGGACGAGATGGATCTGCGTGCCCTCGCGCTCGACCCACGTGAACCGGTCGCGCAGCATCGGCGGCGGCTCCATCTCGGTGAAGCCGAGCAGTTCCCAGAAGGCGACGCAGGCGCGGACCTGGGCGGGCGTGACCTCGAGCGTGACGTGTTGGAGCATCGTCAACCGGACGGTACATCCCTCGTCCTCTCATCCGGCTTATGGAAGATCAGCGGCGGCCTAAAACGAGGGGGTTCGTTTTGCGTAGCAAGAGACGGTCGAAGCTGCGGATGCTGGTGCTCGCGCTGGGTGCGCTCGCCCTGCTGAACGTGGTCGCGTTCACGCGGTCGACGACCCACGACGCCGCCACGGGCGTCGCCGGGTTGGTGGTGCCGCCCGAAGTCGAGTCGATCGCGGCCGGCCAGCCCGACCCGGATGAGTACCTGGACCTCAAGCAGAGCTCGGCGAGTCCGGTGAGCGAAGCGCAGGTCAAGCAGGCCCAGGCGCAGGCGGCGGACGTGCCGGCGGCGGCGACGGGGCTCGCGTGGCAGCAGCTCGGGCCGTACAACGTGGGCGGGCGCGTGGTCGACGTCCAGGCGGACAAGATCAACGCCAACGGCGTCTACGCGGCGGTCTCGGGCGGCGGCGTGTGGCACAGCGCCGACGCGGGCGCGAACTGGACGCCCGTGTGGCCCAACGACCAGACCCAGACGATGGGCGCGCTGGCGCAGGACGCGAACGGCACGCTGTGGGCGGGCACCGGTGAGGCGAACCCGCCCGGCGGCGGCCTGACCTACTTCGGCGACGGCGTCTACAAGTCGACCGACGGCGGCGCGCACTGGACCAACGTGGGCCTGCGCGAATCCGCCTCGATCGGTCGGATCGCGATCGATCCGTCCAACCCGGACACGGTCTTCGCGGCCGCCGCGGGCCACGTCGCCCGCTCCGCCGCGCAGCGCGGCCTGTACCGCACGACCGACGGCGGCAAGAGCTGGCAGCTCGTGCTCGCGCCGACCACCGACACGACCGGCGCCATCGACGTCGCGATCAACCCGCAGAACCCGAAGATCGTCTACGCGGCGATGTGGGACCACAAGCGCAACAACGGCGCGCGCGTGTACGGCGGCGTCGGCTCCGGGCTGTTCCGGTCAAAGGACGGCGGCGACACCTGGGAGCGCCTGCAGAACATCGTCGATCCGCTGCCGGCGTACGACCAGACGCAGACCGGGCTCAAGCAGGACGCGAGCCTCGGGCGGATCGGCGTGACGATCGCGCCGTCAGACCCGAGCCGCATCTACGTCGTCTCCGGCTCCCCGTACGGGCCGGACAAGGGCTTCTACTACTCCGACGACGGCGGCGACAGCTTCCATGTCGGCGGCCGCGCCTACCAGTCGTCCTCCGGCTACCAGTGGTGGTTCGGGCGCCTGTGGGTCGACCCGCTGGACAAGAACCACATCTTCAACGCGGACGTCGCGCTGCGGACGTCGACGGACGGCGGCAAGACGTGGACGGCGATCAACGCCCCGCACTCCGACCAGCACGGGATGGACTGGGACCCGCACCAGCCGGGCCGCGTCTACCTCGGCAACGACGGCGGCATGTACCGCTCTGACGCCAACGGCGTGAACGGCTCGTGGGTGAAGGCGACCAACGAGCCGTGGAACCAGAGCTACCACCTCGCGATCTCGCAGCAGAACTCGCAGCGGCTGACGACGGGTCTGCAGGACAACGGCTCGGTCCGGACGTGGACGGCCGCGGCGCCGTCGCCGACCGACCCGGCGCTGACGAACTGGAACTCGTACGGCGGCGGTGACGGGCACTGGAACGTGATCGACCCCGTCGACCAGAGCTACTACTACGAGTGCTTCCAGCCCTCGCCGCCGCGGCACTCGTGCGGCGGGTTCCACGACACCGCGACGGCGACCCAGTCGCTGACGATCTCCAACAACGGCTGGCCGGCGAACCAGCGCTGGACGACCGACACGCCGATCGTCGTCGACCCGAACAACGACGCCGTGATCTACCTCGGCGGAACCGTGCTCGGGCGCTCGGTCAACCGCGGCGGCGCGTTCACGATGATCTCGCCCGCCGACGACGCGAACTCGCTGCCCGGCCCGGTGCCGCCCGACGAGAACGACCTCGGGCCGTTCTACGCGAACGAGTAC
Source organism: Solirubrobacter soli DSM 22325 (assembly GCF_000423665.1). GTDB lineage: Bacteria > Actinomycetota > Thermoleophilia > Solirubrobacterales > Solirubrobacteraceae > Solirubrobacter > Solirubrobacter soli. The sequence continues at coordinate 242,046 of NZ_KE384074.1, read as the reverse complement.
GCGACGATCACGTCGATCGCGCCCGCGAAGTCGGCCGGCACGGTCCCGTACGCGCAGACGCTCTACGTCGGCACCGACACCGGCCGCGTGTGGAAGACGACGGACGCGGGCGCGACCTGGACGCGCCTGACCGGGGTGCCGGAGCGCTGGGTGAACGCGATCGTCGTCGACCCGGCCGACGCCAACCACGTCTACGCCGCGTTCTCGGGCTACCGCGAGGGAAGCGATGCGGCCAACGTCTACGAGTCCCACGACGGCGGCGCGACGTGGGCGAACATCTCGCAGAACCTGCCGAACGGGCCGGTCGAGATGATCACCTACGACGCCGCGCACGACGTGCTGTTCGCGGCCACCGACGTCGGCGTCTTCGACCACAAGGACGGCGACGTGGCCTGGTACAAGGTCAGCATCGGGCTGCCGACCGTGCCGGTGCTCGACGTGAAGCTGAGCGGCGACGGCAAGTACCTGTTCGCGGCGACGTTCGGCCGCAGCGTCTGGAAGCTGCCGCTCTCGGTCGACGCGACCGACGGCGGCGGGACCGGCGGGGCGGTGCCGGCGACGCTCGGGCTGACGGTCGCTCCGGGCGCGTCCTTCGGGGCGTTCACGCCTGGGGTCGACAAGGACTACACGGCGTCGACGACCGCCGACGTCGTCTCGACGGCGGGCGACGCGACGCTCTCCGTGAGCGATCCCGGCCACCTGATGAACGGGACGTTCGCGCTCCCGTCCCCGCTCGAGGTCGCGTTCTCGAAGTCGGCGTGGACCGCGCCGGTGTCGCACGACCCGGTGACGATCTCGTTCAAGCAGCACATCGGCGCCACCGACGCGCTGCGGACCGGCAGCTACTCGAAGACGCTGACGTTCACGCTCTCGACGACGAACCCGTGATGTAGCCGACGCCCAGGCGCTCGTCCGCGAGCGCCTGGGCGCGCGGTGCGTCGAGCACGACCTCGTCGTCTTGGACGAGCACGATCCGGTGGGCGTGGCGGGCGAGCGCGAGCTGCTCGTCCGCGATCAGCACGGTCAGTCCTTCGAGGGCAGCGGCGACCGCCTGCACCGCCGGCGGCGCGAGCCCGGCGCTCGGCTCCTCGAGGATCAGCAGGTCCGGCGCGCCCATCAGCGCCCGCGCGATCACCAGCAGCTGCTGCTCGCCGCCCGACAGCGTCCCCGCCTGCTGCGCCTCGCGCTCGGCGAGTCGCGGGAAGCGCTCGCGCACGCGCGCGAGACGCTCCTGGACCGCGGCCTTGTCGCGCCGGTCGCGATAGGCGCCCACCGCGAGGTTCTCCGCGACGGTCAGCGACGGGAAGACCGGCCGCCCGGCGGGTACGTGCCCGAGCCGCTCGCGGTACGCGGCGGCGACACGCGAGGCGGCGCGCACCGGCGCGCCGTCGTGCCCGACGACCGCGAGGAGCTCGCCCGGCGCGACCGCGATCACGCGCGCGCCTCCGCCGGCACCCCGCCGCCCCCGCGCGTCGCGCGGGGCTCCGCCGGCATCGCGCCGCCCGCGCGCGTCGCGCGGGGCCCGGCCGGCACCGCGCCGCCCGCGCGCGTCGCGCCAGGCCCCGCCGGGACGGCGCCGCCCCCGCGCGTCACGCCGCGGCCCCCAGGTACACGCGTTGCACCGTCGCGTCGGCGATCACCTCGGCGGGCGTGCCGTGCGCGATCGCGCCGCCCTCGTCGAGCACGGTGACGACGTCCGCGAGTGCCGAGACGAGCCGCAGGTCGTGCTCGACGACGAGGATCGCGCGACCGCTGTCGGCGAGCTTGCGCAACGCGCTCGTCAACGTCTCGCGCTGGGCGTTCGTCAGCCCGGCGGCGGGCTCGTCGAACGCGAGCACGCCCTCGCCTGTCGCCGCCGCCAGCGCGACCGCGAGCAGTCGCCGCTCCGCCGGCTCCAGGTCCCGTCGGTCATCGAGTCCCACCAACTTCAGATAGGTGACGGCACGGTCCTCGTCCAGCAGCGAGAGCTGTTGCAGCGGGGTCAGGGCGGCGAAGCCGGCATCGCGCTGGAACGTCCGGGCCACGCCGAGGGCGCCGATCGCGGTGGTCTTGCCGCTGCCGTTCGGGCCGATCAGCGCGTGGATCTCGCCGGCGCGCAGGTCGAGGTCGAGGCCGCGGAGGATCTCGCGGCCGCCGAGGGTCACGTGCAGGTCGCGGACCTTCAGCTCGCCACGCGTCGACGGGAGCGGCGCGACGCCGGGTTCCATGACGCCCGGCGGCGAGGAACGCTGGGCGCGGGCCACCGCGGCGGCGAGCAGGACCAGCGCGGTCAGCCAGTCGGGGAGGTGGGGGAGGGCGACGATCACGGCGATGCCCAGCAGCGGGTTGCGGGTCGCCGCGAGGGCCGCGGCGAAGAGCTGGAGCGCGAGCAGCGGCGAGACGTCCGCCGGGGCGGCCACGCCGAGCAGCACGGCGACGCCCGCGCCCGCCGCGGCCGCGCAGGCGCCCGCGAGCGCGAGCGCCTCGACCCGCCGTGCCTCGATCCCCAGCGAGCGCGCGAGCTGCGCGTCGTCCCGGCCGGCGAGCGCGCCGAGCCCTGCCGGCGACCGGCCGAACCGCACGCTTGCGCCGTATGCGAGGACGCAGAGGATCGCCGCCGCGATGACGTGCACCCGCGGCGTCAGCGTCAGTGTCAACCCGAGCGGCGTCTCGACCGTGTCCAGCGCGGGGCGCGTCAGCCCTTCGCCGCCGCCCGACAACGATGGGAACCCGAGCAGCACGACGTACGCCAGCCAGGCCAGCGCCCACGTCGTGAGCGCGACGAACGCCGGCTCGGCCCGCGCCACCAGCGCCCCGGTCGCCGCGCCGGCGACGGCGCCGAGAACGACCGCGAGCAGCACGGCGCCGCCGATCGGCAACCCCGCCCGCTCGAGCTGCAACGCCCCGACCCCGCCGACAGCCGCGAACGCGCTCGCCGCCAGCACAGGCAACCCCGCAAGCCGCACCGCCGGCGCGAGCCCGAACACGGCGACGAGGAGGTAGAGGTCGCGGGCGAGCTCGGTCATCGCTCCAGGAGCCCGCGCGGCTTCGTCGCCGCCAGCAGCACGAGCGCGGCGAGCACGGCCGTGTCCGCCCAGCGGGCGCCGAGGCCCGGCCACGCCAGGATCAGCCCCTCGACCGCGCCGACGACGAGCCCGCCGGCCAGAGCGAGCCGGAGCGAGCCGAGGCGGAAGAGCAGCGCGGCCGTCATGCCCTTCAGGCCCAGCAGGACCCCGTCCTGGAGGCCGATCGGCGCCTGCGGGGCGATCAGGAGCCCCGCGAAGCCGGCCAGCGCGCCCGCCAGCGCGAACGCGACGAGCACCACCCGCTCCGTGGGAACGCCGAGCAGGGCCGCCGCGCGGGCGTCGTCGGCGACCGCGCGCATGACCGCGCCCGCGCCCGTGAGCGCGAGGGTGCGCTCGATCGCCACGCCCACGGCGACGCCCAGCGCGAGCACCTCGAGCGCGCGCACCGGCACGGTGACGCCGCCGCCGAGCGCGATCGTTCCCGGCGACCCCAGCGGGTCCGGCAGCGCGTACGCCTGCTGCGCGAACGGCAGCGCGACCAACTCGCGCACGAGCAGCCCCGCGGCCAGACCGCCCGCCACCCAGCCGAGGACGTCACCGCGGAACGGCCGCACCGCCACCACATACATCGCCATCGACAGCAGCGCGCCGGCGACCAGCGCGACCACGGCCAGCGCGACGACCGACCCGACGCCGAGCGACGTCGCGACCGGGGTCGTCCCGATCACGGCCAGCACGGCGACGAACACGGCGCCGATGACGACGTCGCCGTGCGCGAGCGCCAGGACGCCCGTGAGCCGCTGGACCAGCGCGAAGCCGAGCGCGATCAGCCCGTAGGCGGCGCCCGTGGCCAGACCGGTCACGAGCGCCTGGACCGCGACCGGCCCGCTCAACTACGAGACCGTGTAGCGGATCCGGATCTTGCCCTCGCAGAGCGGAGCGACCTGGATGTCCACCGTGTGCTCCGGGCCCTTCAGGTGCGCCTCGGCCTCGGCCCCCTCTTCCTGGTCGGTGCTCAGCGACTGGTAGCTCTGGTTCTGGACGAGCTCGTTCTGGGCGTCATCCCGCCGCGACGCGAGATCGTCGGGCGTGCCGTCGAGCACGGCGTAGAAGCGCGTCGTCTTGCCGAACGGGCCCTCGGACTTGTAGACGTGCGCGTACGCTGGGACGGAGAGATCGGCGGGCGGCTTGACCTTCGGATCGCCGTCGAGGTCGCCGGCCTCGGCACAGTCCTTGCTGCTGGCGCCCTCGGCCTCCTGCTCCTCGCGCTCACGCTCCGCCTCGGAGTCGCCGTCCTCGCCCTCGGCCTCCTCGGTCTCGGCCTCGGACTCCGGCGTGGACGTCGACGCCGGCGTCTCGGTCGCGGCGGGCGTCGCTGAGGCGGTCTTCTCGTCATCACCTCCGCAGCCGGCGACGAGCAGGGTGAGAACAGCGAACAGCAATGCGGGCAACGCGCCAGGACGAACAATCATGTGGGAACCCCTCCAGGACCCGGGTTTCCCGGCAATGATGACGGTTACAGCGCGAGTACGACCGCGACCGCGATGCCGGCGACGACGAGCGCGGCGGTCAAAAGCGCTGGTGTGAGGCGCCGTGGCGCGCGGCGGCGTCCGGGTTCGAGGACGCTGAGGCGAGGCGGTCGGGCACGGCGGAGCGGCAAGCTGCGGGCGATCTTATGTTGCCGGCGCAACCGTTCCAACTGGCGGATCGCTCAGTTCCCTGCCCCAAATGGAAGCTTTGCGTTCCAGTCTTTCGCGCTGCGGCCGATTGATCACTCGTGGATCAAGTATCTGAGTACCTACCGATGTTCCTGGCCGAGGGCCGGGAGCACCTTCAGGAGCTCAACCTCGCGGTCGTGCGAATCGAGGAGACCCCGGACGACCGCGAGACGGTCGACGAGATCTTCCGGATCGCGCACTCGCTGAAGGGCATGAGCGCGACTATGGGCTTCGCCGGGATGGCGGCGCTCACCCACGAGATGGAGAACGTCTTCGAACTTCTCCGTCAGCGGAAGAATGGTCTCTCGCGTGAGGAGATCGACGTCTGTCTCGAGTGTCTCGACATGCTCGAGGCCGCCGTGGACGCGATCGACGACACCGGCGCCGAGGCTATTGCCCCCGACCCGCTCATCCAGCGGCTCAAAGCGCTCGTCCGCGAGGACGGGGGCGAGACGGCCGACGGGGACGCGCCGAGCGAGATCGAGGCGCCGAGCGACCTGAGCGAGATGGCTCAGGGCCGCCGCGTCGTCCAGATCACGGCCACGCTGCGCGACGACGTCGACATGCCGTCCGTGCGCGCCTACATGGTCCTCGCCGCCGCCGCGAAGCTGGGGGAGACGCTCGCCTGCGTGCCCGCGCCCGCCGACGTCGACACCTTCAACGGCCGCGAGATCGTCGCCTGGCTCGTCAGCGAGAACACCGACGGCGAGTTGCACGCCGCGGTCTCCCGCATCCCTGACGTCGCCGAGGCCGAGGTCACCGAGGCCGTCGCCGACGCCGCCGTCGACGGCGTCGAAGAGGTCGAGACCGCCGCGGCGGCCGCCGCCACGCCGGCCGCCCGCGCCGAGACGACCAACCGCCCGCACCATGGCTCCTCCACGGTCCGCGTCGACGCCGAGCGGCTCGATCAGCTGATGCACGCCATGGGCGAGCTGGTCCTCAACCGCACCCAGGTCGAGGTTCTCGCGGCGCACGCCGAGGTCCCCGGCCTGCAGCAGGCGATCCAGGGCCTGACCCGCACGTCGCACGCGCTGCAGGCGATGGTCATGCAGGTGCGGATGATCCCGGTCGAGGCCGTGCTGCTGCGCTTCCCGCGGCTCGTGCGCGACCTCTCGGTCAAGCTCTCCAAGCAGGTCGAGCTCGAGCTCATCGGCAAGGACACGGAGCTCGACCGCTCCGTGGTCGACTCGCTCGGCGACCCGCTCGTGCACCTGATCCGCAACGCGCTCGACCACGGCCTCGAGGGGCCGGCAGAGCGTGAGGCGGCGGGCAAGGAGCCGACCGGCAAGGTGACGATCGAGGCCCGCCACGCCGGCGGCAACGTGCTCATCTCGGTCAGCGACAACGGCCGCGGCATCGACCCCGAGCGCGTCGCCCGCAAGGCGCGCGAGCGCGGCCTGATCGGCGACGAGCAGATCGACATGGCCCGCGCCGCCGAGCTGCTCTTCCACCCGGGCTTCTCGACCGCCGACACCACCTCGGACATCTCCGGCCGTGGCGTCGGGATGGACGCCGTCCGCGTCGCGATCCGCGAGCTCGGCGGCGAGGTCACGCTGCTCTCCGAGCTCGGCAAGGGCACGACCGCCGAGATCCGCCTGCCGCTCACGCTGGCGATCATGACGGCGCTCATCGTGCAGGCCGACGGCCGCCCGTTCGCGATCCCGCTCGATCGCATCGAGCGCACCGTCCGCACCTCGGACCTGCCGATCCGCAGCGTCGCGGGGCGGCAGATGCTCGTCCTCAACGACGGTGTCCTGCCGCTGGTCGACGCCGCCGAGCAGTTCGGCGGCTCGCCCGCGACCGACGCCGCGTACGCGGTCGTGGTGCGCGGCAACGGCGAGCGGCTCGCGTTCGCGGTCAGCGTCCTCGACGGGCAGCGCGAGTTGGTGACGCGCCCGCTGCCGCCGGAAGTCTCCGAAGGATCTGCGCTTTCGGGAGCCGCCGTGCTCTCAGACGGGCAGATCGCCCTGATCGTCGACTGCGACGCAGTCGCGGAAGCCACACAACCCCGAGGAGTAGTGGCCGCGTGAGCGCGACCTACAACGACATCCAACTCGACGCTCTACGCGAGCTCGCGAACATCGGCGCGGGCAACGCGTCGACCGCCCTCTCGGGCATGCTCGGCCGCCCGGTCGACCTCACCGTCCCCGACGCCCGTGTCGTCCCGATGGGACAGGCCGTCGAGGAGATGGGCGCGCCCGAGTCCGAGGTCACGGGCATCGCGCTCGGCGTCGAGGGCGACATGCCGTCGATCGTGCTCATGCTCCTCACACCCGCGGACGCCGCTGCTGTCTGCGGCCTGCTCGGCCTGGAGCCGGACTCGGAGTACGCCGAGTCGGCGCTGGGCGAGATCGGCAACGTCGTCGGCACCTCGTACCTGAACGCGCTCGCCGGCATGACCGGTCTCGCGCTCGAGCCGACGCCGCCCGCGACCGCGACCGACATGCTCGGCTCGCTCGTGGAGACCGTCCTCGCCACCCGCGCGGCGGTCAGCGACGAAGCGCTCCTGCTCGACTCCAGCATGATCGTCGAAGGCGAAGGCTGTTCGATCGTCTTCCTGCTGTCTCCCGACCACGGTGGTGCCGGTGAGCTGCTGAGCCGCTTGGGCGTGTCATGAGCGACACGATGGTCCGGATGGGCGAACTCGCCGCATCCAAAACGCCTGGTGACACGCTGGTCACGCTCGGCCTCGGCTCGTGCATCGGCCTGGTGCTGCTCGATCGCCGGATGGGCGTCGGCGGCCTGGCCCATGTCGTCCTGCCCGATTCGGGCGGCCACACCGAAGTCAACCGCTTCAAGTTCGCGGACCACGCCGTGCCCGAGCTGATCAACCGCGTCTGCGCGCTGGGTGCCCGTCGCCCGATGCTCGAGGCCGTGCTGGTCGGCGGCGCGAGCATGTTCGCCGCGATCGGCGGCTCGATGGAGGTCGGCGCCCGCAACGAGGCCGCCGTCAAGGCCCAGCTCGCCAGCGCCCGCATCCGCGTCCACGCGTCCGCCACCGGCGGCTCGCGCGGCCGCACCGTCCGCGTCGACCCGAAGACCGGCATCGTCCTGGTCCGCGAGGCCGGCGGCAAGGACGGCCAACTCTTCCCCTCAACTTCCAACAAGCTCCCCACACGAACCCTTCAGGAGGTGGCCTAACCATGGCCCGCGTTCTTGTCGTCGACGACGCCGCGTTCATGCGCAAGATGGTGTCCGACGCCCTTTCGAAGGCCGGTCATGAAGTGATCGGCGAGGCCTGCAACGGTGCGGAGGCCGTCGAGTCCTTCCGCGCGCTCAAGCCCGAGCTCACCACGCTCGACATCACGATGCCCGAGAAGGACGGCCTCCAGGCCCTCGGCGAGATCATGACCCTCGACCCCACCGCCCGCGTGATCATGTGCTCCGCGCTCGGCCAGGAGTCCAAGGTCCTCGAGTCGATCAAGCTCGGCGCGCGTGACTTCGTCGTCAAGCCCTTCCAGCCGGCCCGCGTGCAGGAGGCGGTCGCGAAGGCGCTCGCCTAAGCACTCCCTGTTGCGTCGTTCGAAGGCCCGCCCGTTGTGGCGGGCCTTCGTCGTTTAAGGGGCCGTGGCATCGGTGGGCGCCGCCTTGTTGCGGGGGCGTACCGGTCTTCGGGAACGGCCTAGCACCGAGGGAGGGGGGACGCTGCTGCGCCCCGGCCCCGCCGGTCGTGCCGCCGTCCGCCGTGGCGCCTGGCCACGGTGACTCGCCGCGCCGTGCAGGGAGACCGTCAAGTTACGGGCCACGGAGACAGAGCGAGGATGGCGGATGACCCCGATCGGCAGCGGCGCCTCTCGCCGAGGGCGCGTGATCGCTTTTCGGTCCCCGGGCGGGTTGGGCGAGGGGGGTGTGGACGCCCAGTGCGGTCAGACCGCACTTAGCGTCCGCACCCCCATCAACGCGCCAGCTCGAACAGTCCGATTGTGGTCGAGAAGCGCCGCAGCCGCCGAAAGCGACCACAACCGCTCCTCGCACTGTCTCCGTGGCCCGTACCTTGACGGTCTCCCTGCACGCGCGGCGAGTCGGCACGGCGCCGCAATGCCGCGGCGCCCACCGATGCCACGGCGTCTAACGCGTCAAAACGAAGCGGCCCACGAGCTCGTTGAGCTCAGCGGCCGTCGTCGCGAGGCCCTGGGCGGACACCGCGATCTCAGAGGCGGAGTCGCCCGTCTGGGACGTGGAGGCCGAGACCTCCTGGGCCGCGGCGGAGGACTGCTCGGCGACGGCGGCGACGTCGGAGACCTCGCCGGAGGCGCGTTCGGCCTCGGCGGTGATCTGCTCGACGGCGGCGGAGATGTCGGAGACGCGCGAGGCCATCTCCTCGATGGTGACGCCGATCTCCTCGAAGGCCTGGCGGGACTGGGCGACGGTCGCGACGCCGTGCTCGGTGTGGCGGTGGCCCTCGGCGACGGCCTCGACGACGTGGCCGGTCTCGACCTGGATCGCCTCGACGATGCCGGTGATCTGGGCGGCGGCGGCGCGGGACTCCTCGGCGAGGCCGCGGACCTCCTCGGCGACGACGGCGAAGCCCTTGCCCGCCTCGCCCGCGCGGGCGGCCTCGATCGCGGCGTTGAGCGCCAGCAGGTTGGTCTGCTCGGCGATCGAGGTGATCGTGTCGACGATCCCGCCGATCGTGCGCGAGCGGGCGGAGAACTCGTCCATCGCGGCCTCGACGGCGGCGCTGGAGTCGGCGATGCGGCGGATGCTGTCGGTCGCGTCCTCGGCGGTGCGGGCGCCGTCGGCGGCGGCGCGACGGGCGCTGTCGGCGGCCTCGTTGGTCGCGACGGCGATCCCGGCGGAGGACGCGGCGGCGCGGGCGGCCTCTTCGACCGCTGTGCGCGTGGACTCGACGAGCCGCACCTGACGCTCCGCGCCGGACGCCACCTCGTTGACCGCGCGCACGATCTCGTTGACGGCGCGGCCGGTCTCCTCCGAGGAGGCGACCATCTGCTGCGAGGCGGCAGACACGGTGCCGGCGTTGGCCGAGACGGTGCCGATCAGCGAAGCGAGCTCACCGCGCATGCGGTTGTAGCCATCGATCGAGGCGTGCGTGGCGTCCATGATCTCGTTGGCGGCGACCGCGATCTGGCCCAGCTCATCGCGCGTGGCGACCGTGATCGGCTGCGTGCGCGGCTCCAGCTCGACCGTCAGGTCGCCGGCGGCCAGCGCGTCGAGCGCGGCCGAGAGATCGCGCGAGTCGTGGTCGCGCAGGTCGGTCAGGCGCTCGGAGATGTCCGCCACCGTGCGGCGGGTCGAGACGAAGAACCCGAGGAAGAGGAAGCCGGCCAACACCGCGGCGATCACGACGATCAACGCGACCCGGTTGCGCGCGGCGGAGAACTTGTCCATGCGCGCGACGAGCAGCGAGTCCAGGCGCGGCGCCGCGGTCTTCTGCAGCGCGGCAATCGCCGCCAGGGCGGCCTCGCCACGCGCGACGTTGTCGGACGCGACCTTGCCGGAGCCGGTGGGATCGACACCCGCGGCGACCTGCTCGGCGGCGCCGGACGCGGCTCCCAGCCCGTCGCTCAGCGCGGGCTTGAGTCCCGCGTCCGCGGTGTTCTTGAACGCGGTCTGAAGGCCGGAGCCCATCGCGGCCGTCGTCGCCCGCAGCGCGCCCTGCGCACCCGCGAGGGCGATCCGCTGATCGAGCGTGTCCTTGGCCGTCACGACCACCTGCAGGTCACCCGCGCGGCCGGCGTTGTCGGCCATCCCCGGCAGCTTCGTGATGAGCGTGTCCATCACGTAGTAGGAGTCGAGGTCGGGGTCGAGGATCAGCTTGGAGCCGTCGCCGACGGAGACGATCAGGCCGACCGCGGCGGCCGCGGCGGCGTCGAGCGACTTCGCGTCCTTGCCCGCGAGGATCGTCTCGCGCGCGTCCGCCCAAGCCTTGTTCATGTTGATGGCGGCGCCGTCGGCCTTGTCGGTGGCGTCGACGGCGGCGACGGCGGACTCGACGCCCTTCAGCGCGTCCGGCAACCCCGAGCCCGCGGCGGCGTCACCCGTCTGTGCCCGCACCGCGAGGCTGCGCGCCGCGATGACCCGCAGCGCCAGCTCGTTCGCGGGCGCGAGGTACCGGACGCCGACCCGCTCGGAGTCGGCGAACGCGAGTGTGTCGCCCTGGACGTTCCAGTACGCGTGCAGCGCGAAGGCCGCCGGCGCGAGCAGGACGAGGCCCAGCAGCGCGAACTTCCGCGCGTAGGTCAGCCGCGCCATCAGCGCGGCAGGCAGGTTCAGCGGGTTCATGGAGTTGCCTTCCGAGCGTTTGGTTCCCTTATCGGCCGGCGCGCTCCAGGATTTAGTACGAGTCGCTCATTGCGTCCTCATGCGAACGCGGGTTAGGCTCCGCCCACGTTGGAGCTTCTCGAGCGTGAACGCGACCGGAGCAGCCTGACCGCGGCGCTGGCGGAGTCGCGCGAGGCCGGGCGGGTCGCGCTCGTGCTCGGCGAGGCCGGGATCGGCAAGACCGCGCTGGTCACATCCGTGACGGCGAGCCTGACCGACCGCCGCGTCCTCTGGGGCGCGTGCGACCCGCTGATCACCCCGCGCCCGCTCGGCCCGCTGCGCGACGTCGCGCGCGAGGCGGGCGGCCGCCTCGCCGCGGTGATCGACGCCGGCCGCGAGCCCGTGCTCACCGCGGCCCTGGACGAGCTCGCCGACGCGGCCGTCCTGGTGATCGAGGACCTGCACTGGGCCGACGACGCGACGCTGGACCTCGTCGCGCTGCTCGGCCGCCGGCTGGTCCGCTCGCCGGGCTGCCTGATCATCACGAGCCGCAACGAGGCGCTGCCCGAGGTCCGCCGCGTCCTCAGCGCGCTGCCGCGGGAGTGCGTGCGCCGGATCGAGCCCGACCCGCTGTCCGCCGACGCCGTCGCGCAACTCGCGCGCGAAGCGGGTCGCGACGCCGCCGACCTCTACACGGTCACGGGCGGCAACCCCTTCTTCGTCACCGAGGCGCTGGCCACGCCCCCCGGCCAGCTCCCCGCGAGCGTCCGCGACGCGGTCTCCTTCCGCCTCACCATGCTCGACGCCGCCGCGCGCGAGGTCGTCGAGCTGTGCGCGGTCGTGCCGGGCGCGACCGAGCTGAAGCTGATCCCCGGCCCGGCCGCGGCGATCGACGCCTGCATCGACGCCGGCCTGCTGCAGCTGCGGGGCGAGACGCTCGCCTTCCGCCACGACCTCGCGCGGCTCGCCGTGGAGGAGGCGATCTCGCCCGTCCGCCGCCGCGAGCTCGACCAGAAGGTGCTGCGCGCCCTGGAGGACTCAGGCGACGCCGACCTCGCCCGGCTCGTCCATCACGCGCGCCGGGCGGGCGACGTCGACGCGATCCGCCGCCTCGCCCCCGAGGCCGCGAAGGCGGCGAGCGCCGCATCGGGCCACCGGCAGGCGCTCGCCCACTGGGAGGCGGCGAACGCGGCCGCCGGCGGCGAGGACCCCGAGGCGCTCGAGGGCATCACCAGCGAGGCCTACCTCTGCGGCCGCCTCGACGTCGCCGTCCAGTCCGCCCGCGCGCTGCTCGCCCACCACCAGCACGACCCGCTCAAGCAGGGCGACGCGTTGCGCTGGCTCTCGCGCGTGCTCTGGTGGTCGGGACAGGGGGAGGAGGCCCGCAACCGCGGCGACGAGGCGATCGAGGTCCTCGAAGCCTTCCCCGACAGTCGCGAGCTGGCGATGGCGATCAGCGCCCGCTCGCAGCTCGCGATGCTCTCCGAGGACGCGCAGTACGCGATCGAGCTCGGCGTGCGCGCCGTCACGCTGGCGCGCGCGCTCGACGACGCCGAGATCATCTCCCACGCCCTCACGAACCTCGGCACGGCGACGTTCTTCGGCCCCGGCGGGGACCGCGGCCGGGCGCTGATCGAGGAGGGGTTCGTGCTGGCGGCCGGGATCGGCCACGACGAGCACGCGGTGCGCGCGCTCGTGAACCTCGCCACCGGCACGCTGATGCGCCGCCGCGATGACCGCCGCGTGGACGAGGACATCGAGCGCGCGCTGCGGTTCGCGCGCGAGCGCGAGCTCGACGGCTACTACCAGTACGCGCTCGGGATGCGCGCGACGCTGCGGGTGCGGCGCGGCGAGTGGCGCGCGGCCGAGGTCGACGCGCACGACTCGATCGCGATGGGCAAGCAGTTCGGGGTCAGCCAGTGCCCGTCGCTGATCGTGCTCGGCCGCCTGGCGGCGCGGCGCGGTGACCCGTCCGCGGGCGCGATCCTCGACGAGGCATGGGAGCTCGCGGTCGAGACGCAGGAGCTCCAGCGCCTCGGGCCCGCCGCGGCGGCGCGCGCGGAGCACGCATGGCTGGAAGGCGACCTCGAGGCGACGATCGCGATCGCGCGGCCCGCGTACGCGCTGGCCGACGAGCTCAACGACCGGTGGGCGAGGGCGGAGCTCGGGTTCTGGCTCTGGCGCGCGGGAGCGCCGGCGCCGCCGCGCGAGGACGATCCCGTCCCGTACGCGGCGGCGATCGCGGGCGACTGGCGCGCGGCGGCGGCCGCGTGGGCCGACATCGGCTACCCGTACGAGCGCGCGGAGGCGCTCTCGGAGGGCGACGATGAGCAGGCGCGCCTAGAAGCGCTGACCACGTTCGACGCGTTCGGCGCCGAACGTGCGGCGCTGCGGCTCAGGCGGCGGCTGCGGGCCGACGGCGTGCGCCGGATCCCGCGCGGGCCGCGGGCCGCGTCCAAGTCCGGACCGGCCGGGTTGACGCCGCGCGAGACCGAGGTCCTGGACCTGATCGTGCGCGGCGCCACCAACGTGGAGATCGCCCAGGCGCTGGTCATCGCGCCCAAGACGGTCGATCACCACGTCTCGGCCGTGCTGGGCAAGCTCGGCGTCTCCTCGCGGCGTGAAGCCGGCGCCGCGTTGGAGCGCCTCGGTATCGCCTAGACGCGCGTGCCGACCGCGAGCAGGTACTCCATCTCGAAGCGGGCCTCGGTCTCGGTGCCGACGTTCCACTCGCGGCAGAAGTCGTCCAGCGCGGCGTCGAACTCCTCGGCGCGCCCGTTGCGGGCGGCGTTGGCGCGGATGCCGATCGTCGGGCCGTAGCGGGCCTTGAAGAACTCGCCGTAGGCCAGCGGGTGCTTGAAGGCGGTGATGTCGAGGACCTGACGCTCCATCGAACGCCACTCGACGGCGTCGCCCATCAGGCCCTTGAGGTGGGTCTCGGAGCCCCAGAGCGGAGGCGGGGAGGCACCAGCGGGCGGCGGCGGCGCGAACTGGCCCATCATGCGGAACAGCGCGCCGAGCATGCCCTCGGGGGTCCAGCTGAGGAGGCCGATCGTCCCGCCGGCGCGGCAGACGCGGACGAGCTCGTCGGCGGCCTGCTGGTGGTGGGGGGCGAACATGACGCCGATCGAGGACATGACGATGTCGTAGGACTCGTCCTCGAACGGGAGGTGCTCGGCGTCGGCGGTCACCCACTCGAGCTCGGTCGCGGACGCCTCGGCCACGCGCGAGCCGGCCTGCAGCAGCTCGGGGGTGAGGTCGGACGCGGTGACGTGGGCGCCGCGCTGGGCGGCCGGGATCGCGGCGTTGCCGGTCCCCGCGCCGACGTCGAGCACGCTCACGCCCGCGCCGATGCGGCACGCCTCGACGAGGCGGGGGCCGAGCGGCAGCAGGAAGGTCTCGACCATCTCCGGGTAGTCGCCGGAGGCCCACATCGTGCGGTGGCGCTCCTTGAGCTCTCGGTCGGAATCAGTGATTGAAGCCATGGACCGAAGCTACGGGCGTCCATATAGGGAGCGCATCGGGAACCGTTCCCTATCTTGGGCGCGCTCCGGTGGTTTACCGCAAGTTTGACGCGAGCAACACGTCCTTACATCTGGACGCTTTAAGAAAGCAAGCGAGAGCGTCCAGAGAGTGAGTCATGTCGATCCTCCCCACCCCTCGCGGGGCGCTCTGCGCCGCGCTCGCTGCGGGCTGCGTGCTCGCCACACCCACCATCGCTCGCGCGGATTGCGCTGACGCGGACCTGTACCCGGCTCCCGACAACCTCGACCGGGTGCGCAGCGCCGTCGTGTGCCTGCACAACGAGGAGCGCGCCGAGCGCGGGCTCCGTTCCCTGCGCGCGGACACCCGGCTGCGGCGCGCGGCCGCCGGACACTCGGACGAGATGGTCGAGGAGTCCTACTTCGCGCACGACTCGGCCGACGGCTCGGACTTCGTCGACCGGATCCTCGCCGCGCGCTACGTCGCGCGCAACGACGGCTACTCGCTGGGCGAGAACCTCGCCTGGGGGACCGGCAACCTGTCGACGGCGCGCGGTGTCGTGGACGCGTGGATGCGCTCGTCGGCGCACCGCGCGAACCTGCTCAAGAAGGCCTACCGCGACATCGGCGTCGGCATCCGGTTGGGGGTCCCGCAGGACGCGGGCGTGGGCGCCACCTACACGATCGACTTCGGCGTCCGGTCATGACCATGGTCCGCGCCGGGCTGTTCGGACTGTCGGTGCTCGTCGCGACGTCGCTGTCGGCGACGTCGCGCCCCGCCGCGGTGTCGATCCATCGGGACACGCGCGCGGAGCTGGCCGACATCAACCTCGCGGTGGCCGTCGCGACCGCGCAGGAGCAGGCGGGCGGCGCGGACGGCCTGCCCGTCGCCTGGTGCGGGGAGCCGCGCGGCGACGACGACGTGGCGCACGCCGCCACCGCCGGCGCGCGGATCAAGGTCGTCTACGCGTTCGCCGCCGACCGGCCGAACCGGTTCGCCGAATGGGCGGACGCCCTGCAGGCCGACGTGGCGATCACCCAGCGCTTCCTCAGCGCGCAGACCGGCGGGCGCAAGGCGCTGCGCTTCGACATGGGAACGAGCTGCGGGCCGACGTTCGCCGACATCCAGACGGTCGCGCTGCCCGGACCGCGCGCGCAGTACGCCGACGACTTCGGCGCCCTGGCGAGCGCGGTGCGGACCGCGATCGGCGACGACGGGACCGCGCGCAACGCGGTCATCCTCGCCGACGGCCTGGCCGGCGGGGCGGTCGAGTACGGGCTGGGGGAGACGTTCATGGGGGCGGCGGGCGAGCGGCCCGGGCCGGAGAACCCGCACAACCGCGGCGGGCTGTCGGCGATCCTCTTCAGCCGCGACGGCGCTCCCGCGCCGGGGCCGGGCGCGCGCGGGTGGTGGCCCGAGGGCTTCCTGCACGAGATCACGCACACGCTCGGCGCCGTGCAGTGGAGCGCTCCGCACTCGACCCAGCCCGCCGGCGGCAGCGATCCCCGCTACGGCCACTGCTGGCAGGGCGCCGACGTCATGTGTTACACGGAGGACTCGAGCGCCGCGCACGAGCTGGTCACCGATTGCCCGCGCCTGGACGGGATGATCCCGCAGAGCTACGACTGCGGGCGCGACGACTACTTCAACCCGGCGCCGCCGCCCGACAGCTACCTGGCGACGCACTGGAACACCTACGACTCGGCGTTCTTCGCGGACTGCGCCGAGCTCGCGCCTGGCTGCGGCGGCGGCGAGCTGTGGGTCCCGTCGCCGCCGGCGGCGACCGACGGGCCCGTCGTCATCGGCACCCCGCGCCGCGGAACGGCGCTGAGCGTCAGCAACGGACGCTGGCTGAACCGCCCGACGACCTTCGGCTTCCAGTGGGAGCGCCTGACCGCGCGCGGGTGGCGCGCGATCGCCGGCGCGACGCGACAGCGCTACACGCCGGGCGCCCCCGATCTCGGTCGTCGCCTGCGGGTGACGGTGATCGCCGGCAACGCCGACGGCGCGGCCGGATCGACGAGCGCAGAGACGGCGCCGGTGGGCGCGATCGGACTGCAACGGGCGAAACGGGCCACGCGGAGAGCCCGATGAGGGAACCCTTGCGAATGCGGCCGCTCCGGGCGATCATGCCGCGGGGATGCGCCTGGACGAGTTCCTTCGTCACTTCGTGCTCGCGGCGGCGGCGGCCGATCGTCGCTTCGCGCGCACTCAGGATGCCCGCGACGTCCACGCGGGGATCGCCGTGTGGGAGAGCCTCGTAGAGGACGGCGGGCTGGGGGATTGCGAGCCCGCCGAGCTCGTCGACGCCCACCTCGCCGCATCGATGCTCTACGCCCGCCGCTTTGAGGTGCGTCAGACGGCGAAGGACCTCGCGCTGGCCCGCCGCGCGCTCGAGTTCGCACGCACCCACGCCCGGCCGGGTTCGTTTGCGGACCTCCAGGTGCGGATGTCGACGGCCGCGTGGCTGATGTTGCGCTTCCACGCCGATCGCGACCCGGCGGACCTCGACGAGGCGATCGCGATCTGGACGATGCTGCTGGGCACCGACGCCGGCGCGCTGGCGGCGGCGAACCTCGGCCGCGCGCTGCTCGCGCGCCACGAGCTCTCCGGACGGCCGCAGGATCTGGAGGACGGCCGCCTCCTGCTCGGGCACGCGACCGAGGAGATGCCCGCCGATCACCCGGCGCGCGCCGACGTCGAGCTCGCGCTGCGCGCCGCGAGCTGAGCGTTTGCCCGACCTCTCGTACCTGGTCGAGACCCGCCTGCAGCACCCGGAGGCGATCGCCGAGGCCGCGGCCGCCCGCGAACGGCCGACGTGGCCGCCGGCGAAGCTGTTGGTGATCGCCGCCGACCACACCGCGCGCGGGATGATCGAGGCGGGCGGGAAGCCGATGACCGACCGCGGCGACCTGCTCGACCGGCTCGTCGTCGCGCTCGCCCGGCCCGGCGTCAACGGCGTGCTCGGGACGCCGGACATCATCGAGGACCTGCTGCTGCTCGGGGCGCTCGACGGCAAGGTCGTCTTCGGGTCGATGAACCGCGGCGGGATCGCGGGCGCGCGGTGGACGATCGACGATCGCTTCACGGCCTACGACGCGGCGGCGATCGAGGCCTTCGACTTCGAGGGCGGCAAGCTGCTGTTGCGCATCGACCCGGACGACGAGCGCACGCCGCGCACGCTCGAGGCCTCCGCCCGCGCGGTCTCCGACCTGGCCGCGCGACGGCGGATCGCGATGGTCGAGCCGTTCTGGTCCGACAGCTCGCCGGAAGGCGCGATGCGGGCGATCTCGATCGCGTCCGCGCTCGGGACGACCTCGGCCTACACGTGGCTGAAGGTCCCGATCGTGGCCGACATGGAGCGGGTGATGGCGGCGACCACGTTGCCGTCGCTGATCCTGGGCGGTGGCGGGCCGGCGGCGTACGACGCGTGGGCGCACGCGCTCTCGCTCCCGCCTGTGCGGGGGCTGGTCATCGGGCGTTCTTTGCTGTATCCAGACGACGACGACGTGGCGAAGGCCGTCGACACGGCCGCCGCTACCGTGGGAGCGACGAAACCAGAGAGACCGTGAGGAACCCTCCGTGAGCACCGTCCAGCTCGAGACCATCGACCATGTGATCGGTGGAGCGCCGACCGCGGGCGCCTCGTCCCGCACCGCCCCCGTCTTCGACCCGTCCACCGGTACAGAGCAGCGCCAGGTCCGCCTTGGCAGCGCCGCCGACGTGGACGCCGCCGTGCAGGCCGCCAAGGCCGCGTTCGCCTCCTGGAGCGACACGTCGGTGGTGCGCCGCGCGCGGGTGATGTTCGCGTTCCGCGAGCTCGTCGTGCAGCACACGGACGAGCTCGCGCGCATCATCTCCGCCGAGCACGGCAAGACCTTCGAGGACGCCAAGGGCGAGGTCATCCGCGGCATGGAGGTCGTCGAGTACGCGTGCGGCATCGCGGAGCTGACGAAGGGCGAGTTCTCCGACCAGGTCTCCACCGACGTCGACCTGCACTCGTTCCGGCAGCCGCTGGGCGTGTGCGCGGGGATCACGCCGTTCAACTTCCCGATCATGGTCCCGATGTGGATGCACCCGGTCGCGATCGCGACCGGGAACACGTTCGTGCTCAAGCCCTCCGAGCGCGATCCCTCCGTGAGCAACTTCGTGGCCGACCTCTACAAGCAGGCCGGGCTCCCGGACGGCGTGTTCAACGTCGTCCACGGCGACAAGGAGGCGGTCGACGCGATCCTCGACCACCCGGACATCGCCGCGGTGTCCTTCGTCGGCTCGACCCCGATCGCGAAGTACATCCACGAGCGGGCGAGCGCGCGGGGCAAGCGCGTGCAGGCGCTGGGCGGGGCGAAGAACCACGCGATCGTGATGCCCGACGCGGACCTCGACTTCGCCGCCAACCACCTGACCGCCGCCGGCTACGGCTCGGCCGGTCAGCGCTGCATGGCGATCAGCGTCGCGGTCGCGGTGGGCGACGCGGCCGACGAGCTGGTCGAGAAGCTGCGCGAGAAGGCGCTGGCCGTGAAGGTCGGCCCGGGGCTCGAGCCCGGCTCGGAGATGGGCCCGGTCGTCACCGCCGCCGCCCGCGACCGGATCGTCGACTACATCGGGCGCGGCGAAGGCGACCTCGTCGTCGACGGGCGCGAGCTCCAGATCGAGGGCGACGGGTTCTGGGTCGGCCCGACCCTGATCGACAACGTCTCCACCGACATGTCGGTCTACACCGACGAGATCTTCGGCCCGGTCCTGGTCGTCACCCGCGTCGGGACGCTCGACGAGGCGATCGAGCTGATCAACCGCAACTCCTTCGCCAACGGCGTCGCGATCTTCACCGCCTCAGGCCAGGCCGCCCGCACCTTCCAGCGCAAGATCCAGGTCGGCATGATCGGCGTCAACGTGCCGATCCCGGTCCCGATGAGCTTCTACAGCTTCGGCGGCTGGAAGCAGTCGCTGTTCGGCGACCACCACATGCACGGCCCAGAGGGCGTGAAGTTCTACACGCGCGCCAAGGTCGTCACGACCCGGTGGCCCGAGTCGCTCGACCAGGCGCACATGCACTTCCCCACCGCAACCTAAAGGGGCCTGACCCCTTTATCTAAAGGGGTCAGGCCCCTTTAACCGCCGCGCGGATCAGGTCGGTCACCTCGTCGGGGTGGCTGACCATCGGCACGTGGCCGGAGTCGACCTCGACGGTGGTCGCGCCCATGCGGGCCGCGAACTGGCGCTCGGCGTCGGGCGGGATCGCCTGGTCGGCCTTGGCCACCATGTACCAGGACGGGTGCAGCTTCCAGGTCGGGGTCCCGATGACGTCCTCGAACGTGCTCAGCGAGATCGGCTGCTGCGTGGCGAAGAGCACCCGCGCTTTCTCCGGGTCCACGCCGGACGCGAAGCGGGTGACGAAGTCGTCCTCCGGGATCCAGGCGAGCTGCTGGTCGTCGACGAACAGGTGCTCGAGCGCCGGCGTCGGCGGGCCGCCGCCGAGCAGCGCGCCGAGCGACTCGCCCTCGTCGAGGCCGAACGCGGCGATGTAGACGAGCGCGGCGACGTTCGGCGCGTCCTCGCCGAGCGCCGTCAGGACCTGGCCGCCGTAGCTGTGTCCGACGAGGACGGTGGGGCCGTCCTGCAGGCTGAGCACGTGGCGCACGCGGGCGACGTCGGCGGTGGTCGACGTCTCGGGCAGCTGGACCGCGGTGACGCGGTGGCCGTCGTTCTGCAGGGCCGGGATGACCGCGCTCCAGCAGGAGCCGTCCGCCCATGCGCCATGTACGAGGACGATGTTCATGCGCGGGATCGTGCCGCGTCGCGCTGCGCCTTCGCTTACGTCGTTCGACTGCCTACACGTGGTCGACGAACAGGTCGACCTGCAACTCGGCACCGTCCACGTAGGCGTAGGGGCTGAGGTCCGTGATCCCTTCCTCCGCGAGGACGTCCTCGCACAGGTAGGTGTTGCCCGTGCACTCGCGGCTGGGGCGAGTCAGGATCGCGTAGGCGGCGTCGGCGTAGACCTCGGGCTTGCGGGCGCGGGCCATCGCCGCGTCGCCGCCGAGCAGGTTCTGGACCGCGGCGGTCGCGACCAGCGTGCGCGGCCACAGCGCGTTGGAGCCGATGCCGGCCTCGCGGAACTCCTCGGCCCAGCCGAGTGCGCACAGCGACATGCCGTACTTGGCGATCGTGTAGGCGATGTGCGGGCCCAGCCACTGCGGCTTGAGGCCGATCGGCGGCGAGAGCGTGAGGATGTGCGGGTTCGCCGCCTCGCGGAGGTGGGGGACGCAGGCCTTGGTGACGACGAACGTGCCGCGGGTGTTGATGTCCTGCATCAGGTCGTAGCGCTTCATGTCGAGCGCCTCGGTCCCGCGCAGGTCGATCGCCGAGGCGTTGTTGACGACGACGTCGATGCCGCCGAACTTCGCGACCGCGGCGGCCACCGCCTCGCCCACCGAGCCCTCGTCGCGGATGTCGCCGACGAACGGCAGCGCGGTCCCGCCCGCCGTCTCGATCGCTTCGGCGGCGGTGTACACGGTGCCCTCGAGCTTCGGGTGCGGCTCGGCGGTCTTGGCGATCAGCGCGATGTTCGCGCCATCTCGAGCGGCACGCAGCGCGATCGCGAGGCCGATGCCGCGCGAGCCGCCCGAGATGAACAGCGTCTTGCCTTGGAGGGTCATCGCCGCGGACGCTACCGCGCCCGCAGCGTGACCTTCACGTCGACCACCTTCGTCGCGTTCCCCGATCTCAGCTCGAGACGCAGCACGAGCTTGACCGCCTTGCCCGTCTTCAGAGCCGGCTTGAGCTTGAGCGTGACCTTCGCGCTCTTGCCCTTGGCCAGCAGCGAGAACGACGCGATCTTGGACTGCGCCTTGGGCTTCTTCGCGGCCGTCAGCAGCGTCGCCTTGCCGGTGAAGGCGAATGCCTCCTTGCTCGTGAGCGTCACGACCGCGCTGGTACGGGTGACCTTGCCGAGCTTGACCGTGACCGGCGTGGCACCGAACGCCGGCCCGGGGGAGGGCGTCGGCGTCGGCGTGGCGGACGGCGCCGGCTGCGGCGCGGCCACCGTGTAGGTGAACGTCCGCGTCGCGGTGTGGCCGAGCTTGTCCGCGGCGCCCACCGTGTAGCTGAAGGTGCCCGCGGCCGAGGTGTCGAGCGCGGCGGGGACGTCGCAGCTCGCGATGCCCGAGCCCGCGTCGGCACACGTCGCGTCCGGGACGGCCGCCTGGCCGAGCGCGTACGCCACGCCGTCGGTGCCCGTGATCGCCGGCGCCGTCGTGTCGATCCGGACCGGCAGATGCGCGTCGGCCTCCGCGTTGCCCTTGGCGTCGACCGCCGAGAACACGAAGTCGGTCACGCCCTCCGCGCCGACCCGCTCCGTCACGGTGGCGGCCGAGACCTGCTTGCCCGCGTAGCGCAGCGTCTTCACGCCCGATCCGCCGGGCGCGTCGACCGCGTCCAGCTTCACGTCGACCGGCCCGCCGTACCAGCCGCCCACGGCGCCACCCGGCAGTGTCGCCGTCGTCCGCGGCGGGGTCAGGTCGCAGGGCGCGAGCGTGACGGTCGCGTCGGGCGTCCCCGGCGCGGTCTCCTGGTTGCCGACCGCGTCGCGCGCCATGACCCGGAACGCGTAGGCCTTTCCGGGCGTGCCCGGGTACGTCCCGGAGGTCGTCGCCGTGTCCGCCAGCCACTTGCTCCACGTCAGCCCGCCGTCCTTGGAGACCTCGACGTCGTAGCTGACGACGCCGGAGCCGGTGTCGGTGCCGTTCCAGGACACCGGTAGCTTGCCCTCGCAGGTGGCGGTGCCGAGCGTCAGCGTCGCCGCGGGCGCCGCGCCGTCGACCGTGTTCGTGTGCGTGTTGGTCTCGATCGGCGCGTTGACGTCGAACGTGATCGTCGCCTTGGCCGCGATCGCCGTGCCCTGAGCGACGCTGTCCGGTGTGCCCGCGCGGTAGTCGACGTGGCCCTGGCCGCGGCGTGTCCCGTCCTCGGGCGGGAGGAAGCCCGCGGTCGGGGACCCGTCGATCTCACCCGTGTTCGGATCGATCGTCTTCAACGTCCATGTGATCGATCGCGCACCGGCGTTGACCGCACCGTCGACCCGGACGATGTCGCCGTCGTCCTGTGGGACGTCCTTGTGGTAGGTCGTCAGCCCGGCCGGCACGGCGAGCTCCACCTTGCCCCAGCCGACGCCGCCGAGCGTGACCTGGTCGACGTCGACCGACGGCGAGAGCGTCGTGACGACCTTGACGACGGTCGCGGGCGCGCTCGCGGGCTGCTGGCCGGGCGGGATGACCGAGCCCGGGCCGAGGTTCTCGAAGCGGATCGAGTACCCGAGCGTCTGCGCGCGCGGGATCCACTTCTGCGCGCCCACGCCCGCCGGCCCGAGGATCTCGTTCGGGTCGTTGGAGGTGATGTTCTCGATCTGCCCGCCGCTGGAGACCGGCGGCTTGGGGCCGCGGTCGAGCGGCTCCGGGCAGCGCTTCTTGGCCTCGTTGTACTGGTTGAGCAGGTCGTTGATCTCGCGGAGCATCTGCTCGTAGCGGCCCTGCGCCTCGAGGTAGCCGTTGGCGCGTGCCGCGACCTCGTTCGGGAACTCCTCCGCCGCGCTGCTGATGTCGATCAGACCCTTGAGGATGTTGATCAGGCTCGAGAAGTTCGCCAGCTCGCCGCCCTCGGCGCCGTACTCGACCGCGAAGGACGCCAGCGTGTCGACCATGTCCTTGAAGTACTGCGTGTAGTCGACGGCCGTGAGCGGGTCGAGGAGCCCCTGGCCCTGCGTCGTGAGCGTGCCCACGTAGTTGGCCAGGTTGCCCAGCGCCTGGGACAAGGCCGGGGACACGTTGGGCGGCAGCTCGGCCATCGTCGCCAGCGCCAGGAACGAGTTGGCGGTGAACTGCGCGGACATCGTCATCAACTTCTCGATGTCGGCGCGGTTCTGGGTGTCGACCGCGTCCCACGCCTCGACCCACGCCGAGAACGCGGCCAGCTTGGCCCGCTGCTTGAGGCGGATCGTGTCGATCAGCCGGTCGGCGGTCGGGCACGGGCCGGGGTAGTCGGCGATCACCTGATCCCACCCGGCCTTGTCCTTCTCGTTGAGCTGCGGCGCCTTGAGCCCGCTGAACGGGGAGGTGTACTCGTCGTAGGCGGGATCGTGCTCGGGGTCGGCGACGACCGGGTACCCGTCGTCGTCCAGCGTGATCGTCTCCCGCGGCGCGGCCGCCCGCACGGCCTTGGCGGACGACCCGACCGTGACCGTGCGCGTGCCAGCGCCCGCCCCGCGGACCTCGAACGTCCCGGCGGGGAGCGGCCCGAAGTGCGCGACCGCGTCCGGTCCGACGGTGCCGGCGGCGGCGATCGTCACGCCGGTCGCCGGGTCGACGACCTCCACCAGACGCCCGACCGCGCCCGCGCCGACCTTGACGTCGAGCGTGCCGCCCGTCGTCACCACGGCAGCGTCGGCGGTCGTCGAGCCCGCGGCCACCGCGCGCTTGACCAGTGGCGCCGCGCCGGGAGCCAGGACCCACACGTCCTGGCTCCCGGTCAGGCCCGCGATCGAGTAGCGCCCGTCGGCGCCGGTGGTCGCCAGGCGATGGTCGGCGACGACGAGCGCTCCCTCGACCGGCGTGCCGGCCTGGGTCACCCGGCCGCCGATCGGTGACCCGGCGGTGGGCGTGACCGTCACCGCGTTGGCGCTCGTGGTCGCTCGCGCGGACGCCTTGCCGGCGGCGCGCGCCTCGACCGTCAGCAGGCCCGCGGGCATGCCGGGAAGCGTCACGGTGGTGCCTGTCGCGGTCCGCACCGACGGAGCGCCCTCCTCGCCCGCGGGCCAGACGCGCACCTGGGCGCCCGCGGTCGTCGTCACCGTCAGCGTGCGCGTGCCGAGCGTCAGCGCAAGGCCCGGCTGATCGACGCCCGCCACGACCGTCACGGCGCGGCTCGCGCGCCCGCCCGTGGGCGAGTCGGCGACCAGCGTGTAGGCGCCCGGCTGCGTGACCCGGAACCGGAAGCCGCCGGTCGCGTCGGCGGCGACGCGGGCGACCTCCGAGCCGTCGCGCAGCAGCAGGACGGTCGCGTCGCCCTTGCCGACGGAGCCGGAGAGCTCGGTCACGCCCGTGACGAGGTCGACCGTGCGGGCGTTCTCGTTCACGGCCGCGCTGCCCTTCGCGCCGCCCGCCTCGACCCGGTACGTCCCCGGCTTGAGCGGCTTCAGGACGTAGTTGCCGGACCCGTCGGTGAGCGCCGAGGCGGAGTGCGCCCCGTCGAACGCGGTGACGCGCAGGCCGCGAACGGGCGTACCCGCCGCGGACGTCACCGTGCCGGCGATCGATCCGTTGCCCGGGTCGGGATCGGAGCCCTCCACGGGCGCGTAGCCGGTCGGGTAGAGCTCCGCGTCGACCTTCATGAACGCGTGCCCGACGAGGGTGGTCGAGCGCACCTCGACGATCACGGTGCGCGTCGAGAGCGCGGGGATGACCTGCGCGTCGCCGAGCTGCGTGTCCGCGACCATCAGCCGCTTGGCGAAGTCGGTCGCGCCGACGGCCCGCAGCTCGAGGTCGGTGCCGGTGAAGCGCACGCCGTCGAGCTGCACGTCGTTGCTGCCCGCGTTGCGGATCGACAGGAGCGCCTGGCCGACCCAGCCGTAGCGCAGCGACGCCGGCACGCTGAGCGAGGCGTACAGCGCCGACGACCCGGCCTGGACCGTGATCGGCGTGTTCGCGGTGCCGGACGGCGTCGTCACGACGAGCAGCCACTGGCCCTGGGCGGCGCCGCGCATGTCGAAGCGGGCGGAGAACTTCGAGCCGTTCTCGGGGCCGGAGGTGATCGTGCCGACGCGATCGGGGAGGCCGGCGCGGGTGAGCTTGGCCTTCGTGCCGGGCCCGAAACCGCCGCCGGAGACGACGACCGTCGCGTTGCCGGCGATGCCCAGGCTCGTCGGGGCGGCGTTGGTGATCCCGACGTCGTCCGGGTCGATGCGGCCGACGCCCGTGGCGACGTCGAGCGTCGCGTTGACCGGGCGCTTGAGCCGCAGCAGGAACCGCTTGACGCCCTCCACCACCTGGTCGTTGACGACCGCGACCGTGACGGTCCGGGTCGTCGTGCCCGGCGGGAACGTGAGCGTGCCCGAGCCGGCGACGTAGTCGGCGCCCGCGGTCGCGGTGTCGTCCTCGGTCGCCCAGTCGACGGTGACCGGGTCCGTCGAAGCCTTGGACATCGTCACCGTGAAGGTCAGCGGCCCGGCGCCCTCGAGGATCGAGGCGTCGCCGATCGTCAGCTCGCCGGTGGGCGGCGGCGGGACGCGCCCGGTCAGGACCGCGCCGGTCGCGTCGTGCGAGAGCGTGTAGAAGCGCCCACCGGTGAGGTTGGCGAAGACGCCGGTGCGGGTCTCCGAGAGCACGGGCCGGTAGGTGTCGGTGTTCGGGGTCGGCGTGTAGCCCGCGGCGGTGGTCACGTCGAGCGCGCCGTCGAGCGCCGCGGGGCCGTCGACCGTGAGCTGGTCGTAGCTGGTCCCGGCGACCTTGCCGCCGACGTCGATCGCCAGCCTCCCGGTGGGGGTCTGCGTGTAGGACGCGGCGACGCGCACGATCTGGTCGAACACGTCCTTGATCTGGAGCTTGCCGTAGGTCCCGGCGCGCCCGACCTCGATCGTGCCGGCGTTGGTCACCGGCCCGGTCAGGACGCCGGTGCCGCGCAGGCGTCCGCCGAGGATCTTGATGTCGGCGATCGGGGCCGCGCGCCAGCTGCTCAACGAGGACTCGGTCATGTCGGTGGTGCCGCTGGTCTGCGTGTAGCCGCCCATGACCGACACGCCGGCGTGGTCGAGCGTGACCGTGCCGCCCTGGTTGGTGATCAGCGGCTGGCTCGGGATGGCCGAGCCGAGGAAGCCGGAACCGAAGTCGGTCTTGACGTTCATCGTGCCGGTGTTGATGACCGCGAGGTGGAGCTCGCGGCCGCCGCCCGTGCCGACGACGATCGAGCCCGCGTTGGTCAGCTTGTACGGCTGGCCGTCATCGTTGAGCTGGGCGCCCGGGACCGCGCCGTCGGGGCCGACCTGGATCGCGCCGTTGTTGGTCACGTCGCGGTCGCGCACGAAGAGCTGACCGCCGGTGGTCGCGTCGCCGATCTGCACGGAGGCGTCGGCGCTGATGTCGGCGGTGAGGTTGACGCCGTTGGCGATCTTGTAGGCCATCGTGCCGGGGCCCGACGGGTCCAGCTGCCCGCGCAGGCCGCCGCTGGAGATCGTGACGAGGCCGATCGCGCTGCCGCCCTGGTGCTTGAAGGTGTTGCCTTCGACGTTGAACGAGCCCGTCGCGGTGATCGTGCCTGCCGTCTGCGTGACCGTCTGGCTCGCTACCCGCCACAGCAGCAGCCCGTTGGCGCCGACGGTGACGTTGCCTGCGAGCTGGTGGTCGAGCGTGCGGCCGTCGCTGTTGACGTACACGCGCGTGTCGGGCTCGACGTTGAACTGGCCGCCCGCCGCGATCGTCAGCGGGATCGTCGTGAGGTTGCGGATGCCGCCGACGCCCTTCTGGGCCTCGAGACGGCCCGTGACGGTCAGGCGGTGCGACGCGCCGTCGAGGCCGTTGATCGTGGTGTCGTTGGCGGCGGTGCTCGTGAGATTGACCCGCCCGGCGACGGTGCGGGGCGCGGTGAGGGTGAGCTGCGCCGTGCTGCTGTTGCTGCTGTCGGCGTTGATCGTCGCGGCGGCGTTGACGTCGCCGACGAGCTTGACGACGCCGACGACGTGGTAGGTCGCCGCGCCCGGGCCGGACGGATCGAGCGCGGCCCCGTTCTGGAGTTGCAGCTCGCCCGGGACGGTGCCGCCTTGGTGCACGTAGGTGCCGAAGTTCTCGATGCTGAACGTGCCCGGCCCGGTGATCGAGCCGGCGGTCTGGGTCACGGTCTGGGTGCCGGATTGCACCCCGAAGTACGCGCCGGCGGCCACATTGACGGTCCCCGCGAACTGGTGATCGGTCACGGCGCCGTTGCCCAGGTACGCCCTCGCGTCCGCATTGACGTTGAACTGCCCCGCGGCGGCGATGGTCACCGGCACTCTGAACCAGCGGTTGCCGCCCGAGCCCTTGGTGACGTCGATGCGGCCGGTGACCGTCAGCCGCTGTCCGCCGTTGAGTTCCGTGTCCTGCGCGTTGGCGCCGGTGGTGGTGAAGGTCATGCGGCCGGCGACCGTGCGCGGCGCGGCCAGCGTGAGGTTCGCGGGCTGGCCGCCGTTGGCGTCGAGGTTGACCGTGGCGGCGGCGTTGACGTCGCCCGCCAGGTTCGCGTAGCCGAGGACGTGGTAGGTCGCCGCGCCGGGTCCGGACGCGTCGAGCGAGGAGCCGTTATAGAACTGCACCTCGCCGGTCACCGTCCCGCCGGAGTGGACGAACGTGTTGCCGTTCTCGAAGCCGAACGTGCCCGCGCCGGGGATCGTGCCACCGGTCTGGGTCACCGTCTGGTTGCCCGACCGCACGCCGAGGTAGCCGCCGCCGGCGATGTTCACCGTGCCGGCGAGCTGGTTGTCGGTCGTGCCGCCGGTGTCCATGACCGCCGTGGCCAGGGCCTCGACGTTGAGCTGGCCGCCGGCGGCGATCGTCAGCGGCACCTTGAAGTGGCGCGTGCCGCCCACGCCGCGCTGGACGTCGATGCGGCCGGTGACCGTCAGCCGTTGGCCGCCGTTGAGCTCGGTGTCCTGGGCGTTGGCGCCGGTGGTGGTGAAGGTCATCCGGCCGGCGAGCGTGCGCGGCGCGGCCAGCGTGAGGTTCGCCGGTTGGCCGCCGTTGGCGTCGAGGTTGACCGTGGCGGCGGCGTTGATGTCGCCACCGAGGTTCACGTAGCCCACGACGTGGTACGTCGCCGCGCCCGGTCCCGAGGCGTCGAGCGTGGAGCCGTTCTGGAACTGCAGCTCACCGGAGGTCGTGCCGCCCTGGTGGACGTAGCGGCCGCCGTTGGTGACGAACAGCGTGACGCCGGCGGCGACCGTGATCGCGCCGCCGGTCTGCGTGATCTGGGCCGGGCTGCTGCCGCCGCCCTGGACCCAGACGTTGCCGTTGGCGTTCCAGGCGCCCGAGGTGATCGTCTCGCCGGCGTCGTTCTGGAAGACCATCCGGGTACCCGCGTCGACCGTGACCGTGCCCGTGTTGGTGATCGGGATCCGGAAGTTGCGGTCCGTCCCCGCGACGCCCGTGACCCGCAGCGTGCCCGCGTTGGTCAACCGAGCCGCGGCGCTGATGTTGGTCAGGTACGTCCCGTGGAACTGATCGGAGCTGTCGAAGACGAGCGTGCCGCTGTTGGTGCGGTCGCCGTCCATGCGCAGGTAGCCGTCGTTGGTGCGGCCCGTGACGCGCACGGTCACGCCCGCCGGGATGTTCGACACCAGGTCGACCGTGTTGTTGGTCTCCACGGTCGAGGCGCCCGCGCCCGTGAGGTCGAGCTTGGCGTCGTAGGTCTTGAACGGGACGCCCGTCTGCGAGGTGATCGCCCGCACCCGCATCGTCCCGCCCTGGAACTGCATCGTGCCCGGGTTCGCGATCGTGCCGGAGAGCGTGATCGCGGCGTCGCCGTAGCCCGTGGCGTTCAGCAACGCGCTCGCGTTGGCCGTCTCGAGCTTGCCCGTGCTCTCGAACGTGTTGGCCTCACGGTTGATGTTCAGGCCCTGGTTGGCGCGGATCGTGCCGGAGCTGGTGATCGGGCCGCCGGTGAGGACCGGCCGGTTGTTGCCGGCCGGGATCGTGCCCGTGTCCTCGACGGTGCCGTCATTGAGGAGCGAGCCGTAAAGGGTCGCGTTCTGCTCCAGGCGGATCGTGCCGTGGTTGATGACGTTCGCGGCGCGGCCGTCGATGTACTGGGACTCCTTGATGACGGCGGTGACGCCCGCGCCGACCGTCACCCCCTTCGGCGAGGTGCCGCCGGTGACCGTGACCGTGTAGCTGCCGGCCGGGAGGCACGCGCGCTCGATCGTGTTCGGCGCCGCGCCGCCGCTCCATCTGCTCCCGTCGTTCCAGTTGCCCGAGGTTCCGTTCCAGGTTCTGTCGCAGGGTGGATCCTGCGCGGCGGCGGTGGGGGCGAGGACGGCGAGGAGCGCCGTCGCGACGAGCAGCGAGCGGAGAGCGGCGACCATGGAGGCGCGAGTGTCTCCGCGCTCTCATCACCGATCAATTCGGAGAATTGCGTACCCCTAGCCGTTCGGCCGGGGCTCTTCCGCACCTGAGTCCAGGGCCGCCCAGGCCGCGCTCACGGCCGCGATCCGGTCGTTGACGCCGAGCTTCGCGTAGATCCGCTCGGCGTGCTTGTAGACGGTCTTCGGCGTCACCTTGAGCTGGGTGGCGATCGCGGCGGTCGAGTTGCCGCGCATCATCGCCTGCAGGACCTCGGCCTCGCGCGGGGAGAGCCCGAGCGAGGTGAGCAGCGACCGCGGCGCGCCGCGCGAGCCGCGCTCGAACAGGCGCACGGTCGCGCCGCCCTTCGGGGCGAGCGTGCGCACGATCAGCGGCGTGCCCCCGGTGACCGGGACGACGCTGTGCGCCGGGCCGGGCGTGTCGCGCAGCCGGTCCGGCAGCCGATCGTGCGCGGCGTCGTGGTCGACGAGCTCGAGCGCCGCGCGGCCCGCCTCGGTGGCGAACGCGATCCGGTTGCTCGCGTCGGTGACGACGATCGCCTCGCCGACGTCGTCGAGCCCGGCCTCGACCGCTTTGAGCACGTCGTGCATGCGCTCGCGCAGGGTCGCGTTGGCGTGCGCCTGGATCAGGTGCGGGCGGGCGAGGTCGAGGAGCCGCCGCTGGGGGTCGGTGAAATCGTCGGCGTCGGCGAACACGAGCCCGATCAGCAGCCGCGGTGGCGCGGGCAGCGTGACCGCGAGCTGGTGCTCGACGCCGAGCGGGACGAAGACCTCGTGGTAGAGCTCGAGCTCCCGGAACGAGGCCATCGACGTGACGTCCGAGAGCCGGTGGGCGCGCGGGTCGCGCGTGGCCAGGTGGTGCTGCACGAGCGGGTTCTGGTGGCCGTAGCGGCCCCACTGCGCCATCACCCGCTGCGGCGCTTGGGGTCTGACCAGCGTCACCAGCGGGTTCCCCTCGCCGCTGACCTCGTTGTAGGACGTGTAGGCGGCGGGGATGACCCGCGGCAGGACGTCGAGTAGCGCCGTGCGGAAGCCGGCGACGTTCTCGGCGTGGTGGACCTCGCCGAGCAGCTCGAGCAGACCGTGGAGCTCGCGCTCGGGGAGCGTCATCCGCGGTAGACCTCGGCGGCCGCCCGGTGGAAGCCCTCCGGCTGGCCGACCGCGGCGAACGCGTCGGCGATCTCCTCCATCTCGCCGACCCAACGCCAGCCCTTCTGCGCCTTGGCGGTCTGCGCCCGCTCGTATCGTCCGCGCAGGTCGCCCCACTCGCCGTCGAGCGCGTCGCCGACCCCGTAGGCCTCGGCGACCGCGTGGGCGGCCAGCAAGAGCGCCGCGCTGCCCTTGCTCCAGGCGGCGTAGGCCAGCTTCAGCGCGCTCGCATCCGCGACGACGCGCGCCTCGACGATCGTGTCCTCGAACAGGGCGGCGACCACGTGCGCACTCTCTCCGCTCAGGTACAGGCGTGTCGACCCCTCGAAGGTCGGGGGTGGACCGATGATGCCGCCGTCGACGAAGTCCGCACGCGGCACCAATGCCCGCACCTCTCGCGAGCGCGCGGGCGAGATCGCGTTCGCGTCGACGTAGATCCCGGCGAAGTCCGCCACCGACGCGGCGACCTCGCGCGCCGCGTGCGGCGGGCAGATCGACAGGATCACGTCGGCGCTCAGCGGGTCGCCCGGCTCCAGGTCTCGAGCGCGCTCGGCGGTCGCCGCCGATCGCCCCTCGGGCACCCAGATCGCGGGTTCGGGCAGGCACGCCGCCACCGCGGCGCCCATCTCTCCGGGATGCAACACGGCGATCCTCATGTCGAGATCGTGACGCTCCGACCACGTGGGCCGCCATCATGTAGTCCCGTGGAGCGCATCCAACAACCCACGGCGGCGGGGCTCGAGGGCCTGATCCCGCTGCCCGAGCGGGCAGAGAAGCCGCGCCTGACCGGCGTCACCCACGTCGTCGACCCCGGTCTGACGTGCGTCGAGGCCGCCGGCCTGATGGAGGTCGCGTCCAATCACGTCGACGTGATCCGGCTGGGCTGGGGCTCGGCCATGGTCACGCAGGCGCTGGAGGCCAAGCTCGCTACGTACCTCGACCACGGCGTCTCGCCGATGCTGGGCGGGACGCTGACCGAGCTGGCGTGGCGGCACGGGCGGATCGAGCAGCTGCGCGACGCGCTGCTGCGGCTGGGCATCCGCCACGTCGAGGTCTCCGAGGGCACGCTCGACCTGCCGGTCGACGACAAGCGGCGGCTGGTGCAGAGCCTCGACGAGGACTTCACGGTGTTCGTCGAGGTCGGCTCCAAGGACGGGCGCCTGGCGCCCGCGAGCGAGTTGTGGGTACGCCAGGCGAGCGAGGCGCTGGACGCGGGGGCGCACGCGATCATCTGCGAGGGGCGCGTGTCAGGGGACGCCGGGCTGTACTGGCCCGACGGCTCGATCCGCGACGAGCTCGTCGACGCGCTCGTCCGCGAGGCGGGGCTCGACCGGCTGATCTTCGAGGCGCCGCGACGCTCGCAGCAGGCCTGGCTGGTGCGCCACTTCGGCTCCAACGTCGGCCTCGGGAACATCCTGCCGCACGACCTGATCGGCGTCGAGAGCCTCCGGCTCGGCCTGCGCTCGGACACCTTGACCCGCTTCCACGCATGACGAGCCCGGCAACCGGCTGCCGCGGCCTCGGCCGTGCGGTTCCGGGCATCCCGGTTGTGGCGCGGTGAGCGACCGTCCCGCCGTCCTGCTCACGGGCGTCGGCAAGCGCTACGACATCGTCAGCTCCTTCGCGCGGCACGCGTTCGTCGTCGCCGCGGACCCGAGCCCGCTCGCGCCCGCCCAGTACGCGGCCGACGTCAGAGTCGCCCCACCGCGGGCGGACGACCCGGCGTACATCCCGTTCCTGACCGAGCTGTGCGACGAGCACGGTGTCATCGCCGTGATCCCGCTGACCGACCTCGACCTCGAGGTCCTGGCGCGCAGCGACCTCCCGGCGTTCGTGCCCGACGCCGACGTCTGCAAGGCAACGTTCGACAAGTACCTCGCGCACCAGCTGCTCGAACAGCACGGCCTCCCGTCGCCGCCGACATGGCTGCCGGGGGAGGAGGCCGCGGCGTTCCCCGCCGTCGTCAAGCCGCGCAAGGGCTCGGGCTCGCGTTCCATCCACCCGTGCGCCGATGCCCGCGAGGCCGACTTCTTCGCCGGCTACGTGAAGGAGCCGGTGATGGTCCAGCGCAGGATGGACGGCCCGGAGTTCTCGGTCGACCTGCTCTGCAACCGCGACGGCGTGTGCCTGAACGCGATCCCGCGGACGATGCTCGAGTCGCGTGGCGGCGAGTCGATCAAGGGCCAGGCGATCGCCGACCCGGAGCTGATCGACCTCGGCCGCGCCGTCGCCGAGGCGCTGCCGCTGCGCGGGCCGGCCACCGTCCAGATGTTCCGCGACTCCGAGCTCGGGCTGCGCGTGACCGACATCAACGCCCGCTTCGGCGGCGCGTTCGCCTGCCCGATGTACGCCGCGCACCCCGGCCGCAGCTACCCCGAGCTGATCGTGCGGATGGCGCAGGGCGAGACGGTCGAGCCGCACGTCGGCGAGTTCCGTTCGGGCTTCACCTTCACGCGCTACTTCTGGCAGCTCGAGCTGGACGAGAGCTACACGCCGACCGGGCGCGACATCGTGCCGGACGGCCCGCGACCGCCGCGCTGAAGCCTAAAGGGGCCTGACCCCTTTAGATTTCTCAGGAAGCTCTGAGGCTCAACGGAGGGTTCTCGCAGGGTCGGGCAGCACCTTGAGGGCTCCCCCGACTTTGTGAAGGAGCACTCTTTGAGGGCGATGAATGTCGCCATGGCCGCGGTCGCGGCCGTGGCTGTAGGCGGCGCGGCCACCGTCGTCGGCGGCGGCAGTTCCAGCGCCGCGACGACCACCTCGCGCACGGTGACCGTCAAGCGCGGCGTCGTGCAGGAGACCGTGTCCGGCAGCGGCAACCTCGAGGCGGTCAAGCAGTCCGACCTCTCGTTCGACCAGGCCGGCGAGATCACGCGGGTCTACGTCTCCGAAGGCGAGCACGTCGACGCGGGCGAGGCGCTGCTGCGCCTGCAGCCGACGGACGAGACCCAGGGCGTGACCTGGATCCGGGCGCCGTTCAGCGGCACGGTCGCGAGCCTCGGCGTGGCGAAGGGCGACATCGTCTCCGGCTCGGGTTCGACGGACTCCACCGCCCAGGTCACCCTGGCCAAGCTCTCCAAGTACGACCTGCAGGTCTCGCTCTCGGAGTCCGACATCGGCAAGGTCAAGACGGGTCAGCTGGCGACCGTCACGGTCAGCGCCACGGGTGAGGAGCTGGCGGCCAAGGTGATCGACGTCGGCGTGCTGTCGTCCTCGTCGTCGTCCGACAGCGGCGCCACGTCGTCCTCGTCCTCGAGTGCGGTCGCCTACCCCGTGACGCTGCGGCTGACCCAGACCGGCAAGGACCTCAAGCTGGGCATGACCGCGAGCGCGGACATCGTCACCTCACAGGCGACCGGCCTGACCGTCCCCACGCAGGCGCTGCGCGGCAACACCCTGACGCTCTCGACCGGCGCGACGGCGCGGGTGCAGACCGGCGTCAAGGGCGACTCGACGACGGAGATCGTCAGCGGCGTCAAGGCGGGCGACAAGGTCGTGGTGACCTCCACGAGTGCGGCCGCGGGCGCCGGCGCGACCGGAAGCGACAGCGCGACCCAGCAGCCATCGCAGGTCCAGAACGGTGGCTTCGGGGCCGGCGGCTTCGGCGGCGGCACCGGCGGCCCACCGGCCGGCGGCGCACCGCCTGCGGGGATCGGCCGATGAGACCCGTCATCGACGTCCAGGACGCCGAGCGCGTGTACCAGGTCACCGAGGAGATCGCGGTGCGGGCGCTCGACGGCGTCTCGCTGCTGATCGAACGCGGCGAGCACGTCGCGATCATGGGCGCGTCAGGCTCCGGCAAGAGCACGCTGATGAACATCCTCGGCTGCCTCGACGCGCCGACCGCGGGCACCTACCTGCTGGACGGCGTCGACGTCCGCGACTACGAGGACGACGAGCTCTCCGACGTGCGCAACGCCAAGATCGGGTTCGTCTTCCAGGCGTTCAACCTCGTCCCGCGGATGAGCGCCGTGGCCCAGGTGGAGCTCCCGCTGGCCTACGCCGGCGTGCGCCGCAAGGAGCGTCGCTGGCGGGCGGAGGCGGCGCTCGCCGCCGTGGGGATGAGCGAACGGCTCGACCACCTGCCGTCCGAGCTGTCCGGCGGCCAGCAGCAGCGCGTCGCGGTCGCCCGCGCGATCGTCACCAACCCCGCGCTGATCCTCGCCGACGAGCCGACCGGCAACCTCGACTCCCGCTCGACCGCCGAGGTGCTCGACATCTTCGACGCCCTGCACGCGGAGGGCCGGACGATCGTGCTGATCACCCACGAGGACGAGGTCGCCCGCCGCGCGCAGCGGGTCGTTCGCATGGCGGACGGGAAGATCCTCGAGCACCCGGTCCTCGCGTGAACGGGGTCGAGACGGTCCGCACCGCGCTCGGCGCGATCGCGGCCAACAAGCTGCGCGCCGGGCTGACGATGCTCGGCCTGTGCATCGGCGTGGCCGCGGTGATCGCGCTCGTCGCGGTCGGCAACGGGTCCAAGAAGCAGGTCCAGGCCTCGATCGACGCGCTCGGCTCCAACGTGCTCGTCGTGCAGGCCAATCCTGGCCGCTTCGGGCCGGGCGGCAGTGGCGCGAGCGTCACGTTCGACACCAAGGACGTGACCGCGCTGGCGGACACGTTCGACGCCCCGGACGTCAAGAGCGTCGCGCCCGCGGTGACGGCGCAGAGCACGACGCTGACCGCCGGCTCGACCAGCTACTCGCCGAGCTCGTTCGTCGGCACCACGCCGACCTACGCGACGACCAAGAACATCGAGGTCTCCGAGGGCGCGCTGTTCACGTCCGCGGACGTGACCGACCACGCCCGCAAGGTCGTGATCGGCCCGACCGTGGCCGAGAACCTCTTCAGCGGGTCCGATCCCGTGGGTCAGACGATCCGCGTCAACGGCACGAGCTTCACCGTCATCGGCGTGACCGCGAGCAAGGGCTCCAATGGCACGACCGACCAGGACGACATCGTGCTCGCGCCGCTGACCGCCGTCCAGGACACGCTGACCGGCTATGGCGGCCTGTCCTCGATCACGGTCCAGGCGACGTCGGCGAGCACGCTGGACGCCGCCCAGGCCGAGGTCCAGTCGATCCTCTACGAGCGCAAGGACGTCACCGACACGTCGAACCCCGGCTTCCGGGTGATCAACCAGGGGTCGGTGCGGGAGGCCAGCAGCGCGTCCACCGACGTCTTCACCACGCTGCTCGGCGCGGTGGCGGCGATCTCGCTGCTGGTCGGCGGGATCGGCGTGATGAACATCATGCTCGTCTCGGTCACCGAGCGCACGCGTGAGATCGGCATCCGCAAGGCGATCGGCGCGCGCCGCGCCGACGTCCTGCAGCAGTTCCTGGTCGAGGCGATCCTCGTCTCGGTGATCGGCGGGGCGCTCGGCGTCGCCGTCGGGCTCGGCGCGAGCCATTTCGAGATCGCGGGCGTCCAGCCCGCCGTGGCCGCCTCCACGGTGGCGCTCGCCTTCGGCGCCGCCGTCCTGTGCGGCCTGTTCTTCGGCACCTATCCCGCGGCGCGCGCCGCACGAATGCGCCCGGTCCAGGCGCTCCGCTTCGAGTAAGGAGACCCATGAGCATCGCGATCGACAACCCCGCCCCGCGGCGACCCCGGCGGCGGGCGTTCACCCCGGTCACCGGCGGGCTGGCGGCGGTGATCCTCGCCGCGGGCGGCTTCATCGGCGGCGTCCAGCTGCAGAAGAGCCAGGCCACGACCTCGACGCCGTCGTTCCCCGGCGGGCAGCTCCCGGCCGGCATCCAGGGCGGCGGCCCGCCCGGCGGCGCCGCCACCTCCGACGCCGCCACGACGGGCACGGTCGAGTACACCAAGGGAAACGTCCTTTACGTCAAGGACAGCGACGGGAACACGATCAAGGTCAAGCTCAAGTCGAGCAGCGACGTCACCCGCACCGCGGCCGCCGACGGCGACGCGGTCGAGCCCGGCGACAACGTCGTCGTCCAGGGGGAGACCAACGCCAACGGCACCGTCACCGCCAGCGCGGTGACCGCCACCGAGTAGAGACCTCCACGGCGGGCATGGGCGCGGCGCGGCTACGCTAAGCCGCCGTGCTGCGGTCCATGTTCGCCGGAATGTTCTCCGTCCTGTTCGTCGCGGGGATCATCGGGCTGGGCGTCTATCTGGCGACGTACGAGCCGTCCCCGGCGCCCGCGTCGACGCCGAGCACCGCCGCCGCGCCGCCCGCCGGCGCCGCGCAGTCCGCCACGCCGACGCCGTCCGCGGTGCCGGACCTGCCGGCGGTGAAGATCCGGTCGCTCCCGGCCGCCGCCAAGGCCGCCGGCTGCACCCTCCAGAGCCCGCCGCTCCAGGGCGTCGCGCACGAGGCGCGCGAGTTCACCGAGGCCGACTACAACTCCAACCCGCCGACGTCCGGGACGCACTTCCCGACCTGGTACGAGGACGGCGTGTACGCGCCGGGCGACACCCCGGAGCTCGGCCGGCTCGTGCACTCGCTCGAGCACGGCCGGATCGAGATCCAGTACAAGCCGGGCACGTCGCCCGACACGGTCGGTCAGCTCGAGAAGCTCGTCGACGAGATGGACAGCGGCTACCACCTGCTGCTGTTCGAGAACGCGACCAAGATGCCGTACGAGGTGGCCGCGACCGCCTGGGGTCACCTGCTCGGCTGCCCGAAGTTCAACGACAAGGTCTTCGACGCGCTCCGCGCGTTCCGCAAGGTCTACGTCGACAAGGGCCCCGAGACCGTTCCGTAGCCCATGCCGTCGCTGCAGCTCGACGTCCCGACGGCGCCCGACGGCGAGACGGGACGCGCGCTCGCGGGGGAGCTGACGGCGATCTACGCCGAGGTGATGGAGGCGCCGCCGGAGATCGTCACCGTGGTCATCCGCGAGGCCGCGGTGTGGCGCGACGGCGCGCCGTCCGCCTTGCTGATGTGCGACGTGCGCCGCGGCCGGCCGGCCGAGCAGCGCGCCGAGCTCGCACGGCGGCTGACCGCGGCGTGCGCTGCCGTGCTCGGCCTCGCGTACGTGAAGGTCGAGTTCACCCAGCACGCGGGCGACGAGATGTGGCACCCGCACATGGGTGGTTTCAATCAGGACTGGTCGTAGACTCGTCGCCCAGATGTCAGGCACGGTGTGCGACGGTGACGCGGTGAATTCCCCCAGCGCACCTGAGCCGCGTGCCGAGTGGGAGCTGCCGGCCGCGCCTGGCAGCGTCGGTGCGATCCGCGGCGGCGTGCGCGAGTTCGCCCGCGAGCACGGCGCCACGGACGCGCTGCTCATCGACCTCGCGCTGGCGGTCACCGAAGCGGTCACGAACTCGGTAGTGCACGCGTTCATCGACCGCGACCCGGGGCTCGTGCGCACGCAGATCCAGGCCGGCGCGGACGAGCTCGTGGTGACCGTGACCGACAACGGGCGCGGGATGCAGCCGCGGGCGGACTCTCCTGGGCTCGGGCTCGGGCTGCCGACGATCGCCTCGCTGACGACGGCGATGGACATGCACGCCCCGCCGGGCGGCGGGACCGTGATCACGATGACCTTCGCGGCTCCCGGCGTCAAAGGCCCCCCGCGCCCCGCGGCGCGCGAGGCCGAGCTGCTCGAAGCCGTGGGGCGGATCGTCGGGGGGACGTGGCCGGGGGAGGGGGTCGAGCGGCTCGTCGACCTGCTCGTCCCCGAGCTCGCCGACGCCTGCGCGCTCGACGTGATGGACGCGGCCGGGCGCCCGCAGCGGTTCGCCGGCCGCATCGACGGCCCGGACGGCGCCGCGCAGTCGCTGTGGCTCGCCGCGCTGAAGCCGCGCACCGACGCCCCGCAGTCCGCCGCCCGCCAGGCGATGGACGATGGCGCGCTGCACATCGTCGAGCTCACCCGCGAGCACATCGCCCGCATCACCAACTCCGGCGAGGACGCCGAGCAGATGGCCGCCACCGGCATCCACTGGTGGATCGTGGTGCCGCTCGCCGCCGACGGGCGCCGGCTCGGGCTGCTGCACTTCGGGCTGCGCCCCTCCCGCGGGGCGCCGCCGATGCCGCTGCTCGAGCTCTACCGCGCCGTCGGCGACCGCGCCGCCCGCGCGCTGATCACCACCCAGCTGATCTCGGACCTGCGCCGCACCCGCGAGCGCTTCCAGCGCATCCTCGAGGTGCTGGGCGAGGCGGTCACCGTGCAGGACGCGTCCGGGCGGATGGTCTACGCGAACACGGCCGCGGCCCGGCTCGTCGGCTGCGCGACTCCTGAGGAGCTGCTCGCGACGCCGGCCGAGGTGCTGACCGCCCGCTTCGACATGTTCGACGCCGAGGGCGGGCGCGTCGACTTCGCCGACCTCCCGGCGCTGCGCCTGCTCGCCGGCCTCGACGCGCCGCCCTTGCTGACGCGCTCGGTGCATCGCGAGAGCGGCCGCGAGCTGTGGCTGCTGACCAAGGCGACGCTGCTCGACGACGGCGGCGAGCTGCTCGCGGTCAACATCATCGAAGACGTCACCGCGTCGCGCTGACCACTTCTTCACACCGCGGACGCCCGGGTCTCATTGGCTTCGCGGCATGCAACTACGCCCCGTACGAGGCGGGCTCCTCGCGCTGCTCGCCTCCGCGGCCCTTGCCGCACCGGCCGCTGCACAGACGCCCAAGCCGCTGACGATCGTCTTCGTCGTCGACGGCCTGCGGCCTGACTCGATCAACGCCACCGACACCCCCAACCTGTACCGGATGGCGCAGGAGGGCACGCGCTTCTCCAACAGCCACTCGGTCGTGCCGACGGTCACCCGCGGCAACGCGACCGCGATCGGCTCCGGCGCCTACCCGGCGCGCAGCGGCATCCTCGGCAACGCGATGTACTGGCCGGGCGTGAACCCGACCGGCTCCTTCAGCACCGGCGACGCCAACCAGCTGACCAAGCTCGACGAGGTCACCGGCGGCAAGATGGTCCTCGTCCAGACGCTCGGCGAGCGCGTCCAGGCCGCGGGCATGAAGGTGCTCGCGCTGGGCTCCGGCACGTCGGGCGCGACGCTGCTGCTCAACCCGCGCGCCCCCAAGGGCGTCGGCCAGATGGTCAACACGGGCGACGCCGCCGCGCCGTTCGCCTACCCGGCCGCGCTCGGCGACCAGATCAAGGCCCAGTTCGGCGAGCCGCCGTCGACGTCCGGCCAGCCGAACGCGAACGTCCGCGTCACGTACGCCGAGAAGGTCCTCCGCGAGGGCCTGCTCACCGCCGACGGGCCGGACGTGGTCCTGAACTGGATCACGGAGCCCGACGGGTCGCAGCACTCCTACGGCGTCGGCGCCGAGCAGGCGCTGAGCGGGATCCGCAACTCCGACAAGGAGCTCGGCCTGGTCATCGACCGCGCGAAGGCGCTCGGCCGCCGCACCAACGTGATCGTCGCCTCCGATCACGGCTTCTCGCTGCGCGACTACAACGTCAACGTCACCCAGGCGCTGATCGACGCGGGCCTGAAGACGTCGGCGAACTCCGACGACGTGATCGTCTCCAACACCGGTCCCGCGCTCGTCCACGTCAAGAACCGCGACGCGGCCAAGATCCGCGCGATCGCCGAGTTCCTCAAGACCCAGCCGTGGGCGGCCGGCGTCTACACCGCGGCCGAGGCGCCCGCCGGCGGCGCGTACGTGAAGTCGCCCGGCGACGACAACGCCGCCACGGTCAAGCCGTACGGCTTCGTGCCCGGCACGTTCTCGCTCGAGCTGATCCATCACTCCAACCCGGAGCGCGGCGCCGACGTGATCGTCACGTTCCCGTGGTCCTCGCAGCCCAACGCCTACGGCGTGCCCGGCCGCGCGGCCTACGCGGGCGGCGGCGCGACCGGCCCCGTGACGGGTCCCGGCTCCGAGCACGGCTCGTTCTCGCCGTGGGACGTCCACAACACGCTGCTGGCGTGGGGTCCGGACATCAAGCGCGGCGCGGTCTCCGACGTGCCGGCGGGCAATGCCGACATCGCGCCGACGGTGCTCGCGCTGGCCGGCATCCCGGCGACGGGTGAGCCGCTGGACGGTCGCGTCCTCAGCGAGGCGCTCGTGAACGGGTCCACCGCGAGCGCGTTCGGCACGCGGATCTTCCGCGCCGGCAAGTCCGCGATCCAGGTCTCGTCGGTCGACGGGCGCTGGTACGTCGACAAGGCCTGGTCGGACGACTCGACGCCTGAGGCGCAGGCGCCGTTCGCCGCGGTCGGCCAGGGCGCGGTGGCGGGCAACGTCCCCGCCACCCTCTCGCTGACGCTCGGCGCGCCGGCGTCGTTCGGTGCGTTCACGCCCGGCGTCGACAAGGACTACACCGCGCAGACCACGGCCGACGTCGTGTCGAGCGCCGGCGACGCGGCGCTGAGCTTCAGCGACCCGGGCAAGCTGATGAACGGGACCTTCGCCCTACCGTCGCCACTGCAGGTCGAGCTCAGCAAGGCGGCCTGGACGGCGCCGGTCAGCCACGACCAGGTGACGATCGCGTTCAAGCAGCACGTGAGCGCGGGCGACGCGCTGCGCACGGGCGCCTACTCGAAGACGCTGACGTTCACGTTGTCGACCACCACACCGTAGGTGCTGTAACTCACATCAACACGCTCTCATCGGCCGACGTATCAGGCAGGCGTACGCTCGCTCGTACTCGGGAGGCATTGAAGCCCTATCCCAGAGTGGAGGTTCGGCCATGGCTGAACAAGATCGAGCGCTGCTCGATGAGGTAGTCGCCGGTGCGGACGCGATGGCGGCGCTGGCGCGGGACGAGGAAGTGTTCCGCGCCGCCGTCGACGCGTTCCGGGCGTACGACGGCGAGTCGATGGCGAAGCTGCTGGAGCGCCATCAGCTCGCCGAGCGCTGCGAGGTCGTGTGTCACTGGCTGCGCAGCAAGGAGGCGGTGATCCTCTGTCTGGAGCTCGCCGGCCCGCCGCTGCCCGACCTCGAGCCGCCGGACCCGCGCGAGTTCGCGGAGCTGGTGGCGAAGTTGACCGCCGACGAGGCGATGGTGCGGCTGATGGTCGACGCCGTCGAGGACCGCGACATCTCGTCCTGGCGGGCATTGATCGACAAGAACGGGATCGAGCGGTTCAGCCATCTGCTGTGCCACTGGGTCTGCACCGTGCACTACCGGCTGGTCTGCGAGGTCGTCTGCTCGCCGATTCTCGTCCAGCGGCCGCACCTCGGGCCCGAGCTCGTCGCGGCGGGCGCGGCGCTGAGCGAGCTCGCACGCGACGAGAAGACGTTCACCGAGGCGACCAAGGCCGTGCTCGCGGGCAGCTGCGAACAGCTCGGCTCCGTGCTGGAGGGCGGCGGGTTCGGGCGGTTCTGCTTCTTCCTGTGCGAGTGGTTCTGCAGCTGGCGCTGCATGCTCGTCTGCCTGCGGCTGTGCCGGATCTACCCGCTGGAGAAGCTCGCTTCGCCGCTGGATGAGATGCGCGAGTTCGCGCTCGCCGGCGGGGCGCTGGAGAAGCCCTCGCTCGAGCGGCTCACCGCCGCGTTCCTGCGCGAGGACACGGAGCTCGTGCAGTCGCTGGCCAAGGAGCTGCAGTTCGAGCGCTTCTGCGTCCAGTTCTGCCACTGGGTCTGCTTCCTGCGGTGCCAGCTGTTCTGCGTGTGCGTCTGCCCGCCGCGGACGATCGGCGTGTTCACGAAGATCGGCGGGCTCTTCTACGCGACGGATGTCGACAGCGGCGTCGGCGGCAGCGGCCTGACGGTCGCCGACTCGCGGGCGTTCTTCTCGACGCTGCGGCTCAACGGCGGCCTCTCGGTGGTCGACGGCGCGCCGCTGATCGAGTATCGCTTCGAGACGATCGCGACCGACGCGGCCGGCAACCCCATGGGCAGTTGGACGAAGGTCGACGGCGGCAAGATCGTGGCGACGAACATCGGCGCGTTCATCCGGCCGATCGTCGGCCCGCCGTTCATCGAGGTCATCCCGGTGTGGGTCAACAACCCGGCCTCGGGCGTCTTCAACATCACGCCCGACCCGGACGGCTGGATCCAGGTCCCGCCGCTGTTCCCGGTCCCGCCGATGGTCCCCGGCTCCGGCTGGCGCTTCGTGCCCGGCTCGGACCTGATCAACCTCAACACGCGCGCGCTGCTTCCGTTCACGGCGTCGGTCGACGAGACCGGGGTGGACGCCGGCGACGCGGCCAACGTGCCGGCGAGCGACGTCAACTACGGCGTCCGCATGCGGATCCGCGACCAGGGCACGTCCGGCTCCGGCACCGACGCCGGGACCTGCTCGCACATCGCGATCAACAACACCCACTACGACCACATCTCGCACCACCCGTACTGGCCCGGTGGCCTGTTCGGGGCGAGCGATGAGCTCGCGGTGGACTCGATCGGGATCGCCGAGCTCGAGAGCACGCCGTGCTCGACCCTGGCCAACAGCCTCACCGTCAAGTACACCGCCGCGCACCCGCACCTCGGCGCGGTCAGCGTGTGGCTCGAAGGCCCGGGCGGCCCGTACGCGTTCACGCTCGTGCCGGACGGCGCCGCGACGCCGGACAACCAGTTCGGTACCGCCAACCCGAACGGCTGGACGTTCACCAGCCTCCCGCCGTGCGCGTACCTGCTCAAGTGCTCGGTCGGCGTGCTGCTGACGACCGGCGACAGCGTCCCCGACGCGCTCGTGGACTACATCGCCTTCTGCAAGGGCAAGGCTCGCATCGGCTGATGCATACGACTTGCACACCGGTGCCAGACCCCGGTATGCAAGGTGGATACCAACGGTATACCGGGGTCTGGCCCCGGTATACCAGCGGTATGCAACGTGCTACGGGATCGTCACCGGGGTCAGGACGACCGGGTGCAGCGTGTAGTCGAGCTCGGCCGGGGGCGTGAACGTGTCCATCGCCTTCGGGACCGTGCCCGGGTTCACCGTGCAGTGCGGGTCGGAACTGGCCGTGGCGCAGACGCCGAACTGGAAGTCCTGCGGCGTCGACTGGAACCCGCGGGCCTGGTCGGAGCTGAAGCCGTCCTGGCCGGTCAGCACGACGG
Organism: Solirubrobacter soli DSM 22325; assembly: GCF_000423665.1. Classification (GTDB taxonomy): domain Bacteria; phylum Actinomycetota; class Thermoleophilia; order Solirubrobacterales; family Solirubrobacteraceae; genus Solirubrobacter; species Solirubrobacter soli. Next base: position 198,435 of record NZ_KE384074.1, on the reverse strand, counting down.
CGAAGCCCCAGCCGGAAGCCGGCGTCCCGAGGCTCGCCTTGGTCACGCTGAACGTGATGTAGCGGCTGACCTCGTTGCCGGTGATGTTGACCTGGCCGAGCGTCGCACCGCTCGCGTCGACGTACTGCTGGCCGAAGCCCTGGACCTCGATCCGCTTGGCCCAGGGAGTCGCGAGCGTGTAGTTGCGGCTCGTGAACGCGGCGCTCGTCGAGGTGGGCGAGGCGCCGGGGATGCTCACGTAGACGTCGACCAACTGCGCGCCGAGCGGCGAGCCGAACGTCGGCGACAGGTCACGCGTGCGGACGCGGAAGATGATCCGGTCGCCCGCGTCATAGACCTCGAAGCGCTGCAGGTCATACGCACCCGGCTTGAAGTTCGACGACGTCGGATAGGCGAAGTTGCCCGGGCCGTTGTCGTCGCCGTCCGGGTCGTCCTTGGAGAACAGCAGCGTGCCGGGCGCGAAGTCGAACACGACGGTTCGGATCGCACGCGCGGTGCCGCCGCTCTTGCTCGTGGCGACGATGTTGAGCACCGTGGTCCCGCCGGTGAGCGGGATCGGGATGCTGAACGCGCCGCTGCTGGGCACCGTCGCGGTGCGGGTCAGCGACGTGTGATCGTCCTGATTGACGGCGCTGACGGTGATCGTGTTGCCGGGCGTGCTCGTGCCCGTGACCGTCGTCGAGCCTGTCGCGGGGGACTTGTCCGGCGGGCCGGTGACGGTCAGCGCGGTCGTGCCCTGGGTGTGCTTGACGTAGCGGTCGTACGTCTCGGCCGGGCGGTCGAGCGGATCGCCCGAGCCGATGACCAGCATCAGCCGCACGAACTGGGCGGCGGACCATGTCAGCGCCGCCGCCGAGCCGACCGACTCGCCGTTGGTGAAGCCGATCGACGCGATCGTCGGGTCGGTGCCGAACGGGGAGCGCGCGAGGTCCGGCAGCTCCCACGCCTGCTCGGGGATCAGCCCGACGCCGTACGCCATCGCGGCCATCGCCTTCGCCCGCTTGAGCGCGTCGCCGGTGTCGCCCTGGCTGACCTCCCACTGCCCGCGCTCACCCGACAGGACCGGCCACAGGTGGCCGTTGCCCTTGTTCGAGGGCGCCCACGGGTGGCCGTCGGTCGAGCCGTCGCCGTACCCGTCGCCGTTGTAGCGGTAGAAGCCGTCGCCGTTGACGGTCGAGCGCTTGATCGTCGCGTCGACGACCTTCAGCGAGCGGACGATGTCCGGGTCGTTGGCCTTCATCAGGCCGAGCCGCGCGTACTCGAGGAAGCCGGCGTCGATGACCGCGCGCTGGTCGAGCGTGGGGCCGCCGTTGCCGACGTTGTACGTGATCGCCGCGTTCGGGTCACCGGTCTTGGAGAGCCGGATGAAGTACGGCTGCGGGCTCGCCGGGCCGTTGGTCGTCAGCGTCCACGTCTTCAGGTTGCGCTGGAACTCGTCGGCGACGCCGCGCCAGACCGCTGCGGAGTCCTTGTCGCCGTTCATGTCCGCGATCCTGGCCGCGGCGACCAGGCCCGCGATCTCGGCGCTGATCGTCGAAGGCGAGTAGCCGTCCTGCTCCTCCCAGCGCTCAGGCCCGAAGCTCGGCCCGTGCGTGGCGACGAAGTTCGCCGCGGGCTTGATGTGGGCGGAGTAGTAGTCCTTGCCCGTGAGGCCCACGGCGAGCGCCATCACCAGCGGGTAGGCGCACTCGTCGAGCTGGGTGTTGAAGCTGTCCGGCGCCTGCTTGCCGTTGGTCAGGCTGTTGCGCGGCATCGAGCCGTCGGGCAGCTGCTGGCGCTCGAACAGGAACCGGGTCATGTCCGTCGCGAGCTTGCGATCCCCGTCGAGGTAGGCCGCCGTCCACGCCTCGTAGAGGTCGCGGGCGAAGACCTCGCGATAGGAGCCGAAGTACGTGTTGGCGGGATCGCCGGCGGCGATCGCCTGGCCCCACGGGGACGCCATCGCGGCCGAGGTCGCGCCCGGGAACGTCTTGTCCGTGGCGGCCTTGACGTAGTTCGCGCTGACGTAGTACGTGTCGAGCAGGTTCTCCCACTCGTCGTGGTCGACCTTCTTGGGGCGCTTGGGCTCGACCAAGGAGTTGTCGTAGCGGTGCCAGCCGAGCAGGTACTGCAGCGCGGTGAACCACAGCGGCGTGTGCAGGATGGCCTTGGCCGTGCCGACCGCCTGCGCGGCGGTCGAGCCGAACGCCAGCGCGAGCGTGAACGTCCCGTCGTGGCCGAGCGCGACCTTGCCGGTCTGGGTCAGGTTGCCGGGCGCGGCGTCGGTGTAGAGGTTGGTGAGCTTGCGGCTCGTGTCGAGCTGCTTGAGGCCGTCGCTGGCGGCGCCCGCGTAGCCGTTGGAGACCTCGGTGAAGCCGCCGTCGAGGGCGGAGAAGACGGGCTGCGCGTAGTCGCGGTTGGCGGCGTTGGTCGCCGTGACCGTGTCCGAGCCGACGAGCACGTTGCCCTGGGTGGCGCCGGTGTCGGGGCCGCCGTTGCCGGAGCCGCCGCCGCCGTTGCCGTTGAGGGTCGGGTCGAAGCGCGCGTAGACCCTGTAGTCGCTCGCGCGGCCCTTCAGCGCCTCGAAGCGGCTGTGCAGGATCACCGCGGGGCGGTTGGAGTCCGTCAGGAAGTCGGTCGTGATGCGGTACTTGCGGCTCTTCGCGGTCGCGACGACTCGGCACGTCAGCGCTCGCTTGTCGAGCGCCTGGACCGTGTAAGTCATGTCGCGGGTCTGCAGGTCCGTGAACGTCGACCCGTCGGTGACGATGTACTGCAGCGTCTCGTTGTTGGTGTTGTCGTTGGTCGGGTAGTAGACGTCGCTCAGCACGCCGTCGGCGACCGTGAACCAGACCTTCGAGCGGTCCGTGAGCGCCGTTCCGACGCAGTCCTTGCGGGCCAGGTCGAAGTGCGACATCGCCCCCGGACCGTCCGTCGCGGGCGCCGCCAGAGCGGGCGCCGACCCGACAGCGAGCGCCACCGCCGTTAGGGCAGCAACGTTCAGGACACGTTCATACATACGCTCCTCCTCTCCGACGCTGACGTCGTCGTCGTTCGGAGCATGCACTATCCGGTCACAGTCTGCGCACCTTCGGCTACTACCGGAGCGTGGATGTCGCCGATCTCTATGACTCGATGTCGCAGTCGGTGCTCGTGTTCTTCACGCGCCGCACCTACGACGGCGAGGTCGCGCTCGACCTGACCGCCGAGACCTTCGCGCGGGCGCTCGAGGCGCGGTCGCGCTTCCGCGGCAACAGCGACGGCGAGGCCGCCGCCTGGATCTGGGGCATCGCCCGCAACGTCCTCGGCGAGTTCTTCAAGCGCGGGCGGGTCGAGCGGCGCGCGCTGCGCCGGCTCGGCCTGGAGCCCCCGGCGATGACCTCCGACGAGATCGAGCGCATCGAGCAGCTCGCGGGCGTCGAGACCTTGCGCGTCGCCGTCGCCGATGCCCTCGCCGCGCTCGCCGCCGACCAGCGTGAGGCGCTACGCCTGCGCGTCGTCGACGAGCTCGACTACCCGTCGGTCGCCCGCCACCTCGGCGTGTCCGAGCCGACCGCCCGTGCCCGCGTGTCGCGAGGGCTGCGCCGATTGGCCGCCGCGCTGGAACAGGAGCCGGCGACGTGACCCGCGAGCGCGCAAGGAGCTCGCGCCCGCGCGGCGCGGCGCGGAGGGACGCGGCATGAGCGGCGGCCGGACTCCCGAGGAAGTGCTCGCCGACTTCGGGCGCGACCTGCGGCGCGCGCAGGTGCCGCGGCGACGGCGGTGGCGGCGCGTGCTCGCGATCGCCGCGGTCCTGCTCGCCGGGGGCGGCGCCACCGCCGCCGCGACGAGCTCCTTGTGGGCGCCGTCGCCCCGCGTCTCCGTGACCGCGCGGCCTCAGGGCGCGCCGGTGCCGGACGCCGCGTCGCGGCCCGTCTACGTCGCCTCGGGCCGCGATTGGCGGCTGAGCGCGTCGGCGTGCCGGTTCGGCGGCCGGACGACGGTCGCGGTCTTCCTCACGACCGCGACGAGTGGGGCGGGGTGGCGGTGCAATGCGCTGTCGCCGGCGGTCGCGCGGGGCGTCGTGCCGCCGCCGACGCTGCTCGTCGAGCCCGGCCTGCTGTTCGGGGCGGCGCCGCCCGCGACCACGCACGTCGACGCGCTGGTGCTGGACATCGCGACCCGGAAGACCCGCCTGCAGCGCATCACGGCGCGGGCCGTCGACGACCCACGGACCGCCGTGTACGTCGCGCGCCTGCGCGGTGACGTGCGGCTGATCACCGTCGTCGGCACCGACGCCGACGGCCACCCGACGATGCGCTGTGACCAGGAGCTGTGCCGATGAAGCGAATCCTCGCCCTCGCCGTGCTGGCGCTCGCCGGCTGCGGCGCCGAGACCCAGGTCGCCGCACCGCCGAGACCGATCACGACATCGCCCCAGCTGAGCAAGGCCTGCTCGAAGCTGCCGCCGGCGCCGCCGCCGTCGACCGCGTTCCCGAGCCCCCGCCTGCAGATGGCGCTCGGCGTGCTGCGCCGCCCGAAGACCGCCCAGGACACGCCGCCGGCTGACGCCTTCCGCGACGCGCCGTTCGTCGGCGGCGTGATGCTCGGCTCCGCGCGCCGGGTCGCAGGGGGCTGGATCGTCCCGGTCGAGAGCGTGACGGCCCACCCCGTGCCCTCGGACACCTGCCTGCGCTCGATGGCGCCCGAGCAGCGCCGGCAGGTCCTCGCCTCGCTGCGCGACCCCACCCAGGTCGAGGGCGTCGTGCTGGTCAGCGCCGGCGGGCAACCCGCGCATCCCTGGTCGACCGACGACATCGTCGCCGGCCGCGCGTTCACCATCCAGGGCTGCACCGGGCCGATGCGCAACCGGATCACGATCTCCGGGATCGTTCCCGACGGCGCCGCGCAGGTCACCGTGACCGCCCGCGACGGCGGGATCATCCAGGCGGCGCCCACCGACAACCTCGTCGCCGTCGAGCGCGACCGCCCGGACTCGCCCGCCGGCCTGCCCGCCCACATCACGTCGACCACGACGGCCAAGCCGCTCGAGTACGCGATCGACCCGCGCACGACACGCCACCTCGACGAGCCGTGCGAACCGCCGTCGAAGCAGAGCCTCGGCCAACGGTTGGAGCCGCCCGCCGAGCTCCCCGGCGGCGCCCGGCTGGAGCTCACCACGAGCCGCTGGCAACCCGAGGACTCCGGTCCGCTGCTCGCGGGCGCGACCACCCGCAACGGCGGCCGCCGCTGCCTGCTGATCGACAGCGAGAAGCGCCTGCGCGCGGGCGGGTCCGCCCATCGCTTCTGCGTCGCCGACGCCAAGCTCAAGGCCGAGCGCTTCATCGTCCACGCCACCCGCCTTCCGTCCGGCGACGTGATTCTCGAGGGCTTCGTCGACCGCGACCGGATCAGCTACGTCTTGGTCGAGCGCTCCACGGTCGCCTCCGGCGCCTTCGTCCTGCGCCCGGCCAAACGCAGCGGGGCGTTCTTCATCGCGATCCGCGGCAAGCACGCGCGAGGCGGCACCTTCACGCTGCACGCCGCCCGCCGCGGCGCCCCGGTCCGCTACACGGGCATGCGGACGGCGCGCTTGAATCCGAGTCCATGACCCTCGAGCCCGCGATCCAGCAGGTCTTCGACGCCACCAACCGCGCCGACTCCGACGCGTTCGTGGACGCTTTCGCCGCCGACGGCACGATCGACGACTGGGGCCGCACCTTCACCGGTCACGAGGCGATCGCGGGCTGGAACGCCAACGAGAACATCGGCGTGAACGCCCACATCGAGCCGGGCGAGGTCACCCGCGACGGCGACGCGATCAAGGTCGGCGTCACCGTCTCGGGCGACGGGTACAACGGCGGCGGCGCCTTCACGTTCACGCTCGCGCCCGGCGGCAAGGTCGCGCGCATGGTGATCACCGGCTAGCCGGAATACGGCGCCGTGATCGCCTCGAAGTAGTTGCCGGCGGGGTCGAGGAAGTAGACGCCGCGCCCGCCGTGGTTGTGGTTGATGCCCGCCTGCGAGCGTCGCGGGTCGGCCCAGTGGTCGAGGCCGAGCGCCTCCAGTCGCGCGACGAGGTGGTCGAACGTGGCGTCGTCGACGAGGAAGGCGAGGTGGATCGGCGCCACCTCGCCGCCCGGCGGCACCGCGAACTGCACCAGTTCGCCGCTCGACAACCGGACGACGGCGAAGGGGCCGGCCTCCTCGGGCTCGGCCAGGTCGAAGAGGTCGCAGAGGAAGCGGGCGGACTCGAGCTTGTCGGTCGCGCCGAGGATCGCGTGGTTGATGAGGACACTCACGCGCCCTAGCATGCCGTCTCGACGCCTCTGCGCATCCACCGGAACAGCATCGCCGCCGGCTAGGACCGGCAGTACCTCACCGTCCTAGTCAATGACGGGCGCGACACCGCGCCCCGTTCCGGAGAACCCGAATTGCTTCAAGACGAGTGGTACGTCGGCTTCCACACGGGCCTGGCAGCGCGCTTCTGGCGCGCCGCGGGGGCCACGATGGCGCAGGCCGACCTCGCAGTGATCACGCAGCTCCTGCCCGCCCCGCCCGCGCGCGTCCTGGACGTGCCCTGCGGCGACGGGCGCATCGCCGACCCGCTCCAGCACGCGGGCTACGACGTCACCGGTGTGGACATCGTCCAACAGGACCCGCGCTTCGTGCAGGGGGACCTGCGCGCGCTGCCCGACGGCCTCGGCACGTTCGACGCCGTCCTGAGCTGGGGCAACAGCTTCGGCTACACCACCCCCGAAGAGACCCAGCGGTCGCTCGACGGGTTCAAGCGCCGGCTCAACCCGGGCGGTCGCCTGATCCTCGAGTCGCTGACGGTCGCGGAGGGCTTCCTCACGCGTGAGCTGGCCCCGACCGCCGACTACACGTTCGGCGGCATCACGATGTCCGCGACCAACACCTACAACCCGCGCAAGAGCCGGCTCGAGAGCGAGTGGGTGTTCACGGACGAGGACGGCCGCACCGAGTGCGCGAGCGGCGCCCACCACGTCCACACGACCGGCGAGGTGGTGCGGATGCTGCACCACGCCGGGTTCGAAACGGTCGAGCTCAAGGGCCCCGACGGCGCCCAGGAATACCGCCTCGGTGAGTACCGGATGATCGCCGTGGCAAGTTAGACGCCCGATGGGCGTGAGAAGATCGCGCCCGTGGACGAGTTCTCGGTCTCGCGCCGCCGTGCCGGCGACGCCATCGTCGTCGCCCCGGTGGGCGAGATCGATCTCGCCACCGTCCCCGTGGTCGAGGCCGAGATCGCCGCCGCGATCGACGAGACGCCGGCGCTGGTCCTCGACCTGCGCGACGTGACCTTCATCGACTCCGCGGGCTTACGCCTGGTGCTGGAGACCTCGCGCAAGGCCGCCCCGTTCAGCGTGGTCCGCGGCCCGCGCGAGGTCCAGCGGGTGTTCGGGCTCGTCGGACTCGACGAGCGCCTCGACATGCTCGACGAGCCGCCGCCTGGCGCGTGAAGCGTTTCGACGCCACCGTCGCAGGCGTCGTCCTGATCTTCGCGCTCGCCTACCTCGACGCGGCGTGGGAGGGGACGGTGATCGCGGCGACGGTCGTGATCGGCCCGTTCCTGACGGCGATCTTCGCCAGCGTCCGCAACACCGCGCTGGTGGCGGCCTTCGCGGTCCTCAGCGCGATCCTCAGCGGCGGCTACAACGACAACTACGGGTCGAGAGACTACTTCGTTCGGCTCGGCGCGACGATCGCCGGCGGCGCGTTCGCGATCCTCGCCGCCCACGCGATGCGCCGCCTGACCGCCGACCAGCACCGCTTCGCGCTGCTCAAGGGCGCCGCCGAGCTCGCCGACACCGCGAACACCATCCCCGAGGTGGTGGAGCGCGTCGGCGAGCTGCTCGTGCCCGCGTTCGCCGACATCTGCGTGATCGACGTGCGCAGCGGCGACCACGTCGAACGCATCGGCGTGATCTCCAGCGAGCCGGACGCCGCCTACGTCGAGCAGCGGCTCAGAGCCCGCGGCCCGGCGACGATCGAGGCCACCGCGCTCGTCCGGCCGGTGCTCAAGGAGCACGTCGACGAGGCGTTCCTGCGCGCCAACGCCCACGACGAGGACGACTATCGCTTCCTGCGCTCGCTCAACGAGCGCTCGCACATCAACGTCCCGCTGCGCAGCCGCGGGCGCAACGTCGGCACGCTCGCGCTGCTCGGCGTGCACCGCTCCTACGGCCCGGTGGACCTCGAGCTCGCCCAGCTGATCGCCGGCCGCATCGGCCTCGCGCTCGACAACGCCGGCCTGTTCGCCGAGCTCGAGTCGCTGCAGCTGCGCCTGACCACCGCGCTCGACACGCTCGCCGAGGCCGTGACGATCCAGGACACGGACTTCAAGACGATCTACCTCAACCAGGCCGCGCGCGCCGCGTTCGGGAACACGCAGGACATCCCCGCCGACTTCATCTCCTTCAACGAGGACGGCACGCCGCTGGACTTGAACGACCTGCCCGGCCGCAAGGCGCTGGCGGGCGAGACGCCGGAGCCGCGGCTGATCCGGTCGATCAGCCGCGAGACGGGCGAGGAGCGCTGGCGGCTGGTGAAGGCCTCCGCCGTCGAGGGGGACCCGCGCCTGGCGGTCAACGTGATCGAGGACGTGACCGACGTCAAGCGCGCCGAGCTCGGTCAGCGGTTCCTGGCCGAGGCCGGCGCGGTCCTCGCCTCCGGCCTCGACCACGAGCAGACCCTCGCCGCGATCGCCGACCTCGCCGTGCCCGGGCTCGCGGACTGGTGCTCGGTGACGGTCCCCGCCGGCGACTGGCTGCGCACCGTCGCGGTCGCGCACGTCGACCCGGCCAAGCGCGAGTTCGCCGCGGAGTACGACCGCCACTACCCGTCACCGGTCGACGGGCCGATCGGCGCGCCCCAGGTCCTGCGCGACGGGTCGAGCCAGTTGATCGGGCCGATCGACGACGCCTTGCTCAAGCAGGCGATCGCCGACCCCGTGCAGCGCGCCGCTCTGGAGAGCCTCCGGCTGCGCTGGGTGATGGTCGTGCCGATGGTCGCCGGCCCGCGGATCATCGGCGTGATCAGCTTCGTCAGCTCAGAGTCCGGCCGGCGCTTCACCACGGCCGACCTCGAGCTCGCCGAGGAGCTCGGCCGCCGCGCGGGAACCGCGGTCGAGAACGCCCGCCTCTACCAGGAGCGCTCGCACATCGCCGCCACGCTCCAGCGCGGCCTGCTGCCCGACGAGCTGCCCGCGATCCCCGGCCTCCAGGTCGCCTCGCTGTACCGCCCGGCGGGGGAGGAGAACCTCGTCGGCGGCGACTTCTACGACGCGTTCGAGACGCCGACCGGCTGGATGCTCCTCGTCGGCGACGTGACCGGCCGTGGCGCCGAGGCCGCCGCGCTGACCGGTCAGGCGCGCCACACGCTCCGCACGGCCGGGATGCTCCTGGGCGATCCCGCGGCGGCGTTCGAGCGGCTCAACCGGGCCCTGGCCGACCGTGCCGAGCTGACCCCGTGCACGGTCGCGCTGATCCACGTCGCCCCCGACGCGCGCAGCGCCGAGATCCTCTGCGCCGGGCACCCGCAGCCGCTGCTCCTGCGCGACGGCGACGTGCGCCCGGTCGGCCGCTTCGGCGCGATGCTCGGTGCCTGGGCCGACGCCCAGTGGACCGCGGAGCGCATCGACCTGCGGCCGGGCGACACGCTCGTGGCCTTCAGCGACGGCGTCACCGACACGGTCGGCGCGGACGGCCGCTTCGGCGAGGAACGGCTGCTGGAGGCGCTGCGCGACGTCACCGGAGCGGCCCGCGCCGTCGCCGCGATCGACAATGCGCTCAACGCGTTCCAGAAGGGCGATCAAGCCGACGACACCGCCGTGCTGGCTCTGGATATCCCGACCACTTGACCTGACGATTCGCACCCGAAAGGATGCTCCGCGGAGGGGCAGGTTAAGGACGACTCTGGGGGGTCGAGGATGGCGAGAGGGATGCGGGTCGCGGCGACGTTGAGCTTGGGACTCGCGGTGATCGCGGCTGCGCCCGCGGTGGCCGCAGCGCAGGCACGGAGCAGCGTCTGGGACGCGGTGTCGGGGAGTCTCCCCGCCACGAAGGGAGGTTCACCGGCGGACATCAGACCGTCCTCCTACCGGGCGTTCACGCTCGACCAGGCCGGCCTGAAGGCCGGGCTGAAGGCGGCCCCGAAGGCGGGGCTGCGCTCGGCGGCGCCGAGCGGGTCCACGTTGCTGACGCTGCCGTCCCCGAAGGGCGGCTTCGAGCGCTTCGAGGTCTACGAGGCACCGATCATGGAGCCCAAGCTCGCCGCGGCGCACCCGGACATCAAGACCTACGCCGGCCGCGGGATCGACGACCCGACGTCCACGATCCGCGCCGACACGTCGAACGCGCTCGGCTTCCACGCCAGCGTCCGCTCGTCGGACGGCGCCTGGTACATCGACCCGTACTACCGCAACGACGACAGCGTCTACATCAGCTACTTCGCCAAGGACGTCGCGCCTGACGACACGCAGTTCGTGGAGCGCGAGGGCGACGCCGACCCGTTCGCGCTCGGCGCCGGCCCGTTCAAGACCAAGTCCGCCGCGGGGCCATCGGTCCAGCTGCGCACCTACCGGCTGGCGCTGATCACCGACCCGACCTACGCCACCTACTTCGGCGGGTCGGCCAATGTGACCCCGGCCAAGGTCACGCTGATGAACCGGGTCGACCAGATCTACGAGGACGAGACCGCGATCCGGCTCGTGCTGATCAACGACACCGACAAGACCAACCTCGACACGGCCGCGCTCGCCACCGACCCGAACGGGCCGTGCGGCGCCGCCGCGTGCTACACGACGGCGCAGCTGTCGACCTGCGGCAGCGGCACGCTCGGCCGCAACCGGATCGTGCTCGGTCAGATCATCGGCGCCGCCAACTACGACGTCGGCCACATCATGCTCGGCCGCAACGGCGGCGGCGTGGCCAGCCTCGGCGTGATCGGTCAGAACGGGAAGGCCCAGGGCTGCACCGGCCTGCCGACCCCGGTCGGCGACTTCATGGCCGTCGACTACGTGGCGCACGAGATGGGCCACCAGTTCGCCGGCAATCACACCTTCAACGGCGTGCAGTCCAACTGCTCGGCCGGCAACCGCAACGCGGGCACGTCCGTCGAGCCGGGCTCGGGCTCCTCGATCATGGCCTACGCCGGCATCTGCCAGTCCGACAACCTGCAGCCGCACTCGGACCCGTACTGGTCGCAGCGCAGCTACGACGAGATCACGGCGCTGGTGACGGGCGTGCGCCCGAACGTCAACGAGGTCCAGACGATCTCGCTGCGCGGCTTCGACGGCACGGACTCCCTGACCCTCGGCTTCAAGGGCACGACCGTCGGCCCGTTCGTCCGCGGCACCAACTACACCGCGGCCGACATCCAGGGCGCGCTGAACGGCCAGGAGGTCCAGAACGTCGTCCTGACCGGCTATGACGCGAACGGCGACTCGTACGCGCTCACCTACAAGGGCGCGACCTCGGTGCCGATCGTCCGCGGTCAGAACAACACCGCAGCGGGCATCACCGCCGCGCTGATGGGCGGGAGCGAGTCCCAGGCCGTCACGCTCGGCTCCTTCAACGCCACCACCCAGTCGTTCCAGCTCGCGGTCGGCGCGACCACGTCGCCGACGGTCTTCGGCCTCGGCGGCGTGGCGGTCAACGCGACCAACCTGCAGACCGCGATCAGCGCGATCACCGGGGTCGGCACCGCGACCGTCACCGGCGCCGGCAACACGGGCTTCACCGTGACGTTCGGCGGCACCGCGGCCAACACCGACATCGCGGCGCTCTCGATCGTCAACTGCACCGGTACGTGCACCTCATCCGTGCGCGAGAACGTGAAGGGCAGCCCGGCGCTCGCGACGTGGCCGGCGGGCGCCACCGTCACGGTCGGCACGATCACCGACGCGGGCTACAACCTGCTCTTCGGCGGCACGCTGGCCGGCGTCGACGTCGACCCGCTGAGCGTCTCCAACGCGACCGGCGCGACCGGAGCCGTGGTCGAGACGACCAAGGGCACGCCCGGGATCGTGGGTGCGGGCGGTACGGCGACCGTCGCCGGCTTCGGCGCCGGCACGTTCGACGACACCGGGTTCCAGGTGACGTTCGGCGGCACGCTCGCCGGCCTGGATCAGCCGTCGCTGGACCTGACCGTCACCGGCGGCACCGGCTTCGTGGGCGAGACCGCCCACGGCGGCCCGCCCGGCAACAACGGCAACATCGTCACCGACACCGGCAACCACTCGCCGGACGTGACCGTGCCGGCCGGGTTCACGATCCCGCCGCGGACGCCGTTCACGCTGACCGGCTCGGCGACCGACTCCGACGGCGACCCGCTGACCTACATGTGGGAGCAGAACGACCGCGGCGGCCTGCCCAACGGCGGCTCGACCGCGGGCACCGGCCTGGTCGCGCAGCCGAAGACCAACGGCCCGCTGTTCCGCCAGTTCGGGACGTCGGCCGAGGTCTCGGCGACCGACACGCTCAAGTACCACTCGCCGGGCGAGAACGCCGTCAACAGCAACCCGAGCCGCACGTTCCCGGACCTGGCGCAGATCATGTCGGGCAACACGAACGCGGCCACGGGCACGTGCCCGACCTGGACGCCGGTCACGGCCACGGCCTCGCAGGACGCCCGCGACTGCTTCTCGGAGTACCTGCCGACGAGCGAGTACGTCGGCTTCCTCGGCGACCGCACGCTGAACTTCCGCCTGACGGCGCGCGACAGCAAGCCGGGCGGCGGGTCGATCGGGTTCGCCCAGACCAAGGTGACGATCGCGCCGCTCGCCGGCCCGTTCCGCGTCACCTCGCAGGCGGTCTCGCAGGTCCTCTACGGCACGATCGCGCAGACGATCACGTGGGACGTCGCCGGCACGGACGTCTCGCCGATCAACACGGCCAACGTGAAGATCAGCCTGATCTCCGACCAGGGTGAGACCGTGATCGCCGACAACGTGCCCAACACGGGCACGTGGACCGGCACCTGGCCGAACGTCGCCGGCACCCACGCCCGCGTCAAGGTCGCGGCGGTCGGGAACATCTTCTTCGATGTCTCCGACGCCGACCTGACGTCGGTCGTGGCCCCGACCGCCCCGGTGGGCGGCTCGGTGCCGGCCACGCTCGCGCTGACGATGGGCGCCCCGGCGAACTTCGGGCCGTTCACGCCCGGCGTCGCCAAGGAGTACACGGCCTCGACCACGGCGAACGTGATCTCCACCGCGGGCGACGCGACCCTGTCGGTCGCCGATCCGAGCACCACGTTCCCGGGCCGGCTGGTCAACGGGACGTTCGCCCTGCCGCAGCCGCTGCAGGGCCTCGGCGTCATCAAGACCTGGGCCGCGCCGACCTCGAACGAGTCCGTCCCGATCACCTTCAAGCAGGCGATCGGCTCGAGCGACGCGCTCCGTACGGGCACGTACTCGAAGACGCTGACGTTCACGCTGTCGACCACGACCCCGTAAAGACGGCACAACCGCGCCCTCGGGTCTCCGAGGGCGCGGCCTGATCCGCCGAGGGGTTGCGCCACGCGGCGCGGATCGGCGAGGATCGCTCCGATGACCGAGCTGGTGGTCGGCTCCACCTTCGCCGAGCACGAGATCGTGGCGGTGGCCGGACGCGGAGGGATGGGCGTCGTCTACCGGGCGCGGCACATCCCGCTCAAGCGCGAGGTCGCGCTGAAGGTGATCGCCCCGGCGCTGTCGGCCGACGAGGAGTTCCGGGCGCGGTTCCGGCGCGAGGCCGAAGTCGCCGCCTCGATCCAGCACCCCAACGTCGTCGCGATCCACCACGCCGGCGAGGCGGACGGCCGCCTCTACGTGACGATGCGCTTCGTCGACGGCGTCGACCTCGCGACGGTCGTCGCGCGCGACGGGCCGCTCCCGCCCGCGCGCGCCGCCGCGGTGGTGGCCCAGGTCGCCGGCGCGTTGGACGCCGCCCACGCGTGCGGAGTCGTTCACCGCGACGTCAAGCCCGCGAACGTGCTCCTGGACGGCGAGCAGGCGATCCTGACCGACTTCGGGCTGACGACGCGCGCGGACGGTTCCTCCACGGCGGCGGGAACGATGCTCGGCAGCTTCGACTACATGGCGCCGGAACAGATCGAGGAGAGCCCGGTCGACGCGCGCACGGACGTGTACGCGCTCGGCGCGGTGCTCTACTTCGCCCTCACCGGCTCGGTGCCGTTCCCGCGCGAGAACCTCGGCGCGAAGCTGCACGCCCACCTGACGGCGCCGCCACCCGAACTCGGCCATGCACAGCTGTCGGCCGTGGTCGCCAGGGCGCTCGCGAAGGCGCCCGGCGAGCGCTACGCGACCGCGGGCGCGCTCGGCTGCGCCGCGTTGGCCGCGGTCGAGCCGGGGACCGGGTTCGTCGGCCGCGCCGGGCCGCTGGACCGGATCGAGCACAAGTTCGCGCTGGTCGCGCAACGCCGCCGGCAGTTCGTCCTGCTCGCGGGCGAGCCCGGGATCGGCAAGACGCGGCTGGCGCTGGAGGCCGCTCGGCGCACCGGCGCCGTCGTCCTGCACGGGCGCTCCGACGCGGACTCGCTCGTGCCCTACCAGCCGTTCGTCACCGCTCTCTCACGCCACTTCGCCGCCGGGAACGACCTTGAGCTGCCGACCGGGTTGGAGCCCGAGTTGCAGGAGCTGGCGCGGCTGATCCCGGCGTTGCGCCACCGCGTCCGCGACTCGATCGCCGACGACCCCGAGATGCGTCGCTACCGGCTGTTCGCGGCGGTCGCGCGCGTGCTCGACTCGCTCGGGCCGGTCGTGCTCGTGCTCGACGACCTGCAGTGGGCGGACGCGTCGACCGTCCGGCTGCTCACGCATCTGCTGCGCGACGCCGAGCCGTCGTGCCTGCTCGTGATCGGCACGGTGCGCGAGCCCGCGCCGGCGATGGCGGCGCTCTATCGCGACTGGGAGCGGATCGCGCTGGGCGGGCTCGACGCGACCGAGGTCCGGGCGCTCGTCGGCGCCGAGCACGATGTCGCGAGCCTGCTCGAACGCACCGACGGGAACCCCTTCTTCATCCAGGAGACGCTCCGCAGCCTCGCCGACGCGGGCGGTGATCTCGACGCGCTGGAGGTCCCGGAGAGCGTGAAGGCGCTGATCGCTTCACGGCTGTCGCGGCTGGACGCGACCACGGTGGAGGTGCTCACGCTGGCCTCGGTGGTCGGCCGCGAGTTCGGGTTGGACGTGATCGAGGCCCTCGTCGACGCGCCGGAGGAGGAGCTGATCTCGGGGCTCGAGGACGCCGTCGCGGCGGGGCTGGTGCGCGAGCTGCCCGACGTGCCCGACCGCTTCGCGTTCGTGCACGCGCTGGTGCGCGAGACGCTCTACGAGCGCCAGAGCACGAGCCGTCGCGTCCGCGCCCACCACCGGATCGCGCTCGCGCTCGAGGGTCGCGCGCCCGCGGCCGAGCTGGCGCACCACTTCCGCGCGGCCCGCCACCTCGACACGGGCGGCGCCGCCGTCCGGTACTCGGTCCTGGCGGCCGAGCAGGCGACCGCATCGCTGGCCTACGACGAGGCGGTCGCGCATCTGCGGGTCGCGGCGGCGGAGCGGCAGGACGCCGCGCTGCTGGTGGCGCTGGGCGCGGCCGAGCAGCGGGCGGGCGACCCGGCGGCGGCGACGACGTTTCGCGCTGCGGCCGGTCTGGCGCGCGAAGCCGGCGACGGCGACCGGCTGGCCGAGGCGGCGCTCGGGCTGGCCGGCCGCGGCGTGCAGGGCGCGTCGATCGACACGGGCCCCGTTGCGCTGCTCGAAGAGGCGCTGCACGGCTGCTCGGGCGCCCTGGCGGCGCGCGTGCTCGCGGCGCTGGCGAACGCGCTGCACTTCGCGGCCGGCGAGGCGCGGGTGAACGACCTGAGCGCCCGGGCGCTCGCGGCGGCCCAGGCGAGCGGGGACCCGGTCGCGCTCGTGGCCGCCATCGAGAGCCGCCACGGTGCGCGCTTTCACATCTCGCACCTGGACGAGCGCCTGGCGCTCGGGAGCGAGTTGCTCGAATTGGCGCTGTCGATCGCCGACCGCGAGCTCGAAGGGCTCGCGCTCCACTGGCGCGTGTACGACCTGATCGAAGGCGGCGAGGTCGCCGCGGCGCGGACCGCGCACTCCCGGCTCGCCGCGCTCGCGGCGGAGCGTCGCCAGCCGCGGTTGGCCTACGACGCGCTGCGCTGGGACCTCGTGTGGGCGCAGATGGCCGACGAGTTGGAGACGGCGGACACGCTGATCGAACGCGTCCACGAGCTAGGGCGCCGCGCGCTGGCGCCCGAGGCGGACACCGAGTACGCGGCGCAGCGGCTCGCGCTCGCCTACCGTCAGGGCGCGATCGCGGGGCTCGCCCCGATGCTCGCCGGGGCGGTGGAGGCGAACCCGCACCTGGTCCTCTACCGGCCCGCCCTGGCGCTCG
Source organism: Solirubrobacter soli DSM 22325 (assembly GCF_000423665.1). GTDB lineage: Bacteria > Actinomycetota > Thermoleophilia > Solirubrobacterales > Solirubrobacteraceae > Solirubrobacter > Solirubrobacter soli. Next base: position 182,054 of record NZ_KE384074.1, on the reverse strand, counting down.
CGCTCGGCCGCGCGGGCGACCGCGACGGCTGCCGGCGCGAGTTCGAGGCCCTGGCCGGCGACGGGTTCGCGGCGGTCCCGCGCGACATCCTGTGGTTCAGCGCGATCTGCCTGCTGGGCGAGGTTTGCGCGCTGCTCGGCGATGCCGAGCGCGCTCGTGTCCTGTACGCGCTGATCCTGCCGCACCGCGAGCGCAACGTGATGGTGGGCATGGCGACCTGCTGGGGCTCGGCCGAGCGCTATCTCGCGCTGCTGGCCGCCGCGGCCGGCGATGCGGCCGCGGCGGACGAGCACGTCGCGCTCGCGCTCGCGCGCAACGCGGCGAGCGGGATCACGTCGATGGTGCGGCTGATTCAGGACCAGTAGACGTACGCGGAGGACGCGTAGTCGTTGAACCAGTACGGGATGTTGGTCTTCACATTGGCGCCGACGACGAAGACGCTGCCGCGGTAGCCGGTCTCGGAGTACAGGACGGCGGGGACGCCGTGGGTGTAGACCGACGAGATCGCGTCGTTGTAGTTCGAGCAGAACCAGAGGAAGCAGCCGACCCGGTAGAGATCGCTCTCGCCGTAGCCGGAGTTGATGTTGAACGCCCAGCCGTAGCCGTCGTAGTGCTGGTAGAAGGTGGCGTAGTCGCCGTTCCACGTCGCCTTGGCCTTGGGCTTGGTGGCCTTGCGCGGCGCCTTGGAGAGATCGAGCTTCATCGTGTCGCGCACGTAGGCCTCGAACGTGGCCTTGTTCTTGAACGTGAGCGGCGCCTTGCCGGTCTCGGTCTGGACCTGGTAGCGCGGCTTGGCGGCGGGCTTGCCGGCCGCTGCGTGCGCCGGGGCGGCGACGACGGCCGCGGCGAGCAGGGCCGCGGCGGCGGCACGGCAGAGGAGCTTGGGGGACATTCGCGTGACTCCTGGTCGGGGGACGCGATGACGATCTCGTCACGGCGGCCTGCCGGCCAGAGGCCCTAGGGGGTCAGTCGCGCGCCCTCAGGGGTGGCGTGGGTGGCGCTTTCGTCACCCCTGGAAGTCGCGCGTGGTGACGATCCCGGCGTTGAGCGCCTTCCAGGCCAGCTGCGCGCGCTTCTGGTTCTGCGGGAGGTCCTCGATCTCGAGCACGTCGGCCACGCGTCGCAGATGCGTCTTGACCGCGTCGACGCTCAGATGCAGCTGTGCGGCGATCGCCTTGTTGGTCGCCGGGGGACCGTAGGGCGTGTCCTGGAGCGGGCGGCAGAGCTCGACCAGCACGCGCCGCTGCGCGGGTGAGAGCGCACTCGGAGCCACGCGCATGACCCGGTGCGTCTCGTCGTCGAGCGTCGCGTCCGGGCTGCGGAAGGTGAGCTGCACGCTGCCGCAGGCGATCACGTCGCCGTCGTCGAGCCGGCGCCGCGCGACGACCCGCGTGCCGTTGACGAACGTGCCGTTGCTCGAGAGCCCATCGTCCACGAGCGTCCACGCGCCGCCGACCGGCTCGAGCACCGCGTGCACGCGTGAGATCTCGCGGTCCCAGCCGAGCGTGACCCCGCTGTCGGGGCGACGCCCGATCGGCACCGGGGCACCGTCGCCGGTGAGGACGAAGACCTGCTGGCGGCCGTCCGCGTCGCGGTAGAGCAGGAACGGCCGTCCGCCGCGCTCCGCATCCGCGCGGGCCCGCACCTCGGCGACCGACTGCGCAGGGAAGGCCATCCCGCGATCGTACTCAGGGTGCTCGGCTCAGGGTGATGCCCGATGACGTCACGTGGCCGTTTCGAGACGGTCTCGTTCATGAACCCGAAACTGATCCTGGCGGTGGCGCTCGCGCTCCTGCTGCTGGTCTCCGCACCGGCGCAGGGGCAGACGCGCACGCCGACGCCTGAGCCGACCTCGACCGCGCCGACACCGACACCCACACCCACGCCGACCCCCACACCGACGCCGACGGCGACGGCCACGCCCACTCCGCCCGAGCCGACGTCGACCAATCAACCGCCCGTCGCGCAGATCGCCACCGGCTGTCAGCCGGGCGGGGTCTGCTCCGGCCTCTACGCCCGCGAGGAGCGGCCGCACACACTCGACGGCACGCCGAGCCACGACCCGGACGGCACGATCGTGCGCTACGAGTGGACCGTCGAGGGCGTGACGCTGGAGGCCGGCCCGACGCTCACCCACACCTTCACGCCCCACGAGCTCGTCGACGACCGCAAGCGGACCGTCCGCCTGCAGGTGACCGACGACAGGGGAGCGACCGCGGAGACCTCGATCACGCTGCGGCTGCTCGAGCCGACGTGTGAATCCACCGTCCAGCTCGGACGTCTGAGGGCCACCGGCCTCTGCATGCGCCACCGCAAGCAGCAGTGGACCTCCAAGGACCCGATCACGGTCAACGGCATGACGATCACACCGGCCGCCGGCCGCACCGTGACGATCGCCAAGGACCGCATCTCCTCGACCGGCGCGAAGGTGACCTTCACCGCCAAAGGCGCGCCCGTCACGCTGCTCGACGGGAACTTCGCCTGGGGCCTCGCCGACGGCATCCACCTCACCGGCGTCAAGCCCACCGGTCGCCTCAACGGCCTGGAGATCACCGGCGCCACCGCCGAGCTGAGCGCCGACAAGAGCTCCTCCAAGCTCGGCGTGCGGGTCGCGCTCCCGACCCAGTTCGGCGGCCCGACCTCCGACGACCCGATCGTCCTCACCCCCGGCAAGGCCGCCGCGGCCGCGTCCGAGCCGCTGCACTTCTCCGTCCGGGACGCGAAGATCGGTCCGATCGGCCTCGACCACCTCGACGTCGCGTTCGACGGCGAGGACCTGTGGACGATCAGCGCGGGCGTCGCCCTGCCCGAGCCGATCGCGGCCCGGATCGACGGCGACGCCGGCATCCGCAACGGCGACTTCGAGCACGCGGGGGCCTCGCTGACGTTCCCGTCGCCGGGCATCGGCCCGCTCGGCCCGATCTTCCTTCAGCGGATCGCGTTCCGCGTCGAGCTCAAGCCCAAGCAGAGCCAATGCGTGGGGAAGACCGGCATCGAGACGATCGACATGCGCAAGATGCTGCACGACATCACGGGCCGCTGGTTCGACGTCGACGACCTGCGCATCGACCACGGCATCCCGACGTTCGCGCTGTGCGGCGAGGTCGGGCTGACCGCCGGCCCGACCGTGCTCGGCGCGGCCGCGATCCGGCTCGACGCCGGCCTCGGCGTCGCCACGTACGCCGACCGTCCCACGGTCTTCCGCGCGTTCGGCGACGTCAGCCTCGTCGAGATCCCGCTTGCCAAGGCCGAGATGGAGGTCCACACCAACGGCTACACCCGCATGCACGCGCGGTTCGACTGGGGGATCGAGGACCTGGCGACGCTCAAGGGCGGGCTGTCGTTCGAGATGCTCGCGCCGAAGTTCAACGCGACCGCCTACGTCGACGCCTGCCTGGAGTTCGTCGACTGGTGCGCGGGCGGGAAGGCGCTCGTGTCCTCCAAGGGCGTCGCCGTCTGCCTGAAGATCGACCTCATCTTCGACGACTGGCACCCCGGCTTCGGCTACGCGTGGGGCGACCCGCTGCCGACCCTGTACTTCGCCGGCTGTGACGTCGGCTCGTACAAGGAGCACATCAACGCGCACTCGGCGCAGATCGAGACCGAGCGGGCGATCGACTTCCCGGCCGGGCTCCCCGGCGCCACGATCGTCGCGCAAGGTCAGGGCGCGCCGCCCAAGGTCACGCTGATCGGCCCGAAGGGCGAGCGGATCACCGCTCCGGACGGTCTCAAGCCTGTCGAGCAGGCGCCGTTCCTGATCCTCAAAGACCCGCGCGCGGACCTGACGCAGTTCGTCATCGCCAAGCCGTCCGCCGGCCGCTGGCGCGTCGTGGTCGAGCCCGGCTCGGCACCGCTGAGATCGTTGAAGTCCGCCGAGGGCCTGCAGCCGCCGAAGCTCCAGGCCAAGGTCACCGGCCGCGGCCAGACGCGCGCGCTGACGTATGCGACCGATCAGCGCGTCACGTTCATCGAGCGCGGCGCGAGCACCGGCAACACGCTCGGCACCGTGAACGGCAAGGGCAAGCTGACGTTTCACCCGGCGGCGGGCGCGGCCGAGGAGCGCACGATCGTCGCGCTCGTCGAGGGCCGTGGCGAGTACGAGGTCGCCCGCTACACGGCGCCGGCGGCGGCGCGGCCGGGGAGGACCCGCGGGCTGAGGGTCACCCACCGCGGGACGCGGGTGCGCGTCGCGTGGAAGGACCGCGGGACGCACGAGGCGACGATCCGCCTCGCCGACGGCCGCCGGATCGTCCGTCACACGCGCAAGCGCACGCTGACCGTCGGCGGCGTCAAGCGCGCCACGACCGGCACGGTCAGCGTCAAGGCGGTGCTGGAGAACGGCGTCAGCGGAGCGCCGGCGCGAGCTCGCGTCGGGCGGGGAACCTGACCGGGCGCGCGAAGCCCGTCCCCAGGACGATGCGGTCATAGAGCGGCGGGTCCCCGGCGAGGATCGCGGGGACCTGCCGCAGCCGCGTCACCACGGCCTGGCCGTCGATCTTCGCGACCGCCGCGTAGACCCCCTGACGGAGGCCTTCACGCAGGAACGCCGAGTACAGCGCATGGCGAACCACCGCGTCCTCGGACACGGACGAGGCCATGTCCCAGGTGAAGAACGGGTCCAATCCGGGCACCGGACCGACCTCGTTGAGGGTCTTCAGCCCAGCGGGCGAGTCTCCGATCACGCGGATCATCCCGACCACGCGCCCGTCCTCGACCGCGACGAAGAACAGCGAAGCGCGCTCGTATCCGTCCTCGAACGCCGTCGGCTCGAGCGCGCGGGCGTGCTCGGCGAGCGGGTCCTGCGGGTACGCGATGTGCACCTCGAGCATTTCGGTGCGCAACCGTACGAACTGCGGGCCGCCCGCCGAACCCGTCCATCCGTCCACCCGGTAGGTTCGGGCTCATGGACGCGTTCGTGCTCGGCGGCGGAGGGCAGCTCGGGGCAAGCGAGGTGGGGATGCTGCGCGCGCTGCTCGAGCGGGGGATCACGCCCGACCTCGTGGTCGGGACCAGCGTGGGGGCGATCAACGGCGCCGCCGTGGCGTCGGAGCCGACGACCGCGATGGTCGCGCGGCTGCAGGCCACCTGGTCGGACATCGAGCGCTCGGACGTCTTCGCCGGCTCGTTCTTCAACCGCCTCGCCACGCTCGCCCGCACCGGCACCCACCTGCACGGCAACGACGCGTTGCGGGCCACGATCACCGAGGCGCTCCCGATCGCGCTGATCCAGGATCTGCCGGTGCGCTTCCAGTGCGTCGCGGCCTCGATCGAGCGCGCCGCCGAGCACTGGTTCATCGACGGCCCGGTGGTGGACGCGGTCCTCGCCAGCGCCGCGGTGCCCGGCATCCTGCCGCCGGTCGAGGTGCGCGGCGAGCACTACATCGACGGCGGGATCGTCAACAGCATCCCGGTCGATCGGGCCGTGCAGCTCGGCGCGACGCGCATCTTCGTCATGCACGTCGGCCGGCTCGACCGCCCGCTGGAGCCGCCGCGCTGGCCGTGGGAGGTCGCGCTGGTGGCGTTCGAGATCGCGCGCCGGCACCGCTTCCTCGGCGACCTCGCGTCGCTGCCTGAGAACGTCGAGATCCACGTGCTGCCGACCGGCCAGCCGGAGCCGCCGAAGTACAACGACCTCTCGGCGCTGCGCTACCGCGTCCAGGCGGGCGTGGGGGAGAGCATCGACCGCGCGTACGAGGCCTCGTCGACGTACCTGGCGGAGCGCGAGCTGTGAGGTCGCCGATGCTCCGGCGGGCGCTGGTCGCGCCGCTGATCCTCGCGGTCGAGTTCGGGGTGCTCGTCTTCGCCCCGTTCCTCGCGGCGGCGTCCGCGGTGTTGTCGCTGATCTTCGGCGGGCGCCGCCCGATCCGGGTGCTGGCGCTCGCCCTGGCGTGGGCGAGCACCCACATCGCCAGCGTCGGCGCCTGCGTCGTCCTCGCCGGGGCGGGGCACCGTGAGCACTACGGCGTCATGCGCTGGTTCGTCGGGTCGGTCGCGCGCACCGCGCTGCGGGTCGCCCGCGTGCGGGTCGAGGTCCGCGACTCGGCGGCGGCCGAGGCCGTGCTCTCCGCGCGCGAGACGCCGGTCCTGGCGCTCAGCATCCACTCCGGCGAGGGCGACTCGCTGCTCGTCCTGGACCTGCTCCTGCGCCGCCACCACCGCAACCCGCGGATCGTCATGCACCAGGCGCTTGCGCTGGACCCGCTGATCGACATGCTCGGCAACCGCCTGCCGAACCGGTTCATCGACCCGCGCGGCGGCGACATCGAGGTCGAGATCGCCGCGATGAGCCGCGACCTCGGCGCCGCCGACGCGGTCCTGATCTTCCCGGAGGGCGGCAACTTCACCCCGGAGCGGCGGATCGCGAGCATCCAGCGCCTGCTCAAGCGCGGCCATCACCATCAGGCGGCGCAGGCCGAGGCGATGACGAACATCTCGGCGCCGCGCCCGGGCGGCGCGCTCGCCGCGCTGGAGAGCGCGCCGGACGCCGACGTCGTCTTCCTCGCCCACCATGGCTTCCCCGACGGCTTCGGCCAGGCCTGGCGCGAGCTCCCCGAGCGGACGCCGATCCTGGTCCAGATGTGGCACGTGCCGGCCGGGGAGATCCCGGCCGGCACGGAGGCCCGCATCGAGTGGCTGTTCGACTGGTGGAAGCGGCTCGACGCGTGGGTCGGCGAGCAGCGGGCGGCTCAGGCCATCTCGACCGCGACCCGCGCCTGAGTGGGGCGCGTGCGGTAGGCCTCGAAGGCGACCGCGAGGGCGAGCGCGGCGACGACCGAGCCGAAGATCTCGAAGGTCGTCTCGAGACCGAGCGGCGTGACGAGCACGCCCGCGATCACGGCGGGCACGGAGATCGCGAGGTACGCGACGACGTAGAACGCGGACATGACCTCGGCGCGGTGCTGGGGCGGGATCGCCGCCGACAGGGCGCGGAGGCCGCCGAGGAACGCGACCCCGAAGCCGGCGCCGCCGACGACCGTCCCGAACCAGAACAGCGCGGTGGTCTCCGTCGAGGCGGCGAGCACGATCGCGATCATGCCGATCGCCAGCGCGAGCGAGCCACCGGAGGTCCCGGCCCACGGCGCGGTGCGGCCGAACGCGAGCTGGGCGGCGGCGCCGGATGCGGCGAGGGAGAAGACGCCCAGGCCGGTGACGATGTGGTTGGTCGTGCCGAGCAGCTGCGCCGAGAGCGCCGGGCCGAGTGAGATGAACAGGCCGCCGATCGCCCAGCTGGCGGTCACGGCCATCGCGGCGAGGAAGAACGGGCGGCGCACCACCGGGGGGATGTTCGGCCTCTGCGGGGTCAGTTGGACGCGGCCGGTGGCCTCGACGGGCTCGGGCATCCGCAGCGCGCCGTAGAACGCGATCGCGAACAGGGCGAAGAGCACGACGTAGGGGAGCACGCGCGGAGCGGGTGCGAGCTCGACGAGCAGTGAGGAGATCGCGATGCCGAGGCCCATGCCACCGGCGCTGACGACGCCGTTGGTGAGGCCGACCGACGCCGGGTTGCGCGTCGGATGCAGGTCCAGCAGCGCGGCCGCGGCGGCGCCGAGGGCGAGGCCGGTGGCGAGGCCCTGGATGCCGCGGGCGACGAACAGCCACACGGTCGAGTCGGCGAGCGCGAAGAGCACGCTCGTGGCCATCAACGTGGCGAGCGAGGCGAGCAGGACCGGGCGGCGGCCGATCTCGTCCGAGAGCCGGCCCGCGAACAGCAGCGAGGCGAGCACGCCGAACGCGTACGTCGCGTAGATCAGCGTCAGCACGACCGGCGAGAAGCCCCAGAGCTCGCGGTAGGTGCCGTAGAGGGGAGAAGGCGTGCCGGACGCGAACAGCGCGAGGCCGATCACCGCCGCGACATGCGCGTAAGCGACGCGGGGCGAGAGCGTGCGGCGGCCGGTCCTGGGTTCGATTTGCGTACTCAGCATGGGGTGGAGAGTAGCAGGCTAGGTTCTGATGTCAAACCCAGCTATGATGAGGCGCATGGACTACCTCCACACCGACACCGAGAACTGCTCGCTCGGCCGGGCAGTCGATCTCGTGGGGCAGCCGTGGGTCGTCCTGATCCTGCGGGAGGTCGTCTGGGGCGTCCGCCGGTTCAGCGACATGCAGGCCCACATGAACGTGTCCAAGTCGGTCCTCAGCGACCGCCTGGACCACTTGGTGACGCACGGCGTGCTGGAGCGTCGCGAGTATCGGGAGCCCGGCCAGCGCAAGCGCTTCGAGTACCACCTGACCGAGAAGGGAGCCGACCTGTACCCGGTGCTGACCGCGTTGCGTCAGTGGGGCGACAAGTACCTCGTCGGCCCCGAGGGCCCGCAGTCGCTCATCACCCACGCCGGCTGCGGCGCGCAGGTGCACGCGAAGATCATGTGCGACGCCGGCCACGAGGTGCCCGTCGAAGAGCTCGAGCGCCAGCCGGGCCCGGGCGCCCGCGAGCTCGCCACAACCTAAAGGGGCCTGACCCCTTTAGGTTGGCTCTCGGGCGGCTTCGCAGAAGCCGTGCACGAGCGGGGAGACCCGCGTGCTGTTCCACGCCAGGCAGACCTGGGTGGGTGGGATGTCGCGCACCGGCACGATCGCCACGCCGGGCTGGTGTTGCGCCGCGGCGGCGACGGACCGTGGGACGAAGCTGATCGCCGCGCCGGACGCGACGACCTCGAGCTTCTCCTCGAGGTTGCTCACCGTCGGCCCCTCGGGCGCGACGTGGCCGTCCGGGCGCGGGTTCTGGTTGTGGAACGCCTCCCAGTCGTCGCTGGCACCGCGGTGCAGGACGACCGGGTCGTCGGCCAGCTGGGCGATCTCGACCCACTTGCTCCGGGCGAGCGGGTGATCGGAGGGCAGCAGCGCGACGCGCTCCTCGGCGTAGAGCGGCACCAGCTCGAGCCCGCGCTCGTCGATCGGGAGGTGCACGAAGGCGACGTCGGCGGCGCCGTCGATCAGCACCTGCGCCTGGTCTGACCAGTAGATCCGCCGGACCTGGGTGGTGACGTCGGGACGGCGCTCGCGGAACCGGCGGATCGCGCGGGTGACGGTGGCGTCGCCGATGAAGAAGCCCACGGTGAGCGTCGGGCGCGCCTCGGCCGCCTGGCGCACACGGCGGCGCGCGGCCTCGCCCGCCGCGAGCAGCGGGCGCGCCTCGTCGACGAGCTGGCGGCCGGCGCTGGTCAGCGCGACGTTGCGGCTGGTGCGCTCGAACAGCGTCACGCCGAGCTCCTGCTCGAGCTTCTGGATCTGGCGGCTCAGGACCGGCTGGGCGAGGAAGAGCCTCTCGGCCGCACGCCCGAAGTGCAGCTCCTCGGCGACCGCGACGAAGTAGCGGAGCTTGCGCAGATCGAGGTCGAGCTGGCCGGTCGGCTCAGCATCCATGTCGCGATCGTATTGATCGGCGCGGCAAAGGTCTTGGACTTCGGTGCGTTGCGCCGCGAAGCTGTTTCCTGTCGCCGGCACCTTCCTCGCCGGCCCTGACGAAGGAGAGAGATGCGACTGGTCACGTACCAGAGGAACGGCCTTGGCCGCTCTGGGATCGTCGTGGGCGCCGACGTCTACGACACGGGGTTCGCGACGACCCGGGCGGCGTTGGAAGCCGGGTCGATCGCGCCGCGCGAGCGGGTGGGCGCGGTGGACGAGGTCGAGCTGCTGGCTCCCGTCACCGACCCCGACAAGATCATCTGCCTCGGGCTGAACTACCGCGATCACGCCGCCGAGTCCGGCCTGGCGCTGCCGAAGGCGCCGCTGCTGTTCGCGAAGTTCCGCAACTCCTTGACCGGTCCGACAGCCCCGATCGTGCTGCCGTCGCGCGGCGAGCTGATCGACTACGAGGCCGAGCTGGCGGTCGTGATCGGGCGGCGTGGCAAGGACATCGCCGAATCGGACGCCCTGGAGCACATCGCGGGCGCGATGGTCTTCAACGACGTGACCGCGCGCGACGTCCAGCACGCGACGTCGCAGTGGACGGCGGGCAAGGCGATCGACACGTTCGCGCCCTGCGGGCCCGCACTGGTCACGTTGGATGAGGCCGGCGACCTGCAGGACCTCGCGATCCGCGCTCGCGTGAACGGCGTCACCGTCCAGGACGGCCACACGAGCCAGATGATCTTCGGGGTCGCCGAGACGATCGCGTTCGTCTCCAGCCTGATGACGCTCGAGGTCGGCGACATCATCGCCACCGGCACGCCCGCGGGCGTCGGGATCTCCCGTTCGCCGCAGGTCCTCCTGCAGGACGGCGACGTGGTCGAGATCGAGATCGAGGGTCTCGGGACCTTGCGCAACCCGGTCGCGGCGCTCGTCGCCGTGGAGGCGTGATGCTGCGCGTCGCCCACGTCGGCCTGCAGGTGCCGGACCTGGACGCGAGCGTCGCGTTCGCAGAGCGGATCCTCGGCCTGCGGGTGTCCGAGCGTGCCGATGACATCGCGTACCTGACCTGCAACGAGCGCCACCACGAGCTCTCGCTGCACGCGGGTGGCGCGGCCGCGCTGGACCACATCGCGTTCGAGGTCGACGCTTCGTCGTTCGCCGCGATCGAGGCGCGCGTCGATGTGGTGGAGCGCGGCTCGGCGGGTGTCGCCGACGCCTTCCGGTTCGTGGCGCCCGGCGGGCACGTGATCGAGGTCCTGCACGGCATGGCGCACGACCAGCCGCGGCACTACGACAGCGTCGCGCCGCGGCCGCTCAAGTTCGAGCACGTCACGGTCAAGTCGACCCGCAAGGACGAGCTCGAAGCGTGCCTCGTCGACGTCCTCGGACTGCGCCTGTCGGATCGCGCCGATGACGCCGTGTCCTGGCTGCGCGCGAGCGACGAGCACCACGGTGTGTCCGTGATCGGCGCCGACGTCGACGCCCTGCACCACTACGCGTGGCAGTTCGACGCCTTCGGCACGTTCGCGCGCATCGGCGACCATCTGCTCCAGCACGGTCGCACGTTCCTCTGGGGCCCCGGCCACCACGGCATCGGCGACAACTACTTCTGCTACTACCGCGACGGCGACGGCGCCGTGGTCGAGTGCTCGGCCGGCATCCAGCGGATCGAGGACGAGGCGGCCTACGAGCCGCGCGTCTGGCCGGACGAGCCGCTGACCGTCAACCGCTGGGGCAACCCGGCGCCGCCGGCCGAGTTCGTCGACGCCTTCACGCCGCTGGCGGTCCCGGTCCCCGTGTGATGACGCGCGCCATCGTCACCGGCGCCGGGCGCGGCCTGGGGCGCGACATCGCGGCGGCCTTCGCCGCGGCGGGCGCCGAGGTCACCGCGGTCGCGCGGACCGCGAGCGACCTCGCGTCGCTGGACGGCTGCCGCGGCTTGCCGTGCGATGTCACCGACCGGGCGGCGCTCGCCTCGCTGCCCGATGCCGACGTCCTCGTCGTCAGCGCCGGCACGAACGTCCCGGAGCCGTTCCTCGACGTCGCGCCCGACACGTTCGACCGCGTCGTGGAGCTCAACCTGCGCGCGGCGTTCTTCACCGCGCAGGCCGTCGCTCGCGGGATGGTCGAGCGCCGGCACGGCTCGATCGTCTTCGTCAGCTCGCAGATGGGACACGTCGGCGCGCCGAACCGCACCGTCTACTGCGCGTCCAAGCACGCGATCGAAGGGCTGACGAAGGCGCTGGCGGTCGAGCTGGCACCGGCCGGCGTGCGTGTCAACGCGGTCGCGCCCACCTACATCCGGACGCCGATGACCGCGCCGTTCTTCGCCGACGGGGCCTTCGAGCGCGCGACCGAGGCGGCGATCCCGCTCGGCCGCATCGGCGAGCCCGAGGACGTCACCGGCGCCGTCCTGTTCCTGTGCTCTCCCGCGGCTTCGTTGATCACCGGGACGAGCCTCGTCGTCGACGGCGGCTACACCGCTCAGTGAGGAGTTGACATGGACTATCTCAAGCGCGCCGCGCCGGCGCCCGAGGCGGTCACGCAGAACGTGCGTGACACCGTCTCGGAGATCCTGCTCGCGGTCGAGCGCGAAGGCGAGCGCGCGGTGCGCCGCTACAGCGAACGGCTCGACGGCTGGTCGCCCGCGTCGTTGCGCGTCGGCACCGCCCCCGAGATCGACGCCACGCTGCGTGAGCACATCGATGACGCGTTGGCCCAGGTCCGTGGCTTCGCGGCCGCGCAGCGGGCGACGCTGACCGACCTGGAGGTCGAGACGCTTCCGGGCGTCACGCTCGGGCATCGCCATGTGCCGGTGAACGCCGTCGGCTCCTACTCGCCGGGCGGCAAGTATCCGCTGATCGGGTCGTCGATCATGACCGTGGCGGTGCCGAAGGTCGCGGGCGTGCGTCGTGTGGTCGCCTGCGCGCCGCCCCGCAACGGCATCGGCATCCACCCGCCGCAGCTGTACGCGATGCTCGCGTCGGGCGCCGACGAGGTGTGGTGCTTCGGCGGCGTCCAGGCGCTCGCCGCGCTGGCGTTCGGGATCGAAGGGCTCGAGCCCGTCGACATGATCGTCGGGCCCGGCAACGCCTACGTGGCCGAGGCCAAGCGCCAGCTGTTCGGCCCGGTCGGCATCGACCTGATCGCCGGTCCCTCGGAGATCCTTGTGCTCGCGGACGACTCCGCGGACCCCGAGCTGGTCGCGGCCGACCTGCTGGGCCAGGCCGAGCACGGGCCGACGTCGCCCGCGATCCTCGTGACCGACTCGCGCGACTTCGGCGTCGCCGTGCGCGCGGCGGTCGAGCGCTGGCTGGAGACGTGGCCGACCGCTGACGTGGCGGGGGCGGCGTGGCACTCGCGCGGCGAGATCGTCATCTGCGCCGACCACGCCGAGATGGCACGCGTCAGCGATCGGTATGCGCCCGAGCACCTCGAGGTCCAGACCCGCGACGACGCGTTCTTCGAGCGGGTGCTGACCAACTACGGCTCGCTGTTCGTCGGCGAACGCGCCACGGTCGCGTACGGCGACAAGGCGATCGGGGTCAACCACGTGCTGCCGACCGAGCGCGCCGCCCGCTACACCGGCGGCCTCTGGGTCGGCAAGTTCCTCAAGACGCTGACCTACCAGCGGCTCACCGACGAGGGCACGGCGCGGATCGCTCCCGTCGTGGCCGCGATCTGCGACGCCGAGGAGATGCACGGCCACGCGATCACCGCGCGGCTGCGGATGGCGCGGGTGGCGGCATGAGGCTCTGGGACGCCCACTGGGAGCAGGTCGAGGCGTACCTGCGGACCGACGACCGCGTGCTCGTCCCGCTCGGCTCGACCGAGCAGCACGGGCGGCTCTCGCTCGGCACGGACGCGATCCTCTGCGAGCTCGCGGCCGCCGAGGCTGCCGCGCCGCTCGGCATCCCGGTCCTGCCGGCGCTGCCGTTCGGCCTGACGCCGGGGTTCATGGCCTACCCGGGCACGATCACGCTGCGCGAGGAGACCTATCTCGCCGTGATCCGCGAGGTGATCGAGTCGCTGCTCGCACAGGGCTTCGGGCGGATACTGCTGGTCAACGGGCACGGCGGGAACCTCGTCGCTGCCCGATTGGCCTCCGAGTACGAGCAGGTCCGCTTCCACTCGTGGCTGATCGATCCGGCGATCTGGGGGCTGGCGGGCGGGATCGACGACGTCGGGCACGCGTCGTGGGTCGAGAACTTCGCCGCCGTGCGGCTGCCGGGCGTGGAGATCCCGGCGGGGCGCAAGGACGTCGTCGCCTTCGCGGGCGTTTCGGACCCGGCTGAGGTCCGCGCGCTGCTCGGCGACGGGCCGTCAGGCGGGCCGTATCAGCGACCCGAGGAGGACACCCGGCGCGTCTGGGACGCGGCGGTGGAGCTGTTGAGAGAGCGGCTGGAATGGAGAGAGACCGATGATCTATGACGTCGTGCAGGTCGGGCTCGGCCCGGTCGGCCTGACGATGGCCGCGCTGACCGCGCAGGCCGGGCGCTCGGTCGCCGTGATCGAGCGTCATGCCGGGCTGTACGGCCTGCCGCGCGCGGGTCACATCGACCACGAGATCGTGCGCATCCTGCAGTCCCTGGACTGCGAGGGACCCGTGCTCGCGGACTCGTACCCCACGCTCGACTACGTGTGGGTGAACGGGGACGGCGAGACCCTGATGGAGTTCGACTGGGGCGCGAAGGCGGTCTCCGGCTACAACTCCGACTACATGCAGTACCAGCCGGTGCTCGAGGATGCACTGGCATCGCGGGTGCGTTCGGACCCGCGTGTCGAGGTGCTGGCCGGCTGGGAGGCGATCGCCTTCTCCGAGCACGACGACCACGTCGAGGTGGTGGTGCGCAAGACCGTGCTCGTCCCCGGGCAGGCCCGGCCGGTGGTCACGGATGAGGAGCGGGTGCTCCGCGGGCGCTACCTGGTCGGCGCCGACGGCGCGTCCTCCACGGTCCGCCGCTGGCTCGGCATCGAGCGCACCGACCTGGGCTTCAACGAGCAGTGGCTCGACGTCGACGCGCGGATGAAGCGGGACTTGACCTTCGACTTCGACTGCGGCCAGATCTGCGATCCCGCGCGGCCGATCACCGTGCTGCCGCTGGGCAAGCGCCACCGCCGCTGGGAGTGGGCGCTGCTGCCGGGGGAGACGGTCGAGGAGATGCAGCGGCCGGAGACCGCGTGGCGGTTGCTCGGCGACCTCGGGCTCGGGCCGGACGACGTCGAGATCGTGCGGCAGCTCGTCTACACGTTCGAGGCGCGCACCGCCGAGCAGTGGCGGCGCGGGCGGACGTTCCTGATCGGCGACGCCGCGCACACGATGCCTCCGTTCATGGGCCAGGGCATGTGCAGCGGGATGCGCGATGCCAAGAACCTCGTGTGGAAGCTCGACCTCGTGCTGCGCGGGCTGGCGGCGGACGCCCTCCTCGATTCGTACGAAGAGGAGTTGCGCCCGTACGTGACGGACTGGACCGTGATCTCGCTCGAGGCCGGTCGCGTGCCGTGCATCACCGATCCGGTCGCGGCCGCCGAGCGCGACGCTCGGTTCCGCGCGGGCTTCCGGCCGCCGCTCCCTGAGTTCCCGCAGGTCCGGCACGGCGTCATCGCCGACACCGCGGGCGCGGGCGAGCTGTCGCTGCAGGGGCGGGTCGACGGCGAGCTCTTCGACCGCGCGTTCGACGCCGCCGGCCGCTGGCAGGTGCTCTCGACCGCCGGCGATCCGCGGAGCGTGTTGAGCTCGCGTCAGGTCGCGTTCCTCGAGTCGCTCGGGGTCGTCTTCGCCGAGGTCGGCGGGGAGTACGCCGACCACTTCGCCGCGCGTGGCATCGAGGTCTCGATCGCCCGCCCGGACTTCTACGTCTTCGGCACCGCGCCGTCGCTGGGGGACCTCGGCGCGCTCGTCGACGACCTCGCGGCGCGCCTGCGCGCACCCGTCATCGCCTAACTCGCAACACAGAGGAGAGAGATCATGCGTGGATTCGTCGCCGTGCTGGCGGCTGGGCTGACCCTGGCCGCGTGCGGGTCCTCGACGCCGGCGGAGTCCGGCGGGGGAGCGCCGGCCGCGGGTGGCGCGAGCGCCACCGTCACGGACACCGTCAGCGGCGCGATGGCGCCGGTACAGAAGTTCGCCGCCCCGGGCGCCGCGGTGCGGGCGCCCGCAGGCAAGAAGATCGTCGCGATCACCTGCAGCTCGCAGGGCTACGGGTGCGTGCAGGGTGGCATCGGGGTGCAGGAGGCGGGCAAGGCGCTGGGCTGGAACGTCACCGTCGCCGACGGCAAGGGCGACCCCGCCACGTGGAGCAGCGCGATCCAGCAGGCCGTGACCGCCAAGGCGGATGGCATCGTGCTGCTCGCCGTCGACCCGGCGCTGGTCGCGGGCGCCCTGGCGAAGGCCAAGGCCGCCGGCATCCCGGTCGTGTCGACGTTCATCCCCAAGCTCGGGCCGACCGCCGTCGACGGCTACGCGTCGACCGACCACGCCGAGGGCGGCAAGATCCTCGCCGACTGGATCATCAAGGACTCCGGCGGCAAGGCCAAGGTCCTGATGCTGCAGGAGAAGGCGTTCCCGGAACTGGTCAAGCGCAACGCCGCGCTGACGGACGAGCTCAAGGCCGCCTGCTCCGGCTGCACGGTCGTCGACACCGTCGACTTCAACATCGGCACGATGGCGTCGCAGCTGGCGGGCGCGGTGACCTCGGCGCTCCAACGGCATCCGGACGTGACCTACGTCGTCGCGCCGTTCGACTCGAGTGGCATCTTCGCGGGCCAGGGCATCCGGTCGGCGGGCGCGTCGGGGCGGGTGAAGATGGTCGGCGCCGAGGGTGACCCGAACGGCATCGAGGGCGTCCAGAACGGCGGCCAGGCCGTCGACCTCGCCACGGTCCCGCCGTGGGGCGGCTGGGCGGCGGTCGACCTGCTCGTCCGCCACATGGCCGGCTCGCCGGTCGAGAACGCGGTGCTCCCGCAGCGGCTCTTCGACAAGTCCAACGTGCCGTCGGGCAAGGGCTGGACGGGCGACGTCGACTACCAGGCCGCCTACAAGGAGCTCTGGGGGCGGTGACCACCGCGCTGGAGATCCGCGGGCTGTCGAAGTCCTTCGGCGGCGCGCGGGCCCTGGACGACGTCTCGCTGACCCTGCGGCGCGGGGAGATCCACGCGCTGCTGGGCGAGAACGGCGCGGGCAAGTCGACGCTGATCAAGGTGCTCGCGGGCGTCGTCGCCCGCGACGCCGGCTCGGTCGACGCGCACGCCGGCCTGGCGTTCGTCCACCAGGACCTCGGCCTGATCGACGAGCTCAGCGTGGCCGAGAACATCGCTCTGGAGCTGGGCTACGAGCGCCGCCACGGGCTGATCTCGTTCAGCGCGACCCGCCGCCGCGTGGCCGCGTTGCTGGCCGACGTCGGCGTCGATGTCTCGTCCGACGCACTGGTCGGCACGCTCGCGCAGGATCAGAAGGTCATGGTCGCCGTCACGCGGGCGGTGAGCGCCGGCGCGGGCGCGATCGTCCTCGACGAGGTCTCCTCCTCGCTGCCCGCCCCGGAGATGGCGCGGCTCGCGGCGTCGCTGCGCGCGGCCCGCAACACCGGCGTCGCCTACATCTACGTCACCCACCGGCTGGAAGAGGTCTTCGACCTGGCCGACCGCGTGACCGTCCTGCGCGACGGCCGCCGCGTGGCCACGGCCGACGTCGCGTCGACGTCACACGACGAGCTCGTCGGCTGGATCCTCGGCGACGCGCTCGAGACCCCGCCGACCGAGGCGCGCCCGTTGGGCGACGTCGCGCTGCGGGTGTCGGGCCCGGTGGCGTTCGACGTCCGCGCGGGCGAGATCCTCGGCATCTGCGGCCTGATCGGCTCGGGCTCCCGCGACGTCGCCCGCCTCCTGGGCGGAGCAACGAAGCCGCTACGCGCCACGCGCCCCGCGGCCCCGCCGGCGCTCGCCGCCGCCGCGCCGGTCGCCGCCGCCGCGCCGGCGGCCCCGCCGGCGCTCGCCGCCGCCGCGCCGGTCGCCGCCGCCGCGGCCTCGTTGCCCACCCGCGCCGCCCCGCCGCCCACCGCGGCCCTGTTCGGCCGCCCGCTCCCCCTCGGCGATCCGTTCGCCCTCTCCCGGGCGGGCGTCGCCTACGTCCCCGGCGACCGCGTCCGCGAGGGTGCGGTCGCGGATCTGTCCGTGCGCGAGAACCTGTTCCTCGCCCGGCGGCCCTGGCGAGGCGAGCACGCGCAGGCCGAGACGCTGTCGAAGCGTTTCGACGTGCGCCCGCGCGGCGCCGTCGAGCAGCCGCTCTCCGCGCTGAGCGGCGGCAACCAGCAGAAGGTGATCTTCGCGCGGGCGCTGCGCGGCAAGCCGCGGCTGCTCGTGCTCGACGACCCGACCGCGGGCGTGGATGTCGGGTCGCGGCTGCAGCTGCACGGCTTCCTGCGCGAGTGCGCGGGGGACGGGGCGGCGGTCGTGCTGGCCTCGACGGACTTCGAGGAGATCGCCGCGGTCGCGGATCGCGCGCTCGTCATGCGTCACGGGCGGGTCGCCGACGAGCTCTCGCGCGAGCAACTCACCGCGGAGCGCCTCGCGCGCGCCGCCTATGGATCGGAGGTCACGCCGTGAGCACGGCCATTCTCGTTCGGCCCGAGACCGGGCGCTGGCGGCGCGTCAGCCGCGCCGCGGGCCAGAAGTACGCGTTGATCGTGGTGTTCGCGGCGATCGTCGCGCTGTTCAGCGTGCTCAACCCCGCCGTCTTCGCGACCGGCGCGAACGCGCAGACGATCGCGTCCACGCAGGCCACGGTCGCGCTGCTCGCGCTGGCCGCGATGCTGCCGCTGGTCGTCGGCCAGTTCGACATCTCGGTCGGCTACCAGTTCGGGTTGGCGCAGGGTCTCTGCGCGCACCTGATCGTCAACGAAGGCGTGGCGCCGGTGCTCGCCATCGTCGTCGTGCTCGCCGCGGGCGCGCTCGTCGGCCTCGTCAACGGCGTGCTCGTGGCCAAGGTCAAGCTGAACTCGTTCGTGGCGACGCTCGGGGTCGGCATCCTCGTGCTCGGCCTCACGCAGTCGCTGACCAAGGACGTGACGATCACGGGCGCGTTGCCGGCCCTGTTCACGGACCTCGGCCGCAACGCGATCCTCGGCGTCCCGCTCCCGTTCGTCTACGTGCTGGCGGCCACCGCGGTGCTGTGGCTCGCGCTCGAGTACACGCCGTGGGGTCGCGAGTGCTACGCCACCGGCGGCAACGAGCGCGCCGCGCTGCTCGCCGGCGTGCGGACGGAGCGGCGGACGGTCCAGGCGTTCGTCTTCGCCGCGCTCCTGGCCGCGCTCTCCGGCTGCCTGAGCGTGATGATCCTCGGCGCGTCGTCGCCGACCGTCGGGCTCGGCTCGCTGCTGCCCGCGTTCGCCGGTGCGTTCCTCGGCGCGACGTCGATCCGCCCAGGCCGCTTCAACGCGATCGGCACGCTGATCGCGGTCTACCTCGTCGCGACTGGCATCACGGGGCTGCAGCAGGAAGGCGCGCAGCCGTTCGTGCAGCAGGTGTTCAACGGCGCGGCGCTGCTGATCGCGGTGACGCTCGCCCGGCTCTCGCGCAAGCCATGACCGCCTGCCCCTACGAGCCGCTCTCGCCGGAGCAGCTCCGCGACCCGTACCCGGCTTGGGCCGAGCGCCCGCCGGTCTTCTATGACGACCGGCTCGGCATGTGGTCGGTCACCGGCTACGACGAGGTGCTCGCCGTGCTGCGCGACACCGCGACGTTCTCCTCGGCCGACGCGTTCGCCCTGCGCGGCTTCCCGCGCCCGCGGATGCTCGTCGCCAAGGACCCACCCGAGCACACCGCGCTGCGCAAACGCATGCAACGAGCATTCACGCCGCGAAGAGTGGCTGAAATGGAGCCATTCATCGCGCAAACGTGCGCGGAATTGGCAAACGCGTTGCAAACGGACCTGATGGCCGAGTACGCCAACGCGCTGCCGTTGCGGGTGATCACGAAGATCCTCGGGTTCGAGCCCCACGAGGGCCCGGCGCTGCGGCAATGGACGGAGGACTTCCTCGTCCTCGCGACCCCGGCGGGGGACGAGGACGGGGGAGACCCGGAGCGGATCGCCCGCATGCACGCCGTCATGGACCGCACCCGCGCGCTGATCGAGGAGCGCCGGGCGACGCCGCGCGACGATGTCATCTCCGCGCTCGCGGCGCTCGACCTCGCCGACGACGACGCGATCACCCTCGCGCTCGAGCTGGTGATCGCCGGCAACGACACGACCGCGAACCTGATCGCCCACATGGTCGGCTACCTGCTGCAGGACCGCTCACGGTGGGAACGCGTGCGGGCGGACCGCTCGCTCGTGCCCGTCGCCGTCGAGGAGACGCTGCGCCGGCGCGGGTCCAGCAAGGGCCTGTTCCGCCGGGCGACGAGGTCGGTGCAGCTCGGCGGCGAGACGATTGTGGACGGTGACATCGTCCACGTGCTCTTCGCGGCCGCCAATCACGACCCGACGCGTTTCGAGGACCCGCGAGCGTTCGACCTGGACCGCCCGAAGCAGGACCACCTCGCGTTCGGTCGTTGGACGCACTTCTGCCTCGGGGCGCCGCTCGCGCGGCTCGAGGCGCGGGTCGCGCTGGACGTGCTGCTCGACCGCCATCCGGGCCTGGAAGCCGTCGCAGGGCAGCCGCTGGACTACGCCCCGACGCTCACCACGCAGACGCTCCAGAAATTTCTCGTCAAAGTCCGATGAGTTTCCAGGGGCGCCGCAGTCATAGAGGGCATGAAGCGCATCCGCCACACCGGGGATCGAGCCAGCGGAGACGAACCGCCCCCCACTACATAGGGATCTCGGCCCTCAGCTGCGTTCCGCGGCCGGCCGGGCTCTCCAGGGTGAGGGTGCCATCCAGCGCCGCTACGCGGTCGGCCAGCCCTCGCAGACCTGAGCCGTTCGCCGTATCGGCTCCGCCGACGCCGTCGTCGGCCACCTCGATCGTCACTCTCCCGTCCTCGCGCCGCACCGCCACCGAAGCCTGCGTGGCTTGTGCGTACTTGGCGACGTTCGCCAGTCCCTCCGAGACGACGAAGTACGCCGCGCTCTCGACCGGCTCCGGGAGCCGTCCGGCGCTCTCCGCCTCGACCGTCACCGGCACCGGTGCGCGCTGCACGAGCGTCTGCACCGCGGCCTCGAGGCCCCGCTCCGTCAGCACCGCGGGATGGATGCCGCGCGCCAGCTCGCGCAGCTCCGCCAGGCTCGTCTTGAGCTCGTCCTGCGCGCGGTCCAGCAACTCGACCAGCTCCGGGTCGTCCGCCCGCTTGCGCGCCATCCGCAACGTCAGCGACAACGCCACGAGCCGCGACTGCGCCCCGTCGTGCAGGTCGCGTTCCAGCTTGCGGCGCGCCGCGTCGCCCGCCTGCACGAGCCGCGCCCGGGACGCCCGCAGCTCCTCCATGCGCACGTGCAACTCGGCGTCCAGGTGGCTGATCCGGCTGCGGGTGAGCCCGACGATGAAGGCGAACGGCATCAGGAACGTCGTCGCCAGCGTCGCCCACCCGAGCACGGCGCTGTCGGCGGCCTGGGAGATCGTGGCCAGCGCGAACGTGGCCAGCGCGAACGTGTAGGCGGGCGCCAGCTGGATGCGTTCGAACATGTCCGCGTGACGCCAGTTGTGCGCGCTGCGGAACAGCACGACGATCAGCAGCGCCGCGTAGAGCACCGCGCCGACCACGCGGCCGGGGAGGAACGCGAGCGGGAAGATCACGTAGCCGGCGGCGACGATCCCCTTGTCCAGCGGCGTCGTCACGCGACCGCGCGGGAAGCCGATCCCGAGGTGCAGGAAGACCGCGCCCCACAGGCCGCCGGTGACGCCCGCGTACTCGTGGACGAGGTCGGCGTTCGCGTTGGCGAGCGTCGAGTTCAGCCACGCGAACCCGAGCGCGACCATCAGCAGCCCGGTTCGGTTGTCGGGCAGCCGGCGCCACGCGTAGAGCCCGGTGGCGATGAAGTTCAGGCCGATCGCCGGGCCGGCGATCGCCCAGGCGATCGGGCTGTCGGCGCGCTCGCTGGTCGCGCCGACGTACGCCGACACGGCCCCGCACACGAGCGCCGCGAGGGCGATGATCAGGGTCCGGCGATCAGACAACAACAGCGGCCAAAATAGCCGCCGCGGCGGCTACTTCACCGTGAAGGCGGCGCCGGCGGAGGAGTCTCCGGCGCTCAGCGTGAGCGTGTACTTGCCCGCGGGCAGGAGCTTCCCGCCCTGCCGGCGCGTGAGCTCGAAGGACCGGTTTCCGGCCTTCGCGGTCTGCGACGCGCGGGCCGGGCGGGTGCTGGCGCACGCCTTCGAGCCGGCGCAGCGGATGGTGTAGGTGACCGTCGCGTCCTCGGTGAGCGTGTAGGTGACCTTCGCGGCCTGCTTGGTGGTGACCGTCCCGGTGATCTTCGGCCGCGAGACGCGCGGCTTCCTGGGCGCGGGCGGGCCGGCGGTGGGGGCGGGCGTGGGCGTGGCGACCGGCGGGGCGGGCGTGGGGGCGGGGGTCGTGACGGGCGTCGCGGTCGGCGTGGGCGTCGGCGTCTTGACCGGGGTGGGCGTGGGGGAAGGGCTCGCCGTGGGCGTGGGCGTCGGCGTGGGCGTCGGCGTGGACGTCGGCGTGGGCGTCGGCGTCGAGGTCGCCGTCGGCTCAGGCGTCGGCGTGGGCGTGGAGGTCGCCGTCGGCTCGGGCGTGGGCGTCGGCGTGGGCGTCGAGGTCGCCGTCGGCTCAGGCGTGGCCGTGGGGGTGGGCGTGGGCGTCGGGGTCGGCGCGACGGCGGCCTCCAGCGCGTTCAGCGCGGCCGCGGCGTTCAGGCGCCCGCCGGTCGACGCGAGTCCGCTGAACGCGGCCTTGACGTCCACCGACGACAGCAGCGCGGCCTTGATCTGCGCCACCGTCGCGTCCGGCTCGTCCGCCGCCAGCAGCGCGGCGACGCCGCTGACGTGCGGCGCGGCCATCGAGGTGCCGTTCGCGAACGTGTAGCCGCCGTTGAGGCCCGTCGAGAGGACGTAGGAGCCCGGCGCGAACAGGTCGACGACGGTCGCGCTCACGTTCGAGAAGTCCGAGCGCAGGTCGCGGTTGTCGCTCGAGGCCACGCACACGAGGTTCAGCGCCGGCGAGTTGCACGGCATGTAGAAGTTGGCGTCGTCGGCGCTATTGCCGGCCGAGACCACGTACAGCGTGTTCGGATGGTCCAGCATCGCGCTGGTCACGGTCCACGACGTCCCAGCCCCGCCCAGCGACGCGTTGACCACGTCCACGCCCAGGTCGCCCGCATAGTCGAAGGCCTCCGCGATCATGCTCGAGGACGCGGTCGAGCCGGACGGCCCGAAGATCTTGATCGGGACGACCTTCGCGTCCGGCGCCACGCCCGCGACGCCGGGGCCGTTGTCGGTCAGCGCCGCGATCGTCCCCGACACGTGCGTGGAGTGGAAGTTCCCCTCGGTCTCCTGCGAGTTGTCGTTGTGGACGAAGTCCCAGCCCTGCCAGTCGTCGACGAACCCGTTGCCGTCGTCGTCGGCGCCGTTGGTCTCCTTGCCGCCGCCGCGCTCGCCCGGGTTGCCGGTCCACTGGCCCGCGAGGTCCGGGTGGGTGACCTCGGCGCCGGTGTCGACGACCGCCACGGTCGCCCCCGCGCCGCGGCTCTTCAGCCACGCCTCAGGCGCGTCGATGTCCGCGTCGGGCGTCCCGACCGTCCCGATCGTCTGCCCCGTGTTGTTCAGGCCCCACTGGTTGCCGAACAGCGCGTCGTGGGACGCGGGCGCGACCGGCAGGTCCGGCTCGGCGTAGAGCACGTCCGGATTGGCGTTCAACGCGTCGAGCGCCGCGTCGAGCTCACCGGGCTCGGCGACGACGACCTCCGTGTCCGGCAGCGTGAGCTTGGCGTCGAGCGTGACGTCGGCATCGGCGCGCACGGCGGCGCGCTCCGCCCGGTCCAGGCCGGGCACGCGCTTGACGATGATGGCGTCATCGGCCCGGGCGGTCGCGGGCAGCGCAAGAGCGGCGAATGCGAGCAGGAGCGTGAGGCGCACACCCACGTCTTCGGCTCCGACAGCGCCCGCCTGAGGCGGATCCCCCGCGCCTGGCCATTCATACTGCTCGGCCGTGGCCTGGCTCGCCTACACCTTGATCACCGTCGCGCTATGGACCGGGTGGTCGTTCTTCGGCAAGATCGCCCTCGACCACACGACGTCGGTCCAGGCGGCGATCGTCTTCGGCGTCGTCACCACGCTCGTCGGCCTGGTCGCGATCGCACTCGGCCAGCGCACGACCTCCTGGTCGCCCAGCGCGCTCTGGATCGCCGTGATCAGCGCCATCTCGGGAGGCACCGGGATGATCACCTTCTACCTCGCGCTCCAGAACGGCAAGGCGAGCGCCGTCGTCCCGATCATCGGCCTGTACCCGGCCATCGTCGCGCTGCTCTCGGTCGCCTTCCTCGGCGAGAAGCTCAACGGCGTCCAGTACTTCGGCATCCTGCTGGCCGTCACCGGCGCGGTGCTAATCGGCGCGGGATCGTAGATCCGCGTGGATCTCGCCGCTGAGCACCGACACCGCGAGCCGGTCGCCGATCAGCGGGCCGAACTTCATGAGGTTCGAGCCGGTGAACGCCGTGACGCGGCCGCGGCGGAGCGCGAGGAAGCCGTCGCCGTGGGCGTCGAGCCACGGTGCGTGCGGCGAGACGCACTCGACGCGCCCGACCGCGGGCAGCGAGACCGCCGCGTGTCGCCCCTGGTCGTGCATCCCGATCGCGTAGCGGCCGGTGCTGCCGAGCGGACAGCCGTAGAGCTCGGGTGAGATGACGCACGGCGCGCTCGTCCCGAGCTCGTACGTGATGCGGATGTGGGGCTCGTAGGTGAGCTGGAAGTCGAGCTCCGGCACGAGTGCGTGCGTCCCGATCCCGGCGCAGACGAGCACGGCGTCGGCCTCGAGCGCGTCGACGTCGGTGACTGTGCGCGGCTCGACCGAAACACGCGACGCGAGCGCGTCGAGCGCCCGGCGGATGCGCAGCGAGCCCGCCAGCGGGTCGAAGATCCCGTCGCCCCAGTCGTAGCCGAAGAACGGGAGCCGCGCCCGCGCGTCGTCGACGGCCTCGACGGGGGCGCCGGCCGCCCGCATGGCGTCACCGCGCGACCCGCCCGGCTCGCCTGCCGCGCCCGCCGCGGCCTCATCGCCCACCACGACGAGCCCCTCCGCGCCCAGCAGGCGCACGCCGAACTCGCGCTCCCACGCTCTCCAGCCCGCCCGCGCCTCCAACGCGAGCTCGCACAGCAGCGGCGACGCGTGGGCGATCCGGAAGATCCGGGCGAGCCCGAGCGACTGTCCCGCCCCGACGCCGACGGACTCGTAGACCGTCACGCGCGCGCCGCGGCGCTGCAGCTCGAAACCCGCGGCCAGCCCGCAGATTCCGGCGCCCACGACTGCGACCCGCATCCGCGCATCGTAGATTCTTCGCCTTGGCCGACCTGCAGGAGATCGTCGATGACCTCGAGGCCGAGATCCGGCGCCCGATCTCGGTCGAGGACCGTCGCTGGCGGCTGCTCGCCCACAGCGCGCAGCCCGACGAGGCGGACGCCGTCCGGCGGTCGTCGATCCTGACCCGCGAGACCTCGCCGGACGTCATCGCCTGGCTCGACGGGCTCGGGCTGCAGAGGGCGCGCGACCTGGTGGACCTCCCGCGCAACGACGCGCTCGGCATGACGCGCCGCGGCTGCCTCCCGATCCGCCACGGGGAGGTGCTGCTCGGGTTCCTCTGGGTCATCGTCGGCGACCATCCGCTCACCGACGCGGAGAAGCAGAGCCTGAAGCGCGGTGGGGAGGAGGTCGCCGCGAACCTGTGGGCGCGCCATCGCGCCGCCGACGAGCGCCTGCGCCGCACCCGCGAGCACCTGACGGCGCTCTTCCACGGCGCGACCGGCGCCGCCGCCGACCTCGCCGCCATCCTCCGGTGGCCGGTCGCTGGCTCCTACGCGGTCGTCGTCTGTGCAGGAACCGACCAGGACGCGGAGAAGCTCAGACGCAGCCGCGCCGCGCACGACGTCGCCTACCTGGAACACGGCGACACGTTGACCATCCTCGTCCGTGATCCCGCCCAGCTAAAGGGATCGCTGAACGTAAGGAACGGCGGGATCTCGTCCTCCTTTACGCAACTCTCTGACGCGCCCAAAGCCCGCGAGCAGGCCGAGATCGCCGCGCTGTGCGCGAGAGCGCAACTCGGCCCCGTCGCCGCGTACGACGAGCTCGGCAGCTGGGCGCCGATCGCCGAGCTCTGGACCCGCACCCACCACGCGACGCCGACACAGATCCAGCTCCTCGCCACCCACCGCCGCGGCGACCAGCTGCTCGAGGCGCTCGAAGGCCTGCTCGAGCACGGCGGCGACGTCGCCGAGGCCGCCAAGCGCCTGAACATGCACCGCGCGACGCTCTACCGCCGCCTGGAGCGCGTCGAGGAGATCACCGGACTCGACCTGCAACGAGGCGACGACCGCCTGCTCGCGCACCTGGGCCTGAGACTCCTCAAGCTGAACGCGACAACTGTCGCACCCCCGCCGCGATAACCGCGACGACCGGCCCCTGGGACCCGCGGCCCCCGGAAACGAGGATTTCCGCCATGGCCGCACTGACCCAAGACCTCGAGGGCCCGATCCTCCAGATCGGGACCGATCTCGCCACGAAGATGCCGCGTCCACGTGCCGTCTCGACGGCCCGGGTCGAGCGGCGCATGCAGGAACTCCTGATGAGCGACCCCGCGCTGCGCGCGGCGCTCTTCCGCTTCGTCGACGTCCGCCCCGCGTGCGCGACGCCGCAGGACGTGACCCGCCACCTCCACGAGCTGCTCGCCGAGGCCGAGGAGGAGTCCAAACTCGCCAACCGCGCCACGGGTATCACCGCGAAGAAGTTCGCGACCCGCCCGGTCGCCGCGATCGCCGCCACCGGCGTCAAGCAGATGGCGCAGCGCTTCATCGTCGGGGCCGACGCCAAGGACTCGCTGCCGACGATCACCGGCCTGTGGAAGAACGGCGTCGATGCCACCGTCGACCTGCTCGGCGAGGCCACGGTCACCGAGACTGAGGCCGACGCCTACATGCGCCGCTGCGAGGAGACGCTCCGCGCGCTGGCGGCCGCCGCGAAGAAGTACCCGAACCGCGACGTCAACCTCTCGGTGAAGGTCTCCGCGCTCACGCCGCTCCTGCGCAACCCGATGGCGCCGGAGCGTGGCATCGAGGGCGCCCGCCCGCGCCTGCGCCACCTGATGCAGGTCGCCCGCGACGTCAACGCGCACCTGCACGTCGACATGGAGTCCTTCGACACCCGCGAGGCGATCACGAGGCTCACCCTCGATCTCCTCAGCGAGCCGGAGTTCGCCAACGGCCCGTCCGCCGGCATCGTCCTGCAGGCCTACCTCGTCGACTCCCCGGACTACCTGGACGAGCTGCTGACGTGGGCGCGCAATACCCCGCGCAAGCACCCCTTCACGATCCGCCTCGTCAAGGGCGCGTACTGGGACCACGAGGTCGTCCAGGCCGCCCAGAACGGCTGGACGCCGCCGGTCTTCACCGACCGCCGCGAGTGCGACCGCAACTTCGAGAAGCTGACCAAGGTCCTGATCGACAACGCCGGCCCGGTCAAGGTCGCGATCGCCAGCCACAACCTGCGCTCGATCGCCGCCGCCGCGGCCTACGCGGACTCCCGCAACGTCGGCAACGACCTGCTCGAGTTCCAGATCCTGCGCGGGCTGGGCGATGACACGCAGGCCGCGATCGCCGCCACCGGCCGCCGCGTGCGCTGCTACTGCCCGGTCGGCGACCTCGTCGCCGGCATGGCCTACCTCGTGCGCCGCCTGCTCGAGAACACCGCCAACGACTCCTTCCTCGCCGCCCACGCCAGCGGCATCACCACCGCCGAGCTCCTGGAGGCACCATGACCACCTTCCGCAACGAGCCCCTCCTCGAGCTGCGCCGCGAGTCCGTCCGCCGTGAGGCGCTTGAAGCGCTCCACGCGCTGGACGCCAAGCTCCCGCTCGAGGTCCCGATGCTGATCGGCGACGCGACGGTCACCGGCCGCAAGTTCGCGTCCGTCGATCCCTCGCAGCCGACCCGCATCGTCGCCCACGCCCACGAGGCGACCGAGCAGCACGTCAAGGACGCGATCGCGAGCGCCGAGATCGGCCACAAGGCGTGGTCGCGGAAGTCCGCGGCGGAGCGCGCCGCCGCGCTCTCCCGCGCCGCAGGCGTCCTGCGCAACCGCCGCCTGGAGCTCGCCGCGCTCGCGGTCCGCGAGGCCGGCAAGCCGTGGGGCGAGGCCGACGCCGACGTCTGCGAGGCGATCGACTTCCTCGAGTACTACGCGATGGGCGCCCTCGCGCTGGCCGAGGGCCGTCAGCTGCTCCAGCTGCCGGGTGAGCGCAACGCGCTGCGCTACGTCGGCCGCGGCGTCACCGGCGTGATCGCGCCGTGGAACTTCCCGCTCGCGATCGCTTGCGGCATGGTCGCCGCCGCGCTGGCCGCGGGCAACGCCGTCGTCCTCAAGCCCGCCGAACAGACCCCCGCGTCCGCCCAGGCCGTCGTCCATGCCCTGCACGCGGGCGGCGTGCCGCTGAACGCGCTGCACCTGCTGCCGGGCGGCGATGAGGCGGGCAAGGCGCTGGTCGCCGACCCGCGCATCCACACGCTCGCCTTCACCGGGTCCTGCGCGGTCGGCCTGCAGATCATCGAGCAGGCGGCGAAGGTCCTCCCGGGCCAGCGTCACATCAAGAAGGTCATCGCCGAGATGGGCGGCAAGAACGCGATCATCGTCGACTCCGACGCCGATCTCGACGACGTCGTCCCCGCGCTGCTGAAGTCCGCCTTCGCGTTCGCGGGCCAGAAGTGCAGCGCCGCGAGCCGCGCGCTGGTCCACGCCGCGGTCGCCGACGAGTTGGCCGAGCGGATGGCGGGCGCCGTCACGACGCTGCGCGTCGGCCCGGCCGCCGACTTCGCCACCGACGTCCCGCCGGTGATCGACGTCGCCGCCCAGCAGAAGATCCAGCGCTACATCGCCTCCGCCACGCCGCTGGCGCAGGCCGAGACCCGCGAGGACGGCTTCTACGTCCCGCCGACGATCTTCCACGACCTCCCGGCCGACCACGACGTCGTCAACGAGGAGATCTTCGGCCCGGTCCTCTCGCTGGAGACCGTGCAGAGCGTCGAGCACGCCTGCGACGTCGTCGACGCCTCGCGCTTCGCGCTGACCGGCGGTCTGTTCAGCCGCTCGCCCCGCACGATCGAGTACGTCAGCGACCGCACCCCGGTCGGCAACCTCTACGTCAATCGCGAGATCACCGGCGCGATGGTCGGCCGCCAGCCGTTCGGCGGCGGGCGTCTCTCGGGCACCGGCCCGAAGGCCGGCGGCCCGGACTACCTGCTGCAGTTCGTCGAGGCCCGCGCGGTGACGGAGAACACCGTCCGCCACGGTCTCGTGGTCTGAACCTAAACGCCACCTAAGGGGTCAGACCCCTTAGGTGGGCTTTAGCTTTCAGATCGCCGTTCGGCCGCCGTCCGCGGCCAGGACCGCGCCCGTGACATAGCTCGCCGCCGGGGAGACGAGGAAGCTCACCACTTCCGCGATCTCCTCGGGCTGCGAGGCGCGCTTCATCGCGGTGGTCTCACCGAGCGCGCGGATGAACGCCGGGCCGCTGGGGGTCGGTGTGTAGACCGGCCCCGGGGCGATCGCGTTGACCCGCACGCCCGCCTCGCCGTACTCGTTCGCCCATGAGCGCGTGAGCGCCTCGAGGGCGACCTTCGTCGCGCCGTAGGCGGCGCCCCCGGCCATGCCCACGTGTGCGGCCATGCTCGAGACGCTGACGATGGCGCCGTGGCCGCGCTCGGCCATCCCCGGGGCGAGCGCGGCGACGAGGATGAACGGCGCGCGCACGTTGGACGCGAACATCGCGTCGTAGGCGGGGAGGTCGAACTCGCTCGTCGGGCCCCAGACGGAGATTCCGGCGTTGTTGACGAGGACGTCCACGTCCCCGGCCTGCTCGGCGAGGCGGCGGACGTCGTCGGCGTCACCGAGATCGGCGGCGATGAACGTCCCGCCCGTCGCCGCCGCGACCGCGGCGCCCCGCACCGGGTCGCGGCCGTGGATGAGGACCTCGTAGCCGTCGGCGGCGAGTTTCTCGGCGACGGCGCGGCCGATGCCTGACGTCGCTCCTGTGATCAGTGCTCGTTCCATGGGCAGAAGCGTCCCGCAACCCGCGCCGTGCTTCTTGGCGAGAGATCCAACTGTACGCGCCGATCCTTGTAGGATCGGCCAATGATCGAGGCCGCGCTCGCCGCCCGCCAAGAGGAGATCGGCCGCGCGATCGCCCAGCGGGTCGTCGCCGAGATCCCGGAGTACGCCCGCGCTCCCGAGGATGTCATCGAAGATCTCGTCCAGGGCGCGACGGCGACGGCCGGGCTGCTCGCCCGCGCCTTCGCCGGACGCCTGGAGCGGGCAGAGCTCGCGGTCATCCGCGAGCTGGCGGCCCGCCGCGTCCACCAGGGCGTCAGCCTCGACGGCTTCCTGCACGCCTACCGCGTCGCGCTGTTCGCCTATTGGGACGTCTGTGCCGAGGAGGCCGAGCACGCGCACCTCAGCCGCGCCGGTGCTCTGGACCTGGCGCGCACCGCGCTCGAGGCGATGGACCTGATGACCACCCACGCCGCGGAGGGATACCTGCGCGAGGAAGCGCGGCTGCGGACCGAGTCCGGCCGGCTCGCGCGCGACGCGATCGAGCGGCTCCTGCGGGGCCTGCCGGCCGAGCACGTGCGCCTCCCGCGCCCGCCGTTCATCGTCGCCGTCGGGCACGGCGAGGCGCCCGAGCGCGCGCTGGCGGCGGTGCGCGAGGACGAGGTGGTGATCATCGCCGCCGACGCGGCCGGTCTCGTCGGCCGCTTGGGCGTGAGCCTGCCCGTCGGCGCGATCGCCGGCATCCCGCAGGCGTACCGCGAAGCCGCGCTGGCGCTGACCTACGCGACCGCTGAGCGCCCCGTCGTCGCGCTCGCCGAGCTGTCGGCGTTCGAGTGCCTCCTCGTCGGAGCGGACGTGACCACCCGCGCCGTGATCGCCGCCAAGCCGCTCGCGACGGGCGAGGACGCCGCGACCGTGCGCGCCTTCGCCGCGGCCGACCTGAACATCGCTCGGGCGGCCGCCGCGCTGCACGTGCATCCGAACACGGTCCGCTACCGGCTGGAGCGGATCGCCGACGAGACGGGATCGGACCCGCGCACATTCAAGGGTCTCGTTGAGCTCGAGGTCCGGGCGGGTATTGCCGGATCCTGAGCCATGCCGCCGATCGCCGTCCTCGATGACGACCCGACCGGGTCGCAGACCGTCCATGACGTGGCGATCGTCATGGCGCTCGACGAGGACGAGTTGCATCTCGCCGGCGAGACGACGTTCTTCCTCACCAACACGCGCTCACTGGGCGAGCCGGAGGCCGCCGAGCTGACGGAACGGGTCGCTCGAACACTGTTCGAGCGCGATCCCGGCGTCGAGATCGTGAGCCGCAGCGACTCGACGCTGCGCGGGCATGTCGCGGCCGAGGTCGCGGCGATCCGGCGCGCGAGCCCGGAGCCGTACGACGGCGTCCTCCTGGTCCCGGCCTTCTTCGAGGCGGGTCGGTACACGCGCGGCGACGTCCACTACGCGGGCGAGGTGCCGGTGGGGGAGACCGAGTTCGCGCGTGATGCCACCTTCGGCTACCGCAGCTCGAACCTGATCGACTTCGTGCGCGAGAAGACCGGCGAGGACGCGCACAGCGTCTCGGCGGACGACTGCGATGCGCTGACGGCGGGCGGCTGGATCGTCGTCAACGCCGAGAGTTACGAGGACCTCGAGGCGGTCGTCCGGGCGGTCCGCGACTCCGGTCGCCGGTTCCTGTATCGCTCCGGGCCGTCATTCGTGCGGGCGCTCGCCGGGCTGCCGGCCAAGCCGCCGCTGCGCGACGTGGCCACGGGTGACGGGCACGGGCTCGTGGTCGTCGGCTCGCACGTCGGGCTGACGACCCGCCAGGTCGAGGCGACGACGGGGCTGCGCGAGTTCGAGCTCGACGTCGAGGCCTTGGACCCGGAGGGCATCGGCGCGCGCGTGCGCGAGGCGCTCGCGACCGATGACGTGCTCATCTACACCAGCCGGACGCTGCGCTGCGGCGGGCTCGAGACCGCCCGCGAGGTCTCCCGCGCGGTGACCCAGGTGGTTCGGATCGCGCTTGACGCCCGCCCCGGGTGGGTGATCGCCAAGGGTGGCATCACCTCGCACGACGTCGCCGTGCACGGGCTCGGCATCCGCCGCGCGACCGTCCTGGGCCAGTTGCTGCCGGGCATGATCTCCGTGTTCCGCCCGACCGAGGCCGACCCGCGCGCGGTCGGCATCCCGTACGTGGTCTTCGCCGGCAACGTGGGCGACGAGCACACGCTGGCCGAGATCGTGGAACGGTTCCGCTGACATGCTCGCCACCGGGACCTCCGTGCTGCAGCGCGGCCGCGCCGTCGCCGCGATCACGACCTACACGTTGGAGTCGACGGTGGCGATCGTCGCCGCCGCCGAACGGTTGCGGCGACCCGTCCTGTTGTCCGCCGGGGTCAGCTCCTACGCCGCGGTCGGGCGGGAGCTGCTCGCCGCCGCTGCTCTGGCCGCGGCCCGCGCCGCGAGCGTTCCGGTCGGCGTCCACCTCGACCACTGCCGCGATCGAGCCGAGATCGACGCCTGTCTGGCGCTCGGCTACAGCTCGGTGATGATCGACGGCTCGCACCTGCCGTTCGAGGAGAACGTCGCGGTCACGCGGGAGGTCGTCGCCCGCGCGCACGCCGCGGGCGCGTGGGTGGAGGCCGAGCTGGGCGCGCTGGCGGGCGACGAGGACCGGTCCGGGGAAGCGGCCTCCGAAGGCATGACCGACCCGGCAGAGGCGGCGGAGTTCGTCGAGCGCACCGGCGTCGACGCCCTCGCGGTCGCCGTCGGCAACGTCCATGGCTTCACGCCCGAGCCGGTGCGGCTCGATCTCGACCGGCTGCGCGCGATCGCCGCGGTGTGTAGCGCACCGCTCGTGTTGCACGGCGCGTCCGGACTGCCCGACGAGGACCTGTTGGGCGCCGTCGCCGCCGGGGTCGTGAAGGTCAACGTCAACGCCGAGCTGCGCCGTGCGCACATCGAAGCCCTGAAGGCCGACGTCGGCGACGACGTCCGTGCGCTGCAGCGGCTCGCCATCGAGGCGATGACCGGCGTCGCCGAGGAGAAGATCGCCCTGCTCGCGCCATGAGGATCGTGGCGCCTTGCGCCTGATCGAGCGCGGCCGGCGAGTACGGGTTCACCGACGTGCTGGAGCCGGGCCGGACCGCGTTAGGAGCTGGTCGCCGCCCTCGACGACCTCGACGGCGTCTTCGAGGTCTCAACCGCCGAACAGGCGGACTAGCCCCACCACACCCGCTCAGGACGAACAGTCAGGCCACGAGGAATGCGCCCGGAGCGCTCATCAGACCACCAGATTCGGCCACTGTCTTTAGACATCTCATGATTCGTTGCGTCGCAGTAACTAACGCCTTGTAAGCGAAGGGACGTTCGAGTAGCCTCGATCGCATGCCTTTCGTTGGCCTCGTCAGTGACCCCAGGTGGGAACCTCCCGAGGGAAACGGCGATGGCGACAAGGAGCGGCGCAACCGCACGTGGGGTGTTCCGTGGCGGTTCCTGATGTGGGCCACGCTGCTGATCGGGCTGATGCTGCTCGTGCCGGTCGTCGGTGACGCGTTCGGCCAGCTCGCGGGCTACCTGCTGCTGTGCTTCAACGTGGCGCTCGGGTTCTGGCGGTTCGACCGCTGGTGCGCGAAGCAGTACTGGTCGGGTCTGCGCGACTACCAGTCCTAGGAGCCGGTTGACGAATAACGGTGCGCCCGCTGCGGCGCAGCCGCGGCGTCTCGCGCCACCCGCGCTGCTCAC
>NZ_KE384074.1:141448-148672 GCF_000423665.1 Solirubrobacter soli DSM 22325 | reverse complement strand
CGTCAACAGACTCCTAGCCCAGCCAGCTCAAGAGCGCGGTTCGAGAGAACCGCCACTGGTCGCCGATCTTCCGGCCGGGCAGCTCGCCCTTGGTCGCGAGCTCGACGATCGCGGCCTCGTCGACCCGCAGCAGGTCCGCCGCGCCGGCGGTGTCGAGCACCTCGGCGGGGCGGAAGTCGGCGTGGCCGACGACGGGCCCTGGAGTCCCGAGATCGACCGTGACACGGCGCGGGCTCGGCGCCGGCACTGGCGTCATCCACTCGCGCAGCGCGGTGAGATCGGCGGGATCGATGTAGCGATCCACGAGGTTGCCGACCAGGTCCTTCTTGTGCGCGCGCAGCGCGGTGGCGGCCTGGTCGAGGCGGTCGGCCTGCTCGGTGGTCAGGCGCAGGAAGACTGCGGTGCGATCCGACATATCCGGATATCTAAGCAGATATCAGCGGCGGCGTGGTCCGATCTCGAACCACACGTGGGTCGATCCCTCGCGGACGCCCCAGCTCGTCGCCACCTGGTCGAGCAGGTGCAACCCCCAGCCGCCGTCGACGGTGGGCTCCGGCGTCATCTCGATCTTCGCGCGCTCGCCGTCGCCCTGATCGATGACCTCACCGCTGACGATGCCCGTCTTGGCCACCGTCAGAACCAGCGTGATCGGCCGTTTGGGGCCGAACTTGACCGAGTTGGTCACCAGCTCGGACACCACGAGCTGCAGATCCTCGAGCACCTCGGGAGAGAGGATCTGGTCGAACACCTCCAGCGCGGCACGGGCCTGCGCGGGGGCATCGTCGGCGGGTGGGAACTGGAAGCTGAACTGCATGCGTGGGGCACGTCACGTACCCGGCTTGCGACATCCCCGATCGTGGGTAGGTATCGGGAATGGAGACCACCGAATCGGATATCGGATATCCAGAAGAGCAGCCGCCTGAGGTCGATGATACGCCTGACGAAGGCACCTCGCAGCGCAAGCGCGGCACCGGACGAGAGCGCGAGGACGACGACGACCACGCGACGGGCGACCCCAAGACCGACGGCGACTAAGCGTCGAGTTTCAAAGCCAGCACCGCGAGATCGTCGCGCGGGGCGGCGCGGTCGCCGAGCGCGCTCGCGACGAGGCTGGTGACGAGGCTCTCCGGCCCGTCCATCGGGGCGACGCGCACGGCGGCGGCGAGCTCCTCGAAGCCCCACGTCGGGCCCGGGGCGCGCGCCTCGGTCAGCCCGTCGGTGTAGAGCACGAGCGTGTCGCCCGGCCGCAGATCGGTGCTGCGGTCCTGCAACTCGGGGTCCGGCAGCAGGCCCAACAGGGTCCCGGGCGCGCCCACCGGCTCCACCGTCCCGTCGGCGCGCCGCAGCGCCGGCAGCGGATGCCCGCCGCACGACACCGTCAGCCGCGCGGGTGAGCGCGACAGATCCACGAGCGCGCACGCGATCGTGCAGTAGTGCCCGCCCGTCGCGCCCTGGTCGAGCATCGCCTCGCCCACCCAGCGCAGGATCGCCGCGGGCGAGCGCCGCCGCGCGGCCGCGGTCCGCAGCGTGTAGCGCGCCAGCGCGGTGACCGCGGCCGCCTGGGCGCCCTTGCCGGACACGTCGCCCATCACGAGGTACCACTGGCCGTCGCCGGTCGTGAACACGTCGTAGAAGTCGCCGCCGACCTCCAGCCCCTCTCCGGCGGGATGGAACGCCGCGGCGACCGCCGCGCCCGGGACGTCCGGGAGCACCGGCGGGAGCAGCGAGGTCTGCAGCGTGCGCGCGATCAGCGAGGCCGCGCGGTACAGCCGCGCGTTCTCGACCGCCGCGCCCGCGCGCAGCCCGAAGTCCTCGGCGACGAGCACGTCGGCCGAGTCGAACACGCGCCCGCGCAGCGTCAGCGTGAGCGTCCCGATCACCCGCCCCGACGTCATCGGCACGATCACCCGCGAGGGCTCGAGCCACGCCGCCCCGGTCCGGATCACCTCGGCCACCTCGGACGGCAGCGCCTCCTCCTCGACGAAGTGGACGGCGCAGGCGTCGGCCAGCGAGGGCACCGCCAGCTCGGTCACCGCGGCCAGCGTGCGCTCGTAGTCCAGCGAGGACCCGCTGAGCCGCCGCGACGCCTCGGCCAGGAAGCGCTGGGCCTCCTCGGAGCGCTTGAGCGAGGTGATGTCCTCGATCACGTTGATGGCGAGCCGCACGCCGCCGTCGGGGTCATGGACCGCGGTCGCCTTGACCCGCGCCCACTTGATCTCCCCCGTCTCCAGATCCCGCGAGCGGATCACGACCGGCTCGGGATCGAGGCCCGCGAGTGCGAGCCGCCCGGGCAGCCGCGCGAGGTCAAGCGGCCGGCCGAGCTCGTCGGTGGCCTCGAACCGGCGCAGGTAGACCGAGGCGTCGAACGCCGACAGCTCCGTCCCGCCGGGGATGCCGTAGTGGCGCGCGGCGGCCTCGTTGGCGTAGATCAGCTTGTGGTCCGGCGACTGGACCGTGATCGCGTCGGCGACGTTGTCGAGCATCACGCGCAACTCGTCGGCGAGCAGCGACGAGCGCCGGCGCTCACCCTCCAGCTCGGTCACGTCCTCGAAAGTCACCAAGGTGACCTGGCGGCCGCCGTCGAGCGAGATCGTCGACCCGGAGACGAGCACGGTGCAGATCCCGCGCGGCGTCTCCCAGTCGACCTGGACGTTGTGCAGGACCTCGCCGCGTGCCGCCCGCACGGCCGGCATCTCGTCGGGCTCGAGCGCGCGCCCCGAGGCGTCGTAGAGGCGGTACGTGCGCGGGTACTCCTCGGCCGGGACCCCGAGGGTGAGCGTGCCGCCGGCCAGCCGGTGCGCGGCCTCGTTCGCGTACAGCATCCGTGCCGTGCCGGGCTCGACGAGGAGCAACGGCACCGGCAGCACGTCGAGGATGGGTTCGACGTCGAGTGCAGCCGACAGGGCGGGCTCCAAACTCACCGGTTTACGGAGCCTACGCCTTCACGGCGGGCTCCGCTGGGCCTCAGGCGGCGTTCGGCCCGCCCTCCGGCTCGGTGCGGCGGCGTTCGAGGAGCTCCCGCAGTTGGCCGGGTTCAAGTGCTTCGCGCAGCCGCTCGATCGCGGTCACGACCTCGGGCTCTGACTCTTCACGCTCGAACCTGCGCGCGGGGCGCATCAGGTCCTGCGGACGCGAGGTCGGGCTGGGGACGCCGGGCTTGCGCGCGAGCGATTCCGCGTCCGGCGGGTCGCCGCGCAGCAGCCATGAGCCGTCCGGCCGGCGGGTGAGCTCCTCGCGCTCGGCGAGCTCGGACAGCGCGGTGGACACGGTCGGACGACGCGCGCCGACCAACTGCCCCAGAATGCGATGGGTGAGCGCCAGGGGAACGATCACGCCGTCGCCGGAGACGCGACCCCACCGCTCGGCCAGATGCCAGAAGAGCGCCTTCAGCCGGCGGTCCACGCGCGTGAGCTGCGAGATCGCCTGCGTCGTCGCGAGCCGCAGCGAGCGCTCGCTCAGCCGGTCGAACAGCGACGCGGTGATCTCCGGGTACCGGGACATCTCGGCCGCGAAGCGGCGGTCGAGCACCGCGACGGTCAGCGGCGACAGGACGGTCCAGACGGCGTCGACGGGCAGCAGCCCGGTGCGCGATGACGGTTGCCAGGGGCGCACCAGATCGCCCGGTCCGAGCAATTCGGCGCTCACGTGGTCCGCTACGACGAGCTCACGTGAGAGGATGCCGTCAATGATCAAAAGGCCGACGTGGTCAGCCGTGGCGCCCGCGAGTCGCGACACGTCCCAGGGACCCACGGGCAGCTTGTGGGTTCGGACAACGAGCTCGCGCTCGGCCTGGTCGCGCCTGGAGTCGTTGAGCAGGAGCCCGAGATCGGGGTCCACATCCAGCAGGCGGACCATGTCAGGAGTCCGGGTCATTGGAATCGCGCCTCTCACAGTCTTGGACTACCCGGGACGGTCGGATTCCAGACGTCGGTCGATACGACGGGATGCGGGGACCACTCAGTTTTCTGGCTGGTTTATTCAGGCCCTAGAGCGGTGAGTCAAGAAGGCAGCCATGGCACAGGAGCGTGACGCGTACACCGGGCCCTTCGCGGCCCTGATCGATCGAGGGGAGGAGCGCGGCTGTGTCGACCTGAAGGAGGTCGACGAGCTCGTGCAGGCCCTTGAGCTCGAGGACGAGGAACTCGCCGCCCTCTATGAGCAGTTGCACGCCCGGCACATCGAGCTCCGCGACGACTGCACGCGCGCGGATGCTCCGGAAGCGCCGATCGACGACGCGGCCTTCGCGACCGTCACCACGGACACACTGCAGCTCTTCCTCAACGAGATCGGCCGCCACCGGCTGCTGACGCCGGCCGAGGAGATCGACCTCGCCAAGCGCATCGAGCGCGGCGACCTGCGCGCCAAGGACCGCATGATCAACGCGAACCTGCGCCTGGTCGTGTCGATCGCCAAGAAGTACCAGGGCTCGGAGCTCACCCTGCTGGACCTGATCCAGGAGGGCATCCTCGGCCTGATCCGCGCGGTCGAGAAGTTCGACTGGCGCCGCGGCTACCGCTTCTCCACCTACGCCACGTGGTGGATCCGCCAGGCCGTCGAGCGCGGGATGGACGCCAAGGCCCGCACGATCAAGCTGCCGATCAACCTCGTGCGCACGCAGCGCAAGGTCGCGCGCGCGGAGAACGCGCTGTCGCTGAAGCTCGACCGCGCCCCCACCGACGAGGAGATCGCCAAGGAGGCCGAGATCTCCTTGGAGGACCTGCTCGCGCTGCGCGACGCCGCCCGCACGGTCACTTCGCTCGACCGCCCGCTGGGCGAGGGCGAGGACGCCGCGTTCGGCGACCTGCTGCCGTCCGAGGGCCCCGCGCCCGAGGACGTCGTGCACGTGTCGCTGCGCGAGGAGACGCTCAAGCGCGCGCTGCAGGAGCTCCCCGACCGCGAGCGCACAGTGGTGGCGCTGCGCTACGGGATCGACGGCGGCGAGCCGACCCCGCTGCGCGAGATCGGCCGCCAGCTCGGCATCACCCCCGAGCGGGTGCGTCAGATCGAGTCCAAGGCGCTCGGCCGGTTGGGTCGCATGCGCGAGCTGGCCGCGTTGCGGCAAGCGGCTTAGGCGAGAAGCGTCGAGCCGACCCAGTCCTGGGCGTTGGAGGCCCCCGGCGGCAGGTAGAAGTACCCGCCGCCGGTCGGGACGACGTAGTCGATCAACGGCTCGCCCGCGAGTCGCTCCTGGACCTTGGCGAACTGCTTCGCCGGGTCCTTGTTGAACGCGACGAACACGAGGCCCATGTCGAGCTGGCCGGCCTCGTCGATGCCGCGCGAGTAGTTGTAGGAGCGGCGGACGATCCGCTCGTGCTCGGTCTCCGGCGAGCGCGGACGCGCGAGGCGGATGTGGGCGTCGAGCGGGATCCGCTCGCCCTTCGGATCCGTCGCGTAGCCGGGGTCGTCGGCCTCCCTGGCGCGGCCGAGCGGCGCGCCGGAGGCCTTGTCGCGCCCGATCATCAGCTCCTGCTCGGAGAGCGCGACGCGGTCCCAGAACTCGACGCGATTGCGAATGATCCGCAGCACCGCGTACGTGCCGCCCTCGGGCGTCCAGACGAGCCGCTCCGCGTCCTCGCCCGTCGGGTTGGACGTGCCGTCCTTGAAGCCGAGCAGGTTGCGTCCCGCGCCGCGCTCGCGCCGCGCGCCGGGCAGGAAGCCCTCGATCTTGTAGCGGGCGGCGAGCACGCCGCGGGTGGCGCGCATCAGGTCTCGCAGCGCGTTGATGCTCGTCTCCTGCGTGCCGGCGCACAGCTGCACGAACACGTCGCCGTGGGTCTCGGCGTCGACGAGGGCGTCGTCGGGGAAGACCGGCATCGGCGTCAGCGCGCTCGGCTTGCGGTCCCGCAGTCCGTACCGGTCGTCGAACAGCGACGCCCCGAAGCCGATCGAGACCGTGAGGCCGTCCGGCGGGACCTTGGGCCCGAGCACGCCGGAGTCGGGCGTGGGGCCGTCGCCGGGCGAGCCGAGCAGGGCGGCGTGCGGCGCCGTCAGCCGCCGCGCACGCTCCGACAGGGCGCGGATCGCGTCCGCGAGCTCCGCCCGAGTGGGCGCGATCGCGTCGAAGACGGCGAACAGCGCCGTGGCCGGTCGCTCGGTGAGCACACCGGCCTGGTGTACGCCCTCGAACGGCACCCGTACGTCGAGCGACGACGTCGCTCGAGGCGCCGCGGCCTCGGCGGGCCGGGCGGACGCACGCCCGAGCGCGGCGCCCGCGCCCAGGGCGACCCCGCCGGCGAGGAACTGCCGCCGGCGCCACCCACGCCCGCCCGCGCGCTCGCCGCCCCCGCCCATGCCGCCGCCTCCGGGCGCGCCCTCGCCGCCGCCCATGCCGCCGCGCCCGGGCGCGCCCTCGCCGCCCCCGCCCATGCCGCCGCCGCGCCCGGGCGCGCCCTCGCCGCTCATCCCAGCACCCGCTTCTTCGGGCGGGGCGGGCGCGGGTCGACCAGTTCGGGCACGTAGGCGAGGCGTTCGGCCGCGGCGGCGGTGAGGCCCGCGATCCGCTCGCGTTCGCGCTGCGGGACCTCGTCCCAGCGCGGCAGCTCGCGCGCCGACACGGTTGCGGCGACCCGGTCCAGCGCGGCGCGGGCGCGCGCGAGCCGCGCCGGGTCGCGGCGGGCGATCAGCGGCGCCAGCGAGGTGAGCACGACGCGGGTGCCGCGGACGTTGGCGCGCAGCGCGGTCAGCGCCGAGCCGCTCCATGGGCTCGCCGCGCCGGAGAGCTCGAGGTGCAGCGCGTCCTCGAGCACCTCGTGGGCGCGCAGCGAGTACTCGAAGGGGTCGATCTTCATCCGCGCGACCTTGCGCCGCAGCGTCGCGACGTCGCGGGACAGACGCGCGGCGGCGGGCGCGGCGTCACGGGTGGAGCGGCGCTCCCAGAGCGCCAGCTCGACGCGGTGCAGGCCGGTGAAGTCGCGCGAGCGCACGCCTTCCTGGAGGCCGGCGGGGCGGCCGTTGATGGCGGCGTCGAGGTCGCCGAACGCGCCGTAGGCGGCGCCGATCGACTCGTAGTGGGCGTCCGCGTCCAGCCAGGCGGCCTTCGAGGCGCTCAGGTCGCCACGCGCGACGGCGGCGCGCAATCGCCCGACGTCGCCGAGCATGGCGCCGAGCTCACGGCGGACGTGGCGCCGGTAGACGGCGATGGCGGGGATGAAGTCGGCGGGCCTCGCGGTCGGGATCACGCCCGCGACGGGGTTTCCGCTCGAGATCGGCTGCGCCGGCTCGGAG
>NZ_KE384074.1:0-141390 GCF_000423665.1 Solirubrobacter soli DSM 22325 | reverse complement strand
TCGTCTGGGCGGGGCGTTTCCGGTCCATCGACCGTTTCAGCTACGGTCTGGCCAGCGAAACGATCACAAAGGAGCCCGAGATCAACCGTAGCCGTTCAGACCGTCCGATGCTGGCCATGGCCCGCCGGTCGGCGATCGCAGACCTGCTGCGCGATTCCGGGGCCATCACCGTGACCGAGGTCGAGTCGCGGTTCGGCGTCTCACCGATGACCGCTCGTCGCGATCTCGCGGAACTCGAGCGTCAGGGCATCGCCCGGCGCACCCACGGCGGCGCCGTGCTCCCGTCGATCTCCGCGCAGGAGGACTCGTTCGCGCAGCGCGTCGAGGTCGCCACCGAGGCGAAGGCGAGCCTCGCCGAGGCGGCCGTCGCGATGCTCTCGCCCCGCGAGACGATCTTCCTGGACTCCAGCAGCACCGCGTACTTCGTCGCCCGCAAGATCGTCGAGCTCGGGCTGGGCGTGACGGTGATCACGAACAGCCTGCCGGTGATGGAGGCGATCGCCTCGCGCGAGACGCCGAATGTCAACCTGGTCGGGATCGGCGGCACGCTGCGGCCGCTGACGCGCTCCTACGTCGGCCCGTACGCGATCCACACCGTGCTCGGCCACTTCGCCGACCGCATGTTCCTGTCGGTCAAGGGCGTCACGCGCGACGGCGTGCTGACCGACGCCGACGAGCTCGAGGCCGAGGTCAAGCGCGCGATGATCGCGCAGTCCGAGGAGGCCGTGCTGCTGCTCGACGACTCCAAGCTCGGAGCGCGCGGCCAGAACGCGATCGCCCGCGTCACCGAGGTCTCCAGCGTGCTCGCGCACGGCGCGCCCGCCGCGGCGCTCGAGCCGCTGCGCGCGACCGGCGTCAAGCTCAAGGTCGTCGGGAGCTAAGCGGCCACGATCGGAACGCCGGCCTCGACGAGGCCGGCGACCGCGTCGGCCGGCGCGTCGGTGATGATGCCCGCGACCTGGTCGAGCCCGATCACCGAGAACGGCGACGCGGCGCCGATCTTCTCGGCGCTGCCGAGCACGTAGGTGTCGGCGGCGCGGCGCGACAGGGCGCGCTTCATCGCCGCCTCGTCGGCGTCGCCCGTCGTCAGCCCGGCGTCCGGGTGCACACCGGTCACGCCCAGGAAGAAGAGGTCGGCGTTCACCCCGGCGGCGGCTTCCACCGCGGCGGCGCCACAGGTCACCGCCGAGTGCTTGAAGAGCATCCCGCCGAGCACGAACACCTCCACGGTCGGATGCTCGACGAGCGCGGCGGCGACCGTCGGGCTGTGGGTGACGACCGTGGCGCGCAGATCCGCGGGCAAGGACCGCGCGATCGCGAGCGTGGTCGTGCCGCCGTCGAGAATCACGGTCGCGCCCGGCTCGATCAACGAGATCGCCCGCCGTGCCACCCGCGCCTTGTTGTCCACGGCCACGGTCTGCCGCGCGGCGTAGTCCGCGATCGCGGGGGAGACCGGCAGCGCGCCGCCGTACACGCGCTGGCACAACCCGTCGGCGGCGAGCTCGCGCAGGTCGCGGCGCACGCTGTCCTCGGTCACGCCGAGCGCCACCGCGACGTCCTTGGCCATCACCTGGCCGTCGAGCCGCAGCCGCTCGAGGATGAAGTCCTTGCGGTGCGCAGGCAGCATTCACGTTTCTCCACATTTATCCACAGTTGTGCGTATTCTACAGCGCATGATGATCCTGATCGCCGGCCCGTACCGCTCCGGCACGGGTGACGACCCTGAGAAGATGGCCGCGAACCTCGCCCGGCTGGAGGAGGCGGCGTGGCCGATCTTCGAGGCCGGCCACGTTCCGATGATCGGCGAGTGGGTCGCGCTGCCGGTGCTGCGCAGCGCGGGGGAGCCGAGCCCGCTCGGACCGCTCGCGCCGCGGGTCATGTACCCCACGGCGGAGCGCCTGCTCGAGCATTGCGACGCGGTCCTGCGACTCCCCGGCGAGTCGACCGGCGCCGACCAGGACGTCGCAATCGCGCAAGAACGTGGACTGCCCGTGTACTACGAGCTGGACGAGATCCCGTCGCGTGCCTCGTAGGGCACCGTCACGTCGAAGGCATCGCCGTCGCGTACCACCACGCCGCGTTCGGCCAGGCCGGCCAGCGTCCGTTCGATCAAGGCGGTCGGTGTCAGTGACACCGCCGATGCCGCCGGTCGCACCCACGGCAGGGCGACCAGTGACACCGCGTCGCGGGGACGGATCATGAGGTGCGACACGAGCGCACGCCGGGTCGCGTGCCACACCGCGCGCGACGGATCCTCCCGGAACCGCGCGTAGCGTTCGAGGTTGTCGTCCACCGCGGCCGGAACGTCGGTGACCGGCGGCCCGTGGCCAGGGATCGTCATGACCGGGTCCAGCGCGGCGATGCGCTCGATCGACGCGATCGTGCGGTCCAGCGCCCCCGGAGCCCATGGCCCGGCGAACGGCACCCACGCGACGTCGCCTCGCTGCAGCAGGTCGCCGGTGATCGCCACCCGCTCCTCGCGATGCCAGTACGCCACGTGCCCCGGCGTCTGCCCGGGTGTGTGGACGACCTCGAGCCCTTCGAGGACATCACCGTCGCGCAGCGCCCGCGCGACGCGGTACGGCGTGACCGGGAAGCCCAGCCATGGGTCGCCCGCCCGCGGGTCGCCCGCGTTGACCATCGCGGCCTCGGCCTCGTGGGCGGCGACCGGCGCGCCGAGCGCGGCGACGCCGCCGGCGTGGTCGACGTGGAAGTGCGTCAGCGCGACCCACGTCAGGTCCACCGCCGACAAGCCGTGCTCGGCCAGAAACGCGCCAACGCGCGCCTCGGACGCCGCGCTCGCGCTCCCCGCGTCGATCAGCACCGGGCGCTCGCCGGTGACGAGCACGACGTTCGCGCTCGGCCCAGGACGCTGATCGACGGCAATCACAAGCGCGGATGATGACAGTGCGCTCATCTCTGCTTGACATCTGATTGATTGAGGGAGTACACCTCCGTAAACGATCGGAATCGATCACATTCGGAGGGGAGTCCATGAAACTTCGGTTCGCGGGTGCAGCCGCCATGCTGTGCCTCGGCCTCGTATCGACCGCGCAGGCGGCCGGTCCACCCACGCAGTTGACCGTCGGCGATCAGGAACGCCCACTGAACGTCGAGGGCGCGCCGCAGTTCGGCTGGATGCCGGCCGCCGACCAGACCGCGTACGAGCTCACGGTGAGCAGAGCCGGCGCGCAGGTGTGGGACAGCGGCAAGGTCGCCTCCTCCGAGGAGTCCTACGTCCCGTACGCCGGCCCGGCGCTCGCCACCGGCGAGGCCTATGACTGGACGGTCAAGACGTGGGACAAGACCGACACCGCCTCACCCGCGGCGAACGGCCACTTCGAGACCGGCCTGACGGACCAGGGCTGGTCGGGCGCGAACTGGATCCGCCGCGTCACGACCGGCAACGACTCCACCGACGACTGGACGTACGCGCGCAAGCAGTTCCCGGCGCTCGCGAGCAGCCCGGTCACGCGCGCCCGCATCTACGCCTCATCGCTCGGCCAGTACGACATCCACGTCAACGGCAAGCTGCTCGCCCGCGGCGACAACTACGACTATCCGAGCGAGGCGCAGTACTACGCGTTCGACGCGACCGATGCGGTGACGGCGGGTCAACCGCTCACCCTCGGCGCGCTCTACCACTACTGGACGTGCACTTGCCAGGGCCGCGCCAACGGCCCGACGTCGAACACCACGCTCTCTCCCGCCCAGGCCGCTGGCGCGACCAACATCAAGGTCGCGGCGATCAACGTCTTCGACCTCGGCGACCAGATCTCGGTCGGCGGTGAGACGACCACGGTCACGGCGATCGGCACCGCCGGCGCGACCGGCACCGGCATCACGGTCACGCCCGCGCTCCAGACCGCGCACGCGTCCGGCGCCGCCGTGCTCGACTACGCCGGCCCGAGCGCGCTGATCATGAAGGCGGTCGTCGACCACGCCGACGGCACCCGCGAGACCTTCGTCACCGACGGCACCTGGAAGGTCTCCAAGGCCGCCGAGTTCACCAACGCGACGATCACGCGCCG
Source organism: Solirubrobacter soli DSM 22325 (assembly GCF_000423665.1). GTDB lineage: Bacteria > Actinomycetota > Thermoleophilia > Solirubrobacterales > Solirubrobacteraceae > Solirubrobacter > Solirubrobacter soli. Next base: position 137,359 of record NZ_KE384074.1, on the reverse strand, counting down.
CAACAGCGACGCCGGCGACAACGCCGAGCGCTACGACGCGCGCAACGAGCAACCCGGGTGGGACGCGACCGGCTTCGATGACAGCGCCTGGCAGCCCGCCTACGCGATCGGCCCGCACCCACGCCCGCTGAACGCGCTGCGCGAGACGTACAGCCATCTGGTGCCGGCGATCAGCCACCTGACCTACGAGACGATCCACCCCAAGACCCTCACCAAGCTCGCCGACGGCAGCGTCGTCGCCGACTTCGGCAAGGTCTCCTCGAGCGTCCCGCAACTCACCCTGCGCAACGGGGTCGCGGGGCGCCAGCTCGTGATGCAGACGAGCTACCGGCTCAACAACACGACATTGAGCGCGGCGGCCGCGGCCGGCGCGACCACGATCAGCGTCGCGAGCGCGTCGAACTTCGTCGTCGGCGACACGATCACCGTCGACCAGGCCGCGAACCTCTTCGGCAAGGGCGATCCCGAGGCGCGCAAGATCACCGCCGTGTCGGGGACGACGATCACGCTCGACGCCCCGCTCGGCCGCGGTCACGCCTCCGGCCGCTTCGTCGAGGGCTCGCGCGCGGGCACGGCCGCGGCCGACAACCAGGGCTCCACGCTCGGCTGGTGGTACACCGAGAAGGCCGGCGCCCAGACCGCGCGGCCGCACCTGTATTGGGGCTGGCGCTACCTGCAGATCCTCCCGCCCGGCGCGGGCGAGGATCTGAGCGTCGACGACATCGCCGCCGTGGTCCAGCACCAGAGCGCCCCCGAGGCGCGTCAGGCGACGTTCGACTCCGACAACCCGACGCTGAACGCCGTCTTCGACCTGATGCAGCACTCGGCGATCGACTCCTCGCAGGAGACCTTCCTCGACACGCCCACGCGCGAGAAGGGCCAGTTCACCGGCGACACGGTCGACATCTCCTACGCGACGATGGCGTCGGCCGGCGACCGCGCCGCCACCGCCCGGGCGATCCGCGAGATCGTCGACTCCGGAACGCATTCGTGGAAGGCCGCCGCGAGCGGCTACTGCACCGCCGCGCAGGTGCCGTGCTCCTTCCCGAGCCTGGGTACGCCGGGCCGCGTGAACTCCGTCTATCCCAACGGCGACAACATGCGCGACATCCCGGACTACACCGAGTTCGTCCCGGAGTGGGTGTGGCGCTACTACCAGCAGAGCGGCGACCGGGCGACGCTCGAGCGCAGCTACCCGCAGCTGAAGGCGATCGCGGGGTACCTGCAGACCAACACGCAGACCACCGGCAATGCCTCGGGCCTGATCTACAACCTGTTCGGCGGGACGAGCTCCTACCAGTACGGGATCATCGACTGGCCGGCGGGCATGCGGTACGGCTACACGTTCACGAACAACGCCGCACGCACGATCCACAACGCGGAGGCGGTCGGCGCGCTGCGGGCGGTCGCCGAGGCCGCGACGACGCTCGGGCACCCGGACGACGCGGCGATCTACCGCGGTTGGGCCGCCTTGATCGCGACGAACATGAACGCGAAGCTGATCCGCCCCGACGGCCTCTACACCGATGGGCTCTCCGGCGACTCCGGCAACCCGCAGATCGACAACACCGCGCAGCACGCGCAGACCTACCCGCTCTACTACGGCATCGCGCCCGCCGCCAACCGCGCGAAGCTGCTCGACAAAGTCACCGAGCAGGGCATGAACCAGGGTCCGATGACCTGGCACGTGCTGCTGAAGGCGCTCGCCGACGGCGGCCGGTACGACCAGGTCGTCAAGCTGCTGACCGACGAGACCGCCGACGGTCCGGCGAAGATCCTCGCCGAGCAGGGCACGTACATGTGGGAGGAGTGGAACCCGACCGGATCCAACTCGCTCTCGCACGGCTGGGGCTCGTGGGGCATCGTCGACATGGTCGAGTCGCTGCTCGGGGTCAAGGTCACCGGCGTCGGCGCCTCCAGCGTCCGGATCCAGCCTCCCGCCATCCAGCAGGCGGACCTGCACCGCGTCTCCGGCCGCGCCTGGACCCAGCGCGGCACCGTCGCCGTGTCCTGGAAGAAGGTCGGCGGGACGTACGTGCTCGACGTCGACGTGCCGGCCAACCAGACCGCGACGGTCGCGATCCCCAACCCGGACGGGCTGAAGTACGTCGGCGTGGGCTCCGCGCAGCTCGTCGGCACCGAGAACGGCCTGACGACGTTCACCGTCGGCTCAGGCACGTCCCATTTCAGCATCGGCGACGCGCAGACCGGGGGAGTCGGCGGAAACGTCCCCGCGACGCTCTCCCTGACCCTGGGCGCTCCGGCGAGCTTCGGCGCGTTCACGCCCGGCGTCGCCAAGGACTACACGGCGACGACGACCGCGAACGTGATCTCGACCGCCGGCGACGCCGCGCTGTCCGTGTCCGAACCCGGCCACCTCAGCAACGGCGCGTTCTCGCTCCCGGAGGCGCTGCAGGTGGACATCTCGCCCGCCGCGTGGACCCAGCCGGTCTCCAACGCGACCTCGCTGATCACGTTCAAACAGCACATCGACGCCAATGACGCCCTCCGGACGGGGAGCTACTCCAAGACGCTGACCTTCACCCTTTCGACAACGACTCCCTGACCGAAGGGACAGTCTCAGCGGTTGCACGACGGCCGACGCATCGGATTCCGGCACTTGTCCGATGCGTCGGCTCCGGCCCTCCAGTTAGCGTGAGGACCCAGTGGGGTCTGGGTTACTACCAGGAGGGTGTTCGATGAGAAGGACCTTGAGGGCCGCGGCGGTCGCCGCGGCGCTCGTCGGCGTAGCGGTGGCAGCCGCGCCGGCGCACGCGCAGACGCCGTTGCCGGAGCCCAAGGTGGTGCCGATCCAGGTCACCGGCCCACCGGCGCAGCGGTTGAACTTCATCATCATGGGCGACGGGTACCAGGCGGACCAGCAGAGCATCTTCCGCAAGGACCTCGACCGGAACCTGTCGGTGATGTGGGCGACGGAGCCGTTCCGGACCTACCGCAACTACATCAACATCTACGCGGTCGAGATCGCCTCGATCGACTACGGCGTCCGCTGCGACCCGGATGGACGCAAGCGCCACCCGGACGGGACGATCCGCGACACGGGCGAGCGCGAAGGCCCGATCGACACCAAGAACACCGCGCTGCGGATGATCTTCCAGGCCGGCTGCACCGACCCGCTCTCGCGCGGCACCGTCTACGGCAACGCCCCGGTCAACTGCCAGGCGGCCGCGCCCTATTACCCCGCGGGCGTTAACCCGTGCGAGACGGGCAACCAGGCCCACAACCGGATCCTCGACACCTATGTCGCCCCGGTCCTCGGCATCCCGCGCACGTCGCAGAACCTGCAGACCCTCGCGATCTTCAACACCTTCACCTACGGCGGCATCGGCGGCACGCAGGCGACCACGTCGGGTGGCTCGCCGCAGGGCCCGCTGATCTCACTGCACGAGATCGGCCACTCGCTCGGCACGCTCGTGGACGAGTACCCGTACTCCTCGCGCGACGTGATCCGCCCCTGCTACACCGGCGGCGAGCCGTCGAGCTTCCACCACACGATCCTCAGCGCAGCGCAGATGCTCACGGCCCAGACGAAGTGGTGGCGCTGGCTCGGCGAGGAGAGCCTCTCCGGCGGCACGATCGGCACCAAGGAGGGCGGCGGCATGTACCCGTGCGGCCAGAAGCGCCCGTCCGAGCACTCGATGATGCGCTGGATCGGCTTCGACCTCGACCAGATCGGTCTCGAGCACATGGTCGCCCGCGTCACCGGCATGCGCAACTCGGGCCAGATGAACGTGCAGAACACGCCGACCACCGGCACCGTGGCCAAGGACGCGGTCCTCTGGGTCGAGCCGGGCCATCCGCGCTTCCATGACGTCAACGTGACCTGGCGCAACGGCGGCCCGACCGGCGCGATCATCGCCCAGGGCACGAACCGCAACCTCGACCTCGAGCCGCTGAACCTGGCGGCGGGCACGGTCGTCTACGCCGAGGTCCGCGATCCCGTCGGACCGACCGGCACCGACTGGGTGCGCAACCCGTCGGCCAACAACGCCGCGGCCGACTCCGGCTTCAACGGCTCGCGCTTCGTGCAGACGCGCACCTGGACCGTGGGTGACACCGCCGCCACCCCGGCGGCGCCTGAGGCCGACATCACCGCCTCCACGCAGACCACCCACCCGGTGGCCGCCAACGAGGTCGTCTACGTCGAGACCAACCATCCGGCCGACCGCGTCCTCCCGGTCACCTGGACGCTCAACGGCGCGACGGTCCCGAACACGGCCAACAGTCGCAGCCTGGACCTGGGCAAGCTCACCCTGCCCGCCGGCACGCACACCCTGAAGGCCACCGTCACCGACGGCGCGCTGTCGGACTCGGTCGAGTGGAAGATCGACAAGGTCACCCCGAGCGCGCAGCGGACGCTCTCGGCGCCGCTCACCACGGTCGCCGACGACCTCGAGCACCCGGTCTACTTCAACGGCTGGGACATGTGGCTGGACCCGAAGGACGACACGACCGGGTACGAGGGCACGCCCGCCGTCGTCGGCCAGCTGCGCCTGGACAAGGACGGCTGGTTCAACTACTTCGGCTTCCCGGAGCAGCCGATGCCGGCGTCGCCGTTCCAGTTCCGCCACTCCGGCACGAACGTGAAGGCGCTGACGTACGGCAACCTCGGCACCGGCGGCCTGTCGCGCGCCACGTTCGAGCAGACGCTGCCGGACGACCATCCGAGCGGCCGCTTCATCCCGGGCTTCGGCACGCACTTCGTCGAGCACCGGGCGATCGACCCGGCCGGCAACTACGGCGTCCCGGGCTCCTACCGGGCGACGGTGCTCCCGGGCGCTGACCTGACCTGCACGACGAACCTGACCGGCGCGCAGACCAACGTCAACGTCACCACGGGCGTCACCTGCCTCAAGGACGCCACCGTCAGCGGCAACGTGACCGTCGCCGCAGGCGCCTCGCTGTCGGCCAAGGGCACCCGCATCAACGGCACCCTGACCGCCACGGGCGCGCAGGCCGTCCAGCTGTTCGGGACGACGGTCGTCGGGGCGGCGCAGCTGCGCAACGGCATCGCCGACGTCACGATCGCCGGCAGCACGTTCAACGCGGGCCTCGCGCTGACGGGCAACACGCAGGTCACGGCCAACGAGCGCTACTCCCGGCTCGCGGGCGCGTACGGCGCGATCCTCTCGGGCAGCACCGTCAAGGGTCAGCTCGAGTGCCTGAACAACAGCGCCGACGTCAAGGACTTCGGCGCGAAGAACACCGTGGTCGGCGGCTACAGCGGCTGCGCGTTCGGCCCCGTCCTCGGCGAGAGCCCGGTCGGCGGCAACGTGCCCGCGACGCTGGCGCTGACGCTGGGCGCCCCGGTCAACTTCGGGCCGTTCACGCCCGGCGTGGCCAAGGAGTACACGGCCGGCACGACCGCCAACGTGATCTCCACCGCGGGTGACGCGACGCTGTCCGTCGCCGACCCGAGCAGCACCGCCACCGGCCGCCTGGTCAACGGCACCTTCGCCCTGCCGCAGCCGCTGCAGGGTCTCGGCGTCATCAAGACCTGGGCCGCCCCGACGTCGAACGAGGTCGTCCCGATCACGTTCAAGCAGGCGATCGGCTCGAGCGACGCGCTCCGCACGGGCACGTACTCGAAGACGCTGACGTTCACGCTGTCGACGACGACTCCATAGCCAGCCACGCCGCCACGCGCTCCGACGCGGAGCGCAGGCGGCGGAAGTACGCGGCGCGCGAGAGATGCAACTCGCGCGCCGCGTGCTCGTGGCTGGTCGCGGGCTCGAAGTAGCCGCGCACGAGCACGTTGCGCAGCAACTGCTCGTCCGGCGTCTCGCCGAACGCGCGCTCGGCGGCGTCCTGCAACCGGGCGCGCAGCTCGGGCGAGACGACGTGGGGGAGATGGAGGCTGCGCAGCGCGTCGCGGACCGCTTCGGGGTCGACCGGCGACGGGCCGAGGTGGCGCAGCGCGGGCGCGGGCCGCCCCGGGACCCATGCCGCGTCGGCCCGGGCGGCGCCGGAGGCGAGCCGCAGCGCGAGCGGCAGGCCGCGCGCCCACTCGACGATCGCTCCGGCCCGCGGGTCGTCGCCCACGCCGAGGTGGGTGAGCAGTCGGTAGGCCTCGTCGGCCGAGAGCGGGTGGAGCTCGAGCTCGAGCACGACGGTCTCCCAGCCGCCCCAGAACCAGGCGGCGCCGAACGGCTCGCGGCTCGTGACGATGACGACCGTGTGCGCGGGCAGCCGTGCGAGCTCGGCCTGCAACGCCGCGTCGCGCGCGGCTTCGTGGTCGTCGACCACGTGGAGCGCCCGGTCCCCGGCGCGCCGTGCGATCTCGCGCACCAGCACGCTCTTGCCGATCCCGGACGGCCCGTGGACGAGCAGCATGCTGGCCGGCGGGTCGTCCTCGAACAGGGTCTCGGCGAGCAGCAGCTCGCGTGTACGACCGACGAACCCGGCGTTCTCCCGGCGGGCGATGCGGCTGGCGAGGGTGCGCATGACCCACAGAGCGCGATCGGCCGCCGTTGATACCAGCCGGAGACGGATTCGGCACTGACGCGACGCCGGCGCGACGGCAGGGTTCCGCCTCGCACCCACACCCTCCATGGAAGGACACCTCCCCATGCTCCGTCGCATCGGCATCGCGCTCGGCGCGGTCGCCGCCACCCTCACCCTCGCGGCCTCCGCCCAGGCCGCCACCACTCCGGTGATGAACCCGCTCCCGGCGTACACCTGCGCGTCCTCGGTGACCCCGTCCTGGTCGGCGTCGATCCCGTCCCCGGGCGGCCAGATCGTCTCCTACCGCGTCGACTACGGGGACCTGACGACCGGCGCCGCCGGCTACAAGTACACGTCCGCGCTCTCGACGACGATCGGCGGCCTCATCAACGGCCACCAGTACGTCGTCCGCGTCCGCGCCCTCGAGTACCGCGCCGGCGCCCTGACCTACTCCGGCTCCTCCGGCCGCACGTTCAAGCGCCTCTGCCTGATCATCCCGCCGGAGCGCCTGCGCCAGTACGTCGCCTACAACCCGTTCCCCGAGTGCATCATGTGCGGCCGCCTCGAGGACATCCTCGACATCGAGGACCCGGTCATCCGCAAGCAGGTCTCCGTCGCGACCCTGCCGGCCGCCGAGCGCCTGCAGGGCATCACGCTCGAGGCCGACGGCTCCGTGCTCTTCGGCTGATCTGAACCTAAAGCCCAGCTAAGGGGTCTGACCCCTTAGCTGGCGTTTAGGAACGGCGATGGTCGGCCGTTCGTGCGTGGTGATGCCGACGGCGCTGAGCGCCGCCAGCACCGCGAAGGCGGCGCACGCCCACAGGGCGGGCCTGAAGCCGGCGGTGACGCTCGCGGGGGTGCCGAGGTGGCCGTAGGCCGAGAAGACGGCGCTGCCGATCGCGATCGCGAAGACCGCGCCGAAGCGCTGCGCCATGTAGTTGACGCCCGACGCCTTGCCCATCTCGTCGTGCGACACGGCGCTCAGGACCGCGGTCGGAACCGTCGGCAGCGCCATCGAGATACCGATGCCGGCGACGAGGAGCGCGCCGGTGAGCTCGATCCAGCCGGTGCTGAGCGAGCCGCGGGCGGCGACCCAGATGAACCCGATCGCCTGCAATGTGAGCCCGGCGACCATGATCGGGCGGCGGCCGATGCGGTCCGAGAGCGCGCCGGCGAGCGGCGAGATGAACATCGGCGTCGCAAAGAACGGCAGCAGCCGCAGCCCGGTGCCCAGCGGGGAGTAGCCGCGGGCGAACTGGAATTCCTGCGTGACGAAGAACGCCGCGGCGAAGATGGCGCCGGACATGAGAAAGGTCGTGAGGTTGCCGATGGCGAACGCGCGGACCTTGAAGAGCCGCAGCGGCACCATCGGCTCACTGGCATGGTGCTCCCAGGCCACGAACGCCGCCAGCATCGCTGCACCCGCGGCGAGCGTGCCGATCGTCTCGGCGCTCGACCAACCGCTGTCGTTGGCGCGGGTGAGCGCCCAGACGAGTGCGACCGCTCCACCCGTGATGAGCGTGACTCCGGCCAGGTCCAAACGAGCTGAGGAGCCGAAGCTCTCGGGCAGCAGACGGAGGCCGAGCAGCGCCGCGACGACACCGATCGGCACGTTGAGCCAGAAGATCCAATGCCAGTCGATCGCTTCCGTGACGGCGGCTCCGACCACCGGCCCGAGCGCGACCGCCAGCCCGGCAAGGCCGCCGTAGATGCCGACGATCATGCCGCGCTTCTCGGCTGGAAAGGCGGTCGTGAGGATCGTCAGGCTGAGCGGGAGCACCACCGCGCCGCCGAGCCCTTGGACGGTGCGAGCGGCGATCAGCTCGCCGGCGCTCGGCGCGAGCGCGCACGCGGCCGAAGCGACCGTGAACAACACGATCCCGCAGTTGAACAGCCGCCGGCGGCCGAAGCGGTCGCCGAGCGCGGCGGCGGTGATGATCCCCGCGGCGAACGCGATTCCATAGGCGTTGAATGTCCACTGCAGCGTCGAGAGGTCGACGTCCAGGTCGCGTTGCATGCTCGCCAGCGCGGTGATCAACACCGACGAGTCCAGGACGACCATGAAGTAGGCCGTCGACGTCAGGGCGAGGACCCAGCCCAGGTGCGGGTTCGTTCTCATCGTTGCCTTGACGAACGGCCGGCGTCCAGATGGACACATCGGCCGAGATGTCCGTGCGGCACGTCGTCGTTCGTCTAAGAAAGGCAAACTCGAGGAAGGAGCGCACATGAAGTACGCATTGCTCGCCTACAGCGAAGGGGAGCGCGCGACGCGCGAGATGGATCCCGCCATCGCCGCCGTTCTCGACCGGGCCGACGTCACGGGTTGGATGCGCCTGTATCCGACGGAGTCGGCGACCACCGTGAGGCTCCAGGCGCAAGAGACGCTGCTGACCGACGGCCCGTTCGTCGACAGCAAGGAGTTCCTCGGCGGCCTGATCCTGGTCGACGCCGACGACATCGACGGCGCGCTCGCCGTCGCCGCGGCGCTGCTGGAGGCCACCCCCGCGGCGGCGATCGAGGTCCGGCCCGTGTTCGAACAGGAGCTGGGGGGTGCTTGAAGACGTCTTTCGCGATCAATGGGGACGCGTGCTGGCGACGTTGGTCGGCCTCCTCGGCGATCTCGACCTGGCGGAGGACGCCGCGCAGGACGCCTTCGCGCTGGCCGCGGACCGCTGGCGCGATGGCGAGCCGGACAACCCGACGGCCTGGCTGATCGCAACCGCGCGCAACCGAGCGATCGACCGCGTCCGCCGCGACTGGACGCTGGCACGCAAGACCGAGCAACTCCAGCGCGAGCTACGCGAACGCCCGGGAACCCCGATGGACGACGATGCCACACTGCCCGACGAGCGCCTCGAGCTCATCTTCGCCTGCTGTCACCCGGCGCTGGCACCCGAAGCCCAGGTCGCCCTGACGCTCCGCACGCTCGGCGGGCTCTCGACCGAGGAGGTCGCACGCGCGTTCCTCGTGCCGTTCGAGACGATGAGCAAACGGCTCAATCGCGCCAAGCGCAAGATCCGGCAGGCGGGCATCCCGTTCGCCGTGCCTCCCGCACCCGCCTTGCCCGAGCGCCTCGACGCCGTGCTGGCGGTGATCTACCTCGTGTTCAACCAGGGCTGGGGCGAGGGCCGCGTCGATCTCGCCTCCGAGGCCATCCGGCTCGGCCGGATCCTGGCGACCCTCATGCCCGACGAGTCCGAGGCGCTCGCGCTCGTGGCGCTGATGCTCCTCAACGACTCGCGGCGCCACGCCCGCTTCCGCGACGGCCGGCTCGTCCTGCTCGACGACCAGGATCGCAAGCTCTGGAATGGGCAGCAGATCGCCGAAGGCCGCGCGCTGCTCGAGCGGGCGACCGCACTGCACCCAGGCGGGAGTTATGTGCTGCAGGCGGCGATCGCCGACCTGCACATCCGCCAACCACGCGATTGGGCGCAGATCGCGCTCCTCTACGGCGCGCTCGGTCGCCTCACCGAGTCGCCCGTCGTCGAGCTCAACCGCGCGATCGCGGTCGGCGAGATCGAGGGCCCCGAGGCCGCCCTCGCGATCCTCGACGCCCTCGACCTCGACGGCTACCGCTACTACCACTCCACGCGCGCCGCCGAGCTGCGAAGACTCGGCCGCGACGACCAGGCGCGCCTGGCCTACCAGCGCGCCCTCGAGCTCACCGGCTCAGGCCCCGAGCAACGCTTCCTGATCGAGCGCCTGTCCGAGCTGTAGGCCGAGTCCTCAGGTCTCGGGGAGCCACCAGCGGCGCGGGGCGATGAGCTCGTGCATCTTCTGCGGGCCGTATGAGCCGCGCGCGTAGCGGTGCAGCGGCGGCGGGTCGCCGAGCAGTTCGGCGGACGCCGCCCACAGGCGCTCGATGCCCTCGGAGTCGGTGAACAGCGTGCGGTCGCCGAGCATGGCGTCGTACATCAGCCGCTCGTAGGGCTCCAGGCCCTGGGTCCCGAAGGACTGCTCGTAGGTGAACTCCATCCGCGCCTGGCCGAGGCGCATCTTCGGGCCGGGGACCTTGGCGAGGAACGAGGTCGTGATCTTGCCGGGGTCGCCGAAGTCGAAGGAGATGTGGTCGGGGCCGTAGTCCTCGACGAACGCGCCCGCCTCGCGGAACATCCGCCGCGGGGGCTCGCGGAAGGCGATCGTGAGCAGCCGCCGCGACTCGCCCATGCACTTGCCCGTGCGCAGGAAGAACGGGACGCCCGACCAGCGCCAGTTGTCGATCTCGGCGCGCATCGCGATGAAGGTCTCGGTCTGCGAGACCGGGTCGACGCCCTTGCCTTCGCGGTAGCCCGCGTACTGGCCGCGGATCACGCAGTTCGGGCTGATCGTCTTGACCGAGCGGAACACCTTGCCGGTCTCCTCGACGATCGAGCGGCCGTCCAAGGCGGTCGGCGGCTCCATCGCCACGAAGCCGAGCACGTGGAAGAGGTGGGTCACGACCATGTCGCGGTACGCGCCCGTCTCCTCGTAGAAGCCGGCGCGGTCGTCGACCGCGAGCGTCTCCGGGACGTCGATCTGGACGTGGTCGATGTGGTCCTTGTTCCAGATCGGCTCGAACATGCCGTTGGCGAAGCGCAGCGCGATCAGGTTCTGGATCGCCTCGCGCCCGAGGAAATGGTCGATCCGGAAGACCCGGTGCTCGGGGAAGACGCCGTGGACGAGCCGATTGAGCTCGATGGCGGACTCCAGGTCGACGCCGAACGGCTTCTCCAGCACCACGCGCGAGTGGTCGGAGAGCTTCGACGTGCCGAGCGTCTCGACGGTCGCGCCGAAGGCGTTGGGCGGGATCGACAGGTAGTGCAGCCGGCGGGGCTGCCCGCCGAGCTCCTTCTCCGCGCGCTTGACCGTCTCGATCAGGGGCTTCGGGTCCTCGGCGCTGAACGCGCTGAAGTCCAGATGCGACGCGAAGTGCTCCCACGTGTCGCCGGCGGCCGTGCCGACCGCCTTGCGCGCGACGTCGCGGAACGCATCGACCGTGCCGCCCTTGCGGGAGGTGCCGATGATGCGGTAGTTGGCCGGCATCAGCCCGGCGCGATCGAGGTGGAAGAGCCCCGGGAGGAGCTTGCGCGTCGACAGATCGCCGAGCGCGCCGTAGAGGACGATGATGTGGTCGTCAGGGGTGGAGGCGCCGTCAGAGCGGGTCACGCGACGAGTATGCCGATCCGACCGTGGAGAGAACTCAACGCTCGCCCTTCACCCTCATGCAGCTCTGAGGCTTATTCTCATCTTAGGTCCATGAGGGGACCGTGAACGAGAGGGGTGGGATTTGCATCTCAAGAGGGGACTCGCCGGTCTGGCGAGCGTAGGTGCCGTACTCGCCGTAGGCGCGTTCGCGCCGTCCGCGGCGATGGCGCACCCATGTCTGTCCGAGGTCGAGTCGACGATGGGCAAGAGCCTGTCGCTCCACACCGGCGGCAACTGGGCCGGCTACATGCCGTCCTTCAGCGATCTGTCGCATGAGTGCGCGGATGACCTGAACTCGTACGTCTACCAGTCGGACGCCGAGACGCTCGCCGACCCGGTTCCCGGCGTTCCCGCCGGCCCGATCGTGTCCGCCGCCGGCTTCCAGATCAAGAACCTGACGGCGCTCGGCCACTCGGCCCGCAACGTCCCGTTCTCGGGCACGGGCAACGGCGTCTACAACTCGGACCTCGCCTTCAAGGACAACCTGGTCTTCGCAGGCACCTATGAGGGCTTCCGGGTCATCGACGTCACCAACAAGTCCAACCCGGTTCAGCTTCTGAACTACACGGGCTGCGACGTGGGTCAGGGCGACGTGATCGTCTACGAGAACCTGCTGATCCGTTCGTGGGACGCGCCCGCGGGCGCTTCGACCCTCTGCGCCGGCCAGGCCGTGGGTCAGGGCTTCGAGGGCATCCACATCTTCGACATCACGGACCCGACCGCGCCGAAGATGGTGCGTCAGCTCCGCATGGCCTCCACCGGCAACGAGGCCGGCGCCCCGAACGGCTGCGGCTCGCACACCGCGACCGCCGTCCCGGACAAGGCCCGCGGCTACCTGTACATCTACAACGGCGGCTCGAGCGGTACCTGCAACGGCATCGACATCGTCCGCATCAAGCTGTCGGACCCGACCGACGCGAAGTTCCTCAAGCGGGTCTCGCACGGTCGCAGCGGCAGCTCCTGCCACGACAACAACGTCCTGCTCAACGTGGGCGGCACGTCGACCAGCTACGCCATGTGCGCGGGCGGCAACGGCCTCGCCATGTACAAGTTCGACCTCTCGCTCCCGGCGGATGCCGAGGGCGGCGTCGAGACCCCGACCCTGCTGTGGTCCAAGCAGATGACGGGCGTCACCACGGGCCACTCCGGCTCCTTCACCTACGACGGCAAGTACCTCGTCTACGGCCATGAGCCGGGCGGCGGCTCGGCCGCGCGCTGCCAGGCGACGAGCACGATCGTCGAGCGCACCCTGTACTTCATGGATCCGCTCACGGGCGACGTCAAGGGCGAGATGCTGCATCCGCGCCCGCAGAACAGCCGCGAGAACTGCACGTGGCACAACTTCAACGTCATCCCGACCAAGGCCGGCTACTACGCGACGGTCGGCTCCTACCAGTCCGGCATCTCGATCTTCGACTTCTCGAACCCGGCCGCGCCGCGGGAGATCGCCTACGCCGACCCGGCCCCGCTGACCGACACCCCGGCCGGCACGGGCATCGTCCTCGGCGGCGACTGGTCGACCTACTGGCACAACGGCTACATCTACGAGTCCGACATCAAGCGCGGCGTCACCACGTGGCAGCTGAACCTCGGTGCCGACGCCTCCGCGGCGCAGGCCAACGAGCACCTCAAGCGCACGAACACGTTCGCCACGTCGAACCCGCAGACGCAGGCCGCGTCCTACGCGCCTGACACCGAGGGCGCGACGATCGAGCTGACCGGCCTGACGGACGGCCAGAAGTTCAAGATCGGCTCGACCGCGACGCCGACCTTCACCTGCACGGACGCCGGCGGCGTCGACTCGTGCGTGGGCAGCTCCCCGAGCGGCGAGGCGATGACCATGAGCTCCCTCGGCAACAAGACGTTCAAGGTCACCGCGATCGACAGCGCGGGCAACATCACCACGAAGGAGATCGCGTACGCGGTCAACAGCGTCGACGTCACCGGCAGCATCGCCACCGGCAGCGTCGACTCGACGATGGCGCTGACCCTCCCGGCAGCGGGCGCGAGCTTCGGCGCCTTCGTGCCCGGCGTGGCGCGCGAGTACCTGGCGTCCGCCACCGCGCAGATCACCTCGACGGCCGGCGACGCGACGGTGGCGGTCTCGGATGCGGCGACGACCGGCACCGGCCGGCTCGTCAACGGCACCGCGACGCTGACCAACGCGCTGCAGGTCTACGCGACGGCGACGCAGGGCACGGCCCTGGGCGGCGGCAACGTGGGCGGCTCGGCCGCTCCGACGCAGCTGATCTCGTTCGCGGCTCCGCAGACCAACCGGAACACGACGCTCACGTTCCGCCAGAACATCACCGCCACCGAGACGCTGCGCAGCGGCAGCTACGGCAAGACGCTGACGTTCACGCTGAGCACCACCGCTCCTTAGGCGTTTCCCTGATGTGCGCCGCTCATGCGGCGCACATCATCGGGTAATGCTCTCCGCAACTAAAACGGGCGCCGCGACCATGGTCGCGGCGTTCGCCGTCTCCGCCGCTGCCGCGCAGGCCTCCCCACGGGTCTCAGAGATCCCGCTGCGCGCCCAGTACGCGGTCCCGAACGAGATCGTCGCCGGTCCCGATGGCGCGATCTACACGTCCGACTCCAGCCTCGGCAAGGTCTGGCGGATCGGCGAGAACAACCGCGTCCGCGGCTTCGACGTCGGCGGCGGCGCCACCGGCATCGCGTCCGCCCACGGCGCGCTGTGGGTCTCCGACCGCGACGGCTCCCGGATCGTCAAGCTCGCCCCGAGCGGGCAGCAGCTCGCGACGTATCCGGTCGCGGACGGCGCGTTCCCGTCCGACATCACGGTCGGCTCGGACGGCGCGCTGTGGTTCACCGAGCTGCGCGGGAACGCGATCGGTCGCCTGGACGTCTCCGGCAAGCTCACCGAGTACCCGATCCCGACGGCGGACGCGTTCGCCGCGGATATCACGCCCGGCCCGGACGGCGCGCTGTGGTTCACCGAGTCCTCGGGCAACAAGGTCGGCCGGATCACGACCGCCGGAGTGATCACGGAGTTCACGCTCCCCACGTCCGACAGCCTTCCCGGCCCGATCGTCGCCGGCCTCGACGGCGCGCTCTGGTTCGCCGAGCGCAACACCAACACGATCGCCCGCATGACGACCGACGGGACGATCACGAACGAGTACTCGGTCCCCGGCGGCGGCGCCGGCCCGCTCGCGCTCGTCGCCGCACCGGACGGCAACCTGTACTTCACGAACCACTCCGACGGGTACATCACCCGGTTGACCTACAGCGGCGTCGTGACCAAGCAGTTCCGCGTCCCGAGCGGCGCCCCGGACGGGCTGACGGTCGACGCGCAGGGCGACCTCTGGTTCACGCAGGGCAACCTCGGCCAGGTCGGCGAGGTCGATCTCAAGTGGGACCCGCCGATCAGCGCGAGCGGCGCGACGTTCACCCTGCGCGCCGGCGTGAGCGCCGAGCGCACGGTGGCGACGTTCACCGACCCGGACCCCGACGCGCGTCCGAGCGACTACGACGTGACGATCAAGTGGGGCGACGGCTCGTCGTCAGCGGGCTGGGTGCGGCGCGCGGGTGGTGGCTTCGAAGTCCGGGGCCGGCACGTCTACGACCGCGCCAAGACCTTCTCGGTCACGGTCAAGATCGACAAGGCCAAGGTGACCAGCACGGCTGTCGTCAGCCGCTAGCCACGCGGCGAACCCGGCCGCGGTCAACGGTCGGGAGATGTAGTAGCCCTGCGCGAGGTCGCACCCGAGCTCGCGCAGGGCGAGCAGCGTCTCGAGGTCCTCGATTCCCTCCGCGACGACGCGCAACCCCAGCGAGTGGGCCATCTCGATGGTCGTCGCCACGATCGGCCGCTGCGACGTGTGCATCTCGCGCACGAAGCTGCGGTCGATCTTGACCTCGCAGATCGGGAAGCGGGAGAGGCGGATCATCGAGGAGTGGCCGGTGCCGAAGTCGTCGACCGAGAGGGCGACGCCCAGCCGGTCGAGCTCGGCGAGCACCGTCTCGGCCATCACGCTGTCGGCGATCGCGGCGGTCTCGGTGATCTCGAGCGTCAGCCGCGACGGCGGGAGGCCGTGGCGCCGCAGCGCGTCGAGCACGCGGGTCGGGAGGTCGGGCTCTGACAAGTTGGCCGTGGCGAGGTTGACGGAGACGTCCAGGCCGTCCCAGGTGGCGGCCACGGCGAGCGCCTTGTCGAGGATGTGATCGGTCAGGGGGCCCATCAGCTCGCTGGCCTCGACCGCCGGGAGGAACTGGTCCGGCGGCACGTTGACGCCGTCGCGCGTCCAGCGCAGCAGCGCCTCGGCGCCCCGGACGGCGCCCGTGCGGGCGTCGACGAGCGGCTGGAAGTGCAGGTCGAGCTCGCCGCGCGCCATCGCCTCGCGCACGTCGTCGACCAGCTCGCGCTCGCGCGCGGCGGCGAGCGACGCGCGCACGCTCGTGGCCAGGGCGAGCGCGGACCGGTGGATCGCGCCCAACAGGGCGAAGCCGGCGAGGATCACCGAGAACGCCGGCACCTCGATCCACTCGTTCGCGACCAGCAGCGCGAGCGCCGCGACCCCGGCCGTCAGCGCCGCGGCGTGCGTGCGCACGACGCTGGGGGTGACGATGCGCGGCGAGCGGCGGACGGCGACGGCGGTCAGGGCGAGCCAGTGCACCAGCGGGTAGATCGCGTTGGAGCCCATCACGAGCGCCCACGTCCCGGACGCGGCCTGCATCGCCCACAACGTGTCGCCGATCACGAGCACGACGATCGCCGCCGCCAGGAACGTCCACGACGGCCCGCCGCGCCAGCCGACGACGGCCGCGCCGATCAGCGCGACGGTGAGCAGGATGCAATCGAAGGCGGGGTAGGCGAAGCTGATGACCTGCTCGAACCCGCTCAGGTTCCCGGTGTTCTTCAGCGCCACGGGGAGCGCGGCCGCGCTCAGCAGGGCGGCCGTCGCGAGCATGATCGTTGCGGCGTCGAGCGCGACCGTGCCCGGGGCGCGGCGGACCCACGGCCGCGCCAGCGCCGCGAAGGCGACGAGCATGCCCGGGTAGAGCCCGAGCCAGAAGACGTCGGCGATGCCCAGGGTGGGCGACGTTCCGGACTGCTTCTGCAGGACCCAACCGAACGACGAGGAGAGCAGGCCGGCGCCGAGGGCGGCCCAGGCCACGCGTCGCTCGCGGACGGCGCGCAGCACGATCAGCGCGGCGGGTGCGACGAGGAGAGCGATCAGTCCCCAGCGGGTGACCAGCGGCGTGCTCACGCCGGCCACGAGCGCGGTCCAGTAGACCGCTACCGCTGCATATCCGATGACGAGGGGCTTGGGAAGACGGAGACCCACACCTGTCGTCTTCGGCTCGGGAACCGCTTTCTAAAGGTCCCGGAAGATTTCGCGGCCGCCGGAGCAGGTTCCGGCGGGGCGCGAACGGTTGATCTACGCGGGGATTACCACTTGCGACCCATGGTGCACCTCCTTCCGTGCCGTGGTGCGATGTGCGAAGAAGAGGACGATCAGGGCGAGGGCGCCGGCGATCGCGAAGGTCGCGCGGCCGCCGAGGCTCGCGGCCAGCGCGCCGCCGCCGACGATCGCGGCTCCGAAGCCCCAGGAGTCGATCGCGTCGAGCAGGCCGAACGCGCGGCCGTGGGCGGCGTCGGGGATCAGCTTCTGCATCAGCACGCGGACGGTGACCAGGAAGAGGCCGTTGCCGACCCCGGCGACGCTGAAGGCGATCATCGCCAGCGGCAGGACGGGGGAGGCGGCGGTGGCCAGGAGGCCGGTGCCGAGCAGCGCGATCGCCAGCAGGTAGCGGTGGCGGAGGGTGTCGTCGTCGCGGCCGCCGAGCAGCGAGCCGGTGAGCATTCCGCAGCCGAAGGCGGCGACGAGCAGGGCGAAGCCGGAGCGGCCGCCGCCGAGCTGGTCGTTGGCGAGCACGAGCTCGGCCACGTTGGTGGCGCCCGCGACGAGCATCACCGCGCCGGAGGTCAGCACCAGCGAGCGGACGAACCGGTCCTTGAGGACGCCGAGCAGGTTCGACGGGACCTCGTCGTCCTCGACCGGCGTGTCGGCCACGTGGCCGCGCAGCCGGGTCATCAGCAGCGCGGAGGCGGCGAAGGTCACCGCGTTGAGCGCGAGCACGAGCTCGGGCTCGGCGATCAGCAGGACGCCCGCGGCGACCGCCGGGCCGATCAGCTGGCCGATCTCGCGGACCGCGCCGAACAGGCCGTTCGCGGCGCCGAGCGATTGCGGCGCGACGACCGCGGGCAGCAGCGCGCACGTCGCGGGGCGCAGCAGCGCGCTCCCGACGCCCGCGGCGAGGGCAAGCGCGATCAGCGGGACCGCCCCGTGGGCGAAGACCAGGCCGGCGAAGGCGAGCGCGCCGATCAGCTCGGCGGCGATCGCGCAGCCGAGGCGGCTGGTGCGGTCGATCAGCCCGCCGAGCAGCGGACCGAGCAGCATCGCCGGAGCGAGATCCGCGATCAGCACCGCGGTCGCGCCCCACGCCGATCCCAGCTGTTCGTAGGCGAGCAGGAGGAGCGCGACGTAGCCGGCGCCGGTGCCGAGCGCGCCCTGGAGGTGCGCGGCGAAGAACCAGCGCGCCCGGCGCTCGGTGCGCCACACGCCGCTGAGGCTTCGCTGATCTCCGGTCGACTGCATGGGCCGCATCCTCGGCCGGCGCGGCAACGCGACGGTAATGCGCCGGTAATGCGGGGCACTCTCATGTTTGCTTAATGAGAGCTGATCAACTCGTACCTGCTACGTGCCGACAAACGGTGGAGAAATGCGATCCACCTCGGGAGCTCGATCTACGTGCGTTTGAACGTGCAGGGCAAGCTGTACGCGCTGGCCGGCCTGTTGCTGCTGTTCCTCGCCGGCGTCGGCGTGCTCGCCATCAAGAACCTCGGCGCCGTCCATGCACTGGGCGAGACCATGTACGACGACCAGGTCGTACCGCTCGTCCAGATCGGCAACGCCCGCGCGTTGACCGGCGACATCGACGGGCGCGTGTTACTCGCCGCGACGGACCCCACGCGCCGCCAGGAGGCGGTCGCCGCCGTCGAGAAGGCGAGCGCCGAGGTCGAGGCCGAGCTGAACGCCCTCGACGCGCCCGGCGACGTCCAGGCCCACTGGGACGCGTACAAGACGGCCTACGGCGCGGTGCTCAAGGCGTCCGACACGGGCGCGGCCGACGCGGCGTACGCGGCGGCCGAGAAGGCCTACGCCACGGTGGACTCCGACTTGGCCGAGTTGTCGCGCCACGAGGAATCCGAGTCGCTCGCGCTCGACGAGCAGATCACCGACGACTTCCACTCCGCCCGCACGGTGACGCTGCTCGCGCTGATCCTGGCGCTGCTCGCCGGCGCCGCGATCGCCACGCTGATCGCCCGCGGCATCAAGCGCGGCGTCGATCAGCTCGTCTCCCGCTTCCACAGCCTCGACGAGCACGACCTGACCGTGCTCGCGAACGGCCTCGGCGCGGTCGCCGAAGGTGACCTGACGGTTCCCGTGACCCGCACCACCGGGCCGATCGAGAAGTACGGGACCGACGAGATCGGCGTCCTGTCGGAGACCTTCAACGCGATGCTGGCCAAGATCCACGGTGGCCTGGACAGCTACAACGGCATGCGCGACCAGCTCAACGACGTGATGGCCCAGGTCACCCGCGGTGCCGGCTCGGTGTCGGCGGCGTCCGAGCAGATGGCCGCCACCTCCGAGGAGTCCGGTCGCGCGGTGAGCGAGATCGCCGAAGCCGTCGGCGACGTCGCGCACGGCGCCGAGCGCCAGGTGCGGATGGTCGAGTCCACCAGCGAGGCCTTCCAGGAGGCCGCCCGCGCCGCCGGGGCGAGCGCCGAGATGGCCGGCGAGACCGCCGACGCCGCGCTCGAGGCCAGCGGGGTCGCCCGCGAGGGCGTCGCCGCGGCGGTCAATGCCACGGAGGCGATCCGTCAGGTCGCCGAGTCATCGGCGCAGGTCGACGCCGCGATCCGCGGGCTGCACGAGCGCTCCGATCAGATCGGCGGCATCGTCACCACGATCGCCGGGCTCGCGGAGCAGACCAACCTGCTCGCCTTGAACGCCGCCATCGAGGCCGCCCGGGCGGGCGAGCAGGGCAAGGGCTTCGCGGTCGTCGCCGAGGAGGTCCGCAAGCTGGCCGAGGAGTCCTCGGTCGCGACCAAGGAGATCTCGCGCCTCGTCGCCGAGATCCAGCACGAGACGCAGGAGGTCGTCGGCTTCGTCGCCGAGGGCACCCGGCGCACCGAGGACGGCGTCGCGACCGTCGGGCAGACCCGCGAGGCGTTCGAGCACATCGGCACGGTCGTCGAGCAGATGTCCGGCCGCGTCGGCGAGATCGTCACCGCCGTCGGCCAGATCGCCGCCGAGTCCGGCCGGGCCGAGACCGACATCAACGAGGTCGCGCTCGTCGCCGAGCAGTCCTCGGCCTCCGTCGAGCAGGTCTCGGCGTCCACCCAGCAGACGAGCGCCTCCGCTCAGGAGATCGCCGCGTCCGCCCAGTCGCTCTCGAGCACCGCGCAGGAGCTGCACGCGCTCGTGAGCCGCTTCAAGGTCTCCGCCTAGTCGGTCTCGTACAGGGCGTCGACCTGCGGTGAGAACTTCTTGTAGACCACCGACCGCTTGACCTTCAGCGTCGGCGTCAGCTCGCCCTCCTCCTGCGACAGGTCGCGCGGGAGGATCGCGAAGCGCTTGATCTGCTCGATCCGGGCGAAGCGCTGGTTGACCGCGTCGATGTCCTTCCAGACGGCCTCGCGCACGCGGTCGTTGGTGGCCATCGACTCCGGGTCGGCGGGAACGCCGAGCTCGGCGGCCAGCTTCGGGGCCTCGTCGGGGTCGAGCGTGACCAGCGCGACGAGGTAGGAGCGGCGGTCGCCGGCGGCGATCGCCTGCGAGATCCAGCGGGTCTCGCGCATCGCGCTCTCGAGCATCTCGGGGGAGACGTTCTTGCCCGAGGAGGTGATGATCAGGTCCTTCTTGCGCCCGGTGATCGTGACGTAGCCGTCGGTGATCTCGCCGAGGTCGCCGGAGTGCAGCCAGCCGCCCTCCATCAGCGCCTCGGTCTCCTCCGGCATCTTGTGGTAGCCCTTGAAGACCAGCGGGCCGCGCATCAGGACCTCGCCGTCCTCGCCGAGCGAGACCTCGGTGCCCGGGAGCGGGCGCCCGACGCTGCCGACCTTGACCTCGGAGACGATGTTCAGCGTCGCCGCCGCGCACGTCTCGGTCATGCCGTAGCCCTCGAGGACCGGCACGCCGCAGGCGTAGAAGAACTCGATCACCTCGGTGCCGATCGGCGCCGCGCCGGTGATCAGCACCGGGTTGCCGGTGCCGAGCGCGTCGCGGACCTTGCTCAGCGCGAGCTTGTCGCCGACCTGGTGGCGCAGCTGGTCGACCAGGCCGACCTTGCCGCCCTCGCGCTTGGCCTTGGCGACCTTCTCGCCGGTCCGGAGCGCGCGCTTGAAGATCGTCGCCTTCATGCCGCCGGCCGCGGCCGCCTGCCCGACCACGCGCGTGTGGATCTTCTCCAGCAGGCGCGGGACCGTCGGGATGTGGGTCGGGTTGAACTCCTTGATCTCCTCGGCGAGCTTCTTCGTGTCGCCGCTGGAGAACGCGAGCACGCCGCCGACCTCGATCGCCACGAACGCGACCATTCGCGCGAGCACGTGGGCGAGCGGGAGGTACTGGAAGATCACCGGCGGCGACTCGCGCAGGTCGAGCCGGTCGATGTAGGCGTTGGCCGTGTAGAGCAGGTTGCCGTGCGAGAGCACGCAGCCCTTCGGTGGGCCGGTGGTGCCGGAGGTGTAGACGATCGTCGCCGTGTCCTCGGGCGCGACGGCAGCGGTGCGCTCGCGAGCGATCGCGTCGCCGTCCGCGGCGCCGCGGGAGCGCAGGTCGGCGAGCGTCATCGCGCCCTCGGCCTCGCCGAGCAGCACGATCACCTGCTCGAGCTCGGCCAGGTTCCCGCGGACCTTGGCGATCTTCGCGGCCTGTGCGGCGTCCTCGACGAACAGCACCTTCACGCCCGCGTGCGAGAGCACGTACTCGCATTCCTCGGGCGAGTTCGTGTGGTAGACGGGCACGACCGTCGCCCCGGCGCAGAACGCCCCGAAGTCCGCCATCGGCCACTCCGGGACGGTCCCGCACAGGATCCCGACCTTGTCGCCCACGGCCACGCCCAGCGAGGCCAGCCCGCCCGCGATCTCGCGGATCGCGAGCCCGAAGTCGGCGAAGGTGACCGTCGGCCGCCCAGGCGCACGCATCGCGTCTCCCGAGTTTCGGTCGGCGGCGGTGAGCGCGAGCTCACCGAGCGAGCGGACGGCGGTGGAGGTGGGACGTTGGGCGGTGTCGGCCATTGCCGACAAACCCTACTTCGCCAGGGCTTAAAAGCGCCAGCGTGTTGCGCCGTGCGGCTCCGCGGTCGCGACGCCGAAGACGGTGTGGAACCTGACCCGGAACACGGTCCACGGCGCCGGGCCGGTGCCAGGCGCGTTGTAGGGCGCGGTGAACCCGGCGCCGTCCGCCTCCACGGGCCAGCCGCCCTCGCGGTACACCGCGGCCACGGCCTCGACCGTCTGTGGGTCGGTGACGCGCTCGGCCTCGCCCTCGAAGACCAGGTCGATCCCGTCCAAGCTCGCGGACATCGTGCACGCCGGGTTGACGGCGACGTTGCGCGCCTTCTGGGTGTTCAGCCCGGTCTGGAAGTAGAGGTCGCCGTCGTGGAAGGCGGCGCCGACGGACGCAGCGTGCGGCCGGCCGTCGGGCCGCACCGTGCCGAGGAAGCACGGCGCGAAGCTGCCGGCGGCCAGGACGTCGCGCGCGCGGCTCCAGGGAAGCGGCGCGAAGTCGGAGCGGTTCGTGATGTCGATGGGTTCGCGGTTCGGCATGCCCATGAAGACCACACCCAACCTCGGAACTCATCGGGCGGGGGCGACCTGCGGCTCGTGCTCGAACCTCGGCAGCCAGCCCAGTCCCTTGGGCAGATACCAGTTGCGCGCCCCGAGGAGCTTCATGGTCGCCGGCAGCAGGACGGCGCGGATGATCGTCGCGTCGATCAGGATCGCGGCGGCGAGACCGATGCCGATCTGCTTGACCACCTGGTCCGAGCCGAGCGCGAAGGAGCCGAACACCGCGACCATCACGAGGGCCGCGCTGGTCACGACGCCGGCTGTGCTCTTGATCCCGTGGGCGACCGCGTCGTCGGTGGTCATGCCGCGATCGACCGCTTCGCGGATGCGGCTGAGGATGAACACGTGGTAGTCCATCGAGAGGCCGAAGAGGATCACGAACAGGAACAGGGGGATCCACGGCGCGATGCCGCCGACCGACTCGAAGTGCAGGAGCCGCTCACCGTGTCCGTCCTGGAAGATCAGCACGAGCACGCCGTAGGCCGCTCCGACCGAGAGCAGGTTGAGGACGATCGCCTTCAGCGGCACCACGATCGAGCGGAACGTGACCAGCAGCAGGATGAAGGCGAGGCTGAGCACGAAGCCGAACACGATCGGCAGCCGCGACGTCGTGACGTCGATGAAGTCCTTCGAGCCCGCGGTCAGGCCGGTCACGGCGACCTCGGCGCCGGCCAGCTTGCCGACGGTCGCGGGGACGACCTCTGTGCGCAGCACCGCCAGCGAGCGATCGGACGCGGCGTCGGTTCCGCTGCCCTTGACGGAGAGCGCCACCACGGCGACGGTCCGGTCGGGGCTGATCTCGACGCCGGACGGCTCGGAGAGCCGGCCGGTGGCCAGCGCCTGATCGTGGAGCTGACGGATCGCGGCCTGGACGGGCGCCGCGGTGACGTCGGCGGCCTTGATCACGGTCATGGCGGGGACCGCGCCGCCGGGGAAGGCGTCCTGGACGCGGTCGTAGGTCTGGATCACCGGCTGGCTGCGCGAGTAGCCGTCGAAGCCCGGTTCCTTGAACTGCAGGCCGAGAGCCGGGACGCACAGGGCGACGAGCACGCCGCCGGCGATCAGCGCCGACACCAGCGGGCGCTTCAGCACGCGGGTCAGCACGGCACCCCAGACGCGCGATTCGCCCTTGGTCTGGTGCCGGCGCTTGGTCACGTAGGGCACGCGGCCCTTCTCGAGCCAGTTCTTCTCACCGAGGAACGACAGGATCGCGGGCAGGAAGGTGAGCGAGCCGATCACGGTGACGGCGACGACGAGCATCGTGCCGATGCCGAAGGCGGAGAAGATCGGGTTGCCGGCGAACAGCAGCCCGGCCATCGCGGTCATCACCGTCAGACCCGAGATGAGCACCGCACGCCCGGACGTGGCGGCCGCGATCTCGATTGCGGCCTCGGACGAATGGCCCTTGTCGCGCTCTTCCATCATGCGGCGCGAATAGAACATCGCGTAGTCGACCCCGACGGCGAGGCCGATGATCACGACGAGCTCGGAGACGTCGGGCGCGAGGGCCTGGATCTGGCTGAGCGGGCCGAGCAGCCCGACGGTGCCCGCGACGGCGGTGGCGCCGAGCACGAGCGGGACGCCGGCGGCGACGAACGCTCCGAAGGCGACGAGCAGGATGATCAGCATCAGGCCATAGGAGATGAAGTGCGCCTTCTGGCCGTCCTTGGCGTCCTGGGCGGCGATCTCCTTGGTGGCCGAGGCCTCGCCGAACTGCTCGACGCGGACGCCGGCGTGGGCCTTCTGCACGGCGGCAACGGCCGCGAGCGGCGCGTCGACGAGCTGCTCGACCTGGTCGTCGGTGCCGCGCAGCGTGAAGTTGACCGCGACCGAGCGACCGTCCTCCGAGACGGTGTTGGCACGGTCGGACGCGTTGAGCGGGCTCTCGATGTCGGTGATCCCCGGGATCGCGTCCAGGCGGCTCACGACGTCCTTGACCGCCGCGGTGACCTGCGGGTCTGCGGCACCTTTGCCCTGGATGAGCACCTGCTCGCCGGCCTGGTCGGGGAAGCCGGCCGCCGCGATCAGCAGGTCGCCGCGCTTGGACTCGCCGCTGCCGGACGCCGACTCGTCGATCTCGTTCAACCCGACGCGCCCGCCGACGACGGTGGCGAGCACGACGAACAGGATCCAACCGAGGATGGCCGTCTTGCGATGCTGCGCGCTCCATTGACCGGCTCGCGCGGCGAGATTGCGGGACTGAGGCAAAGGCTTGTGCTCCTTCAAGGGCGGAGGGGACTGCCTGCAGCCTCCCAGCGCGCGGGCCGGCGGCGTTGGGGGCAGGCAGGCGTCTCGGAGGGACACTGGCGCCGGAAGGACGAGAGGTGGCCCCTCACGCCCCGGGTGCTGGCCCCGGGGAGTAGCCTTCAGGGCAGTACCGCTCGAGGTCTCTCGGTTCCCTTCTTGCTTCGTGCGTCTGCCCCAGAGGGGGAAGGAAGGCCCGGCCAATGCAGTCCGAGGAGCGCGACCGCAGGCTCCGCGTGGTCATCGCGGACGATCATGCGCTGCTACGCCAAGGTCTGGCGACCATGCTCGAGGCGCAGGGGTTCGACGTCGTCGCGCAGGCCGGGGACGCCGAGGATCTGGTCCGCAAGGTCGGCGGCCATCGGCCCGACGCCGCGGTCATCGATATCCGAATGCCGCCCACCAACACCGACGACGGCCTCCGCGCGGCGGTCACGATCCGGCGGACGCACCCCGAGGTGGGGGTGCTGGTAGTCAGCCAGTACGTCGAGGCGACCTACGCGCTCGAGCTGATCGGCGACGACGCGCGCGGCGTGGGCTACATGCTCAAGGACCGGATCACCGACTTCGACGAGTTCGCCAATGCGCTCCGGCGCGTGGCCGCCGGCGGATCCGCGCTGGACCCGGAGGTGGTGCGCTGGATGCTCGGCCGTTCGCGCGACGCCTCGCCGCTGGCCGAGCTGACCGCCCGTGAGCGCGAGGTGCTGGGCCTGCTCGCCGAGGGCTATTCCAACCAGGGCGTCGCCCGCAGGATCGTCGTCTCTGAGCGCGCGGTCGAGAAGCACGTGACGTCGATCCTGTCCAAGCTCAGCCTCCCCGCCGAGCCGGAGGCGCATCGGCGGGTGCTCGCCGTCCTGGCCTACCTCAAGGACGCGCGCGCGACCGCCGGCGCCGCGTAGATCCGCGGGCACCGGCGGTCCAACGCGCGTCTACGGGGTCGTCGTGCTGAGCGTGAAGGTCAGCGTCTTCGAATAGGTGCCGGTGCGGAGCGCGTCGGTGGCGCCGACGTGCTGCTTGAAGGCGATCGTGACCACGTCATTGGAGACCGGCGCGGTCCAGCTCGCCTTGCTGAAGGCGACCTCCAGGGGGGACGGCAACGCGAACGTGCCGTTGGTCAGGTGTCCAGGATCGGACACGCTGAGCGCGGCGTCACCGGCGGTGCTGATCACGTTGGCGGTGCTCGACGCCGTGTAGTCCTTCGCCACGCCGGGCGTGAAGGCCCCGAAGGAGGCGTTCGCTCCGAGCGTCAGCGCGAGCGTCGCCGGGACCTGGCCGCCGACGGGCGCGGTCGCCGTCGTCACGTACTCCAGCCGCGGCGCGGTGGCGGGGGCGAGGTGCCCCTTCCCGCCGAGCTGCTGCTCGAGCGCGTAGCCGAAGCCGAGCACTTTCTCGTCGTCCCAGGCGCGGCCGACGAACTGCAGCGACATCGGATCGCCGTGCGGGTTCGCGCCGACCGGCAGGATCAGCGTCGGCAGACCGACGTTGGACGTCGGGACGCCGCTGTTGCGGTCGCTGGAGATCGTCTGGGCGCCGTCGTTGTCGTAGACGTCGCTGCGGAAGCCCGGGTAGACGATCGCGTCGACGCCCGCCGTGTCCATGTAGGTCTTCCAGCGGGCCTTGTACTCGTCGCGCTGGGCGAAGATCTTGTCGATGTCCGCGCTCGTCAGGCGGGCGGCCGGGTTCTGGGTCCCGCGGTTGTACGGGAGCACCTTCGGCGAGGACAGGATCTCCGAGGCCGTGTGGTACGGCGGGTTGTCGTGCAGGTCGAAGTAGCGCTGCCAGCCCTCCTCCGTGCGGCTCCCCGTCAGCGTGCCCGTGGCCGGCGCGGACGGCGCCGCGGCGGTGATCGGCACCATGGTGGCGCCGGCGGCGACGATGTCGGCGAAGCGGGCCTGAAGCGCCGCGACGGTCCCGTCGTCCTGCCCGTAGCTGAGCGAGCCCTCGAACGCGGACGGCACGTAGCCGATCTTCTTGCCCTGCAGCGCCTTGGGATCGAGCGCGACCTTCCAGTCGGCCGGGCGCTTGTGGTCGGCGTCGGCGTGGACGGTGGCGATGTCGTCCGGGTCGGTGCCCGTGGTGACATTGAGGATGCGCGCGATGTCCGACGTGGTGCGGGCGATCGGGCCCTCGAAGTCCTGCAGCCAGGTCAGCGGCATCACGCCCGCGCCGGAGGAGATGCCGTCGGTGCCGCGCAGCGAGACCAGCGAGGCGCCGGTCGAGGGCGCGTAGAGCGACACGCCGGTCTGCGTGCCCATGCCGAACGCCGCGAGGCTCAGGGCGGTCGCGACCGCGGAGCCGCCGGACGATCCGAGCGAGGTCTTGGAGGGCTTGAAGGCGTTCCAGACCATGCCGTACCCGGAGTCGCTGTAGGAGCCGGAGTTGGCGAACTCGGACAGGTTGGCCTTGCCGAGGATCACCGCGCCGGCCTCGCGCAGCTTCTTGACCTGGAAGGCGTCGCGCTTCGGGCGCCAGCCCTCGAAGGCCAGTGAGCCGTCGGTCGTCGGCATGTCCTTGGTGTCGTAGAGGTCCTTGATCGCGACCGGGATGCCGAGCAGCTCGCTCGTGTTCCCGGCCTTGCGCGCGTCGTCGGCCGCCTTGGCCTGCGCCATCGCGTCGTCGGCGACCGTGATGAACGCGTGGAAGCCGAACGGGCCCTTGTCGTAGGCCTCGATCCGGTCCAGATACGCGCGCGTGATCGCCTGCGAGGTCGTCAGGCCGGACTTCATGTCGGCGGCAAGCTGCGTGACCGACTTGTCGAAGACGTCATAGCCCGACGTGGTGACGGCCAGCTTGGTCGGCTGCTCGGGCGTGACGGGCGGCGCGGGGGTGGCGGCGCAGTTGGTGAAGAGGCTCGCCCAGTTGGCGATCGTGCAGCCGAGGCCGGCGGGGATGCCGGCGATGTCGGGCGTGGCGGCGAGGGTCGTGGCGCCGGTCTTGACCGCGGCGGTCTGCTGGCCGGCGGTCGCGGTCGTCTCCGCGCGGCCGGCGACGACGTAGCGCAGGAGCGACTTCGTCTGGCCCGGGGCGAGCGTGAGCGTGTTCTTGTAGCCGTAGAAGTTCGCCTCCAGGCCGGTGACCGGGAGCGCGTTGCCGAACGGGTCACGCTGGAAGTTGCCGGTCCCGTCCTGGGTGCCGTTGACGACGGCTGACGGGCCGCGGGAGCTGACGCCCGCGGCGCTCGGGTTGGCGACCTCGACCCACTTGTCGTCGGCGCCGATCAGCGTGTCGCCGCTCGAGGAGTCCACGACCTTGCTCTGGTTGGTGCCGGAGTTCTGGCCCGCGGTGCCGCCGAAGGCGATGTCGACGGTGATCGTCCGCTGCGTGGTGTTGGCGAATGTGTCCAGCCAGCGGGTGTAGTTGCCGGCCTTGCTCACCTTCACCGCGCGGCTGAGCGCGACCCCGCCGAGCACGACGGGCTGCGTCGTGGCAAACGACTCGTCACCGTCGTAGGTGAGGTTGAAGCCGCGCATCAGCTCACCGTTGAACCGCGCGGTGGTGTCGGTGGCCGGGATGCCGGACACCCGGACCCGGATGCCGCCGAAGCCGTAGAAGGCGTTGTCGGTGATCGCGCGGATCGAGCCCGTGTCGAGCTTGGGCGGCGCGATGTCGTGGATCTGCCAGTTCAGGCCATTGGCCGACGTGACCGTGGTGACGGCACGGGCCGGCACGGCGGCGGCGAGCACGGCGGTGCCGGCGAGCAGCGCCGCCATTGAGCGTCTCATGGAGCGGGTTCCCTCCCTACGTAATTGACCGCGCGCGATCCTGCCAACGCCCGGCGCCCGAGCGTGTGGCCCGCCGGTCGGAAGCGGGGCGCCGCGATGTCGAAAGTTTTCGCGCGGCGCGTCGTTCGGAGCTTCATGCGCCTCGTTGCCCTCCTCCCGCTGGTGCTCGTCCTCGCCGTCCCCGACGCCGCCGCGGCCGCGTGCGTGAGCAAAGAGGTGGACGTCGGCGGCCCGAGCCGGATCGAGGCGCGGTTGGACGGGACCCGCGGCGACTGGGACCTGACCGTGCACGCGGGCGGACGCGAGATCGCGGGCGGCGCGTCGCCGGACGCACACGAGGTGGCGTCCGGCTACGTGAAGAACGGGCGCGTGACGGCGACCGGGTGCGGACCTGGGACCGCGACGCTCGTCGTCGCCCGCGAGCCGGTCGCGCTGACGACCGAGGCGCCGCGGTTGGTGACGGTCGACACGCCCACCCGCGCCGACAAGGCGCGGCTGCTCGCACTCGGGCTCGATCTGAGCGAGCACGGCGGGCCGAGGTCGGTCGGCGTGGTGCTGCACGACGCCGCTGACCAGGCCGCGCTGCGCGGGTTCACGTACCACGCGGTCACCGCCGCGCCGCGGACCGCCGCCGTCGCGAACCTGCCCAGCGGCCGGACGAGCTACCGCACGCTCGCCGACTACGAGCGCGAGCTGAAGGCGCTGGCCGCGGAGAACCCGTCGCTCGTGCGCCTGTTCGTCCTTCCGAACCGCACGTTCGAGGGCCGCGAGGTGCTCGGGATCGAGATCGCCGAGGACGTCGCCGCCCAGGACGGCCGGCCCGCGTTCCTGAACATGGGCGTGCACCACGCCCGCGAGTGGCCGGCGGGCGAGCTGACGATGGAGTGGGCGTACGAGCTGATCGACGGGTACAAGGCGGGCGAGGAGCGCGCCACGAACATCGTCCGTCACAGCCGCAACCTCGTCGTCCCGATCGTCAACCCCGACGGCTTCAACGGCTCGCGTTCAGCCGCGCTGGGCGACGACGGCCGCGACGAGACACTCCCCGACGAGGTCTACATCGCCACCTCGCCCGGCGAGTACCGGCGCAAGAACTGCCGTGTCGGGTCGACGACCACCGCCTTCTGCCCGCTCTCGATCGGGCTCGCCGAGAACGGCGTCGACGTCAACCGCAACTACGCCCAGTTCTGGGGCGGGCCAGGGTCCGACACGAACCCGCTGACCCAGACCTACCGCGGGCCGGCACCGTTCTCCGAGCCCGAGTCGCGCAACATCCAGTGGCTGGTCTCGCACAACCAGGTGACGACGCTGATCACCAACCACACCACCGCGGGGCTGGTGCTGCGCGCGCCCGGCCTGGCGGCGGTCGGCGACCCGGTCGATGAGGGACGCGGCTACAAGGCGCTCGGCGACGCGATGGCCGCCCAGAACGGCTACTTCAGCCAGAAGGGCTACGAGCTCTACGACACCACCGGCACCACCGAGGACTGGAGCTACAACGCCACCGGCGGCTACGGGTTCACGTTCGAGCTCTACTGCGGCGCGCCCAACTACGAGACCGGCGACTGCGACGCGCCGTCCTTCCACCCGCGCTACGCGACGATGGCCGCCGAGTGGGACGGCACGAGCGCGCAGGCGCGGCACGTCGGCGGCAAGGGCAACCGCGAGGCGTACTACCTGGCCGCCGAGTCGACCATCGACGAGGCGCGCCACTCGATCATCGAGGGCTCCGCGCCCGCCGGCACGACCCTGACGCTGACGAAGGACTTCAAGACGGCGGCGTTCGACCCGTCGACCACGGTCGACGACCACCTCGAGACCACGCTGGTGGTCGGCCCGTCGGGCACGTTCCGCTGGCACGTCAACCCATCGACGCGCCCGATCGTCGAGAAGGCCGGCGGCAGCGAGGCGTACACGCTGTCGTGCGGCGCCGCGACGACGCCCGTCACGGTCGCGCGCGGCGGGACCGTGCGGGTCGATCCGTGCTGAGCGGCAGCGCCATCAACACGTCGTCGACGTAGCGGCCGTCGAGCCTGAAGAACCCGCGCAGGACGCCCTCGATCTCGAAGCCGCAGGCGGTATAGAGGTCGCGGGCGGCCTGGTTGTGGGCGAGCACCCGCAGCGTCACGCGGCAGGCGCCCGCCACGCGCGCCTGCGCGAGCGCGGCGTGCAGCAACGCTCTCGCCACCCCGCGACGGCGGTGCGCGGGGGAGACGCTGAGTCCTTTGATCTCGAGCACGTGGGCGCTCGCGGGGATCGGCAGGACCGGCCCGAGCTTCACGTAGCCCGCGATCCCGTCCGCGAGCTCGGCGACGAGCACGCCGTCGATGTCGAACGGGCGGTCCGGGGGAGGCGGCGGCGCCGGGCTGGAGACCGAGGACCAGGTCTCCAGGTCCAGTCGGCGCAGGGCGCTTTCGTCGTCTGGCGTGGCCGAGCGGATCACCGTGCGAGCAGCATGTTGCAGTAGCCGTCGGCGATCTGCGTGGAGGTCAGGCGTCCCCCGGGCTTCAGCCAGGTGGCGGTGTGGTTGACCATCCCGAGCAGGGCGAACAGCGCGAGCCGGTCGGTGAGGCCGACCGCGGCGAGCCGGCGGGCGAGGATCGCCTCGAACGCGTCGCGGCTCGCGCGCACCTGCTCCCACTCCGGCCCGTGCTCGATCGCGTGGCGCTCCTGCGCGAACACCGCCATGTGGTCGAGGCGCGTCTCGATGTGGGCGAGCCAGGCGCGGACGAGCTCGCGCAGCTGCGTCTCGGGGTCGCCGCCGGACGCCTCGATCTCCGCGGCGCGCTCGAGCAACGGGTCCATCAGCTGCTCGAAGATCAGCAGCAGCAGGTTCTGCTTGGAGCCGATGTAGTGGTAGAGGCCGCCGCTGCGCAACCCGGTGGCGTCGGAGAGCTCGTCCATGGTCGTCGCCTGGAAGCCGCGGCGCGCGAACAGCGCCGCGGCCGTGGCGATCACGTCCTGCTGGCGGCGGTCATAGCGCTCGCGGAGCGCGGGGGATGTAGGCGGCTGTGACATTTGTAACGGGCGTTCGGTATAAATTACCGCATGAACTTCGATCTCCCCGACGACCACGAGCTGATCCGGCGCACGGTGCGCGACTTCGCCGAGCAGGAGGTCGCTCCGGTTGCGGAGGAGCTCGACCGGACCAAGTCGTTCCCGTACGCGATCGTCAAGCAGCTCGGAGAGCTCGGGCTGATGGGGATTCCGTTCCCGGAGGAGTACGGCGGAGGCGGCGGCGACTCGCTCGCCTACGCGCTCGCGGTCGAGGAGCTCACGCGCGTCGATTCGAGCGTCGCGATCACGCTGTGCGCGCACACGTCGCTCGGCACGCAGCCGATCTACCTGTTCGGCTCGGAGGAGCAGAAGCAGGAATGGATGCCGAAGCTCACGTCGGGCGAGATCCTCGGCGCCTTCGGCCTGACCGAGCCCGAGGCGGGCTCGGACGCGGGCAACGTCCGGACGCGGGCTCGCCTCGAGGACGGCGAGTGGACGATCAACGGCGCCAAGCAGTTCATCACCAACGCCGGCACGGACATCTCCGGCCTCGTCTGCATCACGGCCCGCACCGGTGACGACGAGATCTCCAACCTGATCGTCCCGAACGGCACGCCGGGCTACTCGCAGGGCGAGCCCTACCGCAAGATGGGCTGGAACGCGTCCGACACGCGGCCGCTGACCTTCGAGGACTGCATCGTGCCCGAGGAGAACCTGCTCGGTCCGCGCGGCGGCGGCTTCAAGCAGTTCCTGCAGGTGCTCGACATCGGGCGCATCGGCGTCGCGGCGATGGGCGTCGGCCTGGCCCAGGGCGCCTTGGATCAGGCGCTGGCATACGCGAAGGAGCGGCGCGCGTTCGGCAAGCCGATCTCCAAGTACCAGGCGATCCAGGGCAAGCTCGCCGACATGGCGACCGAGATCGAGGCCGCCCGCCTGCTGGTGTATCGCGCCGCGTTCCTGAAGGACCAGGGCCGCAACTTCTCGCTGACCGCCGCCCAGGCCAAGCTCAAGACCGGCCGCCTCGCGGTGCGCTGCGCCGAGGAGGCCGTCCAGATCCACGGCGGCTATGGCTACATCGAGGAGTACCCGGTCTGCCGCATGTACCGGGACGCGAAGATCCTCACCATCGGCGAGGGCACCGACGAGGTGCAGCAGATGGTCATCGCGCGGGCGCTCGGCGCCTGATGTTCTCGTCCGTCCTCGTCGCCAACCGCGGCGAGATCGCGCGGCGCGTCATCCGGACGCTGCATTCGCTCGGCATCCGCTCGGTCGCGGTCTACACCGACGCGGACGCGGGCGCGCCGCACGTGCGCGAGGCCGACGAGGCCATCCGCATCGGCTCCTACCTCTCGATCGAGGAGGTCGTCGAGGCCGCGCGCGGCTGCGACGCGCTGCACCCGGGCTACGGCTTCCTGAGCGAGAACGCGGCGTTCGCGGCCGCGTGCGCCGACGCGGGGATCGTCTTCGTAGGGCCGCCGCCGGAGGCGATCGAGCTGATGGGCGACAAGGTGCGCGCCAAGGCCGCCGCCGCTGCGGCGGGTGTGCCGGTCGTCGAGTCGTTGAGCGTCGAGGAGGCGCGGGTCTCCGACGCGTACCCGCTGCTGGTCAAGGCCGCGGCGGGCGGCGGCGGGCGCGGGATGCGGGTCGTCGACTCGCCCGCGGGCCTGGACGAGGCGATCGCGGCCGCCCAGCGTGAGGCCGCCGCCGGGTTCGGCGACGACCGCGTGTTCATCGAGCGCTTCCTGCCGCGCGCGCGGCACATCGAGGTGCAGGTGATCGGCGACACCCACGGCACGGTGCTGTCGCTGGGCGAGCGCGAGTGCTCGCTGCAGCGTCGCCACCAGAAGGTGCTCGAGGAGTCGCCGTCGCCGGTCGTGTCGGATGAGCTGCGGGCCCGGCTGGGGGAGGAGGCGGTCGCGCTGGCTTCGGCCGCCGGCTACCACGGGGCGGGCACGGTGGAGTTCATCGCCGACGCCGACGACCCGTCGGTCCACTTCTTCCTGGAGATGAACGCGCGGCTGCAGGTCGAGCACCCGGTCACCGAGCTGGTCACCGGTCTCGACCTCGTCGAGCTGCAGCTGCGGGTCGCCGCGGGTGAGCCGCTCGCTGCCGACGTCGCCCTGCGCGGCCACGCGATCGAGGCCCGCATCAACGCCGAGGACGCGCAGTTCTTCCCCTCCGCCGGCCCGGTGCTGCTGGCTTCCTACCCCCGCGATGTCCGGGTGGACGCGGCGGTCGAGACCGGCAGCGTCGTCGGCACCGACTACGACTCGATGATCGCCAAGGTCATCGCCCACGGCCCGGACCGCGCCACCGCGCTCGCGCGCCTCGATCGCGCGCTGGCCGACACCGCGATCCTCGGCCTCACGACCAACGTCGGCTTCCTGCGCACGCTGATCGGCCGCGACGACGTCCGCGCGGGCGAGATGGACACGGGCCTGATCGGCCGCATGGACCCGGTCACCCCGCCGCTCACCGACGAGCAGGTCGCCCGCGCCTACGCGTCCCACGCCCTCGGCACCCCCGAGAGCGACGACCCGTTCGCCCGCCGCGACGGCTGGCGCCTCGGCGGCCTCCGCGCCCCGTCGTTCTGGAAGCTCTCGGTTGACGGCGGCGAACCGATGGACCTGGCGCTCACGAACATAAAGGGGTCAGGCCCCTTTAGGTTCGTGGGTGGGTGGGTGGGTTATCAGGGCTGGGCTTGGCACGTGACCGAGGCGACGGTCGAGGAGGCGCATCACGCGCATGGGGATGGGGAGCTGCGGGCGCCGATGCCCGGGAGCGTGTTGCTGGTGCCCGTGAAGGTCGGCGACGAGGTCGAGGCCGGGCAGACCGTGGTGGTGCTGGAGTCGATGAAGATGGAGCTGGCGCTGGCCGCGCCCGTCGACGGCACGGTGACCGAGCTCACCGTGGCCGTCGGGGACAAGGTCGCGCGCGACGAGACGGTTGCGAGGGTCGCATGACGACGGATGAGTTCAGGGCGAACACCGCCGACCACGAGGCGCTCGTCGCCGACCTCAACGCGCAGCTCGAGCAGGTCCGCCTGGGCGGCGGGGAGAAGGCCCGTGCGCGGCACACGTCGCGCGGCAAGCTGCTCCCGCGCGAGCGGGTCGACCGGCTGCTCGACAAGGGCGCGCCGTTCCTCGAGCTCTCGCCGCTGGCCGCGCACGGCATGTATGACGGCGACGCGCCGGGCGCGGGCATGATCACCGGCGTCGGGCGGGTGAGCGGCCGCGAGTGCGTGATCGTCGCCAACGACGCGACCGTCAAGGGCGGGACCTACTACCCGATGACGGTCAAGAAGCACCTGCGCGCGCAGGAGGTGGCGCTCCAGAACCGCCTGCCGTGCATCTATCTCGTCGACTCCGGCGGCGCGTTCCTGCCGCTGCAGGACGAGGTCTTCCCCGACCGCGAGCACTTCGGCCGGATCTTCTTCAACCAGGCGACGATGTCGCAGCGGGGCATCCCGCAGATCGCGTCCGTGATGGGCTCGTGCACGGCCGGAGGTGCCTACGTGCCCGCGATGAGCGACGAGTGCGTGATCGTCCGCGAGCAGGGCACGATCTTCCTCGGCGGCCCGCCGCTGGTGAAGGCCGCGACCGGCGAGGAGGTCTCAGCGGAGGACCTCGGCGGCGGCGACCTGCACTCGCGCACCTCCGGCGTCACCGACCACCTCGCCGACGACGACGAGCACGCGCTCGAGATCGTCCGCAACATCGTCGCCACGCTCCCGAAGGACCCGCGGGCTTGGGAGCGCACCGCGGTCGAGCCGCCCGTGCACGACCCGGACTCGATCTTCGGCGTCGTCCCCGCCGACGTGCGCAAGCCCTACGACCCGCACGCGCTGATCGAGCGGCTCGTCGACGGCTCGCACTTCCACGAGTTCAAGGCGCTCTACGGCACGACGCTCGTCTGCGGCTTCGCCCGCCTGCACGGCCACCCGGTGGGAATCCTGGCCAACAACGGCATCCTCTTCAGCGAGTCGGCGCTCAAGGGCGCGCACTTCATCGAGCTCTGCGACCGGCGGAAGATCCCGCTCGTCTTCCTGCAGAACATCAGCGGGTTCATGGTCGGGCGCGAGTACGAGGCGGGCGGCATCGCCAAGCACGGCGCGAAGCTGGTCACCGCGGTCGCCTGCGCCCGCGTGCCGAAGCTGACCGTGATCGTCGGCGGCTCGTTCGGCGCCGGCAACTACGGCATGTGCGGCCGCGCGTACTCGCCGCGCTTCCTGTTCATGTGGCCGAACGCCCGCATCTCCGTCATGGGTGGCGTCCAGGCGGCGACCGTGATGGAGACGGTCGGCCAGCCCGAGGTCGGAGCGTCGCTGCGCGACCAGTACGAGCGCCAGGGCCACCCGTACTACGCCACCGCCCGCCTCTGGGACGACGGCGTGATCGACCCGCGCGACACCCGCGACGTCCTCGGCCTCGCCCTGAGCGCCTGCGCCGGCGCGCCCCTCGACGACGTTTCTTACGGAATCTTTCGCATGTAGACCCTCCAAAAGCCCTTCACATTTCTGTAAGAATCGCGACCGGGGGTCCGGTTCCGGTCTGAGGAGAGGGGTTGCGCCATGCGCGCGGCTGTGGTCGGGGCGGCTGCGGCCGCCGTGCTGGTGCTGTCCGCTGGTCCAAGTCGTGCCGAGGAGCGATCGCTCGACGGCAGCTCGAACAACCTCGCGCACCCGTCCTGGGGACAGGTCGGGCGCCCGTACGCGCGGGTCACGCCCGCGGTCTACGCCGATGGGATCGCGAAGCCGCTCGCGGGCCCGCCGTCGCGCGCCCTCAGCAACCGCGTCTTCAACGACACGCACCAGAACCTGTTCTCCGAGAACGGCGTGACCCAGTGGGGCTTCGTCTGGGGCCAGTTCATGGACCACACCTTCGGCCTGCGCGAGGAGACCGGGGGAGAGGCGGCGCCGATCGCCTTCGACGCGCACGATCCGCTCGAGACGTTCCGCAACGACTTCGGCGCGATCGACTTCACCCGCACGCCGGCCGCGCCCGCGACCGGGACGACGGGCGTCCCGCGCGAGCAGGTCAACACGGTCTCGAGCTATATCGACGGCTGGACGGTCTACGGCGGAACGCCGGAGCGGCTGGAGTGGTTGCGCGAGGGTCCGGTCAACGGGGATCTCCGGGACAACGGCGCGCACCTCCTGCTCGATCCCGGCGGCCTCCTCCCGCGCCGCTCGAGCCGCGGCGACACCGCCGCCGCACCCACGATGGCGCTCCAGGGACGGCTCGCGGGCACGCCCGCCAAGGCGATGGTCGCCGGCGACGTGCGCGCCAACGAGAACATGGCGCTCGCCGCCACCCACACGCTGTTCGCGCGCGAGCACAACCGGATCGTCGACGCGCTCCCCGCGTCCCTGTCGGAGCAGCGCAAGTTCGACATCGCGCGCCGGGTCGTCGGCGCCGAGCAG
Organism: Solirubrobacter soli DSM 22325; assembly: GCF_000423665.1. Taxonomy (GTDB): domain Bacteria; phylum Actinomycetota; class Thermoleophilia; order Solirubrobacterales; family Solirubrobacteraceae; genus Solirubrobacter; species Solirubrobacter soli. Next base: position 100,440 of record NZ_KE384074.1, on the reverse strand, counting down.
CAGGTCATCACCTACGAGGAGTTCCTCCCGGCGCTCGGCGTCAAGCTCGCCCCGTACCGCGGCTACGACCCGACCGTCGACGCCACGCTGACCAACGAGTTCGCGACGACCGGCTACCGCGCCCACAGCATGGTCCACGGCGAGATCGAGCCGTCCGTCCCCGCCGGGACGTACAGCGCGGACGAGCTCGACGCCTTCGAGGACGAGGGCGTCGAGGTCGAGCAGGACGAGGACGGCGTCGAGCTCGCCATCCCGCTGAACCTGACGTTCGCCAACCCGGACCTGCTCGCGCGCGTCGGCATCGGCCCCGTGCTCGCCGCCGCCGGCAACGAGTCCGAGTACCGCAACGACGAGATGATCGACAACCAGCTGCGCAGCGTGCTCTTCCAGGTCCCGTTCTCGCCCGGCGCCTGCCTCGACGGGCCGCCGTTGCCGGACTGCTTCAACGGCGTCGTCGACCTCGGCGCGATCGACGTCGAGCGCGGTCGCGACCACGGCATCCCGCGCTACGACGACCTGCGCCGCGCCTACGGTCTCGCCCCGAAGGCCTCGTTCACCGCGATCACCGGCGAGGCGACGGACGCGTTCCCGCAAGGCCTCGGGATCGACGATCCGGCCTCGCTGGAGTTCACCGAGCTGCGCGACATCCACGGCGACCCGCTCCCGCTCGGTGACGAGGCGAACGCGGTCTCGGGCACCCGCCGCACCACGCTCGCCGCGCGATTGAAGGCGATCTTCGGGTCCGTGGACCAAGTCGACGCGTTCACCGGCATGCTCTCCGAGCGCCACCTGCCTCACGCCGAGTTCGGTGAGCTGCAGCTGGCGATCTGGAAGCGCCAGTTCGAGGCGCTCCGCGACGGTGACCGCTTCTTCTACCTCGCCGACCCCGAGCTCGCCGCGATCGAGCGCGAGTACGGCGTCACGGCCCACCGGACGCTCGGCCAGATCATCGCCGACAACACCGGGATCGCGACCCGCGCCGACGTCTTCAAGCTCGCGGACGCCCCTGTGCACCTCGAGCAGGGCGGCACCGCCTCGGCGAGCGTCCCGCCCGTGCTGTCGCTCGCGCTGGGCGCGCCGGCGACGTTCGGCCCGTTCACCCCCGGCGTGGCACGCGACTACGTCGCGACCACCACGGCCACGGTCACCTCGACCGCCGGCGACGCCACCCTCGGCGCCGGCGATCCCGGCCACCTCACCAACGGGTCCGCCGCACTGGTTTCACCGCTCGTCGTGGGCTTCTCGCGCGCAGCCTGGACCGCCCCGACGTCCAACGACGCCGTGACGATGTCGTTCACGCAGCACATCGGCGCCACCGAGGCGCTCCGGACCGGCGCCTATTCCAAGACAGTCCTCTTCACCTTGTCCACAACCACGCCGTGAAGTGAGCTACAACCTGTGCCCATGGCGACCGCTCCGCAAAAAGAGAAGGTCTACGGCCCGACCCACGACGGCGAGAAGATCTGCCACATCGTCCCGGAGGACGACCCCGACACCGCCCTCTGCGGCAAGGACGTCACCGGCTGGCCGTGGAACCCGCCGTGGCCGTTCTGCGTGGTCTGCCTCGACCTGGCCGGGTACGACGTGGCCTGAACCCCGGCTGGGGCCGGCGTGAGAAATTGATGTATTTCCCGCGTCGCGCGATCGCTCACTCAACCAGTGGGCAATCGCTATCTGGAACTGGACCGTAAGGTCCATCGCGCGCACTTCCCGGCGATCGCGGTCGCGACGTCGGCTCCCCTCCCGGGGCGACGACCGTGCTGCGCGCTCGGCCAATGGCACATCCCGGGCCTGGCGGGAGCAGTCGATCCGGCCAAACTCGCGGGACATCACTACGGCGCGTCCGGGGTCAACGGCTTCGTCTACACGTCGACGTCCGGCCTGATCGACCTCGGGCACCTGCGCGACACGGCCGACATGGTCGTCTACATCGACCGCGAGCTCGCGTCGGGAGCGAGCACGCTCGAGCTCTACGAGGGCCGCGCGACGATCACGACCCCGCCGGCGGATCGCGCCGCGCGGCTCGCACTGGCCGCGGCCATCACCTACGTCGAGTCCTGGGCGCACGAGCTGGCCACGTGGCCCGACTACTCGGCGTTCTCGCCCGAGGACATCGTGTCCAACATCTGCGGGATCGAGGCCGGCAAGCGCGCGCTGCTGGCGGGTGGGCCGCTCGACGCCGCGCTCGACGCCGAGATCGGCAGCATGCTCACCACAGAGCTCGGCGGACGTTCGCTCGCCGAGACCAAGGCCGTGCTGGCCAAGATCGAGAACGACTGGTACTCGGGCGGCATCACGGGGCTCAAGCTGCTCCGTCGCAACTTCGACGGCTTCGGATGGCCGGCGGGCATGCCGTACGACGCCTTCGTGAGCCTGCCGTGGCTCTCGCCGTTGGTGTTCGCGCCCCAGTTCTCGGCATTCACCTTCACGATGCGCTCGCCCGTCAACGGGACCGCCGGCGTGACCCTGGCCACGATGCAGGCGACGACGAACGCGCTCCGCAGCGCGTGGGTCGCCGCCAACCCCGGCAAGGACCGGCCCTGAGCGGTGAAGCCGCACGTCATCATCCGGCTGCGCGACGGAGCCCAGGCGCCGGACGTCGCCTCGTGGCAGGAGAGCATCGCCGACAAGGGCGGCGCTCAGGCGTCTCTGACCCCGGCGATCGACGCGGTCCTGCGCCGGCACGGCGTCCCGGTGTGGGTCACGCGCGAGTACGCGCCGGCGGGCGAACGCTGGACCAGTGACGAGCTCACCGCCAAGCTCGACCGGATCTACCGGCTGATCCTGCGCGAGCAGAGCGCGATCCCGGCCGGGCTCGTGGAGGACATCTCGCTGGTGCCCGAGGTCGAGTACGCGCGGGCGGGTCGCGTGGGCGTGACCGACCTCGCCCCGGCCGCGGCCCAGAGCGTCCGCACCGACAGCTGGTCGCGCGAGGCCATCGGCCTCCCGGACGCGCACCGCTGGGGAACGGGGCGGCCCGAGATCACGGTCGCCGTGCTGGACACGGGCGTCGACGTGCGCCACCCCGAGCTCGCGAAGGCGGTCGTGCCCGGCCACGACTTCGTCGACATCCTCGACGGCGCGGGAACCTTCCTCGGGGACTTCCTCGACGCCGACACGGACCCCGAGGACCCCGTCGGCCACGGCACCCACGTCTCCGGGATCATCGCCGGAGCGGGCGAGCGGATGCCGACGGGCGTCGCACCCGGGTGCCGCCTCCTCCCCGTGCGGGTGCTCGGGGCGATGCGCCAAGGCGGACGGCCCGTCGGCGCGGGCCTGGTGGACAACATCAACACCGGGCTCAAGTGGGCGATCGACCAGGGCGCCCACGTCATCAACATGAGCTTCGGCCTGCCGCGCACCGGCAGCGGGCTGCCCCACGCGGAGGTCGTCGAGTACGGCCTGCGCCGCGGCGTCGTGATGGTCGCCGCGGCGGGCAACGACGGCCACGAGAAGCTGTACTACCCCGGCTCGCTCCCGGGCGTGATCGCCGTCGGCGCGTCCGATCCCCAGGACGCGGTCGCGGCGTTCTCGACGTACGGCCCGCAGGTGCTGCTGACCGCGCCCGGAACGGACATCTACAGCAGCTTCCCGGACGCCGGCTACGCGTTCGCGAGCGGGACCTCGCAGGCCGCGCCGTTCGTGACCGGCGCCGCCGCTCTTCTGCAGTCCGCCGCGCTCGAGCACGGTCGCCGGCGTCTCGGCGTGGGCGACCTCCGGCGCCTGTTGGTCGCCACCGCCGATCGCACGGACGCCGCCTTCCGCACCGTGCGCGGCGGCCACGGGCGCGTGAACGTCGCCGACGCCCTGCGGCTTCTGGACCTGATGTCCGCCCAGACCGACCTCACACCCGAAAGGACAACCGCATGAGCAGTCCAGCCTCCGCGAACGACGCGGATCGGACGTTGGACACCTCCGGGGGCAACGAGCACGGGGGCACGGTCGAACGCCTGAAGGCGGAGATCCGGCGGCTGAAGAAGCAGCTCGCGGACCTCAAGAAGATCAACGCCGTGCAGAAGTGCACGATCGACGAGCAGGCGCAAGCGCTGGCGGCGGCCAACCGGCAGATCGCCGAGCTCGAGGCACAGCTCGCCGACGCGACGGCGGCGCTCGCCGCGGCCGAGGCCCAGCTCGCCGAGAAGACCGCGGCGCTGGATGCGGCGGAGACCGCACTCGCCGCCAAGTCCGCCGCGCTCGACGCGGCCGAGGCGGCACTGGCCGCCAAGACCGCCGCGCTGAACGCGGCCGAGGCGGCACTGGCCGCCAAGTCCGCCGCGCTCGAAGACGCGAACCAGACGATCGGCGCCCAGGCGATCGAGATCGCGGCGCTCACACAGCAGAACGCGGCCAAGGCCGCCGAGATCGCGACGCTGACCGAGCAGAACGCCGCGAAGGCGAGCGCGATCGTGGCGCTCCAGCAGGAGCTCGCCGCCAGCGAGCAGCATGTCGACGACCTCGAGACCGAGGAAGCGCTCGAGGACAAGGTCCAGGCCGTCCTCGACCAAACCGACCCGGCGTTCCGGATCAAGCTCGTCGCCGAGCTCAACCCGCAAGAACTCGCCCTGTACCTCGAACGGCGCGCGGGCGCGGGCGCCGTAGGGAGCTGACGATGGCCCTGAACGACCTCATCATCGACGCGCGGGCGATCCGCCATCTGGATCTCGCCCAGCGCAAGCCGGTGCTGCTGAATTTCATCGGCGGGCTTCCGGCGGCCGAGCAGCGGCCGGTCCTGCTCGATCTGCTCGAACGCAAGGAGATCCCGCCGACGCTGACCGCGCCCGAGGTGCAGACGCTGGCGGCGGCCGCGGGCGTCTCGGCCGCGGTCGTGCAGGAGGGCGTCGAGGCGGCGGCGGACGGCGCGCTCACGCCGCTGTTGCAGATCCGCGCGCCCAGCGGCATGGACCCGATCGCGCTCAACGCGGTCAAGGAGACGCGGATCGAGTTCGACGCGAAGCTCGCCGCGTATCCAGGCATCCGCCTGTCGAAGCGTGGGATCACCGGGACCGTCGAGAAGGTGACGGGCCGGCTGGACTCGCTCGACCTCGAGGACGCGCGCCGGCTCGCGCTCGCCCAGCCCGCGATCTACGAGTGGCTCTTCCTGCAGGCGCTCGACGAAGGCCAGGTGGAGAAGTCCGACGACGCCGGCATCGTCGACTGGATCCTCACGCACCTCGACGACGAGGCGCTCCTGAAGTTCCTGCGCCGCGCGATCGACGCGGTCCTCGCCGCACAGCTGATCGTGCTCGAGCCAGCCGAGCGGGACGACCTCGCGCGCCTGGCACTCACCCGCGGCATCGACCTGCGGATCGGCAAGCTGACCGCGGCGGTGCTCGCGCTGGTCGACGTCCGCCGCCGCCAGGGCAGCGTCCCGCGGTTGGTCGACGTCTATCTCGCCAAGAACGAGATCAAGCCCGAGGCCGCCGACGAGCGGATCCGCCAGGGGATGATCGACTACCTGGTCGAGCTCGAGCTCTCGATGACGTACGAGCGCGTCGTCGCCGGCGAGTTCGACGAGTACTTCGCGCTCGCCTACGACGCCGCGCGCCGCCAGCGGGCCGACAGCGACGACCCGATCGACATCGCCCGCAGCGGACGCCGCAAGGGCGTCCAGTCGGACTTCACCATCCGCCGGATCAGCCAGCTCGACAAGACGACGGTCGTGCGGCCGAAGGCGATCTACGCCGCCGGCGCGCTGTTCACGATCTTCGTCGAGGGCGAGCTCATGCGCATGTTCGACATCGCCGACGCGCTCAGCCTCGAATGGCACCGCGGTGGGCTCGACGTGTCCGAGGGCGACGTCGCCTCGCTGCTTAACCGCATCGAGCATCTGCGCAACGACCGTCCCGACGACTCCGAGCGCGGGATGCTCTACCGCCGGCTGTTCAACTACGGCGAGGCCGAGATGCTGTCCGGCGCGCTCGTCAACGAGCGCTTCGGCGAGCACTTCGACCGCCTGATGTACGAGGTCACGCGGCTCGTCGACCTCCAGGACCGCGCGTTCAACGACCCGCGGCAGATCTCGCGCGCCGGCGTCGTGTCCGCACTCACCTCGGTCCAGCACAACCTCAGCCAGTTCGTCACGGGCTCCGCGTTCCTGAAGATCGAGGAGCTGATCAGCTACCTCAACGAGTGCCAGGAGCTGATCACGAGCGAGCCGATCGTCTCCCGTTACGGCGGCACCGAGCAGTCGGTGACCTCGGCGATCAAGAACATGGGGATGACGTTCCTGGACGCCAGCCTCCCGGTCGAGGACCTCGTCGAGCTCGCCGAGCGCGGCAACGACGTCTTCAACTTCATCGGGGGCTTCACCCGCGGGAACCTGCGCGAGGAGCCGTTCCAGGACTTCCTCGACGCGGCCCAGCAGACGATCATCGCCCGCGCCGCGGTCGACGACACCGCGTGGCAGCCCTCCGACCACGACCGTGACCGCTGGCGCCGCCGACGCCGGCGTCACCGCGACGACGACGCCCCGGACTCCGGCGTCAACGGCAAGGTCCCGGCCGGCGCGATCGACGAGTGGGATCGATGACCCTGCCGGCGACGATCCAGGCCGACCTCAAGGAGCGCGCGCGCCGCCAGACCCGATCGGTGCTGGGCGAGAGCGCGGCGTTCCTGTCGATGCCGTACGCGGAGCAGCAGTCGCTGTACCGCGACGTGTACGAGGCCAACTACCAGCGGCTCGAGCGCCGGGCCGCGCCGAACGGTGCGCCGCTGGCGCACCAGACGGCGTACAACCCGAAGGACGCGACCGACCCGGCCAACTTCGAGAACCGGCGGATCGAGCAGGCGGGCAAGCTCGCGGGCGAGTTCATCGACTCGATCGACTTCCCGGGCTTCGTCCGCGACCTCACCCACGCGGTCTTCCAGGGCAACCTCGAGGTTCAGCACGCGCAGACGGACGACTTCATCCGGCTGCTCAAGGCCGCGACCGGGTCGCTGTCCAAGTTCGTCAACGAGGTCAACGACTTCGACGCCTACGCGAAGCTGGCCGAGGACGAGCCCGACAGCTTTCAGATCGCGCTGCCGCCCCCGCTCGCCGACGAGGACGAGGACGGCGCGCCGCCCAAGCAGAACCAGACGCCGACCCTGCTCGACCGCCAGGGCAACGCGGTCGACCTCTCCAACAACGCGATCCGGGCGAAGATCCTCGACACCAAGGTGGCGATGGCCCAGGAGAGCCGCGCGCTGCTGCGCGAGGTCCTGCTGATGGGCGTCACGCGGATGATCATCCGCAAGGGCAAGATCGAAGCCGCCTGCGTGTTCGACATCAAGGCCAAGGAGAGCTCGGCGCGGCAGGCGGCCAACCAGAGCGAGAAGGTCAACACGAGCGGCGGCAACCTCGGCGGCGGCGTGAACCTGGGCCCGTTCTCCTTCGGGGGCGGGCACTCCTCGACCGGGCGCAACACGCAGATCTCGGTGTCCTCGGCGTCGGGCAAGACGAGCACGGACCTGACCGCCAAGATCACCGGTTCGGTGTCACTGGAGATCGAGTCGGACTTCTTCAAGATGGACCAGTTCGCCGAGATGTACAAGCAGATCGCGGCGCCGCCCGCGGCCGGCGCCCTGGCGCCCGGTGCCCCGCCCGCCCAGCCCGCGATCGGCGCGCCCAACGGCGCCCGCGCCTGATGCGGTAGAGGCGATGGGCGGCCAGCCGTGGCACTCGCATTCCTCCAGCGCGCGGAGTCGCGGCCCGGCGTCGTGCGCTTCCGTGCCGACATCGGCTCCAGCCGCTACTTCAGCTACCGCATCGGGCCGGGCGAGCTGGTCGACGAAGACGGTTTCGAGCTGCTGGCGGACCCGTCCTACGTCGCGCCGCTCACCGGTCCGCTCGCGCCCGAGCGGCTCGGCCGGACCACGCTCGACGTGCCGTCCGACCGCTTCGACCGCGACAACGCCTACATCCAGCTCATCAGCTACCGCGCGGCGCCGGATGTCGGCCCCGCGGTCTCCGCACTGGTCCACGCCGGCTCCGCGGCCGGCGTGCGACCCCGGCGTCACGAGGGAGTCCCCGCGATGACTGCGACCCTGACCGTTCCGCGACCGCCCGTCGCGTCCTTCGCGCTCGAAGAGCGGCACTTCTCCGAGCCGATGTTCTGGGAGTCGATCCTCCCGATGCTCAAGAACGCGCTGCCGATCATCGGCCAGCTCGCGCCGATGGTCGGCAACCTGCTGGGCGCCGTCACCGGCGGCGGTGGCGCACCGGCGGCGCCCGGCGCGACGGCACCGCCCGGCGGTGCAGCCCCGCCGGCCGGCGGTGGGGTGGACGCGGCGTCGCTCCAGAAGCTGATCAGCACGGTCGAGCAGCTGATCGGCGTGTTCAACAAGACGCCGCCCGCGGCCGCTTCGAAGTCGCTCTCGTGGGGCGGGGACGGACAGTACGCCCAGGCGGCCATCGCGCCCGCCCTGATCGCCGCGCTCCCGGCGCTGATCCCGCTCGTCGAGAAGGCGCTGAATCCCGACACGCTGAAGGCGATCGGTCAGATCACGCCGACGGGCCAGGCCAATGCCGCCAACGAGGCTGTCCGCCAGCACCTGGAGCGGATCCTTCCGTCCTCGGACACCTCGCAGATCTACCAGCTGCTGGCGTTGCTGGCGACGCAGGAGTCCGTCCACTCGCTCAGCGCGGTCATGCCGGCATTCAAGCCCGCGCCCGGCGCCGCGCTGGCGTTCGACGCCGACACGCTGCAGGCCGGGTTGGCGCTGGGCGGCCGGCCGCGGCGGCTGTACCGCAACGACCGCGCCTGCAGCTTCGGGCTCGTCGTCCAGACCCCGCGGGCGATCCCGCGGCCGCGGCTGCGCTGGCAGGTCAAACGGGCGACCAGCGCCGACGTGCTGATCGACGAGCAGCGCACGCTCGACTCGGTCGCCGCATCGGGGCCGCTGACCGTCCCCGTGGTGCTCACCGCGGCCGAGCTGGCGACGTTGACACCCGGGGAGGAGCACGTGCTGTGCGTCTACCTGCTCTTCGACACCGGCTCCGGCCGGACGCTCGGCCTGAACGCGATGCTGCCGTTCACGCCGGTGGGCGAGTACGCGTTCGACGGCGTCACGGGGACGGATGAGGGGCGCACCTTCGCGCTCAACGACGTCGACGCCCACCGCGAGTACTGGCACAAGGTGTGGCAGGGCACGCTGAGCGACGAGACGTTCCGCTACCAGTACGAGTGCAAGTACTACTACGCGCTCGACCCCACGGCCGACGAGGCCGCTCGCGGCGTGACCCGCATCCAGGACGATCCGAAGGAGCTGCACACGCAGAGCGGGCGGCTCGAGTCCTCGATGCGTCTCAGCCTGCGCGGGCTCAACGTCCTGCTGTCGCGGCTCGGCAACGGCCTCGTCGCGCTGGGGGACCCCGAGCTCGACGCGCTCCGCAACCCCGCGTTCGTGAAGCGCTTCGACAGCGCGGGGCGCTACGAGGCGCGGTTCGGCGGCCGTGTCGGCTCGAGCGTCGCGCTGTGGGTGTACCCCGAGCTCAAGCTCGCCTCCGTGACGCTCAAGCACTGCGAGGACGTCGACGCCGCCGGTCGCGTCACGCGCGCGAGCGACCGGACCGTCGTGTTCCCGGTGCCGGCGGCAGTCACGTTCGTCGGCGTGACCACGGAGACCTAGCGATGACCCGCCAGAGCCAATTCCCCGCCGGACTCTCGCTCGCCGCCTCGGAGGCGCCGGTGCTGCTCAACGGCATGCGCGTCGAGTTCTCCGAGCGCGTCCCGCTGTATCCGGTCGACCTCGAACACGTCGACGAGCCGCAGCCGGAGCGGGCGCGATGACCGACTCGCTCAAGCAGCCGCTCGGGGCTCTCGTCGCGGAGCTCTGCGAGGCCGCGCGCGTCGAGGACCCGGAGCTCGACGGGCAGATGTACGTCCGCGCGCTGCGGCTGGACCTGCCGGTGGAGCTCGCCGTCGAGCACGACGAGACCGGGTTCCCTCGCCTGATGGCGTCGCCGCCGACCCAGCGCGTCGCGACCACTTTCCTGCCGGTGTTCCACCGGCTGACCTTGCGGATCGAGCTCGAGGACGCCCCCGACCATGGCCGATGAGAACAAGCCCTGGGTGCTGGAGACGTTCCTGGACTCGGTGATCCTCGATCTCGACCGCGCCGTGGACGCGCTGTCGGTGAAGAAGGACAACGTCCGGATGACCTACACGGTGCAGGACCTCGAGCTCTCGCTGCAGGTCTTCCCGGTCTACGACGGGGAGGTCGTGAAGTTCGTCACGGCCAAGCCCGACGAGGCCGGGGCCTCCACCGTCAAGGTGCAGCTCGGCTCGATCCGCGACACGCAGATCCGGGAGATCGCCCGGCGCCCCGTCGAGCACGACGACGTGGGGCTCGAGGAGATGGCGATCCCGCACGAGGAGCGGCGCGAGCTCGAGAAGCTCGGCATTCGCTCGGGGAACGACCTCGTCCGGACCGTCGGGGAGAGCAAGCTCGACGTCGAGCGCCTGACGGGCAAGAAGGTGGACTACGGCAAGCTCGCGGACGTCCTGCGCCGCGCCCGGCGCACCGGCCCGGGCGCGCCGCGCGTGGACGGCCTCAGCCTCGAGCCCGCCGGGACGCCCGGTCTGAGCGTGCTCGAGGTCTCGGGCTCCAACCTCGCGCCCGTCGCCGAGGTCTCCGCGCAGTTCCCGCGCGCGACGCTCGCCGGGCGCGCCGTGCCCGTCCGCGCCTCGGCGGATGGCGTCCGCCTCTACGTCGCGGTTCCGCACGACGTCGGTCCGGAGCTCCACGACCAGTCCTTGACCGTGGCGCTCGACCGCGACGCCGAGATCACGATGCGCCTCCGCCTCGGAAGCGCCGACCACTACGAAGCGGAGGGACTCGATGCGTGAGCGCAGCCGCTACCTGGATCTGGAGAACCGCCTGCGCCGCGGCACCGAAGCGGCGGCGCCACCCTGCCTGCGACCGGGGGAGGAGTGGATCGGCACCGCCGACCGCGTGCCGCCCGCCGAGAGCACGCCGGCGAGCATGGCGACCTCGGTCGCCCCGGCCGTGCGCGCGTTCGACGACGGCCGCCCGATCGACCTGCGGCACGACTACCAGTGCCCGCCCCACCATGGCGCCCCGGCGCCGCTGACCGCGCCGGCGGCGGGCGCGGCGGCGCCCGGCGTCGCGCCGGTGGCCGGGTCCGCCGTGTCCGGCACGGCGCCCGTGGCCGGCGCCGCCGCGCCTGGCTTCGCGCCGGTGGCCGGCGCCGCCGCGCCTGGCTTCGCGCCGGTGGCCGGGTCCGCCGTGTCCGGCACGGCGCCCGTAGCCGGCGCCGCCGCGCCTGGCTTCGCGCCGGTGGCCGGCGCCGCCGCGCCCGACGGCATCTTCGCGCCCGCCGGCATCTTCGCGCCGGCCGGCGCCGGCGTGTCCGGCACCGCGCCCGCCGACGGCCTCGCGCCGCACCTCGCGACCTCGCCGGCCGGCCACACGGCGCCCGCGCAGGGCGCGACCGCGGCCCACCCGACCGAGCTCGCCGCCGCCACGAACTTCTTCCCGCCGGGCTTGCCGACCCCGCCCGGCATCCCGCTTCCGCCAGGCGTCCCGACCCCGCCCGGGTTTCCCGGCGGCCAGAACGGGATGTTCCCACCGGGCGTGCCCGTCCCGCCCGGGCTGCCCGGGGCGGGCCAGCTGCCCGGGGTTCCGCCGCTTCCTCCGGGCGTCCCCGCGCCCCCGATGCCGCCGGGCGTCCCATCGCCGTTCGCGCCGCCCGCGGAGGAGGCGACGTTCTCGCAGCTCGACGCGCTCGACGAGGACGACGATGCGTTCGCTCGCCGCCTGCAGGCGCTGATGAACCCCGTGAGCCCCCAGGCCTCGGCCGAGCCGCCCGCGCCGGCCCCGGACCCCGCGGCGGCGCCCGTCGAGGCGAGCCGCTACGGCGTCTTCGACCAGATCGGCGACGCGCTCGCGCCGCCGCGGACCTTCGACCTCGGCGAGGTGCCGGTCCAGGCGGCGTTCGACGCGATCGAGCGGGCGATGGACCGCGCCGTGCGCCCGGCGCCGGTCCCGCAACCGGCTCCCGCCCCGCCCGCGCTCGCGAACCTGGACGTCGTGGAGGACTTCGCGCTGATGCCGCAGGTGCAGGCGATGTCGGCGCCGACCTGGCGCAGCTTCACGCCCGCGGCCGCGGAGACGCTCGTGATCGACGGCGTGGAGCGGCCCGCGCCGGGTGGCGTGACGCTGAAGAACTGGTCCGCGGCCGGCGTCAGCCAGTTCGTCGGCAAGCCCCAGCAGCGCACGCGGGCGAAGTCCGAGGTGCGGCAGATCGTGATCCACGAGACGGTCTCGCCGACCTGGCAGGGCGTGCGCGACCCTGCGCTCGGCGTGCAGTTCCATCTCGATCGCGACGGCACGCTCGTGCAGCACAACGACGCCGTCGACATGCTCCACCACATCCGCAGCTTCTCGGAGCACAGCGTCGGCATCGAGGTCGTCAACCTCGTGTTCGACACGGACAACCAGCCGAACGCGGGCGAGGCGAGCCCCGGTGAGCGGATCCCCGTCGCATGGGGCGGCAAGCTCGGCAGCCACTACGTCGTTCCGCCCCTCGTGCAGTTGGAGGCCCTCGCCCAGACCGTCTCCGGCTTGCGGAGCGAGCTCGGCATCGCGGACAACTGGCTGCAGGTGATCCCGCACCCGGACCCGGCGAAGGCCGCGGCCGAGTTCAAGGACCGCACGTTCTTCGTGATGAGCACCGGCGGGCACCTGTACTTCGACAACGTCGCCGGCGACCCCTGGATCGCGTCGCACTCGGCGCTGCGCGACCACGAGGATGGCGCCTTCGAGACGCTCTACTGCTACCTGCGCCTGCACAAGGCGATGGCGGCGGACGCCGCGTACGCGATGGCCAAGCAGATCGCCGAGGACCCGGGCGGCCACCGGCGCCAGACGCACCACGACGCGAAGTCCGGCGCATCCCTGCAGTTGCTCGACATCACCGACGTCGCGTGAGGAGTGAGATGGCCAACCGTCTGCTGGAACTCGAGAAGGCGCTTGAGGGCAAGCGCGGGCTGAAGGCCACCGCGCTGATGAACCGCCCGTTCACCCGCATGTCCTACGCCCGCAGCGTGACGCTCCCGGCGGGAACGCTGGAGCGCACGAAGCGCTTCGAGGGCGCGATCACGCACATGTACCTGGACACCGTCGGCAAGGTCACGGTCGGCGTCGGCCGGATGCTGCCCGACGCGGCGGCGGCGCAGAAGATCGCGTTCGTGCGCAACGCGGACTCGGCCGCCGCGAGCCAGCAGGAGATCGCGGACGAGTTCGCGGCGATCAAGGCCAAGGAGGCCGGCAAGGTGGCCAGCGTCTACAAGGCCTCGACGACGCTGCACGTGACGGCCGCCACGATCGACGCGCTGCTCACCGACGACCTGACCAACGTCGTCACCGGCCTGCAATCGAAGTTCCCGGACTACGCGAGCTATCCGGAGAACGTCCAGGGCGCGCTGATCGACATGGCCTTCAACCTCGGGCTGCACGGCTTGATGACGAAGTTCCCCACGTTCGTCGGCCTGATCAAGAAGAAGGACTTCAAGGGCGCGGCCGCCGAGAGCAGGCGCAACGGGATCTCGGACGATCGCAACAGCGAGATCGCGAAGCTGCTCACCTCGGCTTGAGACGCCGTCGTCTACCGTCCGCGGCGTGAAGCACCTGCTCCGATCGTGGACGGTGGCGATCGCCGTCACCCTGCTCCTGCCCGCCGCCGCCTCCGCCGCGCCGCGCCCCGGCGCGGCCGGGATCGGCGATCCGTACTTCCCCAAGGATGGCAACGGCGGCTACGACGTCGCCCACTACGGCCTGTTCATCGATTACACGCCGAAGACGAAGTACCTGAAGGGCGTGGCGCGGATCACGGCCAAGGCCACGCAGGACCTGTCGCGCTTCAACCTCGACCTCCAGTCACTGACCGTGCGCTCGGTGAGCGTCGGCGGGCGGCCCGCCAAGTACCACCACCGACGCGGCGAGCTGGCGATCACGCCACGTTCCGCGCTGCGCCGCGGGCGCACGTTCGTGACCGTGGTCCGCTACGAGGGATACCCGAAGCCCGTCAGCGAGGGCGCGTTGGGCGGCGCGGACGGCTGGATGCCGACCGACGACGGCGCGCTCGTCGCGGGGGAGCCGCACGGCGCCTCGACCTGGTATCCGGTGAACGAGCACCCGCGCGACAAGGCGAGCTACTCGTTCCGGATCAGCGTCCCGCGCGGGGTGGAGGCGATCGCCAACGGCATCCTCGTCGGCAGCGAGACCAAGGGCACGAAGTCCATCTGGCGCTGGGAGGCGAAGGAGCCGATGGCCGCGTATCTGTCGACGGCCACGATCGGGCAGTTCGAGATCTCCACGCGGACCGTCGACGGCATCCCGTACGTCGACGCGATCGACCCGGACCTGCTCGAGCACCCGAAGCCGCGGACCGGCGCGCGCTACGCGGTCACCGGCATCTCGCAGCCCGGCTACCAGCGGCTGATGCACACGATCGCGGTCCCGGCGGGCGGCGCGAAGCTCTCCTTCCACGTCCGCCGCGACACCCAGCCCGGCGGCGACTTCTTCTTCGTGGAGGCCCACACCGCGGGCGCGGACGACTGGACGACGCTGCGCGACGCGGGGGGCAACACCTCCGCGGCGACGCCGTTCGACTGCGCCGCGGCGCTGAAGGCGAACCCGTTCCTCGCCCACTATCTGGCCGCGGGCGGCCGCGAGTGCACACCGCGCGGCACCACCGGCATCTGGCGCGCGGCGACGTTCCCGACCGGGACCGACGAGGAATGGACGGTCGACCTTTCCCGCTACGCCGGCCGCACGATCGAGATATCGCTCAGCTACTTGACCGACGAGGCGTTCCAGCTGGGCGGGGTCGCGGTCGACGACGTCGTCGTCACCGGCGCGGGCGGATCGACGTCCTTCGAGGACGACGGCGACACGATGGACGGCTGGACCGTCGCCGGTGCCCCGCCGGGCAGCAAGCCGAACACCGCCGACTGGACGTCCGCCACGCAGGACCAGGGCCCGCGCACCGCCGGCGACGTCGCCGAGGCGGCGGTGGCCAAGGAGCCGCAGATCATCGACTTCCTCGCCGGCATCTTCGGCCCGTACCCGTTCTCCGCGGCCGGCTCGATCATCGACGACCGGCTGATCTCGTTCGCGCTCGAGAACCAGACCCGCCCGATCTACTCGCGCGTGTTCTTCGAGGACCGCGCCGACCCCGAGGCCGACACGGTGATCGTCCACGAGCTCGCGCACCAGTGGGCGGGCGACAGCCTCTCGGTGCACAACTGGCGCGACATCTGGCTCAACGAAGGCTTCGCGACCTACGCCGAATGGCTCTGGGCCGAGCAGCAAGGGCGTCGGACGGCGCAGGCCGAATTCGACGAGAAGCTGCGGACATACACGCCCGGGAGCGGGTTCTGGTCGCTGAAGATCGGCGACCCCGGCCGCGCGCACCTGTTCGACCCGCCGGTCTACCAGCGAGGGGCGATGACCCTGCACGCCCTGCGGGTCCGGATCGGCGACGACGCCTTCTTCAGGCTGCTCAAGCAGTGGGTGCGCGACAACGCGGGCGGCACGGTGACGACCAAGCGCTTCATCGCGCTGGCCGAGCGGGTCTCCGGCAAGCAGCTGGACGGCTTCTTCGACGCGTGGCTCTATACGAAGAAGAAGCCGTCCGTCTAGTCAGGGAAGGCGCGACCCCGGGTAGGTGAGGTCGTCCCAGCTGGTGGTCTCGTAGCCCGCGGCCTCGGCGGTGCCGTCGGAACCGCTCGGGCCGTAGATCCACTTGACCTGGATCGGCTTCAGCGGGGCGATGGGCGGCAGCGGCGCGGCGTGCGCGGCGGCGGCGGGCAGGACGAGGATGCCGGCCGTGACGGCGGCGAGGGCGATGCGCTTGAACATCGGGGAGCTCCTTCGAGAGCGGTGGGGAGGGGGACGCGAGGTGTGACCCCCTCCAGGCGGCGCAGGTTGGCCGCTTGTCCGCTCAAGCTGGCGCGTCGACGCTCAATGCGAGCGTCGCGGCCGCGCGGTCGAGATGTCCCGCGGCGCGCAGATAGACCGAGCTGTTGAGGTTCGCGTCCAGGAACTCGGCGTTGTCGGCCTCCCAGATCAGCGCTCGCTGCAGCTCGTCCATCGCCTCGGTCAGCGGACCGGCGGGCAGGCCCGGGAACATCGGTCCCACGGGGACCTGCGGGACCTGCCCGAAGTGCGCGTCGTGCAACGGGCCGCCGTCACCCGCTCCGTCGGCGTCGAACGTCGCGATCGCGACCGCGTGCTCGAGGTCGGAGCGGGCAGGGCCGGACGGCACGTCGGCGAGCGCGATCTGCATCCGGTACAGCGCGGTGGGAAGGTGTGGCACGGGCATCGTGCGGGCGAGCGTACGAATCAGCGCACCTCGAGAAGTGTCTTTCCTGTTGTCGTGCGCGCTTCGATCGCCGCGTGCGCGTCTGCGGCGTTTTCCAGGGGAAAGCGCTGCCCGATCAACGGGCGCAGCCCGCTCGCGAGCGCCCGTTCCGTGTAGCCGCGCAGCTTGGCCGGGTCGCGGTCGGGGGAGACGAGCGTGACGCCGCGCGCGGCCGCCTCCTCGGGCGCGATCTTCGCCCACGAGCCGCTCGCCAGGCCGTAGGAGAGCATCCGTCCGCCGCGCGCCAGGCACGCGAATGCCGCCCGCGCGACCTCCCCGCCGACGCCGTCGAAGACCACGTCGAACGGGCCTGCCACCTCGTCGTACAGCACCCCCGACCCGCCCAGCGCCTCCACCACCGTCCGCTTGGCGGGCGCGCCGACCGCCCCCACGACCGACGCGCCCGCCCGCAGTGCCAGCTGCGTCAAGAGCGTGCCGACGCCGCCCGCCGCGGCCAGGACCAGCACGCGCTCGCCCGCGCCCACCGCCGCCGCGTCGGCCAGCATCGTCGCCGTCCGCCCGTCGGCCAGCAGCGCGACCGCGTCGTCCAAGGCCATCGCCTCCGGCACCTCGATCAGCGCCGCCGCCGGCACCGCCACCCGCTCGGCGTACCCGCCGGACCCGCCCAGCGACGCGATCACCCGCCGAGCGCCCACCACGCCGCCGACCCCGTTGCCGGGGATCATCGGCAACTGGACGGGGAACGGGCCGCGCCCCGCCCGCATCTGCGTCTCGACGAACGTGATGTTCGAGAACCGCACCTCGATCACGGCCTCGCCGACCGGTTCGGGCGCCTCCCCCGGCGTCAGCGCCGAGGGCGGCCCGAACTCACGCAACCAGATCGCGCGCACGGTCATAGTTGAGCCGCAGCATCGCGATCACGTCCTCGACGTCGTCGGTCGTGGCGATCTGCCGCGCTCCCCAGCCCTTCTTGTCCGGAAAGACGGGGTGGTAGTCGATCCGGCCGGCGTCATAGAGCTCCTGCCAGACCGCCTTCGGAAAGCCGAAGTGGGCGACCCGCGCGCCGTGGAGGTGCCCGATCTCCCGCCGGCCGACCTTGAAGGAGAACTCGCCGCGGCTGCCCGCCCCGGCGGTCACGCCGGGCCAGGAGGCCACCTCGAGGGTGATGATCTCGTCGGCTGTCATACAGGAATGGTCCGCGCAAACGCGGACCATTCCCATTGGCAATTGGTCCTAGGACCGGTAGGCGACGGTCTCGCGGCAGCCGGTATCGGCGGAACGCAGCATCGCGTCGCAGATCTCGGCCGCGCGGTACCCGTCCTCGAACGTCGCCCCGTGGGGAGCGATGTCGGTGTCCTCGCGGATCGCCGAGAGGAAGTGGTGGATCTCGTGGACGAAGGTGTGCTCCCAGCCGATCATGTGACCCTGCGGCCACCACCACTGCCAGAACGGGTGGTCGGCCTCGGAGACGAGCACGGTCCGGAAGCCCTGGGAGAGCTGGCCGGGCGTGGTGTTCGTGTAGTGGACCTGCAGCTCGTTGAGCCGCTCGATGTCGAACGAGAGCGAGCCCTTGGACCCGTTGATCTCGAACTGCAGCGCGTTCTTGCGACCGGAGGCGAACCGCGTGGCCTCGATGGTCCCGACCGCGCCGTTGGAGAAGTCGACGATCGACTCGACCGCGTCGTCGACGGTCACCGCCTCGCCTTCGCGCTCCTTGACGAACGTGCGCGTCTGCGCCGAGACCGCGTCGATCTCACCCACGAGGTAGCGCGCGAGGTCGATCACGTGCGCGCCCAGGTCGCCGAGCGCGCCCGAGCCGGCGACGTTCTTGTCCAGGCGCCAGACCATCGGGAAATCGGCGTCGATGATCCACTCCTGCAGGTAGCGCCCGCGGAAGTGGAAGATCTCGCCGAGGTCGCCGGACGCGATGATCTCGCGCGCCAGTCGCACTGCCGGGACGAAGCGGTAGTTGAAGGCGCACATCGCCTTCACGCCGGTCGCCTGCACGCGCTTGAACGTCTCGTACGCCTCATCCGCCGTGCGCCCGAGGGGCTTCTCGCAGATGACGTGCTTGCCCGCCTCGGCGGCGGCGATCGTCGGCTCGGCGTGGAAGTTGTTCGGACCTGAGTTGTCGAAGACGCCGATCCGCGGATCGCTGATGATCTTCTTCCAGTCGGTCACGTGATCGGAGAAGCCGTAGCGGCGGGCCGCGCCCGCCACGGCCTCCTCGTTGCGTCCGGCGATCGAGACCAACTCCGGCATCAGCGGCGGAGGCCAGGTCATGTAGGCGAGCGTCTTGTACGCGTTCGAGTGGGCCTTGCCCATGAACCCGTACCCGAGCATGCCGACCCCGATGGTGGGGATGTCGTCCCCGCCCTCGGACTGGCCCATCGTGACGAAACCGACCTTGCTCACGAACTAGCCCTCCCGAGCGAATGCGGCGTCGAAGGCCAACGTCGACGGAGCGAAGTCCGACGCGCGCACGAACGCGAGCGCGTCAGGCGCGCCCCAATCCCTGTCCATCCCTGAGTCCTCCCATTCGACCGACAGCGGTCCCTGGTAGCCGATCCGGTTCAAGGCCCGCAGCAGCGCCTCGAAGTCCACGTCGCCGTGGCCGGGGGAGACGAAGTCCCAGCCGCGGCCCGCCTCGCCGAAGTTCAGGTGCCCGCCGAGGATCGACGAGCGGCCGTCCAGCCGCCGGATCGAGTCCTTGATGTGCACGTGGTAGATCCGGTCGGCGAACTCGGTGACGAACGCCGCGGAGTCCAGGAACTGGTGCTCGAAGTGCGACGGGTCGAAGTTGATCCCGAAGCCCTCGCGGTGGTCGATCGCCGCGAGCGTCTTGCGCGTCGTGACGAAGTCGTAGGCGATCTCGGTTGGATGGACCTCGAGCGCGAAGCGCACGCCCTCGGCGTCGAAGACGTCGATGATCGGCGACCAGCGCTCGGCGAAGTCCTCATAGCCGCGCTCGACCTCGGCGAAGTCGTTCGGCGGGAACGAATAGAGCATGTGCCACACGGCGGAGCCGCTGAAGCCGGTCACGACCTCGACGCCGAGCTGGGCGGCCGCGCGCGCCGTGTCCTTCATCCGTTCCGCCGCGCGCCGGCGCACGCCCTCGGGCTCTCCGTCGCCCCACACCTCCGGCGGCAGCACGCCTGCATGACGCGAATCGATCGGATCGCACACCGCCTGACCCACGAGGTGGTTGCCGATCGCCCAGCAATTGAGCCCGTTGCGCTCGAGGATCTCCCGGCGCCCAGTGACGTACGACGGGTCCGACAGCGCCTCCGCGACGTCGAAGTGGTCGCCCCAGCAGGCGAGCTCCAGGCCGTCGTACTCCCACTCGCCGACCTTGGCGGCCAACTGCTCGAGCGGAAGGTCGGCCCATTGGCCGGTGAACAACGTGACGGGTCGTGCCATCCCTTTCCTCCTCCTAGGTTTTGACGATCTCGAGCTGCACGCCGGCCGCCCGGTATTCCTGCGCCGTCTGCTCGTCGAGACCGTCGTCGGTGACGATCGCGTCGAGCTCCTCCGCCCGGGCGATCGACAGCAGCGAGGCCCGCCCGAACTTGTTCGAGTCGATCAGCCCGATCGTGCGCGCCGCGTTGGCGCTGGCGACGTTGATCACGTCGGCCAGCGCGCGGCGCGAGGTCGTCAGACCGGCATCCAGCGTGATCCCGGCTGAAGAGCAGAACGCCAGCTCGAAGTTGAGCCCGGCGAGGAAGTCGGTCGTCCAGCGCCCGGCCAGCAGCCGCATGTGCTGGTCCAGCTCGCCCGGCGTGACGATCACCAGGATCCGCTCGTCGACCAGCTCGTAGGCGATCGCGGGCGAGTTGGTGACCAGCGTCAGGTCCGTCGCGGGCTCGGAGACGAGCTGTCGCGCCAGCGCCAGGCAGGACGAGGACGAGTCGAGGAAGATCGTCGAGCCGGAGCGGACCTCGCGCGCGGCGTGCGCGGCGATCGTGGCCTTCGCTCCGCGAGCGACCGCGGCACGCTGCTCCCAGCCGGTCGGCGGGATCGCGTTCGGCGGCCCCGCGGCCGGCATCGAGCGCGCGCCGCCGTGGACGCGCTCGACCAGCCCGTCCTTGGACAGCTGCTCGAGATCGCGGTGGACCGTGATCGATGAGACCGTCATCTCACGCGCGAGGTCGGCGACCGAGACGCCGCCTTCGCGCTGGATGCGCTCCAGGATCTGCTGCCGGCGCATCGCCGGGGGCACGGAACTCATTTCACACGCGGTCCTCAAACGCTCGCTTCTTTACCTCGACGTCCAGCCCACGGAACTCGTCGATCGCGCGCGCCAGGTGGTTGGAGAAGCGCTCCAGCGCCTCCTCGCCCTTCGCCGGCGTGGCCGTCATCGGGTTGCCGATCACGCCCGTGCGCGAGAACTCGCCGTGGTCCATCGGGAAGCTGAAGTACTGGTAGCCCTCGAACTGCACGTCGGGCGCGCCGTCGGACTTCAGGAAGGACTTCGGCAGCCACGACGGGGCCTGGGCGCGGTCGTCGGCCGCGCGGTCCATGTGGACCATGCGGGCGTCGTGGGCCATCACCTGCGACGTCTCGAGCTCTGAGGCGTGCCAGCCGGGCGTCTCCTCCGGCGGGTTCTCGAGCAGGCCCTCGAGGATCCCGATGTAGCGCTCGGCGTACGGCTTGTAGAGCGCGACCAGCGCGCCGGTCTCGTACTTGATCCGCCGCAGCAGCGGGTCGAGCACCTTGACGTTGGAGCCGTGGCCGTTGACCAGGATCAGCTTGTTCCACCCGTGGTGGATCAGTGACCGCAGGATGTCGTAGAGCACCGCGTTCAGCGTCTCCGCGCGAAGCGTGATCGTCCCCACCGACGATTCGGTCTCGCGCATGTGCTGCGGCGAGTAGCCGGCCCAGAAGGGCGCCGTGTACGGCACGTCCGCCTTCGCCGCGGCGCGCCGCGAGACCTCGAGGGCGGTGATCGTGTCGGTGCCGATCGGGAGGTGCGCGCCGTGCTGCTCGCAGGAGCCGATCGGGACGAGGATGATGTCGGAGCGCTCCTGGAACCACGCGATGTCCGGCGGCGCGAGGTCGAGGATGCAGTTCGAGAAGGGGCGGCCGTCAGACATCGGCGGTCTCCGAGACGAGGGACAGGTAACGCTCCGCGACGACGTCGGCGAACGCGTCGTCGTCGACGTGGGCGTCGAGGGCTTCGAACGGGATGCCCGGGCGCAGGCCGCCGGCCAGCGCGTCCAGGAAGGCGCCGTCGGCGACGGGGTCCCACAGGTCCCCGCCTTCCGCGTCGGCCAGTGAGAACCCGCGCGTGGGCGCGACCACGCGGACCGGCCCGGTCGACTCGTTCAGCCGCTCGGCGACGAGCGCGCCGAGCTCGGCCTCCTCGTCGCGCGTGAGCCGCACGAGCGTCGCCACCGGGTTGTGGAAGTAGCTCTTGCGGTCGCGGTAGCGCTCGGGGACGGTGTCGCGCGGCCCCTGGTTGAAGAAGTCCACGCAGCCGGGGACGACCACCTGCGGGAGACCGAGGCGGCCGGCGACGCGCAGCCGGTCCGGGCCGGTCGAGTGGATGCCGTTCAGCAGCGAGTTGGCGAGCTCGGAGAGCGTGTAGTCGACGACGCCTTGGATCGCGCCCTCCTCGCAGAGGTGCTCCATCGCGGGTCCGCCGACGCCGTTGGCGTGGAAGACGACCGGCTCGTGCCCCGCCTCGATCAGCCGCTCGCGCAGGCGCATGACGCCGGGCGTGGTCTGGCCGAGCATCGTGATCCCCACGCAGTGCTCGCCGAGCGTGCCGAGCGCGGACCCGGCGTCCTTGACCATGCCGGCCATCGCTGCTGCGGCGTTGTCGAAGATCGGTCGCGAGATCCCGTTCAGGCCGAGGATGTCGACCACCGAGTGCATCACGCAGACGTCGCTCTCGCCCACGAAGTCGCCGAACCGGCGGCGGCCGGACGCGACGGGGGAGACCAGCAGCTTCGGCACCCCGACCGGCAGCGCCTGCATCGCCGGCGCGCCGAGCAGGCCGCCCTCGGCCCCGCCGAGGCACAGCACCCCGTGGACGCGCCCTGCGGCGAACTCGCGGACGACGACCTCGCGCACGCCCTCGCGCATGAGCGCGACCGCGGCCCCGCGCGAGCCCGCGGCCCGCACGTCGTCGAGGTCGTGGCCGCCCGCGCGCGCGACCGCGCGGCGGCTGATGTCGGCGGTGATCGTGCCCTCGCCGAGGATGCCGGAGTCGATGACGACGGCGCCCACCCCGAGCGCCGCCAGCCGGTCGCGCACGTATGCGATCTCGTCACCCTTGGTGTCGAGCGTGCCGATGAGCGCGACCTTCGGCATCAATGACCGCCTCCGGCGCTACGACGGATTCCGCCGTGCCCCGCCCGCCGCTGCCGGGCGGCGGCCGCCGCCCCCGGACCACCAGTACGCCAGCGGCGACCGCCGCGGGCAGCGACGACCGTTGCCTCCGCCGGACGATCCGCCGTAGCTTCGTAGCCGGTCATCAGACCGCCGGCGCCGCGTTGGCCGCGAACGCCGCGCGCAGGCGCGCCACGGAGTCCTCTGCGTAGCGGTCGTAGTAGGACTCCGGCACGGCGCCGGTCGAGTGATCGCGCAGGAACTTCTCCATCGCGACGCCGCCACCGGCCTCGGACGCGTCGCCGATCTCGGTGCGCTCGGAGATGATGCTGCGGTCGACGGAGGCGACGAACTCGACCGTCATGTGACCGTCGTAGCCGATCCCGACCAGCTCGCGGACGATCGCGTCCCAGTCGAGCGCGCCGTAGCCCGGCGGCATGCGGTTGTTGTCGGCGACGTGGAAGTCGGCGAGGCGGTCGCCCGCGGCGCGGATCGCGCCCAGCAGGTCGGACTCCTCGATGTTCATATGGAACGCGTCGAGCGCGATCCCGATGTCGCCGCCGACGGCGTCGGCCAGCGCGACGGCCTGCTCGCAGCGGTTCAGGAAGTAGGTCTCGAAGCGGTTGAGCGGCTCGAGCGCGATCCGCACGCCGACGGACTCGGCGTGCTCCTGGCAGCGCTTGAGCGACTCCACGGCCCAGGTCCATTCCTCGGCGGGCGAGGCCATCGGGACGGTCTTGCCGACCGTCGACGGGACCACGGTGACGATCTTGCCGCCGAGCTCGGCGACGAAGCTCAGGCAGTCCTTCACGTACTCGACCGAGCCCATGCGTACGTATGGGTCCTGGTCGAGCAGGTCGCGGCCCGCGGTCATCAGCGTCACCGCGCCCCAGCAGTCGAGCCCGTTGGCATCGAGCATGCCGCGGACCTCGGCGACGTCGTACGCCTGCGGCTCGCCCGAGATCTCGATCCCGTCGTAGCCGAGCCGCGCGAGCCGCTTGATCGTGTGCTCGAGCGGCTCAGGCCGCATCCAGTTGTGCATGGACACCTTGATCGCCATCGCTCTCTCCTCCATCAGAGACCCAGCTTGCCTGGGTTCATGATGCCGGTCGGATCGAGCGCCGTCTTGACGCGTCTCAGGACATCCAGCGCAGGGCCGTGTTGGGCGGCCATGTAGGGAGCGAGCTTGAGGCCGACGCCGTGGTGATCGTTCATCACGCCGCCCGCGGCCAGGACGGAGGTGATGCCGTCCTCCCAGATCTGATCGTGCAACGTCAGCGCGTCGTCGCCGCCGTCCGGGATCAGGAACCGCGCGTAGATCATCGTGCCCCAGCGGTACCAGTGCGAGAAGTGCATCCGCAGCTGGAGCCCGCGGTCGGCGTAGCGGTCGCGCACGGCGGTCTTGAGCGCCTCGTGGACGCCGATGATGTTCGTGTACGTCGCGACCACGTCGATCGTGCCCCAGATCGACGGCAGCTCCGGGTGGTGGGGCGGCTTGTAGAACTCGTAGCGGCGGTCCCACCAGCGCTGCGCGAGCGCAGGGTCGAGCTCGCGCGCGCCCACCGCGCGTGCGAGCTCGACTGTGCGGGACCCCTCCACGGAAACCGCGGCCGCCTCGCCCTCGCAGCACACGACGGCGCAGACCCCGGCGAGGTCTTCGCCGACGACGGGGGCGAACGTGCGTGCCGTCGCCTCCTCGTCGTACATGCGGATGACGGACGGCCGGTAGCCGGCGGCCAAAGCGGACCGGAAGGCCTCGATGCCGGCTGCGACATTCGGGAACTGCAGCGTCAGGAAGCGCCGCTCGGGCGGCAGCGGGACGATCTCGAGGGTCGCTCGCGTGATGATCCCCAGCGTCCCCTCGCTGCCGACGAACAGCTGCGTGAGCTCAGGCCCGACCGCGTGGCGCGGGACCGAGACGGTGTCGATCAGCTCGCCGCCGGCCAGCGCGACCCGCAGCGAGAGCACGAGATCCTCGATCTTGCCGTACCGGGTCGAGAGCACCCCCGAGCCGCGCGCGGCGACGTAGCCGCCGACGGTCGCCCACTCCGACGAGGCCGGATAGTGGGGGAGCATCAGACCGCGTGCGTTGAGCTCCTGCTCGAGCCGGCGCCCGTTCACGCCCGCCTGCGCGGTGACCGTCATCGAGCGCTCGTCGATCTCGATGATCTGGTCGAGCGCGCGCAGGTCGATCACCAGGCCGCCGTGGACCGGGACGGACCCGCCCTGGGTGCCGGACCCGCCGCCCCAGGCGACGACCGGCACGTTGTAGGCGGCCGCGACCCGGAGAGCCGCGGCGACGTCGTCCTCCGTACGCGGGATCGCGACCACGTCCGGGCGCCCCAGCGGGGTGCCGTTCGCCCGCGCCGAGATGGCCGGCCAATACGTGTCGGCGGTGTAGGCGTCAAGCTGTGCATCACTCGTGTGAACCGAGTCAGCACCGAGGACCGCGGCGAGCGCGGGCGCAAGCTCGACCAGCTGCGTAACAGAAGACTTCATCTATTGACAACGGAGCTTGCATTACCCTTCAATTGCTGTCAAGGGCATGACGAAGACTCTTCAAAACTTGTCACGCGTGGCCGTTGGCATCGACGTCGGAACCTCCGCGGTGAAGGTCATCGCAGTGGCCGAAGACGGCGAGGTCCTCGAGCGCCGCGAAGTGCCGTACCCGCTCTCGACACCTAAGCCGGGCTGGTCGGAACAGAATCCTGACGATTGGTGGGAAGCGACTGAGAAGGCGCTTGACGGTCTCACCGACGGCGTCGCCGGAATCGGCCTTTCAGGCCAGATGCACGGCCTGGTCACGCTCGATTCGAGCGATCGGCCCATCCGTCCCGCGATCCTCTGGAACGACCAGCGCACGGGTGCCGAGTGCGCTGAGATCGAGGAGCGCGTCGGCTTCGACCGCCTGGTCGAGCTGACCGGCAACCGCGCGCTGACGGGCTTCACCGCCCCGAAGCTGCTGTGGCTGCAAAAGCACGAGCCCGAGACCTACAGGCAGATCGCGCACGTGATGCTGCCCAAGGACTACGTACGCCTGAAGCTCACGGGCGAGCACGCGATCGACGTCGCCGACGCGTCCGGGACGTTGTGGCTGGACGTCGCGCAGCGGCGCTGGAGCGACGAGGTGCTGGACATCCTCGAGGTCGATCCCGCCTGGCTGCCGACCGTGCTCGAGTCGCCGGACGTCTCCGGGCGGACGCCGGGCGGCGTCGCGGTCGCGGCGGGCGCGGGCGATCAGGCCGCGGGCGGGTTGGGCGTCGGCGTCGACCGCCCCGGGCCGCTGTCAGTGGCGATGGGCACGTCCGGCGTCGTCTTCGCGGCGCTACCCGAGTACCGGGCCGACCCGCAGGCGCGTGTCCACGCGTTCTGTCACGCCGTCCCGGGTGCCTGGCACCAGATGGGCGTGATGCTGTCGGCGGCGGGCTCGCTGGCGTGGCTGCGCAACGTCGTCGGCGGGACGTACCCCGAGCTGACGGCCGAGGCCGAGAAGTGGGGACCGGGGACGGAGGGTCTGACGTTCCTGCCCTACCTCACGGGCGAGCGCACGCCGCACGCCGACCCCGACGCTCGCGGCGCGTTCACGGGGTTGGAGATCCGTCACGACCGCGGCGCGCTGACGCGTGCCGTGCTGGAGGGCGTCGCGTGCGGGCTGCGCGACTCCTTCGACCTGGTGGGCGGCGGCGAGCGCGGGCGCGTGTCCGGCGGCGGGGCGCGTTCGGAGCTGTGGCTGAAGATCGTGGCCTCGGTGCTCGAGATCCCGCTGGAGCGGCTCGCGGTGGAGGAGGGCGCGGCCTACGGCGCCGCGCTGCTCGGCGGCGTGGCCGGCGGGCTCTGGAGCGACGTCCACGAGGCCGTCGCGGCGTGCGTGCGCACCCATTCCGAGGTGCAGCCCGTCGCCGAATGGATCGACCCGTACCGAGAGTTGCGGGAGCGCTACCGGGCGCTTTACCCGGCTTTGCAGGCAAATACAGAGGAGACATCCCGATGACGGCCACGCTGGATCAGACCGCCCCGGTGGAGCACGACCGGCCAGCGCATCGATTTACCTTCGGGCTGTGGACCGTCGGGAACCCTGGCCGTGACCCGTTCGGCGGCCCCACCCGCGAGCCGGTCGACCCGGTCGACTCCGTGCACAAGCTGGCGGAGCTCGGCGCCTGGGGCGTCTCGCTGCACGACGACGACCTGATCCCGTGGGGCGTGTCGGCGGCTGAACGTCGTCAGATCGTGGACCGTTTCAAGGCCGCACTCGAGTCCACGGGCATGGGTGTGGGAATGGCGACGACGAATTTGTTCGGTCACCCGGCATTTAAGGACGGAGCCTTCACGTCCAATGACAGGAAGGTCCGTCGCGCGGCGATCGGCAAGGCGATGAACTTCATCGACATCGCCGCCGAGCTGGGCGCCGAGGTCTACGTCTTCTGGGGCGGCCGCGAGGGCACCGAGGCGGGTGTCGCGAAGGACCCGCGCGACGCGCTCGAGCGCTACCGCGAGGCGATCAACGTCCTCTCGGACTACGTCGTCGCCAACGACTACGACCTGCGCTTCGCGATGGAGCCCAAGCCCAACGAGCCGCGCGGGGACATCTTCCTGCCGACGGTCGGGCACGCGCTGCACTTCATCGAGACGCTCGACCGTCCTGAGATGGTCGGCGTGAACCCCGAGGTCGCGCACGAGACGATGGCGGGGCTCAGCTTCCACCACGCGATCGGCCAGGCGCTGTGGGCCGGGAAGCTCTTCCACATCGACCTCAACGGGCAGCGGATCGGCCGCTACGACCAGGATTTCCGCTTCGGCGCCGAGGACCTGAAGGAGAACTTCCTCCTGGTCCGGCTGCTCGAGCGCGCGGGCTACGCCGGCCCGCTGCACTTCGATGCGCACTCGTACCGCAACGAGAACGCCGACGGCGTCTGGGACTTCGCCCGCGGCTGCATGTCGACCTACCGCCGGCTCGCCGAGCTGGCGCGCCACTTCGACTCGCTGCCCGAGGTCCAGGAGGCCTTCGCGGCCGCCTCGACACCCGAGCTCGCGCTCGCGTCCGTCGAGGGTGACGAGGCCGAGGCGCTCAAGAACGAGGCCTGGGAGCTCGACGCCCTGGCCGAACGGGGGTATTTCAACGAGAAGCTCGACCAGCTTCTCGTCGATGTGCTCCTCGGCGTGCGGTAAACGCTTGACAGAGACCGGCGCGCCGTATTTAGTTGGCGCGCCGGTCGAATTTCGAGGGTCAGTTTTTCCAGGAGGGGAGAGAGGGTGCATCGCAAGCTCGCGATGGCGGCCGCGGTTGGAGCCGCGCTCGCTGTCGTTCCATCGGCGTTCGCGCAGAGCACGGACACCACAGCGCCAGTGTTGAACGTCGGAACGCTCACACCGACGGCGGCGGCGCAGCGCAACGGCAATCCGCCCGCGGCGCCGTCCACGTCCACCGGCAACAGCGATTGGTTCACGCAGGCCGCGCCAACGGTCCTGAACCTGACGGCCACCGATGACGTGGGTGTCGACAAGCTGCAGTACTCCACCGACAACGGCGCGACGTGGACGGACATCGCCATCACGCCCGGGAAGTCGGTGAGCGGCACTGCGTCGTTCAACACCGAGGGCAACACCACGGTCCGCTACCGCGCGCTGGATGCCGCGGGCAACGCCGCCAACGGCGTCGCGGCCACGGCCACGCTCAACCAGGCCGCCGCCGTCGGGGCGACCTCGATCCGCCTGTCGAGCACCAACGGCCGTGCCGCCGGTGACACGCTCGTGATCGACACGGGCGACAACCAGGAGACCGTGAAGATCGCGACGATCATCGCGGGCAACCCGGCTTCGCCGAACCCGAACGTGACGCTCGCGTCGCCGCTGACGAAGGCGCACGCTGCCAACGCGGCGATCCAGGCGATCCCGCCCTACCGCGTGATCAACGTCCGCATCGATCGCACGGCGCCGACCGGTGCCTGGCCGAGCGGCGTGGGCGCGAACAACCAGATCGGGCACGGCGCGGCGGCGATCACGCCGACCCGCACCGACACCGGCGGCTCGGGCTCGCCCGCGGTCCGCGACACGTGGCTCGACGGCACGTGGGTCTACCCGCTGCCGCTCGATCCGTCCAAGCTCTCGCTCGGCAAGCACACCTGGACGCTCGGCCTCACCGATGTCGCGGGCAACGGCAACAAGGTCGCCTTCACGTTCAACGTCGTGACGTCCTTCGCCGACATCGACGCGCTGCTCACCCGCAACTCCTCGGCGATCGGTGCCGCCAACGCCACCGCGCTGAAGGCCACGCTGGCGGCCGCCAAGGCCAAGGCCGACGCGAATGACGCCGTCGGCGCCGTCGCCGGCCTGGAGGCCTTCGTCTCCCAGGTCCGCTCGACGGTCACCACCACCAGCCTCAGCAACCTGTTCGTCACCGACGCGCAGGACGTCATCCGCCAGCAGCGCGGGCTTCCGGCCCCGACGGTCGACGGCCTCGGCATCACCACCGAGCGCTACCCCGGCCAGCCGCGCCACCCGTACCTGACGCCGGCGATGCCGACCGCGAACCCGGGCGCGAAGTTCAAGGTGCTCGTGATCGCCAACAAGAACGACGGCTCGTTCCGCCACCCGGCGATCGAGGACGCCGAGGTCACGCTCCAGGAGCTCGGCGCGGCCAAGGGCTTCGACGTCGACCTGTGGGACCCGTCCTGGCCGACCCAGTCGCTGCCGGACACTCCGTTCACCAGCGCCGCCAACCTGGCCAAGTACGCCGTGATCATCGGCGACTCCTCGGTCGGCAACAACACCTTCAACGCCGCCTACACGATGAAGGACGGCACCGTCGTCGACGAGCGCGCGGCGTTCAAGGGCTACATCAACAACGGCGGCGGCTACGTCGCGTTGCACGCCGCCAACGACTCGATGCACACGTGGCAGTTCCCGACCGGCGGTCCGCTCTGGTACCAGGACCTGCTGGGCGGCCTGTTCGTCTCGCACCCGGCCAACCAGAACGGGTTCGGCACCGACTGCGGCTCCTGCTACTGGGCCGAGGTCGTCACCGAGGATCCGTCGCATCCGTCGACGTCCCCCGCGGTCGTTGCGACGAAGGTGCCGGTCGCGGACGAGCTCTACCACTTCGACCGCAAGCCGCGCGGGTACATCCACCCGCTGCAGCTCCTGAACGAGTCCACCTACGTGGGCGCGATGGGCGTCGGCACGAACTCGGGCAACATCGAAGGCGGCGATCACCCGATCGTCTGGTGCTCGAACTTCGACGGCGGCCGTGAGTGGTCGCAGGTCCTCGGCCACAACTGGGAGCTCTACCGGAACGTCCCGTGGTTCCGCGAGAGCATCTACCAGGGCATCCTCACCGCGGCCGGGATGAAGCCGGCCAACTGCGTCACGCACATCGAGGTCAAGCGCCTGCTGGCCTCGCTCGGCACCTCCGGCGGCCTGACCGCCGGCGCCGTCACGGCCGGCACCGCCGCCGTGGACGCGGCGTTCACCAAGTACATGACGCTCACGCAGGGCGGCTACAGCTCGTCGCTGAGCGACATCGACGCGCTGCGCGCCATCGCGCAGGATCCCGCGAGCGGCGACGCCGCGTCGCGGGCGAAGGTCCAGGTCAAGGCCCAGGAGCTCAAGGACTGGATGCTGGTGCTGCTCGGCGCCGTCTCCACCCCTGGCTCCGCGAACGGCACCGTGCCGGCGACGCTGTCGCTCACGCTGGGGGCGCCGGCCTCGTTCGGCGGCCTGACCCCGGGCGTCGGCAAGACGTACACGGCGAGCACGTCCGCCACCGTCATCTCGTCCGCCGGTGACGCGACGCTGAGCGTCTCGGACCCGAGCAACACCGCCACGGGCCGTCTGGTCAACGGCACGTTCTCCCTGGCGGCGGCGCTCCAGGCGGCCGCGACGAGCCCGCTCGGCGCGGGTGGCGCGTTGGCGAACGTGGGCGGCTCGAGCGCTCCGACGAACCTGCTGACGTACTCCGGCCCGGTCGCCAACGACCCGGTCGCGATCTCGTTCTCGCAGGCCGTCGGCGCCAACGAGGCGCTGCGCACCGGTACGTACAGCAAGACGCTGACGTTCACGCTGTCCACCACGACTCCGTGAGTCAGGCCACGCCGCGGCGCCCCTCCGGGGGCGCCGTGGCGGCCGGCGTCGATAGGCTCAGTCCACTCATGTGGACCCCTAAGCCGGCAATCGAGCTCTCGAGTCAGCGGGCCGTCCGGCGCCACAACCTGAGCATCGTGCTCCGGCAGGTGGTGGAACGCGGCCCGCGCTCACGCGCGACCATCGCGCAGGACACCGGCCTGAACAAGAGCACGGTGTCCTCGTTGGTGTCCGAATTGATGGACTTCGGACTCCTCGTCGAGCGTGGCGCCGAGCATCGCGGCACGGCCGGTCGGCCGGGCCTTGTCGTCGACGTCGCGCGCGACGGCGTGATCGCGCTCGGGCTGGAGGTCAACGTCGACTACCTCGGCGTTCAGGCGACCGACCTCGCGGGCGGCTCGCGTTACAAGGCAATGGAGGCCGTCGACAATCGCGGGCGCGGCGTGGGCGAGGTCTTCGAAGCCCTCGGCGCGCTCACCCAGGGGGCGCTGAACGAGGTCCAGGCCCAGGGTCTGCGGCCGATCGGCGCCACCGTCGCCCTGCCCGGGCTGGTCGACATCCAGAAGGGCGCGCTGCTCGTCGCCCCGAACCTGCACTGGGTCGACGTGCCCGTGGTCGAGCTGCTGCGCGAGCACATCGACGCCACCGCGCTGCCGATCAGCGCCGACAACGAGGCCAACCTGGCAGCGCTGGCGGAGCTGTGGGAGGGCGCGGCGACGGGCTACAGCGACTTCGTGTACGTGTCAGGCGAGATCGGCGTGGGCGGCGGCATCGTCCTCGGCGGCGAGCTCTTCCGCGGCTATCGCGGGTTCGGCGGCGAGTTCGGGCACACGACCGTCGAGGTCGACGGGCTCCCGTGCGCCTGCGGCTCGCGCGGGTGCCTGGAGACGCGGGCGGGCCTTGAGCCGCTGCTCGCGGCGGCGGGCCTCAGCGGCGAGATGGTCACCACCCGTGGCGCGGGCAAGCCCGTCGCCGAGCTGCGCCGGCGCGCCGAGGACGGCGACCCGGCCGCGTTGAGCGCGCTCGCGGAGTGCGGCCGCTGGCTGGGCGTCGCGCTCGGCACCGTGGTCAACCTCCTGAGCCCGCAGGCGATCGTGCTCGGCGGGTACTTCGCCCCGATGTCGGAGTGGCTGTCGCCGGTGATCGCGTCCGAGCTCAGCTCGCGCGTGCTCGGCGGCAACGGCGCGGTGCCGCCGGTCATCCCCTCCGGCCTGGGGGCGGAGGCGGCGATGCGCGGCGCCGCGGCGACGCAGCTGCGCTACGTGCTCGCCGACCCGACGCTCGTCAGCTAGCCGCGTCTGAAGGCCGCGTGCGCGAGCGCGGCGCTGACGCCGGCGAGCGCGCGCTCGCACGTCACGTTGACCGTGCTGAGCGCGCTGCGGTCAATCGTCGGATCCGCGGTCGTCGCCACCGTGGTGGCCGCCGCCACCCGAGCGCTCGACCGCGCTAGCGATCCAGCGCCCGTTGGAGCGGCGGACGGTGGCCTCGATCTTCTTCAGCCCCGCGCGCAGCGAGGAGAACGTCACACGCTCGAAGCGCGTGTTGCGGGTCACCCGGATCGTGACCGTGCCGCGCTCGGAGTCGTGCAGGCGGAAGCTGCGCGCATCGCGGTTGACGGACACGACGGTGCCCTCGAACTGGGCCGCGGAGGCGACGGCGGGGGCGGTCAGCGTGGCGACGGCGATGGCGGTGGCGCAGATCAGTCTCTTCATGGCGTCGACATTGACGCGGACGCCGGAAACGACCGGCAAGTCGAAGGCAAAGCTTCGATTAAGGGTTGATGATCGGTCGTTGCGGGTGAAAGAGTGCCCGACATGGTCGGGACTGGGGTGTACGCGGCCGCGGTGAAGCGCTTGCGCGCGCCGCGGTCGTTGAAGGCGACGAAGGTGCTCGCCAACGGGGTGACGCTGAAGTGGGCCGCGCCCAAGGGCGCGAAGCCGAAGCAGTACGTCGTGTTGCGGGATGGCAAGGCGATCGGCAAGACGAAGCGGACGACATTCACGGACGCCAAGGTCAAGGCGGGCAAGACGTATCGCTACACGGTGCGCGGTCTGGACTCGCGCAAGCGGGCCGGCGCGTTGTCGGCGAGCGTGCGCGTCAAGGTGCCCAAGCTGGTCGCGCTCCCACCGGGGCCGACGACCAACCCGGCGCCGCCGCTGGCGCCGGTCGCGCCCGCGCCCGTCCCGGCCGCGCCCCCGCCGCCGCTGACCCCCGAGATGGTCGACCGACTGTTCTGGCGGGCGGGCTTCGGCGCCACGCCCGCGCAGCGCGAGGCGTGGGCGGGCCGCACGCAGGCTGAGCTCGTCGACTGGTTCCTGGACACGCCGCGGGAGCTCGCTCCGACCGCGACGCCGCCGCTGACCGGGGACACGCCGCCGAAGCCGATCGATCCGAACGCCTCCGACACCGAGGTCGAGCTCGAGTGGATCGACGCGATGCAGCGCGCGATCAACCCGCTGCCCGATCGGCTCGCGTTCTTCTGGCACCGCCACTGGGCGATCAGCCGGGAGGAGGGCACGATCCCGCTGCCCTGGGTCGTCCGCTACCGCGACCTGCTGCTCGAGCACGCGGACTTCGGGCGCCACCCCGACGCGACGTTCCGCCAGCTGGCCTACGCCATGACCACGCGCGACGCCGCGATGTCGCTGTATCTGAACATGAACCAGAACGTCCGCGGCAAGCCGAACGAGAACTACGCGCGCGAGTTCATGGAGCTGTTCTGCCTCGGGCCGACCGGTCCCGACGGGACGCCGAACTACTCGCAGGACGACGTCGCGGGGCTCGCCAAGGCGTTCACGGGCTGGCAGCTGGAGACGAACGACACCAAGCCCGCCTACGGGACGATCACGTTCAACAAGGACCGCTTCGACCTCGCGGAGAAGGCGTTCCTCGGCGCGTCGCTGCCGAAGCTGGCCAAGGCCGCGGACGCGAAGCCGGAGATGGGCCCGCAGGCGATCAACCTCGCGTGCGACACCGTCCTCGCCCACCCGAACCACGCGCAGTTCCTGATCCGCAAGCTCTGGGGCGAGTTCATCGCGAGCCCGGTCCCGCAGGCGACCTTGGACGCGCTGATCGAGACCTACCGCTCCAGCGGCTACAAGCTCAAGCCGCTGGTCCGCGCGATCCTGACGGACCCGCTGATCTTCGAGTCGCCGGGTGAGCCGAACCTGATCAAGCCGCCGATCGTCTATCTGGTCGGCGTGCTGCGCTCGTTCGGGGCGCCGCTGCGCGGCTCCTCGATCCAGGGCGCGATGAACAACATGCAGCAGCGCGTCTACCGGCCGCCGAACGTCGCCGGCTGGGAGGGCGGGCTGTCGTGGCTGAACACGAACACCGTGCAGGGGCGGTGGGACCTGATCACCCGCGTGCAGTATCTGAAGTACTCCAACTACTACGCCGGCGGCGGCAGCGCACCGAACCCGGTGCCGCCCGACGTCGTGGGCGAGACGGCGGAGGCGGCGTTCGAGCGCGCGTACGGGCTCGTCGGCCGCCCCTGGCTCTCCGACGCCACCCGCGAGAGCCTGCTGGCCTACGCCCGCACCCTCAACGCGGCCAACACCAACGGCACGGCGGCGGCGCAGCAGAACCAGCGGCGCCAGCGCATCTACACGCTGCAGGCGCTGATGCTCGGCGGACCCGACGGACAGGTGATGTGACCATGCGCTGCATCGAGTGCGAGGAGATCGAGCTCGCCCGCGTCCGCGACCGGCGGCCGGGCCAGATGCTCCCGATCCCGTACCAGGCCCTCGACGGCTTCCCGGCCGGCACGGAGCCGGGCCGGCTCACGCGGCGGCGGCTGATGCAGTGGGGCGTCGCCGGGTTCGCGTCGGTCTACGGCGCCAAGGCGCTCGGGTTCGAGCAGGTCTGGGAGTCGGTCGCCGAGGCGGCCGAGGCCGACAAGCGAGCCGTCGTGATGCTCTACCTCGCGGGCGGCAACGACGGGCTGAACGTCGTGCTCCCGAGCGGCGGCGCGGACTACGACTACTACGCGTCCGTGCGGGCCAACATCAAGCGCGTGCAGGGGGCGAACGCCGGCGGCCGGGTGGGCTCGATGCAGCTCCCGGGGCCGGGCAACGCCCTCGCGTTCGCCAACTCGGTCGTCTCCGGCACCGACAACAACGGCGGGACGATCGGCTTCGACACGCTCTACGGCCCCGGGACCGGCGGGCCCGGGTCCGACCTGGCCGTGCTGCCGGCGGTCGACGCCAAGAAGTACTCACTCAGCCACTTCGACAACAGCGACCTGTGGTTCGAGGCGAGCGCCGACCTCAACAACAAGACCGGCTGGCTGGGCCGCTGGATCGACCGCAACGGGTCGCCCGACAACCCGCTGCAGGCGGTCTCGATCGACACGGCCCTGTCCAAGGCGATCCGCACGGTGTCCAAGCCCGTGTGCGCGATCAACTCGCTGCCGATGAACGGCTTCAAGCCGACCGGAAGCCTGCCGCCGATGGGGGCGACGACGGTCACGGCGGGCGGCGCGGTGCCGGACTACAACGAGGAGGTCCGCAAGCTCACCGTCGCCGCGGCCGGCAACGACTACCTCGCGCGCTCGCGGGCGGCGTACAACCTCACGTACGCGACCGCCAAGCAGGCCGGCGGGGCGGCCGACCTGCGCCCGGCCGGCTACCCGAACGCGAACACGCTCTCCAAGCGCCTGCAGACCGCCGCGCACCTGATCGGAAATCTCGGTACTCAGGTCGTGACGATCCACTGGGGCGGGTTCGACACGCACACCGGCCAGCTCGCGAGCCAGGACCGCCAGCTGAAGGAGCTCTCGATCGCGCTCGCCGCGTTCCAGGGCGACCTCAAGAGCCGCGGCATCGACCAGCGCGTATGCACGCTCGTGTTCTCCGAGTTCGGCCGGCGGGTGATGGAGACCCCGGGCGCGACCGCCGCCGACGCGGGTACGGACCACGGCGCCGGCGGGCTGATGCTCGTGATGGGGACCGGCGTCAAGGGCGGTTTCGCGGCCGACTGGCCGGGCTGCATCCCGTCCAAGCTGGTGCCGCCGAGCCCGCCCAACAACCCCAATCAGGGCAACCTCCAGGTGCCGACGGATTTCCGGTCGGTCTACCTCAGCGTGCTCCGCGACTGGCTCGGCGGGGATGACCCGGAGAGCCTGATCGACGGGGCGCCCGTGGACCCGCTGCACCGCGGAGACGGACAGATCGGACTATTCGGTAAGAACTCGTAAATCGGCTGCAGGCAAACGTTTTCGCTCAAGGGTTGTAAACCGGGCCTAAAGGCTGAAAAAGTGCCCTCTCATGGAGGGTGGGTCGGGGAAGGGGCGGGTCGCCGCTGCCAAGCGGCTGTCCGCGCCCAGGTCGCTGAAGGCGACCAACGTCGCCTGGGGTGGCGTAACGCTGAAGTGGGCCGCGCCCAAGGGCGCGAAGCCGAAGCACTATCTGGTCCTGCGCGACGGCAAGAGCCTCGGCCGGACCACCCGTAACACGTTCACCGACAACAAGGTCACGCCGGGAACGACATATCGCTACACCGTCCGCGCGCTCGACGAGCGCAACCGCGGCGGCGCGCTGTCGTCCAGCGTGCGGGTCAAGGTGCCCAAGAAGGAGGTGCTCGGCCCGCCCGCGCCGACGCCCACCACGAACACCTCGCCGCCGATCGCCACGGTCACGCCGACCCCGCTCGGGTCGACGAAGGCCGACCCGGAGCCGGAGCCGACGCCCACCCCGACGGCGACGCCCGATCCGACCCCGACGGCGACGCCCAACCCGACGGCGACACCGACACCGAACCCCACGCCGACGCCGACGGCGACGCCCACGGCCACCCCGACCGCGACTGCGACGCCGACTCCCACCGCGACCGCGACGCCGACCGCCACCGCGACGGCCACGCCCACCGCCACGCCCACCGCCACGGCGACGCCGACGGCGACCGCGACGGCGACGCCCACCGCGACCGCGACCCCGACGGCGACCGCGACCGCCACGGCGACGCCCACCGCGACCGCGACCCCGACGGCGACCGCGACGGCCACGGCGACCCCGACCGCGACGGCCACGGCGACCGCCACCGCCACCGCCACCGCCACGGCGACGGCGACCGCGACGGCGACGGCGACGGCGACCGCGACGCCCACCGCGACCGCGACCGCCACACCCACCCAGACCGCGACCGCCACACCCACCCAGACCGCGACCGCGACACCCACCCAGACCGCGACGCCGACCCCCACGCCGCCGCCGGACCAGCTGACCGACGCGATGGTCGACCGGCTCTTCTGGCGTGCCGGCTTCGGCCCGTCCCAGGCGCAACGCGACCAGTGGCGCGGCAAGCGGCACGCGGAGCTCGTCGACTGGTTCCTCGACACGCCGAGCGCGCTCGACGACACAAAGCCCAAGCCGCTGACCTCGGGCGGTCTGCCGATCGACCCGATGGTCTCGGACATCGAGCTCGAGCTCGACTGGATCGACCGGATGCAGCGGGCGATCAACCCGCTGCCGGACAGGCTCGCCTTCTTCTGGCACCGCCACTGGGCGATCAGCCGCGACGACGGCATCGACTACCCGTGGGTCATCAACTACCGCAACCGGCTGCTCCGCTACGCCGACTTCGGCGTCACCCCGGGCCTCACGTTCAGAGACCTCGCGTACGAGATGACCACCGCCGACTCGGCGATGTCCATGTACCTGAACATGAACCAGAACGTGCGCGGCAAGCCGAACGAGAACTATGCGCGCGAGTTCATGGAGCTCTTCTGCCTCGGCCCGAACGGCCCCGACGGGACGCCGAACTACTCGCAGGACGACGTCGCCGGCCTGGCCAAGGCGTTCACCGGCTGGTCGCTGAACGGCACCAGCACGAGCCCGGACTACGGGAAGATCACGTTCTCGCCCAGCCGGTACGAGCTGACGACGAAGACGTTCCTCGGCTTCACCGTGCCGGCGTACACGCAGACCCAGGCCAACGCGGCGGGCTTCGGGCCCGCGCGGATCGCCGAGGCGGTCGACCGCGTGCTCCAGCACGCCAACCACGCCCAGTTCCTGATCCGCAAGCTGTGGGCGGAGTTCATCGCCAGCCCGATCCCGCAGGCGACGCTCGACAGCCTCGTCAGCACCTACAAGAGCTCCAACTACCAGCTCCGGCCGGTGATCCGCGGCATCCTGATCAACCCGCTGATCTTCGAGTCGATCGACGAGCCCAACCTGATCAAACCGCCGATCGTGCAACTGGTCGGCGTCGTCCGCCAGCTCGGCGCGCCGCTCAAGCACAACTACATGCAGACGGCGATGATCAACATGCAGCAGCGGATCTACCGGCCGCCCAACGTCGCGGGCTGGGAGGGCGGCATGTCCTGGCTGAACACCAACACGGTCCAGGGGCGCTTCGACCTCGTCGTCAAGGCGCAGTTCCTCCGCTTCTCCAACTACTACCGCAACACCGAGACTCCGGTCCCACCCGCGGCCGTCAACTATCCGGTCGACATCGCCACGGAGACCAAGGAAGCGCTCTACGACCGCGCCTGGACGGACTGCAACAAGCCGTGGGTCTCGGCGGCGACGAAGGCGGCGATCATCAGCTTCGCCGGGACGCTCGCGACGACGAGCGCCACGCTGCGGCGCCAGCGCTACTACACGGTCCAGGCCCTGATCCTGGGCGGGCCCGACGGACAGGTGATGTGACGTGGACAAGATTCGCTGCATCGAGTGCGAGGAGATCGAGCTTGCGCGCGTCCGCGACGAGCTGCCGTCGCAGATCCTCGACATCCCGCACGCCGCCCTCTCGGGCGACCTCAAGGGCCGGGCGCCGTACGAGCTGACCCGCCGGCGGCTGCTGCAGTGGGGCGCGGCGGGCGCGGCCGCGGTCTACGGCGCCAAGCAACTCGGCTTCGAGGAGGTCTGGGAGTCGGTCGCCGCGGCCGCCGAGACCGACGCCACCGACAAGTGCCTGGTCCTGCTGTACCTGGCCGGAGGCAACGACGGCCTGAACGTGATCCTCCCGAACGGGAGCGCCGACTACGCGGCTTACACCACCGCGCGGCCGTTCATCGGTCGCGCCCAAGGCGCGACGCCCAAGGACGTCGACGGCAACCCGACGGCGAGGATCGGCTCGCACCCGCTCAACGGTCCGGGCGGAGCGGCGCTCGCGTTCAGCGGCGTCACGGTCTCCAAGGCGGGGGGCGGCGACAACTGGGCCAAGCGCTTCGGCTTCACCGGGACGGGCGACTTCGGGTTCGACACGCTCTACGGCGACGGCACCGGCGGGCCGGGGTCGAACCTCGCGGTGATGCCCGCGGTCGACGCCAAGAAGTACAGCCTCAGCCACTTCGACAACTCCGACATCTGGTTCGCGGCCTCCAACGACATCAACGTCAAGACGGGCTGGCTCGGCCGCTGGATCGACCGCAACGGCTCGGCGACGAACCCGCTCCAGGCGGTCTCGATCGACAGCGCGCTCTCGAAGTCGATCCGCACCGCGGTCAACCCCGTGTGCGCGATCCCGTCGCTGCCGATGGCCGGCTTCACGATGAGCTCGTCCAACTACGGCGGCGGTTCCAACGACCTCAACGCGACGATCAACGCGCTCGCGGGCGTACCCGTCGGCGGGGGCAACGCGTACCTGAAGCGCTCGCACGACACGTACGGCCTGTCGTACTCGACCTACAACGACGTCAAGGCGGCCGGCACGGTGCCGGCGAACGCGCTCTACCCGAACACGGGGACGCTCTCCTCGCGCCTGCGGATGGCGGCGCACCTGCTGGCGGCCAACCTCGGCACCCGGATCATCACGATCCACTGGGGCGGCTTCGACACCCACACCAACCAGCTGACCGCCCAGGACAAGCAACTGGCCGAGCTCTCACGCGCGCTCGGCGCGTTCCAGGCCGACCTGACCGCCCGCGGGATCGACGGCAAGGTCGCCACGCTCGTGTTCTCGGAGTTCGGCCGCCGCGTCAAGGAGACGCCCGACTCGAGCGCGGGTGCGGGCGACGCCGGCACCGACCACGGCGCGGGCGGGCTGATGTTGGCGATGGGGACGGGCGTGCGCGGCGGGTTCGCCGCCGACTGGCCGGGCTGCCGCCCGCAGGACCTCGTCCCGGCGAACAACCCCGCCCAGGGCAACCTGCAGGTCCCCACCGACTTCCGCTCGGTGTTCAAGGCGGTGGTCGAGGAGTGGCTGGGCGACGACGACCCGGCGACGCTGCTCGGCCCGCCCGCGGTCGACGACCTGCATCGCGGAGACGGGCTGACGGGCCGTAAGCTCTTCAAGTAGTTGTGAGTTGGTTCGCGATTCTCCTCGCATTGGCTTCGCTCGGCGGCGCGCCGGCGAAGCCCGTGTCGCAGAAGTGCAAGGCGTCCAAGACCGTCCACGCCGCGCAGAAGAACTGCAAGGTCAAGAAGACGCCGAAGACGAAGCCGCGGGCGACGCCCACGCCGACGCCCGCGCCCAACACGCCGGGCGCGCCGCGCACGCCCGACAATCCGACGACGGGGCCTGACGCGACGCCGACCCCGACCCCGCCGCCGGGCACGACGCCGACCCCCACGCCGACCCCGACCGCGACGCCGGTCTACCCGTCACGCACCGGCGTCGACCTCGACGAGTGGGTCGTACGCTCGTCCTACCGGACGCTGCGCGCGGGGACGATCGACTTCAACGCGGCCAACCTGGGGGAGGACGACCACAACCTCTCCGTCCGCGCGGGCAGCAAGGACTACGGGCGGCTGGACCTGGCTCCCGGGGACGCCGACACGCTCAAGCTGACGCTCGCCCCCGGGACCTACACGCTCTACTGCTCGCTCCAGGGCCACGAGGAGATGGGCATGCGCACCGACATCACCGTGCGCTGACCCGCAGCGTGCGGCTCGTGGCGCGGACCGTGCGGTCGGCGTCGCCGGCGCTGACGCGCATCGACGCGTGCCCGTGCCGCCGCACGATCGTCCGCACGCGCTTGGGCACCCGCACCTGCACGGTCCTCGCCGCACCGCGGGCCACGCGGTAGCGGGTACCGCCGACCGTGCCGCGGCAGGTCCGCGCCCGCTGTGCCGGGCACGCCAGACGCACGCCGATCCGCCCCGCGCTGCTCAGCTTGGCCGTCCGGTTGGTCACCGCCACGGACGCTGAGAGGACGGCGACGCCTTCGTCGATCGTCGCGTAGAGGTTGCGGCCGTCCGAGGTCGTCGCCACCGAGCCGTACTCGGAGGGATGCGCGGCGCACGACTTGTAGTACGGGTCGGACTCCAGGCAGCCGAACTCGGTCAGCGCGCCCGTGTCGGGGTTGCGCGAGAACGCCGTCACGTAGCCGTAACCGGCGCTGGCGAACAGCGCCTTGCCGTCGGTCGACAGCGCCAGCGAATTCACGCTCTCGAGCGCCTTCGTGGGCGAGCACTTCGCGACCGCCGGGTTGGCCGGCTCCGGCTCGTCCGCCTCTTCGTCGTCGCCGGTGTCCTCGTCGTCGCCCGTGTCCTCGTCGTCACCGGTGTCCTCGTCATCGCCGGTGTCCTCGTCGTCGCTGGACTCGCTGTCGTCGGCGGTGGGTTCCTGGTGCACGTAGCACGCGACCGGCGAGAGGTCGTCGCCCTTGAGCACGGCGATGGCGGAGTTCATGTTGTCGGCCACGATCAGCTGCCCGTTGGGCGCGACGAGCATGTCCCGCGCGCCCCCGAGCGGCGGAGCGACCGAGCAGGAGCTGCCGCTGAGGGCATCGCCGATCGCGCACGCCTTCGGGGTCAGCTCGCCGGTCTCGGCGTTGCGCGAGTAGCTGGACAGCGCGACGCCGCCCGAGAGCGCGAACGCCGAGGTTCCGTCGCCGGAGACCGCGATCGCGCCGACCGAGCGCAGCGCCGTGCCGTTGGTGCAGCGCCCGTCGGAGCCGGTGTCGCTGACGCAGCCGGCGGGGGTCAGCGCGCCGGTGTCCGCGTCGCGCTTGAAGAGCGCGATCGAGGAGTCGAAGCCCGAAGCCACGTAGATGCTCTTGCCGTCCGGGCTGACGGCCACCGCCGACGGCACCATCAGGTTCAACGCGCCGCCGCAGCGGTCACCGCGCGGAGCGGCCTTCAAGCAGCCGGCGGGCTTGAGCGCGCCGGTCTCCGCGTCGCGCGAGAGCCACACGAGCGCGTTGCTGTACTGCGAGACGGCGTAGACGAACTTGCCGTCCGGCGAGACCGCGACGTCGCGCACGCCGTTCAGCGCGTCGCCGTCCGCGCACGCGCCGTCCGTGCCGCTGCGCCCGTCGTCGCCGGCGTCGCTCACGCAGCCCACGTAGGTGAGGCCGCCGGTGTCGGCCGCGCGCGCCAGCGTGACGATCGACGTGTCCGTCGCGGCGTACACGTGCCGGTCGTCCGGAGAGACCGCGAGGTCGATCACGTCGTGCATCGCGTCGACCTTGGTGCAGGTCGCGGCGACGTCCTCGTCGTAGGAGAACTGGCTGATCACGCAGCCCGCCTTGCCGGCGAGTGGGGCGAAGCTCTGGGCCGAGGCCACGCTGGGGAGGAGGAGGATCAATCCTCCGAGAAGGAGGAGGGGGAGTCGCTTCAATGCCATCCCGCGAGCGTCCCAGAACGGCTCTCGCTTTAGGGAAAACTTACCGCGCGCTCAGCGCCAGAGCGCGCGACACCGCGTCGGCGAGCTCGAGCTCGGAGCCCTCGGCCTCGGCCTCCGCGAAGCCCTCGTCGCCGAGCGCTTCGCGCAGGTCGGCGACGATCCGCTGGACCCATCCCTCCTCGTCCGGCTGGCGGATCCCGCCCGCGGCGGTGCGCAGCGCGCCGGCCGCGCCGATCAGCAGCGCGGCGGTCCGCGGGTCGCCCTGGCGGGCGGCGACCGCCGACAGCGTCTCGAGCGACTCGGTCAGGCCCGGTCGCTCGTTGAGGCGGTGCGAGAGCTCCATCGCCTCGTGCAGCATCTCAAGCGCCGGGCCGGGCTCGTCGGCGTCGAGCAGCATCCGCGCCTGGGTGCGCAGGGTCGAGCTGACGTGCCCGGGATCGCCCGCCCGGCGGGCGTAGGTGACGCTCTCGGTCAGCAGCTCGATCGCCCGGTCGCGGTGGCCGGCCTCGGCGTGGGCGATGCCGAGGTTCTGGAGCATCAGGCTGAGTCCCCGCGCGTGGTCGATCGAGCGCATGTAGGCGACGCCGGCGTTGTAGCGCTCGATCGCCTCGTCGTAGTCCTGCCGGTAGAGCGCGAGGTTGCCGAGGTTGCCGCTGATCCGCGCCGCGCGGTTGCCGTCGCCGACCGTGGGGGCGAGCTCGAGCGCCTGCTCGAACAGGTCCTTGGCGACGTCGAAGTCGCCCTGCTCCCCCGCGACGGCGCCGGCGCCGTTGAGCGCGCGCTGGCGCAGCTCCGGCGTCCCGCCCTCGAGCGCGAGCGCGGCCGCGAGCAGCTCGCGGCCCTCGGTCAGGTTCCCGCGCCAGATCCAGTACCGCCACAGGTCGGCGCAGAACAGCAGCGCGGTGTCGGCGTCGCCCTCGGCCACGGCGAACGTCATCGCGACGCGCACGTTCTCGCGCTCGGCGTCGAGCCGGTCGAGCCACTCGCCGGTCGCCGCGCTCTCCATGCCGTTCTCGCCGCCCTCGACGATGTCGCGGATCGCGAGCGTGTGCGCACGGCGCACCGTGTCGAGCGTGCCGGCCTTGGTCAGGCGGTCGACGGCGTACTCGCGGATCGTCTCGAGCAGCTCGAAGCGTCCGTCGCGGCTCGTCAGCAGGCTGTGCTCGACCAGCGACGCGATCGCGTCGAGCGCCTCGAATCCGCACACCGCCTCCGCGAGCTCGAGCGTGAATCCGCCGGCGAACACGCCGAGGCGCTCGAACACCGCCTGCGTGTCGGCGTCGAGCAGGTCGTAGCTCCAGCCGATCGCGGCGCGCAACGTCTGCTGGCGCGCCGGCGCGTCGCGGGGGCCGGAGCTCAGCAGGTCCAGCCGGCGGCCGAGGCGTTCGAGGATCGCCGCGGGCTTGAGGACCTTCATCCGCGCGGCGGCCAGCTCGATCGCGAGCGGGAGGCCGTCGAGGCGGGCGCAGATCTGGCGGATCCGTTCCTCGTCGCCGGGCAGGAGCGCCAGGCGCGGGTCGAGCGCGCGGGCGCGGCGGACGAACAGCTCCGCCGACGGCTCAGCGGCCAGCGGCGGCATCCCGAGCTCGTGCTCGCCCTGGATCCGCAGCGCCGCGCGGCTGGTCACCACGAGCTTGGACTGCGGGGAGGCCGCGAGCAGGCGGCTGAGCTCCGGCGCGGCGTCGAGCAGCTGCTCGAAGTTGTCGATCACGAGCAGCACCGCACTGCG
Organism: Solirubrobacter soli DSM 22325; assembly: GCF_000423665.1. Lineage (GTDB taxonomy): Bacteria > Actinomycetota > Thermoleophilia > Solirubrobacterales > Solirubrobacteraceae > Solirubrobacter > Solirubrobacter soli. Next base: position 56,461 of record NZ_KE384074.1, on the reverse strand, counting down.
CGACAGCACCGCGGCGGCCTCGCCTTCGCCCGCGCCGAGCGCCTCGGCGATCTCGGTGGCGACCAGCGCCGGGTCCTCGAGTCCGGCCAGCGAGACGAACCGTGCCCCGTCGGCGAACTCCGGGGCGAGCCGGTGGGCGAGTTCGAGCGAGTAGTGCGACTTCCCGATCCCGCCCGGCCCGGTGATCGTGAGCAGACGCACGTGGTGATCGCGCAGCAGCTCGGCCCCGGTCGCGAGGTCGTCCTCGCGGCCGAGCAGGGACGTCGGCGGAAGCGGGAGGGGAGGGGGCTCGGGCACCGCCGCGGCGGGCGCCGTCGGCGGCGGTGCGTCCAGCTCCAGCGCCGGGTCCTGGGCGAGGATCGCCGCCTCCAGGCGCTTGAGCTCCGGGCTCGGGTCCAAGCCGAGGTCCTCGACCAGCGCGTGCCGGGCGCGCCGGTAGGCCTCCAGCGCGTCGGCCTGGCGGCCCGAGCGGTAGAGCGCGAGCATCAGCTGCGCGTGCAGGCGCTCGCGGTAGGCGTGCTCGGCGGTCAGTCCCTCGAGCTCGCCGATGACCTCGGCGTGGCGGCCGAGCGCGAGGTCGTGGGCGATGCGCTGCTCGAGCGCCTCGATCCGCGCCCCGGCGATCCGGTCGGCCTCGATCACCGCCGGACCCATCAGCGGCGCGTCGGCCAGCGGCGCGCCGCGGAACAGCGCCAGCGCCTCGCGCAGCAGGTTGGCGGCGTGCGCCGGCTCGGCGTCGCGTGCGCGGGCGACCAGCGCCTCGAACCGCTGCAGGTCCAGCCCGCCGTCCTCGAGCGCGATCGCGTACCCACCCGACCGCGTCACGATCGTCTGCGCCCCGAGCTTCCCGCGCAGCTGCGAGATCAGCACCTGCAACGCCTTGGGCGCGGTCGCGGGCGGGTGCTCGCCCCACAGCACGTCGATCAACCGCTCCGCCGACACCACGTCGTTCCGGTGCTCGAGCAGCAGCACCGCCAGCAACGATCGCTGCTTGGGCGCCTTGATCTCGATCGGCCCATCCGGCCCGACCACCCGCAACGGCCCAAGGATCGCGAACAACATAAAGGGGCCTGACCCCTTTATCTCTCGGCCAACGCGACCGCGTCGGCTTGTGACAGCGCCGCACCCTCGGCGACGGCGCTCGTGAAAGCTGCTGGTCCCACCGCGTTGCGCAGCGTACCCTCGACGCGCTCGGCGAACGCCACTTCGTCCGGTTGGCGGGCACCGCCGCCCGCGGCGCGGAGGGCTCCTGCCGCGCCCCACAGCCTCGCACCGGTGAGCGGATCGTCGGCGAGAGCGGCCGCCGTCTCGAGCGAGTGGGTCATGCCATGGGTGTCGGCGATCGCGTGCGCGTGGCGCAGCGTCGCGCCCAGCAGCTCGCGGGCGCGCACGGGGTCCTCGTCGATCAGCAGGCGCGAGAGCCCGCGCTGGATCGACGCGACCAGCGCCGGATCGCCCACCGGGGCGGAGATGCCGAGGCTCTCCTCGTGCAACGCGATCGCCCGCTCGCGGTTGCCCGCACCCGCGTGGACGAGCCCAAGGTTCTGCAGCAGCAGCCCGAGCGTGCGCTGGTCGCCGAGCTCGCGGGCGATCTCGATGCCCGCCTCGTAGCGACGGATCGCCTCCTCGTCGTCACCCGCGTACACCGCCAGCACGCCGAGGTTGCTGTTGGCCCGCGACTGGTCGCGGCGGGTGCCGGCCACGCGAGCGAGGGCGAGGCTCTCCTCGAAGTACGCGCGGGCGGCGGCGAAATCCCCCTGCTCGGCGGCCAGCACGCCCGCGCCGTTGGCGGCGTTGACCCGCAGCTCGGGCGGCCCGTCTGGGAGGGCGAGCGCAGCGTCGGCGAGCCCGCGCGCCTCCGCGACGTAGCCGCGCATCACCCAATAGCGCCACAGCGGCCCCACGATCGCGAGCGCCGTCGCCGCATCCCCGCGCGCGATCGCGTGGCGGAGCGCCGCGCGGATGTTGTCGTGGTCGGCGTCGAGCCACGCCAGCCAGAGCGGGAGCTCCGCGCCCTCCAACCGTGCGCCCATCCCGTCGACCGCGCCGGCGAACGCGCGTGCGTGCCGATCGCGCACCGCCTCTCCGTCCTCGAGCCGTTCGAGCGCGTACTCGCGGACGGTCTCGAGCATCCCGAAACGGCGGTTCTGGTCGCGCGTGAGCAGGCTCTGGTCGGCGAGCGCCTCGATGCCGTCGAGCGCATCGGGGCCGCACACCTCCTCGGCGACCGACAGGGTGAAGCCGCCCGCGAACACGCTGAGCCGGCTGAAGAGCGTCCGGACGTCCGGGGAGAGCAGGTCGTAGCTCCAGCCGATCGCGGCGCGCAGCGTCTGCTGACGCACCGGCGCGTCGCGCGGACCGGCGCTGAGCAGGTCGAGCCGCCGCGACAGGCGATCGAGGATCTCCCGCGGCGTGAGGACCCGGATCCGCGCGGCGGCCAGCTCGATCGCCAGCGGCAGGCCGTCGAGCTTGGCGCAGATCTCCGCGATCGCGGGCTCGGCGTCGAGCTTGAGCCGCGGATCGACAGCGCGGGCGCGGCGGATGAACAGCGCGGCCGCGGGCTCGCCGGCGAGCGGGCCGAGCGCCAGCTCGTGCTCCGCGCCGAGCCGCAGCGGCGCCCGGCTCGTGACCACGACCTTCGTGCGCGGCGACGCGTCGAGCACCCGCGCGACCTCGCCCGCGGCGTCCAGCAGCTGCTCGAAGTTGTCGATCACGACCAGCAGCTCGCGCGCATCGAGATCGCCGAGGGCGCCCTCGAGCTCGGTGCCGACCCGCTCCGGCTGCCCGAGCGCGCCCAACGCCACGAACCGCGCGCCTTCGGCGAACTCGCCGCCGACGCTGTGCGCCAGCTCGAGCGCGAACCGGGTCTTTCCGATCCCGCCCGGCCCGGTAAGCGTCAGCAGCCGCACCGCGGGGTCGCGCAGCAGGTCGAGGGCGGTGGCGAGGTCATCCTCGCGGCCGAGCAGCGGGTTCGCCGGGATCGGCAGCGTGGGCGTGGGCGCCTTCGGCCGCGGAGCGGGCGCGGCGTGCGCGTCCAGCGTGGGGTCCTGCGCGAGGATCGCGTGCTCCAGGCGCTGCAGCTCGCGGCCCGGCTCGATCCCGAGCTCGTCGATCAGGATCGCGCGAGCGCGGCGGGACGCATCGAGCGCCTCGGCCTGTCGGCCGGCGCGGTACAGAGCGAGCATCAGCTGCGCGTGGAAACGCTCGCGGTAGCGGTGCTCGTGGGTCAGCGCCTCGAGCTCGGAGGCCAGCTCGCTGTGGCGCCCGAGCTCGAGGTCGAGCTCGATCCGGCGTTCGAGCGCGTTCAGCCGCAGCTCGGCCAGCCGGTCGGGCTCGCCGTGGGCGGGGCCGTAGAGCGGCGCGTCGGAGAGCGGCGGGCCGCGGAAGAGCGCGAGCGCCTCGCGCAGCAGCTCCGCGGCGGGAGCGTGCTCGGCGTCACCCGCGTCCTTGACCAGCGCCTCGAAGCGGGCGAGGTCGAGCGACTCGGCGTGGATCGCGTACCCGGACGGCCGCGTGACGATCGTCGTCGCCCCGAGCACGCGCCGCAGCTGGGAGACGTGGACCTGGAGCGCCTTGGTCGCGGTCGGCGGCGGGTCCTCGTCCCAGAGCATGTCGATCAGGCGCGACGTCGAGACGCCGTCGTCCCGGTAGGCGAGGAGCAGTGCCGCGAGCAGCGCGCGCTGCTTGGGTGCGCCGATCCGGATCGCCCCGCCTGGCCCGCTGACGCGGAGCGGTCCGAGGATCGCGAACTCCATCCGGGCGGACGTTACCGCGCCATTACCGCCTCACGCGACGCTGCGGTCCCGGACCTGGTGGCGCCGGGCATGGTCGCCCAGGTCCACTATTTCGCGGCGTCCTCGAGGATCCGGCGGATCCGCTTGGGCGTCGGCTGGCCCTTGGGCCCGATCGCCTGCGCGAAGAAGCTGACCCGCAGCTCCTCGATCAGCCACGGCACCTCGGCCAGCTCGCCGTTGGCGCCGCCGTCGCGGACCCGCGCGTACTCGTCCTCGAGCTGGTGGACGACCGCCATCCGGTCCCGGTCGATGGCGGCGTTGCGGGTCAGCCGATCGAGCCGCCACGCCGCCCCGCGCAGGTAGCGCTCGACGTCCCCGAGCCGCTTCGCGCCCGTGGCGGAGATGAAGCCGGGGAAGACGAGCCGCCCGATCTGCGAGGACACGTCGTGGCGGACGGCGTCGAACGCCGCGCCGTGCAGGCCGTCGAGCAGCCGCCGGACCTCACGCGCGGCCTGCAGGATCCGCACGACGTCGGCGATGATCCGCGCCATCACGCCGGACACGTGGCCGGCGACGTGGAGCCGGACCTGCTCGAACGACGCCTCGTCGAACACCGGCTCGCCCATCAGCGCGGTGATCGCGGCGGTCGAGGCATCCTCGAGCACCGCGCTGACCGACGCGTGCGGCGCCTCCAGGAGCGCGAGCGCGGCCTGATTGCCGAGCTTCGCCTGATAGGCCTTCGCCGGCGACGGGATCGTCAGCGTCAGCAGCCGCCGCATCCCCGCCCGCATGTTCACCCGCTGCGCCTCGGCGCTCTCCAGCGCGCGCAGCCCGACGGTCGCGCCTTCGTCGATCAGCGACGGGTAGGCGCGGATCGCCTGACCGGTGCCGGGCAGCGCGACGACCTTCGGGATCTTCCCGAACGTCCACGTCGTCTGGCCGGTGCGTTCGAGCTTGCGGGTCGCCTGCGCGAGCGCGGCGCGCAGCTTCGGGCGGACCTGCTCGCGCAGCGCGCTCAGGTCCTGGCCGGCGGCGATCCGCCGGCCCTGCTCGTCCTCGACGCTGAACGTCATCCGCAGGTGGTCGGGGAGCCGTCCCACGTCCCAGTCGGTCGGCTCGATCCGCACGCCGCGCTGGGCCTCGATCTCGCTCGCCAGCGCCTCCAGCAGCGGCCGCTTGCGCGGCTCGAGGTTCTCGAGCACCTTCGCCGCCACGTCCGGAACCGGCACGAGCCGCTTGCGCAGCTCCTTCGGCAGCGAGCGGATCAGCGCGGTCACCAGCTCGGCGCGCAGCGCGGGCACGAGCCAGTCGAAGCCCTCGGCGCGCAGCTGGGGGAGGGTCTTGAGCGGCACATGGACGGTGACGCCGTCGTGCGCGCTTCCCGGCTCGAACCGGTACGTCAGCTGGAGCTCGTTCTCGTCCTGGATCCACGTGTCCGGGCGCCCGCGGACGTCCTCGGCGGCCGCCGGGTTGATCAGCAGCTCGCGCGTGAACGTGAGCAGGTCGGGGCGGACCTTGCGCTCGTCGCGCCACCAGCGGTCGAAGTGGGCGCCGGAGACGATCGTGTCCGGGATGCGGGCCGCGTAGAAGTCGTACAGCGTCTGGTCGTCGACGAGGATGTCGCGGCGGCGGGCGCGCTCCTCGAGCTCGCGCACCTCCTCCACGAGCGCCGCGTTGCGCTGCACGAAGCGGTGGCGCGTGTCCCACTCGCCTTCGACCAGCGCGCGCCGGATGAACAGGTCCCGCGACAGGACCGGGTCGAGCTTCCCGTAGGCGACGGCGCGGCCCGCGACGATCGGCAGTCCGTACAGCGTCACCCGCTCAGTGGCGACGACCGACGCGCGCTTTCGCTCCCAGCGCGGCTCCTCGTACGTGCGCCGGATCAGGTGCTCGGCCAGCGGCTCGACCCAGCGCGGGTCGATCTTCGCCGCCGTCCGTCCCCACAGCCGCGAGGTCTCGACCAGCTCGGCCACCATCACCCAGCTCGGATTCCCCTTCACGCCGGAGCCGGGCCAGAGCGCGAAGCGGGCGTTGCGGGCGCCCTGATACTCGCGCCTCGCGGCATCCCGCAGTCCGAGATGACTCAAAAGCCCCGTCAGGATCGCCTGGTGGATCACGTCCGGCTCGGCGTGCGTGTGGTTGATCTTGATGCCGACCTGCTTGGCCGCCTGGCGGATCTGGCCGACGAGGTCCTGCCACTCGCGGATACGCAGGTAGTGCAGGAACTCGCCCTTGGACTGCTTGCGGAACTGGTTGACGCTCAGCTCGCGGCGCTGTTCGTGCAGGTAGCGCCACAGGTTCAGGTAGGCGAGGAAGTCCGAGGTCTCGTCGGCGTGGCGGGCGTGCGCCTGGTCGGCCTGGGCCTGCTGGTCGGCTGGACGCTCGCGGACGTCCTGGATGCTCAGGGCGGCCGCGATCACGATCAGTTCCTCGGTGCAGCCGAGGCGGTCGGCCTCGAGCACCATCCGGCCCATCCGCGGGTCGATCGGGAGGTTCGCGAGCTTGCGGCCGAGCGGCGTGAGCTTGCGCCCGGACTCGTCGAGCGCGTTGAGCTCCTGCAGCAGCGCGATGCCGTCGCGCACCTGGCGGCGGTCCGGCGGGTCCAGGAACGGGAAGTCCTCGACGTCGCCGAGGTCGATCGCCGCCATCTGCAGGATCACCGCGGCCAGCGAGGTGCGCAGGATCTCGGGGTCGGTGAAGCGCGGGCGCTCGGTGAAGTTCTCCTCGCTGTAGAGCCGGATCGCGATGCCGTCGGTCGTACGGCCGCAGCGGCCCTTGCGCTGGTCGGCGCTCGCCTGGCTGATCGGCTCGATCGGCAGCCGCTGGACCTTCAGACGCGCGGAGTAGCGGGAGATGCGCGCCGTGCCGGGGTCGACGACGTAGTGGATGCCGGGGACCGTCAGCGAGGTCTCCGCGACGTTGGTGGCGAGCACCACACGGCGGTTGGAGTGCGCCTTCCACACCCGCTGCTGCGCCGCGGTCGACTGGCGCGCGAACAGCGGCAGGATCTCGATGTCGGAGCGCAGCCGGCCTTCCAGGGCATCCGCGGTGTCGCGGATCTCGCGCTCGCCGGACAGGAAGACGAGGATGTCGCCGGGCCGCTCGCGCAGCAGCTCCTCGACCGCGTCGCCGATCGCGTCGGTCTGGTCGACGTCATCCTCGGGCTCGCGGTAGCGGACCTCGACCGGGTAGGTCCGGCCGGAGACCTCGACGATCGGCGCGTCGTCGAAGTGCGCGGCGAAGCGCTCGGGGTCGATCGTGGCGCTGGTCACGATCACCTTCAGGTCCGGCCGGGCGGGCAGGATGCGCTTGAGGTAGCCCAGGAGGAAGTCGATGTTGAGGCTGCGCTCGTGCGCCTCGTCGATGATGATCGTGTCGTAGCGGCGCAGGAGGCGGTCGTGCTGGATCTCGGCCAGGAGCAGGCCGTCGGTCATCAGCCGCAGCAGCGTGTCCTCGCGACTGCGGTCGCTGAAGCGGACCGCGAACCCGACCGCCTCGCCCAGCGGGACCTTCAGCTCGTCGGCGATCCGCTCGGCGACGGTGCGCGCCGCGATCCGCCGCGGCTGCGTGTGGGCGATCGTGCCCTTGATCCCGCGCCCCAGCTCGAGGCAGATCTTCGGCAGCTGGGTGGTCTTGCCGGAGCCGGTCTCGCCGGCGACGACCACGACCTGGTGATCGCGGATCGCCGCGAGCAGGTCGTCATGGCGCGCCGACACCGGCAGCGATTCGGGATAGGTGATGCGCGGGACCGCGGCGCGTCGCTTGTCCACGCGCTCCACGGCTCGCTCGACGTCGCGTTCCAGGCGCTCGCGCGCCTTTTCGTCACCGCTCTTGAGGCGCTTGAGCCGCTGGCCGAGCCGGTAGGAGTCCTGCAGCGTGAGATCGTTCAGACGCGCCCGCAGTGGGTCACGGGTGCGGGTCACCCCTACAAGGTTAGTGGCGGTGCAGAGCGCGTTCGAGCCGCTCGAGGCGCGCGATCCGGGCTTCGAGCGGCGGGTGCGTCGCCGGAAGGCCGAAGGCGGTGTCCTTCGACGCGGGGAGGAGGTGGAACGCGTCGTGCAGCGCGGCCTCGCGCAGGTCGCGCCGCGGCATCGCCACCAGGCCATCGGAGACCTTCATCAGCGCGGACGCCAACGCGGCCGGCGAGCCGGTCAGCGCCACGGCGCCCTCGTCGGCGGCGAACTCGCGGTAGCGCGAGAGCGCGCGGGTGCCGAAGGTCCCGATCCAGCCGATGGCGGACGCGATCGCCCCGCCCACCATGACCGGGAACCAGCCCTGCGAGGCGACGCGGACGCCACCCGCGAGCAGCGCCTCGCCGGGCCCGCCGACGACGGTCATCACGGCCGCGTCGCGGTTGACGACGTGCGCCAGCTCGTGCGCGATGACGGCCTCGAGCTCGCGCGGCTCGAGCAGGTCCAGCAATCCCTGCGTGAGGTGCAGCCGGAAGCCGCCGCGGCGCGTGCCTTCGATCCAGGAGTTCGGCATCGAGCGCGAGTCGAGCACGATCGTCGGCTTCGGCAGGTCGGCGACGACGCACAGCCGCTCGAGGATCGCGTGCAGGTCCGGCGCCTCGGCCGGCGTCAGCCGGCGCCCGCGGGACGACGCCTCGACCCGCTCGCGGATCGCGACCCAGACGCCGACGCACAGCGCACCGAAGATCACCGCGCGGATCGTGAACGAGGTCAGCAGCAGCATCACGAGGACGAGTGCGCCGAGCACCACGAACGGGGTCAGCAGGCCGACCGTCACCATCCGGAGCACGAGCCCGTGGTCGGTGCCGAAGAGGTCGCGTCGCGCCCTCATACGACCAGTGTGCCAGATCCACTACTCGGGCGAACGGGTTCTTGGCGCGTCCCAGGTGACAGGGCCGGCGGGCCGCTTGAGGCGCCTGCAGCAGCAGGCCGATCGGCGCGTGCCTGTTGCTCCGCTTTTCGGACCCCACCGAAACACTGGGTGGCCGCTCGACCATCGACGGGGCGCCAGGTTCGCTCACGAGGGGTGTTGAGGAACTCCCACGCTGTGTAGTTGACACTTCGTCGGGGTGCCGTCTACTGTCGGATGAGAGTCTCCGGAGACGCAGTAGGACTGGTTCTGCGCCGACCGGCTACATCACGGAGGGGTTAAATGAAACACGCGCTACGCGTGGCGACGACGGCTGCCGTCATCGCCACGGGGGGTCTATTCGCCGGCACGGCTGCCGCGCAGACGCCAAAACCGAGCTACTACGACGAGCTCGTCGGCAATCTCGACGCGGCCAACTCGTTCGAGACCGTCCGCCACCTCGCCAACGACATCGGCGGGCGCTTCTCCGGCACGCGCCAGGAGGACCAGGCCGCCGACTGGCTGAAGCAGCAGATGGACGGGTTCGGGTATCAGACCAAGATCAACCAGTACCACGGGCCCGCGACGACTTCGTCGGCCGTGGTTCGCTCGCCGGACAGCACGCTGTATCCCGGTCCGACGTGGATCATGCGTGCCGCCGGCAACTCGAAGATGACCGGATACGACACGCCGATCAGCGGCGAGGTCATCTGGATCAACAACAGCGGCGCCAGCGCGGCTGACTTCCCGGCATCGACCACCGGCAAGATCGCGGCGATCAACAACGTCACGGGCGCGGCGCTCAACACGGCGGTCGTCAACGCCGTGGCAGCGGGCGCGATCGGCGTGATCAACATGGGCACCGGCTCGACGGCGCAGGGGGCGTTCACGCTCACCGCCGCGGCGGCCATCCCGGTGGTGTCCTCCGCCGACGTGCAGTCGGACACGATCAAGGAGCTGGTGTGCGCTCCGGGTCCTGACGGCTCGGTGTTCGCCCCGCACGCGGGCGGTACGGTCGGGCCGACGCAGAACGGCCCCTGGTGCGCCACGCAGAAGAAACTGACGCTGACGATCGCGACCGAGACCGTCACCGCCAACACGGCGGCCACCGTCGACGCTCCCGGCCTGGCCACTCGCGCGGTCATCACCGCTGAGAAGCAGGCTGTCGGCGATGTCTTCGACACGGCGCCGATCGTCGGCATGGGTGGTCACATCGACTCGGTGTTCAGCTCGCCGGGCGCGCATGACGACGCCACCGGTGAGGGCATCTGGCTCGAGGTCGCGCGCGTCATGAAGAACGTGCCGCTCGACAAGGAGATCCGCTTCGGCGGCTTCGGCGGCGAGGAGCAGGGCCTGACCGGTTCCACCGCGTGGGGCAACGATCACCTCTACATCAGCTCTGATACCGACAACAACCCGCTGACGTCGAATGTGGTCTCCACTCCGCGGACGAAGAGCGCCGAGGCCGAGCGCTACATCGGCCAGTGGCAAATGGACATGACCGGCACGACTTACGCTCCCGCCAAGCTGTGGGCGCTGACGGTCGACGGCAGGCCCAACCGCGTGACCGAGGAGGCGTTCAAAGCCGCTCAGCGCAGCGGCATCACGACCGGTCCCGGCGCCTACTTCGATCAGTGCAAGCTGTCGCAGTCCGACCACGTGCCGTTCCACAACGCCGGCATCCCGGCGGCGCTGTTCATCCACCTCGACTACCGCAAGGCGGCCACCGGCCTGTGCGCGACCGGTACCGGCTCGAACTGCACCGGTTGCAGCTACGTGACCGAGCCCGTCTACCACACGGCGCGTGACGCGATGGACAACGTCTCGCAGTTCTACCTGCAGGAGCAACTCGACGTCATCGGCGCCTCCTACATCTGGAACGCGCTCAACAAGGTTGACGTCAACGTCACCAACGGCTCCGGCCAGCCCGCCGCGGGCGCGTCGGTCAAGGGCGACTGCGGCGACGGCCTCCGCGACTTCGGCAAGACCGACGCCGCCGGCTACCTCGAGGTCCGCGCCCCGCACGTCACGTGCGACTTCACGGTCACCAACGGCAACGCGGCCGGCTCGGTCAAGAGCTTCGCGGTCTCCGGCGACAAGGCGCTGGCGGTCTCGCTGACGTCCGCCGACGGCAACGCCGGCGGCTCGGTCGGGGCGACCCTCGCGCTGACGCTCGGCACGCCGGCCTCGTTCGGCCCGTTCACCCCGGGCATCACGAAGACCTACGAGTCCTCGACCACGGCCAACGTGATCTCGACCGCCGGTGACGCGCTCCTGAGCGTCGCCGATCCGTCGAGCACCGCCACCGGCAAGCTCGTCAACGGCACGTTCTCCCTGCCGCAGCCGCTGCAGGCGCGCGCCCGCAACGCCGCCAACACCGGCACCGCGTACAACAACGTCGGCTCCAGCACCGCGCCGCTGAACCTGCTGACCTACAGCGGCCCGGTGTCCAACGACGCCGTAACGCTCGGCTTCAGCCAGCTGATCAACTCGGGCGACGCACTGCGCACGGGTACCTACAGCAAGACGCTGACCTTCACCCTCAGCACCACCACCCCGTAAGCGGCGGGAACAACGGCTGGGCGGCGCCTCATCGCCGCCCAGCCGCGCTGCTTATTCGTACTGCAGGGCGTTGAGCACGTTCAAGCGCGACGCCCGGCGCGCGGGGATGATCGCCGCCAACACCCCGGCGGCGATCGCCACCGCGGTGAACACGACCAGCTCGGTCACCGGCAGCTCCAGGCCCACGCCGTACTTCGACAGCGCCTGGGTCATCAGCGCCGCGAGGAACACACCGAGCGGAATGCCCATCGCCGCGCCGATCAGCGCCGTGATCACGCTCTCGTGGCGCACCATCCGGCGTGCCTGCCGGCGCGTCATGCCGACGGCGCGCAGCATCCCGAGCTCACGCGTGCGCTCGTAGACGGCCAGCACGAGCGTGTTGACCATCCCGAACAGGCTCACGAGCACCGAGAAGCCGAGCAGGACGTAGATCATCTTGAGGATCATCTTCAGGCCGTCGCCGCGGCTGTCGGCGAATGCCTCGCCGGTCGTCAGCTTCGCGTCCGGGTAGTCGGCGATCGCCGCCGTCAGGGCCGCCTTCGAGCTGCCGTCCACGAACGTGTACGCGTTCTGCGGACGCTGGATCGCGTCGTCGAACGTGCGCTGGGACACCGCGACGTCGCCCAGCAGCGGGTCGAGCTTGGGAGCGGCGTGGATGCCGACCACCTGCAGCGCGAGCTTGTCCTGCTTGAACGCGCTGCCGACCTTCAAGTGGTGCTTGTCGGCGTAGCCCTCGGACACGATCGCGCCACCGTTCTCGAGCCCGCGCAGCGACCCGCTCTTCCACGTGAACTTGTAGAAGTGGTCGATGGTGGCGGCGTCGATGCCGGTGATGCCCGCCTCCCAGTCCTGGCGGACGGCCGAGGCCGTCTTGCCGGCGCGGGCGATCGCCTGGTCCGACGTGCCGGGGAACGAGCCGCCGCCCTCGGCGGCCGTGACGACGTAGTCGGCCTTGACCTGCTCGCGGACGGCCTTTTGGGAGGAGCCCTGCAGGCCGGCGCCGAGCGTGGCGACGACCGTGACCAGCGCGAGGCCGATCATCAGCGCCGCGGCCGTGGAGGCCGTGCGGCCCGGGTTGCGCAGCGCGTTGTCGCGGGCGAGCCGGCCCGCTTCGCCGCCGAAGCGCGCCGACGGGAACCCGGCGACCGCCGCGAACGGCTTCACCAGGTGCGGGGCGAGCATGGCGATGCCGATGAACAGCCCGAACACGCCGAGGACCAGCGTGAGGGCGACCATGACGCCGCCGAACAGCCCGGCCGCGATCGAGGCCAGCGCGAGGCCGGTCACGATCAGGCCGCGGGTCGCGCTGCGCTCAGGCCCGGTCGACGTGGTGGCGGAGGAGCCCTCGCGGACCGCGGAGATCGGCGGGACGCGGGTCGCCCGGCGCGCCGGGACGACGCTCGCCACGAGCGTGACCAGCGTGCCGGTGAGCATCGCGACGATCACCGTGCGCGTCGCGAGCACCGTGCCGGCCTTCGGCAGGTCGACGCCCAGCGCGGAGAACAGGGCGGTCATGCCCTGGGCGATGCCGAGGCCGAGCAGGAGCCCGAGCACCGATGCGACGATGCCGACGACCAGGCCCTCGACGACGACCGAGCGCATGACCTGGCGCCGCGAGGCGCCGAGCGTGCGCAGCGTCGCGAACTCGCGCGAGCGCTGGGCGACGGTGATCGAGAGCGTGTTGAGGATCACGAACGCGCCCACGAACAGTGCGATGCCGCCGAAGCCGAGCAGGAAGTACGTGATGAACTTCAGGCTCTCGTTGGTGTCCTTGGCGTCCGCCTTGGCCTGCGCGTCGCCGGTCTGCACGACCAGGCCCTTGCCCAGCAGCGGCTTGATGTCCTTGGCCACGGCGTCCGGTGAGGAGCCGCTCTTGGCCGCGACCGAGATGCTGTCGAACTGCCCGGCCTTGTCGAAGAGCGCCTGCGCGGTCCCGACGTCGAAGATCGCCAGCGACGTGCCGCCGAGGTTGTCGATCGAGCCGAACGTGGCGATGCCCTGGACCGTGTAGGTCTTCGCGGGGCCGTTGCCGGCGATCTTGATCGTCTCGCCGACGGCGAAGCCGTACTTGCGCGCCGTTCCGGCGTCGATCACGACCTGCTTGGCGCCGTGCGCCCAGCCGCCCTGCTTGAGCTTGAGCGGCGAGAACTGCCGCCCGTCGTCGCCGATGCCGATGCCCATCGACTCGCCCTGGCGGCCGATCATGTCGCCCTTCTTGTCCAGCAGGGTCGCCGGGTTGGTGTTCTCCTGCAGGTCCTGGATCGAGCCGGCGGCGGTCTCGACCGACGGCAGCCCCTTGACCTTCTCGAGCAGTGCAGCGGGGATCGCACCGCCGCTGACGACGGCGTCGGTGCCTTGGTAGGACTCTTCGAAGATGCCGTCGAAGGCCTTCTGCATGGTGTCGGTCAGCACGAAGGTGCCGCTGACCATGGAGACGCCGATGACGACGGCGAGGGCTGTGAGCAGCGCGCGTACCTTGCGCCCCGCGAGCCCCTTGAGCGCGACCTTGATCATCGCGTCGTGACCTCTTCCAGCGTGTCGAGGATGGTGTGGGCGCTCGACTGGCCGAGGTCGCGGACGATCTCGCCGTCGGCGAGGAAGAGCACGCGGTCGGCGATCGCCGCGGCGTGCGCGTCGTGGGTGACCATCACGGTCGTCTGACCGAGGTCCGAGACCATCCCGCGCAGCAGCGTCAGGATCTCGCCGCTGGTGCGCGAGTCGAGGTTGCCGGTCGGCTCGTCGGCGAACATGATCGTCGGGCGTGAGACCAGCGCCCGGGCGATCGCGACGCGCTGCTGCTGGCCGCCGGAGAGCTCGGACGGGCGGTGGCCGACCCGGGGGGTCAGGCCGACCTTGTCCACCAGCTCGGCGACCCACGCCCCATCCGGCTTGACGCCGGCGAGCGAGAGCGGCAGCACGACGTTCTCGAGCGCCGTGAGCATCGGGAGCAGGTTGAAGAACTGGAAGATGAAGCCGATGTGCTCGCGGCGCAGCAGCGTCAGGTCGTTGTCGGAGAGCCGCGTGATGTCCTGGCCGCCGATCGTCACGCTCCCCGCGGTCGGGCGGTCGAGCCCGGCGAGGATGTGCATCAGCGTCGACTTGCCGGAGCCCGACGGGCCCATGACGGCCGTGAGCTGCCCTTGGGCGATGCCGAGGTCGACGCCGCGCAGGGCGTGGACGGCGGTCTCGCCGTCGCCATACCGACGCTCGAGCCCCGTTGCCTGGACGACGGAGGTGGAGTTCTGGATCAGGACCGAGTTCATGCTGTCCAAGGTCCCAAGGAGACGGCCCTGTCGACATTGGGCCTCCCGGCGTCGTGCGGGTACGCGTTTGCGTACCGCGGGGGGCGCTTTCAGGCGCGAAGGAAGGTGAGGACGGCCAGCACCCGGCGGTGATCGTCGGTGCCCGCCGGGATGTCGAGCTTCTCGAAGATGCTGGTCACGTGCTTCTGCACGCCGCGCTCGGAGATCTCCAGCCGGTCGGCGATGCCCTGGTTGGAGCGCCCCTCGGCCATCAGTTCGAGCACCTCGCGCTCGCGCGGCGTGATGTCGTCCAGCGGACCCGCGTCGCGGCGCTTGGAGAGCAGCTGCGAGACGATCGTCGGGTCCAGCGCGGAGCCCTGGTTGGCCACGCGGCGGATCGCGTCCGCGAAGTCGTCGAGGTCGGCGACGCGGTCCTTGAGCATGTACCCGATGCCCTCGGTCCCGCGGTCGAGGAGCTTCAGCGCGATCTGGATGTCCACGTGCTGGGAGAGCACCATCACGCCCACGTTCGGATGGCGCTCGCGGATCTTCAGCGCAGCCTGCAGGCCTTCGTCGGTGTGGGTCGGGGGCATCCGCAGGTCGACGACCGCGACCTCCGGGTTGTGCTCGCCGACCAGGTCGACCAGCGCGTCGCCGGTCTCCGCCTGGGCGACCACGTCGAACCCGGCCTCGCCGAGCAGCAGCGCCACGCCTTCGCGCAGGAGCATCGTGTCGTCGGCCAGGACCACGCGCATTGTGGGCGCGACAGTACCTGGGGTCGCTAGGGTCCGGCAAATGCTGTGGGAGCGCGTCAGGGATCTGCCATTGCTCGTCGAGGGGTACAGGCTCGAGAAGCTCGACGGGAACGAGCTCTACGGGTTCGACCGGATCACCACGCAGTACCGGCTCTTCGGGGGCGGGACGGAGGGCGTCGGCGAGGACGTCGGCCTCTTCGACGAGAACAGCGAGAAGCTGCACGCCTTGGGTCCGTATCTCGACCTGGCCGGCTCGTGGACGCTGGGGAGCTTCGTCGAGCACCTGGCGACCGTCGACCAGTGGACGGTCGCGCCGCCCGAGTGGGAGATGGCGCGCGCATGGCGCAACTGGGCGTTCGAGTCGGCGGCCTTGGATCTCGCGTTGCGCCAGGCGGGGGAGACGCTGCCGTCGGTGGTCGGCCGGCCGGTGGCGCCGCTGCGGTTCGTCAACTCGCTCGGGCTCGGCGATCCGGCGTCGTCCGACGGGATCGCCCGCCGCGTGGCGGCGAACCCGTCCGTCGGCTTCAAGCTCGACGCGGCGCCGGACTGGACGTCTTCGATCGTGTCGGAACTGGTCGAGCTCGGGTGTGTGGCGACGGTCGACTTCAAAGGGCGCTACGGGCTGCCGGTCGAGGACGAGGCCGCGTTGATCGCGATGTACCGGGTCGTGCTCGCGTCGTTCCCGGACGCGCTGTTCGAGGATCCGCACGAGCTCGAGGAGGTCGAGGCACTGCTCGAGCCTGTGCGCGACCGGCTCTCCTTCGACGCGCCGATCCACCGCGTGGGCGACATCACCACCCGCACGATCAACGTCAAGCCGTCGCGGATCGGCGGGCTGCGGCCGCTGTTCGAGATCTACGAGTGGTGCGCCGCGAACGGCGTCGCGATGTACGGCGGCGGCATGGGGGAGCTGGGGATCGGGCGCGGGCAGATCGAGCTGCTCGCGGCGGTGTTCCATCCGGACACGCCCAACGATGTCGCGCCGTCGGCGTTCAACGCGGCGGAGTTGGTCGACGGGCTGCCGGGAAGTCCGCTCGTTCTGGACGGGCTCGTCCCGGGCTTTCGCTGGGGCTACGAGACGTAGGCGCGTGAGCGGGCGGCGACGCCGGGCATGTCCAGCGCGTCCGCCTTCGCGGCGGCCTGCTGCAGGAGCTCGTGGTCGTCGCGGAGCTCGCCGAGGCGCTGCAGCGCGATCGTCGCCCGCGGCCTGGCGTTGATCCGCAGGTTCTCGGTGATCGATCGTCTCAGCCGCAGCTCGGCCTCGTCGGGGCGGCCGAGGGTGTCCGCGAGGCGTCCCAGGTAGTACTGCGTCGAGCCGAGGCAGATCCCGCCGCGCGCGACGACGCTGAACAGCCGCGCGTGGGGCGCGAGCTTGTCGTGCAGGCGGGCCGCCGACTCGCGGTCGCCGACGATCGCCGCCGCCTCGGCCAGCTCCCTCATCACGTGCCAGTTGACGGTGTCGGGGAGTTTCGCGTCGCGCATCACGTCGTTCAGGGCGTCGCGGGCGGCGTCGTGGTCGCCGTTCGCGGCGTCGAAGTACGCCAGGCACGTCAGCCACGCCCACGGTTGTGCCGAGGAGGCCGCCATCGCGACGTACCAGTCGCGGTCGATCTGGGCGTGGAGCCCGCGCACGTCGAGCGCGCTCTCGTGCTGGGCGCGGATCAGCCACGGCGCCATCGGGTCGTCCGCCTGCGCGGCGAGCATCAGCGCCTCCTGTCCGCTGCTCCGCGCGTCCGCCCAGCGGCCTTCGAGCTGGGCGAGCGCAGAGCGCCACAGGGGCACGAACCACCGGTAGTGCGCGAGCCCGACCTGGTCCGCGAGCGCCTCGTACGCGTCGATCTCGTGATCGAGCGCGGGGCGCAGGCCGAGCTCCATCAGGTCCACGACCCGCCAGTTGCGCCCCTGCAACACGCCCTCGCGATCGCCGGCCCGTTCGGCCGCCTCGATCATCTCGGTCGCGGCCTCGAGCCGTTCCTCGATCAGCTCAGGCGTCCAGCACGCGACCCGGCGGGCGTTGAGCGCGGCCGCCAGCGCCGCCGGGTCGTTCGCCTGCCGCGCATCCTCGACGGCCTCCGCGCTCAGCGCCTCGGCGCCCGCGCGGTCGGGGTAGTAGATCTCGATCGCCAACCGCGCCCTGAGCCGCGCGGCGAGCGCCTTCTCCTTGGCGGGGAGCCGGTGCAGCGCCTCCTCGAGCGCGCGCGTGACGTCCTGATCGGGCGCGTCCACGAGGACCCCGACCCCACCGTGCCCGAGCGCCGCACGGGCGAGCAACAGCGGGTCCTCGGTGCGCCGCGCGAGCGCCAGGACCTCACCGAACGCCTCCCGCGCCCTCGTCCGACAGCCCGCCCGATCCCGCGCCGCCCCGAGCGCAAGCAGGATGTCGCCGCGGCCCACTTCCCCGATCAAGGGGAGGGCGGCCTCGTAGTGCGAGGCCGCGTCGGCGTACGCGAGCATCTCCTCCGCCCCGCGGGCGGCCGCGAGCTCCGCCTCGACGAGCCGCTCGCGCGGGGCCAGCGCCCCCGCCGCGCGGACGTGCTTGACGATCTCGCCGGCGTCGCCGGTCTCACCGAGCACGTCCGCGATTCGCAGGTGCAGCCTTGCGCGGTGCGAGCGCGACAGCTCCGCCAGGACCGTCTCGGCGATCAGCGCGTGCGGGAACGCGTAGCGGTGCTCGCCGACGCGGGTCAGCAGGCCCGCGCCGATCGCGGCGTCGAGGCCGTCGAGCACCAGCTCGGGGGTGGAGAGGACGAGCGGCTCGAACTCGAGCCCTTGCGCGGCGCCGGTCCGCAGCACGCAGCGCGCCGCGTCGGGAAGCCGCGCGATCCGGCGGCCGATCACCTCCCGCACGCCCGGCGGCGTCGCACACCCCGGCCCGTGCTCGGCCTCCTCGCGCAGCAGCTCGTCGAGGAAGAACGGGTTCCCGCCGGTGCGCGCGCGGTAGACGCCGGCATCGCCGCCCGCCCGATGCCGCGCGAGCACGGCCGCGACCGCGTCCTCGTCGAGCCCGCCGAGCTCGAGTTGCAGCAGCGGCCCCTCGCGCCGCAGGTCCGCGACCGCGCGCGCCGCGTCGGGCGACAGCTCCGCCCGCCGCATCGAGATCGCCACCAGCACCCGCGCCCAGTGCGCCATCCGCGCGAGGTGGCGCAGCAGGTGCAGCGAGTCCGCGTCCGCCCACTGCAGGTCGTCGAGCACGAGCAGCACCGGCCGCGCCGCGGCCGTCTCCTCGAGCAGCACCCGCACCGCCTCGAACGCCCGATACCGCTCGGTCGCGGCGTCATCGAACTTAAAGGGGCCTGCCCCCTTTAGGTTCGGCAGGAGCCGCGTCAACGCGGGGTCGTCGAGCCGGTGGGCGCGTTCGACCGGTGGGAGCGCGGCGAGGTGGCGCTCGAGGGCCTCGACCCACGGCTGGTAGGGGAGGAGCCCGTGTTCATCGCTACGGCCGAACAGGACCGCGGCGCCATCGGCGTGGACGCGGCGGGCGAACTCGCCGAGCAGGGTCGTCTTGCCGATCCCGGGCTCGCCGGAAGCGATGGCGATCCGCAGCGCACCGGCACGCGCCTGGAGCCACGTCGCGCGCAGACGGCGCAACGGCGCCTCACGGCCCGCGGGCGTCGCCGTCCGCGCGAGCGGCGCCGGGAGCGGGCCCTGTGCCACGGCCGCCGAGGCGCCGACACGCCCGCGCCGGACCTCCTCGACCAGCGCCCGTGTCTCGGCGGACGGCGGCACCCGCAGCTCACGCCGCAACCGCTCGGCGAGCGCGTCCGCGACAGCCAGCGCGGCGGCCCGGTCGCCCGACTCGGCGAGCAGCCGGATCAGGTCGCGATGCGCGGCCTCCCCGAACGGCTCGTGCTCGACCCGCGCCCGAGTCCACCGGATCGCGGTCGCGACATCGCCGGCGCCCTCGGCGAGGCCGGCGAGCACGGCGCCGACCGCCGCCGCGTGCTCGTCCCGCGCCCGCAGCACCCAGTCCACGTCGAGCCCGGCCAACAGCTCGCCGCCGGCCGCCCCCGCCGCGCCCGCGAGGTCGCCCGCCGCCCGCAGCGCGGCGAACGCCTCGAGGTCCACCTCGGCGTGCAACTCCACACGGTCGCGCGTCGCCACCACCGGCTCGGCCGGCGCGAACGCCCGGCGCAGCTCATAGACCGCGTCCCGCAACGTCTTGCGCGCGCTCTCCTCGGCCACGTCCGGCCGCAGCACCCCCGCGAGGCGGGAGCGCGGGTGCGGCCCCGGGTGGACGGCGAGGAATGCGAGCAACTCGCGTGCGCGCGCATCGGCCGGGAGCCGCACCGGCACTCCGTCGACGTTCGCCGACAGCCCACCGAGGACCTGGATGAGAACTTGATGGGACAGGGTTGTTGAACAATCCCGAACCCGACGCCGGCTCGCGCGGGAGCAGGCACCCGAACGGCCCGTGCGGCCAGCCGAACTACGCGGCGAGCGTGAGCTGCTCGACCTCGGCGTCGATCGTGCCGAGGTTCGGGCGGGCGAGGTAGAAGCCCTGCCCGCAACCGACCGAGAGGCCGCGAAGGCAGCAGAGCTCGCTCTCGGACTCGATCCCCTCCGAGACCACGACCGCACCCACATCGGCGGCGAAGGCCACGATCGCGGAGGCGAGCGACTGGCGCACCGGGTCGTCGTCGATCCCGCACACGAGCGTGCGGTCCAGCTTGAGGATGTCCGGGTTGACCCGGGTGACGTGGCGGAAGGAGGCGAAGCCGGAGCCGACGTCGTCGACCGCGACCCGCACCCCCAACGCCCGCAGCCGGTCGAGCGACGCGGAAAGGGCGACGTAGTCCTCGACCGGCTGATGCTCGGTGATCTCGACGACCAACGGCCGATCGGTGCGATGCGCGGCGATCTCGAACGCCAGGTCGTCGTGCTCCAGCACGGCGGGCGAGACGTTCAGCGCGAGATAGCGCCCGGCCGGCAACCGGTCGTGCTCGCACTCCAACGCCTGGCGTATGACCGCCATCTCCAAACCCACGCCCAGATCGACCGCGTGGGCGTCGAGGAAGCAGCGCTCGGTCGGGATCGCGCCCCCGTCGGGATCGCGGAAGCGCGCCAGCGCCTCGGCGCCGACGACCCGCCCCGACGCGAGGTCGACGATCGGCTGGAACGCGACGTCGAGCCCGAACCCGTCGATCAGCGTCTGGATCCGGGCACGGATCCGGTCGCGGCGCTGCCGGTCGAGCGAGACCCGCTCCTCCTGCGCACGCGCCCGCTCGCGCTCGGCCATCAGGTTCGCGGTCAGTTCGTCCTCGAACTCCCGCAGTTTCTCGGCGACCGCGATGAACCCGACGAGCAGCCCCACGGCCGGGACCGCGAACTGCCCGGCACGCAGAGCGAGCGACGCCCACCACGCGCCCTCGAACGCCTGCGCCGCGACGACATAGGCCAACGCGTCCAACGCCGAGAGGCCGAGCATCGCGAGCACGCACGTGTCCCCCCAGGACACCGCGCGGCCGGCGCGCCGCCACCAGAGGGCGGCAGCGCCGGCCTGCGCGGCCACGATGACGGCGACGAGCACACGCATCGTGGGGGAGAACCCGTCACTCGACGCGAGGTCGCCGAGCGGGGTGGAGACAACGGCGGCCCAGGCGAGGAGGAGGGCACCCAGGCCGCCGAAGATCAACAGGGAGCGAAGTCGAGGCTCCAGGCCGGACAGCGCCAGCCCGGTGGCGGCGAGCAGCGCCACGTGCCAGAGCAGGTAGCGGGCCGCGGCGGCGTCCTCGCTCATCGCCACGGGCGAGCCGTCCGGGAACAGGCTCGGCGAAGAGAACAGCGTCAGCGCCAGCCCGAGCAGCGCGAGCGTCGTGCCGATCGCGATCCACGCGAGCCGGCCGTCGCCGGTCGCACGCGCGGAGGCGTACAGGAGATGGCTGACCAGCGCCGCGCAGACCACGGCCACGCACAGGACCGCCGGCACCACGGCGCTCGAGCGGCCGTCACCGCCGAGGAACGGCACCGCGGCCGCGACCAGCGCCATGACGACCGTCGCGCCGACGAGACGCAAGGTCACGGAAACGGACGGCCGGGCTGTCAACAAAGGAGACATGTGCGCCTTACGTGGGGTGCGCGCTGGACACAACTCCCAAACGCGAGCGAGCGTCCAGACTTGCGCGTACGGACCAAACTGACTTTGTTGCCAGTTGCACAAGCGGGTGGTAGGGTTCGCCCCGGTCGAACCTCGAAGGGAGCTGCCGCGTGACCGTGATCAACCCCGATCTCCCGCTCTCCGCCGCGGATGTCGAGCGCACGTGCCTGCCGCTGGAGCAGGCGACGATGCTCCCGGGAGCGGCGTACACGGACTACGCGGTCTTCCAGTGGGAACGTGCCAACTTCTTCCGTCAGGGCTGGATCTGCGCCGGTCACATCGAGCAGGTGGCGAGCCGCGGGCAGTTCCTCACGATCGAGGCCGGCGGCGAGAACGTGCTCGTCGTGGGGGATGACGACGGGCTCCCGCGCGCGTTCCTGAACACGTGCCGGCACCGCGGCGCGCGCCTGGTCATCCAGCCCTACGGCACGCTGCGTCGCATCCAGTGCCCGTACCACGCCTGGACCTACGGCTTCGACGGCAGCCTCAAGAACGCGCCGTTCACGGGCGGCCTCGACAACTTCGACCCGAAGTGCTTCTCGCTGCACGAGGTCCGCCTCGCGGTCGTCGAAGGGCTCGTCCTGCTCGACCTCTCCGGCGAGGCGCCGCCGCCGCAGGCCCACATCGGCGACCTCGCCCCGATGCTCGCGCAGTACCGCAACGCCGAGCTCAAACGCGGCGCGCGCAAGGTGTACGACGTCGGCGCCAACTGGAAGGCGATCGGCGAGAACTACAGCGAGTGCCTGCACTGCCCGGGCGTGCATCCGGAGCTGAACCGGCTCAGCCACTACCTCTCCGGCGAGACGATCGAGGGCGCCGGCCTGTGGTGTGGCGGCTCGATGACGCTCGCCGAGGGCGTGGAGGACATGACCGTCGACGGCGCCCGCACGCGCGCGCCGATCGACGGCGTCGACGTGCGCTCGATCCTCTACTTCCTGATCTTCCCGAACACGCTGGTGTCGCTGCACCCGGACTACGTGATGCTGCACACGCTGTGGCCGAAGGGCCCGGACCGCACCGAGGTCGTGTGCGAGTGGTTCTTCGAGCCCGAGGCGATCGAGGCGCCGGACTTCGACTCGTCCGACGCCGTCGAGTTCTGGGACCAGGTCAATCGCGAGGACTGGGAGGTGTGCGAGCTCACGCAGCGCGGCATGAGCTCGCCCTCGTTCACGCCCGGCCGCTACACGACGCAGGAGGACGACGTGCACACGTTCGACGTGATGGTCGCCGAGCGCTACCTGGAGGCGCTGCGATGAGCGACTTCGACGCGATCGTCGTCGGCGGCGGCCACAACGGCCTGACCGCGGCCGCCTACCTCTCGCGCGCGGGTCTGCGCGTCTGCGTCCTGGAACGCCGCGATCTGCTGGGCGGCGCCTGCGTGACCGAGGAGATCTCTCCCGGCCGCCGCGTGTCCAGAGCGTCGTACGTGGTGAGCATGCTGCGCCCGCAGGTGGTCGCCGACCTCGAGCTCAAGCGCTTCGGCTACGACCCGATCCCGCTCGACCCGCCGTTCGCCACCTTCGCCGCGAACGGCACCCCGATCCTGTTCCACAACGACGACGCCAAGGCCCAGGCCTCGCTCGCCCGCGTCTCACCGAAAGACGCCGCCAAGATGCCCGAGTTCGACGCGATGATGGAGCGCGTCGCCGACGTCCTGCGCCCGATGATGCTCAAGCCGCCGCCCGCGCTCGGCTCCAGGCACCCGGGCGACGTGCTCGAGCTGCTGCGCGAGGCGGGCCGCGCCGCCGGGCTCTCCCGAAGAGGGCTGCAGGAGCTCTATCGCGTGATGACGATGTCCGTCGGCGACCTGCTCGACGACTGGTTCTCCAACGACGCCCTCAAGGGCGCCTACGCCAGCACCGGCGTGGTGGGCGTCTGGGCGGGCCCGCGGACCCCCGGCACGGCCTACAACCTCCTGCACCACGAGCTCGGCGAGCTCGACGGGGTCGGCGGCGCCTGGGGTCACGTCAAGGGCGGGATGGGGGCGATCTCCGAGGCGATCGCGGCCAGCGCCCGCGCGTTCGGCGCGACCGTCCGCACGCACGCGCCGGTCGCGAGCATCGACGTGCGCGACGGCCGCGTGCAGGGCGTGACCCTGGAGGACGGCGAGACGATCACCGCGGACATCGTGATGTCCGGCGCGCACCCGAAGACGACCGTCCTGGACCTCGTCGGCGGCGAGCACTTCCCGGAGGAGGTCGTCACCGACATGGAGCGCTACCGCTCGCGCGGCGGCTCCGTGAAGGTCAACTGGATCCTGAGCGAGCCGCCGAGGTTCTCCGACGACGCGCTGATGCACACGAGCCTCGCGATCTGCCCGAGCATCGACTACCTGGAGCGCGCCTGGCAGGACGCGACGCTCGGCAAGCCCGCCGCCGCGCCGTACATCGAGGTCGAGGTGCCGACGGCGATCGATCCCTCGCTGACCGACGACGGCACGACCGTGATGACGATGTTCACCCAGTACGGCCCGCACGACGAGGCCGGCTGGCCGGACGGCGCCCGCGAGGCCTACGCGCAGCGCTGCCTGGAGATCGTCGCCCAGCACGCGCCCAACGTCCGCGACGCCGTCGTGCACTACGAGGTCCTCGCGCCGCCGGACCTGGAGCGGATCTTCGGCCTCGTCGGCGGCTCGATCTTCCAGGGCGAGCAGGGCCTGGACCAGATGGCGTTCATGCGCCCGACGCCGCTGCTCTCGCGCTACTCGACGCCCGTCCACGGCCTCTATCTGTGCGGCGCCGGGACGCACCCGGGCGGGGGCGTGATCGCCGCCGCCGGCCACAACGCCGCCCAGCGCGTCCTGAAGGACCGCCGCAAGCGCCGTTTCACTGAACGCCCGTTCAAGCTGCTCAGTCGAGCTTGACACGATAGTCACAAACAGTCAGGATCGAGGAGTCTTGAACGAGCCTTCAGGACTGTCGAGGAGGGGACTGCTCGCGGGCGCCGGAGCGTTGCTGGCCGGGGCGAGCCTGACGGGGTGCGAGAACACCACGACGCCCGTCGCCACCGCCGAGGGGTCGTCCGGCAACGGGATCATGGGCGATCCCACCGCCGGCGGGCCGGTCGACGCCGCGGGCATCCCGCTCTCGCGCCGCGACTATCCGGTCACGCTGCCGAAGGTCGGCGAGCCGGTGGAGGCGACCAAGCCCGAGTCCGGCGGCGAGCTGCAGATCTACAACTACGCCGACTACCTGAACCCGGAGGTCATCAAGGCCTTCGGCAAGCAGGAGAACGTGTCGGTGCGGGTGACCACGTTCAACTCGCTCGACGAGGCGTTCACCAAGCTCTCGACCGGGCGGCTGCGCTTCGACGTCATCTTCACCGCGCCCGACCACCTCTCGCGGCTCGTCGGCCGCAAGCTGGTCCAGCCGCTCAATCTCGACCTCGTCCCGAACCTGAAGACCGAGGTCTGGCCCGAGCTGCAGGACCCGTTCTACGACCTCGGCCCGCGCTACTCGGTGCCGTACACGCTGTACACGACCGGGATCGGCTGGCGCAACGACGAGATCAAGGCGTTCGACCCGGCCGAGCTCGGCTGGGAATCGTTCTGGAAGTCGGAGCCGTACCGCGGGCGCGTGGGGGTGCTCGACGACTCGCGCGAGGGCATCGGGATGGCGCTGATGTACCGCGGCGTGACCGACCTCAACACCGAGAACCCGGTGCTGCTCAAGCGCGCGTCCGAGGATCTGAAGGAGCTCAACGAGATCGCGCGCGTGAAGGTGACGATCACCGGCTACGAGACGCTCCCCGCCGGGCGCATGTGGCTCAACCAGGTCTGGTCGGGCGACATGCTCAACGCCGTCATCTCGTACCTGCCCGAGGGAACCACCGGGGAGGTCCTCTCCTACTGGACCCCGTCGTCAGGCGGGCCGGTGTTCAACGACTGCATCTGCGTCGGCGCCGAGGCCGAGAAGCCGGTGATGGCGCACCGGTTCATGAACTACATGCTCGACCCGAAGAACGCGCTGGAGAACTTCACGGGGTACGTGGGCTACCAGCCGCCGATCACCAAGATCGACGCGCAGGCGCTGTTCGAACAGCAGTTGCTGCCGCAGAACCTCTCGAACTGCGTCGTCACGCGGGAGGAGTACGCGAACGGCAACGCCTACCTCGCCCTGACGGCCGCGGGCCGACGCGCCTGGGACCAGAACTGGGACGCGTTCCGCAACGGATGAGATGAAGCGCGCCTGGGGCTTCTTGACAGTGCCGGGGATGGCGTGGCTCGCCGCGTTCTTCCTCGTGGCGTTCTACGCGATCGTCGCGGTCGGGTTCGGGAACATCACCGACCTCTACGAGCCGGTCCCGCACTGGAACCCGCTCGACTGGAACGTCGGCTACATCTGGCAGGCGATCACCGACGTCGTGCCGGGCGGGCGGACGTGGGGCGTGTTCGTCCGCACGATCGTCTACGTCGTCGTCGCGGTGCTCCTGTCGCTGGCGATCGGCTACCCGGTCGCCTACTACGTCTCGCGGCAGGCGCACGGCAAGACGAAGGCGCTCCTGCTCGTCCTGCTGGTCGCGCCGTTCTGGATCTCGTACCTGATGCGGATGTTCGCGTGGACGAACCTGCTGGCGACCGGCGGGTACGCGGCGGACGTGCTCAACGCGCTGTCGATCGACCGCGTGTTCTCGGCGCTTGGGCTCTTGGATGGCAACGACTGGCTCGGCGGGCAACCGATCGCGGTGATCCTCGGGCTCGTCTACGGCTACGTGCCCTACCTGATCCTGCCGCTGTACGCCTCGCTGGATCGGATCGACCAGCGGCTGATCGAGGCCGCGCGCGACCTGGGCGCGCCGCCGGCCTCGGCGTTCCGGCGCGTCGTGCTCCCGCTCAGCAAGGCGGGGACGCTGGGCGGGATCGTGCTGATCGCGCTGCCGATGTTCGGCGACTATTACACGCCGGACCTGATGTCGGGCTCGCCGAAGACCGCGCTGCTCGGCAACACGATCAACAACTACGTCCAGGGCGGGCCGGACAAGGCGCTCGGCGCTGCTTTGACGCTGCTGTTGAGCGCGTTCCTCCTCGTCTTCATGGTCTATTACCTGCGAGTCCTGCGGAGCGAGCAATGAGGCGGATCCGCGTGCTCCCGGCGGTGACGTGGATCTATGTGGCATGGTCGCTCCTGCCCGTGCTGCTGGCGATCAGGTTCGCGTTCAACGAGGGCCGCTCGCGGACGTCGTCGCAGGGGTTCTCGCTGCGGTGGTTCTGGACGGATCCGACGCTGAGCGTGCGCAACGACCCGACGCTGTGGGCCGCGCTGCAGCACTCGCTCGTGCTCGCGGGCCTGGCGATGCTGATCGCCACACCGCTGGGCACCGCGCTGGCGATCGGCCTGCAGCGGTGGCGCGGGCGCGGCTCGGGGGTCTCGAACATCCTGATGCTGCTGCCGCTGGTCACGCCCGAGCTGGTGTTCGCCGTCGGCCTGTTCCTGCTGTTCACCTCCGCGTTCGGCTTCATCGGCCTGGGCACGACCGCGCAGGTGATCGGGCACGTGACGTTCTCGCTTTCGTGGGTCGTGCTGATCGTGCGCGGGCGGCTGGTGATGATCGGCAACGACGTCGAGGAGGCCGCGGCCGATCTCGGGGCGCCGCAGCGGGAGGTGCTGCGGCGCGTGCTGCTCCCGCTGCTGGCGCCGGCGATCGCGGCGGCGATGCTGAGCACGTTCGCGCTCTCGATCGATGACTTCGTGGTCGCGCAGTACATGGCCTCGGGCGCCGACACGACCACGGTGCCGATGCGGATCTACGCCACGGCGCGCGCCGCGCCCACGCCCGCCTTGAACGCGCTGGCGACGGTGATGCTCGTGCTCTCGCTGCTGGCGCTGACGCTGGCGTGGTTGGTGTTCAAGCGCTTCGCGCGCGGTCAGGAGGCGTCGGTGAGCACGTTCGCGGCGGGAACGGCCCAATGACCCGGGGCCAGATCGACCTCGACCAGCTGACCAAGCGCTACGGCGACGTCGTGGCGGTCGACGGCATCGACCTGCACATGCCGGGCGGCGAGTTCTTCACGATGCTCGGCCCGTCGGGGTGCGGGAAGACGTCGACCCTGCGGCTGATCGCGGGGTTCGAGAAGCTGGACTCCGGGGCGATCAAGCTCGACGGGGTCGACATGGCGGACAAGCCGCCGCACAAGCGGCCGGTCAACACGGTCTTCCAGTCCTACGCCCTGTTCCCGCACATGACGGTCGCGCAGAACGTGGCGTTCGGGCTGCGCTATCAGAAGTGCTCGAAGGCGGACATGGCGCGGCGGGTCGGCGAGGCGATGGAGATGGTGCAGCTGGGCGCCTTGGGGGAGCGGCGTCCGGGTCAGCTGTCCGGTGGCCAGCAGCAGCGAGTGGCGTTGGCGCGGGCGATCGTGCTCGCCCCGCCGGTCCTGCTGTTGGACGAGCCGTTGGGCGCGTTGGACGCGCGGCTGCGGGTCGACCTGCAGGTCGAGCTCAAGCGCATCCAGGAGACGCTCGGGATCACGTTCGTCTACGTCACCCACGACCAGGACGAGGCGCTGACGATGAGCGACCGCGTCGCGGTCATGCGCAACGGGCGGGTCGAGCAGTGCGACGAGCCGCGGGTGCTCTACGAGGAGCCGCGGACCGCGTTCGTGGCGAACTTCCTCGGCGCGTCGAACCTGATCCCCGCGGTCGTCTCCGAGGGTGGCTTGCGCGTGGGCGAGTTCTCGCTGCGCGCGAACGTCAACGGACAGACCGGCGACGCGCTGGCGATGATCCGGCCGGAGCGGGTGCGGCTCGAGCCGCACGGGTCCGGCGGCGAGAACCGGCTTCCGGGCATGGTGGAGGCGGTCGTCTACCTGGGCTTCCACCAGGACGTGCGGGTGCGGCTGGCTTCGGGCGCCTTGGTGCGGTGCGACGTCCCCAATGACGGCACCCTCGTCGAGCACGCCTCCGGCGACCCGGTGAGCGTGCACCTCCCGGCGGAGTGCCTGCGGGTCCTGGAGCCATGAGGCGGCGCGAGGAGTTGGTGACCGCGGCCCGCCGGGTGATCGGCCGCGACGGCTTCGCCGCGGCGACGGTGGGGGAGATCACCCGCGAGGCGGGCGCGTCGCTCGGGTTGCTCAACTACCACTTCGGGTCCAAGGACGAGGTCGTCGCGGAGGCGTTCGCGGCTGCCGCGCGGGAGGATCTCGCGTCGCTGGAGGCGATCTCGCGCCGCTTCGAGGACCCGCCCGAGCGCCTCGCGGCGTACTTGGACCAGTCCGAGTGGGCGGACGCCGACTCCTGGCGGCTGTGGGTGGACGCGTGGGGCGAGTCGGTGCATTCGCCGTTGGTGCGGGACACGCTGGGGCGCTTCGACGTCGGCTGGCGCGCGGTGCTCGCCGAAGTGTTGGAGGACGGCGTCCGCCAGGGGTGCTGGGCGTGCGAGGACGTCCAGGACACCGCCGCGCGGCTGGTCGCCGTGATCGACGGCATCGGCCTGCACACGACCGTCCACGGCGAGGACGTCCCGCCGGGCCGCGCCGCTTCGTGGGCACGGCGGGTGGCCGAGCTCGAGCTGGGCGTGACGCTGCCCTCGCCGCCGGCGCCGGTCGTGGTCGAGTCGGCGTCCGTCCATCGCGTGCGTATCGAGGTCCGCGCCCGCGACCTCGACGCGGCCGGCCACGTCGACCCCGCGGTGCTCTTCACGTTCCTGGAGGAGGCGCGAGCGGCCTGGCTGGGCCCGCGCCTGCCGGACGCGGTCGTCACGCACGTCGCGGTCGGCTACCGCCGGCCGCTCGGCCGCAAGCCGGTCACGGTGACCTGCACGCTGGACGCCGTCGGCCGCGCGTCGTTCCGCACCCGCGAGACGGTGGCGGACGGCGAAGGCGTCGCGGTCGAGGCCGCGACGACGCTGGAGGTCCCGGGCCGCGCGCTCAAGCCGGCCGAACGCGACGCGCTCAGAGCCCCAGCTCGTGACTGACGGCGTCCCAGATCTCTTCCCGCGCGCGCTCGATCGGCATCGCCGGGTCGTCCGTCAGCGCCCGGATGCCGTAGCCGTCGATCAGCGCCAGCAGGCGGTCGATCGTCCGACCCGGGTCGGCCACGGTGAACTCGCCGGACTCGACGCCCTCCGCGATCGTCTCCCCGAACCACTGGTGCATGCGCGCGTACAGACGCGCCGCGGTGGGACGCAGTTCGGGGCGGCGTGCGGCGTGCAGCCACAGCTCGACCCACAGCAGCCAGTCGTCGCGCAGCGAGCCCTCGGCGGGCAGGCACTGATCGATCATGCTCTGGAGGCGCGCCGCGGCGGGCGCGGGCTCGTCGTCCGGGCCGATGCGGATCGTGCCGGCGAGCTCGTAGGAGTGCTCGAGCGCCTCCGCCAACAAGGCGTCGCGGGTGGCGAAGTGGTAGTGCAGCAGCGAGGGGGAGACGCCCGCCTCCTGCGCGATGCGCGCGATGCGGACGTCGTTGATGCCCTCACGCGCGACGAGTTTCACGGCCGCGTCCAGGATTCGTGCCCGGGCGCTGGCCCGCGCGGCCGCTCTGGCTTCCACGAGGAGGACCCTAAGGCATGACTGCTGCGGAGCGGGCGAAGGCGTTCGTGGACGAGATCCTGATCCCGCGCGAGGTCGACGCGGAGCTCGGGCGGATCACGCCGGAGGACGTCGCGCTGATCAAGGAGGAGGCGCTCGCGCGCGGGATCTCCGGCAGCCTGCACTCGCGCGAGCACGGCGGTCAGGGGTGGTCGCACGTCGAGTGGTTCGAGGTCGAGGAGCAGTTCGGGCGCTCGACGAACGCGTTGTCGTGGCACGTCCCGACCGCGTACAACGTGCTGGCCCATGGGTCGGCTGCGCAGATCGAGCGCTGGCTCAAGCCCGCGTTGCGGGGCGAGCTGCACGACGCGTACGCGGTGACCGAGGCGGGGGCGGGATCGGACCCGTCGGGGATCGAGACCACCGCGACCCGCGTGGACGGCGGCTGGCGGATCGACGGCGAGAAGTGGTTCGTGACCTACGGCGACGTCGCGGCGGTGTTCATCGTCATGGCGCTGGCGCCGTCGCCGACGCTCTTCCTCGTCGAGGCGGG
The DNA here is from genome assembly GCF_000423665.1 of Solirubrobacter soli DSM 22325. Classification (GTDB taxonomy): domain Bacteria; phylum Actinomycetota; class Thermoleophilia; order Solirubrobacterales; family Solirubrobacteraceae; genus Solirubrobacter; species Solirubrobacter soli. The sequence continues at coordinate 26,236 of NZ_KE384074.1, read as the reverse complement.
CCTCACGGGGATCTCCGTCGTCGACGACCCGCCCTTCACCCACACCTATCCGCACGGGCATCCGACGATCCGCTTCGACGGCGTCGTCGTGGGGGAGGACGCGGTGATCGGCGGGCTCGGCGGGGGCGACGAGCTCCAGCGCGCATGGTTCGCCGAGGAGCGTCTCGGGATCGCCGCCCGCGGCTGCGGCGCGATGCTCCGCCTGCTCGAGGAGACCACCGCGTGGGCGATCGAGCGCGAGCAGGGCGGCGCGCGGATCATCGACCACCAGGGCGTCTCGTTCCCACTGGCCGACTCCGCCGCCGACGCGGCCGCGGGCCGGCTCCTCGGCCTGGAAGTGGCGCGGCTCGCCGACGCGGGCGCCGACCCGAAGCTGATCCACGCCAAGGCGTCGATGGCGAAGCTCTTCGTGTCCGAGGCCGCCAACCGCTGCGCCGACCGCTGCCTGCAGATCTTCGGCGGCCGCGGCTACACCCGCGTCAACGTCGCCGAGCGCTTCTGGCGCGAGCTGCGCGTCGACCGCATCTGGGAGGGCACGAGCGAGATCCAGCGGCTGATCGTCGCCCGCGCCCTCGAACGCCGCGGTGTCGAGCGGGTGCTGCACTGATGGCAACCCGCGACGCCGCCGCGACGCCCGCCGCCGCGCCGCCCGACCGCGGCTCGCCGCCCGACGCCGCCGCTCCGCCCCACCGCGGCTCGCCGCCCGACGCCGCCGCGCCGCCCCACCGCGGCTCGCCGCCCGACGCCGCCGCGCCGCCCCACCGCGGCTCGCCGGCCGCCCACGGCGCGGCGCCGCCCGCGCGGCGCGACCTCTCGCGCCTCTTCGCGCCCGCCTCCATCGCCGTCGTCGGCGCGTCGGAGCGCCCCGCGTCCTACGGCGGCGAGGCGCTGCTCAACCTCGCGCGGCTCGGCTACCCCGGCCGCGTCTACGCGGTCAACCCGCGCCGCCCGAACGTGCACGGCGTCGCGGCCTATCCGTCGTTGCTCGACCTCCCGGAGGCGCCGGACGCGGTCGTCGTGGCGATCCCCGCCGCGGACGCACCCGACGTCGTGGCCACGGCGCGCGGCATGGGCTGCGGCGGCGCGGTCGTCTTCTCCGCGGGGTTCGCCGAGGCGCGCGAGGACGAGCTGCAGGCGGCGCTCGCGGCCGCGGCCGACGGCTTCCCGGTCTGCGGCCCGAACGGGAACGGGATCATCTCGCTCCCCGATCGCGTCGCCCTCTGGGGGGACACGGTGGAGCCCCGCGAGGCCGGCCCGGTCGCGCTGATCTCGCAGTCCGGCAACGTCGCGGTCAACGCGCTCGCCTCGCGCCGCGGCCTGCGGCTGCACACCGTCATCTCCTGCGGCAACCAGGCCGTGCTCGACGCCACCGACTTCCTCGAGGCGGTGTGCGAGCGCGACGGGGTCCGTTCGGTCGCCCTCTACCTGGAGGCCGACGGCGACGGCGCCCGCTGGTGCGCAGCGCTGCAGAAGGCCGCCGCGGCGAACATCCGCGTCGCCGTCCTGAAGGCGGGCCGCTCCCGGGCGGGCGCGGCCGCCGCGGTCGCCCACACCGGCGCGCTCGCGGGCGACCAGCGCGTCTTCCGCGCGCTGTTCGAGGAGCTGGGCGCCGCCTGGGCCGAGGACCCGCACGACCTCCTGGAGCTCGCGAAGGCGCTCGCCGCGCCGCGTCGCCCAACGCGTGCCGGCGACGGCCCGGCGCCGACCGGCGCCGCGCGGCCGGCCGACCCGGCCGCGGCCGGCAACGGCCCGGCGCCGACGGGCGTGGCCGTCATGACGTGCTCCGGAGGCGACTCCGCCGTCGCGGCGGACCTCGCGGCCGAGCTCGGCGTCGACCTGCCCGACCTCGCGCCCGCGACGCTCGCCCGCCTCGACGCCGTCCTGCCCGCGGCGGCCACGGCGGGAAACCCCCTCGACTACACCGCGCTGCTCTGGGATGAGCCGGAGAAGCTCACCGAGCTCATCGAGGCACTGAGCGACGACCCCGCGATCGGGCGCGTGCTGGTGCTCTACGACGCGGCCAGCGACGCCGAGGACTGGGCGGCCGTCCTCACCGCCGTTCAGAACGCCACCGGCGACGTGACGGTCGCCTCGACGCTCCCCGAGCTCGTCTCCGCGGGCGCGATCGCCGGCCTGCGCAGCGGGATTCGCGCGATGCAACCGCTCCGCGCGCCCCGCCGCCTCGACACCCGCACCGACGCCGGCCGGCTGATCGGCGAGGCCGAGGCCAAACACCTTCTACGCGACGCCGGCGTCCCGATCGTCGACGGCGAGGTCACCGACGACGCCGTCACGACCTGGCGCCGCCTCCAAGGCCCCGTCGCCGTCAAGCGCCTCAACGTCACCCATAAGGCGCGCGAGGGCGGCGTCGTCCTCGACCTGAACGATGAGAACGCGATCCGCGCGGCCCAAACACGGCTCGGCCGAACCGTCCTCGTCGAGCGGATGGCGCCGCGGGGCACCGAGGTCCTCGTGGCGATCCGGCGCGACGGCCTCGTCCCCGTCCTGCTTCTCGGCGCCGGCGGCGTCCACACCGAGCGGCTCGACGATGTCGCCGTCGTCCCGCTCCCCGCGGACGCGACCCGCATCGCCGAAGCGCTCGAAACGCTCCGCACCCCGATCGAACCGAAGCCCGTCATCGCGCTCGCGCTCCAGCTCCAGCAGCTGCCCTACGCGCTGATCGAGCTGAACCCCGTGATCGTCCACGGCACCCACGCCGTGGCCGTCGACGCACTGGCCCAGGAGGCCTCATGAACGAGATCGCAGCCAAGCTGGGGGAGGTCGGGCTCCCGAAACCGGTCAAGGAGCTCGCGGCGCAGCACTGGGACGCGGTGATCGTCGGCGGCGGCCACAACGGCCTCACCGCGGCCGCGTACCTCGCGAAAGCGGGCCAGAGCGTCCTCGTCCTGGAGCGAAGGGAACGCCTCGGCGGCGCCTGCACCCTCGAGCGCCCGTTCCCGGACCAGCGCTACAGCGTCAGCCCCTGCGCGTACGTCGTCGGCCTCCTCGACGCGCTCGTGATCGACGAGCTGCAGCTCCGGCAACGCGGCTTCGAGTGCTACGTCGCCGACCCCAACCTGTGGGTGCCGTTCGAGGACGGCACGAGCTTCGGCCAGTGGCTCGACGACGCGAAGACCCAGCGCAACCTCGAGGACCTCAACGTCTCGGCCAAGGACATCGAGGGCTACTGGGCTTACGAGCACATCTTCGACGAGGTCCGCCAGCGCCTGCGCACGCGCGGCCGCGACACGTGGGTCGGCGACACGCCCACCCGCGAGGAGATCGAGGACCTCCTGCACGGCGAGCAGACGATGATCGACATCGTCTTCCACGCCAGCATCGCCGACGTCCTCGACGACTACATCTCAGATCAGCGGCTCAAGGACGCGCTGTTCGGCCAGGGCGTGATCGCCGCCTACGGCGGCCCGAAGGACCCGGGCACGGCCTCGATCAAGCTCATGCACTATCAGGGCGACCTCGAGGGTCAGGGCCCGGTGTGGGGCTACGTCAAGGGCGGCATGGGGATGATCAGCTTCGCGATCGCCGACGCCGCCCAGGAGGCCGGCGCGACGCTCGCGACCGGCGTCCCCGTCGCCGAGATCACCCCCGGCGAGGGCGTCACGCTCGAGGACGGGACGGTCATCCGCGCCCGCACGATCCTCTGCAATGCGGACCCGAAGCGGGCCCTGAACCTCCTCACCGAGGTCCCCGACGACTACCGGCAACGACTCGAAGCCTGGAAGATCCGCAGCCCCGTCGTGAAGTTCAACGCGGCGCTGACCGCGCTCCCCGACTGGACCGCGGCGCCCGGCGAGTCCTGGCCCGCTCGCGCGACGATCGACGTCACCGACGGTCTCGACGCGGCGCAGGCCGCCTTCGAGCGCTGCGCCCGAGGCGAGCCGGCCGTGGGCTTCGGCGAGATCTACATCCAGACCGGCTACGACCAGACGCCCGCCCCGGAGGGCCGCCACCTGCTGAGCGTCTTCGGCCAGTACGCGCCCTACGACATGGACTGGTCAACGCGCCGGGACGAGGTGGCCAAGCAGTTCATCGACCTGATCGCCCGCTTCGCGCCCAACTTCCCCGACGTGATCGAGAGCTATGTGGTCCTCGGCCCGCCCGACATCGAGGAGCGGATCGGCCTCACCCAGGGCAACATCTTCCAGGGCGAAGTCACCCCGGACCAGATGTGGGAGCACCGCCTGGCGCCGCGGACGCCGATCGACGGCTTCTACTTCTGCGGCGCGGCGACCCACCCGGGCGGCAGCGTGATCGCGCTGAATGGGCGCAACGCCGCCATGGCCGTTCTGGCCGACGCGAAGGTGGTCGCCTAGTCCGGAACTGTTCCAGAGTCGTGGAAGTCCGCCCGGGTACCGGATAGATTTCCCCGCGTGGTCGAGGGTCACGCGACCCGCATACGTGTATGCGGGCGACTCATCGTGGAGCTTCAGGGACGGAGGCTCGAAGACTCCCTGCGCGGACGCCAGGGCCGTCTGCTGTTCTCCTACCTCACCCTCAACCGGGACCGGCCCGTGCGCCGCGACGAGCTCGCCGAGGCGCTCTGGAGCGGGAAGGGCGCCCCGCCCGCGTACGAGTCGCTGCTCGCTCCGCCGCTCTCGCGCCTGCGCAAGGCGCTCGGCCCGGGCGTCCTCGAGGGCCGTTCCGAGCTGCAGCTGATCCTCCCGGCTGACGCTTGGGTCGACTGGGAGGTCGCGCCGCGCGAGCTGCGCCGCGCCCGTGAGGCCTCAGACCCGCGCGTCGCCTGGGATGCGGCCCGGGCCGCGCTCGAGATCGCCGACGGTGGGCTCCTGCCCGGCCTGGAGGCGCCGTGGATCGACGCGCGCCGCGCGGAGCTCGCCGACCTGCGGGTGGAGGCGCTCGAGACCGTCGCGGCCGCGGGCGCCAAGCTCGGCGGCGCCGCGCACCCGGAGGCCGAGCAGGCCGCCCGCGCCGCCGTCCAGGCGCAGCCGTTCCGGGAATCCGCCCGCGCCGCGCTGATGGAGGTCCTGCGCGCCCGCGGCAACGCCAACGAGGCGCTGCGGGTCTACGAGGACATCCGCGTCCTGCTGCGCGAGGAGCTCGGCAGCTCGCCCGGCGCGGCGCTCGTCGCCCTGCACGAGCAGCTCCTGCGTGACGATTCCGCGCCGCCGGCGCCGCAGCCCGCGCGCAAGTCCAAGCCGAAGGCGTCCGCCACGCTGGTCGAGCGCGAGCGCGAGGTCGCGCAGCTGGACTCGATGCTCGAGGAGGCGATCGAGGGCGAGGGCCGCGCGGTGCTGATCGAGGGCCCGCCCGGGATCGGCAAGTCGCGGCTGATGGCCGAGTTCCGGCGGCGCGCGGTCGCGGAGGGCGCGTTCGTGCTCAACGCCCGGGCGGGCGAGCTGGAGCGCGAGTTCCCGTTCGGCGTCGTCCGCCAGCTCTTCGAGTCCGTCGTCGCCGAGTCCGACGTGTTGGCGGGCGCGGCCGCCCCGGCGCAGGTCGTCTTCCGCAACCCGGACGAGAACGGTTCCCACGGCGGCGACGCGTCCTTCGCCGCCCTGCACGGCCTGTACTGGCTGGCGCTCAACCTCGCCGCCGAGCACCCGCTGCTGCTCGAGATCGACGACCTGCACTGGTGCGACCGGCCATCGCTGCGCTTCCTCGCCTACCTCGTCCGCCGGCTGGAGGGCCAGCCGGTGCTCGTCACCGCCTCCGTGCGCACGGGCGACGCGCCGACCGACGCCGCGCTGCTGGCCGAGATCGCCAACGACCCGGCGACCGCCCACATCCGTCCCGGCCCGCTGTCGGAGGAGGCCGTCGGCGCGCTGGTCGCGCGCCGCCTCGGCGCCGAGCCCGATCGCTCGTTCCGCGAGGCCTGCCACACGACCACCGGCGGCAACCCGCTGCTCGTCCGCCAGCTGCTCAATGCGCTGGAGACCGACGCGGTCAAGCCCGACGCGGCCCACGCCGACGTCGTGCGGGCAATAGGTTCGCGCGCGGTGTCCAGCTCGGTCCTGTTGCGGCTCGCGCGGCTGCCCGGCGAGGCGTCCACGGTCGCGCGGGCGGTCGCGGTGCTCGGCGAGGGCGCGGACCTGCCGGCCGTCGCGGGCGTCGCCGGGCTCGACGAGGCACAGGTGGCGGGGACGATGGCCGCGCTGGCGCGGGCGGAGATCCTGCGCCCGGACCCGCCGCCGGGCTTCGTCCACCCGCTCGTCCGCGACGCCGTCTACCACGGCCTCCCCCTGGGCGAGCGCGAGCTGCTGCACGGCCGGGCGGCGGGCGTCCTGCGCCGGATCGGCGCGCCGATGGACCAGATCGCGGGGCAGCTCACGCACACGCCGCGCAGCGGCGACGAGGAGATCGCGCGGCTGCTGCACGAGGCGGGGAACGCGGCGTTCGCGCGCGGCGCGATCGACAACGCGGTCGGCTACCTGCAGCGCGCGCTGGACGAGCCGGCGCCGGCCTCGATGCGGCCGCGGCTGCTGCTCGATCTGGGGGAGGTCGAGGCCCTGCTGACCGGTCCGGGCGCCGCCAAGCACCTGCGCGAGGCGTACGACGGGCTGACCGACGACCACCTGCGGATTCGCGCCGCGAACGCGTTGGGCCGCGCGCTGCTGTTCACGACGTCGCCCGCCGAGGGCGCGGCGGTCGCGCGGGAGGCCGCGGCGTCGCTCCCGCCCGAGCTCGCCGACGAGGCGCTCGCGCTGGAGGCGTTCGCGCTGATGGGGATCCCGTTCGGCTCAGGCGATCCCGCGGAGGCCGCCGTCACCGAGCCATACCGCCACCGCGTCCCGAAGACGCTGGGCGAGAAGATGATGACCTCGTTCGCCGCGTTCGAATGGCAGCGCCGCGGCGGCCATGTCGACGAGTGCGTCGCCCTCGGCCGCCTCGCGCTCGAGGGCGGCGACGTCCAGAATCGCGACCCGAACCTGCTGACACTGGCCGCGCTGCTGCCGATGATCATCGGCGACCGCGAGGAGGCGCTGACCGCCTTCGACTTCGCGATGCTCGACGCGCACCGCCGCGGCTCGCTGTTCGCCGTCACCGGCATGTACCTGTGGCGCGGGTTCTGCCTGTTCTGGCGCGGCGACCTGCTCGATGCCGAGGAGGAGCTCACGCAGGCGTTCGACCAGGCGGAGGCGTGGGGCTACGGGCGCGACACCCTGCAGTGGAACGCGGCCCACCTGTCCTGGTGCCTGACCGAGCGGGGCAAGCTCACCGAGGCGCGACAGGCGCTCGTCCGCGCGCCCGAGCGCGGCGGCGGCTCCGACGGCGCCCGCTACTGGTGCAACGCGCGGCTGGAGCTGCTGGTCGCCGAAGGCCGCTTCGAGGACGCGGTCGAGGCCGCCGACGAGTACGCGCAGCGTTTCCACCTCTGGCACAACCCGGCGGCCGCGCGCTGGAGCTCGCTGAAGGCGATCGCGCTCGACCAGCTGGGGATGAAGCGCAAGGCGATCGAGCTGGCGTCCGAGGAGCTCGACCGCGCCCGCGACTGGGGTGCGCCGGGTACCGTCGCGCACTCGCTGCGGGTGCTCGGACTGCTCGAGGGCGCCGAAGGGCTGGAGCGCCTGGAGGAGGCCGTCGAGGTCGTCTCCCGCGCGCCCTCGCGGCTGGAGCTCGCCAAGTCGCTGGCGGGTCTTGGCTCCCTGCGCCGCCTCGCCGGCCGGCCCGACTACGCCCGCGAGCCCCTCACCCGCGCCCACGAGCTCGCCGAGGTCTGCGGCGCCGAGCGGTTGGTCCGCCAGATCCAGCGCGAGATGCTGGCCGTGGGCGTCGAGCCCGCACTCGCCATGCCCCGCGGCGTGAACTCCCTCACCGCCAGCGAACGCCGCGTCGCCGCCCTGGCCGCCGCCGGCCGCGCCGAACGCGAGATCGCCCAGGAGCTCTTCGTCACCCCGCGCATCATCGAGATCAAGCTCGGCAGCGCCCTCCGCAAGCTCGGCGCGTCCTCCCAAGGCGAGCTCGCCCTCGCCCTCGAAACCTAAACCCCACCTAAATTACCTGACCCCTTAGGTGCGATTTAGGTTCGCCGACGGCGCAGCGCCGTGCCACAACCTAACGGCGAGATAAAGGGTCAGGCACTTAAGGTCGGGTTTAGAAATCTCGCGGCAATGCGCGGCAAGGTCTGGGCAACGGTGGGGCGTGAGTGTTGACGCCATGTCGATCATCGATCCTCCCCGCGATGACCTCTCCCTGCTCCGTGAACTGTGTGGCGGTGCCGTCGCCCTTCCCGGCGACGACGGCTATGACGCGGCCCGTGGCGGCTTCAACCTCTCGCTCGACCCGCGTCCGGCGGCCGTGGTGTATCCCGCCGACGCCTCCGAGGTCGCGGACGTCATGCGCTTCGCCCGCGGCGTGGGTCTGCGCGTCGCCGCGCAGACGACCGGCCACAACGCGGGCCCGCTGGGCGACCTGAGCGGGACGATCCTCGTCAAGACCTCGGGCATGGGCGGCGTCGCGATCGACGCGGCCAACCGGACCGCCCGCGTCGGCGCCGGTGTGCTGTGGGAGGACGTCGTCGACGCCGCCGCCCCGCACGGCCTCTACGCGCTGCACGGCTCCTCGCCCACGGTCGGCGTCGCCGGCTACTCGCTCGGCGGCGGCATGGGCTGGCTCGCCCGCAGCCACGGCCTGCAGACCAACAGCCTGACCGCGGTCGAGCTGGTCACGCCCGACGGCGAGCTCGTCCGCACGGACGCGGACAACGACCCCGAGCTCTTCTGGGCGCTGCGCGGCGGCGGCGGGAACTTCGGCATCGTCACCGCGCTCGAGTTCCGCCTCTACGAGCTGACCGAGATCTACGCCGGGATGATGGTGTGGGACTGGACCGAGGCCGCCCGCGTGCTGAAGGTGTACGCGCAGTGGGCGGTCACCGCCCCCGACCACATCACCACGTCCTTCCGGATCATGCAGCTCCCGCCGCTGCCGGAGATCCCCGCGCCGATCCGCGGCCGCTCGATCGTCATCATCGACGGCGCCGTCCAGGGCGACCCGGACGTGATCGCGCCGCTGCGCGCGCTCGAGCCCGAGATCGACACGTTCGCGACGATCCCCGCTCCCGCGCTCATCCGCCTGCACCAGGACCCGGAAGAGCCGATGCCCTTCACGAGCGAGACCGCGCTGATCGAGGAGCTGCCCCAGGCCGCGATCGACATGCTGGTCTGCATGGCCGGCCCGAAGAGCGGCTCCCCGCTGGCAGGCGTGGAGCTGCGCCAGATCGGCGGCGCGCTCGCCCGCCGGGAGCCCGGCCACGGCGCCGCCGGCGGCATCGCCGGCCAGTTCGTCCTGTTCATGGGCGGCATGGCGATCGACGCCAACATGGGCGCGTTCATGCGCGACTACATGTCCCGCGTGAAGGCCGCGATGGAGCCGTGGAGCCTCCGCGGCACCTACCTCAACTTCGCCGAGGACAAGGTCGACGCGTCGCTGACCTTCGGCGCCGAGTCCTGGGCGCGGCTGCAGGCCGTGAGGACGCGCATGGACCCGAACGGGCTCATGCACGCCAACCACGCCATTTAGCGCCCGCCCCGTCGCCTCCGACGGATTCCGGCGCGCCCCGCCCGCCGCTGCCCGGCGGCGGCCGCCGCAGTCGTACCACCGGTATGTCGGCGGCGTCCGCCGCCGGCAGCGACGACCGGTGATCTGGCCGGCGATCCGCCGGAGACGGCGGTGCGAACGCTTAGACTCACCGTGCATGGGCCGCATTTACGAACGCATCGACGAGTACCAGAAGGCATGGATCGCCAAGCAGTCGATGTTCTTCGTAGGTACGGCCCCCTCGGGTGACGGCGGACACATCAACGTCTCCCCGAAGGGTCCGATCGGGACCCTTCGGGTGCTCGACGACCACACCGTCGCCTACCTGGACATCGTCGGCAGCGGGGCGGAGACGATCGCCCACCTGCGCGACAACGGCCGCATCTGCGTGATGTTCTGCGCGTTCGAGGGCCCGCCGCGGATCCTCCGCCTGCACGGCCACGGCGAGTACGTGCGCCCGGACAACGCCCGCTTCGACGAGTTGCGCGAGCTGGGCTGGGCCGAGCCCGAGATCGCCGAGTCGATGCGGGCGTTCATCGTCGTCAACGTCACCCGCATCGCCGACTCCTGCGGGTACGGCGTCCCGCTGATGAGCTACGAGGGCGAGCGCCCGCACATGGACCTCTCGACCGCCAAGCGCATCCGCGTGGAGGGTGAGGGCGCCATGCGCGTCTACGAACGCGACAACAACTGGGAGTCGATCGACGGGCTCCCCGCCTTGTCGTCGTGACCATCATCGGCGCCCACGCGATCCTGTACGCGAAGGACGCCGAGGCGACACGCGCGTTCCTGCGCGACACGCTGGAGCTCAAGTCCGTCGATGCCGGCGGCGGCTGGCTGATCTTCGCCCTGCCGCCCGCCGAGATCGCGGCGCATCCGGCCGACGAAGCCGCCGTCGAGCTCTATCTGATGTGCGACGACCTCGACTCCACGATGGCGGAACTCAGGGCCAAGGGCGTCGAGTTCACCCGCCCGGTGAGCGACGAACGCTGGGGTCGATTGACGGCGCTGCGCGTGCCGGGCGGCGGTGAGCTCGGGCTCTACGAGCCCCGCCACCCGACCGCCATATAACCGGCGCATTACCGGTCCCGCCTACCAAACGGGGGGCCATGACGAGCCTCATCGACCTCACCCCGTCCACCCCTTGGCTGGAGCGGTGGCTCCAGACCTGCGGGGATCTCGCCGCCCTCAAGCACTCGCACCCGATGATGGACGCCGTCATCGACGAGCAGCAGGGCCGGATGATCCGCATCGGCGACCACTGGCTCGCCGACTTCGCCTCCTGCAACTACCTCGGGCTGGACCTGGACCGCGAGATCATCGAGGCCGTCCCCGCCTACCTCGACGCCTGGGGCACGCACCCGTCCTGGTCGCGCCTCCTCGGCTCGCCGGTGCTGTACGAGCAGATCGAACGCAAGCTGGTCGCGCTGCTCGGCTGCGAGGACGCACTCGTGATGGCCACGATCACCCACATCCACATGTCGGTGATCCCGCTGCTGGCCGGCAACGGGACGATCTTCCTCGACGCCCGCGCGCACAAGACGATCTACGACGGGTGCCACGTCGCGAAGTCCCGCGGCGCCACCGTCAAGCGCTTCCGTTTCGAGGACCCGGACCACCTCGACACGCTCCTGCGCGAGTCCGGCGGCGAGACGAAGCTCGTCTGCATGGACGGCGTGAACTCGATGACCGGCAACGCCCCGGACCTGCGCGCGTTCGCCGCGGTCGCCCGCGCCCACGGCGCGCTGCTCTACGTCGACGACGCCCACGGCTTCGGCGTGATCGGCGAGCGCCGCCCCGACGAGACGTGCGCCTACGGCATTCGCGGCAACAGCGTGGTCAAGCACGCCGACGAGACCTACGACAACATCGTCCTCGTCGGCGGCTTCTCGAAGGCCTACTCGTCGCTGATGGCCTTCATCGCCTGCCCCACCGAGGTCAAGGACCTGCTCAAGGTCGGCGCACCGCCGTACCTGTACTCCGGCCCGTCGCCGGTCGCCTCGCTGGCGACCGTGCTCGAGGGCCTGCGCGTCAACGACGAGCGCGGCGACCACTTGCGCAAGACGCTCTGCGAACACACGCTCAAAGTGCTGGAAACCGTCGACCGCGTCGGCGCCCACACGCCCAACCGCTCGGGCTTCCCGATCGTCGAGCTGCCGATCGCCGACCACACGAAGATCGCCGAGGTCGGCCAGTTCCTCTTCGACCGCGGCATCTACGTGACGCTGGCCGCGTTCCCGCTGGTCCCGAAGGCCGAGGTCGGCTTCCGTGCGCAGATCACCTCGGCCAACACAGCCGACGAGATCTTCATGCTGTGCGAGACGATCGAGGAGCTCGCCGAGCGCGGCTGGCTGCAGCGCGCCTGATGCACCACTCCTACGAGGGCCTGGACCGCGTCGGCGGCTTCAGCCGCGTGCGGCTGCTCGCACCGCTGCGCCACCGCGACTTCCGGCTGCTGTGGACCGGCATGTGCGTGTCGCTGCTCGGCGACGGCATGTTCATGGTCGCGATGGCGTGGCAGGTCTACGCGCTCTCGAACGTCCCGACCGCGCTCTCGCTGGTGGGGATCGCGATGGCGGTGCCGACGATCGCGCTGCTGCTGATCGGCGGCGTCGTCGTGGACCGGTTCGACCGGCGGCGGGTGATGGTCGCGGCCGACGTCACCCGCGGCCTCGCGGTGGGGCTGCTCGCGCTGCTGTCGCTGACGGGGGCGATCGAGCTCTGGCACGTCGTCGCGCTGGTCGCGGTCTACGGCGTCGGCGCGGCGTTCTTCAACCCGGCGTTCGACGCGATCGTGCCGGACGTCCTGCCGGAATCCGACCTCGGCCAGGCGAACGCGCTCGACCAGTTCGTGCGCCCGCTGGCACTGCGGCTCGCGGGTCCGGCGCTGGGCGGCCTGCTGGTGGCGGCGGTCGGCGCGGGAGCGGCGTTCGCGTTCGACGCCGCGTCGTTCGTGCTGTCGGCAGGCGTGGTGCTGTCGATGCGGGCCCGGCCGACGCTGCGCACGGCCTCCGGGAGCGTCGTCGCCGACATCCGCGTGGGGTGGAGCTTCATCCGGGGTCGCGTCTGGCTGTGGGCGACGTTCGCGAGTGCCGCCATCGCCTACCTGCTGTTCATGGGGCCGGCCGAGGTCCTGCTGCCGTACGTGGTCAAGAACGAGCTGGGCGGGAGCGCGGCCGACCTCGGCATCGTCTTCGCCGCCGGCGGCATCGGGTCGGTGCTGTGCGCGGTGATCATCGGCCAGGGCGGGCTCCCGCGCCGCGACATCACCTTCATGTACGCGGTCTGGACGCTCGGGACGCTGTGCGTGGCGGGGTACGGGATCGCCAACGCGGTGTGGCAGCTGATGCTCGCCTCGTTCGCGTTCAACGCGTTCGAGACCGCGGGGACGATCGTCTGGGCGACGGCCAAGCAGAAGCATGTTCCGGCGGCGCTGCTCGGCCGCGTCTCGAGCCTCGACTGGCTGATCTCGATCGGGCTGCTCCCGCTGAGCTTCGCGCTGACCGGGCCCGTGAGCGGGGCGATCGGCGTGCGGGAGACGTTGATCGGCGCGGGGGTGCTGGGCGCGGTCGTCACCCTGGCCGCGTTGTACGCCCCTGGCATGCGCGCGATCGAGGGTCAGAACGACGAGCCGAGCGCGAAGCCGGCCGAGGCCACCGCCAGGCCGGCGACGATCGAGGTGGCGATGTAGGTGCGCTCCACCATCCAGGTCGAGAACGTGGTGTAGCCGCCGAGGAAGCCGGTGCCGGCGATCATGAGGACGGTGGAGCTCGGGTGCAGTCCGGTGACGAGCCCGGCCACGAACGCGCCCGTGAGGTTGACGAGCAACGTCCCGCGCGGGGCGAAGCGCTTGGACGCCTGCCAGCGCAGGAACGCGCCGAGCGAGCCCGCGGCCGTCATCGCCACCCACGCGATCATCGGCGCGCCAACTTCGCTCCCGCGTGTGCCGCCGCCAGCCCGACGATCACGCTCACGGCCAGATACAGCGCCGCCAGCGGGACGTGCCCGTCGTCGCCCAGGACGACGATCTGCACCTGGAAGGTCGAGAACGTCGTCAGCGCGCCGCAGAAGCCGGTGCCGACGAACGGGCGCCAATGCGCCTTGGCGATCACCACCCACCCGAGGATCAGCGAGCCCGCGATGTTGGCCACGAAGGTCGCCCACGGCCACGTGCCCGGATGCACGGGCATCGCTTCTGCGAGGCCGGCCCGCGCCAGCGTGCCCAGCGCGCCTCCGGCGATCACCGCGGTCGCGTCGTTCACGGTGCCGCAGGCTACTGGGCTTGGGGCGCCGTTCCCGTGGGTATGGTGGGGCAGCTTGCGGAGCCAGAACGACACGTGAGTCCTCCAGAGACCGTCAACACAGCTCCGCGTGACACCGCGGCAGCCTCGTCGCCGATCCGGATCCTGCTCGTCGAGGACGACGACGGGGACGCGCTCCTCGTCGAGGAGCTCCTCGCGGTCAGCGGCGCCCACGTCGAGCTCCTGCGCGAGCCGACGCTGGCCGGCGCGCGACGCGTGCCGTTCGACGAGATCGACTGCGTCCTGCTCGACCTCGACCTGCCCGACGCCCACGGCCTGACCGCGCTGCACCAGCTCAAGACCGACCGGGCGGACATGTCCGTGCTCGTGCTGACGGGCTTCGACGACGAGGTCCGCGGCACGCAGGCGGTCGCCGCGGGCGCGCAGGACTACCTGGTCAAGGGCCAGATCGACGGGCAAGGACTGGCGCGCGCGGTGCGCTACGCGGTCGAGCGCCGCCGGGCCGACGAGGCGCGCCAGCAGCTGGAGCTCGCCCGCGCGCACCAGGAGGAGAACGCGCGGTTGGAGCGCGGCCTGCTTCCGGCGCCGCTGGTCACCGATCCCGCGCTGCTCCTGACCGCCCACTACCGCCCGGGGCGCCAGCGGGCGCTGCTCGGTGGCGACTTCTACGACGCGGTGCAGGTCGCGGACGGCACGGTGCACGCCGTGATCGGCGACGTGTCCGGCCACGGTCCGGACGCGGCCGCTTTGGGTGTCTGCCTGCGGATCGCGTGGCGGACGCTCGTGCTCTCGGGCGCAGACGACATCCTTCCCACGCTGCAGCGGATCCACGACGCCGAGCGCCACTTCGCGTGGATGTTCACGACGCTCGCGATGATCTCGGTGGCGCCGGACCGCTCGTCCGTGTCCGTCCGGGTCGCGGGGCACCCGCCGCCGCTGCTGATCGCGCGTGGCATCACGACGTTGGAGCCGGCGTTCGTCGATCCGCCGCTCGGAGTGGTCGATGACGCGGCGTGGACACCCGTGTCGCACGACCTGCCGGACCGCTGGTCGCTGCTGCTCTACACCGACGGGCTGATCGAGGGCCGCACCGGCGTGGGGTCGGACCGGCTGGGCGGCGAGGGCCTGGAGGCGATGGTGCGCGGATTGCGCGACGAGACCGCGCCCGGGCTGTTGACCGCTCTCGTCGAGGGCGCCGAGGAGCTCAACGGCGGCCCGATGCTCGACGACGTCGCCGCGTTCCTGGTGCAACGGACATGATTCGCCGCCGTCGGTTGACGGCGAATCAGTGGTTCGCGATCTCGGTCGCGCTGCTCGTCTTCGTCGGCGTACTCGGCTCGGTCGCGTCGGCGATCGCGCTCTCGCGGCTCGGCGACGCGCGCGAGCGGCTGGCCGACCGGCTGGACCCCGCGGCGATCACGGCCGAGCAGATCAAGGCCGCGTTGACCGACCAGGAGACGGGCCTCCGGGGCTTCATGCTCGGCCGGGACGACCGGTTCCTCGATCCATATCGGTCGGGTCAGCGCGACGAGGCCGCCGCGCTCGCGCGGTTGCGCGCGATCGCCGCGCTCGACGACGTGCGCTTCCTCCACGATCCCGTCGACGCGGTCGGGCGGACCGCCGCCGAGTGGCGTAGCGGCTACGCCGAGCCGACGATCGCCGTCGTGCGCTCGGATCCCGCCGCCGCGCGGACACCTGGCGCCGTCGAGGCCGGCAAGGAGCGCTTCGACGCCTTCCGGGCGGCGATCGCCGACCTCCAGCGCGTGCTCACTCCGGCGCGCGAGTCCGCCCGCGCCGAGCTCGACCGCAACGCCGACGTCGTCCGCTTCTGGGTCCTCGGGACCGGCATCGTGATCCTCTTGAGCGTCGCCGCCGTGGCGCTGACGCTGCGCCGCCAGCTCGTCGTTCCCGTCCAGGAGCTCGCGCGGGCGGTGCGCAAGGTCGCCCGCGGGGAGTTCGGGACCGAGGTGCGCGGGTCGGGGGCGCGCGAGGTCGTGGACCTGGGGGAGGACGTCGACGCGATGCGGGCACGGATCGTCGCCGAGCTCGACGCGCTGCGGGTCGCCGAGGCCGACCTCCGGCGCTCCAACGCCGAGCTCGAGCAGTTCGCCTACGTCGCCTCGCACGACCTCCAGGAGCCGTTGCGTAAGGTCGCGTCCTTCTGCCAGTTGCTCCAGCAGCGCTACGGCGGCCAGCTCGACGAGCGCGCCGACCAGTACATCGCCTTCGCGGTCGACGGCGCCCGCCGCATGCAGGACCTGATCAACGACCTGCTGGCGTTCTCGCGCGTGGGGCGGATGGAGCAGCCGCACGTGGACGTCGACTGCGGCCTGTTGCTGGAGCGCGTGCGCGGGGACCTGTCGCGGGCGATCGAGGAGAACGACGCGGTCCTGGAGGTCGACGGGACGCTGCCGACCGTGCACGGCGACGCGGGGCTGCTGCGCCTCGTCTTCCAGAACCTGATCGCCAACGCGATCAAGTTCCGCGGCGAGGTGGCGCCGCGGGTGGTCTTGAGCGCGACGCGCGACGGGGACTTCTGGCGGTTCCGCTGCATCGACAACGGCATCGGGATCGACGCCGAGTACGCGGAGCGCATCTTCGTGCTGTTCCAGCGGCTGCATCCCCGCACCCAGTACGAAGGCACGGGCATCGGTCTCGCGATGTGCCGCAAGATCGTCGAGTACCACGGCGGTCGCATGTGGCTGGACACGGACACGACGGCCCTCGGCTCGGGTTCTACCTTCTATTTCACGCTTCCCGCCAAACGACCGGAGAGTTGATGACCCCAGACGACAGCCAGCCGATCAGCGTCCTCCTCGTGGAGGACGACCCCGGCGACGTCGTGCTGATCGAAGAGGCGTTCGAGCACAACAAGGTGCGCAACTCGTTGAAGATCGTCGGCGACGGCGTCGAGGCGATGGACTACCTCCGCGCCCCCGACTCCGACCGTCCGGACCTCGTCCTGCTCGACCTCAACCTGCCCCGCAAGGACGGCCGCGAGGTGCTCGCCGAGATCAAGTCCGACCCGGCGCTGCGCTCGATCCCGGTCGTCGTGCTCACGACCTCCAAGGCCGAGGAGGACATCCTGCGCTCCTACGACCTGCACGCCAACGCCTACGTGACCAAGCCGGTCGACTTCAACCGCTTCATCGACGTCGTGCGTCAGATCGACGAGTTCTTCGTCACCGTCGTCAAGCTCCCGGGGCACCGCCCGCCGCCGGCCTGATCATGCGCGGCGCGGCGCCACCGCCGATCCCTCGCGGCCGCCGGCCGCGCCTCGCCGCCCGCGCTGGCACGCCGCGCCGCCCCGCCCGCGCCGTCACGCGGCATCGCCCCGCCCGCGCCGTCTCACCTCGTCGCTCCGCCCGCGTCGTCGCCCCGCGCCTCGCCGCGTCCACGCTCGTGGCCCTCGTTCTCGCGGCGTGCGGTTCGTCCTCCTCCGGCGACGCGGTCCGCTCGACCTCGACGCCGACCGATCCCGCGCCGTCGCCCACGGCCACCGCCACCGCGACGGCGTCCGCGACCGCCACACCCGCCCCGACGCGGACGCCACGCGTTCCTACGCGCCGCACCGTATCTACGGGACTCGACGTACCGTGGGGTATCGCGTTCCTGCCGGGCGGCGACGCCCTCGTCGCCGAGCGTGCGACCGGAAAGATCCTGCGTATCCCGGCAAAAGGTGGTCGTGCGCGGGCGGTCATGACGGTGCCAGGCGTATCGGCCGTGGGGGAGGGCGGCCTCCTCGGATTGGCTATTTCTCGCCAGTTCTCTCACGACAAGCTCATCTACGCGTATCTGACCTCGGCTTCCGATAACCGCATCGTTCGCTTCCGCCTCGGTGGCAAAGTGCGCAATCTCGTCACAGGTCTGCAGAAGGCCGGGATCCACGACGGCGGCCGGATCGCGTTCGGCCCGGACGGCAAGCTCTACGCGGGCGTCGGCGACGCCGGCAACACCGCCAACGCGCAGGACCGAGGGTCGCTCAACGGCAAGATCCTGCGGATGAACCCCGACGGGAGCGTCCCGGCGGGCAACCCGTTCAAAGGCTCGCTGATCTGGACCTGGGGGCACCGGAACGTCCAGGGTCTCGCGTGGGATCGGCGCGGGCGGATGTGGGCGAGCGAGTTCGGTCAAGACACCCGCGACGAGGTCAATCTGATCCGCCGCGGCCGCAACTACGGGTGGCCGGAGGTCGAGGGCGTCGGCCCGACGCAGGACGGGCGCTTCACGAACCCGCTCGTCACCTGGTCGACGTCCGAGGCGTCACCCAGCGGCGCCGCGATCATCGGCTCGCACCTCTACGTGGCGGCGCTGCGGGGCGAGTGCGTGTGGCGAATCCCGCTGCGCGGGTCGTCCTTGGGCAAGCCGACCCGGATGCTCGCCGGCCGCTACGGCCGCATCCGCACCGTCGCGGCCGCGCCCGACGGAACGTTGTGGGTGGCGACGTCGAACCGCGACGGCCGCGGCTCACCGCGCTCCGGCGACGACCGCATCATCGCCGTCAAGGTCTGATCCGCCGGCTGCCACGGCCGGTTGCCTCCCGTCGAACGCGATCAGCGCGGGAAACAGGAGCGCGATCAGCGCGATTCCGGCCACGCACGCGAGCCCGCCGCTGACGACGGCGACGCCCGCGGTCGTCACCGAGGCCGCGATCCCCGACTCGAGATCGCCCAACCGCGGCCCGCTCGTCACCACGAGCATGAAGATCGCGGACATCCTCCCGCGGAGCTCCTCAGGGGTGACGGTCTGGTTGATGATCGAGCGGCAGACGGCGCTGATGCTGTCGGCGGCGCCCGCGAGCGCCAGCAGCGCGGCGGCGGGCCAGATCGACGGCATGAAGCCGGCCGCGGCGATCGAGAGTCCCCACACCGCCACCGCGCCCACGACGATCCGCCCGAGCCAGCGGGCGTGCTCGACCCAGCCGGTCGTCAGCGCGGCGATCGTCGCCCCGGCGGACACGGACGCGTACAGCAGGCCGGTGCCGCTCGCACCCGCGTCGTAGACCGTGAGCGCGAGCACCGCGAAGAGCGCGCGCGGCATGCCGAACGTCATCGCGACGAGGTCGGCCGCGAACGACCCCATCAGCGCGCTGTTGTGGCGGACGAACGTCAGTCCCTCCTTGATCGAGCGCAGGATCGGCGGGTGCTCGGTCTCCGTCGGCGCCGGATCGAGGCGGGGGAGGGCGACGGTGATGCCGAGCATCGCGACGAAGCCCACGGCCTGGATCGTGTACGCCGACCCGACGCTCGTCGCCGCGATCAGCAGGCCGCCCAGCGCGGGCCCGACCACCGCCGACACCTGGTGGAGGCCATAGCTGAGTGAGAGCGCGGCTCTGAGCCGATCGCCCGCCAGCGCCGGCACGACGGCGGAGCGGGTGACGTTGTCGACGGTCGAGCCGGCAGCGAGCAGCGCCGCGAACGCGAAGATCAGGGCGACCGGCGGGTCCTCGGCGAACGAGATCGAAGCCAGCGCCGCCGCGGACGTGGCGATCGCCAGCTGCGCGGCGAACATCAACCGCCGCCGCTCGACCCGATCCGCGATCGCGCCCGCGAACAACGAGCACACGACGATCGGGATCAATTCGACGATTCCGAGGAGGCCCACCAACGCCGGCGAATGCGTCAGCGTGTAGATCTGAAACGGGATCGCGACCAGCGTGGCCTGTGACCCCAGGCCGGAGATCAGCTCCCCGGAGATCAGCAGCCGGAGACCACGGTTCTCGCGCAGGACGCTCAGATCCACCGCGATCCGCCGCTTCATCGAGCAACCAGTGAAGCACCAGGTCGTGCCAGGATGGGTACACGGGTGTTCTGATGGCGCGCATCGACACACCGGCGGATCCCTTCACCGACCTCGCGTTCGAGCTCGAGAGCTTCGACTGGACCGCCGCCGACCGGATCGAGGTCTCCGGCCGCTGGTACGGCGTCCGCGGCCGGCGCTTCGTCCGCCCGACCCTCCACACCCGTGTGGACGGCCGCCGCCGGCGCCTGATCGCCGTGCTCGACCACAAACCCTGGGCCGCCGACACCGACGATCTCTGGACCGCCGCCTTCACCTGGCGCGGCGCCCAGTCCGGCGTGACCGACCCCCGCCTCGAGGTCTCCCCCGACGTCATCGTCGACCTTCCCGCCCCAGGCGCCGCCGCACCGAGCCGGCCACTGACCCCGCGCCCCCGCCCGAAACCCGAACCCCGCCGCCCCCCGGCGCCCCGCCGCCCGGAGCCGGAGGCGCCCACCGAGACCGAACCGCCGGCCGACGAGCTGTCCCCGGCAGCCGCGAGCGCAAAGCCCAAGGCACGCGCCAAGCGCAAGCCCCCGGCCGCGAAGAAGCCGCCCGCGGCAGGTCGGAGCGAAGAGGCCGCGGCGCCGCGCCCCACGGACACCGCCGCGCCGTCCGCCGAAGCCGAGCCGGCGCCGGCCGCCGAGGCGACGCCCGCGGCCGACACTTCGCCTCACGCCAAGCCCGCGCCGCGGGCGGAGGCGCCGCCCGGGACTGCGGCGCCCACCGACGTGCCGCCCCGCGCTGACACGCTGCCCGCCCGCGCGGACCCGGCGACCGACGTCTCGCCGCCCGCCGACCCCGCGCCGCGCAGCGAGGCGCCGCCGGTTGAGCCCGCGGCGCGCGCGGAGGCGCCGCCGCTCGCCGCCGCGTCCACGGCCGACGTCTCGCCGCCCGCCGACCCCACGCCGCGCAGCAAGACGCCGCCGGCTAAGCCCGCGCCGCGCGCGGAGGCGCCGGCGGTCGCCGCCGCGTCCACGGCCGACGTCTCGCCGCCCGCCGAGCCCGCGCCGCGTCCCACGACGTCGCCCGCCGGCGCGGAACCCGCGGCCGACGTCTCGCCGCCCGTCGACCCCGCGCCGCGCGCCGCCACCCCGCCCGCGACATCATCCGCCGCGCGGCCGGTGCCACCCGCCGCCGCGCGGCCGGCGCCACCCGCCGCGGCGGCGCCGCCGTCAACCTCCCTTCACACCCCGAGCGCCGACGTGCCAGAAACGCCGGTGGTGCCCGCACACGCGCCGACGACGGTGGCGGCGGAGATCGCTGTGCTCGCGCTCGAGCGGCGGTTGGTCGAGGAGCGGGCCGAGCGGGAGGCGCTCGCGCGCGAGCTCGCCGAGGCGCGGCAGCAGATCGAAGGGCTGTCGTCGCACCACGACAGCGCGGTCGAGCGGGCGCAGGAGATCGTCGAGCTCGAGGGGCAGTTGGCGGTGTCGAATGCGCGGGCGCAGGCTGCTGTCGCTCACGTCACGCGGCTCGAGCGGGAGTTGGCGGAGATGCAGGTCGCGGCCGAGAACGCGCAGCCGGTCGAGGTCAAGCCGCTGCCGCCTCGCACACCGCGCACGCCGCGGCCGAGGCGGACCGAGGAGTGGGACACGCGGACGCGGGTCGCGGCGATCGTCGTGGTGGCGGTGGCGCTGATCGTCGTGCTGACGATCCTGATCACGCTGATCTGAGCGCGAGCACCGACTCGAGGGTGTCCGCTTCGGACGCCGGCTTGTCCTCGCGGTAGCGCACGACCCGCGCGAACCGGAGCGCGACGCCACCCGGGTAGCGCGGCGAGGTCTGGACGCCGTCGAACGCGATCTCGACGACCAGCTCGGGCCGCACGAACACGACGTGCCCGGCGCGTCGCTCCTCCAGCGAGAGCAGCTTCTCCGTCTGCCACTCGAGCATCGCGTCGGTCAGGCCTTTGAAGGTCTTGCCGAGCATCACGAACCCGCCATCAGCGCCTCGCGCGCCCAGGTGGAGGTTCGAGAGCCAGCCGCGGCGCCGGCCCGAGCCCCACTCGACGCCCAGGATCACGAGGTCGAGCGTGTGGACAGGCTTGACCTTCACCCACGCCGACCCGCGCCGTCCCGCCTCGTAGGGCGCGTCCAACGCCTTCACCACGACGCCCTCGTGACCGGCGGCCAGCGCCTCCGAGAGCATCTCCGGCCCTCCGCGCGGGACCCGCCACTCCGCCGGCACCAGCGCCGACAGCGCCGCGGCACGCTCAGAACCCGGTCGATCGAGCAGGTCGAGCCCGTCGAGATGCAGCAGGTCGAAGAACATCGGCGTCAACGCGACCTCGTGCGCCCCGCGCGACGCGAACCGCGACCCGGTCACCTGGAACGGGTAGGGCCGCCCGTCGTCGCGCAGCGCGATCGCCTCGCCGTCCAGGACGAACGCGGCGCCCGGCAACGCCGAAGCCGCCGACACGATCTCCGGCAGCCGATCGGTCACCTCGTCCAGCGTGCGCGTGAAGATGCGGACGCCCGAAGCGGACCGATGGACCTGGATGCGCGCCCCGTCGAGCTTCCACTCGACCGCGGCGGGCCCGGTCTTCTCGATCGCGGCGGCGACGTCGGCGGCCGTCGACGCGAGCATCGGCGCGATCGGGCGGCCGACCTCGAGCTGGAACGACGCCAGCGCCTCCGCACCGCCGTCCAAGGCGGCGACGGCCACCGCGCCCAGGTCTCCGCGCAGCATCAACGCCCGCCGCACGGCGCCGACCGGCACGCCCGCGGCCGCCGCCACCGCGTCGCCGACGACGGCCGCCAACGCCCCCTGCCGCAGGTCCCCGATGATCAGCGCTCGCAGGAACGCCTGCTCGGACTCCGTCGCGCGACCGAGCAACCCCGCGAGGGCCGCCCGCCGCGCGCCCACCGACCCGGCGCCGCTCAGCTCCGCCAGGGCGGCGAAGGCCACATCCACGTCGGCGACCGTCAGAGACGCCGTCGAGGCGGCCGGCGGCAGCTCCCGCAGCGACGCCCACCCGACCCCGAGCACCCGCTGCCGAGGCGCGCCCGCCAGGTACCCGGCGCCCGCCGCCCGCTCGCCTTCGTCCAGCCCCCGCAACGCCTCCGCCAGCCGCGCCACCTTCGCCTTGCGGCCTGACATCGCACGGACGTCCTCGGTGGCGGCGGCGAGCTCGGCGAACAGCATCCGCACATTCAATAGGCTCGCCCAGATGCTCGACGGCCGCACCGTGCTCGTCACCGGCGCCTCGACCGGCATCGGGCGCGCGACCGCGCTCCTGCTCGCGCAGCTGGGCGCGAACGTCCTCGCGGGCATGCGCACGCCGCAGGATCTGGGGCAGGGCATCACGACGATCCACCTCGACGTCCTCGAACCCGAGCACCTGAGGGAGATCGAGCGCCTCGACGGCCTCGTCAACAACGCCGGCATCGCGATCACCGGCCCGCTCGAGTTCCTCCCGATCGACGAGCTCCGCCGCCAGCTCGAGGTCAACGTGATCGCCCAGCTCGCGGTGATCCAGGCCTGCATGCCGGCCCTGAGACGGGCCGGCGGCCGGATCGTGAACATCTCCTCGATCGCCGGCCGGGTCGCGCTGCCGCTGTACGGACCGTACGCGGCGTCGAAGTTCGCGCTGGAGGCGCTGAGCGACTCGCTGCGCCGCGAACAGCAGGACGTTCCCGTCGTCCTCGTCGAGCCGGGCTCGATCGCGACCCCGATCTGGGACCGCTCGCTCACCGCCGCCGACGCGCTGTACGAGGCGATGCCGCCCGTCGCCCACGAGCGCTACGGCAAGCTCGTCGCCTCGCTGCGCGCGCTCGCGCAGCGCCAGAACGAAGAGGGGCTGCCGCCCGAGGCCGTGGCGCGGATCGTCGCCACCGCGCTCCTCGCCGAACGTCCGCGCACGCGCTACGTCGTCGGCCGCAACGCGCAGATCCAGGCTGCCATCGCCCGCGTGCTGCCGGGCCGCGCCATGGACAGGCTCTTGCTCAAACGTATTGTTGAACAATCGCGATGATTGTGCAACAATCGAGCGCATGTCCAGTACCGCGCGCCTCCAGGTCCTGCTCGCCTCGCTCTGCTTCGGCACGACCGGTACCGCGCAGGCGCTCGGGCCGGACGGCCTGTCGCCCGCCGGCGTGGGTGCCGGGCGAATCCTCGTCGGCGGCGGGCTGCTGGTCCTCGTCGCGCTGCTCACCAGGGGCGGACTGACGGCGCTGCCGAAGCGGCCGCTGCTGCTGGCCGCCGGTGCCGTCGCGACCTACCAGCTCTCGTTCTTCGCCGCGGTGCACGACACCGGCGTCGCGGTCGGGACGATCGTCGCGCTCGGCTCCGCACCCGCTCTCGCGGGTGGGATCGAGTGGGCGGTGGAGCGGCGCGCGCCCTCCCGCGCCTGGGCGGCCGCGACGGCCCTCGCCTGCGCCGGGGTCGCGATGCTCGCCCTCGCCGGCACGGACGCGAACATCTCGCTGCCCGGCGTCGGCCTCGCGCTGTGCGCTGGCGCGTCCTACGCGGGCTACACGCTCGCGGCGAAGCGGATGCTCCACGCCCACTCGCCCGAGACCGTGATGGCGGGGGCGTTCGGGCTGGGCGCCGTGCTGCTCCTGCCCGTGCTCGTGTTCGCCGGCGGCGGGCTCGCGACGCCCGCCGGGGCCGGCCTGATCGTGTTCCTCGGCGTGGTCCCGACCGCGGTCGCCTACCTGCTCTTCGCCCGCGGCCTGAAGCAACTGAGCGCTGCCGAGACCGCCACCCTCACCCTGGCCGAGCCGCTGACCGCGGCGCTGCTCGGCGTGATCGTGCTGGGCGAGCACCTGACCGCGCCCGCGATGCTCGGCGGGACGCTGATCCTCGGCGGCCTGGTGGTGCTGGCGGCGCCCGACATCCGCCGCCGCCCCGCTACGGTCACCGTGTGAGCACGGTCGAGACCGTCGTAGCCGCGCTGCGGCAGGAGATCCTCCAGGGCGAGCGGCCCGGCGGCCAGCGGCTGATCGAGCAGGAGCTGACCGCGCGCTACGGCGTCGCCCGCCACACGCTGCGCGCCGCGTTGCGGGAGTTGGCCGCGGAGGGGCTGGTGCGGATCGAGCCCAACCGCGGCGCGCGGGTGACCCGCCTGACGGCGGAGGAGATCGTCGAGCTCTACGAGTTGCGGACGGCGCTCGAGGTCGAAGCCGCCCGCCTCGCGCTCGAACGCCACCGCGGCCGGCTCCCGGCCTCGGTGCACGCGGCGCTGGCGACGCTCGAAGCCGCCTGCGTCGAGCGTGCGTGGGGGCCGATCAACGAGGCGCACGCGAACTTGCACGGCTCGATCGTCCACGCGGCGGAAAGCCCGCGCATCGAGGCCGCCCACGCCGCGCTGAACGGCGAGATGCAGCTCTTCCTCGCGCAGTTGGAGCCGCTCTGGAGCGTCGAACGCATGGCAGCCGACCACGCCGCGCTCGTGCGGGGGCTGGAGCGTGACGGGCCGACTGTGCTGCGAGAGCACCTCTCTGAATCAGCGGCGGCCTTGGTGGCGGCCGAGGCAGGGGACGCCGCGCGGGCGGCCCGTGTCGGCGATCCGCCCGCGCGGTAGAGGAGGGAAGTGGGCGCTCGATCGGGAGACATGCGGAGCGCCTACTGATTGGATTCCCTCGTCAAGAGGCGAAAAACGGGGAAACCGGTGTTCTGTCAGGTTTCCAACGAAAGCCATCTGGCGGGGGCGGTTGTCATCCTTGTCCGCGTCAACTCCACAAGAGGAGACTCGTTGACACGCAGATTCGACATCGGGCCATTCGTTCTGGCCCTCGCGGCGCTTGTGTTGCTGGTGAGCCTGTTCCTGCCGTGGGTGGACTACGGCCAGGCAATTGCCGGCGGCGCAGACGCCGGCAAGGTGAATGCTTGGCGGCTATTCGAGATCACCGACCTCATCCTCGCGGCTCTCGCGATCGGCGCTTTCGTCGCGGCGATCGGGCTGATCGTGCCGACCGTCGACCTGGTCGACCGCCGCTGGCTGCCCTGGATCGTCGGGGCGGCGATCGTGCTCGTTGTGAACCAGTTGATCGCGCCGCAAACCTCGATCGGCGACCCCGCACTCGGGGCCTGGATGGCATTCGCCGCCACGATCTTCATGGCGCTCGGCACCCTCCTGGCACTCGGCAAGGTCCACTTCGCGGTCGCCGTCGAGGGCCGTGACCGGCGCCGGCGCGTGAGCGCGGTCGATCACCGTCCGCCGCCCACCGAGTCCGGCGAGCCCGTCTCGCAGCGTTCCTCGCTGCTCGACGACCCGCCCGAGGCCGGCACGGAGACCTGATGCCGGCCGTCGGTGAGGTCTCGTTCGATCTCGAGCGCTTCGAGTGGACGGCTGACGACCGCCTCGAGGTCGTCGGCCGCTGGCACGGCGTCCGCGGGCGCCGCGTCTCGCGCCCCGCGCTGACCGTCGACGCGGGCGGGAGGCGCCAGCGGCTGTCCGGCAGCCAGGAGTCCGAGGAGCCGTGGATGGCGTCGTTCGCGTGGTCGGGCGACGACATCGCGGGGGCCGAGCTCGAGATCGGCCGCACGCTGGTCGTCGAGCTGCCGCCGCCGCGCCGCCGGCGCCGTCGCAGCGGAGCGGCGGCCGAGAGCGACCTGCGCGCGCAGCTCGAGGAGACCCGCGCCGCACTGGCGGCCGCGCAGGCCGAGCTGGCGCAGCCGCGCGACGAGTCGGCCGGGCTCGCCGAGGCCCGCGCCGCGCTGGCGGCCGCGCAGGCCGAGCT
>NZ_AUIK01000016.1 GCF_000423665.1 Solirubrobacter soli DSM 22325 | reverse complement strand
ACACCCCCGCCGCCCCCGACAGCCGGCCGAACCCCGGCCCGAACACCGCTGCCCTAAACCGCTCTCCTATTCGGGGATTCACAGGCCAGCCCCGTCGAAAAGAAGCACTTCGCGCGCGAGGTTGCGCATCAGGACGGTGATGAAGGGAAGCAGTCGCGGTCGTAAACCGTGCGCGGCCCCATAGCGGGGCTTCGCCTATAGCAGGGCGCGGTGGGTGTTTGGGAGTCAGTCGTCCTCGCCGCGGCTCGCGCCCACGGGCCAGCGAGCATCCCACGCGGCGACCCGCTCGGGCGGATTGACCTCGAGCACCGACTCGTACTTGGGTGCGAATCCCTCGTCGTGCTCGGCGATGAACACAACGAAGTCTTCGGTTGGGGTGAACACGCCGCTCCAGTCATGGTGCGCGAGTCGCGTAGCGACGGCGTTGAGCACGACGCGCTTGGCGTCGCGCGGGTCGTTGAGTGCGGTTTCGCGCAGGAGGCGCTCGTCGTGCTCCTCCTGCCCCTCGACCTCTAGGAATCCGATTGGCTCGGACTCGGGGTACCACAGCCCGCACGCGATCCCGAACATCCCACCGGTCCGCAGAAGATCCTCGCGATCGCTCTCCGTCAGCACGGTGATCACGGGGTCCAGGCCACCATCGTCGACGTAGATGATCCGCATGCACTGAATCTTCGTGTCCGAATCCAGCTCGACCGAGGCGGGCGCTCTCTCACACAGCGGTCAGCGAGCGACTCGACACCGTGCTCAAACAGGGTCGCGAACGGCTCATCAGGCCGGTCCCAAACGATACGTTCGTGCTCGTCAACGATCCGCAGCGGACCGCTCTCGTCGTACTCGACAGATAGCCGCCCGCCGGTGTTCATGCGGTGTGCGATGAACCCAGCCGAATAGTAGAGCGAGTCCGACTCGTCGATCGCGACAACAAGCCCTGTCTCGTCATACTCATAGGACTCCTTCTCGCCGTCCCCGTATCGCGTGCCGACGATGCGGCCGGCGTCGTCGATCTCCGCCGTTGCGGAGGGCACGTCTTCGGACACCTCGGACGATGGGTGGGCCCACACCCGCTCGAAAAGAAACGGTTCAGGTCGCTCGCTCAACGACGCAATGCTCTCACGCGACCCCGACGGGGGTCGTCATTGTGGAATCTCAGCCTGTCGCTCAAGAACCGAACGAGCAGCGAGCGCCGGACGCGCCAGTCACGCGGGCCTCGTGCGCGTAATTGCCCCCGGACACGCCTCTCGACGAAGTCTCGAGCCCGTCGACAAGCATTACTTCTCTGCAGGCTCGGACCCGGTACCGGCTCGGAGCGTGGAGCACGGCGGCTAACTTCTTGCCGGTGCCAGGACAGCGACATCGACGCAGGAGGGCCCTGGCTGGCGATCTTCTGGAAATTGAAGGCTGGTACTACATCGACGACCACGAGGTCTGCGTCGACTTCGACGTGACCTGGCACCACCCGGAACACGGCATCGGCGGGGTCTATCGCTCGGGCGGATGTGGCTTTGACGCCTCGTGCAGGTTCGGCACCGAGCACCTGGCGTTCCTCGTTGAGTCGACGGTGTACGACGACGCCCGGGTCGACTTCGCACACGACGGAGCGTTCTTTGCCCGCGATCTGCGAATCGCACCCGTACGCGACACCACCGACGCCGAAACATACGCCGCCCTGCGAGCTGGCCCGCCGTATCCGCGCAGGTGCGGGCGGATCTTGCACCCTGCGCGACGCCCGACTCCCGACGTGGACATAGAGCCCGGATGGCGCCAGGTCCTGCCCCCGCTCAGCAACGGAAGCGGCGGAGAGCCAATTCTTGTCATCCGCGACAGCGATCCTCTGCCACCGGGATGGCGCGAGGTCGGTTGATTCGATCTGGCTGTGCCGGCTGCATCGGCGAGCGCGCGCGACTGAAGAACCACGCTCGGCGAGGTTGAGCCGACTACGCGGACCAGCACCGCGCCCGAAGTGACCTCGCTCGACCAGCTCCGAGAATCCGCCCGAGGTTGAAGCTAGGTCGCCGAAGCGGCGGAACCGTCGACAAGCACCACTGCGCCTGCGAGTTCTTCCCGCGCCTGTGAGCGTCGTCCGCCTATGGGGGCTTGAGGAGCACCGACCGTATGTCCCCCGGGCAGCTGGGTCGTCAGAGGAAGACGGCCATCAGTCCTGCGAGGCCGTACGTGGCGGCTGCGATTGCCGCAGCCGGTAGGCCGAGGATGAATCGCTGCCCAGGCCATCTGCCGGCGAAAACCGCTCGAATGGCTGCGACCGAGACGATCAGTTCGGCTGCGATCGCGGCCGTTGCGAACAGGATCACCGCTGCGCCGATCAGGGTCCAAACGAGGTCGGTTGGTGGGCTCTCGAGGAGCACGCTCAAGGCATACGCTGGAAACACCAAGCCGTAGAGACCGGGGCCCACTCCGACCAGACCGGCGACACCGGTGAAGAAGAGCTCTCGCTGCTCGCCCTCCAGCCGGGTCATCTTCACGCGTTCAGGATGTGCGATGTGGCTAGCTTCGTCGACCGGATCATCTGCCGGGACTCGCGCCCAAACGAACGGATCTCGTCGACCCGCAGACGGCCGCCATTAGCTTCGAGGCCGACTTGAAGCGCAGACACGCATACGTCGAATAGGAGCATTTCGGTGCTGAGTCCCCGCTGACTCAGTCCGTAGGGCACCTAGGGCCGCTCAAAGTCCGAGTACACAACGCGTGGCGTGATCGTGTTGATCTCGGAGCCGTTCAAATCCGTCCACGTGAGGCGGTCTGGGACGCTGCGATCAATCGGAAGATCGATGAGGCTCATGAAGATGTTGTCGCGGACCTCGGCCTTCACTGTCCCACCGTTCGAGCGGACGTGGACGGTGGCCACGCCGTCGGGGACGAGGCCGATCACGGCCGTTCGGTTATTGACAGGCCAAGCCATCCACGCTCCCTCGGCGTCGAACCACGCAGTAGTCGTTGGTCCGCCAACTCGAATTGGTTGTCCGTCTAGGCGCGCGAGGCCGATCGTGGTGTCGAATGACGTTCGCCGTGGTCGGTCCCGTCGGGTTTGATCGGCTTCCAGCGCCCGGGCTCGCCGTCGTACGAGTGCGGGCTGGTCGCGCAGCAGGCGAGCGAGCACGCGGCGTCGGATCCGCGTGCAAGTCTCGTATGGGAGGGCGTAGGCCGTGCTGTTGCGCACGGTGGTCGCCACCGTGATCGCCAGCCGTACGCCGTCGCCGTAGTCGACGAGGCGAGTTGCTTGAGCGTAAAGGCGATCGCCGACGAGCGGGAAGAACGGGCTGGTCAGGTTCTTGATCTGCGCTGAGAAGGCGGCTTCCTCGCTGGTCTGCGGACGATTCAGCACGTCGAGACGGTCGGTGAGCCACGCCGGAGGTGCATCCGCTACGTGCTCCAGCGTTGGCCGCGAGGCGCCGCTTCCCGGGCGGCACCCCGGATGACGCTCCTGCGACTCGTTCCATGCCCGGGCGACACGATCCTCAGCGCGACGGTTCGAGCCGCTCGAATCGCTCGCACTCGCGGACCCGCAACCCGCCGACAACACGGCAGCTACGACCAACGCGCACCAACGCCTCACACGGCTGATGTCGGCACCGCGCCGTCGAGGCTTGATCGCCGAGCCCCCGGCTCGACACATGGGCCGCCAGCTTCCGCGAGACCTCGGTGCGCGGGAGCGCCCGGACGACGGACCTGAGCTTGCTGCGTTCGTCGAGGAGCAGCACTCAGGTGCAGTCGGCGTTCTCAGAAGCGGCGACGGTGGGGCGCCGTTGCCCTCAACGGCTATAGGGGCGTCGCGACCGCGGAAGTTCCGCTATATGCTGCTCAACCGCTTGGCCACTACCGACACCTACCGCATTGAGGTCGCCTTCGAGGTGCGTGAGGACGAAGATGACCTCGTCTTTCGCGTATACGTGCTCGACTCGCTCGGCGATCTCGTCGGCGGCTCGCGGAGTTGTTTCGGCGGCGCGACCGCCAAGGCACCCGCGACCCAGCATGTCGGGGGAACGATCGTGTTCCGAGACGGGCAACCGCCAGTCGGTCCGCGACAGACGACCGATGCGGTCGATCGCTACTTGAAGGACATCGACGAGCTCATCACCCGCCGCGGGCTCGACGCTATTCGCCGACGTATGACCGAGGTCTCACCCACACCTGCGATCGCGGATCGCCTCGACACGCTTCCGCGAACGTTTGTCGTGCCGGACGACGCGCGAGACTTCATCCGGCGCCACCTCTGAGGCCATTGACGGAGGTCCCATGGCAGCCGCCTTCGTGGCGGACGCCATCACGCAGAGTGCCCCTATTGTGGAATCTGAAGACTCTCGATTGGATTCCGTGACGCGCCGTTGCTGACGTCGCGTCCCGTGCGACGTCCGGGTTGTGGCTGCCGCGAATTCGACGGTCCCCGGCTTCGACGGGGGTGGATGGCGAGTTGGCGTGGCGGCTGCCGTTGCTCCTATGTCAAGCGCCGTCGCGTCCAAGGCCGCGTTGGCTCCTCTCGGAGTCTCGAGAACCGTCGAAAAGCAGCAGACTGCCGGCGGATCGGGGCTGCGTGGTGCGTCGCGGCCTGCAGGAACCGCTACGGAGGCGACACGAACTGCGCGTCGGGTCGCGCTTGGGGCGCGCCCGTCCCGGCGTGTCCAGCGCTGGCTATGTCGCCGCGAGTGCGGCCCGCAGTCCGGCGGCGGCCCGGTCGCCGACGCGTTTGAAGGCCAGCGCCAGCAACGGGTCGAGTGCGCGCAGCGGGCCTTTCAGTGTCAGTTCGGCCTGATAGGTCACGCGCGTTCCGCCGGCCGGCGTCGCGCCGAAGCGCATCGTGTCCAGCGAGACGACGCTCGCGTTCTCGCCTCGCAGGGTCACGAACTCGTCGGGGCGATGCTCGATGACCTCGTAGGTCAGTTCCGAGCGCCGGCCGAGGAAGTCCGCGACGACGCGGAACCGCGAGCCCGTGCCGACCGGACCATGGTCCAGCCGGTTGGCTTCGTGGACGCCGGGGTCCCACTCTTGCGTCGACGAGAAGTCGCTGAGGTAGGTGAACACCTCGCGGCGTGTGCGCGGGGTCTCGACGGAGGCGCTGTAGCGTGCCATCAGGCGGTTCCTTGATCGTCGCTTGCCGTACGTTGCGTGCTCCGCGCCGCCCGGAGTGGGCGACGCGGAGGCGGTGAGTCGGTGCTAGCGGGGGATCAGCACCTTGTTGATGACGTGGATGACGCCGTTGGACGCAAGGACGTCAGGCGTGGTGACGCGCGCGCCGCCGACGTAGACCTTGCCGCCGCGGACGCGGACGCGGACGCGGTCGCCGTTGAGGGTCTTGATCGACTTGCGCTTGATGACCTTCGACGCGGTCAGCTTGCCCTTCGCCACGTGGTAGAGCAGCACGGCGCGCAGCTTGGCCTTGTCCTTCGCGAGTGCGTCGAGCGTGGCCTGGGGCACCTTGGCGAACGCCGCGTCGGTCGGGGCGAAGACCGTGAACCGGCTGTTACCCGAGAGCGTCTCGACCAGACCCGCCTGGTCCAGCAGCGATGCGAGGGTCTTGAACTGTCCGGCAGCGACCGCGGTTTCGACGATGTTCTTCTCGGTGGCGGGAGCGCCACGGTCCACCTGGACGGCTGCGGAGGCCGGACCGGCCGCGGCGAGCGCAACGGCGGAGGCGGCGGACACGGCGAGGATGCTGCGGAACGAACGCATTGCGGGTCTCCTTGACTGCGGACGGCGTCTATGGCCGGCTGATCGGTGGACGATGTCCTTCGAGCCACGCGGCAACGACTCGTCGCACATCATCTGTACAGTTGTTGTACAGGTGTTGTACGGTAGCCGCACCGGATCGGATCTGTCAAGATCTTGTCTAAGTTCTGTATAACTCTTGCGTGTCCGACGACGGCGTCCTGCGCATTGGCGAGCTGAGCAAACGCTCTGGCGTGAGTCCCGAGCTGTTGCGCGCGTGGGAGCGCCGCTACGGCCTGCTGCTCCCGACCCGCTCGGCGGGCGGCCTGCGCCTGTATTCCCAAGCGGACCTCGATCGCGTCCGCGTCATGCGCGAGCACCTGGACGCCGGGCTGGCCGCCGCGCAGGCGGCCACCCTGGCGATGCGTGCCGGCGCCGCGGAGCCCGCTCCGTCGGCCGCGCTCTCGCCCTCGGCGATGCGCGAGGATCTCGCCGCCGCGCTGGACCACTTCGACGAACCCCGCGCCCAGGCGATCCTCGACCGGGTGCTCGCCGCGGTGACCATCGACACGCTGCTCGGAGAGGTGATCCTGCCCTACCTGCGCGAGCTCGGGGCGCGCTGGGAACGCGGCGAAGCCACGATCGCGCACGAGCACTTCGCCTCCAGCGTCCTGCGCGGCCGGCTGCTCGGCATCGCTCGCGGCTGGGGCCTGGGGATGGGCCCGGTGGCCCTGCTCGCCTGCCTGCCTGGCGAGCAGCACGATCTCGGGCTGATCGCGTTCGGGCTCGCGCTGCGCTCACGTGGCTGGCGGATCGTCTACCTCGGCGCGGACACGCCCGTCGAGACCGTCGAAGAGGTCAGCGGCGAAGTGCGGCCCAGCCTCGTCGTCCTCGCCGCGGTCGCAGGCGGACCCGGCGAGCCGCACCTGCTGCCGCTCCGCAAGCTCGCCCGCCGCTACCGGGTGGCGCTCGCCGGACCGGCAGCCCCAGAGCAAGACGGCATGCTCGCGCTGACCGGCGACCCGATCGCCGAGGCGGCCAGGATCACCACGCTCATCGAGCCGGGCGCGCCGCGCTGACCGCTCGCAAACCGGTCGATCCCACCCCTCATCCACACGGCCCGCGAGCGCCTCCGCGAAAGTGCCCATATTGTGGTGGAATCTCGGCACTCTGCGTCGCTGCTGCTTGCGCGAGATGGACAGCTTCAGTCGCATGCTTGCCGCGCGCCCGGGTCGCGCTCCGCGCAGTGGGCGCTTACAGGCAATACGACGAGGAGCGGACAGCCGGGCGCCGCCACCGGTGCAGTCACACTGCTCGGCCGACGGGACCGATCGTCAACGGCACGGCTGCCATCGGGTCGGCTCGGGTTCCGTGGCGAAGACCCCTGGCGCCGAGATGCTGAGATCGCGGGCCCAGATGAGCTGTCTGCCGTCGATGGCGATCGGTCGCTGCCCGAGCCGGCCTCCGGCCATGTCGAAACTCTCGGTGGGGCCGAGGGCCTGGCATCGCGTGCTCACGGAGGCGCGCTTGAGCGTTGCGCGTTCCTGGCCGCGGTCCGGCGGCTCGAGCCAGTAGATGAACTGGCCGGAAAGCAGGCCGAGCTGGAACCCTTGGCCGTCGTCGGCCGTCCATTCCACGACCGTGTGTGGGCGTCCGTGGAACGAGCTCACGCGCAGGCGCCCGAGGACCTCGTTGCCTTCGAACCAGCTCACACGCTGCCCGCGCAGATCTGCGAGCCCGGATGCGCGAGCGCTGATGCGGAAGCGGCGAGCCCCTTTGCTGATCCACAAGCCGCGTTCGCCGCGCGGACAGCTGCTGGACGCGCGCATGAAAGCGAGCGTTCCGTTCCACATCGCGAAGTCGGCGGTGCTGCAGCCGCGCGCCGTCGGCACGCTCAGCCGTCGGGCCTGTCGCCGGGCGGCGTTCCAGATCCACGGTGTGCAGCCGTCCGCGCGACAGCGCCGGTACGTGACGACCGGTGACCCGTCCGCTGCGCGTCCCAGCCGCGGGGTCAGCGGCTGACGCGATGCCGACGCCGGCAGGTAGCGAACGCCGGAGCCATCGGCTACTCGAACGCGATACCGCTGTGATCGCACGCGTTGGGACCAGGCGACGAGGCCGTCGCCGGCTGCGACGTTGGCCACGCCGCGCCGCTGCTCGACGACCCGGCTCGCCGAAGCCACGAGCAGCCGCAGGACGCCCGAGCCGTCGGCGACCACCGCGTCCTCGCCGAGATCGGCCGTGAAGGAGCCCGGATGGACCGCGACCGGCTGCGCGCCGCTCAACACGCTGCCGGGTGCGCCGAGCGCGCCGGTGTTGCTGATCGGGATGTCGAGCACCTCGCCGGTGCCGCGTGCGGCGACGAGCACGTGCGTTTCCTCGTCCGGCAGCCGCTCGGTCAGTCGCAAGGCCACCGGCTCGCTGGTCGGCCCTCCGGGCAGCGAGACCCGTGACGCGAGTTGTGGCAGTCCGTCGCGGCGCCCGAGGAGCACGCTGACGGTGCCCTCGGTGGCGTCGGCGGCGAGGAGATCCTGCTCGCCGTCACCGTTGAGATCGAACCACCCGTCCGGCCCGTCCGTGAGCAGCGTGCTGGGCGCACCGCCGACGGCGACATCGGTGCGGCGCGCGAACCCGCCGTGCCCGTCGCCGCCGAGGAAACTGATGCTTCCGGAGCCCGCGTTGGCGACGGCTAGGTCATTCCCGTCGAGGTCGTCGAAATGCCCGGCGGCGACGTCGCGGGGCCGCGCGCCGACCGTGATCCGCTGTTGCGGCGCGTAGGTACCGTCGTTGCGCGCCATCAGGATGGATACGTCGTCTGAGCCCTCGTTGGCAACCGCAATATCCGTCAGCTCGTCTGAGCCGGGTCCGACGCCGAGCTCGCCTTCACCTGCGTTGAAGTTGGCGAACAGGAACGCACTGGGGCGCGAGCCCACAGCCACCGATGCCCGCTCGACCAGGCTGCCGTCCTGTTGGGGACCGTAGACGAGCACGGCCTGCGAGGCGCGGTCAAGGACGAACCGCAGCGTGGCGTCGTCGCACTCCTGGAGGCTCTCGGTTCCCACGCCCTGCAGCCCGGGGTGCACGCTCCGGCACGCGATCCCCACCGCGTCCGCGCCCGACGGCAGCGGTGTCGCGTGGGTCACCTCGCCCTCGCCGCTCACGGCGATCCTGACCTCCCAGATCATGGCGGCACCGAGAACCGACAGCGTCGCCGCGCCGCCACTCGTCCACTGCCCCTGCGCGATGGCAACCGGCGTGCCGGGGAGCTTCGTCGCCGGCCCAGACGAAAGCGGCGCGGCCACCGTCACAGCGGCAGGCCGAGCCCTGGACAGCGCACTCGCATCGGCGCGCGCCAGACCGATCACGCTCAGGGTGACCGTTACGGCGCAGAGCAAGCTGACGGCGGTCCAGCGCCGATCACGCCCCAGCTGCAGCATCCCGTCCGGCATGGGGCGACGCTAGCGATTATCGGATCGATGAGTGAACACGAAGTGTCAGAAGCATGCCGCGTGTCGCAGCCCATTGGCGTGGATCAGTACCGAGGCGAGCAACGGGGCGTGTCACTCATCCGCCGTCCGGCCGGGCGGTGGTGGGACCTCTGCCGCCTTCTCGCCGTTGGCGAGGAAGTCGTTGGCGTCGACCCACCTGAGCCCGGCCCCGCCCTCCGCCTTGGAGACGATGTGGCCGACCTTGGCGACGTCGAGTTTGACGCCGTTCGCGGCGAGCAGCGTCACGGCGTGGTGAAGATGGGTGTTGCTGGGTCTGTAATGGCCTGACATCGGGGTGATGCCTTCCAAGATGCCGTCATCGCCGCGCAGTTCCCCGGCGACACTCACAGGGGCGCCGCCCAAGAACGACGAGTGGTGGAACTTGCCTTCCTGCCCGAGACCCGCGAAGAACGCGCCACCCATGCTGACCACGAAGATGCCCCATCCGCTGGCGCCGCTATAGGCCGCCCGGCCACTGGCGGTGTCGAACGTCGTGAGACCGCGGTGCGGGTGCTTTTGGTAGAGACCACCCCCATCGAACCGGAGCCTGTATTGCTCCCGCTCGGCCGGGTCCCGGAGGTAGGTCACCCGCTCCTCGATCTCGGGGCGCGAGTCAAGGAACTCCCAGAACGTCGTGTGCTCGGACTCGAGCTCGGTTCCCGGCTCCGCGGGCTTCGACGCCGACCTCGGGGCCTCGCCTGACACCGCTTTCGACCACTCCTGGAAGTATTCGGCGAGCATCTGACCCGGGCGGTGCAGCGGGTCGATCGCCTCCAGCCAGTAGGCGATCCAGTTCTTCGGGGGGACGGCCCCCTGAGGCAGGGGCGTGTGCTCGTCCCGCATGAATTCGAGCGTCTTCTTCGGAACGTTCGGATACGCCTCCTTCAGCGTCGGTTCGAACCTCCGCCCAGTGGGATTCGCGAACGAACGAGCCGTGCGCCAGTGGCGTTGAGCCCGCACCCTGTGGGGGTCTGTGGCCTCCGGCTCGGTCTGCGCCTCGTGCCGCTCGGCCTCTGCCTCGAGGGCCGGCTCGTCGGAGGCTTCGGCTCGCGGCGGTTGGTCGGTCGGGAGCACATCGCCGTGCGCGGGCTGCGCGGCCTCGACCTGCTGCATCGGGGCCTGCGTCGGTTTGCTCGTCGCGAGACTGGTCCAGAACGCCATTGCCTCCCTGAACCGGGTGCGATGGTCCTCGGGCGCGGGCTCCTCGGCGCGGAGCAGACGGCTGACGGCGGCGTTGCCCGCCGACCGCTGAAGGGCGAGCACGGTCTCTGGGACGACCCTGGCGTGAAGCGGCGGCGGCTCGCGGACCGGCGCCCGCGTGAACTCGGGCGCGGGCTCGTCTTCTGCCCGGCGGATCGGATGCATCGAGGACCTCCCGTGCCCCACACGGCATTCGCGTAGCGTGTCAGGAAATTTGTAAGGTGAGTGATCGGCGACTCGTCGATCGCCGCGCTCCGCGAGAGCTGGCGCGCGACGGCCCGAGGGCGGGCGTTCGTCTCCCGCCCTCGGGTGGTGCCGGTCAGCGGATGGCGATCGTGCGGACCACGTTGGCCGTCTCGGAGCTTGCGACGGCTGTCACGCGACCGGGCAGCCGATGTCGCAGGGCAGAGGGACGGATCCGGACGGTCACCGTGCTCGTGCGCCCGGCCAGGGTCGTAAACGGCTTGGAGCCGAGTGTCAGCGTGCGCTTGCGCACCTTCGCCGTGAGCGTGAGGTTGCCACTGCAGCGCTGGCGCGGCTGGCCCGTGCACGTCAGCTTCACCCGGACCGTCCCGTGGAGGAGCTGCGTCCGCGTCGTGGCGATCCGGATCGCCGCCGGCGTCGCGGCCACGAGTGGACCCGCCGACGGCTGGGCCGGTGGGTTCGGCGCGGGCTGGGCCTGCGGGGCCGGCGTCGGCGTCGGCGTCGGGCGCTCAGCCTCGACCTGGAAGCTCACCTCGCTCGTGCCCCAGTTGTTGGCCCAGTCGCGCTGGCGAACGACGGCGGTGTACGTCCCCGGGCTCAGCGGACGTGGCTGAGCGGACCAGTCACCGGCGGAATTTCGCTTCGCGGTCAGCGCCTGCACGACCTCGGTCCGGGAGCGGATCTCGATGGTGAGGTCTTCGTCGTCGCCCAGCAGCGCGCCCGCCCGCCCGCGCAGCAGCGGCTGCGAAGCCACGGTGTCGCCGTTCGCCGGCGTCGCGATCGACGGCGTGGGCCTGACGTTGTCATGCCAGGTGAGCGTGACCGACGGGTCGGGCGTGGTCGCGACCTGCATCGGCTGGCTCTGCACGCCCGGGCGGACGTAACTGGAACCCCCGCCGCCGCCGCCGGCGGTGACCTTCTTTGCGAGGCTCGAGGCGCCACCGCCACCGCCGCCCCAGTACCCGGCGCCGCCACCGCCGCCACCGGCGTAGCCGACGTTGCCGCCGCCGGCGCCACCCGTTTCGCGCTCGCCCGTGCCGCCGCCGCCTTCCAGGCCCATCCCATACAGGCCGCCATGGGTATCGGTGCCGGGAGAGCCGCCGGTCGTGATGCCATTGAAGGGCTCACCCGCACCGCCGCCGGCGCCGAAGTCCCCGCCTTTGCCCGTGCCGTTGGCGTTGCCGCCCGCGGTGCCACCGCCGCCGGCCGCGACGACCAGCGCGGACGCGCGCCCGGTGCCGAAGCCCTCGCAGCTAGGCGTCAGGCGCTGGCACGCGCGGAACACCGAGGCCCCACCGCCCGCGCCGCCCGGGAACAGGCCCCCGCCGCCCCCGCCGCCACCGACGCCGACCTCGACGTAGTACACCCGCCGCGCGGTGTTGAGGGGCACGGTGCCGGTGACGTCCGCGCCGAAGCCGCCCGGGAGCACCCGAAGGTCGGTACGTGACCCGGGCCGGCCCTGCTCGCCCACGGCGCGGACGTGGAGGCTGGTGACGCCGTCGGGCACCACGAACGTGTGCTCGCCGCGCTGGTCGAACCTCAGCGACACGTCGCCCGCGGCGCTCGCGCCGGCGGGCATCGCGGAGAGCGCGAGGCCGGCGAGGATCGCGGCGGTCGCTGCGGTGGTGGATCGTCTGAACATTGGAGGTGTCCTTCGTGGGGAGGAAGACTTGCTGGAACGCGGTGATCATCTGCGGACGGCGTCCCACGGGCCTCCTGGGAAACCCTGAGGTTCGACCCTGAACATTTGGGCTGCGGGGTTTGCTCGGCGGCTTTAGGGTTGGTTTGTGGAGACGTTGACGGTCGGGCTGCTCGAGCGGGACGCAGAGCTTGCGGCCGTCGACGCGGCGCTGGACCGCGCCTGCGCGGGGGACGGATCCGTCGTGGCGCTCGAGGGCCCGCCCGGGATCGGGAAGTCGATGCTGTTGCTGGCGGCCCGCGTCGCGGCGGCGGACCGCGGCATGCGGGTGCTGCGGGCGCGCTGCTCGACGCTCGAGCGCGAGTTCTCGTACGGAGCGGCACGCCAGCTGCTCGAGCCGCTCCTCCACGAGCCCGATGCCGGGCGACGGACGCGGCTGCTGAGCGGTGCGGCGGCGCTGGCCGAGCCGATCCTGGTCGGGCTGGACGGAGCCGGCGCCGCGGCGACGACGGACGCCGCCATGCGCGGGCTGCACGGCCTGCATTGGCTCGCCGCCAACGCGGCCGGCGAGCAGCCGCTCGCGTTGCTCGTCGACGACGCCCAGTGGGCGGACGGACCGTCGCTGCGCTGGCTCGCCTACCTGGCGGCCAGGATCGACGGGCTGGCGATCGCCCTGATCCTCGCCTGCCGCCCACCCGAGCCCGCGACCGAGCCGGCGCTCGACGAGCTCCTCCATGGTGACCAGGCGCACCTGCTGCGGCCGCGGCTGCTGAGCGCCGACGCCGCCACACGCGTGGTCGAAGCGTGCTTCGGAGCGCCCGCGGCGCCCGAGTTCGCGGCGGCGTGCCATCACGCCAGCGGCGGCAACCCGTTCCTGCTCGCCGAGCTCCTGTGGACGCTGGTGCACGAGGGCGCGCAGCCGGATCGCGCGGCGGTTCGCCGTGTCGGCGCGGTGACTCCGCGGTCGGTGGCGCGGGAGGTTCGCGCTCGCCTGCGCGCGCTCCCCGCGCCGTGCGCCGCCGTCGCCCACGCGCTGGCGGTGCTGGGCGGAGAGGCGGACTCCGCCACGGTCGCCACGCAGGCCGGCCTCGCCCTGCCTGCGGTGCTCGAGGCCGCCGACGCGCTGCGCGACGCCGGGGTTCTGGCGGCGCAGGATCGCCCGTTCGCGTTCATCCACCCGATCGTCAGCGCCGCCGTCTACGCGGACCTCGGCTCGCGCGAGCGCTCGGAGGCCCATGAGCGCGCCGCGGCGCTGCTGGAGGCCGCGGGCGCCGCACCCGAACGCCGTGCCGTCCATCTGATGGCATGTGAGCCGGCCGGCAGCGCCGCCGCAGCGGCGACCCTGCTCGATGCGTCGCGTGCCGTCGCGGCGCAGGGCGCCCTGGACATCGCCGCGCGCTACGCCGAGCGGGCCCTGCGTGAGCCGCCGCCGCCGGAGCTGATGGCCCCCGTGCTCGACGCGCTCGGCGTCGCCGAGTTGATGGACGCACGCTGGGAGGAGGCGACCGATCACCTGCTCCAGGCCCTCGACCACGACCCCGATGCGACGGTGCGCGCATCGGTGGCGACGCGCCTCGGCGGGACGCTCACCCACAGCGACACGCCGCGCCTGCTCGCTCTGCTGCGCGAGGCGCGCGACGCGCTCGGGGACCGCGACGACCAACTGCGGCTGTGGGTCGAGTCCTCGATCTGGACAGTCACCATCGCCTACCCGGCCACGCTGCCGCTCGTCGGCCTCCCCGCCGAGGCGGCCGACGCACTGCTCGCGAGCGCCGAGCTGACCCCACTGCAATTGACATACCTGTGCCGGTGGGCGACGCTCGCCGCTGCGACCGGGTCCGCCGCCGACGCCTCGATGCTGGGCCGGCGGGCACTCGCCGACGGCGCCCTGCTGCGGGCGCTCGGCAACACCGCCCCGGGCTACTACGTCGCCGCCACGGGACTATGGATGGCCGACGACCTCGACACCGTGATCGCGACCTATGCCGCGATGATCGACGAAGCGCGCCGCACCGGCTCGGAGGCGGCGTTGCGGATCAGCAGCCACTTGCGTGCGTTGCCGCTCCTTCGCGCGGGCCGACTGGCCGCCGTCGAGGAGGACGCGGAGACCGCCGGTGCAGGCTGGGGTCCGTGGGACGTGCTCGTCGGTCGCTACTGCCTGGCCGAGGCGCGCGCCGAGCGGGGGGATCTCGAGGGCGCCGAGCAGGCGCTCCGCGAGGCACGCGAGTGCGGCGCCGATCCCACCCACACCGGATACGGCCCCTTCGCACTCAACCTCCGCGCGCGCGTCGCGCTGGCCGCGGGCCGACCGGAGGCCGCACTGCAGGATCTCGACACCTGCGGGCAGGTCGAGGCCAGTTGGTTCGCCACCACGCCCTGCTTGTCGACCTGGCGAGCGGACGCGGCATTCGCGTTGTCCGCGCTCGGCCGCGTGGGCGAGGCCTGCGAGCGGGCGACGGAGGCCGTCGAGCAGGCACGCGCGTTCGGCGCGCCGCGACCGCTCGGCCGAGCGCTGCGCGCGCTGGCAACGATCACCGGCGAGCGCGAGCCGCTCGACGAGGCCGTCGAGGTCCTCGCCTCCGGCCCGGCACGGCTGGAGCACGCGAAGGCGCTCGTCGCCCGCGGCGAGGCGCTGCGCCGCGCCGGGCAGCGCCAAGCCGCCCGCGAGCCGCTGCGCGACGGTCTCGCCATAGCGCTCGAGTGCGGCGCAACGCTGCTCGCGCGGCGCGCCCGCGAGGAGCTCAACCTGGCTGGCGGCCGGGCACCGAATCGCCGGCCCGAGCAACGCGACGAGCTCACGCCAAGCGAGCGCCGTGTCGTCGCGCACGCGCGTGACGGCATGACCAACCGCGAGATCGCGCAGGCCTTCTTCCTCACCGAGAAGACCGTGGAGACGCACTTGCGTAACGCCTACCGCAAGCTCGGCATCCGCCGCCGGAGCGAGCTCCCCGCCGAACTGTCCACCGCCGGCGGCTGATCGGTCGAACTGGAATAAACATGCGCCGGCGCTAGCGAACGGCGTTGTGCTCTGGTTCGGCAGCGGCTGCTCAACTTCAGGAGGCGGCCGAGATCGCGCGGTGCCGGTTGACGCAGGTGTCGGCGGTGGTGGAGGATCGCTTTGTGGACCGCGCGTCGGCTGTGGACGGTCTGCTGGCTCGCGAGACCGAGTTGCGGGCGCTCGCCGGGCTGATCGCGGACGGCGGGCGGATCGTCGTGTTCGAGGGCGGGGCGGGCATGGGGAAGACCGCGCTCCTGGAGGCCGCGCGAGCGCAGGCCCGCTCGGCGGGGTCGCTGGTGCTGTCTGCGCGAGGCGACGAGCTCGAGACGGCCTATCCCTACGGCGTCGTGCGGCAGTGGCTCGAGCGCGAATGGAACGGCGACCCGGGGGATGCGGCGGGCCTGGTGCTGTCGCGGTCGCCGGAGCGCGCCCCCGCCGGCGAGGACGCCTCCTTCGGGATCCGGCACGCGTTGTATCTCTTCGTCTCGGATCTGTCGCGGGCACGCCCGGTGCTGTTGATACTGGATGACGCGCAGTGGGCCGATCCCGAATCGTTGCGCTTCCTCGCGTACGTCAAGCATCGGCTCGAGGGCTTGCACGCCGGTGTCGTGGTCGCGACCCGGCCGGAGGGGAGCGAGCTCCTCGCGCACGTTCGCGGGGACCCGGCCGTCGAGGTGTGCGTGCTGCGGTCGCTCGACGTGCCTGCGAGCGCGCAGCTGCTGGAGCGGACGCTCGGCGCCACCGTCGGCCCCGGGT
Organism: Solirubrobacter soli DSM 22325; assembly: GCF_000423665.1. Taxonomy (GTDB): domain Bacteria; phylum Actinomycetota; class Thermoleophilia; order Solirubrobacterales; family Solirubrobacteraceae; genus Solirubrobacter; species Solirubrobacter soli. The sequence goes on along the minus strand of NZ_AUIK01000016.1, from coordinate 341,424 downwards.
TCTGCGCCGCCTGCGTGGGCGCCACGGGCGGCAACCCGCTCTATCTGCGCGAGCTGGGCCGCGCGCTGGGCGCCGAGGACATCGCGCCGGACGACGGCAACGCCGCACTCGTCCAGGAGATCGGAGTGACGGCGTTGTCGGCTCACGTGCTGCGGCGCGTGACCGCCGCGGGCGAGAGCGCGTTGGCGCTCGCCGGCGCGATGAGCGTGCTCGCCGAGGGCAGCGCGCTCCGGCACGCGGCCGCCATCGCGGGGATCGAGCTGCAGCGGGCAGGCGCCGCCGCCAAGCGGCTCGTGGGCGCGGAGGTCCTGCGCAGTCAGGACCCCGTCCATTTCGAGCATCCGATCATCCGCCGGATCGTCGCCGAGCAGCTCTCCAGCGTCGAGCGCGACGAGTTGCACCTCGCGGCCGCACGTGAGCTGCTCGAAGGACGAGCGCCGCCTGAGCAGGCTGCCGCGCACCTGCTGTTGACCCGGCCGCGCGCCGGCGACTCGTCGGTCGCGACCCTGCGGGCGGCGGCGGCCGACGCGATGTCACGCAGCGCGTTCGCCACGGCCGCCGAATACTTGCGCCGCGCGCTCGAGGAACCGCCCGATCCCGCCGCAGAGGTGGCCGTCGGTTGGGAGCTCGGCGTTGCGGAGGCGCTCGTCCCCGATCCCCGCGCCATCGGTCACCTCGGCCGCGCTCACGCGGCGTCCCGCGACCCGATCGAGCGCGGCGAGATCGCGTTCGATCTGGCGTCGGCGCACATCGATCTGTTCCAGCCGATCCAGGCGTGCCAGGTGCTCGAGGCGGCCATCGCCGAGCTCGGCTCGGACGACGACGAGCTGCGCCAGCGCCTGGAGGCGGCGCTCCTGATGAGTGCGTGGCTGGAGACGCAGACGATCGCGGCGGGCATCCGCGTGCTGGGCAAGTATTGGGACAGGGCGCCGCCCGGGCCGGCGGGCCGCGCGATCCTCGCGCAGCAGGCGATGGCGATGCTCGCGACCGGACACCCGGCCGAAGCGGTTCGCGCGGTCGCCCGCGCCGCCGTCCGCGACGCGGGGGAGGAGGACGGGCGCGGCACGTTCGAGGTCGCGCTGATCGTGCTCATCCGCGCGGAGGACTTCGGCGAGGCGGCGGCGGTCCTGGACAGGGCGCTCGCGCTGCGCTCGGTGCGCATGGTCCGCCGCCGGATGGCCTCGCTGGAGTCACTCGGCGGGTACCTCGCGTTGCAACTCGGTGCGCTCGGGGAGGCCGAGCTGCGCCTGCGCGGGGCCTTGGCATTGACGCCGGAGGCCGCCGGGCCGGGCGCCTGGCTGGTCGTCCGGGGCCTGCTCGCGGCGGCGTTGACCAGCCGCGGCGATCTGGACGAGGCCGCACGGGTGCTGGCGGACGGGCCGCCCGAGCCGTGGCCGCGCGACCGGCTCTCGATCCTGGCGCTCGCCGCCCGCGCGGAGCTGTCCTTCCTCCACGGTCGCTTCGCGGAAGCGCTGGCCGACCTCGAACGCATCGGCGAGCTGCAGGCCGAGAGCGGCGGCGCGTCGGCCGTCGCCGTCCACCACTGGCGCGCCTACGCCGCCCTCGCGCTGAACCGCCTCGGGCGCACCGACGAGGCACGCGGTCTGCTGGCCGAGGAGCTCGAGCGGGTGCGGGCCTTCGGCGCGCCGGTGACATCGAGCATCACGCTGCGCGCCGCCGGGATCGTCGAGGGCGGCCGCCTCGGCCTCGAGCGGTTGCAGGACGCCGTCTCGGTCCTCGGCGACAGCCCCGCCGCGTTGGAGCGCGCGCTCGCGCACGTCGAGCTCGGCGCCGCGCTGCGCCGCGACAACCAGCGCCGGGCCGCCCGCGAGCACCTCGACGCAGGGCTCCGCCTCGCGCAGCGCTGGGAGGCCCGCCCACTCGCCGAACGCGCGTACGGAGAGCTCCTCGCCTCCGGGGCGCGGCTCCGGCGCGCCGACCTCGCCGACCGCGACGCGCTCACCGCCTCAGAGCTGCGGATCGCCCAACACGCCGCCAAAGGCCTCACGAACCGCGAGATCGCCGGCCAGCTCTACCTATCGATCAAAACCGTCGAGATGCACCTCGGCCGTGTCTACCGCAAGCTCGGCATCAAGGCCCGCGCAGAGCTGGCTCAGGCCCTGCAGCAGCACGCGTAAGACCAGGGTCGCACCCCGTCGCCAGGGGCCCGGCCGGTCGGCACCCTCGGTCTCACCGACCCGCCGACTCCGGAGACACCGCATGCTCCACCACGACCGCAACTACCTGCAGGCCCTCGACCAGGGGCGGCCGCGGCCCGGCGCGCACCCGCTCGAGCGGATCGTGCTCGCCGCCGCCACGGGCGACCAGCGCGCCTGGAACACGCTCAGCACCCGGTTCGGCCACCACGTGCGCCGCATCGCACGCGCGCACGGTCTCAACGGCCACGACGCCGACGACGTGGCGCAGGAGACCCTGCTGCAACTCGCCAGGAACATCGTGCGGATCCGCGAGCCGCGCGCCGTCGGCGCCTGGCTGCGGACGACAGCCCGCCGCGAGAGCCTGCGGGCGATCGAGTCCCGCAACCGCGCACGCCCGGCCGGCGCCGATCTCGGCGCCGAGCTCGGCGCGCTCGACGACGGCTTCCGCGCGGTCGAAGCCGCGAGCTGTGGCGCCGCCCTCAGGCATGCCCTCAATCGCCTGCCCGACCGGCACCGGCTGCTGATGACGGCGCTGTTCGCCGAGACCCCCGAGTCCTACGCGGACATCTCCGCCCGGCTCGGCTTCCCGCAGGGCAGCATCGGCCCGATCCGGGCCCGCTGCCTCGATCGCCTCCGCGGCGAACTCGACGCCGAGGCCTTCCAGTGATGCCAGTGCATGGGCTGCCGCCGACGCTGCAGTCGGCCTGGTACGGGCTTGCGCCGCTCTCGTTCTTCGATGCTGCCCGCCGCCGCTATGGCGACGTCTTCACCGTGCGCGTGATGGGCATGACCTGGACCGTCCTCGCCGATCCCGAGGCCGTCCGTGACGTGTTCAACGGCGACCCCGCGGCCCTGTTCTCGGGTGAGGCCAACCTGCCCCTGCGGCCGCTGATCGGCACGCGCAACCTGCTGTTGCTCGACGGCGCGCAGCACCTCAGGCGCCGCAAGCTCCTGCTGGCGCCGTTCCACGGCGCGCGGATGCAGGCCTACCGGCCGCTGGTGGAGCGCGCGGCGCGACGCGAGCTCGACGCGTGGCCCGTAGGACGGCCGCAGGGTGCGCTGGCGCACATGCAGGCGATCACGTTCGAGGTGATCCTGCGCGCCGTGTTCGGCCTCGGCGACGCGGACCAGCTCGGCCCGCTGTCGGAGCGGCTGCGCGTCGTGCTCGACTGGGTGCAGTCCCCGCGGGCGATCGTGCGCTTCGCGCTGCATGGCCCGGAAGGCCTGATCGATCACGCGCCGTTCCAGCGGATGGTAGGGGCGGTGGATGAGGAGGTCTTCGGCGAGATCGCCCGCCGGCGCGCCGACCCCGGGCTTGCCTCACGCGAGGACATCCTCTCGCTGCTGCTGCTCGCACGCGACGAGGACGGACGCGGGCTCGAAGACCGCGACGTTCGCGACGAGCTGCTCACGCTGCTCACGGCCGGGCACGAGACGACTGCGGCGATGCTGGCGTGGGCAGTGCACTTCCTCGCTCGCGATCCGGCCGCTCAGGAGCGTCTCGCCGCGGGCACGCCCGGCTTCGTCGACGCCGTCGTCCAGGAGACCCTGCGGCTGCGCCCGCCGATCGCCCTCGTCGCGCGCGTGCTCAAGACCCCCGTCAAGCTCGGCGCGAACACGCTGCCCGCCGGCACGATCGTGGCACCGTCGCCGTTGCTCATCCACCGCGATCCGGCGATCCATCCCGATCCCGCCTCGTTCCGCCCGGACCGCTTCACGGGGACGCGCCCGCCCGCGTACGGCTGGATCCCGTTCGGCGGCGGCGTCCGGCGCTGCATCGGGGCGGCATTCGCGCAGCTGGAGGGACGGGTCGTCCTCGAGGAGATCTTCACCCGCTTCCGGGCGCGACCGCCCCGGCAGCGCCGCGAGCCTGTCGGCCGGCGCGGGATCGTGCTCGTGCCGCTCCGCGGCGGACGCATCGTCCTCGAACCGCGATGACGGCCACCATGCGCATCGCCCTCATCGCCATCGCTTCGCTCGCGATGATCCGATTGAGCAGCACCTTGACGATCATCGGGCTCTTCGCCGCTGCGCTGCTCGCACTCGACCGCCTCTCCCCGGCCTCATCGGCCGCCGACGCCCAGGAGCACTTCGAGCGCCTCGTGCGCCGGCGTCGGCGTCGGCGTCGGCGTTCCGCCCCGCTGGAGGTCCTCGACCTCTCGCCGGGCTGGACGACCCGCGCGGTCGGCGTGCAGGCGATCGAGCTCGACGCGATCGCAGGGACCGTCGAGCCGGCCAAGGCCCGGCAATTCGACCGTGAGTTTCGGCCTGACCGGAGCGCAGCCGCCCGCTGGAAGCCACTCTGGCTGGCCTATCGACGCGGCGACCCCGTGCCGCCGGTGACGGTGTACCGGGTCGACGGGCGCTACTGGCTCAGCGACGGGCACCACCGCGTGTCGGCCCTTCGCGACCTCGGCGTGACGACGGTCGATGGCGACGTTGTCGAACTGGTACGGTCGCCCCGGTTTCAGCGTGCCCGGAGCAGCTGATGCGGATCACCCAGACCTTCACGATCGCCTGCCCGCCGGAGGCGGTGTTCGACTACGTCACCGACGTGCGAACCCTCCGCGACTGGCAGACGTCCAAGACCCGCGTCGAGGCACTCACCGCGGGGCCGCCGCGGCAGGGCTACCGCGTGCGCGAGTGGACCAAGCCACCGGGCATGCGCGAGTTCCAGCAGATCGCCGAGTTCGCGGAGTTCGATCGACCACACCGGCTCCGCGTCAAGGTCGTGGAAGGCCCGCAACCGATCGACGGGACGTGGACCTTCACCGCCACCGAGACCGGGACGCGCGTGCTGTTCGTCGCCGAGGGCGCGCTACGAGGCCCGATGCGGCTCGCCGGCCCGATCGTCGCCCGGGTCATGAGCCGGCAATTCGCCCACTACCACGATCGACTCCGCCACAACCTCGAAGTGCCGGCCGTGTAGCCGGCCCGCGCGTCCGAGGCGCAATCAGAACACGCACCTGGGTCAGTCCGCGTGTACGCGCGGTTTGCCGATCATGTCGGGTGGCGTCGCCTGGCCTGAGCGTGTCCGCGGCTTGCGCACACAACACACCGAGACGACTGCTCCGCGGCCGCTCAGCTGAGCCGTGCATCGCCCCACACGATGTCCACACTGCCGCACGCGGCGCCCGAGAATCCCGAACTGCTCACGACGAGCTCGAGATCGTTGCCGTGAGGCAGGGCGACCGACACCCGGTGAGGTGCGTTGTCGATTGGGACGGTGTGCGTCCGGACGACATCGCCGTCGACGATCAACGACCAGGTAGCGGTGTCGTCGGGGCATCCGGTGACGCCGAGCATGCCCGAGAACCGGTGGTATCGAGCGGCCGCCAAGGTGTAGCCCGTCCCTCGACAGGTCGGGTCGGCTACGTGCTGGCACGCGGACGCGTTCGACTCGTTGCTAGGGACATCCTTATAGAAGATGCTGTTGGGGAAGTCACGGTCGCCGATTTGGGTGTCCCCGCGCGTCGGCTCGTCGCCTGATTGCGGGCGCAGATGCCTGAGATAGACGGGGTGCGCAGGGAGAACGGTGGTGACCGGCGTTGGAGTCGTGCCTACGGGAGGCCCGGCTGTGGGTCCCGCTGTGGTGGGCGACGCTCGTCCCGGCTTGATCTGTGGCATGACCACGGCGACCGCGAAGAACACGACGCCGACGACGAGGAGCATGACTCGCTCGGGGTTCGAGAGGGGTGGCGAGGCAGGGAGTTTGTGCCCTGCCACCTCGGGACGCAATTTGCCGTTTGAGGCTGCGGCGATGATGCAGAAGGCGCCCAGAATGCCGAGCGCTACGTAGAACGGGGCCATCGGTCTCCCGATACGCCGATGTGAGGCTGCCGAGCGTGGTTTGCGCGGCCGCTCGTCGGGTTCACGAGAGCCTCGGGGGTTTTCCGGCTCGCGCGGTCAGCGTGAAGTGTTTCGTTTGCAGGCCCGGAGCTGATACGGCGATGCGGACCTTGGCACGGGGTCTAAGCCGGCGGCCGACGAACCGTCTTAGCGACACCGTGTGCCTCCCGGCGACCTGCAAGGCCTTGCGCGGACACCCGTGGCCGTCGCAAGTAGCGCGCACGGTGCCACCGGCGGGAATCCGGCTGACGGTGAGCGTGCTGAACGTCGTCCACGTTCGCGTGCTCTTGAAGACGTACTTGAGGCGTGCCAGGTTGACGCCTGGACCGCCACCACCACTACCACCTCCATTGGCATCGCCGCCACCGGTTCCGCTGCCGACGACGACCGTCGGGGCCGCCGCGACGATCCCGGTTGCCGCGGATGTCGCGGGCGCGCCGGATCCACTGGAGTTGGTCGCGGTTTCTTCGACGACGACCGTGTGCGCCACATCGCTGGCCGTGAGCGTGTAGGACTGCCCGGTCGCGTCCGGGATCGGCACGCAATTCCTGCCTGAGGCGTCGCAGTCCTTCCAGCGGATCTGATAGGAGGCTGGTTCGTTCGTCCAACTTCCGTGCGATTCGGCGAGCGTCTCGCCCTCTTTCGCTCTCCCGGCGATCGACGGAGGGGCGACATTGGCCGGGATCGTCGTCGCTGAGCCCTCGTAGACCCACCGCATCTCGTCCGCCATCTGATAGTGACAGCTGGAATCAGCCTGGTCGATCGATGCCAATTGGACGGTGTAGTCCACGTTGGCGGTGAACTGATAGGCGCCGAACAGGTTCACCCAGCGACCGTGATCGGCCTGCTGATTGAACCCCGAGTTCTGGAACTGGCCGTCGGCCGATGTCATCGTGTACTGATCGCCGAACCCGTACGACGTCCACGTGGGGATGTACACATCGACGTGCCACCGGCCGGACTGCGGCAACTGCGCGTGCCAGGTAAAGGTCGCGCCCGAGAACGGCCGACCGGCGTTGGAGCAGTTGGCGTTGCCGGAAAACCAGAATCCGCTCGGCTGCTCCGGCGAGCCTGTGGGATTGAATGGCCTTCCGAGCTGATCGCACGTGGCGGGCGGGTACCGTCCGACGGAGAACGGACCGCCGTCCTGGCTCGGCGCGCACTCGCGCGCATACCCGTAGTTCACGTTGCCTTGGCCGCTCCCTGAGAGCGACCCGCTCCCGCCCAGCGGACCCGAGGTCGTGGCACCGGACTCGTCGGCGACGACCGAGTACCCGGGGGGCAACGCGGCGGCCGCGGGTGTGGCATGCGCAGCGGCGCAGACGGCGCACCCGATCAGCAACGCCGCGGGAGCGAAGATGCATTTCCACACGGCGGTGTCGACGCTAGATGGGCGCAGGCGAGGTGTGCAACAGATGAGTAGCTCCCGAGAAGGCAGCATTTCGCGACCGTCCGCGCGCGTCTGTCGTTCGTGAAATCCGTGCGGACTCTGCACAGACCGCATCCGGCACCAATGGGGACGCACCCGAGGTCAGGCACTGTCGCGAACGCGCCGACCTCCATGCTGAAGGAGGCGCATGAGCAACATCCCCGCTCCTGACGAGCAGACCAGCTACTCCTCCCGGCGGCAGGACGATCTCGATGCGCTGGCGTGGCCGGCGTTCAGTCAACACGCTCTGGACCTGCTGCGGTCGGCCGGTGCGCGTAACGCATCTGATGCGGCTCGTAGCAGCGCCGCACTCCCGCCTGAGCGGGGCGACACGAGTTCGTACGTGGCTGACGCGATCGGCGCTTCGCGCGACTCGCCAATCAACGACCCTGTGGGAGCGCGCGATCGCCCCCCACGGCGGTAGCCCGATTGCGTAGAGTCGCGTCGTGGACCCAGTGGCGCTCTACGCGGCGATCGTTGCGACTCTTGCGCTCTGCTGGCAGGTCTACACGTGGCGGCAGGCGCGACTCGAGCGTCGAGGCGGCTTAGACGTCGCATGCGAGGCGTGGTGGACCTCGACCGCCGAGGCGGTCGAGGCGACGATCACCAATCCAAGTGACTACGACGTCCGCGTCGTGGGATTTCGGCTTGGCGTCTACTGGGACCGCAATAAGTTCAGCTACTCGTATGAGATGTCACCCGGGCTGGAGGGAGTTCCGGAGGTCATACCCGCGCACGACAGCGTCGAGTGGCGGGTAGATCGCGAGGCGCTGGCTCGGCTCGATTGCCCTCTGGCACCGGGGCGGCGTGTCCAGCTCAGCGTGCGCACCAGGTTGCGCCGCGTCTTGTATGGCCACGCCAAGGTCACCGATCTTGACCGCTGGAACCGTAAGTACGGGCTGACGGGAGCGGCGCCTGAAGTAGACCAACACCACGACTGACGTCGTGTTGGTTGGTGCTACGCAAGCTCAAATTGAGTCGCCTGTACTACTGGTCTGCGGTGCGAGGTCGCGTGACTGTGAGCTCGAGGGGTGGCGACGATGGCTGGCGAGCGGTCGCGATCTGCTCCTCGCTGACCGTGTACATCTCGGACCCGGCCGTACCCTCTGAGCGGCTCGACCTCGCTGCGCTCGACCGAGTCGGTGGTCAGCGAGCGGCGGTTCGGCGGGCCTGCTGCAACTCGGGCAGGTGCTCCATCGCCCAGCGGCAGATCGCCACGAGCGGGTCCTTGAGCGTTTCGCCGAGCGGCGTCAGGCGATACTCCACGGCGGGAGGCACGCGATCGAGGACGGTGCGGAGCACGAGGCCGTCGGCCTCCATGCTGCGCAGCGTCTGGGTGAGCATCTTCTGCGAGATGCCGTCGATCGCTCGCCGCAGTTCGCCGTGACGCCGCGGGCCGTCGACGAGCGCGTACACGACCAGGCACGTCCACTTGTCGGCGATCCGGTCGAGCGCTTGCCGCGACTCGCAGTGCTGATCAAGCACGTTCGGCTGAGCGGTCAGTGACTCGTCCATGTCACGATCGTACGACAAGTAGGCACCAAAAGGTGCCTACTTGTCGATCGGTTCCCATGTCCCTAGCGTCGTCGTATGGCTTCCCTGCTCGTGCATCGATACCGATCCGAGGTCGCGAACACGCCCGTGAACGCGTACCTGATCGAGGGCTCCGACGGCATCGTCGGAGTCGACGCGACGCTGACGGTCACCGGCGGGTTAGGTGTGCGCGCGCTCGCCGACGCGCTCGGCAAGCCGCTCCTGGGCGTCGTGCTCACCCACGCGCACCCCGATCACTACGGCGGCCTGGTCGAGCTCGTCGCCGGTCGTGACGTGCCGGTGTTCGCGACCGAGCGGGTGCACGAGGTCATCCGCCGCGACGACCCGGTCAAGGAGCAGATCCTGCGGCCGATGATCGGCGACGAGTGGCCCGCGGAGCGCGCGTTCCCGACGGACGTCGTCAAGGACGGCGAGACGATCGAGCTCGGCGACATCGCGTTGACGGTCACCGACCTCGGGCCCTCGGAGTCGCCTGCCGACTCGATCTGGACGCTGACGCGCGAGCCCCAGCGCGTGTTCTCCGCCGATATCGCCTACGACCGCACGCACTGCTATCTCGCCGACGGGTTCTACGAGCCATGGCTCGCGAGCATCCGCCGGCTCCGTGAGGAACTCGCGCCCGCGACGACGCTGCACCCTGGGCACGGCGATCCGTCAGGACTGGAGGTCCTCGACTGGCAGGAACGCTACATCGAGACCATGCTCGGGGCCGTGCGCGATGCCGACTGGCACGACCCCCAAGCGGCACGAGCGAGCGTCATCGCGACGATGCGGACCTGGCTGCCGTCAGACCAACTCGCGTTCCTGATGGAACTCAGCGTCCAACCCCTCGCCGGGCGCCTCGGCGTCGCGGCATGACCGACACGCGGTAGCCGTCGGTGTCCCGTTGAGCCGTGATCAATCGTCGGCGGCTAGGTACGCCAGTTCCGTCTCCCAGCCGGACGGGTCGGGCTGTTGAGCAGGGTCCGTCAAGTACCGCTCGACGCGCCCGCGCCACCTCGAGTCGTCATCCATCTCCCAGCTGATCCCTCGCTCGTGCGCCCACTGCTGCAGTGTGGCGTTGGCCTGCACGAGACCGTCGTAGGGCCCGACATGCACCATCGTGATGTAGCGACCGGCCGGGAGCACGCCGGCGCGGACGCGCTCGTCGCCCGTCGGCTCGGCGGCGACGGGAACTCCCAACTCGATCTCCAACTCGGCGCCCATGTCGACTTTGAGGTAGCGGATGAACGGCGCTCCAGCGGGGTTGAGAGCGTGCTCGGCGAGCCAGCCGAACAGCTCCGGAAACCCGTGATCAACGGCGCCGGCCAAGCCTTCCATCGTGACTTCGGCCGGGATTGCGGCGTAGAGCTGCGCGCCACGGTGCTCGATCTGGGGTTGCTGCGACATCGCGCGGTCCTCCTTGGACGTACGGGTTCTCGAACTGAGACCCGCGACATCGACAAAACTCATCGCCGCCATGCTCGCGCCAGCACCCTCGAAGGATGTGCGCTGCGATACAGCCGTGGTCCGCAGCGCCCCGAATGAGCGAAGCGGCCGAAAGGTCAGGGCGAAGTCCTGATTGCTCACATGCGAGGCGCCGAGGTAGCGTGCGTCATGAGATCGCCTTGGCGCAAGTTGCCGCCATTCATGCAACGCACGCTGCTCGACGATGTGCTGCTGGCCGTGTGCATCCTCGTCGGCGCCGCCCTGGGAGCCCTCGTATTCGGTGCCGACGGCGCGTCGGTGCAGGGGTTCGTCATCGGGGCCGTGGCGGTGATCGTCGTCCTCCAGGTACTTCGCTTCGTCATGCGCCGCGTCGGGACGCATCCAGACGAGTAGGGCGACGACACCGTCGAGGACAACTCGCCGCCTAGCCGGGTCGATCGCAAATCAACCCAACAGGAGACGCTCGCCCAGGCGGTACGCGTGGACCTCTGTGCTCTCATTCGACGAAGTCAGGAGGCCGGTCGGTACTCGCCGAGACGACCGAGAAGTTCGCGCTCGCCGTCCTCGTGTTCGCGGAGCTGTCTCCCCGGGCTACCTTGCGAGCGGCGAGGCGACGGTCGTGGCCTCGTTCGAAGGTCTCGACGCGGTGCGGATGTCACGCGGTGAGCACTGCCCGTATGAGCCGCCTGAGGGGCAACAGTGGGTTCCGGCCCTAGCGCTGATCCGCCCGTCGGCGTGGTTGCGTGACCGGCACGCGTACGAGGCTGAGCACTACGGCGCCGGGTACGAGTGGGGCCGTGGCGACACCATGCTCGTGGACACCCACCATCACCTCCTCGTTTTTCATGACGAGTTCGTCGAGGTGCTGGCACGCGGCGTGAGGAGAAGTTGCTGAGCGGCGCCCGGCTGTGTAGCCACCCGCTTTCCGAGCTATTGATCGACGGGGAGTCCAGGCCGAGCCGCCAGGTCCGGTTGAGAGCCACGCTGGACGGCGCGTCCGCGTGGTCCGACGTCGTCGGGGTGATGGGCGTGGAGGAGCGTCGCTTCGAGGGGCTCGCCTCGCTTGAAGAGGTTCTGCCGGACTTCTTCGGCTGGATGGACGAGGTCGCGACTCGCCGGCGAGCGCCGTGATCGCGATGCGCTTGCGTCGAAACCGCACGCCGGCGGGCCGTCGAGAAGCGACACTTTCGCTTGTGCCTCAAGCAGCAGCGCGGTACGGGGTGCTCCGACTCCTCGCTGCGCCGTGTCAGGCCTGGTCGGCGGCGTGCTCGGTGGTGGCCGCCCAGCTTCCGAGCAGGTTGAGTGCGTCGTCGGAGGGGGTGCCGGGCTCGGCGCTGAGGGCGAGGAGGTCCAGCCCTGGGTCGGCGGCGAGTTCGAGGATCTCGTAGGTGAGGGTGAGGTCGCCGACGACGGGGTGGTGGTAGCGCTTGGCGCCGGTCTGGTGGGCGCGGACGTTGTGCGCGGCCCAGCGGGTGCGGAACTGGTCGCTGCGGGTGGAGAGTTCGCCGACGAGGTCGCTGAGGTTGCGGTCTTGGGGGTTGCGGCCGGCTTCGGTGCGGAGCATCGCAACGGTGTCGTCGGCGACGCGGTCCCACTCGACGAAGAAGCGCTCCGAGCGCTGGTCGAGGAAGACGAAGCGGGCGTGGTTGGCCGGCCGCCCGGGTGCGAGGTCCATCTCGGAATAGAGCGCGTAGCCGAGCCGGTTGGCAGCCAGGACGTCTCCGCGCCGGTTCTGCACCAACGCGGGCGCGTGAGTCATCGCGTCGATGATGCGCTGCACGCTCGGCCGCACGCGCTGCGCCGCGCCGTGGCGGCGGCGCGCGGTAGAGATCGGCCCGGACGCGCGAGCGAGGTCGAACAGGTGCGCTCGTTCGGCCTCGTCGAGCCCAAGCCCCCGGGCGAGCGCCTCCAGCACTCCCTCGGAGACGCCGCGCAGGTCGCCGCGTTCCATCTTCGTGTAGTAGTCGACGCTGACACCGGCGAGCATCGCGGCCTCCTCGCGGCGCAGCCCTGGGACGCGGCGGGTGCCGCCGAAGACCGGCAGGCCGGCCTGCTGCGGCGTGATCTTCGCCCGGCGCGAGGTCAGGAACTCGCGGATCTCGTCCCTGGTGTCCACGACTCCGAGCCTAGATCGGGATGCTGCGGAGTGGGAGGTACTGCCGGTACCTGGGTCATCAGAGACTCCCACTGCGCGCCGGCGGGCGCTTTCTTTGGGGCATGACTGACACCAGGACATGGATCATCACCGGCGCCGGCCGCGGCCTGGGCGTCGACATCGCCAACGCCGCACTGGCCGCCGGACACAACGTGGTCGCCACCGGCCGCAACCCCGACACCGTCGCCAACGCGCTCGGCGACGCCCAGAACCTGCTCGTGCTCGCGCTCGACGTCACCGACCCCGAGCAGATCGCCGCGGCGGTCAAGGCGACGGTCGAACGCTTCGGCACCGTCGACGTGCTGGTCAACAACGCGGCCAGCTTCTACGCAGGCTTCTTCGAGGAGCTCACGCCCGAACAGATGCAGCGCCAGTTCGCCGTCAGCCTGCTCGGCCCGATGAACGTCACCCGCGCGGTGCTGCCGGTCATGCGCAGCCAGCGCGCCGGACACGTGATCACGATCTCCTCCTCGGCCGGGTTCGCGGGCTTTGAGTACGGCAGCGCCTATGCGGCGTCGAAGTTCGGCGTCGACGGCTGGATGGAGTCGCTCGCACCCGAGATCGAGCCGTTCGGCATCCGCACCACCGTCGTCAACCCAGGCTTCTTCCGCACCGAACTGCTCACCCAGGAGTCCACGAACTACGCGCCGGCGTCGATCGAGGACTACGCCGAGCGCAACGCCGCCCAGCGCGAGTTCTGGGACGGCATGAACGGCAAGCAGGGCGGCGACCCGGCCAAGCTCGCCCAGGCGCTGGTGACCCTTGCCGGTGCGCCGCAGCCGCCGTTTCGCTTCATCGCCGGCGCCGACGCGATCGCCCAAGCAGAAGACAAGCTCGCCGAACGCCAGGCACAGATCGATGCCTACCGCGACCTCTCGTCCTCCCTCGCGCTCGACACCACCGACGCCGCGGCGTGAGCCAACGGCGGTTGCCGCACGGCGGTCAGCACCGGCGACTCCTCCGAGATCTTCGGCGCCGTCACATCACGTCGGCGCACCCGTGTGGTGCATCACCTCGCGTCTGGGCAGCTCCGCTGTGCGCCCGACCGTGAGGCGTCGGCTGTCGCTTTCGCCACGAGAAGGTCGTGCCGTCAAGGTCGAGCGAGTTGTCCTGGACGTCGGTGTCGAGCACCACCTCGGGAAGGAGTGGCGGGTTCTCGACCGTTCTCGGGTACGGGTGTGGCTGGTGCGCGACGGGACGGGCGAAGCGGATCGCCCGCCTGCGAGCGGCCGCGCGATGGAGGTCCTCGATGTGAGCGGTGGCGAGCGCTTGAGCGAGAGCGGGATGCAGCATGTGCGCCTCCTTTCACGAATTTGCCTGTTGCGGTTCTGACCCGGCCTGTGGGCGAAACTCGCCGACGAATTTCGAGCAGCGGTGGTGTCGCAATGGTCGTGACCGCGATGCCAGACTTCGCTCGTGAACGAGAGCGCTCTGATCCGAGCCCGTGGGGGCGACCATCGGGCGTTCGCGGCGCTCACGGACGCGCGCCGAGGACCGTGCCCCTGTGACGTCGGTGGTCCTCGTACGAGGTGCTTACCGCCACGGGCCTGATTGCGCTCGAGCCTCGTATCGTGGGTCTCGTGAGCGTCGGCCGCGACAACGTCGATCTCGCGGTGTTGCCGCTGCGCGTCTTGGTCGTCGCCAACCGCACCGCCGCCACGCCCGATCTCGTCGCTGCGGTGAGGCGATACGCGCGTCGGCAGCCGACGGCCTTCTCGGTTCTGATCCCCGATGCGCCCAGGGCCGAGCATCCCGACTGGACGCTCGAGTTCGCACTTTCGCTACTCGAACGCGCGGCCGGTGGTCCGGTGACGGGACTGACCGGCACGCTCGGGGACCCGTTCGCAGCGGTACGAAATCTCGTCGCAACGAACGCGTACGACCGGATCATCATCTCGACGCTTCCCAATCGCACATCGAGCAGGCTTCGACGTGATCTGGCCCGGCGGATCGAGTCGCTCGGAGTCCCGGTCGAGGTCATCAGGCCTGAGCGCCAGAAGTTGTCCGACATCACCGGGCCACCCTTGATGAGCGGGTGCGAGCTGTGGCTGAAGACCGGCGCCCGCACCAAGCTACGGGCGCCATGAGCGTCAGGGCGCGATCGTGTTGGCGATGCCAAGGCCTGCAGCGGCGCAAACCTGCGCCGATGATGACCATCGCGTTCGTCGTCGGCATGAACCTGACCGCGATCACCACAGCGGAGTGGCCGTAAGCTCGGTCGCGCTGCTCGTTCCGTCGAGAAGCGGGGCGAGACGTCGACGTGATCTCGGTTCTCCCTCAGTAAGCGCGCTGGGTGATGCGCAACCGAACGCGCTCGGGGCCGATGTCGATCGCGTGGACGAAGACCGCGAACGTCCGCCAAGGGCCGAGTCCCACCCAGCGTCCTGCCGCTGCTCCGTATGCCTCGAACGGGACGCGTTCGCCCTCGATCTCGATGGAGGTTCGATCAACCCGAGCGAGTTGGTCACAGAGCCCGGCTGGCTGACGCCGTAGCCGCCGCGATGGCGTCAAGCGCAGGCTAGTTGGTAACCGACGTTGGGCGGGACCTCGTAGGGCCCGCGGCGTGCCCAGGTTTCCGGACACCCGGCGCTGATCGCGGACGAGTGGCTCTTTGTGCCGCGTGGGTGCGGTGCGGGGCGACGACGTCGGTGTCGACGCCGGCTACATCCGGACGCGCGGCAAGGCAAGCCCGATGCTGGCCGGAATCATCGGCGGCCGGCGCCCGTGCAGGGCATGACGATCAGCCCCCGGGCACGTACGCCATGAACGCCCGTGCGCGACACCACCGACGCCAACACCTACGCCGTCTTGCGAGCTGGTCCGCCGTATCCTCGCCGATGTGGTCGCGTGGAGTACCCGGCGGATCGTCCACTGCCTGAGGTGCAGGCGGTGGGCTGCACCGATGCCGAAGGCGATCTAGGGTGGGTGTCTACTCCGGGAGGTCGTGATGCGGGTGGCGGTTCTGGGAGCGGGTAACGGAGGGGTCGCGGCGGCGTTCGACTTCGCCCAGCATGGCCACGAGGTGTCCCTGTACGCGACGCCTGAGTTCGGGACGAACGTGGTCGCGGTCAAGGCGGCGGGCGGGATCAGCGCGGGCGGCGATCTGGAGGGCTTCGCGTCGATCCGGTATTCCGGCCACGACGTCGAGGAGGCGCTGGACGGTGCCGAGCTCGTGATCGTGGTCGCGCCGACGTACGCGACTGAGGCGCTCGCCGAAGTCGCCGCGAGCTACCTGACCGCCGGGATGGCTGTGCTGGTCTGCCCCGGGTCGTGCGCCGGGGCGATCGCGTTCAAGCGCGCGGCCGGGCTGGAACTCGACGACGACCGGATCGTCGTCGGCGAGACCAGCACGCTGCCCTACGCGGTGCGGGTCACGGACCCGGGCGTCGTCAACGTCTACCTCAAGCTCACGACCGACGTGTATCTCGCGGGGCTGCCGCGCGGCGGGACTGATCGGCTGTACGAGCTCGTCAAGGACGTCTGGCCCGCCGTCGAGAAGGCCGCGAGCGTGTTCCAGACCACGCTGCAGAACGGCAACCCGGTCATCCATCCCGCGGTGACGCTGCTCAACGCGGGGCTGCTCGAGCGCACGAAGGGCGACTTCCTGTTCTACGAGGAGGGCGTGACCGAGAGCGTCGGCCGGCTGATCGAGGCGGTTGACCACGAGCGGCTCGCGATCGCCCGCGCGCTCGGCGTTTCGGTCCTGTCCGAGCCCGCCATCGGCGTCCGGCAGGGGTACATGCGCGAACACAACTACTCAACCGCTTACAGCACCGCACCCGGGTTCCTCGGCATCAAGGCGCAAAGTGAGCTCGACCACCGCTATCTGACCGAGGATGTCGGCTACTCACTGGTCTTCATGGCCGATCTCGCCGCCCGGCTCGACGTCCCTACGCCCGTGATCGACTCCGTGATCACGATCGCGTCAGTCGTGCTCGCGCGCGACTTCCGTGCGCAGGGGGCCAGGACGCTCAAGACGCTAGGCCTGGACAGCTTGTCGCCAGGAGAACTCGCCGCGCTCTGAGCCCAACCCCTGCAGGAGGAAGCGACTTCGGCCATCCCACCACGATGTCGATCAGTTCAAGAGCCGCGCCGGGAGGACGTCGCCGATCGCCGACACGAGCGCCTCCGGCGTGAACGGCTTCTCCACCAGCGGGCCGTCGTCCGGGCGGTCGACGTCGCCGATGTGGCCGGAGAAGTAGACGAGCGGGAGGCCCGGCCGCTCGCCGCGCAGCCGGCGAGCGAGCTCGGTGCCTGACATCCCTGGCATCACGATGTCGGTGACGACGACGTCGATCGCCTCCTCGTGCTGGGCGAGCAGCGTGAGCGCCTCCTCCCCGTTGGCGGCGCCGACCACGTGGGCGTCGTGCTGCTGGAGGATCTTGACCGTGAGCTCGCGCACCGCCTCCTGGTCATCGACGACGAGCACGGTCACGCCGCGCAGGCTTCCGGCCGTGCCGTTCGTCTTGGGCGCTTCGGCCGCGGCGCCGTGCGCGCGCGGGAGGTCGATCGCGAAGCACGTGCCCATGCCCGGGCTCGAGTCGAGGTCGATGTTCCCGCCCGCCCGCTCGACGATGCCATACACGACCGAGAGCCCGAGGCCGGTGCCCTCGCCCTCGGCCTTGGTGGTGAAGAACGGGTCGAACGCGTGCGCCTTGACCTCCTCGGGCATGCCCTCGCCGGTGTCGAGCACCGTCAGTCGCACGACGTCGTCGTCGACGTCGGTGCGGATCGTCAGCTTGCCGCCGTCGGGCATCGCGTCGCGCGCGTTGAGCGTGAGGTTGAGCAGGATCTGCTCGATGCGCCCGCGCCCGAGCCCGACCGCGGGCGCGTCGCGCGCGAGGATCAGCCGCAGCTCGACGAGCTCGCCCGCGGCGCGCCGGAGCAGGGTCTCGGAGCCTTCGATCGCGCGGTTGAGGTCGCTGGTCTGGATCTCGGGCGCGGTGCCGCGGCTGAAGACGAGCATCTGGCGGGTCAGCTCCGCCCCGCGGTCGGCCGCCGCGACGATCTCACCCGCCTGCAGGCGCAGCTCCGGGTTGTCCGCCAGGCGCTTGTCGAGCATCCGCGCGTACCCGCCGATCACGGCGAGCAGGTTGTTGAAGTCGTGCGCGACGCCACCCGCGAGCTGGCCGAGCCCGTTGAGCCGCTGGCTGCGCTCGAGCTGCTCGCGCAGCCGCTCGCTCTCGGCCTCGTAGCGCGCCTCGTCCTTGGTCTGCAGGCGCACGTCGAGCTTGCGCCACGCGATCAGGGCGAACGTCGCGCCGCCGAACACCTGCAGGATGTGCGGCGCGAGGTGCGCCCACTCGTGCCCCTTGATCAGCTCGGGCACCGCCAGCATGTGCTCGGCGAGCGCGATGTGGGTCATCGCGCAGCCGACGAAGAACGCCGCCGCGCCGTACTGCGCGGCGCGCAGGAGGCCGCTCGTCCGGTCCGCGATCCGCGCGAGTTTGGGGACGACGTAGAGGCCGATGAAGCCGTAGAGCACGGCCACGGCGAGCGCCAGCACCGCGGTGAGATGCAAAAGCATGTCTCTGTCCCGTCCCAGGGACAGAGTAACCGCCGCCTCAGCGCACGCGGTACGTGCAGACCAGAACGCCGGTCTTGGCGGTCTGCACGGAGACCAGATCGAGCTCGCGCGCGCGGCCGTCGGCCGGGAAGACGCGCTTGCCGCCGCCCACGAGGATCGGCTCGATCATCAGCACGTACTCGTCGACGAGGTCGTGCTCGGCGAGCTGCGCGGCGAGCGTGGCGCTGCCGAGGACGAAGATCCCGCGACCCTCGCGCTCGCGCAACTCGCGGACGGCGGCGACGGCATCGCCGGCGAGGAGCTTCGAGCCGTTCCAGGTCATGTCAGCCTCGGTCAGCGTCCGCGAGGCGACGTACTTGGTGATCGCGTTGATGCGGTCCGAGAACGGGTCACCGCTCTGGCTCGGCCAAGCGTCCGCCGCCGTCTGCCAGGTGCGCCGTCCGAAGAGCATCGCGTCCGAGCGCTGGATCACGCCGTCCCACGCGCCGCCCATCGTCTCGGGGTCGAAATAGGGCCGCGACCAGCCGCCGTGGGCGAAGTCGCCGTCGGTGTCCTCGCCCGGGCCACCGGGCGCCTGAACGACCCCGTCGAGGGTCATGAACTCTGTGACGATGATGTCCATGTCTGGCGAACGAACGGCGCACCCGCCATTTCGACACGACCTGCGGTTCTGGCACGTAGGCGCTCGTCGATGATCTGGCCGAACGACGAGAGCGCAGCCAACTCGGACCCGTGGCTGATCGCCAACCACGACGCCATCCGGCTGATGCGTCCGCGGGTGCTGGCGGTGAACTTCGTCCACGGCCTGCGCGAGGCTGATGCGCGCGCCCAGCTCGACTGGCTGTGCGTGGCGCTGCGCGAGTCGTCGCGCTGGCAGGGTTACCGCGACCCCGCCGCGCCGCCGTTCCTCGACTACGAGCTCGTGGGCATCACCGACCTGACCGAGCCCGCCGGCAGGCTGGACCGCAACTCGGCGCGCTTTCCCCGGGCGACCGACGGGATCGGCTTCGACTACGCCGCGTTGCACGAGCTGCCGCTGCACGACGGGCTCCGGCTGGAGGAGCTGACCGAGCGCGGCCTGGTGAACGAGGTGTGGCTGCTCGCCGATCACACCGACCGCAGCGCGCCGTGGGAGACGGTCGAGGTCAAGCGCCGCTACGACACGGCCTGGAACCCGGTCGGCGTCGAGTACCACGCGGGCAACTCGGGCGAGCATCACGCGCCGTGGATCGGCCGCAGCCTGCGGATCCTGTTCGTCAACTTCGCCCGCGGGATCGGCTGCGCGATGGAGAGCCTCGGCCACTCGCTCGAGCGGATGGCGACCTGCGGCGCGCTGCCCTACTACGAGCGCTACTTCCGCGAGTACGCGATGCTCGATCTCGACCGCCGCTACGGCATGCCGTTCGAGTCGCTCTACCTCAAGGGCCCGGTCAACGTCGAGTACCCGTCCCCGTGCACGCTGCAGTACCGGCGGGGCTGGCGCAAGCACCGGGTCGAGGACTACGTCCCCGCCGGCGGGAACGTGCACTTCATGCCCAACGGGCGCTTCGACTACGACCTCGACGGCGCAGGCCCCGTGCGGTCGACCATCGAGACCTGGCGGCAGGCGGGGTCGGAGGCGCGCCCGTGGACGCCCGCGGCGCTGGAGGCGTTCCGCGAGCTCGCGCCGGACTGCATGGGCCGCTGGGTCGTCTACTGGCGCCAGAACATGCCGGGCCTCGACAACACCGCGCTCGACGACGACGGGCGCCCGATGAAGAACTGGTGGCCCTTCTTGTTCTATTAACAGTTATGCTTCAATAACTATTATGTCGAAGCAAGTAAGAGTCCTGGCGATCTGCTGCATGAGCCTGTTCATCGTCGGGCTCGACATCACCGCCGTGAACGTCGCGCTGCCGTCGTTGGGGCGTGACCTCGACGCCGGCGTCAGCGGCCTGCAGTGGACGATCGACGCGTACACCGTGGTGCTCGCGAGCCTGCTGATGCTCGCCGGCTCGACCGCCGACCGCTTCGGCCGCAGGCGGGTGCTGGCGCTCGGGTTGGCGGTGTTCACCGTCGCGTCGCTGCTGTGCAGCCTGGCGCCGACCGTCGAGTGGCTGATCGCGTTCCGGGCGCTGCAGGCGGTGGGCGGGTCGATGCTCAACCCGGTCGCGATGTCGATCATCGCCAACACGTTCACCGACCCGCGCGAGCGGGCGCAGGCGGTCGGCGTCTGGGGCGCCGTGTTCGGGCTCTCGATGGCGCTCGGCCCGGTCGTCGGCGGCGCGCTCGTCTCCGCGCTGGACTGGCGGGCGATCTTCTGGATCAACGTGCCGGTGGGCGTCGCGGCGATCGTCCTCGCGTTGCGCTTCCTCCCGGAGTCGCGGGCGGAGCGCCCGCGCCGCTTCGACCCCGTCGGCCAAGGCCTCGTGATCGTGCTGCTCTCCGGGCTCACGTTCGCGATCATCGAGGCGCCGGAGCGCGGCTGGGGCTCGCCGCTCATCGTCGGCGCGCTGGCCGCGGCGGGCGCGGCGCTGGTCGGCCTGCTGCGCTACGAGCCGCGCCGCGAGGACCCGCTCGTCGGTCCGCGGTTCTTCCGCTCGGTGCCGTTCTCGTCGGCGATCGTCATCAGCATCGCCGCGTTCGCCACCTTCGGCGGGTTCCTGTTCCTGAACACGCTGTTCCTCCAGCAGACGCGCGGGCTCACGCCGGTGCAGGCAGGGCTCGCGACGGCGCCGATGGCACTGATGACCGTTGTGGCATCGCCGCTGTCCGGCCGCATGGTGGGGCGGCACGGCCCGCGGCTCCCGCTCGCGATCGCCGGCGTCGCGCTCGTGGTGGCGTGCGCGATGCTCGTCGGGCTCGACACGACGACGCCGCTGGGATGGCTCGTGGCGGCGTATGTCGTCTTCGGGCTCGGCCTCGGGTTCGTCAACGCGCCGATCACGAACACCGCCGTGTCGGGGATGCCGCGCGCCCAGGCGGGTGTGGCGGCGGCGACGGCCACCACGTCGCGCCAGGTGGGGATGACGCTCGGGGTGGCGATCGTCGGCGCCGTCGGCGCGGCGAGCTGGTGGACGCTCACGGGCTGCGGCGCGCTCGTCCTCGTGCTCGGCCTCGTCGCGACGACGCCGTGGGCGAAGGCGTCCGCCCTCAATCCGGAGGTCGCGTAGGCTGCGGGCGCATGAGCGCCGATGCCGCACGTGAGGTCTGGCTGCTGATGTCGGACCTCGTGCTCGACAACACCCGCCGGCGCGAGGTCTCTGACGCGCTGGGCATGAGCTTCGGACGCTCGCGCGCGATCCGCCGCCTGGCGCGCAACCCGATGTCGATGCGCGAGTTCGCCGACGCGATGGGAATCGAGGCGCCCAACGCGACCGTGGTCGTCGACGACCTCGAGGCCACCGGGCTCGCCCGGCGCAAGCCGCACCCGACCGACCGCCGCGCGAAGCTGGTCGAGGCGACCGGCAAAGGCAAGGAACTGGCGCGGCAGGCGGAGGAGATCCTCGCCACGCCGCCCGCCGCGCTCAGCGCGCTCGACGACGACGAGCTCGAGACGCTGCGCGCGCTGCTGGCGCGGTTAGCCGCGACCTGAGAACCAGGCGCCGACCGTGAAGCTGACGACGACGGCGAGGAGTGAGCAAGCGAGCAGAGCCATGGCCCGCAGCTTACCCGTCCGGACCGGCTGACCGTTCGATCGCGCCGATCGCCAGCCGCTCGTCGACGTCACCGGGCAGCCCGCTGACGCCGACCGCCCCCACCCGCACGCCGTCCTCGAACACCGCCACACCGCCGAGGAAGAACGTGAAGAACGGGTCGAAGCTCGCGCGCTCCACCGGGTCGTCCCGCACCTTGTCGGCCAGCTCCCGCGTCGAGCGCGCGTCGCTGCGCGCCGCCGTGTAGGCCTTCCGCTGCGCGTTCAAGCGCGTGTCCGCCGCAGCGCCGTCCATCGTCGCCGCCGCCACCAGCTCACCGTGCGTGTCGGCGACGAACACCGACACCGAACCGGGCGCGCTCGCCACGACGTCCTCGACGATCGCCTGCGCACGGGCCAGTCGCATCCCGCGAGCCTATCGCGGGGCGTGCGCCTCCCGAAAGCGACGTGCAGACATCCTTGCGCGCGCGGCGCCCGCCCCCGACCGTTTGCGCATGTCGACGACGGACCCGCAGAAGGCGCCCACGGCCATCTCCGCCCGCTACGTCAGCGCCGACGAGCCGAGCGCGCCCAAGCGCCGCAACTGGTTCATCTGGATCAGCGCGCTGCTCGCCGTGATCGTGATCGCGCTGATCGTCTGGAACGTGAGCCTGCAGTCCGACCTCGACGACGCGAACGGGCAGGTCACGGACCTCCAGGGCCAGGTCTCCGACCTCGAGGGCCAGGTCAAGGACCTCACGGCCCAGGTCGGGGACGCCAAGGAGGCGGGCACCGCCGCCGCCGACTCCTACCGGACGGCCTACGAGGACCTGCAGAGCGAGCTCGGCACCACGCAGTCGGACCTCGCCGCCACCCAGAAAGAGCTGGAGTCCGCCCAGGCCGCGGCCGCGCAGGCGGAGAAGGACGCCGCGGCGGCCAAGCAGAACGTCGCGGACGCCAACACCGCCGCCGACAAGTCGCAGGCCGAGATCGACCAGGCGCAGGCGGACGCGAAGGCCGCCGAGGCGAACGCGACGTTCATCAAGGACTGCGGGAACACGTTCCTCGACCAGGTCGACGTCGTGCTCTCCAGCGACGACCCGGCGGCCGCGGCGACGAGCGCCAAGCAGGAGCTGCAAGGCATGATCGCCGACTGCAAGGCCGCGCTCGGGAGAGACTGAGGGGCGCAGCCACATGGCGCGGCGCGCCGCAGCCGACGCATCGCCCTCGCGCGCCTGGGCCGACAAGGGGCGCGTCTTCAAGACGCTCACGTTCTGGCTGCGCCCGGCGTTCGTCCTGCGCGTCATCAACCGCTTCCAGAAGGTCGCCGGCTTCGACCGCGCGATCGCGCTGGCCTCGAGCGGGCTGACCGCCGCCATCCCGCTGACCATCGCGCTCGGCACCGTGATGACGAGCCTGTGGGGCACGGACATCGCCGACTGGATCGTCAAGCGCTACGAGCTCACCGGCGCCGGTGCGCGCGCCGTCGAGGACGCGTTCACGCCGGCCGACGACGCGAGCGTGACGGTCATGGGCCTGCTCCTGGCGCTGCTCGCCGCGCTGAGCTTCACCCGCACGCTGCAGCGGGTGTTCGAGTCGACGTGGGACCTGTCGCCGCTCAGCTACCGCAACACGCTCAACGGACTGCGCTGGACGGCCGTCTTCGCCGCGTACGCGCTCGTGACCGGAGCGATCCACGCCTTCCTCGGCCAGGACGGGCCGGACGTCATCGCCACCTTCGTGACCGTCCCGATCGCCGGCGTCTTCCTGCTGTGGAGCGCCTACTGGCTGAGCGCCAAGCGGATCTCGCACCGCGCACTCGCACCGTTCGCGATCATCGGCTCGATCGCGCTCGCGATCTACGGACTCGGTGCCGCGATCTACGTGCCACGCCAGTTCACCACGTACGCCGACCACTACGGCGTGCTCGGCGCGGTGCTGGCGATCATCTCGGCCCTGTTCTGCGTCATGTTCGTCGTCGTCGCGGCCGCGACGCTCGGCCGCGAGATCCATGACGAGCTCGAGAAGATCCGCCATGGACAGCGGCCGCCGGACGACGAGGTGCGCCAGGAGTGGGACAACGTGATGGCCGAGGCGCACACGCGGTGGGAAGGGGCCCGCAAGCAGCTCGACAACTTCCGCGAACGTCGCTCGAGCAAGCCATAAACCGGCCTGTTGCGGGGCTGACACGGCAAGCGGTTTCTGGCCCCACGGGTTAAGCAGCATCAACATTCGAGGGTCGTGTCACCTCCGCGGCGGGCCGATGTTGATGACATGAACAACCCCATCCGCAGCATCCGCCGCGCCGCCGTCGTCGCCCTCGCCGTCGCCGCCGTCCCGGTCCTCGCGAGCCCCGCCTCCGCCGCTCCTTCGGGCCGCTGGCATCAGGGCAAGCGCACGAATACCGCGACGACGACCGCCACCACCACGCCCGCCCCGGCCACGACCACGGCCGCCGCGCCCGTCACGTCGGTGATCAGCATCGGCGGCTACGTCTTCTACAACCTGACGTACCTCGAGGCCGTCGAGGCCTGGCAGGCCGCCGTCGCCGCCGCTCCCGCCGGCTACACGCCGCCGACGGTCTACTCGGTCTCCGTCAGCACGACCGTCAGCGGCACGGTCGACCCCGACGGCAACTAGAGCTCGCTCAGCGGGCGGGTGTTGAGCACATCCGCCCGCGTCGCGCCCCCGCGCCGCGCGGTGTGGACCGCCAGTGGCATGTTCTGAAACCCGCCGACCGAGTGGGTGTCGGTGGAGCAGACGATCCGCACTCCCGCACGCAGCGCCTCGCGCACGTGCTCGCCGCTGAGATCGAGCCGCGCGGGCAGCCCGTTGACCTCGAGCGCGACGTCGTGCTCGAGCGCGACCTCGAACACGCGGTCGAGGTCGAGCGCGTTCTCCGGCCGCCTCCCGATCAGCCGCCCTTTCGGATGGCTCAGGCAGCGGACCGCCGGGTGGTGGAGCGCTTCCACGACGCGCCGCGTGAGCTCAGGCCCGGGCGTCCGCTGACCCGCGTGGACGCTCGCCTGCACCCAGTCGAGCTCGTCGAGCACATCGTCCGGCAGGTCGAGCCGGCCGTCGGGCAGGATGTCGCACTCGATCCCGCGCAGGATCTTGAACGGGGCGAGCACTTCGTTCGCGGCCGCGATCTCCTCCGCCTGCCGGCGGACGTCGTCGCCGGTGAGGCCGCGCACCGCTCCGACGGCGGGCGTGTGGTCGCAGATCGCGATGTACTCGTAGCCGCGCGCGCGCCCCGCGCGGCCCATCTCCTCGACGCTGAAGCGGCCGTCGGACCAGGTCGTGTGGCAGTGCAGGTCGCCCCGGATGTCGTCGAGCTCCAGCAAGGCCGGCGGCTCGCCGCGGAACGGTCGCTCGCGCAGCTCCGGCGGGACCCACGGCAGGCCGAGCCGCTCGTAGACGCCGGCCTCCGTCGGCGCGTGAGGCAGAGGTTCGAGCGCCGCGACGTACGCCGCGGTGCCGGTGGCGCGCACGAAGGCGGTGCCGAAGCTGCTCGGCGGGGAGGCGATCACGTCGACCGGCACGCCCTCGACGGTCAACCCCCGGCGATGCGCCGGTGCCGGCGGCGCCGCGGGCGCCTCCGGCGCGCCGAGCACCGCGACGATCTGCGGCAGCGCGGCGAAGCGGGCGAGCAGCGTCTCCGGGTCCTCGGTCGCGCAGACGACCACCAGTGCCTCGCACGCGTCGCGCCACCGGCGCACGTCGCCCGCGACCTCGCCGCCGAGCGCGCTTGCGACACCGCCGACGAGCGCGGCCGCGCGGTCGAGCATCAGCCCCGGTCGCGGCTCGTCTTCGCGCTCGAGCGCCTCGCGCACCTGCGCCTCGAGCTTCGGGCCGACTCCGGGGACATCGCGCAGTCGTCCGTCCGCGACCGCCTCGCGGAACTCCTCCGGGGTGCGAGCCCCCAGCGCCCGCGCGATGTCCACCGACCGCTTCGTCGTCAGCCCGAGGAAGCGCCCGAGGCCGACGAGCCCGGGCACCATTTCGCGCTCGAGCTCGCGCAGCTCGGCGATCTCCCCCGTCTCGACCAGCTCGCGCAGCCGCGCCTCGATCCCGGAGCCGATGCCCCGCAACCGCGCCGCGCGGCCGGTGCGAACGAGCTCCTCGACCGGCATCGGTGCCGCGCGGATCGTGTCGGCCGCCCGGCGGTACGCGCGCGGCTGATACGGGTTCGCCTCGGCGAGATCGAGCAGCGCGGCGAACGCCTCGAGGTGGTCGGCGATCCCCGCGTTGTCCACGTCAGTAGAGTCGCAGGACGGCCCCTGCGGCCCATGCGCACCCGTCCACGAGGGAGACCATGAGCACTTCCATCTACGCCGTCGTCAACCCGGCCACGGGCGAGACGCTCAAGACGTACGAGACCATCAGCGACGACGCGCTCAAGGACGCGATCGGCCGCGCCCACGACGCGCACGCGGCCTGGGGTCGCGGCACGAGCGTGGAGGACCGCGCGGCGATCATCGCGCGCGTCGCCGACCTCCACAACGAGCGGCGCGACGAGCTCGCCGAGATCATCGTCCGCGAGATGGGCAAGCCCGTCGAGCAGGCGCGCGGCGAGGTCGAGTTCAGCGCCGCGATCTACCAGTACTACGCCGACAACGGCGCCAAGCTGATGGCCGACGAGCCGATCGAGCTGCTCGAGGGCGACGGCTCGGCCTTCATCCGCCGCTCGTCGGTCGGCCTGCTGCTGGGGATCATGCCCTGGAACTACCCCTACTACCAGGTCGCCCGCTTCGCCGGCCCGAACCTGGTGACCGGGAACACGATCCTGCTCAAGCACGCGCCGCAGTGCCCGGAGTCGGCCGCGACGATGGAGGAGATCTTCCACGCCGCCGGCGTGCCGAAGGACGCCTACATCAACATCTACGCGACCAACGAGCAGATCGAGTGGGTGATCGGCGATCCGCGCGTGCAAGGCGTGTCGCTGACCGGCTCGGGCCGCGCGGGCGCGGCCGTGGCGGAGATCGCGGGCCGCAACCTGAAGAAGGTCGTGCTCGAGCTGGGCGGGTCGGACCCGTTCATCGTCCTGAAGGCCGACGACCTCGACGCGGTCGTCGAGCAGGCGGTCGGCGGGCGGTTGGAGAACAGCGGCCAGGCCTGCAACGCCGCCAAGCGCTTCATCGTCACCGAGGACCTCTACGACGGCTTCGTGGAGAAGTTCACGGCGGCGCTCACGGCCGTCGAGCCGGGCGATCCGGAGTCCTCCGACACCACCGTCGGGCCGTTGTCCTCAACCGCCGCGGCCGACCGGCTCGAGGCGCAGGTCAAGCAGGCGATCGACGGCGGCGCGACCCTCGCCGCCGGCGGCGGACGCGACGGCAACTTCTTCAAGACCGCCGTCCTGACCGACATCACCAAGGACAACCCGGCCTACACCGACGAGTTCTTCGGCCCCGTCGCGCAGGTCTACAAGGTGGGCTCGGAGGCCGAGGCGATCGAGCTGGCCAACGACACGCCGTTCGGCCTCGGCTCGTACGTGTTCACGACCGACTCCGAGCAGGCGCTGCGCGTCGCCGACCAGATCGAGGCCGGGATGGTCTTCATCAACGCGGTCGGCGCCGAGGGCGTCGAGCTGCCCTTCGGCGGCGTCAAGGCGTCCGGCTTCGGGCGTGAGCTCGGCCGCTTCGGCGCGGACGAGTTCGTCAACAAGAAGATGATCCGCGTCGGCTGACGCGGGTCAGGTCTGCCGCCTGCCGCGCGCGCGGTAGGCGGCGACCGCGTTGCGGTTGGCGCACGCGGTGCTGCAGAAGCGGCGCGAGCGGTTGCGGGAGAGGTCGAGCACGAGGCCCTCGCAGCGATCGTCGGCGCAGACGGAGAGCCGTGAGAGCTCGTCGGCGCGGATGACGTCGATCATCGCCATCGCGAGCTCCACCGCGACGCGGCGGTCGAGGGGCGCCTCGCTCGGGACGGCGTGGATGTGCCAGTCCAGCCCGTCGTGGCGGCGCAGCTGCGGGAGCGCTTGGGCCTCGGTGAGCAGCGTGTTGACGAGCTCCGCCGCGACGTCGCGCTCAGCCAGGAGGATCGCTCTCAAGGTCGGGCGCAGGGCCCTGAGGGCTTGGAGCTCCGCCTCGTCACCGTCGCGGCGCCCGGTGAAGGCGTTCTCTGCGTACCACGCGTCGAGCTCGGCGATCGTCGTCAGCGTGTCGGGCTCCGCCGCGCTGTTGACGAGCGACACCGCGGCTTTGAGCGAGGCCTCCGTGTCATAGGCAAAGAGCACGTTGACATCTTACAGGATGTCGCCTAAGGTCATCGGCCATGACGTCCATGAGCAATGACAGGCAGACCGGGATCGGGTTGGCGTTCGCGGTCGCCTCGGCTGCCTCGTTCGGGCTCTCCGGCTCGTTGGCGCGCGGCCTGCTCGACGCCGGCTGGAGCGCCGGAGCGGTGGTCCTGGCCCGCCTGGCGATCGGGGCGCTCGTGGTCGCGCCCTTGGCGTTCCGCGCCCTGTCCGGCCGTTGGGGGGCGCTGCGAACGAACGCGTGGTTCCTGCTGCTGTTCGGCGCCGTGCCGGTCGCGGGCGCGCAGTTCGCGTACTTCTCGGCCGTTCAGCGGATGGACGTCGGCCCGGCACTGCTGATCGAGTACACGGCGCCCGCCGCGGTCGTCGTCTGGCTGTGGCTGCGCAACGGCGAACGGCCCGGACCGCTGACGGTCGCGGGCGCCGGCCTCGCGGCACTCGGCCTCGTGCTCGTGCTGGACCTGCTTTCGGGCGCGGACCTGAACCCGGCGGGCGTGGCCTGGGCGCTGCTCGCGATGGTCGGCTGCGCGTCCTACTTCGTGCTCGCCGCGAAGCCGCGGGCCGACCTCCCGCCGGTCGCCTTGGCGGGGGCCGGCCTGGCGAGCGGCGCGCTGGTCCTGGCCCTGCTGGGCGTGACCGGCCTTCTCCCGATGTCAGCCACCACCGCCTCCCCGGTCTACGCGGGCGACGCGTGGGCGTGGTGGGTCCCGCTCGTCGGGCTCGGCGTGGTCACCGCGGGCCTCGCCTACTGCACGGGGATCGAAGCCAGCCGCCGCCTCGGCTCGCGCCTCTCGTCGTTCGTGGCATTGCTCGAGGTCGTCGCGGGCGTGACGTTCGCGTGGCTGCTGCTCGACCAGCTCCCCGGCGCCGCCCAACTCGCGGGCGGCGCGCTGATCATCGCGGGCGTGGTCGTCGTCAAACTCGGCGAACGTCCGAGGGAGCGCAGCGCCGTGCCGCTCGCGACGCTGAAGCCGGTCCGCGAGTCCTAAGCACGACCCTGGCCGCCATGGCCCGGGCGCGTGCGAGGATCAGGCCCGCCCCGGCGGCGAGCGCGGGCGTCAGCGGCAGCAGCTCCTCGACCGGGACGCCTCCGACGTGGGCGAGCATCATGTCGCGGCGTACGCGTCGTGGTAGTTCCACCACTGGTACGGCGGGGTCTGCGGGTAGCCCGCCGGCGAGTCCTCCCACGCCTCCTGGCGCCCGAGCGCGGTGATGTCGAGGTAGCTCCAGGTGGTGCCGAGCGCCTCGTCGCCGCGGCTGTCGATGAAGTACGTGCGGAAGATCCGGTCGCCCTCGCGGATGAACGCGTTGTGGCCGTGCCACTCCTCGACGCCGAAGTCCTTGTCGAAGTCGTCGGTGAGCGAGAACCACGGGATCAGGCCCCAGCCCATGCGCTGCTTGAGGTCCTGGATCTCGTCCTGGGGCGCGCGCGAGACCCATACGAGCGTCGTGTCGCGCGCGTTCAGATGGGCGGGGTGGGCGACCTGGTCGGCACCGAACGAGCACCCCACGCAGGCCCGGGTCGGGTACTCGCCGCCCGAGGCTGGGTACGTCGTGACGTCGGGCGCGAAGAACGCGCGATAGACGATCAGCTGGCGGCGGCCCTCGAACAGGTCGAGCAGGCTCACCTCGCCGTCCGGGCCTTCGAAGCGGTAGTCCTTCTCGACCGCCATCCACGGCATCCGGCGGCGGTCGGCGGCGAGCGCGTCACGGGCGCGCGTGAACGCCTTCTCCTTCACGAGCAGCTTCTCGCGCTCGGCGTCCCATTCCTGTGGCGACACGATCGGCGGCGTATCCATCGGTGCTCCTTCCTCGAGGGGCGATCTAACGGTTAGACACCCCCGGGCGTATGAATTCATCGGTAGAGCGGAGCGCCCCCGCCGATCTCGACATCCTCACGCGGAATTCGCGGCGATTCCCTCCGTGCTGACGAGGACGACCGTCGCCGCCTCCAGCCCCGCGGCGTCGAACCCCGCGAGCGCGGCGGCGCCGCACGGCCCGGCGGCGAGGCCGGTGGCGTGGAGCTCGCGCATCGCCGCGCGGGTCTCGTCGTCGGTCACGCCGATCGCGGCGTCGAGGCCGTCGCGCACCGCGGGCCACGCGATCGAGGAGACCGTGCCGCAGTTGAGGCCGGCCATGATCGTGGGCGCGGACGTGTCGACGCTCACAGGCGCGCCCGCCGCGAGTGACGCGGTCACGCAGGCGGCGGTCACCGGCTCGACGGCCAGCACGGCGGGACGCGGTCCGTCCGCGCTCCGGTAGTGCTCGAGCGCCGCCTGCAGGAGGGAGCCGACCCCGGTGGGGACGACGACGAGATCCTGTGTCAGTCGCTCGTCGATCTCGGCGAACAGGGTCGAGTAGCCGGTCACGATCGCGCGCGGAATGGCCTCGTACCCGTCCCACGCGGTGTCCTGGATCAGCAGGTCGCCGCTCGCCGCCGCCATACGGACGGCGTCGTCGTAGATCGCGCCGGTCTCGACGACGTCGGCGCCCTCGTCGCGGATCGCCTGGATCGTGCTGTCCGGGAGCCCGCCGGCCACGTAGATGCGCGCGTTCAGGCCGAGCTGGCGCGCGACCCAGGCCAGCGCCCGGCCGTGGTTCCCGTCGGTCGCGGTCACGAGCGTCACGTCGGTCTCACGCGACGCGAGCTCGGCGAACGTGGGCGCCGGCGTGAGGCCGAGCTGCGAGCCGATCGCGACGTTGGCGGCCCAGGAGGCGCCGAGCACCTTGAACGCCGGCAGCCCGAAGCGGTCGGACTCGTCCTTGACCCACACGCCCGGCCGGACCTCGGCCAGCGGCGTCGCGGCGTAGCCGGGGATGCTGCGGTGGAAGGCGAGCGCGTCGCCCGCCCGGGCCGGCGCGATCCATTCGCGAGCCGCCGCGTTGGTCGCGAACGGCCTCACGCGCAGACCTCGGCGGCGAGCTTCGTGAGCGTGCGCGTGACGGTCTCCATCGACGCGATGCTGACCCATTCCCGTTCCGCGTGCTCGCCCTCGCCGATCGGCCCGAACAGGAGCGCCGGGATGCCCGCCGCGGCGATGAAGGCCGCGTCCGTCCAGTAGGGCGCGCCGGCCAGGGGCGGCACGGCGCCGAGCTCGGTCGCCGCGAGGTCGCGGGTGAGCCTGACCAGCTCGTGGCCGGGGTCGATGGCGAAGGGCTTGCGGACCAGGCCGATGTCGAAGGAGGCCCGCAGTCCGGGCTGCGCGGTTCGCGCTTGCTCCAGCAGCGCCTCGAGCTCGCCCGCGAAGGTGGTCTCTCCGGGGAGGGTGCGCCGCTCGACGGTGACGGTGCAGCGCGCCGGGTAGGAGGACGCCTCGACGCCGCCCACGATCGTGCCGGCGTGAACGGACCCGCGGCCGAGCAGCGGGTGCGGGTCGCGGGCGGCGAGGGTGACATCGAGCGCCCCGACGCCGGCGAGCACCGGCGCCATGTGGACGATCGCGTCGACGCCCAGCTCCGGCCGCGAGCCGTGAGCGGCGGTCCCCTCGACCAGGAGGTCGGCCCAGACGAAGCCCTTGTGGGCGATGACGAGCTCGTGCCGGGTCGGCTCCGTGATCACCGCCGCGTCGGCGCGCACGTGCGTAAGCGCCTCCTGAATCCCGAGCGACGCGTGCTCCTCGTCGGCCACGCACGCGACCACGACGTCGCCCGCGAGGCCCGCCGCGGCGGCGTCGCGGGCGGCGATCAGCGTCGCCGCGAGCCCGCCTTTCATGTCACACGTCCCGCGGCCGTAGAGACGGTCGCCGTCGCGGCGCGGCGTGTGCGGATCGGCCATGCCGTCGACGCCGACGGTGTCCGTGTGGCCGCACAACAAGAGTGTCTTTCCGCGTCCGCGTCCGCGAGCGGTCACGAGCACCGACGGCCGGCCCGGCGTCGCGTCCAGGATCTGCGCTTCGAGGCCGTTCGCCCTCGCCCACCCGGCGATGAACGTGGCGATCTCCGCCTCACCAGCGCCGCCGGGCACCAGGGCGGGGTTGACGGAGTCGATGGCCACCAGCTCGGCGGCGAGGTCTGCGACGGTCACGGCCAGACATGGTTGCGGTGCGCGCCGATCAGCACAAACGATTTCTGATGAAACGCGGATAAGCTCAACTGATGCTCGACGCCCGTTGGCTTCGAACGCTCGCCGCCGTCGTCGAGCACGGCTCGTTCGGCGGCGCGGCCGCCGCGCTCGGCTACACGCAGTCGGCGGTCTCCCAGCAGATCTCCGAGCTCGAGCGCGCCGTCGGCCTCACGCTGCTGGAGCGCCGGCCGGTCCGGCCGACCGCCGCGGGCGAGGTCGCGCTGAACGCCGCACGCCACGCCGGGGCGGTCCTCGACGCCGCCGCGACCGAGCTGCGCGCCCTGCGCGACGGCACATCCGCCACGGTCCGCATCGGCGCCTTCCGCACCGCTGCCGAGCACATCGTCGCGCCGGCCCTGAAGACCTTCCGGGACGTGCACGTCTCGATCTCCCAACTCGAGACCCGCGACGCCTACGACGCCCTGATCGCCGGCGAGCTCGACCTCGCGGTGACCTTCGAGGACCGCCCCGGCGGCGTCCCCCTCCCTCCACCGATCCGGCTGCGCCGCTTGATGACCGACGCCGTCCTCGTCGCGCTCCCCGATGACCACCCGCTCGCCGCGAAGCCGCGGCTCGCGCCGTCCGACCTCGTCGACGAACGCTGGATCGACGCGCCGGACGCGAGCGTCTCACCCACCCTCGCCCGCATCCTCCCCGTGCGCACGCGCGGAGCCGCCTACGACGGCGACGACTTCGCCGTCGTCCTCGCCCTCGTCGCCGCCGGCCAGGGCATCGCGCTCGTCGCCGGCCTCGCCGCCCAGCAGCTCCCACCCGGCGTCGTCACCCGCCCGCTCGCCGCACCGGGCCTGGACCGTGACATCAACCTCGCCCGCCTCGACCTCCAGACCGTCCCACCCGCCGTCGCCGCCCTCGAAGCCCACCTCACCGCAACTCACCGCACCGAGAAGCGTTCTCCGATGTAATGAGTGCTGTTCGTCTGAAAGTGGCGGTCATCGTCGCATCGCTCGTCATGCCCGCCAGCGCGGCCGCGGCCGGCCCTGTCCCGATCGACATCGGACCCGGTGGAGGAAGCTCGATCAACGCCAAGGGCCAGATCGTGGGCTTTCAGCGCATCTACGCGCCGGGCTGGCTCTGGAAGCAGGGGGCAGGGATGACGTTCGTCGGATCCCAGCCGGTCGCGATCAACGACGCTGCAATGGTTGTCGGCAGCCACTCCGACGGCGGCGCCTATCTATGGACGCCGTCGACCGGGGAGGTTCGGCTGGGCACGCTGGGCGGGCGGCTGTACCGAGTGGCCTGGGCGTACGACGTCAACAACCGCAGTGAGATCGTCGGCAGGGCCCGCGACGGGTCGCCCGTCAACCCGACCGAGCGAGCAGTCCTGTGGACCCCGGAAGGGTTCATGGTCGACCTCGGTTCGTTGCCGAACACAGACCACGCCATGGCTGCCGCGATCAACGACCGCGGCGAGGTCGTCGGCACCAGCGGCGAAGGCGGGAGCAACTCCATCGGAGGACACGCGTTCCTGTGGACGCCGGCCGGCGGGATGATCGATCTCGGCACGCTTCCTGGCGCGAGCGTCAGCGGGGCCACCGACGTCAATGACAACGGTCAGGTCGTCGGCTGGAGCTACGTCGGCAACGACGCGCATGCGTTCCTGTGGACCAAGGCCCGCGGCATGGTCGACTTGGGCACGCTCCCCGGCACCGATTCGAGCTCTGCCACGGCGATCAACAACCGTGGCCAGGTCGTAGGCGTCAGCGGCGACCGCCCGTTCCTCTGGAGCCCGGAGACGGGGATGACCGCGCTCGACCTCCTGCCCGGGGCGACGGGAGGCGGCGCCTTGGCAATCAACGATCAGGGCCAGGTGGCTGGCACCAACCTGTTCCCCTACACGCCCGAAAAGAGCGAGCGTGCCGTCCTGTGGGGTGCCGACACGACCCCGCCCACGGCGAAGCTCACCGCCCTGCCCGGCGAGAAGCTCAAGGACGTCCGCACCCGCGGCCTGCGACTGCAACTCACCGTCAGCGAGCCCGGCAGCACCGAGCTCACCCTGACGCGCGGCAAGACGCAACTCGCCACCAAGACGCTCAACGCCGCCGGAACCACCGCCGTCACCTTCAAGCTCGACCGCAAGCTCCGCGTCGGGCTGCGCGACGTCAGCAAGGCCACCTTCACCGTCCGCACCGCCACACGCGACCGCGCCGGAAACTCCACCGTGACCACCACCAAGGTCACGATCAAACGCTGATGCGACGTCCCTGCGCAACCGCGCTGATCATCGCCTAGGCCGGGCCCGTCCCGATCGAGATCGAGCGCGGCGCGGCGTACGGGATCAGCGACAGCGGCCAGATCGCCGGCACGGTGGGTGAGGACGTCGCCACCACCGGGAGCCCTCACGC
This sequence comes from Solirubrobacter soli DSM 22325, assembly GCF_000423665.1. GTDB lineage: Bacteria > Actinomycetota > Thermoleophilia > Solirubrobacterales > Solirubrobacteraceae > Solirubrobacter > Solirubrobacter soli. Next base: position 307,028 of record NZ_AUIK01000016.1, on the reverse strand, counting down.
CGTCGTCTGGACGCCGTCGGGTGAGCGGATCACTCTGGGCGCGTTGCCGGGCGACTCCATCAGTTCGGCCGCTGACATCAACAATCACGGTCAGGTCGTCGGCACCAGCGGCGGTCGCCCGTTCCTGTGGACACGGTCGGAGGGCATGGTCGAGCTCGGCGTCCCGGCCGGCGCCCAATACGCCGCGTCCACCGCGATCAACGACCAGGGCCTGGTCATCGGCTCATACGGATCCGAGAAGCACGCCCGCGCGCTGCTGTGGTTCGGCGACACGACCCGGCCCACGGCGCAGATCGCCGCCATCCCCGGAGAGCGGCTCGCCGACGTCCGCCGGCGCGGCCTGCGACTCCAGCTGACCGCGAGCTCGCGCGCACGAAGAAGGCGCTCGCGACCAAGCAGGTCTACGTGGGCAAGACGGGAACCACCGCCGTCACGTTCAAGCTCGACCACAGCCTCCGCGTGCGCCTGCGCAGGTCGAGCAAGGCTACGTTCACGCTCCTGACCACCACGCGCGACGGCGCCGGCAACACGAGCACCGCCACGGCCAAGGTCACGATCAAACGCTAGCCGGCGTGCGGGATGTAGTGGTCCTGGTCCCCGCTGATCGTGAGGTCGTCCGGGACGCTGTCGAAGTCGGTGTCGCGGGCCATGCCCGTCGAGGCCGTGTTGATGAAGAGCTTGGCGGCCCACCGGTAGGGCCCGCCGGTGATCCCGATGCTCGTCTTCGGCAGGCGGAGCGTCATCACCGATCCGTCCCGCGTCGTCTCGACGGCCACGGCTTGCGGTGCGTCCTGCGTGCCACCTTGACCGAGGGCGCGGTCGTTCTCCCAGCGCACCGCCACGCGGGCCCCGGTCGGCAGCACGGCGATCTCCGCCGCGCCCGCGCTGGGAACGTCGCCGCCGAAGTGCAACTCGAAGCACGCCTGATCGCCGTCGCCGCTGTGGATGACCTCGACCAGGTCGTGGCCGGGGACCTGTTGCGGGGCGAGGCGCATCCCGTCGGCGATCCTGACGTCCCCGTGCGCGTCCTTCGCCGACGAGGCCCCGTCACGTGGGCAGGCGCGCACGTCGCCGCCGACCTTCGCCTCGGCGTTGCGGCCGGCCTCGGCCTGGCGCTCGGCGATGCCGGCCGCGGCGACGAGCTCGTCGTACTGCTGGACGAGTTCGGCGTCGGTGGGCGGATGCGCCGCCGAGAGCACGTTCAGTGCGCGCGGCGTGGCCACCCACCACGAACCCTCTTCCTTGGCGACCAGCACGCGCACCGGCCGGTTCTCGAAGCCAGGAGCGCCGTCGTAGCTCATGGCGATCGTGACCGTCGCGCGCTCCCCGGCCGCCGAGGTGCCGGTGATCGTGCCGGTGAATCCGGTCGGCGGCGCGATGCCGCTGGTGTCGCCGGTGTCGTAGAGCAGCGTGGCGAGCCCGGCCGCGCAGTCGGACTCACTCGGAGCGACGGACGCGTTGAAGCGGACCGCGGGCCGTACGCTCGGCGCCAGTTGGCGACACGCTTCGGTCAACGTCGTATAGCTGCTGCCGGGGTGTCCGGCCGCGGCGATGAAGCTCTGGATCGCGTGTTCCGGCGTGTCGGCTCCGAACGCGGGCTTCGCGGCCGGCCATTCGAGGCGCTCGGCGTCACCGCCGCACCCGGCGATCGCGGCAACCGCGATGAGCGCCGCCACGGCGCATGACCGTGCAATGAGACGGGACATCGAGTACAGGAGTCGGCGGCGGGCCGCCTTCGCTTGACCCTGGAGGTTCTTCAGGCGACAGTTGACACGTGTCACCACGGCTCTCATAATCCGCCTCCCGGTCCAACTGTGAGGTGGAGATTGTCCGCACGCTCTGTCCAGCGTCGCCCGCGTCGTGCTGCCCGTGTATCGGCGGTGCTCGTGGCGTTGACCGCTTCGGCCGGCCTCGCCGGTCCAGCCGCCGCCGTCCCGCCCGGCCCGAACGGCGAGACGCCGCGCGTGTCGACCGCGACCGGCGCGACCGTCCCGGCCCCGGCGGTCACGGGACCGATCGCGAACACGTCGCCGGTGGGTGATCCCGCGCATGGGTATCCGTTCCTCACGACCGACGTCGACCTCGCGAAGGCGGGGTACGTCGAGCAGGAGTTCCTGATCTCCGGGCAGGCCAACCGGTACACGATCACCGGCACGAACACGGCCACGGTCCAGAGCACGGGCAACGCGTACAACACGCGACTGGTGGTGCGCCGCCCCGTCAACGCCGCGAAGTTCAACGGCGGCGTGATCGCCGAGTGGTACAACGTCTCGAACAACTGGGACCAGGAGGTCGACTGGTACCAGACGCACGAGCATCTGCTCCAGAGGGGCTACGCGTGGGTCGGCGTCTCGGCCCAGCGGGTGGGTCTGCACGCGGCGACCACCGGCCTGAAGGCGTGGAGCCCGACGCGCTATGGCGCGCTCGATGTCACCGTCGGCAACACGGTCAACGACGACTCGCTCTCGTATGACATCTTCTCGCAGGCGATCAAGGCCGTTCGCAGCCCCGCGGGCCTCGACCCGCTCGGCACGCTGCCCGCGCCGGACTACGTGATCGCGACGGGGCATTCCCAGTCGGCGACCCGTCTGCGCACCTACGCCAACTCGATCCAGCCGCTGGCGAACATCGTCGACGCGGTCGTGCTGCACGGCGGCGGCGGAGCGATGCGCACCGACACCCCCACCCCGATCTTCCGCCTGAACTCCGAGGGTGACATCTCGGGCGGCATCGGCAACGGCGCCCGCGCGGCGGACTCGCCGACGTTCCGCAACTGGGAGGTCGCCGGCGCCTCGCACGGCGACTGGAAGCTGATCACCGACTACGGCCCGCTGCGCAAGCGCGACGTCGGCTCCTACCCCGGCGGCTACCCCGGCGAGCCGCAGACCTGCGCGCTGACGTCGCTCTCGCGCGTCCCGCAGCACATGGTCCAGGACGCCGTCTATGACCACACGTTCAACTGGGTCGCGTATGGCATCGCGCCGCCGTCGGCCCCGGTGATCACCACGGCCACGCCGGCCGGCGGGGCGATCACGCGCGACAGCCTCGGCCTCGCCCTGGGCGGCATCCGCCTCGCGCAGCAGGACGCGCCGCTGCGGATCAACACCGGCACGAACACGGGCCCCGGCTTCTGCTTCCTCGACGGCAGCTCGACGCCGATGACCGACGCCCAGCTCGCGACGCTCTACCCGACCGTGCAGTCCTACGTCGACAAGGTCAAGGAACGCACGCTCGACAATGCCGCCAAGGGCTACATCCCCGCGGACTTCACGCGCGACCCGGCGTGGTACACGGACATCCGCGACCTCGTCAACGACTACGGCACCCGCATCCCGGGCGCCCTCGCCACCCGCCTGAAGGCCAGCGCGGCCAAGGCCGAGGAGTACGGCACGGCGGGTGACCACTACACGGCGATCTTCTTCCTCGATGACATCGCCCTGCAGGCCACCCTCGGGCTGACCAGCGACGCCGCCGCGCGCGACGCCGTGCTGCGCCCGACGAAGGCGATCAGCGCGCTGTTGCAGGCGACGATCAACGCGCCGACCTCGACGTCCACGCAAGGGACCGTCGGTGGCACCACGCCCGCGACGCTGGCGCTCTCGCTCGGCGCATCCGCGTCGTTCGGCGCCTTCACGCCGGGCCTGGCGAAGGAGTACACGGCGACGACCGAGGCGACCGTCACGAGCAGCGCCGGCGACGCGACGCTCTCCTACTCCGACCCGGGTCGGCTCACCAACGGCGCGTTCTCGCTCCCGGAGCCGCTGCGCGTCGAGCTCGCCAAGTCCGCCTGGACCGCGCCGACCAGCAACGAGAAGGTCGCCGTCACGTTCAAGCAGGCGATCAAGGCGTCCGACGCGCTGCGTACGGGCGCGTACTCGAAGACGCTGACGTTCACCCTGTCGACGACCACTCCCTAGCCCCGCAACTGCTCGAGAATCGTGGGATCGCGGATGTCGCGATCCCGCGCGAGCAGCAACACCTTGGCGACGATCTCGGCGGTCTTGGGATCGTCGTCGGCGAACGGGAGGAAGACGCGGCCGCGGTGCTGCGCGTGCACGGGCACGATGCACACCGCGCCGCCCGGCAGCTGGTGCACCCCGGCGCTCCCGAGGTGCACCGAGTAGCGCCCGATCTCGCCGTCGATCAGGGCGCGCGGGCCATCGATCCTCACGTTCTCGTAGTTGAGCATCGCGGCCGTCTCGGCGACGAGCGACGCGCGCATCTCGAGGCTGGACTGACTCGCCTCGGGGTCGACGCCGGCGACGTGGGCGACGCTGACGACCAGGTCGAGGTCGCGCATGGTCTCGCTGAACAGCCGGGCGGGCACGGCGTCGAGCTCGATGTCACGACCGTCGCGGGTGCTCGTGAACCGGACCTCCTCGAGCGTCGGCGGTTCGACGTCGGCCGGGCTGCCGAAGCCGTTGAGGAACCAGAGCGAGGCGGCGACGTGCACGTGGTGGTCGGTGCGCCTCGCGCCCTCGTACTCGTCGATCCGCCAGCCGCGGCTCGACAGCAGCGCCCGCGCGCGTCCCGGCTGGATCTGGTGGCCCGCGTAGCGGCGTGAGCCTCCCCCGTCCGCCCGCTCGGAGTCGACCGGCAGGTACAGCTCGCGGAACACCTGCTTGAACGGCTGGACGACCCGGCGCGCCAGGACGTCCTGCTGCCAGTCGGCCCAGTCGCCGCGCTCGAGCAGGTCGAGCGGGTGGGCGATGCGGAGCCGCTCCGTCGTGCCGACCGCGTGCTGCGCGCCCGTGTGGTCGCGCAGGACGCGGCCGTCGGGGTACCCGGCCGTCCCCTCGCCCACGAGGATGAGCCGCGACAGCGCCGGCCACAGCAGCGCGTGCTCGCGGTAGCGGGCCAGCTCGTCGCCGGTCAGCTCGTCGCCGCGCACCATCGCCTGCTCGAGCGAGACCCGGATGCGCGCGCTCTGCCGGCGCAGCTCCGTGGTCCGAGATGTCAGCGCCTTGATCTCGGGGACCTTGCGGAGCGCGGCGGGGACGCTCTTGAGCGTCTTCTCGCCGCGGCGGGTGCTGATCTCGGGCTTGCCATCGGCGTCCACGCGGAGCGCGACACGCACGTCCTCGTGCTCGACGACCACGCCGTCGCCGGCGAGGTCCGCGGTCGCCGCGGCCTCCATCGCCCACGTGAGCCGCGCCGGGTCGCTGAACCCGGCGGTGCGGGCGAGGTTCTCCAGCCCGATGTCGGTCGCGCGCCCCTCGCTTCCCTGTCGTTGCTTGCCGAACTCCCGACTCCCGCGGCGGAAGTGGTGCAGCGCCTCGTAGCGGCGGGTGAGCGCGTCGCCGTCCGCCAGTGGAAGCAGGCCGAGCGCGCGCACCGAGTCCTGGTGGCGCTTGGCCTCGATCCGCTGGAGCAGCTCGTCCTCGTCGAGGTCGCCGCGCATCGCTCGCGCGAACAGCTCGGCCCGCTTGTGGCCGCCGGCCGTCGAGCCGTACTTCGCGGCCTTCAGCAGCTCGTCGTCGAGCTGCTCGTGCACCTCCGCGAACCAGCGGACGTCAACGGCGCCGTCCACGAGCTGCTCCGCGGAGAGCTCGGTGCGGTCGGCGACGGAGCGCTCCCACTCGGCCCGGAGCTCGGCGGCGACGTCCCAGCGGTCGTCCTTCGTGTGCGCGTGCAGCCACCACACCGCGCCCGCCAGACCGGGCGCCGCCAGCGTCGCCTCGACGTGCGCGGCCCACTGCGGGGCGTAACACGCGAGCTCGCGCAGGCGCCGATCCGCGATCTTCGCCTCGCGGACGGCGGCGGCGAAGCGCTCGGGCGTGTCGCCGTCTCCGGGGTGGCTCGTGGCCACCATGTGGCTGAAGACGGTCGCGCGGCCCTCGCCGTCGCTCGACCAGCCGCGGACGAACCGTTCCCGACCGAGCGCGACGAGCGCGGCCACGACGACGTCGAGGCCGCCGGAGTGGGTGAGCTCGCGCACCGCCTTCGCGGCCGCCGTGGGCGTCTCGCCGCGGGCGAGCTCGATCGCGACGATCCGCTCGCGGATGCGCTCGACGACGGTGGGCGCGGCGCGGCCGATGCGGCCGAGATCCCAGAACCCCTGGTTCTCGCCACGAGGCCCGACGAGATGGTCGATCAGGTCGGCCTCGGTGGCCGCGCCCTGCTCGAAGGCCGTGACGACGACGCCGAGCGGCGGGCGTTGGCGGTCCTTCGGCGCCTCGGACAGCCACAGCTCGAGCCGCCAGTGGCGCTTGGCGATCTCGGGGTCCTTGGACGGGAGCGTGCGGGTGAGCTCCAGCGCCGGCGACTCCCACGAGTAGAACTGCTCCGCCCGGCGCCGGAGCTCGCGCCGGCCGAGGGCGGCGAACTCGGCCTCGGCGGCATCCAGCGCTCCCGCGCGCACGTCGTCGCCGCCGTCGAGCACGAGCAGCAGGTCGAGCACGTCGTGCACGAGATCGAAGTGCTGGACGCCGACGTCGGCCGCCGCCTTGCTCTTCTGGTCGAACCGGTACCGCGCTTGCGCCTCCGCGCAGATCAGGTGCGCGCGCAGGAGCTGCAGTCCGTCGTCGTCACGCGCTTCGGCGGGCAACTCGGCGGCGAACCGCTGCCACAGCTCCAGCAGCGGCACCTCCACCTCGGTGTCACCGCGGCGCAGGCGGCGATGGTGTCCGGCCAGGTTCGCGTACTGGACCGCGCCGAGCAGCAGGCGATCCACCTGCCCCCAGTTCCGGTCGACCACGACCTCGACGTCCTTGTGCGCGTCGATCAGCTCGTCGAGCAGCTGCAGCACCCGGCGGCTCGCGAGCGTGGCGAACACGAACCCGGTCTCCCGCGGCGCCACGGCCGGTGTCAGCTCGGACGCCTCGATGAGGCCGAAGCCGTCGGCCTCGGTGAGGGTGGCGAGGGCGTTGTCGGCGACCGCGCGGCGCGTGGCCTGCTCGACCACCTGGTCGTCGACGGCGTTCTCGAGCTCGCCGAGCCGCTTCGTCGCGGCGGTCGACCCGGAGGCGGCGAGGCGTCGCAGCACTTCCACGCCGGCGAGCCGCTGCTGCGCGTCGCCGGCCAGGAGCCGCTCGGCCGCGGCGCGCGCCCACGGCTCCCCGCGGCCGAGGATCAGCTCGATCACGCCGCGGCGGAGGTCGCCCGGCTTGCGGCGCAGGAGCGGCTCGAGCGCGAGCGCCTCCTCGTCGTCGAGCTTGACCGTGGCCGCCGCTGCGATCGCCTCTTCGCGCACCTGGGGTGAGGCGTCGCCGAGCGCTTCCAACAGCGCCGCGCGGCGGTCTGCGGTCGGCGGCGCCTTGGTGAGGTGCTTGACGAGGTTGCGGCGGTCCCACGTCTCGAGCGCCGCGCGATGCGGGAGCACGCGGTCGATGTCAGGCGGATCGCGATGCCGCATCAGCAAGCGGCCGACGTCCTCGCGCTTGAGCGTGGGCAGCGGCCCGTACCACTCGATCGGCTCGAGCTCGACGGTGCGTTTCGGCAGCCGCGCCAGCAGGCGCTCGAACACGTCGTAGGACGCGGGCAGGCTGAGCCACAGCAGGGGCGCGACGGCGGTGCCGGCGACCCGGAGGTCGTCGTCGTCCAGGGCGCGCAGCAGCGCTCCGGCCGCTTGGTCCACGTGGGTCTGGGAGAGGAAGGCGACGGCGCTGAAGCGCGCCTCGGGGTCAGGGCTCTCGAGCCACGACTGCGCGGACTCGATCGCGGTCAGCACGTCCTCGGTGGCCTGCGACCAGAGCGCGATGTAGATGTCGAGCGGCTCGGTCGGCTCGTCGGGAACATGGAGCGCCCGCTCGACGATCGCCTCGATTCGCTTCCGATCGCCCGCGAGAACCTCGAGCCCGAACCACACCGCGACCGCGCGCGCCACCGACGCGAACCGCGCCAGCCCGTGTTCGAGGATCAAGGCCAGCATCCGGCGCAGCGCCTCGGGGTACGCCTCGTCGACGACCTCGAGGATCGACTGCCGCAGTCCCTCCTCACGCTGCGCGGAAAGCAGCAGCTCCTCGACGCGCTCCCAGCCGTCCGGACGGTCGGCGCACAGCAGCGCGATCGGCACGTGCTGGCCCATCGTCGCGACGTCGTCGCTGCCGTCGGTCGAGGCCAGCAGCAGCTCGAGGACCTCGTCGTTGCCGGCGTCGATCGCCGCCGCGAGGAGCCAACCCACGAGGTGCGGGCTCACCTGCCAGTCCTGCGCGAGCACGTGTCCCGCCCAGCGGGCGAGCCACTCGGAGTCGGCGCCGTAGGCGACGAGCTCAGGGGCGGTGTTGCGCGCCCGGTCGAGCACCCGGGCGCGTGCGAGGTGGGGCAGGGTCGGCGCGCGGAACGGGCGGCGGTCCCAGTCGTTCTGATAGGTGAGCCGGCCCGCGTTCTCGAACACCGTCGCCAGCTCGCCGCCCATGCCGCTGCAGACCGCCCCGAAGGCCGCCCGACGCGCGCGGCGTGGGAGCGCCTCGAGCACGGTGACGGCGGCCCCCGCATCCGTCTGCAGCACCCCCGCGACCTTGCCGAACGCCGCCGTCAACCGGCCGCGCGTGACCGCCCGCTCGCGCCGCTCGGCCAGCGCGCGCTGTGCCTCCTGGGCCGAGAGCACCTCAGCCTCCCGACAGGGCGACCAGCCGCACGAACGTCAGCGTGCTGTCGGGGCCGACGAACACCTGCGCGTCGAGCTCGGTCTCCTGCTTTCCGTCGAGCAGCACCAGGAACAACCCGTCCTCGAACGCCTCGACCGCCGTGCCCACCGCCGCCTCCGGCGACGGCGGTGCCGGCGTGCGCCGCTGCCCGCTGTCGATCCGCCCGCTCTCGCGGCCGGCGGCGATCCGCTCGTCGTTCAACACCTGCGCGAACGTCCGCTCGACCCGCCGCTCGCTGTACGCGGCGAGCTCCTCGCGCACGGCGAGCGCGATCAGCTCCCTGAGCGTGAGGCCGCCGTCGGTCGCGCCGTGCGGCAGCGGCACGCCGAACGACGGCGCTCGCTCCCGACGTCCCGTCGTCTTGAACTCGACCGTCAGCACACCGCTCCTCCGGGTTCGCTCGCCGCCTGTCAGTACCCGATGTGTCGGCCAACGAGTCCGTTACATGAGTGTTCGCGTGCGCGCATACGGTGCGGCCCGCGATGCAGATCACGATCAAGAACCGACGTATCCTCGCGTGCGCGGCGTTCGCCGCCGCGCTGCTCGCTCCGGCGACCGCACAGGCGCAGGACGCGCCGCTCGCGCGTACGGAGTTCACCGCCGACCGCGCGGGTGAGGCCAAGCTCGTGGTGACCGCCGCGGCCCCGAACGCCGACTGGGGCGCCGCGGGCCGTGAGTCCGCGCTGTTGGAGGTCGCGGTCGACGGCAAGACCGTCACGAACATCGTCACGTTCAACGGCGCGGCGCCGTTGGACTACGAGGTCGCGCTCGGCAGGGTGACTGCGGGGACGCACGAGGTCGCCGTGAAGCTCGACGCCGCGAAGTCGCCGTCGCCGAGCGCCGTGGTCAGCAGTTTGAAGCCGTCGCTGGCGCCCGAGGGCGACCTCGCGGCCCGCTACGCGCCGATCCTCTACGGCCGCAACCTGCCGACGGTCCCGGGCGCGTACGAGAACGTCAACACCGACGTGCCGCTGCTCCTCTACCACGTCGACAGCACCGACGCGCAGGGCCGTCGCGTGATCGAGTACACGATGACCTGGTCCAACGAGGACGGCGGGACCAACTCGCCGTCGCTGATGGCCCGCTGGGGCCGCACCACGGACATCGAGTGGCTCTACCGCGTCACGGTCGATGCCAACGGCAACCGCGTCAGCGACCAGTACCAGTCCTCCGGCCACGGCACCGTCGCCTTCGACGGCCTGCGCGAGGACGACCACCCGCTGCTGCAGGTCACGACCAGCAACAACAACATGTCCTCGGTGACCGACGTCGCCACGTCGTCCGGCTACCGCTTCTTCCTCGACAGCGCCGTCCAGCTCCCGCCGAACCGGGCGCGCGAGTGGATCATGGACACCCACCCGTGGGCGTACCTCGTGATGGCCAAGGAGATGGCGCGCGAGGGCAAGATCGAGGCCGTCGCCAACCCGGCGACGACCGCGATGTCCGACCAGCGCAACTACTTCTTCGCCGAGGTCAAGAAGACCACGAGCTACGCCACGCCGCCGCGCTCGGGCAGCTGGGCGGGCACGGCGCTCGCGGCCAAGGTCGGCGACGTCTGGTACACGTCGCACCACACCACGGCGACCGACTCGATCCAGCGCGACGACCCCGCCGCGACGACGATCGAGCTCCCGCCCGGCACCACCGCCCTCGACATCCAGGCGATCAAGGCGATCGCGGTGCCGGTCGGCACCCCCGGCGCCTACAGCATCGACGTCTCCTCGATCAACCGCGGTTTCCTGCTCGGCGGCAACTACCTCCCGGGCGGGTCGTTCGTGAAGTGGGCGGGCAAGGAGACCCTCACCCCCCAGCGCACCGAGGCGATCCTGTGGGAGAACAAGAACGTCGTCGCGGGCGGCGCGGGCGGCGCCGTCCTCGCCACCCTCGCCCTGGCCCTCGGCGCGTCCGCCTCCTTCGGCGCGTTCACGCCCGGCATCGACAAGACGTACACGACCAGCACGATCGCCGACGTCACCTCGACGGCGGGCGACGCCGCGCTGACCTTCACGGGGTCCGACCACCTGACCAACGGCACGTTCGCCCTGCCCCAGCCGCTGCAGGTCCAGCTCTCGAAGTCCTCCTGGACCGGCCCGGCGACCCACGACTCGGTCGAGATCGGCTTCAGCCAGCGCATCGGCACGACCGACGCCCTGCGCACCGGCACCTACTCGACGAAGCTGACCTTCACGCTCTCGACGACCACGCCGTAAGCACTCGCCGCCGGTCGCCGCGCAGGCCGCGGCGACCGGCCGGCCGGGCCCCGCGGAGATACCTACACGGCTTAATCTGGATAAACCCGACCTAGTTAGTGTAGATTCTCTGGCCTCGCGGTACGAGTGGGGTCTACAGAGGGGCTAACAGGATTATGCATTGGAACTCGTCGGGGTTGGCGACGCTTGCCGCCGTGGCGTTCAGTTGGGTCGGGATCTGGTGGCTGCGCAGGCAGAAGGTCAACTTCAGCCTGATCGGGCTGATCGCGTTGACGGCCGGCGTCGTGGTCGGGCTGATCGCGGGCAAGCACGTGTCGTCGATCAACCCGATCGGGCGGATCTACATCAACGTGCTGCTGGCGACGGTGGCCCCGCTGATCCTCGTGGCGATCGTGTCGTCGGTGACCGCGCTCGGCGGCGTGGCGCAGCTGCGCACGATCGGTCTGCGCTCGGTCTTCTGGCTGATGCTGAGCAACGCGCTCGCCGTGATCCTCGCGATGGGGCTCGGGTTCGTCTTCCATCCGGGGACCGGGTTGCACGAGAAGCTCGGCTCGGTGTCCACCGACACGATCCAGGGCCAGGTGCAGGACTTCGGCCAGGTGATCGTCGGCTTCTTCCCGACCAACGTGGTGCAGGACCTCGGGGCCAACAACATCATCCCGATCATCCTGATCGCGGTCACGATCTCGGTGGCCTACCTGTCGCTGGCGGACAAGGACGCGGAGAAGGTCAAGCCGTTCCGTGACTTCGTGGAGGCGGTCAAGCTCGTCGTCTTCAAGGCCGTCGGCTACGTCATCCGGCTCACGCCGTACGCGATCGTCGCGCTCACGGCGAACATGGTCGGCTCGAGCACCGACCTCGGGAACGCGTTCTGGTCGCTGCTCGGTCTGCTCGCACTGGTCTGGGGCGCGTGCGTCCTGCACGCCTACCTCGTCAACGGGGCGATCCTCGAGGTGTTCGCGGACGTGCCGATGGTCGAGTTCTTCCGCAAGATCTTCCCGGCGCAGCTCACCGCCTTCACGACCCAGAGCAGCATCGGCACGCTGCCGGTGACGACGGAGCAGCTGACCAAGAAGGTCGGCGTCCACTCCGAGATCGCGCACTTCACCGCGCCGCTCGGCGCGACGATCGGCATGCCCGGCTGCGCCGGCATCTGGCCGATCATGATCGCGATCTGGGGCATCAACGCGTACGGGCTCTCGTACTCGCTGACCGACTACGCCGTGCTGGCGTTCCTCGGGGTGATCGTCTCGGTCGGCGTCGCCGGCGTGCCCGGGGCGGCGACGGTGTCAGCCGCGACCGTGATGTCAGCCGCGGGGCTCCCGCTCGAGTTCGTCGCGGCGACGATCCCGATCGGCGTCATCGCCGACATGGCACGCACCGCGACCAACGTCACCGCGGCCGCGGTCAGCGCCACCGTCGTGGCCCGCCAGACCGGGCTGCTCGACGACGACATCTTCGCCGGCCGCAAGGAGCCCCTCGCCCCCGCCCCCGCGCCGATCGCCGCGAGGCCACCCGCACCCGCTCCCGTCCCCACCTACCACGAACCCAAAGAACTCGTCCATGCCTGACCGCAAGATCCTCCTCCCGGCGCTGACGATCGCCGCGCTGGCCGTGACGGCGCCCGCCGCGCACGCCCAGGGCGTCACCAACCCGGCCGACCACCCCGCACCGGTCAAGGTCACGATCGACGGCCGGACCTATAGCGACGGGCTCGACACCCTCCCGGGCTACGACGACCAGGAATGCACCCCGATCCCGGGCGTGCAGTACGACTTCGCGAGCAACGAGATCCAGTACTACAACAACGAGGGCGAGCTGCTGGACACCGCCCACTGGACGGAGTGGTCGCGGATCAGCTCCTACCAGACCTGGGTCGATCAGCAGAAGACGCCGACGCCGACCCCGACCGCGACGGCCGCTCCGACCAGCTCGGCGCCCGCGAGCTCGACGCCCACCGACTCGAGCCCCGCGGCGTCGAGCCCGTCGGCGACGACGAACACCGCCACGAGCAATCCGTCGACGAGCAACGCCACGACGAACACGTCGGGCTCGACCACGAAGAATCGGAACTCGACGACCACCAAGTCCACGAGCTCCGGCGGCAAGTCGTCGACGAAGAGCACCAGCACCGGTTCGTCGTCCTCCTCGTCCGGTAGCACGACGTCCGGCACGTCGACGACGTCCGGCTCCGCCAGCTCGCAGCAGAGCAGCACGTCGACGTCCTCGGGCAGCCCGCACAGCACCGCCACGAGCCAGGCGACGGCGACGGCCACCGAGACCGGCGGTGCGCCGGGAGCGGCGCCTGCGACGACCGATCCGGCGGCGACCACCGGGGCCGTGACGACCACGTCCGCCGCGGCCAACGGCCCGGCCTCCGCCGGCGGCGTGGCGAACGCCGCAGCGCCGGGGGCCGTGAAGTACAAGCTCGCGAGCGAGCACATCGGCGCCGGCGCCGATCCCGATGTCACACGAATGGTCGGCATCGCCGTCTTGGCGGCGCTCTTCGGCCTGGCCGGATTCGGCCTGGTGTTCCGTGGCTTCGCCCGCCTCCAGGGCCTCAGCCGTCAGTAGCGCAGCACCCCGCACTCACACAACAGACAAGAGAGAGGAACGCAGTGAGCCCCTTCACCCGATGGAGGCGGTCCGCCGCTGCCCTGGCAGCGGCCGCCGCGGCCGTGCCGCTGGTGGCGACGACCGCCCACGCGGCCCCGGCCCGCACGGCGACGACGACCAGCTACACCCACGCCACGTACCTGCAGCACGCGCTCGGCCTCCCCGCGACGGAAACCAGCCCGGCGATCGAGTCGGTGACATACGACCGCTTCCAGTGGCTGCTCCAGCAGCCGGGCAAGTTCGCGTTCCTGATCGGTGACCCCGCCACGGATCCGTCCTTCGCCGCTCGGGCGCAGGACGTCGAGGCGGCGGCGGACACCGCCGGCGCCAAGAAGGTCTACTGGTTCAACCCGAACCTGTCGGGCAGCGCCACGGTCGGGACCATCCAGGAGCCCGCTCTCGACATCCGCAACCCCTCGGCGATCCCGCTGCCGCTCAACTCGCAGAACAAGTACCGCGACGCCTGGTTGAACGTCGTCGGCCAGTACCTCGGCAACGGCTACACCATCACCGTCAACGACCCGCTCGACGAGGACCAGACGATCAAGGCCGACGCGTCGGCCAAGGTCAACGACTACGGCTCCACGAACGGCTTCAGCACGAAGGTCGGAGACAAGAACGGCGGTGCGCTCTACGACTACGCCACCGCCACGCCGGCGAACGTCCTGCACAGCTACTTCTTCGTCTACGACAAGGACGGCACGGTCACGCCGGACGGCGGCTCGGCGCAGCCGGCGAAGATCGTCTCCTGGGTCGACCTCAACAGCTCCGCCACCGCGAAGGCGGACGTGGGGACCGCGATCACGAAGGTCGGCGCGGGGAACCTCGGCCAACTCGACCAGTTCGCCTGGTGGAAGAGCGAGAGCAACGCGCGGCAGCTCGTCACCTCCTCGACCGACGCCCGCGGCAAGCAGATCCCGCTCATCACCGACGCGGCCAACGCCGCCGCCGACGGCGGTTGGCGGGTCAACCAGGTCACCTACCCCGAGCTCGTCGACCTGTTCAAGAGCGGTGCCAACACGGCGAACGCGGTGATCCTCTTCGGCGGCACCTGGTGCCCGAACACCCGCCCGGTGCTCCCGGCGATCAACAAGTACGCGCAGGAGAACAACGTCACCGTCTTCAACTTCGACACGGTGCTGGACGGTGCCGCGGTCGGCGGCCTGGCGACCAGCGCGGTGAACCCGTTGCAGATCCGCAACACCGCCACGTATCAGTCGACGGACAAGTCCAATCCGACGTATCTCTACGGCGACCTCCTGGAGCAGTACCTGACGAACATCAAGACCGAGTACGACCCGGCGACGACGAGCGTCGTCACGTACTACAAGGGCGCCGGCAATGGCGCGGCGAGCAAGGCCCGCAAGCTCCAGGTGCCGTTCGTCATCGGCTATCAGGGCAAGGCGGGCGATGCCCCCAACGGCGGTGTCACACGCCAGTGGATCATCGACAAGGGCAATGACACGTACACCGAGTACATGTCGCAGTGGTGGTTCACCAACCCGCAGCCGAACCAGCTCGGCCTGACGATCCCGCTCACGGCACCGATCTGGCAGACGATCAACGCGCAGCTGCCGACCGTCACGTGGCAGACGAACCCGACCCCGCTGCTCGTCAACACGGCCGTGGACACGGATGACGCCCAGTTCCTGGTCGACGCCGACAAGGCGAACGTGGTGTACACGTCGACGGGCAACGGCAGCGTGTCCGTGAGCAGCAGCACCAACGGCGCGGTCGCGATCAGCCCCGCCGCGCTGGCGAGCGCGCTCGCGGCTCTGGGCGCCTCGGCACCGGCCAACAACGCCGCGGCGCGGACCGCCTACATCGCCGCGCAGAAGGCATCGCCGCAGGACCCGGAGCTGATCGCCAAGCTCACGACGGTCGTCGGTGCCTGGGGCGTCGCCCAGACCCGCAAGAACGGGCTCAACAACGCCTGGGGCAGCGCGACCAAGCCCGGCAGCGTGATCGGCGGCCTGGCGGCCGTCCACGCGCTCGACGTGTTCTTCGGCGGTCTCCCCGGCGGCGTGGTCTCGCGCCGGACCGTGACCGCGGATGCGGTGAAGGCCGGCACCGAGCCCAAGATCACCGTCTCGATCGCCAACGACTACGGGCGCGTCCCGGTCGGGAACGTGACGGCGGTCCTCAAGCGCGACGGCGCGACCGTCGCGACGGGCTCCGCCGCGGTCGCGAACGGCACGGCCACGGTCACGCTGCCGGCGCAGGCGGAGGGCTCGTACGCCTTCACGCTCTCGTACGCGGGTGACGATCAGATCGCCGCCTTCACCGAGACCGGCACGCTGACCGTCACGCCGGGGGACAAGAGCGCGGACCCCGAGCCCACGCCGACGCCGGTGGCGCCTGCCGCCACGCCGACGCCGACCCCCACGGCCACGCCCGTGGCCGTCGTCAAGAGCAAGGCAACCGGTGCGGTGACCAAGCTCCCGACGAGCCGCAAGGCCGGCAAGTACAAGGTGACGATCACCAATGCCACCGGCAAGGTGACGATCAAGCTCAAGAAGGGCTCCAAGACCAAGACCGTCACCGGCACGCTCAAGAACGGCGTGGTCACGTTCTCCGTGCCCAAGCTCGCGAAGGGCACCTGGAAGGTCACGATCTCCTGGTCAGGCGGCTCGGCCACCGGCGCCTCGATCAAGGTCAAGAAGTAGGGGCGCGTCATCTCCGCGACGCACCCCCACACCGCCGGCAAGCTCCTGGAGCTTGTCGGCGGTGACCTGCGGGTCCCGCTCGTCGATGGCGAGTGGGTCCGCTACGTCAACCTCGACAACGCGGCGAGCGCGCCGGCGCTGCGGCAGGTCGCCGACGCGGTCGAGGAGCTGCTGCCGTACTACGGCAGCGTGCACCGGGGCGCGGGGTTCGCGTCGCTGGTCAGCACGGAGGCGTACACGCGGGCGCGCGAGGTCGTCCGCGGGTTCGTAGGAGCGCGCGAGGACGACCTCGTGCTCTTCACCCGCAACACGACCGACGCGTTCAACCTGCTCGCGGGCGCGCTCCCGCCCGGCACGACGGTGCTGACGTTCGCGGGCGAGCACCACGCGAACCTCCTCCCTTGGCGGCGCGGTGACGTCCGCCACCTGCCGATCCCGGCCAGCCCCGCCGATGCCCTCGCCGCGCTCGAGGGGGCGTTGCGGGAGGTCGGCGACCGCGCGCTGGTGTCGGTGACCGGCGCCTCGAACGTCACCGGCGAGGTCTGGCCGATCGAGGCGATCGCCCGCCTCGCCCACGCGCACGGTGCGCGGGTCGCGCTCGACGCCGCCCAGCTGGCGGCGCACCGCCCGATTGACATCGCCGCCTGGGACGTCGACTACGTCGCCTTCTCGGGCCACAAGGTCTATGCCCCGTACGGAGCGGGTGTGCTGGCGGGGCGGGCGGACTGGCTCGACGCCGGCCGCCCCTACCTCGCCGGCGGCGGCGCGGTGCGCCGGGTCACCGTCGACGACGTCCAGTGGGCGACCGGCCCGGCCCGCCACGAGGCCGGCACCCCGGGCGCGCTCGGCGCCGTGGCGATCGCCGCCGCGGTGCGCGTACTGGACGCTGCGGGGTGGGACCGCATCCAGACCCACGAGGCCGAGCTGCTCGAACGGCTCCTCGCCGGCCTCGAGGCGATTCCCGGCCTGCGCGTGTACGAGCTGTGGGAGGACA
Source organism: Solirubrobacter soli DSM 22325 (assembly GCF_000423665.1). GTDB lineage: Bacteria > Actinomycetota > Thermoleophilia > Solirubrobacterales > Solirubrobacteraceae > Solirubrobacter > Solirubrobacter soli. Next base: position 289,954 of record NZ_AUIK01000016.1, on the reverse strand, counting down.
GCGATCGCGTCGGCGTGGTGAGCTTCAACGTCGCCGGCCTCGACCCTGCGCTGCTCGCGGCCGCGCTCGGCGCCGAACACGGCATCGGCGTCCGCGACGGCGGCTTCTGCGCGCACCCGCTGATGGATCACTTCGGCTCCCGCCACGCCGTGCGCGCGAGCATCGGCGTCGGCACCAGCGCGGGTGACATCGATCGCGTGCTCGGTGCCGTCGAGCTGATCGCCCGAGACGGCACGAGCTGGAGCTACGTCGAACGCAACGGCTACGTCCTCCCCGACCCCGACCCACGCCCCCGCCCCTCCCTCGGCGGCCTGCTCTCCGGCCCGCTGCCGGGTGGCGAGTCGCCCTGCCGCTAGTACGGCGGCCCGTCCTCCACGCGCCCGAGGTGCGGCGTCAGCCGCTCCTCGGTCGACGCCTCGACGCGTCCACCGAGCATCGTCCAACACACCCACCGCTCACCGTCGGGCGCCTCGTCGTCGCGGATGTGGAGCAGCCCGTAGGAGCCGGGCGCGAGCTCGGCGATCGCCGCGTAGACCTCCGTGACCCAGGGCTGCGCGTGGTTGCGCAACCCGGAGAGCCAGACATGCCAGTCGGCGTTGCACCGCCGAAGATCGCCCATACCGCCGACGAAGTCCGTGGGCGCGGTCTCCAGCAGCGCGCGCACCCGCGCGAGGGTCGCGTCCGACACCTCCGTCGCCGACGGCGGCCCGAACGGCCGTTCACGCACGGTCACCCAACCGTGGAACTCGAACACGGCCGGATGATCGCACCGCGACTGCCTCAGCGAAGCGGTTCGAACTCGACCCACTCACGCGCGACGCGCCGACGCGTCGCCACGACGAGCGCGACCGAGCTCGCGAGCGCGAGGTAGGCGCCCCAGGCGAGGCTCGCCTGGTAACCGAACTGCATCATCGCCCCTGGCGACTCATAGGCGATCATCACCGTGAGCAGCGCGGCGATCACGCCACACGTCCTCGCGAGCTGCCGTGCACGCACGAGGAGCCCGAACGCCGCGCCCGCCGCGCACAACAGGACGTAAGTGGCGCCCGAACTCGTCTCGTTCATCGCCCCCATGAACACCGTTTCGTCCTGGAAAGTGGTCACCACGGTCCATGGCGCGAAGCACGCCACGCCGAGAAGCGCGACGGAAGCCCAGGCGGCGAGACGTTGCACGTGGCCAGTATGGCCACGCCGGACGTGCCGGGCCACGAGACGTTCGTCGAGGTGCGACGATGAGTTCGTCGGCGACCGGGAGTCTCAACGAGCATGATCAAGGAATTCGACGCCGAGCTGCACAAGGGCGACAACCCGGGGGCCTGGACCTGCGTGATCGTCGATGACGTGAAGGAGCTCTTCGGCACGCGTGGACTGGTGAAGATCCGGGGGTCGATCGACGGTGAGCCGTTCGACGGCGCGCTGATGGCGCAGGGCGACGGGACGCACCGGCTGCCCGTCCGCGCGGCCCTGCGCAAAGCGATCGACAAGCAGGCCGGCGACACCGTCCACGTGCGGATCGACGACCGGATCGGCTAGAGCGACTGCGCGAGCGCGACCGCGTCGGGGCCGGCCGGGAAGCGCAGTTGGCCGGTCGTGTCGTGGGCGGCGCGCCAGACGGCCTCGGCGACGTCGGCCTCGCTGGTGACCAGGCTCCGCTGCTGGACGCCGGCCATGACGCACTCGGCGAAGGGCGCGTACGCCTCGGGGATGCTCCCGATGGTGCCGTTGCTGGTGAAGCGGGTCGTCGGACCGTAGCCGGGCTGGACGAGCTTGACGCGCACGTCGAACGCCTCCAGCTCGAGCGCGAGCGACGCCGTGAAGCCCTCGATCGCGGTCTTGCTCGCGGTGTAGACGGCGACGAGCGGGAACGGCGTCAGCGTGGCGCTCGAGGTGACGTTGATCACCACGCCTGAGCCGCGCTCGCGGAACTGCGGCACGAAGGCCTGGGTCACCGCCATCACGCCGAACGTGTTGGTCTCGAAGACCGCCCGGGCGGTGGCGAGCGGCATGGCCTCGAACGCGCCGAACGCGCCGACGCCCGCGTTGTTGACCAACACGTCGATCGGGCCGGCGTCGCGGACCAAGCGGGCGATCGACTGCTCGTCGGTGACATCGAGCGCGAGCACGCGCGCCTCGGGCAGCAACGCTTCCTGCGGCGTGCGCATCGTGGCGATCACGTCCCAGCCCTCGGCGAGGAAGTGGCGGGCGGTTTCGAGGCCGTAGCCCGAGGAGGCTCCGGTGATGAGGACGGTGTTCATGACGTCGAAGGTACGCCCGTCGAACCGGACTTTCTATCGTGTAGAGTCCGTATTTCATTTGCAAGCGTCCGATCCTCTGACTGAAATCATCGCGCTGCTGCGGCCGCGGACCGTCTTCTCGAAGCGTGTGAGTGGCGCCGGCCGCTGGGCGGTGCGCTACGCCGCGTACGGTCACCCGAGCTTCTGCACCGTGCTCGAGGGCAGTTGCCTGCTCGCGGTCGACGGCGCGCCCGCGATCACCCTCGAGGCGGGCGACTTCCTCCTGCTTCCGAGCACGCCGAGCTTCGTCATGTCGGGCTTGGACCCGGTCGAGCCCGTGGACGTCGAGCCGGATGAGGGCGAGGACGGCGAGGTCCGCCACGGCCGGCCCGACGGCCCGCCGGACGTGCTCCAGCTCGGCGGCTACTTCCTCTTCGACTCGCCCGACCCGGTGCTGCTCGCCTCCGTCCTCCCGACCGTCGTGCACGTGCGCGGCGCAGCGCGGCTGTCGACACTCGTCCAGCTCGTCGGCGACGAGTCGCGCAGCGAACGCCCGGGCCGCGAGCTCGTCCTCACCCGCCTCGTCGAGGTCCTGCTGATCGAGGCGCTGCGCGCCACGCCCCCTGAGCACGCGCCCGCCGGCCTGCTGCGCGGCCTCGCCGACCCGCGACTCGCGCCCGCGATCCGCGAGCTGCACGGCGAGGTGGCCCGCGCCTGGACCGTGCCGCAGCTCGCGCGGGCCGCGACGCTCTCCCGCTCGGCGTTCTTCGAGCGCTTCACCCGCACCGTCGGCCTGCCGCCCATGGAGTACCTGCTCGCCTGGCGGATGGCGCTCGCGAAGGACCTCCTCAAACGGCGGGAACTCGCGCTCGCCGAGGTCGCCGAGCGCGTGGGGTACAGCTCGGCGAGCAGCTTCAGCACGGCGTTCTCCCGCTACGTGGGGGAGCCGCCCAGCCGCTACGCCCGCGCCTAAGCTGCGACGCATGCCTGCATACGTGATCGCCGAGATGGACGTCCACGACGCCGAGCAATACGAGCAGTACAAGGCCGCCGCGCCCGCGGCGATCGACGCGTACGGCGGGAGCTACATCGCCCGCGGCGGCGAGCTCGCGGTGCTGGAAGGTGAGTGGGAGCCCAAGCGCCTCGTGATCCTGCAGTTCGAGGACCTCGAGACCGCGAAGCGCTGGTTCGAGTCGCCCGAGTACCAGGACGCGAAGGCGCTGCGAGCAGGCGCGGCGAGCATGAACCTCGTCGCCGTCGAGGGCCTCCCGTAGGATCTACCGACACCACGGAACGGACTCCCCTTCGCGCTTCTCGGCGCGAGCCCTGAATGCGCTTCTACACCGCTCTCCTCGTCACGGCGGCGATGCTCCTCGTCGGCGTCGCCAAAGCCCATGCCGCGCCGCTCGTCGGCATCGGCGAGCAGTCCCCCGAGATGTTCTCGGACGCGGACTACGCCGCGCTCGACGTGCACCACGCGCGCTACGTCGCGCCGTGGGACGCGCTGCACGACCCGTGGGAGACCACGAAGCTCGACAGCTATCTGCTCGACGCGAAGACACAGGGGACCCACGTCCTGCTGAGCTTCGGGCGCTCGAACCGGCACACCCGCACGCTGCCCTCGGCCAGGACGCTGGCGCACGAGTTCAAGCGGTTCCGCGCCCGCTACCCGTGGGTGACGGACTACGTGACCTGGAACGAGGCCAACCACTGCAGCCAGCCGACCTGCCGCCGGCCGGACCGGGTCGCGCAGTACTACGTCGCGCTCAAGCGGGCGTGCCTGCGCTGCAGGATCGTCGCCGCCGACCTGCTCGACGACTCGCGGATCGCCACGTGGGCGAGCGCGTTCCTCGACACCGCCGGCCGCGACCGGAAGCTGATCTGGGGCCTGCACAACTACATCGACGCGAACCGGTTCCGCACGCGTGGGACGAAGGCGCTGCTGAAGGCCACCAAGGGCGAGGTGTGGTTCACCGAGACCGGCGGGATCGTCAAGCGCAAGCAGGACGCGCAGGTGCCGCTGCCGGCCTCGCGCGAGCACGCCGCACGGGCCGCTCGCTGGGTCTTCCGGCTCGCCGAGCTGTCACCCCGGATCAAGCGGATCTACTTCTACCACTGGACCCCGCCCACCGACCCGCTGGCGACGTGGGACTCCGCGCTGACCAACGCGAACGGCACGCCGCGGCCCGCCTACTCCGTCGTGCGCAACTGGCTGCGCCGCGAGCGCGCGCGTCACTGACGCCGCGCGCGGCCCAGGATGTAGGCGAGCTTCGGCTCCACCGCGGCCGAGCGGAACCCGAACCGCTCGCACGCCTCGATCGCGAACCCCGCGTCAGCGATCGCGGCTTCCGTGTCGCGCGAGAGATGGCACCCGGCGGCGAGCTTCGGCCAGACGCCGTCGGCCAGCCGGAACGCCAGGCGCTTCGGCTGCCGGCGCGGGGCCACATGCTCGTAGAACCGCAGCTCGCCGCCGGAGCGCAGCACCCGCCGCACCTCGGCCAGCGCGCGCCTGGTCCGGAACGCTGCAGAGCACGAGGCTGACGACGGCCGCGTCCAGCTCGCCGTCGGCGAACGGCAGGTCCTCCGCGACTCCCGCGATCACCGTGACCGGCAGGGACCGCGCCGCCTCGACCGCCAGCGCGCGCAGGGTCGGATCCGGCTCGATCGCGACGACCTCGGTCACACCCGCCGGGTAGTGGGCGAAGTTGCGCCCGTTGCCCGCGCCGATCTCCACCACGCGGCCGGCCAATCCCGCCACGAGCCGGCTTCGGTGTCCCGCCGCCCCGCGCCGGTCGGCGCGCGCGGCGACACGTGGGTAGACCTCGGCGAACCGCGTCACAGGTCCAGCGCCAGTTCGGAGGTCGGCGTGGTGCAGCAGACGAGGATGCGGCCCGCGGGCGGAGGCTCGAGCGGGTCGGGCGCGTAGGCGACCTCGCCCGCGAGGAGGCCGCTCTCGCAGTTGTGGCAGACGCCGTTGCGGCAGCCGAAGCCGACCGGGACGTCGCACGCCTCGGCGAAGTCCAGCAAGTTGCCGAAGCGGGCGTCCCAGGGGATCGTCAGGTGGCTGCGGGCGAAGGTGATCGCCGGCCCGGTGCCCGGCTCGCCGTCGGGCGCGTGCGGCGCGCGCGAGCCCGCGTCGACGATCCCGGAGCGGTGGACGGCGGAGGTGCCGAACGTCTCGGTCGCGATCCGGTCGCCCGCGACGCCGTGGGCGATCAGCGCGTCGCCGATTCCCTGCATGAACGCCGCCGGCCCGCAGACGTAGTAGTCGGCGTCGACGGGGACCCCTTCCAGAGCGCTCACACCGAGCCGACCGGTGATGTCATAGCCGGAGTCGCGCGCCGCCGGCCGGCTGTAGGCGACCAGGCGGTGGGCGTCGGGCAAGGCGGACAACAGGGCGTCGACCTCGGCCGCGAACGCGTGCTCGGCGGCGTTACGGGCGCCGTGCAGCCACCACACCCGCCGCGCGCCGTCGAGCGCGTGCAGCATCGCCAGGACAGGTGTCGCACCGACGCCCGCGCTGATCAGGACGACGGGCCGCGTGCCCGGCTTGAGCACGAACGTCCCGCGCGGGGCGGCGACGTCCACGGTGTCGCCCACCCCCACGTGATCGTGCAGGAACGAACTGGCCGCGCCCTCGCGTTTGACGCTGATCCGGAAGCGGTCGACGTCGGAGAGCGAGTAGCTGCGCAGCAGCGGCGGCTCGTCGTCCGACGGCCGGAGCCGCACGGTCAGATACGAGCCCGGCGCGGGCACCGCGCCACGCCCCGCGAACGTGAACGACTTCACGCCCGCGCTCTCGCGCCGCACCTCGGTCACCCGCAGCGGCGCGAACCCCGGCCACGCGGGCTCCGCCTGCACGGGAGCGGCGAGCAGGTCGCGGAAGCTGCCCTTCCACCCCTCGCTCAGGGCGGGGATCCGCAGCGCCCGCTCGAGCCGCTCGCGGGTCTTCCCGGGCAGGTACAGGAGCGCGTCGACGTCGGCGATCGTCATCCGCTCCGGCCCGTCGGCCACCTTGACGATCGCGTCGCCCGCCTGCACCACGCCCTCCTCGAGCACGCGCAGGTAGAAGCCCGGCCGGTGGTGTGAGACGAGCAGCGCGGGCATCGCTGCGTCGTTCATCCGGATGCCGACGCGGTAACACGTGACCCGTGGCTGGGTGACCTCGAACAACGCGCCGCCGACGCGGTAGCGATCGCCGACGCAGACCTCGTCGTCGCCCATCCCGTCGACCGTGAAGTTCTCGCCGAACTGCCCGTAGGAGAAGTCGTCGCGGCCGAGCTCACGCTCCCAGTGGCGATACGAGTCGAGCTGATAGACGAACACCGCGCGGTGCTCGCCGCCGTGGGCGAGCCGGTCGGCCTGGTCGTCGCCGTCGATGTTGAGCCGCCGCACCATCCGCGGCCCGTCCACGGCGGCCTTCCAGATCGCGGTGCGGACGGTCTTGCCCTCCCACGCGACCTCGCGCGGCACACCGACGTTGAGCGAGACGAGCTTCATGACGTCATGAGTGTGCCGCCCGACGGTCGTCTTACCCGAACTCGTCGAAGTCGCGAGCGGCCTCGAGCAGCCCGTCGTGGTCGGCACGGCAGGCCGGGCAGACGCGCAGATGGATCGCGGTGCCCGGGAAGCGCTCCGCGGGGTCGCCGCCGCCGAGCTCGATCTCCACGTACTGGTCCATGATCGGCACCCCGGCCTCGCATCCGGCATCAGCCTCCTCGGCGCGCAGCAGTTCGTCGAGCTCGGTCATGTGGACACCTCGTATCCGGCGTCGGCCAGGCACGCGCGCAACTTGCGCCGCGCGTCGAACAGATTCTTGTAGACCGCGTTGCGGTTGGACTCCAGTTGCAACGCGAGGACGTCGATCGGCACCTCGTTGAGCGCGACCGCCGTGAACACCTCGCGCTGGCGCGGCGTGAGGTCGCTCCGGATCGCGGCCGACAGGGTCGAGAGCAGCTCACGCGCCTCCACCCGCGCTCCCGGCGTCGTCGCGAGGACGTCCGGCAGCTGGTCGAACGTCAGCTCCTCCCGCCCAGGTGGATGGCGCTGCCAGGCGTGCCGCGCGAGCTTGCTCGAGACCTCGAAGATCGCGAACTTGTACGCCCATGTCGAGAACCGGCTGAGCCCGCGGAAGTCGTCGAGCTTGGCCAGGATGGTGACCACCGCGTCGTTCGCGCACTGCTGCGCGACGTCCTCGAGCTCCGGGCCCGACAACGGTCCGCCGCGCCGGTGCAGCTCGTGGAGCGCGGCCCGGCGCAGCGCGTCATGAAGGTCGGACACCGCCTGCTCGTCGCCGAGCCGCAACCGCTCGACCCAACGCAGCGAAGTGGCGTCCACGAGGAGTGATGGTAAGACCGCCGCGCTGCGCGCCACCAATGCGTTCGAACCACGAACGATCGGAGGCCCGCGATGGGCTTGTCATGGCAGCAAGGGCCGCTCGGCCGCAATCCCCACGGACAGTTCCTCGTCCCCGGCGTGCCGGAGCGCGTGCTGTACGCCGAGCCCTTGCGCCGGAGGCTCCGGGCGGAGCTGGGCGGACGCACGGTGGTGCAGTCCGACGACGTGGTGCTCTTGTTCGAGCCCGGCCGCTACCCCGTCGCCTACTTCGCGCCGAAGGACTTCACCGAAGGCGTGCTCGAACCGATCGAGCATCGGACGCGGCACGCCGACCTCGGTGAGACCGCCTGGTTCACGGTCGCGGGCGACGCCCGCCGAGCGGCCTGGACGCACGTCGACCTGCCGGCACACGCCAAGCTCGCCCGATCCGGTCGAGGTGCGGCTCGACGGCGAGCGGTTCGAGCCCGAGCCGGGCCAGACCGTGGTCTCGCACGGCGTCGATCGCGACCTCAGCGTCGGCGAAGCGGGAGCGCTGCTCCTCTGACGCGTTCGATCGCGGACACCGGAGACCTGGCGCGTTGGGACTCAGGGGCCGAGCGGCCGATCTCCCAGGTTGTGGATCAGCGGCTCGATCAGGACTTCCGGGTCACCGTCAACCTTCCGCCCACGAACGCGCGGGCGCGGTTGCGGGACTTCGACGCAACCGTCGTCGAGTTGCTCGACAGCGCCGTCGTCCTGCGGCCCGACATCGACTTCGAGCTGATCCCCGGACAGACCGACGACGTGTACCTGTCGTTCGTCAGCGGGCGAGGGCTGGTCGCGCTCAAGGGGTCGCTCACCCGCGACGGCGGCGGCGTCCGCTTCCGCGTCCAGGACGGCGTGCGGGTGCGCCGGGAGCGGGCGCCGCGCATCGACGTCGAGTTGCCGGTCACGCTGCGCCGCGGTGAGGAAGTGGTCGCGGGCGTGACCGCCAACGTCTCGCGCGACGGCGTGCTCGCGCGCGCGGCGCTGACGGTCGCGCTCGAGGATCGGATCGAGATCGAGATCGTCCAGCTGCGCTTCACGGCGCGCGTCGTCCGCTACGGCGACGGCATGGTCGCGCTGCAGCTCATCGAGGGCCCACGTTCGGCACTCGCCGAGCACCTCGCCGTGATCTAAGATCGCTGTTGCTGTGATCAACAAGGTTGGTCTCATGGCCGTGCTGGCCGTGACCGCCGCGACGTACAGCGGGACGATCGACGGCGGCGGATCGGTCAGCCTGACCGTGTCCGATGGCGGGACAGCGGTCAACGGCATCCAGCTCAACGTCCCGAACACCGGCTGCGGATCGCTCGTGGTGCAGTACGTCGGCACGTTGCCGATCACCAACGGCGCGTTCACGTACGCGACCTCCACGGTCACGCTGAGCGGGACGTTCCCGTCGCCGGGCACCGCTCAGGGGACCTTCCAGGCCCGCCAAGGGTCGACTCCCTGCGCGAGCCCACGGGCGTGGAGCGCGACCGCGCCCGGCTTCCCCACCCCGACGCCGACACCCACCGCGACACCGATACCGGTCCCACAACCCGCGCCCGACACCACCCCGCCGGTGGTCGTCCTGTCGGGCGCGACGTCACAGCGCTCCGGCCGCACCGTGACCGTCGGTGTCACCGCGAGCGAGTTCGGATCGGCGACGGCAGGCGGAACCCTCATCGTCCGCGGCCGGCGCCACGCCCTCGGCACGGCCACGGCACAGCTCGCCCCGAACGTGACCGCCCGGCTGCACCTGCGCGTGCCGGCCAAGACGCGGCGGGCGGCGGTGAAGGCGCTGAGGGCACATCGCCACGTGAGCGCGCAGCTCACGGTCACCGCCCGCGATCAGGCCGGCAACGCCACCACCGCCACACGCACCGTCCGGCTGCGCCGCCGCTAACCCGGCATGGCACCCAACTGGGTGAGCATCCCGAGGTTGTCGAGCTGCGCCCAGTGCTCGACGAACACGCCGTCGCGGATCTGGAAGAGGTCCAAGACCGCCACCTCGATCCGCTTGCCCGTCGCCTCGAGCTCGCCGAACGCGCCCGTGTGGGTGGCGTGGATCGTCAGCCGCACGAGCACCTTCTCGCCCTCGGCGACGAAGTCGTGCAGCGGCAGCTCCATGTCCGGGAACGCGGGCATCAGCGCGTGGTGCAGTTGCATGACGCCCTCAGGCCCCTTGACCTCGAACGGGAGGCCCGGATCGTGGCGCTCGAAGGTCGGCGCGATGTGCGCGTTCATCCACGCCTCGTCGCCGGCGAGGAACGCCGTGAAGTAGTCGCGGCAGAGCTGCTTGTTCTCCTCCAGGCCCATCACATGCTCCTCTCAGTACATGATGTGGCCGCCGTCGACCACGATCGTCTGCCCGGACACGAACCCCGCGAGGTCCGACAGCAGGTAGAGCGCCGTGCCGACGAGGTCGTCCGGCCGCTGCTCGCGCGAGAGCGCGCGGGCGCGCAGGAACGACTGCTGCCACTCGACGGGCCGGTCCTGCGTGGCGCCCGTGATCACGAAGCCGGGTGCGATGACATTGACGCGGACGCCGTCGTTGCCGAGCTCCTTGGCCAGCCCTTTGGTCATCGACAGCACCGCGCCCTTGCTGGCGACGTAGTGCAGGTAGCCGGGCTGCCCCGCGACCGCGACGATCGAGGCGATGTTGACGATGCTTCCGGACACCTGCGAGCGCATCGCCGGGAGGACCGCCTTGCAGCAGTTCCAGATGCCCTTGACGTTGACCGCGAACGTCCGGTCCCACACCGCCTCGTCGATGTCCTGGAACGGGGTGAGCTTGATCTCGCGGAAGTAGGCCGCGTTGTTGACCAGGCCGTCGATCCGGCCGAACGCGTCGGTCGCGGCCTTGGCCATCGCGGCCGCCGAGTCGATGTCGGAGACGTCGACCTCGACCTGGATCGCCTTCGCGCCCGCAGCCTCGATCGCGGCGACGGTCTCGTCGGCGGGGTTCATATCGGCGGCGACGACGTTGGCGCCCTGCTCGCCCGCTCCCACGGCGAACGCCTGCCCGATGCCGGTCGCGGCGCCGGTCACCACGATCGTGCGACCGGCGAGGAGGTCATGTCCCGTCATTCGCGCGATCGTACACAGGGCGCCAACTTCTGTATACAAAACTGGCGCGTCTGTATTCTCCGGTCATGGCCACCGTTGAACTTCCGCAGTACGAGCTTTACGTCGCGGGTGGCACCTTCCCGCCGGCGAACGGCCGCTTCTACGACACGGTCGACCCGTACACGGGCGCGCCCTGGGCGCGGGTCCCGGACGCGGGCGACGAGGACGTCGACCGCGCGGTCGGCGCCGCCCGCGCGGCCTTCGAGGGCGAGTGGGGCGAGAAGACCGGCTTCGAGCGCTCGCGGCTGATGCACAAGCTCGCCGACCTGATCGAGCGCGACGCCGACCGACTCGCCGAGCTCGAGTCGCGCGACTCGGGCAAGCTCCTGCGCGAGTTCAGCGGCCAGATGCGGCTGCTGCCGACCTGGTACCGCTACTTCGCCGGCTGGGCGGACAAGCTCGCGGGCGAGAGCATCCCGTCCGACAAGCCGAACTTCGTCGCCTTCACCCAGCGCGTACCGGTCGGCGTGGTCGCCGCGGTCGTGCCGTGGAACTCGCCGCTGCTCCTGCTCACCTGGAAGCTGGCGCCGGCGCTCGCGACCGGCTGCACGATGGTCGTCAAGCCGTCCGACCACACGCCGGTGACCGCGCTCGAGCTGGCCAAGCTCGTCACCGAGGCCGGCATCCCGGACGGCGTCTTCAACGTCATCACCGGCAACGGTCCCGCGGTCGGCCGCGCGCTCGTGCGCCACCCCGGCGTCGACAAGGTCGCGTTCACCGGGTCGACGAAGACGGGGATCGACGTGGCCGAAGGGGCGACGAGCCATCTGGCACGCGTCACCCTCGAGCTCGGCGGCAAGTCCGCGCAGGTGGTCTTCCCCGACGCGGACCTGGAGGCCGCCGCCAACGGCGTCATCGCGGGTGTCTTCGCCGCCACCGGCCAGACCTGCATGGCCGGCTCGCGGCTGATCGTCCACGAGGACGTGCACGACGAGCTGGTCGAGCGCGTGTCGGCGCGGGCGCGCGAGATCGTGCTCGGCAACCCGCTCGAGGCCGCGACCGAGATGGGCCCGCTGGCCAACGCGCAGCAGTTCGAGAAGGTCACGGGCATCCTGCGGGCCGCCCTGGAGCAGGGCGCCACCGCGGCGTGCGGCGGCGGCCCCGACACCTCGCTCGGCGGGTACTTCGTCCAGCCGACGCTGCTGACCGACGTCGATCGCGACTCCCCCGCCGTGCGTGAGGAGATCTTCGGCCCGGTGGTCGCCGCGATGCGCTTCCGCGAGGAGGAGGAGGCGATCGCGAAGGCCAACGACACCGAGTACGGGCTGGCCGGCTCGGTCTGGACGCTCGACGTGCGCCGCGCGATGCGGGTGGCGCAGAAGCTGCGTGCCGGAACGGTCTGGATCAACGCGTACCGGGTCGTCGGGCCGAACGTCCCGTTCGGCGGGTTCGGCGCGAGTGGCATCGGCCGCGAGAACGGCTACGACGTGCTGCGCGAGTACACGGAGACGCGGTCGATCTGGATCGAGACGTCAGGCGCGACCCGCGATCCGTTCACGCTCGGGTGAGCGACGAAGACCCCGTCCTGGACGCGGTCGACGTCGCCTATCAGGCCATCCGCCGCGCGATCATCGAGGGGGCTTACCCCGCGGGGTCGCGCCTGCCCGAGGAGGAGCTGAGCGAGCGGATCGGCGTCAGCCGCACGCCGATCCGCCAGGCGCTGCGCCAGCTCGAGCACCAGGGCCATGTCGAGCTCCGCCCACGGCGCGGCGCGTGGGTGAGCTCGTGGACCGAGGAGGACATCGCCGAGGTCTACGGCGTGCGCGCACAGCTCGAGAGCTACGGCGCGCAGATCGCGGCGCAGAAGATCGGCGCGCTCGAGCTGCGCCACCTCGAGGAGTGCTGCCTGCGCATGGAGGCGATCGAGGACTCGCGTCAGCCCGGCTTCCTCGACGAGCTGGGCGAGCTCAACAACGAGTTCCACGCCTCGCTGCTGCGCGCGACCGGCAACCGCCGGCTGATGATCTCCCTGGCCAGCATCGTCGAGACGCCGCTGATCCTGCGCGTCTACCACTCCTACGACGAGCGCCGCCGGTACGAGGCGATGCGCCACCACCGCGAGATCCTCACCGCGGTGGGCGCGCGCGACGGCGAGTGGGCGGCCGCGACGATGCGCGTGCACATCCTCAGCGCCCGCAGCGCGTTGCTGCGGAGAGGCTAAGGCGGATCAGATGCTGCGGCCTGCCGCCGAGCTCGAGCTTGTAGCGCTCGAGACCGCGCATGAAGTCGAAGCGGTCGAGCCCGTCTTCGATCGCGCGCTCGATCAGCGCGCCGAGCAATACGATGCCGGGCGAGAGCGCCCGCGCGGACTGCTCGAAGGCCATGTTGTAGAGGTAGTAGGTGCGGGCGGTCTGGAAGCCGAGCGTGATCGCCACCGGCCGGCCGTCGACCTCGAGGGCGTCGAGGCGGCCCAGCGGCGCGACGGCGCGAAAGAAGGCCTCGATCGGCCGCGTCAGGAACGTCCCCTTCGCGCCCGGCGCGTCGCGGAAGAACGCGACGAACGTCTCGATGTCACCCGCGATGAGGCGCGCCGCGGGGAAGTGCCGCCGCTTGCGGTCCAGCTCGTGGCGCGAGTGACGGCTGAGGCCGCGCAGGTAGCGGGCCCAGCTGTCCGGCAGGTCGAGGATCGCCACCGGCTCGTCGCGCTCCACCCGTGCGGCGGCCTGCAGCCGTGCGACGAACGGGTCCTGTGGGCGGGCGTTCTCGAACTCCAGCCGGCGGGTGCCGAGCGCGCGCAGCAGGCGCGCCGCCGCCGCGTCCTCGCAACCTGGCGCGATGGCGGGCCCGGGATAGTCGGTCGTCTCGCGGTTGCCGAGGAAGCGGAGCGTGTCGCCGTGGCATTGCAACGCGGCGACGCCCGCGTCGCCCAGATCGATGAGCTCGAGCTCGCCCGCCCCGAAATGCGCCCACCACGCCCGCTGCCACTCGGGCGTCAGGAAGGGATGCGGGTCGTCGAGGAGCGACACCACCGCACGCCAGCGCGACAGCGCCCACCCATCGTCGGCGACCGACATCGGCCGCATCGTGTCAAAGGAGGAGAGCCATGAGCACCCAGAGCCCGGTCACGCCCGCACAGGCGGCGCAGGAGGTCGACGAGGCGCTCGGGCGCTTGCAGGGGATCGTCGAGCAGCTCACCGACGGCGACCTGCACCGCGCCCACAGCGGCGGCGGTTGGACGGTCGCGCAGGTGATCTCGCACATCAACGTCTGCACGATCATCTGGCTCGGCGACCTGCAGCGCCTGCGCGACGACCCCGAGCTGGACTTCTTCTTCCGCGAGGAGATCGGGCACGACCTGACCGGCTACCCGCCGCCGACGGTCGACATCGCCACCCGCCAGCTCGCCAGCACGCGCCGCTCGCTCGCCCACTGCGTCCCCGCGACGGACGACGCGCTGCTGGAGCGCACGGTCGAGATCCCGGACCTGGGCACGATGACGATCGCCGAGTGGACGCCGATCATCACCGGCCACCTCGCCCACCACGTCGGCCAGGCGCTGGACATCATGCGCGACCGCGAGTTCCTCCCGGACGGCGCGTAACGGCGAAACGGATAGGTTGTCCGCTACTGTGATGTGGACAGCCTATCCGTTTCGAGGAGCCGCACATGCCACACCCCAGTTTCGGGATCATGACCGCCCCGATGCAGGTCGCGTACGAGGACGTCCTGCGGGTGTGGCGGGAAGCCGACGAGATCGCCGAGATCGAGCACGCGTGGCTGTTCGACCACCTGCTGCCGATCGCGGGCGATCCGAACGGGCCGGCGTTCGAGGGCTGGACGCTGCTCTCGGCGCTGGCGGCGCAGACGCGGCGGCTGCGGATCGGCGTGCTCGTGACGAGCAACCGGTTCCGGCCGCCGGCGATGCTGGCCAAGATCGGCGCCACCGTCGACGTCGTCGCCGGCGGCCGGCTCGAGTTCGGGATCGGCGCGGGCTCGCGCCCCGGCCATCCGATCGCGCGGCGCGAGTACGAGGCGCACGGGCTGCCGTTCCACGACTTCGGCCCTTCCGTGCGCGCGCTCGACGAGGCCTGCACCGTGATCCGGCGGTTGTGGACGGAGACGGAGCCGTTCGACTTCGCCGGCGAGTACGTGCAGCTCACCGGGGCGTTCTGCAACCCGAAGCCCGTCAAGCGCCCGCCGATCATGATCGGCGGACGCTCCGCCCCGACGCTGCGGGTGGTCGCCAAGCATGCGGACAGGTGGAACATCCCGGGCGGCGACCTCGAGGACGCCGTGCAACGCAGCGCGCTGCTGGACCGCTACTGCGCGGAACTCGGCCGCGATCGCGCGTCGATCACCCGCTCGATCCACCTGCCGGTCTCTTACGACGACCCCGCGGCCACCCGCGGCGCGATCGCGGAGGCGACCGCCGCGGGGTTCCAGCACGTCGTCCTCGGCCTCACGCCGCCGTACCCCGCCGGTGTGGCGCGCTGGGTCACCGACCAGTTGATCGCCCCCTAGCGGCGACCACGCCGGCTCGCCAGCCGGGCGCGCGCCCGCCGGCGGGTGGATGGACCCCGTCGATGTCGATCCCGGCACGGCACACGAGCCAGGCGATCACCGAGTTCGAGTTCCACATGTCACCCGTCCCGAGCTCGTCACGGCCCCAGACGAGCGGCGGGACGCTCGGCACGAGCTCGAGCACGCGCGCCGCGATCACCGGGTCGTCGGTCAAGCGCCGCGGGCCGCCCACCGCCTCGCCGATGTCGGGGATGCGTCCGCCGCGCCAGCATCGGACCTCGTAGCGGAACAGGTCGAACCGGCCGAGCAGCCGGCTCCCGACCGCGCCTTCGACCACGACGCCGCGGTCGGCGTCGCGCACGTTCCAGACGGGCGCCATCTCGATCGCGAACGGTTCCGGACCGACCTCCAGCGCCGAGTGATAGAGCGCGCGGCGCGGACGGCGTTGGGCGGTGGCCGCGATCGCCTCGTAGACGAGCCCGTTGATCCGCACGCTGTGCCCTCCCGCGCCGAGTGGGAGCCAGTAGAGATCGACCATGCCAGGAGCCTCGCGCAAATCTGAGGGGTGCGCCCTGATTGTGCGCCGCGGCCGGCTCTGAGACGGTCGGCCGCATGAGCGTGAGATTGGTCCTGATCGCCGCGATCGCGTTCGGGGTGTGGGCCGGCCGGGCGGATGCGCAGGTCGTGGCGGGCGGGCTGCCCGGGCTGACGCTCGACGTCGCGGACACCACCAACGAGGACGGCGAGCCGCAACTGAAGGTCACGCTCACCTCGCCCGACGTCGACGAGGACGGCGGCCGCCTGGTCGAGCCGGACAGCGGCGACGCGCCGGTGTGGCCGGACCAGGCGATCGTCGCGAGCGGGTCGGTGGAGCGCCCCGACGGGAGCATGCAGGTCTACGCCGGGGGCGCCGTGAGCGCCGACGCCGCCACGGTCGAGCTCACCTACGCGGGCGGGAAGGTGCTGCGCCTGCCGACGGTCGCGGGCGAGGCGTACACGGGCCGCGACGCCGGCCGGGTGCGGTTCTTCCTCGGCGAGTTGACGCTCGGCGAGGACGCGGACGACGACCCGGACTCCGTGCGCGTGCTCGACGCGTCGGGCACCGTGATCGGCGTGCCGGTCTCCGACTCCGTGCTGCGGAAGGCGCGGGTGCTGCGACGCCGCGCGGGCGGCGCGCTCGTGCGCGCGTGGGTCCAGCTGTTCTCCGAGGTGCAGGCGCTCCCGAACGCGCCCGAGCATCGTGACGAGGGTTTGTGCCTCCAGGTCGGCGTGAATGGCTCCGGAGGGGACGAGCACGACGTCGCCTGCCAGCAGCCTGATGTGCCGTTGATCCTGGGCGGCCGGCGCGGGTGCGGGCGGGTGCCGACGACGCTGACCGGGTTCGTCCCCGCCGGGACGGACCACCTGACCGTGACGCTCGGCAGCGGGCGCACGGTGACCACGGGGACGCGCGCGCTGCCGTTCGGGCACGCGGGGCAGATGGTGCTGACACTCCTTCCGCGCGGCGAGGCGATCCGCAGCGCCGTCGCGCTGGACGCGAACGGCCGCACACTCGCGGGCGGGCAGGTGCTCGTCGCGCCGCCCGATCGCCGGTGCAGGACCGACTACCCCTACGAGGACTGGCGCTTTTACGGCGAGCTCGACGAGCGGCCGGGCATCCCGCCCGGGACCGAGACCGCCGCGTCGCTGGGCGACGCCGGGCCGCGGCTGCTGGTCCGCGACGACGGCGAGCGCCTCTGCGCGGGGATCGACACGCTCGACCTCAACGGCCTCGACTGCTACGACCCGCCCGCCGGCGGCTACGAGCCGGACTCGGTGTTCTCCGACTTCCGGCGGGGCTTCGTCGCCGGCATCTTCCCCGCGCGGGTCGCCGCGATCGACATCGAGTTCCTCGACGGTTCCAAGCTCCGCGCCCCCGCGGTGCCGGGAACCGGATACACGGGCCAGTACCACGACTTCCTGCACTTCGTGCTCGTGCCGGCGCCGGTCGGCAAGTTCGTCAAGGGCGCGACGCTGCTCGACGCCGCCGGGCGCAGCCTCGGCCGCACGTTCACCAGCGGCACGGCGGACGATCCCGCGCTCGTGGGAGCGCCGAAGACGGCGTTGCGGGTGGGCTCCGAGCGGCTGCGGACCGGCGCGTTCAACACCCCCATCGACCCGCGCGACCGCGTGCGCTGCATCGCGCTCGACGACGACGATTGCCTGGACGGAGCGGTTCCGACCAAGGCGAACTCGATCAACGTCCGCGTCCGCTGCGACCGGCGGCAGACGGTGATCTACGGCGTCGCGCGACGCGGGGTGCGCGGCGTCGACGTCGGGCTCGTGGGCGGGCGCCGCGTGAAGGCCCGGGTCGCCGCGTTCGGCGACCTGAAGGTCTACCTCGCCGTGCTCGGCCCGCGGGTCGCCGTCAGCGACGTGCACTTCGCGGGCGGGCCGGCGAACAACGGCTCGCACACGTTCGTCCTCCCCGGCCGCGAACCGGCGCGCCAGTGCGGCTACGAGTCGTTCGGCGAGCTGTTCTGACGCCCTAGGCGACGACGCCGCGGGCGACCCACGCGACCGCGGGCTTCGCCGTCGCCAACGTCTCGCGGGAGCGCTCGCGCACGGCGACGCGGCGCTCGTCGTCGAGCGAAGCCACGTATTGCCCCGCCGGGCCGACGCCCAGCTCGAACGGGTCCCACCACTCCTCGAAGGTGGCCGGCTTGAACGGGACCTCGTGCTCGGTCGCCTCGATGCGGGTCAGGCCCGCCTGCTCGAAGTAGCCGACGAGCTGACCTTCGCGCGCGCCGGGGAGGCCGGACTCGTCGCGCACGGAGGAGTCGAGGGCGCGCACCGCCCGCCAGAGCGGCGCAAGCGGCGAACGGTCGCCGGCGAGGTCCCAGACGCTGGCGGCGACGATGCCGCCGGGGCGGGTGACGCGAGCCATCTCGCGCACACCCCCGACCGGGTCCTTCATGAAGTGCACGACGAGCTGCGCGAGCGCGACGTCGAACGCGTCGTCGGCGAACGGCAGCGTCTCCGCGGGCGCGTCGACCGCCTCGACGCCCGGCAGGCGCTCCCGCAAGGCCGCGACGAACGGCGGCGACGGATCGGCCGCGACGACCGCCGCCGCGCCCAGGCGCTCGACGAGGACCTCCGTCAGCGCGCCCGGGCCGCTGCCCACGTCGATCACCCGCTGCCCGCTCGCCACCCCGGCGTAGTCCGCCAGCTGGGGCGCGAGCAAGCGCGAGTAGCGGCCCATGAACTTGTCGTAGGAGTCCCCGGCGACAACGAAGCTCATGGGCGCGACTCTACGGGGTCGTGGTCGACAGCGTGAACGTGAGCGTCTTGGAGTAGCTCCCGGTGCGGAGTGCGTCGTTGGCGCCGATGTGCTGGGCGAACGCGATCGTCACCGGGTCGTTGGACACGGGCGCGGACCAGGTCGCGCGGCTGAACTGGACCGACAGCGGCTCGGGCAGTGAGAACGACCCGTTGGTCAGATGCCCGGGGTCGCCGACGGTCAGCGCCGCGTCGCCCGCGGTGCTCAGCACGTTCGCGCTCGTCGAGGCGGTGTACGTCCGCGCGACCCCCGGCGTGAACGCGCCGAACGAGGCCGCCGGACCGAGCGAGAGCGCGAGCGTCGCGGGGACGCTGCCGCCGACGCTCCCGGGCGTGTCCGTGCGCGCGTACACCGGCGACTCGCCGTACGGCGTCAGCTTGACCGGGCCGATCAGGCCGTACTTCTGGCGCGTGGCGTTGGCATAGGCGACGTCACCGGCGCGCAGGCGGTTGAGGAGCGTCGTGGCGACCTCGACCGTGATCGAGTTCGCGCCCGGCTTCAGGTACGGGCCGATGTCGACCGTCGTGTTCAGCTGGTCGGCGGGCGGGAGCGTGACGCCGTTGACGCTGACGCGATAGGTGTCGAAGACCTCGCCGAGATCGAGATACGCCCCACCCCCGGCCCAGTCGAACGTGGTCGTGTAGGTGCCG
This sequence comes from Solirubrobacter soli DSM 22325, assembly GCF_000423665.1. Classification (GTDB taxonomy): domain Bacteria; phylum Actinomycetota; class Thermoleophilia; order Solirubrobacterales; family Solirubrobacteraceae; genus Solirubrobacter; species Solirubrobacter soli. The sequence continues at coordinate 270,821 of NZ_AUIK01000016.1, read as the reverse complement.
ATGCCGGAGACGTCCGCCAGCTCGGGGATGTCCGACCACGCCTTCAGCCCGTCCAGCGTCAGCGTGTGCGTGGCGTGCAGGGTCTGCGTGGGCGTCGCGCCCGGGAGGAAGTCGTCGACCGACAGGTTCCAGTGCGTGAGCGTCTGCGCGGCCGGGACCGACGCGATCGTCGTGTCGACCGAGCGGCCGTCCGACAGCGTCGTCGTGTACGTGCCGGGAGCCGCCGCGCGGGCGACGAGGGTCGCGCCGGAGGCGCGCACGGCGTCCGCCGTGGTCGACGTCGCGTGGACGGGCAACGCCGCGAGGTCATGCCCGAACACGAGGATCGTCGTCTGTCCGGCCTTGAGCGCGATGCGGGTCTTCAGGCGGCCGTTCGAAACGCTGTAGTTGGCCACCGGCACGAGCTTGCCCGTCCACGCGTCGGCGACGTAGGGCACCGCCGTCGGGTCCGTCATGGCGAAGGACGCATCGACGTTCGCGGCCTGCGTCGCGTGGCTGTTGGCGACGAAGTAGTAGTCGGTCGAGCCGTCCACCCGGTGGGCGGTCTCGAGCGGGGCGACCGGGTACTCGACGTCACGCTGCACGCCGAGGTCGGCCAGCGCGGTCGGGATCAGGTCCTTGGTCAGCGGGTTGCGGACCGTCGGCTGCGCCAGCAACTGGTCGATCAACGACTTCAGCGTCGCGTTCTCGCCCGCCTTGGGCAGGCCCGGGACGCTCGGCGCCGACCAGTTGCCCACGATCACGATCGGCAGCCCCGCCTTCGCCCAGTCGAGCAGCTTCTGAGCGGTCGCGATCCGCAGCAGGATCGCGCGGCTGAACGCGACGTCGCCCTCGAGCACGAGCGCCTTGAAGTTCGGACCGTCCGGGGCGAGTCGCTTGTCGCGCACGGTCGCGTTCGGCAGGTCGAGGATCGACTCGGAGATCTGCTCGTTCGTCCAACCGACGTGGTTGCCGCCGTCCTTGAGCACCTGCGCCGCCTCACGGGTGTCGGCGGTGAAGTACGGCGCGCCGTAGCCGGCGGCGACGTAGCCGGTCTGGATCAGCACGCCCACGTCCGGCGTGTTGCGGCCGGTCTGCATGACCTCCTGGTTGCGCGCGAAGTAGCCGCTGATGTCCGACGCGTGCTTCCACGTCGGCTGGCGCGGACCCCAGGACTCGCCGTAGCCGGGCGCGTTGCTCAGCGGCGAGAACGCCGAGAAGCCCGGCCAGCGCGACTCCGGCGTGGTCGCGTAGGAGAAGCCGTGGAAGATGTTCTGGTTGACGCCCGCCGCGAACTCCGGGGCGAGCTTGCGCAGCTCGGTCTCCCACGTGGTGCTGTACGCGCCGCCCGCGGTCGCGCCCGCCTCGTTGGACAGGATCGTCTTGCCCGCGAGGTCGCGCGCGCCGGCCTGGCGCTTGTAGTCGTCGAGGTTCTTGAAGCCGAGCGACTCGCCCTCGGGGATGTCGAGCAGCGCGGACGCCTGCATGGCGTCGGTCTGCAGGCCGTACGGCTGGATGCTGAGCTTGAGTCCGAGCGCGTTCGCCCAGGCCTTCAGCGGCTTGAGGTGGTTCTCGTTGTAGAGGTTGGTCAGGACGAGGTTGATGTCACGCCGCACGCTCGCCGCGGTCGTCGAGTCGGTGTAGTTGAAGACCACCTTCTCGGCGTTCTTGGCCACCAGCGGCAGGTACGGGAGCAGGCTGTAGCCGAGCTGCTGCTGGAACGCGTCGGCGAACCCGGGCGTCCACAGCGCCGACGTGGTCTCCAGTTCGAGCGAGTCCTCGAACAGCGACCCGCCCGCGTCCTTGAGCAGCGAGCGGATCTCGGGGCTGAGGATGTGCGTGTCCCAGAAGTCCGTGATCGCCTTCGTGCCGGTCTGGTTGAAGTGGTCGATCACGTAGGAGTCGGGGGTCGTGTGGCCGCTGCCTTCGGGCTTCTGGCCGGTGCCGCGCTCGTAGTAGGAGATCAGGATCCAGTTGCCGTCGGCGGGCGCGGACCAGCTCACCGTGCCGTCGGCTGCGATCGGGACGTTCGTGACCGTCGACCCGTCGAGCGTGTACGCGGTCTTGGGCGGCGCACCCACGACGGTCACCTTCGCCGCCTGGACGTAGACGAGCTTCTGCTGGGTGACACCGGACGGGGCGGCCAGGGCGGGCGCGGGCGGCGCGCCGGTGGAAGGTCGTGCCCGGCGCCACGGTCGCGATGCCGTAGGCGAGCTCCTTGATCGCGGCCGGGCTGTCGGGCGTGATGCTCGGGACCGCGGACGGCCACGACGGGCCTGCCGTGATGTCGACCGTCATTCCACGCGCCTTGGCCTTCTCGAGCGCGGCCTGGACCGCCGACTGCCAGGCGGGTGTGCCCCAGCCGTGGCCGGCGGGGTCGAGCGCCTGCTTGGCGCTGTGGTGCACGTCGGCGATCTCCGCCCCGCCGAAGCCGGCGTCGGCCATCTGGTCCAGCTCGGCCTGGATCTCGGCGTTGTCGACCAGCGCGTTCGGCCACCACCAGCGGAACTTGGGCTGGTACTGCCGGGCGGGTGAAGCGAACGAATCGGCAAAGCCCACGGCCTGCGCGGACGCGGGCAGCACGACGACGGCGGCCGCGACCGCGACCGCCAGGAGACCTCTCCTCACAGCACTCCTCCTCTGGGGTACGGCGAGAAGATTTGCGCGCTATTGGTCGATTGTCAATCTAAACGACCAAATACGCCTTCAAACGCTCATGCAGGTGCCGCGCCTTCCTCGAGCGGCGCGGGCGTGATCACCAGGTCGCGCACGCTGAGCGTCCCGTCGGCGAACAACCGGATCTGCTCGATCGGCCCGAGCAGCTCCCAGCTGATCTCGAGCTCCGCGATCCGCCCGGCCTCGACGCGGGCCCTGGCGGTGCCGGTCGCGCGGATCGCCATGTGCGTCGGCTCGATCTCGACGTCGTGCACGCCCGCGAGCGGCTCCACCACGGTCGCCTGCGTGTTCGTGCCCTCGACGGTGAACAGCGCGATCACGACGTCGGTCTCGGCGACGATCGCCGAGACCTCGACCTTGCAGTCCGGCATCCCGGATCGATAGGCGCTGAGCTCGACGCGCAGGATGTCCGGCCCCACCCAGCGCACCATCCGACCGGCCCCGACCTCGTGGATGTGAGAGCGATAGCCGCGATCGATCAGCGTCTCGAGCTCGTCCAGCCGGCCCTCGCCCCACGCCTGCTCGAACAACCGCTTCACCGCCACCTTGGCACTGCCGGACATCTCGGCCTCCGTTGCTCGCCTTCTCACCTGGCAAGAGTCCGACCGGTCCGCTCCAAATACGCTAATGAGATGTCACGGATCGTCTCCGCGCTGCTCGTGTGCGCCCTGATCGTTGCGGGGTGCGGCGGCAGCGACAAGAAAACGCCCCCCGACCCCGTCGAGCAGGTGCCCGACACGCCCGGCCTGCGCGACGCCGTGCGTGAGGCACAGACGCCGGATGCGGCGTCGTTCCCGGACCCGGCGGGCAAGACGCTGCAGCAGGTGGCCGATCTGGTGACGGCAGGGCCGCAGGCGGCGCTGGCGAGCTCGGTGTTCACGGCCGGGGGCGAGAACCGGTTCGTGTTCGGCGTGATCGGCCAGGACGGCAAGGCGATCTACGGGCCGACGGCGATCTACATCGCGCCGACGCCGAACGAGCCCGCTCAGGGCCCGTTCGTCGCGCCCGCGGACGTGCTGCTCACCACTCCGCGCTACCGGTCCGAACAGGCGGCGAAGGAGACCGACCCGTTCGCGGCCGTCTACGCCGCGCCGGTCAAGTTCGACAAGGCCGGGCCGTGGTCGGTGCTGGTGATGACGCGCAACGGCGGGCGGTTGGTCGGCGCGCCGACCCAGATCAACGTCAAGACCAAGGCGCAGGACAGGATCCCCGACGTCGGCGAGGCGGCGCCGAAGGTCGCCACGGACACGCTCGAGTCGCTGAAGGGCAACAAGGAGCTCCTGGACACGCGCAAGCCGCCGAGCGACATGCACACCGACTTCGCGAGCGTGGTCGGCAAGAAGCCGGTCGCGCTGCTGTTCTCCACGCCACAGCTGTGCGTCTCGCGCGTGTGCGGGCCGGTCACCGACCTGGCGCTGCAGATGCGGGCCAAGTACGGCAAGCAGATGGAGTTCATCCATCAGGAGGTCTGGAAGGACAACAACCTCAAAGCCGGGGTGCGCCCGCCGCTGGCGGCGTTCAACCTCGAGAGCGAGCCGTGGCTCTTCGTGATCGACAAGACCGGCAAGGTCACCGCCCGCCTCGAGGGCTCCTTCGGCGTGGCCGCGTTCGAGAACGCGATCAAGACCGCGCTGTAGTTCTCATCAGTTCCCAACACGGCTTCGAGGACGATCGGAGCCGTGTCCCAGTTGCTCGACTCCGTCCGTGAGGCGCCCGCGGCGGCCCGCGGCGTCCGCCCTCACACCACCTGGCGCGAGGACCTGATCGCGATGATCATCGCGTTCTGGCCGATCACCGCGCTGTTCTTCGACGGCCGCAACCACAACAACAAGGTCGGCCAGGAGTCGTTCTTCACGATCGCGCACAACCTGCTCTACACGGGCATCACCGTGTTCGCGATCTACGTCGGCAAGGTCATCGTCGAGTACCAGCCGCGCCGCCGCCGCGGCTTCGACTTCAAAGCGATCCCGGTCGGCTACGGCGTGACGATCATCGGCCTGTGCATCCTCGGCATCGCCGGGCCCGCCGACCTGATCTGGCACTCGATCTACGGCTTCGAGATCAACGTCGAGGCGATCGTCTCCCCGCCCCACCTCGCGCTCTTCCTCGGCGGCCTGCTGGTCTCCTCGACCGGCCTTCGCTCGATGTGGGCCAAGCGCGACATCGCGCCCGACATGCGCCGCTATCTGCCCGCGCTCTTGAGCGGGATCCTCTTCATCGCGATGGTCAACTTCATCACGATGTACCTGTCGGCGTGGATGACCAACGTCGCGCCGACCAAGGCGTTCGTGAACGACCTCAAGCGCTTCCACGACGTGATGAGCAACCAGCGCATCGGGCTCTCCGAAGGGCTGCGCGGCTACGGCGACAACCTCTTCCCGTACCACTACTACACGGTCGGGCAGTCGCTGGCCTCGATCGTCATCTCCACGATCGTGCTGCTCGGCCCGACGCTGCTGATCCTCCGCCGCTGGCGCGTGCCCGCGGGAACCTTCACGATCACGTACCTCGCGTTCGGCCTGCTGATGAACATCATGACCCAGTACCGCGACGCCTGGACGCTGATCACGCTCACGCTGACCGGCCTCGCGGTCGACCTCATGCAGCGCGCCTTCGCGCCCGCCCGCGACAAACGGCTGACGCTCGGCGGCATCCGGCTCGTCGGCTCGCTCGCAGCGATCGTGCTGTGGTTCAGCTACTTCGGTCTGATGGCGCTCGAGAAGGGCATCGGATGGAAGCCGACGACGTGGGTCGGCGTGTGCGTGATCGGCATCGGCACCGGGTTCGGCACCGCGTTCCTGGTCGCGCCCCCGGCCTACGGGCCGCGGCTCGTCGAGGGCGGCTCAGACGCGCCGATAGCGGAGGTGGACGGTTGATCCGAACGTGCGCGTCTCGATGAGGTCGAGGTCGATGTGCGCGTCCGGGGGGAAGTACGGCGTTCCACCGCCGACCACGATCGGAGCGACGAACAGGTGGAACTCGTCGATCAGGCCTTCGCGCATGCACTCCGCGGCGAGGCCGGCGCCGCCGACGGCGATCGTCTTGTCACCGAGGGCGGCGATCTCCTCCGCGAGGCTGCGCGTCGCCAGGCGCCCGGTGCCCTCGATCGTCTTGAGCGTCGTCGAGAACACGATCCGCTCGAGCCCGCGCCAGATCTCGGCGAACTCCGCCATCGTCGGATCGGTGAACTCCTCGGTCTCCCAGACGAGCATCGTCTCGTACAGACGCCGGCCCATCAGCTGGACGTCCGTCTCGGCCACACGCTGGTTGTGGAAGCGGTGCAGCTCGTCGGTCGGCGCGGTCCAGCCGAACGAGCCGTCGGGCTCGTTGATGTAGCCGTCGGCCGAGCAGCTCATCGAGTAGACGATCATCCGCCCACCGTAAAGCGGGTCGAACCGATCGCGACGTCCGCGGTGCCGCCGCAGCTGATCGTCGGCGGGCAGTGCTGCTCCTGCTTGAAGTACACGGTCGCCTTGTACGTGCCGGCGCACCACCCGGAGCGAGGCGGGCGGATGCGAAGGCGCACGTCGTGCCCCTTGGCCGCCGCGTTGCGGGTGCCCGAGCTGCGTGTGCTGCAGCCCTTCAGCGTGGCCTCGGCGCGGTAGGTGCCGTCGCGGGTCTTGTCGGCCTTGAAGCGGATCACGACCGCCTCGGCGGGCTGCGGCGTGCTAGGCGCGGCCGTCGGATGGACGGCTCCGGCGAGCGTCAACAGGGTCATGAGAAGCATGACCGGATGGTCGCCGGGAATTCATCGCCGTTGGGAGTTTCCTGGACCACACGCCGCGGCATCGCCCGACGGACGTACGTCGTCGCGGGCGTCGAGATGTGCAATGGAGCCCTCCCGTGGCTCAAAGTGCCGTGCGGTGTGAGCACGCGATCGGGGTCATGGGCCGGTGACGGCTCCGACCTCGAGACCGGTCAGCTTCACGTTCGTGGGAGCGATCTCATCCACGCCGGCGCTGCCCGACTGCCGAAGGTGCGGACGTCGGCCTTGGCCTGGATCAGCCAGTTGAGTCGAGGGCGTCGTCGGTGAGCGTGATGCTCTCGTCGCGGATCTCCGACGAGCGAACCGCGTCCGCTTGGATCTCGGGTGACCGGACCGCGTCCTTGCGGATCTGCGGCGCAGCGGCCGCCGCACTGCCGCCGAGCGCGACGAAGAGCGCGACGCTGCCGATGACGTTGGCGTAACTGAGGTGCTTCTGGAACACGGTGCTTCCTTTCACGAGGTCTTCGGTGGCCGACCCCGCCGCCGCTTCAACGGCCGGGCGCAGAGCGTTCCCTGCGATGTCAGTGAGCGACGGAGCGTCGCTGCGCGTGGTTGTCGCGGAGCGTCGCGCGGCGCTGCGCGATCAGCAACGCGAGCCCCAGGTTGACGGCGCAGAAGTAGAGCGGGTAGACCAGCAGCGAGGGGTCCAGCGCGCCGACCGATGCGGACGCCAGCGCGCCGCCCAGGCTCGCGCAGACGAACGTGGAGAGCGTCTCGGAGGCCGGATCGCGCCAGGTCTTGGGCACCATCATCGCCGCCGCCACGAGGTCGGCCACCACGATGCACGCCGTCGCGACGACCGGCGCAGCGGCGAGCAGCCATCCCGCGACGCCGGTGCCGGCGATCGCGAGCAGCATGAGGTCGGCGCGGCTCAGCCCACCGGTGCCGAGCCGGATGGCGAGCACGAAGACGAGCGTGGTCACGACGGCCTGGGTCGCGAGCATCAGCAGGCTCCACGAGGCGCCATCGGCGCTCTGTGACGCGCACGCGACGATCGCCAGCACGGCCCAGATCAGCCACGTGCCTCGGTGCGGAGTGGTTGCCCGCCGGAGGGTGTCGCGCACGTACGGGATGGCGTCGATGACGGCAAGAACACCGGCGAGCACACCGAGCGCAGGGGCGACGTTCGTCATCGGCCGAGCACGCGCAGCGTCGACGCGCCGCCGACATCATGCGAGGGCCGCTCGCAATGGGCAGCGCCGCCGATCCTCATCACGTCGTGTGCCGGGCAGTACGGGGCCATCTCGGCCTCCTGGGAGCTTGCGTCTTTACTCGCAGTTGACCGGGGTGGCGTCGTTGTCGGGCACGCCGTCCTTGTCGACCGCGTCGGCCGCCTCGCAGGGCGCGTCGCTGCCACTCCCGCCATTGAGGACGTCGTCGTTGTCGCCGCCGAACAAGCCGGTGTCGTCGTCGGGGCCACCGAAGAGGTTGTCGTTGCCGGCGTCGCCGTTGAGCTGGTCGTTGCCGGCGCCCCCGGACATATTGTCGTTGCCCGTCGAGCCGTGGAGGAAGTCGCGACCCGGCCCGCCGCGGATGTCATCGTCGTCGTCGTCGCCGAAGACGTCGTCCTGCCCGCGGCCGCCGTCGACGCGGTCGTCGTCGACCCCGCCATGCACGACGTCGGCGCCTGAGCCGCCACTGACGGTGTCCTCGCCGGGCCCGCCGTCGAGCTGATCGGGGCCTTGTCCGTCGTTGCCGGCGCCGCCGTCGACCGTGTCGTCGTCTTCGCCGCCGTTGAGGTCGTCGGCGCCGGGGCCGCCGTTGATCGTGTCGTCGCCGGCTTCGCCGTCGACCGTGTCGTCGCCGGGCCCACCGTTGAGCACGTCGTTCTTCTCGCCGCCGGCGATGATGTCGTCGCCGCTCGACGCTCGGACGACGTCGCGGTCCCCGCCGGCGAAGATCGTGTCGTTGCCGTTGCCGGGCTTGATGATGTCGTCGCCGCCCTGGCCGCAGATGAGGTCGTCGCCTCCGCGGCCGCTGATGGTGTCGCCCTTGTCGGTGCCGATCATGATGTCGCGATCGCGCGTGCCGACCATCTGGCCGGCGAAGTTGGGGCCGCGGACGACGTTCGTGCCGGGCTCCTGCTCGATCGCGAGTTCGCAGCGACTGGTCGGGTCCGGCTCGACCTGGGCGCCCGCGATGCCGGCCCCGGTGATGGCGGTCGCCGAAGCGGCGACCGCGATGATGCCGATGAAGCGCAAGATGTATCCCTTGTTCGTCGCGGGAGGCCCGTCGGGCCGATCGCGTCAGACGGGGAGACGCGGGCGCCGGGTGCGCATTCCGCGTCGAGCTTGAGGCCTAGGGGAATCCCTGGCGCGTGATGTGAGCGACGAGTTGCGTGCGCGAGCGCACGCCGAGCTTGCGGTACACGTGATGGAGGTGGAACTCGATCGTCTTCTCGGCGAGAAACAGCTCGGCGGCGATCTCGCGATTGGAAGCGCCTCGCTGCACGGCGGCGACGACTCGCCGCTCCTGCGGCGTCAGCGTCTGGGCGCGGGCGCCGCGGCGTCGGCCTCCCGCGGCGCGCAGCTCGTGAGCCGCCTGCGCCTCCCACGCCGCGGCGCCGAGCCGGGCGAACGCGTCGCGCGCTTCCCGCAGCCGCTCACGAGCCTCCGCGCGCCGCGCCGCCCGCCGCTGGCGCTGCCCGAGGCAGAGCAGTGTGCGGGCACGCTCGAAAGGCTGCGGGCACCGAGCATCGAGCGCGAGCGCCTCCGCGAACGCCGCATCGAAGTCATCTGACAGCAGCCCGCGGCAGCGGGCCAGCGCCGCAGCCGCAGATACCGAACCGCTGGACCGCACCTGGCCGGCGAGCGTCGCGCATACGCGCCGCGCGTCGGCATCGCGCCCGGCGCGCGCGTAGGCCTCGACGAGATCCGGTGCCCACGGCACCGTCGTGGGTTCCTCGACGCCGAGCTGCGCGCTGATGCGTTCAACGGCCTCCAGCTGAACGATCGCGGCATTGACGTGGCCAAGGCCGAGTTCGAGGAAGCCGAGCGCGCCGTACGCATAGCGGCGGCCCGAGATCATCCCGCTTGCCGATGCCAGCGCGAGCGCTTCCGTCGCCGTGCGCCGACATTCCTGCTCCTCACCGCGTGCCGCGGTGAGGCGCGCCCGCACGCCGAGCGCAAGGCCGCGCCAGACGCCGTGCCCCGTGTCCTCGGCGACGCGGATGGCCTCGACGGCCGCGGCGTCGGCGCCTTCCCAGTCGCCAAGGCGCCAGGCAGCGTCGGCAGCGACGACGAGCGCTCCGCCCAGCACGGCCAGCGCCCCGGCCCCGCGCGCACGCTCGCACAGGCGCAGGCTCTCGGCCCGCGCGCCCTCGAGCTCATCGGCGGGGATGCGCATCCGCAGCAGGAGATGCTTCCACTGCGCCGCCGGCTCGAGCTCGTCCACGTCCGCACCCAACCGCGCGGCCTCGGCCAGCACCGGCAGCGCGCGGGCCGTCTGCCCCCGCAGAACGAGCACGTAGCCGTGGATCGCCAGCACATGAGCCCGCGTCTCCGCAGCGACCCCAGGAAGCAGCGCGACCGCACGCTCGGCCAGGACCAGCGCATGCCGATTGCCACGGGCGGCGGTACACGCGGCGGCGGCGTCCGCCAGCATCGCGGCTCCCTGCTCAGGGGCAGACTGGGAGACCCGGTCGGCCTCCGCCACGAGCAGTCCGACCGCCTCCTCGACCGCCCCACTCCACAACATCACCAGGCCGCGCCGATGCTGGGCGCGGGCCCGCATCGGTTCCTCGACGGCCGCCCGCGCCGCCTTCTCGAGCAATGTCGCCGCCCGCTCGGGCATGCCCGCCGCACCAGCCGTCTCGCCCGCGAGCAGCAGCCGTCGGGCACGCGCCGCGCCGGCCGGCGACAGCTGCGCGGCGCGCTCCGCCGCCGCAGCCGCCGACGCGAAGCCGCGGCGCGCGGCGGCGGCACCCGCCGTCTGTTCGAGCTCCGCCGCGACTGCCTCGTCCGTGCCGACCGTGGCCGCCGCCAAGTGCCAGGCTCGCCGCTCGCCGTCGAGCGCACCGGCAAGCGCCCGGTGCACCACGCGGCACTCGCCTGGCGTCGCAGCGCCGCGCACTGCGCCACGCGCGAGCGGGTGGACGAACCTAAGGCACTCGGAATCGAGCCGCACGAGACCCGCCGCCTCGGCGGCCTCGAGCAGCCGCGAGTCCGTGCCCGCGCGCGCCGACGCCGCCGCGATCGTGGTCAGATCGTCGCCTTCGTAGAGCGCCGCGACGAGCAGCACCGAACGCGCCGCGGCGGACACGCCGGCAAGGCGCGCACCGAACGCGGCCTGCAGGCGCCCCCCGGGCGCGAGTGGCAACTCGAGCGGCGCCCGCCCGGTCCGCTGTCCGGCGGTGAGCGTTGCCGGCAGCTCGACCAGCGCAAGCGGGCTGCCCGCCGCGGCGTCGGCGAGCGCCGCGGCGGTCGGCGCGGCGAGGTCGGGCGCCACGCGCTTCAGGAGCGCCAGCGCGTCCGGGCGCGCGAGCGGGCCGAGCGACAGCGTGGGCATCGCGGCGTCATCGTCGGCGTCCCGCGTTGCGAGCACGAACGCCACCGAGCCCTGCGAACGCCGCGCCGCGTACCGCACGCACTCAAGCGAAGGAGCGTCGAGCCAATGGGCGTCATCGACAACCGCCAGGACCGGCCCCCGCTCGGCGACCGCACGCAGCAGCCCGAGCGTCGCCGCGCACACGGCAAAGCGCTCGCCCGGCTGCGGCGGCCCGAGGACCAGCGCCCCCGCGAGCGCCGCGGCCTGAGGCGCCGGCAGCGTCGCGCGCGCGTCCGCGACCGGCCCGAGCAGATCGCGGAGCGCCGCGAACGCAAGCTCGACCTCGCTCTCGACCCCCCGCGCGCGCAGCACCGTCACGCTCGGCGGACAGCGCTCCACCGCGGCCTCGAGCAAGGCTGTCTTCCCAGCTCCCGGCTCGCCGCGCACGACCAGCGTCCGGCCCCGCCCTGCGACCAGGTCCGCGACCAGCCCATCGAGCGCGTGGAGCTCGTTTTCCCGGCCGACGACCACCTCCACCGACCGTACGCGACGCCATCGATCCGGTCAACGTCGGCCGTGAACCGGCTCGACCAAGTGCTAGAGGATTCCCTCGCGGGCGGCCGCGTGGATGGTCGGCACCGTCGGCTCGAAGCCGAGTTCTCGCGCGAGCGATCCGTCCATGCGACCTGACCAGGGGTTCGTCAGTGGGTCTGCCGAGCCCTGGAGCGGGTTGCCCGCGTACTGGGCCAGCTCGTAGACGGTCACGGGCGCGTCGTCGGTGATGTTGACGATGCGGCCGTCCATGGCCCCGGTCAACGCGAGTCGGATGGCGATCGCGACATCGCGGTGGTGCGCGACGGAGTAGGTGTGGGCGGGATGCAGGCCGAAGCGCGGGGCCAGTGCGGGGATCGACGCGATGTGCCCGTCGCCGTCGCCATAGACGAACGGGAGGCGCAGGATCGCCCAGGTCAGGCCGCTGTCGCGCAGCAGCGCCTCGGCGGCCAGCTTGCTCGCGGGATAGGCGGCCGTCGGGGTGGCCGTGTCGTCCTCGCGGCCCGGGCGCTGGGCATCGGCGTCGTAGACGTTGCCGGTGCTGGCCATCACGAAGCGGGCCTGTGGCGCGTAGGTCTTGGCGGCGTCGATCAGGTGACGGGTGCCGTCGCGGTTGGCCCGCCAGATGGCGTCCTCGTCGCCGGTCCGGAACAGCGCCGCGAGGTGGACGACGGCGTCGACGCCCTCGACCGCTTCCCGGAGCGAACCGGGGTCACCGAGATCGGCGCGCACACCGGTCACGCCGGCCGGGAGCGCGACGTCACTCCGGACGAGCGCGCGGCAGTCGAAGCCGGCCTCAGCCAAGCGCGGGAGCAGACGCGAGCCGACGAGGCCGGTCGCGCCGGTGAGAAGAACAGCGGTCATGATCATCTCCGTCCATGATCGTCAGTGTTACTGACGATCAGCCTAGCAGTAGAATTGCCGCATGGCCAGAGAGGACGACCTCGGGCCCGGGCTCAGCCGCCGGCTCACCTACCTGCTCAAGCGCGCCCTGGTGGACCTCGAGACCCTGCATGAGCAGCACCTCGGGCCGGCCGGCATCAGCGCCCGTGAGCTGGCGGTGCTCCTGTTCCTCGACGGCCGCGAGCCCGAGTCCCAGCAGGAGGCGGCCGCGCGCCTGGGGATCGACCGCACGACGATGGTCGGCCTCCTCGACTCGCTCGAGAGCAAGCAGCTGGTCGCGCGCCGCCCGGACACCGAGGACCGACGCCGCAACGTCATCCTGCTCACCGACGCGGGCCACGCCACGCTCCAACAGGCGACGCACGCCAGCGACGCTGCCGAACGAGAGCTGCTCGCCGATCTCGACGACCGCGAGGCCGCCCAACTGCGCGAGTTGCTCACGCGCGCCACTTCCGCAAGCACGCGGTCCTGAATCCCTCGGTGTGGCCTCACCGATGAGTTTCCGGCGCCCTGTTCGTCTCTACGCCCGATACCGACTCCCGGGAGGCTGACGCCATGCGGAAACTGACCTATGCCATGAACGTGACCCTGGACGGCTACATCGCCGCGCCCGGCGACGACCTCGGCTGGAGCCTGCCGAGCGACGAGCTCTTCCAGTGGTGGTCCGACCGGGTCGGGGCGACGGGCCTGGCGCTGTACGGGCGCAAGCTGTGGGAGGGGATGAGCTCCCACTGGCCGACCGCCGACCAGCAGCCCGGCGCCACACCGGCGCACATCGAGTACGCCCGCCGCTGGCGGGACATGCCCAAGGTGGTGTTCTCCTCCACGATCGATGCGGTCGGCTGGAACGCCCGCCTGGTCACGGGCGACGCGGTCGCCGAGATCACCCGGCTCAAGGCCGAGGACGGCGGTGACATGGACGTCGCCAGCGCCACCCTCGCCGCGGCGGCCATGCGGGCGGGGCTGATCGACGAGTACGCGATCGTCACCCACCCGGTCCTGGTGGGCGGCGGCACACCGTTCTTCACCGCCCTGGACAACTGGGTGAAACTCAAGCTGGTGGAGACCCGGACGTTTCCCGACGGCGTGCTCCTGACCAGGTACGAGACCAGGCGCTGAGTACGCAACGCGGAGCTAGGGGCTCGGCGAGTGCTCGTCCTGACTGATCGCCGACGCCTGCTCGCGAGCGCGGCGGGCTTCGTCGTCCTGTCCGAGGGTGGCCAGCACGGTCGCGAGTTGCGTCAGGCTGTCGGCGAGGTCCGCGGTCGGCGGCTCCTCTGAGAGGATCGCGACGGCCTCGCGGCTCGCGACCAGTGCTTCCGGCCACTGCCCGGCGTCGCCGAGGGCGCGCGAGAGCTTGTCGTAGCTGACGCCGACCGCGCCGCGCATGTTCGGAAGCTCGACGGCGCCGCACGCCCACGCCGGGATCGCCTCTCGGGCGGCCGCGACCGCATCGTCGGCCCGCCCGACCGCCCGCAGGTCGTCCGTCAGGTCCCACAGGCAGCTGCCGACCGCGAAGGCTTGATCGCGGTGACGGCCGGAGAACCCGCGCTTGCGCCGGATCGCCGCCGCCTCCTGGGTCGCCTGCAGCGCGGCGGATCGTTGTCCCTGGGCGCGCCGGTGTTCGGCGACGACCTCGAGACATCGGGGCAGCATGTCCCAGTAGCGACGACGGCGGGCGAACCGCCGCCGACACATCGTCAGGCTCTCCTCGGCCAGCGCCAACGCCTCCTCGGCGCGACCCGCCTCCCGGAGCTCCCCGGCGAGCACCGTGGCCGACGCGATGAACGCCTGGGCGTTGATCAAGCGCTCGTGCGCGTCCAGCCGACGCGCGGCGACGTACGTCTCACGCTCCTCGAGCGTCATGGTCATGCGGCACCTTCGCCGGTCGCCGCGACGCCGCGCAATCGGGAACCGACCCTGGAATTACCCGTCACCGCCCCGGAACCGTCAGGGCACCTCTCCGAGGGCGTAGGCGATCGCGTCCTCGAAGCTCAGCGTGCCGCCCTGGTGCGTGGCGGCGTTCCAGGCGTCGGCTCCACAGCGGGTGCGGGCGCCGTCGAAGAACGCGCGGTCGAGCCTGGCCTCGATCGGGTCCTCGGGCCAGGCGTAGCGATGGACGTCGGCGGCGCCGACGAGTGTCGCGGCGCGCGCGTCGTCGCCGTGGACGACGGCGACGGCGGCCAGGCCGCGGAGGCCCTCGAACACCACGGGACGGATCACCATCTCGCGGCAGAGGGCGAGTTCCTCGCGAAAGGCGCGCGAAGCGGTGTCGGGTTCGCCGGTCAGCAGCGCCGCGAGTCCGAGGTTGCCGCAGTCGATCATGTGTCCGTATGGATCGTCCAGCGCCCGCTCGGTCGAGATCGCCCGCGCGGCGTACTCGGCCGCGTCACGGTCGCTGCCGAGGCAGAGCGCGGAGTACGAAGCGCCGCTGAACAGGCCCGCGAGCTCCTGGACGTTGCCGACAGCGGTGAGGAGCGCGGCGGCCGCGTCGACGCGCCGGCGCAACTCGGCCACGTCGGGCGAGGCGATCGCCTTTGCCCGGGACGCCTCGGCCAGCTCCCAGTCGTCGCCGGCCAAGCGGGCCCAGCTGAGTGCCTCGTCGGCGAAGGCGTTCGCGATCTCCGGTCGCGAGGAGTCCGTCTCGTGATGGACGCGGCTCTGGAGGACCTGCGAGAGGAGTACCGGATCGCCGGCCAGTCGCGCGGCGGCCTCCGCCGCGGCGAGGGTCGCGGGTTGCTCGGCCATGCGACCCACCATCCAGAGACAGCGGCCCTTCGTGCGCAGGACGCGGGCGGTCAGTGCCGGATCGGCGGCCGGTAGGTCGAGGGCCTGGTCAGCCCAGTTGACCACGTCGGCGTAGCGGTTGCGCGTGATCCAGTGACCGCCGAGCGCCGCCACCATCGCCAGCGCCGGTTCGCCGCTCGGCTTCGCGACCGCCCAGACGAGGGCCGCGTGGAGGTTCTCGTTGTCGGCGTCCATCGTCGCGACGTGCTCGCGGGCGGCGGACCCGCGAAGCGCGCGATCGGTTCCGTGGCGCTCGGCGAGTCCCAGGCAATAGCGGTAGTGGGCCTCGCGGACGGCGTCGACATCGGCGGCGGAGGCGAAGCGCTCGGCGGCATAGGCGCGGATCGTCTCGAGCATCCCCAGGCGAGTCGGCGTGTCGCGGCGGCGTGTGAGGAGGCTCTTGGTGACCAGGCCGTCGAGCGTGTCCAGTCCGCCGCCGGTGATCGTCTCGGCCGCTGCGACGGTCGCGCCGCCCGCGAACACCGCGAAGCGCGCGAAGCAACGCTGCTCGTCGGCGCTCAGCAACGCGTGGCTCCAGTCGATCGTCGCGCCAAGTGTCCGGTGGCGGGCGGGCGCGTCGCGCGCGGCGGCGCCCGGAGCCCCGAGCGCCGCGTCCAGGCGCGCGGCGATCTCGCCCGGCGACAGCAGCCCGCAGCGGGCGGCCGCCAGCTCGATCGCCAGCGGGAGTCCGTCCACGCGCCGGCAGATCTCCGCCACGGGCGCGGCGTTTCCGTCGCCGAGCGCGAACTCCGGATCGTGCGCTCGCGCGCGCTCGGCGAACAGCGCCACGGCCTCGTGCCGCAACTCGAGCGGCGCGACGGGGTAGCGCTCCTCGGCCTGCAGCGCGAGCGGCTCGCGGCTGGTGGCGAGCACGGTCAGCGACGGACACGCGCCGAGCAGGTCGCCGATGCACGGCGCGGCGGCGAGCACATGCTCGAAGTTGTCGGCGACGAGGAGCAGATGCTTGGCGGCGAGGAAGCGTTCGGCGGCCTGACCGGGAGACTCGCCGGCGAGCACGACGATGCCCAGCGCTCTGACGATCGCCGCCGGCACGGCCTCCGGTTCGGACACGGCCGCGAGCTGGACGAGTCGCGCACCGTCGGCGAAGTCCGCCGCCACGGCGCGGGCAGCCTCGAGCGCGAGGCGCGTCTTGCCGACCCCGCCCGGCCCCGTGAGCGTCAGCATCCGCCCAGAGCTCGACCGCAGCCGCTCGCCGATGTCGGCGAGCTCGCGGCGGCGCCCGATCAGCTGATTCGGAGGCGCGGGGAGGCTGCCGTCGCCCCGTTCGTCCGACCTGGCGGCCGCGGCGATCGCGGGATCGTGCGCGAGGATCGCCTCGTGCAGCTCGTGGAGCTCAGCTCCTGGCTCGATCCCGAGTTGCTCGACGAGGACCTCGCGGGCGTGCCGGTAGGCCTCCAGCGCGTCGGCTTGGCGGCCGCTGCGGTAGAGCGCGAGCATCAGCTGCGCGTGGAGGCGCTCGCGCCATGGCTGCCGGGCCGTGAGCTGTTGGAGCTCGCCGACCAGCTCCGCGTGGCGTCCGGCGGCGAGGTCGGCGTCGACCCGGAGCTCGACGGCGGCGAGGTGCTGCTCCTCCAGCCGCGTGATCTCGGCCGGCGCGAACGGCGCCGAGGCGAGCTCCGCCAGCGGCGGACCCCGCCACAGGTCGAGCGCCTGGCGAAGCTCCGCGGCCGCGTCGTCGCCGCGTCCCGCCTTGAGTGCTCGCCGGCCGTCGCCGAGCAGGCGCTCGAACCGCTCGGCGTCCAGCTCACCGGGACCCACGCGCAGGGAGTAGCCCGCGGGCGTGGTGACGAGACGGTCCGGGTCGCCGAGTGCCTTCCGCAGGCGGGCGACGTAGACCTGAACGGTCTTGACCGCGCTCGGGGGCACGTCCTCGCCCCACAGCGCCACGGCCAGGCGCTCCGCGCTGACCGACTGGTTCGCGTGCAGCGCGAGCACCGCCAGCACCGCGCGCGGCTTGGCGCCACCGAGCATCACCGCACGGCCGTCGGCGCGCACTTCAAGTGGGCCCAGGATCCCGAACTGCATCGCTCCCGTGCGACCCTACTCCCGACTGCTGCCGAACTGCAGGCGCGCTGCAGCCGCGTCGCTCGATCGTGGCCGCATGAACGTCACACGCATCGCCACCATCGCGCTCGTCGCGACCGCGCTCACCGCCCCGGCCGCCTCCGCGCGACCGATCGAGCAGACCCCTGCCGCCGCCGTGTCGCACCACCACCACCAGGACCGCCGGTCGCCCGACGCCATCGACGCCGCGGAGCCTCACCAGGACCTGCGCTCACCCGACGCGATCGACGCCGCGGCGGCACAGCCCGCCACGCCACTGCAAACGAGCTCCGAGCCCGACGTCGCCTGGGCGGCGATCGGCATCGGCGGCAGCCTGCTCGCGCTCGGCATCCTCGCGGGCACGGCCGGTCGCATGCGCCGACGCCACGCCCGCACACCCGCGTGACGACGTCGTCCCCGGGCGTCACTCGGTCAGCGGCCACTCCTTGAGCTGCCCGCGAGCCGAGCCGCTGTTGCCGAGGTGGTAGATCGCGAGGCCGGCCGGGTGGACGGGGAAGGCGTCGAACGGTTCGGCCTCGATGCGCTCGAGGTCCTCGAGGGTCGCGAACCCGACGGTGATGTGGGCGACGTAGTTGCCCGCACCGAACTGGCTCGGGACGTACCCGTCGACCCAGTCGATCGTGCTCTGACTGATCTCTTCTCCAGGATCGCGCACGAACGCCGCGGCGGTGCCTCCCGAGTCGGTGAAGGGGGCCACCGCGGCCAGCAGCGCGGCCTGGAGGTCGAGCACCTGCGGGCTGGGCTCGATGACGATCACCGCGAGTCCCTGGCCGGGCACGCCCCAGTCGCCGTGTCCGATCGCGACGGCCCGGTAGGAGAGCGCCGCGACGTCGGTCGCGGCCAGCGTCTGCTCGACGACCGTGTAGACCTCGTCGAGGTCCTCGGTGCGCACGAACCGCTGGAGCGTCGTGATGTGCGGCTGGTGGGTGGCGTCGAGCGCGAACCCGGTCGGCACGCTTTCGCGCATCCGCGCGTTCCACTGTCGCGCGTGCCGGATCGTGTCGTCGTCGGGGTCGACGAGGATGTCGATGGCGGTCAGGTCGGTCATGCCGCGCCGTCGTGGTCGAACACGGTGACCCAGTCGTTCTTCATGCTCACGACGGTCCAGCCCTGCTGCTCGGCCGTGGCCAGGGACTTCTCGGCGGCCTTGGTGTAGGCGAACTCGCGCTCCGCGTCGTCGTGGTTGACGAGCAGTGCGAACTTGGCGCAGGCGAGCATCTCGATGTCGACGTCGGCGTTGCCACCGGCGAACACGGGCAGCCGGCCGGTCTGGGCGAAGATGTGCTCGGGCTTGCCCGGCCCCAGGTCCAGGCCGCCCACCAGCTGGTCCGAGCGGACGATCCTTCCGTCGGCGTACGTGTAACCGGCGGCGGAGCCGATGACGTTCTCCTTGCGGATGCCCCAGGTCGTCTCCGCGAACGCGCGCATGAAGTCGCGGCCTCCGCCGGAGCACACGAACACCCGGAACTCGTGGTCCTGCAGGTACGCGAACAGCTCGAGCATCGGCTGGTAGACCAGTTCGACGTAGGGGACGCCGAGCTTGGGCTGTTTGACGGTCCTCACCCACTCGTGCACCTGCGCGTCGAACTCGTCGGGCGTCGTACCGGCCCACGAGCGGGTGAACCCCTCGAGCAGCGTCGCCACGGTGTCCGGATCCTGCGTCGCGACCCCCTCGAAGAACGCCTCGTCCTTCTCGATCAGCGCCTTGTACGGCTGCTGAGCGGCGAGTGAGGGATCGGCCTCGATCTCCGCCGCCCACTTGCGGAACACGAAGTCCAGCTGCGGCGGCGCCGGCTGCTCGACCCACAACGTGCCGTCGTTGTCGAACGTGGCGATCCGGTCCGCCTCCGGGATGAACGTCGGCCCATCCCGTGTCGCGGACGTCACGAAATCGATGATGCTCCGCTTGGCGGGGCCGTCCCTCCAACTGGTCAATGCAGCGGTCATTTCTCGCTCCTCGACGGTCGGCCCCATGGAAGCTAACCCATCGGCGGCCCCACGACCTCCGTGCCGCGGCGGCGCTGCTCGGCCATCACGCGCGGGACGTCGAACGGCACGACGCCGGGCTCGGGGAGCTCGCGCCGCTCCGCCTGGACGCCGAGGTCGCGGAAGAGGCCGTCGAACTCGCCGGGCGTCATCACGCCGAGGATCGTCGCGGTCTCGCTCTGGACACGGAACGTGTGCACCACGCCGCGCGGCATGAAGACGCTGGTACCCGGCCCGGCGAGCAGGTGGCGGCCCTCGATGTCGAAGGTGACGTCGCCGTCCTCGATCAGGAAGACCTCGTCCTCGCGGGTGTGGATGTGGCGCGGCGGGCTGAAGCCCTGGGGCATCGTCGAGCGGAACACGGCGATCCGGCCGCCGGTGGCGTCGCTCGGGATCAGGAACTCGAACAGGCTGTTGCCGTACCACCAGGCGTCGCCTTGGTGGGTGAGGTAGGGATCGATCGTCGTCATGCCGCAGATCGTGCGGCGGTGACACGCCGTTGGGAAACAACGATTCGCGCCGCGCTCACGGCTCGCGGTTGTGAGCCCCGACCTCGATCGCGGTGCGGATCATCGCCTGCACGAGCTCGGAGTCCGCGGAGGTGCGCCAGGCGATCGCGATCTGGGCCGGCGGGACGCCCTTGAGCGGGAGGAAGCGCAGCTGCGGCCAGCCGGCGCCGATCGCCTTGACCGCCGACTCGCCCTGGCACGTGATCGCCACGCCCGCCGCGACCGCGCCGAACGCCTCCTCGATCGACGTGATCCGCGTCCCGGCGCGCAGCGGCTTGCCGCCGCGGAACTCCTCCAGCGACCAGAACGCGCGGGCACGCGGGTCGGCGCCCTCGACCCAGATCCACGGCTCGTTGACGACATCCTCCGGGCGCACGTGGTCACGCCCCGCCAGCGGGTGGTCGCTGGGCACGGCGATGTACCGCGGCTCGGTCTGCACGGTCACCATCGAGATGCCCTCGTCGAGGAACGGCGGGCGGACGAACGCGACGTCGGCGGCGCCCTCCTTGAGCCCCGCCGACGGCTGGTTGAGCGCCGTGTTGGAGACCGCCAGCACCACCTCCGGATGGTCCTCGGTGAAGCGCCGGATCGTCTCGCCCACGAGCGGGACCATCGCCGTGCCGGACATCCCGACCCGCAACGTCGCACGCTCCTGGCGGCGGAGCGCGTCGAGCTCCTTGGTCGCGGCGTCGAGCGCGGCCAGCGCCGCGCGGGCGTGCGGCAGCAGCCGCTCCCCCGCCTCGGTCAGCTCGACCCTGCGCGTCGTGCGCTCGAACAGCTTCACCCCGACCCGCGCCTCCAACTGCTGGATCTGCGACGAGAGTGCCTGCTGCGCGAGGAAGAGGCGTTCCGCGGCGCGGGTGAAGCTCAGCTCCTCCGCGACCGCGACGAACGCGCGCAACAGCCGCGTGTCGAGATCCACCGTCACCGGACCCGAACCTACAATGGCGGGCGGTCAATGAGGCCCGTCGAGCGCGTCAAGTACCCCCGCACGTGGCATCTCCCGGACAGCCCGAACCGCGGCGCCGACGGCTATCACGCCTTCGCCGACTACTCGAGCTTCGCGGGTCGCGAGGTCGTGGTGACCGAGAAGCTCGACGGCGAGAACACGACGATCTACGCCGACGGGTACTGCCACGCGCGTTCGATCTCCTCCGGCTACCACCCGACGCGCACGTGGGTGCGGGCGCTGGCGGGGCGGGTCGCGCACGCGCTGCCGGACGGCTGGCGGATCTGCGGGGAGAACACGTTCGGGCGTCACTCGATCGCCTACGACGCGCTGCCGAGCTACTTCCAGCTGTTCGCGGTCTACTCCGAGGACGACGTCTGCCTGAGCTGGGATGACACCGTCGCGTGGAGTTCGCGGCTCGGTGTCGATCTCGTGCCGGTCTTGTACCGCGGCGTGTTCGATCACGCGCGCGTGGTCGCCTTGCTCGGCGGAGCGTCGGCGTTCGGGCCGGAGCGCGAAGGCGTCGTGGTCCGCTGGGCGGACGCGTTCACCGATCACCAGCGGGCGGTCGGCAAGCTCGTGCGCAAGGACCATGTGAAGACCGACCGGCATTGGATGCACGGCGAGGTGAGCGCGAATGGCCTTGCCGCCGGCACCTGAGCCGGGCGCCGCGTTCGATCTGCGCGCGTTCGACCTCGACTGGCTGCGCGCGTTGGCGGACACGCCGCAGGACCCCGAGTTCCACGGCGAGGGCGACGTCCTGCGTCACACCCAACTGGTCGCCGAGGAGCTCGTCGGCTCGCCGGCATGGCGCGCGCTGGAGCCCGAGGACCGCAGCGAGCTCTGGCTGGCGACACTCCTGCACGACGTCGGCAAGCACGCGACGACGCGCTGGGAGAACGGCCGCTGGACCGCGCCCGGGCACGCCCGCCGCGGAGCGATCATCGCCCGCCGCGTGCTGTGGGAGGCGGGCGTGCACCCGTTCGCGCGCGAGCGCATCTGCGGGCTGGTCCGCCATCACATGGCGCCGTATCACCTGATCGACTCCGAGCACGCCGTCCGCCGCACGATCGAGATCTCGCTCGAGGCGGGCGCGCGCCGCCAACACCTGCTGACCCGCGCCGACGCGCTCGGCCGGATCGCGCCTGACATCGACGCGCTGACCGTCAACGTCGACCTGTTCGCCGAGCTGGCCAATGACCTCGGCTGCCTCGACCGCGCGTACCCGTTCGCGAACGACCACGCGCGGTTCACCTACTTCACCCGCCGCGACCGCGACCCCGCCTACGCGGCCCACGACGACACCCGCTCGCGCGTCGTCGTGCTGTCCGGCCTGCCGGGAGCGGGCAAGGACCACTGGGTCGCGGCCCACCACAACGGCCGCCCGACGATCTCACTCGACGACCTCCGCCGCCGCCGCGGCGCCAAGCGCTCCGACAAGGTCGCCCAGGGCCAGATCATCCAGGAGGCCCGCGAGCGCGCCCGCGGCCACCTGCGCGCCGGCGAGCCGTTCATCTGGAACGCGACCAACCTCACCGCCCAGATCCGCGCCCAGACCATCTCCCTGCTGACCGACTACAACGCCCACGTCACGATCGTCGCGGTGGAGACGCCGCCGGACGTCCTCAGCGCCCGCAACCGCGACCGCCGCCACCCCGTCCCGTGGGCGGCGATCGACCGGATGCTCGACCGCTGGGAGGCCCCGAGCGCCACCGAGTGTCATCGGCTCGAGGTCTTCAGCGGGTAGGTTTCGCCTGATGGACATCCGGAGCCGCATCCAGGCGCATTGGGACGCCTCCGAGCGCGGAGACATCGAGGCCGAACACGCGATCTACGCCGCGGACGCGGTCCTCGACTACCCGCAGTCGGGCGAGCGATTCCGCGGTCGCGAGAAGATCCAGGCGCAGCGCGGCGGGCATCCGGCCGAACGGCATTTCGCCGTCCGCCGGATCGTCGGCAGCGGCGACCTCTGGCTGAGCGAGTGCGTCATCACCTACGACGGCGTGCCGACCTTCTCGGTCAGCGTCATGGAGTTCACCGACGGCCGCGTGACCCACGAGACGCAGTACTTCGCCGACCCCTTCGAGCCGGCTCCCGACCGCGCCGCGCTCGCCGAGCCGATCAGGCGTGCAGCGCCTTGAGCCGCTCCCGCGCCGCCGAGGACTCCGAGACCGGAACCAGGCGTCCCGCCTTGCCCAGGCCGTGCGGCGGCATGTTCCCGTAGACGGCTTCGTAGTTGCCGGCTTTGACCAGGTACGTCTCGTGCCAGATCCCGGTCCGCGAGCTGTGCCCGACCCGCCGCCAGTACTGGCGCCAGACGTCGAGGTGGGGATCGTCCTTGTCCCTGGCGAACGCCTCGAGGTGCTCGAACGAACGCCAGTATTGAACGATCGTGGGGATGCCCATCTCGTAGGCGAGCAGGCCCTTCTCGGGCCGCTCGACGAGGTAGTCGAGCATGTGCTTCATGCCGCGCCGGCCGCCGAGGTCGAGGAGCCCGCGGGCGATCTGCAGCTTGCTGTTGAACCGCGCGCCGATCAGGAAGACGACGAAGTCGCCGTCGATGTCGGCCGTCATGCGCCTTCCAGCTATCTCGGTCATCACGCTTCCTGTTCGCGCGACCCGCCACGGCGGGTCACCGACGCATTATCCACCGGACCGCTGAGAATCACCACACCCGCGGGATCAACCGCGCCGTGCCGGCCTGGTAGGTGGCGTAGGCGTCGCCGAGCACGCGGTTGAGCTCGGCTTCCTCGACGCGCATCCGCCACACGAGCGCCGGCAGTGGGATCAGCACGGCGGCGGCGAACGACAGCCAGGTGCCGAGGGCGAGGCCCAAGCCGCCCACGATCAGCAGCAGCCCGGCGTACGACGGGTGGCGGATCCACCGGTAGGGACCGGTCGTGATCACCGTCTGGTCGGCGTCGACCTCGACGGTGGTGCGGAACCTGGTGCCGAGCGCGGCGATCGCCCAGACGCGCAGCGCGAGACCCAGCCACATCACGACGACGCCCGCGGTCCGCGCCGGTTGCGCCGAGCGCGTGGCGAACACGACCCCGATCGCCGCGCCGAGCGAGAGCGCGACCAGGACGCGCGTCCCGCGGTCGTGCGCCCGCCGGCCCTTGCCGCGGACGACCTCCCACACGCGAACGCCGACCTCGAGCAGCGCCCACGCCGCGAGCGTGATCTGCGCCATCTAGCCGACCGTCGCCGGGATCGCCACGGCGACCAGCACAGCGCTCGAAGCCGCGATGCCGATGAGCAGCGAGAACGGCGCGGTGGCGACCGCGAGGATCGCGAGCGCGGCCAGCGCCAGCAGCCGCGAGCGCGGGACGTGCCCGAGCGTGGCGCGGATGAAGACGGCCTGGGCGATCAGGAACAGCGCCGGCCCGCCGAACGTCAGCGCCGTGAAGCCGAGCGTCGTGTCATCGGCCGGCTCGGCGATCGCGAGCGCGTCGCCGACCGCGATCGCGATCAACGCCAGCACGATCAGGGTCAGCGTCAGCGTGCCCCACCAGCCGACGGCGCCGGCGTCCTCCGGGGTCTCGGTCGCCTCGACGGCGATCCCCTCGGCCCGCTCGAAGTAGTTCCACCAGAGCGCGACCGTTGCCGTGAAGCCGAACGCGAGCGCGAGCAGGCGATCCAGCGCGAACGGCTCGTCGGTGAACGCGGTGCCCATCGTGAGCACCGTCTCGCCCAGAGCGATGATGAAGAACAGCCGGAACCGCTCGATCAGATGCTCGCTGGCGATCTCCGCGTGCCGGAGGTCGATGCGCTTCCCGCGCCTGGGAAGCCAGTGCAGCGTCGTCACCCCGGCGTAGCCGACCGCCACCGCCAGGCCCCAGAGGATGAGCCGCGAGTCATGGTCGGCGAACGCTCCCGCCACCCACAGCACGCCCGCCGCCAGCTCCCAGACGAGGTCGTTGACGAAGTGCTCTCCGAGCGGCCGCCCGCGCTGGGCGACGATCAGGAACACGCAGCGCCCGATCTGGATCAACAGGAAGCCGGTGACGAACAGCCAGGCCCGCTCGTCGAACGCGTCGGCGATCGCCACCGACATCAGCAGACTCGCGAACATCAGTCCGACGAGCAGCAGCCGCACCGGCAGCCGGTCCGGGTCCAGCCAGTTCGCGCCCCACGCGATCATGTACCACGCGTAGACGACCGCGAGCGCCAGCACGAGCGTCTCGGCACCCGTCCGCAGGTCGACGTGCTCGATCAGATGGTGCGACAGCTCCCCGATCGCGAAGACGTAGACCAGGTCGAAGAACAGCTCCAGCGGGGAGACCGCGCGCTCCGCACCGGGCGCCCGAGAGACCGCAAGCCGCATCGCCGCGATCCTATTGCCTGGACGCATCGAATGCCCAGGCGCAGGGTATGCGGTGAGCATGTGCCGAGTGGTGGCAGCCGCCGTGGTCCTGTGGGCGCTCGCGGCCGCTCCGGCGGGTGCCGCGACGGTCGGTGTCTACGACGGTCCGGAGCTCACCGCGGTCACGCTCGCGGGACCGGATGCGGTCGTCCTCGAGCAGCCGTGGAACGGGCAGAGCCGGCTCGTGGCGGTCCCGCGCGGCGGGGGTACGCCGCAGACCGTGCTGACGGTCCCCCGGATGAACCACGTCTTCGAGGACGAGCAGTGGCGACTCGCGGGATCCGCTTCGCGAGTGGCGTTGATCGCGGAGATCGAGGACGCGCGTGACCACACGGTCGAGTGGCGCGTGTACAGCGGGCCGCCGCGAGGGCCGATCGGAGTCGCGCGGACGTTGCCGGTCCGTGAGGGGTGGGAGCCCGCGCTCGTCGACGTCGACGGCGATCGCGCCCTGATCGTCGAGGCACGGCCGGAGCCGGACGGGCCGATCCGCGCCTTCCTGCTCGACTCGATCTCGGGCCTGACGCCGATCCCGTGGGCGCGGGCGTCGGCGGCGCCGATCGAGATCTCGGGCGGCTTGGCGGCCGCGGCCATGGCCGGCCCGAACCGCGTGGCGGTGCTCGATCTCGCGACGGGCGCGGAACTGGTCACGGTCCCGTTGGCCGACCGCGAGCGCGGCGCGGACCTGAGCCTGGCGCCGGATGGTCGCCTGGCGGTGGCGACGCAGGCGGGCGTCATGGTCGCCGGGCCGGGCGCTGCGGCTCGCCTCGTGCCTCAGACGAAGGGGCTCCGGCGCGTGCATCTGGCGGGTGAGACGCTCACCGGGATCGACAAGACCGGCCGCGCCGTCGCGCTGCCGGTGGGTGGCGGGCAACTCACCGCGCTCGGCCCGCCGACCAACGTGTTCGTGGACGCCGCGGGCGACGCCTCTGGGTATGCGTGGATCGCGAACGGGTGCGCCCGCGTCGCCGCGATCCCCGTCTCGTCCGCCCCGACGCCGTCGACCGACCCATGCCCGACCACCGAGATCGCCTACGCGTACATCGCCAGCACGCGGCTGCGCGGCCGCACGATCACCGTTCCGGTGGCGTGTGTGGCCGCGCCCCACGGCGTCTGCCGCGGCACCGCGATCGCGCGCATCTTCGAGGGCGACGGCAAGGCCGCCGCGAGTGGGCGCTTCGCGATCAGGGTCGGCAAGAGCCGCGTCGTGAAGATGCGGGTGACGCGGGCGGCGCTGGCGCAGTTCCGCCGCGAGGGCTTCGGGAACCTCGTCATGGATGCGCGCATCCCGCACGGGCGGATCGGCGCCGGCGGCGAGGGCAGCGCGGAGTTGGGCGTCTACCTGCCGGGGAGGGACTGATCGTGCGCCGTCTCCTGATCGCACCGCTCGCCGTGCTCGCGTTCGCCGCGCAGGGGCCCGACTCGTTCACGCCCGACGGCCCGGCGACGCTCTACAGCGACTGGCACGGGGCGATGACGCTCGAGGGCGACCATCCCGAGCTGCTGACCGGGTACCGCGTCACGGTCCAGCCCGGCGGGCGCGCGGGCACGATCCGCCTGCTGGTCTTCGAGAATCCGCCGTTCGGCGAGCAAGGGCCGCGGATGGTGCACGTCGGCCAGCCCGTGCTGCTCCCGGCCGAGCCCGGCGCCTACACCTTCCCCGCGCCGCACGTGTTCGCCGACTACCGCAGCGTGACGTATGGCATCGAGCAGGAGACGGGCGGCCATGCCATCACGGCCCAGATCCGCTGCTCGCCCGAAGAGGGCGAGAGCGACATCTGCAACGACCAGTCGGTCGACGTCTACCAGCCGCCGCTCGGCGGTGCGATCCCCGACCGCCGCACCGCGAGCCAGGTCCTCCGCGGCCGCGAGCTCACGATCGACCCGATCACCGAGCCGGACGTCGACGGCGACGGCGCGGGCGACGAGACGGAGGACCGCACGAACCTGCGCGCCTCGGCGACCACGCGGCGCCTGCCCGGCTGGCGCCGTGCGTTCGACGTCACGGTCGAGAACGCCGGCCCGCGCACCGCCGACCGTCCGAAGGTCGACGCCTCGTTCTTCCCGAGCCCGGGCCTGGGCACCTGGAGCCCCGCGTGCGTGGGCGAGCAGGCCCCCTACTACGGGCTCCGCGGCGGGAACGACGACCCGCGCCTGCAGTCCTGCCTCCTGGCGCCCCTCGCGGCCGGCGAGCGACGGACCGTCCGCCTCGTCGTCCCCGACCTCGGCCCCGGCGACGCGTACTTCTCCGTCTCCGCCGAAGGCCGCGACCTCGCCGGCGGCGACGAGACCGCCGGACCCGACGTCCGGGGCCCCCGCCCGCCGCTCTCGCTGGAGGTCAACGCCCGCGTCCAGTCGCTCGCCAACCTCCGCGTCACGGTCCGCTCCTCGCACCGGGGCACCGTGCGTCTGCTGCTGCGCCGTGGCAAGCGCGACTACGCCCGCACGATCCGGTTCGCCCGCGCCGGCAAACGCGACGTCGTGCTCCGTCCCCCGCGACGATTGGGCCAAGAGCGCGGCGTCGTGACGCTCACGGCCCGCTCCGGCGGCGCCACCGCGCGAGCCCGTCTACAGTCCGCGTACTGAACGCACGAACGCCTATCGCACTGCTTCTGTTGCTCGCCGGCTGCGGCGGCAATGATGAAAAGCAGATCCGCGCGACGATCGCGGACGAGGGCCGCGCGTACGCGAACAAGGATTGGGACGCGGTGTGCGCCGGGCGCACCGCCGCCGGTCGGCGCGAGTTCCTCAAGACCTCGCTCCGCCCGGACGCGAAGACGTGCGCCGAGGCCTGGACGCCAGATCCCACGGATAACGAGCCGATCGTCGCCATCACGTTCATCCCGTCCAAGGAGCGGCTGACCGGCATCGACGTCGACGGTGACACCGCGCGCGCCCGCTACAGCAGCGGCTCCGTCACCCGGCTGCGCAAGGTCGACGGCCGCTGGCTGATCGACGCGGCGCCCTGAGCGCCCGCTGCGGTCATCGCCCGCGTGGGGTGACCCTCGCGGGTTTCGTCACGCGGGACTGCCGAGGGGCACCCCTGCTCGACATCCCTTCGCTACGCCGGCCGGGCGGAGGCGACGCGCTCGAACGGCCACGCCTCATCGAGGCCGCGTGGCGTTGGAAGTCGTCTGGGACGAAGGCCACGCGGAAATGGTCGCATCGTCAGACTGGAGCGCTCATGCCGAGCAAGCGCACGCTCACGAGGAGAGCCATCGCCGGCGCCCTGGTCGCCGGCATCGCCCTCGCCGCGGCGCTCGTCGTCGCAACCGATGTCGCGGCGATCATCGCCTACGTGGTCGGCATGGGGGTCGTCACCTTCCTGGTCTACGGCTACGACAAGCTGCAGGCGAAGCGCGGCGGGCGCCGCGTACCCGAGACGGCGCTCCTGGTCATCTCGCTGATCGGCGGCGCGCTCGGCGGGTGGGCGGGGATGCTGATCCTGCGCCACAAGACCAGGCACACGTCCTTCTGGCTCGCCCAGGTCGTCGGGACCGTCGTGATCGGAGCGGCGCTGTGGCTGTTGTGAGACCGGCGCTCGCCTGCGCGATCCTGCTCGCCCTGTTCGCGATCGCGGGATGCGGCGACGACAACCAGGGCGAAGCCTCCACGGCGACGATCCCCGGGACGCCGTGGACGCTCGTCTCCGGGATCGACGTCCCCGGCTGGGAGAAGGTCGCCCCGAGCATCACGTTCGCGCACGGGCAGGTGTCGGGGTCGACGGGGTGCAACCGCTTCTCCGCGTCCGCCACCGTCGACGGGGACACGCTCGACATCGGGGAGGTCGCCGCGACGCAGATGGCCTGCACCGGCGCGGCCGCCGAGGTCGAGCAGGCGTTCCTGGCGGCGCTGAAGGACGTGCGGTCATGGCGGATCGACGACGGCGAGCTCGTGTTGCTGGGCGACGATGGCAAGGAGCTCCTGCGCTTCCGGGTCCCGAGCCCGGTCGGGGACTGGGTCGCGACGTCGATCCTCAACGGCGACGCGGTCAAGTCGCCGGAGCCCGGCACCGAGCTGACCGCGACGTTCACCCGCGACGGGAAGCTCACCGGCTCGGCGGGCTGCAACACGTACACGACGACCTACCAGCTCAGCGGCGGGACCATCACGATCGCGAAGCCCGCCGCCACCCGCAAGCTGTGCGCCACTCCGGACGGCGTGATGGAGCAGGAACAGGCCTTCCTCGCCGCGCTGACAGCGACCAAGAGCTACCGCGTCGAGGGCTCGCAGCTCTCGCTGCTCACCGCCCAAGGCACGTTCACCGCGATCTTCACGCAGAGCCCCTGACGGTCTTCCACGACTGCCAGGTGATGCGCAGGATCACGAGCGTGATCGCGAGGCCGATCAGCGGGTCCGCGATCGGCACGCCGGCCGCGACCACGGCCGCCGAGGCGACGACGGCGAGGGAGACGTAGGCGTCCGCGCGGGCGTGCGCGCCGTCGGCGACCAGGGCGGGGCTGTCGAGCCGGCGACCCGCGCGGGAGCGGATCAGCGCGGCGAGCCAGTTGCCGGCGAAGCCGATCACCCCCGCGGCGGCCAAGGCGCCCAGGTGGTCGACCTCGACCGGCGTGATCAAGCGGTCGATCGCCTCGAAGCCGGCGACGCACGCGCTGACGAAGATCGCGAGCACGACGGCGAGGCCGGCCCAGCGCTCGGCGCGGGCGCTGCGCAGGGCGAAGGCGATGCCGAGGGGGATCGCGGTCGCGGCGTCGCCCACGTTGTGGATCAGGTCCGCGAGCAGCGCGATGCTGCCGGAGGCGGCGAAGACCGCGAGCTGCAGCGCGGCCGCGAGCGCGAGCACCACAAGCGCGAGGAACACCGCCCGCACGCCCTCCCGCGAGCGCTTGATCGAGTCGTCGACGAGACCGTGCGAATGGCCGTGCGCGGCGTGGCCGTGGCCGTGGGTATGCGCGCTCACGCCGCCCGCCCCGCCTGGCCGAGCCGCACGTGCTCCACGTGCCCGACGACCTGCTCGAGCAGCTCGGCGACGTGATCGTCGTAGAGCTCGTAGACCACCTGGCGCCCCACCCGCCGGCCGGTCACGAGCCCGAGGTGACGCAGCAGCCGCAGCTGGTGCGAGACCGCCGAGCCCTCCATCCCGGCCGCGAGCGCGATCTCGTTCACCGATGCCGACCCGGCGTGCAGCCGGGCGAGGATCCGCAGCCGGCTCGGCGCCGAGAGCGCCTGGATCGAGTCCGCCGCGACCTGCGCGAAGCCGTCGTCGCCGAGCAACCGTGTGACATCGCTATGCCCGGTCCGGTGCCCCATCCACGCCAAGGATAGCTGAATGACTCTTCAGATGTACGAACCTTCACCTGCCCGGTCGGGTGGGCGCGGACCGCCTGTGAAGACCGGGGCGAACCGCCCGTGAGGCCGTCGCGAGCGAACCCTGAGACCCGAGAACCTGAACGACGCAAAGGGCACCGCAGACGGATGGTGCCCGCCAGTGCTCACAAAGGAGGAGCATTGACGAATTCAGCAAGGCGCCTGGGCCTCGCGCTCGGCATCGGCGCCGCCGCTGTACTGGCCGGCACGGGTGCCGCTCAGGCCAAGCCCACGCCGCCGGACCTGCAGGCGACGAACATCCCGTACACCGCCTGGGCGGGAACGCAGCTGCGGCTGATGACGTGCTCGCCGATCCTCGAGCACGTCGATCCCGATCAGGTGGCGGTGTCGGTGGAGTCGTTCACCAACGGCGACGTCGACAACGTCAGCGTGTTCAACCCGAGCATCGCGCACATCGGCGACTGCCTGCGGGTCAACGTGGTCTCGCTCAAGGACGGGCTGGCGCGCATCAAGCTCAAGGCGTTCAGCGACAACAAGCTGCACGACGAGCTCTTCGAGCACCAGTTCCTGGCGATCTGGATGCAGTTGGGCACGCCGTCGCTGACCGCGGTGCCGACGACCAACCGGCTCGACGTCAAGGAGGCCGGGACGTTCACCGACCCGGCCGCGCCCGGCGGCAAGTACACGCTCCCGACCGAC
The DNA here is from genome assembly GCF_000423665.1 of Solirubrobacter soli DSM 22325. Classification (GTDB taxonomy): domain Bacteria; phylum Actinomycetota; class Thermoleophilia; order Solirubrobacterales; family Solirubrobacteraceae; genus Solirubrobacter; species Solirubrobacter soli. Next base: position 239,793 of record NZ_AUIK01000016.1, on the reverse strand, counting down.
TGGCCCGCGCTGGCCAAGGCGCTCGCCACGACGTCGGACACGCAGGTCGACGACCCGTCGACGCTGTGGGACATCCATGACACGAGCTCGCCCACGCCCGACACGCACGTCCCGGGCTTCTGCACGAGCGGCGTCGATCCCAAGGCGCTGATCGACCAGGTCGACGACTGCAACGGCGGAACGATGAACGGACCGTTCAGCCGCGTCTTCGGCGACAGCGTCAACAACGTCGTCGGGCCGTTCGACCCTGCACGGCCGAACACGTTGCTGTCCGACGGCCAGCTGACCGCCGACGACGCCCCGATGCCCGCCGCGCGCGTCGACATCGAGATCGCCCCCAACACGCCGGGCCAGATCGACGGCGCCGGATCGCTGCTCGGCGTGAGCAAGGCCGTCGTCGACAGCCGCGACGGCACCGGCTCGTCCAAGCCGCACAACCTGTACGCGCCGTACTACCAGCAGTACGTCCCGGCGACCGCCGCGGGCGAGGACTCGTCGGGCACCGACTGGCTGGTCCAGAACGACTTCGGGCTGAACTACTTCGGCAAGTACACCGACTGGAGCACGATCCCGCTGCGCACGAACGTCCCGACCCCGACGACGTGCAACCGCACCGTCGCGTTCCCCGGCGGCGGGAGCTGGGACACGCCTCGCACGACCCCGTCCGGCGACCGCGACGTGGCCCTCTTCACCGACGAGCACGGCGAGGCACAGGTCGAGTTCAAGCCGTATTCCGGCGGCTTCTACTACGACGCGCTGCCCGCGGCGATCCACAACGCCAACCGCGGCTGCGACCTGCAGGGCATCCCGACGATCGGCACGGCCGCGATCACCGCGACCGCGAAGTACCCGGGCCAGCCGGTCGACTACCCGGCGATGCCCTCGGTGCCGGTCACCAAGACCGTCCCCAACCTGTTCGACAAGTCGCTGCACGTGTACACGAAGGGCGCCGGGGCGGAGAACGCCAACGCGCGCATCCTCGTCGCCCACGGGCAGGACGTCGACGGCACGGCGTTCGCGGGTGAGCGGGTGTGCTTCTACGTCAACCACGACGCCGACTCCTACCGGCTGTTCAGCGGCACGGTCGGCACCGGCAGCACCGCCTTCGCGGTCAACACCGCGCAGGTCCCGACCCCGAGCCAGATCGACCCGAGCGTCCGTTGCGCGGCGCTCGACAGGAACGGCAACGCGGCGCTCGAGGTCTTCGACTCCAACGGCGACAAGGTCAACGTGATCGCCGAGTACATCGACGAGGGTCTGCTGCGCAGCCGCGACGTGGACTTCTCGACGGCGACCGCCGACCCGACCCCGCCGCCGAGCACCGGCCCCGCGCCCGCCACCCCGAGCGTGGGCCCCAGCACCGACACGCCGTCGACCGCCCAGGCGATCGCGACGATGGGCGCCCCCGCGGCCGACGCCGTCCTGAGCGGAAAGCCGGCCAAGACCGAGAAGACCAAGCTCGACCGCGCCCTGATCGCCCGCGTGCACAAGACGCGCTGGCTCGAGGTCAAGGTCTCCTCGTCGGACAAGCACGCGAGGATCGCGATCCGGCTGCTCGACCACACCAAGGTCGTCGGCCATGACACGCGCACGATCGCGACCAACCACACCGTGAAGGTGATGCGGGTCTCCTCCAAGGTGACCGCGGCGAAGATCAGCCTCGCGGGCTGATCCTCATGTGGGGAGGCCGATGGTCTGTTCTCCGGTTCATGTCGGATCACTAGGTTCGACCCGTGCCCGAGAGCGAACGGATTCTCATCGGCCTCCCTGACACCTTGATCGCCGAGGCGTTCAGCCGTCTCCTGAGCGAGGCCGGATTCGATGTCACCGGACCAGGCGCGCCCGCCGCCGTCGTGGTCTCCCACGACGGGTTGGCCGCCGCCCGCGCCGACTGGCCGGAGGTGCCGATCATCGCCCTGCTGGGCGACCTCGACGGCCCGACCGCCCGCGCGCTCGTCCGCCACGCGGTCAACGGGGTGATCCCGCTGGCCGCCCACTCGAGCGAGGCGGTCCGCATCCTGCGCGACGTGCTCGACGGCCACGTCGTCTACCCGCGCGGCTTCATCGAGCATCTCGAGGAGCCGGAGCTGCTCTCCGAGCGCCAGCGCGAGGTGCTCGAGCAGGTCGCGCTCGGCCGCTCCAACGACGAGATCGCCGAGCGGCTGTTCATCTCCGCAACACCGTGAAGTTCCACCTGCGCGAGATCTACGTGCGGCTCGGTGTGCGCAACCGGGTGGAGGCGGTGCGCGCCGGCGTCACAGAAACGGCGTGAGGGGCAACTCCTAGCCGATGGACGAACGGATCCCGCCGATCACGCCGCAGCTCGCGTGGCGGGTCGCCGTGCTCGGGGCGATCGCGTTCGTGCTGTTCGCGACCGTCTTCTTCCGGCTCTGGTCGCTGCAGGTCCTCTCGGGGAGCCGCTTCGTCGCGCTCGCCCGCGACAACGGCCGGCGCGTGCTGCCGATCGAGGCGCCGCGCGGTGACATCGTCGACCGCGGCAACCACAAGCTCGTGACCACGCGGCGGGCGGCGGTCGTGCAGATCGTCCCGTCCACCCTGCCGAAGGCGGAGCGCAAGCAGGGCCAGGACTACCACGACGCGCTCTCCGCCGCCGAACGCGTGCGGGTCGACGCCGAGACGCGCAGCAAGGCGCTCGAGCGCCAGCTGCGTGACGACGGGCGCCGTTCGACGCGCGCGGAGCGGGTGGAGGCGAGGCGGCTGCGCAAGGCGGCGAGCGCGGCGCCGCCGGTGCCGATCCCGCCCCTGACCGGCGACGACGAGCTCTACCGGCGGATCGGGCGGGTCCTCGAGATCAAGCCGGAGACCGTGCACGAGCGGGTGATCCGGGGGCTCGCGGAGGCGCCGTACGCGAACATCACCATCCGCACCGACGTCCCGCGCGCCGAGTTCGACTACATGCGCGAGCGGCCGGAGGAGTTCCCGGGCGTCGTCATCACCGACGCGTACGTGCGCGACTACCCGCACGGGTCGCTGGCGGCGCAGCTGTTCGGGACCGTCTCGCAGAGCACGCGCAAGGGGACGAGCGGGCTCGAGCGGCACTACGACGACGTCCTGCGCGGGGTGGACGGGTCCAGCCGCGTGACCGTCGACGCCAACGGCCGGCTCGACGAGCAGGCGGGCGTGCGGACGACCGAGCCCAAGCAGGGCGAGCGGCTGCAGCTGACGCTCGACCTCGGGCTGCAGAAGGCGGGGGACTCGGCGCTGGCCCGGGCGATGCAGGCCTCCAAGAACCCGACCCGCGCGGGCGCGTGGCTGGCGATGGATCCGCGCGACGGGGCGATCTACGGCATGGGGTCCTCCCCCAGCTTCGACGCGAGCAGGCTGGCCAAGCCGTTCTCGCAGCAGACCTACCGGGAGCTGACGTCGCAGGCCACGGACGCGCCGCTGGTGAACCGCGCGACGGAGTCCGCGTATCCGACCGGGTCGACGTTCAAGCCGATCACGGCGTTCGCCGCGCTGTCCGGCGGGCTGATCGACGCGGACACGACGATCGACGACTCGGGCAGCTGGGACCTCGGCACGCAGCACTACCAGAACGCCGGCAAAGCGAGCTTCGGCACGATCGACGTCTCGGACGCGCTGAAGGTCTCCTCGGACATCTTCTTCTTCCAGCTCGGTGCCGCGGCCGACGACCACGACAACCTGATCCAGCGCTGGGCGGCGCGGTTCGGATTCGGGCACAAGACGGGGATCGACCTGCCGGGCGAGCAGGCGGGGCTCGTCCCGGACGCCAAGTGGCGCACCGCGGGCTACAAGGCGTACCTCGCGTGCGTGGAGAAGGCGCACCTGACCGCGGGCACGTGGGCGGCCTTCCTGAAGTGCGACGGGATCGACAAGCCGTGGACGCCCGGCGACAACGTCAACCTCGCCGTGGGCCAGGGCGACCTGCAGGCGACGCCGCTGCAGCTCGCCGTCGCCTACAGCGCGATCGCCAACGACGGCACGATCGTCAAACCGCACCTCGGGATGACCGTGGAGGACGGCAACGGGTTCCCGATCCACGGCATCCCCGCCGACCCGAGACGCCACATCAAGCTCGACCCGGACGACCGCCAGGCCGTGCTCGACGGGCTCTACCGCGCGGCCAACCAGCAGGGCGGGACGTCGGCCGACGTCTTCAAGGGCTTCCCGAAGCGCTACCGCGTCTACGGCAAGACCGGCACCGCCGAGCGCGCGCCGAACCCGGACCAGGCCTGGTACGTCTGCTTCGTCAACGACCCCAAGCGCCCGATCGTCGTCGTGGTGACAGTCGAGAAAGGCGGCTTTGGGGCTGAGACCGCGGCGCCGGCTGCCCGGCTGATCCTCTCGCATTGGTTCGGGGTCAAGGACGACGCGTTCCACGCGGGGTCGAGCGCAACCCTCTGAGAATCGTCTGCGCGCTGACAACCGGCGAGCTCCGGTGTCCGGATCCGGATACTCCCTGCATGGGTGCGGCTTTGAAGAAGCCGACGGTCGCCGTCGGCGCCGCAGCCGCGGTCGCCGAAGCGCTGCTCGAACGGCGCCGGCCCGCGGTGTCGCGGCGCCTGGCACCGCGCGAGCGGCGGGTGGAGAGCGCGGCCGCCGGGCTGTTCATCGCGGTCGCCGTCGTGATGGCCGTGCTCGCGCCCGCGGCCGACGATGTCACCAGCACGGTGCTGCTGACCGTCTGTTACGCGCTGATGCGGCGGGTGCGCTTCCAGCTCGGGCCGGGGCTGATCCGCCCGACCGAGCTCGTCTTCGTGCCGATGCTCTTCCTCACCCCGGCGGCGGCGGTGCCGCTTCTGGTCGCGATCGGGGCGTTGCTGGGCGAGCTGCCCGAACTGTTCCGGCGCCGCGCGCACCCCGAGCGGCTGCTCGTGGTCATCGCCGACGGCTGGTACTCGATCGGCGCGGCGCTGATCATCGCCGCGTTCTCCGACGGCAACGCGGTCGACGCGGCCTGGGGCATCCTGCTGCTCGCGCTGGCGGCGCAGCTGTGCTTCGACTTCGCCGCCTCGACGCTGCGCGAGTGGCTCGGCTCCGGGATCTCGCCCTCCGAGCTCGCGCCGGTGCTGGCGCTCGTCTACGTGATCGATGCCTCTTTGGCGCCGATCGGGTTCCTCGCCGTGCTGGCCTCACAGGTCCACGAGCACGCGTACCTGCTGGCGATCGCGCCGGGGGCGCTGCTCGGGTTGATCGCGCGCGAGCGGAGCGGGCGGATCGCGCACGAGCTGGCCTTGGAGCGCGCGTTCCGGCGGTCCACCCGCGCGCTGGACGCGCGCGCCGAGGACCTGCGGCGCCAGGCCGGGCGGTTGCAGGCGGGTGAGTCGGAGTCGCCCGTGGAGGATCGCGCGGCCCTGGAGCGGATGCTGCTGACGACGACGATCGAGGCGCTGCAGGCCGAGTGCGGGCAGTTGAGCGCGCTGGACGACGAGGGGGTCCTGACCCCGCGGTTGACGATCGGCGACTCGGGGGCGTTGGCCGCCGCGGAGCTCGCGCTGGGCGTGCAGCGCGACGGGGCGTTGGCGATCGCGGTCGGGCGCGGTCATGTGCTGGCCGTCGCGCGCACCGGGAACCCGTTCTCGGCCGTCGAGCGCGATCTGCTCGAACACCTCGCCGCGCAGGCCGCGGTGTCACTCGAGAACCTGCGCCTGGAGGAGCTGATGCGGCGCACGTCGGCCGAGCTGCGGGCGATCCTCGAAGGCGTCGCCGACGCGGTCGCGGCCGAGGACCCCGACGGGCACCTGGTGTACGTCAACGCCGCCGCGGCGCGGCTGCTGGGCGGGGCGGACGAGCTCGGCTCGCGGCTCGGCATCCCCGCCGACCTGCTCCCCGGCCGGCGCGTGTTCAGGGGCGCACCGGCGGACCCGCTGGTCGTGCGCCACCCCGGCGAGTCGCGCTGGTCGCGGGTCAAGGCGTCCCCCGTGCTCGAGAACGGCGGCGCGCGGCTGGCGATCAGCGTCATCGAGGACATCACCGAGATCAAGCAGGCGGAGGAGGCGCAGCGCTTCCTCGCCGAGTCCTCGCGGGCGCTGGCGCGTTCGCTCGAGGTCGAGGAGACGCTGCCGGAGGTCGCGCGGCTCGCGGCGTCGACCCTCGGCGACGGATGCGCGATCCATCTCCTCGAGGACGGCCGGCTGCGCGTGCTCGGCGCCAGCCGGGGCGGGTTGGAGCCGCCCGCCGGGCTCGAGGACGTCGTCGCGCGGGGCACGCCGCGGCTCTGGGTCCAGACCGGCCGGCCGACCATCCTCGCCGTGCCGATCCTCGTCCGCGACGGCACCGCCGGCTCGATCGTCCTCTACGGCGACGGCTTCTCCGAGCCCGAGATCGCGTTGGCCGAGGACCTGGGGCTGCGGATCGGCGCCGCCGTCGACAACGCCCGCCTCTACCGCACCCGCGCCGCGATCGCCCAGACGCTGCAGCAGTCGCTCCTCCCGCCCGAGCTCCCCGAGATCCCGGGGCTGGAGATCGCCGCCCACTACCGCCCCGCGGGCGAGGGCATCGAGGTCGGCGGCGACTTCTACGACGTCTTCTCCACCGGCGAGCACGAGTGGTTCGCGGTCATGGGCGACGTCTGCGGCAAGGGCGCCCAGGCCGCCGCCGTGACCGCGATGGTCCGCTACACGATCCGCGCCGCCGTCATGCGCAACCGCTCCCCCGCCGGCATCCTGCGCTGGCTCAACGCCGCGATGCTGCGCCAGCGCGCCGGCCGCTTCGTCACCTTGGCGATCGCCCGCTTCGAGATCCACCCCGACGGCTCCGTGATCGTCACCGTCTCCAGCGGCGGCCACCCGCTCCCCCGCGTCCTGCGCTCAACGGGCCTGGTCGAGGAGATCGGCATGACCGGCACCCTGCTCGGCGTCCTGGAGGACGTCGACCTCGAGGACCGCGTCACCCACCTCGCACGGGGCGACGCCCTCGTCCTCTACACCGACGGCCTCACCGAGGTCACCGCCCCGAAGGTCTGGTCGCGCGCCCACCTCGACCGCACCGTCGCAGGCGCCCACCGCCTCGACGCGGCGGGCATCGTCGCCCACCTCGCCGAGACCGCGGAGGCCGAGGCCGAAGGCCCGCCGCGCGACGATTTGGCGTTGCTGGCGTTGCGTGTGCGTTCGTAGGGGCGTGGCATCGGTGGGCGGTCGCGTGGTTGTGTGGCCGTGCCGGTATTCGGGAAACGGCCTAGCACTGAGGGGGGAGGGGGCAGAGAGCCGGCGGGTGCTCGGGCCTTCGTCCCGCGCGTCTACTGGACACCCCTATCGGCGTGAGGAACGTCCATCTGCACTCCGAGGGGGTGGCGTACGTTTCGCCCCTGTACGGGGGCGAAACGTCGAACACCCCTATCAACGTGCCAGCTCGAACAGTGCGGTTTCGGTCGAGAAGCGCCGTGGCCGCCGAAAGCGAGCGCAAACGATCTCGCGTGGCATCGGTGGGCGGTCGCGTGGTTGCGTGGCCGTGCCGGTATTCGGGGAACGGCCTAGCACTGAGGGGGAGGGGCAGAGAGCCGGCGGGTGCTCGAGCCTTCGTCCCGCGCGTCTACTGGACACCCCTATCGGCCCAAGGAACGTCCATCTGCACTCCGAGGGGGGGTGGCGAACGTTTCGCCCCTGTACGGGGGCGGAACGTCGAACACCCCCACGAACGTGCCACGTCGAACAGTGCGGTTTCGGTCGAGAAGCGCCACCACCGGCGAAAGTGATCACAACCGATCTCGCACGGTCTCCGTGGACCGTAACTTGACTTCGTCAAGGCACGGCGCGGCGAGTCAGCACGGCCAGGCGCCGCGCTGGACGGCGGCACGACCGATCAGGCCAGGGCGCAGCAGCGCTCCCCCTCCCTCAGTGCTAGGCCGTTCCCCGAATACCGGCACGGCCTCAAAACGCCATGCCGCCCACCGATGCCACGCCCCCTCAGCCCTTGCTGTACGGATCGACGTAGACGTCGTCGATCTGCCACTCGCTCCCGGGCGCGGCACTGAACGTGAAGCGGACCTCGTCGGACAACAGGTTGCCGACGAGCAGCAGCGGCAGCGTGGGCTGCCACTGATCGCCGCCCATGAGAACGCCGACCGGCAGCTCCACCGACAGGCCCAAGAGCGTCTTGAACTTCACGGTGACCGTGAGCGGGGCCAGAGCGGCGCCGGTGTTGCGGGCGAAGAAGCGGATCGTCGGGTGGGCGACGGTGACGCAGATCGGCGCGGTGGTCGCCGACGAGCCCGCAGGCAACGCAAGGGACTTCGAGCCGGAGAGGTACGGCTGGTTGCCGTCGACGACGGCAGCGCCGCCGGCGAGGGTCCAGGTCCCGCCGATCTCGAAGCCGCTGTCGGGCGCCTCTTGGTAGAAGGCGGGGTCGAGCCACGGGAGGAACGTCCGGTCCAGCGGCTTGTCGGGGCAGGCGGCGCGAGCCTGGGGAGCGGCGACGGCGAGGGCGGCGAGCGCGCCCAGCGCGGCGAGGAGGGGCCTCATCATCTCGCCGCGCGAAGTGTCCAGATGGCGCGCTCGCCAAACCTTAAATGATGTTCAGGTGATCAACGTGTACCGGACGGTCTGCACGACGATCTCGCCGTCGCGGAAGACGAAGGTGTCGATTCCGTCCTCGACGCGGGAGTTGGCGGCCTTCGCGGACCACTCGATGAACAGCACGTCGCCCTCGAAGATCTGCGTCGGGACGTCCCATTCGGCGTTCGGGACGTCGGCGAGCAGCTTCGTGAAGCCTTCGCGCACCCCGTCCTTCCCGCGCAGCACACCCGCGGGCGTGATGAAGACCGCGTCGTCGGCGTAGTCGCTGACGATCCCCTCGAGATCGCCCCCGATCAGCACCTCGGCGTGGTGGGCGAAGACCTCCTGCGGAGTCCTGGCCATCTGCTCCTCCTTTGCGACGGTAGGGTCAGCCGTCGTGATCACCGACAACCCGGACCAGCACCGCTATGAGATCCGCGTCGACGACGAGCTCGCCGGTTTCGTGCAGTATCGCCGTCGCGAGGGTCTGATCGCGTTGATCCACACCGAGATCGACACACGCTTCGAAGGGCGGGGGCTCGCGTCTCAGCTGATCGCGGCCGTCCTGGACGAGGCGCGGACCGCCGGAACGGCAGTGCTCCCGTTCTGCCCGTTCGCCAACGGATACATCTCGCGCCACCCCGAGTACGCCGAGCTCGTGCCGGAGGAGTTCCGCGCCGAGTTCGGGCTCTGACCCGGCACGTTCCAGCGCCCTGGCGGGAGCCCTGGGTGACAGAGATCCTCGAGGATCTCCTCCATCGTGATCTCGATCTTCATAGCCGGCTCCCGGTGATGGCGACGCCGAGCGTCGCGAGTGTGCAAAACAGGTAGATGTCCTTGAATGACGCCATGTCAGTACCGATTAGTCCCGCCAGCGCCGCGACGCCGAGCGCGCCGCCCACCTGACGCGCCGCGGAGTTCAAGCCGACCGCGGCGGCGAAGCGCTCCGGCGTGACCGACAGCGCCGCGGCGGTCGAGACGCCCGTCGTGATCGCTCCCATGCCCGCGCCGATCAGCACGCCGACAGGCAGCCAGAACCCGAGGAAGTTCGGCTCCGCGGGCAGCCAGAGGGTGAGGATCGCCCCCGCGGCGGCGAGCAGGACGGCGCCGCCGAGGATGATCGGCCGCGGCGTCCGCCGCGCGGCCAGCACGGCGATGACGGCCGCGACGATCGCGCCCGGCGTCATCCCCAGCCCCGCCTGCAGGGGCGAGTAGTCCCACAGCGTCACCTGCACCAGGACGCCGACGAGCATCCAGGGGAACAGCGCGGCGCCGTAGAGCAGCGATGCCACATTCGCGGTGGCGAACGCCCGCGAGCGCCACAGCCCGGTCTCCAACGCGGGACGCGGGTGATGGCGGGAGCGGAGGATCGCGAGCGCGACCGCACCCACGCCCCCGACGATCGCGATCAGCGTGAGCGGGTCGCTCCACCCCCACGACTCGCCCTGTGAGATGCCCAGAGCGGCCGCACCGACACCCACGCCCAGCAGCACGGTCCCGACCGCGTCCGGCAGGCCGCCGCGCGCCCCGCCGGCGGGGATCAGCCGCGCCCCGAGGAGGATCGCGACCCCGAACGGGACGTTGATGATGAACAGCGCCCGCCAGCCGATCTGGTCGACGAGCACGCCGCCGAGCGCCGGCCCGGCCGCGGCGGCCAGAGCGCCCGCGGCGCTCCACGCGCCGATCGCCTTCGCCCGCCGCTCCGGCGGCGTGTCGGCGAGCACGACCGCCAGCGAGGCGGGGATCATCGCCGCGGCGGCGGCGCCCTGCAGCCCGCGCGCGATCAGCAGCGTCGGCAGGCTCGGCGCGAGCGCGCACAACGCGCTGAACACCGTGAAGCCGCCCACCCCGGCGACGAACAGCTTGCGCCGTCCGACCGCGTCCGCGACCCGCCCCGCGGGCGCGAGCAGCGCCGCGAAGACGACGGCGTAGATGGTGATGATCCAGGTTGCTCCGTGGACCGACGTCCCGGCGAAGTCGGTCTGCACGTCGGCGACCGCGAGATTCGCGACCGTGGTGTCCAGCAGCGCGAGGAAGGCCGCGCCGGCCGCGACCGCGAGCACGTTCTCTGCTCGCCGCGGTGTGGTGTCAGCAACTAAAAGCACGATCGGTCGTGCTTTGTATCACACAATCGAACGATCGTGCTAATTTCTCGTCCGCAAATGGACGCCGAATCGCTCGAAGCCCTCGCCCGCGCCGAACCCGAGGTCGCCGACGACCCCGACGGCCGCAAGCGGCGCGGCAACGCGACCCGCGAGTCGATCCTCCAGGCCGCCGCCGACCTCGCCTCCGTCGAAGGCCTCGAGGGCCTGACGATCGGCCGCCTCGCGACCGAGCTGAACATGAGCAAGAGCGGCCTCTTCGCCCACTTCGGCTCCAAGGAGGAGCTGCAGCTGGCGACGATCGACGCCGCCCGCCGGCGCTTCGTCGACCACGTCGTCCGCCCGTCGCGGCACCTCCCCCGCGGCCGTGCCCGCCTCGAGGCGCTGCTCGAGGACTGGCTGCGCTACTTCCGCGCCGAGGTCTTCTCGGGCGGGTGCTTCTTCTGCAACATCCAGGCCGAGTTCGACAGCCGGCCCGACAACCCCGTCCGCGAGGTCATCGGCGAGAACATGCGCCAGTTCGACGCGTTCATCGAGCGTGAGATCCGTAAGGCGCAGGAGGCGGGCGAGCTCGACCCGTCACTCGACCCCGCCCAGCTCGCCTTCGAGTTCGACGCCCTCGGCTCGCTCGCCAACCAGCACTTCCAACTCACGCACGACCGCGCGATCTTCGACCGCGCCGCCACCGGCATGCGCTCCCGCCTCAATAGCGCGTGATCGCGGTCCGGTAGCGGCGGTAGTTGAGGTAGGCCCCGCGCATCCACAACAGCGGGCCGCCGCCGCGGGCGACCACGGGGCGCACGTTCTTCTCGGCCGAGTTCGACGTGACCGGAGCGTGCGTCCACGCCGGGCCATGCCAGCGCTCGATCTCCCACTGCGCGCCGATCGGTCGTGAGAGGTGACGACGTCCGGGTCGTCGTGGTCGAAGACGATGCCACCCGAGTACTGCTGCTCGGCCCCGTCCTCGTCGAAGTACCCGCCGGCGGGTGTGAGCTGACGGTCCTCCCACGCGCTGCCGGTCCACCGCGCATGGCGGTAGCGGTGGTCGGTGGGCGAGCGGAACACGGCGTAGACGACGCGTGGGTGCCCGTCGGCGTCGAAGGCGACGTCGTGGACCCACGCACGGTCGCCGTGGTGGATGCGGTCCGCGTCGGCGGGGGTGAACGGCGGCGCCGGGATGCGCTTGCCGCCGGCGCGATACCACGCGCCGCCCGTCGAGCGGGCGTAGTACAGGCTCGTGTGGGTCTCGCGCGGATGCCCGTCGGTGAACGCGACGTGGATCGTGTCCCGCCCGTCTCCGGCGACCTTCACGTACGGCCGCTGTCGCGGCACGCGGATCAAGGTCGCGGCGGGGGACCAGTCGAGCCCGTCCGCCGAGGTGGAGAAGGCCGGGTTCCAGTCGCCGCCGCGCCAGAACAGGTGGATGCGCCCGTCCGTCTGCTGTACCGGGTTCGGGTAGGTGTAGCCGCGGTTGCCGGGTGTGTTGGTGCCCAGGCGCCGCTCGGCCTCCCAGTGCACCCCGTCACCGAGGCGGAAGTACAGCTCGGGACCGCCGTGGCCCGAGTAGAAGACCTGGAGGCGCCCGTCGGCGCGCAGCAGCAGCGCTGGGTTGTCGTGATCGTCGACGCCAAGGCCGTGGTGCAGCAGCGAGGTCGTGACGAGGTCGCCGTCGACGCGCGCCACCCGCACGTCGCCCGCGCCGTCGATCCAACCGACGAACGTGACATCGCCGACCGTCACCGCCCGCGGATCGGCGAACCAGCACCAGGCGCCGGAGCCGACTTCCATGGCGCGACTCTACAGCGGTTCGTCGGCGCCGATCAGGCGCTCCAGGCGCACGGTCGGGTTGGCCTGCGCGAAGCGCTCCAGCGCGAAGCGGTTGGCGAAGACCGCGAGCTGCGTGCCGTCGGCCCGGACGTAGACGTCGGTCTGGCCGAGGTCGGCCAGCACCTTCGCCGCCCCCTCGGCGTCGGTGCGGCGGGCGGCCGTCCACGGGAGCGGCTTGGTCGACACCTCGGCACCGAACTCGGTCCGCATCCGTTCGACCGCCACCTCGAACTGCATCGGCCCGACGCCCGCCAGCACGGGCACCGGGTCCTGGACGTGCTCGCGACGCAGCACGTGGACGACGCCCTCCTGGTCGAGCTGCTCCAGGCCGCGGCGGAACTGCTTGAACCGGCTCACGTCGCGGTTGGAGATCGTCACGAAGGACTCGGGCGTGAGCGTCGGGATCGACGGGAAGCGCACCGGCGGGCCGACGTGCAGCGTGTCCCCCACCCGCACGTCGCCGCCGATGACGACGCCCACGACGTCGCCCGGGAACGCCTCGTCCAGCGACGAGCGCTCGGCGCCGAAGACCTCGTGCGCGAAGCTCAGCGCGAGCGTGCGGCCGGTGCGCGCGTTGTCCACCCGCATCCCGCGCTCGAAGCGTCCGGAGGAGATCCGCATGAACGCCACGCGGTCGCGGTGGCGCGGGTCCATGTTGGCCTGCACCTTGAAGACGAGCGCGGCGAACGGCTCGTCGATGGCGCGCAGCGTTCCGTCGCTCAGCGGGCGCGGACGCGGCGACGGGGCGAGCTCGCTCAGCGTGTCCAGCAGCAGGCCGATACCGAAGTTCCACGCGGCGGAGCCGAACAGCAGCGGGATCAGCTCGCCCCGGCCGAACGCCTCGGCGTCGAACTTCTCGCCCACCTCGGAGACCAGCTCGAGCTCCTCGTCGGCGACCGTCCACGCGGCCTCGGCCTCCTCGTCAGCCTGGCCGCGGGCGGAGACGACGCGCTCGATCGCGATCGCGCTGCCGCCGGTCACCCGCTCGAACTGGTGGAACGTCTCGTCGCGGCGGTCGATCACGCCGTGGAACGAACCTGGGATGCCGACCGGCCACGTCAACGGCGTCAGCGGCAACTCGAGCCGCTCGGTCAGGTGGTCGACCATCTCCAGCGGCTCCATGCCGGGCCGGTCGTACTTGTTCACGAACGCGATCAGCGGGATGCCGCGCGCCCGCGCGACCCGGAAGAGCTGCTCGGTCTGCGGCTCGACGCCGCGCGCGGCGTCGATCAGGATCACGGCCGCGTCGACGGCGGCCAGCACCCGCAGCGTGTCCTCGGAGAAGTCCTTGTGGCCCGGGGTGTCGAGCAGGTTGAAGACGACCCCGCCGTGCTCGAAGCGCAGCACGGTCGAGCTCACGGAGATCCCGCGACGCTGCTCGAGCTCCATCCAGTCAGACGTCGACGCGCGCCGCCCCTTGCGCGCCGTGACCGACCCGGCCTCCGCCACCGCACCGGCGTACAGCAGCAGCTTCTCGGTGAGCGTCGTCTTGCCGGCGTCGGGGTGCGAGATGATCGCGAAGGTCCGCCGGCGCGCCGCCTCTTCGAGGACCCGCCCGCTCTCCACGACCGCGTTTCCGGTGATCGTGGACACGGTGCCTCTCAGGCTAGCGAGCGCTCGTCAGGTGCCGCAGAAGGTCTGGAAGGGACCGAACGTGGAGGGCGCCGGTTCGGCGTAGCGCTCGAAGCCCGCGCGTTCGTCGTACGGGCTCGTGAGCACCTCCATCAGGCGGTGCAACGGCGCGAGATCGTCGTTCGTGGCCGCCGTCAGCGCCTCCTCGACGAGGTGATTGCGCGGGATGTAGACGGGGTTCACGCGGTCCATCGCGTCGGCGTCGGGCTGCGCGGCGAGCCAGCGTTCCCGCCACGCGTCGTAGGCCGACGGGTCGTCGAACAGCGCCCGCGCGGGGTCCCCGTCACGGCGCAGCGAGGTCGCGAGCGCGCGGAAGAACGTCGTGTAGTCGACGCCGCCGAGCAGCTCGATCAACTCGCCGCCGAGGTCGGCCTCGACGCCGAGCTTGGCGCGCATGCCGCGCGCGTAGGCGTCGCGATACGCATCCGGGAAGGTGTTCAGGACGTCGGTGGCACGCTCGACGGCCACCGCCTGATCGGCGTCGAGCAGCGGCAGCAGCGTCTCGGCCAGCCGCGCGAGGTTCCACTGCGCGATGTGCGGCTGGTTGCCATAGGCGTAGCGGCCGCCGTGGTCGATCGAGCTGAAGACCGTGTCCGGGTCGAACGCGTCCATGAACGCGCACGGGCCGTAGTCGATCGTCTCGCCCGAGATCGCCATGTTGTCCGTGTTCATGACGCCGTGGATGAAGCCGACGAGCATCCACTGCGCGATCAGCGCGGCCTGGGCGCCGACGACCTGCTCGTAGAACTCGAGGTACGTGGCGCCCGGGTAGTGGCGGGCGATCGTGTAGTCGGCCAGGCGCCGCAGGAGCTCCGGGTCGCGCCGCAAGGTCACGTACTGGAACGTCCCGACGCGGATGTGGCTGGCGGCGACCCGCGCGAGCACCGCGCCGGGCAGGAGCGTGTCGCGCGCGACCTGCTCGCCGGTCGCGAACACGGCGAGCGCGCGCGTGGTCGGGATGCCGAGCGCATGCATCGCCTCGCCGACCACGTACTCGCGCAGCATCGGCCCGACCACGGCCTTGCCGTCGCCGCCGCGGGCGAACGGCGTCCGGCCCGAGCCCTTCAGATGGAGGTCGCGGCGGCGGCCGTGCACGTCGACGATCTCGCCCAGCAGCAGCGCCCGCCCGTCGCCCAGCCGCGGTGAGAAGCCGCCGAACTGATGCCCCGAGTAGGCCATCGCGACGCCGTCGCCGGTCAGCGCGTCGGGGGTCAGCGCGGCCGGGTCGATCCCGAGCTCGCGCGCCAGGTCCTCGTTGACCACGAGCAGCCGCGGCGCCGGGGCGGGCGTCGCGCTCCAGGGCTCGTACAGGCCCTCGAGCTCGCGCTCGAAGGTGTTCTCGAAGGCGACGGCGACGGTCATACCGTCCAGGTTAGATCTGGTAGACGCGCAGCAGGCGCTTCTCGTGCTCGGCGTCGATCCGGGCGACGACCTCGACGTGGGACTCGAGCCCCGACCCGCGCAGCTTGTTGGCCAGCAGCGAGTCGACCTGGAAGATGCCGGCCGAGTTGTTCATCTGGATCTCGACGCGGACCGCGCGCTGCTCGCCGGGCACGATCCGCACCTCTTCGATCGCGGCACTGGAGAGCGAGTGGATGTTGGCCAGCGACGTCTCGACGTTCACGCGCGAGCGGCCGTGCTCCATGTCGAGCGCGTCGGCGACGCGGACGACGCCGGCCTCGAAGGTCAGCGGCCGCCCGTCCTTGCGGTGGCCGATGATCGAGTGCAGGATCTCCGACGCGACCACGGTCCGCTCGGGGTCGTCGTAGACGTCCTCGAGCAGGACGTCGAGCAGGTCGGCGGCGAGGAAGAGGCTGAACTCCTCGTGGCCGTTGCGGTGGATCGACATGCCGAGGTCGTGCAGCAGGCAGCCGCCGGCGATCACCACCTCCGCGTCCTTGTGTGACATCGCGTAGTCGGTCTCGATCGAGGCCTTCAGCCCGGACCGGTGCAGGATGCGGAAGAGGTGCAGCGCGCGGTTGAGCACGATCTGGAGGTGGACCCAGGAGTGGTCGGACATCTCCAGCCGGTCGGCGGTCACCTGCTGGCCGAGCCAGCGCGCCTTGAGCTTGTCGTTGGCGTTGGCCGCCTCGAGGAAGCGGCCGAGCTTCGGGTTGCGCTCGGTCGGCGCGTGGATGCGCATCGCCGCGACCGACTCGCGCGGCGGGCGCGGACCGACGGGAGCGGTCTCCTCGGAGGGCTGGGGCATCGCGCTCCGCAGTGTGCCACCTCAGGCGGGACCCGCGCCCGCGCGACGCGCCGACGAGGGTCCCGCTGCGGGGGGGTGCGGGGGGGCGGCAGCCCCCCTGCTTGCCGTTATTTCACAGGAAGAGCGGGCAGATGAACGCCGTGTCGCCGTTGGCGGTCAGCGACGCATCCAGCGCGCCCACCGGCTGCGCGGCGAACTTGTCCTGCTTCACGCTCGGCGCGGTCACGGCCTTCATGGCCTTCGAGTGGTACGCGCCCTTCTTGATCCGCAGCACCTCGACGCCGCGGCTCATGTCGAACAGGTAGACGAGATCGCCCTTGCGCTTGTCGGTCCGGAACGCCATGTCCCAGGAGTTCGAGGACGGGTTGTCGGTCGAGGTCCCGGTGACGCGGTAGTAGCCGACCTGGCGCACGTCACGCGCGTTGGAGATGTCGACGAGGCGCAGACCCTGGCCGTACCAGCCGGCGCCCAGCATCGGCCCTTCGATCTCGAAGTAGTGGGCCGAGCAGCCCGCGGCCGGGTTGGCGGTCTCGGGCGTGTCGATGAACGGATGGAAGGTGTCGAGCGCCTTCATCCGGTATGGCGCGGCCAGCGTCGACTGCGATGCCGGCTCGCCGCCCCACGAGTCCGTCAGGTCCGAGAACACGATCTTGCCGGAGGCCTCGCACGGGCGCGTGAACTCCTCCTCGGTGCCCACGAGCACGTTGCCCTTCTTGATGCCGGAGGCGCGCACCGAGCCGTCGGTGGGACGACCGGAGTTGTGCATCAGCATCACCGGCTGCGCGGTGCCGGCGACGCCGCCGCCGGCGACCAGGACCGGCTCGAACGGCGTGGCCTTGCGGTCACGGTTCGTGTACGGGTCGCGATGCCAGCCCGACGTGGCGTAACCACGCACGCCGCCGCGCCCGCTCACCCACGCGATGCCCTCGTCGTCCTCGTCGACGTCGTGCGAGTAGTCCGTGTAGCCGTCGTTGCGCCAGATGTCGACCGGCTGGTCGGACACCTCGGGCTTGGCCGGGTTCGTGAGGTCGGTGACCCAGATCGGCCGCCCGTCACCCACGAGGCGGTTGAACGTGTACGGCGCGGGCGCCGTCGGGCTCAGGATCGGCCCGAGGTTGAGCATGTCGCTGCGCCGGGCCGGGCCGCCGGTCCAGATGTACTTGCAGTCCTGGATGCAGCTCGACGTGTGCCCGGACGGCAGCGGGACGAAGTTCCCGATCTGCTTCATGTCCGACGGGTTCGCGTAGGAGATGACGTAGAACCCGCTGCGGCAGTTCGGGTTCGCCGTGCTCCCGCCCGCCGGGCACGCGCCCACCGGGTTGTCGGTGTGGCGAGGATCGAGCGCGCCGATGATCAGCTTGCGCTTGGTGTCGAGCTCCATGTCCTCGTTCTGCCAGTAGCCACCCGCGGCCAGGTCGGCCGGGATGAACTCGTCGAGGAGCTTCGGCTTCGCCGGGTCCTCCACGTCGTACGTCTTGAAGCCGAAACGCCCGGTGATGACCAGGACGTCCTTCCCGCGCACCTCGTCGAACTTGCCCTCGGTGATCCCGTTCGCCTCGGCGATCCGCGCCACGTACTCCAGATTCGACGAGATCGCCGCGCCGGGCGGCGGGTCGGCCGCCTGTGCCCCCGCCGGCAGCGCCACAGCGAACAGCGCCCCGAGTACCAAGGCTCGCGTTCCCCTCACTTCCTTCCCCCTCAGGTCGGAAAACGGTGTAGAGGCGGGACCATACGACAAAATGAGCGTCGTATGAGAATCCGGAATGGATAGCGTCTCTCGCCGTGATCGAGAACGTGGTGCTCATCGACGAGGCGGACGCCGCCCTGGGCGAGGGCGAGAAGCTGGCCGTCCACCGTGCGGGAACGCTGCATCGCGCGTTCTCCGTCTTCGCCTTCAACGCGGCCGGCGAGCTGCTGCTCCAGCGCCGCGCACTGTCCAAATATCACTCCGGCGGGCTGTGGACCAACACCGCCTGCGGCCATCCCCGGCCGGGCGAGAGCGTCCCGGACGCCGCGCGCCGACGGCTCTTCGAGGAGCTCGGGATGACCTGCGGCGAGTTGCAGCCCGCGGGCGTCTACCGCTACCGCGCGGAGATCAAGGATCTTGTCGAGAACGAGCTCGACCACCTGCTGGTCACGACCGTCGCCGACAACCCGGTCCCGAACCCGGACGAGGTCGTCGAATGGCGCTTTATCGCGCTCGACGAACTGTCCCGCTGGCTTGACGAACGCCCGGAGGACTTCACCGCCTGGTTCCCGCCCGCGTGGCGGATCGCGGAACCCGTAGTCTCCGCCCAATGGGCCTGACTGTGATTCCGCCCGGCGGGGGCGAGGTCGTCGGCGACAAACCGGGGCGGCGGGTGGAGATCCTGTCCGACCGCGATCCGGTACACGCGACGTTGTCGCGTTTCGGTCCGGGGATGGAGGGCGCGGACCTGCACGTGCACCACCATCACACGGACTTCTTCTACGTGTTGGAGGGCGAGCTGACGGTGCGCCTCGGCGCCGAGGACCGCCAGGTGCCGGTGACCTCCGGCTCGCTCGCGTGGGTGCCGCCGGACGTCGTGCACGGCTTCCGCAACGCGAGTGACACCGACATGCGCTACCTGAACTTCCACGCGCCGGGCAGCCGCTTCGCGGACTACATGCGCTCGATCCGCGACGGCGATCCGCTCGCCTACGACCAGCACGACCCGCCCGCCGACGGCGGCCGCTCGATCGACGAGGCCCACGTCGCGACCGGTGAGGAGATCGCCGAGGGCGTGACGCTGCTGGCCGACCTCGCCGTGCTGCGCGTCACCCGCGAGCGCGGCGCGACCGAGCCGCGCCGCGTCCACGGCCTCGCGAGCTACTTCGCGCTCGAGGGCGACCTCGTCCTCACCCACGGCGCGGAGGAGGTCTTCGCCCCCGCGGGCTCGTGGGTGCAGGTGCCCGCCGGCCACGAGCACGCGGTCGACGGGCTCTTCCTGAACGTCACCGCGCCCACGGTGTAGGGAGCGGCGGGGGGTACCGCGGGAATCGGGACGTCGGCGGCAGCGTGGTATCTGCCATGAATCGACGTCCCTCCGCCGCACTGATAGTCGCGGTCCTGGCCCTGATCGTCGCGACCGGCGGCACCGCCGTCGCCCAGGGCATCCTGATCCGCAGCTCCAGCCAACTCGCCGACCGGGTGGTCACCAACCGGAAGCTGAGCAACCCGATCTTCACCGCCGCTGTCGACCCCGACGGCACCGTCTCCAGCGCGCAGTCGGTCGGCGTCGACCAGTCGCTGACGCGCAAGATCGATCAGGTCGGCGGCGGCGTGATCTACGACGTCGGCTTCCAGCAGGACGTGTCGCAATGCGTCTACAGCGCAACGCCCGGCCAGACCCGGCGCGCCGGCAACCTGTCACCGGTGTTCCTGGACGTCCAGAGCCGCGCGAGCAATCCGCGGATCGTCACGGTCTTCGTGCGCGACGAGAAGGGGTCGTTCTTCACGCCGCTGCGCCCGTCCTTCCACCTGATCGTCGTCTGCTGATCAGCGCATGCGGATCTCGTCGAAGAGCGCGGTGCGGCTGTCGACTGGGGCGAGCCCGTCGAGCCACGCCGGGAACCACGCGTTGGCGAAGAGGTTCATCGGCGCCTTCGGGACGCCCGTCGACCACGTGCGCAGGGCGACGCCGTCGACGCGGAACGTGACCTTGCCCTTGCCCCAGGCGATCTCGTAGTCATGAAGGGCGGTCGTAGGGTCGAAGCCGAGTGAGCGGGTCTCGGTGTGGGTCTGGCGGCCGCCGGCGTAGGTGGTGAACATGACGAGGCCGCGCGGGTCGTTGTAGAGCTCGATGTCGATCTCCGACGCATAGTCGGGCGGCGCGTAGAGGAAGAAGCCGGTGATCGAGCTCGGGGCGTTCGGCGCCTGCAGCCGGGCGGTGGCCGTGCCGGAGGCGAAGGTCGCGGTGCTGCGGATCTCGCCGCCGTCGGTCGTCCCACCCGGGAGCGCGAGCCCGAGCGCGCCGTTCGCCACCGTCACGTTCGCCGCGGTCAGCGTGCTCCGGCCGAGCTGGTGCTCGCCGACCGCCCACCGTTGCGCGTCAAGCGTGTCGAAGGGATCGGTGAAGGCGGCTTGGGCGGCGCCGGGAACGACGAGCATCGCGATCAACACCGCGAGCAGGAGACGAGGCATGACGCTCTGTTTCGGCGCTCATGCCTGGCCTGCCGCGGCATCGGGGAACTTGATCGAAAGGTCGTCCAATCAGGCCTTGACGTGGCGGATCTTCGACGGCGCGAGGTGGAACTTGACCCGCACCTCGCCGGGCGAGCGCCACGGGTAGGTGTCCTGGTTGATGTACTTCTGCGCGAGGACGTCCATCTGCTTGTCGGCTTCCTCGCCCGCGTCGACCTCGACCGCGGAGCCCGTGATCACGGCGTACTCGTACGGGTTCTCCTGGTTGAGGAGCGTCAGCGTCGCGCGCGGCTCGCGGGCGAGGTTCGTCGGCCACACGCGGCCGCGGGCGCTGTTGAACGTGACGTTCTCGCCCTCGACGTCGATCCAGATGATCGTGCTGTGGACGGAGCCGTCCGCGTTGATCGTCGCGAGGACGGCGTGGTTGGGCTTGGAGAGCAGCTCGGTGAGATCGCTGAGTTGGGCCATGGCCAGGTCTTATCAGGCGAGGCTCGCCAGCCAGGCGAGACCGCGATCCCTTGGCGCGTTCAGATCGAGCCCCGTGCGCTCCTCGATCCGGGCGACGCGGTAGTTGAGCGTGTTGCGATGGACCGGCAGCGCGGCGGCCGCGGCGGACTTGTCGAAGCCGTGCTCGACGAGCGCTTGGAGTGTGCGCGCGAGCTCGTCGGTCAGCGGGCCGTAGACGCGCTCGACGAGCGCGCGGGCGTAGCGCGGCGACGCGTGCAGCAGCAGTTCGGGGAGGTACTCGGCGGGGCGGACGATGCCGCGCCGCCCGCGGGCGATGTCCGCGAGCGCGCGGAGCTCGTCGAGCGCCGCGGCGAGGCCGCCCGCGGGCTCCGGCCCCGCGCCGCGGCCGTCCGACGGGGCCGCCGCGGCGAGGCATCCCGCGGGCTCCGCCCCGCCGCCGCGCGGCTCCCCCAGCGCGACCAGTGCGGCGGCCGGCCACGTCACGTCGCCCCGCAGCAGGCCCGCCGTCCGCGCGCCTTCGGCGACCGCGATCGCCCCCTCCCGGCGCAGCTCGGCGGCGAGCGCGGCATGCCCGCCCGCGCCGCCGTCCTCCAGCACCGCGACGAACGGCGTGAACGCTCCGTCGCTCGCGAGCGCGCGTTCGAGCTGCTCGTGGGCGCGTTGCTCGGCGGTCGGGACGCCCGCTCGGTGGAAGACGTCGGTGACCGCGTTCATGTAGCCGAACAGGACGTCGGCGCCGCTGAGCAGCGCGAGGCGCTCGTCGTCGTCGGCGGCGGCGACGAGCGCGTCCCAGCCCGCCTGCGCGGCGGTGCGGTAGATCAGCAGCCCGTCCTCCATCGTCATGCCCTCGCTCAGGCGGGCGCGGATCGGGCCTTCGAGCTGCTCCACGTCGGGTGGCGTGCCGTCGAGCAGCCAGCGCACGAACTGGTCGACGTTGGACCGTAGGACGGCCGCGGTCTGGTCGGACTCGAAGTCGCGGAACGCGGGCAGCTCCTCGAGCCGGCGCTGCAGACCGGCCGCGAGGTCGTCGAGCGAGATCCGCTCGATGATCCGGCGCAGAACGTCGTTGTGCACGGTGCACAACTTACGACCCTGAGGTTCGGCGCGCTTGCCGACGATGCACGCCCTCGCCGGGTCGACCCTGTGGGTATGCGCAAGATCATCCTCGTCAGCCTCGCGATCGTCACCGTCTCGCTCGCGTTCATCGCCTCCTACTCCGCTGCACTGCACGACCCGACCCCGCACGAGGTGCCACTCGCGGTCGGACGCGACGTGCCCGCGAACGTCGCGACCGAGCTCGACCGCTCGCCCGCGATCGCGGTCGTCCGCACCGATGACCCGCTGCGCGCGATCGACCGCCGCGAGGCGTACGGCGCGCTGACCGTCGCGAACGGCGACCTGACGCTCACCACCGCCCCCGCGGCGTCCTCGGCCATCGCCACGCTCCTCGAGCAGGAGGTCCTGCCCGGCAAGGCCCAGCTCGCGACCACCCACGCACTCGCCGGCGGCGACAACCGCGGCCTGATCGGCACCTACACCGTGATCGGGTGGGTCATCGCGGGCTATCTCGGCGCGACGCTGTTCGGGATGACGTTCGGCACGCGCGGCCGGGTCGCGCTGCGGCTCGGCGCGCTGAGCGTCGTCGGCCTGCTCGTGGGGCTCGGCGGCGCGCTGATGGCGTTGCCGCTCGGCGGTCCGTGGCTCGGACTTGCACTCCTCGGCGCCCTGGTCGTGACGAGCGTCGGCGCGGTCACCACCGCGCTGCAGGCGTGGCTCGGGATCGCCGGGACCGGCATCGCGATCCTGCTCTTCGTCGTGCTCGGCAACCCGTCCTCGGGCGGCCTCGCGGCGCCCGAGCTGCTGCCCGGCTTCTGGCGCGAGATCGGCCAGGCGCTGCCGGTCGGCGCGGGCGTGACCGCGTTCCGCGACGCCGTGTACTTCCCGGCGGCCTCGCTCTTCGCCCCGCTGGCGACACTGGCGCTGTGGGGTCTCGCCGGCGTCGCCCTCAGCTACGCCGCGGCGAGCTCCGGCGCGGCGCGCAGGCGCCTGAGCGCCAGCTCCTCGAGGTGGCGGATGTCACGCGGTCTGAGGCGTAGGGCCTTGGCGGTCTCGGACGGCGTCGACGGCTTCGCGCCCGAGAGGCCGTAGCGGGTCTCGATCACCCGCCGTTCGCGCGCCGGAAGATGCGCGAGCGCCTTGTGCACGTCCTCGGCGAGGAGCGCGACGTCGGGGTCGTAGACACTCTGATCGGGCAGCAGGTCGCCGAGGCTCGCGCCGTCGTCGTCGGAGCCCACGGGCTCGTCGAGCGAGATCGTCGAGCGGCGCAGCTGCTGCAGCTCGATGACCTCCGGGAGCGTCGCCTCGGTCGCCTCGGCGAGCTCGGACGGCAGCGGGTCGCGGCCCAGCTCGGCGGCGAGCTTGCGCTCCTCGCGCTCCAGCGCCCGCAGGCGCTGGCCCACCTGCTCGGGAATGCGGATCGCACGGCCCTTGTCACCGATCGCGCGGCCGATCGCCTGGCGGATCCAGATCGTCGCGTAGGTGCTGAAGCGGAAGCCCTTGCGGTGGTCGAACTTCTCGACCGCGCGGACGAGGCCGAGCGTCCCTTCCTGGATCAGGTCGGCGAAGGTGAGGCCGTGCCCGGCGTGCTGGAAGCGCTTGGCGACGTGCACGACGAGGCGCAGGTTGGCTTCGATCATCCGCTCCTTGGCCTTGAGGTCGCCCTTCTCGACCAGGCGTGAGAGCCGAAGCTCTTCAGCGGGCGTGAGCAGCGGCGTGCGGGCGATCTGCTGGAGGAACGGGGTGAGCTCGTCGGCCATGAGCAAGCACCCTGGTTTCGGTTTCTCAAGGCAGCCCCGTGCGACGTATAAATGCGACGTAAGCGGCGGTTCGGGGCTTATGCGGATCTGACGGTGCGCCTTTCAGTCTCGGTGCATATGACCGATCCCCTGCTCTGGCTCGACGGCGATCCCACCGACGGTCGCCGGGCCCGCCCGCACGAGCCCGTCGTGGAGGCTCGTACCGAACCGCTGCCACCGCTGCCGCCCTCCGTACCGCCCCGCCGCAGCGGGCGCTTCACGTCCGCGCTGGCCGGCGGGCTCGTGTCCGCGGTGCTCGTGGGTGGCGGCGCGTTCGCTCTCGGGTGGGTGGGCGACGACGGGACGAAGACCGCCGCGGTCGCTCCCGGCCCCGCGCTGGTCGGCGCCAAGCAGACCGGGGACGTCGCGGCGATCTACGCCGCCGCGCGCAACTCCGTCGTGTCGATCAAGACCTCGGACGGGTCGGGGACGGGCTTCGTCGTCAAGGCCGACGGCACGATCGTCACCAACGCCCACGTCGTCGGTTCCGAATCGACGGTGCAGGTGCAGTTCGCCGACGACGACACGGTCTCCGGCCGCGTGGCGGGCGTCGATCGCTCCTCGGACCTCGCGGTCGTGAAGGTCTCGACCTCGCGGACGCTGAAGCCGCTGGCGCTGGCCGACTCGAGCGCCGTCAAGACCGGCCAGCTCGCGGTGGCGATCGGTTCGCCGTTCGGGCTCTCCCAGACGACCACCGCGGGCATCGTCTCCGGGACCGGCCGTCACATCCAGGCGCCGGACGGCTTCCAGATCGACTCCGTGATCCAGACCGACGCCCCGATCAACCCGGGCAACTCGGGCGGTCCGCTGCTCGACGCCTCCGGCCGCGTCATCGGCGTCAACTCGCAGATCGCGTCGCAGTCGGGCGGCAGCGTGGGGATCGGCTTCGCGGTCCCGTCCAACACCGTCCGCGACGTGATCCCGCGGCTCGAGCGCGGTGAGACGATCAAGCGCGCGTACCTGGGCGTGTCGACGTCCGGGGACTCCGGCAAGGTCACGGTCGCGGCCGTGAGCGCCGGCGGGCCCGCCGCGAGCGCCGGCTTGCAGGTCGGTGACGTGATCACGTCGGTGGGCGGCAAGAAGGTCGCTTCGCCGGACGACGTCGCCGCGGCGATCCAGGACAAGCGCCCCGGCGAGTCCGTGGCCGTCAAGGTGACGCGCGGCGGCTCCGCGCAGACGGTGAACGTGACCCTCGCCGAGCGCCCGGCGAACGCGACGCCATGATGCGCCGCAGCTCCCTCGGCGACGCGGAGGCTCCCCGATGACGTTCCAGTCCCCTTGGCTCCTGCTCGGTCTCGCGCTGCTGCCGTTCCTGGCGTGGGCGTATGTGGGTGCGGAGAAGCGCCGCCGCCGTGCCGCGGCCGCCTTCGCCGCGCCCGCGACGTCGGCGAGCGTCGTGCCGCGCCGGCCGGGCTGGCGCCGCCACTTCCCGCTCGCGCTCGCATGGCTGGCGATCGCCGCCCTGATCGGCGCGTTGGCGCGGCCGCAGGTGAGCGTCGCCGTTCCCGCCGAGCAGGCGACGATCGTGCTCGCCATGGACCACTCCGGCTCGATGGCGGCGACCGACGTCGCGCCCTCGCGCCTGACCGCCGCCCTCGACGCCGGCGAGGCCTTCCTCGACAAGGTCCCGAAGCGGGTGCGGGTCGGCGGGGTCGTCTTCGACAACGTCGCCGAGGCCGTCCAGTCCCCGACCACCGACCGCGCCGTGCTGCGTGAGGCATTGAAGGAGGCGATGAAGCCGAGCGGCGGCACCGCCACCGGCGACGCGCTCGCCGCCTCGCTGCAGATGATCCAGACTGCGGGCAAGAAGGCTCCGGGCGCGATCGTCCTGCTGTCCGACGGCAAGGAGACCCACGGCCGCGACCCCCTCCCGGTCGCCGACCAGGCCAAGAAGCTGAAGATCCCGATCTACACCGTCGCGCTCGGCACCGCCTCGGGCACCCTGCCCAACGGCGACGCCGTCCCGCCCGACACTTCCACGCTCGAGCAGATCGCTTCCCGCTCCGGGGGCGAGGCCTTCACGGCCGCCGACACCGACGCGCTCAGCGCCGTCTACAAGAAGCTCGGCTCCGAGGTCGCGATGAAGAAGGAGCCGCGCGAGGTCACTGCCGGCTTCGCGGGCGGCGCCGCCATCCTGCTCCTCCTCGGCGGCGGCCTCTCCCTTAGGTGGTTCAGGCGTTTGCTTTGAGAAACCTTCAGAAACCCACGCTTGACTGAGGCCCATGCTTTACCGCAGGGTCGGGTTCCTCGCCACGCTTGCCGCCGGAGCGGCGCTCCTCGGAGCGTCGTTTCACGGGATCACGTCCGTCGACGACGAGCTCAAGCTCGCGGCGGCGACCCCCGCCCCGGCGACGACGACTGAGAGCGTGAACGACCGGCGCGGCCGCGACTGCGACCGCCACGACGGCGGGGGCCGCCACCACGGCGGCCCCGAGGTCTAGCGCGGGTCAGCGGCGTCGCAGGGCCTTCGCGACCGTCGCGCCCACGTAGTAGACGGACATCGCGAAGAAGCCGAGGCCGATGATCGTGCGCGCCGTGTCGTCGTCGATCGGCAGGCGCGGGGCAACGACGTCGGCGACGGTCTTGCGCCAGCCGGCGAGGCTGGCGTGGCCGAGATGTTCATGGATCTGCATGACGGGTCACCATTAGGTCGGTGGAGGTCGACGTCGCATTCCAGGAGCGGTACTGGTACCCGGACGACGGCGGCGAGGTGTGGGTCGCCGGGTACTACCCGATTGACGGGACCGGACGCTTCCTCGCCCGCGACGCGCTGCCGGCGGGCCTGATCGTCACGCACGTCGCGGGCGCGACGCACCGGCCGGACGCGCTCGCCTCGGACGAAGCACAGCCGGGCTCGGCGCTGCACCTGCGCGCCGAGCCCGAGAACCCGCACGACCCCAACGCGGTCGCCGTCCACCTCGCTTCGGGAGCGCCCGTGGGCTACGTGCCGCGCGACGTCGCGCCGAGGATCGACGCGACGTGGTCGGCGGCCGTGCTGCGGGAGTTCCGCCCCACTCCGCGGGACCCGCGCACCGGGCTCACGATGCTGCTAGCGCACGCTGAGCGCCTCACGTTGCGCCCCACGGCGTAGCTTCGGGGTCCACCAGTTGGCGTCGCCCATCAGCCGCATCAGCGCGGGGACCAGCAGCGCGCGGACCACTGTGGCGTCGAGCACGATGCCCGCGGCGACCCCGATCGCCAGCGGCTTGATCTCATAGCCCGGGCTCGTCGAGAGCACGAGGAACGCGAACGCGAGGATCAGCGCGGCGCTGGTGACGAGCTTGCCGGTCCGCGCGAGCCCGAGCTCGATGGCGCGCTCGGTCGAGCCCGTCTCGTCGTAGGCCTCGCGCATGCGGCTGAGCATGAAGACCTCGTAGTCCATCGAGAGCCCGAACAGGAAGGCGAAGATCATCACCGGCACCCAGGCCGTGACCGAGCCGCTGGCATCGACGTCCCACAGGCCCGAGCCGTGGCCCATCTGGAACACGATGACAACGACGCCGAAGGCCGCGGCGAGCGAGACGAGGTTCAGCAGCACGGCCTTGATCGGCAGCACGATCGAGCGGAACGCGAACGCGAGCAGGATCAGCGTCAGCCCCATCACCAGCGCGAGCACGAGCGGCATCCGGCTCGACAGCACGTCGAGGAAGTCGCGGTCCACCGCGGCGAGGCCGGTGACGGAGGCGCCGGTGGCGCGGACGCGGTCGATGATGCCTGCCACGGCGGGGTCGCCGCCGTCGACGGCCGGGAAGGCCTCGATCAGCGAGTCATGGCCCCGCGTGGCGATCACGCGCGCCGACACCACACCCTCGACGCCACCCACCCGCGCCGCGTCGCCCAGCACCACGAGCGGCTTCATGACGCCCGGCGTGACGCCCGCGGCCGACAGCTGGTCGCGGCCCTCGATCGCGGTCCCGACGCCCGGGAACTTCGCCAGCGGCGCCTCGTTGGCGTTCAGCTGCGTGCCGAACCCGCCCAGCACGCCGAGCACGACGACGCCGATCAACGCGACCCGCACCGGCCGGCGCACGACGAACCGCGACCAGCGCACCCACGCTCCACCGTCACGTGAACCCACACGCCGCGGCAGCAGCGGCACGGAGTCGATCCGCGTCCCGACCACCGCGAGCAGCGCCGGCAGCAGCGTCAGCGACGCGAGCACCGACACGGCGGGGATGAGCATGCCGCCGATGCCCATGGAGCGCACCAGCGGGAGCGGCAGCGCGACCATCGCCAGCAGGCCGATCGCCACCGTCGAGCCCGAGACGATCACCGAGCGCCCGGCGTGCACGACGGTCTGCTCCAACGCGGTCTCGACGTCGCGGCCGGCGCGCAACTCCTCGCGGAAGCGCATGACCAGCAGCAGCGCGTAGTCGATCGCGATCCCCAGCCCGACCAGCGCGATCAGGAACTGGACGATGATCGACACGTCGGTCACATGGGTCAGCCCCCACACGAGCGTGAACGTGTTCAGGATCGCCGCGATCGCCACTGCGAGTGGCATCAGCACCGCGGGCAGCGTGCGGAACAAAAACAGCAGCACGACCAGCGCGCCGAGCCCGCCGATCAGCGCCTCCGCCAGCACGCTCGCGCCACCGGTCGACCCCTGCTTTGACGCCTCGTCGAGCGCGTCGCGCCCGGTGACGTTCACGGACGTCCCCGCCGGGAGCCCGACCGCGGCCGCGGCGCGCATCCGCTCCGCGTCGCTCAGCTTGTCGAAGCTCGCCTGGCCGGGTGGGTAGACGAGCCCGTAGGCGGTGTCGTCCCCGGCCGAGTAGGTCTTGCCGGCAAGCGCGCCCGGCATCGACGCGGCCGCGCGCTGCAACGCGCCGTCGACGGACGCGACGTCACCGTGGACGACGACCACGTTGGGCGAGCGCACGCCCGCGCCGAACTCGGCGAGCGCCCGCTGCCCGGTCTCGTACGCGGGGGCACCCGGCACCGCCGAGCTCTGGTACCAGCGGTCCGCGAGGCGACCGGAGGTCACGACGCCGACCAGCGTCAGGACGACCCAGACGCCGATCACGAACCATCGATGGCGGAAGACGAAATGTGCGAGGGATCTCATGATGGCTCCTTTGACTTACAGCGTAAGCTTACGGCGTAAGGTACACTTACGCTGTATGCCTGTCAAGCGCCCCGCCCTCAACCGCGAGAAGGTGCTGCAAGCCGGCCTGAAACTGGCCGACGCGCACGGCGTCGAGGAGCTGAGCATGCGCAAGCTCGCCAAGGCGCTCGGCGTGGAGGCGATGTCGCTCTACAACCACGTCGCCAACAAGGACGACCTGATCGACGGCCTGATCGACCTCGTGTTCGACGAGATCGAGGCGCCGCAGCCCGGCGTCGAGTGGCGCACCGCGCTGCGCCTCCGCGCGACGACCACGCGCGAGGCGCTGCGCCGCCACCCCTGGGCGAACGGGCAGATGGAGGGCCGCGCGCGCCCCGGCCCGTCGAGCGCCCGCCTGCACGAAGCGGTTCTGCGCTGCCTGCGCGAGGCCGGCTTCTCCGTCTCCGACACCGCCCGCGCCTACTCCATCCAGGACAGCTTCATCTATGGCTTCGCCCTGCAGGAGCAGTCGCTCCCGGCGTTCGACGACGCGGCGATCAGCGCGGAGGTCGCCGACCGCGTCATGCGCCTCGTCGACCCCGACGTGCTCCCCTACACCGCCGAGATGGTCGACATCCACGTGCGGGCCGGCGGCTACAACCTCACCGCCGAGTTCGAGTTCGGCCTCGAGCTGATCCTCGACGGGTTGGAGCGGCTGCGCGCCACCGGATAGGGTCGCGCGCATGAAAGAGGCAGCCGAGCCCGTACTCGCCCCGACGCCGGCTGCCCCCGCGCCGGCGATCGCCACCGTCGTGCCGACCGGCGCGCCGGACGTCGTGCTGAGCATGCAGCGCACGGTCGGGAACCGCCATGTCACCCGCCTGCTCACCGACCAGCGCACGGCGTGGCTGAGCCGGATGCCGATCCGCAAGGGCGCCGGCAAGGGCTCGCTCGCCGAGGCCGAGTCCGCTGACATCTTCGAGGCGCCGGACGACGCGAGCAAGAAGGTCGGCACGCTCGCCAAGGGCAAGACCGTCGACCTGACCTCCGAGGAGCCCGGCTACTACGGCGTCATCGCCGATGGTCAGAAGGGCTACGTCAAGAGCAGCGAGCTGGCGACGGCGATCGACGAGTTGCCCGCGGCCAAGGACGCCGAGTTCGCCGCGCGGGCGAAGACCGCGAGCGATGCCATGGACGCCGCCGGGCATCTCGCCGGCAAGGCGCTGCGGGGACAGGGCACCGCGCCGAGCGGCTCCGGCGGCGCGCTGCCGGACTGGTTCCGCCAGCTCCAGTTCAAGCTGTCCATGGTCACCACCTGGGCCAATGAGGAGGAGGACGCGCAGCAGGTCCTCGACGACTACCTGACCTTCTACATGCAGGCCTGGCACGGCGACCTGCCGCCGAGCGTCAAGTACCTGTTCCAGTACGCCGGACGCAGCTCGATCAACCAGGCGAGCGCCGCCAAGGGCGGATTCGGCAGCGTCGGCAAGTTCGGCGGCGGCATCAACGACAAGGGCAAGCCGAACCCGAACTGGTGCACGCAGACCAGCTCGAGCGCGATCGTCAACGCGCTGA
Source organism: Solirubrobacter soli DSM 22325 (assembly GCF_000423665.1). Lineage (GTDB taxonomy): Bacteria > Actinomycetota > Thermoleophilia > Solirubrobacterales > Solirubrobacteraceae > Solirubrobacter > Solirubrobacter soli. Next base: position 209,442 of record NZ_AUIK01000016.1, on the reverse strand, counting down.
AGGAGATGGGCTACGCACCGACGGTGAAGATCGAGGCGTTCCTGAACAACATCGGCTTCCAGAAGGTCAACGGCGCCCCGAACACCGTCTCGGGCTCGGCCGCGTTCTCCGCGCCGCTGTTCCCAGGCGACCAGGTCATGTACCTGTTCGACGGCTGCCAGTACGGCGGCCACACGGTCACGGTCGTCGACGACCTCGGCGCCTCATTCCTGCACATCTCGGGAAACACGGGCGACGCGATCGCGGTCGGGGTCGGCGAGGCCAAGCGGCTCACCAGCGAGCCGAAGGTCAAGGCCGGCGGGGCGTTCAAGCTCGCCGAATGCAACAAGGTCGGCACCGCGGAGGAGCGCGACGCATCGACCGCCTACATCAAGGGGCTTGATTTCGGCGGAAAGGTCCTGACCTATTCGATCATTCGCGACAGCGCGTTCTTCGCGGAGATCGAGTCGATCCCCGAGCTCGGAGAGGACCAACAGGCCAAGCTCCTGCAGAAGTACAAGCTCCAGCGCATCAGTGTCAGCACGTGACGGTTCCCGCTTGACAAGGTGAAGCAGTCGTGAACTGATTCCAGGGCGGAGGGAAGTTCGAACGTTGGGGGGTGGGCTGTGGTTCTGGCCAACAAGCGCGTGCGCGCGTCGCTGCTCGCTGCGCTGCTGACGGCATCGGTTGCGGGACCGGCGCAGGCGCAGTTGTCGACGGCGCCGCCGCCCATCACGACCTACGACGGCGATCCAGGCCGCGCGGGCGATCCGGCGAGCTGGCGCACGCCGGAGTTCCTGCGCGACAACGGGATGCTGTCGATCAGCGCGGAGTTCGCATACGCGGCGGGCTACTCGGGCACCGGCATGAACATCGGGGTCGTCGACTCGGGGACCTTCGAGGGCCACATGCGCGAGCACGGCAGCAAGGCGACGAACTACGCGGTGGGGGACCGCTACCACGCGGTCGTCGCGCAGGGAGGTGACACCGGCCCGACGTCCGGCTACTACAACCAGCTGTTCAACGACCTGCACGGCACGCACGTCACCGGCACCATCGGGGCCAGCCGTGACGGCGTCGGCGAGACGACGCCGGCCGAGAACATGCACGGTGTGGCGTTCAACGCCGATCTCTACGTCGGCAACACGGGCAAGACCGACGGCGTCCTCTACGGCAAGTGGCCGGCGAACGTGACCGCCGCGCAGAAGCCGGACAACGCCTACATCGGCAACGTCTACCGAGCCGTGAACGCGCAGGCGACGGCCGACGGCAAGCCGATCCGCCTGATCACCTCGAGCTGGGGCAGCCAGCCGAACACAGAGAACTACGGCCCGCTCGAACCGGCCGCCGGAAACCCGTCGAGCTACGGGCTCAACACCGCGTGGCGCTACCTGTCCCTGCCGGAGGGCGTCGCCGATCCGGACGGCAACACGTCGCACTGGCTCAACGGCGCGATCGACGTCGCCCGTACGGGCACGATCATCCAGTTCACGGCCGGCAACTCGGGCTACGTCAACCCGACGCCTCGCGGCGCCGCGCCGTACTACATGCCCGAGCTCGAGGGCCGCTGGTACACGACGTCGGGCATCAACCCCGGCACCGGGCGCACGTTGAACGCCGACGGGTCCGTCCTCGTCCCCGGCACCCAGGAGTTCAATCAGTGCGGCGTGGCGAAGTGGTCGTGCGTGACCGCACCGAGCCGCAACATCAACTCGACCGTGGTGACGGTGGTCAACGGCGTGCCGCAGCCGCGCTACGGGAGCGCCTCGGGCACCTCGATGGCCGGCCCGCACTCGGCCGCGGAGCTCGCGCTGATCATGAAGCGCTTCCCGTACATGACCAACACGCAGGCGCTGTACACGCTATTCACGAACGGCCGCCAGAACGCCACCATCGGCAACCCCGCGGTGCAGAACCCGGACCGCGGCAAGGCGGTCCAGGTGCCGGACGCGCGCAACGGCTGGCACACGCCGAACCTGCGCGACGCGTTCAAGGGCCCGGGCCAGTTGCTCGGCCCGACCGTGCTCGACACGCAGGGCTACAGCGACACGTGGTCCAACGACATCTCCGACGTGGCGATCCGCGCCCGCAAGGGCGAGGATGAGGCCGAGGCGGCCGCGTGGGCGCAGACCAAGGCCGACAAGGGCTGGACGAACGGCCTGCCCGCGAACGCGGGCGAGGTCGACAGGACCCAGTACGAGACCGGCACGCGTCGCGAGGCCGCTCGCAACGCGCGCGTGTACACCGGCAGCCTGACCAAGCAGGGCGAGGGCACGCTGACCCTCAGCGGCAACAACACCTACACCGGTACGACCACCGTTGCCGGCGGCACCCTCGCGGCCACCGGCAGCCTCGGCGGCGACCTCGACGTCACCGCCGCCGGCACCTTCGCGCCCGGGAACGGCGCGCGCGTCGGCGGCAACGCCCGGCTCGCCGGGCGCACACAGATCACCCTGCACGGCAGCGCCGACTACGGCTCGCTGCGCGCCGACGGCGACGTCGTCCTGAGCGGCCCGCTGACGCTCGACATCCAGGGCCCGCTCACGCCCGGCACCAAGCTCACGCTGGTCAAAGGCAAGACGCTCACCGGCACCTTCGCCGGCCTGCCCGAGGGGACGTACATCAATCAGGGCGGTTACTGGCTCTGGGTCTCCTACCTGGGCGGCGAGGCGAGCGTGTTCGTCGCCGCGACCACGACCGTCAGCGGCACCGTGCCCGCCACGCTCGCGCTCACGCTCGGCGCCCCGGCGAACTTCGGCGCCTTCACGCCCGGCGTGGCCAAGGAGTACACGGCCTCCACGACCGCGACCGTCCTCTCGACCGCGGGTGACGCGACGCTGACCGTCGCCGACCCGAGCCCGACCGCCACGGGCCACCTGGTCAACGGCGCGTTCACCCTGCCGCAGCCGCTGCAGGGCCTCGGCGTCGTCAAGACCTGGAGCGCCCCGACGTCGAACGAGGTCGTCCCGGTGACGTTCAAGCAGGCGATCGGCGCCGGCGATCCGGTCCGTACGGGGACATACGCGAAGACGCTGACGTTCACGCTGTCGACGACGAACCCGTAGCCGCTCAATTTGCCGGGGGATCGGCCGATCCCCCGGCATGTGAGCTTTATCGAGGACGCGCCGCCCAGCAAGGCGCAGGTGCGCGACCTGTTGTTGCGGATGTTGCGGGAGATGCAGCCCGAGTTCGTCGAGCACATCCCCGTGCTGGCCGAGCATGCGCGTGCCACCGCGCTGCAGCTCGGGCTCGGCGAGGAGGCCGTGGAGGAGGTCAGCTACGCCGCCGAGCTGCACGACATCGGCAAGCTCGCGATCCCGGAGACGATGCTCACCAAGCCGAGCGCGCTCGACGAGGAGGAGTGGGCGCTGATGCGCCGCCACACCGTGATCGGCGAGCGCATGCTGGCCGCGGCGCCGGGCCTGCGCCCGGTCGCTGCGATCGTCCGCTCCAGCCACGAGCGCTGGGACGGCGAGGGCTACCCCGACGGCCTGGCGGGCGACCGGATCCCGATCGGCGCGCGGATCGTCGCCGTCTGCGACGCCTTCGCCGCCATGACCTCCCCGCGCGCCTACCGCCCGACGATCCCCACCCCGGTCGCGCTCGCCGAGCTCGCCCGCTGCTCGGGCAAGCAGTTCGACCCGACCGTGGTCAACGCCTTCATCGCCACGCTCGCGTAGCGCTCGTCAGCGCTTGATGCGCCCGCGGATCGACACCGCCGTGAGCGCGAGGAGCAGCGGCCCGAGCACGCGCAGCACGATCCGCAGCCCTTCGCCGATCGCTGTCAGGCGCCGCGGGGGCGCGCCGGCGACCGCGGTGGCAGTCGCCGCGCTGTAGGTCAGCGCCCGGAACGCCTGGTTGATCGGCGGGCGCTCCGGGAACGTCGTGTCCTCGTAGACGATCCGGCCGTTGGTCACGCCGATGGCGCGCGGCGCGATCGCCTGACTCGCGAACCCGACGAGCTCGAACAGCGCCGCGAAGACCACGATGACGACGATCAGCGTGACGAACGCGCGGCTCGCCCGCAGCGCGTATCCCGACGTCACCCAGTAGAGCCAGAGGACGAGGCGATCGAGCAGCGACTCGTTGCGGCTGCGGGAGCCCCAGCGGCGCATCTCCATCTCGCCGTAGTAGAAGTCGGCGGCTCCCGGCTCGTCCTTGTGGTCCTCGCGGCCCTTGCGCAGCGCCCGGTAGATCGTCCCGATCTCGTCGGGTGTGAGTGGGTCCTCGGGCTCCTTTCCGGGCGCGCCCCAGTCCGGCCAGCGCATGCGCTTGGCGGGGTCGCGGGTGTACTGCCACGACGGCCAGCGCAGCGGGAACCGTTCCGGCCAGCGCAGCACGATGCGGTGCCACTTCCCCGGCCGCGCCGGCTGGCGCACGCGCCACGCGACCTCCTCGGCGAGGACGCGACGGGGCGTCCAGTGCTGCGCCCACGGCCAGGGCAGCTCGACCCGCCAGTCCGCCGGCGACTCGACGAACGCGGCCGAGCCCTCGAGCCGGAGCTGATCGAGGTTGTGCGCGCCGTGGAACTGGCAGCTCGCAAGCGTGATGTCGGCCAGCGTGAGGTTGGACGCGTCCGCGTAGCGCATCGACTCGAGCAAGGGCCGCGTCGCTCCCGCGCCCGCGACGAACGACGAGGCGCCGAACCGCGCCCGCTCCAGCCCGAGCGACGGCGTCCTGCCCTCCTCTCGCTCGGCGCACCGGATCGACGCGCCGGCCGAGAATGCAGCCCCGGTCAGCACGATGACATCGACATGGAGCCGCGCCTCGACCTGCGCCGCGAACACGGCGCGCGTCAGCCGTAGCCGCTCGGCCCTGAACTCGTTGAAATTGGCGACGTCTCCCTGGAACCGGGCACGCGCGAAGTCCATCGTCGTCCCGGTCGCACCGTCGAAGTACGCATCCGAGCCGAACCTCGTCTGACCGAACGATCCGCCCACCGCGAACACCGCGCCCGTGAAGTTGACCGCGCCTTCAAAGATCGAGTTGCCGAAGTACGCGAGGCTTCTGAACTCCGCGCTCCGGAAAGTTGCACCTTGGTGCCCTACCGTAATGCGCTGGAAAAGCGCCTCTTCGTCGAAGCGTGCTCTGTCGAACTTCGCCCCACGCTCGAACGTCGCCTCTGTGAAGCCCGCCCCCTGCTCGAAGAACGCGTCGGCGAAGCTCGCGGGTCCTTCGAAGACGACGCCCTGGAACTCGGCCCCTGCGGCGAAATGCACGCCGTCCAGGTTGAGCGGACCTTCGATCACGCAGTCGGTGAGCGTGACGTCCCGCAAGCGCGGTGGATCCCGCAGAACCTGCGCCATGATGTCGACTGCTCGGATGCGCACGACGTTTCCTTTCGAACGTTCCCGCGCGACGGGCGTGGTCCGACTGTAGCCTTTTCGGGTGCCCGGTGTTCGAGAATCGCACGTTCAGGTAACCCCGAGCGATGGCCTGTTCGCCATCGGCACGAGGCACCCCTCGCGACGGCGACGCTTCCGCGAGGTGCAACTCGCGACGAGCCGTGAAGCGGCGTTCGGCCACTGCCTCGCGCCATACCGCCCGCGCGCTGGGCTCGATGACGACATCGACGCGTATCTCGACAGCGAGCCCGAGGACGGAGTCGTCGCGCACTCAGGCTGGGTCAGCAGCCACATCTTCGACGGGTTCAAGCTGCTCGAACTACATTTCGTACGCGACGCCTACTTCCAGCGCGCCGCGGCGACGCATCGCTTCCAGCGGATCACCCATTCCCACGTCGTCCATCAGGCCCGCATCGGCGCCCGGTTGCTCAAGGTCCGCGCCGCCGACCCTCCGATCGGGCACGAGCTCCGCTTTCTGCATTGGGACTATCGCGTCGTCTGGAACCATCGCACCGCGGTCGCGATGCTGGAGATGTACGACGACTCCCACATCAGAGGCTCCGACTGGGACCTCCACAGAGCCGCCGAACGCCTCGGCATCACGCTCACCTAACGCTTACGCCATCTGGGCCTCCGCCCAATCGACCACTGCCTCGTGCACCGCGCGGAACGCGGCGCTGGAGAACTGTGCCTCGACGCCGGCAGCCCTGCTTACGAGCTTCGTGTTCTCCTCGTGCAACAACTCGATCGGCGCACGATCATCGAGCAACGGATTGGACCCGATCATCCAGGCGCGCACGATCTCGGGCCGCTCCTCGCCGAGGATGCGTGTGATGCGGAACAGGTCGCGCATGCGCTGCGCCGTGTCCTCGCGCGGCTCGATCGCTCCGCGCGCGTACTTTCCGATCGCTTTCGGGTCCCGCACGCCCACGGCATAAGCCGTGAGCCGCTGACCCAGCGTGGCTTGAAGCTGCTCGGCAATCTGCGCGATCGCACTCGTCACAGACGCCCGATACGCCTCTTCAACAATCGTCATCGGTGGACCCCTTCCGGAAACGGTTTGTGGCTCGGTCGCGCTGTTCAGCGGCAACGCTACCACTATTGCCCCCGGGAACACCACCGTAGTCACTACCTATATCGTCGGAAGGGTCTCGGGTCTTGAATCAGACCCGAGACCTGTTCAGGCCGCGTCGAGGTACGCGTTTGCCGCATCCTCCACGCGGCGGAAGCCATCGAGCGCCCACCCTGGCGCATCGAGCGATCGCCTGGGCGCGCGACTCTGCTCATGCAGCACCTCGAGCGGAGCTCGGTCGTCGAGGAGCGGACTCGAGCAGACCATCCATTCCCGCGCGGTGTCGGGCGTCTTGCCCTCGACGAGTCGCTGCGTGATCGAGTGCAGGTCACAGAGGCGGTCTGCCGTCTCGCGGCGCGGGCGCGCCTCCGCGCGCGCGAACGAGTCGATGTCTCCGGGATCCCGGAGACCGACCGCGTAGGCAGTCAAACGCGGGCCCAGGGTATGCCTGAGGTCGCCGGCGGCCTTCGCGACGCACTGGCCAGCGCCTCGGCCGGCTGCATCTCGGGCGGACATGGCTGCCTCCATCGGGTGAAGTGGGGGGTTCATACCAGGAAGACTACCCGAAACGCACCCTGGATACAACCTAAAACCATCCCGGTAAACCACCGACTATGCTACCATCTAAGCCTCCACATCAAGTGCGTCAACGCTTCCATCCCGCTGCGCTGCGGCGCTTGAGCAGCTCGCGGTACTGCTCCGTGGTGCGGGGCAGGACCTCGCCGCTGCCCCAGTCGAGGATCACGCCGTAGTGGCGGACGAGGTCGAGCACGTCGAGCTCGCCGTCGCGGAAGCGGCGCGCCACGTCCTCGGGGTCCTCGTCGAGGCGGGCGGCGCGGGCTCCGCGCTGCTCGTCGCGCAGCTTGGAGGTCGCGTCCTCGTCGACGCGGTATTCCGCCAGCTCTTCGTCGACCGCCTCGACGACGACGCCGTAGTCGAGCGCGGCGCGGCGGATCGTCACGTAGCCGTCGGCGACGTCCTCCAGCACGGCGGCGGGGTCGCGCTCCAGCGGGTCGCCCAGACCGCCGCCACCGGCGCTCGGCCGCTCGAACCGATCGCCCTCCTTCACCGGCACGCCGGAGAAGTTCGCGCCGAGGAAGCGCTCCTCGTCGGAGCCGCGGTTGAGCCAGACGCCGTGCGGGAGCGACGGCAGGCCGCCGGCGATGCCCCAGGTCACGCTGCGGGCGCGGTCGCAGCAGTAGGACATGACCGCCGCGTCGACCTGGGTGAGGGTCCCGCCCTTGCGCACGCCGCAGCCGCCGCGGTGCTTCCCGGGTCCGCCGGAGTCGGGGATGATCTCGTGTTGCGCGGTGAGCACCGGCGTCAGGCGCTCCTGGCCCTCGAACGGCTGGACCGCGAGGCCGACGCCGAACACGGGCGACGTGCAGTCCTGCCCGTCGCGCCCGTTGCGCCCGCCCCAGCCGCCCGCCATCCAGTCGTACCACATGAAGAACGGGCGGTCCTCGCGCCGTGCGTCGCGCCCGCCGACCAGCAGGTACTCGAGGTTGAAGCAACAGGCCATCGCACGCTCGGGCATGATCTGCGACCACAACTCGAAGCCCGCGTTCATGATCTTCTCGTAGGCGCCGGAGACGCTGCCGGTGACCGCATTGGGCCAGCCGGCGTTGACGATCGTGCCCTCCGGACCCGGGTCGACGTGGATCGCGCGGTAGAAGCCGGAGTTGAGCGGGATCTCGGGCAGGAACGTCTTCGCGGACGCGATCGCGCCGCTGAACGCGACGCCCGCGCCTGAGTTGAGGAAGCTCTTGATCGCCGGATCCGAGCCGCTGAGGTCGTACTCGATCGTGTCGCCCTTGATCGTGAGCTTGACCCGCACCGTGACCAGGCCCTCGTCGCCCGCGGGGTCGAAGTCGACGTGGTCCGTGGTCTCCCAGACGCCGTCCGGGAGGTCGGCGATGCGCGCGCGGGTGAGCCGCTCGACGTAGTCCTGGACCTCGCCGAACGCGGCGACGACATCCTGCTTGCCGTACTTGTCGATCAGGCGGAAGAGCTCCTGCTCGGCCACCCGCGTGGCCTCGATCTGCGCGTGGCAGTCGCCGACGATGTCACCCGGCGCGCGCGAGTTGGAGGCGATCATCGCGATCACGTCGTCTCTCGGCGTGCCGCGGTCGACGACGCGGATCGGCGGGATGCGGATGCCCTCGCCGAAGTGGTCGGTCGCACCGACGTCGAACGATCCGGGAACGCTCCCGCCCACGTCCGCCCAGTGGCCGTTGGCCTGCGCGAGCGCGATCAGCTCGCCCTCGGAGAACACCGGCCGGATCAATGACACGTCGGGGAAGTGCGTGCCGCCTCGGTAGGGGTCGTTGACGGCGAACACGTCGCCCTCGTGGATGTCGCCCTCGAAGTCCTCGAGCACGGCCTTGGCCTTCAGGTGCAGCGTGCCGACGTGGACGGCGATGTCCTGCGAGCCCTGCATGATCGTGTCGCCGCGCGCGTCGTGCAGGGCGCAGCTGAAGTCGCGCGAGAAGATCACGAACGAGTGGCAGGTGCGCAGGATCTGCTCCGCCATCTCGTCGACGACGGTCACGAACGAGTTCTTGAGCACCTCGAAGGTGACGGCATCCAGTGACATCAGCGCACCTCCATCCGGATGTTCAGCCACTCGTCGACCTCCGCCTTCACTCCGGGCGGGACGAGCGTGGTGGTATCGAGCTGGTCGATCACCGCCGGGCCTTCGAACGTCGCTCCGGCCGGCAGGCTCTCCCGCTCGTAGACGGGTGTGTCCGACGGTTCGCCGTCGAAGTACACCGTGCGCGTCTCCGCGGGCTCGGGCATGTCGCCGCCGCGGTCATGCTTGGGCAGCCGGACCTCCTCGGTGGCGCCGGTGGCCACGAGCTGGAGCCGGTAGAGCTCGACCGGCGCGTCGTCGCGGCGGTAGGAGAACTCGCGCTCGTGCTCGGTGTGGAAACGCTCGACGGCCGCGTCGAGGTCGCCGTCGAACGCCACCTCGAGCGAGCGCCACTGACCGAGGTAGCGCATCGCGATCGAGCGCTCGAGCGTCACGCCGTCCTCGGTCACGCCCTCGGAGGCGAGCAGCTCGCGCCCCTTGGTCTCCAGACGCTCGAACGCCTCGTCGAGCTCTTGCCCGTCCGCCTCGGACGCGGGCCGCAGGAACATCTCCGAGAGGTCGTGGCGGATGTCGACCATCAGGCAGCCGAGCGCCGACCACGTGCCCGGCCGGGGCGGGACGAGGACGGTGGGCACGCCGAGCTCCTTCGCGAGCGCCGCGCCGTGCAGCGGCCCGGCGCCGCCGAAGACGACCAGCGCGAACTCGCGCGGGTCGTACCCGCGCTGCAGCGAGATGATCCGCACCGCGTCGGCCATGTTCGCGTTGGCGACGGCGATGATCGCGTCGGCCGCCTCGTGCAGGTCGAGGTTCAGCGGCTCGGCGACGCGCGAGGAGATGGCCTGCTCGGCGGCCTGCTTGTCGAGCGTCATCCCGCCGCCGACGAGCTGCTCGCCGAGCCGGCCGAGGACCAGGTTCGCGTCGGTGTTCGTCGGCTCCTCCCCGCCTTTGGCGTACGCCGCGGGCCCGGGGTCCGAGCCCGCCGACTGCGGGCCGTTGCGCAGCGAGCCGGCGGCGTCGATCGTCGCCAATGACCCGCCGCCCGCCCCGATCGTCAGCACCTCGATCGACGGGAAGACGATCGGGTGGCCGTACTCGACGAACCACTCGTTGGTGGTCCGCAGCGTCCCGTCGTAGACCAGGCTGATGTCGGTGCTCGTCCCGCCCATGTCGACGCCGATGACGTTCTTGAAGCCGCACATGGCGGCCGTGTAGCGGGCGGCCACGGCGCCCGCCGCGATGCCGGACGCGGCGAGGCGCACGGCGAGCTCCTGCACCGCCTCCGGTGTCATCACGCCGCCGCCGGAGTGCAGGATCAGCAGGTCGCCGTCATAGCCGTCGTCGGCGAGCCGGTGCTGGAGCCGGTCGACGTAGCCGGTCACCAAGGGCGACAGCACGGCGTTGGCGACCGTGGTCGAGAAGCGCTCGTGCTCGAACAGCTCGGGCAGGACGCCGGAGGAGGTGGAGATCGCGGCGTCGGGCAGCGCCTCGCGCAGGATCTCCGCCATCCGCTGCTCGTGGTCGCCGTTCGCGTACGCGTTGACGAAGCACACGGCGACGGCCTCGACCTCGCGCCGCTTGAGGATCCGTGCGACCTCGCGGGCCTCGTCCTCGTCGAGCTCGGTCACCACCTCGCCGCGGTGGTCGATCCGCTCGGTGACCTCGAGCCGGTCGCGCCGCCGGATGTACGGCTCGGCGTTGTCCTTGTAGGCGTCCCAGAGGTCGTCGCGGGTGCCGCGGCCGATCTCCACCACGTCGCGGAACCCGCGCGTGCAGACCATCGCGGCCTTGGGCAGGTTGCGGGTGATCAGCGCGTTCGTGGCGACCGTCGTGCCGTGGCAGAACAGCGCGGTGTTGGCGAGATCCACGCCCGCCTGCTCGACCCCGGCCATGACCCCGTCGATGGGATCGGCGGTCGAGGCGACCTTGGCCACGGCGAGCTCGCCGCTGGCCTGGTCGAGCACGCAGACGTCGGTGAAGGTGCCGCCGACATCGACGGCGACCACGCGAGACGGGTCCATCCGCTGTTCCTGCCCCGAATGGCCGCGCGCGAAGCCGGGTCAGGCCGCGGGTGCGATCCTCGCACCCGCGGCCTGGAACCCTCCTACGGCTGATCGGTCGACAGGGTGAACGTGAGCGTCTTGCTGTAGCTCCCCGTTCGCAGCGCATCGTTGGCGCCGATGTGCTGCGCGAACGAGATGTTCACCGGGTCGTTGCTGACCGGGCCCGCATAGCTGAGGAGGGCGAGCGGGTCCGACGAGCCCCCGATCGGGGCCGCGGCACCACCGGCTCCGGCTGCGCTGGTGGCCGAGGCCTGCAGCGGGGAGGGGAGCGAGAACGCGCCATTGACCAGATGGCCCGTCGCGGTGGTGGCCGGGTCGGCGACGGAGAGGGTCGCGTCACCGGCGGTCGAGACGACGTTCGCCGTCATCGAGCTGGTGTAGTCCTTCGTCACGCCGGGCGTGAACGCGCCGAAGCTCGCCGGCGCCCCGAGGGATAGCGCGAGCGTGGGCGGGACGCTGCCGCCGACCGGACCGGTGGCGACGGAGGTGTTGCCGACGCGGAAGTAGTCGAACGCCGTCGTGAGATCGGTGCTCGTGCCCGCGCGGTTGTAGGAGAACAGCCCGACCTTGGTGTTGGTCAAGCTGGCGCCCACCTCGTAGAACGGCGTCCACGTCGAGCCGTCCGTCGAGTAGTAGGACTGGTAGCGCTGACCGCTCTTGACGATCTTCAGGTAGAGCGTCGTGCCGCTGGTGATGTTCGCCGTCGGCAGGGACTGCAGGACCGTCGGGAACGCCGCGGTCTCGGGCGCGTTGGGCGTGAACGAGAAGTCCTCGGACGTCTCGACCAGCTGCGCGCTCGTCCCCGTGTACTCCCAGTCGAACTTGAGGTAGTTGTCGTCGTCCTGATAGACGATCAGGCCCGATTGCTGGTTGGCCGTGTGCGGCGTGGTGCTGAGGGTCATCTTGGTCTCGGCCGCCCAGTCGCCGAGCGCGGGCTGCAGCAGCAGGTTCTTCGCCGTGTTGGTCGCGGCATTGAGGTCGCCGGTCTGCGCGGTGAGGTTCAACGCGCCGCCGGACTCGCTCTCCGCGGCAGGGTCGTTGCGGACCCAGGTCCACTGCGGCCCTGGTGAAGAGCCGTTGAACTCGTCGCTCTGCGCCGGGTAGGCGAAGTTGACCGTGTACGTGTACGGCGTGCCGTCGGCGCCGGTGGCGACCACCTTGGCCGAGCCGGGAACGCCGCTCGCCTGGGTGACGGTCACCGTCGCGTTCGGGTCGGCGGACGTGCCGGCGACGACCGGCGCGCTGCTGCCCGCCGGCAGGACGACGTCGTAGTTGTAGGTGTCGGACGCGAAGGGGCGGCCGGGGTTGAAGGACGACAGCGGTGCGCCGTTGAGCGTCAGGTCGCTCAGCGTCGAGACGACGTCGACGACGAAGCTGGTCGACTTGGTGACGCCGCCGTAGGTCACCTTGGCCGTGACCGTGGCGACGCCGTCGGCGACCGTGCGCAGCTTGCCCGCGCCGTCGACCGAGACCACGCCCGGGTGGTTTGAGGTGTAGTCGAACGTCATCCCCGCCGGGAAGTCGGTCGACTGCCCGCGGGTCTCGTAGCCGTAGAGCGTCGCGTCGTTCATCGACACGGTGGGCTGCGGGTCGATCGTCTGGCCCGCGGTGAAGAACACGCGCTGCTGGATGTCACGGCCCTTGTCGGCGCCCGCGACCACCGGCTGCGTGGTCAGCACGTTCGGCTTGGGCGTGATCGCGCCGGAGACCGTGAACGTGTCCTGCTGCTGGATGTCGGCGTCGGCCGCGGAGTCGGCCACCTGGACCCCATAGGTGCCGTCGTCGACGGACCACTTGTTCGCCGACGGGTCCCAGAACGCGAGGTCGGAGACCTTGATCGGCATCGTGATCGTCGTGCTCGCGCCCGGGTCCAGCGTCACGCGCTGGAAGCCCTCGAGGCGCTTGATCGGCCGCTCCGCCGAGGCGGGGGCGTTGGGCTGGTTGACGTAGAGCTGGACCGTGTCCGAGCCCGCCGTGCTGCCCGTGTTGGTGACCGTGACGGTCGCGTTGAGCGTGTCGTCGGCGCTCAGCGCATGGCCCGAGAGCTGCAGGCCGGAGTACTTGAACGTCGTGTAGCTGAGGCCGTACCCGAACGGGTAGCGGGTCTGCCCGATGAAGTACTGATAGGTGCGGCCGTTGCTGGTCGCGCTCGGGCGGATCGAGTAGTCCGTCACCGGCGGCATCTGCGCGTCGTTGAGGTACCAGGTCGACGGCAGGTGACCGCTCGGGTCGTACTTGCCGAGCAGCACGTCGGCCAGCGCCTCGCCCTTGCGCATGCCGTTGTAGGAGCTGTAGACGATCGCCGGGGTCGTGGACTCGAACGGGGAGACGTCGATCGGGCCGACGGTCTCCATGTAGGCGATCGTGTTCGGGTTGACGGCCGAGACCTGCTGGATCAGCTGGCCCTGGGCGCCCGGGAGCTGCAGCGTCGTGCGGTCCAGGTCCTCCTTGGAGACCGAGGAGTCCGTGCCCGTGTAGACGATGACCGCGTCGTAGTTGGCCGCCGCGGCGACCGCGGCGGGATCGATGGTGGTGAGCTGGTTGGCCCGCGTGCCCGTGCCGGTGAAGCCCTTGTAGTAGTCCACCGTCGCGTCGGGGTCGATCGCGGTGATCGCCGACTTGAGGCCGTTGTAGCCGTTGACCTCGTTGGCCACGCCGGCCGCACCTTGGCTGCTGGAGTAGCCACCCAGGTACATGCTCGACGGGTTGGCGAAGTAGCCGATGACCGCGACCTTGTAGGCGCCGGAGCTCGGCACCTTCAGCGGCAGCAGCTTGTTCCTGTTCTTGAGCAGCACGAGCGACTCGTCGGCGGCCTTGCGGTCCAGCGCGAGCCGCGCGGGCGTCTCGGTGACGGCGTTGTTGGTGTTGTTGTTGGTCCAGCTCGGCACGCGCGTGCGGGCCTGCGTGACCCACGGGACGGTCAGCGGGTCGTCGAACTCGCCGGTCTCCATGCGCGCCGTGAACAGGCGCACCGCGGACGTGTCGAGGTCGTTGACGTTGAACGTGTCCGTCTCGGTCTTGATGCCCTGCTGGGTGTCCGTCGGGACCGAGTTCAGGTAGTTGTAGTTGTCGTGGTAGCCCGTGTTGCAGTCGAGGTCCTCGCCTGAGGACATCGCGTAGCCGTTGCGCTCGATCGGGTTGATCGGGCGCGTCCAGCCCGGCGGCTGGAAGTGGTGGCCGTTGGTGATCTCGTAGGTCGCGTCGCAGTCCGACGTGAAGTAGCCGTCGAAACCGAACGTCTCACGCGCGAGCGTGTGCATGAGGAACGGGTTCGCGGGCGACGGCGTCCCGTTGATGCTGTTGTAGGAGCTCATCATCGAGCCCGGATGCGCGGCCTGGACGACGTCGCCGAACGGCTTGGTGTCGTACTCGCGCAGCGTCCGCGCGTCCTCGACCGAGTCGCCGTTGAGCCGGTTGCCCTCGCTGTTGTTGGCGGTGTAGTGCTTGAGCGTGGTGATGGTCTTGTGGAACCCGTCGCCGGCGGCCAACGGCTGCCCGCTCTGGTTCTTGCCCTCCATCCCGTCCACGAACTGGCTGACGAGCTTGGACTCGAGCAGCGGATCCTCGCCGAAGGACTCGTCGTTGCGGCCCCAGCGTGGGTCGCGCTCGATGTTCATGGTCGGCGAGTAGAAGTCGAGGTTCTCGCTGTTGGACGGCATCACCTCGCGCGCCTCGTCGGAGATGTTCGACGCGATCTGGAACTCGAGATCGGGGTCGAACGCCGCGGCGAGCGACTGATTGATCGGATACGACGTCGTGTTCTGCAGGAACCCGGCGTTCGCGTTGTTGGTCTGTGACAGCTCGGCGACGCCGTGCAGCGCCTCGTTCCACCAGCCGTACGACGGGACCCCGAGGCTCGGGATCGCCGGCGACGTGTTGCTGTCGGTCTGTGAGGCCTTCTGCGCCAGCGTCATCCGCGACACGAGGTCCGCGGCACGCTCGCTGAACGAATAGGACGGGTCCTTGTAGATCGGCGCGGCATCCGCCGAACTGCAGATCGCCGCCAGCGCGCAGATCGAGCCGACCAGGGTGGTTCCAACCACCCGACGTTTTCTCATACCTCTCCCCCTAGTCGAAGACGAGGCGCAAGATTAATAACGTCAAAGTTGAACTGAATGAGACCTTAAGAGTGACCTCATGAGCGCCTATTTACGAAAAAATCTGCGCTCCCCGAATTCGGCGTCCGATCCAACGAAATGACGTAGAGTTCTCATCATGTTCCGTTTCGCCGCGGCGTGGGCCGTGATCGCGGGGCTCGGTGCGGCGACCGCCGCTCCGGCCGCCGCGCAGGACCTCGTGGCCGTCTACCCGTTCGACGAGACCGCGGGCACCGTCGTCAACGATCGTTCCGGCAACGGCCGGAACGCCGGCGTCGTCAACGGCAACGCCGCCACCGTGTGGAACGGTGGGCGCGGACTGACCCTGCCGGGAGGCAACGGGGGCACGGCACCCGCGGTCCGGCTGCCCGACGGACTGCTGGCGGGGCTGAGCGATGTCACGATCGCCTATGACGTCCGGCTCTCGAGCGCCACGACGCAAGGCCCCGTGTTCGCGTTCGGCCGGACGGCCGACAACGGCGGCTCGCTCACCGCGACTCCGGGAGCCGGGACCACGCCGCACCAGGCATCGATCGCCGGGCCGGGCGCGAGCCCTGTGACGCAGACGGTGAGCGGGCCGGTCGCCCTACCGGCCAACACCTTCAAGCACGTGGCGGTGGTCGTGAAGGGCGGGGACGCGCTGTCGCCCGGGCGGATGTCGCTGTACGAGGACGGCGCGCTCGTGTCCTCGAACCCGATGCTGACGCTCAAGCCGTCTGACATCACGTCGGCGATCGCGTTCATCGGCCGTTCGAGCAGTGCGAGCGGCCAGCAGTTCCGGGGCACCATCAAGGACGTCCGGATATACGCGAAGGAGCTCACGGCGAGCGAGGTCCGCGCATTGTCGGACGCCTCGGCCCCGGGCAACCTGGCCGAGCTGAAAGCCTCCGTGGACCTGGGCGACACGAGCGCGGTGAGCAAGGACATCGTGCTGCCGTCCACGCCTGGCGTGACGTGGAGCACCAGCGACCCGACGGTGGTCACCGCCCAGGGCGCGGTCACCCGCCCGGCCGTCGGCAGCGGGGACGCGCACGCGACCTTGACCGCGACGCTCACCCACCGCGGGCTGACCGACACCAAGTCGTTCCCGATCACCGTCAAGCAGCGGGTCGCGATCCCGCCCGCGCAGTTGGAGACCGGGCTCGTCCACCGCTACAAGCTCGATGAGACCGGCGGGACGACGCTGGCCGACTCGGGCGGCGCCGGCGCCGCGGGCAACGCGACCCTGGTCAACCCGGACAAGGCCGCGCTGACCGGGGCCGGGCTCACGCTGAACCCGAGCGCCTACGCCGACTCGCTCAGCGGGGCGTACGTGGACCTGCCGGACAACATCACGGCCGACATGACCGACCTGAGCGTCGACTACGACATCCGGATCGACCCGGCCAACGTCGGCGACCATCAGCTGTGGAGCTTCGGCCGCAAGACCAACTGCGACTCGGCGGCCAACGGCGACTATGGCGGCGCGATCTTCGGCTCGAACACGATGCGCCTGCGCACTGGCCTGACCGCGACCACGCCGACCACCGGCGCCAGCGTGCAGAAGACGATGACCTACGCGCTGCGGGAAGGCGTCTGGAAGCACCTGACCTACACGCAGCAGCGCAACGCCAACGGGACGAGCTGGACCGGCGTCCTGTACGAGGACGGCGTCGAGATCGGCCGCAACACCAACGTCACGGTCGCGCCGACCGTCAACGCCGCTGGGACGAACTGCAACTACCTGGGCCGCTCGCAGGCGCCGGCTCACTATGCCTTGCGCGGCACCCTGCGCGACTTCCGCGTCTACAACCGCCCGCTCTCCCCCGACGAGGTGATCGCGCTCGCCGAGCCGCAGGGGCTCGCCGGCGTTCGCGACGACGCCGCCGCGATCGACCTCGGCCGGACGGACGCCATCGTCGACGACATCGCGCTTCCGGCGGTCGGGACGAAGGCGGGTTCGCGGATCGTCTGGAGCACCTCCGATCCCGCCGTGGTCACCGCGAGCGGCGTCATCACGCGACCGGCCCTCGGACAGCCCGCGGCCCACGCGACGTTGACCGCACATCTGACGAAGGGCCTCGAGGTCACCACCCGCGAGATCGCCGTCACGGTGCCGGCGCAGTTCGACGCCGCCCAGTCCGTCGCCCGCGACACCGCCGATCTGACGCTGGCCGGCCTCGATGACATCCGCGGCAACATCACGCTGCCCGCCACCGGCGAGTTCGGCTCGACGATCGCCTGGAAGGCCTCGGACAGCATCACGCCGACCGGCGAGGTCTCGCGGCCGGCCTACGGGCGTGCGGATGTCGCGGTCACGCTGACCGCGACCGTCACCAAGGGCGCGGCCTCGCAGACGAAGGCGTTCGCCGCGACGGTGAAGGCCATGTCGCGCAAGCTCGACCCCGAGCGCTACTTCCTCGGCTACTTCACCGGGGAGGGCCTGGCCGACGGCGAGCAGCTTCGCTTCGGGCTCTCGACGGGCAACAGCGCTCTGGATTGGGTCGGGCTGGGCGGAGGCCGTCCTTCGCTCGTGTCACAACTCGGCGATCAGGGCCTGCGCGACCCGTTCATCATCCGCTCGCACGACGGCGACACGTTCTACATGATCGCCACCGACCTGAACTGGTTCAACCGCAACCGCGACTACCTGATCAACGACAGCCAGTACATCGAGGTCTTCGAGTCCCACGACCTGGTCAACTGGTCCCCGCAACGCCACGTCAAGGTCGCCCCGGACAGCGCCGGCAACGCCTTCGCGCCAGAGGCCTACTGGGACGACTCGATCGGCGCCTACGTCGTGTTCTGGGCCCAGGCGATGTGGCAGGACACCGTCAACCGCACCAACCCGGGCAACCAGCAGATGTGGTACACGACCACGCGCGACTTCCGCACGTTCGCACCGCCTGCCGTGTGGCAGAACCCGTATCCGCAGTCCAGGATCGACACCACGGTGATCAAGGTGGGCGACTGGTACTACCGCTTCACCAAGAACGAGGCCGGCAACGCGGCGTCGGATGTGTTCTCCGAGAAGAACACGAACCTGCGCGATGCCAACATCGCCAACTGGACGCCGGTCGCCCCCTCGATCGGCCGGAGCACGTGGGTCGCCAACCAGGGCTACGAAGGCCCGCTGGTGTTCAAGGCCAACGCCGGCGACACCGCCTGCCCCGGGCAGTTCTACTTCTGGGCGGACCGCTACACCAACGGCGGCGGCTACCAGCTCTCGTGCAGCCCTGACATCGAGGCCCCGAAGTGGACGGCCAAGACGCCGCGGTTCACCAACACCGGCACCGTGCGCCACGGGACCGTCACACCGCTCGCCCTGCGCGAGTGGAACCGGATCCAGGGGATCCCGAACCCCGACGTGCCCACCACCACCGACCTCACCCTCCCGGCGACGACGATCAAGGAGGGCGACACGCTGACCGCGACCGTGCGCGCGGCCGACGGCTACGAGGTCGGCGGCCGGGTCCGCTTCTCCGCGCCCGGCTGGTCGCAGACCGTATGGGCGGACCGCGGGACCGCAACGGTCGTGCTCCCGGGAACCCTGCGTGGCGGTGAGCAGGCGATCACGGCTGAGTACCTCGGCCATGAGTACCTGACCGCGTCACAGGAGAGCGAGCCGGCGAGGATCCTCGCCACCCGGGTCGGCGCGGACACACCCGTCGGCGGCAACGTCGCGCCCACGCTGTCGCTCGCCGTCGGCTCGCCGGTGTCCTTCGGCGCGTTCACCCCGGGCGTCGCGAAGGACTACACGGCGTCCACGACCGCGACGGTGACATCGACGGCCGGTGACGCTGCGCTGAGCACGTCCGCGGTCACGTTGACCAACGGCGCGTTCCGGCTCGCCCGGCCCGTCGCGATCGCCCCCGCCAGGACGGCGTGGACCGCACCGGTCAGCAACGACGTCTTCCCGATCGCGTTCACCCAGTCCATCGGCGCGTCCGAGCCGCTGCGGACCGGGGTCTACACCGGCACCGTAACCGTGACGCTCTCGACGACGACGCCTTAGCCGGCATCGTCGCGTGCGCGCCGGGCATCGCCCGGCGCGCACGGAGCGGATCGTCATCATGAGGCGTGGCGTGGCCAGCGAGATCCGGTTCCTCCCCTTCGGCGATCGGCGCGTCGCGTACGAGCTGAGCGGCACCGGCCCGCCCCTGGTCGCACCCGCGTGGTGGGTCAGCCACCTGGAGCTCGAGCGGCACGACCCACGCGTCGTCCGGTTCTGGGAAGCGCTCACGGAAGGGTTCACCCTGCTTCGCTACGACCAGCTCGGCGCGGGCCTGTCGGACCGGTCGGTGCGCGAGGACGACCTGACGCTCGAGCACGAGGTGTCGCTGCTCACGGCGCTCGTCGACCATGTCGGGTTCGAGCGGGTGACGTTGCTGGGCGCCTCGGGCGGCGGGGCGGCCGCGATCGCGTTCGCGGCGCGACAGCCCGAGCGGGTGGAGCGGTTGCTCCTCTACGGCACGTTCGCGGACGGCAGCGAGATCGCCACGGCCCAGGTGCGCGAGGCGATCCTCGGCGCGGTGCGGGCGCACTGGGGCCTCGGCGCGCGGCTGCTCGCGGACGTCTTCCTCGGCGATGCCGACCGCGACGAGCAGGAGCGGTTCGCGCGCTTCCAGCGGGAGGCCGCGACCGGGGAGACGGCGGCCGCGCGGCTGGAGCTCGTCTACCGGCTCGACGTCCGGGCCGAGCTGGAGCGCCTCCGCGTGCCGACGCTCGTGGTGCACCGGCGTGGCGACCGGGCGATCCCCTATCGGTTGGGGCGCGAGCTGGCGGCCGCGGTGCCGCACGCGACGTTCGTCCCCCTGGCCGGCAACGCCCACTTCCCGTGGTTCGACGACGCCGACTCGGTCGTGCGCGCGCTGCGCGGCGCGCTCACGCCGGAGCTGCCGGTCCCGTCGGCGGACACATCGCCGGCGCTGTTCTCGGCGCGCGAACGGGAGGTGCTCGCACTCGTCGCGCGCGGACTGTCCAACAAGGAGATCGCCGAGCTCCTGGTGTTGAGCCCCCACACCGTGCACCGGCATGTCGCGAACATCCGCTCCAAGCTCGGGAGCTCCACGCGCACCGCCGCGGTCGCCGAGGCGGCCAGGCTCGGCCTCCTGTGACCCGAACCGGCCATGCCCTCAGGATGGCCGGTGTGGGCGATGCCGGCGCGCCGTTGGCGACCTAGGCTCGAGCCATGTCTCCCGCTTCAGGCCGCTGGCAGCGGCTGTTCGCCACGGCCTACGACCCGGTCCTCACCCTCGGCGAGCTCGCGGGGCTGCGCCGGCGCCGGCGAGAGCTGCTCGCGGCCGCGCACGGTCGCGTGGTCGAGCTCGGAGCGGGCACCGGCCTGAACCTGCCCCACTACCCCGACGCGGTCACCGAGCTGCTGCTCGTCGAGCCGGACGACGCGATGCGCCGGTGGCTCGCGCGCCGCCTGCGGCGCACGGGCCCGCCGGCCGAGATCGTCGGCGCCGCCGCCGAACAGCTCCCCTTCGCCGATGCCTCGGTCGACACCGTCGTCGCGACCCTCGTGCTCTGCACGGTCGACGACCCCCGGTCGTCGCTGCGGGAGATCGCGCGCGTGCTGCGCCCGGGCGGCAGGCTGTTGTTCCTCGAACACGTCCTGGCGAGCACCCCGCGACTCGCCCGCTGGCAGCGACGCCTCCACGACCCGTGGCGACGCTTCGCCTGCGGCTGCCGGTGTGACCGCCCGACGGTCGAGCTGATGCGCACGTGCGGCTTCGAGCTCGAGGAGCTGGCCGAAGCGACCTGGCGGGCGATGCCACCGATCGTCCGGCCGCTCGCGATCGGCCACGCGCGTCCCGTGGCCTAGCCCGAAGCGGCGCGGTACTCACTCGGCGAGCACCCGCGGACGCGGCGGAAGACGGTCGCGAAGTACTGGCTCGACGAGAAGCCCGTGGCGTGCGCGATCGCGGTGATCGACGCGTCGGTGTGGGTGAGCAGGTGCGCGGCGCGGTCGACCCTCGCCGCCGTCAGGTACTCGGAGGGCGTCATGTTCGTGATGCGCTCGCAGTAGTGGGTGAAGCGGGTGCGCTTGAGGCCGCACTCGGCGGCGAGCGCGTCCAGCGTCCACGGTTCCCCCACGCGGTGTCCGAGCTCTTCGAGGAAGAGCGCGACGGTTCGTTCCGCGCTCGAAAGGGACGCGTCCAGCGGCGGCACCCGGCGCTCGAGCAGCTCGGCGACGGCCAGCAGCAGCTCGGCCTGCGGATCTGCGACCCAGCGCGTGCGCTCGGCCAGCACGGCTTCGCCGAGGCGCGTGAAGGCGTCGGCGACGGCGCCGTCGCCCGGCCAGACCGGGTGCTCGTTGTGGCGCAGGAGCTCGGTCAGGCGGGTGAGCTCGCCCGCGGTGGGCTTGAGCCACGCCGGCCACCGCCACGCCTGGTCGGGACGCCGGACACCCACGTCGAGGATCAGCCAGTGCAGGCGCCCCGGTGTGACATCGGGCGCGCCGACCCGGTGGCGCTGCCACGGGCGGGTGATCGTGAGGTCGCCGGGTTTGAGCGTCGTCGTGAGCGTGTCGGTGGCGAACGCGAGCGTCCCGGACTCGAGCCAGGTCAGCTCGATCCCCTCGTTGCGATGCCAGTCCAGGCCCCAGCTCTGTGGCCGCGCGGCGTCCCAGAACCCGACCGTGCGCACCCCGGGCAGCGCCCGCAGGCGCGTGCCGGGATAGGTGCCGCGCGCGAGCGCGGACATCTGCAACTCGCCGCACTCGACGGCGCGTTCCAGCGGCACGCAGGTGTCGGCCGCGTAGGCGTCGTGGGCGGCTGTGTAGGTCGCCGGCCGCATGTGCGATATCTACCAGCGGGCGGTCGCGGACGACAAGTGGCGGATGCTCGCCTAGCGTCGCGGGCCATGTTCACGATCGCACTCAACATGGAGTTCTGCCGCTCGGCCGACAAGAGCTTCGAGCAGGGCGTCGAGATCGCCGCGGGGCTCGGGTACCGCTATGTGGAGCCGATGGTCCACACCGGGTGGGAGCTGCTGTCGGAGGTCGGGTACTTCCACTCGTTCTCCCTGGAGGAGGACCCGCTGCTGATGCGCGACATCTGCGAGCGTCACGGGGTGGCGGTGCTGTCGCTGTCCGGGCACAGCCCGCTGATGAAGCCCGAGGCGGCGATCCCGCGTCTGACCCGCGCGATCGTGCTCGCCGACGCGCTCGGCGCGCGCTGGGTCAACACCGACGAGATGCTGCGGCCGGCGTGGCTCGACGGCGACGACGGCTTCGCCCACGAGATCATGCGCTACACGCTCACCCGCGCCGACCAGGTGGCACGCCGGCACGGCGTCGACATCTGCATCGAACCGCACGGCGTCTACACCAAGACCGCTGCGGGCCTGCGGCGGATCGTCGAGCTCGTGCCGTCGCCGCGGATCGGCATCAACTGGGATACCGGGAACTCGTTCCTGGCCGGCATTGAGGACCCGTACGAGGCGCTGGAGTCGGTGACGGACCTCGTCCGCCACGTGCACGCCAAGGACATCTCGATCGAACACGCCGAGCGCGAGCGCGGCATGGTGACGGGCACGCCGGTCGGGTGCGCGTGTGGCGACGGGGTCGTGGACTGGGAGCGCGTGCTCTCGATCCTGGCGGGACGCGACCTCGTCCTCAGCGTCGAGTGCGGCACGATCGAGCAGGCCGAGCGTTCGCTCGCGTTCCTGCGGGAGCTTCCGGGGACGACCGCCGACCTCCCGGCCGTTCGGTAACGAACCACAGCGGCCCCGGCTGCTTCCTGTTCGCCGCTGGTGGGTAGCACCATGGAACAAGGCCACTTCGTTTCTTCCAGCGATCGAAGAGCCATCCCCTGACGAGGCCCGGCCGCCACCGGCGACCAGCACTCGGAAAGGTCGCTGAATGTCGACCAAGCTCCCCGATGAAGCGTCCCGCTCGCCGATCCCGGGCGTCATCCCCGAACCCGCGCGTGTCGAGCACGACGCGCCGCCCGCCCCGCCGCGGCGCAGCGATCCGGGCGCTGAGCGCGAAGCGCGCCGCCAGGCGCGTGAAGAACGCCGCGAACCGCACGCGGAGCCGTCCGGCGTGATGATCCCCAATCGCCGCAAGCGGCTGCCGCTCGAGGCACCGCTGATGCGCGTCGTGGCCACGGCCGGCATCGTCGGGATCGCCGTCGTCGTCGCCGCGATCATGAGCTCGCAAGGCTCGGCCGGGTGGCTGATCGGCCTGGCGACGTCGATCGTGTCGCTCGCGCTGGCCGCCGTGCTCTGGTCCTCGCGCCGGTTGTAGTGGCCGGCCGGCTCGTCGAGGCGCTGGACGGCTACCAGCGCAAACGGCGCTGGCTCGGCTTTCCGCTCGCGGTCATCTACAAGTTCGCCGACGACCAGGGCTCGTACCTCGCGGCGCTGATCGCCTACTACGGGTTCCTGTCGCTGTTCCCGCTGCTGCTGTTGCTCGTCACCATCCTCGGCTTCGTGCTCGAGGGCGATCCGAAGCTGCAGGCCGACCTCCTGGACTCCGCGCTCGCCCAGTTCCCGGTGATCGGCAGCCAGTTGCGGGACAACGTCCGCGCGCTGTCGGGCAGCGGTGCCGGTCTCGTCGTCGGCGTCCTGCTGACGATCTACGGCTGCTTGGGCGTCGCCGGCGCGGTCCAGAACGCCTTCAACCGCGCATGGGCGGTCCCGCGCAACCGGCGCCCGAACCCGGTCACCGCCCGACTGCGCAGCCTGCTCCTGCTGCCCGTCCTGGGCGCCGGGCTCCTGGTCACCACCGCGCTCGCGGGCCTGACGACCGGTGCCGGCACCTACGGCGCCGACATCGGCGGCGCCGTGCCGATCGTCGTGATCCTGCTGGCCCTGGTGGCCAACATCGGCCAGTTCATGCTCGTCTTCCGCGTGCTCACGGCGCGCGAGGTGCCCACGCGCGACCTGCGCGTCGGCGCCGTCGTGGCCGGTGTCGGCTGGCAGCTCGTGCAGATCCTCGGCACCTACCTGGTGACCCACATGCTGCGCGGTACGAACGAGGCCTATGGCGTGTTCGGTCTCGTCCTCGGCCTGATCGCGTGGATCTACGTGCTCTCGCTGGTCACCGTGCTCGCCGCCGAGGTCAACGTCGTCGCCCAGCGACGCCTGTGGCCGCGCGCGCTGCTGACGCCGTTCACCGACGACGTGCGTCTGACCGCCGCCGACGAGCGTGCCTACGCGGCCTACGCGGGCAGCGAGCAGCACAAGGGCTTCGAGGTCATCGACGTGGGCTTCGAGCCGCCCGTGCCGGAGTCGGCGGGAGAGCCGGACCGCTAGCCGAGCGCTCGCTCGCGTTCCCGTTTAGGAGCGGGCGCGCGCGGGCACGCAGGCTGCCGTGGGTCGGTTGGGTGTGCTGTTGGTGCTGGTCGCGTTGGTCGTGCCGTCGGCCGCGAGCGCGCACCCGCCGCGGCTGCCGAAGTGGGCGCCGGTGGCGACCGGATCGACGCAGCAGCATCGCGGGCTCGACGCCGTCGGCCCGCGGGTGGTCTGGCTGGCCGGCACGGCCGGTGAGGTGCTGCGCACGGTCGACGGCGGGCGCACGTGGCAGAACGTGTCGCCGCCAGGGGCCGGAGCGCTGCAGTTCCGCGACGTCGAGGCGCAGGACGCCTGGCGCGCGAGCGTGCTGGCGATCGGCGAGGGCGACGCCTCGCGCATCTACACGACCTTCGACGGCGGCCGCACCTGGACGACCGCGTTCGTCAATGACGACCCCGCCGCGTTCTACGACTGCATGGACTTCTACGCGGGCGGCAAGCGCGGGTTGGCGCTGAGCGACCCGGTGGGCGGGAAGTTCCGGATCGCCGCCACCGACGACCGGGGCCGCACGTGGCACGTGCTCCCGAACGCGGGCATGCCGGCGGCGGCGGACGGCGAGTTCGCGTTCGCGGCGTCCGGGACGTGCCTGGTGACGAGGGGCCGCGACGCCTGGTTCGCCACCGGCGGCGGCGCCTCGCGCGTCTTCCACTCGCGCGACGGCGGCGTCACGTGGACCGTGTCGGCCGCGCCGATCCCCGCCGCTCCGGCGGGCGGCGTGTTCTCGCTCGCGTTCCGCAACCCGCGTGAGGGCGTGATGGTCGGCGGCGACTTCACCGCGCCGACGAACGGATCCAAAGCCTCCGGCTTCTCGCGCGACGGCGGCACCACCTGGACGCAGGGCGGCGACCTCACCGGCTATCGCTCCGGCGTCGACTGGGTCGCGTTCTCGCCCGCGACCCTGATCGCGGTCGGCCCGACCGGGTCTGACATCACCTTCGACGGCGGCCGCTCGTGGAAGCCGTTCGACACCGCCGCCTACGACGCTGTCGACTGCGTGCCGCAGACGTGCTGGGCGAGCGGCCCTGCGGGGGCGTCCGCCGTCCTCACCCGCTAGGGCGCCGGCACGGGAGCCGGCGCCCCGAGTGGTGTCCCTACTCGTACAGCGGCAGGCTGCAGACGCCGCCGACCGGCCGCTGGAGCGCCGCGCTGGCCTCCTCGGCGGCGTCGGGCGCCGCGAACGTGACCCGCGAGACCGGGCTATCGGCGTCGGCGGCCACCGCCGCCCGCAGCTGGCTGGTGTCGACGGACTTGCTCAGCTGACCCGCTTTGACGTTGAGCTTGAGGATGTAGACGCCGTTGCGGTCGGCGGAGTAGTAGAGGCCCTTGTGCGGATACGTCGCCCACGTGCCGGTGCCGGGGCGGAAGTACGCGACCTCGGTCGGGTTCGTCGGATCGCTGATGTCCAGGAACCGCGAGCCCTGGCTGTAGAACGACATCGAGAGGATCCGGTCCTTGATCTCGAAGTAGTGGGCGGAGCAGTCCGTCGAGGTGGATGAGCCCTCCTTGCCGAACGGATGCCAGGTGGCGACCGGCTTGAGCCGGAACCTGCTGGTCGGCGTGGAGCGCCAGGCCTCGCCGCCGTAGCTGCCCTCGAGCGAGGAGATGAACAGCGGCCCGTCGTTGGCGCAGCCGTTCGGGAACGCGCCGCCCGCGAACTCCTCCTCGGTGGAGAAGATCAGGTCGCCGTACTTCGCGTCGGGCGCGTCGGCGCCGGACGGCCGCTCGGAGTTGTGGATGAACCGCGACGAGCTGCGGACCGGGAACACGCCCTCCTGGATGCCGCCGCCCGCGTAGGGCACCGGGTCGTCCGCGGTGGCGACGCGGTGAACGCCCTGGACGGGATCGAAGTGGCGGCCCTTGGTCCAGTAGCCGCGCACGCCGCCGCGGCCGGAGACCCACGCCACGCCCGAGTCGTCGACCTGGACGTCGTGGGCATAGTCGGTCACGCCGTCGTTGCGGGCGGTGTCGACCGGCACCGGGTTGACCTTCGGATTGCGCGGGTCGCGCATGTCGGTGACGAAGATCGGCCGGCCCGCCCAGCCCAGCGCCTGCTGGTCGGTGTTCGGCGCGGGGCCGCCGGTCCACACCCACTTGCAGTCGTTCACGCAGGTGGTCGTGTGGCCTGTGGGCGTCTCCGCGAAGCTGATCGGGTCGAGCTTCTCGGGATGACGGACATCGATCACGTAGATGCCCGACCGCGACGCCGGATTGCCGGTGCTGCCGCCGTAGGCGCGCGGATCGCGCGACAGGAAGACGAGCTTCCGGTCGGCGTCGACGTCCATGTCCTCGTTCTCCCACATGTCGTCGAGCGTGCCCTTGCGCGGCGCCTGTGTGCCGTTGCCCGGGTTGCCGTCCTCGAGGTACGGGTCGTCGACGCCGTCCCCGAGCCAGTCGAGCAGCTTCGGATGCTTCGGGTCGGTGATGTCAAAGGACTTCAGGCCGAAGCGGCCGGCGACGAACATGACATCGCGGGTCGCCGCGGCGGCGGGCTGACCGGGCCGCGGGTTGCCGTAGTCGATGAAGTTGATCGAGATCGCCTGCGTGAGCGTCTCGCGATAGCCCGACGGCGTCGCCGGGTCGGTCGCGAGCGTCCCGTCGGCGTTCCACGTGTGCCGAACGGTGTCCACACGGCAGAGCACGTCGACGTTCTTGACCGACCAGCTCGAGGTCGGTGGCACCTGCCCGCACCAGTCGCGGTCCTGTGGCGGTGACGTCGCCGCCATCGTCATGGCCGGCGCCGCGCAGAGCGCAGCGGGCACCAGCAAGCTGAGCAGCGTTCGCCGCACGTTGACCCCCATCCCTCCGATTGCGATCCGGGGGCCACGCTACATGAGACGGGGGTGTGTCAAACGTGAGTGACATCCTTCCCCGATGGACCTGTCCGAGCACGCTCGCGCGAACCGCGAGATGTGGAACACCAACGCCGCGGGTGACATCGAGCTCGCGGCTCGCCAGTGGGCGACCGACGAGCCCAACTGGGGGATCTGGAGCGTTCCGGACGCGGAGGTCGGGGCGTTCCCCGAGGTCGACGGCAGGGACGTCGTCGAGCTCGGGTGCGGGACCGGGTACGTGTCGTCGTGGGTCGCGCGGCGGGGCGGGCGGCCGGTCGGGATCGACGTCTCCGAGAACCAGCTGGCCACGGCGCGCAAGATGCAGGAGCAGCACGATCTGCGGTTCCCGCTGCACCACGCGAGCGCCGAGGACGTGCCGCTGCCCGGCGACTGCGCCGACGTCATCATCAGCGAATATGGGGCGTGCCTGTGGTGCGAGCCCGACGCCTGGCTGTCCGAAGCCGCGCGGCTGGTCCGGCCCGGCGGCGACCTCGTCTTCCTGACGAACTCGCTCATGGTCACCCTGTGCGCTCCCGACGTGGGCGCGGCGTCGGACCGGCTCGTGCGCGACCAGCGGGGGCTGAAGGTCGTCACCTATCCCGACGAGGACGGCGTCGAGTTCCACCTCGCCCACGGGGAATGGATCGCCGCCCTCGCCCGTCATGGGTTCACGGTGACCGCGCTGCACGAGCTCTACGCGCCTGACGACGCGCAGCAGACGAAGTACGAGTGGGTGACGCCCGAGTGGGCGCATCGGTGGCCCGTCGAGGAGATCTGGGTGGCGGCGTGGAGGTCCTGACGGCGGACGACGCCGGCGAGGTGCTGACCATCCAGCGGGCGGCGTACGTCGGCGAGGCGATGCTCTACGACCAGTTCCTGCCACCCCTGTTCGAGACGCTCGACGAGGTGCGCGCGGTGCTCGCCGGCGACGTGCTCGTGCTCGGCATCCGCGACGCGGGCCGCCTCATCGGGACCGTGCGGATCAAGCCCGACGGGGAGATCGCGCGGCTGGCGGTCGCTCCCGACCGCCAGCACGAAGGGCTGGGAACGCGGCTGCTCGAGGCGGCGATGGCGCGCGGCGGCACGTGGCTGTTCACCGGCGACCGCAGCGAGGCGAACCTGCGCCTGTACCGCCGTCACGGCTTCGAGGAGACCCACCGCGAGCCCGTCCCCGGGCACACGTTGATCTATCTCAAGCTGACGGGAGCGTGACGCGCACCGCGAGGCCGCCTTCGGCGCGCGGGGTCAGAGCGAGCCGCCCGCCGTGGGCCTCGGCGACCGAGCGCACGATCGAGAGCCCGAGGCCGGCGCCGCCACGCCCTGTCCGCCCGCCGCGCTCGAACGGCTCGACGAGCCGGGCGGCGAGCACGGGGTCGATCACCGGGCCGGAGTTGACGACGTCCAGCACCGCGCCGCCCTCGACCGCGGACGTGCGCACCGCGACGAAGCCGCCGGGCGCGTTGTAGCGGACGCCGTTCTCGATCAGGTTGCCCGCGAGGCGCTCGAGCAGGCGTCGCTCGCCGCTGACGCCCGCCGGGGCGAGCTCCAGCCGGACGCGCACGCCCCCGGCGCGCACGCGACGCGCCGCTGCGTGGGTCGCCGCGGCCAGGTCGACGTACTCGCGGTTGGGCAATTCGCGGCCGGACCGCGCGAGCACCATCAGCCCGTCGAGCAGCGCCTCCATCTCGTCCGCGGCGCCCAGCACCTCGTACCCCATCGATCGCAGCTCCTCGACGGTGGCGTCGGGGTCGGCGAGCGTGACGTCCGCCTCGGTGCGGATGACGGTCAGCGGCGAGCGCAGCTCATGCGAGGCGTTGGCGACGAACCGCTCGCGCGCGTCGAACGCCGCCTGCATCGAGGCCAGCTCGCGGCCGGCAAGGGCCCAGCCGAGGGCCGTGGCCACCAGCGATGCGCCCGCCAGCGCCATGAGGTACTGGAGCCGCAGCTGCTCGAGCGCCGTCGCCGCCCCCTCGACGCCGAGCGTGCGGTCGAGGTGGCGTGCCATGAGCCAATAGGAGATCGAGAGCAGGACCGCGACGAAGACGACGAAGATGCCGCCGTAGATCGCGGTGAGGCGGACGCGAAGGTTCGGGATCACACGCGGTAGCCGCTCCCGCGGACCGTCTGGATGATCGGCGGGTCGCCGAGCTTGCGGCGCAGCGTCATCACCGTCATGCGGACGGTGTTGCTCAATGGGTCGAGCTGCTCGTCCCACGCGCGCTCGAGCAGCTCCTCGGGCGTCACGACGGCGCCCTGGGCCTCGAGCAGCGCCTGCAGGACGGCGAACTCCTTCAACGTCAGGTCGAGGTCGAGACCTGCGCGTGTGGCGGTGCGTTTCGCGGGGTCGAGGACGACGTCGCCGGCCTCGAGCACCGGCGGGCGCGCGTCGCCCGTCCGGCGGCCCAGGGCGCGCAGCCGCGCGACCAGCTCGGCGAAGCGGAACGGCTTGGTCAGGTAGTCGTCGGCGCCGAGCGACAGGCCGGCGACGAGCTCGTCGGTGGATCGTGCCGCGGTGAGCATCAGCACCTTCGTCCGCGGCTGCTCGGCGGTGAGCGTGCGGCAGACGTCGTCGCCGTGGACCTCGGGCAGGTCGCGGTCGAGGACGATCACGTCGTAGGGGTTGATACGGGCCTTGTAGAGCGCCGCGGCACCGTCGGGGGCGATGTCGACCGCCATGCCCTCGCGCCGCAGCCCGCGCGCGACGGCGGCGGCGATACGGGGTTCGTCCTCTGCGACCAGGATGCGCATGAGAGGAAACGTAGGAACGACTCTTCAAGGCTCCCTCAACGCTGTTTATGCGGATCTGACGAATCCGGCGGCACGCTCGTCGCCATGAAGAAGTACCTCGCCCTCGCCGCCGCCGGCGGCGCCCTCGCCATCGGCGTGCCCGCGGCGTTCGCAGCCACGGACGCGCCGAGCACGCCGAACACGCCCGTCCAGTCGGCCACGCCCACGCCGGACCAGTCGGCCCCGGACAACGACGGCGGCCGTGGCGGCCGCGGTGACTGCCCGGAGCACGACGGCAACGGCGGCGGGGGCTCCTCCAGCGCGCCCTCGACCGCGCCCGACAACTCCGGCACGACGCTCTGATGCACGAGGACCGGACCGAGATCATCGAGGACCCGCGCGCCGGGCTGCAGGACGCGCTGTATGAGCTCAAGCGCGTGATCGTGGGCCAGGACGCGATGCTCGAGCGGCTGCTCGTGGCGTTGCTGGCCGGCGGCCACGTGCTGCTCGAGGGCGTTCCTGGCCTGGCCAAGACGCTGACCGTCAAGACGCTGTCCGACGTGCTGGGCGGGACCTTCCGGCGCGTGCAGTTCACGCCGGACCTCGTGCCGTCCGACCTCGTCGGCACGCGCATCTACCGGCCGGACACGGGTCGCTTCGACACCGAGCTCGGCCCGGTCTTCGGCAACTTCCTGCTCGCCGACGAGATCAACCGCGCGCCCGCCAAGGTGCAGAGCGCGCTGCTCGAGGTCATGCAGGAGCGCCAGGTGACCATCGCGGGGCAGACGTACCCGCTGCCGAAGCCGTTCCTCGTGCTCGCCACGCAGAACCCGATCGAGTCCGAGGGCACGTACCCGCTGCCCGAGGCCCAGGTCGACCGCTTCCTGTTCAAGCTGATCGTCGACTACCCGAGCGTCGGCGAGGAGGCGGCCGTCGTCGGCCGCGCGATCGGCAAGCCGGTCGAGGTGCGCGAGCGCGTGCCGATCGGCGCGTTGGAGCGCTATCGCGAGATCGCCCGCGACGTGTTCGTGGACCGCGACGTCATCGCGTACGCGGTGGCTTTGACCGATGCCACCCGCCATCCCGGCAAGTACGGGCTGCACGAGCTGGAGGGCCTGATCGAGTTCGGCTCCTCCCCGCGCGGGCCGATCGGCATGGTCCAGGCCGCCCAGGCGCTCGCGCTGCTGCGCGGCCGCAACCATGCGGTCGCCGAGGACGTCGCCGATCTCGCGGCCGACGTGCTGCGTCACCGCCTCGTGCTGACCTACGACGCGCTCGGCGACGGCGTGAAGGCCGACGACCTGCTCGACCGCGTCCTCGACACCGTCGGCGGCGTGCGCTCGTCCGAGAAGACCGAACCGATCATCGCGTAGATGTCACTGATCGCCGACCCGCCCGGGCGCCAAGGCCCGGGCCCGATGCAGGGCGAGCTGGTCGAGGCGCTCGACCTCGTCCTGGCCCGTCGCGCGTCCGGCGCTCTGCCCGGCGAACGGCGCGCGGCGGGCCGGGGCACGGGTACCGAGCTCGCCCAGATCCGCCCGTACCAGGTCGGCGACGACGTCCGGCGCATCGACGCGGCCGCCACCGCCCGGACGGGCCACCCCCACGTCCGTGACTACGTCCCGGAAAGAACCCTCACCACCTGGTTGCTCGTCGATGTCAGCGCGTCGATGGCGTTCGGCACCGCCGACCGCCTGAAGTCCGACGTCGCGGAAGGCATCGCACTCGTGATCGGCCGCTTGGCCGTGCGGCGCGCGGGCCGCGTGGGGCTGTTGACCTGCGGCGCCCCCGAGCCGCGGCAACTGGCCCCACGCGGCGGTCGTGCCCAACTGATCGCCCTGCGTCGCGCCCTCGGCGCCGGCGTGGCGCCCGACGGCTACGTCCCGGAGGGCGACGCGCTCGCCGAGGGCATGCGCCGCGTCGGCCGCATCGCCCGCGGGCCGGGGCTGATCGTCGTCGTCTCTGATTTCCGCGAGGGTGCGGACGCCGGCGCCGGCGCGCGTGGGGAGCGCGCGCCGGGCGCGCGGCCCGAATGGGCCCGCGCGCTCCAGTCGCTCGCGCTGCGCCACGACGTCCTCGCCGTCGAGGTCGTCGACCGGCGCGAGGGCGAGCTGCCCGACGCCGGGCATCTCGTGCTCGTCGATCCCGAGACCGGCAAGCGGGTCGAGGCCGACTCGTCGAGTGCCGAGCTGAGGCGCCGGTTCGCGGCGGCCGAGCTCGCACGGCGCGACACCCTCAAGTCCCACCTGCGGCGCGCGCACGCGCGGCACGTCGAGATCGCCACCGACGACGATTGGCTGCGCGCGCTCGGAAGGAGCCTCCGTTGAGCTTCCAGGCCCCGCTGTTCCTGATCGGGCTCGTCGCGATCCCGCTCGCGCTGCTGGCGTTGTGGGCGGCGCGGCGGCGCCCGGCCAAGTACGTGATCCGCTTCCCGGCCACGGCGACCCTCTCCGCCGTGGTCGGGAAGACGGGTCGCGCGCGGCGGATCATCCCGCCCGCGCTGCTCGCGCTGAGCCTCGCCGGCCTGGTCACCGCGCTCGCCCGCCCGGAGGCGACGATCGCGGTCCCGGTCGAGAAGGCGTCCGTGATGCTCGTGACCGACACGTCGGGCTCGATGAACGCCGACGACGTCTCGCCCACCCGCCTCGCCGCCGCCCAGGCCGCCGCGAACCGGTTCCTGAACAAGGTGCCGAAGTCGCTGCAGGTCGGCCTCGTCTCCTACTCCGATGGCCCGAACAACGTGGTCCGTCCGACGCAGGACCGCGACGCCGTTCGCACCACGCTGAACGCGCTCATGGCCGACGGCGGGACCGCGACCGGCGACGCGCTCGACGCGGCGCTGAGCGCGCTCGGCACGCGCGATGCCAAGAAGAGCCCGCCGGCGGCGATCGTGCTGCTCTCCGACGGCGCCTCCAAGACCGGGCAGGACCCGGCGACCGTCGCGCAGAAGGCCAAGACGCTGGGCGTCCCGATCTACACGGTCGCGCTCGGCACCGCCGACGGCGTCGTCCAGCAGGGCGGCCAGGTGCTCAACGTCGCCCCCGACCCCGAGGCGCTCGCGCAGGTCGCGTCGCTGTCCGGTGGGCGGGCGTTCACCGCCGAGGACTCCGACGCGCTCGACGAGGTCTACGAGACGCTCGGCTCGCGGATCGGCACCAAGAAGGAGAAGAAGGAGATCAGCGCCGGCTTTGCCGCCGTCGGCCTCTTCCTCCTCGGCGGCGCCGCGTTCACGTCGCTGCGCTGGCGGGGCCGTCTTCCGTAACCACTACCGTGGACGTATGCACGTCTTCGACACCGCACTCGGTCCGGTCGGTGTCGAGTGGAGCGAAGCGGGCATCAGCGAGGTGCTGATGCCCGGCCGCCGCGGCCTCGTGGACGACGGGCGCGAGCTCCCGCCCGAGATCGAGCACGCCGTGGCCGGCATCGTCGCCCTGCTCGCCGGCGAGAAGCGCGACCTGACAGACATCGCGCTCGATGACGCCGAGGTCGACGAGTTCCGCCGCCGCGTCTACGCCGCCACCCGCGCGATCGGGCCGGGCGAGACGAAGACCTACGGCGAGATCGCGCGCGAGATCGGCGACCCCGGCGCTGCCCGCGCGGTCGGCGCCGCGCTCGGGTCGAACCCGTTCCCGATCGTCATCCCCTGCCACCGCGTGCTCGCCGCCGACGGCGCGCTGCACGGCTTCTCCGCCCCCGGCGGCATCCAGACCAAGCGGCGCATGCTCGAGATCGAGTGCGCGCCCGGCTTCACGCAGACGTCTCTGTTCGCCTGATCCGGGGAACACCTATGGGATGACGCGACGCGTCATCCTCGCTCCGTGGCCGGCCGCGCTCGGCGCCTCGTTGTTCCTCGCGCTCGGCCACATGTGGGGTTGCTATCGCGACCCGTCCCAGTACGGCAACGCGTGGAGCGAGGACCACAGCGGCTACTGCACGCACTCGAGCTGGGCGGCGATGACGAGCGGGCCGGCCGAGTTCCTCCTCGCGGGGATGCTTCTGGCCGTGACGGTCGGCCTCCCGCTGGTCGTGTTCGTCGGCAGCGCGGTCGTGACCCGCCGTATGTGGCTTGTCTGGACGCTCACCGTCCTCGCCTCGTTGGGCGTCGCGGTGTTCTTCGTCATCGCGGGTCACGTCACGATCGTCGGCGGTGGCGGCGGCTGACGCGTCACAGGTTTCGCGCCCGTGGCTCATACGGGTGCGCATGGACACGCTCATCCCCTTCCCCAACCGGATCGCGCCGGCCGGCTCCGACGCGGCGCGCATCGCCTACGACACCCTCGCGCCCGTCTACGACGCGCTGACGGCCGGGGTCGACGACGAGGCGCGGCTCGACGTCGTCGAGGAGCTCGCGCACCGGCACGGAGCGGGAGGACGGCGGGTGCTCGACGTCGCGTGCGGCACGGGCCGCAGCTTCCTCCCACTGCTCGGCCGCGGGTACGCGGTGGTGGCGTGCGACAGCTCGCCCGCGATGGTGCGCCGCGCGGCGAACAAGGCCCCGCAGGTACCGATGCTGGTGGCGGACATGCGCGCGCTGCCGCAACTCGGCCGCTACGACCTCGTCACGTGCCTGGGCGGCGCGTTCAACTGCCTCCTGCACCACGACGAGCTCCGCGCCGCCCTGCGCGGTATCGTGCGCTCGCTCGAGCCGGACGGCCTGGCGATCTTCGACGCGCACACGCTCGCGCTGACCCGGTCGTGCTTCGCGGGCGACTGGGTCGCCGACCGCGGCGAGTGGTTCATCGCCTGGCACGGGACGGCGTCGCCGGAGATCGGCCCGGGCGCGGTGGTCGAGGCCCGCGTGGACGCGTTCCGCCGCCGCCCGGCCGCGTGGGAGCGGACGTCAGCCCGGCTCAAGCAGCGTCACTGGCCGGTCGCCGAGATCGCCAGGCAGGCGCGCGCGTCAGGCCTGACCGTGCTCGACGTGGTCGACGATCCTGGGTCGCGCGCGCTGTTCGTGGCGCGCGCCGACGCCTAGCGCTCTTCGTCCGGCCAGTGCCCGTGGCGGGCGAGGTACTCGCGCGCCGCGTCCTCCGCGTCGCGCTCGCGGTCGCCCTGCGCGCCGTAGCGGAAGAGGACGTTGAGCAGCAGGATCGCGAGCCCCGAGCCGACGCACATCGCCCAGCCGTCCCAGCGGATCGGGTCGTCGACCGCGAACAGGATGAAGAAGCCCACCGCGACCAGCAGCGCGGGCAGGCCGTAGCGAAGGGCGCCGAGTCGATGGAGGGGCATGCACCTATGATCGAACGCTCCGGGCCGCATGACCATCGGGTTTTCCCACGGATCTGACTTCCTCGACGCGCTGCTGGCCAGCCTCGCGGACGCCGTCTACGTCGTCGGCCCGGCCGGCGAGGTGCGCTTCGCGAACCCCGCCGCGGTCGAGCTGCTCGGCTACGCGTCCGAAGCCGACCTGCTCGGCCGCCCGAGCCACGCGACGATTCACTCCCGCCACCCGGACGGCTCGCCCTTCCCGGAGGACGAGTGCCCGCTGCTCGCGCCGCGCGTGACCGGGGAGACCGTGCGCGTCGACCTCGACTGGTTCGTCCGCCGCGACGACACGCTGCTGCCCGTCGGCTACGCGTCCGCGCCGCTGGAGACCCCGGACGGCCGTGGCGCGGTGGTCGTCTTCCGCGACCTGACCGAGCGCCTGGACGCGGACGAGGTCGCCGCCTCGCGGGCGCGGATCGTCGCGGCCACGGACGCGGAGCGGCGGCGGATCGGGCGCGATCTGCACGACGGCGCGCAGCAGCGGCTCGTGCGGGCGCTGATGGGGATCGAGGAGGCGCGGCGCGCGCCCGAGCGCGCGGACGAGGCGCTGCAGCGCGCGGCCGCCGACGCCCGCCACGCGATCGACGACCTGCGCGAGCTGGCGGCGGGCATCCACCCGCTCGTGCTCACCGACCGAGGCCTGGCCGCCGCCTTGGAGGAGCTGACCGCGGGCGCGCCGATCCCCGTCGCGCTGCGGGTGGACGAGGCACGCTTCCCGCCCGCCGTCGAGGCCGCCGCGTACTTCTTCGTCGCCGAGGCGCTGACCAACGCGGTCAAGCATGCGGGGGCGAGCGGGGTCGACGTGACGATCGAGCGCCGCGGCGACGAGCTGCGCATCGAGGTCGCCGACGACGGCCGCGGCGGCGCCGACGAGGCCCACGGCTCCGGTCTGCGCGGCCTGCGCGATCGCGTCGCGGTGCTCGGCGGTCGCTTCGAGATCGTCGCCGGCCGCGGGACGACGCTGCGAGCTAGTTTGCCGCTCGCAGCAGCGTGAGCACCGCGAGCACGCGCCGCGACTCGGACCGGTCATGGCCGAGGTCGAGCTTGGAGAAGATCGCCGTCACGTGCTTCTCGACCGCGGGCGCGCCGACCACCAGGCGGTCGGCGATCCCCTGGTTGGAGAGCCCTTCCGCCATCAGCTGCAGCACCTCGCGCTCACGCGGCGTCAGCGCGTCGAGCGGGTCGACTTTTCGCTTGCGGCCGAGCATGCGCGCCACCACCTCGGGGTCGAGCGCCGTCCCGCCCGCGGCCACGGTCCGCACCGCCTCGATGAAGTAGCCCAGGTCCGCGACGCGGTGCTTGAGCAGGTAGCCGACGCCGTGCGGATCGTCGCCCACGAGCTCGGCGACGAACCGCTCGACCAGATGCTGCGAGAGCACCACCACACCGACGTCCGGCTGCCGGTGCCGGATCTCGAGCGCGGCCCGCAGGCCGTCGTCGGTCAGGTCCGGAGGCATCCGCACGTCGACGATCGCGACGTCCGGCTTGTGCGCCGCGACCTTGCGCAGCAGGTCCGGAGCGTCGCCCGCCTGCGCGACCACCTCGATCCCCGCCTCATCCAGCAGCCGCGCGACGCCCTCGCGGAGCAGCAGCTCGTCGTCGGCGACGACCGCCCTCACGGCGTGGTCGCCGCGACCGTGAACGTGACCGCGGCGCTGTACGTCCCGGCGTGCAGGATCTCGTCCGCGCCGATGCGCTGCTCGAACGTGATCGTCACCGCGTCCACGCTGCTCCGGACCGTGGCGGCGAGCGTCTTGCTGTAGGTCTTCGCGACGCCGGGCGTGAAGGCGCCGAACGACAGCTCGCGCTGTTCGAGCGTGACCTCCAACGTCGGCGGCACGATGCTGCAGCGACGCGCGATCCTCGCCATCTGACGTCCGCACAGCGTCGGCGGGGTGAACGCGAGGCGGGTCACGACCATCGCCTTTCCCGCGGTGGGGAGGAGCGTCGCCACGTCTTCGCGGCCGTCGCCGTCGAAGTCGGCGACGGCGATGCCCTTGGCAGGCGCGGAGCCGCCACGGCGCTGAACGCACCGACGCCGGAGCCGACCGGCGGCTCCCACCGTCCGCCTTGGCCTTGAACCGCACGAAACCGTGGTCGGTGGCGACAAGCACGCTCCGGCCCCACAGCGTCAGCGCGTTGAGCCGGCCATAGCCGCTGCCCGCCGGGTCGCGGGTGAACAGGCGCACGACGTCGGTGTCGCGCACGGCGAGGTCGCCCCAGCCGTCGCCGTTGAAGTCGCCGATCGCGACCCCGGTACCCGCGGCCGGCAGTGCGGTCGTCTGCCAGTCCCCGGCCGCGTCGCGCGTGAGGGGTCAGCGCGGTCGGCGAGAGCGTCGCGACGTCGGCCCGCCCGTCGTGGTCGAGGTCGCCGACGGCGATCGCGGTCGCCGCGGTTCCCTGCGGCACCCGCGTCGTGCGCGCGCCCAGCAGGAGCGCGACCGCCAAGACCCATGAAGCCCTCATCGCCGACCGAGTCTAAGCGCGCTTCCCGCGCTCAGGACGCGCCTTGCGCCTCGAGCCGCGCGGCCATGTCGGCCAGCGGCGCGCCCCACTCCTCCAGCGACGCGGGCGACGGGATGCC
The DNA here is from genome assembly GCF_000423665.1 of Solirubrobacter soli DSM 22325. Classification (GTDB taxonomy): domain Bacteria; phylum Actinomycetota; class Thermoleophilia; order Solirubrobacterales; family Solirubrobacteraceae; genus Solirubrobacter; species Solirubrobacter soli. Next base: position 171,604 of record NZ_AUIK01000016.1, on the reverse strand, counting down.
GTAGCTCGCCTTCTCGGGGATGTCATCGCGCAGCGCCCACTTGGCGAAGGTCTCCGCGAACCGCTCGGTGTCGGCGCAAGGGCTGGTCATGCAGTTCCCGCCGCCACTCGGAATGCCGGCGAGCAGCTGCGCCTCCAGCTGCGGGGAGATCAGCCCCATGTCCACGACGTGCCCGAGCTCGTGCACCACGGCGGCGTCGCGCGCGTCCTTCGCGTCGGCGTCCAGGCGCGCGAGGTTCAACCGCACCGCGTAGCCCGACGGCGGACGCTGGAAGGCCATGCCGACCCACATGCCGAGCTTGTCGTCGGTCGGGACGAACTGCGTGCGCGGCGCGACCGCTGCGATCAGCGTCACGGCCTCCGGCCGCGTCTTGCGAACCGCCGCCTGCACCCATTCACGGTCGGCCGCCGGGAAGGCGGCGTCGAACTCGAACGGCAGCGGCCTCGCCGGGGTCCGCGCCTGCGTCGAGGTGAGCTTGACGACGCCGAGGGTCACGACGACCGCGATGACGGCGATCGACCAGTTGAGGGCTCGATTGGACATCGAGCCCTCACTGTCGCGTCGTCCGGCGAATGCACCACCGGACGATCGTCCACTACGGATTCGTGGTCGAGAGCGTGAACGTGAGCGTCTTCGAGTACGCGCCGGTGCGCAGGGCGTCGGTCGCGTCGATGTGCTGCTTGAACGTGATCGTCACCGCGTCGTTGGAGACGGGGGCGGACCACGTCGCCTTGCTGAACTCCACGACGAGCGGCGAGTTCAAGGCGAAGGCGCCGTTCATCAGCTTGCCCGGATCGGAGACCGTGAGCGCGGCGTCGCCGGCGGACGAGATCACGTTCGCGGTCGTCGAAGCCGTGTAGTCCTTGGTCACGCCCGGCGTGAAAGCGCCGAATGAGACATTGGCGCCGAGCGTCAGCGAGAGGGTCGCGGGCACCGAGCCGCCGACCGCGCCGGTCGCGATGTTCGTGGCCTCCAAGCGCCAGAGCTCGGTCGTCTTGCCCGACGCGGTGACCTTGAACGGCGGGTCGCTGGCGCCCGCGTTCTGCGGGTCGTTGGCCTGGTTGAAGCCGAAGTCGTTGTCGTCCTGGACGGCGAGGTCGCCGTTCGGGAAGAGGCCGATGCCCTCGGGCTTGTCGTGGTCGTAGCCGAACTTGTTCAAGTCGAGCCAGAGGGTCTTGGCGACCGGGGTGATGCCGGCGGCGTTGGTCGACTCGACCAGCGGGTTCTCGCCGTCGGCCGCGGCGTCGCCGGAGATGTCGGTCGCGTTGGTCAGGTCGATGTGCTGGACCTGCTTCTGGCCCTTGCCCGGCTCAGAGGTCACGTTGTCGTGCTCGTCGACCAGCAGGTGGTTGGAGTCGATCGCGTAGATGTCGGAGTTCGAGATGTCGCCCTGGGCGAGGCCGGAGCCCGGCGCGGGCGTGTCGAGGCGGTAGATGAACTCGCCCGTCAGCTTCGGGTTCAGCGGGTCGGTGACGTCGAAGCGCACCAGGCGCAGCGTGCGCTGGTCGCCCTGTCCGGTGGGCGTGACCAGCGAGGACTGGATCATGCCGAACAGCGTCTTGCCGTCCTTGGTGAGCGTGCCGCCCTCCATGCCGCGGTTCTGACGGCGGAAGACCCAGGCGCGCGGAAGGACGTTGTTGGTCTTGACGACGCTCTCGTCTGCGCCCGGCACCGTCACGCCCGCGGGGATGATCCGGTTGAGGACGGTGCCGTCGGCGGCGACGTGCACGAGCGACGGGCGGTACTCGTCGCCCAGCCAGAAGGAGCCGTCGCGCGGGTCGACCGCGATCGACTCGGAGTCGATGCCGTACGGGTCGGTGCCGAGCGGCGTGACGCCGTCGGCGGCGTACGGGACCTCGTCGCGCGCGGCGGCGATCCGGTAGCTGCCCGTGTCCGCCGGCAGGCCCGCGGCCACGCCCTGATCGACGGTCGAGATCTGCGGCAGGCCCGTGATCTCGTTCGCGTTGCCGCCGACCGCGGCGCGGGCCGGGTCCACCGCGCCCGCCTTCAGGTGCAGCGGGATCCGCTGCAGGACCGTCGTCGAGCCGTCGGCGTTGATGCCGACCTTGTAGATCGTCGGCGTGAAGCCGGGCGTGAGGAACGTGCGGCGCGTCGCGCCGTTGACCGCCGGCTGGCCGTTCGGGCCGCGGTCGCTCACGGTCCAGAAGGTCTTGTCGTCGATCGGCGCGAAGGCGGACCAGCCGCCCTCGACCACGGGCGGCGTGTAGACCGATCCCCCGAGAAGGGGCTGGGCAGCGTTCCATGTGCCCTTGCTCTGCAGCGCGAAGACGGGGGTCACGTCGGCGTGTGCGGCGGTCGGCGCGAGGGTGAGCGCCGCGGTGACCGCCACGAGGAGTCTCCTTGACATCCCGCGATCCTCTCCCCCGCATGGACGCGAGTCGTAATTGCCATGTGAACGACTTGATCATTTCTTGACGAAGCGCCGACCGGCGCTTGAGCGACCGCGTCGATACACGGGACATGCCGGGACCATCAGGCACTGACCCTCTCCCACCAAGCACCGCGATGATCGCCAAGTCGGGCGCGGCGATGTACGCGGGTGCCGCGGCCGTCGGCGCGATCGAGAGCATCGTCGCGGGCAGGGCCACGAGCTCGCCGATCCCGATCCTGATCTCCTTCGCCGCGGCCGCGCTGCTGTGGAACTTCGGCGGCCGGCTCGACCGTCGCGTGCTGATGCTCGCCTTCGGCCCGATCGGCGTCGTGCTGATCGCGATCGCACTCGCGACCAGCCCGCCCGGCAACGGCGACGTCATGTACGCCTGGTCGGTCCTGTGCGTCGCGAGCTTCTTCGGCACCCGGGAGACGGTCGCGGTCGTCCTGACGGTCGCGATCGCCCAGACGGCGGTCGTCCTGTACCAGCCGGGGGCGACGTTCGACCACTGGTGCGACCCGGTCGCCTCGATGGCGGTGATCGCGATCGTCGTCCGCGGGCTCGCCGCCCGCAACGCGAGGCTGGTGGCGCGGCTGACGCGCGAGTCGCGGATCGACCCGCTCACGGGCCTGCTCAACCGGCGCGGCCTCGAGGAGCGGTTCGCGGTGGAGCTCGCGCGCTCCAAGCGCGACGGGCGCCCGCTCTCCGTGGTCGCCGTCGACATCGACCACTTCAAGCGCATCAACGACGAGCACGGCCACCAGGCGGGCGACCGCACCCTGGTGTGGCTCGCCGCCATGCTGTGCGAGCAGACCCGCGGCGCGGACATCGTCGCCCGCGTCGGCGGGGAGGAGTTCGTGATCGTGCTGCCGGGCGCCGACGGCACGGCCACGCTCGAGTTCGCCGAGCGCCTGCGCGAGGCGATCGAGGACGGCGACGCCGAGATCCCGATGACGATCAGCGCCGGCGTGGCCTCGGCGCTCGCCCCCAGCACCGCCCACACGCTGCTCGACGCCGCCGACCGCGCGCTCTACGCCGCCAAGCACGCCGGCCGCAACCGCGTGAGCTACACCCGCTCCTGAGCGGCGCACCTCCGGCCGCGTGACGGACCTTGCAGTTGATGATCACCCACTGAGAGACTGGCGCCTCGAACCAACGTACTGACTGGGGGTCGAGGAATGGCCAGTTCAGCGTGGCGAGGATCGGGAATCGGCCGTAGGAGGTGGATCGGCGCGCTCGCTGTGCTGATTGTGCTGGCAGTCCCCACCACAGCGCAGGCGTTCGACCGACCCTCGCCCGGCGCGCCCGGCATCGGCGAGCGGCTCTTCCCGCTGCTCGGCAACGGCGGCTACGACGTCCAGCACTACGACCTCGACCTGCGCTACGCGACGTCCGCGCCGACCCAGGGCCTCGACGGCACGGTGACGATCCTCGCGGTCGCCACACAGTCGCTCTCGCGCTTCGACCTGGACTTCTCCGGCGACTCGGTCGGCAAGGTCACCGTCAACGGCCTGCCGGCGACGTTCACCCGCGATGGCGAGGAGCTCGTGATCACCCCGAGGCTGCCGTTGCTGAAGGGGCTCCCGTTCGTCGTGCAGGTCCAGCACTACACCGCGCACCCGACCGCGCCGGACCCGAACGACCTGCTCGGCGCGCCGTTCTTCTTCACCCCCGACGGCTCGGCGACCGCGGGCCAGCCGGCCGGCACGCACGCGTTCCTGCCGTCCAACGACCATCCTCGCGACAAGGCCTCGTTCACGATCCGCTTCGACGTGCCCGCCGGCGAGGGCGCGTACGCCAACGGCGTGCTGTTGCACAAGAGCACGTCGGGCGGGCGCACGCACTTCATCTACCTCCAGCGCCAGCCGATGGCGACGGAGCTGATCCAGCTCGCGGTCGGGCACTTCCAGGAGATCGATCGCGGCGTCCACGGCGGCATCCCGATCCGCGACGTGATCGCGCCGAGCCTCAACGGGCTGCTGGCGGACAAGCTGCCGACCGAGATCGGCCACCTCGACTGGATGAAGGCGCGCGTCGGCGAGTACCCGTTCGACATGTACGGCTCGCTCGTCGTCGACGCCGCGCTCGGGTTCGCGCTCGAGACGCAGACGCTCTCGCTCTATGACCGGCTGTGGTTCGACGGGACCTTCGGCGGCGTGGGCATCTGGGAGCCGACGATGGTCCACGAGCTCGCGCACATGTGGTTCGGCGACTCCGTCGCGCCCTACTCGTGGGACGACCTCTGGCTCAACGAGGGCCACGCGTCCTGGTACCAGTTCACGTTCGCCGCCGAGCGCGGGGAGCTCGAGGAGAACACCGGCATCGCCGACTTCACGGACCTGATGCACGTCATCTACCAGCTCGGTGACATCTGGCGCATCGAGGACGGCCCGGTGGGGCGGCCGCTGAGCCCCGAGGCGGCGCAGCTGTTCAGCATCCAGGTCTACTACGGCGGAGCGCTCGTGCTCTACGCGCTGCGCCAGCAGATCGGTGACGCAGCGTTCCAGCGCGTCGAGCGGGCGTGGGTGTCGCGGTACCGCGACGACGTCGCGTCGACTCAGGACTTCATCGCGCTGGCCTCGAAGGTCTCCGGCCAGAACCTGACGAAGTTCCTCAACGACTGGGTCTACGGGACCACGATCCCACCGATGCCCGGCCATCCCGACTGGACGGCCATCCCGCCCGCCGCCGCGACCGCGCGGAGCCTCGCGGCGCCGCAGACGCTGCGGTTCTTCGGCAGGAGCTAGCGCTCGTACTCGTGGAGCCCGAAGAGCACCCCGGCGGGGTCGGTGCAGTAGCAGCCCCGACCCACGCCGGGGAACTCGAAGGGCTCCACGACGACCGTCCCGCCCGCGGCTTCGAGCCGCGCGCGGACGGCGTCGATCGAGTCGACGCGGAGGATCGGCACGGTGCGGGGCGCCCCGTCGCGTGAGGCGAGCAGGCCGGCGTCGACGCCGGGCGCGTCGCCGTGCGGCGCCACCAGGTAGTCGGCGGCGGCGAACGGCTGCGGCTCCCACCCGAACACGTCCTCGAAGAAGCGGGTGGTGCGGGCGAGGTCGGGGCTGTTGAGCTCGACGTAGCTGACGGGGACGGTCATGCGCGTTCCTTGACTCGACGTGTGGGTGCTGCGGCCCAGCGGTCGGTCAGCTCGGTCAGCCAGTGCGCGGCCTCGATCAGCGCCGCGCCCTCCAGCTCGTACCAGATGAACTTTCCGTCGCGCTCACCGCGGATCGCCCCCGCCTCACGCAGGATGCGGATGTGCTGCGAGACGGCGGGCCGCGACATCTCGGCCAGCTCGGCGAGCTGACCCGCGGTCGCGGGACCGTAGGCGAGGCGCGCGACGAGCGCGCGTCGTGTGGCGTCCGAGAGCGCCGCGAAGACCTGCATGACGCGTAAGCATACGCTTACGCGTCCAGCGTGTCCTGGATCGCCTCCATGACCCGGTCCTCGCGCTCCTCGCGGCCGAGCACGTGGACGCTCGACCCGCCGACGTCCGAGCGGACCTCGAGGACGGTGTCGATCCGCTCGGCGACCGTCGGGACGTGGCTGATCAGGCCGATGAGCCGCCCCGCCTTGGCGCGCTGCTCGAGGGCGTTGAGGGCGGTGTCGAGGATCGCCGCGTCGAGGGTCCCGAAGCCCTCGTCGAGGAACAGCGCGCGCAGGTCGCCGCCGGAGCGGTCAGCCACCTCGACCAGCCCGAGCGCGAGCGCGAGCGACGCGATGAACGTCTCCCCGCCGGACAGCGTGTCGGGCGAGCGCGGCAGCCCGGACTCGTTGTCGAGGATCTGGAAGTCGTCCGTGAACGCGTAGCGGCCGGTGATGTCCTGCAGGACCCGCGACGCGTGTTGGAGCAGCGCGCGCTGGCGGCGGGCGACGACGAACCCCACGAAGCCGCGGTCGGCCAATGCCTCGCGCAGCGCCTCGAAGCCGAGCCGCAGCTCGGTCGCCTTGGCGAGGAGGTCGTCGAGCCGGCCGGCGGGCTCGATCTGCGCCCGCGCCGCCTCGTGCTCGCGGGTGGCGGCGATCGCCTCCGCGCGCACGAGCACCAGCCGCTCCTCGAGCGCCGCGGGCTCTGCGAAGCCACCCTCCTCGATCAGCTGCGCGGCCGCGACGCGCTCGACGACCTCGGCCTCCCGATGTTCCTCGACCTCGCGTGTGAGCGCCCGCACTCGCGCGTCGATCTCGAGCTCGAGCTCGCTCGCGTAGACCGCCAGCGCGTCCACCGCCATGGCGGCCCCCGGCTCCGCGGCGCCGGGCAACTCGCCGCAGAGCGCGTGCAGGTGCGCCCGATGCTCGGCGACCGGGGTGACGATCTCGCGCTCGAGCCGCAACTCGAAGGCCCGCACCACCTCCCCGGCCTCCCCCGCCGCCCGCTGCGCTTGCGCGCGCGTGGCCTCGAGTGCCCGCGCGGCCTCGAGCCGATCCGCGATCGCGGCGTCGGCGAGGTCGAGCGCGGCGACGTCGCCGCCGGCCGCCGCGTGGTGGCCGCCCGCCGCGTCGCCGCCGCCCGCCGCGTGGTGGCCGCCCGCCGCGTCGCCGCCGCCCGCCGCGCGGTGGCCGCCCGCCGCGTCGCCGCCGCCCGCCGCGCGGTGGCCGCCCGCCGCGTCGCCGCCGCCCGCCGCGTGGTGGCCGCCCGCGGACGCTGCGCGGCAGAAGGCCGGCAGGGCGGCGACGTGGTCCGCCAGCTCGGCGGCGGCGAGCTCGAGATCGGCGCGGCGTTCGGCGAGCCCGCGGTCGAGCGCCTTGGCGCGCGACTCGACCTCCGCCGCCCCGCGCTGCGCGTCGGCGCGAGCGCGCTCGATCCCCGGCCGCGCGACGTCGAGCGCGGCAACCCGCGCGGCGATCTCGTCGGCCTCGCCCGCCGCGGCCTCGGCCGCGCGCGACACGTCGTCGGCCGTGACCTCGCGCGGCCGCGCCGCGCCGGCATCGTCGTCGCGCCACAACGTGAGCGCGGGGTCGCCGACCTCGTGGCGCGGCGAGGTGACGGCGCCGCCCGCGCCTCCGCCCTCGTCCCGCAGCCCCGCGGCGCCGCCCGCCACCGGCAGCTCGTCCCGCGGCCCCGCGGCGGCGCCCGCCACCGGCGTCTCGTCCCGCGACCCCGCGGCGGCGACTGCCGGCGCCGCCGCGGCGAGCGCCGTGGTGGCGGCTTCGGTCGTCGTGGCCAGCGTCGATTCGGCGGCGCGCTGGGCGGTCGCGTCGCGTTCGGCGGACAGGGCCGCCGTGCGTTCGGACGCGGCCGCGGCGTCGTGCTCGCGCGTGGTCGCTCCGACCGCGGTCTCGGCCTCGGCGAGATCGGCGGCGAGTGGTGGTTCGAACTCGTCCGGGAGGGCGCGGGCGCAGACCGGGCAGGGGTCGCCCGGGGCCGCGCCGGCGGCGACGTGGGCGACCGCGTGGGCGCGTTGGGCCGCTTCGCGGGCGGCCAGCGCCGCGTCAAGGTCCACGCGGGCGGCGTCGAGTGCTCGGCGGGCCGACGCGTGCGCGGCCGCGGACCGCTCGGCCGTCGCGCGAGCGGTCGCGAGCGCCGCGGCAGCGCGGTCGCGCGCGTCGACCGCCTCGCCCACCCGCTTCGCGTGGTCGGCGAGCTCACGCGCGCGATCGGTCGCGGCCGTCGCTTCCGCCTGCTCGCGGGCGCGTGTCTCGTCGTGCGCGCGCAACGCCGCCTCGGCGACCGACGACGCCGACCGCGCCGCATCCAGCTCGTCGCCGATCGCCGTGAGCGCCCGCTCGTCATCCGCGATCCGCGCCGCGAGTTGATCGGACCGGCGCAGCACCGCGCGGGCGGCGGTGACCCGTCCGGCGGCGGCGGTCAGTGACGGCGCGTCCAATCCCGCGTCGACCGCGGCGCGATACGCGGTCTCGGCGTCGTCGCGGACGCGCTCGGCGTCGGCGAGCGCGAGGCGGGCCGCGTCCGCCTGGTCACCGAGCGCCGCCGCCGCGAGCGCCAGCGCGTGCAGCTGCGTCGAGCGATCGCCGCGGCGGATCACCAGCCGCGCCGCCTCCGTCTCGGCCGCGCGGGCGCGCTCGAGATGCTCCCGCGAGGACGCGCCGAGCCGCGCGACCTCCTCGGCCAGCGCCGACAGCCGCGAACGCTCGGGCTCCAGCGCGGCGAGCTGCTCGGCCGCGGCCTCGGCGATCGCGAGCGGCGAAGGCATGAACCGCGCGCGGGCCGTCAACATCTCGCGCTCGCGATCGCCCAGCCGGCGCGCCAGCCCGTCCGCGCGCTCTCGCATCAACCCCAGCGACTCGAGCCGCAGGATCGACTTCAGCACGTCGGTCTTCTGGCCGGGCGTCGCCTTCAGCAGCCGCTCGAACTTGCCCTGCGGCAGCAGCACGCAGGAGCAGAAGACGTCGTAGGGCAGGCCGAGCAGCCGCTCGATCTCGGGATCGACCTGGCGGGCGCCGTCGATCTTCGCCACAGACGGGTCGGAGAGGCATTCGAGCACCGCGGTGTTGGCGGAGCCGTACGCGCGCACGACGCGCCACACCCCGCCCGCCGCCTCGAACTCGAGCGACACCGACATCCGCCGCGCGCCGTGCGCGAGCAGCTCGCTCGACGCCCGCTTGGACCACGTCGACGCGCCGTACAGCGCCCAGGTCATCGCCTCCAAAAGGCTCGACTTGCCCGCGCCGGTGTCGCCGATGATCGCGACGAGGTCGAGATCGCGGAACGAGACGACCCGCTCGGAGCGGTACGAGCGAAAGCCCGACAGGCGGAGCTCGAGCGGCCTCACGGGCCGGGCTCGGGCAACGCGCAGGTCAACAGCTCCTCCAGCCCCTCGACGGCGACGTGCTCGTCCTGCACCGCCGTCCACAGCGCCTTGACCGTCGCCGCCGGCGCGGTCTTGGAGCCGCGCTCGGCCAGGTAGTCGTCGAACAGCTCGTCCAACGTGCGCTCACGTAAGGCCTCACCCATCGCATGCGCGGGCTCGAGCCGCCGGCTCGCGACCTGCTCGACGATCTCCACGATCGTCGCCTCCGGGAGCAGGGACCGCACGTGGTCGACGAGCCCGTCGATCGGGTCTTCGCTCTCGACCACGACCCGGACGATCGCGTCGCCGACCGACCCAGCCGCCGCGCGCACATCCTCGAACGACCCCCGCAACACGCGCAACGGGCGTCCCCCGCTCAGCGGCAGCCGCTCCAGGACCGCCGGCCGCCCGGGCGAGCACGTGGCCAGCACGATCGACTTCTCCTCGCCACGCTCGCCGAAGTCCAGCGCCAGCGGCGAGCCCGCGTACGCCGCGGTGACCGCGCCCGTCACGTCCTGCGGCTTGTGGATGTGCCCGAGCGCCGCGTAGCTGACCGCGGGCAGCGACTCCGGCCCGGTCGCGTACTCCTCGGTCACGTGCACCCGCCGCTCGGACCCGCCCAGCAGCGCCCCCGCGACGTGCACGTGCGCGGCGTACACGAGCACGTCGCGCGACGCGTCGTAGCCGTCCAGCAGCCCGTCGGCCAGCGTGCGGTTGATCGCTCGCAGCTTGTCCGCGTACGTCGCATGGACTGCCCGATCGTCGCCGAACCAGTCGACGAACCGGTTCTGATGGATGAACGGCACCGGCGCCACCCGCACCCGCTCCCCGCCCGCCACCGGCACGTCGACGATCCCGCCCCGCGACGGCGGCAGCACCCGCGGCACGAACGTCAGCCCACCGCTCGCGCGCAGCGTCGAGAAGACCTCGAACAGCCGCGGGTGATCGTGGTTGCCCGCCAGCACGATCACCGGCGCGACCTCGGCCAGCGACGTCAACGCGTCGATCGCCACCCGCATCGCACGGTGCCCCGGGAGCAACGCGTCGAACACGTCCCCCGTGTGGATGATCAGATCGGGACGAGCAGCGCGGGCGTGCGCGATCGTCTCGGCGAGCACCGCCGCATGGTCAGAAGACCGGTCGCAGCGATACAGCGACGCCCCGACATGCCAGTCGGAGATGTGCAACAGCCGCGCCAAGGCTCAGCCCGCCGCCTGCTCGAACGCATCCGCCGCGGCCTTCCGCTCCGCCTCACCGCCGGCCGCGTCGGACACGTTGGTCGCGTACGGCGGGAACGGGAAGCGGATCGGCAGCGGTGCGGGCACGAGCGGCTGGTCGAGCACCATCGTGCCGGGCAGGAAACGCGTCGCCCGCTCGCGCAGCTCGGGCGTGAGGTACCGGTAGTCGGCGGCTTCGGTCGCGTCCAGCCGCCCCGCCACCTTCAGCGCCGGCTGGCGCACGACCGGCTCGGCCACCCGCCCCGCGGCCTGCTGGCAGCCGATCAGCAGGACGCCGAGCGAGCGCCCGCGCTCGGCGATGTCCACGAACAGATCCTTCAACGGTCCGTGACCCTCGCGCGGCGCGTACTTGTTGAGCTCGTCGAGCATGATGAAGCGCAGCGGCTCGCGCCCCGTGCCCTGCTTGGCGTCGAACACCGCCGAGACCAGCGCGCCGACGACGAAGCGCTGCGCGGACTCGTGCAGCGAGTGGATGTCGACGACCGTCAGGCTCGTGCGCAGCTCGGGCGCCTCGACCCCGCAGCGCACGAGGTGCCCGAGCCGCGGCCCGAGCGCCATCAGCCGCCGCTGGAACGCCATTAGCGTCCCCGCCTGTGTGGCGCCCGTCCACGCCGTGTTCCCGAAGTCCGGGTCGAGCTTGTCCGCCAGCAGGTCCAGCAGGTCGTACCAGTTGCGCAAGACCCGCCCCGCGCCTGCGGGCTTCGTGTCCGGCCGCCGCGCGACCACCCGCTCGAACGTCCGCGAGTCGGTGTGCGGCGCGTCGGTGATCACCACCGCGCCCGGCTCGTTCTCCAGCGGGTGCGCGTGCCGCGCGAGCTGGGTGCGCACGACCTGCTCGACGAACCCCACCTGGGTCGAGCGGTCGTCGGTCTCCGTGAAGCAGAAGCGCAGCAGCCCCGACCGGATGAACGCCTCGGGCGTCCAGCCGTAGACGCTGAGCTCGTGGCTCGGCCGCGACGTCGCGTCGGGCACGACCTGGAGCTCGTCGCCGCCCGCGAGCGGCGGCACGTGGAAGGTCACCGAGCCGAACGGCCGCGGCTCCTCGACCCCGAGCCGCGCCCACCGCTCCCGCTCCCCCGAACCGAACAGCGTGTTCGGCCGGTCGAGGTGCAGCAGGTCCTCGCCCTTGACGTTGAACACGAGCGCCTTCGTCGACGCCGCGTGCGCCCCGAGCAGCCCGCGGCCCGCCCGCGTCTCGAAGATCATGTGCAGCAGGAACAGCGCATAGGAGGTCTTGGCCGCGACGCCGCTGATCCCCGAGATCGAGACGTGCCCGCCCTGCTCGCCGTTCATGAACGTGAAGTCGGCGTGCACCGGCTCCCCCGACTGGTCGAGGCCGACCGCGAGCGGCTTGCGCATCTGGTCGAGGAACAGCGCCTTCGCCCGCGCCTCGCCGCGAGCGGCGTAGACCACCGCGCCCGGCGCCGGAGCGAGCCACAGCTCCGGATCGGTCCGCAGCACCAGCACCTCGGCGCGGCGCACCGTCTCGCCCGGCATCGTCCCGTCGACCACGTGGCGCGTGTCCGACGGCCACTGCGCGCCCTCCAGCACGCCCGTCTGCTCGACCACGATCCCGTAATGCGCCACTTCGCCGGAGCCGTCCGGCAGCCGCTGCGTGCAGACGATCAAGTCGTCGAGCTGGACGGTGGCGTCGTCGTCGAGCACCACGTGGAAGCGGCGCGTGCCCGCTTCCACCGAGCCGTCGACGGCGCCGATGCGCTTGGAGTCGGTCATCTCGCAACCGACAGCCTGACAGCGCGCGAGGCGCGATCCGCGGGCCCGAGACGGTGGCGCAGCTGCGCCTCGAGCGCGCCGATCGGCAGCAGGTTCTGCGGCGCGCGCGGGTCCTTGTACGAGACGCCCGCGAAGCGCGGCAGCGTGACCGTGACCTGGTCGGCGCGCTCCTGCGCCTTGACCAGCCCGCGCGACTCCGGGACCTCGATCCGCACGATCCCCGCCCACGGGCTCGCATGCGGGCCGGGGGTGGCGATCCGCACGTACGCCGAGTACGCCTGGCGGGTGAGGAACAGCGGCGTGCGCTGGCCCGCGACGAGCTCGGGCACGCGCGCGTGCAGCTCGACCGGCAGCCGCCGCTGCAGGTGGGTCTTGATGTAGCCGAGCACCGGCTGGTCGAGCGTGCGGACGTTGTAGATCGGCCCGTCGACGAGCGTCAGCCAGCCCTCCAGAGCGAGCTCCTCCGCCAGTCGCGCCTCAGCCATCCGCATCCGGTCCTGAAGGTTGCGCACCGGGGCGTCGGGGTCGGACTCGCGCACCGAGAAGGAGTCCCAGCGGTAGCCGGGCACCGACGCGAGCGACGCGGAATGGCCCGCGCCGAACACGAGCAGCCGCCGCGTCTGGATGCGGTGGAAGACCGGCCGCGCGGCACCGTCGACGATCACCGCCCCGCTGGCATGCGCACCCACGACGCCGCGCGCGAGGGCGCCGGAGGCATCCCGGTGGTAGACCAGCCCCTCGATCCGCCGCACGCCGTCGACGAACGCGAGCTCCACGACCGGATCGACCTGCGGCGTGCGCGCGAACGGCTCCGCCGGCTCGGCGAGCACCGCGTCCTCACCCGCGGCGTCCTCGTCGATCAGATACGGCGACCCGTAGGCGGCGGCCCAGTCCTCGAAGTGCAGTCCCACGCTTTGAGGTTGTAGACCGGACCGGACGTCATCGCACCTGGACGCCCAATTCGCCCCGCACCGAGGAGACCTCGGCCCGCGCCCAGCCCGTCACGTCGCCGACGTGACCGCGCGCGAGCGCGGGGAGCAGCGAGCCGAACAGCGATTGCGCGACCCGGACGGTCAGCGCTCCCGCCGCGCCATCCACCGGCGGCGCCGCGGGTGCGCGCGCGGCGGCGGCGAGGTCCGCGCCGGGGTCGGTGGAGAACACGACGACCGGGCCGTACACGCCGACACGTCCCGCGAGCTCACCGTCGTTCTCGATCGTGTACACGCCGTCGCCGCCGCGGTCGATCCGCACGTCGGCGAGCCCGGTGAACCGGATCAGCCCCGAGAGCGCGTCCAGCCGGTCGAGCTTCTTCGACCAGTCGCCGGGATCGGGCGGGGTCGTGCGCACGGTCAGGTGCTCCTGGTCGGAGGCGACGATCGTGGCCTGCGGGCCGAGGTCGTTCACATCCGGGCGGAGGAACCCAGGGGCGCGGCCGAGCACGTCGAGCGCCGGCAGCAGGCCCGCGTCGCGCAGGAAGGCGAGCGTCTGCGCCGGTGAGCGGACCGCGGCGACCACGGGACCTTCACCGTCGGCCTGAGGCGTACCCGCTCCGGTCGCGATCGGCAAGTCTGCGGGCTTCACCGGGTCGGCGGTGACCTGGAACGGAAGGGTGATCCGGTCGCCGCGGACGACGAGCACCGCGGCGCCTTCGCGCAGCGATTGACCCCAGACGGTGCGGGCGACCTCGGGCGAACGGGCCGCCAACGCCGCGCCGGGGTCGAACGCGACCCGCGCTCCCGACGCGGGAAGCCCGGTGAAGCGCCGGTCGTACTCGGCCCGGGCGGTGGGCGCGGCCGCGGCGGCACCGGCGAGCGACGCCTGCAGCCTGGCCGCGTCGGGCGCGATGACGACGGTCCCGGCGCGGGTCCCCGCCACCGCGCCGCCGCTCGGCCGGGGCGGCGCCGCACGCGACTGCGCCGCGATCCACAGCTGCCCGCGCGAGAGAGCGACCGAGATCCACCCGCCGGTCAGCCGCTGGACCTGGTTCGCGGTGAGCGGCGAGCCCGGCAGCTCCGGGATCAGCCCGATCGCGGCGAAGGCGGCCGGGGCCTGGCGGGTGTCGAAGTCCAGCACGGCCGAGGCGCCCGCGGGCATGAAGGCCAGCGGCTCGAGCCCGGGCGGCGCCGGCCGTGGCGGGCGTGGCGCCTCACCACCGCCGCGCGTGAGCACGACGACGAGCACCGCTACGGCCACGAGCACCGCCGCTGCGATCACGAGCACGCGTCTGCGCATGGCGACATCTGTACCTGAGATACGCGTCACCCTATTGACCTATAGTGCTATCTTCCTAGTTCAATGATTCAATTCCACCTCGACACGACCTCCGGGCTCTCCCCGTACCTGCAGGTGGTGCGGCAGGTACGACACGCGCTGCGGCTCGGCACGCTGCGCGAGGGCGATCAGCTCCCCACGGTCAAGGAGGTCGTGGCGGAGCTGGCGATCAACCCCAACACCGTCTTGAAGGCCTACCGCGAGCTCGAGCGCGACGGGCTCGTCGCGGCGCGGCCCGGCGTCGGCACGTTCGTCATGCGGACGCTGACCGACGCGACGCTCGCCTCGCACGGCCCCCTGCGCAAGGACCTCGAGCGCTGGCTCAGCAAGGCGCGTCTCGCCGGCCTCGACGACGAGAGCATCGAGGCCCTGTTCTCCTCCACCTTTCGTTCCACCTCACGGCAGGAGGTCGCATGACCCTGGCCCTGCGCACTGACGCGTTGACGAAGAGCTACGGGCGGCGCACGGCGCTGGCCGAGTGCACGCTGGAGGTGCCGGCCGGCCGGGTGGTCGGTCTGGTGGGCCCGAACGGCGCCGGCAAGAGCACGTTGCTCAACCTCGCCGTGGGGATGCTCTCGCCGAGCGGCGGCGCGATCGAGGTGCTGGGAGAGGCGCCGCGCTCCGGGATGCCGCGGGTCGGCTTCGTGGCGCAGGACACGCCGACGTACGGCGGCCTCAGCGTCGCCGAGCACCTGACGCTCGGCGCGCAGCTGAACCCGGCGTGGGACGCCGAGCTCGCGCAGGCGCGCATGCACCGCCTCGGCATGGACCGGGACCAGAAGGCGCGCAAGCTGTCGGGCGGCCAGCGGGCGCAGCTCGCGCTCACGCTGGGGCTCGCCAAGCGGCCGGAGCTGCTGATCCTCGACGAGCCGGTCGCGAGCCTCGACCCGCTCGCCCGGCGCGAGTTCCTCCAGGACCTGATGGAGGCGGTCGTCGAGCACCGGCTCTCGGTCGTGCTGTCCTCGCACCTCGTCTCCGACCTCGAGCGGGTCTGCGACTACCTGGTCGTGCTCGTCTCCTCGCGCGTCCAGCTCGCCGGCGACCTCGACCAGCTGCAGGCGACCCACCACCGCCTGACCGGCCCGCGGCGGGACACGCTCCCGGACGAGTTCGAGGTGATCGACGAGAGCCACACGGATCGCCAGTCCACGTACATCGTCCGCACCGACGCGCCGATCTACGACCCGCAGTGGACGGTCACGCAGCTCTCGTTGGAGGACCTGGTGCTGGCCTACATGAGCCGGACGTCCGAAGCCCCGCGTTCCCGCACACTGGAGGCGGTCCGATGATCTGGCTGACCTGGCGCCAAGGGCGCTCGCAGACCCTGGTCGTCGCCGGCGGGGCGGCGGCCCTGCTGGCTTTCCTCGCGCTCGCGGCCGGCAGCATGCCGGACTTCACCGACGACTTCATCCGCGTGTTCGCCGCCGACCAGTTCCTCGTGACGGTGTACACGATCGCCACCATGCTGGTGCTCTGCCTGCCGGCGATCATCGGCATCTTCTGGGGCGCCCCGCTCGTCGCCCGCGAGCTCGAGGCCGGAACGCACCGGCTCGTCTGGAACCAGTCGGTGACGCGGACGCGCTGGCTGGCCACGAAGCTGCTCGTGACGGGCGGCGCCGCGCTGCTGATCGTCGCGGTCCTGAGCCTGGCCCTGACCTGGTGGGCGGGCTCGCTCGACGACGCCGTCAACGCCGGTCAGAACAATCCGGGCATGCTCGGCCAGCCGCGGATCGCCTCGCCGATGTTCGACACGCGCGGGCTCGCGCCGATCGGCTACACGGCGTTCGCGTTCACGCTCGGCGTCGCCGCCGGGACCGTGGTGCGGCGGACCGTGCCCGCGATGGCGATCACGCTGGCCGTGTTCGTCGTCGTCCAGATCCTCACGCCGTCGCTCGTGCGCGAGCACCTCGGCCCGAGCTCCACGCTCAGCACCATCACCGCCGACAACCTGGTCGGCTTGATGATCCAGGGCGACCCGAGCGTGGGGCCGCTGGGCCCGGTGAAGGAGATCCAGATCGAGGTGGACGAGCCGGGCGCGTGGGTGATCGCCAACCAGACGCTCGACCGCACCGGCAAGGTCCAGGACGAGCTGCCGTCGTGGTTCGCCGGCTGCGTCCCCGGCAAGGCGGTCGAGGCCGGCTTCGGCCCGCCGCCCGGCATCCCGCAGGGGCGCTCGGAGGCGTGCTTCAAACGCGCGGCGGCGGAGGGCTACAAGCAGCGCGTCACGTTCATGCCGGCGAGCAAGTACTGGACGCTGCAGGCGACCGAGACCGCGATCTTCCTCGCGCTCGCGGGTCTGCTCGCGGCGGGCACCTTCTGGTGGTTGCGGGTGCGCATCGCCTAACTTCTCGCCATGGGTGAGATGAAGGACCGGATCGCGCGCGGTGAGCTCTACATCGGCACCGACGACGACCTCACCGCCGAGTACCGCCGCGCGCAGGAGATCCTCGAGCGTTACAACGCGAGCGCGTTCGCCGAGCAGGACCTGCGCGACCGGCTGCTGCGCGAGCTCCTGAAGGAGTGCGGCGAGGGCGTGCACGTCCGCCCGCCGTTCCGGCTCGAGTACGGCACCGGCGTGAGCATCGGCGCGGGCACGTTCCTCAACTACGACTGCCTGATGCTCGACGTCGCGCCGGTCACGATCGGCGAGGCGTGCCAGGTCGCCAGCCGCGTCCAGTTCATCACCGCGACCCACCCGATCGACCCGCACGTGCGGCGGCTCGGGTGGGAGACGGCGAAGCCGATCGTGGTGGGCGACAACGTGTGGCTGAGCTCGGGCGTGCTCCTCTGCCCGGGCGTCACGATCGGCGACGACACCGTGGTCGGCGCCGGCGCCGTCGTCACCCGCGACCTGCCCGCGGGCGTGGTCGCGATGGGCGTCCCCGCCCGGGTGGTGCGGGAGATCTCCGACGCGGACCGGATCGACGTGCCTCAGCTCTGAGCGACGGCCTCGCGCACGAGCTCGCGGTCGTGCTCGTACATGAGGATCCGCTCGGCCTGCTCGGGCGTGACCCAGCGCCGGTCGTCGACCTCGTGCAGGGGCTTGAAGCCGTCGTCGGAGAGCAGCGTCATCGCCCACCAGCGGACGGTCTTCGGCCGCCCCTGGCGGTCGGTGTACTCCTGTGAGGAGAGCTCCGCGCCGAGCGCGCAACGCAGCCCGGTCTCCTCGTGCACCTCGCGCAACGCGGCCTGCTCGTGCGTCTCGCGGCCGTCGAGCTTGCCCTTGGGGAGCGACCAGTCCTCGTAGTCCGGCCGGTGGATGATGCAGACCTTCCCGCGGTGGAGAACGACGCCTCCGGCGGCCCGTACGTGTTCGCTTGCCAAGATGGCAAACACCTTGCCAGAGCCGCGGCGCGGTCGTCAGCCTCGGTGGCGATGAAGCACCACATGGTCCAGTTGGACACGGTCGAGATCCACGTTGCGGAGGCGGGAACCGGCCCGCTGGTCCTATTCGTCCACGGGTTCCCGGAGCTCTGGTCGGCGTGGCGCCACCAGCTGCCGGCGCTCGCCGCGGCCGGCTACCGGGCCGTCGCGATCGACGTCCGCGGCTACGGCCGCTCCTCCGCGCCGGCACCCGTCGACGCCTACCGCATGACCGAGCTCGTCGCCGACAACGTGGGCGTCGTGCGGGCGCTCGGGGCACAGACGGCCGCGATCGTCGGCCATGACTGGGGCTCGCCGATCGCGGCGAACAGCGCGCTGCTGGAGCCCGGCGTGTTCACGGCGGTGGGCCTGCTCGGCGTCCCGTACACGCCGCGCAACGGGATGCGGCCGACCGACGCGTTCGCGCTGGCGGGCGGCGACGAGGAGTTCTACGTCTCCTACTTCCAGGAGCCGGGGCGGGCCGAGCGCGAGATCGAGCCCGACGTGCGTGGGTGGCTGCGGGGCTTCGTCACCTCCAACGCGTTCACGGTCGCCCCGGGCGGGCGGCTGCGCGACCGCTTCGGCGACGCCCCCGTCCCGCCATGGTTCGACCTCGACGCCTACGCGAGCGAGTTCGAGCGCACCGGCCTGACCGGCGCGCTGAACCGCTACCGCAACGTCGACCGCGACTGGGAGGACCTCGCCGCGCTCGACGGCGCGACGATCGCGCAGCCGTCGCTCTACATCGGCGGCTCGCTCGACCCGTCGGCGACCTGGCTCGCGGACGCGATCGCCGCGCACCCGCAGACGATGCCCGGGCTCGTCTCCCAGCACGTGCTCGAGGGAGCCGGGCACTGGCTGCAGCAGGAGCGCCCCGAGGAGGTCAACCGCCTGCTGCTCGACTGGCTGGTCCCACTCGGCGGATGAGTCCTTCGGCCCTTGTGGGTGGGTGGCGGCGGATCTAGCGTCCTGCCCGTGCCCAGACTCAGCCTGTTCCTCGCCGCCGTGGTCGCGGCGCTCGCCCTCACCCCCGCCACCGGCGAGGCCGCCAAGCTCCGCTACCACGCCTGCGACGGCAAGAAGTACTGGCTGGTCAAGGACCTCGAGAACCCGGCGGTCAAGCAGCTGCGGATCAAGATGCGCAAGTCGCGCGCCGACGGCTACGCGCCGCGCTGCCTCGTCGCCGAGGCGGCCGCCGCCGAGGCGCAGCGGGGCGCCGCCGACGGCAAGCCGCCGGCCGAGATCGACGTCTACGGCGCGCGCTGGATCGTGGGCAAGTACAAGTGCACGTACGAGAAGAAGGCCGGCTACGTGCAGGCGCAGTGCCGCCACAACGGCAAGGACGCCAACACCGTGCGCTTCCGCCTCGTCGGCTAACCCGTAAAAGGACATACTCACTCGGGGCGGCCGGCCGTAACTTCGCCGCCATGATGCCCCGCACCGCCCTCGTCTCGCAGCACTGCCGGGAGCGCCGTGCGTCGCACCCGGCGCGCCGGCCGCTCGCCGTCAAGAGCCTGCTCGGCCCGACGCTCGACACGGCCGACCTGCACGGGATCAAGGAGTCGGTCGTCTCGGCGCTCGTGCTGGGCGACCACCTGCACATCCAGCTCGTGATGGCCGACCTGCGGGTGAAGGACCCGAAGGGGTGGGTCGAGGTCGACCAGCTGCTCGGGACGCTGCGGGCGTTCGAGCACGTCGCGCCGCAGGAGAGCGAGCTGGCGATCGAGCGCAACCTGCATCGCTTCTGGGCGGGCGGACCGCTCTCCTCGCAGGCATGGACGAACCTGCTCGAGATGCAGGCGGTGGTCAATGAGAGCGCCGAGTCGGCCACGCCGTGGCGGCAGTTCCTCTGGACCACCGGCGACTGTGAGGATCGCGCGGAGCTCGCGGCGGCCGGGCTCGACGTCATCGCGATCGACACGCATTGGCCGGCGCTGCACCTCGAGCGCCGGGCGGCGCGGTGGCTCGCGGAGGGCGACGTGCGCCATCTCGCACGGCTGGTCGGGCTGATCGCGGTCGGCGCCTACGGGGGCGTCTACCTCGACACCGACATCGGGCCGGGCACGCTGTGCCTGAACAACCACCAGCTCTACCACGCGGACCCGGCGGGCGAGATCGGCCATCACGCGCCGCCGTTCCGTGGGCCGATCGGCTACGAGGACGTCGCCGGCGACCTCACGCTCGGGGACTCGCCGCGCGAGCGCGTCGCCCGTTACGGCGACGCCCGCGGCCCCGAGGTCGACTCGCTGTTCGCGTCCCGCGCGGGGACCGACGCCGTCGTGCACGCGCTCGCCGAGCGCTTCCAGGAGGAGTCGCTGAGCTGCGGCCGCGACCGCTTCGCACGCCTGTTCGTCCCCACCGACGGCGGCCTCTCGCGCTACGCGCCGCCGCAGCAGCGCGTCACGCCCTGGGCCGCGGACCTCAGCTGGACGTGACCGCGGCCGTCTCGGCCACGATCTCGAGCGAGCGCAGCCGCGCCTCGGTGCTGTCGCCCTGGTGGGCGAGGATCAGCTCGTCGGCGTCCGCGTGGGCGCGGAACTCGTCCAGGTAGGTCTTGACGACGTCCGCCGTGCCCGCGGCGGTGTAGGTGAGCATCTGGTCGATGTGCGCGCCCTGCGGGGAGTGCAGGACGACCTCGACCTCATCGTCGGTGAACGTGTGCCCCGGCCGGCTGAACAACGCGCGCACGAGCATCCGGCGGCGCACCTCGAGCTGCCGCGTCGACTCCTGGACCGAGTCCGACGCGAGGACGTTGACGGCGGCGATCACGTACGGGCGCTCGAGCTGCGCGGACGGCTGGAACTGCTCGCGGTAGACGCGGACCGCGGCCTGCAGCGCTCCCGGCGAGAAGTGCGACGCGAACGCGTACGGCAGCCCGAGCGCCGCCGCCAGCTGCGCGCCGAACAGCGACGAGCCGAGGATGTAGAGCGGGACGTTGGTGCCGCGACCGGGGATGGCGTGCACGGTCGGGATCTTCGTGTCGCCGCTGAGATAGCCCTGGAGCTCGAGCACGTCCTGCGGGAAGGTGTCCGCCGCGGTCGCGTCGCGCCGCAGCGCCCGCATCGTCGCCTGGTTGGTGCCGGGCGCGCGGCCCAGCCCCAGGTCGATGCGGTCCGGGTGCAGCGTCGCCAGCGTGCCGAACTGCTCGGCGATGACCAGCGGCGCGTGGTTGGGGAGCATCACGCCGCCGGCGCCGAGCCGGATCCTCGACGTGTGCGCGGCGACGTGGGCGATGACCACCGACGTCGCCGACGACGCGATCGACTCGAAGTTGTGGTGCTCCGCGTACCAGACCCGCTCGTAGCCGAGCTCCTCGGCGCGCTGCGCCAGCCGGACGGACGCCTCGAGCGCGTCGCGCGCGGTCTCGTGCTTGCCGATCGGAGCGAGGTCGAGAACGGAGAGCGTCATGCCGGGCACGCTAGCAGGTAGTTGGGACGTCCAAACTATCTACCTGCGGTACCCTCGGCGCGTGCCCGATCCCCTGACGCTCGAACGCCTCGAACGCGCGCTCGTCTCCCTGCTCGGCTGGCTCAACGACCGCGAGACGCTCGGCGACCTGGCGCAGCGCTCCGGGCACGACCTGGCGCCGGCGTCCTGGTCGCTGCTCGAGTATCTCGATGCCCGTGGCGCCATGCGCGTGTCCGACATCGCCACCTGCCAAGGCGTCCACACGTCGTCGATCACGCCGCGCCTGCAGCGCCTCGAGCAGGACGGATTGGTCGAGCGCACGACCGACGCCGTCGACGCGCGGGTCTCGATCATCGCGATCGCGCCCGCCGGCCGCGAGGCGCTGCAGAGCATCCACGCCGCTCGCCAGGAGGCGCTCGCCGCCGCGCTCGGCAGCTGCGACGACGACGGCCTCGAGCATGCCGCGGACCTCCTCACCGGTCTCGCGGACCGGATGACCCCCGCCCGCCTCGTATGAGTGCGTACGGACTGGTCGGCGTCGGCGCGATCGCCGAGGCCATCGTGGTCGGGCTGAGCGAGAGCGACGACCCGCCGGCGCTGACCCTGTCGCCGCGCAGCGCGGACATCAGCGCCGCGCTGGCGGAGCGCTACGCGAACGTCGGGATCGCCGCCGACAACCAGGCCGTGCTGGACGCCGCGCCGGTCGTCCTGCTGTGCGTGCGCCCGCAGATCGCCCGCGCGGTCGTGAGCGACCTGCGCTTCCGCGACGACCACGTCGTGATCAGCGTGATGGCGGGGATCTCGATCGACGAGCTCGAGCGGCTGATCGCGCCCGCGACCGATGTCTGCCGCTGCATCCCGCTGCCCGCGGTCGCCCGCCACTCCGGCGTGACGCCCATCCATCCGCCGCAACCGATCGCGAGGGCGCTCTTCGACCGGCTCGGGAGCGCGGTCGAGGTCCCCGACATCGAGGCCTACGACGGGTTCGCGGTCGCCAGCGCCACGATGGCGGCCCACTTCGAGTTCCTGCGGACCGTCAGCGGGTGGCTGACCCGACAGGGCGTGGCGGCCGACGACGCCAGCCGCTACCTCGCCGCCGTGTTCGCCGCCCTCGGTGACGCGGTCGAGACCAGCCACGACTTCGCGCACCTCGCCCGCGAGCACGCCACCGTGGGCGGCATCAACGAGCACTTCCAGCGCACGCTCACCGAGGCCGGGGTCTATGACGAGGTCAGCACCGCGCTCGACGCCGTGCTGACCCGTCTGCGGACGCTTTAGCGCTTCGGCCAGTACTCGGCCATGATGAACGGCAGCTGGAACGCGTCGGCCGTGATCGCGGCGTTGGTCGGCGCCCACCGGTACTCCTGGTCGGACGTCGTCACGAGCGGGTTCTTCTGACCGTGGCGCTTCGGCGGCAGGAACGCCGCGCCGACCGTGAAGTTGAACAGCCGGGCGTCGTCACTCAGGACCTGGCGCTTGCCGGTGAGCGAGTTGACGCGGATCAGCTTGAGGCTGAACGGGTCGCCCGAGTAGATCCACGGGTCCTTCGGATCCCAGCGGTTGAAGGTGATCCCCTTGAGGCTCTCGATCGGGTTGATCTTCGGCGTGACGTCGACGATCTTCTTCGCCCGCTCGGCCGCCGGCGTGGCCGAATCGAGCAGCACGCTGATCGGCAGGCGCTGAATGCCGCCGTGACATGTCGAGCTGAGGTAGAGGTTGAGACCACGCACCGTGAGCGAGCCCGCGCCGGGCAGGAAGCCGTTCGGCGCCGCGAACGGGAGGTCGCCGACCATCAGCGGCCCGCCGGTGTACTGGCACGGCCCGAGGCCCGGCAGCGCCGGCGCCCCGTCGTCCGGGACGAGGCCGCGGCGGATCTTGCCGTCCCGGCCGATCAGCCAGAGGCCGCCGAAGATCGACTCCGAGACGACGTACTCGCCGTTCGGCAGCACCTCGACGTCCTCGGCGAACGCCAGCGGCAGGCCCGCGAAGCTCGTCGTGCGGGTGAGTGTGGCCTTCAGCGCGCCGCGCTTGGTGCTGTAGCGGTAGTCGTAGACGACGGGCGGTCCGACGGGCGGGAACCCCCCGCTGTCCAGGACGACCAGGTGGCCGGAGCGCGGCACGCGCAGCGTGAACGGGAGTTTGAAGCCGCCTTCGGGCGCGGGGAACGCGGCGACCTCCTTCCCGGTGTCGCGGTCGAGCGCGACGACGCGGGCGCCGGCGGTCTGGACGCCGATCCCTGGCTCGGTGACGAAGACGTAGCGCTCGTCACCCGCGATGCCGTGGGTGAGCGCGTCGCGCTTGGCGAATGTCTCGATTCGCCCGCTTTTGGCGGCTGCTGCCTGCGGTGCGAGCAGCGCGAAGAGCGCCAGCACCGTGACGAAGAACCTCATGAGACGGCAATGTAGAGCTCCGTCCGGTAGGCGGCGGCACGCGTGCGCGCTTTGTAGGCGTCCTGGATGCGCGCGATGATCGGGTGGTCGGGCTGGACGACCGGGCGCCCGTCGAAGGACCCGATCGGGACGATCCCCGCTCCGGAGCCGCAGACGAACGCGCCGTCGCAGCAGTGCAGCTCGGCGGGCCAGACGTCGCGCTCCTCGGTGGCGAATCCCTCCTCGGCGCAGATCTCGAGCACGGTCCGGCGCGTGATGCCCGGCAGCGCGGCCCGCGTGGTGGGCGTGACGACGGTGTCGCCGACGACGATGAAGAGGTTCGCCCCCGTGCACTCGGCGACCGCGCCGAGGTGGTCGAGCATCACCGCGTCGTGCATCCCCAGCTCGCCCGCCTGCTGCTTGGCGACGATCGCGTCGAGGTAGTTGAGCGACTTGACGTGCGCGCCGAGCGAGCGCGGCGCCTTGCGGACCACAGCGCTGGTGAAGAGCTTGATCGGGTCGGCGCCGAGGAACGGCGGGAACGGGTACGCGGACACGATCACGGTCTGTTCGGGGCAGTTGCGCGGGTCGATGCCGGGCCCGCCGAAGCCGCGCGCGACGATCGGGCGCACGTGGGCGTCCTGCAGCTCGCTCCGCCGCACCACCTCGCCGATGATCTCGAGCAGGTCGTCGGGCGCCGTCAGCCCGATCGTCCGCGCCGACCGCGCGATCCGCGCCATGTGCAGCTCCGCCCGGAAGAGTCCGCCGTCGAACACCCGCATCCCCTCGAACACGCCGTCGCCGTAGAGGAAGCCGTGGTCGAAGATCGAGACCGACGCCTTGGTGGCATCGACGAACTCACCGTTGACGTAGGCGGTCAGGCCGGACGGGTCGAAGGACATTCGGGCTCTCCATTCAGCGTGGGCGTGCACTCTTTTGTAACGGTTCCGCGCGTCTTTCGGCACGAACGCGTCTAGATCCGTCGGGGGGTGACGCACGAACGTTCACTCCCTGTGAACGAACGTGAAGCACCCTCCATCGCCGCCAGACAGCACGGCGCGATCAAGAGCTCGCAACTCGGGCTGAGTCGGGCCGGCGTCGCCAAATGGGTGCGCTCCGGACGCCTGCATCGGAAGTACCGCGGCGTGTACGCCTACGGCCATCCGCGTCTGTCGCGCGAGGGGGAGTGGATGGCGGGGGTGCTCGCGGGCGGTCATGGCGCCGCACTCGCCGGCCGCTGCGCCACCGTGCTCCTGGGTGTCGGGAAGCGAACGCCTCGCGAGGTGGAGATCATCGTTCCAGGCCATCGCCGCACGCAGCCGGGGCTCCGCGTCCGCACGTGCCGGAACCTCGATCCTCGCGACCTCACGGTCGTGAACGGCATCCCGGTCACGACGGTCGCACGAACGCTGGTCGACCTGGCTGACGACGAAGACGCCGAGGACGTCGCCCACGTCATCCACGAGGCCGCCCACTGGGGCAAGTTCGACCTGGCGGCGACACGCGCCGCGCTCGACCGCGCCAACGGTCGCCGGGGCGTCAAGGTCCTCGAGGCCGCGATCGACCTGCACCTGAGCGGCAGCGCCGGTTCGCGGAGCCGGTTGGAGAAGCGCTTCCGCAAGTTGATCGCCGGCGCCGGCCTCCCGCAGCCGCGACACAACGTGAACGTCAACGGGTTCGAGGTCGACTTCACGTGGCCGATGGTCGTCGTCGAGATCGACGGACCCGGTCACCGCCGCGCCCGCACGCGGGTCGACGACGCCATCGAGGACGCCGCCCTGCGCGCGGCGGGCTACACGGTGATCCGGTTCACCGAGGCCGACGTCGACCACCGGCCTGAGAAGGTCCTGCAAGCGCTGACCGCTGCGCTCGGACGATCGGCCAGGAACACTTGACTGCGCGCGCGAGACCCCTACGCTGGCGCGGCAATGGTCAGGAATCCTCGCTTCAATCTGTGCGTCGGCCTGCTGGCGGCCCTCCTCGCGACCCGGTTCGCGTGGATGGCGCTCGCCGACAGCATGTGGACCGGCGGGCTCGAAGAGCTCACCTTCGACGTGCTGCTGGTCGCGGGCGTCGCCGCGCGGGTGCGGGTGATCTACCTGATCGCGCTGGCGTGGGAGGCGTACACGGCGTACGTGTTCGCCCGCGGCGGCGTGCAGTTCTCAAGCGTGGGCGTGGACGCGTCCGTGGTGCTCGCCCTGTTCGCGTGGCAGTTCGCGATCCTCGGGGTCCTGCTGGCGCCGCCGTTGCGGGCGACGCTCGGCCGGCCGCGCTACCGCGCGTCGATCACCTCGGCGACGTAGGACTCGCGCACCTCGCGAGCCTGGCCGAGCAGCCAACTCGCCTGGAGATCCTCACCCCGCAGCACGTCCCGTACATAGGACTGGCGGGTGTCGTCGTCCTGGAGCAGCATCCAGCGCTCCTCGTCGCCACCCGCGTCGACCACCGTCTCGACGAATGAACGACGGACCGCCCGGGGGCGGCGGAGAATCCAGGCGCGCTGCGGGTCGGGCTCGCGGACGGCGAGGGTGCGGGCGACGAAGTCCGGGCCGGTCAGCACTGCGCGGGCGTGGGGAGGAAGGTCCATGGCCACGGGCCAAAGTAGCCTGATGGGGATGCACGAGGTCTTCGGCGCCTGCCCGCTCGACTGCCCTGATGGGTGCAGCTGGGTGGTGACGGTCGACGACGAGGGGCGTGCGGTCAACCTGAAGGGCAACCGCGAGCACCCGTTCACGGCGGGCGCGTTGTGCGCGAAGGTCAACGGCTACCTCGACCACACGCGAGCGCCGGACCGCATCCTGCATCCGCTCAAGCGGGTCGGCGCCAAGGGCGAGGGGAAGTTCGAGCGGATCAGCTGGGACGAGGCCCTCGAAACGATCGCCACCAACCTCCGGCGCACCATCGACGAGCACGGTGGCGAGGCGATCTGGCCGTTCCAGGGCACGGGCACGCTCGGGTACGTGCAGGGTCTCGAGGGGCGGGCGGGGCAGCGGCTCTGGAACGTGCTCGGCGCCTCGCGCCATGACATGACGGCCTGCAGCGTCGCCGGCCGCCAGGGCGCGACCTACGTCACCGGCACCGCGGCCGGGATGGACCCGGAGACGTTCCAGCACTCGAAGCTGATCCTGCTGTGGGGCACGAACACGCTCACGAGCGGCCACCACCTGTGGAAGTTCATCCTCAAGGCGCGCAAGCAGGGCGCGCACATCGTCGCCATCGATCCGTTGAGGACGCGCACGGCGGCGCAGGCGGACGAGCACATCGCGCCGCTCCCCGGCACCGACGCGGCGCTCGCGCTGGGTCTGCTGAACGTGATCGTCAGCCGCGGCGCCGAGGATCGCGAGTACCTGGCGAAGCACACGGTCGGCTGGCCGGAGTTCAAAGAGCGCATCCTCGACTTCACGCCCGCACAAGCCGCCGAGATCACCGGCATCGACGAGGCGACGATCGTCGCGCTCGGCGAGCGGATCGCCACCACCCGCCCGACCGGCATCCGCTGCACGATGGGCATGCAGCGCCACGCGGGCGGCGGCAACGCGCTCAGGCTCCTCTACGCGCTGCCCGGCGTCACCGGCGACTGGCAGTACCCGGGCGGCGGCGCGTCGTACAGCACGAGCGGGCGATTCGCGCCGCCGATCCACGAGATCTTCAGGGACGACCTGCTCACCGAACCCGTCCGCACGCTCTCGATGACACTGATGGGCAAGCACCTGGCGCAGGACGACGTCCACGCACTGGTCATCTACGGCGCCAACCCGATGAGCAGCAACCCGGACTCCAACCGCGTCCGCCAAGGCCTCATGCGCGAGGACCTGTTCACGGTCGTGATGGAGCAGTTCCCGACCGACACCGTCGACTACGCCGACATCGTCCTCCCCGCGACGATGCAGACCGAGCATCTCGATGTCAATGACGGTTACGGGCACATGTATGTGCACCTCAACCGGCCCGCGGTCGCACCCGCCGGCGAGGCGCTCTCGACCACCGAGACGTTCCGGCGGCTGACCAAGGCGATGGGCCTGACCGAGCCCGCGCTCTACGAGGACGACGAGTCGATGGCCCGCACGCTGCTCGGCGACGACTACGACCACCTGGTCGAGCACGGCTCGATGCGCCTGGACTACCCGACGCCCTACGTCCCCTTCACCGACGGCTTCCCGACCCCTTCGGGCAAGCTCGAGTTCTTCAGTACGACGGCCCGAGAGGACGGCCACGACCCGCTCCCGGGCTACGTCCCGCCCGCCCAGACCGGCGACGCGCCACTGGCGCTGATCGCCCCCGCGAGCCACTGGTTCCTGAACTCGATGTTCGCCAACAAGCCGGACCTGATGAAGAAGGCCGGCGGCCCGAGGATCGAGATCCATCCGGAGGACGCGTCCAAGCGCGGCCTGTGCACCGGCGACCGCGCGTACGTGCACAACGCGCGCGGTGGGTTCGAAGCCGACGTCGAGGTCTCCGACCGCGTCCGGCCCGGCGTGATCGCCTCGACCAAGGGCTACTGGCTCAAGCACGTCCGCGGCGGCGCGAACGTCAACGCGACCGTCGAGGAGCGCGACGCCGACATGGCCGGCGGCGCGATCTTCCACGACAACCGCGTCGAGGTCTGCGCGCTGCTACCCGACCGCTACGAGCATCTTGCCGACGTTCGCCCCGTGGAGCAGGTCTAGGAAGGCCTGCGGGGCAGCGTCGACGCCACCCTCGACGATCGTCTCGCGGAACTTGATCTCGCCGGCGGCGACGGCCGGGGCGATCTCGCCGAGGAACGCCGGCAGCCGGTCGAAGTGGTCGAGGATGATGAAGCCGCGCAGGGTCAGGCGCTTGCCGACGGCCTGGATGAGGTTGCGCGGCGCGGCCGGCGGCTCGGTCGCGTTGTAGGCGGAGATCATCCCGCACAGGGCGACGCGGCCGTGGGTGTGCAGCCGGCTGATCGCGGCCTCCAGATGCTCGCCGCCGACGTTGTCGAAGTAGACGTCGATGCCGTCCGGAGCGGCGGCCTTGAGCTGGTCCTTCACGCCGTCGTGGTAGTCGAACGCGGCGTCGAAGCCGATCTCCCGCAGCCAGGCGACCTTCTCCGCGGTGCCCGCCGAGCCGATCACCGTGTGCCCGCGCAGCTTCGCGATCTGGCCGACGAGTGAGCCGACCGCGCCCGCCGCGCCGCTGACGAACACGACGTCGTCCTCGCGCAGTTCGGCGATGTCGAGCAGCCCGACGTAGGCGGTCAGGCCGGGCATGCCGAGCACGCCGAGGAAGGCGCTCGGCCGGATGCCCTCCGCAGCGACCTTCCGCAGGCCGCGCGAGACCTTCGCGTACTCGCGCCAGCCGAGCTGGTGGGTCACGACGTCGCCCTCGGCGAAGCGCTCGTGGCGCGACGCGACGACCTCCCCGACCGCCGCGCCCTCCAGCGGCGCGCCGAGCTGGAACGGCGGCTGATAGGACGGCGCGTCGTTCATGCGCCCGCGCAT
The DNA here is from genome assembly GCF_000423665.1 of Solirubrobacter soli DSM 22325. Lineage (GTDB taxonomy): Bacteria > Actinomycetota > Thermoleophilia > Solirubrobacterales > Solirubrobacteraceae > Solirubrobacter > Solirubrobacter soli. The sequence goes on along the minus strand of NZ_AUIK01000016.1, from coordinate 142,618 downwards.
GTACGGGTCGACCGACATGAACGTGTTGCGGACGACGACCTCGCCGTCGTCCGGATCGCCGATCTCGACCTCAGCGAGCTCGAAGTCGGACAGCTGGGGCTCGCCGACCGGGCGTGAAGCGAGCCGGATCTCGCGGCTGGTCCAAGTCATCGCCCTGCACGCTAACCGGTCGGCCCGCGACGGGCGCGCAAGTACATTCGCTGACCATCGGTCGCTCAGGCTCAAGAGCGTCGCTGCCGATCACCAAGGCATGCCGACGTTCACGAAGACCCGGATCGACCTCTCGGTCGCCCGCGCGATCGTCGAGTCCGACGGCAAGGTGCTGCTCGTCCGCCGCGCCTCGTGGGACACGATGCCCGGCCTGTGGGAGCTCCCCGGCGGCAAGGTCGACCGCGGCGAGCGCGTGATGAAGGCCCTCGCCCGCGAGCTCGAGGAAGAGACCGGCCTGATGCTCGCCCAGGGCCGCCGCGTCTCCTGCCGCGAGATGATCTCCCCGCGCGGCCGCCGCGTCCGTGAGCACGTCTACATCACCAGCGCGATCGGCACGGTCACGCTCTCCGACGAGCACGACGCCTACATGTGGGTCGACTCGCCCGACGGTCTCGAGCTGACCGACTCGGCCGAGGCCGCGTTCAGCCTGGTGTCTTAACGCCCTCGCGCAACATCTCGATCGCCTTGCCGGCGCGCCGTTCGCGCGTCGCTTCCTTCTTGGCCTCGGCGATCCAGTTCGCGTACTCGCGCCGGTGGGTGAAGGAGAGCTTCTCGAAGGCGGCGCGCGCGGTGTCATCGCCGTCGAGTCGTCGCCCCAACGCCGGCGGGACCTCGACCTCGCGCGGCGCGTCGTCGCGCTCCATCGTCACCTCGACCTCGTCACCCGCCGCGATGCCCGCCTCCGCACGGAACGCGTTCGTGAGGCCGAGCATGGTCTCGCCGCCGTAGACCGAGAGGCGCGAGCGGTACTCGACGCCGTTCACGGTCCCCTTGACGGGTGGGCGTGCCTCGCCCCACAGTGCACGGACGTCGAGCGGCACGACGACGTGTCGTTCGTGGAGCACGGCGGTGAATCGCTCGGCCACGGCTACATGCTGCCATCAAGGACGACTTTGATCCGCCCCGCCGACGGGACGAGCGCGGTTTCGAAGGCCCGTTGCGCCTCGTGGACCCCGACGACGGTGGTGACGTACGGGTCCAGGAGCGCGCGGTGCTCGAGCAGGTAGGCGTGGGCGCGCGCCAGGGCGTTGGCGCGATCGGTGGCCGCGCCCGCGATCAGCGTCGCGTGCTTGCGGAAGAACGTCCTGAACGGGAACGCGTAGTGGCTCTCGTCCGGGACGCCGAACGCGAGCACCGTGCCGTGGGGTGCCAGCGCGGTCACGGCGGCCTCGAGCGGGCCCGCGTGGTGGCCGACCGCCTCGACGACCAGGTCGAATGCGTCGCCGCTCACCGAAGACCACGCCGCCGCGTCCTCGCAGACGGCCTCGTCGACCCCGAAGGCGGCAGAGACGTCCGACCGATCCACCCGGTCCACCCCCGTCACCCACGCCGCGCCCCGCGCCTTCAACGCGTGCGAGAACAGCAGCCCGATCGACCCCTGGCCCACCACGGCCACCCGCGCTCCACGCACGTCACCCGCCCGGTCGAGCTGGTGGAGCACGGTGCAGAGCGGCTGGACGACCGTCGCCTGCACGTCGGTGAAGTCCGGGATCGGCGTGATCGCGTCGACCCGCGCGACGAAGTACTCGGCGAGGCCGAGATGGTGCTCGGCCCAGCCGACGAACCGCGTGCCCACGGGCAGCGCGCCGCCCACGACCTCGCCGACGACCTCGTGCAGCGGGTAGCCGGGCTCGCCGTAGAAGTCGACGAACGTGTTGCGGCGGCCGATGAACGACGGCAGGTCCGAGCCGCAGATGCCGCCCGCGAGCAGCCGCGCGAGCACGCGGCCCTCACCCGCCGACGGCCGGTCCACCTCGACGCGCTCCAAGCGGCCGGGAGCGCTGATCGCGTAAGCCCACATCCGACGAGTATGCGGCGGGCAGGCTCGGGGGGGAGCTGCCCGCCGCGGACGGGACTGTGCCGACGCGAGCTTGGCGCATCCTTGGCCTTTTATTGGCGCATCAGCCGGTGGCGGCCTTCCAGGTCACGTTCCCGGAGTCGCAGGACGTGACGGCGCCGGCCGGGTCGGTCGTGGTGACCTTCACCTGGAGGGTGCCTTTCGCGTCCGCGCGGCGCACCTTGCCCGCGACGGCGTAGTCCCAGTGGACCTTCGTGCCGTCCGGGTCGGTCGCGTCGTTGCTGAAGGGATTGCCGAAGCTGCCGGTGGACTTGATCTTGAATCCGCCCCAGTGATCGGGGCCGCTGAAGTAGCCGGCGTCCCCGCCACACGGAGCGGACCAGGCGGTGATCACGTCGTTGACCACCGTGGTGGAGGTGTTCAGGACGATCGGGCGGTCCTGTGACGTCGTGCCGGCGAAGATGGTGCCCGGCTTGCGGGTGGCGACCCAGGACGTGTCGAACTGGCAGGAGGTGACCTCCGCGCTCGTGGCCTTGTCCGCGATCTTGATGATCGCCGACAGCGTGCCACTGGCCCGCTTGGCGGCGAGCTTGCCGGCCACCTTGACCTGGATGACGGCGATGTTGGCTCCGCCGTCCAGGGCGTACATCTGCTGGCCCTCGAAGCGGCCCTTCGCGTTGCGGGAGACGGCGAGCTCGCGCCTTCCGGGCGCGAAGCCTTCGACCGGCACGGCCGGCGTCAGCTGCCCGCCGCCGTCGAAGAAGCTTCCGTCGCCGCACTTGGCGGACCAGTAGAGCGTGACCGACTTCAGGCGTTGCGCCTTGGAGTCGGCTTTGACGACGATCGGCGCACCGGACCTTGTCGGTCCGCCGTAGATGGCGTCGGCGCCCAGTGCGGGCGCCGCGGAGACCAGCGCCGCCGCCGTGCCACTGACGGCGGCGGCGAGGCTGAGGAGAGAGGGGCGCATGGTCGCGACGCTATGGACGCCCGCCCAGGCGCACATCGGGCGAACGCTCGATCTTCGCGGCCGGCAACGCCCTACTTATGCGTGCGCCTGGACCTTCGCGTGCGTCTGGGCGCCCGCGGGCGTCGCGCCGGTGGCGACGACGAACAGGGCGAGCGAGACCGCGGCGGCTGCGCACAGACGCCCGATCGTGGTGGAGGACATGAGGGGCCTTCCTGATCGTCCGGCGTCCCTTGTGAACGCCGGTGACGCGCTGCACGTTCCTCTCGCGGACGCCCCTTCACGACCCGCCCAAGGTGCCCACCTGCCGCCCCCATGGGGTGAGGCCGATCCAGCCCTTGGTGGATCGCTCAGACCCCGAGCTGTCGCGCACGCCCAGCCGCCTCGACGCGCGAGTGCACGCCGAGCTTGGCGTAGATGTGCGCCATGTGCGCGCCGACGGTCTTGGAGCTGATGAACAGCCGCTCGCCGATCTCGCGGTTGGTCAACCCGTCGGCCAGCAGCCGCAGGACCTCGACCTCGCGCGATGTCAATCCCGCGTGATCCTCGTCCACCGCGGCCGGCGGCGCCGCGCGCATGTCCAGCCGCGCCCGCCGCGCGAGCGCCTCGGCGGCGTCCCGCAGCGGGACCGCCCCGAGGGACTCCGCGACCTCCCGCGCCGCGCCGAGGACCTCCGCGGCGGCCGCCTTCGCGCCGCCCGCGAGCAGCGTCGCCTCCGCGCCGTGCACCCGCGCGTACGCCGCTGGATACGGCTCCGCCAGAGCGTCGAACAACGTCGCCGCCCGCTCCCACAGCTCCGGCGCGGGCGAACCGGCGACCCGCGCGGCCTCGGCGCGCGCCAGCGCGAGGTGCGCCACGGAGTCCGGCGGCCCCGCGAGCGCCTCCAGGTGCGCGAGCAGCGCGTGCGCGCGCTCGAAGCCCGGCGCCCGCCGGTGAGCCCGCTCCCGCTCGGCCAGCTCGGCCTCGACGCGCACGCCCAGCGCGTACAGCGGCGCCGTGTAGAACGGGTCCTCGACGCCCCCGAGCGCGCCGTCGACGTGCACCGCCGCGGCGACCGGGTTCCCCTCGGCGAGCGCGAGCATCGCCCGCGCCGTCGCCAGCGGCGTCCGGAACTCGGCGGGCAGGTCGTCGTCGGCGGCCGCGTCGAGTTCGGCCCGCGCCGCCTCGAGCTCGCCCCGCGCCACGAAGAGCTGGCCGGCGATTCCGCGCCGCAACGGCCTCGCGGTCCGCGAGAGGTCCATCCGCGCCGCCTCCCGTACCCGCGTGGCGGCCTCGTCCCAGCGTCCCAGCCGCAGCAGGTCGTCGGCGCCGTTGACGTACATGAAGTGCCCGAAGGAGCCGCGCAGCCCGAGCCGCGCGGCCTCGCGCTCGCCGTCGACCATCGCCGCCAGCGCGCCCGCGTGGTCCCCGCGCACGCGCAGGACCTCACCGAGGTGCAGGTACGCGCGGGCGGTCTCCTCCCCCGACGCCGCGAGCTCGAGCGCACGGCGCGCGTGCGCCTCACCCGCCTCCGCGTCACCGAGGAACGTGAGCACGACCGCGAGCGTGATCCGCGGCGCGGCGCCCGCGTCGAGCGCGGCCTCGCAGCAGGCGCGGGACTCCTCCCAGCGCCGCAGCCCCATCAGCGCGTGGCCCTTGGCCGCCAGCACCCGCGGATCGCCGGGCGCCAGCCGCAGCGCCTCCTCGTAGCACGCGAGCGCGGCCGAGTCGTCCCAGAACTGGTACTCGCCGAGCCGCTCGTACAGCCGTGCGCGCCGACCCGGCTCGGCTTCGAGCGCGAGCGCCTCGCGGCAGCGCGCGACCGCCCGCTCGGGATCGCCGCTGTGGCGCGCCGCCTGCGCGGCGCGGTCGAGCAGATCGACGGTCGGCGGCCCCAACTGGAGCGCGCGCTCGAAGTGCATCGCCGCCTCCGCGTACGCGAACACCGCCGCGGCGCGGCGCCCGGCCTCGATCGACGCTTCCAGCGCCTCCGCCCGCAGGCCGGCCCGCTGGCAGTGGTGCGCGCGCTGCGCGGGATCGTCGAGCTCGGCCGCGATCGCCCGGTGCAGCGAGACGCGTTCGCTCGGCAGCAGCCGCTCGTACACCACCTCGCCGATCAGCCCGTGCCGGAACGCGACCCCCTCGCGCTCACGGACGAGCACGCCGGCGTCGACGGCGGCGCGGATCGCGTCGGGCGCGACGCCGAGCGCCTCGAGCAGCGCGAAGGACGCGCGCCCGCCCGCTGCGGCGAGCGCCGACAATGCGCCCTGATCGAGCCGAGCGACCCGCGCCAGCACGGCCTCGGCGAGCGTCGTTGCCGAATCGGCCGCGAACAGCTCCTCCACGAAGAACGGATTGCCGCCCGCCCGCGCGTGGACCTCGTCGGCCAACGCTGCCGGCACCGGCCCGCCCGCGATGGCCTCGAGCTGGCGGGCGACGTCGTCGCGGGTCAGCGGCGCCAACTCGATCGCGACGACGGCGCGCCGCCGCCGCAGCTCCCCCACCAGGCGCCGCACGGCGGCCGGCAGCTCGTCATCGACCCGGTACGTCGCGAGCACGACCATCCGCTGGGAGCGGAGGTTGCGGGCGAGGAAGGCCAGCAGCGCGAGCGTCGAGGGATCCGCCCAGTGGATGTCCTCCAGCACCAGCAGGACCGGGCGGTCGAGCGCCGTGAACAGGTCGAGGACCAGCTCGAGCACACGGCCCGGACCGCCGCCTCCCGGCGTCTCGCGCGGCAACACCGCGGCCAGCGCGCCGCGAGCCTCCGACGAGAGGCCGTCGAGCCAGTCGGCCAGCCAATCGGCGGGCAGATCCCGCAGCGCCGCGACGACCGGCGCGAACGCGAGCTCCTCGCCCCCGAACTCGACGCATTCGCCGTGCAGGACCAGCCACCCCGCGGTCGCCTCGACCTCCGCGACCAGCCGCGTCTTGCCGATCCCCGCCTCGCCGGAGACGAGCACGACGCGCGGTGGAGCCGCGAGCGCCTCGTCGAGGGTTCGCAGCGGCACCTCGCGCCCGATGATGGCCCGGTGCTCCACCGGGCAAGTATCTTCCTCAGCCGCGACCCACGTACGGCATCTTCGTCGCCATCACGGTCATGTACTGGACGTTGGCGTCGAGCGGGAGTGACGCCATGTAGAGGATCGCCCGCGCGACGTTCTCCACGTCCATCGTCGGCTCGGGTTTCAGCGAGCCGTCCGCCTGTGGCACGCCGCCGCTCATCCGCTCGGTCATCTCGGTCGAGGCGTTGCCGATGTCGATCTGCCCGCAGGCGATGTCGAACGCCCGCCCCTCCAGCGAGATCGACTTCGTGATCCCGGTCACGGCGTGCTTGGTCGCGTTGTAGGCGATCGCGAACGGCCGCGGCGTGGAGGCGGAGATCGAGCCGTTGTTGATGATCCGCCCGCCGCGCGGCTCCTGCGCCGCCATCGCCCGGAAGGCCGCCTGCGCGCACAAGAACGTGCCGGTGAGGTTCGTGTCGACCACCCGCTGCCAGTCCTCGAAGGCCAGCTCGCCGACACCGCCCGGCGCCCCCATCCCCGCGTTGTTGAACAGCAGGTCGACCCGCCCGAACCGCTCCAGGACCCGCGCGAAGAGCGCGTCCACCGAGGCCGGCGAGGTGACGTCCGTCGGCACCGCGAGCGCGTCGTCGAAGCCCGCGATCGTCTCGGCCAGAGCCCCCTCGCGGCGCCCTGCGACGACGACGCTGAACCCTTCTCGGAGCAGCGCCTGAGCGGCCGCCCGGCCGATGCCTGAGCCGGCCCCCGTGACCACAGCAATCATGCCGCGAAAAGTAAGGGATCCGGGGCCTTAGTCCGCACCATCCGCCTGATGTAAGGGGTCCGTCTCAGCACGAGAATGAACTCATGTTCAACCAGCTGACACGACACAAGGAGATCCCGGTGACCCACGCTCCGCTGCGGATTCGCCAGGCCCGTCACGAGGATGCGGCCGCCGTCCTGCGGCTGGCCGCCCTGGACTCCAGCACGGTCCCCAGCGGCGACCTGCTGCTCGCCGAGGTGGGCAACGAGCTCTGGGCCGCGTTCTCGCTCGAGGACGGCCACGCGATCGCCGACCCGCTCCGTCCCTCCGCCGACGCGGTGCTCCTGCTGGGCGCGCGCGCCCGCCAGCTCCACAAGGCCGAGCGCCGCTCCACGCACCGCCGCACGCTGCGCTTCGCCATCTGACAGCTGTCAGCGGCGGCGCCACGGGATGCCTGAAACCGCACGGCCTGGCCCATAGACCACGTGGGCCAGGCTCGGCCTGGCCACGAGCCAGGCCCGTAGGTAGGGTGCGCGCCGATGCGCTTGTCGCCCTGGGGCCGTGTCGTGGCGATCTCGGCCCTCCTGGTGGTGGGCAGTCTTGTCGCGCTCGTGACCGGCGGCCTGGCGAGCCGCGAGCGCCGGGTGGTGTCCTATCCCGTGACCGGCGCGCTGCAGAGCCTCGCGTTCGACCTCGACGCCGGCGACATCACGATCGTCGGCGGCGGCAAGCGCGACGAGGTCGAGGTCAGGCGCACCGAGCGATACGCGTTCGGGCGGGTGCCCCGGACCGCCAAGATCGTGAGCGCCGGGGTCTTCAAGGTCACCTCGCGCTGCCCGACGTCGATGCTGGCGCGCTGCGCGGTCGCCTACCGCGTGGTCGTGCCCGACAACGTCGCGCTCGACATCCGCACGACGAGCGGGAACGTCACGCTGCGCGGCTACCGCGGAACCGCCAAGCTCGCGACGAGCAGCGGGGCGATCGAGATCGCCGGGTACTGCGGCAACGCGCTCGACGCCCGCGCCGGCGAAGGCGCGATCACCCTCGCCGCGATCTGCGCACCGCCGCAGACCACGTTGCGGACCGGATCGGGCGACATCGCCGCCTCACTGCTGGCCGGCCGCTATGACATCGACGCCGAGAGCGCGTCCGGGGACGAGCACGTGCGCGGCGTCATCGACGACGACTCCGCGCCCTACTCCGTCCAGGCGCTCTCGACCTCCGGCGACGTCACCGTGGAGGGCACGAGTTGATCGCCGACCTCGAGCTCGACGGCCGCTTCGCCCGCGCCGGGCACGCGATCGCCTACCTGGCGGTCACGCTCCCGGTGACGCTCCTCGCCCTGCCCGCCGTGGCCGCGCTGACCCTCGGCGCCGCGCTGAGCGTGGCCGGGATCGGGCTGCCGCTGCTGCTCGCCGCGGCGACGTTCTGCCGGGCGCTCGAACGCCTGGATCGTCGCGCGGCCAACCGCTGGCTCGGCGCGCAGGTCCCACCGATCCCGCGCACCGTCCTCGGCGCCGGCGGCGCGATCCGGCGCTCGCTCTACCTGCTCAGCGACCGCACGCTGTGGCGCACCGCCACCCACCTCGCGCTGCGGCCCTTCCTGTTCGCCGCGATCGTGGTCGTCGCGCTCATCCCGGTGTTCCTGTTCGCGCTCATGCTGCAGCTGGGCGTGGGTGGCATCGCCGGCTCGCCGGAGGTCGACTACGTCGGCCCGTGGACGCTCGGGCCGACGCTGGGCGTGGTCCTGCTGCTCCTCGCCCTCCCCACCGGCGCGCTCGCGCTGGCGGCGCTGGAGACCCTGTACCGCGTGCTCGCCGTGAGCTCGCACGCGCTGCTGATCCCCCGCATGGCGCCGGGCGGGCCGGTGCGCGAGATGCTGGCCGAGAGCCTCGGCGACCGCACCGTGACGATCGTCTACTGGCTGCCCGACCGCCGGACGTTCGTCGACGAGCTCGGCCACCCGGTCGAGCTGCCGGAGCCCGGTTCAGGGCGCGCCTGGACGGCCGTCGACCGCGACGGCCGCCGGCTCGCGGCGATCATCCACGACGCGTCGCTCGACACCAGCCCCGAGCTCGTGATGGCGGCCGCGGCGGCTGCCTCGCTGGCGATCGACAACGAGCGCCTGAAGGCCGACCTGCAGGCGCGGGTGGAGGAGCTGCGGCTGTCGCGGCTGCGGATCATCGAGGCGGGCGACGCCGCGCGCCGCCGGATCGAGCGCGACCTGCACGACGGGGCGCAGCAGCAGCTCGTCTCGCTCGCGCTCGACCTGCGCCTGCTCAAGGCGCGGCTGAAGGACCCGCAGATCGACGAGCTCTCCGCCCGGCTGGCGACCGCGCTCGCGGAGCTGCGCGAGCTCGCCCGCGGCATCCACCCCGCGATCCTCACCGATCGCGGCCTGGCGCCGGCGATCCAGTCGCTGGCCGACCGCGCGGCCGTGCCGGTCACCGCGGACGCCGAGGTCGAGGAGCGGCTGCCGCCGTCGATCGAGGCCGCCGCCTACTTCCTGATCGCCGAGGCGCTGACCAACGTGGCGCGCTACGCGGAGGCGTCGAGCGCCACGGTGCAAGTGCGGCGCGTGGGCGAGGAGTTGCTCGTCGAGGTCGCCGACGACGGTGTCGGCGGCGTCGATCCCTCCGCGGGCAGCGGCATCCGCGGCCTGCAGGACCGCGTCGCCGCGGTGGGCGGGACGCTCGAGATCGACTCGCCCCCTGGACACGGGACCCGTCTGCGCGCGAGGCTTCCGGTGCTCGAATGAAGCGCCTGATCGTCCTGTTCTGCCTCGTGCTCGCCGGTTGCGGCGGGACCGAGGTCGTGCGCGAGCCGACCGTGCAGGTCCGGGGCGCCTCCACGACCGCGCCCACGCCGGGCGCGCCGGTGACCGACGGCGCGGTGCGGATCGCGGTCGTCACCCACGGTCCCGCGTCGAGCAAGTTCTGGGCGATCATCCGCAACGGCGTCGACTCCGCCGCGCGCCGCCTGGACGTCCTCGTCGACTACAGGTCCCCCGACGTCTTCAGCGTGCCGCGGATGAGCGAGCTCATTGACCAGGCGGTCGCGACCAAGCCCGACGGGCTGGTCGTCTCGATCCCGAACACCGGGCTCGCGCCCGCGATCCGGCGCGCCGTGGCCGCCGGCATCCCGGTCGTCTCGATCAACTCCGGCAGCGACGAGTACCGCTCGCTCGGCGTGCTCGCCCACGTCGGGCAGGTGGAGAGCCGTGCCGGCTACGAGGCCGGGAAGCGCCTCGCCGCCGCGGGCGTCCGCAACGCCCTGTGCCTCAATCAGGACCGCGAGAACGACGGCACCAAGGCCCGCTGCGCCGGGATGGCCAAGGCGATGCGCGAGGCGGGCGGTCGTGCCCGCAGCATGTTCGTCGACGACGAGGACCCCGACGCCCCCGCCCTGATCGCCCGCTCCGTCGCCTCGGCCCAGGCTGACGGGGTGCTGGCGACCAACTCGATCAGCGGCCTCGCCGCCGCGCGCGGCCTGGAGGGGCTGTCGGTCAAGATCGGCACGTTCGACCTCGGCCCCGACGTGCTGAAGGCCGTCCTGGCGGGGCGGATCGGCTTCGCCGTGGACCAACAGCCCTACCTGGAGGGCTACCTCCCGATCGAGATGCTCGCGCTGCGCGCCCGCTACGGCATCCTCCCCGCGCAGAACGACGTCGTCGCCACGGGCCCGAACTTCGTGACCCGCGACAACGCCGCCCAGGCGCTGGAGCTCAGTGAGCGATCGATTCGCTGACGGCCGGCTCGGCCTCGCGGGTGAAGCGACCCGTGCGCTCCGGCTGTGACCGCGCGAACTTCACCATCGCCAGCCCGCCGCCGACGCCCGCGGCCAGCTGCGCCACCGCCCACGCCGTGCCCCACTGGCGGCGGTCGATCGCGAACGCCCCCGGGCCAGCGGCGGTGATCGCGAACACCGAGGCCATCAGGACGAGGTTGTACTCGTAGCCGCCCTCGGTCACCCACGGCCCCTTGGGGGCATGGACGGTCTTGATCGCCACCGTCATCGTGCCGGTCACGGCCGCGGCGCCGAGCGGGGTCGCGGCACCCGCCAGCAGCAGCGCGCCGCCGCCCGCCTCGGCCGCGCCCGCCGCGGTGGCGTGCATCTTGCCCGGCCGCAGGCCGAGCGATTCGAAGAATCCGGCCGTGCCCGCGAGGCCATGACCGCCGAACTTGCCGAGGAGCTTCTGGAGCCCGTGGCCGATGAAGAGGCCGCCGACGACGGCGCGGAGGATCGCAATACCGAAAGACATGCATAGTCTCTACCCCAATGCATCGCGTAGTCATCGTGGGTGGCGGCTTCGGAGGGCTCCAGGCCGCACTGCATCTCAAGAACGGCGACGTGGAGATCACGCTTGTCGACCGGCGCAACTTCCACCTCTTCCAGCCGCTGGCCTACCAGGTGGCGACAGGGGCGCTCGCGGCCGGCGAGGTCTGTTACCCGTTGCGGGCCATCTTCCGCGGCGAGGACAACGTGAAGGTGATGCTGGCCGAGGCGACGGGATTCGACCTCGACGCCCGGCACGTGAGCCTGCGGACGCCGGCGGGCGACGAGACCCTCGAATACGACACGCTGATCGTCGGCGGGGGCTCGAAGTACAACTACTTCGGCCACCCGCAGTGGCAGGAGCACGCGGCGGAGCTGAAGTCGCTGGAGGGCGCGCTGCACATCCGCGCGCAGATCCTCCGGGCGTTCGAGGCGGCCGAGCTGGCCGAGACCGAGGCCGAGCGTGACCGCCAGCTGACGTTCGTGGCCGTCGGCGCGGGGCCGACCGGCGTGGAGATGGTGGGCCAGATCGCCGAGATCGCGCGCGACACGCGTCGTGACTTCCGCAACATCGACACCACGAAGACCAAGGTGCTGCTGGTCGAGGCCGGCGATCGCGTGCTGTCGGCCTTCCCGCCCAAGCTGTCCAAGCGCGCCGAGCACTCGCTGGTCAACCTGGGCGTGACGGTGAAGCTCAACGCGCTCGTCACCGACATCACGCCCGACGGCGTCACGATCGGCGACGAGCACATCAGCTCGGCGACGGTGATCTGGGCCGCGGGCGTGCTCGCCTCAGGCGTGTCGACCATGCTGAGCGAAGCGTCGGGCGCCGAGACCGACAGCATCGGGCGCCTGCTCGTCGAGCCCGACCTGACGCTCCCCGGACACCCGGAGGTGTTCGCGATCGGCGACATGGTCCAGGTTCGCGGCGCCCAGGCGCTGCCCGGCGTCGCCCCGGTGGCGATGCAGATGGGGCGCTACGCCGCGAAGCTGATCAAGGGGCGCCTGCGCGGCAAGGACGTCGGCCCGTTCAAGTACAAGGACAAGGGCAACCTGGCGACGATCGGCCGCGGCCGCGCGGTCGCCGAGCTGCCGCCGCACATCCGGGCGTGGGGCTTCCCGGCCTGGGCGCTGTGGCTCGGGATCCACCTCTTCTACCTGGTCGGGTTCCAGAACCGCCTGCTGGTGTTCATCCGCTGGGGCTTCAGCTTCCTGACGCACGGCCGCGGCACCCGGTTGATCACCGGCGAGAGTAATATGCCTTAGCGGTTATGGAGGTCTACGACGTGCTCACGGACCGCAGCCGCCGGAGGATCCTCGACCTGCTGCGCGAGCGCGAGCGGTCGGTGAACGAGCTCGTCGAGGATCTCGGGCTGAGTCAGCCCGGCGTGTCCAAGCACCTGCGGGTGCTGCGCGAGGCCGGGCTGGTGCGCGTGCGGATCGACGCGCAGAAGCGCTGGTACGGGCTCGATCCCGCGCCGCTGGCGGAGGTCGACCGCTGGCTCGCGCCCTACCGCCGCTACTGGGCGGACCGGCTCGATCTCTTGGAGCATCACCTCGACAACACCTGAGCCGTCTTCTCGTCGGCCGGGAAGAACGCCTCGATCGCCAGCTCGGAGACGGTGACATCGAGGGCGGTGGCGAACGTCGTGCGGGTGCTGAGGAAGCTCAGGCCGTCGATCTTCAGCGGGACGAAGACCTCATGCGACGCCGGCTCGCCGGTGGGGCCGGGGTATCCGCGGAGCTCTTCGAGCAGCGCCTCGTCGTGGTCGACCTGCAGCTCCAGGTCGCGCAGCAGGTGGGCGCGCCACTCGCCGAGGTTCTCGATCCGCGGCGCCATCCCCTCCGGGTGCAGCGTCAACCGCAGGGCGTTGATCGGCGGCTCGAGCAGGTGCGCCGCCGCGCCCGCGGTGAGCATCGGGATCGCCGCGTTGGCGGCGACGACGTTCCAGCCGCGGTCGACGACGATCGCCGGGAACGGCTCGTGGCTGCGCAGGAGCTGGTCGAGGGCGTCCTTGACCGGGCCGATCTCGTCGAGGCTCCGCTGCGAATAGACCGGCGCGTAGCCGGCGGCGAGGAGCATCCGGTTGCGCTCGCGCAACGGCACCTCGAGCTGCTCGGCGAGGTGCAGGACCATCTGCTCGCTGGGCCGTGAGCGGCCGGTCTCGAGGAAGCTCAGGTGGCGCGTGGAGACGCCGGCCTCGAGCGCGAGGTCGAGCTGGCTGAGGCGGCGCTTGGTGCGCCAGGTCTTGAGGAGTGGGCCGATTCCCATTACGTCTGAGGTAATTGTCTTCGTTACCTACTGCTGGCACTTTACTGACCATGACCAACACCATCAACGCCGTCGTCGACGCCTACATCGCCTCCTGGAACGAGGGCGACACCGCCCGCCGGCGCGAGCTCGTCACCCAGGCCTTCACCGACGACGCCCGCTACCTGGACCCGCTGATGTCGGGCGAGGGCACCGACGGCATCACCGGCATGATCGGCGCCGCCCAGCAACAGTTCCCGGGCCATCGCTTCGAGCTGTCGTTCGGGCCGGACGCGCACAATGACGTCGTGCGCTTCGCGTGGCAGCTGGTGGGTGACGGCGGGCCGGTGGCCACCGGCACCGACTTCGCCACCGTCGGGGCCGACGGGCGCCTGCGTAACGTCACGGGCTTTCTCGAGACGAACGGGGCATGAGACCAGCCCTCGGCAGCGCCCTCTTCTTCGCCCTGGCCCCGGGAGTCGTGGCGGGGGTGATGCCGTGGCTGTTGACCGACTGGGACGCCGAGCCGTCACGCGCGTGGCCGCTCGGCGTGCTGCTCGTCGCCTGCGGCGCGGCCGTGCTGATCCACGCCTTCGCTCGTTTCGTGCGCGAAGGGATCGGCACGCCCGCGCCGGTCGCGCCGACCCAGAACCTCGTCGTCGGCGGGCTCTACCGCTGGATCCGCAACCCGATGTACGTCGCGGTCGTCACGTGCGTGATGGGTCAGGCGCTCCTGCTCGGCCAGGACGTCCTGTGGGGCTATGCGCTGTTCCTGATGGCGCTGTTCTACGCGTTCGTGCGCGGCTACGAGGAGCCGACGCTCAGGGAGCAGTTCGGCTCGGAGTACGAGGCGTACCGGCGAGCGGTGCCGGGCTGGCATCCGCGAGTACGGCCGGCACGACTCCCGCCAGCGAGGAACTGAGCAGGAGCTCGTCGCCGGGCTCGAGGTTGAGGTCGGCCTGGATCGCGTCGGGTCGCGAGGTGCTCGGCAGGATCCGGCCGTCCTCTCGCGGTGTGTAGAGGACGCCGTCGCGACGGATCAGCACCGCGGCCCAGGCGGCCTCGAGGAGCGTGCCGTCGGTGTCGACCAGGAGCGGCGTGGTGCCGTCCTTCGAGAGCTGCTGCAGGTAGCGGCGGTCGTTCCACTTGTGCTCGCCGAGGCCGCCGGGAACGACGTAGGGCGTCAGCACGACCGGGACGGGGCGGCGGGTGAGCGGGCGCCACTGGACCGACAACGGGCGGCCGGGGACGTAGGTGATCCGCACGGCGCCAGGGCTGCGCGGCAGCGTCACGGGCTCCAGCCGCTCGCCGTACAGCCGCTCGACGCTGCGGGCCAGCCGGGCGAGATGTGCCTCCTTGTTGACCGCCACGCCGTCCTCGACGAGCAATGTCTCGAAGACACCCAGTGACGGGTCAGGCCTGATCCAACCGCCGATCGCGTCGAGCAACGGACGTGCCTTCACACGGCATTCCTCAAGCTCAGCTTCAGGGTCAGAGTCGGCCACGATTCCGCCTCCGACGCCGAGCCAGAGGTGGTTTCCGCGAGCTTCGAAGGTGCGGATCGCGACGTTGAGCTCGAGGCCCGCGTGCGGGCTCGCGTAGCCGATCGCGCCCGTGTAGACCTCGCGTCCGCTCGCCTCCAGGGCGGCGATCACCTTCATCGCCTGCACCTTCGGCGCGCCCGTGACCGATCCGGGCGGGAACGTCGCCCGCAGCAGCGCGGCGTCGCCGTTGCCCGGCGCGAGCTGGGCGCGGACCTCCGACACCAGGTGCCAGACGCCCGAGTGCGGTTGCGCCTCCGGCGCGACGGGCGCCTCGACCGTCCCGTAGGACGCGACCCGCCCGAGGTCGTTGCGCATCAGGTCGACGATCATCACGTGCTCGGCGCGGTCCTTCTCCGAGCGGGCGAGCGCGGCGGGGTCCCGCGGGGCGGTGCCCTTGATCGGGCCGGTCGTGACGTTCCGCCCCTCGCGCCGCAGGAAGAGCTCGGGCGAGAGGCTCGCGATCCCGCCCCACGGCGTGACGAAGCAGGCCGCGTAGGCGGGCTCGAGCCGCGGCATCGCGTGGGCGAACAGGTCGGCGACGCTCCCGTCGTGCTCGGCCTCGAGGCGCAGGCAGAGGTTGGCCTGGAAGATCTCGCCGGCGGCGATCCGCTCGACGCAGTCCGCGACCGCGTCCATGTGGGCGGCGCCGCCGGGGGCGCGCCACGAGAACGCGGTGGGCGCCGGCGCGTGCACGGGCGGCGCCGCCGCCAACAGCGCGCGCAGCCGCGCGAGCCGCGGGTCGTCCGCGGCCTCGCCGCCCGCCGCCTCGCCGCCCGCCGCCTCGCCGCCCGCCGCCTCGCCGGCCGCCGCCACGCCGCCCGCGGCCTCGCCGCCCGCCGCCTCGCCGCCCGCCGCCACGCCGCCCGCCGCCACGCCGCCCGCCGCCTCGCCGCCCGCCGCCTCGCCGCCCGCCGCCTCGCCGGCCGCCGCCACGCCGGCCGCCGCCACGCCGCCCGCGGCCTCGTCCGGCCCGTCGAGGGCCTCGAAGAACCACTTCCCGTCCGCGTCCATCCTCAGGACGTGGTCGTAGAAGGCGAGGTGGGCGTCGGGAAGTGGGACCGGGCGCTCCGGGCGCTCCGGCAGGTCCTCGACGAGCGCGCCGAGGCCGTAGCCGAGCCAGCCGAACCAGCCGCCGCCGACCACGGCGTCCCCGCGGGCCTCGGGAAGGTCCTCGAGGCGGGCGAACGGGTCGTCGCCTGGGGCGAGCAGCGTGCGCGGGGCGCAGCCGACGATCGCGCCGCCGCCGGCCCAGCGGCCGGTGAGCGCGAACGGCCACGGCTCGTCGCGGAGCGCGAGCAATACCCGCTCGGGCGGGAGGGAGCAGTCGAGTTCGACGATCAGGCGTCCAGCGTTACAGACGGACTCCGCCGGCGACCCCATGTTCGAGGGTTGTCATCCAGTGGATCGCCGGCGGGTGCGCAGTCCGTGATCGCCTGAGAGCTCCAAACCGGGGACAGCCGGAGCGCAGCGACTCCCTAAGAATTGCGCATTCAGATGCGAAAGTCATGAGCGCGGAACGCTCGGAGGAGATTGTTTCGCAATTCCGATGACATTTCCGGCGGTTCTGCGCGGTCGGCGAGCGCAATCGTCGCCTTGAACTCCTCCAGGTACGCCCGGCAGTCGTCGCAGACCGCGAGGTGCGCGTCCAAGCGGGCACGGTCGTGGGCGCCCAGGGTTTCGTCGAGGTACTCGGTGAGCACCTCGACGAGTTCGTTGCACATCATGTCGTGGGGATCGATCACAGTCAGCGCCTCCACCGTAATGTCTCCGTAACCCCTTCGGCATTACGCGCACGCCTCAATCGGGGATGAACTCCTCCGCGAGCATGTCCATCAGCAGCCCGTCATGCCAGGTCCCGTCGGGACCCATCTCGTAGGCGCGCATGACGCCCACGGGCTTGAAGCCGATCGCGCTATAGGTCGCGATGGCGCGCGCGTTGCTCGCCGCCGGGTCGATGATCAACCGGTGGTGCCCGCGCTCCTCGATCAGCCACTTCGCGCCGAGCCGCAGCGCCTCGCGCCCGTAGCCGCGGTCCTGGAAGCGCGGCGCGAGGAAGATGTCGAGCCCGCCATGGCGGTACATCGCCTCGGTCTCCTCGTACCACCCGAGCCAGCCGGCGACCTCCCCGTCGACGAAGATCGTGAACGCGTCCTGGTCGTCCATCTCCGGGTCCGGTCCCCAGATCTCGGCCACGCCCGGCATCCGCACGATCTCGTTGAGGACCGGGACGTCTTCGGGGACCTGCGGCCGTAGCGTCACGCGCGGCCCGCGCAGGACCGTCACGCGCGCGCCTCCGCGGCGGCCCGGCGATGCGCGATGCCGGCGCGCGCCACGCGGCGGCGCGGCGTCACCCGTAGCGCTCCTTGCGCGCGGCCTCGGCGAGGCGATCGGCCTCGCGCCGCCGCCGCGCGACGTAGCTCGCGAGCTCGGCCTCCGCGGCCTCGCGCGCCCGCGCGCCGTGCTCGGCGGCCTCGCGCTCGGCGTCGGCGATCAGCGCGTCCCGCTCCCGCGCGGCGTCGCGGTGGTGCTCGGCGAGGATCGCGGCGCGCTCGCCCCGCGCAGCCTCGACCGCGCCACGTGCCTCCGCGAGCAGCGCGGTAGCGTCGTCGCGCACCCTCGCCGCCTCCTCGCGTGCGTCGGCGATAAGTCGCTCCGCGCGGTCGCGGGCTTCGTCGAGCACGCGCCGCCGCTCCGCGGTCGCGCCCGCCGCCTCATCGCGCGCCTGCGCCAGAAGGCGCTCGCCGCGCTCGCGCGCGTCGTCGAGCAGCGCGGCCGCCTCCGCGCGCGCCTGCGCCAGCACGGCTTCGCGCTCGGCGTCGACACGGGCGGCGGCCTCGCGGGCGGCCGCCAGCAGCGCCTCGCCCTCCTCGCGGCCGGCCGTGACCTCGCGCGCTCGCGCCGCCGCGGCCGACTCGCGCTCCGCGAGCGCGTCGGCCAGGATCGCGGCGCGCTCGGCGTCGGCGCCGTCGGCCCGTGCCCGCGCCGCCTGCGCGTCCTCCTCGGCCGCGGCGACCAGCCGGGCGGCCTCGGTCCGGCCCGCCGCCTCGCCCGCCCGCGCCGCCTCCGCACGCGCCGTCTCGCCCTCAGCCCGCGCCGCCGCCACGATTCGTTCCGCCTCAGCCCGCGCGGCATCCAAGGCCGACGCCGCCGCGGCGGTGTCCGCGGCCGCCTTCAGCCGTGCGCCCTCGAGCGTCGCCTCGGCCTCCAGCCGCGTCGCGTCCGCTTCTCGCTGCAGCTCGCCCTCGCGCCGCTCGAGGTCACGCCGCGCCTGCAGGTCGCGGCTGGACCGGAACATCTCGGCGACCAGCTCCAGGTGGCGGTCGACCTCGTCGGGGTCATAGCCGCGCCGCACGGTGCGAAACGTCTGCTGGACCACGAAGATCGAGTGGGACTCCCCGCTCGGTGCCATCCCCAAAGATGATGACCACACCGTCACGGTGGGGAAAGCCCCACCCCCTATGGGGGTCTCATCGGACCCCCGAAACGCCAGGCAGCCCGGCGGAAAAGACGTCTGCAAGAACCGATTCTTCTCCTCAGACCAAGACCCCCCCTGGAGAGGAAACGCTTTGACCCCCAAGCCCAAGGGCATCGCTGCCCGGGCAGGGCACTGGAGTGCCCGCCACCGCAAGACCGCGATTTTCGGATGGCTCGCCGCCATCGTCATCATCTTCATGGTCGGCCAGTCGATCGGCCAGAAGGACCCGGCGCAGTCCACGCAGGCCGACGGCGAGAGCCGCACCGCGATGGAGATCGTCGACAAGGCCGGCTTCCCGGAGAAGTCGGGCGAGATGGTGCTCATCCAGAGCAAGCGCGCCACGGTCACCGACCCCGCCTTCAAGGCCGCCATCGCCGACGTGAGCAAGACCGTCGCGAAGCAGAAGGTCGTCACCAACGTCACCGAGGCGCAGATCTCCAAGGACAAGCACTCCGCGCTCGTCCAGTTCGACCTCAAGGGTGATCCTGAGACCGCCGACACGCGCGTCGGACCCGTCCTCGACGCCACCGCCGCCGTCGCCAAGCGCCACCAGGCGCTCGACATCGAGCAGTACGGCGACGCCTCCTTCAACAAGGCGATCAACGAGAAGAGCGACAAGGAAGAGGGTCGCTCGATGACGATGACCCTCGGGTCCACGCTGCTGATCCTGTTCCTCGCGTTCGGCGCGCTCGTCGCCGCGTCCGTCCCGCTGCTGCTCGCGCTGACCGCCGTCTTCGGCACCGGCGGCCTGGTCGCCATCGCCAGCCACCTGATGCCGATCAACGACGTGGCGCAGGCCGCGATCATGCTCATCGGCCTCGCGGTGGGCGTCGACTACTCGCTGTTCTACATCCGCCGCGTTCGTGAGGAGCGCGCCAAGGGCCACGACAAGATCGACGCGGTCGACATCGCCGCCGCGACCTCGGGTCGCGCCGTCCTGCTCTCCGGCCTGACCGTGATCGCCGCGATGTCCGGCATGCTGCTCACCGGCAACACGACGTTCATGAGCATCGGCATCTCGACGATGATCGTGGTCGCGGTCGCCGTCGTCGGCTCGCTCACCGTGCTGCCCGCCGTCGTCGCCGGCCTCGGCGACAAGCTCAACAAGGGCCGCCTGCCGTTCCTCGGCCGCCGCTCCGAGCAGGCCCGCGAGTCCCGCATCTGGGGCGCGCTGACCGACCGCGTCATGCGCCACCCGATCGTCGCCATCGTCCTCGCCGGCGGTGCCCTCCTGGCGCTCGCCGCTCCCGCCCTGCACATGCAGACCAAGCTCCCGGGCATCGAGTCCGAGGCCAAGTCGCAGCCGATCGTCCAGACGTACCTGAAGGTCCAGAAGGCGTTCCCGAGCGAGGCCAACTACGCGATGGTCGTCGTGAAGGCCTCCGACGTCGACGCCAAGCCGGTCCAGGCCGCGATCGCCAAGCTCGACCCGGCCAACGTCGAGGTCAACCCGAACCACACCGTCGCCATCGTCAACGTCGGCCTCCCGGGCAGCGGCGTGAACGACGCCGCGATGAAGGGCACCGAGCGCCTGCGCGAGACCACCGTGCCGGCCGCCTTCAAGGGCGTCGACGGCGTCACCACCGCCGTGACCGGCGAGGCCGCGGCCACCGCCGACTTCAACTCGGTGATGAAGAGCAAGACCCCGATCGTGTTCGCCTTCGTGCTCGGGCTGGCGTTCCTGCTGATGCTCTTCTCCTTCCGCTCGATCGTGATCCCGGTGAAGGCGATCGTGCTCAACCTGCTGTCGGTGGGCGCCTCCTACGGCCTGCTGAAGCTGGTCTTCCAGGACGGCCACGGCGAGAAGCTGCTCGGCTTCGAGTCAAACGGCGCCGTCACCAGCTGGCTCCCGCTCTTCCTGTTCGTGATCCTGTTCGGCCTGTCGATGGACTACCACGTGTTCATCCTCAGCCGGGTCCGGGAGGCCTTCAAGAAGGGCATGACCACGGAGAAGGCGGTCGCGCACGGCATCAAGTCGACCGCCGGCACGATCACGGCCGCCGCGATCATCATGGTCGTCGTCTTCGCCGACTTCGCGACGCAGAGCTCGCTCGACATGAAGCAGATGGGCGTCGGCCTGGCGTTCGCGATCTTCGTCGACGCGACGATCATCCGCGGCGTCCTGCTGCCGGCCACGATGAAGCTGCTCGGCGACTGGAACTGGTACCTGCCGCGCTGGCTGCAGTGGATTCCGGAGCTCGACCACGAGGGTGGCTCCACCGGCAAGCAGCGCGCCCCGCGCCTGCGCCCGGCGCCGTCCGCCGCCTAGCCCAACTCGACCGAATGCACAAACGGCCCGCCCAAAAGGCGGGCCGTTTGTATGTAACCAACCCGTTCGCGCGGTCTACTTTGTCGAACACATGCCCAGTGCCAAGACAATGCTCACCGTCTACCAGCGTCAGATCGCCGCCTCCAGAGGCGCGGGGATGGCCGGCCTGAACGAACAGGCCAAGCTGTCCCCGACGATCCGCGCGCTGATCGACGTTGTCAACAACGACTACGACCCCCGCCGCTGAAGCGTGACCCTGCGCGTGGCCGTGACGCCCGCGCCGGTCGCGATCGTGACGCGTACCTTGACGGATCGCTGCCGCTTGACCGCGTCGCGTCCGGCCTGGCTCAGCTTGAGCGTGATCGTGCGCTGCCTGCCCGGCGCGATCGTGTAGCTCGCGCGCGTCGTCAGCGCCCGCTTGGGCTTGCTGATCGTCTCGACGGTGATCTTGCCGCGACAGGTCGCTGACCCGGACGGGCAGCGGATGCGCAGCTCGACCTTCCCGCCGCGCGAGGTCAGCCTCGTCGAGGCGACCTCCCCCGCCGGGGCCTTGAACCGCGGGGTCGGGGTGGGTGTCGGGGTCGGGGCGACCGTCGCGACCGGCGTCGGCGTCGGCGTGACCGAAGGCGCGGGCTTCGCGCTGTCCACCGCCCTCGCGAACACGGGCGTGTCGAGGTTGTAGGTGAACGCGAGGTCCTGGCTGAGCGCCCCCGGCACGCACTTGAGCCCGTCGCCGACGAGGACGCTCCCGCTCGCCACGTCGATCGGCGGCGCCAGCCGGAACTCGATCGGGCCTTCCCCGGTCGGGGTCCACGTCGTCGGCCCGTCACCGTTGACGAACTGGGTCCGCTCGGCCGTGTTGCTCGCCGCGACGAGCGCCGACCAGGCACCAGCCGCGGTGTCGGTCTCGAGCGTCGCCGGCGGCAGCACGTACGGCGTCCCGACCGTGAACTCCGCCGGCGCACCGTCCACGTGGAGCAGGCCGCGGACCGGGACGAGCGTCTTGTCGGGGCGGATGCACATCAGGTTCTTCGGCCCAGCCACGGTGGCGACCGGTGTCGCCGGTCCAGGCTCGTAGCTCGGCCCGGCGAAGTCGAACTCGATCCCGGTCGTCCTCCCCGGCCGGCAGTCCATGTAGATCGACGCGCCGCCGGCGAACTGGGCGTCGATGACCGCGCTGCCGGTGACGGTGCGCAGCGCGCCGTTGGTGCCGACCGGCAGCTGCGTCGTGATGCTGCCCGCGTGGGCTTGCGAGACGACGACGTCACCGCCCGCCGCGGTCCACGTGAGTGCCGGGACGACGGGGGTCGTGTACGCGAACGGGGCCGCGCTGAGGAAGCGGTTGTCGTCCGCGGGGTCGACGGTGATCACCGTCGTGGCGGTCACCGCGATCGGGCCGACGACCTGAACGCGTTCCGCGGTGTTGGTCGCGCGGACCGCGATCCAGACCTTGACCGGGATGTCGTTGCGGCCCTCGTGGAGCAGCCCGACGGCATAGCCGAACGAGGCCAGGTACGACGGAAGCTCGACGCCGGCCGTGCCCTGGGCGGTGTGGATCGTGTCGCCGGGAACGGCGCTCGCGACGTCCGGCGCGGCGCCGGAGAGCTGGACCGGCATGTCCCGGTAGAGCGTGTCGTACGAGTAGCGGCAGGAGTTCGGCGTCGTCGCGGCACTCGCCGGAGCGGCAAGCGCGAGGACGAGCACCAGCGTGATAGACGCACCTAATTTCATCTGTCAAGGTAGGTTAACGACATTCTTCGGATGGAGGACAGATGAGAACACTCGCCGGGGTCGTGGCGGTCGGCGCGCTCCTCGCGCTCACGCCGAGCGCGCAGGCCGGATTCGATGACACGTTCGGGATCAACGGAACGGTCTTCACGTCGCTGTCGCCGTTGGGCGACCGGTATCAGAACGCCACACGGGCGCCTGGTGGCGGCACCTACAACGTCGGCTACACGACCGCGGCGGGCACCGATCGCGCGTTCGTCCTCACCCGCGTGGACGCCAACGGCGAGCTGGTGACGAGCTTCGGCGACCAGGGCAAGGCGGTCGTCAACGTCGTGACCGGGCCGTTCGCCGCGCCGCCGGCGGGCAATGCCCCCACGGGCGCGGCCGAGATCGCCCGCGGCGTGGCCGTCCAGGCCGACGGCAAGATCGTCGTCGCGGGCCAGGCCGAGACCCCCACCGCCGCGGCCAAGCCGGATAGCCGCGACATCGACATCTACGTCGCGCGTTTCAGCGCCAATGGCACGCCGGACGCCACGTTCGGCATCGGCGGCGTCAAGCGCATCGACCTCTCCAACGGGGTCGGCGCGGGCAACACGATCAACGGCGACCAGGCGTACGGCCTGCTGCTGCGCGGCGACAGGATCATCATCACCGCCTCCAAGGGCATCGACAGCGGCGAGCCGGCCCGCACCGACCGCGACATCGTCGCCGTGCAGCTGCTGACCAACGGCGACCCGGACCCGGCCTTCGGCACCAACGGCGTCGCGACCACCCGCAACGCCGGCGTCTCCGAGAACCCGCGCCAGGGCATCCTGCAGGCCGACGGCAAGATCGTCCAGACGTCCTACGGCACCGGCATCGGCGGCCAGACGCGCCCCTTCATCTACCGCTTCAACGCCAACGGCACGACCGACGCGACGTTCGGCACCGGCGGCGTCGCCACCGGTGAGGTCGGCGGCCCCGCTCCCGGTCTGGCCGAGTCCTACGACCTCGTGCAGCAGGGCGACAACTACGTGCTGGCCGGCTACGGCAGCCGCTCGACGACGCCCGCCGCCGGCATCGACGTCGTCCTCTACCGCTTCACCGCTGCCGGCGTGTGGGATCGCACGTTCGGCGACGACGGCCTGTTCACGTACAACCGCGTCAACGGCGCCGACCGCGCCCGCGACCTGACCTCGTTGCCTGACGGTCGTCTGGTCGCCTCAGGCAGCACCGCGAACGCCGACAACACCGACGTGGACGGCCTGATCCTCGTGGTGGACGCCAACGGCAAGGCCGTGCAACAGGCGCTGCGGCAGGATCTCGGCGGCACCGCGGACTCCTACTTCGGCTCGACGACGGTCGCCAACGGCACCAAGGTCGTCGCCGCGGGCTACCGCGGGGCCGCCAACGGCAACGACGACGAGGCCGCGCTGACGCGCGCCGACCTTCCCCCCGCGGTCGTGGGCCCGCAGGGTCCCGCCGGTCCGGCCGGCCCTGCTGGTGAGAAGGGCGACACCGGCCCGACCGCGCTCGGCTCCCCGGGCGCCGCCGGCCCGCAGGGTCCCGCCGGACCGAAGGGCGACAAGGGCGCCGCGGCGGGCAAGATCAGCGTCTCCTGCAAGCTCACCGGCAAGAAGCGCAACAAGGTCAGCTGCACCACCAGGCAGAAGGTCTCGCTGCGTCTCGTCAAGGCGGGCAAGACGGTCGCCCACGGCTCCGGGAAGAGCAAGGTGAACCTGCGCGGGACGGTGCGCAAGGGCCGCTACACCCTGCAGATCACGTCCGGCAGCACGCGCGCCGAGGTGAAGATCACGCTGCGCTGAAGCGTTCCGCCAGCAGCCCGAGGCCGATGCCGCTCGTGAACAGCCGTTCCTTGCGGTTCGACAGCAGCCGCTGCGTCCAGTCGGTCAGCCCACCGTCGACGATGCCGAGATCGCCGACGCTGATGTCCAGCAGCGCGCCCGCGTAGTAGCCGCGGGCGCGCGTGCGGTCGGGGTCCTCGATCGCGCCGGGGATCCCGTTCAGCGCCCGCGGCGGGACGTCGGTCAGCCGCACGACCGGGTCGTGGTCGGCCAGGAGCGTGCGGTAGATCCCGACGTGCTCGCGCAGCGCCTCGATCTCGAAGCCGTGCGACGGCTGCGCGCGGCCCGCGGTGACGAGCGCGAACAGCGCGAAGTGCTGTGTGAAGCCCGGGTCGGGCGGGACTGGCTGCAGGCGCAGGACGCGGCAGGCGGCGCACAACCGCACGGTCTCGTCCGGCCGCGCGCGTCTCCGGACCGCCGCCTCGAGCGCGAGCGCGGCGGTCGGGTCGGCGAGCACCTCGGTCATCCGGATCGTCGAGGCGACGTTGTTCTGGTCGATCCCGCCGAGCACGCCGTTGAGGCCGAGCGGGCTGACCGGGGCGAGCGCGACCGGCTCGAACGCGCGCGCCGCCGCGAACGCCCGGGTCTCGAGCGCGTGCACGTCCCGGCCGGCGGCGACGCTCGCGTCGCGCTCGTATTGCCCGAGCACCGCCCGCGGGTCGCGGCGCGCGGCCTGCTCGCGGAAGACGTGCAGGAGCAGCGACTGCAGGTCGGTCGGGGCGAGCTTGCCCAGCGCCTCGGCGAGTCCTGGCACGCCCGCCGCGCGTTCGATGCGCCTGAGATGCCCGTCCACCGGCATCATTCTCCCTCGTGCTGAGCTCGCGGGCGGACTGGATCTGGGATAGCTGGCTCGCCGACGACGGCGAGCGCCACCACCTGTTCTCGCTGCGGGCGCCGCGCGCGCTCGGCGATCCCCACCTGCGCCACGAGTCGGCGCGGATCGGGCACGCGAGCTCGCTCGACCTCGTCGACTGGGACGTGCACGACGACGCGCTGGTGGCCGCACGGTCGGGGTTCGACGACCTCGCGCTGTGGACGGGTTCGGTCGCGCGCGGTGACGACGGGATCTGGCGCCTCTACTACACGGCCTTGAACCGCGAGGGACGCGGCGTCCGGGATCAGCGGATCGGGGTCGCGGAGTCCGATGACCTGATGACCTGGCGGCGGGTGGCGGGGGAGCTGGTCTCGCCGGACCCGTGTCACTACCGGATGGAGCCCGACGGCTCGAGCGAGACGTGGCGCGATCCGTTCGTCTTCCGGGTGGGCGCGGAGTGGCACATGCTGATCACTGCGCGCGACCCTGCTTCCGAGCGCCTCCGGGACGGGGTCCTCGCCCACGCGCGCAGCGACGACATGGTCCATTGGCGCCTGGCGCCGCCGCTGACCGAGCCGAGCCAGTTCGGCCAGCTCGAGGTCGCCCAGGTGCGCTGCGTCGACGGGCAGTGGCTGCTGCTGTTCACCTGTCACCCGGATGAGCAGGCCGAGCCGCGGCCCTACTGCGCGTGGTACGTGCTCGGCGACTCGCCGCTCGGTCCGTGGGACGTCGGCTCGGCGCGCCCGTTCGAGGACGAGCCGATGCTGTTCGCCGCGCAGCTCGTCCAGCACCGCGATGGCTCGTGGGCGCTACTGGGGTTCATCGAGGGCGACGAGTTCGCGGTCGTCGACCCGATCGCGGTCGAGCTCAGGGGAGGAACACTGCGACGGTGCGTGCCGGCACCGTGAAGGCGCCGCCTTCGTAGCGGGCGTCGCGCTCGCCGTGGGCGGGGTGCAGGCGGGTGGCGCGGGCGTCGGCGGTCTGGGTCGTGGCGTGCGCGGTCGCGTTGAACACGACGACGATCGTGCTCGACAGCACCATCACGATCACGCCGGGCGCGCCGGGCGCGAACGTGACGTCGGCGGCGCCGAAGAGCGGCGACGACGCACGGATGCGCAACAGCTCGAGCGCGCGGTCGCGGGCGGTGCGGATGTGGTGGGGCTCGGGCTTGAGCCTCGGATCTTTGAGGAGCGGGCGCAGGTGCTTCCAGCGCGCCTTGTTGTCCCACGCGGGCGGGAGCCCGGAGCCGAAGGCGGAGTCCGTCGCCGTCCAGTCGATCCGGTTGAACCAGTCGCCCGAGTCGTAGGAGTTGCGGTCCAGGGACTTGGAACGCAGCAGCTCGGTGCCGGCGTGCCAGAAGCACGGGCTCTGGCTCAGCGTGACCGTCGCCAGCGCGAGCGTGTTCATGCGCACGCGGTCGTCCATCGTGGTGGCTCGTGGGAGGTTCAGCGCGAGGACGTCGAACAGCGTCTCGTTGTCGTGGGCATCGACGTAGGCGATCTCGTCCGCCCCGGACGCGAGCCCGCGCATGACCTCCTCCTGCGCCGTCGCGAAACGACCGATCGCGAACCCCTCGCGCACGGCGTCGCGGAGCCCGTCGCCGAACGTCGCGATGCCCGTGCCGATCATGTTGCGCTGGCTCGCCGCGACGAACAGCCGGTCGTCGGCGACCTCGCCGAAGCTCCACCCCTCGCCGTAGAGCAGGAGGTCGCTGTGCCGCTCGCGCACTTTGAGCAGGTTCGCCTTCGTGTGGTGGCCCATCAGGTCGAAGCGGAACCCGTCGACGCGGTACTCGCGCACCCACGTGTCCAGCGAGTCGAGCATCAGCTTCTCCATCATCCGGTGCTCGGAGGCCGTGTTCGCGCAGCAGGTCGAGCTCTCGACCCACCCGTTGGGGGCGAGCCGGTGGTAGTAGCCGGGGACGATCCGATCCAGCACGGCGCGCGCGTCCTGCCCGGCGGCGGGCGTGTGGTTGTAGACGACGTCGAGCACCACGCGCAGGCCGATGCCATTGAGAGCGCGGACCATCGCCCGGAACTCGGCCGTGCGGTCGTGGACCGCGTAGGAGCCCTCGGGCGTGGAGTAGTGCAGCGGGTCATAGCCCCAGTTGAAGCCGTCCTTGTCGCGGATCTTCCCGATCCGGCGCTGCTGCTCGGACGAGGCGGGCGGCAGATGGTCGAGCGGGCCGGGCTCGAGGTGGGTGGAGCGGTCGGCGTTCAGCGTCGCGATGTCATGGCACGGCAGCAGGTGCACGTGGGTCATCCCGGCCTCGGCCAGCGCCCGCAGGTGGCGCATCCCGTCGCTCTCCGCGTGCGTGAACGCGAGATACGTCCCACGGTGCTCGGGCGGAACGGTGTGGTCGGAGATCGAGAAGTCGCGCACATGCAGCTCGTAGATCGCGGCCGGCCGGTCGAGCGGCGGCGGCTTCGGCCACTCGCCGGGCGGCGGCAGCTCAGCGAGCACCGACCGGGTCGAGTCCAGCGTCACCGCCACCGAATAGGGGTCGGTGACGACGTTCGTGACCACCGCGTCCACACTCGGCGCGTACACCGTGACCTCGAACGCGTACTCGGCGTCCCGCCACGACGCGTCCCCGCTCACCCGCCACACCCCGTCCTCGCCCCGCCCCATCATTAAGGGGTCAGGCCCCTTTATGTTCACGCCGTCGGGGCCACCTCGGAGCGGCCCGGACATAAAGGGGTCAGGCCCCTTTAGGCGCAGCGCGACTTTGCGCGCGGTCGGCGCCCATACGGCGACGGTCGGCACGCCGCGGTGCCAGGTCACGCCGAGTTGTGCGGAGCTCGCGTCGTAGAGGTCGTCGAGGACGCCCGCGATCTGGACCTCGCGGTCGTCGACGCGTAGGCGGCCTTTCAGGACCTCTCGGACCGGGACTTCGGAAGGGACGACGCCGCGGCGGAGGGGCCAGGAGCCGAGCTCGGTGTGCAGCGTGGCGCCCCGGCCGGTGCGCTCGATCTTGCGTTCGCGCACCCAGAGGGCGTTCAGGCCGCCCACTCGAGCACCTTGTCGGCCACCGCCTCCCAGCCCGGCTGCAGGATGGTCAGGTGGGTGCGGCCGGGCATCACGACCGCGTCGCCGGTGAGCGGGGTCAGGTTGTCCTCCGAGCCCGTGACCTCGAAGGCGCGGCCCGCGGGCGCCTCCCACGACCACGTCCCCGGCGCCGGGATGACGTAGCGGTCATACAGGGCGTCCGCGCCGTCGAAGTTGGCCAGCGCGTAGCGGAACTGCTCGCGGGAGAGCGACACGGTTCCCGGGGTGCCCGCTCCGGCCGCCGGCAACGCGTGCAACGCGACCGCGGACGCCGCGTCGCGCGCGAGCGCCCGCGCGAGGACGCCGCCGAAGCAGTGACCGATGACGATCGGGCGATCGAGCCGGCGCACGAGCGCCTGCAGACGGGCGAAGACAGCGTCCGGCGTGAGCGCCGCGATCGGGGAAGGGTCAGCCCGCAGCTCTCCGACCGGCCGCTCGAGACCTGGATACGCGGGCGCCAGCACGTGATGCCCCGCCCGCTCGTAGCGCGCGATCCAGTGCTCCCAGGAGAGCGGGGTCAGCCAGAGTCCGTGGACGAGGACGATGGTGGCCACACGGCGACCGTATGAAAGCTGACCCCCGCTCGATTGCGTCAGCCGACTGCGTCGCGCAACTCGGCCCGTGACGTGACGCCGAGCTTGGGGAAGATCCGGTACAGGTGGCTGCCGATCGTGCGGTGCGAGAGGTACAGCCGCTCGCCGATCTCGCGGTTGGTCAACCCGGCCGCCGCCATCTGCGCGATCTGCAGCTCCTGCGGCGTCAGCTCGTCCCACGCGTCAGGGGTCCGCCGCCGCGACGTCTCGCCCGACGCCCGCAGCTCCTGCCGCGCCCGCTCGCCCCACCGGACCGCGCCGAGCGCGTCGAACGCCTCGCGCGCCGCCCGCAGCGGCCCCCGCGAGTCTGCGAGCCGCCGTCGCCGCCTCAGCCATGCGCCGTACGCGAGCAGCAGCCGCGCGCGGATCAGCGGGTGGCCGTCGACCGGCACGGCGAACAGCGCCTCCTCGTCGGACAGCACCGCGCGGGCGTACGTCATCCCCGCCGCGAGCAGCGGCGCGCCGGTCTGCTCCAGTACCGGCTCGAACCGAGCGACCAGCGCACGCGCCTCGCCGTGGCGGTCGCTGTGGATCGCGGCGTCCACGTGGTCGACGAACGCCCACCACCCGATGAACCGGTGGTGCGCGACGTCGCCCGGCTCGTAGATCCGCCGCAGTGCCGCGAACGCGTCCGCATGGCGCCCCTCGCCGAGCGCGCCGATCCCGCGCGTGAGCTGCGCGAGCGAGAGCAGCGGCGACGCGCCCATCGGCAGCAGGACCCGCTCGGCGTCGTCGGCTGCCGCGTCCGCGCCGTCCTCGCCGCGCAGCGCCCGCAGCGACGCGCCGGCCAACGCCGCCGCGACCGCGAGGCGCGGCTGCCGCGTCTCCCCCGCCAGCCCGACCGCCTCCTCCGCGGCGTGCAGCCCGACATCCCAGCTGCCGAGGAACAGGCTCGCCCACGCCTGGCTGACCAGCGCCTGCGTGAGCTTCGACACGCGCCCCTGCGCCCGCAGGCCCGTGATCGCCTCGGCGATCAGCTCGGCCGAGAACGCGCCGACCGCGGTCGACGCGTCGCCGAGGGAGAACGCCGCGTCGGCGTCACCCGCGAGCGGGCGGCGGGCGAGCGCGGCGATCACCTCCCGCCCGCGCTCGACGGGCGCGGCGAGCGCGAGCGTGTCGATCAGCTCGGGGTGATCGGGCGCCACCGGCATCCGCGCGGCGGCCTGGAGCACCAGCGCCTCCGCGTCCTCGTCCGGATACGACCACCAGCAGCGGAACGCGACGTTGCGCAGCCACCGCAGCGCCCGCTCCGGGTCGCCCTCGATCCGCATCCGATCGGCGATCCCGATCAGCGCCGCCGTCCGCGCCGTCCCCGACCACAGCTGGGTCGCGAACAGCTCGCGCAGCCAGGCGAGGCGGGTGCGTTCGCCGGGGCTCAGCTCGAGCGGCTCGGCGTCGCGCAGCAGCCCGACGACGACGTCGGAGCGCCCGAGCTCGAACGCCAGCTCGGCGGCGCGCAGGAGCCGCGCGCCCCGCCGCGCCGGATGGTCGGAGAGCTCAGCCGCGCGGGTGAACGCGGAGACCGCGACCGAGAGCGACCCGCGCCGCTCGGCCGCCGCGGCGGTCCACTCGAGCTCGGCGGCGGTCGTCTCGTCCGGGCCGACGACGGACGCGGCGCGGTGCCACACGCGCCGGTCGAGATCGACGACCGCGGCGAGCGCGGCGTGGGCCGCGTGGCGCTCCTGCACGCTCGCGGCCTGGCGGATCGCCGAGCGCACGAGCGGGTGCCGGAAGCGCAGCTCATCCGCCTCGACGCTGACCAGCTTCGCCGCGATCGCGGGCTCCAATGCACCGAGAACGTTTTTGTCGGCGGTCAGGGCTTCGCTCAAGGACGCGCCGTCGTTCAAGGCCGCCACCAGCAGCAGCCGGCGCGTCCCCTCCGGCAGCTCCCCCACCTGCGCGGCGAACGCGTGCTCGAGCCGCGCGGTGAGCGGCAGCCACGCGGGGAGCAGCGTGCCGGGGCGCAGCTGGGCGCTCGCGAGCGGCAGCTCGACGAGCGCGAGCGGGTTGCCCGCCGCCTCGGCCAGCAGGCGGGCGCGCATCGCGGG
This sequence comes from Solirubrobacter soli DSM 22325, assembly GCF_000423665.1. Classification (GTDB taxonomy): domain Bacteria; phylum Actinomycetota; class Thermoleophilia; order Solirubrobacterales; family Solirubrobacteraceae; genus Solirubrobacter; species Solirubrobacter soli. The sequence goes on along the minus strand of NZ_AUIK01000016.1, from coordinate 112,016 downwards.
CTCCAAACCTGGCGCAACCGAGTCCAGCAGCTCCGCCGAGGCGGCTTCGTCGAGGCCTTCGATCCGCACCTCGGGAAAGCCGCCGCCGTCGAAGCCGTCGCGGATCGCGCCGAGGATGAGGATGGGCTCGGACTCGAGGCGGCGGGCGACGAAGGCGAGCACCTCGAGCGACGAGCGGTCGAGCCAGTGTGCGTCCTCGGCGACGATGACCACGGGCGCGTCGGTCGCGACCTCGCTGAGCACGTTCAGCGTGGCCAGCGCGATCAGGAACAGGTCCGGCGGCTCGCGGTCGGTCATGCCGAACGCGGCGAGGACCGCGTGACGCTGCGGCGGGCCGAGCGTCTCGAGGTGGTCGATGACCGGGAACAGGAGCTGGTGCAGCCCCGCGAAGGGGAGTCGGGCCTCGGACTGCACGCCGGTCGCCCGCAGGACCCGCAGACCGCGCGCCGCGGCGGACGCGGCGGCGGCCGAGAGGAGCGCCGACTTGCCGATCCCCGGCTCCCCGCGCAGCAGCAACGCGCCGCCGCGCTGGGGCAGCACGGACTGCAGGTCATGCAGGCGCCGGAGCTCCCGCGCTCGGCCGACGAGGGTCATCGCACGCAATCATGGCGCGCCGTCGATGAGCCTGCGGGTACCGAGTGGTGACTTCAGCCTCGCCTCGACCGGAAGGGTCCCGATCATGGCGACGACGCCGGGCCCACACTTCGCGTGGGGCTCAGCGCCGGTGGTGACGGTGACGGTCACCGTCGATGGCGTCTCGCGCACGGCGACCTTCCGGACGCCGTCGCACGGCGCCCCGCCGGCCTGGACCGTGAGCCGCAACGTGCGGCCCTCGGTCCCGACCAGCTTGAACGGCACCTCGCGGGATGCTGGAGGGGAGCTGGAAGCGCATCCCGCGAGGAGCAGAGCGACGATCCCTAGAGGAAGCGCGTGGTGTTGTATAGGGACACCGCCGAGTCGTCGAAGTACGGCGAGAGCATGATCGTCGGCCCGACGATCTGGTCGATGCGGCTGTTGACGCCGTTGATGTAGCCGAGCTGGCCGTCATAGCCGTTCAGCCACGGGCCGCCGGAGGAGCCGCGGGTCATGTCGCACGGGATCTTGATCGTGTCCGAGCTCCAGAAGAGGAAGCTCCACTCGGGCGACGAGGTGCCCCAGCAGCGCATCAGGTTGCCGCCGTCGAACGGGGACTCGGCCGGGTAGCCGAACGCGTTCTCGAAGACGTTCTTGCCGATGTTCGCGCGGAAGCCGTTGCCGCCGTGCGCGTTGACGATGTGCTGGCCGTTCTTGGTGTTCATGATCGCGACGCCCATGTCCTCGGCGAAGTCGGCGTTGTTCTTCCACGCCGTCTTGGTCCAGAGCTGGTTGGCGCTCCACGTGCCCCACGGGCGCGGGTTGGCGAGGTCGTCGTCATAGGCGGGGACGAAGGTCCAGTTGGTCGCCCAGGCGCCGTTGGTCTGACCGGCGTTGACGCAGTGGCCGGCGGTCCAGACGGTGTCCTTGCCCTCGGAGTTGACGATCGCGCCCGAGCACTGGAAGTTCGAGCCGTTGAGGGTGAAGAAGACCTTGCCGTTGGTGCGGGCGGTCAGGTGGCTGGAGGAGAGGTTCGGGTTGAACGCGGCGGCCTTGGCGGTCGTCTTGGCGGTGCCGTCGAAGTCCGGCTTGACGAGCAGCTCAGGACCCTGCTCGGGCGGCTTGATGCCCTTGTCCTCGTTGATCTTCGCCTGCTGCTGACGGTCGGCGTCGAGTGCCTGGTAGCGCTTGTAGGCCTCCTCCAGGAACGGCGCGGAGTCGACGTCCGTGGCGGCGCGCATGCGGGCGGGGGTCCAGTAGGCGCTCAGCGCCTCGTCGGCCGTGGCCTTCTCGCCGTAGAGCTTCTGGCCGGCGGCCCAGGCTTCCTTGGTGATCGCGTTCTCGGCACCGGCGCTGGTGCGGTCGGCGACCTGCGCGGCCTTCGCGTGCGGCTGCGCCATCGCCACGGAGGGAGCGAGAGCGAGCAGCGCGAGGGCCGTGAGGCCGATGCGCCGGGTGGGGAGGTTGTTGAGCATGCCCGGACAGAGCGGGCACTTCTCAGGCTGATACCAGGGGTGAAAATGTTCACTCGCTAGGGTGAGCCGGCGATGCCTGAGACGACAGAAATCGTCGAGTTCCTCGTCGACAAGCCGCTCAAGATCCTCGTCATCCTGGTCCTGGCGTTCATCGCCAACCGGGTCGCCCGCAAGGGGATGAAGCGCGCGCTACGGACCCTCCAATCGGGCGCGGTGCAGGAGCGGCTGGGCTCGCTGCGCGCGGCCACGCCCGACGCCCTGCTGGCCACGACGGAGCACTCGCTGCGCGCCGAGCAGCGGATCGAGGCGCTCGCCTCCGTGCTCCGGTCCCTGCTCACCTTCGTGATCTACGCGGTCGCGCTGTTCATGATCCTCGGCGAGGTCGGCATCGAGCTCGGGCCGCTGCTCGCGGGCGCCGGGATCATCGGCGTCGCGCTCGGCTTCGGCTCCCAGTCGCTGGTCAAGGACTTCCTGTCGGGCGTCTTCATCCTGATCGAGGACCAGTTCGGCGTCGGTGACATCGTCAATCTCGACGGCGAGACGTCCGGCACCGTCGAGGCGGTCTCGCTGCGCACCACCCGCCTGCGGTCGGTCGACGGCACCGTCTGGCACGTCCCCAACGGCGAGATCCGCCGCGTCGGCAACCAGTCCCAGCACTGGTCGCGCGCGCTGATCGACGTCGAGGTCGCCTACGAGACCGACCTCGACCACGCGAAGGCCGTGATCGCCGCCGTCGCCCACGAGGTCGCCGCGAACGACACCGACGTGCTCGACGAGCCCGAGGTCTGGGGCGTCGAGGCGCTGGGCGCGCACGGCGTGATGATCCGCCTCGTGGTCAAGACCCGCCCGTCCCAGCAGTACCGGGTCTCGCGCGAGCTCCGCGCACAGCTGAAGGTCGCCTTCGAGCGCGAGGGGATCGAGATCCCCTTCCCGCAGCAGACCGTCTGGCACAAGACCGCCGCCGGTTAGGAGACGTTCAGCGTCCGGGTTGCCGGGTTGTGAACGGGGCACACTGACCCCGTGACCCGTCGCGTCAGCACCGGCCCCCTGATCGCACTCGCGCTGCTGATGGCGGCGTCGCTGCTGCTGCGGACCGGCGCGCTGTCGACGGGGTACTGGATCGACGAGGGGATCGCGGTCGGGATCGCCTCGCACCCGCTCTCGGACATCCCCCGGATCCTCGGGCAGGACGGCAATCCCCCGCTCTACTACGTGCTGCTGCACCTGTGGATGCTCGGGTTCGGCGACGGCGAGGAGGCCACGCGCGCGCTCTCGCTGGTGTTCGCGCTGCTGGCGATCCCGGCGTCGTTGTGGGCGGGATCGCGGGTCTTCGACCGGCGCGCGGGCTACGTCGCCGCGGCGGGCGCGGCGGGCGCGCCGTTCCTGACGTACTACGCGCAGGAGACGCGGATGTACTCGCTCGTCGTCCTGCTCTCGGTGCTGGCGTCGGCGTCCTTCGCGCTGGCCTTCGTGCGCGGCGAGCGCACACACGTCGCGTGGCTGGGCGTGTGGCTGGCGCTGCTGCTCTACACCCATACCTGGGGCCTGTTCCTGGCCGCCGCGATGGGGATCGCGTGGGTGCTGATGTGGCGGCGCGGGACGGTCGCGGGCGCTGACGGGGCGCGGCTCGCCCTGGTCCTGGCCGTGCTGTACGCGCCGTGGCTGCCATCCGTGTTGTCGCAGGCGGCGCACACGGCCGCGCCGTGGGCGGAACGGCCGTCGCCGCTGGCGCTGCTCGGCTTCCCGGGCGGGCTGTTCGGCTACCTGTCGCTGCCGCTGCTGATCGTCGCGGTGTTCTTCGCGCTGCGGCGCCGGCCGCCGGTCGACCAAGCCGTGCGGGTGCTCGCGGGGATCGCGGTGCTCACGGTCTCGATGGCCTGGGTGTGCTCGCAGATCCAGCCGGCGTGGGCGACGCGCTACCTCGCGGTCGTGCTCGGGCCGGTGCTGCTGGCGCTTGCGTCGGTCGTCTCACGCGGGGCGCGGTGGTCGTTCGTCGCCCTGGCCGGCGTCGCAGTCGTCTGGCTGATGAGCGGGCCGCCGCCGATCAAGTCCAACGTGCGGACGGTGTCGACGTCGGTCGCGCCGCAGATCCGCGCCGGCGACCTGGTCGTCGCGACGCAGCCCGAGCAGGTGCCCGCGCTGTACCGCTACCTGCCCGAGGGCGTGGTCTACCGGACGCCGATCGGGCTCGTCATGGACCCGCGGCAGACCGACTGGCGCGACGGTCTCGCGCGGATGCGCGCCGGGCAGGCGGAGACGGAGCTACTGCCGGCGATCGGGCGGATGGACCGCGGGCAGCGGGTGCTGATCATCACGCCCGAGGCGGGTGCGCGGGTGTCGCAGTCGAAGTGGGCGCGGGCGGTGCGGGTGCGCACACGCGAGTGGAGCGCGGCGCTGGCCACGTCGCCGCGGCTGCGCAAGATCGGCGGCGTCTCGACGATCGCGCTGCCCAAGAACACCGTCACCGCGGAGCTCTACGAGGTCCGTTAGCGAATCCGGACGTGCAGGTGGTCGTCGTGGTAGATCAGCGGCACGACGACGTTCTTCGGCCCCTTCAGGTTCAGATGCGGGCCGACGAAGACCTTCACGGCGCCGGCGGCGACGAAGCGGTCGACGAGGTCCTGCGCGAGCTTGCGATCGACCTGGCCGGGCTTGGTGGCGCGCGCCTCGGTCCCGTCCTTGCGCGGGTAGAGGATGTCCGCGTCGAGCCCGTTCTGGTGGCTGGCGTGGCCGAGCCCGCCGAAGTTCTTGCCGAACTTGCCGCCGTGCGGGCGTGACAGGTCCATGATCCCGACGCGCTGAGCGCTGTCGCGATCGGTGCGGTATTGGTGGATCACGGTGAGGATCGTGCGGATCAGACGGTCCGTGCCCCAGCGTCGCCACTCGCGATTGGGGATGCGGTCGTATACCGGATCCCACGTGAAGAAGTCCTCACCGAGCTCCGGAAGCAGCGTGCCGTCCTCGAGCCGGCCCTTCCGTGCGGGCTTGCCGAGTGCCTTGGAGTCATGCCACTGGATCGCGGCGAAGTCGGGCGGGACGCCGGGGTCGACCGGGGTCTCCGTCGCCGTCGGCACCGGCGTGTCGGCCGGGGGCGGGATGTTCGGGGTCGTCGTGGGTTCCGGAGCCGTGGGCTGCGGCGAGGTCCCGGGGTCCTGCGCGAAGGCGACGGCGACGACGACCAGCAGCGCCGCGAGCGCGAGCACGACGTAGCGCATGGCCTCATTGTTGCGAGAGTGGATATGTTGCGGCAGTGAACTATCTCGCTCCGGTGGTTTTCCTGCACGGGGTCGCGGGCAGCCGTCGGACATATGACTGGTTGCCGGCGGCCGTTGCGGGCCACGAGGTCGTACGCCTCGACTTCCGCGGGCACGGCGACGCGCCGCGCACGCCGGGCTCCTATCTCATCTCCGACTACGCGGCCGACGTCGTAGAGGTCCTTCGCTCCGTCGGACCCGCGTTCGTCGTCGGACACTCGCTCGGTGGCGTCGCCGCCTGGTGCGCGGCACAGCAGGTGCCGGAGCTCGTGCTCGGCGCCGTGCTCGAGGACCCGCCGCTGCTCGCCGGCTCGCCCGAAGGTCACGCCGGCAACGGCGCCATCCCCCACTTCCGCCACCTCCGGTCGATCGCGGCGGCATGGCAGGCCGAGGGCATCTGCGAGGCGGTCGCATTCGAGCGCTTGGCCGCGGAGCCCGATGCCGACGCCGCCCTGCCGGACGCGACCGCCGCCCGTGCCTACTCGCTCCTGCACCTCGACGAGACCGTGCTCGACACGGTGATCGACGGGACGCTGCTGACCGCGACCGATGTGGACGCCCCGGTCACCGTGCCGATGACGATCGTCGCCGCGGGGTTGCATCCGGCGTTCACCGTGGAGCATCAGGTGCAGTTCGCGACGTCTCACCCGAACGTCGAGGTCGTGCGCTTCGCCGGCGCGGGCCACTCGATCCACGACGAGCGCGCCCACCGCGCCGACTACCTCGCGCTCGTCACAGCGCGAGTCTGAGCAGCGCCGTCGTCACGGCCGCCGAGGCCACGACCACGAGGAACGGCGCGCGCAGGAGCAGCGCGACGACCGCCGCCGCGAGGCCCGCCGCACGCGCGTCGAGCCCCTCCCCGAACGTCTGGACGGACACGAGCGCCGCCAGCAACGCGACCGGGAGCAGCAGCGCGATCCGCTGCACCCGCGCGCCGTCGAGCACCCGCTGCGGCACCGAGAGCCCCGCGACCTTGAGCGCATAACAGCCCGCGGCGGCGACGAGGATCGCGCCCCACATCACGCGCTCCCGGGTGCCGGGTCCGCCGGCGCGGCGATCTCGCCGCGCGCCGCCTCACCCCGCGCGATCTCGCCGCGCGGCACCAGCGCTGCCACCACCGCCACCACGGCCGCGACCAGCACCGGCGTCCCCGCCGGGACGAGCGGCACCGACACGAGCGCGGCCACCGCGGCCAGGCCGGCGATCGCCTGCGGTTCGCGCTCCTTCAGGCGCGGCGCGAGCAGCGCGAGGAAGGCCGCCGGGGCGGCGGCGTCGAGGCCGAACGTGCTCGGGTCGGAGATCGCGTTGCCCGCGAGGGCGCCGATCAGGGTCGCGAGGTTCCAGAAGCCGAAGACGGCGACGCCGGCCGACCAGAAGCCGAGGCGGGTGTCGGCAGCGGTGTCGCGGACGGACATCGCGGCGCTCTCGTCGATCACGAAGTGGGCGGCCAGACCGCGCGGCTTCAGATACGGCGCCAACCGCAGGCCGTAGAGCGAGTTGCGGGCGCCGAGCAGCAGCGCGGTCGCGACCGCCGCGCCCAGCCCGCCGCCGATCAGCCCGACGAACGCGAACTGGGACGCGCCGGTGAACATCAGCAGCGACAGCGCGCACGCCTGGGGCACGGACAGGCCGGACGCGACGGCCAGCGCGCCGAACGACAGGCCGAGCGCACCGACGGCGACACCCACTCCCAGCGAATCTCGGACGATCGGCCTCATCGTCACCGCAGACTAGAGCGATGTATGCGGCATTTCCCGCGAACTTGCGGCGTCCTCGCCGCCGGAGTTAGCATTTCCTGCCATGGATTCCGTCGACCGCGCAATTCTGTCCCACCTGCAGGAGGACGGGCGGCTGTCGAACGTCGAACTGGCCGAGCGCGTGCGGTTGAGCCCGTCCGCCACGCTGCGTCGCGTGCGCAACCTCGAGCAGACCGGGGCGATCGCCGGCTACCACGCCGTGATCGACCCGCCCGCGGTCGGCCGCGGCTACCAGGTCACCGTCCACACGACGCTGATGCTCCGCAACCGGGAGACGATCGAGGCGTTCGAGGCCGCGCTGATCCCGCTCGAGGAGGTGATCGAGGCGCAGCGGATGTTCGGCGAGCCGGACTACCTGATCCGCGTCGCGGTCGCCGACGCGGAGGCGTACGAGCACTTCCTGATCAACACGTTCGCCGATCTGCCGGGGCTCGCGCGGATGACGTCGCAGTTCACGATGAAGACGCTCAAGGCGGGCGGGAGGCTCCCACTGTGATCATCGACCACGTCCGCGCCGGCGACGCCGAGCGCATGAAGGCGCTGCGGCTGCGCGCGCTCCAAGAGGACCCGCAGGGGTTCAGCAGCACCTACGAGCGCGAGTTGACGCTGCCGGAGGAGTGGTGGACGTCGCGGGCGGCCCTCTCCGACGCGGGCGAGGTGCAGCGCATGTACATCGCCCGCGAGGGCGAGCGCTGGCTCGGGATGGCGCTCGCCCGCGACGACGACGGCACCGCGGTGCTCAACGCGATGTGGGTCGCGCCCGAAGGCCGCGGCCGCGGCGCCGCGCGGGCGTTGTGCGACGCGTGCGCGGAGTGGGCGAGCACGCACGGGTTCGCCGTGTTGGAGGTGGGTGTCTTCCCCGACAACGAGGCGCGGCGCATGTACGAGGCGGTCGGGTTCGCACCCGACCGCGAGGAGGACGGGATCCTGATCTTCAGGCGAACGCTGTAGCGCGCGGGGTCGCGAGCTGGGCGACGATCGCCTGCACGCGGGCGTTGAGCGCGGCGACCGTCATCCCGACCACGTTGGCGATGTCACGCGGCGCGGTGCCGGCGAGGCGCATCGCGAAGATCGGCCGGTCACGCGGGTCCAGCCGCGCCGCGGCGCGCGCCTGCTCGCGCAGCCCGACGGGCGGCAGCACCCGCTCGCCCCGCACGGCGCGCAGCAGCTCGTGTGTGTCGGCAGCCTTGTCGATGACGCCGTCCGCGCCCGCGACCTCGGCCGCCAGCAGGAACTCCGGCGCCGGGTCGGCGACATAGAGGAGGATCCGCGTGCGCGGCGCCTCGGTCTTCGCGCGGCGGACCACGTCGAGCCGGTCGACGATCAGGACGTCAGGGTCGGAGCGATACAGCAGGGCCAGCAAGTCGCGCGCCTCGCTGACACAGCCCGCCGGAACGAGCCCCGGCTGGGCGTCGAAGAGCGCGCTCAGTCCGGCGCGGACGGCCGGGTGACGGTCAAGGACGGCGATTCGGGTCATCGCACTCCAGTCTGCGAGGCGGCAGCGCCCGTTACGCACGAGGCTGCCGGTGGGTGCACGTAGGGCCTTCCCCCCGAAGGAGGCCGGTTGCCCGTCTGTATCAGGGACGCATTCCCGCGCATCATCTCCTCATCGTCCCCGCGCGCCCCCCACTGATCGGAATCGTGACCCACGAGGTCCGCTCGGAACCCGAGCCCGCGTGGGCGCCGGCACCGGACCGCTCCGCGCGCGACCGCACGCCCCCGCGCCTGTCGCTGCGGCTGAGCTACACGCAGGCGGTGCAGGAGGCGGGCGGGATCGCGGTCGTCCTGCCCGCACACGGATACGTGGACGACGTCGCCCTGCTCGTCGACCGCCTCGACGGGCTGCTCTTCGCCGGCGGGCCGGACCTCGACCCTGTCACTTACGGCCGCGACCCGCACCCGGAGCTCGGTCCCGAGGTCGACCACCTCAGCGACGAGTACGAGCGCGCATTGCTGGACGAAGCGACCGCGCGCGACCTCCCCCAGCTCGCGATCTGCCGCGGCATGCAGGCGCTCAACGTCTCCCGCGGCGGCACGCTGCACCAGCACCTGCCCGACCGCACCGAGCTCGAGCACCTCCAGACCCTCCCGCCGTACGAGGTCGCGCACCCCGTGTCGGTTCTGGCCGGCTCGCCGCTGCACCGCATCACCCAGCGTCACGAGCTCGACGTCAACACGTTCCACCATCAGGCCGTCAACGTCGTCGGCAAGGGACTCGTGCCCTGCGCCCACGCGCCGGACGGGACGATCGAGGCGCTCTTCGACCCCGACCTGCGCTTCTGCCTGGGCGTCCAGTGGCACGCGGAGCTGCTCACCCACCGTGCCGAGCACGCGCCGCTGCTGCGCGAGCTGGTCGCGGCATCGAGCCCGGTCGCCGCGCCGCTGCGCCTCGTCGCCTGAGCGGAATACTGGCGTCCGGCGGGACGTCTCTGTGGGCATGTCCAACACCGAGATCAATCAGCTCATCGCCGAAGGCGTCATCAAGCTCGCTCCCCTCCGCGCCCGCAGCGTCGCGGATATCCCGCGCGTCCGCGCGGCGCTCGCCAAGCGCTAGAAGTCGCGCATCGAGCGCGCGTTGACGCGCTCGTGGCGCGCGAGCAGGGAGAGCAGCTCGCTCGCCCGCGCCATGTCGTCCGGTTCCATCACGGCGTGGTGGAACATCACGCCGACGGGCCCGCCACCGCGCACGTGGGTTGCGAACCGCGCGTCGAGCTCCTCCGGTTCCAGGCGCGCCACGTCCAGGCGGACCGGCAGCTCGCGGAGCAGGCCGAGCGGCTCGGCGCGGTGCTCGCGCGAGAGCAGCGTGAAGCCGAGGTCGACCAGCGCGCGGCCGGTGTCGTGCGTGCAGCGGTTCCACGGCGGCGTGAAGAACGGGTCGAGGCGGTCGCCGAGCAACTCGCTCAGGCGCTGTCGGCCGGCGGCGATGTCGGCGTGCTGCGCGTCGTAGCCGCGCGCGGGGCCGAACTCGCACTTGCGCCCCTCGACCTGGTGGTTCGTGTGGGCGTAGCCGTGCTGGTGCAGGCCGGCGTGCGTGCTCGCGAGCCGTTCCGCGAGGCCCGGCGTGACCGCGGCGGGGATGACCGCGAGGTCGAGCGGCAGGCCGTGTTCCGCGAAGCGGGCGATCAGCTCGAGGAGACGCTCGTCCTCCCAGCCGGCGTCGTCGTCGCGGAAGAAGACGTCGACCGGCTGAGCGGTTTCATCGAGCGAAAGTAAAAGGTTCCTCAAGAGCGTGACGTTGGGGCCGGTGGACTTGTCGCCAAAGTGTGAGCGGGTCCGTGGCGTACATCCTGATGGGGTTCCCGCGGGTCTCCGAGACGTTCATCGCGTCCGAGATCCACCGGGTCGAGCGGGCGGGCGTGCCGCTGCGCCTGTATGTGATCAAACCGGTCGAGGCGCGTGAGGAGGGGCACGACCACCCCGTCCTCGACGCGATCGAGGCGGAACCGGTCCATCTGCCGGACCCGGTGGGGCTGACGAACCCGCTGCACCTGTGGCGGTACCGCGACATCCGCGCGTTCTTGCCCGCGCTGCGGCGGTGCGCGCGGCGGCGGCCGCACGGGGTGGCGCGGGCGTTCAGGATCGCGTTCGGGCAGGCGTTCCGCGATCGCCGGGGTCGCTGGAGCGGTCCGCGCAAGATCTACGTCAAGGAGCTGATCCAGGCGATCACGCTCGCGGACGCGCTCGATCCGGACGTCCGCCACCTGCACGCGCACTTCGCACACGGGACGACGACGATCACGTGGCTCGCGGCGTGCATCACGGGCCTGCCGTTCTCGTTCACGGGCCACGCGCGGGACATCTACGCGCCCGAGCTGAACCCGAAGGGCTGGCTGCGGCGCAAGCTGCTCGCCGCGCGCTTCGTGGTCACGTGCACGGAGGCGAACGTCGCGCATCTGCGGGCGATCGCGCCGCGGGCTCGCGTCCACCTGATCTACCACGGCCTCTCCGCCGACCTCACGCGGCTGATCGACGACGGTCCGGCAACGGCGCGCAACGGCCGGCTGCGCATCCTCGGGGTCGGGCGGCTCGTGGCCAAGAAGGGGTTCGACGTGATGGTCGACGCGTGCGCGGTCCTGGAGGAGCGTGGCGTCGCGTTCGACGCGCTGATCGTCGGCCAGGACGACAAGGACGGGGACGCGCTGCGGCGGAAGATCGCCGAGCTGGGTTCGACGGTCGCGTTGCCCGGCCCGTTGGGACCGGCCGAGTTGCTGGACGAGTACCGCCGCGCGGGCGTGTTGTGCATGCCGTGCCGGCTGCTGCCGTCGGACCGCGACGGCATCCCCAACGTGCTCGTCGAGGCGATGGCGGCGGGCGCGCCGGTCGTCGCGACCGCCGTCTCCGGCATCCCCGAGCTGGTCGAGCACGAGGTCAACGGCCTGCTGGTGGAGCCGGACGATCCGCGGGCGCTCGCGGACGCGCTGCTGCGGCTGCACGACGACCCCGAGCTGACGCGCCGCCTGGTTGACAACGCGCGCGAGACGGTGGCTGCGCGCTTCGACGGCGACCGCCTGGCCCGCTCGCTCGCCGAGCTCTTCCGGGAGGCATTGTGATTGCCGTCCGCCCCCGTCCGGTGCTCTGCGTCAACGAGCACGAGCACCGCGATCGGGCGTTGGCCGATGCCGTCGCGTGCGGCGTCTTCAGCTTCCACGGGGAGACCCGCGAGCTGGGTCTCGAGCCCGATTGGCTGGACCGCGCGCCGCTCCCGCCCGACGAGGAATGGCGCCTGGACTGGGTCAAGTTCTATTACGGGCTCGACCTGGCTGACGCGTTCCGCGCGACCGGCGACCGCCGCTACCTCGTCGCGTGGGAGCGTCTGGTGGCGAGCTTCATCCTCCAGGTCGCGCCCGAGCACGACCCGTCGGAGGTGACGGCGCGACGGGTGCTGAACTGGATCTACGCGTGGCAGCGGCTGCCCGAGACGACGATCGGTCCCGAGCTGGTCGAGTCGGTGCGCGAGCAGGCGCGCCATGTGCGGAACACGCTCACCGCCGAGCGCAACCACCGCACGCTCGAGCTCTACGCGCTGCTGATCACCGCGCTCGCGCTGGGGGACGACACCGACTTCGCCGTCGCCGAACTGCACGCCAACCTGCTCGCCGACTTCGGCGAGGACGGCGTGCACCGCGAGCGCAGCACGCACTACCACATGATCGCCCTCCGCTCGTTCGTCGGCGCGCGGGAGAACGGTCGCCGGTTCGGGATCCCCTTCAGCGCGGCGTTCGACGAGCGTCTCGCCCGCGCCCGCGACTTCGCGCACCACATGCGCCGCCCGGACGGGACGATCCCCGCGCTTTCGGACAGCGACACGGGCGACTACTCCGAGCTGCTGCAGCTCGCCGAACGGCTGCTCGGGCCGGCCGGCGACCGGACGAGCTTCGTCGCGGGCGGTTACTTCATCCAGCGCGCGGGCGAACGGTTCCTGATCTTCGACTGCGGCCCGTTGGGGGACGGCGGCCACGGCCACTACGACGCGCTGAGCGTCGAGGCGTGGGCGGGCGAGCGGGCGCTCGTGCTCGACCCCGGCCGCTTCACCTACGCCGAGGGCTCGCCCAACCTCCGCCACTGGTTCCGTGGCACCGCCGCCCACAACACGGTGTGCGTCGACGGGCACGACCAGACCCCGTACGCCCGCTCGCGCTCCTCGCTGCCGAGCGCCGAGGCGACGTTCCTCGGCCGCGACGTGCGCGACGGCCTCGATGTCCTGTACGGCGAGGTGGTGTCCCCGGTGTACGAGGCGGTCCACCGGCGGCGGGTGATCTTCGTCGACGGCGCGTACTGGCTGATCGAGGACGTGCTGACCGGCTCGGTCCGGCATCGCTACGACCTGCGCTGGCACCTCGCGCCCAAGCACAGCTCGTTCACGCTGCACGTCAAGGGCGCGCGCAGCGTGGCGCTGGAGGACGGCTGGATCTCGCCGCGTTACGGGAGCCGCGAGGCGGCGCCGGTCGTGAGCGCGGTCGCGGTCGGGGAGACCGCGCGGTTCGTCACGCTGCTGGCGCCGGACCTGCGGGTGCTGGAGGTCGACGGTGACGTCGCGCGTGTGGGTGGCGACACGATCGTGCTCGGCGAGCGGGTGACGCGGCGATGATCTTCGACCCCGCGGTTCCCCGTCGTGACGAGCTCCTGCGCGGCGACCCCGTGTACGTGAAGTACCGGGTGGGTGAGAGCCTGCGGGTCGTCCATCGGCACGCCGACGAGTGGGTCGCCGCCCGCACCGACGGCAGCGGGGACATCGCCCACTTCCCCTTCCCCCACGACCGCAAGCTGGACCTGGCGGCGATCGACCGCCTGCTCGACGAGACAACGACCCCCCGTCTCGTCGCGTGGGCGGCCGAGCAATCCGCCACGTTCGAGTGCCGCGACCCGTCGGGACGCGTGGTCGCCTACGCCAGGGTGCAGCGCGACGCTGCACCCTGGCCGGCACTCGACACCGTCCGCACCCCACACGTGCTCGCGTCAACCAAGGACGCGCTGCTGCTCGAGCCGCTCGCAGGCGTCCGCCTCGACAACCTAAATCCCCCCAGGCCGCCTTTAGGTTCGAGGCCCGCGTTCGCGCCCTACGACGCGCTTGTCGCGCTCGGCGAAGCTCTACGCAACCTAAACGGGAGCAGGCCGGCTTTAGATTCGGTGCCTCGCTTCGCCCGGCTCGATCCCGGGCGGCTCGTCACGGCGGCCGAGGTGATCGGGCGGGTGCGGCCCGATGCCGCGGACGCGGCGAACCGGCTCCTCGAGCGTCTGCTCGCGCACGTTCCCGCGTGCGAGCCGGTGCTGATCCACGGCGACGCCAATCTGCGCAACGCGGTGCTGCAGCCCGACGGGACCGTCGCGCTGCTGGACCTCGAGGACCTGAGCGTCGGGCCGGCCGCCGCGGATCTCGGGCAGCTGATCGCCGGCGGGGTCCCGCCGGAACCCCTGCTGCGCGGCTACGGCGACCCGCCCGAAGCCCTGCGCTGGCATACCGCCGCTTCGATCCTCGCGCGGGTCGCGCTGCCGGCGATCAGCCGCTACCGCCCGCAGCTCCTGAAACGCCTCCCCCAACTGCTCGACGCATGAGACCCACACTGCTCTTCTACTGCCAGCACAGCGTCGGCCTCGGTCACCTGATGCGCAGCTACGCGTTGACCGAGGCGCTGGCGGAGCGCTTCCGCGTCGTCCTGCTCACCGGCGGCGACCCGCCCGAGGGGATCGAGCCGCCGCGTGGGGTCGAGATCGTCGCGCTGCCCCCGCTGGGCGTGAACGGCGGGACGTTCGGGAGCGGCGACCCGCGCTACACGACCGACCACGCGTGGGAGGTGCGCAACGCGCGCATCACGACCGCGCTCGACGACCTCCGCCCCGACGTGGTGCTGGTCGAGCTGTTCCCGTTCGGTCGCGCGAAGTTCGCCCGCGAGATCGTGCCGCTGCTCGAGCGGGCGAGGGCGCTCGGGGCCCGGACCGCGTGCAGCCTGCGGGACATCCTCGTCTCCACCCGCGCGAACCAACAGGAGCACGACGACCGCGCCGCCCGCCTCGCCAACGCCCACCTGGACCTGATCCTCGTCCACTGCGACCCGCGCTTCGCCCGCCTGGAGGAGACCTTCCGGCCGAGCGTCGAGCTCAACGTCCCGGTCGCGTACACCGGTTTCGTCGCGCGCAGCGGTGACCCGCAGCCTCGCCGCGGCGAGCACATCGTCGTCTCCGCCGGCGGCGGGCGGGTGGGAAGGCCGCTGCTCGAAGAGGCGATCGAGGCGTCCGACGGCCGCCCGATGCGGGCCATCGCCGGCCCGTTGATGCCACAGGCCGACTACGAGGCGCTGGAGGCGATCGCGCCACCCAACGTCGAGCTCGTCCGCTCCGTCCCCGACCTCGCGCAGGAGCTCAGCCGGGCCAAGGCCAGCATCAGCCAGTGCGGGTACAACACCGCGCTCGACCTGCTGCGCACCCGGGTTCCCGCGCTCGTCGTCCCCTATGCCACGCCCGAGGAGGACGAGCAGACGCGGCGGGCGATGCGACTCGAGCAGCTCGGCGTGCTCAAGGTGGCGACGCACATCAACGGTGACATCGACACCCTGCTGCGCTTCCGGCCGAAGCCCGCGGCGCTCGACCTCGACGGCGCGCGCGCGACCGCGGAGCTGCTGTGAGCGTCCTGCGCCCCTACGTCCTCAGGCAGTGGCGGGCACTGCTCGGCGCGTCGTTCGGCACGCTCGTGCTCGCGCTCGCCGAGCTGGCCAAGCCGTGGCCGATCGCGCTGATCGTCGACCACATCATCGGCGACCGCACGGCACCGTTCGACGTCGACCCCGGCTACCTCGCCGCGATCGGCGCGCTGATCCTCGGCATCGCGGTCGCGGAGTCCGCCGCCACGTACTTCTCCAACCTGTGGCTGCAGAGCGCCGGCGAGCGCATCACCCACGAGCTGCGGATCGCGGTCTACGACCACCTGCAGCGGCTCAGCCTCGCCTTCCACCAGCGCACGCATAAGGGCGACCTGCTCACCCGCGTGACCGAGGACGTCAATGACATGGGCGAGCTGTTCAGCGACACGCTCGGCGAGATGCTCCAGTCCGCCCTGCTGGCGTTCGGGATGACGGTCGTGCTGCTGATCATCGACCCCGTGCTGGCGCTCTTCAGCCTGTTCACCGCGCCGCTGCTGGTCGCCGTCAGCTTCGTCTTCCGCCGCAAGGTCCGCGATCGCGCCCGCGCGCAGCGCAACCACGAGGGCGACCTCGCGAGCGTGGCGAGCGAGACGCTCAGCGCGATGCAGGTCGTCAAGGCGTTCGGCGCCGAGGACCTGGAGGCGGAACGCATTCGCGACAAGAGCGAGCAGCGGATGGGCGTCGGCGTGGAGGTCGCGCGGCTGCAGGCGCGCTTCGATGGCACGGTCGGGGTGCTGCGCGCGCTCGCCACCGCGCTCGTGACCGTCTTCGGCGTGCTCCGCGTCAGCAAGGGGGAGCTGAGCGCGGGCGACCTGATCATCTTCGTCAGCTACACCCGCAAGGCGTCGAGCCCGATGCGCTCCTTCGCCCGCGAGGCCGCCAAGCTGACCGCCGCGCTCGCGCGGGCCGACCGCATCGCGGAGATCCTGTGCACCGACGAGGTGCTCGAGGACGGCACCTACCACGGCCCGCGCGCCCGAGGGGAGATCGAGCTGCGCGACGTCACGTTCGCCTACGCGGGTGAGCGGCCGGCGCTGGACCGCGTCAGCGTCGTGATTCCCGCGGGCCGCCGGCTCGCGCTCACGGGCGCGTCGGGCGCCGGCAAGTCCACGCTCTCCGCGCTCGTCGCCCGCTTCTACGACCCGACGGCGGGTTCTGTGTCGCTGGACGGGCGCGACGTGAAGGACTGCTCGCTCGCGTGGCTGCGTGAGCAGATCGCCGTCGTCCTGCAGGACACGGTGCTGTTCTCCGGCAGCGTCCGCGAGAACATCGCCTACGGCACCGAAGCCACCGACACGGACGTCGTCGCGGCCGCCGAGGCCGCCGCCGCCCACGAGTTCATCCGGTCACTCCCGGACGGCTACGACACCGAGCTCGGCCCTCAGGGGACGGGCTTGTCCGGCGGACAGCGGCAGCGGATCGGGATCGCCCGTACGCTGCTGCGCAATCCGCCCGTGATCATTCTCGACGAGCCCACAACGGCCCTGGACGCCGACAGCGAAGACCTGGTGCTCAAGGGCCTCGACCGCCTCATGCGCGGCCGGACCGTCCTGTTGATCACGCACTCGCCGCGGCTCGCTCGCACCGCGGACCAGATCATCGAACTCGATCACGGACGGATCGTCCAGACGGAGGTCAACGTTGGCTAGTGCAGTGGTGACCGGCTGCGCGGGCTTCATCGGAAGCCACCTGACCGAAGCGCTGCTCGAGGACGGTTACGACGTCCTCGGCGTCGACTGCTTCAACGACAACTACCCGCGGCGCGACAAGTTCGCGAACCTCGCGCGGGCGGGTGAGCACGAGCGGTTCCGTCTGCTCACCGCGGACCTCGTGGAGGTCGACGCCGACGCGCTGCTCGACGGCGCCGACGTCGTCTTCCACCTCGCGGGCGAGCCGGGCGTGCGGGCGAGTTGGGGCCCGCGGTTCGACCGCTACACGCACCACAACGTCAAGGCCACGCAACGGTTGCTCGAGGCCGCGCGCGGGACCGGTGTGCGGTTCGTCTACGCCTCGTCGAGCAGCGTCTACGGCGACGCGCTCGCGCTGCCCACGCGCGAGGACGCGACGCCGCGGCCGCTGTCGCCCTACGGCGTGACCAAGCTCGCGGCGGAGCACCTGTGCGTGCTCTACGGGACCGAGCACGACGTCGACACCGTCGCCCTGCGCTACTTCAGCGTCTACGGCCCGCGCCAGCGGCCGGACATGGCGTTCCGGCGGTTCTGCCAGGCGGTCGTCGAGGGGCGCGCGATCGAGGTCTTCGGCGACGGGCGCCAGACGCGCGACTTCACGTTCGTGGGGGACATCGTCGCCGCGACGCGGGCGGCGGGGCACGCGTCGACCGCGCCTGGTCGCGTGTACAACGTCGGGGGCGGGAACCGCACGTCGCTGCGGTGCGCGCTGGAGGTGCTCGCGGGGGTCGCCGGCCGGCCGCTCGACGTCCGCTACGGCGAGCGTGAGTCCGGCGACGTGCAGGACACGGGCGCGGACACGTCACGGGCGGAGGCGGAGCTCGGCTTCTCGCCGTCGACGTCGCTGCGGGACGGGCTCGCGGCCGAGCTGGCGTGGGTGCGATCGCGCGAGGAGCCGCGGGTGCACTCCTTGAGCGCTTCTTGACGTGCGCCGCACCCCGGCTTGAGTTGGCCGTCCGATACCCGGGGTGTGCCCCGCTTCAGCCCAAATCCCAATCGCCCCGAACACCTCGTCGCCTCGATCGTCGCGCTCTCCGAACAGAGCAACCGGCTGGCGCTGGAAGCCGCGATGGAGGCCGCCCGCGCGGACTCGCTCGGCAAGGTGAGCTTCGTCGTCGAGCAGGTCTGCCGCCTCGCGGTCGGTGCCGGCGTCGCCGCCGGTGAGGTCGCGTGGCTGGTCGGCGAGCTCGAGTCCTCCCACCCGACCGAGGAACAACTCGGCGAGGCCGCCGTCGCCGTCGCGGGCATGCAGAGCTGCATGAGCGCGGTCGCCCACGCCGTCGCCGAGGTCGCCGGCCGCGGCGGCCCGACCGAGATCTCCTCCTCCGCCGAGGCCCTCCGCCGCGTCACCGCCCAACTCGACGGCCTCCTCACCCGCATCCAACCCTGCGTCTAAACCCCACCTAAAGTGCCTGGCACCTTATCTTCGCTTTAGCTTCGCGCACGGCTCTGCGCCGTGAACATACCTAAATGCTACCTAAAGGGTCAGGCAACTTAGGTGGGGTTAAGGTTGGGCTAGGCGGGCGAGGCGGAGTGCGAGGTGGCAGAGGAGGCGGTCTTCGCCGTCGTGCAGGTTGACGCCTGCGACCTCCTCGATCCGGCGGAGGCGGTAGTAGAGGCCGCCGCGGTGGAGGGAGAGCGCTGCCGCCGTGCGTTTGACGTCGCCGGCGTGGTCGAGGTAGGCCTCGAGGGTGTTGACGAGGGCCTGATCGCCCGCGAGGAGGCGGCGGAGGCCGTCCGGGAGGTCCTCGAGGGCGGCGTCCGGGAGCGCGGTGACGACGCGCTCGACGCCGAGCGCGTCCCAGCTCGCGGTGCCGGACTCGGCATGCGCGGCCACACGAAGTGCTGCCAGGGCACGGCGGTACGACGTGGGGACCTCGCGCAGGTCCTCGACCGACTCGCCCTGACCCACCAGCGCGCGCGGTGAGGTGAGGACGGCGAGCGCCTCCATGACCGCGTTGCCGGCCAGACCGCGCGCGCCGGCGAGGCAGACGAGCCGGCCTTCGAACTCGGCGCAGATCGCCTGCTTGGCGGCCAGCCTCGCTCGAAGGCGATCAAGCGCTTCGGCGCTCCACTCGTCCCCCGCCGGACCGGCCGGCGCGGCCACCCACACGCACACCGGCCGCAGCGGCAGGTAGTGCTCAGCCTCCAAAGCGGTCGCCGCCGTGTCGATCTGCCGCGGATCGGCGCTGAGCAGGGAGACGACGAGCTGCTGCTCGTGGCGGCGCCGCAGGAGCTGAGCATCGGCGTCGGGGCCGACGAGCGCGGCGGCCTCCGCGGCGGCGGCGCGGGCGAGCCGCAGCTCGGCCTCGGTCACCGCCGGCTCCTCGAACAGCCACAGGTAGCCGAGCCGCCGCCCGCTCCCGACCAGGGGAATGCAGACACGGGCCTTCAACCCGATGTCCGGCCGGGCGGGGATGTGCACGGGCCCGGCCGCCGTTCGGATGCCTTCGTCGAACAACGCCACGCGAGCCTCGTCGGGCGCATGCCGGCCGAGGATGCTCGCCGTCCGGACGTCGTCGAGTTCGCCGAACTGCGTGCTGTAGGCCAGCGGGCGCAATTCGGCGTCGTCGATCAGCACCGGTCGGCCGAGACTGAGGCTCAGCGCGTCGACGATCTCCTGGAGACCCCGGTCCACCGGTTCCTCGTCCTCATGACGTGGAACCGACCTTAGTCGTTAACGCAACTGGTCGGCGCTGGGCAGCGCCACCGCGAGGTGCGAAATGCCCTCGCGCAGCAGGAAACGCGGGTTGGACTCGGTCAGCCGCCGGGCCTGGATCTCGCTCGCGCCGGCCCGCACCAGGGCGCGATATCCGAGCGGGAGCGTACTTTCGCGCGTACCCGGGTGCGTATCGCCGGCGAGGCAGAACGCGCGGCCCTGACGGACGAGGCGGGCCCCGGTGTCGCGCGCCTGCGGGCCGTGCTCGCCAAGCAGCGATGACACGTTGACCTGCAGCAGCGCGCCGTTCTCGATGTGCGGATCGAGCCGGTCCAGCGGCCCCCGCACCCGCTCCGGGTGGGCGAGCAGGAGCCCGTAGCCGAGGCCGGTGAGCCGGGCGACGGCGGCGTCGAAGACGTGGTCGAGGCCCTCGAAGGGGCATTCGAGGAGGAGCCACGGCGCGTGCTTCGGTCCCTGGGCGATCAGCGCGAGCTCGTGCTCGGCCAGCTCCAGCGCGTCCTCGTCGGCGAGCTCGCCGCCGGGGTGCAGCCGGACGGCGATCCCGTCCTCTTCGATCGCGCGCTGCGCGGCCTCACGGCGGCCGGCCAGCTCGGCGATGTCGATGCGCGGGAAGTGCGCGCGCTTGATGTGCGGGGTGCAGGCGATGTCGAGCACGCCCTCGGCGTGCAGCCGCCGGGCGAAGTGCCGGGTCTCCTCCATCGTCTCGGCCCCGTCATCGAGGCCGGGGAGGAGATGAGAGTGGAGATCGACGTAGGTCACTCCCCTAAGTGGTAACAGCCGTCCGCTTCGCGACCCGCCCACCTTCACGTCATCAAAACATCTGCTAATCGCGCACTGTGACCGCGATCACGCAAAGGCGACGAGCAGCACGATCACCAGCGCCAACGTGGCGCAGGCGGTGATCGTCAGCGCGGTGTCGCGACGCCGCCGCGCGGTGCCGCTCTCGACCCGCCGCAGGTCGTCGGCGAACTGTCCCGCGGACAGATACGCCCCCTCCAGCGCGCGCGTCAGGACGAGCTCGAGGTCGTCGCCGGTGCTCGAGATCATGTCGCCGACCAGGTGGGCGAGCGCGGCCGAGGAGGACGCGGCGGGCAGGGCGACCCCGAGGTGCGCGTCGAGCCCGTCCAACTGCGCGTCGCCGTGCGCGTCGACCCAGATCCGCTCGGCGGTGAGCGGCGGCGGCGGCGCACCCGCCTCCTCGAGGGCGTCGACCGCGGACGCGACCTGGCGGGCGATCCGCATCGCCGACGCCGGCCCGAGCCGCCCGTCGGCGAGGACCTCGTCCAGGCGCCGCCCCTCCGGCGCCTCGGCGACCGCGACCGCGCGGCCTTCGAGCGTGCGCGTGTCGTACACGCCGAGCAGGTGCGGGTGGTCCACGCCGCCCAGCCGGTGGGCGCGCTCGAGGAAGCGCACCGTCGCCAACGACCCCGGCGGCGCGCCCGCGACGTACAAGGAAACCGTGCGACCCTCGCGCTCGGTGGCGCGCAGCACCGCGACGTTCGCATCCTCTCGTTCGACGGCCTCGATCCGGTAGCCGCCGAACTCGCCCCCGGGTTGCACGGTGCCAACCATAGGATCTTCGGATGGCTCGCATCAGTCCGGTCGACGAATCGTCTGCTCCACCCGCCTCTCAGGACATCGCCGCGGCCCATCTGGCCTCCGGCAGCCGCATGACGAACATGAAGTGGACGCTGGCGCATTCGCCCGTCGCGCTCGACGCCCTGCTGACCTGGTATCCGCTGCACGATCAGGTCGAGCCGTTCCTCGGCCAGCGGCGCACCTGGCTGTTCTGCCACGCGATCTCGACCGCCAGCGACTGCCTGATCTGCTCGACGTTCTTCCGCCGGCTGATCATCGACGCGGGCGAGGATCCCGGCGAGCTCCAGCTGGACTCCTTCGACGAGCTGATCGTCGATTTCGGCCGGCGTCTGGGCACTGACCCGCACTCGGTCGACGACGCGCTGTACGCCAGGCTCTCCGAGCGCCTGGACACCGCCCAGATCGTCACGCTGACCGCGTTCGGGGCGATCATGGTCGCCACCAACGTCTTCAACGACGCGCTCAAAGTCGACCTCGACGGCTACCTGCAGACGTACGCGGCATGACGGTCGCCCTGATCACCGGCGCCGCCCACGGCCAGGGCCGCGCCGCCGCGCTCGCGCTGGCCGAGGACGGCTACGACATCGTCGCGCTCGACGTCGGCAAGCCGCTCGAGTACCCGAGCTACCGGATGGGATCGACCGAGGAGCTCGAATCGCTCCGCGACGAGGTCGCCACGGAGTGCCTGACGTTCGTCGCCGACGTGCGTGACGACGACGCGGTCGCCAAAGCCGTGAAGGAGGCCCACGAGCACTTCGGCCGCATCGACGTCCTCTTCAACAACGCCGGCATCTGCGCCTACGGCCTTGCCCACGAGCTCACCGAGGACGCCTGGGACGCGATGATCGACATCAACCTCAAAGGCCCGTGGATCGTCGCCCGCCACGTGATCCCGCACATGATCGAGGCGAAGCGAGGCGTGATCGTCAACAACTCCTCGATCGCGGGCCTGCGCGGAATGGGCCGCCTCAGCCACTACGCGGCCTCCAAGTGGGGCCTGACCGGGCTGACGAAGTCATGGGCGATCGAGCTCGCGCCGTACGGCATCCGCGTCGTCTCGATCCACCCGACCGGCGTCGACACCCCGCTCAACGACGGCCTGGCCGAGATGGAGGGAAAGACGCCGAAGGAGATCGCCGAGGCCAGCGCCGGCAACCTGCTCCCGGTCCCGTGGGTGGAGACGAGCGACGTCGCCGAGGCCGTGCGCTTCCTGGTCAGCGACAAGGCGCGCTATTTGACGGGCACCGAGCTCGTGATCGACGCGGGGTTGCTAACCCGATAGTCGGAACTCCGAGGTTTATCGATTGTTAGCAGGCATTTGCACTGTCACAAGCTTGTTACTATCTCGGCACGCCCTGCCGATAGAACGGGCGTAGGTTCTTCCTCTCCTCCCCAAGGAACTCCCCATGACCAAGCTCCTCAACGCGCTCAAGCGCACGTTGGGCGACGGCCCGTACACCGAGCCGACGCCCCACTTCCACACCGGCGCCTCCGACCACTACCCGGAGGTCTGTTACGAGGACGCCTGTGAGCGTCCCCGCCTCACGGCGTGAGTGAAGGCTCGGCCGCCAACGCGCGGTCGAGCATCGAACGCAGCACCTCGCGCTCCTCGATCGAGAGGGCGCCGAGGACGTCGTCCTCCAAGGACTCCATCGCCTGTTCGGCCGCGAGCATCGCCTTGTGGCCGGCGGGCGTCATCTTCACGATGTGCCGGCGCCGGTCCGCGGGATCGCGCGTGCGCATGACGTAGCCGAGATCCTCGAGGTCGTTGAGCATCAGGACGCAGTTGTTCGGGTCCAGATGCATCGACACGCACAGATCCTGCTGCCCACGCGGGCCTTCGCGCAGGTTGGACAGCGTCACGTACGCCTTCAGCCGCATGCCGAGGACGTCCTCCGTCGCACGCTTGTAGACCAAGCGCGACAGGCGCGTCAGCAAAACGATCGAGCCTGGCGAAGAAGCGGACATGTCGGTCCAGATAATAGCGGTTGCGGGATCGTCATGGAAGCAATATAGTCACTAGTCCAGTGACTATCCATACTCCCCAGAGCGCCTCACGGCGCAAGTGGATGGCGTTGGTCGTGGTCTGCCTTGGGCAGCTGATGATGGTCGTCGACATGACGATCGTCAACGTCGCCTTGCCCGTCATCCAGCGCGATCTGCGCTTCTCTCAAGCCGACCTCACGTGGGTGGTCGGCGCCTACTTGATCTCCTACGGGAGCTTCCTCCTGATGGCCGGACGGCTTGGCGACCTGGTCGGTCGCAAGCGGGTCTTCCTCGCCGGCGTCACGCTCTTCACCATCGCCTCCGCCCTCTGCGGCCTCGCCGACAGCCAGCTGCTGCTGATCGCCGCGCGCTTCCTCCAGGGCCTCGGCGGTGCGATCGCCACCTCGGTGATCCTCGCCCTCATCGTCACCGACTTCCCGCGCCCCGACGAGCGCGTGAGGGCGATGGGCGCCTACATGTTCGTCGTCACCTCCGGCGGGTCGCTCGGCCTGCTGCTCGGCGGCGCGCTCGTCCAGTCCGTCGACTGGCATTGGATCTTCTACGTGAACCTCCCGATCGGTGTGGCCGTGCTCGCGCTCGGCGCGCGGCTGATCGAGAGCCGCCCGGGCCTCGGCTTCAAGGGCGGCATCGATGCCACGGGCTCGATCCTGGTCACGACCGCGATGATGATCGCCGTCTACTCGATCGTGACCGCGGCCGACCACGGCTGGGGCTCGCCGCACACGCTCGGCTTCGCCGGCGCCGCCGCGATCCTGCTCGCCGCCTTCGCGGTCTGGGAGTCGCGGATCGAGAACCCGATCCTCCCCGCCCGCCTGCTGCGGATCCGCACGCTGATCGGCGGCAGCGTCGTCCGCGGCTTCCTCGTGATCGGCATGTTCGGCTCGTGGGTGCTCGGGACGCTCTACGTCGAGCACGTGCTCGGCTACGGCGCCTGGGACACCGGCCTGGCGTTCCTGCCGATGACGCTGACCGTCGGCGCGCTGTCGCTCGGCACCACCGCCCGCGTGATGGCCAAGATCGGGCCGGAGCGGACCGTCGTCGTCGGGATGTCGATCGTCGTCGTCGCGCTGCTGTTGCTGACCCGCGCCGGCGAGAACGCGTCCTACTTCCCCGAGCTCTTCGTGCCGTACGCCCTGATGGGCCTCGGCATGGGGACGGCGATGCTGCCGCTGATGACGATCGCCATGAGCGGCGTGCCGGAGGCCGACGCCGGCCTCGGGTCGGGCATCGTCAACGTCTCGATGCAGCTCGCCGGCGCGCTCGGCATCGCGGTCCTCGGCACGCTGGCGGCGGAGCGCACCAGCTCGCTGACCGCCGACGGCGTGAGCACCGCCGGCGCCCTCACGGGCGGCTACCACCTCGGATTCGAGCTGGCCGCCGCGGCGGTCGCCGTCGGCGTCGTGCTCGCTGTGACGGTCCTGCGGATGCCGCGGACGCGGCTCGCGCCCGGCTCAGAGGTCGCCGTCGAGGTCTGAGAGCCGCGGCGGGTTCGCGCCCGCCCGCTCGCACGTGCGTGCGGCGACGACGCAGGCAAAGGTCGTCGCCGCCCGCACCGCCTTCGCGTCATCGAGGGCGTCGCGGTCCAGGCCCTTCATCCGCCAGTAGGCGATGAAGCCGCCGCCGAAGGCGTCGCCGGCGCCGATCGTGTCGACGACGTCGACCTTCGGCGCGGCCACGACCATCTCGGCGTCCGCGGTCACGACCAGCGCGCCGTCGCCGCCGAGCGTGACGAGCGCGACGGTCGGCCCGTCCTCGAGCAGCGAGCGCGCCGCGGCCACCGTGTCCGCGCCGGGCTCGAGGTACTCGAGGTCGTCGTTTGAGACCTTGACGACGTGCGCGTAGGCGAACGTCGCCGCGAGGCTGCGGCGGTAGGTCCCGCGGTCGGGGATGAACGTCGGCCGGCAGTTCGGGTCGACCATGATCAGCGCGCGGTCGGCGACCGCCTCGACGACCGCCTGCAACGCGAGCGCCGTCGGCTCCATCACGAGCCCGAGGGTGCCGACGTGCAGGAAGTCAACCGTCTCGGGGAGCGCGCGCAGCGCGGCGTCCGGCTCGAGCGCGGGGGCGCTCGTCCCCTCGGTGTAGAAGCGGTAGGTGGCGGCGCCCTTGTCGTCGAGCTCGGCGAGCGCGAGCGTCGTCGGCAGCGGCGTCTCGACCACCGTGTCCAGCCGGACGCCGTCCTCGGCCAACTGGCCGCGCAGGAGCGCGCCGAACCCGTCGTCGGAGAGGCAGCCGAGGAAGTGCACGTCCTGGTCGAGCCGGCCCAGCGTGCGCGCCGTGTTGTAAGGACCGCCGCCCGCGTGCGCGCGCAGCTCACCCGCCTGGTGCGGCACGAGATCGACCAGGGCCTCTCCTCCGACGACCACCGTCATGGCGGCGAACCCTACTCAGTTGAGCGGGGCGTGGTGGACCAGCGCGTCGACCACGTCGACGACGCTCGAGACGTCCGGGCAGACCGAGGCGCTCCAGGTCGCGCCGAGCTCGAATGTGACCGCGCTGCCGCCGATCACGATCGACACGCGCGGGTGGACGTGGCGCAGGTAGTCCATCGCGGCGTCGATGCGCTCGACGCTGTCGGCCATCGTCGCCGTCAGCGCGACGATGTCCGCGTGGTGGCGGGTGACGGCCATCGCGACGTCCGCGAGCGGGACGTCCGCGCCGAGCAGGCGCGTGTCATAGCCGGCGGCGTCGAGGAGGTCGGTGGCCATGTTGAGCCCGATGACATGGCGCTCCCCCTCGGGCGCGAGCAGCAGGACCCGGCGGCGCCCGCGGCGGCGGCGATTGCGCTGCGCCTCCCGCTGGAGCGCCAGGACGCGGAGCGCGATCTCGGAAGCGAGGTGCTCGTCGGCGATCGAGATCTCGCCCAGCGCCCACTTCTCGCCGACGATGAACAGCGCGGGCGCGATCAGCTCGATGTCGATCTGCGCCGCGCTGAGGCCGCCGTCCATCGCCTCGCGCACCGCGCGTTCGGCCGCATCCGGGTCCCCCGCGAGCAGCGCGCGGGTGAAGCACCGGCGGAGCCGGAGCACAGCGGATCCGACCACACGCCGTTTCTACTAATACGCGCTGGCGAGAACAAGGGGGTACACAGGCCCAGAGCCCTTGCGGCGGAGCTGGCCGGCGACCATCGCCAGGGTCCAGCCGCTGAAGCGGACGTCGTCCACCAGCAGGCACGCCCTTTCCGGCGGCGTCGTGACCACGGCGAACGCGCCGCGCACGTTCGCCACCTGCTGGACCGAGTTGGTCATCTCGCGTTGCGGCGGGTTGTCGCGGACGCGTTCGAGGGTCGGCTGGAACGGGAGGTCGAGCGCGTCGGCGAGCCGCTGCGCGAACTCCGGGACGAGCGGCCCGCTGCGCTGCGACGGCACCGCGGTGACCCACTGGACCGGCGCACGCCAGCTGCGCACCGCCTCGGCGGCGGCCGCGACCAGCTCGTCGTCGAAGCGGCCCTCGCGCCGACCCTGTTGTACGAGCGGGTCCCACCCGCCGTCGCCGAGGCGGGCGAGCGCGCGGCCTTCCTCGGCGCGGACGTCCTCGCCGAGCTTGCGCATCTTGCCCTCGGGGTCGGGCGCCATCTTCTTCACGTCGAGGATCAGGGGTCGCGAGCGCAGGCTCAGCGCGGCGTCGCGGACGAGTGACGGGTCGAGCGGGCCATCGAACTTGGGTGCGGTGCAGACCGCGCAGACGCCGCAGTCCTGCGGGTCGGGGTCGTCGAGCTCTTCGCGGAGCGCGCGCATCAGGCAGCGCCCGTCGGCGCCGAACGCCGCCATCGCCTCCTGCTCGTGGCGGCGGAGCTTCGTCACGTTGGCGTAGCGGTCGCCGTCGTAGTGCCAGTCCGCGCCCGGGACTCTGAGCCATTTCGTCCCTTCGCGGGTGACCGCGCCCTCGACGTCGAGCACCTTCAGCATCGCCTCGATGCGCCCCTTGCCGAGGTTGACCGCGCCCATCAGCTCGTTCGTGGTGGCGCCGTCGTCGTCGAGCGCCTCGAGCACGCGGTCGACGCGGTCCTTCGGCGGGAACGCCTGCTCGATGAAGAAGTCCTGGATACGGCGGTCCTCGCGGCCTCTGAGCAGGACGACGTCGGCGCGGTCGATCGCACGGCCGGCGCGGCCGACCTGCTGGTAGTACGCGATGACGCTGCCGGGCGCCTGGTAGTGCACCACGAAGCCGAGGTCGGGCTTGTCGTAGCCCATGCCGAGGGCGCTCGTCGCCACGACCGCCTTGAGCTCGTTGCGGAGCAGGCGCTCCTCGGTGCCGATGCGGCGTTCGGTGTCGACCTCGCCCGAGTAGGCCTCGGCGGGGACGCCGTGGGCGTTGAGCCACTCGGCCACGGTGTCGGCGTCGCGCTTGGTGAGCGTGTAGACGATCCCGCTGCCCGGGAGGCTCGGGAGGTGGGTGGCGAGCCAGGCGAGGCGGTCGGCCTGGGCGGGCAGCTCGACGACCTCCAGGCGCAGGGAGGCGCGGGAGAGCTCGCCGCGATAGGTGCGCAGCTCCGCTCCCCCGAGCTGGAGCTGGTCGGAGATGTCCGCCACCACGCGGTCGTTCGCGGTCGCGGTCGTGCAGAGGACGGCGACGCCCTCGGGCAACCGGGCGAGCATGTCCTGGATGCGCCGGTAGTCGGGGCGGAAGTCGTGGCCCCAGTCGGAGATGCAGTGCGCCTCGTCGATCACGAGGAGGCCGACGCGCTCGGCGAACAGCGGCAGCATCGTGTCGCGGAATTGCGGGTTGTTGAGGCGCTCAGGGCTGATCAGCAACAGGTCGACGGCGTCCGTCTCGAGCAGTTGACGGACTTCGGCCCACGCGTCGCGGTTGGTCGAGTTGATCGTGTGGGCGCGGATGCCGAGCTTTTGCGCCGCCTCGATCTGGTTGCGCATCAGCGCCAGCAGCGGCGAGACGATCAGCGCCGGGCCGGCGCCGGTTTCGCGAAGCAGCGAAGTGGCAACGAAGTAGACAGCGGACTTGCCCCAACCGGTCCGCTGGACACACAGGACTCGAGCACGGTCCTCGACGAGATCCAAGATCGCCTCGCGTTGATGCTCGCGGAATTCGGCATCGGGGCCTGCCAGGCGCTTCAGGAGCTCTTCAGGTCGGCTCATACGTTGGTTGTAGGGAATGGCTCGGACTTCTCGCCCCCGCTTACACGCTCTCGATGGCTTGCGCGGCCTCGCCGCCCTGGCCGTCGTCGTGCTGCACGTGTGGATGTACACCGACGCGAACTTCCCCGCGCCCGGCCGCACGGACGTGCTCGACCGTGTGATCGGCGAGCTGCGGATCGCGGTCGAGCTGTTCTTCGTCCTGTCCGGATTCCTGCTGGCGCAACCGTGGATCCGCGGTCGCGCGCCATCTCTGGGCCGCTACGCGGTGCGCCGCTTCGCCCGCATCGCGCCCGCCTACTGGGCCGCGGTGGTTGGCACGCTGCTGCTCATCCACGGGTCCGGCCACGGCCGCGACATCGACCTGCACGACCTCCCGAAGTTCCTGCTCTTCGTCGCCAACATCTTCCCGGAGACGCGCAACCAGCTCGACCCGCCGCTCTGGTCGCTGCACATCGAAGTGAGCTTCTACGTCGTGCTGCCGCTGATCGGCCTCGCGCTGCTGCGCGCGAAACGCCAGTGGCTCGTCTGCGTCGCGCTGATCCTCGCCGGCCTGGCCTACACGACGATCGGGACGATCCACGCCTGGCCGCCGGAGGCCACCTGGACGCTCCCGTCCTACCTCGGCGCGTTCGCCGCGGGCATCCTCGCCGCAACTGTCAAACCTAAAGCCGGCCTGGGGCGATTTAAGGTGGCTTTCGTTGTTTTTGGCGGTACAGCGGCGGTTGTGGCCAACGCGGTCTGGCACAGCGGGGGCGGGACGGGCGTCGCAGGGCACGCGATCGCGGACCTGCCGGGGTCGCTCGGGTTCGCCGCGATCGTGTGGGGGATCGCGGCTCGCCCCGGGCGGCTGCTGTCGAGTCCGCCGCTGCGGGTGCTCGGCACGCTGAGCTTCGGGGTGTACCTGTGGCACATGCCCGTGATGTACGCGCTGCAGCTCCACGACCGATTCCCGGAGCGGTTCCTGCCCGCGATCGCGTGGGTGCTGCCGTTCACGTTCGCGCTGGCGATCGCTTCGTGGTTCCTGATCGAGAAGCCCGCGATCGCCTGGAGCGGGCGGGCGCTCGCCCCGAAACGCCCGCCCGCGCCCGCCGAGCCCGCGACGTCTACGCCGTATTCACGGTGATCTTGGCGATGCCGATGACGAAGCCCGCCTTGAGCGCGTCGGTGCCGAACGTCTGATTGAGCAGGTCCGCCGCCTCCTGCTTGAGCTTGACGGTCGTGCCCTCGAGCACCGCGGTGCCGTTGTCGTTGGTCTCCAGCGGCTTGAGCGTGCGGCCGTCGAGGAAGAACAGCGGCGCGGACTCGGCCGCGACCTTGCCGTCGACGGTCACCTTGCCGGTGAGGACGGACTTGCCCGGATCGACCTCGAAGTCGGTCAGCTCGACCGTCTTGCCGCCGCCGGTGAGGCTCAGGCCTGAGCCGGCGTGGTCGATCTCGCCCTGCACGTACGGCGACTCGGTGCCAGGCGTGTAGTAGGTCACGTTCCCGCCGGTGATCGGGAACGACGCGACGCCGGCCTTGCTGATCTGGGCGGAGCCGATCGGCGCCGGGGTCAGCTTGAGCTGGCCGAGCGCCGTGACGAAGCCCTTGTCGAGCGTGACCGCCGTGTCCTTGCCGGTGAGCGTGGGGATCTGCGCCACCGGGGTCGCGGCGGGCTTGGTTGTGGTGGCGGGTTCGTCGGAACCGCCGCACGCTGCTGTACCGAGGGCAAGGGCAGCGGTCGCGGCCAGTGCCGTCAGGGTCTTCATATGCATCTCGTGCCTTCCTTCCGGGAGGGGGTTGAGAGGAGGTGTCCAGGTCCTACTCCGCACGAAAGCCACAAACGGATGCCTCGGCGGGGTTAAAGTTGGCGCGTACCCTTCATGGCCGCCTCTAACGGAACGCTGCTCGGTCGGCGCGCTGAGCTCGCGGCCGTGGACGCCGCACTCGAAGAGCTCGGCGCACGGCGCGGCGCGGTGCTGGCGTTCAGCGGCGAGGGCGGGATCGGCAAGACGCGCCTGCTCGACGAGCTGCAGACCCGCGCGGACGCCGCGGGCGCGCTGGTGCTGTCGGGCCGCGCGTCCGAGCTCGAACGCGAGCTCCCGTTCTGCGTGTGGGAGGACGCGCTCGCCGAGCACGCGGAGTTCCTCGGCGTCGACCGCCTCGAGCGGTTGGTCGGCGACCAGCTGCCCGAGCTGGCCGCGGTGCTGCCCGCCGTCGGCCGGATCCCCGCGGGCCTGCAGGATGAGCGCTATCGCACGCACCGCGCGGTGCGGACGCTGCTCGAGGCGCTCGCGCAGGTCCAGCCGATCGTGGTCGTGCTCGACGACCTGCATTGGGCCGACGACGCGTCCTTGGAGCTCGTCGCCCACCTGCTGCGCCGGCCGCCGCGCGGACGCGTCGGGCTGGCGCTGGCGTTCCGGCCCGCCCCGGTGCGCCCACTGCTCGCGACCGCCTTGGCGACCGCCGAGCGCGACGGCTCGGTGATTGAACGCTCGCTCGGCGCGTTGTCGTTCGCCGACGCCGAGACCCTGCTCGGCAACGACATCCCAGGCCCCATCCGCGGCGAGATCTACGAGGCGGGCGGCGGGAACCCGTTCTTCCTCCAGCAGCTCGCCCGCCAGCACGCCGCGGGTCGCTCGGTCGCCGCCGAGCCCGCGGGCGCGGGCGTGCCGCGGGCGGTCGCCCGGTCGCTGGAGCAGGAGGTGGCCGCGTTGAGCGACGCCGCGCGCCTGCTCGCGCAGGGCGCCGCGGTCGCGGGTGACCCGGTCGACATCGACCTCGCGGCCGCGGCCGCCGGGCTGGAAGAGGCGGGCGGCGGCGCGGCACTGGGCGGTGGTGGCGCAGCGGCGGGCGGGGGCGCGGGCGCGGCCGGCGCAGCGGCGCCGGCGCTCGGCGACGAGCGGGCCGCGCTCGCCGCGCTCGACGAGCTGCTCGCCGGCGGATTGCTCGCCGCCACCGACGTGCCGCGGCGGTTCCGGTTCCGGCATCCGCTCGTGCGGACCGCGATCTACGAGTCCGCGGCCGACGGGTGGCGGATCGCCGCGCACCAGCGCGCGGCGGACGCGCTGGCCGCGCGGGGTGGGTCGCTCGCCGCCCGCGCGCACCACCTCGAACGCTGCGCGCGCCCCGGTGACGACGAGGCGCTCGAGGTGCTGATCGAGGCCGGCAGACACGCCGCCGCGCGCGCTCCCGCGACCGCCGCCGACCGCTTCGGCGCGGCGCTGCGGCTGCTCCCGCAGACGCCCGAGACGATGCCGCGCCGGCTCGAGCTGCTCGTCGGCCTCGCGCAGGCGCTGGCGGCGACGGGGCGGCTCGAGGCGGCCCTGGAGGCGTTGGACGACGGGCTGAACCTCGTCGGGCCGGAGCTCGCGCCCGTGCGCGCCCGGCTCGTGGCGGGCTGCGCGATGTGCGAGAACCTGCTCGGCCGCCACGCGGCGGCGCACGCGCGGCTGCTCCAAGCCCTGGACGAGCTCGGCGAGGCCGCGTGGGCGGCGGCCGACCTCGAGGTCGAGCTGGCGGCGGACGCGCTCTACGACTCGGACTTCGCCGCCGTGCGCGAGTGGGCGCAGCGCGCGCAGGCGACGGCACGGTCGATCGACGCCGCCCCGTTCGCCGCGGTCGCGCTCGCGCTGGAGTGCTTCGGCGCGATCGGGCTCGGCCAGATCGCCGACGCGCAGGCGCTGCGCGAGGAGGCGTCCAACCGCTTCGACGCGCTCGACGACGGCGCGCTCTCCGGCCGCCTCGACGCCGCCTACTACCTCGGGTTCGGCGAGTTCTTCTGCGAGCGCTACGACGACGCGATCCGCCACTTCCGCCGCGGCATCGCCGTCAGCCGCGCCTCCGGGCAGGGCCAGTTCGTGATCCCGATGACGATCGGGCTCGCCCACGCGCTCGAGGTCCGCGGCCGGCTGAGCGAGGCCGCCGACGCCGCCGACGCCGCCGTCGAGGGCGCACGCCTGTGGGGCAACCGCCAGATGCTCTGCTTCGCGCTGACCGCCGACGCGTGGGTGAGCGCGCTGCGCGGCGAGCTCGGCCGCGCCCGCTCCGCCGGCGCGGAGGCGATGGCGCTGCTCGACGGACTCGACGAGAGCGTCTTGTCCGGAGCCACCCGCGTCCACGTCGCGGCCGCCCAACTGGAGGCCGGGGAGCCCGAGGGCTGCTTGACCGCGATGAGCGCGGGCGGCGCGCCCGAGTTCGCGGGCGTCGAGCCCGGCCGCCGCGCCTGGCTCTATGCGATCCTCGCCCGCGCCGAGCTCGCCCTGGAGCGCCCCGCCGCGGCCGCGGAGTGGGTGGCGCGGGGCGAAGCGGCCGCGGAGGGCCTCGGCCTCCCCTACGCGGAAGCATCCGTGCTGTGCGCGCGTGCCGAGCTCGACGCGTCGTCCGAGCCGGCCTTGGCCGCGGCGGAGCTCGCCGACAGCGTCGGAGCGATCATCCAGGCGGCGCGGGCGCGAATGCTCGCCGGGCGTGCGGCGGACGACGCGGGGCTGCTCGAGCGGGCCGAGTCCGACCTCGCCGCCTGCGGCGCCGTGCGGCTCCGGGACGAGGCCGCGCGCGAGCTGCGGCGGCGCGGCGTGAAGACCGGTGCGCGACGCCGCCGTTCCAGCGGCGGCGAGGGGCTCGACAGCCTCTCCGGCCGCGAGCGCGAGGTCGCCGACCTGGTCGCGGCGGGCCGGACGAACAAGGAGATCGCGGGCGAGCTGTTCCTCTCGGAGAAGACGGTCGAGAGCCACATGAGCCGGCTGTTCGGGAAGCTCGGGGTGCGATCGCGGGCGGAGGTCGCCGAGGCCGTGGGCCGCGAGCGCGGCGACGTCTGACCCGCGTCACGCCGCCTCCTGCAAGCCCGTGGAACGGGGATCGAGCGGGAGCTCGCCGGAGGCCCAGTAGAACGGGTCGACCGTCTTGTCACCGAGCAGCTGACGGCGGATCGGAGGCAGGCCCGCCCATTCGGGGACGTCCTCGAACGGAATGTCGCGCGACGTCAGCCACCGGTAGCTGTAAGCCATGAACATGGCGCGCCGGACGCGAGTGCCGACGTTGTCCCGCCGCCGATGCCAGAGCCGGGCGTCGAAGACCACGACCGTGCCCGCGGGGCCGAGGATGGGCACGCCGGCGGACTGTTCCTCGGTCGGATACCGCGACTTCGTGTCGACATGGCTGCGAGGCACCACTTCCAGCGCGCCGTCATCCGGCGATGCCACATCGGTGAGGTAGACGGCGACCTTCAGGGTCACCCGGGGCTGGTCCCGCCAGAGCAGCCGCATGTCCCGACCCATCAGGCCGTTGTCACGATGCCAGCG
This sequence comes from Solirubrobacter soli DSM 22325, assembly GCF_000423665.1. Classification (GTDB taxonomy): domain Bacteria; phylum Actinomycetota; class Thermoleophilia; order Solirubrobacterales; family Solirubrobacteraceae; genus Solirubrobacter; species Solirubrobacter soli. Next base: position 78,473 of record NZ_AUIK01000016.1, on the reverse strand, counting down.
GTGGGCGCCGGTGGGCGGGTGCGGCGGGTGGACGTCCAGGTGCGAGTGGTTGATGTAGACGTTGGGCGAGAGAAGCTCGACCGCCAGCGCCAAGAGGGGCGGCCAGTCGACGACGGCTGCCAGCTCGGGATGCTGCGCCAGGCCTGACAGCTGGTGAAGGTGCCCGTCGGTCGATCGGGCAGCCACCTCGTCGACCGCCCGAAGCAGCCGACGAGCGAGGGGCCTGTCGAGGACTCCGACCAGGGACCAGCCTTCGTCGGCCACGGTCTTGGCTTGAGGCGTGCTGTAGCTCATGCCCGCAGTCAAGGCGATGCGGCGTTGCCGGCACGTATGTGGTTTCCGATACGTCGGGGATATGCGCCTACGGCGCCTTGTCGGCGCCGGCGATCACGATCACGGTCGCGGCCCCGGCGATCGCGCGACTGTCGGCGGTGATGGGCTCACGCCGGCTGATCGAGAGCTTGCGGCCGACGGCCTTCGCCTCGGCCTGGCGCCCGGGCGCGTACTGGACGACCGACTCGGACAGCTGCTGGTCCGAGTAGACGTCGATCGCGCCCCGCCTGAACCCGGCGGCGACGAGCCGGTCGCGCAGCGACGCCGCCAGACCGGGCACCGTCGTGCCGTTGAGGACGGCGACGGTGACCTTGCCGGGCTTGACGGGGGCGTGCTTGGGTTTCGGCGTGTCGGGCTTGCGCGGGTGCGGGTTGCCGGACGTGTCCCCGCCGCCGGTCGCCCGGAGCCCGCCGAGGACGAGCAGAGCGACGACAACGACCGCGACATGACGTGCGCCGATCCGGCGGTGCCACGGGCGGGTGCGATCCGCCCGACCAGCCCACTCACGCAGCCGCTGCACGTCACGCGCGTGCGAGACATGGAGGGTCGAGAGCGCGACCAGGCCCACGAGCGTGGCCGCGCCTGCGACGGCGCCGATCGCCTGGACTACCGCCGGTATGCGTCCACCACCTCTTCGAGCCGAGCCACGCGGCTGCCCTTGACCAGCGCCGCGTCGCCCGGGCCCATCGTGCGCAACAGAGCGACCGCCTCGTCGAGGCCCGTCACATGCGCCTCGCCATAGAGGCCGGTCCCATAGCCCACCACATCGATCCCGAGCTCCTCCGCCACGCGGGCGATCCGGCGATGCTCGCCCTCGCTCTCGTCTCCGAGCTCGGCCATCACCCCGAGCAGTGCCAGCTTGCGGTCGCCCGGCAACGCCGCCAGTGAACGGACGGCCGCCTCGGCCGACGCGGGGACCGCGTTGTAGCAATCGACGACCAGGACAGGGCCGCCGGGCACGCGTTGGACGTCCATCCGCCAGGGCGAGCCCTGGCTTGTCGCCAATGCCGCGGCGACGGCGTCGAGCGAGACCCCACACCACAGCGCGGCCGTCGCCGCCGCCAGCGCGTTCGGGATCTGCTGCACGCCGTGCAACGCGAGCCGGACATCGGTCCCACCCCATGGCGACGACAGACGGAACCGCGCGCGCAGGTCACGGTCGAGGGTGATGTCGCAGGCCCGCACGTCGGCGGCGCCACCGATCGAGTACCCGAGCACGTCGCAGGCGCTCAGCGGCGCCATGTCCCGGACCCGGGGGTCATCGAGGTTCAAGACCGCGAGACCGGATGCCGGCAACGCGGCCACGAGCTCGCCCTTGGCGCGGGCGACGCCGTCGAGGTCGCCCAACGACGCCACGTGCGCCTTGTGGACACTGGTGACGATGCCGACCTCAGGACGTGCGACGGCGGCCAGCCGCTCGATGTCACCCACGCGTCGGAACCCCATCTCGAGGACCACCCAGCGCGCGGCCTCCGGCGCGTTGAGCAGCGTCAGCGGGAGGCCCAGCTCGTTATTGAAGGAACGCTCGCTCGCGGCGGTGGGGAACGTCGACGCCAGACAGCCGGCCAGGAGGTCCTTGGTGGTGGTCTTGCCCACCGACCCGGTGATGCCGATCGCGCCGCCGACGCGACCGCGGGCCAACCGTCCGAGGCGCAGCAGCGCGGCGGCGGTGTCACGGACACGGATGGCCGTCCCGCCGACCGGCTCCCGCGCGGTGAGGTAGGCCGGCGCGCCGGCCTCGAGCGCTGCTCCGATGAAGGCGTGGCCGTCGCGCTCGGCGACGATGGGAACGTAGAGCTGCCCGGGCCGGATCGTCCTCGAGTCGATGCTCGCCCCTTCGATGCCGACGTCGGGCCCGACCAGCTCACCGTCCAGATGGGCCGCCAGCTCAGACGATGGGAAAATCAAAGTAGGTGTCCGGATAGGGCTCGTCTTTGAGCGTGTAGTGCCACCACTCGCACTCGTAGGAGTTGAAGCCACACGCGTCCATGACAGAACGGAGGTGCCGGCGGTTTCTCGCCTGGATCCGCGTGATGCCGGCTGCCTCGTGGTGGGAGATCGGGTCCATCAGGTCGTGGTCGCCGCCCATCGAGGCGAGCTCGCCTGTGGCGAGGTGAAAGAGCGTCAGGTCCACGCTGCTGCCCCGGCTGTGGCCGGACCTCGCGGCGACGTAGCCCTTCTCGACCATCTCGGTCCGGTCGATGCGCGGGTAGTGCCGCAGCTTCGTGCGACCGTTCTCCGGCTGCTTGGACCAGCGGAGGAAGCAGTCCACCGCGCGCTGCGGGCGATACCCATCCCACAGCAGCAGGCCGAAGCCGAGCGATGCGGCCGCTTCTCGCGCGTCCTCCAACGCCGCGCACAACGACCGTGCGCCGACGATGCGGTTCGCCCCGTACCCGTCCACCGGCTTGCCGGTGAAGTTGTCCCATGTCGCGTACTTCGCGTCCCAGCGCACTCCGGACACGAGCTCATCGACGAAGACGAAGTCGCTGTTCATGTCAGTGCCAGCGAGACCATGCGGTCGATCACCTCGCCCAGAGGCACTCCGGCGGCGGCCATCATCCGCGGGTACCGGCTATAGGACGTCAGGCCGGGCAACGTGTTGACCTCGTTGAGCACGACCGTCCCGTCCTCGGTGAAGAACATGTCCACCCGCGCGAGCCCGCGGCATCCCAGCGCGCGATAGATGGCCTTTGCGGTCTCCTGGACGAGCGAACGCGCCGCTTGGGAGATGTCGGCGGGAACGAGCACCGTCGCGTTCTCGGAACCGCGTTCGGGCTCGTCCTCGAGATGGATCCTGAAGAAGCCGTGCGACAGCGCGATCTGGTCGACCTCACCGACGAGCAGCTCCGGCCCGTTCCCCAAGACGGCACAGCCGACTTCGCTGCCGATGACCGCCTCCTCGATCAGCACCTTCGAGTCGTACGCTCGTGCGGTTCGGACGGCGCTCTGAAGATCTTCCGCGCGGGAGACCTTGCTGACGCCGAATGAGGATCCCGAGCGGGCGGGCTTCACGAAGACGGGATAGGTGAGCTCGCTCAGAGCAACGTCGTCGCTCCAGAACCTCGGCGTCGCGATGCCCGCGGCTCGGGCGACCGTGTACGTCAGGGACTTGTCCATGCACAGGGCAGAGCTCTGGATGTCACAGCCCGCATACGGGATGCCGGAGAGCTCGAGCAACCCTTGGATGCCTCCGTCCTCGCCGAGCTTGCCGTGCAGGATCGGCAGCACCACGTCCAACCTGATCGTCTCGTAGCGCCCCTGCTCCAGCACCAGCAGTCCGGGGTCGCTCCGATCCGGCGAGAGGACCGCCGGGCGGCCGTCACTGAGCATCCAGGCGCCGCTCGTCGTGATCCGGACGTAGAACGGCTCGTACTTGGCGGTGTCGAGGTGTCGTGCGACCTCTTGCGCCGACTTGACGGAGATCGGATGCTCTTCCGAACAGCCGCCGAAGATGATCCCGACCTTCAACCTATCCATGGTTCAGGCAGTTGGTCAGGGAACGCTCGACGGTGTCGCTCAAGGCGTGGTCCGTGTAGTAGGCGGTGTGCGGACTGATCAGCACGTTCGGCAGCTGGTGCAGCCGCAGCAACAGCTCGCTCTCGATCGGCGCGCCGCTGCGGTCGGCGTAGAAGATCCCTTCCTCGCCTTCGAGGACGTCCAGTGCCGCGCCGCCCAGCGTGCCGCTCTCCAAGGCGCGGACGAGCGACTCCGTGTCGACGAGCGCGCCGCGCCCGGTATTGACGATCACCGCCCCGTGCTTCATCTGCTCGATACGGCGGCGATCGAGGAGATGGTGGGTCTCGGACGTCAGTGGCGTATGGAGCGTGACGATGTCACTGTGCTCGAGCAGCGCGCCGAGCGTGACGTAGTCGGCAGCGGTGTTGGGCCGGGTGTCATGGGCGAGTGTCCGGCAGCCGAATCCCCGCAGCCGCTCGACGACCGCGCCGCCGATGCGTCCTGTCCCGATCACGCCGATCGTCAGGTCGCGAAGCTCTTTCCCGCGCACCTCGTTGAGCCTGTAGTCATGAACGTCGGCACGCCTGATGACCGATCGGGCATGGCGCACCATCATCAACATCAGCATCAGCGTGTAGTCGGCCACGCTGTCCGGTGAGTAGGCGACCGTCTCGACGGAGATGCCCAGGCTCTCCGCGTACCCGGCGTCGATGTGGTCGTCGCCGACGCTTCGCGTGGAGATGTACGTCACACCGGCTTCGCCGAGCGCACGCAGGGTCGGGTTCGTGACCTGCGTCTTATGACCGATGCTGATGCAGCGGTTTCCTGCCGCAAGCCCGATGTTGCCTTCAGAAACCGCAGCCGCGGTGATCGTCGGGACGACGCCGAGGCGCGGCGCCAGCTCGCGGAACAAGGCGGCCTCGTCCTGTCCGCATCCATAGACCGTGATCCCCATCATGGCTGCATCCAAGACAGCGGGGTGTTGTCGGCGCGTATCCGCTTTTCGATACACCGGCGATATGCCGCCACGCCGTCTGCCCCCCGGAGTAGCTTCACCCGCATGTGGACGCTGCGGGAGGGTGGCGAAGGGCAGGTCATCGCGCCGGACGAGCGCCTGGCGACGCCGGCGATGCTCGGGCTCGGTGCGCAGCACGTGCTGGCGATGTTCGGCTCGACCGCGCTGGTGCCGGTGCTCACCGGCTTCCCGGTCACGACGACGCTGCTGTTCAGCGGCATCGGCACGCTGCTGTTCGTCCTCATCACCGGCAACAAGGTCCCGTCCTACACGGGGTCGAGCTTCGCGTTCATCGCGCCGGTGCTCGCGGCCAAGGCCGATGGCGGGATCCCCGCCGCGCTCGGCGGCATCCTCGTCTCCGGCGTCGTGCTGGCGCTGCTCGGCCTGTTGATCGACCGCGCGGGCTACCGCGTCGTCGAGTTCCTGCTGCCACCCGTCGTGACCGGCGCGATCGTCGCCGTCATCGGGCTCAATCTCGCGCCGGTCGCGAAGACCGAGTTCAGCCAACAGGCGGGCATCGCACTCTTCACGCTGGCCGCGATCCTGCTCGCCACCGTGGGTCTTCGCGGCCTGGCCGGGCAGCTCTCCGTCTTCCTCGGCGTCGCCGCGGGCTACGTCTTCGCCGCGATCCTCGGCAAGGTCGACTGGACCAACGTCCACAAGGCCGACTGGTTCGGGCTCCCGGACCTGACCACGCCCACGTTCGACGGCCACGCGATCCTGCTGATCGTCCCCGCGGTGGTGATCGTGCTGATCGCCGAGAACGCCGCCCACGTCAAAGCCGTGTCGGCGATGACCGACCACGACCTGGACCCGCTGATCGGCCGTTCGATCATGGCCGACGGCGCGGCGACGACCCTCGCCGGCGCGTTCGGCGGCTCGGGTACCACGACCTACGCCGAGAACATCGGCGTGATGGGCCTCACCCGCGTCTACTCGACGCTCGCCTACATCATCGCCGGCGCCATCGCGATCGGCCTGTCCCTGTTCCCCAAGTTCGGCGCGGTCATCTCCGCGATCCCGGTCGGCGTCCTCGGCGGCGCCGTGACCGTGCTGTTCGGGTTGATCGCCGTGCTCGGCGCGCGGATCTGGGTCCAGAACCGGGTCGACTTCCGGGACCCGGTCAACCTCACCACCGCGGGCGTCGCGCTCGTGGTCGGCGCCGGCGACTACACGCTCAACTGGGGCGACTACACCTTCGGTGGGATCGCGCTCGGCACGTTCGGCGCGATCGTCGTCTACCAGGTCCTGCGCGCCGTCAGCGCAACAAAGCCTTCCCCTCCCACGGCCCCAGCCACAGACCCGGAGACCCGATGACGGCGCGAGCGTCGTCCCACCCGGGCAGCGCCACCAGGACCGGGTCGCCGCTGAAGTTCCCCAGCACGAGCAGCGACACGTCGTTCAGCGAACGCGTGAAGGCGTAGACGCGCTCGTCATCCGGGAGCAGCATCGTGAAGTCGCCGTCGGCGATGACCGGCAGCGCGTGCCGCAGCGCGATCAGCCGCCGGTAGTGGTGGAAGACCGAGTCGGGGTTCGCCCGCTCCGCCTCGGCGTTGATCGTGGTGTGGTTCGGGTTCACCGGCAGCCACGGCTCGCCGGTCGTGAAGCCCCCAAACCGCCCCGCCGTCCATTGCACCGGCGTGCGCGCGTTGTCGCGGCCCATCGTGCGCAGCGCCGACAGCACGTCCTCCGCCGAAGCACCCTCCGCGATCGCCTCGCGATAGTGGTTCAAGGACTCGATGTCACGGAAGTCGTCGATCGTCGCCCACGGCGCGTTCGTCATCCCGAGCTCCTCGCCCTGGTAGACGTACGGCGTTCCGCGATGCAGGTGCAGGACGGTGCCGAGCATCTTCGCCGCGGCGACGCGATGTTCACCGTCGTCGCCGAACCGCGACACCACCCGCGGCTGATCGTGGTTGTTCCAGTAGAGCGAGTTCCAGCCGGTCTCGAGCAGGCCGGTCTGCCAGCGGCCGAACGAGCGCTTGAGATCACGCAACCGGAACGGCCGCAGATCCCACTTCGAGGTCGGCCCCTGGTCGAGCTGGACGTGCTCGAACTGGAAGACCATGTCGAGCTCCTCCCGTGCCGGATCGGTGAAGAGCTGTGCCTCCTCCAAGGTCACGCCGGGCATCTCGCCCACCGTCAGCAGCCCGTCCCGCCCGGCGAAGACCTCGCGGTGCATCTCCTGCAGGAACTCGTGGAGCCGCGGCCCGTGCGCGTTGAGCGAGAACGAGTTCCCGGACGGCAGCCCCGGCGGCTTGGAGATCAGGTTGATGACGTCCATCCGGAAGCCGTCGACGCCCCGGTCCAGCCACCAGCGCATCATCTCGTAGATCGCCGCGCGGACCTCCGGGTTCTCCCAGTTCAGATCCGGCTGCTTGCGCGAGAAGAGGTGCAGGTAGTACTCGCCCGTGGCGGGGTCGAGCTCCCACGCCGGCCCGGAGAAGAACGAGCGCCAGTCGTTCGGGACCGAGGAGCGCCACCAGTACCAGTCGCGCTTCGGCGAGTCGATCGACGCGCGAGACTCCACGAACCACGGATGCTCGTCGGACGTGTGGTTGACGACGAGGTCCATGATCAGCTTCATCCCGCGCGCATGGACGCCCGCCAGCAGCTCGTCGAACTGCGCGAGCGTCCCGAACACCGGCTCGATGTCCTGGTAGTCGCTGATGTCGTAGCCCGCGTCGTCCTGCGGCGAGGGATACACCGGCGACAGCCACAGGACGTCGACCCCGAGCTCCGCCAAGTGGTCCAAGTGCGCGGCTATGCCGCCCAGATCACCGATCCCGTCACCGTCGGAGTCCGCGAACGACCGCGGGTAGATCTGGTAGACGACCGCACTCCTGAACCAACTCATGCCGCCGGAGACTACGGCTCCCAGCGGAAGCGGCGCACCGCCACGAACAGGCCGACGGCCGTCCAGATCAGCAGCGCGCTGAGGTCGGAGCCGTTGAAGCCGCTGCCGGTGGTCCCGGGCGCGAAGGCCCCCCCGAACGAGTTGACGATGTGGTAGAGCGGGAAGAAGTGCGCGACATGCACCAGCCAGTCGGGCGCGCCGTCGAGCGGGAACCAGATGCCGGAGATGAACGAGACCGGCAGGAAGGTCAGCTGCGCCACAGGCATCGCCTGATCGGCGCTCTTGACCAGCGACGCGACCGCGACGCCGAGTGAGGACAGGCACGCGGCGCCGAGCACCAGGGTGACGATCGCGGCGGGGAGCGTCCTGGCGTACACGTCGACGCCGAAGGCCGGGATCGCGACCAGGAACAGGAGCAGGATCGCGCTGATGCCGGTGAGCATCGCGCCGGTCACCCACGAGCCGAGGTAGATACCCATCGGCAGCGGAGTGCCGCGGACGCGCTTGAGCAGCCCCTGGTCACGCGCGGTCGCGATGCCCAGGATCAGGGTCGTGTAGCACGCGGTGACGAGGCTGAAGATCGCGATCGCGGGCGTGTAGAACTGGGCGAAGCGGATCTTCTCGCCGTACGCGTCCACCTCCGCGTTCCCGTTCAGCGCGCTGAAGAGCACGATCAGGATCAGCGGGAACGCGAACGTGAAGACGAGCGCGCGGGGGTTGCGCAGGGTCATCCGGACGCGGCCGGCGACCCACTTGCCGGCCAGCGGCAGTTCAGCGGCGATAGCGGTCATGCGGCCACCTCCTCGGAAGCGGTGAGGTCGAGATAGACGTCCTCGAGCGTGGGACGTGCGACGGTCAGGTGTTCGAGCTCCATGCCACGGGTCGCCGCCCACTCGAGCACGGGCGCCAGGTCGGCGGTGGGGGTCGTGGTGCGGAAGCTCACGGTGCCGCGGTGGACGGTCGCGCCCTCGGGGAGCGGGAGCGTCTCGTGGTACGCCGGCTCGCGGAAGCTGACGACGGTGGTGGCATCGGCGCTGCCGAGCTCGTCCGGCGTGCCCTCGGCCACGATCTGGCCCTTGGCGAGGACGACCACGCGGTCGGCGAGGTACTGCGCCTCTTCCATGTAGTGCGTGGTCAGCAGGATCGACTTGCCGAGCGTGCGCAGGTTCGCGATCGTCTCCCATGATTGGCGGCGCGCGGCCGGGTCGAAGCCCGTCGTCGGCTCGTCGAGGAAGATCAGGTCGGGGTCGCCGACCAGGCCGAGCGCGAGGTCCAGGCGCCGGCGCTGGCCGCCGGAGAGGTCGGCCGCGCGATAGTCACCGCGGTCGCCGAGCCCGACGAGGTCGAGCAGTTCGTCAGCGGAGCGCGGGTGCGCGTACGCGGCGCCGTAGAGCTCGATCGCCTCGCGCACCTTGATCGTCGGGTCCAGCCCGGCCTCCTGGAGCACGATGCCGATCCGCTCGCGGAACCCGCGCTCGCGCTTGCCCGGGTCGTACCCGAGCACGGACACGTGGCCGGCGTCGGCCTTGCGGTGACCTTCGAGGATCTCGACCATCGTCGTCTTGCCGGCGCCGTTGGGGCCGAGCAGCGCGAGCACCTCGCCGCGGGCCACCGTCAGATCCACGCCGTCGAGGGCGGTCAGGTCCCCGTAGCTCTTGCGGAGCCCGCGAACCCGGACGGCGTCGTTTGCATCGATCGTCATGGTCACAAGCATCGGGATCCGGTGCCTCCCCGTCATCGGCGCCCGGGTCGAACCTGCGTCTCAACCCGTGGGTGGAGACGGTTCCACCCCCGCGCCCATGAAGGGCGCGTGACCGCGATCTACCGTGTGCGGCATGGACTTCCGCGATATGTCCCCGCCCTCGATGGAGGGCCCGCCCAAGGCGCTGCGCGCACTCGGGTTCGTGGCGATCGCGGTCGTGGTGATCTCGACGTTCTTCACGCCCCCGGAGCCGGGCTTGACCGGCGACGGACCGCTGGTGATCGCCATCGACGCTCTCCTGGTCACCGGGCTGGTGCTCGCGATGAAGCGGACGCAGTGGTTCGAGGGGTCGCGCTTCATCGGTCTCAGCCTGGTCGGCATCGCCTCGGTGGCCTTCGCCGCCATTCAGCCCGACAGCGCGGGCTACGCGGGCGTGTACTTCGTGATGGCGATCGGCGGCATCCGGCTCAGCCGCGACAGCGCGATCGTGATCTGCGGCGGCACCGTCGCCGGGATCGTCGCGGTCATGCTGCTCAAGCACGAGAACCCCGGCAACATCGCCGGGCTCCTGTTCAGCGTGCTGCCGTGGTTCCTGATCATGCGGCTGATCCGGCGGCTCGCGATGCGCAACAAGGAGCTCGAGGCGTCCCGCGCCGCGCACGCGCAGTCCGCGGCGCTGGGCGAGCGCCAGCGGGTCGCGCGCGAGCTGCACGACGTGCTCGCCCACTCTCTGAGCGCCCTTGCCCTGCAGCTGGAAGGCACGCGGTTGCTGGCCCGCGACCGCGACGCCGACCCCGCGGTGATCAACGGCCTCGAGCGCGCGCACCATCTGGCGGTCTCGGGTCTCACCGAGGCGCGCCAGGCGATCAGCGCCCTGCGCGGCGACGACCTTCCCGCGCTCGAGGACCTCGCCGGCACGTTCCCGGGCGCGACCTTCACCGTCACCGGCACCCCGCGCGAAGCCTCTTCCGAAGCTCGCCTCGCCCTCTATCGCACCGCCCAGGAGGCCCTGACCAACGTGCGCCGCCATTCCGCGTCGGACCGTGTCGAGCTCAAGCTCGTCTACGAGGACGACGGCACCACGCTGACCGTCCAGGACCATGGGAAGGCGGCCCCGGTGATCGGCGGGCGCGGCTACGGGCTGACCGGCATGCGGGAGCGCGCCGAGCTGCTCGGCGGCCGCCTGAACGCCGGTCCCACCGACGACGGCTTCCGGGTCGAGCTGTGGCTTCCAGCGTGAACATCCGCGTCCTGCTCGCCGACGACCAGACCGTGGTCCGCGAGGGCCTCGGGATGCTCGTCGGGCTCCTGCCCGGCATCGAGCTCGTCGCCACCGCCGCCGATGGCGAGGAGGCTTTGAAACTCGCCGCCGAGCACAACCCCGACGTCGTCCTGATGGATCTGCGGATGCCGCGGATGGACGGCATCGAGGCGATCCGCCGCCTCGCCGCGCGCGGCACCTCGGCGATCGCGCTGACCACCTACGCCGACGACGCCTCCGTCCTCGGCGCGCTGCGCGCCGGCGCCCGCGGCTACCTGACCAAGGACGCGGGCGCGGAGGAGATCAAGGCCGCCGTCGAAGCCGTCGCCCGCGGCGAGGCCGCCCTCGATCCCGCGATCCAGCACCACGTGCTCGCCGCCGTCAGCGCGCCCGCCGAGCCGACCCCGGCGGACGCCCCCGACGACCTCACCCCGCGCGAGGTCGAGGTGCTGCAGCTGATCGCCGGGGGTCTGACGAACGCGGAGATCGCGGAGCGCCTGGTGGTGAGCGCGGCGACGGTGAAGAGCCACGTCAACCACATCTTCGCCAAGATCGGCGCCCGCGATCGCGCGCAGGCCGTCGTTTACGCGTACGCCAACGGCATCACGGGTTCGTCGTCGACAGGGTGAAGGTCAGCGTCTTCGAGTAGGCGCCCGTGCGCAGCGGGTCGCTCGCGTCGATGTGCTGCTTGAAGGCCACGGTCACCGGATCGTGGCTGACCGGGCCGGAGTAGGTGAGAAGCGTCGTGCCCGTCCCGGCGGTGCCGAGCTGGGACGTCGCGCTCACCTGCAGCGGCGAGTTCAGCGCGAAGGTCCCGTTCATCAGCTTGCCGGGGTCGCTCACGCTGAGCGCGGCGTCGCCGGCGGACGAGATCACGTCGGCGGCCATGGACGCCGTGTAGTCCTTCGTGATGCCCGGCGTGAAGGCGCCGAACGTGGGCGGCGTCGCGCCGAGGGTCAGCGAGAGCGTCGCTCCGACAGTGCCGCCGGCGGGCGCGACCTCGCTCTTCTCGGGGTCGAGGTACGTGGCCACGAACTTCTTGGCCGCCGCGATGTTGCCCGCGGCGTCGATCGCCCGGTACTCGATCACGTGCTTGCCGTAGGCGAGCTTGCCGTAGTTGAGCGCGTCGATGTCGGTGCCGGTGTTGGAGAACTGCATCGGCGCGTTGGCATCGGTCGGCCAGCCGTAGAAGTTCTGCCAGCCGTCGCCGTCGACCCGGTACTCGGGCACGACATAGCCCGGCTTGTCATCGGTCGCCGCGAGCTTCATCGAGAACGGGCCTTCGAAGATGTACTCGGGGATGTCGGCGCCGGGAGCCGAGACGACCGCCTTCGGGGTCGAGACCGTGAACGTCGTCACCGCGTCGGTCCCGTCGACGGTCCAGGTGCGGGTCGTGTCGCCGACGGTCGCTGTCAGCGTGTGTGCGCCGGTGAGGTTCAGCGCCGACAGGTTGATGAAGCGGCCGTCACCCGCGTTCGGCACCGTGGTGCCGTCGAGCTTCCAGGTGATCGACGCGACGCTGCCGTCGGCCGGATGGTTCGTGGCGACGTAGACGACGTCGTTGCGACCCACGGGGCGCTCGTTCTGCGTGCCGCCGGTGATCGTCGCCGGCTCGGCCGCTCCTGGCGCGTTCGCCGAGTCCTTGACGTTCCAGGTCAGCGTCTGCGTCAGCGCGGTGCCGTTCTGGATCGCGGGGTCGCGGACGAACGTGGTCGGGTCGCTCACCTTCGCCGTGACGGTGTGCGTGCCCGTGGCGAGCCCGGAGAGCTTCAGGTTGCGCAGGTTGGCGGTGTTGGGGATGACGGTTCCGTCCAGCGACCAGGTGACGTTGAGCTGATGGTCGACCGGGTGCTGGGTGTCGATCCACAGCGTGTCGGTGTTGCCGACCGGCGTGGTCGTCGGCGTCGAGGCATCGACGAGCTTGACCTTCGCCGAGATCTTCTGCGTCATGACCTCGCGGGAGACCTGGTCGTAGTAGTAGCCGAGCGTCTTCATGATCGAGTGCTGGCTCGGGCGCCAGATGCACTTGTCGAAGTACATGCCGCCCTCGTAGCGGCCGATCAGGCCGCCCGCCTCGCTCGGCTCGCCGATCCAGCGCCACCACTTCTTCTGCTGGGCGAGCATCTGGTCGATCGTCAGCAGCGTGTGATGGACCGAGCTCGGCTCGCCGCCCGTGTAGCAGCCGCCGAGCACGCCGCGCGTGTAGTAGTCGTACTCGTCCTGCAGGCCGCCCAGCGAGTGGCCGATCTCGTGCGGGCTGATCAGCGCTGACATCGAGTTGCCGCCGGTCGCCGTGGCGTTCGTCCCGCCGGCGCCGCCGTAGGTGTCGCTGTTGCCGATCGCGAGCCGCTGCGACACGCCCGGCGCGAGCGCCGTGTAGCGCGCCAGCGCGGAGTTGTTGACGGTGACGAGCCGCTGCACGCTGCTCGCGCTGCACCCGCCCCAGAACGCCATGCTCAGCGGCGTCGTCCTCCGCGGCGAGGTCAGCTGGTTGTCGCAGCTGATCCCCGACTCACCGGAGATGATCTTGATCGCGTAGACGTTGATGTAGTTCCGGTAGGACTTGTACGGCTCGATCGACCACATGATGTTCAGGTGCTTGTCGACCTGCTGCATGAACTTGTCCTGCTCGGCCTCGGTGTAGCCGTCGCCGGCGATCACGAGGTTGAACCGGTTCGCCGGCGGCCCCGTGACCTGCAGCGGCACGACCGTCGCGCTTCCCACCCCCGTCGGCGGGATCGTCTGTGCGCTCGCCGGCGCGGCCGTCGCGACCACCGCCGCGACGACGAGCAACGCCATCCTGGCAACCCTCATGAAACCCCCTCTAGACCCTGGTCCGGAACGGGGCGGAAGTTAACCGGGCGGCGGCGTCCGGTCTCCGTTCAGCTGTCGAAAGCGTCCTGACCAGCCTCGATGAGACCATTCGTGGCGTGAGGGTCGCGATCCTCGACGACTGGTTCGACACGCTGCGAGCTCTGCCGTGCTTCGCGCGGCTGGACGGTCACGAGGTCACGGTCTTCACCGACCACGTCCAGGACACCGACGTGCTGGCCGAGCGCCTGCAGGGCTTCGATGCGCTCGTGCTGATCCGCGAGCGCACGGAGATCCGCGCGCCGCTGCTCGAGCGCCTTCCGGACCTGCGGCTGATCAGCCAGCGCAGCGTCTTCCCGCACATCGACATCGACGCGTGCGACCGGCTCGGGGTCACCGTCTGCTCGGACCTGCACGCCGGCACGCCCTCGTACTCGACCGCGGAACTGACCTGGGCGCTGGTGCTCGCCGCGATGCGCGATCTTCCCCGGCAGGTCGCCTCATGCCGGGCGGGCGAGTGGCAGGCCGGTGTCGGCCGCTCGCTGCGCGGCAGGACGCTCGGTCTCTACGGCTACGGACGGATCGCGAAGGTCGTGGCCGGTTACGGGGCGGCGTTCGGGATGCGGACGGTGGTGTGGGCGCGCACGGAGTCGCGCGAGCGAGCGCACGCCGACGGTCTCGACGTGGCCCCGACCAAGGAGGACTTCTTCGCGGGTTGCGACGTGCTGTCGCTGCACATGCGGCTCCTCGCCGCCACGCGCGGCATCGTCACGCGCTCCGATCTGGACCTGATGAAGCCGAGCGCGCTCCTGGTCAACACGAGTCGTGCCGGCCTGATCGAGCCCGGCGCGCTGGTCGCCGCGCTCCGCGCCGGCCGCCCGGGAATGGCCGCCGTCGACGTGTTCGAGACGGAGCCGCTGCGGGACCCGGCCGACCCGCTGTTGGCCCTGGAGAACGTCCTCTGCACGCCCCACATCGGCTACGTCACGCATGAGGAGTGGGACCTGCAGTTCGCGGATGTGTTCGACCAGATCAACGCCTTCGCGGCCGGGGCGCCGATCAACGTGGTCACCTCACGCTGACCACGATCCGCTGCTCGCGCGCGCCGCGCACCGCCCGCAGCGCGTAGGTGCCCGCCGCGACGCGCTTGCTCAGCTTGAGCTTCCCGCGCGAGACGGTGCCGCTCGCGGCGAGGCGGCCGTTGCGGAACAGCGTGACCTTCGTGCCGGCCGCGAACGTCGTGGTGCACGTCGTCTTCTTGCGCTTCGTCGTGCAGGTCACGACCGGCAACTGCGCGTCCTTGCCCGGCGCGCCCTGCTGACCGGGGTCGCCCTTGGCGCCGGGGTCGCCCTTCGCGCTGGGCGCGCCCGGCTCGGCGGCGGGGGTGAGGACGCCGACCCCGGACAGCGCGACCTCCGTCGGACCGGCCGGATCGTTGGAGGTGAGCGTCAGTTCGCCGGTGCGGCGGCCGGCCGCCGTCGGCGCGAACCGCACCAGCGCGGTGCAGCTCGCGCCCGGGGCGATCGCCGCCATGCACGCACCCGCGTCGACGAGGAAGTCGCCGGTCGCGGACGCGCCGTCGAGCTCGAGCGGCGCGCCGCCGCCGTTGTGGATCGTCACCGGCTGCGGCGCGCTCAGCGTCCCGACGAACTGGTCGGCCGGGAACGCGACCGGGCCCGGGGCCGTCAGCGCCGGCGCGTTGAAGGTGATCGTGATCGACGGGTCGGCGGTCGTCGTCGTGAACGTGGCCGGCACGCCGGGCGTGACGAAGCTGCCGCCCCCGCCGCCCCCGCCGCCGAAGGGAGCGCCGACGCCGCCGACGTTGCCGATGCCGCCTCCACCGCCACCGCCGCCGAAGTACCCGCCGCCACCGCCACCGCCGCCGAAGGACTGGCCGGTCCCGCCGCCCGGGCCTCCCGACCCGGCGAACCCGGGCGAGCCGCTCGCCCCCGACGCGCCGCCCGACCCGCCCGCGCCCACGCCGAGCGCGTTCCCGGCCCCGCCGCCGAGGATGCCCGCGACGCCCGCGTCCGCGCCGACCGCGTCCGCGTTCCCGCCGGCGCCGCCGTTGAGGCCACCGGCGCCGCCACCGCCGGCCGCGACGATCAGCCGTGAGCCGAGCGCCGCCGTCCCCGAGCGCGACACCAACCGCACGTCGCTCGCCCCGCCGCCGACGGCGCCCCCGGTCGAGCCGCCCGCGCCGCCGCCGTTGAATCCATTGGAGCCGCCGACGTTGACGAACAGCATCGTGCCCGGCGTGACCGGCAGATCAGCGGTGACCCGCGCGCCCTGTCCCCCTGGCCCCGCCACGGTGCTCGCGCCGCGCGCGCCGATCGCCACCACGTGCACCGAGGTCACGCCTGTGGGAACGGGGAACAGCCGCTCGGTCCCGGTGAACACGAACGTGGTCGTGTCCGCGTGGGCGGGACCGGCGACGGCAAAGGCGGCGCTCATCGCGAGCGCGAAGCAGACACGGCGGGCGGCGGCGTGCAACGCCGGGCTCCTCCAGGTCGGGGGGGCGTGACGCTAACCGAGGACGCGCCGCACGGCGCAAAATTCCGTCTTCCGGCTCAGCCGACGAGCTGCAGCCGGGGGCGGCGGCTCTCGTAACGCGACGCGACGGCCATGAGGATGTCGAGCATCACCTGCGTCGAGGGGGTGCGGTGGGCGTCGGTGGCGGTCATCGCGAACACCTCGCGGACCGGGGTCTCGCGGCCGAGCGAGCGGACGACGATGTCGTCGCGGATGCTCGTCAGGCCGAGCTCGGCGATCATCGACACGCCCACGCCCGCGGCGACGAAGCCCTGCATCGCGGTGTAGTCGTCGGTCTGGAAGGCGATCCGGGGTTCGAACCCGGCGATCGCGCACGCGCGGTTGATCAGCCGGTTGCACTCGCAGTCGGTGGTGCCCGCGATCCAGGGGTCGTCGGCGAGATCGGCGAGACGCAGGTTGCGCCGATGGGCGTGCGGGTGGTCGGCCGGCATCGCGATGAACATCGGGTCGGTGATCAGGTGGTGGCGGGTGACGCCGTCGACCTCGCCGCGGATGCGGGCGTCGAAGCCGAGCGCGAGGTCCAGCTCGCCCGCCTTCAGCAGCGGGGCGGAGTCCTCGGGCTCCATCATCAGCATCGAGAGCTCGACGTCCGGATGCTCGGCGCGGAAGGACGCGATCGCCAGCGGCATCAGCGTCGCCGCCGCGGACTCGAAGGACGCCATGCGCAGCCGCCCGCCGCGCAAACCGGCGATAGCCTCAAGCTCAGCTTCAGCCTCAGACAGGCGGGCGAGGATGGCGTCCGCGTGGCGCACGAGCGCCTCACCCGCCTCGGTCAACCGGATTCCCCGCGCGTTCCTCTGCACCAACGTGCAGCCGGCCTCGCGCTCGAGCGCGGCGATCTGCTGCGAGATCGCGGACTGGGTGAAGGAGAGCGACTCGGCGGCGGCGCTGAACGACCCGCGCACAGCGACCTCGCGGAGCACCCGCATACGGCGCACGTCAAGCATCAGAACTCCTTATACCACGCCCAGCGAAAGGTCATTTGAACTGATGGCCGGGAATGCCGAACATGGATCTCACGTTCTGTTCTCCAACTCCGTTAGAGGAGCACACCATGTCCGCTCTCGCCAACATTCATCCAACCGTCGTGATCCGATCCGCCCGTGGCTCCGACGGCCCCGCCCTGCGACGCCTCGCCGAGCTGGATTCCAGCGAAGTCCCCGCTGGTGAGCTGCTCATCGCCGAGTCCGGCGACGAGGTGGTGGCGGCGCTGTCGGTCGACACGGGCGCGCGCGTCGCCGACCCGTTCCGCCACACGGCGGACGTGGTCGACCTGCTGGCCTATCGCGCGCGGAGGCTCCGGAACTCGTGAGCGCGTTGGAGGCCTCCGTCAGCGCCGTCCCTGCGCGGGCGGAGGCCGCACCTCCTTGGAAGATCTGGACGGCGCTCTGGATCGTCTACATCGTCTGGGGGTCGACCTACCTGGCGATCGCCCTCATGGTGGAGACGATCCCGCCGCTGCTGGGCGCGGGCACGCGCTTCATCTGCGTCGGGCTGATCCTGCTGCCGATCCTCGCGTTCCGAAGCGGGGCGTCGGTGTGGAAGCCCACCCGCGCCGAGCTGCTGTCGGCCGGCTTCGTCGGGCTGATGCTGCCCGGCGCCAACGCCGTCATCTCCGTCGCCGAGAAGACCGTCCCGTCCGGCCTGGCCGCCCTCCTGGTGGCCTCGATCCCGTTGTGGGTGATCCTGCTGCGCCGGGCGACCGGCGAGCGGATCGCGTGGCGGTCGATCGGCGCCGTGCTGGTCGGCTTCGGCGGCCTGGTCCTGCTGCTGCACCCGTCGGGTGAGGCGACGCTGATCGGCCTGCTCGCGTGCGTTGGCGCGGCGTTGATGTGGGCGGTCGGCTCGTTCGCCTCGCCGCGCATCTCGCTCCCCCGCGACCCGCTGGTCTCGACCGCCTGGCAGTCGCTGCTGGGCGGTATCGCCGTGTTCTCGTGCGGCCTGATCGGCGGCGAGGTCGGCGACGTGCACTTCGAGGCGTTCTCCGGCCGCTCGATCTTCGGCCTGATCTACCTGATCACCTTCGGCTCGCTGCTCGCCTTCACGTGTTACGCGTGGCTGCTGCAGAACGCGCCGATCTCGAAGGTCTCGACGTACGCGTACGTGAACCCCGTCGTCGCGATCGCGCTCGGCTGGCTGATCCTCGACGAGGGCATCACGGCGACCACCCTGATCGGCGCAGGGATCATCGTCGCGAGCGTCGCGCTCGTCGTGCGCGCCGAAGCGCCGTCGAAGACCTAGACCGGGCGCGGCTTGGGCGCGAGCGGCGGCGGCACGCTGGTCTTGCCGGCGTCGCGCGCCAGGCCGTCCCAGTAGCGATGGCCCCACGGCTGAGCGTCGATCTGGCGGCCGCCGGGGGTCACGGGCGGCGCGGGTGGCGTCGGAGGAGTCACGGGACGTGTATCGGCACCGCCCCACAAAACCTAAAGGGGCCTGACCCCTTTAACTTGCGCGCGACATGAAGATCGGCATTCAACTCCCCGAGGTCGAGCGCGAGGTGCGCTGGCCCGAGTACCTGGCGATGGCGCGGGCGGCCGAGGAGGTCGGGTTCGAGTCGCTGTGGATCGGCGACCACCTGCTCTACGACGCGCGCAACAAGCATGCGGAGTGCGCGCCCTGGGAGGCGTGGACGCTGCTGAGCGCGCTGGCCGCGGCGACCACCAGGGTGCGGCTCGGCCCGCTCGTCGCGTGCGCGGGCTTCCACCCGCCGGCGGTGCTGGCCAAGATGGCGTCGACGATCGACGAGGTCAGCGGCGGGCGCTTCGTGCTCGGGATCGGCTCGGGCTGGAACCGGCGCGAGTTCGACGCGTTCGGCATCCCGTACGACCGCCGGGTCTCGCGCTTCGAGGAGGCCTTCGCGATCATCAGCGGGCTCCTGCGCGGCGAGCGGGTGACGCTCGACGGCACCTACCACCGCGCCGACGACGTCGTCCTGCTGCCCAAGCCCGCCCGCCAGACGCCGATCATGATCGGCTCCAACGGCAAGCGGACGCTCGGCATCACCCTCCCCCACGTCCAGGCGTGGAACACGTGGTGGGACGACTACGGCAACGAGCCCGAGGGCCTGGCGAAGCTGATCGAGGAGATCGGCATCCCGGACACCGTCTCGCGGAGCGTCTGCATGCTGGTCCAGCTCGACGGCCTCCCGGTCGAGCGCCGCCCCGAAGGGATGGACGCCGTCGAGCAATCGCGTTTCGCCGCCCACATCGCCGAGCTGGGCGAGGCCGGCGCCGACGAGGTGATCGTCGTCGCCAGCCCGATCACCGAGCGCTCGATCCGAACGCTCGGCGAACTGCTTCCCAGCTAGCCGACCGGCTCGGGGACCTTCTCTTCTTCGGCCGGCGCGGCGGGCTTCGGCGCGCCCGCGAGCTTCTGGGCCTGACGCTCGGGGGTGATCGTCACGACGTCCCAGGCGAGGCCGACGCGCTTGAGGAGCCCGATCATCATCGCCGACGGGTCGATCTCCCACCACTTCAGGCCGTGCTTGGCCGAGCGGGGGAACGTGTGGTGGTTGTGGTGCCAGCTCTCGCCGAAGGACGGGATCGCCAGCCAGAAGACGTTGGTCGACTTGTCTTCGATCTCGAAGCGGCGGGTGCCGAAGAAGTGGCACACCGAGTTGACCGACCAGGTCACGTGGTGCACGAAGAAGATGCGCGCGAAGCCGCCCCAGATGAGGCCGGTGAGCGCGCCGTGCCAGCTCATGCTGAGCAGGCCGCCGAGCGCCGCCGGGATCAGCAGCGAGCCGACCACGATCCACGGGAACTTGCGGTTGAGCGCACGCATCGTGCGGTCCTCGGCGAGGTCCTTGGCGTAGCGGCGGGCGCTCGCCTCGCCGTGGGTCTCCCACAGCCAGCCGACGTGCGCGTGCCAGAGGCCCTTGATCGCGCCCTTGAGGCCGTCGCCGTGGCCGACGTGCGGGGAGTGCGGGTCGCCTTCGACGTCCGTGTGCGCGTGGTGCTTGCGGTGGTCGGCCACCCAGTCGATCACGGGGCCCTCGACCGCGAGCATCCCGAGGTACGCGAAGACGTACTCGGTGAACTTGTGCGTCTTGAAGGAGCGGTGGGTCAGCAGCCGGTGGAAGCCGACGGTCACGCCGAATCCGGACAGCAGGTACATGATCGTGAAGACGACGACGTCCGACCAGTCGAGCCAGTCGCCCCACAGGAACGGGATGGCGATGGCCACGACGATGAAGGGCAGAAAGACTGCCGCCATGTTCACACGGCGCTCGAGGCGGGTCATGGCTTGCAGCCTACCCACAAGCAGAGGGTGCTTCTTAGGGCGAGGCCAACGATTGTGTACTCATTTTTGTAGCTACTCCTCAAAAGGACGCTCGAACAGCGTCGAGAGGACGATCTGAGTCTGCGTTCGCGTGACGCCCGGGTGGTCGCGGATGCGCTCGAGCGTCTCCTCCAGGTGGGACGTGTCACGCGCCCGCACGTGCACGACCGCGCTCGCCTCGCCCGCCACCGTATAGGCGGCTTCGACCTCCGGATGGCGCTCGACCGCGTCGCGGACCTCGGACGCCGCCATCCGCCCTTCGCAGTACATCGCGACCAGCGCGTGCGTGTTCCAGCCGAAGCGCCCGGGGTCGACGCGCGCGGTGTAGCCACGGATCACGCCGTCCGCCTCGAGCCGGTCGACGCGCCGCTTGACGGCCGGCGCGCTCAGCGAGACCCTCAGCCCGATGCTCTGGAAGGAGCGTCGTGCGTCCTGTCGCAACAGCGCAACGATCTGCCGGTCGATATCGTCCACGCGCGCACCATAACGGGTGGCGCAAGCAACGGATCGGCATTGTCCGCCACGCCACATCGGCGGATCATGAACTCCATGAGCACGCAGCCGATCGTCGCCCCGTCCACGACTGAAGACTTCATGCCGCTGCACGGCATCGACCACGTCGAGTTCTACGTCGGCAACGCGCTGCAGGCCGCCAGTTATTGGGTCCGCGCGCTGGGCTTCAAGGAGGTGGCGTATGCGGGCCTGGAGACCGGCGTGCGCGACCGCGCCTCGCACGTGCTCGAGCAGGGGCGGATCCGGATCGTCCTGACCGGCGCGCTCGTGCCCGGCCACGAGATCGGCGCGCACGTCGCCGCTCACGGCGACGGCGTGAAGGTGATCGCGCTGGGCGTGCCGGACGTCGACCACGCCTACCGCGAGGCGACGACCCGCGGGGCCGTCGGCGTCGAGGAGCCGCGTGACGTCTCGGACGACCACGGCACGCTGCGCCGCGCGTCGATCAAGACGTACGGCGACACGCTGCACACGTTCATCGATCGCTCGAATTACAAGGGCGCCTTCCTGCCCGGGTACGCGGCGCGCGACATCGACTCAGGCGACGCCGGCCTGCTCGCGATCGACCACATCGTCGGCAACGTCGAGCTCGGCCACATGGACGAGTGGGTCAAGTACTACGAGGACGTCTTCGGGATGCGCGAGATGCTGCACTTCTCCGACGAGGACATCTCGACCGAGTACTCCGCGCTGATGTCGAAGGTCGTCACCAACGGCAACGGGCGCGTGAAGTTCCCGCTCAACGAGCCGGCCGAGGGCAAGCGCAAGTCGCAGATCGACGAGTACCTCGAGTACTACGGCGGCGCGGGCGCGCAGCACATCGCGGTCGCGACGCGCGACATCGTCAAGACCGTCGAGCAGCTGCAGGAGCGCGGCATCCAGTTCCTCAACACGCCCGACACCTACTACGACGAGGCGCCGGACCGCGTGGGCGAGATCGCCGAGGACTTCGAGGACCTCAAGCGCCTCGGCATCCTCGTCGACCGCGACGACGAGGGCTACCTGCTGCAGATCTTCACGAAGCCGATCGGCGACCGGCCGACGGTCTTTCTCGAGGTCATCGAGCGCCACGGCGCCCGCGGCTTCGGCGACGGCAACTTCAAGGCGCTGTTCGAGGCGATCGAGCGCGAGCAGGCCTTGCGCGGCAATCTGTAGGGACTTATGGATCTCGGGCCCGCGCTGCTGGAGCGCCTCCAAGGCGAGGTCGTCGTCTCGCCCTACGGTCTCGCGCGGGCTCTCTCCACGATCCGCGAGGGCGCGACCGGGGAGACGCGCGAAGCGCTCTCGAAGCTCGACCCCGTGCCCGAGGTCGACGGGATCCTGTCCGCGCAGGCGGTCTGGCTCGGCAAGGGCTACATGCCCGGGCCGGCGCTGAAGCTCGACGCCGGCCCGCTCGACCTCGCCCGCATCAACGCCTGGTCGGACGAGAAGACCCGCGGCATGATCCCCCGCATCCTCGACGAGCTCGGCGACGACGAGGTGTTCGTCCTCACCGACGCCGAGTACCTGGACGCGAAGTGGGTCTTCCCGTTCACCCGCGGCGAGCGCCTGATGCGCGTCGACGGGACGTTCGAGTACACCGAGGACGCGGTCCGGCTCCCGTATCGCGACGGCGACCTGCGCTTCGTGGCGAGGATGGGCGATGCGCCGGAGCGCTGGTCCGAGGGCTACGGGGTCGTCGAGCTCCCGCGCTTCAGCACCACGTCGTCGCTCGAGCTGTCCGAGCTGCTGATCGCGCTTGGTCTCGGCCCGGCGTTCCGGCCGGGCGAGGACCTCGACGAGCTGATCGCCGGCCCAGGCCGCAAGTCCCTCGGGCGCGTCGTGCAGCGGGCGCGGGTCGACGTCGACGAAGCCGGCACCCGCGCAGCCGCGACCACCGCCGTCACCGCCCGCGCGGTCGCGTTCCGGCAACCCGAATTCCACCTAGTCTTCGACCGCCCGTTCACGTGGGCGGTCGAGCACGCGCCGACCGGGACGATCCTGTTCTGCGGCCGCGTGCTGAACCCCACGGAGAGGAGCGACTGATGCGCTACCACAGCCTGGGCCGCATCCCGGCCAAGCGCCACGTCCAGTACCGCGACCCGGACTCGTCCGCGAACGGCACCGCCCCGTTGCTGGTCGAGGAGGTCATGGGATTCGAGGGGTTCTCCGGCAACGAGTCGATCCTCTACCACCTGTTCTCCCCCTGCCGCGTGAAGGACGTCGGCGAGTTCGAGAAGATCGAGCTCGAGGAGTGGGTGCCCGACACCCACGTGCACCGGCTCACGCACACGCGCGAGATGCAGCCGGAAGGCGACGCCGTCCTCGGCCGGCGCGTCCTGCAGTACAACAACGACGTCGAGATCGGCATCTGCGTGCCCGAGCGCGAGGCGGACTACTTCTACCGCGACGGCGAGGGCGACGAGGTCATCTTCGTCCACGAGGGAAGCGGCGTCGTCGAGACCGTCTTCGGCTCGCTGTCCTACCGCAAGCACGACTACGTCGTGATCCCGCGCGGGACGACCTACCGGTTCCGTTTCGACGAGCCCCAGCGCTGGCTGACCTTCTACACGCCGGGCGAGATCGAGACCCCGAACCGCTACCGCAACCGCTACGGCCAGCTGCTCGAGCACGCGCCGTTCTCACAGCGCGACTTCCACCCGCCGACGGAGCTCGTCACCCACCGCGATCGCGGCGAGCACACGGTCAAGGTGCGCGTGCGCGGCGGCTACCAGGACTACGTGCTCGACTACAACCCGCTCGACGTCGTCGGCTGGGACGGCTACGTCTACCCGTACACGTTCAACATCGCCGACTTCGAGCCCAAGGCCGGCCGCCTGCACCAGCCGCCGCCCGCGCACCAGACCTTCCAGGGCCCGAACTTCGTGATCTGCTCGTTCTGCCCGCGGATGCTCGACTGGGACCCGCAGGCGGTCGTCCTGCCGTACCACCACTCCAACGTGCAGAGCGAAGAGGTCATGTACTACGTCGACGGCGACTACGCCGCGCGCAAGGGCGTCGAGATCGGATCGTTCACGCTGCATCCGAGCGGGCTCCCGCACGGCCCGCAGCCGGGCACGGTCGAGAAGACGCTGGGGATGACGCGCACCGACGAGCTGGCGGTGATGTGCGACACGTTCCGCCCGCTTAAGCTCACGGCCTTGTCCCGCGACCTCGACGACCCGTCCTACGCCTACAGCTGGTACGAAGACTCTGTCCGCGCATAGCTTCACCTGGGTCGACGGCGAGCGGACGATCCACTTCGGGCCTGCCGATGACGCCGTCGCGTGGCTCGGCGGGCCCGGCTTCACGCTGCTGACGACGCCTCGTGCGGCAGCCGCCGCGCCGCACATCGCGGCGGCCGCGGGCACCGTGCACGAGGTCGGCCGCGGCCAGGTGCACGACCTGGCGGGCGGACTGCTCGACACGGTCAGCGGCGATCGGCTGGTCGCGCTGGGCGGCGGGCGCGTGGTCGACGTCGCGAAGGCATTGGCCGCGGCGGCTCGCGCGGGCGTGGCACCAGGCAACGTCGCGCCCGGCGGCGAGGTGCGCGCGATGGCCGTGCCGACCACGCTGTCCGGCGCGGAGCTGACCGCCGGCCACCGGCACGCGACCGGCGTGGACGACGCGACCCCGCGGGTTCGCGCGGCCGTCGTGGTGTTCGACGCGGCGCTCGCCGCCTCGCAGCCGGTGAACGAGCTGGCCGCGAGCTCGGCCAACGCGCTCGGCCACGCCGTCGAAGGACCGTGCACGGTGCGCGCGAACCCGGTCGCGACCTTGGCCGCCCACGAGGCCGCCCGGCTGATCGCCGCGGGGTGGTCCGGCGACGCGCCCGACCGCGAGGCGCTCGCGCTCGGCGCACTCCTCGGCGGCTACGTGATCGACTCCACCGGCCTCGGCCTCCACCACGTGCTCGCCCAGACCCTCGTCCGCGTCCTCGGCGCCGGCCACGGCCAGGCGAACGCGGTGGTTCTGCCGCACACGACCGCCGCGCTCGCACGCCGCGCGCCGGCGGCGATCGCCGCGCTCGACGCCGCGGTGGCGACCGGCGAGAGCGGGCCGCCGGCGCACGGCGGCGCCGCATCGGCGCGCGACG
Source organism: Solirubrobacter soli DSM 22325 (assembly GCF_000423665.1). Taxonomy (GTDB): domain Bacteria; phylum Actinomycetota; class Thermoleophilia; order Solirubrobacterales; family Solirubrobacteraceae; genus Solirubrobacter; species Solirubrobacter soli. The sequence goes on along the minus strand of NZ_AUIK01000016.1, from coordinate 53,613 downwards.
CCGCGTCGTCACCCGCCGTGGCCGCGAACCTCGTCGCCCTCGCCCGCCGGCTCGGCGCGCTCGCGGGCGCGCCCGGTCTCTCCGCGCTCGGCCTCGACACGGCCCGCCTCGGCGACGCCGCGGACGCCGCCGCGGCGAGGCCGCAGCTCGCCAACACGCCACCGGCGGCCGATCGCGACGAGATCGCCGCGCTTTACGACGCGGCGATGTGACGCCCGTGGTCGCAAACGCACCGCTGGGGTGCTTTCGCGACCACTCAGAGGACGATGTTGTCGACGAAGCCGCCGTCGACGCGCATGGCGCCGCCGGTGGTCGCCGACGCGAGGTCGCTCGCCAGGTAGGCGCACAGGTTGGCGATCTCGACGGGCTCGATCAGGCGGCCGATCAACGAGGTCGGCCGGTGCTCGCGCACGAACTGCGCCGACGCCTCCTCCCACGGCTTCTCACCCACGAGCTCGTAGACGAAGTCCTCCACGCCCTCGGTGTGCGTCGGCCCGGCGATCACCGCGTTGACGGTCACGCCGCTCCCCGCGACGACCTTCGCGAACCCGCGCGAGACGCCGAGCAGCGCGGTCTTGGTCACGCCGTAGTGGACCATCTCCTCCGGGATCACCACCGCCGAGTCCGAGGCCATGAACTGCACGCGCCCCCATCCTCGCGTGCGCATCCCCGCGATGTAGTGACGGGTCAACCGCACTCCCGACATCACGTTGACGTCCCAGTAGCGCTGCCAGAGCGCGTCGTCGACCTCGAGCAGCGGCACCGGGCCGAAGATCCCGAGGTTGTTGATCAGGATGTCGACGGACGGGAGCGCCTCGAACAGTGCCGCGGCGCCCTCGGCGGTGGCGACGTCCGCGGCAGCCGCCTCCAAGCGCGCGCCCGGCACCTCGCCGCGCAGCTCCGAGACCACGGCGTCCACCCGCGCCGGGTCGCGTCCGTTGACATGGACGATCGCCCCGCACGAGGCCAGGCGAGCCGCGATCGCACGCCCGATGCCCTGCGTGGATCCACTGATGAACGCGCTCTTTCCGGACAGATCGATCTGCATCGCACCACTTTCCGTATTTGCGGTTTAGTTCTGGGTCGAGCGGTCGATGACCCTGTTCAACATGTCGCACGTTCTCGGGGAACAGGACGCGCGCTCTTGGGCATGGCCGCCGGTGGGCCAGGTTGACGAGCCGCTGCGCACACCACTCTGGTTGATCCGCACGCTCGCGACCGCGCTCGCAGCGGAGACGGAAGACCACCACAGCCACGTCGCGCGCCAGATCGCGCGCACCGCCGAAGCACTCGAACAGTCGCTGACCCAACGCTAGGCTCGAACGCGGTGGAGGTCGCCGGTCGCACCGCGCTCATCACCGGCGGCGCCGCAGGCACCGGCCGTGCCATCGCGCACCGGCTCGACGCCGAAGGCGCCCACGTGATCGTCGCCGACCTCGAGCGCGGCGACATCGGGCGCTTCGTGAAGCTCGACGCCGCCGACCCGGACCCGCGGCTGTTCGCCGGGGTCGACATCCTGGTCAACAACGCGGGTGGCGGCCATTGGCCACCGCACTACCCAGAACCGGGGTGGGAGGCCAAACTCGACCTCAACCTCCGCGGCCCGCTGCTCGCCACCCAGTTCGCGCTCGAGCGCGGCACGAAGACGATCGTCAACATCGCGTCCTCGGCGGGCCACGAGACGACCCGGCACGCGTTCCCCGAGTACGCGATCGCCAAAGCCGGGCTGATCCGCTTCACGACCGCCTACGAGCCGCCGCCCGGCGTGCGGATCAACTGCGTCTCACCCGGCTGGATCCTGACCGAGCGGGCGGAGCGGGAGCTCGCGGCGATGACCCCGCAGGAGCGCGCCGCGGCACCGCCGGCGATCCCGCTCGACACGGTCGTCGACGCGGTCATGCGGCTGATCGCCGACGAGACGCTCAACCACCAGGTGGTCGTGCTGTGGCGCGGAAGACAGCGGAGTCCGTGATCGGCTGACGCAGGATCGCCAGCGACGCGTGAAGCGCGAGCGCGACGCCCCACAGCAGGATCGTCCACCCCGGCCAGAACTCGCCCCGGCCGGTGAGCGCCCAGATCGCGATCATCGCGATCTGGAAGACGCCGAAGACCGCCGCGTGCGTCACCAGGCCGCGCCGCCGGCGCAGGCGCAGGATCGCCGCCGCGCGCTCGTCGAGCACGACGCCGCGTTCCTCCTCGCGCCGCTCGGCGACCAGCAGCGAAGCACGCACGCGGGTCCCCTGCCCGACCGGGCTGTCGACGTCGAGCGTGCCGTCGAGCGCCGCGATCCGGTCGCCGAGCCCGCGCAGCCCGCTGCCCGCCTCCGGGTCGGCGCCGCCGCGCCCGTCGTCGGAGATCTCGATCACCAGCCGGTCGCCGTCCAGGCCCACGACGACCGTCGCCAGCGACGCCTCCGCGTACTTGGCCACGTTCGTCAGCGCCTCGGAGACCACGAAGTACGCGGTCGCCTCGACCGTCGGCGGGAAGCGCTCGTCGAGCTCGTCGATCACCGTCACCGGCACCGGCGAGCGTCCCGCCACGTCACGCAACGCCGGCCCGAGCCCGCGCTCGGTGAGCACGGCGGGATGGATCCCGCGCGCGAGGTCGCGCAGTTCGCCGATCGCGCGCTGCGCCTCGTCGCCCGCCTGCGAGACGAGGTCGAGCGCGTCGTCGCCGCGCTTGAGCCGCTCGCTCGCCACCCGCAGGTTCAACGCGACCGCAACGAGCCGCTGCTGCGCCCCGTCGTGCAGGTCGCGTTCGAGCCGCCGCCGCTCGGCGTCGGCCGCGGCGATGATGCGCGCCTGCGACGTCCGCAGGTCCACGACCCGCGCGTTGAGCTCGGACTCGCGGCCGGTGGTCAACAGCGCCCGGGCGACCGCGGCGTGGACACCCGCGAACGCGGCCAGCGCACGAACCGCGATCGGCAGCAGCACGAGCCCCGCCGGCAGCAGGGCGAGCGCGACCGCGAAGTTCTCCACCTCGCCCGTGAACGGCGCGAGGATCAGCGCGAAGGGCGGCAGCAGCAGCACGAGCACGGCGATCAGGTCGATGACCGCGAGCGGCAGGTGCGCCATCAGGTACGCGAGGTCCTTCCAGGTCGCCACGTCCGCCGTCCGCGCCAGCAGCCGCGCGAACCACCCGCGCTCGTGCGAGACCCGGTAGGGCGACGGCAGTTCCACGCCGAGCAGCCGCCCGCACAGCCAGCGCTCGAAGCGCGCCATCCAGCGCCAGAACCCCATCATCAGCACCAGCGGCAGCCCGAGCGTCAGGATCGCCACGCCCAGCCCGACCGACAGGCCGGAGAAGATCACCACCGAGTAGAACGTGCTCAGCGGCAGCGCCAGCACGAGGTAGAGGATCCGCCGCCAGGAGGATCCATCGGTCGCCCACGCGACGAACGCGCGCAGGACAGGTGCGGGGGAGCTCGCAGTCGCTGCGCCGAGTATGCGCCCGAAACTAGCGCGACCGACGCGTCAGCCGGGTACGGCTGGCTCTAGGGTCTGTTGGCGAATGGTCGGTCCGGCCGATGTGGTGCAGCCGCCAGTGGCTCGTGACGGCCGCGCTCGCGATGCGGCCCTCTGGGCCGTGAGCAGCGCGGGTGGCGCGAGGCGCTGCGGATGTGCCGCAGCGGACGCACCGGTATTCGTCAGCAGGCCCTACGTCTTAAGGATGGCGATGGTGTTCGCCGCGAAGAGAATCGCGAACACGATCGTCCAGCGATCCAGGTTGCGCTCCATCAGCGAGCCGCCCGCGGAGCCGCCGGCGACGCCGACCCCGAACGCGCCGGACATCCCCGCGTCCTTGCCCGAGTGCAGGAGCACCAGGAAGATCACGCCGACCGAGATCGGCACCTGCAGGACGCTGAGGATCGTGTTGAGCATGCGGCGGCTTAGGGTAGCGGCTCGACCCGCTCTTGAATCTGATCCAGCCGTTTGAGTAGCTCAACGGCCTCGGCGCGAAGGGTGCGGTCGAGCGAGCGCCAATCATGGTCGGAGAGCTTGCCGGTCTTGTAGTCGAGCTCGGCGTCACGGATCTCGCGGTATTTGGCCTCCTTGGCCGCGTCGAGCTCGGCGAACTCGGCCTCGAGCGTCTCGTCGGCGCCGCGGGCGGTCTCGCGCAGCGGTCCCGTGACGAGCAGCACGGCTCCCGCCACCACCAGCAGGATGAGGGCGAACTCCACTAGACCGGGACCTGTTCGCGCACCTCGGCGCCCACCCGGGCGGCGTAGCGGGCGCGCACGGTGCGGCTCGTCCCGCGCTTCGACGGCCAGCCGGCGATGATGCCGCCGAAGAGCACGATCAGCCCGCCGATCCAGATCCACGACACCATCGGGTTGATCTCGAAGCGGAAGCGCGCGGGCGGCGGGTTCTGCGCGTAGCTCCTGGCCAGCCCCGTCAGCGCCAGCCCGAGGAACTCGTTGGACTGCTCGGCGGTGAGGTCGTCGGCGGCCTTGTCGAACAGGCGGTCGCCTTCGTCGATGCGCGGGCGGATCTTGGCGATGTCGGGCGCGACGGCGGCCCAGACGTCGTTGTGCAGGCTCGCGTCGAGGCCGACCTCGGTGGTCGACTCGCCGTCGAAGAAGCGCGAGACCGGGCCGAGGGTCGAGTCCTGCGACGGGAAGTAGTCCTTCGACGTGCGCAGCGGCTTCGGCTTGGAGCCATTCTTCGACACGCTGAGCTGCGCGCCGAGCGCGATCCGCTCGAGCCGCCCGTTGGAAGCGGCGTGCAGCTCCGCGATCGGCTTCTCGTACTTGATCGTGTAGTCGCCCATCCGCTTGGACTGGCCGGGCTGGAGCGCCACGTCCTGGACGTTCTTGAAGCTCGACGATGCCGCCACGCCGACGAACAGCGTGATGATCCCCACGTGCACGAAGTAGCCGCCGTAGCGCCGGCGGTTGCGCCGCACCAGCGACACGAACGCCAGCGGCACCGGCTCGCGCGAGGTCGCCCGCCGCGCCCGGACGCCGCGCCAGAACTCCTGCACGATCCCCGCGAGCACGAACGCGGCGAGGCCGAACATCGTCAGCGCGGTCCACGACTTCGTCACGCCGAGCGCGACCAGGGCGATCACGACCGCCACGCCCACGAGCGCCGGCTTGAGGAGGTTGCGCTTCAGGTTCGTCGCGGTCGCCCGCCGCCACGCGATCACGGGCCCGATGCCGGTGGCCAGGACGAGCATCAGCGCCAGCGGCACGACGAACTGCTCATAGACCGGCGGGCCGATGTTGCGCTGGCGGCCGGTCACGGCCTCGGCGATCAGCGGGAAGAACGTCCCCCAGAAGACGACGAAGCAGAGCGCGACCAGCAGCAGGTTGTTGAGCAGGAAGATCGCCTCGCGGCTGAGCAGCGAGTCCAGCCGGTGCTCGGAGCGCAGCGTGTTCGCGCGGCTGTAGACGAGGTAGATCGACCCGGCGATCATCGCCGCGATCAGCGCCAGGAACGGCACGCCGAGCGTCGAGGCCCCGAACGCGTGGATCGAGTTCAGGACGCCGGAGCGCACGAGGAACGTGCCGAGGATCGCCAGCACGCCGGTGCTCAGGACCAGCGAGACGTTCCAGATCCGCAGCATCCCGCGCCGCTCCTGGATCATCACCGAGTGCAGGAACGCGGTCGCCGTCAGCCACGGCATCAGCGACGCGTTCTCCACCGGGTCCCACATCCAGTAGCCGCCCCAGTCGAGCTCGTGGTAGGACCAGCGCGCGCCGAGCACGATCCCGAACCCGAGGGCACACCACGCCGCGAGCGTGAACGGGCGCGTCGAGCGGATCCACTCGGCGTCGAGCCGGCGCGTGACCAGCGCCGCCACCGCGAACGCGAACGGGACCGCGAACAGCGTGTACCCGCTGTAGAGCATGGGTGGGTGGATCATCATCCCCGGGTCGCGCAGCAGCGGGTTCAGCCCCGCGCCCTCGCTCACCGGCATCGGCGACTTCGCGAACGGCGTCTCGGCGAACACCAGCAGCGCGCCGAAGAACGCGCCGAACCCGAGCAGCACGGCCTGCGCGTACGGCGCGAGCACCCGCAGCCGGTGGCGCGTGAGATAGAGGATCAGCGACGACCACGTGCCGAGCAGGAACAGCCACAGCAGGAGCGAGCCCTCCTGCGAGGACCACATCGCGGTCAGCCGGTAGAAGAGCGGCGTCGTCGTCGAGGAGTGCGACGCGACGGTCGCGAAGTCGAAGTCAGAGCGCGCGAACGCCACCTCGAGCGTCGCGAACGCGACCGCGGTCGAGCCCGCCATCGCGTACATCGCCCGGCGCCCGGACGCGACGTACTCGCGCCTGCGCGCGTGCGCACCATACAGCGAGGCCGCGATGCCGTAGAGCGCAGCGGCGAAGGCGACGATCAGGCAGGCTTGGCCGGCGACCAGCACTTAGGGTCGGATGATCGGGGTGGGGCGGAGGGGCTGCATCGCCGTTAAGTGCTCGTCTTGTCGGCTGTGAACTTCGACGGGCACTTCGTCACGAGCGAGCCGGCCTGGCCCACGTAGACGTCGCCCTGCTTGACCACGTCGACCACGATCTCGCGGTCGGCTCGGAACGGATCCGGCAGGTTGCCCTTGTACGTGACCGGCACGGACGCCTTGCCGTTGCGGTCGCGGACGTTGAAGTACGTCGTGTCGCCATCCTGCTTGTAGCCGGCGACGACCTTCCCGACCAACTGGTACTTCTTGCCGGGGGTCGCGGTGGCGGAGGCGAGCTCGGACGGCTGGCGGGCCTCGGTGGAGGCTGAGAAGCTCGTGTAGGCGAGCGCGCCGGCCAACAGCACGGCCGCGCTCAGCGCCACAACGAAGCGAATCGTGCGCTTGCGGGACGGGTCCACACACGGAGTATGGCGCGACCCGTCTGAGAACGCCGCTAACGACTCTCAACATCGAGTTCTGAAACCTTCTGCGAAATCGGTCGTTAACCAGGGTGAGACAATGCACTTAGCCCGCCCGCTGACACTCAAGCGCCAGACCCCCCGCACCCGCCGGCCCGCCATCCTGGCGCGCCGGGCGCGGTACGCCGCGGTCGGCACCCGCGAGCGCAACCAGCGCGCGAATGTCAGCCAGGACGCCGCCCTGTACTCGTGCGCGTGCGGCTACGTCTTCAAGGCCGCGGTCACGACGTCGGTCGGCTGTCCTCACTGCGGCACACACCAAGCCTGGTAACGAAGGCGGGGCAGCCCCTCCGCCCCACCCCGATCATCCGACCTTCGGAGGCAGGACACCCTCACCCTCGCCACGAATGTGGCGTGGATGCGTCTCATCGGCACCACACGGACCGCCGTGGCGGTGCTCTTGCTCGTCGCCGCCTCGCTGGCGTCGTCAAGCGCCGGTGAGTCGCCGGTCTCCGAGGTCGCCGTCGCCGCGCCGGCCAAGCGCGACCCGCAGCCCGTCTCGATCGCGTGGGGTGGGGACGTCACGCTCGGCTCGAGCTACGGCAACCCGCCCAACGGCGGTCGCGCGCTGCTCGCCGCCGGGGCGAAGGTCCTCAAGAGCGCGTACATCGGCGCGGTCAACTACGAGGGGACGTTCGGGCCGGGCGGCGCGTCCAAGTGCGGCGCGGGAGCGGAGAACTGCTTCGCGTTCCAGGCCCCGCCGGGCAACGCGCGCACGCTGCGGCGCGCCGGCGTCGACATCGTCAACCACGCCAACAACCACGCGTTCGACTTCGGCGCGGTCGGCTGGCGCTCGACCCGCGACGCGCTGACCAAGGCGAAGGTCCAGGCCACCGGCGCGCCGGGCGAGCTGAAGATCCTCGAGCGCAAAGGCACCCGCGTGGCGTTCCTCGGCTTCTCGACCTACAGCTGGACGAACCCGATGGGCGACGACGACGCGGTCCGCGCCCGGATCCAGAGCGCCGCCCAGCAGGCGGACATCGTGGTCGCGTTCTTGCACGCCGGGGCCGAGGGGGCGGACAAGCAGCACGTCCCGCGCGGAGCGGAGACCGCGTTCGGCGAGTACCGCGGCGACAGCCGCCACTTCGCCCACACGGCGATCGACGCGGGCGCCGACCTCGTGCTCGGCTCGGGCCCGCACGTCCTGCGCGGGCTGGAGCTCTACAAGAACCGCCTGGTCGCCTACTCGCTCGGCAACCTCGCGGGCTGGCACAACTTCGGCACCGGCGGGCGCAGCTCGCTGAGCGCGCTGATCACGGTCGCGCTCGGCCCGGCCGGGCGCTTCTACGCGGCCCGGATCTCCTCCTACAAGCTCGACGGCGCCGGCGTCCCCCACGCTGACCGGGGACGCGGCGCCGTCAAGTTGATGCGTTCATTGAGCCGGAGCGACTTCCCGAAGAGCGATCTGAAGTTCGATCGCTCCGGGCTCGTCACGCCGGTGAAGCGCTAACGCAGCAGCGCCAGGACGCCCTGCGGGGCCTGGTTGGCCTGCGAGAGCATGCTCGTGCCGGCCTGCTGGAGGATGTTGAGCTTGGTGAACTTGGTCATCTCGGCCGCCATGTCCACGTCGCGGATGCGCGACTCGGAGGCGGTCAGGTTCTCCTGGTAGGTGGCCAGGTTGTTCAGGCGATGCTCAAGACGGTTCTGGATCGCGCCGAGGTCGGCGCGGACCTTGGAGACGTTCTTGATCGCGTTGTCGATGTCCGACAGGCCGCCGAGCGCGCCGCCGCTGTTGAGCGCCGCCGAGGCGCCGCTCGCGCCGGTGATGCCGGTCAGGTTGCTGAGGCCGCCGCTGCCGACGCCGCTGGCGAAGGTCGTCGCGCTCGTGGAGATCGTCTCGCCGTCGTTGGCGCCGACCTGGAACGAGAACGTCTGGCCCGGGCCGAAGACCGCCGTGCCGTTGAACTTGGTGTCGCTGACGATGTCCGAGACCTCGGACGCGATCTGCGCGACCTCGGCCGCGATGGCGACCTTGTCGTCGTTGCTGTTGGTCCCGTTGTTGTACTGGACCTTGAGGTCACGGACGCGCTGCAGCATCGAGTGGACCTCGGTCAGCGCGCCTTCCGCCGTCTGGACGAGCGAGATGCCGTCCTGCGCGTTGCGCTGCGCCTGGGCGAGGCCACCGATCTGGCCGCGCATCTTCTCGGAGATGGCAAGGCCGGCGGCGTCGTCGGCCGCGCGGTTGATGCGGTAGCCGGACGAGAGCTTCTCCATGGACTTCGACGCAGCGGTCGACGTCGTGGTCAGCTGGCGATGCGTGTTGAACGCCTCAACGTTGTTCTGAATACGAAGGCCCATGATCTTGCTCCTTGCTTGATCGGGTCGGGTGGCCAATATGTCGAGCCGACTCCGTGTCGACTCAAGCGGGGTACTCGGCCGGCGCGGCCGAGCCTTTAAGGTCAATTCGCATGGCCACCGCCGATCTGACCGTCATCTCCCTCGGGCGCGCCGACGCGAGCGCGTCGGAGTACATCGCCGCGATCCAACGCCGGCTGGCCGAGCAGGACCGCGTCCACTACGTCATGCACGCCATGGGCACGTCGCTGGAGGGCTCGACCGCCGACATCCTCGCGCTCGTGGGCGAGCTGCACGCCGTGCCGTTCGAGCTCGGCATCCCGCGCGTGTACACCGTCCTCAAGCTCGACGAGCGGCGTGACAAGGACCAGACGCTCGAGGACAAGGTCGCCTCGGTCCAGCGGCTGCTGCAAGACGGGGGATAACCGCACCCCCGCCTGCTGTACCGTTCCGGGTTCATGCAGCGCTCGCTTCACATCACCGCCACGACCCGCTGATCGGGTCCCGGGCCGACGCGCCCGGTGCCCGCTCCCAGTCGTCGTGTCCCTTTTTTCAGTGATGTGGAGAACCCAAGTTGCACGCACGTGTGCTCGCGCAGTACCGCGGCCTCTGGCTGGTCGCGGGTGACAACGAAGACCCTCAGCTCGTCCCGGCCCGCGGGAGGCTGACCGAGCCGCCGATCACCGGCGACGTCGTCGTGCTCGACGACGGCGGCGCGATCGCGGCGATCGAGCCGCGCCGCGGCACGATCGTCCGCCGGGCGCCCGGCGATGTCATGGCCGGCCAGGTGTTGGCCGCCAACGTCGACCTGGCGATCGTCACCGAGCCGCTCCCGGACCCCAAGGCCCGGCGCCTGGAGCGGTTCGCCGCGCTCGCGGCGAGCGGCGGCGTCCAGGTCGCGCTCGCGCTGACCAAGGCCGACCTCGACGAGCAGGCGCAGGTCGCGGCCACGCGCCTGGGTCGCCGGCTCGGGGTGGTGGACGCCGTCGCCGTCTCAGCGGTCACCGGGGAGGGCATGGGCATCCTGCGCCATCTGCTCACGCCGGGCACGACCGCGGTCCTGCTCGGCGCCTCCGGCACCGGCAAGTCGACGCTGGTCAACGCCCTGCTCGGCGAGGAGCGTCAGAAGACGGGCGAGGTACGCGCCTCCGACCGCCGCGGCCGCCACACCACGGTGACCCGCGAACTGCTGACGCTCCCGAACGGCGCCCACCTGGTCGACACCCCGGGCATCCGGATCGCGGGCCTGTGGGACGGCACGGGCGAGTCGTTCGCCGACGTCGACGACCTCGCCCGGCAGTGCCGCTTCCCGGACTGCGCCCACGACACCGAGCCCGGGTGCGCTGTCCGCGACGCGCTGGACCCGGAGCGGATCGCGGCGTGGCGCAAGCTCCAACGCGAGCTCGCGTGGGTCGAGGACCGCCGCGCCGCGTCCCGTGCCCGCGAGGCGTGGGGGCGCGAGATCGCACGCGGACAGCGAGCACGTGCCAAGCGAAGCTGATGAGGCCGGACCCCGACCTCATCTTCAAGCGGGCGAGGGGAATCGAACCCCCATCTTTGGCTTGGGAAGCCAACGTCTTAGCCATTGGACAACGCCCGCGGAGGTCGGGAGTGTAACGGACGCGGATACCCTTGCCGCGTAGGTATGCGGATCTTCTGGCCGGTCACCATCGCCGCCGCGGCGCTCGTCGGGCTGCTGGCGTACGGGCTGGTGGCCAAGCACTCCGACACGACGCTCGACGACGCCGTGGCCAAGGGGAAGCGCCCCGCCGCGCCGGTCAGTGCGCTGCCCTGGCTGCAGAAGACCGGCAGCGGGTCGCTCGCCGACTACAAGGGCAAGGTCGTGGTGCTCAACGTGTGGGCGTCGTGGTGCGACCCGTGCCGCGAGGAGGTCCCGCTCCTCCAGAAGACGCATGAGGCGATCGAGGCCAAGGGCGGCGTCGTGCTCGGCCTCGACACGCAGGACGCGTCGACGAACGCGCTCGACTTCCTCAAGGAGCGCAAGGCGACGTTCCCGAGCCTGCGGGACAAGGACCGCTCCTACGGGCGCGAGTTCGGGGTCACGGGCTATCCGGAGACGTTCCTGATCGACCGCAAGGGGCGCGTCGCGGCGCTGCAGCGGATGCCGGTCACGCAGGCGTGGCTCGACCAGCATCTGCCGAAGCTCCTGGCGGAGCAGGCATGAGACGGCTGCTCGTCGCGCTCGCGTTGACCCTCGTCGTCGCCGCCCCTGCCGGCGCGGCCCAGCGGGCGAGCCTGCCGGACATCGAGGACGAGGTGATGTGCGTCGAGTGCGGGACCGTGCTCTCGGTCTCGAGCTCGCCGGTCGCCCAGCAGGAGCGGGCGTTCATCCGCGCGCAGATCGCGGCGGGCAAGGACAAGGCGCAGATCAAGGCCGCGCTGGTCGACGAGTACGGCGAGGAGGTGCTCGCCCAGCCCGAGGCGGACGGGTTCAACGCCGCGCTGTGGATCGTCCCGATCGTGCTCGTCGTGCTCGCGGCGGCCGGCATCGGAGTAGCGCTAACACGATGGCGCCGGAACTCGCCCGGCGAGACAATGGAGGCCGAACCACCCCCTGAATTGAGCGCCGAGGATGCCAGGCGCCTGGACGCGGAGTTGCAGAACCGGTGACTAACGGAGTGGACACCACCGTCATCGCGGCGTTTGCCGTCGGTTTCGTGAGCTTCATCTCGCCCTGCGTGCTGCCGCTCGTGCCGGGCTACCTGAGCGCGGTCTCCGGCCTGTCGATCGCCGACATGAAGTCCGGCGACCGCAGCCTGGCGAAGATCCTGCTCCCGGCGATCGTCTTCTGCCTCTCGTTCACCGTGGTGTTCGTCGCGCTCGGCATGACCGCGACCGGTCTCGGCTCGACGCTGCAGAGCGAGAAGGGAACGCTCGACAAGCTCGCCGGCCTGGTGATCATCGGGCTCGGCGTCTTCTTCCTGCTGACGCCGTTCATCCCGATCCTGAACAAGGAATGGCGGCCCGACGCGCTGATCAGCCGCGCGGGCTCAGGCGGTCCGCTCGTCGCCGGGGCGGCGTTCGCGGTCGCCTGGACGCCGTGCATCGGCCCGACGCTCGGCTCGATCCTCAGCGCCGCCGCCACGCAGGACACCGTCGGCAAGGGCGGCGTCCTGCTCGCCTTCTACTCGCTCGGTCTGGCGATCCCGTTCCTGCTGACCGCGGTCGCGTTCACCCGCATGACGACCGCGTTCCGCTGGCTGCGCAATCACTACATGATCATCACCGCGGTCTCGGGGATGATCCTGATCGTCATGGGCCTGATGCTCTTCACCGGCGAGCTGCAGCAGCTCAACATCAAGGCTCAGGACTGGCTCGACGGCCTGGGCCTGAACTTCTTCAAGAGCGTTTAGTCACCCGCAGCGTCTGCGCCATCGTGGTCGGGTGGATCAGACAGGTGAGGCGGTAGGTGCCGGGCACGGTCGGCGTGAACGAGTACGTCCCGCCGAACTGGCCGAGATAGTTGGACGAGAACCCGCGCGGGCCGTTGGCGACGGTGACGCTGTGCGGCTCGGCGCCGGTGAAGCTCCAGGTGATCCGCTGGCCGACCTTGGCGGTCATCCGCGGCTTCTTGAACCAGCGGTCGCCGACCGCGACGGGGCGGCCCGTGAACGGCTGCCAGCGGCCGGTGGGCGTGTCCAGCTGCGGGACGACCCGGTCATAGACGTAGGGCGCCTGGTGGTCGTACTTCGGCGGCACCGTGACCTCGTGGAGGTCGGTGGGCATCGGCGCGCAGGCGGTCAGCGAGTCGTCGCGCACGAGGTGCAGCACCCAGAAGCCCATCGCGGCCACGTGGAGCTCGACGTCGGAGTGGTACGCCGCGCGCTCGAGGGTCTCCCCCGCCGCGATCGGGATCCCCTGCGCCGTGCTGAACGAGCCGTTGGCGATCGGCCCGGGCTCGTGCAGGACCGGGCGGATCGTGTTGTAGGGATGGTCCGGCGCGCCGTAGTAGGCCTTCGCGTCCATCAGCGTGCGCCCGCAGGTCACGCTCGAGAGCGTCTGGTGCGTCGCGCCGCCGTGGTGGTGGGAGGCGCCGCCGAGGATCCGCGCGCCGAAGGGCGCGGTCCACCGCGAGCGGTCGACGTACTCCGAGCCGGGCTTCCCGCCGCCCGGCACGTCGTAGGCCATGCCGTTGGCGAGGTGGCTGCAGTTGCCGATCGAGACCGGGTAGAGCTGCGTGCGCGGCTCGGTCGTGTACCAGACCCGCGTGCGCACGTAGAAGCGCTTGGTCTGCTTGTAGTGGTTCATCACCATCGCCGTCAGCGACCACCCGGGCGCCGTCCCCTCCGGCGTGGCGTTGTGGATGCCGTAGAGCGCGCGCTGGGCGGGCGGGTAGAGCGCGTCGAAGCGCCCGTTCGGGTGCTCCTCCCCGCGCCCGCCGAGGAAGTCGCCGCCGAGGCAGCCGCCCGGGCCGGGATCGACCCTTCCCCGCGTGTAATAGAGGAAGTGGTGGACCATCATCTTGTTCACCGGCAGCGGCTTGGCGTCCGGGTCCTTGGAGTCCACGAGCGCCTGCTCCTGGAAGCCGAGCACGTAGCCGGGCACGCTCGGCGCCTCCTTGCCGTCCGGCTTGAGCTCGACCGTCGTCGACTTGTGCACGAACGGCTCGGAGTCGATCGGCGGCGAGTAGAGCGTCAACAGCTGCTCGTCGGCCCGCGCCGGCGCCGCCACGATCAGCAACGCGAACAGGGCTCCGAGCAGCGTGCGCTTCATCGAGCCAACGCTACACGCAACTCGTCGAAGTCGATACGGCTCAGCGTGACCGAGGCGAGATCGTCGGTCGTGCCGGCATACAGCGTGACCTTGTCGCCCACGACATAGCCGCCGACCAGGTGTGGGCCGGACGTGCGCGTGGCGCGCTTCTCGTCGGCGATGATCTCGAACGTCTCCGCGACCATGCGCAGCTGCGCGCCGGCCACGCACACGCAGCGCGGTCCGTTGCAGAGGATCAGGCCGCGGTTGTCCAGATGGACGTACGGCTCGGGGATCCGGGCACCGACGGTGACAGAGGACGAGCTGTCGAGCGGCATCTACATGGCCTCCGGGGCGGAGACGCCGAGCAGCCCGAGCGCGGCGGCGAGGGTTGATTGGGACGCCTTGCAGAGCGCGATCCGCAGCTCGCGCAGGTCGGCGTCGGGCTCCTTGAGCACAGGCGAGTCGCGGTAGAAGGCGGTGAACGTCTGCGCGAGCTCGAGCGCATAGCCGGCGATCCGGTGCGGCGCGCGCCGCTCGGTCGCCTCACGCACTTCGCCGGGGAACGCGAGCAACTTGCGGACCAGCTCACGCTCCGAGGCGTTGAGCACGACGGCGCCGAACTCGCCCGACGCGTCCGGCGGCAGCTGGCGCAGGATCGACGCGATCCGCGCATGCGCGTACTGGACGTAGTAGACGGGGTTCTCGGCGTCCTGCTTGGCCGCCAGCTCGAGGTCGAGGTCGATCGTCGACTCGTGCGAGCGCGAGACCATGAACCAGCGCGTGGCGTCGACGCCGATCGTGGCGATCAACTCGTCGAGCGTGACGAAGTCCCCGCGGCGCTTGGACATCTTCGCCTTCTCGCCGCCCTCGACCACGTGCACGAACTGCAGGATCGGGATCTCGAGCCGGTCGGGCTCGTGCCCGAGCGCCTCCATCACGCCCTTCATGCGCCCGATGTAGCCATGGTGGTCGGCGCCGAGCACGTCGATCAGGCGGTCGTAGCCGCGCTGGACCTTGTTCTCGTGGTACGCGACGTCGGCCGCGAAGTAGGTGGGCGCGCCGGTCGAGCGCTGCAGCACGCGGTCCTTGTCGTCCCCGTACGCGCTCGTGCGCATCCACAGCGCACCCTCGGACTCATAGGAGTGGCCTTGCTCGGCCAGGACCGCGAACGCCTGCTCGATCGGTGACGGGTCGCCTTCGTACAGCGAGCCCTCGAGGAAGTAGGAGTCGAAGTCGACCCGGTAGTCGTGCAGGGTCGCGCGGATGCCGTCCATGATCAGCGCGCTCGCCAGGACGCCGAGCTCCTCCGCGTCCTTCTCGGCCGCGCCGTCGATCTGCTTGGCGAGCTCCCCCACGTAGTCGCCCTGGTAGCCGTCCTCGGGGACCGGTTCGTGCCGGGCGCGGGCGCGCACGGACGCGCCGAGCTTGCTCACCTGCGAGCCCGCGTTGTTGAAGTAGTACTCGCGGGTGACGGCGTTGCCGCTGAGCTCGAGCAGCCGCGCCAGCGCGTCGCCGTAGGCGGCGTGGCGCCCGGACGCCGCGGTCAGCGGGCCGGTCGGGTTGGCCGAGACGAACTCCACGATCACCGTTTCGGGGTGTTCGGGCGTCCCCTTGCCCCAGCCGTCCCCCGCGTCGACGATCTGCCGAGCCGCGTCGGCGTACCAGTGGTCGGTGAGGAAGACGTTGAGGAAGCCCGGACCCGCGACCTCGACACGGTCGATCGCGGGCCCCAGCCGCTCTGTCAACTTCGCTCCGAGCTGCTCGGCGATCTCCCGCGGCTGGGCTCCCAGCGCCGGGGCCAGGAGCATTGCCGCGTTCGTCGAGTAGTCGCCGAAGCCGGCCTTCTTCGGCCGCTCCAGGCTCGCGCGCGCCTTCGGCCGCTCATGGCCGTTGCGCAGGTCGCCGGCGGCCGCCTCGACGGCCGCCCGCAGCTCGTCGATCGGGTGCACGGCTATGACGTTAGCCGGAACCCCGTGATCGAACGGGTGGTGCCCAGCGGGCCGCTGCAGCGGGTGCTGGGATGGACGGTGACGCGCTTGACCTTCGCCGGCAGGACAGCCGCCCCACCACGCTTGGACACCGTCTTGTCGTTGATCTGCAACCGGCACGGCGACTTGGAGCCGAACGTGACCGAGATGCGCACGGCCGACGAGCTGCGGCGGATGCGCAGCTTGGCGTCGAACGTCTTCACACGCTCGCAGTCCGCGTGCAGACGCGCGCCGCGGTTGTTGGTGATGACGACGGTGTCGTCGCCGGCACCGCAGACCACGTCAGGGTCCTGCGCGCCGTTGAGCTGGAACTCGTCGTCGCCCGCGCCACCGTCGTAGCGGTCGTCGCCGCGCCCGCCCCGGAGGACGTCGTTGCCGGCGCCCCCGGAGAGCTCGTCGTCGCCGTCGCCGCCGAGCAGGATGTCCTTGCCGCCGCGGCCGTCGAGGACGTCGCCGTTGTCGCCGATCCCGGTCAGCTCGTTCGGGCCGTCGTTCCCGCGCAGCGTGTCGCGCATCCGCGAGCCGTCGACGTTCTCGAACCCGGTGAGCAGGTCGCCCTCGCCGCGCTCGCCGCCCTTGCCGGCCGCGAGATCGACCATCACGCCGTCGTTGCGGCCGTGGTAGCTGATCGTGTCGTTGCCGGGGCCGCCGTCGAGGACGTCGTCGGCCGTCTCCGGCGTGTCGTCGTCGATCTCGTAGACGATGTCGTCGCCCGCGCCGCCTGAGACGTGGTCGAGCCCGGTGTTGCCCTGGAGCGAGTCGTTGCCCGGCCCGCCGGCGATCGTGTCGTCGCCCGCGTCGCCGTGGAACTCGACCGGAGCCGTGCCGAGCGCCGTCAGGCGGTCGTTGCCGGCGCCGCCGAGCGCGAGGTCCATCACGGCGCCGTCGCCAGTGATCGTGTCGTCACCGTCGCGGGTGCGGACGGTCACGGGCTCGGACGGCGTGCAGAGCACCCCGGCCGCGCTCTCGCGGTTGCAGCCCGCGGTCAGGGCGCCGGTGTCGATGAACCGGAACCCGCCGTCGGCGCGCTGCACCGTGACGACGTTCTGCTCGCCGGCGTTGGCCTCGTAGACCCAGAAGCGGGTCGGAGGACCGTCCTCATTGTCGAAGGACTTGAACGACAGCGTCCCCGCCTGGGCGGCGGGCGCGACGATCAAGAGCGCGACTAGTGGTGGTAGGGCTCGCCGGCCAAGATCTTGTGGGCGCGGTAGAGCTGCTCGAGCAGCACGACGCGCGCGAGCATATGGGGAAGGGTGGCTGGTCCGAATGAGAGTGTGTGGTCGGGGTTGACGAGACCGGTGCCGAACGCGCCACCGAGCGCGAAGCATACGTCCCGTCCCGCCTGTCTCCTGCTTTCCAGCCAGGTGGCAAACGCCTCCGACGTGTAGGACGTTCCTCGACTGTCGAGCAGGCAGACGTACGAACGCTCCGGAATCCGGCGTTGCAGAGCCGCGTCGTCCGCTACCTCGATGACGTCCACGCGGGCGTAGCGCGACAGCAACTTGGCGTAGTGCTGGAGATCGTCGAGGTACGGCGGCTTGGCTTTACCGACTGCGACCACGCTGTACCGCACGGTGTGGGATGCTAGGCGGGATGGACTCAGGCGACCGCGAGCGCCACTTCAACCTCCACACCACGCCGGAGGTCATGGCCGGCGTGTACGCGAACTTCGCGACGGTCTCGCACTCCGACTACGAGTTCACGCTGACGTTCTCGCGCGTGGACCACGAGGTGGAGGACGACGAGGTGCCGGGCGTGGTCGTGACCCGCGTCTCGATGTCCCCGCAGGCGATGCGGGAGCTGATGGACGCGATGGACGACAACTGGTCGAAGTGGCGGACAACTGAAGGCATCCGCCGCCTCCCCGAGGTCAACGGCGACTAGCCAGCGCTTGGCCGATCCGCTCCATGGTGGGCGGGTGGGTGCCGAGCAGGATCTCCTGCCAGCGCGGCGGGTCGGGGTCGCCGACGTTCTGCAGCGTGATCCGGCGTTCGAAGCCGACCATCGCGTCCGGCTCGCCGGTGAGGTCGAGCGCGAACGCGTCGGCGCGCCGCTCGACGGCGCGCGACAGCTGGTTGCTGATCGTCGTGATCGCGGGGGCGATCAGCGCCAATGAGAGCGCGACGGCGGGGACCGCGGTCGCGTCCGGGCGGGTGATCCTCTCCGACAGGCGTGCGACGGCGAAGGTCCCGAACGGGGCGACGAGCGCGAGCCACAGCAGGCCGTGCGGGACGTCGCGGTAGTGGACGTGGCCGAGCTCGTGGGCGACCACGAGCCGGGTCTCGGCGGGCGTGAAGTCCTTGAGCAGCGTGTCGTAGAGCACGACTCGCTTGGTGTGGCCGATGCCGGTCACGTAGGCGTTGGCCGCGGTGGTGCGGCGGGAGGCGTCGATCTCGTAGACCTCGCCCACGTCGACGCCCGCCTTGTCCGCCAGCTCCAGCACGTCGCTGCGGGTCGATCCCGCGGGGAGCGGCGTGAACTTGTTGAAGACCGGGTCCAGGACGACCGGGCCGAGGTAGGTGAAGACGAGCGCGAAGCCGGCCACGGCGGCGGCGCCGGGCGCCCACCAGTCGCGCCCGAAGCGGCGCATGCCGACCACGAGCAGCGCGCCGCCCGCGGCGGACATCGTGGCGCCGATCGCGGCGCCCTTGGCCACGTCGACCGCCCACCCGCCCCAGGACTGGGTGACCAGGCCGACGTGCTTGGCCCGCTCGCGGCTCGCCGCGCGGACGGGCAACGCGACGGCGGTGGAGGCCAGCGTGATCGCTGCGGCGGTGGCGGCGCCGGTCAACACCGGGCGACGGCGGTCGCTGGGCGCGAGCCGCACCGCGACGATCAGGATCGCCAGCTCCAGCGCGGTCCGGGCGCCGTAGAGCCACAGCTGTCCCGAGCGGAAGCTCGTGGCGCGCTCAAGCTCGGCCGTGCTGAAGTAGGCTCGCGCCTCCACCTGCTGAACCGGGTACCGCTCCTTTGGCCGCAGGAGCAGCACCGCCGCTTCCGCGACGACCAGCGCGGTGACGATTGCGGCAGGCAGGCGGAGCCGACGCGGCACCGAATAGACGCTACGCCATGCAGGTCGCCATCTGCACAGACATCCACGGAAACCGCCACGCCTTCCAGGCGGTCATCGACGCTGCGCGCGAGGCGGGTGCCGACGAGCTGTGGTGCCTCGGCGACCTCGTGGGGTACGGCGCGGAGCCCGACGCGTGCGTCGCGCTGGCCTCCGAGCACTGCTCGATCTGCCTCGCCGGCAACCACGACCTCGCCGTCGTCGAGGTGTTGTCGCTGGAGGACTTCTCGCGCGGCGCGGCGCTCGCCGCGCGGTGGACGCAGGAGGTGATCTCCGACGAGACCCGCGAGATCCTGCTCGGCCTGCAGCCCGCGGGCGAGGCCGAGGGGTTCGGGCTCTTCCACGCCTCCCCGCGCGACCCGATCTGGGAGTACGTGCTCTCCGGGTTGACGGCCGAGCTGTGCTTCGACGCGACCCCGTTCCGGGTCTCGTTCATCGGCCACTCCCACGTCGCGCTCTCGTTCCACCGCCCGGAGGGCTTCCCGGCGGCCGGGTCGACCCAGCGGGCGGGAACTGAGCTCGATCTCACACAAGGCGACTGGCTGGTCAACCCGGGGTCGACCGGGCAGCCGCGCGACGGCGATTCGCGGGCCGCCTGGCTGATGCTCGACACCGAGCGCCAGACCTGCACGTACATGCGCGCCGAGTACGACATCGCGGGCGCCCAGGCCGCGATCCGCGCCGCCCGCCTGCCGGACTCGCTCGCGGAACGCCTCCAGTACGGGCAGTAACCTGGCTCCTTTGATGAGACGCCTGCCCGTTTTGGTCCTGGTCGTCGCTGTGCTGGCGGGCTGTGGATCGTCCAACCCCGATCTGATCCCTCAGAGCAACGCTCAGGCCCTGGCGGAGACCGCGGACAAGATCCAGGCTGCGTGTGGCAACGCCGACCGCAGCGAGGCCCGCGCCCAGATCCGCTCCATCCGGCGCCAGATCGACCAGCTGCCGCGCGCGGTCGACGCGAAGCTCAAGCGCAACCTCGAGGAGTGGCTGGACCGGATCCAGGCCCGGATCGTCGAGGACTGCCAGGCCGAGGAGACGCCGACGCCCGAGGCGACCCAGACCGAGACGCCGACGGCCACCGCGACGGAGTCCGCGACGCCGACGGAGACCGCGACGCCGACCGCCACCGCGACGGCGACCGCCACCGCGACCGAGGCGCCCACGGAAGCGCCGACGGAGGCGCCCACCGAGTCGCCGGCACCGACCACGACGCCGGAGGGTCAGTGATGGCCACGGAGCAGCTCTTCGCCGATCGCTACCGGCTCGAGCGCCGTCTCGGCGTGGGCGGCATGGCCACGGTCCAGCTCGCTTTCGACACGCGGTTGGAGCGCAACGTCGCCGTCAAGCTGCTCGCCGAGCACCTGGCCGAGGACGCGAGCTTCGTCTCGCGCTTCCGCCGCGAGGCGCTGGCCGCGGCCCGGCTCGTGCACCCGAACATCGTGCAGGTCTTCGACTTCGGCTCCGACGCGCGCAGCGGCCGCCAGTTCATCGTCATGGAGTACGTCGACGGGCACTCGTGCGCCGAGCTGCTGCGCGACAACGGGCCGATGTCCCCGCGCGACGCGGTCGAGATCCTCACCCAGGCCTGCCGCGGGTTGGATTACGCCCACCGCAACGGCGTCGTCCACCGCGACGTCAAGCCCGGCAACCTGATGGTCAACACCGACGGCGTGGTCAAGCTCGCCGACTTCGGCATCGCCAAGGCCGCCGAGCAGTCCGACATCACCAAGGTCGGCTCGGTGCTCGGCACCGCGGCCTACCTGTCGCCCGAGCAGGCGCGTGGCGAGAAGGCCGGCCCCTCATCGGACATGTACGCGCTCGGCGTTGTGAGCTACCAACTGATGTCCGGCCACCTCCCCTATGAGGCCGCGTCGCTGACCGATCTCGCCCGCCTGCAGGAGTCCGGCCCGCCGCCGCGCCTCTCCGACGAGGTGCGCGACGTCCCGGTCACCCTGGCCGCCGCGGTCGCGCGAGCGCTGGCGAAGGACCCGGCGCGCCGCTACGCGGACGCCGCCGAGATGGAGGACGCGCTGCGCGACGGCCTCGCGGGCGTCGGCGGGACCGAGGACCTCGACGCCACCCGCGCGCTGGGCGGCGACGACGCCACTCGCATGCTCCCGCCCACGAGCAGCGGCACCGGCGTCCGCCCGCGCCGTCCGCTGACGCCGATGGTCGAGGACACGCCCCCGCCCCGCCGCCAAGCGCCGTCGCGGAGGCAGCCGCCGCCGCCCAAGCGGGGCGGCTCCGGCAAGTGGATCGCGCTGGCGTTCGTCGTCGTGGTGGTGATCGCGGGCGTGATCGCCTACCAGGCCGTCAACTCCAACAGCAACAAGCAGGTCCAGCTCAACGAGAACGTCGGCGGCTCCGTCGACGACGCCGTGCAGTCCTTCAAGGACCTGGTCGACCAGAACACCAGATAAAGGGGCCTGACCCCTTTAGGTTCGGGCGATGCGGATCGTCGTCGGGAGGGCGTAACCGCCCGACGGGGCGCGGTGCCGCTCGGCGAGTTCTTCGAGGTGGGCGCGGACGGCGGCGCGTTGCTCGGGCGTGGCGGCGGCGAGGCGGGCGGCGGTGCGGACGGTGCCGCCGCGGACGCCGTCCCACAGCTGGTCGAGGTCGTCGACGTGCAGGGTGGGCGTGAGCTCGGTGACGGTGCCGTCGATCAGCGCTGCGAGCGCGTCGGCGTCGGTGAAGCGCAGCGAGTCCGGACCTGGCGGGATGGCGGCGTCGAGGTCGCGGGCGGCGCGGGCGGGCAGGCCGAGGATGCCGACCTCCTCCTCCGGACCCCACATCGCGATCGCGACGTGGCGGGCGACCCGCTTGAGCTCCGCCGCGGCCTTCTCCGGGTGCGGGAGGTGGTTGACGAGGAACGCGGCGATCGCGACGTCGAAGGCGCCGTCGGCGAACGGCAGCGCCTCCGCGTCAGCGAGCACGAACTCGACCTGCGGGTGACGCCGGCGGGCCTCGGAGAGCATGCCGGCGGCGAGGTCGGCGCCGGTGACCGTCGCCCCACGCGCGGCCGCGGCCGCGGCGAGCGTCCCGAGCCCGCACCCGACGTCGAGCACCTTGACGCCCGGCCCGATGTGCGCGGCGTCGAGCAGCGGCTCGATCGCGAAGGCGGTCGCGCGCGCCATCAGCGCGTCGTACGTCCCCGCGCGAGCCGACCACCCGTCGCGCTCGAACGCCTTGAACGCGGCGGCCTCGCCACCCACCGCCGCGGCCTCGCCACCCACCGCCGCGGCCTCGCCACCCACCGCCGCGGCCTCGCCACCCGCCCCGCGCGCGTCGCCGCCCGCGGTCACGCGCTGGCCGCCGCCATCTCCCACGGCGCCGCGCCTTCGCGCACCGCCTTCGCCGCGGCCGCCAGGCGGTCCTCGTCGATCGCGGCGCGCAGTTCGGCCATCAGGCGCTGGAGGTAGGCGAGGTTGTGGATCGTGAGCAGGCGCATCGCGGTCTGCTCCTTCGCCTTGAAGAGGTAGTGGATGTAGGCGCGGGAGTACCCGTGCTCGCAGGCGGGGCAGGGGCAGCCTTCGAGCAGCGGCTCGTCGGCGAGGCGCCACTTGGCCTTGGCGAGGTCGACGCGCCAGCGGCGCTCCGGGTCGGGGACGAGCGCCATGCCGTGGCGGCCGATGCGGGTCGGCATCGCGCAGTCGAAGGTGTCGATGCCGAGCTCGACGCCGCGGACGAGGTCGTCGACCTCGCCGATGCCGAGCAGGTGGCGCGGCTTGGCCTCCGGCAGCTCCTCGATCGTCCACTCGACGACCTCGAACATCTGGTCCTTGTTCTCGCCGAGCGTGCCGCCGATCGCGATCCCGCCCAGCGCCTCGCGCGCGGCGACCTCCTGCGCCGACCAGCGGCGCAGCTCCTCGTCGGTCCCGCCCTGGACGATGCCGTAGACCAGTTGCCCTTCGGGGCCGTGCTGCTCGTGCCAGGCGATGCAGCGGTCGAGCCAGCGGTGGGTGCGCTCGGTCGAGCGCGCCGTGTACTCGCGATCCGCGTGGAACGGGGTGCACTCGTCGAAGACCAGCGCGATGTCGGACCCGAGCGCGGCCTGGACCTCCATCGAGGTCTCCGGGCCCATGAACTTGGTCGAGCCGTCGAGGTAGGAACGGAAGCGCACGCCCTCTTCCTCGATCGCCAGGATCGCGCCCGAGCGCTCGCCCGAGAACTGGGCGGCGCGGCCCTTGATCTCGTCGGCCACGGTCCCGTGACCCATCGAGAAGACCTGGAACCCGCCCGAGTCGGTGATGATCGGCCGGTCCCAGCGCTGGAAGCGGTGCAGGCCGCCCAGCTGCTTGATCAGGTCCTGGCCGGGCGTGAGGAACAGGTGGAACGTGTTCCCGAGGACCATGTCGAAGCCCAGGTCAGCGGCCTCGCGGACCTCGAGCGTCTTGACCACGGCCTTGGTCGCCAACGGCACGAACGCGGGCGTGCGCACGTCGCCGTGGGCGAGCTTCAGGGTGCCGGTGCGGGCGTAGGAGCCGGGATCGCGCGTGCGGATCGAGAACACGGCGCCCGAGGTTAGAACGACCGCGGGGCGACCGGAGCCGCCCCACGGAAATCCCTGGGCGCGCGTCCATGCCACCGCGCGCCCAAGTGTGTGACCGAGCTAGTTGGAGCTCTCGGCGTCGATCGTCTTCGGCTGGCCGCCGACGCCGATCGAGATCTTGCGCGGCTTGCGCTGCTCGGGCTTCGGGATGCGCACCTCGAGCACGCCGCGATCGAAGGTCGCCGCGACGGCCTCGGCGTTCACGCCCTCGGGCAGCGTCAGCGACCGCGAGAACGAGCCGAAGGCGCGCTCGACGCGGTGGTAGCCGTCTTTGTTCTCCGCGTGCTCGGCCTTGCGCTCGCCGGAGATCGTGAGCACGCGCTCCTCGACCTCGATGTTGACGTCCTCCTCAGACAGGCCGGGGAGGTCGGCGCGCAGCACGAAGTGGTCGCCGGTCTCGATGAGATCCATCGCCGGCATCCAGCGGCGCAGCGTGCCGCCGTTGCCCTGCGGCGGCGTGTCGAACACGCTGCCGAACAGGCGGTTCATCTCGTTCTGCAGCGTCGCGAACTCGCGAAGCGGCTCCCAGCGCACGATGGCCATGTTAATCCTCCTGGTGTTGCGGTGATGAATACTGCGTTGCAAAGCAGTATGAGATCTAAGTCGTTCATTGTCAAGTCTCGAGTTCGACATGACGAGCGAGATGATTGATCTGCGACCGTCACCCGATGCGCCTGTGGGTTGCGTTGAGGGGAATGAAACGGGCAGGTGCCGGCGTCTAACGGGGCATGAAGCTCCGAACCGCATCCGCCCTCGCCGCCCTCGCCGCCACGCTGGTCGTGGCCGGATGCGGCTCAGACGACTCGGCCACGACCAGCTCGCCCGCCTCCGCGAAGAAGTCGGACCCGTACGGCTACGACTACGGGACGTCCAAGACCGAGGAGAAGCCGGGCGCCGAGTCCAAGACCGGCATCGCCGCGAAGCTCTCGATCGCCGACGGCCGGCTCGTCGACGCGACCGGCCGCACGCTGTACGTGTGGGAGGCCGATCAAGGCGACCAGAGCGCCTGCGACGGCGCCTGCGCCCAGGCCTGGCCGCCGCTGACGACGAACGTCAAGCCCGAGGCGGGCTCCGGCGTCGACGCGAGCCTCCTCGGCACGAGCAAGCGCGCCGACGGCTCGACCGGCGTCACCTACGCCGGCCACCCGGTCTACTACTTCTCCGGCGACCAGGCCGCCGGCGACGTCAACGGCAAGGGCAGCGACGGCTTCGGCGCGAAGTGGTGGCCGGTCGCGGCGGACGGCGCCGCCATCGACCACTAGGTGTGTGACGAAACGCCCCTGCACAGGGGCGTTTCGTAGACCACCCCCTCCTCAGGCCCAGGCGGCAGCGAGCCGCGCCAGCGCGTCGGCGCCGAACCACGGCGCCGGCGGCTCGACGCGCGGCCGCTCGCTGACGATCGCGCTGACGACGTCGCGGTCGACCGCGCCGACCGCGACGACGTCGAGCTCGTCGGGCAGCGCAGCCGCCGCGGCGGCGAGCGCATCCGTCGCCTCCGGCGGCGTGACGACCGCGAGCGTGACGCCGGGCACGCCCCGCAACTCCCGCGCCCACGCCGCGAGGAGCGCGGGGTCGGCGACGAGCTCGCCGGCGTACGCGACCGCGACCTTCGGCCCCGCGCCGGCCAACGCGGCGGCCTCGGCCGGCAACGCGGCGGCGAGCGCCACGGCGAGGTCGTCGCGTGCGGCGCGCGACGAGGGGTCGCCGGCGGCGGCCCGCACGAGCGCGGCGAGCCGCGCCGCGTCGCTCGCAAGGGGCGCGCCGCCCGCCGCCACGACGCCGCGCCGGGCGCCGGCGAGGGGCGTGGCCGCGTCGCCCGCAAGGGGCGCGACCTCGCCGCCCGCGGGGACGCCACTCGAGGTGCGCCGGTTTCGTCTGGCCTCGCCAGACGAAACCGGCTCACCCGGCGTCTCCGCCGCGGCGTCCCACGGGTTCTCGTCAACCGCGGCCAGCTCGCGTTCGCAGTGCTCGAAGTACGACCAGGCCGTCGCCAGACCGCGGGGCGACGCCGCGCCCGCGGGCATCCGGCGCAGGAACCAGCGGACGAACGTGAGCGCCTTGCGCAGCTCGCGGACCTTCGCGGCGCCCTCGACGCCCAGCGTGATGTTGCCGCCGTGGAAGCGGTACAGCGTTCGCGGCTCGGCCACGTACTCGATCTCGCCGAGGAGCGCGGCGCGGGCGGCGAACCACCAGTCGGTGTAGGGGATCTCGGCCGGGATCGGCGACACGACGGAGCGGCGCATCAGCAGCGACGACGCCGTGGCCACGTTGCCGGCGAGCAGCTCGCCGACCGCGCTCGGCCCGCGGGGGATCACCGGCTCGTCGGCGAGCCAGGACTCCTGGATCACGTCGCCGGCCGCGTCGACCACGCGCATGTCGCCGTAGACGAGCCCGACGGACGGCCGCGACGCCAACACGGCACCCTGCACCCGCAGCTTGTCGACCGGCCACGCGTCGTCGGCATCCAGCAGCCCGAGCCATTCGCCCCGCGCGGCCGCCAGCGCCGTGTTGACCGCCGCGCACGGCCCACCGTTGGCCTGCCGGATCAGCCGCACCCGCCCCGGAAAGCGCGTCTCATAGCCCCGCACCACAGCGGCCGTCCCGTCGGTCGACCCGTCATCGCAGACGACGACCTCGAGCCGATCCGCGGGCCAGTCCTGCGCCAGCGCGCTCTCCAGCGCCTCGCCCACGAACGCCTCGGCGTTGTAGGCCGCCATCAAGGCGCTGACGAACGGCTCACACACGCGTGAGGCTCGACAAGGCCGCCGAGGCGGCCAGCGCCTGCGCCACGACCTGGTCCATGTTCAGGTACTGGTAGCGCGCCAGACGCCCCACGAACGTGATGCCCTTCTCGCGAGCCGCCAACGCGGCATACCGGTTGTAGAGCGCCCGGTTCTCGGGCCGCGGCACCGGGTAGTAGGGATCGCCGACCGCGCTCGGGTACTCGTAGTGCAGCGTCGAGACGTCCGCGACCTGGCCGGTCAGGTGCCGGTACTCGGTGACCCGCGTGTACGGCACCGACTCGGCGGGATGGTTGATCACCGCGACCGGCTGCACGAGCGCTCCGCCCGGCGTGTCGTGAGACGCCGTCTCGAACCGCAGCGACCGGTAGGGCAGCGCGCCGAAGCAGTGCCCGAAGTACTCGTCGATCGGCCCGGTCCAGACCAGGTGGTCGTACGAGTCGTCCACGGAAGCGAACTCCACCCCGCAGCGCACCTCGATCCGCGGGTGGTCGAGCAGCCGCTCGAAGAGCGCCGTGTAGCCGTCGGCCGGCATGTACTGGAAGGTGTCGCCGAAGTAGCGGTCGTCGTCGTTGACCCGCACCGGGATCCGCGCGCAGACCTGCGCGTGCAGCTGCGACGGGTCGAGCCCCCACTGCTTGCGCGTGTACCCGCGGAACAGCGTCTCGTAGAGCTCGCGTCCCACCTTCGCCACGACCGCGTCCTCGGAGGTCTCCACCCGCGCCCGCGGCTCCGCCCGCGCGTCGAGGAACGCCTGCGCGGAAGCCTCGTCGCGCAATCCCGCCCCGTAGAGCGCGTTCAGCGTCGAGCGGTTGATCGGCATCGGCACGTGCCGCCCCTCGACGTCCGCCAGCACGCGGTGCTCGTACGGCCGCCAGTCGGTGAACCGGGACAGGTAGTCGAAGACCTTCTCGGCGTTCGTGTGGAAGATGTGCGGCCCGTAGCGGTGGATCAGCACGCCGTGCTCGTCGCGCTCGTCGTAGGCGTTGCCCGCGATGTGGGAGCGGCGGTCGATCACCAGGACGCGCAGGCCGCGCGCGGCGCTGCGCTCGGCCATCACGGCGCCGGCGAAGCCGGCACCCACCACCAGGACGTCAAAGGCGCTCACGCCCTTTCACATCGGGCAATCGCGCGGCAACCTTGATGAGCGTCAGCTCATTCAGGCGTGGCGGCGGCGCCCGGGAGGACGCGTTCCCACATGCCCGCGAGCATCACGAGCTCGTCCTGCGAGAAGTGCCGGAGGAACCGCTCGCGGACCCCGTCGAGGTGCGTCGGCCGCGCGGTCGCGAGCAGCTCGGCGCCCTTCTCGGTCAGCACCGCGTAGCAGCCGCGGCCGTCGTCGGTGCAGAGGTCGCGCTCGAGCAGCTCTTCCTTGGCGAGCCGGTCGACGAGCCGCGTCATGCCCGAGCGCGAGAGCAGCACGGAGTCGGCCAGCTCGGCCATCCGGCGCTTGCGCCCGGGAGCGGACTCGAGCGTGATCAGGACCTCATACGAGGACAGCGGAAGATCGTGCGCGGCGGCGAGCTCCGCGTCGAGCGCCTTGACCAGGGCTGTGTGCACGCGCAGCAGGCCTCGCCACGCGGCGAGCTCCTCGGCCGTGAGGTTCACAGTGGTATCGGGCGTTGCCATGCCGCTCATATTAGCGGCTGGTAGTTGCGCGAACAACAGGACCCGAAAAGGGCCTTCAGCGCTGCGGGATCCGGTCCCTCGTGACGGCGTCCTCGAGGTCGTCGGCGAACGACTCCGTGTCACGGGTTCGCACATACGTGGAAACCGCGTCGTAGAAGCCCTCCTGGAACTCGGGGCTCATCGCCTCGCCGTGAGCGACCGACAGCAGGACCGGCGAGCTCCACAACGCCCCCGACGACGCGCGCTGGTAGGCCGGAAGCGACGCGACGTCGACGTCGCGAACGACGGGGATCGAGCCCTTGGCCTGGTTGAAGGCGAGTTGGGTGGATGGCTCGCTGATCCCGCCGAGGAACGTGAGCGCGTTCTTGGCGTTCTTCGCCTTCGTCGCCGCGACGAACACGTCGATGACCGCGAGGAAGGTCTTGTCGGTGCCGGGGAACCCTGTCGCACCGAACGTCTCGCCCTCCTTCGCCCCCGCCGCGATCAACTCGCCGAACGCGGAATCGTTCATCGACTCGAACGCGCAGCCGCCGCCGGCGAGCTTCTTCGTCGCCTGGTCCCAGGTCAGACCGCCGGCCTGAGGATCGGCGTAGCCGAGCATCGTGCCGAAGCTGCGCAGCGCCGCCTGCACCCGGTTGCCGCGCCAGTCGAGCTTGTCATCGACCATGTCCCGCCAGCCCCCGACGCCGATCGAGCTCAACAAGGTGTTCTCGAACAACTCGACCGTGGTGAACGGGTCACGCCCACCGAGGCAGAGCGGCACCCCGCCGGACGCCTTGACCTTGGCCAGGTCGGCGAGGAAGGCGGCGAGCGTGTACCCGTTCGCCGGGGGCGCGACCCCCGCCCGTTCGAGCGCCTGCCGGTTGAACCACAGGACGTTGCTGCGATGCGCGCCGGTCGGCACGCCGTACGGCCGGCCCTTGCGCTTGACGGACGCGAGGATCGCCGGATGCATCCGCGCCGGCAGCTCCTCGCTGCTGAACACGGACGCGAGACTCCGGACCTGGCCGCGCCGCGCGTACTCCTGGACGGACTTGCCGGCGAACGTCTGCCAGACGTCAGGCGGATCGCTCTTCTGAAGTCGCTTGGCGAGTGCCACGATCGCGTTGGACCCCGCGCCGCCGGGAACCGCGCCGTTGATCGCGTCGACCCCCGGAGCGCTGTCACGGAACGCGGTGAAGAGCGTGTCGAGCGCGGCCGCCTCGGACCCGGACGTCCACCAGGACACGACCTCGAGCTGCTTCGTGCTCGTCGTGGCGCTGGTCGGGGCGTCATCACCGCAGGCGGTCAGCGCGAGGGCGAGCGCCGCCACGGCCGCGGCCGCTCGGCGGCGGCCGGTCATGCCGCGCCGCCCACGGGTGCGGGAGCCGCCGGGCGCGGCACCGGGACCGGGACGCCGCCGCTCACGTTCGGGTCGGTGCGCAGGTCGTAGAGCGCGTACAGACCGACGACGGCGAAGCAGAACGCCGGCACGATGAACGAGATGGCCGCGCTCGTGGCGTCCACGAGAGCGCCCTGCACCAGCGGCATGATCGCGCCGCCCACGATCGCCATCACGAGGCCGGCCGCGCCGAACTTCGTCGCCGGTCCAAGGCCTTCGAGGGCGACGCCGTAGATCGTCGGGAACATCAGGGAGAGGCAGAACGACAGGCCGACCACCGCGAGCACGCCCGCCAGGTTCGGGCTCGCCATGGCGAACACGCACAGACCGACCGCGAGGAACGCCAGCATCGCGAGCACGATGGTGGCGCGTACGCGGCCGATCACCCACGTCATCAGAAACCGCGAGAAGAGGAAGACGAGCAGGCTCGCCTGCAGGAACGCGCCGCCCTTCTCCAGGCTCCCTCCGAGGGCCTGCTCGACGTACTGGATCAGGTACGTCCACGTGCACACCTGCGCCGCCACGTTGAAGAACTGCGCGACGACGCCGTAGCGGTAGCGCTTCCTGCTCCACAGCACGCCGAAGAGCTTGCCGGTGCCACCCGCGTGGGTGCCGGTGTCCGGGAACTCCTCGATGATCTTGGGCGCCTTCTGACTGGCGATCGCGACGGCGATCAGGCTCAAGACGAAGGCCAGGCCGAGATACGGGCCCATCACCGCGCCGAGCTCGCCCGCGCGGATCGTGTGCAACTGGGCCGGCGTGAGCGAGGAGACGTCGACCGGGTCGGAGAGCTTGGGCAGGATCAACGCCGACGCGAGCAGCACGCCGATGTTCGTCCCGACCGGATTGAACGCCTGGGCGAGATTGAGGCGCCGCGTCGCCGTCGCCGGCGACCCGAGCGACATCACGTACGGGTTCGCCGAGGTCTCGAGGATCGAACAGCCCGCGGCCATCGCGAACAGGGCGACCAGGAACGCCTCGTAGGTCATGATCTTGCTCGCCGGGTAGAACAGGAACGCGCCGAGCGCGGCCAGCGCGAGCCCGGTGAGGATGCCCGCCTTGTAGCCGAAGCGCTGGTTGATGAACGCCGCCGGCAGCGCGAGCAGGAAGTAGGCGCCGAAGTACGCGAGCTGCACGAGCGACGCCTGCAACGTGCTCATGTCGAAGATGCGCTTGAACCCCGCGACCATCGGGGTCGTCAGGTCCTGCGCCACGCCCCACGCGGTGAAGCAGGAGATGAGGGCGATGAAGAGCACGAGCATGCCCTTCCCGACCAGTGGCTCACTCTTGGTGCTCTCGGCCTCCTTCACGGAGTCCTTGGCGATACTGCTCATGGCGCACGCCCTCTCGTAACAGACGTGCCCTACCCGTTCTCCGCGGACGTCTGACAGGCGGCGCGGAAATCTTCATGACGTCAACCGAGCAGCGAGCGCCCGGTCATCTCGGGCGGCTGCTCGATCCCGAGCAGCTCGAGCGCCGTCGGCGCCACGTCGGCGAGAATGCCTTCGCCGTCGAGCGACTCGGCCCCGTTGGTGACGATGAACGGCACCGGGTTCAGCGAGTGCGCCGTGTTCGGCGAGCCGTCCTCGTTGAGCATGTGATCGCAGTTGCCGTGGTCGGCGGTCACGATGCAGGCGCCGCCGACGGCGTGCACGGCCTCGACGACGCGGCCCAGGCACTCGTCGACGGTCTCGACCGCTTTCACCGCCGCCGGGATCACACCGGTGTGGCCGACCATGTCCGGGTTGGCGAAGTTGATGATGCTGAACGCCGGCCGCTCGGCGGAGAAGTGCTTCACGAAGGCGTCGGTCGCCTCGCGCGCGCTCATCTCGGGCTTGTGGTCGTACGTCGGGACGTCGCGCGGCGACGGCACGAGCTCGCGCACCTCGCCCTCGTACGGGTGCTCCTCGCCGCCGTTGAAGAAGTACGTCACGTGCGGGTACTTCTCGGTCTCGGCGACGTGCAGCTGACCCAGCCCGCGACGCGCGATGACCTCGGCGATCGTCAGCGCCGGGCGCTTGGGCGGGAACACGACCGGATACGTCCAGTCCTCGTCGTACTCGGCGAGGGTCGTGTAGCGGGCGACCAGCGGCGCGAGCTTCTCGGTGATCTCGCGCATCCGGTCGGGCCGGAAGTTGAAGGCGAGCACGGAGTCGCCGGGGCGGATCCGCGCGTCCTCGCCGACCAGCGTCGGCTCGATGAACTCGTCGGTCTCGCCGCGCTCGTAGGCGTCGCGGGCGGCCTGCTCGGCGGTGGCCGCGTGATACGGGGCCTTGCCCTCGACGAGCAGGTCCATCGCCTTCTCGATCCGCTCCCAGCGCTTGTCGCGATCCATCGCGTAGTAGCGGCCGATCACGGACCCGACGCGCGCGCCCCACGACTCGAGCTCGGCGAGATAACCGGCGCCGCCCGTCGGCGAGGTGTCGCGGCCGTCGGTGAACGCGTGCACGATCCCCTTGTCGCCGACCAGCTCGACGAGCGCCTTCAGGTGGCGATCGGAGGAGTGCACGCCGCCGTCGGAGACGAGCCCGATCAGGTGCACGCGCTCGGCACCGTCGATCGCCGCCCGCAGCACCTCGTTCTGCGCGAGCGAGCCGTCCCGCACCGCGGCGTCGATCCGCGCCAGGTCCTGGGGGACGATCGCGCCGGCCCCCAAGTTCAGGTGCCCGACCTCCGAGTTGCCCATCTGCCCCTCGGGCAGGCCGACGCTCGGCCCCATCGCGATCAGCTGCGTGTGCGGGTGCTTCGCCCACAGCTCGTCGAACACCGGCGTGCTCGCCAGCGACACCGCGTTGCCCGGCCCGTCCGGAGCGATGCCCCAGCCGTCGAGCACGATCAGCGTGACCGCGGGAACGCTCATGCGCGTGCAGCCTCCACAATTGCCGCGAACGACTCAGCGTCCAAAGAAGCACCGCCGATCAGGCCGCCGTCGATGTCGGGCTGGGAGAGCAGCTCCGGCGCGTTGTCGGCCTTCATCGAGCCACCGTAGAGGATGCGCACGGCGTTCCCGGCCTCCTTGTCGAAGCCCTGCACGAGCGCGCGGACGAACCCGCAGGCGTCCTGCGCCATCTCGGGCGTCGCGGTCAGGCCGGTGCCGATCGCCCAGATCGGCTCGTAGGCCACGACGACCTCGTGCAGCCGGTCCTTCGGGACCTTCTCGAGGCCTTCCTGGACCTGGTGGCGGAGCTTGCGCTCGGTGTCGCCGCGCTCGCGCTCCTCCTCGGTCTCGCCGACGCAGAGGATCGGGATCAGGCCCGCCTCGAGCGCACGCGGGACCTTCTGCTGCAGCGCCTTGTCGGTCTCGCCGAAGAACTGGCGACGCTCGGAGTGCCCGAGGATCACGCCCTGGACGTCGACCTCGGCGAGCATCGGCGCCGACACCTCGCCCGTGAACGCGCCCGAGTCCTTCTCGTGCATGTTCTGCGCGTAGACCGCGACCGCGGAGCCGCGGGCGGAGTCCACGACCGCCTGGAGCGCGAGGAACGGGGTCGCGACGACGACGTCGACGTCCTCGACCGCACCGACCCGCGGGAGGAGCGCCTGGATGAGCTCCTCCGCCTCGGCGATCGTGCCGTTCATCTTCCAGTTGCCGGCGATGAAAGGTCTGCGATGGCTCATCCGATCCACCCCCGGGATGCCTGAAACCTGCGAGTTGTTCCGAAGCAACCGGTTGCCAGGCTCCTCATGAGAGGGCCTCCACGCCCGGCAGGGACTTGCCCTCGATCAGCTCGAGCGACGCGCCGCCGCCCGTCGAGAGATGCGTGACCTTGTCGGCGAGGCCGAACTGCGCGAGCGCCGCGGCGGAGTCGCCGCCGCCGACGACGGTGGTCGCCGACGTCGCGGCCATCGCCTCGGCCACCGCCTTCGTCCCCGCGGCGAACGGGGCCAGCTCGAACGCGCCCATCGGCCCGTTCCAGAACACCGTGCCCGCCGCCGCGATCGTCGCGCTGTAGCGCTGCGCGGTGCCCTCGCCCACATCGAGGCCCATCCAGCCCTCGGCGACGTCGATCCCGTCGAGCACCGACACCTCGGTGTCGGCGGAGAACGCACGTCCGGCGACGAGATCCGACGGCAGCTCGAGCTTGGGGTTCCCGAGCAGCTGCTTCGCCGGTTCCAGCCCCGCCTCCTCACACAGCGACGACCCGACCTCGTGGCCCTGGGCCTTGAAGAACGGGAAGCACATCGCGCCGCCGATCAGCACCGTGTCGGCCTTCTCCAGGAAGGCCTCCAGCACGCCGATCTTGTCCGTCACCTTCGCGCCCCCGACGACCGCGACGAGCGGACGCGCGGGGTTGGACAGGATGCCGTTGAGGGTCGTGACCTCGCGCTCGAGCAGGCGCCCGGCCGCGCTCGGCAGCAGGTGCGCCACGCCTTCGGTCGACGCGTGCGCCCGGTGGGCGGCGCCGAACGCGTCGTTGACGTAGACGTCGGCGAGCTTGGCGTAGCGCTCGGCCAGCGCCGCGTCGTTCCTGGTCTCGCCCTCGAAGAAGCGCACGTTCTCGACCATCACGACGTCGCTCTCCGGCACGTCGTCGAGGTCGGGCGCGAGCGTCACCTCGACGCCCAGGAGCTCCGCCAGGCGGTCCGCCGCGGGCTTGAGCGAGAACTTCTCGTCACGGCCCTTGGGGCGCCCCAGGTGGGCGAGCAGGACCAGCCCGCTCGCCCCTTTCGAGCGCAGCTCCGTCAAGGTCGGCAGCGCAGCCCGGATGCGAGCGTCGTCGGTGATGTTGCGGGCCTCGTCCAGGGGGACGTTGAAGTCCACCCGGACGAGGACGCGCTTCCCTTCGACGCTCAGATCATCAAGCGTGCGCACGCACCAGCACCTTCTGCGCGAGATCCACGCAGCGGTTCGAGTAGCCCCACTCGTTGTCGTACCAGGTCACGATCTTCACCAGGTTGCCCTCGAGGACCGAGGTCAGCTGGGAGTCGAAGATCGAGGAGTGCGGGTCCTGGACGATGTCCGAGGACACGATCGGGTCCTCGGTGTAGGCGAGGATGCCCTTGAAGCCGTCGGTCGCCGCGGCGGCCTTGACGGCCTCGTTGATCTCCTCCTTGGAGGTGTCGCGGCCGGCGACGATCGTCAGGTCGACGACGGAGCCGGTCGGGACGGGGGCGCGCACCGCGAAGCCGTTGAGCTTGCCGTTGAGCTCCGGGATGACGAGGCCGATCGCCTTGGCGGCGCCGGTCGACGCCGGGACCAGGTTGACCGCGGCGGCGCGAGCGCGACGCAGGTCCTTGTGGGGTGCGTCCTGGAGGCGCTGATCCGCCGTGTAGGCGTGGATCGTCGTCATCAGGCCCTTCTCGATGCCGACCAGGTCGTTGAGGACCTTGGCGACCGGCGCGAGGCAGTTCGTCGTGCAGGACGCGTTGGAGATGACGTCGTGCTTCTCCGGGTCGTAGACCTCGTCGAAGTTCACGCCCAGGACCACGGTCGCGTCCGGCTCGGTGGCCGGGGCGGAGATGATGACCTTCTTGGCGCCGCCCTCGAGGTGCTTGGCGGCGTCCGCCCGCTTGGTGAAGAAGCCGGTCGACTCGATCACGACGTCGACGCCCAACTCGCCCCACGGCAGGTTGGCCGGGTCGCGCTCGGCGAGCACCTTGATCTCGGTCCCGTTGACGATCAGCGCGCCTTCGCCCACCTCGACCGTGCCCGGGAACCGGCCGAATACCGAGTCGTACTTGAGCAGATGGCCAAGCGTGCCGGCATCCGTGATGTCGTTGACGGCAACGATCTCGACGTCCGCACCCTGCGCATATGCGGCGCGGAAGACGTTGCGGCCGATCCGGCCGAAGCCGTTGATCCCGACGCGTACAGCCATGTCTCGAACCCTTTCCCGTTTTGAGAAAACGGTGGGTGAGGCTACCGAACGTCTTCAGGGGAGGATCAAAACCTTCCCCGCATTGCCACCGGCCTCGGCGAAGCGGAGCGCCTCTGCGGCCTGCTCGAGCTCGAAGCGCGCGGCGATCTGCGGCCGGATCGCGCCCTCCTGCAGCAGCGCCAGCACCCGGCCGAGGTCCTCCCGCAACTGCGCGCGGAAACGCTCGCGCCGGAAGCGGGCGCCCTTCCACAGGTTGAAGAACGTCGCCCGGCGACCGTTTGGCAGCATCTGCCAAACCGCCAGCTTCGCGAGCAGCTTGAGCACCGGAACCTGCGGGTTTCCGGGGATGTCCTTGGTCGCCAGCGTCCCGTAGGAGACGAGCGTCCCGCCGCGCGCGAGCATCCGCCACGAGTCCGCGATGCCCGGCCCGCCGACGTGGTCGAAGACGGCCGCGACGCCCTCCGGCGCCAGCGCGCGCACGCGCGCCGGGACGTCCTCGGAGCGGTGGTCGATCGGCGTCGCGCCGAGTTCGCGCAGCCACTCCTGCTGCTTCGGCCCCGCGGTCCCGATCACGTGGATGCCCGCGTGTCGCGCGAGCTGCACGAGCACGGAGCCGACGCCGCCGGCGGCGCCCAGCACGACGATCGTCTGCCCGCGCCTGACCTTCGCGCTGCGGTGCAGCATCCGGAAGGCCGTGACGCCGTTGACGATCACGGTCTCGACCGCCTCGGGATCGAGACCCTCCGGCACCGGGACGAGGTCCGCGCGGTCGAGGATCACGTGGTCCGCCCAGCCGCCGACCTTCGTCAGCGCCGCCACCCGCGCGCCCGTGGCCTCATCCACCCCGACGAGGTCGTAGCCCGGCACGAACGGGAAGTTCGGCTGGTCGTAGTACTTGCCGCGCCGCATCTGCTGCTCGGCGAACGAGACGCCCGTCGCCTCGACCCGCACGACGGCCTGCCCCGGTCCTGGCTCACCCAGCTCGCGGGTCCGCAGCCGGAGCGTCTCCGGCTCGCCGATCCCAGGCAGTTCGATCTCTCGTGCTTGCATGTCATCCCCTCTGCGTTATAAGCTCTAACTGATGTTAGAGACTCTAACGAGCGCACGCGCCGACACAGTACGGGCAGCCGTAAAGCGCGTCGCATCGGCGCAACTGGAGGCGGGCGGCCCGTCGGCGGTCGCGCTGAACGCGATCGCGCGCGAGCTCGGCGTCTCCGGCCCTGCGCTGTATCGCTACTTCCGCAACCGCGACGCGCTGATGACCGAGCTCGTGCTCGACGCGTACAACGACCTGGCCGACGCGCTCACGAACGCACAGTCACTCGCGCCCGCGTATAGACAGTGGGCGCTCGCCCAGCCGCATCGGTACCGGCTCCTCTTCGCCGCCCCGTTCCCCGGCTACGACGCCCACCAGCCCGCGCTGGTCGCGGCCGCGCAGCGCAGCATGGACCTGCTGCTGAAGGTCGAGCCCGACCCGGAGCGCGCGGTGGTCATGTGGTCGCGCATGCACGGCCACGTGAGCCTCGAGATCGAAGGGAACTTCGCCTCGATGGGGCTGGACCCGGAGGCGCTCTACGCGGCGACCATCCGCTTCGGGTGATGTCGGCGGGGCCGTGGCGCAACAGGCTGGTGGGATGAGCACGCGCACCGACCTCGCCGCCGAGGCGTTCATCTACGGCTTCCCGCTCGTCTTCGACCTGGAGGAGGTCGACCGCTTCACGAAGAACGGGATGGGCAGCGTTCCCCCCACCCCGTTCAACGTCTTCGGGCACGCCGGCGCGCTCGCCGGGCCGGACGACACGTTCGTGTCGATCAACAACGACACGATCTACTCGATCGCGCAGGTCGACGTCAGCGGCGGCCCGGTCCGCCTCGAGGTCCCGGACGCCGACGGCCGCTACTACGTGCTGCAGTTCGTCGACGCCTGGACGAACAACTTCGCGTACGTCGGGCACCGCGCCACCGGCACCAAGGCGGGGTCGTACCTGCTCGTCGCGCCCGATTGGGCGGGCGAGGCGGAGGAGACCGTGATCCACTGCCCGACGACGGTCGCCTCGATCGTCGGCCGCTGGGCGGTCGCGGGCGAGGACGACCTCCCGGCCGTGCGCGCGCTCCAGTCCGGGCTGACGCTCACGCCCACCGCGCCGGGTCGCGGCCTGCCGCAGGCCGAAGACGTCCCGCACGAGCTGCGCTTCCTCGAGCGGCTGCGCGTCTGGATGCGAGCGTTCCCGCCGGCGCCGCGCGACATCGAGTATCAGCAGCGTTTCGCCGCGATCGGCCTGCTCGACGAGACCTCGCCGTACACCGCGCCCGACGCCGAGCTCGCCGCCGGCCTGGCCGCGGGCCGCGAGCAGATGGAGACCGCGCTCGAGCACGCCGGTGACGCCGACACCGGCTGGCACGTGAACAACCACATGTTCGACTACAACCTCGACTTCTTCGAGGTCGGCGCGATCGACGCCCCCGAGTGGAAGATCGCCGGCCCGGCGCGCTATCTCGTGCGGACGCTCGCGGCGCGCGGCGGGCTGTGGGGCAACCACGCGTACGAGGCCGCGTACTCGATGACCTACAAGGACGCGGCGGGCGAGTTGCTCGAAGGCGACCGGCGCTACGAGCTGCGGTTCGACACCCAGCCGCCCGTCGACGCGTTCTGGTCGGTGACGATGTACTCGCTGCCGGACTTCTACCTCGTCGAGAACCCGCTCGGCCGCTACTCGATCGGCGATCGCACGCCCGGCCTGCGCTACGGCGCGGACGGGTCGCTGACGCTGACGATCCAGCACGACGAGCCCGAGGACCCGGCGAACTGGCTCCCGGCGCCGTCGGGTCGCTTTCGCCCGATCCTGCGCATGTACCAGCCGCAGGCGTCCGTGTTCGACGGGAGCTACGCGCTCCCCCCGATCACGCGGGTCAGCGCCTGATCGGCAGCCGGTCGACGTCGCGGTGCGCGACCTCGACGAAGTACTCGTCGCGGTTGCGGAAGAGCTTCGCCAGGTGCTCGGTGATGGCGACGCTGCGATGCCGCCCGCCGGTGCAGCCGATCGCGACCATCAGGTGCGCCTTGCCCTCGGCCACGTACTGCGGGAGCACGAACTCCAGCAGCGGGATCAGGTGCGAGTAGAAGACCTCGAGCCGCCCGTCGCGGCCGACGTAGTCGACGATCCGCTGGTCGAACCCGGTCAGCGGGCGCAGATCGGGGTCGTAGTGCGGGTTCGGCAGGAAGCGGACGTCGAAGGCGAGGTCGGCGTCGCGCGGCGGCCCGTGCTTGTGGCCGAACGACGTGAACGTGACCGCGAGCTTGCCGGGCTGCGCGGGCTCGAGCAGCTCGTCGGCGACCTTGCGGCGCAGCGCGGCCGCTGAGAGGCCTGACGTGTCGATCACGATGTCCGCCCGCTGGCGCACGGGCGCCAGCAGCTCCTGCTCGGCGCGGATGCCGTCGAGCACGCTGCCGTGGGGCGAGAGCGGATGCCGTCGGCGGGTCTCCTTGTAGCGGTTGACGAGCGCCTCCTCGTCGGCGGTGAGGAAGACGACGCGGTGGACGACGCCGACGGACGCCAGCTGGTCGATCACGCCCGCCAGCGCCGCCAGGTACTCGCCGCCGCGCGAGTCGCACACGACCGCCGCGAGCTCGACCTTCGAGCCCTCGTGCATGAACAGCTCCGACAGCGAGCGGATCATCTCCGCCGGCAGGTTGTCGACGCAGAAGTACCCCGCGTCCTCGAAGACGTTCATCGCGCTGGACTTCCCGGCGCCGCTGAGTCCCGAGATGACGACGAGGTCCTCGAGGTTCGAGCCCCGGCCGTTCGTGTCCGCGTCGCGGACCGCGTTGCCCACTGGTTATCGCCCCGTCCGGTTGAGGTGGTTGAAGAGATCGCGCGCGACCTTCTGCGGGAACCCTGGCACGTTCTCCAGCTGCTCACGCGTCGCCTGCAGCACCGCGTCGGGTGAGCCGAAGTGCTTGAGCAGCGCGCGCTTGCGCGCCGGGCCGATGCCGGGCAGCTCGTCCATGATCGACTCCGTCATCGCCTTGTCGCGGCGGATCCGGTGGTGGGTGATGGCGAAGCGGTGCGCCTCGTCGCGGACGCGCTGGACGAGCTGCAGCTCCGGCGTGTCGTGCGCCATCACGACCGGTGTCGGGTTGCCGGGGAGGAAGACCTCCTCGATCCGCTTCGCCAGCGAGACGACGGCGACGCCGCGGTCGCGGAAGCCCTGCAGCGGGCTCAGGCCCGCGCCGAGCTGGCCCTTGCCGCCGTCGATGATCACCAGGTTCGGCAGCGCGGCGAACGACGCATCGCGCTCGGAGTCGTACGGTGAGCGCTCCGCCTGACGCTCGAATTGCGCGTAGCGGCGCGTCAAGACCTCCGCCATCGCCGCGAAATCATCGCCGGTATCGACCTCGCGGATGGTGAAACGCCTGTAATCGGACTTCTTCGGCGCCCCGCCCTCGAAGACCACCATCGACGCGACGGTGTGCGTGCCGCCGACGTGGGAGATGTCGAAGCACTCGATCCGCACCGGCAGCGCGTCGAGGCCGAGCGCGCTCTGGAGGCCGCTCAGCGCGTCCACCCGCTGCTGACGCCGGCGCTCGGACTTGAGCTTCTCCTGGTCGAGCGCGAGCCGCGCGTTGCGTTCCGCGAGGTCGAGGATGCGGCGCTTGCCGCCGCGCTCGGAGGCGCGGATCTCGACCGCGCCGTCGCGCCGCTCGGCCAGCAGCGCGCCGAGCACGTCGAGCGCCGAGCCCTCGGCCATCGTGCCCTGGACGACGATCAGCGGCGGGATCGAGAGCGCGCTCGCGTAGTACTGGAGCATGAACTCCTCGGCGACGATCGCGGGGTCCTGCTCAGCCTGGTTCTCCAGGTAGAACGACTGGCGGTCGCTGAGGACGCCGTCGCGCACCTGGAAGACCTGCGCGTTGGCCTCGGTGCCCTCCACGGCCACGGCGACCGCGTCGTAGGTCCCGGAACCGCCTTCGGCGACCCGCTGGCGCTCGAGCAGCGATTTGACGGCCTGGAGGCGGTTGCGCTCGACCGTCGCCTGCTCGTAGTCGCGCTCGCCGGCCGAGAAGTACATCCTGCGCTCGAGGTCGCGCTCGATCTGCTTGAAGCGACCGGAGAGGAACGACACGACGCCGTCGATCCCCTCGCGGTACTCCTCCTTGCTGACGTAGCCCACGCACGGCGCTCCGCAGCGCTTGATGAAGTAGTCCAGGCAGGGCGAGCCCGAGTGGCGGCCCGGCTCCGGGCCCTCGCACGAGCGGAACAGGAAGATCTTGCCCAACAGGTCGAGCGTGCCGCGGACACGTTTGGCGGAGCTATAGGGGCCGAAGTAGGCGCGTCCCCGCTTGTGCTTCTCCCGCGTGAAGTAGACGCGTGGGAAGTCCTCGTCGAGGCTGATGGCGATGTAGGGGTACGACTTGTCGTCGCGCAGCCGGATGTTGAACTTCGGCTTGTACTGCTTGATGAAGTTCTGCTCGGTCAGCAGCGCCTCGGACTCGGTGACCACGACGAGGTACTCGATGTGGTCGATCTCCTCCGTCAGCGCGGTCGTCCCGTAGACCGTCGGGTTGGAGAAGTGACTGGCGATGCGCTTCTTGAGCGACTTCGCCTTGCCCACGTAGACGACCCGCCCCCGGGCGTCGCGGAACAGGTAGACGCCAGGCTGATCCGGGAGCGCGCGACGCTGTTCCCGGAGTCGTTGGAGGCGCTGCTCTGCGGGGGGTGCGTCGATCGCCATGGCGGGTCAGTACGAGGTTAGAACTCGCACCGGAGCGCAACTCACGTCCGGGTCAGTGGTTCCGAGAGGAATGCACCGAAAGACAATGACGTTGCTGTTGGCCGCGATCGCGGCCCTCGTCCTGTGTGCTCCCGCCTCGGCGAACTACCGGGTCGGGCTCTCCGAGCAGAGCGCAGCTACCTTCGACCAGCCGCTGTGGCAGGGCCTCAAGCTCAAGCGTGTCCGCTACATCGTCCCGTGGGACTTCTACAAGGGGGACGGGACCGCCGAGGTCACGGGCTTCATGAACGCCGCCCGGGCGCACAAGCAGGAGGTGCTCGTGATGTTCACGGCGCGCCGTGGCTGCTACTCCGGCGGCAAGTACTCGAAGTCGAGCGCATGCCGCGCTCCTTCCAAGGCGGCCTACACGACGGCCTTCAAGAAGTTCAAGACCGCGTTCCCGTGGGTGAAGACCTACGCGCCCTGGAACGAGGCCAACCACCTCTCCCAGCCGACCTCCAAGAACCCGAAGCGCGCCGCCGACTACTACGCGGCCCTGCGCGCGAACTGCAAGGGCTGCACGATCCTCGGCGCCGACGTGCTCGACCAGAGCAACGTCAAGACGTGGCTGAAGAGCTTCATCCGCTACTCGCACAACAAGGCCCGGATCTGGGGCCTGCACAACTACAAGGACGTCAACCGGCACCAGTCCAAGGGTCTGACGAACGTCTTGAAGACCGTCCCGGGCCAGGTCTGGCTCACCGAGACGGGCGGCATCACGACGTTCCTGACCTCGGGCTTCAAGACGTCGCCCTCGCGCGCCGCGTCGGCGACGAAGTACATGTTCCAGCTCGCCGACAAGTACGACTCGACCCGCCGCGGCTACAAGTCCAAGGTCACGCGGATCTACGTCTACCGCTGGTGGGGCGAGCCCGACGGCACGTTCGACTCCGGCCTCGTGAACCCCGACGGTTCCCCGCGCCCGGCGTTCACACAGTTCGCGAAGTTCGCGAAGCACCGTCTGAAGTAGAACTTAAAGGGGCCTGACCCCTTTATGTTCGTAAACCTCTACTCAGACACGCAGACCCGCCCGTCCTCCGCCATGCGTCGCGCGATGGCGGAGGCCGAGGTGGGCGACGAGCAGCGCTTCGAGGACCCGCAGGTCACCGCGCTGTGCTCGCGGGTCGCTTCGCTGCTGGGCTTCGAGGCGGCCGTCTTCCTCCCCTCCGGGACGATGTGCAACGAGATCGCGTTCCGGCTGCACATCCGGCCGGGCGGCGACGAGGCGATCCTGCACCGGACCGCGCACCCGATCATCGCCGAGGCCGGCGGGCCCGCCGCGTTCGCCGGCGCGATGATGCAGCCGCTGGACACGCCTCGCGGCATGTTCTCCGGCGATGACGTGCGGGGCGCGATCCGCTACCCCGACCGCTACTCCCCGCGGTCGCGGCTGGTCAGCGTCGAGCAGACGACGAACATGGCCGGTGGGCGGGTGTGGCCGCTGG
This sequence comes from Solirubrobacter soli DSM 22325, assembly GCF_000423665.1. Lineage (GTDB taxonomy): Bacteria > Actinomycetota > Thermoleophilia > Solirubrobacterales > Solirubrobacteraceae > Solirubrobacter > Solirubrobacter soli. The sequence goes on along the minus strand of NZ_AUIK01000016.1, from coordinate 11,327 downwards.
AGCTGCTGCGCGATGTCGTCGAGGCCGGCAAGGAGTTCTCGCTGCGGCTGCACATGGACGGGGCGCGGCTGATGAACGCGGTCGTCGCCTCAGGCGTGCCGGCCGCCGAGATGACCCGCGGGTTCGACACCGCGTGGCTGGACTTCACGAAGGGGCTGGGCGCGCCGCTGGGGGCGTGCCTCGCCGGCTCGGGCGACCTGATCGAGGAGGCCTGGCGCTACAAGCAGATGCTCGGCGGGGCGATGCGGCAGGCGGGGATCGTCGCCGCGGGCGCGCTCTACGCGCTCGACCACAACGTCGAGCGGCTCGCGGTCGACCACGAGAACGCGGCGGCGTTGGCCCGTGGCCTCGCCGACGTGGAGGGCGTGACGCTGGACCCGGACGAGGTCGAGACCAACATCGTGATCTTCGAAGTCGACGATCCCGATGGGGTCTGTGAACGGATCGAGCGTGACGGTGTGCGGATGGGGGTAGTCGGTCAGCGTCAGATCAGAGCCGTCACCCATTTGGATGTGGACGCGGATGGGATAGAACGTGCTGTAGAAGCCGTCCGCAACGCCCTGTGAAGCTCGAAGGCCTCCACCACATCACCGCCATCACCGGCGACGCGCCCCGCAACGTGGACTTCTACGTGCGGGTGCTCGGCCTGCGGCTGGTCAAGCGGACCGTCAACCAGGACGACCCGACCGTCTACCACCTGTTCTACGCCGACGAGCACGGCTCGGCGGGCTCGGACCTGACGTTCTTCGAGTATCCGAACGCACGGCCGGGCAAGGCGGGCGCGGGGATGGTGTGCCGCATCGCCCACCGGGTCGCGTCGGTCGAGTTCTGGGCCGACCGGCTCGGGAGCGAGGGGGTCGCCGTCGAATCGGTCGACGGCGCCCTGCGGTTCAGCGATCCCGAAGGGCTGGAGCACGAGCTGGTCGAGGTCGACGTCCCCGACGAGCCGCTGCGCGCCCGCTCCACCGAGATCCCTGACGAGCACGCCCTGCAGGGCTTCCACGCCGTGTACGCGCAGGTGCCGAACGTCGGGCGGTCGGCGGCGCTTCTGACGTCCGTCATGGGCGCGGTCGGCGAGGGCTCGACGTTCGAGGTGCGCGGCGCGCGGCGCGGTTCGCTGATCCATCTGTCGGACGGCGCCGGCCGCGGCGTGGGCGGCGCGGGCACCGTCCACCACATCGCCTGGGCGGCGCAGATGGACGAGCACGTCGCGTGGCGCGAGCGGATCGTCGAGGCCGGCCGCTCCATCACCCCCGTGATCGACCGCTTCTACTTCCGCTCGGTCTACTTCCGCGAGCCGGGCGGCGTGCTGTACGAGCTCGCCACCCTCGGCCCCGGCTTCACGACGGACGAGCCGGCTGAGTCGCTGGGAGAGCACCTGGCGCTCCCGCCGGACTTCGAGCATGTCCGCGCTCAGGTCGAGCCGGTCCTGACACCGCTGCCGGACGTGCGGCAGTGGCGACCGGCGCCAGTCGGCTGAGCGCCGCGTAGCGGGTCAGGACGATGAGCGGCAGCGCCGAGCCGACGAGCGCGAGCGCCGCCCGCGGACCCGCCAGCGCCACGATCGCGGGCGCGACCATCGCTCCCGCCCCGGTCGTCAGCCAGTAGGAGCTCTCCACGACCCCGAACGCCCGCGCCCGGACGCGGTCGTGGGCGAGGCGCTGGAGCAGCGTGATGCCCGACGACTCCGTGAGCGCGTAGCCGACGCCGAGGATCGTGAACGCGACGAGCGCGATCGCCGTGTACCGCAGCGCCGCCAGCGCGAGCAGCGGCGCGCCGATCAGGAGACCACCCGCGGGCAGGGCGAGGCGCAGCTGCTGGTGCGCGATCAGCTTCATCGTCGCGGCGCCCCCGACGAGCCCACCGATCCCCCACGCCGCGTTCAACCACCCGACCCCCGCGTCCCCGAGCCCGACGAGCTCGAGCGCGGTGACGACCACGAGCACGTCGACCATCCCCTCGACGAACGTGGACGCCGAGAGCACGCCGACGAGCAGCCGCAACCGCCGGTCGCGGGCGACGATCCGCACGCCGCCGAGCGCCCCGGCGACGGCGGCCCCCGCCACGCCCCGCGCGACCGCCCCGCGCCGCGCGGGCTCGCCGCTCGCCGCCGGCCGCGCGCCGCCCCGCACCGCCTCGCCGCCCGCGCCCACCCGCGCCTCGCCGCGCGCGCCGCCACGCACGGCCTCGCCGTCCGCGCCAACGCGCACCTCGCCGCTCGCCGCCGGCCGCGCGCCGCCCGGCACCGCCTCGCCGCCCGCGCCCACCCGCGCCTCGCCGCGCGTTCCCACCCGTGCGAGCGCGAGCGTCGCCAGCGCGAACGCCAGCGCCGCGGCCGCGAACGCCGGGGCCGTGCCCAGCGCGGCCACGAGGACGCCGCCCGCGATCGCTCCCGCGACGAAGGCGCCGTTGTCGATCGCGGTCCAGAGGGCGTTGGCCGCGGCCTGGCGGGTCGGGCTCGGCGTCAGGTGCGGGAGCAGGGCGGCCTGGGCGGGCTTGTGGGCGGTCGCGGCGACCGTGAACAGCGTCGCGAGCACGAGGAGAAGCGCGAACGGGGCGTCCGCGGCCACCGCGAGCGCCGCGGCGCACAGCAGCACGGCGCGGACGGCGGTCGCCGCGAGCAGGACGTCGCGGCGCGGGAAGCGGTCGGCCGCGAGGCCCGTCAGCGGCGCCGCGAGGCCGGCGGGCGCCATCCGCACGAGCGCGGCGAGGCCGACCGCGGCGGCGCCGCCGACCGCATAGGCGTGGACGGCGAGCGCGACCATGAACGCCCACCCGCCGACGCCCGCGGCGAGGGAGGCGAGTTGGAGCCTGCGGAGGTCGCGCGTCGCGAGCGCGTCGCGCGTGAGCCGGATGACGGACACTCCAGCATGGAGCGCCGCCGGGACAGGTCAGATACCGCGGCCGCGCGGCTCGGCGCGCCGACGGTCGCCCACGCCGCCGCGCCCGGATGTGGCGCGTTAAGGTCGGATGATCGGGGTGGGGCGGAGGGGCTGCATCGCCTTTAACTGAATGTCACCAGCGGGCCGTTCATGCTCTTCACGCCCGCCGCGCAGGCCTTGCGCGCGGCGCCCTTCGGGAGCTCGGGACACCCGTACTCGAGCAGCTTGCCGTCGCTGACCACGCCGAGCGTCTTGCCCAGCCAGCGGTAGCACGTCTCCGCCATCGAGCCCTTGAAGATCTTGCAGTCCTTGATCAGGTCGACCTTCATGCTGTCCGGGAACTGCAGGAGGTTCTGGACCTTGGTGCCGCGGATGCAGGCGGCGATGTCCGTGTCGGCCTCGAGCGCGTTGCAGACGATCAGCTGGTTGCGCGGGTCGGGCGGGCCGATCACGCTCGCGCCGGTCACGCACGCCTGGCGCTGGAGGCCCTCGAGTCCGCCGCAGAGATCCTCGAAGTCAGCGGGCTGCTGGACGCGCCGGCCCTGCTGGGTCTCGACGAACGCCCGGTACCAGCACGTGCGCACGAACTGCGTGGGCTGCGCGCCGCACAGCTCGCGCGGGTCCTTGGTCACCTCTTTCGGCTTGCTGGTCGCGTCGAGGCCGTTCACGGCGAACCAGTAGTCGTGGTAGACGCCCTGCGAGCAATCCGGCGCCGCGCCTGAGCCGAGCTGCTCGCACATCTGCAGCGCGGGCGCGATGTTGTCGTTGTTGAGCCGCATGAACGCGTGCCCGAAGCCATGCACGCACGAGTAGCGCTGGTAGCGCGTCGCGGCCTTCTCGCACAAGGTGAGCGCGACCTTCGGGCCGGCCTGCTCGATCTGCGGCGCGACCGCGGTGACCAGGCCGTGGGCGTAGCCGGCCGAGCAGCCCGGGTCGTTCGTCGCGGGCAGGTTGTCCATCAGCTTCGCGAGCGTCAGGTGGGTGCGCAGCGCGTACTCGCGAGCGACCGTGTGCATGATCCCGTGGCAGTTGGCGAGCAGGAAGCCGGACTTGTCGGCGTAGGCCGCGGCGGTGATCCCCTCGACGGCCGCGAGCGGGTCCGCGGCGTCGTTGACGATCTTCGCCAGCTCGCGGGAGTAGCACGCGCGGCCCTCGTCCTGGATCAGACCGGCGCAGGTGTTCAGGTCGCCGGTGGCCTGCTCGGCCTCGGCCGACGCGGCGGTGCGCTCGGCGGCGCGCGGGTTCGCGTCACCGGAGCCGCCGCCGGTCGCCAGGATGACGGCGAGGCCGACCGCGACGAGCACGACGACCGTGCCCAGCCCGGCCAGCAGCGTCTTGCGGTTCATGAGACGGGGGCCGCCTCCGCCAGCGGCTCCGTCCAGCCGAGCCACGACGGAACCTGCTGATCGGTGACGCCGACGCGGGTGTGCAGGTCGCAGAGCAGCGGCTGCTGCTGCGCGGCCTCGGCGTCCGCGGAGGTGAACGTCACCTGGCCGGAGGAGTCCGACGGCGCGACCAACGTGATCGCCGCCGAGCCGACCACCGCGAGCTCGCGCCCGACCTCGCGCTGGTAGCAGTTGCGCGCGGTGTCACCCCTCTGCTTCGAGCACAGCCCGAAGTTCCCGCCCGTGGCGGCGCGCGGCGCGCTGTCCCGGCGCTCGAGCACCGAGTAGAAGAGCGCGCCGGCAGCGACGACTACGCCGAGCAGGAGCAGTCGGCGCGGCGATGACATCAAGGACTCGGACAAGTGACCAAGGTCAGCGTAGCCGGGGGTCGCGCTCTCCTTTCCTCCCCGTTGGTCGCGTGCCTGACCGATCACCCGCCGACATGAGAGCCGGCGGGTGATCGGTGCGGACGTGCTCCCTACGGGTTCGTGGTGGAGAGCGTGAACGTCAGCGTCTTGCTGTACGTCCCTGTCCGCAGGGCATCGTTGGCGCCGATGGCCTGCTTGAAGGCCACGGCAACCGGGTCGTTGCTGACCGGGCCGGTGTAGGTCAGCAGGGAGGTCGGGCTGGCCGAGCCGCCCACCGGGGCGAGCGGCGCGCCCGTGCCGGCGGGGCTCGTGGCCGCCGCGCGCAGCGTCGTGGCGAGCGCGAACGCGCCATTGACGAGCTTGCCCGTGTTGGTGCCGTCCGGGTCGGCGACCGTCAGCAGCGCGTTGCCCGCGGTGCTGGTCGTCGTCGCCGTCGCGCCCGCGTCGTACTCCTTGGCGATGCCGGGCGTGAAGGCGCCGAAGCTCGCGGGTGCGCCGAGCGTCAGCGCGAGCGTGCTCGGGACGCTGCCGCCGACGCCGCCCTGCGTGCACAGGCTGCGGTTGACGAGCTGGCCGCGGGCGATCTTGACCGTGGTCGTCTCGAGCACCGTCCCGTCCGGCGCGGTGCAGGTCAGCGTGTAGGACTCGTCGACGAACTGGTCCGTGTACTGGCTCGGCCGCAGCGACGGGTTGACGTGCCACTCGAACTTGCCCGTGGCCGGAACGATGATCGACGCGTTGATCCCGTTCGGGAACGCGCGGACCTCCGCCGGCTGGCCCGTGGTGAAGACCGTCAGCGAGCTGTCGAGGCTGTACGTCTTGGTGAGCGTGAGCTTCGCCCCCGCCGGCGCCGTGCCGGCGATGACGCTGTGGAGGTTCGGCTCGGTCGCGGCCTTGAACGCGTCGTAGTAGAGGCCGCGCATCGTCTGGCCCGCGTAGCGGGTGCCCGTGCCCAGGTAGTTGTCGATCACGTTCTGGTACGGCGGGTGGAACGTCTGATTGCCGCTGAAGCCGGGCGTCGCCTCGGGCGTGAAGCCGAACGCCCCGTACGCGTAGTAGGCCTGCTGCTCGGCGGTGGAGGACGCCTCGTAGTAGACGTCGGTCCACGGGCCGGCGGGCCAGCCCGGGAGGTTCTTGGAGAGCCGGTCGAGCAGGCCCTGGTAGGCGGTCTGGTCGGCCAGGACGTCCGGCTCGTTCGAGCTCGACGGCGCGCGCAGCAGACGCTGGTCGGGCGTGTGGTTGTTGATCGCCACCGTCGCCGGGTTGCGGTTGAGGAGGTCGATCATGCCCTGGATCTCGGGCTCCGACGCCGGCGCCTCACCGCGCGTGTTGGACGCGGTCGCGCTGGTGCTCGAGCCCGGCCCGCCCCAGAACGGGAGGTAGTTGCGGTTGAGATCGATGCCGCGGTTGACGTTCGCGGACGCCGTGCAGTCGGCCAGCGTCGGGATCACGCCGGAGGTGATCCGGCAGTTCTTGCGCTTCTGCTCGTTCTGCAGGCTGCGGCTGAGGTCGTAGCCGTCGACGTTGACGACCGGGACCGCGATCAACTTGCCGGTGTCGAGCAGCGTCTTCGCGTCGACGTCATTTCCGTAGTTGAGCAGCAGGTCCCAGATGAACTCCATCGTGAACTCGGCCGTCGGCCACTCGCGCGCGTGGTGGGCGCCGGTGAGCAGGAACGTCGGCTTGCCCACGTTCTGCGCGACGTTCGTGGACACCTCGACGCCGTAGATCGTCTTGCCCAGCAGCGACGTCTTGTTGAGCGTGAAGAGCTTGACCTTGTCCGGGTACGTGGTCGCGAGCTGCTGCAGCTCCGCGTTGATCGTCGCCAGATCGCGATAGGCGACGCGGCCCGTGGGCAGCGTCGACAGCGGCGCGATGCCCTTGTCCACCCGCGTCTGGTGGTCCTCCTCGGACTTCAACCGCGCGTCGTTCGCGCCGTCCATGTCCTCCATCAGCACGTCGTACGCGAGCCCCGTGTCCTTGAGGATCTGCACGTCCTCCGGGCCGTGCAACATCAGCTCGGTCCGCTTGTCGCCCTCGTACGTGACGTCGAGCCCCAGCGACTCCAACTGGTTGAGCACCGCGTGCGAGGTCGAATGCACCTCCACCAGCGTCGTCTTCGCCTCCGCGGCGGCTGGCGCGGCGAACGCCGCGACGCACGCAAGGCTCGCGGCGAGCCTCCATCGGCCGTGTTGCACTGAACCCTTCCCCCCTCGTGTCAAGTCCCCTCCTGACTGCCGAGCCGGCAGCAATGGACGCTAGGGAAGGTGTGGCCGAAATGAAAACGCCCGGCCGTGGATGTGTCTCAGCGCTCCGCCGCGCCTCACCGCTCCGCCACCCGCGCCGCGGGTCGGCGTGGTCAGGTGCAGGTGCTGCTCGGCTGCACGCTCACGACATTGCCGTTGACCGTGACCTGGGTGGCCGTGGCCGTGAACTCGACCCAGCCGGTGGTCCCGTCGTCGTTGTCGCGGCGCACGGTCGCGCGAGCGCCGGTGGCGTCGTAGGTCGCGCTCACGACCTCCCAGCGGCCCGTATAGCGGCCTGACGTGCTGCCGCCGAAGTCGCTGTAGGTCGAGACGTCCTCCACGTACGAGCCGTCCGAGCACAGGTTCAGGTGGCTCTCCGAGGAGCTGAAGGTCGTCGTCGTGATGTGAATGAAGTCGCGGCCGCGGAGGTCCGCGAGTGCGCGCTGCTTCGGATCGGGTGCCGGCGGCGCCGGGGTCGGCGTGGGCGTGGGCGTGGGCGCCGGCGCGCACGTCGTCCAGAGGCCGCGCGCGGCGGACTTCGCCGCGGTCTCGGCGGCCGTGAGCTTCGCGGCCTGCTTGAGATCGGTGGCGGCCGCCTGGGCCGCGCCCGCGCGGATCAGTTCCGCGTTGACGAGCGTCCTGCCGCGGAACACGTAGCGGCCGGGATGCCCGGGGTCGCTCTGCACGCGCACCTTGGCCCTCGCGGGCAGCAGTTGCCGAAGCTTCGCGCGCGCCTGGCTCGCGTAACAGGAGGGGACCGTGACGCCCAGCAGGTCGACCTTGCGGCCGTCCTTGAGCGCGACGGTGTCGCCGTCGATCACCTTCGCCACCGTGGCCGCTCCCGCGCTGTCCGCCAGGCCGAGGGCGGCGGTCGCGGTCAGGAGGGTGAGCAGGGCGCGCATGGTCCTCAGGGAAAGAGAGGGCCGCCGCGCTGGTCAGACGCGGCGGCCCTACAGGTGCTCCGGCCGGCGGGTGTCGAGGAGGAGGGAACTGCCCGGGGGCCAAGCGAGGAGAGGTGGTCAGCCTCTTCCTTGTAGTTGCATCATCGCCTGGATTTGTGACGGGATCCATCACTCCTGGGGGTGAAATCCGGCCGCTGAGGGGTGAAATCTGACGATCTGGCGCCTGGAAGCACGGCCGCGACGGTTCAAGATGTGTGTCATGGACTGGACTTCGCGCTTCGCTGAACGGGCCCGCAACCGCGGCGGCGCGGAGCTCGCCGCGATCCTCTCCGGGCCCGGGCCCGGCGTGCTGGCGATGACCGGCGGGTTCCCGAACGTCGCGACGTTCCAGACCGAGGTGCTCGGGGAGATCGCCGCGCGCGTGATCGCCTCCGACCCCGGCGTCGCGCTCCAGTACGGGCCTTCGGCGGGGCTGCCGTCGACGCGTGAGTACCTGCGCTCGCGGGTCGCCTCGACGCAGGGCGTCGCTCCCGCCGAGGACGAGCTGATCGTCACCTCGGGCGGGATGGAGTGCATCGACCTCCTGTGCCGGACCATGCTCGAGCCGGGCGACGGCGTCGCGATCGAGGCGCCGACCTATCTCGGCGCGATCCTCGCTTTCACCGGCTACGAGGCGGTGCTGACCGGGATCGGAATGGACGAGGAGGGGATGCTCGTCGACGAGCTCGAAGCGCGCTTCGCGGGCGGCTACCGGCCGAAGTTCGTCTACGTGATCCCCGAGTACCAGAACCCGTCGGGGCGGACGCTCTCCTTGGCTCGCCGGTCGGCGCTGGTGGACGTGTGTCGCCGCTACGGGGTCCTGATCTTCGAGGACGTCGCCTACCGCGAGCTCTCCTTCGACGGCTCCTCCCTGCCCACGCTGTGGTCGCTCGGCCCCGATGTCGTGTTGCAGGCGGGGACGTTCTCCAAGGTCTTCTCGCCCGGGTTCCGGATGGGGTGGGCGCTCGGGCCCGCCGCGCTCGTCGCTCCGCTCGCCGACGCCAAGCAGAACACGGATCAGTGCGCGGGCGCGCTCGGGCAGCGCATGGTCGAGGAATACGGCCGCGCGGGCCACTTCGACGCGGGTGTCGCACGGGCGCAGGCGTTGTATTCCTCGCACTGGGCGGCGCTGTCGGCCGCGCTGTCTTCTTCGATGCCGGAGGGCGTCGAGTGGAGCCGGCCGACCGGCGGGATGTTCACGTGGCTGTCCGTGCCGGACGGGTTGGACGTGCTCGAGCTGCGCGCCGCGGCGACCGCCGCACAGGTCGCGTACGTGCCGGGCAGCGCGTTCTACGTGGGCGACCAGGGACGCAGCGAGATGCGGCTGTCGTACTCGAGCCTGAACGAGGACGACCTGGGCGAGGCGGGCCGCCGCCTCGCGGGCGTGATCGCGTCGGCGATGGCGTTCACTTGACAAGGCGCACCTCCAGGTAGTTGCCGGTGGCGATCGGGACGCCGGCGCCGCCCATCAGCCCGAGGATGCGGGCGACGTAGCCCGGCGACTCGCCGTTGTTCGGCACGCACCCGCAGCGTTGGACCGGTGCGGGGCCCGCGTTGTAGGCGGCGAGCGCGAGCGGCACCGAGCCGAACTGCCTGAGGAGATCGCGCATCAGGTGTGCCTGGGCGTCGATCGCCTGCTCCGGATCGAACGGGTCATCGAGCCCCATCCCGCGCGCGGTCTCGGGCATGAACTGCGCGATGCCCTGCGCCCCCGCCTTCGAGACCGCGAACGGGTTGAACGTCGACTCGGCGTAGATCTGCGCGGCGAGCAGCTTCGCCGAGACGTTCCACCGGATCGCCGCGCTGCGCAGCATCGGCGCGTACTCGGCGGGAACGAAGCCCGGGACGGCGCCGTGCGAGACATCGGCTCTACCGTCGGCCTGGCCTTTCGGGCTCGATCCCGGATTCAGCGTGAATCCGAAGTGCCATGGCTCCCACTCGTATCGCTTCAGGAAGTGGAAGCGCGGCGCGTTGGCGGCGAGCCAGGCGTACGCGGACGGTGGGCCGAGGTCGAGCTCCGTGCCGTTGCGGTGCAGGGACTGCCCGGGACGGGCGACCATCTTCGGATCGGGGTTGCGGGCCCACAGGACGGCCTGCTCGGCGTCCGAGCGGTAGCCGCTGTTGATCACGAGGGTGATGCCGTCTCTTCGCGCCGCGGCGTCCATGCGGTCGAACGCGAGCGCGACGTCCGGGCGCATCCGCTCGCCCTGGCGGGTCGCGAGCGGGCCGTCGTAGCCGCCGCCGTTGTCGAACGTGAGCTCGTCGGCGGGGCCGAGCTCGGCCTCGGCGATCACGTCGACGCTCGTGCTCTTGTGCAGCCTGGCGCGGATCGCCACCCGCACGCGCACCGGGGCGATCGTGGCCTCGTCGGGGAAGCTGACCGTCGTGTGGGCGGCGCCGTTGGCTTCGGCGACGTTCCCGGCAGCGGTGCGGCCGAGTTCGAGGTACTCCGCCTTCTCGAGGTGGTTCGGGTTCGGGCGCCGGCGGATGAACGCCGGCTCGAACAGGCGGCCGTAGTTGTCGTGCATGACCCGCGCGGCTGCGACCGCGGCGAGGTCGGCCGCCCGCTGCGCCGCCGCCTCCTTCCCCACCGCGCGGGCGACCGCGCCGATGATCACCGTCGCGATCAGCAGGCCCGCGAGGCCCCCGATGACGAGGATCGCCGCCTGACCGCGCGAGTCGTTGTGGCGTTGGGTCATCGGGCAACCTCCGGCGTGAGGAGCTGGCGGATCGGCCGCGCTGCGCGGACTCCGGCGCGCGCGAGCGAGCGCGCCGGGCCGCGGCGCAACGGCCGGGCGGCGAGGATCGGGACGTCCGTGAGGCCTGCGACGGCCAGTTGCGCGAGCGCGCCCTCCGGGTCGGTCGTGATGAGGATCAGCAGGTCCTGCTCATTGAGCGCCTCGTCGACCGCGGTGGTCCGCGCAGCGGCGACGGCCAGCACCGCGGGCGCGCCGATCACGGTCACCTGACGCACGACCGCCGCGAACTGCGCGTCAGCCGCCTCGAGCGCGACCCACGCGATCCGCCCGCGCACCTGCGGCTCGTGCCCGTGCGCCTCGAGCCGCGCAGCCAGCCTGCGAGCCGCGGGAGCCGAGCTCGCGCCCTCGACGACCGGCGGCTCGGCGCCGACGAGCGCCACCGCCGCCGCCTTCGCCCGCGTCTCCCGCCGCAGCGCGAGCGCGAGCGCCGCCGCGACCGGCTCCACCTCCCCCGCTCTCCCGAGGACGGCCGCCGAGGTGATGGTGGCGGGGAGGTCGCGCGGGGCGGCCGAGCCGCGCGGGGCCGCCGGCGCGGGCACGCCGGACGAGCCGTGCGGCGCCGCGGGCGTGGGCGCACCGGACGACCCGCGGCGTGGGGCCCGCGAGGGCGCGCCGGACGAACCGCGCGGGGCCGCCGGCGCGGGCGCGCCGGACGAACCGCGCCGCGGGCCCGGCGAGAGCGCGGACGGGTCACGCGGCGCTGCCGGCGCGGGCGCGCCCGACGAACCGCGCGGCGCCGCGGGCGC
>NZ_KE384073.1:76143-371219 GCF_000423665.1 Solirubrobacter soli DSM 22325 | reverse complement strand
GCGCCGCGGCGCACGGTCACGGCTGGAGCGATGCGGTCGCGGGCGGCGTGGGCGCGGGAGGCGCCGCGGGCGGCGGCGTGCTTGCGAGCGGCGGCGGCGCGGCCGGCGCAGCGGCGGCCGGCGGCGGCGTGCTCGGTGGCGGCGGTGCGGCGGCCGGCGGTGGCGCGGCCGCGGGCGGCGCGGGTGCGGCCGGCGGCGGCGTGCTCGGCGGCGGCGCGGTGGCCGGCGGCGCGAGCGGCGCGGGCGCGGCAGCCGGCGGCGGCGCGGTGGCCGGCGGCGCGAGCGGCGCGGGCGCGGCGGCCGGCGGCGGCGCGGTGGCCGGCGGCGCGAGCGGCGCGGGCGCGGCAGCCGGCGGCGGCGCGGCGGTCGGCGGCGGCGCGGCGGTCGGCGGCGGCGCGGCGGTCGGCGGCGCGGCGGCCGGCGGCGCGACTGGCGCGGCGGCCGGCGGCGGCGCCGCGAGCGGCGGCCTCGTCGGCGGCGGCGGTGCGCTCGCCGGCGTGGGTGCCGCGGCGGGTGGTGGGAGCGTCTCCGGGGTTGCCGGGACGGTGATCAGCGGCGGGTTGGTGGCCAAGATCGCGGTCGGGGCGGTGCTGCTCGGCAGCACGGCGATGGGCGCGGTGGCCGTGACCAGCGGGCCGGCGGAGCCCGTGGGTGTCCAGGCGGCGGCGACGTTCGCCGTGTCGACACCGACGGCGGCGCCGACCGAGAGCCCGACGGCGACGCCCACGCAGACCGAGACGCCGACGCCGACGCCGACCCCGACGCCCAAGCCCGAGCGCACGGCGACGCCCACCCCCACCTCGACGGCCACGCCGGAGGCCACGCCCGCCCCCGCGAAGACGGCCGCGCCGACCGCCACGCCCGCGAAGACCGCTCAGCCGAAGGCCACCGCCACGCCCACTCCCACCGTCTCCAAGCCGCGCAAGCCGAGATCGCAGCCGAAGAAGGGCAGGGCGCCGGGCGAGACCGCCGTCGACGGCTCCGTCGAGGAGACGCTGCCCGACGCCGTCACGGGTGACTTCAGCGAGTCCGTCCCCGACCCGACGCCGACGCCGAAGCCGCCGCCCAAGAAGACCAAGCCGAAGCCGCAACCGCCCGCCGCGACCGCCCCACCGGCCGCCACGGCAGCGGCGACCGCGACCGCGACCGCGACCGCGACGCCGTAGGGCTACGCGGCCGCGGGCCGGCGCACCGCGCCCGCCCGCAGCGCGACGAACGCCAACAGGCAGATCACGGAGAGCACGAGGTAGGCGACCTCGTCGCCCGCGGCCTGGCCGAGGCGGGCGCCGCCGATGTCACCGATCGCCTGGCCGGTCGCCCACGTCAGGTTCATCAGCCCGAACGCGAGCCCCTGCTCGAGCCCGACCGCGTCGGCGCCGTCGGAGAGCATCGACATCGAGGGCGCCCAGAGGAGCCCGATCACCGGCGACCCGAGCACGATCAGCGCGCCCAGGACCACCGCGCTCTCCGGCCACGGCAGCAGCGAGAACGTCACCGCGCCGCCGATCAGCCCGCCGAGCAGCGGCGCGAGATGCCCGCGGCGGTCGCTGATGCGCCCCGCGAGCGGCGACACGATCGCCTCGAGAGCGGCGCTCATGAGCCAGATCGCGCCGATCGCGGCGGTCGTGGCACCGAGCTCGTCCAGCCGCAGCGGCCCGAGCACCGACAGCGTCCCGAACAGCAGCCCGGGGACGGTGATCAGCAGCAGCCCGGTCCGGACCTGCCCGTTGCGCAGCGCGCCCGCCAGGCCCCGCAGGGAGCCGTCACCGAGCGGCGCCGCCGCGGGCGTCCGCAGCGTCCACGCCATCAGGCCGAGCCCGATCACGGCGACGCCGCAGAACACCAGCTCGAAGCTCGTCAGGTCGGCGAGCACGCCGATGACCGGGCCGAGCAGCGCACCCGCGATCGCGGCGCCCATCGCGGAGCCGATCAACTGCCCGCGTCGCTCGCGCGGGGCCGCGCCCGCCAGCCAGGCCATCGCGCCCGCCCAGGACGCGGCACCGCCGACGCCCTGGACGAATCGCGCGAGGTCCAAGACCAGGATCGAGTTCGCGAACGCGACCGCGATGCTCGACACGACCATCAGCGCCAAGCCGATCAGGACCGTCGGCCGCACGCCCACGCGGGCGGCGAGCACGCCTCCCGGCAGGCCGCCGACGAACGTCCCGACCGGATACGCCGCGGCCAGCAGGCCGGCGCCGCCCTTGGACAGGCCGAACTCCTCCGACAGGTCGGGAAGCAGCGGGGTGATCGCCGCGTAGAACGACGTATCGACCAGGACCACCGCGGAGACGAGGAGAAGGAGCTTGCGCATCGGACTCCGCGAAGGCTAGGTCCCACCCCGTCCGCGGGGGATGCGGCTATCCCCACAAGATCGGGTTCGATTCTCGGACCGTAGGCTTAGGCCCCATGGCCGGTGAGGACACGAACCTGTTCAACGCGAGGCAGACGAATCGCCTGCGCGTGATCCAGGCGCTCTACCGCCATCCGGGCTCGAGCCGGTCGGCGATCGCCGAGATCACCGGCCTCTCGCGACCCACCGTGTCGGCGTTCATGGAGGAGCTCGAGAAGGCCGGGATCGTCGAGCCCTACGAGGACGACGCGCCGCGCCAGAGCGGCGGCCGCCCGCCCGTGCTGATGACACTCGTCCCGCGGGCGGCGTTCGCGGTCGGCGTCGACATGGGCCACGAGCACCTGCGGGTCGCCGTCTGCGACCTCTCCGGCGAGCTGCTCAGCGACGAGTTCTCGGCGATCGACGTCGACCACGCCCCGCACGAGACGATGGACCTCGCCAAGGACATGGTCGCGCGCACGCTCGAGCGCGCCGAGGTCACCCGCGACCACGTGATCGGCGCCGGGATGGCGCTCGCCGCGCCGGTCGACGGCGAGACCGGCCGCGTCTTCGCCAAGGGCATCCTCCCCTCCTGGGGCGGCGTCGAGCCCGTGACCGAGATGGAGCAGCGGCTCGGCCTGCCGGTGCGGGTCGAGAACGACGCCAACCTCGGCGCGCTGGGCGAGCACGTCTTCGGCGCCGGCCAGGGCGTCGACGAGATGGCCTACGTGCGACTCTCAGCGGGCATCGGGCTCGGACTCGTGCTCGCCGGGCGCGCGTTCGGCGGCACGTGCGGGATCGCGGGCGAGCTCGGCCACGTGCGGGTCTCGCGCGACGGCCCGATCTGCCGCTGCGGCAACCGCGGCTGCCTGGAGATGGTCGCCAGCCCGAGCGCCGTCGCGAGGCTGCTCGGCCCCGGTGTCACCGTCGCCGAGTTGCTCGACCTCGCCCGCGGCGGTGACCGCGGCGCCCAGCGGGCGATCGGCGACGCCGGCGAGCTGATCGGCGAGGCGCTGGCGACGCTCGTCACGCTCCTGAACCCGAAGCTGATCGTCGTCGGCGGCGACCTGGCCACGACCGGCGACATCGTGCTGGACCCGATCCGCACCGCCATCCGCCGCTACGCGATCCCGCCCGCCGGAGCGGCGGTCGAGATCGTGCGCGGGACGCTGGGCGAGCGCGCCGAGGTGCTCGGCGCGGCCGCGATGGTGCTGGGCGAGTCCCCGCAGGTCCTCGCCCAGCGCCTGAGTTAGCGCCCTGTGGCCGCAGCGCGCCGCCGCGAGATCGCGTCGACGGAGGCCGCGAGCAGGAGCACGAGGCCGTTGATGATGAACTGCACGCCCGACTTCTCGGTCACGAGCGGGAGGCCGTTGGCGATGATCGCCACGACCAGTCCGCCCGTGACCGCGTCGACGACCCGGCCCCGCCCGCCGAACAGCGACGTGCCGCCGATGACGGCTGCACCCACCGCGTACAGCAGCGTCTGCGCGCCGCCGGTGGTGGGCGAGACCGAGTTGTCGCGCGAGGCGAGCAGGATGCCCGCCACGACCGCCAGCGTCGAGCCGAGGATGAAGCAGATCGTCTTGATGTTCGGCACGTCGATGCCGGCTCGCCGCGCCGCCTCGGCGTTGCCGCCGACGGCGTAGACGTGGCGGCCGAACCCGGTCCGGGTGAGCAGGAACGTCAAGGCGACGAACAGCACCGTCACCACCGGGACGACCCACGGGACGCCCTGGATGACGATCGGCGCGCCCGCCCGCTGGCGCTCCTGGTTGAGCAGGAAGGCCGCCGCGAGCACGACGACGGCCAGCCCGGCCACCTTGGCCACCCAGACCGACAGCGACTGCGCCGGCAACCCGGCCCGGCGCCGCCGCTGGATCGCCAGGAAGGTGGCGAGCGCGAACCCCGCGATCACCAGCACCGCGAACAGCCAGCCGACGGCGACCGGCATGTTCTTGTTCATGAGGTCGAGGATCGCCTGCGACTGGATGGGGATCGTCCCGCCCTCGCCGATGATCAACAACATCGCGCCCTGCAGGCCGAGGAAGTAGGCCAGCGACACGACGAACGACGGGATGCCCAGCCGCGCCACGAGCAGCGCGATCGTGAAGCCGATCGCCACGCCCGCCGCCAGTGCGACGAGGACCGCCAGCGGCCAGGCCCAGTTGTGCTCGGTCAATGTCACACCGAGGATCGCCGCGCCGGTGCCGGCGGTGAAGCCGGCCGACAGGTCGATCTCGCCCAGCAGCAGGACGAACACGAGCCCCATCGCGAGCACGATGATCGCCGCGCCCTGGTTGAGCAGGTTGGCGAAGTTCTGCTCGGTCAGGAACGAGTCCGGCTGCAGGACGCCGAACACGATCACCAGGATGACCGCGCCGATGACGGCGGGCAGCGCGCCGAGGTCGCCGCCCTTGATGCGCTCCCAGTACGCGCCCGCGGCCTCGCCGATGCCGGTCTCGCCGGGCGTGGTCTCGACCTCGAACTGCGAGACCGGGGGGTCTGCGTGGGTGGCGGTCATGCGGCCGCCGCCAGTTCGGGCCGCAGCCCGAGCTCGCCCGAGCGGCCGGCCGTGATCAGCTCGACCACCTGGGTGTTGGTGACATCGGCCGCCTTGACCTGCGCGACCATCCGCCCGAGGTACAGGCAGGCGATGTCATCGGCGACGCGGAACACGTCGTTCATGTTGTGCGTGATCAGCACGACACCGAGGCCGCGATCGGCCAGCCGGCGCACCAGGTTGAGCACCTGCTCGGTCTGGGCGACGCCGAGCGCCGCGGTCGGCTCGTCGAGGATCACGAGCTTGGAGTTCCACAGCACCGCGCGGGCGATCGCCACCGTCTGGCGTTGCCCGCCCGACAGCGATGACACGCTCTGGCGCAGCGAGTGCAGCGTGCGCACCGACAGCCCTTTGAGCGTCTCGGCCGCCCGCTTCTCCATCTCGGTCTCGTTGAGCGTGAGCCCGGACTTCAGCTCACGCCCGAGGAACATGTTGTTGACGACGTCGAGGTTGTCGCTCAGCGCGAGGTCCTGGTAGACGATCTCGATGCCGAGCGCATTGGCGTCCTTGGGCCCGTGCACGGTGACCGGCTCGCCCTCGAAGAGGAGCTGACCGTCGTCGAACGCGTTGATGCCCGCGATGCCCTTGATCAGGGTGCTCTTGCCGGCCCCGTTGTCCCCCACGAGCGCGGTCACGCGGCCGGCCATGACGTCGAAGTCGACGTCATGCAGCACGTGAACGGCGCCGAAGCTCTTGTTGACGCCTCGGAGGGAGAGGAGCGGTGTCATGCCACGCCGTACTTGGTGCAGGCCGCCTTCAAGGCCGCCGTGGTGCAGATCTTGTCGGCGGTGGTGAAGCCGTCATTGACGACGTCCTTGACGCTGTCTTGGAAGATCGCCTGCGGCTGCAGGAGCACGCTCTTGACCTGCTTGTGGGTCGTGGTGTCCTCGACCTCGCCGGTCGCGGCAGCGGCGGCCGCGGCCTTGTCGCCCTTCGCCAGGTCGATCGCGAGCTTGGACGCCGCGTCGGCCTCCTTGTTGACGGCCTTGTAGACCGTCATGCACTGCGAGCCCAGCAGCACGCGCTGCAGACCTTCGTCGGTCGCGTCCTGGCCGGTGGTCGGGATCGTCTTGGTGTCGCCGTTGCGCTTGAGCACGGCGGCGACCGCGCCGCCGAGGCCGTCATTGGCGGAGTCCACGCCGACGAACTTGCCGTTGGCCTTCGTGAACATCTGCTCGAAGATCGTGCCGGCCTTGGTGTTGTCCCAATCCGGGACGGACTGATCGGCCGCGATCGTGTAGCCCGCGCCCTTGATCGCCGCCTCGTACCCCTGCTTGAACAGGGTCGCATTGTTGTCGGTCGGCGAGCCGTTCAGGAGCGCCACGGGACCGGACTTGTTGCCCTCGGCCTGCATGCACTTCACGAGGCCTTCGCCCTGCGCCTTGCCGACGGCGACGTTGTCGAACGAGACGTAGTAGTCGGCGCCGCCGCCGAGCGTCAGCCGGTCGTAGTCGATGACCGGGACGCCCTGCTGGTGGGCCTTGCTGATGACGGCCGCCGCGGACGGCGAGTCCAGGTTGACGATCATCAACGCGTTGACGCCCTCGTTGAGCATCTGGTCGGCGATCGTCGCGAACTTCGCCTTGTCGCCGTTGGCGTTCTGGATGTCCGACTTCACGCCGGCGGCCTGGAAGGCCTTGGCGAGGAACGGGCGGTCCGCGTTCTCCCAGCGGGCCGATGACTGGGTGTCGGGCAGGATCACGCCGACATAAGCCTTGGAGGCCGGCGTGCTCGTGCTCTTGGCGGCGCCTGAGGACGAGGACGAATTGTCCGATCCACAAGCCGCCACTCCGAGCATGAGGGCGCCTGCCGCGCCAGCGGCCAACACTCGCTTCAACATTTGGTTTGGGTCCTCCGGTGGTTCTTGAAGAGCGGCGCCGGACTAGCGCACGCCCAGCAGCACGTCGACCAGCAACTGGTCGAGGCGCTCGTTGAAATAGCCGCGCTCGGCGAGCGCGTCGAGAGCCCAGGCCTCGTCCTTGAGCGCCTGCGCCTCATCGCCGTCGACGGAGGCGAGCGCGAGCTCGGGCGTCGAGGCGGCCTCCAGGGCCTCCTGGACCTCGGGCAGCGCGTCGAAATGCGCGGCCTTGTCGGCCAGGGTCGTGTAGGTGGTCATGCAACCGCGGACGAAGTCCCAGACCCCGTCGGCGTTCTCGTTGCGATAGGCGTGCGCGTCGAACGCGAGCGGGCCGCCGTAACCGGCGCGCTCGAGCAGGCGCACGAGCAGGAAAGTCTCCTTCAGGTCCTCCGCGCCGAAGCGGAAGTCCTGGTCGTAGCGGCCGATCCGCTGCGCATTGAGGTCGATGTGGAACAGCTTGTCCACCCACAGCGCCTGGCCGACGGCGTGATGGAAGCTCAGGCCGGCCATCGTCTCGTGCGCGACCTCGGGGTTCACGCCGACCATCTCGGGGCGCTTGAGCGTCTCCACGAAGTGCAGCGCGTGGCCGACGGTCGGCAGGAAGATGTCACCGCGCGGCTCGTTCGGCTTGGGCTCGATCGCGAACTTGAGGTCGTAGCTGTTGTCGACGACGTAGTCGCTCAGCACGTCGATCGCCTCGCGGTAGCGGTCGAGCGCGTGGCGCGGGTCCTTGGCCACACCGGCCTCGGTGCCCTCGCGGCCGCCCCAGAAGACGTAGACCTCGGCGCCCAGCTCGGCGGCGACGTCGATGAAGTTCATCGCCTTGCCGATCGCGGCGCGGCGGACGCGGCGGTCGTTGGAGGTGAAGGCGCCGTCCTTGAACGCGGCGTGCCCGAACAGGTTGGTGGTGGCCATGCCGACGCCGAGGCCGGTGTCGTCGAGCGCCTGCTTGAAGCGCGCGACGATCCGGTCGCGCTCCGCGGGTGCGACGCCCCACGGGATCAGGTCGTCGTCATGGAGGCTCACGCCCCACGCCCCGAGCTCGGCGAGCTTGTGGACGGAGTCGACGGGATCGACGACCGCGCGGGTGGGCCCGCCGAAGGGATCGCGTCCCGGATTGCCGACGGTCCAGAGGCCGAACGTGAAGCGATGCCGCTGCTTCGGCGCCCCGCTTGAAGGGGTGGTCGCCGGGGCCGTGTGCGTCATCTGTGTGTCTCCTCCACGTTCATGAAAACTGTTCTCAAAGACTATCGACGGATAGGGAATCTTCAATGAGATTTTCGCCGAATTCTCACGTTCTCATGTGAATTGATCCTCTATTGACATCGGGTTAAGCAGATTCTTACCGAACAGGGAGAGTGAAGGACGACAGCGGGCAGCCGGCCGCGCAGGCTGCGCGAGCCGGGCCCTACGGATGCCGCGCAGCGCCGCGTGCGCCGCGCGTCAGCGGCGCTTGAGCGGCGCGTAGTCCGTCATCATCTTGCGCTCGGAGCCGTCGGCGGCGAAGCGCACGACGGCGATCCCGCCCGGCTCGAGGCCGATGACGACGCCCTCGCCGAGCTTGGCGTGGATGACGTCCTCGCCCACCCGGAAGACCGAGTCGCCGGTCTCAGGCGCGGCCTCGGCGCTCGCCGCGGCGGCGCCCGCCCAGCTCGCGACGCGGCCCGGGGCCGGGTAGCCGGCCGCGATCCGCTGCTTCTGGTCGGTGAGCTCGCGCGGGATCTCGTCGAGGAAGCGCGAGCGGATCGTCGGGCCGCCCATGCTGCCCCCGAACGCGCCGCGGCGGCGTGCGTACGTCAGGGTCAGGTCGCGCATCGCCCGCGTGAGGCCGACGTAGGCGAGCCGGCGCTCCTCGTCGATGTTGCCCTCCTCGATCGAGCGCGAGTGCGGGAACGTCCCGTCCTCCATGCCGATGATGAAGACGATCGGGAACTCGAGGCCCTTGGCGTTGTGCAGGGTCATCAGCGTCACGAGGCCCTCGTCGTCGCGGATCGTGTCCGCGTCGGCGAGCAGCGCGATCTGCTGCAGGAACTCGCCGAGGTTGCCCTCGGGATTGTTGGCGTCGTACTCCTGCGTCACCCGCACGAGCTCCTCGAGGTTCTCCAGCCGGCCCTGGGCCTCGATCGTGCGCTCGGCCTCGAGCGCCTCCTTGTAGCCGGACTCCTCGAGCGTCTCAGCCAGCACCTGCGCCACCGGCGCGCCGGCCTCCGCCCGCTCGCGCAGCCGCGTCATCGTCGACATGAACCGCTCGAGCGACTTGCGCGCCGCCGTCGCCAGGCCTGGGATGTCGTCGACCGCCGCGTCCCACACGCTGATCCCCATCGCGGCGGCATGCGCGAGCACCCGCGACATCGACGTCTGCCCCAACCCGCGCCGCGGTGAGTTCGCGATCCGCGTGAACGCCGTGCCGTCCTGCGGGTTGACCAGGAACGTCAGGTACTGCACCGCGTCCTTGATCTCCGCCCGCTCGTAGAACTTCGTCCCGCCGATCACCTGGTAGCCGATCGCGGCCCGCACGAGCATGTCCTCCAGCACCCGCGACTGCGCGTTGGTGCGGTAGAAGATCGCGATCTCCGCCCGCGAGACGCCCTCGTCCACGAGCCGGTTGACCTCCGCGGTGACGAACCGCGCCTCGGCGTGCTCGTCGGCCATCTCGCGCACGCGGACCGGGTCCCCCTCCCCCACGTCCGTCCACAGGTGCTTGGCCATCTGCCCGCGGTTGTTGGAGATCACCGCGTTCGCCGCGTCGAGGATCGTCTGCGTCGACCGGTAGTTCTGCTCGAGCTTGACGACGTGCGCGTCGGGATAGTCGTCGGTGAAGTTGAGGATGTTCTTGATGTCCGCGCCGCGGAACCCGTAGATCGACTGCGCGTCGTCGCCCACCACCGCCAGGTTCCGGTGCTCCGACGTCAACAGCTGAAGCCAGCGGTACTGGACGTGGTTGGTGTCCTGGTACTCGTCGACCATCACCCAGCGGAAGGCGGAGGAGTAGCGGTCGCGCACCTCCTGGAAGAGCTCCAGCAGGTTCACCGACCGGACCAACAGGTCGTCGAAGTCCATCGCGTTGGCACGGTGGAGCTCGCGCTCGTACTGCTCGTAGACGTCGGCGACGGTCTGCTCAAAGAAGGAGCCGACGAGTTGGCGGTAGTCCTCAGGGGAGCGGAGCTTGTTCTTGGCGTCGGAGATCTGGGTCTGCATCGCGCGCGGCGTGAAGCGCTTGACGTCGACGTCCAGATCGTCAAGGCATTTCTTTATGAGGCGGCGCTGATCGGCGGAGTCGTAGATCGTGAACTGGCGGGTGTAGCCCAACCGGTGCGCGTCGGAGCGCAGCATCCGCGCGCAGGCGGCGTGGAAGGTCATCACCCACATCGCGCGCGTCGCGCGGCCGACGAGCAGCTCGACCCGCTCGCGCATCTCGGCGGCGGCCTTGTTGGTGAAGGTGATGGCGAGGATCTCGCTCGGCTTGGCCTGGCCGGTGCGCAGCAGGTACGCGATCCGGTGGGTGAGCACGCGGGTCTTGCCCGACCCGGCTCCGGCGAGGATCAGCAGCGGGCCTTCGCCGTGGACCACGGCGTCCCGCTGCGGCGGGTTCAGGCCCTCCAGCAGGGCGTCGATGGCAGCGTCGGTCGGCACGGCACCAAGCACGCTAGCGCCCCGGGTGGACGAACATCCGTTCGCGGCTGAAGTAGGGTCCGCGCACGTGACGCTCACGGACGACATCCGCGCCGCCGCGGCCCGTGTGGCCGCCGAGGCGACGAGCGTCCGCATCGAGCACGACACCATCGACGCCTACGCCCACGCGCTCCCGGCCGAGTCCCCGCCCACGCCGGACCTCGAGGGCGCCGACGACGAGACACGCGCCGCCTTCAGCCTCCAACTGAACGCGATCAACTTCGGCAGCGGCTGGTTCCCCACGATCCGCAAACCCGAGGGCCTGAGCGGCTTCCGGACGATGGAGGCCGCGCTACGCCGCCGCGGCCCGTGGACGGCCGCGCAGCTCCGGCAGCTCACCCGCCGACAGGTCGCCGACACCTTCGGCCAGGACCCCGAGCACCCGCTGATGGGCCACTTCACGCGTCACCTCAACGAGCTGGGCGAACGCATCGACTCGAGCTTCCTCGCCTTCGCGCGCGCCCACGAGACCGTCGAGGCCCTCGCCACGACGCTCTCCACGTGGCCGACCTGGTTCGACGTCTCCCCCTACCCCAGCGGCGACGTCCCCTTCTTCAAGCGCGCCCAGATCGTCGCCGGCGACCTGGCCCTGACGCGGCTGGGCCCGACCGAAGGCCGCGAGCGCCTGACGCTGTTCGCCGACAACCTCGTCCCCCACGTGCTGCGCATCGACGGCGTCCTGATGTTCGACCCCGACCTGACACGCCGCATCGACGAGGGAATCCTGCTCGAGCACGGATCGCGGGAAGAGGTCGAGATCCGCGCCGTCGCCCTGCACGCCGTCGAACTGCTCGTCCAGGCGCACCCGCACCCCACCACCGCCGCCGACCTCGACTGGGTCCTCTGGACACGTGGAGCACAATCCCGCTACAAGGCGCATCCCCGACACCGCTCCCCCACGACCGCCTACTGAACCTCCATGCTCGACCGCTTCCTCGAGGCACGCCGGGCCGACGACCTCGTCGTCCTCGAAGGCTTCGAGGCGCTCGAGAACGCCATGCGCTTCGCCGAGGACGTCCTCGACGTCGCGGCCGGCGACCCCGAGGCCATCGCCGCGCGGCTCGAGCCCGCGCTCGCCAACCGCTTCACCACGCTGGTCACGAAAGAGGGCCTGCCGAGCGACGACGTGCTGGTCGTGGCCAAGCGCCCGCCGTTCGAGCCGCACCCCGGCGTCGCGATCCACCTCGCGAAGGCCACGCCCACCGACCTCGGCCGCGCCATCCGCGTCGCCGCCGCGGCAGGCGTCGCGACCGTCTACACCGACCAGGACCCGTGGACCGAGGAAGCGGTCAAGGCGTCGCACGGCCTGCATTTCGCGCTCGCGGTCGGACTCGCCGACGGCACGTTCCCCGCGCTCGCGTTCAGTCCCCGGACGAAGGTCGCGACCCGCGCGGGAACGACGCTCGACCTCCCGAGCGCCCTCGCCGCCGCGCTCTACGGCGCCTTGAACGGCAAAGTCTGACCGCCGGCCTTCTCGGCCTCGACGAGGAAGACCGTGCCGGACCGCATCGGGAACGGCATCCCGACGTACTTCATCGAGAGCTCGTCGATCAGCACGAGCGCCTCCTCGCCCTTGACCGTCTCGACCACGCGCCCGCGCAGCCACCCCGTCCTGTACGGGTTGGACGAGTCGACCAGCGAGATCGCCAGCCGCGGGTCGCGAGCCAGGTTGCGCGCCTTGCGCGAGCGGTCCTGGGTGAAGAAGTAGGCGTGCGGCCCGTGCACGCCCGCCCAGACCGCCACCGAGTGCGGCGAGCCGTCGGGGAGCAGCGTGGCGATGTGGGCGATGTTCGCCCCGGCGAGCAGGTCCCGCACTTCCTCAGGCAGATCGGCCACGCGCTTCCTCCAAAGGTCGAACGGAGGGCCGGCCGGACAGCCGGCCCTCCGTCGGTTCGATCTACACGATGCCGTAGATGACGTTGACCTTACGCTTCGCGAGGCCGTTCTGGATGCGCGACACCCAGGCGCGGCGAGCGTGCTCGTCGGAGGTGCGGACGCCCTTGACGACGAGCGTGACCGTCGTCTTGGTCGTCTTGTAGCTGACCTTGCGCTGGATCGACTTGCTCAGCTTGGCCGCCTTCACGGCCGCCTTGAGCTTGGCGCTGTCGGCGCGCTTGACGCGGATCAGCACGTCGCGGGACGGGACGTTGGCCGCCGGCTTGACGCCCGCGACCTTCGTCACCAGCTTCGTCTCCGGCGCGGCGGCCGGCTTGACGTCCGCGAACGACGGAGCCGGAGCGGCCGTCTCCGCCGACGGGGCGGTCGGAGCGATCTCCGCGCCGATCGGGTACAGCGCCGCGTTGAGGACCAGGCGCTCGTCCTGCTCCTTCCAGGCGCGATAGAACGCGTCGTAGCCGATGATCACCGTGTGACCGGCGCCGGACGGCGTGTCGACGATCACCGGGCGACCGGCGAGGCCGGCGGCGTTCGTCTGGTAGCCGTAGTGGCCCGGGGTACGCGCGACCGAGTCCGCGTACTTGGCCACGACCTTGCCGGTGCCCACCGAAGCGGCGGAGCCGTCGAACACCGGGTTGCCGTTGCTGTCGCGGTAGATCCAGCCGCCGAGGTCGAAGCCCCAGGCGACGGGGTTGGTGGTGTCGAAGGTCGCGTCGAACGTGGCGCCCGGCGTCAGCAGCTGGGAGATCGTGTTCGTGTTGACCGTCGACAGGTACGGGCGGACGGAGGCCGCGCCATTGGTGTTGGTGCCGATGTAGATGCCGCCGCCGTTGACGAAGTTCTGGATCGCCGTGCCGGTGTCGTTGATCGTGAACACGCCGTTGGTCGTCGTGCCCGCGGTGATGTTCGCGCCCGGGTTGATGAACGCCGTGAAGTGCTCGTTCACCAGGCGCCCGGCCGTGAGCTGGGTGCTCGTGATGGGGACGATCATCTCGGCCGGCAGCTTGTCCTTGACGCGCAGCGTGAACAGCGCGGTGCAGAAGCTGCCGCCGCCGGAGATCGCGCAGTGACCGATCCCGGTGCCCGGGTACAACGGGTTCGACGGAATCCCCGTCGTGTCGTTGGTGTTGGTGTAGAGCCCGACCTTCGGCACCGCCATCTGGAAGTGCGCGACCGGGTAGTTGGCCAGGCCGGTGACCGGCGTGTTGCGGGCCGCGGCCAGCGCCGCAAGATCCGCCTTGCCGGCCAGGGAGTTCGCGTCGACGAGCGCCGCACCCGTGTAGAAGTGCGTGCCGCCGGCGTCGAACGCCGTCTTGCCGCGGTAGACGTTGACGCCCTTGGTCAGAAGCTCGGACGCGAGCGCGAGGCCCTGCATCGAGTCCGTGTTGAAGGCGTAGACCGGGGACGCCGTGGCCGGGAAGGACCCGAGCTGCGTCTTCGTGATCTCCGTCATCCCGATGCCCGGTGACATCGGCTTCGTCAGGAAGCCGGAGCCCGCCAGGCCGCGGTTGAGCGGGTAGGACCACGTGACGACGTCGTAGTAGTAGCTGTACGGGATCCAGGGGTTCTCCTCGAGCAGGGCGTTGATCCAGTGCTTGGTGCCCTGGTCGAGCGGGATCCACAGCGTGCCGGCCGGCAGCGTGACGCCGTCGGTCGAGGCGAACTGCGACTTGGTCGAATCCGCCGGGTCGGGCTTGACGAACGCGCCGTCGGCGTAGACCTGGCCGTACTCGTGGTAGCCGTTGACGGCGACCGGGGTGTCCAGGCTGAAGACGCGGACGCCCGTCTTCTGCAGCAGGTTCAGCAGCGCGGCGGTGTCACCGGAGTGTTGGTTGGGCTTGAAGAAGTAGCCGCAGATCGTGCCCTGCGGCTGCTGCTCGATGTGATCGTGCAGGGGGCTGACCAGCGAGTTCTCCTGCAGCTTGCAGTCGCGGCCCTGCTGGACGGCCTCGCCCCACTGAGAGACCCACTTGGAGAGGATCGTGTACTTGCTGTTCGCCGTGGTGTTGATCGTCGTGTCGATCGCCAGGTAGTGGTCGTAGATCTGGCGCGCGTAGATGTTCGCGTTGCCCTTCTCGTACGTCATGCCGGCCGCGCCCATCAGCAGCGACGGGACGGTGTCGCCGTACTCCGGCGTGAACAGGTCGTACTGGCTGTAGTTGGTGTAGTAGTCGCCCTGGGCGTTGAACGCGTTCTGCAGCGCCGGGCCGATCGTGTCCTGGATGAAGTTCAGCGCGAAGCGGCTGATCTCGTGGTGGACGGGGTCCTCGTTGGGCGGGAAGAAGTACGCCCGGCCGCCCTGCTGGTGGGCGTCGATGAAGAACACGCCCGGGTACTCGTTCATGAGCGGGACGAACAGCCCGTTCTCCTGCTGGTTCTGGGTCCCGAAGTCACGGTTGGGATCGAAGCCCCACGCCGTCGTGCGGGTGACCGCGTCGTGGCCGTCCGGGTTGCGGATCGGCATCAGGAACATGTCCAGGACCTGCATGCGGCGGGCGTTCTCGCAGTCGGTCCGCGAGAGCAGCTCGTAGACCTCGCGCGTGAGCGACTCGCCCGCTGCGGACTCGTCGCCGTGCGGGGTCGCCGTGCTCCACGTGAAGGCCGGCCGCGTGTAGGCGGCCTCGAGGCCGTCCGCGGTCGAGATGGTGCCCTCGCGCACGCCCCGCCAGAACGCGGCGTCGTTGGCGCCGGCATCGAGGTTGGCGATGTTCTGGCGCGTGCCGGCGACGTAGAAGTTGTACGGCTTGCCGTTGGCCGACGTGCCGATCGACTTCTTGATCACCTGGTACGGGAACTTGTAGCTGTACGACTTCCCGTCGCGCTTGATCGGGCCGTTCGGGTCCTCGATCTGCTCGTCGCTCGCCGTCAGGGCGACGAGGCCGTCCCAGTAGTTGTAGATGACGGCGGTCAGGTTGCGGCCCGCCGGGGGCGTGCCGGCGCCGTTGGTGCCCTGCGGCGCGCCGCCGCCGGCCCGCGCGATGCCCGCGCCGAACGGCAGCACCGCATCGGCGTTCGGGTGGGCGGCGAACCACTGCTCCCACGTGGGGATGGCGGAGTTGTAACCGATCGTGTCGGTACAGCCCTTGGGGTCGACGTCGGCGCGTGACACCGCGGGCGCCGCCGCGGCGGCGAGCGCCGCAAAGCCGACCGCGAGCGCGGCGCGCACCGCGTTACGACGGAGCGACATCAGGAGAACCTCCGGGTCTCGTTGGCGGTGGCCAAGACGGCGTTACCGCCGAACCGGGCGCTCGCCGAGAACGACTGGTTGCTCTTCGCGGCCGTGACCGAGGCAGAGAACGTGCAGGTCTTGGACACCTTGAGCTGCTGGTTGAGCAGCGAGCGGCCGTCGCGCGTGATGACGAGGTTGACCGAGCCGTTGCAGCCCTGGGCCGCGGTGACGCCGGACGGGAGCTTGAGCTTGCCCGAGACCGTCCGGCGGACCTTGCCGCCGCTCACCGACTTCTTGGCCACGCTGAGGCTGATGTCCGGCGTGAACTTCGCGACGGTCACGCTGCGCTGGACCTCGGCCGTCCGGCCGAGCACGTCCGTGACCACGGCGCGCAGCGCCTGGCCGCCGACGTCAGCGCCCGTGGCGTTGATCGTGCAGCTGTACGGCGCGGCGGTGATCGAGCACACCTGGCGCGAGCCGAGGAAGACCACGACCGACTTCAGGCCGGCCGGAGCCGTGACGGCGAACGCGACGTTGCCGGAGCCGCGGAGCGGGCTCGGCCACGACTGGAACGCGAGCGTCGGGGCGGCCGCGGGGTCGGGCGTGGGCGTCGGCCCGGGCGCCGGGCAGGAGACGGTCACCGACGTCGTGGCCGCCGCCGTCTGACCGAGCGAGTCGGTGGCGACCGCGCCATACGGACGCGTCGAGTTGCACGCGGCCTCGGCCGGGATGACGACGCTCTGCGTGTACGGCGGCAAGGACGCCGTGCCGAGCGTGGTGGTGCCGCTGGTGAAGCGCACGCGCTTGACGCCGAAGTCGTCAGCCGGGCTGGCGGTCAGGGTGATCGTCGCGCCGGGAGCGGCGCTCGCCGGGCTGCTCAGCGACACGGTCGGAGCGGCGTCGTTGACCGGGATCGGCGCGGAGAGCACCGGCCACTGGCCCGTGCTCGGGTTGGTCTGGTTGCCGTTGCGGTACGGGAAGAAGTCGACCGAGTTCGAGGTCGTCCCGCCCTGCGCCGGGTCGGCGGTCGACGTGCCCGTGACCGGGTTCTCGCCCGAGTTCGGGTTCGTCGTCGGGGCGATCGCGGGGCCCGGGTTCGTGGCGGCGGTGTCATACAGACCCCACCAGTTGTTCTCGGCGAACAGCAGGTTGCCGTAGCCGGGCGAGGTGTTGTTCGTCGTGACCGGGACGACGAGGCCGGTCTGCGGCGTGACGCCGTCGGCCTGCAGGTTCATCACGCCGTACGAGTTGTCGACGATGTTGCTGTTGGCGATCTTCGAGTAGATCACCGTGCTCGTCGCCGTCGAGAAGCTGGTCAGCTTCGCGCCGACGTAGCGCACGCCGGAGCCGAGCGACAGGTTGGCGTTGTTGGTCGCCGAGTTGCGGACCGGGGCGCCCGTGCCGAGCACGAGGTTCTGCGAGATCGTGGAGCTCTCGATCGTCGCGTAGGAGCCGGCGGTGATGCGGACGCCGTCCTGGCCGAACAGCGGGCCGGTGGTCAGCGTGTCCGGGCCCGGGAAACCGGCGCCGGTCAAACCGCAGTTGCCCGTGCCCTGGTAGTTGATGCACTGCGTGCGCCCGATGACCTGGCTGGCGGTGATGACGCCCCAGTCCACCGTGCCGGACGACGTGAACGGCGCCGCGTCGTTGATCGCGCCGTCGATCAGGATGCCGATCTTGTTGTACTTGTCCACCCGGGTGCGGGTGATCTCCAGGCGGCGGGCGCCGTCCACGGGCGCGTAGAGCGCGTTCGTGACCTGCGCGATGCCGATGCCCGGCTGGGTGCCGCGGTAGCCGCCGGCGCGGTTGTACGCCTCAGCGCCCTCGGAGGTGACGACGTTCGTGACGTGGCTGCGGTTGACCGAGCCCTTGGCGTCGAGGAAGACGATGCCCGCCTCGACGGCGACCGGCCGGCCCTGCGGGTCCCAGCCGTCGACCGTGACGCCGGAGACGTCGACGTCAACTGGTTGCGACGGGGTGCCGACGATCGCGATCACGTCGCCGAGGCCGTTGCGGATGTCCGGCGTGGCCTCCATGATCCGCCCGTACGCCGGGCCGGACGACTTCGGCGTGATCGTCACGAGATCCGCGCCCGCGCCTTTGAGCGTCAAACTCTTGGAGATCGTCAGCGCGTTCGTGCCGACCTCACCCGTGCCCTCGACGTACTGGCCGGGGCAGATGATGACCGTGTCGCCCGGAGCGGCCGCGTCGACCGCTGCCTGCACGGACGTGTAGCCCGCGGCCGGACAATCCGCATGATCGTCGTCAACCGTGACGGACCCTGCGTATGCGCTCTGCGCGAAGCAGAGCACACCCGCGCTGACGAGCACGGGCAGTACCCGATACCTCAAAATCAACCATCCCCCTTCGGACCCCACTTCAGCGGCGTACGCACAGTGCTACGCGTCGCGACCGTCTCAGATCGTGTGAATTCCGGCAACGCGTTGGGCGTTGAGATCTCTCAGCGCGCGGGTCGCTAACGGTTCCGGGGTGACACCCCGTGGGTAGGCCGCCTCCAGACCCGAGGAGGCGAGATGTACAAGCAGGTGCTGGACCCCGTCGGCGACTCGCTGTTCGTGAGTGCCCTGTTCGCGCTGGTTCCGTTGGCGATGCTGTTCCTGCTGCTGGGCGGGCTCAAGCTCAAGTCGCATTGGGCCGGGCTGCTGTCGCTGCTGGGGGCGATCCTCGTCGCGGTGATCGTCTACTCGATGCCGGTCGGTCAAGCGGTCGACGCGGGCTTGGAGGGCGCGGCGTTCGGGCTGTTCCCGATCATGTGGATCGTCTGGAACGCCATCTGGATCTTCCAGATGACCGAGGAGTCCGGGCACTTCGCGGTGCTGCGGCGCTCGTTCGGGTCGATCTCGGACGACCAGCGCATCCAGGCCGTGATCATCGCGTTCTCGTTCGGCGCGCTGCTGGAGGCGCTGGCCGGCTTCGGGACGCCGGTGGCGATCACCGCGACGATGCTGGTGGCGTTCGGCTTCAGGCCGATCAAGGCCGCCTCGGTGGCGCTGGTGGCCAACACCGCGCCGGTCGCGTTCGGCGCGATCGCGATCCCGATCGTCACGCTCGCGGGCCTGACGGACATCCCCAAGGAGGACCTGGGTGCGATGGTCGGCCGCCAGACGCCGCTGCTGGCGCTGTTCGTCCCGCTCATCCTGGTCGGCATGGTCGACGGCCGGCGCGGGATCAAGGCCGTGTGGCCGGCGGCGATGACGGGCGGTGTCGCGTTCGCGATCGGGCAGTTCGCGTGCTCGAACTACCTCTCGGTCGAGCTGACCGACATCGTGGCGTCGCTGCTGTCGGTGGGTGCGATGGTCGTCTTCCTGCGCGTCTGGCACCCGAGCACGCCGCTCGTTGGCGAGCGCGCTGGGCGAAGCGGACCGATGATCGCCGGCGCCGCGACCGCGGACGCCGCGCACGAGGCGGCGGTCAGGCGCCGCGAGGGCCGCGGGCCGGACTCACGCGCCGACGTGATCGCCGCGTACATGCCCTACGTCATCATCATCGTCGTCTTCGGTCTCGCCCAGTGGGGTCCGGTCAAGGACCTCATCGCCAAGGGCTCGACCGAGTTCGCGTGGCCCGGGCTGGACATCCTCAACGCCAAGGGCGAGGCACCGTCCGCGGTCACGTACAAGTTCAACTGGCTGCCCGCCGCCGGCACGCTGCTCTTGCTCTGCGGGCTGCTGACGATGCTCTACCTGCGCATCTCCCCCGCGGCCGCTGTGCGCGCCTACGGCCGCACGCTCGACCAGCTCAAGTGGGCGACGCTGACCGTCGCCGCCGTGCTCGGCCTCGCGTACGTGATGAACCTCAGCGCGCAGACGCTGACGATCGGCAACTGGATCGCGGGCGCGGGCGGGGTGCTGGCGTTCCTGTCGCCGATCATCGGCTGGCTGGGCACCGCGGTGACCGGCTCGGACACCTCGTCGAACTCGCTGTTCGGGGTGCTGCAGGTCAGCGCCGCCAAGGAGGCGGGCCTTGACCCGACGTTGTTGGCGAGCGCGAACTCGTCAGGCGGCGTGCTGGGCAAGATGATCTCGCCGCAGAACCTCGCGATCGGGGCGGCCGCCGTCGGTCTCGGTGGTCAAGAGGGCGACCTGTTCCGTAAGGTCATCGGGTGGAGCCTGCTGCTGCTCCTGATCATGTGCGTCCTGGTGTATCTGCAATCGACGGCGGTGTTGTCATGGATGGTCGTCTAATCGGCGAGCTCACGGAGATCGTCGGCGACGAGTGGATCTACACGGCTGAGCACCAGCTGCGTACCTATGAGTCCGACGGGCTGCTGCAGTACCACGCCTCGCCCGCCGCGGCGGTGCTGCCGAACAGCACCGAACAGGTCCAGGCCGTCGTGCGGGCGTGCGCGGCGGCGGGTGTGCCGTGGGTGGCGCGCGGGGCAGGATCCGGGCTGTCCGGCGGCGCGCTCCCCGTCAAGGACGGCGTTTTGGTCGTGCTCTCGCGGATGAAGCGCGTCCTCGAGATCGACCTCGACAACGGGCGGGTGTGCGTCGAGCCGGGCGTGACCAACGCGAACGTGTCGGCCGCGGTCGGGCCGGGGTTCTTCTATCCCCCGGACCCGTCGTCGCAGATCGTCTGCTCGATCGGCGGCAACGTCGCCGAGAACTCCGGCGGCGCGCACTGCTTCAAGTACGGGTTCACGACCAACTACGTCACCGGCCTCGAGATCGTGCTCGGCGACGGCGAGCTGATCCAGGTCGGCGGCTACGAGCTCGACGCGCCCGGCTACGACCTGCTCGGCGCGTTCGTGGGCAGCGAGGGGACGTTGGGCGTCGCGACCAAGATCTGGCTCCGCGTGGTTCCGTCGCCGGAGGCGGTGCGGACCCTGGTGGCGTTCTTCGACTCGACGCTCGCGGCGGGCGAGGCGGTGAGCGAGATCGTCGGCGGCGGTGTCGTCCCGGGCGCGATCGAGATGATGGACGCGCGGGCGATCGAGGCGTCCGAGCAGATGGCGCACGCCGGGTATCCGGTCGGCCGGGCCGCGTGTCTGCTGGTCGAGCTCGACGGATCGCAGCACGAGTGCGAGGCGCGCTTCGACGAGGTCGTGGCGATCTGCGAGCGCAACGGGTCCGACGACGTGCGCGTCGCGCGCGACGAGGCCGAGCGACAGCTCTTCTGGAAGACCCGCAAGGCCGCGTTCCCGGCGATGGGGCGCATCTCCCCCAACTACTTCGTCCAGGACGGCGTGATCCCGCGGACGAAGCTGCCGGAGGTGCTCGAGCGCATCGACGAGCTCGCCCGCGAGTACGACATGATCGTCGCCAACGTCTTCCACGCGGGCGACGGCAACCTGCACCCGCTGGTCTGTTACGACGGGCGCAAGGAGGGCGACGCGGAGAAGGCCGAGGAGCTGAGCGGCCTGATCATCGACGCGTGCCTGGACGCGGGCGGGTCGATCACCGGCGAGCACGGTGTCGGCGTCGACAAGAAGAAGCACATGCCGAAGATGTTCGCCGAGGAGGACCTGGACGCGTTCCAGCGGCTGCGCTGCGCGTTCGACCCCGCGGGGCTGGCGAACCCGGGCAAGCTGATGCCGACGCCGCGGCTGTGCGGCGAGGTGCCGGGTCCCTACCGGGAGCACCCGCTCGAGGCGGCCGGCCTGGCGGAGCGGTTTTGAGGCCGGCCACCGTCGCCGAGGCGGCTTTGCTGCTCAAAGGCCTCGAGCGTCCGATCCGTCCGGTGGGCGGCGGCACAAAGCCGTGGCTGCCCGCGGGTGATGAGGAGCCGCTCGAGACCGGCGGGCTGGACCGCATCCTCGAGCACAACGTGGGCGACTTCACCGCGGTGCTCGAGGCGGGGGTGCCGTTCGCCGACGCGCAGGCGACGTTCGCCGAGCACGGGCAGCGGCTCGCGTGGGACCCGCCGGACACCGGCGGCGCGACGATCGGCGGGATCGTCGCGACGGCCGACTCCGGCCCGCTGCGCCACCGCTACGGCGGCGTGCGCGACCTCGTCGTGGGGACGAGCGTGGTCTTGAGCGACGGCACCGTCGCCAAGTCCGGCGGCAAGGTGATCAAGAACGTCGCCGGCTATGACCTCGCGAAGCTGTTCGCCGGGTCCTTCGGCACGCTGGGCCTGATCGCCACGGTGAGTGTGCGCCTGCACCCGCTGCCGACGCGGACGGCCACCGTCGCGTTCGACTTCGACGACCCGGACGCGCTCGCGGCCAAGGCGATCGAGCTCGCGCGCCTGCCGCTCGAGGCCGACCGGTTCGACGCCGTTTGGCGGGACGGGCGCGGGCAGCTCCTGGTGGAGTTCTCGGGCGCCGCCGCCGAGGACGCCGCGCGGCGCATCGGCGAGCCCGCCGACGTCGACTGGGAGACCGTGCGCGCGCTGCAGCGCGGCACCGTCGTCGTGAAGGTCTCCGGCCGCCCGACGGACCTCGCGGACGTGATCCGCGCGGCCGGCGACGGGACCGTGATCTCGCGCGCCGCGCTCGGGCTGTCGTGGATCGCGCTGCCGGACGCCTCCCGCATCGCCGCGATCCGCCAGGCGCTCGCTCCGCGGCATTGCGTCGTCCTCGACGGTGTCACCGAGGTGGCCGAAGCGGTGCCCGGTCAGGCCGTCATGGAACGGCTCAAAGCGCGCTTCGACCCGGCCCGGATCTTCCGTCCCGGCACGTTCGTAGGAGGAATATGAGCACCGCCTGGGATCTCGAGCGCCAGCCGCCCGATCCGGAGCTGATCAAGGACTGCGTGCACTGCGGGTTCTGCCTGCCGACCTGCCCGTCCTACGCGGTCTTCGAGGAGGAGATGGACTCGCCGCGCGGGCGGATCGTGCTGATGCGGATCGGGCACGAGGAGGCGTCGGCGATCTCGCCCGAGATGGTCACCCACTTCGACCGCTGCCTGGGCTGCATGGCGTGTGTGACGGCGTGCCCGTCCGGCGTGCAGTACGACAAGCTGATCGAGCAAGTGCGGCCGCAGATCGAGCATTCCGAGGCGCGCTCCTGGCAGGAGCGCGCCTACCGGCGCGCGATCTTCGCCGTCTTCACCCACCCGGCCCGGCTGCGCGCGCTCGCGCCCGGGGCCAAGCTCGGCCCGAAGCTCGCGCCGCTGGTGCCGGTCGAGCGGCTGCGGGCGATGCTCGCGCTCGCGCCCGCGAAGGCCTCCTACCGCCCGCTGGCGAAGCACAAGACGTCGGCCGCTCCGGTCAAGCGCGGGACCGTCGCGTTCATGCAGGGCTGCATCCAGCGCGTGTTCTTCGGCGATGTCAACGCGGCCACGCTGCGGGTGTTGTCCGCCGAGGGCTGGGAGGTCCACGCGCCGCGCTCCCCGCGCTGCTGCGGCGCGCTGCAGATGCACGCGGGCGTCGACGAGGAGGCAATCCCGCTCGCCGAGGCGACGATCGCCGCCTACGAGGGCTATGACCGCATCGTCACCAACGTCGCCGGCTGCGGCTCGGTGATGAAGGACTACGGCCACATCCTCGACACCGACCGCGCGCGCGAGTTCTCCGCCAAGGTCGTCGACGTGCACGAGCTGCTGGCGAGCGAGGAGCCGCAGGCCGTGCGCAAGCCGATCGAGCTGCGCGCCGCCTACCACGACGCCTGTCACCTCGCGCACGCGCAGAAGGTCCGCCTGCAGCCGCGTGAGCTGCTGCGCGGCATCCCCGGCCTGGAGCTGCTCGAGCCCGCCGAGTGGGAGCTCTGCTGCGGGTCGGCCGGCATCTACAACCTCTTGCAGCCCGAGGCCGCGGCGAAGCTCGGCGCGCGCAAGGCCGAGAACCTGCGCGCGACCGGCGCCGAGGCGATCGCCGCCGCCAACCCGGGCTGCGCGCTGCAGATCGCCAAGCACCTCGACCTCCCCATCTATCACCCGATGACCCTGCTCGACATGTCACTGCGAGGAGTGAAGCCGTGAAGGTCCAGTCCGCAGCACCCCCCGACGAGTCGCTCGAGACGATCCTGTCCGCCGACGCGCTGGCCTTTGTGGGCGAGCTGCAGGAGCGCTTCGGCGCCCGCCGCGCCGAGCTGCTGCAGGCGCGCGCGGAGCGCGGCGCACCGTCCGGGTTCCTCGACGAGACCGAGGAGATCCGCCGCGGCGACTGGCAGGTCCCGCCGCCCCGCCCGGACTACGAGGACCGCCGCGCCGAGATCACCGGCCCGACCGACCGCAAGCTCGTCATCAACGCCCTCAACAGCGGCGCCAAGGGCTTCATGGCGGACTTCGAGGACGCGAACTCCCCCACCTGGCGCAACCAGGTCGAGGGTCACGTGAACCTGATCGACGCGATCGAGGGCACGATCACCTACGACGGCGCCGACGGCCGCCACTACGAGCTGATCGACAACCCTGCGACGCTGCTCGTGCGCCCGCGCGGGTGGCATCTCCCGGAGAAGCACATCACGGTCGGCGGTGAGCCCGTCGCCGGCGCGTTCATGGACTTCGGGTTGTACGCGTTCCACAGCGGGCCGCGGTTGGCGGAGCGAAACCGGGGTCTGTACCTCTACCTGCCGAAGATGGAGCACCACCTCGAGGCGGGGCTCTGGAACGACGTCTTCACGTTCACACGCGAAGCGCTCGGGTTGCCTGCCGGACTGATCCGCGCCACGGTGCTGATCGAGACGCTGCCCGCGGCGTTCCAGATGGCCGAGATCATCCACGCCCTCGGCGAGCACTCCTACGGGCTCAACGCCGGCCGCTGGGACTACATCTTCTCGATGATCAAGGTCTTCCGCGACGACCCGGACTTCGTGCTCCCGGACCGCAACGACGTCAAGATGACCGTCCCGTTCATGCGGGCCTACACCGAGCTGCTGGTCAAGACGTGCCACGAGCACGGCGCCTTCGCGATGGGCGGCATGGCGGCGCTCATCCCGTCAAGGAAGGACGCGGAGGCCAACCAGCGCGCGATCGAGGCCGTCAAGGCCGACAAGGAGCGCGAGGCCAAGGCCGGGTTCGACGGCACCTGGGTCGCGCACCCCGACGTCGTCGACGTCGCCCTGAAGGCGTTCGACGACGTGCTCGGCAACCGCCCGAACCAGATCGACAAGCAGCGCTACGACGTCGATGTCACACCGGAGCAGCTGCTCGACGCCGCCTCCACCCCGGGCGAGATCACCGAGGAGGGCCTGCGCTCGGACGTCAACGTCGGCTTCCAGTACATCTCGTTCTGGCTCGGCGGGCGCGGCGCGGCCGGCATCAACAACCTGATGGAGGACGCCGCCACGGCCGAGATCTCCCGCTCCCAGATCTGGCAGTGGGTGCGCCACGGTCGCTTCGACCGCGACCATGTGCGGCGGATCCTCGACGAGGAGATGGAGAAGATCCGCGCCGAGGTGGGCGACGAGACCTGGCAGAAGGGGCGCCCGGACGAGACGCGCGCCATCTTCGAGAAGGTCGCGCTCTCGGACGAGTTCCCGGACTTCCTGACGCTGCCCGCCTACGAGTACATCGATTGATGCCAGTGGAAGGTGAAGCGCACGACCTCCTCGGCGTATGGCTTCAGCGACGGCATCTGCACCGGCCAGGGGCTCGTCACCTCCCCCGGATCGTCTCTGAGGATCGCGTCCAGGAGCGCGCCCGCGGTCCTCGGTCGCCCGGTCGCGTGCGCGAGCAGGAGCAGCGTCGCCTTGTAGGGCGCGATCGGCTCGGCCTCGCGCATGAACTCGGCCGGGTCCTCGGCGCGCACCTTGATCAGCCGGTAGGTGTTCAGGAAGCGCTTGAGCGCGCGCGGTGAGCGGTTGAGCAGCCACGCGAGCTCGTCCATCGCGGCCAGCTCGTCGTCGGTGATCTCGAGGCCCGGCGGCTGCAGGTCGCGCGGCGCGGGCGGCGGCGGCCGGAGCGGCGCGGGTCGCTCGCCCGTGGTCGGCGTGGCTCCGTTGCCCTGCGACGTGTCCGCGCCGATCGTCCCGGTCCGCGCGGGCGTGGACGCCGGCCCGTCCGTCGCGGCGGCCACGTCCGGCGCCGCCGGTGCGGTGCCGCGGCGCGCGGTCGCGCCGAGCATCCCGCGCAGCATCGCCCGCGACGCGTCGGCGTCCAGCGGCTCGAGCCAGAACGGGATCTGGAAGATCTTCTCGAGGTAGTCACGCGGCTCGGCGCCGCCCTCGGGGTCGAGCAGGTGCTTGTGGTGCAGCCGCAGCGCCCGCTCGACCCAGCGCACGTCGACGCCGACGACGACCGTGAACAGCGGGAACGCCAGCAGCAGGTGCACGGCCTGCAGGACGGCGACGACCTGGTCGGGCTCGCAGCGGTCGAGGTCGTCGATGTAGAGCACGATCCGCCCGACCCGCGCGTCATCGTCGGCCTCCTCCTCCTCGAGCGTCTCGTAGGCCTCGATCTCCCCCGCGCCGATCCGCAGGTAGTCCGACATCGCCTCGAAGTCCTTGCGCACGAGCGCGAGCACCCCGAGGTGGCGTCGGTAGTCGTCGGACTCGACCCGATCGGCGATCAGGCGCGCGAGCATCCGCGACGGCGTCGTGACCTTCAGCTCGTGCTCGAGCGCGACGAGCTTGGCCTGCTCCTCCTGCGCCTTGCGCTCCGCGGCGTCGTACGCGAGCTGCTTGGCGCGGATCGCCTCCTCGTGGCGCTCGCGCGCCTCACGCAGCGGCGCCTCGAGCTGCTCCTTCGCCTGTTGGACGTCGTCGAGCCTCGCTTGCGTCCAGGCGGCCTGTCGCTGCAGCCACGCGGCGAGGCCGCCGAGCCCCGCGACGACCCCGGCCAGGCCGTCGATCTCGGGCGCGAACCGGGCCACGACCCAGGCGACCACCGGCGCGGCGAGCAGCGCCAGCGCGAGCCACGCGAGCCGCCGCTTGTGATCGGGGGCGCGGACGAGCGGGGTCAGCACCTCGGTGCCGCGGTCGAGCACGGCGCGGGTGTCGTCGAGCGCGGCCTCCAACTGCGCGAACGTGTCGCCCGCGACCGGCGTCAGGACCGCATCGGCGACCGCCTTGCGCACCGCGGGCGCCGCCACCTCGCGCAACGGGTCCGTGGCATCGAGCTCGGCCAGCTCCTCCTCGAGCGCCGCGCGTTCCTCATTGACATCGCGCAGTGTCTGCGCGACGTCGTCGCGCGCGTCGGCGACCACCTGCTGCTGGGTGACGATCTGCCGCTCGACCGCGTTCCGCCGCCGCTCCACGACGTCCTCGTCCTCGTCCTCGGACAGTCGCAGGTTGCCGAGGATGTGCTCGACCAGGCTCGCCCACAGGTTCCCCTCGGCGTAGTGCCAGGCGTTGAACTCGATCTGCACGATCCGCTTGTGCCACGCGACGTCCTTCTGCATCTGGCCGGAGTCGCGCGCGTCGCCGGCGAGCTCCGCCACCCGTCCCCGCAGCCGCCGCATGAAGAACGTCTTGCCGCTCCCCCAGTCGCCGAACAGACCCACCGAGAGCGGCGGGTCGACCGTGCGCGCGGCGAGCAGCGCCGCGAGCGCGTCGACGTCCGGGTCGATCGGCAACCGCTGCGTGCGGTCCTCGGCCACGCGGGTGTCATCGGCGCTGTACGCCGTCAGCTCGCGGCGGACGAGCGGCTGGAAGTCCCCCGCCCACGCCACCAGCAGGCCGCCCTCGGTGCCCGCTACGAGCTGCTCGCCGTCCTGCGCGTAGCGCAACGCCGTGACCGGCGAGGTCACCGCCAGCTGGGCGATCGCCATCCCTGTCTCGGGGTTGGCGACGTACACGCTGCCGTCCGCGCACCCCATCGCCAGGCGCGTCCCGTCGTCGGAGAACACGACGTGATCGACGCGTTCCGCGAGCTCCTGGACCCGCTCCCCCGTGGCGGCGTCCAAGAGCGTGCCGCGTGCGCCTGCGGCGGCGATCCGCGTCCCGTCGGGGCTGATCGCCAGCGGCGCCGCGCCGTCACACGGCACCGACCAGTACTGGCGCCCGGAGGCGACGTCCCACAGCGCGATGCGGGAGTCGTCGCGCGTGGCGATCGTCGCACCGTCGACGCTGAGCGCCACGTCCGTCGCCGTGCCGCCGATCTCGCCCAGCACC
Source organism: Solirubrobacter soli DSM 22325 (assembly GCF_000423665.1). Taxonomy (GTDB): domain Bacteria; phylum Actinomycetota; class Thermoleophilia; order Solirubrobacterales; family Solirubrobacteraceae; genus Solirubrobacter; species Solirubrobacter soli. Next base: position 343,779 of record NZ_KE384073.1, on the reverse strand, counting down.
GCACCGGCCGGATCGACGACCCGGACGGAGCCATCACCCACCACCGTCTGGGAGCGCCCGTCGAGCCACGCCTGCGATACCCGGCCTCTCGGCGGCGGGCGCAGCGCATCGATCTCGATGATCCCCGAGCGTCCCACGAGGAGTTCGCGCCCGTCGGCCGTCCAGCCGACCCTGAAGACCGGGCTGGGGGTGTCGCGACGCCGTACCTGGCGGCGGTAGGAGCGCGTCACCAGCGTCCAACCGCGATCCGTTCCGACGAGGATCAGCTGGCCGCTCGGGTTGAACGCCAAGTCATTGATCCGCGCGTCGAGCTGCGCGGTGCCCATCGCGACGCCAGTGATCGCCGCCAGCAGCGGGATCGTCTCCAGCCGCTGCAGGCCGAGCGGCGTCAGACCCTCGACGAACCGCGCCGGAAGCTGCTCGGTCAGCCCGAACCAGAGGCCGGAGCGGACGATCTCACGCCCCGCGACCGGGTCCGCCAGCGCGAGAGCGAGGATCACGGCGCGGCCGTGCAGCTCGGGGTGGGCGGGCACGGTCAGCAGCTCGCGCGCCTCGGCCAGCCAGCGATCGACCGGTTCGACCCGCGACGCGGCGGGCCACTCGATCACCCGCACCGGGTAGTCGTGCGTGTGGCGCGACAGGATCGCGTCGACGACGCGCTGCGCGGGCACCGGCCCGGCGTTGCCGAGCTCGGAGGCGACCCCCTCGACCGTCGGCGTCGTCTTCAATGCGTCCACGCGCGAAAACCTAAAGGGGTCAGGCCCCTTTATCTACGGCCTCGTCGACTAGCGCGTGATCCGGGTGGGCATACCGCCCCGATGCGCCTGTTTTCCGTAGCGCTCGCCGTCGTGGGCGTCGTCGTCGGCGTCGTGCTGCCCGCCGCAGGCTTGGGGCTGATCCCGCTGCTCGTCGGTGCCGCGTGCCTCGCGGCCGCGGGCGTGATCGCGCGGCGCGGCCGACTCATCGCCGCGGCGGGGATCGCGGCGGCGCTCGCGCTGCTGCTCGCCCCGCTGGTCGTCGACCACATCCGCAACCGTCAGGGGATCGCGTGGGCGGTGCCGGAGGGCGAGGGGATCGTGCTGGCGGAGGCCGGCTACGCCGTCACGCGCGACGATGGCGGGCACGTGCTCACCGGGCGCGACCTCGCCACGGGGAAGCAGCGCTGGCGGGTGCGGCTGGCCGAGACGCCGAACGAGTCCTCGCAGTTCGGCGTCCAGCGCGTCGGCGGCGTGCTGATCGTGCACGATCGCGGCGGCCGGCTCTCCGGCGTGGACCTCGCCACGGGCAAGCAACGCTGGCGCGACCCGCGCGGCGACTCGGGCATCCCGGCGGTCGCGTCGTCCGACGTGTTCGCGCTCGAGCGCTGCGACGACGGCGACTGTGTCGTGGAGGCGCACGCGGTGCCCGACGGGACGCTGCGCTGGCGCGCGGACGCGGCGCGTTCCTCGGAGCCCTGGCTGGGCGCCCCGAGGACACAGGCGGGGACGACCGGGGCGCTGTGGCCGGCGAGCATCGTGGTCCTGCGCAGCGGGAAGCGGGGCGAGCACTACGAGGTGCGGGCATTGGAGGACGGTCGGGTGCTCGAGCGCGGCGAAGACGCGACGGCGGTGACGGGCTCGACGGTCGTGCACTCGGAGTTCGGCGGCGACCTGTGGGCCACCGACGCGTTCACGGGCCGTGAGCTGTGGCGCCGCGACGGCGACGGCGACCATGCGGTGCGCAGCGCGGAAGGGCTGTTGACCACGGTCGGGCTGCCGGACGGCAGCGTGCTGCTCACGCGCACCGTGTACCGGCTCCCGTTGCTGGTCTCGGGCGACCGGCTGCGCACCGTCGACCCGCGCACCGGCAAGCTGACCGAGACCCCGCGACGGCTGCAAGGAGCGGTCGACGTGGTGGATCCGCCGCCCGCGGCGGTGACCGCCGAGACGGCACGCGACGGTGTCCCTGCGCGGACTCCGGTCGTGGTCAAGACCGTCGACGGCGACGCGCTGCAGGCCGACGGACGCGTCTACGACACCGGTGACCTGGAGGTCTTCTCGGCCGCGGCCACCGCGGCCCAGGTCGGCTGGGAGAGCGACCAGCCGGCGTTCGGCCGCGGCGATCGCGACGGCGCCGAGGTCCACGACCGCCGCACCGGCAAACGGCTCGTGCGCTTCACCGGCGAGCACGTCGACATCCGGAGCGTCGGTGAGCGACTCGTGATCTCCACGGGCGACGAGGACCATCGCCGCGACTACGTCGTCGGAACCTAAAGGGGTCAGGCCCCTTTAGGTTCCGACTGTGGATCAGCCGACGACCACGCGGATGGTCTTGGACGCCGTCGCGCCGTCCGCGTCGCCGTGGTTGTGCAGGAACCAGCGGCCGTCCCAATAGGCGGGCCAGCGGCGCGAGTCGTCGCTCGAGCCCACGTCGTAGCGGTAGAGCGGGCCGTCCACGATCGTCGCGCCGTTGGCGGTCGCGTACGGGCACAGCTGGCGCGGTGTGGCGCCATAGTTCGGGGCGCCGTCCGCGCCCCGCTCGCGCGGGAACTCGGGGCAGCCGTTGCCCAGGTTGCCGCGGCTGTACCAGACGTTGGACCCGCGGGCCTTGCCGGCGTCCATGCCGGTGCCGGTCTGGTGCGGGAGCACGGTCAGGCCTTGCCCTGTGCGTGCGCGGGCATCGGCGCCGCCGCGAGGGCAGCGGTGAGCAACGTCGCGGCGAGCACGCCGCGACCGAAGCGCGTGGACATGTGTGCCTCCCTTGTGCGGCCGGAAGGTCAGATGAGGCGGGGCGTGCCCTTTTCACGCCGCGGATCCGGCCAAGATCTTTCGCTGCCTCTGCCTACAAAAGTCGAAACCGGCCTTGCTAATGAGCACCGCGTTAGGGTGCGCGCACGGACCTAACGTCGCGCACCGTTGACAGATTCAGCGGCGGCCGGCGAGCCGTTCGCGCGCGGAGGCGATCGCGGCGAGGCCCTCGTCGAGGGCCCGGTCGGCGGCGGTGGTGGCGCCCTTGGCGTTGTACTCGTTGGCGCGGGCGTAGGCCTCGACGGCGCGGTCGTAGTCGGCCTTGGCGGCGGGGTTCGGATCGCCGAGGGTGACGTCGAGCTCGAGCGCGCGGATGCTGTCGCCGAGCCGGACGAACTCGTCGTTCTGTTCGATGTGGCCGACCTCGGACACGCCGTCCTCCCCGCCCTCGCCGCGGGCTCGTCTGCGGCTGATGACCAGCGCCGCGCCGCCGCCGACCACGACGAGCAGCAGCACGACGGCGATCAGCGCCCCGGCACCGCTCCCGCCCGCGCCCGCGTCGTCTTGCGCCTTGCCGGCCGCGTCGATGAACTGCTCCAGGGTCGCTTGGAGGTCGTTCGGGTGGGCGCTGCGCGCGGTCTGGCCCGCGGCGGCGGCGTTGAAGCCATCGCCGAGGGTGCGGAAGTCGTTGCCGACCGCCAGCGCGTAGGTGCCCTTGCGCCCGGTCGCCTGGCGCAGCGCGATCAGCGTCCGGCCCGCGCTGCCGGTCTGATCGCTCGCCGGCAGCACCGCGATGTACAGCGGCGCGGCGCCCGCGGACTTGATCCGCGCCCGCAGCGCGTCGGCGTCGACCTGGTCGGCCAGCTCCGCGCTCGGGTCGACGTAGACCGGGTCGCCGGCGAGCGCGTCGGCCGCGCTCTTGACGTCGGCGCGCGCGGGAGCGGCGAGCGCGAGCAGGGCGAAGAGCAGGACGGCGAGCGCGCGCATCGTCAGCCTTCCAAGACCCCGCGCAGGCGCTCGAGGTCGGCGGTCAGCTTCTGCTCGAGGCGGCCTTGGACGACCGGGATCAGCATCCGCCCGGTCAGCCCGCTCGCCTTGGCCTCGAGCGTCTGCGTGAGCCGGGTGCCGACGCCATTGGCCTCGAGCACGTAGGCGCTGGTCACCTTCACGCCGTTGGTCTCGAAGCGCGTCTCGGCGCCGCGCGGCGGGTCGTAGCGGACGATCTCCATCGTCACCCGCAGGCCGCCGGCCAGGTTCAGGCTCTGGCGCACCTGGGCGCCCTGACCGAGCTGGCCTTCGACCGAGTAGCTCTGCAGGTCGCTGGTCCATTGCGGGACCTTGTCCTCTTCGAGCAGCCACGGGAAGACGGCCTCAGGCGGCTGGGAGAGCTCAACTGAATGAGAGAAGGAGGGCACGAGGCCCCAGGCTACCCGCCCGCGGGGCTCGGGCCACGCGCGGGGCGCAGTGGAACCACCTCGGCGGGTGCGCCGGGCTCCTCGCCGCGCAGCATCGCGACCTCGCGCTCCAGCGCCGCGATCCGGGTCGCCATCTGCTTCAAGGCATCCGCGATCGGGTCGGGCAGGTGCACCCAGTCGGCGTCCGGGCCCTCCGGCTTGCGGCCTTCGATCCGCACCGGATGTCCCGGATTGCCGACCACGGTCGAGTTCGGCGGAACCTCGTGGATGACGACCGTGTTGGCGCCGATCTTGGCGCCGTGGCCGATCGTGATCGGACCCAGCAGCTTCGCGCCCGAGCCGATCGTGACGTTGTCCTGCACCGTGGGATGGCGCTTGCCGGTCTCGAAGCCGGTGCCGCCGAGCGTCACGCCCTGGTACATCGTCACGTTGGCGCCGATCTCGGCCGTCTCCCCGATCACGACGCCCATCCCGTGGTCGATGAACAGCCCGTCGCCGATCAGCGCGCGCGGGTGGATCTCGATCCCGGTCAGCGCGCGCGAGACGTAGGAGATCGCGCGCGGGAGGAACGGGACGTTCGCGGCGTCCAACGCGTGCGCGACGCGGTAGGCGAGCAGCGCGTGCAGGCCGGGGTAGGCGGTGAGGATGCCGAACGTCGAGACGCCTTCGGCGGCGGGATCGCGCTCGCGCACCGAGGCGATGTCCAGCCGCAGCTTGCGCAGTGTGCTCGTCACTCGCCGCAGTCCGGGCAATCGGGATTGCGTGTCACGGTGACACGCGTCGTCTCCATCGTCGCCAGGTCGACGTTGAGGAAGGCATCGACCAGCGGCGGTTGCGCGCCGGTCAGGAACTTGAGCGCCTCGAGCGCCTGCAGCGAGCCGATCACCCCCGCGACGGGGCCCGTGATGCCCGCCTGCGCGCAGGTCAGCGAGCCCTCAGGCGCGGTCGGGAACGCGCAGCGATAGCAGGCGGTGCGCTTGGGGACGATCGTCATCACCAGACCGGCCCACCCCACCGCGCCGCCCTCGACCAGGTCGATGCCGAGGTCGCAGCAGGCCTTGTTGATCGCGTAGCGGGTGGCGAACGTGTCACTGCAGTCGACGACCAGGTCCTGACCCTCGATCAGCCCGGCGGCGTTGGTCTCGTCGACCCGCATCCGGTAGGACTCGACGACGATGTCGGGGTTCAGGAACCGGAGCTTGGCGGCGGCGGACTCGGCCTTCGGCTCGCCGACGTCGGGCGTGAAGTGCAGCGGCTGGCGGTGCAGGTTGGAGATCTCGACGTCGTCGTCGTCGACGATGCCGAGCCGCCCGACGCCCGCGCCCGCCAGGTACAGCGCAACCGGCGAGCCGAGCGCCCCGGCGCCGACCACGAGCACGCTCGCGTCACGCAGCGCGATCTGCGACAGCTCCGTCCACTCGGGCAGGAGCAGCTGGCGGCTGTAGCGCTCCATCTCGCCCTCGTTGAGCAGCGGCGGCTTGGGCTTCGGTGCCTTGGGCTCGTCGGGAATGGCGGCCCGCGCCGCGGCGGCGGCCAGCTCGCGGAACAGGCCGCGTCGTGAGGAACCCGAGCTCATGAGCGGGTGATTCGGATGGTGTCGCCGCGGAGTTCGACGGTGTGGCCGGCCTCGCGAGCCGAGGCCGGGACGTTCGTCATCGCCTCGCCGGGCGGAAGCCTGACGTCAAGCGTTTGACCGGATTCGAGACGTTCGAGCTCCAGCTTGGTGCGCACCCATGTCATCGGGCAGCGGAGGGCGCTGACGTCGAGTGAGTGGACCATCTCGGGTACGGTAGCGGCCGGCATGAGGCGCCCTTGTTACCTGATCTTGCACGGCTATCAAGGTTCCGGCCCCGGGCACTGGCAGACCTGGCTGGCCGGACGACTGCGCAGCGGTGACGCCGCGGTCCACTACCCCGATCTTCCCGACGCCGACCACCCGCAGCTGCGGGCCTGGCTGGACGCGCTCGACGCGGAGCTGGGGGCGATCGGCGAGCCACCGATCGTCATCTGCCACTCGCTCGCCTGCATCCTCTGGCTGCACCACGTCGCCGCCGGGGGCCACCCGGCCGAGCGGGTGCTGCTGGTCGCGCCGCCGTCGCTGGCGGGCGTCCCGGAGGAGCTCGCCGGGTTCTTCCCGGTGCCGCGGGTCGAGCTGCTCGGCAACGCGCGGCTGGTCTGCTCCGACAACGACCCGTACTGCCCGGAGGGCGCGGCGAACCTCTACAGCGGGCCGACGGACGTGCTTCCCGGCCAGGGCCACATCAACCCGGACGCCGGCTACGGAGCGTGGCCGGCGGTCGAGAGCTGGGCGCGCGAAGACGCCGTGCCGCTCACGGGGCGATAGCCAGCACCAGCTCGCGGATCGCGCCGGGGTACCGGTAGGTCAGGCGGGCGTGGGTGCCCTCGAAGAGCTCGATCGTGTGGGGGACGTGGAGCTTGTCGAGCTCGGCCGCGAAGGCCTGCGCGCCGAGGTCGAGGAAGTACTCGTCGCTCTTGCCCGCGTCGAGGTAGATGCGGCGCATCGAGCGCAGCGCGTCGGCGTGGGCGGGCGCCAGCCGCACCGGGTCCCACGCGAGCCACTGCTGCCAGACATCCTCGACCAGCCGGCCGTGGGCGTCGAACGGCAGCAGCGCCTTGCCCGGGTTCAGCGGATCAGGCGAGTAACAGGCGGCGTAGCCGTAGGCCTCGATCAGGTCCATCCACTCGTTCCTGGGCGGATCGGTGGAGCGCGCGGCGGCGAAGAAGACGTCCCAGTCGCCGTCGAAGTGATCGCGCAACGCTCTCGCCACGCGCGGGAACTCAGGGACGTAGCACGCCTCGAAGAGCGCGTCGCCGGCGTGGCTGGCGAGCGCGCCGAAGACGTCGGGGCGCAGCATCGGCACGACCATCGCGCCGTAGCCGCCGCTGGACTTGCCCGTCAGGCCGCGGTGGTCGCGGTCGGCGAGCGTCGGGTACGTGGTGTCGATGAACTCGACCACCTCGTCGGTGAGGTAGTCCATGTAGCGGCCGGTGCCCGTCGAGTTGATGAACTGCGAGCCGCCGTAGGACGTCCAGGCATCGACGAAGACGACGATCGCGTCGGGGCAGCCGCCGCCGGTGAACATCGCGTCCACGCGCTCGATCATCGTCGGCTCGAACGGCTGGCGCATGAACCACATGTCGAGCTGCCCGGTGAAGCCCTGGATCACGTAGACGCTCGGCAGCGCCTTCGGGTGGTCGTGCTCGACGCCGGGCGGGCGGTAGACGTACAGCGGCCGGCGGCTCGGGTCACCCAGCGGGTTCCCCGCGAGCGCCTCCGACTCGATCACCAGGCGGTCGAGCGTGCCGTGCAGCGGCCGTTCCCACGGCGCCCCGGCGGGTCCTTCCACCTCGCGGATCATGCTGAAACCGGCGTCGGTTCCGGGGCGAAGAACGGCGTGGAGACGTAGCGCTCGCCCGAGTCGGGCAGGATCACGGCGATCCGCTTGCCCTTCGCCTCGGGCCGGGCGGCGATCTCCAACGCCGCGTGCAGCGCCGCGCCGCACGAGATCCCGCACAGCACGCCTTCACGGCGCGCGGCGAGGCGGGCGGCCTCGATCGCGTCCTCGTCGTCGACCGCGATGATCTCGTCGAGCAGGTCGCGCTGGAGCACGGGCGGGATGAACCCCGCGCCGATCCCCTGGATCTTGTGCGGGCCGGGCCGCCTCCCCGACAGGACCGCCGACGTCGCCGGCTCGACCGCGACGACCTGGATGTCCTTGTTCTGCTCCTTCAGGAACGAGCCGGCGCCGGTGATCGTCCCGCCGGTCCCGACGCCCGCCACGAGGTAGTCGACGTCGCCGTCGAGCGCCTCCCACAGCTCCGGGCCGGTCGTGCGGCGATGGACCTCCGGGTTGGCCGGGTTCGAGAACTGGTCGGGCAGGAAGACGTCGTTCTCACGGGCCATCGCACGCGCCGCGGCGACCGCCTCGTTCATCCCACCCATCGACTCGGTGATGTGCACCTGCGCGCCGTACAGGCGCAGCAGCCCCTCGCGCTCGCGGCTCATGCCCTGCGGGAGCGTGAGGATCAGCTCGTAGCCCTTGGCCGCGCACACGAAGGCGAGCGCGATGCCGGTGTTGCCGCTCGTCGCCTCGACGACCGTGGTGCGGCCCGGCTCGATCCGGCCCTCCTTCTCCGCGGCCTCGATCATCGCCACGCCGATCCGGTCCTTGACCGACCCGCCGGGGTTGAACATCTCGAGCTTGCCGAAGACCTCGGCGCCGCCTTCGGGCGCGAGGCGGGCGAACTGGACCATCGGCGTGCGGCCGACGTGGTCGGCAATGTTGATCGGGATGGAGCCCATTGGATGACCTAGTCTGGCAGCGCTTTCTGGTAGTCGTCGACGCGCCACGCCTGCCGCATCCCCACCCGCTCGTAGAGCTTGACCGCGTTCGGGTTGTCGGAGGCGACATTCAGGCGGACCTGGCGCTGGCCGGCGGCCGCGCTCGCGGCGAACACCGCGCACAGCAGCCGCGTGCCGACCCCCCGGCCCTGCGCGTCCGGATGCACGGCCAACAGCGGGATGTAGATCGTGTCGTGTTCCCACCGGCGCGCGAGCGCGAAGCCGATGGGCGCGTCGCGCTCGACGGCCACGCGGGTGAGCGCATGGTCGACGTCGTGGCCGTGGAACTCGCTGCGCATCCACGCGTCCAGTGTCTTGGGCTCGTACGTGTCGTCGCGGGCGAAGGCCAGATTGGCGATCGCGTGCAGCCGCTCCCCGTCGGCGGGTTGCGCGGCGCGCAGACCGTGCTCGTCGGCGGTCTCCCCCGGGACGGTGTCGCGTTCCATCCGCCAGAAGCTGCGGACCTTGGTGTAGCCGTGGGCCTCGAGCAGCGCGCGGCTCGCGTGGCCGCGGTCCCCCACGCCCTGGCGGATCTTCGTGGCGCCGCGTCGGGTCGCGCGCGCGTGCGCCCAAGTGAGGATCGCGGTGCCGAAGCCCTCGCCGTTGCGGGTCGGGTCGACCTGGCCGAACAGGTCGCCGCCGCGGAAGTGGGCCGCCCCGACGATCGTGCCCTCGTCGTCCTCGACGATCAGGGTGTCCTCGGCCAGGTCGAGCTCACCCCACTCGTCCCGGAGGTCGCCGAGGCTGTAGTCCACCTCGCCGACCTCCTCGACGTCGCCCGCGATGAAGAGCTCCGTCGCCGCCCGGGCGTCCTCGTGGGTGGCGGCGCGCAGGCGCATCTACGCGGTGATGTCCCGTTCGCGCATCAGCGCGATGCCGGCGATCAGGAAGACCAGGACGTACCCCGCGAACAGCAGACCGCCTGGCACCTGGCCGAGCATGTCGCCGCTGTCGGAGTCGACGCCGAACAGCGCGCCCGACACGCCGCCGAGACCGTACTTGGCGAGCTGGTCGCCGAACTTCGGGATGATCTGGAGCAGGTTCTCGAGCACGAAGATGTAGACCAGCGAACCGACGATCGCGCCCACCTGGTTGCGCACGAGCGCGCCGAGCCCGACGCCGAGCGCGCCCCACAGCCCGACCGCGAGCGTCGCGCCGATGACCTTCGACCCGACGTCCCCGGACGTGTCGAGGTCGCGCGCGGAGCCGATCCCCTTCACGATCCCGACCACCAGCACGACCGTCACCAGCCCGAGCGCGAGACAGATCAGCAGCGTCGCCACGAGCTTTGCGAGCGTGAGCTTCACCCGGTCCGGCGTGACCAGCAGGCTCGGCGTGATCGTTCCGTGGCGGAACTCGCTGGTGACGGCCAGGATGCCGAGCACCAGCGCGAACGGCTGGACGAACCCGGCCACGTTGAGCATGTCCTCCAGCGGCTTGTCGGACGGGCTGAAGTTCACGAGCGCGGTGACCAGGATCACGATCACCAGCACCAGGCCCAGCGAGGCGCCGACGAGCCCATAGAACGTGCGCGTCGTGCGCAGCTTGAAGATCTCCGCGGCGATCATGACGGTCCTCCGGTCGATCCGGTGAGCTCGAGATAGACCTCTTCGAGGCTGGACCCGACCGGCGTCAGCTCCGCGATCACGAGTTGGTGCTCGGCGACCACGCGGCCGATCTGCTCCCCCGTTCGGTCGCGGACGAGGATCTCGGCGCTGTCGCCGGTGACGTCCGCGCCCTGCTGGAAGAGGATGTCGCCGAGCTTGCGCACGTCCGGGCCGGCGACCTTCATCCCGCCGCCGCTGCGCGACATGAGCTCATTGAGCGGCGCCTGCGCGATCGACTTGCCGTGGTTGATCACCACCACGTCATCCGCGGTCTGCGAGACCTCGGCGAGCACGTGGCTGGAGACGAGGATCGCCCGTCCCTCTTTGGCGAGGGTCCTCAGGAAGTCCCGCAGCCACCGGATCCCCTGCGGGTCCAGGCCGTTGGCCGGTTCGTCGAGGATCAGCACCTTCGGGTCGCCCAACAGCGCCGCCGCCAGGCCGAGCCGCTGGCGCATGCCGAGCGAGTACCCACCCGCCCGTCGGTTGGCCGCGTCGGAGAGCGCCACGAGTTGCAGCAGTTCGTCCACCCGCTGGTCGGGGACCTTTGCCGCGCGTGCGAGCGCGCGCAGGTGGTTCCGGCCGCTGCGCCCCGGATGCAGCATCCCGCCGTCCAGCACCGCGCCCACCGTGTGCACCGGGTCGCTGAGCTCGACGTAGTTCGTCCCCTGCACCGTCGCGCTGCCCGCCGTCGGATTCACCAGCCCGAGCAGCATCCGCAGGGTCGTCGTCTTCCCCGCTCCGTTCGGTCCGAGAAATCCGACCACTCGGCCCTCGTCTGCCGTGAACGACAGATTGTCCACGGCCAGCACCTCTCCGAACCGTTTCGTCAGCCCAGAGACCTCGATCGCGTGCGCCATTGCCCTGATGTGTAGCGGATCGTCACACCAATCCGACTCCGCCTATACGGTCCCCCGGTACCCGAATCGGAGGGAAGGGACTATGAAGCTGCACGGGGTCAAAGCGGGCGTGAGCATCGCACTGGTCGGCATGCTCGCGGGCGGCGGAGGGGCCTACGCCGCGGGCCAGATCACCAGCGCGCAGATCAAGGACGGCACGATCACGTCCAAGGACATCAAGGCCGGCACGATCTCCACCGCCAACCTGTCCGCCTCGGCGCGGAATGGGATGACCGGGCCCGCCGGCCCCGCGGGCGCCACCGGCCCGGCCGGCCCCGCCGGCCCGAAGGGCGACCCGGGCACGAACGTCCTCGGCTCCCCCGGTGCGGGGGCCAAGGGCGACAAGGGCGATCCGGGCGAACAGGGTCCCAAGGGCGACACGGGCGCGGCAGGCGCTGCGGGTGCGAAGGGCGACAAGGGCGATCCGGGTGCGAAGGGCGACAAGGGTGACCCGGGCGTCCAGGGGCCGAAGGGCGACCCGGGAGCAGGCGGCGTCGCGAACGTCACTCGCGTCGTGGGCGACGTCGTGCCGAACGGCTCCTCGGACGACGAGTGGCTCGCCGACGCCGAGGCCGTGTGCCCGGACGGCCAGACCGTCGTCTCAGGTGGCTTCTTCCAGAACGTCGTCTCTCTCGGCGAGGTCTACTACAACGCCCCGGATCAGGAGAACGGCGCGTGGCTCGTCTCAGGCGTCAACTGGGCGGACCCGGACAACCCCGAGCTCGCCGACGGCTCGCTGCTGGCGATCGCCTACTGCGTTCCCTCCCCCGACGCGCCTAAGGCGCCGTACGCCGAACGCCTCGCCAACGCCAAGCGCAAGCTCGCCGCGATCTCCAAGCAGGCCGACAAGCGCCGGTAGACGCCTCTAATCGATGCCGACAGCGGTGACGCCGGTGACGCGGTTCGATGCGTCGAATCGGACGACAAGGGTCGGCATGGCAGAGAGGAAGTTGCCGAACAGGCTCGCGTCGACGGTGCCGAGGTCGTAGATCCAGTCGTCGATCCCGCGATCGTCGTCGGCGGCGCCGAGCAGGGCCTTCACCTGGGCCTGCGAGCGGCCGTCGAGGATCTGCGGGCACTCGACGAGCGGGGTCGCCGGCCAGTGTGGGCGGCGGCGAGTTCGACCCGCGTCGAGCACGGCGCGACGATATCCGCACTTCACGACGGCGGCGCGCTGACCGGTTCGGCGGGGGTGGACAGGAAAACCGTCCTCTGGGTGAGGTTTTCCTTGCCACCCCCCACCGCTGGCGGAGTTCTCAGCAGTGGATCTCGTGGATCGTGACGCCGTGACGACGCAAGCGCCGCTTGGCGCGGAAGCCGTGCCGGCACATCGGCTTGGTGTAGAGGGTCACGTCCGCCACCGGACTCATTGGTAGCGCATCCGAAGAGCGAGTCGACAGTCCGCCGCCGGGCAGCGGGCAGGGGACCGGCGCCGGCCGCCGCGCGGGGGCGGCGGCCGGCGCGCACGCTCACGGGTTCGTCGTCGAGAGGGTGAAGGTCAGGGTCTTGCTGTAGGTGCCGGTGCGGAGCGGGTCGCCCGAGTTGATGAGCTGGCTGAACTGCAGCGTCACCGCGTCGTTGGACACGGGGCCGCTGTAGGTGAGGAGGTTCAGCGGCGACGCGCTGGAGCCGACGTTGTTGTACGCGGTGCCGGTGTTCGCGGCGTTGCGGGCGCGGGCCTGCAGCGGCTGTGGCAGGGAGAACGTGCCGTTGACGAGGTGGCCGGTGGCGTTTGTGCTGGGGTCGGCGACGGAGAGCGTGGCGTCGCCCGCCGTCGAGGTGACGGTGGCGCTCGTCGAGGCCTCGTAGGTCTTCGTGACACCCGGCGTGAACGGCCCGAAGCTCGCGGGCACGCCGAGGGCGAGGCTGAGCGTCGCCGGGACCGTGCCGCTGACGCCGCCGTCGACGGGCGTGCTGTCGCCGTTGACGCCGTGCTGGTCGAACACGTTGGCGAGGCTGTTGACCTGCGCGTCGCGCGTCGCCACGGCGTCGAGCCCGAAGCGCTGCTCGATCGTCGTCAGGATCGAGGTCGTGTCATAGCTCGTGTGGTCGACCACGAAGTCACCGCGCAGCTGGGGCGCGACGACGAGCGCGGGGATGCGCGTTCCCGGCCCCCACTGGTCGTGCGGGCCCGGCGCGCCGCCCTGCCCGGGCGGCGGGACGTGATCCCACTGCCCGCCGAACTCGTCGTAGGTGACGATGACCATCGTGTCCTTGGCGCAGGCGCTGCCGTTGATCGCCTTGAGCAGGCTGACCAGGTGGTCGCCGCCCTGCGTGACGCTGGCATAGCCCGGATGCTCGTTCTCGGCGCCCTGGGGCTTGATGAAGCTGACGGGCTTCAGCGCACAGCTCGTCCGGGAGCCGTTCGCGGCGGCGATGAACTCCTGCTCGTCGCGCAGGTGCGCGGTGCGCGCGGCGGTCCCGGGCGCGAAGCTGGCGAAGTAGTTGAACGGCTGGTGGTGGTACTGGAACAGCTTGCCCGGGCAGTTGGGGAAGACGGCGCCGGTGGCGGTGTCCGGGTCGGTGCAGGTCGTGCCGGTGCCGTTCGTCCAGCCGGGGCCGCCGACGTCGCCGTTGGCGTTCGACCAGCCGCCCGAGTACCACGCCCAGTCGACGCCCTTGGCGCTCAGGCGGTCGCCGATCGTCGGCGTCGTCTGCGGCGGTAGCCGCCGGGCCGGCGCCGTCCCCGGCGCGTAGGGCTGATACGGCGGCTGCGTCGTGTTGACGGCGAAGTCACCGCACGTGTAGGCCGGCTGCAGCGGGGCGCGGTTGGCGGGTGGGGCGCAGGACTGCGTCAGCGCGCGATCGCCGTTGACCGTCGAGGTGTACAGCGGCGTGCTGGTCGGCATCCCGCTGGCGTCCAGCACGGAGTGCAGGTCGTCGGCGCTGCCGTCGTTGAGCGCGTTCGGCCACCCGGGCGTGCGCGCCGCGATCAGCCACTGATGGTTGAGGAACGAGCCGCCGAACGCCGACTGGAAGAACATGTCGGCGATCGCGTAGCGCGGATGGCCCGCGGCGTGCAGATAGGTGTAGATGGGAAGTTTCTGGGTGTCGTAGTAGCCCATCGTGAGCCCGACGGCGTCGCTGGCGGTGACGTAGCGGTCCTGCTTGCCGTTGTCGAGCTGGTACGGCTCCTGGTAGTAGCGGTGGACCAGGTCGCGCGTGCACCCGCCCGGCAGGCCGGTGCCGTTCAGGACGCCATTGGGCGCGAAGACGCCCGGTGCCGGACAGGTCGTCGCGGTCGCGCCGATGAAGCTGTCGATCGCGAACGGCGCGTTCGTGAAGTGGCTCGCGAACGACGTGCCGGTGGTCGTGTCCGTGCACGTCTGGGACTGCGGCGGCACGGCGAGATTGACATCGTTCTGCAGCAGGCACGTGTACGGCGTCCCGGCCTGGTTGACCTGGACGGTGTGGGCCGCATCCGCCGCGCCGCGACCGCGCACAGCCTCCCAGCCGCCGTAGAGGTTGTCGAAGCTGTGGTTCTCCTGGTAGATCACCACGACGTGGTTGACCTGCGCCAACCGGTCCGCTCCCGGACCGTCGGCCGCCGACGCGACCGCCGCCATCCCGGCTCCCAGCGCCGCCGCAGCAGCGAGCACGCCCAACGAACGTGTGCCGAACACTCCTACACCTCCGTCATGATCCAACCCGCGGCAGCCGCGCCGCCGCCCACGATCACGCGCGCTCAGCGAACGCTACTCGGAGGACGATCGCGAGGCAACCGGGGCGGTCGGCCAGTCGTCAGGGATCACGCGATGATCGACGGCCAGGAGGCCGCGTGGTGGCGGGCGACGTCGATGTCGAAGGCGATGACGTCGATCGCGTCGACGGTCGCCGCGCGAGCTGGTCGGCGCTGCGCGTCGGCGACCTCGACGCCGACGAGCAGCTCAGAGGCGGTGATCGCGGCGATCGCGATGTCGGCGTCGTCGGGGTCCGAAGTCGATCACCACGTTGATGCCGAGATCGAGGACGCGCAGCCCAATCTCGATCAGGCGTCTGCCGGCCGTAGAGCGCTTTGACCCATTCGTCCTTGGTGAGCCGCATGCCCCGCGCTCGGCTTCTATGCGTCGAGCGGCCGTCGTCTTGCCGGTCCCCGGCAGTCCTACGGTCAAGAACGGCGTCGGTCGCCTCACCGTCATCCCGGGTCACACGGCATTGAACAGGTTGCCCACGCGCGAGCCGACAACCCGCGTCAAGACGGGTGCCGAGTCCGTCGCGAAGGAGCACTGTCCCTTCTCGTCCGTTGCGACAGCCGGGGCCGGTCACCGGCGCCGGGCCAGCGTGCCGGAACCGTCGAGGAGCGCATCTTTGCGGGCGCCGTCGAGCCGGTTGTCCCGCTGCGTCGATGGGAGAAGGATCTGCCATATCGCTCGGCGTCGGGTCAGTCTGGGATTCCCACGACGTGGAGGTCCCGAAGCGCGGGGCGCGAACTAGGCTGCGTGTCCGAGCATGCCGTGTTGCGCACGTCGTCGCCGCCAACGCAGGCGACCGCGTGATCGGCGGAGCTCGGGCCGTGACGCCGCGTAAGCTGCGGCCCGTGCGCGCGTCCACCCTTCCGGTTGTGCTCGCACTCGGCGCGGTGCTGGCCGGCTGCTCGAGCGGCCGTGCGCAGACGGCCGCTCCCGCCGGGAAACCGTCGCACCGGGCCGCTGCTGCCGAGGCGTCGGCGAGTCCCACGCCTCGCCCGTCCCTTGTGCGGGTGTCGATCTCCCCCAGCCGTGGCGGCGTCGACGTGCGGCCGGATCGCGGGATCATCGTGCGGGCAACCGGTGGCACGCTTGCGAAGGTCACCGTGCGCAGCGGCGGAGACGCGGTGGCTGGAACGCTGAACGCGGCCAAGACCGTCTGGCGCAGCCGGTGGGCGCTCGGCGTCTCCCGGTCCTACCGCGTCACCGCGACGGCCACCGGGCCGGACGGCCGGCACGTCACACGCCGCCGCGCCTTTCGGACCCTGACGCCCAAGCGCACGTTCGCGCCGCGCACGATCCTGGTCAACGACGGTACCTACGGCGTAGGGATGCCGCTGATCTTCTACTTCGACGAGCCGGTGACCAATCGCAAGGCGGTAGAGCGGTCGCTGGAGATCCGGACGTCGCGACGCGTTGTCGGATCGTGGTTCTGGGATGACTCGTGCGGCATCGTGCCGCTGTGTCTGTACTTCCGACCACGGCGGTACTGGCGCCCGCACACGCGTGTGCGCTTCACCGCACACGTCAACGGAGTGCAAGCCGCGCCGGGCGTCTTCGGCGCCCGGGATCTCAGCGGGACGATCCGCATCGGCCGATCGTTGAAGGTCTTCGCCAGCACCGCCAAACATTCCATGACCGTGTATCGCGACGGCAAGCGCTACGCCCGCTGGCCGATCAGCACGGGACGGCCGGGCGACGATACGCCCAACGGCACCTACCTCTCGATCGAGAAGGGCAACCCGGTCCGGATGATCGGCGAGGACTACGACATGCAGGTCCCCTACGCCGTGCGGATCACTTGGAGCGGCGTCTACCTGCACGCCGCGTCGTGGTCGGTGGGCTCGCAGGGGTCGACCAACGTGTCGCACGGCTGCATCAACATGTCGCCCGAAGCCGCCGCCAGCTACTACGCGATGTCCATCCCCGGCGACCCGGTCACCGTCACCGGTAGCTCGCGCGCAGGCACGTTCGATAACGGCTGGACTATGTGGTTCAAGTCCTGGAAGCAGTGGCGGCGCGGCAGCGCTCTGCACCGGGTCGTCCGTGCCGGCCCGGACGGCAGCAGCTTCGAAAGCTACTCGACGTAGAACCGCCGGGCGCAGCTGGCCACCACGCGTTCTCGCGCTCGTCCGATAGCGACGAGACATGGAGTAGTTCGCGCCTCAGCGAGCGGCGACGGCCGCAAGTCCTTCCAATCGCTCGAGCGACCGGGCGTTCGCCAGCGGTCCGGCTACCCAGACATAACCGGACATTCCGAGGCTGCGCAGGCGGTCGCGCGCCCCGAACGTCGGAACGGTCCCCAAAGAAACGAGAAATCGAACGAGGCCCCCGCGGCCGGCCAACTGCCCATGGCCTGCTGCACATCGATTTTCCCTGCCATCCACTTCGGATACGCCTCCGGGTCCTCCAGCACCGCCCAGACCGACTCTGGAGCAACATCGACGGCACGCTGAAAAGACGCCACGTAGTCGCAGTACCCGCAGATCAGGTTCGACGTCTACTGTCGCGAGAAGGGATGGCTGGACCCGATGGGCTTCCTCGATCGGCGCGAGACCGACGTGGACGACGCGTCGGCACACCGCAGCGGTGCGCGGCTCGTTCTCTGCGCTGCTCGGCGACGAGGATGACCTGGACGGCCGCAACGCGCTGAACCAGCGCGTCGCGGCCGCCGGCGATCACGGTGTCGTGGTCGACAGCGTGAGGGTCAGCGTCTTGCTGTAGGTACCGGTGCGCAGTGCGTCGGTCGCATTGATCAGCTGGCTGAAGTTGAGCGTGACCGGGTCGTTGGATACCGGGCCGTTCCACGTCAGCAGGGTCAGTGGCGAGGCCGAGGAGCCGACGTCGGCGTACGTCGTGCCGGTGTTGGCGGCGTTGCGGGCCCGGGTCTGGAGCGGCTCGGGCAGTGAGAAGGCGCCGTTGACCAGGTGGCCGTTGGCGACTGAACTCGGGTCGGCGATGCTCAGCGTCGCGTCGCCGGCGGTGCTGATGACGTTGGCGGTCGTCGAGGACTCGTAGGTGTTCGTCGCGCCGGGCGTGAACGGGCCGAAGGTCGCGGGAGTCCCGAGCGTGAGCGCAAGCGTCGCCGGGACGGTGCCGCCGGCGTCGTCGTAGGCACGGGTGACGTTATCGGTCCCGAAGCTGAAGACCGTGGTGCTCTTGTACGTCTCCCCGGGGCGCAGGACTGTCGAGGGGAAGTCCGGGCGGTTGGGCGAATCCGGGAAGTGCTGGGTCTCGAGCGCCACCCCGTTGCCGTTGTTCGAGTAGAACTGGATCCCCGGCTGATCGGTGGAGACCGTCAGCTTGCGGCCGCTGGCCGGATCGCGCAGCGTGGCTGCCTCGACCAGGCTGGTGCTATCGCCGGGAAGCCGGTTGAGCACCCAGTTGTGGTCGTAGCCGCGGAAGTTCGCGTTGATCCGCTCGCCGATCGAGTGGACGTCGCGGAAGTCCATCGGAGTGCCGGCCACCGGGTCAAGCGCGCCGGTCGGGATCGAGGTGCTGTCGATCGGTGTGTAGCGGTCGGCGTTGAGCTTGAGCTGGTAATTGTTGGTCGTTCCCGACCCTGCGCCGCCGAGGATCCAGTAGGAGTGGTTGGTGAGGTTGAGAACGGTCGGCGCGTCGGTCGTCGCCGAGTAGTCGATCCGCAGGTTGTCGCGGGCGTCCAGCGAGTACACGACGGTGACGGGCACGGTGCCCGGGAAGCCCGTCGAGCAGGGCGGGTTACTGGTTCGACCGGGCGTGCACCCCTCGCCGGCGGGCGACGTGTACGTCAGCTTGACGCCGACCGAATCCGGCGTCTGGACCGGCGTGGCCGCCCACACCTTGGTGTTGAAGCCGCTGTAGCCGCCGTGGAGGGTGTTCGGGTTGTTGTTGATGTCCAGCGAGTACTGCGTGCCGTCGAGCGTGAAGCGGCCCTTGGCGATGCGGTTGGCGTAGCGCCCGGCGATCGAGCCCCGGTAATCGCCGTTCCTCGTGTAGTTGGCGATAGCGGCAAAGTTGAGCGCGACGTTGGCCACCTGCCCGCTCCGGTCGGGCACGTTGACGGCCTGCACGATCGCGCCGTAGGTGATGATCGAGACCGACATGTTGCGGTTGGCGAGCGTGTAGCGGTCGATCGGCTGGGTGCCGACCGTGCCGAAGCTCGCCTTCGTGATCGACAAGTCTCCCGCCCCGGGATCTTGGGCCGCCGCAGGCGCGGCCATCACCCCCGTGAGCAGCACGACGGCTACGCCGCAACTCAGTGCACGCATAATTTCTCCTCTCGCCCAACTAAACCGAGCTGGAAGAGTTAGTGCTCACACGCACCGCTGTCAAGGCCCACGGATGTGGTGGGTGACCGTCGCTCAGGGCTCGCCGTAGAGCACGGTGGCGCAGCATGAGGGGGGCAGCCCTCGGGAAAGGTCTCGGTGACGACCCGCTTAGTCCCCACCGAGACCGCCGCCTCGGTGTGCGCCGGAACGACACGTAGCGCCGGTCGCCACCCTCGAGGTCGACGCGCCAGAGTCGCCACGGTCCGCGCCGCTGTCGGAGGTCAGCTCTTCGGCGTTGGACACGCGCTCGCGAAACTGCTGACGCGCGAAGCTCTCGAACACGCTGACCACCGACTTGAGCACGTCGACCGCGAGGCGCTCGAACACGCCCGCCCGCAGGGCGCTCGCGCTCGTCCTCTTCGATCCGGTCTTCCGCTGCCGGCATGTCCCGTGAGGCTGGATCAGTTCCAGCCCGATGTCGGTCGTTGGCCGCAGCCCACACACCGGGCAGAACGTCGCCGCGCTGTAGACGGCATGCCGGTTCGCATACGACGAGCAGGTGTGATCACGCGCCGGTCCGGTCCTCGACAGTCTCGGGCCGCGCGCGGATCGGCGGCGGCGTGCTTGGCGTCTAGGTGATGGTCACCGTCGAGTTGCGTGACCGCGGCCGACTGGACCGCCCGAAGGTGTTCCCGAGGATGTCGCCGAGCAGGTCGTGGGCGTACTGTTCGGCGAGGCCTTCCAGGGTTGCCATCGCGCGTTCGCGCTGCGCGGCGGTCATGAACTCGCTCGGCTCGTCGCATGGCCCGCAGTACCGAAGAACCCGTCCTCTTCGACCGGGAGCGAGACGCTGCCGGTGAAGCCATCCCCGTTCCGCTCGATGTCTCCGACTCCGTCCGGTATCTGGTTCTGCCAGGCTCACCCGAGCGAGTGAAGCACCTCGACAGGACAGGATCTGGCGCGCTCAAGAGTTCGAATCCGCGTGGTGCGGAGCGCTCGTCGCCGCCCCGTGGGACGCGCACCGGTGGGTTCCCGTGACGGGACCGGAGGGGACGCAGTGTGCTCCTCTTGTGGATTTCCGAGTCTCTGGGACTCCTCCTCCGTGATGATCGCTAGCGGGGCGGGATTACGCGGTGGTCGACCGCGGGGAGATCGTCGAACGCCTGCGCGTCGGTTGTGATCAGCACGCGGCGCGTTGCGCGCGCGGTTGCTGCGATCTGGAGGTCGTGCGCTCCCCGCGGGCGGCCCGTGCGGCGCGCGTGAGCCAGTAGGGCGGCGTGGTGGCGGGCGACGTCGATGTCGAAGGCGATGACGTCGAACGTGGCGAGGATCGCGCCGACGGTGGCCTTGCGCGCCGGCTGGCGCTGGGCGTCGGCGAGTTCGACGCGGACCATCAGCTCAGACGCGGTGATCGCGGCGATCGCGATGTCCGCGTCGTCGGGGAGCAGGCTCTCGTCGATCTGGCGGCCGCGCTCGATCGCGATCAGCACGCCCGTGTCGACGATCAGTCGTTCCACGGGTCGGTGGTCGGGGCCTCGCCGGCGAAGCGGCGCAGATCCTCGAGGTCATCGGCCCAGCGGTCGTCGGGCGGGTGCTCGGCGAGGATGCGGCGCAGGTCAGCTCCGGTTCCGCGGCGGGCCGGGGCGATGGTCGCGACCACGCGGCCGCGGCGCACGACCGTGAACGTCTCGCCGCGGTGCTCGACCGCGTCGAGGAGGTCGGCGAAGCGCTTGGAAGCTTCGGTAGCGCTGATCTCGCTCACGAATCTGATTATCGGATTTAGGACGCCGAAGTTCAAGGGTCAGGCCAGGAACGCTCGGTCGAGGAAGGCGTCGAGGAGGGCGGCGGACTCGGACTCGTTGCCTGGGAAGAGGTGGCCGTAGAGGTCGAAGGTGACGGCGATGGAGCTGTGGCCCATGTAGCGGCAGAGGGCGTGGGCGTTGACGCCGGCCGCGATCGACATCGAGGCGTAGGTCGAACGGGTCAACGAACGGGTGGCCGGATCCGTGGTCGAACCCCCACGAGCGCCGACGCGCCACTCCCACGGGACAGTCCACCCCGGATTCGGCCGGATTCGACCGGACCCAGCCGGGTCACATCGTGCCCGCAGAGCCAAAAGGCCCTGCAAACGGCGATCTAACTAGATGTAGTACATCGTCGCGCCCGCGGCCTGGTTCTCGCGGTCGACGACGTCGAGGATGGTCGTCTTGGCGAGGACGGCGCGGGCTGCGGCGGCGGCTTCGGCGAAGATGCCTTCGGCTTCGGCGCCGAGGCGGCCGTCGAGGAGCTCGACGACCTCGAGCACGGTCACCTCGCCCGGTTCGCGGGCGAAGGCGTAGCCGCCCTTGACGCCGCGTTGGGAGCGGAGGATGCCTGCGCGGCGGAGGACGGCGAAGAGCTGCTCGAGGAACTGGACCGGGACGTCGCGGCGGCGGGCGAGCTCGCCGATCGGGACCGGGCCGGCGCCGCCGGTGCGGGCGAGTTCGGCCAGCGCGCGGATCGCGTAGGGCGATTTGGTCGTGATCGAGAGCACGGGCCAATCCTGACATGCGACCCGGCGCGCGAGCGCGCGAGGCCGCGACGAAGGACTAGAGCCAGCCGCGTTCCGTCGCGTGCAACACGGCCTGGGCGCGGTCGACGGCGCCGAGCTTGCCGTAGATGTTGTGGAGGTGGGTGCGGACCGTGCTGGTGCTCAACGAGAGCTCGAGCGCGATCTGCTTGTAGACCATGCCCTGGGCGAGGCGCTTGAGGACGTCCAGCTCGCGGGTGGAGAGCGGGCAGGGCTCGACGGCGCGCGGGCGGTCGTTGGACGGGTACGGCAGGTCGTAGAGCACGGCGCGGAGCTCGCTGGGGCCGAAGCCGACGGTGCGGGCCGCACGCAGGAGCTCGGTGGAGCTCACGGGCGAGCCCTGGGAGTAGTGGGCGAGCATGTCGGCCAGGCGGACGAAGGCCGCGTCGCCCTGGGCGTCGTCGGAGTGATGGCGCTCGATGGCGGAAGCCACCGCGTTCGGGAGGTTCCAGCGGCGAGCCAACACGCCGCCGACCAGCGCGTGGTCGACGCCGAGC
Source organism: Solirubrobacter soli DSM 22325 (assembly GCF_000423665.1). Lineage (GTDB taxonomy): Bacteria > Actinomycetota > Thermoleophilia > Solirubrobacterales > Solirubrobacteraceae > Solirubrobacter > Solirubrobacter soli. The sequence continues at coordinate 321,770 of NZ_KE384073.1, read as the reverse complement.
TCGCGACGCTCGTAGTGCAGGCGCTCCTCGGGCGTGCGGGCGGGCCCGTGGACCTGCTTCGGGTAGCCCGGGTAGGCGTGCATGAGCACGAGCTTGCCGACGTCGTGCAGGAGGGCGGTGACGAGCAGACGATCGCGGTAGGCGTAGCCGGCGGCCGACGCGAGGCGGTCGGCGGCGCGCTGGACGGCGACGGCGTGCAGGCGGAAGCGCTCGGGGGCGGCGTCCCAGGTCTTGCCCCGCTCGAAGAACTCGAAGGTCTCGGCGTTGGCGGCGAGGCGCTGGACGGCCTCGGGCGAGAGCACTTCGACGGAGCCGACGACCGACTCGACCTGGCCGCGACGCGGGGAGTCGAGGCCGTTGGCCAGACGCATGACGGAGATGACGAGCGCGACGTCGGACTCGATCGCGCGGACGACGTCGGCGGTCGACGGCTTGTCCTCGGAGATGAGGGCAAGCAGGCGGTTCCGCGACTCGGCGAGCGCCGGGAAGACCTCGAGGGCCTCGAACGCAGCGGTCAGTCGCTTGCCGTGACCCTCATTACGAGGACGGCCGACGACGGCGTACGGCGCGTCGCCGCGGGGGCGGGGCCGGACGGCGGCCGGTGCGGTTGCGGTGCTCATGAGTGAGTCATCGGCCGCAGCGAGTGGTTCTGGAGTTTGGCCAGGCGTCATCACAAAGTCACCTTGACCCTGTATCGGCACCGCTGGACCAATGGTTGAGGCCCCCGCCATTTACCCCTCCTATCCCGCCGACTACGCCTCAAGCGCGCGCCCCACTCTGCCGAGTGTCTCATCGCGCCCCAGCAGCGCGACGGTCTCGAAGATACCGGGTGAGACGGTCGTTCCTGTCAATGCAACGCGTAGAGGCTGGAAGAGTTGCTTCGGTTTGCGCTCCGTCCGCTCGGCGACGCCGCGCAGCGCCTCCTCGACACTCCCCTCGGTCCAGGGCTCCGCCAGCTCCACGAGCGCGTCGCGCACGTCCGCCAAGGCCTCCTTGGACTCGCGCGGCTCGAGGAACTTCTCGCGCGCCTTGGGGTCGTCCACCGGCCCGTCGTAGAAGGACGCGGCGAGCTTCCAGAACTCGTCGAGCGTGGAGATCTTCTCCTGGGTGATCGCGACCGCGCCGGCCAGACCCGTCCGACCCGTGAAGTCCTCGAGCCGGTGCGTGAGATCGTCCTGCGAGAGCTCGCGCACGTAGCGGCCGTTGATCCACCGCAGCTTCTGCTCGTCGAAGACCGCCGGGTTCTTCGAGACGCGCTCGAGCGAGAACAGCTGCTGGAGCTCCTCGATGCTGAAGAACGTCGTCGTCTCGTCGTAGCCCCAGCCCAGGAGCGCGAGGTAGTTGATCACCGCCTCGCGTAGATACCCCGAATTGCGCAGATCTTGAACCGAAGCTGCGCCGTGTCGCTTCGAAAGCTTCTTCCCATCCGGCCCATGGAGCAGCGGAAGGTGGGCGAACGTCGGCAGTTCCGCGCCCATCGCCTCGTAGATCCGGATGTGCTTGGGGGTGTTGGAGTAGTGGTCCGCCCCGCGCACGACGTGCGTGATCCCGGCGTCGTGGTCGTCGACGACCACCGCGAGGTGGTAGATCGGCGTCCCGTCCGCGCGGGCGATCACGAGATCGTCCTGGAGGACGTTCTCGAACGCGCTCTCGCCGCGGATCACGTCCCGGACCAGCGTCACGCCCTCGTCGGGCATCCGCAGGCGCACGGCGCCCGTGCCCTCGTCGGAGCCGCGGAAGCCGCGATTGCCATTGGCCTCCTTGAAGGCCTTGACCTCCTCCGCGCCGGCGGTGGATCGATAGGCCTGCCCGGAGTCGAGCAGCTGCTGAACGACCTCGGCATGCCGGGGCGCGTTGGACGTCTGGTAGATCGGCCCCTCGTCCCAGTCGATGCCGAGCCATTCGAGGCTGTCGAAGATCAGCTGGACGTTCTCAGCCGTGGAACGTTCGCGATCGGTGTCCTCGATCCGCAGGACGAGCTCGCCGCCCGAGCCCCGCGCGAGAAGCCAGTTGTACAGTGCCGTCCTCGCGTTGCCGATGTGCAACGCGCCGGTCGGCGATGGAGGAAAACGCACCCGCATGGTTCACATCATCCTATGTTGATCGGCGCCCACGTCTCCCCCAGCGGCGGCCCGGCCAAGGCCGTGGAGCGGGGCGAGGAGCGCGGCTGCCGCTCGATCCAGATCTTCAATCAGAATCCGCGGCAGTGGAAGGGGCGCGTCTACCACGACGAAGAGGTCGCCGCGTTCCACGAGGCGATGGACGGCTCCAACGTTGAGCAGGTCGTGATCCATGCGGTCTATCTGCTCAATTGCGCGTCCGAGGACCCGGAGATTCGTGACAAGTCACTCACTGCTCTCACTGTGGCGTTGAACGCTGGAGCGCAGCTAAAGGCCACGGGCGTCGTCCTGCATCCGGGATCGGCGTTGAAAAACGGCGGTTCCGCGAAAGATGCGGTCAAACGCGCCGGCGTCGTGATCAAAGAGGCGCTGGCCGAGTCCGAGGAGTGCCCGCTGCTGCTCGAGGACACGGCCGGAGCGGGTGGGACGCTCGGGCGCTCCTTCGAGGAGCTCGCTGGGCTCCTGGAGGCCGCGGGCGGCCAGAAGCGCCTCGGCGTGTGCCTGGACTCGTGCCACCTGTTCGCCTCCGGCTACGACGTCCGCACGCGCGAGTCGCTGGCGGGCGTGATCGACGAGTTCGACAAGGTGGTCGGCTGCGAGCGCCTGCAGGCCCTGCACGTCAACGACTCGATGACCCCGCTGGGTTCGAACCGCGACCGCCACGTCAACCCGGGCGACGGCGAGATCGGGCTCGACGGGATGATCGCGTTCCTCTCGGAGGCGCGCTTCGAGGGCCTTCCGGCGATCCTGGAAGGCCCCGGGCGGTCCGGCAAGGAGATCGAGCCGGTCGACGTCGCGTGGGCGTATGACCTGCGCGCGCGCGGGCTGGCCGAGCGCCTCGGCAGCGCCTAAGCCCGCGAGGGTTCGCGCGTTAAGGTCGGATGATCGGGGTGGGGCGGAAGGGCTGCACCGCCTTCAACATCAGGCGGCCGCCGACACCGCCATCGCCGGGAGCAGGCCGTTGAGCTCGGCCTTGAACCCGGCGTCGCCGCCCTTGACCTTGTAGGCGTCACCGAACTTCAGCCGCCGCTCGCCCGTCCGGGTCTGCATGATCAGCACGAACTCCATGTCGCCCGGATAGCGCTCGAAGAGCTCGCGGAGGTCGTCGATCACCGTCGCCGGCAACTGGGCCGCGTTCACGCGGCGCTTGAAGGCGCTCGGGCGCTGCGCGGCGATCTTCGCCACCTGCGCCTTGGCCTTCTCGATCTCCGCGTCGGACGGGTCGAACTTGTCCACGTCCTGGACGATGATGCAGACCTTGCCGGCCTCTTTGTGATCCACGCGGCCGCGCACGAGCACGATCGCGTCGTCGGCGATCACGCCCTCGGCAGCGGCCAGCGCCTTCTCGAAGACCACGATCTCGACCGAGCCCTCGAGGTCGTCCAGCGTCGCGAACATCATCGTCGAGCCCGACCGCGTGCGGATCTTCTTGGACTCGGTGATCATGCCGCCGACCTTGACCCAGTCGCCGTCCTTCTGATCGATCACCTTGTCGGTCGAGCAATCCGACTTCATCCTCAGCGCCTCGCGGACCCGCTTGAGCGGGTGCTCGGAGATGAAGATGCCGATCGACTCCTTCTCCATCGCGAGCAGCTCGGTGCGGTCGAACTCCTCGATCGGGATCGGCGGGTAGGTGGGCGCGTTGAACGGCGAAGCGTTGTCGGCGGGACCGCTGTCGAACAGGTCGAAGATCGAGCCCTGACCCATCTGCGCGTCCTGCTGGGCGCGCTGGCCGGCCGCCTGCGCGGAGTCCAGCACCTCGAGCATGCCCTTGCGCGTCGCCCCCGTGGAGTCGAACGCGCCGCACTTGATCAGCGCTTCGATCGAGCGCTTGTTGACCGCCCGGCCGTCCACCCGCTCGCAGAACTCCCACAGCGACGTGAAGTCACCGTCCTCGGCGCGCGCGGTCTTGATCGCCTCGACCGCCGCGTAGCCGACGCCCTTCACGGCGTCCAGCCCGAAGCGGATGTTGCCCTCGACGACCATGAACTCGTGGTCTGAGAGGTTCACGTCCGGCGGCAGCAGCTCGATGCCCATCGACTCGGCCTGGTTGACGAAGAACGGGACCTTGTCCTTCGTGTCCATGACCGACGAGATCAGCGCCGCCATGTACTCGGCCGGGTAGTTGGCCTTCAGCCAGCCCGTCCGGTAGGAGATCAGCGCGTAACAGGCCGCGTGCGACTTGTTGAACGAGTAGTCGGCGGACTTCTCGTTGGTCGCCCACAGCGACTCCATCACGTCGCGCGCGACGCCGTTCTTCGTGCAGCCCTCGAAGAAGAGCGGCTGCAGCTCGGCCATCGCGGCACGGTTCTTCTTGCCGATCGCCTTGCGGAGGTCGTCGGCCTTCGGGCCGCTGAACCCTGCCAGCTGCTTGGCGATCTGCATCGCCTGCTCCTGGTAGAGGATCACGCCCTTGGTCGACTCGGTGATCGGGCGCAGCCGGTCGTCGATGTAGGTGATGTTCTCCGGGTTGCGCTTCCCGCGCGCGTACGCGGGGATCTGGTCCATGGCGCCCGGGCGGTAGAGCGCCACGAGCGCCACGAGGTCCTCGAACTCGGTCGGGTTGACCTTGCGCAGTGCCTCGCGCATGCCCTCGGACTCAAACTGGAACACGCCCACCGAGTCGCCCCGGGCCATCATCTCGTAGGTCTTCTTGTCGTCGAGCGGCAGCGTCGCCATGTCCGGCCGCTGGCCCGTCGAACGCCCGATGATGTCCAGCGCGTCCTCGATCACGTCGAGGTTGCGCAGGCCCAGGAAATCCATCTTCAGCAGGCCGATCTCCTCGATCGGCTTCATGCTGAACTGCGTGACCGTCCGGTAGACCTTCGCGCCGTCCTCGCCCGTGCCGGCGTCGGCCAGCTGCAGCGGCACGATGTCCGTCAGGTCGCGGTCGGAGATCACGACCGCGGCCGCGTGGATCGACGCGTTGCGCACGATCCCCTCCAGCCCCTGCGCGACGTCCACGATCTGCTTGGCGATCGGGTCCCGCGCGTACTCGTTCGCCAGGTCCTCCCCCGGCTGCAGGCAGTCGGCGAAGCTGGGCGAGCGGCCCATGATCGGGTCCGGGATCAGCTTCGCGAGCTTGTCCCCCGCGCCGTAGTCGTGCCCCAGCACGCGCGCGGCGTCGCGCGTCGCCGCGCGCGGGAACATCTTGCCGAAGGTGATGATCTGCGCCACGCGCTCGGTGCCGTACTTCTCCTTCACGTACTGCATGACGCGCTCGCGCCCGCGCACGGAGAAGTCGATATCGATATCCGGCATGGACACGCGCTCGGCGTTGAGGAAGCGCTCGAACAGCAGGTCGTAGCGCAGCGGGTCCACATCGGTGATGCGCAGCGAGTAGGCGATGATCGAGCCCGCCGCCGAGCCACGGCCCGGGCCCACGGCGACGCCGTTGTTCTTCGCCCAGTTGACGAAGTCCCAGACGATCAGGAAGTAGGCGTTGAAGCCCATCTTGTCGATGACGCCGAGCTCCATCTCCATGCGCTCGACGGCGTCCGCGGGCAGCGGGTCGCCGTAGCGCTCCTGCATGCCGGCGAGCACCAGGCTGCGCAGGTACTCCTTCTCCCCCAGCCCGTCCGGGCACGGGAAGGACGGGATCAGCTGCCCGCCCAGCGCGATCTCCACCTCGCACCGGTCGGCGATCTCGAGCGTCGACTCGATCGCGCCCGGGAACTCCTTGAACGACTCCACCATCTCGTCGGTGGACTTCAAATAGAACTCGTTCGTGGAGAACGACATCTTCGGCGCGGCCAGCGTCGACTTGGTCTGCACGCACAGCAGCGCCGCGTGGTGGTGGAAGTCCTCCTTGCGCAGGTAGTGGACGTCCGCCGTGCCGACGAGGCTCTGACCCGTCTCGGCCGCGAAGCGCTTCATCGCCTCGTTGACCTGGTCCTGCTCGGTCAGCCCGTTCTTCTGGACCTCGAGGTAGACGTCCTCCGGCCCGAAGATCTGGATCAGCTCGTCCAGGTGCTCGCGCGCCTCGTCGAGCTTGCCCTCCATGATCCGCTGGCTCGTCCGCGACGCCAGGCAGCCGGAGAGCGCGATGACGCCCTCCGAGTGCATCGAGAGCAGCTCCAGGTCCACGCCCGGCTTGCCGCGGTGCAGGCCCTCGAGGAAGCCCTTGCTCGAGAGCGTCGTGAGGTTCTTGAAGCCCTCGTTGTTGGCCGCCAGCAGCGTCAGGTGGTTGCGCTCGACCTTGCGGTCGCGCACATGGCGGTCGTCGACGAAGTAGGCCTCCAGGCCCAGCAACGGCTTGACGTTGTGCTTCTTGGCGGCCTTGTACAGCTCGACCGCGCCGTTCATGACGCCGTGGTCGGTCAGGCCGATCGCCGGTTGATCGAAGGCGGCCGCGCGCTCGGCGAGCTTGCCGATATTGCACGCGCCGTCGAGCAGCGAGTACTCGGAGTGGACGTGCAGGTGGGCGACGGTCGTGGAGCTCATCGGGGTGGGAACCTTAGGCGTCGCGGCGGACGCCACCCGCGGATCCCGCGCCCGCTCCCTGCAAAATGCGTGGGCATGTTGGGCGTACGGCGTGTCGTCAACGCGTGTGGGATCTATACGGACCTCGGTGGGTCCGTGCTGTCGGAGCGGGTGTGGGCGGCGGCGGGCGCCGCCAACCGGGTCTGGATGTCGATGCCGGAGCTGCTCGACGCCTCGGGGATGCGGATCGCGTCCGTGTGCGGCGCGCCGGCCGCGCGGGTGGTCCCGGGGGCGTCGGCGGGGATCGCGCTGAGCGTGGGGGCGTCGATCGCCCGCGGGAACGGCCGGGTCGGCGAGGCGCTCCCGCTGGTCGACGCGGTCGTCCTGATGCAGCGCGGGCATGAATACAAGTACGCCCGCTGCGCGGGGTTGGCGGGGGCGCGAGTGGAGTTCGTGGACGAGATCGAGGCGGCGCTGGCCCGCGGCGGCGCGTGTGCGGTGCTGCATCCGGCGCATCTGGACGAGGTCGCGGTGGGGATCGACGTCGTCGCGCCGTTGGCGCGGCTCGCCCGCGTCCCGGTCGTCATCGACGCCGCGTACCTGAGCTACCCGTTGTCCGCGCTGCGACGTTGGTCAACGGCCGGTGACGTGGCGTGTTTCTCGGCCAAGTACTTCTGGGGACCGAACGGCGGTGGGTTCGTGGCGGGCTCTGAAGCGCTGGTGGCGGACGTCGCCGCGCTCGACTTCACCGAGTACGAGAGCGGCGAGTGGCGCACGTTCGGGCGGGCGTTCAAGCTCGACCGCGCGTGTGTCGTCGCCACGGTCGCGGCGTTGGAGGACTGGGCCGCGATGGATCACGAGGCGCGGCTCGCCGGCTACGCGTCGCTGGCGGGGCAGCTGGCGTCCAGGTGTGCGGCGTTGGACGGCGCGCGCGTTTCGCTCGGGGCGTTCACGCTGGACGAGCGCTGGGTGGGCGACGGCCCGGTCAACGCCTTGTTGTTGCGCGGGCGCGATGCCGTTGCGCTGTGCGACGGATTGGCGCGCCGGGATCCCAGCGTGCGGGCGATGGTCCTCGACGGCGCGGTGATGTTCTGCACCGAGGCGCTCCGTGCCGAGGAGCTGGACGAGATCGGCGACGCGGTGGGCGCGATCTGGCCGACCCTGGCCGATGGTTGAGCCTTTGACCGCAATGCCCCGATCAGACCCTGGTCCGTTGACACTGTGTTACTTGACAGTTCCGCGCGATCCTCAGAGCATCGTGGTTGTGTCGTATGAAGTCGCCCCTAGGGCGCACCGTTTGGCGGAGGGGCTGACTGGGTGCGCATCTTCCGTTCGCAGCGCACTGGAACCCCCATTGGTCCGTGCGCGGACCTGCCCTGACCGGGGCGTGTCCGCGCGACGACGCACCGCTTGCAGGAGTGGGACGTGACGCTGCTCCCGCTGACTCGGACCGGCCCCGCCGACGACGTCGCCGAGACGCTTCGTCAAGAAGTGCTGTCGGGCTTCTACCCGCCCGGGACCCCACTGGACGACGCCGACGTGATGGCTCGTCTCGGCGTTCCCCGCGAGGTCGCTCGTGGCGCGTTGGCGTCCTTGGAGCGCGAAGGCCTGCTCGTCCACTCCCTGCATCGCGGGTTGGAGGTCGTGCGCCTGTCGGTGGACGACGTGCGGGACCTCTTCGCGACGCGCCGCACGCTGGAGCTCGCGGGCCTGGAGGCGATGGTCCGCGGCCGCCCTGCCGACGACGTGTGGCTGCAGGCCGCGGTCGTGTCCATGACCGAGGCCGCGAAGGCGCAGGACGGCCGCGCCGCCGTCGCCGCCGACGCCGCGTTCCACCTGGCGATCGTCGCCGCCACGTCCTCCCGCCGCCTGCGCACGGCCGCCGAGGCGGCGCTGCGCGAGCTGCGGATCGTGCTCGCGGTCGCCGACCGCGTCGCCTCGGACCTCGACGACCTCGCCGCCGACCACGCGGGCCTGATGGACGCCCTGGTCCACGCGCCGCCCCCGTCTGCCCGCGCCGCGCTGCTCGACCACCTGCGCCGCGGCGAGTCCCGCGCGCTCGCGGTCACGCACGGCGCCTAGGGCGCGCCGCCCGCCCCGCCCCGGACTCGCCCCACCGCGTCCTGCTCGCCGCCGCGGACTCGCCCGCAGCGGCGCCGTGAACTCGCCCCGCCGCACCGTGCTCGCCTCCGCGCCGCTCGCGGGGCCTCCGTCCCGCGATCGAGTGTCGACTTAGTCGCGGTGTGCGCGAGAAACTCGACGGTCGTGCGCGTCAGGCGCCCCGGGCGATGTCCGTCCAGCGCTTCAGGGCGGCCACGGCCGCACGGTCGCCGCGGATCTGCGGGCGGTCGCCGTCGGCCGGAGGTTCGTTGCGGAGCATGCGCTCGAAGGCGGCGCGGCTCATCGTCACGAACGCGTCGGCGCGGGCCTCGGTCCGGCGTTCGACGACGCGCAGCGGTTGGCCGTCACGCACGCTGATGTGCCAGGTCTGCGGGTCGAACTCGGCGATCCGCTGGGCGACGGTGAACGTGTGCCCGCGGGTCCATTCCGGATCGATCGCGTGCGGGAGCGCGCGGTAGACGAGCGCGGGCTCGAGCCGCGCACCCGCCCTGGCCGCGTCGGCGAGCGAGAGCCGCGCGTCCTTGAGCGGAGCGAGCTCGTTGAAGCCCCTGCGGCGCCCTGAGACCTTCGCGTTGCGGCGGAAGCGGCGGATCTTGTCGCGCTCGCCGGCCAGCAGCTCCGCCAGCACGAGCGGCTCGGCCGAGAGGTGGAACAGCGCCTCGCCGCGTGGGCGGCGCCGCGACAGCCGCACGACCCGCGCCGACCCACCCTCGACGAACACCGCAAAGGTCCCGACGCCGCGGACGGTGATGTCGTAGCTGAGCACCCCGGTCAGCACCGCGCCCTGGGCCGGCAGGAGACCGACGAGGAGCGCACCGGCCGCGACGCCGTCCACGCGGGCGAGCGCGACCAGCGCCTGCCGCAACCGCCGGCCGCCGTCGGCGACGACGAGGTCGGTCGACGACGCGGCGACGATGCGCGCGCTCGACGACGCGACGTCGGGGGCGGGCGCACGGCCTGCGCCGCCGGTCGGCACTGCGATCGCCGCCGCGGCCGTGGGCGGGTCGTCGGGCGCACCGCTCGCGTCCCGCAGCGGGGACGCGATGCCAGGGACGGCGTCGCCGGGCGTCGCCGCGCCGGGCGCGGAGACGGCGTCGCCGGACGTCGGCGCCGCGTTCGGACCGGGCGCGCGGGCGGCATCGCCGGTCGTCGGCTCGCCCGGCGCACGGCTTCCGTTCTCTAGCGGCGCCGCAGTGTCGGCGGGCGCTCGGTCCGTGTCGTTCGCGGGTTCGCCGACGCGGGGTGCGGAGGCGCGCAGGGCGGCGGCTGCCGCGTCGAGGTTCGCGAGGAGTTGCGCGGAGTCGCCGGGGGCGCGACGCGCGGCTCCGGCGGCGGCCGCGGCCTGCTCGCGTGCGCGGCGCTCGAGGTCGGACTTGCCGGATGTCACCGGCGGGCGGGCGTCGAGCGCTTCACGCAAGGAGGTGAGCTCGGCGCGTGTGCGGGTGAGGTCGCGACGGGCGTCGGCGAGCTCGGCGGCGCCGGTCGCGCGGGCGGCTTCGAGCTCCGCGCGGGCCGCTTCTGCGCGCGTCTTGTGGGCGGCGATCTCCGCCCGCGCGGCGGCGAGCGCGTCGGCCAAGGTGCCCACGCTCCCGCGCGTGACGGCGTGGGCGGCACGTTCGGCCTCGAGCTCGCCGGACACGGCGGCCAGGGTGGATGCCTCCGCCTCGCGCGCCGCGCGTGACGCGCGCAGGTCCGCGCGGACGGCAGCGAGCGCGGTGAGGACGGCATCGCGGGCCGTGCGCTCGCCCTCGCGGGCGCGGGCGATCGTGTCGGCGGCCTCGGCGAGCTCGCGGCGGAGGTCGTCGCGCCGCGCACGCCAGGCCGCTTCGGCCGCCTCGGTCGTGTCGGCGAGCTGCGGGGGCGTCGTCCACGAGCCGCCGGGGTCGCTCGCCGGCGCGGCGGAACCTTGATCCCGCGGCTGTGCCGTGGGCGCGTCATCGAGTCGCGGCACGGCCGGCGCGCTTGGCGTCACGCCTTGATCCAGCGGCGGCACGGCCGCGTCGGCCGCCCCTGCGGGGTCGAGCTGCGACTCCGCCGCTGCGCCGCGCTCGAGCGGCTCGGTGGTGTCCCGCGCGAAGCGGCGCGGGTGCAATTGGATGACCTCGGCGTGCACGCCGTGCGGCATGGGCAGCGCGGCTCGCGTGCCGTCCGGCCACTGCAGCCACGCGGCGCTCCAGTCGAGCTCGCGCGGGATCACGTACTCGGACGCGCCGGCGTCGATGCGCCGCTCTCCCCCGGCCGACAGGCGCAGGATCAGCGCCGGCGGCTCGCTACCCGAAGGGTGGATGCGGAGCAGGCGCGTGCCGCCTGGCCCGGGCAGCCATTCGACGTCGCCGGGCAGGGCGGGTGAGGACGACTCGGCCATGTTGCGCCCGCATCCTGGCAGGCGCGCCGGATGTGAACGGGGACTTGCGGGTTCAGGACTCGTCGGAGCGGGCGCGCAGCACCGCGACTCCCACGCCCACGGCGACCGCGACCGTCGCACCGGCGAGCAGCGACTTCGGCACGTAGGTCTGGCCGTACTTGCGGCGCAGGAAGAGCTTCAAGCCGAACCAGACCGTGCGGCCGAGCAGCGAATAGAACATGTCGTGACCCTACCCGCGCGGGTCAGTAGCGATGCCGCGGCTGGCGCGCGACGGCTCGCTCGTACCGGAAGCCCTCGCCGTCGTCGGCCTCTTCGTAGCCGACGTCCTCGGGGCTCTCGTCGGCGTCGCGGACGTCGCGCAGCCAGTGGGCGCCGGAGAGGTCGGTCCGGCCGGCGGCCTCGTCGAACAACCGCACGGTGTCCAGGCCGAGGATCTCGGCCGAGCGCCGGTGCAACGCGGGGACCGCGAGTGCCTCGCGCGGGTCGCCCTCCTGCGCCAGCGACGCGGCGATCAGACCCTGCACGACCGGCTGCGCGCTCTCCATCCGCACGGCCAGCGCGGCCATCCGCTCGCTGAAGACGAGCAGCAGCCCGGCGCGGACGCCGTCCACGGCCTCGCGGAAGACGGCCTGTCGGCCGGGCGACGACTCGCTGAAGGCGCGCACCACGCGGGCGACGCGTTCGTCGTCCGGGCACGGAATCCGGCTGCGGTAGTAGCCCTCGCCCGGCGGCATGTCCAGCATCCCTAGGAGCTCTCGGAGATCCATCGAGGTGATCAGTCTATGCACGCCGCGCGGCGCGACGGAAGGAACTCGCCGTGCGGAACAATCCACGGGTGCAGATCAGCGTGTGCGACGTCGGGCCGCGGGACGGCCTGCAGAACGACAAGGTGACCCTCGAACCCGCGGTTCGTGCCGAGTTGTGCACGCGGATCGCGGCCGCGGGCGTGAGGCGGGTCGAGGCCGCCAGCTTCGTCCATCCGAAGCTCGTCCCGCAGATGGCGGGCGCGGAAGAGGTGTTCGCGGCGCTGCCGGACGACGATGGCGTCAACTACGCGAGCCTCGTCCTCAATCGCAAAGGTCTCGACCGGGCCTTGGAGACGTCCACGAACGAGATCCACGTCGCCTATCCGGTGACGGACACGTTCGCGCGGCGCAACCAGAACACCACCGTCGAGGAGGCCGCGCGCACCGCCGAGGAGATCATCGCCGCCACCGACCTCAAGGTCACGGCGACGATCAGCGTCGCGTTCGGCTGCCCGTTCGAGGGCCATGTCGACCCGGGCCTCGTGATCGAGCACGCGCTGCGGATGGCGGAGGCGGGCGCGGATGAGGTGATCCTCGCCGACACCATCGGGGTCGCGGTTCCGCGCCAGGTGCGCGAGCTCGTCCCGCGCGCGCTCGAGGGCGGCAAGCCGGTCGGTCTGCACATGCACAACACGCGCAACACGGGCTACGCGTGCGCGCTGGCGGGTGTGGAGGTCGGCGCGACGGTGCTCGACGCGTCGGTCGGCGGGCTCGGCGGCTGTCCGTTCGCGCCGCGGGCGACGGGCAACATCGCCACCGAGGACCTCGTCTACCTGCTGGAGAACGAGGGCCTGTCCACCGGCATCGACCTCGATGCGCTGATCGGTGTCGCCGAGTGGCTCGCGGGCGTGATGGGGCGCGACCTACCCGGACTGGTGCAGCGGGCCGGCAATTTCGCGCTGTAGCGCGGAGGGCGTCGTGCCGAGCAGTGCGCGCACCTCGCGCGTGAAGTGGGCGTGGTCGGCGAACCCCGCGTCGGCCGCGACGCGGGCGAGCCCGCCCTCGTCGATCCGCTCGAGCGCTGCTCTGAGCCGAAGCCGTCGTCGGTAGGTCGTGATCGAGACGCCGAGCTCGGCCTTGAAGACGCGGCTGAGGTGGTGGGGCGAGACCGCGACGGCCTGCGCAAGGGCGAGCAGGCCGAGGCTGGGGTCCGCGGCGAGGGCCTCGCGGGCGTCGGAGGCGGCGCGGCGGCGGGCCTGAGCGGTGGAGGGCCGATTGGCGGCCGCGCGCTTCGGGACGGCGGCGGCGAGGACGCTCGCGACGAGGCCGATGACGCGCTCCTCGTGACGGGTGGGGTCACCAACCGTCCCGTGGCAAAGCTCAGCGACCTCACCCGTCACGCCGAGCGTGCGCACGACGAGGTCGTCGTGCGGGGTCGTCGCGACGAGCCGGCCCGGGAGCGTCGGGTCGCCGCCGAGGAGCTGCGCGATGAGCCGGTCGCTCAGGCCGACGGACGTGCACCGATCGCCGCCGTCGTGCGGGTGCGCGAACTCCTCTTCCTCCCCCGCCCGCTGGAAGTACGCGACGCCGGGCTCGATGACCTCGTCGCCGTGGGCGCCGCGGCGCCGGAAGGAGCCGCGGCGCGGGAAGATGATCGCCGCACGGTTCGAGATCTCGGTCTCGCACCAGCCGCCGCGGGCGTGGGCGCAGTGCAGGTCGCGGACGCGTAGGTCGGGCGTGGTGAGGAGCGCGGCCGAACTGAGCATCTCCGTTCAAGCGTTGCACGTCGGCGGGCTCGACCTTGGAGGCATGCCGTGGCGCCTTCTGACCCTGTTGTTGATCGGCCAGCTGCTGGCCTCGATGGACGCGTCGATCCTCACCGTCGCGACCCCGGTGCTGCAACGCGAGCTGGACGCCTCCCCCACGATGCTGCAGGCGATCTTCGCCGCGTACACGTTCACGTTCGGCGTGCTCGTGGTGACGGGGGCGCGGTTGGGTGACGATCGCGGGCACGGGAACATGTTCCTGGCCGGCCTCGCCGGGTTCACCGTCTCCTCGTTGGTCTGCGGGCTGGCACCGAGTGCGCCCGTGCTGCTCTGCGGGCGGCTGCTGCAGGGCGCGTGCGGGGCGCTGATGACACCGCAGACGTTGCAGGTGATCCAGCGGCGCTTCTCGGGCGGCGCGCGCGTTCGGGCCGTGGGTCTCTACTCGATGATCCTGTCGGTGGGTGTGCTGTTCGGGCAGCTCGTCGGCGGCGTCGTCGTGACGACCGCCGGTTGGCGCTGGGCGCTGCTGATCAACGTGCCTTTGGGCACCGTGCTGTTCCTGGCCGCGTTCGGGATGCTCCGGGGCGAGCCGCCGGGGCGCGGTCGCCGGCTCGACGTACTCGGCGTCGCATTGCTGTCGGGGGCGATGGCGCTGCTGCTGGTCCCGCTGCTGCTGGGCCGCGAGCAGGGGTGGCCGTGGTGGGTGTGGCCGAGCCTGCTCGCCGGAGCCGCGCTGCTGGCCGTGTTCGCGCGGGTGGAGCGTCGTCGTCCGGCGCCGCTGCTGGACCTGACCGTGCTGCCGTCTGTGTCACGTGGGCTCGTGACGGTCGCGGGCGTGATGGGTTCCTACGGCGCGCTCTTGTTCGCGTTGACGCTGCACCTCCAGGACGACCTCGGGTACACGCCGTTGCGTGCCGGGCTGGCGTTCGCGCCGTACGCGGCGGGCTTCGCGGCGATGAGCCTGAGCCGGTGGAGGCCGCCGGGCGCGGTCGGGCCGCTCGCGCTGGGGTGCGGCGCGCTGCTCGTCGCGGCGCTGGGCTGGTCGGCATGGTCCGAGGTGGTGCTGTTCGTCGCGGGCGCGGGCCACGCCGCCGGGTTCAGCCCGGTCGTGGCGGCGACGGTCGCGCGGGTGCGGCCCGAACATGCGCCGGAGGCGACCGCACTGCTCACGACAGGCGCGTTGCTCGCGCAGGCGGTGGCGATCGCGACGCTCGGCTCCGTCTATCTCACGTGGGGCCTGACGGCGACGGCCGTGGGGATCGCGGGCGTGTGCGGCGTCGCGGCGCTGGCGTCGTCACCGTTGCGCCGCCCGCTTGCCGGGCCGGTCGTCGCGTCGAGGTGAGGGGCGGGCGGGAGTTCATCTCTTGAGCGCCTCGAGGGCGGCGATCACCTCGTCGACGCTACGCACGTCTCCGTATCTGCCTTCGATGTCGGAGAGGGCCTGGTCATGAGCACGAGATGAGCGATCCCCGACGCACTCTCGTGGCACGATCGGGGCGAATCCGTGCTGCATCGCGTCGACGACCGTCGCGCGGACGCAGCCGGAGGTCGAGGCACCGCAGACGATCAGCGTGTCGCGGCCGGCGAGCATCGTGGCGAACGGGACGCCGAAGAACGCCGAGGCGTGCGCCTTGCCGATGACCGGCTCCGAGCAGAGGCGGCCGAGCCGCGGGTCGATCTCGACCCACCGCGTCCCCGGCCGGCACAGCTTGAGCGCGGGCACTTTGCGCAGGAATACCGCGGCCGCGACCTCCCCCAGCTCGTCGTAGACGACGGTCGTGAAGTAGATCGGCACGTCGATACGCCGCGCGACGTCGAGCAACGCACGCGTGCGTATGAGCACGTCGTCGAGGTCGCACGCGAGCGGCGACCGCGGGTCGGTGAAGCCGAGGTTGAGGTCGACGACGACCACGGCGGGCCGCGCCCCGAACCCCGCGCCGCCGCCGAAGTGCCCGCCGCCCGCGGCGGCGGTGCCCGCCGCGGTGGCGCCGCCCGGCGAGCCGGGCGGCGTGGTCCGGTCGTCAGCCACGGCGGGCGCGTTCGAGGGCGGATTCGCGGGACTCGAGCGGCGACCAGCGAAGCGGGACCGCCTTGGTCGGGGCCGGGAGGCCCGTCTCCTCGAGGCAGTGTTCGAGGACCTCGTCGATCGGCGGGCCGAAGTCGAACGCGGCGGCGTCGCCGCGTTCGGCGCGTTGGCGGGCGCGTTCGGCCTCGGTCGCCGCGGGGTCGCCGACGACCACGCCGTACGCGCGTAGCGCCTTCTCCGCCGAGACCAACCCGAACGCGACGTCGCGTTCGACGGCTTCGATCGGGCGGTCGAGGCGGTCCTTCCAACCGCCGCCGCCCGCGGTGCGGTAGATGAGCATGTCGCCGGGCGAGACCTCGATCTCGTCGCACTTGGCCGGCAGGACCTGCTCACTGCCGTCGGCGCGGCGCAACAGCTTCGTCGAGCGCTCGCCGGGCTGGCCGCCCAACACGCCCCAGGGGCGGGTGAGCCAGCGGTCGTCGTGGATCGAGACGTGGCCCGGCTCCAGGTAGACGTAGCGCTTCTCGACGCCGTTGCCGCCACGGTGCAGGCCCGCGCCGCCGGAGTCGATCACGGTCGTGTAGCCGTCGACGCGCAGCGGGTAGTAGGCCTCGAGGTACTCGGTCGGGATGTTCTCGAACAGCGGCCACCACGAGTGGCCGTCCATGCCGTCGCCGATCGGGCGGCCCGGAATTCCGCCGTACAGGATTTCCATCGCGTAAAAGAACTCGCCGGAGTCCTTCCAACCGGAATACAGCATGTAGGGCGAGGTGCCGTAGCCGGCGGCGGTGTTGAGCTCCGGCGCCTGCTTGGTCAGGGCTCCTCCGAGCACGTCGAACAGCCGCGCCAGCCCGTGTGTGCGGCACCCCAGCGCCGCGGGGTGGCGCGGCGAGAGCAGGCATCCCTCGGGCATGACGACGTGCAGCAGCGGATAGAAGCCGTCGTTGAACAGGATGTCGGGGTCGTTGACCATGATCAGGTAGACCCCGATGAACATCTTGAACATGCCCTCGGAGAGGTAGAAGTTGATCGGGCCGAGCGACTGGGGGTCGGTGCCGGACCAGTCGAACCAGGCCTCCTCCCCCTCGCGCCAGATCGTCAACTTCATCTTGTAGGGGCCGTTGCCGAGCCCGTCGTCGTCGATCCAGTCCTCGAAGGTCTGCGGTTCCTCGGGGATCGCGAGCTGGATCAGCTTGCGCATCGCCTCGTGGGTGCGGTCCAGCAGCGCTTGCAAGGTGGCGAGGTAGACGTCCTTGCCGAAGCGCTCGCAGAGGCCCATCACGCGCCGCTCGCCGGCGTGGCAGGCGGCGACGATCGCGAACAGGTCCGCCCGGTTCATCTCGGGCAGGCGGACGTTGTTGAGGATCAGCCGGAGGACGTCCTCCTGCACCTCGCCGCGCTCGACGATCTTCAGCGGCGGGATGATGATCCCCTCCTCGAAGATCGTCGTCGCGCCCGTCGGCAGCGAGCCGGGGAGCCGGCCGCCGGCGTCCATCTGGTGGCCGAACTGCGAGGACCAGCCGACGAGCTCGTCCTCGAAGAAGATCGGCACCAGCACGAGCCAGTCGTTGGTGTGCGAGATCGAGGCGCTGCACTTGTACGGGTCGCTCGTGAGGATCACGTCGCCCGGATAGATGCCACGGTCCCAGTCGGCCATCATCTCCGAGATGTAGGCCCCGAACTGGCCCACGACCATGCGGCCCTGGGGGTCGGTGAGCATCGGGAACTCGTCGTGCTGCTCGCGGATGACGGGTGACATCGCGCTGCGGAACAGCACCGCGTCCATCTCGAAACGCGCGTGGCGGAGCGCGTTCTCGATGATGTCGAGCGTGATCGGGTCGACCTCGATGTCAGGGATCTCGGCGATCTTCGGCAGGGCGGCCATCACGAAGCCTCCGGACGGATCAGCAGGTTGAAGTAGCGGTCGATCTCGGCGGTGTAGCCCTCGAGGATCACCGTGGTGGAGTCGAACTCGGTGACGATCGACGGGCCGGCGATCGTCGTGCCGGGCTTGAGCTCGGCGCGGGCGTACGTGCCCGCCGCGAGCTGAGATGCGACGGGCTCGGCCTCGGGCAGCTCGGGCGCCGGCCGGTCCCCGGTGCCGACGGCGCGCAGGTTGACGATCTCCGACGCCGTGTTGGGCATGCGAAAGCCGTAGAGCTGCTCGTGCAGCGCGTTGAATCGCTCGTCGAGGTCCTCGCCCCACCCAACCGGGATCTCGTAGCCCTGGCCGCGGTACCGCATGTCGGCGAGGAACTCGATGTTCTGCGCCTCCGCCGCGATGCCCTGCGCCTCCATCCAAGCCCTCGCGCGGGTTTCGAGCTCGGCGAGGATCGCGGACGCGTCGCCGACCTCCGAGGTGAGACGGATCAATGTCTGCGCGAACTCGTTGCGGAATCCCGCGACGAGGTCGCCCAATGCGCACAAAAGACCCGGTGACGGCGGCACGATCACGGGGAACGAGCCCATCAGCTCGGCCACCGCGTTGGCGTGCAGCGGGCCGGCGCCGCCGAACGCGACAAGCGCGAACTCGCGCGGATCGTGTCCTCTTTGCACCGAGATCACGCGGAGCGCACCCGCCATGTTCTCGTTGACGATCCGGAGGATGCCGTCCGCCGCGGCCTCGACGGAGAGTCCCATCGCGTCGGCGATCGTGCCCACGGCGGTGCGCGCGGCCTCGACGTCGAGCGCCATCTCCCCACCGATCAGGTCGGCCGGGAGATGGCCGAGGACCACGTTGGCGTCGGTCACGGTCGGCTCGGTGCCGCCCTGGCCGTACGCGGCCGGGCCTGGCTCCGCGCCCGCCGACTGCGGGCCGACCCGCAGCGCCCCGGTGAGTTGGGGGACGTGCGCGATCGAGCCGCCGCCGGCGCCGACGGTGTGCACGTCGACGCTCGGCACTTTGATACGAAACTGCCCGATCGTCGTCTCTCTGCCGATCGTCGGCTCACCGGACTGACACAGACTCACATCCGTCGAGGTGCCGCCCATGTCGAACGTGAGCACGTTCGGGAAGCCCGCCCGCGCGGCGACGTACAACGCGCCCGCGACGCCGCCCGACGGCCCGGACAGCACGCCGTAGACCGGGTTCCGCGCCGCCTCGACCGGCGTCATCACGCCCGCGTCCGAGCGCAGGATGTCGACCTCCGACTTCACGCCGAGCTCGTGCAGCGAACCCTGGAGCCGGTCGACATACGCGGCAACACGCGGTCGCACGTATGAGTTCATGCACGCCGTCAGCGTCCGCTCGTACTCGCGGAACTCCGGCAGGACCGCGGACGAGATCGTCACCGGGAACGCGGGGTGCAGGCGCTCGACGATGTCGGCGATCTGCTGCTCGTGACGCCCGTCCACGTAGGAGTTGATGAGCGAGATCGTCAACGATTCGACACCGGATGCAACGAGATCGTCAACGATCTCCGCGATCTGGTGCTCATCTACGGGGACGAGCGTATTTCCGCGCGCGTCCATACGCTCTACGGCCTCGCGCGTATCCACGAGCGACGCCGGCGGGTCGGGCTTGACCATGATGATCCAGCCGGCGAGCGGGCCCGGCGTCTGCGAGCGGGCCAGGTGCAGGATCTGGCCGAAGCCCTGGGTCGTGATCAGGCCGACGCGGGCGCCCTTGGACTCGAGCACGGCGTTGGTCGCGACGGTCGTCCCGTGGACGACGTTGGCGAGCTCCGCGGGGGCGATCCCGGCCGCGTCACAGATCCGCGCGACCCCGGTGAGCACGCCCTGCGAGGGATCCGAGGGCGTCGACGGCGTCTTCACCCGCCACTGTCGATGGTCGCCGTCATCCACGAGGAACAGGTCGGTGAACGTCCCTCCGACGTCCACGCCCAGCCGATACGCCATGTGGCTCCCTTCAGATCACGCCGTTTTCGGCAAGGCGCTTGCGCTCCGCCGCGTCCACTCCGAGCTCCTCCAGCACTGCGTCCGTGTCGGCGCCCACCGTCCAGCGGGCGGCCTGGCGGATCGAGCCGGGCGTCCGGCTCAGCTTCGGCACGACCCCCGGAACGGTCACGTGCCCATGCACCTCGTCCTCATGCTCCACGAGCAGCTCGCGCTCACGGAAGTACGGGTCTTCGAAGACGTCCTTGGCGGTGTAGACCGGTGCGCACACCACGCCGCCGTCGTTGATGATCCGGTCGAGCTCGTCCGCCGTGTGCTGCGCGGCGAACGCGCCGATGATCTCGTCGAGCAGGTCCTCGTGCTCGCCGCGCGCGTGGTGGGTGGCGAAGCGCTCGTCCTCCCCCAGCTCGGGCTTGCCCATGATCTTCGCCAGCCGTCGCCACAGCGTGTCGTGGTTGGCGGCGATCACGACCCATTTCTTGTCGGCGCTGAGGTAGACGTTCGACGGGGCGATCCGCGGCAGCCGCGGCCCGGTCGGCTCGCGCACGAAGCCGGTCTTCTCGTACTCGAGCGTCGACGACTCGCTGAGCGCGAAGCAGGCGTCGACGATCCCGGCGTCGACCACCTGGCCCTCGGCCCCGCGCTCACGCGCGAAGAGCGCGAGCAGGATGCCCTGGAACGCGGACTGCGCGGCGAGCGTGTCGCCGAGCGAGATCCCAGACCGCGGCGGCGCCTGCCCGGGGTAGCCGTTGATGTGGCGCAGGCCGCTGATCGCCTCGGCCGCGGAGGCGAAGCCGGCTCGCTGCGCGTACCGGCCGGTCTGCCCGTAGCCGGACACGCGGGCGTAGATCGCGCGCGGGTTGCGGGCGTGCACGTCCTCCGGGCCGAGGCCCCACTTCTCCATCGTGCCGGGCCGGAAGTTCTCGACGACGATGTCCGCGCTCGCGGCCAGGTCGGCGGCGATCTTCTGGCCTTCCGGCTCGCGCAGGTTCAACGCCACCGACCGCTTGTTGCGCGCCAGGATCGTCCACCACAGGCTGCGGTCGTTGTGGCGCAGGCGGCCCCAGTCGCGCATCGCGTCGCCGGCGCCGGGCGCCTCGATCTTGATCACGTCGGCGCCGAAGTCGCCCAGCAGCGTGCCCGTGAACGGCCCGGCCAGCAGCTGCCCGAACTCGATCGCCCGCAGGCCTTTCAGTGGTTCGTCGGCCATGTCTCCTCCAGGAACGCGACGGCACCGAGGATGTGCATGCGCATCACGGCCTCGGCCAGCTGGGCGTCTTGCGCCTCGAACGCGGTCACGAGCCGCCGATGACACATCAGCGACTCCGCACGCTGGCGCTCGTCGTGCCAGAACGCCGTGCGGAAGCTGCGTGGGATGCCGGTCGCCGCGCGCATCGCGACCACGAGCCGCGGGCTCTGGGCCGCCTCGAGGATGATGCGGTGGAAGGCCTCGTTGGCGACGAGCTGGTCCTCGGCGTCGCACAGCGTGGCGAGCTCCGCGATCTGCTGCGCCGTGATGCGCGTGGCGGCGCGCGCGGCCGCGTGCGGCTCGATCAGCGCGCGGATCTCGTAGAGGTCGAGGACATCGCCCCGGTCGAACGAGCGCACGACCGCTCCGCGGTTGGGCTCGACCTCGACCAGCCCCTGGCCTTCGAGCTGCAACAGCGCCTCGCGGATCGGCGTCCGCGAGGTCCCGAACCGCTGCGCGAGCGCCTCCGCGCGCAAGCGCTCACCGGGCTTCAGCTCGCCTCCGAGGATCGCCTCCTCGAGCAGATCGCGTACACGCGGCTGCGGCATCTTGCATACGAAATCACGATTCGACGGCTCGTGCAACGCCGATCGAGGCGATTTTGCATGCAGTCAGCGTCGGTGGGAAGGACTCCGCCGCGTCGGTGGCATCCACTCGTCGAGCGGCGCGGGCTCGGGCTCCGGCGCGGACGACCATTCCTCGGACCGGTCCGACGACGGGCGCGGGTCGTTCCAGCCCGGGCCCTGCATCGTCGAGCGATGCCACGGGATCCAGACCGGCCGCCTCTCCTCCGGTTCAGGCGAGGCGACGCCCCGCGTCGCCTCGCGCCGGAGCGCGCGGGCGGCGAGGACGGCGACCACCGCGAGCAGGAGCAGGATCGCCGGCAGGGTGAGGTCGAGCCCACCGCCCCGATGCGTTTGCGTGACGCCGGCGACCGAGCCGGTCGATGGCACGTTGAGGCTGCCGATGCCGCCGGGTGACGGCTTCGGCTCGCGGCCGCGGTCGCGCGTGGTCGGATCGGAGGCGGGCCGCGACGATCCGGACCCGGCCGGCGTCGCGGCGGCGAGCGCCGGGCTCGCGACGACGTCACCCTCGACCTGGGTGGGAGCGGGCGGCGCGCACGCGCCGGCACGCTCGAGCGTGCGCAGCCGCCGCAGGCCGGTGCGTTCGAGCCGGCTGACACGCCGCTCGGAGATCCGGAGCCGGTGCGCGACGGTCGAGCGCGAGCGCGGCGGTCCGGCGCCGACGCCCGCACGCAACGTGAGGACGCGTCGCTGCGCGCCGGAGAGGTCGTCGAGGCAGCGGACGGTGTCAACGACGGTCTCGCGCAGCTCGCAGTCGCGCCGGGTGGCGCCGCGCGGCCGGTTTGCGCAGCGTTGCGCGGGTGAGCGCAGCGCATGGGTGCCGGACGCGCCGGCGCGGGACGCCGACGCTCCCGAGGAGGACGTGCTGCCGCAGGCCGACGAGGCGGCGCCGCGCGAAGGCGAGCAGCCGGCGGACGCGCCGCAGCTCGATGACGAGCACGCGGCGGCCGAGGTCGACCCGGACGACGACGAGTCCCCGCCGGCCGAGGAAGAGCCGCCCGAGGAGGACGAGCCGCCGGATGAAGAAGAGCCGCCCGACGAGGTGGAGCCGCCCGACGAGGTGGAGCCGCCGCCGGACGAGCCGCCGGACGAAGCGCCACCGCCCGACGAAGAGCCGCCGCCGGAGGACGAGCCGCCGCCGGAGGACGAGCCGCCGCCCGAGGGCGAACCGCCGCCACTTCCTCCCCCGCTCGGCGGGGCCGCGGTCGGAACCGGGACGTTGGGGACCTGGACGGTCGGAATTGGGACCTGCACCGTCGGGACCGGCACCTGCACGGTCGGGACCGGCACCTGCACGGTCGGCACGGGCACCTGCACCGTCGGGACGGGAACCGGTGCCTGGACGGTGGGAACGGGCAACTGGGCGAAAGCCGGAGCCGCGACTCCGACGGCCGCCGCGCTCGCCACGATCACGGTCCGGAACTTCACTCCACCGGGCGGCATACCGCCGCCCGATGATCTTCAAACCAGAGTGGCTAACCGAGAAGAGCGCGGAGGCGCCCGAGCGCGTCGTCGACCTGCTCGGAGGTGACGATCAGCGGCGGCAGGAACCGGAGTGTCGTCGGTCCTGTCGCGTTGATGATCAGCCGCTGTTCCAGGAGCGCGCGCTTGGCCAGCTCAGGGGCGCCGCCGGACACCTCGGCCGCGACCATCAGGCCGCGACCGCGCGCCGAGAGGACGCCGGGAAGCTCGCGCAGCCCTTCGAGCAGACGCTCGCCCTGTTCCCGCACGGCCGCCAGGAACGGCTCGTCGTCGATCACGTCCAGGGCGGCCAGCGCGGCCGAGGAGACCACCGGCCCGCCCGCGAACGTCGAGCCGTGGTCGCCCGGCGCGAAGACGTCGCGCAGCCTCTCCCCGATGACCAAGGCGCCGATCGGGAGCCCGCCGCCCAATCCCTTCGCCAAGGTCATCGCGTCCGGGACGACGCCGACCTGCTCGTACGCCCACAGCGTGCCGGTCCGCCCCATGCCGGTCTGGACCTCGTCGAAGACCAACGCCGCGCCAGCGGCGTCGCAGGCCGAACGGATCGACGCCAGCAGCGCCGGATCCATGATGTTCACGCCGGACTCGCCCTGCACGGGCTCGATCAGCACCGCCGCCGTCGACGCGCCCACAGCAGTCGGGATCTCCTCGGCCGGCAGCGCGATGAAGCCCGGCACCAGCGGCGCGAACGGCGCCTGCTTGGACTCCTGGGGCGTGGCCGAAAGCGCACCGTACGTCCGCCCGTGGAACGCGTTGTGGGCGACGATCACATCGCCGCGCGGGCGTGCCTTGCGCACGAGCTTGATCGCGGCCTCGTTGGCCTCGGCCCCCGAGTTGCAGAAGAACACGAACTCGCCGAACGAGCGTCCCGTCAACCGGGCGGCCAATTCCACGTTGGGCGCGTTGTAGAAGAGATTGGAGATGTGCATGAGCCGGGCGACCTGCTCTTGCACCACGCTGACCACCGCCGGGTGGCAGTGCCCGAGGTTGTTGACCGCGATCCCGGAAAGGAAGTCGAGGTACTCGACGCCGTCCTCGTCGACGAGCACGCAGCCGGAACCGGACGCGAAGGTCACGTCGTACCGGGCATACGTCGGGGCCAATGAAGTCATGCCGCAGGCCTCACCTTCGTGCCGATGCCGGCGTCCGTGAACAGCTCGAGCAGCAGCGAGTGCGGCAGCCGGCCGTCGATGATATGGGCGTAGGTCACGCCCCCGTGAATGGCTTCGATGCAGGCTTGCAGCTTCGGCCGCATCCCGCCCTCCATGGTCAGCAGCGCGGTCTCGACGTCGTCGGCCGAGGCCTCGGAGATGACGCTGTCCGGGTCGGCGGGGTCGCGCAGCCAGCCCGCGACGTCCGTGAGGAACATGACCTTGTAGGCGCCCATCGCGCGGGCGATCGCGCCCGCCGCCTCGTCGGCGTTGATGTTGTGCGAGCGGCCGACGCGGTCGGCGCCGACCGACGCGATGACCGGGATGTAGTCCTCGGCGATGTGGTTGATCACGCCGACGTCGACCCGGTCGATCTTGCCGACGAAGCCGATGTCCTCACCCGCGGGACCGCTCATCGTCGAGACGCGGAAGAGCTGGCCGTCGTCGCCGGAGAGACCCACGGCCGGCTGCCCGTGGCGCGAGATCCGCGACACGATGTCCTTGTTGACCTTGCCGACCAACACCATCTTCGCGATCTCGACGGTGTCGGCGTCCGACACCCGCAGGCCGCCGATGAACTCGACCGGCATGTCGAGCCGCTTCATGTAGGCGGTGATGTCGGGCCCGCCGCCATGGACGACGATCGGGTTCAGCCCGACGTACTTCAACAAGACGACGTCGCGCGCGAAGTCCTCGCGCAGCTCGGGCTCGGTCATCGCCGCCCCGCCGTACTTGATCACGACGGTCTTGCCGTGGAACTCCCGGATGTACGGGAGCGCCTCGAGGAGTGTCCCGACCTCAGGATGATTCTTCACGTCGTGTAGTCCGCGTTGATCGTCACGTACTCGTGCGAGAGGTCCGAGAAGAAGACCTCCGCCTCCGCCCCGTCGCCGGGCAGCGCGACCGCGTACTCGACCTCGTCGCCCGTGACCGCCTCGGCCAGCGCGGCGACGTCGTAGCGCGTCGCGGCACCGCCGGAGCAGACCTTCACGCCCTCGATCGAGATGTCGAGCGGGAGCGGTGCCGTGTCGTACATCGCGGCGCCGACCGCCTGCGCGATCCGGCCCCAGTTCGGGTCCCCGCCGTGCAGCGCGGCCTTGACCAGCGGTGAGTTCGCGATCGCACGCGCGACGCCGGCGACGACCGCCTCGTCCCCGCCCGACACGACGACGCGCCCGATCCGCTTGGAGCCCTCGCCGTCGCGCACGATGTCCAGCGCCAGCTTGCGCAGCGCCCAATCCAGCGCCTCGCCGAAGCGCACCTCGTCCTCGGACTGCGGGGCGACGACCACGCCGGACGCGCCCGACGCCTGGAGGATCACGGTGTCGTTGGTGGAGAGCTGACCGTCGACCGACACCCGATCGAACGACCGCGCCACGCAGACGCCGAGCAGCAGATCAGCCGTCTCGGCCGACAGGACCGCATCCGTCTGGACGAAGCAGAGCATCGTCGCGAACGCGGGCGAGATCATCCCCGCGCCCTTGGCCTGCGCGGTCAGCCGCACGGTGCCCGACGGCAGCGCGACGTCGACCTCGATCTCCTTCGGGAACTTGTCGGTGGTGCGGATCGCCTCGGCGAAGTCGCCGTGCCCGTACTCGCGCAGCTCGCCGCGCGCCCGCGCGATCCCGCGGATCGCCTCGCCCGCGTCCAGCGGCACGCCGATCACGCCCGTGGACGCGACCGCGACCTGGTCCTCGCGCACACCGCCGGCCATCGACGCCGCGCCCTGCATCCGCGCCGCGTCCTCGAAGCCGCGGTTGCCGGTCGCCGCGTTGGCGTTGCCGGAGTTGGCCACCACGACCCGGATCGCTTCCTGCCGCGCGCGGGTCTTGGTCAGCACGACCGGCGCGGCGAGCACGCCGGACCGCGTGAACCTCGTCGCGGACACGCAGTCCGGCTCGCCGCAGACCATCAGCCCCAGATCGAGCGCCCCCGACTGCTTGAGCCCGCAGGCCACCCCCGCCGCACGGAAGCCCGCGGGAAGGTCGCCGGGGTTCTCCGTCACGTGCGCGGGCACTTCGAGCCAACGAGAACTCACAGCAGACCCTCCGTCTCAGGACGCTCGAACATCAGGTTCAGGTTCTGCACGGCCTGCGAGGCCGCGCCCTTCCACAGGTTGTCGATCGCCGAGAAGACGATGATCCGTCCCGTCCGTGGGTCCTGGTGCCACGAGATGCGGCAGAAGTTGGTGTCGCGCACGTCGATCACGCCCACCGGCCCGGTGCGCAGCTCGACGAACGGCTCCCGCGCGTACATCTCGTCGAACAGGTTCACCAGCTCGTCCTCTGAGAGCTCCGCCGACGGCGTCACGTAGCAGGAGACGAGCTCGCCCTGGTCGAGCGGGAGCAGGTGCGGCATGAACGTGATCGGCAGGTCGGCGCCGAGCTCGCGCAGCTCCTGCTCGATCTCGGGCGTGTGGCGGTGTCCGGTGATCTTGTAGGGCGAGACGTTCTCGTTGGCCGAGATGAAGTGCGTCGCGTGGGTGGGCGCGCGGCCGGCGCCCGAGACGCCCGACTTCGCGTCGATGACCACGTCGGCGATGACACCCGCGCGGGCCAGGGGAGCGAGCCCGAGGAGCGCCGCGGTCGGGTAGCAGCCGGGGTTGGCGACGAGGTCGGCGCCGCGCACGGCGTCCCGCGTCAGCTCCGGCAGCCCGTAGACGCCCTGTCCGAAGATCGACGGCGCCTTATGCTCGCCGTACCAGTCGTCGTAGATCGCGCGGTCGCGAAGGCGGAAGTCGGCCGACAGGTCGACCACGCGGGTCCCCGCCGCCCGCAGCTCGGCCACCACCGGGGCGGCCGCGCCGTGCGGGTAGGCGACGATCGCCGCGTCCACGGCGTGGCGCGACACGTCGAAGACCTCGAGCTCCAGGGGCACGCGCGTGCGCGGGTGGATGTCGTCCAGCCGTTGGCCGGCCTCCGCCCGCGCGGTCACGTGCTTCAGATCGAAATGCGGATGCCGGTAGAGGAGTTGCGCCGCGATGGCGCCCGCGTAGCCGACCGCGCCGAGAACAGCGATCTCAGCCACGGAGCTCGCCCTCGAGCTTGGACTTGACCGCCTCCACGATCTTCGTGCGCTGCGGCGCGATCTCCTCGTCGGTCAGCGTGCGATCCGACGCGCGGAACTCCAGCCGCACGGCCAGCGAGGTCTGGCCCTCGCGGGCGTAGACGTCGAAGACCCCCACGTCGCGCAGGAGCTTCCCGCCCGCGCCGCGGACGACCTCGACCAGCTCGGCCGCCGTCCGGTCCGCCGGAATCCAGAACGCGAGGTCCTGGCGGATCGCCGGAAACGACGTCAGGTCCTCGTAGTGCGGCGTGTGGACGGCATGCGGCAGGACCGCGCCGAGGTCGAGCTCGAAGCCCGCCACCTGGCCCAGGTCCCACTCCGAAGCCACGCCCGGGTGCACCTCGCCGAGCCAGCCCGCGTCCTCACCCGCGATCAGGACGCGCGCCGCGCGGCCCGGGTGCAGGAACGGGTCGTCGCCGCGCACCACGCTGAACTCGACGCGCAAGGCGCCCAGCAGCGCCTCCAACGCCGCCTTGGCGACGAAGAAGTCCGCGGCGGGCGGGGCGCTCTCGCCCCACGACGGCGCTCGCAGGCGGCCCGTGAGCAGCGCGGCGAAATGCATCTGCTCATCCGGGAGCGGCGTCGAACGCGCCTCGGCGGCGGTGGGCGTGCGGCCGTGCGGGCGGTCGAAGTAGACCGCGCCCTCTTCGAAGAGCCGCACGTCCTCGCGCCCGCGCGCGACGTTGTGACGCAACGAGGTCAGCAGCGAGCCCAAAAGCGTGGTTCGCATGACCGACAGGTCCTCGGACAGCGGGTTGCGCAGCACCACCGCCGGTGCGGAGACCCGCAGGCGACGCGCCATCTCCGGCGCCTCGAAGCTCCACCCGATCGCTTCCGAGAAGCCGAGCCCGACCAGCGCGTCACCCGCGCGCCGGCGCAGCTTCTGCTCGACCGTGAGCCGCCCGGAGGCGCCGTGGGCCGGCAGCGTCGACGGCAGCTTGTCCAGCCCCCAGAGCCGCGCGACCTCCTCGATCAGGTCGACCTCGCGGGTGACGTCGTTGCGCCGGACCGCGGGAACGGTCACCTCGAGCCCGTCGCCGGTGTCGACCACGCCGAAGTCGAGTCGCTCGAGCAGCTCGGCCTGCTCGCCGAGGGGAACCGAGGCGCCGAGCAGCCCCGTGACCTTCTCGTCGCGCAGCCGGATCGTCTTCGGCGCCGGACCCTCGCCGCCGATGTCGACGGTGCCGTCGACCAGCCGCGCGCCGGTCAGCTCGAGCATCAGCTGCGTCGAGACGGCCTGGGCCCACATCGTGATCTCGGGCGCGAGGCCCTTCTCGAACCGTCCCGACGCCTCCGTGCGCAGGTTGAGCTTCTGCGACGTCCGGTGCATCGTCGGGCCGTCCCAGTTGGCGGCCTCCATCAGCACCCGCGTGGTGGTCGGCTGGACCTCGGAGCGCTGGCCGCCCATCAGGCCCGCGATCGACGTCGGGCCGTCGTCGTCACAGATCAGGCCCATCCGCGCGTCCAGGGTGCGCTCGGCGTCGTCGAGCGTCGTCATCTTCTCGCCCTCGGCCGCCCAGCGGACCACGAGGTGCCCGCCGCTCACCAGGTCCCAGTCGAACGCGTGCAACGGCTGGCCCGTCAGCAGCATCACGTAGTTGGTGATGTCGACGACGTTGTTGATCGGCCGCTGGCCGGACGCCATCAGCCGCTGCTTCAGCCACGCCGGCGACGGCGCGATCGTGACGTCCTCGAACAGCCGCGCGGTGAAGCGCGGACAGAAGTCCGGGTTCTCGACCTCGATGTTCACGCCCGCGATCGGCCCCGGCGTGCCGGGATCGTCGAGCCACGGCGGCGCCTTCAGCGGCGCGCCGGTCGCGGCATGCACCTCGCGCGCGGCACCGTAGATCGACAGGCAGTCCGGCCGGTTGGACGTGATCGCCAGCTCGAGCACGGTGGTCGAGATCGGCAGGACGTCGGCCAGCGGCGTGCCCGGGGTCAGGTCGTCGTCGAGGACCATCGTCCCCGCGTGGTCCTGGCCGATGCCGAGCTCGTCCTCGGCCAGGATCATCCCGTTGGAGGGAACGCCGCGCAGCTTCGCGCGCTTCAACCGCGTCCCGTCCGGCATGACCGCGCCCGGAAGCGCGACGCCGACCGTCTGGCCGGCGGCGACGTTGGGCGCGCCGCAGACGATCGTCGAGACGTCACCCTCGCCGATCGCGACCTGGCAGACGCTCAAACGGTCGGCGTCCGGATGCTGCTCGCGCTCGAGCACCCGCCCGACGACGAAGTTGTCGAGCGAGCCGACGCCGTGCGTGAAGATCCCGTCGACCTCGGTCCCCGTCAGATCCAGGCGCTCGGCGAGCTTCTCGGGCTTCAAGCCCGGATCGACGTAGTCCTTCATCCAGGACAGGGGCAGCTTCATCCGAATTGCTCCAGCAGCCGAAGGTCGTTTTCGAAGAACATGCGCAGATCGGGCACGCCGTGCTTGAGGAAGGCGATCCGCTCGATCCCCATCCCCCAGGCGAAGCCCTGATGCTTCTCGGCGTCGTAGCCGGACTCGGCGACGTAGCCGTACAGGTTCGGGTCCACCATCCCGGAGCCGAGGATCTCGATCCAGGCCGTGCCCTTGCAGAGCGGGCAGCGCGAGCCGTCGCGCAGGTAGCCGTCCTTGCAGTTGAAGCAGGAGACGTCGAGCTCGACCGAGGGCTCGGTGAACGGGAAGAAGTGGGGGCGCAGGCGGACCTTGCGGTCGTCGCCGAAGATCGCCTGGGCGAAGGCGAGCAGCGTCCCCTGCAGGTCGCTCAACGTCAGGCCCTCGTCGACCGCGAGCCCTTCGACCTGGTGGAACTGCGGCGTGTGGGTCGCGTCGTTGTCGGGGCGGTAGACGCGGCCCGGGACGATGATGTAGATCGGCGGCGGCTGCATCTCCATCATCCGCACTTGCATCGGCGACGTCTGCGTGCGCAGCACCACGTCGTCGGCGACGTAGAACGTGTCCGACTCGGCCCGCGCCGGGTGGTACGGGTCGTGGTTGAGCGCGTCGAAGTTGTAGTAGGCGAGGTCGATCTCCGGCCCTTCGACCACGCGGTAGCCGAGGCCCACGAACACGTCCTCGATCTCGCGCCGGGTGGCGGTGAGGATGTGCAGGTGGCCGGCGGCCAGCGTCGGCGTGCCGGGGAGCGTGACGTCGACGACGTCCGCCGCCAGCTTCTGTTCCAGCTCGACCTGCTCGAGCTCGGCGGCGCGCGCGTCGACCGCCGCCTGCAGCGCCTGACGCGCCTGGTTGGCGCCCTTGCCGACGGGACCTCGCTCCTCCGGCGGAAGCTTGCCGACGTCTCTCAGCAGGTTCGGGAGCTCGGCTTTACGGCCGAGGAAGCGCACGCGCACCTCTTCGAGCTCGGCGGTTGCGGTGGCGGCGGCGACCGCCGCCTCCCCCTCGGCGCGCAGTGCGGCGATCCGGTCGGCGGTGCTCATTGGCGGGTGATCCTAGTTGTGAGGTCGTAGAGAGCGACGGTGGCCGCCATGGCGGCGTTGAGCGAGTCGGCGTGGGCGATCGGGATGTGGGCGACGTCGTCGCATTCGGCGACGATCGAGGACGGTAGGCCTTCGCGCTCGGCACCCACGACGAGCGTCAATTCACCGTCCACCGGCAGTTCGCGCAGCGGCGCGCCCTCGCGAGCGACGAGGGCGATCTTGCGGCCGGGGAGCTCGGACAGCTGCTTCACGCGCGCGACCGGCACCGAGAACAGCGCGCCCATCGACGCTCGGACGGCCTTGTGGCCGTACGGATCGGCGCTGCCCGGGCCGAGCGCGACGCAGGACGCGCCGAACGCGAGCGCGGAGCGGATGACCGTGCCGACGTTCCCCGGATCCCCGACGCCCCACAGCGCGATGCAGCGCGGGCCGACGGCGGGCGACCAGCGCTGCGGGTAGACCGCCATCGCGCGGGTGCCGGAGCCCAACTGGGACACCTCGGCGAGCACGTGCGGGAGGACGGGGACGCCGTCCAGGCCGCTGCCCTTGGCGGCGAAGCGCATCGAGGCCTGCCAGCCGGCGGCGTCCGCGGCCTCGAGCAGGTCCTCCCCCTCGGCCACGAACTCCCCCAGCTTGTCGCGCCAGCGCCTTCCGGCGAGCTTGCGGACTTCCTTCAAGGCTTCGTTGTGGGATGAAGTGATTTCGGTCATGAAACGAAAAAGGGCGCCGCTCCGGAGGGAGGGGCGCCCTAAGAAAGGACTCGGCGGTGTGCGGGTTTGGCTAGGCCGCCGAGGCCTCGCGGGCGCGCTCGACGAATCGGCGGAAGGTCTCGGGGTCGCGCACGGCGATGTCGGCCAGGACCTTGCGGTCCAGCTCGATACCGGCCAGCTGCAGACCGTGGATGAACGTGCCGTAGGACATGCCCTCGGCACGCGCGGCGGCGTTGATGCGCGTGATCCACAGACGGCGGAAGTCACGCTTGCGGTTGCGACGATCGCGGTACGCGTACGCGTCCGCCTTCATCATCGCTTCCTTCGCGCGCTTGTACGAGGAGTTGGCCTCCCCGCGGAAGCCCTTGGTCCGCTCGAGGACCTCGCGGCGCTTCTTACGCGCGTGGACTGAACGCTTTACGCGGGTCATCGGCCCTGCCCGTGGAGGAGCTGGGTTGCACGACGAGCGTCGCCCTTGACGAGGTTGATGTCCAGGTGCATATGACGCTTGCGCTTGGGCGACTTCTTCTCGAGGATGTGGCTCGAGAACGAGTGGCGGGCCTGGACCTTGCCGGTGCCAGTGACCTTGAAGCGCTTCTTGGCGCCGGAGTGGGACTTCATCTTGGGCATGACGAGGGCGGCAGTATAGCCGCCCCAGTCACAGGCCCGGATTACGAGGCCGGCTTGGCGCCGTCTGGCGGCGTTGTTCGGGCCGGCCCGAGCATCATCGTCATGTTGCGGCCGTCCTGCTGGGGCCGCTGCTCGACGATGGCAAGGTCCGCAAGGTCCTCCGCGAGGCGGTTGAGGATCATCTCCCCCCGCTCCGGGTGGGCCATCTCGCGCCCGCGGAACATGATCGTCACCTTGACCTTGTCGCGCGCCTTGAGAAAGCGCGTGACGTGGCCCTTCTTGGTGTCGTAGTCATGCTGCGCGATCTTCGGCCGGAACTTGATCTCCCGGACGTTGATCTGCTGCTGGTGCTTGCGAGCGGACTTGGCCTTCTGGGCCTGCTCGTACTTGTACTTCGAGTAGTCAAGGATTCGGCACACCGGCGGTTTGGCGTCGGCGGCCACCTCGACGAGGTCGAGGTCCTTTTCCTGCGCGCGGCGCAGGGCATCTTGGGTGCGCATGATGCCCACCTGCTGGCCGTCCTCATCGATGAGTCGGACCTCAGGAACGCGGATGCGTTCGTTGATGCGGGTGGTATCGCGCTCCGGCGGTTGCCGGTCGAACCTTCTCGGGACCGGCACTAGCTGAGGGTGTGCGCGCTAGGCGTCAAGAACGCGGCGCAATCTGGAGACGCTTAATCAACGCACGTGAGTATAGACACCAATGGCGCGGCGCGCTCAAGAAATCACGCGCCGCGACGAATATCCCGGCCACTCCACTCACGGAGGACAAACGCCCGGGCCAAGGATGCGCCAGGGTGCCGAGGGTGACCCGCAGGGCAAGGATGCCGGCGGGTAACCCCTAGTCCTCGTCCGTGAGCTTGGCGCGGAAGTCCTCCAGGGTGAGCGACCCCAGGTCGCCCTCGCGGTGCCTGCGCACGCTCAGCGTGTCGGACTCGACCTCGCGGTCGCCGAGCACGACCATGTACGGGATCTTGCGCAGCTCTGCCTCGCGGATCTTGCGCCCGATCGACTCCGTCCGGCGGTCGACCTCCACCCGGAAGTCGCCCAGCGACTCCTGGATGCGGTCGGCGTGCTCGACATGGCGGTCCGAGACCGGCAGCACGATCGCCTGAACGGGCGCCAGCCAGACCGGGAACTCGCCCGCGTAGTGCTCGACGAGCATGCCGATGAAGCGCTCGAAGGAGCCCATCAGCGCGCGGTGGATCATCACCGGGCGGTGCTCGGCGTTGTCGGCGCCCGTGTAGGTGAGCTCGAAGCGCTCCGGCATCACGTAGTCGAGCTGGACCGTGCCGAGCTGCCACGAGCGACCGATCGCGTCGGTCATGTGCAGGTCGATCTTCGGCCCGTAGAACGCGCCGTCGCCCTCGTTGACGTCGTACTTGAGCCCGTGGTTGTCGAGCGCGCGCTGCAGCGCGGCCTCGGCGCGGTCCCACATGTCCTCGGTGCCGATCCGCTTCTCCGGGCGGGTGGAGAGCTCCAGCCGCGGCTCGAAGCCGAACCGGTCATAGATCGCGAAGCCGAAGTCGAGGCAGCGGATGACCTCTTCCTCGATCTGGTCCTCGGTGGCGAAGATGTGGGCGTCGTCCTGCGTGATGTGGCGGACCCGCAGCAGGCCGTGCAGCGTGCCGGACGGCTCGTGGCGGTGCACGAGGCCCTGCTCGGAGTAGCGGATCGGCAGATCGCGGTAGGAGCGGCGCTGGGACGCGTACAGCTGGGTGTGCGCCGGGCAGTTCATCGGCTTCAGGCCCATCGACTGGCCCTCGACGTCCGTGAAGTACATGTTGTCCCGGTACACGTGCCAGTGCCCGGAGCGCTTGAACAGCTCCGCGTCGTAGAGGATCGGCGTCTTGACCTCGCGGTAGCCGCGCGCGCCGTTCTCGTTGCGCCAGAGCTTGGTCAGCTCGTTCCAGATCGCCATCCCGTTCGGGAACCAGAACGGCGAGCCGGGCGAGAGCTCGGAGAACATGTACAGCTCGAGCTCCTTGCCGAGCTTGCGGTGATCGCGCGCCCGCGCCTGCTCCAACCGCTCCAGATGCTCGGCCAGTTCGTCCTTGGTCGCGAACGCGGTGCCATAGATGCGGGTGAGCATCTGGCGGTTCGCGTCGCCGCGCCAGTAGGCGCCGGCGACACTCGTGAGCTTGAACGCCTTCGCGCGGCCGGTGTCGGGCGCGTGCGGGCCGCGGCAGAGGTCGCGGAACGCGCCGTTGGTGTAGATGCCGACCGTCTCGACGCCCTGGTTCTTGACCAGGTCCTCGATCAGCTCGACCTTGTACGGCTGGTCCTCGCGCAGGTAGCGCTCGATCGCCTCGCCCGCCGTGACCTCGGAGCGCTCGAACGGCTCCGCGGCCTTGACGTGCTTGCGCATCTGCGCCTCGATCTTCTCGAAGTCGCCCTCGTTGATCGAGACGCCGTGCGGGAACTCGAAGTCGTAGTAGAAGCCGTCGGCGATCGGGGGACCGATGCTCACCTTGGTCCCCGGGTAGAGCTCGAGCACCGACTCCGCCAGCACGTGGGCGATGTCGTGGCGCAGGAGCTTCAGCGCGTCCCCGTCGCCCGCCTTGGCGGTGACGATCTCGACCGGCTGGCCGTCGGCGAGCGGCTCGGCGAGGTCGACGATCCGCCCGTTGTCGTAGGCCGTGCCGTCCCGCTTCT
The DNA here is from genome assembly GCF_000423665.1 of Solirubrobacter soli DSM 22325. Lineage (GTDB taxonomy): Bacteria > Actinomycetota > Thermoleophilia > Solirubrobacterales > Solirubrobacteraceae > Solirubrobacter > Solirubrobacter soli. Next base: position 287,406 of record NZ_KE384073.1, on the reverse strand, counting down.
CCGTCTTGTCGCCGTCCAGGACGCGGATGGCGAGGGCGGCGCGGGCGAGGCCCGGGCCGATGTCGGCGGCGAGGTCGGCTCCGGTGGAACCGTCGGGAAGTTCACGGACAGAGCCGTCGGGAAGGGGGACGCGCATCGCGCGCTGATGCTAGATCACGCGGATCGTCACGCTCTTCGTGAGGGCGCCCACGGTCAGAACGAGCTTCTGCTTGCCACGCTTGGCGTTGGCCGGGACCTTGAAGGAGAACGGGGTCGCGCCCGCCTCCAGCGTGAGCGTCTTCTGCGACTTGCCGAGCGTGAGGACGCCCTCGGTGTCGACCGAGCTGCCGATCACGACCTTCAGCGAGCGGTTGCGGCGCACGGACTTGGCCAGCGTGAGCAGCGAGGCGCGCGGGGCGGCGACCGGAGCGGAGTCGTCCAGGCCGCTCGGCACCTCGACCGGCACCTGCTGGATCTCCGGCGGCGGCGCGATGTCGGCCTGCGGATCGGAGAACAGCACGTCGTCGACGGCCGCGAGGTCGTTCTGGGGCGAGTCGACCACGCCGGGGGCGATCGGACTCGAACCGGCGCGGATCTGCACCTCGGCGACCCGCTCCCCGTCGCGGAAGCGCACGCCCACGAAGCTCAGTCCGTTGGGGCCGGGCGGGACCGGGACGGCGAGGATCGTCGCCCCGCGCGAGTCGAGGAAGGTGACCGCGGCGCCGCCGGTCGTGTCGACGTCGGAGAGCACGACGCCGAACGCGCTCGTGAACGCCTGGCGGTCAGTGCCCGGGACGTTGAAGCGCACGTTCGTGTAGTTCGAGCCGACCGGCGCGAGCAGCTTGTCGCCGCTGTAGGTCTTGAAGCCGCCGCCCCAGGGCGACCCGTTGGAGATCTCCGTGCCGGTCCCGGGGGTGTCGAAGGTGGCGCCGCGCTGGTTGCCGAAGAAGCCGCCGGGGAAGCGGTTCGGGAAGGACGCGCTCGCGGGCACGCCGTCCCAGTTGATCTGCGACGGCGCGTTGGCCTTGAACGCGTCGATCGTCGCCTGCAGCTCGGCGGGCGAGGCGCCGGAGACGGTGCGGATCTCAGGCGCCGCTGAGGCGACGGCCGGCAACGCGAGCGCAAGCACCGCGGCGATCAGAGAGACTCTCAGGGTCGTGGCCATACCGGTGGGGACGCCGGGGCCGCGCGAGGCATTCCCACTGCAGGAGGAGAGCGCGATGTCCGAGGACCTGTGGCGCCGCGGCGCCGGTGAACTGGCTCAGCTGATCGCGGCGCGGGAGGTCTCGTCGCGCGAGGTCGTCCAGGCGCACCTCGACCGCATCGAGGCGGTCAACCCGCACCTCAACGCGGTCGTGCTCGTGCTCGCGGACGAGGCGCTCGCCGCGGCAGACGCGGCGGATGCGGCTTCGGCGGGCGGGCCGCTGCACGGCGTGCCGTTCACCGTCAAGGAGAACATCGACGTCGCCGGCACGCCGACCACGTCCGGCGTCCCCGCGCTGGCCGAGGCGGTCTCGCCGATCGATGCGCCGCAGGTCGAGCGGCTGCGCGCCGCGGGTGCGATCCCGATCGCTCGCACCAACCTCCCCGACCTCGGCCTGCGCATCCATACGGACTCCTCGCTGCGCGGGCTCACGCGCAACCCGTGGGACCCGGACGTGACCGCGGGCGGGTCGTCCGGTGGTGAGGCGAGCGCGTTGGCGTCCGGCATGTCGCCGCTCGGGCTGGGCAACGACGTCGGCGGCTCGCTGCGCAACCCCGCCCACTGCTGCGGGATCGCGTCGATCAAGCCGACGCCCGGCCGCGTCCCCCACGCGACCGTCATCCCACCCGAGGACATGGGCCCGGGCATGCAGTTCATGGCGGTCGAGGGCGTGATGGCGCGGCGTGTGGGCGACGTGCGGCTCGGGCTGTCGATCGTCTGCGGGATGTCCCCGCGCGACCCCGAGTCCGTGCCTGTGCCGCTCGACGTGCCGCGGCCGGAGTCGCGTCGCGTCGCGCTGCTGGCGGAGCCGCCCGGCGGCGACACCCACCCCGAGATCGCCGCGGCGGTCCGGCGGGCGGGCGACGCGCTGGCCGACGCCGGCTACGAGGTGGTCGAGGCCGAGCCGCCGGCCTACGAGCAGGTGCTCGACGTGTGGGGGCGCTTCCTGTTCAACGACATCCGCGCGCAGGAGGAGATCCTGCGCGCGGTGATGGGACCGGACGCGATCCGCTTCCTGGACCACATCGGCGTGCTCTACGACGACCTCGACGCCGCGGGCGTGGTGGCGACGCTCGTCGAGCGCCGCGCGCTCGGGCGCGCGTGGAATGCGTTCCTCGAGACGCACCCGCTGATCCTGTCGCCGATCTGGTCGCAGCCGCCGTTCCCGCACGGCTGGGACGCGGCCTCGCCCGAGAACTCGAAGGCAACGATGGAGCTGATGCGCCCGGTGATGCCCGCGAACCTGCTCGGCCTCCCCGCCGCCGCGGTCAACGCCGGCAAGGCCGCGGGCCTGCCCGCCGGCGTCCAGGTCATGGGCGCCCGCTTCCAGGACCTGGCGTGCCTGGAGGCCGCGGAGGCGATCGAGACCCGCCTCGGCGTGGCGGAGGCGATCGACCCGGTCCTCGCGACGGCCCGAACCTAAAGACGGCCTGCTCCCTTTTAGGTTGCGTTTAGGTCCGGGCGGGCCTCGAATGGCCCTGCAGCGTGGTCAACCTAAATGCGGCCTGGCCCTCTTTAGGTAGCGTGGGGGTTCGTAAGCGAACGAAGGACGTGACATGCGAACGACCACGACCGCAGTATTGGCCGTGGGCGCCACCGCTCTAGCCCCGACCCCCGCTCACGCGCAGCAGTCCTCGGTCCAGGTCCCTCTCGCGGGACATCTGACCGTCGAAGCACAGATGCACGCTGAGCACACCGAGCTCGCGCAGCAGCGCCTGACCCGCAAGGCCTGGCGGCTCGCGGACAAGGTCGCCACGGTGCGCGACCATGGCTTCTCGCCGCGCAAGTACCGCCGCCGGGTCCGCGACGAGTCGCCGGCGCGGCTCGCCGGCCGTGTGCGCGACCTGCGTCGCGCCTTGAAGGACGCCCGCCAGGCCGAGCGCCGGCGCGCCCGAGCCGCGACCGCGGACGCCTCCGCCTCCCCCACGCTCGAGGCGATCGCCGCGTGCGAGTCCGGCGGCAACCCGGCCACCGACACCGGCAACGGCTTCTACGGCAAGTACCAGTTCACCCTGCAGACCTGGGCCAGCGTGGGCGGGACCGGCAACCCCGCCGCCGCCTCCGAGGCCGAGCAGAACCGCCGCGCCGCGGCGCTCTACGCCCGCGAGGGCGCCTCACCGTGGCCCGTGTGTGGGCGTTAGGGGTTCGCAGAAGGGTGGTCGGTCCGCCTGACGTGGTGCAGCCGCCAGTGCCTCGGGCCGGCCGCGCTCGCGATGCGGGCCTCTGGGCCGTGAGCAGCGCGGGTGGCGCGAGGCGCCGCGGATGTGCCGCGGGAGGCGCATCGGAATCCTTCTGCGGGCCCTTAGTAGTCTCGACCGGACATGGCTCTCCGCGATGAGTTCCCCGTCCTGCAACGGGTCGCATACCTGAACGCCGGCACGGACGGGCCGATCCCGCGCGCCGCCATCGAACTGGCGCAGAAGGAGCTCACCGCGGAGCTCGAGGAGGGCCGCGTGTGGCCGCACTTCGAGCGTCGCAGGGAGTTGCAGGCCGACCTGCGCGCCGGCTACGCGCGGCTGCTCAACTGCGAGGAGGACGACGTCGCGGTGACGACCGGGACGAGCTTCGGGCTCGGCTGCGTGCTCGCCGGGATGGACCTTGGGCCGGGCGACGAGATCGTGACGTCGGACAATGAGCATCCCGGCTTGCTCGGGCCGCTGATCGCCGCGCGGCACCGCGGGGCGACGGTCAGGGCGGTCCCGTTCAAGGAGCTCGCGAACGCCGTCACCGCGACCACGACGCTCGTCGCCGCCTCGCACGTGAACTGGATCACGGGCGAGATCTCGCCGGAGGAGCTCTCCGAGGTGAACGTGCCGGTGGTCCTCGACGGCGCGCAGGGCGCGGGCGCGGTGCCGGTCGACGTGAAAGCGCTCGGCTGCTGCGCGTACGCCGCCGCCGGCCAGAAGTGGCTGTGCGGTGCGGACGGGACGGGGCTGCTCTACGTCGACCCGGAGTTCGGCGAGCGGGTCCGCACGATCGCCCCCACCTACGGCTCCTTCGAGGACGCCAACCGCGGGCTGGACTCGATCCTGCGCGCGAGCGGGCGGCGCTTCGACTCCGCCATCTCGCGCGAGGGGATCGCGTTCTCCCACGCCGCGCTCGAGGTGCTCGTCGCCAACGACCTCGACGCGTCGATGGAAAGCGCCGCCGACCTCGCCGACACGTTCGCGTCCCGGCTGGCCGAGGCCGGCCACACCGTCGCCCCGCGCGGGCGCAGCACGCTGGTCGCGTTCGAGTACCCCGAGCCCGAGCAGGCGCGACAACGGCTGGCCGACGCCGGCATCGCCGTGCGCGACCTCCCCGGCCATCCCTACCTGCGCGCCTCGGTCGGCGCGTGGAACGACGAGTCCGACCTCGAGCGCCTGATCAGCGCGCTGTGAAGTCCGTCTGCGTCTACTGCGGGGCCAGCACCGGCTCGGACCCCGTCTACGCAGAGGCCGCCGTCGAGCTCGCGACCACGCTCGCCACCCACGGCCTGCGCGTCGTCTACGGCGGCGCGCACGTCGGCCTGATGGGCCTGATCGCCGACACCGCGCTCGCGGCGGGGGCCGAGGTCGTCGGCGTGATCCCGCGCGTGCTGGTCGACTGGGAGGTCGCCCACACCGGCCTGACCGAGCTGCACGTCGTCGACGACATGCACGAGCGCAAGGCGAAGATGGCGGAGTTGTCCGACGCCTTCGTCGCGCTCCCGGGCGGCATCGGCACGCTCGAGGAGCTGATCGAGATCTACACCTGGAGCTACCTCGGCATCCACGACAAGCCGTTCGCGCTGCTCAACACGAAGGGCTACTACGACGGCTTCACCGCCTTCCTGGACCACGCCGCCGCCGAGGGCTTCCTGAAGCACGAGGTGCGCTCACGGCTGCTCGTCGCATCCGACCCCGAGGCACTGCTCGCCGCCTGGACATGACCTGGTGGCGGCGCGGCGCGATCTACCAGGTCTACCCGCGTTCGTTCGGTGACCTCGAGGGCATCCGCGAGCGTCTGCCGTACCTGAAGTGGCTCGGCGTCGACGGCGTCTGGCTGTCGCCGTTCTACCGCTCGCCGATGGCCGACTGCGGCTACGACGTCTCCGACCACTGCGACGTCGACCCGGCCTTCGGCACGCTCTCCGACTTCGACGCGCTCGCCGCTGAGGCGCACCGGCTCGGGCTGAAACTGATCCTCGACTACATCCCGAACCACACGTCGATCGAGCACCCGTGGTTCCGAGCGCACCCGGAGCGCTACCTGTGGGCGGACGAGGTCCCCAACAACTGGGTGAGCGTCTTCGGCGGGCCGGCGTGGGAGCGCCACGGCGCGCGCTTCTACTACCACGCCTACCTGCCCGAGCAGCCGGACCTGAACTGGCGCCGCGATGACGTCCGCGCCGCGATGCTCGACGTCCTGCGCTTCTGGTGCGAACGCGGGGCCGACGGCTTCCGGATCGACGCCCTGCGCCAGCTCTTCAAGGACGCCGAGCTGCGCGACAACCCCGTCAACCCGGACTGGCATGACGGGGAGGACCCGTACGCGCGGCTGATCCCCGAGTTCACCACCGACCGTCCCGAGGTCCAGGACGCGATCGCCGCGTTCCGGGCGACCGTCGGCGACGAGCGGCTGCTGCTCGGGGAGCTCTACCTGCCGATCGAGCGCCTCGTCGCCTACTACGCCTCCGGCCTCGACATGCCCGCGAACTTCCACCTGCTGACCACGCCGTGGGAACCGCGGGCGATCGCCGGCCTCGTCGAACGCTACGAAGCCGCGTTGCCCGAGGGCGCGTGGCCGAACTGGGTCCTGGGCAACCACGACCGCCCGCGCCTCGCCACCCGCCTGCCCGGCCAGGAGCGCGCCGCCGCGCACCTCCTGCTGACGCTGCGCGGCACCCCGACGCTCTACTACGGCGACGAGCTCGGCATGGCCGACGTCGAGGTCCCGCCCGAGCATCGCGTCGATCGCTGGGCCTTCGGCAACCGCGACGCCTGCCGGGCGCCGATGCGCTGGGACGACGTCGAGGCCCAGCGCGACGACCCGGAGTCGCTGCTCGGGCTCTACCGGCGCCTGCTCGCGCTCCGCCGCTCCGAGCCGGACCTGATCGAAGGCGCCTACCGCACGCTGGAGGCCACGGACCGCGTCCTGCGCTTCGCCCGCGGCGACTCGATCGAGGTCACGATCGACTTCGAGACCGGTGACGGGTCGATCATTAGAAAGTCGTAAGAGACCCCGAATAGCTTCGCGCTGCCAGACCGGGGCGGACCGGTCAGAGTTCTCGATGGAGGGTCGAATGATGCGGGCTGCAGTCCTCGGGCTGAGCGCGGTGCTGACGTGCGCCATGACGGCGCCGGCCGGCGCGGCGACGCTGGTGAATGCCGACGGCGTCCTCACGTACACGGGCGCGCCGGGCGAGAGCAACCAAGTCGCGTTCGAGCGGATGCCGGACGGCACGACACGGGCCTCCGCGTATGGCGCGACGCCGACGACGGTCGACGGCTGCACCGCGCTGCCGCCGGTGGGTGTCGTCGACGGCACCCCGTACACGCCTTACGACTGCGCTGGGGTCGAGACCGTCGTCGCGGACCTCGGCGACGGCGACGACTACGCGATCACGACGCTCCCGGCGACGCTCAGCGGCGGAGCTGGGCAGGACACGCTGATCGGCAGCGCCGCGGCCGACCGGCTCGACGGCGGACCGGGCGACGACACGCTGCGGATGACCCCGGGCGACACGATCGTCGGCGGGAGCGGCGTCGACACCGCCGAGCTGACGGACTCAAGCGTCTTCAGCGTCGTGTTGGACCCGACCCTCGAGAACGCGACCGCCTACTACGGTGTCACGGCGCCCCTCACGCTCACGGGCAACGAGGGCGCCAACCGCCTCGCAGGCGGCGACGGCGGCGACACGATCACCGGCGGGCGCGGCAGCGACGTCCTGATCGGCAACGGCGGCGATGACCTGCTCAACGCGCGCGACGGCGAGCCCGACCGCGTCGAGTGCGGCACGGGCAACGACGTCGTGATCGCCGACCAGTACGACCAGGTCGGGGACTCGTGCGAGAGCGTCGCGCGCGAGCTCGTCCTGAACGCGCTCGATGCCCGCCCGCCGACGATCGCCTGGGCCACCGGGGCGAAGTCGAAGCTCGTCGCCCGGCCCGCGACAACGCTGCGGGTGGACGCCACCGGCGCGCAGAAGGTCGAGTTCTACGACGACGACCGCGTCGTGTGCACCGACACGACGGCGCCCTTCACCTGCGCCTATGCGCCGCGGCTCGGGGACGTCGGCCGCAACACGCTGCGGGCGGTCGCGACGGACGCGAGCGGGCAGACCGCGAGCGTCCTGCGAACGGTCACGGTCGCGCGCTTCGCACCGCACGCGGTGTCGCTTCACCTCGAGCGTCACGGCAACCGGGTCACCGCGACCGGCAAGGTGACCCTGCCCAAGGGCATCGCCTGCTCCGGCGTCGTCGAGGTGCGCACCGGCGCGACCACGCGGACCGACCGGCTGGGCCGCGGCTGCACCTACTCGGTGAGCTTCCCCCGCGGCCGCACCTTCGTGGCGGCCTACCGCGGGACCGACGCGATCGCGCCCAAGCACTCGACCCGGAAGGTGGCCCGATGAAGGCTCTGCTGCTCACCGGCGCGATGCTCGCGTTCGCGGCCCCCGCCCAGGCAGCGACGCTCGTCAACAGCAACGGCACGCTGACGTACACCGGCACTGCGGCCGTCAACGACATCTCGCTTTATGGAACGGACACCGTGACCGTCGGCCGCGGCTACTCCGACGCGGACCCGATCGCCGTGAGCGGATGCTCCCGGGTCGAGGACGGGCTTACGACGGAGCGGTACGCCTGCGCGGGCGTGACCACGGTCGCGGTCGACACCGGCGCGGGCGACGATCGCATCGACCTGGCAACCAAGCTCGTCCAGACTGTCGCCGCCGGGCCCGGGGACGACACGATCTGGGCCGGCCGCGGCACGATCGGCGGCGGCTCCGGGATCGACGTCGTGCGCGTGTACCCCGGAGACCACGCGACGCCGCTGTCGTTCTCGCTCGATGGGACGGCCAACGACGGCGCCGCGGCGGCGAACATCCTCCCCGACGTGGAGGACCTCACGATCGAGGAGCCGATCTCGTTCTCCGGCACGCCGGGCTCGTATGGGCCGAACGTGGTGATCGGCTCCGACGCGGCGAACGAGCTCACCGGCGGCAACGGCGCGGACACGATCACCGGCGGTGGCGGATCGGACACGTTGAGCGGCTCGCACGGCGACGACGTGATCGACGCGCGTGACGGTGTGGCGGACCGCGTCAGTTGCGGCCCGGGTGCCGACACCGTGCTCGCCGACAGCATCGACCAGGTCGGGGAGGACTGCGAGTCGGTCCAGGTCACGGCCGTGGCGCCGTTCACCGACAAGCCGCCCACGGCGGACTGGAAGAGCCCGGCGGCCACGCTCGCCCCGAACGCGCCCGCCACGCTCGAGGTGACCGCCGGCGACGACTTCGGCGTGGCGAGCGTCCGCTTCCTCGACGACGACCGGACGCTGTGCACCGTGACCGCGCCGCCGTACACCTGCAAATACGAGCCGCGCCTGCAGGACATCGGCCCGAACCTCCTGGTCGTGGTCGCCACGGACAGCGTCGGGCAGACCACCACGATCTCCCGGCTCGCCACCGTCTCCAAGTTCACGCCGACCGCCGTCACGGTGAAGACGCAACGGCGCGGCGGGCGCTCCGTGGTCAGCGGGAAGGTGACGCTCCCCGCCGGCGCTCGCTGCGGCGGCACGGTCACCGTCTCGGCGAAGGGCGTCCCGAGCCGGACGATCAAGCTGTCGGCGAGGTGCACCTACCGGGTGACGATCGCGACCCGCTCCGCCGCCCGGTTCAAGGCGCGCTTCGACGGCACGAAGACCCTCGCGGCCAAGCGATCCGCGTGATCTGAGTCCGCATGCAGACCTGATTTCGTCAACAGATGGTGACCCAACGATTTGGCGGACGTTCCGCCGGGAAATCCATCAGTACCGGGGTGGCGCCGAGCCCGTGTTCCAGTCGGCGCCACCACCGAGGCTGAGTTGTTCTCGCCCGCCCGGCGGTGATCTCCCCTGGGCGGGCGGGATCAGCCGCCCGTACCCTTTACGGGGTATGCGTACCGTTTTCCTGTTCATCGTCGCGCTCGCGCTGGCGATTCCGGCCTCGGCGAAGGCCGCGACGTTGACGTTCGACGGCGGCACGTTGACCTACACCGCCGAGGGCGGACGCGCCAATTCCGTGACGATCGTGGCGGTCGGTGGGCTCGTCGGGGTGAGGGTCGGCGACGACGACCTGTTCGCGCAGCCGCCGGGCTGCACGCCCCTGGACGGACCGCCGAACACGGGCTACGCCTGCCCGGGCGTCGCGCGGGTGGTCGTGAACGCCGGTGACCTCGACGACTCGGTCACCGCGGCCGACGACGTCCCGGTCCCGCTGACGATCGACGGCGAGGCCGGCAACGACGACCTCGGCGGCGGCGCGGGCGACGACGTGCTCGCCGGGGGCGACGGGCAGGACCAGCTGGCCGGTGGGAGCGGGAACGACGTGCTCGACGGCGGCGCGGGGGACGACACGCTCGACGGCGAGGACGGCAGCGACCGCCTGCTCGGCGGCCCTGGCATCGACCGCGCCCGCTACGTCGCCCCGAGCGCCACGCCGCTCTACACGGTCACGCTCGACGGCATGACCAACGACGGCCGGCCGGGCGAGAACGACGAGGTCGCCGCGGACGTCGAGAACGTGACCGTCGCGGGTCTGCGCGCCGGCGTCCCGCCGCTGGACGTCATCGTCGTGCCGCAGGCATCAACGCTGATCGGCGACGCCGGCCCGAACGAGTTGACCGCCGACGACGGCGACGACACGCTCGTGGGCGGGGCCGGCAACGACATCCTCACCGGCCTCGGCGGCGACGACACGATCGACGCGCGCGACGGCTTCATGGACCGCGTCCACTGCGGCCCGGGGACCGACGCGGTGACCGCGGACACGCTCGACCTCGTCGACAGCGACTGCGAGTCGGTCTCGGTGGCCAACGTCGCCGCCGCCGCCGACGCCCCGCCGACGATCGCCTGGACCGCGCCGAAGGCCGGCGCGCGCATCCGCGGGAACCCGGCCACCCGCCTCACGGTCGACGCCTCCGACGACCATGGCGTCGCGCGCGTGCGCTTCCTCGACGGCAACCGGGTGCTCTGCGAGGACACGACCGCGCCGTACACGTGCGCCTACCGGCCGCGCGAGAGCGACCTGGGCCGCAACACGCTGACCGCGGTCGCGATCGACGGCGCGGGTCAGAGCGCCTCGGCCCAGCGCTCGGTCACCGTCGGGCGGTTCCGGCCGACGCTGACCCTCAAGGTCCTCCGCTCAGGGACCCGCTACACGGCCCGCGGGACGCTCAAGCGCCCGGCGGCGCTCACCGGCCGCTGCAGCGGCACGGTCACGCTCATCGCGGTCAAGGACAAGCGCCGGATCGCGACCCGCAAGGCCAGGCTGACGCGCAACTGCACCTACCGCATCGTCCTGTACCTGGGCGTGGCCGACCCGGGATTCGCCATCAGCTATCCCGGCAGCAAGCTGCTGACGTCCGTCAGGACGCCGTGAGCTCGCGCAGCAGCAGCGCTTCGGCGCGCGCGATCCCGGCGATCTCCGACAGCGAGACCGACTCGTTGGCGGCGTGGATGCGGGCGAGATCCGAGTCCTGCGCGCCCCAGAGCACGAACTGCGCGTCCGGGTAGGCCTCGCGCAGCTTGGCCACCAGCGGCACCGAGCCGCCTGAGCCCATCTTCGAGACCGCCTTGCCGAACGCCTCCGACAGGGCGCGCTCGGCGGCGGCCGGCGCGGGCAGGGAGATCGGGGTCGAGGCGGGCTCGACGTCGATCGTGATGTCGGCTCCCCACGGGACGTGGGCGCGAAGGTGCCGCTCGACGGCGTCCATCGACCGCACGGGGTCGGCGCCCGGCGGGACCCGCACCGCGATCTTGGCGCGAGCGTGCGGGATGACGATGTTGCCCGCCCCGTCGACCGACGGCGCGTCGAGGCCGAGGACGGAGATCGCGTGACGCGCCCAGACGCGGTCGCTGAGGTTGCCGGTGCCGACCAGCGACACGCCGTCGAGCACGCCCGCCTGGCGCCGGAAGTCCTCCTCCGGCCACTCCGCCCCGTCCCAATCGCCGTCCTGCAGACCCGCGACGGCGACGCTGCCGTCGTCGTCGTGCAGTGTCGCGATCAGCCGCGAGAGCGCGAGCAGCGCGTCCGGCGCGGCACCTCCGAAGTGGCCGCTGTGCAGGGCGTTCTTGAGCGTGCGCAGGGTCACCGTGAGCTTGCCGTGGCCGCGCAGCGTCTGCGAGAGGGTCGGCTCCCCCACGCGCCAGTTGCCGTTGTCGGCGATCACCATCACGTCGGCGCGCATCAGCTCGGGCCGGTCGTCGACGACCTGCAGCAGCGCCTGGCGCCCGTTCTCCTCCGAGCCCTCGACGAGCACCTTCACGTGCACGGGCGGTTTGCCGCCCAACGCACGGAGCGCGGCCAGGTGGGCGACGATGCCGGACTTGTCGTCGGCGGCGCCGCGCCCGTAGACGCGGCCGTCGAGGCGGGCGGGCGAGAACGGGTCGGTGTCCCACCCTTCGCTCGGCGCGGGCTGGACGTCGTAGTGCGCGTACAGCAGGACGGTCGGCCCGTCGCCCGGGAAATCGGCGAGGATCGACGGTGCTTCGCCGGGCACGTCGACGCGCTCGACGGTCGCGGCGCCGGCGTCCTGCAGCAGTTCCTCGACCAGCGCGGCGGCCTCGTCGAGCGGCTCGCGCGGGAACCCCGCGAACGCGATCGAGGGGATCGCCACCAGGCGTTCGAGGTCGGACTGCAGGCGTTGGAGATCGACGTCCATCGCGGGCACTGTACGAAGGCACGTCACAATCGAAGGGTGACCGACGTCCTGGAAGGCGCTCATATCGCAGGGTGCCGGATCGAGTCGGTCGCGGGCCGCGGCGGCATGGGCATCGTCTATCGCGCCACCCAGCTCTCGCTCGGGCGGCCGGTCGCACTGAAGCTGATCGCGCCTGAGCACGCGGCCGACGCGGGGTTCCGCGAGCGCTTCCAGCGCGAGTCGCGGATGGCGGCCGCGATCGATCACCCGAACGTGATCCCCGTCTACGAGGCGGGCGAGGAGGACGGGCGCCTCTACATCACGATGCGCTGGGTCGAGGGGACCGACCTGCACCGGCTGCTGCGCAGCGAGGGGCGGATCGATCCGCTGCGCGCGGCGAAGATCGTCGACCAGGTCGCGGGCGCGCTCGACGCGGCGCACGAGGCGGGATTGATCCACCGCGACGTCAAGCCCGCCAACGTGCTCCTGAGCGGCGACCACGCCTACCTCGCCGACTTCGGCCTCACCCGCTTCGCCGGCGCCGACACGATGACGACCGGCGGGCACTTCCTCGGCACCGTCGACTACATGGCGCCCGAGCAGTTCCACCCCGGGCCCAACGACGCCCGGGCGGACGTCTACGCGCTCGGATGCGTGCTGTTCGCCGCGCTGACCGGCGCGCCCCCGTTCCTGCGCGAGACCGTCCCGGCGACGATGCTCGCCCACCTGCACGACAAGCCGCCTCGGGCGTCGCTGACCGAGGGCGTCTCCCCCGGTTTCGACCGCGTGCTCGCGCGGGCGCTGGCCAAGTCGCCCGAGGATCGCTACCCGTCGGCGGGCGACTTCGGGCGCGCCGCCCTCGCGGCCGCCGAGGGCCGCTCGGTGACCGCGGAGGAGCGCTCGGTGGCGCGCGGGGCCGCCGCGCCGACGATCCGCCGCGACGGGCGCCTGTGGTCCGGCCCGCACGAGCCGCTGCCGGACCCGGTCGACGAGGACGCCAGGCCGACGCAGGCCGAGGAGGCGCCCGTGCGCACCTACCGCGCGCGCCGAACGCGCCGGCGCGCGCTGGCGTGGGCGTCGGGCGTGGGCGCGATCGCGGCGGGCGTCGTCGCGCTCGGGGTCGTCCCCGGCGGCGCGGACACCCCGGAGCCGGGCGCCCCGGTGTCCTCCGGCGACGTCGAGCGGATGGCGAAGTCGTTCGCCTCGGCCTACGGCGACGAGGACGCGCCGCGGATCTCGCGTCTGCTGACCTCCGACGCCCAGCGCACCTCGCCCACCGACAGCCAGGTCGGCCGGCGCACCGTCGTCGCCGCCTATGAGAGCCAGTTCAACGACAACGCGATCACGGGGATGGAGCTCGACGGCCTCTCCGGCGAGGGCGGGGCGTCAGGCCGCGCGACCGCCAAGTACAAGATCTCCTACAAGGGCGCGAAGCCGACGACCGGCCAGATGACGTGGATCGTCATCCGCGACAAGGGCCGGCCGCGGATCTCGCTGATCGCGTTCAGGCCGGATTAGCTGCAGGCTCGCGCGGTGTGCACGGTCACCTTGGTGCCCTTCGCGACCGCGGTACCAGCCGACGGGTCGGTCGTGCAGACCTGCGGCGCGCCCAGCAGGCGGTCGAGCCAGTTTCCGTCGTCCTGCACGACCGCGACGAGGCCGATGTCCTTGAGGGCCGCGGTCGCGTCCTCAGGTGTCTGGCCGAGGACGTCCGGGACGTCGACGGTCATGTCGCGGGTGAAGCGGACGGCGTCGGTCGCCGAGCGGCGGCCCGGCGAGGAGGCGGTGATGTCGATGACGTTGCCGCCCGGCTCGAGGTCGACGTCGGCGGTGAACTGACCGGCGGTGACCTGCGCCTCGACGCCCATCACCTGCACCGCGGAGTCGGCGGGCGACACGGTGCCGCTGACCGCGATGTGCGTGTCCCGGGTCTTGCCGCCGCTGTCCGGCGCGTCGAGCTTGAGCTTGACGCGCGGCTCGGCCGTGGGGCGGGGGGCCTCACCGCAGGCGCTGACGAGCAGGCCGGCGGCGAGCAGGAGGATCAGGGGGCGACGCACTCCCTCACAGGCTAACCATCGCCTTCGCGGTGGTGGTCAGTGTCTTGGCGCCAGGCGGGGTGAGCGAGACGGTGACCGTGAGGCTCAGATGACGTCTGGCGCGCAGCGCCTTCCGGGTCTTCGCGTTCAGGACGACGGTGAAGGAGGTCCGGCCGCTGGCCGCCGACTTCTTCACCCACGTCCCCGCCCTGGCCTTGCCTGAGCGGACGGCGACCTCGACACGCGAGCCCGCCTGCACCACCCTGAGGCTCCCCCGCACCCGCGTGCCCTTCTGCCGGCTCGCGAGCCTGAGCGCGAGCGAGGTCTGCTTGGGCGCGGGTGGCGTGGTGCCGACCGGGGTCGGGGTGGCGGCGGGCGTGGTCGGGTCCGTGGTCGGCGCGGGTGTGGGCGTGGCCGTGGCGGTGGGCGTCGGGGTCGGCGTCGGCACCGCGACCACGACCTTGCCGGTCATCTGGGGATGCACGTCGCAGACGAACGGGTACGTCCCGGCCTGCGCGAACGTGCACGTCGCCGACCAGCCCTTCGGCCGCGGACCGGGCGGCAGGCCGGTGCAGTCCGGGACGCGGTCGGTGAAGTCGAGGTTGTGGGTCGTCATGCCCGACGGATAGCCGAACGTGACGGTCTGCCCCGGGGCGATCGTCAGCGTCGTCGCGTCCGTGTCGTTCGCCCGCCAGGCGTAGTCGACGGCGGTGAACGTCCCGTCCGGGTAGCCGTCGCCCCAGGCCGGCGCTGCCGCGCAGACCAGCGCCGCCGCGGCGAGCAGCGCCTTGCATCCGAGCCCCACAGTCATCGCCCTCCGTGAGCTGAGCCTTACACCCGCCCGGGGATACGCCGCGCTTGCGCATTCGGTTCGGACGAAGTTGACATGTGACCTTTTGGTCACCTATTCTGGTTGGCGATGAGCGACGACGACCGGGTCTTCAAGGCGCTCGCCGACCCCACCCGCCGCTTCCTGCTCGACCGCCTGTTCGCCCGCGACGGCCGCACGCTGACCGAGCTCGAGTCCGAGCTCGAGATGACCCGCTTCGGCGTGATGAAGCACCTGCGGGTGCTCGAGGAGGCGAACCTCGTCGTCGCGCGCCGGTCGGGCCGGGAGAAGCTGCACTACCTGAACCCGGTGCCGATCCGCCTGATCCACGACCGCTGGATCGACAAATACACCGAGCGCCGGGTGTCGGCGCTCGCCGACCTCAAAGCCCAGCTGGAGTCTGCATGACCACTTCCACCGCGACGACCCAGGTCTACCGCGTCTACATCCGCACCACCCCGGAGGCGGTCTGGGACGCGATCACCAAGCCCGAATGGACGCAGCGCTACGGCTACGCCGCGATCAGCGACTACGACCTGCGCGC
This sequence comes from Solirubrobacter soli DSM 22325, assembly GCF_000423665.1. GTDB lineage: Bacteria > Actinomycetota > Thermoleophilia > Solirubrobacterales > Solirubrobacteraceae > Solirubrobacter > Solirubrobacter soli. The sequence continues at coordinate 271,952 of NZ_KE384073.1, read as the reverse complement.
GGGCGGCCGCGCCCACGCCAAGCCCGGCCCCGCGATGGCCGCCTTCCCGGGCGTGCCCGAGCTGATCATCGACGGCGAGTTCCTGGAGGTCGACCCGCCGCGCAAGCTCGTCCAGACCTGGCGGATGCTGATGGACGAGACGATGAAGGAGGAGGGCTTCACGCGGCTCACCCACGAGATCGAGGCGCTCGACGGGGGCGTGACCAAGCTCACCGTCATCCACGAGCTCGAAGGCGCGCCGGCCCTCGCCGCGATGGTGGGCGGCGAGCACGAGGCCGAGGGCGCCGGCGGCGGCTGGGCGTGGGTGCTGTCGGACCTCAAGAGCGTGCTCGAGTCCGGTGCGCCTATGGCTTCACGCTGATCGCGCAGCGGAAGACGTTCTCGAAGCGGTAGGAGCCGTCCGCGCGCCGGAACGGCTCCGCCGCGGCGACCATCATCGCCAGCGCCTCCGCCTCGGGAATGTCCAGGCCGCGCGCCTCGAAGCCGAGCGCGAGCTCGAGCCGCTCCAGATCCGGGACCTCGAACGGCACCGCGACCGCGTCGTGCTCGCGCAGCGTCAGCCCGGCGGCGGCGACCGTCTCGAGCAGCCGGTGGCAGAGTCGCTCGGGCGGTGGCTCCCTACGCACCACGCCCTCGACGAGCTCGAGCTCGCACTCCTCGCGCGGTCCCCAGACGGTGATCGCGATCGCCCCGCCCGGCCGGGTCACGCGCACCCACTCGCGCAGCGCGGCCACCGGGTCGTCGGCGAACTGCAGCGAGTTGAAGCCCGTGACGGCGTCGAAGGTCGCGCCAGGCCACGGCAGCCGGTCGAGCGGGCCGACGCACAGGTCCGCGCCGGGCGCTGTCCGGCTCGCGATCTCGATCATCGCCGGCGCGCCGTCGAGACCGCTGACGGCCGCGCCGCGCGAGGCGGCGAGCGCGCAGAAGCGTCCCGCCCCGCAGCCGACGTCGAGCACGCGCATCCCTTCGCACAGCCCGAGCGCGTCCGCGACCTTGCGCTGCGCGGGGGCGCCGAAGGCGGACCAGTGCTCGGCGAACACCGCCGCTTCGTCGTTCCAGAGGTTCATGAACCGTAGGACCGATTGTGAGCGCGTCGCTCATCGGTAACCCCGTCACAGTCGCGTCCGGCAGCCGTTGGACTGAGTGTTATGCGACGCATCCTCTCCCTCCCCCTCCTGATCGGCGCCCTGGCCCTCCCCGCCTCCGCCAGCGCCGACGTCCCGCTCCACAGCGCGATCTCCATGCGCCTCGTGGACACCCACCACGCGACGATCGAGTTCGCCTCGCCGGTGCTCCCGCGCAAGGCCGACGGCACGATCGACGCCCGCTACGTGCTCGCCCCGGGCAAGCGCGCGTCGGCGATCAAGAAGGTCGGCATGCACGGCAACGACACCCGCTACCGGGCGACGATCACGTCCAAGAGCGACTGGCGGGTGAACGTCCGCTACACGGTCCGCCTGAAGATCGCCGGTCAGAAGGACATCGTTCAGAAGATCAAGCTGATCGACGCGCGTTGATAGCCTCGGTCGGGATGGGCGGCAGGGGCTTGTGGATCTTCGGCGCGCTGATTCTCGCCCTGCTCCTCCCGGCCGCGGCGCGCGCCGACACGCCGGTCACGAGCCTGCGACCGTGGGCGGCGGACAACACGTACCTGGCCGAAGCGGACCTCGACGGGCGCGCGCAGCCGCAGTCCGAGCCGCGGGCGGTCGTCAATCACGTCCGCAAGGGCCAGTGGGTGAAGATCGAGTGCCAGACCGTTGGCGAGGAGGTCTACGGGTCCGCGCTGTGGGACAAGGTCAACGGGCTCTACGTCCCCGACCACTACCTCAAGACGTACACGACGGGCTTCCTCGACGGCGCCCCGCGCTGCGACGCCGCTCCGCCCCCGCCGCCTGACGCCGACGGCGACGGCTTCCCGGCCGCGCAGGACTGCAACGACCTCGACCCGGCGATCCACCCGGGCGCGATCGAGATCCCCGGCAACGCGGTCGACGAGAACTGCGACGGCATCCGCGACGCGCTGCCGCCGATCGTGGCCAACGTGTCGACGAACTTCCACGTCAGCGGCACGCGGGTGCGGATCGATCGCCTGCTGATCACGAGCGGCAGCCCCGGCCTTTCGGTCGAGCTCCGCTGCTCAGGCCCGCGCTGCCCGGTCAAGCGCAAGGCCGTCACGGCGCCGTCCGGTGGGCGCCTGAACGTCCTGCGCGCGATCAAGCGCTACCGCGGGCGGTTCCGGGCGGGCCAGACGATCGAGGTGCGCGTGACCGCGCCGGACAAGATCGGCAAGGTCATCCGCTATCCGCTCAAGCGGGGTCGCACCCCGATCGCGCGCACGCTCTGCCTCGCGCCGGGCGCGACGAAGCCGACGCGCTGCAGTTAGCCGCGGCGGACGGTTCGGCCGTGGCGGTCCGCTGAGTACTGGCGGCCGTCGTCGAGCACGAGCTGCCAGCGGGCGCCGTCGAGCAGCAGGTACGCGACGTTCGCCTGTTTGACCGTGCGCACGATCCGCGCGGGAGCGCGGGCGTCCACCCGGACCCAGCGGCGGGCCGGCTTCTCCGGCGCGGGCAGGTCGGTCACCCAGCCGCGTGAGGTGATGCGGACGAGTCGCACGTGACCGTCGATGACGACGCGCGCGTCGATCCGGTCGGCGGACACCCGCAGCGCTTCGACCCGCCCCGGCGGCAGGCCGTGCAGCGCCGCCTCGAGCGCCACGGCGCGCAGGAGCGAGCCGCCTTCGACCGGCACCGTGCGGGCGGAGGCGCCTCCGCGGATCATCCCGAGCAGGTCGCCGCCGATGCCGGCGGCGTAGAGCGCGATCGCGGCCGCGATCGCGGCGAGCAGGACGCGCGACATCACCCGCGGGCTCTGGCCGGCCCGGGGTGAGCGGCGCGCGGGGCGCGCCCGGTCCGGCTCGCGTTGCGGCGGGCGGAACTCCTGGGTCGGCGCGATCGCCGCGGCCGCGGGCGCTTCAGCTGTGAGCGGGAACGCCGGCGCGTCCTCGATCGTGGCCACGAAGTCCGGCGTCTCCATCGCAGCCCAGCGTCGAGCGCGCGCGTTGCTCCGTCAACCCCCGACGGACAAGGGTCGTAGCGCCTAGAAGAACCGCGAGCGCGCGCGGGAGAGGAAGAACCCGTGCTTGCGCTTGTTCTTGCACGTCAGGCCCTTCTTCGCCGACGTGCACTTGAGCCCGCTGTGCGCCCACGATTTGCCGTAGGCCAGCACCTTGGCCTTGGACTCCATCACGAACGGGCCGGGGTCGCCCTTGCACGGCACCCTCGTCGGGCGGCTGGTGACGCCGAGATCGACGAAGGTGTTGTTGGCCGGATCGCCGCCGAGGTCCGAGCAGTCGGCCGGCTTGGCGGCGGGCTTGATCCCGCTCTTGATCCCGCACTCGACGTAGGGCTTCTGGTCGGAGTAGCCGTACGCGTAGGCGCAGACGACGTTGTGCGACGGGGTCTTGAAATACCCCATCGTGCCCGCGTTCGCGGTCGCCACCGGCAGCGCGAAGAACACGGCGGCGGCGGCGAGGAGGTGCCGGTGGGTCATCCTGCGCGCAGCATATGCGACGCGCGACCTGGACCTCCACCCGCGCCGGCGCACACCAGAACGACGCGAGCCCGCGTGGTTGCGGGCTCGAGGAGGTGGGCGATACTGGATTCGAACCAGTGACCTCACGCATGTCAAGCGTGCGCTCTAACCAACTGAGCTAATCGCCCCGGCGGGGCGTGAAGAGTAGCAACCGGTCGGACGCGGCTAAGATCTTCGCCCCACCCCGGCGCCGTGGCGGAGTGGCTACGCAGCGGCCTGCAAAGCCGTGTACACCGGTTCGATTCCGGTCGGCGCCTTTCGATCAGTGGTGGTCGAGCACCTTGCGCTTCGCCAGCTCGAACTCCTCTGGGGTAAGCGCGCCCTCGTCCTGCAAGGTCTTCAGGCCCCGGAGCTGCTCGACGAGGTCCGGCTTCGGGGCGGGCGGCGCAGACCGGGCCGCGTAGCGCCTCACCGGGTACATCGCGCCGCGGAACATCATCGGCGCGATCGCGAAGGGTCTCATGATCACGCGCATACGGTCCCGCGGCTCGGGACGTCGCGCGTCATCCGAAACGGATGACGACGCTTCCTACGGGACCGCCGTGGCGGCGTCGGCGAGGGCCGCCAGGAGGGCGGCCGTCGCGGGTGGGTCCGGCGGCTCGCCGTAGGTGGCGGCGAAGATGTGCCGCTCCCAGCCGGGCAGCTCGGTCGCGACGACGCCGTCGATGTGGTGCGCGCGCAGGGACAGGCCGGTCTGGGTGGTCACGCCGAGGCCGGCGACGACCAGCGCCTGCATCACGACCATGTCGTCGGAGGAGAAGCCGATCCGGGGGTCGAACCCCGCGTCGGCGCAGATCGACAGGAGGTGGCTGCGGCAGCGGTCGCAGCCCGCGATCCAGGTCGCGTCGCGCAGGGAGCCGAGCTCCGGGTCCTCGGGGCGGGTCGACAGGACGTAGACCGGATCGTCGAGCAGGTGGTGGAGACGAACCCCGTTCAGCTCGGGCTCGGTCTCGTCGTAGCGGAAGATGATCGCGACCTCGATCTTGCCGGTCCGCAGGAGCTCGATCGCTTCGGGCGGGTGGGTGTCGATCAGGCTGATCTCCAGGCCCGGGTGCTTGGCCGCCAGCGTCGCCACCGCCGCCGGCACGAGCGACCCGATCGCGGAGGCGAACGCCGCGAGCCGCACGCGGCCGGCGGTCAGCCCCACGTGGGCGGAGAGCTCCGCGTGGGCGGAATCGATGCGCCCGATGATCTCGACCGCCCGCTCGGCGAGCAGCTGCCCGGCCGGGGTGAGCCGGATCCCCCGGCCGACGCGCTGCAGCAGCTGCGCGCCGGTCTCGGCCTCGAGCCGGCTCAAATGATGCGTCACCGCCGGCTGGGAGTAGTGCAGCTCCTTCGCGGCCTCGGTCACGGACCCGTGCCGCGAGACCGCCTCGATCACCCGCAGCCGGTTGACATCGAGCATTCATCAAAGCTACCGATGAGTCCGCGAGGAAGTTGCTATTGGACGAATTCGGCGGTGCGGCGCAGGCTGCATGCATGTCACGCGTCTACGTGCACTTCTTCTCGGTCTCACTCGATGGCTTCGGCACCGGTGAGGGCCAGACCAAGGAGCTCCACTTCGGGCATGCCGGGGAGCGCCTGCACAGGTGGATGTTCGCCACGCGGACCTGGAAGGCCGGCGGGAGCGGCGGCATCGACGACGTCTTCATGCAGCGGCACGACCACGGGATCGGCGCCGAGATCATGGGCGCCGGCAAGTTCGGCCACCCCGGATGGGAGGACGACCCGGACTGGAAGGGCGCGTGGGGCCCCAACCCGCCGTTCCACACGCCGGTCTTCGTGCTCACCCACCACACGCGCCCGTCGATCGAGATGGAGGGCGGCACGACGTTCCACTTCCTCGACGCCTCGCCCGCCGAAGCGCTCGCCACCGCGAAGGAGGCCGCCGGCGGCAAGGACATCCGCATCGGCGGCGGCCCCACGGTGATCCGCGACTTCCTCGCCGCCCGGCTCATCGACCACGCCCACTTCGCGATCGTCCCGGTCCTGCTGGGCCGCGGCGTGCGGCTCTGGGACGGGCTGGAAGGGCTCGAGCAGGACTACGCCGTCGAGGCCGTCTCCTCCCCCAGCGGCGTCACGCACGTGACGTTCGCCCGCATCGGCATGTGACGCTACGCTCGGCTCCAGTGACGTCGGAGGAACTCGCCAACCTTGCGCATCTGCGCCGCGCGCGGGACCTGATCGACCGCGAGTACATGCGGCCGCTCGACGTGGCGGCACTCGCGCGGGCGGCGCTGATGTCGTCCGCGCACTTCTCGCGTCAGTTCCGCGCGACGTACGGAGAGACGCCCTACAGCTACTTGATGACGCGGCGGATCGAGCGGGCGAAGCTCCTGCTGCGAAACGGCGATCTGTCGGTCACCGAGGTGTGCCTGGAGGTCGGCTGTACGTCGCTCGGATCGTTCAGCGCTCGCTTTACGGAGCTCGTGGGCGAGACGCCGACGGCCTATCGCAACCGCGACCACAGCGCGCTCGCGGGGGTGTCCGGGTGCGTCGCCAAGAACGCGACGCGCCCGAGCCGCAATCCGAGCAGGAACGGAGAAGCGCCTGTGGCCGTGGCGTCTTAGCCTTGGCGCCATGGACCTCACGCTTTCCCAGTGCTTCGTCATCGTCCACGATCCGGACGAGGCGCTGAGCTTCTACCGCGACACCCTCGGCCTCGAGGTGCGCAACGACGTGGCCAACGAGGGTTTCCGCTGGATCACGGTCGGCTCGCCTTCGCAGCCGAACATCGCGGTCGTGCTCACCAACTACCTGAACGGCAGTCCGGCCGACCTGGACCTGGTCGCCGGCCTGGTCGCCAAGGGCGCGCTCCCGGGCGTGCACTTCCAGACCGGGGACCTCGACGCGTCCTTCGCGAAGGTGCGCGACGCGGGCGCGGAGATCGTGCAGGAGCCGACCGAGCAGTTCTGGGGAACGAAGGACTTCGCGGTGCGCGACCCCTCCGGCAACATGGTGCGCGTGGACCAGCCGCCTAGCGCGCTCGCGTGAGCCGGGAGAGCGCCCGCCCCGCGACCGGCATGCTCGGCGGGCGCCAGACGTGGCGGTCCTCGAAGGGCCACGCGTAGATCGGGTTGCCGTCGCGCACGAGTTCGAGCAGGCGCGGCTCCCCCAGCTCGCCCGCGGACCACTCATAGAGCTGCTGGACCCGCGGCACGATCACCGCGTAGTCGAGCAGGCGGCCGAGCCGCTGCTCGGCGGCGATGTAGCGCTCGACATCCAGCGCGAGCGGGTAGCGGTCCGGCAGCACGCGGCGCAGCGACAGGAAGACGCCGGCCATCCCGAGCCGAGGGTCGCCCAACACGTGGCCCAACGGCGCGAACGGACCGAGCGCCAACCGCGGCGCCGCGGCGAGCGCGTGCGCGTACAGCACCCGCAGCAGCGCGACGTTCATGAAGAAGCGCTCGGCCATGGCCTCTGTCTCGGCCAGGTCGCGGTGCTCCAGATACCCGGCGACGACGCTCGCGTTGTGGGCCCGGTACCAATGGCGCCCGGTCGGCCAGATGGCGAAGTCCAGCCACAACCGCACGGCGTCCGAAGACGCCTCCCCGTCCTGACCGCCGAGGAGCGCGACGGTCTCGCAGCCGTCGCGCAGCAGCCGCTCGTTCACCGACCGCCACCAGACGCTTCCGGGCGGGGACGCGTCGAGCGGCGCGAGCACGCCGCGGCGCGCCTGCCAGCGCATGAACGACAGCGCCGCGCGCCGGAACGGGAGGTGCCGCGGCGCCCGCCCCGTCGGGCCGCGGAACACCCGCGACATCAGCGCCAGCCGCGCCGCCGGATCGTCGCGCACGGCCGCGACCTGCGCGGCCGCCGAGGCCGCCGCGTCGGCACTGGACCTGAGCGCTCGCTCCGACTTAGGGTCGCCTCTCGTCCCGGCATGATGCCGCACCTGGAGATGACGGTCGAGACGTCGGGATGTCCCACGACCGGCGCCGGATGTTCGGCGCGGCCGCCGGGGGCGCGATGCTCGCTCCCGGGAGCGCGAGGGCGCCGCCGGCCCAGATCGATGGATCGTGGCCGCGCTGCGCGCGCTCGGGGCGCCCGGCGGTCGGGCCCGTTCGGCGACCCGATCCTCTATCTGAACGCCGCGCCGGGCTGGAAGCCGAACCTCGGCGCGACGCCAGGTGCGTTCGCGATGACCGACCCGCTCGACTACGCGGGGGTCGGCGCCGTGCGCTGAACCGTCGTGGTGCACTTGCGCTGCGTGACCTTGCGGACACGGCCGTGCTTGCGCACCTTCTTGCAAGTGACGATCCGGATCTCGCCGGGCGCGCCGTTCGCGCCTGGCGCGGCGGCCGCGCCGCTGCGCGCGTCCTTTGACACAGTTGGGCGCCGTGCTCGCGTACGAGACCCACGGAACGGGCGAGCCGCTGGCGCTCGTCCACGGCCTCGCGACGACGCGGGTGATCTGGCGGCGGGTGCTCCCGTACCTCGACGGCCGCGTGATCACGTTGGATCTGCCCGGCTTCGGGGAGTCGCCGCCGGCGGGCGACGGGTTCATGCTCGAGGAGGTCGCGGACGTCATCGCCGCCGCGCTGGCGGAGCCGTTGGACCTGGTCGGGCACTCGCTGGGCGGCGCGGTCGCGATCGTGCTCGCCGAACGCCACCCGGACCTGGTCCGCCGGCTCGTGCTCGTCGCCCCGGCGGGCCTGCGGTCGATCCCCGCGCCCGCCGCGTGGGTCGCCGCGGTCGCCGCCGCGGGCGCGATCCCGCTGCGCCGGCGCGCGGCGCCGCTGGCGGACACGCCGTGGGGCCGGCGGCTGCTGCTGGCGACGGGGACGAAGGACCCGGTCTCGCTCCCGCCCGCCGAGGTGCGGGCGATGCTCAAGGCCTCAGCGGGAGCGACCCGCACCCGGGAGGCGCTGGAGAGCGTCGCGCGTGCGCAGCTGACCGAGCGGCTCGGCGCGCTGGCGATGCCGGTGGGCGCGATCTGGGGCGCGCACGACCGGATCGTCCCGATGCCGCCGCTCGACCTGCCCGTGCAGGTGATCGAGGGCGCGGGTCACATCCCGATGATGGAGCGGCCCGAGGCGTTCGCCCGGGCACTGGTCACCACCCTGAAACACCGCGCCGTCTGAGCCGCACTACCGATTCCGGTCATGAACGGCCTGCACGTGCGACTTGCCGACCGCCGCTCGCTGGCCGTCGGCGACGTGGGCCCGCGCGACGGGGTCCCGGTGATGTACCTGCACGGCGCGATCGGCGCGCCGCTGGAGTGCCGCGGTGACCTCGCGCTGGCGCTCGGGACGCTCGGCGTCCGGCTGCTGCTCCCACAGCGGCCGGGCTTCGGCGGGTCCGACCGCCAGCCGGGGCGCACGCTGCTGGACTTCGCGGAGGACCTCGAGCAGGTCGCCGATCGCCTCGGCCTCGAGCGCTTCGCGGTCGTCGGCGTCTCGGCGGGCGGGCCGTACGCGCTGGCCACCGGGCACCGTCTCGGCGAACGCGTCCGGGTCGCCGCGGTGTCCTCGCTCTCCCCCTTGTGCGCGCCCGTCGAGGTCCCCGGCCTGCCCCGGCGCGTGCGGCTGCCGCTCCGGGCGATCGCGGCGGCTCCGCGGCTCGCCGCCAAGCTCGGGGACGGCGGCGTGGCGCTCGTCGCCCGCCACCCACGGCTCCTGGAGCGGGCGATGCTCGTGGGTGCGCCGCCGATCGACCGCCGCCGCGTCACCGAGTCCGCCACCCGCCGCGACACGCACAGCGCGTTCCTCGCCGCGACCGCGAGCGGGATCGGCGGGTTGATCGACGATCACCTCGTCACGTCACGCCCCTGGGGGTTCGCGCTCGATCAGGTGCGGAGCGAGGTGCACGTCTGGCACGGGCTGGCTGACGCCTTCGTGCCGTCCGATCACGCGCTGCACCTGGTCGCGAGCCTGCCGCGGTGTCGCGCGTGGTTCGACCCCGGCGAGGGGCACTTCTTCTTCCGGCGGCGGGTGCGCGAGATCCTGGGGGAGCTCAGCGCTTCGGGCAGGCGAACAGCTTCGTGTCGCCCGGCAGCTGGCACTTGTCGGTGCGCTTCGGACCCTTGCCCTTGCGGATCGTGATCGTGGTGATCTTGCTGATGTAGTTCGGCTTGGTCACCGTGATCGTCAGCTTGGTCCCGGCACGCAGCTCGCGCTCGAACTGCTGGATGTGGAAGAGCGAGGTGGCCTGCGCGACCTCGCGCAGCGGGCAGCCCTTGCCCTCGCAGGTGAGCGTGATCCGCACGCCGCGCGGGGCGCGGACGGTGAGCCGGGTGACGTTGGCGCCGCCCTTGGTCAGGCTGCCGCTGATCCGCACCGTCGGGTAGGGCTTGATCATCTTCGGCTTGACCTTCTTCTTCGCCGCCTTCTGAGCGCTCTGCGTGGTCGCGGCGTCCGGCTGGGCGACGGGCTCGGCGATCGGGTCGCCGGACGGCGGGTTGCCCGCGGGCGGCGTGTCGGCCGAGTTGAAGTCCGGGGTGGGCGTCGGCGTGGCGGTCGCGGTCGGCGTCGGCGAGATCACCGGCGTCGTCGTCTTGACCGGCGTGGCCGTCGGGGTCGGCGTCCTGGTCGGCGTCGGCGTGGGCGTCGGCGTCCTGGTCGGCGTCGGCGTGGGCGTCGGCGTCTTGGTCGGTGTCGGCGTCGGCGTGGGCGTCTTGGTCGGCGTCGGGGTGGGCGTCGGCGTCTTGGTCGGCGTCGGGGTGGGCGTGGGCGTCGGCGCCGCCGCGATTGTCGCTGTCGCGTTGGAGATCGCGTAATCCCAGTCCGAGCCGTAGTACGCGTAGAGCATCACGCGAATCCACTTGCCCTTGTCGGACGTCGTCAACGTGTACTGCGTGGTCGTCGCGTTGTCGATCCACGCGCAGTTGGTCGTCGTGGCGGTGTCGCAGCGCAGCCACTGGCGCCCGACCGTGGTGCCGGCCGGGCCGGTGTAGCTGCCGTTGGAGACCGTCAGCTTCTGACCGACCACGGCGGAGCCGGAGATCGACCCCGCCGACGTCACGTCGACGCCGGCAGCGTGGGCGGGCGCGGCGAGGCCGAGCGTCAACAGCAAGCCGTATAGAGCGATGTGGAACCTGCGTCCGTACAACTCGCCGCCTCCGTGCGGGTCCGTCCTGGTTGCGACATCTTTGACTTGAATCGGTCTGGACGCAACTCGACCGATCGTCCAGGTAGGTCTAGGTGTTCAGCCCGAGCAGCGTCGCCGCCACGTACAGCACTGTGAACGTGGCGGCGAACACGACGAAGCGGGCGAAGAGGCGGCGCGACGTCATCTAGAAGATCTCCCCGAGCTGGACGATCACGTACCAGCCGGCGAAGAAGCCGTAGAACAGCACCGCGAACCCCAGTGCGCCGAGGCGCACGCCGCGGACGCGGATCGCCGGCGGCAGACCCTTGCGGTTGAGCCGGATCAACAGGATCGAGTACACGAACATCACGATGCCGTTCAGGCAGGCGCTCAGCACCAGCAGCACGAGCGGCTGGTCGAAGCCCGCCGCGAGGACGGCGATGCCCAGGAGGCACATCCCCCACACGACGCACGCGTAGAGCTTCGACTCGCTCCAGCGCTGGTTGTCGCGCAGGTGCAGTGTCTTGAGAACGTCAGCAGACAGACGTGCGACGTAGTCGACGACGCCCAGCGCGACCAGCATCAGCGAGATCGATCCGAAGATCCAGAAGAACGTGCCGAACCAGGGCCCGACGACGTCCTTGAGGACCTCGCCCTCGCCCTTGATGAAGTCGAAGTCGGCCTCGTCGGAGATGTTCTTGCCGAACACCGTCGAGTAGGCGAGCACCGAGAACACCGTGATCGAGGCCAGGCAGATCGCCCAGAACGAGACGAGCTGCTCCTTGTTGGCCACGCTGAACCACTTGCGGAAGCGCGCGATGTTCTCCTCGTCCTGGCGCATCATCACGCCCGTCGACGGCTCAGGCTCGGGCTCGCCCGTCATCGTGGACTCGATCCGCGGCGCGTAGGAGCCCATGCCGAAGCCCTTCTCGCGGATCCAGTTGGACTGCACGAGGTTGTTCGCGCCGCCCGCGCCCGCGAAGACGAGGCCGGCGAGCAGGGTCGCGACCGCGACGTCGCCGGTCGGGAGCGTGCCCAGGTTGCCGACGTTGTCGCCCAGGGCCTTCCAGTCCGACGGCTCGATGGCGGCGACGATCGCGATGATCAGGAAGACGATCGTCAGCCCGACCTTGAAGAACTCCGCGCCCTCGAGCGCCTTGTAGACGACGGGCGACGTCGTCAACGCCACCCCGATCGACAGGAGCACGATCATCGCGATCACGTTCGCCGACCCGCCTACGAGGTAGGTCAGGATCGTCGCTCCCGCCGTGCCCCAGCCGGGCCAGATGTTGGGGACGATCGCGAAGACGCAGAAGAGGATCCCCCACGGCTTCCACGAGCGCGCGAACCCGGCGATCGCGGTCTCCCCCGTCGCGAGCGTGTAGCGCTCGATCTCCATGTTGAGGAAGTACTGGATCGTCACGCCGACGACGGCCAGGTAGAGGAACCCGACGCCGGCGTTGGAGCTGATGTACGGCCAGAGGATGTACTCGCCGGAGCCGACGCCGACCCCCGCGAGGATCACGCTCGGCCCGAGGACCTTCCGGAGCGGCAGCGGCTCCGGCATGTCCTTGTACTCCATCGGCGGCAGATGGTCGCTGCGCGCCTCCGGGGCGTACTGCGGCTCAACCTGGTCAGGGCGTTCGAACCTCCGCCCCGTGGTCGTACCTCGAGTGCTGACCTCGTGTGCCAACGTCCTCACCTCCCCCGCGGCGCCTCCCTTTAGGCCGCCGCGGCCTCTGTAGCGGACGTCACTAAGTGTTGCCAGGGTCTGGCGCGCGCAAACGCGCCAGACCAAATCCACGTCAGCCGACGATCAGCTTGCCGGTCATCCCGGCCTTGGCGTGCGAGCCGACGCTGCAGTAGAAGGTGTAGGTGCCCTTCTTGAGCTTGGCGCTGAAGGTCGACGTACCGCCCTTGTTGACGGTCTTGCCGGACCCCTTGCCCTTGATGCCGATGTTGTGCGGCAGGCTCGACGGGTTGGACATGCTGAGCGTGACCTTGCCCGCCTTGGCGCGGATCGTCGACTTGTTGAACTTCAACTTCGACTTGTCCGCGGACAGCTTGTAGGTCGCGTTCGGCGCCGCGGACCCAGCGGTGGTCATGACGCCCCCGAGACCCACAGCCAACACGACGGCCCCCGCGGCGAGCTTGCTCTTACGCATGCTTCCCTCCATTCAGTTTCCCAACGCGGAGGTCTACGCAGGTCCCCCGTCCCGGGTTCAGAGTACGCGTCTGAGACCATGCACGAGTGGAACTGACGATCGCACTCACGCTCTGGGTGTCGTTCGGCGCGTTTCTGTTCTTCCCGACCGTTCATGCGCCGCCGCTGTTCCCCCGCACCGCGATCGCGCTGTGCGCCGCCGAGCTGATCGCCTGCCTGCTCTGGACCGCCGGACGCACCTGCATCGTCCCCGGCTGCCCGGCGATGTCGGCGGCCGCGCACACGGCGGCGCGGGTCGATATCCCCGCCTTGACCGGGCTGATGTTCGTCGGCGCGCTGGTCTACGGGCTGCGGGTCGCTCGTAGCTGGTAGTCATCCGGTCATGGACATCCTCGTCACCGGCGCTCGCGGCAAGGTCGGCGCGGCGACCGTGCACGACCTCCTCGAGGCCGGCCACCGCGTCACGGGCTGTGATCTGATCGCGCCCGTCTACGAGGGCGGCCACCGCGGCGCCCACTACTTCCAGGCCGATCTCACCGACCCGGGCGACGCCTTCGCGGCCGTTCGCGGCGCCGACGTCGTCATCCACTGCGCCGCGCTCCCCGAGCCGACCCGCAACGCGCCGCACAAGGTCTTCTCCAACAACCTGATGTCGACGTTCAACCTGGTCGAGGCCTGCGTGCGCGTGGGCGTGGACCGGTTGGTCAACGTGTCGTCGGAGACCGTGGCGGGGATGGCGTTCGCCGAGCGGCCGTTCTGGGCGTCGTCGGCGCCGATCGACGAGTCGCTCCCCTCCCGCCCCCAGGATCCCTACGCGCTGGCCAAGGTGTTCGGAGAGCAGCTGATGGACGCCGCCGTCGCGCGCTCGGATCTGCGGGCGTTGACGATCCGGCCCACGTGGGTGCAGTGGGAGGGCAACTACGAGCGGTCCTTGCACGGCTGGCTCACCGACCCGCTCGGCAGCGGGCCGAGCGCGAGCTTCTGGAGCTACGTCGACGCCTACGACCTCGCCCACGCGCTGCGGCTCGCCGCGGAGAGCTCGTTGGACGGGCATGAGGCGATGTACATCGCCGCGGCCGACAACGGCGCGGGGCGGCCGTTGCAGGAGCTGATCTCGCACCACTTCGGCGCCGAGGTGTCGGTGGGCGCGCTCCCCCGCGAGGACGCCGGCGGGATCTCGACCGCGAAGGCCGAGCGGCTCCTCGGCTGGCGCGCCACGCGCTCGTGGCGCGACTACCTGGCGCCGTCCGGCGAACTGCTGACGGAGGCGCGCGAGCGGCTCGCCGCCGGCCGAACCGGGGTCCAGCTCGGGCGAGCCGCGCTGTCCTAAGCCACGCTGGGCTCTTCGGTCGCCGCCACGCGCGGGGCCGGGACGCCCGCCGCGTTGTAGGCGTCATCCATGTCGAGCGTCTCCTCCTCGAGGAGGCGCTCGGTCAAGGAGTCCAGCTTGTCGCGGTTCTCGGTGAGCAGGCGCGTGACGACCTGGTACTGCTCGTCGACGATCCGCCGCACCTCGGAGTCGATCAGCTGCTGCGTCGTCTCCGACACCTCCGACGCGCCGGGCAGCAGCGGGCCGTTCGCCTCGGAGGGGATCACCGCGATCGGCCCGATCGCCTGGCTCATCCCCCACCGCCCGACCATCTGGCGGGCGATGCCGGTGAGCTGCTGGATGTCGGACTCCGCGCCCGCGCTGATCGAGCCGTAGACGACCTCCTCGGCGATCCGGCCGCCGAGCGCGACCCGGATCCTGCCCAGCAGGTAGTCCACGTCGTAGTTCGTCCGCTCGTTGTCCGGGCTGGAGATCGTCACGCCCAGCGACATCGTGCGCGGGATGATCGACACCTTGCGCACCGGGTCCGCCCCCGGGGTCATCATGCCGACGATCGCGTGCCCCGACTCGTGGTATGCGGTGCGCCGCTTCTCCTCGTCGGAGAGGATGATCCCGCGCGGCGCGCCGAGGATGATCTTCTCGAGGCTGTCGGTGAAGTCCAGGCGCGACACCTTGTTGTGCCCGCGCCGGGCCGCCAGCAGCGCCGCCTCATTGGCCAGGTTGGCGATGTCCGCGCCGACCATGCCCGGGGAGATCGCGGCGATGTCGTCGAGGTCGACGTCGCTGTCCAGCGGCAGGCTGCGCGTATGGACCTCGAGGATCTTCCGGCGCCCGTCCTTGTCGGGCGGCGGGACCGTCACGCGGCGGTCGAAGCGGCCGGGGCGCAGCAGCGCCTGGTCGAGGATCTCCGCCCGGTTGGTCGCGCCGAGGACGATCACCGTGTCCCCCGTCTCGAAGCCGTCCATCTCCGTGAGGATCTGGTTCAGCGTCTGCTCGCGCTCGTCGTTGCCGCCGCCGAACGTGTTGCCGGCGCTGCGCGCGCGACCGATCGCGTCGAGCTCGTCGATGAAGATGATCGCGGGGGCCGCTTCCTTGGCCTGCTTGAAGAGGTCACGCACGCGGGAGGCGCCGATGCCGACGATCGCCTCGACGAACTCCGAGGCCGACACGGAGAAGAACGGCACCTCGGCCTCGCCCGCGACCGCGCGTGCGAGCAGCGTCTTGCCGGTGCCGGGGCGCCCCGCGAGCAGGACACCCCTCGGGATCCGCCCGCCCAGCTTCTGGTACTTCTCGGGGTTCTTGAGGAAGTCGACGACCTCGGTGAGCTCGCCCTTGGCCTCGTCGATGCCCGCGACGTCCTTGAACGTGACGCGCTGATCGCCGCCTTCCACACGGCGCGCGCGTGAGCGCCCGAAGTTGCCGATCGCGCCCATCTGCCCGCCCGCCGCTCTTCTCGACAGCCACACGAAGAGCACCACGAGGAGGATCACCGGGCCGAACCCGAGGATCAGGTTCGTGAAGAACCCGCGACCGTCATTGATCGGCGTCGCCGACGTCGTGACCTTGTGCTCCGTGAGCAGCTTGTTCAGGTCGGCGTTGTTGTAGATCACGAACGACGGCAGCTCGGTCTCGAAATTCTTGACCGGGTCGGCCTTGTCGTTCGGGAACTTGACCTCGTTCTTGAACTCGCCCTCGACGCTCGCGCCCTGCGTCTTGATCTTCGTGACGTTGTTGTTCGTGACCTGCTGCACGAACCCGGCCGGCCCGGTCGGCGCGTCATACGGGATCGTCACGCTGCGCGCCTTGCCCGGCGCGAACAACGCGACGCTCAGATAGTTGATCGCCAGCAGCGACAGCACGACGATCCAGAACGTCCGCCCACCGGGCAGACGCGGCATCCGGCCGGTCGGAGCGGGCGCGCCAGGCCGCCTTGCAGGAGGCTTCCCAGGCTCCTGCCCACGGGGCAGCGGAGTCCTCGGTCGCCGTTCGGTGGGGGAGTCCGCCATACCTGGACTGTACCGGCGCTCTCACAAGACCAAATCAACGTGGCTATACTCGCCACCGCGTTTGCGGATGTAGCTCAGTTGGCTAGAGCGTCTGCTTGCCATGCAGAAGGTCGAGGGTTCGAGTCCCTTCATCCGCTCTCTACGAAAGGCCCGCTCCGGCGGGCCTTTCGCGTTCATGGGGTCCGTTCGCCGAACCCGTGACTCCCGCGGCGGACCAATTGCGTCAGATGGCGATCGGCCGCGGCAGCGTGGCGAGATAGCGGTCGCCGAGTCGACGGACGTGCTTCTCGTACTCGCCGTGCGTGAATAGCGAGGCGTTGGGCTTGACCATGCCGTTGATCACGACGATCTGAGGCGCGGGGAGGCCGCGTTCGGCGAGTTCCTCGGCGTTGCCGTTGTCGAGGATGCAGAACAGCCGGTAGTGCTGGCGGCCCGGGCCGGTGACCCGAATCTCGTAGTAGCCGCCCATCGAGCCGTGCATGGCCTCCCACTTGCCGCCGCCGCTGAACGCCGGCGGTGGGGCTGCACGAACGGCCTCGAGGACTGCAACGAGCTTCGCCCTGACCTTCACCGGGCAAGACCTCAGGAACTCGAGCCCGGGAGCGTCGCCAGTCTGCGTCGCGTAGTAGACGATTCCCCAAGACACGGCCAGCGAACGCTACGGCCGGTCTCGGACGGAGCTGAGGTCAGGTGACCGGGTCTTTCGGGCGCGGCTTTGTGGGCCTCCGACCACGCTTCCGCGGGACGACTTTGATGTCCGCGTCGAGTGCGGCGGCCATCGCGACCACGGTGCGCAACTCGGGGTTGCCCGACGCCGTCAGGAGACGCCGGACACTCGCAGGGTTCTTGCCGATCTCACGCGCGAGTTCCGCCTTCGACATTCCGTACTCGGCGCGGAGCTGGTCGAGTGCGTTGACGATCTCGTCGATGACGGCCAGTTCGCGCCGCTCGCGCTCGTACTCGGCTCGGAACTCGGGATCACCGAGTTGCTCGGCGAGCCAGCGGTCATGCAAGGTCGTGTCTTGGGTTTCGTGATGAGCCATCGCGCGCCGTCTGCACCCGTGGGACATGTAACACATGTGTTACGTCAGAACGAGCTAAGCGTAACACAGGTGCTACACCGGTCCGGGCTTGGGATATCTGAGTCTTGATCAGGTCTCGTCGAGCTCGGCGATCAGAGCGTCGATCCGGCTTGCGATCTCGTCTCGTGTGGCTCTCACCGCTTCGATCGGTTGACCCTTGGGGTCGGGCAGGTCCCAGTCGAGGTAGCGCTTGCCGGGGATGTACGGGCAGGTGTCGCCGCAGCCCATCGTCACGACGACGTCGGCGCGCTCGGCGAGTTCGGTCGTGAGACGCTGCGGACGGCGGTCGGCGAGGTCGATGTCGAGCTCGCGCATGACCTCGATGACCTCGGGATGGACGTGGCCGTCGGGGTCGGCGACGCTGCCCGCGGACTCGGCGGTATGGCGGCCGGAAGCGGCCCGCTCGAAGAGCGCCTGGCTGATCTGGGAGCGGCCGGCGTTGTGCAGGCAGACGAACAGGACGTGGCTCAAGTCGACTCCTTGGGGACGACGACGCCGGCGGCTTGGGTGGGACTGAGCCCGGGATACAGCGTGCGGATCAGGACGAACGCGACCGCGCCTCCGGCGAGTTGGGCGATCACGAAACCGGGCACCGAGGCGGGCGCGATCCCGGCGAAGGTATCCGAGAACACGCGCCCGACGCTGATCGCCGGGTTGGCGAAGCTCGTGGAGCTGGTGAACCAGTACGCGGCGCCGATGTAGGCGCCGACCGCGGCGGGAGCGGTTGCGAGGCGGCCCGTCCGGGCGAGCGAGAAGATCACGAGTATCAGCCCGCAGGTCGCGACGACCTCCGAGAGCAGATGCGCCGGGCTCGCGCGGTGGTGCGTGGAGATGCTGATCGCCGCCAGGTCGAACATGACGTTGGCGAGCACGGCACCGGCGACACAACCGACGACCTGCACCGCCATGTACGGGGCGAGATCGCGCCGGTCGAGCCCGCCGAACGCGGCGTCGACGAGCGACACGACCGGGTTGAGGTGCGCCCCTGACACCGGGCCGAAGATCAGGATCAACGCGAACAGCCCGGCGGCGGTCGCCGCCGCGTTCTCGAGCAGCTGGAGCCCGGCGTCCTCGGAGAGGTTCTGAGCGGCGATTCCCGAGCCGATCACCAACGCGGCCAGCAGGGCGCTGCCGAGGAACTCGGCCAACAGCCGTCGTCGCAGGGGCGGTCGCATCACCGACCGGACCATATTCCATTGACAACCGTCACTTCAATCGATAGATGTAGATAGATGGCTGTCGATCTGCCACTGGCCCCGAAGACCAAGCGCGCCGCAGGCGAGCCCTGCTGCGAGCCCGTCGTCTACCCCGACGTCGAGCGCGAGCACGCCGTCCGGATGGCCGAGGTCGCCAAGGCGCTCGGCGACCCTGTCCGCCTGCAACTCGTCGACGTCCTGCGCAAGCACGCCGGCAAGGTCTGCGTGTGCGAGCTGGTGCCGCTGTTCGACATCTCCCAGCCCACGCTGTCGCACCACCTCAAGAAGCTCCGCGAGGCCGGCATCGTCGACTCCGAGCGCCGCGGGCTGTGGGCCTACTACTACGTCCGCCCCGGCGCGCTGGAGGAACTGACCGCATGGCTGAGCTGACCGACCTCACCCCCGCCGCCACCGGCACGAGCACCTGCTGCTCGACCGACGCGCAAGCCGGCTGCTGCGAACCGGCGGACAAGGCCACGTGCTGTGAGACCGGCGCGGCCGGCGGCACGTGCGGTTGCGCCGAAGGCGCCGACGCCCTGCGCGAGACCGTCCGCGAGCGCTACGCCGCGGCCGCCCTCGCCACCGCCAACCCGATCGAGACGGCGGGCTGCTGCAGCCCGGACTCGGCGATCATCACCGACGAACAGGCCGAACTGTTCGGTCGCGGCCTCTACGGCAACGAGGGCGACGAGCTCCCCGAAGAGGCGCTGATCGCCTCTCTCGGATGCGGGAACCCGACGGCGATGGCGGACCTGCAGCCCGGCCAGGTCGTGCTCGACCTCGGGTCCGGCGGTGGCATCGACGTCCTGCTCTCCGCCCGCCGTGTGGCGCCGGGCGGCACGGCCTACGGCCTGGACATGACCGACGAGATGCTCGAGCTCGCCCGCGCCAATCAGGCCAAAGCGGGGATCGACAACGTCCAGTGGCTCAAGGGGCACATCGAAGCGATCCCGCTCCCGGCCGATTCGGTCGACGTCGTCCTGTCGAACTGCGTCATCAACCTCTCGACCGACAAGCCCCGGGTGCTGCGCGAGACGGCCCGCGTGTTGAAGCCCGGCGGCCTGTTCGCGGTCTCGGACGTCATCGCCGACCCCGACATGGACGACGCCACCCGCGCCGACATGCAGCAGTACGTCGGCTGCATCGCCGGTGCCCTCACGCACGACGAATACACCCGCTACCTCGCCGATGCGGGCTTGAGTGACATCGAGATCGTCGAGACGCACCGCGTCCACGAGCACGCCGGGTCGGCGATCATCCGCGCCCGCAAGCCGGTGTGAGTGCGGCGCGGCCGTCCGGCCGGACCAGCTGGGCGTGCGCCGCCGCCTTCTCGGGCTCGGGCGTCCGGAGGTTGCGCTCGTACGCGGCGCGGGCGTCCGGACCTCCGCCGACGACCATGTCAGCGCCGGCCATCAAGGCTTCGTAGCCGAGGCGGCCGACTTCCTCCTTTGGGAACTTCTGCATCCGGCCGATCGGGGTGTCAGCGCCCATCCCGCCGTTGCTATGGAAGTCCGAGTCCGTGGCACCGGGCAGCAGCGCGGTGACCACCACGCCGTGTCCGCGCACCTCTTCACGCAGGGTCTCGGCGAGGTTGTACCCGAAGGCCTTGGTGGCGCCGTAGACGCCCTCGTACGGCGTCGGCGTGGTCGCTGAGATCGACGAGACGATCAGGATCCGCCCCGTGCGGTTGACGACCATGTGGTCCACGACCCGCTTGGCCATGTGGGTCGTGCCGACGACGTTGATCGCGAGCACGCGCAGGTGCGCGTCGAGCGGCGTGTCGGCGATCGCGGCGCCGACCGCGACGCCGACGTTCAAGACCGCGACGTCGACGCGGCGCCCGAGGCCCTCGACGAAGCGCCAGAACGACTCGACGCCCTCGTAGGTGCTCGCGTCGGCCTGGTGGCTCCACGCCTCCCCGCCGAGCTCGCGCAACCGGGCGGCGCTCTCGTGGACACGCCCGCTGGACCCGGAGACGGCGACGTCATGGCCGTGTGAGGCAAGCTGCTTGGCCAGCTCGTAGCCGATGCCGGACGAGCCACCGGTGACAAAGGCGAGCGGTCGATCGATTCCCATGACGATCC
Source organism: Solirubrobacter soli DSM 22325 (assembly GCF_000423665.1). Lineage (GTDB taxonomy): Bacteria > Actinomycetota > Thermoleophilia > Solirubrobacterales > Solirubrobacteraceae > Solirubrobacter > Solirubrobacter soli. The sequence goes on along the minus strand of NZ_KE384073.1, from coordinate 251,470 downwards.
AGGTTCGTCCGGGCAAGCCAAAGTTTCAAATGATGATTTTCGCCAGGCGATAGATTCTTTCTATGGATCCGAGACGGGTGCTGACCTTTCGTCAAGTCGCCCACGAGCGGTCGTTCTCGCGCGCGGCGCGCGCCCTGTCGCTCACGCAACCGTCGGTCTCACACCAGGTCGCGCTGCTCGAGCGCGAGGTCGGTGGGCGCCTGCTGGAGCGCGGCCCTGGCGGTCTGCGTCTCACCGATGCCGGTGAAGCCCTGCTCGCCCACGCCGACGCCATCGCGGAACGCTTCGAGCTCGCCGAGTCCCAGCTCAGCGAGATCCTCAGCCCAGGCGACACCCGTCTCCGCATCGGCGCCGTCCCCAGCGCCCTCGCCGGGCTCGTCCCCGCCGCTCTGCAGCGGGTCCGCAACCACGCCCCGCACGCGTCGGTCACGGTCGCAGAGGGCGGCGCCGCCGAGCTTCCCGGCCGCGTGCGGTCTGGTGAGCTCCACCTGGCGGTCAGCTTCCAGGACGCGGCCCTCCCGCCCGCCGACCACGAAGGTCTCGCCCGCCATGACCTGCTGCGGGAACGCTTCCTCGTCGCGCTCCCGCCCACGCACCCATTTGCCGACCGGCCGGCCGTCCGCCTGGCGGACCTCGCCGACGACGACTGGATCGCCGGCACCACCGACGGCATCATCGTGAACGCCTGTCGCGACGCAGGTTTCGAGCCGCGCATCGTCTCTATCACACGCGACCAGTTCGCCATCCGGGCGCTCATCACGCGAGGTCTCGCGGTGACCCTCGCCGCGGGTCTCCTCGCCGACGCCTTCGAACACGCCGTGCTCCGGCCGATCGACGGCCCGGCCCCGGAACGGGACGTCTACGCGCTGTTGCCGCCCGGCGGGCTGCATCCGCTCGCGGGACCCGCGCTCGAGGCGCTCACCGGCGCGGCGGAGGACCTGCAAGGTCAGCGGAACGACGCCCTTACCGGGACGGTTCACAAGCGCGTTACCTAGACAGCCGAGGCAAAGCGCACGATGCCGCCGCCGGAGTTTCTTTCTCAGGGGGTAACGATGCTGAACGAATCCGATTTACAGGTCACGCGGCAGCGACGAACGGCCTCGCGCGTAAAAGGCCGACGGCGCGCCGTCGCGGCCGGCGCCGCGGCGGTCGCGCTCGTGGGCGCGGGTGCGGCGTACGCGACGACTCAGGTGTTCGGGCAGAACAAGGTCGGCACGGAGTACTCGAACGGGATCCAGGTCTCCGACGACCAGATCATCAAGCCGCTCGGCGACCGGCTGGTCACGCAGACCGGCAAGTTCATGGGCTCCACGACGAGCCCGGACGGACGCTATCTCGCGGCCACCAGCACCGACCGGTCGGTGGCTCTGCAGATCTTCGACCTGACCAGCTACAAGCAGATCTGGTCGGCGGGCACGGCGACCGGCGTCAGCCAGAAGCTCACGGGCAACAGCGTCGGCCAGGTCGGTCCGACCTACTCGCCGGACGGCCGGACGCTGTGGCTGCCGCAGCAGGACTCGGTGAGCCGGTTCCCGGTCAAGGCCGACGGCACGCTCGGGGCGCCGACCACGTTCGCGATCCCGAAGGTCAGCGGTCACTCCGCGCTGGTCGGGCAGATCGTGTACTCGCCCGACGCCTACACGGTGTACGTCGCGATCAACGGGCAGAACACGGTCGTCCAGATGGACCCGGACAGTGGCGCGGTCCTGCACACGTGGAACGTCGGCATCGCCCCGCGTGAGCTGAAGTTCGTGGGCGACAAGCTCTATGTCACCAACGAGGGCGGCCGCAAGCCGCGCCCCGGCGAGACGACGATGGACTCCTATGGCACCGCGGTGCCGGCGGACGGGTACTACGGCACGTCGACGACCGGGTCGGTCAGCGTGATCGACACCACCGACCCGACGGCGCCGGTCGGCTCGATCGCGGTCGGCCTGCATCCGACGGCGATGTTCGTCCAGCCCGGCGCGCCGAAGAAGAACAAGCCGAACAAGACGAGCCCGGACGCGCTGTTCGTCGCCAACACCAACAGCGACACCGTCTCGGTGATCAACACCAAGAACGACAAGGTCGTCCAGACGATCGAGACCAAGCCGTGGCCGTCGTCGGACATCGGCTACCAGCCCACCGGAATCACGATGGGCCCGAACAACCACCTGCTCGTGACGCTCGGCCGCGCGAACGCCGTGGCGGTGTACACGTACGCGGGCAAGCCGCAGGAGCCGGTGAGCTACCTCGGCCTGCTGCCGACGGACTACTACCCGGAGGACATCGCGACCGTCGGGCGTCAGATCTTCGTCACCAACACCCGTGGCATCGACGCGCGCGGCCCGAACCTCACGTTCAACAAGGGCCAGGGCACCACGCCGGCGACGGGCCACGGCACGCACAGCACGACCGCGTCGCTGACCCGGTTCACGCTGCCGCGCGACAAGGACATCTCGGGCCTGTACACCGACACGGTCTTCGCGCAGAACGGCTGGGGCGCCAACGACGTCACGCAGGCCAAGGGCAAGAAGGTCCCGCCGGTGGCCGTCCCGACGCGCATCGGCGACCCGTCGACGATCAAGCACGTCTTCCTGATCGTCAAGGAGAACCGCACGTACGACCAGGTCTACGGCGACATGACCGAGGGCAACGGCGACGCCACTCTGGCGCAGTTCGGCGCCAAGCAGACGCCGAACCAGCACGCGCTGGCCAAGCAGTTCGGCCTCTATGACAACACGTATGACATCGGGACGAACTCCGCCGAGGGCCACAACTGGCTGATGCAGGGCGACAACCCGGAGTACACCGAGTCCTCCGCGGGCGAGTATCAGCGCAGCTATGACACCGAGGAGGACGTCCTCGGCCACCAGCGCTCGGGTTTCCTGTGGACGGCGATCCAGGACGCCAACAACAACACCGCGCGCAACTTCGGCGAGTTCATCTACACCGAGGGCAAGCCCTCCGGCGGCAGCTGGCAGCAGTACTACTGCGCGGCCACGGCCGTCCAGGCGGGCGGTGACCCGGCGCTGCTGACGCCCGCGAACTTGAAGGGCAACTACGGCTCGACGATCCCGTCGCTGAACGCGATCACGAACCCGACGAGCCCGCCGTACGACCTCTCGGTCCCGGACATCTACCGCTACCAGATCTGGAAGCAGGACTTCCTCAAGAACGGTCCCGCCAACTTCAACATGATGTGGTTCTCCTCGGACCACACGGGCGGTCCGATCACCCCCGAGGCCGGCGTGGCCGACGGTGACCTCGCCGTGGGCCGCGTCGTCGACACGATCTCGCACAGCAAGTACTGGAAGGACTCCGTGATCTTCGTGGCGGAGGACGACAGCCAGGACGGCGCCGATCACGTCGACGGCCACCGCGCGCCGATCCAGATCATCAGCCCGTGGGCGCAGCACGGCAAGACCGACAGCACGTACTACTCGCAGATCACGATGGTGCGCACGATCGAGCAGATCCTCGGCGCCCAGCCGCTGAACCAGAAGGTCGCCGCGGCGACGCCGATGTACGGCGCGTTCACCGACGACCCGGACTTCACGCCGTTCACGGCGGTCCAGAACCAGGTTCCGCTGACCGAGAACATCGCCACGGCACCGGCCTGCGGCCTGGACACGATGGGCCAGACGCCGACGGCGACGCCGACGCCGACGGCCACCGCCGTGCCGACGAGCCAGGCGGCCACGGCCGCGCTGTGGCAGGGCTGGATCGCCAAGCAGCGCACGACCGGCAACGGCGCGACCCCTGACTACGCGAACCCGGAGCAGATGAACCGGTACACGTGGTACGTCACCCACGACTGGAAGGTGCCGTACCCGGGTGACTCGACGATCTACGCCCCGGAGGACGTCCCGGGCGCCTACATCCCGAGCCCGGACTCCAACTGACCGCTGACGTGCAGGCAGTTCGTGCTCAGGGCCTGAGCAAGTGCTTCGGTGAGGTCGTCGCCCTCGATGGCGTCGACCTCACCGTCGCGCAGGGCGAGGTGCATGGCCTGGTCGGACCGAACGGCGCCGGCAAGACGACGCTTCTCGGTCTGCTCCTCGGGCTGGCCCATGCCGACAGCGGGATCCTCGAGATCCTCGGTAGCCCCGTCCGCGAGACGCCCGCCGGGGTCGCGGGCTTCGTGGACGGGCCAGGCCTGTATCCCGCGCTCAGCGCGCGGCAGAACCTCGTCGCGCTCGCGCAGCTGCGCGGCGACGGCGCCGACGGCATCGACGACGTGCTCGACCAGGTCGGGCTCACCGACGTCGCGGACGACCGCGTCCGCGGCTTCTCGCTCGGCATGCGCCAGCGTCTCGGGCTGGCCGCCGCGTTGCTGACGCGGCCTCGGCTCCTGGTGCTCGACGAGCCGGCGAACGGCCTGGACCCCATCGGCACGCGGCACGTGCACGGCGTGCTCACCCGGCTGGCGGCGAACGGCACCGCCGTCGTCCTGTCCAGCCACCGGATGGACGACCTCGCGGCGCTGTGCAGCCGGGTCACGCTGCTCGCCACCGGCAAGGTGGTCTTCACGGGCCCGCTCAGCGAGCTCGCCGCCGACACCGGCGAACTGGACTACCGGCTGCGCACCTCCGATCCCGCCGCGGCCCGGCGGATCGCGGCCGAGACGCCGGGGGTGCGCCTGGTCGGAGACGACGTGGTGCGAACCGCGATCCCGGCTCTGGACGAGCTCGTCGCGCGGCTCGTCGGTGCGGGCGTCGGCGTGCGTGAATTGGCGCCGGTCGTGGCGCCACTCGAGGCGGCCTTCCTGGCCCTGACCGCAAAGGAGAAGGAATGAGCACCGCCGCTGCCGTCACGACGCAGCCACGGACCGCCGCCCCACCGACACCCGTGTGGCGCGGCTACCGCTTCGAGCTGGTCAAGCTCCTGGCGCAGTGGCCGATCCGGCTGCTGCTGTTGGCGTGCTGCCTCGGCCCGGCGGTGTTCGTGGCCGTCGTCAGCCGGCAGAGCTCGCTGCCGTCGGACACGGTCTTCGGCCGCTGGATGGGACAGACCGGGTGGGCCGGAGCGCTGGTGATCCTGACCTTCTCCTGCAGCTGGGTGCTGCCGCTGCTGACGTCGCTGGTCGCCGGCGACGTGTTCGCGTCGGAGGACCGGCTGGGCACGTGGCGCCATCTGCTCGTCGCGGTGCGGTCGCCGCGGCGGATCTTCGCCGCCAAGGCGCTGGCGAGCCTCACCGTGATCGTGCTGCTGGCGCTCGGCCTGGCCGTCTCCGGCATCGCCGGCGGCCTCGCCGCGGTCGGCAACCGGCCGCTGGTCGGTCTCGACGGGCATCTGTTCGACCCTGCCGGCACGGTCCTGCTCGCCTGGGCGGCCGTGCTGGCGCCGACGCTGGCGTTCGCGTCGATCGGGCTGCTCGGCTCGGTGGCGCTCGGCCGCTCCCCGATGGGGTTGGCGATCCCGGCGCTGCTCGCGTTGGCGCTCGGGATCGCGCAGCTGCTTCCCCTGCCCGCGGTGGTTCGGGTCGCGCTGCCGAGCTACGGCTTCATCGGCTGGCGCGGGCTGTTCACCGACCCGGCGCAGACCGGCCCGCTCCTCGTCGGCATCCTCGTCAGCCTCGCGTGGGCGGCGGCCGCCACGGCGCTGGCGTACCGCCTGTTCATGCGCCGCGACTTCACCGACCTGGCGTACGACGGCTCTCCTCGGCGTGTCCTGGTTCAGGCCGTGCTGCCTCTAGGGGCGCTGTTCGCCGCCAGTGTCGGGGTCATCGCCGTCGCCACCTCGGCCTCGGCTTCGGGGATCGAGCAGGCGAAGCTCCAGCGGTCGCTCGCGACGGCGTTCGCCCATCTCTACCGCCTCCAGACGGACGAGCTGCATCGCCCCGCCGTCACCGAGGCGCAGCTGCGCGCCGGCGCGTCGTGCGACAAGGGCGGCTCACGCGTCGACGACGTGGGAGCGGGCAACGACTGGCGCTGCGTCGTCACCTGGCACCTGCCGGGTTCGACCGCGACCGGCTCGGCGATCTACCAGCTCGATGTCACACCGGACGGGCGCTACGTGGCGGACGGCGACGGGCCGCAGCAGGTCAACGGGTTCTTCCAGGTCCGCACCGAGACCGGTGACGCACCGAACCCGCTCTGGCAGCTCGACGGGCTGGTCAACCTGATCAAGTAGAGAAGTGCGCGCGGACCCCATGGCGGCGCGCGCTCAGCACGAAGTACAGGAAGGCCAGTGAGGACGCGGCCGCGAGGCAGAACGGCTGCCCGACGCCGTTGTCATGCGTGATCAGCGCGGTGTGGACCCCGCGGAAGAGAAAGATCGCCGCCACGACTCCCGCCGCTGCCGCGCCGATCAGCAACTCGACATCGAACAGCTCGCCGATCCTCCCGGGCAACCACCAGCGGCGCTGGAGCCGGCGGTAGAGCAGCAGGACCAGCACGCCGATGACCCCGCAGGCCAGCGTGTCCATGAGGTAGTGCGACGCGTGCAGCGCGGTCATGACCTCCAGGCAGTCGTGCGCCTTCGGGTTCGCGGCCTGCCAGTTGTCGCAGTCGGCGGCCGAGTAGGAGTCGGCCGGGAACGCGTTGGCGATCGCCGCCGGCCCCCACACCGCCCGTACGACCAGCCCGAGGACCCCGGCGAGCCCGATCGCCACGCCACCGACGCCGCCGATCAGCAGCAGCGAGAGCGCGACGCGACGGCGCAGCGCCGGCGTCAGGGAGAGCGTCACACGCTCCGGACCGGCGGCGACCTCGGCCGGACCCATCCTCCGTACCGCTTCGGCCCGTGCCTCTTCCCATGACAGGCCGGACGCCTCGAGCTCCTCCGCGGACTCGTGGAGATGCAACTCGGCCTCGGCCAGGGTACGGCGGACGTCTCGCGGGGACCCGGTCAGCGCGACGAGCAGCCGGTCGAGATAGGCCTCGATCGGGTCGTCGACGAGCACTCTCACGCCGGCTGCACCCCGATCATTCGGGAGACCAACGTGCTGAACGCCGTCCATTCGGCGCGCCGTGTGTCCAAGCGCTCGACGCCGGCGTCCGTCAACCGGTAGGTCCGGCGGCGCTTGCGACCGACGAACTCGTCGGAGGAGCTGACGAACCCGGAGGCCTCCAACCTGTGCAGCGCGGGATAGATCGTGCCCTCCGGCATTGCGAAGATCCCGCCGCTGTCATCGCGCAACCGCGCGATGACACCGTAGCCGTGTGCCGGCCCCTGCGCCAGTGCGGCCAGGAGGAGCATGTCGAGTTGCCCAGCCGTCTGGTCGATCTTCATCTGGCCGCGAGTGTAATTCGCGTCGGCACATACCTAGCGAGTCGAGACACATGTCGTTTACGAGTTCGGGCCGAGAACGGCATTGAATTGCCCTGATGTTGAACCGCCTGAGCCTGGTCGCCGCAGCCGTCGCGCTCGCGATGCCCGCGACTGCTGCCGCCGCGACCGTGTCCAGCGACGGGACCGGCGCGATCACGCTGCGCGACGCCGGCGCCGAGACCAACGCCGTCACGGTCGCGCTCGACGCGCAGACCTGGGTGATCAGCGACTCCGCCAGCCCGCTGACCGCCGGGGCCGGCTGCACGCAGTCGACCGCCAACGAGGTCCGCTGCGCCCAGACCGCCGCGCGCGCCACGGCGTTCCTCGGCGGCGGCGATGACACCTTCACCGCAGCGCCCGCGGGCGGCTGGATGGTCTTCGGCGAGGCCGGCTCCGACCACCTCGACGGCGGAGCGGGCCCGGACGCGTTCTTCGGCGGCGCCGGCGTCGACACGCTGACCGGCGGCGGCGGCAACGACCGGCTCGACGGCGGAGCCGGCGACGACGCGATCGACGGCGGCACCGGCGAGGATCTGACCACCTACTCGTCCGCGACCGGCCCGGTGACCGTCGATCTGAACGCGGGCACGGGCGGTCAGGCGGGCGAGCACGACGTGCTGACCGGGATCGAGGACGCGACCGCGAGCGGCACATTGACCGGCGACGACGGGCCGAACTTCCTCACGGGCGGCGGCGCCGACGACGTCATCACCGGCAACGGCGGCGACGACACGCTCGTCGGCGAGGCGGGAAGCGACACGCTCACCGGCGGCGCCGGCGACGACCGCGTGTACGGCGACTCCACGTTCGGCGGCGCCGGCGGCGCCGACCACCTGGACGGCGGTCCGGGCGACGACCGGCTCGACGGCGGCGACAAGGCGGATCAGATCGACGGCGGTCCCGGCTTCGACATCCTCGACTACAGCGACCGCGTGCTCGGCGTCGACGTCGACCTGCGCCGCGCCGCGCCGCAGGGCGAGCCCGGAGAGGGCGACTCCGCGGTCGGCATCGAAGGCGGCTACGGCGGCGCCGGCAACGACACGCTGGTCGGGGACGACGGCGCCAACGTCCTGCGCGGCGGCGCGGGCGACGACACCCTGCGCGGTCTCGGCGGCGCCGACACGCTCGACGGAGGCGCCGGCGCCAACGTGCTCGACTGCGTCGCGAGCGACGACACGGTGATCGCCGGCGCGCAGGACTCCGTGATCGCGTGTGACACCGGCACCGCACCGCCGCCCGGCGGCGGCGGCCAGGGCGTTCCGCCCGGCGGTGGACCGAACGCGACCCAGCGTCCGTCGGTCAAGCCGCAGTCCACCCGCCTGACGGTGCGCGTCCTCGCCAAGACGCTGCGGCTCGGCCGCGACGGAAAGCTCGCCCTGCGCGTCAACGCCTCGTCCGCCGGCAAGCTGACGCTCGCCCTCAAGCGCGGAACCGTCACCTATCTACACACGTCGGTCGCGGTCAAGCGCGGCACCTCGACGCTGCACCTCAAGCTGTCGGCGAGCATGACGCGGAAGCTGCGCAAGCAGGCGAAACAGACGCTGGAGCTCTCGCTCGGAACCTTGCGCGTCAAGGTGGTGGTGAAACGGGCGTAGGTACGACCGGTCGACGAACGCGAGGTACGCGGTGAAGACGGCGAGAGTGAAGAAGCCGACGCGCAGCCCGAGGTCGATCCCGAGGTGCAGCGTCACGCCGGCGAGCAGGGCGAAGGGGCGTGTCCGGCGGGGCCACACGAGCACGACGAGCGCGGCTTCGATCGCCATCGTGCCGTAGGTCGCGGCGGGCACGAGCCAGGGGGCCGCGTCGAGGAGGTCGCCCACCGGGAAGCGCACGAGGTCGGAGACGCGCAACGCGTACTCGGTCGCCGATCCGTCGCGCCATGCGGGCCCGCGCAGCTTCGCCCAGACCGCGGCGAGGTACATCACGCTGACCTGGATCTGGATCAGTCGCAGCGGCCAGGCGGGGATCGAGCGCGGACCCCGCCGCCGGGCGTCGAGCGACAGGCACGCGCCCGCGGGAGCGAGCGCGACGAACAGGCACAGCAGCCGCAGCAGCGAGTCCCCGCTGTTGAAGACGTACGGGTCGGTGCGTTGCAGGGAGACGGCGCCGAGGCACACGATGATCGACGCCACCCGCGTGTGCCAGCCGGCGGTGAGCGCGATCGCTGCCACCAGCATGGCGAGGCAGACCGCTCCGAGCCACGTCGGCGAGGGCGTGGCGCCGAGCAGCGTCCAGACGTGCCACGGGCGGCCGGCCGCGGCGCTGCCGGTGACCCCGCGGGCCGTGAAGAAGTCCGGCAGCTGTGGCAGCAGCGTGAGCGTCCAGAGCGTCATCACCACGCCGAGCGCGATCCGCACGAGGCCGAGCGGAAGCGGGTCCACCGGCGCGAACCAGAAGCGGTCCCAGCGGTGCCAGGCGCGGCGGATCACGAGCGTCTCGGCGCGTACCGGGCTCGGTAGAGCTCGCGTGGGACCCAGTGCTGTGCTCCGCGGTGTCCCGCCGCACGGATGTCAGCGAGACGGCGGACGAGACGCAGCTCGACGGGCCAGGTCCCGGCAGGGCGCCGCTGATGCGCGAGCACGTAGCCGGCGGTCGGGCGCCAGAGGCGCTCGTCGGAGCTGGCGTTCTCGGTCCACTTGCGCCAGCGATAGTCGGAATACGCGCCGAGCCACGGGCCACCCTCCGGAATCCGCCAGGTCGTCGTCGAGCCGTCCGACCAGGTCGTGATCGCTTCCAGGCGCAACGCCGTGCGCGGAGGCTCCGGCGCGAACAGACGCCAGTCCTGATCCAGCGCGGCCAGGTCGACCAACGGCTGCGCGGTGCGAGCCACCGGCGCGACCCCGGGAAGCCCGACGAGCGTCGTCGCGAGAACGGCGACGATGCCGAGGACGAACGCGACGCTCATCAGCGCTTTGCGGAGCCCCGATGCCACACGTCACCCGGTGGTCGTCGACGTGCCCGAGGTCGATCCGCTCCCGCTCGATGTCCGCGTCGTGCCGCGGCCCGTGGTGGTCGTCGGCCCGGTGGTCGTCGGCCCAGTCGTCGTCGGACCGGTGGTCGTCGGACCGGTGGTCGTCGGCCCCGTGGTGGTCGGCCCCGTGGTGGTCGGCCCCGTGGTCGTCGGCCCGGTGGTGCTCGTCGTCTTGTCGGCCGACTTGGTCGGCGTGGGGGTGATCAGGCCGGGGATGTCAGGGCCGCCGCCGACCGTGCTGACGGCGCCCTGCTCACTCGTGATCGTCACCGGTGTCGACGAGGGGAGCGGCTCGTTGGACTCCTTGATCGCGCGCCCGAGCGCGTAGGCGCCACCCACGAACAGCACCGCGCCCACGAGCACGACGACGATCAGCCGGCGTCGCGCCCCGCTCATGTGCCCTCCGGCGACGACGACGTCCCGATGGTCCCAAGGGCGGCGATCTTCTCGGGCAGGCCGGCGCGCAGCCGCTCGACCGCCTCCCGGCCGCTCCGATAGCGCTTGGAATGGCGACCGGACGCGGCGTTGGCGAGCGCGCGCGTCTCGCGCTGCAGACGCGCGACCTGGTCGACGACGGCGTTCACCCGCGCCGCTTCGAACGGCGCCGCATCGATGCCGTCGAACGACTTGGCGGCGGCGCCGTAGACGGCGGCGAGCTTGGTCAGCGCGCGGGCCTGCGAGTCGCCGCTGCGTGCCTGGTCGAGCTCGCGCCCCGCGGCGCGCTCGTCGCGGGTCAGGTCGGCGGTGATCCCGTCGACCTCGTGCGCGAACGCGGCCCGCGGCGGCAACGAGAGGCTGCCGCGGGCGAGCCGGAGACTGCGTGCGATCCCATCGCACGAGCGGGTGACGGCGCCCTCGTCGGCGCTGCGACAGACCACGGTGGCCACGCCGTCGGCCGTCGGGACGGCGTAGACCGTGAAGCCCGTCCCTGAGGCCTCGGCCGGTCCGTAGGCGAACGCCTGGGCGTCGCCGAGCTTCACCCGTCTCGCCGTCGGCCGGCCGAGCGCCTTGTGCGTGGCGGGCCCGATCAAGGTCGCGTCGGCCGAGTCGGTCCACCCGGCGAGGACGGCGTCGCCGCGACCGGCACCGGGCGGGCGCAGCGCGACCGCGTCGCGGAGGGTGAGCCCCGGGGCCGCCTCCCCCGCGCTCGGCTTGCCCGCATGCCAGCCGGCAGGGGTCTTCAGGGTCATCTGGCTTCCCTGGACCGTCGTGTCGACGGGCTCGGCGGCGCGGACGACCTTCGCCGGCGCGGCGGAGTAGGCCAACAGCGCGGCGGCGATCGCGACCACGGCGATCCCGGCCAGGATCACGCCGCCGCCGCGGCGCTCGCGCGGGGTGGCGACGGCCGTCGGCGCGGTGATCGGCCGGCGTGGAGCGATGGTGGGCGCGTCCCGGATCGGCTCCGGCACGGGCTCGGGCTCCAGTTCGACCTCGGGCTCGGGTTCTGACTCGACCGTGGGTTCCGGTTCCGGTTCCGGTTCCGGCTCCGACTCCGGCTCCGGCTCCGGCTCGGTCTCGACCTCCTGACGCACGTCAGGCGTCCGGAGCACGAAGCTCTCGTAGCCGTCGCCCGGGTCCAGCAGCGGCGCCCTCCGGCGCCAGTACGAGCCGAGTTGATCGACGGCGATCTCCTCGAGGCGCTCCCAGGCCACGTCGGCGCTCGCCGGTCGCGCGTCGGGCTCCTTCTCCAGGAGCCACATGATCCACTCGGCCAAGCGGGGATCGGTGCCCTCGGGCAACGGCGGAGGCGGCTCGTTGATGTGGCGCAGGAGGATCGCCATCGGCGCGCCCTCGACCTCGAACGGGCTGCGACCGGCGACCATCTCGTACGTCATGGCGCCGACGGCGTAGAGATCGGTCGCCGGTCGGACGGCCTTCGCGAGCGCCTGCTCGGGTGCCATGTAGTACGGCGTTCCGAGCGCCATCCCGGTGTCGGTGAGGGGCGTCGCCAGCGTCATCTTCGTGTACGCCTTCGCGATGCCGAAGTCGGCGATCTTGACCCCGCCGCGGCTCGTCACGAGGACGTTCTCGGGCTTCATGTCGCGGTGCACGACGCCCTGCGCGCCGGCATGGCCCAGGCCGTTGAGCACGCCCTCGAGGACGCCGAACATCTGCGCCGGCGTCAGCCCGCGCTCGAGGTACGGTCGCAGCGAGCCCCGCGGGACGTACTCCATGGCGATGTACGCCTGCCCGTCGTGCTCGAAGAAGTCGTGCACGGTGACGATGTTCGGATGGCCGAAGCTGCCGGCCGTCTTCGCCTCGCGCAGGAACCGCTCGGCCCAATCGGAGCCCTGCCCGCGCACCTCAAGGCGCTTGAGCGCGATCTCACGGTCCAGCTTCGGCTGGCGGGCGAGGAAGATGACAGCCATGCCACCGCGCCCCAACTCCCGGATGAGCTCATACGGACCGATGCGTTCGGTGAGGTCTGGCACGGCGTCGACCAGCCGATCCTAAGTCGCTGGGAGCAGGCGGTGCGAGAATCTCTTGACAACCGGTGCTCCGAGGTATGTGCTTGCCCAGCGATGCGCGCTCCCCTAGCACTCGGGGTCCTGCTCGTCAGCCTCCTGCTGGGCCTCCCGGCAGCGACCGCACGCGCCGTTGACATCACGGAGTTCTACGGGCACGTCGGCGCCGAGGATGTCGCGCTCGGGCCGGACGGAAACCTTTGGGTGACGTCCGATGTCAGCTCGATCATCGAGCGCGTGACGCCGGACAACAAGGTCACCGGCCGATTCAACCCGTCGCCAGGGGCGCAGGCCTACATGTACGCGATCACGCCTGGACCGGATGGCGCGATGTGGTACAGCGAGGGGATCTACCGAAATCCGTCGCCGACCATCGGACGGATCACGATGAGCGGGACGTTCACGCACTTCCCAGTTTCCGAGCAGCCCAGGGACATCACGACCGGGCCCGACGGCAATCTGTGGTTCACGGAGAACACCCGGAACATGATCGGGCGCATGACGACCTCCGGCACGGTCAGGGAGTTCGCCTCCGGCGCGGCGCCGGGCCGCATCGTCTCCGGGCCTGACGGAAACCTCTGGTACACGTCGAGCGCGGGGGTCGGCCGGATCACACCGTCAGGGAACTCGACGGTGTTCAACACCGCCCCGCCGCCCGGCGACATCACGGTCGGCAAGGACGGCAACCTCTGGTTCACGCAGCCGGAGGTCAACAAGATCGTCCGCATGTCGGTGGCCGGCCTCGAGACCGGCAGCTTCTCCGACGGCGTCAACTCCGAGCGACCGAACGACATCGTCGCGGCAGCGGACGGCAACATCTGGGTCGCGGACAGGAACACCAACCGGGTCAGCCGGATCACGCCGTCCGGGCGGATCAGTTCCTGGGGCGCGGGCGCCGACCCGTTCGGTTACCTGATCGCGCTCGCCCCCGGCCCAAACGGGACCGTGTGGTACGTGAACTTCCACGACTCGATCGGTCGCATTACCCTCGACCGCGGCGACGTGACGACCGGCGACGCGGCCGACGTCGTCACGACGTCGGCCCGGATCGGCGGCTTCGCCAATCCGAACAACTCACCGCTGTCCTTCTGGTTCGAGTACGGACCGACCACCGACTATGGCTCGGTCACGGCCACGCGAAGCCTGCCGGACAGCGCGGCCGCCACCCCCGTGGACGCCACGCTCCAGAACCTCACCCCTGGAGCCACCTACCACTACCGGATCGTCGGATCGGGCCCGCTGGGTGGGACGGTCGGCGAGGACCGCACGTTCATGACGCCGCTCCCACGACCGTTGCCGCCGCCACCCGACGCCGACGGCGACGGGTTCCCGGAGACCGTCGACTGCAACGACCACGACGCCAACGTGCACACCGGCGCCCTCGACCGACCGCAGAACGGGATCGACGAGGACTGCTCCGGAAGCGACGCCGACTTCGGGGTCCTCCCGACGCGGATCACGGCGAACGTCCAGGCGCATCGCCGCCACGACTCGTTCAAGTCGCTCTCACTGTCGTCGCCGCGGGCGGGCTCGAGCGTCCGGCTCTCGTGCCGGAAGGGCTGCCACTACAAGAGCCAGACGGTCAAGGTGACCCGCGACGCCACGACGCTGTCGCTGCTCAAGTCGGTGCGCGGCCTCAAGCTGCGCAAGGGAGCGGTCTTTGAGGTGCGCGTCACCCACCCGGATCTGGTCGGCGTCGTGCGGCGCTGGCAGCTGAAGTCGCTGAGCAACGTCGTGACGTCGGATCTGTGCCAGCGACCGAACGCGAAGCAACCCGGGAAGTGCCCGTTCTGAGCGTCACATGCCCGGCGGGTGGCGCACCTCGAATCGCGCCAGGTACGCCGGGCTCATGAGCTCGCGCGGGATCCAGCCCGCGCCGCCCCCGGGGTTGCTCCGGCTCGTGCCGAAGAAGTGCCCGTCGATCACCATGAAGACGTGCTCGGCGTTGTAGTAGACCGAGACGCGCTTGCCGGGACCCGCCTCGCCCCAGTCGGCGAAACCGCCCGAGACGCGCGGGTCGATGCCGAGCACGCGTGAGACCGCTCCGGAGCAGTCGAGCGGCGTGACCGGGTCGCCGGGGTCCTCCTTGCCGGCGTGACCCCCTCCCCACTCGTAGCGGACGTGCGCGTCGTCGATCTTCTCGGCCTCGGCCTTCAGCGCGGCGACGGTGCCCTCATGCGGGTCGGGGTTCGGCGGGACCTGGTGCTCGCTCTGCTTCTCGGCACCCAGGTAGAGGATCCCGGTCCGTCGGTCTGGCTTCGACGACGCCTCGACGTGGCCAGGGCCGGGGCCGGCGTGGGAGTCGAACTCCTTCGCGTTCGCCAGCACACGGTCCACGTACTCCTGCGTCTCGGCGTACGGCGGAACACCCCCGAACTTCGAGACCGCTCCCGGACCCGCGTTGTAGGCCGCGAGCGCGAGCCGCTTGTCGCCGTCGAACAGGTCCATCATCTCCCGCAGGTACTTCGCTCCGCCGTCGATCGACTGCTCCGGGTCGGTCGGATCGTCGACGCCGAGCCCCTGCGCCGTGCCGGGCATGAGCTGGGCCAGACCGACCGCGCCAGCGCCGCTGCGCGCGTTCGGGTCGAAGTTGGACTCCTGCTTGATCAGGCCTTTGAGCAGCGCCGGGTCGAGCTTGTACTTGGCCGCGGCGCGCTCGATCTCACGCTCGAACGGGACGGCACGATCGGGGGCACTGTGCGGCGCGACGTGCAGCGACATCGTCACCCGCTTGATGGCCTGCGTCTCCGCTCGCTTGACGATCCGCACGTGGTCCGGATCGAGACCCATCGACGACCCGTGCTCGACGTGGTGGCCGAGCGCGAGCCCTTCCGCCGCCATGCTGATGACCACGCCGGAGATGCCGGACGGCGAGAGCCGCTTGTCGAGCGGTTGCAGCGCCTCGACCGGCCCCTCCGGGACTTGGACGTCCTCCAACTCGAAGCGCTTGAGCACGACCTGCGGCGCTCGCTTGAACGCCTTGCGGAGCTCCGGGTCGACCATCAACTCGGTCAGCAGCCGTTCCAGCCGGTCGGCGTCGGGCACTGGCATCGGACTCACCTCTGGCGTCGGTGCTTGAAGCGGACGAGCAACGGCGGGACGTACATCGCCAGCAGCGGCAGCGAGAGCCCGATGGCGGCGGCCACGAACAACGCCGTCGTGCCGGCGTTCCCGAGCACCTGCTCGAAGCGATCGCGATGCCGCTCCAACGAGAGCAGCGCCCACCAGAGCGCCACGAGCGTCCAGCCGCACGTGGCGATGCCGTAGTTGCGCAGCACGCGCGACTGCTCCCCATCCTGGCCGGCGATGCGCCGGGCGATCGCCGCGCGGGCGCGTCGCCGAAGATCCGGCTCGCGCAGCAGGTCGATCGCGATGTGGTAGCCGTCGCGTTCGAGCAGCGGGTTCAGGTTGAAGAACGCGCTGAGATAGCCCGCGATCGCCACCTGGAACGCGACCTCGCCCGCCGTACCGCTGAGCGTCGCGCTGAGGATCGCCGCCAGGCCGGCGAACGCGAGGTCCGAGGCGGGACCGGCGCCGGCGATCGCGATCCGATACGCGCGCCGCTCGAACCAGGCGTCGGACGTGTCGACGAACGCGTACGGCACGACGAGGATGAAACGCAATCCGCCGCGGGACACGGAGCGGCCCGTCGCGGCGAGGACGAGGCCGTGCGCCAGCTCGTGTGCCACGACGAGCGCCAGCCGGCCGAACAGAAGCGCGAGCGCGCCCAAGGACAGCGAGTCGTTGACGAAGAGCGGCGTGCTCGACCCGCTGAACAGCTCGACGGCGAACACCGGCAGGCCGACCACGGCCAGGACGGCGAGGAGCAGGAGCATCGGGCGGGTCAGGACGAGCCAGCCGCCACGGCTGTAGATCCCCGTGATCAGTCCCCCGACCTTGGCGGTCGCGAGCTCGCGCGGGCGCAGCAGGCGAGCGAGCCGTGAGCCGTCACCCGCCGAAGCGGCCTGGCTGTTGACCAGCAGCCCGGCATCGCTCAGGTCCCCGACGAGCGCGGCGAGCCGGTACTCGCCGTACGGGCCGAAGCGCTCGCAGGCCTCCTCACGCAGCTTGGCCAGCGACGTCTCGCCGTCGAGTTGCTCGAACAGCGCGGCGTCCTCCGGGCCGAGCCGGACGTGACCACCGCCGTCGAGGTCCTTGAGCACGAACCGGTTCGGGCCCTCGTCGGCGTCGAGGCGCTTGAGCGCCCACCCCGGGCGCAGGTGCAGCCGCGCCTCCGGTGACACACCGGTCAGCTGACCTGTGTGGGGAATCGCGGGGACCACGCGTGTGCGTCCGCTGAGGAAGTCGGGGCGCCGCCGTTCGACGACGAGCCGCGTGTCGCCGAGCCGGATCCGGGCGCCGTCGGCCAGCGCCTCGGGCGCCGTGACGGCGTGGCCGTTCAGGAACGTCCCGTAAGACGAGGCGGCGTCCTCGATCACGGCGGTGCCATCGCGCACGAAGATCCGCGCGTGCGTGCGTGACACGCTCGGGTCGTCGAGCATGACCGTGTTGTGAAGGCCGCGCCCGATCGTCGCGTTCTCGGTGAGCTTCACCCGTCGGTGATCGGGGAGCAACAGGTCGTACGCCACCGCGTCGGCCCGCATCAGCCGCCCACAGGTGCGGCATGCCGGAGCGTCCGCGGGGATCCAGTGCCGACAGTCCTTGCAGAGCATCGTCACACCGGCGCGGTCGCCGGATCCTCCCCATCGTCGACGACCTTGTCGGCGGCGCCGTTCAACGCCTGCACACGCACCCGCACGATGTCTCCCGGTGGGTGGTCCTTGGTGCACGACCACCGGCTCACCAGGAGGTCCTCCCCGCTCCATGCGACCTCACAGCTCGGCTCCCCGCCGGCCTGGACCTGCTGCTCGTCCCCGGTCGGTGACAGCACCTCGAGGTGGTAGTAACGCTTTCCGGTGTCACGCGCCAGCACGGCGATCCTGCCGTCCGCTGCCACGGCGACGGACAGGAGATCGCCGGTGACGAGCGGGGCGCCGTCGAGCTTGTAGTCGCCCGAGAGGTCGGCCTTGAGGCGGACCAGCTGATCCCACCCGCCGAGGCGGCGCGTGTCCGCCTTGCGGCGCAGGACGTACAGGCTGCTGTCATCACCGAACGCCGGCCGCCCGTACCGCCATTGTGCGTCGGTCGCGCAACGCGGCGTCGTCGCCGGCAGCGGCACCAGGCACAGATGACCGCCGTAGCCCGAGCCGTCGTCGTCGATCGCCGCCAGCAGCTTCCCCGAGGGCGAGAACGCGGGACTCGTGTACGAGCCGTCGCCGCGCGTGAGGCGGCGTCCATCCAGCGCCACGATCGATGCCTTCCCGTGCTGGTCGCGCCGAACGTAGGCGAGCTCGCCGTTCGCGGGGTCCCAGGCGGGATCGGTGCCTTCCGCGTGGGTGTCTTGCAGACCCTTTCCAGGTTGCTGGATGAGCACCCGGCCGTTGCTCACATAGGCGAGCTCGACGGTGTCGGCACTGCTCGGCGGGACCACGGTCACCTTGATCGCCGAACCGTGAGCCGCGAGCGCGTCCTCGGCCGGCTGCTGGCCGGTGATCGTCGCGCCGGGAGGAGCATCGGGCGGCTCCACCTCGCCGAGCAGGAACCCGGCGGCGCGCAACGTGCCGCGCGCCGCGTCGAGGGTCGCGCCGGTGAGGCGCGGGACCGCCGTCTTGCCCGCCCCCTCCTCGACCATGATCGTCACCTGGCCGTGCTCCTTCACGGGCTGGCCGGATGACGGGATCTGACGCAGGACGGTGGCCCGCGGGTGACGTGGGTCGGCGGCCTCGACCACGTCCTCGCGGGGTTGCAGCCCTTTGTCGAAGAGCATGATCTTCGCCGCGCGCGGGGTCAGCCCGGTCACGTCCGGGGTGCGCATCGGGTGATGCGTCGCCAGCCACGCCACGGCCGCGGCGGCGAGCACCGGGGGCACCGCCGCCCACTTGGGCAGATAGGCGCGCTGCTCGACGGTGCCACGCGTGGACACGGTCTCGCGGCTGTTCGCCGCCCGCGCGTCGACCTGGAACTGATGCAGCTCGCCGCTTCCGAGGAACTTGCGCCGGACCCTGGCATCGATCCGTGCCCAGCCGGCGTCGTCCGGATCGACCGGCAGGCGCTCCGGCGCGAGCCGGAACTCCACGCGCCCGGCGTCGTCGCGCGCCGAGAGTTCGACCTCCGCACGGTCGTTGCCCTCGTTGACGACCTTGAGCTCGGTGCGTGCGCGGGAGCGGGTGCGCAGTTTCGGGGTGCGAAGCTCGACCCCGAGGATCGCGTACGGGCCGACCGTGACGATCGCCGCCGCCGATGCGACGCGCCGGCCGTACACGCTGGAGTGCGCGACCACCCGGATCGGCCAGGAGCGGGCTTCGGCTTCAGGTGAGCGGGGGAAATGCACGCTGACCTCGGCCTCGGCCTCGTGACCGTCCCCGCCCGACCGGAACGGGAGCAGATGCAGCATTCCCGGCCGGACCTCGGCCCACGGGGCGGGCACGCCTTCGACCTCGAGCACGACGCCGTCGACGATCGACGAGAGGTTGGTGACACGGGCGACGAGCTTCACCACGCCGCCCGGGTCGGTCTTGATCTCCGGGATCTTGACCGCCTCATACGTCCCGTCCAGCTCCCGCAGGGCGATCGCGATCGCGTGGTCTCGCGCGCGGGCGTCCGCCGGGAGGGTCGTCCGTCCCGCCCGCGGCGGCTCGGGCGACTCATGAAGGGGCGTTCGCCGAAGGTAGGTGCCACATCGGCGGCAGACGTACTCCCCAGCATCCTCCGCGAAGCCACAGGCCGGGCACGCCATACGGGCGCGGGTCATCGTGTGCCGATCGTACGTCCGTCACGCGCGGCAACGCAACCCGGGACGTGGGCGCTTCTTCCCGCCGGCGGGACATTCGCGATGCTTTAGGAATCCTAAACGAAAAAGAAATCCACATGTCTCGGCGGGGAAAGGAGATAGTGCCGGCGGCCCTCGACCGGGGGTGACTTCGAGTAAGGAGAGACGGCCATGGCCGACGCGTCCAACGACGAGCGCCTGGACGAGATCGCCGAGGCAGCGCAAGCGGCGCTGACCCTCGCGGAGGACCCGAAGGCGTTTCTGAACGCCCTCGACGCGTTCCGCGCCGAGGACGCGGAGCGCTTTCAGAGCGAGCTGGCGCGTGCGGGGCTGATCCAGCACTGCCGGTACATCTGCCGCTGGTTCTGTTCCAAGCACTGCGTGTTCATCTGTCGCAAGCTCGCCGGCCCGTTCGAGGGCGAGCCGCAGTTCGACCCGAAGGAGGCGCTCGAGTTCACCCTGGCGATGCGGGTGCTCAGTGCCGATCGCGAGCTCGTCGCGGCGCTGGTCGAAGCCGCCGACGCGGTCGACGCCGACCGCTTCCAGGAGCTGCTCAAGCGCGCGCAGATCGACCCGCGCTACTGGCATCAGCTGTGTCACTGGCTGTGTGGCGTCAAGTGCCGGCGCGTGTGCCGGAAGCTCTGCCCCTTTCGCCCCACCATCACCAAGGTCGGGTTGATCCCGGCCGAACAGATCAGCCCGGCCGGCTACGGTGCTGGGCCGAGTTCGCCCACCGGGCTGACCCCGGGCGACAGTTACAGCCCCGGATCGATGGGCCACCACCCGTTCGGCGGCCTCACCCACATCGAGGGGGACATCTTCGGGGTCGCCAACGCCGAGGCCTACAAGGTCGAGTACGCGGCCAGCCCGGCGGGTCCGTGGACGCCGATGCTCAACCCGGTCGACGACACCGAGTACCCGGCCCACCTCATCCATCGGAGCCCGGTCGGCGATTGGTTCCTGGTCAGCGACATGCGTCAGCAACGGACCGATCTGGCCAACTGGTCGACCCCCGCGCCGGACGGTCTGTATTACCTGAAGCTGACCGTCCGCAACACGTTGGGCGTGGAGTTCGAGAGTGGCCTCGTGCCGGTCCTCGTCGACAACACGCCCCCGAGCCACTTCTCGTTCACCGTCACCCAGGCCGGCGAGCCGCTGCCGTGCTGCGGGGCGAAGGTGACGGAGGATCGCGGCCCGATCAAGATCACCATCACCGGCGAGGACGCGAACTTCGGCGGGCTGTCGATCGCGCTGCGAGGCGGCTGCAATGCCTCCTACCCGGTGTTCTCCAAGACATACAACGGCAACGTCGCGGACACCGGTGCCCCGGGGGCCGGGATCACGATCAACTACGACCCGTGGGCGGCCAAGGTGCCCGCGTGCTGCTACGTCCTCGAGGCCTCCGTCATCGACCGCGCGATCGTCAACAACACGGTGTACGCCGCCCACAGCGTCTCGGTCGTGCGCTCGATCACGATCGCCTAGTCTCCCCGCATCGAGCCGCATCCGACACAGGTGATCGCCGCGATGAGCGGCGCCGCGTGGCGGGTGCGGACCGGGGACGTGGTGCGGATCGTCGACCTCGAAGGCAGCCAGGTGGCGGACGTGTTCCTCGTCGACGCCGGGGACGTCACCGACGGCCTCAGCAACGGGCGCACGTTCGACTACGGCGGGACGCTGTCGCTCGGCGTCGGTTCCGAGCTCTACTCGTCCCGCAGCCGGCGGCTGGCGACGATCGTCCACGACGACGTGGGCGCGCACGACTTCCTGTACGCGCCCTGCAGCCAGGCGATGTTCGAGCGCCAGTACGCCGCGACCGGGCCGCACCCCAACTGCTACGACAACCTGACCGGCGCGCTGGCCCGATTCGGCGTCCCCGCCGCGACGGTGACGATCCCGCTCAACGTCTTCATGTGCACGTCGGTCGGACCCGACGGCCGGCTCACGATCGCTCCCCCGCGCTCCCGCCCCGGCGACGCGCTCGAGCTGCGGGCCGAGCGCGAGCTGCTGGTGGCGGTCTCCGCCTGCTCGGCGAGCGGCGCCAACGGCGGCGGCGCCCGCCCGCTCGGCGTGACCGTCAGGCCGGCGTGAGCCGCAGTGTCGTGGCGCGGGCCTCGGGGGTCGTGATGCCGTCGACGATGCTCGCGTAGCGGCGACCGTATTTGTCGCGGTACGCGGCGTCGACGGCGTCGTAGGACGCGGGATCGGCGGCCTCGACGGTCACGTCGCGCTCGAGGCCGCCGACGCGGACGCGGGCCGCGCCGCCCGCCCGGGCGACGCGGTGCCAGCCCGTGCGGGGGCCGTACGCGGCGCGGACGTAGACGTCATCGCCCTCGCGTACGGCCCAGATGATCGTGAAGCCGCGCAGACCGCCGTCGCGCTTGACGGGAGCGATCGACAGCTCGTCGGCGGCGGTCACCGCGCGCAGCTCGTCCTCGGTCCAGCTCATGCCACACCCACACGGACGAGGGACTTGATGGCGCGGCGTTCGTCCATCGCGGCGTACGCGCCGGCGATGCCGTCGAGGTCGGTGGTGTGGTCCAGGACGCGGCCGGGGTCGATCCGGCCTTCCAGCACGTCGTCGAGCAGCTCCGGGATGTAGGCGCGGGCGGGGGCGGAGCCGCCGCGGACGCCCTTGTTGAAGCGGAACATGTCGCCGAGCGGGAGCTCGACGCCGTGGGGGACGCCGACGTAGCCGACCATCGAGCCGGGGCGGGCGATCGCGATCGCGGTCTCCATCGCCTGGCCGGTGCCGACGCACTCCAGCGTGGCGTCCGCGCCGATGCCGCCGGTGAGCTCGAGAACCGCGGCTGTGGCCGTTTCGCCGCGCTGCGACACGATGTCGGTGGCGCCGAACTCGCGCGCGAGCGCCTGGCGAGCCGGATTCCGGCTGAGCGCGATGATCCGCTCCGCGCCGAGCCGCCGCGCGGCGAGCACGCCCGAGAGCCCGACGGCGCCGTCACCCACGACGGCCACCGTGCCACCCGGGCGGACGTCGGCGCAGACCGCGGCGTGGTGGCCGGTCGACATCACGTCGGACAAGGTCAGCAGCGACGCGAGCATCGCGTCGGAGTGCCCGGAGCCGGGAACGCGCACCAGCGAGCCGTCGGCGAACGGCACGCGGACGGCTTCGCCCTGGCCACCGTCCCCGTTGGACGGGTAGAAGCCGCCGACCTGGCAAGCGGAGTACAAGCCGTGCCGGCAGTGCGGGCACGTGCCGTCGCTGAAGGCGAACGGCGCGATGACGAGCTCGCCGCGACGGACGTCGCGGACATCGGCGCCGACGTCCTCGACGACGCCGATGAACTCGTGGCCGATCGGCCCGGGAGCGAACGGCGAGTCGCCGCGGTAGTACCAGAGGTCCGAGCCGCAGACGCAGGCCAGCACGACGCGGACGATCGCGTCGGTGGGCTCGGCGATCGCGGGATCGGGTCGGTCGCCGACCTCGATCCGTCCGGGCTCGACGAAGAGAGCTGCACGCATGACCGCCACTCAAACACCCCGCGCCACCGGCGAAAAGGGGTCTGTGAGAGGGGTAATGACAGGACACCTATCTGCCGTCGCGATCGGGGTAATGTCGGTCTCGTGGACTCCGCGAACGACATCTCCGAGTTCCTGACGACCCGGCGCGCGAAGATCACGCCCGAGCAGGTGGGGCTGCCGTCCACGAGCGGCCGGCGTGTTCCGGGGCTGCGGCGGGAGGAGCTGGCCGCGCTCGCCGGGGTGAGCATCGACTACTACAAGCGGCTCGAGCGGGGCAACCTCAGCGGCGTGTCGGACGGCGTGCTCGAGGCGCTCGCGCGAGCGCTGCGGCTCGATGACGCCGAGCGAGCGCACCTCTACGACCTGGCACGCGCGGCCGGCCCGGCCGGACCGCGGCGCCGCAAGCCCGCGACCCAGCGGATGCGGCCGGTCGTCCAGCGCATCGTCGACTCGATGACCGCGCCCGCGATCGTCCGCAACAGCCGGGTCGACTACCTGGCCGCCAACCACCTCGGCCGCGCCCTCTACGCGCCGGTCTTCGACAGTCGCGAGCAACCTCCCAACAGCGCCCGGTTCACGTTCCTCGATCCGGCCGCCGCGGACTTCTACCCCGATTGGGAGAAGACGGCCAAGGACCTCGTCGCGCACCTGCGCTCGGAGGCCGGTCGTAATCCGTATGACCGCGGACTCTCCGATCTCGTCGGAGAGCTCTCTACGCGCAGCGACCACTTCCGGAGATGGTGGGCCGCGCACAACGTCCGCTACCACCAGACCGGCGTCAAGCGCCTGCACCACCCGATCGTCGGTGACCTCGAGCTCGCGTACGAGGTGATGGACATCGCCGCCGAGGACGGCCTGAACATCAGCGTCTTCAGCGCCGAGCCCGGGAGTCGCTCCGAGCAGGCCCTGAGCCTGCTCGCCAGCTGGACCGCCGATCCGGATCCGCAGCGCGCCGCGCCGCAGCCCTGAGCGCCCGCTCGCTCTTCAAGCACGAAAGGAACCTGAACGATGGTCCCTGCCACATCCGAGGTGGTTCACCTCAACAACGGCGTCACGATGCCCGCCCTCGGCCTCGGCGTCTTCCAGAGTCCGCCCGAGGAGACGACCGCGGCCGTCGCGGCGGCACTTCGCAGCGGCTACCGGCTCATCGACACGGCCGCGGCCTACGGCAACGAGCGCGAGGTCGGCGACGCCGTGCGCGCCTCCGGTCTCGATCGCGCGGACGTGTTCCTGGAGACCAAGATCTGGATCTCCGACTACGGCTACGACGAGACGCTGCACGGGTTCGAGAAGAGCGCGGCCAAGCTCGGCGTCGAGCAGATCGACCTGCTGATCCTCCACCAGGCGCTGCCGTCGGCGTTCGACCGGACGCTCGAGGCATACCGGGCCCTCGAGACGCTGCTGGGCGACGGCAAGGTCCGCGCGATCGGCGTCAGCAACTTCATGGTCGACCACCTGAGCCGGCTGCTCGCTCACGCCTCGGTCATCCCCGCCGTCAATCAGGTCGAGCAGCACCCCTATTTCGCCCAGCGCGAGGTCGAGGCCTTCGGCGCCCGGCACGGCATCCTCTCGCAGGCCTGGTCCCCCATCGGCGGAATCACGTTCTACCGCGACAGCGGACACACGAGCACCCTCGAAGACCCGGTCATCACCGGCATCGCCCGCGCCCACGGCAAGACCCCCGCGCAGGTGATGCTGCGCTGGGGCCTGCAGCACGGCCGCTCCGTGATCCCGAAGTCCACCAAGCCCGAACGCATCGCCGAGAACATCGACGTCTTCGACTTCGAGCTCTCGAGCGACCAGATGACCGCCATCGACGGTCTCGACACCAACGACCGTGGCGGCCCGGACCCCGAGGCCATCACCCTCGAGACCTTCGGCCGCGACATCCCGGAGGCATGAGCATGAGCATCGACACGTACCGCCCGCTCGGCCGCACCGGGGTCCAGGTCTCGAGCCTCTGCCTCGGCACGATGATGTTCGGGGCGTGGGGCAACACCGACCACGACGACTCGATCCGCATCATCCACGCCGCGCTCGACGCGGGCGTGAACTTCGTCGACACCGCTGACGTGTACTCCGCCGGCGAGTCCGAAGAGATCGTCGGCAAGGCTTTGAAGGGCCGTCGCGACGACGTCGTCCTCGCGACGAAGTTCTTCATGCCGATGGGCGAGGACCCCAACCGGCGCGGCCCGTCACGGCGCTGGATCGTCACCGCGGTCGAGCAGTCGCTGCGCCGCCTGCAGACCGACCACATCGACCTCTACCAGGTCCACCGTCCCGATCCGGCGGTCGACGTCGAGGAGACGCTCGGCGCGTTGACCGACCTCGTCACCCAGGGCAAGGTCCGCTACATCGGCTCCTCGTCGTTCTCCGGCAGCGAGATCGTCGAGGCGCAGTGGGCCGCGCGCGAGCACCGCCTGCAGCGCTTCCGCACCGAGCAGCCGCCCTACTCCCCGCTCGTCCGCGGCATCGAGCTCGACGTCCTCCCCACCGCCCAGCGCCACGGCATGGGCATCCTCACCTACAGCCCGCTCTCCGGCGGCTGGCTGTCGGGGAACTGGACGGCCGACAGCTCCCCCACCTCACCCGCCCGCCGGCGGCTCGCGAACCGCTTCGACATGTCGCTGCCGGCCAACCAGCGCAAGCTCGAGGCCGTCCAGGCGCTCGCGACGGTCGCCGACGACGCCGGGCTGACGCTGATCGAGCTCGCGATCGCGTTCGTGATCAACCACCCGGCGGTCACGTCGGCGATCATCGGGCCGCGCACGATGGAGCAGCTCGAGAGCCAGCTCCCGGCCGCGGATGCGGTCCTCGACGCTGCGACGCTGGACCGGATCGACGAG
Organism: Solirubrobacter soli DSM 22325; assembly: GCF_000423665.1. GTDB lineage: Bacteria > Actinomycetota > Thermoleophilia > Solirubrobacterales > Solirubrobacteraceae > Solirubrobacter > Solirubrobacter soli. Next base: position 225,619 of record NZ_KE384073.1, on the reverse strand, counting down.
ATCGTGGCCCCGGGCGTGACCATCAACCCCGCCGACAACAGCTACGGCGAGCAGGTGCTGCAGCCGCAGCTGCGCCGGCGCTAGGAAAGGACCGATCTCCGTGCAGATCACCCGCAGCAGCATCGAGACCCGGAAGGGTCCGTCGGACTCGTTCACCGGTGACGTCTACATCGACGCCGTCGCCGCGCCCACCGGCAACTCCACCTACGCCGCCGCGAGCGTCCACTTCGCCCCCGGCGCCCGCACCGCGTGGCACACGCACCCGAACGGCCAGACGCTCTTCGTCACCGAAGGCGTCGGCCGCTGCCAGCGCGAGGGCGGCCCGATCGAGACCATCCGCCCTGGCGACCGCGTCTTCTTCGATGCGGGCGAGAACCACTGGCACGGCGCCGACCCGAACCGCTTCATGGTCCACATCGCCATCCAGCAGGCCGACGACACCGGCAACACGGTCACGTGGGGAGCGCTCGTGACCGACGCGGAGTACGGCGGCGGAAGCTAGGGCGCGGTCGTCGACAACGTGAACGTCAGCGTGCGGCTGTAGGCACCCGTTCGCAGCGCGTCCGCCGCGCCGATGTGCTGCTTGAAGTCGATCGTGACCGGGTCGTTGGACGCCGGGCCCGGCCAGGCGACCTTGGAGAGCGAGACGACCAGCGGCTCGGGCAAGGCGAACGTCCCGTTCAGCAGATGTCCAGGGTCGGAGAACGTCAGCGCCGCGTCGCCCGCGCTCGAGGTCACGGTCGCGCTCGTCGACGCCGTGTAGTCGCGCGTGACCCCCGGCGTGAACGCGCCGAACCCGGCGGGCGCCCCCAGCGTCAGCGAGAGCGTCGCCGGCACGGAGGCGCCGACGTCCGCGTGCACGACGTTCGCCAGCTCGCCGGTGGTGACCGTCGCGGCAACCTCGTCGCTCGTGTTGAAGCCGTCGCTCACGCGCAGCCTCAGCGAGTACGACGCGTGCTCGTCGAGCAGCCGCTGGTCGGCGACCCGCAACTCCCCCGTGCCCGGGGCGATCGAGAAGATCCCGGCGCCGGTTCCGCCCGTGATCGACCAGCTGAACGTGCGCAGGTTGGTGCGGCCGATCTGCGACGCCCAATCGTCGGCCTGGACGACGCCGACGGGCGCATTGACGTCGGTCACCGTGAACGTCTGCGCGGGCTTGATGACCGGGGCGATCCCGTTGACGTAGGCGAAGAGCCACTGCGCCGCCGGCTTCAATGTCCCGTTGGAGAGGAAGATCGGCGCGTTCTGGGCGTTGCGCCAGTGGTTCGGCTGGCGCCAGCCCCACAGCGTGACCCCCTTGACGCTCGGGTGCTCCCAGAAGGTCGGGAACACCTGGCGGTAGTACCGCAGCTGCATCTCGTCGCCGGGCACGCCGTCGACGTCGAACCCGTCGAGGTCGAGCTCGGTGAGCTGGATCGGCACGCCGGTCGCGGCCAGACGGTCGAGGTTGGCCTTGTGCACCGCCATGTCGGTCACGGGCTGGTACGGGTGACCCGGGATCGACGGGACGTTCGGGTTGTTGGGGATGAACTCGAACGCGTGCGCCTGGAGCCCGACCACGTCGATCAGGTTCTCGCGCTTGAGGATGTTGATGATCTTCAGGTATTCGTCGGTCGCCGCCGTCATGCCGGTGATGGCGACGTCGTTGAGCATCAGCTTGGTGTTCGGGAAGTACTGGCGCGCGAGCCGGAACGCGTTGAGGATCCAGTCGTAGCCGGTCCCGTCCGTGCCGTTGGCGCCACCGAGGGCCTGGACGTAGTTGCCGCTCGACGCGAAGTTCGCGCCCGCGTTCTTCGGCACCGAGCCGTCCGGCGGGTCCCACGTGGCCTCATTGACCACCTGGAGCCAGTCGATCGCGGGATAGCGCGCGGCCACCGCCGCGAACCACTTCTTGATCTCGATCAACTGCTCCTCGGGCGGCAGCGTCGCCATCCAGGTCGGCTGCTGGTTGCCCCACAGCAGCACGTGGAAGTTGAAGCCGAAGCCGTTGGTCTTGGCGAAGGTGTACGCCTGGTCGAGCGCGGTCCAGCGCATCGCCGCCGTGCGCGTCGTCCCCGCGGCGCTCCCCCACTTGCCCGCGTTCTCCGGTGTGACCTGGTCGAAGTACTGCGCGAACAGCGGGTTCGTGAAATCGTTGACGCTCCCGAGGAACTTGTCCTCGGCCAGTGCCGGCGCGGCGACCGAGGCCGACATCATCGACACGGCCACCGCCAGCTTCGCCCGATACATCGTCTCCCCCTCGATTAGTATTGAGGAGCGACAAATCTACGGCAACGGGCCTCCTGCCAGCGCAACCACCACGCCGGCCACGCCCGCGCCGAGCAGGACGGAGACGACCCCGCGGCGCGCCGCGAACACGGCCACCAGGGCACCCGCCAGCACCGCGAGCTGCCACGCCTCCTGCAGGGCGAGCGCCAGCGGGATCGCCGCGCCCGCGATCGCCCCGATCGCCGCCGGGCCGGCGCCGTCGAGGAAGCTGCGCACGCCCGCGTTCGCCCGCAGCCGGTCGAACCGCTGGGCGCCGAGCAGGATGAACGAGAACGACGGCGCGAACGCGATCGCCGCGGCCAACAGCCCGCCGCCGACCCCCGCCGCCGCGTAGCCCACGGCGGCGACGGTGTGCACGACCGGCCCGGGCGTCACCTGGCCGAGCGCGACGGCGTTCAGGAACTGGGCGTCGGTCATCCAGTGGTAGGTCTCGACCGCGTCGTGCTGCATCAGCGGGATGATCACGAAGCCCCCGCCGTAGGAGAGCGCGCCGACCTTCAACGCGACCCAGGCCAGCGCGAGGAGCCCGCCCGGCGCACCCACCGAGGCCAGCAGCAGCGGATGCGCCCCGAGCACCCGGCCGGGCCGCCGCAGCGACAGCTCGATCGCGCCGCACGCCAGCAGCACCAGGACGAGGAACGGGCCGACGGTCGCGGCCGAGACCCCGCCCGCCAGCGCGTAGGCGCCCCACCTGACCTGCGACGCGGCGCGCGTCCAGCTCGGGGGCGCAAGGCCCACGGCGGCGTGGACGGCGACCGCGGCCACCGCCGCTCCCGCCCCGGCACCGGCGCCGAGCACCCACTCCGGAGGCGCGTCGGAGAGGAACAGCGCCGACAGCGCGAGGATCGCGATCAACCCCGGCACGATGAAACCGAGCCCGCCGACGAACGCGCCCGCGACGCCCCGCAGCCGCCAGGCGCAGTAGATCGCGAGCTGGGTCGAGGCCGGACCGGGGATCAGGTTGGTCGCGGCGATCGCGTCCTCGAACTCCTGCTCGTCGATCCACTTGCGCCGCTCGACGCACAGCTGCCGCAGCAGCGCGATGTGCGCGGGCGGACCGCCGAAGCCGATGCAGCCGATCCGGCCCCACTCGCGCAGGACCTCGGACAGGCGCGGAACGCTCAAGCGCGCGGTTGGAACAGCTCGACCGGGTTCCCGGCCGGGTCGTCGAGGACGATCTGCCGCCCACCCGGCCCGCTGACGATGCCGCTGCGGAACGTCACGCCCTCCGCCTCGAGCCGAGCGACCTCGGCGGCGATGTCGTCGACCAGCAGGTGGATGCGGTTCCAGCCGCCGGGCTCCGGCACCCGACCGTCGGGCAGCGCGCGGCCCGCCGAGCTCAGCGGCCCGCTGATGAGCAGCCGCAGCCGGCCGCGGACGACGTCGGCGAACGCGGGCAGCGCGCTCATGCGCGGCTCGAAGCCCAGGTGGGTGGTGTAGAACGCGACCGCGGCCTCGACGTCGTCGACGAGGTAGCGGACATGGACGAGCTCCTCAGACATGGATCGCCTCCGATCCGATCGTTGCGAGCAGGAAGCCGATGCGCCGCTCGAGCTCCTCCGCGACCGACTCGAACGCGGCCTCGTCGCCGCCGCTGGGGTCGCGCAGGCTCCAGTGGATCGCCCGCGGGTACTCCGGGCAGACCTCGCGGACGCGGTCGCAGAGGGTGACCACGACGTCGAACCGCCGATCGGCGAACTCGTCGAGGTGCTTCGGCCGCGCGGCGGCGATGTCGAGCCCGCGACGCGCCATCACCGTGACCGCGTGCGGGTGCAGCGGCTTCGGCCGGCTCCCGGCGCTCCAGGCGCGCACGCCGGCGTGCCGGCCCGCGAGTGCCTCGGCCATCTGCGAGCGGGCGCTGTTGCCGGTGCACAGGAACAGGATGTCCGCGGTCACGGCCGAGGGCGCCCCCGCGCCGAGCGCGGGGTGCATCGCGGCGCCGGCCTCGGCCAACAGCTCGCCGCACCGCGCGACGTCGAGCGCGTAGTAGGTGTCGCGCCCGTCGGCGAGGCTGCGGCGGGCGAACACCAGCCCGCCGTCCCGGAGCCGGCGCAGGTGGTACGAGACGAGGCTCTGACGCTCGCCGGCGAGGGCGCACAGCTCCCCCACCCGGCGGTCGCTGTGCCCCAGCTCGCGCAGCAGCGTCCAGCGCACCGGATGGCTCGCGAGACGGAGAAAGGGCGGCGGCGACATCGCCGCACGGAGATTACATCAAGCTGGTTTGATGCGTCTGCACGGCCGCGATCGCCTCGTCCACGGCGACGGGACGGCCGACGTGGTAGCCCTGCACCATGTCGACGCCGAGCTCGCGCAGCAGGTCCTCGGTCTCCTGGTCCTCGACGAACTCCGCCACGGTCCGCTTGTTGAGGCCCGCGGCGGTGTGGACGAGCGACTCGAGGATCACGCGGTCGGCGGGGGTCGTCGTGCACTGGCGGACGAACTCGCCGTCGATCTTGAGCACGTCGAACGGCAGCTGCTTGAGGTAGACGAACGAGCTGAAGCCGGCGCCGAAGTCGTCCAGCGCGAGACGACAGCCCATCTCGGTCAGCGCGACGGCGAACACGCGCGCCTCCTCGAGGCTGCTGACCGCGGTGGTCTCGGTGATCTCGAAGACCAGCGAGCACGGGTCGACACCGGTGCGCTCGAGCTCGTCACGGATCGAGGCCAGCAGCGTCTCCTCACCCAGCGAGCGCCCGGAGAGATTGACGTGGAAGACGAGGTTGCGGTCGCGGTGGCGATCGAGGATCGCGATCGCCGAACGCGCGACCCACAGGTCGATCTCGCCGATCAGGCCGAACTCCTCGGCGACGCCGAGGAAGGCCCCGGGCGGGATCTCGCGGCCGTCGTGGTCGCGCATGCGCAGCAGGAGCTCGTGGTGGACGACCTCGCCCGAGCGCACGCAGCGGATCGGCTGCGCCGCCAGCACGAGCCGGTCCTCGTCGAGCGCGGCGCGGATGCGCTCGACCCACTCGAGCCGGTCACGCGTCGCCGACGGGGCGGTGGCGTGCTCGTCGAAGAACGCGTACCGGTTGCGCCCGGCGGCCTTGGCGTCGTACATCGCGAGGTCGGCGGCGACGAGCGCGTCGTCGGGGCCGCGCATGTCCACCGCCAGCATCGCCACGCCGACGCTGGCCGAGATCCCGTGGGTCCCGTGGTCGGCCAGCGCTTCGAGCAGGCGGCCGGCCGCGGCGCGTGCCTGCTCGGCGTCGGCATGCGGCAGCAGCACGGCGAACTCGTCGCCGCCGAGGCGCGCGACGGCGTCCTCGGAGCGCACGCAGTCGCGCAGCACGCGCGCGGCGCCTTCGAGCACGCGGTCGCCGGCGCGATGGCCGTGGAGGTCGTTGACCGCCTTGAAGTGATCGAGGTCGAGCAGCATGATCGCGCCGCCCGCGGTGTCGCCGGCGAGGTGGCGGGCGACGACGCGCCGGAACCCGCGCCGGTTGAGCAGGTCGGTCAGCGAGTCGTGCTCCGCCTGATGGACGAGCTGGTCCTCGAACTCGCGGCGGTCGCTGATGTCGATCGCCTGGATCAACAGCAAGCCCTCGCCCGCCAGGTACGTCACGTGGCTCTCCGTCCAGCGCACGCCGGCCGCGGTGTGCAGGCGGATGTCGCCGGCGACCGCGTCGCCTGGGCGGGCCGCGGCCTCGATGAACAGCTCGCTGCCGCGCGCCCGGTCCTCGGCGAGGATGACGCTCGGGGCGTGCCCGCCGGCGAGCTCGTCCTCGGGGCGGCCGAGCAGGTCGCTGAAGGCCCGGTTGACGCGGATGATCTCCCCCGCGGGGGTGATCAGCGCCATGCCGATCGGCGCGGAGGCGAACGTGTCGAGGAACCGCCGTTCGGCGCGGTCGCGGTCGCGGCGGCCGGTGTCGAGCAACCGGCGACTGGAGCGCGCCCAGTTGGCGAGGAGCAGCAGGACCATGAGCAGGATGCCGGCGGCCAGCGTGACCGGGCCGAGCCGGAGCCCGCCGCCGGAGGCGGCGCGGCTCTGGACCGACCAGGTGCGGCCGGCGAAGCTGAAGCTGGTCGTCGGCGCGCGTGGGTCGACGGCTCCCCGGTCCAGGACCTCGTCGCCTTCGAGCCGGACGCGCACCCCGGTCCCGGGCGGAACCGCGCGCAGGACCGCCGTGCGGGCATCCTCCATGCTGAACGCCCCGGCGACGACCCCGACGACGTCCTCCATCAGGTGCCGTCCCGGAGGCTTGTAGACCGGGACGTACAGCACGAACCCCGGCCGGCGGCCGGTGGCGAGCCTGATCAGCGCGGTCGAGGCCGGCCGGCCGGTGGCCACCGCGCGCTCGATCGCCGCGCGGCGATCGCCGCTCGTGAAGGCGTTGAAGCCGACCAGGGAGCGAGCGCGGACGCCCCGCGTCCCGTAGCGGAGCGGAAAGACCGGCCCGGGCGTCGTGTCCGCGACCAGGCGGCCGTCCGGAGCCAGCATGGTGATCTTCACGCCGAGCTCGCGCTCGACCGCGGCCCGGTCGGCGGGCATCACCTTGCGCAGCCAGTTGATGCTGCTGGCGCGGCCGAGGCCGACCATCGGGGTCGTGAAGCCCGTGTACTCGCGTTCGCTGACCGACTCGCTGGAGACGAAGAGGCTGCGCACGTCGACGACGCGGCTCTCCAGGCCGGCGGTCAGCACCTCGAGCGCGCCGGCGGCCTGGGCGCGGGCCTCGCTGTCACGGGCCGCGGTCCTCGCGCGGTCGGCGTGGAAGGCGACCAGCGAAACGGCCAGGCTCGCAAGCGCGCCGACGAACACAGCGAGCAGCGGGACGCGGCGGCGGGAGAGCATTCGCGCTTGCATCGGCAGCACCGCGCCGATCTTTGAGCCGAGTTGGCGCGTCCGCGTGCTGACGCTTCCGGCTGACCGCGTGATCTGAGCGAAGGCCCCGCGCCGAGCGGGGCCTTCGTCTCGGGCTAGCCCTCGGCGCGCTTGAAGTGCAGCAGGCCGAGCTCGGTCGGGAACACCGAGTCGTCCGAACCCTCGTTGCGGCCGGCGCTCTCAGCCGCGATCGCCAACGCCTGATCCAGCGTCTTGGCCATCAACTTGTTCAACTTGCGAAACGCCTTCTCGTCCAGCTCCAACGGCGTCCGCGAGAGCACCACGTCCGGATCGTCGAGCTTGCCCGCATCGGCCGCCGTGCCGAGATCGGCGACCAGGTCGGCGATCGTCTCGCCCGCCAGCTCACGCCGCAACCCCGACGGGAGCGTGCGCCACTGCCCCTCATCCAGGTTCGGGCGAGCCGTCGCCTTATAGAAATGCTGCAACGCGCCACGGCGCGGCTCCGTCCGGACAAGCTCGACACAGTCATAGTCGCGCAGCATCCGCACGTGATAGGAGACGACCCCCAGCGGAGCGCCCAGCTCCACCGCGAGGTCCCCGGGACTGGCCACACGCTCACCGAGCCGCTGCAAGATACGCGCGCGCAACGGATGAGCGAGAGCCTTCGCGATGCGTGCCTCCGAGGTTTCCCCCGCAGGACGCTGTCCATTACTGGATGAGGTAGGTGAAATGGTGGGCATGGTCAGGACCCAGACTAATTCACAAACCTAAGGAAATGGAATTGCCGTTTGGTCCGCGAACAGGGCATTGAGGCAAATGATGGACGATCTGGGCTTCAAATCGATCATCTCCGAGCTCGAGGCGATCGAGCAAACGCTTTCCGCACGGACCGGTACCGCGCCGGAAAGAGCGCGAATCGCCGCTGTCAGGGCCAAATTGCAGACGGCGGCGCGCACGGGCCAGCTCGAGCGCGTTGTCGACGCGCTCTTGCCTCCGGGCGTTCCCCCGCTCTCGGCAGTCTGGCACGCCCACCGGACGGCTGACGCCCGTCAGGAATGCTTGCGTGAACATGGCGCGTGGACAGCATCCGAAGTGGCCGATAGAGCGGGATCGAAGGCAACCAACCGGTCGGCTCTGGCGTCATCCTGGCGAGCCGCCGGCCGCATCGTCGGGGTCGACTGGCACGGGCAGGTCGTCTTCCCCGCCTTCCAGTTCGACGCCGAAGCGCATCCGCGCGTGCCGATCGGGGACGTGCTGTCCCATCTGCGTGACGCCGGCCTCGGAGACTGGGAGCAGGCGCTGTGGTTCACGACGAAGACGGGATGGCTGGGTGACCGTTGTCCGCTGGATGTCCTTGACGAGGATCCCGACGCGGTGGTAGCGGCCGCGGCGGCGTTCCACGACCGGCCGACGTGAGGACGCTGCCCGCCGGGACCACGCTCGTGCGCGTCCATCACGCGCGCTTCGCCCCGGTCGAGTTCGACGCGCCGCGGCGGCTGCCGTACGGGCGGCCGGTCACCCCCACGCTCTACGCGGCGCTCGATGCCGACACCGCGATCGCGGAGGCCCTGTTCCACGATGTACCCGAAGGCTCCGACCTCCCGCGCGCTGCGCTGCGCGACCGCCGGATCAGCCGCCTGTCCATGCCGAGGGCGCTGCGGCTGATCGCGGTCGACGACCGCGCGCTGCTCGACGCGCCCGCGTCGGCCTACGGCTCGACGGCCGATGCCGCCGAGGCGCTGCACGACGCCACTCCCGAGGCCGACGGCATCGTCTGGGCGTCGCGCCGGTTCGCGGACCAGGACGCGATCGTGCTGTTCGGCGACCGCGTCCACTTCCTGCACCACGTCGACGGCCCGCTCGCGCTCGACCATGGGCCGGGCCTCGACCTCGCGGAGCGGGTCGCCATGCGCGCCGGCGTCGGCCTGCTGTTCTGACGGCGGCGTATCACCGCCGCTCGGGCCGCGCTCCAGAACCGTGATGTCCTCAGCGGTCAGAGAGGAGCTCGCGCGGCGTCACGATGCCCGCGCTGAGCGCCTTCCACGCCAGCTCGGCGCGCTTGCGGTTCTGCGGAAGCTCGCCGAGCTCGAGCAGCTCGGCGATGCGCCGCAGATGCGTCTTGACGGCGTCGACGCTGATCGTCAGCTCGGCCGCGATCTGCTTGTTCGTCGCGGGCGCGCCGTAGGGCGCGTCGCGCAGCGGCCGGCACAACGCGACCAGCACGCGGCGCTGCGCGGGCGTGAGGCCGCTCGGGTCCGGCCCGTCGGCGTCGGCCTTCAAGGTCTCGGCGACGCCGCCCGCCTCGGGAGCGCGGAACTGCAGGCTGACGCCGCCGCAGCCGAGCACGTCGGCGTCGCGCAGCCGCCGACGCCCGTTGAGCGGGACGCCGTTGACCGTCGTCCCGTTGCGCGAGAGCCCGTCGTCCTCGACGGTCCAGACGCCGCCGATCCGTTCGAGCACCGCGTGCACGCGCGAGACCTGCGGGTCCCACGCGAGCTCGATCCCGTGGTCGGGGTCGCGACCGATGACGACCTCGCCGGCCTCCGGCAGCCGCACCAGGTGCTGGCGGCCTTCGCCGTCGCGGAACAGCAGGAACGGCACGCCGGAGCGCTCGGCCTCGAGCCGCGCCTGCAACTCGCCCACCGACTGCAGTTCGAACATCCAGCGCATCGTATGGGCACAGGAGTTCGTTGGAGCATGGTCGGTCCGACCGATGTGGTGCAGCCGCCAGTGGCTCGCGCCGCCCGCGCTCGCGACGCGGCCCTCTGGGCCGTGAGCAGCGTGGGTGGTGCGAGACGCTGCGGCTGTGCCGCGGCGGGCGCACCGGAATGCTTGAACGGGCTCCGAGGGGGATCGCCACTCACCCTCGACTCCCCCTGGGTGGAGGCGTTGCCACCTCGCACTGCCCTGGGCGGCGTGCACGCCACGCCCAGGGGGACTGGGAGCGCGGGGCGCCCGGGCGGATCGTCGCTGCCATGCCCGGCCACTACTCCTCCCCCCTCGTCGCCCGCTCCCTCGCCTCCGCCCAGGCCGAGCGCCTCGGCGGCCTCGTCGCCGCCGCCACCGGCGGCGACCCGCTCGCCTGGGCGGAACTGTTCCGCCGCTTCACCCGCCGGATCGCCACCGTCGCCCGCTGCCACCGCTTCACCTCGCACGAGGCCGACGACATCGTCCAGGACACCTGGTTGCGGGCGCTCGAGCACCTCGGCGGGCTCCGCGACCCGGAGAGCGTCGCCGGCTGGCTCAACACGACCGCCCGGCGCGAGTGCCTGCGCCACATCTCGATCAACCAGCGCGAGGCCAAGGCGCGGCGGGCCCTCGAGTCCGAGCTCGTCGAGCCGACCGCGTTCGACGTCCTCGACGGCCACGAGCGCTCGACCGCCCTCGCGCGGGCGCTCGAGCGCGTCACGGAACGGGAGCAGGCGCTGATGCGGGTGCTGCTGGCCGACCCGGAGCCGACCTACGCCGAGGTGTCGCTCGCGCTCGGCATGCCCATCGGCAGCATCGGGCCGACCCGCGGGCGGGCGATCGCGCGCCTGCGGGACGACGACGAGCTCGCCGCGGCCGTCCTGGACTGAGCGAACGACTGCTGGAAGGATCGCCGCACGTGCCCGAGCCGAAGATCGTCGAGCTGGACCAGTTCCTGGCGGAGGCGACCCCGCTGACGGGCACCGAGCGCGGCGTGGTCGTCGGCCAGGCACTGCGGCTCTTCGAGGACTACTACGTCCACCTGGCGCTGAAGCGGTCGATGTACGGCGTCGACCCGGTCCAGCGACTGCGCGTGCTGGAGGCGTCGCTGGACGACTTCGCCGACGACGACCAGGCCTTCCACGAGGAGCTGCTCGCGATCTTTCGCTCGGTGCGCGACCTGCACACCGTCTACAAGCTGCCGAGCCACTTCCACCAGCGCGCGGCGGTCCTGCCGTTCAGCGTCGAGGAGTACTTCGACGACGCCGGCGCACATGTCGTCGTCAAGTACGTCGAGCGCGAGTGGGAGCGGCTCACGATCGAGCGCTCCGGGGCGCCCCTCGCCCGCGGCGTCGTGATCACGACCTGGAACGGGCTCCCGGTCCGGCGGGCGATCGAGAACAACGCCGACCGCCAGAGCGGCTGCAATCCGGCCGCCCGTCACGCCCGCGGCGTGGCGACGATGACCGACCGCCCGCTCGCGGTCTCGCCCGCGCCGCAGGAGGCGACCGTCCGGGTCGAGTTCTCCGACGAAAGCGGCACACCCGGAACGGTCACGTGCAAATGGCGCGTGATCCCCTACGACACGCTCGAGGCGACCGATCCCGACCGGGTCAAGGGTCTGGGCGTGGACGCGGTCGGCGAGGAGGTGCGCCGGTCCTCCAAGCAGCGGTTCTTCCCGGAGCTGGTGGCCGATGAGCCGGGGCGGCGGCGCGCAGGGCTCGGCGCGAGCGGGCGGATCGAGGAGCCCGAGCTCGAGCCGCCGTTCCTCTCGCGCAAGCCGTTCGCCGACGCCCTGCAATGGCGCACGATCGACGTCGACGGCCGCCCGGTCGGGCACCTGCGTATCCGCAGCTTCGCCGTGCTCGACCCGGAGGCGTTCGTCAACGAGGTCTGCGACATCCTCACCGGCCTCCCCGCGGACGGGCTGATCCTCGACGTCCGCGGGAACGGCGGCGGGGCGATCGCGGCCGGAGAGCTGCTCCTGCAGGTCTTCACCGTGCGCAAGATCACGCCTGAGCCGATGCAGGTCCGCACGACGCCGGCGACCCGCCGGCTGTCCTCGTCGAGCACCGAGATCAGCGCGTTCAGGCCGTCGCTGACACGGGCGATCGAGACCGCCGAGGTCTACTCGGACCAGCAGCCGCTCGAGCCGGCGCACGCGTTCGCGTGCAACATCCGTGGGCAGCGCTACCACGGCCCCGTCGTCCTGCTGGTCGACGCGCTCTGCTACAGCACGACCGACATCTTCGCCGCCGGCTTCCAGGACCACGGAATCGGGAAGGTCATCGGCCTCGACGCCAACACCGGCGCCGGCGGGGCCAACGTCTGGAACCACGGCCGGCTGCTCGGCGTGGGCGGCGGCGACTCGGGACTCAGGGCGCTCCCGGGTGGGACCGACATGCGGGTCGCGCTGCGGCGCACACTGCGCGTCAACCGATCCGCGGGCGTCCCGGTCGAGGAGTTCGGGATCACTCCTGACGAGCGCCACGACCGCACCCGCGCCGACGTCCTGGACGGCAACCGCGACCTGCTGGCGTTCGCGGTCTCGATCCTGCATCACCACTCGCGCCCGCCCTGCCGGCTGGACGTCCTCGCCGAGCCCGTCGACGGCGGCGCCAAGCGCTTGACGATCACCACCGAGCGCCTGACCCGCATCGACGCGTACGTCGACGGTCATCCGGTGTCGGCATCGATCGTGGTCGACCCGGCGGGAGCGACCACGAAGCTGGACGTCACCGGCGACTTCGGCGCCAAGCTCGAGATCCTCGGCTTCGACGAAGGCGGTGGCCCCGTCGCGGAGGCCGGCGGGCCCATCGCACGCTTCCTCGCAAAGTCCAAGACCCCCAAGTGAAAGAGAAGGCCATGGCCGCCAAGGTCCCGTTCCCCGGCTACGACACGATGGACGTCAAGGAGGTGCGCAAGGCGATGGCGCAGCACTTCCACGAAGCGCTGGACGGCTTCCGCGCGATCGTCAAGGACGCGATCGCCTTCGAGAAGGAGACCGGGACGCACGGGGGTGAGCTCGACGGCGAGCTCAAGGCAGGGCTGATCCGGCTCGAGAGCGAGATCCAGGAGGGAACCGACCGCTGGGGTGGCGTCGGCAACGACTAGAGGCGTGCGGCGCGGCGCGCAAGCGCCGGCAGTCCGAGTGCGCGCGCCGAGGCGAGGGCCTCGGCGCGCAGGCGCGGCGCCGCCTCGGGCAGCGCCGTGGCGTGGTCGAGCAGCGTCTGCAGCACCCACGGGTCCGCGTGCCAGCGGGCGTTGAGCTCGCGCGCCCGCTCGAAGTGGGCGTGCGCGCGGGCAGTGTCCCCGGTCAGCGCCGCCAGGCGGCCGAGCGGCCGGGCCGCCGAGCCGAGGAGGCCCCATGCGCGGTCGATGACGATGTTCCAGTCCGCGTAGGGCTCCAGGCGCGCGTACAGCGCGTGCGCGGCGGCACGGTCGCCGACGCCGGCCGCGACGTCGGCCAGCAGCGTCAGCGCGGCGAGCCGGTCGGGGTCGCGGTCGGCGCGCTCGAAGTCGCCGAAGCGCGCGAGCAGCCGCCGGGCCTGGTCGTCGTCGCCCGTGAGCAGCGCGTGGCGGGCGAGCAGCGCGGGCCACAACGGCAGCTCGGCGAAGCGATCCGCGAAGCCCGTCAGCGCGTCGGCGGGAACGCGGTCCGGCTCCCCGCGCAGGACGCCGAGCACGAGCCGCTGGACGCTGTACTCCTGCTCGGAGTCGGCGTCGTGCGGCCGGATCGTCGCGATCGCCTCCTCGGCGAGCCGGTCGGCGGTCTCCAGCTCCCCGCGGAACGCGGCGACCGCGCCGCGCAGCACGAGCCCGTACCAGCGGTAGTACATGCGGCCGAGCTCGTCCGACAGGCGCAGGTAGGCCGCCAGCTCGGCGTCGGCTTCGCGCAGCTCGCCGAGCGCGAGCGCGTCGGTGACGCGGATGATCCGGGCCCACATCGCGCCCTGGCGCTCGCCCGCCTGCGCGAGCGCGATCACCTCGGCCGTGTGCTCGCGGCGCAGCGCGATCGACTGCGGCCGCCAATTGACCAGCGGGCTGATGCCCAGCAGCAGGACGAGCAGGTCGTGGTCGCCGAGCCGGCGCGCCATCGCCAGCGCCTGCTCCATCAGCGCCTCGCGGCGCGGCTGGTCCGCGCGCGGGTCCAGGCGGACCGCGAGCCGGCCGAGCGCGGCGGCGCGGAGCGGCGCGTCCTCGCCGGGCAAGCGATCGAGCGCGCGCTCGAGGAGCCGGACCGCCTCGTGATGGACCTTGCCGTACGGGCCCCACTCGGCGAAGCCCAGCGCCGCCCGCGCCAGCAGCTCAGGGGTCCGCGTGCGCTCGGCGACCTCGGCCGCGCGCCGGTACTCCGCCCGCCCCGCCTCGCTCTGCCCCGCGCCGGTGCGGGCGGCGGCCAGCGCGAGCAGCAGCTCGCAGGTGGTCTCGGCGTCGGGGGTCTCCAGGCGCTCCGTGAGCGCGACCGCGCGCTCGTAGTGCGCCGCCGCGTCCGCGAACGCGAGCAGGAGCAGCGCCTGCTCGGCGGCGACGCGCGCGTAGCGGATCGCGCGTTCGGCCTCGGCGGCGCGGGCGCCTTCGTAGAAGTGCAGGGCGAGCTCGGCGACGTCGACCTCGCCGCCGCGGTCGTAGCGGGCCTCCAGGACCTCCGCCGCGGCGCGATGCAGGGCGCGGCGGCGGCGATTCGGCAGCTCGGCGAGGACGGCGTCGCGCACGATCGCGTGGGCGAAGCGCCAGCGGTCGCCGCCGTCGGTGGGCGCGCCCGCGAGCTCGGCTTCGACCGCGGCGTCGAGCGCCTCCTCGACGGTGTCGACGTCGGTCGCGAGCATCCGCGCGAGGGTCTCCGAGCGGAACTCCGGCCCGAGCACCGAGGCGGCCTGGAGCGCGGTCACGGTCTCAGCGGGGAGCCGTTCGAGGCGGCGTCCGATGACGTCGATGACGCGCTTGGGAACCGTGGTGAGGTCGTTGAGGTCGCCCATCCGCACCACCTCGCCCACGAACAGCGGGCTGCCGCCGGTGTGGCGGTGGATGGCCGCGACGACCTCCGGGCTCGCGGACCGCCCGGACGCGGCCTCGATCAGGCGGCCGACGTCCTCCAGGCCGAGCCCGCGCAACTCGAGCCGCTCATGCTCGATCGCTCGCAGCGCCTCGCGCGCCTCCCCCGGCCGGTAGGTGACCAGGACGAGGATCGGCAGCCGTCCGAGCAGCGGCGCGAGGTGCTCGAGCAGGGCGAGCGAGGAGCGGTCGGCCCATTGCAGGTCCTCGATGACGACGAGCAGCGGGCGTTGCGCGGCGGCGCCGCGCAGGACACCCGCGATCGCCTCGAAGAGCGCGAAGCGCGCCTCGGCCGTGGTCGCCGCGGGCACGGTCAGCGCGGGGACGATCCGGTGTGCCTCGGACGGCAGACCCGCCGGCTCGAGGTCGCGCAGCGCCTCGGCCCACGGCCAGAACGCGGGCGCCCCCTCCATCTCGACGCACCGGCCCCAGCTGACCGTCGCATCCACCCGCTCGGCCAGCGCGCGGGCGAGCCGGGTCTTGCCGCTGCCGGGCTCGCCGGCGATGCCGACGAGGCCGCCGTGGCCGTTGTCGGCGGCGGCGAACGCGCGCTCGAGCGCGGCCAGGTCAGCGTCGCGGCCGAACAGCGCCGGCCCGGGCGCGCCGCCGAGCGCCTCGCGGACCGCCGTCGCGTCGGGGCGATCCTCGGGCCGCTTGGCCAGCAGCGCGTGGACGAGCGTGGCGACTTCGCCGAACGCCTCAGGCAGCGGCGGCGGCTCGGCGGAGATGTGCTGGGCGGCGAGCGTCCGCGTGTCCGCGCCCTTGAACGGCGGCTCGCCGGTGAGCGCCTCGTAGAGGGTCGCGCCGAGCGAGTAGAGGTCGCTGGGAGGGCCGACGGGCGCGCCGCGCGCCTGCTCGGGCGAGAGGTAGTGGGCGGTGCCGTGGATCGTCGCCGCCTGCTCCTCCCCCGCGGCGAGCGCGAGACCGAAGTCGCCGAGCGTCGCGGTGCCGTCGGCGGTCAGCCAGATGTTGTCGGGCTTGACGTCGCGGTGGACGATCCCGTGGGCGTGGGCGTGGGCGAGCGCGTCGGCGATGTCACGGCCGACGCGCCGGACGGTGTCGATCCCGAGCGGCCCTGTGGCGCTGAGCGAGCCGCCGGCGAGGTGGCGGACGACCATGTACACCAGGCCCTCGTCCTCGCCCCAGTCGTAGATCGTCGCGATGTGCGGGTGCTCGCCGAGGCGGCCCATCACCTTGGCCTCGCGCTCCACCCGCTCGCGCTCGCCGCCGATCAGGCACAGCGCGACCTCGCGGTCGAGCTTGGTGTCGTAGGCGAGCACGACCGTCTTGGAGGTGCCGCGACCGAGGTCGCGGTGAATCCGGTACCGGCCGGCGAACAACCGCGCCGTCGGTTCCTCGATCGTGGGTCGCGGGTCCGGGCTCAGCTTGGCGCGACTATACGCGCGCGCGGCCTGCATGAGAGGATCGTGCGGTGATCGGGCGAGAACGCGAGCTGGCCCGGTTGCGCGCCGCGATGGGCGAGCTGCAGGACGGTGCCCCGGCGGTGGTCGCGGTGGCGGGCGAGCCGGGGATCGGCAAGTCGCGGCTCCTGCGAGCGCTGCGCGAGGACGCGGGCGAGCGCGGGATGCTCGTGTTGTCGGGACGGGCGGCGGAGTTCGAGCGCGAGCTCCCGTACGGCGCGCTGGTCGACGCGCTCGACGCGCACCTGCGCACGCTCGACGACACGCGCCTGCGCGGGCTCGAGCACTCCCAGCTCGCGCGGATCTTCCCGGCGCTGGAGCACGAGGCGCCGCAGGCGCCGATGCTCGCCGCCGAGCGCTACCGGGCGCACCGCGCGGTGATCGAGCTGATCGGCCGCCTGGCGGCGACGCGGCCGCTCGTGCTCACGCTCGACGACGTCCACGACGCCGACCCGGCGCTGCTCGAGCTGCTCGTCGCGCTGCTGCGGCGGGCGCCGGACGCGCGGGTGCTGGTGGCGGTCGCGATGCGCCGCGCGCAGATCCCGCCACCGCTGGCGGAGGCGCTGAACGGGGCGCAGCGCGACGGGACGGTGGTGCGGTTGGACCTGCGGCCGCTCGACCCGAGCGACGCGCTCGAGCTGATCGGTCCCGACGTCCCGCCCGCCCAGCGCGACGCGGTCCTGCGCGAGAGCGGCGGCAACCCGTTCTACCTCGAGCAACTGGTGCGCGCGGGCGGCGACGTGCTGCCGACGACCGTGACCGAGGCGATCCGGGGCGAGCTGCGGGCGCTCGATTCGAGTGCGCGGCGGCTGCTGGAGGGCGCCGCGGTCGCGGGCGACCCGTTCGAGCCGGACCTGGCCGCGGCCGCTTCCTCGCTGGACGTGGGTGAGGCTCTGGAGCTGCTCGACGGGCTGCTGGCCGCGGGGTTCGTGCGCGAGACGCGAGTCCCGCGGGAGTTCGCGTTCCGGCACCCGCTCGTGCGCCGGGCGGTGTACGAGAGCGCGGGCGGCGGCTGGCGGCTCGCCGCGCACGCCCGGGTGGCGAGCGCGCTGGAGGCGCGCGGTGCGGCGCCGGCGCAGCTCGCCCACCACGTGCAGTTCTCCGCCTCGCACGGGGATGAGAGCGCGATCGCGCTGCTGCGCGCCGCGGGCGACGCGGTGCGCCCGCAGACGCCCGCCAGCGCCGCGCACTGGTACGGGGCGGCGCTGCGGCTGTTGCCGGGGCCGAACGCGGAGCGCAGGCGGGCGCTGCTGGAGGACCTCGCCGGCGCGGAGGCCGCGGCGGGGCGGCTGGAGGAGAGCCGGCGGGCGCTGCTGGAGGCGCTGGTGCTGGCGCCCGACCGCGGCTCGCCCGAGCATCTGCGGCTGGTCGCCGGCTGCGCGGCCACCGAGCACTGGCTCGGGCGCCATGAGGACGCGCGGCGGCGGCTGCTGGCGGCGTTGAACGAGGTCGGCGACTCGCCGGCGCTGCTGCTGGAGCTGGCGTTCGACGCGCTGTACGGACTCGACCTGGAGGCGAGCGCGGCGTGGGCGGAGCAGGCGCTCGTGCACGCGGACCGGCTGACGCGCGCGACGGGCGCGGCGCTGCTGAGCCTGGTGCGGGCGGCCGACGGGCGGTTGGAGCAGGCCGAGCGGGCGCGCGACGCCGCGCTGGCGGAGATCGCCCTGCTGGACGACCGCGAGCTCGTCGAACGCCTCGAAGCGCTCTGGTATCTCGCGTGGGCGGAGACGTTCCTCGACCACTACGACGCCGCGCTGGAGCACGGGCGGCACGGGATCGAGCTGTGCCGCGCGACCGGCCAGGACCGGCTGATCGTGCCGTTGGTGCTCTCGTCGGTCTTCCCGCTGGAGATGCTGGGGCGGATCGACGAGGCGCGCGAGGCGGGCGCTTCCGCGGTCGACGCGGCGCGCCTGTCAGGCAACCACCACCACCTCTCGTGGGCGCTGTGGGAGTACGGGCTGACGCTCTGGTACAGCGGGGACAGCGCAGCGGCGCGGCTGGCGCTGGAGGAGAGCCGCGTGCTCGCCGACGAGACGGGTCGCAACGTGCTCTGGGAGTCCGAGCCGGGCTGGGCGCTGGCCACGATCATGGCCGACGAGGGGGACTTCCGGGCCTCGCTCACCACCACGCTGCGCTGGTGCGGCGGCGAGGAGCTGCCGGTGGTCGTGCCCGCCGAGCGCTGCATCGGCTGGGACATCCTCACCGACACGACGATCGGCCTCGGGCGGCTGGACGAGACGGCCGGCCACGTCGCGCGGCTGGAGGCCCAGGTCGTGCGGCCGCTCGGCGCGGTGCTGGCCAAGCGCTCGCGGGCGGCGCTGCTGCTCGCCCGCGGCGACGCCGAGGCCGCCGCGGCCGTGGCGCGCGAGGCGTGCGAGTTGGCCGCCGTCACGGGCGTCGTCTTCGAGGGCCGCCGCGCGCAGGTCATGCTCGGCCGCGCCCTGGCCGCCGGCGGCGACCGCACCGGCGCGATCCGCGAGCTGCGCGACGCCGAGCTCGCTCTGGACGCGGGCGGCGCGCACGCGGTCCGTGACGAGGCGCGACGCGAGCTGCGCAAGCTCGGCCACCGCGTCGACCAGGCGCGCCGCCGCGGCGCCGCCTCGGACGCCACGGCGGGTCTCGCCGCCCTCTCGGCGCGCGAGCGCGAGGTCGTCGCCCTCGTCGCCGCGGGCCGCACGAACCCGGCGATCGCCGAAGAGCTCTTCCTCTCCGTCAAGACCGTCGAGACCCACCTGCGCAACGTCTTCTCGAAGCTCGGCGTGGCCTCGCGGGCCGAGGTCGCGGCGGCGTTCGCGCGCGGCTCGGACGCGGTCTAGCAGCGTTTCTGCGGCTTGGTCGCGCCGAGCGGCAGGCACATGCTCCGCTGCGCCGGCAGGTCGCCGCGCCGGACCAGGTAGCGGGACACCTTGGCGATCGTGTTCGGCATGCTGATCATCACGTCGAGCGTGATCCCGGGCCGCAGCCGCTTCTTGAACAGCTTGGTCAAGGACACCTCGCCGTTGGCGTCGGTCGTCTTGATGCGCTGTTTGAACGGGCAGCCTTTCCCGCCGCACAGCACGTCCACGCGTGCGCCGGGCGGCGCGTCCTGCACGCGCAGGTAGACGACCGATGGACTCGCGTGCTTGGTCGCCACGAAGAACTTGCTCCGCACGGTCGCGACGACCTTCCCGGGCTGATCCCCGCCGCTGCAGTCGTCGTCGATCCCGTTCCCGGGGATCTCCGGCGCCCCCGGATGGACGGTGTTGTTGACGTCCGAGCAGTCGGTGGTCGACGGATAGCCGTCGCCGTCTTGATCGACCAGCGGCGAGGGCTGCGGGGTGGGCGTCGGTGTCGGCGTCGGCGTCGCTCCCGGCTGCGCGGGCGCCGCGGGGCGCGTGATCGTGTGGCTCGGGGCGCACTCGCCGTTTGATTTGCACAGGTCGTAGCGGATCGCCGCGATCGCGTTCGGGCTCGTGTCCAGGCGGCGGTCGATCGGCCGGTACTGGGCCTCGCCGT
Organism: Solirubrobacter soli DSM 22325; assembly: GCF_000423665.1. GTDB lineage: Bacteria > Actinomycetota > Thermoleophilia > Solirubrobacterales > Solirubrobacteraceae > Solirubrobacter > Solirubrobacter soli. The sequence continues at coordinate 205,912 of NZ_KE384073.1, read as the reverse complement.
CGCGCACGAAGTACGACGTGAGCTCCTGGCCGGCGGTCCCGAGCGCGGTCATCGTCATCCGCACCGCGAACCCGTCCGGCGTCCCCGCGTCCTTGACCTGCCCGCGGGGGAAGACCTGCGTCGGCGGGAGCGGCGCGCCGTTGGCCGGGTCGTTGAACGGATCGTCGGCGATGTTCCCGTACGCCCACGTGACGGGGAACCGGAACGCCTCAGCGCTCGACGCCGCCGCCAGACACACCGCCACCGTCAACAGCCCCACCACTGCCCGCATCGAGCGCCAGGATGCCAGCTCGCCGCCGCCCCGTCGAGCGGCGGCGAGCACTGGGTCAGCGGCCGAGCATCCCGTCGGCCGTGATCGCGCGCACCGTCACGCGCTTGGCGCGCGCGGTGGTGCGGAGGGTGAGCGAGCGGTTCGTCACCTGGCGGACGACCCGGCGGCCGTCGGAGAGCGTGAGCGTGACGACGTAGCGCTCGGCACCCGTCGCCGCGCGCCACGAGACGTTCAGGCGGGACCCGCGCTTGCTCGTCTTCACGCCCCGGACGAGGCCCGGGCGGAAGACCTTCGGCGCGCGGTAGTGGCCGACGACGAGCTGGTCGGTGACCATGCCGTCCTGCTCGACGATCGCGACGATCTCGCGCTTCTCGCCGGCGCCGCCGGCGGGGTTGAACGAGATCGCGCCGGACAGCTGCTTTGCCCCGCCGATCGTGCCGGAGGTGCTCGGGCCGCGCTCGATGAACGAGACGGTCTGCGACGGGTCCTTGGCGATGTCGTAGGCGAGGGTGCGCCGCGCGCCGTCGCGCGCGATCCGCACGTCGATCTTCGGCTTGGCGATCGCGTCGGCGACCTTGAGTGAGGTGACCGGGACGGAGCCGTCCTCGACGATCACCTTCCAGTCGCCCGCGCTGGGCCTGAGCACGGCGACCTGGGTGATGTTCGCCTGCGGGTTCTTCATCAGCAGGAACGGCTTGGCCTCGACCGGCATCAGGTCGTCGGGCGTCGAGATCCGCTCACCCTTGGGGCCGACGAGCGTGATCTTCGGCGGGGCGCCGGCGCCGGTGGCGACGAACGCGGTGCCCGGCAGCCCTTCGGGGACCGTCACGACCCGCTCCTCCAATGCGGCGGCGCGCGCCCGGTTCAGGTGCTCGCGGTACGGACCGAGCGAGCAGCCGGAGAAGTACGGCGTCGGCAGCGAGTCGCCCCACTTGTAGCCGAAGCCGGGGCGCCAGTCGTCGATGCCGTAGTCGATGACCATGCACACCGCGATGCCCTTGGAGGACACGAGCGCCTTCACGCCGCGACACCAGTCGACGAAGTCCAGGCAGCCCTTGACACCACCCTCGGCGTTGAACTTCTTGCCGAGCACGCCGAGCTCCAGATAGCCGCGGATCGACGCGAAGCCGTCCCAGCCGTAGCGGAAGTTGCCGGCGACCTTCAGGAAGCCGTCGGTGTGGGCCTCGAACGTCGCGTCGGCGAACGGGATCGTCGCCACCTTGACGTCGCCGAAGGCGCGGAAGACCGACGGGCGGTCGTCGTAGGTGGCGATGCCGAGCCCGGCGTCGAGCGAGATCAGGCTCGCGCCGAGCACCTGCGGGCCGCCGGTCAGGCCGACCTCGCCGCACAGCGCGAAGGTGGGGACGCCGTAGTCGGTCTCGAAGACGAGCGTGCCGATCACCTGCTTCTCGACGCCCAGGTGCGGCACGCACTCGCTCTTCTTGGGCGAGACCTCGACGCGGAACTTGATCCGCTGCAGGTAGACGGGGCCGAACGGTCCGGCTCCCGGCGAGCCGAAGCCGACCTCAGCGCCCGCGTAGTTGAAGTCGCCCTTGTAGATGCCGGCCTTGGCGTCGACGTAGGCGTCGAGCACCGGGAGCTGGACGTTGGCCTCGATCTCCCACAGGCCCTCGCCGTCGTAGCTGACGAGGAGCGTGTCGAGGCCGATCGGGCCGATCGAGGCGTTCGGGACGGTGAAGCTGAACGCGTCGTCGGCGCTCGCCGCGCCCGCGATCTTCGTCTCCGTCGAGCGCTGCGTCAGCACGATCGGCTTCTCGGACGTGGGCGCGCCGAACGCGTCCGGCAGCTTCACGTAGAAGCTCGTGCGGCTCGTGCCCTTGGCGGGCAGCTCGAGGTACTCCGGCGCGCCGGTGATGCGCAGGCCGTTGAGCAGCTTGCCGTCGAGCGAGGCGACGTTCTCGAGCCGGCCGTTGCGCGCGACCCAGTGCAGCGCGCCCTTCTGCAGCTCGACCGTGCCGTTCTGGAAGGGGAGCGTCGCGACGGCGTCGCCGGCGATGATCTCCAAGCGCCGCAGCAGGCCCGAGCCGAGGACGTTGAGCAGCACCCGCTTGCCGTTGCGGGGGACGATCGTGACGCCGTTGACGGTGAGCGGGAACGCCGAGCGGTACTGGACGCCGTTGTCGAGCGTGTAGCGGCGCAGGCACGGCCCGGTGGCGACGATCCGGCCCTCGCGCATCCAGTCCTGGCACTCCGGCTCGAGCTTGGTCAGCGGCATCGTCGTCTCGCCGGTCAGGCCGTCGTCGTCGGTGACCCGGAGCCGCAGCGTCGCGGGCTTCTCGTCCTTGAGCGTCACGGCGAGCTTCGGGCTCGCGCCGGTGTCGGACTCGAAGACCCCGTTGCCGTCGACGTCCCACTCGTAGCGGACGATCTGGCCGTCGTCGGAGGAGGGCGTCGCGTCGAACGTCTTCGGCTTGTCGAGCCCGACGATCGGGCCGAAGCAGAGCTGGGTGGTTCCCAGCGGGCCGCACTGCTGGTCGATCCGCGCGACGGGCGGGAGCTTGATCTTCGGGGCGTGGATCACCGTCGGCGCCGGCGTCGCGGTGGGCGTGGGCGTGGGCGTGGGTGCGCCGCCTTCCTTCACCACGATCGTCCGGGTGACGGAGTCGGTCACCACGACGGTTCCGACGCGCCTGACGCGGAGCGTCACGCGATGCTCGCCGGGCGTCGTGAACGCGGTCGTCACCGCCATCGCGTTGCCGTCGTCGAAGACGTCGTCGGCGTCGAGGTCCCACGCGTACTCGAGCTTCGCGCCGGTGGGGTTCTTCGTCGTGTCGGTCAGCGTCACGAGCTCGTTGACGGCCGGCTCGGCCGGCGTGAACTCGAACGATGCGTCGAGCGGGGTCTGTGCTCCGGCGGTGGCGGCGCCCAGAAGGGCGAGCACGCACACCCAGAAGAGCAGGGCTGGTCTCAGCAGGTTCATGCCGCCAACCCTCTGGTCTGGCGGCCCCCGGGTCATCGGGCGACACCCGGATCCGGGTGCTCAGGGTGCGGACAACCGCCCACCCGCGCACGCTCGGGGTGTGGTCACCTCGGGGTCCGGGATCGGATCGGGACGTCCGGCGACCTTGCAGAGGGCGAAGCGGCCGTCGGTGAAGTCGAGGCTCGCGCGGTACGGGTCGCCGAGCGCGCCGCCGACCGTGGCCGCGCTGCGGTCGATCTCGCCGGTGACGGCGAGACACGAGTAGCTGCCGCTGGTCACGCGCGGATCGCGCTCGGGCGGCGGATCGCCGACCGTCTTCGGGAACCGCTCGCACTCCACGCGGACCGCTGAGGCTCCCCGCCCGCGCGCGTCGGCGAGGATCGCGGCCTCCAGGTCGCGGAGCATCGCCGGCCGGGCGGTCGCGTCCGAGCTCCCGAACCGTGGGCGTTGCTCGCGGATCAGCGCCTGGACCGTCTGCCGGTGATGGAGATCGCGGGCGTGCCGCTCGGCCGCGGCGCGGGCCTGCGCGTCGTGGCGGAGCGCCGGCACGAGGATTGCCGTGAAGGCGATCGCCGCGAGGAGCGCGAGCCCGCCGACGACCCGGGTGGCGGGGCCGGTCCGGCGCCAGAGCCAGGACGGGAGCTCGGCGAGCCCGGGGAGTGGTTCATAGCGTTGCTCGGTCAAGCCGCGATTGTCAGCCGCGCGATCATCAACCACAAGCTCCGATTCGCAACGCACGGCGTAAGCTGCGCTTATGCTCGACCTCCGGCGACTGCGGCTGCTGAGCGAGCTCGCACGACGCGGCACGATCGCCGAGGTCGGCCGCGCGGTCGGCTACTCCGCCTCGGCCGTCTCGCAGTCGCTCTCACAGCTCGAGCGCGAGGTGGGCATGGCGCTGCTCGAACGCGACGGGCGGAACGTCCGGCTCACGCCCGCGGCACATCGGCTCGTCGCCCGCACGGATCGAGTGCTGGCGGAGCTCGACGCGGCCGAGGCCGAGCTCGCCGCCGAGCAGGGCGCCGTGCGCGGCGAGCTGGTGATCGGCGCGTTCCCGAGCGCCGGCGCGCGGCTCGTCGCACCGGCCGTCGGCGAGCTCGCGGCGCGCCACCCCGAGCTCACCTGCTCGGTGCGCGAGCACGAGCCGGAGGACGGCATCCCGCTCCTGCGTTCCGGCGCGCTCGACCTCCTGATCTCGGAGAGCTACGAGGACGTGACGGCAGCGCCCGTCGGCGGTCTGGAGCAGCGCGTCCTCTTGTCGGAGCCGCTGCTGCTGGCGCTGCCCGCCGCGGCGCGTCCCTCCCCGGCCCCGGACGGGCACGTCCCGCTCGCCGACCTCGCCGGGGCTCCCTGGATCAGCGGGATCGCGGGCACGCAGTTCGTCGGCGCGGTCGAGCAGGCGTGCCGCGCTGCGGGCTTCGTCCCGCGCATCGCGCACCGGGCCGACGACGCGACGCTGATCCTCGGCCTCGTGGCCGCCGGGATCGGCGTGGGGCTGGTGCCGGAGCTCGCGTGCGTCGAGCATGCGGGCGTGGCCTACGCGCGGGCGGTTCCGGAGCCGCCCCTTCGCCACATCAGCGCGCTCCTGCGGCGCGGCGCGGCGCAGCGGCCGGCGCTCGCGGCGCTGCTGGAGGCCCTGCTTAGTCGCCGCATTACCGGCACGTAACCGGTGCTGACGAAGCTTGTCCCATGAACAAGGTCAAGCTTCTCGCTTTCTCCACCGCCATCTCCGCTTCGCTGCTGCTGCCGACGCTGGCCGAGGCCCGGGCGACCTGGACCTAGATCGCTCGTCGACCGCCGACGAACACGGCGGTCACAAGCGGCACACCCGGTCGGTAAGCCAGATGGATATGGCTCGGAGCGTCAAGGAGGATCGCGTCGGCCCGAGCGCCGGGCGCGAGATGACCGACATCGTGGCGGCGGAGCGCTAATGCTCCGCCCTTGGTTGCGGCCCAGACCGCTTCGTCGGTGGTCATGCCCATCTCTCGCACCGCGATCGCGATGCAGAACGGGATGTTCGTCGTATAGCTCGAGCCGGGGTTGCAGTCGGCGGCGAGCGCGACGGTGACGCCGGCGTCGATCAGGCGCCGGGCGTCGGGATAGCGGGCGCGGGTCGAGAACTCCGCGCCCGGGAGCAGGGTGGCGATGGTGCCGGAGCTCGCGAGGGCGTCGACGTCGTCGTCGGTGACATGGGTGACATGGTCCGCGGAGGCGGCGTTCAGCTCGCACGCGATCTGGACGCCAGGACCGTGGCCGAGCTGGTTGGCGTGGACGCGCGGCGTCAGGCCTTTGGCGATCCCGGCCTCGAGGATCGCGCGGGTCTGGTCACCGTCGAACGCGCCGCTCTCGCAGAAGACATCGATCCAGCGCGCATGAGGCGCGCAGGCGTCGAGCATCTCGCCTTTGACGAGATCGACATAGGCGTCCGCGTCGTGTTCCGGAGGGACCACGTGGGCGCCGAGGAACGTGGTCTCGCGGGTGCGCGGGGTCGCGACCTCGAGGCTGCGGCGCTCATCAGGGACGGTGAGGCCGTAGCCGGACTTGGTCTCGACCGTCGTCGTTCCCGACCGGAGCGCCTCGTTGATGAGGCGGTCGAGGTTCGCGCCCAGCTGTTCATCGGTGGCGGCGCGGGTCGCGGCGACCGTGGTCTTGATGCCGCCGGCCGTGTAGGGACGGCCTTCCATCCGGGCGGCGAACTCCTCGGCCCGTTCTCCCGCGAACACGAGGTGCCCGTGAGAGTCGACGAAGCCCGGGATGACGGCCCGGCCTTCGGCGTCCAGGCGGGTGGTTCCGGCGGCCTCGGGCGCTTGGGTACTCGGACCCGCCCAGGCGACGAGGCCGCCGTCGAACACGATGGCGGCGTCCTTGATCGTCCCGAGCTCGGGGTCGTTGGTGACCAGCGTCCCGATGTTGTCGATCATCACGGGCGGCCGCCGATGATCGTGGAGGTCACGTCCGCCGCGGTCGCGGCGAACACGATCGACTCGAGCAGCGTGTCCGGCTCGGCGTTCTCGAGCCGCGGCGAGTCGAGCCCGACCGTGACGAGGTCCGCGAGCGCGCCGGGCTCGATCCGGCCGGCGTCCTCCCAGCCGAGGCTGGCGTGGTTGGTCGCGCCTCGGAGCAGCTGGGCGGCCGTGAAATGGCCGCGCTTCTCGGTCTTGAGCCGCAGGTTGAGCTCCACCGCCCGCGCCTCCTCGAAGAGGTCGATGATCGCGTGGCTGTCGCTACCGAGGCTCAGCTTGGGCCCGGCGTCGCCGATCCCGTCGGCGAGGTCGCGCTCGGTCGTCGGGCACATGCAGATCGTGGTCTCTCTGAGGAGTTCCTTGTCGCCGTCGGTGAGATGCGTCGCGTGCACGGCGGTCGAGTTCGGTCCGAGCGCGCCGTGCTCTGCCAGCAGGCGTGTCGGCGTGAGGCCCCAGACGGCCAGGCAGGCTTCGTTCTCCGCGCGCTGCTCGGAGAGGTGGAAGTGCAGCGGCTTGCCCTCGGCCCACTCGACGACGATGTCCATCTGCCGCGCCGGAACGGCCCGCACGGAGTGGATCGCGGCGCCGACCTTGGCCCCCTCGATCTCCGATACCCGCTCCGCCCAGGCGAACGCGTCGCCATCGCTGAAGCGCGCCTGCGCGCCGCTCACCGGCTCGTTGAACCCGCCGGCGACGTAGCAGGCGTCGAGCAGCGTGAGCCGGATGCCGGCCTCCCCCGCCGCCGCGATCAGCGCCTCGCTGTGATGCACGTAGTCGAACTCGCCCACGGTCGTGATCCCGGCCTTGACCATCTCGCCGTAGGTGCCCTTGGCGAGCGCGTAGGTGTCGTCGGGCGTGATCCGCTGCGCGAGCGCGTACATGTCCTCGCGCCACGTCCAGAAGCTCCCGCCACCCCGTTGGGTGCGCCCGCGCAGCGCCCGCTGGAACGCGTGCGAGTGCGCATTGGCGAGGCCGGGCAGCGTCACGCCGCGCAGCCGGACCGCCCGGTCGCGGGGGACGCCGGGCGTGACCGCGACGATGCGCTCGCCCGCGACCTCGATCCGCACGTCGGCGACGACCGAGTCGCCGCCGAGCCAGGCGAAGTCCGCGTGGTAGGCCACGCGCGGCCCGCCCGCGGCCACCCCACGCGCCTCGCCGGCCGCGCCCACCTCGCGCGTCACTCGCCTTCGGCCATCGGCACGCGGACGCCGCGCTCGGCCGCGACCTCGGACGCGCGGTCGTAGCCCGCGTCGACGTGGCGGATGACGCCCGTGGCCGGGTCGTTGGTCAACACGCGCTCGAGCTTCTGGGCGGCCAGCGGGGTGCCGTCGGCGACGCTCACCTGGCCGGCGTGGATCGAGCGGCCGATGCCGACGCCGCCGCCGTGATGGATCGACACCCACGACGCGCCCGAGGCCACGTTGACCATCGCGTTCAGCAGCGGCCAGTCGGCGATCGCATCCGAGCCGTCGAGCATCGCCTCGGTCTCGCGGTACGGGGAGGCGACCGAGCCGGTGTCGAGGTGGTCGCGGCCGATCACGATCGGGGCGCCGACCTCGCCGCTCGCCACCAGCTCGTTGAACGCGAGGCCGGCGAGGTGGCGCTCGCCCTGGCCGAGCCAGCAGATCCGCGCAGGCAGGCCCTGGAACTGGACCTTCTCCGCGGCCATCCGCAGCCAGCGGGCGAGCGACTCGTTCTCCGGGAAGAGGTCGAGCACCGCCTTGTCGGTGGCGGCGATGTCCGCCGGGTCGCCGGACAGCGCGGCCCAGCGGAACGGGCCGCGGCCCTCGCAGAACAGCGGGCGGATGTAGGCGGGCACGAAACCCGGGTACGCGAAGGCGTTCTCGAAGCCGCCGAGCTTCGCCTCGGCGCGCAGCGAGTTGCCGTAGTCGAAGACCTCGGCGCCCTTGTCCTGGAAGCCGACCATCGCCTCGACGTGGCGGGCCATCGACTCCCGCGCGCGGTCGGTCGCGCCCGGCTTCGTGCGCTCGTCGGCCCAGTCCTCGAACGCGATGCCACGCGGGACGTACGCGAGCGGGTCGTGGGCGGAGGTCTGGTCGGTGACGACGTCGATCGGCGCGCCGCGGCGCAGCAGCTCGGGGACGACGTCGGCGCAGTTGCCGAGCAGGCCGATGCTGAGCGGCTCGCGCGCGTCGCGGGCGGCGATCGCCAGTTCGAGCGCGTGGTCGATGTCACTCGCCTCGACGTCCAGGTAGCGGGTCTCGAGCCGGCGCGCGATCCGCGACGGGTCGACCTCGACGTTGATCGACACGCCGCCCGCCATGCTCACGGCCAGCGGCTGCGCGCCGCCCATGCCACCGAGGCCGCCGGTGAGGGTGATCGTCCCCGCGAGCGAGCCGCCGAAGCGCTTCTCCCCCACCGCCGCGAACGTCTCATACGTTCCCTGCAGGATGCCCTGGGAGCCGATATAGATCCACGACCCGGCGGTCATCTGGCCGTACATCGTCAGGCCCAGCGCCTCCAGACGGCGGAACTCGTCCCAGGTCGCCCAGTCGCCGACGAGGTTCGAGTTCGCCAGCAGCACCCGCGGCGCCCACTCGTGCGTCTGCATGACGCCGACCGGCTTGCCGGACTGCACGAGCAGGGTCTCGTCGTCCTTGAGGGTCTTCAGCGTGCGCACGATGGCATCGAACGACGCCCAGTCGCGCGCCGCCTTGCCGGTGCCGCCATAGACGACGAGCTCGGCGGGATGCTCGGCGACCTCGGGATCGAGGTTGTTCTGCAGCATCCGCAGCGCCGCCTCCTGCTGCCAGCCGAGGCACGAGAGCTCTGTGCCGCGCGCGGCACGAATGGTCGACACGGGGGTCATGGCACCTCCAGGGGAGTCACGGTCTGAGCGGCGCGGACGGCGCCGCCGTCACGAACGAAGGCCGCGGCGGCCTCGATCTCAGGGGCGAGGAATCGGTCGGACCCGGCGCCCGCGCAGGTCGCGCGCAGCGATGTCAGCACCGCGCCGGTCGCGGCTCCGGGAAGCAGGGGCGCGCGCAGGTCGATGCCACGCGCGGCGGTCAGCAGCTCGATCGCGAGCACCCGCGTGAGGCCGTCGACGGCGCGGCGCAACTTGCGTGCGGCCGACCAGCCCATCGAGACGTGGTCCTCCTGCATGGCGCTGCTCGGGATCGAGTCCACGGAGGCCGGAGCGGCGAGCCGCTTGAGCTCGGAGACGATCGCCGCCTGCGTGTACTGGGCGATCATGTAGCCGCTGTCGACACCCGGATCGTCAGCCAGGAACGGCGGCAGGCCGTGGTTGCGGGCGACGTCGAGGAAGCGGTCGGTGCGGCGCTCGGCCATCGATGCCACATCCGCGACCGCGATCGCCAGGAAGTCGAGCACGTATCCCACCGGGGCGCCGTGGAAGTTGCCGTTGGACTCGACGCGACCGTCCGGTGTCACCACGGGGTTGTCGATCGCCGACGCCAGCTCGCGCTCGGCGATCAGCGTCGCGTGGGTGAGCGTGTCGCGCGCGGCGCCGGCCACCTGTGGCGCGCAGCGCAGCGAGTAGGCGTCCTGCACGCGCGGATCCTGCGGGCCGCGGTGCGAGGCGACGATCGGGCTGTTCGCGAGCAGCGCCCGCATGTTGGCCGCGGCGGCGCCCTGGCCGACCTGCGGGCGCAGCGCGTGCAGGTCGGCGTTGAAGACGCGGTCGGTGCCGAGCAGGCCCTCCACGCTCATCGCCGCCGTGATGTCGGCGACGAGGAGCAGGTTGCGCAGGTCCGCGATCGCCAGCACGAGCATGCCGAGCATGCCGTCGGTGCCGTTGATCAGCGCGAGGCCTTCCTTCTCGGCCAGGACGACGGGCTCGATGCCGGCCTCGGCGAGCGCGTCTCCGGCGTCGCGCAGGGTGCCGGACGCGTCGCGCACCGGTCCCTCCCCCATCAGCGCCAGCGCGCAGTGGGCGAGCGGCGCGAGGTCGCCGGAGCAGCCGAGCGAGCCGTACTCGTGCACGATCGGCGTGATGCCGGCGGAGAGCATCGCGGCGTAGGCGCTCGCAACGTGCGGCCGGACGCCCGTGCGCCCGGTGGCCAGCGTCGACAGCCTGAGCAACATCAGCGCGCGGACGACCTCGCGCTCGACCTCATCGCCCGAGCCGGCGGCGTGGCTGCGGATCAGCCCGCGCTGCAGCTCGAGCCGCTTCTCGACCGGGATGTGCAGCGTCGCAAGCGCGCCGAAGCCCGTCGAGACGCCGTAGTGGGCGACGACGTCGGCCGCCAGCGACTCGACGACGCCGCGCGAATGCGCGATCTCCGCGAGCGCGTCGGCCGACAGCTCGACAGGGGCGCCGTCGCGCGCGACGGCGACGACGTCATCGAGCGACGGAGCGCCCACACCGACGGTGACCGGAGACCTGAACATGCCGCGCATCAAAGCGGCGCCGCCGCGTGCGGGAAAGCAACTCGTCGCTGTACTGTCTCGCATCTGAGACGCGCCAACGCTCCCGCCGCCGCCCAGGCGCTGCAGCTGCTGAAGCTGCTCGCCCGCCACGCCGCGCCGCTCCCGGCGTCCGCGATCGCGCGCGACCTCGGCCTTCCGCGCAGCAGCACGTACCACCTGCTCAACGTCCTGATCGACGAGGGTTTCGTCGTCCATCTCCCCGAGGAGCGCCGGTACGGGCTCGGCCCCGGCGCGTACGAGCTCGGCAGCGCGTACCTGCGCCAGGACCCGCTGCGGTGGATCGCGCAGTCGGTGCTCACCCGCCTCGTCGCCGCCACCACGCAGAACGCGCACCTCGCGCTGCTCCAGGGGCGCGAGGTCCTGTACGTGATCGAGGAACGCGCCCCGAACCGGCCCGGTCTGGTCACGGACGTCGGCGTCCGGCTGCCCGCCCACCTGACGGCGTCCGGCCTGGCGATGCTCTCCGCGCTGCCGCCGCAGCAGGTCGACGCGCTCTTCCCCAGCCGCCGGGTCCTCACCCGCCGCCACGACGCCGGCCCCGCCTCGCTCACCCAGCTGCGCGCGCTCCTGGCCCAGGCCAGAACGGCCGGATACGCCGAGGAGGACGGGTTCGTCACCCCCGGGCTGAAGTCGATCGCCTGCCCCGTGCTCGACCACACGGGCCATCCGATCGCGGCCGTGGCGCTCACGTTCGACGTCGCGGACGACTCCCTCCCCGCGCACGTCCAACGGGCGGCGAGCGAGGTCTCGCGGCGGATTCGTGGTAGCCGCACTTGAAAACGCATTCCGATATGGGAATATGAGGTGTAGATGGCCCGAGCAGCGACGACAGCGGACGCGTTCAACGCGGTGGCGGAGCCACGGCGGCGGGAGATCCTCGATCTCCTGGCCGGTGGCGAGCGCCCCGTCAACGACATCGTGCAGCTGCTCGGCCTGGCCCAACCGCAGGTGTCCAAGCACCTGCGGGTCCTCCGCGAAGTGGGAGCCGTCGACGTGCGTGACTCAGGCCGCCAGCGCCTGTACCGCCTCAACGGCCACGCGCTCAAGCCCATCCACGACTGGGTGAAGAGCTACGAGGCCACCTGGACCGAGCGGTTCGACGCGTTGGACGACGTTCTCGAAGACCTCAAACAGGAGCAACCCGATGCCCGCGACCACCGGTAGCGCAGTCCTCACCCTTCCCTCCGACACCGAGATCCTGATGGTGCGCGAGTTCGACGCGCCGCGCGAGCTCGTCTTCAAGGCCTACACCACGCCCGAGCACGTCAAGCGCTGGTGGGCGGGCAAGCGCGGGAACGTCACCGTCGCCGAGATCGACCTGCGGGTCGGCGGCCGGTGGCGCTACGTGATGGTCGCCGACGGCGGCTTCGAGGTCGCCTTCCACGGCGAGTACCAGGAGATCGTCCCCAACGAGAAGCTCGTCAACACCGAGATCTTCGAGGGCGCGCCCGAAGCCGGCGCCGCGATCGTCACGTGCACGTTCGAGGACCTCGGCGACGGCCGCACCCGCCTGCACATGCTGACGTCGGTCGACACCAAGGAAGTCCGCGACATGATCATCGGCAGCGGCATGGAGTCCGGCGCCCAGGAGGGCCTGGACATCCTCGAGCAGATCGCGATCGAGCTCGCCGCCTGAACCTAAACGCCACCTAAAGGGTCAGACCCCTTAGGTGCGCTTTAGGTGAGCGACCAGAAGCCGTCGGCGCCGATGTGGCGCTCGGTCGCGACGCGGCCGAGCGCCTCGCGCGCCTCCCAGACCTCCATGCCGGCCACGACCGCGACCTCCTTGGAGGCCAGCGGGAAGCCCGCCCACTCGAGCACTTCGGTGACGCCCGAGGGCGGGACGCGTCGGCCGAGGTCGGGCACGAGGTTGGCGAGGATCGTGTCGTAGACCGCGAAGGGCTGGAAGCCGGGCACGGCGATCCGCACGCCGTCGCTCTTGCGCACGATCTCGTAGCTCGGGCACGTGTAGCGCATGCCGCCGGACCAGTTGGCGAGCTTGTGGTCGAGCACGCGCGCGGCGGGCATCGGCGCCCGCGCGAGCGCCTTGTCGGACTCGACGGCGGCCTGGACGTCCTCGCCGGCCATCCAGTAGCCGAGGGAGACGTAGTCGAGCCCCGCGTCCGATGCGGCACCCGCGATCGTCTCCGGGGCGTCGAGCAACTCGCCGGCGAAGTTGCGCACGCGCAGCGCGCGCAGCAGCGGCCGCACCTTCTCCGGCGCGTGCAGGCGGGCGGCCACGACCGCCTCGCACGCGGGGCGCGAGGTCGCCATGCGGGGGCGCACCGACGTGTCGATCGGCATGCCGTGGTCGCACGCGATCTTCCGGTAGCCGGCCGAGAGCTGCTCGACGCCGAAGCCGCGCTCCTCCAGCTCGGCGACGGACTCCGAGAGCACGACCATTCGCACCTGCCACTCGAGGCGCTCGCCGTAGAGCCAGTTCAGCCGCTGGCGGAACGGTTCCGCGGAGTAGGCCCACGGGCAGGCGGGATCGGTGTACTCCGTGATCAGGACGTCAGCCATGTGGGGTCACCCCGCGAGGGTCAGTGAGAGCGGCAGGAACGCGATCGCGCATGCGATGCTCATGGCCAGCCCGGTCGCCGCCGTGCGCGGCGAGTAGCCGTACACCTGCGAGAACGACACGACCGAGGTGGGCACCGGGCCGAAGGCGAGCAGCCACACGGCCCCCGGCAGGTCGACGCCCGCCAGCACGGCGACGCCCAGCAGGGCCGGGACGATCGTGTAGTGCAGCGCGAGCGCGCGGATGGTCATCGCGGCCTGCGGCGCGCCCGTCCAGCGGTTGCGCGGCCAGGACACGCCGAGCAACAGGAACCCGCAGATCGCCATGACGATGCCGAGCCCGGCGACGACCGAGTCCACGAAGTCCGGTGCCGGGAAGACGATCCCGAGCGCGAGGCCGCTCATCGCGCAGATCGTCGGCGCGTAGTCGGCCAGTGCCGTGCGCGCGGACTGCGTCTTCGGCGCGTTGGAGCGCATGTGGCGCACCCCGACCGCGATCCGCGCCTGCGTGAGCATGTCGTAGGCGATGACGAACACGGCCGCCTCGGCACCCAGCGCCGCGGCGGCCACGGGCGCGGTCCAGAACGTCGGGTTGCCGAACATCCAGAACGAGAACAGCGCGCCGTCGGTGCGCTTGCGGAACACGCGGGCGGCGATGCCGACCGATGCCAGCTGCGCGAAGAGCAGCACGCCGATCGCGGCGACGTTGCGGACGTTGATGTCGAAGCTCCAGCCCGCGAGCACCGACAAGAGGCCGATGCCGCCCGCCAGCTGGAGCCGGAAGAGGAGCGTGACGTGCTGCTGCAGCCATCTCCGGGTGCCAAGACCGGCAAGGAAGGCACCGAACAGTGGGATGGCCGCGGTCACCCCTATTTCGATAGCAGACGAACCACCCCCCGCTCAGGGGGTTGTCAGAACCTCCACGGGGCTCGCGGGCGCTTGACGCTCGGGGGTCAGGTAGCCCGCGAGGAGCGCGCCGAGGGCGCCCGCGGCGGCGGCGACGGTCGACGCCACCTCGGCCGTCATGTTGAGCGCGTCCAGCAGTTGCAGGCCGATCGGGATGAAGCCGGCGAGGCTCGCGCCGCCGGTCGCGGCCTTGACCTTGCGGCGCACGCGCTGCTGTTCGGCCGCCACCTGCTGGGCGGCGAGCTTCTGAACCGCCGCCTCGAGCTGCCCCACACGCGGGTCCGGCGCCCGATCGGGAAGGTCGAGGTCGTCCAGCTGCAGGTCCTCGATCGCCTCGTCCTCGTGGTAGTCGAGGTCGGCGACGAACGTCGCCACAGGGCCGTCGATGTCGATCTCTTCGTCGTCGCTCATGTCTGCTCCTCAGTGGAAGTCGGGCCGGCCGAACTGCTGGCCGATGTGAAGGTGGGGAACGCCGTTCGCGGACCCGGACGCGCCGATCGTCTGGCCCTTGCGCACACGGTCGCCCGCCTTCACGGAGACCGTGGACAGGTGGCCGTAGAACCAGGCGTTGCTCGCGCCGCGCAGGGTCACCTGCCAGCCGGCGGTCTGCCCCGACGGGGCGTTGTAGGTCTTGACGATCACGCCGTCGGCGAGCGCGATCACCGCCGTGCCGACCGGGACGCGGATGTCCTGGGCGTTGTCGGACTGCCAGTTCCCGAGCGTGTGGGTGCCGTGATAGGGCTCGCCGATGATCGGGCCGTGGACGGCCAGCGGGTACGAGCCCGAGGCGCTGTTCGCGGCGCGCAGCTTGCGCAGCCAGGGACGCCTGCGGCGGGCGCGCTCGAGGTCGGCCGCGGTCCGGCGGGTCGGGCGGCGCAGCTTGGAGCGCAGCCCGGGCGTGATGCCGTCGCGATAGTCGGCCGTGGCAGCGCCGAGCCCGTACGCGACACGGCGCGCCGCCTTGCGCGTCTCGGCGCCGAAGTCGCCGTCCTCGGCGATCCGGATGCCGATCTTCCACTCCGTGAACCGCTGGTTGACGACGCGTTGCAGCGCGAGGACGTCGCTGCCGCTCATCGGGACGTTCAGGGTCCGCGGCGCGGCGGGGACGCCGTCGTCCAGCCGCGCGCGCCACCGCTTCTCCAGCGGCAGGACCTTGTCGGCGTAGACGGTCGAGCCGTTGTAGGCCGCGACGCCCCGGTAGAGGCCGAGGCGCTTGATGTTCCCGGCCAGGAACTCGACGCCGACGCGGATGTTGGGTCCGACCTGCTCGCACCCGCCGAGCGCGTCGGCGCGGTCCTGCAGCCCGGGGTCGGTGAGCTGCATCGGGCCGACGCCCTGGTTGCCGAGGCCTTGGCGGCGGAAGGCGAGGTACTTCGCGTAGAGCTCGGGCGTGACCGTGAGCAGGCCGTTCGGCGGGCTCTTGATCGGGTTGCGGACGTTGTCGTGGCCGAAGACGTTGCGGAAGCCGGACTCGACCTCGAGGACCGCGCAGATCAGCGACGCGGAGAGGCCGGAGCGCTTGGCCTCGCGGACGATCTCGTCCTCGTAGCGGGCGCCCGCCTTTCGCAGCGCGGCCACGAGGCGTTCGTCGGGGTCCGGCTCGGGCTCGGGCTCGGGCTCGGGCGGCTTCGCGTGGGCGAAGTGGTGGCGCAGCTCGGCCTCATAGGCCGCGCCGTCCGTGCGCGCCTTCTCCCGCTCGGCGTCCGTGAGCGGGGCGATCGCGCCGCCGATCGCGCGGAACGTGCGCACGCTGCGCTTGGGCTCCAGGCCGAGGACACGGCAGACGCGGCGGAACGCGACGTCCGTGTCGCGTTCCCAGAGGCCGTCGACCGCCAGGACGGTCGGCGAGCCGAGCGTGATCAGATGCCGGTTGAGGTCGCGCTGCAGGGCCGCGACGTATGCGCGGGTACGAGCGTCCGTGTCGATCGAGCGGCCGCCCACGACGGGTCGCTCGCGCGCCGGCGGGGCATCGTGCCCCGTGCGCTCCCTCGCCGCGTCCGTGCGGGGGTTGTCGGTTGTGGTCCCAGCCATGTCAGTGACAAATCAACTGAGACCCGGCTGAGGTTTTCTTGGCAGTTCCTTGGCGGAGCTTCACACGGCGGGGTTGCCGGCTCCTTGCCGGATCATTGCCGGGGCCGACGGGAAACCGGCGCGCTAGCGTTGGAGGCTCGTGCCGACCGTTCACGGCCTCGAGTTCGCCTACAGCCTCTATCCGCTGCCTCCGGGGCGGATGCCGTTCCGGCGCTGGCGCTGGGAGCTGTGGCACGGGTCGCAGCTGGTCGCCGCCGGGTGGCGGCTCGGCCGCCCCGACGCCGGTCGCGCCCTGCGCCTGCACGCCGCCGAGCACGGCCACAAGCTGTTCGGCCTGCCGGTCCCGCCGCGCGACCCGCGCACCGGGCGCGGCGACCTCCCGCCCGGGTCGAGCGAGCGGCTCGCGATCGGCCCGATCACGGCGCTTCTGGTGCCGCGGGCGCTCGAGCGCCCCGCGGCGTCAGCTCCCGTGTCGTAGGTGCTTGTGCGCCTTGCGCTCGGCGCGGCTGCGCTTGCGGCCGCGCCTGACGTCGGTCCCGCCGAGGATCGAGATCACCCGCAGGCGCAGGGTCGGGCCGCCCGGGTCGGGTCGCTCGACGCCGAGGTCCGAGTCATTGCCGCCGAGGATGGCGAAGTCGGTGAGCTCGACGTTCAAGCCCTCGGGGACGCGGATGTCCGCGCCGCCCAGCACCGCGATGACGGTCATCTCGACCACGTCGTCGGCGAGCTCGGCGTCGTTGAGGTCGAGGTCCGAACCACCGAGGATGTTGATCACCTTGAGGTTGCGGCCCACGAGCCAGCGGCCTTTGCGGTCGCGGCCGCTGAGGATCGCGACGAGCCAGCTCGGCCCCTCCTCGCCGCGTCGCACCGGCATGCGGTCGGCGTGGGGCCGTTCGCCGGGGACGACGACGTCGGCGACCAGCCGCTCCAGCTCCTTGTGGGTGCGCGACTCGTAGACGGTGGTCAGGCGCTCGTCGAGCTCGTCCATCGTCAGACGGCCCTCGCCGGCGGCCTTGCGGAGGACTTCGGCGTGGTGCTCGCGGTCGGCGTCTGAGGCCCGTAGCTCGGGGAGCGAGTCGTCGGTCACCCGTCTCAGCGTACATTCCGCGGATGTCTGAGGCTGTGACTTGAACGGGGCGGAGAGCGTCCTGCGGACGCTGGCGGCCGCGGGTGTCGAGGTCTGCTTCGCCAACCCGGGGACGTCGGAGATGCACCTGGTGGCGGCGCTCGACCGGGTGCCGGGCGTGCGCGGCGTGCTGACCTTGTTCGAGGGCGTGGCGTCGGGGGCCGCGGACGGGTACGCCCGCATGGAGGGCAGCCCGGCGGCGACGCTGCTGCACCTCGGGCCGGGGTTCGGGAACGCGTTCGCGAACGTGCACAACGCGTACAAGGGCCGGACGCCGATGGTGAACCTGGTCGGCGATCACGCCGTCGCTCACAAGCCGCTCGGCGCGCCGCTGGCGTCGGACATCGAGTCCGTCGTGCGGCCGGCTTCGTCGTGGGTGCGGACGACGCGCGACGCCCGCACGGCCGCGTCCGACACGGCCGAGGCGGTCGCCGCCGCGTGGGCGGGTGGCGTGGCGACGTTGATCCTTCCGGCCGACGCCGGGTGGGGCGAGAGTCTCGGCCCGGTCCCGCCGGTGCCCGTTCCCAAGCCGCTGGCGGTTCCCGCGGAGGCCGTGTCCGCCGCCGCCCGCGCGCTGCGCGGCCGCTCCGCCGCCCTGCTGCTGGGCGGCGTCGCGACCTCGGCGCACGGGTTGGCGCTCGCCGCGCGGATCAGCGCCGCGACCGGCGCGACCCTGCTGCGCGACACGTTCGCGCCGCGACTGGCGCGCGGCGGCTCGCGGCCCCGGCCGCTGGGGGTGCCGTACCTGACGGAGATGGCGGTCGACGCGCTTTCCGGGTTCTCTGCTCTGGTGCTCGTGGACACGCGGCCGCCCGTCGGCTTCTTCGCGTACCCGGGGCAGCCGAGCCTGCTGGCCGACCCTTCGACGGAGATCCTCACGCTTGCCGCTCCGGGCGAGGACGCGCTGGGCGCGCTCGCCGCGCTGGCGAGCGAGGTGAGCGCGCCGGCCTACGTGCCGGGGGCGCCGGTCGAGCGCGTCGTCTTGCCGTCCGACGGGCCGTTGAACGTCGACAACCTGAGCGCGGTGGTCGGTGCGCTGCTGCCGGATGACGCGGTGGTGGTCGACGAGGCGGTGACGGCGTCGGTGCTGTTCGTCGAGCGCACCGCGGGTGCGGGCGAGCACGACTACCTGTTCCTGACCGGCGGGTCGATCGGCTGGGGCATGCCGGCGGCGACGGGCGCCGCGGTGGGCGCGGGTGGGCGGCCGGTCGTCAACCTGGAGGCCGACGGGTCGGCCATGTACACGATCCAGTCGCTCTGGACCCAGGCTCGGGAGGGCCTCGACGTGACGACGATCATCATCGCCAATCGCTCCTACGCGATCCTGGAGTTCGAGTTCTCGCGGGTGGGCGCTTCGGGGGACGGGGCCGCCGCGCGGGAGTTGATGGACATCGGCCGGCCGGAGTTGTCGTTCGCGGGGCTGGCGCAGTCGATGGGGGTGCCGGGGCGGCGGGTCGACGATGTTCGCGGGCTGGTGGGTGCGCTGCGTGAGGCGTTCTCCGAGCCGGGTCCGCACCTGATCGAGGCGGTGGTCTGATGGCTCTGCGGGTGATCGTGACGGGCGGTGCGTCGGGGATCGGCGCGGCAGTGGTCGCGAAGCTGCGGGAGCAGGGCGCGCGGGTGATCGTGTTCGACCGCGACGTGGTGGCGGGCTCCGATGCCATCCAGGTCGACGTGACGGACGCTTCTGGCGTGGCGGCGGCGGTCGCCGAGGCGGTGTCGCGGTTGGGCGGGCTCGACGTGCTCGTCAACAACGCGGGCATCGGCGCCGCGGGGACGGTCGAGGACAACTCCGACGAGGAGTGGCACCGGGTCTACGACGTCAACGTCGTGGGCATGGTGCGGATGGCGCGGGCCGCGCTTCCTGCTTTGCGCGCGTCGTCATGCGCCTCGATCGTCAACACCTGCTCGGTCGCCGCGACCGCCGGCCTCCCGCAACGCGCCTTGTACAGCGCTTCGAAGGGCGCCGTCCTGTCCCTGACCATGGCGATGGCCGCCGACCACGTGGGCGAGGGCATCCGCGTCAACTGCGTCTGCCCGGGCACCGCCGACACCCCCTGGATCGGCCGGCTGCTGGACGCCGCCGACGACCCGGACGCCGAACGCGCCGCCCTGAACGCCCGCCAGCCGATGGGCCGCCTGGTCTCAGCCCAGGAGGTCGCCGACGGCATCGTCTACCTCGCCACCGCAACCGCCTCCACCGGCACCGCGCTCTTCGTCGACGGAGGCATGCAGAACCTCCGCCTCCGCAAATAAAGAAGGCCTGGCCCGGTTTAACTAAACCCCACCTAAAGTGCCTGACCCCTTATCTCGGGTTTAGGTGAGCGATCGCGTCCCATCGCCGCGCAGCAGCGCTGAATCGCACCTAAAGACAACCTAAGGTGCCTGGCAATTTAGGTGTAGTTTAGAAAGCGTTGCGGGATTTGAGGTCCGCGATGACCTTGCGGCGGCGGAAGAGGCCGGCGTTGAGGAGGGTCGCGAGGGCCTCGCGGCGTTCGTGGGACTCGGCGCGGGCGCGGGTGAGCTCGAGGCGGAGCTCCTTCGCGTCCTCGCGGGCGGCTTCCAGTGAGGCGCGGAGCTCGATCGCGTCGGCGCGGGCGGAGTCGATCAGGCGGCGGCTGGCGTCCAGTTCGCTGCGCAGGCCGTCGGCCGTCGCGAGGGCCTCCTTGAGCTGCTTGAGCTCCCCGTCGTCGTGCTCGGTCACCAGTACCGGGTTGCGGCGGGTCTCCCCACGCGGGGTCAAGGCGGCGCGCAGCTCCTCCCCGGAGACGTGCGGCAGTTCGGTGCTGTTGTCCGTCTCGCTCATGAGGCGGGTTTCGCGGCGCGCGGGCCGCTTCCTTCACGCGACGGCGAGCACGAGCGCGGCGGTGACCGCAAGGAGCGAGAACGCCGCGGCGGGACGATCCTGCGTCGCCTGCACGAGCACGGCCACGACGATCCCGCCCGCGTTGCCGGCCAGCCAGATCAGCGCCGCGGCGGCGCTGGACTCGCTGCGCCGCTCGGTCAGCTCGAGGACCACCGGCAGGCTGCCGAGCAGCACCACGCCCAGCGGGATCACCACCACCGCGGCGGCGCCGGGCGCCAGCGCGAGGAACACGCAGCCGGCCGCGGCCACGACCGCCGCCACCCGCAGGAACGCCCGCTCCAAGCCGCGCCGGGCAATCGGCGCGGGCAACGTCGCGGACCCGACCACCCCCGCCAGGACCATGACGCCGAGGAGGATCCCGGCCGTCTCATCCGAGACCCCCGCGGGCTCGAGCAGGGCCTGCAGCCACGTCGTGAGCGCGACGAACACGCCGAACCCGAGGAACGCGACCGCGGAAAGCCGCCGGATGGTGCGGTCGGCCCACACGGCGCGCAGTTCGGCGCGGCCGGCGAACGCCGGCGTGGCCACGGGCGGCGAGGTGGCGCCGGGCGTGGGCGTGGCGTGGGCCGGCGAGGTGGCGCCGGGCGCGGGCGTGGCCACAGCCGGCGAGGTGGCGCCGGGCGTGGGCGTGGCCACGGGCGGCGAGGCGGCGGCCGGCGCCGGCGCGGGCGTGCGGGTCATCGCCGCGGTCAGCCACAGCGCTGCGGCGAGCGCGATGACGAGGTCGACGACGAGCAACGGGATCAGCGAGGACTCGTCGGCGAGGGCGGGGCCGAGCGGGAGCGCGAGCGCGGTGCCCGCGAAGATGCCCGCCGAGCCGAGCGAGATGCCCTGCGCCAAGGACTGCGGCGGCAACGACGTCGCCGCGACCTTGGTGACCGCGTTCAAGATCAGCGGTTGGGCGATCGCGATCAGGATCTGGCCCGCCAAAGCGAACGCGAAGGTGTCCGAGCCGAGGCGCACCGCGCCGCCGAAGGCCGTCAGCCAGGCCCCGAACAGCAGGGCGCCCCGGAAGCGGCGGTCCAAGGCCAGCCCAGCCGGGATCGCGAGCAGGACGTACACGAGCGGGAACACCTGGGAGAGCCAGCCGACCGCGCTCTCGGAGACGTCGAAGTGGCGCGCGACGTCGGTGGTGATCGGCGCGTACGTCAGCCACAGCAGCTGATTGGCGGCGGCGACCGCGGCGTACGCAGCCACCGTTCCCCAGCGCGCGGGCACGCGGCGGGACGATACAAGCGCCGACGATGAGTTTTCGATGATCGTGTAGTCATCACCCACATGCTGCTCAAAGGCAAGAACGCGGTCATCTACGGCGGAGGCGGGAACATCGGCGCGGCGGTCGCCCGCGAGTTCGCCGACCAGGGCGCGAAGGTCCACCTGGCCGGACGCACCCTCGACACCCTCAAGGCGGTCGGCGACGAGTTCGAGACGGCGGTCGTCGACGCCACCGACCCGCAGGCCGTCGAAGCGCACGCGCAACAGATCGGCCGCATCGACATCTCGTTCAACCTGATCGGCATCAACGACGTCCAGGGCACGCCGATGGCGGCGATGGACGTCGAGGACTTCCTCTCGCCGATCGTCACCGCCACCCGCTCGCACTTCCTCACCTTCAAGGCGGCGGCGAACCACGGCGCGGGCGTGATCCTGGTCTTCGGCGGCGAGGGCGACCCGATCCGCGGCTACAGCATCGGCGGCCTCCAGGTCGCCTTCCACGCCCTCGAGGCCATGCGCCGCCAGTTCGCGACGGAGAACCCCAAGGTCCGCGTGGTCACCCTCCGCACCGGCGGCATCACGGAATCGATCCCGACCGGCTTCGCCGGCCGCGACGAACTCGTCAAGAGCCTCGACGACGCCACCCTCACCGGAAAGGCGGCCACGCTCAAGGACGTCGCCCGCGTCGCCGCCTTCGTCGCCTCCGACCACGCGCGGACGATGACCG
This sequence comes from Solirubrobacter soli DSM 22325, assembly GCF_000423665.1. Taxonomy (GTDB): domain Bacteria; phylum Actinomycetota; class Thermoleophilia; order Solirubrobacterales; family Solirubrobacteraceae; genus Solirubrobacter; species Solirubrobacter soli. Next base: position 183,936 of record NZ_KE384073.1, on the reverse strand, counting down.
CCGCGACCGTGAACGTCAGCGCCGGCGCCCTACTCGACTAGGCCGTAGCCCCAGCTCGGACGTCTCGCCGAGATGTCCGAGCTTCTCCGGGTTGAGCATCGAGAAGATCGACTCCACGCGGCCGTCGACGATCTGCAACTGGACGACGTTGACGACCCGGCCCTGCGGATCGAACGTGCGGAAGCCCGGCTGACCGTTCACCCACACCGCCTCGAACCCGATCCCCAGCGCATCGACCTGGCCGTAGAAGGTGACCATGGCACGAGCGATCGCGGCCGCGCCATGCATCGGCGCCGGGATCGAGCGGGCGATCCCGCCGCCGTCGCCCACGAGCACGGCATCCGGGGCGAGCATCGCCACCAGCCCCGCGAGATCCCCCTCCCGCGCGGCGGCGATGAACCGGGAGGCCAGAGCGCGCCGCTCGGCCGGATCGGCGTCGAACCGCGGCCGCTCGTCGGCCACCCGTCTGCGAGCGCGGGAGAGGATCTGACGGCAGTTGTCCTCCGAGCGGTCGACGATCGCGGCGACCTGCGCAAAGTCGACATCGAAGGACTCGCGCAGCACGAACACCGCCCGCTCGACCGGGTTCAGCCGCTCCAACAACACCAGCATCGCCAACGAGATCGACTCGTCGGTCTCGACGACCGCCGGCGCCTCGGCCTCCACGAGCGGCTCCGGAAGCCACTCGCCCACGTAGCTCTCGCGCCGCACCCGCGCGGAACGCAGGACGTCGATCGCCAGTCGCGACGTGACCGTCGTCATGAACGCCCGCTCGTTCTCCACCGGCCCGGAGGACGCCCGCCGCACGTACGCCTCCTGGACCACGTCCTCGGCCTCGGCGACCGACCCGAGCATCCGGTAGGCGATCGAGAAGAGCAGCGGGCGAAGCTCGTCATCCACGTCTGTCACAGCTTTACAAACCATCTCGTCAACGGGCCATGCACATCCTCATCGCAGGCGCCACGGGCGCCGCCGGCCGTGCGCTCATCCCCCTCCTGATCGCGAACGGCCACACCGTCACGGGCACCACCCGCTCCGAGGCCAAGACCGCCGAGATCCGCAAGCTCGGCGCGAACGCGCAGATCATGGACGGCCTCGACGCAACGTCGGTCAAGGCCGCCGTCGACGCCGCCAACCCCGACGTGATCGTCCACCAGATGACGTCGCTGACGAACATCGACTTCCGCAAGTTCGACCAGTCCTTCCATGTCACCAACCGGCTGCGCACCGAGGGGACCCAGCACCTGCTCGCCGCGGCCGACGGGCGCCTGCTGGTCGCCCAGTCCTTCGCGGGCTGGCCGGCCGAGCGCACAGGCGGAAAGGTCAAGAGCGAGGCCGCCCCGTTCGACCCGAACCCGCCGAAGGGCATCCGCGAGAGCCTCGCCGCGATCCGGCGGCTCGAGCAGCTCGTCACCGAGGCCGGCGGGATCGTCCTGCGCTACGGCGGCTTCTACGGCCCCGGATCGGGGATGACGGCCGGCGGCGACCAGGTCGAGATGGTCCTCAAGCGCCAGTTCCCGCTCGTCGGCAACGGCGAGGGCATCTGGTCGTTCCTGCACACCGAGGACATCGCCACCGGGACGCTCGCCGCGATCGAGCGCGGCCGCCCTGGCGAGATCTACAACATCGTCGACGACGACCCCGCGCCGACGAAGGAATGGCTGCCCTACCTCGCGCAACAGGTCGGTGCGAAGCCGCCGCGACACGTCCCCACGTGGATGGCCAGGATGCTGGCCGGACGCGCTGCGGTGGTGATGATGACCGAGGCCCGCGGGGCCTCCAACGCCAAGGCGAAAGCCGAGTTGGGATGGGTCCCGAAGCACCCCAGCTGGCGTGAGGGGTTCCCCGCCTCCGTGTAAGGGATCCAGGGCCTTAGCGGGCACCTTACGTCCGATGTAAGGGGCCCGCCTCAGCACGAGAATTACCTGCATGGAACGGGAAAACACACGCAAGTGGTGGGCGCTGGCGCTGCTCGCCACGGCCCAGTTCGTCGTCGTGCTCGACGCGTCGGTCGTCAACGTCGCGTTGCCCTCGATCGGCAGGGATCTCGGCCTCAGCCAGGAGGGTCTGGCGTGGCTGGTGAACGCGTACGTGCTGGCGTTCGGCGGGTTCCTGCTGCTGGGTGGGCGGATGGCGGATCTGCTCGGCCGCCGCAAGGTGTTCATGGCCGGCTTCGCGATCTTCGCCCTGGCGAGCTTCGCGGGCGGGCTCGCGTCGAGCGGCGGGATGCTGATCGCCGCCCGCGCGCTGCAGGGCCTCGGCGCCGCGATCCTCTCCCCCGCGGCCCTCAGCCTGGTGACGACGACGTTCGCCGAGGGCGCGGAGCGCAACAAGGCGCTGGGCGTGTGGGGCGCGGTCGCGGCCGGCGGCGGCGCGGCGGGAAGCCTGCTCGGCGGCGTGATCACGCAGACGCTCGGGTGGGAGTGGGTGCTGTGGATCAACACGCCGATCGGGATCGCCGCGGCGGCGCTCGCCCCCGCGCTGCTGCACGAGTCCAAGAGCACGACCGCCACGCGTTCCTTCGACGCGCTCGGCGCCCTGACCGTCACCGGCGGCCTGGTCGCCCTCGTCTACGGCGTGATCGACGGTGTGCAGCCGGAGTTCGTCGCGCTGGCCGCGGGTCTGCTGGTCGCGTTCGTCATCACGGAGAGCCGCACCGCGAACCCGCTCGTCCCGCTCTCGGTCTTCCGCAGCCGCAGCCTGACCGGCGCGACGGCGACCGGCGTCCTGATGGGCGGCGCGCTGGTCGGCCTGTTCTTCTTCGCGACGCTGTACCTCCAGCAGGTCCTGCACTACGGCCCGCTGAAGGCCGGCCTCGCCTACCTGCCGCTCGCGCTGACGATCGGCGCCTCCGCGGGCATCGCGTCCAGCCTCGCGACGAAGCTCGGCCCGAAGCCGGTGCTCGTCTCCGGCCTCGTCGTCCAGGCCGCCGGCTTGTACTGGTTCAGCCACGTCTCGGCCGACGGCAGCTTCCTCGGCGACGTCCTGTTCCCCAGCCTCGTGGTCGCGCTCGGCATGGGTCTGGCGTTCGTGCCGCTGACGATCGCCGCGATGAGCGGCGTGAGCGAGAACGAGTCCGGCCTGGCGAGCGGTCTGATGTCGACCGCGCAGCAGATCGGCCAGGCCGTCGGTCTCGCGGTCCTGACCGGCGTCGCGACGACGACGTCGACCTCCGCCCAGGCGCTGACCGCCGGCTTCGAGGACGCGTTCCTGGTGGCTGCCGCGTTCGCCCTGATCGGCGCCCTCGCCGCCTTCACGATCATCACGAAGACCCGCGCGCCGAAGCCCGGCACCGCCGTCCCGGTCCCGGCCTAGTCTCCGGGCTTACCGACCGGTCAAGAAACCCGCCCGCCGTGCCGATTGCCGGACCATGAGCCTCCGTCGTGCTGTGCCCATGCTGGCTGCCTGCGCGGCGGTCGGGTTCGCCGGTTGCGGGAAGAAGGAGCACGCCGTCGACCCGCAGCTCAAGGCGGCCTCGTTCACCTTCGATCCTTCCGTCCCGCCGCAGGATCAGGAGTGGATCCTCGGAGCCGTCGCCAAGGTGCGGCCCGAGGCGCGGCAGCTGATCGACGACGTCGACGGAATGGTCAAGATCGGCGTCTACAACGAGCCGGGCGGCGACGCCGTGGGCGTCACCCGCCCGATCTCCCCTACGCGCTTCGACGTGAGCTTCAACCTCGCCTACCTCGACGGTGAGCGCAAGGCCGACCGCGACGTCACGGTCGTGCACGAGCTCGGCCACGTGATCGACTTCGCGCTGATGCCGGACGGGATGCGCGAGCAGCTCGCGGCCCAGCTGCCGAGCAGCGGAACGTGCTTCACCGCCGACACCGGCGACTGCACCGCACCGGAGGAGCGCTTCGCCGACACGTTCGCCAAGTGGGCGCTGCGCGGCGCGGTCTCAGCCGCCGGCGCGGGCTATTCGACGCTCTCGCCGACGTCGCTGGAGAGCTGGGGCACGCCGCTGGCGAACCTGGCGATTCAGGTCGACGTCGCCTCCCGGTAGACCGCCCGCTCGTCGCGCGGCGCCCCGGTGCCGCGCAGCTCGACCACCGTGAACGGGGTGCCGCGCCAGGAGCGGTCGAGCCGGACGACCTCGAAGCGCGGTGCCGCCACCGCCCGCAGCAGCGCCTGCTCCTCCGCGTTGCGCAGGCCCTCGGTGCGGTTGTGGGCGACGATCAGCACACGCTCGGCCACGACCGCCCGCACCACCTGGAACAGGCTGTAGATCAGGTCCGGGGCGAGGTTGACGACGACCGACTCCGCCGGGCGCGGCTCGTCGAGCAGCTCGCGCACGCTCCGTTTGAAGCCAGGCCCGTAGCCCACGCCCTCCAGCTCGCCGAGGAAGTCCGGCGCGGCCGAAGAGGACTCCACCGCCTGCCGCCCCCGCGTGTACAGCGCCTCCGCGTGCCGGTCACCCCTCCGCGCCGCGATCTTCCGCGACCGCTTCGTCGGCCGCAGCACGTACAGCGCCGCTCGCGAGCCCACGGCCAACGCCCCGGTGTAAGCGTTGAAGTCCGGCAGTACCGCCTCGTAGACCAGCTCCAGCGCGCTCAGCTCCTGCTGCACCTTCAAGCCCAATGCGGGCGACCCCTCCGGGTAGCCGTACGCGACGAGCAACCGCGACTCGCGCTTCATCGCTTCCAGCGCCCGCGCCGCGAACAGCCCGATCCCGGCGGGCGAGTACGGCGGGTCCGTCAGCACGATGTCGAAGCGCTCGCGCAGCGGCGCCGGCAGCCCCACGCGCAGGTCCGCGAACCACGTGTCGACGCCGTGCGAGGCCAGGTAGCGCAGCTGACGCTGGTCGACGTCGACGACCGCGAGCTCGCGCACGGACGCTCCGAGCGCTCCGAACGCGAGCGACGTCGCGTCGTGATCGCCGAGCAGCAGGACGCGGCAACGCTCGAGCTCGTAGTGCTCATGCAGGTACCGGACCCGGGCGAGCACGGTGTCGGCGGTCGCCGGGACGTGGTCGAGGTCCGTCAGCGGCTCGGGCACGCCGGCGAGCAGGTCGACGATCCCCGCGCCGTCAGCCAACGACGGACGCGGCGGCAACGAGCCGCCCGCGGCGAGCACCCGCTCGACCTCCCGCAACGTCACCCCCGTGCGGGCGACGATCTCCGCAGGCGCTAGCCCTGCGAGCGCGGCAACCGCCCGGATGCGGCGCCCGTCCAGCGGCGCCGCCTCCAACAGGGCGCTCAGCGCACCCGGATCTGCTTGGTCAGCGTGGTCTTCTGCTTGTTCTGAATGAGCGTGACGGTAGCCGTATAGCTCCCGGCGCGCAGGCGCGACACCGAAGCGAGCCCGAGCGCGACGCTCTTGCCGGGCAGGATCCGGGTGGCCTTGACGGTCCCGTTCGTGGTCGACAGGGCGCCCTTGATCTTCACCGTGCCGGTCACCGGGGCGACCGTGTTGCCGGTGTTGCGGACGCTCAGCGTCAGCGTCTTCTTCGAGCCCTTGCCGAGGATCTTCGCCGCGCCCGCCTTGAGACCGTAGGTCGGCGTCGCCGCCGTGTAGCGGATCGCGTCGACGAGCCGGTAGCCCGTGACGATGCCCTTGGCCTTGTCCGCGCCCGGCGGGAGGCCGACGACCTCGAGCGCGCCGTAGAGGTAGCCCGCGGCGGGAACGCTGTCGAGCGTGACCGTGATGTCCTTCTTCGCGCCCGGCGCGAGGGTGAAGGTCGGCTCGCTCACGCTGACGCCGCTGAGCGTGCCGCGGCGGTTCGGCGAGACGCTCCCGTCGCCCGACTGCGTCCAGGGCCGCGGCGTGATGGTGATCGACAGCGCCTTCGACCAACGGTTCTCGAGCGTGAACGTGTCCTTCACGCCCGCCTGGGCCGTGTGCTCGATGGGCAGCGCGTCGGTGACCCCCGGCTGCACCACGTTGAACATGGCGAGCCCGCCGTTGGCCGCCGCGGCGCGCGCGGGTGAGTCGTCGGCGCGCGCGATCACCGCGCCGCCCACGGCCATCGCCGCCACCCCTGTCGCAGCCACCATCTTGACCACCGTCAATCGCACTTCCAGACCCTCGCTTCTCGCGTGAACGCCACCAGACCTACCACGTGAGAACCCGAATGCGACGCGATCGGAGCGGTCATAGGCTGTCGGGCGTGACCCGACTCGAGATTCGCTCGTGGCTGATGGACATGGACGGCGTGCTTGTGCACGAGGAGCAGGCGATCCCGGGAGCCGACCGGTTCCTGGGCAACCTCCGCAAGCGCGACGCGCCGTTCCTGGTGTTGACCAACAACTCGATCTACACGCAGCGCGACCTCGCGGCGCGGCTGCGCGCCAGCGGCCTCGAGGTCCCCGAGCAACGGATCTGGACGTCGGCGCTGGCGACCGCGTCCTTCCTCCAGGACCAGCGCCCGAACGGCTCGGCGTTCGTGATCGGCGAGGCGGGGCTGACGACCGCGCTGCATGACGCCGGCTACACGCTGACGGAGCGCTCCCCGGACTACGTCGTGCTGGGCGAGACCCGCTCGTACTCGATCGAGCGGCTCACGCTCGCGATCCGCCTGATCGTCGAGGGCGCGCGCTTCATCGCCACCAACCCGGACGCGACCGGGCCGTCGCCGGACGGCCCGCTCCCGGCGACCGGCAGCGTCGCGGCCCTGCTCAGCCGCGCGACGGGCGTCGAGCCGTACTACGTCGGCAAGCCGAACCCGTTGATGATGCGCAGCGCGCTCAACGCCATCGACGCCCACTCAGAGACCACGGCGATGATCGGCGACCGGATGGACACCGACGTCGTCGCGGGGATCGAGGCCGGGCTGGAGACGATCCTCGTCCTGACCGGGATCTCCACCCGCGAGTCCGCCGAGCGCTACCCGTACCGCCCCGCGCGGATCGTCGAGTCCGTCGCGGACCTGGCCGCGGAGCTGGAGTAGAGCCTCCCCCACCCCCGGCGTCGTGGTGCCGGGGGTGTCCGGATGAGCGTCCGGTGCGAATACTCGGAGACGATGAAGCGCATCCTCTTCGCCACCGCCCTCGCCGTCACCGCACTGGCCCTGGTGGCGACGGGAACGGTCCAGCTGCCCGACCTCGAGCACGCGCTCACCGACCTCTCGGAGACGCTCGGCACGTGGACGTACGCGCTCGTGGGCGGGCTCGCGTTCCTGGAGACCGGGGCGTTCGTGGGGCTGATCGCGCCGGGCGAGACCGCGATCGTGCTCGGCGGCGTCGTCGCCGCGCAGGGCGAGATCAGCCTGCCGGTCGTGCTCGCGGTCGCGTGGGTGGCCGCGGCGCTCGGCGACATCGCGTCGTTCGCCCTCGGTGCGCGGTTGGGGCGCCGCTTCATCCACCGCCACGGCCCGCGCGTCGGCATGACCGCGCCGCGGGTGGACCGCGTCGAGCACTTCTACGCACGCCACGGGGCGAAGGCGATCCTCGTGGGGCGGTTCGTCGGGATCATCCGCGCCGTCTCGCCGTTCCTCGCGGGCTCGTCGGGGTTGAAGTTCCGCGCCTTCCTGCCATGGAGCCTGCTCGGCACGCTCGTGTGGGCGAGCGCCTTCACGCTCGTCGGCTACGCGTTCAGCGAGTCCTTCAGCCAGGCCGCCGGCGCGCTCACCCACGGCGCGTTCGCCCTGGCGCTGGTCGCGGCCGTGCTGCTCGCGGTGCGGGCGCACCGCAAGGCGGGGGTTCGTTGACGAATGGTCGGTCCGCCTGACGTGGTGCAGCCGTAGGGCCTCGGGCCGCCCGCGCTCGCGATGCGTGCCTCTGGCACGTGAGCAGCGTGGGTGGTTCGAGGCGCCGCGGATGTGCCGCGGGAGGTGCACCGTTATTCGTCAGCGGGCCCCTATTCGAACTGATCGAGCCCCTCGACCCCGATCTCCTCCGGGGTCAGCAGCGGGCTCTGGATCGCGCCGCCGAAGATCCACGCGGCGCCGTCCTTGTGCTTTGAGTCCTCCCACCACTTCTTGTCGGTGGAGCCGGGCGCGCCGCCCTCTGACGAGTACTTGAAGTTCTTCGACCCGGCCTGCGACTGGAGCGGGACGACGACCTGGTTGGTGGTCTCGTCGCGGCCGGCCTTGTGCTCGTTGGACTCGGCCAGCACGACGCTGACGTGGCCGGACTTGGACGCGACCTTGTTGGCGGCGAGCAGGATCACGATCTGGCCCTGGTTGGCGGCGGTCTGCGCGGCCTCCATGTCGGTCGCCTGGCTCCAGCCGAACTCGGCGCCGGTGCCGTGCATCCACTTCGTCAGCGCGTTGGCGTTCTGCTCGCCGACGGTCACGCCGTACTCGGGCGCGACGACGTTGGAGACGTCCTCCTTGTCCTTCTTCATGCGCTTGAGGTCGGCGAGGCTGACGATCTCCGAGCCGGCCTGGATCTTCCCCCACGTCGCGTCGGTCCACCACACGCGCGGCAGGTAGCCGCCCATCGCGGTGACGACGTCGTAGGCGTAGATGTTGCAGTAGGTCTTGCCCTCGCCGGGCTGGTAGCGCGCGGACTCGGTGACGTTGAGCGTCTCGACGATCGCGTACTGGTTGGCGCGGAAGAGCAGGTCGCGGATCTTTTCGGCCGCGGTCTTGTTGCCCGCGTACTCGGCGACCTCGGCCGCGGTCAGCACGAGGTCCAGGGACTGGACGCCGAAGATCTTCATCAGCTCGTTCGCGCGGTGCTGGTAGAAGATCTCGCGCAGCGTGCCGTAGCCGGGCTTCATCGGCTTGGCGGTCTTCGGGTCGGCGGGCGAGAGCTGGGTGTGGGTCTTGTCCCAGTCGAGGATCGCGGCGCGGCCGGAGCCTTGGGAGAAGTGCACGCGGCGCGCCTCGATCGGGTCGCGCTCGAGCGGCACGCAGACCATGAAGCGCTGCAGGCCCCAGGCCCCGACCTGGTTGAGCATGGCGTTCGCCTCGTCGGGCGTGAGGACGCCGGACGTGACGTAGAGCGCCTGGATCCACGGCGGGATGCCGGGCTTCAGCGGCTCGCTCTGCTCGGGGGCGGGCGGGTCGAGCGTGGCGGGCTGGCGCGCGAGGGCGCGCGCCAGCGCCTGGTTGCCCAGCATCGAGGCCAGCTCGAGCCGGGCGTCGACGAAGACCTCCTCTTCCTGGCGCTTGCGTTGGAGCCGCTTGCGTTCCTCAGGAGCGAGTGAGGACTTCATGAAGCCGAGACTACCGGCGGACTCCGATCAAGTCGACAACGAACACGAGCGTCTCGTTCGGCCCGATCACGCCGCCGGCGCCGCGGGCGCCGTACGCCATGTCCGGCGGGATCGTGATCCGGCGGCGCCCGCCGACCTTCATGCCCGCCACGCCCTCGTCCCAGCCCTTGATGACCTGGCCCTTGCCGAGGCCGAACTTGAACGTGTCGCCGCGGTCCCACGATGCGTCGAACTGGTTGCCGGTCTTCCACGACACGCCGACGTAGTGCACCTCGACGATGTCGCCGCTGGCGGCCTGGTCGCCGTCGCCGACGGTGATGTCCTCCAGCTCGAGCTGGTACGTGGGCGCGTGGTCGGGGATCTCGACCTCTGGCTTGGAACTCATGCCTTGGACGCTAGCTCCTTGACCTTCGCCTCGACATCGATCCCGTGCAGCCGCGCGAGGTTCCCGCCGAGGATCTTGCGCTTGGCCTGGTCGGTCAGCGGTGGGTAGCCGCGCTCGGACACGATGTCCTCGGGGAGCTCGAAGTTCCAGAACGCCTCGAGCGCCCACTGCGGGTGCCAGATCGGGGCCTCGCCGCCGTAGAGGATCTTGTCCTCCCCGCACCACCACAGCATCTTCCCGAGCATCTCGGCGAAGACCCGCGGCTGGCGCGAGATGAAGTTGACCGTGGCGGCGATCGACGCGTACAGGTTCGGGAACCGCACGATCTGCCAGAGGACCTCGTCCAGCCACGGCAGGCCGACGTGGAAGATCACGAAGTTGATGTCCGGGAAGTTCGCCGCGGCGCCGTCCATGTCGAACGTGCGGGTGTGCTCGATCGGCTGCGGGCCGAGCGGGACGCCCTTGTGCACGCCGATCAGGTTCACGCCCAGCTCCTGCGCCTTCTCGAAGACCGGGAAGGCGACGCGCGGGTCGTCCATGCGCCACGGGAACGGCTGCCCGTAGTCGTAGCGGACGTTGTAGAACTTGAACGCCTTCGCCCCGAACTCCTTGACCTGGATCTCCATCAGGTCCAGGGCCTTCTTGCCCTCGAGGGGGTTCACGCTGCCCCAGAAGACCGCGCGGTCGGGGTGCTTCTGAGCCATCTCCGCGCACTTCTTCCAGTCGGAGAGGCCGTCGTGGAAGAGGTCGGTCAGCGGGAGCGGCTGCGCCGCGATCATGTCGGTGTCCGAGCCCTCGATGACCATGTCGTAGATCTCGTCGACGCTCCACTCCTTCATGAACTGCTCGCGGTTGAGGATCGTCTCGCCCTCCGCGGTCAGCAGCTGGTGGAACGCGTACAGGTGCTCGTCGAACATCAGGCCTGGCCCGCCGAGCGCGTTGGCCGGGTCGAAGTTGAAGATGTGGCAGACGCAGTCGAAGACGAACGCGTCGACTTTGCGGGTCATGAGATCCTCGCCAGTCTGTAGGGCTCGAGCTCTTCCAACGGCATGTGCAGCTGCGCGCGGGCCGACTCCGAGAGCCGGTCCGGCGTCCAGGCGGGCTCCCAGACGACCTTGACCTCGACGGTCGTGACGCCGTCGAGTGCTTTGAGCGCCTCCGGGATCGCGGCGGACATGTTCGCGACGAACGGGCACCACCCCGTCGTCGGGATCAGGTCGACCTCGACGTGTGTGCCGAGGTGGCGGACGTCCTCCACCACGCCCATGTCGACGATCGAGACCCCGCGGTCCTGGCAGCACGGGTCGTATACGCCTCTGAGGGCGTCGATCAGGAGCTCCCGGTCCATCCACTCCTCCTCTCGTCGAAGACGACTCTGAAGCCCGTGGTGGCGGTGGCGCGCAGCGGGTCGGCGGAGAGCTCGCGCGCGGCGATCAGCCCGTGCTCGGTGTCGAGGTAGCAGCCGCCGCGCACGACGCCCCAGCCGTCCTCGCGCGTGTCCGCGACCCATTCCCAGACGTTGCCGGCGAGCTGCTCGGCGCCGCATGGCGAGGCGCCTTGCGGGTGCGCGCGGACCGGCACCGTCCAGCCGTACGCGGCCTCTTGGCAGTTGCAGCGTTCGGGGTCGAACGTGTCGCCCCAGGGCCAGATGGCCTCGCCCGCGGCCGCGCTCCACTCCTCGTTCGTCGGCAGCCGCGCGCCGATGCTCTCGGCGAACGCGATCGCGTCGGCGCGGGTGACGAGGACGACGGGGTGATCCGCGAGCTGTGGGTCGCCCACGCGGGTGTGGTCGGGGCGCAACGCGGCGAACGCGGCGTTGGTGACCGGGAAGCGGCCGATGAAGACGCCCGCGACGGCGACGACGTCGTCGACCGCGGGCGGGACGCGCGAAGGCGGTTCCGCGCGGCGCGGAGGAGGCGGCAGTGCGGGACCCGTGGCCGAGAGGCCGAGCCAGGCCGCCACCTCCTCACGCGCTTCGAGCACCTCGTGCCGAACGCTACAACCGCACGCAAGGGTGGCGAGCCGCGCCGCCGCGGGGGCGAGGCGCGCCGCCGCGGGGGCGAGGCGCGCCGCCGCGGGGGCGAGGCGCGCCGCCGCGGGGGGGCGCGACGCGGCGGCGCGCGCCTCGGGTGCGCCGGAATGGTCTGGCCTCGCCAGACCATTCCGGCGCACCTCGACCGGGCGTGGCTAGGTGCGGGCCGCCCAGGTCTGGGTTCCGCTGTCGCATGGGTACCAGCGGCTGCCGCCGCCGTGGCGGGTCGAGCGGGCGCGCAAGGTGCCGGAGACGCCGTCGGCACGGAACTGGCCTTTGAAGCTCACCCGGAAGCGTTCGCGGGAGCCGTCGGTCCAGCGGACCGTGTAGACCTCCGAGCGGCTGAAGGAGCCGTCGGGGTTGATCTTCGTGGTCGGGGTGTCGTTGATGATCGAGCTCGCGCCGCCGCGCGGGCCGCAGCGCATGTGCGCCTGCCAGGTCGCCCAGACGCGGCCCTTGGTCGTCACCCGCAGGCCGACGGCGAGCCGGAAGCCGCCGGTGGTCTGCCCGGTGAGGCCCGCGAAGAGCGTGGATGCCAACGGGATCGCCGGCGCGCCCACCGGCGCGCTCTCGCTGCGCAGGACGACGTCGCGGACGTACTTCGGGCAGTTCGGCGCGCTGGTCGTGACCTTCCCGGCCACGGAGTCGGGCGCGATCGTGCCGGCCATCGTGATCCGCAGGCGGCCGATCCCGGGCATCCGCGTCCGCCCGGAGGCGGTGAAGTTCACGCCGTCGGCCGTGCTGCCCTTGAGCCGGACGACGTAGTTGGAGAACGAGTGCTTCCGGCACCGGTACGCGACGCCGAGGCGAGCGGTGACGCGCCCGTCGTCGTGGCGGACGACCGAGATGAGGGGTCCGGAGGGCGCGTTGCGCAGCGCGGCGACGCCGCCGTAGTTCGTGTCGGCCTGAGCCGACGGAGCCGCGACGAGGAGCAGCGCGACGACCAGCAGGGCGCGTCTCACGGCCGCGCGCTCCAGGTCCGCGTCCCGCTGACGCAGTTGACCGACCGGCGGCGGCCCTCCTCCTTGTAGTAGACCCGCGCCCGCAGCGTCCCGGTCACGCCGTCGGCGCGGAACTGGCCCTTGAACGTCACGCGGTAGTGCTCGCTGTAGCCGCGGTAGCGCAGCACGTAGCTCTGCGAGCCGCCGAACGTCCCGTCGGGATGGACCTTGCGCGAGGGCGTGTAGTCACCGAGCGCGATCGCCGCCCGGCCGCACCGCATGACCGCCTGCCAGAGCGCGTACACGCGGCCGTTCTTGGCGACGCGCAACGACACCGGGAGCCGCAGTCCGGCCGCCGTCTGGCTCGTGAACCCCTGCATCAGCGTGCCGGGCGCCGGAATCGCGGGCGCTCCCGCGGGCGCGCTCTCGGTGCGCAGGACGAACGGCTGCGTGTAGCCCTTGCAGCCCGGGAACCGCACACGTGCGCTGCCGCTCACCGAGTCGGGCGCGAGCGTGCCGCTCAAGGTCACGCGGACCGAGCCGGGCCGGCCGAGCTTCGCCTTGCCGGCCGCCGTGAAGGACGCGCCGTCGGGCGTCGAGCCGGCCACCTTGATGACCATGTTGTAGTTCGCGTATCCGCGGCAGCGCGCGGAGAGCAGCACGCGCGCGGCGACCTGCCCGTTGTCCCGCCGAACCAGCGAGATCGAAGGAGCGGCCGGAATATTCCCCTTGTACAGCCCGGTACCGCCGTACTGCGTGTCCGCTTGCGCGGTCGGGGCGCTCAGGCCGAGCGTCGCCGTGGCGAAGACCAACAACCCGGTGTAATGGAGCCTCACGCCGAGCCGGGTACCCCGTGTTCTCATGAATGAGTCACCGGTGCACGTGCACGACGTGGTCGAAGGGCTGTGGTTCTGGCGAATGCCGCACCCTGACTGGAACGGCCAGTCAGATTGGGAACCACAGGTCACAAGCGTGGCGGTCGCCTCCGGCGGTCGGCGGATCCTGCTCGACCCGCTCGCCCCGCCACCGTCCGCCCGCGCCGTGTGGGAGCGCATCGAGGCCTTCGCGCCCGACACGGCGATCGTCTCAAGCCCGACCACGTCCGCGACATCGACCTGTTCGTGCGCTGGTACGGCGTCCGCGCGCTCGGGCCCGTGCTGTTCTGGCGCGACGACATCCCGAAGGCCGAGCTCGAGCAGATCCGCGCCGGCGACGAGCTCCCGGGCGGACTGCAGGCGTTCGACGACGGCCGCGGGATGATGGAGACGCCGGTCTACCTGCCCGAGCAGCGCGCGCTCGTGTTCGCCGATGCGCTGACCGCGCCGGACGGCGAGCTGCGCGTGTGGGACTCGGCGCTGCACGAGCGACGCGTCCTCCCCGCGCTGCGGGAGCTGCTCGCGCTGCCGTTCGAGCACGTGCTCCTCTCGCACGGCGCCCCGCTGCACACCCGCGCGGACTTCATCGCCGCCCTGGACCGTCCCGCGCACGGCAGACCTGAGGGCGATTGGTTCCCCGAGCACTCGTCGTCACACGGGCATGACCAAGATCATCAGCGGCGCCACCATGAGCCTCGACGGCTACATCGCGGGTCCGGAGGAGAGCGGCTTCGACCGCCTGTTCCAGTGGTACGGCAACGGCGACGTCGAGCTCCCCAGCGCCAATCCCGGCATCTCGTTCCGGCTGACCGAGGCCAGCGCGAAGCACTGGCGCGAGGTGCTGGAGACGACCGGCGCGCTCGTCGTCGGCCGGCACCTGTTCGACATCACGTCAGGCTGGGGCGGCCGGCACCCGATCGGCGTGCCGGTGGTCGTGCTGACCCACCGCGTGCCCGACGACTTCGAGAGCGAGAGCTTCGTCTTCGTCACCGAGGGCGGCATCGAGGCTGCGGTGGCCAAGGCGCGCGAGCTGGCCGGCGACAAGGACGTCGTCGTCAACGGCGGGCAGATGGCCGAGCAGGCGCTGCAGGCCGGCCTGCTGGACGAGATCGGCGTCGATCTCGTCCCGGTGCTGCTCGGCGGTGGCACGCCGTTCTTCGACGCGCTCGGCGCGCCGGTCGACCTCGAAGGGCCGATCTCAACGATTCAGGGCGACCGGGTCACCCACCTGCGCTACCGCGTCGTCGGCCAGTAGCGCGAGCGCGCGGGCGTCGTCGGAGCCCGGCGGCGCGGTGTAGACGACGAGGCGCAGGTCGGACCCCGCAACGGTCATGACGTCGCAGTCGACGGTGATCCGTCCGATCTCCGGGTGCTCGATCGTCTTGCGGTCGGAGACGTGCTGGGCGACCGGGCGCTGCTCCCACAGCTCCGCGAAGCGCGGGCTGATCCGCTGCAGGTCGGCGATCAGCGCGTGCAGCGGCCCGTCGTTGGGGTAGCGGCCGGCGGCGCGGTGCAGGTCGCCGACCCAGCCGGCCTCCATCGCCGCGATCTCCTCCGGCGTGCGGATGATCCTCGACGGCCGGCCGGAGAAGTGGCTGCGCAGGATGTTGTCGTGCTGGTCGCCGAGCAGCGCGATCGCGGGCGGGTTCATCGCGATCTTCTCCCACGCGGCGTCGGTCACCAGCACCGGGACGTCGGCGAGCCGGTCGAGCACGCGCTGGACGCCGGGCGTGATCCGGCGGTCGATCTCGCCCGCGCCCGGCGGCGCCTGGCCGGCGACGCGGAACAGGTGCGCGCGCTCGTCCTCGCTCAACCGCAGCGCGTTCGCCAGCGGGGCGAGGACGCTCGGCGAGGGCGCGCTCGCGCGGCCCTGCTCGAGGCGGGCGAGGTAGTCGACCGACAGGCCGGCGAGCCGCGCGACCTCCTCGCGGCGCAGGCCGGGGGCGCGCCGTCGGCCACGTCGCGCTCAGCCCGACGTCCGCGGGGTCGAGGCGGTCGCGCCAGGTCCGCAGGCAGGTCCCGAGCTCGTCCATCTCTTTAGGGTGGCACTGAGAGTCCTCTGGTGACGAGGGGTGCATAGCTCCACCCTGGATCCCATGACGACGACCTTGATCACCGGGGCGAACAAAGGCCTCGGGTACGAGACCGCGCGACGCCTGATCGCGGAGGGCCACGACGTGTGGGTGTGCGCGCGCGACGAGGCGCGCGGCCGCGCCGCGGCGGACGAGCTCGGCGCTCGGTTCGTGCAGCTCGACGTGACCGACGACGCCAGCGTCGCGGCCGCGGTCGACACCGTCGGCGAGCTCGACGTGCTGGTCAACAACGCGGGCATCTCCGGCGGGATGGTCCCTGTGCCGGAGGTCACGCCGGACCTCGTGGAGCGGGTGTTCGCCACCAACGTGGTGGGGCTCGTCCGGGTCACGCAGGCGTTCGTGCCCGCGCTGCAGCGTTCCGCGAACCCGGTGATCGTCAACGTGTCCTCCGGGATGGGCTCGATCGGCGTCACGAGCGACCCGGAGCGGCTCGAGTCGACGATCGTCGGCCTCCAGTACCCCGCCTCCAAGTCGGCGGTGAACATGCTCACGACCCAGTACGCGAAGGCGCTGCCGGGGATGCGCGTGAACTGCGTCGACCCGGGCTACACGGCGACCGACTTCAACCAGCACCGGGGCTACAAGACGGTCGAGCAGGGCGCCGACGCGATCGTCCGGATGGCGCTGCTCGACGGCTCCGGCCCGACCGGGACCTACGTGGACGACCAGGGCGTCGTCCCCTGGTAGGCGATCCTCGCGAGCGGACTGCGTCCGCTGCTTCGGTCGCTGGAGAATCGCTTCGCGGATTCTCGGCCGGGTACGTTTGGGGGCATGGACGAGCCTCGCCCCTATCTCGCCGAGTGGTGGCCGCGCGTTGGAGCGACCTTGCTGGACAGCGTGATCGTCACGTGCATGGCCATCGCCGTCGGGCTCGTCGTGGATGCCGTCGGCGGCTCCGATGACGCGGCCGGCGCCTCCGTCTGGCTCGGCTGGCTCGTGCTCTGGGCCGCCTACGCCGGGCTGCTGATGTCCCGCAAGGGCGCCCACAACGGCCAGACGCTCGGCAAGCAGGCGGCGAACATCCGGGTCGTGCGTGACGACGGCCGGCCGGTCCGGTTCGGGCTCGCGGTCCTGCGCGACGTCGGCCTCAAGTACTTCGTGGCGAACCTGCTGATCGGGATCGGCTGGATCATCGACTCGCTGTGGCCGCTGGGCGAGCGCGAGAACCGCACGCTGCACGACCTGATCGTGCACACCCACGTGGTCCAGACCAAGCCGCGCGCGGCGCCTCGGATCGAGCAGCCCCGGCCGGTCGCGCGCCGCCAGCAGTTGGCGCCGCCGATCGCCCGCCACGTCGACGCCGCCCACCGCACCCAGGCGGCCATCGCCGCCGCGGTCCAGCGCGCGGAGCTGCCGTACACGGCGGTCTCCACCGAGGTCACCTCGCTGGTCGGCGACATCGAGCGCTCGGCGATGCGCGCGCAGCTGCTCTACGAGGCGCTGTCCGAGACGCCGGTGGAGAGCGTCGAGCAGCGCCTCGCACGCGTGGGCGAGCTCGAGCAGCCGGAGCTCGCCCTCGCCCTGCGCGAGCAGCTCGTCGTCCAGCGCCGGATGCAGGAGCAGCTCCAGCGCTTCGACGGCGAGATGGAGCGGATGGTCGTCGAGCTCGACACCGTCCGCTCGAACCTCGTCAGCACCGCCGCCTCGGGCGACGCCGCCAACCAGGAGCGCCTCGCCGACCGCGTCCGCACCCTGCGCGACGAGATGAGCGCGGTCTCCGAGGGCATGGACGCGGGCTACGGCCAAACCTAAAGGGGCCAGGCCCCTTTAGGTAGGGTGCGGCGCGTGGGCGTCGACGAGGACGTGGTGGCGTGGCGGCGGCACCTCCACCGCCATCCCGAGATCAGCTTTCATGAGCACGAGACGTCGGCGTGGGTGGCCGAGCGGCTCGACGGCTTCGGCCTGACGGTCGAGCGGCCGACCGAGACGAGCGTCCTGGCGCGGCTGCGTACCGGCCGGCCGGGGCCGACGGTCGCGCTGCGGGCGGACATCGACGCGCTGCCGATCCAGGAGGAGAGCGGCGTCGAGTTCGCGTCCGAGCGGCCCGGCGCGATGCACGCGTGCGGGCATGACGGGCACACCGCGATGCTGCTCGGGGCCGCCTCGCGGCTGGCGGGCGCCGAGTTGCCCGGCGGCGAGGTGCGGTTCATCTTCCAGCACGCCGAGGAGCTCGCGCCCGGCGGGGCGCGGGAGCTGGTGGCCGCGGGCGTGATGGAGGGCGTGGACTTCATCTACGGCTGCCACCTCTGGACGCCGCTCGAATTCGGCAAGGTCGCCGCCGTGCCCGGGCCGTTCATGGCCGCGGCGGACTTCTTCGAGCTGCGGATCTCGGGCCGCGGCGGACACGCGGGCCTCCCCCACACCGCCGTCGACACGATCGCCTGCGCGGCCGAGCTGGTCGGTTCGCTGCAGCACATCGTCTCGCGCCGGATCGATCCGCTGCACGCGGCGGTCGTCACCGTCGGCTCGCTGCACGCGGGCGACGCGCCGAACGTGATCCCGGGCGAGGCCGTGCTGACGGGCACCACCCGGTCCTTCGATCCCGAGGTGCGTGAGCGCATCCCGGTGCTGATGGAGGAGATCGCCCGCGGGGTGTGCGCGGCGCACGGTGCCACCCACGAGCTCGACTTCCGGTTCGGCTACAAGCCCGTCGTCAACGAGGAGCGCGCGACCGCGCTGGTGCGCGAGGCGATCGGGGAGCCGCTGGTCGACATCGAGCCGATCATGGGCGGCGACGACTTCTCCGCGCTGGCCGCCGAGGCACCCGGCTGCTACGCGTTCATCGGCGCGGGTGGCGAGTTCCCCCACCACCACCCACGGTTCGTGATCGACGAGCGCGCGCTGGCGATCGGCACGCGGCTCCACGTCGACGTCGCGCAGCGCGTTTTACGTCAAGGAGCACGTGATGAAGCCGATCGATGACGCGGTGCTCGAGGACCTGCGGCGGCGCATCGACGCGGTGCGCTGGCCCGACGAGCCGCCGGACGCCGGGCCCGAGCACGGCCTCCGGCTGGCGCAGGCGCGCGAGCTGGCGCGCTACTGGCGGGAGTCCTATGACTGGCGGGCGGCCGAGGCGGTGCTGCACGGGTTCGAGTCGGACGTCGTCGAGGGCGTGCATTACCTGGCCGACGGCGAGGGCGCGCCGCTGGTGCTGCTGCACGGGTGGCCGTCGAGCGTGTGGGAGTTCACGCGGGTCATGCCGCTGCTGCGCTCGCACGCGCGGGTGATCGTGCCGTCGCTGCCCGGCTACACCTACTCGTTCCGCCCCGGCGACCGGCGGTACTCGATCGTCGACTGCGCCGACCGCATCCACGCGCTCCTGCGCGCCCTGGGCCATGAGCGCTACGTCGTCGCCGGCGGCGACTGGGGCGCGAGCATCGCCTGCCGGCTGGCCTTCGCGTACCCCGACGCCGTCCAGGCGCTGCACCTGTACATGATGCCGCTGCGGCGGCCGGAGACGTGGCCGGAGTCGGAGGCCGCGTCGCGTGCCGCGCTCGTGGCGTGGAGCGAGGAGGAAGGCGGCTACGTGCACATCCAGGGCACGCGGCCGCAGACCCTCGCGTACGGGTTGGCGGACTCCCCCATCGGCCTGATGAGCTGGCTCGCGGAGAAGTTCGACCGCTGGACCGACTCCCGCGGCCTGCCGCCCGACGACCTGCTCACGACCACGATGATCTACTGGACGACCGGGTGCATCGGCTCGTCGTTCTGGCCGTACTGGGCGCGGCGGCACGGCGACTGGGTGCTCGACGACGTGGCCGCGGCGGGCGGGCGGATCGCCGCCCCGCTCACGTTCCTGGACTTCCCGAAGGAGATCGTCCACGTGCCGCGCACGGTCGTCGAGCGCGTGTTCGCCGTCGAGCGCTGGGAAGCACCCTCGTACGGCGGGCACTTCCCAGCACTGGAGACGACTGACGTGCTCGCCGATAGCCTCGTGCGCTTCGTCAGCGTCTCACGGTGACCGTGCGGGCGGGCGCTGAGCGCGCCAGCAGGGAGCCGGTTGTGAGGAAGCGGGCCTTGACGGTCACCTTGCGGCCGGCGGCGCTCTTGGGCAGCGCGACGCTGACCGTGTAGCCGCAGCTCGAGTCGAGCTTGGCCGTCGCGCGCTTGACGACCTTCTTGCCGAGCGTGACCGAGACGCTGACGGTGCCGGCGCTCGGGCAGGCGAAGCCCTGCGGGAGCGTGAGCTTGCCGCTGACCTTCAGCTTGCGACCCTTCGCGGCGGTCGCGCTGAGCGTGACCTTGTCGGGCGCGGCGGACTCGACCGAGGCGGGCGTGACCGTCGGGGTCGGCGTCGCCGCGACGGGCGCGGCGGTCGGCTCGGGCGCCGGCGTCGTGGTCGGGGTGGCGGTCGCCGTCGCGGTCGCGGTGGGCGTCGGCGTCGCGGTCAGCTCCGGCTCCGGCGCCTTGACGGCGAGCGCGAGCGTCAGCGGGGTCTGCGTCGTCTGGCCGGCGGAGTCCGTGATCGTCACCGACAGCGTGACCGTCTTGCCGGCCAGCGCGGCCGCGGGCGTCCACTGCGTGGCGTACGGCGCGGTGGCGTCGGCCGCGAGCGGCGTCCCGTCGATCGCGAACTCGACCGAGCGCACGCCGAAGTCGTCGGCGGCGATCGCGCGCAGCGTGTAGGTCGTGCCCGGCACGACGGTGCCGGACGCGGTCGGCGGGTCGATCTCGCCCGTCGGGCGCGTGTCGGTGATCGCCGTCGGCACGGCCGGCGTGGCGATCGCGGTCGTGCGGAAGCCCGTGTAGGTGACCGCGGCGCCGTTGACCGGGTCGCCGACCGTCTTGGGCAGGCCGATCGACGGGCCCGCGACGTGGCCCCACCAGTTGCCGGTGGCGGTGAACGGCAGGGTCTGGTCGGCGCCGGCGCCGGTCTCGTTGACGACGCCATAGCCGTTGCCGACGATGTTGTTGCCGGTCGCGGTCAGCTTGGTGGTCGTGCCGCCGGTCGCGGGGACGAGGTCGAGGTCGACCGCGCGAACGCCGGCCGACGCGCGGTCGCCCGCGCCGAAATTGTTGACGATCGCGTTGGCGCTGATCGCGCCCTGCACGAGACCGGTGGCGAGGACGCCCTGCTGCGGCGTCTGCACCTGCGTGCCCGCACCCGTGATCGTGTTGTTGTTGATCGTCGCGGCGAGGATGCCGAGCGCGGGCGCGGCCTGGGTCGAGTCCAGGACGACGCCGGCCTTGGCGTACCCGGAGATCGCGTTGCCGGCGACGCGCACCGGGAGGCGGTCCGCGACGAGGTTGGAGGCGACCACGACGCCGTAGCCCTGCTGGGCGGCGTTCAGCGGCGCGACGTTGCGGACAACGCTCCCCGTGAGGCTGCCTTCGGCGTTGTAGAACTTCACCGCCGAGCCCACCGTCGTGACGCCGCCCTCAACGGTCACGCCGGAGATGTCGACGAGCGTGCGAACGCCGCTCCGGTACACGCCGATGACCGCGCCGGTCGTGTTCCGATAATTCGTCGTTGTACCCAACAAACTCGCGATGGTCGGCTTCGGCTTGATCGTCACCTTGCTCGCGCCGGCGCCCTTGATCGTGAGCATCTTGGCGATGCTGACCGCGTTGGCGCCGCCATTGGGCACCGTGTCCGGGCCTTCTTCATACGTCCCTGGGCAGATGGCGATGACGTCGCCCGGCGACGCATCGTTGACCGCCGCCTGCAAGGACGAATACCCCGCGCTGGGGCAGTCCAGCTTGTCATCGTCGACCGACAGCGTCGCCGCCTCGGCGGTCGCCGGGATGGCCATCGCCAATGCGAGCGCACCCGCGCCGAACCACCTGAGGCTCTTCATTGGCCGGACGCTAACCGAGCGAATTGGCAGCAAACATGACCGTTGGTCGAAAACTCATGAGCGCGTGTTCGACCGACGGTCGAGGTTCGGCCCCGGAGCCCACAAATAACGTCCCGACCCGTGGCCAAGCGGACGGAGGTAGCGGTGCTCAAGGGTGGTCTTCTCGCACTCGCGGGAGTGCTCGTCGCGCTCGCGATCGGTGCGGGCGCGGCCCAGGCGCAGGCGCCGGATCCGCTCGCGCCCGGCCCGTACGGCTACAAGAAGGTCGAGTACAACGCGGGCAGCCTGATGATCACGATCCCGCCCGCGAACGGGACCGCGTCGCAGACGTTCCCGCAGCCGCTCGAGGGCTCGATCATCTACCCGGACACGCCCGGGCCGTGGAAGGTGCTCGTGTTCCTGCACGGGCGTCACTCGACGTGCATCACGTCGGCCGGGGGCGAGAGCTCGCCGCCGATCACCTCGCCTGACGTCACCTGCCGGGACACCGACAACCCGGACGGGACCGAGAACACGACCAACATCCGGTCCTACCAGGGCTACGACTACCTGTCGACCAACCTCGCGTCGCACGGCTATGTCGTCATGAGCGTGTCGGCCAACACGGTCGTCTCGTTCGACAACACGTTCTCCTACGACGCGGGCGCGAACGCGCGCTCGCAGATCCTCGCCGCGTCGCTGGACCTGCTCTACCGCTGGAACAACGGCACCGGGCCCGTCGTCGCGGGCGACGACTACCACACGGTCGGCGACAAGCTGACGGGCAAGATGGAGATGCAGCGGGTCGGCCTGATGGGCCATTCGCGCGGCGGCGAGGGCGTGACGGACTTCATCCGCTTCAACCGCCTGCGGCCGTCGGGGCGGATCTACAACCTGCAGGCCGTGATGTCGCTGGCGCCGATCGACTCCCAGAAGCAGGTGCCGCTGGGGACGAACTTCGGCGTGCTGCTGCCCGCGTGCGACGGCGACGTGTCGACCTTGGCGGGCGCGAACGCCTACGAGCGGTCCAAGTACCCGAACGCGGCTGACAACTTCGCCAAGGTCCAGTTCTACGTCCAGGGCGCGGACCACAACTACTTCAACACGGTCTGGACCAACGACGACGGCGCGTCCTACTCGACCTCGAATCCCGACGTCGCGTGCGGCGAGAGCATGCCGAACTCGATCCGGCTGTTCCCGGTCGACCAGCGCAAGGTCGGGCTCGGGCTGATGGCCGCGTTCCTGCGCGACTACCTCGGCTACGAGAAGCAGTTCGAGCCGCTGATGACCGGCGGGTCGGGGCTGCCGGCGAGCATGTGCCCGACGCTGCGCGGCGTCCCCTGTGGCGAGCTCGTCAAGACGAGCTACATCGCCCCGGCCGCTGGGCGGCAGGACGTGATCCGGCCGGAGGCCGTGTCGCCCTTGGCGGTCGACGCGGCGGGCGGGGCGCTGACCGCGACCGGCTTCGCCACGTTCGACTGGTGCAACGAGGACCGCGACCAGATCACCGGCACCCAGATCAAGCCGTGCCCGCCGAACCCGTCGCCGAACTCGACGACCTCGACCAACCGCTCCTTCGGGCGTCAGCTGACGCTGGCGTGGGACGGGCCGGCGTCGCTGCGGGCGGGGCTGGCCGGGTCCGCACGCAACGCGGCGCGCTTCGGCACGTTGTCCTTGCGCACCGCGGTGAACTGGGCCGACCTGCGCAACCCGGTCTCGAACGGGACCGACCCGGCGAGCGCGATGCAGGACTTCGACGTCGTCCTGACCGATCGCGCCGGGAAGTCGGCTTCGGTCCGCGCGGCGCGGTTCGGCACCGCGTTGGAGCCGTCGCTGGGCTCCTTCCGCCGGCACATCGTCCTGAACGGGCTGCGGATTCCACTGAGCGCGTTCAAGGGCGTCGACCTGACCGATCTGGACGCGGTCGAGCTGCGCTTCGGCGCCGCGACCGCCCGCGGATCGATCCAGCTCGCCGACGTGGCCTTCCAGGAGCCGCCGGCAGCGGCCGCCGCGGAGCCCGCGCCTGCTTCGGTCGCGCCGCTGCCAGGGCCGAAGCGCGTCGACGGCATCGCGGTGTCCGGCGTCACGACGGTGCCGTCGAAGTCGGTGTGCGCCGACGTCGCCGCCCCGCGCTCGACCGTCGCGTCGCTGCGGTTGGCCGGCGGGCGCCTCGTCGCCTCAGGCACCGCGTCCGATGCGGGCTGTGCCGCGGTGAAGGGCCTGGCGGCGCGCGCCGGCAAGCTCGCCCGCGTGCAGGTGAGCGTCACCCGCACGGTCGCGGGCCGCTGCCAGTACTTGCGCGCGAACGGCAAGCTCACCGCCGCGTCGTCCTGCTCGGCGCCGCTCGCGCTGATCGCGAAGGGCGCCAAGCGCTGGAGCCTGCGGGCGGCGGCGAAGCTCCCGCGCGGCACCTACACCGTCCGCGTCCAGGCGATCGACGCCCGCGGCAACCTCGAGCGCGCGAAGACCCGCACCCTCCGCGCCCACTAACCGCACCCCGCGCGCGGCTCCTGGCCGCGCGCGTCCACGGCGCCCGACCGCGCGCCTCTTGCCGCGCCGCCTACGGTGCCCCACTGCGCGCCTCTTGCCGCGCCGCCTACGGCGCCCGACCGCGCGCCTCTTGCCGCGCCGCCTACGGCGCCCCACCGCGCACACCTTGCCGCGCCGCCTACGGCGCCCCACCGCGCACACCGTGCCGCGCCGCCGCGTCGCGGGGGGGTGGGCGACGTGAAGGTCCGTGGTGGACGCTCGCGTCGCCCACCCCCCACCCGCAGGCTTGTCGCGGCGCCGCGACCCAGCCGCTCAGGTGGTGATCTTGAGGACCTTCAGCTCGCGGCTGCCGCGAGGGGTCTCGAACTTGGCGACGCCGCCGACCTTCGTCCCGACCAGGGCCTTGCCCATCGGGGAGTCGATCGAGAGGCTGCCCTGCGTGGGGTCGGCCTCGTGGGCGGAGACCAGCGTGTAGGTCTGGGTCTTGCCGGACTTCGCGTCCTCGAACTCGACGCAGCTGCCGAAGCCGACGACGTCGCTGGAGGTCTCGACCTCGCGAACCTCGGCGGCGAGCAACTGCTCGCGCAGGCGGAGGATCTTGGTCTCGAGGTGCGCCTGGTCGTTCTTGGCGTCGTGGTACTCCGAGTTCTCCTTGAGATCGCCCCATTCGCGCGCCGTCTTGATGCGGTCGGCGATCTCTCGCCGGGCGACGGTCTCGAGCTGCTCGAGCTCGGCTTGGAGGGCCTTCAGACCCTCGGCGGTCATGACAACGGGATCGCTCAAGCCCGCCATTTTAGTCCTCCGGGGCGAAGCTGCGACGCCACTCGCCGTGATCGCACACCGTCATCAGCGCGTCGGCGACCCGCGCGCGCAGCATGAAATCGCCCGTGTCGCACGTGAACGTCAGGGTTTCGGCCGATCGCGTCATGGCGATCGGCGGACTTCCTCCCGCGGCCAGGATCGTCTCCAGGCGGCTCCAGATGGTGGGCGGTTGCGGTGCGAGGATCGTGATGTGATGTACGGCGGGCTCCATGGGCGCCAGCCTACACGAACATATGTTCGCTTTCTACGGTCGGGCGCCGATGGCCGACACCCCGCCTGACGCCACGTCGTAGGTGTGCGTCCAGCGGACGCCGCCTTTGAAGCGGTCGCCCTGCGCCATCAGCCTTCCGGTGCGGGGGTCGTAGCCGATCGTCTGCAGATCGAGCTGGATGCCGGGCCACTCGCGGCCCACGGCGTCGCGCACCGACGTGAGCTTGCGTGCACCGTCGAGCGACGAGAGGACGCCGATCAACGCCAGCCGCTGCTCCTGGGTCGCGAGCGGGTGCAGCAGCAGCGCCACCGCGTTGTTGCCCACCGTCATCCGGAGGATGCGCTGCGGCGCGCCCGGGTGCTGCTTGGCCGCGGCGGCGTGGAGCCACGCGGCCAGCGCCTGCGGCTCGCGCGGCGCCGCCGCGAGTGGGTCGCGCCCAGGGAACGCGTCCATCTCGAGGCCGGCGCTGAGCATCAGCGCCGGGTCGAGCTCGCCCGGTCCGTAGTTCGTCACCTTCGGATCCACGGTCTCGCCCAACTTCTCCTTGAGGTCGGGCGAGCCCGCCGCGCGCCAGGCACGTTCGTCGGCGGCGCTCGGCAGGTAGGGCGCGCTCTCGTCGCCATACGCGACCCGGCCGGAGCCATCGGCCGCGCGCCAGATCTCTTGAGGCATGCTCCACGCGATCGCGTACGCGGCGTTGCCGGGATTGCCGTTCGGGCTCCCGTCCGCGGTGATGTAGCGGAAGCCTGACGCGACCGTGTTGCGCTCGTAGGAGACCGGCCCCGGGGCGGCCGGCTGCGGAGCCTCGCGCTCGATGTCCTCGCCGCCGCCAGTCAGCACGACGACGGCCACGACGGCCGCGGCGAGGGCGAGCGCGGGCACCAGGAACGTGAACCGGCGGCGGCGACGACGGCGCGCGGGCGCGGGCGCGGGCGCCTCGTCGAGCGCGGCGATGAGGCGCGCGCGGGCGCGTGCGACCGTCGCCGGGTCCGGGTCCGGCACGCCCGCGTGTGCCTCGCGAAGACGCTCGTCGACGGTCATGTCTGGCTCCTCTCGGGCGCGAGCTCGGCGGTCAGGTGCGCACGCGCACGAGCCAGCCGCGACCGCACCGTCCCGACCGCGACGCCGGTGACGGTCGCGATCTCGTCGTAGGACAGCTCGGCCCAGGCATAGAGCAGAAGCACCTCGCGCTCCTCGGTGCGCAACGCGGCGAGCGCGAGCGCGAGTTGGGGGTCGGGCAGCTCGAACTCGGGCTCCACCGCCATGTCGGTCTGGCTCGCCAGCCGCGCGTGGGCGGCAGCGCGCCGTCCGGCCCCGCGGGCGTGATCGCGCAACAGGTTGGTCGCGATCGTGAACACCCACGCGCGCGGACTGCCGTCGACGAAGCTCGCCCGCGAAGCGTACGCACGGAGAAACGTCTCCGCGGCGAGATCCTCGGCCGCGACCCGGTCGCCGAGCCGGTGCGCGAGGTAGCGGTGCACTGGCACGTAGTGCGCGTCGAAGAGGGCGGGAAAGTCCATCTTCACGGGCTGAAACGCCGCAGGGTCCCGGCGAGTTCCCGCGAAGCGTCCCGCACCGCGCGGCGGGACGCGCCACGCGGCGGCGCGGCGCGGCGCGGCGAATGGCGGCGGCGCGCGGGCGCGGCGCGGCGGGACGCGCCACGCGGCAGCGAGGCGCGGCGAATGGCGGCGGTGCGCGGCGCGGCGCGGCGCGGCGCGGCGCGGCAGGGCGGGGCGGGGCGGTGGGGCGCGGCGGGACGCGACCGGCGGGCGCGGGCGGCTCGGCGAGCGCGGGCGGCGGGGCGGGACGCGCCACGCGGCCGGGCGGCGGGGCGCGAGTGTCGAGTTTCTCGCGCAGAGCGCGACAAAGTCGACGCTCGTGGTCAGGCGACGAGGGCCGCCGGGGGGTCGAGCGGGAGCGGGGCCGAGTCGGAGACCGCGCGCCAGGCGACGGCCAGCCGCGACGCGGCGTCCTCCAGCACCGGTGACGGGAGGCTGAACGGGAGGCGGACGAAGCGCTCGAAGGCGCCGTCGACGCCGAAGCGCGGGCCCGCCGCCAACCGCACGCCGTGGCGGTCGGCGATCGCGGCCAGGGCGGTCGAGCGCGGGGCGTCGAGCTCCACCCACAGGGACAACCCACCCGCCGGGACGCGAACGCGCCACTCGGGCAACTGGGAACGCAAGGCCCGGACGAACGTGTCGCGCCGCTCGCGGGCGGCGGCGCGCTGGCGGGCGAGCACCTCGTCCTCGCGCGCGAGCAACTCGACCGCGACGAGCTGCTCCAGCACCGGGCTGCAGATGTCCAGAGCAGCCCGGGCGGCCGACAACCGGCGGACGAGTGCGGGCGTCGCCCGGATCCAGCCGATCCGCATCCCCGCCCAGTACGCCTTGCTCATCGAGCCGATCGTGATCGCGGTCTCGCCGTCGACATCCAGCGCGGCGACGGGCAGCTCGCCCGGCTGGCCGTCGAGCTCCAGCCCCGCGATCGTCTCGTCGACGACGAGCGGCGTGCGCGAGGCGCGGGTCAAGGCGACGAGGCGCGAGCGATCCTCAGCCGACATCGTCAGCCCGGTCGGGTTCTGGTGGTCCGGGATCACGTACGCGAGCCGCGGCGCGGCCTGGCGCAACGTCGCCTCGAGCATGTCGAGGTCCCAGCCGTCGGCCAGCATCGGCACCGGCACGGGGCGCGCACCCACCGCCCGCACCGCGTCCAGGGCGGCCGCGTACGTCGGGTGCTCGGTCAGCACGCGGTCGCCGGGCCCGGCCAGGACACGCAACAACAGCGTGAACGCGTGCAGCGCACCGGCGGTCACGAAGATCTGGTCGGGCGTCGTGGGCACGCCGCGGCGGGTGAACTGCTCGGCCAGAGCACGCCGCAAGGACACCAGCCCCGCCGCGTCGTAGCCGGGCCCCGGCAGGTGCCGCGGCAACTCGGCCGACGCCGCCACCAGCGCCGAGTGCAGCGCGCCCTCCGGCGCCGCGCAGGCCGCACAGCTGAGGTCGATCACGTCCTCGCCGGACGGACCCGCGACCGGCGCCGCACCCGCATCGGCGGGAAGCTGCGTCCAGCTCCCCGACCCGCGCCGCGACGCCAGGAAGCCCTCGTCGCGCAGCGCGGCATACGCGCCCGCTGTGGTCGTGCGCGAGACGCCAAGCGCCTCGGCCAGCTCGCGCTCGCCGGGGAGCCGCGTGCGCAAGGGCAGCCGCCCGTCCAGGACCAGCAGCCGCAACGCGCGGGCCAACGACGCATACGCCGGGCCACTCGAACGCCACGCGCCCAACAGGCGGGCCAAATGGGGTCCACTCAGTCCACGATCAGGAAGCACGAAGGCCACTTTCTCAGAATTGGCTATAGAAATCAATGCCACTGTCACGCCACCATGATCGCTATGACCCGACGACTTCTGCAGCTCTACGCCGGCCTGATCCTCTATGGCGTGAGCCTGGCGCTGCAGATCCGCGCCGGCCTCGGCCTCGACCCGTGGGACGTGTTCCACCAGGGCGTCTCCGACAAGACCGGGCTGAGCTTCGGCACGATCGTGATCATCACCGGCGCGCTCGTCCTGCTCGCCTGGATCCCGATCCGGCAGAAGCCCGGGATCGGCACGGTGAGCAACGTGATCGTCCTCGGCATCGTCGTCGACATCACGCTCTCGATCCTCGGCGACGTGCACGGCCTGCCGCTGCAGCTCGCGCTGCTCACCTCGGGCGTGGTGCTCAACGCGGTCGCCGGCGCGGCCTACATCGGCGCCGGGCTCGGCCCCGGCCCGCGCGACGGCCTGATGACCGGCCTCGTCAAGAAGACCGGCAAGAGCGTGGGCGTGATCCGCACGAGCATCGAGGTCAGCGTGCTCGTCGTCGGCTTCTTCCTCGGCGGGACCGTCGGCCTCGGCACGGTCGTCTACGCGCTGTCGATCGGCCCGCTGCTGCAGGTCTTCATGCCCGCCTTCGCGATCAAGCCCCAGCCGGTTCCGGCGCCGGCGTAGCGACCTCCAGGAACCGCGCGAGGACTGGCGAGTCGTCGTCCTCGCGCCAGATCACGTCGACGGGCATGACGACCTCGGGGACGAGCCGCGCCACGGCCATGTGCGCCGGGGCCCGCCGCGCGACCGCGCCGGTCGCCAGCGTGAGCAGGTCGTCGCCCGGCGGCCACTCGGCGTCCTCCCAGATCGCCGAGACCACGACCGGCTCGAACGCGCCGCGCATCCGCAGGCGCCGGTTGAACCCCGAGTTGAGGTCGTCGGCGGGAATCACGACCCGCGCGCCGCGCAGCACCTCGACCGACAGCTCCTCCGCGCCCGCCAGCGGATGCGTCCGGCGCATGTAGACGTGCATGCGCTCGCGCGACAACACGCGCCGCGCCAACCCCGGGACGGGCTCGGTGCAGAACCCGAGCGCGACGTCGATCCGGTGCGACAGCAGCTCGCGGCAGAGGTTCCCGGTCGTCGCCTCGGAGGCGTCGACCGCGATCCCGGGGTGGGCCTCGCGCAGCCGTCCGAGCAATGCGGGGCGGATCTCGTGCCGCGCCGCGGGCGAGGAGCCGAGGCGCAGCGTCCCCAGCACCCCGCGGCCGGCCCGCGCCGCGTTCGCGAACGCGGCGTCGACCGCCTGCAGCGCCGCGACGCCCTCGGCGAGCAGCCGCTCTCCCGCGGCGGTCAGCGTCACGGTGCGGGTCGTGCGCACGAACAGCTCGACGCCGAGCTCGGCCTCGAGCTGCCGGATCGCCTGGCTCAGCGGCGACGCGGCCATGTGCAGCCGGTCGGCCGCGCGCGAGAAGCTCAGCTCCTCCGCGACCGCGACGAAGTAGCGCAGATGACGCAGTTCGGCCACGACGGACGGATCATGACGCCTAGCGTCCGAATCCGCCGGGATCGCGTCTTTCTCCGTCACGGTCGCGGCCGTACCGTCCCGACCATGCCCGACATCGACCAACGCCCTGAGGTCACGATCCCCGAGTGGCTGCTCCGCGAAGCGGAGGCGCTGCGCCGGATCGGCGCGCAGCCATCGCCCTGCACCACCGCCCAGATCGTCGCGCTGCTCAAGACATGGAACTACTCGTACTGAACCGCGCCGAGGTCGAGGAGCTGCTCGACCTCCGCGCTCTGCTCGACGCCCTCCGCGACGGCTTCACCGCACTCACCCGCGGCGAGGTCACCGCCCCCGGCCGCAACGAGCTGACGATGCCCGACGAGGCGTTCCTGCTCGGCATGCCGGGCCGGCTGCGCGACGGGCTGATGACGGTGAAGGTCGTGACGGTCTTCGAGAGCCATGACCCGAGCCACCTGGCGACGATCGGCCTCTACGACCAGCACACCGGCGCCTGCAAGGCGTTTATCGACGGGACCTTCATCACCGCGATCCGAACGTCCGCGGCCGCCGCGGTCGCGACCGACCTGCTGGCGAGAGAGGACGCCCGCACGCTGGCGATCATCGGTGCCGGCGTGCAGGGCGAGCACCACCTCAAGACGCTCCCGCTCGTCCGCGACTTCGACGAGATCCGCGTCAGCTCGCTCTACCGCGCCGACGCCGAGCGGATCGTCGAGCTGCATCCACGCGCGCACGTGGTCGACGACCCCGAGGAGGCCGTGCGCGGAGCGGACGTCGTCGCGCTCGCCACGCACGCCGCGCAGCCGGTCGTGGCCAAGGAGTGGCTCGCGCCCGGCACGCACGTCAGCTCGGTCGGCTATCGCCCGCCGGATGGCGAGCTCCCCCGCGAGTTGCTCGACCACCGACTGTTCGTCGAGACCCGCGAGGCGTTCGAGCCCACGCCGGTCGGCTGCGCCGAGTTGCAGGGCGTCGACCCGAGCACCGCGACCGAGCTCGGTGAGGTGCTCCTCAACATCAGGCCAGGCCGCCGCACCGCCGACGAGATCACCGTCTACAAGGCGATGGGCCACGTCGTGGAGGACATCGTGGCCGCGGAGCTCGTCTACGCCGCCGCCGGCGACCGGGGCACCACGATCACGCTCTAGAGCGCTCCTTGGCGATGAACTTGTCGAGGCCGGCCTTGGCCGTGCCGCCCACCTTGCGGCGCAGGAACGGGGTCCAGCCGAGCAGCAGGCCCTTCGTTCCGAGCGCCTGGCGCGACCACTTCCAGAAGCTGAAGGAGTCGACATGGTCGGTGATCAGCCCGTCCGTCACCACGATCCGCGCGCGGACGTCGTTGACCACCGGCCGGCCGGTGGCGGAGAACGTGTAGTGGGCGATCCAGTGCGCCGACTGCGCATCGTGCTCGGCGAGCTCGACCGTCAGGTCGCGCGCGGTGCGGGTGAGCATGCGCCACATTGCTCCGGCCTCGGCACCCGTCAGGTCGCCGAACACCGGGTCGCGGAAATGGCCGTCCGGCGCGTACAGGGCGGCCATCGCGTCCCCGTCGCGCCGGTTGAACGCGGCGTACAGCGACTCCACCGTCTGGGTACTCATGGCTTGAGCCTTCCAGATCCGCGGGCACAGTGTGTGCATGCGTCTCGCCCTCGCACTTCTCGCGCTGCTGGTCCTCGCCGCCCCGGCACAGGCCCAGGAGGTCCCCGCGCGCGTGCAGGGCGACAAGATCGTGCTCACGCAGGGCAAGACGCCGAGCTTCTGGGCGGGCGTGAACCTGGGCGCGACACTCCCCGGCCACGCGCCCGGTGAGCTCGCCCCCTCGCGCGCCGACTACGACCGCTGGCTCACCGGCATCGGCGACCTCGACGCCAAGGTCGTGCGCGTCTACACGATCCTGCGCCCGGCCTTCTACGACGCCCTCGCCGCGTACAACCAGCGTCACCCGAACGCCCCGCTGCACTTCATCCAGGGCGTGTGGATCCCCGAGGAGGAGTTCCTCGCCACCCAGAACGCCTACGACCCGTCGGTCACCAACGGCTTCGACGCCGAGATCGAGGACGCGGTCAAGGTCGTCCACGGCGGCGTGACGCTGCCGAAGCGACCCGGCCACGCGAGCGGGACGTATCGCTCAGACGTCTCGAAGTGGCTGCTCGCCTGGTCACCAGGGATCGAGTGGGACCCGGCCGCGGCGAGCGCCACCGACGCGAAGAACGCCGGCACGCCGCCCTATGCGGGCCGCTACGTCACGGCGACGCCGGACGCGACCCCGATGGAGAGCTGGCTCGCCGCCCGCCTCGACCACCTCGCGACGCTCGAGGCCGCCCGCGGATGGAGCCGCCCGCTGACGTTCACGAACTGGATCACCGCCGACCCGCTCCCCCACCCGCTCGAGCCATTCGGAGACGAGGACCGGGTCTCGATCGACGCGATGCACCTGCAGGCCACCGCCGCGTGGGCGGGCGGCTTCTTCGCCTCCTACCACGCGTACCCGTACTACCCGGACTTCCTGCGCCTCGAGTACCGGGGCGCGGCCGACCCCTATGCCGCCTACCTGCAGCAGCTGCGCGCCCACCACGCCGGGCAGGCGGTGATGGTGACCGAGTTCGGCGTCCCGAGCGGGATCGGCGTCGCGCACCGCGGTCCGCTCGGACGCGACCAGGGCGATCACTCCGAGCAGCAGGCGGGCAAGATCGACGCCTCGATGCTGCGCGTGATCGAGTCCAACGGCTTCGCGGGCGGGCTGCTGTTCGAGTACACGGATGAGTGGTTCAAGCGCTCGTGGAACACGCAGGACCTCGCGATCCCGATCGACAGACGGCCGCTCTGGCACAACGTGCTGACCAACGAGACCCAGTTCGGGCTCGTCGCCACGGAGCCCGGCAAGCAGGAGCTGGTGACGCTCGACGGCAGGACGAAGGAGTGGCGCGGCAAGACGATCCAGCACGACGCCGCCTACCTGTACCTGCGGGCTCCGGGAGCCAAGGAGGTCACCATCGACGGCGACGTCACGCTCACGCTCGGCCGCAAGCCGCAGCTGCGCTGGGCGACGAAGATGGACCCGATGCCGAGCGTGTTCGGTCTGCCCGCGGGCACCGGCGCGTGGGTGTCGCCGCGCTTCATCCTGTCGCGCCCGTTCACCGCCGGCGGGGTCGATCACCCGGTCGACTTCCTCGACCTCGGCACGCTGCGCCGCGGCTCCGAACGCGCCGACGCCCGCAACCTCGTCGACGGCGCGGAGATCCGGCTCCCGTGGATGCTGCTCGGCTATGCCGACCCGTCCGCGCACCTGAAGTTCGTCGCGCAGGCCGACGGCACGGTCAAGACCCGCACCGCCGGCCCGCTGAAGATCACGATCGACGGCAAGCGCTACAGCTACCGCTTCCCGAAGTGGAACAGCGTCCAGTGGCATGAGCGCCGCAAGGCGGGCTGGAACACGGTCCGCGCGGCCTTCCGGGCCGCATCACGCTAGGCCGGCCAGCCGGTAGGCCACGAGGCTGCCGGCGACGGCCACGTTGAGGCTCATGCCGACGCCGAGCATCGGGATCTCGACGCACGTGTCGGCGAGGGCCACGACCTCCTCGGGCACGCCGTGGTGCTCGTGGCCGAGCAGGACGATCGTGCGCTCGCGCGCGGGCTCCAGGCGCGGCAGGGCGACCGCTCCCTCGGCGAGCTCGACGGCCACGATCCGCGTGCCGGTCGCCTGCTGGGCCTCGACCCAGTGCCGCTGGCCGCGGTCGACCCAGTGGATGCACGGGCGACGTAGCAACGTGTCGCCCCTGGCGAGCGCGTCGTGGTAGTGCGGGGTGTTCGGCACCGCCATGCACGCGCCGACCGCATCGCACGTTCGCAGCAGGGTCCCGAGGTTGGCTCCATACGCGACCCAGAGGGGCGCGAGGATGAGGTGGTCCCAGCAGCTGTGGCTGCTGGTGCGGCGCACGCGGCGCCGTGACTTGACGGCGCTCAACGCGCCGGGGCGTCAGCCCTTTCTTCGGTCTGCATCTCTTCCGAGGATACGGTGCCGGCGAAGCCCTCGCGCGTCATCACGCCCCACTCGCGGCTCCCGCGCGTGTACTTCAGCAGGCCCTTGAAGCGCCACACCGCGGTCAGCTGGCGGTAGCCGAGCCCTTCGAAGAGCGAGATGCCGAGCAGCCAGAGCCGGTCGCCGAGCCGGCCGTAGCCGCGGTACGTCCACTGCTCGAGCGCGAGCGTGAACGCGGTCAACGCCACGCTGAACCCGTAGGCGAGGATCACGAAGAGGATCGCGAACTCGACGTTGACCACGCCGAGGAGCAGGCCGAGGACCACGGCGATCACGCCGACGAGCTCGACGACCGGCGCGAGCAGCTCGACGAGCAGGAAGTACGGGAACGCGACGAGGCCGAGCGCGCCGTAGCGCGGGTTGAAGGTGAGCTTGAGGTGGCGCCGCAGCACGTCCGCGAGGCCGCGATGCCAGCGGTCGCGCTGGCGGGCGAGGATCTTCAGCTTCGACGGGACCTCGGTCCACGCCACCGGGTCCGGGACGAACAGCACGCGGTCGCCTCGCTTCTCCTCTCGCGCCTGTCGCCGCATCCGCACGACGACCTCCATGTCCTCGCCCACGGTCTCGTGGAGGTAGCCGCCTGACGCGATCATCGGCTCGCGCCGGAAAAGGCCGAACGCGCCGGAGATGACGAGGTTGCCGCCGAGCCGGTTCCAGCCCAGGCGCCCGGCGATGAACGCCCGCAGGTACTCGACCGCCTGCATCGCCTCCAGCGGCTTGCGCGGCGCCCGCTCGTGGATCACGCGGCCCGAGCGGACCTCGCAGCCGTTGACCGCGCGGATCGTCCCACCGACGGCGAGCACGTCGTCGTCGACGAGGAACGGCCGGATCATCCGCTGCAGGGCGTCGGCCTCGACGAGCGTGTCGGAGTCGATCGCGCACACGAGCTCGCCGCCCGCGACGTCGAGCCCGACGTTCAACGCATCCGCCTTGCCGCCGTTCTCCTTGTCGACGACCACCAATGCGGGCGTTCGCCGCGATCTGTACACGCCACGGATCGGCGCGGCCTCGAGGCGGCGCTGGACCGGCGCGGCGTGCACGGGGACGAGGTCGAAGTCGCGCTTGAGGACCTCCAGCGTCGCGTCGCTGGAGCCGTCGTTGATCAGCACGATCTCCAGGCTCGGGTAGCGCAGCGTCAGCAGCGAGCGCACCGACTCGGACACCGTGCGCGCCTCGTTGTAGGCCGGCGCGAGCATCGAGATCGTCGGGGTGACCTCCGAGGAGAGCACGCGCCAGCGGTTCTCGCGCCAGACGTTGAGGCGATGCGCGCGCATCTCGATCGCCGCGGACACCAGCAGCGCGGCGAGCACGCCGTTGACGAGGAAGAAGTACCCGAGGATCACCCAGTTGAGCGTGCTGAGGACGAACTCGACGGCGTCGCCGATCACCGCGGCTCACCTCGCCAGGTGAGCCGGTTTCGTCTGGCCTCGCCAGACCAAACCGGCTCACCTCGCGTCGCGGGGCGGGTGTGGACGCGCGTCATCGCGGGAGCACCGCCTCCGGGAGGTCGAGCGTCTGTTGGGCCATGTCGCGGGCGAACGCGTCTTCGTCGCGCAGCGCGCGACGGAGCAGCAGCTCGCCGGCCGGGCCGAGCGCGCGCAGCGCCAACGCGGCGGAGCGGCGGACGTTCCAGTCGCGGTCGGTGAGCAGCGCCGCGACCGCCGGCGCCGACGGCCAGTGGCCGAGGCGCCCGAGCGCCACCGCCGCGGCCGCGCGGACCTCGGCGTCCTCGTCGGCGAGCCGCTCGACGACCGCCGCCGCGTGCTCGTCGCCGCCGAGCCCGCCGAGCACGCGCGCCGCCCACGAGCGCACGACGGCGTCGGGGTCGTCCAGCCGGGCCTGGGCGGGGCCGGCCAGGCGAGGATCGCCGATCCGCGCGGCGACCTCGAGGGGGGCGCGTGGCCGCGGCGAGGTCTCGATGGCGGCCGACAACGGCTCGACCGCCGCGGCGCGCAGGCGGATCAGGGAGTCCATCGCCGTGTAGCGCACGAACCGCCCGGGGTCGTCGAGCATCGCGACGATCTTCGGCGCCGACTCCGGATGCCCGGCCGCCCACTCGGCCGCCTGCGCGCGCACCTCAGGCCGTTCGTCGTCGAGCAGCCGCGGCACGGTCGCCTCTCCCCCGCCGAGCAGCGCCAACACACGCACGGCGTGCAACCGCGTCCGCCAGCGGCGGCTCGCGCACTCGCGCTCGGCGTCGGCGATCAGTCCACGCTGGCGCGCGATCGCGCTGAGCGCCTCGAGCTCCGGGCCGGCGAGGCTCGGCGCGAGCTCCTCGAGCAGCTCCAGCGCACGCTCGTGCGGGATCGCCCGCAGCGCACTCCCGGCGGCGTCGTCGGGCTCGCCGCGACGGGCCGCGGCGAGCAGGGCGTCCCGCGCGGCGGCGATCCGCCGCCCCCGCAGCCTCGCGACCACGGAGCGCACGATGCCGTGCACGACCAGCAGCGCCAGCCCGATCAGGATGAGGACGATCAGGACGACGATCGCGACCAGCAGGACCGACGTATTGATCAATGCGCGAGCACCCGCTCCACCCGTTGCAGCAGCACGGCGAGGCTGAAGGGCTTGGCGATGTGGTCGGACGCGCCGAGCTCGAGCGCGGTGAGGATCTCGCGCTGCGACGCGCGCGCGGTGAGCATCACCACGCGGCTCGCCGCCAAGGTCCCGTCGGCCGCGAGCCCGCGCAGCACCGTCAGACCGTCGACCGAGGGCAGATCCCAATCGAGCAGGATCAACCCCGCGCGCACGCCGGGGGACGCGCCGCCCAGCTCGCTCGCGGCCTCCTCGCCGTCGCGCAGCCAGCGGGTCCGGTAGCCGCGCGTCCCGAGCCCGTCGAGGATCAGCCGCGCGAGCACCTCGTCGTCCTCCACGAGCGCGACGTCGACCCGCTTGGCGCCCTCGGGCCGCCCGCCCGCGACCGCGACGCGGTTCCCGCCGTCGCGCTCGGCACCACGCCGCGTGGCGGACGCCGCCGCCACCAACGACACGAGGTCGTCGCCGTCGCGGGGGTACTCCGCGACGCCGGCCGAGCCGGTCAGCTCGGGGTCGGCCACCGAGCCGATCGCGTCCCCCAGCAGCCGCCGCACGTCGGTCTCGTCGGAGCCGACCATCCCCAGCACGAGCTCGCCCGAGCCCCAGACCGCGCCCACGTCGCCCATCCGGAGCACGAGCCGCGCGACGGTGCCGGCGAGCATCATCCCGCGCTCGCGCGTGGCGTCGTCGAGGGCGTCGAAGCCGTCGACCGCGAGCGCGGCGACGGTGTACTTCAGCCGCATCCGGACGGCCAGGTCGAGCAGCCGCTCCAGCAGCGGCTCCGCCGCCTCGCGGCGCAGCAGCCCGGTGGCGACGTCGCGCTGCGCGCCCGCGCGCGCCTGCCCCATGCGTTCGAGCCGGCCGGACACGCGCGCCACCAGTTCGTCCGGGTGCACCGGCTTGGGCACGTAGTCGTCGGCGCCGGCGGCGAACAACTCGGCCACGGCACCCGAGGACGTCGTCGCCGTCAGGAAGAGCACCGGCGTGCCGCGCCAGAGCGGGTCGGCACGCAACGCGCGGCAGAGCTCGATGCCGTCGGCGCCGGGCATCTGCACGTCGAGCACGACGAGGTCCGGACGCGAGCGCTCGAGCGCGTTCCAGAACTCCAGCGGGTCCGACAGCGTGGTGACCACATGGCCCGCGCTCCGCAGCGCGACCGCGATGATCTCGAGCGAGATCGGATCGTCGTCGACGGCCAGCACCGAGGTCTCGTTGCGCCCGCGATCGCGCGCCAGCGCCCCCAGTTCGGCGACGATCGCCTCGGGCCGCAACTCGGCGCCGATCACGCGCCGTGCGCCCGAGCGCACCAGCTCGAGCCGGTCGGTCGACGGCTCGACGAGGACCGCGACCGCGACGCCGTCGCGGGACAGGCGCGCAATCGTGCCGGGCACGTCGCCGACGCCCGGGCCGAGCAGGACCACGTCGGCCTCGTCGGAGCTCACCGCGCGTGCCGCGGTCACCCGCCAGCCGCGCCCGTCGGCGGCCGCCAGCAGCGGGCCGGAGACCGAGCCCGCCAAGCCCGCGAACACCACGCGCGGCCCGGCGTCATCCGTCTCCGTCGATGCGGGCGGGCCCGCCTCGACCGCGCGACGCAGCGAGAGCACCCGCTCGGCCAACAGCGGCGCGTCGGCGATCTGGACGTCCCCGCCGAGCGCGTTCTCGAGGTCGCGCGCGAGCACCGACCCGGCCGCGACCCCGAACGCGCCGAGCGAGCCCGCCAGCCGGTGCGCCTCACGCCGCGCGGTCTCGCGCGCGTCTTCGCCGAGGTCGCCCGCGAGCAAGCCGGCGACCGCGTCCTCGAGCACCGTGACCCGGTCGAGCAGCGTTTGAACCGCTCCCGGCCACGCCGCCGCCACGGCGTCTTCCGCCGAAGCCGTGGACGCCGACACCGCGGCCCAATCGCCCATCCCCGCCATCGTAGGCCGTAATGTTGCCTCGGTGAACGAGCCGCTACGCCTGTTGATCGCGGACGACGACCCCGTGATGCGGATGCTCCTCGGCGCGATGGTGGGCGCCGACCCCGAGATCGAACTGGTCGGTCAGGCCGAGGATGCCGAAGAGGCGATCGCCCTCGCGGACCAGCACGAACCCGACATCGCCTTGTTGGACATTGAAATGCCGAAAGGCGGTGGATTGCACGCGGCACGTGAGATCCATGCCCGGCACCCCGCGATCCGGCTGTTCGCGCTCAGTGCCCACGAGTCCGGAGACGCGCGCGAGGCGATGGCGCAAGCTGGCGCAACCGGCTACGTCGTGAAAGGCGCCGCCCCGGCTGAGGTGCTCGCCGCTTTGAAGGCCTAGCCGGCGAGGAGGGCCCGGGCGCGCCCTGCGCCCTTGGCCTCATAGAGCGCGGCGTCGGCGCGCGCGAGCAACTCGGTGGCGCTCTCCTTGCCGTCCCACACCGCCACGCCGGCGGACGCGGTCTGGCCGAGCGGCACGACCTCGAGCAGCCGACCCACGACCGTCATCGCGCCCTCCTCGTCGGAGTGCGGCAGCAGCACCGCGAACTCCTCGCCGCCGTAGCGGGCGAGCGTGTCCGTCGCGCGCAGCACGGGGCGCCAGGCGGTCGCGGTCGCCGCGAGCAGCTGGTCGCCGCCCTGGTGGCCGTGGTTGTCGTTGAAGGCCTTGAAGCGGTCGAGGTCGAGCATCGCCAGGCAGAGGTTCCCGCCGTGGCGGCGAGCGCGCGCGATCTCGCGCTCGAGGTCCTCGTCCCACACGCGCCGGTTCGGCAGCCCGGTCAGCGGGTCGGTGCGCGCCGAGGACTGCAGCTGCGCCAGCAGATCGGTGCGCTGGATCGTGATCGCGGCCTCCGCGGCGAGCAGCTGCAGCAGCCCGATCTCGCGCTCGGAGAGCTCACTGCGCGGCGCGTTCCAGCTCACCGCGAGCACCGCCACGACGCGCCCGTCCTGGACGGCCGGCACCCACGCGCCGGAGCGCGCTGAGGTCAGCTCGTTCCAGCGGAACTTGACGCGGGGGTCGGTGATCACGTCGGCGGCGAACGCGAACTCGCCCGTCTGGAACGCGGTCCTGAGCCCGGAGTCGATGCCGAGCGAGGCGGTCATCCCGCGCAGCGCGGCGCCGGAGGACGCGGTGACCTCGAGCTCGTCACCGGCGGCCGTCGGCTCCCACAGGTTCACGCCCGACGCCGCGGCCACGTCACGCACCGCCCGGGTCAGCGTCATCCGCGCCCCGTAGTGGTCGGACTGGCCCGCGAGGTCATGGGCGATCGCCGAGAGCTTCTTGAGATCCTCGGCCTGCTCGGCCGCGCGGCCCTCCGCCTCGCGGCGCTGGAGGAACTGGGTCACGTGGCCGCTGATCGCATCGAGCAGGCGCACGAGCCCCGGCTCGGCCTCGCGCGGCGTGCGCGAGAGCAGGATCACGACGCCGACCGGCGCGCCGCCGGCGCGCAGCGGGAGGGCGACCGTCGAGCGGATGCCGTCCTCGAGCCCCTCGTGCAGGCGCACGAGGGCGCTGTCGCCCTCGATGTCGGAGCGCCACTGGGGCACGCGCGACATCCACGCCATGCCGGGGTAGCCGTCGCCGACCTCGAACCCGAGCCGTGCGCCGGCGTCCATGAAGCGGTCCAACCGCACGCCGGGCGCGGTCCAGTCGGCGGTGCGGCGCAGCCGCTCGTCGCCGGCCATCTGCCACAGCTCCGCGCCGTCCCACCCGAGTTCGGACGCGAGCGCCTCGATCAGCCCCGCGCCCATGTCGACGAGCCCGTGCGCGCCGGACAGCAGCCGCATGACCGCGCTCTCGGCGGCCGCGTGCTGCTGCGCGCGCATCACGTCGGTGATGTCGCGCATGACGCCGACGAAACCGGTGGGGAGCCCGTCCCAGCCTGAGACCGCGCGCACCTGGACCTCGCCCCAGCGCTCGGCGCCCGAGGTGGTCAGGAAGCGGTGCTGGAAGCGGGCGTCGGCGCGCTCGCCCGCGAGCAGCGGGGCGAAGGCGTGGGCGTGGGCGGCGCGGTCGTCCGGGTGCACGTAGGCCCAGGACGGGCGGCCCAGCGTGTCCTGGACGCTGTGCCCGGTGGCGGCGGTCCAGTTCTCGGAGAGATGCGTCCAGCGCCCCTGCTCGTCGGTCTCGAAGACGCAGTCGACCATGCTCTCGACGACGCGGCGGTGGCGCTCCTCGCTGCGGCGGAGGCGGCCTTCGGCGTCGCGGAACGCGGTCAGGTCGGCGTTGACGACGACCGCGCCGAGCTTGCGCCCGTCGTCGGTCAGCACCGGGCCGCCGCTGGCCAGCAGCGCGAGGGTGCCGACCGGGGTCTCGACACGCAGCTCGACGTCGCGGACCTCGTCCCCGCGCAACGCGCGCAGGAGCGGTACCTCGTGCGGGCCGAGCGCCTGGCCGTCCGGGTGCTTGAGCCCGAACGCGTCCGCCCACTCGAGCGGGTGCAGCCCGGCCTTGCCCGCCGTGTGGCGGCCGCCGAAGTGCACGATGTTGCCGTCGGCGTCGGAGACGATCACACGCTCGCCCAGCTGCTCGAGGACGGCGGTGAGAAAGCCCTTCTGCTCGGAGAGCGACTGCTGGAGCGCCTTCTCCTGGTGGATATTGCGGATCGCGAGCATCGCATGCGTGATCTCGTGGCCGTTCTCGCGGAACGGGACGACGTCGACCCGGAACGTGGCGCCGGAGCGCACGCCCGCCCACTCGAGCGTGGAGCGCTTGCCCGCGAGCGCGGCCTCGATGGTCGGCAGTGCCTCGTCGACCCGATCCTCGGCCATCGCCTCGGCGACATGGCGGCCGACGACCTCCTCGGCCGTCCAGTAGGGCGCGAACGCGTCGCCCTCGAAGAGCGTGAAGCACAGGTCGTGGTCGATCAGCGCGATCGCCGAGTCCGGCCACTGCGCGGCGAGCTCGCGGTAGCGGCGCTCGGACACGGCGGCACGCGCGGCGGCGCGGCGCGCGAGCGCGGCGGTCAATAGTGCGATGGCCGCGAGGGCGAGCAGGACGCGGTCCATCAGGCGTCGCCCTCCAGCAGCGCCGAGCGCAGCGCGTCGCGCGTGTCCTCGAAGACGCGCTCGAGCCCGTCGAGCTGGCTGGGAGCGGCGGTGGCGGCGCTCTCGATGTCGGCGGCGAGCCGCGCCATGAAGCCGGCGCCGATGTTCTGGCAGGAGCCCTTGAGCTTGTGCGCGGCACGGCGGACGGTCTCCCCGTCGCCGCGGGCCACGCCGGCGCGCAGCTCGTCGAGCAGCGGCGGCGTGCTGTCGACGAACAGCTCGATCAACTGCGGGACGATCTCGGGGTAGTCGACCCGGAAGATCCGCATGCGGGCGTCGTCGAGCAGGGCTTCGAAGGGGTCGCCACCCGGCGCGGAGTCGGCTGCGGAGCGGACGGGAACCGGCGTCGCCGGGGCGCCGAGCCAGCGCTCGAGGGCGGCGTCGAGCTCCTCGGGCCGGAGCGGCTTGGACAGGTAGTCGTCCATGCCGGCGGACAGGCAGCGCTCGCGGTCGCCCTTCATGGCGTGCGCGGTCATCGCCACGATCGGCAGTCGCGCGCCGCCGTACTCGCGGCCGCGGATCGCGGCGGTCGCGGCGTAGCCGTCCATCTCGGGCATCTGGCAGTCCATGAAGACCAGGGCGTACGAGTGCATCGAGAGCAGCGTCAGCGCTTCGCGGCCGTTGGCGGCGAGCTCGACCCCGTATCCCCGCTTGGTCAGCATCGCCTCGATCACGCGCTGGTTGACCACGTTGTCCTCGACCACGAGGATCGTGTCGCGGGTCGTGCGCGGGCCGCGGCGCGCCGGCATGGCGACGACCGGCTTCGTGTCCTCGACGGTGCCCATGACCTCGGCGATCGTCTCCAGCAGCCGTGCGCGGCGCACCGGCTTCTGCAGGTAGTGGTCGATGCCGGCGTCGCGGGCGGCCAGGCGCCGGTCGTTCGTCGAGGTCAGCATGATCAGCCGCGCGCTGCGCAGGGAGGGCGCGAGCGCGATCGCCTGCGCGAGCTCGATCCCGTCCATCTCGGGCATCTGCCCGTCGAGCACCACGAGCTCGAACGGCTCGCCGGCGCGCGCCGCGGCGTGCATCAGCGTCAGCGCCTGCGTCGCGGACGCCGCGGTGGCGCTGCTCAGCCCGGGCGTCTGCAGGTAGGCCTCGACGATCTCGCGGTTGGTCGCGTTGTCGTCGACGACGAGCACCCGCAGCGACGCCGGCAGCGCCTGGCGCACGCGGCGCGCGACGTGCGGCGAGGCGGGGGTGCCGAGCCGCACCGTGAACGAGAACGTGCTGCCCTCGCCCGGCGTCGAGGTGACGCTGATCTCGCCGCCCATCAGCTCGACGAGCTGGCGGGAGATCGTCAGGCCCAGGCCGGTGCCGCCATAGCGGCGCGTGGTCGACGTGTCGGCCTGCGCGAAGGAGTCGAACAGGCGGGCGATCGCCTGGCGGCCGATGCCGATCCCGGTGTCGGAGACGTCGATGCGCACGTCGGGGCCGTCGTTGCG
Source organism: Solirubrobacter soli DSM 22325 (assembly GCF_000423665.1). Classification (GTDB taxonomy): domain Bacteria; phylum Actinomycetota; class Thermoleophilia; order Solirubrobacterales; family Solirubrobacteraceae; genus Solirubrobacter; species Solirubrobacter soli. The sequence goes on along the minus strand of NZ_KE384073.1, from coordinate 141,366 downwards.
CACGCGGACCGTGACGTCGCCGGCCTCGGTGAACTTGACCGCGTTGGAGAGCAGGTTCGTCAGCACCTGACGCAGGCGCCCGCGGTCGCCGTTGACCATCGTGGCGACGTCGTCGTCGATCCACGCCATCAGCTCCAGGCCCTTCCCGTGGGCCTGCGGCGCGAGCATCTCGCAGGTGTCTTCCACCGCCTCGCGAAGATCGAAGTCGTGGTGGTCGAGCTCCAGCTTCCCAGCCTCGATCTTGGAGAAGTCGAGGATGTCGTTGATGACGTCGAGCAGGGCCTCCGACGAGTTCGCGGCGGTCAGCGCGTACTCGCGCTGCTGCGGCGTCAGCTCGCTGCCGAGCAGCAGCTCCGTCATCCCGATCACGCCGTTGAGCGGCGTGCGGATCTCGTGGCTCATGTTGGCCAGGAACTCGGACTTCGAGCGCGACGCGTCGACGGCCTCGGCGAGCGCGCGCTTGCGCTCGCTGACGTCGGTGCCCATCGTCCCGGTGGCGTAGACGTGGCCGGCGGCGTCCTTGAGCGGGAACTTCACGAGCTGGTACGCGCGCCCCTGGGTGGCGGCGTCGCGCTCGTACTCGGCGGCCTCGCCGCTGCGCAGGATGTCGAGGTCGGTGACGCGGATCGCGGCGGCGATCTGGGGCTCGAAGAGGTCGTCGTCGGTGTGCCCGATGACGTCGGCCCCGACCTGCCCCATCGCGCGGCGCCACTCGTCGTTGACCAGCAGGTAGCGGCCGTCGCGGTCCTTCACCGAGATCGTCGTCGTCGTGTAGTCGAGGATCGCCTGCAGGCGGTCGGTCTGCACGCTGAGGTCGCGCTCGCGGTTGCTGAGTGCCTCGGCCATCGTGTTGAACGAGGCGCCGAGCTGGCCGATCTCGCCGTAGCCGTTGGCGGGGACGCGGGTGTCGAGCTTGCCGCGCGAGAGCCGCTCGGCGGCGCGGGCGACGCGGCGCACCGGGAGCAGCACCATGCGACGCAGCCCGAGCCCGAGCGCGATCAGCAGCAGCGCGGACATCGTGGCGCCGGCGGCCGCCAGCACGAGCATGCGGTGGCGCAGCGCCTGGGCCTTGTCGCGGCGGGCGCCGGTGATCGCGGCCTGCGCGCTGCTGAGCGCTGCGAACTGGGCGCGCAGGTTGTCGAGCCGGCGCTTGCCCTCTGCCGTGGCCTCGAGCGCGTCGGCGTCGTGATCGCGGATCAGCGGCTCGGTGTAGTCGTCGACGTAGCTGTGGATGTCCTCGGCGATGCGGGCGATGCGCGGCCGTACGAGCGGCGGAGCCGCGGCCTCGAGGCCGGCGAGCCGCGGATCGAGCTCCTGGCGGGCGCGCTCGTACGGCTCGAGGAATTGCCGGTCGTCCGTGAGCATGTACCCGCGCAGACCGGTCTCGAGGTCGACGACGAGGCGCTCGAGCGCCAGCGCATCCTGGGTCATCTGGCTCGTCGAGCGCTGTGCGCGGGAGGTCGCGTCGAGCGACCGGACCGTGACGACCATGATCGCGAACATCCCGCCGACGACGATCGCGATCAGACTCAACGCCACGGCCATCGGCAGCCCGAGTCCTCCCAAACGGGTACGGAAACTGGTTGTCGCGAACCGAGGGGACATCGCTCAGTACCATCCATCGGCCGAAAGGGGCCCGGACTGCAATCCGCATGCGAGGTGCCTGGTCAGCACACGGACTGGAGCACCGCCTCATGAAGATCCTCATCGTCGATGACGACCCGGGCACGCGGCTGACCGTCGCCGCGACCGTCGAGCACCTCGGACACAGCGCGCTGCACGCGTCGGACGGCGCGGAGGCGTTCAACGCCTTCCAGATGTTCAAGCCCGAGGTCGTGATCACCGACTGGGAGATGCCGGGCATCAGCGGGTCGGAGCTGGCGGCGCGGATCCGCACGTCCGAGGCCGGGTACACGTACATCATGCTGCTCACCGGGCGGGCGGATGAGACCGCGTCGCGCGAGGCCGTGCAGCTAGGCGCCGACGACGTGCTGTCCAAGCCGCCGGACGCCGCGGAGATCGAGCGCGGACTGATCGCGGCCGAGCGGATCACGTCGGTGCACCGCCAGATGTACGCCGACGCCCGCTTCGACGGCATGACCGGCGCCGGATCGCGTTCGCGGCTGGACGAGGACCTCGCGGCGCTCTGCGCCCGAGTCGTGCGCTACGGGCACGCGTACTGCGTGGCGATGATCGGCCTGGACCCCGCGAGCGCGGACATCATGCGCCGCGCCGGCCGCGCCCTGCTGGCCGAGATCCGCTCCGGCGACGCGGTCTATCGCTCCGGGCCGAAGACGTTCGTGCTGCTGCTGCCCGAGCAGGCGCTCGACACCGCCAACCTCGCGGCCGCGCGGCTCCGGCGCGCGGTCGAGGCCTCCGTCGAGCACGGAACGTCGGTCAGCGTCGGAATCGTGACCACGGCGGGCGGCACGCCCGACCCGGCGGGGCTGCTCGACCTCGCGGAGGCGGCGCGGCAGCGCTCCGAGCAGACCGGCGGTGTCGAGGACCTCCAGTCCGGGGAGGCGGGGAACGCGCTGCGGCTGATGATCGCCGACGACGATCCAGTCTCGCGGCTGATGCTCGGCGCGATCATCAAGCGCGAGCCGGGCTTCGAGATCGTGGGCGAGGCGGTCGACGCCGGCCAGGCGGTCGAGCTCGCGCTGCGGCGGCGGCCGGACGTCGTGCTGCTCGACGTCGACATGCCCGGAGGCGGCGGCGCGCGGGCCGCGGTTCAGATCCGCGAAGGCCTGCCCGAGGCGCGCATCGTCGCCATCAGCGCCGATGACTCACCGAACTCGCAGTACGACATGATGCGCGCCGGCGCGGTGGGTTTTGTCATCAAGGGTTCCCCTGACGACGAGATCCTGCGGGTCATCCGCTCCTCCGCAAGGTGGTGATTGAAGGTCGGATGATCGGGGTGGGGCGGAGGGGCCGCCCCGGCTTCAACCTCTCCGCGCGTTGGTAGCGCGGAGCCGCGTCACTCGACGGAAGCGAAGGGCGGGAAGTCGCCCGTGATCCTCGCGCGTCTGCGGTCGCGGATCTCCCGCTGGCCGCCACCCGTGGACCCCGGCAGGCGACGCTCCTTCTTGCGGCGGTCGACGATGACCGTCACGTTGGGATCGTCTTCGTAGTAGTCGGCGAGCTTGGGGTAGAGCTCGTCCGCCAACGGCTCCGGTACGACGCAATAGATCACGAGCGCGATCCTAGCCCCTTGACCGGTGGAAACCGATCGGTCATGTGTTGACTTGCAGGTGAAGTGCGCCACGCTCGTCGGCTGCGGCGTTCACCACCTGCTCCTCCGGTATCAGCTCGGACAATTCGTCGCCCTGCGCATCGCGTCGCACGCCGCCCGCCTCGTCGGAGAGGTCGACCTCGAAGCGGTACCAGGACAGCTCCCACATCACGGTGATCGAGACGACCGCCGGACGCTCCGGCCGCGGGCGCACGCACACGCCCGGCGCGCCGAGCGAGCGGGCGACGCCGCCGACCGTGCGCGTGTGGTCGGACGAGTTGAAGACGTCGATCGCGCGCTGCATCTTCAGCTCGGCGTTGGTCGGCACCGCGCGGATGTGACTGCGCGACTCGCGCCGGGGCGGGAGCGTCGCCTCGGGCAGCGGCGTCACCGGCTCTGACACCTCGACCTCGTCGTGCTGGGCCTCACGGGCGCGCTCGCGCCGGGTGGCCCGCAGGCGCTCCATGAACGGCCGGCGCTCGTGGCGCGGGTGGCGCATCTCGAGGTCGTCGGCGCCCGACTCGCGGATCCAGCCCTCGTGCTGCGCGCGGGCCGTGCACAGGTCGCAGACCATCCGCCGCTCGCCGCCCGCCAGGTAGTGCTCGGCGTGCTCGCCGCGCAGCAGCGTGCGCCCGCAGACGTCGCAGGCGATGTCGAGCTGGTTGGTGCGGATGTCGCGGGTCCTGGCCATTGCTTGGAGGGCGAGGGTAGCAACGAGCATCCCTCGCCCCCGCAGGCCTTTATGCGACCGCTTCCGCCTCTTCCTTGGCCTTGTCGGCGACCTTCTGCGCGAGGTGTGCCGGGATCTCCTCGTAGCGCAGGAACTCGAGCGTGTACTCGCCCTGGCCGCCGGTGATCGCGCGCAGATCCGGAGCGTAAGTGAGCATCTCGCTCATCGGGACCTCGGCCTTGACGTCGGTCATGCCGCCCACGCCCTCGGTGCCCAGCGGGCGCCCGCGCCGAGAGCTCAGGTCACCCATCACGTCACCGACGTTCTCCTCGGGGACGGACGCGGTGACGAGCATGATCGGCTCCAGCAGCACCGGCGAGCACTGGGCCATGGCCTCCTTCATCGCGAGGCTGCCCGCGAGCTTGAATGCCATCTCGGAGGAGTCGACCGTGTGGTAGCTGCCGTCGAAGAGCGTCACCCGCACGCCCTTGACCGGATACCCCGCCACGCTGCCGGACTGCATCGCTTCCAGGACGCCTTTCTCGACCGCCGGGATGAAGCCCTGCGGGATCACGCCGCCCTTGATCGCGTTGACGAACTCGAACTCGCCGCCGGGGAGCGGCTCGACCGTGATGTGGCAGTCGCCGAACTGGCCGCGGCCGCCGGTCTGCTTCTTATGCCGGCCGTGGGCCTTGGCGGTGCCGCGGATCGTCTCCTGATAGGGCACCCGCGGCGGCTTGAGCGTGACCTCGGCGCCGAACCGCGACTTCATCCGGTCGATGATCACCTCGACGTGGATCTGGCTCAGGCCGGCGACGATCTGCTCGCCGGTCTGGTCGTCGCGGTGCAGGTCGATCGTCGGGTCCTCCTCCTGCAGCCGGCGCAGGGCGGTGTACACCTTGTCCTCGTCGCCCTTGTTCCTGGGCTCCATGGCGAACGCCATGACCGGGGCCGGAAGCTTGATGCGCGGCATGTGGATCGGCTGGTCGCGCGCCGCCAGCCAGTCGCCCGCGTGGGTCTCCTTGAGCTTGGCCACCGCACCGATGTCGCCGGGGCCGAACGCGTCGGCGTGGCTGACGTCCTTGCCGCGCGGGACCAGGAGCTGGCCTATGCGCTCCTTGTGGTGGGTGCGGGTGTTCATCACCTGCGTGTCGTGCGTCACCGTGCCCTGGTAGACGCGGAAGAGGTTGATCCGGCCGGCGAACGGGTCGGCGCGGGTCTTGAACACGTAGGCGAACATCTCGCCCTCGGGGTCGGGCTCGAGGTGGAAGCCCTCCTCGACCTGGACGCGCTCGTGCTGGGCCGGCGACGGCAGGTCGTCGATGATCGCCTCCAGCAGCCGGTTCGCGCCCAGCCGCGTCGTGGCGACGCCGCAGGTGACCGGGAAGATGTGGCCGGTGTCGGTGCCCTCCTCGAGCGCGTGGACGATCTCGTCGTGGGAGATCTCCTCGCCCTCCAGGTAGCGCTCCATCAGCGCCTCGGAGTTCTCGGCGACCTCGTCCATCAGCTTCTCGCGGTACTCCTGGGCCTGCGCCTGCAGGTCGTCAGGAATCGGGATCTCGGTCGCCGTCCCGTCCGCGTACGTGTAGGCCTTCATGTCCACGAGGTCGATCAGGCCGTTGAGCTCGTGCTCCGCGCCGATCGGGATCTCGGTGGCGACCACGTGCGGCCCGAAGGCCTCCTTGAGCGAATCGAGCGTCCGGAAGTAGTCGGCCCGTTCGCGGTCGAGCATGTTCACGTAGACCAGGCGTGCGACGTGGAGCTCCTGCGCGCGCTCCCACAGGCGCCGCGTGGAGACCTCGACGCCCATCACGCCGTTGACGACGAAGATCGCCGACTCGCACACGCGCAGCGCGCCCAAGGCGTCCGCGATGAAACTCGGCTCGCCCGGCGTGTCGATCAGGTTGACCTTCGTGTCGCGCCACTCGAACGAGGCGAGCGACGCGGAGATGGACATGCCCCGCGACTTCTCGTCCTCGTCGGAATCCGAGATCGTCGTCCCGTCAGCCACCGAGCCGAGCCTCGTCGTCGCTCCCGCCTCAAACAGCAGCGCCTCGTGCAACGACGTCTTCCCGCTCCCTCGGTGGCCCACTAGGGCCACGTTGCGGATCCTGTCTGCGGCGTGCGGCATTGCCTATACCTCTCTCTCCCTCGGAGATATGTCCGAGGGGTGAACGCTACCGCCAGCCGCTGAAGTTTGTGCCCTTAGTCGCGAAGATTGTCGGCCTGGAGGCGCGACTTCAGGCGCAGGACGGCCTTGGTGTGCAGCTGGGAGATACGCGACTCGGTCACGCCGAGGACCTCGCCGATCTCTCGGAGGGTGAGGTTCTCGTAGTAGTAGAGGGCGATCACGAGCTTCTCGCGCTCGGGCAAGGCCGCGATCGCGTCCGCCAGGCGGTCCTTGACCTCGGACTGCGCGAGCAGCGCCTCAGGGTCCGGCGCGTCCGGGTCCTGCAGCGTGTCGAGCAGGCTGACGGCGTCGCCGGAGGAGTCCGAGACCGCCCACAGCTCGTCGAGCGCGACGACCGTCGACGTCGAGATCTTGACCAGCGCGTCCTGGAACTCCGCGGTGGAGATGTCCAGCGCCCGCGCCATCTCCTCGTCCGTCGGCGTCCGGTGCAGCTGGTGCTCGAGCTTGGCGTGGACCTTCTCGATCTCGCGGGCGCGGGCACGGACGGAGCGCGGCACCCAGTCCAGGGCGCGCAGCTCGTCGATGATCGCACCCTTGATGCGGGTGATCGCGTAGGTCTCGAACTTGATCTCGCGGGTGAGGTCGAAACGCTCGATCGCGTTGATCAGGCCGAGCAGGCCATAGGAGATGAGATCGGCCTCTTCCACATGCGCCGGCAATCCGGACGACATGCGTCCGGCCACGTACTTGACGAGTGGTGAGTAGGCGACGACGAGCTGTTCGCGGGCCTTATCGCTGCCGTCGGTCTTATACCGGCGCCACAGGTCCTTCAGCTCGATCGCTTTGACGTTGGTCTCCAGAGCGGCCTCTTTTATGCCCGCGGGTGGCTCTTAGCGTATGCCGCCCGAAGCCGGGCGGACTCTACCCGAGTGTAGACCTGGGTCGTCGAGATGCTGGCGTGACCCAGCATCTCCTGGATCGCCCGCAGGTCCGCGCCGCCCTCGAGAAGATGGGTGGCGAAGGAGTGACGCAGGGCGTGCGGGTGCACGCCGGTCTGCGTGGCGGCGTGCCGGGCCCACACCCGCAGGCGCCGCCGGACGTCGCTGGTGGACAAGCGTTTGCCGCTCTTCGAGAGGAAGAGCGCGGGCTCGGGATCGGCGCCGGACAACGCCGGACGGGCGCGTTCCAGATAGGTCGCGATGCTGCGCAACGCCGGCTCACCAGTGGGCACGAACCTGGTCTTAGCACCCTTTCCCTCGACACGGACCTGCTCTTGGTCGAAGTTGATGCTGTTGACATCGAGATCGACGAGCTCCTCGGCCCGCAGACCGCTCGAGTACGCGAGCTCGAACAGGGCGCGGTCGCGCTGCTCGAGTGGCGTGGATGCAGGGATCTTCTCCAGCAGGCGGGCGACGTCGTCGGGCTTGAGGGTCTTGGGCAGTGTCTGTGGCAGCCGCGGTGCAGGCAGTAGGTCAGCAGGATTACTGGTGACCTCGCCGTGCTCGAGCAGGCTGCGGAACAAGCCGCGGGTCGACGCCAGCTTGCGCGCCATCGTGCGCGGCGCCGCGCCGCGCTGGCTCAGCCGCGCCGCCCAGCGCCTGAGGACCTTGTAGTCGACCTGCTGGGGCGTCAGTCCGTTGGCGGTCGCCCAGGCCGCCAGCTCGGCGGCGTCGGTTCCGTACGCGCGGCGGGTGCGGTCGGCCGCGCCCCGCCGTTGCAGGTCGGCGTCGAACGTCCGCAGCGCGGCGCGCCAGGGCTCGGAGACCGCCGTCGTAGTGTTGGGGGGCGTGAGCGCCTTCTTCATCGACACGTCCACCGGTCAGGTCGCCACCCTCGAGCAGCTCATCGAGCGGGGCCTCGCCGTGCCGGAGAAGCCGCCGGCGCTCCCGTGGCACGCGGTCCGCGGCGATCGCGACGCGAGCACGCTGTGGTACGCGGTGATGCGCAAGGAGACCAAGGGCGTGTTCATCGGCACCCTCGTCATTCGCCACTCCGATCACCATGCCTCCCTGCTGCAGCAGGGCTGGCAGGAAGTCGACCCCGCCGAGATCGGCGAGGTCTCTCCGTCGATCTGGACGAACTAGGCGATGTAGATGGGCGCTCCGACCGGGACCTGGTCGTAGAGCTCCTCGACGTCCGGTACGTGCATCCGGATGCAGCCGTGTGAGGCCGCTGAGCCGATCGACGAGTCGTCGGACGTGCCGTGGACGCCGACGCCGTCATAGATGCCCAGCCAGCGGGCCTTGATCGGGTTCGACGGGTCATCGCCAGGGATCACCTTGCCCGCCAGATCACCCGCCCATGCGGAGTTCGGCACGTGCCACGCCGGGTTGACCGCCTTGTTCTGGATCGAATACAGGCCGGCGGGCGTCTCGAGCCCGACCTGGCCGACGGCGATCCCGTAGGTCTTGGCCTTCTTGAGGTTCTTGTAGAGCGTGAGCTTGAACGAGTTCCGGTCGACGATCAGCACGGCTGGATACTTCTTGGCCAGCTGCGCGGTCGAGACCTTCGGCTGCACGACCGTCGTCCTGATCGCCACGTCGTCGGTCTTGCCGGGGCTGAGCAGCGTCGACTCGAGCTCCTTGGCCAGCGTGTTGTACTTGACGCGCAGGCCCGTGCTCGAGCCGTGCTCGTCGATGAAGCCCTTCGTCAGATCGACCTTCGCGTCCACCGGCTTCTTCTCGAGCGACTTGCGCACCCGCTTGACGAGCTTGTCGATCGCCGGCTTGTTGTAGGAGACCTCCGCCGCCAGCTCCTGGTTGAGCGACTGGTTGCGGACGTTGCGCCACGAGCGGGAGAACATGTTGCCCTCCTGCGAGCGCGCGAGCGCCTTGTCCACCGAGCCGCGGATGTCGATCCCGATCGCCGCCGCCTTCTGCGTCAGCGTGTAGGTGTGGTCCTTGTACGTCGCCTTCACCGGCCGGTCGAGCGGGGCGAGCAGCGTCGCGGAGAGCTTCTTCTCCGCCTGAGCTCGCGACATGCCCCCGATCGGTACTCCGTTGACCTTCACGCCCTCGGCGATCAGGTCCTTCTTGGAGTTGTCGTATAGATACGCCCCGGCCACCACACCGATGCCGAGGAATGCCACGAAGGCAACGAGAACGATGAGACGAGTACGCATTGGGTCCGCAGATGGTAGGCGTCTCAGCGGCGGGACGGGAAGTCCTGCAAGCCGCTCTTCGCGTCAGCTGCCTGACTCGTCTCTATGAACGCTGGGTGACCAGCGGAGGAATTCCTCCACTTCGCGTTCGTAGCGATATGGCGCTTCTCCGCTCTCGCGCAGCGGTTTCAGGCGCAGAGCCGCTGCAAACGCTTGCACCGTTTCCCGGGTCGTCAGGTCGAAACGGAACCCCGTCTGCTTGATCCGGCGGTTGTCGAGCCCGCGGCCGTAGCGCAGCTGCCGGCGCACCTCATCGGGAATGCGCACGCCGATCCGATTGGTAAGTCCGGTCGCCAGCGCAGTACCGATCGGCGGCAGCAGCGGCGCGTACGGCTTCCCCAGCAGGCTCGCGACCTCGCTCAGCGCGAGCACCCCGTCGGGCGCCACGTTGTGGACACCCGGGATGTCGTTCGCGACGGCGTGGTGCAGCGCGCCGACCATGTCGTCCTCGTGCACGAACTGGTAGCGCGGGTCGAACCCGAGGATGCCGGGCACGACCGGCAGGCTGAGCAGCGCCGAGTGGCTCGTGTGCACGTCCGGACCGAGGCCGTTGCAGAAGCGCAGCGTCGTGACCGTGGCCTTGGGGTTGCGCGCGGCGAACTCCTGGACCGCGTCGTCGGCCTCGACGATGTCGGCCTCGATCTTCGTGTTGGGCGGGTGCGGGCGTCGCATCTCCTCGGTGAAGAAGCTGGGGTCGTCGCGCTCGCATCCGTAGTAGTGCGCCGAGGACTTGAAGACGACCTTCGTCACCGGCGAGTCCGGCCCGCCGCAGGCCGCGAGCACGTTCATCGTGCCGAGCACGTTCATCTCGTGCGCGACCCGCGCCGACGCGGTCGTCGAGTCCACGATCAGGCGGGTGTCCACGACCGTGTCGATGTTCGCGGCGTGGACGATCCGCCGCAGGAGCGCGTGCTGCGTGCCGACGCGGACGTACTCCGTGCGCTCCAGCGGGCAGGACGGGTCGTCAGGGCTGACGCCGATGATCGCCTCGTTGTCCGGGTCCTTCTCGAGCTCCTGGGCGAGGCGGCCGCCCCAGATGGTGCTGACACCGGTGATCAGGACTCGCCGTTTCATCCCAGCCACACCGACTTCCGATCGGCGAGCATCTCGTACAGCTCCTCCTGGATCCGCGCGCGGACCTCCTCGGCGACGGTCTGGACGAGGTCCGTGTCGATCCAGGGCTCATCGCCCCACTGGTCGGTCGGGATCGGCTCGAGGAAGCGGATGTGGAACTTGGCGGGCAGGTAGGCCGCGCCCGCGAGGCCGAGCCACGGGAAGAGCGGCGTGACGGGGAAGTAGATCAGGCCGGTGAGTTTCTGCAGCACCTTGATGTGGCCCAAGGTGGGCATGGCCTCCTCCGCGCCCACGACCGCGACGGGGACGATCGGGGCGCGGGCTCTCATCGCCGATTCCACGAAGCCCCCGCGACCGAATCTCCTGAGCTGGTAGCGGTCCTTGTAGAGCTTCTCGGTCCCCTTGCGGCCTTCAGGGAAGACGAGGACGAGTTGCTCCTCGTCGTAGAGGAGCCGGTGCACGTTGGCCGGGTGGGCGGGGACGCCGCCGAGCTTGGACACGAGCATGCCGAGGCCCGGATATCCCTTGAAGAAGTGCTCGACCGTGAGGTGCAGGGGGCGCGGCCGCGGGTGCTCGGTCTTGATCGCCTTGGCGAGCATCGCCGCGTCGGGCGGGAGCGCGCCCGCGTGGTTGGAGACCAGCAGCGCGCCGCCGGTGCTCGGGACGTGCTCGATCCCCTCGACGTCGCAGCGGAACCAGTAGTGGTAGAGGAACTCGTAGACCGTCTTGTCGAGCGCGTTCTCGACCCGCTCGGAGCGGCCCCAGTCGGTGACCTGGCGCTCCGGCTCGACCGCGGGCAGGTACGCGCGGTGGTCCGGTGGGGCGGGGAGCTCGCGGCTCATCCCAGCACCGCTTGCAGCTTCTGTGCGAGGCGCGGCCAGTCCGCCGCGCTGATCACGCCGGGGACGTCCTTGTTCCAGGGGTGGGTGAGCGTCGCCGCGACGATCCCGTGGTCGCGCGCCCGTTGGAGCGTGCTGGGCGCGTCGTCGATCAGCACGTCGATCCCGATCTCGAGGCAGCGGGCGATCTTGTCGTCGGAGCAGTAGAGCTCGTCGTGCGGCAGGCCGATGTTGTGCAGCCACTCGCTCGTGTGCGGGTGGGCGTCGGCGTCGCGGTGGCTGGTGATGTGGATGAAGTGGCCGTCGGCGTGCCACTGTCGGATCGTCTCGACCGCACCCGGGTACGGCTCGGCCTCGAGCACGTGCGTGGGGGTGTGCGTCTCCTTCACGCACGCCTTCAGCTGCGCCGGCTCGAGCCGGTCGATCGCCCACGTGAACTGCGTCTCGTACGGCAGCTCGACCCCGTAGCGCTCGCGCGCCACCGCCGCGAGCTGGTCCCAGTACGGGTGCAGCGTCGAATCGATGTCGATCGCAAGGCGCACGGCCGCTGGTACGGTAGCGGCGTGTCGGGGTTCCTCGGGCAGGTACGCGCGCTCCCCGCCAACGCGTTCGTCCGCTCGTCGCCGGATCCGACGTACGCGGACGGCGACGATTCGACCTGGATCACGGTCGATTGGCCGTCGTTGACGCGAACCGAGCTGATCCTCGGCCGCCGCGTGCGCGTGATCGACACGGGACCGCCCGCCTCGTCTCCCGCCTCGGCGCCTCCCCTCCTCTTCATCCACGGTCTCGGCGGGCTCTGGCAGAACTGGCTGCTGAACATCCCGGCGTTCATGGGCACCCACCGCGTGATCGCGCCAGACCTCCCCGGGTTCGGCGGCTCCGAGATGCCGTCCGGCCGGATCTCGATCCAAGGGTTCGCGCGGGTCATCGACGCTCTGTGCGAGCGGCTGGAGATCGAGTCACCGGTCGTGGTGGGCAACTCGATGGGCGGGTTCATCGGCGCCGAGCTCGCTCTGGCCTTCCCGACGCGGGTGACCAAGCTCGTGCTGATCTCCGCGGCGGGGATCTCGGCGGAGAACATGTGGCGCGAGCCCGTCATGGCCGTCGGCCGGCTGATGGCCGTGGGCGCCGCGCGCGGGGGCGTCAAGCAGCTGCCGGTCGTGAACCGCCCGCGGCTTCGTCGCGCCGCGCTGCAACTCGTCGTCCGCTACCCGGAGCGCCTGTCGGTCCCGTTGGCCACCGAGCTCGTGGTCGGCGCCGGCTCGAAGGGCTTCGTCGGCGGCCTGGACGCCGTGCTCGGCTACTCCTTCCGCGACCGCCTGCCGGAGATCGACGTGCCGACGCTGATCGTCTGGGGCCGCAACGACATCCTGATCCCGGTCGAGGACGCGTCCGAGTTCAAGCGCCTGATCGGCGACAACGCGCGGCTCGAGGTCTTCGACGACACCGGCCACCTGGCCATGCTCGAGCGCCCGTCCCGGTTCAACGATCTGCTCTCGGAGTTCATGGACGAACCTAAAGGGGCCTGACCCTTTAGGTTGCGACGGTCGTGCGGGCCGGTGCCGGCTGCGTGATCGCGCCCTCCGACGCGGACGAGACCTGCGCGGCGTACTTCGCCAGGACGCCCTTCGTGACCGTCGGTGCGGGCGGCTCGTAGTCGGCGAGGCGGGCTTCGATCTCCTCGTCTGAGATGTCGATGTCGATGCGGCGGTTGTCGACGTCGATCGTGACCGTGTCGCCCTCCCGGACGGCGGCGATCGGGCCGCGGTGCACCGCTTCAGGGGCGACGTGCCCCACCATGAAGCCGCGGGTGGCGCCGGAGAAGCGGCCGTCGGTGATCAGGGCGACGGAGTCGCCGAGCCCCTCCCCCACGATCGCGGCGGTGACGGCGAGCATCTCGCGCATGCCGGGGCCGCCCGCGGGGCCTTCGTTGCGGATCACGACGACGTCGCCGGGGTTGATCTGGCCGCTCGTGACGGCCCGCATCGTCGCCTCCTCGCCCTCGAACACGCGCGCCGGGCCGGTGTGATGGCGGCGCTCGTGGCCGGAGAGCTTCACGACGCTGCCCTCGGGGGCGAGGTTGCCTCTGAGGATCGCGATGCCGCCGGTCTTCTTGATCGGGTTCTCGACCGGGCGGATGACCTCCTGGCCGGGCGCCTCGTTCGCCTCGTCGGCGTGCTGGCCGATCGTCTTGCCGGTGACGGTGGGCGCGTCCGCGTGCAGGAGGCCGAGCTCCTTGAGGCGCTTCGCCAGCACCGCGGTCCCGCCCGCGGCGTGCAGATCGGTGGCCACGAAGCGGCCGCCGGGCTTGAGGTCGCACAGGGACGGCGTGGACTCGGCGATCCGGTCGAAGTCGTCGATGTCGAGCGGCACGCCCGCCTCCCGCGCGACCGCGAGCAGGTGCAGGACGCCGTTCGTGGAGCCGCCCGACGCGGCGACGGCGAGGATCGCGTTCTCGAGCGACTCTCTGGTGATCAGGTCGGACGGCCGTTGGCCCCTTCTGAGCACGTCCATGATCAACTCGCCCGCCGCGTACGCGTGATCGGACTTCGTCGCGTCCTGGGCGGGCGTGAGGCTCGGCCCGATCGGGCTGATGCCCATCATCTCGAAGGCCATCGCCATCGTGTTGGCCGTGTACTGGCCGCCACACGCGCCGGCGCCCGGGCTGGCGGCCGCCTCGATGTCGGCCAGCTCCTCCTCGGTGATCTTGCCCGCCGCGAGCGCCCCGACCGCCTCGAAGACGTCCATGATCGTGATGTCGCGGCCCTTGTAGTGGCCGGGCGGGATGCTGCCGCCGTAGAGCATCACGCCGGGCACGTCGAGGCGCGCGAGCGCCATGACCGTGCCGGGGATCGTCTTGTCGCACGCGCACAGCGCGATGACGCCGTCGAAGAAGTGTCCGAGCGTGACGAGCTCGATGCTGTCGGCGACGACCTCTCTCGAGACAAGGCTCGTCTTCATGCCGGACGTCCCCATCGTGATCCCGTCCGAGATCGCGACCGTGTTGAACTCCATCGGCGTCCCGCCCGCGGCCTTGATCCCGTCCTTGACGAACTTGGCCAGCGCCCGCAGGTGGAAGTTGCACGGCATCGTCTCGATCCACGTGTTCGCGACGCCGATGATCGGCTTCGACAGCGCCTCGTCGTCGTAGCCGATGCCCTTCAGGTACGCCCGCGCGGCCGCGCGATCGCGTCCCTCCGTGAGCTGCCGTGAGCGGTGCTTGAGGTCGAACTCGGCGGACATTCGCGCGAGTCTACGCCCGCCCCGAGCCGGGCCGCGGCGCGCCCGCGGCGCGCGTCCGTGGGCGGCTCGCGCCGCGCGGAGCTGCGCCGCCGCGCGCCCGCCGCCGCGCGCCCGCCGCCGCGCGCCCGCCGCCGCGCACCCGCCGCCGCGCGCCCGCCGGCGCGCGCCCGCCGGCGCGCGTCCGGCGGCGCGCCGCCGCCGCGCCGCGTCTCCGTGGCGGGGCCGCAGTGGCCGGGGGTGGTTGACGTTTCGCCCCTGTACAGGGGCGAAACGTACGCCACCCCCCTGCTCTTGTCAGCTGACGCGGCCGAGGGTCTTCGCACCCGCCGCGCGATCGCGCGCGGGTCTACGCCGCGCCGCTGGAGGCGCGGCGGTGACGCTCGAGGCGCTCGCGCTCCCACCGGCCGAGGCGCCAGATGTCGCGTTGGACCTGGCGAGGGTCGACCTGGCGGCCCGGGAGGTGCATGTTGGCGCTGGAGATCAGGCGGCGCTCGTCGCCCTTGAGCGCCATCCACTTGGCGAGCACGTCGTCGGAGTCCGGGAGCCGGGCGCTGCCGTAGGGCTTGGACTCGTCCGGGAACTCGACGCAGTACTCGTTCAGGAGGCGGCCGGTCTGCGGCAGGTAGGCCACGATCGGCTTGTGCGGGTAGACCAGGTACGCGTAGGGGACGCCGCGCAGCTCCTTGTCGAGCGACTCACCGCCCCAGACCCGGATCAGCCCCAGGTCGCGGTACATCTCCCACTCCTCCTCGTTCACGCACGACTTCAGGAGCTCGCGGGCGCGCTGCTCGGCGCGGCGCTCGCGACCCGGGTCATACGCGTGCACGTCGCCGGTCGCGCGCGCGGCGCGATGGTCGCGTCGGCGCTCCAGACGCCGGTTGACATACGGGAGCATGACCTCCCAGAGGAGTGCGATGACGACGATCGCCGTGGCGCAGAGGGCGACGGTCACCGCGAGCTGCTTACTGCGCTCCGCCCGCGGCGCGCGGGAAG
This sequence comes from Solirubrobacter soli DSM 22325, assembly GCF_000423665.1. Taxonomy (GTDB): domain Bacteria; phylum Actinomycetota; class Thermoleophilia; order Solirubrobacterales; family Solirubrobacteraceae; genus Solirubrobacter; species Solirubrobacter soli. Next base: position 126,021 of record NZ_KE384073.1, on the reverse strand, counting down.
AAGATGACCCGATCGGCGGCGCGCGGAATGTCCTCGAACGCCCGCACCATCTCGGCCTCGCGCCTGCCAGAGGCGTTCTCGACCGGAATCGCCGCCCACATCCCCTGCTCGAGCTGGCGCCGGAACTCCTCGACGAGCATCTGCTCGTCCTCGCCGACCTCGACGTCGCCCTCGGCGATCAGCTGCTCGCCATATCCCGGGCGCATGCGCAGGAACTTCATATCCGCATTATGTCACGCGCGACGCGCCGGTCCGCCGGGCATCCGTCCACCCCACCCCCACGCCGAGCACGTTCACCGGACCCGCTCCCCGGCCGATGCCGCGATGCCCGTCGCGCACCGCCTCCGAGGCGACCCGCCGCGCTTCCCGCGCCGCGTCGAGCGGGCTATAGCCAAGCGCCAGGTGCGCCGCGAGCGCACTCGAGTGCGTGCATCCAGACCCGTGAGCAGCACCGTCAGGGTGCCGCTCGCCGGACAGAAAAGTGATGCTCGTTCCGTCGAAAAAGACATCGGTGACCTCATCCCGATGTCCTCCGGTGACGACGACGTTGGCGGGTCCGAGCTCATGCAGCGCCCGTGCGAGGTCCTCGACGTCGTCACGCCCGGCGGCGTCGACGCCGCGCCAGGCCGAGGGGTCGCCCGCCGTCGCGGGTCGCGAGGCGCTCGCCGCCAGGACGCGCGCCTCGGGCAGGTTCGGGGTGATCACGGTCGCGAGCGGGAGCAGCTCCGTGACGATCGCGGCGCGGGCATCGTCATCGAGCAGCACGGCTCCGGACTCGGCGGCCATCACCGGGTCGATGACGATCGGCACGCCGTCATCGAGGTGAGACAGCGCCTCGCGGACCGCGCGCACGGTCTCGGCGGTGCCGAGCATGCCGATCTTGACCGCGTCCACGCCGATGTCGTCGGCCACGGCCCGGACCTGCTCGACGATGAACTCGCCCGGCACCGGATGGATCGCCGTCACGCCCACGGTGCTCTGCGCCGTCAACGCCGTGATCGCCGTCATCCCGTGAACGCCGCAGCGGGCGAAGGCCTTCAGGTCGGCCTGGATCCCGGCGGCGCCGCCGGAGTCCGAGCCGGCGATCGAGAGAACGGCGGGAACAGACACCCGTGTCAGATTAGGACCGCCGGGCGGAGCGCGTTGGACCTCTGTTCTGTCAGGCTCTCGCCGATGGCCCCAGCGCGTGCGGATGACCTGCTCGCCGGCTACTCGGTGAGCGAGGGCGTCTTCGACGAGGCGTTCTCCGCCGACGGGGTTCCGCGCGCCCACGCGCGCGCCGGCCTCGAGGCGGTCGCACGGGCCGATCCCGCTGAGCTTCCGGGCCGCGTCAGCCGCACGCTCCAGCGCTCGGGAGTGCGCTTCTCGTCGCTCGAAGGCGATCTGCAGTTCTACGTCGACCCGGTCCCGCGCGTGATCACCGCGGCCGACTGGGAGCCGGTCAAGCGCGGGCTCGCCCAGCGCGTCCGCGCGCTCAACGCCTTCGTGGCCGACGTCTACGGCGACCAGCGGATCGTCGCCGAGGGCGTGATCCCGCGCGAGGTCGTCACCTCCGCCGACTACTACGAGCCGGCGATGCGGGGCGTGCGGCCGGCGAGCGGTGTGTGGATCGGGGTCGCGGGCCTCGACATCGTCCGCGACGACAAGGGCGAGTGGCTTGTGCTGGAGGACAACGTCCGCACGCCGAGCGGATTCGCCTACCTGCACGCCACGCGCCGCGCCCTGCTCGAGCACATCGATATCCCGCCCGGGGCGACGCCGCGCCCGCTCGACGGCGAGATCGACCTGCTCACCGACGCGCTGCGGGCCGTGGCGCCGGAGAACGCCCGCGGCCGGCGCGCGCCGCTGGCCGCCGTGCTGACGGACGGCGAGCACAACTCGGCGTACTGGGAGCACGCGTGGCTTTCGCGCCAGGTCGGCATCCCGCTGGTCACGTTCGACGAGCTCGAGGTGCGCGACGGCGAGCTGTGGCTGCGCGAGCGCGGGCTTCGCGAGCCGCGGCGGATCGACGTCATCTACCGGCGCACGAACGCCGACCGGCTCGATTCCGACATCGGCCGGCTGCTGATCGAGCCGGTGAAGGCGGGGAAGCTGGGGCTCGTCAACCAGTACGGCACCGGCGTCGCCGACGACAAGCTCACCCACGCCTACGTCGAGAAGATGATCCGGTTCTACGTCGGCGAGGAGCCGGTCCTGCGCTCGGTCCCCACCTACGACCTCGCACAGCCGGAGCAGCTCGAAGAAGCGCTCGACGTGTTCGACCAGCTCGTGCTCAAACCCCGGGCGGGTCACGGGGGCGTCGGCGTGCTGATCGCCCCGCACGCCGAGCGGGCGGACATCGAGGCCACCCGCGAGCAGGTGATCGCCGAGCCCTCCGCCTGGATCGCGCAGCGGATGGTGATGCTCTCCACCCACCCGACGGTCGTCGAGGGGGGACGGTTGGCGCCGCGTCATATCGACCTCCGGCCGTTCGTGTTCCTGGGCGAAGGCGCGACCCCGCGCGTCCTGCCCGGCGGGTTGACCCGCGTCGCGCGCTCGGAGGGCGCGCTGGTGGTGAACTCCTCGCAGAACGGCGGGGCCAAGGACACCTGGGTCATGCGCTGACCGTCCGTTCCCAGCGCCCGGCGTAGCCGCGGCGCACGAGGCCGAGGCGCTCGAGCTCGGCCAGCCCGGCGAGCGCGGCGCGTGCCTGCTCGGGGGTGCGGTTGAGGTGGGTGAGCGTGCCGTCCTCGACGGCGTCCAGGACGCGTCTGAGCGTGGGTGCGAGCGCGACGGGTGGCGGTGGCTGCGGGACGTAGTCCCGGCCGAGCAGCTCAAGCGCGTCGGCCGCGTCGCGGATCAGCGGTGCGCCCGACTGGATCAGGCCGTGGGTGCCCGTGCTGAGGCGTGACGTGACCAGTCCGGGGACGGCGCCGACCGCGCGGCCCAGCTCGGCCGCGAAGTCGGCGGTCGTGAGCGAGCCGGAGCGCTCGGTCGCCTGGACGACGACCGTGGCGGCGCTGAGCGCGGCGATGATGCGGTTGCGGGCGACGAAGCACCACCGGTGTGTCTCCGACCCGGGCGGCATCTCCGAGATGACCGCGCCACGCTCGGCGACCGCGGCGTGCAGCTGCCAGCCTCGCCGCGGATAGGCGGTGTGGGCGCTGCCGGCGAGGACGCCGATCGTGCTCCCCGGCGCTTTGAGCGCGCCTTCGTGGGCGGCCGAGTCGACGCCCAGCGCGAGCCCGGAGACCACAGGCACTCGCGCGGCCGAGAGGCCTCTTCCGAGCGCGGCTGCGACCTCGAGCCCGTATGAGGATGCGCGGCGTGCGCCGACGATGGCGATCGCCTCCTCCTCATGGGCCAGGCTGCCGAGGCCGTGGATGACCGCGGGCGGGTCGCTGAGGTCGCGCAGCGGTGCCGGGTAGTCGTCGACGCAGCGGCAGACGGTCCACAGCCCGGCGTCGGTGGCTCGTTCGCGGGCCGCGCTCGGGTCGAAGTGGGCGTAGCGGTGGCGCGCCTCGCCGTGCGCGAGCTCGAGCAGGTCCTCGTCCGGCAGCGCGAGCACGCGGCCGGGCGCCGAGCGCTGCTTGAACTCGATCTGCAGCCGGCCGGCCAGGGCGGCGATGAGGTCCGTGCGGCGCAGGCACTCGTCACAGGCGGTCATGCCGCCTCCGCGAGCTGGTGGGAGTCGTCGAAGCGCAGGCTCGTCGCGATGCTCACGTGCTCGGTTCCGACCTCGTCCGCCCCGTCGAGGTCAGCGACCGTCCGGGCGACGCGGAGGATGCGGGTGTGGCCGCGGGCGGACAGCGTGTGGCGGTCGTAGAGCTCGCCGAGCAGGCTCAGTGCGGTCTGCGTGACCTTGCCGACCTCGCGGATCTGGCGGGACGTGAGCTGGGCGTTGCAGACCTCGGGATGGTCGGCGAGGCGGTGCAGCTGGCGCTCGCGCGCCGCGATCACCCGCTCGCGGACGGTCTTGGAGGCGGGCGCGATCTGCCGCCGGAGGGCGTCGGCGGGCGGGCGCTCGACGCGCATCAGGATGTCGATGCGGTCCAGCAGCGGGCCGGACAGGCGCCGGCGGTGGCGGGCCAGATCGACCTGGCTGCACTCGCAGTGGGTGCCGCCTCGTCCGCAGGGGCAGGGATTCGACGCGGCGACGAGCATGAAGCTCGTCGGGAACACCATGACGTGCTGGCCGCGGACGATCGTCACGCGGCCGTCCTCGAGTGGCTGGCGCAGCGCTTCCAGGCTGGGGCGGGCGAACTCGCTCAGCTCGTCGAGGAACAGGACGCCGCGGTGCGCAAGGGTCGCTTCGCCCGGTTGCGGCGGGTTGGCGCCGCCGACGAGGCCGGCGGCCGAGATCGTGTGGTGCGGCGCGCGGAACGGGCGCGCGGTGACGAGCCCGGCGGCGCCCCTCAGGCCCGCGATCGACTGGATGCGCGTGACCTCGATCGCCTCCTCGGGCGCTAGCGGCGGGAGGATCGACGGGAGCCTGCGGGCGATCATCGTCTTGCCCGTACCGGGCGGGCCTTGCAGAAACAGGTTGTGCCCTCCGGCCGCCGCGACCTCGAGGCCGGGGATCAGGCCGTTGTGGCCGCGCACGTCGGCCAGTTCGGCCTCCGGTTCGTCGGGGTCTGCGGGCTGGTCGGGGACGGCTTGGGGCTCCGCGTCGCCGCGCAGGGTCGCGACCAGCTCCTGTAGCGAGCCGACACCGACGACCTCGATGTCCGGCACGAGCGCCGCCTCTCGGGCGCGTGAGCTCGGCAGCACGATCCGTTGGAGCCCAGCGCGGCGGACGCCCTCGGCGACGGCGAGCGCGCCGCGGATCGCGCGCACCTCGCCGGTCAGTGACAGCTCCCCCACGATCGCGCAGCCCTCGACCTTCTCGGGCTCGAGTTGGTAGGACGCGACCAGGAGGGAGACCGCGAGCGGCAGGTCGAACGCCGGGCCGACCTTGCGCAGGTAGGCGGGCGCGAGGTTGACCGTGATGCGGCGCAGCGGGAACTCGTAGCCCGAGTTGACCATCGCCGCCCGCACGCGCTCACGTGCCTCCCGCACGGCCTTGTCGGCGAGCCCGACCACCGTGAACGCCGGCAGCCCCTGCCGGATGTCGGCCTCCACCCAGACCCGCCGAGCGTCGACCCCGTCGACCGCGAAGGTCGCAACGCGGGCGAGCATCAGGCCCCACCTTCCACTGCGGCGCCGACAGGCGCACAGGCGGGACCGGCGACGAGCGTTGCGGCCGTGCGACCGCGGGGTGAGACGCGGGGAATGATCGCGCCGGCGGCCCCTTCAACCGCCGGCGCGATCGGGGAGGAACTGCGAAGCGCGACGATCCGCCGCTGGGCGGCGATGCGCAGCGGGGGCGCGAGGCGGGCGGTTGGGCCGGGTGGCGTGGTGGCGTGAGGTGCGGTTGAGACGGACGCGGCGGCGAGGCGTGTGGATGTGTCGGCCGGGAGAGACGGCGGGCGGGCGGGGCGCGCGGTCAGCGCGGGAGCGGCGGCGCGCCGGGCGGCTGGGACGGACGCGACACCGGGGCGAGATGGCGCGGTAGCGGAGTGAGATGGCGTGGTCGTGGGGCGCATCAGAACGCGGCCTCCAGGTGGTCGAGGCGGATGAGGTCGCCCTTGGTGTCGAGGAGGACGGCGATGCCGTCGAAGCGCAGGTGGGGGCTGGAGGGGCGATCGGCGCTGTCCTTGAGCCAGGCCATCGCCATGCGGCGGACTTGGGTGCGTTTGCGCTCGTGGAGGCTCTCCCAGGGTTCCCGGGCGCCGGAGCGGCGGGTCTTGACCTCAGCGAAGACGAGGGTCTCGCCGTCGTAGGCGACGAGGTCGAGCTCGCCGAAGCGGGTCCGGTGGTTGCGGGCGAGGACCTGGAAGCCGAGGCGCTCGAGGTGCTCGGCGGCGAGATCCTCGCCTCGTCTGCCCGCCGTGTGCCGGACGTCTGTCATGGCCGGGCAAGCTATGGCCGGGGCCCGCTACGGCTCTACGCGTATTTGCGACGAAAGTGCACCAAATGTGTGCCTTTTGTGTGTCGGGTTCGCTGCGGGGCGGCGAGAGGTTGCCGGGTGCGCATGATGCGACGCGGTCGGCAGGCGGGGCCGCAAGCGTGACGGGTGACCGCAACGGCGCGCGGGCCGACGAGCCGGCCGGGAGAGAGGCACGGCGCAGCGGGCGGCACGGGCGGCGCGGCGCGCGAGGCGGTGCGGCGGCCCGAGGCGGCCCGGTGGCGGCGGCCCGAGGCGGCGCGATGCGGCGAGCCGCAAGGTGGCACGGCGCGCGCGGCGGCCGGGCGGCGCGCGGGGGCGCGGCGCGCACGGTGGCGCGGCGCGGCGCGCGTGGCGGCGGCGCGCGTGGCGGCCGGGCGCGCGCGGTGGCGCGGCGCGGCGCGCGCGGTGGCGCGGCGCGCGTGGCGGCCGGGCGCGCGCGGTGGCGCGGCGCGGCGCGCGTGGCGGCGGCGCGCGTGGCGGCCGGGCGCGCGCGGGGCGCGGCACGCACGGTGGCGTAGCGTGGCGCGGCGCGCGAGGCGGCGTTGCGCGCGCGGCGGCCGGGAGCGCACGGGGGCGCGGCGCGCATGGCGGCGCCGGCGCGCGGACTCGCGCGGAGTGGCTAGAGGGCGAGTTGTTGGTAGGCCATCGACTGGAACGACAGCCGATGGAGGGGTGAGACGCCGAGTTTCTCGATCGCGGCGCGATGTTCGGGGGTGGAGTAGCCGACGTGGGCGCCGAACTCCCAGCCCGGGTAGCGCTCTTCCATGCGTTGCATGAAGCGGTCGCGGGTGACCTTCGCGATCACGGAGGCGGCGGCGATTGCGGCCGAGGTGGCGTCGCCGCCCACGACGTGGCGCTGCTCGAAGCCGGTGGCGGGGACCGGGAAGCCGTCGGAGAGACAGATGCCTCCGGAGACGCCGACGCGGCGGAGCATGTCCGACAATGCCGCGAGGTTGGTCTTGTGCAACCCCCGCTCGTCGATGCCGCGCACGCAGCGCGACGTCACGGAAACGCGGACGGCGGCCCGCATGACCCGCGGGTAGAGCAGTTCGCGCATCTCCATCGTGTGCTGCTTGGAGTCGTTCAGCGCACTCAAAGAGCGGCGGTCCGACAGAGACAGGGTCTCGTAGTCGAACAGGACCGCTGCGGCGACCAGCGGGCCGGCGAGGCAGCCCCGGCCGGCCTCGTCCGCGCCGGCGACGAACCGGTAGCCGAGGCCACGGTCGAAGCGGAACAGCCGGGAGCCGGCCGACTTCTTAGAGGAGGCCGATGCGCTTCGGCGGCCAGTAGGTCGCGAAGGCTTGGCCAATGATCCACTTTTTGGGGACTGGTCCCCAGAAACGGCTGTCGTCAGAGGAGCCACGGTTGTCGCCCATCATGAAGTACATCCCGGCTGGAATCGTGATCTCGGTCGGGAAGTCGCAGCCTTCGCCCCCACCGCAGGGCTCGGCGAACGGCTCGTTCTGGAGCTTGCCGTTCAGCACGACCCTGCCGTTGTCGATCCGGAGCTTGTCGCCCGGGCCGGCCACGATGCGCTTGATGAAGTTCACGTCCGCGCGGTCGGAGGTCGGCTTGTCGCACGGCTGACCGGCGGGCGGCTGGCCGGAGCCGCAGGTGTTGTCCTGCTCGGCGCCGGCCGGCGGGTGGAAGACGACGACGTCGCCGACGTCGGGGTCCGAGAAGCGGGCGCCGATGCGGTTGACGAGCACCCGCTGGCCGACCTGGAGGGTCGGGACCATCGACTCGCTCGGGATCCGGTACGGCTTGACCAGGAAGGCTTGGATGCCCAGGGCCAGGCCGAGGGCAACCGCCACGATCATGATCAGCTCGAGGAGGGAGCCCGATGCCGAGGACGACCCCTTCTTGGTCGCCACCTTCTTGTACTCCCTAGCTTGCTTGCTCGTCACCGGTGGCCGCCGCAGCCTCGGCGTCCGGGGACGCGTCGGTCTCGACGACTTCGGCCTCGGCGAGCGCCTGCTCGTCGACGGCCTCACCGGGCACTTCGGCGTCGACCGCAGCCGCGGCCTCCGCCGCCGGGTCGTACAGGATGCCGCGCTCGACGACCTCCTCCGGACCGGTGTAGCGGCGCTCGCGGACGCGGGCACGCTTGCCGACGCGGCCGCGCAGGTAGTAGAGCTTCGCGCGCCGGACGTCACCGCGGGCGGCGACTTCGATCTTCTCGATCTTCGGCGAGTGAATCGGGAACGTACGCTCGACACCAACGCCGAAGGACTGCTTGCGAACCGTGAAAGTCTCACGGACGCCTTCGCCCTGGCGCTTGATGACGACGCCTTCGAAGACCTGCGTGCGGCGCCGCGTGCCCTCGATGACCTGGAAGTGGACCTTGACGCGGTCCCCGGCTTGGAAGCGGGGGACGCGGCGCAACTGATTGCGCTCGAGGGTGTCAATAACGGTGCTCATAAGCGATAAGAAGGCGCGCGAGGATCGGCCTCGCGGCGGTCGCTCATGGTAGCGGACGGCCGGCGCGCTTCCGTGATTGCTCGCGCCTCCACTCATCCACGCGGGCGTGGTGGCCGGACAACAGGACGTCCGGAACCGCCCAGCCACGCCAATCCGCGGGGCGGGTGTAGTGCGGATATTCCGGTGCGCCCTCCAGTGCCTCCGAGTACGACTCCTCGACGGCCGACGCATCCTTGCCCAGGACGCCCGGGAGCTTGCGCAGCACGGCGTCGAGCACGACCATCGCCGCGAGCTCTCCCCCGGCCAGCACGTAGCGGCCGATCGAGACCTGCTCGGTCACGAAGTGCTCGAGGATGCGCTCGTCGAAGCCCTCGTAGCGCCCGCAGAGCAGCGTGAGCTCGTCGCACGACGCCAACTCGGTGGCGAGGGCGTCGTCCAAGACACGGCCGGTCGGCGTCAAGGCGATGACGCGGCGGGAAGACCGCAAGGCCACGGGATCCTCCCCGTAGCGGTCACGCAGCGCCGCCTCCATCACGTCCACCCGCAGGACCATCCCCGCGCCACCGCCGAACGGCGTGTCGTCGACCTGCCCCCACTTCAGCGGCGTCGACGCCCGGAAATCCACCGTCTCGACCGAGTGGCCCAACGACAACGCGTTCTCGACGTGCCGCTGGGTCCGGAACCAGTCGAACGACTGCGGGAACAGCGTGAAGACGTCAGCCTTCACCGAGGAAGTCCAGGTCGATGTCGATGCGGCGCGCCTCGATGTCGATCGAGCGGATGCAGTCGCGCACCATCGGCACGAGCAACTCCGAGCCGTCGGCGCGGTCGACCTCCAGGACCTCGACGGAGGGCAGCGCGCTCATCTGGCGCACGAAGCCGACGACGACGTCGCCATCCACGACCGTGCAGCCCGCGAGGTCGGACGCCCAGTACTCGCCCTCCTCCAGCGGAGCCTCGGTTCGCGGGATCGTCAGCTCGTTGCCGCGCAACGCCAACGCGTCGTCGCGCGACGAGGACCCCTCCAACCGCAGGATCGGGCGCTCGGTCGTGCCGGCGCGCCGAACCACGCGGCGAGCCGTACCCAACACGAAGACGACACCGTCACCGCCCGGCAGCGCCGGATCGGGCTCGGCGACGTAGAAGGACCCGTCGAGACCGTGCGGGCGACCGATCCGGCCGACCCGCAGGTGATCACTCGACGATGTCGACGAGGACGCGGCGGTTGTCCTTGACCGCGGCGGCCTTGACGACCGTGCGGAGGGCTTGGGCGGTCCGGCCGCCTCGTCCGATGACCTGTCCGTAGTCATCCTCGTCCACGGAGAGCTCCAATACGAGCGTGCCGTCATCTTCCTCGAACTCCTCGACCTTGACCCCTTCGGGATGATCGACGAGTTGTTTAGCGAGGTACTCGAGCAGCTCGCGCAAAGGGAGCGCTTTAGCGGTTGGCGGGCTGAATGCCCTGGGTCTTGAGGAGCTTCTGGACGGGCTCGGAGGGCTCGGCGCCCTTGGAGAGCCAGTACTGGATTCGCTCCTCATTGAGGACGATGGTGGAAGGCTCGGTCTGCGGGTTGTACCGACCGAGGGTCTCGATGAACCGACCGTCCCGCGGGGAACGGCGGTCGGCGACGACCACCCGCCACTGGGGGTCCTTCTTCCCGCCGACGCGGGTGAGTCGCATGCTGACTGCCATATCGGCGCGGCAGGATAGCGGATCACCGCGGCGGGTCCGCCGCGAAGTGGGCGCGCGGTGAGCTAACGCTGTCTCATCAGCTGACCCAGGTCGGGCATCTTGCCCTGCTGGATCCCGCGCATGAGCTTGCGCATCTGGTCGAACTGCTTGACCAGCTGATTGACCTGCTGGACGGTCGTGCCCGAGCCCTTGGCGATGCGCAGGCGACGCGAGCCCTTGATCAGCTCGGGATGCCGGCGCTCGTACGGGGTCATCGACAGCACGATCGCCTCGACGCGATCGAGCTCGGACTCGTCGACGTTCATCTTCGAGAGCTGGTGGCCCGCGAGGCCCGGGATCATCCCGAGCAGGGACGTGAGCGGCCCCATGCGGCGGATCTTCTTGAGCTGGTCGAGGAAGTCCTCGAGCGTGAACTGGTTCTTCCGGAGCTTGCGCTCGAGCTCCTTGGCCTCGTCCTCGTCGACCTGCTGCTCCGCGCGCTCGATGAACGACAGGACGTCGCCCATGCCGAGGATCCGCTGCGACATGCGGTCGGGGTGGAACTTCTCGAAATCGCCCAGCTTCTCGCCCGTCGAGGCGAACAGGATCGGCTTTCCGGTGACGGCCTTGACCGAGAGTGCCGCGCCGCCGCGCGCATCGCCGTCGAGCTTCGAGAGGATCACGCCGTCGAACTGGGCGACCTCGGCGAACTGCTCGGCGACGTTGACCGCGTCCTGGCCGGTCATGGCGTCCACGACGAGCAGCACGACGTGCGGCTTGACGCGCTTCTTGATGTTCGCCAGCTCCTGCATGAGCGCCTCGTCGACGTGCAGGCGGCCGGAGGTGTCGACGATCAGGACGTCCTTGCCGTCGCGCTTGGCCTGGTCGAGCGCCCAGCCGGCGATGTCGACCGGGTCCTTGTCGGTGCCCTGCTCGTAGACGGTCGCGCCCGCCTGGGCGCCGACCTTGATCAGCTGTTCGACGGCGGCCGGGCGGTAGACGTCGCACGCGGCGACGGCGACCGAGGACTTGTTCTGCTCTTTGAGCAGCTTCGCCAGCTTGGCCGTGGCGGTCGTCTTGCCGGAGCCCTGCAGGCCGGCCATGAGGATCACGGTCGGCGGGCGCGGCGAGAAGGTGATGCCCGCGGACTGGCCGCCCATCAGGGCGGTCAGCTCCTCGTTGACGATCTTGATCACCTGCTGGCCCGGGTTGAGCTGCTTGGTGACCTCGATCCCCAGCGCGCGCTCCTTGACGGCGCTCGTGAACTGCTTGACGACCTTGAAGTTGACGTCGGCCTCGAGCAGCGCCAGGCGGATCTCGCGCATGGCCTTGTTGATGTCGTCCTCGGTCAGGGCGCCGCGCTGGCGTACCCCCGCGAGCGTCCCTTGCAGCTTCTCCGAGAGCGAATCGAACATATGAATTGAGACTGTAGGAGACTTCGCGCCCGTGGAGCTCGATCTTCTTGTCATCGGCTCGGGTCCCGGCGGTCAGAAGGCCGCCATCCAAGCAGCCAAGCTCGGCAAACGCGTCGCCGTTGCCGAACGCCGAAACCGCCTCGGAGGCGTCTCGATCCATACCGGGACGATCCCCTCGAAGACGCTGCGCCAGGCCACCCTGGAGCAGCTCGCCACGCGCCCTCTGGACGTGCTCGATCCGAGCCGGGTCGAGGAGACCGAGCGTGAGGCGATTCAGCAACTCCTCGACCGCGCGGCCGCCGTCGTCGCGGCCGAGACCGCGATCACGCGCGAGCAGTTCCGGCGCAACCACGTCGGGTTGCTGCCCGGTGATGCCGCGTTCGAGGACGATCACACCGTGCGCCTCGACGGCTCGGACGACCCGATCCGGGCCGCCCGCATCGTCATCGCCACGGGCACACGCCCCGCCCGGCCAGCCACGGTCGAGTTCGACGACCGGACGATCATCGACTCCGACGGCCTGCTCAAGCTCGAGAGCCGCGTCCCGCGCACGATGACCGTCGTGGGCGCGGGCGTGATCGGTGTCGAGTACGCGTCGATGTTCGGCGCGCTCGGGACCAAGGTGACCGTCGTCGACCAGCGCGACCGCGTCCTGAGCTTCCTCGACACCGAGATCGGCGAGGCCTTCCAGTACCTGCTGCGGCGCCGCAACGTCACGTTCCGGCTGCGCGAGAAGGTCGACGCCGTCGAGGCCCTCAAGGGCCGCGGCGCGCGGCTGAAGCTGGCCTCCGGCAAGGAGATCGTGTCCGAGACCGTGCTCTACGCGACCGGCCGCCAGGGCGACACGGACAAGCTCGGGCTCGGCGCCACCGGCCTGGAGTGCGACAAGCGCGGGCGGATCAAGGTCGACGAGGCCTACCGCACCGCGGTGTCGCACATCTTCGCGGTCGGCGACGTCGCCGGCGGCGCGGGCCTGGCCGCGACCGCGATGGAGCAGGGCCGGATCGCGGCGCTGCACGCGTTCGACCAGCCGGTCGCCTCGCTGCCGCAGCTGATCCCGTACGGCGTCTACGCGATCCCTGAGCTGGCGATGGTCGGGCGCACCGAGGAGCAGCTGACCGACGAGGCGGTTCCCTACGTCGCCGGGATGGCGCGCTTCAGCGAGCTCGCCCGCGGGGTGATCTCCGGCGACCGCGACGGCATCCTGAAGCTGCTCGTCTCCCCCGAGGACCGCTCCGTGCTGGGCGTGCACGTGCTCGGCACGAGCGCCACCGACCTCGTCCACATCGGGCAAGCCGTGATGGCCGCCGGTGCCGGCGGGCTGGACTTCCTCGTCACCGCGGTCTTCAACTACCCCACGTTCGCCGAGTCCTACAAGGTGGCCGCGCTCGACGCGGACAACCGGATCAAGGCGATGAAGGCCTTCGGGGCATGAAAAAGGGCGGCTCGGAGGCCGCCCTGATTCAAGGGGAGAGAGAGGAAGAGGTCGTTACGCCGCGGGCGTCTTGGGCGCCCGTGGCGTCGTGGCCTGCTCGGAGAGCCACTGGTTGATCAGTGCCGCGTCCGCGCGGTCGCGCAGCGTACGGCGGGTGGCCGCGACCAGCGGCCGGTTCCGGCGGTCGACCGGACGGGGAGCCCGACGACGGCCCTCCTGGGATGAGTCACGCGTGAGAATGGCGTTCGTCTTTCGGTCGTAAGGGATAAAATGGAGGACAGCCTCCACGTTTCCGGAGGCTTGCCTCCACTATAGCGGAGGCTATCCTCCACTCCGAGAAGAAAATGTCCGAGTCACCAACGCTCCTCCCCATCACCGTCCGCCGCCCGCAGCGCGCCGACGCGCGGCGCAACTTCGACGCCCTGATCGCGGCCGCGCGGGAAGTGTTCGCCGAGAACGGGACGGACGCGTCGCTGGAGGACATCGCGCGCCGCGCGAACGTGGGCATCGGCACGCTCTACCGGAACTTCCCGACCCGCCAGGACCTGTTCACGTCGGTCTACGTCGGCGGAGTCGAGGAGCTGTGCGACAGCGCCCGCCAGCTCTACGCGATGGAGCCGTGGGACGGCTTCGCCGCCTGGCTGGAGAACTTCACCGACTACGTGGCGACGAAGATGGCGATGAAGGAGGCCCTGAACAAGGACTCCGAGATGTTCAGCGCCTGCCGCGCCGCGATGTTCGACGCGAGCAAGCCGCTGTTCGCGCGCGCCCAGGCGTCCGGCGAGATCCGCCCGGACGTCGAGTTCGACGACGTCCTGCGCATGGTCTCAGGCATCGTCGCCGCCAAGTACGTCGACGACTCGCAGCGCGACCGCGTGCTGGCGATCGCGCTGGACGGCCTGCGGGCGAAGCCGGAGTAGGCGGCGCGCGGGCGGGCCGCGCGGGGGCGCGGCACGAGGCCGCGCCTAAGGTCGGATGATCGTGGGGCTAGGCGTCGGGCGCCGGCGGGCTGGGCGGCGGCGGGATCTCGCGCGGGACCGGCGACGTCGTCTCGTTGGCCAGCTCGGTCGCCTCGCGGGCGGCACGGGCGGCCTCTTCGGCGTCCGCGGCGGCCTTGGCGTCGATCTCGTCCATGTTGCGCGGGCGCGGCTTGGCCTTGGCCGGCACGCCGTCGGTGAAGCTCGAGACGACGTTGCCGAGCGCCTGCGAGAACTCCGACGGGATCACCCACACCTTGTTCGCGTTGCCCTGGGCGAGCTGCGGGAGCATCTGCAGGTACTGGTAGCTCAGGAGCGCCTGGTCGGGGGCGCCGTCGTGGATCGCGCCGAAGACGGTCTCGATCGCCTTCGCCTCGCCCTCGGCCTTGAGGATCGCGGCGGTGCGCGCGCCCTCGGCACGCAGGACCGCGGACTGCTTCTCGCCCTCGGCCGTGAGGATCTGGGACTGCTTGACGCCCTCGGCGGTGAGGATCGTGGCGCGGCGGTCGCGCTCGGCGCGCATCTGCTTCTCCATCGCCTCCTGGACCGTGCGCGGCGGCTCGACCGACTTGAGCTCGACGCGGTTGACGCGGATGCCCCAGCGGCCGGTGGCCTCGTCGAGCACGGCGCGCAGCGCGTTGTTGATCGAGTCGCGCGAGGTCAGCGTGTCCTCGAGGGTCATGCCGCCGATCACATTGCGCAGCGTCGTCACCGTCAGCTGCTCGATCGCCTGCAGTGGATTCGCGACCTCGTACGTGGCGGCACGAGGGTCGGTGACGGTGAAGTAGATGACGGTGTCGATCCCGACGACCAGGTTGTCCTCGGTGATCACCGGCTGCGGTGGGAACGAGACGACCTGCTCGCGGAGGTCGATCAGCGGCTTCACGCGGTCGATGTACGGCACGATCAACGTCAGCCCGGGCTCGAGCGTGCGTGAATAGCGGCCGAGCCGCTCCACGATCCCCGCCCGCGCCTGCGGCACGATCCGCACCCCTGCGGCGGCGGTGATGAACACGAACAGCGCCAGGACGATCAGAACGATCAAACCTGCGGTCATGCGGTCTCCCTCACTGGCTGACGAGCGCCGTGGCGCCCCGGATCTCGAGCACGTGGACCCTCGTCCCGGGTTCGATGACCTCGTCGTCGTCGAACGCCCGGGCGGTCCAGATCTCACCGTCGAGCTTCACGCAGCCCACGCCTTCGGCGTTCGCGATCCGCTCCACGACCATCGCGGTCTGCCCCACCAGCGCCGCGGTGTTCATCTTGACCTTGCCCTTGGTGCGTTGATGCTCGCGCGCGATCGGGCGCAGCGCCGCGAGCAGGACGACGGAGACCACCAGGAACGCCGCCCATTCGATCGTGGCCCCCGCTCCGAGCGCCGAGAGCACCGCGGCCACGGCCGCGCCGCCGGCGAAGGGCGCCAGGAAGAAGCTCAGCGTGGCCATCTCGCCGATTGCGAGCACCACCGCCGCGATCACCCAGAGCACCCACGGGTCCATGTTCCGATCGTATCTGCTGGATCGTCGCGTGTTACGCGGTCAGCAGGGCTTTCGCGAAGTCGTCGGCGTCGAAGGGCCGCAGGTCCTCCAACTGCTCGCCGATGCCGATCAATTTGACGGGGATCCCGAGCTCGTTGGCGATCGCGAGCGCGATGCCGCCCTTGGCCGTCCCGTCGAGCTTGGTGAGGATGATCCCGGTCACGCCGACGGCCTCGCCGAACAGCTTGGCCTGGCGCACGCCGTTCTGGCCCGTGGTCGCGTCGACGGTCATCAGGGTCTCGTGCGGCGCCTCGGGCATCTGCTTGGTGATGACGCGGCGGACCTTGGAGAGCTCCTCCATCAGGTTCGTCTGCGTGTGCAGCCGGCCGGCGGTGTCGATGATGATCACGTCCGCCCCGCGCTCGCGACCGCGCGCGATCGCGTCGAACGCCACCGCGCCGGGGTCCGAGCCCTCCGGGCCCTTGACGACGTCCACGCCCGCGCGCTCGCCCCAGCGCTCGAGCTGCTCGACCGCGGCGGCGCGGAACGTGTCCGCCGCGCCGACGACGACCGTCAGGCCGAGCGTGTTGCGCAGGTGCCAGGCGAGCTTGCCGATCGTGGTCGTCTTGCCGGTGCCGTTGACGCCGACGACGAGGATCACGGTCGGGTCCGGCCGCAGGTCGATCTTGTCGTCGCCCGTGCGCGCGAGCTTGGCCAGCAGCTCCGCGAGCCGGTTGGTGAGCGCCTCGCCGCCGACGAGGGACCCCTCCTCGGCCTCGCGCTCGAGCTCCTCGACCACCTGGGCGGTGGTGCGGGCGCCGACGTCGGCGTAGATCAGCGCCTCCTCGAGGCGCTCCCACGTGTCGGCGTTGAGGTCGCCGGTGAACAGGGTCGCCTGGACCTCCGCCTGCAGCGCCTCGCGCGTCTTGCGCATGTTGTCGCGCATGCGGCGGAAGAAGCCGCGGCGCCTCTCCTCGCGCTCAGGCTCAGACGGAGGCGGCGACGCGACGTGGGCGCCGAGCTCGAACAGGTCATACCAATCACGGGCCATAAGGTCCGGCGCAGGATATCCTCGGAATCCATGTCCGCTCTCGGTGATGCACGCGAATCGCTCACCTATTGGGAGTCTCGCCTGGAGACGCTCCCGCGGCGGGCGCTGCGCAAGCGGCGCGAGGCGCGCGCGATGGCCACGCGCTGGCGCGAGCGGGTGTGCGAGGCCGAGCGGCGGCAGTACGGCGCCGGGCTGCTGGGCGCGGTGCTGATGGTCGTCGCCGAGCGGCGGCTGCCGACCGAGACGCGTTACACGTCGCGGCGGGTCGCGCGGGTGGCTTCGCGGTTCGCGCTGGGCGCGTTCGCGCTGCTGGCGGCGGTGCTGGTGGTCGGCGGGGTGCTCGTGTTCGAGCTGCTCGCGGCGATCGTCCACGCGCTGTAGACGTCGATCGCGCGGACGACGCGCGTCAGCAATGGGACGAGGAAGCGCCCCGCGTGCGGGAACGGCACGCGGTGCAGGTCGCTGAGCGGGAGCGTGGCGAGCTCGCGCTTGTCGGCGCTCCAGGTCCAGGGCGGGGCCTCGTAGGCGTCGCGCTTCGGGCGGCGGTTCGCGAGCCAGGGCGAGACGACGTCGAAGACGACCTCCGCCGGCGGCATCCGCTCGAACAGGCCGTGGACCTCGTCGCGGGTCAGGTACATCAGCAGGCCCTGGGCGGTGATCAGGTCGGGCTTCGTGTGCGCCCAGGCGTCGACGTCGAGCGCGGAGGCCGTGATCGTCTCGCCTCCCAGGTAGCGGGAGCGGACCGCGATCAGGTCCGGCAGGTCGACGGTGATCCAGCGCACGCGGCCGTTGTCCACGCGGAACCGCTGGGTCTCGAGCCCTTCGCCGAGTGCGACCACCGTCGCGTCCGGCTTGTCGTGCAGGACGCGACGGATCTCGTTGTCGAAGGCGCGGACCCGCAGGCCCTGCCAGGTCGCGGTCTCTCCGCCGCCGAAGCGCGCTTTGAAGGGGTAGTCGATCTCGTCGACGAGCTCGATCGCCTTCGGGTCGTCCAGCACACCCTGCCGCGCCGCCAGCGAGCGGTGGTAGAGCGTCCAGAGCGCGGTCTCTGGGACGCCACCGAGCATCAGAGATGCATCGCCACGTTGATCACGGTGCCGTCGGGGTCCTTGACGAAGAACCGGCGGATGCCCCAGGGCTCGTCGGTGAGCGGGTAGACGATGTCCAGGCCGCGGCGGACCGCCTCCGCGTGGAGCGCGTCGACGTCCTCGACCTCCACGCTCACGTGCGCTTCCGAGATCCCGCGATCCTGGCCCGGGTTGTGCTTGTCGGCGAGGGTGATCTGCGCCGTGCGGTTCGACGGCGAGGCGAACATCGTGAAGCCGGGCTCGTCCATCGCCACGTCGAAGCCGAGGAAGCCCGCGTAGAACTCGCGGCTCTTCGCCAGATCGTCGGCCACCATGTTCGGGATCGCGCGCCGGATCGTCACTTGTGGACGCCGATCTGGCCGACGGCGCCGGTGAGCCCTGAGCAGCCGATACAGCCCACGCAGCCGTGGCAGTTGATGCAGCCGATGCAGCCGACGCAGGCGCTGCAGCCGACGTTGCCGATGCCGCCGACGATGCCGGCGGAGCCGACGACGCCGATCGAGAGCGCGACGCCGGCGCTCCCGACGACGACCGAGCTGCCCGCGACGCCGGCGCTGCCCGTCACGGCGGACGCGCCCGCGACCCCCATCGATCCGGCGACGGCGGCGGAGCCCACGACGCCGAGCGAGCCGACGACCGCGGTCGACGACGTGACGCCGAGCGAGCCCGCTACGTCCGAGGAGTCCGAGACGGCTTCGTCGTGCGTCATGCCGCCTGCTCCTCGACCGCCCGCGGAAGTTTGCGCGAGATGACCTTCGACACCCCGTTGCCCGCCATGGACACACCGTACAGGCTGTCGGCGGCCTCCATCGTGCGCTTCTGGTGGGTGACGACGATGAACTGCGCGCGGTCGGAGAACGAGCGCAGCACCTTCAGGAAGCGGTCGATGTTGAGGTCGTCGAGCGCGGCCTCGACCTCGTCGAGGATGTAGAACGGCGACGGGCGGGCGAGGAACACCGCGAACAGGAAGGCGAGCGAGGTCATCGTCTTCTCGCCGCCCGAGAGCAGCGTCAGGCGCTTGGTCGACTTGCCCGCGGGCGTGATCTCGATCTCGACGCCCATCTTGTCGTCGGGGCCGTCGCCGGTGTTCTCCTCGGGGTCGGGCTCTTCGGGCGCCTGGGCCTCGTCGTCGCCTGCGCCACCGAGGACCGGGCGCGGGCCGGAGTCCTCGCGCACGAGGCGCAGGTTGCCGCGGCCGCCCGGGAACAGGTGGCCGACGACCTCCTCGAAGTTCTTGGCCGCGGCGGCGAAGGTCTCCTCGAAGGCCTCCTTGATCCGGCGGTCGGTGTCGCGGATGAGCTGCTGGAGCTCCCTCAGCGCCGTCTCGAGGTCGTTGCGCTGGCGCTCGAGCTCCTCGACGTGCTCGAGGGCCTCCTTGTACTCCTCCTGCGCGAGCGGGTTGACGGGGCCGAGCCCGTCGCGGCGGCGCTGGAGGCGCTCGATCCGAGTGGTGAGCGTGTCGCGCTCGCTGTCCGGGAGCGCCTCCGCCGACGGCTCGGGCTCGAGGCCGAGCTTGGTCGCGAGGCGCGTGAGCTCCTCCTCGGCGTCCTGCGCGTGGTCGCGCGCCTGCTGGGCCTTGACCTCGCCGCGGGTGACCTCCTCCCCGCGCTGCTTGAGCCGCTGGTGCACGCGCGACTCCTCCGCCGCGCACTCGCGCAGCTCGGCGGTGAGCTTGTCGGCGGCGGCGCGGTCGGCGGCGAGCTCGGCCTCGAGCACCTCGACGCGGGTCTTGATGACCTCGCCGGTCGCCCGCAGCGCGTTCGCGAGCCGGTCGGCGACGGGCTTGAGCGCCTTGTCGCGGGCGAGCCGGCGGCGCTCGTGCTCGAGCCGGCGGGCGCGCTCCTGCCGTTCCCGGTCGGCGCGCTCGGCGAGTCGCTGCTCGGTCTTGATCGCGGACTCGACCTGCGCGCGACGCTCGGCGCTCGGGCCTTCGTCGGGGGCGCTGCGGCGCTGCTGGATGACCCAGCGGGCGTGGCGCTCGGCCTCGGCGGCCTCGTCGCGGGCGCGGGAGGCGGCGCGTGCCTCGCGGTCGATCGCGTCGCGCGCGGCGTCGGCCTCCGCGACCTTGGCCTGTGCCTGCTCGACCTCCGCCTGCGCGGCACGCTCGGCCTGGGCGGCCTGCTCGACCTGCTCGACGAGCGCGTCGCGGCGGTTGCGCTCGGCGAGGACCCGATCGGCGCCGCCGGGCGCGACCTGGCGGAGCTCGCGCGTCGAAGGCGACCACACGCGCCCGTCCTTGGTGACCGCGACGCCGTTGAACACGGGGTCGACGGCATTGACGTCCTCGACGACCCACACGTCCGCGAGGACGAGCGCGGCGAGGCGCCGCGCCGCGTCGTCGCCGGCGGGCGTGACGTGGGCGGCGAGGGGCTCCGCGCCGGGCGCGGGCGGAGAGGGCGCGTCGGCGGGCGGTGCGGTGGCGGCCTGCGGCGCGGCGGCGGCGGGCGGCGAGGCGCCGGCGTCGGCGGGCGCCGCGTCGGCGGGCGCCGCGTCGGCGGGCGCGGCGGCGGTGGGCGCCGCGGCGGCGGGCGGCGCCGCCGGGACGATCAGGGCCGCGGCGCCATCCTTGCCCGCCTTCGCCAGCAGGGCGGCGCCCGCTTCGAGGTCGGAGGCGACCGCGGCGCGCATGCGGGGGCCCAAAGCGGCGGTGAGCGCCAACTCGTAGCCGGGGGCGGCGGCGAGGAGGTCGGCCATCGCCTTGGCGCCGCCCGGGGCGCCGGCGTTGGCGCGGAGGAACTGGTTGGCCTTGGCGAGCTCGGCGCCGATCCTCGCCGACTCGCGGCGGGCCAGTTCGGCGGCCTTGTCGAGCTCGCGGCGGGCCTTGCGGGCGGCTTCGGCCGCTGCTTCGCCGGCGGACCGGCGTGCCGCGGCGGCGCCGGCGGCCGCGGCGCGTTCGGCGACCAGGGCGGTGGCGGCCTCGCGGCGTTCCTCGAGTTCGGCGAGCTCGCGCTCCAGGCGGGCCTTGTAGTCGTCGGCGAGCTCCGCGAGCTCGGCCTGCAGGGCGGCGATGCGCTCGGCCGCGCCGTCGTCGCCGGTGTCGGCCTCGGCTTCGGCCTCCAATCGCTGGATCGAGGAGCGGCGGCGGGCCGCGCGCTCCTCCAGCTCGCCGACGGTCCGCAGCGCGGCGTCCAGCCGCATGGCGATCCGCTCGCCCGAGGACCGCGCGGAGTAGAAGCGCGAGGACAAGGCCTCGCGCTCGGACGAACGCGAGGAGAGCGCCTCCTCGGCGGCCTCGCGGCGCTTGCCGACCGCTTCCAATTCGGTCTCGGTCGCCGAAGCGGCGGCGCGAGCGGCCGCGACCGCCTGCTCCGCGGCCGCCAGCGCGGCGCGGGCGACGCGGGAGCCGTCGCGGGCCAGCGTCCAGCGCGCCTCGTCCATCTGGCGCTCGATGCGGGCGTGCAGCTCGGCCGCCTCCGCCTGGCGCTTCAACGGCTTCAGCCGCGTCCGGGCCTCGCGCTCGACGTCGAGTGCGCGGTCGAGGTTGTCCTGCGTGCGCTCCAGCTTCAGTTGCGCGCGGCGGCGGCGCTTGCGGTGCTTGCCGAGGCCGGCCGCTTCCTCGATCAGCATCCGGCGATCGCGCGGCTTGCTCGTGACGATCTCCGCCACGCGGCCCTGCGAGACGACCGAGTGCATCTCCTTGCCCAGGCCGGTGTCGCTGAGGATCTCGATGACGTCCGACAGCCGGCACTTGGCGCCGTTGATGCGGTACTCGCCCTCGCCGGCGCGAGTCAGCCTGCGGGTGATCGCCACCTCGCCCACCGGCAGGTCCAGCGTCCCCGACGCGTTGTCGAGCACGACCTCGACCTCGGCCTCCGAACGCGCCTGAACGCCGTGGGCGCCGGCGAAGATCACGTCCTGCATCGAGGCGCCGCGGACCGCGACCGGCGACTGCTCGCCCATCGCCCAGAGCACGGCGTCGGTGATGTTGGACTTGCCCGACCCGTTCGGCCCCACGATCACCGACACGCCGGGCGAGAACGTCAGCCGCGTACGGTCGGGGAAGGACTTGAAGCCCTTCAGGGTGATCGAGCTCAGGTGCATGGACCTAGGGAGCCAGTGACTCCAGCGCCGCCTCGGCCGCGGCCTGTTCCGCGTCCTTCTTCGAGCGCCCGGAGCCGCGGGCGAGCTCCTCGCCCTCGACGACCGCCACGACCTCGAAGGTCCGCTGATGCGGCGGGCCTTCCTCGGCGGCGATCTCGTACGCCACGACCGTCCCGCGCCGCGCCAGCCGCTCCTGCAGCGCCGACTTGAAGTCCGCGGGCTGCGTCAACGCCTGTTCGATCTCCGGCGTGAACGCCTCGACCACCGCGTCGGCGACCTCCAGGTAGCCGAACTCCAGGTAGCAGGCGCCGATCACGGCCTCGATCACCGATGCGAGCACGCGCTCGGTCTGCGCGAGCTGCTCGGTCGCGGGCCCGGCGACCGACTCGGGCGCCGCCAGCCGCAGCCGCTCCGGAATCCCGAGCCGCTCGGCGACCGCCCGGCACGAGCGCCCGGAGACCGCCTGCGCGCGGATCTTCGTCAGCCGGCCCGCCCCGTACGCGTCCGCCTCCAGGCGCGGGTACAGGTGCGTCGTCACCGCGAGCGACAGCACGGAGTCGCCCAGGAACGCGAGGCGCTCGTAGGAGTCCGCCCGACGCTCGGTCCAGGACGAGTGCGTGACCGCCTGCCGGGCGAGATCGTCCGGCAGGGACTCGAGCAGGTCGTGCAGCTTGCGCAGCGCTAGTGCCTCGATTCAGAATTTCGCGGGCACCTAGCGGACGCCTCGTCGCGCCTGACGGCCGCCGGCGATCCCGCACGTACACCCGGTATGCACCGGATCGCCGGCGACCGCCGGCCACGACGATGCGGGCCGCTATGCGCGCGCGAACTTCCGACTCGCGACACTAGGGCCTCGACGGGTTGCGGGCCAGGACGAAGTCGATGGCTTGCGCGACCGTGTGGATCTGGGCGGCCTCCTCGTCGGACATCTTCACGCCGTACTGGTCCTCCAGCTCCTGCACCAGCGTGTAGAGGTCCAGCGAGTCGGCGGACAGGTCCTCGCGGAAGTGCGTGGACTCCTGGATCCGGGCAGGGTCGAGCTCCAGCTCGTCGGCCAGGTGCTCGCGGATCAGCTCGAGGACTTCGTCGCGCGTCATGACTCCTCCGGCACGCTAGCCGCCGGGTCGGACGCCTTCCGCAGCGCCCCGGCCGCCTGCAGCCGCGCGTGGGTGCGCCCGGCGACGTCCTCGCGCACGCCGCGGGCGGCGACCTCGATCGCCCGCTGGAAGCCCAGGGCGCCGAACGAGCCGTGCGGCACGACCCCCAGCTTGCGCAGCCCGAGGAGCACCGCGCCGCCCTGTTCCTCGGGCGAGAGCTCGTCACGAAGTCCCCGCAAAGCGGGACGAAGCAGCATCCCGCCGAGCTTGGACCGCCACGACGAGAGCGCGACCGTGCGGACGGCGCCGAGCAGCGCGCTCGAGGAGCCCTCCATGACCTTCAGCGCGACGTTGCCGGTGAAGCCGTCGGCGACGATCACGTCGGCTTCCCCCGTCCCGATCGCGAAGCCCTCGACGTTCCCGATGAAGTTCAGCCCGGGCGAACCCTGCAAGGACGCGTGCGCGGCGACGACCGTCTCCGGCCCTTTCGAAGCCTCCGTCCCGTTCGACAAGAGCGCGACCCGCGGGGACGACACGCCACCCACGGCCTCCATGAACGCCGCGCCCATGTGCGCGAACTGGACCAGGTGCTCGGGGCGGACCTCGACGTTCGCACCCGCGTCGAGCAGGAGGAACGGCTTCCCCGGCACGGGGATCATCAGCGCCAGCGCCGGCCGATGGACCCCGCGCGCGCGTTTGAAGGTGAACAGCGAGGACGCGAGCGCAGCACCGGTCGAGCCGCCGCTCACGAGCGCGTCGGCCTCCCCGTTCGCGACCGCGGTGACGGCCTGCACGATCGAGGACTCGGGCGTGCGACGGACCGCGCGCGCCGGGTCCGGGTCCTTGGCGATCGAGACCGGCGCATCGACGACCGACACGCCGTCGGGAACGGCTCCGATCTCCGTCGCGGGACCGAAAAGGAGCACGCGGACGCCACCCGCAGCAGCGCGAGCAGCCCCGCGAGCGACCTCAGCGGGGCCCAGGTCGGCCCCGTTGACGTCTACCGCGACGGTGACTTGATCAGTGATCGTGATCGTGGTCGTGGTCGTGCACGTGCACGACCTCGCGACCGCCGTAGAACCCGCAGTGCGGGCACACGCGATGCGGACGCCGCGGCCGGCGGCACTGCGGGCAGCCATTCACCGTCGGAGCGGTGATCTTGTGCTGCGCGCGTCGCTGCGCGGTGCGCGCGTGCGACTGCTTCTGCTTGGGGACGGCCATAACGGCGGGGAAGGATAGCGACCGGCGGGCCGCTACTCGAACTTGATCTCGGACAACTTCGACCAGCGCGCGTCCGGCTCGGCCTCGTGGGCGTGGTCCGGGTCCTCATTGAGGTTCGCGCCACACTTCGGGCACAGGCCCGCGCAGTCCACGCGACACGTGAGCTGGGCCGGGAGCGCCAGGGCGAGCGCGTCGCGCGCCCACGCCTCGAGGTCGAGCCCGTGCTCGCCCATGTACGGCGATCTGAGGTCGTCGTCGCCCGCGCCGGGCTGGTGGACCTCGTAGGAGTCGACGTCGAACTGCGGCGTCGCGTCCTCCAGGCAGCGCATGCAGGGGCCGTCGAGCGTCGCGGAGAACCGCAGGCGCAGGGCGTAGCCGTTGGCCGTGGTGCGTGAGATGTCGACGCGCGCGGGCACCAGCTCCGGGTCGACGGCGTAAGTGGAACCGCCGTATTGGAGCGGGTCGACGTGGACGTGGAGGTCCAGACGCCGGCCCTCGCCGGAGGTGAGCCCGAGCCGCGACAGATCGTAGATATCTGTGCGCTGAGGCATTGCCCCTTACAGATTACGAAGCTCCCGCTTGAGCACTTTCCCGGTCGACGTGCGCGGCAGCTCGTCCACGAACTCGACGTCGCGCGGGGACTTGTAGCCGGCCAGGTTGGCCTTGACGTAGTCCTGGACGTCCTTCTCGCTCAAGGACCCCTTCTTGACGATGACGGCCTTCAATCGCTGGCCGAACTTCTCGTCGTCGACCCCGAAGACCGCGACGTCGGAGACGTTCTCGTGCCCGAGCAGGAGGTCCTCGACCTCGCCCGGGAAGACGTTCTCGCCGCCCGAGACGATCATGTCGTCGTCGCGGCCGTCGATGAACAGGCGCCCGGCCTTGTCGAAGTGGCCGACGTCGCCGGAGGAGAGCAGGCCGTCGATCTCGTCCTTGCTGCCGCCGCCGGTGTACCCCTCGAAGCGGACGTCGTTGCCGACGAAGATCCGCCCGGACTCCCCCTCGCCCACCAGGCCGCCGGCCTCGTCGTAGATCTTGACCACGCTGCCCCGCGGCGGGCGGCCGACGGTCCCCGGCGCCTCGCGCAGGTCGCGCGGCGTCGCGATCGTCGCCCACGCGACCTCGGTCGAGCCGTAGAGGTTGTAGAGGTTCTCGCCGAAGTGGTCCATCCAGCGGTCGGAGATCGCGCCGGGCAGCGCTGAACCGCTGACCGGCACCGCGCGGACCGACGAGAGGTCGTAGCGGTCGAGCACCTCGTCGTCGAGCTCGAGGATGCGCTGGAGCATCACCGGCACCACGACGAGCGCGTCGCACTGGTGCTGGGCGGTGAGCGAGAGCGTCGACTCCTCGTCGAACTTGCGCTTCAGGACGACCGTCGTGGCGAGGCTGATCCCGAGCGCCCATTGCGCGAAGCCCCAGGCGTGGAACAGCGGCGCCGCGATCATCGTCTTCTCCCGCGCGCGCAGCGGGATCACCGACAGCAGCGCGGCGATCGGGTCCAGCGACTTCGGCATCGAGCGCGACGCGCCCTTCGGGGTCCCGGTCGTCCCGGAGGTGAGGATGATCGCCCGCCCCTGCTCGGGCGGCGCGCCCGGCGAGGTCGTGTCGCCGCCTTCGATCAGGGATTCGAGCGTGCGGTCCTTGGTCTTGCCGTCATGCCAGGCCACGTAGCGCTTCCGACGGGTGGCGGCGTCGTGCAGCACCTCGGCGAACTCCTCGTCGAAGACCACCGCCTTGGGCTTCTCGCGCTTGGCGACGTCCGCCAGCTGCGGCGCGGAGAACGCGGTGTTGAGGAACAGCGCGTTGGCGCCGAGCTTGCTGCAGGCCAGGACCGCGTCGACCCACCCGCGGTGGTTGCGGCACATGATCGCCACGCCGTCGCCCGCCTCGATGCCGTCCGCCGCCCAGGCGCGGGCGAGCGCGTTGGTGCGCTCGTCCACCTCGCGGAACGTCAGCGTGCCGAGCTCGTCGATGATCGCCGGCTCGCCGGGGAAGTTCTTGGCCGCCGCGGTGTAGCCGGCGGCGGGCGTCGTGCCGTAGCGCAGCAGCGCGTGCACGGTGTTCCAGAGCCGGTCCGGGCGCTCCGGGTGGACGATTCCCGCCCGCGTGAGCGTCACGAGCGTCTGGAGCTTCGTCTGGGCCTGCGTGGCGAGCGTCGTGATCATCGCGGCAGCCTCATACCCGCCGGCACCTCTCCTGTCTCGATCAGCTTCTTGATCTCCGCCGCCTTGCGCGGGTTGAGGTAGACGTGGCGCTGGCCCACCGACGGCTTCTCGGCCAGCAGCCCCGCTTCCAGCAGGGCCTCCCCCACTTCTTGCGCGAGCGCGCGGTCGTTGCCGGCGAAGCCTCGCGCGAGATGCGCGAACTCTGTGTGATATCCGCCCCACTTCCCCATGCCGTCGAGCCTCTGCAGGATGCGGCGGGCCGCTCGCAGGCTCGGATCGGGGTCGTTGTGCGGCGTGGGGACGTTCCCGCCGGGGCCGAGCAGGGCCAGGACGGCGTCCTCGAGCTCGTCGAACGCCTTCGCGGGATGCCCGCCGAGCCGCGCGACGGCCTCGGCGATCCGCAGCGGGTGGCGCGAGCCGATCGGCTCCTTGAGCGTGACGTCGTCGATCACGCCGGGCGGGAGCGCGCGGGCGGTCGCGCGCAGCCGGTCGATCGCGTGCGACTGCTCCTCGAAGGCGAGCTCGACGAAGTCGGCCTCGAAGGCATCCGCCGGGTAGGCGAGGACGAGGTGGCCGCTGCTCAGCTCCCCGGCGCGCAGGCGCAGGTCGTCGGGGCGGGTGAGCTGGCCCGGCTCGGCGAGCTCGACCAGCGTGCCGACGACCGCCGCCGTCAACAGCCATTCGCGCTCGCTGACGATGTCGGGGTCGGCCCGCAGCCCGCCGGTGACGGGGACGGCGGCGACGAGGCTCCCGCCCTGGGCGGCGATCCCGATCTCGACCGGCTCGTCCTTGCCCGAGCGCGGCTTGGCGAGCTCGGCGCGGCCGGTCTTGAGCGCGTCGTTGAGCACCTCGCGCAGGCGAGCGGCGGCCGTGGCCGGGGCATCAGCGCCGCCACAGGCGTCGAGCTCGACCTCCAAGGCCGTCATTCGCTCTACCGTACCCGCATGGCTGACGTGCGCAGACGCGTGGTCGCTGGAGGCCGTGTGCAGGGGGTCTTCTTCCGCGACGCGACGCGCCGGGAGGCCGAGCGGCGGGGCGTCGCCGGCTCCGCGCGGAACACGCTCGACGGGACGGTCGAATGCGTCTTCGAAGGTCCTTCGGAAGCGGTCGAGGCCATGATCGAGTTCGTGCGCCGCGGTCCAGGCCACGCCACGGTGTCCTCGGTCGACGTGATCGAAGAGGAGCCGCAGGGCATCACCGGCTTCGCCACGGGCTGAGTTGTCCGGCGCGGCTCGTAGCGTGGTCGGCGTGGAGGCCGCCACCCCGCTACGCCAACCCCGGGTCCATGTGCTGATGGGCCGCGTGATCGTTGACAACCTCGTCGTCGACGATCCCGCGACCGCGTCGTTCCTGGACCGGCGCATCGAGGCCGGCGAAGACGCGACGGCGGTCGTCATCGACGCGATCGAGATCGGCGCGCGGGTGCTGGAGCGCGAGCACAACGCCGTCGACGCCGAGTTCGTCCGCACCGAGTTCGAGAAGGTCTCACGCGAGGTCGAGACCGCGTTCACCGACAAGGCGCGGGTCGTGGCCGAGTTCTTCGGCACCAAGGTCGACGAGGTCTTCGGCGCCGAGAACGGGCACCTGGCGAAGGAGCTCACGCGGCTCTTCGGCGACGGATCGAGCGCGGCCGTGCAACATCAGTTGCGGCAGGTGATGACGGAGCAGTCCGCCCGGATGCGCGAGGACCTGCTGCGGCAGTTCTCGTCCGCGGACGGGTCGAACCCGCTCGCCGACTTCAAGGCCGCGCACCTGCGGGCGGCGCGCGACGCGGCGACGCGGCAGGAGGCCCAGCTCGAGCAGATGCGCGAGCAGATGGTCGCCTTGAAGCTGGAGCTGGCGGGGCTGCGGGCGGAGCGCGAGAAGGCGACCGAGGTCGCGGCGGAGGTCGCGCGCGGCACCGCCAAGGGCCGCCCCTACGAGGAGGCCGTGGCCGAGGCGGTCGATCTGATCGCCCGCGGGATGGGCGACGACGCCGAGGCGGTCGGCGACTTCGGCGGCGCCGGCGGGCGCAAGGGCGACGTGGTCGTCGACATCGACGGCTGCGCGGGCGCGTCGCGGGGGCGGATCGTCTTCGAGGCCAAGCACTCGCGCAAGTCGCGCAAGGAGGCGCTGGGCGAGCTCGAGGAGGCGATGGCCCAGCGCTCCGCGGACTACGGCGTCTGGGTGGTGCCCTCCGAGGACCGGCTGCCCGCGCGGGCGGTCGCGTTGCGCGAGGTCGGCGGCGACAAGCTCTTCGTGGTCTTCGACCCGGACGAGGGCGCCCTGGCGCTCCAGGTCGCCTACTCCCTGGCGCGGGCGCGCGTGCTGATGGCCAAGGGCGGCGTCGAGGGACTCGACGCTCCGGCGCTGCGGGCGGAGGTCGAGCGCACGCTCGGCGCGCTGGACGAGGTCCGGCGGATCAAGCTGCACCTGACCAACGCCGCGGGCGGCATCGAGTCCGCGCGCGGGGTGCTCGAGGGCATGGTCGAGCGGGTCCGCGGCCACCTGGCCGCGATCGACGACCTCGTGGCCGCCGCCGACGCGCCCGCCGAGTAGGGCGGCGCGGCACGGGCCGGCGCGGCGCGCAGGGCGGGGCGGCGCGGGCGCGCAGGGCGGGCCGGCGCGGCGCGCAGGGCGGGCCGGCGCGGCGCGCAGGGCGGGGCGGCGAGACGCGCAGGGCGTGGCGGCGCGTCTCGCAGGGCGGGCCGGCGCGGCGCGCAGGGCGGGGCGGCGAGACGCGCAGGGCGGCGCGGCGCGGCGCGCAGGGCGGGCCGGCGCGGCGCGGGCGCGGGCGTCAGGCGTCGAGCGCCTGACGGGCGAGCGCGAGGATGCCCTCGCGGCTGCGCGCCGAGGCGTAGAAGCGCTTCGTGTGGGCGAACATCGCGTCCGGGACGCCGGTGATCGCCGCGAGCTCGTCGTCGGAGTGGCCGGCCCAGGGTTCGGGGAGGTCCTTGCGGTTGGCGAACTCGCCGAGCGCTTTCGGGACCGCCTGCATCCCCCAGCCGTCGGACTTCGGGTAGATGACGTAGAGGGCGTCGGGCGCGGTGGTGACGACGGTCTCGTGCCACGGGGCCTTGCGGTCGAGCTCGATCAGGCGAGGGTCCTCGGCGCGGGCGATCGCGCCGCGGACGATGTCCAGGCCGCGGCGGTAGGCCTTGGCGCCGGAGAGCTCGCGCTCCAGCACCCCGCGCGCGAACGCGACCGCCTCGAGGAAGCGGGCGTCCTCCTCCTCGGACGTCCACTCCTCGTCCCAATGGGCGTTCATGGCACCGATGACGCCGCTGACGGTCATCGGGCGGATGCCTTCGACCAGCGCGGTCGAGATGTTCTGGCCCGTGTCGTTGGCGTCGACGCCCTGGACGAGCCGCTCGTCGATCGCGTTCGCCGCGTCCTCGCCGCCCGCCAGCGTGGGACCGAACTCGCGCCAGACCAGGCCGAAGCTCGCGTAGCGGATGCCGTTCGCCCGCTCGCCCGCGCCGCCGCGCTGGTGGTGGTCGAAGTCGCCGGTCGCGGGGTCGCTGCGCCCGCCGATGTCGACGCGGACGTCGGCGTCGACGGCGTCACGGGTCCGCACGACCTCCAGCTCGCCGTGGATGAGCTGCAGCACCGCGACGGCGAAGACGTCGTCGGCGTGGAAGTTGCCGGGGTGCGTGGCGACCTTCATGCGCGCGCCAGGAACGCCTCGTGCTGGGCGACCGCGCGCGTCCACAGGCGCTCCAGCCGCTCGCCGCCGACGACCACGCCGAACTCCGACTGCAGCACGCCGGCGAACTCGTCGCGCTCGAGCACGCGCTTGGAGTCCGCCTCCGGGCCGACCGCCGACCACGTGCGGGAGCGCACGGTGACGATCCGCCCCGGCTGCGGGCTCTGCACCACGAACGTCTTCACGAACGGCGACTCGGGATCCAGGGCAAGCCGCTCGTGGTGCGGGTCGAAGTCGGCGAGCACCGACTCCTCCTCGGTCATCCGGAAGCCGCGGAACGACGTCCACTCGTGCATCCCCACCCACCACGTGCCCGCCTCCTCGCGGGTCAGCGTGTAGGTGAACGGGCCGAGCGTGGTCGAGCCCTCGCCGAACGGCAGCGGCTCGACGAAGCCCTCCCCCAGCCCGGCGTCCGCGAGCCAGCGCTCGCCGTCCAGATGCACGAGCAGCGCCATGTGGTTCGTCGGCCCTTCGCCGCCCACGACCGCCTGGTGGTGGGTCACGACGAACCCGCACGCGCGCAGCAGCGCGGCGAGCACGGTGTTGAGCTCGAAGCAGTACCCGCCGCGCCCGTCCCCGGCGCACACCCGCGCGATCAGCGCGGCCTCGTCGAGCGGCGCGGTCTCCCCCAGCTGGACCGCGATGTCCTCGTACGGGACCGCGGCCAGATAGGCGCGGTGCAGCTCACGCAGGCCGTCGACGGTCGGCTCGGGCATCGCGGAGAGCCCGATGCGCCCCAATAGCGCGTCGATCACTGCTCGTCTCGCAGGGTGAAGCCGAGCGCCGCGGCCGCGCCGGCCGCGTCGCCGTCACGGGCCGCCGCGGCCGAGGCCCGGGCGCGGTCGGCGATGTCCGGCACCTCGGCCCACTCGATCCGCAGGCGATCGCCACCCACGGTGACCGGCAGCACGTCCCCGAGCAGCGGCGCCTTCAGCGCGGGCATCTGCTCGACGTGCTCGACCCGCCGACCGTCGAGCTCGAGAACGAACCGGTACTCGACGTCGCGCTTCTCGGTCTGGCGCGCGCCCTTGGCGGTCGGCCCGAGCT
Source organism: Solirubrobacter soli DSM 22325 (assembly GCF_000423665.1). Lineage (GTDB taxonomy): Bacteria > Actinomycetota > Thermoleophilia > Solirubrobacterales > Solirubrobacteraceae > Solirubrobacter > Solirubrobacter soli. The sequence goes on along the minus strand of NZ_KE384073.1, from coordinate 95,260 downwards.
CGAGCACCTTCGCCTGACCCCGCACTCCGTCCTTGATCCGGCCGCGTCCGAACATGCCCTCGATCCTACTTACACCCAGGGATCAGACCCCTGTATCCCGCTTGCATACCGCTCGTATACCGGGGTCTGGCCCCGGTATACGACTTGGATACATGAGAGGACGCGGGCGGACGTAGCGTCGCCGCCATGCCCAGGTTCGCGCTTCTGCTCGCGTTCATCGCCATGCTGGCCGCACCCGCGGCCGCTCACGCGCAGGTCAAGGCCACGCTCGAGACCGCGCCGCTGTTCGACGACGAGGCGGGCGGCGACGCCGACGCCGACGATCCCGCCGTCTGGATCAACCCGACCGACCGCGCCCGCTCGCTCGTGATCGGGACCAAGAAGAACGCGGGCCTGGACGTCTACGACCTGAAGGGCCGCACGCTGCAGTCGATCCCGGCCGCGCCCGGGCGCTTCAACAACGTCGACGTCATCACCGGCGTCAAGCTCGGTGGCAAGCTCCGCGACCTCGCCGTGGCCTCCGACCGCGGCCTCGACAAGCTGCGGATCTTCGCCGTCAACACCTCCGGCACGCCGCTGACCGACGTGACCGTCGCCAACGCCCCGCTGGTCTTCTCCGCCAACCAGGACGAGGTCAAGACCCAGGCGACCGCCTACGGCGTCGCCGCCTACGTCGACCACGGCGACGGCTACATCGCCGTCTCCCGCCGCTCCCGCACCGCGGTCGCCCTCTACAAGCTGATCGACGCCGGCAACGGCCGCGTCTCCTACAAGCGCGTCGACGACTTCACGCTGCCGAGCGCGTTCCGCCTGCCCAACGGGCAGAGCTGGTCGCCGTGCGAGGACCCGGGCGACGGCCCGCAGGTCGAGGGCATGACGTTCGACGACCAGCGGGGGCTGCTGTTCGCCGCCCAGGAGGACATCGGCCTCTGGGTCGTCAAGGTCGACCGCACCGGCTTCAGGAGCGTTCCCACGCTGCTGGAGAAGGTCAAGGAGTTCGGCGTCCCCGGGACCTTCGACCCTGAGAGCGAGGAGTGCATCCCCGGCGCCGACCCGGGCTTCGGCGGCAGGCACGTCGCCGCCGACATCGAGGGCCTGACGATCTGGCGGATCCCGTTCGTGCGCGACGTGCTGCTGGTCTCCAGCCAGGGCGACAGCCGCTTCGTCGCCTACGCCGACGGCGGCCTCGGGCGCTTCCTCGGCGACTTCACGATCGACGACGGCAGCGTCGACGGCGTCCAGCACTCCGACGGCGCGCAGGTCGTCGCCGAGCCGCTGCCGGGCTTCCCGCTCGGCCTACTCGTCACCCACGACGGCGAGAACACGCCCGACCCGGACGAGCGCTCGAGCACGAACTTCAAGTACACGCGGCTCGAGCGCGTCGCCCTGGCGCTGCTGCTCAGGCCTCTGGGAAGCTGAGGTCGAGCGAGAGCAGCGGCGTCCCCGGCGGCAGCGCGCCCGCCAGCGGGCCGAGGAGCGGCGTGAGCGCGCCGCCGACGGTGACGTGGAGGTCGTCGACGGTGACGGTGCCGTCGGCGACGTCGAACTCGAGCGTGCTGGTGTCGAGGTCGCCGATCTTGACCCGCGCGCCGTCGACCTTGGCGAACAACCCGCTCTGGGAGGCGGTCGCGCCGACGACGACCTCGGGGTCGACGAGCGCGACCTCGCCGCCGGCGGGCAGGGTCAGCACGAGGCCGCCGCCGAGCTTGATCGCGCCCGTGCGGGTGCCGGCGTCGAAGCTCACGTCCTGCAGCGGCAGCGCGGCGACGCCCAGGTCGGGTGTGCCGTCGCCGTCGAGATCCTGGGAGAACCCGGGCAGCAGCGGTGAGATCGTTCCGGCCGGCAGCAGGCCGAGGAGGCTGGGCGAGACCGTCAGCGTGCCGCCGGGCGTCGTCCCGCGCCCGGGCACGTCGGAGCCGCCGCCGCGTCCCGGTTCGCTCGGCGCGCTGCCCGCGGGCGGCTTGAGCAGCCGGAGGTCGAGCGTGCCGAACTGGCTGAAGCGCTCCAGGACCTTGCGCTTGAGGCCGCGGTTGACGGAGTTCGCCCCCGCCTGGGTGAGCTTCAGACGCAGGCCGTCGATCGTCTGCAGGCCCGCCGTGTCCGTCGTCGTCACCTTCGCGGCGGCGACGGTGAAGACCTTGATCCGCTCGTTGGCGATCAGCGCGGTCACGTACCCGCTCGTCGGCGTGTCCAGCAGGAGCCGCGGGTGCACCACCGCGACCGAGCGCTTGCCGCGCTCGAGCTTGAGGCCCGTGTTCTTGGCGAAGTAGGCCACATCGCCCTCGCGCGCGGCGAAGTCCCAGCGCGAGAGCGTGTACGGGAGCGCGAAGCTCGCGCCGGTCTTGCGCGCGGCGCCTGAGTGGACGAGCGTGACCTTGCCGCGCTTGAGCGTCTTCAGCGTCGCCGCGTTGACGGTCGTGTTCTACGAGCGGGCGAGGCGGATCGCGTCGCGCAGCTTGACCGCCGTCCCCGTACGGAGGACGACCGCCGCGTAGACCCGGCCGGCGAACGGGATCAGCGCGAGCGTCGAGACCACCATCAGCGCCACCGACGCGGCGATCTCCCACGCCGGCGCGGCGCCGAGGATGATCCGCGACGGCATCGTCACCGGCGCCACCGGTGGGATGAACGCGGTGACGTGGGCGAGCGTGCCGTCCGGGTCGTCGTTGACGGCGAAGCCGATGAACAGCGAGACGAGGATCAGCATCGTCAGCGGCGTCGTCGAGCTCTGGATCTCCTCCTGGCGCGGCACGAGCGCCCCGGCGACGGCGTAGGCGGACGCGTAGAAGGCGTAGCCGAGCACGAACCAGACGAGCGAGAGCGCGACCGCGCCGATCAGGTCGCCGTCGACGTTGAGCGCGCCGGTCGCCGCCGCGACCGCCAACCCGAAGAACGAGACGATCAGCAGCTGGCCCAGGCCGAGCACGCCGAGCCCGAGCACCTTGCCCGCGAGCAGGTCCTTCGGGCGGATCGTGGCCAGCAGGATCTCGATCACCCGCGAGGCCTTCTCCTCGACCACGCCGGTCGCGACCCAGAAGCCGTACGTCAGCAGCTGGCCGTAGAGGATCAGGATCGTGAAGAAGGCGAGGCCGGCCTTGGCGTCGGCGTCGGGGTCCACGGGCTTGGTCGTCTCCACGCGCAGCGGCGGCGGGCCGCCGGTCTGCGCGGCGACCTGGAGGATCGAGACGAGCTTGTCGTCGGGCTCATCGTCGGCGCGGATGACGCCGTTCTCGACCGTCACGTCGCCGTCCCCGAGCTTGACCTTGGCGTCGAACTGCGGCGCGAGGCGGGTGGCGCGCTCGACGATCGCCCGGTCCTGCGGGCTGGAGGCCGACACGGTGTACTCGTTCGGCCCGCCGAAGCCGAGCAGGGTCGGCAGCAGGAGCACGACCACGACGATCCCGAGCGTGATCCCGGTCGAGATCAGGAACGAGCGCTCGTGCAGGCGCTCGGTGAGCTCGCGGCGGGCGACGAGCTTGACCGTCTCGTTCACTTGACGGCCTCGCGGAAGAGCTCGGCCAGCGTCGGGCGCTCGATGACCTCGCGCACGACCTTGTGGCCGGGGCCGCGCAGCTCGTCGACCGTGCCGGAGGCGACCAGGCGACCGTCCTTGATGATCGCCACGGCGTCGCAGAGCCGTTCGACGAGCTCGAGCTGGTGCGAGCTGAAGACGACGGGGACGCCCGTGGCGGCATAGTCGGCCAGGACGCCCGACAGGACGTCCACCCCCACGGGGTCGAGACCGCTGAACGGCTCGTCGAGCACCAGCAGCTCGGGCTCGTGGACGAGCGCCGCCGCGAGCTGGACCCGCTGCTGGTTGCCGAGGCTCAATGCCTCGACGCGGTCGTCCGCGCGCTCGGTCAGCCCGAGCCGCTCGATCCACCGGTCGGCGGCGGCCTGGGGCTCCGCCACCCCATGAAGCGCCGCCAGGTAGCTCAACTGGGCGCGCACCCGCATCTTCGGGTACAGGCCGCGCTCCTCAGGCATGTAGCCGAACCGGCGCCTCGTCGCGGGCGTCACCGGCGCCTCGCGCCAGCGGACCTCGCCGGAGTCCGCGGCGAGCACGCCGAGGATGATCCGCATCGTGGTCGTCTTGCCCGCCCCGTTCGGGCCGACGAAGCCGAACATCTGGCCGGGCTCGACGGAGAAGGAGACGCCGTCGAGGGCGACCCGGTCGCCGTAGCGCCGGGCCAGCTCGATGACCGCGAGTCCCGCTATCCGACTTCAGCCGGCTCGTCGCGGCCCTGGAGCCGCTCCCGCCCGCGCTGCACGGCGGCGATGAACTTCGAGAGATTGACCTCGAGGGTGTTGAGGATCTCGTCGGCGTAGTCCTCGGCGCCGAGCCGGATCTCACGCTCGCGGGCGCGGGCGTCCTCGATGATGTCCTCCGCCGCGCGCTCGGCCTGGCGGGTCACTTCCTGCTGTGAGACCAGCTGTTCCTGGCGCTCGCGCGCTTCCTTGACGATGCGCTCGGCCTCGCGCTTGGCCTCCGCGAGCATCTCCTGGCGCTCCTTGACGATCCAGCGCGCCTGCTTGATCTCCTCGGGGATCGTCGCGCGCATCTGGTCGAGGATGTCGTAGATCTCCTCTTTGTCCACGCGGACGGTGTCCGTCAGAGGGACAGCCTTCGCGTTGTGGACGAGGTCGTCCAGCTTGTCGATCAGTACCAGGACGTCCATGGTGATTCCCCGTTTCGCTACCGCCCCAGCGCTTCCTGCAAGCGGCGGGCGACCTCCTCCGGTACGAGCCCCGAGACATCGCCGCCGAATGTGGCGATCTCCTTGACTCCGCTGGAAGAAAGAAAACTGTACTGCGGACCCGCCATCAGGTAGACGGACTCCACGTCTGAGGCCAGCGAGCGGTTGAGCTGATTCATCTCCAGCTCGTACTCGAAGTCGGAGATCGCGCGCAGGCCTTTCACGATCGCCTTGGCCCCCTGTTCGCGGGCGAAGTCGACCACGAGCTTGTCGAACGGCTTGACGGTGATGTTGCCGAGATGGGCGGTCGCGTGCTCGATGAACGCGATCCGCTCGTCGGCGGCGAACAGCGACTTGCTCTTGCGCACCGAGGCGTTGACGACGGCGACGATCACCTCGTCGAACATGCCCGAAGCGCGGGAGATGATGTCGATGTGGCCGTTCGTGATCGGGTCATAGGAGCCGGGACAGACGGCGATGCGCGGGTCAGGAGCCATAGATGCGAATGAGGGTGTCGCCGTAGCGGCGTTCGTCGTTGAGGGGCAGGTCGAGCGCCAGCGGCGCCCGTCTGTCGCTCTCGGCCACGGCCACCGCGCCGGGCGCCAGCACGGCGGGAAGGGCCTCCGACAGCGGCGGCGCGAGACGCTCCGCGAGCCGGTATGGGGGGTCGAGGAAGACCAGATCGTATTGCAGAGCGCCTCCCAGGAACCGCAGTGCGTCCGTCTGGCGCACGTCCGCTTCGGCTTTCAGCGTCGCCAGGTTGCCCTTGATCGCCGCGATCGCGGAGCGGTCGTCGTCCACGAAAGTGACGCTCTGAGCGCCGCGCGACAGCGCTTCCAGCCCGAGCGCGCCGCTGCCGGCGAACAGGTCGAGCACCCGCGCATCCTGCACGCGATCGCCCAGGATCGAGAACAACGCCTCGCGCACCCGGTCCGACGTCGGGCGGGTGCTGTCGCCCTTCGGGGCCTTGAGGACTCGGCCTCCGTAGCTGCCGGCGATGATCCGCATCGCAACCAACCTAAAGGGGTCAGGCCCCTTTAAGGTGGGCGCCCATGGATCCCCTTGCCGCCGTGCCGGTCAGCACGCTCTGCGACGTCGACAAGTCCCTGCCGATCGTCGACCCGGCGCTGCGGCCGCTGACGTACTCGCGCAAGCTCTTCGGGCCCGCGTACACGGTGGTCGCGGCGGGCGAGTTCCTGTCCGTCCTGTACGCGATCGGCGAGGCCGCCCCGGGCGACGTCCTCGTGATCCAGGCCGGCGGGGCGCCGCTCGCCGCGCTGGGGGAGCTGCTCGCCACGTGGGCGTGGCGCCGCGGGCTGGGCGGGATCGTGGTCGACGGCTACGTGCGCGACCGCTCCGGCCTCCCGCCGGACCTGGCGCTGTGGGCGCGCGGCACCGTGCCGATGGCCGGCCGCTCGGACGTCGCGCCGCGGGTCGGCGGGGCGGTCGAGTGCGGTGGCGTGCGGGTGAACCCGGGCGACCTCGTGCTCGCCGACGACGACGGCATCGTCATCGCGCCGCGGGCACAGTTGGAGGCCTGCCTGGAGCGCGCGGCCGAGATCGAGCGCGTCGAAGCCGCGGTGCTGCGCGCGCTCCAGGGCGGCGACTCGCTGGCGGGCATGACGAACCTGGCGGACCACGTCGCCGCGCTGCGGCGGGGTGAGGACTCCAAACTGGCCATCACGCCGCCGAGCTGAAGTCGAACTCGACGTCGCCCAGCGTGAACGACTCGCCGTCGCCCTCGAAGACGATGCGGGTGATGCCGGCGGCGCCGTTGGCGCGCAGCTCGAGCGGGCTGGGCGCGAGCGGGAGCTTGGACCAGTCGTAGCCGGCGGTCCCGACCTCGATCGCGAGCGGCTCGGGACCGTGGCCGGCGGCGGTGCGCCAGGCGTCGGCGTCGAACTCGTACTCGGTGACGACGGCCATCGTCCGCCCGGCGTTGCGGGTGGCGGCCTTGGCCAGCGGCGGCACCCTGGTCAGCAGGCCGGCGGCGGCCCCGCTCACGCGATCGATCAGGCCGGGCTTGCGGATCGTCGCCGGCACGGGGAACGGGTCCGGAAGCAGACCCTGCACCTGGAGGGCGCGCCAGGTGCGCCCGTCGGCGGTCGCCCGCGCCGGAACCGAGGTCGGATAGCCGCGTCGGCGCAGGTCCGCGCTCACCTCGGCCAGCGGCGCGTCGGCCGTGAACCCGAGCCCGTACCCGCAGACCGGCGCGGGCGGCGTCCCGCCCACGCGCAGCACCTCGAGATCGAGCGCGCCCGCCCGCAGGATGCCGCTCGCGAGGCCCGCGACCTCCTCGACCTCGGCCAGGACAGGCGCGCCGAGGCGGTCGGCGAGCTCGGCCAGCGTGGCCTGCGGGTCGGCGGCGCGGAGGATCAGATGGTCAAGAGTGAGCTGCACGGCGCCGGAAACCTACCGGCGCCATGCTCGGACCTGTTTCTAGGCGGGGAAGCGCGGGTTGAGGCGGTTGGCCGCGGGGACCGGGAACGGCGCGCCGAGGACGACGGCCTGGCCGCGCACCTGGTTCTGCGCCTGGCAGTCCGTCGTGCAGGTGGTGGCGGGCGGAGCGACCTCGGTCGCGTCCTCCCCCGTCACGCCGCCCATGCGGCCGCCGGAGGCGACGTCCCACACCGACACGCCGCCGCAGTGGTCGACCGTCTGGAACCCGCCCGGACGTCGCGGCGCGGGAATGCTGTTGACGCAGCCTTGCGTCACGCGGGTGGCGACCTGCGGGCTGTCGCGGGCGACGAGCTTGGACGTCAGGTCCGTGCCGATGTTGATGCGGGCCGTGACGGTCGCGGTCGTGTCCTTGTACGGGACGACGTCGCCCTCGCGGGCGCGGAAGTTCGGGTTGTCGAAGTAGAAGACGTCCGGGCCGAGCGTGTGGGTGAAGCGGGTGGTGGTGCCGTCGGCGCGCTCGGGCTCCATCTGGAAGAGGCCGCCGTTGGCGCAGTCCTTGGCCTGCAGCTTCATGCTCAGGCCGATGCCGGTGCGGCTGAGCTCGAGGTTCTCCTTGTCGAGGCGGATCGACGCCGCGTCGGTCAGCGTCAGGCCGCGGTGGTCCGGGACCTTCGATGCGTAGAGGACGATCCCGCGCCCGCCGGTCTGGTCGAGCGGGTTCGGGGCGCCGGTGAAGGCGTAGTCGTAGACGGCGAAGCTCGCCGGGTCGATGGCGAAGGTCACGTACTTGCCGACGGCCTGCACGCGCGTGCCGGCGGGCAGCTTGGCGGCCGCGATCGAGCCGCGGAAGTCGGGCTTGACGGTCGAGCCGTCGGCGAGGCGCAGCGTGAAGCCGCCGCCGTCGCAGCCCTTGGAGGAGGCTGCGGAGGCGGCTGACGGGGCGAGCAGGGCGGCGACGAGCGCGCCGCCCGCGAGGGCGGTCTTCAGTAGGGCCATGCTCTCGTGACACGGCGTCCTCGCCAAATGTCACGCTCTCATTTCGATGAGCCGCTATCAGCGCACCCACGACGGGTCCGAGCAGAAGACGACGACGCTCGAGCTCTTTTATGACCTCGTCTTCGTCTTCGCCATCACGCAGGTCTCCCACTATCTGCTCGAGCACCTGACCTGGCAGGGCGCGGGGCAGGCCGCCCTGGTGCTGCTCGTGGTCTGGTGGTCGTGGAACTACACGACCTGGGTCACGAACGAGCTCGACCCGGAGGCGATCGTGGTCCGCCTGCTGCTGATCGGGTTGATGCTGGCGTCGTTCCTGATGGCGGTGGCGATCCCGGAGGCGTTCGGCGACCGCGCGCTGCTGTTCGCGGGCGCGTACGTGGCGATCCAGGTCGGCCGGCACACCTTCCTGACGTTCGCCGCGGCGGCGCCGGGGACGATCGAGCGCGCCCGCTCGGGGCGGATCCTGACGTGGTTCCTGATCGCGGCGCCGTTCTGGATCGCGGGCGGGCTGATCGACGGGCCGGGGCGCACGATCCTCTGGCTGATCGCGCTGGCGATCGACTACGGCGGGCCGCTGTGCACGTTCTGGGTGCCGGGCGCGAAGCGCGTCGCGCCCTCCGCCTGGGAGATCGAGGTCGGCCACTTCGCCGAGCGCTTCCAGCTGTTCATCATCCTCGCGCTCGGCGAGTCGATCGTCGTCACCGGCGCGACGGCGTCCAAGGAGGACCTCGACGCCGAGCGCCTGGCCGCGTTCGCGGTCGCGTTCCTGGGGACGGCGACGATGTGGTGGGTGTACTTCAACGCCGCCGCGGCGGTCGCGCAGCGGCGCCTGGAGCTCTCCGGGAACCGCGTGCAGATGGCGCGCGACGGCTACACGTACCTGCACGTGCTGATGGTCGCGGGGATCATCGTCTCCGCGGTCGGCGACGAGCTCGTGATCGCGCACCCGGGCGAGGTGCTGCACGGTCCCGAGGTCCTCGCGATCGTCGCCGGGCCGGCCATCTACCTGTTCGCGCTCGTGCTCTTCCGGCTGCGGATGGCGGGCACGCTCTCGCGCAAGCGCCTGGCCGGCGCGGTCGCGTGCCTGCTCGCGGGCTTGATCGGCACGGCGATCTCCGCCCTCGCGCTCGGATTGTTGATCGTGGCGATCATGGTCGCGGTGATCGCCGCGGAGATCGTCGCGGGCTCGCGCCGGCGGGCGCGCGGCGAGCCGTCGCCTTTGGAGGCCCTGACCTAAGACGCTTGGGCGAACGTCACCGTGAGGTACACGTTGACGACGTCGGGGGCGTTGCAGGCGTGGCGGCGGTGGCCGCGGCGGTTGATCGTGCCGCAGAAGCGGTTGATGCCGAAGGTCCCCTGGCTGATGCCCGAGCCGTAGTAGGGCAGGTTCGGGTCGACGTCGACCGACCAGACCGCGCCGAGGCGCATCCCGGCGATCGCCCCGAGCTCCTGCGCCTTGCGGCGCGCGTCGGCGAACGCCTTCGGGCGCGCCCTGGCCTCGGCGGCCGCGACCGCGCGGCGGATCGTGGCCTCGCTGTCGCGGTCGGTCGCCTTCACCCCCGCCGCGGCGAACCCGATCGTGGTCACGCCCGGCGGCGGGTAGCCGCGGTCGACCGGAGGCGGGCCTGAGGCGAGCGCCATCGCGCCCGTGGCGAGGAGCGCGCCCATGATGAGCGCGACGAGGAGGCTGCGCATGCCCGCAATACGGTTCGACGCACCGTCAAGGTCCCGCCGCCTCAACGTCGGATGATCGGGGTGGGGCGGAGAGGTGTCCCGCCTCAGATTCAGGCCGCGACTCTCGCGTCGCCGTAGACGCGGGCGATCGCGTCCTCGATCAGCGGGTGCTCTTCGAGCTCCGGGTCCTCGTCGAGGATCTGGCGGGCCCAGCGACGGGCGCGCTCGAGCAGCTCGACGTCCTCCGGCAGGCGGGCGAACTTGAACGCCTGCATGCCGGACTGGCGGACGCCGAGCATCTCGCCCTCGCCGCGCAGCTCGAGGTCGATCTCGGCGAGGCGGAAGCCGTCGGTGTAGTCGGCCAGGGCGCGCAGGCGCCGCGAGTCCTTCGGGCCGAACAGCAGGCAGAGCGACTCGAACCGGCCGCGGCCGATCCGCCCGCGCAGCTGGTGCAGCTGGGAGATCCCGTAGCGCTCGGCGTCCTCGACCAGCATCACGGTCGCGTTGGGGACGTCGATCCCGACCTCGATCACGGTCGTGGCGACGAGCACGTCAGCGCCGCCCGCGGCGAACTCCTGCATCGCCTCCTGCTTGGCCTTCGGCCGCATCTGGCCGTGCATCAGCACGACCCGGTAGTCCTTGAGCTCGCCGCCCTTGAGCCGCTCGAACTCGGCGGTGGCGGCCTTGGCCTGCAGCGCCTCGGACTCCTCGACCAGCGGGCACACGACGAAGGCCTGGCGGCCGGCGTCGAGCTCCTCGCGGATGCGCTCGTAGGCGCGCGCTCGCTCGTGGTCGGTGGCCGCGACGTGGGTGACGATCGGTTGGCGACCGGCGGGGAGCTCGCGCAGGACGGTGACGTCGAGGTCGCCGTAGGCGGTCAGCGCGAGCGTGCGCGGGATCGGCGTCGCGGTCATGTGCAGGATGTGCGGCGCCAGGCCGGCGGGCGCCTTGCGGTCCAGCGCGCGGCGCTGGTTGACGCCGAAGCGGTGTTGCTCGTCGACCACCGCGACGGCCAGGCGGTCGAACTCGACCGGATCCTCGATCAGCGCGTGCGTGCCGACCAGCAGCTTCAGCTCGCCGGACGCCAGCTTGCCGAGCAGGTCGGCGCGGCGGCCGGCGGGGGTCGAGCCGGTCAGCAGCGCGGCCTGCACGAGCTCCCCCGGCATCAGCTTCTGCAGCGTCGCGAAGTGTTGTTCGGCGAGGGTCTCCGTCGGCGCCATCAGCGCGGCCTGGGCGCCGGACTCGACCGCACGCAGCATCGCGTAGAGCGCGACGACGGTCTTGCCCGAGCCGACCTCGCCCATCAGCAGCCGCTGCATCGGGCGCTGGAGCGCGACGTCGGCGTCGATCGCGTCCATCGCCTTGCGCTGGTCGCCCGTGGGCGTGAATGGGAGCGAGTCGCGCAGCCAGCGGGTGGTCAGCTCGCCCGGGGGCGCCAGCGGGTCTGCGTGAGCGCCTTCACGGCGGCGGGCGCGGCGGCGCAGGAGCGCGATCTGGAGCAGCAGGAGCTCGTCGAAGGCGAGCCGTCTCCGGCCGCCCTCCTGGTCGCCGAAGTGGGCGGCGTCGAGCGCCGCGGCGCGGTCCGGGAGCCGCTCGAGCGCGCGGATCCGCGCGGGCAGCGGCTCCAGCACGTCGCGCATCGTCGCGCGGTGCTCGTGGACGAGCGCCGCGATCTGCACCGAGCTCAGCCCTTCCGACGCCGGGTAGGTGGCCATGTCCTCCCCCACCGCCGCGACCTCCCCGGTCTCGGCGTGCTCGTTGACCCGGAAGCCGCGGTGGCCCTGGTACTTGCCGGTCAGCAGGAGGCGGGTGCCGGGGCGGTAGCGGCGCTCCAGCCACGGCTGATTGAAGAACGTGACCGTCATCGTCCCGGACTCGTCGGAGACGCGGGCGGAGACGAGCGGCTTCATGCCGCGGCGGCGGACCGGCCGCGACGTGATCGAGAGGACCTGGACGACCACGGTCGCGACCTCGTCCATCGCGAGCTCACCGATCAGCCGCGCGGCGCGGCGGTCCCGCGGGATGTGGTCCAGCAACTCGCCCACGGTCTCGATGCCGAGCTTCTCCGCGGCCTTCTCGGCCTTCTCTCCCGGGAACGCCACGTCGAGATCGAGCCGCGACGGTTTCGGGTACCGGGGAGCGAACGCCGCCCGGTCGGGCAGCGGGTCCCGGCTGGCGAACTCCGTCGGCCTCACGGGGGCTGATTCTGACCGGTGGCGCGGATCGAGAGCGCAGGCGCGCCAGAACACGTGACAACCGCCACGTGGTTTAAGGTTTGTAAAGAAGACCTAAGGGGAGGTAGGGCATGGCCGGGGGTCGCAATACGTTGACGGGGCCGTGGGCGATCAAGGATCACGACCATCTGATCCGCGAGACGCAGACGGGTGACGAGGAGGGCGGCCTCAAGCGTGCGGTCGGTGCGCTCGACCTGACGGCGCTGGGCATCGGCGCGGTCATCGGCACCGGCATCTTCGTGGTGATCGGCGAGGGCATCGGCAAGGCCGGCCCGGCCGTGATCCTCTCGTTCATCCTGGCGGGCGTCACCTGCGTGTTCTCCGCGCTGTCGTACGCGGAGCTGTCGTCGTCGATCCCGGTCTCGGGCAGCGCGTACACGTACGCCTACGCGACGCTGGGCGAGCTCGTCGCCTGGATCATCGGCTGGGACCTGATCCTCGAGTACGGCGTGTCGGTGGCGGCGGTCGCCGTCGGCTGGGGCGGCAACCTCAACTCGTTCCTGTCCAACGCGTTCAACTACGACCTGCCCACGAAGATATCCACGGCGCGAGAGGACGGCGGCATCCTCAACCTGCCCGCCGTGTTCATCGTGCTCGCGGTGATGTTCCTGCTCTCGCGAGGCGTGCGTGAGACCGCCAAGGTCAACATCGTGATGGTCGGCATCAAGCTCCTGATCCTCGCGTTCTTCGTCGTCGTCGCCTTCGTCGCCGCGTTCAACGCGGACGACCTGAAGCCGTTCGCGCCGCACGGCGCCGACGGCATCGTCAGCGCCGCGTCGATCATCTTCTTCGCCTACATCGGCTTCGACGCCGTCTCGACCGGCGCGGAGGAGGCAAAACACCCGAAACGCGACCTCCCGATCGCGATCGTCGGCTCGCTGGTGATCTGCACGGCGATCTACGTGCTCGTGTCGGTCGCGGCCGTCGGCTCGCTCGACGCTGCGACGTTGGCGAAGTCCGACGCCCCGCTGGCCGACGTGCTCGACAAGGGCGCCGGCATCAGCTGGGCCGCGTCGCTGCTGGCCTTCGGCGCGCTGATCGCGATCACGTCGGTGATGGTCACGGTCTTCTACGGCCAGACCCGCATCTTCTTCGCGATGGCGCGCGACGGCCTGATGCCGCGCAAGCTGGCGAAGGTCAACCCGCGCACCGGCACGCCCGTCTATCTGACGCTGATCATGGGCGGACTGATCGCGTTCCTGGCCGCGTGGGCGCCGCTGAACGAGATCGTCAAGCTGGTCAACATCGGCACGCTGTTCGCGTTCTTCCTGGTCAACATCGGCGTGATCATCCTGCGCAGCACGCACCCAGAGATGGAGCGGCCGTTCCGCGCGCCACTCGTGCCGATCTTCCCGATCATCGGCTGCCTGCTGATCCTCTACCTCGTCTACAAGCTGCCGGGTGAGACGTGGATCCGGTTCGTCGTCTGGCTCATCATCGGCCTGGCCGTCTACTACTTCTACGGGCGCAAGCACTCGCGGCTGCAGCTGGCCAACCGGGGCGGTGAGCAGACGTGACCATCGTCGTCGGCCACGACGGGTCGGACTCCGGCGAGGACGCGGCCGTCCTCGGCGCCCGCGTGGCGCGGGCGACCGGCGAGGACCTGTTGGTCGTGACGGTCTATCCGCAGGAGAACCCGGTCGGGACGATCGGGCGCGTCGACGCCGAGTGGGTCGCGGCGATGCGCGAGCACGCGGACGAGGTCAGCCAGGGCGCGCGGCGGGCGCTGGAGGCGATGGGCGTCACCGCCGAGTACCGCGTCACGGGCTCAGGCTCGGCGGCGCACGGGCTCGACGACATCGCCGAGGCGCGCGGCGCCTCGATGATCGTGGTCGGCTCCGAGCGCCACGGCGCGCGGCGGCGCATCTCCCCCGGCTCGACCGGCGACCGGCTGCTGCACGGCGCGATCTGCCCGGTGGCGGTCGCGCCGCGCGGGTTCCGCGACCGTGCGGTCGATGCTCCGGTCGAGCGGATCGGCGTCGCGTTCATCGACACGCCGGAGGGTCACGAGGCGGCCTCCGTCGCGGGCGCGCTGGCGGCGCGTACGGGAGCTTCCTTGACGCTGTACACCGTGGTCGCGCGCGGCGCCGAGGTGGTGCTGCCGGTGATCGGGCGTGACGGCGAGGACGCGTTCCTGGCGACCGTCCGCGAGGGCGCCCGCGAGGCGCTCGACAAAGCGCACGCTGGGCTGCCCGACGGCGTCTCGGCCACCGAGGAGCTGCTCGAGGGCGACACCGTCGAGGCGCTCGCAGCCCTCGACGAGCACGAGATCGACCTGCTGGTCTGCGGCTCGCGCGGCTACGGGCCCGTGCGCCGCGTGCTGCTGGGAGGTGTGCTGCGGAAACTCGTCCGCCGCGCAGCGTGCCCTGTCGTGGTGGTGCCCCGCTGTGCCGGGTAGCGACCCGCGGAACAGAACCTAAAGGGGTCAGGCCCCTTTAGGTTCACTCGGCGCTGACCAGCCACCACCAGGACGGCTGGCCGCCGCGTTCGAGCTCGAGCTCGGCGCCGGTGGGTGCCAGGCCGGCGACGATGTCGCGCTCCAGGGGGGCGCCGTCGCCTTCGATGACGGTGAGGAGCTCGGCTTCGCGGCCGAGCTCGCCGAGGACGACTTCCAGCGTCTCCCCCGGCTCGCCCCAGGCGACGAGCTCCTCGTCGATGAAGCCGACGCTGTCGCCGCGGCGGAAGCGGCCCTTGGTGTCGTCGCGGGCGGCCTCGGTGACGCCGCCGGTACGGACCCGCTGCAGCGTCTCCTCCATCGCGGCGGCGTTGGTCGCGGCGTCGGCGGTCGCGTCCAGCGCGACGGCGGCGGCCAGGCCGGCGGCCATCGAGCGGGTGGGAACGACGCGGACGCGCTTCTCGCTGAGCTCCGCGGCGCGCTCGGCGGCCATGCGGACGTTCGGCGAGTTGGGCAGGACGACGACCTCCTCGGCGGGCACCTCGTGGATGCCGGCGAGCAGCTCGTAGGTCGAGGGGTTCAGCGTCGCGCCGCCGTCGAGCACGCGGGCGCCCATGCCCTCGAACAGCGCGGCCATCCCGTCGCCGTTGACGACCGCGAGCACGCCGCAGGTGTCGAGCACCTCGCGCACGCGCTGGGTGCGCTGCTCGACCTGCTCGTGCATGTCGGCGACGTCGAGGCGCGAGACCGAGCCGACGCCGTCGAAGAGCCCCGTCGCGCGCTCCGGCTCGTCCGTGTGGACGTGGATCTTCAGCGTGTGGGCGTCGCCGACCACCAGGACGGAGTCGCCGAGGCGCTCGAGCCGCGCGATCCACGGTCCCGCCTCGAGGTTCTCCCCCGTGACGGCGAAGTTCGTGCAGTAGCGGTAGGTGCTCGAGTTGTGCTGGGGCTGCGTGATGCGGGCCGGCGAGTAGTGCTCCAGCGGTGGCGGCTCGTTGCCGCGCAGCGCCGCGATCACGCCCGCGAAGATGATCGTCAGGCCGTAGCCGCCGGCGTCCACGACGCCCGCGTCGCGCAGGATCGGCAGCAGCTCGGGGCCGCGCTTGACGGACGCCTGGCCCGCGTCGAGCGCGTGCTCGAGCACGTAGGCGAGCATCTCGTTCTGCGTCGCGTCGTCGACGCGGTGCTGCAGACGGGGCTCCGCCATGTGGGCGATCTCGGACGCCGCGCGGGCGGCCATCTCCCTCACGACCGTGAGGATCGTGCCCTCGGCGGGGTCGCGGACGGAGCCGTACGCGCGGTCGGCGGCGCGCGCCATGGCGGCGGCGACCAGCACGGGGTCGACCAGCTCGCCGGGGCGGCTGATCAGCTCCTCCGCCGCGCCGCGGATCAGCTGGCTGAGGATGACGCCGGAGTTGCCGCGCGCGCCGAGCAGCGCCGCGCGAGCGACGGAGTCGACGATCTGGTCGCGGCCGATCTCGTCGATGTCCCCCTGCGTGGAGAGATTGTCGAGCTCGATCAGCACGGCGCGCAATGTGAGCGCCATGTTGTCGCCCGTGTCGCCGTCGGCGACCGGGAAGACATTGAGGTCATTGACCTCTTCGCGCCGCGACTCCAGCTGCGCGAGAGCCGCCTCGATGACGAGGCGGAACCGGAGGAGACTCGGGTCGGCCAACGCTGCCCCGCGGCCGCCTGCTACGCCTTGGTGACTTTGCCCGCCTTGAGACAGCGCGTGCAGACGTAGACGCGCTTCGGCGCACCGGCCTCAACGATCCGGACCTTCTGGACGTTGACGTCGAAGCGACGCTTGGTCGCGACCATGGAGTGGGAGCGGCTCTGGCCAAAAGCCGGTCGCTTGCCGCAGGAGTGACAGATTCGAGCCATCGGAGCGGAGAGTATAGGAGCCGCACCGGCGGGTACCGTGTGTGCGATGCCGCCGGTCAGTCCGGATCGCATCTCCCTGCCCGACCGCTACCGCGTGGTCAGGCATCTCGCCAACGGCGGGATGGCCAGTGTGTGGGAGGCGCACGACGAGCTTCTCGACCGCGATGTCGCGGTCAAACTGCTGGCTTCGCATTTGGGCGAGGATTCGCGTGCGCGGCGCCGTTTCCAGCGTGAGGCGCGCGCCGCCGCGGGCCTCTCCTCGCACCCGAACGTGGTCACGATCTACGACGTCGGCGAGCATTCCGGCCGCGTCTTCATGGTGATGGAGATCATGCGGGGCGGCACGTTGGGCGATCGTCTTAAGAGTCGTGAGGATGTGCCGCACGCTCACGCGTTGCGCTGGCTGCGCGAGGCCGCTGCCGCGTTGGACGCCGCCCACGCCGCCGGCGTCGTCCACCGCGACATCAAGCCGGGGAACCTGTTGCTGGACGGCCGCGACCGGCTCGCGGTCGCCGATTTCGGCATCGCCCGGCTGGCCTGGGAGGACCAGTTGACGGCGACGGGCCAGGTGCTGGGCACCGCCGCGTATCTCTCGCCCGAGCAGGCGATGGGCGAGGCCGCGACCCCCGCCTCCGACCGCTACGCGCTCGCCGTCGTCGCCTACGAACTGCTGACCGGCACCCGGCCCTTCGAAGCCGAGCACTTCGCCGCCCAGGCACGCGCCCACGTCGAGGATCCGGTCCCGCCCGCTTCCACGCGAGCGGTCGTCCCGCTGTCCCAGGCGGTTGACGCCGCGTTGGAGAAAGGACTCGCAAAGGACCCGGCCGACCGGTGGGAGAGCGCCGAGGCGTTCGTCGACGCGCTCGAGCGCACGCTCGCCTCGCCGCGTGAGGAGACGAAGCCGACGCGCCTGCTCGGCGGGCGCCGCGGCAAGGGCGCTGCCGCCGCGGGTGGGGCCGCGGCCGGAGCGGGCGGGGCGTGGGCGGCGGACGAGGCCGCGTCGCGGCGCTCGCGGCAGGAGTCGCCGCCGACGGACGAGTACGACGCCCCGGGTGGCGGGGCGGGAGGGCGCCGCGATGACGCGTGGGCCGAGGATCGCGACGCGCGGCGCGGTGGCGCCGGCCGCGATGCGTCGGCCGACGGGCGCGGCGGACGGCGCGATGGCGCCGCCGACGACGTGCGGGCCGACGGGCGCGGCGGACGGCGCGATGGCGCCGGCGACGACGCGTGGGCCGACGGGCGCGGCGCACGGCGCGATGGCGCCGGCGACGACGGGCGCGGCGGCGACCGGGCGACTCGGCGGCGCGCGCTCGCTGCCGGCGGCGGCGGGCGCAACGGCGCGAGCGGGCGCTCGGCCGCGCCCGAACGCGGGCGCCGGCGTTCGCCGGCGCCGCTGCTCGCAGCGCTGGCCGCGGTCGCGGTGCTGGCCGTGATCGCGGCGATCGCGTTGGCGAACCGCGGCGGCGGTGGCGGCGACACGCCGCGCGCCGAGGACACACCGACGGCGACCGCGACCAAGACCGCGAAGCCGGAGCGCACCAAGACGCCGGCGCCGACGAAGACGGCGACCCCCGCGCCGACCGAGACGCCGACGCCCACCGAGACCACGTCGCCCGAGCCGACCCCGACCGCGACCGCGACGCCCACGCCCGCGGCGCCCTCGGGAAACCCGTCGGAGCTCCAGGCCAAGGGCCACACCGCCCTCCTCGCCGGCGACATCCAGGGCGCGCTGACCAACCTCAAGGCCGCGGTCGACGCGTGCGGCGACAGCAGCCAGGTCGACCCCTGCGCGTACGCGATGTACGACTACGGCGCCGCGCTCGTCGCCGCCGGCCGCCCCGCCGAGGCCGCCCAGGTCCTCGAGGCGCGCCTCGCCCGCTTCGACAACCAGAACGGCACCGTCCGCGACCTGCTCAAGAAGGCCCGCAAGGCCGCCAAGCAGGGCGGCGGCGACGAAGGCGGCTGAAGAGCCGGGCCCGCCGCAGGCCGGCGAGGCGCCACGCGGGAAGAGGCGCGAGGCCGAGGCGACCCGCACGGCCGCGCCGAAGGGCACGGGCGCCACGACGCGGGACCAGCCGGCCGATGAGGTGGCACATCAGGGTGGTCGGCGCTGCCGGCGCGGCGCTGCACGGCGCGGCATGGCGAGGGGCGGCGGGGCGGCGCCGGGGCGACCCGGGCGGCGCGGCCCGCAAGGCGCGGCGCGCTCGGCGCGGCACGGCGAGGGGCGGCGCGGCGGCGCGGCACGAACCCGGGCGGCGCGGCGGCGCGCTCGGCGCGGCACGACCCGGGCGGCGCGGCACGACCCCGGCGGCGCGGCCGGCAAGGCGCGGCGCGCTCGGCGCGGCACGGCGAGGGGCGGGCGGCGCGGCACGACCCGGGCGGCGCGGCCGGCGCGGCGCCACGCCACGCCACGCCACGCAGCACGGTCACAGGGCGTCCGGCGACGGCGCGACGTGGCCGTGGGTCGGGCGCGGGCCGCGCACCGGCGGAGGTGGTCGGTCTGATCGAAGCGACGGTCAGTGCCGTGGGAATCGATCGTGTTCGCGCGGTCGGGTTGGCGTGTTGGCGGGGGTGAGGTCGGTGAGTCCCGCCAGGCGGGACTCAGTTGCCGCACCCGCTCAGCCGCGCCGAGAGAAGCGATCAGCCGGCCGGGAGAACGATCAGCCTGGCCGCGAGAAACAATGAACCCGGCCGGTGAGGAGCGAGCGGCCGGCCGCGAGAAACGATCAGCCCGGCCGGTGAGGAGCGAGCGGCCGGCCGCGAGAAACGATCAGCCCGGCCGGCGAGGGAGCGAGCAGCCGGCCGCGAGAAACGATCAGCCCGGCCGGCGAGGGAGC
>NZ_KE384073.1:0-76103 GCF_000423665.1 Solirubrobacter soli DSM 22325 | reverse complement strand
CCGGCCGCGAGAAACGATCAGCCCGGCCGGCGAGGAGCGAGCAGCCGGCCGCGAGAAACGGTCAGGCGGCCGTGCCGCGCGGCGCGTCGGACGCGCCCGCCCACTAGGCGAGGGAGCGCTTGAGGCGGGCGAGGGTCACGACGGCTTCGGCCGCGTGGGCGCCCTGGTCGCGTTTGCCGCCGCCGGTGCGGGCGAGCGCCTGGTCCATGTTCTCCACGGTCAGGACGCCGAAGGCGCAGGGGACGCCGGTGCGGAGCTGGACGTCCATGATCCCGCGGGCGGCCTCCGAACAGACGTAGTCGTAATGCGAGGTCTCGCCGCGGATCACTGCGCCCAGACACGCGACACCCGCGTAGCGGCCGGTTCCGGCCAAATACGAAGCGGCCAGAGGCAGCTCGAAGGCGCCGGGGACGTCGTAGACGTCGGCCTCCCCCACGCCAGCGGCCTCGAAGGCGCCCTGGGCGCCGGCGATCAACCTCGCGGCGAGGTCCTCGTAGAAGCGGCCGACGGCGATCGCGAAGGTCATTAAGGGCGGCGCTCCCGGTCGTGGACGGCCTCGTCGTGGACCATCTGCTCGTCCAGCGCGAGACCCTGGTGGTGGAGGGTGTGGCCCATGCGGTCGCGCTTGGCGCGCAGGTAGGCCTCGTTGTGGGGGTTCGGGGCGTGCTCGATCGGGACCTGGGCGGTCACGCTCAACCCGTAGCCCTCTAGCCCGCGGATCTTCTTCGGGTTGTTGGTCAGGATGCGGATCGACGACAACCCGAGGTCGACGAGGATCTGCGCGCCGATGCCGTAGTCGCGCAGGTCGACGGGCAACCCCAGTTCGAGGTTCGCGTCGACGGTGTCGAGGCCTTGGTCCTGCAGGTTGTAGGCGCGCAGCTTGTTCAGGAGCCCGATCCCGCGGCCCTCCTGCGCCAGGTACAGCAGGACGCCTGAGCCCTCGCGCTCGATCATCGCCAGCGCGGCCTCGAGCTGCTCGCCGCAGTCGCAGCGCAGGGAGTGGAAGACGTCGCCGGTCAGGCACTCGGAGTGCACGCGGACGAGCACGTCCTCCTGGCCGGACACGTCGCCCTTGACCAGCGCGACGTGGTGCTTGTTGTCCACCAGCGAGCGGTAGCCGACGGCGCTGAACTCGCCGAAGCCGGTGGGCAGGCGCGTCTCGACCACCCGCTCGACGAGCTTGTCGTGCTTGCGCCGATACGCGATCAGGTCGGCGACGGTGATCATCTTCAGGTCGTGCTTGGCGCAGTAGCGCTCGAGGTCGTCGACACGGGCCATCGTGCCGTCGTCGTTCATGACCTCGCAGATCACGCCCGCCGGGTTCAATCCCGCGAGCCGCGCCAGGTCGACGGCGGCCTCGGTCTGGCCGGTGCGCTCCAGCACGCCGCCCGGCTTGGCCTTCAGGGGGAAGACGTGGCCCGGCTGCACCAGATCGCGCGGCGCGCTCTCCGGGTCGACGGCGACCTGGATCGTCCGCGCGCGGTCCGCGGCGGAGATGCCGGTGGTGATCCCGTCGCGCGCCTCGACGCTCACGGTGAACGCGGTCTCGTACGGCGACTCGTTCTTGGCCGCCATCAGGTCGAGCCCGAGCTCCTCGCAGCGCTCGGGGGTCAGCGCGAGGCAGATCAGGCCCCGCCCCTCCTTGGCCATGAAGTTGATCGCCTCGGGCGTCGCGAACTGCGCCGCCAGCGTCAGGTCGCCCTCGTTCTCGCGGTCCTCGTCGTCGCAGACGACGACCATGCGGCCCGCGCGGATCTCCTCGAGCGCCTCCTCGATGGTTGCGAAGGGCCTAGGCACGAACCAGTTTCTCCACGTACTTGGCGAGCACGTCCACCTCCAGATTCACCGGACGGCCGGGTTCGGCCGTCCCGAGCGTCGTCCGCTCCAAGGTCTCGGGGATCAAGGACACCGAAAAGGACGTCGCGTCGATCGCCGACACGGTCAGCGACACCCCGTCCACCGCGATCGAGCCCTTCTCGACGACATAGCGCAACAGTTCGGGCGGAGCGTCGAACGTTACGACCCGCGCGAACCCGTCCTCGCGGGTCTCGCGCACCACCGCCACGCCGTCGACGTGCCCCTGCACCACATGCCCGCCCAGCCGGTCGGACGCGCGCAGCGGCAGCTCGAGGTTCACCGACGAGCCCTCGCCGATCTCCGCGAGCGAGGAGCGCCGCAGCGACTCGTGCATGACGTCGGCCGCGAAGACCCCGTCGGCGATCGCCGTCGCGGTCAGGCAGACGCCGTTGACGGCGACCGAGTCGCCCTCGCTCAGCTCTCCAGCAAGGGAAGTTTTCACGTTCAGACGGACGCCGTCACCGGTCGATTCGACGGCGGTGACCGTTCCCAGGTCAGCGACCAGGCCGGTGAACAAGCGCTACCACTCCTTCATGCGGGCGGTGATCAGGACGTCCTCGGCCGACCGGGAGCATTCGAGCGACAGCGCGCGCATCGCCGAGGCGATCCGCTCCGCGCCCTCGCCCTCCAGCGGGTCGCGCGCGCTCGAGCCGCCGAGGATCACAGGCGCGACGAACAGGCGGATCTCGTCGACCTCGCCCGCGTCCAGGAACGCGCCCGCCAGGTGCGGGCCACCCTCGAGCAGGATCGAGGTCACGCCGGCGTTGCCGAGCTGCGCGAGCGCGTTGCGGACGCGGTCGGGCTCGTTGGCGCCGGTGGCGACGATCACGTCGGCGCCGGCGACCTCGAGCGCGTCGACGGCGGTGCGCGGCGCGGCGCGGGTGACGACGACGGTCAGCGGCACCTCGGCGGCGCCGCGGACGAGCTGGGAGTCCAGCGGCAGCCGGGCCTCGGAGTCGAAGACGATCCGCCGCGGCTGGCGGGTGACGCCCTCGATGCGGGCGGTGAGCTGCGGGTCGTCGGTCAACGCGGTGCCGATGCCGACCACGACCGCGTCGACCTCCGCCCGCCAATGGTGCGAGAGCAGGCGCGAGTCCTCGCCCGAGATCCACTTGGAGTCCCCGGTGCGGGTCGCGACCTTGCCGTCCAGCGTCATCGCGGACTTGAAGAGCACGAACGGCCGGCCGGTACGCGCGTGCTTGCGGAACGGCTGGTTGAGGAGCCGGGCGCGCGCGGCGACCTCGCCGTCGGCCAGCTCCACGACCACGCCTTCGTCGCGCAGGATCCCGAGCCCGCGGCCTGAGGCCTTGTCGGTCGGGTCGTCGGACGCGACCACGACCCGGGCGAAACCGGCCTCGAGGATCGCGTCCGTGCACGGCGGGGTGCGGCCGGTGTGGCAGCACGGCTCGAGCGAGACGTAGAGCGTCGCGCCGCGCAGATCCGCCCCGCCGGCGGCGGCGATCGCCGCCCGCTCGGCGTGCTGCTCGCCCAGCGCGGCGTGGAAGCCCTCGCCCAGCACCACGCCGTCGCGCACGATCACGGCACCGACCAGCGGGTTCGGGCTCGTCCGCCCACGGCCGCCCTCGGCGAGCTCGATCGCGCGGACGAGGTGCTCGTGGTCGGTGGTCTGCAGGGTGCTCACGTCCCTACAGACGATATTGACTTGCGAATCAATCCCCCCACGACGCCCGTCCGTCCCCGGTGATGGGGATCTCGGCGCCGAGGAAGTGCGGGTCGGCGCCGGTCACGACGTCGCCCATCGTCTTGACCCGCGCGGCGGCCTCGCGCACGCGCAGCTTGCCCATGATCGTCCCGTACTGGCGCCGGTCGGCGATGAACCCCGTCGCCTTCAGGCCGGCGCGACGCGCGTCGTAGAGCGCGCGGGCCATGTGGAAGCCCTGGGTCACGACCACCGCGCTGGAGACGTCGAAGACGCGCCGCGCGCGCTGCGCCGAGTCCCACGTGTCGAACCCCGCGTGGTCGGTGAAGATGTCCTGCGGCGGGATGCCCTGGTCGATGAGCAGGCGCCGCATCGAGCCGACCTCGTCGTAGTCCTTGCGCGAGTGGTCGCCGGAGAGGAGCAGCTTGTCCACGCGGCCGGCGCGGTAGAGGTCCGCGGCGGCGTTCACGCGATCGCGCAGCATGATGCTGGGCTTCCCGTCGCGGTAGACCTGCGCGCCGAGCACGAGCGCGGCCTGGGCGTGCGGGACCTTCGCCGGGTCCTTGGTCACGGGCGAGCGCCCGCCGAGCCAGACGATCAGGTTGGGGACGGCGACCGCGAGCAGCCCGCAGACGACGCCGAGAGCGACCAGTTTCCTCATCACGGGCAATTGTCCCCATGCAACCGGTAGATCACAATCTCCGGTCCCGGGCGCGAGTAGGTCAACGGGTAGTAATTGAACGAGTAGTCGAAGGAGAACGGGACGTTCCGGGTCGACGGGCTCGTGCGGAAGACGACGTCGCCCCGCTTCTTCAACTCGTCGTAGTAGCGCAGCGCGTACGGGACGTCCCGCGGGTCCGCGTAGGCGCGCCCGTACTGGGTCGAGCCGGTGACGACGAAGCAGAACCCGCCGCGCTCGTAGTTGCCGACGAGCTCCGGCCGGGTCGTGCGCTCGTAGTCCTCGATCTTGACGACGGGACAGGAGCCCGACGTGATCGTCTTGCCGTTGAAGAAGCAGGAGCGCGACGTGCGCCACTTGTTCCAGCGGTTGCCCGAACCGGTCCCGCCTTCGTCCTCGAACAACGGAT
This sequence comes from Solirubrobacter soli DSM 22325, assembly GCF_000423665.1. GTDB lineage: Bacteria > Actinomycetota > Thermoleophilia > Solirubrobacterales > Solirubrobacteraceae > Solirubrobacter > Solirubrobacter soli. The sequence continues at coordinate 71,498 of NZ_KE384073.1, read as the reverse complement.
GGCCCGCGTCCATCGCCCACTGGTCGGGCGCGATCGGCTCGACGACGATCTTCGACCCCGACGGGATGTTCTGGACCATCCAGTCGCGCGCGACCTGCCGCGTGTCCGCCTTGGCGAGCACGAGGTCGTTATGAACGGTGAAGATCAGGCCCTGGAGGGCGACGACGGCACCGATCGCCGCCGCCGCGAGCGTGGCGTGGCGCTTGAAGCGGCCGGCGAGGGCGACGATGCCGTAGGCGGCGAAGATGCAGAGGATCGGGTAGATCGGGAGCATCCAGCGGGCGAAGAAGCGCGACTGCTGGCCGAGGTAGAGGAACAGCAGGATCGGCGCGGGCGCGAGCAGCAGCGCGAGCCGGCGGTGGCGCGCGATCAGCGCCCCGGCGCCGCCGAGCGCGAACAGCGACGGCAGCCAGCCGAGCCCCCAGGTGAACGTGGTCAGGTAATAGGTCCAGCCGCTCGTGTTGGCCAGGCCGAGCTTGCCGCCCTCCTCCCCCGCGGTGTCGGTCTGCTTCTCGAGGCCTTCGCGGAACGCGTTGTGGTCGAGCAGCGCGTACGGGTTGGCGGCGATGAAGCCCGCGAACATCAGGCCGACGGCGAGCGCGAGGTTGCGCACGCGCGCGTGGGCGACCGGGGACACGAACGCCGCCGCGACGAGCGTCACGAGCACGATCCCGGCCGTGTACTTGGTCGCGATGGCGACGCCGAGCGCCAGCCCGGCCAGCACGTACTCGCGCGTGCGGCCGGTGCGGTAGATGCCCGCGATCCCGATCAGCGCCGCCGCCAGCGGCGCCAGCGTGGGTGCGTCGTTGAGCGCGAAATGGCTGTAGTGGCTCGGGAGGAACGCGACCGCGAGCAGGACACCGGCGAGGACGCCGACGCGCCGGTCGTCGAAGAGCCGCGCCGCGGCGACGGCGGTGAAGGCGACGGCGAGCGCTCCGAGGAAGGCGCTCGCCGCGCGTGCGAGCGCGAACGCGCTCGTGGGATCGGCCGCGAAGGCGCCGCCGATGCTCGCGGGGTCCGTCCCCCAGCGCACGGTGAAGAGCGCGTACAGGACGTACGTGAAGGCGGGCGGGTTGATGAAGTAGTTCGGGTTCGGCGAGTGGCCGAACATCCCGATGGCGCGCGGGACGAAGTGGCTGTTCTCGTCGGCGTTGTAGACGTACGGCAGGCCGGTCTTGAAGCCGACGATGCGCAGGACGAACGCGAGCACGAAGAGCCCGATGACGATCGGGGGCCAGCCGAGCGAGAGCCCGCGTAGGCGGGAGCGAGGCGGCGTGGCCGTCTCAGCAGCGGACATACGCGGCGTAGAACCTCGTCGTCTTCACACGCTGGAAGCCTTCGGGCGGGACCTGGATGCGGGCGTCGTCGGCGGCGTCGGTCCAGGCGTGCTTGAAGATCGCGAAGCGGGAGGTGACGACGATCGCGACGCCCGTCTTCTGGGGGGCGAGGTAGCGCTTGTCGTCGCGGTAGCTCTGGGCCCGGGCCCACACGTCGCCGTCGCCGAGATCGGCGATCCAGCGGCTGTCGGGGACGATCTTGTGGTTAGGGCCTGTTAGGGGTCCACATCTCAGTCCGGCCTGCACCTTCGGGTCCTCGAGGACCTCGGTCAGATCGTCGTGCGCCTGGCCGCGGAAGCGCAGCTCGTTGTCGAAGCGCGAGAGGTTCAGGTGGGTGGCCGTGTACGCGACGCCGCCGACCACGATCAGCACCGCGGCGAGCATCCAGCCGGTGCGCAGCCAGCCGGGCAGCAGCATCGTCCAACCACCGATCGCGACCGCCGCCAGCACCATCAGCGCCAACGCGGGCACGGCGAGGTAGCGCTCGATCACCGACGCGCCCGCGATGCCGATCGCGACGAACGTGATCACGCCGGCGCCGAGCAGGACGATCGGCATCAGCATGCGGCGCGGGGAGATCACCACGCCGACGGCGGTACCGATCACGGCGGCCGCCAGCACCGGCAGCTTCACGAGGTTCTCGAAGAACTGCGGGATCGCGCTCGGCAGCTCCGAGAGCGACTTCTGACGCCCGAGATCCTCGGCGGAGCCGGCCGTGTAGTGGAGGGAGAAGAGCGGGTCGCCGGTGACGAGGTAGTCGACCGCGAACCACGCGAGCGGGCCGCTCGCGGCCACGGCGGCGAAGATCACCCGATCGCGCCAGGAGGCCTTCCACGCGACCCAGACCCAGTACATCGCGGCCAGGAACCACGCCTCCGGCCGCAGCATGCCCGCGAGCGAGAGCAGGATCAGCACCGGCAGGCCGCGCCGGCGGTGCGTCGCCTCCAGCGTCGCCGCCCACACGACCAGCGCCATGTAGGGGATGTCGATGTAGCCGCGGGCAGCGAGAAACGGGTAGTCGAAGCGGGTCAGCAGCAGCGCGGCCGCGACCGCGCCCACGAGCGGGGTCGCGGCGATCCGCCCGAGCCGGTACACGCCCGCCACCAGCACGAGGAACGAGGCCAGGATCATCGCCACCCACAGGCGATCCCCCCAGCCGCCGAAGAGCTGCAGGATCGCGCCGGCGGCGATCGCCAGCGGGTGCTCGGTGGGGTAGCGGAACCCGTCGAAGACCAGCGGGTTCCCGTGCAGCAGGTCGCGCCCCCACAGCAAGGAGTAATAGGAGTCATAGACCGGGTATGTCGGGAACACGAAGAACCCGATCGCGAAGCCGAGACAGAGCAGCGCGAAGACGATCTTGGCCAGGCCGTCGCCGCGCTCGCCGGGACTCGGCTGCGCGCTTTCAGGATCGGTTCCCGGGCGTGGCCGGGTGAGCGTGGAGCCCTCCATGCAGGTCAACCAGTCTGACGCGCGCGGTACCGTCTTTCGTCGTCCGCATGAAGCTGATCATCCAGATCCCATGTCTCAACGAGGAGCAGACGCTCCCCGCGACGCTGGCCGACCTGCCCCGTGAGGTCCCCGGTTTCGACGAGGTCGAGTGGCTCGTCATCGACGACGGCTCGACCGACAGTACCGTCGAGGTCGCGATCGCCCACGGGGTCAACCACATCGTCCGGCTGACCAACAACAAGGGCCTCGCGAACGGCTTCCAGGCAGGTCTGGACGCGGCCCTGAAGCTCGGTGCGGACGTGATCGTCAACACCGACGCCGACAACCAGTACTACGGCCCGGACATCCTCAAGCTCGTCGAGCCGATCATCGCCGGGACGGCCGACATGGTCGTCGGCGACCGCCAGGTGATGACGATCGAGCACTTCTCGCCGCTGAAGAAGTCGCTGCAGCGGCTCGGCTCGTGGGTCGTGCGCCAGGCGTCGGAGACGACGGTGCCGGACACGACGTCGGGCTTCCGCGCGTACAACCGCGAGGCCGCGCTCCAGCTGCAGGTCGTCTCGAAGTTCACCTACACGCTCGAGACGATCATCCAGGCGGGCAAGATGACCGTCGCGATCGACCACGTCCCGATCCGGACGAACGCCAAGACGCGCGAGTCGCGGCTGTTCCCGTCGATGTGGTCGTACGTCCGCCGCAACGGCGTCTCGATCTTCCGGATCTACTCGATGTACGAGCCGCTGAAGGTCTTCATGACGCTGGCGGCGATCATCGGCGTGCTCGCGGTCGCGGTGTGGACGCGCTTCCTGGTGAGCTACATCCAGGGCGAGGGCGCCGGCCACGTGCAGTCGCTCATCCTCGGCGCGGTGCTGTTCAACGCCGCCGTGGTGCTCGGCGCGCTGGGCATCATCGGCGACCTGCTGAGCGGCCAGCGGATCATGCTCCAGCGGATCTTCGAGCGTGTGCGCCGTCTCGAGCTGCACAGCGAGATCCCGCCGTCGCACTACGAGCCCGGCGCCGGGCCGTCCGACCAGCCGCCGACGACCGGAGCGAACGCCGGTAAGACCGAAGAGCGCGAGGCACTGAAGCTGTGAGTCCCACGATCACCACCGACGCCGAAGGCACCGTCACCGGCAACACCTACGACAAGTACGGGTCCTCGAACCCGGTCGTCAAGAAGCTGATGGCAGGCTTCGAGCGCACGCTCGACGAGTTGTGGGCGAAGGCTTCTCCGCGCAGCGTCCTCGACGTCGGCTGCGGCGAGGGCGTGCTCACGCACAAGTGGGCGGAGCGTCTGCGCGACGGCCGGATCGTCGGCGTGGACCTCGAGGACCCCGCGATCCAGGCCGAGTGGGAAAAGCGCCAGGCGCCGAACCTCGAGTACAAGATCATGAAGGCCGAGAACCTTCCGTTCGGCGACGGCGAGTTCGAGCTCGCCAGCGCGATCGAGGTCCTCGAGCACGTGCCCGACGCCGAGCACACGGTGGCGGAGATGGCGCGCGTCGCGCGCGGCGGCCACCTGTTGGTCAGCGTGCCGCGCGAGCCGCTGTGGCGCGGGCTGAACATGGCCCGCGGCGCCTACATCAAGGACCTCGGGAACACGCCCGGCCACCTGAACCACTGGTCGCGCAAGGCGTTCGTGGAGCTGTTGTCCAAGTACGGGACGGTCGAGGAAACTCGCTCCCCGTTCCCGTGGACGATGCTTTTGGTGAAGGTGTAGACATCCCCTCCGCCCCACCCCGATCATCCGACCTTAACCAGCGGTGACCGCGGCGAGCGCGGAGCCCGGGGCGGCGCGCTCGGGCTACGGCGCCGGCGCGAAGATCCTCTCGATCGGGATCGCGTCGACCGGCGTCGTCACGTTCGCGTACTTCTCGGTCGCGTCGCACGCGCTCGACGACCCGGTCGCCTACTCGGCGATCTCGCTGCTGTGGTCGGTGCTGTTCGTGATCGTGTCGGTGATCTACCGGCCGATCGAGCAACTGCTCTCGCGCACGATCGCCGGGCGCCGCGCCCGCGGCCTGCACACCGGCCACCCGATGCGCACGCCGCTGCTGATCCAGGCGGGCTTCGCGCTCGTGTTCCTCGTCGTCGCGCTGATCTTCAAGGAGCCGATCGAGAACGACCTGTTCGACGGCGCGACGGCGCTGTACTGGGTGCTCGTGGTGGCCGTGCTGGCGTACGCGGCGAGCTACTTCGCCCGCGGCTGGCTCGCCGGGCACCAGTGGTTCGGGCTCTACGGCGGGCTCGTGTTCATGGAGGCGTCGACGCGCCTGCTGTTCGCGCTCGCGGTGCTGATCGGGCTCGCTTCCGGGCAGACCGCCGTGGCCATGGGCATGGCGGCGGCGCCGTTCGTCTCGCTGGTGGTCGTCCCGTGGGCGTTCTCGCGGCGGCCGAAGGAGTCGACGGCCAAGGAGACCGACGAGGAGGCGCTCGGCCTCGCGCGCGGCGGGCGCTTCGCCGTCGCCGTGCTCTGCATCATGATCGCCGAGCAGACGCTGCTGAACGCCGGCGTCCTGATCGCCGACGTCAACACCACGGACGCCGCGGTCGCCGGCTTCGTCTTCAACGCGCTGCTGATCGCGCGCGCTCCGCTTCAGCTCTTCCAGGCCGTCCAGGGGTCGCTCCTCCCCCACCTCGCGGGCCTCGAGGCGACCCAGGGCCGCTCCGAGTTCGACAAGGCGATCCGGATCACGATCCTCGCGATCGCGGCCTTCGCCGGCGCCGTCGCGCTCGGCCTGCTGGTCCTCGGCCCGTGGGCCATGGACATCCTGTTCTCAGACGACAAGACGTTCGGGCGCCTCGGGCTGGCGGCGGTCGCGATCGGGATGGGCGCGCATCTCGCGGCGGGCACGCTCAACCAGGCGGCGCTGGCCCGCGACCACGCCGGCCTCGCGGCGTCCGCCTGGCTGCTGTGCGCGGTCCTGTTCGTCGGCTGGATGCTGCTCGACGTCGTCGGCGACGCACTGACGCGGGCCGAGGTGGGCTACCTCGGCGCCGCGTCGTTGTTGTGCGTGCTCTTGGCCGTCGTGTACCGCCGGCCGAGCGCGCCACCCGCGACGGCCACCACCTGAAGACAGTGACCGCCGCGGCGGGCGGGATCGCTCCCGCCCGGCCAGAACCTTTGACCATGCCCGGCGTGGCGCACCCCCTATGAGCCGCGAGGGCGCGATCTTGTGACAGCTACGCTCTCGCGGCCGTGCTGCGCCAGTTCTTCGCCCGCCGTCCGACCTGTCTCCTGGCGCAGGCGCGCGACGATCCGGAAGCGTTCGCGGCGTTCTACGACGCCTACTCGGAACGCGTCCTGATCTACCTCACCCGCCGGGTCCTGGACGTCGACACGGCGTTCGACCTGCTCTCGGAGACGTTCGCGACCGCCCTGGAGCAGCGCCGGAAGTTCCGCGGCGACACCGCCGAGGAGGAGCAGGGCTGGCTGTTCGCGATCGCCCGCACCGAGCTCGCGCGCTACTGGCGCCACGGCCGGGTCGAACGTGGCGCGTTGGCGCGCCTCGGCGTCCCGCTCCCGGGGCTGACGGACCCGGAGATCGAGCGGATCGAGGAGCTCGCGGGCGTCGCCGGCCTCGCCAAACAGCTCCATGCGGCGATGCGCACGCTCCCCGAGGACCAGCGACGCGCGGTCGAGCTGCGCGTGGTCTGCGAATGCGGCTACCCCGACGTGGCCGGTCGCCTGGGCGTGAGCGAGCAGACCGCGCGGGCGCGCGTGTCGCGCGGGTTGAGAGCCTTGTCACTCCAGTTGGACGACGCCGCATGAGCGCGCTCGATCAGCTCCGCGAGGGCCTGCGCGAGGCGGCGGCGCGCGACATCGCGCGGGCGCGGCGGCGCCGGCGGCGGACGCGGCTCGCGGCCGCGCTGGCGCTCGTGGTGGTCGGGGGCGGCGCGGCGGCGGAGGCGACGAATCTGTTCGACAGCGGCCCGGCGGCGCCGGACATCCGCGGTCAGCCGCCGCGCTACGCGCCCGGGCAGGGGGAGCGGCGCCAGATCGTGGTCAAACTGCGCGTGGACGGTTCCCCGCTGCCGTACGGCGTCGCGCTCTACGAGACCGGCGAAGACCGCGTCTGCGCGGTGCCCGGCGTCCTGAACGGGAGCGAGCTCGGCGACCTCGTCGACGGCCGGTTCCGGCCGTTCGCGGCCGACCGGATCGGCGCCTGCAACGTGCGGGGCCGGGCGAATATCGACTCCGCGATCGTCGCCGGCCGTCCGGTCCTGTTCGGTGTGGCCCCGGCCCGCGCGCGCTCGGTGGCCCTGCCGCAGCTCGGCAAGACCTTCACGCTCGGTCCCGACCGCGCGTTCCTGTTCGTGACGCCGAGCCGCGTGCCCTACAAGGTGGACTTCCGGGAATAGATCGGAGAGAGTGGGCGTCGTGTGCGGCGAGATGACCCACACGATCGTGCTCGGCGGCGGGCTCTGCGGCCTGACCGCCGCGATGATGCTCGCCCGCGACGGGCAGCGCGTGACCGTCCTCGAACGCGACCCCGCGCCGATCCCCGAAGACCCCGAGGCCGCCTGGGAGCGCTGGCGCCGCGACGGCGTCGTCCAGTTCCGCCAGGCGCACTACCTGCAGCCGCTCGGGCGCGCCGTGCTCGAGGCCGAGCTGCCGGACGTCCTGGAGGGCTTGAAGGCGGCCGGCGCGTACCGCTTCGACCCGGTTGCGCAGGTGCTCGGCGAGGACCAGCGGCGCCCAGGCGACGAGCGCCTCGCCACGTGGACGGGGCGGCGCAGCACGATCGAGTGGGCGGTGGCGCGGGCCGCCGAGGAAGAGCCGGGCGTCGAGCTGCGCCGCGGCGTCGCGGTGACCGCGCTCGAAACCCGCCGGATCGACGGGCGCGTCGAAGTGACCGCGGTCCGCACCGACACGGGTGACCGGCTCGTGGGCGAGTTGATCGTCGACGCGATGGGCCGCGGATCGCCCCTGCCGAAGCTGCTCGCCGCGGCGGGCGGAGATCCCGTCCACGAGGTCGCGGAGGACACCGGCTTCCTCTACTACACGCGCTTCTTCCGCGGCGAGATCCCGGACGTGCGCGGGCCGATCAACGCGCCGGTCGGCACGTTCTCGATCCTGACGCTGCCCGCCGACAACGGCACGTGGTCGGTCACGCTGTACGGCTCCGCCGGCGACCGGCCGCTGAAGGCACTGCGCGACCCCGCGAAATGGACGGCGCTCGTCAGCGCCTGCCCGAGCCATGCCCACTGGCTCGACGGCGAGCCGATCACGCCTGTGCTGCCGATGGGCGGCGTGATCGATCGGCTGCGCTCGTCCAACGGCGGACCGCCGCCGCTCGGCCTGGTCAGCCTCGGCGACGCGTGGGCGTGCACGAACCCGTCGATGGGCCGCGGGATGTCGCTCGGGCTCAAGCACGCCGCGCTGTTGCGGCACGCGCTGCGCGAGGACGACCCGATCGCGGCGTTCGGCGCCGCCACCGAGGCCGAGTTGCGGCCGTGGTACGACAACACCGTCCTCGTCGACCGCGCGCGGATGGCGGAGATCATGGCGCTGCGCCAGGGAACGGCTCCGGTGTTGTCCGACCACATCGGCGCGCGCGTCGGCCGCGCGCTGCCCGCGGCGATGAGCCGCGACGGCGACGTCTTCCGAGCCGCGGTGGAGATCTCCTCCTGCTTGGCACTTCCTCGTGACGTCTTCACGCGACCCGGGTTCGCGGAGCGCGTGTTCGCGGCGGCGGAGGGCGCGGTCCCGCCCTCATTCGGGCCTAACCGTGAGGCCCTGCTGGCACTTCTGCGTTGACACACCGTCAGCTCATCGGGACACTACTCCCGCTTTCAGCCTGTGAGAGAGGGAGGGACTTTGTTACGCAACGCGACGATCGTCGCGAGCGTCTCAGCGCTCGCGACGGTGCTTGTGTCGGCTTCCGCGGCGATGGCCGCGCCCGCGCCGCAACTGGACGTGTACGTCGGTGACGTACCGCGCGACGCCCTCGGGAAGCTGGTGGCGCTCGGGGTCGACCGCTCCGAGATCGACCTGTCGGCGGCCAAGGCGGGGGCCAAGGGCGCCATCCACGTCGAGACGATCCTGAGCGGGGCACAGGCTGAGCAGCTCGCCGGCGAGGGCGTGCCGCTGACGCCGAAGACGATCGACGGCCAGACCGTCACCCAGCGCGCGACCGCCCGGCTCGCCGCGGGCACGAACGTGTTCCGCCAGTACTCCGGCCCGGGCGGCCTGAAGGCGGAGTACGAGCAGGTCGCCCGCCGCCATCCGCTGATCACCAAGCTGGTGACGATCGGCAAGACCACCAACGGCGTCGACATCATCGCGCTGAAGGTGTCGCTCGGCGCCCAGCTGCTCAAGGACGGCGCCAAGCCCTCGACGCTGTACATGAGCGCGCAGCACGCGCGCGAGTGGATCACCCCGGAGATGAACCGGCGGCTGATGCACTACTACGTCGACGGCTACCTGCGCAACGCCAAGGTCACGAACCTCATCAACACCACCGAGCTGTGGTTCGTGCCGGTCTCCAACCCCGACGGCTACGACTTCACGTTCACGCCGGGCCAGCGGCTCTGGCGCAAGAACCTGCGCGACAACAACGGCGACGGTGTCATCACGCCCGGCGACGGCGTGGACCCGAACCGCAACTACGCCTACAAGTGGGGCTACGACAACGAAGGCTCCTCGGACGACCCCGCGTCGGAGACCTTCCGCGGGCCCGGCCCGAACTCCGAGCCCGAGTCCAAGGCGATGGACAACCTGTTCAAGCGCGTCGGCGGCTTCACCGAGTTCATCAACTACCACTCCGCCGCCGAGCTGATCCTGTATGGCGTCGGCTGGCAGGTGAACACCCCGACGCCCGACGACCTGCTCGGCATCGCGATGTCAGGCGACGACGAGCACCCGGCCGTCCCGGGCTATGACCCGGACATCTCGGCCGAGCTCTACACGACCAACGGCGAGGTCGACTCCTTCTTCACCGAGAAGTACGGCTCGTTCGGCTTCACGCCCGAGATGTCGACCTGCGCCGACGCCGCGAACTCCGTCCCCGACGACGAGTGGGTGGCCGAGGACTGCGGCTCGGACTTCGAGTTCCCCGACGACGAGGCGCTCATCCAGGCCGAGTTCGAGAAGAACGTCCCGTTCGCGCTCGCCGTCGCCGAGTCGGCCAAGGACCCGGACGACCCGGTCTCGGTCGTCGGCCGCAAGGCGCCGAACTTCGAGGTCGACTCCTTCGACGTCTCCTACGGCGACCCGCAGACCGTCGCCGTGACCGCCAAGCGCGCGATCAAGCACCTGCAGCTCAACTACAAGATCAACGGCGGCAAGACCAAGACCGCCTCGGTCCAGGAGTGGAAGGGCGGCGAGAAGTACGGCGGCGACGAGAACGACCACTACTACGCCGAGTTCCGCGGCGAGGTCAAGGGGACCAAGGTCGGCGACAAGGTGAAGGTCTGGTTCTCGGGTGACGTGGGCCGCGACGACGTCGACTCCGCGGCGTTCACCTACACCGTCAAGGGCATGGGCGCCAAGGTGCTCGTGATCGCCGACGAGGACCGCAAGGGCGTCAACCCGACGTTCCCGAACCCGCCCGGCGGCGGGCTCCAGTACGCCCAGCTGCACCTGAACGCGGTCCGCGCCGCCGGCTACAGCGCCGACCTGTGGGACACGGACACCCAGGGCGTCCCGCACGACCTCGGCGTGCTCAGCCACTACAAGGCGGTCGTCTGGTACATGGGCGACAACCGCATCACCCAGGACCCGGAGGACTTCTTCACCGACACGCCGTTCGGCCCTCTGCCGGACGTCTCGGTGGCCGAGCGCGAGCAGTACCTGACGATCGCGGTCCGCGACTTCCTCAACGAGGGCGGCAAGCTGATCAACGCGGGCGAGACCGCCCAGTTCTCGGGCTTCCCGGGCATCTCCGACGTCGTCGGCGGCCTCTACTACGGCCTCAACGGCGCGCCGGACCAGGAGTGCGTCGTGACGACGATCCAGGGGCTGTTCGACGAGTGCCTGCTGCTCGCCGACGACTTCCGCCAGTACTGGCTCGGCGGCTTCACGCGCGTGAGCCTCGGCGGGCCGAACTCGGTCAAGGGCGTCGCCAAGCCGATCACCGGCTACACCGCCGCGCTGGCGGGCACGGCGACGAACGACCTCGACGAGACGGGCGTGTTCCAGCCCACCAGCGAGGTGCTCCCGCCGGATCAGTTCCCGCAGTTCAAGAGCGTGGGCGCGGCGGAGTACGACTTCACCGGCAGCCCGTTCTCGCCGATCGAGGGCACGCGGTACGCGGGCGCGGTCCACCAGGACTCGTCCTACTTCCGGCTCTCCAAGACGATCGCCGTGCCCGCCGGGCCCGGCACCGCGGAGCTGCAGTTCAAGCTCTCCTACAACACGGAGCCGTCCTACGACAACGTGATCGTCGAGGCGCACACCGTCGGCCAGGACGACTGGAAGACGCTGCCCGAGAAGACCGGCAAGACCCAGACGAGCCCGCCGGCCGAGTGTGCCGCAGGCGGCTTCCTGCTGCAGCTGCACCCGTTCCTGGGGCACTACCTGGGAGGCCCGACGTGCACCGCGCCCGGCACGACCGGGACCTGGAACTCGTTCACGGGCTCCAGCGACGGGTGGATCCCGGTGGCGTTCGACCTCTCCGCCTACCAGGGCAAGTCGGTCGAGGTCTCGATCTCGTATGTGACCGATCCGGGCGGCGGTGGCGTCGGCGCGTTCGTCGATGACACGAAGGTCGTGCTCGGCTCCACCACGACGGCGGACGGGTTCGAGGGCGCCACGAGCACGTGGACGCCCGCCGCCGCGCCCGCGGGCAGCCCGCCGAACGGCGGCGTGTGGCAGATCGGCGGCCAGCTGGTGAACTTCTTCGCCGGCACGTCGACCGAGGACACGCTCCTGCTGGGCTTCGGGATCGAGCAGGTGGCCGCGCCCGCCGACCGCACGAAGCTGGTCAAGCAGGCGCTGACCGGATTGGGCGTGCGCTAGAGCAGCGCCTTCGCCAGCTTCGCGAAGTCCTCCAGCGGCTCGGGCCCATGTCCGAGCGGCTGGAGGCAGACGTGGTCCGCGCCCGCCTCGAGGTGGGCGCGGATCGCGTCCGCGATCGCCTCGGGCGAGCCGTGCGGGATGACGGCGTCGATCAGCCGGTCCGACCCGCCGTTGTCGATGTCGGCCTGCGTGTAGCCGAACTTCAAGAGGTTGGCCGTGTAGTTGCTCAGCCCGAGGTAGAGCTTCGCGTACTCGCGCGCGTGCTTGCGGGCGGTCTCCGGGTCGTCTTCGACCACGACCGCGACCTCGGGGGCGACGAGGGCGCCGGCGCCGAGGCGCTCGCGGGCGAAGCGGGTGTGCTCGACGTCGACGAAGTACGGGTTGGTGCCGAGCGAGCGCTCCGCGGACAGGTCGAGCATCTTCGGCCCGAGCGCGGCGGCCAGCCGCTCATCCTTCGGGACCGGGGTCTCGCTCTGATCGAGACCGTCGAAGAACTCGCGCATGGTCTTCAGGGGCCGCGTGTAGTCGCTGGTCGCCTCCGGATGACCGATGCCGATGCCGAGGATGAATCGGTCCGGATGATCGGCGACGAGCTGGGCGTGGTCGCGTGCGACGTCGGCCGGATCGTGCTGCCAGACGTTGAGGATGCTCGTGATGACCGGCAGCGTCCGTCCCGCTTGGACGTAGACGCGTGCCTGCTCGACCGACGGACTGCCGCCGAGCCACAGCGCCCCGTAGCCGAGGTCCTCGACGGCGGGGACGATCACGTCCGCCGCACCCTTGTTCCGGCTCTGCCAGATCCCGATCTTTCCCAGTTGCATGTGCAACAGATTGGCAGGCTCGGGCGATCAGGCGTATGGTCGTGCGATGGCCGCGATCGACATCGCCGCCTTGCGGGGCGCCATCGGCGGGGACGTGATCGCTCCCGCCGACGGCGGGTACGACGCCGCCCGCGCCGTCTGGAACGCGACGATCGACCGGCGTCCGGCCGCGATCGTGCGGTGCACCGGCACCGACGACGTCGTCGCCGGGCTCGCGTTCGCGCGCGACTCCGGCGTCCGCGTGTCCGTCCGCGGCGGCGGACACAACATCGCGGGGCTCGCGGTCTGCGACGGTGGGATCGTGCTCGACCTCTCCGGGCTGCGTGGCGCGGCGGTGGACGTGGACGCGCGGGTCGCGCACGTCCAGCCGGGCTCGACCTGGGGCGATGTCGACTCGGCCACGCAGGCGCACGGGCTCGCCGCGCCCGGCGGCATCGTCTCCACCACCGGCGTCGCGGGCTTCACGCTCGGCGGCGGGATCGGCTGGCTCACGCGCCCGTACGGTCCGGCGTGCGACAGCCTCGTCGGCGCGGAGGTCGTCACCGCCGACGGCGCGGTCGTCGAGGCGGATGGAGACCTGCTCTGGGGGCTGCGCGGCGGTGGCGGGAACTTCGGCGTCGTCACGCGGTTCGACCTGCGGCTGCACCCGGTCGGCCCGCACGTGCTCGCGGGGCCGATCGCGTTCCAGCTCTCCCGGCTGCCGGCGGTGCTCGACATGTTCCATACGCTGGCGGCGGCCGATCACCCCGAGCTGACGATGCTGCTGATGCTGCGGCGGCTGTCCAGCGCCGAGTGGGTGCCGGCGGCGGTGCGTGGCGTGCCATCGGCGCTGTTGCACTTCTGCTGGGCGGGTGACATCGCCGCCGGACGCCGCGCCCTCGCCGGGTTGCAGACGCTCGGCCCGCCGCTGGCGAGTGCGCTGGGCCGCAAGCGCTATGTCGCGTGGCAGTCGTTCTCGGATGCGGCGTGGCTGCCGGGGCTGCACAACTACTGGAAGTCCGAGTACCTCGCCCGGGTCGATGACGTCGCCGCGCTCGAGGCATCGACGCTCGCGGTCCCGACGGCGCTCTCTGACATCAAGGTGTGGCATCTCGGCGGGGCGTTCGCGCGACCGCAGGAGGACGCCGCGGCGTTCGCGCACCGCTCCTCCCCCTTCATGCTCAACGTCAACGCGCGCTGGGAACGGCCGGCCGAGGCGGAGCGCAACGTGACATGGGCACGCGACGTCTGGACCGCGCTGCAACCGAGCTCCGCCGGCGGGGTCTATGTGAACTTCCTCGGCGAGGAGGGCGCCGACCGCGTCCGGGCGGCCTACGGCGACGCCAAGTACGCGCGGCTCGCGCAGCTCAAGCGCCGCTATGACCCGGAGAACGTCTTCCGGGTCAATCAGAACATCGTGCCCGCGTCAGGCGCGGGCCGGTTCGACCGGGCGCAGCTCGACCGTGGTGCGCTCGGTCGCGGGTGACGGCTGCGGGCGGCGCAGGGCCATGAACCAGCCGGCGACCCCGGTGGCGATGAGCAGCGGCATCAGCGGGACGTTGTAGCGGGCCTGGGAGACCACGATCGTGTGGATCACGGTGCTGAACGCGATGGTGATCAGCGCGGCGCCGAGCAGCGGGTCGCGGCGGCGGATCAGCCCCGCCAGCAGGCCGAGGCCGGCACCGAGGACGAGCACCACCTGCCAGATCCGCATCGCGGTCGAGATGTAGTGCACGCCGCCGCCGCGGTAGTAGAAGAACCACATCCGCTTGGCCTTCGCCCACTGCATCTTGGCGAACGCCACCGGCTGCGTCGTCGAGTAGTGGACCAGGTTCTTCTTGGCCTCCTTGTTGAGCGCGACGTCGCGCGGGAGGTCCGGGTGCTTGGCGGCGAACAGCTCGAGCGCGTCGGCCGCCGGGATCTTGTACGTCTTGATCCCGTCGTACTCCGGGTGCTTGGCCCGCAACTGCTTCTCCAGGTGCTCCTTCATGCCGATCGTCGTCCCGCCGCCGGGCAGGTAGGTGCCGACGAACAGCGCCGCCGCGCTGCCCTTCGTGACCGGGATGAAGCGGCCTTCCTCGGAGGACGCGTAGATGGTCCACGGCGCGAGGACGACCGCCGTGGCGGCGACGAGCAGCGCCGGCGCGATCAGCGACCGGAGGTCACGCGTGCGGATCAGCGCGATCAGTCCACCGACGCCGGCGATCAGGAACGGGACCGGCAACAGGTCGGTGCGGGTGAGGATCGTCAACCCGAACAGCGCCCCGGCGGCGACGTACCAGCGTCTTCGGCCGCGTTTGAGCGCCAACGCGAGCGCGGTGAAGGCCGCGAGCAGCAGGAACGCCCCGAGCGGCTCCGACAACTGGTCGCCGGTCGCGCCGATCAGCGGCGGGTAGGTGCCGACGATCGCGCCGCCGACCACGCCCGCCCACGGCCCGGCGAGCAGCCAGGCCAGCACGATCGCGAGCGCGGTCGTCCCGGTCGTGATCAGCGCCTGCTCCCAGTACGCGGACCGGATGTCGTACGTCTTGGCGTCCTGCTCGGTGCCGAACAGCTTGTACCCCACCGCGAACAGCACCGGCGCACCGGGCGGCCAGTGCAGCGGCTCCCGCATCTGCGTCCCCGGGCTGCCGTAGGCGTGATTGTCGGCGATATCGACCGCGAGCTTGCCGTAGGAACGCTCGTCCGCCGACTGGTAATCGTTACGCGGGTCCGCCGCGACCCGCGCGTTGAGGCCGAACGACAGCAGCACGACGAGTCCCGCGAGGATGAAGGGCAGACGCCGTTTCAAGCCTCCGAGGCTAGCCGACGTCACGCGCGCTGGTGCCGCGCACGAGGCCCCAGCTGACGATCCGCTCCGGGTGGACGCGGATCAGCGGCGTCGGGAGGGCGATCGCCTCGCCACGGCCGCGCACCTCGATCCCGCGGGGACGCCACTCGTCATCGCCGCCGACGTCGTCGATCACGAACGCCACCCGCCCGCTGCGCCGCACGTCGCGGAACTTCTTGGTCAGCTCGAGCTCGTAGCCGCCGACGTCGATCGTGTCCCGCGCGGCGTTGTAGATCCAGGCGACCGGCACGACGTGCGGCGTCCCGTCGCGCCCGACGGTCGCGATCCGCCCGAGCTGGCGCCCGCCGACCATGTAGGCCAGCTCGGCCTCCGTGAACACGCTCATGTGGCGCGGCGCCGCCCGCAGGTCGCTTCAATCGTCGGCATGCGCGGCCTGAGCCTACTCGCGGTCGCGGGAGCGGTCGTGCGCCACCGGCACCAGCACGGTCAGCGTCCACCACCCGAACGGCCCGCGCTGCCCGCCCGCTGCGTCGGGCTCGGCTTGACGCTGGCCCGCGCCCGGCTGCTCCCAGGGGGTGCGTGGCGAGAAGGTCCGCAGCAGCGGACGCTGTCGTTACGCACCCCGGGCGATCACGTTGCCGTAGCCCAGCGTCGCGGCCGCGGGGTCGTCGGCCGCGACTTCCACGACCGCGACCGAGTCGCGGAACGCGTCCGACCAGCGACGTCCCGGGCGCACGTGACGGCGCGGCGAGGCCGCCGTAGAGGGCGGTCGTCAACCCTGTGGCCATGGCTCACCCGATTCCCGCCCAACAGGTGTGACATGCGTCCGCTCCACCCCGCCGCACGGGGGGTTGGGATCTCCGCCGCGACCCGCGGTGCCGGGCCGGGCGGGTAGCGTCGAGGACATCGGCGCAAGCGCTTGCGCGGCCGATCCTCCCCACCGAAAGGCACTCATGATCACTCGCATCCTCGCCGCGATGGCGCGGCGACTCGACGTCTCAGGCGGCGAGCCTGGGCACTTCCATCCCGGCCCGCGCGGGCCGTATCCCTGCCACGACCCGGCCTGCACCGCCCGGCGCCGCTGACGGCGCCGGGCGGGCGACACGGCTATTCGGTGGTGACCGCGCGCAGCACGTCGACCTTCGAGGCGCGGCGGGCGGGTGGGATCGAGGCGACGACGCCCGCGATCGCGGCGAGGACGAAGAACGTGATCAGCGACCCGATCGGGAGCACGAACACGAAGCCCTCGTCGGCGAGTGGGCGGGACACGATCAGCGAGAACACGATCCCGAGGACGGTGCCGAGGATCGCGCCGATGCCCGCGGTGATCACGGACTCGATCGTGACCATGCGGCGGACCTGCCAGCGGGACATGCCGACGGCGCGGAGCATGCCGAGCTCGCGGGTGCGCTCGTGCACGGAGAGCGCGAGCGTGTTGACGATGCCCAGGAGGGCGACGATCACCGACAGGGCGAGCAGCGCGAAGACGAGCCCGAGCAGCTGGTTGACCGCCTGGGCCTGCTTGTCCTTGAACTGATCGATCGTCAGGGCGTCGGTCTGCGGGAACGCGCGCAACGCGGCGTCGGCGTTCTTGGCGAGCGTGTCGGGGTCGACGCCCTTGTCGGCCGCAGCCATCGCGAACGCCAGGTTCTTCGAGTCCCACTGGGACTCGAGGGTGCCGGAGCTGAGGATGATCGGCGCGGTCAGGCCGGCCTGGCTCTTGAACGTGCCCGCGACCTCGTACGACGGCGTCTTGCCGGCCGGGGTGGTGAACTGCACCTTGCCACCGACGTCGACGTTGTGGGACTTGGCCCAGTTCCAGTCGAGCAGGACCTGCGAGTCGGTCAGGCCGCTGAGCTTGCTCGCGTCGCCCTGATCCCACTTGAGCTTGAGCACCGAGCCCACCGTGGCGGGGTCGACGCCGGTGACGGCCTGGTTGGAGCCGTCGAAGATCCCGGTCGAGAAGCGCACCGAGGACACCTCGCTCACGCCGTCGACTTTGGCGAGCGTCTCGGCCGCCTGCTTCGGGATCGGTGAGAAGCCGTCCTGGTTCTGGACGATCAGCGCGGCGCTGACCTGCTCGTCGATCACCTTGGTCACCGACCCGCGGATGCCGGCGGCGAACACGGTCACGAGCACGACGAGCGCGAGGCCGACCATCAGCGCGGCCGCGGTCACGGCGGTGCGCTGCGGCTGGCGGATCGCGTTCTCGCGGGCGAGCTTGCCCGGCATGTTGCCCGCGAGCGGCGCGCCGAGCACCCGCGCGAGGGGACGGACGAGCAACGGCGCCAGGAACGCCACGCCGAACATCATCAGCAGCGCGCCGAGGCCGAGCAGCGAAGCCGCCGCCGAGGTCGCGTCGATGCCGCCGAAGAGCCCGACGAACAGCGCCAGCAGGCCGAGGCCCATCAGCGCGATCGAGCCGATCAGCCGGCGGCGGCGCAGATGGCCGACGCCGGGGGTGACGGCGTCGCGCATCGCGGTCACCGGCTCCACCCGCGTCGCGCGGCGGGCGGGCACGAAGCCCGAGACCATCGTCGCGACGATGCCGACGATCAGGCCGATGATCACGGTGGTGGGCGAGATCACGAGGCCCGTGGTCCCGAGGTCGATGCCGAACGCCTTGAGCATCGCCGCCAGGGCGGGCGCCAGCGCGATCCCCACCAACACGCCGAGGATGGACGCGACCACGCCGACCGCGAACGTCTCGATCAGCACCGAGCGCAGCACCTGGGCCCGCGACGCCCCGAGCACCCGCAGCAGCGCGAACTCCTTGGTCCGCTGCGCCACGGTCACCGTGAACGTGTTGAAGATCAGGAAGCCGCCCACGAGCAGCGCGACCGCCGCGAACACCAGCAGCGCGGTGCGGATGAACCCGAGCGCGTCGCTGAGGTCCTGCGCCTGCTGCTCGGCCGCCTCCTTGCCGGTGCGGACGTTGAAGTCCTTGCCGAGCGCCGAGGCGACGGCCTTCTTGACCGTCGCAGGGTCGTTGGAGCCCGTCGAGATCGAGATCGAGTCGTAGCCGTCGTGGCCGGTCATGCGCTGCGCCTCGGGCAGCGTCATCGCCACGAGCCGCGCGCCGGCGAGGTTGTCCTTGCCGCCCACGGTCGCGACCCCGGAGATCGTGTACTGCTTCGCCGGGGCGTCGGAGGTGACCGTGATCTTGTCGCCCGGCTTCCAGTCGTACTTCTTGGCCGTGCCGCGGTCGATCGCGACCTCGTCGGCGGTCGTGGGAGCGCCGCCCTCGACGTACTCGAGCACCTCGAAGGTCTTCTCGGTGGAGACCGAGACGATCAGCGTCGGCGGCCCGTTGGAGGTGATCGCCTTGCCGTTGCGGTCGACGAGCGTGCCGTCGGAGGAGACGCCGCCCTCGGCCTTCTCGACGCCCTGGACGGCCTTGACCTTCTCCAGCGTGTCGGCGGGCATCGTCGGCGGCTGCGAGAAGTCGGCCTTGACGGCCTGGTGGGCCTCGACGGACACGTCGACGCCCTTCTGCGTGCGCTCGAAGAGGTTCTTGAACGAGGCGTCGATCGTGTCGGTGAACACCAGCGTGCCGACCACGAAGGCGACGCCGATGACGACCGCGAACCCCGTCAGGACCGACCGCAGCTTGCGCGTCAGCAGGCCCTTGATCGCGAGCTTCGTCACTAGGCCACGGCCTTCATCAGGTCGAGCACGCCGTCGGCGTCCTTGCCGGCGCCGTCGTGGACGACCACGCCGTCGCTCAGCACCACCAGCCGGTCGGCGACCGCGGCGGCCGTGGCCTCGTGGGTGACCATGATCACCGTCTGGTCGAACTCGTCGACGGCCTGGCGGAGCAGCCCGAGGACCTCCTCGGAGGAGTGCGAGTCCAGGTTGCCGGTCGGCTCGTCGGCGAACAGCACGGCGGGCCGGTGGACGAGCGCGCGCGCCACCGCGACGCGCTGCTGCTGACCGCCGGAGAGCTCCGCCGGGCGGTGCGAGAGGCGGTCGCGCAGGCCGACGGTGTCGATCAGCTGGTCCAGCCACGCCTGGTCCGGCTCACGTCCCGCGAGCGTCAGCGGAAGCGTGATGTTCTCCGCGGCGGTCAGCACCGGGACGAGGTTGAACGCCTGGAAGACGAAGCCGAGGCGATCGCGCCGCAGCTTCGTCAGCCCTTTGTCGTCGAGCCCGGCCAGTTCTTGACCGTCGATCACCACGGAGCCCGACGTCGGCTTGTCGAGACCCGCGAGCAGATGCATCAGGGTCGACTTCCCGGAGCCCGACGGGCCCATGATCGCCGTGAACTGCCCCTTGGGAAAGTCCAGCGTCACACCGGCGAGCGCGTGCACCGCGGTCTCGCCTTCGCCGTAAGTACGGCGCAGGTCGGCCGTCGAAACGATGTTCATAGGCGAAGCATCGTCGCTGAAACGGCCGCGACGTGTGCGGCTGGCTCGTTAAGCCGCTTCGGGTTAGCCAGAGCGCAGGTACGCCAGAACGGCGAGCACGCGGCGATGGTCCTCGACCGTGGGCGCCAGATCGAGCTTGGAGAAGATCGACGTGACGTGCTTCTCCACGGCGCGCTCGGTCACGACCAGCGCCTCGGCGATGGCGGCGTTGGAGCGACCCTCGGCCATCAGCCCGAGCACCTCGCGCTCGCGCGCTGTGAGGCCCTCCAGCGGGTCCTCACGGCGTCGACGGCCGAGCAGCAGGGCGACGACCTCGGGGTCCAGCGCGGAGCCGCCACCGGCGACGCGGCGCACGGCGTCGGTGAACGTGTCCACGTCGGCGACGCGGTCCTTGAGCAGGTAGCCCGTGGACTCGGTCGACTCCGACAGCAGGTCGAGCGCGTACGCCTCCTCGACGTACTGCGACAGCACCAGCACGCCGGTGCCGGGATGGTCGGCGCGGATCTTGCGGGCGGCGCGCAGACCCTCGTCGGTGTGCGACGGGGGCATGCGGACGTCGATCACGGCGACGTCGGGCTTGTGGGCGCCGACCTTGCGCAGCAGGTCCTCGGCGTCGCCGGCCTGGCCCGCGACCTCGAAGCCGGAGTCCTCCAGCAGGCGGACAAGGCCCTCGCGCAGGAGCACGGAATCCTCGGCGACGACGACTTTCAATTGTGTATCTGCGGTGCTCATACGGGGATCTCCGCTCGGAGAGTAGTGCCCGACCCGGGTGGAGAGTCGAGTGCCAGGGAACCGTCCAACGCGCCGACACGATCGGCGAGGCCTCGCAGACCCGATCCGCGACCGGGATCCGCTCCGCCCACACCATCGTCTCGTACTTCGACCTCAGCATGACCGTTGAGGCGGCGGACCGCCACTGTGGCGGCGGTCGCGTTGGCGTACTTGGCGACGTTGGTGAGCGCCTCGGCGATCACGAAGTAGGCCGCGGCCTCGACCGGCTCGGGCAACCGTTCGCCGGGGACCTCGACGACCTGGACCGGCAACGGCGAGCGGACCGCGAGCGCCTCGACGGCTGGGCCGAGGCCGCGATCGGAGAGCACGGCGGGGTGGATGCCGCGGGCGAGCTCGCGCAGCTCTTCGAGCGCCAGCGTCAGCTCCTCCCCCGCGGCGCCGATCATCGCGGCCGCCTTCTCGGGCGACTTCGCGATCTGGTTCTGCGCGATCCGCAGGCTCAGGCTGAGCGCGACGAGCCGCTGCTGGGCGCCGTCGTGCAGGTTGCGCTCGAGGCGGCGGCGCTCCTGCAGGCCCGCCTCGACGATCCGGGCGCGCGAGCGGCGCAGCGCGGCCTCGAGGCGCTCCGAGCGCAGCGCGAGCCCGGCGGCCGCGGCCACCGTCTCGAGCACCTCGGGCTCCGAGCGCAGGCTGCGGTCGTGCACGATCGCGCCCACGCGCTGGCCTTCGAGCTCGACCGGCGTCCACGCGCGTCCGGGCGGGATCTCCGCCGCCTGGCCGTCGCGCTTGACCCAGCAGCCCTCGACCCAGTACAGGACCTTCAGGCTCGGGTCGCCGAGCGCCTCGGCGAGCAGGCCGCGCAGGCCGTCGATCCCCGGCGCCTCGCCGAGCCGGACCAGCAGCGCGCCGAGCGCGTCCGCGCGGGCGACGCGGTCGCGCAGCAGGCCGGCCAGGAACGTGAACGGCACGCTGGCGAAGACGATCTGGCCGAGCAGCATCAGCACGGCGCTGACGTCGCCCTGCTGGCCGGCGACCGACTGCGCGCCGATCGAGCCGACGAACAGGATCATCAGCACCACGCCGGACCACAGCAGCGGCGACAGCGACCGGCGGCGCGCCTCGCCCGCTGCGCGCCAGCGCGCCGTGAGGATGTAGACGAGGTAGCCGACGAGGCCGATCGCGATCCCGGTCGTGATGCCGTCGGCGATCGTGCCGAGCGTGGTCGAGTCCGTGACCTGGATGACCGAGGACGGGCAGTCGGTGCAGTGCGCGTCGAAGCCGAACATCAGGAACGGCGCCGGGCCGATGATCGACAGCACGTAGCCGGCGATCACGAGGCGGCGGTGCGCGGGACGCGTGATCCGGCCCTCCGGATACGCGACCAGCAGGTGCACGAACGCCGCCAGGTAGAGGTTCGCGCCGAGGACGGCGACGGTGAAGACCGCGGGCTCGTCGGCGGCGACGAACGCGTTCAGCAGCCACGCGAACCCGGTCCAGGTCATCAGCGCGCCGGTCCGGTTGGACGGGCGCCGCGCCCAGGCGTACAGGCCGGTGCCGACCCACGCCGCGCCGATCCCGACCAGGATCACCACCGTCAGCCCGCGGTGGTCGACGTGGTCGGACGCCAGGATCACGGCCGCGCCGAGCAGGCCGAGGACGAGGCCCGCCACCGCCAGCAGCGCCAGCGCCCGCGTGCGCGATGAATCAAGGTCGGATGATCGGGGTGGGGCGGCGGGGCTGCCCTGCCTTGATCTCAGACGGGGTGGGGCGGAGGGGCTGCCCTGCCTCAAACAAGCAGTTCCTGGACGCGTTCTCCCGACAGCTCGGCCTTGGGCACGAACCCGCGAGCGCCGGAGCGACTCACGAGCGGGCCGAAGTCCGAGGAATCGCGGCTGGAGACGAGGATCACGGCCGGGGAATCCGGGTTCCCGGTGATACGGGCCGCGACGTCGAAGCCGTCGATGTCGGGGAGCTGCACGTCCAGCAGCACGAGTTGGGGCTTGAGGCGGAGGGTCTCCTCCACGGCGCTGGCCCCGTCCACCGCCTCGCCGATGACGTCGAACCCCTCGCTCTCGAGGAGCACGCGGGCGCTCGCCCGAAAGGACGGGTGGTCGTCGACGATGAGGACGGTGCAGTCCACGGGTTCGATTCTCGTTACCGGGCGAACGCCTTCACATACGGCTGGCCGTACAACGCGTTGCGCGGCTTTCTACCGGGTGACGGCGGTTGAGATGGCCTTGACCGCTTGCGCGGGGTCCTGCGCGCCGAACACGGCGGTACCGGCGACGAACACGGTGGCGCCTGCGGCGGCGCATTTGGCGGCTGTTCCGGCGTCGATCCCGCCGTCGACCTGGAGGGCGGTGTCGGGGCCGATCAGGGTGCGCAGGCGTTCCAGCTTGCTCAGCGAATGTTCGAGGAACTTCTGGCCGCCCCAGCCGGGGTTGACCGTCATGCAGAGCACCATGTCGGGCTCGAGCTCGGCCACCGCCTCGGCGGGCGTGCCCGGGTTGATCGCCAGCCCGGTGAGGCAGCCGGCGGCCTCGATCGCCTGCAGCGTGTAGTGCAGGTGCGGGGTCGCCTCGGCGTGGATCGTGATCGAGTCCGCGCCCGCGGCGGCGAACGCGTCGATCTGCCGCTCGGGCCGCTCGATCATCAGGTGCACGTCGATCTTGGCGCCCGCGGAGTGCACCGCGTCCTTGATCGCGGTGACAGCCAGCGGCCCCATCGTGATCGGCGGGACGAAGTGACCGTCCATGACGTCGACGTGGATGACCGGCGCGCCGGCGTCGAGCACGAGCTGGACCTGCTCGGAGAGGCGGCCGAAGTCGGCGGCGAGGATCGAAGGCGCGACGCCTTTGAGCATGTCTAGATCGGAGTCAGCATCGAAGATTGACAGTGGCCGCACATATACAGGGCGGTGCTCGACATGCGCACGATCGTGGAGTGCTCCCCACAGTTCGGGCAGACCGAACGCAATTCGAAGCGATGGAGGCAATTCACACAGCGGTAGCGACCCGGCAGGTTGGTCGGCCGGAGCCACGGCTCATGGCAGGACGGGCAGACGTCGCCCAGGGTCTCGGCGGTCATGCGCGCCGGAGCCTTGCGACGAAGAATCCGTCGGTGCGGTCGCGGTGCGGGAACGTCTGCAGGTGCTGCGGCATGGTCGGATGCTTCCAGAGAGGCAGGTCGGCGCCCAGGTCAGTCGCTGAGAAATCCTCGTGAGCGGCCAGGAAGGCTGCCACGACGCGCTCGTTCTCGACGGGCGAGATCGTGCAGGTCGAATACACAAGGGTACCGCCGGGCTTCAGAACCGCCGCACCCGCCTCGAGGATCTCGCGCTGGAGCGCCGCCAGCGCCTCGGGGCGGCCCGCTTTGCGCCAGCGCGCGTCGGGGCGCGAGGCGAGCGTTCCGAGGTCGGAGCAGGGCGGGTCGACCAGGACGCGGTCGAACGTGCCCTCGACGCGCTGCGTGGCGTCCTGCGTGCGGACGTCGACGATCGTCGCGCCCATCCGCGCCGCGGTCTTGCGCAGCGCGTCCGCGCGGCCGGGGTGCTTCTCGACGGCGACGATCTCCCCCACGTCGCCCATCAGCGCCGCCAGGTGCGTGGTCTTGCCGCCGGGCGCCGCGCACAGGTCGAGCACGCGTTCCCCGCTCGCGGGCGCGAGCGCACGCGCGACGGCCATCGCCGCCCGCGACTGGGGCATCAGCAGGCCGCTCTCCCACTCCGGCGCCGAGAACGTGTCGAACGGGGCGTCCAGGAGCAGCGCCTCCGCGTCGACGACGTGGGCGGGGATGCGCTCGGCGAGCGCTTGGGCGGTGGTCTTGAGCGTGTTCGCCCGCAGCGACGGCTCGGCGGGCTCGTTGTCGGCGGCCATCAACGCCTTCGCGGTCTCGGCGCCGAACGTCTCCCACCACAGCCGGGCGATCCACTCCGGGTGCGAGTGCTTGAGCGCCGCCTGCTGCGGGGTCGCCTCCGGGAGGGCGGCGACGATCCGTCGCGCCTCGCGCGCCGCGCGCCTGAGCACGGCGTTGACCAGCCCGGCGCCTCTCGGGGCGTCGCGCTTGGCCAACTCGACCGACTCGCCGACCGCCGCATGCGCGGGGACGCGATCCAGAAAGGTCAGCTGAAAGACCCCGAGCCGCAACGCGGCCAGAACGGGCGGGTCGAGTTTTGCGGACGACCTGCGGGTAAGACGCTCGATCACGTGATCGAGCGTGGCCACGCGCTGGACGGTGCCGTAGCTGAGCTGCGTCGCGAGCGCGAGGTCCCGCGGATCGAGGCGCAACCGCTTGGCTTCGCCGTGCAGCGCGCGGTCGGCCCACGCCTCCTGCTCGAAGACGCGGCGCACGACCGCATAGGCGGCGCTGCGTGCCGGGGCAATGGAGCCTCGGCCTGATGGAAGGTCCAGGTTTTGCACGTCAGCCTTTACGAAGCCCTGGTCTTCTGATTGGCTCCAGCTGCCGCTGCGCGCCAGGGCTGGCGATTTGCGGCGCCCTCATACAGAGGTCCAAATTCCGGTTCTTTCCTCAAGATTGAAAACGGCTGCTATGCAGCCCTTTCTCCACATGCTCGAACGTTCGTCCAAAAACCACTCAACAGGATCAATTTGTCCCAAGAGGGCTAATGGAGCGCGTACAACTTGCCGACACCTCCCCATGGAAGGGGATGCCAGACATGTCGGACACTGACACCACGAACTCCATGAACACGCGCGCAGCGCGGCCCACGACCCTCGGCGACCTCCGTTTCGCCGGCACGGTCGCTGCCGGCCTCGTCGCGGGAACCCTCGGTCTCGGCGCGCTCGCCACGCCGCTCGTCGGCTGGAAGGACTGGCCGGCCGCGCTGACGACGCAGGCCACGAGCCAGCCCGTCGTGCTGGCCAAGGCCGAGCAGCCGAAGGCGCACAACGAGAACAAGGTCCGCAAGGGCCGTCCCGCGTCCGGTGGCGCCTCCGCCCTGGACAACCTCGGCGGCCTGCCCGGCACGGGCGCCGCCGCGGCCGCTCCCGGCGGGCTCTCGACTTTCCTCGCCAATCCGTCTCCGTCCGGTCCCTCCACCGGCCCCGCGCGTGACAACGCGGGCTCCGAGGGGCGCGCGACGACGACCACGTCCGGCCCCAAGAGCGGTGACCAGTCGTTCGCCTCGGGTCCCACGTTCGAGAAGACCGACGCCGACGACAACGGCGACGGCGTCCCGAACGCGGTCGTCCCGACGCTGGGCAAGACCAACGCTTCGACGCAGACGACCACGGGCGAGTCCTCGGGTCTGTCGGCCGCGACCGAGTTCAAGATCCGCAACACGCCGGACATGTGGCGCGACACGAACGGCGACGGCTTCATCGACGGCAACGACGACGCCGACGGCGACGGCGTGACCAACCAGCAGGAAGAGCTCAACGGCACCGATCCGACGCTGGCCGACTCGTTCGGCGACGGCACCTCGGACGGCATGCGCGACATGAACCACGACGGGTACCCGGACGGTCTGCCGGTCCCGGCCGCGCCGCCCGCGCCGACGCCGACTCCGGAGCCGCCCGCGCCGACCTCGCCCGAGACGGCTCCGGTCGACGACGGCACGCCCGCTCCGCCGGTCCCTGCCGCGCCGACCGATCCGACGACCCCGCCGATCGATCCGGCTCCCGAGACGCCCGCGCCCGCGACGCCGACCCCGGAGCCGACCGTCGACGCGCCGGCGCCGACGGACCCCACCACGCAGCCTGAGACGACCGCGCCGTCCAACGACGCTCCCGCGGCCGTCACCGAGACCCCGACCACCGACGCGCCGGCCGAGGAGGCTCCCAAGGAGGAGGCTCCCAAGGAGGACGCGCCGAAGGAAGAGGCCCCGGCTCCGAAGGAAGAGGCCCCGGCCCCGAAGGAGGAGGCGCCCGCTCCGAAGGAGGAGGCTTCGGCCCCCGCTCCGAAGGAAGAGGCTCCGGCGCCCGCCCCCGCGGCTCCGGCTCCTGCTCCTGAGGCGCCCGCCCCGGCTCCCGAGGCTCCGGCGCCCGCGCCCGCCCCGGCCGCGCCTCCGGCGGACCCGGCTCCGGCTCCCGCGCAGGAGGCCGCTCCGGCCCCCGCCCCGGCTGACCCCGCCGCCACGCCGGCCTGGTGAGCCACCCCCCAATCGTTTGACCCTCGGGCGCCGCTTCGGCGCCGGATGTCGTTATGCCTCGTCGATGTGGCTGGCCGTCTCGGCCAGCAGGTGCCGCGTCCAGACGCTCTCGACGTCCTCGTTGGCGGCGAGCAGGTCGCGGGCGGGCTCGTCCGCGCGGTGGTCGCCGCGGACGGCGAGACCGTGGACGGCCTCCAGGCGCGTCTCGGCGTCCGGGTCGTCGAGGCGGGCCGCGAGCGCGTCGCGAAGCTGCGGCGAGTTCTCGCGGGCGAGCGTGCCGAGCGCGAACGTGGCCCAGTCGCGCACGCCGCTCGACGCGTCCGAGGAGAGCTCGATCAGCGCGCCCGTGACGTCGTCGCCCTCGCGCCCGCCGAGGGCGAACGCGACCGCCTCGCGGACGTCGGGGTCCTCGTGGGCGCGCTGGGCGAGCAGCCAGGCCTCGCCGTGCGGCGCACCGAGGTGCCCGAACGCGCAGGCGATCGCCGAGAGCACCTCGGCGTCGTCCTCGCGCTCGGCCATCGCGCTCAGCGCGGCGTCCTGCGCGGCCGGCAGCGCGGGCGCGGCCGTCCCCAGCTGCCCGAGCACGTAGGCGGCGAGCTCGCGGTTGAGCGCGTCGGGGTCCCCGCCGAGCGCGACCATCGCGTCGAGCACGTCCTGGGTCCCGCGGGCGGCGAGCGCGCACACGTGCGGCTGCCATTCGTCGTCCCGGTCCGCCCACTCGGCCTTCGCCCGCTCGAGGACCTCGTCGAGGTCGCGGCCGGGCAGCGCCGGGTCCAGCCGGAAGTTCACGAGCGTCGCGTCGGGCCGGCCGCGCAGCCACTCCGCCGCGGCCATCGGGCGGCCGCCGGCGGGCCGGACCTCGGTGAGCTCCAGCGCGCCGCCGTGGCAGTCGAGCAGGAGGCGGTCCCCTTCGGCGCGGACGAGGCCGCCGGCGGGCGCGCGGGTCGCGCCGGCCACGCGGGCGGCGATGACGCCGAGGAACGTGCCGTCCGGCAGCTGCAGGCGCGAGCCGATGTGCGGCCGCAGCGCGCGGATCGTCCGCTCGACCTCCTCAGGCGTCTGCGTCGGGTCCAGCGCGCGCTCGCGCGGGCCGATCTTGTGCGCGTAGGTGACGAACGCCTCGTCCTGTTCGACGGGCGTGGGACGCTCATCGAGCACCTTGACGAGGAGGTCCGCGCCGATCGTCTCGAGGCGGGCCGACAGCGTGCCGTAGTCGTCGTCCGGCCCGATCGGCGTGCGCTCGATCGCGTACACCGCCCCGGAGTCCCACCCCGCGGTGACGCGCATGATCGCCACGCCGGTCTCGTCGTCCCCCGCCATGATCGCCCGCTCGATCGGCGCCGCGCCGCGCCAGCGCGGCAGCAGCGACGGGTGCACGTTGATCATCTCGTAGTCCGAGAGCAGCGGCTCCTTGATCAGCACGCCGTAGGCGCACGTGGTCAGGACCTCGGGCTCCACGGAGGCGATCCGCTCGAGGATCTCCGGCTCGTGCAGCTTCTCGGGCTGGATGACGTCGATCCCCAGCTCGCGGGCGAGAACGGCCACCGGCGGCGGCGCGAGCTTCTGGCCGCGACCCTGCTTGGCGTCCGGGCGGGTGATGACGAGCTGCGGGCGGTGTGCGGAGTCGGCGAGGCGCCGCAGCACGACCGC
This sequence comes from Solirubrobacter soli DSM 22325, assembly GCF_000423665.1. Classification (GTDB taxonomy): domain Bacteria; phylum Actinomycetota; class Thermoleophilia; order Solirubrobacterales; family Solirubrobacteraceae; genus Solirubrobacter; species Solirubrobacter soli. The sequence continues at coordinate 43,301 of NZ_KE384073.1, read as the reverse complement.
CGCGAACGCCGTCGTCCCGAGGAAGACGTTCCTCAAGCGACGGCCGGGTCGAGCTGTTCGCGCAGCGTGCGCATGGCCTGCTTGCGCTGGTCGCGCGACGTCTTGTCGATGATCAGCACGCCGTCGAGGTGGTCCATCTCGTGCTGGATGACCCGCGCCTCGAGGCCCGAGGCCTCGACGAGCACCGGCTCGCCGCGCTCGTCCTGGGCGCGCACGCGGACGTGCACCGGCCGCTCGACCTCGACGCCCACCCCCGGCAACGACAGGCAGCCCTCCTCGGAGGTCTCCTTCTCCTTGCTCGACCACTCGAGCACCGGGTTCACCAGCGCCGCCACCGAGCCCTCGAGCTCGGTCCGGTAGACGAGCAGGCGATGCATCACACCCACCTGGGTCGCCGCCAGGCCGATCCCGTACGCGTCGTGCATGAGCGCCCCCATGCGGCGGACCTCGTCCACGAGCGCGTCGTCGAAGCGATCGATCTCCAGCGCCCGTGACCGCAGCACGGGATCGCCGTACTTGCGGACGAGCCGCAGCGCCGCCTCGCGCCGCGCCCGGGTCTCGGGATCGAGCTTGTCCTGGGGCTCCGCGACCTGCCCGTGTACTTCTTCCGCCATCGCAAGGAATATAAAGGGGTCAGACCCCTTTATCTTGCGGGCGGGTCGGCGCTCGTGGCCGAGCGCGGGCAGCGCTTGCTGCTGTGGGACGCCGCCACCGGCGGCGTTCCCGTTGCGCAACGGCGCACGTGCTCGAGGCGTCGACCTTGGCGCCGCTGCGCACCATCCCGCGGCGGCGGATCAGCAAGGGCACCGACCAGGTGTTCGGCCCGGGCACGCAGTTCCTGCAGGCCTCTTGGGACGGCCTGCCGCTCGTCCGCGACGCCGAGACCGGTGACGAGGTGCTGCGCGAGACCGAGCCGGAGCGGATGATCGGCGAGGTCGCGGGCACGCAGGACGGCCGGCGCGTCGCCTACGCGAGCCTGACGCGGGACGAGCTGGTGCTGCGCGCCCGCGCCTGGCCCTTCGAGACCAACGCGCCGGTCGACGTCCTGCGCCGCGCGCCGCCTACAGCGCCGACCGCGTCGCGTTCGGCTCGTGGAACCAGGGCGTCATGTTGGATCGACGTCGACTGAGAAGTTGACGTCGCGGAAGGTCTTGTCGCGGGCGGCGGCCTCGACGGCCTCGCCCACGGCGTGGATGGCGTCTGCCCGGGCGGTCGTCTTGAGCACGAGCTGGTAGCGCTCGCGGTTGCGCAGGCGGAACAACGGAGCGGGGCCGAGGAGCTCGGTGTCGCGCAGGTCCGCCAACTCGCCCGCCAGGCGCGCGGACGCCGCGCGGGCACCCGCGGCGTCCTCCAGCGTCGAGGTGACGATCCGGATCAGGTCCGAGAACGGCGGGTAGCCCCAGCCGCGGCGGCGCTCCAGCTCATCGCGCACGAAGCCGTCGGCGTCGTGGCGGGCGGCGGCGACGATCGCGGGGGCGTCCGGCGTGGTCGTCTGGACGAGCACCCGCCCGCCCTTCGGCCCTCGCCCGGCCCGCCCGGCGAGCTGGGCGATCAGCGCGAACGTGCGCTCCTCCGCCCGGAAGTCGGGGAAGCGCAGGGTCGAGTCGGCGTCCAACACGACACCCAGCGTCACGTCGGGGAAGTCGTGGCCCTTGGCGACCATCTGCGTGCCCAGCAGCAACCCCTCGGGCGCGGCGAGGAAGCGCCCCAGCAGCTCCGGGACCGCGTCCTTGTTGACGGTCGTGTCGGCGTCGAGGCGGAAGACCGGCACGCGCAGCGCGTGGCGCAGCTCGGCCTCGACGCGCTCTGTGCCGGCGCCGTGGCGGGCGACCGCGAGCGAGCCGCAGGCGTCGCAGCGGTCCGGGACCCGCTCGCGATGGCCGCAGTGGTGGCAGGTGAGCGCGTGCTCGGCGCGGTGCAGGACGAGCGCGACGTCGCAGTTCGGGCACTCCCACGCCTTCCCGCAGGCCTTGCAGGTGAGGAAGTTCGACCACCCGCGCCGGTTGAGCAGCACGATCGACTTGCGGGCGGCGCCGAGAGCCCGCCGCGTCTCGGGGTGCAGGGCGTAGTGGGCGCCGCGCATGTCGAGCACGCGGACGGGCGGCAGGTCGTTGCCGCCCGCGACCCGCGTGGGGAGCCGCAGCCGCGACATCCGGTGCACGGTCTCCGGGCGCGGGGTCGCCGAGCCGACGAGCAGCCGCGCTCCGCTCTGCCAGGCGCGGTACGCGGCGACGTGGCGGGCGTCGTAGCGCGGGTCGCCCTCGTGCTTGTAGGAGCTGTCGTGTTCCTCGTCGACGACGATCAGCCCGAGGTTCTCGACGGGGGCGAAGACGGCGCTGCGCGGGCCGACCGCGATCCGCGCCTCGCCGGTGCGCAACCGGCGCCACTCGTCGTAGCGCTCCCCCTCGGAGAGCGCGGAGTGCAGCAGCGCGACGGTGTCGCCGAACCGCGCGGCGAAGCGCGCGACGGTCTGCGGCGTCAACGCGATCTCCGGGACGAGCGCGATCACCCCCTCCCCGCGTTCCAGCGCCGCGGCGGCGGCACGCAGGTAGACCTCGGTCTTGCCCGAGCCGGTCACGCCGTGCAGCAGGTGCGACGCGCCCGGCGCGGCCTCGATCGCCGCCAAGGCGTCCGCCTGCGCGCCGGTCAGCTCGACCGGCCGGTCCGGCGCCGGGTTCGTGCGCGGCGCGCGCCGGGCGACCCGCTCGGTGATCTCCACCAGCCCGCGCTTCTCGAGCCGGCGCAGCGCGGCCAGGTCACCGCCCGCGGGCCCCGGGAGCCGTGAGAGGAGCGCTTCCTGGTTCTCGTTCACGCGACCGCCGGCCCCGGTCGCCTCGGCCCAGAAGATCGTCTTCGCCTTGCCCGGCGGCGGCGAGACCAGCCCGAGCGCCCGCGCGGGCGTCGAGCAGTACTCCTCGGCCATCCACAGCGCCAGGTCGACCAGGTCGCGCGGGATCGAGTCCCCGCGCACCGCTGAGACGTCGACCAGCTTCTCGTCCGGCACCTCGGTGCTGTCGGCCACGCCGACCACGACCCCGTCGAGCTTCTGGTGACCGAACGGCATCCGCACCAGCGCACCCACCTCCACAGGCCCCTCGACGCGGTAGTCGAAGGGCCCGGAGAGGCGGCGCGTCGTCGTCAGCGGCTCGACCCGGGCGATCACGCGCCCAAGCCTGGCAGGGCTAGCCGACGGCGTTGAACGCGTTGATGTACTTCGGGCTCGGCGCGCCGATGCCGGTCACGTCGTCCCAGCCCGGCGTGACGACCAGGCTCGAGTCCTGGTTGAACGTGCGGACGCTGTAGAGGATCCCGCCTGACGGATCGATGCTGTTGACGTAGTCGGCGCGGACGTTCCCGGCGTCCGGGCCGGGCCCGGTGACGTCGAGGAACTGGCCGGGCTTCTTCTTGGCGGCCTGGTAGAGCGCCGGGTTGATGAAGCCCATCCGCGCGCCCGCCCGCTGCTGGGTCAGCGCCTGCACGCCCGCCATCAGCGGCGAGGCGAGGCTCGTCCCGCCGATCCGGTACTCGCCGTACGCGGCGCCGGACGGGAACTGCTGGGTCTCGCCCACGAGCATGCCGGTGGTCGGGTCGGCGTCCATCGCGACGTCCGGGTAGGCACGGCCCGCGGGCGTGGAGGCCGGCACGACCTTGCTCTGGTAGTCCGGCCGGTTGAACAGCGACGAGAACCCGCCGCCGGCGCCGTAGAGGAAGCCCTGCGGCGTCCAGGCCGTCCCGTCGGGCGTGAGCGCGTACTTCTGCGTGCCCCAGCCGGTCTGGAAGACCAGCGAGCCGTCCGCGCCGATCCCGGTCGACGTCCCGCCGACCGAGGTGATGTACGGGTCCGAGGCCGGATAGTCGGCCTGCAGCGTGCCGGTCGCGGCGACCTCGTCGCCGTCGTCGCCGGAGGAGAAGAAGAACGTGATCCCCTCGAGCGCGCCCTGCTGGAACGCCTGCTCGTTGGCGACGATGTCGTCGAGCGACTCGTTGGACTCGGTGTCGCCGTAGGAGTTGGAGACGATCGAGACCGCGTCCTCGTCGACCACCTGGTCGAGCGTGTCGGCGATGTCGGTGTTCTCGCAGCTCTGTGCGCCGTAGTAGTGCACCGTGGCGCCGGGCGCCATCGCGTGCACGGCCTCGACGTCGAGCGTCTCCTCGCCGAACCAACCGGACGGGTCGCACTCCTTGGCGTGGGTGAACTTCTTCGGCGCGCTCTGGGCGAGCTGGCCGGGCGCGAAGCCGGCGTCGCCGTGGCGGGAGGCGTATGTGTCCGCGTCGGCCTCGATCGTGGGTGCGGCGTACGCGTCGACGATGCCGACGGTCACCCCCGCCCCGGTGTACGGCGAGCCGCCCTCATAGGCGCCGCGCAGCTGCGCCGGCTGGTAGCCGCACGGCGAGTACGGCAGCGTCGCGCCGTCCAACGCCGGCAGCGGCGTCTTGAAGTCGGCCTGGTACTTGGCCGGGGTCGAGCCGTAGCCGGTCGAGCACGGGCGGGCGTTCACGAACGCGGGCGGGGGTGGAAACGACTGCTTCGGCCGCATCACCCCCTCCTTGGTCTCGAGCCCCGAGACCGCGAGGATCGCCGACGCCACCGAGTCCGGGACGCTGGGCGTCGCGGTCGGCGCCTGGAAGGTCTGACTGGCCTGCGTGAAGTCGTGCAGGGTCGTGGCGAAGGCGGCCTCGGCCGCGGCGGCGTCGCCGGTCACGGCGATGTATCGCCCTGAGGCCTCGACCGCTCCGGGCTTGAGCCCCTCGGTCTTCAGCCACTGCTTGACGCTCTTGATCGTCGCCTGGTCGGGCTGGTAGCGGGCGCGGAACTCCCCGGGCGAGACGAACTGCCCGTAGGTCGCGCTGCCGGGGGTGGACACCGCGTCGACCGCGGCCTTGAGCGCGTCCTCGCCGCCCTTCGGCGCCAGGTAGACCCGCAACGCCTGCGGCGCGGTCTTGGCCGCCGCTCCCTGATCGACGGCCCCCGCCGTGACCTTCGGCCCCGAGGCCGCTATCGGCTTGCGCCCCGCCGGCGCCGCCGAGGCGGTCGGGACGACGACGAGCCCGGCCGCGACGAGCGCGGCCACCGCCAACGAATCCTTCATCTACTACCTCCCTGCTGAATGGATCGCCAGCGAACGTAGACACGGCAGATGAGGGGACGCCGTGGGTGGCGGTAGGCTCCGGACGTGCCCGCGCCGTCGACGCTCGCTCTCTTCGCCCTCGCGGCGCTGACGCTGATCGCCATCCCCGGGCCGAACATGGTCTACGTCGCGACCCGCTCGACGAGCGAGGGCCGCCGGTCCGGTCTGGCGTCCGCGCTCGGCCTGGAGACCGGCACGATCCTGCACGTGTGCGCGGCCGCGGCCGGGCTCTCCGCGCTGATCGCCTCCAGCGCGACCGCCTTCGACGCGCTGCGCTATCTGGGCGCCGCCTACCTCGTCTTCCTCGGCGCGCTGGGCTTCGCGATGGACTGCCTGTACGCGATCGTCTCGGCGGCCGCGGTGGGCCGGCTGCCCTCCCGTGGCGGCGGGGGGAAGGTGACCGGCGGCGTCTACCTCGTGCTGGGCGCCGCCGCCGCGTTGACCGGTGGCCGCCACTGATCCTCGAGGGCGACAACCTGCCGCACCTGCGCGAGCTCGGCGACGGCGTCGCGCAGATGGTCTACGCCGACCCGCCGTTCAATACCGGCCGCACCCAGGTGCGGCGCAGCCTGGCGACGGTGGCCGCGGGCGCCGACGGCGACCGGACGGGGTTCGGCGGACGCCGCTACACGACCAAGCTGCTGGCCGAGTCGTCGTACAAGGACGACTTCGACGACTACCTCGGGTTCCTCACGCCGCGCCTGGAGGAGCTGCGCCGGGTCCTCCACCCCACCGGCACGCTGTACCTGCATCTCGACTACCGCGAGGCCCATTACGTAAAGCTCTTGCTTGACGAGCTCTTCGGGCGGGAGTGCTTCCTGAACGAGCTGATCTGGGCCTACGACTACGGCGCCAAGCCGAAGGGCCGCTGGCCGCAGAAGCACGACACGATCCTCGTCTACGTCAAGGACCCGCGCGCCTACTACTTCGATTCCGAGGGCGTCGATCGCGAGCCGTACATGGCGCCCGGACTGGTCACGCCGGAGAAGGCGAGGCGCGGAAAGCGCCCGGTGAGCGTGATGTGGCACACGATCGTCTCCCCCACGGGCCGTGAGAAGACCGGCTACCCGACGCAGAAGCCGGAAGGGTTGCTGCGGCGGTTCGTGCAGGCGTCGTCGCGCGAAGGCGATCTCTGCCTCGATCCGTTCGCCGGCTCCGGCACGCTCGGCGCCGTCGCCCGCAAGCTCGGCCGCCGCTACCTGCTGATCGACGAGAGCCCCGAAGCCGTGCGGGTGATGCGTGAACGCCTCGCGTGACAAGGTCGTCGCGTTCGGCCCGGGCCGGGTCAACCTGATCGGCGAGCACACCGACTACAACGGCGGCCTGGCGATGCCGTTCGCGATCGAGCGCGGCGTGACCGTCACCGCGACGCCGTCCGAGCGCTGGGTCGTCGACGCCATGGACTTCCACGAGCACGACGAGTTCTCCAAGGCCAAGCGGGTGCGCGGGTGGAAGAACTTCCACCGCGGGATGATCGCCGAGCTGCAGGCCGCCGGCTACGAGCTGCGGCCCGCCCACCTGGTGATGACCGGGAACGTGCCGCGGGGCAGCGGGCTCTCCTCGAGCGCCGCGCTCGAGGCCGCGCTGGCGCTCGCGCTGCTCGCGTTCTCCGGCCACACGCCGCCGGAGGACCTGCGCGACCTGGCGAAGCTCTGCTCGCGGGTGGAGAACGACTGGGTGGGCGCGGAGACCGGGCTGCTGGACCAGTTCGCGTCGCTGCTGAGCGCCGAGGCCCACGTCCTGCGGATCGACTTCACGAGCCTCGAGGTCGAGCGCTTCCCGCTCGACCTCGGTGACTGGCAGCTGGTGACCAAGGACTCCGGCGCGACCCACAATCTCGCCGCCTCCGGCTACAACCAGCGCCGCGCCGAGTGCCGCGCGGCCTGCGAGGCGCTCGGCATCGACTCGCTGCGCGACGCGGGCGACCTGGGCGCGCTCGACGGCGTCCTGCTCAAGCGCGCGCGCCACGTGGTCTCCGAGAACGCCCGCGTGGACGCGACCGCGGCGGCGCTTCAGGCGCACGACCTCGAACGCGTGGGCGAGCTGCTGGACGCCTCGCACGCCTCGCTGCGCGACGACTATGCGGCGTCCGTCCCGGAGGTCGAGCGCACGGTGGCGCAGCTCAAGGCCGCCGGAGCCGCCGGAGCCCGGATGGTCGGCGGCGGCTTCGGCGGCTCGGTCCTGGCGCTCCTACCCCCCGGAGTCGCCCGGCCCGCCGGTTCCCTCGCGGTCGCCCCGAACCCGCCGGCGCGACTGCTCTGAGGCGAGCGCGGCGGCGTCGACGCCGCGTGGAGCGGCGTGGGCCGGCGACCCGGCGCGCTCGTCCTCCTCGGCCTCGCGCAGGTCCTCGCCCAGCGGGCGGCTGAACGCCCACGCGAGGAAGATCAGCCCGACGACGAGCATCCCGATCCCCGCGAGCAGGTTGATGTTGATCCCCGCGGCCTTGTTGGCCTCGGCCTCGGAGTCCGTCAGCCCGAGGATCGTCAGCAGCACGCCCCAGGCGACGAAGACGCCGCCGATGATCCGGCGCAGGTCGAACAGGTTCGCCGCGCGCTCGGCCCTGGAAGTCGTTTCAGACACGGTCGTCTCCTCCTACCAGAACACTACGGTCAGGATCGCGGCACCGACAAGGACGAACCCGCCGAGCAGTGCCGGCGCGTGCGACTTCGCGACGCTGTCGTCGGTGTTGGCCATGCCATAGACAAGGCCTTGCAGCTCCTCCACGGGCTTGGGCTGCGTGCGCATCGTCACCGCCACCGAGACCACCGCGTCGACGATGAACGCCAGCGACGCGCCGACCATCGACTCCGCCAGGTCCGAGCCGAAGTGGATCACCTTGGCCTTGTAGAGGACGAAGGTCAAGGCCGCCGTCGCGGTGCCCGCGATCAGCCCCCACAAGCCCGCGGCGGGCGTCATCCGTTTCCAGAACATGCCGATGATGAACGTCGCGAACAGGGGCGCGTTGAAGATCGAGAACAGCGCCTGCAGGTAGTTCATGAGGTTGTCGTAGGTCGACGCGATCAGCGCGGTGAAGATGCTGATCCCGATGCCGCCGACGGTCGCGATGCGGCCGAAGCGCACGTACCACTCGTCGGGCATGTTCGGCTTGAAGTACGGCTCGACGAGGTCTGTGGTGACGACCGTGTTGAACGCCGAGACGTTCGCGGCCACGCCGGCCATGAACGAGGCCATCAGGCCCGTGAGCGCGATCCCGAGCATGCCGTTGGGCAGGTACTTGTTCATCAACAGCGGGATCGCGTTGTTGTACTGCAGCTGATCGGTCGTCCCCAGCTTGGGGATCACGACCAGGGCGATCATGCCCGGCAGGATCATGATGAACGGCAGGAAGAGTTTCGGGATCGCGCCGATCAGCGGGGTGCGCTGGGCGGCCGAGAGGTCCTTGGCCGAGAGCGCGCGCTGCACCTCGGCGAAGTTCGTCGTCCAGTAGCCGAACGCGAGCACGAAGCCCAGGCCGAACACGATCCCGACCCAGGACACCCCGATCGGGTTGACCACGTCGCCGATCCCGGTCCCCTGCAGGGCGTGCAGGCCCTTCTCGCCCACGTCGGTCTGCTTGAACTTGTCCTGCAGGCCGCTCCAGCCGCCGACGTCGTGCAGGCCGACGATCGCGATCGGGATCAGCGCCGCGAGGATCACGAAGAACTGCAGCACCTCGTTGTAGATCGCCGAGGAAAGGCCGCCCAGGGTGATGTAGGCGGCGACGATGACCGCCGCCACGATGATGCCGACGATGATCGGCCAGCCGAGCAGGAAGTTCAGGACCAGCGCGAGCGCGTACAGGTTCACGCCGGCGATCAGGATGGTCGCGAGCGCGAACGTCCACGAGTTGAACTTGTGCGAGGCCGTGTTGAAGCGCTGGAGCAGGTACTCCGGGACCGAGCGGACCTTGGAGCCGTAGTAGAACGGCATCATCACCAGGCCGAGGAAGACCATGGCCGGGATCGCGCCGATCCAGTAGTAGTTGACCGTCGCGACGCCGTACTGGGCGCCGTTGGCGGCCATGCCGAGCACCTCGGTCGCGCCCAGGTTGGCGGAGATGAACGCCAGGCCGGTGATCCAGGCGGGCAGCGAGCGTCCGCTCAGGAAGTAGTCGAGGCTCGACCGGATGTAGCGCTTGGCGGCGAAACCGACACCGAGGACGACCGCGAAGTACGTCAGGACGATCGTGTAGTCGACCCAGTTGGTGTCGAGGCGAACTTGATTCAAGGTAAGACCCCCTGTCGGACAGGGGGTCCTTACCCCGAACAGCGCGGCGTCAGCCGCGGCTCATGAAACGACTAGGCGACCGGATCGGCGGCGCCGAGGCCGGCGGCCTCACGCAGCGCCTCGGCCTTGTCCGTCTTCTCCCACGTGAAGTCCTCGTCGTCGCGGCCGAAGTGGCCGTACGCCGCCGTCTTCTGGTAGATCGGACGGTGGAGCTTCAGGTACTCGCGGAAGGCGCCCGGGCGCAGGTCGAAGAACTCGTCGACGAGGGCGGCGATGCGGCCGCGGCCGATCTTCTCCGTGCCGAACGTCTCGACCATCACCGAGACCGGGTGCGCGACGCCGATGGCGTAGGCGACCTGGACCTCGACGCGGTCGGCGAGGCCGGCGGCGACCAGGTTCTTGGCCACGTAGCGGGCGGCGTAGGCGGCCGAGCGGTCGACCTTCGACGGGTCCTTGCCGGAGAACGCGCCGCCGCCGTGGCGGGCCATGCCGCCGTAGGTGTCGACGATGATCTTGCGGCCGGTCAGGCCCGCGTCGCCCACCGGGCCGCCGATGACGAAGCGGCCGGTCGGGTTGACGAGGAAGTTCTTGCGCAGCTTCTCCGCGTCGTAGAGCTCCGTCGGCAGGATCGGCAGGACGACGTGCTCCCACAGGTCGTTCGGGATGAGCTCCTCGGCGCCCTCGCGGTGCTGGGTGGAGATCAGCAGCTTCTCGATCTCGACCGGCTTGCCGTCGCGGTAGCGGACGGAGACCTGGGTCTTGCCGTCGGGACGCAGGTAGTCCAGCGTGCCGTCCTTGCGGACCGCGGCCAGCCGCTCGGCGAGCTTGTGCGCGAGCGAGATCGGGAGCGGCATGAGCTCCTCGGTCTCGTTGGACGCGTAGCCGAACATCATGCCCTGGTCGCCGGCGCCGGCGATGTCGAGTTCATCGTCGTCGGAGGCGTCCGTGCGCTTCTCCAGCGCCTGGTCGACACCCTGGGCGATGTCCGGGGACTGCTTGTCGATCGCGTTGATGACCGCGCAGGAGTCGGCCGAGAAGCCGAGGTCGGCGTCGACGTAGCCGATCTTGCGGATCGTCTCGCGGGCGATCTCCTGGATGTCGACGTACGTCGACGTGGAGATCTCGCCCGAGACGACCACGAGGCCGGTGTTCACGAGGGTCTCGCACGCCACACGACCGGTCGGGTCCTCACGCAGGACGGCGTCCAGGACGCCGTCGGAAATCTGGTCGGCGACCTTGTCCGGGTGGCCCTCGGTGACGGACTCGGACGTGAACAGGTACTCGTTGTCGCTCAGCTGGGTCATAGGATCTCGAGGATCGCTCCGCGTCGTTGCTTGTCTTCGCGCGTGCGTGAACGCGAGGCGCAAAGCCGAAGGGTGAAAGCCTAGCGGCTTTCCGTGGTTCGCTTGTTAGGACGTTCGTTCAGTCCGCGAGCGGTTCTTGCGCTCGACGAAATCGATGATCACGGGCACGCCTTCCAGCCCGTACCGCTCGCGCAGGCGGTTCTCCACGAAATAGGCGTAATCGCGGGTCACCCGCTGGCGCGAGTTGACCTGGATCGCGAACCGCGGCGGGTTCTCGCCGATCTGGGTGATGTAGAGCATCTTCAGCCGGTGGCCCTGCTTGGCCGGGGGCTGGCGCTGCTGGATGACCTCGGCGAGGAACTTGTTCAGCTCCGGCGTCGGGATCCGGTGGCGGGCGCGCTCGGCGATGCTCAGCGCCTCGGTCAACAGCCGCGCGATGTGACGGCCGGTCTTGGCGCTCGCGGTCAGGACCTTCGGGCGCAGGCGCAGCTTGCCGTTGACGCGGGCGCGCTCGGCGTCGAGCTCCGCCGCGCCGACGCCGCCGCCCGGGCCGAGCGGGTCGCCGTCGCCGCCGGTCACGTCCCACTTGTTGAGCACGATCGCGGTCGCGCAGCCCGACTTCATCGCGAGCTCGGCGATCCGCAGGTCCTGCGCCGTGACGCCGTCCTGCGCGTCGCAGACGACGAGCGCGACGTCGGCGCGCTCGGCCGCCCGTTGCGAGCGCAGCGTCGTGTAGTACTCGACGGACTCGGTGACCTTCGCCTGGCGGCGGATGCCGGCCGTGTCGACCAGCACGAGCTTGCGGCCCTCGACCTCGATCTTGGTGTCGATCGCGTCGCGGGTCGTGCCGGCGACGTCTGAGACGATCACCCGCTCGTAACCCAGGAAAGCGTTGACGAGGCTGGACTTGCCGACGTTCGGACGCCCGATCACCGCGAGACGGACGACCTCGTCCTCGTCGTCGGGGATCTCGTCGTCCTCGGGCAGCAGCTCGACGAGGCGGTCGAGCAGGTCGCCCGTGCCCAGGCCCTGGGCGGCGGAGACCGCGATCGGCTCCCCCAGCCCGAGCTGGTGGAAGTCGTGGACGAGCATCAGGTCGTTGGGCGAGTCGATCTTGTTGGCCGCGACCACGATCGGCACGTCGCCGCGGCGCAGGATCTCGGCGATCTCCGCGTCGCCGGGGCGCATCCCGGCCCGCGCGTCGACCACGAACAGCGCGACCTGCGCGTCGGCCAGTGCGGCCCGCGCCTGGTCCTGGATCGAGACCGCCAGCGGATCCTCGTCCTCTAGGTCCACGCCGCCCGTGTCGATCAGCGTGAAGCTGCGCCCGTTCCAGTCGGTCGCGAGCTCCTTGCGGTCGCGCGTGATGCCCGGCCGCTCGTGTACGACCGCCTCGCGCGACTGCGTGAGGCGGTTGACGAGGCTCGACTTGCCGACGTTGGGATAGCCGACGACCGCGACCTTCATGCCTCGATCTCCTTGGCCTCGACGGCGAGCGTCACGACCTGGTCGATGACCTGCTCCAGCGTCAGGCCGGTGGTGTCGACGGGGGTCGAGTCCTTGGGCGCCTCGAGCGTCGAGCGATCCGCGGTCTGGTCGCGCTCGTCGCGCTCGCGCTGCGCCTTGAGCACCTCTTCGACCGCCTGGCCGAGGTCCTTCGCGCGGCGCCGCGCGCGTTCCTCGGGATCGGCGGTGAGGAAGACCTTGACCGCGGCGTCGGGCGCGACGACCGTGCCGATGTCGCGGCCCTCGGCGACCCAGTCGCCGGTGGCGACGATCTCCTGCTGCTTGCGCACGAGCGCCTTGCGCACGGCGAGGTCGGCGGCGACGCGCGACGCGGCCTCCGAGGCCTCGGCGGTGCGGATCGCGTCGGTGACGTCGCGCCCGTCGAGCAGCACTTGGTGGTCGTGCAGCTCGATCTTCACGCGCGCGGCGACGTCGCCGGGCGCGGTGGCGGTGTCGGACGCGGCGGCGAGCCCCACGCAGCGATACATCGCCCCCGTGTCCAGGTACGTGTAGCCGAGCCGCTCGGCGACGGCGCGCGCGACAGTGGACTTTCCGGCCCCGGCGGGACCGTCGATGGCGATGACCATGAGCGATCACGATAGATGAGGGCGCGTAACCTTCCGGACGGGGTAGGCGTCTAGTGGATATGAGCCGTACGTCCGCGGTGCTCCTGCGCAGCCAGTCCGACGAGCGCTTGGTCGCGCTCATCCGCGCGGGCCATGAGCGTGCCTTCGAGACGCTCGTGCGCCGCTATCGCCGCCCGCTGCTGTCCGCGTGTCGCCGCATGGTCGACGACGGCCGCGCCGAGGACGTGCTGCAGCAGGCGCTGCTCGCCGCGTGGCGTGCGCTGCGACGCGGCGACGACGTGCACGACGCGCGGGCGTGGCTGTTCCGGATCGTGCGCAACGCGGCGATCAGCCACCGCCGCCGCGCCGGCCACGCGGGGGCGGAGCTGGTCGACACGCTGAGCGTGGCCGCGAGCCCGGAGGAGGAGGCCGAGCGGCGCGAGGTCGTCCAGGAGACGCTCGAGACGATTGCCGGGCTGCCGCCACGCCAGCGCGAGGCGCTCCTGCGGATCGCGGTTCAAGGCATGAGTCAGGACGAGGTGGCCGAGGAGCTCGGCGTGTCGCGGGTGGCCGTGCGTCAGCTCGTGCACCGCGCCCGTTCCTCGCTGCGCTCTGCGGCGACCGCACTCGCGCCGCTGCCGCTGGTCACGTGGGCCGCGGGCGCGGGCGGCGGCGAGTCGATGAGCGTGCGGATCGCGGGGCTCGTCACGGGCGCGGGCGGGGCGGGCGCCGCGGCGACGTTCGCCAAGGCCGGCGCGGTCGCGGGCGTGGCGGCGACGGTGGTCAGCGCGCCGGCGCTCGTCTCGCGCGATCCGCGGCCGGCACATGCGACCGCGCCGGTGGTCCAACATCAGCAGCCGGAGCCGACGACCACGGCGATGACGCGCAGGCCGCGCCCGGCGAAGGCCACGGCCACGCCCACGTCGACCGCGCCCCCGGTGCTCGCCGCTCGCACGACGAAACCGCAGGCGCCGGCCGCCCCGCGCCGCCGGGCCGCGCCGACGCCGACACCGACACCCACCGTGACACCGCGGCCGCGCCGGACCGCTGAACCCACGCGGGCCGAGCGCGAACACGACGACGACTCCGAACGCCGGGAAGCGTCGCCGACGGCGACCGCCGACCAGGACGAGACGCTGGTGCAGATCGGCGAGGCCGAACCCGAGGACGCCCGCCAATCGGGGTCGGATGGTGGCAACGACGGCGACAAGCCCGAGGCCGAGCGTGAGAACGACGGCGAGGCGGACTGAGATCCGATCGTCACGCAGCGCGCCCTGGGGCGTCTGCATAGGTATGAGACGTATCAGGACCATTGCAGGATTGGCAGCGACGGCACTCGTGCTCGCCGGATCGCTGTTGCTCGCCGGCGCGGCTTCCGCTTCCGGTGACCGCAATCGCGACCGGATCCCCGACCGGTGGGAGCGCCAGCACCATCTGTCGCTCAAGGTCAACCAGGCCAGGCGCGATCAGGACGGCGACGGGCTGAACAACCGCGGCGAGTGGAAGGCCAAGCTCGATCCGCGCGACGACGACACCGATGACGACGGCATCGAGGACGGCGACGAGAATGCCGGGACGGTCACGTCCTTGACGGGCGATGTCCTGACGATCGCGCTCGCAAAAGGCGGAACGCTCGTGGCCAAGGTGACGGCCGACACCGAGATCGAGTGCGACGACGCGACGGCAAAGCCGTCGAGCGACGGTCCCGGAGATGACGACGAGGGCGACGACGACGGCGAGCACGGTGACGGAGACCACGAGGACCACGGCGACGACAGCTGCGGCCCTGAGGCCCTCACCGCCGGCCGCGCGGTCGAGGAGGCCGAGCTGAAGACGCGCGGCGGCGAGGCCGTGTGGGAGAAGATCGAGCTGGGCGCTCGATGACAATTGATGACCGCGCGTTGTCGGATCTGAACCCGCGTGGGACGGTGTCCACACGCGCCGCACGCCGGTCATCTTCGTCGTTCTGATGTTCCTGACGCTCGCGTCGCCCGCCCCGGGCGACGCGGCGGCTCAGCCGTGCGCGCGCTCGGCCGCAACGCCGCAGCGCGTGGCGCACGGCGACGACTTCGAATTCGTCCACGCCGCCGCGTCCGCGATGTACTGCCCCAACGACGTCTTCGTCCAGATCACGGCGTGCGTGCAGCGCCAGGACGCGACGGGCTGGACCGACGTCGGCTGCCTCACGAGCGAGAGGACGTACGTGAGCATCCACACGCCGGGAGGGCGCGGCGTGGGCTTCAGCTTCGACGTCCCGTGCGTCTCAGGAGACATGCGCACCCACGTCACCGGGGGCGAGGGGTTGGACCCCGCCGAGTGGGACTCGCCGACGGCGAGGATCGCTTGCCTCGGCACGGGGCCTCTGCCGACCCCGACCCCGTCGCCTGCGCCGACGCCCAGCCCGTCGCCTGCGCCGACACCCGTCCCCTCGCCCGACCCGACCCCCAGCCCGTCGCCTGCGCCGACACCCGTCCCCTCGCCCGACCCGACGCCTGCGCCGACCGCCGTCCCCTCGCCCGAACCGACCGCGAGCGTGACCCCCAGCGCCACGCCGGTTCCCCTCGCGCACGTGGAGGAGCCCAACGGCGGGCTGGACGCGCCGGCGAACGTCGCGCCCGGTCATCCGGCGGGCGGCCTGGCTCCGGCTCCCGCGCCCGATCGCCGTTCCCCGCGGCTCGCGGTCGCGCGCCGGTACATCGCGGCCGGCGGCGTGGTCCGCCTCCGGCTCGGCCCGGCGGACGAGGACCTCACGGGCGCGCTGCGTCTCGTCGCCGCCGGCCATACCGCGCGTGCCTCCTTCCGGATCGCCGCCGGCGCCACGACGCTGGTGCGCGTCGTGCTCCCGCGCGCGGCTCGCTCGGCGCTGCGGCGCCACGGCCGCCTGCACGCGTGGGTCACGCTCCGGCTCGCCGACGCCGCCGGGCGCCGCTACGTGCAGGCCACGCGGATCACGCTCACGACCGCACGGTGAGGGTGACGGTGGCGCGATGGACCAGGCTGCCGCTCGTGCCGGTGATGGTCAGCGTGGACGTCCCGCGCGTCGCCGTCCGCGTCGTGCGGACCGTGAGCGTCGACGATCCCGGTGCCTGGA
Organism: Solirubrobacter soli DSM 22325; assembly: GCF_000423665.1. Lineage (GTDB taxonomy): Bacteria > Actinomycetota > Thermoleophilia > Solirubrobacterales > Solirubrobacteraceae > Solirubrobacter > Solirubrobacter soli. The sequence continues at coordinate 27,478 of NZ_KE384073.1, read as the reverse complement.
GGGGCGTGGGGACGAAGCTCGCCGTCACCCCGGAGGGCAGGCCGGTGACGGAGAGCGCGACGGACCCCGCGAAGCCGCCGGCCGACGACACTGCGATCGTGATGGACGTGTTCTGGCCGGCGACGACGCTTGCCGAGGCCGGCGTCGCGGTCACGCCGAAGTCCATCACGATCAGCGTCGCCCCCACCGTGTGAGTGAGCGCGCCGCTCGTGCCGGTGACGATCAGCGGATAGGTCCCAGGCGCCAGCGTCGCCGCCGTCGTGACCTTCAGTTGCGAGGTGCCGGAGCCCGAGAGGCTCGCGGGCGTGAACGTCCACGTCGCCTGGGTGGCGCCGAGCCCGGACAGCGAGAGCGCGACATTCGAGGAGAAGCCGTTCTTGGCCCCCACCGAGACGGTGTACGTGACCGCCGTCCCCGGCGTTGTCGAGCGCGAGGACGGTGTCGCCGTCAGGGAGAAGTCCGGCACGACGAGCGACACGGCTGCCGTGTGCGTCACCGCGCCACCGGTCGCGGTGATCGTGAGCGGGTACACGCCCGGGGCCAGCGTCGCGGACGTCGTCACGGTCAACTGCGCCGCCCCGGAGCCGCCGGCGATCGTGGCGCTCGGGGCGAAGCTCCAGCTGCCCTGGGCCGCTGTCAGACCTGAGAGTGACAGGGCCACGTCCGCCTGGAAGCCGCCGACCGCCGCGGTGGAAACGGTGTACGTGACGCTCCCGCCCGCCGCGGTCCGCTGTGAGGACGGGCTCGCCGCCAATGAGAAGCCCGGCGGCTCCGGCACGACCAGCGACGTGCGCGTCGAGCGAGTGCTCGTCCCGCTCGTGCCGGTGATCGTGAGCGGGTAGGTGCCCGGCGCGAGCGACGCGGCGGTGGTGATCGTCAGCTGCGACGACCCTTCGCCGCCCGGCACCGCACTCGGCGTGAACGCCCAGGTCGCCTGGCCCGGGGACAGCCCGGCGAGCGAGAGCGCGACGTCCCCCGAGAAGCCGTTGCGCGCGTGGACATCGAGCCCGAAGGAGACCGAGCCCCCGGCCGGCGTCGTGACCGACGGCGGCGTCGCTTCCACGGTGAAGTCCGGCGCGGCGAGCAGCCACCCGTACGACCCGGAGGCGTCCAGGCGCCCGGCCCCATAGTCGTTGTCCGGGCCGGTGGCGCCGAGGTCCACCGCCCCGCTGCGCAGCGCGATCGACTGCCGCTCGGCGTCGAGGCCTCCGAAGGCGCTCAGCAGGAGGGCGAGCGCGCCCGCCGCGTGCGGCGCCGCGATCGACGTGCCGCTCACCGTCGTGTACAGACCGTACAGGTCCGTCGTGCGCACACCCACGCCCGGCGCGGTCAGGCTCGGGTAGGTGGCCTGCCCGCAGGCGGACGGGCCGCGGCTCGAGCCTGGGTCGATCCCGTCCGCCGCGTCCGTGCCGCCGACGGCGAACGCCTCGGGATTGTCGGCGGGGCTCAGCCCGCTTGCGGGCGCCGGGCCGCCGTTGCCCGCCGCGAAGACCGGCAGGATGCCCGCGGCCTGGAGGCTGCGCAGGTCGAGCTGGAACGCAAGGTTGCACGCGGTGCCTGACATCGTCCACGAGTCGTTGACGACGTCCGGCGCGTCGTCGGTCGCCGGGTTGCCGTCCGGGTCCAGCAGCCACTGGAAGCCCGCGTGGATCCCGGCGGTGGTCGCGGCCCCGTGGTCGTTGAAGATCTTCACCGCGATCCAGCGCGCGTCCGGCGCGACGCCGACCGCGGTCCCGCCGCTGTCGCCGCCGACGATCGTCCCCATCGTCCATGTCCCGTGCCCGCTGACGTCGGTCGGCGTCGTCGGATGCTCGCCGTTGGGGTCGTACCAGCTGTTCGTGCCCCCACGCCAGCGTGCGGCGAGGTCCGGATGGGTCGCGTCGACGCCGGTGTCCATCGTCGCGACGACGACCCCCTGTCCGCGATAGCCGAGGTTCCACAGCGCCGGGGCACCGACCCGCGCGACGTTCCATTCGGGTGGTCCGGCCGCGAGCGGCGCCGCAGGCGCCTGGACCGTCGCGTTGGGCCGGATCTCGGCCACTTCAGGCAGCGCGGCGAGCTCGGTGATCACGTCAGGGTCGGCGATCACGTGGATGCCGTTGAAGATCCAGAACGGGCGGATGCGCGCGACCCGTCCCTGAAGCCGGCGGATCACCAACAGCGCCAGCAGCCGCCGCTGGTCGGTGTCGGCGAGGCTGCGGAGCGCGCTCAGGATCCCCGCGCGGCGGATGCTGGGCGTGGCACCGGCCTGCACGGGTAGGGCGGCCTGTCTGCGGAGCACGACGATGGCATCGATCCGGTCATCCGCCGACGCGCGCTGCAGCTGCGTCTGGACGGCGGCGTCGATGCGCGCCGCGGCCTGCGCCCGTGGCGCGGCGACGGCGCCGATCAGTGACACCGCGGCGAGCACGGCCGTGGCGAGGCGGAAGGTGCGGGTCATGAGGCCTCCTTGCCGAGTGGCTCGATCAGCGGGGAACGCGCACGGCCGCCGCGCGCACGGCGCAGCCCGACGGCCGCCGCCCCGGCGCCGGCGACCAGGAGCGCCAGCAGAGCGGCGGCACGATCGAACAGCGGCGCGAGCGGGCGCGCCGAGTAGGTCACCGGGCGGGCCGGGTCCGGCGCCGCCACGGTCCAGCCGAACGGCACCGTGACGCGGCGTGTTCCGCGGGCGATGACCGCCGTCATCCGCCAGCGGCCGTCCGTGTCCAGCTCGGCGCCGCCGGCGAAGCGCCCTTGCCCGAGCGCGGCGAGCGCGACGTCGCGCGCACGGCCGCCTGGCGGCGTGAGCCGGAGCTCCACACCTGTGACCGGCGCCGGCGGCGGTCGCCGCGAGCTGACGGCGAGGACGCTGAAGACGTTCGGCCCGGCGCGGTTGGGCCGCGCGGTCGCCGTGACGAGCAGATCGCCGGCCTGACGGGCGAGCGTCGGCGCGACCACCGGACGCGGGGCGGCGAATTCCGGGCCCTTCGCGGGCGGCGAGGCCGTCAGGACGGCGGCCGCGAGCAGCGCGCCCGCTCCGGCACCCGCCTCGACGCGCAGCACCCGCGGCAGCGCACCCCGCCGCAGGGCGCGCGCGTTCGCGAGCCCCAGACCGGCCGCCGTGACGACCAGCAGGCTCTTGGCGATCAACGTGTGTCCGTAATCGGTCGTGAGCAACGCGTCGACGGAGGCGACCTGGGCACCCGCCGCCAGTAGACCGGTGACCGCGAGTACGACGATGCTCAGGCCGGCGGCGCGCGAGAACGGCCCGCGGCAGGCGCGCGCCAGCGCCCCCGCCTCGCCGCGCGCGGCGGCGAGCGCCATGCCGAACGCGACGACGCCTCCCATCCACGCGCCGGCGGCGAGGATGTGCGCACTCGCCACGGCGACCTGGAGCCCAGGTCGGGACGCCGCCGCGGCATGCCCGGACAGCGCCCGGATCGCCGCCAGCGTGACGACGAGCACGGTGGTGAGCAGGGCGACGGCGCGCGACCCGCGCGGCGCACGCAGCCACAGCGCCGCTCCCGCGAGTGCGAAAAGCACCGCTTCGCGCCCGAGCCAGAGCGCGCCCCAGCGCGTGGCCAGCACGTCCGCCACGGTCGCGCCGCGCCCGGCGATGGTGCCGACGCGCCCCATCTGCCGCGCGAGCAGGAGCAGGCCGATCAGCGCGCCGGCGCCGGCGGCGATGCCGGCGCCCGCGAGCAGGCGCCGCTGCGCTCGCTCCGCCGCCGCCGGCGCCCGCGACCGAACGCGCGCCAGCAGGGCCGACATCGCGAGCGTCCCGATCAGGCCGACCAACAGCGCCAGGTCCAGCGACCGCAGTGCCGCCTCGAGGGCGGCCGGCGCCGTTCCCGCGCTGGCGGCGCGGGCGGCGAGCGGCCGCGCTCGGACCCCGAACGCCAGCGCGCCGCCGGTCACGTGTCCGTCGTCGTCGGCCAGCACCTCCCAGACGACCTGGTAGGACCCCCGGGGCAGAGCCGGGACGTGCACGGTCAACCCGCGTGCGGCATCGGTCGTCACGCGGGTTCTGGCGACCGGCCGCCCGCGGTCATCGATCACCCGCACGACGCGGAAGCGAGGCGAGATCGCTTCGCTGAAACGCAGGCGAATCTCGCGCGGCGCCCGCGCCAGGCTGGAGCCGTCCGCCGGGGTCGAGCGCACGAGCGCGGCATGAGCGCCCGCGTCAGGCGCGAGCGCGGCGAAGGCGAAGGCGAAGGCGAGGACGGCGAGGAACGGACCGCGGCGCGGCATCGACGTCACCGCACCCGAACGTGGGCGACGCGCGCCGCCCCGAGCTGGACGGTGACCCGGCTTCCGCGCCGCACGAGACCGCCGGGGTTGTCGAACACGAGGTAGTAGGACTGGGCGGGGTGCAACGGGCCCTTGTGGCTGTGGCCCATCAGCAGCCCGTTGACCAGCACCCCCGTCCGTTCGTCGACGAGTTGGGGCGGCGTGGCCGCGTCATGGAGCGCTGCCGCGGCGTTCGCGTCGAGCACCTGGTAGCGCAGGTCGACCAGCCCGCCCGCGCCCGAGACCGCGACGCGCACGATCCGGACGCCGCTGCGCTGCTCGAAGGCCGCCGGCGAGAGCAGCGGCGCGGCGACGACGGCCGATCGCGGCTCCGGTGCCGATGCCACTCCGGAACCACGCGTCAGCTCGTACACGGCGAGCGCGGCCAGCATCGCCAGCGCGCCCGCCGCCGCCCCCAGCACCTGAGCGCGCGTCGCGCGCGATCGAGTGGCCGAGGTACGTCCTGACATGCCGCCGGCTCACGGGGACTGGATGAAGGTCATCATGCCGCCCGGCGCGGCGCCCGGGGGCGATCCGTTTCCGAGGTGCAGCTGGCGGTTGTACAGCGGGAACCCGTGCGTCAACCCCGACGACGCCGCCGGCACCGTCGCGACCACGTCCTCGGTCGCCCCCGCAGGGATCGTCTCGGCATGGGCGTCGAATGGGTTGGCGAGGACGTTCGCGTCCCTGGCGATCACGCGCTCGTCCATGCCCAGCAGCACCATCGTGGTGTTGTCGTGCCCGGCGTTGAGGTAGCGGAGCAGCACCTTCTGACCGGCGGTCGCGTGGATCGGGTCGGTGTCCGGATACGCCTTGCCGTTGATGAGCCAGTACGTGGGGAGGAAGCTGCGCATGTCGAACCCGTCCGGGTCGTCGTTGAACGCCGGATCGATGGCGCTCAACACGAGCCGGGCCTCGACGTCGTACGCGCTGGAGGCCGTGTCGTAGGCCCGCCCGGCGGTGGCGGAGCGGACGGTGAGCGCGCCGTAGAGCCCCATCGCCGTCTGGCGCTCGCCGCCGCCGGCGCTCTCGTAGAGGTACGTGCCGGGCGCGCCGGCCGTGAAGGTGCGCGTGACCGTGCTCCCGACCGGAGCGTCCGTCGGGCCGGGATCGAAGGTCAGGCCCGGAGCCTCGATCGAGATCGTGTGGCCTGGCGGCAGCGCGTTGGTGACGTTCAGCGTCACCACGTCGTTCTCGTCCACGCTGAGGGCCGGCCCCGGGATCGTCGCGGTGCCGGCCACGTCGCTGCAGTCGGCGGCAGCGCCCTTGTGGACGAAGCCCCAGACTCCGACGGCGAGGTTGCCGGGCAGCGTCACGGTGCCGGTCGTCGCGCAGAGGTCGATCGTCTGGTTCGCCGGCGTCGCGACGCTCACCCCGCCGGCGAGCAACGCCACGGTGCACACGAAGAGGACCTGCGGGACCCGCCTGTACGCTCGCTTGCGCATCGGTGCCTCTCCTCCTTACGGCGCGTCGTAGACGAGCTGCATGACATTGCCCCAGGTCGAGAACGGCGTGGGGTTGGACGCCGTCCATCTCTGCGCATGCAGGAGCACGCGCACCTGGCCCTTGTAGGACCCGGTGCCGATGTAGGCGCTGGTCGAGCCGGACAAGGTCCACGTCGTCGGCGCCGGGTCCTCCACGGAACCGACGCTCCGGGGCTGCGCCGGCGGCGGTGGCAGCGTGACCCAGCCGCTCGAGGTCGCGGTCGAGCAGCCGGTCGCGCCGGCGATCGTCCAGTTGCAGATCTTCAGCGTCTGCTGCGGGAGGTTGCTCGTCAGGGCCGTGCAGGCCGTCCCCGTCGTGGTGGCGCAGTTCTTGCCCCTGAAGCTCAGCTTCAGGTTCTGCGCTCCCGCCGGGAGACCGGAGAACCCCGCGTACCAATCGTCGGCCAGGGCGGTGATGACCGCCCCGGCGGCGTGGGTGGCAGCGGCGGTGCCGAGCTGGCCGCGCAGGACGGTCCACGTCGTCGTCCCCTGGCCGCCCGTCACCTGCAGGACCTCGTTGTCGATGCGCACGTAGTAGGTGCCCGCCGCCGGGAAGCCCGAAGCCGAGGCCACGGTGACCTGCGTCTGCGCCGCGGTCGTCGCCGTCGGGCGCGTCGTCGTCTTCGGGTTGACCTGGTAGTAGTTCGTGTCATCGACAGCCATGTCGGTCACCGTGCCGCTCTTGAGCACGCCGCCGACCAGTGACGTCGAGCTCGGGAAGGCCGAGCACCCGCCACGCGGGTCGACGCGCAGGAGCGTCGCCATGCCGCCGAACCCCTCGTCGAAGTTGGCGAACTCGTTCAGCGCGTGGCTATGCCACGGGAAGTACCACTCGCCGCAGATGTTCTGCGACACGAAGCCCGTGGGAAGGGTGCCCTTGTGCCCGAGGTACGCGCTGCCGCTGAAGAACGTGTTGCCGTCCTTGAAGGTGAGGTTGCGATAGTCGATGGCGGCGACCCCGTTCGGGAACTGTCGGGTCGTGGCGTCCCAGAAATCCTGGTCGGCCCAGGTCAGCAGATAGTCCTCGGTCTGCCCGGAGCCGATCGTCTCGCCGAAGTGCTCCGAGGAGGCGCCGGCGGCGAACGGCCGGCCGTCCTGCGCGATCTGGCGCAGGTGGTTGCCGTGCGGGTGATACGGATGGTTCAGCTCACCCACGTTGATCATCCGGATCAGCGCCGGCAGCCGGTTCGCGGGTGACGTCGACGTGCACCCGGGCGGATTCAGCGGATCGCTCGCGCTCGCCGGGTTGCAGTACGGTTGGACGCGGACGAGCGCGCCGTACGGCTGGTTCGGCAGCCACGAGACGCCGTTGTCCTGGACGGTGTCCGGGAACTCCCGCCCGTTCACATTGAAATAGCGGTTGTGCAGCGCGTTGAAGTCATACGTGCCGCCGGTCTCGACCGCATGGTGCAGATCGGGGTCGAGCTCGTTGAGCATGATCAGGAACTCGTGGCCCGGGTCGAACTGCGTCGAGGAATCGCCGTAGGCCTGATCCGCGTGGCCGGCCGGGCGCACCACGAGCGCGCCGTAGAGGCCCATCTCGAGCTGCTTGGAGGGGTCCGTGCCGCTCTCGTACAGATACGTGCCGGGCCGCCCGGCGGTGAACGCGTAGGTGACATCGCCTCCGGGTGCTGCCTCGCGCGTGAACAGGCCGGCGCTGCCGCCGATCGCCGTCACCCCGTCCTGGCCCGGGAATACGATCGAGGCGCTCTCGGGCAGGGCGTTGTGCAGGTGGATCGTGACCGTATCGCCCTGATTGACGCACAGCACCGGACCGGGGGTCTGAAAGTCTCCGGCGGCGGGCGCGTATCCCCACATGAAGACGCTGTTGCCGTCCGGGGTCGCGATGTCACCCGCGTCCGCCACGAGGTCGAACGTGGGGCCGCCGGCGCTGCAGACCATGCCGATGCTCGGCGCCGCGTGCGCCACCGACGCGCCCGCGAGCAGCGCCGCGAGCCCGAGGAGAAGGCCGAATCGTCCAGTTCGCTTGCTCATCGTCATCACCGGACGTAGGTCAGGTTGGGTGAGATCCGTCCCGCTGAGTCCGGCGCGGGCGCCGGGAGCGCGCTGGCGGGCGCGTACACGCGCACCTCGGTCGCCATCCCGCCGACGCCGGCCGCGGCCCCGTTGGCGCCGCCCGCCCCGGGAGCGCCGTCGTTGGCGAGCCTGCGGTAGTCCCGGTTGCGGAAGAAGTAGCGGTTGTAGGTGCCCCAGGTGTCGGTGAACGCCGGCGCCGAGGCGCTATAGGCCGGTGCCGTGAACAAGACGTCGCGCGCCTCGCCCGGCCCGAGATAGAGCGTGTTGGTGCTGACCCGCCGGTCGCCGTAGGTGACACCGAGGCTCGTGCCCGCACCGAGGAACGTGGCGTCCTGGCCGATCACCCGCAGCGGGATGCCCGGCAGCTCCATCGCGTGCTGGAGGTATCCCAGGTTGGCCAGCCGCAGCAGCACGCGCTCGCCCGGGTTGACCTGGATCAGGGCCGAGGTCGGCTGGCTCGCCTCGTCGTCGCCGTTGTTGGCGTTGAGGGTCAGGATCCGCAGGTTCGCCGGCAGCGACGGGTCGTCGTTGGGCAGCACGGTCTGCGGGTAGCAGCGGCCGTTGAGCGTGAACCACTGTGGGTCGTAGTCGGTGGCGATGCTCTCCTGGATGTCCCGATCGCCGTCGTGGTAGTGGTTCCAGAGTTCGTTGAGCAGGATCGCGAAGTGGCGGTCGTACGCCGTCGAGGCGTCGCCGTAGGCCCAGTTCGGGTGTCCCGCCGGGCGCACGAAGACGATCGAGGTCATGCCCATCTGGACGTGCTCGACGTCCTCGAAATGGCAGTGGTACATGTACGTGCCCGCGTTGTGGGGCCGGTAGAAGTAGGTGAACTGGCGGCTGATCGGGACCGCGACGGAGACCTCCGGGACGCCGTCGAACAGGGCGGTCGGCGTGCGGAAGCCGTGCCAATGCAGCGTGTGCGAGTCGGTGAGGTCCGGCCGCTGGACCAGGCCGAGGTTGGTCACCTTCGTGTACACGTCCGTGCCCTCGGTCGTGTCCAGGATCGGCGCGATGTGCTGCGCGCGGCCCTTGAAGTCGCGCTCGAGGTCCCCGACCGACTCGTCGGTCACCGGGATGAAGCCGAAGATGTAGAGCGGATCGTCCTCGCGGCCCGGCACCGTCATGTACCCGTCGGTCGCCGCGAGCAGGATGTTGCCGCCGGTGAGGACGATGTGATCGCGAGCGCTCACGGCCGCGACCTGCGCCGCAGCCTCCCCGGCTCCGCGGGTGGCGGCGAGCACGCCGCCGCCCACGGCCACTGTGGCGGCTCCGAGGCCCGCCGCCTTGAAGAACTGGCGGCGGGTCGACCCGTGCGTGAATCCGTCCATGGTCTGCTCCTCCATGTCGCTCACCCCAGCGTCGGCCGCTCGTCGGCGCCGAGGTCCCAGGGGGTTCGCGTGCGCAGGGTCCGCAGCTGCGGACGCAGCTGACCGTCGATGTCGGTGCCGAGGTTCGGCGCCTCGATCGCGCCCGCGGAGCACGCGCCCAGCGGGTTGGCCGGCGGCGGAACCGCGGTGTCCGAGCAATGCACGCCCCGGTCCACCGCACCCGAGGTCTGGTTGGAGGCCAGCGCCGGTTGCAGGTGGTAGTCACCGGGCAGCCCGACCGGTGGGTCGGCGCCGGTGAGCGTCACCGCCGCCACCTGCGGATCCAGGCGCGACCCGGTCACGGTGAGCTCGAGCAACACCGGCGCGACGAACGCCGGATCGACGCCCGTGACGTTCCCGTTCTGCGCGACGTTGGTCGGGAACCCGACCACCGGTGCGCCGCCGCCCGGGATCGTGACCAGCGAGCCGTCGCCGGCGAGCTGATCGCCGTTGGTCATCAGCGAGTAGCGCGGTGCGAACCGGTCACTCGCGTTCAGCGTGCCGTGCACCTCGAAGTCCAGGAACCCCTGGTCGACGAGCGCGGCACCCGGCCCCGGCTGGGACAGCGTGAACGCCTGGTTGTTCCAGAAGATGTTGTTGAACAGGGCGACCGGGCGGGAGAACCGCGGTCCGCCCGGAATCGTGGCCTGGAACAGTGGGTCGTTGGCCTCGGAGGCCAGGCCCGCGGAGTGGCGGTTGCCGTCGGAGTTCTCCGAGGACGCCGTCGAGACATTGTTCGCGACCGTGTTGTTGACGATCGCGACGTTCGTGCTGTCATCGAGCATCACCGCGCCGCCGATATCGGCCGCCCCGTTGGCGACGATCATGTTCGTGCGGATGTTGATCCGGGCGGTCTGGGCGTTCATCACGAACATGCCGCCGCCGTCGTCTCCGGAGTAGTTGCTCTGGATCCGGTTGCGGTCGACGTCGACGGATCCCGAGCCGGTGCCCAGCGTGGGCGGCTGCCCGTTGACGCCGATCGGCGTCTCCTCGGAGATCGCGATGCCCGCGCCGGAGTCGACCGCCTCGTTGTAGTAGATCTGGTTGTCGTGGATCGACCCGCCGGGGCTCCTGCCCCAGTGGGAGATGCCCGCGCCGTACTCGACGCCGAAGTTGGAGCAGATGGTGCTGTTGGCGACCTCGTAGTTGTTCGAGCTTCGGAAGATCCCGAGCCCGCCGGAGCGTGTCAGCCCTCCGTTGCCCATCACGCGGTCGTAGAGGACCTTCACGTTCGTGTTGTTCGTGTCGTAGTAGGGCTGGCCGATGCCGATGCCACCGCCGAAGACGCCGCCGTTGTGCTCGAGCACGTCGTTGGTCACCTGGAGGTTGCTCGCCGCGGCCTGCAGCTGGATCCCGCCCGCGCCCTCGCCGTGTCCGTTGAAGAGGCCGATGCCGTCGATCCGGGCCGCTCCGAGGCCGCTGGGATAGGCCGGGGCCGCCGCGCTGGCGGCGACGGTGAGGGCGGCGCCCTGGAGCACCGGGTGCGCCGTGTTGACCCCGGTCATCGTCCCGGCCGCGGTCAGCGCGCTGCTCCAGCTGGCCTGGTTGTCCTGGAAGAAGGCACCGTTGATCGACGAGCCGTTGACCAGGAAGCGCGGATCCTCGGCCGGCGGCCCGCCGGGCTCGACGGTGCCGACCGTCCCCCCGACGCCAAGGCCCTGCAGTTTCAGCGGCTTCCACATCAGCACGTTCTCGCGGTACGTGCCCTCTCCGAGCACGACCAGGCTGTTCGCCGGCGCGGCGTTGATCGCGGTCTGCAGCTGCGTGCCGTTGGCCGTCGGCGGTGCGACCTTGACGACCGGCGGGTCGTAGCCGGATCCGAGCACGTGGACCGTGATGCCGTTGGGCGTCGTGAGCGCGCTGTCACCGCCCTGCTTGCGGATCAGCAGTTGCCGTGGACCAGCCTGGAACAACAGCGCCTGCACCGCCGGCACCTGCAGCACGATCGTCGTGTCGTTCCAGCTGACGATCCCACCCTGGTTGAGGTTGGCCAGCTGGGCGGCGCTCGCGAGCCCGGTGAACGTCCGCGACTGGAGCACGCCGCGCGAGTCGGTGAGCGTGATCTGTCCGGCGTTGCCACCGGTTCCGATCGTCCCGAAGTTGACCCCGTGAAGCGTGATCCGCCGGTTGGCCGCCGTCGCGTCACTCGAGCGCACGAACGGGCCCTGCTCGCCGAGCGCGCGGCCCGGCTTGTCGACCTGCAGCAACTCGGGCGTACCCGTCGCCAGTTCGCAGCCCGTGCCCGAGATCGGGTCCAGCGGCGTGTCGAGCTGATCGGTCTGCCCGGGCCACACGTCCCAGGCCGACGACGCCGTCAGGTAGTTCGGGTCGTAGTTGGGGTTCGGATGATCCTTGTCGCCGGGGTCGTTGACGACGACGACGTACATGCCGGGACACGGGCCCTGCGGGATCGGGCAGTTGAACGTCTCCGTCGAGGGCAGCAGCGCCTCGTAGGAGCCGTTCTCGCTCGTGTCGACGGTCGTGAGCAGCCGCCAGTTGTAGTCGCGGATACCGATCGGGAGGTTGGCCAGCGGGCGCGGCTCGCCATACCAGATGGAGTGCTTGTCGGTGTCGAAGTAGATGTCGTCGCTGACCAGGCCCACGATCCGCCCGGGCTCGGCCACGTCCTTGCCGTTGGGGAAGTTCGTCTGCATGAAGAAGTCGGCGTTGACGTTCTGGTTGTTCTGCAGCACGATCAGGCGCTTGTCGCACAGCGGCCGGTCCTGCCCGTCGTAGGGGCTTCCGCGCGGCATGACGTCAGGGTCGATGTGCACCGTGTGCAGATCCCCGGCACACGGCGGCGGCGGGATCGCGGGCACGTACTGCGCGCCGAGGTCGACGTTGACGTCCTCCTCGCGCACGATGTGGTAGAGCGGACGGCCGTTCGCGTCCGCCGGCATCACGACGTGCGTGACGTACGTCCCGGCCACGAGCTCCTGCGGCCCTTGGCCGTCGTGGCAGACGGTGTCGCCGTTTTCATCGAAGTGGTCGAACCCGCCGCGGGCCACCGGGCAGTAGTCGGCGAAGGCGTAGCCGCCGTCGAAGGCGCCGTCCTTGGTCTCGTTGCCCGTCAGTGGAACCTCGAGGCAGTGCGGCCCGACCAGCGGGTTCAGCTCGCCGCCGAGGTCGGCGCCGAGCGAGTCCAGCACGTCGCAGGACTGCCCGTCGCCGTCCGACGGGTGATGCCAGTGATCGGTGACGTACTCGTTGAGCACGGTGCCGTCCTCGGCCTCCAGGCGCACGGTGACGTCCGGAATCCCAGGCTCGTAGTTCTCGTGCGCCTGGAAGCGCGCGTCGAACTCGTTGCGGGTCGTCGCGAAGTAGGTGATGCCGACGATCTGGCCCGGTTTGCCGGCGTCGTAGGGCTGCTTGCCCCAGTCGACCGTGGCGCGATGGCCCTCGGTGATCAGCTGGTTGGTCAGCAGTGCGCCCCCGAGGTCGGTCGGCACGTGGTGGACGATGTTCGGGTCGTACTCGTCGTGGACGAACGCGCCCGGGAGCGCCGAGAAGCGCGCGAAGCCCTGCTCGCCGATGAACCACTTGCCGAGCGGGCCGCCCTCCGCCGTCGGGTACTCGTAGTGTCCGGTGCTGTCGGTGAACGTCTCCTCCTTGATCGAGCCGTCACGCCAGCGCTGGTCGAGGTCGGTGTTGCCGATGCCTCGCTCACCGGGGTCGCGCTGCCCGTTCTTGTTCGTGTCCAGGAACACGTCGCCGTCCAGCCAGCCGAACCAGCGCGAGACGCCGAGCTCGCCGACGTCGACCTGCTCCCCGGCGGCGACGGTCACCGGGAGGAAGCGGATGATGTAGCTGAGCTGCTCGTCCCAGACCGCCATGTTGTAGGTGCCGGGCGGCACGCCGGACACGGTGAAGTTGCCGTCCCCGTCGCCCCGGCCGACGTACACCGTGCGATCGGTCGCGCTGTCGCTCAGCGCGATGTAGGGATCGCGGACGGGCTCGGACGGGTCCGGGACCAGGACGTCGAACGGCGGCCAGCCGACCCAGTTGAGCGCCCGACCGGAGATCGCGCCGGTGCCCGAGCTCTCGAAGCCCATCGAGGAGCAGACGAAGCCGAACCAGTACGCGGTGCGGCGGTTGGGCGGCTCCCACAGCTGTTCGCCGGGGGCGCCGGTGCCGTCGCTGCCCTCCTCCACGCCGGCCTGCAGGCCCAGTCCGCCGTCGATGGTCGTCGTCTGCGTCCAGCGGCTGTTCGGGTTGTGGCTGTCACACGGCGTGTCGGGCGGGGTCACGTAGATGAAGTACGTGGCGGGCCCGAGGTTGTCGATCTGCACGAACCCGTCGTCCTCGGTGAGGCAGGTGCCACCGCACAGCGGGTGATTGAAGTAGTCGACGCTGACCTGTGAGTTGGTCTGCTCCTCGAGCGTGACATGGAAGCCTCGGAGGCCGCCTTCCTCGGTGTCCGGGGCGCCGTTGGTCCAGGCGTTGTCGGCGAACACGAAGACGCGGATCTTGCCGAGCGGCAGCGGCGTCTTGCGCAGCGCCACCGTGACGTCCGTCGTCGCCGGGTTGCTCGCCGGGATCGTCACATGCCTGCCCCACAGCTTGTGGTCCGGCGAGCGGACGCTGATCAGGTAGCGGCCGGGTGCGAGGTCAGGTGTCGTGGCACTGGCCTGGTCCCCTTCGGCGACGATCGGGCTGTTGCTCTCGGTCGGGGCGACGCCGGTGCGATCGAGCACGGCTGCGGCGTGCGGGTCGGTCGCGTTGTCGACGTTGACCAGATACGTGAACTGGCCCAGCCCCGCGCCGCCGGGGTATTCCTGCGCATGCAACGTGATCCGCGACCCGAGCGCGGTCGCCGGCGCGAGCAGCGCCACCATCAGCACCAACACCGGGATGCACAGGGCACCGCGGACCATCGACCGGCCGTGTTGCATGGTCGCCCTCCGTGGGATGAGCGGGACCGGCCATTCATCTCAGATCGGTGGCTGAGGAATCCACCTTCCTTGCAACGGCGTCATGGACTGTCATCCGGTGTCATCTCACGCTCGTCTCCCTCGCGCTGCCCGCGACGCAGTCCGAGCTTGGTGACAAAGGCGTCGCGCGAGCCGTTGTGGCTCGTGTCCTGCGCGCCGGGCGACGCCGGAAAGTCGCCGGAAAGAGTCTGGCCGGTCACGAGGACATCGCCGGCGCAGGGATCCACCGCGATGCCGGCGCCGGCATCGAAGTCCGACCCGCCGAGGAACGTCGCGTAGGTGAGCGTCGCACCGTCCGGCGCGAGCTCGGCTACGAATCCGTCGGCGGCGCCGCGCAACGACTCCTGGCGCGCGCCCGAGGTGCTCGGGAGGTCCGCGGACCAGCTCTGCCCGGTCAGATAGACGCTGCCTGATCGGTCGACGGCGAGCCCGGCGCCTTCGTCGCGGCCGCTCCCGCCGAAGAATGTCGAATAGACCAACTGTGAGCCGTCCGCGCTCAGCGCGGTGACGAACGCGTCCGTGACCCCGTGGAAGATCGGCTCGACGGCACCGGCCGTGGTCGGGTAGTCCGGCGAGGCGGTGAGGCCGGTGACGAACGCGACGCCGCCGCGGCCGACGGCGATGTCACTCCCGCTGTCGAGGCCTGTGCCCCCGAGCCGAACCGAATACTCGAGCGCCGATCCGTCCGCACTGAGCCGCGTGACCATGGCGTCCGGACCTCCGCCGGGGGGCGGAGCCGCCGCACCGGGCGTCGTCGGGTAGTCGGGCGACGAGGTTCGCCCCGTGAGGTACGCGCGGCCCGCGACGTCGAGCGCGATGGCGAAGCCGGCGTCGCCGTCCGAACCGCCCACGTACGTGGAGGCGGTGACCGTGCCGCTGGGTCCGAGCGTGGTGACGAACGCGTCCGTGGAACCGTTGAAGCTCGGGTCCGCGCTGTGCGCGGTGACCGGGAAGTCGTCGGAGGCGGTATACCCGGTGATCGACGCCGACCGGCGGTGGACCGCGATGCCGAGCCCCGTGTCGCGCAGGCTTCCGCCGAGCCGCGTCGAGTACTCCAGCGCCGAGCCGTCGGGGCTGAGCTTGGTCGCGAACGCGTCGCCGAGCCCGCCCGTGCCCGCGCCGGTCGCCGGGAAGTCCGCCGACCAGGTCTGCCCGGTGACGTAGGCGCTGCCCTCGCCGTCGACCGCGATGCCCAGCGCCTCGTCGGTGTCGCTCCCGCCGAGCAGCGTGGAGTACACGACCCTGGAGCCCGTGGGATCGAGCTTGGTCACGAACGCATCGGTTCCGTAGGGCCCGTCGCGGGTCGTGTCGAAGGCGCCGAAGGTGACGGGATAGTCGGACGACAATGTGCGCCCGGCGACGTAGGCGGCTCCGCGGGAGTCGACCGCGATCGCCAGACCCTCGTCCGCATCGGTTCCACCGAGGAACGTCGAGTAGCCGATGCCCGGGTCGATGACCAGCGCTCGTGTCGGGTCGTAGCCTGCGCCGAGCGCGAACCCGTAGCTCACGCCGCGCGGCGCATAGTCGGTCTCGACTGGAATCCGCGCACCCGCGTGCGTCTGATAGCTCACGGGCGGCGCGTCGGTCAGGACGCCGAGCCCCGTGTGGATCTCAAGGCTTCCGTCGCGCCCTCGCGTCAGCCTCCGCGCTCCGTCATAGGCGAGGGCGATGGCGCGCACGTCGGCGCCGGCAGCGACGTGGAACTCGTACTTGAGCGTCCCCCCGCGGCCGCGGAACACGAGGTCGATCCCCGGCCACAAGCCGCGGTAGACCAGCTCACGACTGGTCGGCAGGCTGCGCTTGGAGCGGCTCCGATCGCCGAGCAGGGCGTTCAGCGTGCCCCCGTCGCGTCGGGCCGCCTCGAGCGCAGCGCGGGGGTCGGCGCCGGCGAAGCGCAGCCGCAGCGCGAGGCCGCGGTCGCTCCCGGGCCGGCCGAAGACCATCGCCACGCCGCGGTCGGTGAAGAACAGCGCGGTGCCGCCCGCACGTGCGAAGTAGCGAACGCGGCGGTCGAGCTGGCCGGCGTTCGGGGCGAACGACAGCGGTGGCGGCGACGCGCGATGCGTCGCCGGGGCCGCCGGCCGGCCGGGATGGCTCGCGCCGCACCCCGCGACGGCGATCACGCCGCCCAGTATCGCCGTCACTCGCGAGAACCGCGTCCGGGCGCGCATCGCCATCCCCCCTTGCTCGATCGACGGGCGTACTTGCGGACGAGCGTAAGCCCGGCGGCGGGCGCCGCGGATGACAGACGATGACGGCGGATGACCGCCGATGACGGACGGCGGGGCCTACGGTTCGGCGACGAGCAGGCGGTCGCTCGCGGGCCGTTCGATCGCCGCGGGGATCGCGAGTCCGTGCAGGCGGATCGTGACCCTCGTGCCGGCGCCGGGCGCGCTGGCGGCGGTGATCTCGCCGCCGTGGGCCTCCACGATCGCCTTCGCGATCGGCAACCCCAGGCCCGTGCCGGTCTTGCCGGGCGTCGACGGCCCGCGTGAGAAGCGATCGAAGACGCGCGGGAGGAGCTCGGCCGGGATCCCCACCCCGCTGTCGGTGACCTCGACGATGGCATCGGTTCCGGCCGCGAAGGCCCGGACGGCGACGACGTCCGGGACCGCCGTGGCCTGCACGGCGTTCTCCAGGATCGCGTCAAGTGCCGCGTCCAGGCGCTCGCGATCGCCGGCGAGCGTGCCCTCGAGCTCGACGTCGACGCGCCAGTTGCGGCGCGACCCGCGGCTCCAGCGCCGGACCGCCGAGACCACGAGGTCTTCCACCTCGACCGGTGCGAGCACCAGGCTGTCCGGTTGCTCGGTGACCTCGAGGATCAGGAGGCGTTCGGCGATCCCGCCGAGCCGGTCCAGCTCCTGCCGGAGGTCGCCGATGTCGCGGCGACGCTCGTGCGAGGACTCGGAGGCGTGCAGCAGGTCGGCCAGCCCACGCGCCACCGCGATCGGCGTCTTGAGCTGATGCGATGCGTCCCGGATGAACTCGCGCTCACGGCTCGCGGCCTGCCGCGCCTGTGCGAGGGCGGTCTCGCGCCGGCGCGCGTACCAGACCATCACCAGGAACATCGCGCTCATGAGTGGGATCTCGGTCAGCTCGTCGATGCTCACCGCGTTGCGTGACACCGCGTAGCCGAGCGTCACGGCACTCGCCGCGCAGACGGCGCTGAGGACGAGCAGCGTGATGCCCATTCCCCACACGCGGGCGCCGTAGAGCAGCGTCAAGCTCACCCAGACGAAGTGAAACGGCACGGTCTGGTAGTCCAGCAGCGTGAAGAGCACGACGAAGTTGGCGGCCGCGAAGGCCGCCCAGGCGACCTCGAGCTTGTGCTCACGCGTCCACGAAGCTATAGCCGACATTTCGCACCGTCAGGAGACAGTCGTGATCGAGCTTGTGGCGCAGGCGGCCGACACACACGTCCACGACGTTGGTCCCCGGATCGAACGTATAGCCCCACACGTGCTCGAGCAGCTCTTCGCGGCTGCAGGTCTCACCTGCGCGCGCCATCAGGTACTCGAGCAAGACGAACTCACGGGTGGTCAGGTGGATGTCACCGCCGCCGTTGCGAAGCACACGGCGCTGCCGGTCGAGCACGTAGCCGCCACAAGCGATCTGCCTTCGAACCGCGCCGTCCGGAGGGCGGGTGCGCACACGGACGCGGGCGATGAGCTCGGCGAGGTCGCACGGCTTGGCGACGTAGTCGCAGGCCCCGAGCTCGAGGCATACGACCTTCGACCGTACGTCACTGACCGCCGAGAGGACCAGGATCGGGATGTTCGGCGCGACCGCCTTCGCCCGAGCGAGGACGGCCACGCCGTCCAGATCCGGCAGCAGCAGATCGAGGATCGCGAGCGCGTACGGGCCGTCGGCCATCTCCGCGAGACCGTGCTGTCCGGTCTCGACCGCGGTGACGCTGAAGCCCGCAGATCCCAGTGCCCGGTCGAGGACCGTCGCCATCTTGGATTCGTCCTCGATGACGAGGACGCGTTGAGTTCCTTCGGTGGCCGGGCTTGGCTCGTCCAAAGGGGACTCGCCTCCTCTCGCCGGTTGCGACTCAGCGGTCGGTCATCTATCAAACCCCGCAGTGGTGAGTCAACCGGTTGAACCCAGCCCGTTGAGGAGTTGCTTCGCGATCAGGGTCTTGTTTGGCGAAGCAGCGGGCGGCGTGCTCCCCCCCAGCCCACCACCATATCGACAATGGTCATGGTTCTGACACTTCCCAATCGCGGTCGCCTCATCCGGCATCCTGCCCCGGATGACCGGGCTCCGAGATCTGTGGCACCCCGAGACCGTGTACCTGAACACCGCCAGCTTCGGGCTGCCGCCCGATCCCGCCTGGGAGGCGCTGACCCGCGCGCAGGAGGACTGGCGCCACGGGCGCGTGAGCTGGGAGCACTGGACCATGGTGACCGGGCGGGCGCGCGAGCGGTACGCGCGGCTGGTGGGAGCCGAGGTCGACCGGGTCGCGGTCGGCGCGACGGTGTCGGGGCTGATCGGCCAGGTCGCTGCGGCGATCCCCGATGGCGCGCGCGTGCTCTCCACCGAGCCGGAGTTCGTCTCGCTGCTGTTCCCGTTCCTCGCGCAGGCCGAGCGCGGGGTGACGGTCGAGCTCGTCCCCGTCGACCGGGTGGCGGAGTCGATCTCGTCCGCGACGGACGTGGTCGCGGTCTCGGCCGTGCAGTCCTCGACCGGCGAGGTGGCCGACCTCGACGCGATCGCCTCCGCCGCGCGACATCACGGGGCGATGACGGTGATCGACGCCACCCACGCGATCGGCTGGCTGCCGGTCGACGCCTCGCGCTTCGACGCGGTCGCGTGCGCGTGTTACAAGTGGCTGATGTGCCCCCGCGGCACGGCGTTCCTCGTTCTGAGCGAGCGGATGGCCGAGCGGATGACGCCGCACCAGGCGGGCTGGTTCGCGGCCAACGACCCGTTGACGGACCAGTTCGGCCCGCCGCTGCGGCTGCCGGACACCGCGCGGCGCTTCGACACCTCGCCCGCATGGTTCTCGTGGGTGGGCACCGAGCCCTCGTTGGCGCTGCTGAACGAGATCGGCGTCGAGACCGTTTATGAGCACGACCTTCGGCTCGCCAACCGGTTCCGCGCGGGTCTCGGCCTCGAGCCCAGCGATTCCGCGATCGTCTCGACCGCGTTCCCGGACGCGACGGAGAAGCTGGCGCGGGCGGGGATCATGGCCGCCGCCCGCGCCGGGAAGCTCCGCGTGTCGTTCCACCTCTACAACACCGAGGCGGACGTCGACGCGGCATTGGAAGCGCTACTGCACGAACCCCGTCAGTGAGAGGGTGAACGCGCGGACGCTTCCGGTGTCGGACGCGGCGCCGTCGGTCACCTTGAACGTCCAGGTGCCGTCGACCGCGTCCTCGGTCAGCGACGCGAGCGGGTCCTGCGGGCGCCACGTGCCGGTGAACGGGTCGTCGGCGGCGAGGACGGACGCGAAGGGCCGCTCGGCGTCGTCGTCGAAGACGACCTGGCAGAGGTTCTCGCCGGTGCCGCCGCGCCGCTGGAAGAGCACCGCGGTCTTGCCCACCGGCGAGGTCAGCGTGCCCGTGAGGTCACCCACGTAGGAGTGGTTGATCCCGACGGTGGTCGAGGCCGGGTCCTCGCTGCACTGCGTGCCGTCGATCGAGAACGCGATGTCGGAGGCGAAGCCGACGCCGGTGACGGCGATCGGGATCGAGACGCCGAGCGTGCTCGCGTCCGGGATCGGGACCGCCGGGCCGGTGTAGGCGAACTTCACCGGTGTCGTGGCGGGCTGGCCGACGCCGACCTTGAACGTCGCCTGGGTGGGTGACAGGACGCCGGCGAAGGTCAGGCGCACGGAGACCGTGATCGGCTTGCCGAGCTGGTGGCTCGCGGCGAGCGTCACGGTGAAGTCGCGCGAGACCGTCGCCCCGGCCGGCAGGTCGCC
This sequence comes from Solirubrobacter soli DSM 22325, assembly GCF_000423665.1. Lineage (GTDB taxonomy): Bacteria > Actinomycetota > Thermoleophilia > Solirubrobacterales > Solirubrobacteraceae > Solirubrobacter > Solirubrobacter soli. The sequence goes on along the minus strand of NZ_KE384073.1, from coordinate 7,461 downwards.
GTAGGCGCGGGTGCGCGGGGTGATCGTGACATCGGCGTCCGGGCTCGTGACCACGGCGCTGATGCCGGTGGCGGTGCCATCGCCGACGTTGGTCGCCGGGATCCGCAGCGTGGCCGTCTCCCCCGGCTCGAGGAAGCGGTCACCGTCGGTCGATGTCGTGACCGTCGGCTGCTCCGGCTGGACCAGCGGCTGCGGGGTCGCGCCCGTGTACTCGAGCGCGCTGTCGGCGCGCAGGAGCCCGTTCCCCGAGCGGGTGTCGGGGCCGGCGGGCGCGAGGTCGAGGGCGGTCGCCGTGAAGGCCTCGCGCACGTCGGCGATCGTCGCCGTCGGGTTGCCGGAGCGCACGAGCGCGGCGATGCCGGCCGCGCTCGGCGCGGCCGCCGAGGTGCCGAAGAACTGCTCGAAGTCCGGCACCGAGGTGGAGACGCCGTCGGCGGCCGTGAAGTCCGGCTTGCTCCGCGTCTGAGGCGTGGGGAAGAACATCTTGCGCGGGCCGTCGGAGGTGAAGCGCTCCGGCAGTTGCGCGGCGGTGAACACGCCCGGGTACGGGCCGCTCGGGTTCGGCGGGTCGCCGGGCTCGAGGTCGAAGGGCAGCGGGTCGGCCGCGGGCGCGGCGGCCATGCTGAACGCCTGCGCGGCCGCGTTGTGCCCGCGGGTGACGCCGGGGGTCACCCAGGCGGGGAGGCCGGGCGCGTCGGAGTAGCGGCCGCCGAACGTGCTCAGCTGGAAGTAGCGCGGTTGGCCGGAGAAGCGGACGACCGCGAGGCGCAGGCCCGTGCCGCCGAAGAGCGGCGTGCCGAGGACCTCGTACGGGTCGTCGTCGCCGTCCTGGACGTCCTGGGAGAAGTTGACGATCGCGCCGGTGGCGTCGAACAGGTACAGGTCGTAGTCGTCGGCGGCGGTGCCGAGCGGATCGGCCCAGTGCAGCGTGACCACGTCGCTCGCGCTCGAGTCGTCGGAGATCGGCTCGAACACCTGGATCGCGGGACCGGGGTCGAAGTCGTGCGCCTCGCCCGCGAACTTGCCGACCGAGCGGCCGGAGCCGCGGAAGTCGTTCTCGTAGTTGGCCGAGGTGCCGTCGAGCGTGTTGCCCTGGTTGCCGGCCGAGCTGAAGTACAGCGCCCCGTCGGCGGTCACGGCGTTGACCGACTCGGCGATCGGGCCGTCCTGGAAGGGGCTCTCGTTGTAGTAGACGACGTCGTCGGCGATCACGTCGCAGCCGGCGTCGAACCGCAGCGCGCGGATGTTGTCGGCGAAGCTGGCATCGCTCGTGAAGGCGGTCGCGAAACCGAGCTTCGCGCCGGGTGCCATGTCGTGGACGATCTCGAGCATCGCGGTGCCCTCGTCGCCTTCGCCCTCCTCGCCGGGGAGCACGTCGACGTCGGCGGGCAGCTCGCCGCTCGCCTGAGAGGCGCCGAGGGAGTCGACGCCGTCGGAGAGCACGCACACCTTCACGCCGGTGCCGGTGACCTTGTCGCGTCCGAAGACCGTGTTGACGCCGTGGGCGGCGACGCCCTCGGACACGACCGCGGCGGCCGCCCGCCGGACGGCCTCGGCGTTCGCGCCGCGCTCCTCCTTGGTGGTCGGCTTGCCGCCGATGCGCATGGTCGTCGCCTGCGCGGCGGGGTCGACGCGCTCGACGTCACCCCAGGTCGCGATGGTGCGGACGGCGGCGCCCGGGACGGTCGCGCGGACCTGCCCGCTCTGCGACACGTCGTGCACGTTCGCGCCGAGCTTGCGCAGCCGCGGGACGAGGTCGGCGTCCGATTTGCGGACGCGGATGTCGACCTCGACCGTGCTCACCTTCCTGGTCCTGAGGTCGACGGCCAGCTTGGAGTCGAGCTTTCGCTCGGCCGGTGTGAGCGAACGCTTGAGCTTCTGCAGGGCCGCGATCTGCTCACCCGGATCGGCCGCGCGGACCTCCTGCGCTGTGGACATGCCGAATGCGACGATCGCCCCTGCGATCGCCCCCGCCGTGCGTACGCCCATGGCGCACCCCTTCCCGTCTCACGGGGCCCTCCCGAGGCCCCAATGAGACGGACGCTACTACTCAGGTCAACCCTTGATGCCGGGCACCTTGACGATGATGAAGTCGCTGTAGTCCGGCAGGTTGGGGTTGCGACCGGTCGACCCGAAATTGGTGTCGTTGACGAAGGCCAGTTCGTTTCCGGACAGCGGCAGCACGGCCTCGACCGTCTGGTACGGGAACTTGAACGGGTTGCCGAGACCGAAGTCGCCGGGGCGGATCGGGTTGTTGGAGATGCCGTCCTTGTCGTTGATGTTCAGCAGGTCGACGATCTCGCGCTTGGCGATGTTCGGGCGGTTGTTGGGGACATCGATCACGAACGCCTTCTTCCAGGCCGCGGCCGGGCCCTGGCCGTTGTCGCGCTCGGTGACGATCAGCTGATCCTTGCTGTAGGCGACGGCGTCGGAGACGAGCGTGCCCGGGATGCTCATGCGGTAGATCCAGTTGCGGCCGGTGTAGCGGCGGGTCTTGACGTCGAACTCGTACACGTGGCGGACGAGCGGGTCGTCACCGACGAGCGGGCCCTCCAGGAACGGGTAGAGCGTGTCGCCGTCCTTGGACAGCGCCATGCCCTCGAACCCGTTGGAGGAGGCCAGATTCGGCGTGCGGCCGAGCAGGAACGGGTTGTCCGGGCTGAAGACGCGCGGCAGCGGGACCGGGGCGTCGAGGACGCGGCCGCGGGCGTCGACGTGGACGATGAACGGGCCGAACTCCTCGCCGAACCAGAACGTCCCGTCCGGGGCCTGGCGGACCGACTCGATGTCGAAGTCGCCGCCGGTGAGGACGCGGTCCTCGGTGTTCTCGTTGACGATCGGGAACGGGACCTTGGCGTCGGGATCTGACAGCGTGATCGCGTCGAGGATCTTCACGTCGCCCTTGCCGCTCCACTCGGTCTTCCACTTCGGGCGGACCTTGTAGAGGCGCAGGATGAAGCTGCGGCTGTTGGCCTTGGAGCCGAAGCCGTTGTCGGGCATCGCGTAGAAGTCGCCGTTGCCGGCGTCCAGCAGCGCGGAGAAGCCGCCGACGGGCTGGACGCTGCCCGGGGCGGGCGCCGGCTCGGCGTTCGGGGCGCCGGGGAACGGGGCCGGGAAGGTCGCGTCGGCGGGCAGGATCGCCCGCGCCTCGAGCTTGGGCTCGCCCGCGGCGCTCGCGGTGCCGCTCGCGAGCAGGGTCATGGCCGCCGTGGCGGCGAGGAGTCGCTTCATGGCGGGCACATGACCACTTCACGGTGCGCTTGAAGTCAACGCGCTGTGAAGTCGTTGTGGCATCGCGAGGTTGGCGGTCGCGTAGAGCACGACGGCGGCCAGGCTCGTCGCGGCGAGGATCAGCCCGGCCGCCAGCGCTCCGCCGCCGGTTCCCGCGGCGGTGAGGGTCGCCGCGGCGGGTGCGCCCGGCCCGACCGGCAGCAGGCCGTAGGCGCCGGACGCGGTGAATGCGATGCCGATGCGCTCGAGCGTCAAGTGGGCGCCGCAGACGTGCAGCGCGAGCGCGATGCGGATGACGGCGATCGCGGTGATCGCGCCGACCCAGCCGGTGAGCGCGGGAAGCCGCCGGCGGTCGCGCAGGACGCCGAGGCCCTTCAGGCGGGTGAAGCGCCCGCCGGCGGTCAGCGCCAGCGCCGCGCCCACGAGCAGCAGCAGCGCGTACGGCGTGGCGAGGCACAGCACCAGCGCGGTCGCGCAGACCTCGAGCAGGAAGATCGGCGCGTCGGAGACGAGGATCTGGTCGGCGCGGGGCGCATCCGCGCCGGCGAGGCGCCTGAGCAGCAGCACCCGCACCGGCAGCGCGCTGTGGGACTCGAACGCGCCGGCGACGAACGCGCCGGCGTTCGCTCCGTGCACCGCCCGCCGCGGCAGGACCCGGTCCTCGACCGCGGCGAGCGTCAACCGCCACGCCTCCGACCGGATCGCCAACGTGACCAGGTGCAGCCCGGTCAACACGGCCAGCGAACCGGCGGGAACGAGCGCGAGCGCGCGCCGCAGCTCGTCCCCCCTGGCCTGGCACAACGCTCCCAGGAGAACGAGCCCCAGCACGACGCCCACTACAGAAGCGAGGCGACGCATCTCGCAGGCAATTTCGCCTGCAAATCGCCGCCTCGCGTTACGCCTCCGTGAACCTAAAGCCCACATAAGGGGTCAGACCCCTTATGTGGCGTTTAGGTTCAGCGGGCCAGTTGGAAGTGGCCGATGAGCTGCTCGAGGCGCTGGGCGGTGGTGGCGAGCTCGGCGGCGCTGGAGGCGATCTCCTGCGTCGAGGCGCTCGTCTGCTGGGTGGAGGCGGAGACCTGCTCGGCGGAGGCCGAGGACTGCTCGGCCACGGCGGCGACCTCGGCGATCTCGCCCTGCATCCGCTCGGTGTCGGCGGTGATCTGCTCGGAGGACGCGGCGATCTCGGCCACGCGGGAGCTCATCGCCTCGACCGCGGCGTCGATGCGCTCGAACGAGTCGCGGGTCTGGCGGACCGTGACGACGCCCTCCTCGGTGCGGCGCGCGCCGTCCTCGACGACGAGCACGACCGAGTTGGTCTCGTTCTGCATCTCGCCGATCAGGGCGGAGATCTGCGACGCGGCGGCCTGGGACTCCTCGGCCAGCTTGCGGACCTCCTCGGCGACGACGGCGAAGCCCTTGCCCTGCTCGCCGGCGCGGGCGGCCTCGATCGCGGCGTTCAGGGCGAGCAGGTTGGTCTGCTCGGAGATGCCGGTGATCGTGTCGACGATGCCACCGATCTGGTCGGAGCGGCGGGCCAGGCCCTCGATCGCGCCCGTGATCTGGCGGGAGGCGTCGGCGACCTCCTGGATCGCCTCGGTCGCCTGCTCGGCGGCGGTGACGCCTTCGCGGGTGACGGCGCGGGCCTCGTCGGCCACTGTGGCGGCCTCGCCGGCGGCACGCGCGGAGGAGCGCGCGGCGCGGGTGGTCTCGAGCGCCGTGTCGCGCGCGGTCTCGACCATGCGGACCTGACGCTCGGCGCCCTGCGCGACGTCACCCACGGCGGAGGCGATCTCGCCGACGGCGCGGCCGGCCTCCTCGGACGTGCTCGCCATCTCGCGCGACGCGCCCGACACCGAGCCGGCGCTGGCGCTGACATCGCTCACGACCCGCTCGAGGTCGCCGACGAGCGTGGACATCGCGGTGCCGAGCAGGTCGCGCTCGGAGCGCGGGTTCGGCTTGACCGTCAGGTCGCCGCCGGCGACGCGGGACGCGACCTCGGCCTGCTCGCGCAGGTAGTCGATCATCCGCTCGAACGCCTCGGCGGTGCGGCCGAGCTCGTCACGGTTGGAGACGTCCACCTTCTGATCGACGTCGCCCTCGGCGATGCCGTCGGCGGCGCGCATCATCTGGCCGACCGGGCCGACGATCGCGCGGGTGATCAGCAGCGCGACGCCGACCGCCACCAGGACGCCGAAGAGGCCGAGGACGATCAGCTGCGTGCGGGCGGCGGACGCGACCGAGTCCTGCTCGGCGATCGCGTCCTTGACGAACTTGACGGTGTCGGCGTCGATCGCCGCCGCGGACTTGCGGAAGGCGTCGAACTCCTCCTTGCCGGCGCCGATGCGCTTCTGCGCCTCCGCCTGACCCGCCGGGCCGGACTTCACGAGCGCGATCTGCGACTCGAAGTACTTGTTCAGCGCGTCGATCTGCGGGACGGCCTTCTCCACGAGGCCGGCCATGATCGGGTGCTTGGCCAGCAGCGGCTGCATCTTCTCGAGGTCGGCCTTGACCGCCTCACGCCCCGCGTTGTACGGGTCAAGGCTCGACTCGTCGGCGGTGATCAGGTAGCCGCGGACGCCGGTCTCCTCGTTGACCATCTGGGTCAGGAGGTCAGACGCGAGCGCCTTCAGCGGGATCGCGTCAGCCGCGAATGCCTCTTGGGCATCGGAGTTGACCTTGCCGGCCGACCTCGCTCCCACCCCGATGGCCGCGACCAGGACGAGGAGGACCAGGCCGAATCCGGCGAACAGCTTGGAACGGATCGAGAGGTTCATGGCCGCTGTAATCGGTTACACGAGCGGCTGGCGACATACCCCGTTCCGGGGAATCGCGGGTCACCCAACCAATTCCGCGAGGTCGCGCTCGAAGCGCGGGTAGGACACGCCGGCCGCGTCCATCCCGACGACTTCGACGCCCTCGCGGCTGGCGAGGCCCGCGACCGCGCCGAGCATCGCCAGGCGGTGGTCGCCGTGCGCCTCGATCGCGCCGCCGCGCAGCCCGCCGGTGCCGTTGACGACGAAGCCGTCGTCGGTGGCCTCGATGTCGGCGCCGAGGCCGCGCAGCCCGTCGACGACGGTCGCGATCCGGTCGGACTCCTTGACCTTGAGCTCCTGCGCGCCGGTGACGACGGTCTGCCCTTCGGCGAAGCAGCCGAGCAGCGCCACGAGCGGCAGCTCGTCGATCGCGAGCGGGACCTCGTGCGGCTCGACCGTCGTCCCCACCAGCGGCCCGGCGGCGACGTCGAGCTCGGTCACCGGCTCCCCGGTGGCGATCGTCTCGGTCTGCGGCGTCTCGAGGTCGCCGATCACGACCGCGCCCATCCGCTCCGCGATCCTCACGAAGCCGGTGCGGGTCCAGTTCGCGCTCATGTCGGTGATCACGATCCGCGAGCCCTTGACGAGGATCGCCGCGGCGATGTGGAACGCCGCCGACGACGGGTCACCCGGCACGTGCAGATCGCCGAGCTCGAGCTCGTCGTGTTGGGTGAGCGTGATGCGCTCGCCGTCGCGGGCGATCCGCACGCCCGCGCGGGCGAGCAGGCGCTCGGTGTGGTCGCGGCTCGGCACCGGCTCGATCACGGTCGTCGTTCCCTCGGCCAGCAGGCCCGCCATCAACACGCAGGACTTCACCTGGCCGGAGGCGACGGGAAGCGTGTACTCGATCCCCCGCAGCGGCATGCCGTGCACGGTGAACGGGGCGAAGCGATGATCGGTGGCCTCGATCCATGCGCCCATCTCGCGCAGCGGGTTCGCGATCCGGTCGACCGGACGGCGGCGGATCGATGCATCGCCGTCGAACGTCCACTCTCCCCCGGGCTGGCCCGCGAGCCAGCCGGGCGCGAGCCGCATCAGCGTGCCCGCGTTGCCGACGTCGATGTGCGCCTCGGCCGCCGCGCGCAGCCCCGCGCCGCGGATGGTCAGCGTGCCCGGGTCGGCGCCCTCCTCGACCAGCGCCCCGCACGCGCGGACGGCGTTGAGCGTCGAGTAGGTGTCCGCGGCCTCGAGGTAGCCCGTCACGCGGATCGGCTCGTCGCACATCGCCCCGAACAGCGCGGCACGGTGTGACATCGACTTGTCGCCGGGCGCGCGCAGCGACCCGCGAAGCGGTCCGGAAGGATCGAAACGGGTGTTCACGCGGCACCTCTCGGTGGGTCGTCGTCGGGCGGAAAGGGCGGGCGGCGGAGCGGGATCGGCGGCGGGGCGACCGCGCGCAGCGTCGCGGGCGGGG
>NZ_KE384072.1:279151-420607 GCF_000423665.1 Solirubrobacter soli DSM 22325 | reverse complement strand
CGGGCCCGTGTCCCACGGGATGCCATAGATGCCGTTCTGGATGTTGATCTGCTTCTGCACCCACTCCGGGTAGCCGGAGAGGAAGTTGTCGGGCAGGTACGGCGTCATGTCGAGCAGGCTCTTGGTGAGCGTGAAGCTCGGGATGTACTGGAACTCCATGTGGACGACGTCCGGGAGACCCTTGCCCGACTTCAGCACGGTGCGCAGCTTGCGGTAATGCGGTGGGCCCTGGCCCACGTTCTGGAGCTTGACCTTGATGTTCGGGTGCGCGGCCTCGAACATCTTCACCGCCTCGTCGGTGCCGGGCGTCCACGCCCACACGGTGATCGTGGCCGGCTTCTTGAGCTCGGCCGCCATATCGATCTTCTTCGTCGACGTCGCGCCGCCACCACCGCCCGAGGTGCTGTCACTGCCGCCGCACGCTGCCACCAGGGCAGTGAGTGCTAGACAACAGGCGACCAGCGGGGCGCGCCAACGGGCGCTGTTGCTTCGTACCGTGCTACGCAAGGGGTCTCCCCTCCTCGTCGTGCTCGTCCCGGGCGCTCCGCGAGCACCAGGCTTCCGCAGGTGCCCGAAACCGCGACCTCGCCGGAAGCGAGGCCCGTTCCAGGCGGCAAGTCTGTCTCGATCGTGCTTCTACGCGCGGTGAATCTCGGTCAGCGCGCCGAACGGATCGCGACCCGGATCGGCGACGGTCCACAACTCGAACGTGAACCGATGCTCCGACGCCATGCCACTCACCCCCGCGGCATGCCACTCGATCATGACCATCACTGCGTCTCCTCCTCAGCACCCCGACTCGGGTGACGAAGATGAGCATAGGTTACGACGGAGTCTTGCGCAACTCTTAGGTTCGAAAACTGCCCGTGCTCGCGACTCGAGCCGAGAGATGCTCGTCTGTCGCCAGCAGAACCAGCGTCAATGCCCCGCGCACCTCCGCGGCGGGCCCGAGCTCCGCCGGCACCAATTCGGTCGACGAGAGCACGGCCCCGAGCGTCCGCCGCTCAAGCGCGGATCGAATCGAGGCGAGCAGCAGGTCCCCGGCGAACCGCAGCTCTCCCCCGATGATCACGCGTTGCGGATTGAGGAGGTTGCATGCGGCGGCCAGCGCCTCGCCGATGTGGCGCCCGGCGTCCGAGAGCACGCGCAACGATGCGCGGTCACCTGCCTTTGCGGCCTCCACGACCGCCGCGATGGTCGGCGGCGGGTCCTGCGAGGAGGCGAGCGTCCTCAGGATCGCCGGTTCCGATACGAACTGCTGCAGGCAGCCGCGATTCCCGCACCCACACCACGGGCCCTCCTCGTCCACGGTCACGTGCCCAAGCTCCCCGGCCAGGCCGGCGGCCCCGCGATAGATACGACCCCCCAGCATGAGCCCGAGACCGATCCCCGTCCGCACTTGCAGGAACACGAAGTCCTCGCAGCCGCGTCCGGCCCCCCACGTCGCCTCGCCAAGGGCGCCGAGGTTGGCGTCGTTGTCGGCCTGAACCGGCAGGTTCAGTCGTTTGGACAGCTGCTCTGCCGGGTTGATCTCCGCCCACCCCGGCAAGATCGAAGGCTCGAGCACGATGCCGCTGGATACCTCGACCGGCGCGGGAACGCTCATGCCGACGCCCAACACCGCCGTCCGGCTCACCTTCGCGGAAGCGAGCGCTTCGTTGACGAGCTCGACGGCCACGTCCAGTGCACGGGCGGCGTCGGCATCGACGTCGAGGTCTCGCTCGATGTCGGCCAGGATCGTGTGAGACAAGTCGGCCACCGCGACCCGGATGCCGTCGTGGTCGAAGTCGACCCCGATCGCGACCGCGGATCTGGGCTCGAGCGCCACCAACACGGGAGGCCGCCCGCCCTGGCTGGTCGGCGCGCTCGGCGCGGCTTCCTCGCGCACCAGCCCGGCTTCGGCCAATGCGGCGAGCAGGCTCGCGACGGTGGTGCGCGAGATTCCCGTCCGCCGCGCGAGCTCCGTTCGACTGATCGAACCCCCCAGCCGCAGCGCGGCGATGACACGAGCCAGGTTCTGTTCGCGCAGGGCCTCGAGCGATCCGCCGGGCGACGGGAACCCATTTTCGGCTTCGTGGTTATGCACGACTCAGTCCCACCAGCTCATCCTTGTCCGTATTTGGGCCGAATGTTTTGACGTAGTCTTGCAGAACTGCCAAGCTTTTGGTGCCGTCCGAACCTCGAGTCAGAGAGACTATGACGTCCAGCGATCAGATCCAGACCCCAGAGCGCCGAGCCGTCGGCGCGGCCGTGTTCCACGTCGCGATGACCGGGTCCGACACGGCTCCCGGCTCCGATGACAGCCCGTTCCGGACCATCAACCGAGCCGCCGGGGTGGCGCAGCCGGGCGACACCGTCGTCGTGCACGCAGGCGAGTACCGCGAGTGGGTGATGCCACGACGCGGCGGGTTGAGCGACCAGCGTCGCATCACCTACGAGGCGGCCGCCGGCGAGCACGTCGTCATCAAAGGCTCCGAGCGGGTCACTGGGTGGGAGTCCATCGATGACACGGTGTGGAAGGTCGTCGTGCCGAACGCGCTCTTCGGCGCCTTCAACCCATTCGCCGAGACGATCGACGGGGACTGGATCGTCTACCCCGGCGCGGACTCCGGCCGCAAGCACCTCGGCGACGTGTACCTCAACGGGCGCAGCTTCTACGAGGTGCTGAGCCTGCCCGAGGTCTCGGACCCGCCGCTCCGGACGGAGGTGCTGGACGACTGGACCGGGACGACGGACCGGATTCGCGATCCCGAGCAGACGCTCCACGTCTGGTACACGGAAGTCGACGCCGACCAGACCACGATCTGGGCGAACTTCCAGGGCGCTGACCCCAACGCCGAGCTCGTGGAGATCAACGTGCGCCGTTCGGTGTTCTACCCGACCGAGCATCACCTCGACTTCATCACGGTCCGCGGCTTCGAGTTGGCGCACGCGGCCAGTCCGTGGACTCCTCCGACGGCCGACCAGCCGGGCCTGATCGGCCCGAACTGGGCGAAGGGCTGGATCATCGAGGACAATGTCATCCACGACGCGAAGTGCTCGGCGATCTCGCTCGGCAAGGAGGCCGCGACCGGACACAACTACGCGACGCTTCGGAAGGACAAGCCCGGCTATCAGTACCAGCTCGAGTCAGTGTTCTCGGCGCGGCAGATCGGCTGGGATCGCGAGCACATCGGCTCGCATGTCGTCCGGCGCAACACGATCTACGACTGCGGCCAGAATGGCATCGTCGGGCACCTCGGGTGCGTGTTCTCGACGATCGAGGACAACCACATCTACAACATCGCCCTCAAGCGCGAGTTCTACGGCTACGAGATCGCCGGCATCAAGCTCCACGCGGCCATCGACGTCGTCATCCGCCACAACCGCATCCACGACTGCTCACTCGGCGTCTGGCTCGACTGGCAGACGCAGGGCACCCGCATCTCACAGAACGTCCTCTACGGAAACAGCCGCGACCTGTTCGTCGAAGTGAGCCACGGGCCCTACATCGTCGACCACAACGTCCTGGCCTCACCCGCCTCCCTGGAGTCCTTCAGCCAGGGCGGCGCGTACGTCAACAACCTCGTGTGCGGAACGGTGGCGATCGTCCCGGTGATCGAGCGCCCGACGCCCTACCACGTACCCCACAGCACACAGGTCGCCGGCTACGCGGCGATCCTCGCCGGCGACGATCGCCACATCGGCAACGTCTTCCTCGGCGGTGGCACGCCCCCGGCCTACGGCCCGACCGCACGGTTCGGCCAGGGCGCAAGCTACGGCACCGCCGGCTACGACGACCATCCCGCAACGCTCGCCGACTACCTCACCCTGGTCGACGACCCGTCGCGCGGCGACCACGAACGCTACGCGGGCGTCAAGCAACCCGTGTACATTCGCGACAATGTCTACGCCCTGGGCGCCGACGCGTACGAAGCCGAGCACGATGCGCTCGTCCTGGACGGCGACGACGTGAGCGTCGCCGTCGTCGACGAGGGCGACGAGGTCTACCTCGAGACGCAGTTGCCCGAGGGCTTCGACCAGGCGCGCATCGGACTCATCACCGGAAGCGACCTCGAACGGGTCCGCTTCGTGGACGCGGACTTCGAGGAACGCGACGGGAGCCCGGCACGGCTCGACACCGACCTGGTCGGGACGCGGAAGACCGGCGACCACGCCTATGCCGCCGGGCCGATCGCAACCCTCGCATCGGGCGCGTCGCGCGTCCGCGTGTGGTGACGCGGATGGGGGTTCGCTGGGCCGTTCTCGGCCCCGGAAACATCGCTCGGCGCTTCGCGTCCCAGCTGCCGCACAGCGAGACCGGCACGCTTACAGGTGTCGGCAGCTCGGATCCCGATCGCGCGCGTGCCTTCGCCGACGAGTTCGGCCTCGGGGCCGATGCGGTGATCGGAACCTACGACGAGGTTCTGGCATCGGCGGCCATCGATGCCGTCTACGTCTCGACCGTGCACACGGGCCACGCCGCCCTGACCATCCGCGCGTTGCGTGCGGGCAAGCATGTGCTGTGCGAGAAGCCCCTGGCGCCCAACAACGGCCAGGTGATGACCATGGTCGACGTCGCCCGGGAGGTCGGTCGGAGCCTGGTGGAGGCGTACATGTACCGCTTCCATCCGCAGACCCGGGACGTGCTGAGCCTGGTCGCCCAAGGGGTGATCGGAGACCTGGTCCACATCGATGCCAGTTTCGCGTTCCATAGCGGGAGCACCGAGGGGCGGCTGTTCGATCCCGGGACCGCGGGCGGCGGGATTCTCGACGTCGGCGGCTACCCCGTCTCCTACGCCCGCGCGATCGCGGGTGCCGCGGCGGGCAAGCCGTTCGTCGAACCGGACACCGTCTCCGCGGACGGTGTCATCGGCGCGACCGGGGTGGACGAGTGGACCGTCGGCCGGCTCTCGTTCCCGGATGGCGTCACCGCTTCGGTCCGGGCCGGGATCCGGCTGCAGGACGCCAACACCGTGACGATCTACGGCAGCGCGGGCAAGATCGAGATCGCCGATCCGTGGACGTTGTCCGCCGACCCGACGGTGACCGTCACCCTGGTCGGAGAGGAGCCGCGGACGCGCAGCTATGCCGGAGCGTTCCCGTACGCGCTCGAAGCCGACGGCCTCGCGCGTGCGCGGGACGAGGAGCCGGCGGCCGGCCCGATCGAGATGAGCCTGGCCGACAGCCTGGGCAACGCCCGCGTGCTGGACGAGTGGCGGGCGGAGATCGGGTTGGTGTATCCGTTCGAGGCCGACGACGCGAACATCCCCACGGTCTCGGGTGAGCCGCTGACGGTCCGGCCCGGATCGGCGACCCCACCGATGAAGTACGGCAGCATTCCCGGGTTGGACAAGCGGATGTCACGGCTCGTCATGGGGTGCGACAACCAGCCCGACCTCGCGCACGCCTCGGCGGTCTTCGACCACTTCTACAGCCTGGGCGGGAACGCGTTCGACACCGGCTGGATCTACGGCAGGGGACGCTACGAGCGACTCTTCGGCCAGTGGATGGCCAACCGCGGCGTCCGCGAGGACGTCGTCGTGATCGTCAAAGGCGCCCACACCCCGCATTGCGATCCCGAGTCGCTGGTGTCACAGCTGGCGGAGTCGCTGGAACGCCAGCAGTCCGAGTACGCCGACATCTACATGATGCACCGCGACAATCGGGATATCCCGGTCGGTGAGTTCGTCGACGTGCTCGACCAGGAGCAGCGGGCGGGGCGGATCAGGGTCATCGGCGTGTCGAACTGGACCCGCGAGCGCTTCGAGGAAGCCAACGCCTATGCGCGCGCCAACGGACGGCGAGAACTCACGGTGCTGAGCAACCACTTCGGCCTGGCCGAAGCCTACGACGTGCCGTGGGCCGGGTGCGAGCATGTCACCGATGCTGCGTCCAAGCGGTGGCTGACCGAGGCGCAGATCACGCTGCTCCCGTGGTCGTCGCAGGCCCGTGGCTTCTTCGCCCGGCCCGCACGGCCGGATGACCGCAGCGACGCGGACCTCGTCCGCTGCTACTACAGCGACGACAACTTCGAGCGCCTGCGGCGGGCGGAGAAGCTCGGATCCGAACTCGGCGTGCCGGCCACCGCGATCGCCCTCGCCTTCGTCCTGAGTCAGCCCTTCCCGACGTTCCCGCTCTTCGGTCCGCGGTCGATTGCGGAGACCCGCTCCTCGATGCAGGGCCTCGGGGTCGAGTTGACCGAGGAGCAGGCGGCCTGGCTCGATCTCAAGCGTGACGCGTGAGTCATGCGCGGACGGCGACGGGGGTCGAGGGAGCCTCCGGCCGGAACGCCCGCATCTCGGCGTGGTCCGGGCCGACGATGCCGTAGGTGGATTCGGGCACTTCGTTCCAGACCCCGGCCACGTCGCCGAGGGGTTCGGAGACGATCAGCCGTGCGTTGACCGAGACCTCCTGGAACAGCTCACGCGTGGGGTAGAGCTTGCGCAGGGTGGGAACGTCGGTCGTGTAGAACAGCGTGCGCGAGTTCCTCTCGCTGGAGTACCGGAACGCCCAGATGCTCTCGCCGTCGCTGGTCGCGACGGTGCCTTGGAACGGGTTCGGCACGCCGTGGCGGGCCGCGACTGCCTCGACGAGCCCGATCGCCTGCCCGACGGCGGTCGGCGGGTCGTCCTCGAGACCCAGCGTGAGCGCGAGATAGAACAGCACCTCGGTGTCGGCCTGGCCGCGGATCTGGGGGAAGAGCGATGGGTCGACGGCGAGGATCAGGTCGCGCTTGATCGTGGCGAACTCGTTGATGTAGCCGTTGTGCATGAACAGCCAGCGGTCGTGGCGGAACGGGTGGCAGTTGGTCTGCTGCACCGCGCTGCCGATCGCGGCGCGGATATGCGTGAAGAACAGGGGCGAGCTGATGTGGCCGGCGAGCTCGCGGAGGTTGCTGTCGTTCCAGGCCGGTTCGGTGCTGTGGAAGAGACCCGGCGTGTCGGGTGCGCCGTACCAGCCCACGCCGAACCCGTCGCCGTTCGTCGGCTCGGCGCCGAGCTTGGAGTTCAGGCTCTGGGCGACGAGCGAGTTCGGGCCCTCGTAGAGCGCCTCTTGAAGCAGGATGGGGGAGCCGGAGTATGCGAGCCAACGGCACATGTGCCACGCCCTTTCCGCGTCGGATGTGCGACCAGATGGTCGAGGCTCGCGGGCGCTCGGGAATCATCCGAACCGGATGAACCGGGACCGGCGGGTTCGCCGGAGGGTTCATCCCCGCCGGGTGAGCCGTGGTCACCCGCGCGGTGGCTAGCTTCGGCGGCATGGCCGTCTGGGCGTGTTCGCCGCGGGACTTCGGCGGCTATCTGGTCACGGCGTGAGCTCGCCGGACGCGCATCACGAGGTCCGCGCCGCCGGCCGCCTGTTCCGGCTGCGGATCTGGCTCAGCTCGGCGATGTGGGTCCCCGTGCTGGCCGCGAACTTCGTTGCGGTGGCGCTCGGCATCGGCTTGCCGATCCTCGACGAGCACCTTGGCGACGAGGCGAGCTTGCCGTTGGCCGGCACGTCGGCGCAGGCGATCTTCGGCGCGCTCGCCGGAGGGATGATCACCTTCACCGGGATCGTGTTCTCGGCGGTCTTCGTCGCCGCGCAGATCCAGACGTCGTCGTACTCGCCCAGGCTCGCCGCGCGCCTGCGCCGCGACCCGGTGGTGATCGCCGGCCTCGCGCTGCCGACGGCCACCGCCATCTACTCGCTCTTCGCGCTCGCGGCGCTCGGCCGCCAGACCGACCAGGCCGGGCGGGACTTCGTGCCCGCCGCGACGGTCGTGTGCGGGCTCCTGTTCGCGCTGATCACCATCGGCGCCTTCGTGGCCCTGGTGCAGCGCGCGTTCGAGAGCACGCAGATCGGCGGCATCCTGCGCAACCTCGTGCGGCGCGGCTACGCGGTGATCGAGGAGGTCCATCCCCGCGCCGACCCCAGCGGCGTGGCTTCCCCGGTGGTGGACGAAGGCGCGACCGAGCTCGCCCACCAGGGCCGCCCGGCCGTCATCGCCGCCGTGGACCGCAACGCGCTCATGCGCCTCGCCCGCCAGACCGGCGGCTTCGTCACGGTGGTCCCGGTCGTGGGCGAGTATTTGAGCCCGGGCCGGCCGGTGCTGCGGATCAGCGGCGGGCATACCGCTCCCGACCCGGCGCTCGCGCGGCGCGTCTTCGTGCTCGCCCGCCAGCGCACGATCGACCAGGACCCCGCGTTCGTGTTGCGGATGCTCGTCGACATCGCGATCCGGGCGCTCTCTCCGGCGATCAACGATCCGACCACGGCCGTGCAGTCGCTGGACCGGATCGAGTCGCTGCTCGCCGAACTGGCGACGCGCCACCCGGGCCCGTCGCTTGTCGTCGACACCGACGGCACCGCGCGCGCGGTCGTCCCGGCGCCCCGCTGGGCGGCGTACATGGAGCTCGGGCTGATGGAGATCCGCCGCTTCGGCGCCGATACGCCGCAGATCGTGCGGCGACTCAACGCGCTCTACGACCGTCTGCTCGCGGTCGCCACCCCTGATGAGCGCCCGCGGATCGAGCTCGAGCGCCGTCTGCTCGGCCAAGCGGTGCAGAGCGCGTTCCCGGACGAGCAGGAGCGGGCGATCGTCGAACGGCCGGACCCGCTCGGCCTCGGCGGGGCGTGACTCGGGCGTCGCAGGCCCCGGTGGGCGTGGCTCGGGGCGGGTGCGCCGGCGGCGCACCCGCCCTTCAGGTCAAGCGCAGGCGACCTGCTTGGTCGAGTCCGGGCGGATGCACTTGGTCGTGATCGTGGGCGCCTTGGACTTGCGGACCTTGAGGACCTTGACGGCGCTGATCGCGTTCGGCTTGGACACGACGACCGTGATGGTCACGCCGACCTTCAGCGGCTTCTTGATGAACTTCTTGAGGTCGACCGCCCCGAAGGCGTTCTTCTTCGTGAAGCCCTTGCCCTTCAGGCCGCTCGGGCAGCCCGAGCCCTTGCAGGTGACCGTGACCGTCGCGCCGAGCGGGACGTTGCGGACCTTCAGGCTCGTGAACTTGCTGCTCTTCGCGCCCGACTTGGCGAAGTAGGTCACGGTGATGATGACCTGCTCCACCGATGACGGGTTGGGGCTGCCGCCTCCGGTGCTCGGCGGCGGGGGGCTGTCGCCGCTGGGTTGCGGGACCGGCGTGGCCGTAGCCGTCGGGGTCGGGGTCGGGGTCGGCGTCGGGGTCGGAGTGGGAGTGACGACCGGGTCCGGGCAGCCGTCCCCGTCGGCGTCCGTTCCCGGCGCGGGTGCGACCGTGGGGCACTTGTCGATCGGGGTGCCCTGGCCGTTGGTGTCCGGGATCCCGTCGTGGTCGGTGTCGATCAGCTTGGCCGGGCGCGGCGGGCAGCCGTTCGTCGTTGCCACGGCGGAGACCGTCGGGCAGTCGTCGAGCGGGTCGGTGATGCCGTCGGCGTCGAAATCGCCGAACGCGGGGCCGACTCCCGTCGCCTGCAGCAGGCCGCCGGACATGCCGGTGGGCGAGAACAGCCCGGTGCCGCCGATGCGGCCGCCGGTGCCGCCCGCGCCGCCCGTCTGGGTCGTGGTGCGCTGCGAGTAGAACGAGCCGGCGCCGGCGCGGAACACGCCCGCGCTGGGGCCGCCGGTGCCGCCGGAGCCCTTGCCGCCGGAGCCGCCCTTGCCGCCGTCGCCGCCCTTGCCGCCGTTGCCGCCCTTGGCGTTGAGGCCCGCGCCGTCGCCACAGCCGGTCCCGACGCCGCCGCTGGCGCCGTTGCCGCCGCCCGCGCCGGTGCCGGGCGTGCCCGGGTCGCCGCCGTTGCCGCCGTTCCCGCCCGCGCCGCCGGTGCCCCCGCGCAGGGTCGAGTCGCGAGCGACGACGAGCGCGTTGAAGACGTAGACGCCGAACGAGCCGTATCCGCTGCCGCCGGGCTTGCCGCCGTCGCCGCCACCGCTCCCGCCGCCGCCGGAGCCGCCGGCGCCACCGCCGGCCTTGTAGTCGATCGAGTTGACAGAGGCGCCGCCACCGCCGCCGCCACCGCCACCGCCGGTCCCGTTCACACCGGGCTTGCCGACGTCGCCGGGGGCGCCGGACCAGGTGGCGTTCGCGAGGTCGAGCGTGAAGACCGGGAGGGGCGCGTCGCTGCCGGTGCCACCGGTGCTCCCGGGGGTGCCGGGGCCGCCGCCGCCGCCCGTGATGTTGCCGCTGCCGCTGCTTCCGCCGCCGAGAGCGCCGCCGATCCCGACCGAGCCGACCGGCGCGCCGTCGCCGCCCTTGACGCCGTTGGCACCGATCCCTCCGCCGTTCCCGCCCTTGCCGCCGGCGTTGGCTCCCGCGCCACCGGCGGGGCCGGTCCCGCCGCTGCCGCCGGTGCCGCACGTTCCGCCGCCGCCCACGGTCCCGTTGGTGCCGTTGGAGCCCGGGGCGCCGACACCGCCCACCGCCCCGGCGATCGCCGTCCCGCCGGTCGCGATCACGTGGTCGAGCGCGACCTTCGCGTTGTTGATCACGCGCAGGCCGTACGAGTTGCCGCCCGTGGCCAAGGTGGCCGTGCCTCCGAGCAGGGTCAGCAGCTGCAGGGTGATGCCGGTCTTGCCGTCGGCCAGCGCGGCCTGCGGGAGGCCGGTGATCGTCGTCGGCTCAACCGTCGAGCGGGACGAGAAGTTCGGGGTGTAGCCGCCATAGATCGACACGCCGGTGTCGAGCGTCAGCCCCTCCGCGTACGTGCCGGCAGCGACATAGACATCCTTGCCGGCGGCCTTTGCGGCGACGATCGCGTTGGAGATCGTCTTCTTCGGGAAGTCCTTCGTCCCTGACCGCGTGTCGAGGCCGCCGCCGCCGTCGACGAAGATCGCCTTGCTGACATCTCCGTCGATGCCGTCGCAGTTGAGGTCCTCGAAGGCGAAGTCGGGCTTGTCGGTCGCGCCCGGATGGATCGCCGCGTCGAAGTCGTCGCAGTCGGCCGGCGTGGACGAGCCATCCGCGTCGTAGTCGGACGCCAGGGCCGTGCCGGCGAAGCAAACCAGCAGCAGGCATGTACTCAGTGAGACCGTCGCGGCGAGCCCTTTTCCGCGGCTCAGTGTTTTGAGCATCAACACTTCCCCTCCGTTGCCCTCGTCAACAGGCCGACTCTATTCGGGCCTGCAGGGCGCGTGTCAAGGTGCGACGAGCCTGGCGCGATCGAGAGCGGCGGGCGTCGCGCCTGATTGACGGCGAGCTCGCCCATCAGTTAGGCCGGCTCTTCGTCGCCGAAGTGTTCCCGGCCGGACACGAAGGCGCGGGCTGCTCAGTAGGGTCCCGGGCAATGTCACCTCGCGAGCGGGCCGAGAAGCTCGTGGCGACGATGTCGCTGGAGCAGAAGATCGCCCAGTTGCACGGGGCGATGGAGACGATCGACATCTACGCCGCGGCGCGGGAGTCCAGGGTGGAGGAGCTCGCCGCCCAGATCCGGATCGAGCGCCACGTGGCCGCGATCGACGAGCTCGGGATTCCACGTTTTCGGATCACCAACGGCCCGGTCGGGGTGGGCATGGGCGATGGCACTCCGAGCCCGCCTGCGACGTCGCTGCCGATGACGATCGGTCTCGCGGCCGGTTTCGACCCCGGCCTCGCGCACGCCTACGGTGACATCATCGGCTCAGAGGCAGCGACGCTCGGCCAGCACGTGCTGGAGGGCCCCGGCGTGTGCTTGCACCGCACGCCGATCGCCGGCCGCAACTTCGAGTACTTCTCCGAGGACCCGTACCTGTCCGGCGTGATGGGCGTCGCGGTGACCAAGGCGATCCAGGCCCACGACGTGATCGCGATGGGCAAGCACTTCGTCGTCAACGATCAGGAGCACGAGCGCTTCCGTGCCAGCGTCGAGGTCGACGAGCATGTGCTGCGCGAGCTCTACCTGCTGCCGTTCGAGATGCTGGTCAAGGACGCGCAGATCGCGGCGATCATGAGCGCGTACAACCGGGTGCGGGGGGTGTACGCCACCGAGTACCGGCACACGCTCACCGACATCCTGCGGACGGAGTGGGGGTTCGAGGGCTACGTGCAGTCGGACTTCTGGTCGTGCCGATCGTGCGCTCCGGCGATCAACGCGGGCCTCGATCACGAGATGCCCGACGCCAAGTGGCTCAACGAGGCCAATGTCAAGGCGGCGCTCCAGGACACCAGCCTCGAGATCGAGACCGTCGACCGCGCGTTGGTCCGCCGCTTCACGCAGATGTTCCGCTTCGGGCAGTTCGAGCGTCCGTACGCGCCTGGCGCGATCGACGCGCGGGCCCACGGCGCCGTCTCGCGTCGCATCGGCTCGCAGATCGCCGTCCTGCTCAAGAACGAGGGTGGGCTGCTGCCGCTCGACGCGGGCGCCGGGTCGTTCGTGATCATCGGGCAGTCCGCGTACGTCGATGACGCGTGCCTGGGCGGCGGCGGCTCATCGAAGGTCGACCCGCTCTACACCGTGCCGCCGCTCCAGGGTCTCCAGGACGTGCTGCGCGAGCTCGACTCACGCGCGACCGCGACCAAGCTGACGGTCGCCGACGACCTGTCCAACCTCGAGGACGCCAAGCGCGCCGCGGCAGAGGCTGACGTCGTGGTGCTGATGGCCGGGCTGATCGCCACCGAGGGCGCCGACCAGTCCGATGCCAACATGCTCAACGACCAGAACCGGATGCTCGGCGAGCTGCTCCCGGTCAACCCGGCGACGGTCGTCGTGCTCAAGGACTCCAACCCGATCCTGATGCCCTGGATCGACAAGGCTCCAGCCGTGCTGGAGGCCTGGAACCAGGGCGCCGAGGACGGCCACGTCGTCGCCGACCTCCTGCTCGGCGTCGTGAACCCCTCCGGCAAGGTGCCGACCACGTATCCCGTCTCGGAGCACGACACGCTCTACGCGGGCCGGCCCGAGCGCTATCCGGGCACCGACGAAGGGGCGGGACATCCCGTGCTGCGGTACTCGGAGGGGTTGGAGGTCGGGTACCGCTGGTACCAAGCGCAGGGCATCACCCCGAGGTTCGGCTTCGGGTTCGGCTTGTCGTACACCACGTTCGACATCGCCGACGTGTCCGTCGACGCGCCGGACGGGGCGAATGCGCCCGTCATCGTGCGGGCCGCGGTCACCAACACCGGGTCCGTCGCCGGCGCCGAAGTGGTCCAGGTGTACCTCGGCGTCCCGGTCGACGGCCAGCCGCCCAAGCGCCTGGTGGGGTTCCAGAAGGTGTCCGTCGAACCTGGCGAGACGCAACCGGTCGCGATCACGATCGACCCCGCGGCGACCCACCATCCGTTCGGCGTCTGGGACTACTGCACGCGGGCGTTCGCGATCAAGCCGGGCGAGTACACGATCTACGTCGGCACCTCCGCCGACGACAGCTCCCACACCTCCACGGTGACCGTCGGCCTGGACCTTTCACCAGTGTGGAACTCCCGTTTGCTCCCCTAGTCTCCAGGGACGTCAAACGGGCAAGGAGGCATTCTGCCCGGGACCCTAAGGAGGGGGCATGAAGAGGTTCACTCGTCCGAGCGTGATGGTCGGTGTCGTCGCGCTGGTGCTCGCGATGTCCGGGGGCGCGTACGCCGCGTCCAAGATCACGGGCGCGCAGGTCCAGGACAGCTCGCTCACCGGCAAGGACATCAGGAACGGATCGCTGACGACCGCGGATCTCTCGAACTCCGCGCTGGAGAGCATGACCGGGGACACGGGTCCCGCCGGTCCTAGCGGCCCCGCCGGTCCCGCCGGGCCGGCCGGGCCGGCAGGGCCGAGCGCGGTCAGTCAGATCACGCCCGTGCAGTCGGCCAACGTTCCGTTCATCTATGGGAACTACGCCCAGACGGCGACGGCCTACTGCCCTGCAGGCCAGCGCGCGATCAGCGGTGGCGGCGTCTCGATCTCGCTCAGTGGCATCGCCGCTACGCAGGCGACGGCGGGTCGCACAGGCTGGTTCGTCGTCGGCGGTACGGACGACTACTCGATCAGCGGCCAGTACGTCTCCGCCTACGTCCAATGCGCACCCGCGAACGTCGCCGTCGCCGCCGGCGCGACGAACGTCAGGGACAAGGACAAGGCCCAGATCGACAAGATCGTGGCCACCGTCGAGGCTCAGCACCGGCAGCGGTAGCGCACCGCGGCTGCGACGACGGTCTCTGAGTGGGGAGTGGGATTCAGACAACGGTTGGATGAGAGTTGTCCGCGGCTTCCGTACGGTCGCCTGGTTGGGGTCTTGCACCAGGTTCAAGGAGGGCTGCTGGGTGGAGAGGAAATGGTTGGCCGCGGTGATCGCCGCGATGGCGGTCGGGGTTCCCGCGGCGAGGGCCCAGGCGCAGACGCTGCCGGTCTTCGCGAACGGGCAGGCGCAGGTCGTCCCGGGCTTCAACGTCTCGGCTCAATGGGTGCGGCAGCGCCTCTGGGTCGAGACGGAGTTCGACTCCGACGGCGACGGCAAGCGCGACCGCATGCACGTCGACGTCACGCGGCCGGCGCAGACCGACAGCGAGAACCTGAAGGTGCCGGTGGTCTACGAGACGAGCCCGTACTACGCGGGCACGGCCTCGACGAGCTCGCAGTACTTCTGGAACACCAACACCGAGGTCGGCGCGACGCCGCCGCCGCGGGTCTCGCCACCGGCGATCGCCTTCAACCCGAACCGGACGTCGATCTCGACCAGCGAGGTCAGCACGTGGGTGCCGCGCGGCTTCGCCGTGGTCCACTCGGAGTCGCCGGGCTCGGGTCTCTCGCAGGGCTGCCCGACGGTGGGTGGCACGAACGAGAATGACGGCCCGAAGGCGGTCGTCGACTGGCTCAATGGGCGGGCGAAGGGCTACACGACGATCGACGGCGACACCGAGGTCCTGGCCTACTGGTCGACGGGCAAGGTCGGCATGACCGGCACGTCGTACAACGGCACGCTGCCGATCTCCGCCGCGACGACCGGCGTCCAGGGTCTCGAGGCGATCATCCCGATCGCGCCGAACACGTCCTACTACCACTACTACCGATCGAACGGGCTGGTGCGGAACCCCGGCGGCTGGCCCGGCGAGGACATCGACTACCTCTTCGACTACATCAACAGCGGCGACCCGGCGCGGAGGCAGTACTGCATCGACACGGTCCGCGAGGGCCTGATGAAGCTGCGCCACGACCGTGTCACCGGCGACTACAACGACTTCTGGGCCGGCCGCGACCAGCTCAATCAGCTCGCGAACGTCAAGGCCGCCACGCTGATGGCCCACGCGTTCAACGACTGGAACGTCGTGCCCGAGCACAGCGTCCGGATCGCCGAGGCGCTCAAGGGCAAGGTGCCGCTCATGCAGTACTACCACCAGGGCGGCCACGGCGGCGCGCCGCCGCTGGGCCTGCGCAACCTGTGGTTCACCCGCTACCTCTACGGCGTCCAGAACGGGGTCGAGAACCAGCCGAAGGCCTGGGTGACGCGCGAGACCGCGGCCTGCCCGCCGCGGACGGCGACGGTCGCCGGCGACCAGTCGAACACCGCGACGCTGACGGTCGGCGACACGAGCCAGCTCCAGGTCTCGATGACGCTCACGATCCCGCAGACGAACGCGAACGGGACGATCACCGAGACGACGAGGGCGATCGTCGCGATCCCCAACTCGACCACCGTCGTCCTCGAGACGGCGGTCGCCACCACCGCGGGCCAGAAGGTCGCCACCGGCGCCGTCGTCAGCATCGCGTGCTCGACGAACAATCCGACGCCGTACGCGGACTACCCGAACCCGGCCGCGAAGCCGGTCGAGTTCCTGCCGAAGACCGGCGGGAACGCCACCGGCGAACTGACGTCGCTCACGCGCCCGGTGGCCGGGACCGAGACGCTCACCGACGACGCCACGTGCCAGCCGGGCAACTTCGTCAACTCGGGCACGCAGCGGCTCCTCTATGCGACGCCGACCCTGACGGCGCCGCTCCACCTCTCGGGCTTCCCGCGGATCAAGCTGCGGATGGCGTCGAGCAAGGCGGCCGCGAACCTCTCCGTCTGGCTCGTCGCGCTGCCGTTCACGCCGTCGCTCACGTGCACCTCGACGACGATCAACACGTCGCACGTCATCACGCGCGGCTGGGCGGACCCGCAGAACCGCGGCGGGATCTCGGGCGGCGCCCCGCTCGTGCCCGGCGAGTTCGTCGATGTCACGTTCAATCTGGAGCCGACGGACAAGGTCGTCCTCTCGGGCCAGCGGCTCGCGCTCATGGTGATGTCGAGCGACCGTCTGTTCACGCTCAAGCCGCAGCCCGGCACCCAGCTCAGCATCGACCTCGCGAAGAGCTCGCTGCAGCTCCCCGTGGTCGGCGGCCGGTTCGCGCCCGGCATCTGCGCCAACCCGGATACGCGCGCGACGGTCGTCGTCGGCAGCGTCGACAGCGGCGTCCCGAACCGGACGCTCGGCGGCACGTGCACGATCAGCGACCACCTCCTCGATGAGGAGGTGTGGCCGAACCACAGCTCCTTCGTCACCCACCTCACGAAGCTGGCGGACGATCTCCTCGCCGGCGGCTTCGTGAACGCCGCGGAGCGCGGCGCACTGATCAGCGCCGGCGCCGCCTCCTACGTGGGCGGCGACGAGGAGCAGGCCCCGGCCGGCGGGGCGGTGCCGGCGACGCTGGCGCTGACGCTCGGCGCGCCCGCCCAGTTCGGCGCGTTCACGCCCGGCGTCGCGCGCGAGTACTCGGCGTCGACGACCGCGACCGTGGTCAGCACCGCCGGCGATGCCACGTTGACCGTGTCGGACCCGAGCACCACGGCCCCAGGCCGCCTGGTCAACGGCGCCTTCGCGCTGCCGCAGCCCCTGCAGGGCCTCGGCGTCGTGAAGACCTGGTCGGCGCCGGCATCCAACGACGTCACGACCGTCACGTTCAAGCAGGCGATCGGCGCGGGCGACGCCCTGCGCACGGGGACGTACTCCAAGACGTTGACGTTCACGCTCTCGACGGCGAACCCGTAGAGGCGGCTCGTCGGGCTCACCCGTCGTGGAGTGCCTGCAGGCCACCGACGGTGCCGAGGTAGGCGGTGCCGTCGGGGCCGAGGGCGAGGCCCGCGTAGTTGTTGTTGAACAGCGCGCCGGTGCCGGCCAGCTTGCGCCAGACCTCCTGGCCGGTGTGCGCGTCGATCGCCGCCCAGAACCACGGGTGGGAGCCGTTCGGGTCGGTGGGGGCGATGTACGTGTAGATCAGGCCGGTCGCGGTGGAGAGCTTGGATACGACCGAGGGCGCGGCGGCGGTGGTGTTCGTCCAGGCGACCTTGCAGCCGTCGACGTCGACGCGGGCGAAGCCCGGTGTCGTCGGGGCTCCCGCGTTGGGACCGGTCGGGTCCTGGTAGCCGTAGTTGTTCTCGACGAAGAGCGAGCGGCCCGCGGCGATGATCGAGTTCTCGGTGGCGCTCGCGCCCTTGGAGAACACGGGCGTCTCGCAGACCACCCGGCCGTTGGACGTGCGGTAGACGACGACGTTCATCGGGTCGGCGTTGTCGGTGATCGTGACGTAGCGGCCGCGGTCGAAGATCGTGGGCGTGGTGCCGGTGCCCGCTTCGGCCTGCCCGGGCTTGTGGATGCCGGAGTTCTTGTACTTCACCTTCCAGTCGACGACGGGCTTGCCGGACGACGTCGCGTGGAAGCGGTACATGCGCTTGTCGCTCGCGATGTAGACGCCGCCGCGGTCGACGGCGAACGAGTTCTGGATGCTCTCGCCCAAGCGGATCGCCTTGATCGCGCGGGTCTTCGTGTCGAGCACGCCGACGACGCCGCGGTCCTTGGTCACGAACCAGATGCGGCCACGCCAGTCGGGCAGCAGGGAGGTGATGCGCTCGGTCTCGAGGTCATAGTCGGCGACCTTGACGAGCTTGCCGGCGCGCTGGGCGAGCACGAACACGTGTCCCGTCTTGGTCGCGCTCCAGATGCGGTCCTTCTGGTCGAGAAAGAAGTAGCCGCCGCCGGTGAAGTTCTGAAAGCCCGCCGGGCCCGGGGCATCGGGCATGTCGTACGACGCCACCATCGCGAGCGTCCGCGGGTCATAGATCCGCGCCTGCGGGCTCCCCGGAATCCTCGGGCACACAGAGACGATCCGACCCCTCTTGTCGAAGGCGAGCGAGCCGCACAGCGAGGGCGCGTGCGCGCCGGACGTCGCCACCAACGCGCGGCCGAGCGGGCCGGCAAAGCGGTAGGCGTCGGTCATCCACGTGTCGTTGTGGATGTTGCTGAACGGGTTGCGCGCCATGAACGGGTTCTGGGGCGCGATCGTCGCCGGCAGCGGCTTCGCGACGACGGCCCCACCGGCGAACTCCGGCAGCGACGTGGGTGGGCCGGGGGCGACGGGGTCCGCGGCCGCGGCGGCGGCGGTCGCGGCTAGGGCGCAGATGGCGAGGGTCAGAGCATCCCGGAGCATGTGCCCCGGGATGCTGACACCGCGGGGTCTACGGCTGCGTGGTGGACAGCGTGAACGTCAGCGTCCGGCTGTACCCACCGGTCCGCAGGGCCTCGCTCGCACCGATGTGCTGCGAGAAGCCGACCGTCACCAGGTCGTTGGAGACCGGAGCCGACCAGCTGCTCTTGGAGACGGAGACCGACAGCGGGTCGGTCAGGCTGAACGCGCCGTTCGCCAGGTGACCTGGGTCGGACACGCTCAGCGTCGCGTCGCCCGCCGAGCTGATCACGTCGGCGGTGCTCGACGCCGTGTACGTCCTGTCCACGCCCGGCGTGAACGCCCCGAACGACGCGGGCGCGCCGAGCGAGAGCGAGAGCGTCGCCGGCGCGACACCGGACACATCGCCCGGCGTGCTCGTCGACCCCAGCGGCACCGTGATCCCGACCGCGGTCGACGCCGCCGAGGCGTTGCCGGTCGCGTCCGCCTGGGTGGCGGTGAGCAGCACGGGCCCCGCCGGCAAGGCCATCGACGGGGTGCAGGACCAGGCGCCGTCCGAACCGACCACGGCGGTGCAGACGGTGGCGCCGAGGGCCGACACGGTCACCGTGTCACCCGGAACGCCCGTGCCGGCGATCAACGGCGTCGTGCTCACGACCGCACCCACCGGCGCGGTGATCACCGGCGCCTGCGGCAGCACGTCGCCCACCACGGTCTGCGTGAACTCCTCGCCGCTGGTCGTCAGGTTGAGCTCGACGTCGATCTCCCACGTCCCGGCCATCGGGTTCGGGACGTGGTACGTGGCCGTTCCCCCGGTCAACGGGACGCCGTTGCGCGCCCGGCCGTTCACCAGGTGGGTGGCGACCGACGTTCCCGCCGGGTTCACGAGGAACAGTGTCATCGGATCGTCCGCGCTCGTGTCCGGGGTCGTCAGCGTCACGCCCAGGTCCGACCGTCCGGCCGGGACGTTGACGTTGAACGTGCTGATCTGGCCGATCCCGCGCCCGACCGTGCCGGTGATCTGCGTGTCGAACTCGCCGCCCGTGCTCGGCACCAGCGTGCGACGCGCGATCGGGAGCGAGGTGGTCGCGCCGCCCGATGACGTGAACTGCACCGACTCGGGATGGTCGCCCGCCGCCGCCGGGAACGCGACCTGCAGTGGGATCGTTGCCGCCCGGTGCGCCGCGATGGTGATCGCGGGGGAGGCCGGCGCGGTGATCCAGTTCTGCCCGGAGGCCTTGAAGCTCACGGTCCCGGTGTAGGTGCCGGGGACGTTCGGGAGCGACTGCAGGTGCGCGCGGCCGTTGGCCCACTTGATCGCCACCCGCCAGGTGCCGGCCTCGGGGTTCGCGACCTCGACGTGCTGGATGTCCGGGACGGTGCCCGTTCCGCCGGTCGTCGACGCGGTGCCGTAGTCGTAGGAGATCTGCCGCAGCCTGCCGCTGGGATCGGTGAGCGTGAAGCTCAGGATCGCGCCGTTGGCCGGGTCCGGCCAGATCATGTCCGCGTCGAGCCGGTCGAGGCCGGAGGGGACGTTGATCGTGATGTCCGGCGCGGCCTGCGCGCCGTCGGCCGGCACGGCGAGGCTGATGTCAGGAGCGCTCACGTTCTCGGTGACGGTCGACCCGATCTGGTGCTCCGGGCCGAGCTCGCGGTACGTGCCGGTCACGGTCGTCGACGCGCTGCTCGAGTTGAACAGGCTCACCGACTGGAAGTTCGACGAGCCGCCGTCGCCGCGCAGGTCGAGCTGGGTCGGGGTCGGGATCAGGCTGTTGGCGCCCCCGGTCGCCGTGGTGTTCAGCTGCTGCTGCGCGGCTGCGACCGCGGCCTTGATGTTCACGAGGCCCGCACCCTGCTGGTCGGCCGGGGCGCTCGCATCGGACGCGGTGCCGGTGAGGAGCTGCTTGACCAGCGCCGGCGACGGGCTGTCGCCGTTGTGCGAGTCGCGGTAGGCCTGGATGACGTCCGCGGCCGCGCCCGCGATCAGCGGGGAGGACTCGCTGGTCCCGCCGAACGCCTCGGTCTGCGTGTTCGCCGGGCAGTCGCTGCCGTGCGGGTTGCAGGCGGCCTCGCCGCCGTAGCCCGGGGCGACGAGGTCGACCAGCTTGTTGTCCGGCGTCGTCCCGCCGCTCGACAACGGCGTGATGTCGTTGTTCACCCACCCGGTGAACCCGTACGCCATCGCGTTGAGCCGGTGCGTGTTGGTCGCGCCCGCCGCGATGATCTTCGGGTCCGAGGCGGGGGAGGACACCGTGCCGGACACGCCGCTGTCCCCGGAGGAGGCCACGACGGTCACGCCCGCGTCGACGGCGGCGTCGTTCGCCGCGTAGTGGATGGCGTAGCTGCCGGGGGAGTTCGAGTACCCGTAGGACTCGTTGATGACATCGGCGTGCGCCTTGAGCACCGCGGCGTCGATGCCGGCCAGCAGCTCGGACTCGCTCATCACCGACGCGCTCTCCGGCGTGTCGATCGTGTTCGTGTCGACGAGCGAGGCGCCCGGCGCGTCACCCACGAGCTTGAAGTAGCACGTGTCCGGCAGACCGGAGTACGGCAGCTCCTTCGAGTACTGGTAGAGGACCGTGCCCTGCGCGTCGATCGACGACGCGTCGCCGTAGTACTCGCCGTCGGTGCTGTCGGTCGTGTCGCCCGGCGTCGCCCCGACGACGACGCTGCCGCCGCCGTCGGCCGCCGGGCGCACGAAGTTCGGGTTGCCGACGAGGTCGCCGCGCGGAGCGGTGCTGATCCCGTCGTTGGCGACGATCACGCCGTGCCCGGGCTCGGTGCTCAGGCCTGCGTTCGTCATCGCCGGCGCGTTGATCGCGAGCAGCGCCTCGGGCTCGATCAGCGGGTTGTCCTGCGTCCCGCAGTCGTTCGACGTCGGGAAGGGGTTCGTGCCCGCGGCCTGCGCGGATTTGCGCGAGTTCTTGTCGGGCGTGATCCGCACGCCGGTGACCGCCGGTCCGGTGGGCTCGGGGTCACCGATCGGCACGCCGGCGTCGGGGATGATCTCCTTCACCGCGGGCAACGCGCGCAGCGCCGCCACCCCGGCGGCCGACACATGCGCGGCCACCGCGTTGACGCTGACCAGTTGCACGATGTCGCTGCCGCCGGCGGCGCGGATGGCGGCGACGATCGGCTGCTGGTCGGCGTGCGCGGCCGCCGCGCGAGCCGAGCTGCGCAGATCGAGATCGGCGTGGTCGTTCTTGAGCCAGACGATCACCGCGCCGCCCTGATCGGCGCTGCCGAGCGCCGGCGCCTGGGCGGCGGTGGGGCTCGCGTTGGCGGCGACGGCGCCTGCCACGGTGAGCGTGGCGGCGCAGCACGCGACGAGGCGCGCACGACGAAGTTCGAACAATGGTCCCCTCCGAGGGATGAGCGAAGGCTCGATTAGACCACCGGCGCGGCGTCCCCTCATGAGAAAACACGTCGTTTCCAGGGCCTTCCCCGTCACGGGGGTGACGGAGCTAAAGCCACGGTCGCGAGACGCCGATGGCCGGAGGGTCAGGGCCCATCCGATCCGACAGGGACCTTCCGCCATGCCCTCCACGCTGCGCCGATTGCCATCCGCTGTTCTCTGCCTCCTCGCGACGATCGTCGCGCTCGGCCTCGTGTCGGCCAACGCCCACGCTGCCGGCACGGCGGCGAGCGAGCAGGTCGCCAAGGCCGCGGGTGACAAGGACGGGTTCTCCTACTCGGATCTGCGCGCCGCGATCAAGAACCGCCAGGTCGATTCGGCGACGCTCCGGCCCGCTCAGTTCGAGGCCGAGGTCCTCCTCAAGGACGGCGCGGAGCACACGGTCGGTTACCCGCCGACCGACGACGCGCTCGCCGACGAGCTCACCGCCGCCGGCGCCACGGTCGACATCGACACGCGCTTCGCCCACGGCTCGCAGTTCCCCTGGGGCGCGTTGATGATGCTCGGCGGCATGGCCGCGATGATCGCCGCGATGTTCTTCCTGCAGCGCCGGCACGCCAAGACCATGAGCAACGGGCCGATCAAGCACTCCGAGAACGCCCAGAAGCAGGGTGAGCTCCCCACCGTGCGGTTCTCTGACATCGCCGGCTGCGACGAGGCCGTGCAGGAGGCCGCCGAGCTCGTCGACTTCCTCAAGGACCCGCTGGACTACCGGCGGCTGGGCGCCAAGATGCCGTCCGGCCTGATGCTCTACGGACCGCCCGGCACCGGCAAGACGCTGCTCGCCAAGGCCGTCGCCGGGGAGGCCGGAGCCGCGTTCTTCGCCATGTCCGGCTCGGACTTCGTCGAGATGTACGTCGGCGTCGGCGCCGCCCGCGTCCGCGACGTCTTCGCCCAGGCCCGCCTGAACACCCCCGCGATCATCTTCATCGACGAGGTCGACGCGGTCGGCGGCAAGCGCGGCAGCGGCAGTGGCGGCGGCGGCGGACACCGCGAGGCCGACCAGACCCTCAACCAGCTCCTGGTCGAGATGGACGGCTTCGCGGGCAACGAACGCCTCCTCGTGATCGCCGCGACCAACCGCCTCGACACGCTGGACCCGGCGCTGCTGCGGCCCGGCCGCTTCTCCCGCCACGTGCACGTCGGCGCCCCGTCCGAGGACGGCCGCCTGAGCATCCTCAACGTGCACGCCAAGGGCAAGCCGCTCGCCGATGACGTCGACCTGCCGTACCTGGCGAAGGTCACCGCCGGCTCGAGCGGTGCCGAGCTCGCCGAGATGCTCAACGAGGGCGCGATCATGGCCGCCCGCAGCAGGCGCCCTGACATCACCCACGACGACCTCTTCGAAGGCTTCCTGCGCGTCATCGCCGGCCCGCGGAAGGCCTCCGCGATGCTGGCCTCCGGCGAACGCGAAGCCGTCGCCTACCACGAGTCCGGTCATGTCTTGTGCGCCGAGCTCTGCCCGACCGTCGACAAGACCCTGCACGCCACGATCAACCCGCGCGGCCAGGCCGCCGGCTTCGCGGTCGTCGGCCGCTCCGACCGCGCGCTCCAGACCGCCCAGCACATCCACGAGCAGCTGATCTACATCCTCGGCGGTCGCGCCGCCGAGCACGTCATCTACGGCACCGTCTCCTCCGGCGCGGCGAACGACCTCGAGAAGGCCAACTCGATCGCCCGCTCGGCCGTCGAGCAGTTCGGCCTCTCCTCCGCCGTCGGGCAGATCGTCAACTCGCAGTCCGGGTTCTCCGAGCAGACCAAGGCGACCATCGACGCCGAGATCCGCCGGATCGTCGAAGACGCCTACCGCGACGCGATCGCGATGGTCGAAGAGCACCGCGAGCAGCTCGAGCGCCTCACCCAGGCGCTGCTCAAGGCAGGTGACATCGACCACCTGGAGATCGCCGCGGCGATGGAGGGCTCCACCCCCGCCGCCCGCCGTCCGAACCTGCAGCCGCTCCCCGAGCCTGAGTTCGTCGCCGATCTCGACGAGGAGCCGGAAGACCCGCCCTCCCGCCGACTGTGGCTGCCGGGCCGCTCGAGCGCGAGCCAGGCGATCGCGGCGTTCCGCAACGACCCGCAGCGCGGACCGGCCGCCGGCGCCTAGCGTGAACTGACTCCGTGTTCTCCCGACAGGTTTCCTGTTGGGGGGCTGGCTCAGGCTCCGCTCTACCGCCAAGCAAAGCGCAGCCGTGATTCGTCCGTGGTGTTCGACGCGGCTCAGCCGGAACGTCTTCGCGTGTTTCTCCGTCCGCCACAAACACGCGGAAAACCGCAGAAAACCGCAGCCGGATGCACGTTTGGTGCCGGGACGGTCTCACCCACGTTTGTTCCGCACCGCTCCGCCAACAACGCGACCCCGCCGGGACATCGCTATGGATCATGGCTCGGACGATCGTCCAGCGCGGGCTCAACGCTCAAGGCTCGTCGGCCGAGGCCTCCAAGCGCCGTTAGGCACTGACGGTCTCCAGCGACGCGGTGGTCGAGGCGATCCGCGACCCGTCGGCGGCGAACAGGTGCGTGCGACCGGTGAGCCGCAGCCCGACCGGCTCGCCGAGCTTGCCGTCGAACGGCGGCGCCATCTTCGACACGAGCCCGATGTGCTCGCCCTGGTGCTCGATCGTCACGTGGACGAACACCTCCGAGCCGAGATCCTCGACGGTGCGGATCTCGGCCCGCAGCGGACCGTCGCCGACCTCGACCGCCTCAGGGCGGAAGCCGACGGTCAGCGGGCCGGGGTGCTCGCTCATGGCGGCGCGCGTCGCCGCGTCGAGCTCGAGCGCGGCGTGCCCGATCCGCAGCGGGCGCTCGCCCGCCACCGGGACGAGGTTCATGGCCGGCGAGCCGATGAAGCCGGCGACGAACACGTTGACCGGCTCGTGGTAGAGCGTGCCGGGTGGGTCGCACTGCTGCAGGACGCCGTCCTTGAGCACGGCGACGCGATGCCCCATGGTCATCGCCTCGACCTGGTCGTGGGTGACGTAGACCGTCGTGACACCGAGACGCTCCTGGAGCTCGGCGACCTCGACCCGGGTCTGCACGCGCAGCTTGGCGTCGAGGTTCGAGAGCGGCTCGTCCATCAGGTAGACGGCCGGCTTGCGGACGATCGCCCGGCCCATCGCGACCCGCTGGCGCTGGCCGCCGGACAGCGCCTTGGGCTTGCGGTCGAGATAGGGCTCGAGGTCGAGCACCCGCGCGGCCTCGCGGACCCGCTTGACCCGTTCCTCTTTCGGGACCTTGGCCTGCTTGAGGGCGAAGCCCATGTTCTCGGCCACGGTCAGCTGCGGGTAGAGCGCGTAGTTCTGGAAGACCATCGCGATGTCACGGTCACGCGGGCGCACGCGGCTGACGTCGCGGTCGCCGATGAAGATCGCCCCGTCGTCGAGCGGTTCCAGGCCGGCGAGCATCCGCAGCGCCGTCGACTTGCCGGAGCCGGACGGGCCGACGAGCACGAGCAACTCGCCGTCGCCGACCTCCAACTCCAGGCCGTCGACGGCCGCGATGTCCGAGCCCTCGTAGGTGCGGGTCGCGTGGTCGTACTTGACTGCGGTCATCTCCAGGTCCTCACTTGATGGCGCCCATGGCCAGGCCGCGGATCATGCGCTTCTGCGCGATCCACCCGGCGAGCACGACGGGGATGCAGGCGAGCACGGAGGCGGCCGAGAGCTTCGCGAGGAAGTCGCCGCGCGTGCTGATGTTGGTCGTGACCCAGATCGGGACCGTCGACCCATGGACGGGATTGAGCTGGACCGCGTAGAAGAACTCGTTCCAGGCGAAGATCACGCACAGCAGCGCGGTGGCGGCGATGCCGGGCGCGGCGATCGGCAGGATCACCGATGTCAACTGTCCCCGCAGGCTGGCGCCGTCGATCTCGGCGGCCTCGATCAGCTCGCGCGGGATCTCCGTGAAGAACGAGCGCAGCATCCAGATCGCCAGCGGCAGGTTGATGCCCAGGTACAGGATCACCAGCACCATGCGGGTGTTGAGCATGTTCATGTTCTTGGCCAGGATCCAGATCGGCAGGATCGAGGCCACGACCGGCAGGAACTTCGTCGAGATGAAGAAGAACAGGACGTCGCGCCACTTGACCACGGGGCGGACCGCCAGCGCGTAGGCGGCGGGGATCGCCAGCAGCATCACGATGATCGTCGAGGTCAACACGATCACGATCGAGTTCGTGAACGCCTCGCCGAACGACAGCAGGCCGCCGACGCTCTTGGTCACCTCGCGGTACTCGTCGAGCGTGGGGGAGAAGAACAGCTTCGGGCTCGTGTTCGCGTCCTGCTCGGTCTTGAACGAGTTCAGGACCATCCAGAAGACCGGGAAGAAGAACAGCAGCGCGACCAGCCAGGCGAGCGCCCCCAGCAGGTGATTGACCCACTGGCGCTCGCCGACGGCGGCCGGACCGGACGAAGCGCTCATGCGATCTCCTCGCCTTTGAGCAGGTTGGACAACACGCGCAGCGCCACCGTGGCGATCGCGATCGAAGCGATGACCACGACGATGCTGTACGAAGACGCCTGGCCGAACTCCCAGCCGCCGCCGATCGATCGCTGGAACACGAAGTAGGGCACGTTGGTGGAGCCCGGCCCGCCTCCGGTCATCACCGCGATCTGGTCGTAGACCTGGATCAGATAGATCGTCCCGAGCAGGATGCCGAGCTCCATGTACGGGCGCAGGTGGCTCAGCGTCAGCTGCCGGAACACGCCGAACGGCGTCGCGCCGTCGACCTTGGCGGCCTCCAGCACGTCGGCCGGCTGGCTCTGCAGCCCGGCGAGGATGATCAACATCATGAACGGCGTCCACTGCCAGATCAGCACGATGATCAGTGACATCGTCGGGTAGCGCGACACGAACTCGATCGGCGTCCCGCCGAGCGTCTCGATGACCCAGTTCAGGACGCCGTAGAGGCCGTGGAAGACCTGGTTCTTCCAGATCAGCCCGACGACGACCGGCATCATCAAGAACGGCGTGATCAGCAGCGTGCGCACCACGCCCTGGCCGAAGAACTTGCGGTCGAGCAGGATGGCGAACGCCGAGCCGAGCACGATCGCGCCGAACACGGGGATCACCGTCAGCTTGATGCTGACCACGACCGCGTCGACGAAGAAGTGGTCGCTGAAGAGGTGCTTGTAGTTGTCCAGGCCGACGAACTCGCGCGGCTCGGGCGGCACGACCTTCCAGTCCGTGAGGCTGTAGTAGATGCTCATCACGAACGGCACCTGCGTGAGCAGGATCATCAGGACCAGCGCCGGCAGCAGCGGCAGCCGCCGACGCCACGACTCCCCGCGCGCGAGAGGGATGCGGCGGGTCGCCTTGGGTGAGACGGTCCGTGTCGTGGCGTCGACGGTTGTCACGCGATCCCCCCGAGGAGATGGGGTGTGGGGTGGATCACGGTGCCGATTGGGACGCGACCTGTTGGCAGTTGCCCAGCGCGGAGTCCACCGACGCGCGGCCGGCGATCACCGCCGAGAACTGCTGCGTGCATTGGTTGCCGACGTCCTGGAACTCCGGCACGCCGACGTACTGGACGCCTGGCAGGCCCGGTCGCTTGGTCGTTCCCGGGTTGTCGATCGGGGCGGATGACATCGCGTCGAGCGTGGGTTGGGCGAAGGCCTTGGCCGCCTCCTTGTATTGGGGGATCTCGTAGGTGGACTTGCGCGTGCCGGGCGGGATCGCCGCCCAGCCGCCTGCCACGGCCGTCCCGGCCGCCTTGATGTAGTCGGGACCGGTCGCCCACGCGATGTACTTCCACGCGAGGTCCTGGTTGGAGGTGGTCTTCGGGATCGCGAGCGCCCACGACCACAGCCAGCCGGAGGCCGCGGTCTTGTCGACGGGCGCGGGTGCGTACCCGTTCTTGCCCTTGACCGGGCTGTCGGAGGCCTCGAGCAGGCCCGCGGCGACCGTGGCGTCGTACCACATGGCGACCTTGCCGTCCTTGTACTGGGACAGGCATTCGTTGAAGCTCGCGTTGGCGGCATCCTTCTCGCCCGCCGTCTTGACGAGGTTCACGTAGAAGTTCAGCGCCTGCTTGAACTCGGGCGTGGCGACCATCGCCTTGTCGATCGACCCGTCCGGCTTGGCCGACCACCAGGTCCCGCCGAACGTGTTCAGCACCGTGGTGAACGAGGCGCCGAGGTCACCCCAGCCGGGCTTGCCGCGCAGGCAGATGCCGGCCATGTCGCTGGTCTTGACCTTCTGGGCGATCGCCGCGACCTCTTGCCAGGTCGGCTTCGGCGGCATCGTCACCCCGGCCTTGTCGAGGACGTCCTTGCGGTACATCAGGAACGAGGACTCGGCGTAGAACGGTGACGCGTAGAGCTTCCCGTCGGCCGAGAGGCCGTTGCGCACGGACTCGATCAGGTCGTCGTACTTGTACGCGGGATCGGACTTCGCCTGCTGGGTGAGGTCCACGAGTGTCCCGCTGGCCCCGAACTGCGGCGCCTCGTACATCCCGATCATCGCGACGTCGAACTGCCGGCCGCCGGCCGCGACGTCGCGGGTGGTCACCTGGCGCAGGGTGCCCTCGTCGAGCACCGTGTAGTTGACCTTGATGCCGGTCTTGGCCGTGAACAGCTTGGGGGTCAACGCCGCGATGTCCTTCATCTGCGGGTTGTCGACGATCGCGACGTTGATCGAGCCGCCCTTGGACGAGCCCGAGCCGCCTGACGGCTCGCTGGAGCCGCCACAGGCCGCGACGAGTGCACCCAGGCCAACGGCGACGGCGGCGGGCACCGTGAAGCGCGACATGCCTGACATTCCTCTCCTCCGAGTCAGAGAACTTCGCTCAAGTGGACTTATACGTTGGTTTATGTGGGTTGTCAATCGATAACCAACATTGGCAATGTTGATTTGCCTGTGTTAGCCTCGCGACCATGTCCGATGTCAGCGTTGCCCAGGCGCACCTTTCTGACATCGCGCGCCGGGGTCTGCCGGTCCCGCTCTACGACCGCTCCCGCCTGGTGCCGCGCATCGTCCACGTGGGCGTCGGCGGCTTTCATCGCGCCCACCTCGCCGTCTACGTGCACGAGCTGGCGGCGGCGGGGAGCGACTGGGCCATCGCCGGTCTCGGGCTGCTCGACGCCGACGCCGCGATGCGCGACGCGCTCGCGCCGCAGGACGAGCTCTACACGCTGATCGAGAAGGGCGCGGGCGAGCCGACCGCCGAGGTCATCGGCTCGATCGTCCGCTACGTGCACGCACCACCGGACGACGGGCACGCCGTCGCCGACCTGATCGCCGCGCCGGCGACCGCGATCCTGTCGCTGACCGTCACAGAGGGCGGCTACGCGGAACCGCAGGAGCTGCCGGGGACGTTCGACCGCCTCGCGGCCGGCCTCGCGCGCCGCCGCGCGCTCGCCCTCGGGCCGGTCACCGTGCTGAGCTGCGACAACCTCCCCGGCAACGGGGACGCGGCACGCGCCGCGATGGTCAACGCGGCGGCGCGGATCGACGACCGGCTTGCCACGTGGGTGGGCGAGCAGTGCACCTTCCCCAACTCGATGGTCGACCGCATCACGCCGCAGACCCAGGACGCCGACCGGCGGTGGCTGCGCGAGCGCCTGGGCGTCGACGACCGCTGGCCGGTGGTCTGCGAGCCGTTCCGCCAGTGGGTGATCGACGGGGAGTTCGCCGCCGGCCGCCCGCCGTGGGAGGACGCCGGGGTCCTGTTCACCGACCGCATCCACGACTGGGAGCGCTACAAGCTGCGCTTCCTCAACGCCGGCCACTCGTCGATCGCGTACCTGTCCGCGCTGGCCGGGGTCGAGCTCGTGCACGAGGCGTTGGCGGTTCCCGAGATCCGCGCCTTCCTGGAGGAGCTGCTGTATCGCGAGGCGCTGCCGACGGTTCCCGAGATCCCCGGCCACCCGCGTGAGCGCTACGTCGAATCCGTGCTGGAGCGCTTCGCCAACCCGGGCGTGGGCGACCAGATCGCGCGGTTGTGCATCGACGGCAGCGCGAAGTTCCGGACGTTCCTGGTTCCGACGATCTCCCGCCAGCTCGAGCTCGGCGGCCCGATCGACTGCGCCACGACCGCGCTCGCGGCGTGGGCGCGCTACCTCGGAACGAGCCCGGAGATCGCCTTCGACGCCTCCGGCGAGGAGGCGCGGCGGTACGGTGCACTGGCCGTGGACGATCCGCTCGCCTTCCTCGCGTTCGACCCCATGTCCGAGTTGCGTGACTCGGAGCGGTTCCGGACGGCCTTCGACGCCGCCTACCGGAAGCTGGCGGCCGACGGCCCGCTCGCGGCGCTGACGCTCGCCCGCGCCGGAGAGCCGCGGTGATGGCGGCCGGCAAGCTCCAGCACGACCGCCAGCACGAGATCTACATGCTCGCCCTGCACAAGGGTTCGGTCGACGTGTCCGACCTCGCGGAGCGCTTCGCCGTGACCACCGAGACGATCCGCCGCGACCTCTCCGACATGCAGCGACGCCGGCTGCTGCGGCGCGTGCACGGCGGGGCGATCCCGATCGAGCGCGTGAGCTACGAGCCGCTGCTCGACGCCCGTGACATGGTCAACAGCGACGAGAAGCTGCGGATCGCCACCGCCGCCGTCGCCGAGGTGCCGCAGCGGGGCCCGGTGATCATCGACTCCGGGACCACGGGCCAGCGGCTCGCCGAGGTCTTCCCGGTCGACCGCGAAGTGCACGTCGTGACCAACTCGCTGATCACGGCGCTGACCCTCAGCCGGCGCGGCGTGCGCGACCTCACCGTGCTCGGCGGCTCGGTGCGGACCAACCGGCACGCGATGGTCGACGAGACCACGCGCGTCGAGCTCGAGCCGATGACGGTCGACGTGCTCTTCATGAGCTGCGACGGGCTCTCGTTCCAGCACGGGCTCACGACGCCGTACCGCGACGAGCACATGGTCAAGCGCGCGATGATCGAGCGCGCGAGCCGTGTCGTCGCGCTCGTCGACGCGTCCAAGTTCCACAACGTGCAGATGTTCAGCTTCGCGTCCTTCGAGGAGATCGACGTGCTCGTCACCGACACCCGTGTCGACGACGACGACGTCGAGTTCCTCGAGAGCCACGGCATGACGGTCATCCGTGCGTGACCTCGAGGACATCGCGGCGACGGTCGGCCGCGAGGCAGCCACGCTGGTCGCCGAGGCCTCCGGACACGCGCGCGCCCTCGGCCTGAAGTCCTCGCCCACGGACGTCGTCACCGAGACCGACCTGCGCGCCGAGGACCTGCTCAAGCGGCGGCTGCTCGAGTTCACGCCCGACGCGGGGATCGTCGGCGAGGAGGGCGGGACGACCGCGCCCGGCGCCCGGATGCAGTGGGTGCTGGACCCGCTCGACGGCACGGTCAACTTCCTCTACGGCGTGCCGCTGTCGGCGGTCAGTGTGGCGGTTGCCGTCGACGGCGAGGTCGTCGCCGGCGCGGTGGTCGACGTGCAACGCCACGAGGTGTTCTCGGCCAGCCTCGGCGGCGGCGCGCGGCTCGACGGTGCGCCGATCGCAGCGTCGAAGTGCTCGTCGTTCGCCACCGCCCTGGTCCTGACCGGGTTCTCGTACCACGCCGATCGGCGGGCGGAGCAGGGCGAGCTCGTCCGCCGCGTGCTCCCCCGTGCCCGCGACGTGCGGCTGTTCGGGTCGACGGCGCTCGAGCTGTGCTGGGTCGCGTGCGGGCGCGCGGACGCGTACTTCCAGCACGAGACCGCGATCTGGGACCGCGCTGCCGGAGCGCTGATCGCCGCCGAGGCGGGTGCGGCCACCGAGCTCCCCTGCCCGGAGAACGCCGACCTCGTGATCAGCGCCGCGCCCGCGGTGTTCGGCGAGCTCTGGGACCTCGTTCAGCTGCCGGAGCGGTAGCGGGTCCAGACGGCGATCAGATCGTCGGCCGGCAGGCCTTCGGCCATCCGCGCGACCGCGTTGACGGCTTGCCAGCGCGGGAGGTCGTCGAGGTCGCGATGCTCGCGAACGCGGTGCAGGTAGGCGTCGGTGAGCTCAGCGAGCGTGGCCGGGTCGGCGCCGGGGAGGTGGGCGGGGCGGTGGGCGCCGTCTCCGAGCAGGACGAGCGTCGAGCGCGCGATGTCAGCGACCGGATCGCCGCGCGAGCAGTCGAACCAGTCGACCAGCACCGGGCCGTCCGCGCCGAACACGACGTTGCTCGGGTGCAGGTCCCCGTGACAGAGGCGCCCGGCTTCGGTCTGCGCCGGTAGCAGGTCGGCGGCAGCGCCGAAGTCACCGCCGTAGGCCGCTGCGGCATGGCGGATCTTCGTCGCCAGCCGGTCGCGCTGACGCGGCAGGGCGACGGGCGGCGTGAGCGCGAACAGCGCCTCCTGCAGGTCGGCGAGCAGCGCGCCCAGCTCGCGGCTGCTCGCGGGGGCGTCGACGATGCGCTGCCACATCGACTCGCCGCCGATCCGCTCCCACACGCTGGCCAGGCGCCCGTCGATCCGCTCCATGCCGAGCAGCTTCGGGACCGGCGCGCCGCTCATGCGCGCGGCCTCCGCGTACTCGGCCTCGAACGAGATCCAGCTCTCCGGGGTCGCCGCGTCGGGCACCTTCACGACGGCCCCGTGGCCGTACGCGCGGACCGACGATCGGCTGCCCCGCGCCACCACGTCGCCTGGCGTCCTCGCTCCCACCGGCGTGAACGTATCAATCGCCGAGCCGCGTCCGCGCGGCGTCGGTGAGGTAGCGCACCCTGCGGGTCACCGCGGGGACCCGTCGTCCGCGCAGCCAGGCGGCGATCATCGCGCGCGCCAAGACCCTGCTTGGAGGCGCCCAGCCCGACTGGGGTCCGGCGGACGTGTCCGGCTCACCGTCGAACGCTGAGAAAGATGAGAGCAACGCGGATTGCTCTCATCTTGTCTCTGTAGCGTGTTAGGCCACCCTAAGGACGGGAGGTCACATGAGGAGAATCAGCGTGCTCCCGCTGTGCGCCGTGATGCTCGCGGCCTGCGGCGGGAGCGAGCCGGCCAAGCCGAGCAAGAGCCAGTCTGCGTCGAGTCCGAAGACGATCGAGGTCAAGCTCACGGACGCCGGGTGCGACCCCGCGACGGTCAAGCTCGACTCGGGGCGCACGACGTTCAAGGTCACCAACGCCGGCACCGGACGGGTGAGCGAGCTCGAGGTGCTGAGCGGCCAGCGCATCCTGGGGGAGAAGGAGAACCTCGTGGCCGGGCTGTCCGGGTCGTTCACGCTCGACCTGCAGCCGGGTCAGTACGCGATGTCCTGCCCGGGTGGGACGACCGCCGCGACGGGGGTCGTCACGGTGGCCGGCAAGGCGATCTCGAGCGCCGGCGACCCGCGCCTGGAGGCCGCGGTCGCGGGCTACCAGCGCTACGTGGCGACGCAGGCGCAGGAGCTGGTCAAGCGCGTCGAGCCGTTCGTGGCGGCGGTCAAGGCGGGTGACATCGACAAGGCCAAGGAGCTCTTCGCGGCGGCGCGCGTGCCCTACGAGACGATCGAGCCGGTGGCCGAGAGCTTCGGCAACCTCGACCCGGAGATCGACGCTCGCGTCAACGACGTCGAGAAGGGCCAGAAGTGGACGGGCTTCCATCGCATCGAGCAGGGGCTCTGGGAGGAGCACTCCACCAAGGGCCTTTCGCCGATCGCCGACAAGCTGCTGGCCGACGTGCGCACGCTCGAGGCCAAGACGCGCACGCTGACCTACAAGCCGGACGAGCTCGCCAACGGCGCGAACGGTCTGCTCGACGAGGTGGCCTCGTCGAAGATCAGCGGCGAGGAGGATCGCTACTCGCACACCGACCTGAGCGACTTCGAGGCGAACATCTCCGGCTCGCAGACGACGTTCGGGCTGCTCGCGCCCGCGCTGCGCGCGAAGGACGCGAAGCTCGCCGATGACATCAACGCGAACTTCGAGGCCGTCTCGAAGGAGCTGGCGACGCTCAAGCAGGGCGACGCCTTCCCGAGCTACGAGACGGTGGACGACACCGAGCGCATCCACCTGGCGGACCTCGTCGCGCACCTGGCCAGGCCGCTGGCGCAGATCTCGGACGCGCTCGGCGGATGATCCGCGCGGTCGCGCTCGCCCTCGTGCTGCTGGTCGCGGCTCCCGCGGCCGCGCGCGCGTCCGACGACCTCGCAACGACCTACACGCAGGCGGTGCGGTCGCACGACGCGGCGCTCGCCGCGCGGCTGCGGCTGCAGGTGCGGCTGATGAACGTCGCCGCGCCTTCGCCGGAGCTGGCCAGGCTCGCGCGCACGCTCGAGGCGACGAAGAACCGGTTCCGGCCGTGGCCGCTGGCGTCGGACGTGGCCGAGGAGACGGCGACGGTCGCATCGCCGCCGTCGCGGTTCAAGGACGTCAAGGCCGCGCTGAACGGCGCGCTGTCACCCGACCGCGCCGCGGCCGTGTCCGCCGGGCTCGAGGCCTACGCGCGCAGCGCGGGCGACCGGCGCCAGGTGCCCGAGTTCGACGCGTCGATGTGGGCGGTGCTGACCGCCCTGGACCGCGGGACCGGCGTCAAGCCCGCCGTCGCGCAGGCGCGCACCGAGCTCGGGATCGCACAGCAGAAGCTCGGCCAGGTACAGATCAGCCGCGGCACGGTCGTCACCGACGCCGCGATCGTCGTCTTCCGCGAAGGGCTGGAGGCCGTATTGATCCTCGCCGCGATCACGGCGTCATTGACCGGTGCGCGCGAGTGGATGCGCCGCCCCGTGCTGCTCGGCGGCATCGCCGGCATCGGTGCCACGATCGTCACCTGGGCGCTCGTCCAGCTGCTCATCTCCGAGCTCGGCACCGGCGGCCTGCGCCTCGAGGCGATCACCGGCGTGCTCGCGATCGTCGTCCTGCTCGTCGTGACCAACTGGTTCTTCCACAAGGTCTACTGGAGCCAGTGGATCGCCCGCTTCAACCGCCGCCGCAAGGTCCTGACCGGTTTCTTCGGCCTCGTCCTGCTCGGCCTGACGAGCGTCTACCGCGAGGGCTTCGAGACCGTCCTGTTCATCCAGAACCTCCAGGTGAGCGCGGGCACCGCGGCCTGCATGCTCGGCTCCGGCATCGGCCTCGCCGCCACCCTCGCCGTCGGCGGCGTCACCTTCGCCGCCCAACGCAAACTCCCGTACAAGAAGATGCTGATCGTCACCGGCGTCCTGATCGCCCTCGTGCTCGCGGTGATGACCGGCGCGACCGTCCATGTCATGCAGGGCCTCGGCTGGCTGCCCGCGAGCGCCGCCTCGTTCGACCTGCCGACGTGGGCGAACTCGTGGCTCGGCCTCTACGCCACCTGGGAGGGCATCGGCGCCCAGCTCGGCGCGCTCGTCGTCGTGCTGGGCTCCTACTTCCTCGCGCGCGAGCTGCAGGTGGGCTCGCTGCGCCGCCGCCGCCGCGCGGTGGCGAGCGCCTAGAGGTCGCGGTAGTACAGGCGGTCCGGGCCCGGAGGCGGCTGGTCCGGGCCGCGGCTCCACCCGGCGCGCTCGTAGAGGCGCACCGCCTCGACGTACAACGCGCGCGTGCACAGGCTGATCCGGGAGTAGCCGAGGGCCTTCGCTTCGGCCTCGGAGCGCGCGAGCATCTCGCGGCCGAGCCCGCGGCCGCGGAACTCCGGCTTGAGGAAGAGCTTGGACAGCTTGATGTCAGTGTCGGAGTACGGCGTGAGGATCGCGGAACCGATCGGCTCCCCGTCGACCTCGGCGACGAGCTGGACGACGCCGTCGGCCGGGGCCCCGAAGGCCATCACGTCGGCGTCGGAGTCGTCCGGATCGGCGGGCACGTGGTACTCGTTGAGGATGTCGAAGACGAAGCGCCGGACCGGGCGCCCGTCGTCGGGGCGCGCGTGTCGGATCGTCCAGGTGCGTACGTCGGTTACGGCCACAACCCACTCCCTTCAAGAGCTTCTGCGGTGCGGGGGTCGTCGACGACGCCCACGCGTTCGAAATGCCGGATCGTCGCCCGCGACGCGGAGCGGATGCCGGCCTTGACCATCCCTGGCGGGTAGGACTCGGTCATCACCTGGTCGATCTGCTCGGCGGTGAGCCCGCAGGCGCGGAGGTTGCCGGCGATCGCGACGAAGTCGGGCTCCAGGAACGCCAGCACCATCTCGGGCAGGAGCGGGCCGATCACGGCCCGCTGCGCCTTGTTCAGACGCGGCCAGGCGAACTCGAGCAGGCGGCTGAAGTAGGCGCTGTGCCGGCGCTCGTCCTGGTCGTGGTCGGCCACGACCTCGCGCACGGCCATCACGACCCGCTCGTCGGACGGGATGCCCGACAGGATCGCCGAGATCAACGTCTCGGAGACGATCGTGAAGAAGATCATCACCAGCCGTTGCTCGTTGGCGCTGAGGCCCTGCTGAAAGCCGTTGAGCTTGCGGAAGAAGTTCGGCTCCTCGAAGACACCCGGCCCGACGCCGGTCGCCACCGCGACCTGGCGTCCGAGGTCGTCGGAGTGCTGCGCGTGCCACGCCTCGTCGGTGTAGATCTTGTAGGCGTCCTCGATCATCGTCTCCGGGAGATCGAAGCCCGACCGGCGCCGGCTGATCATCGACACGACCGGATTGACCGCCCCGTGCTCGAGCTCGGACGTGAACTCCAGGTAGGTGTGGAGGTTCTGGATCAGCACGCGGTCGACGGTGTCGTCGCCGAGCGCCTGGACGAGCGGGTGCTGGGCGACCGGCACGAGCTCGGGCGGGAAGTACACGTGCGTGCGAGGCTCGGCGTCCTCGATCTGCCGCCGCGGCTTCGTGCGGACGGCGGCGCGGGTGTGCCAGGCGCGGAACGGGCTGCGGTAGGCCGCCTCGCTGATGCCGATGGACCGCGGCACGCTCATACCGGCCACCCCGCATCCGCGACGAACCCCTCGTTTCCGGCCAGCGCCCACAGCTCCTCCGCCATGTGCGGCGTGACCGGCGCGAGCAGCCGGACCAGCAACAACAGCGCGTACACGACCGCGTCGCGGTCCTCGGCGGTGAGCTCGCGGCGGGCGGTCACGCGCGCCTCGAAGTCCTCGATGCGCTCGAACAGCGTCA
Organism: Solirubrobacter soli DSM 22325; assembly: GCF_000423665.1. Classification (GTDB taxonomy): domain Bacteria; phylum Actinomycetota; class Thermoleophilia; order Solirubrobacterales; family Solirubrobacteraceae; genus Solirubrobacter; species Solirubrobacter soli. The sequence continues at coordinate 383,975 of NZ_KE384072.1, read as the reverse complement.
TCACGTTGCGGGTCGCCCGGTGCGGGTCGAGCCGCTCGTAGTTCTCGGTGACCTTCGCGGCCGCGGTGTCACACCACGAAGCGAGCTTCCGGCGCAGGCCGTCGGAGAGGTCGAGCTCGGGCGTCGCCCCCGACGCCGCCTGCAGGCGCGGCGCGGCGAACGTCCAGAGCCGCCGCAGGAACGAGCGCGAGTACGTCAGCAGGCTGTCGTCCCACGTGAACGCCTTCGCGGGCGCGGCGGCGTGCAGCGTCGCGAGGCGCAGCACGTCGGCACCGACCTGCTCGACGATCGCCTGCGGCGTGACCGTGTTGCCGAGGTGCTTGCTCATCTTGCGCCCGTCGAGCTGCACCATCTCGTGGGTGAAGGTCGTCCGGTAGCACTCGCCGTCCGGCAGCCACGTGAAGTGGCCGAGGTCGCGGAGCATCTTGGAGATGGTCCGCTGGTCGACGACGAACTGGCCCGTGTCGGCGCCGTTGATGTAGAGCTCGACCGGGACCCAGCGCTGCAGCTCGGGATGGGTGAGCAGCGACTCGCCGCGGTCCGCCGTCGGCGCCGGCAGCGGGTACTGCTGCGATCCTGCGTCGAAGTGACAGTCCAGCGTGTCGGTCTCGCGCCGCGCCAGGCCGTCGCACGACGGACACGAGCACTCGAGGAAGTCGGGCCGCTCCAGCAGCGCGTTGCCCTCCGCGCTGACGACAAGGTCGTCGGGCAGCCGCACGGGGAGCTGATCGAGTGGCACCGGCACCGTCCCGCACGCCTCGCAGTGCACGATCGGGATCGGCGTGCCCCACGCGCGCTGGCGCGAGATCGGGAAGTCGCCGCCGCGAAAGCGCATCGCGGGCCGTGTCGACACGGTCTCCTTGCTGCCCCGCCACACGCCGCCATGCTTGAGCGCACCGCGGTCGGCGGTCCCCTCCAGCTGCGAGAAGATCGCCTTGTCGGTGCGATCGACGGACGGGATGCCGAGCACCGCGGTCGGCCCGAAGCGGGCGTCGACCGACGGCGAGATCAGCACCGGCAGCGGGCGGGAGATCCCGGGGGCGAAGACCGAGAGGCTCGTCCCGACGACGGCGACCTCCTCGAGCTTGCGGTCCTCGCGCTGCCAACCGGCGTCGCGCAGCTCGGCGAGCTGCTCGCGCACCCCCGGCGCCTCCGTCCAGAGCTCGATCTCCGGATGGTTGGGGGAGACGAGCGCGAACTCGGCCGCGGTGACATCGGCGTGGGGGGTGAACAGCGTGAGCGCCCGGCCGTCCAGGGTCTTGGCGTCGAGCTCGACGCCGTCCACGCGCCCGAGCACCGAACGCTGCGCGCCGATGGCGCCCTTGTTCCAGTGCACGAGCTCTTCGAGCCTGCGGTCGTTCTCCTCCGCGTACGCGCTCCCGCGCACGTACCACTGCGAGCGCCGGACGAGCCGCACCGGCCCGTGGCAGCGCCAGCACTCGCCGTCGTCGACCTGCGCGCGGGCGAGCACGGTGTTGCAGCTGTCGCACCAGTCGATCGAGCCCTCGCGCTCGTAGATGAAACCGCCTTCGAGCAGCACGAGGAACAGCCACTGCGACCAGCGGTAGATGTCCTCGTCGCAGCTCATGAACGTGCGCGACCAGTCGAACGAGAACCCGAGGGCGTCGAACTGCTCGCGCATCCGCGCGGCGCACGTGTCGACCCACTCGCGGGGTGGGAGCCCGTGCTCGATCGCTCCCAGCTCGGCCGGCAGCCCGAACGCGTCGAACCCGAGCGAGTAGAGCACCGCGTCCCCGCGGGTGCGCCGGAAGCGGGCCTGCGAGTCGCCGATCGAGTAGCTGCGGACATGGCCCATGTGCGCCGCGCCCGACGTGAACGGGTGGCTGTTGAGGACGTGCACGTCGCGCACGCCCTCCACCGACTCCGGCGGAGTCTGGAACGCGTTCGCGGCCCGCCACGCCTCCTGCCACTTGCGCTCGACGACCGCCGGGTCGTACCCCGACGCCTCAGTGATGTCAATGGTCTGCATTTGATCCCCACCCAACGATGCGCCCGACGGGACTCGAACCCGCATCTAACGGCTTTTAAGGCCGCTGCTTTTGATGACTATTTGGACCCTGAGCTTCCGCAGCGCGACCACCGGAGGCGGCGACCAAGTCGCCGGGACGCGCCGTGTGGCGGCCCCGGCTCGAACGACCTGCACGCTGCGGTACCCCCAGCGCCTACTCAGCCACCGTTCACCGGTTAAGCTACGGACGCCTGTAGAGGGCTATTTGAGCTGAAGCTCCAGGCCCGGGAAGATCAGGTCGGGGCTGCCGGTGCCGATCCGCTCGGCGTTCAGATGCCACAGGCGTCCCACCTCGAACGCGACTTGGGCGATGCTGTCCGGCTTTCCGATGAGACCTTTCGCGATCATCCACAGACTCTGGCCTGGCTCGACGACGTGCGTGGAGTGGGCACTGCTCTCGTGTGCGGCGTCGTTCCCGGACCCTCCACCGTGATCCGAGCGACCACCGGCCCCCCGATGGACGACCGACACCTTGAAGGTGAAGGGCGTCCCCGAGGGGGCGGCTAAGCACTGGTGGGGGCCGGATAAGTAGACATCGGCGTTGGTCATCGCGAGCACGTAGGTGCCGGTGTCGCTCGCGATCCAGCGCTGACTATCGCGCGACCCGTCGCGAGTGGAATCCCGCGGGTCGAGCATGGGTGAGGTGGCGCCGACATTGAGGTCGTCGGTCCCCGGCATGAAGAGCAGCTGGCAAGGGGGCGTCGCGCCGCGCTTGGCGGTCGTCCGCACCGAGACGCGATCGCCCTTCAGGATCGGCAGCGTCCAGTAGGAGACGGAATACCCCGAGTAGAACGCGCCCTCGTGGAGCGTGCCGCGCAGGGTCTTGCCCAGCGTGACGGCAGGCGCGTGCGCGATCGTCTTCGCGCCCTCGGAGGCCAGCGCCGAGGTGGCACCGCTCGCCCACGCGACCAGGCAGAGTGCAACCACCGCTCTCGCCGCGAGGGAACCGGTCCTGCTCATGCGGCGGGACTGTAACCCGAAAAACGATCCACTGCCACAGACTGTTGGATGACATCTCTCAACAGGTGACGAGTAGATGAAAACTCACTTGCGTAGTTGATGAGAGTGGAGGCAAATAGGCGCAGAATTGCGTGCTGGGCCATGGTGTCGACGGTCATACTTGCCGCCGATGCGCTTGAAGCTCTCGGTCGCGCTGGTCGCGTCACTCACCTTCGTGGGCGGTTGCGGGAACTCGTCCGATCCTGGGTCGCAGATCAAGGGGCCCGTCGTGCCGTGGACGTCCAGCCGGCCGGCGCAGCTCGCCGACCGCGCCCCGGTGTCGACACCGTGCCGTGCGGCCGACCTCGCCGTGCACGGTCAGGTCGAGTTCGCGGCGTACGGAAACGGCGGCGGGATCGCGGTCATCGCGCTCCAGCACAAGGGCACGCAGCCGTGCCGGCTGGAGGGGAGCCCGCAGGTGCGGCTCGTCAAGAAGGGCGGGCCGAAGCAGGTCAACTCGGCGATCCAGCGTCCGCCGGTGATCTTCCCGGACACGGCCTACCCACTGTCGAGCCTGCTCGCGATCCGCCCGGGCGAGTACGCCGGGCTGACGATCACGTGGGACAACTGGTGCGATCCGCAGATCCCCGGCAAGGAGCGCGTCGCGCCCAGCGCGGTGCGGATCACGCTGCCGAACGGCGCCGGCCATCTCGACGCCGACTACAACGCGGTGCCACCGTGCAGCGACCCGAACCGCCCGTCCACGATCGGCGTGTCGCCGTTCGAGACGGCGAAGATCCAGCCGGTGCCGGCGTGGACGTCCGCGTCCGTCAAGGCGTCCATCCCCGACCAGCCGGTCCGGGCCCGGCGCGGCGGGCTGCTGCACTTCGTCGTCGTCCTGGAGAACACGTCGCACCAGACGATCGGCTTCGACCGGTGCCCGTCGTACGTCCAGCAACTCGTGCCATCGGGCCAGGTCGAGGTCCACACGCTCAACTGTGCCGCCGCCAAGCCGATCGCCCCCGGCGGCCGCGAGGCCTTCGCCATGGAGATCCGCGTGCCCAAAGACGCCCCGGCGGGCGGGAACGGCCTGTTCTGGGGCCTCGATCCGTTCGGCGCCAAGCAGCCCCAGTTGCACGCTCGCGCGACTGTCACATGAGTGATAAGCGAGCGCTAAATGAGTAACTACGCGGCGTCGTAGTTACCGCACGCGGGTGTGTGGAGATATCCACACACCCAGCGCGCACTCATCTGTTGTCGCGACCCCCTTCGGACGTGCAGAATCGGGCCGGTCCACCCCCGGTTCGGGTGTGGGCGACCATGTCTATGGTCCTTCGGAGGAAGGAGGGTCCTGTTTCATGCAGGTGCTTCGCAAATTAGGGCGACGGAGATTGCTCCCCGCCACCGCAGCTGTTGCGGTGGCCGCGGCGGGCGCCCTCGTCGCCAGCGGAGTGGCACCGCCGGCGAGGTCGGCTGACGGCCAGGTAGCCCCGGTGATCGACACCGGCTACTTGTACGGCCAGCTGTTCAACATGGGCTACGACGACGTCTATCGCGTCTCGGGAGCCGATGGAGACCCGCGGAACTTCAACGACTCGTTCAACATCGCATCGACGATCAACGGGTGGCAGGAGTTCTGGAAGAACTGGAAGACACAGCTGACGGACACGGGCGCGATGTCAAACGTCGCCAAGTTCGCCACGGTGTCCGACCACTACTTCCGCCGGTCGCCGGAACAGCGGACGAACCCGAACTACACGTTCGACGCGAACTACCGCTGGGATTCCAACGACGCCGAGGTCACGATCCCCGGGGCGGCCTGCCCGGGCGTGCGCGTGCTGATCGCCGCGCACGGCGACCTGACCCCGGTCAGCCCGACGATCGTCGGTGAGATCAACAACCCGACGTCCTCGACGAGCGCGGTCGACGGGTTCAACGCGGCACGCCGCCACATCACGCTCAGCAACCTGAGCAACGGCGGCGCCTACGACGACACGTCGGGCGTCGCGATGACAATGGCCGAGTACCAGGCCCTGTTGCGCTGGTACGCCGCCAACCATACGTATCCCTCCAAGACCTTCAAGGTCGCGCTCATCGACGCTGACGCGGGGCGGGCGAAGGACGGGACGTACATGCGCGAGGGTTCGGAGTACTACGCGAAGAACCTGATCCCGAAGGGGCCGCAGGGGCAGTACGCGATGTTCGCGACGATGAACGCGAACGGCGCCAGCTACCCGGCGTACCACTTCGGCACGCAGTACTACTGGAACAACGTCGCCACCGGCGGCGTCGGACCGTGGCACACGTTCATCACGGACACGCCGTCGGCTCCGAACGCGCTGTACCCGGACTCGACCGGGAGCATCGCGAGCAACAGCACGGCCATCTCGGCGTTCGACGCCGACCTGAAGGCCGCTGTGACCGCGGGCTTCGCTGCGCAGAGCACGAAGTACCACGGCACCGTCAAGCAGGAGAACCCGCTCCGCTACAACGGCACGGGCTCCGCTCCGGCCGGCCTGTCGACGGCCAACGGCGGCCCGCAGCTGCCGCAGACGCCGACGGTTCCCGCCTACACCGCCGCCGAGCAGGCGCAGTACTCACCGGTCCATCCGGCGGGTACGGCCCCCGAGGCGCAGATCCTGTCCACCGAGGATCCCGCTGCCGCGTTCTGGAACGCCGGCATCCCGGGCTTCAGCGTCGGTGGCGTCCAGGACACCAACTCCGTCGAGAACCCGTATCCGTCCACGACGAGTGACGCGATCAAGGCGACCCCCGTCATCCAGCACCTGGGTGGCACGTCGCTGCAGATCGGCAACGAGAGCAGCCTCACGGGTGGCATGACGACGTCCGCGGCGGCGACCGACGCCGGCGCGACCGCCGTCAAGGTGGCCGCGGTGACCAATCTGGTCGCCGGGCAGCCGATCATGATCGACACCGGCCAGAACCTCGAGGTCGGCCAGATCAAGTCGATCGACACGGCGAGCACCACCGTGACCCTGCAGGCGGCGCTGAAGTTCGCGCATGCGAGCGGCGTGCCGTTCCGGGTCAACGAGGGTCAGCCGGTCGGTATGACGGGCGACTCCGTCGAGCATCTCAACATGTGGGCCTCGGGCGCTCCGCACGGCATCGACGACGAGTCGCAGCCGACGGAGGAGCTCATCCGCGCCCTCGAGCTGCCGGCGACCTACACGTCGCTGCTCGTGAGCGACAACAAGTACCTCGGAGCCGTCGACGCGCCGAAGGGCGCCGTCGCCTACTTCGAGACCTCGCCGGTCAACCCCACGTCGACTCGCACGGTGAGCTTCGACGCCGGCTTCGCCCGCAACGCCGATGGCACCACCAACGGCCTCACGTACTACTGGGACTTCGGCGACGGTACGCACGCGACCGGCAAGACCGTGTCCCACACCTACGCGGCCGCCCAGTGGGCCGATGTCAAGCTCGTCGTGGCCAATGGCTCCGACGACTCCGCCTGGGGCGTGTACCGCCAGGCGCTCGCGGTGAACAGCCCGTCGGGCTCGGCACCCGCGACACCCGCCTGCGGCACGTTCTCCGCCGCTGAGCGCACGGCCCTGGTCGCTGCGGCCAAGGCCGGATTCAACGGCAACACCCCCAATGCCGCAGAGGGGAGGAACTAGCTTGCGCGTACCTCGCTTGCTCGTCCTCGCCACGGTGGTGGCGGCCGGCGCGACGCCGATCATCGTCACCAGCGGCGGCGCCCAGTCCACGCCTCCGCCCGCTTCGAACCCGGCGCACCCGGTGGTCGACGCGGCGTGGATCTACTCGCAGGACTGGTACAACGCCACGCACTTCATCTACAAGCGGGCCGGCTCCGACGGATGCCTGGCCGGCGCGACGTCGTGCGCCTTCGGCAGCCCTGGCGATGCCAACAACCTGCCGATGAACTACAACGGCACGCAGGAGTTCAACAAGTGGTGGGGCGACCTCGGCGTCTCCAGCACTGCGCAGCCGAACGGCAACCTGGGCAAGTTCATGTCCAAGCGGGACAACATCTACCCGCAGTCGACCTACCAGATCAACGTCCAGGAACTCACGATTCCAGGCGCGGCCTGCCCCGGACAGCAGGTCATGCTCGCCTTCCACCCCGACAGCCAGAACGTGTCCGCGCCGAACCCCGGTACCTCTGCAACCCCCTACAGCTCGATGTACTCGGGCGACTGGGGCACCGGCTCGCCGTACGACTCCAACATGGGCGCGCTCATGAACCTGGAGGAGATCGGCTCAGTCCTTCGTTGGCATGAAGCGAATGGGACGTACCCCAAGCGGACAATCAAGTCCGCTGTGTACGACGCAGAGTTACAGGGGCTCGTCGGGTCCGGGTTCTACTCCTCCACTGGTGGAGGTGCTACGAACCTTACGGCCCCGGCGAGCATCGGTAGTACCAAGCTGTATGTAGCATCCGTTTCAGCCCTCAACGCAGCACAATCATCGGGAATCTTCGCGGTCGGCCAGCCTGTGGCGATCGATGACGTCGATACCGAGAACAACGTCGTGCAGGCCATTGGCACGGCAGCCAGGACGGCCACCACGCTGGCCGCGGCGGCTTCCGCCGGCGACTCCAACATCAAAGTCGCGAGCGTGACCAACATCGTCGCGGGCGAGCCGATCCGGCTCGAGGCCGCAGGGAACTCCAGCCAGGAGTTCGCCACGGTCCAGACCGTCGGAACCGCCGGAGCCACCGGCACCGGCGTCACCTTGAGCGCCCCGCTGACGAGCGCCCACGCCAGTGGCGTGGCCGCGCAGGATCTCGGCACCGGCATCACGCTGGCGGCCCCGATCCAGAAGGCTCACGCCGCCGGCTCGACCATCAACGGTCCGACCAGCGGCCTGATCTCCGACGGTCCGCAGGGCCAGATCGTCGGCGTGCTCAACAACGACCAGAACGGGATCAACTACCCGGCTCTGCACTGGGGCACCGATCACTACCTGAACGATCTGATCAACGGTGGTGTCGGTCCGTGGTTCAACAACATCAACGCCACGCCGGTCACCAACACCGGCGCGATCTACTCGACCGCCGGCTTCGCCCGGCTGCAGGCGAACCTCGCCAACGTGACCGCGTTCCGGACGAACGTCGAGAGCGCCGTCACGAACGCGATCCACGACCTGGGGGAGAAGTACAACTACTCGATCCCGGTCGGGAACCCGATGATGTTCAAGAACACGGGCTCCACGCCGGACAACCCGACCCCGGCCGCGATCCCGTCGTACCTGCCGGCGGATCAGGCGAAGTACACCCCGGTCAACGACGACCGCACGGGCCGCACGGACCAGGTGTCCTTCGGCAACCGCGGCATCCCGTCGCTGGGCAACATCGGTGTGTACGACTCCAGCACCAACCCGGCGGTCGGCGGCAACGAGAACCCGTACCCGGCGAGCTACCCGAACAAGCCGGGCATCTCGTTCCTGTACGGCCAGGACACCATGAGCGACAACTTCCCGAACCTGAACTTCTATGCCGGAGGACAGGTGCACGGGCCCGGCGGCTATGACAAGCCGTCCGAGGGCCTGCTGCGGGGTGTCGAGTTCGTGGCGACCTACTTCTCGTACGCCGTTGCCTCCGACGCGCTCGGCGGCAAGACGCCGAAGCCGACCCATCCGGTCGCCTTCTTCGAGCAGTCGCCCAAGAAGGCGACCGCGACGCGGACGGTGACCTATGACGCCGGCTTCAGCCGCGACGCCGACGGCTCGTCCGCCGGCCTCGAGTACTACTGGGACTTCGGCGACGGCAGCGCCCCGCAGAAGACCAACAACCCGCGTGTCACGCACACGTTCCCGTCGCAGGCCGGCTGGCATGACGTCAAGCTGCTGGTCTCGAAGGGCGATGGCACCAAGACGACGGCGAACGTCGGCACCTACCGTCAGGTGGAGCCGATCAACTTCGCCCCGACGTACTACCCGGCGACGCCTCCCGCGGGCGAGCCCCAGGCTCCCACCACCGGTCCCGCCGCGGACCCGTGCGGGACACTGAGCTCGGACGAGCTGGCGTCGTTCGTGTCGACCGCCAACGGCCCGGTCCAGGGTGCTCCCATCCAGGATCAGCCGGTCAGCGGCAACGTCCCGGCGACGCTGAGCCTGACGCTCGGCGGGGCCGCCTCCTTCGGCGCGTTCGCGCCGGGCGTGGCCAAGACGTACGACACCACCACGACGGCCGACGTGGTCTCCACGGCGGGCGACGCGGCGCTCAGCTGGTCGGGTCCGAACCACCTGACCAACGGGGCGTTCACGATGACGCAGCCGTTCACGGTCGACTTGTCCAAGTCGAGTTGGAGCGCGCCGGTGTCACACGATTCCGTCACGATCGGCTTCCATCAGCCGATCGCCGCAACCGATCCGCTGCGAACAGGCAACTACTCCGCAACGGTGACGTTCACGCTGTCCACGACGAACCCGTAAGGGATGCTGCCCGGGCCCGGAGCGATCGCTCCGGGCCCGGCGCCGCTCAAAGAACGTATGCCTTTTTTCCGTATCGCCCTGCTCGCCCTGGTCGTCCTCGTCGCCGGCTGCGGCGGCAACGACCCCGCCCCGACGTCCGCGAGCGCGCCCACCGCCACGCCGGCGGCGGCGAAGACCGCATCGTCCGTGCCGACCGTCACCTCCGCGGCGGATGTCGCCGCCTGTGGCCTGCTCGAGCAGACGATCCAGGCGGTGTCACAGCTCGTCGGTCACACGACCGAGGGCATCACCCAAGCGTTGAACCCGAAGGATCTCGCCAAGCAGGTGGGGACCGCCCGCAAGAGCCTGCTCGACTCGGCCAAGCTGGTCGAGATCGTCAAGGCGCAGGAGCCGCTGGCAGGCCCGCAGCGCGAGTTCGTGACGGGGTTGCGGATGTTCGCGGCCGACTTCGCCCGCGGCAAGACGGCGGCAGCGAAGGGCGACATGGCCTCGGCCACCCAGCTGCTCACGGACGAGAAGGCCTTGAGGAAGATCCAGGAGTCCGCGAAGCGGATCGACCAGCTCTGCGGCCGCTGAGTCAGCGGAGGTTCGACTCGATCAGCCGCGCGATCGCCGCGTGGCCGTCCGAGTTCGGGTGGAAGTCGTCGCCGGTGCCGGCGAACGTGGGGCGGCCCGCGGGTCCGCGGTCGTCGAAGAACGGCGAGACGTCCGCCACCGCGCCTCCGTCGCACGCACGCCGGATCGTCGCGTCGTAGAACGAGGCGGGGATCGTGCCGCGCGGCACGCCCGTGGGCGTCCAGGTCGTCAGGCAGACGAGCTTGGCGCCGGGTGACGCCGCCTTGACCTTCGCGACCAACGCCCGGTAGTCGTCGGCGAACTGGCCGCGCGGCGTCTGGTAGAGGAAGTCGTTCGTGCCGGCCTCGATGACCACGTCATCGCCGCGCGGCACCGTCTGGCCCGCCAACTGGGCGGTCGTCACGCCGGGCGCGGCCAGGACCTCGAGCCCGGCCTTCATGTCCGCGGCCACCTGCTGGGGGAACGCCTCGGCCTGCGTGCCCGCGAAGCGTCCCGCCGCGAGCGAGTCGCCGACGACGACGAGCCGCGGGCCCGTCGCGGCCGCGGCGGTCGGCGTGGCCGCGGGCGGCGGCTTGTCGCGCCCGCCACAGCCCGCGACGAGGGTGATGAGGGCGACCGCCGCGCCGATCGATCGCGACCGCATGCGGGGAGGACTTTACCCGCGCGCGATCACGCGATCCGGGTGATGCGCCCGCTCCCGCCACGGGTGAGAGTGGTCGTCGTGACCACCAAAGCAGCGTTCACCGAAGAGGAGTGGGACCTGGTCCTGACGGGACCGCCGATGGCCGGGATGGTCGTCGCGATGGCCGACCACGGCGGGATGATGCGCGAGACGTTCGCGATCGCGAAGGCCTACGGCGAGGCGCGCAAGGAGCACGGCAAGAGCGAGCTCCTCGACGAGATCGTCACGACCAAGCCGGAGCGCGACCACACCCGCTTCCACTCGTACGACGAGATGAAGCGTCACGGCGTCCAGGTCCTGCAGGACGCCGTCGCGACGCTCGACGGCAAGGCCACCTCCGACGAGGTGGAGGACTACCGGCGGTTCGTGCTCACGCTCGCCCGCCGCGTCGCGGAGCGCCACTCCGAGCACGGACAGCAGATCAGCCCGAACGAGCAGGCGGCGCTGGACGACCTCGAGGCCGCCCTGCGCGCCTGACCCGCGGTGCCGGCCGTCGCACGAGGCGGCGGCCGGCACCCGCGCCGCGCTCTTCGGGGCGCCATCTACCCTCTCGCGATGCTCGAATGGCTAGGGCGTGCGGGAGCCCGCCGGCGGTTGGTGATCCTGGGCTTCTGGGCCGTGGTCGCGCTCGCCGGCGGCATTTTCGGCTCCGGTGTCTTCGACCGCGCGGAATCCGTCGAAGCGGCGCGCGGGCAGTCGGCCCTGGCCAAGGAACGCCTGGACGAGCTCGCTCCCGACGGCGAGACGGTCGTGGCGGTGATCGGCGGGGCGGACTTCTACACGCCCGCGCTCGTGGAGAGCGCGAGCAGTGTCATGAACGAGCTGCGAACGCTTCCCGGGGTCCACGAGGTCCGTGACGCCTACACGGCGGGCGGGTTGATCGCGGGTGACAAGCAGAGCTCGCTCGCGGTCATCGAGCTGGACCCGAAGCTCGACGATGACGCGGCGCTCGTCGTGGCCGACAGGGTCGCCGCGAGGCTGCGCACGATCGACGCGCCCGAGGTGCTCGTCGGCGGCAAGCTGCTGGCCGAGCGCACGTTCGCCGATCAGGCCACGCGGGACGCGGTGCGCGGGGAGGCGGTCGCGTTCGTCGTCCTCGCCGTCGTCCTGGTGCTCTTCGGCGGCGGGGCGCTCGCCGGTTTGATCCCGCTGCTCGTCGCCCTGGCGGCGATCACGGGCTCACTCCTCGTGCTCGACGCGCTCGCGAGTGTGGTGGCGATCAGCGAGTTCGCCGTCAACGTCGTGACGTTGCTCGGGCTCGGGCTCGCCGTCGACTACAGCCTGCTGGTCATCGCGCGCTTCCGCGAGGAGCGCACCGCGACCCCGGACGCGCCGGTTTCCGACGTGCTGGGTCGGACGATGGCCGGCGCGGGCCGTGCGGTGCTGGTTTCCGGCCTCGCCGTCGCGATCGCGCTCGCGGGGCTGTACGTGTTCGCCGACCCGCTGCTGTCGGCGATGGCTCTGGGCGGCGTGCTCGCGGTCGGCACGGCGACGATCGCCGGCCTCACGCTCATGCCCGCGTTGATCGCGGTCGCGCATCACCGCATCCCGTCGCCGGGCACACGCACCTGGGTCTGGCGCCGCGATCGCCGAAGCGCGACCGGGCTCCTCGCACGGCTCGCCGCGTTCGCGCAACGCCGTCCAGCAGCTGTGGCGCTCACCGTCGTCGCGGCGCTGCTCGCGCTGTCGATCCCGGTACTCGGCCTCCAGGTGGCCGATGGCGACGCGCGCTCCTTGCCCGCGGACGCCCAGGAGCGGCGCGTGCTCGAGGCGGTCGAGCGCGATTTCACCGCAGGCCCAGTCGATCCGATCCAAGTGCTGATCGCGGCCGCGCCGAGGGACCCGGCCGTCACCGGCCTGATCGAGCGGATGAGACGGTTGCCCGACGCGAAGGACGGGATGATCAGGGACGACCTGCCGTCGTCGGTCACCGGGATCGAGGTCGACGCCGCGGGCCCCGACTCCGGCGAGCGCGCGCAGCGACTGGTCCGCGCGATCCGGGGCCTCGACTCCCCGGTGCAGGTGCTTGTGGGCGGCGCGGCCGCCGAGCTCGTGGACGCCAAGGACTCCACGACGCAGCGGCTGCCGCTGGCCCTGCTCGTCGTCGGCTTGCCGACGGCGCTGCTGCTGTTCGCTCTCACGGGCTCCGTGCTGATCGCGCTGAAGGCGATCGTGCTGAACCTGCTCACGCTCGCCGCCACGCTGGGCGTGGTCGTGTTACTGCTCCCGGGCCCGCTCGACGTCACGACGCCGCTGCTGCTGTTCATGTTCCTGTTCGGGCTCTCGATGGACTACGAGGTGTTCCTGCTCGCCCGCATCAAGGAGGAGTGGGACCGATGCGGCGACGACGATCGGGCCGTGTTGACCGGCATCGCGGCCTCGGGACCGGTCGTCACCGCGTCCGCGATCTCGATCGGCGTCGTGTTCGGAGGCTTTGCGCTCGGTCAGCTGGCCGAGGTCAGGGAGATCGGCGTCGCGATGGCGGTCGCCATCTTCCTGGACGTGACGGTGGTGCGCGGCCTACTGCTGCCCGCGACGATGACCCTGTTCGGCCGCTGGAACTGGTGGCCTGGAACCTTCTGGGGATCGAACCAACGGATGTCCTAGTCCAGTTACTCGTTTAACGGCTAGGTTTTGGTCGTCAAACCTGCAAAAGCGGTTTGTTTCGTGTCCGATCTCTAGTAGCTTCTCGGGGCGAACTGACGTCGGTGTAGGAGGAGTCGCTGTTGTCCGGATTGGTTCGTCGTCGCCTGAGTAGCCGCATTGGCGTGCTCGGCGTCGCTGTAGTTGCCGCGGCCGGCGCGTTCGCCGGGCCTGCCTCCGCGCAGGCGCCGCAGGAGCCAGGCGTCACGTTGCGCACTTATCAATTCGCCAACGGACCGACGAAGACGTGCACGCTCAAGAGCGCGCAGACGCCGAACGTCGACAAGCTGATGCCGAACATCAACTGGACGACGGAGGCCGAGTTCGGGGCCACCGACAACTTCCAGTCGACGGTCCTGGCCAACCTCAACGCCGCGACGGCCGGCAGCTACGCCTTCCGCATCACCAGCGACGACGGTTCCAAGCTGAGCATCGACGGCGCGGTCGTCATCGATCACGACGGCCTGCACGGCGAGACGTCCAAGGAGGGCACCGTCACGCTGACGGCCGGCACGCACGCCCTGCGCATCGACTACATCGAGGCCGGCGGCGGGCAGGTCCTCAAGCTCGAGTGGAAGGCCCCGGGCGCAAGCGCCTACACGATCGTCCCGAGCTCCGTGCTGTCCACCGAGGCGGGCGTCGTGCGCGTCACCAACCCGGGCTTCAAGTACTGCGAGGGCGTCACGGACACGGCCGGCGACGGCCTGCGCCTGGACTCGGTCAACCCCGACTACGACCTCGTCAACATCCGGCCGGACGCGTTCCAGCCGAAGGTCTCGGGCATGGACTTCCTGCCGGACGGCCGCATGGTCCTGACCACGACGGGCGACGTCTCCTCGGGTGGCTGGGTCCCGAACCCGGAGTCGAGCGAGGTCTACATCGTCGACCACGTCCAGGGCGCCACGAGCAAGGATCAGGTGACCTACACCAAGGTCGCCGACAAGCTCAAGAACACGATGGGCATCCAGGTCGTCGACGGCCACTGGTACGTCTCCGAGCGCGAGGGGCTCACGGAGCTCACGCCCGACACCAACGGCGACGGCATGATGGAGCACAAGCGCCTCGCCTCGTGGCCCAACGGCGGCAACTTCCACGAGTTCGCCTTCGGCCTGATCCACGACGACGACTACTTCTACGTCGCTCGCTCCAACGCCATCAACAACGGCGGCGCGACGACCGACCCGCAGCCGGGACAAAACCCGGGCACCGCGATCAAGATCGACCGCAAGACGTGGCAGGTCTCGCTGATCGCCGGCGGTCTGCGCACCCCGAACGGCATCGGCTTCGGCCCCGAGGGCGGGATCTTCGTCAACGACAACCAGGGCGCCTGGCTGCCGGCGAACAAGATGGTCCAGATCAAGCAGGACCGCTTCTTCAACCACTACATCAACCCGCCCGGCCCGTTCGACTCAAAGCCGGTCACCCAGCCCGTCCTGTGGATGCCGCACAACGAGATCGCGAACTCCCCCACGAACCCGGTCCTGCTCAAGGACGGTCCCTTCAAGGGCCAGATGCTCTGGGGCGACCTGACCTACGGCGGCCTGCAGCGCGGCTTCCTCGAGAAGGTCGACGGCGAGTACCAGGGCGCGGTCTTCCGCCACTCGGCCGGCCTCGAGGTCGGCGTCAACCGGACGATCATCGGCCCGGACGGCGCGATCTACGTCGGCGGTACCGGTGAGGGCGGCAACTGGGGCGAGGACAACAAGCTCCGCTACGGGCTCCAGAAGCTCACGCCCAACGGCAAGAACGTCTTCGACTTCGCGACGATGAGCGTGATCGAGGGCGGCTTCAAGCTGACCTACACACAGCCGATCGGCGACACCGCGATCGCCCGTCTGAAGGACGCGTACAAGTTCGACCAGTGGCGCTACGTGCCCACTCCGGCGTACGGCGGCCCGAAGGTCGACGAGGAGTCCCTGACCGTCAAGGACGCCAGCATCTCCGCGGACAAGAAGGAGGTCACGGTCCACGTCGACGGCCTCAAGCCGGGCCGCGTCGTGCACGTGCGCTCGCAGCGCCCGTTCGCCTCCAACACCGGCGAGGAGCTGTGGAACACCGAGGCGTGGTACACGCTGAACTCGCTCCCGGGCTACGTCGCGCCGGTCGGCGACGGGGCCTATGAGCTCGAAGAGGCCGCCCTCTCGGGCGGCGCGAAGTTCGACACCGAGCACGCCGGCTACACCGGCAGCGGCTTCGTCTCCGGCATCCAGACCGCCGGGGCGTCGTCGATCAAGCTCAGCGTCAACACGGCCAAGGCCGGCGACTACCGGATGGCGCTGCACTACGCCAACGGCCCGAACCCGTTCCAGGGCCCGAAGAAGATGACGCTGATCGTCAACGGCACGAGCCGCACGATCACGCTGCCCTCGACGGGCACCTGGAAGACGTGGGGGTACTACCTCGACACGGTCGCCCTCAACGGCGGAGCGAACACGATCGAGTTCAAGTACGGGGCGACCGACGACGGCAACGTCAACCTGGACTCCCTGCGGCTCGCCCCGGCGGGCACGACCCGCTACGAGGCCGAGTCGGGCACGCTCGCCGGCGGCGCCAACGCGCAGACCGAGCACGCGGGCTACAGCGGCCTGGGCTACGTCGGCGGCTACCAGAACCAGGGCGCCAGCACCACGCTGCAGGTCAACGCGCTCGCCGACGGCGTCGCGGACGTCACCTGGGGCTACGCGAACGGCCCGAACCCGTTCGCCGGCACCAAGCGCCTCAGCCTGTACGTCAACGGCGTCTTCCAGAAGAAGGTCTCCTTCCCGGACACGGGCGCGTGGCCGAACTACCGGACGCTGAACGACAAGATCACCGTCAAGGCCGGCAACAACGCCATTCAGCTCAAGTTCGACTCGGGTGACGAGGCCAACGTCAACGTCGACTACCTGGACTTCAAGCAGAACGAGCCGATCCAGTGCGGGACGGTCGCCGCGAACGACACGTTCGACGGCACCACGCTGGACAAGTGCCGCTGGACCACGGTCCTCAACGAGGACGCGGCCGGGTACTCGCTGAGCGGCGGCAAGCTGGCCATCAAGGCGGCTTCCGGCGACATCACGGGCAGCACCGTCAGCGCCAAGAACATCATCCTCCAGCCGGGCCCGACCAACGGCAGCTGGGCGATCACGACCAAGGTCTCGATCGACGGCACCGACGACTACCTGCAAGCCGGCCTCGTCGCGTACAGCGGCAACTCCGCCTGGGGCAAGCTCGTGGTCATGCGCCGCCCGGGCGGCGAGTGGACGACCGAGCTGGGCCGCAACAACGGCTACCAGAACGGCCCCGCTCTGCCCGCGAACGCCCAGAAGGCGATCACGCTCCAGATGTACGCGCGTGACGGCCAGCTGCGCGGCCGCTACTCGCTCGATGACGGGACGACGTGGACCGAGGTGGGCGACGGCTTCGACCTCGGCGGGATCGGCGCGCCGAGCGTCGGCGTGGCCGCCTACAACGGCACGGGTGCCGAGACCGGCACGTTCGAGGCGTTCACCGTCGGCGCCCCGCCCGAGCTGCCGCCGTCGCCGCCGTGCGCGACGCCGTACACGCCCGAGGCGGGCTACACGGCGCTGTTCGACGGCACCGACTCCTCGCTCGAAGGCTGGAAGTACGCCGGCAGCGGGCGCTTCGTCCGCGACGGCTGCACGATCAAGTCCGTCGGCGGGTTCGGCCTGATGTACACCAAGCAGGACTACAAGGCGCCGTACTCGCTCAAGCTCGAGTGGATGATGCCGGGCGACGACAACTCCGGCGTCTTCGTCGGCTTCCCCGATAAGGGCACCGGCACGGACCAGACCTCGATCACCGATGGCGAGGAGATCCAGATCGACCCGACGGACGATCCCTCCCACACGACGGGCTCGATCTACGGCAAGCAGGCGGCGGACGCCGCTGCCCGCGACGCGGCCCTGAAGCCGGCCGGGCAGTGGAACGCGTACGAGATCCAGGTCCGGGCGGACCGGATCACGGTGTTCCTCAACGGCGTCAAGATCAACGACTGGGTCGACCCGGACAAGGCGCTCGGCCTCGGCCGCATCGGCCTGCAGATGCACGGCTCGGGCGACGACGTCTACTTCCGCAACGTGCGCGTGGGCGCGCTCAACACGAGCGTGGATGCGGGCACGACGGTCGGCGGTGACGTCCCGGCGACGCTCAGCCTCAAGCTCGGCGCGCCGGCCTCGTTCGGGACGTTCACACCCAACGTCGACAAGACGTACGAGGCCAGCGTGGGTGCGGAAGTGACCAGCACGGCGGGCGAGGCCGCGCTGACCGTGGCCCCGGCCCCGGCGTATCTGGCCAACGGGACCTACACGCTCTCGGAGCCGCTACAGGTCGCGTTCTCCAAGGCCGCGTGGACAGGCCCGGTGTCGGGTGACCCGGTGACGATCACGCTGCGCCAGCACATCGGCGTCAACCAGCCGCTGCGCACCGGCAGCTACAGCAAGACCCTGACGTTCACGCTGTCGACGACGACCCCGTGAGCCTCCCGGCACCGGCCGTCCCCCGCGGACGGCCGGTGCCGAGTGCGCGTCTCTACGGGATGCCGGGCGCGGGGTCGTCGTTGCCGCGGATCTCGGGCGGCAACTCGCCTTCGCCCTCGTAGTCGACCAACGGGTCGAACGGCCCGGCGTCCGTCGCGAGCCGGTTTCGCGCCGACGTCGGGTTGTCCGGCTGCCCCGCGGCCAGCCCCGAGGGTCGCGACGGCGGCAACGGCTCCGGCTCGACGGCGTCGAGGACCTCGGCGACGTGCCGGTCCCCGTCGATGACGTCGATGGTGCGATGGACGAGATTGGCGCGGTCCAGCGCCTCGACCGCCGTGAGCGCCGCATCGTCGCGGCTGAGCGTCACCGGCTCCGCGCCGGGCAGCGCGGTCCCGATCCTCCCCGTGCCAGACGCGTCGGTGAGCCGGCCGAACCGCAGCACGGTCCAGGGCAACTCGAGCTCGTGCAGCCGCCGCTCCGCCTGGTGCTTGGCGGAGAGGAAGGTCCGGATCGGCTCGTCCCGTTGCTCAGGACGGTCCGCCCCGACGGCGCTGCAGAGGACGAACCGCCGCACGTCGGACCGCGCGGCCGCCTCGGCGAGCTTGGCCGCCCCGCCGGCGTCGATCGCCGCCAGATCCGCCGCGTGCCGCGCACCCGCCGCGAAGATGACCGCGTCGCACCGGTCCGTCACCCACTCGACGTCCCCGCGTAGATCCGCGATGACCGGCATCGCTCCGAGTTCTTCGAGGTCTTCGGCCTGCTGCGCGCCACGCACGAGCCCGCGAACCTCATGCCCGCGCGCGAGCAGCAACGCCACCACGAGCTCGCCCACGCGCCCTCCGGCGCCCGCCACTAGAACGATCATCCGGCCGGAGTCTGCATGACGCCCCGGCCAGGTTCAACACGGTGAGACGCCTGCTTGGGCCAGGTGGCGTCGATCGCGTGCGGTCCAGACCGTTGCACCGGCGTGTTCGTCGCGGGTGATGGCCTGCTCGTAGTGGATGCACGCGGCGGTGTCGTCTCCGAGGGTGGCGTCGAGCCGGGCGAGCACGTAGGCCACGGAGCCGTAGTGAAAGCACCCGCGCGCGGCGACGACCATCCGCTCGGCGAACGGTTCGAGCAATGTCCGAACGGCGGCGGCGCGTTCGCGGTCGCCGAGCAAGGCTGCGGCTTCGCCGGCCGACGCCATCGTCGAGATCCAATTCGTGTCGCGTGGCACGGCGGCGAGGTCCACCTTGGTCAGCGTCCGCTGCGCGTCAGCAGTCAGGCCGCGGGCCGCGAGGACGAACGCCAGCCCAGCGGCAAAGGCGTGGCCGGCGGGTGAGGTCTGGATCCTGTGCTCGACGTAGGCGACCTCGCGTGCGTCCCAGGCGTCGTAGCGCTCCCCGGCGAGCCAGCGTGCATGCTGATGCTCGCGCCAGAACGCGTCGGCGTTCGCGTCGCCTGCCGCCCGGCCGAGGTCGCGACCGCGTCGCGCCAGTTCGGCGGCCTCGGCGAGTCGGCCGGCGAGGAGCGCGAGGGTCGCGCGCCACATCGGCACGTACCAGGCGAAGGCGGGGAGGGCGACGTCGGCCGCCAGCGCGGCGTAGGCGTCGAGCTCGTCCTGGAGCCGCGCTCCGTCGCCGAGTTCGAAGAGGTCCGCGAGCCGCCAGTTGCGGGCCTGGAGCGCGAGCTCGCGATCTCCGGCCTGGCGGGCGAGATCCAGCATCTCCTCGGCCCACGAGAGTCGCGCGTGGGTGTGGTCGGGTCCCCAGTGGGTGACGTGTTGGGCGTTGAGTGCCGCGGCGAGCGACCTCGGCTCGCCTGCGGCGCGTGCCTCGCCCAGCGCCTGGCGGGCCACGGCCTCACGCCTCGCGGCGTCGGAGTCGTACGCGAGCTCGGTCGCCAGGCGGGCGAGCACGCGGGTGCGCAGCGGGCCGGGGGTGAGCAGGGCGGCCGCTTCCTCGAGACGTTCGACACGCTGATGATCGACGGACAGCACCGTGACGCTCGCGCTGTCGCCGTTGAGCGCCGCCCGGGCGAGCAACTCGGCGTCGCCGCTGCGGCGAGCGATGTCCGTCGCGGCGGCGAAGTGGGTGTGCGCTCGTCCACGCTCGCCCGTGTGCTGAAGCGACTCGCCGAGGGCGCAGTGCAGGACCCCGCGGCGGTGCGCGGTGCCGGTCTCGAGAGCGCGTTCGAGCAGCGTTGCCGCCTTCTCGTGGGCGTGCAGGGCGGCCGCGGCGGCCGCCGCGCGCTCGGCGAACTCCGCCGCCTGCGGGACGGCGCCGGCCAGGGAGTGGTGGGCGAGCAGCGCGAGGTGGCGCTCCGGGTCGATGCCGGCGCGTGGCTCGAGTGCCGCGGCGAGTCGCGCGTGCAGCATCGTCCGACGCGGCGCGGGGAGGTTCGCCACGATCGCGTCACGCACGAGCGCGTGCACGAACGCATAGCGCCCGTCAGCGCCGGGCGACTCGGTCAGCAAGCCGGCGTCCAACGCGGCTTCGAGTGCCGCAGCCGCGTCTTCGGGCGCGAGCCCTTGCGTCTCGGCGAGCACTCCGAGCTCGAACTCGGCGCTCCCGATCAGGGCCGCGGCCGCGAGCAACCCGGTCGTGTCGTCTCCGAGACCGCTCACGCGTTCGGCGACGAGCTGGCGGACCCCGGCGGACACGGCGAGCGGCGCGCTCGTCCCGCGCTCGCGCAGTTGCTCGGCGACCTGGAGCGCGAAGAAGGGATTGCCGCCGGTCTCGCTCCGCAGCCGCGCGATCGACGCGCGATCGAGGCCGGGGACGAGGCCGGCCAGCTCGTCCTCGTCAAGGCCGCCGAGGGGCAGCTCGTCGACGATCGCCCCGCGCAGGAGCGGTGCGATCGCGCGCGTCTGGCGGGACGTCGCGAGCACGAGCGTGCGCGCCGGTGGGCACCGTGTCATCAGCTCGACCAGCAGCCGCAGCGTCGGCTGGTCGGCCCAGTGGAGGTCGTCCAGGATCAGCAGCAGTCCGTGCGCTGCCGCCGCGAGCTCGAGCTCCGCGGCGACCGCCTCGATCCGGTCGGGGCTTGCCGAAACCGACTGCGCGAACGGTTGAAAGGGCTCGCGCGCGACCTCTTCCGTCCGTCCGTACAGCACCGCCGCTCCGCCGTCATGAAGCTCGGCGGCGAAGTGTGCCGCGAGCTGCGTCTTGCCGATCCCTGGCTCTCCGGTGACGAGCGCGAGCCGCCCCTCGCCCGCTTGGGCGCGCGCCCAGGCGGCCCGCAGACGGTCGAGCGCGTGGGCGCGTCCGACGAAGCGCCGGCGCGCCGGAAGCGCGACCGGCAACGGCCCCGCCGGCACGCTGCCGCCGGTTCGCAGCGACGCGACCAGCGCGCGGGTCTGGATCGACGGCGCGACGGCGAGCTGACGTCGCAGGCGATCCTGCAGGCGCTCATAGACCGCCAGCGCGGCGGCTCGGTCTCCGACCGCGGACAGCGCCTCCATGAGCGCGCGGTGCGCGTCCTCGCCGAACGGGTCGAGCGCGACCCGCTGACGCGACCACGCCAGCGCGCTTGCCGCGTCGGGTGCCTTCTCCGCCAGGCGGCGCAGGACGTCGGAACGCTCGCTGCGATGCGTCTCACGCGCGCTCAGCGCCCAGTCGTCGTCGAGGTCGGCGAGCAGGTCGCCGCGACAGAGCGCGAGCGCCGCTTCGAGCCGGCCCGCGGTGACGAGGCTCTCGAACTCGAGCGCGTCCACCCACGCTCCGCTGAGCTCGACAGTGTCGCGCGTGCTTCGCAGCGCGGACTCGCCGGCAGGCCCGAGCGCTCGCCGCACGCTCGAGAGCGTGGTCCTCAGGCTGGCCCGCGCGCTCGATTCGAGGACCGCGGGCCACAAGGTGCCGGCGACCCGGGAACGCGTGTGCGTCCCGGGATGCAGCGCGAGCCAGGCGAGCAGGGACCGGCCGGGACGACGATCCGGCAGGTCTCGTTCGACGCCATCGACCTCCAGCCCCAGCGGCCCGAGCAGGCGGATGCGCACCATCTCAATCGCGAGCTTACGGCGTTGCGGTGCCGTTGCGATCCCGTTGCGGGAGCGGTCCACAGTGGTCGCCATGACCGGATTCGACACCGACGCGTTCGCCGCCGCCGTCACGGACGGCGCGCGGTCGCCCGAAGCGCTGCTCGCGTTCTTCACCGAGGACGTGGACTGGACCGAGATCGACCATGTCACAACTCCCAGCGCACCGGCGCGGCGCCACGGCCACGGCGAGGTGCTGCCGATGCTGCGCGGGGTTGCCGAGCGGGAGATCGAGTCCGCGCTCGCCGACGCGTTCATCGATGACGAGCGCGGCGCGCTCGTGATCGAGTGCCGCTACCCCGACGGCCGGTTGGTCCGCGAGCACGCCCTCGTGTGGTTCCGTGGCGGGCGCATCGCTCGCTGGCACGGCGTGCAGGCGTGGGACGAGCCGCCGACGCCGTTCGCGGCGACCGTCTTCGGCGACATCGCCGCCACGATGACGACGGTCCTGGCCGTCCTCGGCGACCGGCTCGGGCTGTTCCGCAGCCTCGCGCGCGACGGCGCCGCCTCGAGCTCGGAGCTCGCCGCGCGCGCCTCGGTCAGCGAACGCTACGCGCGCGAATGGCTGCGCGGCATGACCGCCGCCGGCTATCTCGAGCGCGCGGGCGAGCGCTTCGTGCTGCCCCGGTCGCACGTCGACGTCCTCGCCGCGGAGGCCGGCCCGTCCTTCGTCGCGGGTGCCTACGAGGCCCTCGGCGGCGAGCTCGCCATGCTCGACCACATCACACGCGCCTTCCGTTCTGGGGCCGGAGTCGCGCTCGCCGACTACCCATCGGCGACGTTCGACGGTCAGCGCCGCGTCTCGCTCCCCTGGTACCGCCACGAGCTCGTCCAGGAATGGATTCCCGCCGCGGGGCTCCACCAGCGCCTCGCCGCGGGTGCACACGTCGCCGACGTCGGCTGCGGCGCCGGCGAGGCGCTGATCGCGCTCGCGGCCGCCTACCCGCGCTCGACCTTCGTCGGCTACGACAGCTTCCCCACTGTCATCGAGCATGCCCGCGCCGCCGCGGAAGCCGCGCAAGTCGGCGACCGCGTTCGCTTCGAGTCGCTCGACGCCGCCGCCGGACTCCCGGACACCTACGACGTGATCACCGCATTCGACGTCCTCCACGACAGCAGCGATCCCGAAGCCCTCCTGCGCACCATCGCCCGCGCCCTGCGCCCCGGCGGGACCCACCTCCTCCTCGAGCTCAACTGCGCCGACGATCCCGCCGAGAACGTCGGCCCGCTGGCCGCCCTGCTGTACGGGATCAGCCTCCTGTACTGCCTACCGACCTCGCTGCACAGCGGCAGCCCCGGCCTCGGAGCCTGTGGATGCCCGCCCGAACGCGTCCACGAGCTCTGCGCGCAAGCGGGCTTCACACGCATCGAGCACGTCGCGATCAAGAACCCGATGAACCTCCTCTACGCCATGAGCTGAACCAGCAACAAGGTGATCCAACCGGCGGGGACGGAGCGAATAGCTGCGCATGCTCCGATCACGACTCTCTCTCACTCTGGCTGCGCTCACCATCGGTCTCGCCGTGCCCACGGCTGCGGGAGCGGCCATCGTCAGCCAGGTCGACCTGACCGGTGTGACCAAGACGCACCTGCATCCGATCGACAACCCATGCCTGCTGGACGACCCCACCTCGTGCGCGCCGGTGGTGACCCCGACGCCGGTGCCGACGCCGCCCCCGCACGGCGGCGGTGGCGGCGCGCAGACCCCGACTGACTTCTGCGAGGCGTACAAGGACGCGTTGGGCCTCACGGCCCTGACGCAGTTCGGGATGGACCAGCTCGCAGCTCTCGGCTGCGACTGAGCGTTCCGCGCCTCCGACGCAGCGGCGAGACCCTCGGTCCCGTGTCGTTGGGCACGAGCTGCTCGGTCGTGCCGTCGAGGTCGTCGGTGGCCGTCACTGTCGATCTCGGCGACCGCGACTACTTCTTGTTCTTCTGCGACTGCTCAGGCATCCCGATGGACGACTGCGCCGCGTCCTTGCCGCCGCCCTGCGACTTGACGTACTGACCGTGGTTCTTGTAGTCGGTGCTGTCGCTGACAGCGAACAGGCGCGCGCTCGGAGCGGTGAACGTGATCGGGAGCGCGCTGCCCTGCCAGTCCTTCGCCCACGCGTAGCTGGTGGTGCCGGCGTCCATGTTGTCGGCGACGCCGTCCATGGGCGCGTCGTTGACGCCCCACTGGAACGTGTAGAAGCCGCTGCCGCGATTCGCCGTGAGCGTGACGTGATCGGCGTAGCCGTCGTGGTCGCCGTCAGCGAGCGTGCCGGAGACGGTCTCGTTGACCGTGGCCGTCTGTCCGTTGTCGAGTCCGGTGATGACGTTGGTTCCGGTGAACGTGCCGTCAGCGTTGACATCGACGGTGTACGTGTGGTCCCAATTGCCACCGCCACCGGACGGCTGCGTGGCATGGAACGTCGCCGTCGTGTTCGCAGACGCGACCGACGGGACAGCGAGAGCCGCGATGGCGCCTGCGGCGAGGATGAGCTTGCTGGACTTGCGCATGGAGGGATTCCTGGCGTGTGGTAGGTGTTCGGGAAACACTTGCACCTACAATCACCCCGACCGCCCGACCCGTTACGTGACCGACCCAAGACCGCGGAGAACTGCGCACCCAGCTAAGTAGATCGCCGCAGTCGCGAGCCAACAGGACGGAGCCGCCTGCCCGCGACGAGGGCGGACCGTCAGCTCGTCTAGGCGGCCGGGACCTGGCCGATCCCGATCTCGTTGCCGTCGGGGTCGTGGACGACGTACTTGCGCGCCTCGCCGTAGTCCTCGAGCTCCGTCGGCTTGATGCCGCGCGCGGTGATCCCCGCCACCGTCGCGTCGAGGTCGGCGACCATGATGGTGACGAGCGCGCAGCCGGCCTTCGGTGCGTCCTGGAGGAGGTAGAACCAGCGGTGATCGCCGACCGGCCACACGGCTTCGATGTCGTTGGGGAGGAACGCGGGCTCGCTCCCGAGCAGCCGTTCATACCACGCGCGCGCGTCCGCGATGTCACGAACGCGGACGCCGGCGAAGAGGTCGGTGAAGTGCATGCTCATGTGACCGCCCCAGGGCCCTGAACTCATCGGTGCACGCAGCGTCTCGCGCCCTGCATCATCATCGGGCCATGACGACCGCGTGGGTCAAGTGGCACGGGATGTCAGGCGACAGTGTCCCAGCCGTCACGGCCGGCACCGCCGCGGAGTCCCGCGACTTCGCGACCTTCGCCGATGCGTTCGCGTGGGCACAGGCCCGAGCGGATCGTGTCGAGTCGTTCGTTCACGGGCTTGGTGAATGGGTCGGACCGCCAGAGCCCGGTGAGAGCGCCGCGATCGAGGCGACCGTCGAGCGCGCGCGTCGGCGCTTCGTCGCCGAGCAACGGGCCTATGAGACTCCAGTCGAATGGTTCGTCGCGTTCCTCGATCCAGACGTTGACGAGCAGCCCGTGGATGGCCAGCGTCGGTCGGCACCAGGAAACCGGTCTCGCCGAGTTCGCGAGCGACCAGTTCGCCTGAGGAGTCCCGCGGTCGCCACCACGGCGCATTTGGCGCGTCGGCGCTCTTGCGTTAGAGCGCGCTCTAACCCGTACCGTGTCGGTCATGTCGATCACGGAGCCGTCGGGAGCGTTGACGATCGCGGAGGTCGCGGCGCGGTCTGGGCTCTCGGCGCACACGCTGCGCTACTACGAGCGCATCGGGCTGCTTGACCCGGTCATGCGGGTGCACGGCGGCCAACGCCGCTACGACGCCGAGGATCTCGCGTGGCTGGCGTTCCTGCAGCGTCTGCGCGCGACCGGCATGGCGATCCGCGACATGCAGCGCTACGCCGAGCTTCGCCGCCAGGGCGACGGCACCGTCGCGGCGCGACGGGCGCTGCTCGAGGAACACCGCGACGGCGTGCTGGAGCGGATCGCCGAGTTGCAACGCGATCTCGCCGCCGTCACCTACAAGATCACCAATTACGAGCACCTGGAGCACACGCTTGCGCACCGCCACTCCCACAGCTGACCGCTACGCCCGCGGCCGCGACACACTCGCTAAAGTCGACGGCTCCGCCGGCGAAGCCGTCGTGGACTCGCTCGGCGATCTCGGCCGCCACATCGTCGAGTACGCCTTCGGCGACGTCTACACCCGCCCAGGGCTCTCCCTGCGCGACCGCGAGCTCGCCGCCGTGGCCATGCTGGCCGCCAAGGGCGGCTGCGAACCCCAACTCGACATCCACCTGCACGCGGCCCGCAACGTCGGCCTCACCATCGAGGAGCTGCGCGAAGTCCTCATCCAAGTGGCACCGTACGCCGGCTTCCCCGCAGCCATCAACGCGATGCGCCGCCTCCAAGCACTCGAAGCCGAGGAAGCCGCGGACTAGCGGCTGGGGCTACGCCCTGATCGGCCGGTCGTCAGGGGCATCGTCATCCGGCCCGAACCCGATCCATGGCCCGCCCCAAACGCGTGTAGGCCTCGGCGTGGACCGCCGGTCGAGGTCCTTGCTGGACCGGCGGTCCGGTGGAGGTCAGTCGGCGTCGAACGCGACGTTCGCGGGTGTGGCCGTCTCCGCTGCCGTGCGATTGTGGATCAGGAGCGCCCCGGCGATCGCGCCGGCAGCGGCGAGAGCGGCGCCGGCGAGCAGCGCGGTGTGCATGCCGTCGACGTAGTCGGCGGCCGAACCGCCGCGCAGCAGGTCGCCGGTGGGGATCAGCGCGCCGAGGCCGGCGACGCCGATCGCGATCCCGGCTTGGCGGAAGGTGTCGTTGATGCCGGCCGCGAGGCCGCTCTGCTCGGCCGGGACGGAGTTCAGCGCGACGGCGCTGACGGACGGGTTGAACAGGCCGGTGCCGATCAGCGCCACCGTGATACCCGGGAGCAACGCGGTCCATGACGAGTCGACCTGGGCGACGGTGAGAAGCGCCATCCCGATCGCGACCAGGATCAGGCCGCCGGAGACGAGGACGCCGGGGTGCACGCGCTGGCTGAGCTGCGCGGTGGCGCCGGAGACGACGACCATGACGAGCGTGCTGGGGACGAACACGAGGCCGGCCTCGATCGCGGACAGCCCGAGCACGTTCTGGAGGTAGATCGAGCAGTAGAGGTAGATCGCGAAGAACGAGCCGGAGATCGCGAACGCGGTCAGCTGCGCGCCGGTGAACGCGCGAGAGCGGAGCAGATGGAGCGGAAGCATCGGATGCGTGGAACGCGCCTCGATGGCCACGAAGGCAACGAGCAGCACCGCGGCGCCGGAGAGCGCGGCGACGATGACGCCACTGCCCCAACCGTCCTCGTTTCCGCGCAGCAGTCCGAAGACGAGCAGGAACAGGCCCGCGGTGAACGAGAGCAGGCCGGGCACGTCCACCCGGGGCGCACGCGGATCGCGCGACTCGCGGACCTCGCGCAACGTGACCGCCAGCGCGGCGATTCCGATCGGGATGTTGACGAGGAACACCCAGCGCCAGCCCAGCGCGGTGGTCAGTACCCCGCCGACCGCGGGCCCGATCGCGAACGACGCGCCGATCGTGGCGCCATACGCGGCGAGCGCCCCGGTCCGCTCACGCTCGACCGGGAAGGCGTCGGCCAGCAGAGCGAGCGAGGTGGCGAAGAGGATCGCCGCGCCGAGGCCCTGAATGGCCCGCGCCGCGTGGAGCATCTCGATCGAGCCCGCGGCCGCGCAAGCGGCCGACGCCACCGTGAAGACCACGAGCCCGCAGGCGAAGAGGCGGCGGCGGCCGAAGCGGTCGGCGAGCGCGCCCGCCGTGAGGACGACGGCGGCGAGCGCGAGCGTGTACGCGTCGACCACCCACTGCAGCCCGCCCATCCCGGCGTCGAGGTCCCGGCCGATCGACGGCAGCGCGGTGTTCACCACCGCGATGTCCAGCATCAGGATCGCGGTGGCGGTACACACCACCGCAAGCGTCCAGCGTTGCGCGACTGTCATCTAGGGAGTGGTCCTTTCAAACTGGGGAGACCACGAACCCTGCCGACCCGGGGTTGCCCGGGGCTTGCCGGCAGGTTGCCGACTATCCCTGTTGCGTGCCGCGGGCGAGGATGACGACCTTGCCGTGCTTGCCCGAAGCGAGGCTGCGTTTGAACGCGTCAGCCGCATCGGAGAGCTCGAAGGTCGAGTCGATGGCGACGCGAAGCTTGCCGTCCTCCACAAGGCGGGTGAGCTCGACCAGCTGTTCCCGGCTCGGCTCCACGACGAAGTACGTGCCCTCCCCGGGCGGCTCCTCGGCGACGGTGACGAGACGGCCGCCGTTCGCGAGCAGCTCCGGTGCGCGCTCGAGGATGTGGCCGCCGACGGTGTCGAAGATGACATCCAGCGGGCTGACCCGGTCGTCGAGCTCTGTACGGCCGTCGATCACCTCGTCAGCGCCCAGTGCGCGTGCCCGATCGAACGCTTGGGGCGAAGCGGTCGCGATCACGTGAGCGCCGCGCCAGCGCGCGAGCTGAGTCGCGAACTGGCCGACACCGCCGACCGCACCGTGGACCAGCACCCGCTCGCCGGGCTGGAGGCGGCCGTGAACGAACAGCCCCTGCCACGCGCTCAACGCCGGCAGGGGGAGTGCCGCGCTTTCGGCGTGGGTGAGCGTGGAGGGTTTCGGGGCGAGCGTCGAGGCGGGTACGGCGGCGTACTCGGCGGCGACGCCATCGCGGTCGAACGGCGTCAACGCGTACACCGCGTCGCCGACCGCCACCGTGTCGACGTCGTCCGCGACCGCCGCGACGACCCCGGAGAGCTCGTAGGAGGGAACGGCCGGGAGCCGGTCGAGCGGCCACTCGAGCTCGCCACGCGTGATCGCGGCGGCGTGGACCTCGACAAGCACTTCACCGCCCTCGAGCGGCGGCGTGTCGACCGTCTCGAGTCCAAGCCCGTCTACGCCAGGCGTCGTGAGCCGGATCGCCCGCATTGTTCGCCGAATCACCGGGCCCAGGATAGGCGCGGGTCCAACGGGGTAGCACGAACTGCGGCAGGTTGCGTTTCGAGTCTGGGAGGAACTGATGACCTACCGACGGATCGCGGGGATCCTGGGTCTTGCTTTCGCGTGCGCGCTCATCGCCACGCCGCCCGCCGGGGCGACAAGCGGCGTGGCGCCTGGCGCACCCGGCGCGTCCGCACTGTGGACGCCCGGCGACAAGGACGGGTTCGGAACGTCCACCACGTCGGCCAGCACCGTCTGGCACACCCTTGGCGCGGGCGAGCTGACCGAGGTCTACTACCCGGACCTCGGCACCCCGGCGGTCCGGGATCTGCAGTTCGCGGTCAGTGACGGAAGGTCGTGGGTCGATCGTGAGCGCGAGGACACCAGCCACGCGCTCAGCCTCACCGACTCGCGCAGCCTCTCCTACCGCCAGGTCAACACCGACCCGGAGGGGCGCTACCGGATCACCAAGACCTACACGACGGACCCGAAACGCGCCGTGCTGCTGATCCGGGTTCACTTCGAGTCGCTCACCAACAAGCCGCTCCGGCTGTACGCGCTGTATGACCCGAGCCTGTCGGGGAACGGGGACGACGACTCCGGTTCGACCGCCGGCAGCGCGTTGGTGGCGTCCGACGCCAAGGCGGCCAGCGCGCTGGTCGCCTCCCCGGCGTTCACGAAGACCTCGAGCGGCTATCTCGGCACGAGCGATGGCTGGAGCGACCTGCACGCGGACTATGAGATGAACGCCAACTACACCTCGGCGCCCAACGGCAATGTCGTCCAGACCGGCCGCTTGGAGCTGACCGGCAAGGCGGGAAGCCAGGACGCGACGCTGGCCCTCGGCTTCGGAACCTCTGCCTCGGCGGCGCGGTCGGCCGCCAACGCCTCGCTGGCCGCCGGCTACGGCGCCGCCGAGCGCGCGTACCGAACCGGCTGGCACGACTACCTCGCCGGCCGCTCGCGGCCGCGCAGCGTCGCCGGCCACGAGGAGCTTTACGACGTCTCGCTCATGGTCCTCGCGGCCTCGGAGGACAAGACCTTCCGCGGCGCCGAGATCGCGTCGCCGACGATGGCGTGGGTGTGGGGCCTGATCCCTGGCTACAACGGGCCGTACCACCTCGTCTGGTCGCGCGATCTCTACCAGATGGCCACGGCCCAGATCGCGGCGGGTGACCGCGCCGCCGCGGGGCGGGCGCTCGACTACCTCTGGACGCGCCAGCAGCAGCCCGACGGGTGCTTGCCGCAGAACTCCAACCTCGACGGCTCCCCGCACTGGGGCGGCCTGCAGCTCGACGAGGTCGCCGACCCGATCCTGCTCGCATCCCAACTCGGCCGCACCGACGCCGGCACCTGGAGCCACGTCCAGCGCGCGGCGGAGTGCATCCTCGCGAAGGGCCCGGTCACGCAGGAGCGCTGGGAGAACGCGACCGGCTACTCGCCCGCGAGCATCGGCGCCGAGATCGCCGGGCTGGTGTGCGCCGCGCAGATCGCGCAGGCCAACGGCGCGACCGCGGAGGCCGCCCGCTACCGCTCGATCGCCGACGACTGGCGCTCGCGCCTCGATCAGTGGACCGTGACCACCAACGGACCGCTGTCGGCGTCGCCCTACTTCCTGCGACTCAGCATCGACGGCGACGCGAACGCGGGCACCACCTACACGCTCGCCGACGGCGGTCCGACCGTCGACCAGCGAACGGTCGTCGACACGAGCTTCCTGGAGCTCGTGCGCCTCGGCGTCCTGCGCGCCGACGACCCCGACGTGCTCTCGACCCTGCCCGTGGTCGACCGTGAGCTCGGCGTCGACACCCCGACCGGGCAGTTCTGGCACCGCTTCAACCACGACGGCTACGGCGAGACCCCGGACGGCCGGCCGTTCGGGACCAATGACGGCATCGGACGCCTGTGGCCGATCTTCGCGGGCGAGCGAGGCGAGTACGAACTCGCCGCCGGGCAGCTCACCGGCAAGGTCGCGGCCGCGCGAGCAGCCGCGAAGACACGCCTCGACGCCATCGCGAACACCGCCAACGACGGGCTGATGCTGCCCGAGCAGGTGTGGGACGACAACCCGCCGGCGAGCGGTCACACAGTGGGGACCGGCACGGGCTCGGCGACGCCGCTCGGGTGGACGCACGCCCAGTTCGTCCGGCTCGCCTGGTCGATCGACGCCGGAAGCCCCGTGGAACGCCCACGCCTCGTGAGTTGCCGCTACGACGGCCCGTGCTAGGACCGTCGTAGATGTCGCCCGCGTAAGGCCTCGCTGCCGTCGCATGCGTATCGCCGGTCGTGAAAGTCGGACAGGATTCCCGATCCGGCCGCCGCGTCTGGCGATCAGACTCTGGTGTCGAGATGATCGGTGCACGTGTTCAGCGACGACGGGCAGAGCGTGTGGTGCTCGTCGACCTGCCGGGCGGCGGCAGCATGCTGCAGCGGGTGACGCTCGCGGCGCGGGTGAACGCGCGTCTGCGCGTCGCCGCGCTCGACCGCGCGCTGGCCGGCGGCGCCGTCCCGGACTCCGAGGTCGCGTTGACGCTGCATGCGCGGCGGCTGATCTCGCCGGCCGTGCGCCGACAGTTGGCGCGCGCGTTGCGGGGCGTCGCCGAAAGCTCACGACGGCCGTCCTTGCCGCCGGCCCGATGGCCGGGCACCCACGTCGCGTCGGCCAGCTCGGATCTGCTCGCGCTGGCGGAGCACCTCGAATCCGCCGCAGTGGTGGACGCTCGTGGTGTGGCGCGCGTGCGAGTGCTGCTCAGCGACGCCGGCGGGCCGCTGCACTTCAGCGGGGATGCGCACCGTCTGGTCCTGGCCGCGCGTGAAGCGGTCGCCGCGCTCGACCCGTACGCCTCAGGTCGTACCTGACCCTTCGCGAAAGATCAGCCTCGAGACGGTTGTTCGCGACAGAAACGCGGCCGTAGCTTGGCCGGCGATGATCGAAGCGATCGACTTGACGAAGCGCTACGGCGCGAAGACGGCCGTGGACGGGCTCTCGTTCACGGTGCGGCCGGGGGTGGTGACCGGTTTCCTGGGGCCGAACGGCGCGGGCAAATCCACGACGATGCGGATGATCGTCGGGCTCGACGCGCCCACCACGGGCGAGGTCACCATCGACGGCACCCGCTACCGCGACCTGCCGGCGCCGCTGCACCGGGTGGGCGCGCTGCTGGAGGCGCGCTCGATCCATCCGGGCCGCTCGGCGTTCAACCACCTGCTCGCCCTCGCCCAGACCCACGGGATCTCTCGCGCGCGTGTGAACGAGGTCATCGAGCTGGTCGGCCTGCAGCCGGTCGCCCGCAAGCGCGCCGGGACGTTCTCGCTCGGCATGGGCCAGCGGCTCGGCATCGCCTCGGCGCTGCTCGGCGACCCGGACACGCTCGTGCTCGACGAGCCGGTCAACGGCCTCGACCCCGAGGGCATCCACTGGATCCGCACGCTGCTGCGCAGGCTCGCTGCCGAGGGTCGCACGATCTTCGTGTCATCCCATCTGATGAGCGAGATGGCGTTGACCGCGGACCACCTGATCGTCGTCGGCCGCGGGCGCGTGCTCGCGGACACGTCCACCGCCGACTTCATCGCGCAGTCCTCGCCGGCCGTCGTCCGGGTCCGTTCGCCGCACGCGGCGCGGTTGCGTGAGCTGCTGATGGCCGAGGGCGTCACGATCGGCTCCGACGAGCCCGGCGTGCTGGAGGTGTCAGGCCTCACCACGGACGCGATCGGCGAGCGCGCCGCGGCGCACCGCCTGACGCTGCACGAGCTCGCCACCCGCCAGGCCTCACTGGAGGACGCGTTCATGGAGCTCACCCGCGACGCCGTGGAGTACGCGACATGAGGGTGATCGCCTCGGAGTTCACGAAGCTCCATTCGCTGCGGTCCAGCCGGCTGTCGCTGCTGATCGCGCTCGGCCTGGTCGTCGGCCTCGGCCTCTTCGTCCCGTGGCTGAGCGTGTCCGACTGGCAGGAGGGCACGCCGACCGCGGGCTACAACGCCGTCGAGCGCAGCCTCAGCGGCATCTACCTCGCCCAGATCGCGTTCGGCGTCCTCGGGGCGATGGTCGTCACGGGCGAGTACGCGACCGGCTCGATCCGCTCCACGTTCGCGGCGGTCCCGCGCCGCCTGCCGGTGCTGTGGAGCAAGCTCGGGGTGTTCCTCACCGTCACGCTCGTGCTCGGGACGATCGCGAGCGTGCTGGCGTTCGTGTTCGGCCAGGCGATCTTCTCCACCAAGCACGTCGACGCGTCCTTCGGCGACCCGCACGTCCTGCGCGCGGTCCTCGGCTGCGGGCTCTTCCTCGGGGCCATGGGCGCGTTCGGGCTGGCGCTGGGCGCGCTCATGCGCAACACCGCCGCGGCGATCACGACGCTCACGCTCGCGCTCTTCGTCGTGCCCGTGATCGTCGACGTGCTGCCCAAGGGCGACAAGATCGGGCCCTACCTGCCGTCCGCGGCGGGGCTGACGATCACGACGGTGTCGACCAGCGGACCGCTGAGCGCGTGGGGCGGCTTCGGCCTGTTGTGCGCGTACGTGCTCGCTACGATCGCCCTCGCCGCCATTCTGCTGGTGCGCCGAGACGCGTGAACCGCCTGACCCGTCACCCGCTGCTCGCCGACCTGCTGCTGACGCTGGTCCTGCTGGCGCTCGGCGTCGTGGGCTCGCACGGCACCGCCCGGCTGTTCGGCATCGCGCTCACGCTTCCGCTGATCTGGCGCCGGCGGGCGCCGTTCGCGGTCTTCACCGTGATCGCCGTGACCGCGTTGGGGCAGTGGCTGGCGGACGTCAACCAGTTCTCCGACGTCGCCCTGCTGATCGCGATCTACACCGTCGCGGCGCAGGAGTCGCGCGGGCGCCTGATCGCGGCGTCCGCGATGCTCGAGCTCGGCATCGTGCTCGCCGTCGCGCGCTGGGCCGACACCGCTGTGGTGGCGAGCTTCGTCCTGCTCACCGGCATGGCGACGGCGGCGGTCGTGCTCGGCCTGAACGTGCGCACGCGGCGCGCGTACCTCGCGTCGGTCGAGGAGCGCGCGGCGCAGCTCGAGCGCGAGCGCGACCAGCAGAGCCAGCTCGCCGCCGCGGCCGAGCGGGCGCGGATCGCGCGCGAGATGCACGACATCGTCGCCCACAACCTCTCGGTGATGATCGCGCTGGCGGACGGCGCGAGCTACACGGCGAGCCGCGAGCACGCCGCGGATGCGATGCAGCAGGTGTCCAAGACCGGCCGGCATGCGCTGGGCGAGATGCGGCGCCTGCTCGGCGTGCTGCGCTCCGACGATGCCACGGCGTTGTCGCCCCAGCCCGGTCTGGCCGATCTCGAGCCGCTGCTCGAGCAGGTCCGCGCCGCCGGTCTGCACGCCCGCCTGGAGACCTCCGGCGAGCCTGTCGCGTTGGGGGCGGGAGCAGAGCTGACGGTCTACCGACTCGTGCAGGAGGCGCTCACGAACACCTTGAAGCACGCGGGAACGGACGCGAGCGCGACCGTCCGGCTGCACTACGACGCGGACGGCGTCGAGGTCGAGGTGACCGACGACGGCCACGGCCGGTCGCGGGTCGCCGCCGGCGGGCAAGGATTGAACGGGATGCGCGAGCGCGCGGCGGTCTACGGCGGCGAGCTCGAGGCGGGTCCGGCGCCGCAGGGCGGGTGGCGCGTGCGCACACGGCTCGGGAGCGCGGCGTGATCAAGGTCCTGCTCGCCGACGATCAGCCGCTGCTGCGCATGGGCTTCCGCATGATCCTCGAGGCGCAGCCCGACATGGAGGTCGCGGGCGAGGCGGCTGACGGAGAGCAAGCCGTGGCCCGCGCCGCGGAGTCCTCGCCCGACGTCGTGCTGATGGACGTCCGCATGCCCGAGCTGGACGGGATCGAAGCCACCCGCCGGATCGTCGCCTCGGGGAGCGACGCGCGGGTCCTGATCCTCACCACGTTCGACCTCGACGAGTACGCGTTCAGCGGCCTGCGCGCGGGCGCGAGCGGCTTCCTGTTGAAGGACGCGCCGCCGGAGGAGCTGCTGGCGGGGATCCGCGCGGTGGCGGGCGGGGACGCGGTCGTGGCGCCGAGCGTCACCCGCCGCCTGCTGGACGCCTACGCGCACCAGTTCCCCGACGCGCACGCGCCCGCGACCCGCTCAGAGCGCCTCGACCCGCTGACCGAGCGCGAGCGCGAGGTGCTGCTGGCGGTGGCGGGTGGGTTGTCCAACGCTGAGATCGCGGCGCGGCTCGTCGTCTCGGAGGCGACCGTGAAGACCCACGTCGGGCGCATCCTCGCCAAGCTCGACCTGCGCGACCGGGTGCAGGCGGTGATCTTCGCC
This sequence comes from Solirubrobacter soli DSM 22325, assembly GCF_000423665.1. GTDB lineage: Bacteria > Actinomycetota > Thermoleophilia > Solirubrobacterales > Solirubrobacteraceae > Solirubrobacter > Solirubrobacter soli. The sequence continues at coordinate 349,006 of NZ_KE384072.1, read as the reverse complement.
TACGAGACCGGGCTGGTCCGCGCGTCCCAGCGCTGAGGTGGCGAGACGGTGATCGGCGAGCCGACGGCGAGCGAGAGGTGGCTCGGCGTCGCGTCCGCCAGCCACGCCCACTCCGCGCCGTAGACGGCGCCGAAGTCCACGTCGAGGCCGAGGTCCTCAACCTCGCGCAGCGCCCAGGTGGGGTGCGCGACGTTGTAGAGCAAGGTCGCGCCGTCGCGGCGCCGGCCGACGCCGAGCGAGTGGTCCGTGAGCCAGTGGGCGGCGCTTCCGGCCTCGGGGACGACCGCGTCGGCGGCGCCTTTCATGGTCAGGGCGGAGGTGCGCCCGAACCGGTGCCACACCTCGACGCCACCGCCTTCGGTGGGCGTCACGCCGCAGCGCATCGGGATCCGCTCGTACGGCTCGTTGTACAGCAGCCGCGCGACCGCCGCGATCGCCCGCCGCGGCACGAGCTCGCGGATGAACACGACGCCACGCTCGCCGCCGTGGCGCACGTAGAAGCGCAGGTTGATCTCCGGGAACGCGATGTGGCGCGGGATCGCCAGCCCGCGGACCCGCGTGCGGCGGAACTCGAACGCCACCAGGCTCACGCGCGGGGAGCCCTCGAGCGTGTCGATCGTGGCGCCCCGCGGGAGGTATGGCAGCAGCTGCTCCTCGTCGGCGGCGAACGTGACCGCGGCGACGTTCAGCCATTCGGCGGTCAGGAAGGGCACGCCGCCAATCTAGACTCATCCGGCCGTGGCCCGACTTCCCGCAGGAGATCCCGCACCCGCCGACGGCGCGTTGCCGGAGGCGGCGCTCGACGGCGTCGGGACGCGACCGTTCGGATTCTACGTGCACGTCCCGTTCTGCGCGACGCGCTGCGGCTACTGCGACTTCAACACGTACGTGCCGGGCGAGCAAGGCGCCGAGCAGGCGAGCGGGTACGTCGCCGCGGTGCTCGCCGAGATCGACCTCGCGGCGCGGGTGCTCGGCTCGCCCCCGCAGGTCGACACGGTCTTCTTCGGCGGCGGGACGCCCACGCTGCTGTCCGCGGCCGATCTGACGACGATCCTGCGGCGGATCGACGAGCGGTTCGGGTTGAAGGCCGCTGCCGAGGTCACCACCGAGGCCAACCCCGAGTCGGTCGATCCGGCCAAGCTGGCGGCGTTGCGAGAAGCCGGGTTCACGCGCGTGTCGCTGGGAATGCAGAGCGCGGTCCCGCGCGTGCTGGCGATCCTCGACCGCGTCCATTCGCCCGGGCGGCCGGAGCAGGCGGTCGCCGAGGCGCGCGCCGCGGGGTTCGAGCAGGTGAGCCTCGACCTGATCTACGGCACGCCGGGGGAGACCGCGTCGGACTGGCTGATGTCACTCGAGGCGGCGCTGAGTGCCGCGCCCGATCACCTCTCGACCTACTCGCTGATCGTCGAACCGGGCACGCGGTTGGCCGCACAAGTGCGCCGCGGCGAGCTGGTCGTGCCGAACGAGGCGGTGATCGTCGACCGCTTCGAGACCGCCGAGCGCGTGCTGGCCGAGGCCGGCATGGCGTGGTACGAGACCTGCTCGTGGGCTCGGAGCGAGGCCGCCTGGTGCCGCCACAACCTCGGCTACTGGAGCGGGGGCGACTGGTGGGGCGCCGGGCCCGGCGCACACAGCCACGTCGGCGGCGTGCGCTGGTGGAACGTGCTGCACCCGCGGGCGTGGGGCGAGCGGCTCGCCGCGTCGATGTCACCCGCGGCGGCGCGGGAGCTGCCCGGTGCGGACGAGGTCCGGCTCGAGCGGGTGATGCTCGGGCTGCGGCTGCGCTCAGGCGTCGCGTTGGGCGAACTCACGCGCGACGGTCGCGCCGCCGCCGAGCGTCACGTCGCCGACGGGCTCCTCGAGCCGGACGATCACGCCGCGGGCCGCGCCGTCCTGACGTTGCGCGGGCGGCTGCTCGCCGACCCGGTCACGGTCGACTTGGCCGCCTGACGCGCGATGGCGAGCATCTGCGCGTTGGTCAGCGAGAGCGTGAGCGTGTTCGTCACCCACATCGAGCCCTTGTCGGTCTGCAGCGCGACGCGGCGCAGACGGCGGCCGTCGTAGAAGAGCTCGAAGGTGCCGCGCCGTACGTCGGGCGCGGCGAGGATCGGCGGGTCGGTCCAGTCCGTGCTCTGGATCCCGTAGTACTCGCCGAGACCGATCCGCACCGAGCGACGGGATGCGCGGTGGCGCGTGCCGTGGGTGTCGGTGAGGGTGTAGACGCGCGTGGCGGTCTCGCCCTGCGGGATGCGGGTGGGCTTCGGGGCGCCTCGACGGGACGTCTTCGTCGCGGCGGCGACCGTCGGATGCTCGAATCGGCGTACGGCCGCGCGGATCGCGGTCGGCGTGGCGTAGACGTAGCTGGCACCGAGCGTTGCCGGGAACGGCACCTCCTGGACGGGCTTGCCGATCACGTCGGCTGCGAGCTTGACGAGCTCGGCCACCTGCTTGGTGCCGCGAATGTCCGTGCGGGTGTGCTCGCCGAGCGCCCGCAGCAGGGCGCGCCGGTCGCCGAGCAGCTCCTTGACGCCGAACTGCCCGCGCGCCTGACGCAGGAAGTCGTGCTGGCGCGCGGCGCGGACGAGGTCGTTGTCGCCGTGGCGGTAGCGGACGTAGTCGAGCGCGTCGCTGCCGCAGAGCCGCTGGTAACCGGCCTGGATGTCGATCGACGCGTAGTTGGTGGCGGCGGTGCCGACGTTGCGGTTGAAGTAGCGGCGGTCGACGTCGGTGTACACGCAGCCGAGCCGGTCCACGAGCGCGCGGAAGCCGGCGAAGTCGACGTCGATCACGTGATCGACGCCGATGCCGAGCAGGCGGCGGATCGTCTTGACGGTGAGTGGGGCCCCGCCGTACGCGTACGCGGCATTGAGCTTCGCGGTGCCCTTGCCGGGGATCGTCACCTGCAGGTCGCGCGGGATCGAGAGCACGGTCACCGCGCTCGCCCGCGGGTTCAGGCGGACGAGCATCATCGTGTCCGAGCGGGCATCGCTCTTGGCGGCGGTCGCGCGATGGTCGGAGCCGATCAGCAGGATCGTCTTGGCGGCGCCGGTCGGCTCGGGCGTGGTGGCCTTCGGGATCTCCACCCGCGGCTGCGCCTCCAGGACCCGCGCGGTCGCGTGCAGCTCGTTGGCGCCGATCGCGAGGGTGGCGCCGGCGCAGCTGACGAACACGATCGCGCACGCGATGAGGAGACGGAGCATCTCCACTAGGTCTCGGCGGGATGCGGTGGAGCTTGAATCTGTCACCGCGCGAACACGCGTCGCGCGGGCGAGACGGCGTCAAACGCGCGGGTGTGACGTCACGCCGGTTTCCGGGGCGGGTCGTGGCACCCCGGGCAGTCGGGCCGGCACTAGCGTCGGCCCGATGGCGGTCCGTCACAAGTCCCGGCGCAGGGAGGACGAACACGCTGCGCGTCTCGAGGAGGAGCGGTCGGCGGATGCCGGCGGGCGCGTCCTCGCGCTGCAGCGGACGGCCGGCAATCACGCCGTCGGCGCAATGCTCCAGCGCACGGTCAAGGTCAACAAGTCGCTGCTCAAGGCGCCTCCGCCCGTCACGCCCGCCATCAAGAAGGCGCTTCCCGGCGTCGACGCGAAGGCGCTCACCGCCGAGGCCAGGAACTGGATCGGCGACAACAAGAAGGGCAAGGAGCGCGAGTTCGACTCCGACTTGGAGCTCTACCAGGCGATAGCGAAGACGTTGGCCGCCGCCGCCGCTCCGCGCGATGAGAATCGCTGGACGATCCTCGGCCAGGCCGTCAAGAAGAAGGGCGACGTGACCACGGTCAAGTGGGCGACGTTCAGCGCCCCGGAGGCACAGGCGCTCGAGGCCGAGCTCTCGGCCTGCACGATCCAGCTCTCGTCGAACCCGGACACGACGGCCGCCCATGGCAACTCGCACGGCAAGCTGCCCAAGCCCGGCCTCGGTGACGGGCTCAAGAAGTTCTCCAAAGGCGAGCAGGTCGACAAGACGCCGTACTTCGAGTTCCTGGTCTCGGGCCAGTCCGCGACCGGCATCACGCGCGGTATCTACGACTACGAGTCCAACCTGGTCTACCTGACCGCCCACTACGACAAGGGAAGCTTCGTCCTGCTCTCCGGCGCACCCGCGGCGCTGGCCACCAACTGGCGGGCCAAGGTCACGGAGTTCAAGCGGATCCAGAAGGGCCAATAGGAGCCGCGGACGCGGCCCGTCAGCGGAACGTCTGCGCCACGTCAGCGTGGTTTCAAAGGATGCCGTCGTTCACATCGCCGGCAAGGAGCCACGCACGAATGCATCGCAGGGTCTCGATCGTCGTAGCTGCAATGACGTTGCTGGGAGTCACCGTCTCGACCGCTCAGGCGGCCAACTCACCCGCCGACAGGGCCGCCGACTACCTCAAGTCGCGTCCCTCCAAGCTCCACGTGAGCTCGTCGGACTCCTTCCACCGCGGTGACGTCGTCACCACCAAGGAAGGCCTGTCGTACGTGCCGTACGAGCGCAGCTACAAGGGGCTGCCGGTCGTCGGCGGCGACTTCGTCGTCGTCACCAAGGACGGCCAGGTCGCCTCGACCGCGGTCGCGCAGGACGAGACCATCAACGTCTCGACCACGCCGAGCCTCTCGGCGGCGCAGGCCGCGCAGACCGCGAGCTCGCAGGTCCCGGGCGTGAATGACGTCCAGAGCACCGACCTGGTCGTCGATGCCACCGCCGACCAGCCGACGCTCGCCTACGAGACCATCGTCACCGGTCAGAAGGGCGCGATGCCGAGCAAGCTGCACGTGCTCACCGACGCCAAGACCGGCGAGGTCATCTCCACCCGCGACGAGGTCGTGGACGGCACCGGCAACAGCTGGATGAGCGGGCCGGTGACGATCGGCACCTCCGGCTCCGGCACGTCGTTCTCGATGACCGACGCCGCCCGGCCGGGCATCTCCTGCCGCAACTCGTCGAGCCGCGCGGTCCTGACCGGCACGGATGACGTCTGGGGCAACAGCGACGGCACCAACATCGAGACCGGGTGCGTCGACGCGCTGTTCGGCGTCGGCAAGGAGTGGGACATGCTCGGCTCGTGGTTCGGCCGCAGCGGCATCAACGGCTCCGGCGGCGGCTTCCCGATCTACGTCGGCCTCAACGACCTCAACGCCTACTGGGACGGCACGGGCGTCACGATCGGCCACAACCAGGCCAACCAGTGGATCTCCGCGCTGGACGTCGTCGGCCACGAGTTCGGCCACGCGATCGACTCCAACACGCCCGGCGGGCAGTCCGGGAACGGCGTCTCCGAGGCGACGGGTGACATCTTCGGCGCGCTGACCGAGGCCTATGCCAACGAGGCCGTGGCCTACGATCCGCCCGACTACACGGTGGGCGAGGAGATCAACCTCGTCGGCAGCGGCCCGATCCGTTACATGTACAAGCCGTCGCTGGCCGGCGATCCGGATTGCTACTCGTCCTCGATCCCGGGCGCTGAGACGCACGCCGCGGCGGGCCCGCTCAACCACTGGTTCTACCTCGTCGCCGAGGGCTCGGCCCCGGCCGGCAAGCCCGCCAGCCCGACCTGCAACGGCGCCGCGGTCACCGGGCTCGGCATCCAGACCGCGGGCAAGATCTTCTACAACGCGATGCTGACCAAGACGAGCGGCATGACGTACCTCAAGTACCGCACCGCCACGCTCACCGCCGCCAAGAACCTCTTCCCCGCCAACTGCAACGCCTACAACACCGTCAAGGCGGCGTGGGACGCGATCAGCGTCCCGGCCCAGGCCGCCGATCCCACGTGCACCATCGGCGCCGCCGTCGCGGTCAACAACCCGGGCAACCAGACCTCTGGCCTCGGGACCGCCGTGTCGCTGCAGATGACCGCCACGGGTGGCACCGGCACGTACGCCTGGTCGGCCACGGGGCTGCCGGTCGGTCTGTCGATCAACGCCTCGACGGGCCTGATCTCCGGTACTCCGAGCAGTGTGGGCACCTACGCGGCCGTGATCACGGCGACCTCCGGCGGCGTGAACAGCTCCGTCACGATCAACTGGACGATCTCCCAGCAGCCGGTCTGCGCCAGCCCGGGCAACAAGCTCGGCAACCCCGGCTTCGAGACCGCGACCGCGCCGTGGACGTCGACCCCGAACGTGATCGGCGCCTACGCCGGCCAGACCGCGCACGGCGGCACCCGCTTCGCCTGGATGAACGGCTACGGCACCACCCACACCGACACGCTCCAGCAGACGGTGGCGATCCCGGCCGGCTGCACGAACTACAGCCTCTCGTTCTGGCTGCACATCGACTCGGCCGAGACGACCACCACGACCCAGTTCGACAAGCTGACCGTGACGCTCGGCGCGAACACGGTGGCGACCTACTCGAACCTGAACAAGGCCGCCGGCTACCAGCTCCGCACGATCAACGTCGCGGGCTTCGCCGGGCAGACCGTCGTCCTGAAGTTCACGGGCACCGAGGACACCTCGCTGCAGACCTCCTTCGTCGTCGACGACACGGCGCTCAACGTCAGCTGACCTAGCTGAGACGCCACGCGAACGCCCCGGCTCAGTCCGGGGCGTTCGTCGTTCGTCACCAACCGTGTCCACGCGAGCGACGCCGCTGATCGGGCCGTCGGCCGCGGCCGTTCCGCCGACCCGCTTCGTAGTCTCCGACCGCAAACGAAAAGTGCCCCGGCGGCGCGCCAACGCCCCGGGGCCGGCACAGGAGGCCGTACTCCCATGCAGCAAGACCGTACCGTCAGTCCGGCTCGCGTGGCGGGCAGCGTCCGCGGGCTCGGGGTCTGCGACGCGTTGCGGGTCGAGGTCGCGCCCGCGCAGTGGGCCGGGTTGGAGCGGGGCGTGGGGGAGCGCATCGCCGCGCTCGAACGCCGTGTCGTCGAGCTCCGTTCCGCGGGCGAGCGGGACGAGCTGGATCGTGCGCGGGAGGCCTTGCGGCTGCTGACGCGGATGAAGACGGACTTGCCCGGCTCGGTCGTCACCGGGCCCGCCGACCTCGTGGTGGAACTGGTCGAGACGTGCTTGGCGGACGCGATCGCGCGGGTATCGGAGCGGCTGACGGCGGGATCGCCTCGATGCGCGGGCTGGATGGATGAGCTGGAGGCGGCGGGGGCGTGGGTGGCGACCGCGCTCGACTGCGCGGTGGTCACCGAGTTCTGCTTCGAGCCCGGGCTCGACCCCGTGCGCTGGTAGGCCGGCATGTCGGCCGAACCCGGACGGATTCGTGTCTGGTCTTGGAGGCCACGTAGTGATCCAATCACCCAATGTCCTGAGGTCGAGCGCAGACAAGGGGGTGAGCAAGCGTGAACATCGTTGTTGCGGACCGTCCGGTGGCGGGTGAGTCCGGGTTCTGGAAGGGCAACTGAGCACGTCCCCGGCGCCGCCCGCTCCCGTAAGCGGGCGGCCGTGGGACGTGTCACGATGACGACATGACGGCACGCCCGTCCCTGTTGCTGGCCCACGCGCTCCGCGACCGGCTTCTGGCCGCCTACCAGCTCGGGCCCGCGAGCCCGAGCGACCTCGCTCGCCGCACCGGCGAGCCACTGAACCTCGTCAGCTACCACACGCGTGTGCTCCTGCGGCACGGCTGGCTCGAGTTGGTTCGAACCGAGCGCCGGCGAGGTGGCACGGCGAGCGTCTACCGCGCGACGGCGCCGGGCGTCATCGAGGACGAGGAGTGGCAGCGGCTCCCACCACAGCGGCGGCGTGCGCTGATCCGGAGCCTCGTCACGGTGGCATCGGAGGAGGCCCGCCGGGCGGCCCACAACGGCGGGTTCGACGCCGGCGACGCGCACATCAGCCGCTGGCCGGTACGGCTCGACGAAGCCGGCTCGGCCGAGGTTGCCGAACTCCTGCTCGGCATGGTCCACGAGCTGACGCGCATCCAGGCACGCTCCACCGCTCGGGCCGGCGATCAGCGGCGCGTCGAGGTGGTCCTGATGGGCTTCGTCGCGAGCCAGCGCCGCAGCTGGCGGGCGTAGCCGTCCACCGCGGCCTCCGCCAGCTCCGGGTCGCGGCTCAGGACGCCTTCGACGATCCGCTGATGATGCAGAAGCGCGGTGCTGTCGCGCTCCGGCGCGCGCATGCGGCGAACCTCGGCGAGGACGACGTGCAGCGGCTCGATCAGCGTCGCCAGCACCGGGTTCTCCGACAACGCCGCCAGCGTGCGATGAAACCACACCTCCGCGACCACGAACGGATCGTCGGCGCCGAGGGTCCGCGCGGCGTCGGGCTCGAGCGCCCGCTGCATCAGGTCGGCACGCGAGCGGAGCAGGCGCAGGTCGGCGTCGGTGGCGAACTCGGACGCGTGGCTCGCCGCCGCCCGCTCGACGACGGCCCGCGCGTCGATCGCCTGCGGCAGGACGTTCGGATCGGGGCCGCGCTCGATGCACGCGCGGAGGACGTCGGGCGCGCGCGTGTCCCAGCTCTCGCGCTGCGTGATCGTGTGGCCGCGCCCGGCGCGCACGGCGATCAGGCCTCGCTCCTCGAGGCCGCGCAGCGCCTCGCGCACGGCGGTGCGGCTCGCGCCGAGCCGCGTCCGCAGCTCGTCGACGCTCGGGAGCCAGTCGCCCTCGGCGTGCTCACCGCCGACGATGGCATGGAGCAGCTCGCGCATCACGTCCTCGTACTGGCGCGCCATGGCGGCGGATCGAAGCAGGCGCCGCCGCCGCGGTCAACGCTATCTCGGCGGTTCGAAGCCGAGCATGACGACCTCGTGCTCCGCCCCGGAGGCGCCCTCGCGGGCGATCCGGGCCAACGCCGCGTCGGCGGCATGCAGCAGCGCCACGACTTCGCGCACCCCCTCGCGGTCGAGCTCGAGCGGGTAGCGCGACACGTGCGCGTCCGCGTGATCGAACCCACCCGCCGGGACCGCGCGCCTGGCATCGTCGGCGATCAACTCGATCGCGCCGACGGCCAGGGTGCGGCGCAGGCTGCCGGGGAGGCGCTGCCACTGCTCGTCGTCGATCACCGGGTCGACCGTGGATCGATAGAAGCGGACCAGCGCGCCGCGCCGGCGTTCGCGGCGTACGAGCTCCACGAACCCGTGCCGGAGCAGCACCCCGGTGTGATACGCGATCAGATTGACGGGCTCGTCGAGGCGCTGCGCGATCGCGCTCGGGCTCTCGGGCCCGTTCGCGTACTCGAGCAGGAGCCGGTGGCGGAGCGGATGAACGAGCAGGCGGCCGAGGCGGTCGGACATCGCGGGCCGATCATCGCACCTCCGAGAACCCGCCCGCCGGGCGATGCGGGCGGGTTCGATCGGCTCTTCAGGACCCCTTCCAGCTTCCGGCCTCTTTGATCACCGGCCGGTCGGTCACCACGATCTCCATGCTTGCGTTCACCCCCTCGCCTCCGCGATGTACACGGCCTTGTTGTGCCGGGCCTCGTCGAGCGGTTGCTCGCTTCCGCCCGCTCCGTCCGTGCCCCAGACGGCGAGCAGCTGGAAGCCCTCGGCCGCCAGCGCCGCCTCGATCGTCACCGGCGGGTGATGGCATTGGCGGTGGATCGCGCGAACTCGTTCCCACCACGGCCAGCTCTTCGGGACGAGCGCGTCCACGGAGGCCTCGGCCACCGATCCGGGACCTAGCTCGTCCGCGCCGGCGCGCCCTTCGAAGACCACGATCCGGTCCGGCCCGGGCACGACCAAGAGCGACGTGTAGAGCTTCCGGAACGCGGCGAGCGTGTCGACGTCGAAGACCGCGAGCCCGCCCTCCCGCAGGTTGCGGCGGAAGCCCCGCAGCGCGGCTCGCAGCTCCGGTTCGCTGAGCAGGAAGTTCAGACCGTCCGACACGCACCACACGACGTCGAACTCGCCGACGCGGGGGAGCGAGCGCAGGTCGTGCCGAAGGAGCGGGACCTCCGGGCCGAGCCGCGCGCGGGCGCGTTCGAGCATCGCGGGGGAGACGTCCACCCCCACCACGTCGTAGCCGCGGGCGCGCATCGCGGCGGTGCTCGAGCCGGTGCCACAACCCGCGTCGAGCAGCCGATCGCCCGACAGCCCCGCCGCCCGCGCGAGCGCCTCGACCTGCTCGGCCCATGCCGCGTGATCGTGGAACCCGGTGAGCTGGTCATAGGCGGGCGCCAGCGCGTCCCATGTCTCCTGAACCGCGGTCATACGGTGATTCGATCACTTGGCGGGCGTTCCGGCCAGATCACGTTCTGTCCGGCGGATCGGCCGACATGTCGGCGCTTCCGACCGGTCAGCCGTTGGACCGCGTCCCGGCCGGATTGGGCTCTAGGTCGCCGATCCGCCGGTCAGCGTCACGTCTCACCCGACGTCCCGCGACGCCATCCCTAGCGTTCGGCCCGTGATCACCGTGGTCATCGCCGACGGCCAATCCCTCTTCCGCGACGGGCTCGCCCGCGTGATCCGTCAGGACGTCGGCCTGCGCCTCCTGCGCGAGGCGGAGGACGGCCGCTCGGTCGTGGCATCGATCCGCGAGCTCGTCCCGGACGTCGCCCTCGTCGCCCGCGACCTCCCCGGCCTCGACGGCGACCGCGTCGTCGCGGCCGTCGCCCGCGAGCGACTCGCCACGCGCGTGGTCGTCCTGGACACCGCCCCGGGCGCGCACGTCTGGGAGCTCCTCGGCGGCGGCGCCGCGGGCGTGCTCTCGCGCCGCGTCACCCCCGACGGCCTCCGCGCGGCCGTGCGCCACGCCGCCGGCGGCGGCACCGCGCTGTGCGAGGAGGCCCAGGCGGCGATCGGGCTCGAGATCCGCGGCCGCCACGTCGGCTCGCGCCCGCTGCTGAGCGCCCGCGAGCAACAGGTCCTCGAACTGGTCGGCGACGGCCTCAGCGCGCCGCAGATCGCCCGCCGCCTCCAACTCGCCCCGTCGACCGTCCGCACCCACCACAAACACCTGCTCGCGAAGCTCGAAGCACACGACCGCGCCCAGCTGATCCGCCACGCGATGCGGCGCAAGCTCCTGGACTAGCTGTCCTGCTCACGGACTCCGTGGACGCGGGTGATGGGTGGTCGGCCGTTCTCGACGCTGTGCCGTTCGGCGTAGACGAGCCGAGTGTGTTCGTCCTGGACGGCGATCATGACCGTCGGGCCGAGTTTGCGGGAGCGGTTGCGCTTGGCGAGCCGGTGGCGCTCGTTCAGCCGATCCGGTTCTGCCTCGTCGATCACATCCAAACTGATCGAGTTGGCGCGTCGGTGGGGTGTGTCGAGTTTGTCCCCCCAGAGGGGACAAAGTCGACACACCCCCTCAGAGTGACGAGGACGGTCGCGCAAACCGACCACTCACTAGCCCCAGCGGCGCCAGACGGGGTCGGGGGAGACCAACGCCACCGTGTCGTCGCCGCCCGCGGCATCGGCGAGCGCCTCGGCGAGCCCGGCGAGCAACGACATCGCTTCCGGCGGACGGTCGGCCAGGAATCGCTCCGTCGCCTCGTCGACCTCGCGGTACGCGTCACGCAGGCGCGAGCGGCCGGTCGCGGAGAGCTCGACGAACCGCACGCGCCGGTCCGCCGGGTCGTTGCGCCGCGTGACGAACCCGTCCTCCTCCAGCCGCCGGATCATCGCGCCCGCCCCGCTGCGCGACAGGCCGGTGATCTCCGCCACGCGCCGCCCGGGCACGCTGCCGTGGTGGGCGAGATACAACAGCGCGGTGAGCTCCTCCTCGCCGACGTTCAACCGCCGGCGCACGACGCCGTGATGGCGCAGCGCGGCGAGCTCGAGCCCGGCGAGCGCCCGCACGACGGTCATGGACATGCGCTCGGCCATGAGGTTCTGGCCTAGAAGCGTAGATGCTCCGCGCCGCAGAACTGCTCGCCGGCGAGAAGACGACGCTCGTGGCCGGCGAGGGCTGGCACGCGCCGGTCTCGGTGCTCGGCGCACTCGCTGCTAGAACGACCAGATCAGCGGGACCAGGAGGACGGCGACCGCCCCGAACAGCAGGAGGAGCGGCAGCCCGAGCTTCCAGTAGTCGGCGAAGCGATAGCCGCCCGGCCCCATGACCATCAGGTTGGCCGGGGTGGCGACGGGGGTGAGGAACGCGGCGGCCGCGGAGATCGTCACGGCCATCAGCACCGGCTTGGCCGACACGTCCATCTCGGCGGCGGCCGAGACGGCGATCGGGATCACGATCAGCGCCGTCGCCATGTTCGAGATCAACTGGCCGAGGACCGCGGTCAGCACGAACAGGCCGAGCAGGAGCGCGCGCGGGCCGGCGTCGCCGACGATGTCGACGAGCCGGTCGGCGAGCTGCTGCGCCGCACCTGACTGCACCATCGCGGTGGACAGCGGGATCATCCCCGCGACCAGCACGACCGTCGTCCACGAGATGCCACGCTGCGCCTGCTCGACGGTCAGCACGCGCGTGAGGACCATCGCGATGGCGGCCAGCAGACCCGCGACGGCGGCCGGGACCGCGCCCGTCGCGAGCAGGAGCACCATCGCGGCCAGGACCGCGATCGCCGGCTTCGCGCCCGCGCCGAGCGGGACGGCCTGGCGGCGGACGACCTCGGGCGGGTCGACGACCAGCACCTTCGGGTCGTCGAGATGGACGTCCAGCGCCGACCAGCTCCCGCGCAGGAGCAGCGTGTCACCCTCCGCCAACACGGTCTCGCCCGGCCCGGTGTCCTCGCCTGCGCGCTGCACGGCCTCGATCACGAGATCGCCGCTGGGGGTGACCATGCCGGGGAAGACGATGTCACCGGCGAGCGTCGACCGCGGCGGGATCACGACCTCGGCGACGCCGTGGCGGCGGGTCATCAACCCCTCGTGGTCGAGCTCGTACTGCGCCGCGAGCGTCCGCGCGTGATCGCTGAAGTCCGGGGCGATCGAGCGCGCCGCGCGGTGTGGCAGCAGCCGCTCGCCGAACAGCAGCACGATCAGGATCACGCCCGCCGTCAGCGGCAGGCCCACGAGCGCGAACTCGAAGAACCCGATGCTGGTGCCCGCGTTCTCGGCCGCCTCAGCGACGATCACGTTCACCGGCGTCCCCGTCAGCGCGAGCAGCGAACCCGCATGCGCGCCGAACGCCAGCGGCAGGAGCAGCTGCGACGGCGGGCGCCCGGTCCGCACGGCGAGCACGACCGCGACCGGCACGAGCGCCGCGACCGCGCCGTTGACGTTGATCAGCGCCGTCAGCACCGCCACCAGCAGCAGCGTGTAGACGATCAGCTTCGTCCGGCTGGAGCCCACCCGCTCGACCAGCGCCTGCCCGACCCACGCCGTCACGCCCGACGCCTCCAACCCCTCGCTGACCACGAACAGCGACGCGATGAAGAGCACCGCGGGGTCGCCGAACCCCGCCAGCGCCTGCTCGAGGTCGAGCACGTCCGTCGCCCACAGCGAGAGCGCGACGCCGAGCGCGACGATCGCCACCGGAATCCGGTCCCAGACGAACAGCCCGACGGCGGCGCCGAGCACCACGAAGGTGATCGTGCTGTCAGCCATCGGGGCTCGAGATCAGCAGGTCCATCCCGAGCTCCGACGACAGGTGCCGCGCGACCTGCTGGCCTCGGACGCTGTTGCCGGCCGTGTCGAGGCGCGGCGCGAACGTTCCCACCCCGCCCTTGCCGGGCGACACGGTCACGATCCCACCGCCGATCCCGCTCTTCGCCGGGAGCCCGACGTCGTAGAGCCATTCGCCGGACGTCTCGTACAGGCCCGCGGTGAGCATCACCGCCAGCGTGTAGTGGCAGACCGAGGCGTCGATCACACGCTCGCGCGTGACCGGGTTGACACCGCCGTCGGCCAGTGTGGCGCCCATCACCGCGAGATCGTGCGCGGTCACGCGCAGCGAGCATTGGCGGGTGTAGAGATCGACCGCCTCGGCCGGATCGCGGCCGAGCTCCACGAGCCGCGCGAGCGCCTGGTTGCGCGCGTTGGTCGCGCTCGCCGACGCGTAGACCTCGTGGTCGAGCACGAGCTCGCGGCCCGCGAAGCGGGAGAGCCCGTCGCGCAGGAACGCCCAATCGGGGGCGAAGCTGGTGGTGGCGATCGCGCCGGAGTTGACCATCGGGTTCGTCCGCCCGCCAACCCCGCGCTCGACGGCCTCGGCCGAATTGAACGCCAGCCCGGTGGCGTTGACGCCGATCCGGGAGCGCAGCTCGGCCGCGCCGAGCCGCTCGCACACGAGCGCGAAGACGAACGGCTTCGAGACGCTCATGATCGTGAACTCGCGGTCGGCGTCGCCCACCGCGTACGTCGTGCCGCTCGTGCCGACGACGCAGATGCCGAAGAGGTCCGGCGGCACCCGCTCCAAAGCGGGGTAGACGTCCGAGACGGTCCCGGACGTGTCGTCGCGCGAGCGCGCGTAGGCCTCGTCGACGGCGGCCTGCACATCCTCGGGCGCGGGCAGCGCCCCGGTCGAGACGAACATCAGGTGTGGATCGGCGCCCCCGGCCCGAGTGGGATGCCGAGCAGGTACCAGACGACGAAGAACAGCGTCCATGCCACCGACAGCACGATCACGAACGGGATCATCATCGACACCACCGTGCCTATGCCCGCGCTCTTCGAGTAGCGCTGGACGAACACCACGATCAGCGGGAAGTACGCCATCAGTGGCGTCACGACGTTCAGGGGCGAGTCGCCCACGCGGTACGCCGCGAGCACGGTCTGCGGCGTCACGCCGAGCCGGATCAGCAGCGGGATGAAGATCGGCGCGAGGATCGCCCACTTCGCGATCGCCGCCGGCATGATCAGGTCGACGATCATCGTGACGATGATGAAGCCGATCAGCAGCCAGACCGCGCCGATGTCAGCCTGCTCGAGCTGGTCGCCGAGCTTGACCGCGGCCACCTGCGCCATGTTCGAGTAGTTGAAGTACGCGATGAACTGCGCGATCAGCAGGAACAGGAACAGCAGGCTCGCGAGGGTCGCCCACGACTTCGTGATCGAACCGAGGATCTGCTGCGAGCCCTTGATCGTGCCCGCGCCGTGGCCGTACCCGATGCCCGCGGCGAAGAAGATCGAGGCGATGATCACGATCAGGCTGTCCATGAACGGCGAGTCGCCGATCACGTCCCCGGTCTCCGGGTTGCGCAGCGGCGCGCCCGGGATGACCGTCAACAGCGTGATCACGGCGACGGTGCCGAGCGCCGCCCACATCGCGTAGCGCAGGCCGCGCGCCTCGCCTTCGGCGTCGACCTCGGGCTCCTCCTCCGGCGAAGAGCCCGCGTCCGCGGGATCGTAGGTGCCCAGGCGCGGCTCGACCATCCGCGATGACACGAAGGTCAGCACGACGGTCACGAAGAGCGCGCTCGCGATGCCGAAGAAGAGGTTCGCGGCGAGATCGATCTCGGCGTTCGGGTCGGCCAGCGCGGACGCGTCGTTGGTGATCTCGGTCAGGACGCCGTCCAGCGGCGTGATCAGGAAGTTGACGCCGAAGCCCGCCGCGACGCCCGCGAACGCGGCCGCGATGCCCGCCAGCGGGTTGCGTCCAACGCTCTTGAACGCCACCGCCCCGAGCGGGATCAACACCAGGTAGCCCGCATCGGACGCGACGCTCGAGATCATCCCGAGCAGCACGATGATGAACGTCAGCATGCCCGGCGACGAGACCGCGACCAGCTTGCGGATCAGCGCCGCGATCAGCCCGGCGGCCTCCGCCAGGCCGACGCCGATCATCACCACCAGGATGATCGCCACCGCGCTGAAGTTGCGGAAGTTGTCGACGAAGGACGTGAAGAGGAAGCGGACGCCGTCGACCGTCAGCAGGCCCCTGATCTCGGTCGTCTCGGTATGGAGCTTGTATGCCTCGGCGGGCTCGTGCTCATACGGCCCGACGTAGACCGGGTCGATCGATCCGCCGTAGTACGTCTCGGTCGCCGGCAACGGCGGCGGCGAGACGACCTCGTACGTGACCTTGATGTCGAAGTACGACAGCGCCTGCGAGAGCACGATCACGCCGATGCAGAGCCAGACGAACAGGAGCGCCGGGTCCGGCATCTTGTTCCCGAGACGCTCGATGGCGTCGAGGAGCCGTTGCATCGCGTCAGCTCCAGCGCTTCGCGTACTCGCCGAAGAACGCCGCCTCGGCGACGATCGCCTTCTCGAACTCGTCGAGGAGGACACGCTCGTTCGGGCCGTGGATGTTCGCGTAGCCGTCGGTGGTACCGATCAGCAGCGCCTCGGCGTCGGGCAGCGCGCCGGCGAGCGCGCTCACGATCGGGATCGAGCCGCCGCTGCCCGCCAGCAGCACGTCGCGGCCCCAGGCCTCCGACCACACGGCTCGGGCCGCCGCGTACGCGGGCCCGTCGGTCTGCGCCGCGAACCCGTTCCCGGTCGGTCCGCGCTGCACGTCGAGCTCGATTCCGAACGGCTTGACGGCGCGCAGGTGCGCGATCACGGCGTCCTGCGCCTCGACCGCGTCCTGGCCGGGGTGGACGCGCACGTTGAGCACGGCGCGGGCGTGCGGGGAGACCGCGTTCACCGCCCCGTCGACGGACGGGACGTCGATCCCGATCACCGTGATCGCCGGCCCGGACCAGACGCGCGAGCCGAGCCCGCCGGTGCCGATCAGCGGCACGCCGTCGAGCACGGTGCCGAGCCGCCGGAAGTCCTCCTCCGGCTGGCCGGGACCGTCCCACTCGTTGCGGTCCAGACCCGCGACCGCGACGTTCCCGTGCTCGTCGTGCAGGGTGGCGATCGCCTGCAGGACGGCCAGGAGCGCGTCCGGCGCCGCGCCGCCGTATTGGCCGCTGTGCTTGCCGGACTCGAGCGTCCGCGCCTCGACGATCACGTTCGCCATGCCGCGCAGCGCGGTCGTCAGCGTCGGCATGCCGGGCTGGATCGAGCCCATGTCGCCGATGATCAGCGCGTCCGCGCCGAACCGCTCTGGGTCCGTCGCCGGGTAGCTGGTCAGCGCGCCGCTGCCGATCTCCTCGTAGCCCTCGATGCAGAGCTTGATCCCGACCGGCGGCGTACCGCCCCATGCCCGCAACGCGCCGACATGCATGACGATGTTGGACTTCGTGTCCGCCGCGCCGCGGCCGAACAGCGCCCCGTCGCGCTCGGTGGGCACGAACGGCGGCGAGTCCCACAGCGACTCGTCCCCCGCCGGCACCACGTCGTAGTGGCTGTACAGCAGCACGGTCGGCGCGCCCGGCGGCGCTGGGATCGATCCCGTGACCACCGGCGCGGTGTCCGGCAGGTCGAGGCGCCCGACCTCGACGCCCGCGTCCGCGAACAGCGCGCTCGTCAGCTCGAACGCCTCCAACAGCGCGTCGTCGATGCGTCCCGGCACCGACACGGACGGGATCGCGACCAGCCGCTTCAGGTCGTCCGTCAACTCTGGGAGCAGCTTGGTCACCTCTGGGCCCTGCCGCAGCATCAACACGCCTCCTCGTCCGGCCGGCTGGGCGCGATCGTGCCAGCCAGGGGCGGTGGGCTACATCACCCCATCCGGATGAAACGCCGCCAGGCCGACCCGCGCGCGGGACGGCCGACGGCGGTGCAGGTACCAGAAGCCGAACACCCCGCTGATGAGTACGAAGGCGGTCAGCATCCACGCGAGCGTCGCGAAGCCCGCCGCGGTGATCGCGGGGACGAACAGGCTCCAGATGCCGAGGGCGATCCGCACGACCGCGAACATCAGCCCGAGCGCCGTGGCGCGCAGCGCGGTCGGGAACGACTCGGTGCTCCAGAGTCCGAAGAAGCCCTGCGCGCCGAGGCCGCCGCCCGCGCCGCCGATCGCCACGTAGACGAGCGCCACGGTGGTGGTCAACGGGAAGAGGGCGAGGATCAGCATGCTGCCGGCCTGCAACGCGATCCCGGCGCCGTAGAGGCGGGCCTGGTTGGAGCGGTCGACCAGGCGCATGAAGATCGTGAAGGTGACGATCATGCCGAGCAGGAACCCGGCTCCCTGCAGCGCGAGCGCCTGGCCCTGGGTCTGCGCCCCGACGGTTCGCAAGATGTACGGCATGAAGAAGCCGCCGGTGCCGGCCTTCAGGTTCCAGATGCCGTACATGCCGGCGAGCAGCAGCAGCGGCGGGAGATAGGCGGGCTTGAAGAGCTCGCGCACGCCCGCGAGCGTGACCCGCGAGGTCGACGTCGCCGTCTCCCAGTCGCGCGACTCCTCCATGCGCCCGCGCAGCACCCAGAGGACGAGCGAGACCACCAGCAGGTGGGCGAAGATCAGGCGGATGCCGAGCACGCCGAGGTCTGAGAGGGCGAGTGCGAGGAGCAGGACCACGAGCGGGCCGAGCGACCACAGCAATTGGGCGACGCCGGTGCGCTGGCCGCGTCGTCCGTTCGGCGCGGTCTCGGTGACGAGCGTCCACGAGGCGGGGACGTCGGCGCCGACGGCGAGCCCGGTGAGCACGTACCCGAGCACGAGCATCCAGGGCGAGACGGCGAAGATGATCCAAAGCAGGCCGAACGCGTACAGGAGCAGGTCCCAGCGGTAGACGCGGGTGCGGCCGTAGCGGTCGGCGAGCCAGCCGCCGGCGAGCGCGCCGACGCCGGCCGAGATCGCGTTGGAGCTGAACGCCGCGATCAGCCCGACGGTCGAGGTGCTGAGGCCATACTCCTCCGCCCACAGCGCGAGCCCGGCAGCGCCGGCGACGATCGAGCCGGCGTCGATGTAGCTGGCGAGCGCAGCCAGGATCGTTCCTCGCCACGAGGCATGGGGCACGGCGGCGTTCTCCTCCTCTGGACCGGACCCGGTCGATTCCGGTTGAGCATGGCTATCGACGCGGAGAAAACGACCATAACGACCCGGGCTCAGACACGCAACTGAACCCTCATACGAACGCCGCGCGACCCGTACGCGAAGCGCGCGAAGTCGAGGGTGGCCCCCGTTACGAGCCTGGACTCAGGGGGTGATCCTGGGCCACCCGATCGGAGGAGAGAGCATTGCAACGCATAGCGGTTGCCGCCGCGACGTCGGCGGTCGTCGGCTCGCCGGCCGCGCCGGCACTCGCGGGCGCGGCTGAGGACCCGGCGGCCCCGGCGCTCACGCCGGCGAGCACATCGTCGCCCGCGCGACGACGGCGGGAACCGTGAGCAGCACGCTCAGCGACGGTCGCACCGTCAGCGTGACCGGCACGACCCTGCCCGCCTGGAGCGCGATCCCGGCGCTGACGGACGTCTCGGGCGTCGGCACCTACACGACGACGGTCGACGTCGGCAAGGCCTGGACGGCGCCGATGTCACACGATTCGGTGACGATCGCGTTCAAGCAGCACATCGGCGCCGGCGATGCCCTGCGGACCGGCGCGTACAGCCGGACGCTCACGTTCACGTTGTCCACCACGACCCCTGATGACGATGCTGGCCGCGACCCGTCGTGAACAGATCCGTGCGATGCTGCTCGAGAGCGGCGCGGTCACGGTCAGCCAGCTGCAGACGCGCTTCGGCGTCTCGCCGATGACGGCGCGGCGCGACCTCGAAGCGCTGGAACAGGGAGGCAGCGCACGCCGCACGCACGGCGGCGCGGTGCTGCCGTCGGTCGCCGTGCCCGAGGACTCGTTCACACAGCGGGTGGGCGTGGCGACCGAGGCCAAGATGCGCCTCGCGGAAGCGGCTTACGCGCTGCTGGCGGGCGGTGAGACGGTGTTCCTGGACTCGTCCTCCACCGCGTTCTTCGTCGCCCGCCGGATCGCCGAGGGCGGCCTCGGCCTGCGCGTCATCACCAACAGCGGCCCCGTGATGCAGGTCCTGGCCGCGTGCGAGGACCCGCAGGTCGAGCTCTACGCGATCGGCGGGATGCTGCGGCGGCTGACGGGCTCCTACGTGGGCCCGTCGTCGGTCCGCACGATCCGCGAGCACTTCGCCGACAAGGCGTTCCTGAGCGTGACCGGTGTCACCGCCGGAGGGATGCTGACCGACGCGGACGAGCTCGAGGCGGCGGTCAAGCTCGCGATGCTCGAGCAGGCGGGGGAGCGGGTGCTGCTCGTCGACGAGTCCAAGCTGGCCGCCCGCGGGCGGCAGGCGATCGCGTCGCTGGACGCGGTCTCCCTGGTCCTCGCCGACGGGCTGCGCGCCGAGGAGGTCGAACGGCTGCGGGCGCGCGGTGCCACGGTGCGGTCGGTCGACCGCACGGGCCGCTTCAGGCCGGGCTTGCCGGTGACGCGCAGTGGGTAGACGGGCGCCGTGGGGCGCGTGCTGGCCATCGCCGTGGCGGTTGCGATCCTGGTCTGGGGATGCGGTGGCGACGCCGACCCCGCGAGCCACCTCGATCCTGGCTCGGATGCGATCGTGGCGATCGACCTCGACTACGGGAGCTCGAACTGGCAGCAGGTGAAGCGGCTGTACGCACGCGCGGTGCAGGAGGGTGGCATCGACGAAGGCGAGTTCACGCCGCCGACGCTCGACGGGGCGCTCGGCGTGCTCGCCTCGACGACCGGGTTGTCCTTCGCGGAGGACATCCGCCCGCTGCTCGGCGGCCGGCTGCTGATCGGCGTGTCCGTCGAGCCCGCTCCGCCGCCCTCGGCGAACGCGAAACACGTGCTCGAGCTCCTCGACGAGGACGCGACGCGCTACGGGAAGGGCGGAGTGCGCTACTACGACTTCGACGGGAAGCGGCTCGACAAGCGCGCGGTGGAGGTCGCGCTCCGCGAACGGTCGGCGCGACAACCGTCGACCACGCTCACGGCGTCCTACCGCGTGAAGGACCCCAAGGCGCTCGAACGCCTGCTGGACAAGCTGCGTGGGCAAGGGCTGGAGCCGCTCGCCATGGAGGGGATCGAAGGTGCGCAGCGGCTCGGCACGGGTGTGGCCGTGATCGGCGGGGACACGCTGGTCGCGGTGCTCGCGGATGATGAGGACCAGGCGGACGGGATCCTGCGCCGGCGGCTGCAGAGCGACGGGCCCGTGCCGCCCGAGCTCGGCGAGGACTTCATCGCCGCCCACGCGTCGCCGGCGGTGCTCGGCGCTTGGCTGGACCGCGACGAGCTGCGGCGCGTGCTGGCGGGCAGCGCCGGCCGGGCGCTGCGAGGCGCCGAGGCGCGGCTGCGGATCGGCAAGGACGCCGCGCGGGCGACCGCGCGCGTGGACTTCGACGGGCTCGCGGACAAGGACCTCCCACTCCCGGGACCGGGCCCGCTCGCGCTCGCCCCGCAGGAGGGCATCTCCAGCGCGTCGACGAACCAGAGCCAGACCACGGTCTTCCTCGCCCGCCTCGCGCGCGAGCTCTACCCCGACTCGCGCTTCGTCCGTCGTGTCGAAGGGCTCGAGAAGCGGGTGGGCGTGCGGTTCGAGGACGCGGTGCTGCGCCAGTTCTCCGGGCCGTCGCTGAGCATCCTGCGCCCCGACCGCGACGGCAGCACGTCGTTCGCCGCCCGCTCCACGCTCCGCGATCCCGCCGCGATGCGGACGCTGCTGGACCGCATCGAGCCCGACCTCCCGGGAATCCTGGAAGGGCTGCAAGGGCTGGGCTCGACCGGGCTGACGAGTCTGCTGCTGGTCGCCCCGGACGCACCGCTGACCCCGAGCAGCTTCGCGCTGCTGGCCGGCGTCGACGTCCGCCGCCTGGCCGCCGGGGGAACGGAGCAGCTCTACGAGATCACCGGGCTCGACCCCGGCGCGGGCCCGCAACGCGTCGTCTACGGGCTCATCGGCGACGCGTTCGTCGTCGCCTCCTCCGCCGGCCTGGCGCGCGAGGTCGCGGCGCTGAAGACCGAGCCGGCGCCGGAAGCGGCCACCCGCCTCCATGTCAACTTCCCCACCTTGATCGACCGCGCCGCCGCCTGGCTCGGCGACGACACCGCCCCCGCCCTCCGCGTGCTCGTGACGGAGCTGGACGCGAGCGCCTCGGCCGAGGACGGCGACGTCGTCGCCGAGGCGACGGTCCGCTGGGCTCGCTAGGCCGTCGCGATCGGGCGCCCGACGGTGAGGGCGTCGCGAAGCTCGGGCTCGAGCGCGGCGAACTTCGCGTCCGGCTCGACGCCGATGCCATCGAGCACCTTGCTGAAGAAGCAGCGCGCCGCGGCGGCGAGCACGACGTCGAGGATCTCGGTATCGCTCAACCCGAGCACGCGCAGCCGGTCGATGTCGTCCGCCGTGACCGACGCGGCGTCCATCGCGACCTTGTCGGCGAGTTCGAGCACGGCCTTGTCGACCGCGTCGAGATCGGCGGTGTCGTGCTCGACCACGGCACGGAGCTCGTCCGCGCCGAGGAACTGGTCCAGCAGCACCGAGCCGTGCGCGAGCGTGCAGTAGCTGGAGCGCAGCCGGGTCGCCGCGGCGATCGTCGCGAGCTCGTAGCGCCGCAGGTCCATGTTGCCCTTGATCGTCCCGTTGAGCCGGCGCCACGCGGCGTACACCTCGGGCCGGTGCGAGAAGCCCTGCGTGAAGTTCGGCAGGTGGCCGAATATCTCGCGATCGGCCTCGTACATGGCGGCGACGGCGCCCGTCGCCTCGTCTTCGGAAACGGGGGTGATGAAGGGCATGGCGTCGACTATGACGGCGCGCGAACCGGAAGTGGTGAAAGCTTCCGCGGCAGCCACAGGGTCATGCGCACGACGAGGACGCCGAAGGCGAGCGCGAAGCCGACCGACTTGATGATCTCGCCCTCTGCTCGAGGATGTCGCGCCCGATGGTTAAGTGGAGCGAATGCTGCGTTTCGAACATGTGGGCGTCGTCGTCGACGATCTCGACGCGGTCGGCGCGTTCTTCCTCGACCTCGGCTTCGAGTCCGATGGCCGGATGCACGTCGACGGCGAGGTCGTGGACCGGATCAACGGCCTCGACGGCGTACGCGCGGAGCTGATGATGGTGCGCACCCCCGACCGCACGTGCACGCTCGAGCTCGTCAAGTACCACGCACCCGCGAGCGGCGAGACCCCGCAGCCCGCTCCATCGAATCGGCTGGGCCTCCGGCACCTCCTCTTCGAGGTCGACGACCTCGACAGGATCGTCGATGGCATGCGCGAGAAGGGCTTCGACACCGTCGGCGAGGTCCAGGACTACGGGACGAGCTGGCGGCTCTGCTACCTCCGCGGCCCCGAGGGCCTGATCATCGAACTGGCCCAGAAGCTGTAAGGGCGTAGGATCGTGCGGAAGTGCACGATCCTCCCGAGCATCCGTTCCCGGACCGCCGTACCGCCGGGCTCGCCCTGGCCGCGCGGCTCGAGCGGCTGCGCGACGACGACCCGGTGATCCTCGCCCTCGAGCCCGGCGGTGTGCCGGTCGGCGCGGTGGCCGCCGAGGCGCTCGGCGCGCCGTTCGGCGTGATCGCCGTCGCCCGCATCGGCGAGCCCGGGCAGCGTGTGGGCGCCGTGGCGGAGGGCGGCCCGCCGGTGATCGACCACCGGCTCGCGCGCACGTATCGGATGGACGCGGTGGCGCTCGCGACCGCGCGCGAGGAGGCCGAGAACGCGGTGGCTGACCGCACGGCGCGACGCACGACGCCGATCCCGGACCTGACGGGCCGGACCGTCGTGCTCGTGGGCGACGGGATCGCGACCGGACGTGCCGCCGCGGCGGCCGGGTATGCGGCGCGGCGGCAGGGAGCGATCCGGGTCGTGGCCGCGGCGCCGGTGGCCACGGCGGACGCGATCGCCTTTCTCGGCGAACTGCTGGACGAGGTCATCTGCGTCCGCTGCGCCCCGCTCGCCGCGAGCCTGCTGCAGTGGTACGACCAGCCGCTCCTGGCCTCGACGGAGGACACGGCGGTCCCGCTGCCGGGCGGGGAACAGGCGCGCGACGCCGACGGCGTCCTCTCGATCCCCGAGGCGGCGCGCGGGCTGACGGTGCTCGTCCCGCCGGTCGACCTCACCGTCGCCGAGGCGCTGGCGGGCGCCGGTTTCGCGACGCTGCGACTCGATGACGCGGGTGCGCTCGGGGAGGCGACGGCGCGCGTGCGCTCGCGGGGTCTGGCAATCGGGTTCGTCGGACTCGGGCAGGGTGCCGACACGGTGCTCGCCGCGGCCAAGGACGCCGACGCGCTCGTCGTCGCCGGCGGCCACCACGAGCCCGATCCCGACGTGCTGCTGTCGATCACCGCGCCCACGCTCCTGATCGCCGCGGGGGACGATCACATCGAGCAGCGCTGGGTCCGCGACGCCCGCGCGCTCCTGCGCCGGTGCGAGACCCACACGGTGGTCGTTCCCGGCGCCACGCACGGCTTCCCGCAGCCGCGGGCGCTCGAGCGGGTCGCGCACGCGACGCAGCGGTGGTTCGGCGCCCACCTGGCATCGGCCGCCTGACCTCGGCGGTGTCACAGAACGGCGGGTGATCCGGTCACGGTCCAGTGACCGAACATCCGACCGAAGGATCGTCTCCATGCTCCGACTTGTCGTCGCGGCCGTCGCGGCCGTGCTGTTGCTCCCTGCCGGCAGCGCCTCGGCGCGCCAGCCCAAGCCCACGATCGTGCTCGTCCACGGCGCGTTCGCCGGCGCGTCCGGCTTCGGCGCGGTGACCGATCGTCTCCAGGACCGCGGGTACACGGTCATCTCGCCGGCGAACCCCTTGCGCGGTCCCGCCAGCGACGCCGCGTACGTGGCGAGCGTCCTGAAGACGATCGACGGGCCGATCGTGCTCGTCGCCCACTCCTACGGCGGCGCCGTGACCACGGAGGCGGCGAACCTCGTCGGCAACGTGAAGTCCCTCGTCTATCTCAACGCGCTCGCGCTGGACGTGGGGGAGAGCAACCTCGGCATCACCGAGCGGTTCCCGAACGAGTTCGGCAAGACGTTGCGGCCGCGCCCGTTCCCGCTGCCCGACGGCACGCAGGGCACGGACCTCTACGTCGATCCGGCGAGCTTCCACCCGGTGTTCGCCGCCGACGTCCCCGCCCGGACGGCCGCGCGGATGGCCAGCGCGCAGCGGCCGGTGTCACTCGCCGCGATCCAGGAGCCGTCGACCGAACCGGCATGGAAGCGGATCCCGTCCTGGTATCTGATCGGCCGCCAGGACCAGGTCATCAGCCCCGCCGCGCAGCGCTTCATGGCCAAGCGAGCGAAGTCGCACACGGTCGAGATCAACTCGTCCCACGCGTCCTACATCTCGCATCCGGATGACGTGACCGCCCTCATCCTCCGGGCCGCGCGATGACACTCCGCGAGATCGTCGACGAGACCGAGCCGCTCAGCGGCGCGGTCCCCGTCTACGGGCCGCCGGTCGCGCTCGTGGCGGTTCCCTGGCTGCTCCTCGCGCTGATGCTGACCGGGCCGTTCGCGCTGCTGGTCACGCTCGCGGTCGCGCTCGTCGTCGCGGCACTGCTGGTGGCGGCGGTCGGCGCGCTGCTCGCCGCGCCGTTCGTGCTCGTCCGCCGCCTCCTGCGCTCCCCGCGACCGCGCGGCCGGGTCGCGCTCGGGCCCCTACTCCGGCCAGGGCGAGTCTGAAGGCACGCCGTCGCCGCCCTCGGGCTTCGGGCCGCCGACCGCGATCAGCTCGAGCCCGTCCGGGCCGGCCTCGAAGCCGCGGACGACGTGCGGCGCGACGCGGACGACGTCCCACGCGTTGACCTCCCGCACCTCGTCGCCGAGGCGCACCCGGCCGGAGCCCGCGACGACGACGTACGCCTCCTCCTGCTCGCGGTGGGAGTGGGCGAACGGCGGCCGGACGCCGGCGTCGAAGGACCAGAGGGACACGCCGAGGTCGCGGGAGTCGAGGTACTTGCGGCCGAAGACGCCGCGCATCCCCTCGACGCGGCCGCCGGTGTCGTCGTCA
Source organism: Solirubrobacter soli DSM 22325 (assembly GCF_000423665.1). Lineage (GTDB taxonomy): Bacteria > Actinomycetota > Thermoleophilia > Solirubrobacterales > Solirubrobacteraceae > Solirubrobacter > Solirubrobacter soli. The sequence goes on along the minus strand of NZ_KE384072.1, from coordinate 323,461 downwards.
GCTTCGCGCAGGTTCACGATCGAGTAGTCGGACATGGCGCCGGAGCTTACGTTCCGGCGCCGCTGACATCATCGGACGCGTGCGATTGAACGTGCAGAACCGGATCGCTACGGCCGGGCTCTCGATCGAGGCGTGGGCAGCGCGCGCCTACGCGCGTCTGGCGTCAGAGGGGTCGGTCGTTCGCGCCCGCCTCGCCGCGCGTCGTGGCGCGGGGGTCGACGACGAGCAGGTCAGATGGCTCGAGGTCGACGTCGTCCTGGACGCGGCGGATCGCGAGTCGGCCGTCCATGCGATCAAGCGAGCCATCTATGAGGCGATGGCGGACGTGGCGGGAGACCGCGAGATCGGCTGGAGTGAGTACGAATGGGAGGCCGGCGTGTGCGATGCTCGCGGCATGGATCGCGTCTTTCCCAGCCCCGAGGCGGCGGCACGATCCGACGATCCCAACGGTGAGGTCAGCGAGGTGCGGCTCGTGAGCCAGTCGCCCGACGGGCAGCACGCGGTCGTACTGCTGGAGTACAACGCGAGTCAGCCCTATGCCGGGCTGTGTCAGCGCCGCGGTGACGGATGGGTGGCGGCGTCAGGCGGCTCCGCCGGCGGAGAGACATGGCTCTCGGTCGGTGGCGACGCGAGCGTGCACACGGTGTGGGACCCACCGTCCGCGAGCTGGCACTGACCGTTCGCCCTCGTCGAACGCGTACGCCTGAGATCGTCGCCGGCGCTTGATCTGTGCGTCGACGGGTATGGTCACGGGCGTGAAGCGGGGCCTCGTTCTGGCGTGCGCGGCGCTCAGCCTGGCGACCGCTCCGGCGGCGCACGCGAAGCGCTTCAACGGGATGGCGTTCGCCGGGCCCGCGATCAGCGGTGACAGCGTGGTGTGGGGCACGGAGTACACCGACGGCAGCGGCGCCGTGAAGGTCGACGGGCGCGTCGCGACGCGGTTCGAGCGGGCGAAGGGCAAGAAGCGCAGCCGCTCCTTCACCGGCGTGCCCGGCGCGGTGAGTGCGTCGCCGACGCGGATCGTCTACACCCGCGTCGACTCGCGGGTCACCGACTCGGGGAGCGACTACGTGAGCGAGTCGAGCACGTTCACCCCGCTCGTCTCTGCGGCCGGCGGGCCGTTCACCAATCCGCTCGGATGCACCACCGGCGCGAACATCACCACCGCCGTCGACGGCGACACCGTCGTGCTCGGCGTGATGGGCGAGCAGCCGTGCGCCGGCGTGTACGTCGACGGCCGCAAGATCGACACGCGCGGCGAGTCGCGGCAGGTGCGCGTCGCCGGCCCGTACGTCGCGTGGCTCGATGCCCCTGGAGGCGGCGGCGACCTGATCACCGTGGCCGACCGCGCGACCGGCGCCGTCCTCGCCACCTACCCGTCGAAGCGCAGCTCGTGGGAGGTGTTCGACATCGACGAGCAGGGCAACATCGTCGCCGTCGGCGGCGACGGGCTCGTCGCGTTCAGCCTCGCCGCTCCCACCCCGCGCGTGCTCGCGAAGCGGTTGTGGGCGTCGTCGATCGCCACCGCCGCGGGCCGCGTGCTCTACGTCTCCGAGGACGCGAACAGCGGCCCCGATCGCCTCGTCCTGGCCGACCTGGACGGCAAGATCCTCAAGCGGCTGGACCGCTACGGCTCCAGGCGCTGGCCGGAGGGCGAGGTCGCGCTCACGGACCGCTGGGCGGCGTGGAGCGTCAAGCGCGCCACGTACGACGACATCCGAGGCCCGGGCAACGTGTTCTTGAAAAAGCTCTAGCCATGGAGTTCAGCCGCGAATTGCGCGACGACGTCCTGGCCGGCGACATCACCGTGTCGATCAGGTTGTGGAAACGGCCGCAGGTCAAGGCGGGCGGCCGCTACCGGGTCGGCCCCGGCCTGATCGAGATCGACGCCGTCGAGCTGGTCCCGTTCTCGGCGATCACCGAGGACGACGTCCGCCTCGCGGGCGAGCCCGACCGCGAGACGCTGCGCACCCGCGCCGCCCACGCGGGACCGATCGACGAGGACACCCTCGTGTACCGGATCGAGCTGCACGCGGTCGGCCTCGAAGACGGCGAGGTGTGAACTCGCACCGCCAGGGTGCCTGGCGGGAACCCACCCGCGCGCGGAGGATCGGGCCATGCCCGAACTCAACGCCCAGGACGCCTACGAGCAGTTCAGCGACGCGTCCACCACGCCTCTGTGGGACCTGTCGATCGGTCTCTCCTCACTCGTCACCGTGCTCGGTGGTGGGCTCGCCGCGATCTACGCGATCGGGTACCTGGCGGTCGGCCGCGCCGCGCTCGCGTGGCCGCTCCTCACCACGCTGATCGTGCTCGTGGCGGTCAACCTCGCGCTGCGGCACGGTCGCAACGTCGCGCGCCGCTGGTAGGTTCCAAATGACATGCGCCTGCGCCTGGCGGAGCTGATCGCGGCCTTGTCGCTGGCGACCGACCTCGGGCTCGGGCTGCCGCAGGAGCACGTGCTGCGGCAGTGCCGGATCGCGCTGGGGCTGGCGGAGCGCGTGGGCGTGGAGCCGGCGGAGCGCGCGGCGGTGTACTACGTCGCGATGCTGGCATGGGTCGGGTGCACGGCCGACTCGCACGAGCTGGCATCGCGGTTCGGGGACGAGATCGCGTTGCGCGCGGACGCCCATCACACCGACCTCGCCGGGCTGCCGCTGATGGGGTTCATGCTCCGCCGCGTCGGGGAAGGGCGACCGCCGCTGAAGCGAGCGCAGATGGCGGCGACGCTCGTGGCGACCGGCGGGCGTGGCGCGACCGAGGCGATGACGGCGCACTGCCGTGTCGCGGCGGTGTTCGCGCAGCGGCTCGGGCTCGGGCCGGAGGTCCAGCAGCCGCTGCTCCATGTGTTCTCGCGCTGGGACGGGAAGGGGCTGCCGAAGGGGACGAGTGGGGAGTCGCTGCCGCCCGCGATCCGGCTGGTCCACATCGCCTCGATCGCCGAGGTCCACCACCGCGTCCACGGCGTCGATGGCGCGATCGCGGTCACGCGGGAGCGGGCCGGCGGGCAGTTCGACCCGCGCCTGGCGGAGGCGTTCGCCGACTGCGCGCACGACCTGCTCGGCCAGCTCGCCGACGAGTCCAGCTGGGACGCCGTGATCGCCGCCGAGCCGGCGCTCGACACGCCGCTCACCGAAGCCGCGCTCGACGGGGCCCTCGAGGCGGTGGCCGACTTCGCCGACCTCAAGTCGCCCTGGTTCACGGGCCACTCGCGCGGCGTCGCCCGACTGGCAGCCGGAGCCGCACAGCGGGCAGGCCTTCCCGAGCACGCGGTCATGGAGCTCAAGCGGGCGGGCCTGGTCCACGACCTCGGCCGCTCCGGCGTGCCGAACACGATCTGGGACAAACCCGGCCCACTGACCGACGCCGAGCGCGAGCGGGTCCGCCTGCACCCGTACTACACCGAGCGCGTCCTCGCCCGCCCGACGGCGCTCGCCGGGCTCGGCGCGCTCGCCGCCTGCCACCACGAGCGCCTCGACGGCTCCGGCTACCACCGCACCCTGCCCGGCTCCGCGCTCTCGCCCTCCGCGCGCATCCTCGCGGCCGCCGACGTCTACCACGCGATGACCGAGGCCCGCCCGCACCGCCCGGCCCGCACTCCCGAACAAGCCGCCGTCGAGCTCAGAGAAGCGGCCCGCGCCGGCCGGATCGACGCCGACGCCGCCGAGGACGTCCTCGCCGCCGCCGGCCACGCGACCCGCGGCGCCCGCGAACGAGCCCGCCCGGGCGGACTGACCGCGCGCGAGCTCGAGGTCCTCCTGCTCGTCGCCCGCGGGGCATCGAGCCGCGACGTCGCCCGCCGGCTCACCATCGCCGACAAGACCGCCCGCAACCACGTCGAACGCATCTACTCCAAGCTCGGCGTCTCCACCCGCGCCGAGGCCTCGCTCTATGCGATGCGCCACGGGCTGATCACCTGAAGTTGGGGCGAATGCCCCATGACGGCCCGCATGGCGAGCCGTAGCTTCGAACCGTGCCGCAAGATCACCGCAGGGTTTCTGCAGGCGACCCGGATCAAGGTTCCCCACGATGACCCCTCTCGCCGACTTGAAGGAGATCCACCGCTCCACCTGGAGCGCGGGCGACTATGCCGCGGTCGCCGAGTTGGTCGACGTGGCGCCGCCCGCCGACCTGTTCACCCGCCTGCCCGTCGCGCCCGGCGAGGACGTCCTCGATGTCGCCGCGGGCACCGGCAACGTGGCGATCCACGCGGCCCGGGCGGGCGCGCGGGTCGTCGGCCTCGACCTGTCCCCGCATCTGCTGGAGATCGCCGAGCGGCGTGCGGTGCACGCCGGCGTGTTCGTCGACTGGCTGGAGGGCGACGCCGAGGCGCTCCCGTTCGACGACGAGTCGTTCGACATGGTGCTCTCGGTCTTCGGCGCGCAGTTCGCGCCGCGCCACGAGGTCACCGCGGACGAGCTCGCGCGCGTCTGCCGCCCGTGCGGGCGCGTCGGCCTCGTCAACTGGACGCCCGACGGGGCGATCGGCCGGTTCCTCGCGATCCTCGGCCGCTACCTGCCGCCCGCGCCCGGCTACGCCTCGCCGCCGCCACTGTGGGGCAACGAGGAGCACCTGAGCCGGCTGTTCGCCGGCTCGGGCGTCGAGTGGACGTTCGCGCGCGGCTACAACCCGTGGCGGTTCGTGTCCGCGGAGGCCTGGACGCGGTTCATGGAGACCAACTACGGCCCGGCCGTCAAGGCCCGCGTGCGCCTCACCGCCGAGGACCGGTGGGAGGAGTGCCGGGCGGAGATCGTCGACCTCGTCGAGCGGCTCAACGCCGCGCGCGACGGCTCCTTCCTGCTGCGGGCCGAGTACCTCGTCGCGATCGGCAGGAAGGCGGGGTGAACGTTATGGTCCGCGCGTGGCGACGCGCATCCAGCTCTGCCGGAGACTCGTGGTGGAGTTGGACGGCGAGCGCGTCGAGGCGGCGCTGCCCGGCAAGCAGGGCCGCCTGCTGTTCGCCTACCTGGTCCTGCACCGCGCCCGCGCGGTCCGGCGCGACGAGCTGCTCGAGGTCCTCTGGTCCGGCGACGACGCGCCACCGAGCGCCGACGCCCTGCTGTCAGCTCCGCTCTCGCGCCTGCGCAAGGTGCTCGGGCCGGGGCGGCTGGAGGGGCGCGGCGATCTCACGCTCGTCCTGCCGGCGGACGCGTGGGTCGACTGGGAGGCGGCGTTCACCGGCCTCGGTGTCGCGCATGCCGCGGTCGGCGAAGGACGCTGGCGGGACGCCTGGGACGCGGCCCGCGCGGCGTTGCAGATCGCCGAGGGCGGACTGCTGCCGGGACTAGAGGCCCGCTGGATCGAGGACAAGCGTGCCGAGCTGGCCGACCTGCGGATCGAGCTGCTCGAGATCGTCGCGTCGAGCGCGACGCGGCTCGGCGGACCGGAGCTCCCGCACGCCGAGCAGGCGGCCCGGGCGGCGGTCGAGGCGGCACCGTTCCGCGAATCCGCCCGCGCGGCACTGATCGAGGTGCTGCGCGCGCGTGGGAACGTCGCCGACGCGCTGCGCGCCTACGAGGACGCCAGGACGCTCCTGCGCGAGGAGCTCGGGGCGACGCCCGGGCCGCTCCTGCTCGAGCTGCACGAGCAGCTGCTGCGCACCGAGCGCGCGCCCGCCGCGTTGCCCGACCGCCTCACGGCGCTGCTGTCGACGCCACTGGTGGGAAGACGTGAGCCGCTCGAGCGCCTGCGGGCGGAGCTTCGTCGCGGCCAGACGGCTGTCGTGCTCGTCAGCGGCGAGGGCGGGATCGGCAAGACGCGCCTGATCGCCGAGGTCGCGCGCGACACCGACGGCGTGGAGGTCCTCTACGGCCGCTGTGACGAGGATCAGCTGTTCCCGTTCGGCCCGTGGATCGAGCTGCTCGGCACCGCGCTGGAGCGTGTCGGAGACGACGAGCTGGCGGTCCTGCTCGGCGGCGACGGGCCGGAGATCGCGCGGCTGCTCCCGGAACTGCGTGCCCGCGTCCCCGACCTGCCGGCGTCGAACACGACCGACCCGGAGCACCAGCTGCGCCGGCTCTACAGCGCCGTGATCGCGCTGCTGCGGCGTCTGGCGGCCCGCCGGCCGCTGATCATGATCATCGACGACCTGCACTGGGCGGATCGCTCCTCGCTGCTTCTCGCCCGTCACGTCGTGCGCTCGCTGGGCGTCGGCCCGGCGCTCTTGATCGGCGCGTACCGGGACACCGATGTCAGCGACGCGCTCACCGAGGTGCTCGCGGACCTCGAGCGCGACGGCCCGCTGTCACGGATCAACCTGCGCGGGCTCGATGTCACAGAGATCGCGGAGATCGCGGCGGCCGAGGGACATGCGGTCGCACCGGAGACCGCCGGCGCGCTGCGCGAGCAGACCGACGGGAACCCGTTCTTCGTCAAGCAGCTGCTGCTGGGCGAGTTCACGGTGAGCGCCGGGCTGCGGGACGTGATCGTGCGGCGCGTCGCGCGGCTCGGCGAAGACGCGTCCCGCGTGCTGCGTGTCGCGGCGCTGCTCGGGCGCGAGTTCGACCTGCGGGTGCTGGCGCCGGTCGTCGAGCTGCGCGAGGACGAGCTTCTCGACCACCTCGACGCCGCCGTCACGGCCGGGTTGTTGTGGGACGGCGCGCCGGGTCACTACACGTTCGTGCACGCGCTCGTGCGGACCGCGCTCGAACACGAGCTCTCGGCGACGCGGCGGGCCTTCCTGCACCGCCGCATCGGCGAGGCCATCGAGGGCCGCCACACGGAGTTGGACCCGTGGCTGGCCGAGCTCGCGCGCCACTTCACGGAGGCCGGCGACGAGCGTGCCGTCGAGTACGCCATCCGCGCCGCCGAGCAGGCGACGGGCCGGCTGGCGTACGCGGAGGCGGCGGAGTTCCTGCAGGCGGCGCTGGTCAAGCGCGACGACGCGCGGCTGCTTCTCGACCTGGGCGTGGCGTACTGGCGTCTCGGGCGAGCCGCCGACGCGCGTGCGACGTTGGAGCGCGCCGCGCGTCGCGCCGGCGGGGCGGAGCTGTTCGCGCGCGCCGCGCTCGGGCATTCCGGCAGCCCGTGGGCGTGGTTCGGCAACGAGGACCCCGCCAGCGCCCGCCTGCTCGAGGAGGCGCTCGCGCTGCTCCCCGAGACGGACACGCCGCTGCGCGCCCAGGTGCTGGCGCGGCTCGGCGCGGTCCAGTACTTCTCGGCCGCGGGCGGCACCGACCTGATCGAGTCGGCGATCCGGATGGCGCACCGCGTCGCCGACGATCACGCGCTCGCCACAGCGCTGTCGGCGGCGCAGTTCGCGCACTGGCGCCCGCACCTCGTCGACATCCGCCTCGCGCTCGCCGAGGAGCTGCTGCACGTCGTCGAGCGGATCGGGACGCCCGAGCAGGTCGCCGAGGCGTGGATGTGGCAGGTCAGCGCGTTGCTCACCCGCGGGCGGCGCGACGAGGCCGACGCGGCGATCGCCCGCCACGCCGAGTTCGCCCGCCGGCTCGACCAGCCGGAGCTGCTGACGCACGCCGCCTCGATGCGGGCGATGCAGATCCTGCTCGACGGGCGCTGGGAGGAGGCCGTCCAGGCCGCGGACGAGGTGCGGGCCATCGGCGAGCACTCAGGCCTCTCGCTGCAGGAGGCGGGCGTCGTGACGCTGATCGCCCGCGGCGAGCAGCTGCGGATGGGGGAGTTGGCCGAGGAGCTCGAGGCCCACGCGCGCCGGTTCACCGAGCTGCCCGCCTGGCGCACGGGCGTCGCCTGGGCGTACGCGCAGGCCGGTCGCGTCGACGCGGCGCGGACCGAACTGGATGCGCTGCTGCGCGACGACTTCGCGATGCTGCCGCGCGATGTCAACTTCGACCCCGGGATGGCGATGCTCGCCCACGCCGCGGCGGAGCTCGGCGACGCGACGCTGGCGGCGGCGGTCGAGCCGCACCTGCGGCCCGCCGCCGACTGCTGGATCGTCTACGGGATCGGCTCGGCGACGCTCGGGCCGGTCGCCTACTCGCTCGGTCTCTGCAGCCTGCTGACCGGGCGGGTCCAGGACGCGGTCGAGGACTTCGAGCTCGCGCTCGCGATGAGCCGGTCGATGCGCTGCCGGCCGTACGAGGCACATGCGTCGCTCGGGCTCGCGACCGCGCTTCGTGACCCTGCGCTGCGCCGCGAGGCCATCGCGATCGGCGAGGAGCTCGGGATGGCGCGCCTGCTGCGCGACGCCAGGTCGCAAAAGTGACATCGTGAACCGGGCATGAGTTCATGACACATTGTTGCCCGTGTGGACATTGACTCGCGCGGAGCGGTCGTGGGAGCATGCGCCATGCTTCGCGCCGGACCGCAGGAACGCCGCGAGCGCAGGGGCCGCGGCGGGGTTCGCGACGTCGCTGCCGAGCACCCGCTGCTCGCGCTCCAACGCAGTGCCGGCAACGCCGCTGTGGCACGGGCGGTGCTGGCGCGGCGCTTCGACCGTGCCGCGTACGACAAGGCGATGGCGGAGCGTGAGAAGTTCCTGGCATGGGTGTACGAGAGCCATTCGTGGCGCCCGAGCACGCACCGCGGCAACTTCGACGTGCTCTATGAGCCCAAGAGCGCGGCGCTGACCGTCACGGTCAAGTGCAAGTTCTGGTTCAAGGACGGCGACCCCGCCGACTGGGAGGACGAGGAGGACGTCGAGCCGGGCGAGAACCGGTGGGACCCCGCGGCGATCCTGAAGTGGAAGGCGGACTTCATGCGCCAGGTCTCCGCCAAGTGGTCCGGCAACTTCACGTTCTACTGCGGGCGTCCCTGGTGGGAAGACCTGCAAGCGGCGGTCCAGGTGCGTTTCGTCGAGTCCGAGGAGAAGGAGTCGCATTACGCCCTGACGGTCACGAAGGTGCCGGACACCGCGTACCGCCAGAGCAGGGTCAAGGGCCCAAAGCGCCGCAAAGCTCACGGCCACGGGAACGTCAAGCTCAATTCCGGCAGCCTGACGTCGACCGAGAAGACGGGCGACCAGTACCAGACGGCGGCGTTCCACGAAGCCGGGCACATGCTCGGGCTCGGCGACGAGTACACGGGCGACGAGGACCGGCTCAAGAAACCGGTCGCGCACGAGGAGCTGGTCAAGGCGGAGTTCGGCCACGGCGTCCCGCGCAAGGACGATGGGTCGATCATGTCCACCGGCGACGACATCAAGCCCTGGCACGGCGTCACGTTCCTGGAAGCGCTGCGTGGGATCACGGGCGTGCAGGAGTGGAGCCACACGCAGCATGCGCCCACCCCGGGGCCACCACAGTTCGACATGTCGCCGCCCGTCGACGGGCCGATGCCGCACCAGCAGAACCCGCTCGCCCCGGCCCCGCCTGAGGTGGCCTTCACCTAGTGGAGCGCGTGCACGCCACCGAGTCGCCGAAGCGGGCGCCACCGCTCCGCGCGCCCGAGCCGGCCGTCGTCGGAGGACCGGACGTGATCCTCGCCCTCCAGCGCAGCGCGGGCAATGCCGCGGTCGCGCGCTACGTCAATACAGGCGTGCCCGCCACGGGCACGCCGCCGCCGCCCGGGTTCGCGGCTGCCGCCCGCGCGAACCAGTGGCTCGACGGCGCGCCGATGCGGGCGCTGAACTCGCTGCTGAACCTGCTCTTCGCGGAGGGCTCCTACACCGTCGACACCTTCGACGCGCTCGTGTTCCTCGACCCCGCGGGCGGAGGCGTGGTCGACGACGCGATGCTCGCGCTCCTGCTCACACGCGCGGTCGAGCGCGGCCAGCAGACCCAGTTCGCGCGGATCGTCGAGCAGCAGCTCTTCGGCGGGTCGCGCTTGGCGCTCTCGTTGCGGTTCGATCCCGGCTTGAAGACGCCGTCCGAGGTCGTCCACGAGGGCGCGCTGAACTCGGTGACACTCGGTCCCGCCGCGTTCGCCGACCTCGCCACGCTCCAGGCGACGATCAGCGCGGCGCTGCCCGCGATCCGTGGCCCGGACGCCAAGGCCGCGCCCGCGGCGCTGGCCCCTGACGCGCTCAAGGAGGCGGTGGCGCACAACAGCCTCGTGCTGACCGAGCTCGTGTCCGGCCCGATCGTCGCGCTCGCCACCGGCGGTCATTCCGACGCACCCGCCACCGAGGAGTTCGCCCAATGGCTGGCGGACTTCCAGCAGCGCCGGCAGCTGCCGGTCAACGGGCAGCTCGACGACGCGACGATCACCCCGATCGTCGAGCGGCTGCGCGAGCTCGGCCAGTTCGAATCGATCCTGCGCCTGATCGCCGACTACGGGGCGATCGACCTCAACCTCGTCGCCGACATCCGCTACGACGCCCACATCGCGGAGCCGTTCCGGATCGACCGGAACGCGCGCGGCACCTCCGCGGGCTCAGCGCCACGCGACGCGGTCACGGTCGACTTCGGGCCGAACACGTTCCTCGGCGGCTTCGCGGGGATCTTCCACACGATGGCGAACGCCTACGCCCAGGTGCTGGCGCGGCACGACGGCCGCAGCGAGCTCCGGCAGCGGCTGCTCGGCAAGGCCGCCGAGCTCAAGCGCACGCCGGGCCACGACGCGCAGGAGTCCGTCGCCGCGCTGCGCGCGGACGTGCGCGACTTCCTCGCGATCTGGCGGGCGGCGCGCCCGCATTCCAATCAGGATCTGAAGCTTCTCGAGGAGGTCGCCGCAAGCACCGAGGAACGTTTCAAGGCGGTGGGTGACACGAAGGCTCCCGAACTGCGCAGGCTGCGGTTCGTGCTCAAGGCGAACCAGCCATAGCCAGCCGCCGAGCGCCGACATAGTGGCCGCCCCAGTACGCGTCCTCGGTGGAGTGCTCCATCACGCCCGAGTTGGTGGCGGACACGACGGTGCGCTTGCCGGTGGCGATCCCGACGTGGGACGGCCCGGCGCCCGCGGTGCTGAAGAAGACGAGGTCGCCGGGGCGGATGTCGTCGCGGGCGACGGGACGGCCCATCGCCGCCTGGCCCTGCGAGGTATGCGGAAGTCTCACTCGCGCCCGCGCGAACGCGAACGCGGTCAGGCCTGAGCAGTCGAACGCGTCCGGGCCGGTGCCGCCCCACGCGTAGGCATCGCCGACCTGGGCGAGCGCGACGGCGACCACGCCGTCCAGCTCGCGTCGCTCGGCCGCACGATCCTCGTCGCGCTGCACGATCGCTTGCGCGGTCGCGGCCTGGGCCGCGCGGGCCAGGAGACCCTCCGCCGGCGGGGTCGGGAGATCCGGAACAGCTTGGGGCGCGGCGCTCGCCCCAGCGCGTGGCAAGACGCACGCCATCAGCGCCGTCAACGGGACGAGCCACCGCCAACGGCGGGGCATCGGGACAACCTTTCTTTGGTGGCCCGCGGGCGCGTGGGCGCGCCGACCGTCGCGGGCCTGAACTGCGAAACACCGTAGCAGCAGGGAAATCGTGCTGCGTCGCGGCTACGCCATCGTGACGACGGCGTCGCGGAGCTGCGTCAAGGCCGCGGCGCGTGCGGCGGTCAGCGGGTCGTCGACCTGCGCCGCTTGGAGTGACACCGTCCGGGGCGTGGCCTCGAGGGTCGGGAGGATCGCCTCACCCCACCGCCCGCCCACGACGATCACGGCGGGGTCGGTGAGCGCCACGATCGCGTTGAGCACGCCGCCGAGGGCGCGCGCCAGCGCGTCCCGCGTCGTGTCGAGGGTGCCGAGCAGCCTCGGGACGTCGATCGCGGTCGACCCCGCGCGGCGGAGGTCCAGCGATCGGAAGACGTCCGTGAGGCGCATCGCCTCGCCATTCGGGCCGGTTGTCACGACGTGCGCGATCTCCCCGGCGAGCCCCGCGTGGCCGCGCCGGACCTCGCCGTCGCTCACGACCGCGCAGCCGAGGCCCTCGCCCAGGTAGAGGTAGACGAAGTCGCCGGCCGCGCGCTCGCCACGTGCGGCCCAGTTGACGTCGTTGTCGACGGTGACGGGCCCGTCGACGAGCGTCGCCAGGACGGCGGGCGGGTCGAGCGCGCCGACCAGGAACGGGGCGTCGGGGAGCTCGATCAGCCGCCCGGTCTCGCGATCGACCGGGTCGGCCGCGCTCACCACGGCGAGCCGGAACGGGCCGTCGGCGACGTCGCCCGCCACCTGCTCGAGCGCGCGGGCGACGGTGTCCGCGCCCGGCACCTCGGCGTGGGCGCGGGCCACGACGTCGCCGTAGACGTCGACCGCCTCGGCGACGATGCCCTCCGGGGCGATGCCACACACGAGCGCGCGGCCGACCTCCGGCAGCGCGTAGTAGGTCCCGACGCGCCCGCGCCCGGTCGTCCGCTCGCCGGTGTCGATGACTGCGCCCGACTCGCTCAGCCGGCGGACGCTCTCGGACACGGTCGGCTTGGAGAGGCCGGTGGCGGCGGCCAGCTCGGCGCGCGTGGCCCGCCGCTGCTCCATCAGCGCCCGCAGCACGTGCTCGTCGGACAGCGAGCGGAGGAGGTCCAACGTCGGCTTGGCGGGCATCGACGTGATTCTAGGAAGGGCTCTTGCCTAAATGGGATCCGGGTGGTACCTTGCGGTTCTAGTAAGTAGTCCTTCCTAGAGGAGAACCTGATGTCCGCGACCACACAGATCCCGCTGCCGCACTGGGAGACCACGCCTGAGGACCTCGGCGCCGCGACGCGTGAGATCAAGGCCGCGATCCGCGCACGGATCGAAGCCTCCGGCCGGACGGTCGAGGAGGTCTGGGAGGTCGTGACCGCGCAGTTGACCGAGCGCGTCGAGGAGATCGAGGCGGCCAAGGCGCGTGGCGAGCAGGTCTGGCCGGTGATCGACTACGCGGACATCGCCGCCGGCACGGTCTCGGCCGAGGAGCTCGCATACCTGCGCCGCCGTGGCTGCGTCGTCGTCCGCGGCCACTTCGACCGCGACCAGGCACTCGCGTGGGACCAGGACATCGTCGATTACGTCGAGCGCAACGCGTTCTTCGAGCACTACCGCGGGCCGGGCGACGACTTCTTCGGCAGCGTCGGCTCGCGCCCCGAGATCTATCCGGTCTACTGGTCGCACGCCCAGATGGAGGCGCGTCAGAGCGACCGCATGGCCAACGTGCAGGCCTTCCTGAACCACCTGTGGACGTATGAGTCCGACGGCGTGCAGTGGTTCGACCCGGACCGCGACTCGCTCTACCCGGACCGGATCCGGCGCCGCCCGCCGGGCACTTCCTCAGGCGGGCTGGGCGCCCACCTGGATCCGGGCACGCTCGATCTGTGGATGACCGAGGCCTACCAGCAGGCGTTCCGGCACCTCTTCGACGGTTCCGTCGAGCAGTTCGACCCGTGGGACGCGTCGTACCGCACCTCCGGTCCGCAGTACCCGGGCACGACGATGTGCTCAGTCTTCCGCACCTTCCAGGGCTGGACCGCGCTGTCTGACATGGCGCACGACCAGGGCGTGCTGCACACGGTGCCGATCCCGGAGGCGATGGCGTACCTGATGCTGCGCCCGCTGCTGTCCGACGTCGCCGACGACGACATGTGCGGCACGACCGTCAACCAGGTCTTCCCGGCGATCGAGAAGTGGCATCCGCTGCTCATGCGGGCGCTGGTCGGCATCCCGGACGTCCAGGCCGGCGACTCGGTCTGGTGGCACTGCGACATGATCCACAGCGTCGCCCCGGTCGAGGACCAGCAGGGGTGGGGGAACGTGATGTACATCCCGGCCGCGCCGTGGTGCCCGCGCAACGAGCGCTACGCGGCGAAGGTGCGCGAGGCGTTCCTGCACGGCGAGAGCCCGAGCGACTTCCCCGAGGAGCACTACGAGCGCGCGTGGCCGGACCGCTTCGCGGCCGAGCAGCTCAACGAGACGGGCCGCCGTGGGCTTGGCCTTGTGAGCTGAGTGCCTCGAGACGCGCGCAGAGCGCCTCGCCGTCCGTGGTGTTGTGCGCGCCGCCGAGCTTCTCTGCGTACTCGGTGTCTCCGGCGCGGATCGCGTCGGCGAGGTCGATGTGGATCTGGGCGATGACGTCGAGCTCGTAGTGGAAGCTCGACGTCAGGTTCAGGTACAGGCGGGTCTGCGCGTGGAGCTTGTGGAAGTGGTCGCGGAGTTGGCCGTGATCGGCGAGCTCGACCACGGCGACGTGGAAGTCGAAGTCGGCGGCTTTCATCGCTTCGATGTCACCCGCCTTCGCGGCGGCGCGCATGCGGGAGATCGCCTCGTCCACGGCGGGCATGCCTTGATGCGGTGCGCGCTCGGCGGCGAGCCGGCAGGCCATCGCCTCGAGCGCGTTGCGCAGCGTGTAGGTCTCGTAGACGCTGCGGGCGGTGGGGCGGGTGACGTGGGTGCTCTTGAACTGGCTCTGTTCGAGCAGGCCCTCGGAGGTGAGGGTCTGCAGGGCGCTGCGCAGGGTGTGGCGGCTCACACCGAGCTCGGCCGCGAGGTCGATCTCGATGATCCGTTCGCCGGGGGCGAGCTTGCCGTCGAGGATCAGCTCGCGGACGTGGTCGGCGACCTGCGTGGGCAGCGTGCGGCTCAGCACAGCGCGGCGTGGCGATCGAGGATCGTTTCGAGGGCGGCCGCGAACCCTTCGGTCATCTCATCCGTCACCGGGAGACTGAGCGCGAGCATCCCGCGCGACGCGATCCAGTAACCGGCGTCGAGCAGCTCGAAGAACAGCAGCGGCTTCAACGTCTCGTCGCGCGGGTGGATCGTCATCAGCGATCCTTGCCCCGTCACGTGGATGCCGTGGCCGATCGCGTTCAGCCGCGCGCGGAGATCGTCGCCGCGGGCGTTGAGCGCTTGCAGCGCCTCGTCGGTGAGGACGTGGGTCAAGCCGGCGATCCCTGCGCGCATGCTGACGACGTTGTTGTTGAACGTGCCGGCGTGAAAGAGCGCGTTCGGGCGGGTCGGGTCGTAGTCGGACATCAGGTCGCGACGGCCGCCGAACGCGCCGAACGACATCCCGCCCGCGAGGTACTTGCCGAGTGTCATCAGGTCCGGCTTCACGTGTGGCCGCGGGAGCCGCGACGTCATGACCTCGTCGAAGATCAAGAGCGCGTCGTGTTCGGTCGCTTCCTCGCGGAGCATGGTCAGGAACGCGGGGGAGGCGGGGATGCAGCCGCCGGAGCCGAGCATCGGCTCGACCAGGATCGCGGCGAGCGTGTCCGCGTGCTCGCGGATCAGGGCGCGGGTGCCTTCGACGTCGTCGTAGTCGCCGAGGACCCACCGGTGCGGGACGGTGACCGGGCTCGGCTCGCCGCCGCCGAAGGCGAGCACCCCGCCGTGGTAGCCGCCTTTGAACACGAGGATGTGGTCGCGTCGGGTGTGGTGGGTCGCCAAGGCGAGCGCCATCAGGTTCGCTTCGGTGCCGGAGTTCGTGAAGCGGACGAGTTCGAGGGCGTTGAACCGCCCGCAGAGCAGCTCCGCCAGTTGGTGCTCGAGGTCGTTCGTGGCGCCGTAGCTGATGCCCTGGTCGAGCGCCTCCCGCACCGCGTCGAGGATGATCGGGTTCGAGTGGCCATAGAGGCCCGCCGTGAACTCGCCGAGCAGGTCGACGTAGCGGTCGCCGTCCAACGAGGTCAGATACGCGCCCTCGCCGCGCTCGAACGCGAGCGGGAACGGGTCGAAGTGCAGGACGCTGCGGGTGTTGCCGCCGGGCAGCACCCGCTTGGCCCGCTCCGCGCGCTCCTGGCTCTTCGGGTTGCGGGCGGTGTAGCGGGCGATCGCGTCGGCCAGCGCGGCGGCGACGTCGGGCGTGGCGGCGCGGGTCATGCGATCGCCGCCAGGCTCGCCATGTCCGGCACCCGCGCGCTGACGATCGACGGATCGTGCCCCGAGTTCTCGCGATCGACCCAGATCCGCCGCAGCCCGAGCTCCTTCGCCGGGACCATGTCGTGCCACCAGCTCACCGCGGCGTGGACCCAGTTTCCGCGGTCCACGCCGGTGGCGGCCTCGAAGCGCTCGAAGTGCCCGAGCGCCGGCTTGTAGCTGCGCACCTCCTCGGCGGTCACCACCAGGTCGATCTCGACCCCGAGCGCCGCCTCCGTCGCGGCGAACAGGTCGTCGTCGCAATTGGTCAGGATGCCGAGCCGCCACCCCTGCCGCTTGAGCTCCTCGAGCGCGGCGACCGTGTCGTCGAACGCCTCGATCGTGCCCCAGCCGTCGATCAGGAGCTCGAGGTCCGCGTCCGTCGCCTCGATCCCGGCCCGCTCACTGGCCCGCCGGACGCCCTCCCGCAGGATCGCCTTGTACGACGATGTCGGCAGGTCTCGCTCCACCTCGGGCTCGACCGCATGGAACGCCTCCACCAGCCCGTCGATCCGCTCCCCGGCAAACGGCGCAAGGATGCGCCGGAACCCGCTTTGCCAGTCCAGCAGCGTCCCGTAGCAGTCGAAGGTCATCCAGCGCTCGTCACTCATCCGCGTCGCCTCGTCGTCGACAGTTGAATTGTCGACAATTGAACACGAGACGTGACGAAGCGTCAAGGGACCGCCGTCCGCGTTCTGGGCTTGCGGCGGGGCGCGGCGGCCCGCGGCCGGGTACGGCGGCCCGCGGCCGCGTACGGCGGCGCGCGGCCGCGTACGGCGGCGCGCGGCCGCGTACGGCGGCGCACGGCCGCGCACGGCCGCGCACGGCGGCGCACGGCTGCGCACGGCAGCCCGCGGCTGCGCACGGCAGCCCGCGGCGGCCCGCGGCCCGGCGCGCCGCGGCCCGCCCACCACGGACCTCTCAGCGCGGGAACGTGCCGAGCTCTTCGACCCGGTAGCCGTTCGGGTAGATCGCGAACTCGGGGAGGTCGCGGACGTACTTCGGCTCCATGCGGGGTGGGAGGCGGCGTTCGACCGCCGCGCGGGCGCGCAGGCCCGCGACGGTCAGGGCCGAGGTGACGCGGTCGGGCGGCGGGTAGGCGAAGGCCTCGCGCAGCGGTTGGTCGAGCAGTGCCATCGTCCCTCGCCGCAGCAGTGGTCGCAGAGGCCGTGGGTAGAAGCTCAAGAGCAGCGACAAGGTCGCGTCGGACACCGCGCGCCCGCCGGGGGAGTAGGCGAAGTGCTCGCGCTCGTACTCGTCCAGCACCGCCGCGAACTCCTCGTGGGTCTCCGGGCGGTCCTTGATGTTCATGTGGCGGCCGAGCTCGCGGTAGTAGTTCGCGCTCGCGCGACGCTCGGCCTCCGTCGGCGCGCGCCAGCCGAAGCGGTCGAGCCACCGCAGCGGGACGACGACGAAGGTGCAGAGCACGTAGCGCATGTCGTCGTTGGAGATCGGATACGAGCCGTGCATCTGGTTCATGCGGCGGATCGCGGAGCGGCCGTCGGCGCTGCCGAAGCCGTGCTCCAGCACGGCTTCGAGGATCAGTCCCGTGTCGGCGTAGCGCTTGTGGGTGCGGTCCTCGAACTCGCGCGTGCGCGACAGCAGCTGCCCGATGCTCGGCACCGCGTAGGTCCGATACAACGCGAGGCCGAGCGCCTGGGTGACGTCCCACGGGAACTCGTGGGCGCCCATGATCCGGTAGATCTCGGCGTAGTCGACGTCTGGGTCGAGTTCGGCGATCCGGCGCTGCCAGTGGTCGCGCATCACGCGATCCTACGCCGCTCCTCCCGCGCGCCTGCCCGCCGCGCCCGGCGCCCGCGGGCGACCTCGGTCGCGAGCGCGTCCAACGGCTGCTCGAACACGGCCAACGGGTCCCGCAACGACGCGAGCCACGCGTCGGCGACCGAAAGCCCCGCCGAGTCGATCGCGTACAGCCTTCGAGTGCCCTCGGCGCGCATCGTCACCAGGCCGGCCGAGCGCAGCACCTTCAGGTGCTGGGAGACCGCCGGCTGGGTGATCGACCCGCCCGCTTGCAAGGCCGCGACGAGCGCGCCCGCCGACTGCTCACCCGCGGCCAACAGCTGCAGGATCTGCCGGCGGGTCGGGTCGCCGAGGGCTTCGAAGACGCCGTCCACTCAGGCGTCGGGCGGGACGGTGTAGAACGCGATGGTCCGCTCGGCGGCGGCGTAGGCGGCGTCGGGCTCCTCGCCGTCGGCGATCGCCGCGTCCGCCCAGCCCATCGCCGCGCTGCGCACGAACTCGATCCCCGCCGGCGTCGTCGGGAACGCCAGGCCGGCCTCGCGGTCGACCGGCGCGCCGCTCTCGATGTGCAGGCCGAGCCCCATCAGGGCGAGATCCCACCCGACGCCGACCGCGCCCGGCCCGAACTGGCGCCCCATCTCCGGGTCGACGTGCGCCTCGTGGGCGAGCTCGAGCGTCGTCGAGCCCTCGTCCGGCGTCAGCGTGACCACGAGCCACGAGACCATCGAGCCGTACTCCCACGTCACCGCGAAGGACTCCGGCGCGTCGCAGCGCTCGACGACGCCGCCCGCGTTGCCCTCGAGTTGGTAGCGCCCACCGACCGACAGCTCCCCGCTGATCGGCAGGAACCAGCGCGGGATCCGCTCGCGGTCGGTCAGCGCGTCCCACAGGTCGGCCTGATCGGTGCCATAGGTCCGGCGCGCGATCGCGATCTTCGTCGGCGCCCCGTCGCGGGACCCCGTGCGGAGCTCGCGCGTGACCAGCCCGGCCGTCGCCAGCGGGTCGGAGATCATGAAAACCCCTTTCATAAGTCGTTACTTATATTAGACCGTACCACTAGCTTGCGGACATGACCAAGAGGATCGCGTCGGCGTTCGGGGAGGACGCCTCGCGCTACGACCGCGCCCGTCCTAGCTACCCGGCCGAGTTGGTCGAGGCGATCGTCGCCGCCTCACCGGGCCGGGCCTTCGTCGACGTCGGTACCGGCACCGGCATCGCCGCCCGCCAGTTCCAGGCGCACGGTTGCACCGTCCTCGGCGTCGAGGTCGACGCGCGGATGGCCGCGATCGCGCAGCAGACACGGGTCCCGGTCGAAGTCGCGGCGTTCGAGCAATGGGACGTGGCGCAACGGACGTTCGACGCGGTCGTCTCCGGCCAGACGTGGCACTGGATCGACCCGGACGCGGGCGCCGCGAAGGCGGCTGAGGCACTGCGCCGCGGCGGTGTCCTCGCCCTGTTCTGGAACGTCTTCGCGCTGGCGGGCGACCTCGCGGACGCCTTCTCCGCCGTCTATCGGCGCGTCCTGCCCGACCTGCCGTTCGAGCCGTGGGCGCGACCGGCGGTCCAGATGTACACGGGGATCCTCGAGAAGACGCGCGCCGGCATCGACGGCACAGGCGCGTTCGCCACCGTGGACGAACGACGCTTCCACTGGGAGCAGGTCTATACGCGCGACGCGTGGCTCGACCAGGTCCCGACCCACGGTGGCATCAACCGGTTCCCGCCGGAGCGGGTCCAGGCGCTGCTCGCCGGCCTCGGCCAGGAGATCGACGCCGTCGGCGGCGCCTTCGCGATGCCCTACACCTCGCTGCTGCTCACCGCACGGCGGACCTGACGCCGCTCGCGGATGAACGCACCGGCCGCCGCGAGCGCGTCGGCGGCCTCGGGCAGGAACGGCCAGAACACGTGGAAGACGTGCGTATCGGCGGGATAGACCGTGATTCGCGCGTCGACCCCCTGCGTGGTGGCACGCTCGGCGATCGCGCGTGACTCGTCGAGCACCATGTCGCCCGTCGCCGTCTGGACGAGCAGCGGCGGGAGGCCGCTGAGGTCGGCGCGCAGCGGGCTGACGATCGGGTCGTCGACCGGGTGGCCGGCGAGGTACCCCTCGACCGTGCGGCGCAGGATGGCGCGCTGCTCCGGGTCGGCCGCGCGTGTCGATTCGCCGGTGAGATCGACGCCCGGGCAGAGCAGGACCGCTCCCGCGGGCAACGGAAGCCGCTGCGCCCGCAGCGTCAGCAGGAGCGACAGCGCGAGTCCGCCGCCGATCGAGTCCCCGGCGAGCACGATCTGGTCGGCGCCGCGCTGCTCGGCCAGCCAGCGGTAGGCGCTCAGCGCGTCCTCGACCGCGGCGGGGAACGGGTGTTCCGGCGCGAGCCGGTAGTCCGGCACCAGCGCGCCGACCCCCGCCGCGGCGACCAGCGCGCCGACGAGCGGCCGGTAGCCGTACGCGGAGCCGACGGTGTAGCCGCCGCCGTGCAGGTAGAGGATGCCGGTCTCGGGCGCGACGCCCGGGTCGAGCGCGAGTGATGACACACCGCCCGCGTTCACCGCCCGCACGGAGACGCTCTCCGGCACCGGCGCCTGGGCGAGGAACGTCTCGTACGCGGTGCGCATCTCCTCGATGTCACGGTCGGCCTGTGTCATCTCCAGGACCGGCGCCCACAGCGTGGCCATGCGGTTGGCGAGCTCGCCGCCCACCGACTGCGTGGTCGCGATCGCCTCGTCGAGATCGGCGAGCAGCTTCCTCGCGCGATCCAGCAGCGCGCTGCCGGCGACGGTCAACTCGACCCGGTGGGTGGAGCGGCGCAGCAGCTCGCAGCCGAGCAGCCGCTCGAGCGCGCGGATCTGGCGGCTCAGCGCGGGCTGGGAAAGGTAGAGCCGCGCGGCGGCGCGGCCGAAGTTCAGATCCTCCGCCACGGCGACGAACGCCCGCAGGTGGCGCACCTCGACCCCGTCGGGGGCCTGCGGGAACGCGAGCACTTCTCCGGCCATCGCGTCCAAGTATGGCTCGCGCGGGTGATGCGAATCGTGCACGACCGCGATGCAGCATCGGTCTTTCCCTTTTCCGGTGTCGCTCGCCAGCATCGCCAGGGTGACCGAGGACCAACAGGCGTTCACGCTCGCCGTCGAACCGCACCGCCAGGAGCTGGCGCGCCACTGCGCCCGGCTGACCAGCTCGCGCGCCGACGCCGAGGACGCGCTGCAGGAGACGCTGCTGCGCGCGTGGCGGGCCCGGCGCTCGCGGTCGTCGGCGTCGCCGCGGGCGTGGCTGTACCGGATCGCCACGAACGCCTGCTTCGACGTCCGCTCCCGGCGTGAGACCGCGTCGCTCGACGATGCGCCCGCGCTCGTGGCGCCGTTCGACGAACGCCCCGACGAGGCCGTGCTGGCCCGCGAGACGCTCGAGCTGACCCTGCTCGCCGTGATCCAGCACCTGCCGCCCCGCCAGCGCGCGACGCTGATCATGCGCGACGTGCTCGGCTGGTCCGCCGCCGAGGTCGCGACCGCCCTCTCCACCACGGTTCCGGCGACCAACAGCGCGCTGCAACGCGCCCGCGGCCGCCTGCGCGTCGTGCTAGCCGAGTAGCCCCTCGGCGCGCAGGCCGGGGACGACGTGGTGCTCGATCGCGGGCGCGAGCCGTGTGGGGTCGCCGGCCTGCCACCAGCGCAGCTCCGCCAGCTCGGCCGACGCCGTGGGGCGGCCCTGCAGGCCCGCGAGGTACACCGACATCCGCATCGTCCGGCCGGGTTCGAGCGCGGCGGGCGCGACGACCTCCCGCCAGGCGCGCGGCGCCACGACCTCGACGCCGAGCTCCTCGGCCAGCTCGCGCCGCAGGCATGTCAGGTCGTCCTCGCCCGGCTCGCGCTTGCCTCCGGGCAGGTAGAAGACGTCCGGCGCCTCGCGCTTGCTCACGAGCAGGAGGCGACGGTCGAAGATGGCCGCGAGGGCGACGACGTCGAGCTCCACGATGGCGGCGAGCCTAGCGCGCTCCCGCCGGCTGAGGGCTGAATCGCGGCGCCGTGGGGATCAGCAGCACGCAGAGCGCGGCGACGACCGCGCCGGCGGCGCCGATCAGGAACGCGAGCTGGAATCCGAGGTCCTGCGGCAGGCCGCTCGCGAGCACGTGGGCGGCGATCATCGTGCCCGCCAGCTGCGAGCCGATCGCCGCGCCGACGTTGCGCATGATCGTGTTCACGCCGGTCGCCTCGCCGGTCTCGTGGGGGTCGACGGAGCTGACCACGAGGTTCGGGATGGCGGCGAAGACGGCGCCGACCCCCGCGCTGACCAGGCACGCCCAGAAGATCACGAGTGGCACCGTGTCGTGGGCGAGCGCCATGCCGAACAGCGCGACCGCGGTGACGACGCACCCGGCGAAGAAGGGCGGCTTGGAACCGATCCGCTCGCCGACGCGGCCCACGACGGGCGCGAGCAGAAGCGAGACGATGCCTCCGGGGACGAGCAGCAGACCGGCCTGGGTGGCGGTGAGGCCGAAGCCGATCTCGCCGCCCTCCGGCAGCTGCGCGAGCTGGGGGACGAGGACGAACGTGCTGATCATCGCCGAGCCGATCAGCAGCGTGGAGATGTTCGTGGTCAGCACGGGGCGGCGCACGAACGTCTGCATGTTCACGAGCGGCGCGGTCTGACGGCGCTCGAACAGGCCGAAGAGGATGAGGACGATCACGCCACCCGCGATCAGGCCGAGCGTCTGCGCCGAGCCCCAGCCCCAGTCGGCGCCGCGCGAGATCGCGACCAGCAGCGACGTCAGGCCGATGGCGAGGAGGCCCGCGCCGGGGAGGTCCACCCGCCCCGGCGTGCGGATCGGCGACTCGGGCACGAACAGGTGGGTGGTGATCGTCGCTCCCACGCCCATGATCGCCGCCACCCAGAAGATCCAGTGGTAGCCGGGACCGTCGACGAGGATGCCGCCGAGCGGCAGGCCGATCGAGCTGCCGATCGCGGCGATCGCCCCGAGCATCGCGATGCCCGTCGGCACCTTCTCGCGCGGGAACTCGTCGCGGATGATCCCGAAAGACAGCGGGAACACGCCGCCGCCGAGCCCCTGGAGCCCGCGGCCGACGATCAGCGGGGCGAGGCTGCTCGACAGCGCGCACACGATCGATCCCACCGCGAACAGCGCGAGCGAGATCGCCAGCAGTCGTTCCTTGCCGAACATGTCGCCGAGCCGCCCGAAGATCGGCGTCGCGATCGATGCCACGAGCAGGTACGCGGTGACCATCCACGCGATCCCGGTCGCGGACGCCCCGAGCTCCTTCTGCAGGTCGCCGAGCGCCGGGATCACCGTCGTCTGGGCGAGCACGAACCCGAGCGTGCCGACACCGAGGATCAGAAGCGTGCGCCCGGGCGCCTGACGCGTTTCGTGTGCGGTCATATGAAGAAACGAAGTCCCTGCTGCGGTTAGCGAGTGCGCCGAGGGTAGCACGGAAACGAAGTCATGACTGCGGTACAGTCGGACGCATGCCCGCTCCGTTGCGCAAGGACGCCGCTCGCAACCGCGCGCGGCTGGTCGACGCGGCCGCGGCCGCGTTCCGCGAGGACGGGCTCGGCGCGAGCGTCAACGCGATCGCGCAGGCCGCGGGCGTCAACGTCGCGACGCTCTACCGCCACTTCCCGAACAAGGAGGAACTCGTCTCCGCGGTGCTGCTCCAGGTGCTCGCGCCGCTCGCGGACGCGCGCGACCACGCGCTGGCGAGCGACGGGTCGGTCCTGGCGGCGTTCCTCCACGAGGCGGTGCGGCTCCAGGGCGAGCATCAGGGGCTGATCGACGCGCTGAGCCGGCACCCGGCGGGCTCGGACGTGCGCGAGCAGTTGCGGGGCCCGGCGATGGAGCTGGTCGCGCCGGTCGTCGACCGCGCCCACGAGCGGGGCGAGCTGCGCGAGGACTTCGACGCGCGCGACGTCCTGATCGCGCTGCGGATGGTCGGCAGCCTCGCCGGCAGCCCGGGCATTCCGGCCGAGGACGCGCGGCGGCACGTCGAGGTCGTCGTCCGCGGGCTAGGTGCCTGAGACCGGCGTCCCGTACGTGTGGAAGGACTCCACGGTCTTCACGCCCCACGCCTGGCCTCTCGCTCGCTCGGCCTCGGTCCAGACGACGCACGGTTCCTCCGGGTCGTACACGAAGCGACCGCCCGTCGTGACCTCGATGCGGTTGCCGCCGGGCTCGATGCCATAGAGGAAGAAGCCCTGGGCGATCGCGTGCTTGGACGGGGCGGCCTCGATCTCGATGCCCGCGTCGAGCCAGATGTCGGCGGCGCGCAGGCACTCCTCGCGGGTGTCGACCCAGAACGCGACGTGATGCAGGCGGCCGTTCAAACCGTACGCGTCGCGGGTGTAGATCAGCTCGTGGGCGGCGATCGTTACGCTCATCCACGCGCCCGCCTCGGAGCCGTCGTCGAGTTCGATGCGCTCGTAGAGCCGATAGGTCAGCGCCTCGACGCAGAACGACCGATTCGCGCGGACGTCGGCGGCGAGGATGTTGATGTGGTCGAGCCGTTTGACCGCGCACCCGCGTCCCGTGTAGCGGCCGGGGACGTTCTTCAAAGCGGGCGCGAGGTGCGGCGGCGGGACGTAGCGCTCGCACTCGTAGTACAGCTCGAAGACATGTCCGTCGGGGTCGCGGAACCGGTAGGAGGGACCGCGGCCGAGGTCGCCGTCGGTCCAGCCGATCCCGAATCCGCGCGCCTCGACCGCCGACACGCGCCGCTCGAGCGCGGCCGGACTGCGAGCGCGCAGGCCGAGAACGCCCATGCCGTTCGTGTCACACGCGGTCAGCTTGAGCGACCAGCGCTGGTAGTCGTGCGCGCAGCGCAGGTAGCTCGACGCGCCGTCCTGCGCCTCGATCTCCATCCCCATGACATCGACGAAGAACGCGAGGCTGTCGTCGCCGCGCGGCGTGAACATCTCGACCGGGCCGAGGTGGGCGAGATCAGGCATAGCCGTCGAGCTCCCATGACAGCGCGCCCGCCTGCAGCTTGGCCCGCTTCGAAGCTTCCGCCGCCTCGCGTGCCAACGACGCCGCCAACACCTCCTCGGCGCGCTCGTGGGCCACGACCGTGGCACCATCGGCGTCGAGCACCACCAGGTCCCCGGGGCGGATCTCACAGCCGCCGACGACGACCGGCACGTCGAGCTCGCCCGCGATCTCCTTGGTGGCGCCGCGCGAGCGGATCCAGCGCGCCCAGACCGGCAGACCCATCCGCGCGAGCTCGTCGCTGTCGCGCACGGCGGCGTCGACCAGGACGGCGGCGGCACCGTGCACCTGTGCCTGCGTCGCGAGCAGGTCGCCGAGGAGCGCGACCGGCGCCGCCTCGGGCATGCTCAACACGAGGACCTCGCCGGGCTGCAGTGCGGCCATCACCGCGTGGACCATCAGGTTGTCGTCCTGTCCGCAGCGGGCGATCCGCGCCGGCCCGCACGCTCGCGAGCCCGGCACGAGCTGCACCAGGTCGACATCGACGAGGCCGCGACGCCCCGACGCCTCGTACACCGTCGCGGCGCCGAGCCGCGCGAGCTCCTCGGCGATCACAGCTCCTCCACGACCTGCGGGAGCACCCGCATGAACGACTCGCCGTAGCGCACCTCGGTCCGCCCCGATGCGCGCCGCGCGTGGTTGCCGCGCTGCTCGCCCCGCTGCGCGTAGTAGGTCTGCAGGTACTGCTGCGCCTTCATCTCGGCCATCGCCGCCAGCTTGAGCTCCCACACCGCGGTGATGTCGACGTGGACCGTCGGCGTGAACCCGCACAGCCCGGGCTGATGCGGCTCGAACAGGAACAGCTGCGGCGGCGTGATCGTGCCGAACGCGCTCGGGACCCCGGCGCCGGCCGCCAGCGAGCGGGCACGGTCGACCGCCGCATGAGCAACCGGATGATCGGGGTTGAAGGGGTCGGTCGCCGTGTGCGTGATCAGCACGTCCGGCGCGAAGGCGCGGACGGCGTCCGCGATCCGCAGCAACTCGTCGGCACCGATCTGCAACGGATAGTCGCCGAGGTCGAGGCAGCGAAACGACGCGCCGAGGTGTGCGGCAGCGGCCGACGCCTCCGCGTGGCGGATCCGCTTGACGTTCTCGACCGTCTGCCCCTCCTCCTTCCACAGCTCGCCGGACTCGCCGCGCTCGCCGTAGGACAGCGCGATGACCTCCGCCTCGCCGCCGAGTGACACCGCCTTGGCCACGGCGCCGCCCGCCCGCCAGACGAAGTCGGCCGCGTGCGCGCCGATCACCTGGACCCGCTTAGGCACCGGACAACCTCCGCGTGTTCTCGACGGCCATCACCCGGACCTCCTCCTCGCTGAAGCCGGCCGCGAGGTGCTGGTCGGCCATCAAGGCCAGGCCGTCCTCGACCGGCGGGTTGAACACCTGCCCGAGATCCGAGCCCCACACGGTGTGCGTCGCACCCACCGCGTGGGTGGCATCGAAGATCTCGTCCCAGGTGCACTTGCCCGTGTAGGGCGTCGTGAACGCGCGTTGGAAGAGCACGCCGCGGCCCGCGAGCCGCACCTGCTCGGCCGGGCTGAGCTTGTGCGACGGGAACTCCGGGCTCGTGACCACGATCGTCTCGACGTCCGCGGCCGCGTCGACGACCGCGAAGATCTCCTCGCGGGAAAGGTGCCCGGTGGCGAGGACGAGCTGATGCCGGGCGACGACGCGCAGCACCTCCAGCAACGCCGGAAGCGGCGCGCCCGCGTCATCGAGGACCGCCACCGGGCGGGGCGCGGCGCCGGCCTCGCGCAGCTCGCGCTCGAACCGCACCCACACGGGCACGTTCCCATCGGCCCGCTCGACCGTCGCGAACTCTCCGAGCGCGCTGACCGTCGGCAGCCACACGAACCGCGCCCCCTGACGTGCCGCGACCTCCACCGCCGTCGCGTTGAGGCCACCGACCGCGTGGTTGAGGACGATCGCGCCGAACGCGAGCCGCGCACCCGCCGCGGCGTTGACCACCGCGGCGCGCTCGGCCGTCGCCGTGTAGTGCGATGTCAATCCGAAGCCGGCCAACCCGAGCTCGAGGCAGCGCCGCGCCAGCTCCAGATCGGTGATCCGGCGTGGCGCGAAGTCCGGAGCGGCGTGGACGTACGGGTCGAACGCGCCGCGAACGAGCTCGCGGGCGCGCGCGGTGGGAGTCGGGTGCTCAGGCACGGAGCGTCTCCAGCAGACCGATCCGCTTCACCACCGGAAAGATAACAAGATTGTCAACAATCGTGATGACATATTCTCTTCCCAGTGAGTGAGACCAGCGCCTACGAAGCGCTCCATGCGCGGATCGTCGCCGGCGAGCTCTCCCCGGGCGAGCGCCTCGTGGAGGAGGAGCTGGCCGAGCAGCTGGGGGAGAGCCGGGGCGCGATCCGCACGGCGCTGCTGCGGCTCGAGCACGACCGGCTCGTGATCCGCGAGCGCAACCGCGGCGCGCGCGTGCGCCGGATCAGCGCCGAGGAGGCGGTCGAGATCCTCGAGGCGCGCGCCGCGCTGGAGTCGCTCGCGGCCGGATACGCGGCCGAGCGGCGAACCGACGCCGACGTCAAGGAGCTGCGCAAGATCACCGCCGAGATGGGGAAGCTGCTGGCCGCCGGCGAGCTGCTCGCGATCTCCGAGCGCAACGCCCGCCTGCACCGGCGCATCCTCGAGATCTCGCAGCACACCGTCGCTCAGGAGATCTGCGCTCGGCTGAACCCGCAGATGGTGCGCTTCCAGTTCCGGACGGTGCTCGCGCCGGGCCGGCCGTCGAAGTCGCTGACCGAGCACGGCGCGATCGTCGAGGCGATCGCGGCCGGTGATCGCAAGGCCGCCGAGGCGGCGATGCGTCGTCACCTGTCCCACGTGGCCAAGACGCTGCTGGAGATGGTCGCCTCCGAGCGTGCCGCGTAGCGCGGCGCCCAGAGTGCGGAACTGGAAGCGCGCCATCAGCGAGTTCAGCCGCTGCGACAGGATCATCACGCGATCGCCGAGGTACACCGACTCGTCGATGTCATGCGTCACGAACAGGATCGTGACTCCGTAGTCCCGACGAACAGTCAACGAAGTTGTGAACAATCCCGGTGCGGCTACGCTCGGACGATGAAGCGAGCAGCGCGCGCGACCGTGGATGGCGGCGTCGATCATGAGGCCGTCGCGGCGCGGGCGCGCGAGCTCGGCGTGCTCGGGTGGGTCCGGCCGACCGGCGAGATCCACGCCGAAGGGGACCCGGCGGCGGTGCAGACCCTACTCGAGGAGTTCGGCGCCGCGGCGGAGAAGGCCCGCGTCGAGGGGCACGAGCAGTTCGGCATCCGCGGCGTCAGCGCGGGCGTCTTCGTCGTGCAGGAGCACCAGGCGACCGCGCACCACTACGACTTCCGGCTCGAGGTCGACGGCGTGATGAAGTCGTGGGCGGTGCCGAAGGGCCCCTCGCTCGACCCGGCCGTGAAGCGCTTCGCGGTCCAGGTCGACGACCACGGGATGGCCCACAACGACTACGAGGGCGAGCGCGTGATCATCTGGGACCGCGGCACCTACGAGCAGGGCGGGCGGGTCGCGTGGCCCGAGGCGATCGAGCGCGGCCACGCGGTGTTCGTCCTGCACGGGGAGAAGCTCCACGGCGGGTTCGCGTTGCAGCGCACCGGCGGCGGCGCGAAGCCGCAGTGGCTCTTGATCAAGCGCAAGGACGACGAGGCACGGCCCGGCACGGACATCACGGCCGAGCGGCCGGAGTCGGTCGTCAGCGGACGGCGGCTCGCGCTCCGAGATCCAGCTCCCTGAACACGAGCCAGTCGCGCATCTCGGGCGACAGGTCGTAGTAGGGGTCGATCGGTGTGAAGCCGAAGCGCTCGTACAGGCCGAGGGCCTCGGTCTGGCGGAAGCTCGTGTCCAGGCGCATGCGGGCGTAGCCACCGGCGCGCGCGGCGGCGAGGATGCGCTCGGTCAGCGCGCCCCCGACGCCGCGGCCCCGGAAGCGGGAATCGACGTACATGCGCTTCATCTCGCACGTCTCGTCGTCGAGCCGTTTCAGCCCGACACAGCCCGCGGGCTCGCCGTCGCACCGGGCGAGCAGCAGCGGCGTGTAGGCGCCCGGGAGGCCGGCGAGCTCGGCCTCGAACTCGCCGACGTCGAAGTAGGAGTCGATCAGGTGCAGGTCCTCGGTGTGGCGCTCGCGATGCCACGCCACGAAGTCACGGATCAGCCCGCGGACGGCGTCGAGGTCGGCGGCGGTCACGGGCTCCACGATCTGCATCTCCCGACTTTAGGGACGGGTCAGGCCGGCGGGGGAAATTCTCGCGCGAGCTCGGCCACCTCGCCCCGGATGCGGTCGAGCGCCCCCGGGTCCTCTTTGCGCGTGGCCTCGACGGCCTCGTCGATCCAGCGCGCGACGTCCTCCATGTGGGTCGGTGTCAGGCCGCGGGTCGTGATCGCGGGCGTGCCGACGCGGA
The DNA here is from genome assembly GCF_000423665.1 of Solirubrobacter soli DSM 22325. Classification (GTDB taxonomy): domain Bacteria; phylum Actinomycetota; class Thermoleophilia; order Solirubrobacterales; family Solirubrobacteraceae; genus Solirubrobacter; species Solirubrobacter soli. The sequence goes on along the minus strand of NZ_KE384072.1, from coordinate 294,617 downwards.
TGCCCGACGGGTCCATCGGCGGTCGCGGGTCGAAGGGGACCGCGTTGTAGTTGCAGACGAGCCCGGCCTGCTCGAGGCCCTCCGCGGCGGGGCGGCCGCCGACGCCCTTGCTCGTCAGGTCGGCGAGCAGCAGGTGGTTGTCGGTGCCGCCGGAGACGAGGTCGAAGCCGCGGTTCCTCAGCGCTTCGCCGAGGGCTCTGGCGTTGGTGACGATCGCCTGCGCGTAGGTGCGGAAGGCGGGCTGTGCGGCCTCGTGCAGCGCGACGGCGATCGCCGCCGTCGTGTGGTCGTGCGGGCCGCCCTGGAGGCCGGGGAAGACCGCGCGGTCGATCGCGGTGGCGTGCTCTGCGTCGGTGAGGATCATCGCGCCGCGCGGGCCGCGCAGGGTCTTGTGGGTCGTCGTCGTGACGACCGCGGCGTGGCCGACCGGCGTGGGATGCACGCCGGCGGCGATCAGGCCGGCGATGTGGGCGACGTCGGCCGCGAGGGTGGCGCCGACCTCGTCGGCGATGGTCGCGAAGCCTTCGAAGTCGATCGTCCGGGGGATCGCGGTGCCGCCGCACCAGATCAGCTTCGGGCGGTGGGTCCTTGCGAGCTCGCGGACCTCGTCGAGGTCGATGGTGCCGGTGTCACGGCGGACCCCGTACCGGACGGAGTTGAACCAGCGGCCTGTCACCGAGACGCCATGGCCGTGGGTGAGGTGCCCGCCGGCGTCGAGCGCCATGCCGAGCACCGTGTCCCCGGGCTGCAGGACCGCGGCGTAGGCGGCGAGGTTCGCGGGCGCGCCGGAGAGCGGCTGCACGTTGGCGTGCTCGGCGTTGAAGAGCTGCCGCGCGCGTTGCGCCGTCAGCGTCTCGATGTCGTCGACGAGCGCGTTCCCCTGGTAGTAGCGCTTCGCCGGATAGCCCTCGGAGTACTTGTTCATCAGCACCGAGCCGCTCGCTTCCAGCACGGCCGGCGAGACGTGGTTCTCCGACGGGATCAGGCACAGCGTGTCGTGCTGACGAGCGGACTCGGCCGCAACGAGTCGCGCGAGTTGCGGGTCGACTGCTTCGAGGACGGCCACGGGGCACCTCCCACTACGGGTTGTGTGCCCAGGCGCGCGGCTTCGCGGGTCGCGCCGCTCCCCGGTGGTCTGTTCCACCCGAGCGCCAGTCACGGCGCGCGTTTGTGAGCGTACCAAGCGGGTTGGCGTATTTGAACGGGCGCGCCGCGGTTCTTGTGGAGTGATGGCCGACTCCCGCTCGCCCGCGGTGGACGTGCTGGTGGCGACGCTCGGTGCCGCCGGTGCCGCGCTCGGCGGCCTCGGCTTCGTCGCCGCGGTCGGTGCCACGACCATGCAGGCGCGCTTCCGCGGCGCCGGGCTCCCGAGCGAGCTCGCTTCGTCGCTGGAGTCGCGCGGGGTCGACGTGGCGGTCGGGATCGAGGTGATCCTCCCGGCGCTGATCGTGGCCGTGGGGATCGTGGCGCTCGTCCACTGGGTTCCCGTCCGGTGGCCTGCCCGGACGTGGCGGTGGTGGGCGTTCGGCGGCCTGATCGTCGTCGCCGGATTCCTCGACTACTTCTTCGTGTGGGCGCGCCAGGCCAGTGGCACGGGGACGCAGATCTGGATCCTGCTCGGCGTGCTCGTCGTCAGCGTCGCGTGCGCTGCCGCGGCCGTGAAGCTCGCCAGGAGCGCCCGGCGCGAGCTCGAGCCGCTGGGCCAGGCCATGCACCTGCTCGGCCTGCTCGGCGTCGTGTCCCTGCTGGGCGCGCTCGTGGCGGTCGCCGGCAACTGGGGCAGACCGGTGGTGCGACCGGCGGCCGTGGTCCTCAAGGGCACTCGCGAGATCGTCTGCGGGGTCTATGTCGGGCAGAACGGTGGAGCGACCTACATCGGGGTCGTGTATCCGTCGGGCGGCGGCCTCGGGAACCACGACCGCGGGACCATCGTCGCGATCCCTCGCGCACATGTCGCGCGAATGGCGGTCGGGGCGTCGATGGGTCTCGACAAGGCCGTGGCCCAGGCTGGAGAGCTGGGCGCAGAGTTCGGTGGCACCAAAGATTGCACCCCGCTCGTCACGCCGTCCGACGCGTAGGATCGAGCCATGACGACCCTGCCGGACCGCCCGAACACCGCACTGCTGGTCATCGACGTCCAGAACGGCGTGGTGGGCGGCGCCCACGAGCGTGACAGCGTCGTGGCCAACGTCGGCGCGTTGATCGACAAGGCGCGCGCGGCGGGTGTCGATGTCGTCTGGGTCCAGCACAACAGCGACGACCTGGTCGTGGGCGGCGAGGCGTGGCAGTTCGTGCCCGAGCTCGTCCGCGACGACGCCGAGCCGCTGGTGCAGAAGCGCTACGCCGATGCGTTCGAGGACACCGACCTCGAGGCCGTGTTGGCCGCACGTGGCATCGGCCGCGTGTACCTGTCGGGGGCGCAGACCGACGAGTGCATCCGCTCCACGTTGCACGGCGCGATCGTGCGCGGCTACGACGCGACGCTCGTCGGCGACGCCCACACGACGGAGGATCTCTCGGCCTACGGGGCGCCCCCGCCCGCGCTGGTGATCGCGCACACCAACCTCTACTGGAATTTCCACGCCGCGCCGGGCCGGACGGCGGGAACGGTGTCGACGGTCGAGGTCGACTTCTCCGCCTAGCGCGTGCGCTGGACGACCCATCAGATCGCCGGCGTCGGCCTGGCCGTGGTGTGCGGGGTGGCGCTCGACGTCTCGACGGCGAGCGCGGTCGTTTTGGGCGGGGCCGCGTGCGTCGGCTCGGCGCTGCCGGACGCCGATCGCGCGGGCTCCAAGGTCTACCGCCGGACGCGGCTCGAGCGGCGCGTCTGGCCGCTCGGGCTCGTGGGTGCGGTGGCGCGGGTCCCACTGCGGCTGCTGATCCTGCTCGGCCACCGCGGACTCACCCACTCACTGCTCGCGTGCGCGGCGTTCGGACTGGCCTGCTGGGCGCTGGTCTCACTCGTCGCGCCCGGCCTCGCGGTCGCGGCAGGCGCGGGGCTCGCCCTCGGCTACGGCGCGCACATCGCCGCCGACGCGTGCACACCGTCCGGAATCGCGCTCTGGGCGCCCCTGTCGGGCCGCCGCCGCTGGCTGCTCCCGCGTTCCGCCCGAATTCCAACCGGAAGCCTGCGCGAGCTCGCCGTGGCGGCGCTGCTGCTCGCGTCGGTGGCCGCAAGCGTCGCGTTGATGGGCTAGACGCGCCCGCGCCGACGCCGCGCTCGCCGCGCCGCCGCGCTCGCCGTGCTCGCCGTGGACGCGCGCCCCGCACGGCTCGCCGCGCCGCCGTGCTTGCCCGCGCTGCCGTGCTTGCCCGCGCTGCCGTGCTTGCCCGCGCTGCCGTGCTTGCCCGCGCTGCCGTGCTTGCCCGCGCTGCCGTGCTTGCCCGCGCTGCCGCGCGCGTCCCCGCCGCGCTCGCGTCTGCGCCCCGCGCCCGCGCCCGTGCGCCGCCGCACTCGCCCGTGCGCGACGCGGCAACCGCCCGCGCGGCTCGCCCGCACCGCCGGCCACGCCACGCTCGCGCGCCGCCCGCGGGCCCACCGGTTCTCGGTAGGTGTTTGTGATCGCACCTGCCGCATCCGGGCCGTGTAACGAGCACGGACGAACGCTCAAGTTGGCGCACTCGTGGGGGTGGGCTACACGAAGGTCCTCAGCGGACGCTCTTGTAGCCCACCCCCCAACGGCCCACTTCATGTCGCGCGCACGCGCGGCCCGGTTTGCTCGCGCACGTCGCGCTCACGCCGCCCTGCGCCCGCGCCCACATCGCTTGCCGGGCCGCGCGCGCCGTCCCGCGCCCACACCCGCGCTCGCGCCGTGCCGCGCCACGCCACGCCCGCTGACGCCCGGCCCGCGCCACGCCGGGCCCGCGCCACGCTGCGCCTCGCGCCGACGCCGTGACCGCGATCACGCCCGCGCTGCGCCCGCCCGACGTCGCGTCGCCCCGCCCCGCGCCGCGCCGCGCCGCGCCGCCCCGCGCCGCGCCGCCCCGCGCCGCGCCGCGTCGCGCCCGCTGACGCCCGGCCCGCGCCACGCCGGGCCAGCGCCACGCCGGGCCCGCGCCACGCCGGGCCAGCGCCACGCCGGGCCCGCGCCACGCTGCGCCTCGCGCCGACGCCGTGACCGCGATCACGCCCGCGCCGCGCCGACGCCGCGCCCGCGATCACGCCCCACGCTCACGCCGACGCCGACGCCCGACGCCCGACGCCCGACGCCCGCGCTGCGCCCGCCCGACGCCGCCCCGCGCCGTCCCGCGCCGCACCGCGCCGCACCGCGCCGCGCCGCCCCGCGCCGCGCCGCCCCGCGCCGCCCCGCACCGCCCCGCGCCGCGCCGCGCCGCGCCGCCCCGCGCCGCGCCGCGCCGCGCCGCGCCGCGCCGCGCCGCGCCGCGTTGGCGGGGGTGTGTTGCTGGACCGTCCTGTGAGGACGGCTGAGAAGGTCACCCCCGAGTCGGTCGCCCGGCGGGACCGGCGGTCAACGGGTGTGGAGAGATCTCCACACATGTCTGATCGTCCCGCCGCATGCGGGATCCGATGAGTGGGCATGCCCCCAGAGCGCTCGTGTGCCGGCAGGCTTCGTCCCGTCACCGCCCACTGCGAACGTGCTGTCCGGAGAGCTGACCACTCGACCGGGCGCGGCCGGCACGCGTCAGCGCTCTCTCGACTTCTGCGGGGTCACGCCGCAGGCAACAGGCGTCATCCTCGAAGCAGCGACATGCGACGGCTGATGACGATGATGATGGTGGTAGCGGGGCTGGTGTTCGCCGCGCCTGCCGTCGCAGCCGCGGCGGGGCCGCGCTATGACGTGCCGAGCGGGTTCACGCGCTGCCCGCAGGCGAAGGCGTGGAACGGGTTCTTCAAATGGGCTTCGGTGCAGCACGCGAGCTGCCGGCGGGCCTCGGCCTTCATGCGCGAGTACGCGGAACACGCGGGTGGGCCGGCGATGCCGCGGCGGGTCGGCGACTACACGTGTCGCATTCATTACTGGCGCAACGAGGACGGCGACGTCTACGCGAGCCGCCACACCTGCACGCACGGGCGGGCGACGATCCGCTTCTACGGCATGGTGTGAGCGACCGCAAGTTCGCCGCGGGCGGCGCGTTGGCGCTGTCATGCACCTGCGCATCCTGCCGGCGACCGCGGCGCTGATCATCGTCCTCCTCACGCTCTTGACCGTGCTCCCGTAGCGCGGCCCGGGCGGACGGCGCGGTCCGACAACGCGAGGAGGGTGCGCTGGGCGTGCTCGTCGGGCAGGGCGTGCAACGACTCCAGTGCGCCGGCGAGCTCGGCGAGCTCCAGGTCCGGCGTCTCGAGCGCCAACCGGCCCGCCCAGCGGACGGCGGCGGCCTCGAAACGCTCGTCGTCCTTGGCCTCGATGACCAGCAGGATGCCCAGGGCGTCGCGCAGGCCCACGAAGCCCAGCTCGCGCGTGGTGGCGTGGATGATGGCGAGGTTGCGGGCCTGGATGGCTCGGCGCAGGCGGGCGTAGGGCGATCCGTCGCTGGTCATGCGAACGTATGTTCGCATGGGGTTCGGACGGACGCGGGACGCGCGGCGGGACGCTCGCGGGACGGTCAAGACGGACCCTTCCGACGCATGGCCACCCTCCCCAGCACCCACCGGTTCCCCGCGCTCGCCGAGCGCATGACCGGCGAGCTCATCACCCCCGAGCACTTCGCCTACGACGCCGCGCGCAGCGTCTGGAACGGGATGATCGACAAGCGCCCCGCGGCGATCGCCCGCTGCGCGCACGCGACCGACGTCGCCGCGGCGCTCCGCTTCGCGATCGAGTGGGACGTCCCGTTCTCGGTTCGCGGCGGCGGCCACAACGTCGCCGGCACCGCGCTCGTCGAGGACGGCCTCGTGATCGATCTCTCGAACATGCGGGAGGTGCGGATCGACCCTGACGGCAGCACCGTGCGCGCCCAGGGCGGGGCGACGTGGGCCGACGTCGACGCGGTCACCGCGCCCTTGAACCGAGCCGTCCCCGGCGGCGTGGTGTCCGAGACCGGGGTCGCGGGCCTCGCGCTCAGCGGTGGCGTCAGCCACCAGCGCCGGCGCGACGGCATGACCGTCGACAACCTCGTCTCGGCTGAGGTCGTGCTCGCCGACGGCCGGATCGTCGACACCAGTGCGGACGAGCACGCCGACCTGTTCTGGGCCCTGCGCGGGGGCGGCGGGAACTTCGGCGTCGTCACGTCCTTCCAGCTGCGCATGCACCCACTCGGGCCGGAGGTGTTCGCGCTGAACGTCGCGTATCCGATCGCCACCGCGGCCCACGTCCTCAAGGGCTGGCGCGACGCGGTCCGGGACGCCCCCGACGAGCTCTCGACCGCCGGGTTCATCTGGTCGCTCCCGGACACGCCAGAGCTCCCCGAGCCGCTGCGCGGCGCGCCCTACGTCGGCGTCGCGGGCATGTGGGCGGGGGAGCCGGGCTACGGGGAGGTGTACACGCGACCCCTGCGCGAGCTCGCCACGCCGCTCCTGGACATGAGCGGCACGCTGCCCTATCGCGACTTCCAGGCCTCGCTGGACCCGTTCTTCCCCAACGGTGCCCGCCGGTACTGGAAGGCGCTCTACCTCGACGGCTTCGCCGACGACGCGATCGAGACGACCGTCGACTGGTCCAACCGCCGCCCGTCGCCGGAGACGCTCGTCATCGTCCGCCACTGCGGCGGCGCGATGGCCCGCGTCGGCGCAGAGCAGACCGCGTTCGGCGACCGCAGCTCGGAGTGGATGCTGAGCATCGACTCGACCTGGCAGAGCCCGGGCGACGACGCGGCCAACATCGACTACACGCGCGCGTTCTGGCACGCGGCGGTCCCGTTCTCCGACGGCAAGACGTACTTCAACTTCCCGGGCCTGCTGGAGGAGGGCGAGGCCGCCGTCCGCGCGAGCTACGGCGCCAACCACGACCGGCTCGCCCGGATCAAGGCGATCTACGACCCCGAGAACCGCTTCAACCTCAACCAGAACATCCAGCCCGCGCGATGACCCGCGACCTCCGCTTGCTCGCGGGCGCCGTTCTGCTCTCCTCGGCGGGGGACCTGCTCGCGCTGATCGTCCTCGCGCTGCAGGTCCACGCGCTCACCGGGAGCGGGTTGGCGGTCTCGGCGCTGTTCGCGGCGACGCTGGTCCCGATGATCGCGCTCGCGCCGCCGGCGGGGCTCGTCGCGGACCGCGTCGAGAGCGTCCGCGTGCTCGTTGTGGCATCGCTCGCGCAGGCGGGGATCGCGGTTGCGCTCGCCTTCACGCACGACCTCTCGGCGATCCTCGCGCTCTCGGCGCTACTGACGGCCGGCAACGCCTTCGCGCAGCCGGCGGAGTTCGCGCTCGTGCCCGCGGTGGCGACTGACACCACGCGGGCGACGGGGGTCGTCGAGTCGGCTCGCTACGCGGGTTTCGCCCTGGGGCCGGTGCTGGCCGCCGCGCTCGCCGTGCTCGGCCCGCAGGCCGCGCTGCTCGTCAACGCCGCCAGCTTCGCCGCGATCGCCGCGGCCGCGGTCGCGATGCGCGCCCGCCGAGCTCCCGTCGCCACGGCGAGGGAGCGGGCGCTCGACGGCTTCCGCATCCTGCGCGAGGACCGCGTCCTGCGGGCGACGCTCGCGCCCGCGGTCGGCGCGCTGCTGTTCATCAGCGCCTCGCTGACGGTCGAGATCTTCTACCTCAAGGACGTCGTCGGCGCCGGTGACACCGCCTACGCGCTGCTCGTCGCGGCCTGGATGGTCGGCATGGTGTGCGGCGCGACAGGGCTCGCGCATCGGGTTCCGAAGCGGCTGATCGCGCCGATCGCGCTCGTCGCCCTCGCCGTGCAGGGTGCCGGCACGGGCGTCCAGACCGCGTGGGCGATCCTCCCGGTCGCGTTCTCCGGCTATGTCATCGGTGGCGTCGGGCACGGGGTGAAGAACGTGCTGCTGCGCGCGTTGCTCACGGCGCGCGTGCCGGAAGCGGTGCACGGCCGCGCGTTCGCGGCCTACAACGCGGCGCGCAACGCCGCCGAGCTGGGTGCGGTGGGGCTCGGCGGCGTCGCGGTCGGTGTGCTCGGGCCGCGGGCGGCGCTGCTGCTGGCCGGGCTGGGACCGATCGTCGCCGCGGTTCTCGGGCTCAACGCGTTGCTCAGCCGAACGGACCGTCGTGATGCTCCTCGACATCGGGGATCGTCGAGGATCCTCGCGAGCCGTCGGGGGCTTTGAAGCCGAGCTTGTCGAGCGCCGATTGCAGCGAGGCCTCGTAGCTGGCGCTCGTGATCGTCGCGCCGCTGACGGCGTCGATCGCCGCGCTCTGCTTGGCGAGTGCGCTGGCGCGCAGCTGCGGCTCGGCCGAGCTCGAGATCTGCACGGACTTCGGATCGTTCCCTTGCAGTTGCAGCGCTTGGACGTCGGTGATCTTGCCGCCGGAGATCGTGACTTTCACCTGGGCCGCGCCGTAGCGGGTATCGATGGCATCGCCGGTGGCGGTGCGGGTGCTGCCGCTCGACGACGCCGGCGGGTCGGCGGGCGCCGGGGTCGCGGATGCCGACGCGGTCGGCAGCGCGGGCTGGTGGGCGTCGAAGCCGAGCACTGCGGCGAGGCCGGCGGCGGTCGCGGTCAGGATGATGGGGGATCGGCGCATGTCAGACGGTGAAGCTCTCGTAGTGGATTCGATCGGGGGTGACACCGGCGTCGGTGGCGGTTGCGACGACGGCGGCGGTGAAGCCGTCGGGGCCGCAGACGTAGACGTCGCGGCCCCGGGCGTTGGAATCGATCGCGGCGTCGAGCCGCACCCGCTCCCGCGGTCCGACGAGCTCGAGCAACCGGCCGCCGCGGTGCGCGACGAGGGCCGCGATCTCGTCGCGCAGGACCAGATCCTCGCGCCGCGAGCCGCGCAGGATCACGACGACGTCGGCGGTCTCCGGCAGCTCCTCCAGCAGGGCGCGGATCGGCGTGATCCCGACGCCCGCGCCGACGAGCAGGACGCGGTCGTTCGTTCGGCGGTCGGCGGTGAACGCGCCGTATGGACCCTCGATGGCGACCCGCGTTCCCGGCGCCATCGCCGCCAGCGCGGCGCTGTGGTCGCCGAGGTTCTTGACCGTGATCCGCAGGCGCGAGCCGGTGGGCGCGGCGGAGAGCGAGTACGGGTGCGCCTGCCACCACAGCCCCCAGCGCAGGAATCGCCACTGGAGGAACTGGCCGCCGGCGACCGGGAGCAGGTGGAGCCGGCGCCCTCGGAGTGTCACCGAGTAGGTGTCCGGGCCCTCAGGCTCGACCGACTCGACGGTGACGCGGTGGCGGATCGAGCGCCACACCGGCAGCACGATCCGGTACGCGACGACGAGCGCGAGCGTGCTGATCCACAGTGCGGTCCACCACGTCTTCGCCCACGGGTGGCCGACGAACGAGGCGCCGGTGTCGACCTGGTGCGAGAACGCGAGGAAGAGCGCCAGGTAGGTGTAGAGATGGACCGCCCACCAGGTCTCGTGCGCCATGCGGCGGCGGGCGAGGCGGTACGAGGTGACACCGGCGGCGATCAGCAGCGCGGACGCGACGGTCGCCGCGAGGATGCCCGGATAGGTCCACACCAGCTGCCCGAACTGATGCAGGACACCGTCGTGCGCGGCCTGCGCGTAGCCGACGGTGATCAGCGCGGCGTGTGCGGTCAGGAGGTAGAGCGGCCACGGCCCGAGCCTGCGATGCCACCGCACGAGCCGGTCCTGGCCGACCGCTCGCTCGAGCGGCCCGCAGCGGGCGACCAGCACGACCACGACGATCATGCCGTACGCGGCGGCCAACCCGGTGAGACGCCCCGCGGCCGTGGCGATGCCACCGTCGGCGCGCAGCGACCCGGCGCTCTCGGCGGAGACCCCGAGCGCGAGCGTGATGCCGAGCCCGAGGCCGGCCAGCGCCGCGAGGGCGTCGACGACGAGCGGCCGCGGACGAGCGGGCAGGCGCCGCCGCACACGGCGCACGCGGGTGAGGCGCGGGGCGCCGACATGCGCGCCGGCGGGCAGGGCGACGGCGGCCGGCGCCGTCGTGGCCCGCCGCGGCGTGGGTCGCGGGGTTGCGGCGCGCGGGGCCGTGTCGCGCGCGGTCGCCGCGCGCGGGGGCGTGGCCCGCGGGGTTGCGGCGCGCGGGCGGTCCCGCCCGGCGGCGTCGTCCTCGCCGACGCCGCGCGGCTCCACGGGGCGCGGGCCGGCCCACAGGGAGCCGCTCACTCGTCATCCTCCAGCAGCGGGAAGCCGGGGGTCTGCAGGACCGTGCCGTCGGCGAGGATCGTCAGGGCCTCGTAGCCGACGAGGCCGAGGGTCCACTGTGGGCCGGCGATGCCCATCGCGAACGCCGCGGTGCTGTAGGCGTCGGCCGTGCCGAGGTCCGGTCCGGTGACGGTCACGGAGAGCACGCCCGTGGGGGTGCCGTGCGGGGCGCGGATGTGCTCGCCGCGCTCGTAGGTGCCGGAGGTCGCGATCGCGAGGTCGCCGGCGAGGACGCGAGCGGCGATCGCGTCGCGGTCGAGCGGGTGCTGGATGCCGACCCTCCACGGTCCGCCGCGGGCGATGACGTCGCCGCCGACCGTCAGGCAGTAGTCGGTCAGGCCGCCGGCGTCGAGGATGTCGGCGGCGCGCTGGGTGGCCCAGCCCTTCACGAGCGCGGACGGGTCCAGGCGGCCGGTCGCGCGGATGTCGAAGAACCCGCCGGTCTCCTCGCGGAGCGCGGCGCAGCGGTCGAGGACCCAGCGCACGTCGTCGTCGGCGTCACACGGCAGGAGCTCGCCGCGCTCGAGGCGGGCGATGTCACTGTCGGCGCGATACGTGCTGAAGCGGCGATCGGCCTCGTGCAGCCACTGCATGGCGTCGGCTACGCCCTCGTGGGAGCCCGCGCGCATGTCGAGGGAGACCACCGTGCCCATGACGCGCTCCACGCGCACGTCTCGTGAGGAAATCGCGACCATGACCTTGAGTCTCGGGTTGTTCTGTCAGGACCCGATCAGAGGAACCTGGGAGGTTCCTGGGAGCGTCAGGCCTGGCGCGACCAGAGCGACCCCGTGGTGGGGCGCACGGGCGCGGCGGGGCGCGGCGGGACGGCGGCGACGGGGTCGTCGGCGGCGGGCGTGGCCGCGGCGGCCGGCGCGGGCTCGTGCGGCTCATCGGCCCAGCGCAGCAGGAACGCCGCGACGCCGATGCCGATCGGCAGGACGAGCTTGAGCGCGACTACGTCCCCCGCGGCGACCGTGGTCAGCGCGTGGACGACGATCGCCGCCAGGCACCAGGTGCTCAGCGGGTCGAGGTAGAGGCGGGCGAGGCGCCGCAGTCGGGCGTCCTTCACCGGCGTCATCTGCACGGCGCAGGCCGCCGCGGCGAGGACGAGCAGCCCGATCGCGACGAGGAGCGCGGCGGTGGCGGCGGTGCTCATGTCGTGGTGCCTCCGCTGTCGGGGACCGTCTGATCGGGCGCGGGAACGCTCTGCCCGCCGCCGGGGGCGAAGCCGCCGCTGTCGGGCGCCTGCCCGCCGAAGCCGTCGTCCGGCGCCTGGCCGCCGAAGCCGCCGTCGGGCGCCTGGTCACCGCCGTAGCCGGGACGGCCGCCGCCGCGGCGGCCGAAGCCACCGTCACGCCGCGGGCGGAACCCGGGGTCGGGCTGCGTCTGCTGCGGCTGGGCCGTCGGTGCGGGTGCGGTGGTCGGGACGCCCGGGTCGGCGACGGCCGCTCCGCGCGTCGCGATCAGCACGAGCAGCAAGGCGACGAACGCGGCGCCGGCGCCGACGCCCACGCGGGCGTGCGCGCGATTGCGCTCGGCGGGGGTGATCGCGGAGTCCATCGCCCACAAGCGTCGGTCAGCAGCCTAAGAGAACCACCGAAGGAACGTAAGAGATCGGGAAGACTCCCGGACATGAATGCGCCTCTCGCCGACCTCAGGATCGTCGCCGTCGAGCAGTTCGGTGCCGGGCCGTTCGGCACGATGCAGCTCGCGGACCTCGGCGCCGAGGTCATCAAGATCGAGGATCCGGCGTCCGGCGGCGACGTCTCCCGCTCCGTCCCGCCCTATCAGGAGGGCGAGGACTCGCTGTTCTTCGAGACGTTCAACCGCGGCAAGAAGAGCGTCTCGCTCGACCTGCGCGATCCCGACGGACGCGACGCGTTCAACACGCTCGTCCGCGGCGCCGACGCCATCTTCTCCAACCTGCGCGGCGATGGCGCCGACAAGCTCGGCCTCACCTACGCCTCACTCAATGACATCAACCCGGCGATCGTGTGCTGCTCGCTGAGCGGCTACGGGAACACCGGACCGCGCCGCGACGAGGGTGCGTACGACTACGTGGTCCAAGGCCTCGCGGGCTGGATGAGCCTCACCGGCGGCCCGGACGAGCCACCGACCAAGAGCGGCCTGTCACTCGTCGACTTCGCGGGCGGGTACGTCGCCGCCCTGGCGATCGTCGCGGCGGTCTGGCGCGCGCGGCGCGAGGGCGTCGGCGGGGACTGCGACCTCTCGCTGTTCGAGACCGCGCTCGCCCTGCTCACGTACCAGGGCACGTGGGTGGCCAGCCGCGGCTACGAGCCCGAGCGGCTGGCGAACTCGGCGCATCAGTCGATCGTGCCGTTCCAGGGGTTCGAGACCGCCGATGGCTGGTTGATGCTCGCGTGCGCGAAGCAGAAGTTCTGGGAGCGCTTGCTCGAGGTCCTCGGGCGCGGCGACCTCGCCCGCTTCGCGACGTTCGAGGACCGGCGCGTGCACCGCGACGCCGTGGTCTCCGAGCTCGCGGCGGAGTTCCGCAAGCGGCCGACCGACGAATGGGTGCGCGCGCTGCGCGAGGCGGGCGTGCCGGCGCAGCCGGTCAACGACGTCGCGGCCGCGCTCGCGGACCCGCAGGTCGCGGCCCGCGCCGGCATCGTCGAGGTCGAGCACCCCGTCCTCGGCACCGTCCGGCACATCGCCAGCCCGCTGCGCGTCCCCGGCGCGCCGGTCCCGCCGACCCGCGGGCCGTTCCGCGGCGAGCACACCGACGCGCTGCTCAGCGAAGCCCGCGATCGAGCGTCGCGACGAGCAGATTGAAGCTCTGGTCGAGGTCGAGCGGAATGCCGAACCCGCCACCCGCCTCGAGCGAGATGAACCCGTGCAGCGCCGAGCGGACCACGCGGGCGGCGTGGATCGCGGCGTCGTCGTCGAACGCGTACCCGCGCAGCACGGCGAACACGACGTCGAGCAGCACCGCGGCGCCCTCGTCGTCGGCGACGTTCTCGGCGCGTTGCATCGCCGCATAGACACCGGGGTGCTCGTGCGCGTAGGTGCGGTACGCGTTCGCCAACGTCGCCAGTGCTTCGCTTCCGGCGCGTCCCGCGACCGCGGCCTGCAGTCGCGTGCTCAGCTCCCGCGCGCCCCGCGCGGCGATCCGCCGGCGCAGCCCGGGCAGCCCGTCCACGTGCACATACAGCGAGGGAGACTTGACCCCGAGCTGCGCCGCGACCTTCGCGAGCGTGACCGCCTCGAGCCCTTCGGCGTCCGCGAGCGCGGCGGCCGCGGAGACGACCGCGTCGCCGTCCAGCCCCGCGCGGGGCATCAGGGGCGCCCCGTCGTGGGGAGGGGGCGCGCCGCGCCTGCGGGTGGCGTCGCCGCGTCTGCGGGTGGCGTCGCCGCGCCTGCGGGTGGCCGCGTCGCGCCCGCGGGTGGCGTCGCCGCGCTTGCCGGTGGCGTCGCCGCGCCTGCGGGTGGCGTCGCGGCGTCTGCGGGTGGCGTCGTCGCGTCTGCGGGTGGCGTCGCCGCGGCTGCGGGTGGCGTCGCCGCGCCTGCGGGCGACACCGCCGCGCCCGGGCGCGTCGCCGCGCCGCCTTGCCCGGCGGGCGGCGCCGCCCCCGGGCGGGTCAGCGCGCCGCCTTGCCCCGCGGGCGGCGCCGCCACTCCCGCGCGCGTCATCGCGCCGCCACCGGCGCGCCCGCCAGCGCGAGCGCCTTGTCGATCCGCGGCAGCGGGTCGCGCACGACCGGGCCGTGGCCGACGACCAGCACCGACGGTGAGAGCTCGCGGACGGTGCGGGCGGAGGTGAGGACCTGGGCGCCGTCCCACGTCGCGCTCGCCGCGAGCGGGAACGGCAGGCGGAGGCGGTCGGAGGGCACCAGCCGCCCGTAGGCGGTGAAGGTGTCGCCGGCGATCACCGCGCGGTCGCGGGTGTCGAGGTACGCGACGTGGCCGGGCGTGTGGCCCGGGGTCGCGACGACCTCGAGGCTGCCGACGCGGTCGCCCGCGACGAGACGACGGTCGGCGCGGGTGTTGACGGTCGGCCAGCTGCCCGGGAACTTGCCTTGCGTCTCGCCGGCGAGGATCTGCTCGTCGAGCTCTGGCATCAGCACCTCGACCTCGCCGCCGAGCCGCTCGCGCAGGGCGTCGAGCGAGCCGACGTGGTCGCCGTGGCCGTGGGTGAGGGCGATGCGGCGGATCGGCCCGCCCGCCGCGCGCGCCGCGGCGATCAGCTTGTCGGCGCCGCGACCGACGGTGGTGTCGACGAGCGTGAACCCGTCGTCCTCGCGCACGAGGAACGCGTTGACGAAGTGGGCTCGCGTGAGCTGGGTGATGTTCTCGGTGACGGTGGTGGTCTTCACGGCGGTTCCTTTCCTAATGTGCTTAGGAGAATACCTAATGGCATTAGGAAGTCAAGCGACGGATTGTCCGTGCACCACGAGTGCCCACAGCAGGGAGACCGACGCACCGGCGGAGAGCAGCGTGCGGACGACGTTGAACGCGGCCCAGCGGGTCTCGTGGAACGCGGCGCGCGTGGCCGATGGATCGGCGTCGCCGGCGGCCTTGATCGCGTCGTTGAGCGGGACGTTGACGGCGAACGTGATGATCACGGCGACGACGTAGAGGCCGAGCGCGAGCGCGACCCACGGCAGCGCGTCCCGTCCGACGTTCAAGGCCAGTGCGGCGACCGTGAACGCGAGCGCACCGAGGAACGCGGTGAGCATGAACCACGGGTTGATGATCGCCCGGTCGATCGACTGGAACGCCGTGACGAACGTGCGATCGTCGGTCTTCTTGAGGCCCGGCATGATCGCGTGGGCGTACAGGGCGAAGGCGCCGGTCGCGAGCCCCATCGTGAGCGCCGCGGCCATCAGGCTGAGTGTGCGGATCGTGTTCATGGCGCACATCGAATCGCGCCAGGGAGATCGTTTGAATAGCTGAAATGCGCTGATCCATGCGCAAGCGTCTCGCTTGCGTTCGCTGTGAGTGGCGTGAGAGACTCCGCCGCGTGCCGGACGAGGGTCACGTCCACGAGCCAGCCCCTGCCGCGCCGGTCGGCCCCGTCGCCGCACCCGCGGCGGGCACGCCGATCGCGCTCCCGAGCCCCGGCCGTGGCGTCACCGCGTCACATGTGCTGGGGCTGAGCCGGACGATCGGCAACGCGGCGGTGGCCCGGGCGATGGCGAGCGGCGCGCTGGTGGCCGGCGAGGCTGCGCGGAGCGGCGCGCCCGGGTTGGCCGGCGAGGCTGCGCGGAGCGGCGCGCCCGGGT
>NZ_KE384072.1:258469-279001 GCF_000423665.1 Solirubrobacter soli DSM 22325 | reverse complement strand
GGCCGGCGAGGCTGCGCGGAGCGGCGCGCCCGGGTTGGCCGGCGAGGCCGCGCGGAGCGGCGCCCCGGCGCCGGCCGGCACCGCCGCACGCGGTGGCGCGGCCGTGCTCGCCCGCGATCCCGCACCCGCCGCGCCCGCACCCGCCGCGCCCGCACCCGCCCCGGCCGCCGCCAACGCCAATGCTCCCGGCGCCGCGGGCGGCGTCCCCGCCCCGCCCGTCGCGGGCGCGCCCGAGCTCAGCCAGGCGCCGTTCGCCAACCTGCTCGGCACCGTCGAGGGCTGGTCACCGCGCGAGGAGTGGCTGCAGGCGCACCTCGCGACCCCCGGCGTCGACACCAAGCGGCTCAACCTCGCCGACGAGATCGTCATGCGCAAGGAGACGGGCGTCGACGAGGCGGGGGTCGTCGGGATCGCGCAGGAGCTCTACATCGTCGGCACGCCCGTCGCCGATCGCGACGCGGTCTTCACCTATCTCGGCTTCGGCGGTCTCGCGCTGCCGTCGAACGTCGAGGCGTTCGCCAACGCGTCCGCGAGCGCCGGGGCCGCGATCGCCACGATGAGCTCGTTCGAGGAGCGCGCCGGCGCCGTCCAGGCCGCGATCAACCAGCGGCTCACGGCGGCCGGGATTCCCACCGTCGGACCGATCCGCAAGGAGGGAGGCGGCAACGCGCACTTCGACAAGAAGTCATGGTCGATCAGCGTCGACCCGGACTTCGCGATGCGCGGCGGCCCGGAGGCACCCGCCCAACTGCTGAGCACCGTCTACCACGAGGCGCGTCACGCGGAGCAGGACTTCCTCGTCGCCCGCCTCATGGCGCGCGACAAGAGTGCGGGCGAGATCGCCGTCGAGCACGACATCCCGCCCCTCGTCGCCGCCGCCGCGAAGGCCTCGCCGCTCCCCGAGAACGACCCGCAGGCCGCTCTCGCCGAAAAGATCCGCGGGCCGGTCCCCGACGAAGGCCCGGACCCCGACCTCGCCCGCATCAAGCCGACCCTGGTCGCCAAGCAGGCGAACAAGGAAGAGTTCACGGACGAGGAGAAGGCGATCATCGCCAAGGCCTACGCCCGCTACAAGAACCGCCCCCACGAGGCCGACGCCTTCCTCGTCGAGGCGCTGGCCAAGCAGGCCCAGATCCTGCAATGACTCACGATCGCGACGTGATCGCGCACGGACGCCGTGGGCCGCACCGATACGTGATCGAGTCTGAGCGAGCGGCGGGACATGCGCGTGGGGGTGTGTTGATTGACTCCCGCATAGCGGGAGCGAGGTAACACACCCCCGGCGGTGTGCCAATTCGACCGTTCGCTTGTGCACGCGTTTGCGCGTGTTGATCGCGTATCCGACCACGAACGACCAACCCGGGCCGGACCGGTCGGTGGCCGTGACCGGAGTCAGAGAACGCGGGCGATGACGATCGCGACGTCGTCGCGCAGCGGGGCGGCTGCGTGCGCGAGCGCGTCATCGACGAGCGCGTTCGCCAATGTCGTCGGCGGCTCGCCGCGCAGCCGCGTCAGCGTCGCCTTCACGCCTGCCACGTCGAAGAGCACGCCGTTGCGGCGGGCTTCGGTGAGGCCGTCGGTGTAGAGCATGAGGGTGTCGCCGGCACCGAGCCGGTACTCGGCGACCTCGAACTCCGAGACCGCGACGTCGGTGACGCCGAGCAGTTGGCCGCGTGCGGCGGTCTCCTCGAAGCTGCCGTCGGCGCGCTGGATCAGCGCGGGTGGGTGACCGCCGCTCGCGACGCAGATCTCCACCGCATCGCCCACGATCTGCAGGTGCAGGAAGACCGCGGTGGTGAAGCGCGTTGTGCTCGAGCGGAGCAACGCACGATTGAGGGCGTGGAGGACGGTCGCCGGGGCAGGGTCGAACATCGCCGCCGTTCGCACCGTGTGGCGGGTGAGGGCGGTCTGGGACGCGGCCTCGGGCCCGCTTCCGCAGACGTCGCCGAGCACGATGCCCCACGCGCCCTCGCTGAGGGCGAAGACGTCGTAGAAGTCGCCTCCGACCAGTTCGGTGCCGGCGTGGTAGTGGGCGCCGAGCTCGAGCCGGGGGATCTCCGGCAGGTCGGGCGGGAGGAGGCTCTGCTGCAGCGCGACCGCCACCTGGTCGCGCTGGCGCAGCGCGACCTCGCGCGCCGCGGTCTCGCGCCGAGCCGCCTGCAGCAGCCGCGCGTTGCCGATGGCGACCGCGGCGGAGGAAGCGATGCTGAGCGCCGCGGCTTCGTCCTCGGCGTCGAACTCGCCCGGCTCCGGATGGCCGAAGCAGAGCCCGCCCGCCGCCTCGCCGTTCGCGAGCGTGATCGGCACCGCGAGGTAGCTGCGGATGGGTTCGCCGAAGTCCACGTCGTCCGCGAGGGTCGGCGAATACGCGCCGTAGGCGGCGCCGATCAGCTCGATGGCGGCGTCGGTCGCGGTCGCCAGGATCTCGTCGAGGTCGAGCTGGGCGACGATCGCGCGGCTGACCTGCTCGAGCGCGGTGCTGCGGCGGCGCTGGCGCGCGGCCTCCACGCGCGCGAGCCGTTCGGACGCCTCGAGCTGCTGCTCCGCGCGCCGCCGTTCGGTCAGGTCACGCGTGACCTTGGCGAAACCGACGAGGACGCCGCGGCTGTCGTGGAGCGCGGTGATGACGACGTTGGCCCAGAACTGCGTGCCGTCCTTGCGCACGCGCCAGCCTTCCTCCTCGAAGCGGCCCTCGCGCGACGCGACCTCGAGCTCGTACGCCGGGTGCTTGCGGGCGCGCGCCTCGTCGGTGTAGAAGAGCTCGAAGTGCTGCCCGATCGCCTCGTCGGCGGAGTAGCCCTTGATGTTCTCGGCGCCGCGGTTCCACGTCCGGATCCGCCCCGAGACGTCGAGCATGAAGATCGCGTAATCGCGCACGCTCGCGACCAGCAGCCGGAACTGCTCGAGCTCGGCGTTGGCGATCCGGAGCTCGGCCGCGGACGACCGCAGCTGCTCGCTCGCGAGCTGGCGGCTCGTGAGGTCGCGCGTGACCTTCCCGTAGCCGACGAGCTTGCCCTGCTCGTCGTGCAACGCGGTGATCACGACGTCCGCCCAGAAGCGGGACCCGTCCTTGCGGAGCCGCCAGCCCTCGGCCTCGTGACGCCCGTTGGCGCGGGCCGACTCGAGCATCCGCTCCGGCAGCCCGTCCTCGACGAACTCGGCCGGATAGAAGACCGAGAAGTGCTGGCCGATGATCTCGTCCGCCGTGTAGCCCTTCACGCGCCGAGCGCCGTCGTTCCACGTGAGCACGTGGCCGTCGGTGTCGAGCAGGAAGATCGCGTATTCCGGCTGCGACTCCACCAGGAGCCGAAGATGGTCGGCGACGGACTCGCGGGCGCTCATGGTTCCCTGACCCTATCCCGAGCGACGGATCTCAATGCGTCGTCCGATGCTCCCACACGACCTCGTCGCCGGAGCGGCGGATCGTCCGCTCGAACCCGGCGGCGACCGCGACCCGGGCCGAGGCGGCGTTGGACTCGTCGATCTCGGCCGTGACGACCGTGACGGCCAGGCGGTCGCGCAGCCAGCGCACGAGCGCCCGGACGGCGTCCGAAGCCGCGCCCGCGCCCCGTTCGGCGGGGAGGAGCGCGTAGGCGACGCTCGCGGAGGCCCCGCGGACGGTCGCCTGCACCCAGCCCACCGCGCGACCGTCGCCGCGCTCGCGGACGATCCAGTTCAGCCACTGCTCGTCGCCGTCCGGGGAACGGCGGGTCTCCCAGCCGGCGAAGCGGTCGCGCAGCTCGTCCAGGTCCTGCGCGCGCAGCCACTCGCGCAGCTGCGCTTCGTCGAGCAGACCGGCGAGTTCGTCGGCGTCGCTCGCGCGCAGCGCGACGAGGACGGTGCGCTCGGCGTCGATGTTCTCCAGTTCCACATCCATCACCCTACGCCGCGCCCGCGCCCGCTTGACGGACCACGAATGTGAGCGCTAACGTCGCAGCCGTCGACACGCTGGAGGAGGAGCACAATGTCTGAGCTCGACCCCGTCCACGATGCCCTCGAGCGCCTCGAATGGGCCGAGGGCAAGCAGGAGCAGACGCCCGTCACGAAATGGCGGGCGGTGACACGGCGCACCGCGCTCACGGGAGGTGCTGCCGGCCTTGCGGCGGCGATGCTCGGCGCGTGCGGGTCGAGCGGCAACAGCTCCAAGGCGACGGCGACCGCCGCGGCCGCGGAGGACTCCGGCCAGAACGTGTTCGGGAGCGAGGGCGGCTTGAAGTTCACCCTCGTCAACCACGTGACGACCAACCCGTTCTTCGTGCCCACCAAGTACGGCGCCGAGGACGCGTGCAAGCTGCTCGGCTGCTCCTACCAGTGGACGGGCTCCGAGAACGCGAATGTCAACGAGATGGCCAACGCCATGAACACGGCGATCACCGGCGGGTCGAACGGGATCGGCGTGTGCCTGGTCGACAAGAAGGCGTTCAACGCGCCAACCGACGCGGCGCTGAAGGCGAAGATCCCGGTCGTCGCCTACAACGCGGACGAGCCGAACAACCGGCTCTGCTACATCGGCCAGGACCTCTTCCTGTCCGGTCAGGAGATGGGCAAGAAGATCATCGACCTCGTCCCGTCGGGTGACGTCGCGCTGTTCATCGCCACGCCCGGCGCGTCGAACATCCAGCCACGCATCGACGGCGCCCAGGACGTGATCAAGAAGTCGGGCAAGGGCATCACCACCCACGTCATCGCGACCGGCGCCGCCGTGCCGGCCGAGCTGAGCGTGATCGACGCCTACGCGCAGGGCCACCCGGAGACCAAGGGCTACTTCGCGGTCGACGCCGGCTCCACGCAGAGCATCGCGCAGACGATGCAGAAGCACGACCTCCGCTCCAAGGGCGTCAAGGCGGGTGGCTACGACCTCACGCCGATCACGCAGAAGCTGCTGGCCGCCGATCAGCTCGACTTCACGATCGACCAGCAGCCGTACCTGCAGGGTTTCATCCCGATCCTGCAGCTGTTCATGTATCAGGCGTCGCAGACCCTGAGCGGGATCGCCGACACCAACACCGGATTGAAGTTCCTCGACAAGACGACGGTTGCGCCGTACAACGACACCAAGAGCCGCTATGAGGGAACCTCGGACAAGGCCGGCGTGGCCAAGGCCTGAGTGAGCGATGACCGCGCCCGCCCCTGCGGCTGCACCTCCTGACCCGAGACCCGCGCGTACCCCGCGGCCCAGGGCGGGCGAGCTCCTCAAGCGCTTCCTGACGCTGCGCGAAGGCAGCATCGCCGTCGTCACGCTGCTGGCGATCCTGTACTTCTCGCTGAAGGTCGACCGCTTCTTCACGACGGCGAACTTCGTCACGCTGCTGCCGTACTTCGCGCCGTTCGCGATCCTCGCGGTCGGCGAGGTCCTGCTGATGGTGCAGGGCGAGATCGACCTCTCGATCGGGTCGGTCTACCTGTTCTGCCCGTTCATCTTCTACGAGTTCAACCAGGCCGGTCTGCCGCTCGTGGCCTGCCTGATCGCGGCGCTTGTCGTGTGCGCCTTCGTCGGCCTGCTCAACGGCGTGATCACCGAGGTCTTCGGCGTCTCCTCGTTCATCACGACGCTCGGCATGCTGCTCGCGCTGGCGGGCCTGACGCTGATCATCTCGCACGCCGCGCCGGTCGAGATGCCGGGCGCCGAGGTGACCTCGAAGGTGGTCAACGTCCACCACACCGTCAACGGCCAGGACATCGTCCTGCAGGAGCGGGTGAACGAGGTCGGGACGTTCGCGAGGATCTTCGGCGCCGGCAAGTACTCCGAGCTGATCTGGGCGCTGATCATCGTCGCGGGCGTCCAGGTCCTGCTCACGCTGACCCGCTGGGGCATGTACACGATCGCCGTCGGCGGGAACAAGCACGGCGCCGCCGAGGCGGGTGTGAAGGTGCGGATCGTCGTGATCCGCAACTTCATCGTCTGCAGCATCTTCGCCGGGTTCGTCGGGATCCTGGAGGCGACCCGGTCAGGCTCTGTGACGCCCGACACCGCGGGCGCCGCCGAGACGATGTTCCGGGCGGTCTCCGCGGCCGTGATCGGCGGGACGCTGCTCGCGGGCGGGCAGGGGACGGCGTTCGGCGCGCTGCTCGGCGCGCTCTTCCTCGGCGTCCTGCGCGACGGCCTGGTGCTCGAGGGCGTCAACGCGGACTACCTCGACTTCATCCTCGGCGTGGCGATCCTCGTCGCGATGATCATCAACGTCTACGTCGGCCGCGTGCGGAGGGGGAGCGGTGTCTGAGGACGTCCTGCGGGTCGAGAACGTGGCCAAGCGCTTCGGCCCGGTCACCGCGTTGCGCGACATCAACCTGCGCCTGGGCAAGGGCGAGGTGCTCGGGCTGCTGGGCGACAACGGTGCCGGCAAGTCGACGCTGATCAAGATCCTCTCCGGCTTCCAGAAGCCCGACGAAGGGAGGGTGGTCGTCAAAGGGGACGAGGTCGAGCTGCGCTCGGTCGACCACGCCCGCTCGCTCGGCATCGACTGCGTCTACCAGGACCTCGCGCTGGTCAACGAGCTCGACGTCGCGCAGAACATGTTCCTGCGCCGCGAGCTCGTCAAGCGCCCGATCCCGTTCCTCGCGCGCGCCCAGATGCGGCGCGAGACGCGCGCGGCGCTGGACGAGATCGGCGTCAACGTGCCGCGGCTCAACGTCCCCGTCGCGCGGCTGAGCGGCGGGCAGCGCCAGGCGATCGCCGTCGCACGCACCGTGCACTCCGACGCCGACATCATCCTGCTGGACGAGCCGCTCGCCGCGATGGGCGCGAAGGAGGGGGCGATGATCCTCGACCTCGTCGCCCGCCTGCGAGCTGAAGGCCGTGTCTCGATCATCATGATCGCCCACAACTACGTGCACGTGCTGGAGTCGTGCGACCGCGTGAACCTGATCCAGGACGGCGAGATCACGTTCGACAAACCCACCGCCGAGACGTCGGTCGCTGAGCTCAACGAGATCGTCGTCGACGAGTACCGCCGCGCCCGCGCCGCTGCCCAGCGCACGTAGGGAGCGGCTAGGCTCGGCGGTCACTTGAGCGCTCCACCCGACAGGCGGCGAACGGACCGGCGCCGTCCTGCGGTGATGACCGACGTCGCGCGCCTGGCCGGCGTGTCGCACCAGACCGTGTCGCGCGTGATCAACGGCAGCCAGGCGGTGCGCCCGGCCACGCGCGAGCGGGTGCTGCAGGCGATGGCGCAGCTCGACTACCGGCCCAACCCGGTGGCCCGCGCGCTCGTCACCGGGCGCTCCAAGACGCTCGGCGTCGTCAGCTTCGACACGACGCTCTATGGCCCGGCGTCAACCTTGTTTGGCATCGAGCAGGCCGCGCACGAGGCGGGCTACTTCATCACGATCGTGAGCCTCAAGACGCTCGATCTGCCGTCCGTGCTGGACGCGGTCGAACGCCTGCGCGCGCAGGGGGTGGACGGGATCCTCGTGATCGCCCCGTACGAGGGTGCCGCGCACGCGCTGATGCAGGCGCCGGCGGGCTTTCCGATCGTGGCCGTCGAGGCCGGGCCGGCGGGCGTCATCCCGGTCGCGGCGATCGACCAGTTCACCGGCGCGTCGATCGCCACCCGCCATCTGCTCGAGCTCGGCCACCGCACGGTGGCGCACATCGCCGGCCCGAACCACTATCTCGAGGCCCAGCAGCGGGTCGCCGGGTGGCGGGCGACGCTGGTCGCCGCGGGCGCCGAGATCCGGCCGGCGCCGGAGGGCGACTGGAGCCCGCGCGCCGGCTACGAGTTCGGCCGCTCGCTCGATCCCGACGTGACCGCGGTCTTCGTCGCCAACGACCAGATGGCGCTCGGCGTGTTGCGGGCGCTGCACGAGGCCGGCCGCTCGGTCCCGGGAGACGTCAGCGTCGTCGGCTTCGACGACGTGCCCGAGGCCGAGTTCTTCCTGCCGCCGCTGACGACGATCCGGCAGGACTTCGGCGAGATGGGCCGCCGCAGCCTGCGCCTGTTGCTGGAGACGATGGAGCCCACCGGGGACGCGACTCCCCACCTCGAGGTCACGCCCGAGTTGGTCGTACGGTCCAGCACAGCGCCGCCGCGATTCGCTTGACAAATCGAAATGTTAGCGCTGACATTCCAGCGGTCCAGGGTGCTCCTGCGGTGAGGAGGACACATGAGAGCGCTCCGCTGTCTGCTGCTGTCCGGCGTCGTCGCGCTGGGGGTGATGCCTGCATCTGCCGTTGCGCGCAAGCACGACGGCCTGACCATGCAGAAAACGCCGTTCGGATCCGTCGGCGGCCAGAACGTCGACCGCTACACGCTCTCCAACGGGCGGATGTCGGTCTCGATCATCACCTACGGCGGGATCGTCCAGCGCGTTGACGTTCCCGACCGGCGCGGCCAGATGGCCAACATCACGCTCGGCTTCAAGGACCTGGCGGGCTACACCAGCCCGGCCTACATCAAGAGCAACCCGTACTTCGGCGCGATCATCGGCCGCTACGGCAACCGGATCGCCAAGGGTCGCTTCACGCTCGGCTCGACGACCTACTCGCTGGACATCAACAACGACCCGAACAGCCTGCACGGCGGGTTCGAGGGCTTCAACGTGAAGGTCTGGAAGGCGACGGGGGTCAGTACGGGCAGCGCCATCGGCCTGAGACTGACCTACAACAGCCCGGCCGGCGAGGGCTGCACGCCGAGCAGGCCGAGCACCCCGCCGTGCACGACGGGCTACCCCGGCAACCTCGCGGTCGCCGTGACCTACTGGCTCGACCGCCAGAACAACCTGCGGATCGACTACGAGGCCACCACGGACGCGCCGACCGTGATCAACCTGACCAACCACGCCTACTGGAACATGGCGGGCGAGGGCTCGGGGACGATCTACGACCAGGAGCTGCAGCTCAACGCCGACCGCTACACGCCGGTCGACGCGACGCTGATCCCCACCGGCACGTTGGACCCGGTGGCGGGCACGCCGATGGACTTCCGCTCGTTCCACACGATCGGCGAGCGCATCCGCGGTGACTTCCAGCAGCTCGTCTTCGGGCGCGGCTACGACCACAACTGGGTGCTCAACCAGCGCTCGCCGGGGAAGATGGTCCAGGCGGCGACGCTGCGCGATCCCGAGAGCGGGCGCCAGCTGACGTTCTCCACGACCGAGCCGGGCATCCAGTTCTACTCGGGGAACTTCCTCGACGGCACGCTCTATGGCACGAGCGGCCGGCAGTACCGCCAGGGCGACGGGTTGGCGCTGGAGACCCAGCACTTCCCCGATTCGCCGAACCACGCGAACTTCCCGTCCACGGTCTTGAACCCGGGCCAGAAGTACACCTCGACCACGGTCCTGAACTTCTCGGCGGGCCGTGGCCATCACTAGCGCCCCGTACACGCTGACCGAGGTCGCGACCGGCATCCATCGTGTCGAGTCCGACCTCGGTCCGCGGTTCATGGCGCAGTACGTGTTGACCGGCACCGCCCGCACGGTGCTGGTCGACACGGGTCTGGCATCGACGCCGGACCCGGTGCTCGTGCCCGCCCTCTCGCAACTCGGCCGCGCGCCGGACCTGGTGATCACCAGCCACGCCGACGTCGACCATTGCGGCGGCAACTCGGCGGTCCGGGCGCGCTTCGCGGGCGCCCGCTTCGCCTGCCATGCCGCCGACCGCGCGTGGATCGAGAACCCGGCGGCGATGCTCGCGGGCAACTATCTGTGGTACGGGCATTACGGCTTCGGGCCTGGCGCCCAAGACCGTGCGTTCCTGGAGGCCGAGCTCGGCGGCGACACCCCGGTCGACGACGAACTGTCGGACGGCGACGTCCTCGACCTTGGCGACGGGTGGACGCTTGAGGTCCTGCACCTCCCGGGCCACACGCCCGGCCATCTCGGCCTCTGGGACCCGCGGTCGCGCAGCCTCGTGCTGATCGACGCCATCCTCGACCGCGGCATCCGCGACCGCGCCGGGCGGCTGCTGATCCCGCCGCGGATCTACGACACGGTGGCTTACGAGGCGACGATCTCGCGCGTCGAGGCGTTGTCGGCGGAGCGGCTGCTGACCGCGCACTTCCCGGTGGACGTCGAGGTCGGCGCGTTCCTGGAACGTTCGCGCGCGTGGAACGAGCACGTCGCGGAGGCCGTGCGCGAGGGGGACGGTGACCTCCGCTCGCTGACCGACCAGGTGAACGCGCGGCTCGGTCCGTACCCAGAGTTCGGTCACGAGCTGGCCGCCGCGGTGCGTGATCATGCGCGGCGGCAGGACATTGACATCGCTTGACGACCTGTTGATCGTGGACGCCGACGTCCACGTGCACGAGAGCCCCGGCGCCCTCGCGCCGTATTGCGACCCGCCGTGGGACGTCGCGCTGCGGACGGTGGCCGGCGTGCCGGAGCGCTATCTCGACATCCCGGGGTTCTCGCCCGGCGGCGACGGCACGCTGACCGCCCGCTTCCCGAGCTCGCACGAGGCGACCCGGATGGTCCACACGCCGGCGCAGATGGCGGCCGAGCTGGGGGAGTTGCACATCGACCTCGCGGTCCTGTTCCCCGATCATCTGCTGAAGATCGCCGTGCTGCCGCAGGCGGCCTACGCCGCCGCGCTCGCGCGCGCGTACAACGAATGGCTGGTCGAGGAGTGGACGTCGCGGCATGCGTCGCTGCTGGCCGCGATCGTCGCCTGCCCGCAGGACCCGGCCGACGCCGCGCGGGAGATCGCGCGCTACGCGGATTCGGAGTCGGTCGTCGCGGTCTATCTGCCGTGCGCCGGGCTCGACCCGCTGTGGGGTGACCGCCGCTACGACCCGATCTTCGACGCCGCCCAGAACGCTGGGTTCCCCGTGATGCTGCACGCGGTCACGGTCACCTCGCCGGTGTTCCCGTTCAACAACCACGGCTTCGACACCGAGTTCGCGCGCCACTCGACGAGCCACACGTTCTCGATCATGGCCAACATCATCAGCATGGTCTCGACCGGCGTCGTCGTACGGTTCCCCGAGCTGCGGATCGCGGTCACCGAGGCCGGGATCTCCTGGATGCCGTTCGTCTGCAACCGGCTCGACAAGGAATACCTCGAGCGCCGCCGCGAAGTGCCGTTCCTCACGGAGCGCCCCAGCCACTACGTCAAGCGCATCTACGTGGCGACCCAGCCGGTCGAGGAGCCCGAGAACCTCCGCGACCTCGTCACCTTGATGGAGCTCTACGACGGCGAGGACACCACGATCTTCGCCTCCGATTGGCCGCACCACGACTTCGACCACCCACGCAAGGTCAACCAGATCCCGTTCACCGACACGGTGCGCCGCAAGGTCTTCGGCGAGAACGCGCTGTCGCTGCTGCGCATCGGCGCGGATGGACGCCGCGTTCGATGACCGAGACCGTCGTCGGCCGGCTCGCCGAGTTCCCGCCCGGAACGCACAAGGTGGTGACCGTGGGCCGTCGCCGCATCGGCGTCTTCAACATCGGCGGTCGGTTCTACGGACTCCCCAACGTCTGCCCGCACCAGACGGGCCCGTTGTGCGAGGCGCGCCGGCTCGTCGGCACGCTGATCGCCGACGCGGAATCCGGGTGGGCGCCGAGGTGGGCGTACGAGGGCGAGGTGATCGCCTGCCCGTGGCACGGCCTCGAGTTCCATGTCCCGACGGGGCGCTGCCTCGCCGATCCGCGCCTCTCCTTGCGGGTGTTCGACGTGACGGTCGTGGGTGACGAGGTCGTCGTGCGCGCTTGATGGAGCGGGCGTGGTTTGTACGTCGGGCTGGTCGTGCGCTGATTGACGGCAAGCACTGAGGGAGGGGGCCGCTGCGGCGCCCCGGCCCCGTACGGAGACCATGCGAGATCGGTTGTGGTGGCTAACACCCCCTCGGAGCGAAGATGGACGTTCCGCACAGCGAATCACGGAAGCCAGGCGTGGACAGGGGTGTCCAACACCACGACCCGCCTCAGTGCACGCCTTTCTGCCCTCTAGTTGCGCATCCACCCACCGTCAACCAGCAATGTCTGCCCCGTCACGAAGGCGCTGTCGTCACCCGCGAAGAACGCGATCGCGCGCGCGACGTCCTCCACCTCGCCGCGGCGTTTCAAGGACTGGGCCGCCAACACATCGCGCCAGAGCTTGTCCTGGTCGGCGTGGATCGCGGTCGCGGCGGTGGGGAAGGCGCCGGGCGCGACGGCGTTGACCCGGATGCCTTCTGGGCCGGCCTCGCGGGCGAGTGAGCGGGTGAAGCCGACGACGGCGCCCTTTGAGGCGACGTAGGAGAGCAGCTCGACCTCGCCCCAGAAGAAGGTCACCGATGCCACATTGACGATCGAGCCGCCGCCGCGGGCGAGCATCTGCCCACGCAGGGCCTGGGCGAGGAGGAAGTACGCGCGGACGTTGGTGGCGAAGACCGCGTCCCACTCGGCGGCGGTGGCCTGATGCCACGGACCGATCGGGTAGATCGCGGCGTTGTTGACGAGGATGTCGGCGCCGCCGACCGACGAGGCGGCGGCCGCGACCGCGTCCGTGGAACCCTCGACCGAGAGGTCGGCCTCGACCGCGACGGCATCTCCGCCCGCGGCGACGATCTCATCGGCGACCGAGCGCAGCAGTTCACCCTGGAGTCCCGCGACGACGACCCGAGCGCCGCGCGCGGCGAGCAACGCGGCGGTCGCGCGCCCGATCCCGGTCGCCGCTCCGGTGACGACCGCCGTCTTGCCTTCGACGGACACCCGGCGATCGTCGCAGATCGCGTCACCCGATACGCATGAGGACGTCCCGCGCGCGGTCTGGGAGGATCCGTGACAGTCGACCGTGACCGGCATCCAACAGCACGTGTCAGTGATGTCACGGCGCGGGATCGTCGCGCGCCCACGGGTCGCCGCCGCTCTCGACCGCGGCTGGAGCACCTCGCTCACGTTGTTGGCGGCGCCCGCGGGGTACGGCAAGTCCGTCGCGGTCGAGAGTTGGGCGAACGCGGCCGGACACCAGGTCGCGTGGGCGCGGCTGCACGACAGCGACAACGACTTCGTCCGGCTGTGGTCGTCGATCGCGTCCGCCGTCGAGCGCCTGCGCCCCGGCGTCGGCCGGGACGCGCTGCTACGGCTGCAGGGGCCGACGGCCCACGCGCGGCCGGCGATCGACGCGCTGGCCACGGCGCTCGCCGCCGACGGGCGCCCGCTGGTGATCGCGCTCGACGACCTGCAGGCGATCACCGACGAGCACAGCCTGCGCTCGCTCGACGTCTCCACCGACATGCTCCCGCCCAACACGTGCCTGATCGCGATCACGCGCACGCTGCCGCGCCTGCGGGTGGCGCGGCTGCGGGCGCAAGGACGGCTGACCGAGATCCGCTCGCCGCTGCTCGCCTTCACGGCCGACGAGGTCAAAGCGCTGTTCATCGCCGTCGACGGCCTCAAGCTCGAGGACGCGGCCGTCGAGGCGCTGACGGCCCGCACCGAAGGGTGGCCCGCGGCGCTCTATCTCGCAGCGCTGTGGCTGCGCGAGCAGGCGGCGCCCGAGACGGCGATCCACGCGCTGAAGGGCTCCAGGCGTTACATGCACGAGTTCCTGACCCGCGAGGTGCTGGCCGACGTCGATCCCGCCACGCGCCACTTCCTGCTCGAGACCTCGGTCCTGGGGGAGCTGTCGGGCGCGTTGTGCGACGCGACCCTCGCCACGACGGGCAGCCACGACCGGCTCGAAGCGCTGCAGGAGTCGAACCTGCTCGTCGTCCCGCTGACCGACCAGTTCGGCTGGTACCGCTACCACAGCGTCCTGCGCGACACGCTGCTCGCCGAGTTCGAGGCCCGCGATGCCACGCGGGCGCGCGATCTGCGCGAGCGGGCGCTCGCGTGGTCGCTCGAGCAGGATCGCGTCGAGGCGGCGGCGGAGTACGCGGCGGCCGCGGCCGATTGGGAAGCGCTCGCGCAGCTGATCGAGGCGCACCAGTTCCGGCTGTTGCGCACGGGCCGCGCCGCGACGCTCGCCCGCTGGACGACGGCGCTCCCGCGCGCCGCGCTGATCGAGCACCCGGACGCGCTGGTCGCGGCGGTCGTCGCGGCGCACGCCGTCGGCCAGCCCGCGCCGCAGATCCGCCGCCTGCTCGCGCTGGCGCGCTCCGCCGACGCGGACGCCGCGGGCGCGGCGGCGTTCCAGCTCGTGCACGCCGGCCACACCGAGGACATCGGCGAGGCCGTCAACCTGGCCGCCGCGGCTGCCGCGCTCGCCGAGGACGATCGCAACCTGCGGGTCGCGGCGCTGGCGGTCCTCGGCATCACCCGCCTGCTCGCGGGCGACGACGAGGGCGCGGAGGACGCGGCGGAGCGGGCTCTCGCGGATCCCGATGCCCCCGAACGGCCCTTGGGCCTCGCCATCGCGGCATCCACCATGGCGATCCTCGCCGCCTGGCATCAGCGGCCATGGTCGGCGCGCGAATACGTCGATCAGGCGCTCGAGATCAGCCGGGCGGTCAGCCTGACGGCCCGGCCCGCCGACCCACGGGCGCTGCTCGCCGACGCGATCGTCGCGAATGCCGAGGGTCGCCTCGGCGTCGCTCAGCGCTCCGCGGAAGCCGCGGCGCGGAACACCCAGCAGGGTGAGCTGTGGCGCGCGTGGGCGCTGCTTGAGCTGGCCGCGATCCAGCTGCGCCGCGAGTCCGTCGAGGCCGCGACGGTCTCGCTCGATCGCGCCGCCGAGCTGCTCGCGGTCGCGATCGATCCCGGGCGCCTGACCGCGCGTGTCGACGAGCTGCGGAGCGCGCTGACCGAGCAGCGCGAGACGAGCGACACGCCGATGATGGCGCCCTCACCCGCCGAGTTGAGCGTCCTGCGGCTGCTCCCCGGATCGACCGTGCGCGAGATCGGCGAGGCGCTCTTCCTCTCGCCGAACACGGTCAAGTCGCACCTGCGTGCGCTCTACCGCAAGTTGGGCGTCAGCTCTCGCGACGACGCGGTGGCGCGCGCCGTCGCGCTCGGGCTGATCGACGACCCCGCGAGCTGAGCGCCGAACGCCGCGGCGCTCACGGGACGGCCGAACTCCCAGCCCTGGCCGAACCCGCAGCCGAGCCGCTGCACCCGCTCGCGGTGCTCGTCGGTCTCGATCCCCTCCGCCAGGACCCGTGCGCCCGTCACGCGCCCGATCGTCGCCACCGCCTCGAGGATCGCGTCCCCGATGGGCGTCCGGTCGGCGGCGATGAAGCTGCGATCGAGCTTGATCACGTCGAAGTTCACGCTGCGCAATTGCGAGAGCGACGAGTGGCCGGTGCCGAAGTCGTCGAGCGCGAGGCCGATGCCCGCGGCCGCCAGCGCGCGGAGGTTCTCGGCCGTCTGCGGGCTGCGCGAGAGCACGCTGGTCTCGGTCACCTCGAGCTGGAGCTTGCCGGCCGGCAGCCCGGAAGCGGCGAGCGTGCGCTCGATCCGCGGCACCAGGTCGATCGCTTCGAGCTGGCGCGGCGAGAGGTTGACCGACACCCGGAACTCGGGGTCGGCAGCGGCCCAGGCGCGGGCGTCGCGGCAGGCGATGGCCAGGACCCGCTCGCCGAGCAGGTGGATCAGCCCCGTCTCCTCGGCCACGGGGATGAAGACGTCGGGCGCGATCGGCCCGAGCTCGGGATGCGTCCAGCGCGCCAGCGCCTCGGCTCCGACGATCGTGCCGTCGGCAAGCGACACGATCGGCTGGTAGGCGACGCGCAGCGCATCGCGTTCGAGCGCCTTGCGCAAGTCGTGCTCGAGCCGCAGCCGCTCGGACACCGCGGAGCGCATCGAGTCGTCGAAGACGGCCGCGGCCGCCCGACCCTCGTGCTTGGCGCAGTACACCGCGGTGTCCGCGTGGCAGAGGACGACCTGGGCGTCCTCGCCGGGGCGGGCGGCCGCCACGCCCACGCTGGCGGTCACGGCGAGCTCGTAGCCACCGACGAGGAACGGCGCTTCGAAGGCCTCCAGCAGCCGTCGCGCCGCAGCCTTGAACTCCGCCGTCCGGAACAACGCCAGGAACTCGTCGCCGCCGAAGCGGGCGAACACGGTGGACGGCTCGGCGTTCGCGCGCAGGCGCTCGGCGACCTCAACGAGCAGCGCGTCGCCGACCGCATGCCCGAGGCTGTCATTGACGCGCTTGAAGTGGTCGAGGTCGACGAACGCGACCGCCACCGGCCCGTCGCCGGGGTCGGCCAGCGCCGCGTCGAGGCATTCGTCGAAGCGCACGCGGTTGGCGAGCCCCGTCAGCGCGTCGTGCGCCGCGTCATGGCGCAACGCCGTCTCGCTGCGCCGCAGCAGCGCGGTCAGCCGCCGCACGAGCGTTCCCGCGGCGAGCAACGTGACCATCGGCAGCAGCCACTGCGACACCAGGGCCGCCGGCTCGCGCCCGCCGATCAACGCCAGCGACACCGCGTACGCCGTGCACACCCACAGCGCCTGCAGCGCGATCTGGCGCGGGGAGAAAAAGCAGACGGCGTACAGCGTCGCCCACAGGTAGTAGAACGCGTAGACGCTGCTCGGATCCCCGGTCGCGACCAGCGCGACGCTGATCACGAGCGTGTCGAGCGCGATCGAGACCTGGAACATCCAGAACGGCTTCGCGTGGCGCTCGAGCAGGAGGAACCCACCGAGCCCGTAGGCGGCGATCGTCGCGCACGCGATGACCTGCTCGTCGACCCCGTCGGGATGCGGGAGCACCAGCCAGAGCACCGACAGCGTCGCGCCGATCAGATTCAGCGCCGCCAGCGCGGCGGCGAACATCGCGGAGTCGTCCCATTGGCGAGGCATCTCCCCGGTAGATCGGCACCGGCTGGGGACCGGCGCGGCGATTTCACCCGGGTGAAGACGCGCGACGGACCCTCATCCGGTGCCGATGCTGGTTGACGTGTCAATCTCCCTCCGTATCCGTCGCCCGGCCCCGGTCGAGGCGGCGCCCGACCCCAGCGTCGAAGCGCTCCGGCTGCGGTTGCGCAGCCTCCACGACCACTGCCTGACGAACCTCGTCGCCGGCCTCGAGGCCATGTCCCGCGGCGATCTGACCGTCCGCGTGTTCCCGCGCACCACGCCGATCGAGACCCGCTCGGACGACCCCGAGACGCAGGAGCTGATCGAGCTCTTCAATGCCATGCTCACGCAAGCCCAGTCCGCGCTCGAGACGTACAACGCCGTCGGCGAGAAGCTGCGCGGCGCGCTCGGCGACCACAGCTGCCTCGACGACCTGCAGGTCCGGTTGAACAGCCTCAGCGACCACTGCCTCACCGGCCTCGGCGACGGGCTGTCGGCGATGGCCGAGGGCGATCTGACCAAGCGGGTCCAGCCCGCCACCACACCACTGACGAGCAAGCCCGGCACCGAGCTGGGCGGACTGGGGGAGACGTTCAACATGATGCTGGGGAAGGCTCAGGGCGGCCTGGAGTCCTACAACGCGACGCTCGGCTCGATCGCCGAGATGATCGACTCGATCCGCGACACCGCGGGGCGTGTCGCCGGCGCCTCCGAGCAGATGTCGAGCACGACCACCGAGACCGGTGCGGCGATGGAGAACATCGCGCGACTGTCGGCGAACGTCGCCGAGGGCGCCGGCCGCCAGATCGAGAGCATCGAGTCCGCGCGCGACATCAATCGCGAGGCCGAGGCGCTGGCGCAGCGTGCGAGCCGCCTGGCCGAGACGGGTCTCGCGCTCACGAGCCAGATCTCGGCGATCGCCGACCAGACCAACCTGCTGGCGCTCAACGCCGCGATCGAGGCCGCGCGTGCGGGCGAGCAGGGCCGCGGCTTCGCGGTCGTCGCCGACGAGGTGCGCAAGCTCGCGGAGTCCTCCAACGCGACCGTGCGCGAGACCGAGACGGCGTTCCACTCGCTGTCGGAGGGCATCACGAGCGTTTCCACGTGCATCGAGCGCATGTCGATCGCGACCGGAGCGGTCGAAGAGATCGCCCGCCAGGCGGGGGACGCGACGGCCGACGTGTCCGCGGCGACCCAGCAGTCGTCCGCGGCCACCCAGCAGATCGCCGCGGCCGGCGACGAGCTCGCGCAGACCGCCGCGGCGCTCCAGCAGCTCGTGAGCGCGTTCCGGGTCTGAGGCGCCGCGCAGCGCGACGACCGTCCGACGCTCACCCCCGCACAGCGGGCGACTGCTAAGAGTTGCGGGGTGCACGATCCTTCAGCCGTCGCCTCGGGTGGTGGTTCGCTCGAGTCGCTGCGTCGTGCGAATCAGCTCGCCGTCGTCGACGCGCTGCGCCGCGAGGGCAGCGCCAGCCGCGCCGACCTGATGCGCGTCACCGGCCTCTCGCGGACCACCATCACGTCACTGCTCACCACGCTGCTCGAGCGTGGCATGGTCGTGGAGAGCGAGGTCGAGGCCCAGCGCCAGGGGCGCGGTCGCCCGCCGGCGCTGCTTCGCCTGGCACCGAAGGCGGGAGCGGTGCTCGGCGTCGACTTCGGCCACCGGCACCTGCGGGTGGCGGTCGCCGATCTCTCCTCGACGGTCCTGGCCGAGCGCCGCGTCGACGTCGACGTGGACACCGCGGCCGAGCTCGCGCTCGACCTGGCGGCGAGCATGGTCTCCGAGGTGCTCGAGGAGGCGGGGCTGGGGATCGAACGCGTCGTCGGCGCCGGGATGGGGCTGCCCGGGCCGATCGACCGCCGCACCGGGCGGGTCGGGTCCTCCGTGATCCTCCCGGCCTGGTCGGGGCTCAACGCGGCCGAGCAGCTCTCGAGTCGCCTCGGCGTGCCGGTCGACGTCGACAACGACGCGAACCTCGGCGCGCTCGCCGAGTTCTCGTTCGGCGCCGCGCGCGGGCTCGACGACGTCATCTACGTCAAGGTCTCGTCTGGCATCGGCGCCGGCATCATCCTCGGCGGGCGGCTGCACCGTGGCGTCACCGGCAACGCGGGGGAGATCGGGCACGTCGAGGTGCGCCAGGACGGGGTCGTCTGCCGGTGCGGCAACCGCGGCTGCCTGGAGACGGTGGCGTCCGGCACCGCACTCCTCGGCGTGCTGCGACCCGTCCACGGCGACGGTCTGACATTGGCGCGGATGCTCGAGCTGGCCGCGGCCGGCGACCCCGGGACGCTGCGCGTGATCCACGACGCGGGCCGTTCGATCGGCCACGCGCTCGGCGATCTCTGCAACTCGCTCAACCCCGCGGCGATCGTCGTCGGCGGCGACCTGAGCGCGGCCGGGACGCCGCTGCTGGACGGCATCCGCGAGGCCGTCGACCGCCACGCGCAGCCCGGCGCGGCGGAAGCGGTGCGGGTGATGCGCAGCGTGCTGGGCGACCGCGCCGAGGTGCTCGGCGCGCTGACGCTGGTCATCGGCGACACCGACCGGCTGCGCTCGGTCGGGCTCGTCGCGCTCGACTAAGGTGTAGGTATCTAAAGCGATCCGTCAAGGCTCCTCAGTATCGATGCGTACATCGATATCTGCTGGGAGCCGTACATGAGCGATCCGATCGTCGCCGCGGTCAAGGCCGCGAACCCGGACTGGGAGTGGGGCGAGACCTCGCTGCTGCAGTTGTCCGCCGAGGAGCGGGACCTCCGTCTCGGCTACGTCCCGGGCCCCGGCGAGCCGACGTTGGAGGAGCAGGAGGAGATCGCGCGCGAGGCGGCCGCCGCGGCGGCGCCTGCAGCTGAGATCGGCGCGCCGCCCGCACAGGACTGGCGCAACGTGGGCGGTCGCTCGTACGTCGGCCCGATCCGCGACCAGGGCGGCTGCGGCTCGTGCGTCGCGTTCGGCACCGCTGCCACGATCGAGGCGCGCGCCCGCGTCGCGAGCGGCAATCCCGGGCTCGGGATCGACCTCTCCGAGGCGCATCTCTTCTACTGCATCGCGGCGTCACAGGGCCGCAACTGCGCCAACGGCTGGTGGCCGGATCAGTCCTTCGAGGGCGCGCGCACCCAGGGCGTGTGCGACGAGGCGTGCTTCCCCTACACGGCCCATGACCAGCCCTGCAACCGCTGCGGGGACTGGGGCAACCGGGTCACCAAGGTCACGGCGTGGCACAAGATCACCAACGTCAATGACATGAAGGCGTGGCTGGCATCCTCCGGGCCGCTCGCCGCTTGCTTCAACGTCTACGACGACTTCTACGCGTACCGCAGCGGCGTCTATCGCCACGTCAGCGGCGCGCTCCGCGGCGGCCACTGTGTGTGCATCGTCGGCTACAGCGACACCGATCGCTGCTGGATCGCCAAGAACAGCTGGGGTGCCGGCTGGGGCGAGAGCGGGTTCTTCCGGATCGCCTACGGGGATTGCGGCATCGACTCGGCGATGTGGGCCGCCGACAACGTGGCGCTCCCCGGAGGCTGGTCCGGTTGGGCCTCCGAAGGCGGTGTCCTGACGTCCAACACGACCGTTGCGCGCAACGCCGACGGCCGCCTGGAGGCGTTCGCGCGCGGCACCGACAACGCGCTCTGGCACAAGTGGCAGGTCACGCCGAACGGCGGCTGGTCCGGATGGGCGTCCGAGGGCGGCGTCCTGACGTCTAACATCCCCGTCGCGCGCAACGCCGACGGCCGCCTGGAGGCGTTCGTGCGCGGCACCGACGGCGCGCTCTGGCACAAGTGGCAGGTCTCGCCCGGTGGCGGCTGGTCGGGGTGGGCGTCCGAGGGCGGCGTGCTCACGTCCGACATCGCGGTCGCCCAGAACGCGGACGG
>NZ_KE384072.1:0-257913 GCF_000423665.1 Solirubrobacter soli DSM 22325 | reverse complement strand
TGTTCGTGCGCGGCACGGACAACGCGCTGTGGCACAAGTGGCAGACTCGGTGAACAAGGAGATGACGATGGCGGACGAAATGCCCCGCGGCGAGATGCAGGCCTCCGAGCAGACGGGCGAGATGCCCGGCGGCGACATGGCCGCCGCGGCCCCGGCGGCGTCCGGCGACATGCCGGCCGGTGCGATGGACGTTGGCGCCGGCGAGGCCGGCGCTATGCCCAGCGGCGCCATGGGCGCCGCGCCCTCGGCCTCGAAGGGCGGCTGCGGCTGCGGTGGCTGAGGCGCGCGTCGAGGTCGCGGCGAGCGCGAGCTCGTCGGTGTCGGTCGTGGGCGACGTCCTGACGATCGCCATCGACGAGAACGCGACGACCGGGTACCGCTGGGACCCGGTCGCCGTCGACCCCGCGCTCGAGCGGCTCGACGACGAGCTCGTACTGCCGGACGGCGCCGCGATCGGCGCCGCCGGCAGGCGTCGGCTCCGCTTCCGGATCCGCGGCACGGGCCGCGTGGAGCTCGTGCTGCGGCGCAGCTGGACCCCCGAGGAGATCGTCGATCGCCTCGTCGTCCGCGTCGAGTGACCGGCTCTTACCGATTTCTTCTCATGATCTGGGCGTGAATTATGAGTGCGCTGTTTCCAAAAAGACGTTGACTTAGTGATTATCGCGTCATAGCGTGCGCAAAAGTCCGTGTCACCACGGCCCTCGAGGGAGAGGAAGTCCAGGTTGGGTTTTGCCGTGCGCGCAAGCCTCGCGCTCGCCACGTCCGCGATGGCGGTTGCCGTCGCGCTACCAGGTGGCGCTTCGGCCGAGGTTCCGCCCTATTCGTTCCCGGTCACCTTGCCGGCCGCGAAACAGTCGCCGGCCGTCGATGCCAATGCCCCGTACACGTCGGTGGTGTTGGACCTGATCCATCAGCTCGAGCCGAGCAATCCGCCGACGCGAGATCAGCTCGCGAACGCGTCCAAGCTGCTGCACGACGGGCCGAACGGGGCCTGTCACAACGTCGGGCCCGTGAGCGCTCCGACGGGTACCAATCCGAGTATCGCGCCGATCTGCTGGACCGACGCTCAGGGCGTGTTGAACACGTCCGGACCGAACGCCCGCGGTTCGACCGGTCCGACCACGCTGATGGCCCTCGGGTCGACGTTCGACCGCGGCCTGGGCAACGCCTGGGGCCAGACCGAGGGCACGGAGTCGCGTTCCTTCATGGTCACCGGCCTGTTCGGCCCGCAGACCGATCTCGACCGGCTCCCGAACTGGGGCCGCAACCTCACCACCACCGGTGAGGACCCGTACCTGAGCCACGAGCTGGTCGCCAGCCAGATCAACGGCATCCAGGGCGTCGGGACGATGTCACAGATGAAGCACTTCGCCGTCTACAACGGCCAGAACCAGAACGTCAACACCGACATCTCCGACCAGCCGCTGCACGAGAACTACCTGCTGCCGTACGAGGGCGGGTTCGTGGACGGCAAGGCCGCGGCGACGATGTGCTCGTACCAGATCTTCCGCGACACCTCGACGCATCTGCCGACGAGCGTGTCCTCGTTGACACAGCCGAGCCCGTTCCAGTCCGGCCTGGTGCCGGCGACGTGGCCGCTCAACGAGTCGCACTTCGCGTGCGAGCAGCCGCTGATCATGCAGTACGTGCTGCGCGACCTGTGGCACTCGCAGGCGTTCATCGGCTCCGACTACCCGGCCACGCACTCGACCTCCGGCATCCTCCAGGGCGAGGACCAGGAGATGCCGACGCAGACCGGCTTCTTCAGCGCCGACACCGGCAACCCGGCGACGGACCCGACCGGCAGCACGTGCCTGATGGGGACGGGCGCGGACCAGGTCAAGGTCGACTGCTCGGTGCCGGGCGCCACCCACGCCGGCGGCATCCCGGGCCCGAACTGCCCGGCCAACGGCTGCAAGCTCGTGGACGCCGTGATGAACGGCACCATGCCGCTGGCGGTCTTCAACCAGTCGCTGGCGCGGATCCTCTACCAGGAGCAGCGCTTCGGCCTGCTCGGCTGCGACCAGACCCCGGTCGCCTCGACGTGCACCAACCCGGGCGGCATCGGCACGGACCGCACGGGCACCGCTCCGCTGCCGGTCGGCTCGACCTCCGGCACGCCGGTGCTGGGCACCAAGAACGGTGACGCGGCGATCGTGGAGCGGATGAGCGAGGAGGGCGCGACCCTGCTCAAGAACACCGGTTCCGGTCTCCCGCTCGTCGCGTCGGGGCTGAACGACGGCGACGTCCTCGTCACCGGCGCCAACGCCAATCACACCGTCGCCGACCC
Source organism: Solirubrobacter soli DSM 22325 (assembly GCF_000423665.1). Classification (GTDB taxonomy): domain Bacteria; phylum Actinomycetota; class Thermoleophilia; order Solirubrobacterales; family Solirubrobacteraceae; genus Solirubrobacter; species Solirubrobacter soli. The sequence goes on along the minus strand of NZ_KE384072.1, from coordinate 255,623 downwards.
GACCAACGAGGCCTCGACGGGCATGATCGACCGCAACGCGGTCAACCCGCTGCAGCAGCTGAAGGAGTACAGCGGCAAGCCGGGGGCTTTCACGTTCGCCCCGGCCAACGACCCGACCGGCTATCCGGTCCCGTCGAGCGCGCTGTCGCGTTCGAACTCCGCCGTCACGGGCAACCTCGCCCGCACCGGTCCGGGCGCGGGCAACGACTCGTCGCTGGACTTCACGAGCGTTTCGGCCGCCGGCCAGCTCGCCCCGGGGAGCTACTCGTGGACGGGCTACATCTACGTGCCGACGGCGGACACGTACACGTTCGCGTTCCAGCAGAGCGCGAGCGTCGCCAACGCCAACGTGACCGTCAACTTCGACGGCACCGCGCGCACGCTGGCCAATGCCGCCAACGTCTACGGCGCCACGACGCCCGGTACCCCGACCAACGCGGGCTACACCGAGCCGCTGCTGACCAACCGCACGTTCAGCGCGGGCGCGCTGACGGCCGGGTTCCACCCGATCACGATCACGTTCAACAACGACACCTCCGCCGCGGCGAGCTTCCGCTTCGCCTACTCGCGGACGCAGGGTGACATCGACGACGCAGCCGCCGCCGCGCGCGGCAAGAAGGCGGCGATCGTCTTCGTCAACGACGGCGTCGGCGCGGTCTCGACCACGCCCGACCCGGACCATCCCGGGACGACCATCTCGGCCCCGACGCAGCTCTCGGCGGCGTCGAACAACCTGATCAGCGCCGTCGCGGCGGCCAACCCGAACACGATCGTCGTGCTCGACACCGCCAACCCGGTCCTGATGCCGTGGTTCGACAACGTCAAGTCGGTGCTGGAGATGTGGTTCGCCGGCCAGGAGGGCGGCACCGCCACCGCGCGGGTGCTGCTCGGCCTCGCCAACCCGGGCGGGCACTCCTCGCTGACCTGGCCGAAGAACGCCACGGACACGATCTGGGGCTACAACGAGCCGGCCGGCGCGCTGTATCCGGGCTCACCCGGTGGGCGCCATCCGGAGCGGTTGAACGGCAACGGCGGGTGCGCGGTCATCACGGGCAGCGGTGCCACGTGCGCCGCGGCCACGGGCACGGTCGAGAGCGAAGGCATCTACGCCGGCTATCGCTACTTCGACAAGCTCGGCATCACGCCGCAGGTCCCGTTCGGCTACGGCCTGTCCTACACCACGTTCGGGTACTCGAACCTGAGCCTGGCGCCCAAGCTCAACGGCACGGTGGACGTCTCCTTCGACGTCACCAACACCGGGTCGCGCGCGGGTGACGACGCCGCGCAGGTCTATGTCGGCGCCGGCGCGAGCCACGCCGGCATCCAGCAGGCCGTGCGCTCGCTGCGCGGGTTCGAGCGCGTCTCGCTCGACCCGGGCCAGACCAAGCACGTGACGATCACGCTGGACCAGCGCTCCTTCCAGTACTGGGACGAGACGTCACAGCAGTGGGTGGACAACTACGGCAGCCGCCAGATCTGGGTGGGTGACTCCTCGGCGACGGCGAACCTGCCGCTGAGCGCGTCCACCACGCCGATCCCGGCGGGGAGCGGCGCGTCCGGCACGGTCGGCGGCGATGTGCCGGCGACGCTGTCGCTGACGCTCGGCACTCCCGCGGCGTTCGGGCCGTTCACGCCCGGCCTGGCCAAGGACTACACGGCCACGCAGACCGCGAACGTCATCTCGACCGCGGGCAATGCCACGCTGAGCGTGTCGGACCCGTCGACCACGGCTCCCGGCCATCTGGTCAACGGCTCGTACGCGTTGCCGCAGGCGCTGCAGGCGTCGGCGACCAGCCCGGCGGGCAACGGGGGCGCGTTGGCGGCGCTGAGCGGCTCGCCGCTCACGTTGCTCACGTGGCCGTACCCGATCTCCAACGACCCCGTGTCGATCACCTTCAAGCAGTCGATCGGCTCGGGTGACGCGCTGCGCACCGGCAGCTACAGCAAGACGCTCACCTACACGCTCTCCACGACCCAGCCGTAACGGGTCGCTCTCCCCGCGCCGGCCGCTTCGGCGGCCGGCGCTCGTCTCTCACTGCAGGAGGAGCACGTTGCACGTATTCAGGCGCGCCGGCCTCGGCGCGCTGGCAGCGCTCGCGTTCGCGGCACCCGCGCACGCGCAGAACGTGGTCTCACCCGAGGTCACGCACACCGGGACAGGACCGACGGGGTACACGGTCACGTTCCGGATCTCCGACCCGACGGCGACGCGGATGCGGATCCGCGGCGAGTGGTTCTTCTCCAGCGCCGCCGACACGACCACGACCACGTCAGCCGGGCGGCTGCCGTCGCAGTGGAAGGTGGGCGACTTCCCGATCGCCAACCCGAACAACGGCGCGGCCGCCAACTGGCCCGTCGCCGACATGACCAAGGGTGCCGACGGCGTCTGGACCTACACGACGCCGATGCCATCCGGCACCTACACGTACGGCTACTACCGCAACTGCGACGCGGCGGCGCCGAATCTGCCGGGCTGCACGGAGATCTCCGATCCGTCGAACCCGCCGTTCAACACGGTCGGCGGTGTCACCACCGGGGCGGTCGAGCCGACGAGCCAGGTCTACGTCCCCTCGGATCCCGCGTTCGGCACCGAGGACCTCTCGCAAGAGGCCCCGAACGCCGTCCACGGCACGGTCACGGACCTCACGTACAACGATCCCGAGTCGACCAACCCGGTCGGTCAGCACTACGTGGCGGTCTACACGCCGCCCGGCTATGACGCGCACCGCGCGCTCGCGTACCCGACGCTCTACATCTCCCACGGCGCCGGCGGCGTCGAGGCGGACTGGTTCACCCAGGGCGTCGCGGGCCGGATCATCGACAACCTGATCGCCGCGGGCAAGATGCAGCCGGCGGTCGTCGTGTCGACGAACTTCAACGGGCTTCCGAACGGCAACGTCGGCTACCAGAACGACGTGCTCAACCGGGTCATCCCGTTCATCGAGGCGAACTTCAACGTCTCGCACAACGCCAACGACCGCGCCTTCGGCGGCCTGTCGGCCGGCGGCTCGCGGGCGAACCAGCTGATCTTCAACGCGACGACCGCGTTCGGGTACTTCGCCACGTGGAGCATCGGCACCGGCGGGGCGCCCGCGGCGGGTTCGCCGCTGTACGCCAACCCGGATCTGAAGACGCGGCTCGGGCTCGTCGTCGGCGGCGGGCGCTTCGACTCGATCACCGTCTCCAAGGCGACGCTCGAGCAGCGCCTGACCGACAACGGCGTGCCGTTCATCGACGACACCATCGACGGCGGCCACGAGTGGTACACGTGGCGCAAGCTGCTGCACGACTACGCCGCGGGCGTGGCGTTCCGGCAGACATCGGTCGCGCTGACGACGTCGGGGAACGCCGTGACGGCGACCGTCACACCGGGCACCAACGAGCCGGTCGCGCCGTCCGGGACCGTGCAGTTCTCCGCCGGCGGCACGCCGATCGGCTCGCCGGTCGCGCTCGTGGGCGGCAAGGCCACGCTCGCCGTGTCGAGCACGAACGGCGCGGGGATCACCGCCACCTACAGCGGCGACGCGCTCTACAACGCGAGCAGCGCCTTCTATCCGTTCTCGGCCGCGTCCGGCGACGTGGGCGGCACCGTGCCGGCGACGCTCGCGCTGACGCTGGGCGCTCCCGCCTCGTTCGGCGCCTTCACGCCTGGCATCACCAAGGACTACACCGCGTCGACCACGGCGAGCGTGACCTCGACCGCCGGCGATGCCACGCTGAGCGTGTCCGACCCCGGCCACCTGGCCAACGGCGCGTTCACGCTGCCCTCGCCGCTGACGGTGAGCTTCAGCAAGGCCAGCTGGACCGGCCCGACCTCCAACGATCCGGTGACGATCGCGTTCGGCCAGCACATCGACGCGACAGACGCGCTGCGCACGGGTGCCTACACCCGGACGCTGACGTTCACGCTGTCCACGACCCAACCGTAGGGGTCCGCGGCGCCGCCTTGGGAACAACTCGTTCACAAGGCGGCGCCGGAGCGTCCATAGGGTCGGCGCCCATGTCACGCGTCGTCGCTCTCGCCGTGCTCCTCACGGCACTTCTCGCCGGACCCGCCCACGCGGCGGGTCTCGATCTCTCGACCTACACGCGGGTCGGGCGCTTTGACCTCCCCAACCCGCAGGCGTCTGAGGCGTCGGCGGTGACCTATGACTGGGACACGGACACGCTTTTCGTGGTCGGCGACGAGGGCACCGCGGTCGCGCAGGTGTCCAAGACCGGCCAGCTGATCAACACGATGACGCTCGCTGCCGGCGCCTTCGACGACACCGAGGGCATCGCCTACATCGGCGACGGGAAGTTCGTCCTCTCCGAGGAGCGCGAGCGGCGCGTGAACCTGTTCACCTACGCGGCCGGCGGGACGCTCACGCGCGCGGCCGTGCAGAGCGTGAAGGTGGGGACGACGATCGGCAACGTCGGCATCGAGGGGCTGACATACGACCGCACCAACGGCACCTTCGTGCTCGTCAAGGAGAAGGACCCCGAGGGGATCTTCCAGACCGGTATCGACTGGGTCGCGGGCACGGCGACCAACGGCTCGGCGACGACCGAGAACTCGGTCAACCTCTTCAACCCGACGCTCCTCGGGCTCCCGGACCTCTCCGACGTCTACGCCGTGGACGCCGACCAGCTGCTGGTCCTCTCCCAGGAGGCGGGCAGGATCGTCGCCGTCAACCGGGCGGGCATGGTGTCGAGCGCGCTGACGATCACCGGCGACGCGGGCAACCCGCTGTCGGTCCCTGACCAGGGGCACGAAGGCGTGGCGGTCGACGGCGCGGGTCGCCTCTACGTGGCGTCGGAGGGCGGCGGGGGAGCGAACCAGCCGCAGCTGTGGGTCTACGCGCCGTCGACCGGCGTCAACGCCGCGCCGACCGCGGTCACGCTGAACCCGGGCTCGGGCTCGATCGCCGCCGACGCGAGCACCGCCACGCGCGTCAAGGTCGCCGATGTCACCGTCGCCGACGACGGCCTGGGCACGAATGGGCTCGCCGTCACCGGGCCGGACGCCGGCTCGTTCGAGGTCGACGCGTCCGGGCTCTATCTGAAGGCCGGCACGGCCCTGAACCGCGCGTCCTTCACGGTGTCGGTGACCGTCGACGACACGAGCGTGGGGGCGACGCCCGACGCCACGAGCGCCCCGTTCACGCTCACCGTGACGGCCGCGCCGGCGGGCCTCGCCGTCACCGAGGTCTCGTCCTGGAGCAGCGGCGACTCGCCGTACGGCGCCGACTGGTTCGAGGTGACCAACAAGGGCGCGACGGCGGTCGACGTGACCGGCTGGAAGGTCGACGACAGCTCCAACGCGTTCGCGTCCGCGATCGCGCTGAACGGCGTGTCCTCGATCGCGCCCGGCGAGTCTGTGATCTTCCTCGAGGGGGACGCGGCCAAGGTCGCGGCCTTCAAGGCGTTCTGGTCGCCGCCCGCCGGCGTGCAGGTCGGGACCTACAGCGGCTCGGGCATCGGGCTGAGCACCGACGGCGACGCGGTGAACCTGTTCAATGCCGCGGGTGTGCGGGTGACCGGCGTCACGTTCGGCGCGGCGACGACGTTCGTCACCTTCGACACCAACGCGGGCGGCCTCAGCGTCGCCGGCCGAGGCGGGGCGTATGCCGTGGGCGGCGCCACGGGCTCACCGGGCGCGATCGCCCCGGCCTTGCGCGTCACCGAGGTCGCCCCATGGGCCAGCGGCAACAGCCCATACGGCGCCGATTGGTTCGAGGTCACCAACGTCGGCCCGGGCGCCGCGGACCTGACCGGCTTCAAGGTCGATGACAGCTCCAACGCGTTCGCCTCCGCGATCGCCCTGAACGGCGTGTCGTCGATCGCTCCCGGCCGGTCGGTGATCTTCATCGAAGGCGACACCGCCAAGGCCGACGCGTTCAAGACCGCGTGGTTCGGCGGCGCGGTTCCGACCGGGTTCCAGATCGGCACCTACAGCGGGTCCGGGATCGGGCTCAGCACCGACGGCGACGCCGTGAACCTGTTCGACGCCGCGGGCAACCGCGTGACCGGCGTGACGTTCGGCGCGTCCACCACGTACTTCTCGTTCGACAACGCCGCGGGTGCGTCGGGCGCGATCTCCGCGTTGAGCGTCGTCGGCCGCAACGGCGCGTTCAAGGCGGGCGACGCGACCGGCTCGCCGGGCTCGATCGCCACCCGCACCGACCAGGTGACCGCCGGCGGGGGCGTCAACGGCCTCGTTCCCGCGCAGCTCGGCCTGGTGCTGGGCGCGCCGGCGACGTTCGCGCCGTTCATCGCGGGTGTGGCCAAGGACTATCTGGCCGCCACCACCGCCACCGTCACCTCGACGGCGGGCGACGCGGCGCTGAGCGTCTCCGACGCGAGCGCGGTCGCGCCGGGCCACCTCGTCAACGGCACGTTCGCGCTGCCTGCCGCGCTGCAGATCAACGCCAACGGCGGCGCGTACGGCGCCGTCTCGGGCACGCTGCTCGCCCTGCTCACCTACGCCGGACCGGTCTCCAACGACGAGGTCGCGATCGGCCTCAAGCAGCCGATCGGCACCAAGGACGCCCTGCGTACCGGCGGTTACGCCAAGACGTTGACGTTCACGCTGTCCACCACGACGCCGTAGCGGTTCGAACCCGTCATGTGAAGACTCGTGTAGGCCGAACCGGAGGGGACCGTCCACTTCGCTAATGTGGAGGGCCTCCTCCGGTTTCGAACGTAGTCAGGGTCATGAACGAACATCCCGCTCGACAACATCACAACGTCACGCTCGCGATCCTCGCGATCGGTGCGCTCGCGTTCGCGCTGGCGCAGACGACCGTGATCCCCGCGCTGACGGCGATGCAGCACGCCTTCGGCGTCTCGACGAGCGACATCACGTGGATGATCAGCGGCTACTTCCTGGCCGCGTCGATCGCCACGCCGGTGCTCGGCCGGCTCGGTGACATGTTCGGTAAGGAGCGGTTCCTGGCGGTGTCCCTGGCCGCGTTCGCGCTCGGCTCGGTGGTCAGCGCTTTGAGCAACGACCTGCCGCTGATGATCGCCGGCCGCGTCCTGCAGGGCGTGGGCGGCGGTGTCTTCCCGCTCTCGTTCGGGATCGTGCGCGACGAGTTCCCGCTCGCGAAGATCCCGACGGGCATCGCGCTGCTCGGTGCGACCGCGGGCATCGGCGGCGCGATCGGCCTCCCGCTCGGCGGGCTGCTGGTCGACCAGGCGAGCTACCACTGGATCTTCTGGATGTCCGCCGCGATGGGCGCGGTCGCCACCTTCACGACGATCCGGTACGTGCCGGAGTCGCCCGTCCGCACGCCCGGCAAGGTCGACTACCTGGGCGCCGGCATCCTCGCGTTCGGGCTCTCGGCCGTGCTGATCGCGGTCTCGCGCGCGAACGACTGGGGCTGGGGCTCGGACAAGACGCTCGGCCTGGTGGCCGTGGGCGCCGTGATCCTCGCCGTGTTCGTCTGGTACGAGCGGCGGCACGACGCGCCGCTGATCAACATGCGCACGCTCGCGCGCCCGCCGGTCCTGATGACCGACATCGCGACGCTGCTCGTGGGCTTCGGCCTGTTCGGCACGTTCGTGCTGATCCCGCAGATCGCCGAGCTGCCGTCGAGCGGGGACGTCGGCCTGGGGTTGAACGCCACGCAGGCCGGTCTGCTGATGGCGCCCGGCGGCCTGATGATGCTCTTCGCGGCGCCGATCGTGGGCCGTGTCAGTGAGCGGATCGGCTCCAAGCTGCCGCTCGCCGTCGGCTCGGTCCTGGCGTCCCTGGGGCTGCTCGGCATGGCCCTGGCGCACGACTCCGCGCTGCTGATCGTGCTCTGGGGCATGATCTTGAACGTCGGCATCGGCTGCGCGTTCGCGGCGCTGCCGAACCTCGTGATCTCCGCCGTCGAGCCGCACGAGACCGGCGAGGCGACCGGCGTGAACATGATCGCCCGAAACGTCGGCGCCGCGCTGGGCGGGCAGGTCGCCGCCTCGATCGTCGCCGGCCACGTGGCCGCGGGCGGGCCGGCGAACGCCGGGTTCGAGCTCGCGTTCCTGATGAGCGCCGGCGTCGCGCTGCTGGCGGGCGTCGTCGGGCTGCTGATCCCGCGGGTGCGCGTCGACGAGCACGCGGCCGCCCGCGTGCTCGCCGTGCGCTAGGAGCCGACTGGAGCATTCCGGTGCGCCCGCTGCGGCGCATCCGCAGCGTCTCGCGCCACCCGCGCTGCTCACGGCCCAGAGGGCCGCGTCGCGAGCGCAGGCGGCCCGAGTCACTGGCGGCTGCACCACATCGGTCGGACCGACCATGCTCCAGCCGACTCCTGACGATCAGTCGGCGGCGATCCCCTCGCCGCCGGCCGCGCCGGGAACGGTGACCGAGCCGGCGGGCGTCAAGGCACCGTCCGGGGCGACCCGGAAGGCATCGACGCCGCCTGCCGCGCCGGTCTGGACGTAGAGGAAGCGCCCGTCGCTCGAGGCCGCGGCGTCGACCGTGCCGGGTCGCGTGCTCGTCAGGCCGACGGGGCGCAACGCGCCGTCGAAGGCCGAGACCGTCGCGCTGCCCGCGTTGGACAGGTAGAAGCGGCCGTTGACCGTGATGATCCAGCACGTCGCGGCCTGTCCGGTGCCGGCCTGGGCGATCGGGTGCAGCGAGCCGCGGCGGTCGACCGCGAAGGTCGCGACCGCATTCGTGCCCGCCTCGGCGATCGCGACGTTCCCGCGCGCGTCGAAGTCGACCGCGAACGGCACCGCGCCGTCGAGGACCGTGGTGGTGGGACGCGCCGACAGCCCGCCGAGGCGGTCGACGTCGAACGCGATCACCGCGTTCGTATTGGCCTTGGTGGTGACCAGGAGGTGCTCGCCGTCGGGCGTGAAGGCGACCTGCCCCGGCGTGTGGGTGAACTCGGGCGTGGCGTTCGGGTCCAGCCCGAGCGCGCGATGCGTGCCGGGGAGCGGCACGAGGATCCCGCCGAGGCGGGCGTAGCCCTGAACCGACCCGCCGCGGCGGGCGTTGAGGACGTAGACGAGGTTGCCGTGGGTGGCGATGGAGACCGGGAAGTCGCCGAAGCTCGGCAGCACCTGGCGGCGCTGCAGGCGGTCGCCGTCGACGGCGAAGACCGTGATCGTGTCGCTGCCGGCGTTGACGGCGTAGAGCAGGTTGTGGTCGAGTTGGAGCGAGCCCTGCGAGGCCAGGTGATCGACCACCGACCCGTCGAGCACGCCGCCGAGCCCGCCGGTTCCGTAACTCCCGGCCTGCGTGAGGCTGCCGTCGGGCGCGCGGTCGTAGGCGACGATCGTGTTCCCGGCGGGAGCGTCGGTCTGGACGAAGACGGCGGACCGCTGCGGGTGCGCGGACGCAGGGCCCGCGAGCAGGGCGGCGGCCGTGAGCGCGGCGGCCGCCGCGCTCACGAGACGAATGGATTTCGACATGTCAGTTCCCGTCTCGCGTGAGCCGTGGGCGTCACGCGCCGGCGTGACCGGTTCAGCCGTTCGTAACGACCGTGAGCATCGGATGTGGGTGGACCGCGCCCATGTTCCTGCGGGGCGGAGTTCTCCTCCAAGAAGGGCGTGATCCACGCGACGTTGCCGGCCGCGCTCTACCGCAACATCGCGGGGCGGCGGTAGAAGTCCGACCGAGGCCGCTGCATCCCGAACGGGACCGACGAACCACGCTGCGTGCGGGTGATCCTGCCGTTGACGGACCTCGGCCGCACGTGCTGGTCAAGGAGGCGCTCCCGGTCTACATGGCCGAGACGGCGGTCGTCGACCGGTTGCGCGGCTATCTCGGGCCGGGCATCGGCGGTCTGCCTCTGACCCACCGGACGTCGTGCGCGCGCTCGCCCCCAGTCAGCGGGCGCAATGTTCAGGGTGGGCCCCCGGATTGTCGGCGTACGGACACCGATCTAGCGTCGCGAGATGCTCAAGATCTCTCCCCTGAAGGCCGTGGTCGTGACGACGGCCGCCGTCTTCGCCACCGCGATCGGTTCCAGTTGGGCCGACAGCGGCCACACGATGGGCGGCGGCAGTCACGTGTCCAAGCAGCTGGCGAAGGACGTCGCGGACGCACGCTTCGCCCTCGCGCCGTACGCGACCAGCCTCGACGCCGCCAAGACCGCGGGCTGGAGCCGCCAGATCACGCCGATGATGAAGGACATGGGGTACCACTACATGGACCCGACGGTCACGGACTTCTCACTCCAGAGGCCGCCGATCCTCGTCTACGTCAAGCGCGGCGATGCCACGCAACTCGTCGCGGCCGAGTGGGTGTTCCCGTCCAAGCCGGCCAAGGCGCCGCTCCCGGGTGCGACGTACGGCTCGTTCCCCGCCGCCTGCCACTACGACGACGGGACGTTCGTCCCGCAGAAGAAGGAGAAGGCCTGCGCGCCCAAGAGCGACGGTGGCGCCGCGTTCACGTTCTGGCACTCGGACCTCGTGACGCTGCACCTGTGGCTGAACTACCCGAACCCCGACGGGATCTACAACAGTACGAATCCGCTGATCGCGCCGTTCAATCGAGGCTGATCCTCATCTTGGGCCGGTAGCGTCGCGCGGCCCATGAACAACAATCGCCTCGTCCTCGCGGCGATGGTGTTCGCCGTCGCGATGACCTTCATCGATCAGACGATCGTCGCGATCGCGATTCCCGACCTGCAGAAGGACCTCGACCTCACGCAGACCGAGTCGCAGTGGATCATCAACGGCTACCTGCTCGCGCTGTCGGCGCTGTTCGCGTTCGGCGGGAAGCTCGGCGACGTGCTCGGGCGCCGGCGGATGGTGGTCATCGGCGTGATCGGCTTCGCGGCGGCGTCGGCGCTGTGCGGGTTCACGCCCACCGGTGACGTCGCGGCGGCGTGGATGATCGTCTTCCGCGTCGCCCAGGGCGCCTTCGCCGCGCTCATGTTCCCGGCGGCGGTCGGCATCGTGATCGCGGCGTTTCCGGTGCAGGAGCGCGGGCGCGCGATGGCGGTGTTCTTCGGGATCTCCGGCGGGCTGACCGCGATCGGGCCGCTCGCCGGCGGGTTCCTGACACAGTGGACGTGGCGGTCGATCTTCTGGATCAACATCCCCGTCGCGCTGATCGCCCTGTATCTGATCTGGCGCTCCAAGCCGGACGACGAGCGCCGCCCGGCGCCGCTGGACGTCCGCGGCACGGTGCTCGTGTCAGGGGCGATGGGGTTGCTCGTACTCGGGCTCCAGCAATCGAGCCAGTGGGGCTGGGACGCCGTGGCGACGTGGGGCTCGCTCGTCGTCGGCGCGGCCCTCGCGGTCGCGTTCGTCGCGTGGGAGCTCCGCTGCCCGCACCCGCTGCTCGACCTGACGATCTTCCGCGACCGCGCGTTCGCCGCCGACACCGTGATCCTCGCAGTGATGTCAGTCGTGTTCGTGCCGTTCTTCTTCTTCGGCAGCGTGTACGCGCAAGCGGCTCTCGGGCTCTCGTCGAGCGAGGCCGGCGTGTACATCCTCTACTTCTTCCTCGGCTTCGTGATCGCCGCCCAGATCGGCGGGCGGATCCTCGACAAGCGCGGCGCGCGGCCGACGATCGTGCTCGGCGGCGCGGTCGGCGCCGTCGGCTTCTTCCTGCTCGCGGGCAAGCTCACGGATCTCTCGCTCGGCGCGCAGGCCATCTACATCGCGATCGCGGGCGCCGGCCTGGGGTTCATGCTCGGCCCGGCCAGCACCGACGCGGTCAACCGGGCGCCCAGCTCGGCCTACAGCGAGGTCACCGGGATCACGCAGACGGGCCGCAACTTCGGCGCGAGCCTCGGCCTGGCCGTGTTGGGAACGATCCTGATCAACCGCGCGACCGCGACGGTCACGGAGGCGCTGGTCCACAGCGGCGTGCCGCGTGCGCGGGCGGCGGAGCTGGCGGGGTCGTTCGGCGGCTCCGGTGGCGGAGCCGTTCCGCACGAGGTCCAGCTGGCGTTCGCGCAGGCGACGCAGACGATCTTCTACATCATGGCCGCGGTGATGGCGGCGACGTTCCTGCTCGCCCGCCTCTGGCTGCCGCGGTCTGCCCCTACGCCCGCCGCCGAACCGATTCCAGCGCAGCGCTGAGCGCGTCGACGCGTCCGAAGGAGACCATGCCGCTGCCCGCCGCGAGCTCGTCCTTCGCGGGCGTGAGCTTGGCGAGGGCGCGGCGCATCCCGGGGACGTCTCGCGCCACGAGGGCGCGATCGGCCCTGATGCACCACAGCGCCTCCTGCAGCAGGTCCGGCGGCGGATCGACGTGCATCCAGCGCTCGAACGGGCCGGCGTCATCGCGGCGGCCGAGCGAGAGCTCGGCGAGCGCGGCCAGGCCGTCGAGGCCGGGCATCCCGGCGGCGTCGAGCATGCTCGTCGCCTGGCCGTAGTCGCCGGTCCTGAGCGCGCGGTACCAGGCGGTGAACACGCCGATCAGCGGGCGCTCGGGCTCGAGCCGGCTCGCCGCCTCGGCGTGGGCGTCAGCCGTGGCGAAGTCGCCGAGCGCGCAGCAGGCCTGGATCCGGATCAGGTGGCCGAGGACGGTGTAGCTGACGAGCCGGTGCGGGAGCTGCAGCAGCTGCTTGCCGATGACATCGCGAGCGGGCGCGTTCCCGAGCGTGTGGCAGCTCTGCATCCAGACGCCGTTGAGGACGAACGCCAGCAGTGCCGGATCGCCGAGGCGGCGGGCGATCGCCTCGGCTTCGCTCGCCTCCTTTCGCCGGTCGGCGGTTCCGCGCGACTCGAGCGCGATGGTGGCGAGGAGCCGGGCGCGGGTGGTGGCATCGGCGACGTGTGGCAGCGTGCGCACGGCGGCCTCGACGATGGCTGCCGCCTGCTCGGGGTCGTCCGAGCGCATCCAGATCGCGGGGACGTCGTAGGCGCCGATGACGCGCGCGGTCAGCTGCGGGTCGCCCAGTTCCTCCGCGGCGCGGATCGCGGCCAGCCGGTGGGTGCGTGCGGCCTCGAGGCCGCCGCTCACGGCGAGCTTCCTGAGCAGGTCGATCGTGGATTGGAGGCGGGCGGGGGCGCCCACGGTCCGCGCGTAGGCCTCCGTCGCGTCCGCCCAGACCCGCTGGATGGAGGTGTCCTCGTGGTTGAGGATGTCCCGCTCGAGCTTTTGGAGGGCGGGCGTGGGATCGAGTCCGAGCTGGTCCTGCAGGCTCGCGCGTGCGCTGCGGAGGGCGTCGAGCGCCTCGGCCTGCCGGCCGCCGCGATACAGCGCGAGCGCGAGCAGACGCCAGCCGTCTTCGCGCCACGGGTGCTCGGCGACGTGGGCGCTGAGTTCGGCGACGACCTCGGCGCCTCGCGCGAGCCGTGCCTCGGCCCGGCGCTCGACCGCGTGCAGCCGCAGCTCGGTCAGCCGGGCGCGCTCCGCGCGGGCCCAGTCGTAGTCGTCGAGCTCCTGATACGCGGGGCCGTGCCAGAGCGCGAGCGCGTCGGTGCGCCCTTGGCGGACCGCGTCTTCGAAGCGGTGCGCGTCGATGTCGTGGCTTCGCAGCGCGTACCCGTTGCCCTCGGTGACGAGCAGGCGCGCGGGGGCGCGCGGCGCACGCCCGGGCTCGAGCGCTTGGCGGAGGTCCCCCACGAACGTGCGGATCGCGCCGACCGCGCGCGGCGGCGGGCTCGCCCACAGGTCCTCGGTGAGCCGATCGACGGACACGACCTCCCCGCGGGCTACGATCAGGCGGGCGAGGAGGGCTCTGTGGATCGGTCCCTTCAGGGCGACGGGCTCGCCGTCGGCGAACGCCGCGATCGGCCCCAGCACCTGGAAGCTGATCGGTTGCTGATCGGCGGGTTGCACGCTGCGCGGCATGGATCTCTTCGAACATGAAAGCGTCCCGGTCGCCGACGGTGTGTCACTGCACGTCGCCCTCGCGGGCTCGGGGCCGCCGATCGTGCTGCTGCACGGGTTCCCGCAGACGCATCTGATGTGGAGGGACGTGGCGTCCCGCCTGGCCGCGTCGCACACCGTGATCTGTCCCGACCTGCGCGGGTACGGAGCGTCGAGCAAGCCCGCGGACGGGTACTCGAAGCGGGTGATGGCGGCGGACGTCGTCGCGCTGGGATCGGCGCTGGGCTTCTCGTCGTTCGCGCTCGCCGGGCACGATCGCGGCGCCTTGGTGGCGTTCCGCGCGGGGCTCGATCATCCCGGCGTCGTCACGCATCTGGCGTGCCTGGACGTGCTGCCCACGCTCGACATGTGGGACGTCCTGCGCGGTGCGGGCGCGGCGGTCGGCTGGCACCTGTACCTGATGGCACAGCCGGCCGGGCTGCCGGAGGCGATGATCGGCGCGACCGCCGACGCGTTCTTCGGTCACTTCCTCGATGCCTGGGGACAGGCGCCCTTTGCCGCGGACGTGCGCGAGGCGTATCTGGCGGCGTGCCGCGGGGCGGTGCCGTCGATCGTCGCGGACTACCGGGCGTCGGCGACGAGTGACATCGCCGACGATCAGGCCTCGCGCGACGCCGGGGCGCAGCTGGCGATGCCGGTCACGGTCCTGCAGCAGGACTGGGGCGCGGCGCTCGGGTACGACGCGGCGGCGATCTGGCGGGCGTGGGCGCCGGACCTCGTGCACCGGACGGTCGACTGCGGGCACTTCATGGCCGAGGAGGCGCCGGACCTGGTGGCCGACGCGCTGCTCGACTTGGTTCATCGTCCCCTCAGCCGGGCTGTGCGGAGGTAGGGTCTCGTTTTCGTCCGGTGGGGGGAGAGGCATGTTGGGCAAGAAGGGCAGGTTCGAGAAGAAGCTCGCGCGCGGGGAGGCGGGCCGTGCGCCGGCGACGATCCTGCGGGTGACCAAGCTGCTCCCGGGAACGGCGCCCACGACCGTGGCCGTGGGGACGTACCGCGCGCACGTGCGTGTCGAGCCGACCGACGAGCCGTCCTTCGAGGCCTCCGTGACCATGCATGTGACCTCGGCGTCCTTCACGCCCCGCGTCGGCGAGCAGATCCCCGTGATCTACCACGAGAGCTCGGTCGCCTGGGACACCGACTCGGCCCACGAGGAGCGCGGCCGCCTGGCCGGCGCGCGTCTCGACCTCAAGCCGGACGAGCGCGATCGCTTCCGCGCGACCCTGCTCGCCCGCCTGGACGAGCAGCGCGCCAAGGGCAAGATCGACGACGCCGAATACCTGGCCCGCCGCGCCGAGATCGAGGCCGACCCCGAGCTGCGTTCCGTCAGCGGCTCGTGAACTCGGGGATCAACGTCTTGAGCGTCTCGGTGTAGGCCTCGAGCTGCGGGACCTCGACCCACTCGACGTCCGTGTGCAGACCACCACCGGCCGGTCCGCACACCACCGCCGGAATTCCCGCGTTTTCCCACAGCGCGGACTCCATCCAGTAGGGAAACCCGGTGCGTGCGGGCGCGCCGAGCAGCTCCACGATGTGCCGCACCGCGGGGTGCTCGTCGTCGAGCTGCCACGCCTCCCGCGCCATCGTCTGCGTCACCGTGGCATCGATGTCGGGGTGGGCGTCGAGGATCGCCTCGACGTCCCGCTTCCCGGCGTCCGCCGGCTCGCCGGGCACCGTGCGCCGCTCGATCGTCGCCCGCGCGTGATCCGGCAGGACGAACGGCGCCGTGCCGCCGCTGACGACCGTCGCCATGAACGACGGATGACCCGCCAGCGGGTGCGGCGCGGCGTCTCGGAGTTGTGCGTCGCGCGCCTCGACCCCCGCGAGCACCCGGGCGAGGTGGGTGACGGCGTTCACCCCGTCCTGCGGCCGCGAGGAGTGCGCCGCCCGCCCACGGACCTCCACCTCGACCACCGCAAACCCCCGATGGGCGCTGGCGAGCTCGAGCCACGTGGGCTCGGCGACGATGCACGCGGCGGGCAACCGCCGTCCGCCGCGGGCCGGCGGGCCGTCGCCGCCCGCGCCGGCGCCGCCCGCGCTCGCGCGGCCCGCGCCGCCGTCGCTCGCGCCCGCGTCGCCGGCTCCGGCCGCGCCGCCCGCCTCCTCGCTGCCCGCAAGGCCCGCGCCGCCTGTGCGGCCCACGCCGCCCGCCGCCTCGCCGCCCGCGCCCGCCTCGGCGAGCGCTGTGAGGCGTGCGAGTGCGGCGGTCGTGCCGAGGCTGCCGTGCTCCTCATCCGCGACGAGCGCGAGGACGATATCCCCACGCGTGCCGGCGCGGGCGGCGTGCTCGGCGGCCACGACCAGGGCGGCGACGCCCGCCTTCATGTCACACGTGCCGCGGCCGTAGAGGCGGTCGCCTTCGAGGCGTGGGGTGAAGGCGTCGCGCATCCCGCCCGCGGGGACGGTGTCGAGGTGCCCGTTGAGGGCGAGCGACGGGGCGTCGGCGGCGGTGCCGCGGTGGGTCGCGAGGAGGCTGGGGCGCGCGCGTGGGCCGACGATCTCGATCGCGAACCCGTTTCGGGCGAGGCGTGCCGCGAGGTGCTCGACCGCGGGTCGCTCGCCGGGCGCGCCGGGCTCCAGGTCCGGGTTGACGGTGTTCAGCGCGACGAGTTCGCGAGTGAGGTCGACGACGTCGGACACGTTCGTGTGTATGGTATTACCAAATGGCCTGGCAAGAGGTTCTGGCGGACGCATTGGTCGACGCGGGGGTCGAGGTCGCCGCGTGGGTGCCCGACAAGCGACTCGCGCCGATCGGCGAGCGGCTCGTCACGCGCGGCATCCCCCTCCGGACGCTCACGCGTGAGGAGGAGTGCTTCGGGTTCGCGGCCGGCTACCGCGCCGCCGGCGGCATGCCGCTGGTGCTGCTGCAGTGCTCCGGGCTCGGCAACTCGCTGAACGCGCTCGGGTCGCTCGTCGTGCCGTACGGGTTCGGATTCCCGGCGGTCCTCTCGATGCGCGGCTCGCTCGGCGAGCGCAACCCTTCGCAGATGCCGCTCGGCCGCACGACCGCGGGCGTGCTCGAGCTGCTCGGCGTGCAGCCGTTCCCGCTGGCCCGCCCGGACGAGGCCGGCACGGTCGCGCGCGGTGCCGTCGCCACCGCCGAAGGCGCCCGGGTCCTCGCCCCGATCGTGCTCGAATCGATCCTGGACATCGCATGAACCCGACCTCGATCGTGCGCGCCGTCCTCGCGGCGGGCCCGGACGCGCTTTACGTGTCCTCCCTCGGCACTCCGACCTCCGCGCTGCGCGCCGCGAGCGACGACGGCCCGCACCTCTACATGGGCGGCTCGATGGGCACCGCCCTCGCCGCGGCGCTCGGGGTCGCGGAGAAGCGTCCCGACCGCGACGTCGTCTGCCTGCTCGGCGACGGCGAGGCGCTGATGGGCGCCGGCTCCTTCTGGAGCCTCGCCGGCCTCGCGCCGCCGAACCTCCTCACGGTCGTGCTGATCGACGGCCACTACACGATCACCGGCGGCCAGCCCCTCGGCGTCCCGGACGCGTTCGGCGCGGTCGCCGCCGCCCTCGGCCTCGCCACCGCG
Source organism: Solirubrobacter soli DSM 22325 (assembly GCF_000423665.1). Lineage (GTDB taxonomy): Bacteria > Actinomycetota > Thermoleophilia > Solirubrobacterales > Solirubrobacteraceae > Solirubrobacter > Solirubrobacter soli. The sequence continues at coordinate 238,320 of NZ_KE384072.1, read as the reverse complement.
ACCGCCCGCACGGCGGAAGAGATCACGTCATCCGTCGCCTCGCTCCCGCGCCCCGCGGTCCTCGAGGTCCGCTACGAGGAGCGCGAATGGCCCGGCCCGTCCCCGTTCGTCGACCCGCCCGTGGTCCGCTGGCGCTTCGAACAGGCCGCCACCGGAACCGCCGTCGCTGACGGGTGAGGTCACTGAGCGTCCTGACGGGACGTTCAGTGACCTCACATGGCACGCGGCGAGCGGGCAGGAGAGGCGCGGCGCAGGGTTTGGCGGCGCGGCGAGCGGAGACGGCGCGGCGACGCGGCGCGGCGGCTAGGGGCGTGCGGCGCGCAGAGGCGCGGGCGGGCGCAGCGCGGCGGCGGGAGGGGAGGCCGGGCGCAACGCAGCGGCGGGAGGCAAGGCCCGGCGCGCGGTGACGCGGCGCGGCGCGCGGCGGCGGGGAGGCGAGGCTCGGAACGCGGACGCAGCGCGGCGTCGGGACGCGGACGCCGGGTCAGAGGTGGCTGCGCGACGCGCCCGCGCGGTACGTCTCGCCGTGGTCGGCGAGGAACTGCGAGAGCGGCGTGGCGGGGCGGCCGAGGAGGCGTTCGAGGTCACCGGTCGGCGTGTTGTCGGCGGCGGTGTAGGCGGAGGCGATCGCGGCGAGATCGTCGGCGCGCCAGGCCGGGATGCCCGCGTCCAGCAGCGAGGCGTGGAACGCCGCGGGAGCGAGCGGCTCGTAGTGCACCGGCGCGCCGACGAGCTCCGCCAGCGCGGCGGCGACCGACGCGTACGTGGCGGCCGACGGGCCCGTGAGCGCGTATGTCGCACCCACGTGGGCGGCGGGCGAGCGGAGCACGGCGGCGACCGCGGCGCCGACGTCGCGCGTGTCGACGAGGGGGAACGCGGCGGCGCCCATCGGTGCCGCGAGGCGGCCGGCCGAGGCGACGTCGCCGGCGAATCGCAGCAGGTTCTGCATGTACAGGTGCGGGCGCACGAACGTCCACGCCAACCCGGACCCGCGCAGCGCGGACTCGATCGCCGCGTGCCAGCGCATCAGCGCCACCGGCGAGTCCGGCCGCGCCCCGATCGCGGACAGCTTGACGACGTGCGAGACACCGGCCGCGGCGGCGACCTCGAGCACGCGGAGGTGCTGCGCCACCTGGTCCGGGTTGTCCCGCCCGGTGAGGAACATGACGTCGACGCCGTCGAAGGCGCGCCGCAGCGAATCGGCGTCGTCGAACGACCCGACGACGACCTCCGCTTGACGGGTGGGGTCGGAAACTTGCGCGTGGCGGGACTCAGCGACCGGACCCGTCGCGACGAGCGCGTCGGGCGCTCGCGCCAGCACGCGAACAGGGCGCCCCGCGAGGGCGCGGAGCGCAACGCCACCGACTTGTCCCGTAGCGCCTGTCAGGAGAATGGTCTGACCATAATCAGCCATTCGTGCGGCGGTTCCACGCGTCGATGTGCTCGCGCATCAGGATTCGCGCGAGCTCGGCATCGCCGTCGGCGACCGCGGCGGTGATCTTGGCGAGATCCTCGGGGATCGTGAGCGCCTGCTCGAGCGCGGCGGGGCGGACGATCTGGTTGTGCCGGCGGGTGACCGCGCCGTGGATGCCCAAAGCGATGCCGATGCGCAGCCGGTTCTTCGTGGCGCGGGCGAGGGCCTCGTGCCAGCGGACGTCGACCTCGGCGAGCAGCTCGACACCCCCGGCGGCTCGGGCGTCGGCGACCAGGGCCTGGAGGGTCGTGATGTCGCTCGCGTCGGCGCGGCGGGCGGCCCAGGCGGCGTTCTCGCCCTCGAAGTCGACCCGGAACTCGGACAGGTCCTCCAACGAGGCGCCGCGGAGCGAGACCAGCGACGCCAACGCGTCACCGAGGGTCGACTCCGACGGCGTGACGGCGTACGAGCCGCCGCCCTTGCCGGGCCGGACCTCGATCATGCCGAGCGCCTCGAGCGACCGCAGCGCCTCGCGCAGGGTGGGGCGGCCGACACCGAGCTCCTCGCACAGCTGGCGCTCGCCCGGCAGCCGGTCTCCGGGGCGGATGCGACCAGAGAGGATCGCCTCGCGGAGCTGCTCGACCACGTCGTCGAATGTCCGCACCCGCCGGACCTTTTCGAAGGAGGGGGCCACCGCCGCGAAGCGTAGCAGTGTTTGGTTTGACCATATGGTACCTTCCGCCAGATGTCTGCCGACCGCATCGATCTAAACGTCGACGCCGGAGAGTCGTACGGCGCCTGGCGGATGAGCGACGACGCGGCTCTGTTCGCCGAGGTGTCGAGCGCCAACCTCGCGTGCGGCTTCCACGCGGGCGACCCGAACACGATCCGCAAGAGCCTCCAGCTGGCGCTCGACGCGGGCGTGGCGGTCGGCGCGCACCCCGGGCTGCCGGATCTCGCGGGCTTCGGCCGGCGGGCGATGACGATGTCACCCGACGAGGTCTACGCCGACACGCTCTACCAGATCGGTGCCTTCTACGGCTTCGTCAAGGCGGCCGAGGCGACGCTGCACCACATGAAGCCCCACGGCGCGCTCAACACCGCCGTCGCGAACGCATCCGACGCCAACGCCGAGGCGCTCGTCCAGGCGACGCGGGACTTCGATCCGCAACTGCCGATCATCGCCATCGCCGGCTCGCGCCTGCACCAGGCCGCGCAACGGCTCGGCCAGCCCGTCGTCGCCGAGGGCTTCCCCGATCGCGGCTACGCCCCGGACGGCTCACTCGCCAAGCGGGGCACCGACGGCGCGATCGTGCACGATCCCGAACGAGCCGCGCAGCGCGCGGTCCGGATGGCCACCGAGGGCACGGTCGAGGCGCTCGACGGCACGATCGTCGAGCTCACGCCAGGCACGCTGTGCATCCACGGCGACAACCCGGGCAGCGTCGCGACCGCGAAGGCGATCCGCGCGGCGCTCGAGCGCGCCGGCATCGCCATCGCCGCGTTCTGAGCGCTCTCGATGGCACCCGTCGGTCAATACCTGCGCTACTCGACGGTGTTCGACGAGCGGGCGAACCTCAAGGTGCTCGCGCTCGCGGCGACGCTCGACGCCACCCGCCCGGCCGGCGTCCGCGAGATCTATCCCGGCTACGGCTCGGTCTATGTCGAGTGGGAGGACCGGACCCTCTCCAACGAGCGGGCGCAGGAGTGGATCGACGCCGCGCTGAACGCCGATCACGATGACCTGAAGGCGCCGAAGCAGATCGACGTTCCCGTCAACTACGGCGGCATCGACACCGACGACGTCGTCGAGCAGACCGGTCTGACGCCGGAGCAGATCGCCGCGCTCCACGCGAGCCGCGAGTACCGCGTCTGCGCCCGCGCGACCGTCGGCCAGCCGATGATGGCGAGCACCGACGAGCGTCTGCGCGTCCCACGGCGCAAGACCCCGCGCACCGACGTCCCCGCGCTCGCGGTGGCGATCGCCAACGAGCAGGCGACGATCTACCCGGTGCTGATGCCGGGCGGGTGGAACGTCATCGGGACAGCGCTCGAGAACGTCTACGACCCGCACCGCGACGATCCGTTCCTGTTCGAGCTCGGCGACACGGTCCGGTTCGAGGCCGAGCAGGGCGAGCCGCCGAAGACGCCCGAGCGCCGCATCCTGCTACCCGAGACGCCGCACACGCCCGCGCTCCGAGTCGAGGAGGCGGGGGCGCTGGACCTCGTCCTCGACCACGGCCGCCTCAACCAGGCCCACCACGGCATGGCGCAGTCCGGCCCGCTCGATGCCAGGGCCGCCCGCCTGGCCAACGCCCTGTGCGGGAACGCGCCCGGGACGACGTTGATCGAGTCCACGCTCCACGGCCCGCGCTTCACGGCGCTCACGGACCTCGTCGTCGGCGCCGCCGGCCGCGGCTTCACGCTCCACCTCGACGGCGAGCCGCAAGGTCAACGCACCACCCACGTCACGCGAGGGCAGTCGCTGCAGCTGAAGGCGACCGGAAACGGCGTCCGCGGCTACCTCGCGCTCGCGGGTGGCATCGAGGCGGAGCCGTTCCTGGGCTCGGCGAGCGTCGACCGCTACGGGCTGATCGGCCGCGCGCTACGCGCCGGCGACGTCCTCGGCCTCGCGCGCACCGACACGAGCCCGATCGAGATGCAGGCGCGCGCCCTCCAGACGCCCTACCACCTCGTCATTCGCCTCCACCGCGGTCCGCAATGGTCCGAGGAAGCGGAGCGAGCGCTGACGAGCGCTCCGTTCACGGTCTCGACCGGCGACCGCATGGGCGTGCGCCTCGAAGGGCCCGAGGTCCCCGGTGGCGAGCTGCTGAGCGAGTCCCCGCCGCCCGGCGCGGTCCAGGTCCCGAGCGGGGGCGCCCCGATCCTTCTGCTCGCCGACCGCCAGCGCAGCGCCGGCTACGACAAGCCCGCCGTCATCCACCCCGACGACCTCCCGCTCGCGGGCCAGCTGCGGCCGGGGGAGACGATCCGCTTCGTCGTCGTCGGCGACCACCCCGTTCCCTGGTTCCGAGACCTCGAAGAAGGAGCACCATGAGATTCGAAGGCAAGTCCGTGATCGTGACCGGCGCCGGCCACGGCATCGGCCGCGCGGTCGCCGAGCGTTTCGCGAGCGAGGGCGCCAAGGTCGCCGTCAATGACATCGATCCCGACCGCGCGAACGAGACGGTCCAGGCGATCGGCGCGAACGCGATCGCCGCACCCGGTGACGTCAGCAAGGAGGAGGACGTGAACCGCATCGTCGCCGCAGCCGTCGACGCGCACGGCCCGATCGACGTGCTCGTCAACAACGCCGCGCTCGCGACCTACGAGGCGGTCACTCGCCACTTCCTCGAGGGCGACGCGGCCTGGTGGACCCGGATCATCCAGACCAACCTGACGAGCGTCTACCTGTGCTCGAACGCGGTCGTGCGCAGCATGGCCAAGCGGCGGACGGGCGCGATCATCAACCTCTCCAGCGGCGGTGCGACCCACGCCCACCGCGCGATGGCGGCCTACGACGCGGCCAAGGGCGGCATCGAGGCGGTCACCCGCGCGATGGCGCTCGACCTCGCGCCGTACAACGTGCGCGTCAACTTCGTCGTCCCCGGGCTGATCCGCACATATGACATCTCCGACGAGGTCGCCGCCGAGCGCGGTCAGGTGGTCCCGCTGCAGCGGCTCGGCACGGCCGACGACATGGCCGGCCCGATCGTCTTCCTCGCCTCCGACGACGCCCGCTACATGACCGGCTCCGGCGTCACCGTCGACGGCGGCGTGCTCGTCCAGCAGCGCTCGGCCCCGGTCGACATCTTCCCGGTCTCGCAGTACCCGGACATCCCGGCCGAGTAGGTGGTGCGCGCGGTCGTCATGCCCGCGCCCGGGGCGCCGCTCGAGCTGCGCGAGTTCGAGCGGCCACGCCTGGAGCCCGGCGCGGTGCTGCTGGAGACGCTGGCCAGCGAGGTCTGCGGCACCGACGCGCACTTGTGGAAGGGCCAGCTCGCGGGCGTGCCGTACCCGATCATCCCGGGCCATGTGAGCGTGGGCCGCGTCGCCGAGGCGAACGGTGCGACCGACGTCGACGGCCGCGAGGTCGTCCCCGGCCAGATCGTGACGTTCCTCGACGTCTTCGGCACCTGCGGTCGCTGCTGGTATTGCACGGTCGCCCAGGCCACCACGCGCTGTCCGCACCGCAAGGTCTACGGCGTGACGCTGTCGAGCGACGACGGGCTGCTCGGCGGGTGGGGGGAGTACATCCACCTCAAGCCCGGCGTGCACATCCTGCCGCTGCCCGAGACCCTGGACTGGCGCGCGTTCATGGCCGGCGGCTGCGGGATGCCGACCGCGCTGCACGCGGTGACCCTCGCCGAGATCGCGTTCGGTGACTCCGTCGTCATCCAAGGCGCGGGACCGGTCGGGCTGTGCGCCGCGGCGCTGGCGCAGCTGCGCGGTGCCGGGCAGGTGATCGTGATCGGCGGCCCGGAGGTCCGGCTCGAGGCGGCGCGCACGCTCGGAGCCGACGTCACGATCGCGCTCGACGAGGACCGTGTCGAGCGGGTCCGCGAGCTCACCCACGGGCGCGGCGCCGACGTCACGATCGAGGCCACCGGCGTACCGAGCGCGGTCCCGGAAGGGATGCGGATGACCCGTGACGCCGGCCGCTACGTCGTCGTGGGGCAGTACACGAACGTGGGCGAGGCCACGTTCAACCCGCACCTGGACCTCAACCAGAAGCACCTCGAGATCCGCGGCTGCTGGGGGAGTGACGTCGGCCACGTGTACCGCGCGATCAAGGTGATGGCCCGCCACCGCTTCCCGTGGACCGAACTGATCACCCACGAGTACCCGCTCGCCGAGGCGCAGCAGGCGCTCGAGGCGGTCGAGCGGCAGACCGTGGTGAAGGCGCTGATCGTGCCGTGACGGCGCCGCGCGGGGCGGCGGCGGGGCCGCGCGGGGCGGCGGCGGGGCCGCGCGACGCGGCGGCGGGGCCGCGCGACGCGGCGGCGGGGCCGCGCGACGCGGCGGCGGGGCGGACCGACGCGGCGGCGGGGCCGCGCGACCAGGCGTTGCCCCGCACCGCGGAGCTCGTCATCGTCGGCGCGGGCGTGATCGGCGCGGCGACGGCGTTCGCCGCGCGGCGCGCCGGGCTCGACCCGCTCGTGCTCGAGGCGCGCGCCGCGCCCGCGGCGGCGACGACCGCCGCGGCCACCGGCGCCTACCGGCTCCAGCAGGACGATCCCGACGAGCTCGCGATCATGCGCGAGACCGTCGCGGCGCTGTACGACTTCGCGGACTTCACGGGCCAGACCGCGCACGACCCGCGTCCGCAGCCGAACGGCCTGATGTCGGTGACGACGACCCAAGCGGGCGCGCGGGAGCAGCTGGAGACCGTCGCCCACCAGCGCTCGATCGGCGTCGACGGCATCGAGGTGCTCGACGGCGACGAGGCCCGCGACCGCTTCCCGTACCTGAGCGAGACCGTCCGCCAGGTCCGCATACGCATGCAGGACGGCCTGCTCGACCAGCGTGAGCTCGCGCTCGGGCTGCTCGAAGGAGCGCGGGTGCGGTTGAGCACACGCGTCACGGGTTTCGACACACGCGGCGGGCTGACCGCGGTCCACACCGACCGGGGAACCGTCTCCACACGCGCGTGTGTCATCGCCACGGGGCCGCTGTCCGGCAAGGTGGCGGCCCTCGCCGGCATCGAGCTCCCGATCCACGTGCTTCTCCGCCACAAGCTGCTGATCCCTCAGCTGCCCCAGGTGCCCCAGTGGGCGCCGCTCACCTTCGACGAGGACACCGGCGGGCACTGGCGACCGACCGGTGAGGGCGCCGCGCTCCTGATCAGCGTCTACGGTCAGCAACCGGGCGAAGCGGTCGAGGACCCGGTTCCCGAGCCCGATTTCGCCGAGCGCGTGCTGCGCTCCGTCGCCCGGATCACGCCGTTCTGGCGCGACATCGCGCCCGACCCGAACTGGCCCGTCAAATGCGGCTTCTACACGGTCACGCCGGATCATCGCCCGCTGATCGACGCGACGCCCGTCGACGGCCTGTACGTCAACACCGGCTACAGCGGCCACGGCGTGATGTCGAGCATCGGCGGCGCGCGGCACCTGCTCGACGTGATGACGGCCAGCAACCAGCACAATCCCTTTGCGCTCGACCGCACGTTCGTCCCGCCCCGAGGAAAGACCCGATGAGCCACACCCTTCGCACCCGCCTGCGCACCGGCGCGCCGCTGATCGCCAGCTTCGTCGAGACCCCGCACCGCGCGATCGGCGAGGTACTGGGCGCGATCGGCTACGACGTCCTGATCCCCGACGGCGAACACGGCGCGTTCTCGGCGCGTGACATCGAGGAGGTGATCGTCGGCGGCGACCTCGCCGGCGTCCCGTCGCTCGTGCGCGTGCCCTCCAACACGCCGAGCACGATCGGGCACGCCCTCGACAGCGGCGCGGCGGGCGTGCTGGTGCCGCTCGTCAACACCGCCGACGCCGCGCACACCGCCGCCCAGCTCTCCCGCTATCCGCCCGAAGGCCGCCGCGGCGCGGGTCCCGGCCGCGCGACCATCTACGGCCAACGACGAGAGGAAGCGATCGCCAACGCCCGCGAGGAGACCGTGGTCGCGATCCAGATCGAGACGGCGACCGCGGTCGAGAACCTCGACGAGATCCTGACCGTCGACGGCGTCGACCTGGTCTTCGTCGGCCCCAACGACCTCTCGCACTCCCTCGGGCGCCCGCCGGAGGCCGAACTGCGCGCCGTGATCGACACCATCCTGGCCAAGGCGAGGCAAGCGGGCCGGATGACCGGCATCCTCGCGCCCACGCCCGAGCTGTGCGCCCGCTACCGCGACTGCACGCTGCTGGTGACCGGCACCGACCTGGGCGCGCTGGCGGCGGGCGGCAAGGCGTTCCTCCAGGGCGCCCGCGGTTAGGCTTCACCCGCGATGGAGCTCTTGATCGTCGGTGGCGGGAAGATGGGCGAGGCCCTGCTCGGCGGGCTGCTCGCCGCGGGACACACAGGCCTCGGCGTGGTCGAGGTGATCGAAGCAAAGCGCGAGGAGCTGAGCGCGAAGTACCCCGGCGTGACGGTGCTCGACAAACCGCAGGCCACCAATGGCGCGCTGATCGCGGTCAAGCCGCAGTACGTTGCGAGCACCGCGTCCGCGCTCGCCGAGGCCGGCTGCGAACGCGTCCTGTCCGTCGCGGCGGGCATCACGATCGCGGCGATCGAGGCCGCGCTCGGCGCCCCGATCCCGGTCGTGCGCGCGATGCCCAACACGCCCGCGCTGGTCGGCGCCGGCGCCGCGGCGATCAGCCCCGGCACCCATGCCACCGACGAGGACCTGCAGTGGGCCGAGACCATCCTCGGCGCGGTCGGCGTCGTCGTCCGCGTGCCCGAGGCCAGCCTCGACGCCGTCACGGGCCTCTCCGGCTCCGGTCCCGCCTACGTCTTCCTCGTCGCGGAGGCGATGGCCGACGCGGGCGTGCTCGCCGGCCTCCCGCGTGACATCGCCGAGACGCTCGCCTTCCAGACGCTGCTGGGCTCCGCCAAGCTGCTGGCCGAGAGCGATGACGGACCCGCGCAACTCAAGGCCGCCGTCACGTCACCCGGCGGCACGACCGCCGCCGGCCTGCGGGAGCTCGAACGCGCCGGCGTGCGGTCCGCGTTCCTTGAAGCGGTGATGGCGGCCGCGCAGCGCGGCCGCGAACTAGGCGCGTAGCGCGACGCGGCGGTCGAGGGCGCGGGCGAGGATCGCGAGGCCGCGGTCGAGCGTGTCGTCGTCGACCGTCAGCGGTGGCATCACCTTCAGCACCTCGTCGAACGGGCCGCAGCGCTCGACGAGCACGCCGTCGGCGAACGCGCGGTGCTGGACCAATGCCGCATGCGCCGGATCGAGCTCGATCCCCAGCACCGCCCCGGAGCCGCGCGTCACCGGCGCCTCGACAGCGGCCAGCCGCGCGGCGACGTGCTCCACGCGGGCGAGAAATGCCGGGTCCTCCCAGAACGAGAGCGCGGCCGTCGCGGCGACCAGCGCGAGCTGGTTGGCGCGGAAGGTGCCGGTGTGCTCGCCCGGCTCCCACACGTCCAGCGAAGGGCGGATCAGGACGAGCGCGAGCGGCAGCCCGAAGCCGCTGATCGACTTCGACAGGCACACGAGGTCCGGCACGATCCCCGCCTGCTCGAAGCAGAAGAACGTCCCGGTACGCCCGACGCCGCACTGGATCTCGTCGCAGATCAACAGGACGCCATGGCGACGGCACAACGCGGCGAGCTCGCGCAGCCAGGCGGCCGGAGCGGGGCGGACGCCGCCCTCCAGCTGCAACGGCTCGACGATCACCGCCGCCGGCAAGTCATCGGCGAACACCCGCGAGAGCGCGTCCAGGTCGCCGAACGGCACGAAGCGGCCCGCCCCGGCCCGGCTCTCGCTGACCGCCAGCGCACCCGCCGTCATCCCGTGGAAGCCGCCCGAGAACGCCGCCACACCCGAACGGCCGGTGACCTTGCGGGCCAGCTTCAACGCCGCCTCGACCGCGTCGGCCCCGGTCGGCCCGCAGAACTGCACGCGGTGGTCGAGCCCGCGCGGCGCGAGCACGACCTCGTCGAACCGGCGCAGGAACGCGGCCTTGACCGGCGTGTCCATGTCGAGCGCGTGCACGACCGCGCCGGAATGCAAGTGCTCGATCAGCGCGTCGCGGATCCGTGGCGGGTTGTGCCCGTAGTTCAGCGCGCCCGCACCGCAGAAGAAGTCGACGTACGCCGTCCCGTCGGCTGCGAACAGCGAAGCGCCGCGGGCGTGCGAGAAGACCGCCGGAAAGGTCCGGCAGTACAACCGGACCTCCGACTCGGTGACCACTGTCAGGTCACCCTAACAAACTACGTGAAGCGTGGTGCGACCTCTCCGAGCGCCTGGTCGAGGATCTCCAGGCCGAGCCGCAGCTCGTCGTCGGAAGTCGTCAACGCCGGGGCGATCCGGAACGTGCCGCCCATCTCGCGCAGCTGCACGACGTTCATGTGCAGGCCGAGCTCGAGGCAGCGGGCGGTGACGGCGCCGCCGAGCTCCGGCGAGCTCTCCTTGGTCGAGCGGTCGAGCACGAGCTCCAGCCCCTGCATCAGCCCGCGCCCGCGCACGTCGCCGACGACGGCGTGGCGCTCGGCCAGCGAAAGCAGTCCGTTGTGGAGCAGCTCGCCCTTCGCCGCCACACCCGCGCCGACGCCACCCGCGAGCACGTCCATCACGGTGATCCCCACCGCGGCCACGAGCGGGTCCGAGACGTGCGTCGTGTAGAAGAGGTAGCCGAGCTCAGCCGCGCGCGCCTCGATCTCCGCGCTGGTCACGACCGCCGCGAGCGGCAGCCCCGCGCCCAAGGTCTTGGAGAGCGTGATGATGTCCGGGACGACGCCGTCGCGCTCGAACCCGTACCAGTCGCCGGTCCGGAACAGCCCCGTCTGCGCCTCGTCGAAGATCAGCAGCATCCCGCGCGCGTGACAGTGGTCGCGCAGCGCCGCGAGGTAGCCGGGCGGGGGGACGAGGACGCCGGCGCTGGAGAGGATCGGCTCGACGATGCACGCCGCCAACGCGCCGGTCGACTGCGCGTCGACCATCGCGAAGCCCATGTCGAGCTGGCGGCGCCAGTCGAGCGCGCCATCCGCGTCCACCACGTCGGGCCGATAGACGTCCGGCGTCGGCAGCACGAAGTTGCCGGGCGCCGCCGGGCCGTACCCGCGACGCGCCGCGGAGTAGGTCGCGTTCGCGGCGCCGAGCGTCATCCCATGCCACGAGCGGCTGAACGCGACGATCTCGTGCCCGCCGGTGACGAGCTTCGCCATCCGCAAGGCCGCCTCGTTGGATTCGGCGCCTGTCGTCAGCAGTAGCGCCTTCTCCAAAGGCGAAGGCAACGACTCCGCGAGCCGCCGCGACAGCTCGACCACCGGCCGCGAGAGCATCCCGCTGAAGAGGTGGTCGAGCGTCCCGGCCATCTCGCCGAGCGTCGCCGTGATCGCGGGGTGCGAGTGCCCGAGAATCGAGCTCATCTGGCCCGAGGTGAAGTCGAGGATCTCGCGGCCGTCCGACGTGAAGAGCTTCGAACCGGAAGCCCGCTCGACGATCGTCGGCACCCACGCCGGGCTGTAGCGGACGACGTGGCGGTCGACGTCGGCCCAGAACGCCGCGTCGGTCCCGGTTTCCTCGAGAAGGCTCATACGAGCGAAGCTACAGGCGATCGCTGTGCACTTCCAGCGACATTTTCCGCTCACGCTGTACGGTTGTCCTGAACAGTGCTCGATCCGAAGCGTCTCCGCCTGCTGATCCAGCTCGAGAGTCTCGGGACGGTCCGCGCCGTCGCCGAGGCCGCGTCGCTGAGCCCGTCCGCGGTCTCGCAGCAGCTGGCGACGCTCGAGATCGAGAGCGGCGCCGCGCTGCTCGAGCGCCACGGGCGCGCGGTCGCGCTGACCGACGCGGGCGTCGCGCTCGCCGCCCACGCGCGCGCGATCCTCGAGCGCATCGGCGCCGCCGAGGAGGACCTCAGAGCGCTGCGCGACGCCCCCGCGGGCACGGTCCGGATCGCCGCGTTCACCAGCGCGATGCGCGCGTTCGTGATCGCCGCCGCCGCGACCGTCGCCGAACGCCACCCCGGCATCGCCGTCCACCTCTCAGAGCTCGAGCCCGACGACTGCGTGCCGGCGCTCACCCGCGGGGAGGTCGACCTCGCGGTCGTCGCCGACTTCGGCGACGGCACGCTCCCGCACGCCCCGCACCTGCGCCGGGTCACGCTCGCCCACGACGAGCTGATGGCCGTCCTCCCGCCAGGGCACGCCTTCGTTGGCGGGGACCTGCAGGCCCTCCAGGACGACCCCTGGCTGCTCGACGGCACCGAGCTCGAGCGCCACGTCGTCCGCCGCTGCCGGCACGCCGGCTTCGAGCCGCGCGTCGTCGGCCGCCTCTTCAGCCATGAGGCGCTGCTCTACGCGGTGCGCTCCGGCCTCGGCGTGACCGTGCTGCCGACGTTCGCGCTCGATCGGGCCGAGGGTGTCGAGGTCCGCAGGCTCGCGCCGACGACGCGCCGCGAGCTAGGCGTCCTGCACCGTGAGGGAGCCCTCGACCGCCGGTCGGTCGCGCTCTCGCTCGACCTGCTGGTCGCCGCCGCCCGCCAACCCGGCGACGAACCCCGCGGCGCGATGCCACGCGACCAGTGACGCGGGCGGCAGCGGCTTGGTGAACAGGTAGCCCTGGACCCAGTCGCAGCCGAGGTCGGCCAGCGCCCGCAGGGTCGCGGCGTCCTCGACGCCCTCGGCGACGACGCGCAGCTCGAGCGCATGCGCGAGCTCGATCGTCGACCGCACGATCGCGGCCGTGCGCGGGCTCGACGTCAAGTCCGTCACGAAGGACCGGTCGATCTTCAGGTGGTCGATCGGCAGGTCGCGCAGGTGGGAGAGCGAGCTGTAGCCGGTGCCGTAGTCGTCGACCGCGATCGCCACGCCGAGCGAGCGCAGGCGCGCCAGCGTGCGCGTCGCGCTCTCCGGGTCGGTCAGCACGAGGCTCTCGGTGATCTCGAGCTCGAGCGCGGACATCGGCAGCTCATGGCCTTCGAGCAGGCGGCGCACGCGGGCCGGGAGCGAGGCGTCGAGCAGGTCGGCGGCGGTCAGGTTGACCGCGATCGGGAACGCGATGTCCTGGGCACGCCACTCCGCCGCCTGCGACGCGGCGAGCGCGAGCACGGTCTCGGTCAGCCGCGAGGTCAGCCCGCGCTCCTCGATCACCGACAGGAACGCGTCCGGGAACAGCAGCCCGCGTTCCGGGTGCTGCCAGCGCACGAGCGCCTCGACGCCGATCGCCTCACCGTCGCGCGACCGGCACTTGGGCTGGAAATGGAGCAAGAACTCGCCGTTCTCGAACGCGCGGTCGAGGTCCTGGCGGATCTGCAGCCGGTCGCGGGTGTGGCGGTCGAACTCGGCGGCGTAGCGCTCGGCCCCGGAGTGGCGGCGCTTGGCCTCGTACATCGCGATGTCGGCGTGGCGCAGCAGCGCGGCGAGGTCCGTGCCGTGCTCGGGGTGGACCGCGATGCCGATGCTGGCACCGATGCGCATCGCGATGCCACCCACCTCGAGCGGCTCGCCCACCCGCTCGAGCAGGCGTTTGGCGACGAGCTCGGGCTGCTCGCCGGACCGGAGGAGGATCGCGAACTCGTCTCCGCCGAGCCTGGCGACGACGTCGTCACGGACGGTCAGCCGGGCAGCGATCTCACGCAGCACCGCGTCGCCCGCCGCGTGCCCGAGCACGTCGTTGATCTCCTTGAAGCCGTCGAGGTCGAGCAACAACAGCGTGCCTGGGCGGGCCGTGGCCTCCTCGTGCAGCCCGCGACGGTTCACGAGCCCGGTGAGGTCGTCCGTCCGGGCCTGGCGACGCGCGTCGGCGAGTCGCTGCAGCTGCTGGAAGGCGACGGCGGTGCGGGTCGCCGCCAGCGCCAGCGTGACCACCGCGAGCCCGATCGTCAGCGGCTGCACCGTCTCGGCCGTCGCCCACAGCAGCACGCCGACCGCCGCCAGGGTGGAGATCAGCGGCACCGCGAGGACCGAGATCGACCCGCGTTCGCGCCCGCTCGGGCGCGAACGCCGCCAGAGCGCGAGCGCCATGATCGTCATGCCCACCGACCACAGCGCGTCCAGCGGCGTGCCGATCGCGTAGCTGCCTTCCGCGAGCCGCAGCGCGTAGATGACGTCGGCGGCGCAGAAGGCGAGCAGGCCGAGCGCCAGCCCGGAGAGCGTGCCGCCGTCGCGCGGTCCGCGCATCGCCAGGCTGCCGGCGAGCATCGCGATCAGCAGCAGGTCGCCGACCGGGTAGGCGCCCAAGACGAGCAGCTCCGTGGGCGGGCCGGAGATCCACGCCAGGACCGGGTTCAGCAGCGCGGCGAGCGCGGTGGCGGCGCCGACCGCGCCCAGCACGCCGTCGAGCCAGAGCGTCGCGTCGATCTTGCGCGCGCGGCGCATCATGGCGAGCGCGCCCGCCAGCGTCAGCGGGTAGAAGCCGAGGTAGCCGACGTCCGCCAGCGAGGGGACGGGCGGCTCGACCTGCAGCCGGATCGAGCAGACGTACGCGATGTTGCCGAACGCGAAGGAGAGCATCCCGAGCCCGAGTGCGAGCGCCGCCACGCGGCGGGCACGGACGAACGCGGCGTGCACCAGACAGGCGACTCCCGGCGCGGAGAGTGCGAGGTTCGCGAGCCAGCCGTCACGCCAGACGAGGTACCCGTGGCCGGGGTGCAGGACGAGCACGGCCGCATAGGCGAGCGTCGCCGTCAGCAGTACGGCCGCACCTGAGCGCCGTAGCAGCTTCCAGCTGGTCACCCACAACAGAGTCGGCGCGCGGACCGTGGACTTGAGGTCGTCCACCTCCCCGCCGATGACGTCCGTGTGCGCATCGAGCTGCCCTTCGTGTACTCCGGGATGGGCGCCCAGTGGTGGGGGATGGGAGGCGAGCTGTACGTGTCCGAGCCGGTCTTCCGCGCCGCCGTCGACCGCTGCGCCGGCCTCGACCCGGCGGTGTTGCGCGGTTTCAGCGGCGACGGCACGCCGATGGTCGATCCGGCCGACGCGCAGCCGTCAGGGCTGGCGCTCCAGGTCGGGCTGACCGAGCTGTGGCGCGCTCGAGGCGTGCAGCCGAGCGCGGTCGTCGGGCACTCGTTCGGAGAGCTCGCCGCCGCGTGGGCAGCGGGCGCGCTGACGCTCGAGCAGGCCTTCGAGCTGGCCCACCACCGCTCGCGGCTCGAGCAGACCTTGGTCGGAAGCGGCGGCATGGTCGCGGTCACCTCGATCGAGCGCGAACTGCCGCCGGGGGTGGAGATCGCCGCGGTCAACGGTCGCAACTCCTTCACGCTGACGGGCGACGTCGACGCGATCGAGGGCAAGCGCCTGAACGTCTCGGTCCCGTACCACTCGCGTCACGCGGAGCCCCTGAGCGCCGCGTTCGAGCGCGCCGTCGGGCGCATCCGCGCCCGCACACCGCGCATCCCGTTCTTCTCCACCGTCGCCGGCGCGCGCCTGACCGACCGCGACTACTGGTGGCGCAACCTCCGCGAGCCGACGCGCTTCGACGTCGCGCTGACCCATCTGCGCGCCTTCGTGGAGATCGGCCCGCACCCGGTGTTGGCCGCCCTGATGCCCGGCGCGGTCGGCAGCATGCGCCGCAAGCGGTCGCAGGTCGAGACGTTCGAGGCGGCGCTACGGACCGCCAAGGGCGGCGAGCCCGGACCGCACGTGCGCCTCCACGCGCGCGAGCTCCGGGTCTGATCCGACCGCCGCGACCGCGGCCGGGAGAAACGCGTTCCAGCGCGCGAGCGTCGCGGGCGGGTGGCCGTCGGCGAGCATCGCCAGCGCGGCGTCGAGCTGGGGGAGCACGCTGGCGCGCAGGAGCGCCACGGAGCGCGTGGGGAGCGCGCCCGGCTCGCGCAGGATGTGGCGGATGAGCAGCCGCGCGCTGTTCCACTCCTCGCGAGTGGTCATTGCGGAGCCACCGACGTCACGTAGCTCTCGGCCTGCGCGGAGATCTTCTGCTGGGCGCTCTCCAGGCTCGCGATGGCTGAGTTCCACTGCTCCTCCATGCTCATCGCGAAGGCCTTGATCGCCTGCACGCCCTTGTTGACGTGGGCGAGCGCGGGCTTGAGCTGGACGATGTTGACCGCGCCGAGCGCCGTCAGGGCCTCCTGGCCCTCGGTGAACGCCTTCGGGTCGAAGTCCGTGTACGGCGCGCCCGCGGTCTTGTCCTGCAGCCGCTGCAGCACGGGCTTGACCGAGTTCACGAGCAGATCGTGGTCGCGCTGCTGGATGTCGTCTCCCGACTTCAGGTTGGCGTCGGGATCGGCGACCGGGAGCGCGATCACGGAGTCGACGACGGCCATCGCGGCGATGAACGCGTCATGCCACATCGCCTGCGCCTTGTCGCCGGCGGCGATCACCTGCAGCGTCGTCTGCGCGGCCTGGATGTCCGGCACCGGGGTGAGCATCGCGGCCTGGTTCTTCGGGTCCTTCTTGGAGTTCGACAGCGTCTGCAGTGCGGCGGCGGCCGGGCCCAGCCGGGCCGCGCCGGCGGCGGCGACCGCAACGTCCGGCGTCTTGCCGAACAGGTCCTGATGCGTCAACGCGACCGGCATCTGGACGAGCGCGAGCGACTGGTCGAAGTCCTGCTTGGTGTACGCGGGCTCCGGCTTGGGCGCACGCTCGGCCTCCTGCTCGGAACCGTTCCACCACGACGAGACGTCGTCGAGCACGGACCGCGAGACCGTCGGCTTGACGCGCACGCGCAGCTGCTCCTGTTCGAACTCCCTCATCGCGGGCGGATCAGCTCCTCGAAGCCGTCGAAGTCCGCGCCCATCGTCAGCCGCCCGAGCTTGGCGTACTCGACGCTGACGGCGCGCACGAGATGCGCCATGTCGATCGTGCTCCCTTCCTCGGCCGCGAGGAACGCCGCGGCGAGCGTGCAGTTGCGGATCGCTCCGCCGGACAACTTGAAACGCCGCGCCAGCAGACCGAAGTCGACGTCCCTACCGAGCGGCGCCTCGCAGGGGATGAGCCCGCGCCACAGCCGCTCGCGATCGCTCGGCTCGGGGAACGGGAAGTCGATCACGAAGTCCAGCCGGCGCAGGAAGGCGTCGTCGATGTTGCGGCGGAAGTTCGTGGCCAGGATCACCGCGCCCGCGTAGGCCTCCATCCGCTGCAGCAGGTACGCGACCTCGATGTTCGCGTAGCGGTCCTTGGCGTCGGTCACCTCCGAGCGCTTGCCGAACAGCGCGTCGGCCTCGTCGAAGAAGAGGATCGCGTTGGAGCCCTGCGCGGCCTCGAAGATCCGGCCGAGGTTCTTCTCGGTCTCGCCGACGTACTTGGAGACGATCGTGGCCAGGTCGACCTGGAAGATGTCCAGACCGAGATCGGCCGCCAGCACCTGCGCGGCCATCGTCTTGCCGGTGCCGGACTCGCCGGCGAACAGGATCTTCAGCCCCTGCGACTTGGCCACGCGCAGCTCGTAGCCCCAGTCGGTCAGCACCAGGTCGCGGTGGCGCAGGTAGGCGGAGATCGAGAGCAGCGCGTCGCGTTGGCGGCCGGCGACGACCAGGTCGCTCCACGTGTAGGTCGGCTTGAGCCGTTTGGCGAGCGTGCCGAGCCGCGACGAGGACGCCTCGCGTGCGCCGGCGTCGAGGTCCTTCCCGCACACGAGCGCGACCCGCGCGGCCTCCTCGATCTGCCCGATGGAGAGCCGGAACTTCGCGCTGACATCGGCGACGTCATCGACGCCGGTGAGCGCCTGCCAGGCCGCCGCGCGCTCGCCGAACGCGGGCGGGCGGACGCTGTGTCGCAGCACCGCGCGGTCGGCGGGGACGTCGGCGCGCGCGAGTACGAGCGCGCCCTCGGGCAGCGCGTCGAGGTCGGCCGGATCCTCATAGGCCAGCGCGCGGCCTTCGAGCGCGGCCGCCAGCGAGGCGTCCGCATCCGGCTCACCGACGAGGATCAGGCCCTGGTCGAGCGCGCGGGCGAGGAGCACCGCGGCGTCCGGGCCGGACACCACCAGCGGCAGCTTCCCGCGCTTGGCGGCGAGCTCCGCGAGCCGCGCGACCTCATCCTCGCGCCCGGGATCGACGCCGGCGACATCCACCCGTCGCAGCTCCCGCGCGGGGAGACCCAGCAGGAAGGCGGCGAGCCTCGGCGCGAGGCGCAACGGCCGATCGACCGCGAGCGGAGCCTCCCCGAACACGACGGCGCCGCGGGCGAGGAGCCCGGGCAATGCCTGCGCGCCGATCAGCCGCGCGGTCGGCCGCAGGTGCGCGTAGCGCGCGTCGAGCTCGGGCGCCGCGATGACGGCCAACGCCAGCGTCTCGGCCGCGTTGAGCCCGAGCCGCTCAGCCAGCCCCGTCGGATCGATCGCCGTGCTCACTGGCGAGCAAGACGGCTCGCCGCGCGACGCTATTCCGAGGCCCCGCCATGATGGCGGTTGTCCGCCTTAATTGATCATCACCATCGGGTAGCCCATGACGATCACACCGCCGTGCGCCGTCTGGTCACCCATGCGCGCCGCGGGCCGGCCGCCGATCATCACCTTCATCGAGCCCTTGACGATCGTGTCGGGCGGCCCGACGCAGGTGCACATCGAGCCCACCGTCGCGGCCGGGAGCCCGCCGATCAGCACGGTCGGCACGCCGGGCGGCAGGATCGGCCCGCCGACGTGCGGCACCGGGCCGTTGGACATCGGGCAGGTGTGCATGTCGGCGACGCGAGCGGCGGGTGGCATGTGCCTTCGATGATCGCCTAAGTCAAGAACGCGGTCAACTCGGCCACGACCTCCTCCGGTGCGTCCTCGACCAGGAAGTGCGACGCGCCCTCGATCGCGCGGCCGGTGACGTGCGGGGCGAACGCCCGCCAGAGATCGAGCGGATCGGAGTAGAAGCGCGGCAGGCCGCCCGCTCCGCCCCACAACGCCAGCACCGGGCAATCGATCGTCCCGCCCTCGGCGTCGTGGGCGCGATCGATCGTCGCGCTCGCCCGGTAGTCCTCGCAGACCGCGACCACGTGATCCGGGTCGTCGAGTTGCGCGCGATAGACGGCGAGAACGTCATCGGGGTAGCGCGGATCGCCGGGCTTGAGCCCGATCCGCTCGCCGGCGAGCCAGAACGTGTCGGGCGCCGCGGAGATCAGCTGCTCGGGCAAAGGAGCGGGCTGGGCGAGGAACGCCCAATGCCAGTAGCCGAGCATCAGCACGGGGTCCACGCGGGCCCAGATCTCGCCGGTCGGGACGATGTCCAGCACCGCCAGCCGCTTCACCACGTCCGGGTGGTCGAGCGCCATCCGGTAGGCGACGCGCCCGCCGCGATCGTGGCCGACCAAGGCGAAGGACGAATGGCCCAGCTCGCGCATCGCCGCGATCAGGTCGGCCGCCCACGCGCGCTTGGAGTGGCTGAAGTGGTCGTCGGTGACCGGGGGGCGGAACGAGTCGCCGTAGCCGGGGAGGTCGGGAGCGACCACCGTGAAGCGCTCGGCGAGGGTCGCGGCGACCGGATGCCACATCAGGTGGGTCTCCGGGAAGCCGTGCAGCACCAGGAGCGGCGGGCCCGCTCCTCCCACCCGCGCCCGGATCGTCCCGCGCGGCGTGTCGACATCGGTGACGGCGAAGCCTTCGAACATCCCGAGATCATGCGCCATGCGGCCGCCGCAGCGAGAATGGACTCAGGGCCGATGCCGGCATGCTCACACCGATTTCTCGTCTTTGACGCCACGTCACGCGCCGCTCCGCCTTTGCCTGCGGGGAGGCGCCGTTGACGCACGCCGAGCATCTCCCACTCAGCGCCGGCCGCGGTCAGAGTCGTGACTCCGAGCGCGCCTTGTTCGCGCGCTATCACGCGAGCGGCGACCCCGCGCTGCGCGACCATCTGGTCACCCGCTATCTGCCGATGGCGCGGCGGATCGCCCGCGCCTACGCCCGCCGGCAGGGGCGCGTCCCGTTCGAGGACCTCGAGCAGGTCGCCTCGATCGGCCTGATCAAGTCCGTCGACCGCTTCGACCCCTCCTCAGGGGCGGCGTTCGTGGCGTTCGCCGAGCCGACGATTCGCGGGGAGATCTTCCGCCACTTCCGCGAGTTCACCTGGACCGTCCGCCCGCCGCGTGAGCTGCAGGAGCGGGCGCTGCAGATCGAGCGCGTCACCGCGAGCATGAGCGCCGACCTCGGCCGCCCGCCGTCGCCCGGCGAGCTCGCCCGCTACCTGGGGGTGACGATCGAGCAGGTAATGGACGGCCTCGCGGCGTGCCGCGCCCGTGACAGCGCGTCGTTCGACCGCACCAACGAGCTCGACACGGACGAGGGACCCGCGCTGCGCGACATCGTCGGCTCCGAGGACATCGGCTACTCGCACGCCGAGGACGTGGCCACGGTGATGCACCTGATGCGGGTGCTGACGACGCGCGAGAAGCGCGTGCTGCTGCTGCGTTTCGGCGCCGACCTGACCCAGGCCGAGGTGGGCGAGATCGTCGGCTGCACGCAGATGCACGTCTCCCGGATCCAGCGCGACGCGCTCGCGAAGCTGAGCATCGTCGCCCGCGCCGGCTGATCAGACCTCGATCGCGAACGAGTCGTCGTCGAGGAAGCGCGCCGGCACGCCGCGCTGCTCGACGAGGTCGACGACCCGCTGCATGTGGGCGCGATGCTCGGCGTTGTCCGTCGCCACCGGGCTGGAGTTGAACACCAGCTCGTAGTGCGCGCCGTCGCGGGCGGTGATGATCGCGTCGAGCGCGCGGAGGTCCGGGTTGGCGTGGGCGCCGTTGCCGGTGATCACGTAGCGGTCGGCGGTCACGCGCCGGCAGAACTCTGGCGTGATGTTGAACTCCGAGGCGTGGTGTTGGACCTTGAGCACGTCGACGTGGAGCGTGTCGTGGCCGGCGCGCTCGAGCCCGCGCAGGATGTCGTTCGCGTGGCCGTCGCCGGTCA
Source organism: Solirubrobacter soli DSM 22325 (assembly GCF_000423665.1). Lineage (GTDB taxonomy): Bacteria > Actinomycetota > Thermoleophilia > Solirubrobacterales > Solirubrobacteraceae > Solirubrobacter > Solirubrobacter soli. Next base: position 217,441 of record NZ_KE384072.1, on the reverse strand, counting down.
GCAGGATGCGCTTGCCGTCCTCTTCGGCGAGGAACATCAGCGACGCCAGGTTCGGCGCCGTGACCTGTTTGCGGTCGCCCAACTCGTCGGCCCGCAACGCCAGCGCGGTCGTGAACAGCTCCGTCTCGCTCGCGCCGATCCGTTGGACGTCGGCCAGCATCCGCGCCTTGGACTTGGCGAGCTTGGCCTGGTTGGCGTCGACCCACGTCCGCCACTGGCCGCGGAGCGTCGCGAGGTCCTCCTCGAACGGGCCGATCACCGTCAGTGACAGCGCACCGAGCGCGATCGGTCCCTGCCCGTCCCGCACGAGTGCGAGTTTGCCGCCGAACGCCCGGTTGACCGGGATGCCGAGCTGGTCGGCGCCCGCCCGGCGGGACAGCCGGATGCCTTGGTCGACGCTCGCGCCGAGGTCACGGTGGGCCTCGGCGAGGCGCCGGTCCTCCTCGTCGTCGCGGAAGTCGAGCACCGCGGCCGTCTCCGCGAGCAGCGCCGTGATCGGCCGAGGGTCGGTGTCGACCTGTTCGGTGAAGGCGTTGTGCCACAGCTCGCCCACGGCGGGTGGGCGCGCGACCTTCGGCACCGGGTGGCGGGCGTTGCCGGCGCCGAGCTGGAACTCGTGGACGCGCCAGTCGAGCTCGGTCTCCAACAGCGCCAGCACGCCGCCGATGTGGTCGTCGTCGATGTGCGAGACGTAGATCACGTCGAGCTGCTTGCCGGCGTCGCGGAGCGCACCGAGCGCCGTGGCGACATGCTCCTTGAACGACGACGAGGTCCCGCCGTCGATCAGGATCCGCTTGTCGTCGGCGGTCTCGAGCAGGAGACAGTCCCCTTTGTCGGCCTGGAACACGGTGAGGTTCATGTCAGGTCCTTGCGGGTCAGCATCGCGGTCGCCTCGACGACGCACGCGGCGGGGTCGATCGCGCCCGAGCCCGCGTCGTCGGCCCAGCTGAAGTCCGCGCCCGGCAGCGGCCGGGCGGTGCGCTTGAGGATGCCGTTGATCTGCGCGCCGGTGAGCTGCGGGTTGGCGCCGAGCATCAGCCCGATCACGCCGGCGACGTACGGGCTCGCCATGCTCGTGCCGCTCATCCCGACCCAGCCGCCTCCGAACCCGCGGGCGGCGACGATGTCCGTCCCCGGCGCGGCCACGTCGGGCTTCTCGCGCCCGTCGCGCGTCGGGCCCTGGCTGCTCGTGATCGCGATCCGCCGCCGCGCCTCGTCCAGGTTCGCCACCGCGACGATCCGCGCTCCGCAGGCGAGCGTCGAGATCGTCGACTTGTCGACCATCGAGCGCTCGGAGAAGAACGACGGGAACTGCCACGCCTCCTTGGCCCCGATCCGGCCGAGCTTGCGCGGGTCGTCGCGCTCGATCCACGCGTGGTAGCGGCCGTCGCGGACCTCGCGGCCGATCAGGTGGATCAGCCACTCGCCCGCCTTGACGCCGACCACGCCCTCACTGCGCAGGAACGGGCTGAGGTAGAGCGCGATGTAGTTCGCGCCGTTGACCGGGTGGTAGAGCTCGTTGTAGACGGAGAAGAACGTCTTGTCGGGGAGCTGGCGGTTCTCGATGTACTCGCCCGGCTCGATCGGCTCCGTCCACGGCTCACCCGGCGGCTTGAGCTGCACCGCGAAGCGATCCTGTGGTCCGTACCAGATCTCCAGCTCGTTCTCGGACAGGTCGGCGACGCCGTTGCCGACGACGTTCCACTCGACGTCGACGCCCAGCTCACGCGCGCCGACGCGCCCGCTCGAGTGCACGCGGCCCATCACCCAGCCGATGTCACCGTCGACCTCCGCCCGCTCCTGCCCCGCGTTGCCCGCGGCGGCGCAGACGCTGCGGCCCGGTTTGGAGAGGGCCCAGTCGATCCACCGGCTCACCGCGGCCGAGTCGTCGTGCCCGGCGCCGTTGGTGCCGAGGCTGACGTTGATCGAGAGCGGCACGGGGCCGCTCTCCCCGCCCAGCTCGGCGGCGACGGCGAGCAGGTAGTCGACGGCGTGCGCGAGCCGGGTCGAGTCGTAGAACGAGCGGCGCCGATCGGCGTCGGAGTCGGGGATCGAGATCAGCACGCCGGCGATCCACGCCTTCCGGCAGACGCCCAGGTTGCCGGCGGCGATGCTGGCCACGTGGGTGGAGTGCGCGCCGTCCTCCATCTGCGACTGGCGTTCGAGCTCGGTGGGCGGGAGGCCGACGTCCTTCGCCGAGGCGAGCGCGTGGTCGAGGTCCTCCTTGCGCAGCTCGGCGCCGTAGTCGAACTCGGTCGTGCCGCGCTCCTTGGGGCTCGGGTGCGTGTCGCCGCCCTGGTCCCAGATGCGCACGAACCGCGTCCTGCCGTCGCTGTCGAGGAAGTCGGGGTGCGCGAAGTCGAAGCCGCCGACGTCGATCAGGCCGATCAGCACGCCCTTGCCGAAGTCGTGCTGGTCGGAGTGGGCGATCCTGCGCAGGTCGTCGGACGGCGCGGCCGGTTCCCCCGGCGTGGTCTCCGGGCTGGGAAGCGTCAGCGGCTGGCCGAGTTCGACCGATGTCACCTCGCGCCGGTTGCGCAGCTCGCGCGCGTCGGCGACCGACAGCTCGGCCGTCAGCTGGTCGGCGCGCGTCGCGGTCACGCCGGTGAAGCCCTCGGACCCGCGGGTCGTCGAGGTGAGCCCGACGAACACGCTGACCTCGGCCTCGGGGTCGGTCGTGAGCGTCCGTGTCTCGACGTGGTCGGGAGCGGTGTCGGCGGGCGCCGCGCCCTGCGCGCGCCGATAGGGGATCTCGCGGGCGACGGCCGCGCTGACGCGCACCGCCGCCGCGTGCTCGGCGCGCAGCGCGTTGACCTCGGTCGAGCCGTTCGCGAGCATCCGCAGCTTCGGGTGCAGCTTCGAGATCGCCGCCGCGTGGGCGGTGCCGTCGGGGGTCGCCATCGCGTTCATCCTCTTCCCACCGCCGGGCCGTGTAAAGAGGTTCACGATCGTGTTCCTCGCCGCCGGCCTGTGAAAAGTTCGGGGTGGCCTCCCGATTGCGCGAGGGTCCTCATCGCACGGACACTCGGCGCGATGACGATCACAGAGACTGCAGGCGGTGTCGGAGGCAGGCGGATGCTGCGGCTCGCCCAAGGGTGGATCGGAGCCGAGGTGATCGCCGCCGCCTTGATCCGCCGCGCCGACGTCGTCGTCGATCACGTGAGCGCCGTCTTCGCCGACAAGGTCGTCCTGCGGGAGGTCCGGCGCGACTTCGAGCTGCCGCAGGACATGATGCTCGTCCTCGACGACCACGGCACGCTGCACCTCGTGGGGATGGGCGGCTGGTTCCTGGCCCGCCCGCGCGCGACGCTCCGGCGCTGGCCCGCCGGGACGGCGACCGCGGTCGTGGGGGAGGGCCGTGGGTGGTTCCGGCCCCTGTCGATCACGTGTGCGGAGGACACCGTCACGGTCGCCGCGCCGTACATGGACTCGCGCCAGCGGGGCGCCCTGGCGCTGATCGAGCGGATCACGGCTTAGGTCCGCTCTCGGTGAGCGAGCGAGGCGGCGCGTCGTTGTGTTCGTGCGCCGGGAACGGCCGAGCACTGAGGGAGGGGAGCCGCTGCCGCGCCCCGGCCGAGTCGGTCGTGCCGCCGTCCTCGGCGACGCCTGGCCACGGTGACTCGCCGCGCCGTGCAGGGAGACCGTCGAGGTACGGTCCACGGAGACCACGCGAGATCGGTTGTGATCACTTGCGGCGCCGGTGGCGCGTCTCGAACACCTTCGCACTGTTCGAGATGGCGCGTCAGTGGGGGTGTGTTGCTCCGCTCCCGCTATGCGGGAGTCAATCAACACACCCCCCGCTCGGAGTGCACTAGAGCTCGACGTAGCTGAGCCGCCCCGGGTCGGCGATCGCGTCGATCGCCGCGATCCGGCCGTCGACGACGGTGAAGGCCATGACGGTGACGACCTTGCCCTCGGGGGCGACGACGATTCCCGGGCCGCCGTTGACCAGCACGGGGCGGACGTGGGGGGCGAGGTGGGCGAACCGCATCGCGTTGCGGGCGATCTGCTGCGCGCCGCGCCGCACCTCCGATCCGTCGGCGCCGTCCGCGCGCAGGATGGCGTCCGGGTGCAGGACGGCGACGAGCGCGTCGAAGTCGCCCTCGCGGGCGGCGGCGAAGAACGCGTCGACGACCTCGCGCTGCCTCGGCAGGTCCTCGGTCGGGGCGGGGGCTTCGCCCTGGACGCGGCGGCGGGCGCGGCTGGCGAGCTGACGCGTCGCGGTCGAGGTGCGGCCGACCATCGGCGCGATCTCGTCGAACGGCATCGCGAACATGTCGTGCAGGACGAACGCGAGGCGCTCGGCCGGGGTCAGGGTCTCCAGCACGACGAGCAGCGCGAGCCCGACGCTGTCGGCCAGCAGGGCCTCGTGCTCGGGGTCGACGTCTGAGGTGATGAGCGGGTCGGGGACGTAAATCTCGTCCAGCGGCGCCTCGGCGCGGGTGTTGCGGGCACGCAGCGCGTTGAGGCTGACGCGGGCGACGACGGTCGTCAGCCACGCGCGCAGGTTCTCGATCTCGCTCGCGTCGGAACGCGAGAGGCGCAGCCAGGCCTCCTGCACGGCGTCGTCGGCCTCCGTGAGCGAGCCCAGCATCCGGTACGCCACCTTGCGCAGGTGCGGCCGGTGCGTCTCGAACTGCATGGCCAGGAAATCTGCGTCGGTCATCGGTCACATCCGTTCGTCGCCACGGGTCAAGGCGTTGACCCCCGAGTTCGAACCGATGTGACAAGGAGACTACGAATGAAGATCGCAGTGGTGGGAGCAACCGGCCGCGTCGGCGAGCATGTCGTCGACGTCCTGCGCGAGCAGGGGGTACAGACCGTCGAGATCGCGCGTTCGCTCGGCGTGGACGTCGTCACCGGCGAGGGCCTGAGCGAGGCACTCGACGGCGTGACCTGCATCATCGACTGCGCGACGGGCGCGTCGCCGGACGGTGCGGAGGCGGCCGCCTTCTTCGAGGCCGCGACGCGCAACCTCGTCGCCGCGCGCGTGCCCCGCGCGGTGGTCGTGTCGATCATCGGCATCGACACGTTCAACTCGGGCTACAACGGCGCCAAGCTGGTGCACGAGCGGGCGTGGCTGGAGAGCGGCCTCGACGTCCGCGTCCTGCGCGCGGCGCAGTTCCACGAGTTCGTCGAGACGATGCTCGCGTGGGGCCGCCAGGGCGACGTCGCGCGGGTCCCGCCGATGCGCACGCAGCTCGTCGCCGCCCGCGCGGTCGCCGAGTCGCTCGTGTACCTCGCGCTCACCGACGAGGTCGAGGGCGGGCCGATCTGGGAGATCGCCGGCCCGCGCGAGGAGCGCCTGGTCGAGGTCGCGCGGCTCGTCGCCCCGGAGGGCGTGCGCGTCGAGGAGGGCGGGACGCTGGGCGACGCCGACAGCGCGCTGTACGAGTCCGGCGCGCTCCTCCCGGGCCCGGACGCCCGCCTCGCCGGCCCGGCGTTCACGGAGTGGCTGGCGACGGTGGCCTGACACTCATCTCCGCGGGCGAGAATCGGTGCGATGCGTCGCGTGCTCGTGCTGTGCCTCGCGGTGGCGGGATGCGGCGGCTCGGCCGCCGCGCCCGCCGCGCGGCCGAAGCCCCCGCCGCCATGCTCGCCACGTGTCGCCGCCGTCGCCGGCGCCCCGCGGCTCGTCGCGCGCGACCCGGACATCGTCACCTGCGAGTACGGCGGCGCGGTCAAGGTGATCGTCGACAGCGCGCCGCAGGCGCTCGTGCGCTGGCAGCGGGCGGAGGTCGAGCGAACACAGACCACGAGCGAGTGGGCGAACATCCCCGACCAGCAGGCGCGGATGGTCTCCGGCGTCGGCATGGGGGCGTTCTGGGTGCGCGGACCGCGCGAGCTCGTCGCCAGCGACGGCCGTCGCCTCGTCACGGTGCGCGTGCTGCACGCGGGCAAGAGCGCCCGCGCGACGGCGATCCGCGTCGCCCGCGCCGCGCTCTGAGGATCTTGTTGGCGGTCGACCGCCACCGGCCTCCGGCTACCCGCACGCGGTCGGCGCCGTCGCCGGCGTCTCAATCAGCATGCGAATCAGCCACCTCATCGCCGCCGCCACGCTCGCGGGCCTCGCGCTCGCGCCCGGCGCGGCCAACGCCGCCACCAAGACCTGCGCCAAGGACGGCGTGTGCTTCACGAAGACGTTCAGCGGCGCCAAGAAGACGATCACCGTCACCGGGACCGCCGGCAACGACAAGATCGTGCTCTCCAACAAGGCCGCGTTCGGCAACAACAGCCTCTCGCACATCGCCGTGCAGGGGCTCGACACGAACATCGATGCGACCGCGACCGTGACGCTCGTCGTCAACGGCCTCGCCGGCGACGACCAGATCAGCATGCCGACGCTCAACGGCGTCGGCGGCCGCGTGCTCTATTCCACCGCGACGCTCGACGGCGGCGCCGGCAACGACACGCTCAGCGCGGCGAACCGCGCCGACAACCTCATCGGCGGCGCCGGCCGCGACGTGCTCGACGGCGGCGCGGGCAACGACCAACTCTTCTCGCTGGACCTCGAGGCCGACGTGCTCCACGGCGGCCTCGGGACCGACACCGCTCAGCGCGACGGGATCGACACCGTCGACGGCGTCGAAAGCTAGTTCCGCCAACCCATGACCTTCTCCTCCGTGTCGGGACTCTCGGCTAAGGATCGTCTACCAGCGTTGGTGCACGTACGGGGAGATTCGTGTCTCGTAGACCGCGCGCACCGCGTCCAGCGTCGCCGCGTCCAGGGCCGGAAGTTCGGCCGCGGCCGCGTTCCCGCGCGCCTGCTCGGGGTTGCGGGCGCCCGGGATCACGGTCGTGACGGCGTCGAACATCAGGATCCAGCGGAGCGCGAACTGGGCGAGGGTGGCGTCGCCGCCGACCAGCGGCCGCAGCTCCTCGACCGCGTCCAGCCCGACCTCGAACGGCACGCCCGCGAACGTCTCGCCGACGTCGAACGCCGCTCCGGCGCGGTTGTAGTTGCGGTGGTCGTCGGAGCCGAAGGTCGTCTCGCGGGTGTACTTGCCGCTCAGCAGCCCCGAGGCGAGCGGCACGCGCACGATCACGCCGACGCCGCGCGCGGCGGCCTCGCGGAAGAACACCTCCGCCGGCCGCATCCGGAACGGGTTGAAGATGATCTGGACGCTCGCGACGTTCGGGTACTCGATCGCCTTCAGCGCCTCCTCGACCCGCTCGACGCTCACGCCGTAGGCCGCGATCCGGCCCTCGGCGACCATCGCGTCGAGATCCTCGAAGACCTCGGGGTGGTAGTAGAGGTCGGTCGGCGGACAGTGCAGCTGAACGAGCTCGAGCGTGTCCACCCCGAGGTTCTCCCGCGAGCGGTCGTTCCAGGCGCGGAAGTGCTCAGGCGAGTAGTTCTCCACCGTCTGCTCCATCCGCCGGCCCATCTTGGTCGCGTAGTGCAGGCCCGGCCGCTCGCGCATGAGCCGTCCGACGAGCCGCTCCGAACGGCCGTCGCCATACACGTCGGCGGTGTCGAAGAACGTCACGCCCGCGCCGGCCGCGGCGTGCAGCGTCTCGATCGCGGTGTCCTCGTCGACCTCGCCCCAGTCGGCGCCGACCTGCCACGCGCCGAAACCGATTTCGGAAACATCACGGCCGATTCGGCCGAAGGTGCGGCTCTGCATGTCCGACGATGCTAGGTGGCCCAGGGCTCGACGCCGGTATCGACGTCCTGCCCGGTCGCCAGCGCCTCGCCGATCGCGACGCTCAGGCAGTGGTCCTGCAGTCCCTCGGCGAGCGGGTACGGCTCCGGGCCCTCGTCCCGCGCCCACGCTCCCGTCGCCGCCAGCAGCATCGCGACGCCAAGGTCGTCCTCGGAGAAGCGCGCGCCGAAGAACGGGTTGCGCCACAGCACGCGGCCGTCGAGGCTGATGTGGTCGAGATCCGACCCCTCGAGATTGAGATCGATCCCCGTCCGGCGATAGATCAGGTGCGACTCGACGACCGTGCGCGGATCGGCGAGCCGCACGAGCGCGTCGTCGACGAGCTCGCCGGTGGTTCCGCGCACGACGATCCGCCGCGTCCGCAGCGGGTTCCACCACTGGTTGTCGGTGAAGTCGTAGAGCCCCATCCGGGTGCCGAAGTCGAGCGTGGCCAGCGTCGTCCGGCGCTCGCGCGGCTCGACGTCGCCGTGCCAGCCGTCGAAGCTGACCGGATCGGCGAGCAGCGCGGAGAACGCTCTCGCGGTCACCCGCGCCGGCTCGAAGCCGACCCCGAGCAGCCCGCGGATCATCGAGACCGCGTGGTAGAGGTGCGTCGACGAGACCTGGACGGAGGTCGGCTCGCCGATCGTGCCGTCGCCGACCGCCGTCAGCCGCGCCGCGTGCCCGGGCATCAGCAGGTACTGCTCCGCCACCTGGACCAGACGCGATGCCCCGACGTCCGCCCACAGGGCGCGCAGCCCGTCGAGGTCCGGTGCCGGCGGCGTCTCGACGAGCACCCGGACGCCGCGCGCGACCAACGAGCGGGTCGCGTCCGGCGCGACCGCCCACGGCACCGAGACGATCACGAAGTCCGAGCGCGGCAACTCGTCGACCGTGCGGAACACCGGCACGCCCTCGAACTCGTCACGCGAGCGTGACACCACGCCCACGACGCGGAACCGGTCCGGCGCCATCCGCGCCAGCCGGCAGAAGAACGCGGACCGCCAGCCCGTCCCGATGATCGCGAACGTCGTCAGGCGCTACAGGGTGCCAGTTCGCCGTCGACGATGAAACCGACGGCGTGGCCGAGCGCGGCGGCGATCCGCCCGTCCCGGTGCATCTCGCACAGAAGTTGCTCGATGCGCTCCGGCGGCGGCGCGTGCTCGACGACGCGCGCGATCGGACAGGCGAAGCGCCACTGGTTCCACTCCCACGCGGCGCCGTTGAAGCTCGACGTGTTCCAGCCGATCACCGCGCTTCCCTGCGCCGTCACCCACACGCCCAGCATGCACACGTCGCCGCGCGTCCGTGGCGGCACCGCCCGCAGCACCTCGGCGACGTGATCCTCCAACGACATGAGAACAGCTTCGTCACGACCGGTTATGCGACGGTAAGGCCGTGGAATTCGAGCCGATCGGCCCACGCAGGGCCTTCGAAGGCGCGGTCGAGCAGATCGCGCAGCGCATCCGGCACGGCGAGCTCGCCGAGGGCGACCGGCTGCCGTCGGAACGCCAGCTGGCCGAGGCGATGCGGATCAGCCGCCCGACGCTGCGCGAGGCCGTCAAGGTCCTGCAGAAGGCCGGCGTCCTCGAGGTCCATCCTGGGGCGACGGGCGGGATCTTCGTCGCGTCGGGGTACGTGCCGATCGAGCTCCTGCGCCAGGAGTCCGATGTGCGGTTGGCCGAGGTCGCGAGCGTGCTCGAGGCGCGGCGCCTGCTCGAGCCGCAGGTCGCCCAGTTCGCGGCGGTCAATGCCCGCGAGGCCGACTTCGAGCGCATGCAGCTGACCATCGAGGCGCATAAGCAGCTGCTGCGCTCGGGTGACCCGCTGGACCGCGAGGACCGCTTCCTCCAGCTCGACATGCAGTTCCACCTGCGGATGGCCGAGGCGACCGGCAACCCGACCGTCGTCGGGCTGATGCGCTCGCTGCTGCGGGCGCTCGAGATCGGCCGCGATCTGGCGCTGCGCCAGCCACCGATCCCGGAATGGGTGGTGGAGATCCATACACGCACGCTCGCCGCCTTGCGAGCGGGCGAGCCCGCGGAGATCGCGGCCGTGATGGACGAGCACCTGCGCGGGATGGAGGGTGCCTGGGAGGCCGAGACTGGACGGGAGTTGCGCCGCCTGGGAGTCGGTTGACGAATGGTCGGTCCGACCGATGTGGTGTAGCCGCCAGTGGCTCGGGCCGGCCGCGCTCGCGATGCGGCCCTTTGGGCCGTGAGCAGCGTGGGTGGCGCGAGGCGCTGCGGATGCGCCGCAGCGGGCGTACCGGTATTCGTCAACCGGCTCCGGGGTTGATGGTTCGCACCGCTTGGTCTACTTTTTTACCAATGGCGGTGCTCCCGATCTCCCACCGGCGTCCCGCGCGGCTTGCGGATCGCTACGAGGCCGCTGACGGCCAGGTCTTCCTCTCCGGCGTCCAGGCGCTCGTGCGCCTGCTGATCGATCAGCGCGCTGCCGACGGCCCGCGCCGCGGCATCCTCGCCTCGGGCTATCAGGGCTCGCCGCTGGGCGGGCTGGACAAGGAGCTGGCGCGACTGAACGTCGACGGGCTCGTCCACCGGCCGGGCGTCAACGAGGAGCTGGGGGCGACCGCGGTCTGGGGCTCGCAGATGGCGTCCCAGCTGCCGGGCGCGCGGGTCGAGGGCGTGTTGGGCGTCTGGTACGGCAAGGCGCCCGGCGTCGATCGCGCCGCCGACGCGATCCGCCACGGCAACTACGCCGGCACCGACCCGAACGGCGGCGTCCTCGCGCTGTGCGGCGACGATCCGCAATCGAAGTCCTCGACGCTGCCGAGCGCGTCGGAGTCGCTGCTGGCGGCGCTCGAGGTTCCCGTCTTCGCACCGGGGACGGTGCAGGAAGCCTTGGATCTCGGCCGCCACGCGATCGCGTGCTCGCGCGCCTCGGGGCTGTGGTCGGCGCTGAAGGTCCCGACCGAGGTCGCCGACGCGACCGCCGCGATCCAGGTCGGCGCGGGCCGCATCACCCCGCTGATGCCGATCCTCGAGTGGGAGGGCGCGCCGTACGTCCACCGCCCGAGCCCGCACCTGCTGACGCCGCACTCGCTCGAGCTCGAGCGCACGCTGCGCGAGGTCCGGCTGCCGCTGGCTCTGGAATACGCGCGGCTGAACGGGGTCAACCGCATCGTCGGGCCGTCGGGCGCCCGCTTCGGGGTCGTCGCCTCCGGCGTCGCCGCCCAGCAGACGCTGCAGGCCCTGATTGACCTCGGCGTCGACGACGTCCGCGTGCTGGCGATCGGCATGCCGTTCCCGCTGGAGCCCCGGATCGTCCGCGAGTTCGCGGCCGGGCTCGACGAGATCGTCGTCATCGAGGACAAGGGCCCGTTCCTCGAGCGGCTCGTCAAAGAGGCGCTCTACGGCGTGGGGCCGCGCGTGCTCGGCGAGCGCGACGAGGCGGGCGCCCGGCTCGTGCCGTCGACGGGCGCGCTGAACGCCGACAAGATCGCCGCCGTGCTGGCGCCGCGGCTCGGCGTGCCGTTCGCGCCCCGCGTGGTCGAGGTCCCGCTCGTCGGCGCGACCCGCGCGCCGCACTTCTGCTCCGGCTGCCCGCACAACACCTCCACCCAGGTCGACGACTCCACGCTCGTCGGCGCCGGCATCGGCTGCCACACGATGGTCATGCTCGGCGGCGCGAATGCGGGCGACGTGCGCGGGCTCACGCAGATGGGCGGGGAGGGGGTGCAGTGGATCGGCGCCGCGCCGTTCCTCGAGCCACGCCACTTCGTCCAGAACCTCGGCGACGGGACGCTGCACCACTCGGGCTCGCTGGCGATCCGCGCGGCGGTGGCGGCGAAGCTGAACGTCACCTACAAGGTCCTCTACAACGGCACGGTCGCGATGACGGGCGGGCAGGACGTCCCGGGCGGGATGTCGATCACCGACCTGATCGGCTCGCTGAAGGCCGAGGGCGTCAAGCGGGTGATCGTCACCACCGAGGACCCGTCGCGGCACGAGGGCGTCTCCTACGAGGTCCGCCCGCGCAAGCAGCTGCGGCGCGCGCAGAAGGAGCTCGCCGCGGTGGAGGGCGTGACCGTGCTGATCCACGACCAGGCCTGCGCGACCGAGCTGCGCCGTGCCCGCAAGCGCGGGACGGTGGCGGCGCCGCCGCAGGAGGTCCGGATCAACGAGCGCGTCTGCGAGGGCTGCGGCGACTGCGGCGAGAAGTCGGGCTGCCTGTCCGTCGAGCCGGTCGAGACCGAGTTCGGCCGCAAGACCCGCATCCACCAGAGCTCGTGCAACAAGGACTTCTCCTGCCTCGAGGGCGACTGCCCGTCGTTCATGGAGGTGATCGCGCCGAAGGCGGCCCGCAAGGTCGCGCCGGCCGCGCCGGACCTGGGCGAGCCGACGATCGCTGTGTCGGAGGCCCGCGTGCGGCTCGTGGGGATCGGCGGCACGGGTGTCGTGACCGTCAGCCAGGTGCTCGGGATGGCCGCGATGCTCGACGGCCGCTCCGTCCAGGGATTGGACATGACGGGGCTTTCGCAGAAGGCGGGCCCGGTCTCCTCGGACGTGCACATCGGCGGCGACGGCGGCGTGCCGACCCCGTCGGCGGGCGCGGTCGATGTGCTCGTCGGCCTCGACGTGATCGCCACCGCGACCGCTCAGCACCTCGCGATGACCGATCCGGCACGGACCGTGGCGGCGATCTCCACCAGCGTCGTTCCCACCGCTGAGATGGTGGTGAACGTGCGTGCCGGCGCACCGGACCTCAGTGCCGCGCGGGCGGGGATCGACGCCGCCACGCGCGAGGCGCGCTTCTTCGACGCGCAGGAGCTGGCGCTGAAGCTGTTCGGCGACCACATGCCCGCGAACGTGATGGTGCTCGGCGCCGCGTGGCAGCTGGGGACGATCCCGGTCTCGCTGGGCGCGCTGCGGCAGGCGTTCGAGCTCAACGGGGTGGCGGTCGAGCAGAACCTGCTCGCGTTCGACTGGGGCCGCGCGGTCGTCGGCGCGCCCGAGGCGGTGGCCGAGCTGCTCGCGCCGCGTGAGGCACGCGTGGAGCTGACGCGGGCCGAGCGCGCGCTCGTCGACCGGCTCGCGCCGGCCGAGGGCGAGCTGCGGCGGCTGCTGGAGATCCGCATCCCGGACCTGGTCGGCTGGGGCGGGCGGCGTGCCGCCGAGCGCTACGCAGAGGCGCTGGAGACCGTGGCCGCGCGCGGCGACGACGCGCTCACGCTCGCGGTCGCCCGCGGCCTGCACAAGCTGACCGCCTACAAGGACGAGTACGAGGTCGCGCGCCTGCACCTGCTCGGCCTGCGCGATCTGCCCGAGGGGGCGAAGGTCAAGTTCCTCCTGCACCCGCCGGTCCTGCGGGCGCTGGGGATGGACCGCAAGCTCAAGCTCGGCGCCTGGTTCGTCCCGGCGTTCCGGCTGCTGCGGGCTGGGCGGCGTCTGCGCGGGACCGCGTTCGACCCGTTCGGGCGGGCCGAGGTGCGGCGTGTGGAACGCGCGCTGCCCGAGGAGTACCTCGCTCTGGTGGCCTCGGCGCCGGCGTCGGTCGCGGTCGACGTCGCGGATCTCGCGGACGTCGTCCGCGGCTACGAGGACATCAAGCTGGCCAACGTCTCACGGTTCCGCGAGGCGGCGGACAAATTACTCCGTACGTCAAGCAACGCGTCCTAGAGGGAACGATGTGCCGCACCCGTAGGGTCGCGGTATGAGATTCGGAATCCTCGGGGCGGGCAACATCGGGCAGGCGGTCGCCCGCCATGCGGTCGCCGCCGGACATGACGTGACCATCGCCAGCCGCCGCGGCGGGGAGTCGCTGGCCGCGGCCGCCGCGGAGGTCGGCGCGACGCCCGGGACGGTCGCCGAGGCCGCGTCGGCGGAGCTCGTCCTGCTCGCCGTGCCGTGGCGCGCGGTCCCCGACGCGCTCGCCGGGCTGAGCTGGGACGGCCAGGTGCTGATCGACGCCACCAACGCGTTCATCAGCTTCTCGCCGCTGCAGGTCGAGGACTTCGGCGACGGCACGAGCAGCGAGCGGGTGGCGTCGCTGGCCCCGGGCGCGCACGTCGTCAAGGCCTTCAACACGATGTTCGCGCGGGTGATCGCGGCCGACCCCCGCCATGCCGAGGGGCGCCAGGTCGTCTTCTACGCGGGTGACGACGCGGGCGCGAAGGAACGGTTCGCGGCGGTCATCGACGCGTTCGGGTTCGCGACGATCGACGTCGGCTCGCTGCACGAGGGTGGCGCGTTCATGGCGGCGGGCGGCGGGCCGCTCTCAGGCCTGCACGTGCTCAAGCAGGACGTCTGACGCGCTCGACGATCGCGGCCGCCTCGTCGCGCACCGCCTCCGGCGCCCGTGGGCCGAGCACGACGAACGCCCACAGGCCGTGCCGGAGCCGCTCGACCTTCCCCGCGCAACGTGGGTTGTCCGGGCGGCGGGCGGTGATCGACACGAGCGCGTCCCGCGCGCCCATCGCGGCGCAGCGGACGCGATCGCCGGTCGCGAATGTCGTGAACTCGGCGCTACCCGGCTCCGCCATGTACCACGTCCGCGGGAACTCGCCGCGTGCGTGCTCGGTCTCGTACGGCAGCCATTGCCCGCTGGCCGACGCCGGCCGATCGGGAATGACCGCCTCCCCGGCCACCCACGTGACCGTGACCAGCGCGAGCACCACCCGCGCCGCGATCACGAGCCGCCGACGCCGCGTCCGCCCGCCCCGCTGCCGCTCGGCGACGGCGTCCAACGCAGCCGCGAGGCCCGGCAACACCACCTCACCGCTCGCGAGTGTCGAGGTTCGCGCGCTGTCCGCGCGAAACTCGACACTCGCGGCGCCGCCCGCGCCGCCCGCGCCGGCCGCGCCGCCCGCGCCGGCCGCGCCGGCCGCGCCGGCCGCGCCGCCCGCGCCGCCCGCGCCGGCCGCGCCGCCCGCGCCGGCCGCGCCGCCCGCGCCGGCCGCGCCGGCCGCGCCGGCCGCGCCGGCCGCGCCGGCCGCGCCGGCCGCGCCGCCCGCGCCGGCCGCGCCGCCCGCGCCGCCCGCGCCCGCCGCGACCGCCCCGACCACGCCGCGCCCGCGGGCCGCCTCGCCCACCACCACCCGCGGCGACAACCTCGGCTTGCGCGCGTCGTTGCGATCCTCGCCGCGCAATCCCCACACGCGGTCGAGCGTGCGGTCGTCGAGCACGACCGGCGGCAGCTTCAACCGCGTCCGTGCGGCGTCGTCGACCGTGCCGACCCGGTAGGCGCGCAGCAGCTGCGCGTTGGCGAGCCCGAGCACCCACTCCGCCTCGGTTTGGCGCGACGGGTCCAACGTCTCCACCAGCGCGGTCGCGAACGTCTCGGCGGTCAGGTCGCACGCGAGCGCGGGCGAGCGCACACGCTCCATGAAGAAGCGCAGGACGGCTTCCTCGTGACGCGCGTAGACACTCACGGCCCGAGCCGCTCCGCCAGCGCCTGCGGTGCGCGCGCGAGCTGGATCGACGCGGCGCCGAGTGCCTCGGCGCGGGTGCCGAGCTCGGCACCCACGACCCGCACGGCGGCGGCTGCGGGCGGGAGCGCCGAGCGCGCGATCTCCGCGCGGATCGGGTCGAGCAGCACGTCGCCCGCCTCGGAGAGCTCGCCGCCGATGATCAGCACCGACGGATTCAGGAGATTGACCATCGACGTCAGCGCGACGCCGACCGCCGCGCCCGCGTCCGCCAACGCCCGCGTGACGCCGCGGTCGCCGGCTCGCAGCCGCTCGAGCAGCTCCGGCATCGACCCGCCACCGCCGCCGCTGCGCTCCACGAGCTCGCCGACCGCGACCGAGCTGGCGATCGTCTCCAGGCAGCCTCGGTTCCCGCAGCGACAGAGCCGCCCGCCGGGCACCGCGGTCGTGTGGCCGATCTCGCCCGCGACGCCGACCGCGCCCCGGAACGGCCGCCCGCCGAGGATCATCCCGACGCCGATGCCCGCCGCGAGCTGCACGTAGATCATGTCGGCGACGCCGCGCCCGGCGCCGAAGAGGTGCTCGCCGATCGCGCCCGCGTTGGCGTCGTTCTCCACCTGCACCGGCATCGCGAGGCGCTGCTCGAGCTCCGTCGCGGGCACGATGCCGGCCCACCCGGGGAGGATGCCTTCGGCGTAGACACTGCCGGTCGTCACGTCGACGGGCGCGGGAAGCCCGGCCCCGGCGCCGATCACCCGCGCCGCGTCCACGCCGGCGTCGGTCAGCGCGCCCGCTGCGAGCTCACGTGCCTGGTCGAAGCTCTCGAACGGCCGCTCGTCGACGTCGCTCTCCGCCCAGCGCTGCGCGACGATCGTCCCGCCGAGGTCGCAGACGGCGGCGCGCACGTGGCGGTGCCCGAAGTCCAGCCCGACCGCGTACGCCGCGTCCGGCGCGAGCGACACGTGCAGCGGGGGCCGCCCGATCGCCTTGCGCCCCGCGTCGCCCAGCTCCTCGGACTGCTGGGAGACCATCCCCGCCCGCTCGAGCTCGGAGAGCACGGCGGTCACGGTCGCGCGCGAGAGCCCGAGCCGGCGCCCGAGCTCCGCCCGCGAACGCGAGGGATGCCGCAGCAGCAGCTCCAGCACGCGCAAGCGGTTGGACTCCCGCAGGTTGCTCTGGAGGATGTCGCTCATCGGTTCCTATAGATTCTCGCGCCCCCGAACCCGGAGGTCACGCCGATGTGGCGGCGCGCTGGTGTCCTGACTGTTCTCGTCGTGTGCACCGCGGCCTCGCCGGCGGGCGCGGAGCCGATGGTCGGCATCGTCGGCGGCGAGGCGCTGATCACGTTCGACAGCGCGAACCCGGGCGTGGTCACGAGCACGCACGGCATCAACGGCCTCGCCGCGGGGCCGGCCGAGCGGGTGGTCGGCATCGACTTCCGCAACGGCGACCGGCTGTACGCGCTCACGGCGGTCGACGGAGGCGCGACGGACACCCTGCGGCTGTACACGATCGACCCCGGCAACGGGAACGCGACCGTGATCGGTGCGCCGTTCAACATCCCCCACGGCAACGCGTACGGCGTCGACTTCAACCCGGTCGCCGACCGCCTGCGCGTCGTCAACGACGCGGACAAGAACCTGCGGGTGAACCCGGCCACCGGCGTCCAGACCGTCGACACCGACCTGAGCCCCGCCGCCTCCGGCGTCACCGCGGTCGCCTACGACCCGGCCGCGAAGCTCTACGGCATCGCGACGACGCCGGCGACGCTCGTCACCCTGGCCAATCCGAACACCGGCCTGATGACGACGATCGGCCCGCTCGGCCTCGGCGCCTTCGGCGGGGCGGAGACCGCGAACTTCGACATCTCGCCGTCCGGCACCGGCTACGTGACCACGCGCACCGCGTCGCTCACGGTCCCGTACCTGTCGCGGGTCGACCTCGCGACCGGCGCGCTGACGCCGATCGGCCGCACGGCGACGGCGCTCGAGGGCCTGGCGGTCGTCCCGCCCGCGACGGTCTCGTTCGGCGTCGCGGCCGCGACGGTGAGCGAGGGCGCCGGCACGGCGACGATCAGCGTCGTCCGCGGCGGCACGACGACCGGGACGACCCTCGTCAACTACACCGCCGGGGACGTCACCGGCCCGCTGCTGTTCGAGCCGGGGGAGACCGTCAAGTCCTTCAGCGTCCCGATCGCGAACGACACGCTCGACGCCCCCGACCGGACGATCACGCTCTCGCTCAGGCCCGCCGACGCCCTGACGACGGCCGGCGCGAACGCCACGCTGACGGTCGCCGACGACGACCCCGCCCGCGACACCACCGCGCCTGCGATCACCCTCACCGCCCCCAAGACGGTCAAGCTCGCCGAGTTCCTGAAGGGCTTGAAGGTCAAGGTGACGGCCGGCGAGCCCGTCTCGCTCGACGTCACGCTCGAAGGGACGGTGAACAGCGCCCGGATCAGCGCGTACAACGTCGCGCTGGCGAAGCAGAGCCTCGTGGGCGTGACCGGCGCCCGCAGCATCACGCTCAAGCCCGCCAAGAAGGTCGTCGGCAAGCCGCGCAAGACGGTCAAGGTCCGGGTGCGGGTCGTCGCCGCCGACGCCGCCGGCAACCGCACCACGACGACGAGGACGGTCTCGGTCAAGCCGCGGTGATGCAATGACGTGATGCAAGCTCTACAACCGCTGGTCGGCACCTGGCACACCGAGAGCTCGCTCGGCGACGCGCGAGCGGTGACGACCTTCGAGTGGACGCTGGGCGGCGCGTTCCTGCTCCAGCGCTCGGAGGTCGACCTGCCCGGGGCGCCGAACGGGTTGTGCCTGATCGGGGCCGACGGGGACGACTTCGTCCAGCACTACTTCGACTCGCGCGGCGTGACCCGGATCTACGCGATGACGTTCGACGGGACCACGTGGACGCTGGAGCGCGACGACCCGGACTTCGCGCAGCGCTACATCGGCGCGTTCAGCGGCGGGCGGATCGACGGCCGGTGGGAGATCAAGGGCCCGGACGAGGACGAGTTCCGGCTCGACTTCGAGCTCTCGTATGTCCGAACATAACTGGGCCGGGAACTTCGCCTACCGCGCGGCCCGGGTCCACCGCCCGCAGACGTTCGACGCGCTGCGTGAGGTGGTGACGGGCGCGAGCAGCCTGCGCGTGCTCGGCTCGCGCCACTCCTTCAACGCGATCGGCGACGCGGATGCGCTGGTGTCGCTGCGCGCGTTGCCGGCGGACGTGACGATCGACGGGGACAGCGTGAGCTTCGGCGCCGGCCTGACCTACGGCGAGCTGACGGTCGAGCTGGACCGCCACGGCCTCGCGCTGCACAACCTCGCGTCGCTCCCGCACATCTCCGTGGCGGGCGCGATCGCGACGGGGACGCACGGCTCGGGGAACGCGAACGGCAACCTGGCCACGGCGGTGCGCGCCCTGGAGCTGCTGCGCTCGGACGGCGAGGTGGTGCGCCTCGCCCGCGGCGACGCGGATTTCGACGGCGCCGTCGTCGGCCTCGGTGCGCTCGGCGTCATCACCCGCCTGACGCTCGACGTCCAGCCCACGTTCGAGCTGCGCCAACGCGTCTTCGAGGGCCTCTCCTGGGACGCGCTCGCCGAGCACTTCGACGCGATCACCGGCGCGGGCTACAGCGTCAGCGCGTTCACGCGCCTGGGCGCGACGGTCGACGCGGTGTGGGTCAAGGCGTCCACCGACGTTGACACGCTCTTCGACGCCACGCCCGCGACCGTCGAGCGTCACCCGATCATCGGCATGGACCCGGTCAACGCGACCGCGCAACGTGGCGTCCCCGGGCCGTGGTGGGACCGGCTGCCGCACTTCCGCATGGGCTTCACGCCGTCCAACGGCGAGGAGATCCAGAGCGAGTACCTCCTGCCCCGCGAACACGCTGTGGACGCGGTCTGTGCGCTGCGCGCGCTGGGCGACCGGCTCCGCCCGGTCCTGCAGGTGTGCGAGATCCGCACGATCGCCGCCGACGCGCTGTGGATGAGCCCGATGTACGAGCGCGACACGGTGGGCTTCCACTTCACGTGGATCCGCGATCAGGAGGCGGTCGAGACCGCCCTCGCGCCCCTTGAGGCCGCGTTTTCGGTGTTTCAGGCGCGCCCGCACTGGGGCAAAGTGTTCCTGAGCGCGCCGCAGTATCCGCGCGCGGACGACTTCTACGCGCTGGTCGAGCGCTTCGACCCGGGCGGGACGTTCCGCGACGCGTGGTTGCGGCGGGCGCTCGACCACGATGAGCCGCCTCGCACCTGAGTTATCCACCCGCAACGAGACGCCGCACGAGCGGACGGATCGCCACCTGGCCGAGCTGCTGCAGGAGGTCCGCGTCGCCCAGACCGGCGTGCAGGTGCTGTTCGGCTTCCTGCTGACGGTGCCGTTCACCGCGCGCTTCGGCCACGTCGGACCCGCCCAGCGCCACCTCTATCTCGCGACGCTCTGCACCGCGGGGCTGGCGGCGATGCTGCTGATCGCTCCGAGTGCCCAGCACCGCATGCTCTTCCGCTGCAACGACAAGGAGCACGTCGTGCGGATGGCCAACCGCTACGCGATCGCCGGCCTGGCCGCCGTGGCGCTCGCGATGGTCGGCGCGCTGCTGTTCGTCTCGGTCGTCCTGCTGCAGAGCCCGGTGGCCGGCGTGGTCGGCGCCGTCGCCGCTCTGGGCGCGCTGTGGACGTGGTACGTCCAGCCGCTGCTGCGCCGCTGGCGGCTTCACCGCAACGCGCGGCCCGCCGTCCTCCCGCTGAACAGGCAGCCGCCGAGGAAGGTCCCCTCCAGCGCGCGGTAGCCGTGCATCCCGCCGCCCCCGAAGCCGGTGACCTCGCCCGCGGCGTACAGCCCGGGAACCGGCTCGCCCTCGGTGTTCAGCACGCGGGCATCGAGGTCCGTGTGCAGGCCGCCGAGCGTCTTGCGGGTGAGGATGTGCAGCTTGACCGCGATCAGCGGGCCCGCGGCGGGGTCGAGCAGCTTGTGCGGCGTCGCGACGCGCGTGATGCGGTCGCTGAGATAGCGCCGCGCGCCGTGGATCGCGGTCACCTGCAGGTCCTTCGTGTACGGGTTGTCGAGCTCGCGGTCGCGGGCGACGACCTCGGCCTCGATGCGCTCGTAGTCCAACTGGACGTCGCTGATGCCGTTCATGCCCTTGACGAGCGCCGGGAGGTCGGCCGCCACCACGAAGTCCTCGCCGTGGCGCTTGAACGCCTCGACCGGCGGCGGCGCACCGCCCCCGATACGGGTCTTGAGCAGCTCGCGCACGCTCTTGCCGGTGATGTCCGGGTTCTGCTCGGAGCCGGAGAGCGCGAACTCCTTCTCGATGATCTTCTGCGTGAGGATGAACCACGTGTGCTCGTGGCCCGTGCGCATGATGTGGGCGAGCGTGCCGAGCGTGTCGAAGCCGGGGAACAGCGGGACCGGGAGGCGGTTGCCGGTCGCGTCGAGCCACAGCGAGGACGGGCCGGGGAGGATGCGGATGCCGTGGTCGGGCCAGATCGGCGCCCAATTGCGGATCCCCTCCGTGTAGTGCCACATCCGGTCGGGGTGGATGACCGTTCCGCCCGCCTTCCGCGTGATCTCGATCATGCGGCCGTCGACGTGGGCGGGGACGCCGGAGACCATGCGTCGCGGTGCCTTGCCGAGCCGCTCCGGCCAGTTGCGCCGTACCAGCTCGTGATTGCCGCCGATGCCGCCCGAGGTGACGATCACCGCGCCCGCGTGCAGCTCGAACGACCCGACGGCGTCGCGGTTGCTCGGCGCGCCGCGCCGCGCGGCATCGGGCGCGAGGATCGTGCCCTTGACGCCGTCGACGGCGCCGGCGGTGACGCTCAGCTCGTCGACCTGGTGGCGGAAGCGCACGTCGGCGCCCCCGAGGCGCTCCAGGAACGGCTCGAGCACGCCCGGCCCGGTCCCCCAGGTGAGGTGGAAGCGCGGGACGGAGTTGCCGTGCCCGATCGCTCCGTACCCGCCCCGTTCGGCCCAGCCGACGTTCGGCACCCATTTGACGCCCATGCCGCTCAGCCACGCGCGCTTCTCGCCGGAGGCGAAGTCGACGTACGCCTCGGCCCAGCGCCGCGGCCACAGGTCGTCGGGCCGGTCGAAGCCGGCGGTTCCGAGCCAGTCCTGCCACGCCAGCTCGCGCGAGTCCTTGATCCGTAGACGCCGCTGCTCCGGACTATCGACCATGAAGAGCCCGCCGAGCGACCAGAACGCCTGCCCGCCGAGCGAGGCCTCCGGCTCCTGCTCGACGAGGATCACGCGCTTGCCGGCCGCGGCGAGCTCGGCCGTCGCCACCAGGCCGGCCAGCCCTCCGCCCACGACGATCACATCGGCGTCCATCGCGTAGATGGTGACTTACGGGAACGTCGGCTACCTCCTGCGGCGGCGGTCGTGGGGACCGATGCCGCGGCTCGACGGCAAGGTCGTGCTCGTCACGGGCGCGAAGAGCGGCCTCGGGCGGGCGATCGCGGACGGGCTCGCGCGTGCCGGGGCGACGGTGCACGTGGCGGTGCGCGGGGACGCGGCGCTGCCGTTCGCGGTGCACAAGCTCGATGTGAGCCTGCTGGCCGAGGTGCGCGCCTTCGCCGCGAGGTGGGAAGGGCCGCTGCACGCGGTCATCCACAACGCGGGTGTGATGCCGCCCTCGCGCACCCTGACCGCCGAGGGCCACGAGCTCGCCCTCGCCACCCACGTCCTCGGCCCGCACCTGTTCACGAAGCTGCTGCCGGCCGAACGCTCGATCTGGGTGTCGTCGGGCGGGATGTACACACAGAAGCTCGTCACCGACGACGTCGAGTACGCCAAGGGCGAGTACAAAGGCGTGACCGCGTACGCCCGCACCAAGCGGATGCAGGTCGTGCTGGCGGGGGAGTGGGCGAGGCGCGGGGTGCACGCGTCCAGCGGCCATCCGGGGTGGGTCGACACGCCCGGCATCACGCACTCGCTTCCCGGCTTCTCCAAGCTCACCCGCCCGATCCTGCGCACCCCGCAGCAGGGCGCGGACACGTTCGTGTGGCTGTGCGGCGCGGACGTCCCATCGGGGCGCTTCTGGCACGACCGCGCGCCCCGTCCGGAGCATTACCTCGGGCTGCACCGGGAGTCCGAAACAGATCGCCGCAGTTTCTGGGAAACGGTCGAGGGACTATCCGGCGCGCCTGCTTGAGTGTCGCGCCCGATGTCCGTAGACAAGCTCCAAGAAGCCGAGGAAGCCGTCGCGCAGATGCGCGAGGAGGAGGCCCGCAAGGCGCGTGAAGCGCTGGGGGAGGACCTCCGGCGCGCCCCGGTCGCCGACACCGCCGCCAAGGCCCACCGCCCGATCCTCGCCCGCCTCGACGAGGTGCGCGTGATGACGAACATGCGCACGGGCGCGTTGGAGGACCTGCACGAACTCGCCGTCTCGATCCGCGAGACCGGGCTCCTGCACCCGCCGCTGGTGCGCGAGACCGGCGACGGGGAGATCCCGTACGAGCTATTGGCCGGCAACCGGCGCTACGCGGCGCTGCGGCTGCTCGACCAGGCCGACGGCGAGGACTCCGAGTGGCGCTTCACCGTCGTCGACGGCATCTCGCGCCGCGAGGCGCTCTCGATGCAGTTCGCCGAGAACTTCCACCAGACCAAGCCCGAGCCGGTCGCGTTCGCCCGCGCCGCGCGGCTGATCATGGCCGAGGACCCGGACCTGACCGCCGCGGAGGTCTCGCGCATCGTCGGCGCCCCGCCGGCCTGGACGCGCAAGGCACTGCGGCTGCTCGAGCTGCCGGAGGCGATCGTCGAGCGCGTCGAGAACGGCGACCTCTCGTTCACCGCCGCCGACTTCGTCCGCCGCGGGATCGCCCGCGGCGACGTGTCCGCCGAGAAGGCCGAGGAGCTGGTCGAGGAGCACGCCAACGGCGGCTTGACCGGCGTCGAGCTCAAGTACGGCGTCGGCTACGTGCCGCCGCTCGCCGACGACCACCGGCAGGTCGCCGACGAGATGGACGCCGCGCGCCGCGAGGCGGGGCGCCAGCGCGACGACTACGACCCGAGCGAGCCCGCGCGCGAGCCGGAGTACCACTCGGCCCCGCCGTCGAGCACCGCCGTGTCGCGGATCAGCGACGCCGACGTCGACGGCTACATCCTCGGCGCGTTCCTCTTCCACTCCGCAACGGAGCGCTCGCGCAAGGTCCTGCGGATCGCCGGCGAGGCCGACGCGCACGAGTACGCCCGCTCATTGCACCCGGCCGAGCGCCTGGCGGCGCTCCGGTCGTTGGCCCGCGAGGCGATCGAAGCGGCCTAGCGACGCGGCCTTCCAGACGCGCGCGAGGTCGGAGAGCGTCCGGATCCCGAGCGCGGCCGCGCGGTCCTTCTTCATCGCGAACGCGTTGCGGTTCTGCGCGCGCGACTGCTGCAGCGGCTCGGCGCGCAGCTTCGCGAGCGCGCTCCGCAGCGTCTTCCCGCCGAGGTACTCGAGCAGCGAGCCCGAGTATGCGGGATACATGCCGATCCGGCCCGCCTTCAGCGAAGCGAGCGTCTCCTTGCGCAGGCCGCCGCCCGAGCGCACGGTGACCCGGAACCCGTCCGCGCGCAACGACTCGGCGTACAGATACGCGAGCGTCTTGTTCTCGTCGAACTCCTGGAACCCGACGACGATCCGCGGCCCCGGCCGGCGCTTGGCGTTGCCGCCGAGGCCGTTGGCGTCGACGAACTCCCCGCCCACGGCCTCCGGCGCCCGCCCGTCGAACACCTGCTGGTTGAGGCCACGCAGCTTGAGCGTGCTGAGCAGGCGTGAGGTCTCGTTCAGGCGCCGCCTGAGCGCCGATCCGTAGCGGTCGAGCAGCGCGGTTCGCACGACCGGCAGGACGCGGTCGGGACCGACCATGTGCTTGTCGTCGCGCAGCGTGAGGATGTCGGGCCGCGAGAGCGCGGGGTTGGACGTGAACGCGACGGCGACCTCCCCGACGCCGTCGTCGAGCGCCTGGATCCCGGCGTCCGGGTCGGTCAGCTTGACCAGGTGCGGCGTCGCGTCGACGTCGTAGCTGCGTTTGAGCCCGGGGACGCAGTTCGGGTTCATGGGGCAGTCGGCGGGCGCTGCCAGCCGCGGGGGCGCGTCCTGCGCCTGTGCAGGGGCGGCGACGGCCGCGGCGATCAAGAGCGCTCGTCCGATCATGCGCCGACGCTATTGAGAGTGGAGCGAGATCGCATCGCCCGAATCGGGCGAATCAGGGTTTCGCCCTGATGTCGGCGGAGTCGACATACCGTAACGTTGTCGTCACGTTATGGCTCGCACACGTGACCCAGCCGTGGACCGCTCGATCGAGGCCGCGACCCTGCGCCTGCTGACGACCGCCGGCTTCGCCGGGATGACCATCGAGGCGGTGGCGGCCGAGGCGGGCGTGGGCAAGCCGGCGATCTACCGTCGCCATGCCGACAAGCCCGCACTCGTCGCCGCCGTGATCGCCGCCCAGCTGCCGGTCCTGTCGGTGCCGGACCTCGGCGACACGCGCGCCGAGCTCTGGCAGGCGGTCGAGCTCGGCTTCCCCGCCGACGGCGCCGCCTACGTCGCATTGATCGGCGGGCTGATGGCCGAGCATCGGCGTCATCCAGAGCTGATCGCGGCGTTCCGCCGCACCGTTCTGCTCCCCCGCCGCGACGTCGGCCTGGCGCTGATCGAGCGCGGTCGAACGCGCGGGGACATCCGCCGTGACCTCGAGCCGGTCACCGCTCTCGACCTGTTCGCCGGCCCGTTCCTCGCACGCGTGTTCGCGGGTGAGGACACCGGCGATCGCTGGCGCCGGACGGCCTTCGCCGCCTGGTGGAACCTCGTCAAGGAACCCTCCCCATGATCGACTTCACCCTCGAGTCCCGCTTCGACCGCTCGCCCACCGACGTCTTCGACTACGTGAGCGACCCCGAGCGCCTGCCGACCTGGCAGACCAACACCGTCTCCTCCGTGCCCGACGGTCCGATGGCCGTCGGGACCCGCCTGCGCGAGGTCCACCGGATGCCCGGTGGGAAGGAGGTGGCCTCCGTCGTCGAGGTCTCCGAGTTCGAGCCGGGGCGCGTGTTCGCGCTGCGGGTGGTCGAGGGCACGCCCGTGCACCTGCGGATCACGCTCGACCCCGACGGCGACGGCACCCGCATGCGCTTCCGCGCCTACGGCGAGCTCGGCGGCGCGATGCGACTGCTGCAGCCCGTCCTCGGCCGGACCTTGAAGCGCCAGTTCGCGCAGCAGCTCGACACGCTCGGCCGCGTCCTCAGCTGACGACGCCGCGTCAGGGCTCCGACGGTCACTGCGTGGGAACACCTCACCGGGGTGTTCCCACGTACATTCCCGGGCCATGCGCTACCGGGAAGAGGCCGCGGAGCTGTTCAGGCGCTACGTCCCGCGCAGCGGGCGGGCGGAGACCGAACAGGGTGAGCTGATCCGCGCCGTCGAGAAGCTCGCCGACGAGGCCCGGCGCCACGGCAATGCGCATTGGAACGAGGACTTCGAGCGCCTCGCCGAGTTCGTCCGCGACCGGCTCACCGCGTCCTCGCTGTTCGACCGCGCGGTCAAGGACGAGATCAATGCCGACATCGACCGCATCCTCGACTTCGAGCACCCCGAGACCGACGAGGCGCTGTACGGCCGGCTCCTCGACCACGTGGTCGAGTGGGCGCGGGCGCACCCGAACCCGATCCCGCTCGAGACCGCCTCTTAGCGGCAGTCGCGCGCGAGCGGCGGGTCGAACTGGAAGTACCGGTCCGCGCGGGTCGTGCGCCCGTCGGCGGTCTTGAACCCTTCGAGCCCGACGATCAGCTTCCGCAGTCCGCGCGGCGGGACGCGCACTCGTGCGACGTAGCCGTCGCCTTCGGCCTTCGCCGGAACCTCGACGCGCGCGCGGCCGCACGACGACACGCGCAGGTAGATCCCGGATGCCTTGAAGGGCTCGCCGTGCTCGTCGACGAGTCGCCACTTCACCGTCACGGTCTTCGCCCCGGTGAGCGCCACCGGGCGGTCGAGCTTCGCCCGCACGCCGTCCTTCGCTTCAGCCGGCACGGCGAGGAGAGCCGCGGCGACCACCGCCGCGACGGCGAATGAGGATCGCATGAGCACGGTTATACGCCGCTGCGGCCGACCCGTCCACCCATCCACCCCGGGGGTCAGCCATTCGGGGCTACTGCTGGCGCAGCGCCCGGGCGAGCTCCTGCTGCTGCCGCGAGACCTCGGCGAGCTGCGCCTGCACTTCCTCGAGCAACCGCAGGATCCGCTCGTTGGTCGCGGGGCGTTGATCGGCCATGTATCACCTCCTTTCGCGCGCCGAGCATCGCACGTCGACTACGCTGACGGAGTGATCGTCTTCGTCGGTCGCGTGTCGGCGATGCTCGCGGGCATCGCCATCGTCGGGCTCTCGTTCTTCGGCGCCGTGTGGGTCCTGTTCGCCGCGTCGTTCGTCGTGCAGCGGCCGGTGCTCGACGACCTGTTCATCGTGCTCACGCTGGCCTCGACCGACGCGCTGATCTTCGCTGGCGGCGTCGCGCTCCTCGGCTACGCGAGCGAGCGCCGCTGGCCGCGCTGGCGCAGCCTTCGCTGGCTGCCGATCCTCGCCGCCGGCGGCCTGGCGCTGATGATGGCGGCATCGTTCGCGTAGCTGTCTGCACGGAATGCGCACGGCGCGTGCGAGACGTCTCGACACGCGCGCCCTACGGTGGCGCCGATGGGACGCCTCGTCAGCGCATTCGTCGGCCTCGGGGCGGTCCTGCTCTCCCTCTACGGCGCGCTGTGGGTGATGTTGAGCGCGGTGATCGCCGCCCAGCGGCCCGACCCGTTGATCAGCGACGGGGACCCGTGCTGCGTGCACCCGGACACGTGGGGCGAGGTCGTGGACTGGAGTTTCTGGGCGCTCACGATGGCCTCGATGGACGCGCTGCTGCTCGCGGGCGCCGTCGCGTGCCTGGGCTACGCGGGGAGCGGTCATCGGCCGCGCTGGCGACGGCGGCGCTGGATACCGATCGGCACCGTCGCGATCACCGCGGCGTTGATGGCGCTCGCGCTCGTCGCCCCTACTTGAGCGTCGTGCGCACGATCTCGAGCGCCCTCGCGAGCACCGGGCTCTCGTCGCCGCGCCGGTGGGCGAGCGCGAGCTCGACCCGCGCCGGCTCATCGGCCAGCGGCCGGTAGATCGCGCCCGCGACCGTCAGCCGCATCACCGACTCGGGCACGAGCGACACCCCGA
This sequence comes from Solirubrobacter soli DSM 22325, assembly GCF_000423665.1. GTDB lineage: Bacteria > Actinomycetota > Thermoleophilia > Solirubrobacterales > Solirubrobacteraceae > Solirubrobacter > Solirubrobacter soli. Next base: position 190,205 of record NZ_KE384072.1, on the reverse strand, counting down.
TGCCCGCCGCCACGAACGACACGAGCGTCGCGGTCTCCGAGACCTCCAACGCGACGATCGGGGCGAAGCCGTGGGCGGCGCACGCGTCCTCGACCGCGTCGTGCAGGGTCGAGCGGAAGTGCGAGGGGTAGCTCACGAACGGCTCGGTCGCCAGGCGCGCGACCGGGACCGCGTCGAGTGCCGCCAGCGGGTGACGCTCCGGCAGCACGGCGACCAGCGGCTCGGAGCGGACGACCTCGAGCGCGAGCGCGCGGTCGCGGACCGGCGGCCGCAGCAGCGCGATGTCCAGCGTCTCGTCGTGCAGCCCGCTCACCTGGGCCGGGGTGAGCAGCTCACCGCGCAGCTCGAGCTCGACGCCCGGCAGCCGATCTCTCAACGCGGTCGCGAGCGACGGAAGCAGCGCGTACGTCGCCGACCCGGTGAAGCCGATCGCGAGCCGGCCGACCTCGCCTCCCGCGGCGCGGCGTGCGTCCTCCGCGGCGGCGTCGGCGTCGGCGAGGATCGAGCGGGCGCGGTCGAGCAGCACCTCGCCCGCGGGCGCGAGCTCGACCCGCCGCGTCGTGCGGTGCAGCAACTCGACGCCGAGCTCTGCCTCCAGACGCCGGATCTGCTGCGAGAGCGGCGGCTGGGCCATGTGCAGGCGGTCGGCGGCGCGGCCGAAGTGCCGCTCCTCGGCGACCGCGACGAACGCTCGCAGGTGTCGGAGCTCCATGACTCCGCAGAATTGTTGCAGTTTCGGTCTCAATCCGTTGCAGATTCGTCTTGAGTCGTTACACAATCGACCGTAGTTTCCTCGGCCAGGCGATTCGAAGGAGAGAGATGGCCGTTGAGACACAGGCTCCCGCCACCGTGCTGCCGATGACGGGCGCGGAGTACCTCGAGAGCATCCGTGACGGACGCGAGATCTACGCGTATGGCGAGCGCGTCGCCGATGTCACCACGCATCCGGCGTTCCGCAACGCGACGCGCATGGTCGCCCGGCTCTACGACGCGCTGCACGATCCGCAGCACGCGGACGTGCTCACGTGCCCGACCGACACGGGCAACGGCGGGTTCACCCACCGCTTCTTCCGCGCGCCGCGCAACGCGGCCGACCAGGTCGCCGACCGCGACGCCATCGCCCAGTGGGCGCGGCTGACCTACGGGTGGATGGGTCGCTCTCCCGACTACAAGGCGAGCTTCCTGGCCACGCTCGGCGCCAACGCCGAGTTCTACGACCCCTACCAGGAGAACGCGCACCGCTGGTACAAGGACTCCCAGGAGCGCTGCCTGTACTTCAACCACGCGATCGTCAACCCGCCGATCGACCGTGACCGTGGCATCGACGAGGTGCGCGACGTGTACGTGCACGTCGAGCGCGAGACCGACAACGGGCTGATCGTCTCGGGCGCGAAGGTCGTGGCGACCGGCAGCGCGCTGACGAACTACAACTTCGTCGCCCACTACGGCGCCGCGCCGATCAAGACCAAGGAGTTCGCGCTGATCTTCGCGGTCCCGATGAACGCGCCAGGGCTGAAGCTGATCTCACGCCCGTCGTACGAGATGACCGCCGAGGTCATGGGCTCGCCGTTCGACTACCCGCTGTCGAGCCGGCTGGACGAGAACGACTCGATCCTGATCTTCGACAACGTCCTGATCCCGTGGGAGAACGTCTTCGTCTACGGCGACGTCGACAAGATCAACGCGTTCTTCCCGGCCAGCGGGTTCATCCCCCGCTTCACCTTCCAGGGCTGCACGCGGTTCGCGGTCAAGCTCGACTTCATCGCCGGCCTGCTGCTCAAGGGCGTCGATGCCACAGGCGCGAAGGACTTCCGCGGCGTCCAGGCCCGCGTGGGCGAGGTGCTCGCGTGGCGCAACCTCTTCTGGGGCCTGACGGACGCGATGGCGCGCACGCCGGACGAGTGGGCGGGCGGGACGGTGCTGCCGAAGCTCGACTACGGGCTGAGCTACCGCGTCTTCGCCACCCAGGCCTACCCGCGGATCAAGGAGATCATCGAGCAGGACCTCGGCAGCGCGCTGATCTACATGAACTCGCACGCCGTCGACTTCAAGAACGAGGACATGCGGCCGCTGCTGGACCGCTACGTGCGCGGCTCCAACGGCTACGACTCGGTCGAGCGCGTGAAGCTGATGAAGCTGATCTGGGACGCCGTCGGCACCGAGTTCGGCGGCCGCCACGAGCTCTACGAGCGCAACTACGCGGGCAACCACGAGAACATCCGCCTCGAGGTGCTGCTCAACGCCCAGGCGACCGGCCAGGCCGACGCCTACAAGGGCTTCGCCGAGACCTGCATGGCCGAGTACGACCTCGACGGCTGGACCGCGCCCGACCTGATCAACCCGACGGACGTCAACCGCTTCCTGTCGTGATCGAGCGCCTCTTCAGAACTCACCACACCCCATGTGTGGTGACGGCCGGCACGTTCGACGGCGTGCACTGCGGCCATCGGACGCTCGTCGCCCGCGCGGCGCACGTCGCTCGCTCGCGCGGGCTGCCGCTCACCGCTGTCACGTTCTCGCCCCGCCCCGACGCGGTCGCCAAGCCGCCTGGCCTCCCGGACCTCTGCGGTCTGGACGAGCGCGTGATCCGCCTCAAGCGCGCGGGCGCGAACGACGTCGTGGTCGTCCCGTTCACGCGTGCGCTGATGGGGATGCCCGCGGCGGAGTTCGTCGAGCACCTCGTGGACCACCTCGGCATGCGCGCGCTCGTGGTGGGTGAGGACTTCGCGCTTGGCCGCGGCCGCGAGGGGACGCCGGACGCGATCCGCGCACTCGGCGTGGACGTCGAGACCGTCCCGCTGCTCCACGAGGTCGGCCGGCGGGAGAAGATCAGCTCGAGCACGCTGCGTGCGCGCTTGGCGGTGGCGCATGCCGCCTGAGACGACCGTCGCCCCCGCCGACCTGCGCCGGACGCTGGGCCGCTTCTGCACCGGCGTGACCGTCGTCACCACCGAGCGCGAGGGCGAGATCCACGCGATGACCGCCAATGCGTTCACGTCGGTGTCACTCGACCCGCCGCTGGTGCTCGTCTCGATCGACCACCGCGCGAAGATGCACCGCCTGCTGCCGGACACCCGCCGCTTCGGCGTCTCGGTGCTCGGCTGCGACCAGGAGCGCACGGCCTGGCACTTCGCTGGTCGCCCCCTCGCGGAGCCCGGCGAGCTGTTCGTCCACGAAGGCGACGTCCCGCTCGTGCGCGGCGCGATCGCCCACGTCGGCTGCAGCCTGCACGCCTGCCATGAGGCGGGCGACCACACGCTCTACCTCGGCCACGTCGAGCATCTCGACTCCCGCCGGGGCGAGCCGCTGCTGTTCCACCGCGGCGTCTTCGGCCGCGTCTCCCCGCACGAGGCGGACCTGGAGCAGACATGGGGCTGGTAGCCGCACGCGGCACCGCGACCATCACCAAGGTCGAGGCGATCCCCTACTCGGTGCCCTACCGCGTGCCGGGGCGGTTCGCCTCGGGCGCGGTCGAACGGGCGGACAACGTGCTCGTGCGCGTGCACGCCGGCGAAGGGCTGGTCGGGCAGGCCGAGGCGCAGCCGCGCCCGTACACCTACGGCGAGACGCAGGCGACGATCGTCGCGGCGATCCGCCACCGGCTCGGCCCCGCGCTCGAGGGCATCGATCCGCTCGCCACCGAGCTGATCGACGCGCGCTGCGGCGGGACGCCCGGCGACCGGGTCGCGCGCGGCGCCATCGACCTCGCGGTCTGGGACCTCGTCGGCCAGCTCCTGAGCACGCCCTGCGCGGCGCTGCTGGGCGGCTTCGCGCCGGCGGTGCCCGTCGCCCACATGGTCAGCTTCGACGAGCCGCACGCCATGGCCGAGGAGGCGGTCGCGATGCACGAGCGGCACGGCATCCGGACGTTCAAGGTCAAGGTCGGGCGCGAGGTCGAGACCGACGTCGCCGCCACGAAGGCGATCCGCGAAGCACTGCCGGACGCCGAGCTCTACGTCGACGCCAACCGCGGCTGGACGCTGGAACAGGCGCAACGCGCGGGCGAGGAACTGGCCGAGCTCGGCGTCGCCGCGATCGAGGAGCCGATCGCGATCGAGGACCGCCGCGGCCGCGCCCGCCTCGCCGCGCGCTGGACCGTGCCGCTGGTCGGCGACGAGAGCTGCATCAGCCTCGCCCACGTCGCCCGCGAGCTCGACGACGGTGCGGTCGGGATGGTCAGCGTGAAGGTCGCGCGAACCGGGTTCACCGAGTCGCGCCGCATCCTCGGGTTGACGCTCGGGCGCACGACCCCCGTCGTGGTCGGTTCGCAGTACGAGGGCGGGATCGGCGCGCTGGCGACCGTGACGTTCGCGTCGGCGTTCAGCGCCACCGCTCGGCGACCCGCCGAGGCGACGAACTTCCTCGACCTGGCCGACGACCTGCTGGCGGAGCCGCCGGAGATCCGCGACGGTCACATGGCGCCGCGGCCGCGGCCCGGCCTCGGGATCGACCTCGACGAGGACCGCCTCGAGCACTTCAGGCTTGATCGATGATCTTCATGGCCGAGATGACCGTCCACCTTCCGCCGGACATGCCCGAGGCCGCACGCGCGGACCTCGTGACGCGCGAGAAGGCGTACGCGCAGGAGCTGCAGCGGGACGGCCGCTGGGCGCACCTGTGGCGGGTGGCCGGCCGCTACGCCAACGTGAGCATCTTCGACGTCAGCTCCACCGACGAGCTGCATGAGCTCGTGAGCGCACTGCCGCTCTTCCCGTACATGGACATCCGGGTGACCGCGTTGGCGCGGCACCCGTCGGCGATCGACAGAGGAGAGAAGACATGAACCGCGCCGAGACCCTGGTGAGCTCGCTGCTGGACGCGATCCGCGGCGTGATCGTCGAGCACGACGTGACCTACGAGGAGTACGCGACGGCCAAGCAGTGGCTGATCGACGTCGGCGAGGCGGGGGAGTGGCCGCTGTTCCTCGACGTGTTCGTGGAGACGACCGTCGAGCGCAACGCGTTCCGCGGGCGCGCGGGCTCGACGGGCACGATCCTCGGCCCGTACCACCTGCCCGACGCGCCCGTCCTGGAAGCGCCGTTCGAGCTCCCGCGCCGCGCGGACGAGCCCGGCGACCCACTGACGCTCACCGGCCGCGTGACCGACGCCGACGGCGCCCCGCTCGCCGGCGCGGTGCTCGACGTCTGGCACGCCGACGCCGAGGGCTTCTACTCCGGCTTTCACCCGGACCTTCCGGCGGGGATCTTCCGCGGCAAGGTCATCACCGACGCCGACGGTCGCTACACCGTCAACACGATCCTCCCGGCGCCGTACACGATCCCGCACGACGGTCCGACCGGCGCGATGGTCGCCGCCTGCGACTGGCACCCGTGGCGGCCCGCCCACGTCCACCTGATCGTCGGCGCCGAGGGCCACGAGCCGCTGATCACGCAGCTGTTCTTCAAGGGCGGCGAGTACCTCGACGGCGACGTCGCCGGCGCCGTCAAGGAGGACCTCGTGGTCACGCCCGTCGACGGCACCGTGACCTACGACTTCGCGCTCGCCCCGGCGCAGGTGGCACAACCGGCGTAGCGCGTCCACAGCGCGGCAGGCCCGCTCATAGTCGGCGTGCTGCCCGCCGATACGCCCGTATGCGCATCCCGCCGCCGCTGGTCGTCGTCGCGCCCGTGGCGGGCTGGCAGGCGGCGAGCGGGCTCACGGAGGTCACGATGCGGTCGTTGCCCCCGACACTGCTGAGCAGCTCGCAAGAGGGCGACCTGGTGGCGGCCTACCTCTGGTTCGCCACGCCGTCGCCCGCGCACGTCGTGGCCACCGGCGTCGCGGTCACCGTGCTGTTCGTGCTCTCGTTCGCGGCCCACCAGCGCGCCGCCCACGCGCTCCACGCGGGCGGTTGCGCCCACGGCCCTGCCGCACCGCCCGCCCCCGGCAGAGCCGCCGCTGGTAGGGCCGCTGCCGCCGCCGGGTCGGCCGCGTCGCTGGCGCTCCTCCTGACGAGCGTCGCGGTCGCCCGCGCGGCCCCCGACGACTCGATCACGGGCGTGGCGATCGAACGTGTCGCGATGTTCGTCGCCGCGTTCAACGCGGTCATGGTGCTCGGGGCCGGGCTCCTGGCCGCCGCGCGGTCCCGCGTCCAGACGTAGCGCCAACGTGTCAACTCCAGCGGGGCTCGCGCCGATACGGGCCCCGATGGAGCTCTGGCCGGGAGGACCTCAGTTGCGGATCGCGGGCGTGCCGCTGCGCGTCTCGCCGCTGTTCGTCGTCGTGGCGCTGTTCGCCGCCTACCGCGCGACGCGCGGGCTGGACGACATGCGGATCGCGCCGACGCCGCCGATGCCGCGCGGCGACCTTGAAGCGGCCGCGGCCTGGCTGGACCGGTACGGGACGCTGGACGTCATCAAGACGACCCCGGGCCCCGGCTACGTGCTGCTCGTGGGGCTCGGCGTCGTGCTGGCGTTCGCCCTCTCGATCCTCATCCACGAGCTCGGCCACCTGTTCGCCGGCCGCGCGCTCGGCGCCCACCCGACCGCGATCGAGCTCAACCTGTTCGGCGGGTTCGTCGAGTTCGACGACGACGGCCGGATCCGTCCCGGCCGGCACGCGCTGATCATCGCGGCGGGCCCGGCGGCGACGCTCGCCGTCCTGATCGCCGCGGTCCTCGCGTCGGGCGCCCTCGGCAACGTCGTGGAGGAGGGCACGGCGCTCGCCCTCGCGATCGACCGGGTTGCGGCCTACACCATCGGCTTCAACGCGATCGCGCTGTTCATCAACCTCCTGCCGATCCGCCCACTCGACGGCGGCCAGCTCCTCGGCACCGCCCGCCTCGCGTTCGCTCGCTGATGTGCCGGCTCGACGTCAGGCGCGGACGGGCGCGCGCAGGCCGAGCGACTCGGCGAACGTCAACACCGCGTTGAGCCACAGCGCCGGGCGGTCGCGGTGCAGCGTGTGCCCGCCGGTGATCCGGCTCACCCGCTCGGGCGGCAGCGTCGACAGCAGCGTTCCGCGGTCGGGCTCCAACAGCGCGCTCTCGCTCTCGAGTGCCGCGGTGAGGAGGTGGACCGGAACCGGGCTGGCGGCGACCAGTTCTGGCAGGTCCCAGTGGTTGGCGCGCAGGAACGCGCCGACGTGCTCGACGTCGAGCGAGCGCTGGCTCTGGACCAGCCGCCGCGCATCGTCGGTGGCCCACAACGGGTGCGACGCGAGCAGGCCGGCGACCTCCGCCTCGGGGTCGGCGTGCGAGCGCGCGACCGCGGCCTCGAGCCTCGTGGCGATGAGCCCGAGATCGAGTGAGCCGTTCGCGGCCGGCGGGTCCTCCAGGGCGATCCCGCGCACCCGCCCGGCCCGCAGCCCGACCAGCTTGAGCCCGACGATCGCGCCGAGCGAGTAGCCGACGATCAGGTCGACGCGCTGGCCGTGCACCTGGGTGAGCACGTCATTGGCCATCGTCTCCACGGTCGCCGACCGCGGGCCGACCCGCCCGCCGTAGCCGAGCAGATCGACGGCGAGCACACGCCAGCCCAGGTCGGTGAGGTCCTGTCCCACCCGCCACCAGGTGGCGCGATTGGACTGCATCCCGTGCAACAGGAGGACGGTCGGAACGTCGCTCATTGCCCCACGTGTTCTAGCGACCCGACCGGCGGCGAGATTGCGCTTGACGCGGATGACTGGTTCGTGAGAGATTCGTGCGGGGACCCGACGAAGTGGACGGAGGGGTCCCCTGTGGGGGTCGGAAGGCGCCGTTCCGTGGAGCATTGGGACGGAGCCGAATAGGGTCACTCGCAGGACAAAAGGAGTCCACATGAGGAGGAGAAGCACGGGCCTGGCTCTGCTGAGTCTGGCTCTGCTCGTGCCTGCCACAGCGCAGGCCAAGCGGATCAAGGCGGCACCCGCCGAACCCGCGAAGGTGCTCGTCGTGACGAGCACGCAGGACGCGTTGTCAGCCGCCGGCATCGCGTCGATCCAGTCCGGCGCGGCGAGCGGCAACTACACCGTCACCGCCCCGGCTCCCGCCGACGTGGGAGCGCAGTTCACCCCGGCGAACCTGGACACCTACCGGGCGGTGGTGTTCCTCAACACGGGCATCGCCAGCCCGCTCAACGACGCCCAGCGCGCGAACTTCGAGGCGTACTTCCGCAAGGGCGGCGGCTTCGTCGGCGTCGGCTCGGCGGTGGAGACCGACTCGCCGTGGACGTTCCTGACCAACCTGCTCGGCACGCGCGCCTCGAGCCGCACCGACGTCCAGACCGGCACGCTGAAGGTGTTCGACCGCGTCCACGACGCGAGCAAGAGCCTGCCCGAGTACTGGGACCGCACCGACAACTTCTACAACTTCTCGACCAACGTCCGCGGCGTCTCGCATGTGCTCGACACCGTCGTCGAGGACCCGTTCAGCGCGCAGCCGCAGGGCAACACGCTCGATGGCATCGCGGGCGGCACGATGGGCTCCAACCACCCGATCTCCTGGTGCAAGGACTACCAGGGCGGCCGCTCGTTTTACACCGCGCTCGGCAACACCCCCGCCGCGTTCGATGCCACGCTCTCCAGCCATCTCAAGGGCGCGATCAGCTGGGCGACGGGCCAGAGCGACCCGGTCTACAGCGACTGCGGCGCGACGGTGCTCAAGAACTACCAGCAGATCAAGATCTCGGCGCCGCCGAACGTCAACGAGCCGATCTCGTTCGACCAGCTGCCCGACGGCCGCATCATCCAGACCGGTCGCCCCGGCACCGTGCGCCTGCACGACCCGGTCAAGGGCACGACGACGATCGTCGCCGACTTCAGCAGCACCGCGGTGCCGCAGACCCAGCGCGTCTACTACAACAACGCCGAGACGGGCATGTACGGCGGCGCGGTCGACAACGACTTCGCCACCAACCACTGGATCTACCTCTACTACGCGCCGCAGACGGTCACGAACGTCAAGCTCTCGACCGGCGAGATCGTCACCCAGACGACGCCGAACACGACCCCGCCGAACAACGCCCCGTCGCTCACGGCGTGGGATCCGTACATCGGCTACAACCAGCTGAGCCGCTTCAAGCTCGTCGAGGACGGCGTCAACCCGCCGTACCTGGACCTCAACTCCGAGCAGCAGATCCTGCGCGTGTCCGACAACCGCCAGCGCTGCTGCCACGTCGCGGGTGACATCGACTTCGACAAGCACGGCAACCTGTGGATGCCGACCGGCGACGACAACGAGGCGGGCGGCATCAACGCCGGCGGCTTCGGCCCGTTCAACGACCAGCTGACCGACGAGCAGCAGACCGTCCGCGTCACCGGCGCGACCGCGGGCACGTTCACGCTGACGTTCAACGGCCAGACCACGGCGGCGCTGCCGTTCAACGCCACCGCGGCGCAGATCGACACGGCGCTCGAGGACCTCTCGAACATCGACGCCAACGAGATCCAGACCAGCGGCGGCCCGGTCCAGACCGCCAACGTCAACGTGTTCTTCCGCCGCGGCAAGCAGCAGTCCGACCAGAACCAGATCACCGCCGACGGCGCCGCGTTGACCGGTGGGACGGTCGCGACCGCGACAACCACGCGGGGCGGCAACTTCCAGGACCCGATCGGCGACACCCGCCGCGGCGCGGCGAACTCCAACGACCTGCGCGGCAAGATCCTGCGCATCAAGGTCAAGGACAACATCGCCGCCGCCGATGCCAACAAGGCCGATCTCGGCTCCGGCACCGGCGCGTACACGATCCCGGCCAACAACCTGTTCCCGGTCGTCAACGGCGCGGCGCAGCCGAAGACCCGTCCCGAGATCTACGCGATGGGCTTCCGCAACCCGTTCCGCCTGCAGGTCGACGAGAACGATGTGGCCTACGTGTCGGACTACTCGCCGGACTCCCAGGTCCAGCAGCGCTCACGCGGGCCGGCCGGCACGGGTCGCTACGAGATCGTCCGCAAGGCCGCCAACTACGGCTGGCCGACGTGCTATTCGACCAAGCTCGGCTACTACAAGTGGAACTTCAGCGAGTTCCCGACCGGCAGCACCACGCCCGGCATCCCGGCGACCACCCCGCCAGAGGCCTATGACTGCGGTGCCGCGGTCCAGATCAACGACTCGCGCTGGGTGCGCGACGGCGGGCCTGGCATCGAGCCCGGCCTGCGTGAGCTGCCCCCGGTGACCGATCCGGACATCTGGTACTCGTACCGCGACAACAACGCGACGCAGCCGCTCGGCACCCCGTGCCGCGGCTACTACGACACGACGCCCGGCACGATCGCGCCCGGCTCGACGACCGAGTGCCCGCGCCTGTTCCCGGAGCTCTACACCGGTGGCGTCGGCCCGCATGGCATCGCCAAGTACCACTTCGACGCGGCCAACCCGAACGCGAAGAAGTTCCCGCCCTATTACGACAACTCCGTGGTCCTGGGCGAGTTCACGCAGGACACGATGCGCGAGGTCAAGCTCGACTCGCAGAATCGCGTCTTCAAGATCAACGGGTTCCTCGACTGCGGCGCCGTGGGTGGCACCGCGTTCGCCTTCGAGTGCGACAACCCGATGGACATGCAGTGGGGCAAGGACGGCTCGTTCTACCTGATGACCTATGGCGACGGCTTCTTCACGCCCAACCTGGACGCCGGCATCTACCGCTGGGACTACGTCAAGGGCAAGCGGCCGCCGAAGGCCGTGCTGAGCACGGACCGCACCGACGGCCCGACGCCGCTGACGGTCAACTTCTCCAGCGCCGGGACGCTCGACGAGGATCCGGGCGACTCGATCCGCTACGAGTGGGACTTCGGCGACGGCTCGCCGCTGTCGACGGAGGCCAACCCCTCGCACACCTACACCAAAGCCGGCCGCTTCACGGCGATCCTGACGGTCTACGACTCCTCCGGCGAGAAGACCGCGACGAGCACGCTCATCACCGCGGGCAACACCAGCCCGACGATCGTGGTCAACGCGCCGATCGAGGGCGGGACGTTCGCCTTCGGCGATGACATCGCGTACAAGGTCACCGTCACCGACCCGGAGGATCCATCGATCAACTGCAGCGACGTCCAGGTGACGTTCGTGCTCGGCCATGACACGCACGGCCACGGCGAGTTCACCGCCACCGGCTGCACGGGCCTGCTGCCCACCAACGCCCAGGACGTGTCGCACGGCGGCAACGTCTTCGGCGTGATCAGCGCGACGTACACGGACAAGGGCGGCTCAGGCGGTCAGGCGCCGCCGCTGAGCTCGGTCAGCCAGACGCAGATCCGTCAGAAGCACCAGGAGGTCGAGTTCGTCGTCAATCAGTCCGGCACGAACACGGCCGCCAACACGGACAACGGTGCCGGCGTGCACCGCGGCAGCCTCGCGGCGGCCGACTGGATCCAGCTCAACGGTCCGTTCAACCTGTTCCAGATCGACACCGTGTCGTTCCGCGTCGCGGACGTGCAACCGGCGGCCAACGGCACGCCGCGCACGGTCGGCTCGCCGTTGGCGGCGATCGAGGTCCGCGCCGACTCGATCACCGGGCCGATCGTGACCACGGCGAACCTCACGTCGACCGGCAGCACGACCGCCGCGGCGGTCTGGTCGACGCAGACGTTCCCGATCTCGCTGGCGGGCAAGCACGAGTTGTTCTTCGTGTTCCGTGCGGTGACCGGTGGCGCGACGGGCGGCAACCTGTTCAACCTCAACTGGGCCGAGTTCGGCGGCAACGGCATCACGGTCCAGAAGGTCACCGCCGACCAGAGCGCGGGCGCGTCGGTGCCCGCCACGCTGTCGCTCTCGCTGGGTACGCCGGCGGGCTTCGGGGCCTTCACCCCGGGCGTCGCCAAGACGTACACCGCGGCGACGACCGCCAACGTCATCTCGACCGCGGGTGACGCGACGCTGAGCGTCTCCGACCCGAGCTCTCTCGCCACCGGCCGCTTGGTCAACGGGACGTTCTCGCTGCCGCAGGCCCTCCGGGCGAAGGCGGCGAGCGCGGGTGGCGCCGGCGGTGCGTTCGCGGCCGTCGGCGGCTCGGCCAGTCCGACCACGCTGCTCACCTACGCCGGACCGAAGTCCAACGACGCGGTCACGGTGTCCTTCGAGCAAGCGATCGGCGCCTCCGACGCGCTGCGCACCGGCAGCTACTCGAAGACGCTGACGTTCACCCTGTCCACCACGACGCCGTGATCGAGCGGGGCGCGGCGGCTTCGGCCGTCGCGCCCCGCTCGCGTCGAGGTGAGTCGGCTGCGTTCGGAAAACGAAACGCAGCCGACTCACCCGCGCCGTTAGAGTCGCGCCGTGACCCGCCTCGCCGCCCTCACCGCGCTCGCTCTGGCGCTCCTCGCCGCCCCCGCGCAGGCCGCGACCGTGGTCGCCGACCACCTCTCCCGCCCGCGCGGACTCGCGATCGCGGCGGACGGGACGCTCTACGCCACGCTCGTCGGCAGCGGCGGCAAGCAGTGCAACTTCGAAGGCTGCTTCGGCGCGACCGGAAGCATCGTCCGCGTCGCCGGCGGCCACGTGAAGCGCGTCACCGGTGGGCTGCTCTCGATGCGCGGCGTGCCCGACGGGTTCTTCTCCCTCGGCGCCGACCAGCTCACGCTGCTGCCGGACGGGCGCCTGGCGACCGCGATCTCGGCCGAGTTCAACGACGCGCCGAACCGTCCGCCGCGGCAGGTGCCGAAGGCCGTCCGCGGCCAGGCGGGGCGGCTCGTGTTCGTCACTCCGGGCGGCAAGCGCACCGTCGGTCCGGACATCTCCGCGGTCGAGTACCGCGACGATCCGGACGGCGAGGGCAAGGTCTCCAACCCGTACGGCGTCGCCGCGCTCGGCGATGCGATCTACGTGAGCGACTCCGCCGCCAACACGCTGCTGGAGGTGCGCGGCTCCGACGTGAAGACGATCGCGGTCTTCCCGCACACCGCGGCCGACGGGCAGTCCGTCCCGGCGGCGCTGACCGCGGGCGCGGACGGCGCGCTCTACGTCGGCGAGTACACCGGCAACCAGCAGGCGGGCCACGACGCGCGTATCTGGCGCGTGGTGCCGGGCAGCGCGCCGACGCTGCTCGCGACGGGGCTCACCACCGTCAGCGCGGTGGCGGGCGGGCCGGACGGCGCGCTGTACGCGACCGAGTTCCGCCCCGGCCGCGTGATCCGGATCGCCCCCGACGGCACCAAGAGCACGGTCGCCACCGGGCTGCACTTCCCGGGCGGGATCGCCGTGGGGCGCGACGGCGCGATCTACGTGAGCGACTGGTCGGTGGCGGGCGCGACCCGCAAGGACGCGTACCATCGGCACATGGGTCGCATACTGCGGGTGAAGTGAGCAACGAGCATCTCGACGTCCTGATCGTCGGCGCGGGCCTGTCGGGCATCGGCGCGGCGCATCACCTGCAGGCCCGCCTGCCGCACAAGTCGTACGCGATCTTCGAGGCGCGCGACACGATCGGCGGCACGTGGGACCTGTTCCGCTACCCGGGCGTGCGCTCGGACTCGGACATGCACACGCTCGGCTACCGGTTCCGGCCGTGGACGGCGTCGGAGGCGATCGCGGACGGCCCGGCGATCCTGGACTATGTGCGCGACACCGCCCGCGAGGCGGGGATCGAGGACAAGGTGCGCTTCGGTCACCGGGTCACGCACGCGGCGTGGTCGACCCGCGACGCCCGCTGGACGGTGTCGCTCGACGGTCGCCCCGATGTCACCTGCGGGTTCCTCTACGTGTGCGGCGGCTACTACCGCTATGACGAGGGCTACCGGCCTGACTGGCCCGGCCTGGACCGCTATGCGGGTGCGCTCGTGCACCCGCAGTTCTGGCCGGACGACCTCGACTACGAGGGCAAGTCCGTGCTGGTGATCGGCAGCGGCGCGACCGCGGTCACGCTCGTGCCCGCGATGGCCGAGGAGGCCGCGCACGTGACGATGCTGCAGCGCTCGCCGTCCTACGTGCTCGCGATCCCGTCCACCGACCCGCTCGCCGACCTGCTCCGCAAGCTGTTGGGGGCGCGCCGCGCGTACCCGATCGTGCGCTGGAAGAACGTCGCGATCGCCACGCTGCTCTACCAGATCAGCCAGCGCCGGCCGAAGCTGATGCGCTCGCTGCTGCGGCGCGGCGCGGTCAAGCAGCTCCCGGTCGGCTATGCCGTCGACACCCACTTCAACCCGACCTACGGGCCCTGGGACCAGCGCCTCTGCTTCGTGCCCGACGGGGATCTCTTCCGCACGCTCAAGGCCGGCCGCGCGTCGATCGTCACCGACCGCATCGAGCGCTTCACGGAGACCGGCGTGCTGCTGGAGTCCGGCGCCGCGCTCGACGCCGACGTCATCGTCACCGCGACCGGGCTGAACCTGCTGGCGATCGGCGGCATCGAGCTGAGCGTCGACGGCGCGCCGGTGTCACTCCCCGAGCACCTCGCCTACAAGGGCATGATGCTCAGCCGCGTCCCGAACTTCGCGTTCACGATCGGCTACACCAATGCGAGTTGGACCCTGAAGGCCGACCTCGTCGCCGAGTACGTCTGCCGCCTGCTCACCCACATGGACGACAATGGCTACCGGCAGTGCATGCCGGTCGACGACGACCCGTCGGTGGAGCCGCGCCCGCTGCTGGACTTCAGCGCGGGCTACGTCCAGCGCTCGCTGCACCTGTTCCCCAAGGGCGGCTCACACGCCCCCTGGCGGCTCGGGATGAGCTACGCGCAGGACGTCGTGACGATCCGCCACGGCGCCCTCGAGGACGGCGCCCTGCGCTTCAGCGCTCCCTGAATATCCAGTCCATCGCCACCGGGCACGCGCGCAGGACCGACACGTGCCCGTCGCGCGGGCGCAGCCACAGCTCGCCCGCGGGGAGCGCGCGCAGCAGCGCGTCGGCGTGCGAGGGCGGGATGACGCGGTCCTGACCGCCCTGGACGACGAGCACGGGCGCCGCGACGGTCCCCAGGTCGAAGCCCCACGGATGCGCGAACGCGACCTCGTCGTCGATCAGCCCGTCCGGACCCGCCTGGCCGGCGGCGAACGCGTCCTGGCCGAGCGGCGCCCACTCGGCCTCGAGCACGGCCCAGTCGGCGGCGGTGAAGCTCTCCGGGTCGAAGGTCTCGGGGAGCGCGGCGCGGGCCTCGCGGCCGGCCAGGCCCGCCCGCAGGCTGCTCGGGTCGTGCATTCCGGCGAACCAGTCGAACGCGTCGGTGTAGGGCGCGGGGGAGGCGAGGACCACTGCGGCCGTGACCCGGCCGGGCAACAGCGCCGCGCACGCCAGCGCGTGCGGCCCGCCGCCGGAGGCGCCCATCACCGCGAAGCGCTCGAGGCCGAGCGCGTCGGCGAGCGCCCGCACGTCGCCGGCGGCGCCGGCCACGTCGCGGCCCGGAGCCGGGGTCGAACCGCCGTAGCTCGGTCGCGCGTAGGTGACCAGTCGCAGCCCGCGCGCATCGGCGGCGTCGAGCAGCGGCGGCAGCTGCGCTCCGGTGTGGGGCGAGCCGTGGTGCCACAGCAGCGCCGGGCCTTCGCCGCCGGTGTCGTACACCCGCACCGTGCGTTCGTTTCCGACGGGGAGGTCTCGCATCCTGATCACAACCTAGCGGTCTGCGACGATCCGCCCGTGGCCTCGGACCTGCGGGCGGAGAACGAACGACTCCAGGGCGCGCTGCAGGCGCGGCTGGAGGAGGTCGAAGCGCTGCGGCGCGTCGCCACCCTCGTCGCGCGCAACGCGGCGCCGGAGGAGGTCCTGGACCTCGTCACCCGCGAGGTCGCGC
Source organism: Solirubrobacter soli DSM 22325 (assembly GCF_000423665.1). Lineage (GTDB taxonomy): Bacteria > Actinomycetota > Thermoleophilia > Solirubrobacterales > Solirubrobacteraceae > Solirubrobacter > Solirubrobacter soli. The sequence continues at coordinate 174,567 of NZ_KE384072.1, read as the reverse complement.
GCCACCTGAAGGCCGACGCGGCGATGACCGCCCGCTTCGACGGACCCGGCGTCGCCACCGTGCTCTCGGACTGGGCGGCGCCCGGGCTCGAGGCGCTCACGGTCCCCACGCCGATCGACCTCGATCCCGGCACAGTGCTCGAGCAGATCCGCCGCACCGGCCTCCCGGCGAGGACCGACTCCTACGAGGGCATCGACGGCGCGCACGTCGAGGAGGTCCGCGAGCTCGGTATCCGGGCGGGGGTGGGCGCGCCGATCGTCGTCGCCGGCGAGCTCTGGGGCGCGGTCGCCGCGGGCAGTGCGGACGCGCCGTTCACGGCGGACTCCGAGGAGCGGCTGCGCGCGTTCGCCGAGCTCGTCGGGCAGGCGATCGCGAACGTCGACGCGCAGGGGAAGCTCCAGCGGTCGCGCGCCCGGATCGTCGAAGCGGCGGACGGCGCGCGCCGCAAGCTCGAGCGCGACCTGCACGACGGCGCGCAGCAGCGCCTCGTCGGCCTCGCGATCCATCTCCGCCTGCTCGCCCGCAAGCTCGGCCCGGACGCGGGGATCGAGCCGATCATCCAGGAGCTGATGGGCGCGCTGGAGGAGCTGCGTGACCTCGCGCGCGGCCTGCACCCCGCGGTGCTGAGCGAGCGCGGGCTCGTGCCCGCGCTCGAGGCGCTCGCCGCCCGCTCGCCGGTGCCGGTCACGGTCCACGCCACGCTCGAGGGGCGACTGCCCGAGCCGGTCGAGGTCGCGCTCTACTTCGTCGCCGCCGAGGCGCTGGCCAACGTCGCCAAGTACGCGTCGGCCACGCAGGTGGAGATCGAGGTCGGCTCCGGGACGGTCGCGATCGCCGACGACGGCGTCGGCGGCGCGAGCCCCGACGGCGGGAGCGGCCTGCGCGGCCTCGCCGACCGGGTCGAGGCACTCGGCGGGCGGCTGCACGTCGAGAGCCCACCGGGCGCCGGCACGACCGTCCGCGCGCGGGTGCCTATCGGCTGATGGGCGACAGCCCGGCGGCAGCCAGCGCGTCGGGCTCCGGCTCGACCGAGCCGTGCGGGCCGAGGTACTCCGGGTAGATCGCCTGCAGCCCGCGCCGACGGGCGACGAAGCCGAGCACACCGAACGCGAGCCGCTGCACGAAGGCCGGCGGGTGGCGGCGGACGATCACGTCGGAGAACTCCGCGCCGAGCAGCGCCACCTGCAGCAGCGACGGGACGCCCTTGGCGTTCGTGCGGCCCGCGTTGGCGAGGCCGAACGAGGTCGCGATCGCCAGCTCGAAGCGTGGCGACGGCGGCGTCAGCTCGATCAGCACGTCGACGGGCGCGCCGCTCGCGTTCCACCAGTCATGCCACACGCCCGCCGCGACGGTCACCGCCTCGCCTTCGCGCAGGCTGCGCTCGACGCCGTCGACGCGCGTCGCGAGCGAACCATTGAGCACCTCGAAGCGCTCCTGCATCGCGGGGTGCAGATGCTCGCCCGAGACCGCGCCGCCAGGGCGCACGTGCAGGTGCACGAGCATCGGCTCGCCCGGCGCGTCCTCGTCGCCGCGCAGCACCACCGCCCGCTCACCCGTCACATCGTTCACATAGAGATCGCCGTACCGCGCCATGGAGGTGCAGACGGCCGTCGGGTGTGAACTATTCCGCGGCCGGCAGCTCCGCTCCCGCCGCGACCGGCGACGCCTCTGAGCGCGACGCGGCGACGATCTCGCCGAAGCCCACGTTGCGCGGGTGATGACACGCCGCGAGATGGCCGTTGGAATACGTGGTCAACGGCGGCTCCACCGCGCGGCAGATCTCGGTCGCGTGGGGGCAGCGCGTGTGGAAGCGGCACCCCGGCGGCGGGTCGATCGGCGACGGCGGCTCGCCCTCGACGACCGCGCGCGGGCGGGCGCGGTTCTCGCGCGGGTCCGGGATCGGGATCGCGCTCAGCAGCCCGGTCGTGTACGGGTGGATCGGCTTGTCGTAGAGCTCCTCGGCGGGGGAGACCTCGACGATCTTGCCCAGGTACATGACCACGATCCGGTCGCTGACATGGCGCACCACCGACAGGTCGTGGGCGACGAATAGGTACGAGAGCCCGAGCTCGCCCTGCAGATCCTCGAGCAGGTTTACGACCTGCGCCTGGATCGAGACGTCGAGCGCCGAGACCGGCTCGTCGAGCAGGATCGCCTTCGGATCCGCGGCCAGTGCGCGGGCGATCCCGATCCGCTGGCGCTGCCCACCGCTGAACTCGTGCGGGAAGCGATTCAGATGCTCCGGGTTCAACCCGACCCGCGCCAGCAGCTCGCGCGAGCGACCCTCCACGTCGGAGACGCCCCGCAGCTTCAGCGGCAGCCCGACGATCTGACCGACGCGCTTGCGCGGGTTCAGCGACCCCTGCGGGTCCTGGAAGACCATCTGCAGCTCTCGCCGGACCGGTGCCAGCTCACGCTTGCGTGCGCGAGTGATGTCGACGCCGCGGAAGTGGATCGACCCGCCCGAGCTGTCGACGAGCCGCATGAGCGCCCGGATCAGCGTCGACTTCCCGCACCCGCTCTCGCCCACGATCCCGAGCGTCTCGCCCTCCTGCAAGGTGAACGAGACGTCGTCGACGGCGTGCACCTTGCCGACGGTGCGGGAGACGACGAGGCCCGACCGCACGGGGAAGTACACCTTCAGGTGATCGACCTCCAGCAGCGCGGTCATGAGGTCACCGTCTCCTCGGTCGCCAGGCCGATCGCGCCGTCGACCATCCGCAGCTCGCGCTTCTCCTCGAGCGACAGCCAGCACCGGTCGCGCCCGTTCAGCGGCGGGACCTCGGTGCACTTGGCGAACGCGTGCGGGCAACGCGGCCGGAAGTGACATCCGGCCGGCGCCGCCAGCAGCGAGGGCGGAGAGCCCGGGATCGCCGGCAGCCGTCGCGAGCGGTCGCGGTCGACGCGCGCGATCGAGCCCAGCAGCCCCCAGGTGTACGGGTGCCGCGGGTCGTAGAACACCTCGTCCAACGTGCCCTGCTCGACCACCCGCCCGGCGTACATCACCAGCACGCGGTCGGCGATGTCGGCGACGACCCCGAGGTCGTGCGTGACCATGATGATCGCCGCCCCCGTCTCCTCGCGCAGCGCCTTCATCTCGCGCAGGATCTGCGCCTGGATCGTGACGTCGAGCGCGGTCGTCGGCTCGTCGGCGATCAGCAGCTCCGGCGAGCACGACAGCGCCATCGCGATCATCACCCGCTGGCGCATGCCGCCGCTGAACTCGTGCGGGAACGACCGCGCCCGCTCGCCCGGCCGGGGAATCCCCACCCGCCCGAGCAGCTCGACCGCCCGATCGAACGCCGCGCCCTTCGACAGGTCGGGCTCGTGCGCCCGGATCTGCTCGACGATCTGGTCGCCGACGCGGTAGACCGGATCGAGCGATGACATCGGGTCCTGGAAGACCATCGCGATGCCATTGCCGCGGATGCCCTCGAGCTCGGACTCGGACGCGGTCAGCAGCTCGGTGCCGTCGAACACGGCGGAACCCTCGAAGCGGGCGTTCGGTGAGCGGGTCAGGCCGAGCATCGTCATCGCCGTCACCGACTTGCCCGAGCCCGACTCGCCCACGATCGCCACCACCTCCCCAGCTGCGATGTCGAACGACACCCCGTCCACGGCCTGCAGGATCCCTTCCTCGGTGGCGAAGGAGACGCGCAGGTCCGCGACGGACAACAACGGGGTCATAGGCGGATCCGAGGGTCGAGGATGGCGTAGACGATGTCGACGATCGCGCCGATCACGACCACCACGAACGCGGTCAGCATCGTGATGACGAGGATCGGCGGGACGTCGAGGCGCCCGATCGAGTCGGCCGCGTACTGGCCGACGCCGTGCAGCCCGAAGACGCTCTCGGTGAGGATCGCGCCGCCGCCGATGACCGCGGCGAAGTCCAGGCCGAACAGCGAGATGACGGGGATCAGCGAGTTGCGCAGCACGTGCCGGACGATCACGCGCGTCTGGGTGATGCCCTTCGCCCGCGCGGCGCGGACGAAGTCCTCGCTCATCGTGTCGAGCATCGTCGAGCGCAGCACCCGCGAGTAGACGCCGATGAACAGCACCGACAGCGCGAACCACGGCATCAGCAGGTGGGTGAACCACTGCCACGGGTTCTGCGTCAGCGGGATGTACCCGCCGAGCGGGAACCACCCCAGCTTGTAGCCGAGGTAGTAGAGCATCATCGCGCCGAGGAAGAACACCGGCGTCGAGACGCCGATCAGCGCCAGCACCGTCAACCCCCGGTCGAGGATCTTCCCCGCCGAGAGCGCCGAGATCACGCCGAAGACGATGCCCAGCCCGAGCCAGATGATCCCGGCGCCGATCGCGAGCGAGATCGTCGCCGGCAGGTCGCGCTTGATCTCCTGCAGCACGTTGACCTGCTGCGTGTAGGAGACGACCGACCCGCCGAAGATCTTGCCCATGGTCGTCACGTACTGGTCGTAGATCGGCTTGTCGAAGCCCCACTGGGCCCGCACGTCGGCGATCTGCTGCGGGGTCGCCAGGCGCCCGGCCAGGCGCAGCGCCGGGTCGCCGCTGGGGATCGCCTGGAAGATCAGGAACGTCAGCACCGAGATCGCGAACAGGACCGCGACCACGCCCACGATGCGACGGAGGACGAAGCGCGCCATGTCAGTGCTCGATGCGCACCTTCGCGCGCGGGTCGAGGGCGTCGCGGACGCCGTCGCCGAAGACGTTGATCCCCAGCACGGCGATGACCAGCATCAGTCCCGGCACGATCGTCAGGTGGATCGCGCTCGGGATCAGCCGGATGCCGTCGGAGATCATCGTCCCCCACGACGGGTTCGGGTCCTGCACGCCGGCGCCGAGGTAGCTCAGCCCGGCCTCCAGGAGGATCGCGTTGGCGATGATCAGCGGGACGAACACGATCAGGGTGCTGATCGTGTTGGGCACGATCTCGGTCGCCATGATCCGGATGTTCCCGAGGCCGAGCGATCGCGCCGCGTCGATGAACTCGCGCTCGCGCAGGCTCATCACCTGCCCGCGTACCGGCTTGGCCACGTACGGGACGTAGACGACGCCGATGATCACCGCCGGCACCATCAGCGAGTTGCCCTTGATCTGAAACAGCCCCAGGTTGAGCCCGCCGACCGCCAGCGTGACGCCCAGCGCGACGCCGAGGAGCAGCGCCGGGTAGGCCCAGAGCACGTCCAGACAGCGCGAGAGCACGCCGTCGGTCATGCCACGGAAGTAACCGGCCGACACGCCGATCAGCGTGGCCAGCATCATGGTGATCAGCGTCGCCACGCCGCCGATCTCGAGCGAGTTGCGTCCGCCGTAGAGCAGCCGGACCGCGACGTCGCGCCCGTTGGAGTCGGCGCCGAGGAAGAACCGCCCATGCCACGTGGGACCGATCGGGATCCCCTGGACGCTCACGACGTCATGGAGCTTGCCGCCGAGCTTGATCTGCTCGGTCAGGTGGTTCGCGCTGGGGGTCGTGTGCGCGACGTGAGCGGCGTAGACCGGCGCCAGCAGGCAGACGATCACGACGGCCAAGAACAGCGCGCCGAACGCCAGGGCGGTCTTGTTGCGCCGCAGCCGCCGCCAGGCCAGCGCGTACGGGCCGATCCCGGGTGGGGCGTTCTCCTCGGGCGTGGCGCCCGAGGAGAACTCCGTCCCGGTTACTTCAGTGGTCGCCACTTACTTCAGCGAGATCGATGACCAGTCGTTCCCGTACAGCGGACTGAAGACCGCCGCGGGGAAGTCGATGCGGTCCGAGAAGAACATCGGCTGCTTCTCCTGGCCGTAAGCGGCGATGTAGGCCTTCTGGGCCAGGTACTGGTCGAGTTGCTGCCACTGGTTGGCGACGCTGTCGAGCTTGTCGGCGGGCACCGCGTTGAGGGTCTTCAGCTCCGACTGGATATGCGGGTCGTTGACCTGGCTGAAGTTCTGGTTGTTGGTGTCCTGGATCGAGCCGGCGTCCATCAGCAGGTAGAAGTCGCTCGGGTTCGGGAAGTCCTGGTTCCAGTCCGCGAAGCCCGTCTGCGGCTCGGTCTTCTTGTTGCCGATCGTGGGGAAGTACTGCGCGTCGGCGATGACCTTCGTCTTGGCCTTGAACCCGATCTGGTTCAGGACGTCGGTGTAGTACGCCGCGAACTCCTTGCGCGGGCTGCGCGTCTCCGACCAGACCGTCACCGGCTGTCCCGCCATCCCGGACTGCTGGACCAGCGCCTTGGCCTTGTTGAGATCCGGCGCGCCGTTGGGATCGCCGTATGGGCAGGCGCTCGTCGGATGGCCGACCAGGCCTTCGGGCAAGAACCAGCAGGTCTGCGTGAAGTTGCCGCCGTTGAGGCGGTTGAGCGCGCGCCGGTCCAGCGCGTAGTTGACGGCTTCGCGCGCCAGCTGGTTGTTGAACGGCTTGGCCTGGGTGTTCAGGAAGAAGTAGAACGTCGAGATCGTGTTCTGCTGCTTGTAGCGGCCGGCGGCCTTCGATGTCACCTGTGAAATGAGGCTGGGCGGGATCTGGTCGGCCCAGTCGAAGATGTCGGCCGAGTTGTTGAGCACCTGCTCGGCCTCGGTCTGGGTGTTGGACGCGATCTTGACCGTGACGTCGACGTGGCCGGGCGCGACGCCGGGCACCATGGTCGCGGTCCACTTCGGGTTGCGGACGACGTCGAACGAGCGGTTCGGGACCACGTTCTTGATCTCGTATGGACCGACGCCCGGGGGCGGCGTGTTCGAGAGGTTGGACATCTTGGTCCCGGTCGGCACCAGGCCGGCGGCCGGGAACGCGAGCACGTTCAGGAACGCGCCGTAGGGCTTGGTCAGCGTGATCGTGATCTTGCCCGTGTTGTCATCGGTCTGGATGCCCGAGATCGTGTGCGACTTGCCGGTGTCATAGGCCTCGGCGCCCTTGATGTAGCCCGTGAAGAACGACTTGCCGCCCCAATTGAGCTTCAGCGCCCGCTGGATCGTGTACGTGAAGTCCGATGCCTTCACCGGTGAGCCGTCGGAGTAGCTCAGGCCCTGGCGCAGCGTGAGCGTGTACGTCTTGCCGTCGGCCGACACCGTCGGGAAGTCCTGCGCCACGCCGGGGATGACCTTGCCGCCGTCCTCGCCGTTCTTGTGCGCGTACGTGTACAGGCCGAGATACGAGATCCACGTCGCCTCGGCCGACTGCGTCGTGTAGCCCTCCTGCGGGTCCAGGAAGTCGGGGGCGGTCCCCATCAGGACCGTGACGGTGCCGCCTTCCTTGGTCGCGGTCGAGCCGCTCGCGGTCTTCGCCGGGGTCGCCGTGCTGGAGCTCTCGGAGCTCGACCCGCACGCCGCTACGGCAGCCGCCAGCGCGACGGTCGCCGCGCCGTAAGCCAACTTACCTCTCACACTTCCTCCTCAGGGAGTCACATCTTGCGAGTGACGCTATGTGGCCACTGTGGTGATTGAGTGAGAAGTGAGGGTTTGAGTCAAATCCTCATGTGGCGCGGTCCATGGCCTCCGCGACCAGGATCAGCGCTGCAAAGAAGCCCAATTGGCGGGTCAGCCCGGCCACGTAGGTGAAGGCCGCCGCGCGCAGTACGGAACGCACCTCGGAGACCTCCTCCGCGTCAGCGAGGTGGGACGCCGCGAGCAGGTCAAGCGCCTTGCGGCTCGCCCCCAGCTCGACGGGGAGCGTCGCCAGCGCGAACACCACCAGTCCGAAGACGTACAGCAGCGACAGCGCCATCAGGACGGGGACTCCGAACCAGAATCCGCCGATGAAGAACAGCGCCGAGAACGGGGCGAACCTCGCCAGCGGCTCGGCCACGGCCTTGCGGATCCGGTACGCGCGGTTGCCGTCGGCGTCCTGGTAGGCGTGCGAGACCTCGTGGGCGGCGATGCCCATCGCGGCGACGCTGCGCTCGGTTGCCACCGGCTCCGACAGCCGCAGCGCGCCCGCGCTGCCGTCGTAGTGGTCCGACAGGGCGCCCGGCGTCTCCTCGACGCGCACGCGCTGCAGCCCGTGCTCGCCCAGGAGCCGCGTCGCGACCTCGGACCCGCTGACGCGAGCGCGGTTGGGCACGCGCCGGTAGCGCATGAAGACCTCTTGGACGCGTCGCTGGGCGAACAGCCCGCCGGCCAGCGGAATCAGGAGTAGGAGCCAAAGGACGGCGGTCATGGCCGGGCATCCCAGCAGAAGACACAATGCGGCGCATGAGCCCTATCGACTACCGGTCCTTTGACGCGCTGACCTTCGATTGCTACGGCACGCTGATCGACTGGGAAAGCGGCATCCTGACCGCGTTGCGGCCGCACGCGACCGGGGTCGACGACGACGCGCTGCTGGAGGCGTTCGCCCGCCACGAGTCCGACATCGAGGCGGGTCCGTACCAGCGCTACGCCGAGGTGCTGGCGGGGTGCCTGCGGGCGCTCGGGGTCGAGTTCGGCTTCGAGACGACCGCGGACGAGCAGGCGGCGTTCGGGCAGTCGGTCAAGGACTGGCCGGCGTTCCCCGACAGCCCGGCCGCGCTCGCCCGCCTGAAGGAGCGCTTCAAGCTCGGCGTGATCACCAACTGCGATGACGACCTGTTCGCCGCCTCCAACGCGCGCCTCGGCGTCGAGTTCGACTGGGTCATCACGGCCGAGCAGGCCCGTGGCTACAAGCCGCGGACGGAGAACTTCGAGTTCGCGTTCGAGCGCATCGACGTCCCGCGCGAGCGGATCCTGCACGTCGCCCAGTCGCTCTTCCACGACCACGTGCCGGCCAAGGCGCTGGGGATGACGTCAGTGTGGATCGACCGCCGCCAGGGCCGCGCCGGCGGTGGCGCCACGCCGCCCGCCGACGCCCGGCCCGACCTGACCGTGCCGACGCTCGAGGCGTTCGCCGACGTCGCGACGGGGTAACGTCGCGGCTTATGGAGTACCGGAACCTGGGCCGCAGCGGCTGCGTGGTGTCCACGTACGCGCTGGGCACGATGACGTTCGGCAACGAGACCGACGAGGCCGGCTCGCACGCGCAGCTGGACCGCTTCGTCGAGGTGGGCGGGTCGTTGATCGACACCGCCGACGTCTACACCCGCGGCGCGTCGGAGAGCATCATCGGCCGCTGGCTGGCCAAGCAGTCGCCCGAGACGCTCGACCAACTGGTGATCGCCACCAAGGGCCGCTTCGCGATGGGGTCCAACCACAACGACCTCGGCCTCTCGCGGCGGCACCTGCGCCGAGCGCTCGACGCCTCGCTGGCGCGCCTGCAGGTCGACCACATCGACCTCTACCAGGTGCACTCGTTCGACCCGCTGACGCCGCTGGACGAGACCTGGGGCTTCCTCGACGACGCCGTCCGCGCCGGGAAGGTCGCGTACGTCGGGCTCTCCAACCACGTCGGCTGGCAGGTCCAGAAGGTCGTCGACCTTGCGGACCACCGCGGCCTGGCGAGGCCCGTGACACTGCAGCCGCAGTACAACCTGCTGGCCCGCGAGATCGAGTGGGAGGTCATCCCCGCGTGCGAGTCGACCGGGCTCGGGCTGCTGCCGTGGTCCCCGCTCGGGGGCGGCTGGTTGACCGGCAAGTACACCCGCGACGAGCGGCCGACCGGCGCCACCCGCCTCGGCGACGACCCGAACCGGGGCGTCGAGGCCTACGACCGCCGTTCGAGCGAGCAGCGCACGTGGGACGTGATCGAGGCGGTGCAGGCGATCGCCGCCGACCGTGGCGTGTCGATGGCGCAGGTCGCCCTCGCGTGGCTGCACGACCGCCCGCTGATGACCTCGGTGATCCTCGGCGCGCGCACCATGGAGCAACTCGACGACAACCTCGGCGCCGCGGGCCTGCACCTGAGCCCCGAGGAGACCGCGCGTCTGGACGCGGCATCCGACCCCGCACCCGCCTCATATCCGTACGGCGACATCGGCTTCAACCAGCGCAACCGGGTACTGCCTACCTGAATGGCAGTGGTCGGGGCGACCCGGCCGCGTCACCATAAGCGGCGGTCATGCGTGAACTGCCGCGCTCAGTGCTGCTCTGCGCCGCCGTCGTCATCTGCGGCGCGGTCATGACGATCCTCGACTCGACGATCGTCAACGTCGCCATCGAGCGGCTCGCCGGCGCGTTCGATTCCAAGCTCTCGACGATCCAGTGGGTCTCGACCGCGTACCTGCTGGCGATCGCGGCGGTGATCCCGCTCGCGGGCTGGGCGGTCGACCGCTTCGGCACCCGGCCCGTGTTCATGACGGCGGTCGCGGCGTTCGCGACCGGCTCGCTGCTGTGCGGGCTGGCGTGGTCGGCGGGGTCGCTGATCGCGTTCCGCGTCCTGCAGGGGCTCGGCGGCGGGATGGTGATGCCGGTGGGGATGACGATCCTCGCCCACGCCGCGGGGCCGGAGCGGATGGGGCGCGTGATGGCGCTCGTGGGCGTGCCGATGCTGCTGGCGCCCGCGCTCGGCCCGGTCCTCGGGGGCGCGCTGCTCGACGGCGTCACGTGGCGCGCGATCTTCTTCATCAACCTGCCGGTCGCCGCGCTGGCGCTCGTGCTCGCCGCGCGCGTGCTGCCGCGCGGCGCGACCCGGGCGGGTGCGCGGCTGGACGTCGTCGGCCTCGCGTTGCTCTCGCCGGGGCTGACCGCGCTCGTGGCCGGGCTCGTCTCGCCCGCCGGCCCGATCGCGCTCGCCGCGGGCGTGGTGCTGATCGCCGCGTTCGTGGCCCACGCCCTCCGCGCGAGCGATCCGCTGATCGACGTCCGCATCTTCCGCGACCGCGTCGTCGCCGCCTCGACCGCGGTGACGCTCCTGTTCGGCGCCGCGTTCTTCGGCTCGCTGCTGCTGCTCGCGCTCTACTACCAGCTCGCACGAGACCTGAGCGCGACCCAGACCGGCGCGGTGCTCGCCGCCCAGGGCATCGGCGCGATGCTGACGATGCCCGTCGCCGGCAAGCTCACCGACCGCATGGGCGCGGGCCCGGTGGTGCGGGTGGGAGTGGGGCTGGTGTTGGTCGGCACGCTGCCGTTCGCGTTCGTCGACGACGACGTGCCGGGCTGGCTGCTCGTCTGCGGCCTGTTCCTGCGCGGCGCCGGGATGGGCGCGACGCTGATGCCCGCGATGGCCGCCGCCTACCAGGTGCTGCCCGAGCCCGCCGTCGCGCGGGCCGCCGGCGCGCTCGAGATCGTCCAGCGGGCGGGGGCGACCCTCGGCATCGCGCTCCTCGCCGTGATCCTCCAGCACGGCCTCGCGACCCGCGGCTTCCACGGCGACCTCGACGACGCACCCGCCGCGCTCGCGACCCCCGCCGCCGCCCACACGTTCGTGTGGGCGGTGATCCTCACAGCGCTCGCGCTGGTCCCCGCGCTGCTGCTACCCCGGCGCCGGGAGCAGCAGTCCGATGCGCTCGAAGCTGCTCACGACCTGGCCTGAGAGCTGCTGCGCGACGGCCTCCGGCTCATCGGCGGCCGGGTCGACCTTGAGCGCCAGCCGGTAGCCCTCGTGGCGGGCGTCGAGGTGGACCTTCCAGGTGAAGTTGCCGCTGCGCGTCATCCCCGCCGCGAACCGGCTCGTGCTCAGCTCGGTGCTCGCGTCGTGCATGAGGCCGGCGCCGACGCGGTCGTGCGGTGGGCGGAAGTCGTACGCGTGGCCGGCGGGCACGGCGAACAGCCACAGCGCCCGGGGCGCGAGGCCGTCGGGCTGGAGGAACAGGATGTGCCGCGAGATGTACCCGGTGCCGGCGAGGCTGCGCCGCGCGGTCTTGCCCGGCTGGGGCTTCTGCGCCTCCGGGATCGCCGCCAGGACGAGCTCCGCCGCCCGCTCCACGACCACCTTGCCCCACGCCTCGAACTCCATGCTCGTCATGATGAAGGAAGTGTCCTTCGACTCCCTCTACAGCCACGGGTTCGCGCGCGTCGCCGCCGCCGTGCCCCACCTGCGGCCGGCGGAGCCGGTCTTCAACGCCGAGCGGACGCTCGCGCTGGCGTCCGAGGCCTCGGAGAACCACGCCGCGCTCGTCGTCTTCCCGGAGCTCGGGCTCTCCGCCTACGCGATCGACGACCTCCTGCGCCAGCGCGCGGTGACCGACGCGGTCGTCGAGGGCATCGGCACGCTCGCCGCGGCTTCCCGCGAGCTGCTGCCGGTGCTGATCGTGGGCGCGCCGCTGCGGGTGGAGCGCGGGCTCTTCAACTGCGCGGTGGTCATCCACCGCGGCCGCGTGCTCGGTGTCACCCCGAAGAGCTACCTGCCCGACTACCACGAGTACTACGAGGAGCGCCAGTTCCGCGCCGCGCGCGAGGCGATCGGCGACGAGATCGAGCTGCTCGGCGACCGGGTCCCGTTCGGCAGCGACCTGATCTTCGCTGCCACGGATCTGCCCGACCTCGCGATCCACGCCGAGATCTGCGAGGACGTGTGGACGCCGATCCCGCCGTCGACCTACGGCGCGATGGCGGGCGCGACGATCCTCGCCAACCTCAGCGCCTCCAACATCACGATCGGCAAGGCCGACTTCCGGCGCACGCTGTGCATGGCGCAGTCGGCGCGCACGTTCAGCGCGTACATCTACACCGCCGCCGGGCAGGGGGAGTCGACCACCGACCTCGCGTGGGACGGGCAGGCGATGATCTGCGAGAACGGCGACATGGTCGCCGAGGCGGAGCGCTTCAGCCTCGACGAGCACGTGCTCTACGCGGACATCGACCTCGACCGGATCGTCGCCGACCGCGGTGCCACCAACAGCTTCGGCGACTCGATCGCCGACCATCGCGAGCGCGTGCGGTCGTTCCGGCGGGTGCCGTTCGAGCTTGGGGCCCGCGCGGCGCGGGTGCCGCTGCGGCGTGACATCGAGCGCTTCCCGTACGTCCCGTCGCACCCGGTGACGCGCTCGGAGCGCTGCTACGAGGTCTACAACATCCAGGTCCACGGGCTCGAGACGCGCCTGCGGGCGACCGGCATCGAGAAGGTCGTGATCGGCGTCTCCGGCGGGCTGGACTCGACGCACGCGCTGATCGTGATCGCCCGCGCGATGGATCGCCTCGGCCTGCCGCGCGAGAACGTGCTCGCGTACACGATGCCGGGCTTCGCTACGAGCGACCACACGAAGTCCAACGCGTGGAAGCTGATGCAGGCGCTCGGCGTGAGCGCGCGGGAGATCGACATCCGCCCGTCGTCGGAGCAGATGCTCGCCGACCTCGAGCATCCCTACGCGAGCGGTGTCAAGGACTACGACATCACGTTCGAGAACGTCCAGGCGGGCGAGCGCACCAGCCACCTGTTCCGGCTGGCCAACCACCACAACGGGATCGTGATCGGGACCGGGGACCTCTCCGAGCTCGCGCTCGGGTGGGCGACCTACGGCGTCGGCGACCAGATGTCGCACTACGCGGTCAACGCCTCCGTGCCCAAGTCGCTGATCAGCTTCATGCTGCGCTGGGTCATCGACACCGGCCAGTTCGACGAGGCGGTCAACGAGACCCTGCAGTCGGTGCTCGACACCGAGATCTCGCCCGAGCTGATCCCGGGCGACGGCGACAAGCCGACCGCTGATTCCGAGAGCAAGGTCGGCCCCTACGAGCTGCAGGACTTCTTCCTCTACTACATCCTGCGCTACGGCTACCTGCCGAGCAAGGTCGCCTTCCTGGCCGAGCACGCGTGGGGCGACGTCGAGCGCGGGCCGTGGCCGGACCTGATCCCTCCGGAGCGGCGCAACGTCTACCCGCGGGCGGACGTCAAGCGCTGGCTCGGGGTGTTCCTGTTCCGCTTCTTCCAGATCTCGCAGTTCAAGCGCTCGGCGATCCCGAACGCGCCCAAGGTGGGCTCGGGCGGCTCGCTCTCGCCACGCGGCGACTGGCGTGCGCCGTCGGACTCGCGGGCGACGGTGTGGCTCGACGAGCTACGCCGCAACGTGCCCGATCAGTAGCTCGTCGACGAGGCCGGTGAGCTCCGGTCCCCGCGCGGGCTTGCGGATGTAGCCGTCGAGGTCGGGCCGCAGCCGCGTGAACTGCTCGTCGGTGGGCGTCGTGCCGGTGTGCATGAGGACGGGGACGTCGCTCAGGTCGCGCAGGCGCTCGAGCGTCTCCCACCCGTCGAGCTCGGGCATCCGCACGTCGAGGACCACCAGGTCGGGGCGAACCTCGTAGAAGCGCCGTAGCCCGCGCCGGCCGTTCTCGGCGGTGATCACCTCATGACCGGCGCGCTCGAGCTGCATGCGCAGGACGAGTGCGAGGTCCGGAGCGTCGTCGATGACCAGGATGCGAGCCATGCCCACATGATGTGGAGCCGGTCGCATTCTGCAACCGGTCGAAGGGTTAGGAGTCGGACAAACGCCGGAGGAGCGGGGCGGCGGCGGCGAGCGTGGCGCGCTCCTTCGCCGTCAGCTCCGTCTCGAGCGTGCGGGCGAGCCAGTCGTCGCGCTTGCGGCGGTCCTCGGCCAGCCGGCGGGCGCCGAGCTCGGTCAGCTCGATGAACATGCGGCGTCCGTCGGCGGGGTCGGGGCGGCGGGAGACGAAGCCCGCCTGCTCGAGCTCCTTGACCGTCTGGGCCATTGACTGTGGGCGCATCTTCGCGCCCGCGGCGAGGTCGCTCGTGCTCTGGGGACCCTCGCGGTCGAGCGCGCCCAGCACCGCGCCCTGGCCCATCAAGAAGCCGTGCTCGGAGCGCAGGCGGCGCACGATCCGACCGAGCGAGATGCGCAGGTCGGCGGCCAGCTCTCCGATGTTCTCATCTTCTTGCACAGGCAGACTGTACAGTTTACCTGGTGAAGTACAAGTGGATCGCTCTCTCGAACGCCACGCTCGCCGTGTTGCTGGCGACGCTGGACGCGTCGATCACGCTGATCGCGATGCCGGACATCTTCCGCGGCATCCACCTCGACCCGCTGCGGCCTGAGAACTCCTTCTACCTGCTCTGGATGATCCTCGGCTACCTGGTTGTGACCAGCGTGCTGATCGTCAGCCTGGGGCGGCTCGGCGACATGTACGGGCGCGTGCGGATCTACAACCTCGGCTTCGTCATCTACACCGTCGCGTCGCTGTTGCTGGCGGTCGACTGGATGACCGGCGCGGCCGGCGCGACCTACCTGATCGCGTGGCGGATCGTGCAGGGCGTCGGCGGCGCGTGCCTGCTCGCGAACTCCGCCGCGATCATCACCGACGCGTTCCCGGCCAACCAGCGCGGGATGGCGCTCGGGATCAACAACATCGTCGGCGTGTCCGGGATGTTCGTCGGGCTCGTGCTGGGCGGCATCCTCGCGCCGATCGACTGGCGGCTCGTGTTCCTGATCAGCGTCCCGGTCGGCCTGTTCGGGACGATCTGGGCCTACATGAAGCTGCGCGAGGTCTCGTCGCCGCGGCGGGCGAGCGTCGACTGGTGGGGCAACGTGACGTTCGCTTCGGGGCTGGTGCTCGTGATGGTGTCGGTGACTTACGGCATCCGGCCGTACGGCGACAGCGCGCTGGGGTGGGGGAGCCCGCGGGTGATCGCGCTCCTGGCGGCGGCCGCCGTGTGCTTGATCGCGTTCGTGTTCGTCGAGCGGCGCGTGTCGGACCCGATGTTCCAGCTGCCGCTGTTCAAGATCCGCGCGTTCACGTTCGGGACGTTGTCGACGTTCCTGTCGGCCGTGGCCCGCGGCGGGTTGATGTTCATGCTGATCATCTGGCTCCAGGGGATCTGGCTGCCGCAGCACGGCTACACCTTCACCGAGACGCCGCTGTGGGCGGGCATCTACATGCTGCCGCTGACGATCGGGATGCTCTGTGCGGGGCCGGCGTCGGGGTATCTGAGCGACCGCTTCGGCGCGCGGTGGTTCGCGTTCGCGGGGATGGTCGGCTCGGCGCTCGCGTTCGCCGGGCTGATGTCGCTCCCGACCGACTTCACCTACCCGGTGTTCGCGGCGGTCCTGGGCTTCCTGGGCCTGTCGATGGGGATGTTCGCGTCGCCCAACCGCGCGGCGATCATGAACAGCCTGCCGAAGGAGCACCGCGGCGCCGGCGGGGCGATGAACCAGACCTTCCAGAACTCCGCCCAGGTCCTCTCGATCGGGATCTTCTTCACGCTGCTGATCGTCGGGCTGGCATCGACGCTGCCACACACGATGAGCGCGGGCCTCGAGGCCCACGGCGTCGACCCGGCCACCGCGGATCGCGTCGGCGCGCTGCCGCCGGTCTCGATCCTGTTCGCCGCCTTCCTCGGCTACAACCCGATCCAATCCCTGCTCGGCCCGGACGCGCTGCACGCGCTCACGCCCGCCAACCAGGCCGCGGTCACCGGCCCGGGCTTCTTTCCGCAGCTCATCTCGGGCCCGTTCCAGGATGGCCTGCACACCGCCTTCACGTTCGCGATCGTCGCCTGCCTGGTCGCCGCCGCGGCCTCGCTGCTACGCGGCGGCCGCTTCCACTACGGCGAGGTGGCGCTCGTCAAACGACCCGAGGAGCAACATGCGCGTTGAGTGGTTCGGACAGTCGACGTTCCGGTTGACGGCGGGTGATGTCACCGTCGTCGTCGACCCGTTCGGCGACGTCTCGGGGCTCGCCGCGCGTGGGCTGCAGTACGACTATCCGCCGATGTCGGATGTCACTGCCGATGTGCTGCTCGTCACCCACGAGCACCGCGACCACAACGCGGTCGAGGTCGTCGGCGGCTCGCCGCATGTGATCCGTTCCTCGGCCGGCACGTTCTCGGACACGCCGGTGGGGGAGGTCGTGGGCGTCGCCTCCGAGCACGACCCTGTCGCGGGAACCCAGCGCGGCGCGAACGTCATGTACGCATTCGAGCTCGACGGACTGCGGGTCGCACACCTCGGCGACCTCGGCCAGTCGATTCTGCGCGGCGAGCAGGCGGTCGCGCTCGGGCAGGTCGACCTGCTGTTCGTCCCGGTCGGTGGCGGGCCGACGATCGGCTCGTCCTTGGCGTTCGAGATCGCGAGCACGTTGGGCGCGCGGTGGGTCGTGCCGATGCACTACCGCACGCACCGCCTGAACTTCCTCGAGACCGCCGACGCGTTCCTGGAGCGGTTCTCGAGCGTGTCCCGCCCGGGCGCGTCGTTCGAGCTGTCGTCGGTCTCCGAGGGGGCCGTCGCCCCGGCCGCGCCTTAGGCGCGTCCCACGTACGTCGTCTCCCGCGCCACAACGACCCGGTCACGCCCACCCGCCTTCGCCGCGTGGAGCGCGGCGTCGGCGCGGCTGAGCAGCTCGTAGGCGGACTCGCCGCGGTTCCAGACCGTGACGCCGATCGAGCACGTGGTCGGTTCCGGGAGCGCCACGCGGAGGCGTTCGGCCGCGTCGCCCGCGTCGTCGAGTGCGCACGCGGGGAACACCGCGACGAACTCCTCGCCGCCGTAGCGGGCGAGGAAGTCGCCGGTGCGGAGGGTCGCGGCCCAGGCCTCGGCGGCGGTCTGCAGCAGCCGATCGCCGCCCGCGTGGCCGTGGCGGTCGTTGTAGGCCTTGAAGTGGTCGAGGTCGATCATCGCGAGCGAGAGCGGCTCGCCGTCGCGGCGCGAGCGGGCGAGGAAACGGCCGAGCTCCTCGTCGGCGGTGCGGCGGTTGGCGAGGCCGGTCAGCTCGTCGGTGCGGGCGAGGTGCTCGAGGCGGGCGGTGAGGTCGGCGCGCTCGATCACGAACGCCGCCTCGGCCGCGAGCAGACGGGCGACGCTCACGGCCCGGTCCTCGAGGCGCTTGACGCGCCGCTCCCAGGCCACGAAGAGCACGCCGACGGCGTTCTCGTCGAAGATCACGGGCTCATAGAGGGCGGACGCGACGCCGTGCCGCCGCGCCAACGCGGCGACCGTGGGGCTGTTCGGGATGTCCGAGACGAACAGGGGCTCGCGGGTGAGGAACGCGGTGCCCCCGGCCGAACGCTCGGCGAAGCTGATCGCGATCGGCGCGTCGAGGCCGTGCGCGCCGGTCACCACGAGGCTCCCGCGGCCGTCGGGCTCCAGCAGCCCGCCGATCGCCGCGCCCGTGAGCCCGCAGGCGGCGCGGCCGATGCTCGCCCGCGCGTCGTCGCTGCGGCTGACCTCCCGCATCGCCGCGGCGACGGCGGCCACGTCGCCGGCGGTCGCGGCCCGGCGCTTGCCCCGCAGCGTGCGCTGCGCGAGATCGAGCGAGATGTAGCCCGCGAGTACGGCGACGAGGATCGACATCGTTCCCCGGGAATTCGGGTCCGCGAGGGAAATCTTGAGGAAGACTGGCGCTGCGTCAGCATGTGGGTCATGGCAAAGGTGATTTACACGGCCAAGGCGAACGTGACCGGCGGCCGCGAGAAGGGCCACGGCGTGACCGACGACGGCGCGCTGGACATCCAGCTCCGCCCACCCACCGAGGGCGGCGGCACCAATCCCGAGCAGCTCTTCGCGGTCGGTTACGCGGCCTGCTTCGAAGGCGCGATCGGCGCGGTCGGCCGCCGCGAGCGCCTGGAGGTGGGCGACGTCTCCATCGCCTCCAGCGTGTCGCTCGTCACCGGCGAGGACCGCACGTTCAACATCGCCGCCGAGCTCGACGTGACCCTCCCGCAACTCGAGGCCGACGACGCCGAACGCATCGTCCGCGCCGCCCACCTCGTCTGCCCGTACTCCAACGCCACCCGCGGCAACATCGACGTCAAACTGATCGCCAACGGCCGCCCACTCGCCTAAAGCAAACCTAAACCACCCCAGGCCGTCTTTATCTTCGCGGGCGCTGTTCCGCGGCGCAGCGCGGAACAGCGACGCGACGTTCCTCAACCCCACCTGAAACGGGCCAGGCCGCGTTTAGGTTGCGGGCGGGTAAGGCCTTACGTATCATCGTCGGATGATCGTCGAGCAGCCGCCCGCGTCCGTTCCCGACTTCGCGGCGCTGCGGCGCTGCTGGCATCCCGTCGCGTACTCGAGTGCGGTGACGGACGTGCCGGTGCGGGTGCGGTTGCTGGGGGAGGACCTGGTGCTCTGGCGCGACTCGACGCACGCGGTGCACGTCCTGCGCGACCTGTGCATCCACCGCGGCACCGCGCTCTCGCTCGGCCGGGTCGTGGGCGACCGGATCATGTGCCCGTACCACGGGTGGCAGTACGGCGGCGACGGGATCTGCACCCACATCCCCCAGCTCGCCGACCCGACGAACATCCCCGGCAAGGCGCGCGTCGACGCGTTCACCGCGCTCGAGCGCTACGGGCACATCTGGGTCGCGTTCGAGGAGCCGCGCTACGACCTCCCCGACATCCCTGAGCTCGAGAACGAAGACGACTGGATCGTCGTCCAGGCCGGCCCGTACGCCTGGAACTCCGACGCGAGCCGCCAGCTGGAGAACTTCACCGACTTCGGGCACTTCCCGTGGGTGCATCCCGGCCTGCTGGGCGACCCCGAGCGCCCCGTCGTCCCCGACTACAGCGTCACGATCGACGGCCACATCCTGCGCTACGACATCGTCCGCCCCGAGGCGCCCAACACCGACGACTTCCCTGTCTTCGCCAACGACGCGACCCAGGCGCCGGAGCGGCGCAGCCGCTATCAGCTCCATCTCCCGTACACGATCCTGCTGAGGCTGGGATGGGGCGGAGCCAAAGGCATGGTGTACTTCTTCGCGTCCCAGCCCGTCGACGAAGACCACTGCATCGGCTACGTGACGATCGCCCGCAACTACGACCCCGAGCAGCCCGCAACCGTGCTGCAGTCCTTCGAGGACACGATCTTCGAGCAGGACCGCCACGTCGTCGAGTCCCAGCGGCCGGAGCGCGTCCCGTTCGACCTCGCCGCCGAGATGCACCTGAAGTTCGACGCGGTCGCGATCAACTACCGCAAAGCCATGCGCGAACAAGGACTGGCGAAACGCCCATGAGCCTCGACAGCGCCATCGAGCGCTCCTCCCTGCGCGGCGAAGCCGTCCGCCGGATCCGCGCGGCGATCATCTATGGCGAGATCGCGCCGGAGGAGATCCACTCCGCGCCCGCGCTGGCGGCGCGGATGGGCGTCTCGATCACCCCTGTGCGCGAAGCGCTGCTCGAGCTCACCAACCGCGGCATGGTCGAGCAGGTCCGCAACCGCGGCTTCCGCGTCGTCGAGCACTCCGCGGCCGACCTGGACGCCGCGCTCGAGCTCCGCGGCCTGGTGGAGATCCCGATGCTCGTCCGGCTCGCCGGCACGCTCGACGAGGAGGACGCGGCGCACCTGCGCACGTTCGTCACCAAGGGCATCAAGGCCGCGCGCAAGCGCGACACGAGCCGGTTCCTCGACCTCGACCGCACCTTCCACCTCGGCCTGCTCGCCCGCGCGGGCAACCCGCGGATCGTCGACGTCGTCGACGAGATCCTCGATCACCTGCGGCTCGCCCGCTTCGCGGAAGAGGACGAGGCGCTCGTCCAAGTGGCCGAGGGCCACGCGACGATCCTGGACGCGATCGTCGCCGACGACCCGGACGCGGTCGCCCGGGCCGCGGGTGAGCATCTCGCGCTCACCCGCACGGCGTGGGAGACGTCTCAGCGGCTCCGGGCGTAGGGATCGACGAAGACGTCGTCGATCACGAAGTGCGCGTCCTTGCCCTTCGGCATGAAGCGGAAGGCGACGGGCGCGGCGGCCGCGGCGGGGCTCTTGTCCCAGACGTCGATCGCGATCGTGGGGGTCGGCGCCCAACCGCCGGAGCCGGACTCGTAGCCGTACGGCTTGGTCGCGAGCAGCTTGCCCTTCGTGTCGTAGTAGAGGACGTCGATCTCGAGGCTGCGCTTGCCGGAACCGGCGTTCTGCGCGAACAGGCGGAAGTAGGGATACGTCTGATCGATGCAGATCGGGGACGTGACGGCCGAAGCGCCGCTCGGCAGGTCGAGCGCGTGGCTGTCGGCCGCGCCCGCGACCTTCCACGGCTCATTGCCCGCGACGACGGCGGCGCCGCCGGACAGCGTCCAGCTCGTCGCCCCGGCCTCGAGGCCCTGATTGGCGACGGGCGTGTACAGGCCGAGATCGTTGGCCGGCGCGAACGGTTGCGTCAGCGACGGGTTCGGCTTGCAGTCATAAGGGTTGGCGATGGCACTTTTGGCGTGAGCGGGTGCGGCGGAAACGACGACCAGCCCGAACGCCAAAGCTGCAGTGCGCAGAAATGGCATGAGTGAAGCGACCTCCTTGTCGGGGAGCCGGTTGCCGGCTCATGGACTTCATCGGCGCCGTGCCGGTGTCGGCGAGACAACTGGACAAGTGTTCGCCTCCCCCGCCTGGATGTCAGTGGGCTGACATTCGCTCAAAACGGGCGTCCGCCTGCCGACCGCACGGGTATGGGCCCCGCGCTCAACGAGCTCTCCCCCGAGGCCCTCGATCACATCGAGCGGGCCCGAGCCCGTGCGCACCGGCGGGCCGAGCGTCGCGAGCTGCTGACCGAGTTGGCCGTCGCGATCGTGTTCGTGCTGAGCGCGACTGCGCTGACCCTGCTGTGGCCCGACGGTCGCGCCGGCTGGGGGACGACCCTGCTGCTGGTGGCGATCTACGGCGTGCTGCTGCGGATCTCCTTCGAGGTGGGCGAGGGCACGACGAGCCCCGTCCAGCTCGCGTTCATCCCGATGCTCGTGCTGCTGCCGCCCGGGCTGATCCCGTGGGCGGTGCTTGCGGGTCAGGCGCCGAGGTCGCTGATCAAGGTGGCGCGCGGCCAGATCCCGCCGCAGCGGCTCGTCCTGACGATCGGCGACGCCGCCTACTCCGTCCTGCCCGCGCTCGTCGTCGGCCTCGCCGGCCCGACCGACGACGTCTGGACGACCGCCGCGCTCTGCCTCGCCGCGCTGGTGGCGTGCGTCGTCTCCGACCTGGCGATCACCTGGGTGCGGCTCGGGATCGGCCTCGGCGTCGACCTGCGCTCGGAGCTGGGCGGGGTGGCGTGGTTGAACCTCGTCGACGCCGGCCTGGCCTGCGTGGGCTTGCTCGCCGCGCTCGCCGGCCTCGTCGAGCCGTTGCTGGTGCTGCTGGTCCTGCCGCTCGGCGGCCTGCTGGCGCTGTTCGCCCACGAGCGGCGCGGCCGGATCGAGAACGCGCTCGAGCTCCAGCGCGCCGCGGAGGGCAGCCGCGAGCGGCTGCAGACGATCGTCCGCAACTCGTCGGACTGCATCATGATCGTCGCCCCCGACGGGACGATGCGGATGCTCACGGGCACCGTCGTCCCGATCTTCGGCGACGCGACGGTGGAAGGCTCGCCGCTCCTGGACTTCGTGCATGTCGACGACGCCGCCCAGGTGCGCGCGTTCGTCGCCGCCGTGGCCGAGAAGCCCGACACGCCGCAGGAGGCCGAGTGGAGGATGCGCTACGCCGACGGCGCCTTCCGCCACGTCGCGGCGGCGGCGACCAGCCTGCTCGACGACGAGCGCGTCCAGGGCATCGTCCTCACCGTGCGCGACGTCGAGGACCGCAAGGCCTTCGAGGAGCAGTTGCGCCACCGGGCGTTCCACGACGCGCTGACCGGGCTCGCCAACCGCGCGCTGTTCTACGACCGCGTCGAGCACGCGTTGACCCGCGGCTCGCGCGCCGACACCCACGTCGGCGTGCTGTTCGTCGACCTCGACGACTTCAAGAGCGTCAACGACACCCGGGGACACGCGGACGGCGACCGGCTGCTGCAGGAGGTCGCCGAGCGGCTCACCTCGTGCCTGCGCGCGGGTGACACCGCGGCCCGCCTCGGCGGTGACGAGTTCGGCGTGCTGGTCGAGAGCGTCAGCGACGCGTCCGCGCTGAAGGCGACCGCGGCGCGGGTGCTCGAGGCGCTGCGCCAGCCCGTCGAGCTGGCCAACGGCGTGGTCGTCGTGAGCGCCAGCGTCGGCATGGCCGTCAGCACGATCAACGACCGCGGCGTCGAGGAGTTCCTGCGCAAGGCCGACCTCGCCATGTACGACGCCAAGCGCGCCGGCAAGCGTCGCGCGCGGCTCTACGAGCCGGACCTGGAGAACGACGCCCACACCGTCGGCGGGCAATGGTTCGCGCGCGACGACGAGTCCCGCGCGGAGATCGAGTCGGTGCTCGCCGACCCGGCCGGCATCACGATGGTCTTCCAGCCGATCATGGACCTGCGCACCGGCCGGGTCGCGGGCTATGAGTCGCTCTCGCGCTTCAACCGCGAGCCGCTGCGCACGCCGGACCTGTGGTTCGCCCAGGCACATCGCCACGGGCTCGGCTACGCGCTCGAGGCCAAGGCGATCCAGGCCGCCCTGGGCTGGGCTCCGAGCCGCCCGGCGGGCACGTACCTGACGTTCAACCTCTCGCCGAGCTCGCTGCTGTCCGAGCAGGTGATGCGCGTCCTGCCGGAGCGGCTGGACGCGCTCGTGATCGAGATCACCGAGAACGAGTTGGTGTCCGGCGACCCCGCCATCCACAAGGCGCTGGCGGGTCTGCGCGGGCGTGGCGCGCGGCTCGCGGTCGACGACACCGGCGCGGGCTACGCGGGCCTCACCCACGTGATGCGCCTGCAGCCGGACGTGATCAAGCTCGACCGCGCGCTGACCACGGGCGTCGACCTGGACCCGGCCAAGGCGCCGCTGATCAGCTCATTCGTGCGCTACGCGCGTGACATCGACGCCGCGGTCTGTGCCGAGGGCGTCGAGACCTTGGCGGAGCTCGAGCGGCTCGCGGACCTCGACGTCGCCTACGGCCAGGGCTACGGCATCGCGCGCCCGTCCCCGCCCTGGGTTCCCGTCTCGCCGGAGGCGACCGCGGCGTGCCTGCACTCCTTCCAGGCCACCCTGTCCGGCACCTCGGCGGGCGCGGACCCCGACTACGACCGCCGGCTGGAGCTGCTCTCGCGCCGGTTGGCCGCGGTCCGCACGCGGGAGGAGCTCGACGCGTGCCTGCCGCCGTTGGCGACCGAGCTGCAGGCCGACGAGGTCCGGATCACCGGGGCGGACGTGCACCGCGCCACGCAGCTGCTGGCCGACGACCCCGACGCCGAATGGCTGCAGGCGCTCGGCTTCGGCTCCTGCCTGACGCTTCCGATCACGCGCGCGGGCGAGGTGGTCGGCCACCTCGAGGCCTACGCCATCTCGCAGCGTCCGTGGAGCCGCTTCCAGATCGGCCGCGCGCGCATGATCGGCTACCAGCTCGGCTCGCTCGTCCACGAGCTCGCTACGCCGCACTGAGCTCCTCGCCGCTCTCCCGGGCGGCGAGTGATGGATCTCTCGGCCTGAGGCAGAGCAATCCATCACACGAACTGCCGCCCGCCGTCGACCACGAGCGTCTGGCCGGTGATGAACGCGCTGTGCGAGGACGCGAGGAAGAGCGCGGCGCCGACGATGTCGCTCGGCTGCGCGCCGCGTTTCAACGCCCCGCGGTCGACGCCGTAGCTCTCGGCGTCGGAGATCAGCTCGCGGCTCGCCTCGGTCAGCGTGAAGCCCGGGGCGAGGGCGTTCACCCGCACGCCGCGCGCCCCCAGCTCCCGCGCGAGCGTCCGCGTGAGCCCGATCAGCCCCGCCTTGGACGCCACGTAGTGCGCCCACTGCGGCGAGCCGCTGAAGACCGTCGCCGAGGACACATTGACGATCGCTCCGCCGTCACGCACGCGGCAGTGCTTCGCGCACAGCCACGGGCCTTTGAGGTTGACCGCCATCACGCGGTCCCACTCGTCCACCGACAACTCGTCGAACGGCGCCCGCGTGAGCCCCGCGTAGATCGCCGCGTTGTTGACGAGGACGTCGATCGGGCCGACGGTCGCGGCCAGCGTCCGGACGCTCGCCTCGTCGGAGACATCGACCGTCAGCTCCGTCCCGCTCAGGTCGGCGGCGAGCACCTCGTCGCCCCGGGCGGCGAACGCCGATGCGAACGCGCGGCCGAGGCCACCGCCGGCGCCCGTGATCAGTACGCGCATGCCCGGGCCGCGTCGAGGGACTCCCGCGCGAGCACCCGCGCGGGCGCGGTGAACAGCCAGACGTCGATCTTGGCCTCGACGTAGTCCATGAACGCCTCCGGCGTCCGGCCGACCCACACGTGCGTCACGCGGACGCCGCTCTCCGTGTAGCGCCAGAGCTTGTCGGCGTCCTTGACGATCGCGTCCTCCAACGACAACGCCTCCAGACGCGAGTCATGACCGTCGACGATCTCGACGATCCGGGCGCGACGCTCCGCGTCCATCCCCACCCGAGCAAGGATCTCTCGCGCCAGCCGCGCGCCCTCGATCTCGTGCCGGCGGGTGATGTCGGCGTCCCAGCCGCCGGGCGCGTCCTGCAGGCCCGCGTGATGCGTCTCCTCCGGAACCCGCGCGTAGCCGACGTCGTGCAGGAGGATCGCGGGCAGGACGATCAGCGGGTCGGCCTCCGGCAGCGCGTCGAGCAGCCGCTGCGCCAACGCGAACGACGCCGGCACGTGGATCTCGCCCGACCGCACATGCCAGTACGGCTCGGCGAGCGCGTAGATCGTGTCGATCACAGGTCCTCGATCCGCAATGCCCGCCGGGTCTCGGAGAGCTCGGCGCGCGCGATCTCCTCCGCCACCGGCGTGAAGAACAGCGCGAACTGCTCCACCAGGCGCTCGGCGTACTCGCGCGGTGTCAGCGCGAACCAGTCGCACGCGACGCTGACCCCCGTGACGCTGAAGCGCCACAGGCGATCCGCGTCCTTGACCAGCTCGTCGTTGTGCGAGAGCGCGCGGGCGCGGGTGTCGTGGCCGTCGATGATCGCCGCCACCTCGTCGACCAAGGACGCCGCATAGCCGAGCGGCTCGAGGATCGCCCGTGCCAGCCGCGCGCCCTCCTTCTCGTGCGCGATCCGCACGTCGGACTCCATCATCCCCGGCCCGAACCCATCGCGGTAGATCGCCTCCTGATCGACGACCGCCCACCCGATGTCATGCAGCAGGATGCCGAGCAGCACGACGTCCGCGTCGGCTTCGGGGCACGCGCCGAGGAGCCGCTCGGCGTACCCGAACGACAAGGGGACGTGCACGTCGTTCTTGCGCGCCCGCATGTACGGCCGGGCCGCGGCCCAGACCTCCGCGTAGTCGCTCACGAAACCAGCGTCACCGTCCCGCTGTCGCCGTCGACGCGGATCCGCTGCCCCGTCTGGATCGCCGTCGTCGCGCTGCCCGTGCCGGTGACCGCCGGCAGGCCGTACTCGCGGCAGACGATGGCGGCGTGGCTCATCATCCCGCCGATGTCGGTGACCACCGCCGAGATCTGGCTGAACACCGGCCCCCAGGACGGCGCCGTGATGCGCGAGACGAGGATCTCGCCCGGCTGGATCGAGGCCAGCGCGTCGGCGTCCAGGACGACCCGCGCGACGCCCTCGACCGCGCCCGGCGACGCTGCCATGCCACTCAGCCCGGCGTCGGACTCGCCGCCCGAGAGCCACTGACCCACCCGCTCGGACGTGATGCCATAGAGCATGATCGTGAACGGCTCGGTGACCACCGCGGGCGGCTCGTTCATCGCCGGCAGCGGCGGCTTGGAGCCCAAGGCGGCGAGGATGCCCTTGCGCCGCTCGAGCTCCGCCGGCCAGTGGTACGGCCCCGCGCACTCGGCCCCGACGGCCCAGCCGTTGCCGTAGTCGAAGAGCGCCTGCGGGACCTCGTCGCGGCGCAGCAGGAAGATGTCGTCGGCGTCCGCCCAGAAGCCGGCGTCGGCCAGCACCTGCCCGAGCTCCCGCACGCGCCGCCAGAACAGCGAGAGCGACCAGTGCTCGATGTAGAAGTTGTGGTTCTCGACGTACGGGAACACGAGCCGCGACAGCCCGAGCTTGGCGTCGAACGCCTCCTGCGCGTCCGCGGGCAGCAGCGCGCGGTACTCGCTCGTGACCCGGTCGCGCTCGGCGCTGATCGCCGCCGTCGGCCGCGCGATGTCCTTGCCCGCCCGCAGCTCCCCGACGTACCCCGCCATGAAGCCGAACGGGATCTCGAGGTGGTCCAGCCAGACCTTGTCGGTGCTGTACATGCCGCTGCCCGACGAGAAGTTGAACCACGGGTCCTTGGCCGCCTCCCACGCGTCCAGCCAGACCTCGTCGGTGATGCCGGAGAGCCCGCGCGAGACGTCCACGTCGCGCGAGACCGCCAGCAGCGCGAGCCGCTTGAGCTCGTCGTCGGGCCGGAAGAGGTCGACCTCGATGCCCTGGACCATCTTCGCGATCCCGAGGTCGCTGATCCCGGGGAACGCCTCCTGGCAGAAGCCGAAGAAGTCCAGGTAGGCGACGTAGCCGAGATTGAGGAACTCGAAGTGGTACTGGAACGCCGTGTACGCCAGCTCGATCAGCCGGTTGTAGTCATGGGTCATCGCGGCGTGCGGGTCCAGGCCCTTGCCGCTCGTGATGTCACCCAGCGGCACCCGCTCGGGGAGCGGCTCGAAGCGGATCGCCTCGAGCTCGCCGATCACCCCGCGGATCTTGGAGTGCCAGTTCTCCAGCAGCGACGGCCAGTTGGCGAAGTAGTAGCCCGCGCGTTCGAGGAACTCCGGCACGCGCGCCGGGATCTCCTCCTCCGGCACGCCGACCGGCGACATGTAGACGTAGCCGTTGTGGACGCGGTAGTCGATCCCGTTCGCCGGCGGGATCACGTAGTGGCGCGTGTTGTACTGGCCGAGGCAGCGGATCGCGAACTCGACCGTGATCGTGTCGAACGGCTTGAACACCGTCGGCCAGTGCTGCGTGTCCGCGAACCAGAAGCGCGCCTCCTCGGCCTCGCGCCGGTCCTCCCGGAAGTGCAGGTAGTACGGGTAGAGCTCCTCCCACCCCGCGGCCTCGGGCGGCGGCGCGTCGTCGTACGGGCTGGCGAAGCGCTTAATGGTCGGCGTCGACACCGGAGGTCCTCCTCTGGGCCAGCGGGTTGATGAGGGTGCTGACCAGGCTTCCGATCCCGGTCGCGTATGACGTGGTGCGCAGCGGCTTGTTCGCCCAGACGGTCTCAGGGCGCGCTTGGAGCAGGAAGACCGCGCCGGAGGCGTCGATCGCCCACTCGATGTCCTGCGGGCGCCCGTAGTGCTGCTCGACGAGCTTGGCCAACCGCGCGACCTGCCGCACTTCGACCGCGCTCAGACAGTCCGTGACGGGGCGGGTGGAGACGACGTCGAGCATCACCTTGTCGACCAGGTAGTGGTCGGGGGTGACCTCGCCGCCGACGACCGCCTCGCCGACGCCCGGCGCGGCCTCGACGGCGATCTTCGACCGGTCGCCGTTGGAGGGGTTGAGGGTCATCGCGACCCCGGCCGCCCGCGCCGGCACCATCCGCTGCACGGCGACGGCCATCAGCGGCTCGTCGATGCCCCGATCGTGCCGGTAGGCGAGCGCGCGGCCGGTGTTCATCGATCCCCAGCAGCGCTCGACGTGGCGGATCACCTCGTCGGCGCCCGTGACCCACAGGTAGGTGTCGTACTGGCCGGCGCAGGAGGCGTCGACGGCGTCCTCGGAGGTCGCGCTCGAGCGCACGGCGACCGGGACGTCGTCGCCGAGTGCCGCGTACGCCGCGCGGATCTCCGCCTCGGGCACACCGCCCGACGCGAACGCATGCGTGGTCACCGCGAACCCACCCGGGACCGGGAACCCGGCGCGGAGCATCGTGCCCAGGCTCAGCGCCTTCCCGCCCACGACCGTGACATCGGCGCAGTCCTCCAACGGCAGCACCGGGACCGGCCAGCGCACGTGCACGGCGGCGGGCGCGCGGAAGGTCGTGTTCGCCGGGTAGTCGAACGTCTGGCCGGGCACGAGCTCCAGCCCGGGCAGGCGCGCGGTCAGCTCCTCCAGGACCACGCGCGCCTCCAACCGCGCCAGTGACGCGCCCAGGCAGAAGTGGATGCCGTGGCCGAACGCGAGGTGACCGCGCGCGTTCTCGCGCCGCAGGTCGATCGCCTCGGGGTCGGCGAACACGGTGTCGTCGTGGTTGGCAGAGCCCAGCAGGAGCAGCACGTTCGCGCCCGCGGGCAGCGTGACCTCCCCGATCCGCGTGTCCTGCTTGACGCGGCGCTTCCACGCGAACACCGGCGCCACGAGCCGCAGCAGTTCCTCGACCGCGGTCGGGATCAGCGACTCGTCGCGCGTGAGCTCCACCCACCGCTCACGTTGTCCCAGCAGCTCCTTGATGCCACTCGCGAGCAGCGCCGAGGTCGTCTCATGCCCCGCGGTGAGCTGCCCATAGACCAGCCCGGCCATCTCGTCGAGGCTGATCGACGCGTCGTCGAGCGCGACCAGCGCCGACGGCAGGTCGTCGCGCGGCTCGCGCTTGCGCGCCTCGATCAGCTCGATGCAGTAGCGCCAGTAGCGGACGAGGTTCTCGGCGTGCGCGACCTGCTCGGACACGGGCAGATCGCCGAAGTTGAGGAACACCCGGCTCGCCGCCCACTCCTTGACGCGTGGGACGTCCGCATCGGGGATGCCGAGCAACCGGAAGATCACGAGCGCGGGGAGCTCGTGGGTGAGCGCCTCGACGAGATCGGCGTGCCCACGCGACGCGAAGCGGTCGATCATGGTCGTCGTCAGCTCGCGGATCTGCGGCTCCAGCGCCGCGACCCGCCGTGGCGTGAACGCCTTGGCGATGAACCCGCGCAGGCGGGTGTGCTCGGGCGGCTGGCGGCCCGAGAGCCCGCTGTAAGCGCGGAAGTCGCCCTCGTCCAGCACCCGCTCGACCTCCGCCGGTCGTGGCTTGTAGGGCGCCTGCGTGTTCTCCGAGCTGAAGACCGTCGGCGCTTTGAAGATCGCGTGGATGTCCGCGTAGCGCGTGACGACGTAGTAGCCGAGCGCCTCGCTGAAGAACACCGGCTCCTCGGCGCGGGCACGGGCGTAGAACGCGAACGGGTCGGCGAGCTCGAACGGGCGGAACGAGCAGCTGAGTGGTCTCTCCTCCACTGCGGCGCGACGGTACGCCAGATCGCTTGTGCGGATCAAGACGAATTCGCGCGTCTGTGAAAGGCAGCGCCTATCATCGGCCTCGTGGAGCTGCGGCAACTCCGAGCGTTCGTCGCCGTCGCGGAGGAGCTGCACTTCCGCCGCGCCGCCGAGCAGCTGCACCTGTCGCAGCCGAGCGTCTCCCAACAGGTGCGTGCGCTCGAGGAGGAGCTGGGCGTGCGGCTCTTCGACCGCAACCGCCGCGGCGTCGCGCTCACACCCGCCGGGATCGCGCTGCTCGACGACGCGCGCGACGTCCTCGCCCGCGCCGCCCAGGCCGCCGAGCGTGCCCGCGCGGCCGGATCGGGCTCCCGCGGGCGGCTGCGGCTCTCGCTCACCCGCTCGCTCACCGGCGGCCTCGCCGGCGAGATCGTCGAGGCCTTCCGCGCCCGCTACCCGGACGTCGCCCTCGATCTTTCGGTCGGCTACACGAGCCTGCACGCGGAGCAGCTGCGGCACGGCCTGATCGACGTCGCCTTCGTGCGCCCGCCGCTGCTGGACCCGGGCATCGAGGAGCACGAACTGGCCCGCGAGCCGCTCGTGTGCGTGCTCCCCAAGGCCCATCCGCTCGCCCGCCGCCGCGCGATCGACCCCGCCGACCTGCACGGGGAGCCGCTCGTGTGGTGGCCGCGCGACCACGGACCGGGGCCGTGGGAGGAGATGCTCGGCGCGGTCTACGGCGACGGTCTGTGGCCGGCGGTCACGCGCACGGAACCCGAGGAGGAGCGGCTCGTGCACGCCGTGGCCGAGGGCGCGGGCGTGAGCTTCATCATGCTCGAGCGCTCGCGGACGCTGCGCGTGCCCGGCGCGGTCTACCGGCGCTTCACGGCGCCGGAGCCGACCGTCGGCATCGCGCTCGCCTGGCCGCGCGGGCGCGACCTGCCGGTCGTCGCGCGCCTGCGTGAGGTGGCCGAGGAGATCGCTCATGCCTGAAGCGCGCGCTCGATCCGGCGCAGGCTCGCCCGCGGCTCAAGGGTCACCTGTCGCCAGGACACGCGCACGACCGTCTCCCCGTGCGCTTCGAACACCGCCTGACGCGCCGCGTCGTCCGCTCGCGCGAGCGCCTGATCGTGCGTCCGCCTGCCGTCGGCCTCGACGATCACCCGCCGCTCCGGCCAACGGAAGTCGGGCTTGAAGCCGAGGTACCACTGGCCGACCAGCGGCATCGGGAGACCACCGTCCACGAGCAGCGCCAGCAGCGCGTCCTCGAACTCGTTCATCGTCGGCGCGGCCGACGCGACGATCTTGCGCAGGCGTCGCGCGCCGCGATGGCGGCTCGAGACGAGATCGGCGAGCCGGATCGCGCGCTGATTGAGCGCCTCGTTGACCGCGCGGCGCAACCGGCCGTCAGGTAGCCGCGAGCCGGCGAGGTCGATGAGCGTGCGCAGCACGGGCGTCACCGGGATGCCCCTGACGTGGCAGCGTTCGATCGTCTTCGCGCGATGGGTCCGCAGCCCTGGATGCTTGCGCGCCGTCCGGGTCGTCACCTCCGGCGCGCGGGCATCCCACTCGAGCAAGCGATGCAATACGGCGGCTGAGAAGTGACTGAGCACCGCGTCGGGACCGCATGCCTTCACCGCAGCGAGAAAACACGCGTCCAGCGACAACACCTCGTAGCCGACCACGTACACGCCCGTGAACCGGCGATGCAGCCGCCCGTTGCGAACGCGCACGCCGATCGCGTCATCGTCGAGCCCGCACTCGTGCAGCTCCGCCCGCGTCAGCACGCCGTGCTCACGCGCGGCCCGCTTCGCCACCAGGACGTCGGGGTGAGTGATGGATTTCTCGGCCTCAAGCACCAAATCCATCACTCGCTGATGCAGCTCGAACATGAACCGCAGCATCGCCCGCCCGCCTGCGACGGAACAAGACGTGTTCGTTACAAAAGTGCGCCGAAAGTGTGCCGAATCACACGTGGAGGATGCCGTCGGCGACGAGCAGGTGGACGTTGATGAAGACCGCGGCGCGGGCGCCGTCGGCGATCGACATCGGCACGTTGAGCATCGGGTCCGCGCAGTTGCCGACCGCGTAGACGCCGTCGACGGTGGTCTTGCGGTCCTGCGCCGCCGACGCGATGAAGCCCGCCTCGGTCAGCTCGCAGCCCAGTTGCACCGCCAGATCCACGCGCGGGTGCATGGCGACGTTGAAGAACAGCGCGTCGCGTTCGAGCGACGTCCCGTCGGCCAGTTCGACGTGGGTCAGGTGGCCGTCGCGGTGCACGAAGCGGGTGACCTGGGCCGGGTCGAGGACGATCGTGTCGGCGGACCACTGGCGCAGGAGCGGTCCCATGTGCGCGGCCGCCTCGGCGCCGGCGTAGACGGCGATCCGCTCGTCGCGGTGCTCCCACCCGTCGCAGTACGGGCAGGTGTGGGCGCTGATGCCATAGATCGCTTCGAAGCCGGGGACGTCGGGCGTGGCGTCGAGCAGCCCGGTCGCGAGCACGATCGTGCTCGCGGTGATGCCGTCGAGCTCGAAGCCGCCCTCGATCGCCCGCGCCGCGCTCACGGCGGCGGGCCGCACCTCGGCGCCGTAGCGCGCGACCTCCTCGATCCCGCGGCGGCGCAGCTCGGCGGGGGAGAGGCCGTCGTGGCCGAGCACGCCGTGCATGGCGCGGGCGGCGTGGTTGCGCGGCTCGCCGCTGTCGAGCACCAGCACGGTTCGACGGGCGCGGCCGAGGGTCAACGCGGCGCTCAGGCCCGCGGGCCCGGCGCCGACGACGATGCAGTCGAAGTCCATGGGGGTGAGGGTGGCGTGTCCGCACCGATATGGCAAGATGGCATGCCGAAATGGCAAGCACCGACGAACTGGTCCGCGCCCGCCTGAAGGCCTTGCGCGTCGAGCGCGGCCTCAGCCAGGAGGAAGTCGCCGAGCGTGCGGGGATGGCGCCTTCGACCCTGAGCCGGCTCGAGTCCGGCGCACGCCGCCTCGCGCTCGACCACCTGACGCCGCTGGCGAACGCGCTCGGCGTCGAGGTCGGCGAGCTGCTCGCGCCGGCCACCCACGACCCGCGGGTGCGTGAGAAGCCCCGCACCGTCGAGGGCATCGTGTTCCGGCCCCTCTCGCGCAGCGCCCCCGGCGGCCTCGTCGTCGCCCACATGTCCTTCCCGCCCGAGCGCACCGTCCCGCACGCCCGCACCCACGAAGGCCACGAGTGGATCTACGTCCTCAGTGGGCGCCTGCGGCTCGTGCTCGGCGACGACGATCTGATCCTCGAGCCGGGCGAGGCGGCCGAGTTCTCCACCTGGACCCCGCACTGGATGGGCGCCGTCGACGGTCCGGTCCAGGCGCTCGCGATCTTCGGCCCGCAAGGACAGCGGGTGCATCTGCGGACCTGAGCGGGTAGGCCCACCGGCGTCCGAGTCGGTTGGGAGGAACCATGTCTGGACGCTGGAAGGGTCTGACGGCCGCGGTTGCCGTGGGTGTCGCGGGTTGGGTCGCTGTCGGGCCGGCGGTGGGAGACCGCCATGACGATGGGTGGTGGGGGCCGCCGCGCGATGTGCGGCAGGCGCTCGACCAGGTCGATGCGCGCAGCCTGCAGCGCTACGACCACGCGCTGGTTGGATTCGGGACGCGGCACACGCTGTCGGTGCAGGACGACCCGGCGCGCGGGATCGGTGCCGCACGCGACTACATCAAGGGCCAGTTCGACCAGATCGCGCAGACCGCGGGCGGGCGGATGACGGTCGAGCTGCAGAGCTATGTGCAGCCGGTCGCGTCACGGATCCCGGTCCCGACGACGATCACCAATGTCGTCGCCACGTTGAAGGGAACCGACCCGGCCTCGGCTGACCGCGTCTACGTGGTCGGCGCGCACTACGACTCGCGCGTGACCGATGTGCTGAACGGGACCGACGACGCGCCGGGCGCCAACGACGACGGCTCCGGCACGTCCGCCGTTCTCGAGCTCGCGCGGGTGCTCGCGCCGCGGCCCACGGAGGCGACGATCGTCTTCGTCACGTACGCGGGTGAGGAGCAGGGGCTGTACGGCTCCAATCACTTCGCGGAGGTCGCCAAGCAGGCGGGGATGAACATCCAGGGTGTCCTGAACATGGACATCATCGGCAGCCCGGTCGGCGGCAGCGGGCTGCGCGACGACCGGACGATCCGGCTCTTCTCCGAGGGCGTGCCGACCGCGGAGACGCCCGCCGAGACCGCACGGCGGCAGGCGATCGGCGGCGAGAACGACGGCGTCTCGCGCCAGCTCGCCCGCTTCGTCAAGGAGACGGGCGAGAACGACGCGACCGGGATGCGGGTGAAGCTCGTCTGGCGCCGCGACCGCTTCCTGCGCAGTGGCGACCAGGTGTCGTTCCTGCAGCGGGCCTGGCCCGGGGTGCGATTCACGGAGCCGTTCGAGAACTTCGACCACCAGCACCAGGACGTGCGGGTGGAGGACGGCAAGCAGTTCGGCGACCTCGAGCAGTTCGTCGACTTCCGCTACCTCGCGCGGGTGACGCGGGTGGTCGGGTCGTCGCTGGCCGCTTTGGCGCGGGCGCCGCGGGCGCCGGTGAACGCGCGGATGCTCACCTCAGGCCTCGGCTACGACACCACGCTGCGCTGGAACGCGAACCCCGAGCCTGACGTGGTCGGCTACGAGGTCGTCTGGCGCGACTCGACCGAGCCGCTGTGGACGAACTCGCGCCGCTTCGGGACCGTGACCGAGGCGACGATCCCGAACCTCAACAAGGACGACTACCAGGTGGGTGTGCGGGCGATCGACCGCGACGGCAACCGCAGCCCGGTCGCCTACCCGATCCCGGCGAGCGCCTGATCGCGCAGGTGGGCGCAGCCGCTGGCTCGAGCCGCGGGCGTCACGCTTCCGGAGAGCCCGCGGCCGCTGCCGGATCGCGACGTCCGGCGGGCGGTCCAGCAGCGCCCGTCGCGGACGCGCACCGAGTACTCCGCCGGGTCGTCGTTCGGCCCGGCGGTCACGGTGCACCGCCACGTCACGGTGCCGCGGCGGTGGCAGGGGTTGACGTCGCGTTTGGCGTCGAGTCCGCCGGCGACGCTGCGCTGGAGCGTCTCCCCGTTGACGTCGCCGATCGCGGGCGCAAGCACCCACACGCCGCCGATCACGAGCAGCAGCACCAGCGGCTTGATCAGCTTGAAGAGCAGGAACACCGGGTGGAAAGGTAGACTCACCGCGCTACAATTGCTTGCAGAAAGCAAGTATGTGATGCCAACGCCTTCTGAAGACCTCGTGATCGCGCTGTACCGGCTGGGGTTGGTGCAGCGTTCGATCGCCCGCCATGCGCTCGCGGAGCTCGGCTCGCAGGGGTTCACCGCCCTCGCCGTGGTCCATCGCCAAGGGCCGGTGCGGGTGAGTGAGGTGGCCGACCAGCTGAGCGTCGACCTGTCGGTCGCGAGCCGGCAGGTGGCCGCGCTCGTGCTCGCCGGCTACGTCGACCGCGAGCCCGACCCGGACGATCGCCGCGCCACGCGCCTGCGGGTCACGGAGTCGGGCACGCGCGTGCTGACTGATTCGCATCGCCGCATGGTCGCCACCGCGACCAGCGCGCTGAACGGCTGGTCGGACGACGAGATCGCCGGGCTGGCGTCCCAGCTCGAGCGGCTTCGCGAGGACTTCGCCTCCGTGGCATCGCTTCCGACCCGCCAGGAGCACGCCGCATGACCGCCACCGCCGAACCATTCGCACCCGAGGAGCCCGACGGACGGCGCGGTGAGACCGCGCGGGGCGCCGTCGCCCGCGGTGGGGGTGCCGCGGGTGGGCGCGCCGCCGGCCCACCCGGTGAGGGCGCTGAGGGTGGGCGCCCCGCCATGTCGCACCGCGAGGTGCTCGAGGCCATGTCCGGCCTGCTGCTGGCGATGTTCGTGGCGATCCTGTCGTCGACGGTCGTCTCGACCGCGCTGCCGCGGATCATCGGCGACCTGGGGGGAAGCCAGTCCGCCTACACGTGGGTGGTCACCTCGACGCTGCTGGCGCTGACGGTCACGACCCCGATCTGGGGCAAGCTCTCCGACCTCTTCGACCGCAAGCTGCTGGTCCAGACCGGGCTCGTGCTCTACGTAGGAGGATCGGTGCTCGCCGGCCTCTCGCAGTCCACGAGCTTCCTGATCGCGTGTCGCGTCGTGCAGGGGATCGGCGTCGGCGGGCTCACCGCGCTCGTGCAGGTGATCCTGTCCGACCTCGTCTCGCCGCGCGAGCGCGGCCGCTACGCGGGCTATCTCGGCGCGGTGTTCGGGGTGGGCACCGTCGCCGGCCCGCTGATCGGCGGCGTCGTCACCGACTCCCTCGGCTGGCGCTGGTGCTTCTACATCGGCGTGCCGTTCGCGGTCGCGGCGTTCGCGGTCCTGCAGAAGACCCTCCACCTCCCGCGCCGCCGCCGGCAGGCGAGGATCGACTACGCGGGCGCGACGCTGATCGCCGCGGGCGTCTCGAGCCTGCTCATCTGGGTCTCGCTCGCCGGTCAGCAGTACGACTGGGTCTCGTGGCAGAGCGCGGTCCTGGTGGGCGCGGGCGTCCTGCTCTGCCTCGCGGCGGTGCTGGTGATGCGGCGCTCCAGCGAACCGCTGATCCCGCTGCGGCTGTTCTCCAACCGCAGCGTTGTCCTCGCGGTGGTCGCGAGCGTCGCCGTCGGCATCGCGATGTTCGGCACGACGGTCTTCCTCAGCCAATACATGCAGGTCGCGCGCGGGAAGTCGCCGACCGAGTCGGGCCTGCTGACGATCCCGATGGTCACCGGGCTCTTCCTCGCCTCGACCTTCATCGGCCGGCTGGTGTCCAAGACGGGACGCTACAAGCGCTACCTGCTGATCGGCGCGACGCTGCTGACCGCGGGCCTGGGCCTGATGGGGACGCTGGACGAGACCACGAGCCTCGTCGAGCTCGGGGCGTTCATGTTCGTGATGGGCGCCGGCGTCGGCATGTTGATGCAGAACCTGGTGCTGGTCGTGCAGAACACGGTGCGTTTCGAGGACATCGGCGCGGGCTCGTCGCTCGTCGCGTTCTTCAGGTCCTTGGGCGGAGCGATCGGCGTCAGCGTCCTCGGCGCCCTGCTCGCCCACCACGCGAGCGCCGACATCCGCTCGGGCCTGGCCGACGCCGGGATCGAGGCCACCGGCAGCGCCGACCAAGTGCCGGACGTGTCGACGCTCCCGGCCCCCGTCGCCCACATCGTCGAGCACGCCTACGGGACGGGCGTGGGCGAGATCTTCCTCACCGCGGCTCCGCTCGGGCTCGTCGCCCTCGCCGCGGTCGCGCTGTTGCGCGAGGTGCCGCTCGGCGGCAAGAGCGGAATCGACATCGCCCGCGAGCGGGCGTCCACCCATGACCAGCAAGGAGCGACCTCATGAGCGTCGCGACCACACCTGAGCCCGCCGCGGTTCTCGGCGAGCTCACGTTGCACCGGCTCCTCGTCGCCATCGACGGCTCGGCCAACGCCGAGCTGGCCCTGACGGCCGCGATCACCGCCGCCCGCAGAGACAACGCCACGATCACCCTGATCAGCGTCGGGCCCGACCTGTCCACCGGCCCGGCCGCATGGTCGGTCCCCGTCGCGGGCACGCTCGACCAGGGCTCGGTCGACGAGGACCTCTGCAAGCGCCTGCGCGCCGTCACCGCGCGGATCCCGTCCGACATCGCCGTCCACACGCTCTACCGCCGCGGCAAGCCCGGACCGGAGATCGTCAAGGCCGCCAAGGAGGGCGACTACGACGCGATCATCCTCGGCGCCCGCGGCGTCGGCCGCGTGGGCGCGCTGATGGGCAGCGTGTCCTCCCACGTCCTGCACCACGCGGACATCGCGGTCTTCGTCGCCCACGCGCCGAAGGAATAACCCCCGCCGTTCGCAGCGTCTTGAGGGGAGTGGCCACAGGCCTCGGCGCCGTCACTGGGGAGTCCCGGCGCCGAGGCCGCGCGCCTTGGAGTTCGCCAACGGGCTCCTAGTAGTGGATGGCGCCCTTGGCGCCGCCGCCGACGGCGATCGCGTCGCCGTTGATGGCGACCGAGCGCGGGGAGGCGAGGAACGCGATCACGTCCGCGACCTCCTCCGCGGTGACGAATCGCCCGATCGACACGGTCTCGGCCAGCGCCGCGGGCGGCGTGCGCTCGGTGATCGTCGGCCCGGGGTGGACGACCGTGACGTTGATGCCCTGCGGCCCGAGCTCGTCGGCGAGGTTCTTCGTCAGCGCGCTCACGGCGACGTTGCGGACCGAGCCGACGACCGAGCCGGCGTGGCGCGCGGCGAGGCCGGAGACGTTGATGATCCGGCCCCAGCCGTTCATGTGCGGCACCACCGCCCGCGCGGTGCGAAGGTAGCCGCGCACCTTGATCGCCAGGTGCGCCTCGAGGTCGTCCTCGCTGAAGCCGCCCTGATTGGGCGTGGCGGCGGCGTTGACGAGGATGTCGATGCCGCCGAAGGCCTCGCTCACGGCCGCGACCATCGCCGCGACGCTCTCGTCGCTGCCGGTGTCCGTCGGCACGGCGAGCGCGCCGATCTCCTGCGCCGCGGCGTTCAGCGCTTCCTCGCCGCGCGCGACCAGCGCGACGCGCGCACCCTCCGCGACCAGAGCACGCGCGGTCGCCAGTCCGATTCCCCTGCTGCCGCCCGTGACGATCGCCCGGCGGCCGTTCAGTTCGAGATCCACGCTTTGATGTGTATCGAGTTGCGCTCTACCGACGTTGTGATCATCGGCGCTGGTGCCGCCGGGCTGATGTGCGCCCTGACCGCCTCCGAGCGCGGGCGTCGCGTGCTGCTCATCGAGCGCTCCAACAAGGCGGGCAAGAAGATCCTCATGTCGGGTGGAGGGCGCTGCAACTTCACCAACATCTACGCGGAGCCGGCGAACTTCGCGTCGACGAACCCGCACTTCTGCAAGTCGGCTTTGGCCCGCTACACGCCGTGGGACTTCATCGCCCTGGTCAGCAAGCACGGTGTGCCGTACCACGAGAAGAAGCTGGGCCAGCTGTTCTGCGACAACAAGTCCAAGGACATCCTCAACCTGCTCTTGGAGGAGTGCCGTCTGGCGGGCGTCGAGTTGCACATCGGCAAAGCGGTGCACCAGATCGAGAAGACCGATGCGGGCTATGCGCTGAGCACCGACATCGGGCCCGTCGCATCGGCGACGTTGGTGGTCGCCACCGGCGGTCTGTCGATCCCGACGCTGGGCGCCACCGGCTTCGGCTACGAGATCGCTCGCCAGTTCGGCCACAACGTCCTGCCCACCCGCGCCGGCCTGGTGCCGTTCACGATGTCCGGGCGGCTCAAGGAGCTGTGCACCGAGCTGTCGGGCACGTCGGTGGACTGCGTGGCCGCCTGCAACGGCGAGAGCTTCCGCGAGAACCTGCTGTTCACCCACCGCGGCCTCAGCGGCCCGGCGATCCTGCAGATCTCCTCGTTCTGGCACCCGGGCGATGTCGTGGAGATCAACCTGCTGCCCGACCAGGACGCCCTGGAGTGGCTGCGAGGCCAGCAGGCCGCGCGCCCGAACAGTGAGCTCAAGACCGTTCTCGGCGACGTCTTCACCAAGAAGATGGCGGCGCTCGTGGCCGACCACTGGTTCGCTTCCAAGCCGATGAAGCGGTACACCCCGGCGGGGTTGCGCGAGATCGCCGACCAGCTCGGCGCCTGGCAGCTCGTGCCGGCCGGCACCGAGGGCTACCGGACCGCTGAGGTCACCCTCGGCGGCGTCGACACCCGCGAGGTGTCGTCCAAGACCATGGAATCACTGAAGAGCCCAGGCCTGTACTTCATCGGCGAGGTGCTGGACGTCAGCGGCCACCTGGGCGGCTTCAACTTCCAGTGGGCTTGGGCGTCTGGTCACGCGGCGGCGCAGTACGTGTGAGATCGCGGGCGGCAGCGGTGACGGCGCGGACGGCGGCGCTGCCGGCGCCCTTGCTGGTCGCGAGGTGGAAGGGCAGCAGGACGTGCGGGATCAGCGGGACGAACGCGGAGCCCGGGAGCGGGTCGGGGTACGCGCCCCGCACGTAGATCACGACGCCCTGCTGCTCCCGCACCGCCTGCAGTCCGAGGTCCGGATAGGGATCCGGTCGGGTGCGGGGCGTGATGCCGGCCGCCGCGAACGCGGCGAGCACCTGGTCGGTGAAGCCACCGGAGTCGTGGCCGGAGGCGACGAGGATCGTCTCGTCGGCCAGGTCCGACAGCGTGAGCTGGTCGCGGGACGCGAGCGGATGGGCGTCGGAGAGGTGGACGACGGCGGGCTCCGCGAGCAACGGGATCAGCGTGACTCCGGGTGGAGCGGGCTGCGGCGCGCAGAACGTGACCGCGAGGTCCAGCCTGCTGGCGGCGACGTCCCGGAGCAGCGCGCCGGTGGTGTCCTCGCTCATGTAGAGCATGACGGCGGGGGCGTGGGCGGCGCATGCCGCGAGCAGCCGGGGCCCGACGCCGTAGCGCGCGGTGGGCGAGATGCCGACACGCAGCCGCGACGGGGAAGCTCCAGCGTGCGCGCGGACTTCCTCGGCGACGGCCTCGGCGTGGTCGAGCAGCTCGCGGCCGCGCCGCAGCAGCAACTCGCCTGGCGGCGTGATGGTCACGCGCCGTCCGCGGCGAGCGAGCAGCTCGACCCCCAACTGCGCCTCGAGCTGCTTGATCGCCGCGCTGAGCGACGGTTGGGAGATGTGCAGCTGCTCGGCCGCACGCGTGACATTGCCGGTTTCGGCGACGGCCACGAAGTAGCGGATGAGGCGCAGCTCAGGGCTTATAGGCGCAGGCTATCTGACACGAGGAATCCGGTCTTGGACGCCGTGCCGCTGGTCGCGCACTCTTGAGCGCATGGCCAAGACCATCACCCGCGATGAACTGCAGCTGGCGATCGAGGCGAACTCGGTCACCGTCGTCGAGACGCTCCGTCAGGAGCATTTCGCTCAGGGCCACCTGCCCGGCGCGATCCACATCCATTTCGAGGAGATCGCCGAGCGGGCGCCCGAGTTGCTGCCCGACAAGGATGCCGCGATCGTCACCTACTGCTCCAACACGGCGTGCCGCAACTCCGACATCGCCGCCAACCAGCTGACCAAGCTCGGCTACACGAACGTGCGCAAGTACGCCGAGGGCAAGCAGGACTGGCAGGAAGCCGGCTTCCCGCTGGTGACCGAGGCGCAGGTGGGCGCGTGAGCCGCCTGCTGCACATCTCCGCGAGCCCCCGCGGCGCCGCCTCCGCGTCCCTGGCGATCGCTGACGAGTTCGGCAAGGCCTACGCGCAGGAGCACCCCGATCACGAGATCGACCACTGGGACCTGTGGGACGGAACGCTGCCCGACTTCGGCCCCGCGGCGGTCAGCGCCAAGATGGCCGTCTTCGGCGGCGCGGACCCGGCCGGTGAGGCCGCCGCCGCATGGCGTCGCGCCCAGGAGACGTTCGAGCGTTTCGAGCGCGCGGACCGGGTCCTGTTCAGCGTCCCGATGTGGAACGGCGGCATCCCCTACATCCTCAAGCAGTTCATCGACGTCATCTCCCAACCGGGGATGGTCTTCGGCGTCGACCCGCACACGGGCTACGAGCACCTGCTCGCCGGCCGCGGCAAGCGGGCCGCGGTCATCTACACCAGCGCCGTGTGGGGCCCTCAGCTCGGCCCGCGATTCGGCACGGACTTTCAGTCGACCTACCTCGGCGACTGGCTGCGCTGGACCGGGATCGACGACATCACCGAGATCCGGTACCACCCGACGTTGACCGGTGACGCCGACACCGCCATGGCCGCCGCGCGCGAAGCCGCCCGCGACGCGGCGGTGAGCTTCGGCCGCGTGGCTGTCACGGTCGCTTGAAGCGAGTCAGGCGGGTGAGCGCACGAGGATCTTCACGTGGCGGTCCTTGTGTTCGACGAGCTCGTCGAAGCCGCCGGTGACGACGTCGTCGAGCTCGATGCGCTCGGTGATGATGCCCTCGGTCGAGATCGTGCCGTCGCGGAGCATCGTGATCGTGTCGGAGAAGTCCTCCGGCGTGTAACAGATCGTTCCGCGGACGTCGAGCTCGGCGAGCACGATGTCGTTGGGGTTGAGCTGCACCGGGCCTTCCCAGATCGAGATGATCGTCAGCGCGCCGCCCTTGCGGGTGGCGCCCAGGGCGGCGGTGAGGGTCGCCTGGATGCCGGCGGCGTCGAAGGAGTGCTCGGCGCCCTCGCCGCCCGTGAGCTCGCGCACGCGGGCGACGACGTCCTCCTGCGACGGATCGATGACGTGGTCGGCGCCGATCTCCAGCGCCTTGCGCTTGCGGGCCTCGGCGACCTCGGCGACGATGATCTGGCCCGCGCCCAGCGCCTTCAGGCACTGGACGGTGACCGCGCCGATCGGGCCGCCGCCGAACACGACCGCGCTCTGCCCCGCTTGGAAGCCGGCACGGCGCACCGCGCGCAGGCCGACCGCGATCGGCTCGACCAGCGCGCCCTGCTCGGAGCTCAGCCCGTCGGGCAACGCGTGGATCATGTAGGCGGGCATGACGGCGTACTCGGACATGCCGCCACCGCCGCCCATCAGCCCGTAGAAGCCGAGCTTCTCGCACAGGTTGGGCGCGCCCCGCAGACACGCGGGACATTCGCCGCAGCGGAAGACCGGCTCGATCGCGACCGCGTCGCCTTCCGACACGCCCTCGACCCCGTCGCCCACGTCGACGACCGAGCCCGCGAACTCGTGGCCCAGCGTCAGCGGCAGCGTCTCACCCGTGATCGGGTGGGGGGAGCCCGGGGGCGGGATGAAGATCGGGCCGGCGAGGTACTCGTGCAGGTCGGTCCCGCAGATCCCGCACCAGTCGACCTTGACCTTGACGCTCCCCGGCCGGACGTCCGGCTCCGGGACGTCCTCGAGCCGGATGTCGCGCGGGCCATGGAACACGGCGGCCTTCATGCGAACAACACCCCTCCGTCGATCATCACGGACTGCCCGGTCATGTAGTCGGAGTCGGGCGACGCCAGGTACGAGACGAAGGACGCCACGTCGTCCGGCGTCTCGACCCGGCCCAACGTGATCAGCTCGGAGAATTGCGCGAGCGCCTCGCCCTTCTGCAGGCCCATGTGCTCCGCCAGCTTCTCATCGATCAGCTCCCACATCGCGGTCCCGACGATGCCCGGGCAGTAGGCGTTGACGGTGATCCCGTGCTGCGCCCACTCCTGCGCCGCCGCCTGGGTCAGCCCGCGCACGGCGAACTTCGAGGCGCTGTAGTGCCCGAGCATGCCGAACCCCTTGTGGGCGGCGATCGACGCCGCGCCGATGATCTTCCCGCCGCCGCCCTGGGCGATCATCTGCCGCGCGGCGGCCGTGTAGCAGAGGAAGACGCCGCGCAGGTTGACCGCCATCAGCCGGTCGAAGTCCTCCGGCGTGACGTCGAGCAGCGGCGCGACCTGGGCGATCCCGGCGTTGGCCACCATCACGTCCAGACGGCCGAAACGTTCCACGACGGCGCCGATCATCTCGTCGACCTGGGCGGGATCGCTCACGTCGACGTCCAGAGCGAGACCCGAGACCTCCGCGGCGACGGCATCGGTCTCGGGACGCATCGACGGGAGATCGGCGACCGCGACGTCGTGGCCGTCATCGGACAACCGCAGGGCGATGCCGCGGCCGATCCCGCGCGCACCGCCCGTCACCACGACGACGCTCACGTCCGCACCCCCGTCAGGAACCCCTCGACCAGTCGGTTCACCTCTCCGGCCGACTCCATGTGCGGCGAGTGGCCGACCCCGTCCAGCACGTGCACGTCGGCCCGCGACGGCGCGTGCTCGGCGTGGGCGGCCGGGATGATCGCGTCGTCGGCGCCCCAGACCACCAACACCGGTCCGGGGTAGGCGTCGAGGTCGAGCG
The DNA here is from genome assembly GCF_000423665.1 of Solirubrobacter soli DSM 22325. Lineage (GTDB taxonomy): Bacteria > Actinomycetota > Thermoleophilia > Solirubrobacterales > Solirubrobacteraceae > Solirubrobacter > Solirubrobacter soli. The sequence goes on along the minus strand of NZ_KE384072.1, from coordinate 131,113 downwards.
ACCGCGCCTGCGACCCGCCGGCGAACAGCTGGTCGCGCAGCCCTTCCAGCGCACCCTGCACGCCGTCGAGCCGCTTGTACTTCAACACGTCGTCGACCATCGACCGGGTGACCAGCGACGGGTCGGCGAAGAGTTGCTGCAGCACCGGCTTGAGCTCCTTGCGGCCGGCCGCGGCCACGAACCCGTCGATGTACGACGCGTTGATCTCGTCACCCAGGCCGGCGGGCGCGATCAGCGTCAGCGACAACACGCGGTCCGGCGAAGACGCCGCGAACTCGCCCGCCACCAACCCGCCCATCGAATGCCCGGCGAGGTGCACGCGATCCAAGCCCTGCGAGTCGAGGAACTCGCGCAGCGCGCCGACGAGATCGCGGGCCTCCTTGACCGACCCGCCATGCCCCGGCAGGTCGAGCGCGTAGACGGCCCGCTCGCCCGACAGCGCGGGCGCGTTGAACAGCCAGTTGTCGAGATCGCCGCCGAACCCGTGCAGCAGCACCAGCGGCTCGCCGCCCTCGCCCTGCAACAGGTACCGGAGGTCCCCGGCCCGCGCCGGCTCGGGCGCTGCGTCCTCGTCGGACTCGCCCGGCACGAACGACGCCTCGAAGTCGGCCACGAACGCGTCGATCTCCGCATCGGAGACCGACGCGTCCGCGATGACCCCCAAGAGCCCGCCGACCGGGATCACGGTCCCGGTCGCGCCGACCCGCCGGCGCAGCACCCCCGCCACCGGCGCCTCGACGACGCCGTTGATCTTCTCGGTCTCGACCTCGGCCACCTCGTCGCCGACCGCGATCTCCGCGCCCTCCTCGACGAGCCAGTCGATGAGCCGTCCCTCGGTCATCGACAGGCCCCACTTGGGCATGCCCAGCTTCTCGATCATGCGGGCGCGGGGGAGCCGGTGGTGGCCTTGATCGCCTCGGCGATCACGTCGGGCGTGGGCACGTAGGCGTCCTCCAGAACAGGCGAGAACGGCACCGGCGTGTGCGGCGGGGTGACCGCGCGCGGCGCGGCCTTCAGGTCGCCGAACGCCTTCTGCGTGACGATCGAGATGATGTCCGCGGCGAACCCGCAACGCGGGTTGGCCTCGTCGACGACGACGAGCCGCCCGGTGTTCTCGACGCTCTCGAGGATCGTGTCCTCGTCCAGCGGCGACGTGGTCCGCGGGTCGACGATCTCGCACTCGATGCCCTCGGCGCTCAGCGCCTCAGCGGCCTGCTTGACCAGGTGCACCATGCGACCGAGCGCGACCACCGTCACATCGGAGCCCTCGCGCACGATCTCGGCCTCGCCGAACGGGATCGCGTAGGCCTCTTCCGGCACCTCGCCCTCGAGCGTGTAGAGCACCTTGTGCTCGAGGAAGATGACCGGGTCGTCGTCGCGGATCGCCTGCGTCAAGAGCCCCTTGGCGTCGTAGGGCGTCGACGGTACGACGACCTTCAGACCCGGGAGGTGGGTGAAGATCGGGTACAGCGCCTGCGAGTGCTGCGAGGCCGCGCGGATGCCCGCGCCGTACATCGTCCGGATCACCAGCGGCGTGACCGCCTTGCCGCCGAACATGTACCGGAACTTGGCCGCCTGGTTGAAGATCTGGTCCAGGCAGACGCCCATGAAGTCGACGAACATCAGCTCGGCGACGGGACGCAGGCCACTCGCCGCCGCGCCGGCCGCGGCGCCGATGAACGCCGACTCGGAGATCGGCGTGTCGAGCACGCGGTTCGGATACTGGCCGTAGAGGCCCTTGGTGATGCCGAGCACGCCGCCCCAGGCGTCGTCCTCGCCGGGCGCGCCGGAGCCGCCGACGACGTCCTCGCCGAAGACCACGACGGTCTCGTCGCGGCCCATCTCCTGCGCGAGAGCCTCGTTGATGGCCTGCTGGAACGTGATGGTGCGAGCCATGTCCAAGCTCCCCTAGTACGAGACGTAGACGTCGGTGAGCACGTCGGCGGGCGTCGGGTCGGGCGCCGCCTTGGCCTCCGCCACCGACTCCTCGATCAGCGTCGCGACGGTTGAGTCGATCGCCTCGAGATCGGCCGCCTCGATCAGCCCCGCCTCGGTCACGCGCCGCGAGAACGCGGCCAGGCAGTCGCGGTCGCGGCGCAGGTCCTCGACCTCGTTCGTGCCGCGGTAGGTCTGCTGGTCGCCCTCGAAATGCCCGTAGTAGCGTCCGACTTTACATTCGATCAATGTTGGGCCACCTCCCGCGCGGGCGCGGGCGATCGCCTCGCCGGCGACCTCGCGGACGGCGAAGAAGTCGAAGCCGTCGACGACGACGCCCGGCATGCCGAACCCGTCGGCGCGCTTGGCGACGTCCACGCCGGCCTGGTGGAACGCGCTCGAGGTCGCCTCGGCGTACCCGTTGTTCTCGACCACGAAGATCGTCGGGAGATGCCAGGCCGAAGCCAGGTTCAGCGCCTCCAGGAACGTGCCCTGGTTGGAGCCGCCGTCGCCGGTGAAGGAGATCGCGACCTGGTCGGTCTGCTTGACCTTCGCCGTGAGCCCGACGCCGCAGACCAGCGGCGGCCCGCCGCCCACGATGCCGTTGGCGCCGAGCATGCCCAGATCGAGGTCGGCGATGTGCATCGAGCCGCCCTTGCCGTGGCAGATCCCGGTCTTCTTGCCGTAGATCTCGGCCATCATGCCCTTCACGTCGCAGCCCTTGGCGATCGCATGGCCGTGACCGCGGTGGGTGCTGGCGACGTAGTCGGTCGACCGCAGATGGCCGATGACACCCGCGGCGATCGCCTCCTCGCCCGCGTAGAGATGCACGAACCCGGGGATCTCGCCCGTCGCGAACTCGCGGTGCAGACGCTCCTCGAACTCGCGGATGGTGCGCATCACGCGATAGGCCTCGAGCAGTTGCTCCTTGGTCAGGTCCGCCGTGGGCGGGGCTACTGCCGACATGCTCTCTCCTCGCTCGCTTGTAGGCGAGTCAGAAGTTACGCCCGGGGGAGTTGCGCGAGGGTTGCGTCGATGTCGATGGTCAGCGGGCCGTCGATCAGACGGACGGAGGTGGATTGGCCGCGGCGCTCGAGCTCGCGCTCGCCGTCGAGCGCGATCGTCCCCATGCCCGGCGCCAACGGGATCTCCTCGCCCCGCTCGATCACGCGATGCGACGCCACCTCGACCGGCGCCACCAGCCCGGGGGCGAGGGGAACCGTGACGGTCCTCCCGGGACCGAGCCGCACGTGGAGCCCGCGCGCGCCGCCGCGCGGGAGCGGCTCCAGCGCACCCGCGATCGCCGACAGCCCGACCGCCGCCGGGTTCGCGAACGTGACGAACAGCTCGCTCACGTCCTCGGGGCGCCAGAGCGCGCGGGCGCCGATGAACCGCTCGCGGGAGACGGCCACGTCGACCAGAGCGAGGTCGCCGTCCACCGCCAGCGCGCTCTCGCGCCGCAGGACGCCGGCGCGCTCGGTCGCGACCGCGCCGACCGCCATCCCCGCCACGGTCGTCTCGCGCAGCTCCGGGAACGCGTTGTTCGTGCCGGTCGAGATCGCGCAGAGCGGGACCTCGCCGCACGCCTTGGCGACGACCCGGTGGGTGCCGTCGCCGCCGAGGACGACGATCGCGCGCACGCCGCGCTCGCGCATCGCGTGCACGGCATCGAGCGAGTCCTGGGCCGAGCCGTCGAGCACCATGTCGAGTTCCTGGAGGACCGGGAGTCCGTTGCGGGCGTTGTGCAGATGCCGGCGCAAGGTCGTCGACAAGCCGTCGGTCGCGGGCATCATGAGGACCCGGTCGACCCCGGTCGCGCCAAGCCCGGCGAGCAGCCGGTAGACCATGCCGGCCTTGTCGGCGTTGCCGAACACCGACGCACCCGCCACGAGGCGCCGGATGTCCCTCCCGGAGGCGGGGTTGGCGATCACGCCGACAGAGACCACGGTGTCAGCAGCCTAATCCGGCGAGGTTGCGACCCCGTTGCCCGGTCCGTACGCTGCCAGATGGGTCAATGCAGACGCGCGACCCCTTCATCGCCATCGAGGCCGGGACGGATGTCCGGGAGCACGCCCGGAGCCTGCGGCGCGTGTGGGAGGGCGCTCGCAGCACCCTCAAGCCGCGATCGGTGATCGAGCAGTCGTGGGCGCGGATGCAGCTCGCCGGGCTCGACCGGGAGCGTCTGCGGCCGAACCGCGCGCTCGACGAGGCCGCGCTGATACAGGCGCGGATGGACACCCCGATCGCCGACGTGATGACGGTCTTGCGCCGCTGCCTGGGGCCGCTGGCCGACGACGCCCAGCACGTGATGGTCGTCTGCGACGCCGAAGGCCGGATCCTCTGGCTCGAAGGCCATCCGCGGGTCAAGCACGACGCGGTCGAGCGGATCGAGTTCAGCGAAGGGATGTTCTGGACCGAGGAGAGCGCGGGCACGAACGCGATCGGCACCGCGCTCGCGATCGATCACGCCGTGCAGATCTTCAGCGCCGAGCACTTCCTGGCCGAGCAGCACGCCTGGTGGTGCTCGGCGGCGCCGATCCACGATCCCGTCACCGGCGCGCTGCTGGGCGTGGTCGACATCAGCGGGCCGCTGCGCACCGCCCACCCGCATTCCCTCGGCCTGGTGAGCGCGGCGGCGGGGATGGCGGAGGACGCGCTGCGCTTCCAGCGCGCGGCCGACGAGGACCGCATGCGCACCGCGTACCTGGAGCGCACGGCGCGGCTCGGGCGGCACCGCTCGGCGATGGTCGGGCGCGACGGGCGGGTGCTGATCGCCAACCCCGCCGGGTGGGTGAGCGGCGCGGTCCGGCTGCCGGACGGCGGCGGGGCCATCACCCTGCCTGACGGCCGCCAAGCGCTCGCGGAGCCGTTGGAGGACGGCGGCCACCTGCTGTGGGGCGTCACCGGGCGGGCGCACAAGCCAAGCCGCGCGACGCTGCGGCTCGAGCTGCTCGGCCGCCAAGGCCTTACCGCCCGCGTCGGCTTCGGGCGCACGATCAAGCTCGGCGAGCGCCAGGGGGAGATCCTCGCCCTGCTCGCCCTGCACCCGGAGGGCCTGACTGGCGAGCAGCTCACGTTCGAGCTCTACGGCGACGGCGGCAACCCGGTCTCGATGCGCGCCCAGGTCTCCAAGCTGCGCCGCGCGCTCGGCGCGGTCCTCGCCTCCCAGCCCTACAAGCTGCTCGCCGACGTCAGTGCGGACTTCCTCGAGGTCGAGCGGCTCGTGCTGGCCGGCGACGTCCGCGACGCCCTGCGCGCCTACCGGGCGCCGCTGCTGGTCGAGTCCGAGGTCCCGCGGCTCGTCCAGGCCCGCGAGGAGCTCGAAGGCGCGCTGCGCCGCGCCGCGCTGCTCGGCGGCCAGGACACCCTGTGGGGCTGGCTGGAGACCGAGAGCGGGCGCGACGACGTCGCCGCCTTGCGCGACTTCCTCCGCGAAGCCCCGCCCGACGACCCGCGCGCGCCGGTCGCCCTCGCGCGCCTGCGCGCCGTCGAACGCCGCTGGGCTAGTTAGCCAGCTTGGTCATCTTGAACTGCTTGAACTTCGAGAGCGGGTTCTCGATGCCCGTGCCCTGGATCAGCTGAGCGTTGTTGCTCAGCGACCCGCCGGACACCTGCAGCCCCATGCTGCTGTTGCGGTTGGTGATCTGGAAGAGGCCGGGATCGCGCACGAAGATGTGCCAGCGCTGGCTCACGCGGAACGCGTTGCAGCTCTGCAGGTTGACCCGCACGCCCGCGCTGGTGCTGGCGTTCGGGACGTCGAGGCACAGGTTGGGCGCATGCTCGGGCGAGAGGCTGTAGAACGACGCGCCGCCGGAGCTGACCTGGCCGGTCTTCTTGATCCGCCAGCGCTGGTTGAGGTTCCCGTTGAACGGGTTCTGGACGATCTTGGTCGTGCTCGAGGTGCCGAAGTTCTGCGCCTCGACGGCCTTGCTCGTCGCGTGGCCGGGCGAGATCCGGTAGACGCCAGGAGCGATGTCGGCGTTGGCGCTGGCGGTCATCGCGCCGGCGGCGACGACCGCGGTGGTCAGGGTGAGTACGAGCCGTTTCATGCCGACAAAGACGCCGGCCGGCCCACCTCCTCCGGGGGGAACCCCCGGTCAGGCCCCTTCGATGGCCTCGATGACGCGCTCGTCCTCGGGCGTGACCTGCGGGCGGAAGCGCGCGAGCACCTCGCCGTCGGCGCCGACCAGGAACTTCTCGAAGTTCCACTGGATGTCGCCGGCCTGGCCGTCGGCGTCCGGGGTCTGTGTCAGGCGCGCGTAGAGCGGATGGCGGCCGTCGCCGTTGACCTCGAGCTTCTCGGTCATCGGGAACGTCGTCCCATAGGTCACCGAGCAGAAAGTGGCGATCTCCTCCGACGTGCCCGGCTCCTGCCCGCCGAACTGGTTGCACGGCACGCCGAGCACGGTGAAGCGCTCGCCGCCGAATCGCTGCTGGAGGCGCTCGAGGCCTTCGTATTGCGGCGTCAGGCCGCAGCGCGAGGCGACGTTGACCACCAGGACCGTGCGTCCCGCGAGCCGGTCGGCGTCCAGCGGGCTGCCGTCAAGTGCGTTGAGATCGGCAAACAGTTCCGAGACCGGGATCATCCCGGAGACCCTAGCGAGGGTCGAGGCGGGTGGTGAACGCCGGCTCGGCGTCGTGCGGGACCCACGCGCGGTTGCGACCGTCGCGCTTGGCGGCGTAGAGGTGGCGGTCGGCGTGCTCGATCAGCGCGTCGAGGGTGGCGAGGTCCGCCTTCGCGTGGATGCCGCCGATCGAGATCGTCAGGGTGAGCTCGAGGTCGCGGACGACGAACGGGGTGACGGCGACGGCGTCGAGCAGCTGGTAGGCGCGGCGGGCGAGCGCATCGCCCGAGTCCACCCCGTGGACGAGCACGGCGAACTCCTCGCCGCCCCAGCGGGCGAGGACGTCGGCGATGCCGAGGGCGCCGCGCACCCGGCGGGCGAGCTCGACCAGGACGTGGTCGCCGATGACGTGGCCGTAGACGTCGTTGATGCGCTTGAAGTGGTCGGCGTCGATCAGCAGCAGGCCGCAGGCCTCGGCGTCCGCGGCGAGGGCCTCGGCGGCGAGCTTGGTGAAGTGACGGCGGTTCAGGACGCCGGTCAGCTCGTCGGTGGTGGCGAGCTCCTCGGCGGCGCGGTGCGCCTCGCGCAGCTCGTCCTCCATGCGCCGGCGGGCGGTGATGTCGGAGACGATGCCGGAGACCTCGACGACGCCGTCGTCGCGGCGACGGGCGACGGCGCGGTCGTGGACCCAGCGGGTGACGCCGTCGTACCCGCGCAGGCGGTACTCGACGCCCGCGTCCTGCCCGTCGGCCAGCGCCGCCTCGAAGGCGTCGATCGCGGGCCGGTCGTCCGGGTGGATCGCGGCGTTCCAGTTCTCCATCTCGCTGTCGGGGTCAGCGCCGCCGAGCAGGCGGTCGGCGCCCGGGCCCTGGAAGAGCTCCTCGATGCGACCGTCCCGGTGGGCGATCGCGCGGTAGACGTGCTCCCCGACCACGTCGAGCAGGTGCATGAAACGGTCGTCGGCCTCGGCGAGGCGGGTGGCGGTCTCCTCGTGCTTGGTCACGTCGGACACGAGGCCCTGGACCAGCAGGCCGCCGCCGGCGAGGGCGCGGGACCGGGCGCGGTGCCAGACCGTGCGGACCACGCCGTCCAGGCCGAGCATGCGATAGGTCACCTGCGCGGACTTGCCCGCAAGCAGCTCGCCCCAGAAGCGCATGTAGGTCGAGCGGTCGAGCGGGTACACGCAGGCGTCCCAGAGCTCGACCGACGTGCGCCCGTCATCCTCGGCGGCCCCCGTGAAGCGGTTGATCGTCGGCCCGGAGAAGCGCGACACGTAGCGACCGTCGAGGGTCACCTCCCCGACGTGGACGTGGTCGTCGAAGAGTTCGAGGATCCCCTCGAAGTGGTCCTGGCGGCGCCACGGGATACGGAATGGCCATTTCACGACGTGCTCTCCACGGGGTAATCGGCACGTCGGCACTTGCCTTGCGCGGGTGTGATAGACCGACCCGATGCCTTTCGACTACTTCCTGCGCATCGACGGGATCGCGGGAGAGAGCACGGACGCCAAGCACAAAGGCGAGATCGCGGTCCAGACCTTCCTCTGGGGCGAGACACAGAGCGGCTCACCGGTGGGTGGGGGTGGGGGAGCGGGCAAGCTCAACGCCGGCCCGCTGATCCTGACCGCGCGGGCCTCGAAGGCGAGCCCGCTGCTGCTGCTCGCGTGCGCGAGCGGTCAACACATCAAGAGCGCGGTGCTGAGCGCGCGGCGGTCGGGCGCCGGGAAGGCGCAGATCGACTTCCTGACGATCACGCTCAACGACGTGGTGATCACGTCGTTCGAGGTCAACGCGAACACCGAGAACGGTCCGGTCGACGAGGTCTCGCTCGCGTTCGCGCAGATCGCCGTCGACTATCGCGAGCAGAACGCCGACGGCTCGCCGGGCGCGGTCACCCACGCCGGCTGGGACGTCAAGGCCAACAAGAAGCTGTGATCGTCGCCGACGCCCGCCGCCCCGGGATCGGGGAGCTCGTCCGCCGGTCCGCCGCGCGGACGCCCGACGCCACGGCGGTCGTCTTCGGCGAGCGGACGTGGACGTACGCGCAGCTGCTCGAGGCGGCGGAGGGCGCGGCCGGCGCGCTCGGCGTCGCCCCCGGCGACCGGGTCGCGGTGCTCGGCCGCAACAGCGACACCTACCTGATCGCGTGGCTGGGAACGCAGCTCGCGGGCGCGGTCCACGTCCCCGTGAACTTCATGCTCAACGCGCGCGAGGTGGCGTACATCGTCGAGCACTCCGGCGCGGCGCTGGCACTGGCCGACGAGGACCTCTTCGATCGCCTGCCGTCGTCGACCCGCACGCAGACGCTTCCCGCCTTCGAAGCGAGCTGGGACCGCTCCGGGTTCGTGGAGCCGCCGATCGCGTCCACGGACGTCGCCCAGATCGCGTACACGAGCGGCACCGAGTCCGCCCCCAAAGGCGCGATGCTCACCCACGAGGGCCTGCTCGCCCAGTACGTCTCGTGCATCGTCGCCGGCGAGTACTCGAGCGACGACGTCATGGTGCACGCGCTGCCGCTCTACCACTGCGCGCAGATGCACTGCTTCATCATGCCCGGCCTCTACCTGGGGGCGCGGAACATCATCCTTCCGGCGCCCGCGCCCGACGCGGTGTTCGACGCGGTCGCCAAGCACGGCGCGACCTCGTTCTTCGCGCCGCCGACCGTGTGGATCGGCCTGCTGCAGGACGCGCGCTTCGACGACCTCACCGTCACCAAGGGCTACTACGGCGCGTCCATCATGCCCGTCCAGACCGTGCGCGACCTGACGGACCGCCTCCCGGAACTGCGATTGTGGAACTACTACGGCCAGACGGAGCTCGGCCCGCTCGCGACCTATCTCCCCCCGGAGGAGCAGCTGACCAAGCCCGGCTCTGCGGGCAAGCCGGTCCTCAACGTCACCACGCGGGTGGTCGACGACGCGATGAACGACGTGCCGGTGGGCGAGGTGGGGGAGGTCGTGCACCGCTCCGTCCAGGTCACCGCGGGCTACTACAACGACCCCGAGCGCACGGCCGCGGCGTTCGACGGCGGCTGGTTCCACTCCGGCGACCTCGCCACGGTCGACGAGGACGGCTACCTGACGATCGTCGACCGCAAGAAGGACATGATCAACTCGGGCGGCGAGAACGTCTCCTCGCGCGAGGTCGAGGAGGTCCTGTACCGCCATCCCGCGGTCGCCGAGGTCGCGGTGGTCGGCATCCCGGACGCTCGCTGGATCGAGGCGGTCTGCGCGGTCGTCGTCGCGCGCGAACCCGTCGATCCGGACGAGCTGCGGGCGTTCGCGCGCGAGGACCTGGCGCCGTTCAAGGTCCCCAAGAGCGTGGTGTTCGTCGACGAGCTGCCGAAGAACCCGAGCGGGAAGATCCTCAAGCGTGAGCTACGGGACGAGCTGAACGTCGCCGCCGTGGCCGACCACGACGAAGCGTGAGCCGGGGAAGTCGCCCTCCGAGACGGCGCGCAGCGTCGAGCCGCTGAGCGTCAGGCTCGTCCGCCTCACCGGGCCCTCCAGCGTGAGCCCGTCGTCCTCCTGCAGGAACGACGTCCCGTCGCCGCCGGCGAACGCGTGCAGCTCGATCGTGTCCGGCCGCTCGGCGGTCGACGGCGGCGCCGACGGCCATGTCGGGATCACCGCGCCGCCGCGCGCGTACAAGGGAATCCGATCCATCGGGGTGTTCGCGACGACGAAGCACGGCCCGGTGAACCGCTCGCCGGTGTGCCAGTCGTGCCACTCGCCCGCGGGTAGGTAGACGTGGCGGGCCGTGGTGCCCGACGCGTACACGGGCGCGACCAGCAGGTCCGGGCCGAGCAGGTACTGGTCGTCGAGGTCGCGCACGGCGGGGTCGTACTGGTGGTCGAAGACGAGCGGCCGCTGCACCGGCGCGCCGGTCTCGGTCGCGGTGATGAACGCGCTGTAGAGGTAGGGGAGCAGCCGGTAGCGCAGCTCGATCGCCCGTCGCGCGTGCGTGAGGATCGCCTCGCCCCACGACCACGCGTACTGGTCGACGTCGCCGAGCATCGAGTGGTTGCGGCAGAACGGGGTCAGCGCGCCGTACTGCAGCCAGCGCAGGAACAGCTCGCCGTTGGAGTGTCCCGCGAAGCCGCCGACGTCGGCGCCGACGAACGGCTGCCCGGACAAGCCGAACCCGTTGGCCATCGGGATGCTCAGCCACAGGTGGTCCCAGCGCGCCTGGTTGTCGCCCATCCAGTTGGCGGCGTAGCGCTGGATGCCGGCGAACCCGGCGCGGCTCAGGATGAACGTGCGCAGGTCGGGCATCGCGTCCAGCAGGCCATCGCGGGTGCCCATCGCCATCAGCAGCGCGTACTGGTTGTGCCAGCGCTCGTGCGAGTCCGCGCCGCGGTTGAAGCGCATCCGCTCCGGCGGGACCTCACCCGTCGCCGGCTCGTTCATGTCGTTCCAGATCCCCGCCAGCCCGGACTGCACGTGGGCGGCGTTGAGCTCGCCCCACCACTTGCGGCCGTCCTCGGTGACGAAGTCCGGGAACGCGGTGTCGCCGGGCCAGACCTCGCCGATGTAGACGTCGCCGCCCTCGGTCCGGCACAGCACGTCGCGCGCCAGGCCCTCGTCGAACACGCCGTAGCCCGGCTCGAACTTCACGCCCGGGTCGATGATCGTGATCACGCGGAAACCGTCGTCGCGCAGCCGCGCGAGCATGCCCGGCGCGTCCGGGAACAGCTCGGTGTTCCACGTGAAGACGCGGTAGCCGTCCATGTACTCGATGTCGAGCCAGAGCGCGTCGCACGGGATGCCGAGCTCGCGATGGCGCGCGCCGATCGCCTCGACGTCGGCCTGCGAGTAGGCCTTCCAGCGGCACTGGTGGTAGCCGAGCGCCCACAGCGGCGGCGGGGCGGCCCGGCCGGTCAACCAGCTGTAGGCCTCGACGATCCCCGGCAGCGACGGTCCAGCGAAGACGTACTCGGTGTACTGGCCGCCCTCGAACCGGAAGCCGTACTCGTCCGGCGCGGTGAAGTCGTAGGTGGCGCGGTAGCCGTTGTCGACGAACGACGCGGCGACGTGACCGTCGGCGGTGTGGTGGTGGAAGAACGGGATCGAGACGTAGTACGGGTCGAAGTCGATGTCGCCGCCGTCACCGCCGAACGGGGCCGCCGCGTGCGGGTTGAGGATGTCGGTGTTCCACAGCGTGAAGCTTCGGCCGCGCCGATTGAGGCGGCCGGTCTTCTCCCCGAGCCCGTAGATCGCGTCCTCAGGCCGCAGCTTGCGCCGCACCCAGAACGCGTCATTGAGCGTGCCGTAGGGCTCGATCGGCTCGATCACCGGCGTTCCGTCGGCGCGGCGGACGGCGAGCGTCTCGAGGTCGACCTCCAGCGCCGCGGTGCGCAGCGTGGTGCCATCGACCTCGTACTCGGCGCTCCCGTCCTGCACCACGGCGAACGTCGGCGTCTCGTCGAACACCCCGCCGCGGCTGATCTTGAACCGCACCACGTCCTCGCGGATCACGTCGACCCGCAACCGCTCACGCCCCCACGCGCGCTCCATGGGGGCAAGATAAAGGGGTCAGGCCCCTTTAAGAAACGCCACCGCCGTTCCCCACGGGTCGCGGGTGATGAAGCCGCCGGGGAAGTCCTCCGCGTCGTCCACGCGGCCGCGGACCTCATCCACGTCGGGCACGACGACGGTCCAGTGGCGCAGGCCGACCGTGTGCTCGGGCGCGGGGCCGACGCCGCGGCCGCGCCAGATGTTGAACCCCAGGTGATGGTGATAGCCGCCGGCCGACACGAACGCGGCCGACCCGAGGTTCGCCTGGACCTCGAAGCCGAGCACGTCGCGGTAGTAGGCGAGGCCCTGGTCGACGTCGCCGACGTGCAGGTGCAGGTGGCCCATGCGCAGGCCGGGGCGGACCTGGGGCGAGGGCTCCTCGCCGGCCACGGTGCCCAGGAGCGCGTTGAAGTCCAGCGCCGCGGGGCCGCCGGCGTAGCCGAGGTCCTTCGGCCAGGCGGTCTTCGCGCGGTCGGCGGCGAGCTCGATGCCGTTGCCATCCGGGTCGGGCAGATAGATCGCCTCGTGGGTGCGGTGGTCGGAGGCGCCCTCGATCGGGGTCTGGGTCACCGACAACCGGATCGCCGCCCGGGCGAGCTCCTCGCGCGTGGGATAGAGCAAGGCGTAGTGGTACAGGCCGGCATGGCGGCCCGCGGGGCGCGCGGCCGGATCCTCGACGAGCTCCAACACGGTGAACTCGCCATCGCCGAGGGTGGCGGTCGAGCCCTCGTGGGTGTGCACGCGCAGGCCGAGGGCGGTCTGATACCACGCGACGGAGCGGTCGAGGTTCGAGACGGTCAGGGACACGGGCCCCAGCGTGAGTGTCGCCGGGAGCACTGGAGTCGTAGTCGAGGTCATGCTCTAAGGATCGCCGTCGGGCTCGCGGTTTCCCATGGCAATACGTGACCAACACATGGACATCTCCGTCGACACGCTGACGCAGCCGTTGCAGGTCGCGCTGCTCGAGGACGCGAGCTTCGGCTCCGACGCCCCGCAGGGCGTGCGCGAGCCGCACCGCCACGACTATCACGAGCTGATCTGGACGCGCCGCGGCGAGGGGGAGCACTCGATCGACGGCGAGGGCTTCGCCGTGCGCCCCGGCACGGTGACGCTGATCGGCCGCGGGCAGGTGCACGTGTTCGAGCGCGCGCGGCGGCTGTCGGGCGCGGTCGTGCGGTTCGGGCCGGAGATGCAGCCGGAGGGACCCGGGTGGCTGGTCGGCGGGCGCGGGTCGCGCAGCGTCCCGGTGCCGCCGTCGGAGGTCCCGAACCTCGAGGCCACGATCGCGATGCTCCACGCCGAGAGCGCCCGCCCGACGGACGCGCGCGGCCTCGCCCTGGAGCGCCATCTGCTCTCGATCCTCCTGCTGTGGGTCGAGCGCTGGTACGACGCCACCCGCACCGAGCGCCGCGACCCCGACGACGCCGACGTCCAGCTCTATCGCCGCTTCGACCAGGCCCTCGAGCGCGACTTCGCCCGCCACCACGACGCCGCCCACTACGCCGACGCGCTCGCGGTCCCACAACCGCTGTTGAGCCGCGCGCTCAGCCACGTCACCGGCCGCACGACCAAGCAGCTGATCACCGACCGCGTGATGCTCGAAGCCGCGCGGCTCCTGCGGTTCACCGACCTGACCGTGGGCGAGATCGCGTTCCGCACGGGCTTCGAGGACCAGCTCTACTTCAGCCGCGCGTTCAAGCGCCACTACGGCGAGGCGCCGAGCGCGTACCGCGGCTAGGCTCGCCCGCATCCTCCTCGTCACCAAGCTCCATCCGCCGTTCGTCCCGCCGCAGACGGTCGTTCGCGAGCGGCTGTTCGCTCGCCTGGACGAGCGGCGCCGGGTGACGCTCGTCGCCTGTCCGGCGGGGTTCGGCAAGTCCACGTTGCTGGCCGCGTGGCGCGAACGCCGCGAGCCTGAGGCGGCGTGGGTGACGCTGGACGAGGGCGACGACGATCCGGCGGCGCTGTGGGAGCACGTGATCGCCGCGCTCGGCCTGGCCCCTCCCGCCACGAGCGCGCCGCTCCGTGAAGTCGTGCTGCCCAGGCTCGTGAACGAGCTGGCCGAGCGCGGCGACGCGGTGCTCGTGCTCGACGATGTCCATCGCGTTACGAACCTCGAGACGATCGCCTGGTTCGCCGAGCACATGCCGGCCGGCGTTCGGCTCGTGCTCGCGTCGCGGACCGACCCGCAGCTCCCGCTCGGCCGGCTGCGGGCGCGCGGCCAGCTCCTCGAGGTGCGCGCCGACGCGCTGCGCTTCACCCGCCCCGAGGCTTCGGAGTTCCTCAACGATCGGCTCGAGCTGGGGCTCGACGCACGTGACATCGAGCTGCTCGTGGCCCGTACCGAAGGCTGGCCGGCCGGTCTCTACCTGGCCGCGCTGTCGCTGGCCGGCGTGCAGGACAAACACGCGCTCGTCGCCGAATTCGACGGAACGAGCGCGCACGTGGGCGACTTCCTGGCCGGCGAGGTGCTCGCCACCCATCCGCCCGAGCTCCAGCGCTTCATGCTGCGCACCTCGGTGCTCGAGCGCCTGTGCGCGCCGCTGTGTGACGCCGTCCTCGACGAGCCCGGGTCGGCCGCTGCGCTCGACGAGCTCGCCCGCACGAACCTGTTCCTGCTGGGACTCGACGACCGGCGCCGCTGGTTTCGCTTCCACCACCTGTTCGCCCAGATCCTGCGCGTGGAGCTGGAGAAGCGTGAACCGGAGCTGGTCGCCGACCTGCACCGCCGCGCCTACGAGTGGCATGGCGCCCACGGCACCACCGACGAGGCGATCCACCACGCCATCCGGGCGGGCGCCTTCGATGACGCCTCGCGGTTGGTCACCGAGACGTGGGTGCAGTACGCGAACTCCGGGCGCATCGAGTCCATCAACGAGTGGCTGGCACAGATGCCCGACCGGGACGACCAGCGGTTGCTGCTGGCGCGCGCGTGGGTGGCCGCGCTGCGCGGCCGCGAGGGCGACATGCGCGTCGCCGCGAGCCGGGCGCGGGCGCTCGGCGACCTCGGCGACGGGCCGCTCCCGGACGGGTTCGTCTCGGTCGAGTCGAGTCTGAGCGTCCTCGAGGCGACGTTCGGGTGGGGTGACGTCGGCGCGATCCTCGCCAACGGCGAGCGGTCGGAGCGGCTCGAGCCGCGCGGCTCGCCGTGGCGGCCCGTCATCACGTGGGCGCTCGGCTGGGCGCACTACTGCAACGGCGACCTCGACCGGGCCGAGCGCTGGCTGCGGGAGACGACCGAGATCGCGCCCGTGGCCGAGCAGTGGATCGTCGGCGTGGCCGCGATCGCGGACCTGTCATTGATCGCGGGGCTGCGCGGGCGCCGGGCCGAGCAGTTGCGGCTGGCCGAGGAGGCGGTTGCGGTCACCCGCCGCGTGGGCCTGTGGGACGCGGTCGAGGACGGCGAGGTGCACACCGCGTACGGCGTCGCGCTGGCCGCTCACGGCCGTCATGACGACGCGCTGTCGTCGCTCGAGAAGGGCGTCTTCCTGCGCCGCCTGTGGGCGCAGAAGCTGGACCTGATCGACGGCTTGATCGCGCTCGCGTCGACGGTGTCGGAGGTCGGCGACCATGAGCGCGCGACCGCGCTGTTCGACGAGGCCCAGGCACTGGCCGCGCGCTGCGCCGACCCAGGTGCGCTCCCGGCTCGGCTGGCGGCGGCCCGCCGCAGCGCGACGATCCGTCGCGGCGCGCCCTCGGATGCGCTCAGCGAGCGCGAGCTCACCGTTCTCAGATACCTCGCCGGCGGCCTGACCGAGCGCCAGGTCGCCGCGGAGCTCTACCTGTCGTTCAACACCGTCCACAGCCACGTGAAGGCGATCTACCGCAAGCTCGGGGTCTCCTCGCGCGCCGAGGCGGTGGCAATTCACCTGGGTAGGTGATGACAGAGAAGTGAGGGTGGGCGAGGGTCCCGGCCATGACTCCGCCTGACACGATCGTCCTGGTCCACGGCTTCTGGGTGACCCCGCGCAGCTGGGAGCACTGGATCGCGCACTACGAGGGGAAGGGCTTCAAGGTCATCGCGCCCGCCTACCCGGGCTTCGACGTCGAGGTCGAGGCGCTCAACGCCGACCCCTCGCCGATCGAGGCGGTGACCGTGCCGCAGATCATCGAGCGGCTCGAGGGGATCGTGTCCGAGCTCGACGCGCCGCCGATCATCATCGGCCACTCGGCCGGCGGCGTCTTCACGCAGATCCTGCTCGACCATGGCTACGGCGCGGCCGCCGTGGCGATCAACTCCGCGCCGACCGAGGGCGTCAAGCGCATTCCGCTGGCACAGATCCGCGCGACGTTCCCGGTGCTCAAGAACCCGGCCAACCGGCATCGCGCGGTCGGCTTCACGCACGACCAGTGGCATTACGCGTTCACCAACGGCTTCAGCGAGGAGGAGTCCCAGGCGCTCTACGAGCGCTACCACATCCCTGCCTCGGGGGCGATCTTCTGGGGCAGCGCGCTGGCCAACATCCACCCGGGCCCGGACGACACCCACGTGGACTACAAGAACGAGCAGCGGGCCCCGCTGCTGTTCATCTCCGGCGCGAGCGACCACCTGATGCCGCCGTCGCTGCAGGCCTCCAACGCCAAGCACTACAACGACGCGGTGCTGACGGAGGTCAAGGTCTTCGAAGGCCCGCACCTCCTCCCGGCCTGGCCGGGCTGGGAGGAGGTCGCCGACTACGCGCTCGACTGGGCGCTCGAGAAGGCGGTCACGCCTGTGGCGTGAGCCACTCGGCCCGCGGATCGGGGAGCGGCGTCAGCCGCGCCTCGATCTGCTCGCGCCGGTCCTCGAGGAACGGCGGCAGGATGATCTTCGTGCCCAGCTCGGAGATGTCGAGGCCGTCGACGAGGAAGCCGGGCTCCTCGGTCGCGAGCTCGTAGAGCACCCCGCCCGGCTCGCGGAAGTAGAGCGAGTGGAAGTAGTGGCGGTCGACGTAGCCTGAGTTCGGGATCCGCGCCGCGTCGATGCGCTCGATCCACTCCATCAGGTCGGCGTCGTACGTGCCCCAGGCGACGTGGTGCACGGTGCCGGCGCTCTGGCGGCCGCGCTCCTCGGGCGCCGGGTCGAACGCGATCCAGCCGCCGCGCTTGGCGCCGCGCAGGAGGAAGCGGTCGTCCTCGCGGGTCGCGCCCATCAGTTCCACCAGGATCTGCGCGGAGCCCTCGGGGTCGGACGAGTACGCCCGCACGCCCTCGAAGCCGCGGATCGCGACGTCGGCGCCGATCTCGGGGTGGACGGCGACCAACGGCGCGTCGCCGGAGGTGTCGGCGACGAACTCGTGGTCGAGCCCCTCAGGGTCCGAGAACCGCAGCGAGCCGTCGACGAGGTCGTACGGGATGCCTTCGTCCTCGAGGCGCTCGGCCCAGAACGGGAGCGAGCCGACGCGGTGGACGATCCGGTGCACCATGCCGGCGCCTGGCCGCCCAGGGATCGCGCCCGGGTACTCGAAGAACGTCAGGTCGGCGCCGGGGGAGGCCTCCTCGTCGCCATAGAAGAGGTGGTACACGCCAGGATCGTCCTGGTTGACCGACTTCGCCGTCAGCCGCAGGCCCAGCACGCGCGTGTAGAAGTCGACGTTGCGCGCGGCGTCGCCGGTGATGGCGCTGATGTGGTGGATGCCTTCGAACTTCATGTGACGGTTCCTCTCAAAGGTTGCTGAAACAACTATAGCGCGAAGAAGTTGCGGACGCAACCATTCTCGATGTGTGGCCCGCGCCGTCGCAGGGCACTTGAACTGGATCGTGACCAAGAGCCTCGAGCGACCCCTCACGTCCGAAGACGGCGAGCGACACGCTCCCGAGATCACCTACGACGAGCAGTTCTATCCCGCGCGGCCGAAGCGGTTCCGCCCGTCGGCGCGCCGCACGCTCAGGCGCCGCTTCGCCGAGCGCCGCAGCGCCGAGGACGACAGCGCGGTCGCCGACAACCGCGAGTACGTCGAGTGGCTCGTCGAGGCGTCGATGCTCGCGGACGCCAACCGGCTCGCCTCCCAGCTCTCCGGCGAGGGGAGCATGTGGCAGAACCCGTACGCGCACCCGGACTCGCGGGCGGCGCTCGAGCGCGCGAGCGTCTGGTTCACGGCGTACCCGCTCTCCTTCGTCACGAACTCCAACGAGACGTTCCTCTCGGCGCTCGCCGACCCGGCGCTGTGGCAGGCGTTCCGCGCGATCGGCATCGACGGCGTCCACACCGGCCCGGTCAAGCAGGCGGGCGGCCTCAACGGCCGCCGTCTGACGCCCTCCGTCGACGGCCACTTCGACCGCATCTCGATGGAGGTCGACCCGCTCTTCGGCACCGAGGACGAGTTCCGCCGCCTGTGCGCGACCGCCGCCGAGTACGAGGGCACGGTGATCGACGACATCGTCCCGGGCCACACGGGGAAGGGCGCGGACTTCCGCCTGGCCGAGATGGCCTACGGCGACTACCCGGGCATCTACCACATGGTCTCGATCCGGCCCGACGACTGGCAGTTGCTCCCGGAGGTCCCGGAGGGCCGCGACAGCGTCAACCTCGACGCCGCCACCGAGGCGCGGCTCGAGCGCGCCGGCTACATCATCGGCCAGCTCCAGCGGGTGATCTTCTACGAGCCGGGGGTCAAGGAGACCAACTGGAGCGTCACGCGCGCGGTGATGGGCGTCGACGGCGTCGAACGGCGCTGGGTCTACCTGCACTACTTCAAGGAAGGCCAGCCGTCGATCAACTGGCTCGACCCGAGCTTCGCGGGCATGCGGCTCGTGATCGGCGACGCGCTGCACGCGCTCGCCGACCTCGGCAGCGGCGGCCTGCGGCTGGACGCGAACGGCTTCCTGGGGGTCGAGAAGACCGCCGAGGACGCGCCCGCCTGGTCGGAGGGGCACCCGCTGAGCGAGGCCGCCAACCACCTGATCGCCAGCATGATCCGCAAGATGGGCGGGTTCTCGTTCCAGGAGCTCAACCTGGCGATGGACGACATCAAGGCGATGGGCGCCACCGGCGCGGACCTGTCCTATGACTTCGTCACCCGTCCGGCCTACCACCACGCGCTGGTGACGGGAGACACCGAGTTCCTGCGGCTCACCTTGAACCTCAGCCGCGATCTCGGCATCGACCCCGCGTCGCTGGTCCACGCGCTGCAGAACCACGACGAGCTGACACACGAGCTCGTGCACTTCTCCACCCGCCACCGCGACGACCCCTTCACGTACCGGGGCGAGACGTTGACGGGATGTGAACTCGGTGAGCGCATCCGCGCCGACCTCAACGGCGGGCTGACCGGACCGGGCAAGGCGTACAACCGGCGCTTCACGCAGAACGGCATCGCGTGCACGACCGCGACCGTCATCGCGGCGACGCTCGGCATCGCCGACCTGCGCCAGATCGCCGAGACCGAGCGCGACCGGATCCGCGACGTGCACCTGCTGCTGGCGATGTTCAACGCGCTGCAGCCGGGCGTCTTCGCCCTGTCGGGCTGGGATCTCTCCGGGATGCTGACCGTCGACGCCGCCGACGTCGCCGACCTGATCGCCGACGGCGACACGCGCTGGATCAACCGCGGCGCGCACGACCTGCGCGGGGTCGACGAGCCCGCGCGCGAGGGGCGGATGCCGGCCGCGCGCAGCCTCTACGGCACGCTGCCGGACCAGCTCGCCGAGCCGGACTCGTTCGCCTCGCGCCTGCGCCGGATCATCGGCGTCCGCACCAAGTGCGGCATCGCCACCGCGGTCCAGGTCGACGTCCCGGAGGTCTCACACCGAGCGCAGCTCGTGCTCGTCCACCGTCTCGCGGACGAGACGCTCCAGGTGACCGTGTTGAACTTCGGGGGCGAGGAGATCTCGGGCAGCGTCCGCTCCGAGCACCTGCCCGCGGGCGCGACGGTCGAGAACATGTTCACGGACGAACAGGTCGCGACCGTCGACGACCTGCACAGCTTCCCGCTGACGCTCGCGCCCTATCAGGGCACCTCGCTGCGGGTTCGCTAGTCCTCCAGCGGGACCGGCTTCAGCGCGTCGAGCGCGGTCACGGGTGGCCGTGGGCCGCCGTTGAGCGCTTCGAGCGCCGCTTTGATCTTCTTCGCTTCGTCGATCGCGGGAGCGAGTTCGGCGAGGCGCGCCTCGAGGCGCGCGCGGCTCTCTGAGATGGCGTCGTCTGCCATGGGCCGGACAGTACTCGCGGCCTATGAGAGCACTTGTTGCCGAGTTGTGAACGAGGTCGATCGGATAACGGATTTCGGCCATATGGTCGTCAGCTGTGACTGAGGACATCATCGTCGTCCTCGTGGTCGCCGTCGCTCTCGTGTTCGACTTCACGAACGGCTTCCACGACACCGCCAACGCGATGGCGACCACCATCGCGACGGGTGCGCTGAAGCCCAGGGTGGCTGTCGGTGTCGCCGCAATCCTGAACTTCGTCGGTGCCTTCATCTCGATCACCGTGGCCGCCACGGTGGCCAAGGGCATCGTGGACGCCGGTGTCGTCACCCCGACGGCCATCTTCGCCGGTCTCATAGGTGCGATCACCTGGAACCTGGTCACCTGGTGGTTCGGCATCCCGTCCTCGTCGTCGCACGCGTTGATCGGCGGCATGATCGGCGCGGCCGTGGCCTCGGTCGGCTTCTCGGCCGTCGAGGGCGACGGCGTGATCTCGAAGGTGATCGTCCCGGCGCTGATCGCCCCGGTCCTGGCCGGTCTGGTCGCGCTCGGCGCGACCGTGATCGTCTACCGGATGATCAGGAACTTCGCGCGGGAGCGGGCGGAGCGGGGCTTCCGCTGGGCGCAGGTCGCATCGTCGTCGATGGTCGCGCTCGCGCACGGCACCAACGACGCGCAGAAGACGATGGGCGTCATCTGCCTGACGCTGATCGCCAGCGGACACCTGTCGGCCACCAACTTCGACGTCCCCACCTGGGTCGTCGCCTCGTGCGGCGCGGCGATCGCGCTCGGCACGTACACGGGCGGCTGGCGGATCATCAAGACGCTCGGCACCAAGGTCACCGAGGTGCGCCCGCCTCAGGGCTTCTCCTCGGAGGAGGTCGCCGCCACGGTGATCCTCGCCTCCTCGCACTTCGGCTACCCGCTCTCGACCACGCACGTGGTCTCGGGCGCCGTCACCGGCTCCGGCGTCGGCCGTCCGGGCGCGCAGGTCGACTGGGGCATCGCGGGGCGGATCGTGACCGGCTGGGTGCTGACGTTGCCGTCCGCGGCCGTCACCGCCGCGGTGGCGTTCTGGATCACCGACATCTTCGGCAAGAACAGCGCGGTCGGCCCGATCGCGGTGACGATCGTGCTCGCGATCGGCTGCTTCTTCCTGTGGCGCGCGAACAACGCGTCGAAGGTCGATCCGGAGTCCGTCTACCAGGACGACTTCACGGCCCCGGCGCTGGAGCCCGAGCTCGCGGGGGTGGGCGCATGAGCTTGCTCGCGGACTCGATCGTCGACTGGGGCGCGCTGGGGCAGGTCATCTGGATCTCCGCCGTGGCCGGCATCGCGATCGCCACCGTGCTCGGCGCGGGCATCGTGGCCTCGCTGCACGCGCAGGAGGCCAAGGGCGCGACCGCGCTCGGCCTCAACGCGGTGACCGTGATCTCGGTCGTCCTCGTGGGCGCCGCGCTGGTCACCGGGATCTACTTCATCACTGACAAGTAAGTAGTAACCCGCAGTAGATCTACGGGGGCGCACGGCTTGGATGCCCCGATGGTGCGACGATCATCGGGGTATGAGCGCTACGACTGAGACGCAGGGCCAACCGGGCCCCTTCGGGTTCGCCAAGATGGCGGGCTCCTCGATCGCCGGCCGCGATGCGGCGGCGTGGGTGACCGACTTCCTCAACGCCGCCTACTACCGGCGGCCGGTCGACGACCGCGACGTCGACGACCTCCGCTTCGCGTTCGGCGTGCTGACCACGTACTGGTACCGCTCGCACCCGCAGCGCAAGCTCCGCGTCACCGACCTGCCGGCGTTCCACCGCGCCTTCGGCTCCGAGCGCTTCGGCGCGGGCGGGCTGCTGTCGCGCGAGGCGCTCGAGCGCGGCGCCGCGAAGCTGCTCGGCGACTGGTTCGGAGAGGCCTACGCGGACGACGCGCGCCGCGCGTGGGGGATGGCGTTCGAGACCGTCTCCGAGCGCGATGCCTACGACCACTCGTATCGCCTCGAGCTCGCCGAGCTGGGTGAGCTGACGGCCGAGAGCGCGCCGCTGGAGGAGCAGACGTGGCACACGTATCCGCCGGTCGAGATGCCGTCCGCGGAGGGCGTCATCGCCGCGCTGACGCGCCCGGAGACCTGGCCGGACTACGCGAGCGAGCTCGGGCGCTTCACCCCGCTGCGTCCCGGCGGTCTCGCCGGGCAGACGTTCGAGATCGAGGTCGCCGCCAACACCCGCTCGGCGGTGCCGGTGTTCACCCGCGGCTACGTGACGATCACGACGCTCGTGACGCCGGACGACCCGGTTGCCCTGCACGACTGGTTCGACGCGCTGCAGGACGGCTTGGCCCGCTACGGCAAGGACGAGCCGGCCGCGCTGCCCGAGGGCGCCGAGCCGCTCGTGGGCTTCGATCTGACGACGCACCGCGGCCACTTCATGGGCTCCGGGCACAACCGCCTGATCCTCTACACGCACGAGGGCAAGGCGTGGGTGAAGGCCGCCGGCACCTGGGACCCGATGCCGTGGCACCTCGACAAGGCCTACAAGAAGGCCGGCTACGAGGCCCAGCACGCGTTCTGGGGCCAAGAGGAGCTGAGCCTGCTGCGTCAGTTGGCCAAGGCCGTTGCCTGACGCCATCGTCATCGGCGCCGGCCCGAACGGGCTGGCGGCGGCGATCCGGCTCGCGGAGGCCGGGCGGTCCGTGCTGCTGCTGGAAGCGGCGGACGCGCCCGGCGGCGCGGTCCGCACCCAGGAGCTGACCCTGCCGGGCTTCAAGCACGACACGTTCTCGTCGGTCTACCCGGCGTCGGCGGCCTCGCCCGTCTTCGCGCGGATGCCGCTGGCCGAGCACGGCCTCGAGTGGGTGCATCCGGCGGCCGCGTACGCGCACCCGCTGCCCGACGGCGAGGCGAAGCTGCTCTACCGCGGCCTCGACGAGACCGCCGCGTCGCTCGGCGGGCGTGACGGCTCGAAGTGGGTGGACTTCGTGCGCCCGTTCCTGGACAACTTCGACGCCGTGCGGGCGACGATGCTCACCGGCTTCCCGCCGGTCGGCGGCCCGCTGAAGCTGCTCGGGGGCGCCGGGCCGCTGCGGCTGCTGGACTTCGCGCGGATGCTCCCGGGCTCCGCCGTCGGGCTGGGGAACCGGCTGTTCGAGGACGGCGGCTCGCAGGCGTGGCTGTACGGCGCCGCGATGCACGGCGACACGCCGCCCGACGGCGCCGGCTCCGGCATCGCCGCGTTCTACCTGAACCTGCTCGGGCACGCCGTCGGCTGGCCTTCGCCGCGCGGCGGCGCGGAGCGGCTGACCGATGCGCTCGTGTCGTACTTCAAATCACTCGGCGGGGAGCTGCGCTGCGGCGTGCGGGTCGAGCGCGTGCTGAGCGCGGGCGGGCGCGTCACGGGTGTGGCGAGCGCGGACGAGCGGTTCGCCGCGGACACGGTGATCGCGGACCTGATGCCGGCCGCGCTGGCGCGGATGGCCGATCTGCCCGGCTGGTATCGCAGCGCCGTCAAGACCTACGTCATGGGCGCGGCGACGGTCAAGGTCGACTGGGCGCTCGACGGGCCGATCCCGTGGACGAACGCCGACGTGACCGGCGCCGGAACCGTGCACGTGGCCGGTGGCCGCGACGAGTTCATGCGCTCGGTCGGCCAGGCCCACGACGGGCTCGCCGAGCATCCGTTCCTCTTGCTCGGGCAGCAGTCGATCGCCGATGCCACACGCGCGCCGGAGGGCAAGCACACCGCGTGGGCGTACACCCACGGGCCCCAGCAGGGCGTCGACTGGACCGCGTCCACCGCGGTCGTCGCCGAGCGCATGGAGGCGCAGGTCGAGCGCTTCGCGCCCGGCTTCCGCGACCGGATCCTCGCGCGCCACGTGCTCGGTCCGGCCGACCTCGAGGCCCGCAACGCGAACCTCGTCGGCGGTGACGTCGGCGGCGGCTCGTACCGCCTGCGCCAGGTCGTGTTCCGGCCGATCCCGAAGCTGACGCCGTATTCGACGCCGCTGAAGGGGCTGTTCATCGGGAGCGCCGCGACGTTCCCGGGCGGGGCGGTGCACGGCGTGCCGGGTGACGCCGCGGCACGCGCGGCCCTGAGATGAGTGTCCCGCGTGGCGGGACACGCATCTAGAGCGTGGCGAGCCCTTGCAGCTCGGCGGTCGTGACCGTCCCCTGACGGAACACGTTGAACCGGAGCCCGGGGACCTCTCTCACGCTTTCGAGCAGGCGCTCGACCGGCAGGTGGCCGTGGCCGTTCTCGCCGAAGCACCCGAGCGTCGGGCGGATGCCGTCGCGGTCGAAGAACCGCGCGTAGTCGTCGACGCACCGCTTCGGCCGCAGCGCCTCGCGGTTGAGGTTCTCGTAGGCCTGTGGCATGCCCTTGAACTCGCCGTCGGCCCACGCCTGCCAGTCCAGGTCCGGATGGAGCGCGGGACGGCCGAAGGACGAGAAGTAGGACGTCACGTCCGGCTTGAGCTCGCGGTAGCGCTTCACGAACGTCTTCGAGTCGGGGTTGGGCGACCGCTCGTAGTGGATCTCGGCGTTGACGATCGCGAAGTCGGCGTCGGCGACGTCGATCGCCCGCGCGAACGCCTGCGCCTCTGCCTTCGGCTTCGGGCCGCCGTGGTTGCCGATGAAGCCGTGCACCCCCAGCCGCAGGCCACGCTGGGTGGCGGCCTTGCGCATCGCCTTGAGCCAGTCGTGGTCGAGCACGCGATCGCCGGAGACCGCTTCGGCGGTGATCCATGTCATGCGGTGCTGCTTGGCGCGCCCGGTCACCACATCTGGGTCCGGGCGGGCGCCGAGGGTCTGATAGACCCACATGCCGGTAACTCTCGTCATGGCAAGACGGTCCCGTCGATGTCACTTCAAGTCAAGTCGTATCACGGCGACTCATCTCTCCCTCCAGATTGGTGACACATCCACTCTGTAGGGAGGATCGACGATGGCCGCAGCGCCAATGTATGACGACGACGACGAGGTGATCTTCCAGGTCATCTCCGCCGAGCGCGAGCTCGAGGGCGAGCCCGTCGCCGAGCAGGACGCGTGCCTGCCCGCGCCGGACGGGGTCGAGGCGGCGCCCACCGCCGCCGTCGAGGCGGCGCCCGCGATGATCACCGTCAACCAGCTCGACGGCGTGCCGCTGTTCTACGCCCGCGGACCGGGGGCGCCGGCGCAGCACTCGTTCGCGTTCGACCCGACGTTCCACGACGAGTGCGTGGCGATCATCCGGTCGGTCCGCTTCCGCGTGCCGGACTCGTACGGCAAGCTGAAGCGCATCACGACCGCGGGCACGTTCGTGGCCAAGGACCTGATGCACGGCAAGGCCCGCGCGATGGATCACGACCGGTGGCAGTTCGAGAACATCGACATCCACCCGTTCAAGGGGGACCACGCCTCGAGTGACATCAAGCGCCGCCGCCGCTACTGGGCGTTGGCGGCGATCATGCGCAGCCACTCCGCGTACCTGCTGCACGGCGAGTACAACGCCCCGCACCGGGACCATCTCCACAGTGACAACGGCGGCTCGTTCCCGTTCGACACGGGCTCGGAAGCCACGGTGAAGCTCGTGCAGGCGATCTGCAAGCACATCTTCGGCAACACCGCGCTGGCGATCGACGGCGACTACGGCCCGAAGTCCAAGGCCGCCGTCGCCGCCGCGATGGCCAAGCTCGAGCTGACCGGTGACATCACGAACCCCTCGCAGTTCAAGAGGTTCCTGATGCGCAGCGGCCGGCTCGGCTTCGTCCTCGGCGCCTAAGCCGCCGCACGGAGCGGCGCTTCGGCCATCGGCCGCAGCGCCGCATCCGCCGCCGCGTCCGCCACGGCGCGCAGCCAGGCCATCAGGTCCAGCTGCGTGCTGTCGGCGGCCTGGCGCCAGCGGAACTCGTCCTCCGGCGTCAACTCGACCCGCACGACGAGCGCCGGGCGCTCGGCGTCGCCGCCGTTGCGCTTCGCGCGCAGCCGGCGCCGCAGCTCGTTGCGCGACCAGCGGCCGGTGACGGCACGGTTGAGCCAGAGGTCCTGCTCGATCTCGGTCATCGCGGCGAGCTCGGCATGGTGCTGGAAGCTGAGCTCCGGGCGACGGCGATGCGGGGCGAAGCTGCCCGCGACCCATGCGTAGTTGCGCAGGGTCTGGTAGTCGAGGTTGGTGGCTTCGACCGCCGTCCGGTAGCGGCCGCCGAAGGCCCGCTCCCCGAACAACAGCCAGTCACCAAGCGCCCAGGTCGCACGACTGGAGACGTGCGACAGCCGTCGTCCGACGGCGGCCCAGTCCCCGAAGCTCATGCCCGGGCGGAGTTGGAAGGTATCCGCACTCATATTCGGTGAGAGCGATCGCGGAGCCCGGCGGATACGTCCGTCGCCTTTATCCTCGCCGGGTGGCACCGGCGGCCGCGAACCTGGTCGGGCGCTCCGCGCAGCTCGCGGCGCTCGACGACGCGCTCGACACGGTGGCCGGGCGGCGCGCCGCGATCGCCGCGCTCGCGGGCGAGCCGGACATGGGCAAGACCCGGCTGCTGGCCGAACTGGCCGCGCGGGCGGACGCCCGCGGACTGCTCGTGCGCTCCGGCAGTGCGTCCGAGCTCGAGGCCGGGCTGCCGTTCGGGGTCTTCGTCGACGCGCTCGACGAGTACCTCGAAGGGCTCGAGCCGCGCCGCCTGGCGGGCTCGACGACGTCCACTGGGCCGACGCGGGGACGATCGAGCTGCTCGGCGCGTCGCTGCGCCGCCTGCCCGCGGCGCCCGTGCTGCTCGCGCTGGCGTTCTGGCCGCACCCGACGCCGGACCGGCTCCTGGCGGCGCTGGAACGGGGCACGCGGGTCGAGGTCGGCCCGTTGAGCGTCGCCGAGGCGCGCGAGCTGGTCGGCGCGTCGCTCGATCATTGGTCCGCCGCGAGCAGGGCTGCCTGGCCGAGGTCCTCGATCGCGCCACCGAGGTCGGCCACACGCTCGGTCTCGGCTGGAACCTCGGCAACCGTGCGCTCGTCGCGACCGCGGCGAGCGAGACCGAGGCGGCGCTCGCGATCGCGCTCGACAGCACCGACCTGCTGCGCCCCTTGTCGCGCAGCTGGGGCTCCGCGCTGGCGGGTACGGCGCTCGCCGCGGCGCGGCTCGAGGCGGGCGACGCGGCCGCCGCGCTCGAGACGCTGGACGCGTGGCCGGGCCCGGACCTCGCGCTGATCCAAGCGGGCCGCCGCGCCGCCCGCTCCGAGCTCCGCGCCCGCTGCTGCCTCGCCCTCGGCCGATGACGCCGCCCGCCACCGCGGTCACGCTCGTCCTCGCATCGGCGGCCCACGCCGAGGCGGCCGGCGCGGCGCTCGAGGCCGCCCAGTCGCGCGTCGTCGCCGGCCTCGCCCTCGCCGCCGACGGGCACAGCGAGCGGGCCGCCGCGGAGCTCAGCGCCGCCGCTCTCGCGTTCGATGCTCGCGGCGCGGTCCGGCGCGGTCCGGCGCGGCGACGCCGCGGAGCGGGAGCTGCGGCGGTTGGGCTACCGCAAGGCGCACCGGCGGTCGGCGGCCGGGCGGCGCGACGGGGGCGCCGTCGACGCGCTCACCGGGCGCGAGCTGCAGATCGCGCGGCTGATCGTCGATCGGCGGACGAACGCGGAGATCGCGGCGGAGCTGTTCCTCTCGACCAAGACGATCGAGACGCACATCCGCAACATCTTCCACAAGCTCGACGTGTCCTCGCGCACCGAGGTGGCGCGGGTCGTCGAGCGCTCAGAGGTCGACTAGGCCGTGCTCGAGCGCGTAGCGGACGAGCTCGGCGCGGGTCGAGCGGCGGAGTTTCTGCTGGATGTGGGCGCGGTGGGTCTCGACGGTGCGGGTCGAGAGGAAGAGCTGCTCGCCGATCTCGACGTTGGTGTGGCCGAGCGCGATCAGGCGTAGGACGTCGACCTCGCGCGTGGTCAGGTCGTCCGGCGGGCCCTCGGGCTCCGGCGGGGCGGCGGCGATCTTCGCGCCGAGACGCGGGTTGAGGTAGATGTCGCCGGCGGCGGCGAGGCGGATCGCCTCCAGCAGCTCCTCGTCGGCGGCCTCCTTGAGCACGAAGCCGCGGGCGCCCGCCTGCAGGGCCTGACGGGCGAACGCCGGGTCATCCTGCATCGTGAGCACGACGACGGCGGTCTCGTCCTTCAGGCGCGGGATCGCCTCCAGGCTCGACCCGCCCGGCATGTTGAGATCGAGCACGAGCACGGTCGGGCGGTGGGCGCGGGTGAGGCGCTCCGCGTCGGGAACCGTGCCGGCCTCCGCGATCACCTGCAGGCCTTCCTCGTTGTCGATCAGCATCCGCAGACCCTGGCGGACGACCGTGTGGTCGTCGGCGATGACCACGGTGGTCTGGTCGCGATCGGCACGCTCAGCGGCTGACATGACCCGCAACGGTAGCCTCCCGGCGGTGGATGAGGTCCGGCTGCAGCGTCTGCTCGACGTCGGGCGCTCGCTCGTGGGCGTGCTGGACCTCGAGATCGTCCTGCAACGGCTGCTTGAGGTCGCCCGTGAGCTGACCGGTGCTCGGTATGCGGCGATCGGCGTCCTCGACCTCACGCGCGAGACGGTCGAGCGGTTCGTGACCGCCGGGATCCCGGACGATGAGCGGCTCGCGATCGGCGACCCGCCGCGCGGCCGCGGCGTGCTCGGTGTCCTGATCAAGGACCCGCGCCCGCTGCGGCTCGCGGAGGTCTCCTCGCATCCGGACTCCTACGGCTTCCCGCCGTCGCACCCGCCCATGCACACCTTCCTCGGCGTGCCGATCGTGATCGACGGGCGCGCCTGGGGGAACCTCTACCTGACGGAGAAGGCCGCCGGGCAGCAGTTCAGCGCCTCCGACGAGGAGGCCGCGGTCGTGCTCGCCGACTGGGCCGCGATCGCCATCGGGCACGCGCGGTTGTTCCGCGTCCTCGAGACCACGAGCGAGGTCGGGCGCGCGCTCGGCGGCGAGACCGACCTCGGCCGCGTCCTCGAGCTGGTGACCGAACGCACCCAGACGCTGCTGCGGGCGGAGTCCGCCGAGCTGGTCCTCGACGGTGACTCCGGTGCGCCCGACCCGGTCCTGACCGCCCCGCTGACGTTCCGCAACCGGCCGCTCGGTGAGCTGCGCGTCTGGGGCGGCCCGTTCGGGCAGGACGCGGAGCGCCTGTTGACGGCGCTCGCCGCCAGCGCCGCGACCGCCGTCGCGACCGCCCAGAACGCGGCCGAAGAGGCGCTGCGGCGCTCGCTGGACGCGTCCGAGGCGGAGCGCTCGCGCTGGGCGCGCGAGCTGCACGACGAGACGCTGCAGCAGATGGCCGGGCTGCGGATGCAGCTCGCGGGCGCCCGCCGGTCCGGCGATCGCGAGCGGATCGACCGCGCGCTGCACGACGCCCTCGAGCAACTCACCACCGGCATCGGCGACCTGCGCTCGCTGATCGCGGATCTGCGGCCGGCGGCGCTCGACGAGCTCGGCATCGCGCCCGCCTTGGAGACGCTGGCGGAGCGGACGTCCGATGTCGAGGTCGACCTCGAGATCTCGCTGACCGAACGCCCCTCGGCCGAGCTCGAGTCGACGATCTACCGCGTCGTCCAGGAAGCGCTGACGAACGTGGCCAAGCACGCGGCGGCGTCGCGGGTGCTCGTCCGCGTGCGCGACGCCGACGCAGCGATCGAGCTGCTCGTGCGCGACGACGGCGCCGGCTTCGACCCGCACCGCCGCTCGACCGGGTTCGGCCTGGTCGGGATGCGCGAGCGGCTCGCGCTGGTGCGCGGGACGCTCGACATCCAGACCGCTCCCGGCGGCGGCACCACGCTGCGTGCGCTGATCCCTCACGATTGACGCGGAACCACGATCACCGGGCAGCGGGCGAGCCGGATCAGACGCCCACCGACGCCGCCCATCAGCACGGCGCGCAGCGGCCCGTAGCCGCGCGAGCCGGTGACGAGCAGGTCGAGCTCCTCGGTCTGCTCCGCCAGCTCCTCGGCGGGGTCGCCATCGCGCAGCACGGTCTCCGACGGCATGTCGAGCTCCTGCGCGGCCTCGTGGAGCGCCGCCTGGATGCGCTTCTCGGTCTCCACCCGCAGCGTCTCCATCTCATACCCGGCGCCGCCCACGAGCGCCGGGCCGGCGTACCAGTCCAGGCCCGCGACCCCGATCAGCTGCAGCTCCGCGCCGAAGCGCTTCGCCAGCGGCGCGGCGTACGCGAGCGCGGCCTTCGCCTCGTCGGTGCCGTCGTAGGCGACGCCGATCCGGGCGATCGGCCGGTCCTCGTGCCCGAGCGGGACGACCGCGACGGCGCACGGTGCGCCATGGAACAGCTTCTCGCCGGTCGAGCCGGGGAAGACCCGGCCGAGCTTGCCGGTGTGGGTCGAACCGACGACCACGAGGTCGGCGCCGCGGGTCTCGGCCAGCGTGTGCAGCGCGCGGGCGGGGGAGCTGTCGGCGATCACATGCGTGCCCGGCTCGAGCTCCGCGGGCGGGCTCAGCTCGGGCGGCACGGCGATCGCCGGGATCAGCTCGCCGGGCTCGAGGCGGCGGGCGAAGGCGATGGCGTCGCGTGCGCGGTCGGTGGCATCGGCTCCGACGATGATCGTGTTCATGGGGCGGACGGTATGGGCGGGCTTTCGCCCCTCCATCCGGGGTTGCGCGCCGCGTCTCTGCGGGTTTCCCGCAGCCGCGAGCGCGAGACGCACGGACGTGGCATCTTCGGCGCGGACCTAGCTTTGAGACATGCGAACGAACGTCCTGATCATCGGTGGCGGACCCGCCGCCCTCGAAGCCGCGCTCGCCCTGCATCGGCTCGCCGCCGACCAGGTCGACGTCACCGTCCTCGCGCCCGAAGCGGAGTTCATCTATCGCCCGCTGAGCGTGCTGGAGCCGTTCTCGGCGGGAGGCGGCATCACCTATCCGCTCGAGCGGATCGCCGAGGACGCGGGGTTCACCCACGTTCGCGGGCGCCTCGCGCGCGTCGACGCCAAGTCGCGCGAGGTCCACACCGTGACCGGCGAGAAGCTCGCGTACGACGCGTTGCTGATCGCCTCTGGCGCGCGGCCCGTGGTCCCGTTCAGCGGCGCGGTGCCGTTCAGCGGCTCGATCACCGACCAGGAGCGCCTGCACGGGATCGTTCAGGACGTCGAGGGCGGGTACATCCGCTCGCTCGCGTTCGTCGTCCCGCCCGGTGCGACCTGGTCGCTGCCGCTTTACGAGCTCGCCCTGATGATGGCCGGCCGCGCCTTCGAGATGGGCGTCGCCGTGGACCTGCACTTCGTCACGCCGGAGTCGACGCCGCTCGAGCGCTTCGGCGAGGCCGTCTCGCACGAGCTGCGCGGGCTGCTCGACCTCGCGGGCATCAAGACGCATTACGGTCTCGAGTGGACGCCCAGGATGCTCGACGTCCAGCGCGTGATCACGCTCCCGCGCCTGGAAGGCCCCGCGATCACGGGCCTCCCGAGCGACGAGAACGGCTTCCTCGCCGCCGACGAGTTCGGCCGTGTGACCGCCGGTGTCTACGCCGCCGGCGATGTCACCAGCTACCCGGTCAAGCAGGGTGGCATCGCCTGCCAGCAGGCCGACGCCGCCGCCTCCCTGATCGCCGCGTCCGCCGGCGCCCCGGTCCGGCCGCAGCCCTTCACGCCCGAGCTGCGCGGCCTGCTGCTGACCGAACACTGGGCGCGCTACCTGAAGCCGAGCGGCGGCGCGTCGACCCTCGCCACACGCGGGCTGTCCTGGCCGCCGAGCAAGATCGCCGGCCGCGAGCTCGCCGGCTACCTCAAGACCCTGGAGCCCATCACTCTGCGTTGACACGTGCCCCGTCATCCTCAAGGGCCTCACGACCGCAGCCGCTGGAAGGCTTACGCGGCGGATCTGAACAAGGCGGGCGCCATCGCGCGCCAGTCCGGCCTGCGCTTCGGCTTCCACAACCACTTCTGGGAGTGGGCGACGCTCGACGACGACTCCCCGCTCACCGGCTATGACATCCTCGTCGCCGACACCGACCCGCGCCTCGTCCACTTCGAGGTCGACCTCTACTGGGCCTGGTTCGCCCACCGCGACCCGGCCGGCCCGCTCGCCCAGCTCGGCGATCGCATCCGCCAGTTCCACGTCAAGGACATGAAGTACGACGCCAACCACGCGCCGACCTTCGCCGACGTCGGCACGGGCGTGATCGACTTCGCCCGCATCTGCGCGGCCGCGGGCAACCCGCGCGAGCACGAGTACATCGTCGAGCGCGACGACGCGGGCGCGAACCCGCTGCCCACGGCGACGGCGGGCTTCGACTACCTCAGCGCGGTCCGCTTCTACCGGGAGGGGGTGGGCGACATCAAGGTCCACTGTGGACCTCCACGTCGCCCACCCCTGCCGTCACCCGATCGATCACGTCGGTCGGCCGCCGCTCGAGGTCGATGTCGGTGAAGCGAAGGACCGTGTAGCCGGCGCCCCTGAGCACGCGGTCCTCGAGCGCATCTTTGCGCTGCGCCGTGGGTCGCCCGTGACCGCCGCCGTCGATCTCGACGACGAGCATCGACTCGGGCCAGAGGAAGTCGACCTCGAAGCCCGCCAGCTGCGTGTTGACCAGCGGTTCTGGGCGACGTGCGCCCCACAGTGCCAGGAACGCGTCCTCGTGCGGGCTCTTCGTGCCCGCGCTGCCGTTGAGGTAGAGGTCGATCGCCCGCGTGAGCGCCGTCAGGTTGCGCCGTCCGTTCGCCCGCTCCATGGCGCGTCGCGTGGCCGCCAGGTCCAGGCGCTTGCGGTAGGCCGCCTGCTTGATCACGTAGACCAGCTGATGGGGCGTCAGCAGGTCCGTGAGGTCGACGAGCAGGCGAGCGACGGTGGTCACCGGGATGCCGTTCGCGACGGTGACATCCCGCGGATCGAGGGATGTGCACTTGCGAAAGCGCACACCCTCCACACGCCGGTGACTGTTCGATGGCACCAGCACGTCGGGCGGCCCAAGCCGGAACCGGTCGAGGACCACCAGCAAGGCGGTCGCCGACAAGTGGCTGAGAACCGCGCCCGGCCCGCCCGCGAACACGGCCGCCAGCCACACGCCCTCCCGCGATAGCGCCGGATGTCCGAGCGCATATACGCCGTGGTGGAGACGATGCAACTCGCCGCGCCGCACGCGCTTGCTGACGACGCTCCCCGTCAACCCGGCGGCGCGCAATTGCGCGACGGTGAGGACACCGTGCTGTGAGGCGGCGAGCGAGACGAGCGAGGCGAGCACCCCGCAAGTCTCGACGCGACCGCTGCAACGGATCTACACCGAACTGTCACAAAACTGTGCCAAAAGTGAACCAACTTCGTCACATCCGGCTCAGTCGGCGCGAAGTCGGGGATTATGCGCCGGGCAATGGCTGACTACGACCGGATGCTCCAGATCGCCCTCGAGGAAGCTCGTGCGGGGGCCGAAGAAGGCGGGGTGCCGATCGGCGCCGCGCTGTTCGACGCCGAAGGCAACCTCCTCGGCCGCGGGCACAACCGCCGGGTGCAGGACGGCGACCCGTCGCTGCACGGCGAGACCGCGGCGTTCAAGAACGCGGGCCGGCGGCGGTCCTACAAGGACACGATCATGGTGACGACGCTCGCGCCCTGCTGGTACTGCAGCGGGCTGATCCGGCAGTTCGGGATCGGCACCGTCGTGGTGGGTGAGTCGCGGACGTTCCAGGGCGGGATCGACTGGCTCCGGGACGACGCGCACGTGACCGTGATCGACCTCGACTCCGACGCCTGCGCAACGCTCCTACAAGCGTTCATTGACGCGCACCCCGAGATCTGGGACGAAGACATTGGCGAGTGAGCGATCGTCGCGAGCGGCCGCGCCGCTGCTTCGGTCGCTTGGAGATCGCTTCGCGGATCTCCGAACCTCTCACACGCGCGTGCGTAGTACCCGTCGTCCGGTCCAGCGTCGAGGTAGGAGGCCGTATCGCTGTGCAAGCCTCAAGGGTCATCTTCGCCGCCGCGCTCGCGAGCCTCGCGCTCGTGGGCACGGCAAAAGCAGCGCCGAGCGATCAATACATAGTGCGCAACCTCGTGTCGAGCACGGCCCTGGTCCCGGCCGATCGCGTCGACGCGAACATCAAGAACGCGTGGGGGCTCGTGAGCAGCCCGACGTCGCCGTGGTGGCCGGCCAACAACGGCACGAACACGTCGACGATCATCCCGGCGACGGGCGCGATCAACAACACGGTGGTCCAGGTCGCGGGCGGTCCGACGGGCATCGTCTGGAACGGCACGGCGGGCGCGTTCCCGATCACGGGCGGCCAGTCGAACTTCATCTTCAACACGATGTCCGGCGCGGTCTCCGGCTGGCGCTCGGGCACGGTGTCCGAGGTCAAGGTCCCGGCGCACGACGCGTTCTACATGGGCCTGGCGCTGGCCGTCACGCCGACCGGCCCGCAGCTGTACTCGTCGGACTTCAAGAACAACCGCATCGAGGTCGTCAACGCCCAGTGGGCGCCGGTGGACATGACGGGCAAGTTCGTCGACCCGACGCTTCCCGCCGGCTACGGCCCGTACAACATCCAGACGATCGGCAACCGCATCTTCGTCACCTACGCCGAGCACGCCCCGGTCGGCCTGCGGGAGCGCCCGGGCGCGGGCAAGGGGTACGTCAGCGCGTTCGACTTCAACGGCAACTTCCTCGCCCGCGTGGCCTCGGGCGGCGTGCTCAACGCGCCGTGGGGCATCGCCAAGGCCGACCCGAACTTCGGCGCCTTCGGCGGCGACCTGCTGGTCGGCAACTTCGGCGACGGCCGCATCAACGCGTTCCACGAGAACGACAACGGCACGTGGACGCCGAGCGGGACCCTCAAGGGCCTCGACGGCCAGCCGCTCACGATCGGCGGCCTGTGGGCGCTCCAGTTCGGCTCGGGCGCGGCGAACAACGGGCAGCGCAACCACCTGTACTTCACCGCCGGCCCGAACGGCGAGACCGCGGGCCTGTTCGGCCGCATCATCCCGAACCCGGGCGAGGCGGGGGGCAGCGTTCCCGCGACGCTCTCGCTCACGCTGGGCACGCCGGCGAGCTTCGGCGCCTTCACGCCGGGCGTCGGCAAGGACTACACGGCCTCGACGACCGCGAACGTGGTCTCGAGCGCGGGTGACGCGCTGCTGACCGTCTCGGACCCGAGCGCGACCAACACGGGCAAGCTCGTCAACGGCACGTTCACGCTCGCGCAGGCGGTCAACGCCAGCGCGACCAGCGCGGTCGGCACCGCCGCGCCCGGTGGGGCCGTCGGCGGCAGCGCCGCGCCGACCAACCTCCTGACCTACACCGGTCCGACCAGCAACGACCAGGTGACGATCAACTTCAAGCAGACGATCGGCGCCAACGAAGCGCTGCGCACGGGGTCCTACAGCAAGACGTTCACGTTCACGCTGTCGACGACGACGCCGTAAACAGCGCCGCGAGCCGCAACCGGCAGTCCGCCCACTGCTGCCGGTTGCGCTCGCCCCCCGGGTGGAGGATGTCGAGCACCGCCAGGCCGCGGACGGTCGCGACGGCGAGCGCGAGCAGCGCCTCGAAGTCGTCGTCCTCCACCAGCGAGGGGAACAGGACGTGGGCGAGCTCGAGCGTCTCGCGATCCAGCATCCGCTCGACCTCGATCAGGACCTCGCGCAGCTCGTCGTCCGAGCGGGCGTCGGTCCACAGGTCCATCGCGCCCTGATAGAGCGGCGAGGCGTAGTGCGCCCACAGCAGGTCGAGTCCCGCCAGGGTGCGCTCCGGCCCGTCGGGCAACGTCCGGGTCGCTTCGCGCAGCTCGCCCAGCCAGCGCTGCGCGAGCTCCTCCACCGCCGCGCCCACCAGCGCCGTGCGCGTCTGGAAGTGGTGCAGGTGCGCGCCGCGGGAGACCCCCGCCCGCACCGCCACCGCGTTGGTCGTCGTCGACGCGTAGCCCTCCTCGACCAGGCACCAGATGGCCGCGTCGAGCAGCGCCTCGCGGGTGGCGGCGCTGCGCTCGGCCTGGCTGCGACGAACCGAACTCATGTGTGATCAGGTTGCCACAAACTTGCGTTCATGAACGAATGTTTGGCCTAGAATTGATTCCTCGCGATTGGACCGGAGGACGAACATGGCAGCGACGGAAGCACTGGTCTTCGACGCAGTGCGCACCCCACGGGGCAAGGGCAAGAGCAACGGGTCGCTGCACGCGACCAAGCCCGTGGACCTCGTGGTCGGGCTGATGCACGAGACCCTCAGCCGTCACAACGGGCTTGATCCGCACCGGATCGACGACGTGGTCCTCGGCTGTGTGACGCCGATCGGCGACCAGGGCGCGGACATCGCCAAGACCGCGGCGATCAAGGCGGGACTTCCTGAGACCGTCGCGGGCGTCCAGCTCAACCGCTTCTGCGCATCCGGCCTGGAGGCCGTGAACATCGCGGCGCAGAAGGTGGCGAGTGGCTGGGAGGACCTGGTCCTCGCCGGCGGCGTCGAGTCGATGTCGCGCGTCCCGATGGGCTCCGACGGCGGCGCGTGGGCGATGGACCCCGAGACCGCCTACGACACGAGCTTCGTCCCGCAGGGCATCGGCGCCGACCTGATCGCGACCGTCGAGGGCTTCTCGCGCGACGACGTCGACGCCTACGCGGTCCGCTCGCAGGAGCGCGCCGCGGCGGCTCGCGAAGCCGGCTACTTCGCCAAGAGCGTCGTCCCCGTCTACGACATCAACGAGAACGTCGTCCTCGACCACGACGAGTTCATCCGCCCCGGCACGACCGTCGAGACGCTCGCGACGCTCAAGCCCTCCTTCGCGATGATGGGCGAGCACGGCGGGTTCGACGCCGTCGCCCTGCAGAAGTACCACTGGGTCGAGGCGATCGACCACGTCCACACGCCCGGCAACTCCTCCGGCATCGTCGACGGCGCGTCGCTGCTGACGATCGGCTCGGCGAAGATCGGCGAGGAGCTGGGCCTCAAGCCGCGCGCCCGCATCGTCGCCACCGCGGTGAGCGGCGCCGACCCGACGATCATGCTCACCGGCCCCGCGCCCGCGTCGAAGAAGGCGCTCGCGAAGGCCGGCCTGACGATCGACGACATGGACCTGATCGAGATGAACGAGGCGTTCGCCGCGGTCGTCCTGCGGTTCGCCAAGGACATGGACATCGACCTCGAGCGCGTCAACGTCAACGGCGGCGCGATCGCCCTCGGCCACCCGCTCGGCGCGACCGGCGGGATGATCCTGGGCACGCTGATCGACGAGCTCGAGCGCACCAACAAGCGCTACGGGCTGGCGACGCTGTGCATCGGCGGCGGCATGGGCATCGCGACCGTGGTGGAGCGCGTCTGATGAGCAACACGATCCGCTGGGAGCAGGACGCCGACGGCGTCGTCAACCTGATCCTCGACGACCCGAACCAGTCCGCGAACACGATGAACGAGGCCTACAAGGCCTCGATGGCCGCCACGGTCGAGCGGCTGGAAAGCGAGAAGGACGCAATCACGGGGGTCATCATCTCCTCCGCGAAGAAGACGTTCTTCGCGGGTGGCGACCTCAACGATCTCAAGCGCGCCCGCAAGGAGGACGCGGCGGAGGTCGCGCAGATGGTGCGCGAGCTCAAGTCGCAGCTGCGCCGGCTGGAGACGCTGGGCAAGCCGGTCGTCGCGGCGATCAACGGCGCGGCGCTGGGCGGCGGGCTGGAGATCGCGCTCGCGACCCACTACCGGGTCATCGTCGACGACTCCAAGGCCGTGCTCGGCTTCCCGGAGGTCCAGCTCGGGCTGCTGCCGGGCGGCGGCGGCGTGACGCGCACCGTGCGCATGTTCGGCATCGCCAACGCGCTGCTCCAGCTGCTCCTGCAGGGCCAGCGTCTGCGGCCCGCCAAGGCGCTCGAGCTCGGCCTCGTCAACGAGGTCGTGCCGACGGTCGACGACCTCCTGCCCGCCGCGAAGAAGTGGATCGCGGAGAACCCCGAGGCCGTTCAGCCGTGGGACGTCAAGGGCTACAAGATCCCGGGCGGCACGCCGTCGACCCCGTCGTTCGCGGCCAACCTGCCCGCGTTCCCGGCGAACCTGCGCAAGACGATCAAGGGCGCGAACTACCCCGCCCCGCACCACATCATGGCCGCGGCGGTCGAGGGCGCGCAGGTCGACTTCGACACCGCGATCGAGATCGAGGGCCGCTACTTCACCGACCTGGTCACCGGCCAGGTGGCGAAGAACATGATCCAGGCGTTCTTCTTCGACCTGCAGGCCGTGGGCGGCAAGCGCGGGCGGCCGGACGATCTGGAGCCGACCAGCGTCAAGAAGGTCGTCGTGCTCGGCGCGGGCATGATGGGCGCCGCGATCGCGTACGTGTGCGCGAAGGCGGGCATCGAGGTCGTGCTCAAGGACGTCGACCAGGCCGCGGCGGACCGCGGCAAGGACTACAGCGTCAAGCTGGTCGAGAAGGGCGTCTCCCGCGGCAAGACCACGCAGGAGAAGGGCGACGCGCTGCTCGCGCGCATCACGCCGACCGTGGACGCGTCTCTGGCTGCCGGCGCCGACCTCGTGATCGAGGCCGTCTTCGAGGACCCGGGCGTGAAGGCCCAGGTGATGGCCGAGATCGAGCCGCACCTCGCCCCCGACGCGCTGCTCGGCTCCAACACCTCCACGCTCCCGATCACCTCGCTGGCGGAGAACGTGAGCCGCCCCGCCGACTTCATCGGCCTGCACTTCTTCTCGCCCGTCGACAAGATGCCGCTGCTGGAGATCATCAAGGGCGCCAAGACGAGCGACGCCGCGGTCTACCGCGCGCTCGACCTGGCCAAGCAGATCGGCAAGACCCCGATCGTGGTCAACGACTCCCGCGGCTTCTTCACGAGCCGTGTGATCGGCACGTTCATCAACGAGGGCATCTCGATGCTGGCCGAGGGCATCCCCGCGCCGACGATCGAGCAGGCGTCCTCGCAGGCCGGCTACCCGGCGCCCGTGCTGCAGCTGAGCGACGAGCTGAACATGAAGCTCATGCAGCGGATCCGCAACGCGTCGCGCGACGCCGCCGGCGATTCGTGGACCGCACACCCCGCGGAGGCCGTGATCGATCGCATGGTCGACGAGTTCAAGCGCCCCGCCAAGGTCGAGGGCGCCGGGTTCTACGAGTACGAGGGCGGCAAGCGGACGCGGCTGTGGCCGGGCCTGCGCGACGCGTTCCCGCCGGTCGCCGACCCGTCGTCGATCTCGCTGCGCGACCTGCAGGAGCGCATGATGTTCATCGAGGCCATCGAGTCGGTGAAGTGCCTCGACGAGGGCGTCATCGAGTCCATCGCCGACGCCAACATCGGTTCGATCATGGGCATCGGCTTCCCGGGCTGGTCGGGCGGCGTCCTCCAGTACATCAACGGCTACGACGGCGGCCTGCCGGGCTTCGTCGCCCGCGCGCGTGAGCTGGCCGAGACGTACGGCGAGCGCTTCACGCCGCCGGAATCCCTGGTCGCCCGCGCCGAGGCGGGCGAGGCGTACTTCGACGGCGAGGTGCTCGCCGCGGCGTAATCCGCGCGGGGGTGGGCGACAGGAGGGTCCGCTGTGGACCTCCGCGTCGCCCACCCCCCTGTAGTTTTGGCGCCGTGAAACTCACCCACATCGGCGGACCGACGGCGCTGATCGAACTGGGCGGCTGGACGTTGCTCACCGACCCGACGTTCGACGCGCCCGGCGGGCACTACAACTTCGGCTGGGGGACCTCGTCGGACAAGGTCGCCGGGCCGGCGATCGCGGTGGGGGACCTGCCGCCGATCGACGCGGTGCTGCTCAGCCACGACCACCACGAGGACAACCTCGATGCGGCCGGTCGGGCGGTGCTGCCGCTCGCGAAGACCGTGATCACCACGGCCTCGGGCGCCTATCGCCTCGGCGGCGCGGCCAAGGGGCTGAAGGCGTGGGAGGGGACGCGGCTCGAGGAGGCCGGGAAGTCGCCGATCGAGGTGATCGCGACGCCGTGCCGGCACGGTCCGCCGTTGAGCCACCCGATCGTGGGCGACGTGATCGGCTTAACGCTGATCCACGAGGGCCGGGTGATCTGGATCTCCGGCGACACGGTGCTCTACGAGGGCGTGAAGGCGATGGCCGGGCGCTGGGGGATCGACGTCGCGATCCTGCACATGGGCGGCGTGCAGTTCCCGGTCACCGGACCGCTGCGCTACACGCTGACCGCGCGCGAGGCGATCGAGCTCGTCGACATCGTCCAGCCGACCGTGGCGATCCCGATCCACTACGAAGGCTGGTCGCACTTCAAGCAGGGCCGCGAGGCGATCGAGGCGGAGCTGGCGACCGCCCCCGCGGGCATCAGGGACCGGTTCCGCTGGGTGCCGATCGGAGAAGCCGTCGAGGTCTAGGCTGCTGACCCATGAAGCTCAGCGCACGCAACCAGCTGCCCGCCACCGTCACCGGGATCACCGAGGGTCCGGCGACGGCCAACGTCGAGCTCGACTGCAACGGCATCCGGCTCGTCGCCTCGATCACCGTCGAGGCCGCGCGCGAGCTCGGGCTCGCTGAGGGAACGAAGGTGACGGCGATCGTCAAGGCGTCGGATGTGATCGTCGGCGTGGCCGACTGAGTCGCGCAGCGCGGTGAGCCAGGGCTCCGCGCTGTCCGGGTAGCACGCGCAGACGGCGGCCGCGCTCGGCCAGCGCGGGCTCTCGGCCTCCCAGCGGCCGGGCTGGTGCCGTGAGGGCGTCCAGTCCCGGTAGGTGGGCGGGCGGCCGTGCTCGTCGGTCCAGTCGCGGATCGCGTCCAGCGCATCCTCGCGCGTCCACGCGCGCGCGACCGAGGGAAGGTGACGCGTGCACTCCCGGCACGCGTCAGCCGTGGGGGAGGGGAGCGGCGCGCCGCAGCCCGGGCAGTCGCGGGCGCAGAGGTAGTTGTACGCGCTCGACCGCGAGACGCCGAGCCGGCGCGCGATCTCGCTCAGCCCGTGCCCGGCCTCGGCCAGCGCCCGCGCCGCCAGCACGCGCTCGGACACCGTCGTCGGGAAGGTGAGGCGCCGTGCCTCGAGGCCCGCCTGCTCGAGCGCCTCGCTCCAGGAGCCGAAGTGCCGCGCGACGCAGGAGCTCGACGGCCAGCGCGGGTGCTCGCGCATCCAGCGCCGCTGGCTCTCGCCCGCGCGGCCCGGACGCTCCCCCGACCAGTCCTGCCGGCGCGGCGGGCGGCCGGTCAGCTCGACCCACTCGCGCAGCGCCGCGAGGATCGCGGGAGGTGACCAGCGGTCGCGCCGCCCTGGGTGGGCCTGGGGCCGGTACGGGCGGCGCGCGAGGGTGACGGCGGCCATGGCGACAAGATAGTCAAACGTTGACTATCGGTGCAAGCCGGTACGGTCCGAGATGTCATGCGGCGGCGTCCAGACCAGCTCGCGACCGGGGAGTGGGCGGTGCTCGCCCTCGTCGAGGAAGGCCCGACGCACGGGTTCGCGGTCGCACGCGCCCTCGAGCCCGGTGGCGAGGTGGGCCGGGTGTGGTCGATGCGCCGGCCGCTCGTCTATCGCACGATCGACGTGCTCGCGGACCGCGAGCTCACGCACAGCGCCGGGACCGAGGCCAGCACCGCCGGCCCGCAGCGCACCGTGATCGAGGTGACCGCGGAAGGGCGGGAGAAGGTCCAGGCGTGGCTCGAGCAGCCGGTCGAGCACGTCCGCGACGCCCGCTCGGAGCTGATGCTCAAGCTGCTCTTCCTCGACCGGCGCGGAATGACGCCGGACGCGCTGCTCGACGCCCAGCGCGAACGCTTCCGCGAGCAGGAGCGCCAGCTGCGCGGGGTGCTCGACGCCTCCGACGGCTTCTCGCGCACGCTTGCGCTGTGGCGGGTGGAGAACACCGCCGCGGCGGTGCGCTTCGTTGACGCACTGCATAGCTGACCCATAGGCTCCGCTAGTCACGTTCTGACTAGCGGAGGAGTTGCGATGTTCCGGTCCCGACTCGCCGTCGCCTGCGGCGCGCTGCTCGCCAGCGCCGTCCTCGCGGGCCCGGCGCATGCTGCCGACCCGTGCGTGGACGACCACGCGGCGGGCACCGACGCGACGTTCAAGCTGCGCGGCCGGCTCGCGCACCGCCACGGGCGCCGACGCGTACGCGGCGATCATCGCGTGGGGTGACATCGACCCGAACTTCGGCAACCGCGGCGACATCCTGATCGCCTACGACGAGCGCAACGACGACGTCGCGGGCTCGCAGTACGCCTCGCTGGGCAATGTCGGGCCGCGGCTGATCGTGCCCGGCGACGTCAAGGGCGGGCGCTACGTGAGCTGCATCCGCGACCTGCGGCTGGCCTCGTCGGATGACTCCAACGGCACCGTGCCCGGTCCCGCGGGTCCGACCGGTCCCGTGGGTCCCGCCGGTCCGCAGGGCGAGCAGGGCGACCCGGGTCCCACCACGCAGGCCTCCCCGCGCGCGCCCGGTCCGCAGGGCCCGGCCGGCCCGAAGGGTGACAAGGGCGACCAGGGTGCAGCCGGCCGCGACGCCAAGGTGACGTGCAAGAGCACCGGGCGCACCAAGGTCAAGTGCACGGTCAAGTACGCCAACCGCAAGGCGACGCTCACCCGCAACGGTCGCGTCTACGCGCGCGGCATCGCGAGCTCGCTCAAGGCCACGCGGACGCTTACGAAGGGTCGCTACACGCTGCGTGTGGGATCTCAGGCGTTCGCCGTTCGACTGGCCTGATCTCGACTCCGACGGCGCGACCGCCGAGCGCGGTCGCCGCCGTCGTGCGGGCGAGGCTGATCGCCGTCTCCTCGTCGCAGGCCTCGAACGTCAGGCTGACCATGAAGCGGCCGAGCCCGAGCTCGAGTTCGGCCTCGGCTTCGGGCGCGGTCGCGCGCAGGCGCGCGAGCAGGCGGTCCGCCGCCTCCTGGGTCAGCGGCTCGTCGCCACTCTGGAACTCCTGGGTCACGCGGTAGGTCATCAGGGTGAGTAATAGTCAAAGACTGACTACTCACGGCTTGACTCGCGCCGGTAGTCCACGATTGAATTCAAAACCGGACTAGTGTCGGGGAGGACGTAGGGATGCGACGAAGTGGTTGGGTCGCGGCCGTGATGGCCGCTGGGCTCGCATTGCCCACAGCGGCGAGCGCGGACAACATCCGGATCGAGAGCACGACCGACACGGTCGATGCCGGCCTCGTCACGGGCCTGCTGGAGAACGCCTACAAGGCCGCGCAACCGGGCGACACGATCGCCTACCACGCCGTCGGCACCGGCGCCGCGCTCACCAACGCCCGCAACGGCCTCGCGGACGTCGTCATCACCCACGCCCCATCGCTCGAAGACCAGTTCGTGAAGGACGGCTACAGCCTCGGTCTCGGCCGCCAGATCTTCTACTCCGACTACGTGATCGTCGGCCCCAAGGACGATCCCGCGGGCGTCGCCGCCAAGCACCCGCACGACGCGGTCGGCGCGTTCGAGGACATCGCCGCCGCCGGCGCCGCCGACTCGACGAAGGTCCGCTTCCGCTCGCGCGCCGACAACTCCGGCACCAACGTGCAGGAGCAGATCATGTGGGGCCTGAGCACGATCACCAAGCAGAAGGCGTCGAACGCGCCCGCTTTGGACACGACGCGCTTCGAGCCCGGAACGGGCG
This sequence comes from Solirubrobacter soli DSM 22325, assembly GCF_000423665.1. Lineage (GTDB taxonomy): Bacteria > Actinomycetota > Thermoleophilia > Solirubrobacterales > Solirubrobacteraceae > Solirubrobacter > Solirubrobacter soli. The sequence continues at coordinate 87,470 of NZ_KE384072.1, read as the reverse complement.
GCACCTACCCGGATTGGTACGTGCGCCAGAGCGGCGGCCAGGCCGAGAACCTCGGCCGCGTCGAGGCCTGCGTCGTCGCCGGCAACGGCTGCTACACGATGCTCGACCGCGGCACGTTCAACAAGCAGGTCAACGACGGCGTCGTCACCCACCTGAAGATCGTCGCCGAGAAGAACACGGCGGCGGTGCGCGGCGGCGAGAACCTGCTGATCAACCCGTTCAGCGTCTACATCGTCAACCCGGCGAAGTTCGCCGCGCCGCCGATCCCGAACGTCGCGGCCGCGACCCGCTTCGTCAACTTCCTCGTCTCGCCCGGCTTCCAGGCATCGCTGCTCGGGTTCCCGAACGCGGTCGACCCGGCGTTCCTGCCGAACGCGTTCCCGTCGCTGACGCTCGACACCCCGCTGCCGCAGGTGGCCGCGCCCGGCGACACGATCGAGCTCGACGGCGTCGCCAAGAACCGTCTCCCGGGCGGCGTCAGCGGCGTCGTGAACATCAAGGACCTGCCGGTCCAGCTCCAGCAGTCGACCGACGACGGAAGCACCTGGAAGAACATCGGCGGTCCCGTCCAGACCGACGCCAACGGCGCCTTCAGCCTCACGACCGCGATCGGCAGGACGACCCGCTACCGGTTCTCCACCGGCGCGGCCCCGGCGTCGACCTACAACCAGTTCAGCCCGTCGACCCAGGATCTCGGCGTCGTAGCGATCCCGACGCCCCAGCCGACGGTGAGCCCGACGCCCACGCCCACCCCGACGGTCGTCCCGCCGAAGGACACCACCCGCCCGACCGTCAGCACCGTGTCGCTGACCCGCCGCGGTGTCTCGCTGAAGATCTCCGAGGGCGGCACGATCAAGCTCGTCATCGAACGCAAGGCCGCCAAGGGCAACAAGTTCACCAAGGTCCAGACCGTGACCCTGAAGTCGACCGCCGCCAAGACCGTCAAGGGCACCCACAAGGCCCTGAAGGCCGGCAAGTACCGCCTCCAGATCACGGCCACCGACCTCGCCGGCAACAAACGGGAACTGACTCGGAACTTCACCCTGATTTAGTCGTGCGGGCGCTCCGCGCCCTCGTGATAGCCGTCCTCGTCACGGCCGCGCTCGCCCCTGTGGCAAGCGCGGCTGACGGCGTCTCGGTGCGGTTCGACAGCGACCCGGGCCGGCTGTTCATCGACATGGGCCGGCTCGAGCAGAACAACGACGTCGTCAGCCCCAACGCGAACTTCACCCTGCGGCGGTTCGGCACCAACCAAGACCCCCGGACCGTCGAAGGCGTGTCGGTGTTCCAGTTCATGAAGCTCATCGGGATGCCGCCGGATCAGGTGAAGGAACTGCGAGTCGCCAACGATTCCGGCACAGGCGACGTGGTGATCGACGAGGACCACATCTCGGCCTTCTACACCGGGGATCCGCAAGGTCCGCGGCGGGCGACGTTCGGTACCGAGTCGGGGCAGGGCATGGAGTTCATCCGTCCGATGGCGAGCCCCACCGACGAGAACGGCCTCGACTACGTCCGGTCGAGGGTCGCGACAGTCCGCGACCCGCTTGACGTGAGTGTCGAGACGAAGGGCAAGAACATCCGCACGGTCGGTCTGGACGTGAGTGACCCCAAGCCCCCGAAGGACACCGAGGTTGTGTTCACCGCAAGCGTGCCGCAGGACCTGGGCGGGATCGCGTGGACCTACAACTGGGACTTCGGCGACGGCCATACGGCCACGACCGTAGGCGGACCATCGGTTCCGCATGCGTACGCGGACAACGGCTTCTACCAGCCGAGCGTCACCGTGATCGGCGACGACGGGTCGACAGGCGTCCGCGTGTACGAGGACGGGGTCCAGGTCGGCACGCCCGCGCCCGCCACGCCGACTCCGACGCCGTCGCCGACCCCGGTCGCAAGTGCGACGCCCACGCCCAGCGCCACGCCCACCGGGCGCGGGAGGCGCGGGGGCGGGGCCGGTGGGAACGGCAAGTCCGGCGGCGGCGAGGGCGACAAGAACGATCGGTCGAGCGGTCCGTCGCGGAGCAAGGGCACCGGCGAGCGCCGGTCGGAGGGCGGCAAGCAGGGCGATCCGTCCGCGACGGCCACCGCGACGCCGGGGGCCTCGGGGTCCGGCTCGGGCTCCGGCGACGACGGCGGCGACGGTTCGGCGGCGCCCGCGGCCACGGCTGCGCCCACGGGAACGGCCGCCGCGACGGCGACGCCCGCGCCCACGGTCGCGGCCCCCTCGACGGGCGCGAAGGGTGAGCACGTCGAGGGCATCCTGCTCGCGTCCTCGGGCACGGTCGCCGATGTCATCGCGGCCGCTCAATCGTCTCAGCCCCTGGCGCAGGAGCGCTCCCGCGCGCGCCGCGGCGGAGGCGCCGAGGCATCTGTCGCGGGGTGGATCGGGGGGACTGCGGGGTTGATCTGTCTCCTGCTGTTGGGCGCCGTGCGCGAGGGTGGGGTCAGACGGCGATGAATGTCGTCGCATCGGTCGAGGACGTCGTCTATGACGCGTCCACGGTTCTGCGCATCCCGGTGCTGGTGCTGGCGCTGGGGGCGCTGGCGCTCGTCATCGTCGAACTGGGCGGGCTGATCGCCGAGTTGGTGCGACGACGGCGGCGTGACAGCGACGTGCTCGAACGGGCCGCGGTCGCCACCCGCACGGCGGACTCCGACGAGGCGCGCAACCGCGCGCTGGGCGCGCTCCGGGGTGCCGCGTCGAGCGACCTGATGGCGGCGACGTTCGTGCGGGTCGCGGGGCAGGCGCGAGGGCCGGGGGCGGAGACGCGGATCGCGAAGAGCCTCGCGGACTACGACCTGCAGTCGCTCAGGCGGCTCGAGCGCACGCGCATGCTCGTCCGCGCGGGACCGGCGCTGGGGCTGATGGGGACGCTGATCCCGCTCTCGCCCGCGCTGACCGGCCTGCAGGCGGGCAACGTCAACCAGCTCACTGACAACCTGCGGGTGGCGTTCTCGATCACCGTGCTCGGGCTGCTCGTCGGTGCCGTGGCGTTCGCGATCTCTCTGGTGCGCGACCGGCTGTACGCGCAGGACCTGTCCGACCTCGAGTTCGTCGCGGCGCTCCTGGAGGAGTCATGACCCGCGTCACGCCCCGCGCGCGCAACCGTGCCGAGAACAACGGCGACCCGCTCGACGGGCTCGTGAACATGTTCGACCTCGGGATCGTGCTCGCGGTGGCGTTCCTGCTCGCCGCGCTGCAGTCGGTCAACCTCACGGAGCTGCTGACGAACAAGGACGTCACGATCGTCCGCCAGACGGCGAAAGGGCAGACGGTCGTGATCAAGGAAGGCGACAAGGTCCGCACGGTCAACCTCTCCGGCCGGCGGGCCGCGGGGGTCGGCGAGCGGGTCGGGTCGGTCTACCGCCTGCCGGACGGTCGCCTCGTCTACGACGAGAGCAAATGAGCTTCCAGTACGACACGGTCGATCTGGCGCTCAAGACGCTCCGGATCGGCTTCGAGTCGACCGCGATCGCGGCGGTGATGGGCGTGCCGCTGGGGGTGACGCTCGGCCTTGGGCGCTTCCGCGGCCGCAAGACGACGCTGAGCGTCTTCAACGCCGGCCTGCGGATCCCGCCGGTCGCGCTCGGCCACCTGCTGTGGCTGCTGATGTGGCCGAGCTCGCAGTGGGGAGGCGGCCCGCTCTCGGGCCTCGGCTGGATCTATACCTTCAACGCCGCGATCCTGTGCCAGACGCTGCTCGCGCTGCCGGTCATCGTGGCGCTGACGAGCGCCGCGGTCCAGAACGTCCCGATCGGGCTGTTGGACCAGGCGCGGGCGTACGGCGCGAAGGCGACGGCGGTCGCGGCACTCGCGCTGCGGGAGGCACGCGTGGGCGTCCTGGCGGCGCTGATCGCCGCGCTCGGCACGACGATGGCGTCGATCGGCGCGCTCCTGGTCGTCAGCAACCTCGCCGACGCGCAGACACTGCCCACCGCGACCCTCGTTGTCTGGCGCATGGGCGGCTACAACGCCGAAGCCGTCGCGTATGGCACCGCGATGCTCGGCATCTTCCTCGTCGTCGCGGCGGTGCTGACGACCGTCCAACACGGACAGCGCCCGCGGTGGCTGCCGGTCCGGTCCTGACGGCCGCGAACCTCGCCGTCGGGCGGGGAGGGACCGCCGTCGCCTCGGAGATCGACCTGACGCTCGCCCGCGGCGAGCTCGTCGCCGTGCTCGGCCCCAACGGCGCCGGCAAGTCGACGCTGCTCGCCACCCTCGCCGGCCTGATGCCGCCGATCGACGGAACGGTGACCGTCGACGGCCGCGTCGCGGCCGCGCTGCAGGCACCCGCGCTCGCTCGCCGCACGGTGCGGGCGAACGTCGAGGCCGCGCTCGCCTGGTGGGGCGTTCCGAAGGCGCAGCGCGCCGCCCGCGCCGATGAAGCGTTGCAACGGATGGGAGTCGGCGAGCTCGCGCAACGCCCGGCGGGCACGCTCTCCGGGGGCGAGGCCCGCCGCGTCCACCTCGCCCGCGCGATCGCCCTGCAGGCCGACGCGCTGCTCCTCGACGAGCCGTTCGCGGGCGTCGACGCACCCACCCGCGCCGCGCTGCTCCGCGACGCCGCCGACGTTCTGCGCGATCCGCGGAGAGCCACCTTCGTCGTCCTCCACGACCGCGCGGAGGCGTGGGCGCTCGCCGATCGGCTGATCATCCTGCTCGACGGCCGTCTGGCCGCGTCCGGCGAGCCGCGCGCGGTCCTGGAGTCGCCGCCCACCCGCGAGGTCGCCCGGTTCCTCGGGTTCACGGGCGAGGTACGCGTCAACGGCGGCGTGCGGTGCGTGCGGCCCGCCCAAGTCGCCTTCGACCCCGACTCGCCGCTTCGCGGCACCGTCGCCCGGCGTATCCCCGAGGAGGACGGCGTCCTCTGTGACATCACGGTCGAGGGCGGGAGCGTGCAGGCCCGAACGCCGTATCCCGGCCCGGACGAAGGCGACGAGGTGGGCGTGCGCATCGACGGGGGCGTGGTGTTCTAGTGGAGTTCATCTTCGTCATGTTCCGGCAGGCGCTCGAGCGCATCTTCACGGGTGACATCGACGTGTGGACGACGCTCGTGAGGACGCTGGAGCTCGCGCTCGCCTCGACCGCGCTGGCGCTGCTGATCGGGCTGCCGATCGCGGTCTGGCTGACCGAGCGGCCGACGACGGTTCGGCGAGCCGGGATCGTGATGGCCAACGCCGGCCTGGGGCTCCCGCCGGTCGTGCTCGGGATCTACCTCGCGGTGTCCTTCTACCCGGCGTCCCCGCTCGGCCGCCTGGAGCTGACCAACACGATGACCGCGATGGTCATCGCCCAGGCGATGCTGGCGCTGCCGATCGTGATCGCGATCTCCGCCGCCGCGATCGCCGGCCTGCCGTTCGGACTGATCGACCAGGCCCGCGCGTTCGGCGCTTCGCGCGGCGCCCGGGGCGTCCTCGCGGTGCGCGAGGCGCGTGTCGGCATCTTCGCCGCGGTGATGGCGGCGCTGCTGTCCGCCCTGGCCGAGGTCGGCGCGGTGATCCTCGTCGGCGGCAACATCGAGGGCCACACGAATACTCTCGCCTCGACCGTGCTGCTCGATCTGTCCGCCTCCGACCCGGCCGGCGCGACCGCCAACGTGCTCGTGCTGCTCTTGCTCGTGCTCGTGGTGGGCGCGGCGCTGACGTTCGCCCAGCAACGGGCGGCGCGATGAACCGCAGGACGTTCCTGCTCGGAACCGCCGCGACCGTGCTCGCCGGCTGCGCGGGCGGGAAGGACGACCCGCGCCTGAACACCCAGGCCCGCGCCCAGGCGCGCCGCTCGGTGGCGATCGACTACGCCTCCTTCTACGCGCCGTTCGAGGACCTCAAGCGGCTCGCGCTGGCGCGCGCGGCGGCCGTCGGCGCCGACCTCACGTTCTCCAACGACGCCAACGGCGTGGGCGAGCAGGTCAAGCAGCTCAAGAGCTGGACGGGCGACCGCGGCGGCTTCAACGTCGTCGCGATCGCGCCGTACGACGTCGCGCAGGTCGAGCCGATCGCGGCGGCGGCGCTCAAGAACGGGGTCGCGGTCGTGAGCTACGTCACGCCGCTCGAGCACCAGTCGGCGGGGATCGTCGTCGACCGCGCGGAAGCGGGGCGGTTGCTGGCGGCGGACGCGGCGAAGCACGGCAAGCGCGCCCTCGTCATCCGGCCGCCGAAACAACCGCCCGTCCCGCTCCCGTTCGCCCCCGGCTTCGCCGATGCGGAGGCCGCCATCGGCGGGATGGTGGACATCGCCGCGACCGTCGAGGCGCAGGCCGAGGCGGACGCCAAGCCGGTCGTCGCGGCCGCGCTGCGCGACAACGACGTCGACCTGATCCTCTGCTGGAACGACCTGACCGCGGTCGGAGCGGCGGACGTGGCGGGTGATCGCTACGTCGGTGGGCTCGGTGCGCCCTCGCTGAGCGACGCACGCGCGCTGGGTCGCGTCGACGCCCTCGCCGCCGCCCGCCTGTCCGATCTCGCGAACGCGCTCGTCGACCTTCCGCTCGCCTACGCGCAGGGAAAGAAGCTCGGCTCGACGACGGTCGGGGTCACGCTCATAAAGAAGGGCTCACCTGAAGCGGACGTGTTCGCGAAGGACTTCGCCGCCGCGTCGTAGCATCGGCGGACATGGCAGCTACGACAACGACGCGCGTCCTCGCCGACGGTCATGAGATCCCGCTGCTCGGGCTCGGGGTCTGGCAGGTCGACGACGGGCGTCAGTGCGAAGACGCGGTGAACTGGGCGCTCGAGCTCGGCTATCGCCACATCGACACCGCTCAGGCCTACCGCAACGAGCGCAGCGTGGGCAAGGCGCTGCGCGAGAGCGGCGTCCCGCGCGAGGACGTCTACATCACGACGAAGTTCGATCCGGGCCGCAGCGACCCGGAGGCGGAGGCGCAGCGCTCGCTCGAGCGGCTCGGCCTCGACTACGTCGACCTCTACATCATCCACTGGCCGCAGGGCGGGCCGACGTGGGCGTGGGACGGCATGCAGCGCGCCCAGGCCGCCGGCTACACGCGCTCGATCGGCGTCTCGAACTTCAGCGCCCGCGAGGTCGACGAGCTTCTGGGCATCTCCGATGTCGACCCGGTCGTCAACCAGGTCCAGTTCAGCCCGTTCGAGTTCCGGCGCGGCTTGTGGGAGGCGTCCGAGGAGCGCGCGATCGCGATCGAGGCCTACAGCCCGCTCGGCACCGGCCGCCACCTCGGCCATCCGGTCGTCGGGGAGATCGCGCAGCGGCTCGGCAAGACTCCCGCGCAGGTGCTGATCCGGTGGGCGCTCGAGCGCGACCTGATCGTGCTCCCGAAGTCCACCCACCGCGAGCGGATCGAGGCCAACGCGCAGGTCTTCGACTTCTCGCTCTCCGAGGAGGACGTGGCGGCGCTGGACGCGCTCGACCACACCGGCGGCACCGCCGCCGCCCGCGAATCCGTCTGGTGGTAGGGGAAGATCGGGGGCGGTCACGGCGTCTTGCATGTCGTGACCGCGCTCGACAACAACATCCTGACCCTCACCGAGCAGCTCGACGCGATGCTGCTCGGCTGGCTCGAGCGCCACGCGACGCCGACCGCCCCGGACGAGCAGGCGACCGCGATCATCACGGTCGCCGCCGGCCGGATCGATGAGATCGAGGCGTTCTGTGCCGGTTGGGCGCTCCGCGTCACCCGGATCGGTGGCGGGGAGAAGTGGCTGGCGATCCGGGTCGAAGGCCCGAAGCTCCCGGTGATCGGCTTCGCGCAGATCACTACGTGGTTTCGCACGTAGTCACAATCTGAGCATGCGCCATGACGTGATCGAGCCGGCCACCGAAGCCGTGCTGTCCTCGCTGCTCGGGGCGAGGCCGGAAGACGTGGACGCCGCGGTCGCCGACGCGCGCCGAGGCCAGCGGAAGTGGGCGGGGTTCGCGCCGTCCGAGCGGGCGCGGGTGCTGCTCGCGATCGCCGACGGGATCGAACGCGAGGCGAACCGCCTGGCGGAGCTCGAGGCGCGCAACGTCGGGATGCCGATCGCCGACGCCCGGGGCGCGATCGACGGCGCCGCGGCGACCTTCCGCTTCTATGCGGGCGTGCCGCAGCGGCTCGGGGGCGTCACGATCCCGGTCGCCGGGGGCGTCGACATGACGTTCCGCGAGCCGATCGGCGTCGTCGGCGTGATCACGCCCTGGAACTTTCCTTTGACGATCGCGTCGTGGAAGATCGCGCCGGCACTCGCCGCCGGCAACGCGGTGATCCACAAGCCGTCCGAACTGACTCCGCTGACCGCGATCGAGCTGCAGTCGATCGCCTACGACGCCGGCCTCCCGGAAGGCCTGCTGACCGTGCTGGTGGGGACGGGGGAGAGCGTCGGGCGTGCGCTCGTCGACCATCCGGGCGTCGGGAAGATCGCGTTCACCGGGTCGACGGTCGTGGGGCGTGACATCGCGGCGCGGGCGGCCGTGGGTGTGAAGCGGGTGACGCTCGAGCTGGGCGGGAAGTCGCCGTCGATCGTCTTCGCCGACGCTGACCTGCGAAGCGCCGCGCACGGTCTCGCCGGCGCCGTGTTCGGCAACACCGGGCAGGACTGCTGCGCTCGTTCGCGGGTCTTCATCGAGCGCTCCGCGCTGGACGCGTTCCTCGGCTACCTGGACGAGACGGTCACGTCGCTGCGGGTCGGCGACCCGCTCGACGAGCAGACGCAAATGGGACCGCTGATCTCAGCGCGCCAGCGCGAGCGGGTCTCGTCGTACGTCGACGGCGCGTCGGTCGCGATGCAGGGCTCGTCGCCGAGCGGGCGCGGGTTCTGGTTCCCGCCCACCGTTCTCTTCCCGGCGGGTGACGACGACCGCGCCGTGCGCGAGGAGATCTTCGGGCCGGTCGTCGCGGTGCTGCCGTTCGACACCGAGGCCGAGGTGATCGAGCGCGCCAACGACACGATCTACGGCCTGTCGGGCTCGATCTGGACCACCGACGGCGCGCGCGGGCTGCGGCTGGCGCGGGCGCTCGAGATCGGGGCGCTGGCGATCAACTCGTACACGTCGGTGCGGGTGGGGACGCCGTTCGGCGGCTTCAAGCAGTCCGGCGTGGGACGCGAGCTCGGCCCCGACGCCGCGGACGCCTACACGGAGGTCAAGAACGTCTTCGTGGCGACCGCCTAAGCTCTATGGAAAGCGTTTGCCTTCGAGGAGAATCATGACTGTCGAGACGCCCAGCATCGTTGTCGTAGACCCCGCGACCGAGGAAGAGGTCGCGAGCTTCGCCGAGCATTCGCCTGAGCAGATCGAGGCCGCGCTGGCGGCAGCGCACGAGGCGTTCGGTGTGTGGCGCCGGCGGCCGGTCGAGGAGCGCGCCGAGGTCCTGCGGGCGGTGGCGGGCGAGCTGCGTTCCCGCGCCGAGGAGCTGCGCGACCTGATCACCCGCGAGATGGGCAAGCCGCTGGCCGAGGCCGCGTTCGAGGTCGAGAAGTGCGCGTCGGCGTGCGAGTACTTCGCTGCGCACGGGCCCGCTGAGCTGGTCGAGCAGCGCGTCGACGAGACCTCGATCGTCGCCTACGAGCCGATCGGCGTGATCTTCGCGGTGATGCCGTGGAACTTCCCGCTCTGGCAGGTCATCCGCTTCGCCGCGCCCGCGCTGCTCGCCGGCAACACCGCGCTCCTGAAGCACGCGCCGAACGTCTCCGGCACCGCGGTGGCGTTGGAGGAGGTCTTCGCCGCGGCGGGCGCGCCTGCGGGCGTGTTCACGAGCCTGCTCGTTGCCCCGGGCAACGTGCCGGAGGTGTCCGAGAAGCTGATCGCCGACCCGCGCGTGGCCGCGGTCACGCTCACCGGCTCCGAGCGGGCGGGCGCGTTCGTCGCCGCCGCCGCGGGGGCGGCTTTGAAGAAGAGCGTGCTCGAGCTGGGTGGGTCGGACCCGTTCGTCGTGCTCGCCGACGCGGACCTCGACCACACGATCGCCCACGCGGTCAAGGGTCGCCTGATGACCGCCGGCCAGACCTGCATCGCGCCCAAGCGCTTCCTCGTCGACGAGCGGATCGCGGAGGAGTTCGAGGAGCGGCTGGTCGCGGCGCTGGAGGCGGTCAAGATCGGCGACCCGCGCGAGGAGGGCGTCGGCCTCGGCCCGCTCGCCCGCCTCGACATCCTCGAGACGCTCGAGCGCCAGGTCGCCGCCACGATCGAGGAGGGCGCTGAGCTCAAGACCGGCGGCACCCGCCTCGACCGCCCGGGCTACTTCTTCCCGCCCACCGTGTTGAGCGGCGTCAAGCCCGGCATGACCGCGTTCACCGACGAGACCTTCGGCCCGGTCGTGGCGATCACCCCGTTCGCCACCGAGGACGAGGCGATCACGCTGGCCAACGACACCCGCTACGGCCTCGGCGCCACGGTCTGGAGCACCGACACCGACCGCGCCCACGCCGTCGCCCGCCGGATCGACTCCGGCGCGGTCTCGATCAACACCCTCGTCGCCTCCGACCCGAAGCTCCCCTTCGGTGGCATCAAGCGCTCCGGCTACGGCCGCGAGCTCTCCACCGTCGGCCTCCACGAGTTCACCAACATCCGCACCTACAAACTCGCCTGACGTGTCGCGGGGCGCCGGTCGCGCCGGCGCCCCGCGGGTCACTCACAGCGCGACGACGACCGACTTCGTCTCCTGGTAGGCGTTGAGGACCTCCTCGCCCATCTCGCGGCCCCACCCGCTCTGCTTGTAGCCGCCGAAGGGCAGCGCGGCGTCGTAGATGTGGTACGTGTTGACGTGCACGGTGCCCGCCTTGATGCGTGCGGCGAGCTTGTGCGCCTTGGAGATGTCACGGGTCCAGACGCCCGCGGCGAGGCCGTACTCGGAGTCGTTGGCCTGGTCGGCGATGTCATCGATCGAGGCGAACGGCGTCGCGGCGACGACCGGGCCGAAGATCTCCTCGCGCATGATCCGGTGGTCCTTCGTGGCATCGACGAGGACGGTCGGCTGGACGAAGTAGCCCGGGCCGGGGAGCGCGCTGCCGCCGGTGACGGCGCGAGCGCCCTCTTCTGCGCCGATCTTCAGGTAGCCGGTGACGCGGTCGAACTGCTCGGAGGACACGAGCGGACCCATCTCGGTGTCCGGGGACATGCCGTGGCCGACCTTGATCGCCTTGGCCGCGTTGGAGACGCCCTCGACGACCTCGTCGAAGAGGTTCTGGTGGATGTAGAGGCGCGACGCGGCGGTGCAGACCTCGCCCTGGTTGAAGAAGATGCCCTGGGCCGAGCCGGCGATCGCGGCCTCGACGTCCGCGTCGTCGAGGATCACGTTCGGCGACTTGCCGCCGAGCTCGAGCGAGACCCGCTTGAGGTTGGTGCGGCCCGCGGCCTGCGCGATCAGCTTGCCGACCTCGGTGGAGCCGGTGAAGGCGACCTTGTCGACGTCGTTGTGCTCGGCCAGCGCCGCGCCCGCGTCGCCGAAGCCGGTGACGATGTTCAGCACGCCGTCGGGGATGCCCGCTTCCAGGGCGAGCTCGCCGAGGCGAAGAGCGCTCAAAGGCGTCTGCTCGGCCGGCTTGAGCACGATCGTGCAGCCGGTCGCGAGCGCCGGGCCGAGCTTCCATGCCGCCATCAACAGCGGGAAGTTCCACGGGATGATCTGGCCGACGACGCCCACGGGCTCCTTGACCGTGTAGGCGTGGAACTCGGCGCCGGGGATGTACGGCAGCGACGGGCGGACGGTCGAGCCGCGCAGCTTCGTCGCCCACCCGGCCATGTACCAGAACAGGTCGGCGGCGAGCGGGACGTCCGCGGCCGCGGCGACGGCCTTGGCCTTGCCGTTGTCGAGCGAGTCGAGCTCGGCCAGCTCGTCCGCGTTCTCGGCCACGAGGTCGCCGAGGCGGTGGATGGCACGACCGCGCTCGGAGGGTGTCATCTTCGCCCACGTGCCGGTGAGCGCCTTGCGGGCGGCGGCGACGGCGCGGTTCACATCCTCCGCCGTGCCGTGCGCGACCGTGGTCAGCACCTCGCCGGTACCGGGGTCGATCGTCTCGAACGTGCCGCCCTCGGCGGCGTCGACCCATCGGCCGCCGATCAACAGTTGCCCCGGTGAGGACGTGAAGTGCCGGGTCGCTTCGGATACAGGGATCGCGATGGCCATGAGGGCTCCTCCTGGTCGATGTCCCTTCGACACTAAGGCCGCTCAGGCAAGCGTTTCGCAACGTTGCAACGAGGTTGCACGCCTATTTAAAGGACTCCGGTAGTTTCGTTTGTGACTATCCATGCGAAACCCCTGGTTGGCCGTCAATCCGCTCGGCGATCGCCTGGCCCAGGCGAAGGCGCTCCGGCGCGTGCACGAGGCGTTCCACTCCGGCGTCGACGTCGGCGGGAGCGTGCGGGCGGTGGTCGCGCAGTCGTGGGCGCGGTCGAGCGACGCGGGCATCGATCCGCTGACGGGCCGTGCGCCGATCCTGATGGACGACCGCGAGATCGACGAGCGGTGGCACCGTCATCCGCTCTATCCGGTGCTGCCGGTTCTGCGCGATCTGTTGTCGAGCGCCACCAGCGAGTCCGGCCACATGCTCGTGATCTCAGACGCCGACGGCGTGCTGCTGTGGATCGAAGGTCACCACCGGGTGATCGAGGCCACCCACGACATGCACTTCGTCTGCGGGGCGGACTGGAGCGAGCGCGGAGCGGGGACGAACGCGCTCGGCACCGCGATCGCCGTCGACCACCCGGTGCAGATCTTCAGCGCCGAGCACTACTCGCGGCGCGTGCACCCGTGGCAGTGCTCGGGCGCGCCGATCCACGACCCCGCGACCGGCGAGATCCTCGGAGTGATCGACCTCACCGGCCACCTGAAGACCGCGCACCCGCACACGTTGTCGTTGGTCACCGCCGCCGCCGGGATGGCCGAGGCGTACCTGCGCCACGACCGCGACCGGCGCGACGAGCGCTCGCGCGAGGTGTACCTGGAGCGGGTCGCGGGCGCGCGCCAGCGGACCGCGCTCGTGCGGCGCAACGGGCAAGTCCTCATGGGCGTGCCGAGCGGTTGGCTCGGCAGCGGGCAGGTCCTGGAGGCGGGGGAGGTCGTGCTGGGCGACGGCAGCGTCGCCGACGTGGAGACCCTCGAAGACGACTGCTTCGTCGTCTGGCAGCGGCCGAAGGGCGGCGTCGCCGAGTCGCGCTCGGGCGTGCGGCTCGAACTGCTGCGCCGGCGCCCGGTCCTCCTGCGCCGCGGGGAGACGATCCCCCTGTCCAACCGCCACGCGGAGATCCTCTGCACCCTGCTGCTCGCGCCCGACGGCCTGACGGTCGAGGAGCTCACCCACGAGATCTATCCCGACGGCGGCAAGCCGGTGACGATGCGGGCGGAGATGTCGCGGCTGCGCTCCGTGCTCGGCGGCCTGGTCGGCGCCCGCCCGTACCGCTTGGCGGTCCCGTTCGCCAGCGACCTCGCGGAGGTCGAGACGCTGCTCGCCGAAGGCCGCATCGACGAAGCCCGCGCGCTCGCCCGCTTCCCACTCCTCCCGCTCTCCCGCGCCCCGCGCGTCGTCGCCGCCCGCGAACGCCTCACTTTCTAAACCCCACCTAAGGTGCCTGACCCTTTATCTCGCCGTTAGGTTCGCGCACGGCCTGGCGCCGTATCTGCACCTAACGAGAACCTAAGGGGTCTGACCCTTTAGCGCGCACTTAGTCCGCATCGCGGCCGCGTTCGGCCTCGTCACCCAGGCGCTCGTGATCGTCCGGTAGTGGGAGCCGGCGATTCTGGGCCGCGAGGAGTAGCGTGGCGGCGCGCCGGGGCCGGGGCGGGGCGCTACGGGGCGAGCGCGCGGTCGAGCCATGCGCCGACCTCGGCGGAGAGCGCGTCCAGGTCGGCGGCGTCGGGCGCGAGTTGCAGCTGGAGCGAGATGCCGCGCAGCTGGCCGACGATCGCGAACGCGGCCGCGGCCGGGTCGACGTCGGCGCGGATCGTGCCGTCCGAGATCCCCTCGCGAACCGCGGCGGCGACGTGATCGCGGAAGAACGCGTCGCGGGCGACGAAGGTCTCGTGCAGCCCTGGCTCCTCGCCGCCGATCGCCGCGATCCAAAGCCGCAGGAAGACGCGGGCGTCGCGGGCGCCCGAGCGCAGCGCCGCCAGATACGCGGCCACGTCGGACAGCACCCGCTCGCGCCCGCGCACGCCGCCGGTGACGGGCGAGAAGCGTGCCTGAGCGGTCTGCGCCACCGCGGCCATCAACCCCTCGCGCGTCCCGAACTGGTGATTGACGATTCCCCGCGAGTACCCGGCAGCCGATCCCACCGCGGCGATCGTCACGGCGCGCACGCCGTCAGCAGCGATGATGTCCATCGTCGCCTCGATCAGCCGCCGCTCGGTCTCAGCGCGGCGCTCGGCCTGGGTGCGGCGCACGGGGCGCAAGGCTAGCCTGAGCACATGCGGCACAGTCCACACCACGCCGTGACCGACCCGGCGATCGTGCGTCGGATGATCCGCGAGAACCCGTGGGCGACGTTCGTCAGTCACCACGACGGGTTGGTCGCCTCGCACTATCCGATCCTGCTCGACGAGGAGTCGGAGGAACTGGCGGTCTACAGCCACGTCGGCAAGCCGGACGAGCAACTGCACGCGCTCGGCACGTCCGAGGTGCTGCTGATCGTCGCCGGCCCGCACGGGTACATCTCGCCGAGCTGGTACGTGCCCGGCGCCACGCCCGCCCCGACGTGGAACTTCAGCGTCGCCCACTGCTACGGCACGCCGCAGATCCTCGACCCCGACACCAACCTGCAAGTCCTCACCCGCCTCGTCGCCCACTTCGAGCAGCACGTCACCGACCCGCTCTACCTCGACCAGGAGATCGGCGCCCGGATCGCGCGCGGGACGGTCGGCATCCGCCTGCCGATCACCCGCTTCGTCTGCAAGGTCAAGATGAGCGAGGACAAGGACCCGGTCTCCCAGCAGAACGTGCTCGAGCACCTCCGCCGACCAGGTCCGTACTCGCAGCCGGCACTCGCCGACGACATGGAGCGCGCACTTGCCGGCGGGTGACTTCGACTACGAGGCCAAAGGCGCCGGCTACGCCAACCTGCGGCGCACCGACCCGCGCATCGCCGCCCGCATCCATCACGCACTGGGGGACGCCCGCACGGTCCTCAACGTCGGCGCCGGCGCGGGCTCGTACGAGCCGGAGGACCGCTACGTCGTCGCGGTCGAGCCGTCGGCGCAGATGCGCGCGCAGCGCCGCACGCCCGCGGTGAACGCCGTCGCCGAGGATCTCCCGTTCGACGACGACAGCTTCGACGCCGCGATGGCGACGATCACGATCCACCAGTGGCCGGACCTCGAAAAGGGCCTGAGCGAGATGCGCCGGGTCGCGAGAGGCCCGGTCGTGATCCTCACGTTCGACGGGCCGGCGATGCACGACTTCTGGCTCGACGCGTACATCCCCGAGCTCTTCGAGGCCGAGGACGCCCGCGATCCCGGGGTCGAACGCGTGGCGAGCATCCTCGGCGGCAACGCGACGATCACCCCCGTCCCGATCCCGATCGACTGCGTCGACGGCTTCATCGAGGCCTGGTACGCGCGGCCCGAGAAGCTGCTCGACCCGACGATCCGGGCCGCCCAGTCGGTGTGGGCGTTCGCGGACCCGGAAGCCGTCGAACGCGGGTTGCACCGCCTGCGGCGAGATCTCGAGTCCGGCGCGTGGGACGCCCGCCACGGCCACCTGCGCACGCAGCCGGAGTACATCGGCGCGCTGCGGCTCCTACAGGTGGATCCCGCCTGAGACCTCGATGCGCTGGCCGGTGACCCAGCGGTTGCCGGCGCCGAGCAGCGCGGCGATCGCGGGACCGATGTCGTCGGCATAGGCGATCCGGCCGAGCGCGGTCATCGAGGCGAGGTGCTCCTGGAGCGCCGGCGTCTCGCGCACCACGCCGTCGCTGAAGTCGGTCGCCACCGGGCCGGGCGCGATCACGTTGACGCGGATACCGCGCGGACCGAGCTCCGCGGCCAGGTAGCGGGAGAGCACCTCGACCGCGCCCTTGACCGAGCCGTAGATCGCGCGCTCCGGGCTCGTGAACCGCGCCAGGCCGCTCGAGAGGTTCACGATCGCGCCGCCGTCGGCGAGCAGCCCCACAAGCGCCTGGGTGAGGAAGAAGACGCCCTTGAAGTGGACGTTCACGAGCGCGTCGAAGTCGGCCTCGGTGACGTCCGTGACCGACCCGCCACGGCTCATCCCGCCGTTGTTGACGAGGAAGTCGAACGTGTCGCGGTCCCACCCGCGAAGGACGTCGCGCACGGCATCGGCGAATGCGTCGAACGACGCCACGTCGCCCACGTCGAGCTGCAGCGCGGCGGCCCGGCGGCCGCTCGCCTCGATCTCGGCGACGACGGCCGCGGCCTCGTCGGCGTTCGAGCGGTAGGTGAGGATCACGTCGACGCCGTCGAGTGCCAGCGCGGTGCTGCGCCCGATGCCGCGGTTCCCGCCGGTGATGAGTGCGATGGAGGTCATGCCGACACCGTGCCGCTCGCACCCACCCGGCAAAAGCGGTCGCGTTACCCAGGGACACGCTGTCCCTGGGTAACGCGCCGGCCGCGGCGCATACTGCGAGACATGGACCGCGAAGGCCTCGCCGACTTCCTCCGCCGCCGCCGCGAGGCGTTGCGGCCCGAGGACGTCGGCCTCAGCCAGGGGCGACGCCGGCGCACCGCCGGGCTGCGGCGCGAGGAGGTCGCGCTCCTCGCCCACATGTCGACCGACTTCTACGCCCGCCTCGAGCAGCAGCGCGGCTCGCGGCCGTCCGAGCAGACCGTCGGCGCGCTGGCCCGCGCGCTGCGGCTCACCCAGGACGAGCGCGACCACCTCTTCCAGCTCGCGGGCCACGCCGCGCCGCCGCGCGGATTTCGCTCCGACCATGTGACGCCGGCGCTGCTGAGGTTGCTCGACCGGCTCGACACCCCCGCGCAGGTCGTGTCCGATCTCGGCGTGGTGCTGGTCCAGAACCCGCTCGCCGAGGCCCTGCTCGGCTCGCAGACCGAGTTCACGGGGCTCGCGCGCAGCGTCTTCTATCGCTGGTTCGTCGATCCCCACGAGCGCGACCGCTTTCCCGAGGAGGACTACGGCCTGCACTCGCGCAGCTACGCCGCGGCGCTGCGCGTCGCGCACGGGCGCGACCCCGACGCGGCACAACCGCTCGTCCACGCGCTGCTCGAAGCCAGCCCCGAGTTCGCCGCCCTGTGGGAGCGCCACGAGGTCGCGCAGCGCACCGACACCCACAAGCGCGTGCAGCATCCCCAGGTCGGGCTGATCGAGCTCGACTGCCAGATCCTGACCGCCGAGAACCAGACCGAGCGCCTCGTCGTCTTCACCGCGGCGCCGGGGAGCGAGGACGCCAAGCGGCTCGAGATGCTGTCGGTGATCGGCACGCAGTTCGCGACGGCGTAAAGTCGGCGCATGAACGCGATCGTCGTTGGGACGGACGGCTCGCCGGGTTCCGAGGCCGCCATTCAGAAGGTCGTCGAGTTGCTGGAGGGCACCGGCGCGACCGTGCACCTCGTCTGCGCCTACCCAGGCCGCTCGCCGCTCGAGCGGCTGGGTCTGGCGGCCAAGGTGGATCCGGTCGACCTGCGCGGCGTCGCGCACGACATCGTCTCGCGCGACGAGCACCGCTTCGACGGCGCCGGCTTCGCGATCGAGAAGCACGTGCGCGAAGGCGACCCCGCGAACACGATCCTCGACGTCGCGGGCGAACAGAACGCCGGCCTGATCGTGATCGGGGCCGGTGGAACGCCGGGCCACAACCGCGCGATGGTGGGCAGCGTCGCGTCCAAGCTCACCCACCACGCCCAGACGAGCCTGCTGATCGTGCGCTAGGAGTTCGTCGAAGCATGGTCGGTCCGATCGGGGTGGTGCAGCCGCCAGTGGCTCGGGCCGGCCGCGCTCGCGATGCGGCCCTTTGGGCCGTGAGCAGCGTGGTTGGCGCGAGACGCCGCGGATGTGCCGCACCGGGCGCACCGGAATGCTTCGACGGGCTCCTAGGAGGGGAGGTCGAACCCCGCCCGACGCAACGCCGGGTGGCCGAGCAGGCTGTCCACGAACGGCTGCGCCTCCGGATGCTCGGAGGCGACGGCCGCGACGTACACGGCGCGGACGGCCGGCTGCACCTCGATCGCCCGCAGCCGGGGGCGGAAGTCGACGTCGGTGGCGTAGAGGATGCCCGCGTCGGCGTCGCCGTTGAGCACCCGCTCGGCGACGGCGTCGACGACCGTCTCCTGGAACGCGATCTGCTCCGGCAGGACCGGGACCGTCTTGAAGAGCTCGCGGGTGTAGTCGCCGAGCGGGACGCCCTCGACCTCGATCGCGAACCGCGCGGTGTCGAGGTCGAACACGCCGACCTCGTGGCGCACCGCGATCACCAGGCGGTTGGACGCGAACGCGACCGGCTCGCGCACGAGGCCCAGCTCGTGGAGCCGACGCGGGTGGGCCGGGCTGGCCGAGCAGAACACGTCCGCGGGCTCGCCGGCCTCGATCCGCGCCGCCAGCTCGCGCGCGTTGTCGAACACGAACTCGGCCTCGAGGCCTTCGAAGGCGGGGCGCAGCGACCCGGCGGCGAACACCCGCATCACGCGACGTGTATCACGACCTTGCCCCGACGCGCGAGTGCCGCCGCGAAATCGCGCCATGAGGACTCGTGGTCGATCCGCGGGTCGAGCCGTCCGTCCGCGACCAGCGCAAGCAGCCGCTCGAGGTCGCGCGTCGCGTGGCCGGCGAGCTCGTCGACCAGGTTCAGCGTGTAGATCCGCGCGCCGAAGGAGCGGTCGAAGCGCGCCGCGGTGAACGTGACGTCCGGCTCATCCTCGGGCGTCGCGAGGTTGACCAGCAGCCCTCGCGGCGCGAGGTGCTCGATCGCGCTGCCGAACGTCGCGCCGCCGACCGCGTCGACGACGAGGTCGAAGTCGCCCTCGATCGGCTCTCCCCGGACCAGCGCGGTGACGCGCGCGCCGCTGGCCCGAGCGAGCTGGACCGCGAAGCGCCCGACGCCGCCGGTCGCGCCCGTCACCAGCACCCGCCGCCCCAGCAGGAGCCCGCCGAGCTCGAGCGAGCGCAGCGCGGTCAGCCCCGCCGTCGGCAGCGCGGCGGCTTGGGCGTCGCTGACTCCGTCGGGAATCGAAGCGAGCATCGCGCGCGGGACCGCCGCCAACTGCGCCCACGCACCTGAGCGCAGCAACCCGACGACCCGCGTCCCGTCCTCGGTCACCCCGGCGAGATCCCACCCCGCCACGGTTCCCGGCGGCTTGCCCGGCAGATCGAGCACCTCGCCGCGGTTGAGCGAGACCGCCCGCACCCGCACGAGCACCTCACCGGCGAGCGGCACCGGGTCGGGAACCTCGCGCAGCTCGACGTACGGTGGCGTCGCGATCGTCGTCAGAGCGAGCATTCGAGCGCAGCGTAGGCGGCGCCGAGCAGCCCCGCGTCGTCGCCGTGGGCGGCGGGGCGGACCCGCACGCTCGCCGTCGGGACCATCGCGTTCGCCATCGCGGCGGTCATGGAGGCCGCGAACAGGTCGTGCTCGGCGCCGAGCCCGCCGCCCAGCACGATCACGTCCGGCGCGAAGACCGCGGTCAGGTTGAGCAGACCGAGGCCGATCCAGCGGCCCAACTCGGCGAAGGCTTCCAACGCACGCGGGTCGCCGGCACGGGCGAGCGCGGTGAGCTCGGCGCCGGTGGCGACATCGAGCCCGGCCGACGCCGCCAGCCGCGGCAGCGCGGGACCCGCCGCGAGCTGCTCCCAGCAGCCGCGCGCGCCGCAGTAACACGGCGGCCCGGCGGGGTCGAGGACCATGTGGCCCGCCTCGCCGTGCACACCGGCCGGGCCGCGTTGGACGACGCCGTCCACCACCGATCCGACGCCGATCCCGGTGCCGAACGTGACCATCGCCAGCCGCGAAGCGCGCCCGCCCAGCCACCACTCGCCCAACGCGGCGGCGTTCGCGTCGTTGTCGACGACGACCGGGACGCCGAACGAGCGCAGAGCGGCCCGCAGGTCGAGCCCCTCCCAGCCCGGGAGCGTGTGCGGGTTCTCAACGACGCCGTCCACGACCGGCCCGGTGACGCCGACGCCGATCGCCGCAACCTGCTCGTCGGCAAGCTCCGCCACCAGTGCGTCCAGCGCCGGCTCGCGCGTGGTCGGCGCCACGCGCCGTGCCAGGATCGTCCCGTCCGCATCGACCCGCGCGGCGCGGATGTTCGTCCCACCGATGTCGAGGGCGACGACGGTCACTCGACGGTCGTGACCTTCTCGAGGTGGCGGAACTCGCCCGCGGGCACGCCGGTCAGCTCCGCCAGGGCGACCGTCAGCAGCTGCAGCAGCACGATCTCGGCCATCGGCAGGCCATCCGCGGGCACGTCGGCCAGCGGCAGATCGCCGTCCGCGTCCGCCCACAGCCCCGCGGCGCCGAGCCGTTCGAGGTCCTCGTACAGGCGCCGGTTGCGCTCGCGATCGGGGCCGGTCCCGGCCAGCACGATCGCGGTCAGCCGCTCGTCGGCGAGCTCGAGCGGACCGTGGCGGAACTGTGGAACGCTCATCGCCTCGACCGGCCGCTTGGCCGCCTCCTTCGCGATCAGCGCACCACAGGACGCCGCGGCCAGCGAGGCGCCGCGCGCCAGCAGGTACAGCCGCTCGGGAACGCCGACCGAGGACTTCAACGCCGCCACGCGGTCCTCCCAGGACGCGAGATACCCCGCCAGCGCGTCGGCCACGGCCTCGTACGGCCGCGTCACCCGCACCCCCGCCAGCGCATCGCCCACGAGCTGTGCCGCGGCAAGCGTGTTCACGTAGCTCCGGGTACTGACGGCATGTTCGACGCCGGCATGGATCTCGACCGTCACGTCCGCGCCGCCCGCCAGCGGCGACAGCGCATCGTTGGTCAGCGCGATGAGCCGACCCGGCGCCGCGTCCACCAACGCCACCGCCTCCACGCTGCGCCCCGACTGCGACGCGGCGACGACCGACACGTCGCCCTCCAGCAGCCCCGGCGCGTCGTTGAGCAGCTCGGCCGTCTCGATCAACCACGCGGGAACGCCGGCCGCGACGAGGGTCATCCACGCCGGCCGCAGCGCCGCCAGCGACGCGCCCATCCCCGTCAGGACGACGCGCTCGCCGCGGCCGAGCGCCGCCACCGGCGCGATCTCGGCGGCCGCCTGAGAGGTGAACGCGGCCAGGGCTCGGGGCTGGTCGAGGATGTCATTCAAGTACGGGGACATGCATTCGAACATGACACATGTTCGAATCGAACGCAACCCCCGGCAACGAAACGGCGACGAGCAAGGACTTGACACGCTCGCTCAAACATGGATACTGTTAGATCGCACAGCAGTGATGTGCGTTTGACGAGAGAGGAGCCGTCGTGTCATCTCACACCGGACTCGAGCGCGGAGCGCTGGGTCTGCCCACCGTCCTGATGCAGAGCGTCGCCCAGATCGCTCCGGCGGTCGGCATCCTGGCGACGATCGCGTTCAACACCGACCTCGCCGGCCTCGGCGCGCCGTCGACCTACCTGGTGGCGTTCCTGATCGCGGTCGTGAGCGCCATCGCGCTGGGCCAGCTCGCCAAGCACCTCCCGTCCGCCGGCGGCTTCTACACGTACGTCTCGAGCACCGTCGGCCCTGAGGCCGGGTTCATGGTCGGCTGGCTCTACAGCTGGTTCGTCGCCGCGATCCCCGGCGCGCTCGCCGCCTACACGGGCTTCGTCCTGCACGGCGAGCTCGACGACCAGTACGGCGTGAACATCCCCTGGCCCGTCTTCGCGGTCGCGATCCTCGCGGTCGTCGCGTTCGTCGGCTACCGCGGCATCCGCATCTCCGGCCGCGCGCTGATGATCTTCTCGCTGATCGAGATGGCGATCATCCTCGCGCTCGCGGTCTCGGGGCTGCTCTCGCCCGGCGAGGGCGGGATGACGCTCGCCGGCTTCAACCCGGCCAACTCATCCAGCCTCAACGGGTTCTACCTCGCCGTCGTGTTCAGCATCTTCGCCTTCACCGGGTGGGAGTCCGCCGCCGCCGTGGCGGAGGAGACCCGCGACCCGCGCCGCGCGATCCCGCGCGCCCTGATCGGCTCGGTCGTCGTCCTCGGTGTCTTCTACGTCTCCTGCGCGTGGGGGCTGCAGGTCGGCTGGGGCGTGGACCACCTCGACACGCTCGCGGCCTCGTCCGAGAACCCGGCCTTCGTCGTCGCCCACCGGCTCTGGGGCGGCGCCTGGATCCTCGTCCTGCTCGCGCTGCTGAACTCCGGCATCGCGGTGTGCATCGCCTGCACGACCGACTCGACGCGCAACTGGTACGCGATGGCCCGCTCGGGCGCCTTCCCGCGCGCGCTGGACCACATCCACCCGGTCTACCGCACGCCCGCCAACGCCGTGCTCGCCCAGACGGCGCTCGCGCTCGCCGTGTGCCTCGGCGTCGGGGCCTGGGTCGGCCCTGATCAATCGTTCTTCGTCATGGGCCTGGTCGGCACCCTGATCTACGTGCTCGTGTACTTCCTCGGCAACGTCGGCGTCGTGCGGTTCTTCCGCGGCCGGCAGGACTTCAGCCCGCTCCTGCACGTCGTCTTCCCGGCGGTCTCGACAATCTCGCTCTTCTGGGTCGCGTACAAGTCGCTCAATCCGCTCCCCGCGGCGCCGGTCCGCTACGCGCCGATCGTCGCGGGTCTGTGGCTCGTCTTCGGCCTCGTGACCCTGCTCGCGCTGCGCCGCTCCGGCAACGACGGGTGGCGCACGATGTCGCGCGAGATCATGGTCGAGGATGATGGTGCGCCCGTGCCCACGCCCGAACCGGACCTCGCCCACGCGTGACCGCGCCTGAGCGCCACCTCCAGATCGTCGACCTGCTCGAAGCGGACGGCAAAGTGCTGGTCTCCGAGCTCTCCACCCGCTTCGGCGTGTCGGAGATGACGATCCGCCGCGACCTCGAGACGCTCGAGCAGGCGGGCGCGCTCAGCCGCGTGCACGGTGGCGCCGTCACCGCGCAATCGCAGGCCTACGAGCCCCCGTTCGCCCTGCGCGCGGCGCGCCAGTTGGACGCCAAGGAGCGCATCGGCGCCGCCGCGGCCCGGCTGCTGCACGAGGGGGAGACCGTGGTGCTCGACGCCGGGACGACGACGCTCGCGGTCGCCCGCGCCCTGCAGGGGCGGCGCAACCTGCGCGTGTTCGCGCTCAGCCTCCACATCGCTGCCGTGCTCGCCGACGAGCCCGGGCTGACGACGATGATCGGCGGCGGGATCATCCGCCCCGGCGAGCGCTCGCTGATCGGCGCGCTGGCGGAGAAGCCGTTCGCCGACCTCTACTTCGACACGGTCGTGCTGACCGTCGGCGGCGTGGACGTCGCGGGCGGCGTGACCGAGTACAACCTCGACGACGCCGCGGTCAAGCGCGCCGCGTTCGCCAGCTCGCGGCGCCGCATCGCGGTCGCCGACGCCACCAAGCTCAACCGCACGGCCTTCGCCCGCGTCTGCACGATCGACGAGCTCGACGTGCTCGTCACCGACGACGCCGCGCCGCAGGGCCTGCTCGACGACTTCCGCGCCGCGGGCGTCGAAGTCGTCGTCGCCTGAGAGGACTTCATGGATACGCACACGATCGTGGTCGGCGCCGGCACCGGCGGCGCGACCGTCGCCGGCCTGCTCGCCGAGCAGGGGACCGACGTCCTGCTGCTCGAGGCGGGTCCGGACTACGGACCGCAGAGCCAGAGCTGGCCGGCCGACATGCTCGACGCCCGCGTCGTGCCCACCTCGCACGACTGGGGCCACACGAGCGAGACGACGTACCCCGACCGCGTGCTCGACCTCCCGCGCGCGAAGATCGTGGGCGGCTGCTCGGCGCACAACGGCTGCACCGCCGCGGTTGGCGCGCACGCGGATTGGGAGGAGTGGGGGTTGACCGACGTCGAGCCGCTGATCGACCTCGTCCGCGAGCGCTTCCGCGTCCGCGCGCTCACGCTCGACGAGCTGACCCCGGTCCAGCGCGCATTCGTCGACGCGGGAATCGAGCAGGGCCTGCCGCTCGCCCACGACCTGCACGAGTTGACCGCGGGCGTCGGCATCGGCCCCATGGCGGTCAACGTGGTCGACGGCGTTCGCTACAACGCCGCGTTCGCGTTCCTGGACGGCGTACGCGACAGGCTCACGATCCAGGGCGACACGCTCGTGGAGCGGGTGCTGATCGAAGGCGGCCGCGCCCGCGGCGTCGTCGTCGGCGGCGAGACCGTGCGCGCGCGGCGGGTGATCGTCGCCGGCGGGGCATACATGTCGCCCGCGCTCCTGCTGCGTTCCGGGATCGGTCCGGCGGACGACCTCCACACGCTCGGGATCGACGTCGTCGCCGACCTCCCGGTGGGCGAGAACCTGCTCGACCACCCGTGCGTCGCGCTCGACTACGCGGGCTCCGAACGCTTCCGCGAGACGCTCGCGAGCACGCCGTATCACCCGGACGAGCAGACCGTCGGCCGCGCCCGCTCGTCCCGCTGCGACGACGGGCCCTACGACATCCACGTCTTCCTGGTCGCCGGGGCCAACACCGGTCACCCCGGCCTGCCGCCGATCTCGCTCTACGGCGGCGCGATGCGCGCCCGCTCGCAGGGGCGCGTGACGCTGCGCGACGCCGATCCCACCTCGCTCCCGCTGATCGACCACCGCTACCTCTCGGACGAACACGACCTCCAGGTTCTGACCGAGGCGCGCGACCTGCTCGAACGGATGGTCCGACACGCGCCGTTCGCCGCCTTCCTTGGCGAGCGGGTCACGCCGGCCGACTTCGACATCCGCGCCCGCGTCGTCAACTATTGCCACCCCGCGGGGTCGTGCGCGCGAGCGGTCGACTCGAGCGGCGCCGTTCGAGGCGTCGACGGCCTCCACGTCGCGGACGCCTCGATCATGCCGACGATCACCCGCGGCAACCCGAACCTCCCGGTCGCGGTGCTCGCCGCCGGGATCGCCCGCTCGCTCCGCTAGCTTCCACGACTTGCAGGTGACGCTGTCGGTCAACGGGGTCGAGTACACGCGCGAGGTCGAGCCGCGGCTGCTGCTCGTGCACTTCCTGCGCGACGAGCTCGGACTGACCGGCACGCACTGGGGCTGCGACACCTCCAACTGCGGGACCTGCGTGGTGCTGATGGACGGCGAGCCGGTGAAGTCCTGCACGGTGCTGACGGCCACCGCCGAGCGCTACGAGATCACGACCGTCGAGGGGTTGGAGCGCGACGGCGTCCTCGATCCCGTCCAACAGGGCTTCCACGAGGAGCACGGCCTGCAATGCGGGTTCTGCACGAGCGGGATGCTGCTCACCGCGCGTGCGCTGCTGGACCGCAACCCGAACCCGACCGACGACGAGATCCGCACCGCGATCTCCGGCCAGATCTGCCGCTGCACGGGCTACGCGATGATCGTGCGGTCGGTCCGCTGGGCGGCCGACCACCCTGACGGCGCCTGACGCTCAACGGCGGAAGTCACCCCCGGTGAAGGCGCCTGTGCGGAAGGGACGGATGAACCCGGTGTGGCAGTCCCTGTAGGAGACCCGGGCGTAGACCTCGTCGTTGCCGTCGTCCTCGTCGAGGTCGGCGCTGTCGATGAGGCGGGCCGTGAACTCGGCGCCGATGCCGTCGGGGCCGGCGGCGGGCCAGCCCGGCGCAAGGGTCAGGTTGCGGATGAAGTCGTCGCCGGACCCGCCGTCGTCGCCCCACAGCGATGCCTTGAAGTCGGCGCCGCAGGCGAGGACCTCGCGACCGTACTGCTCCGGCAGCTTGACGTCGATCCCGACGTGCGCGTCCCAGTAGAAGTAGGAGGTCGAGCCCGTGAGGGTCAGACAGGCGTTGAAGCTCCAGCCGTCGTAGTTGCATTCAGGGCCGAGCGCCGAGGCGCGAGGTGCGGCGATCGCGAAGGTGGCGCCGGCGAGCGCGAGCATGACGGTGAGGGCCCGAAGCGGGTGGATACTGAGCATGCGCCGACCCAACCGCCTGCGGTCGGGTCCGCGCAATCGGGACGGCGCCCTGGTCTTTCGGCCGCTGCCACCTAGAGCATCTGGGCGAGCAGGCTCGCGACGTCGAGCTCCTCCCAGAGCTCGGCGATCCGACCACGTTCGACGCGGTGGATGTCGATGCCGGAGATCGTCACGGTGCGACCCGTGGGGGAGATGCCGGCGAACGTGCCGGCGTGCGTGCCCGACGCCCACCAGCGCGTGCTCACCTTGTTGCCCTCGGCCACCTGGTCCTCGACCGTGACGATCAGGTCCGGGAACGCGTCGAGCAGCATCTCCGCGGCCTCCTGCAGGCCGTAGCGGTCCATCAGCGCGCCCGCACCGTCGTGGCCGGTGAAGTCCGCCGCCACGAGCCCGTCGAGCACGTCGACGCGGCGCAGCGTGAGCACCTCGTGGTAGTAGCGGTGGACGATCCGCTTGAGCTCCTGGTCGCGAAGGCGGGCGCAGCGCGGTCCGCGGCGCGACCGCGTCGGCGCCGGTGGCGTCCGGCGCTTGCGTCCCGTGTTGTGGTTCATGAACGGCGAGGTTGGAAGGGAAAGCTCAACGTTTCCTGTGGAGCAACATCAAGCCCAGCTCAAGCGCGACGCGGCGCTTATGTGGAGTTGACGCGGAGCGCGACGCAGCAGCGGCCCGGGCCGGGCTCGAGCGAGGCCGTCACGTCGCGGCCCTCGACGAGCGCGCCGAGCAGCGCGAGGTTCATGTCGCACACGACTTCGGGCTGGCGCTGGGCGACGGCGTGGAACGGGCAGTTGCGCAGGCGGTGGACGCCCGGCTCGTCCTCGTAGGGCTCGTAGCCGCGCTCGCGCAACACGGTCTCCAGCTCACCGCCCTGGTCGGCCAGTTCGTGGCCGAGCCGGGCGGCGGCGTCGGCGAGCGCGCGCCGCGTCTCACCGGACGCGTCGGCCGCGGCGGCATCGGCGAGCAGGCGGGCCGCGACGTGGTAGTCGCGTGGCGGGACGCTGACCGCGACCTCCTCCTGCGAGCGCGCGTAGACCTTCGCCGGCCGCCCCGCGCCGGGGCCGCTGCGGCCGGTCCGCCGTTCCCGCGCGACCGTGAGCAGGCCCTCGGCCGCGAGCCGGTCGAGGTGGTACGCGGCAAGAGTGCGCCCGATTCCGGCCTCGGCGGCCACCTCGTCGCGGGTGAGCGCGGCCGGCGCGGCCGCGACCACGTCGTAGATCCGGCGCCGCGTGGCGTCCCCGAGTGAGCTCAACGCTCCGAGCGGGTCCATGCCCGAACTCTAACAACAACTTTCATTGACAAAAACCCGGGGCGGGCGTACGTTGTCAACGAAAGTTGTTTTTAGAAGCGAGGAGGAATCGCATGGCCACTGCCGCCGCCACCACCCCCACGTCGTCGCGCGCCACGGCGCTCGCGGAGCGCGACGCCGGGCACGACGCGTTCGTGATGCTCCGGATCGCGTTCGCGATCGCGCCGATCGCGTTCGGCCTGGACAAGTTCTTCAACGTCCTGACCGACTGGCCGCAGTACCTCGCCGGCTGGGTCGACGACCTCATGCCCGGCAGCGCGCAGGACTTCATGTACGCGGTCGGCGCGATCGAGATCGTCGCCGGCCTGCTCGTCGCCCTCCGGCCGCGCTACGGCGCGCCGGTCGTAGCGGCCTGGCTCGCCGGGATCATCTTCACGCTCCTGACCGGCCCCGGGTACTACGACGTCGCGCTGCGCGACTTCGGGCTGATGCTCGGCGCGCTGACCCTGTTCCGGCTCGCGCTGGCCTACGACAAGTCCTAGCGCAGCGGCTGCTCGCCGCCCGGCTCGCTGCGCGCGCCGAAGATGCGCCGCTCGGACTCGTCGATCGCGACGTCGTTGATCGACGCCTCGCGGCGGCGCATGTAGCCCTCGTCGTCGAACTCCCACTGCTCGTTGCCGTACGAACGCCACCACTGGCCGCTCGCGTCGCGCGACTCGTACTGGAAGCGCACGGCGATCCGGTTCCCGGCGAACGCCCAGAGGTCCTTGCGCAGCGCGTACTCGAGCTCACGGTCCCACTTGCGGCGCAGGAACGCGGCGATCTCCTCGCGACCGGTGATGAACTCGTCGCGGTTGCGCCAGACGGAGTCGACCGTGTAGGCGGCGGCGACCTTGTCGGGGTCGCGCGTGTTCCACGCGTCCTCGGCGGCCTGGACCTTCTGGCGCGCGGTCTCCTCGGTGAACGGTGGGACGGGCGGGCGCATCTTGAGATCAACCTCCTCGCGCGGCTACGGACTGCCAGAGCGTCGTGTGGACCTTCGGGCGCACGGTAGTCGAGACGGCGCCCGCCCGACCGGAGGAGATCGCCTGTGTCGCCTCGGACGTGGTGGCGAACCGCTGCAGCGCCAGCGCGGCCGGGAGTGCGCGGCCCAAGCCGAGCGTGGAGGCGTGCCACATCTCGACGATCGGCGTTCCCCGTACGTCAAGTCGCACGAGGTGACGCCGTCTGACCTCATCGATGACCGCGTGGGAGAGCACGAGCATGATCCCCTCGCCGGCGACGGCGGCGTCGACCGCGGCGGCCCCGCTCGAGTAGGTCGTCAGATGCTCCGGTGCCAGCGAATGGCGGGCGAGGAAGCTCCCCGTCGCCTCACCGGGATCGAGCTCTGGCGGGCCGACCAGCCAGCGCTGCGCCGCCAGCGCGGAGGGCGCGAGCGCCCGCGTGGCCGCCAGCGGGTGCGAGGGGGCGGCGACGAGGATGAAGCGGCAGCGCAGGAACGGCGCCGAGGCGACCGAGGAAGCTGCGGCCCCGGGCGCCGGCCCGAGCGCGATGTCGGCGCGCCGGTGCTCGAGCGCCTCCGCGAAGGACGCCGACGCCTCGGTCGCCACCGTGATCTCGAGCGCCTCGTCACGGCCCGAGAAGAGCTCGAGCATCGGGCCGATGTGCTCGGCGACCAGCGGCGTCGCGAGGACCGACAGCCGGCGCGTCTCGCCCGATGCGGCGACCGAGCGGCGCGCCTGCTCGGCCAGCCCGAGGATCTCCGTCGCGAGCGCGGCGAGCCGCCGGCCGCCGGGCGTCAGCGCGATCCCGCGGCCGCTGCGCACGAACAGCTCGTCACCCAGCTCCTTGCGCAGCGCGGAGACCGCGACCGACACCGCGGGCTCGGTGACCTCGAGCTCGGCGGCGGCCGCCTTGACCGAGCCGTGTCGCGCGACGAGCACGAAGGACTGCAGCTGGGCGAGGGTCATAAGCGATCACTTAACTCGGGTTGACAGGGCGACCATACCAACGCCAATCTGCCAAATGGAGGAGAGACCAAGGAGGAGTTCTGCAGGTCCCAGCACCGTTTGGGTATGAGCGAGCCACGAGCGTCGAAGAGGCGCTGGCGCTGCTCGAAGAGCACGGCCCGGATGCGCGGCTGCTCGCCGGAGGGCACAGCCTGCTGCCGATGATGAAGCTGCGGCTGGCCTCGCCCGAGTACGTGATCGACATCGACCCGCTCGCGGACGCCCTCGGGTACGTCGACGAGCGTCCCGACGAGGTGCGGATCGGCGCGATGACGCGCCACAACGCCCTGCTCGAGTCGTCGCTGCTGGCCGACCGGCTCGCGATCTTCACGGACGCCGAGCGTGTAATTGCGGACCCTGTGGTGCGCAACCGCGGCACGATCGGCGGTGCGCTCTGCCAGGCCGACCCCTCCGAGGACCTGTCGGCGGTCTGTGCCGCGGTCAAGGCGAGCCTCGTGATCCGCGGACGCACCGAGGAGCGCGTGGTCGACATGCACGCGTTCCACAAAGGCCCCTACGAGACCGCGGTCGGCCAGGCCGAGATGCTGGTCGAGGTCCGCGTCCCACTTCGGCGCAACAGCGGCAGCGCCTATCTCAAAGTCGACCGCCGCGTCGGCGACTGGGCGGTCGTCGCCGCCGGCGCGTCGATCGAGCTCGACGGCGGCGAGATCGCGGGCGCGGGCCTCGCGCTCGCCGCCGTCGGCGGCGACATCACGGTCGCGGCCGCGGAGGCCGCGCTGGTGGGCCGGCCACCCACCGAGGAAGTCTTCGCCCGAGCCGCGGAGCTCGCACAGTCCGCATGCGAACCGGTGTCCGATCAACGCGGATCGGCGGACTACAAAAGGCACGTCGTCGGCGTCCTCACGGAGCGCGTCCTCAGGCGCGCCACCGAGCGCGCACTACTGATGAAGGAGGAGTGAGATGTCCACCGGATGGACCGTCGGCCTGGTGCTCGGCGTGCTGGTCATCCTGATCGCCGCGGTGATCGTCGTCACGATCGTCCGGCTGGCGCAGCGGATCGCGACGCAGGCGCGGACCGCGGTCGAGGGTGTCGGGGTCGTCAAGCAGCAGACGGTCGAGCTCAACGACATCGGGCGCATCAACGACTCCGGCGTGCGCATCCTGCACTCCGCGCGCGCACTGCGGAAGGTGGCGGTGGGCAAATGACCAACGACGACGCCTGGACGCTCGCGTTGATCATCGGCCTGGTCGCGGCGCTGATCGTCGCCGGGCTGCTGCTGATGCTGATCCGCGCCGTGCGCGACATCGAGAGCTCCGTCAACGGGCTGCTCGACGTCGCCACCGCCGTCGCCGGCAATACGGCGAACATCCCGCAGCTCGAGGCGACCGCGCCGGTGCTCGGGCTGATCATCGAGGAGGCCGTCGTGCAGGACGGCTACATGAACGCGCTCACCGACGGCTACGGGGTGAAGGTATGACCGCGCTGAGCATCATCCTCGCGGTGGTCGTGGTCGCCGTGCTGGCGGGCGCGCTGATCGAGGTCCGCACCCGCCTGCGCAACATCTCCACCGGCCTGGCCACGCTCGCGGGCGCGCTCGAGATGGTCGAGAACGAGCACCTGAAGCCGCTCGAGCCCGCCGTCAAGGCGATCAACGCGCAGTTCGACATCGTCCTGTCCGCCCTGCCGGGCATCGGCGCCAAGGCCGCGATCGTGGCCGAGAGGAGGCCGCGATGACCTGGGTCGTCGCCATCGTCGTCACGTTCGTCGTGCTGCCGGTCGTGATCTTCCTGCTCAAGGGCGTGCTCGACGAGGCCAACGCGATCGTGCCTTCGATCGGGCGCATCCGTGACGCCGCCCGCGCCGGGTCATCCGACCTGGACGCGGTCCCGCTGCTGCTGACCACGCAGCGGCAGGTCAAGGAAACGGTCGAGAACGTCGCCGCGTACGGCGGCTCGCTCGACGTGATCCTGGATGACGACCCCGGCCACCGGTCCCGAGGGACCGACGTTTCGATTTCGGGGGTTCCGGTTGTGGCTTCGGGAGACGATGCGTGATGGCCGCCGTCATCCTGCTGATCGGCGTCGTGGGGATCATCTTCGCGCTGGTCTTCTACCTGGTGTCGGTGATCGTCGCGCTGCAGAAGATCTCGACCGGCCTCGACGAGGCCATCTCCGCCGTCGGCGAGATCGTCGCCAAGACCGAGCCGGTCAAGCCCGTCGTCGACGACATCAACGCCAACCTCGACGCCGCTGTCGGCGCGCTGGAAGGCCTGCTGGTCAAGAAGGCCGGCATGTCGGATGCGATCGGGCTCGTCGAAGGCCTTTACCCGGGTGCCGGCGCTGTGGGCTTCCGCGAGTTCGGCACCGCCAAGGCGCCGCGCATCGGCGAGGTCTACACGCGCGGCACGCTGACGCTCGCGCGGCTCGGCCGCGAGGCGCCGATCGCGGCCGCCAGCCCCGTCGGCGGTCCCGTCCTGCGCAACGTGCTCGGCGGCAGCCTGGCGGCGCGCGCGCTCTATCCCGCGAACCGACCGGGCCGCTCGCCGGTCATCGGCACCGACGCCCCCGTCCAATACGAGGCTCCAGATGCAGACCCCAGCGCCGTTTGACTACGAGCGGGCGACGAGCCTCGAGGGAGCGATCGCCTCGCTGCGCGAGCACGAGGACTCGCGCGTCGTCGCCGGCGGGCACAGCCTGCTGCCGATGATGAAGCTGCGGCTCGCCAGCCCGTCGCGGCTGATCGACATCAACGACCTCACGGAGCTGCAGTACATCCGCGAGGAGGGCGACGAGATCGCGATCGGCGCGTTGACGCGCCACTGCGAGCTGCTCGACTCCGAGCTGCTGTGGGAGAGGTTCCCCGCGTTCCGCGATGCCGAGCACGTGATCGCCGACCCGGTCGTGCGCAACCGCGGGACGATCGGCGGCTCGCTCTGCCAGGCCGACGCGGCCGAGGACCTCTCCGCGGTCGCGGCGGCGCTGAAGGGCGTCGTCGTGATCCGCGGCGCCGAAGGTGAACGGCGCGTCCCGATGAGCGAGTTCCACCTCGGCCCGTGGATGACCGCGGTCGGCGAGGGCGAGATCCTCACCGAGGTGCGGTTCAAGGTCCGGTCGGGTGCCGGCAGCGCGCACGAGAAGGTCGAGCGGCGCGCGGGCGACTGGGCGATCGCGGCAGCGTCCGCCGCGCTCTGGCTGGACGGGTCGACGATCGCCGACGCAGGCATCGCACTGAGCGCCGTCGGCCTGACGACGATCGACGTCACCCGGGCGGAGGAGCTGCTGCGCGGACAGGTGCCGAGCGAGGCGCTCTTCGAGCAGGCGGGCGCGATCGCGTCCGAGGACTGCATGCCGATCCCCGACGGGCGCGGCCCCGTCGACTACAAGCGCCACCTCGCGGGCGTCCTCACCAAACGCGCACTCCGGAAGGCGGCGGCACGGGCACTGTCATGAACATCTCCATCTCAATCAATGGCGAGACGGTGACGCGCGACGTCGAGCCGCGCACGCTGCTCGTCCACTTCATCCGCGACACCGAGGGCCTGACCGGCACCCACTGGGGCTGCGACACGTCGAATTGCGGCGCCTGCGTGGTGCTGATGGACGGCAAGCCGCTGAAGTCCTGCACCGCGCTGGCCGCGATGTGCGCAGGCCACGAGATCTCGACCGTCGAGTCGCTGGAACGCAACGGCGAGCTGGACCCGATCCAGCAGGGCTTCCACGAGTGCCACGCGCTGCAGTGCGGGTTCTGCACGCCGGGGATGCTCATGACCACGCGCGCGCTGCTGAACGAGAACCCCGATCCCACCGAGGAGGAGATCCGAGTGGCGATCTCCGGGGCGATCTGTCGCTGCACGGGCTATAAGAACATCGTCGCCGCCACACGGTGGGCGGCCGAGCATGAAAGGGCACCGCGATGAGTGCCATCGAGGACCGGCCGATCGGCTTCGGGCGGCTCAAGCGCAAGGAGGACGCGCGCTTCATCCGCGGCAAGGGCAACTACCTGGACGACATCCGCCTGCCGGGCATGGTCCACATGGCGATCCTGCGCTCGCCGTTCGCGCACGCGAGGATCAACTCGATCGACACGTCGGCAGCGCTCGCGCTCCCGGGCGTCGCCGCCGTGATCACGGCGAAGGATCTCGAGACGCTCGGGCTGGCGTGGATGCCGACGATCTCCTACGACACGCAGGCCGTGCTCGCGGGCGACAAGGTCCGCTTCCAGGGCCAGGAGGTCGCGGCGGTGATCGCGACCGACGAGTACATCGCCCGCGACGCGCTGCAGCTGATCGAGGTCGACTACGAGCCGCTGGATGCGGTCGTCAACGCCCGTAAGGCCTTGGACCCTGATGCGCCGCTGATCCGCGACGACAAGGAGGGCCAGACCGACAACCTCGCCTCGCCCACCTGGGAGGCGGGCGACGAGGACGCCACCGACCGCGCGTTCGCCGAGGCCGACACGGTCGTCTCGCGCGACATCATCTACCCGCGCTGCCACCCGGCGCCGCTGGAGACGTGCGGGATGATCGCCGACTTCAACCCGGAGACCGGGCAGCTCGACATCTACAACGGCAACCAGGCGCCGCACGCGCACCGCACGGTGTACGCGCACGTCGCCGGCCTCGCCGAGCACATGATCCGGATCCGCTGCGGTGACATCGGCGGCGGCTTCGGCAACAAGGTGCCGGTCTACCCGGGCTACGTGTGCGCGATCGCGGGCTCGATCGTCGCCGGCGTGCCGGTGAAGTGGATCGAGGACCGCAGCGAGAACCTGATGTCGACGGGGTTCGCCCGCGACTACATCATGCGCTCGGAGATGTGCGCGAAGGACGGCAAGATCACCGGCCTGCGGGTCGACGTGATCGCCGACCACGGCGCGTTCGACTCGACCGCGCAGCCGACCAAGTTCCCGGCCGGCTTCTTCCACATCGTCTGCGGCTCGTACGACCTGGCGGCGTCGCACGTGAAGGTCAAGGCGGTTTACACGAACAAGGCGCCGGGCGGCGTCGCGTACCGCTGCTCGTTCCGCATCACCGAGGCCGTGTACCTCGTCGAGCGGATGGTCGACGCGCTCGCGCTGGAGATGAAGGTCGACCCGATCGACCTGCGGATGCGCTCGTTCATCGGGTCCGACCAGTTCCCGTACGAGACGACGACGGGCTGGACGTACGACTCGGGTGACTACCACAAGACGATGCGGGTCGCGATGGACATCGCGGGCTACGAGGACCTGCGCCGCGAGCAGGCGGAGAAGCGGGCGCGTGGCGAGCTGATGGGCATCGGCGTGTCGTTCTTCACCGAGGGCGTCGGCGCGGGGCCGCGCAAGCACATGGACATCCTCGGGCTCTCGATGAACGACGGCGCGGACCTCCGCGTCCATCCGAGTGGCAAGGCCGTGGTGTCGCTGAGCGCCCAGACCCAGGGCCAGGGGCACGAGACGACGTTCGCGCAGATCGTCGCCGAGGAGCTCGGGATCCCGCCGGAGGACATCGAGGTCCGCCACGGTGACACCGACAAGTCGCCGTACGGGCTCGGGACCTACGGGTCGCGGTCGACGCCGGTGTCAGGTGCCGCGGTGGCGGTCGTGTCGCGCAAGGTGCGCGACAAGGCGCGGGCGATCGCGGCGACGATGCTCGAGACGCGCCCCGAGGACCTCGCGTGGGAGAAGGGCCGCTGGTACGTCAAGGGCGATCGCGAGCAGGGCGTGTCGATCTTCGACATCACCAAGCGCGCCTACAGCGGCGAGGAGTTGCCGGCGGGCTTCGAGGGCGGCTTGGACGCGCAGGTCATCTACGACCCGCCGAACCTCACGTACCCCTACGGCGCGTACATCGCGGTGGTCGACGTCGACCCCGAGACCGCCGAGGTCAAGGTCCGCCGCTTCATCGCGGTCGACGACTGCGGCGTGCGGATCAACCCGATGATCGTCGAAGGGCAGATCCACGGCGGGCTGGCCGAGGGCATCGGCATCGCGCTGATGGAGGTCATCACGTTCGACGACGAGGGCAACTGCCTCAACGGGTCGTTCATGGACTACCTGATCCCGACGGCGCTCGAGGTCCCCGACTTCGAGCTGGGCGAGACCGTCACGCCGTGCCCGCACCACCCGCTCGGCGCCAAGGGCGTGGGCGAGTCGCCGAACGTGGGCTCACCGCCCGCCGTGGTGAACGCCGTGATCGACGCGCTGTACGAGACCCACGGCGTCGACCACCTCGACATGCCGATGACCCCGGCGCGCGTCTGGGCCGCGATGCAGGGCAACGCCGCACCCCCTCAGTGACATCCGAACTCGCACACCTCGCTCCCGACGTGGAGACGCTCGCGCAGCGGCTGGCCGCCGTCGACTACCTGGTCGACGAGGGGCTGGCCACGGCGCTGTTCCTCTCGCTGCGCCTTCCGCAGCCGTTGCTGCTGGAGGGCGAGGCGGGGGTGGGCAAGACCGAGGCCGCCAAGGCGCTCGCCGCGGTGCTGGACACGCCGCTGATCCGGTTGCAGTGCTACGACGGGATCGACGCGAGCGAGGCGCTCTACGAGTGGAACTATCCGCGGCAGCTGTTGTCGATCCGCCTTGCCGAGGCCCAGTCGGCGGAGCTGACCGAGGACGCGCTGTTCGGGCCCGAGTACCTGGTCGCGCGGCCGCTGCTGCGCGCCCTGCAGCACCCGGGGCCGCGGCCGGCGGTGCTGCTGATCGACGAGATCGACCGTGCCGACGACGACTTCGAGGCGTTCCTGCTCGAGCTGCTCGCCGAGGCGTCGGTGACGATCCCGGAGCTCGGCACGGTGACCGCGACCCACCCGCCGGCGATCGTGCTGACCTCGAACCGGACCCGCGACCTGCATGACGCGGTCAAGCGCCGCTGCCTCTACCAGTGGATCGACTACCCGGACGCGCAGCGTGAGGTCGAGATCGTGCGCCGGCGGGTGCGTGGCGCCTCGGAGACGCTGGCGGTCCAGGTCGTGACCGCGGTCGCGAAGATGCGTGACGGCGACGTGCAGAAGCCGCCGGGGATCGCCGAGGCGATCGATTGGCTGAAGGCGCTCGAGTTGCTGGGCGTCGTCGAATTGGACGCGGCGACGATCGGGCGGACGCTGGGCAGCGTCTTGAAGTACGGCGAGGACCAGGACGTGGTCCGCGCCGCCGGCCTGGAGTCGCTGGTGTGAGGCTCGAGACCGTCGAACTGGACCTGGCGCCGCTCGTCGCGGCGTTCGGGCGGCGCCTGCACGCGGCGGGCGTGCCGGTGACCGCCGAGCGCTCCGCGCGGCTGGCGAGCGCGCTGACGCTGACGCGGCCCGTGTCGCGCACGCGCCTGTACTGGACGGCGCGCGCCGTGCTGGTCTCCGACCAGGCGCAGGTGGCCGCGTTCGATCGCGTGTTCTTCGCGGTCTTCGGGTCGCGCGTGGACGCGGCCGACGAGCGCCGCGAGACGGCGCGCGGCGGGGCGGCAGGCGAGGACGACCGTCC
Source organism: Solirubrobacter soli DSM 22325 (assembly GCF_000423665.1). Classification (GTDB taxonomy): domain Bacteria; phylum Actinomycetota; class Thermoleophilia; order Solirubrobacterales; family Solirubrobacteraceae; genus Solirubrobacter; species Solirubrobacter soli. Next base: position 50,898 of record NZ_KE384072.1, on the reverse strand, counting down.
GTCGGCCCCGGGCGAGGTCCCCGGCCAGGGCGGTGCCGGCGACGAGCCGCGGCCCGGCGACAGCAGCTCCGGCGCCCCGGGGGCCGGGGCGGCCCACGGCCACGCCGGCGAGCCCGGCACGGGCGGCGCCGACGCCCTCATCCCGGTCGCGGCCTCAGACCAGGAGCGGTTGCGGGAGAAGCGCTTCGACGCGCTCGAGCCGGGGGAGCTCGCCCAGATCTACGCGCTGATGACGCGCCTGCGGGTGGCGACGCCGACGCGCGTGACCCGCCGCGCCGACCGGGCGAGGCGTGGCGAGCACGTCGACCTGCGGCGCACGCTGCGCGGGTCGCTGCGGACGGGCGGCGATCCGATCTCGCTGGCGTACCGGCGCCGGCGCGTCGTCCCGCGGCGGCTCGTGCTGCTGTGTGACATCAGCGGCTCGATGGAGCCCTACGCCCGCGCCTACCTGCAGTTCCTGACGTGCGCGGGCGCCGAGTCCGAGGCGTTCGTGTTCGCGACGCGGTTGACCCGGATCACGAGGGCGCTGGCGACGCGGTCGCCCGAGCGCGCGATCCAGCGGGCGGCGGCCGCGGCGCCGGACTGGTCGAGCGGGACGCGGATCGGCGAGGCGCTGCGGACGTTCAACGACCGGCACGGTCGGCGTGGGATGGCGCGCGGGGCGGTCGTAGTGATCTTGAGCGACGGCTGGGAGCGCGGCGAGCCCGAGCTGGTCGGGCGCGAGATGGCGCGGCTGTCTCGGCTCGCGTATCGCATCGTGTGGGTGAACCCGCGCGTGGCGGCCGCGGGCTTCGTGCCGCGGGCGGGTGGCATGGTCGCGGCGCTGCCGTACATCGACGCGCTCGTCTCCGGACATTCGTTGGCGGCGCTGGGCCAGGTGGCCGAGGCGATCGGCGGGCGGGACTACGTCGTCGACGTGCCCGAACCGGAGGAGGAGACATGGGAGAGCGCGACGCCGGTGCCGGGCAGCTCGGTGCCGATGCCGTACGGGAGGGTCAAGTGAAGACCTGCATCTACCCGGGCTGCGAGCGCCCGGTCGTCGGCCCGCACGACGCCGGCGGGCCGCCTTCGGCCTTCTGCGACCGCGAGGACCACAACGCGCTGACCGCGCACCAGAGGAGAAAGGAGCTGGAGAATGGCTGACGAGGCCTACCGCGCGGTGTTCCTGCGCGTCCACCCGACGGGCAAGATGGTGCTCAGCCTGACGACCGAGCCCGATGGCAACGAGGGCCGGTACGCCGAGCTCGTCGCCTCCGAGCTCGGTGTCCCGCCGCTCGACGTCAAGGTCGTCCCGGCCGACGAGAGCCGCTTCGGCGCGGGCCACGGGTTCAACACGGCGCCGAACGACGGCGTCCCGAGCGCGATCGCCACCGCGACGGCGCGCATCCGCGACAAGGCCAAGCTCCTCGCGGGCGCGGACCTCGAGACGGACGCGGAGTCGTTGGCCTGGGAGGACGGCGTGTTCGTCGGCTCGGCGGGCGCGCGCACGATCGCCGACATCGCCCTCTACGCCCACGGCTCCGGCGACCTGCCGCCCGGCGTGGAAGGCGGGCTCGACGCGCAGGCGGTCTACAGGTGAAGCTCGGTCCGGGCGACGGGACGCTGACGGTCCGCACCGGCAAGGGCGGCGCCGCGGCCAAGGCCGGCCACAACCTCGTGCTCGAGGTGCAGCGCTGGCAGGGCTCGCTCACGCCCGACGCGGTCACGCTCGACGCCGACGCGGACTCGCTCCGCGTCGTGTCCGGCAGCGGTGGCATCTCGCCGCTCGGGGACGAGGAGAAGGCCGGCATCGCGCAGACGATCGTCGAGGAGGTGCTCAAGGGCGGGACGATCTCGTACCGCTCGAGCTCCGTCACCGCCCGCTACGGCGGCTATGACGTCGAAGGCGAGCTCGACCTGCTCGGCATCCGCGCGCCGCTCTCGTTCTCGCTGTCCGTGGACGGCACCCGCCTCACCGGCTCCGCCGAGGTCAAGCAGACCGACTGGCGCATCAAGCCCTACTCGGCGCTCTTCGGGACCTTGAAGGTCGCCGACGTCGTCGAGGTCTCGATCGACGCGACCCTCCCGAAAGGCACCTAGATGGTTGAACTGGACCACTCGTTCTCGACCGGCAAGCCGGCGGACTACAACCTCGACGCCGTCCTCGACCTCGACCGGATCATCCCGTGCGTCGAGGGCGGGAAGGTCCTCGAGCGCGAGTCCGAGGACCTGGCGAAGGCCGAGATCAAGGTCAAGATGGGCGCGATGTCGATGACCTTCAAGGGCACCGTCGAGGTGGCCTCCAAGGACGGCAGCAGCGCCGTGCTGCGGGTCAAGTCCAAGGACACCGGCGGATCGGGCTACGCGAACGCCGACGTGCGCTTCGACGTCAACGACGGCGGGGGGACCATCCACACCCAGGCCAAGATCAGCGGCAAGGCCGCCTCGATGGGCGAGGGCGTCGTCGCCACCGTGCTCGACGCGCTGATCAAGGACTTCACGACCAAGCTGGCGGCGATCTAGCGCCATGGCGGAGCGGATGGTCATGCGGGCGATCCGGCCGGGAGAGGTGCCGCCCGATGGTGGCACCGCCCTGCAGGACGACCCCGGCCGTCCGGTCTTCCGCGGCCACGGCCCGTATGACTACGTCTGCGTCGAGTGCGGGAACCTGCTCGCGGCCGCGATGGGCCTGGAACAGATGAACAAGCGCGTGCGGATCAAGTGCGGACGCTGCAGGACGATCAACGTCGCCGTCTACGACCACAAGGGCGAGACATGACCGCCCAGCCGCGCCCCGCGGGCGCCCACGGCGCGGGCGCGCCGAGCGCGTTCGGCCGCGTTCCGCGCAAGGAGGACGCGCGCTTCATCCGCGGGCAGGGGCAGTACGTCGACGACCTGCAGCTCCCCGGGATGCTGCACGGCGCGGTCCTGCGCTCGCCGGTGGCCCACGCGCGGATCGTGTCCATCGATGTCAGCGCCGCGTTGCAGCACCCGCGCGTTCATGCGGTGATCACCGGCGAGGACCTCGGCTCGGAGGCGTGGATGCCGACGCTGTCGGCCGACGAGCAGGCCGTGCTGGCGACCGACAAGGTGCGCTTCCAGGGGCAGGAGGTGGCGTTCGTCGTCGCCGACGACCGCTATTCGGCGCGCGACGCGCTGGAGTTGATCGACGTCGAGTACGAGGTGCTGCCGGCGGTCGTCGAGTCCCGCAAGGCGCTCGACGTCGACGCGCCGCACGTGCGCGAGGGCGGCAACCACATCTTCGACTGGGAGGCGGGCGACGCGGACGCGTGCGCGGCGGTCTTCGCGCGCGACGATGTGGTCATCGTCGAGCAGGAGATGCAGTTCCCGCGCTCGCACCCCGCGCCGATGGAGACCTGCGGCGCGCTGGCGGCGTTCGACCGGGTGTCGGGAAAGCTGACCGTCTGGTGCACGACCCAGGCGCCGCACGCGCACCGCACGCTCTACTCGCTCATCACCGGACTGCCCGAGCACCGGATCCGGGTGGTCTCTCCCGACGTGGGCGGCGGGTTCGGCAACAAGGTGCCGGTCTATCCCGGCTACATCTGCGCGATCTTCGCGGCGCGCCAACTGGGCCGCCCGGTCAAGTGGATGGAGGACCGCTCGGAGAACCTGATGTCCACGGGGTTCGCGCGGGACTTCTGGATGAAGGGGCGGATCGCGGCCACTTCGTCCGGCCGCTTGTTGGCGGTCGCGGTCGATGTCATCGCCGACCACGGCGCGTTCAACGCCACCGCGCAGCCGACGCGCTATCCGGCGGGGTTCTTCAGCGTCTTCACCGGCTCCTACGACGTCGAGGCCGCGCACTGCGCCGTCACCGGCGTGTACACCAACAAGGCGCCGGGCGGGGTGGCATACGCATGCTCGTTCCGGATCGCCGAGGCGGTCTACCTGGTCGAGCGCTGCGTCGACTGCGTGGCGGCCGAGCTGGGGATCGATCCGGTCGAGCTGCGACTGCGGAACCTGATCCGCCCGGAGCAGTTCCCGTACGAGTCCAAGACCGGCTGGGTCTATGACAGCGGCAACTACGAGGCCGCGCTGCGCAAGGCGCTCGACCTGGCGGACTACGGCGCGCTGCGGCTTGAACAGACCGAGCGGCGCGCTCGGGGCGAACTGATGGGGATCGGCGTGTCGTTCTTCACCGAGGCCGTCGGCGCCGGCCCGCGCAAGCACATGGACATGATGGGGCTGGCGATGAACGACGGCGCGTCGCTGCGGATGTCACCCACGGGGACGGCGCAGCTGTCGATCAGCGTGCAGACGCAGGGGCAGGGGCATGAGACGACGTTCGCGCAGATCGTCGCCGCCGAGCTCGGGCTGAGCATCGACGAGGTCGAGGTCATCCACGGTGACACCGACACGACGCCCTACGGCCTGGGGACCTATGGGTCGCGCTCGACGCCGGTGAGCGGCGCCGCGGCGGCGCTGGCGGCGCGCAAGGTGCGCGACCGGGCGCGGATCGTCGCCGCCGCGCTGCTCGAGGTCGCGCCCGAGGACCTCTCGTGGGGCGAAGGACGCTGGTCGGTCAAGGGCGATCCGTCGCAGGGCGCGTCGATCCCGGAGCTCGCGGCCGCCGCGCGGGGTTCCGTCGACCTCCCCGAGGGCGTCGAGACGGGGTTGGACGCCGAGGCGGTCTACGACCCGCCGAACCTCACGTTCCCGTTCGGCGCCTACGTCTGCATCGTGGACATCGACCCGGGCACCGCGCACGTGAAGGTGCGGCGGTTCATCGCGGTCGACGACTGCGGCGTGCGGATCAACCCGATGATCGTCGAAGGGCAGATCCACGGCGGCCTGACCGATGGGGTCGGGATGGCATTGATGGAGCTGATCGCGTTCGACGAGGACGGCAACTGCCTGGGAGCGTCGCTGATGGACTATCTGATCCCGACCGCGGTCGAGGTCCCCGACTGGGAGACCGGCGAGACCGTGACGCCGTCCCCGCACCATCCGATCGGTGCCAAGGGCATCGGTGAGTCCGCGACCGTCGGCTCGCCGCCGGCGATCGTCAACGCGATCTGCGACGCGCTCGGCGTACGTCACGTCGACATGCCGTGCACACCGTCGCGAGTCTGGGAGGCGATGCGATGATCAAGGCCGATCTGGTGGCGCGGCTGGTGGCGGAGCGGGTGCCGTTCGTCACCGCGACCGTGGTCCGCGCGGCGAAGCCCACCTCGGTGCGTCCCGGCGACGCCGCGGTCGTGCTCAATGACGGCACCATCGAGGGGTTCGTCGGGGGCGTGTGCGCGCAGGCGTCCGTCCGGCTGCATGCCGCCCGCGCGTTGGAGACCGGCGACGCCGTGTTGTTGAAGCTGGTGCCGGGGGCGGGGGAGGACGATGTCGCCGACGGCGTCGTCGTCGCCCACAACCCGTGCCTGAGCGGCGGTTCGCTGGAGATCTTCCTCGACCCGCAGCTCGCGGCGCCGCGGATCGTCGTCGTGGGCGAGACGCCGATCGCGCGGGCGTTGGAGGACGTCGCGCGGGCCGCCGGATACTCGGTCGCGCACGACGAGCAGCCCGATGCGTCCGACGCGGCGGTCGTGGTCGCCTCCCACGGCGACGACCTCGAGCCGAGCGCGTTGACGCGCGCGTTGGAGGCCGGCGTCGGCTACGTGGCGCTGGTGGCGAGCCCGAAGCGCGGCGCGGCCGTGCTCGACTCGCTCGACGTCGATCCCGCGCTGCGCGGCCAGGTCCGGACGCCCGCCGGGCTCGACATCGGCGCCCGCTCGCCGTCTGACATCGCGATCTCGATCCTCGCCCAGATGATCGCCGAGCGCACCACCCACCTGCCGGTCGCCGCGCCCGAGACCGCGATCGACCCGGTCTGCGGCATGCAGGTGATGGTGAGCGAGTCGACGCCGAACCTGTGCGTCGGCAACGAGCGCGTGTACTTCTGCTGCGACGGCTGCCGCACGACCTACGCGACGGAGCATGCGGTCGCGGGTTAGCGGGCTGGTGCTGGCGGCGGGCGGCTCGTCCCGGCTCGGGCAGCCGAAGCAACTCCTGCCGTTCGGCGGCGCGACGTTGCTGGACCACACGCTCGGCGTCGCGCGGGCGTGCGGGTTCGACCAGCTGGTGTGCGTGCTGGGTGGCGGCGCGGACGAGGTGCGTGCCGTCGTCGATCTTCACGGCATCGACGTCGTCGTCAACGAGGTCTTCGGGTCCGGCTGCTCCTCCTCGATCGCCGCCTCGCTGGACGTCGTGACCGGCGACGTGCTCGTGCTGCTCCTCGGCGACCAGCCGGGCGTCTCGCCCTCGTCCGTGCGCACGTTGCTCGCCGGCCGCGGCGACGCCGACCTCGCCGTCTGCCGCTACGACGACGGCCGCGGCCACCCGTTCGCGTTCGCCCGCTCCATGTTCGGGGCGCTTGCCGCGCTGCACGGCGACAAGGGCGTCTGGAAGCTGATCGACCGCGCCGGCGACGCCGTCGTCGAGGTCCCGGTCCCCGGTGCGGTGCCGCCCGACGTGGACACGTGGGAGGACTACGAGGCGGCCTTGACGCGCCTCGGCTGACGTGGGAGTTTCGGCTCCCACCACCAGGAGGCCGTCATGTCTGCTGCCGAGGTCCGCGACGTGCTCAACGCCTACGCGGAGGTGCTGCTCGCCCGCGGCGACTACGGTCGGTTCTTCTCCGACGACATCCACCTGGAGGTGATGGGCACCGATCAGATCGCCGACGGCGCGGCCGCCGCCGAGCAGACGATCCGCTACCTCCACGAGGTGGCCTTCGACGCCAACCCGGAACTCGTCAACGTCCTCGTCGACGAGGCGGGAGCGGCGATCGAAGCAGTCTTCGCCGGCAAGCACATCGCCGAGTTCGCGGGCATCCCCGCCACCGGCGCCACGGTCCGAGTGCCGTACTCCGTCTTCTATGGCGTCGCCGACGGCAGGATCACCGCGCTGCGCATCTACATGTCGATGGAGTCGCTCGTCGGACAGCTCACGCCGGCCCACGTCGCCGCGGCGGGCTGAGTTCGCAAGGGGGTGTGTTAATTCGCTCCCGCCTGGCGGGAGTCCGGTACCGCACCCCCATCGATATCCGACGCGGACAGGCGCGTCGACCCGGCGAATCGGATGCCGTGGAGGCGGAACGGCGGCGGGACCACGCTCAACTCGCCGGAGAGGATCGGCGTCGCCGGACGGGCCACAAGCTCGTAGACGCGCGCGATCCGATTTCCAGTCGTAGGCGTACAAGCCGCAGACCGCCGCCGACTCCCACAACTCGGCGCCGCCGAACGCGAAGGAATGCCCGCGGCGCCCGATCCAGGCGGCCAACGCGGGCTCCTGCGGAAGAGGTGGTCGGGCTCGGACCAGAACGCACGCGGGACGGTTCCCGAGTCATTGACGACAAGCCAGGCAACGTGGTCGTCCGCGTCGACGGCGAGCCAGGAGACGTCGGAGCCGGCGAACGGCGAGTCCTCCATGACCCGGATGCTGCCAGGCGCACGGCTGCTGACGATCTCATGAGGCGACCCGCTCGCGGGTGGTATTCCTGCGGGCATGGCCAGCGTCAGCATCCGGTACCTCGTCGATGACGTCGACGCGGCGATCCGGTTCTACTGCGATCACCTCGGGTTCACCGAGGTGATGCATCCGGCCCCGGCGTTCGCGATGCTCGTGCGGGGCGACCTTCGCCTGAACCTCAGCTCGCCGGGCGGCGGGGGTGGGGGAGGGCAGGCGATGCCCGACGGCGCGCTTCCCACGCCGGGCGGGTGGAACCGGTTCGCGCTCGAGGTCGACGACCTCGACGCGACGGTCGCCCGACTGAACGGCGCGGGCGCGCGCTTCCGCAACGAGATCGTCCAAGGGCGCGGCGGGCGGCAGATCCTCGTCGAGGACCCGTCCGGGAACCCGGTCGAGCTGTTTCAGCCGACGATCGAGGAAGCCCGCCTCAACTAGCGCTGTCAGGTTCGGTGGGCGCGGCGCGACTGAACGGTCATGCTCACCGTCACCATCCAGCAGGACCGCGTCCAGATCGGGCGCCACTTCGCCGTCACGTTCGAGCGCACGCTGCGCATCCCGGACGACGGTCGGACGTACCCGCTCCCGCCGTCGCTCGGGCACTTTCCGATCCGGCGTGTCGAGGATCACCGCGACCGCGTGCCCGCAGGTTGGCTCGAGCACGGCGGCGTCTTCATCCCGATGTACCAGCGCGAGGCGATGTGGCTGAACTTCCATGCCGCGCACTGGCGTCCGAACGCGCTCAAGGTCGCGGTCGGCAAGGTCAACGCGCTGTCCGGCGAGACCTATCAGCCGCGCCTGAAGCCCACCGAGCAGGACTACGTGGTCACGCCGCCGCAGCCCTGGCTGGACGGCATCAACGCGGGCGCGGGGTACATCAAGCAGTTCGTGGCGATGCCGCTCGGCAGCGGGACCACGATCGAGGGCCAGATCACGGGCGAGGAGGTCCACGGCGGCCTCCAGCTCGTGTGCTTCGAGCCCAAGCCGGGCCGCTTCCCGGAGCAGCCGCCCGCGATACCGCGCGAGTTCGCGATCGCCGCGTGCGCGCCGGCGGCGGCGTGCGCGGGCGGCGCCGCCGAGATGGGCCTCGCGGCCGGCGGGCGGATGCGCCAGCAGATCTATCCCGACCCGCACGGCATCGACACCTGGGATCAGGACAATTACGGGCGCGTGTTCGTGCACATCGTCAACAGCGCCGATTGGACCCGGATCACGGGCGAGCCGCTGCCGTCGACCCCGGTCGACGTCCACAGCTACATCGACGCGGGCCTGCCGTGGTTCGACCTCTACGACGACCACCTCGGCGACATCGAGCCGTCCGGCGCGCTCGCCAAGGTCAAGAGCGTGGACGAGGTGGTGGACGGGGTGTGGTGAGCCTGATCGGGCGCGACGGGCGGCGGTACCCGCTCGACGAGCCGCGCTGGCGCGGCGAGGACGGCTCGCCGCTGCTGGTCGAGCCGCTCGCCGGCATCAGGCGGGCGGACGTGGACGTGTCCGTCCGCTCGCACTGGCGCTACGCCCGCGCACTCCCGCTCGCGCTCGAACCCATCACCCTCGGCGAAGGCTGGACGCCGCTGCTGCCGACGCGGATCGCAGGCGTCGACCTCCTGCTCAAGCCGGAATGGTTCAACCCCACCGGCAGCTTCAAGGACCGCGGCACGTCCGTGATGGTCTCCCTGCTCGCCCACCAGGGCATCCCCGCGATCCTCGAGGACTCCTCCGGCAACGGCGGCGCCTCGGTCGCCGCCTACGCGGCGGCGGCCGGCATCCACGCCAAGATCCTCGCGCCTGAGTCGATCTCGGAGGCGAAGCTGCTGCAGAGCCGGACGCACGGCGCCGAGCTCGAACTCGTCCCCGGCCCGCGCCAGGCCACGGCCGACGAGGCCGTCCGCCAATCGGACCGACGCTTCTACTCGTCCCACAACTGGCACCCGTTCTTCCTGCAGGGCACGAAGCTGATCGCGTACGAGATCTGGGAGCAGCTGGGGTTCCGAGCGCCCGACGCGGTGCTGATGCCGACGGGCGCGGGCAGCCTCGCGCTCGGGTGCTCGATCGGCTTCAACGAGCTCAAGCGCGCCGGCGAGATCGAGCGCCTGCCGCGCCTGCTCGTCGTCCAGCCCGCGAACTGCAGCCCGCTGGCGCGCGCGTTCGCGACCGGAACGGACGAAGCGCGGGACGGTGACTGGCGACCCACGATCGCCGAGGGCACGTCGATCGCGCGACCCGTCCGCGACCGTGAGGTCCTCCAGGCCGTGCGGGAGTCCGGAGGCACGATCGTCGCGGTCGAAGAGGACGCGATCGCCCCCGCCGTCCGCGCGCTGGCCGCCCGCGGCCTGTACGCCGAGCCGACGAGCGCGATCATCGTCGCCGCCCTCGACCAGCTCGCGATCGAGCGCTCCGACACCGTCGTCGCCGTCCTAACGGGTTCAGGGCTCAAAGCCGCAACGGCGATGGCCCGCATCCTCGACCGCTAGGCTCCGCGCCCAATGGCGGGCGACCACGAGAGCGGCGGAGCGATCGCGGCGGCGTTCGCCGCCAACATGGGCATCGCGGCGACGAAGTTCGTCGGCTTCATCATCACCGGTTCCAGCTCGCTGCTGGCGGAGTCGATCCACTCGGTCGCGGACTCCTCCAACCAGGGTCTGCTGTTCCTCGGCGGGCGCCAGGCGACGCGCAAGCCCGACGAGCTGCACCAGTTCGGCTACGGTCGCGTGCGCTACTTCTGGGCGTTCGTCGTGTCGGTCGTGCTGTTCTCGCTCGGCGGCCTGTTCTCGGTCTACGAGGGCTACCACAAGATCCACGACCCGCACGAGCTCGAGTCGGCCGGGATCGCGATCGGCATCCTCGTCGTCGCGTTCGTCCTCGAGGCCTTCGCGCTGCGCACGGCGGTCCGCCACGCGAAGCCGCACCGCGGCAACCGCACCTGGACGCAATACATCACCCAGTCACGCTCGCCCGAGCTGCCGGTGCTGCTGCTCGAGGACTCGGGCGCGCTGATCGGCCTGATCTGCGCGCTGACCGGCGTGCTGATGGCGGTGATCACGGGCGACCCGATCTGGGACGGCATCGGCACCCTCGCGATCGGCCTCGTCCTGCTCGGCATCGCCGCGGTGCTCGCGCGCGAGATGCGCAGCCTGCTGATCGGCGAGTCCGCCTCGCCCGAGCTCGAGCGCAAGATCGACCAGGAGATCGAGCGCGCACCCGAGATCGTCCGCGTCATCCACACGCTCACCGAGCACATCGGCCCGGACGAGATCCTGATCGCGGCCAAGGTCGAGTTCGCGCCCGACCTGACGACCCAGCAGATCGTGGACGCGATCAACGCCGCCGAGGTCCGCGTGCGCGCGATCGAGGGCATCGGCACCGCGCGCATCTACGTCGAGCCGGATGTGGGCACGCCCGAGACGGTCGCGGAAGCTGCAGCGCCTAAGCCGGAACCAGCATGATCAGGCCGAGCAGGACGCCGAACGTCCCGCCGCCCACGAACCAGTAGCCGATCCTCGGCGAGTGCGTCTCCAAGTACGCCTGGTCGGGGTCCGCGGGGTCGTAGAAGACGTCGACGTCGTCCGGGATCGCGCGCAGCTGCTCGAGCGCGATCGACTCCCTGACGCCACGGTGCGCGTAGCTGACCTTGTCCGACGTGTGCTCGACGCCATCGACCACGTAGGAGTAGGTGACCTGCGGGCGGTAGTTGCCGCCCTTGCCGAACTGTCCCTCGCGGCCGCCGGACGTCCGCGCCAGCTCGCGCTTGAGGACGCGTCCGCGCGTCGTCGCGTACCCCCGCATCCGCTTGGCGATGCGGATGTACCCGCGACCCGCCACGATGGCTCCCAGCGAGATCACGATCAGCCCGATGCCGAACACCACCATCCGGCGATCCTGCCATGGTCGAATTCTTCGATGTGAGAAATGCCGACGAGGCCTCATTCCGCGAGGCCTGGACCGCGGCGGCCCGCCACGGAACCGCGCTCCTGCGCGCGATCAGGGAGGACGTCCAGCCGCGCTACGCCGCGCTCTCGGACCCACCCGCCGACGGCGGCGTCGTGCTCCTGACGACCGAGCCGGTCGAGCTGGCGCCCCTGCGCGGCCGCCAGGGCTTCATCGCCGGCCGCAGGGACGGCGACGTGACCGTCATCCACTGGTCGAGCCCGCTGATGGTCGCCCGCGCGCGCGTTGACCACTCAATCCCCGGTGCGCTCTACGTTCACGCAACGTTGGCGGGGACGCAACCGTAAGCCAACGCGCCCGTGTGACCCTGCCCGGCATGCGTTGGGGTCTGGCAGCCCTCTGCATATGTGTGGCGGGGTGCGGCGGCGGAGCGACGACTGACAGTGGGAGCTACGCCGCCCCACCCTCCCCGCCGCTGCGTGTCGACCCGCACGCGGGCCCGCCCGAGCTCCTGGCCGTGGACGGCGACCAGGGGATGCTGCTCGACGCCCAGGCGCGCATCCGGCGCCTGTTCGAGGCCGCGGAGAGCACCGCGATCTGCCCTGGCGGGCGCAGGTTCACCAGCGTCGTCGGCTCGCGCGTCGTGGTGCGCGGCCTCGACGGCCGGGCGCGCTGGACGCAACGCATCCCGGTGGCGGCGGGCACGGACGAGGTCGCGTGCCTGGATCCGGACGGGCGGCGCGTCCTGGTGAGCCGCGGCATGGACGCGACCAAGTCCGTGCACCTCGTCACCCGCCACAGCGACCGCCGGATCCTGCGCTTCGACGGTGAGATCCCGCTGATCACGCAGACCCAGCTCTTCGCCGAGGAGCGGACGGGCGGGCTGTACGTGCGCTCGATCCCGTCGATGCGGATCGAGCGTCGCTACCCCGCGGTGGACTGGGCGTCGTGGCTCTCGCCGTCGCCGGACGGCCGATACGCGGCGGTCACCACGTACGAGGTCAACGGCCCCAACCGCTACTCGCTGCTGGACCTGACCGCGGGCACGGTGCAACCGATCGAGGGCGCGCCCGCCGACTGGCTGGCCCCGGACCGGCTCGTGGTCACCACCGCTGACGAGGTGCGTGTGCTCGACCTGGCAGGGGCGGTGCAGGAGCGCATCCGCGCCCGCACCGACGAGGTGATGGTCGATGACGGCACGATCATCGCCATGAAGGGCCGGCGCCTTTGGGCCCTGCGAGCCGGCCCGGGCAACACGTTCCGTGGCGGCACGCTCAAGAGCACCGTCTGGCTCTACGGCGCAGTCGGCTAGCGCCTGTCACATCTCGGGCCTCCACGGCGTCCAGTCCGTATGAGCTCCCCGACGATTCCCTCCCACCGCCTGCAACTCGCCGAGGTCGCCCCGCGCCAGATGGGCGCGCTGCTGCGGATGACCCCCGCCAACCCGATCGACCCCAAGCTCGGCAACCTGATCGACATCCGGGCATCGCAGATCAACGGCTGCGCGTTCTGCCTGGACATGCACTGGAAGGACGCGAAGGCGCTCGGCGAGGCCGACGAGCGGCTGTACATGATCTCCGCGTGGCGCGAGGCCAACTGCTACGACGCCCGTGAGCGGGCCGCGTTCGCGCTCACCGAGGCGATCACGCTGATCGCCGACGGCGGCGTCCCGGACGACGTCTGGGAGCAGGCCGAGGACGAGTTCGATCCCGAAGAGCTCGGCCAGGTGATCTTCGCCATCGCGCAGATCAACGTCTGGAACCGGCTCAACGTGACCGTCCGGACCGAGGCCGGCCACTACGTTCCCGGCATGTTCGGCTGACACAATGCCGCGGTGCTCACCCGCCTCATCCGCGTCACGCTCGCCGCCCTCTTGTTGATCGGGGTCGCGAGCGCGGCGGCCGCCGACAAGCCCCGGTGCTACGGCGCCGCCTCTCGCGATCCACAGAAACCCTGCACGAACCCGAACCTGCGGCTGACGGTCACGCCGACGCCGAACCAGGCGCTGCTGCGGCCGAACTCGATCTGCAACCGCCTGCACGTCGAGGACCTCGTCCGGACGTGCTGGTGGGGAGCGCGCGCGAAGCACTCCAAGACGACCGTCGCGCTCGTCGGCGACAGCCATGCCTCCGCGTGGCGCGCCGTGCTCTCCCCGATCGGCAAGAAGCGCAAGTGGCGCGGGATCTCCAACACGCTCACGAGCTGCGCCTTCAGCACCGTGGTGAGCCTGACGCCCAAGTCACGCGCGGACGAGTGCCGCGACTGGAACGAGCAGACCGTCGCCTGGTTCACGCGCCATCCGGAGGTGACGACCGTGTTCGTGGTCTCGGCGACGATCCCCACCCCGGGCTTCGAGACGCAGGTCAACGGCTTCCGCAAGCAGTGGAAGCGGTTGCCGCGCACGGTCAAGAACATCATCGTGATCCGCGACAACCCGCGGATGCAGGCGGACACGCCGCCGTGCATCTACGAGGCGCTGGGGGACAAGGTCGCGCCCGGGCCGGCGTGCGCCCGCAAGCGCAGCACGAGCCTGCCGAAGGACCCGCCCTCGACCGCCGCGCGGCGGATGGGCTCCAAGCGCATCCACGTGATCGACATGTCGCGCTACTTCTGCGACCCGACGAGCTGCCCGCCGGTGATCGGCGGCGTCCTCGTCTACAAGGACCTCACCCACATCACCAGCGAGTACGGCAAGACGCTGGCGCCGTACCTCGAACGCGAGATACGGCGCCTCGACCTGGGGCTCTAGTCCAGGTTTTGCTGATATGAGTGCTTGACGACCTTGGAGCCGTTCTTGCACGTGACGCGGGCGTTGATCTCGGTGGCGATCGACTCGCGCGTCTCCTTGCAGGAGTAGCCGTCGACCTTCTTGACGCAACGCCCCTTCGGGCCGGTCTTGGTCCGGCACTTGTAGTAGTCCTTGGCGATCTTCGAGCCGGTCGCGCACGACACCTTCGTGACCGAGAGCGATGTGAAGTAGCCCGACCCCGGGTACTTCGGCGGGGTACAAGTCTTGGCGGCCGAGGCGATCGGGCTCGCGGACGCGCCGGCGGACACCGTCAGCGCGACGATGACGCTCAGCAGGGCGCTGGGGATGTAGAAGCGTGACAACACGGCGCGGACGGTAGTGCCGCGACCGGACATGGTCAACGCTTTATGGCGAAGTCCTGACCGATGCGCTTGACGACGATGTCGGCCAGGAAGGCGGCGCCCGTGTCGTTGAGGTGGATGCCGTCGGGCTGGCGGACGATCGTGTCCTCGCCGTTGATCGGCATCGCGTCGCGGTAGCCCTGCGGGGTGAAGATCGGGATCGTGTCGATCAGCCGGACCTGGGTCTTCCACGGCTCGGCGGCGACGTCGATCGCCGCGTTGACCACCCGGCCGATGTCCGCGCGCGCCTTGGACCGCGGCGTCATCAGCTTCACCCAGTACACGCGGGCCGCGCCCTTCGCGCGGTAGGTGTTCATCATCGCCCGCACGCGGTTGGCGTACTCGGCCGCCCAGTCGGCGCCGCAGCACTCGATCTTCTTGCCGCCCTCGACCTCGAACGGGAACCCCTCGTTGGCGCCGATGAAGACGACGACGGCGTCGGGCTTGTCCTTGCGGACCTGGTCGACGGACAGCTGGCCCCAGTCGACGAGGAACGTCTTGGAGATGCCGGAGCCGAGGTGCGGCTCGCGCAGCACCTTCACGCCGGAGGGCGCGAGGTCGCGGGCCAGGCTCGTGTCAAGCGGGGTGGACAACGAGTCGCCGGTGACCAGCAGCGTCTTCAACGGCTTCGGCGCGGGCGGCTTCTCGCCCAGCGCGGCCGGATCGAACGCCTCCGGCGTGACCGGCGGGACGCCCGTCGTCTGCAGCGCGAGCGTCGCGAACGAGCCCTCGCCGCCGAGGTCGTCGTCCGGCCGGACCCACGCGGTCGCGTCGTCGGCGAGCTTCGCGAACGGGAGCGCGTCGGCGATCGCGCCCGCGGGCTTGCCGAAGAACAGGACGACGTCGCGGCCGGCGCCGGGGTTCATCTGCTCGCCCGCGCGCCGGGCGGAGTCGCCCGCGGTGACGATCAGCGCCGCCGCGACCAGGAACGTCGTCCAGATCGCGTCACGGGCCTTGAAGCGCGACAGGCCGTGCTGCTCGAAGCGGCCCATGAGGCTGTCGTCTTGGCGGGGTTTGGACATCTAGAAGCGGAAGTAGATGAACGGGGCGACGCCCTGGCTGGGCACGGTCGCGCCGACGAACAGGATCAGGATGGCGAGTCCGACGGCGATCACGACCGGCTTGAGGCGTTCGAGCCGGAACTGGAACTCCTCGACGCTCCGGCCCGGCAGCAGCTGGAGCCCGATCACGATCACGACCGCGGCGATGACCGCGCCGGACCATAGCGTCGCCGGGCCGGGGGAGAAGAGCTGCCTGATGAAGCTCCCCGCCTGGTCGAGGCTCTGGGCGCGGAAGAGGATCCACCCGAACACGACCAGGTGGAACGTGATGAACCAGCGCAGCCACTTCCAGACCTTCTCCCAGCGATCGGCGAACGCGTGCTCGAGCGTGAGGCCGGCACCGTGGAACGCGCCCCAGAGCACGAACGTCCACGCCGCGCCGTGCCAGAGGCCGCCGAGCAGCATCGTCAGGAACAGGTTCCGGTAGGTCTTCCACTTGCCCTTGCGGTTGCCGCCGAGCGGGATGTAGAGGAAGTCGCGCAGGAACCTCGACAGCGTCATGTGCCAGCGGCGCCAGAAGTCGCGGAACCCGAGCGACCGGTAGGGCGACAGGAAGTTCTGCGGGAAGACGTAGCCCATCAGCAGCGCGAGGCCGATCG
Organism: Solirubrobacter soli DSM 22325; assembly: GCF_000423665.1. Taxonomy (GTDB): domain Bacteria; phylum Actinomycetota; class Thermoleophilia; order Solirubrobacterales; family Solirubrobacteraceae; genus Solirubrobacter; species Solirubrobacter soli. The sequence continues at coordinate 34,739 of NZ_KE384072.1, read as the reverse complement.
CGATGTCCGTGTAGCCGGAGAAGTCGCAGTAGATCTGCGCGGTGTAGGCGTAGGCGGCCATCCACACGTCGGGCGCGTGGTAGGACTCGGGCACCGCGAAGACCGGGTCGACGATCGTCCGCGCGAGGTAGTCGGCGATCACGACCTTCTTGATCAGGCCCAGCCCGATCAGCGCCAGGCCGGAGCCGACCGCGACCTTGTTCGGGTCGCGCGGCGACTCCAGCTGCGGGAGGAACTCGCGGGCGCGGACGATCGGGCCGGCCACGAGGTGGGGGAAGAAGCTCAGGTACAGCGCGACGTCGATCGTGCTGGCGGGCTCGACGAGGCGGCGCTTGACGTCGACCACGTACGAGATCGCCTGGAACGTGAAGAAGCTGACCCCGACGGGCAGCGCGATCGTCAGTAGCGGCAGCGGCATCCCGAGCCCGACGCCGTTCAGCGTGTCGGCGATGCTCTGGGTGAAGAACCCGTAGTACTTGAAGATGGCCAGGACGAGCAGGTCGAGCGTGACCGCGCCGCCGACGATCCACTTGCGGCGCTGCTCGTCATCGGTGCGGTGCAGCAGCTTCGCCGCGGCCTGGTTGCCGAGCGTGATCCCGCCCAGCAGCAGGCAGAACTTCGGGTTCGCGCAGGCGTAGAAGAAGTAGCTGGCGAAGACGATGAACGGCTTCCAGAGCTTCTGGTGCGCCATGAGCGCCCAGGAGATGGCCAGCACGATCGGGAAGAAGATCGCGAATTGGACTGTCGGGAACAGCACGAGTCCGGCAACCTACCGTCCCTGGCAAGTCTCGACTGAGGGGGACGGGATGCGTAGGGGTCTGTTGTTGGTCGTCGTCGCGGCGGTGGCCGCGTTCGCCGCCGGCGCCGGAGGCACCGGAAAACCGGACGATGTGCTGCCCGCCCGAAGTGCGGCCGCCGCGCCGCCCACGGCCTGCATGAACGGGTCGGCCGACCTGGGGGACACGTACTACCCGGGCATCGGCAACGGTGGCTATGACGTCACCCACTACGACCTCAAGCTGGGCTACAACCCGACGACGCACGTCTTGAACGGCGTCGCCACGATCACCGCGGCCGCGACGCAGAACCTCTGCCGCTTCAACCTCGACCTGCGCAAGCTCGACGTCGACAGCGTCAAGGTCGACGGCGCGGCCGCCGCCTACACCCGCGACGGCCGCGAGCTGATCATCACGCCCGCGACGCCGCTCGTCGCCTCCCACGGCTTCACCGTCGAGGTCGTCTACCACGGCGAGCCGGGCCCGGCCCCGGTCGACCCGGACGGCTTCATCGACGGCTGGAACTACACCGAGAACGGGTCCTACACGTCGACCCCGCCGCAGGGCGCCGACACCTGGTACCCCTGCAACAACAACACCAACGACAAAGCGACCTTTACGTTCAATGTGACGGTCCCAGCGGATCGGCAGGTCATGTCCAACGGCCAGTTGATCTCCAACACGGTCGACGAGGCGGCGGGCACCTCGACCTGGATCTGGGAGGAGACCGAGCCGATGGCGACCTACCTCGCGACGGTCAACATCGGCAAGTTCACGATCCTGCGCGACACCACCGCGTCCGGCGTGCCGGTCATCAACGGCATCCGCCCGGACCAGCTCACCGACACCGCGCGGACGCGGCTGAACAACATCGGGCCGATCATCGACTTCTTCGGCACGCGGTTCGGCAAGTACCCGTTCTCGAGCGTCGGCGCGATCGTCGACGTGACCAACGCCGGCTACCAGATGGAGACCCAGACGCGGCCGGAGTTCACGTCCGCCAACGGGCTCAGCGCGCTCGCCCATGAGCTCGCCCACCAGTGGTTCGGCGATCACGTCGCCGTGCGCAGGATGCGCGACGTGTGGCTGAGCGAGGGCTTCGCCACGTTCGCCAACTGGCTGTGGGTCGAGAACACCGGCGGCACCACGGCCCAGGCGGCGTTCAACACCCAGTACGCCCGCGCCGCGAACACGACGTTCTGGAACAACACCGTGTTCGACCCGGGCGTTCAGAACCAGTACCAGAACGCCACCGTCTACACGCGCGGCGGGATGACGCTGCAGGCCCTGCGGTCCAAGATCGGCGACGAGAAGTTCTTCCAGACGCTGAAGGACTACGTGGCCACGTTCGGCGGCGGCACCGCGTCGACCGACGACTTCATGGCGATCGCGCAGCGCGACTCCGGCCAGGACCTGCGCGACTTCTTCAAGCAGTGGCTCTACACGCCCGGCAAGCCGAACGAGACCTACTGCTACTGCGTCGCCCCGGCCACCAACACCTCGACCGTCGGCGGCAGTGTGGGCGCGACGCTCGCGCTGACGATCGGCACGCCGCCGCCGTTCGCGCCGTTCGTGCCGGGCGTGGCCAAGGACTACACGACCTCGACCACCGCGAACGTGATCTCGTCCGCCGAGAACGCGGCTTTGACGGTGTCCGACCCGGGCCGCCTGATGAACGGCACGTACGCGCTGCCGTCACCGCTCGAGGTGACGTTCTCCAAGTCGGCGTGGACCGCCCCGACGGCCAACGAGGCGGTCACGATCGACTTCAAGCAGCACATCGGCGCCACCGACGCCCTGCGCACCGGGACCTACTCGAAGACGCTGACCTTCACGCTCTCGACGACGCAGCCCTAACCGGCTCTCACCGCCGGGCCGACCACGCGCGCGAACAGCTCGATCGTGCGCCGGTCGGCCGGTGGGCGGGCCGAGATCAGGAAGTCCTCGACGCCCATCGCCTTGTGCGGCAGCATCGCCTCGGCGAGCCGCCGCGCTTCGTCTTCGGTCGTGAGCGGCCCGCGGGCGACGATCTGCTTGCGGATCGTCGCCGGGTCGCGCCCGACGGCCTCGCAGTGGCGCTCGAGCACGTCCAGTTTGTGCCGATACTCCGCCGGATCACCGTGGAACGTGTTCCAGCCGGTCGCGTGCTCGGCGACGATCCGCAGCGTCCGCCGCTCGCCCGACCCGCCGATCCACAACGGCATCGGGGATTGCAGCGGCTTCGGCTCGGCGCGGGCGTCGGTGAGCGTGAAGTGCTCGCCGGCGAAGTTGGCGCGCGGCTCGGTCCACAGCTTGCGCATCACGTGACACGCCTCGTCGAGCATGTCCATCCGCACGCCGATCCGCGGGAACGGGATGCCGTACTCGCCGTGCTCGTCCTCGTTCCACGCGGCACCGACCCCGAACTCCATCCGCCCGCCGGAGACATGGTCGATCGTCGCCGCCATCTTGGCCACGACGGCCGGATGGCGGTAGGTGACGCCGGAGACGATGATCCCGCACGCCAACCTGGTGGTGTGCGCGGCCATCGCCGCCAGCAGCGTGAAGCCCTCGTAGCACGGCCCGTCGGGGTCGGACTGGATGGGCTGGAAGTGGTCGAAGACCGAGGCCCAGTCGAGCCCGACCTCCTCGGCGTACCGCCAGATGCCCAGGTACTCGTCGAAGCCGGAGGCGTTCTGTGGCCCTGAGTGGATTCCGAAACGCAGACCCATCCGGTCCACGTTAGTGCCCTGCGTCAAACGCTCGCGGGCCCCTACCGGGCGCCTCGCCGCGCCTGGCGGCCGCCGGCGATCCCGCACGTACCACCAGTATGCACCGGATCACCGGCGACCCCCAGCCACGACGATGCGAGCCGCTATGAGCGCGCGAGCGTCCGACTCAGGGCACTAGACCTGGAACTGCGCGACCAGCCTCTCCAACTCATTCGCCGTGCCCGCGAGCTGCTGGGCGGAGGCGGCGATCTCCTGGGCGGACGCGCTCGTCTGCTGCGTGGAGGCCGAGACCTGCTCGGAGGAGGCGCTGGACTGCTCGGCGACGGCCGCGACCTCGGTCATGTCCTCCTGGACGCGGTCGGCGCTCGCGGCGATCTGGTGGACGGCGGCGGCGATCGCGTCCACGCGGGTGCTCATGCCGTCGACCGAGGCGCCGATGCGCTCGAAGGCGTCGCGGGCCTGCTCGACGGTCGCGGCGCCCTGCTCGGAGCGCTCGGCGCCCGCCTCGACGACGAAGACGGCGTGGTTGGTCTCGGCCTGGATCTCCTGGACGAGGTCGGCGATGGTCGCGGCGGCGCGCTGGGAGTCCTCGGCGAGCTTGCGGACTTCTTCGGCGACGACGGCGAAGCCCTTGCCCTGCTCGCCGGCGCGGGCGGCCTCGATCGCGGCGTTGAGCGCCAGCAGGTTGGTCTGGCCGGCGATACCGGTGATCGTCTCGATGATGCCGCCGATCTGCTCGCTCTTGACGGCGAGCTGCTGCATGACCTGGGTGACCTCGCCGGAGTTCTCGCGGACCAGGCGCATCGTCTCGGTGGCTTCGGCGACGGCCTGCTGGCCCTCGGCGGCGATCTGGCGTGCCTCGGCGGCCGCGGCGGCGGTCTCCTGCGCGGACTCGGCGCTGGAGGTCGTGGCGGCGCCGACCTCGGCGGTGGCGCTGCGGGCGGCCTCGATCGCGCGGACCTGGCGCTCGGCGCCCTGGGCGACGTCGGACACCGCGGAAGCGATCTCACCGACGGCGCGGCCGGCCTCCTCGGAGGTCGAGGCCATCTCCTGCGAGGCGCTCGAGAGCAGCTTCGAGGAGTCCGAGACGGCGCTGACGAGATCGGCGAGCTTGACGCGCATGTCCCGCACCGCGACGCCGAGACGGTCCTCGGCCGAGCGCGGCTGGACCTCGTGCGTCAGGTCGCCCTGGGCGATGCGGTCGGCGTGGCCGGCCATCTCGTGGAGGTAGCCGACGGTGTGCTGGAAGGCGGTGCCGAGGCGGGCGACCTCGTCGTGGCCCTTGACCTCGAGCGCGATGTCGACGTCGCCGCGGGAGACGCGTTCGGCGGCCTCGGTGACCTCGACGATCGGGCGGCTGAGGCGCTTGGCGAACCACCAGATCGCGGCGCCGACGAGGAGCATCAGCACGAGGCTGGTCCAGATCGTCGCGGTGCGCAGCTTGGCGACCGGCGCCATGACCTCGGAGATCGGCGCGCTCGTGACGTAGCCCCAGCTGCCCGCACGGACCGGCGCCCACGTGAGGACGACGTCCTTGCCCGTGAACGGGTCGGTCGTCTCGGCCTGGCCGCCACGACCGGCCGCGATGTCCTTCGCGGCGCGGGCGAGCACCGGGTTGTTCTTGCTCTTGGCGAGGTCGCCGAGCTTCTTCTTGCCGATCAGCGCCTTGTCGCGGGCGGAGACGAAGATGCCGGTCTTGGAGACGAGCATGGCGTAGCCCGTGTCGAGGACCTTCTGCTTGGCGATCGCCTCGTTGATCGAGCCGAGCGCCACGTCGACGCCGCCGATCCCGACGAACTTGCCGTCGCGCTCGATCGGCGACGTGTAGCTCGTCATCAGCAGGCCGTCGTACAGGTACGGCTCGATGACCGAGTCCGCGAGGGTCTTCTTCGGCTGGTTCCAATAGTCGCTGATCTCCTGGTCGACCAGCGGGTCGAGGGTGACCTTGCCCGAGATCTTGTTCCAGTACGGCCCGTAACGGCCCTTGTCGTCGGAGCCCGGCTCGCCCTTGTGGGCGGCGTCGGCGCCGTCGAAGGCGTTCCGGTCGTACCCGACGTACGCGCCGACCACGTCCGGGTTGCGATCCATCACGCGACGGACCAGCGCGTTGACCGTGGCCCGGTCGGCCTTGCCGTCGAGCCCCTCGGCCACGCCGGCCAGCGTGCGCCCGATGCCCTGGTGCTTCTCGACGTCGGCGGTGAACTCGTTCGCCCCGGCCTGCGCCTGGCTCGTCATCTCGGCGAAGCGCGATGTCTTCTCGGCGCTCCCCGCGCGGTTGAGGGCGAGCACCGTGACGACGAGGACCGCGACGGCGGTGAGCGGCAGCAGGAACACGAGCATCCGCTGCTTGACGGAGGTGAGGCGCAGGCTGGACATCGGCCCGGGTGATCGGCGGCTATGGACCGCGCTGTAGTTCTTCGCTGCTTCTTCGGCGCGAGCGCCACCTTTCACGCGCTGCCGATGCCGACACGTACTCGCCGCAGACCGGTCAAACCTGCCTCCAAGCCGCGCCCGCGCCCTGAGCGCCAGGTGCGCACGCCACGCCGCCGCCCAGGCGCGCTCACCGCACTCCTCGTCGTGGTCGCGGCGGGCGCCGTGGTCGCGGCGGTGCTGTCCCTGAAGAGCGCCCCGGCGGCGACCGTCTCCGAGCGCACGGTGACGGTCAGCAAGGGCGTCATCCAGACCGTGGTCTCCGGTTCGGGCAACCTCGCGCCCGCCAAGCAGACCAACGTCGACTTCGCCACCTCCGGGACGGTCACCAAGATCTACACGAAGACGGGCGCGCACGTGAGCGAGGGCGAACTGCTCGCCCGGGTCGACAACCGCTCGCAGAAGGTCGACGTCGCGAAGGCCGAGGCCGACCTCGTCGACGCCCAGGACGCGCTGACCAAGGCGCAGGACGCCGAGGCGAGCGGGACGTCGTCGACGGTCGCCGACACGACCACGGCGACCGCCGCGACGGCGAGTGCCACCGGCGCCGCCACGGCGAGCGCCGCAACGGCGAGTGTCACCGGCGCCGCCACGGCAACCGCCGCGCGGGCGAGTGCGACCGGCGCCGCCACGGCGAGCGCCGGCGTGGCGATCGCGCGCGCGGCGAGCGCCGCGGGTCGCCCGGCCCGCGCGATCGCGGTGGCGTACCGCGCGCAGGAGACGCCCACGCCGACCCCCACGCCCACGCCGACCGGCACGCCCGGCGCGGACGCCTCACCCACGCCGACCGCGACCGCCACGCCGCGCGGCACGCCCACCCCGCGCGCGTCCGCGACCCCCTCGCCGACCGCGACGGCGCCGTCGGGCGGCGGGGGCGGCTCACGCAGCGGCGCCCCGTCGGGCGGCGGCGGCGCGTCGTCCAGCGGCGGCTCCGGCTCTTCCTCGTCCGGCGGCGGCTCGACGCAGTCCGTCGAATCCGCTCAGGCCGCCGTCGACAGCGCGGAGCTCGCGCTCGAGGACGCGAAGAACGCGCTCGACGACACCGTCCTGCGCGCCCCGATGGCCGGCACGGTGGCGTCGATCTCCGGGGAGGTCGGCGACACCGTCGGCACCGGCTCCACGGGCGGCGGTGGCGGCGGCAACGCCTCGGACTCGAGCTCGAGCTCGTCCAGCGGGTTCATCGTCCTGGCGGCGCTCTCGAAGCTCAAGCTCGAGGTCGCGCTCTCGGAGTCCGACATCGGCAAGGTCGAGGTCGGCCAGAGCGCGACGATCACGATCAACGCCGCGTCGGGCGAGGACGTCTCCGGCCACGTGACCGACGTGGGCGTGCTGGCGAACGACAGCTCCAGCGGCTCCAGCAGCGCGGTCAGCTACCCGGTCACGATCACGCTCGACCAGTCGACCGACGGCATCAAGGCCGGGATGAGCGCGACCGCCGACATCGTCGTCGCCCGCGCGAGTGGCATCTCGGTGCCCAGCCAGGCGCTGCGCGGCTCGACGGTCACGGTCGAGCGCGACGGCAAGCGCTCGACGGTGCGCGTCCAGACGGGCGTCGTCGGCGACAGCTCGACGCAGATCCTGTCCGGCCTCGAGGCGGGGGACGAGGTGATCGTCACCTCGACCAGCGCGCTCTCCGGGCGCACCGCGTCCGGTCAGAACACGCAGCAGACCGGCCGCTTGGGTGGTGCGGGCGGCTTCGGGGGCGGCGGCTTCGGCGGCGGCGGGTTCCGCGCCGGCGGTGGCGGCGGCGGGTTCGCCGTTCCTCCGGGAGGGCCCGGCGGGTGAGCACGCTCGACGCGCCGGTCGCGGTCGGCACGGCGGTCATCGAGCTGCGCGCCATCTCGCGCGAGTACCGCGTGGGGGAGGACATCGTCGTGCGCGCGCTGCGCGCTGTCTCACTGCGGATCGATCGCGGCGAGTACGTCGCGATCATGGGCTCCTCGGGCAGCGGCAAGAGCACGCTGATGCACATCGTCGGCTGCCTCGACGCGCCCACGTCGGGTCGCTACCTGCTCGACGGCGCCGACGTCCACGACATCCCGGAGGACGAGCTCGCCGACCTGCGCAACCGCAAGATCGGGTTCGTCTTCCAGGCCTTCAATCTCGTTCCGCGCACGAGCGCGCTGGCGAACGTCGAGCTGCCGCTGACCTACGCGGGGCTGGCGCGGGCGGATCGGAGGCGCCGCGCGCTGGCGGCGCTCGAGGCCGTCGGGATGGGCGATCGCGTCAACCACCAGCCGTCCAAGCTCTCGGGCGGCCAGCAGCAGCGCGTCGCGGTCGCGCGGGCGATCGTCACCAACCCCGCGATCGTGCTCGCCGACGAGCCGACCGGCAACCTCGACTCGCACTCGACGCACGAGGTCCTCGACGTCTTCGCGCGGCTCAACGACGCGGGCCGCACCGTCGTGATGATCACCCACGAGGAGGACGTCGCGGCGCGCGCGCGGCGCGTCATCCGCCTCGGGGACGGCGAGATCCTGAGCGATGTCCGGACCTGAGATCCTCCGCATCGCGCTCGCGGGCGTGGGCGCGAACAAGCTGCGCTCGGGGCTGACGATCCTCGGCATGACGATCGGCGTCGCCGCCGTGATCATCCTCGTCGCCGTCGGCAACGGCTCCAAGCAGGCGGTGCAGGAGCGGATCAACGCGCTCGGCTCCAACGTGCTGCTCGTGCAGCCGCAAGGCGGGCGGTTCGGGCCGGGTGGGGCCGCGGGAGGCGTGTCGTTCACCGAGAAGGACGCGGACGCCCTCGCCGACACGTTCAACGCCCCCGACGTCAAGCGGGTCTCGCCCGTGGTCAACGCGACCGGCACGACGTTCACGTACGGCTCGACCTCCTACCAGCCGTCGAGCGTGACCGGGACCGTCCCCGCGTACGCGACCACGCGCGACTTCGAGATCGCGACCGGCGCGATGTTCACCGCCGACGACGTCAAGCGCCACAACCGGGTCGTGGTGCTCGGCCCGACGGTCGTGCAGAACCTGTTCAGCGGCGCCGACCCCGTCGGCTCGAGCGTCCGCATCGACGGCACGCAGTTCCAGGTCGTGGGGGTGACGAAGTCCAAGGGCTCCAACGGGGTCCAGGACCAGGACGACATCGCGCTCGCGCCGCTCACCGCCGTTCAGGACGCGATCACGGGCTACGGCAGCGGGCTGTCGTCGATCACCGTCGAGGCCGTCGACGGGAACGCGCTGGACGCCGCGCAGGCCGAGGTGACCTCGATCCTGACCCAGCGCAAGCACGTCTCCGACCCGACCAACCCGGGCTTTCAGGTGATCAACCAGGGCGCGGTGCGCGAAGCCTCGGACGCCTCGACCGACGTCTTCACGACGCTGCTCGGCGCGGTCGCCGCGATCTCGCTGCTCGTCGGCGGGATCGGGGTGATGAACATCATGCTGGTCTCGGTCACGGAGCGCACGCGCGAGATCGGCATCCGCAAGGCGATCGGCGCCCGGCGCGCGGACATCCTCGCCCAGTTCCTGACCGAGGCGGTGCTCGTCTCCGCGCTCGGCGGGGTGACGGGCGTGATCGTCGGGATCGTCGGCTCGCAGTTCCAGATCGCCGGCGTCCAGCCCGCGATCGCGCTCTACAGCGTCTTCCTCGCCTTCGGCGCCTCGGTGCTCGCGGGCCTGTTCTTCGGCACCTATCCAGCGGGCCGCGCCGCGCGCATGCGCCCGATCGACGCCCTGAGGTTCGAATGACGATGACCACTGAAATGCTCGATCTCGAGGAGGAGCTGCCGCGGCGCGAGCGGCGTCGGCTCGTCACGCCCGCGGGGGTGATCGCGGCGGGCGTGGCGATCGCGGCGGCCGGGTTCTTCGGCGGCGTGCAGGTGCAGAAGTCGCGAGGCGACTCAGGTGGCGGCACCGGCGCCTTCGCCGGTGGGTTCGCGGGCGCGGGTGGCGCACGTCAGGGCGCCGCGGGAGGCGCCGGCGCGGGCCGCGGGCAGTTCGGCGGCGGCCAGACGGGCGCGGGCGGCGCGGGAGCGACCGCGGGCGGCGGCCAGACGGGCGCCGGCGCGGCTCCGGGCGGCCAGGCCGGCGGCGCGGGCGCGGCCCCCGGCGCGGCCGGCGGTGCCTTCGCCGGCGCGACGATCGGCCAGGTCGCGAGCGTCGACGGCTCGACGATCTACGTCGACGAGCAGAGCGGCACCACGGTCAAGGTCAAGCTCGCCAAGGGCGGCAAGGTCACGCGCACCGCGACGGCCAAGGCGAGCGAGATCCACCCCGGCGACACGGTGATCGTCCAAGGCGAGACGGCGGACAGCGGCACGGTCGTGGCGAGCACGATCCGCGCCACCTCGAGCACGGCGGGCGGCTTCGGCGGCTTCGGCGGATAGACAAGGAGAACCAGAAGTGGCTGAAGACACCCACGAGGTGGAGTTCGAGACCTACGAAGAGAGCTGGACGGGGCGGATCGTCATCGCCGTCGTCGTCGCGCTCGCCCTGATCGCCGGCGCGTTCTTCGCCGGCAAGGCGATGGCCGGCGACAGCGGTCCCGCCACGCTCGCCGACGCCGTCACGGCCGCCCAGAAGGGCGATCTCCCGTGCGGGGACACCGGCAACGCCGCTGCCACCCCAGCCGGTACGCCCGATGCCAACGGCGGTCCGCCCGCGGGCGGCGGGGGCACGTTCTTCCTGCGCGCGATCTGCAACCCGGGCGCGGCCGGCCAGGCCGGCGGCGGCCAAGGCCAGGCCGGACGTTTCGGCGGGCGCGGCGGCTTCGGCGGTCAGACGGTGACGGCCGTCAGCCCCGACTCGATCACCGTCCAGGGCCCGAACGGCTCCACCACCGTCAAGATCGACTCGAGCACCACCGTCAGCAAGTCCTCCGGCGCCAGCGCCTCCGACATCAAGAAGGGCGACAGCGTGATGGTCCTCGGCGGCTTCGGCGGCCAGCAACAGGGCGGCGCCGCCCGCAGCATCACGATCCTGCCGCAGACGGCGGGGAGCTAGCTCAGCCGGCGTACTTGGCGGTCAGGGTGTAGGGCCCGCCCGGCCCTGACCGCTTGATCACCGTGATCCGCAGCGTCTCGGTGCGCTTGTCGCGGCAGGCGATCCGGTAGTTGATGCGGTCCTTGGAGTCCTTGCGGGTGGTGCGGTCGACGACCTTGCCGCCCGAGCGGACGATCAGGTCGTAGTTGGCCTTCGCCGGGCCGTCGAGGGACAGCGTGAACGCGCCGTCGAGCGTGATCGGCAGCTTGAAGGTCTTCGTGCCCGTGCCGGTGAAGGTCTGGCTCACACGCTTGGTCCACGGGTCCGTGACGTCGGCCATCGCGGCGAGCGCGGAGCCCTTGGTCGGCGCGAGGATCGGCGTGAAGCGCCAGGCCTCGGTCGGGTAGATCAGCCGCGCGTAGGACTCCGCCCACGCCTCGCCCGGGTTGGACAGATAGTTGACGCCCTGGTCGCCGGGGGCGAGCTTGCCGTCGAGCGTGTTCGCGCACACGAGCTCGTAGGAGGCCCACTTCTTCGGCCCGAAGTCGAGCGCGGCGAGCGGCGCGTTGGAGCGGTGCGCGGCGATGTGGTGCCCGTACTCGTGGGCGATCACGTAATTGACGGACACGTCGCTGTCGGCCGCCTGGTCGCCCGGCACGTACATGCGCTGCTCGTCGGCGCCGTAGCAGGCGAGGATGCCCTCGCTCGGGTCCCCGCCACACGCCTTGGCGATCTCCGACGAGGGCAGGACCGTCACCTTCAGATCGGCGAGCTCTGACCCATGGGGGAGCGTGCCGAGGAACGTCGCGTAGTTCTGCGCGACGGCCGGATCGCCCGTCCAGGACGAGGCGATGGTGACCGGGATGTTCGTTACGCCGTCGCCGGTGGGGTAGTTCTGCGTCGTGCCCTGGATCTGCGAGGCGTGCGCGAGCGTCCCAGTGATGACCTTGTCCTTGAACGGCTCCGCGCTGGCGGCGGCGGGGAACGCCAGCAGCGCGGGGATCGAGAGCGCCGCGACGCGGCCTGCGGAGAGCATGCCGCCGAAGCTAGACCTGGATCCTTAACCGACTCGAAGAGTCAGGACGCCGGCTTGCGCGAGAGGAGCTCGATCGCGCGCTGGAAGCGCCTGTGGGCCTTTTCGGCCTCACGCCGGGTGGCGAACCGGGCGGCCTGGACCGTCTCGTCCAGACCTCGAACGGAGAAGCACCACTCCGGATGCCCGTCGCTCGACTCCTCCTCGATGTCACTGACCGAGACCGGTCCGAATCGTGACTCCGGCTCCTTCACACACGCACCGTATCCGGAGTGGTCGGGGTCGGCAAGGTCAAGTTCGGGCGCGGACCGGCCGATACGGAAAGTGAGCCGCCCAGCAGAGGCGGCTCAAATCGTTGTGGCGCCTTCGACCACCCGCGGGCGCTCTGACAGCGCGCTGCGATCGTCCGGCTCGCCCTCGATCGTCGCGTGCAGGCGGGCGACGATCCGACCCCAGTGGCTCGGGTCTCCGAGCCGGACCGTGGTGAGCTTGGTGCGGCGGGCGGCGGCGCTGTCGTCGGTGCCGATGATCGCCTTGTCGAACCCCGCCTCGATCGCCGCGAGCGCGAACTCGTCGTTGAAGGCGTACAGCGCGGTCGGGCCGTCCGGGAGCTTGGCGGCGATCGACTCGGCGTCGCACGGTGCGAGAACCGGGTGGATCGTCACACCCTCGATCCGCCGCGCGCCCTCGAGCCGCTCGGCCCCGATCTCGGTGAACTCGGGCTCGGTCGGCATCAGCGCGATCACGTCCGTGTGTCCCTTCTCGGCCAGATACCCGACCGCGACCTCACCCACGAGCGTCTGGTCCACCACCAACGTGGCCACGTGCTCGAGCGGGCGGTCGGCGATCGCCAGCACCGCCCGCGTGCCGTTCTCCCGCAGCGTGCTCACGCGCGCGGGTGGGAGATCCGCGCCTGGCGCGATCAGCGCCACCGGCCGCACGCGGTCGCACGCCCGGGCGAAGCTCCCGACGTCCCCGATGTGCTGGAAGTGCACGAGCGGCGTGTAGCCGAGCCGCTCGAACTCGGTCACCCCGGCGGTCACCCACTCCGCCACCGCCGGGCCGAGCGGCCACGACGGCAGCGCGAGCAGGACGATCTCTGTGCGCCCCGCGCGCAGGGCGCTCGCCATCGCGTTCGGCACGTAGCCGAGCCGCTCGGCGGCGTCGTAGACCCGCGCGCGGGTCTGCTCCGAGATCCGGCCGTGGACGCCGTTGAGCACGTAGCTCACCGTCGCGCGAGAGACACCCGCGGCGGCGGCGACATCCGCACTCGTCACGCGTCGGCCATTGGGACGTCCAGTCTGCACCTGTCAGACAATCCTATGGCGCGACGCGGCGAAGTCACGCCGGTACGGCCATTGCGGGGAGTCGGCCGGCGCCGCGCGGGAGCGACGCGAGCGCCAGCGCGGCGATCAGCGAGCCGACCAGGCCGATGGCCAGGACGCCGGTGCCGGTCGAGACCGCGGGCGTGTGCGAATGCAGGCTCGAGCGGTACACCGTCTCCGCTCCGGCCAGCGCGATCGCGCCGCCGACCTGCCGCAGCAACAGCAGCGCGCCCATGCCGCCGGCGATCTGCTGCGGCCGCAGCGTGCGCGTCAGCGCGATCTGCAGGCCCGAGAGCGCCGGCCCGATCCCGAGCCCCATCAGCGCCATGAACAGCAGCGACTGCCAGTCGGGGGTGTTCGCGTCGAACGTCGCGAAGCCGAGCGCGCCGAGCGCCGCCAGGCCCGCGCCCGCCAGCACCGTGCCGCGGAACTCCAACCGCTTGGAGATCAGCATGCCCGCGACGTTGACCGAGATCAGGATGCCGATCAGCAACGGGTAGATCAGAAGGCCGGAGTGGGTGGCGCTGACGTCGCGCACCTGCTGGAAGTAGCGCGGCAGCAGCAGAGCGCCGGCGTACAGCCCGAACGTCGAGGTCGCGCCGGCGATCATGATCGCGGCGACCTTGCGGTCCGCGAACAGCTTCAGCGGGATCACGGGCGCGACCGCGCGACGCTCGACCGCGATGAAGCCGAAGATCACCACGAGACCGCCCGCGATCAGCCAGACATGACGCTCGTTGAGGCCGACGAGCAGCAGGCCCACACCAGCGGTCAGCAGCGCGATGCCCGTCAGGTCGAGCGGAGTGCCGCGCCGCTCCGAGCGCCCGACCGAGGCGGGGAGGACGATCGCGACCACCGCGAGCGCCGCAGCGCCGATCGGGAGGTTGACGGTGAAGACCGAGCGCCAGCCGATGTGGTCGGTGAGGAAGCCACCCGCGAGCGGCCCGGCGATGAAGGCGATGCCCATCAAGCCGGCGAGCGCGCCCTGCAGCGCGGCGTTGCGGCGGCCGGCGTACAGGTCGGCGACGAGGATGAACGACAGGCCCTCCAGCGCGCCCGCGCCGAAGCCCTGCAGCGCGCGGTAGCCGATCAACTGCTCCATGTTCTGCGCGGTCGCCGCGAGCCCGGACCCGAGCAGGAAGAGCGCCATGCCGATGAGCAGCAGGTTGCGGCGGCCGTGGCGGTCCGAGAGCCGCGCGTAGATCGGGAGCATGACCGTGGCGGGCACGAGGTAGGCGGTCGCGACCCACACGTAGAGGTCGTTCCCGCCGAGCGTCTCGACGATCTTCGGCAGCGCGGTACCGACGATCGACTGGTCGAGCATCGCCAGGAGCAGGCCGGACATGACCGCGGCGAGCAGCCAGCGGCGACGGGTTGGGGAGAGATCAGCGGTCATATGTCGGAATGTACATGTCGAATTCGACATGTCAAGTTCGTCATTACACTTCGAGGTATGTCCCTCCGCCACGCCGTCCTCGGGATGCTGAGCGTCACCTCGTGCACCGGCTACGAGCTCACGCAGTGGTTCGACAGCTCGCTCCAGCACGCGTGGCACGCCAGCCACAGCCAGATCTATCCCGAGCTCGGCAAGCTCGAGACCGAAGGCCTGGCGGAGGTGGTCCAGGAGGGCGCGAGGCGCTCGAAGACCTACGCCGTGACCGACGCCGGCAAGGACGAGCTGCGCCGCTGGCTGCTCGAGACCGAGCCCAACCGCGCCCAGCGCAACGAGACCGCGCTGCGCTGGTTCCTGGTCTTCCGGCTGGACCCCGAGGACCGCCGCGTCGTGCTCGAGAAGGAGCTCGCGTTCGTCGAGGCCGCGGCGGCTGAACGGGAGCGCCTCGCCGCGGCGCTGGACGCCGAGGGCAAGACCGGCGGCTTCCGCCCGGTGCTCGATCTCGCCGCCCGGGTCGACCCCGCGATGATCTCCTGGCTGCGCGACCAGATCGAGGCCACGAAGTAGCTCACGGATCGCCGGCCCGTCGCGTTGCACGGGTATGAACGCACGCGTCGAGGCCCTTGACTGGGATGACCTGACCTCGCAGCTCGACGAGCGCGGCTTCGCCGTGACCGCCCCGCTGCTGACCGACGCCGAGAGCGCCGAGCTCGCCGGCCTGTTCGACGGCGGGCACTTCCGCTCGACGATCGACATGGCCCGCCATCGCTTCGGCGACGGCCGGTACCGCTACTTCTCGCACCCGCTCCCGGAGACGATCGCCGGCCTGCGGGTCGCGTTCTACGAGCGGCTGGCGCCGATCGCCAACGCATGGGCGGAGCGGATCGGCGGCGACACGTTCCCGCTGCGGCACGCGGAGCTGATCGAGCGCTGCCGCGAGGCCGGCCAGGAACGCCCGACGCCGCTGATCCTGCGCTACGGCGCGGGCGATTGGAACGCGCTGCACCAGGACCTCTACGGCGACGTCTACTTCCCGTTCCAGATCCTCACCGTGCTGACCGACGAGCACGAGGGCGGCGAGTTCGTCCTGCTCGAGAACCGCCCGCGCGCCCAGAGCCGCGCCCACGTGCTGCGCCCGCCCAAGGGCGCATTCGTGATCTTCCCCACCCGCGAGCGACCGGAGCTCGGCAAGCGCGGCTACTACAAGGTCGGCCTACGTCACGGCGTGAGCACGGTGACGGCGGGGAGCCGGACCGCGCTCGGCGTGATCTTCCACGACGCTCGTTAGGAGTTCGTCGGACATGGTCGGTCCGACCGGTGTGGTGCAGCCGCCAGTGACGCCGTGCCCGCCCACCCCGAGCGCGCTCGCGATGCGGCCCTCTGGGCCGTGAGCAGCGCGGGTGGCGCGAGACGCCGCGGATGTGCCGCAGCGGGCGCACCGGAATGCTCCGACGGGCTCCCTAGCTGACGCCGATCTTCTTCGCGGCGCTCGAGACCTTCTCCAGCGCCTTGTCGATCGTCTTCAACGCGGCCCGCGCCGAGGCGGCGCCGCCACGGCCGTTGGTCTTGATGGCCTGAGTCAACGCGGTCCGGAACTTGTCGAGGCCGTGGTTGTACATGGCCAGGCCCTCGAGCAACTCGGTGCGGCCGGCCTTGACCTGATCGGTGTCGGCCTGCTCGGCGCGGACGGCCTTGCGGAACGTCTCCACCGAGTTCTGCTGCCGGATCGTGGCCGTCCGTGCCTTCTTGGCCTTCTCGCGGCTGTTGATGTTCTTGACCGCCGCCCTGAACTTCTTGTCCTGCTTGATCTGCCGGGCCGCCTGGTCCTTGACGACCTGGCGCAGCGAGTCATCGCTCGCGCGGGCCGTGACGGGTCCCGCGACGAGCGCGGTGGAGACGATCAGACCGATGAGCATGAAGCGCCGCACTGCGAACCTCCCGTTCGATGTACAGGAAGGCGGACTACCCACCTGATCGGTGTCCCATTCGGGGTCCGACGGGGGTTGTAGCGTTCCGCACATGACGACCACCAGCGTGCAGACGGACGACGCCGCGCAACTCGCGGAGCTCGGTTACGAGAGTCATTTCGAGCGCCGGATGGGGCTGTGGGAGAACTTCGCCCTCGGCTTCACGTACCTGTCGCCGGTGGTCGGCGTGTACTCGACGTTCGCGCTCGCGTTCGTAGCCGGTGGGCCGCCGATGATCTGGAGCGTCGTGATCGCGGGGCTCGGTCAGCTGCTGGTCGCGCTCGTGTTCGCCGAGATCGTCGCGCAGTTCCCCGTCGCGGGCGGCATCTATCCATGGGCGCGGCGGCTGATCGGCCGCCGCTGGGCGTGGATCACGGGCTGGATCTACGGATGGGCATTGATCGCCACCGTCGCCAGCGTCTCGACCGGCGCGGTGCCGTTCATCGGCTCGCTGTTCGACTTCACACCGAGCCGGACGACGACCGTGCTCATCGCCGCCGCGCTGATGCTGATCGCGCTGTTCGTGAACCTGAGCGGCACGAGGACGCTCGGGCGGGTGGCGATGGCCGGCTTCGTCGCCGAGCTGATCGGCGCGCTGTTCGTCGGCCTCTGGCTGCTGCTCTTCGAGCGCCACCACGACTTCGGCGTGCTCTTTGACGGGCTCGGCACGGGCGACGACGGCGGCTACCTGGGCGCGTTCCTCGCCGCCGCGCTGCTCGGCCTGTACCTGTTCTATGGCTTCGAGGCCTGCGGCGACGTCGCCGAGGAGGTCCCGGACCCGGGCAAGACGATCCCGGTCGCGATGCGCCGCACGATCTACATCGGCGGTGCCGCCAGCCTGCTCATCACGTGCGCGCTGATCCTCGCCCAGCCGGACTTCAACGCGATCCTCAGCGGCGAGCTGGCCGACCCGGTGGGTGCGGTGTTGACCGATGTCTTCGGCACCGTCGGCTCGAAGATCATCACGGTGATCGTCCTGATCAGCTTCGTGTCCTGCGTGCTCTCCCTGCAGGCTGCGGCCTCGCGGCTGATCTACTCCTACGCCCGCGACAAGATGGTGTTCGCATCCGACGCGCTGTCGCGGTTCTCGCCCGCCCGCCACGTCCCGCCGGTCGCGCTGACCGTCGCCGCCGTCGTGCCCGCCGCGATCGTCGCGATCGCCGAGATCATCTCCGACAGCGCGCTGCTGAAGGTCATCTCGTTCGCCGCCGCCGGCATCTACATCGCCTTCCAGCTGGTCGTCCTGGCGGCGCTGATCGCCCGCTCGCGCGGCTGGGTCCCGAAGGGCAAGTTCACGCTCGGCAGGTGGGGCTGGCCGGTGAACATCGCGGCGTTCGTCTACGGCGTCGGCGGCGCGCTCAACCTCGCCTGGCCGCGCGGCGGGGACGACGTGGCGTGGACCGACAAGTGGATCGTCGTGATCGGCTGCGCGATCGTCGTCGGCTCGGGTCTGCTCTACATGTTCGCCGGGCGCCCTTACGCACGGGGGACCTCGCCGGCGGGGGACGCGGTACCTAGCGCTGCGGGGCGGTGAGCCGCGGCTCCTCGCCCGTCACGGGGACGCCGAACTCCATCAGCTCGATCATGTTGCGGTCCGGGTCGGTGACGAACGTGCGGCGGACGCCGTCGCCGCGGGCGATGATCTCGCCGCCCGGCTCCACGCCCGCTGCGCGGGCGCGCGCGACGGCCGCGTCCAGGTCGTCGACCACGAGCGCCAGGTGGTTGCCGTAGCCGATCGCGATCTCGGCTCCGTCGAGGCCCGGGTTCATGTGCAGCGCCCGGCCGGGCTCGGTCTCGCCGATCAGGTGGATCTGGTGGTGCTCGCCGACGTTCAGCCACGCCCCCGGCGTGTCGAACGTCGGTGGGCGCGGGATGCGCTCCAGGCCGAGCGCGTCGACATAGAACCGGGCGGCGCGCTCGACGTCCGATACCAGCAGACCTCCGTGATCCAGGCGCATTCCCGCCAGTCTGCCGGATGCCGTGGTCAGTTCACAAACGAAACCCGGTGAAAATCAGGGCCGCCGGGTAAGTCCCGCGCCGTGCCCGACCCGACACCTGAACCCAAGTCCTCGCGCCCCGCCCCGCAACTGGACGAGGTGCGCCGCATGCTCGACCGCTACCGGCGCTCCCCCGAGCGCCCGCGCGGTGCCCGCCGCCGCACGGATGCGCCGCCCGCCCTGCGTCCGCGTCGCCGCGACTAGACCTCGCCCGCGCTCGCGACCTCGTCGCCGCGGATCGTGCTCGCCTTCAGCGTCGCCGGGATCTTGCCGGGCGAGTCCACGTGGGCGGCCTTCGGCTTCGGGCGCGGGTGGGTGTCGGCGTGGGCGGACGCGGCGAACGGAGCGCTCGCGGCGATCGTGACCGCGGCCACGGCGGCCGGGAAGAGCCGGCGGAAGCGCCGGTTGGGAAGACGCTGGCGAAGGTGATCGTTGGTCATGTCGCCACCTTCGCCGCGGGCGCTTGGAGCGGCCTGCGAAGACCCTTGGAGGTTCCTGAGTCGCACCCCCCGCACGGGGGGACATCACCGTTGTTAACGCGGATCCGCCGCCGCGACGTTCAAGGTTTGTCGGGTGATGACTCCCGAATCAGCTCAGCCGGCCACGTCTCACAACGACGCGCCGCCCTTCCCGCACCACGCCGCTTCACCCCAGGTTCCGCTGGAGTTCGCGGAGCAACAGTACGAGGACCGCCCCGACGGGGTGCCCAACTGGCAGCCCGAGGACGGCGACTTCACCTGACTTTGACGGCCTCGGGTCCGAGGTCTGAGATCCGCGGGTAGCCCGCGAGCGCGAGCGCCGTGGCCAGTTCGCCGCGCAGGAGCTCGAACGCTCGCCGGGCGCCTGCCTCACCCGCCGCGCCCAGGCCGTAGACGAGCGGCCGGCCGATCAGGACTGCGCGCGCGCCCAGCGCCAGCGCGGTGATGATGTCCGTGCCGCGGCGGATGCCGCTGTCGAGGTAGAGCTCGGCGCGGCCGGCGACGGCGTCCGCGATCGGCGGCAGCGCCTCGATCGTCGAGGAGACGTGGTCGAGTTGCCGGCCGCCGTGATTGGAGACGATGATGCCCTCGACGCCGTGCTCGACCGCCTTGACGGCGTCGTCCGGGCGCATGACGCCCTTGAGCAGCAACGGGCCGTCCCAGTGCTCGCGGAACGTGGCGAGGTCGTCCCAGGTCACGGTCGGGTCGAACTGGCTGTTCACCCACGCCGCATGGCTGACCGCGCCGCCGCCGTAGCCGACGCTGCCGGTCGTCAGCCGTGGGCGGACCATGAAGTTGGCCGACCACCGTGGGCGGGTGAGGCCTTGTGCCGCGGCTTTCAAGGTCAGCCGCGGCGGCACCGAGAAGCGGTTGCGGACGTCGCGCTCACGCACGCCGGCGACCGCGACGTCGACGGTCAGCACGAGCGCCTCGTACCCGTTGGCCGAGGCGCGCGCGAGCAGGTCGCGGGCGATCCCGCGGTCCCTCATCACGTAGAGCTGGAACCACTTCGGCCCGGGCGCCGCCGCGCTGACCTCCTCGATCGAGAGCGAGGAGAGCGCCGACTGCGTGTAGATCGTCCCGGCGGCGTGGGCGGCGCGCGCGACCGCGCCTTCGCCGTCGTGGTGATTGAGGCCGGTCATCCCGGTGGGCGCGCCGATGATCGGCAGCGCGATCTCGCGGCCGAGCGCCGTCGTGGCCATGTCGATGTCCGAGACGTCGACGAGCATGCGCGGCTGCAGCTCGAAGCGCTCGAAACCGGTGCGATTGCGGCGGTACGTGACCTCACCCCAAGCGGCGCCGTCGACGTACTCGAACACGGGTTGGGGCACGGTTCGTTTCGCCATCGCCCGCAGGTCGTCGATCGTGTGGCAGCGTGCCGCGCGGCCCTCGTCCGAAAACCGCCGCCGGAGCGCCTCGGGGGCGGTTTTGAGGTCCGCCGCGAGCTGGCGGAGCACGAGGTCGGTGAACGCGTTCACGGCCTCGGGCGTACCCGGAATGTTGACCTGCCACCCCGCGCCGGGTTACGGTAGTCCCGATGGGCGGGCTTCGTAGGTGGGGAAGTGCTCAGCAATGGGTGTGTCTGGTTGGACTCGTCGTGCTGCTCGGCGCGGTGCCGCAGGCGCACGCCCAGGGCAAGCCGAAGCAGATCGTCGGCGGGAACATTGTCACGTCGCCCGAGGAGGCGCCGTGGTCGGTGTCCGTGTCCGCGGTCAACGGCGAGGGCGCGACGCTCTGCAGCGGGACGATCATCGCCGCCGACCGCATCCTGACCGCCGCGCACTGCGTTCTCGATCGTGGCAAGCAGCGCCCGCCCGGAGCGCTCTCGGTCGTCGCGGGCATCGTCGACGGGCACCTGTGGGGCGACTGGTCGCGAATCCAGACCCGCAGGGCGTCCGCGATCTCCGTGCACCCCAGCTACGACCCCGCCCTGCGCGGCTACGACGTCGCCGTGCTGACCGTCGCGACGCCGTTCGACGTCAGCGGCGCCGCCGTGCGCCCGATCGGGCTCGCTTCCGCTCCCGCGAGCCCGGGGCGGGTGTACGGCTGGGGCCAGACGAGCGAGACCGCCCGCGACGACCGGCTGCACTCGCTCGACCAGGGCCTCGTCCGCGCCTACCGGTGCGTCAGCGGCGTCCCGGCGATGCTGTGCGGGCAGACGCTCTCCGGCGCGACCTGTTTCGGCGACAGCGGTGGCGGGCTCGTGGCCGGGGGCAAGCTGGTCGGCGTCGAGTCGATCATCGTCGACGACGACGAGGCCGACTGCGACCCCGGCGAGCGCACCGGCTACATCGACGTCACCGCCCCCGCGATCGCCTCCTGGTTGGCCGGTGACCCCAACCCGCCGATCGGCCCGCGTGCCTCGACGCGGGCGGCGCTCGCGCCCGGCGATCCCCTCACGTGCCAGTCGCCCGCCTGGACCGGCAGTCCGCAGGTGTCGTTCGACTTCATCGCCGCCGACACCGGCGCGCTGCTGCAGTCCGGCCCGGCCACGTACAAGCCCGCGCCCGCCGACCTCGGGCACCCGATCACCTGCGTGGTCGTCGCCCGCAACGCCGGCGGGAGCGCCGAAGCGCTCGCGTCCGCCCCAGTGACGATGTACGACCCCGGACTCGGCCTGCAGGTCGCGCCGAGCGGCGTGCTCGCGCTGTCGCGGGCGAACGAGGCGGCCCCGCTCACCCGCCTCGTCGTCTACAACCGCGCCGGCGCGGTCGTCAACACCTACGGCCTCGACCTCTCCAAGCCCGTCACCGTCCCCAAGCTCCCCGCGGGCCGCTACCAGGTCTGCATCCAGTCCGACCCGACGACCACCTTCGTCGCCGGCTCCGCGTGCCAGGCGTGGGTGGTCGCCGGCAAGTCCGCGAGCCTCGTCGACACCCGCTCCGTCAAGCGCTGGCACGGCCTCTGGCGCGTCGCCCTGCGCACCTCGCCGGGCCTGATCGGCAAGCGCGTGACCCTGCGCTGGCGGATCGCCAAGTGCCGCACCTGCAAGGCCCGCCACGTGTCCGTGCACCGCAAGCTCGCCGCCCTGACGCGGCTGAA
This sequence comes from Solirubrobacter soli DSM 22325, assembly GCF_000423665.1. Taxonomy (GTDB): domain Bacteria; phylum Actinomycetota; class Thermoleophilia; order Solirubrobacterales; family Solirubrobacteraceae; genus Solirubrobacter; species Solirubrobacter soli. The sequence continues at coordinate 12,651 of NZ_KE384072.1, read as the reverse complement.
CTCCCCGCGCGTCCCCCGCGCCCGAGTCGTCCGCCTCACCGTGATCGCCCCGAAACTGACCTCCGACGGCGTCCCGTACGCCGCGAGCCACCGCTCCCTGAAGATCCACGGCTGACCGCGCCGACGCGGCCGCCGGCACGCCACCCCGCGCCCCGCGCCCCGCAGCCGCGGACCACGCCTCGCAGCCGCGCGCCGCACCGCCGCTCGCCACGCCGCGCGTCGCGCCCCGCCGGCGCGCGCCACGCCGCCGCTCGCCACACCGCGCGCCTCGCCTCGCCGCGGCGCACCACGCCGCGCACCACGCCCCGCCGGCGCGCGCCTCGCCGCCGCGGACCACACTGCGCGCCTCGCCTCGCCTCGCCGCGGCGCACCACGCCGCGCGGCGCGCCCCGCCGGCGCGCGCCTCGCCGCCGCGGACCACACTGCGCGCCTCGCCTCGCCGCGGCGCACCACGCCGCGCCACCGTCGCCGCGCGCCGCGAGGGCCTTGCGGCCGCGCCGCCGCGCGCCGCGACGGCCTTGCGGGCCGCGCCGCTCCCCCAAGCCGCCGTTGTCGCCCCGCGCCTCGCCGCCGCGCACACACGCCGCGCCACCCAGCGCCGCGCGCTGCGACGCCCCCGTGCGGTGGCCCTGCTCGCGAACGCCCGCCGTCGTCGCGCCGCGTCGCGCGCGATCGGCTCGCCGGCGCCGCCTGGGTGCGCTATTGGCTGATCGTGCTTCGTAGTGGCCTCTGTGAAGGCATATCGATCACGTTCGTTCTGTTCGAGTTGGCGCATTGCTGGGGGTGGGTGACGAGAGGGTCCAATGTGGACCTTCTCGTCACCCACCCCCGGCCGAGATCGCGCCGCGCCGCGGGGTGCCGCCCGCGCCGCTCCGCCCGCGCCACGCCGCCCGCGTCGCCCGCGCCGCGCCGCCCGCGTCGCCCGCGTCGCCCGCGCCGCCCGCGCCGCGCCGCCTCACGCCGCGCTGCCCGCGCCGCCCGCGCCGCGCCGCCCGCGCCGCGCCGCCCGCTCCGCCCGCCTCACGCCGCGCCGCCCGCGCGGCGCCGCGCCCGCCCACCACACACGTCGCGGCCTCGCCTCGCTCTCACGTGGGATTTGACGGATCGGGGACCCGGCGCTAGAACATACCGACCGGTCGGAATGAAGGAGGAGCGAGCTGATGCAGGTGTATCCGCGGCCGACGGAAAAGCACGTGGACGTTCCCAGGGAGGACGTCGAGGGCGAGTGCCCCGAGTGCGGGGAGGCCGCGCTCCAGGCGTATCCGGTGCTCTCCGAAGGGGGTTGGTGGAACGTGACCAAGTGCCAGCGTTGCCTGTGCTCGGTCAAGCGTGAGCCCGGCCCGCTGCTCGGCGGGATCCAGCTGCTGATCGACGCCGTCTGATGCTGGGCGTCGACGTCGGCGGCACGTTCACGGACGTGGTCGCGGTCCGCGACGGGCGGATCATCACCACCAAGGTCCCGACGCTGCGGACCGAGACCGAGCGGTCGGTGCTCACCGGCGCGGAGCGAGTGGGCGTGCAGGACGCGACCGTGTTCAACCACGCCAGCACGGTGGGGCTGAACGCGATCATCACGCGCAAGCTTCCGAAGATCGCTTTTCTGACCACCGAGGGTCATCGCGACATCCTCGACGTGGGCCGCACGTGGCGGCCGCTGGAGGCGTTGACCGACCCCGGGTGGCGGCGCTCGTTCGGGGACGCGGCTCGTCCGCTCGTCCCGCGCTACCTCCGGCGGGGCGTCAAGGAGCGCCTGCTGGCGACCGGCGACACGCTGATCGAGCTCGACGAAGCCCACGCCCGCGAGCAGCTGACCGTCCTCAAACGCTGCAACGTGGAGGGCGTCGCGATCTGCCTGATCAACGCCTACGTCAACGCGCAGCACGAGGAGCGGCTGCGCCAGCTCACCCACGAGGTGCTGGGCGAGGACGTGGCGGTCTCCATCAGCGCCGAGGTGTCACCACTCGCGAAGGAGTATCCGCGCGCGTCGACGACCGTCGTCGACGTGTTCATGAAGCTGATCTACACGAAGTACTCGGACCGGCTCGCCGCCGGCCTGACCGACCTCGGCTTCCCCGGCCAGCTGAACTTCGCCGACTGCGCGGCGCAGCTCGTCGCCCGCGACCACGCGATGGCGGCGCCGTTCCGCGTCGTCTTCTCCGGCCCCGCGGCGGGAACGGTCTCCGCGGCCCACTTCGGGGAGCGGATCCAGCAACCGAACCTGCTCTGCGCCGACGTCGGGGGCACGAGCTGTGACATCAGCATCGTCACCGACGGCCAGCCGACCGTGAACACGACGTTCGAGCTCGAGCACGACCTCGTCGTGAACGCGCTCTCCACCGAGATCTCCTCCCTGGGCGCCGGCGGCGGCTCGATCGTCTCGATCAATCGGGCGGGCGAGATCCAGGTCGGCCCCGGCAGCGCAGGGGCCGACCCCGGCCCGGCCGCGTACGGCAAAGGCGGCACGGAGCCGACGATGTCAGACGCCTTCCTGCTCATCGGAATCCTCGACCCCGGCCGCTTCGCGGGAGGAAGCCTGACCCTCGACAAGGACCTCGCCCGCGAGGCGTTCGAGACGCTCGACTCGAGCCTCGACCTCGGCGAGCGCGTCGCCTACGCCTACCGGATGGGCCTGAACAACATCGCCGAGGGCATCGTCGACATCTCGATCGGCCACGGCGTCGACCCGCGCGACTACAGCCTGCTCGCCTTCGGCGCGGCCGGCCCGATGATGCTGCCCGCGCTGCTGGACGAGACCCGCGTGCGGAGCGTCATCGTCCCGCCGCACCCGGGCCTGTTCTCGGCGCTCGGCCTGCTCTCGAGCGATCTCGTCTACGCCGACAGCCGCAGCTCGTACCAGGTGCTGAGCGACGACACGGCGCAAGCCGTCGACGACCTCTTCACCCAGATGGAGGAGGGGCTGCGCGATGAGCTCGGCGACGGCGTGCAGGGCGTCGAGTTCGAGCGCTCGATGGATGCCCGCCTGGTCGGCCAGACCTGGGAGACGCCGTTCATCGACGTGCCCGGCGGTCGCATCGACGCCGACGCGATCGAGACGATGATCGAGAGCTTCCACGTCGCCTACCAGCAGCGCACGGGCAACCGGTTCGACGCGCTGCCCGTCCAGGGCGTGACCTACCGCGTGCAGGCCAAGGTGCCGATCGACAAGGTCGCCTACCCGCCGATCGACCGCCGCAACGGCGGCGCGCCCGACGCCGGCCGCGAGATCACCCTGAAGTACATCTACGGCGAGGAGGTGACGGCGCGCGAGTACGACCGCGCCAAGCTCCAGTCCGGCGATGTCATCGAGGGCCCGGCGATCATCCGCGAGGAGCTCTCCACCACCCAGGTCTGCCCGGGCCAGCGCGCTACCGTCGGCCGCTACGGCGAGATCGTGATCGAGAGGAACTCATGACGGCCACCGAGCTCCTGTACGAGCAGCCGAACAAGCTGATCCGCGAGCTGAGCGACGCCGAGTTCGAGGAGCGCTACCAGTGCGAGCGCTTCACGGCCTCCGTGCTCGGCAGCCGCTACCGCTACATCGTCCAGCACATGTGCACGGGCCTGCTGAACAACGCGTTCAGCGTGATCCTGCGCGACTGGTACGACTTCGCCGCGACGATCTCCGGCCCGCCCGAGCACGAGTACTCGATGCCGGCGTTGTCGAACTCGCTCGTCCTGTTCATCGGCACGATGACCGACGCGGTGCGCTCCGCCGTGGTCGAGTACGGCCCGGAGAACCTGCACGAGGGCGACATCCTGATGGTCAACGACCCGTACCGGATCGGTACCCACGTCAACGACGTGTGCTTCATCCGGCCGGTGTTCCAGGACGGGACGATCGTCAGCTTCGTCAACCTCCAGGCGCACATGCTCGACATGGGCGGCGTCGTCCCCGGCGGCTTCGCCGGCACCAAGAAGGACGTCTTCGAGAACGGCCTGGTGATCGCGCCGCAGCTGCTCTACAGCCGCGACAAGCCCGTCAAGTCCGCGTGGTCGCTGATCTTCGACAACGCCCGCTTCGGCGGCCTGCTGCTGCCTGACATCAAGACGATCTGCGAGAACCTGCGCTTCGGTGAGCGCCAGCTGTCCGAGACCATCGACCGCTACGGCCTCGACGCCGTGCACGGCAGCATGCGCTACGCGTGCGACGTGTCCGCCGAGACGATGCGCGAGGCGATCACCGAGCTGCTGCCGGACGGGGTCTACGAGGCCGAGGACATGTTCGACGCCGATGGCATCGACGACTCCGAGGGCGGCTATACGATCAAGGTCAAGATCACCAAGCGCGGGCACCGCGTGGAGGTAGACCTCTCCGGCTCCTCGCGCCAGGCCCCGACGACGATCAACGCCGGCTGGCTGGACACCAAGACCGCGGTCGGCGTCGCGTTCAAGATGCTGTTCGACCCGCGCTCGCCGTTCACCAGCGCGGCGTACCGTGACATCGACATCGTGCTGCCGGAGGCCAGCGTCGCCAACGCCTACCCGCCGGACGGCCCGATCTTCCTCTACTGGGAGAGCTCGCAGACGCTGCTGAACGCGATCCTGCGCGCGCTCGACAAGCCGATGGGCGAGCGCGCGGTCGGCGGCGACTTCGGCTCCCTGAGCATCCACAACGCCCACGGCGCGCTCGACGACGGGACGCCGTGGCTGTCCGTCGCACAGGTCGGCGGCGAGCACGGCCCGTGGGGCGCGACCCGCGAGGGCGACGCCGACAGCTACCAGGTCTTCTACCTGGCCAACAACCTCGACCCGGCGACCGAGGCGATCGAGGCCGACATGCCGGCGGTCGTGCTGCGAAAGGAGTACGCGCCGGACACGAGCGGCGCGGGCTACAACCGCGGCGGCGCGGCGGTGCTGAAGGACACGATGTTCCTGCGCGAGTCGCACCACTTCTCGATGCCATTGCATCTGAAGAAGCCGAGCGGCACAGGCGTCAACGGCGGCGAGTACGGGCCGACGGGCGGGACGTGGGTGATCGAGCCGGAGGCGTTCGACGTCTCGCAGCGGCACGAGCTCCCGCTCACCGGCAAGGACTCCCCCGACGGCATCACGCCGGTCGCCGGAACGCTGGACCCGGAGACGAAGCTGCCCGACCCGGACGGCGAGTACTTCTACTTCGCCCGCGTGCCGATGTGGGACACCCGGCCGAACACGATCTTCCGCTACCTGACCAACGGCGGCGGCGGGTGGGGCGACCCGCTCGAACGCGAGCCGGAGCGCGTCAAGATCGACGTGCGCGATGGCTACGTGACGATCGAGGGCGCCTTGCGCGACTATGGCGTCGTGATCGTCGGCGACCCCGAGCACGACCCGGAGGGCCTGACGATCGACGTCGAGGCGACCGAGCGGGCGCGGGCCCAGCGGGCGAAGTGACGAAGGCGGAGCCCCGACGCAGGACGCGCGACCCGGAGGCCACCCGGCAGGCCCTGCTCGACGCGGCGACCGAGCTGTTCGGCACGGCGGGGTTCGATGCCACGTCCGTCCAGTCGATCGTCGATCGCGCGCAGGTGACCAAGGGTGGCTTCTACCACCACTTCGCGTCCAAGCAGGCGCTGCTGCACGAGATCCACGACCGCTTCATCGACTACCACCTCGAGCGCATGCGCGAGCTGCTGGCCGAGCCGGACGTGCCCGCCGACGAGCTGGTTCGCCGGCTCGTGCGCGACATCCTCGTCGTCGGCGCCGCCCGCTGGCGCAACGACATCGAGATCTTCTACCAGGAGCGCCGCCAGTTGGAGGGCGAGCGCTACGCGGCGGTGCTGCGCAAGCGGCACGAGTTCGAGGGCTACGTGATCGAGGTCGTCCAGCGCGGCATCGCCGAGGGCGTGCTGGCCGACCGCGGCGATCCGAAGGTCGTCGCGTTCGGCATCGTCGGCATGACCATGTGGACGTACCACTGGTTCGACCCCACGCGCGGCGGCGAGCGCGAGGTGGGGGAGCTCTACGCCGAGATGATCCTGGACGGACTGCGGCGATGAGCGCCTTCGACGAGGCGAACATCCCCGCGCTGATCCCGACGCTCGTCATGTACACGGGCGACGAGAAGTGGCTGCACCCGCCGTACGCCCCGGCGCGCCAGAAGGGGCTCGACGACAACCACGACGGCGGGCTGCCGCCGGCGATCCAGGCCGAGATCCGGGCGGCGGCGGAAGTGGCGATCGGCGCCGGCGAGCCGCGCCTCCCGCGCCCGTCGCACCCGGAGCTGGTGCGGATGCTCAGCGTCGCGATGGGTGAGGAGGTCCCGCCCGAGTACGGGCCGATGATCGCCGACGAGCTCGGGCTGGGCGCTCCGCCGCGCGCACCGGAGCGGGTGCCTGAAGGCTTCCGGGCGATCATCGTGGGCGCGGGCGTCTCGGGCATCGCCGCGTCGATCAAGCTCGCCGAGGCCGGCATCCCGCACGCCGTCATCGAGCGCAACCCGACCGTCGGCGGCACCTGGCTCGAGAACGACTACCCGGGCGCCGGCGTCGACACGCCGAGCGCGCTGTACTCGTTCTCGTTCGCTCCGCGTGATTGGACGATGTACTTCGCGCTGCGCGACGAGCTGCACCAGTACCTCGAGGACCTCGCGGACCAGTTCGGGGTGCGCGAGCGGATCCGCTTCGACACGGAGGTGACCCGGGCGGACTACGACGAGGACGCGCAGGAGTGGGTGCTGACCACCTCCGCCGGGGAGGAGCGCGCGAACGTCGTCATCACCGCGGTGGGCGGCTTCAACAAGCCGAAGTGGCCCGCGCTCGATCTGCGCGCCTTCGCGGGCGACGTGGTCCACACCGCGCGCTGGCCCGACGACCTCTCACTCGCGGGCAAGCGGGTGGGGGTGATCGGCAACGGCGCGTCGGCGATGCAGTTGGTGCCCGCGGTCTGCGAGGAGGCGGCGCACGTCACCGTCTTCCAGCGCTCGCCGCAGTGGGCGGCGCCATTCGACCAGTTCCACGAGACCGTTCCCGAGGGCGAGCGCTGGTTGATGCGCAACGTCGACCTGTACCGCCGCTGGTATCGACTGCGCTCGGGCTGGACCTTCAACGACAAGGTCCACCCGGCGCTGCAGAAGGACCCGGCGTGGGAGCATCCCGAGCGCTCGGTCAACCGGGTCAACGACGGGCACCGGGAGTTCTTCACGCGCTACATCGAGTCGCAGCTCGGCGACCGGCCGGACCTGATGGCGAAGGTGCTGCCGCACTACCCGCCGTTCGGCAAGCGGATCCTGCTCGACAACGGGTGGTACGCGGCCCTGCGGCGTGACGACGTGACGCTGATCACCGACCCGATCACGTCGGTGACCACGCATGCCGTCGATGGCGTCGAGCTCGACGTGCTCGTGTGCGCAACCGGCTTCGACGTCGTGCGCTTCCTGGCGCCGATGGACATCCGCGGGCGGGGTGGCATCGCGCTGCACGACGTGTGGGACGACGAGGACGCGCGCGCCTACCTGGGCACGACCGTGCCGGGGTTCCCGAACCTGCTGATGGTCTACGGGCCGAATACGCAGGCGGGGCACGGCGGGTCGCTGATCGGCAGCGCGGAAGCGCAGCTGCACTACATCCTCGACCTGCTCGAGCGGATGCTGGCGGCCCGCGCAGGCGCGATCGAGGTTCGCCAGGATGTCTACGACGCCTACAACGAGCGCGTCGACGCCGCGCACGAGCGGATGGTGTGGACGCACCCGGCGATGGAGACGTACTACCGCAACTCGCGCGGGCGCGTCGTCGTGACGACGCCGTTCCGCGTCGTCGACTACTGGCACATGACCCGCGCGGCGAACCTCGATGACTACGTCGTCGAGGCCGCGCGGCGGAAGGAGGTCGCCCGATGAGCCGACAGCTTGAAGGGCGGGCGGGGATCATCACCGGGGCGGCGGGTGGCATCGGGCGCTCGCTCGCGGGCGCGTTCGTGGACGAGGGCGCGCGGGTCGCGGTGCTGGACGTCGACGCCGAGGGCGCCGAGCGCGCGGCGGACGAGCTCGGCGGACCCGGGTTCGGGGTCGACATCACCGACGCCGACGCCGTCGAGGAGGCGGTGGCGTCGATCCACGACGAGTTCGGGCAACTCGACTTCCTCGTCAACAACGCCGGCATCCGCCACCAGGCGGCGTTCCTCGACCACGGCCTCGCGGAGTGGCGGCGGACGCTCGACGTCAACCTCACCGGCGCGTTCATCTGCTCGCAGGCGGTGATCAGGCGGATGGCGCCCGGCGGGCGGGTGGTCAACATCGCGTCGATCGCGGGCGTCCTCGGGCTCAAGAACCGAATCGCCTACAGCACCACCAAGGCGGGTGTGATTGGTATGACCAAAGCGATGGCGTTCGAGCTGGGAGAGAAGGGGATCTGCGTCAACGCGATCGGCCCGGGCGTCATCGAGACCTCGCTGACCGCGACCTACTTCGAGGACGAGACGTTCGCGGCGCTGATCCGCGACAACGTGCCGCTGGGGCGCTGGGGACAGACGTCGGACCTGCACGGCGCGGCGGTGTTCCTCTGCGGCCCGGGCGCGGAGTACGTTTCCGGGCAGGTGCTGTGCGTCGACGGCGGGTGGGTCTCGGGCAAGGGGTACTGACGCGATGATCGTGCGAGGAGAGGCCGGCGACCGCTACCCGTGGCGGCCGATCACCCTGGCGCAGCAGTTGGCGCTGACGGCGGACGCGCATCCGGATCGCGACGCGCTCGTGTTCGGCGACCGCCGGTTGTCCTGGGCGGAGACCCAGCGTGAGGTGACCCGGGTGGCGTGCGCGCTACGCGCCGCGGGCGTCGGGCGCGGCGACCACGTCGCGGTCTGGGTCCCCAACCACATCGAGTGGATCCTGCTCTGGCTGGCGGCGAACTCGATCGGCGCGGTCGTCGTCGCGGTCAACACCCGCTACAAGACCGAGGAGGTCGCCTACATCCTCAGGCAGTCCGACGCGAAGCTGCTCGTGATGGTCGGGGAGTTCGTCGGGATCGACTATCTCGCCATGCTCGAGCGATTGCGTGAGGAGGACCTGCCGGAGCTGCGCGACGTGGTCGTGATCGGCACGCCCGAGTGGGACGCGTTCCTCGACGCGACGGAGACCGAGATCGACGTCGACGCGATCGCCTACGACGACCCGAGCTTCATCGTCTACACGAGCGGCACCACGGGCTACCCGAAGGGCGCCGTGCACTCCAGCCGCGTGCTCCGCAACGAGTGCTCGATCTCCGAGGCGATGGACATCGACGCGTCGTCGCGGGTGATGAACCACATGCCGTTCTTCCACATCGCCGGCGCCTGCACCGGGGTGCTGCCGCCACTGATCACCGGCGGCGCGATGATCCTGATGGAGCGCTGGGACGTCGCCGAGGCGTTCCGCCTGATCGAGCGCGAGCGCGTGACGGTGCTCAGCGGCATCCCGACCCACTTCATCGACCTCCTGAACCACGACGCGATCGACACCGCCGATGTCAGTTCGCTCAAGACCGGCTGGATCGGCGGGGCCAACAACCCGCCGGAGGTCATCCAGGCGATCGTCGACCGCCTCGGGATGAAGGGCATCCTCCCGGTCTATGGCATGACCGAGACGACCTCGATCACCACGATCCCGAAGCTCGACGATCCACCCGAGGTCATCACCTCAGGCCGCGGCTTCCCGGTGAGCGACTTCGAGCTCAAGGTCGTCGACACCGCGACGGGTGACGAGCTCGGCGCGGGGGAGGAGGGCGAGGTGTGCGTGCGCGGGCACCTTGTCATGCAGGGCTACTACGAGAACCCCGAGGCGACCGCCGCGGTGATCGACGCCGACGGCTGGTTCCACACCGGCGACCTCGGCGACTTCGACGAGCACGGCTACCTCGCCATCACCGGCCGCAAGTCCGACATGTTCATCGTCGGCGGCTCCAACGCCTACCCGGCGGAGATCGAGCGCGCGCTGAGCGAGCACCCGGCGATCAAGCAGGCCTACGTCGTCGGCGTGCCGGATCCCAGGCTCGGCGAGGTCGGCTTCGCGTTCGTCGAGCTGCGCCGCGGCGCCGACCTCGACCGCGACGGGGTCACGGCGTTCTGCAAGGGCCGGTTGGCCGACTTCAAGGTCCCGCGCCACATCGAGTTCGTCACCGACTGGCCGCTCACCGCCACCGGCAAGATCCAGCGCTTCCTCCTGCGTGAGCTTGCGTCCGGCCACGGGGTGACTACCGCACCGTGATGGTGAGCCGCCCCGTTCGCGGCGCGGTCACGGAGAGCGTTCCGCGCGTCAGCTTCGAGGTGTCGCCGGAGGCGTAGCCGGCCGCGGTCGCGATGGTGACGGCACCCGGCGACACCGTCGTCCGCGCGCGCTCGCTCCTCACGCCGTCCGCGGTGCCGCTGAGCGCGCCGCCGAAGACGGAGTACTCGATCCGATCGCCGCCCCGCACCGGGAAGCTGAGCCGCACGCCGCCGGGGACGGCGCTGAAGCGGAACGTTCCCCGGCGAAGAAGGCGACCGCCCGCGTCACGCCAGCCGCCCGTGACGATGACCGCCCGATGCCGGTCCACCCGCAGTGCCGTGCCATCGGGATAGCCGACCTGCCCGGACCGCGTGCGCAGCACCGGGCCGCCGCTGTCCATGCCGCTCGCCGTCAGCGGTCGGACGGCGACGAGCGCTCGCCAGCCGTCCGCGCCCCGCCGCTCCGCCGCCAGGAGGCCGAAGTCCGAGCGGAGGTCGCCGTCGTGCGCGCGTGCCCAGTGCTCGCGTACGGCGAACCAGACGTCGCCGCGGCGCACCGTCGCGAACGCGTCCTCGCCGACGTCGAACACCGCCGCCACCGGTCGCCCGCGCCCGTTCGCCCGACCAACCGGCGCCAGGTCGAGCCAGGTCAGGGCGACCGCGGTCAGCCCGGCGTAGGTGGCGAGGTTCGCGTAGTCGTCGAGCGCCGGCGGCCGCGACGCAGGGTCCTCGCGAAGCGCCGGGACGATCCAGACGCCGTACGGCCCGCCGCGGTGGACGCGGTCGAAGCGTCCGACCATCGCGTCCGCCACGCTCCGGAACTGCGCGGCTTCGGCGCGATCGCGGTCCAGGCTCGCGGCGACACGCAGTCCGTAGGCGCCGAGCACGACCGCCCACGACTGCTCCTGCGAGCGGCCCCAATAGGCCGCGTCCCCGTCGGGCGCGACGATCGCCACCGAGCCGCGCGCCGCCGCGATGAGCTGACGCTCGATCGCCCGGTCGTGCCGCGGCGCGTTCTGGACGATGTGGGCGAGATAGCCGAGCACCAGATGCTGGTAGGCGGGCGGAGCGTACGGCGGGTCGACGAGGATCGTCATCCGCCGGCCCGAAGGGCCCACGCTGTAGCCGGCGGCTCGCGCTGTCAGATGGACGTCCAGCAGGTGGGCCGCGGTCGCGCACACAGCGGCCGTATCCGGCCGCAACGCGAGCCGGCACAGTGTCGTAAGCGCCTCAGCGAGCACGAGGTCCTTGTTGCTGTGGTAGTCGACGAGTTCCTGGGTGGGAACGGGAAAGGCGATCAGCCAGCGCGCGACCGCGTCGCGGACCGGCGACCTCGTGGGCAGCAGCTCGAAGGCGCGGGCGGTCGCACCGAGCGCGAAGAACGACGGCTTCGGCCCCGACGGGTGCTCGCTCACCCAGCGCAGCATCCGCTCGCCGAACGCCAGCGCGGCCGGGTCGCCATCCCGCCGCCACGTCCTCAGCGCCGCCTCGCCCAGCATCGCCTGCGAGTACGGGTATGCGTTGCCCTTGAGCAGCGGATCGACCACGTTCCCGCCATCGCCCTGCGGCAGCGCGGCGAACGCGCTGACGATCGACGCCGCGTCGTCCGCGGGCGCCGCGGCCGCCGCCGGCGCCGCGACGAACGCCACGGCCAGTACGGCGATGGCGCAGAGGACGCGGAACATCCCTCCATGTGAGCAACGCGACGCGATGCCCGCCTCCGCTGCAACCACGCAAAGTGGTCAGTAGTCAGCCACGGGCGCGGCGCGCTCGTGACGCCCGCAGGTTCATGACGTTGCCGCACGTCTTCGCGTCGTGCCACACGCGGCTCCCGTTGCGCGTGCGGTCGTAGAACGCCGCGCCGCACGCCGGGTTCGCGCAGCTGCGGAACCGCTCCAGCACACCCGTGTGCTGCGCGAGGAGGAGCTCGACGTGCACGAGCGCCGCCACCGCCCGCCACCCGGCCCCGGTCGCCCGGTAGGTGACCACGCCGTCACGGAGCTCGAGCTCGACGATCTGCGAGGGAACCTCGGCCGCGTCGCCGCCGAGGAGGACCGCGCGCACGGCCTCGCGGAGTGCCCGAAGGCGGGGGAGGTCGGCCGCGGCGAGCGTGACGACGGGCGCCGCCCCGCCGGCGGGCGCCGCGCGCGGGCCGCGGGGCGTCGCCGCGTCGCCGCGCGCCGCTGCGCCGCCGGGCGCCGCTGCGCCGCCGGGCGCCGCCGCGCCGCCGGGCGCCGCCGCGCCGCCGGGCGCCGCCGCGCCGCCGGGCGCCGCCGCGCCGCCGGGCGCCGCTGCGCCGCCGGGCGCCGCTGCGCCGCCGGGCGCCGCCGCGCCGCAGGGCGCCGCGCGCGCCCACGCCGCCAGCGCGGCGTCCAGCCACCGCTGCGCCTCTTCGACCGTCGCGAGGAGGTCGGGCACGCCCATCGCCGGGTCGATCAGCGACGTGTTGACGAGGTCCTGGGCGAGGACGAGGCCGCCGGGGGCGTGGTCGAGGCCGAA